>CAVWNR010000009.1:827500-1415506 GCA_963756525.1 uncultured Actinomycetota bacterium | reverse complement strand
AACTCCGCGGCGCCGAAGAAGTTGTCGTTCGAGCTGCGGCCATCGACGTGCAGCGTCACAACATCGGATGCGGCGAGCAGCTCCGGCAACGTCTCGCACCGCTGCGCGTTGCCGAGCGCCAGCTTGTCGACGGCATCGTAGAACAGCACGCGCATGCCGAGGTTTTCGGCCAGAACGGAGAGCTGTGTGCCGATGTTGCCGTAGCCGACGATGCCTAGCGTGCGCCCCCGAACCTCGTGCGCGCCCTCAGCCGCCTTGTCCCAGATGCCTTTGTGCATAAGGGAGTTCTTCACGGTCAGCCGGCGGGTGAGTCCGATGATCTCGGCGATGGCCAGCTCGACGACGCTGCGGGTGTTGGAGAACGGCGCGTTAAACACGGCGATCCCGCGCTCGGCTGCCGCCGCCAGGTCGATCTGGTTGGTGCCGATGCAGAACGCGCCGATCGCGGCGAGCTCGGGCGCGGCGTCCAATACCCCCGCTGTGACGTGCGTCTTGGACCGGATGCCGAGCAGCGCCACTCCGCCGAGGCGCTCGACCAGCTGGTCCTCGTCGAGTGCGCGGTCGAGCGTCTCGACGGAGAATCCCGCGGCGGAGAGCAAGCCGGCGGCTTCGGGATGGATGTTCTCCAGCAGCAGTACACGCAACGGCACGCGGGGACCCCTCGGTTCGGCAGGGTTGGCGACGACCGAGTCTAGGCGGGCACGGCTGGGCGGCTGATCCCGACGCCGCCGAGGGTGTCCGCGCCGTAGCGCGCCTTCTCCTTCTGCAGGTCCAGCGAGCGGATCGGGCCTCCCGCCCGGGCGGCGTCGTCGAGCAGGTGCGCCGGGATGATCCAGGCCAGCTCGAACTCGAGCCCGTCCGGGTCCTGTGCGTACAGCGACTTGGTGGTGCCGTGGTCGGACGCGCCGACGAGCGCGCCGACCTCGGCGAGGCGGCTGGCGAAGCGCTCGAGGTCGGCGAGCGTGTCGACCTCCCAGGCCAGGTGGTACAGGCCGACCGACGAGCGTCCGGCGGTCGACGCCGCCGCCTGTGAGCCGATCTGGAACAGGCCGAGGTCGTGGTCGTTGGTCGAACCGCCGGCGCGCAGGAACGCGGCGCCCGGGATGCCGGTGTAGGCCGGAACCGGCTCGAAGTCGAGCACCTCGGTGTAGAAGGCGACGCTGCGCTCGACGTCGCGGACGTAGAGGACAGCGTGGTTGAGGCGATTGATCGTCATCGGTTGGCTCCTTCGTTCGCTAACAGTAACTGTACCGGACAGCAGTTGAGCTTTCAACTAGTTACTCGTGGGCCGCTATCCTTTTTCATGTGACGGGGACGCGCTGGCTGACCGCACCGCAGCAGCGGGCGTGGCGCGCGTACCTCGAGGCGACCACCCTGCTCTTCGACGAGCTGGACCGCCAGCTGCAACAGGACTCCGGAATGCCACACGGGTACTACGAGATCCTGGTCCGGCTCTCGGAGGCGGAGGGCCGAGCGCTGCGGATGAGCGAGCTGGCCGAGGCCTCGAAATCGTCACGCAGCCGGCTCTCCCACGCCGTCGCACGCCTCGAGGAGCGTGGGTGGGTCACCCGCACCAACTGCCCCACCGACAAGCGCGGCCAGGTCGCGCAGCTGACCGACGCCGGCTTCGTTGCCCTCGCCGCGGCGGCGCCGGGGCACGTGGCCGCCGTGCGCGAGCACGTCATCGACCGGCTGATGCCAGAGCAGGTCGCCCAGCTCGAGCAGATCTCCGCAGCGATCGTCGAGGGCCTCGAGCCCGGAAAGTGCACAATGCGCACCGGCGACTAGCAGGCCGCTCTTCGGCCGATCTCCGCCCTCGTCTTGATGTTGGACTTGTGGTCGAATATCCGCCACAAGTCCAACATCAAGAGCGAGGGGAAGGTGCGTCGGGCAGGGCGCGACCAACCGCGCGAGCTGAAGCGGGGCGGGCCAGGCCCACCACATAATCGGCGAACGCCTGGTAGGTGGCGCGGGCTGCGCCATCGTCCCGGTCGACCAACCAGGCCAACGTGACGCCCTCGGTGAGCGCGGTCAGCAGCCTGGCGAGGGTCGGCGCCGGGACCGTCCAGACGATGCCCGCTGCCTTGGCGGCCTGCTCGAAGAATTCGACCGCGGTGGAGAAGTAGAAGTCGTACATCAGCTGGGCCAGCTGCCGCCCGTCCGGCTGGCGGAGCGCGTAGGTCGTCAGCTCATAGGTGAGCAGGTGCTCGTCGGCCTGGATGCGCAGCAGCAGCGCGTCGGCCGCGGCGAGCAGGCTGGAGCGCAGATCGCCGCCGGCCTGCAGTGCGTCGATGGCGGTCTCCCGAGTCCGCTCGACGATCGCCCGGACGACCTCGCGCAGCAGCTCGTCCTTGGACGTGAAGCAGTAGTGCACGATACCGAGCGAGACACCGGCCTCCTCCGCGATGGCTCGCGTGGTTGCCGCGTCCACTCCGTCGCGGGCCGCGACTCGGATCGCCGCCGCTACGAGCTGCTCGCGCCGGGCCGCCATCGGCAAGCGGGCGATGCTCGGCCGCCTGCCGTGCCGGGTATGGCTCGCCGCCCGGGGAGTCGATCGCGCCGCCTCTGACGGCTGCTGCGCGACAGTGCTCATACACCCAACGTACCGATCCGACGGGCGAATCTGCGTCAGATTAGGCCGGCGTCGAGGTCTCGCAATCCGCGCGCTGATGCCAGCGTCAGTCCGGCCAGGCCGGGTGCCGCTTCTCGAGGAATGCGGCCATCCCCTCCTTGGCGCCGGCGGTCTGCGAGGCGCCGGCCATGACCGGGATGGCGATGTCGTAGGCCTGCGCCTCGGCGCGGTCGAGCTGGGCGTAGAGCGTCCGCTTGCCGAGCGCCTTGGACGCCCGACTTCCCCTGGTCGCCCGCTCGAGCAGGTCGCCGACGGCAGCATCGAGCTGCGCGTCCGGGACCACGGCGTTCACCAGGCCCCACTCGAGGGCGGTGCGAGCGTCGATCACCTCGCCGGTCAGCGCCATCTGCATCAGCCGCTTGCGACCGATGGCCCGGGCGACCGGGACCGCCGGGGTGTGGCAGAACCACCCGCCCGCGCCGCCCGGCAGCGCGAACCCGGCGGACTCCGCGGCCACGGCGAGATCGCAGGATGCGACCAGCTGGCAGCCGGCCGCGGTGGCCAGCCCGTGTACCCGGGCGATCACCACCTGCGGCACGGATTCGATCGTGCGCATTAGCTCGGTGCAGACGTCGAGCAGCGCGCGCACGCCGGCCTCGTCGCGCGCCGCGACGTCGGCGAAATCGTGCCCGGAGGAGAACACCGGGCCATCGCCGGCGAGCACGATGCCCGTCGCGTCCGTCTGGCCGGCGGACCGGAACGCGGCTAGCAGCTCGCGCAGATGTTCCTCGCAGAGCGAGTTGCGCCGCTGCGGCCGGTTCATCGTGATCCGCACCGTGTCGCCGTCGTGCGTGACGAGAATGTGCTGGTAGTCGGCCATACTCGTCACGGTAATCCGGTCAGCGGCCGCCGGCGTCGAGCCATTCGGTGAAGGTCGGGCCGACGAGAGCCGCGTCCGGCCCGGGCAGCAGGGCCTCGCCGATCGCGGCAGAGCCGGGGCTGGTGTCGGCCTCGACCCGCGTCGGCTCACCCCGGGCTGCGGCGAGGCGGGTCGCCATGTCGACCAGATCTTCTTCGCGCGGCCCGCCCACCTGCGAGATCGCCGGCGCGTCGGTTGCCTGCACGAGATCGGCAAGCACCCGGGCGACGGCGGCCGCGGCGACCGGCTGAACGCGCATCCGTTGCACGCGGCTCACGCCACCCTGCCGGCCCCGGTCGAGCACCTGGCCGGCGAACTCGTGGAACTGGGTCGCCCGCAGGATGGGCGCGGGGATCGGCCCGGCATGGGCGGCCGCTTCCTGACGCAGCTTCGCCGCGTAGTAGCCGGCGGGGACCTTGTCGATCCCGACGATCGACAGGACGACCAGCCGATCGATCCCTGCCCGCCCGCCGGCTTTGTGCAGGTGATCGGCCACGGACGTGAAGAACGCCGTCGCGGCCGACTCGTCGGTGCTACCGGGATTGGTCACGTCGATGACCTGGTCGACGCCGGCAAGCGCGTCGGCCAACCCGGCACCGGTGGTCAGGTCCACACCGGTGCTGCGGGCGAGCACGACGGTGTCCACGCCGTCCGCGCGAAGGGTGTCGACCAGCTTGCGTCCGATCAGGCCGGTGCCCCCGGCAACTGCAATCTTCATACCGCAATCCTTCCAGCCGTACCGTGTGCGCCATGACGGTGGCTCGCAGCATCGACTGGCGGGACGGGGCGGTCGTGCTGCTCGACCAGACCGCGCTGCCGCACGACGAGCGGCTGCTGCGGATCGCGGATGTGGACGATCTGGTCGACGCGATCCGGCGTCTGGCCGTGCGCGGGGCGCCGGCGCTCGGCGCGGCCGGCGCGCTGGGCGTGCTCCTCGCGGTGCGCGCCCTGCCGGACGAGGCGGCGGTGCGTGCCGCTGCTGACCGGTTGCGTGCCGCCCGGCCGACCGCGGTGAACCTCTCGCGGGGGGTGGACCGGGTGCTTGCCCGCCTGCCGGACGGTCCCGAGGCGGTCGAGCGCGAGGCGCTGGCCGTCCTCGCCGAGGATGCCACGGCGAACCGGGCCATCGGCGAGCGCGGCGCGGCGCTGCTCGCGGAACTCACCGGCCGCATGCCGATCCGGGTCTACACGCATTGCAATACCGGCGCGCTGGCCACGGTCGAATGGGGGACGGCGTTGGGCATCGTCCGGTCGCTGTTCGACGCCGGTCGGCTGGGCCGGGTCTATGCCGGCGAGACCCGCCCGCTGCTGCAGGGCAGCCGGCTCACCGCGTGGGAGCTGGAGCGCCTGGGCACCGACTACCGGCTCGTCGTCGACGGCGCGGGTGCCAGCGTGATCGCGGGGCGCCTGGTGGACGCCGTGGTGGTCGGCGCCGACCGAATCGCCGCCAACGGCGATGTAGTGAACAAGATCGGCACGTTTCCCCTGGCGCTCGCGGCGGCCTATGCGGGCATCCCGTTCGTGGTCGCGGCGCCCGAGTCGACCGTCGACACCGAGACGCCGACCGGGCAGGACGTGCCGATCGAGCTGCGCGCCGAGGACGAGGTGCTGGCCGCCGGGCCGGTTCGGGCGGCGCCGCCGGGGGCCCGGGCGCTCAACCTGGCCTTCGACGTGACGCCGGCAGAGTTGGTCACCGCGCTGGTCACCGAACGGCGGGTCGTGCGCCCGGCCTCGGGTGAGAAGCCGTGAAGGACCGCCTGCTCGCCCTCGGCCGGGCCGTCGCCGAGGCGGGGCTCGTCGTGGCGTCCGGCGGGAACATCGCGGTTCGGGCCGACGACGGCACGCTGTGGGTGACCGCCGCCGGGTGCCGGCTGGACTCGCCCGGGGAACTGGCGCACGTCGACTCGTCCGGGCAGGTGCTCGGTGCAGGCGTCCCGACCAGCGAGTTGGCGCTGCACCTGGCGGCGATGCGCACCCGCCCGGACGTCACCTGGAGCGTTCACCTGCACCCGCCGATGGCAACCCTGCTGCACGCGCTGGACGTTCCCATCCGGCTGATCACCACCGACCATGCGTACTACCTGCGCGGGATGAGTCTCGTCCCGTACCTGCGGCCCGGCTCGGTGGAGCTGGCCGATGCGGCGGCCGAGCAGCTCGCCGCCGGTGCGGACGTCGTGCAGCTGCGGCATCACGGCTGCCTCGTCGTCGCCGATACCGCCGATCTCGCGCTGTCCCGCGCGGTGAACCTCGAGGCGGCCGCGGTCGCCACCTACCGGGCACGGATGCTGGGCGACGAGACGACGGCGTGTCCGGCCGAGTTCCTCGAGGCCAGCCGTACGCTCGAAGTATGAACACCGTCCGTCTCACAGACGCCGAGCTGGAGATGGTCCGCCACGCCATGCAGAACTATCTGCGGATCTTCGGCCACGACCAGTTCGACACCGTGGCCAGGATCAAGGCGGTGATCGCCAAGCTCGACGCCGCGACCCATAACGACGAGGCCGAGTTCGCGAGCTGACGCCTCGGGCGTATCGGCGCGGGTCGAACGGCGCGAGCACGTCAGGCACCTTGCCGGTGACGATCGTCTGTGCGATCAGCTCGCCGGTCGCCGGTCCGAGCGTGATGCCCAGCATGCCGTGCCCCGTGGCGACGTATCCGTTGGCCAACCCGGGCAGCCGGCCGATGATCGGCAAGCCGTCCGGTGTCATCGGCCGCGCGCCGGCCCACGGCGCGGTGGTCGGCGCGGGGTCGTCCCAGTGCTTGACGTAGCGCTGCGGCGCGCGCCGGATCGCCGCGACCCGGACGTCGTTCACCACCGTGTCGAGGCGGGCGAACTCCATGGTGCCGGCTAGTCTCAGCGCGCCGTCGAGCGGAGTGAGCGCAACCTTGGTTTCGGCCAGCAGGATCGTGCTGGTCACCTGAACCGGCGGCGGCGCGTAGTCGAGGCTGTATCCCTTGCCGGCACGCACCGGGAGCGGCACGCCGAACGTCCGGGAGAGCCCGCCGGAGTGCGCGCCGGCGGCGAGCAGGAACGCGTCAGCGGTGAGCGTCCCATCGGCCAGTTCGATCGCGCCGATCCGATCGTTGTCATGGCGGAGGCTGACGACCGGGGTCTGCGCTCGGATATCGACACCCAGCTCGCGGCAGCGGTTGACCAGCCCGGTCATGAGCGTATCCGGGCGCACATGCCGTTCATCCGGGAAGAACAGTGCCGCGTGCAAACCTGGCTGTAATGCTGGCTCGCGCTCGGTGATCTCGCTGCCGGTCAGCGTCTTCGGTGTCCGCCCGAACTCGCCGATCAGGTCCAGATCGTGACAGTGCGCCTCGAACTCCGCGGCGGTGGCGAACGCCATGAGCAGGCCCTGCTCGTGCATCTCGAATGCAACGCCGTCGCGGCGGTACTCGTCCAACAGCGCGATCGTCCGCTCGCCGAGCCGGAGGTTGGCCCGCATCCCGGCGCGGAAGTCGCGCCGGTTGCAGTGCCGTGCCATCGTCAGCATGAAGCGGGCGAGCTGCGGATCCAGCGACGGGCGGACGTAGAGCGGGCTGTCCGGGCGCAGCATCCAACGCAGGCCCTGCCGGACCATCCCCGGCGCCGGCACCGGTCCGACGTCGGCCGGCACGACCCATCCCGCGTTGCCGTGCGACGCGCCGCGCCCCGGCGTCCGCGCGTCGACGACGGTCACGTCCACGCCGTGCCGGGCGAGGTGATACGCACTGGTCAGGCCGATCACCCCGCCGCCGACGATGGCGACCTTCACCGGCTACCCCTCCTCAGACCCGTTTGGGCATCACCACCCATAGCGCAAGGTAGACCAGGAACTGCGGGCCGGGGAGCAGGCAGGAGAGCACGAACAGCACGCGGACGAGAGTGGGCGTGCAGCCGAGCCACTCGGCCAACCCGGCGCACACGCCGGCGATCATCTTGTTCTGCTGCGGACGGTCAAGTTGGTTACTCATGCCGTCGAGCATGCTTGGCTCACCGCGCCGCCCGCATCGGTGATCGCCCGGAACGAACCCCGGAATCGCTACTCATCCGACGTGTAGTGCTCGTCGGGGTCGTGGGCGCGGGCAGCTATGCCAAACAGTCGGCATCGAGTGAGGGCAAGCGCTAGCGTCGCCAGCCATGAGCGCCCCGCAACCGACTGACCCGGCATCGGCCGGATCGTCGTCCTGGCGCGGCCGGACGCTGTGGGCGCGTAACCGGTCGGCCCCGCTGCGCGCGTTCCTGCGTACCGAGTCCGGCAGTGCCGGCGTGCTGGTCGCCGCAGTAGTCGCTGCCCTGGTGTGGGCCAACGTCGACGCGTCGTCCTATCAAACCGTGTGGCGGACGCAGTTGTCCGTGCGGCTGGGCGGCGTCGGCGTCAGCCGTGATCTGCAGACGTGGATCAACAGCGGGCTGATGACGCTATTTTTCCTGGTGGTCGGGCTGGAGACCCGACGCGAGTTCGATCTCGGTGATCTGCGTGAGCGGCGCCGGTTCGTGCTGCCGCTCGCCGCGGGCCTGATGGGCATGCTCGTCGCGGTGCTCATCTTCCTGGCGGTCAACGCCGGGCGGTCCAGCGCGCACGGCTGGGGGGTTGCCATGTCCACCGACACCGCGCTCGCGCTGGGCCTGTTGGCGCTGCTCGGTCGTAACGTCCCGGACCGGGCGCGGGTCTTCCTGCTGACCGTGTTCGTCGTTGACGATCTCGCTGCGCTGGTGGTGATCGCGCTGGTCTACAGCGGGAGCATCGCGCTGGTCCCGCTCGCGCTCGCCGGGGCGGTGTTCGTTGTCCTCCTTGTCGTGTCGCGGCTGGGCATGTCGCAGCGCTGGCTGTATGCCGGTCTCGGGGTGTGCATGTGGGCCACGCTGCTCGCCAGCGGCGTGGACCCGATCGTCACCGGGCTGGTCATCGGCCTGGTCGCCCCTGCCTACACGCCGAACCGTGGCGAGCTGGAGGCCGCGACCGGGCTGGTGCGCCGCTTCCGCGAGCAACCGACATCCGCGCTCGCCCGCAACGCTGCGATCGGCCTGACGGGCACGCTGTCGCCGAACGAACGGCTACAAACCTTCTTCCATCCGTGGACGAGCTACGTCATCGTTCCGCTGTTCGCGCTGGCCAATGCCGGCATCGGGCTCAACGGCAGCTTCCTCGCACACGCCTACGCCGCTCCGGTCACCCTCGGCGTGCTGCTCGGCTACCTCGCCGGTAAGCCGGTCGCCGTCGTCGCGACCTCGTGGCTGGTCGCCCGGCTCAGCCGCGGCCGGATCGTGCCGCCGGTCGGCTGGGCCGCCGTCCTAGGCAGCGGCACCATCGCCGGCATCGGCTTCACCGTCGCGCTGTTGATAGCCGACCGGGCGTTTCACGGGCAGCAGTTGGCCGAGGCGAAACTCGGTGCGCTCACCGCTGCCTTCGTCGCCGCGCTGCTGACCGCGGCGGTCTACCGGCTCAGCAGCTTGCTGTCGCCTGCCCGCCGCGCGCGCGCACTGTTTGGCGACGTGCGGGTCGTGCAGGACCTGATACCGGAGGTCGATCCGGCGCGCGACCACATCCGCGGGCCGGCGGAGGCGGCGATCACACTGATCGAGTTCGGGGACTTCGAATGCCCGTACTGCGGCCGCGCCGAGCGGATCGTACGCGATCTGATCGATGACACCGACATCCGCTTCGTGTTCCGTCACCTGCCGCTGATCGACGTGCATCCCGGGGCGCAACTCGCCGCCGAGGCGGCCGAAGCGGCCGGGTCACAGGGTGCATTCTGGGCGATGCACGACAGGCTCATGCGCAACCAGGAGGAGCTCAGCGTGCGGAAGCTGCTCGGCTACGCCGCCGAACTGCGCCTCGACACCGACCGGTTCCACGCCGACCTGACCCGGCACACTTATGCGACACGCGTCGCGCAAGACGTCGAATCCGCCGACGTGAGCGGGGTTTCCGGCACGCCGACATTCTTCATCAACGGCCAACGGCACTACGGCGCGTTCGACCTCGACACACTGTCCGAGGCGATCAAGACCGCGCGAGCGCCGTTGACCGTGCACTGACTGCCACGGCAATCGGCTGCACTTTCGGGTTCGCGCCGAGACCGAAGCGCGGCTGCGCTCGACGGCGCAGCTCGAGCAATGCGCCGCGTCGCGCGGGCGCCGCGGGCCTCCGAGCACGCCTGAGCCGGACCGTTGCTCATCCGGCCACCGACGGTCAGCGCCAGCTTGACCATGGCCGGCGGTAGTGGACCGCTAATGGATCGGGCCGATCGCGCACTGGCGATGGATTCCGAAGCTGCCGAGCGTAGCGCAGTCAGTATCATGCACTACATGAGCACCCCGCTGTCGATCCGGTTCGACCCACGGCTGCTTGACCGGCTGCGCCGCCGTGCCCAGGCCAGCCCCGGCGCGACACCCTCCGGGCTCGCGCAGCGCTTCGTCGAGGAAGGGCTGCGGATGGCCGAGCACCCCGGTGTGATGTTCAAGGACGGCCCGAGCGGACGGCGCGCGGCGCTGGCTTTCGGCCCGGACGTGTGGGAGGTCGTCAACGTGCTGCGCGAGATCGACGAGCGAGGCGAGGCTGCCGTCGCCGCGGCTGCCGAGGTGCTCGCGTTACCCGAGGCGCGGGTGCGCGCGGCGCTGCACTACTACGCCGCCTACCCCGACGAGATCGACACCGAAATCGGCGAAGCCGACCGCGTCTCGGCTGCTGCCGAACAGGCCTGGCGCACCGAACAGCGGCTCCTTGCCTAAACGCGCGGGCGGGCGCGTGCCGCTGCTGCTCGACGAGATGCACGCCCCGGTCATCGCTGCCACCTTGCGCGACCGCGGTCATGACGTCGTCACGGTCGCCGAACAAGACACGCTGCGCGCCATGTCTGATGAGGAACTGTTCCGCTGGGCCGGCGAGCAAGCCCGGCGCATCGTCACCGAGAACGTCAAAGACTTCGCCCCGTTGTTGCGCCGCGCCGAGGAATCCGGTCAGACCGTCACGTCGGTGCTGTTCACCAGCAGCCGCACTTTCCCGCGCACCCGACGCAACCCCGGCCCGCTGATCACCGCGCTCGACACCTGGCTCCACGCGCCCGACGCCACCTATCGCCCCGTCGAAGACTGGCTCACCAATCCCGGCTGACGCTCCGTCGGCAACGCCGGAGCGGCTGACGGGAATCGAACCCGCACTGTCAGCTGGGAAATCGTCCACGCGAGCGGTGTCTCGCCGCAATTTCGCGGCCTGCAGGGGCCAGCAGCAGCCTGAACGACACGCCCGTGGCGGGAAGTAATGGACCGTTAATGGACCGCGGCCACTATCGGGCCGGCTCACGTCAGCGGCGGTGGTAAACGCCCGCGCGGTGGTCGATGTGCACCACCTCAATGACACGGGCGTCGTCCTCGATCCGATAGATCACCCGGTAAGCGCCGCGACGGGCCGAGTAGTACCCGGACAGTTGGCGTTCGAGTGGCTTGCCGACGCGGCGCGGATTGTCTCGCAGCGGCCCGATGCAGAACTCCCATACGGCGGATGCCACGGCAAGCAGGAGCCGCTCGGTGAGAGCGCGACGGGCGCCGGAGTGGACGCGCAGCTCGTAGGGTTCGCTCACCCGGCCGCAGTCTCCCGACGGCGCCGCTCACCGAGGACCCGGGTCACCTCCTCGGCCGAGGTGTATTCGCCGCGAGCGATCTCGGCCTCGGCCTGCCGGATCTCGGCCATCGCCTCGGGGTCGGACAGGATGTCAACGGTCTCCTCCAACGCCGCTAGGTCCTCCGGTGAGACCAGCACAGCCGCTGGGTGGCCATGCTTGGTGATCGTCACCCGGGCATGCGTCCGTTCCACATCGGCCACCAGCTCCGAGAGCCGGTTCCGGGCATCCGCCAACGACCACTCCCTCATAGCCACAAGTATAGGCAGAATCAATCGGCGCCGCCTCCTTCAACCGGTCCACTCGGTTACCCACAGGCTGACCATGCTGGACGCCCCATCGGGACACGCCCAGCACGGCGGCCCGGGATGCAAGACCATTCCAACCGCCGGCGGGTCACTACCGGTGGCGCGACCTCTTATCGCTTCCGCCCTCGCCGAGATCAGCGCAGTCAACCGGTCCGATCATCGAAAGATTCGTGCGCAGTGTGGCGGCGCGATGGTGCCGATAGCGGATGTTCGTCTACCGATTGGTCGTGCCGGGCTCCTGCCCGTGGCGACGCAAATGGATGACAGAACGGGCAGCGCAGGGGGCGACGGTGGGGGGATCGGGCTAGAAGGCGGTGTAGCCGCCGTCCGCGATGAGCACGGAGCCGGTGATGAAGGTCGAGGCGTCGCTTGAGAGGAAGACCACGGCGGGCGCGAGTTCTTCTACTGTGCCGTAGCGCTGCAGCGGGGCGTCCTCGATCCAGTGGCGGTGGAACTGCGGCTCGTCGACTGGTGACATGTCGGTCTTGATGTATCCGGGGGCGAGGGCGTTGACCCGTACCCCGAAGGGGCCCCATTCGGCTGCCAGGCTTCGGGTGAGGTGGTGCACCGCTGCTTTGGAGGCGTTGTAGGCGGGCTGCCACTGGGGTCGGTTGACGATCAGGCCGGACATCGAGCCGATGTTCACGATGACGCCGGACCTCTGGTTGACGAAGTGCCGCCCGAAGGTCTGGGCGCATTGCCACACCGCGTCCAGGTTCACGTCCATGACGCGACGCCAGTCCGCGGCAGTGACTTCCAGCGCTGGGGCGTGGACGCACGCGCCGGCGTTGTTGATCAGGATATCAACCTGGCCGAACCGGTCCAGCGCCTCGGCGAGGATGCGCGCCACATCCTGTGCGGCCGTGACGTCGGCGGCGGTGAAGGCGGCCGACGCCCCGCCTTCTGTTAGCGCCCGGCTGAGCGCTTGGCCGCGCTCGACATCACGGCCGACCAGCAGCACGGCCGCGCCGGCGTCTACCAGCGCCTGGGCAAAGCCGGCGCCCAGACCTCGTATCCCGCCGGTGACGACGGCCACCCGGCCCTCAAGGTTGAAGCGATCCATGGTTCTCATGGCGGGTCTGCTTCCTTCGCTGGTGGCGAGGCTTTCCGTAGTGTTCCCAAGAGAGGCTGGTGGTGCAGGGGGCGGCTCAGTCTCCGGGTCTGATGATGCCTTGACGGTGGTCGGATCATGCGGGAGGCGGTCAGCGCGGGCTCGACGCCATGAAGACCGTCGTGCCCGGTCACCATTCGAGTCGAGGTCCAACCCACCGGGGCGCGTCGAGTGGACCGCGCCCCGGCCAGGTGTTGGCGTCGGTGGTTGGCTTAGCGGAACCCGCCGGTGATCACGAATTCGAAGTCCTGAATGTCGGAGCCGGCCCGACCTCGACCAGTACTCGTCGGCGGCGGGCACGGGGACGGTGCGCTCCTCTATGGCGACCTGCCCCCATGGGGCACCGTGCGCTCTCCTTCATCGTCGCCAGGTGGTGACCTCGCAGGCGCAATCTGGAACGAGCGTTTGCGTGTATTGGCCGCCCAGATGGACTCCCGGTCTATGCGGCGGATCGCTCGGGGCGACTCAGCGTCGCCGATTCGGTGTGTCGGGCCGGCGGGGTGGCCATGGTGGGGAGTAATGCGGGGTGACCGGGCGTAGGTGGTTAGGCCGCTGGGCGGATTTCGCCGGATCCTCGTGGGATCAGTTCGGTGGGCAGGATGTGGCGGGCTGGCGGGCTGGTGTCGCCGTCGATGCGCTGGAACAGCAGTTGCGCAGCGAGGGTGCCCATGGTTGCGGGGTCTTGTTTGATGACGGTGAGTGCTGGTTGGAGGAGGTCGGCGAGGGCGACGTCGTCGAAGCCGAGCAGCGCGATGTGCTGATGCAGGTCGCGGGCGCGTAGTGCGCGGATGGTGCCGACGGCGGCGGCGTTGCGGCTGGCGAAAAGCGCGGTGGGCGGCCCAATGGAGTCCAGCAGTTCGGCGGCGGCCTTTTCGGCGGCTTCGTCGGTGGCCAGGCCGTGGCGGATGAGCTGCGGGTTGGGCCGTCGTCCGGCGGTGCGCAGGGCGTCGGTGTAGCCGGCGTACCGGTCCCGTGCGGTGGACAGTTGCAGGGAGTCGCCGAGGTAACCGATTCGGCGGTGGCCGCCGGCGAGCAGGTGCTGCACGCCGGCTGATGCGCCGTCTCGGTTGGCGGTGAGGACCAGGTCACCGCCGATCAGGTTGGGTTCGCGGTCGACGAACACGATCGGGGTGCCGGCTTGCTGCTCGACGGCGAGGTAGCTGTGGTCGGTGCCGACCGGCATGATGATCAGCCCGTCGACGCGGCGGTCGATCAGGGTGCGGGCGAGCAGCTTCTCGCGGTGCGGGTCGGTGTCCAGGCTGCCGGTGAGCACCTGTACCCCGGCACCGCGGGCGACGTCTTCCACCGCGCGCTGCAGGGTGGCCGAGAACGGGTTGGCGACGTTGTCGAGCAGCAGTCCGATGGTGCCGCTGCGTCGGTCTCCGCGGCGCAGACTGCTGGCGGTCAGGTTGGGCCGGTAGCCCAGCTTCGCCGCCGCGTCGCGCACCCGCTCGGCGAGCTGCGGGTCGACGGTGGGCACGTCGTTGAAGACCCGCGAGACGGTCTTGAGCGCCACCCCGGCGAGCGCAGCGACGTCGCGCATGGTCGGCCGGCCCGGAGAACTGCGCGCCTGCAAGGGCTGAGACACCGTTATACCACCTTTGTGAGCTCAGTCACGGAGTCCGTCAAATCAGCCTAACTTATGGGGGTTGACGACGGCCAGCGTGCAGCCTATGTTGAGACAACGTTATCCCACCAGGGGCATTCTTCCGAGAGGATCTGCAGATGGAACTTCCAGTACGCCGTGCGGCGGCGCCGGCCGGCGGCATGCGGCGCGGCCGGCTGATCATGGGGGCGGCCGCCTTGACCGCGGCCGCGGTGACGCTCGCCGCGTGCTCATCGGGCTCATCGGGCTCGTCGAGCAGCAGCGCGGCCAGTGGCGGCAGCGCGGCCGGCGGCGGCGGGTCGGGCAAGAAGGTGGGCGTGTCGCTGATCCTCAAGACGCTCAGCAACCCGTACTTCGTGAGCATGGAGAAGGACGCGAAGGCGGAGGCCGCCAAGGACAACGTCAGCTTGACGGTGGCTGCCGGCGCCCAGGACGGTGACACGCAGAGTCAGATCAGCGCGATCGACAACGCGATGTCCCGCGGCGACAAGGGCATCCTGATCACCACCAACGGCGATGCGGTCAATCCCGAGTTGAACAAGGCCAAGCAGGCGGGCATTTATGTGATCGCGTTGGACACCGCGCCCAATCCGCCCAGCGTCGCGGACATCACCTACGCCACCGACAACGAGCAGGCCGGCAAGCTGATCGGCCAGTACGCCGCGGGCAAACTGGCCGGCAAGAAGGCGGTGATCGCGATGCTCGACCTGTTCAACAACCAGGTCGTCTCGGTTGACATCGACCGGGACCACGGATTCCTGGAAGGAATGGGCATCGACCCGGGCAGCAAGACGCAGAACGGTCAGGAAGCCAAGTCCGGCAAGTACACCGGCGGTCAGGGCGGCGACTACCAGATCGCCTGCCACCAGCCCACCCAGGGCGCGATCACCGGCGGCAAGACGGCGATGGAGAACTGCCTGTCCGCCAACGGCGACATCAACGTGGTGTACACGATCAACGAGCCGGCCGCGGAAGGCGCCTACCAGGCCCTGCAGGCCGCCGGCAAGACGAACGTGCTGCTGGTGACCATCGACGGCAGCTGCCAGTACATCAAGCAGGTCGCGGCCGGCACGTTCGCGGCGGCCGACTCCGCGCAATACCCGGGCAAGATGGCCAGCCTCGGCGTCTCCGCGATCGCGGCCCTGGCCCGCGGCGGCGCCAAGCCGACCACGTCGAACGGGCTGAGCTTCTACAACACCGGCACCGCGCTGGTCACGCAGAACCCGGTCGCCGGCGTCACCAGCGAAACCCCCGCCCAGGCCGAGTCGGCCTGCTGGGGCAGCTAGCCGGCCCGGCCGGCTGACGGTCGCCGGCGCGTGCGCGAACCCGCCACGCGCCGGCGACTCAGCGGTAACGCTGGCACCCACCACCACCGCCCCGACGTCGGCACGACGAGCGACAGCCCGCCACACCGTCGCGCGTCACCCGCCTCCTCGCGCTTCAGCACCGTTCGCCGCAGCAGCATCTCTTGGAAGGCACCACAGATGACCACGACCCAGGTACTCGAGGAACCCGGCCCGGCCGAGGACCTCCTGCAACCCAAACACACCCTCGGGCGGCGTGTTCACGAGATCCTGCACCGTCTGCCGGCGCTGAGCCCGCTGCTGGTGTTGATCCTCGCGTGCATCGCCTTCGGGCTGATCAGCAACCGGTTCTTCAAAGCGGAGAACCTGTCCATCGTGCTGCAGCAGGCCGCGGTGGTGGGTTCGCTGGCCGTCGGCCAGACCCTGATCATCCTCACCGCCGGCATCGACCTGTCCATCGGCGCGGCCATGGTGCTGGCCAGCCTGGTGATGGCCAAGCTCGTCACCAGCAACGGCCTGCCCGACATCGTCGCGTTGATCATCGGCGCGCTGGTCGCGGTCGCCGCGGGCACCGTGAACGGGCTGTTAGTGACCCGGATCAAGCTACCTCCATTCATCGTCACCCTCGGCACGCTGAGCATCTTCACCGCGCTGAGCCTGATCTACGCCCAGGGACAGACCATCTCGCTGAACCCGAACACGCTGCTCACCTGGACCGGAAAAACGATCTCCATCGGCAGCTTCCACCTGACCACCGGCGTGATCCTTATGCTGGTGCTCTATGCCGGCTTCGCCTACGCCCTACGCCAAACCGCGTGGGGAAAACACCTCTACGCCACCGGCAACGACCCAGAGGCCGCCCGCCTGGCCGGCATCCGCACCAACCGGGTGCTGCTCAGCGCCTACGTCGTCGCCGGCGCGGTGATCGCCGTCGCCGCCTGGATCCTGGTCGGGCGGGTCAGCGGCGCCGACCCCAACAGCGGCCTGAACGCTAACCTGGAGAGCATCACCGCCGTCGTGATCGGCGGCACCAGCCTGTTCGGCGGCCGCGGCGCGGTGGTCGGATCACTGATCGGCGCGCTGATCGTGCAAGTCTTCGAGAACGGCCTCGCCCTGGCCGGGGTGAACCCCAACTACCAAGTGCTCTCCGTCGGCATGCTCGTCATCGCCGCCGTCGCCGCCGACCAGTGGATCCGGAGCGTGAAATCATGACCGAACCCGTGCTTGAGGCCAACGGGCTGATCAAAACGTTCGGGCACGTCGTCGGCCTGGCCGGCGTCGACCTCACCCTCTACCCAGGGGAAGTGCTGGCCATCATCGGCGACAACGGCGCCGGCAAGTCCACTCTGATCAAATGCCTGTCCGGGGCGATGACACCCGACGCCGGCAGCATGCGCGTCGCCGGCCGCGAGGTCAGCTTCAAAAGCACCCAAGAAGCCCGCGAAGCCGGCATCGAAACCGTCTACCAAACCCTCGCCGTCGCCCCCGCCCTCGACATCGCCAGCAACCTCTACCTGGCCCGCGAACAACGCCGCCGCGGCATACTCGGCTCGGTGTTCCGGATGCTCGACACCGGCGGCATGAAACGACAAGCCAGACAACACATCAACGACCTCGGCATCAGCACGCTGCAAAACATCAGCCAAGCCGTGGAAACCCTCTCCGGCGGTCAACGGCAAGCCGTCGCTGTGGCCCGAGCCGCCGCGTTCGGCAGCAAAGTCGCCATCCTCGATGAACCCACCGCCGCGCTCGGCGTCCGCGAAACCGGCCAAGTCCTCGGACTCGTCCGCGACCTGCGCGACCGGGGCCTGGGCATCATCCTGATCAGCCACAACATGCCCAACGTCTTCGAAGTCGCCGACCGCGTCCACATCCAACGCCTCGGCCGCGGCGTCGGCGTCATCACCCCGAAAACCCACACCGCCGCCGAAGCCGTCGCCATCATGACCGGCGCCGCGACACTCCAACCCCAACCCGACGACCAACTCCCCGCCGCGCACCCGCACTGACCGGCTGCCGCGAGCAGACCCCGCGAACTTCGTCGCTGGCAGCCGCCCAGACAGCGTTGTAACGGCTCCGCGCCGAACAAAACCGCGGCCCACGATGTGACCGAAGAGAACGTTGTTTTTGATCTTGCGCGGGTCGGCGCGAAGGGCAGCCGCTACCCGCCGACCGCTCACGAGATCTAGCGGCTATCGAGCCCGGATAGTAAACGCGAAGACAGATGACCCAGAGCGCTTGACGAAACCGCGGTGCCGGTTCTTTGATACGAGCAAGAGGAGGGGTTCTGATGATTCGAGTGCGTGCTGGCCGAAGGACCTGCTGGCGGCGGCTGGCCCTGCTTGCCGCGGCGGTGCTCGCGCTCGGCGTGACGGCTGCGCCCGCGGTGAGCGCGCAGACGCCGACGCTGTATCACGAGCCGTACCGCCCGCAGTTCCACTACACGCCCGCGCAGAACTGGATGAACGACCCGAACGGCCCGATCTATTACAAGGGCCAGTACCACCTGTTCTACCAGTACAACCCGTCGGGCACGCAGTGGGGCAACATCTCCTGGGGTCATGCGGTGAGCCCGGATCTCGTGCACTGGAAGGAGCTGCCGCTGGCCATCCCGCAGGACGCGAACGAGTACATCTTCAGCGGGTCGGTGGTGTTTGACAGGACCAACAGCAGTGGACTGGGCACCGAAGCGAACCCGCCGCTGGTGGCGATCTACACCAGCGCGCAGAAGGCGACCGGGATCCAGGAGCAGGCGCTGGCCTACAGCACCGACGGCGGCCTGACCTGGACCAAGTACGCCGGCAACCCGGTGTTGAACATCAACTCGCAGAACTTCCGGGACCCGAAGGTGTTCTGGTACGCGCCCGGCCACGACTGGGTAATGGCGCTCGCACTGTCCGACCAGCACAAGGTGTCGGTCTACACCTCCACCGACCTGAAGAACTGGACCCATCAGAGCGATTTCGGCCCGGCCGGCGCGACCGGAGGAGTCTGGGAGTGCCCCAACCTGTTCCCGCTCGACGTCGACGGTAACCCCGCCAACCAGAAATGGGTGCTGGTCGTCGGGCTCAACCCAGGCGCGATCGCCGGCGGTTCCGGGGATCAGTACTTCGTCGGGTCCTTCGACGGCAAAACCTTCACCTCCGATGACTCCGGCGCCTACACGCCCCCGCCCGGCACCACCTACGCCGGCTTCGACAACGGCACCTACGCCCCGTGGACGACGACCGGCACCGCGTTCGGCGCCGCGCCGGCGACCGGTCCGCTGCCTGGCCAGTCGCCGGTGAGCGGGGTCATCGGAACCGGGTTCGTCGACAGCTTCAACGGCGGCGACGCCTCCACCGGAACCCTCACCTCGCCACCGTTCACGGTCACCCAGCGCTACCTCAACTTCCTCGTCGGCGGCGGTAACCACCCCTACATACCCGGCGGCGTGCCTTATGGCACGGTGCCACAGGGCACTGTCTTCGATGACTTCGAGGGCAGCACCTGGGGTACCGGATGGACCGCCAGCGGCACCTTCGCGAACGCCGGACCGACAACCGAGAGCCTTCCCGGACAGATCGGCGCACGAGTCCTCGATACCTGCGTCGCAACCTGCGACCCGGCCGAGGGCACCATCACCTCACCGCAGTTCACGATCAACAGTAACTACATCGACTTCCTGGTCGCGGGCGGCGATCACCCGATGAGCCAACCCAACCCGACAGCGATCAACCTTGTCGTCAATGGTCGGGTCGTCGCCACCACCACCGGTAATAACAGCGGGAACATGGACTGGGTCTCCTGGAATGTGACCCAATACAAGGGCCAGCAAGCCACCATCCAAGTCGTCGACGACAACGACGGATCGACCGGCTGGGGCCACATCATGGTCGACGAGATCGTGTTCTCAGCCGAGGCCGCGCACCCCTACCAAACGGGCACAGCCGTCAACCTGCTGGTGAACGGCAAGGTTGTGGAGTCGGCGACCGGCTCGAACTCCGAGGCCTTGGACTGGCACTCCTTCGACCTCGCCGCCTACCTCGGCAAGCAGGCACAGATCCAAATCGTCGACGCCAACACCGGCGGTTGGGGGCATATCCTCGCCGACCAGTTCATGTTTGCCAACGCACCCGCACTGTCCAGCGTGCAACGCGCACACTGGGTCGATTACGGCGCGGACTTCTACGCCGCAACCTCGTTCAACGACCTACCCGACGGCCAGCAGATCCTCATCGGCTGGATGAACAACTGGAACTACGCCGGCAACATCCCGACTTCACCGTGGCGCAGCGCCGACAGCGTCCCGCGCCAGCTCGCGTTGCGCATCATCGCCGGCAAAATCCAACTCACGCAACAACCGGTGCCACAACTGAACGAGCTGCACACCGGCCTGCCCGTGCTCGGCGCCTTCAAACGCATCACCGGCACAACACCAGCCGGCATCAACGGACCCACCCTCGACCTCGACGGCGTCTTCGCCGCCGGCACCGCGAAGCAGTTCGGCGTCAACGTGCACACCGGCAACGGCCAACTCACCCAGATCGGCTACGACACCAGCACCAACCAGGTCTACATCGACCGCACAAAGTCCGGCGACGTCAGCTTCGACCCGACATTCGCCTCCGTGCAGCGCGCCCCGCTACCGCTTAACCACGGCCTCGTGCGGCTCCACGTCCTCGTCGACACCTCCTCCGTCGAAGTCTTTACCGACCAAGGCCAAGTCGTGCTCACCGACCAGATTTTCCCCGACCCGACCAGCAACGGCGTCAGCCTCTTCGCCAACGGCGGCACCGCAACCCTCATCGCCGGCATCGGCTGGCACATGAAATCGATCTGGCCCTAGGCGCAATCCGACAAGCAGAGACAACGCAGGCAAACGCCGATCGCAGCCCGGGCACGCGCGGGTGCCAAACCGCTGCCGAGCGACTCTTCCCACAAATGGCGGCGACACAAGCCCCTCCGCTCGGCACCTGCCTGGTCACCCAGGCCCCTGCTCAGGGCGTCGATCGCACGTCCAGCGACCAACCGCCCGGCGGCGGTACGCATCGAACTCACCCACTACCGAGTGCGGTGATCGGCGCGCCCCGCGATCGAAGCATCGTGATAACTCGCCGTCGGCGCGGGTGCCGATGAGTTCGGGATGCTGCACCGGTCTTCCTCTCGATACCACCGGCTCACTCGAAGGGGTTCACCGCGATGGCAAAGGTCATCTCGACACTGTTCATCTCAGCCGACGGAGTAGCCGAGATCGACCCCGCGTGGCACTTCCCCTATTACGACGAGAACATGGGTCGCGCGGTCGGCGAGGACTATGACACCGCGGACGTGCTGCTGATCGGGCGCCGGACCTACGACAGCTTCGCCGGGGCGTGGCCGGGCCGCGAGGAGACGGGTGGGGACGACGCGCCGTTTGCCAAGCAACTCGGAGACGTGCGCAAGGTGGTCGTCTCACGCCAGCCGCTGCAGTTCTCTTGGCGCAACTCCGAGCTGATTAATGGCGACCTCCTCGCTGCAATCACATCGCTGAAGGCCGATCCGGGGATCCGAGCCATCCTGATCCCCGGTTCGATCTCCGTGGTGCAACAGCTGCTCGCCGCAGGCCTGCTCGATGAGCTGCGCCTGCTAGTGCACCCCGTGGCGGCGCGTAAGGGCCGCAAGCTGTTCGACGAAGGCGACGCGCCATACCACCTGAAGATGACGGCGACGGAGGCATTTCCGACCGGCGTGATCCGCGTGATCTACTCGCCGACCCCGGCACCCACCGAGCTCGGCTACGACGAGGTCAAGGACCAGGTGCCCGATCGGACCTAGCCGCCCTCTCGGGCAAGATCGCCGGATTGGCGCCACCTCCGAAGTCGGCAAGGTGATCGTCCGATATGGGCTCCGCCCGGATCTTGCCGTGACCCGGGAACTTCTTGCGCGGCGCATAGATCCACTCGTGAAGATCAACAGTTTCGTCCGCTCGCGCCGAGATAAGCGCATTGGACCTGTCCGCACAAGCGGCAAGATCCGTACGGACACCGCGGCGTGCCATGCACCGACGACTCGGAGATCAACGTGGGCTTGGACGGGCACAAGACCCGTCTGATCTGGCGCGGAACGCCGACAGTCAGAACCCGGTGGCGACAAGCGCAGATGAATCGGTCGGCGTCGAGGCAGGGGGACTGGCAACAGGGCCCGCCGCCTCCGGCGAGGTTGAGCAAGATGGGACCATGAAGGAGGAGGCGAGCGCGCAGTGAGTGCGGGACTGAGGGCTCGACATGCGCTCGTTGTCGTCACCGTCGTCGCCCTCATCACTGGGTGTAACAGCGGTGAGCCTCGAGCGCCTGTGGCGCGGCCTGTGGTCTCAGGCATGCAACTGCCCGTGTTCGAGAAATCCTGCGCGCCGCAGCCCGGTCCTCCGTCGGTTGTGCCGATCAGAGTCGTCCGCGCTGCGATCGTCGCCAACGTCTGTATCGGTGGCGAAGGGCCATTCCCGTTTCTGGTGGATACCTGGGCGTCTACAACTCTGGTGGACTCGAGCCTTGCGGCGCGGCTTCACCTCGCCCTCGTTGACGGGCCTCGGACTGTCTCGTCATTCAGCTGCAAGCGGCAGATCTCCTTCGCAGCGGTTTCACGATGGTCGGTCGGCAACATGACACTGCTTCCGCAGACCGTAGAAGTCGGAACCGTGCAGTCCCCGGTCCTTCCGAACCTGGACGGGGTGCTCGGGTCGGACACGTTGAGCAGCTTCGGTGCGGTCAGAATCGACTACCGCCAACAGACCCTCACACTCGGGCCACAAAGTGCTCCCCTTCGATCAGACGTAGTGGGTGGCTCGGGGACCCCGTCGGTCTCTGCGTCATTGGCGGAGGGCACGTCGTTCGCCAGTCCGATGCCCGTCAAGGTAGTCAGCGAACCTCTTCGCCCCCACCAGCTACAACTGACAGAGGTAAGGCCCACCGTTGACCTGTCGTTCGGGCCAACCCAGTTCACGCTGACGCTCGACACGGGCGCAGGTACCACAAACCTTGGGCCGAGCGTCGTCAAGGTGCTCCGGTTGGCGCCGGTGGGCCGACCCGGCGCCGCCTACGCCGGGCTTGACTGCCCTGTCGTCGTCAACCACTACACGATGGGGCCCGCGATGCTCGGAAAGGTGCAGCTTCCTGAGCAGACGGTCGGCAGCAACTTCATTCCGCCCGGCACGGTCGGGGTGATCGGGTCCGGGACCCTGATCAACTACAGCCCCATGCTCGTTGACTACACCGACGGCGAACTCTTCCTCGGCCAAGGCAAGCAGGCTCAGTCGGCCGCGTCAGAACACCCCATCTCGAGCAGGTGACCTCGGCCGATGGGTCCATGGCCACGAATACGGATTCGGCGATCTGCCCGGGTCGCTCGGTCGCGACGAGTGGGGCCGGGCGCGGCGTACGGCCCTCCAGACGCGCCAGTCCGACCTATTCCCGCAAGATGAGGACGTCGCCGATGTTCGCGATCATGCCGCTTTGCGGAAGGTTCGGGAGAGTCCGGCGCTGCACGGGGATCAGACATACGAACGTTCCTCTTGCCCGCCCGCTGCGGCTCCCTATCACCGAGCAGCCGGCCAGCACGTGGTGCCGCTGATCATGGCTCGCAGTCACAAGCTGATGATGCTGCCGCCGCCAGAGCTTCTCGACCCCAGAAACCGGGCGGCGTTGACGCTGCCGAGGATTGTCAGCTCTCGTCTAATCTCTCGTCTAATGGACCGTAATGGACCGACACCCCGCAAAAGCCTACGGAATCAACGGTTCTGAGCACTGGACGCCGTGGATCCCGTCGACAACCACCGAGCGGGTGACGGGAATCGAACCCGCACTGTCAGCTTGGGAAGCTGATGTTCTGCCATTGAACTACACCCGCAGACTCGCCAGATGCTACCTGAGAGCCCCGGATTCCGGGGTCTCCCGTCCCAGCATCCCGAGTACGGGCTCGACGTTCACGGTCGCCGTGCTGTCCCCGTGCTGTTAGCGGAGTCGGCGCGACGCCGCGGTCGGCCTCTTCGATCTCGTGCTGCAACGCGTCGGCGATGCGCTGGTCCGCCTCGCGAGTCTTGTGCCGGTAGATCAAGGCGGCGCGCATGCTGTCGTGTCCCATCCGGTCCATCAGGTCACGGGTGGACGTGCCGGGCGTGGCCGCGGCCAGCGTGTTGCCGGTGTGCCGCAGGTCGTGCAGGTGCAGGTTCGGCACGCCGATCGCGGCGCGCGCCTCGAACCACCTGACCGCCTTGTTGAAGTTGCTGCGCCGCATCGGCCGCCCGCTGGAACCGGTGAACACGAACGCGTCCGGCCGGTCGGCGACGTAGGTGTCCAGGTGCGCGCGGAGCATGTCAACAACCGGCACCTGAGCGGCCACGCCGGCCTGAGCGGTATACGTCAGCGCGATGGTCGACGGCGACGACGTGCACGACATGCTGCTGATCATCTACGCGGTAGATGATGCGGAAGTCTCCGCGGCGAGCCGAACGGTGCCCGGCGAGATCAAGGTGCAACTCACGGCCGACACGCGATGGGTTGGCGGCCAGCGATCCGTAGGCGAACTGGACGACTGCGGTGGCGATCTTCTCCGGCAGCCGTGCCAGGTCACGTTGTGCCGAGGGTGCCCAAGCGATCGCGTACGGATCCGCCATTAGCGCCTGTGTGCCGCGCCAAGTGCCTGCTCCCTGCTCAGGATCAGCGAGCGGCCGGTATCGATCTCAGCATCGGCCGCACGGATGCGTCGCATCAGCTTGGGATCGGCCATGATCTCCAGGGTCTCCTCAAGCCCCTCGAGATCATCGACGCTGAGTACGACAGCAGCGGGACGTCCATGCTTAGTGATCACGACCCGGCCGTGCTCCCGCTCCAACCGATCCACCACCTCAGACAGTCGGTTCTTCACCTCGGCGAGCGGCAGATGCTCAACCCCGTTCATAGCCACAAGTATAGCCAGGATGAAGTTGGGCTGGTGCGCCAGAAGCTACCGGAGAGCCGCAGGGAATAGGGGCCTGCTGGTCCGGTGCCTCGCGGGTCACTCCGGTGACGAGCCCGGTCGTGCGATTCCCGTGCGATAACTCGCGCCGCACCACGGTTAGCGTCGGCCCGCTCGAACTCGAGCTGCAGCGTTCCACCCTCGCGCCGCACGGGAAGACTCACCGACGTGGCCAAGCGCGCAGAGACCCGGCTGGGCGGCTACCGGCAGCGGCGCGACTTCACCCGCACACCCGAGCCGGCAGGCGCCGCGGGCCCGGCTGCCGGCAAACGCGACGGCGCGCCGCGCTTCGTCGTGCAGCGCCACCGCGCCCGCCGGCTGCACTACGACGTGCGCTTCGAGATCGACGGCGTCCTGGCGAGCTGGGCGGTGCCTCGCGGCCCGACGCTGGACCCGAAGGCGCGCCACATGGCGGTGCACGTCGAGGACCACCCCATCGAATACCTCGACTTCGAAGGGGTGATCCCGCACGGCGAGTACGGCGGCGGGGACGTGATCGTCTGGGACATCGGGACCTGGGAGCCACACGGTGCCGACGACCCGGCCGCGGCGATCGCCGCCGGTGAGTTGCGCGCCGAGGTGTACGGGCACAAGCTGCGCGGGCGCCTGGTGTTGGTGCGCACCGGGGTCGACGACGGCGGCAAGGAACGCTGGCTGCTGCTGCACAAGAACGACGAGCAT
Source organism: uncultured Actinomycetota bacterium (assembly GCA_963756525.1). Taxonomy (GTDB): domain Bacteria; phylum Actinomycetota; class Actinomycetes; order Mycobacteriales; family Jatrophihabitantaceae; genus CAVWNR01. Next base: position 1,390,427 of record CAVWNR010000009.1, on the reverse strand, counting down.
GCGGTGCGCGGCTGGGACCCGGAACAGCATCCGCGATCGGTTCTCTCCGGGCGCACGAACGACGAGGTCCAGGCCGATCCGGAACGGATGTGGCGATCGGACCTGCCCGCCGCGCGGGCGTCGGTGCTGCTGCGTCCGCCCGCGCCGCCCACCGACGAGGAGCTGGCCGCGCTGGACGACCTGCCGACGCGCGGCGGCATCTGGACGATCTTCGGACGCGACCTGCGAGTGACCAACCTGGACAAGGAGCTCTTCCCAGCCCGCAAGCGCGAGCGACCGGTGAGCAAGCGGGAGCTGATCCGCTACGCGGGCTGCATCGCGCCGACCCTGCTGCCGTATCTGGCCGGGCGGGCGCTGAACATGCACCGCTACCCGAACGGTGCCCAGGCGAAGGGCTTCTGGCACAAGGAGCTGCCCAGTCATGCCCCGGACTGGCTGCCGCGGTGGGACGACGCCGAGGCCGACTCCGGCGAGACGGGTACCTACATCGTCGTCGACGAGCCGGCGGCGCTCGTCTGGGTCGCCAACTTCGGCGCGCTCGAGTGGCACCCGTGGACGTCGACGACCGCGGCCCCGCACTGCCCGAGCTACGCCCTGATCGACATCGATCCGGGCACCGGCACGTCATGGGAGCAGGTGCTCACCCTGGCCCGGCTGCACCGCACCGCGCTGCAGCACCTGAACATGCAGGCGGTCCCCAAGGTCACCGGCCGGCGCGGCATCCAGATCTGGGTCCCGATCGCGACCGGACCGGCGTTCGACGACACCCGCGAGTGGGTCGCCGCGCTGTCGCGCAGCATCGGCGCGGTCGTTCCCGAGCTGGTGAGCTGGAAGTGGGAGGTCAGCGAGCGGCGCGGCAAGGCACGCCTGGACTACACCCAGAACGCGATCAACAAGACGCTCGTCGCGCCGTACAGCCCGCGCCCGGCCGCCGGTGCTCCGGTGTCCGCGCCGATCGGCTGGGACGAACTGGACGACGCGGCTCTGCGCCCCGACCGGTGGACCATCCGCAGTATCGGGCAACGGCTCGCCGACGTCGGCGATCTGTTCCGGCCCGTCCTCACGCATACCCAGCGCCTGCCCAACCTCGAATGACTAGGGCGTGGCCTCCGCCTCAGCCTCTGCTTTCGCCCGCGGGACCGCGGTTCGGCGTTGCTGCAATCCGAGGATCGGGAAGACCAGCACCGACAGGATGCCGGCGCCGACCAGCGCCGCCGCGGTTGATGACTTCAGGTCGCCGTGGTCGACGCCGATGCTGGTTACCGCCACGATGATCGGCAGGCCAGTGGCGCCGAAGAAGGTGACCGCCAGCTTGTCCGCGCGCGAGCAGCCCGGCGGCGCGGCGAGCGTCGCGGGAACCCCGCGCACCAGAAGGAACAGGACCAGCGAGATCGGCAAAAGGGCGAGCGTTGACGGCTGGTGCAACAGCGCGTCCAGGTCGAACCCGAGACCGGTGTTGATGAAGAAGACGGGGATGAGGAAGCCGAAGCCCACCGCGTCGAGTTTGGACTCCACATAGTGCTTGGCGGCCGGATCCGCCTGGACCATCAACAGATTGATGATGACGCCGGCGGCGAACGCGCCGAGCAGCATGTCCAACCCGAACGCGGTGGCCAGCCCGACCAGCGCGGCCAGGATCAGGATCACCAGCCGGACAGCGAACTGACCGCTCGAGTGCAGCGTCGCCTCGATCAGCCGATGGATCCGGCGGTGCTTGACCCGGGTGGTGAGCAGCACCCCGGCCGCGATGAGCACAGCGAAGGCGATCAGCGTCACGCTCGCCTGGGCCGGGCTGCGGCCGCTCAGGAAGAGCGCGATCGCGATCAGCGGCCCGAACTCGCCGGCGGTCCCGATCGCGAGCACGGCCGTGCCGAACGGCGTCGGTAGCTCCCCTGCGTCGAGCAGCACCGGCATGATCGTTCCTAGCGCGGTGCTCGTCAGCGCGATGCCGACGAACACTCCGCCAGCCGCACTCGGCGCCACCAGCACACCAAGACCGACGCCGACCGCCAGCGACAGCACCCAGCCCAGGGTGGCGCGGCGAAGCGGACGCCCTCGAATCCGCCCGAAGTCGATCTCGTATCCGGCGAGGAGGAAGAGCATGGCGAGGCCGAAGTTGGCGAGCGTCTTGATGAAGTCGCTTTCCTGGATCCAGCCCGCGACCTGCGGGCCGAGCAGAATGCCGAGCAGGATCTCGAACACCACCAGGGGGACCAGCACCCAGCGGCGCAGCAGGTCGGACAGGAGCGGCGCCGCGACCGCGATAACCGGAACCAGGATCAGGGCGTGCAGCGGTTGACTCATCGTCCGGCCCCTCCTCGGCAGATGGCCGCGACTGGCCGCTCGACCCGCCGTCCGGCTAGCCGGCCAAGATCGGATGGAAGCCGAGGTTACCGCGCCCGCGCCACTCAGTAATGGTGCAGCCAGCCATAGCGGTCGGGGAGCCGGCCGGTCTGGATGCCGACCAGCTGCTCGCGCAGCTCCATGGTGATCGGCCCGGGCTTGCCGTCGCCGACCGTCCATTCGCCGTGGGCGCTCTTCACCTGCCCGACGGGCGTGACCACGGCCGCCGTGCCGCAGCCGAACACCTCGGTCAGCTCGCCGGACGCGTTCCCGGCTTGCCACTCGTCGACCGAGATCTTCCCCTCCTCGGTGGCGTAGCCGAGGTCGCGAGCGACGGTCAGCAGCGAGTCACGGGTCACGCCCGCCAGCAACGTTCCGGTGAGCGCCGGCGTCACCACCCGAGCCGTCGGCCCGGAGCCGTACACGAAGTACAGGTTGTTCGTGCCCATCTCCTCGACCCACCGCCGCTCGGCCGGGTCCAGCCAAACGACCTGGTCGCAGCCCTGCTGCGCGGCCTGGGCCTGGGCGACCACCGACGCCGCGTAGTTCCCGCCGCACTTGGCCTCGCCGGTGCCGCCCGGCGCGGCGCGGGTGTACTCCGTGGAGATCCACACCGTCACGGGCGCGATGCCGCCGGAGAAGTACGCGCCCGCGGGCGAGGCGATGAGCAGGTATATGTAGGCGTTCGCCGGCCGCACGCCGAGCCCCACCTCGCTTGCGAACATGAACGGGCGCAGATACAGCGAGGCGTCCTCGCCGGCGGGCACCCACTCGCCATCGACGTCGAGCAGCGCCTGCAACGACTCGAGGAACAGCTCCTCCGGGAGCTCGGCCATCCCCATCCGGCGCGCGGAGCGCCGGAACCGGGCGGCGTTCGCCTCCGGGCGGAACGTCGCAATCGAGCCGTCCGGCTGCCGGTAGGCCTTCAGCCCCTCGAAGATCTCCTGCCCGTAGTGGAACACCACGGTGGCCGGGTCGAACCTGAGCGGTCCGTACGGGAGCACCTCGCCGGCGGACCAGCCATCTTCAGCCGTCCAGTCGATGCGGACCATATGATCGGTGAAGTACCGGCCGAAGCCCGGCTCGGCCAGGATCCTCGCCCGCTCGTCAGTGCTGCAAGGACGAGGGTTGGTCTGCACCGTGAACGCCATACTTGGGCATCCTAGTAACGAACGGTATGTCCCACCGATGATCTCCGACCGTACGCTGAGCAGCGTGACGCCCCACGTCCAGACACTCATCGTGGGCAGCGGCTTCGCCGGGCTCGGCGCGGCGATCAAGCTGACCCGGTCGGGACGGCGCGACTTCCTCGTCATCGAGCGAGCCGGCGAGGTCGGCGGCACCTGGCGCGACAACACCTATCCCGGCGCGGCGTGCGACGTCCCGTCCCACCTGTACTCGTACTCCTTCGAGCTCAATCCCGGATGGACGCGCTCGTTCTCGTCCGGATGGGAGATCCAGGAGTACCTGCGCACCGTCGCCCGCAAGTACCGCGTGCTCGACAAGCACCTGTTCCACTGCGAGATGACCGCCGCCTGCTGGGACGGCGACGCCGCGCGGTGGGTGCTCGACACCACCCGGGGACGCTTCACCGCCGACGTCCTCGTCTCGGCCGTCGGCGTGCTGTGCGAGCCGGCCGCCCCGAAGACTTCCGGCCTGGACAGCTTCGCCGGCGAACTCTTCCACTCCGCGCGGTGGAACCACGACGCGCGGCTCGCGGGTAAGCGGGTAGCGGTGATCGGCACCGGAGCGTCGGCCATCCAGATCGTGCCCGAGATCGCCCGGCAGGTTAGCCACCTCGACGTCTATCAGCGCACCGCGCCGTGGGTCATGCCGCGCCGCGACCGCACGTTCCCCAGGGCCGAAGCTCTGGCCTACCGGCACGTTCCCGGCGCGCAGCGGCTGGCCCGCGCCGCGATCTACTGGGGCCGCGAGTCGTTCGTGTTCGGCTTCACCGGCCATCCGCGTGCGGCCGCCCGCCCGCGCGAAATCGCGCTGGAACACATTCGACGCAAGGTGCGCGACCCGGCGCTGCGCGCGGCGGTGACGCCCAACTTCGAGATCGGCTGCAAGCGCATCCTGCTGTCGAACGACTGGTATCCAGCACTGCAGCGCGACAACGTCGAGCTGGTCACCGACCGGATCGCCGAGATCGCCCCGCACGCCGTTGTCACCGCCGACGGCACGGTGCGCCCGGTGGACGCGATCGTGGCCGCCACCGGATTCCACGTCACGGACTCGCCCGCGCACGAGCTGATCCGCGGCGCGGACGGGCGCACGCTCGCCGAGACCTGGCGCCAGCACGGCCAGCGGGCCTACAAGGGCTTCGCGACCGCGGGTTTTCCGAACCTGTTCATCCTCACCGGGCCGAACACCGGGCTCGGCCACACGTCGATGATCTTCATGATCGAGTCGCAGCTGAACTATCTGATCGGCGCGCTCGATGCGATGCAGCGCCACCGCCTCGCCACGCTGGAGGTCCACGCGGAGGCGCAGGATGCGTACAACGAGCGCATCCAGGCGGTGCTGGCCAAGTCGGTATGGAACACCGGCGGCTGCGTGAGCTGGTACCTGGACGCACACGGGCGCAACACCACGATCTGGCCGACGTTCACGTTCACGTTCCGGCGGATTACCCGGCGCTTCGACCTGGCCGCCTACCGGTGCACCGCACGCGCCGATGTGGATCAGCTTTTCCCCGCTCCTGACCGGTTGAGCGACCCGGAACCGGTCAGGAGCGGGGAAGACGTGATCGGCGAGCCGGCCTGATCCGCCGGTCCGGACGGCGGAACTGCTTGCCGAGCGTCTCGGTCTGCGCCTGGTAGCTCGACCCGATGCCCTGTCCGTAGAGCAGCGTCGGCTCCTCGAGCATCCGCTCGAAGGTCAGCTTGCAGACCTGCTGACCGTGCTCGATCATGAACGGCACGTCGTGCGCGCGAACTTCCAGTGCGGCCGTCGAGCCGTTCACTGCCCCGTAGCCGAAGCCGGGGTCGAAGAATCCCGCGTAGTGAGTTCGCAGCTCGCCGCTGGTCGGGTCGTAGGCCGTCATCTCGGCCGCCAACTGCGGCGGGATCGAGACCGCTTCGTGCGACATCAGCAGGTAGAAGTTCTTCGGGTTGAGAACGACCCGGTCGCCCTCTTCCCGGCGGACGTCCTCCCAGAACGACTCCGGATCCGCGGCGCCGACTTTCGACAAATCCAGCAACGGCGCGCTGCCGCGGGAGCGGTACCCCACCCGTCCATCCCGGTCGCCGCGCAGGTCGAGGCTCAGGAAGAGCCCGCCGGAAAGCGCCAACGCGTCCGAGCAGACCGGCACGCCCTCGGCGAAGAGGATTGGCTGCTCGGCGTGGAAGTCGCGGATCTCCTCGTCGGTGAGCACGGTCTGGCCGACGGAGAGGCGCACCTGGTTGAGCGAGAGACCCTCGCGCACCCGCACCGGAAACGACAGCGGGACGACCTCGAGGTAGAGCCCGCCGCGGTAGCCGGCGGCGATCTGGTCGAACCGCGAGCTCTCGTCGGTGATGACCCGGGTGAAGACGTCCGCGCGGCCGGTCGAGCTCTTCGGATTCGCCTTCGCCCGCACCTCGGACGGCAGTGACAGATTCTCCATCAACGGGACGAGATACGGCAGGTTCGTCTCCAGGACGGCGCCGTCGCGGCGCAGGTCCAGCTCGTCGATGATGTAGTCCTTCAGCCGCGCCTCGACGGCGTGCCGGCCGGGCAGGAAGCTGCACCGAATCCGGTAGGCCACCTCGCCTAGCCGCAGGTCGAGGCTCGCCGGTTGCACGTTGCTCTGCGGGATCTTGTACCCGCCGGCGTCAATCGAACCTGCGGCGATCGCGGCGTCGAGGTACTGGTTCGGCAGCACGCCGCCGCGGCCCGCAGGCAAATCGAGCGCGACCATGACCCGGGCAGTCTATGGGGACAGCGGACGAACCAGCCCGGCCAGGTGCGGCTTGCCGCTGCGCGCGTCGCGAACGTTCAGCGACCAGGTGGCACCGTCAGCCACCGCCAAGACCTCGACGGTTGCGGGCAGTAGCACCGGGGTCTTGAACGCGACGTCGAACGCCGCGCTGCCCGGTCGACGACCATCCAGCGTGGCAAGCGTGCGGGCGGCGAGCCACATGCCGTGGGCAATCATCCGCGGGAAACCGAACGCGCGGGCGGCCAGCGGGTGCAGGTGGATGGGGTTGCGGTCGCCGGACACCGCGGCGTACCGGCGGCCGATGGCGCGCGGCACCTGGATGAGCGCCGGGACGGCCGGCGGCTGCGGTCCGGGCTCGCGCGGCGGGCGTGGGCCGCGGGAGCGTTCGCGGTGCAGGTAGCTGCTCCGCTCGCTCCACACCGGCTCGTCGTGGACGGATGCTTCGGTGAGCACGTCGAACTGCTGGCCGGCGTCGTGCGGGCGCAGATCGGCGGCGTGCACCCGCAGCGTCACCGTCTCGTCGAGGCGAACCGGCCGCCGGGCTTCGATCGAGTTGGCGATGTGCACCAGGCCCGGCGCCGGGAAAGGGAACGCCGGCTCGACCATCAACGCCATCGCCAGCCGGAACGCGATCACGTGCAGGTAGGTCAGCGGCAGCACGTCGCCAACCCGAAAGCTGCACAGCCGCTGGTAGCCGGCGAGGTGGTCGGCGTCGATGCTCTGGTCGGCCAGCGTGTACGCCGAGTCGGGCAGCGCGTGCCCGGGACGCTTGCGGGCGCTCCTGGCGGCGCACAGATACAGCCCGGCCAGCGCCGGCGGCTCGGTGAAGATGCGGATCGTCATGCCCCGACCAGGCTCTGGCCGCAGACCCGCAGCACCTGACCGTTCACGCCGCCAGCGCCGGGCGAGGCCAGCCAGCCGGCGACCTCGGCGACGTCGATCGGCAGACCCGCCTGCTGCAGCGAGTTCAGCCGCCGGGCGAGCTCGCGGGTGGCGATCGGCATGGCGCGGGTCATCTCAGTGTCGATGAAGCCCGGCGCGATGGCGTTGATCGTCCCGCCGCCGTGTGCGGCGAATGCCGGCGCCAACGCGCGGACCATGCCGATGATCCCGGCCTTGCTGGCCGCGTAGTTGGTCTGGCCGCGGTTGCCGGCGATGCCGCTGGTGGACGCCAGGCAGACCACGCGCGCCGCGTCGTGCAGCGCGGTGCCGGCGAGCAACGCCGCGTTGATCCGCAATTGGGCCTCGAGGTTGACCGCGAGCACGGCGTCCCACTGCTCGGGCTTCAGGTTGACCAGCACCCGGTCGCGGGTCACGCCCGCGTTGTGCACGACGACGTCGACGCCGCCGTGCCGGGCGGCGAGGTGCTCGAGCAGCAGCTGCGGGGCATCCGGGGCGGTGATGTCGACCTGTAACGCGGTGCCACCGACCCGGTTGGCCGTACGGGCGAGGCCCGCACCGGCGGCAGGCAGGTCGGCGACGACGACGCGCGCGCCGTCGCGAGCGAGCACCGAGGCGATCGCCGCGCCGATGCCGCGCGCCGCGCCGGTCACCAGCGCAACCTTGCCGGCGAGCGGGCGCGCCCAGTCGGCGGTGGGCGCCGCGCCGGGGCCCACCCGGATCGGCTGCCCGTCGACGTAGGCCGACCGCCCGGAGAGCAGGAACCGGAGCACCGGCCCGGGATCCGCGCCCTCGTCGAGCAGCACCAGGTTCGCCGTGGCGCCGGCTCGCAGTTCCTTGGCGAGCGAGCGGACCATGCCGTCGAGGGCCTGCCGGGCCGCGTCCACCCCGGCATCGGCGCCGTCCGGCGCGCGGCCCAGCACGACCACCCGCCCGGAGGGACGCACCCGGCGCAGCGGCGAAGCGAGGAACGACCGCACCGCCGCAAGGTCACCGACCGCGGCAACTGCGGTCGCGTCGTAGACGAGTGCGGCCCAGCGGGTGTCGTCGGCGTCGGAGTCAACGACGTCGACGCCCCCGTCGCGTAGCACGTCGCCGAATGCCGTCGACCCGCCGAGCAGCAGCGGCCCGGGTAGCAGCGGCGCACCCGGCTCATAGCGCCGCAGCACCGCCGGGCGCGGCAAGCCCAACCGGGAAGCGACCTTCCGGCCGGCGGGCGAGTTGACCAGCTCCAGATAGCGGTCCGGCACGGTCAGGCCTCCAGGATCGCGACGACGCCCTGCCCGCCCGCCGCGCAGATCGAGACGAGTCCCCGACCGCCGCCCTTCTCGTGCAGCAGCTTGGCGAGCGTGGCGACGATTCGCCCGCCGGTGGCGGCGAACGGGTGCCCCGCGGCCAGCGACGAGCCGGCGACGTTCAGCCGCGACCGGTCGATCGGGCCGAGCGGCTCGCCCAGCCCGAGCCGGATACGGCAGAACTCCGCGTCCTCCCACGCCGCTAACGTCACCAGCACGGTCGAGGCGAACGCCTCGTGGATCTCGTAGAAGTCGAAGTCCTGCAGGGTGAGCTTCTGCCGGGCGAGCAGACGCGGGAGCGCGTACACCGGCGCCATCAGCAGCCCGTCCGCGCGCCGATCACCATGCACGTAGTCGACGGCCGCGGTCTCGGCGTCGACGACGTGCGCGAGCACCGGCAGGTTCCGCCGCGCCGCCCATTCGTCGGTGGCCAGTAGCACGACGGACGCGCCGTCCGAGAGCGGCGTCGAGTTGCCCGCAGTCATCGTCGCATCGGGGCCGCGTCCGAAGACGGGCTTCAGGGCGGCGAGCTTCTCGACCGACGTGTCCGGGCGCAGGTTCTGGTCCCGGGTCAGGCGAAGGAACGGCGTCACCAGGTCGTCGAAGAATCCTCGCTCGTAGGCGGCGGCGAGCTTGCCGTGGCTCGCGGCGGCCAGCTCGTCCTGATCCTCGCGGACGACGCCCCACTCGGCCGCGGTGATCGCGGCGTGTTCGCCCATCGACAGGCCGGTGCGCGGCTCGCTGTTGCGCGGTGCCTCGGGCTTGAGCTGGGACGGCCGCAGGGCGCCGAGCGCACGTATCCGGCCGCCCACCGACCGGGCCCGGTTGACGTCGAGCAGCACCGAGCGGAGGTCGTCATTCAGCGCGATGGGCGCGTCGGAGACGGTGTCGGCGCCGCCCGCCACACCAGCCTCGATCTGCCCGAGCGCGATCTTGTTGGCGACCAGGATCGTCGCCTCGAGCCCGGTGCCGCACGCCTGCTGAATGTCATACGCCGGCGTCGTCGGGGCGAGCGCCGAGCCGAGCACCGACTCGCGGGTCAGGTTGAAGTCGCGGCTGTGCTTGAGCACCGCGCCGGCGGCGACCTCGCCGAGGCGCTCATCCTGCAGCCCGAAGCGGGCTACCAGCCCGTCGAGCGCCGCGGTGAGCATGTCCTGGTTGGCGGCGCGCGCGAACGGACCCCCGGCGCGCGCGAACGGGATCCGGTTGCCGCCGACGACGGCGGCGCGAGCTGTAGGCACGAACCGACGCTACCCAAGGCGACCCGCAATGGTCTCGGGCATGCGGGGCACAGCGGGTCCCTAACCGCGGCGATCTTGCCAACGTCTCGGACTGATGTATCGTGCTGATACATCGACTCGAGATAGGAACGTGCGGTGCTGGAGGTCGCCGTCCTCGGGCTGCTGAACGAGAGCCCGATGCACGGCTACGAGCTGCGCAAGCGGCTGGCCGGCCTGCTCGGCGCGTTCCGGGCGTTCTCCTACGGCTCGCTCTACCCGACCCTGCGACGGCTCTCCGAAGCGGGGTGGATCACGGAGGAGGAGCCGATCGACCCGGCGCCGAGCGCGGCCCGCTCGCGGCGCGGCAAGCGGGTCTACCGGATCACCGCGGACGGGAAGGAGCACCTGGCCGAACTGCTCGCCGAGGTCGGGCCGGAGGCCTTCGACGACGACGGGTTCGGCGCCCGGCTGGCGTTCTTCGCGCAGACCCGGTCCGAGATCCGGCTGCAGATCCTCGAGGGACGTCGGCGCCGAGTGGAAGAGCGGCGCGACGGCCTGCGCAGCGCGTTGGCCCGCACCCGGCAGCGGTTGGACCGCTACACCCTTCAGCTGCAGCAGCACGGTCTCGAGTCGGTCGACCGCGAGGTCCGCTGGCTCAACGAGCTGATCGCAGACGAGAAGAAACCCACCAATCCCAAGGAGGCACCCTGATGGGCAAGATCCGTGTCGGCATCGTCGGCGTGGGCAACTGCGCGGCGTCGCTCATCCAGGGCGTCCACTACTACTGCGACGCCGACCCCGCACAGAAGGTGCCGGGGCTGATGCACGTCCAGTTCGGGCCGTACCACGTCCGCGACATCGAGTTCGTCACCGCGTTCGACGTGGACGCCAAAAAGGTCGGTCGCGACCTCTCCGAGGCGATCACCGCCAGCGAGAACAACACCATCAAGATCTGCGACGTGCCGCCGCTGGGCGTCACCGTGCAGCGCGGGCACACCCTCGACGGGCTGGGCAAGTACTACCGGCAGACGATCGAGGAGTCCGACGAGGAGCCGGTGGACGTCGTCGCCACCCTTCGCGCCGCCGAGGTCGACGTCCTGATCTGCTATCTCCCCGTCGGCTCCGAGGAGGCGGCGAAGTTCTATGCCCAGTGCGCCATCGACGCGAAAGTGGCGTTCGTCAACGCGCTGCCGGTGTTCATCGCCGGCACTGCGGAGTGGGCGGCGAAGTTCGAGCAGGCCGGCGTGCCGATCGTCGGCGACGACATCAAGTCGCAGGTCGGCGCCACGATCACGCACCGGGTGCTGGCCAAGCTCTTCGAGGACCGCGGCGTCGAGCTGCAGCGGACCATGCAGCTCAACGTCGGCGGGAACATGGACTTCATGAACATGCTCGAGCGTGACCGGCTCGAGTCCAAGAAGATCAGCAAGACGCAGTCGGTGACCTCGCAGATCCCGCACCGCGACCTCGGCGCCCGCAACGTGCACATCGGCCCGTCCGACTACGTGCCCTGGCTGGACGACCGCAAGTGGGCCTACGTCCGGCTCGAGGGCAAGGCGTTCGGCGACGTGCCGCTGAATCTCGAGTACAAGCTCGAGGTCTGGGATTCCCCCAACTCGGCGGGCATCATCATCGACGCGGTGCGCGCCGCCAAGATCGCCAAGGATCGCGGCATCAGCGGCCCGGTGCTCTCGGCGAGCTCGTACTTCATGAAGTCGCCGCCGGTGCAGTACTTCGATGACGAGGCCCGCGACGCGGTGGAGAAGTTCATCCGGGGCGAACTCGACCGCTGACCCTCAGTTCAGGCCCAGCTCGGGCGGGTAGGTCGAGAGCAGGTTCAACGGGGGTGGCTGGCGACGCAGCACCCGCGGCCAGAGCGGGCGCGGGTCGTCGGTGAACACGTCGGACGCGCTGCCCGCGACGACATACCAGGCGCCCGCGGCGAGCTCGGCGTCGAGCTGCCCCGGCGCCCACCCGGAGTGGCCGGCGAACACCCGCAACCGGGTGGTCAGCCCGGTGATGACGCCGACGTCGGCGTCCAGGTCCACCGTGCCGAGCCCGTCCGGCAGCCGGCGCACGCCCGGACCGTCCTGACGGAGCTGGCCGAGGCAGAGCGCGCCGTCGGGCAGCACCGGGCCGCCGCCGAAGACCACCGCCGGCTCGGAGACCGCCTCGTGCCAATCCGGTAACACCTGACCGACCGGCGTGTGGCTGGGCCGGTTGAGGATCACCCCGACGGTGCCGCCGCCGTCGTGTTCGAGCAGGTAGACGACGGCGCGGTGGAACGTGGGCTCGACGAGCGCGGGCGACGACACGAGCAGTCGTCCGGCCGCGGGCTCGAGGCCGACCCAGCGGGCGGGCTCTTCGTCGGGCACGGAGCAATCTTGCCGCGTGCCGGGCCGTTTCGGCGGCTGTTTCGGCGGCCGTTTCGGCGGCCCGGCGCGGGCGCACTACCGTCAAAGCCGTGCGCAGCCGCGGGCACCTCCGGGCCGCCCTCACCCGTGCCGACTTCCGCCGGCTCTACACCGTGCGCCTGGCCGGGCAGTTCGGGGACGGGGTGTTCCAGGCCGCGCTCGCCGCCACCGTGCTGTTCAACCCCGATCGGCAGGCGCGCGCGGCCGATGTCGCGGCCGGATTCGCGGTGGTGCTGCTCCCCTACTCGTTCGTCGGCCCGTTCGCCGGCGTGCTGCTCGATCGCTGGTGGCGGCAACGGGTTCTCGTCGTCTCGAACCTGGCCCGCAGCGCGGCGCTGGTCGGGGTCGCCGCCGAGATCGCGGGCGGCGTGCACGGCGAGCCGTTCTTCGCCAGTGCGCTGGTCGTCTTCTCGGTGAACCGGTTCTTCCTCGCCGCGCTCTCGGCGTCGCTGCCGCACACGGTCAGCCCGGCGGAGTTGGTGACGGCCAATTCGCTGTCGACGACGAGCGGCTCGCTGGTAACCACGCTCGGGGCCACGGCGGCCATCGGGGTCCGCTCGCTGGTCGGCGCGACCGACGGCGCCTACGCGGCGATCGCACTCGCGGCGACCATCCCGTACCTGCTCTCTGCGTTCGCCGCCGGCGGGTTCCGGCGGGAGCTGCTCGGTCCGGACGAGGTCGAGCGGAGCCGTCGCGAGACCGCCCGGGACGTGATTGCCGGCATGCTCGCCGGCGCCCGGCACGTGGCCAGCCGCAAGCCCGCGCTGCACGCGTTGGGCGCGATCGGTGTCTTCCGGTTCTGCTACGGGGTGAGCACGATCTGTACCCTGCTGCTCTACCGCAACTACTTCCAGGACGAGGGGTTCTTCCGGGCCGGGTTGGCCGGGCTGGGCCAGGCGGTCGCGATGGTCGCCGCCGGCGCCGCGGTAGCCGCGCTCGTCACCCCGGCGGCCACCCGCCGGCTCGGCTTCGTCGGCTGGCCTACCGTCCTGCTCGCGACCGCCGGCGTGGTCGAGGTAGCGCTCGGCCTGCCGTACCGGATGCCGCTGCTGCTGCTGGCCGCGGCCGGGCTCGGGTTCACTGCCCAGGGGATGAAGATCTGCGTCGACACGCTGGTCCAGCAGCAAGTCGACGACGAGTTCCGGGGCCGGGTCTTCTCGCTCTACGACACGATGTTCAACGTCACGTTCGTCGCGGCGGCGGTGGCGACGGCGCTGGTGCTGCCGGACAGCGGCTACTCGCCGGCGGCGGTGGTCGTGCTCGGCGCCGTGTACGCGTTGACGGCGGTGGTCTACGCCCGTGTCGCCGGGGGACCGCGCCGCCGAACGCCCGTACCGGCGGCTACTCCGGCCGGGTCTGCCTGATCGCGCATCAGGACAGCGGCGCGTCGTTCGGCGGCGGCAGCGTCGACCCGTCGCGGAGCAGCACCGGCCCGACCGGTGCGGACGTCGCGACGGGCGGCGCTGGCAGTGGATGGACGGGCGGGGTCGGTGTGGGCGGCGTCGGCTGGCTGATCGTCGTGCCGTAGCCGGGTGGCGCCGGCATCGATCCGGGCGCGCCGACCAGGTCGGCGAGGCTCGGGGCGTCGTCCAGGCGCGGGACGCCGAGAGCCGGCAGGCCCAGCACGTCGAGCGCCGTCTTGGGCACGCTGACGTGGGACGACCAGCGGCTGTCGATCCCCGGCTTGACCGACCCGCCGAAGACCAGCAGCGCTACCCGCGGCCCGAACGCCAGCTGCACGCCGTCCGGCTCGGTGTGCTCGACGTTCGGCGTGACCACATGATCGTCGTAGCCGCCCCAGTCGTCCCACGTCAGCAAGAACACGGTTTCGTCCCACAACCCGGCCTTGACTACGGCGTCGACGGCCTGCCAGACCTTCTGCTGGCCGAGTGTGATGTCGGCCGGTGGGTGCTCGTCGTCGGGCGTGTCGTGCCAGACCATCGACAGCGCCGGCAGCGTCCCGGCGCCCGCGTCGGTGACGATCTGGTCGCTGGCCACGATGTTCGGTGAGCCCTGCAGTTGCTGGTAGAACTCGACCGGGTAGTGCTCGGTGCCGGTGTAGGCGCGCCAGCTCACCCCGTGGTCGCCGGCGTGGCCGAGGATGGACGGCAGGTCCCAGACCGGGTTGTCGCTGGGATTGCGCAGCGTGGGGCTCTGCCCGCCGAGTAGCAGCAGGTGGTTGGGCGTGGAGTTCGTGCCGTACCCGGCGCAGTGGTTTTCGATGAACGCGCCCGATGCGGCGAGCCAGGCGTAGAACGGAATGTCCGCGACGGTGTCGAACTGGTTGTGCGTGGCCGGCGTCGGCGTGCCGGCCTGCTGGGCCTGCAGCCAGCGGTAATACGCCTGCCGGTCGTGCGGCTGGTCGCTCGCCGGCGGGTTCGGCGCGACCGGCCATCCGGTGGCGAGGTTCGCACCCCACGGCGCCATGGAGACGAAGTAGTTGTCGGTGGTGTGGTTCTCCTGGATGAAGATCACGACGTGGGCGATCATCCTGGGCCCCCGCGGAATCGTGGAGCGCCAGCGGAGCGATTTCGTGGGGCGGTGACCATACGTCCACGCTGCACCCGTTGGCGTGGTCGGGGCAACGCCGCGCCGTGCCGATCAGGTTTTCCCCGCCTCTGACCGGTTGTTGGGCGCCGAACCGGTCATCAGCGGGGAAAAGGTGATCGACGGTGGCTCAGCCGGGCACGCCGGAGAGCGCGCCGGACACGGCGTGCACGAACGCGCCGATCACCTCGTCCGGCGAGGTGAGCAGGTCAACCTGCCCGCCGACCGGAGCGACCGCCGAGTCCAGCGCGGAGGCCGGCACCGCGTTGCCGATACCGAAGATCGACAGTTGCACGCGCTTGCTCGGATCGGCGGCGGCCAGCCCGGCGTGCAGCCCGCCGAGGTCGATCGAGACCGGGTCGTCCTGGTTGACCCCGTCGGTGAACAAGACGACCTCGTTCGGCATGCCGGACTGGAAGTGCGCCTGCTGGTAGCGGTAGGCGCCGAGGATGGTGTCGTACAGGCCGGTGCCGGTCTGCCGAGCCTGCAGCTGCGCGCCGGCACTGCTGATCGCCGTGCGCTGCGGCGCAGCGAGCGGAGCGGGCGCGACGAGCGGCTGCCAGTCGTTGGGCGGGGCGAGCTGGGAGCCGAACACCCACAGGCCCAGCTGGGCGCTGTCGGGCAGCAGCGCGTCCACCTGCGCGACTCCCTGCCGCACCAGCGCGATCTTCGGCGTCGTCGTGCCGGGCGCGGGGTCGCCCATCGAACCGGACACGTCGATGACGATCAGCATGTTGGAGCGGCGCAGGTCGGGGTGCCAGGTGGCGAGCACGTGGTACATGAAGTGTTCGGAGATCGCGGCCGTCGGCGCTGCGGTGACCGCGGGGAGACCGGCGGCCGCGGCGCCGCTCGGTGCGGCGGCCGGCCAGCTCGCCGCGCGCAGCCCCGCGGCGCTCAGCGCGCTGGCCGCCGACGGTGCCCTCAGCGCCTGGTAGAGCCGGGTGAGCGCCGCCGCCTTGGCGGAATCGGCTTCGGCCGCGGCGGTCGGAAACCAGGTGTAGCGCAGCTCGGATGTCCCGTCGGTCGGCGCGATGACGGTGTAGTTCTTCGCCTGGCCGGACTGGATCAGCGCGTACTCCGGGACGACGCCGACCTGGTCGGGCTTCTGCGGCAGCGCCGATCTTACAGCCGTGACGGTCGTGCCCTCCTGCCAGGCCCGGAGCAGGTCCAGCGCGGAGACGAGCGGTCCCCGGGCGGCGAGCATGGCGTCGGCCAGTCCGCCGGCGGCGACCATCCCGTCGCCGGACGCAGCGGGATCACGGACCGCCAGGCTCCAGGTTCCCTGCTGGGCGAGCAGCGCGGTCAGTCCGGTCCACGATCGCGCCGATGTGGGCAGCGGCGGCGAGCTGCGCTCGGTGACGAAGTACATCGGGCTCGTGGCCACTACCGTGCCGGCGCCGGCACCGGTGGCAAGCTTCGCCGCGCTGGGCAGCTTCGGCCAGGAGGAGTCGTCGGGGATCCACGCGTCCGCGTGGGAGGAGGCGACCGTGTCGGCGGCGGCCGTGCCGTCAGCCGTACGGACGGTGACGGCGACGCAGTTCGAACCGGTGGCGAGCGGATTGGCGACGGCGCGCAGCGCCGGTGCGAAGGAGCTCGCGGTGACCACGGTGACGGTCCTCGGGCAGTTGGCGGCCGTGGTCACCGAAGCGCTTGGGCGCTGCGGCGTCGTCGCATGCTGCGCTCGGTTGCCGGACGGCGTGCTCAGTCCCCAGACGACCGCGGTGATCGAGGCGACCGCCAGCGCGGCCAGCGCCGCGACCACCCAGCGCATGCTGGGCGCGCGCCTCGGCGCGGCGTGTCTAGCCATCCGTTACTGTCCCCGCTTCCCCGTTGCCCCGTTCTCGGACGGATGCCCAACACCGATACTTACCGACCGCTCGTGAAGCCGCGTTGAGCGCCCGCGATACAGCCAGTAGCGGCCCGACCGCCAGTCTCGGCGAGCCGCCTGGAAGCTGCTCGTCGCAGGTATGCTCCTGCCGCTGAGGGTGCCCCGATGCGCGCTCGCTCGCCACGAAGCGGTGATCACTCCCAGCGCGGATTCCGATCCGATTGGATGGCCCGTTGCACTACTCGCCCGCGTTTCGTGCCGAGGCGGTGCACCGCGCACGGTACTCGGGGCAGCCGGTGAGCGAAATCGCAGCAGCCCTTTCGGTGCACCCATCGACGTTGCGCAAGTGGCTGCGCGAACTCCCAGGCCCGGCGAGGACGGTCACGCCAGCAACGTCGGCATTGCAGGTCCGAGCGGACGAGCCGATCGAGGCCCCGCGGGTGCGCTCCGTGCGGGCTGTCGTTCTCTCCCGGCGCCGCCCGCTCGGCCGCGCCGCGCCGGACCGCCCGGCGGCCGGGCCCGTCCCGGCGTGGCGCAGCGGGCGAGCGCTGGCGTATCTGGCGGCGGCCCAGCTGTTGGCGCTCTCGGTGGCGCTCTCCGCGTTGATCCACCCGCCGTCGGGTGTCTACCGGGCCGGCGTCGTCGTGCACGTGCTCTGCCTGGTCGTCGGGTTCGGCGCGGTGGTCCTGGTCGACTGGTACGGCCTGCTGTGGATCGCCGGGCGGCGTGAGCTCAGCGAGGCCCGCCGTCTCGCCGAGGGTGCCGCGCCGCTGATCTGGGCGTCGATCGTCGGGTTGCTCGCCTCGGCGACGGTGCTCAGACCCGATCTGGGCGAGGTGCTGACCTGGGTCAAGCTGATCTCGGTGCTGGTGATCGTGCTCAATGGCGTCTGGGTGAGCACGCTCTCCCGCATGTTCGCCGGGCTGCCGGCGCAGCAGGGGCTGGTCGAGCTGCCGAGCCGGCTGCGGGCCCGGCTGCTCAGCTCGGCGCTGGTCTCCCAGCTGAGCTGGTGGGTCGCCATCGCCATCGGCCTGATCACCAGTGCCCGCCGCAGCTGACCCGGTTCACCCCGGGCAAAGTCACCGCTGTGCCGAGTACCAGGCCTTCAATTCGGCGACCGCGCGGTCGTGCTCGAGCGGGCCGCGCTGCATCCGCAGGTCGAGCAGGTGCCGGTACGCCTGCCCGACCAACGGCCCGGGCGCAACGCCGAGGATGGCCATGATCTCGTTGCCGTCCAGGTCCGGGCGGATGGCGTCGAGCTGCTCCCGCTCGCGCAGCTCGGCGATGCGGTGCTCCAGCGCGTCGTACGCCGCGGCCAGAGCCGCCGCCTTGCGGCGGTTACGCGTGGTGCAGTCCGAGCGGACGAGCTTGTGCAGCCGGGACAGTAGCGGCCCGGCGTCCACCGCGTACCGGCGCACCGCGGAGTCGGTCCACTCGCCCGTCCGGTAGCCGTAGAAGCGCAGATGCAGGAACACCAGGCGGCTGACGTCCTCGACGATCTCCTTCGAGTAGCGCAGCGCCTTCAGCCGCTGCCGGGCCATCCGTGCGCCGACGGCCTCGTGGTGGTGGAACGTCACCCGCCCGTCCGGCTCGAAGCGGCGGGTGGCGGGCTTACCGATGTCGTGCAGCACGGCAGCGAGCCGGAGCACCAGATCCGGCGAGTCCTCCAGCGCGATCGCCTGGTCGAGGACCTGCAGGGTGTGCGCGTAGACGTCCTTGTGCTGGCCGTGCTCGTCGGTGGCCATCCGCAGCGCGGGCAGTTCCGGCAGCACCACGTCGGCGAGCCCGGTGTCGACCATCAGCTCCAGCCCGGCCCGGGGGGCGGCGCCCATCAACAGCTTGGTCAGCTCCGCCTGGACGCGCTCGGCGGTGATCCGCGCCAGCTCACCGGCCATGGCGGTCATCGCCGCCCGCACCTGCGGTGCGGCCGTCACCTGAAGCGTCGAGACGAACCGGGCCGCGCGCAGCATCCGCAGCGGATCGTCGGCGAACGAGTCCTCGGGCTTGCCGGGCGTGCGTAACACCCCGCGGGCCAGGTCGGCCAGTCCGCCGTACGGGTCGCTGAACACCCGCTCGCCGGTGACCGAGAGCGCCATCGCGTTCATCGTGAAATCCCGACGCAGCAGGTCGTCGGCCAGTGATTGGCCGTACGCGACCGCTGGGTTGCGCGAGATCCGGTCGTAGCGGTCGGCGCGGAACGTCGTGATCTCGCAGCGCCGCCCACCCAACTGGACGCCCACCGTGCCGAACTCGATCCCGGTGGTCCAGCTGGCCTCGGCCAGCGGCTCGACGATCGCCTGCACCTGCGGGGGCCGGGCGTCGGTGGCGAAGTCCAGGTCGGCCTGCCCGAGGTCGCGGCCGAGCAGCGCATCCCGCACGCTGCCGCCGACCAGGTGCAGCTCGTGCCCGGCCGCGCCGAAGGCCTCGCCGAGTCGCGTCGCGACCGGCGGCACCTCGACCAGGTCCGCCGGGTCCTGTGCCGGCTGGCCCACGGCGGGGCCGTTGGCGTCGGGGAGCGGCGGCGTCACGGACGGCCAGCGTAGTTGAGCCGGCACGCCTTCGGGTGGCCTGTCGCGGGGCAGGCGGCGGTTACCATCGGGCCATGTCCCGAGGTGCCTCGGACGCGTCCAGACGCGGCCGGTCAGCAGCGCCGGGACGTAGCGGCGGCGGCGGCGGCAGGCGGCGCGGCGACGCGCGCCGATCCGGAGCGCGAGCCGACGCGCGTGCGGCCGACGCGCGTGGGGCCGACGCGCCTCGCCGGCGCAATCCCCTGCGGCGCGTCGACGAGACCAGCGCCGGCGGTCTGGTCGTCGACCTCGCCAGCGACGTGCCGCGCGGCGCCCTCATCGGGCGCACCGACCGGCGGGGCCGGCTGCTCTGGTCGCTGCCGAAGGGGCACGTCGAGCCCGGCGAGACGGCCGAGCAGGCGGCTGTGCGCGAGGTGGCCGAGGAGACCGGAATCAACGGCGAGATTCTCGGCACTCTCGGCACGATCGACTTCTGGTTCATCGCGGACGGACGGCGGGTGCACAAGACGGTGCACCATTTCCTGCTGCGTGCCGTCGGCGGCGAACTCTCCGACGCTGATATCGAGGTGTCCGAGGTGGCCTGGGTGCCGATGGCCGACATCGCCGGACGGCTGGCCTACCCCGACGAGCGGGGCCTGGTCGACGCCGCCGGCCGGCTGCTCGCGGACACCGCGTGAGCATGCGCGAACGAGCATCGCACGCATCCGGCCCTGATCGTCGCGGCACGGGCGCTCGATGAGGGCACGGCTCGTCCGGCACGCCGGCGCGGTGGCGCTGATCGCGGGGCTGGGGCTGCTTCCCGCCGTGGCGCACGCCCAACCGGCGAGCCTGGGCCCGACGAGCGTCCGGGCGACCGTCCTCGACATGTCGCCCACCACACCGGTCTTCAGCGCCGACGAGCGGCCGCTCACCGTCCGGTTGAGACTGACGAACACCACCGACCAGCCGCTGTACGACCTGGCGGTCGGGGCCGTCCGGGAGGCGCCCGTCGTGCAGCGCTCGGTGCTGCAGAACCTGTTCGCGAACCCGCAGGTCATCGACGCCGCCAGCCCGCTCAGCCCGGTCACTGTCCGCGCAACGCTGGCGCCGCACGCCTCGACGACGCTCACCTACCGGACCGCCACCAGCGCCCAGGTCGACGCGTCGGACATCTGCCTCTGCCTCACCGGCATCTACCCGATCGACTTCACCGTCACGGCCGCCGCGCAACCGCAGGGCGGCAGCAGCCAGGTCGGATTCGCGCAGACCTACCTGCCGTCGTTCACGCAGAAGCCGCAGCCGGTGCAGGTCGGCTGGCTCTGGCCGCTGATCGACCGGCCGCACCGCACCGTCGACTCGACGGTGTTCACCGACGACGACCTGGCCGCCTCGGTGAGCGCCGGTGGACGGCTGGACCGGGCCCTGCGCGTCGTCGAGGACGTCGAGCCGAAGGTCCGGCTCACCCTCGTAATCGACCCGGAGCTGATCGACGAGCTGGTGGTGATGACCGGCCGGTACCAGGTGCAGGCCGCCAACGGCAAGCTGGTCAGCGGCACCGGGGCAGCCGCGGCGCGCAGCTGGCTGGCCCGGCTGCGCGCCGTCCTCGCGACCAGCGACGTCACACTCACCCCGCCCGCCGATCCGGACGTCGACGCTCTCACCGGCAACGGCCTCACCTGGACGACCGCGGTTGACGAGCCGGCGCGGTCGGTCCTCGGCAGCGCGCTGGGTCACGACCTCGCCTGGCCGGCCGGCGGGGCAGTCCGGCCGGACGCGTTGCGCGCCCTGGTCAGCAAGGGCGCGTCGACCGTCGTGCTCAGCGACCAGGCTGCCGGCGTTACCGGTCAGCAGCCCGACGCGCTGGCCCAGCTTCCCTACGCCGGCGCGGTCGCCGTGGTCACCGACAGCACGCTGCAGCCGCTGGTCTCCGCCGTCGTCACGCGGGGCGGCTCCGGGGCCGGCGAGCTGCCCCAGCTGGTGTCGGATCTCGCGATCCGGGCCGCGGCCGAGCCGTGGCAAACGCACTTCGTCGCCCTGGCGCCGGGTCGCTACGTCGATCCCGATCCGGCGACGGCCGCCCGCGCGGTCCTGGCCACCTCGACGCCCGAGTGGGCGACGCCGATGACCATCCGCCACGCGGCGCAGACCATCACCCCCACCGCCCAGGCCGCGCTGAACCCCGGCACCGCAACTGGCGATATCGCGCAGTCGATCATCGACCAGGCGACGGAGTCGACCGCGTTCGCCGCCGCTCTGGGCTCGGCGCTCAGCCCGGCGTCGGATCGATCGCTGCTCGGGGACGTCGGCACGGCCGTACAGCGGTGCGAGTCGTCGGCCTGGCGCGTCGACGCCGCCGGCGGCCTGCAGTGCGCCGACGACCTGGACGCCTTCACCACCGGATTGCGGGACGGCGTCGCCATCGTCCAGCCCTCCAACGGCAGCTACACCCTCGCGTCGAGCAGCGGACCGCTGTTCGTGACCTTGGTGAACAAGCTGCCCGTCGCGGTCACCGTCCGGCTCGTGCTCTCCACCGTGAACGGTGTCGTCGGCTTCCACACCGACCCGATCGGCGAGCGCACGATCCAGGCGAATGCCCGGCTCTCGATGCGGGTCGACGCCCACGTCCAGCGCAGCGGGCACTTCCTGGTCGACGCCAGCCTGCAGACTCCGACCGGAGCGCCCATCGGCAACCAGATCCGGCTCAGCGTGCACAGCACCGCGCTGGGCACGATCGGCGTCGTAATCACGTCCGTCGCCGGCGGCGTGCTCCTGGTGGCGTTGCTCGTCCGGCTGGGCCGACGGCTGCGCCGCCACATGTCGGCGAAGCCGACGGCGCCTTCGCGCGTAGAGGTGAAGGCGTGACTGTGCTAGCCCGCCGGCCTCCGTCGCTCCGCTCCAGTTGTGTGCTCACGCCGGAGGCCGGCTCATGACTAGTCCGGCCGGCCGCGATCCCGACCGACCGCGCGACGGTTGGGGGCAGACGTCGCACTACGGGCGGGGCCTGGTGACCGTCGAGCCGAGGATGTTCACCGAGCGCGAGCCGGTGCCCTCGGTCGCCATCCCGGAATGGCAGCACCCCTCGGCCGACGAATGGGCGCCGACCGAGGCGGCGCAGTGGAGCCCGACCACCTACGTCGGACGGCGCCGCCGCCCCGCCGGGCGCCGAACGCCCCCGGCCGCCCCGCCGCGCGACGCACCGGCCGCCCCGGTCCGCGACAAGGGCCTGCTCGCGTCCAGCCGGACCATGGCCGTCGCGACGCTGGTCAGCCGCATCACCGGCTTCGTCCGTAACGCGCTGTTGGTTGCGGCGCTCGGCACCGCCGTCCACGGGGTGGGCGACGCGTACAACGTGGCGAACAACTTCCCCAACCAGGTCTACGAGCTGCTGCTCGGCGGCGTGCTCGCGAGCGTCCTCATCCCGCTGCTGGTGCACGCGCAGGAGCACGACGAGGACGGCGGCGAGTCCTACGCCCAGCGGCTGGTCGCGGTCGCGGTGACCGTGCTCGCGGCCGTCACCCTGCTGGCCGTGCTCGCCGCCCCGCTGATCAGCGCCGGGTTCGTGCACAACGCCGCCCAGCGCGGGCTCACCACGACGTTCGCGACCCTGCTGCTGCCCGAGATCTTCTTCTACGGCCTGTTCGCGGTGTTCACCGCCGTGCTGAACGTCCGGCATGTCTACGGCCCGGGCGCGTGGGCGCCGGTCGTCAACAACGTCATCGTGATCGCGACGGTGGCGCTCTTCTGGGCGCTCCCCGGGCCGAAGTCGCTCACCCCGTCGACCATGACCACCGCCCAGGTCCTGGTCATCGGCATCGGCACCACGCTCGGCATCGCCGGCCAGGCGCTGATGCTGATGCCCTTCCTGCGCCGGGTCGGCTTCACCTGGCGGTGGCGGTTCCGGGCGCTGCCGAACGAGGCCGGCCGGATGCGAGAGGCCGGCGCGATGGCCGGCTGGGTGCTGGGGTACGTGGTCGCCAGCCAGATCGGCGTCACGGTCATCGCCGTCGTCGGGGTGGCGCGCGGCGGGTTCACGATCTTCACCCAGACCGACCTGCTGTTCCAGATGCCCTACGGCATCCTGGTCGTCTCGCTGCTCACCGCGCTCATGCCGCGGCTGTCCCGGCACGCGGCACGCGGCGAGACCACGGCCGTCGTCGACGACATGGGCCTGGGCGCCCGGCTCTCCGCGCTCGCGCTGCTGCCGATCACGGCCGGGTTCATCGCGCTCGGGCCGGCGTTCACGACCGTCCTGTTCGCGCACGGCCGCACCACGCTCTCCGATGCCCGGCTGATGGGCACCTCTCTCGCCGTGTCGGCGTTCGGACTGTTGCCGTTCGCGCTGGTCATGCTGCAGCTGCGCGTCTTCTACGCGATGCGCGACGCCCGCACACCCACCCTCATCAACGTGTTCATGGTCGCCAGCAAGGTCTGCCTCGTGCTGGTCGCCGACGCGACGATCACCGACCGGACGTACTTGGTGTGGGCGCTCAACGGGTCGACGTCGGCGTCCTACCTCGTCGGGGCGGCCGTCGGGCATGTGCTGTTGACCCGGCGCTTCGGCCATCTGGGCTTCCGGCGGGTCGGCCAGACGGCGCTGCGCGCCGGGATCGCCTCGGCGCTCGGCGCCGCCGCGGCGTACGCGGTCGTCGTCGGCACCCAGCACGCGCTCGGCCACGGGCGGCTCGGCGCGCTCTGCGGGCTGATCGCCGGCTCGGTGCTCGGTCTGCTGGTGCTCGCCGCGGTGCTGTGGCGAACCGACCGGCCGGAGCTACGCG
Organism: uncultured Actinomycetota bacterium; assembly: GCA_963756525.1. Taxonomy (GTDB): domain Bacteria; phylum Actinomycetota; class Actinomycetes; order Mycobacteriales; family Jatrophihabitantaceae; genus CAVWNR01. The sequence continues at coordinate 1,366,673 of CAVWNR010000009.1, read as the reverse complement.
AACTGGTCCAGACCGCCCGCCGCTAGACCGACTCGAGCCCCGGGAATGCTGCCCCGCATAGGATCGTTTCGGCGGCGGACCACCACGGATCGAGGAGCCAGTGACCGCAACCCAGCATCGCAACGTGATCATCATCGGGTCGGGCCCGGCCGGCTACACCGCCGCTCTCTACACCGCCCGCGCCGACCTGGCGCCGCTGGTTTTCGAGGGGAGCCAGTACGGCGGGGCGCTGATGAACACGACCGACGTCGAGAACTACCCCGGCTTCCCGGAGGGCATCCTGGGGCCGGAGTTGATGATGCAGATCCGCGCCCAGGCCGAGCGGTTCGGCGCCGAGATCTCGAGCGACGACGTGGTAGCGGTGGACCTAGCCGCCCCGGTCAAGCACGTCCGCACCCACGACGCGGAGTACACCGCCGACACGGTGATCCTGGCGATGGGCTCGGCGTACCGCAAGCTGGGCATTCCCCGCGAGGACCAGCTATCCGGGCATGGCGTCTCGTGGTGCGCGACATGTGACGGCTTCTTCTTCCGCGGCAAGGACATCGCGGTCGTCGGCGGCGGCGACACGGCGATGGAGGAGGCGACGTTCCTTACCCGGTTCGCCGACTCGGTCACCGTGGTGCACCGTCGCGACTCGCTGCGCGCGAGCGCGATCATGGCCGACCGAGCGCGGACGAACGACAAGATCCGCTGGATCTGGAACGCCGAGGTGGTCGGCATCGACGGCGACACGTCGGTGACCGGCATCCGGCTGCGCGACACCCGCACCGGCGACGAGCGTGACCTGGCGGTGCAGGGCCTGTTCATCGCGATCGGGCACGACCCGCGCAGCGCCCTGGTGAAAGGCCAGATCGACCTCGACCCGGAGGGCTACATCCTGGTTGAGCCCGGCTCGACCCGCACCAACCTCGTCGGCGTGTTCGCCGCGGGCGATGTCGTCGACCACGTCTACCGTCAGGCGGTGACCGCCGCCGGAACCGGCTGCCAGGCCGCCCTCGACGCCGAGCGCTACCTCGCCGCCCGCGCCGACGCGGCCAGCCCGGCCGAGGGAATCGCGGCCACCGTCTGAGGCGTTGTACCAGCAGCCACCCGTCCGAGACCCCGAGCAGGAGAACAGCATGGGCCAGAACACCAAGACCGTCACCGACGCCAGCTTCACCACCGACGTGCTGCAGGCCGACGAGCCGGTGCTCGTCGACTTCTGGGCGGAGTGGTGCGGTCCATGCCGCATGGTCGCCCCCCTCCTGGACGAGATCGCGGCCGAGCACAAGGGCAAGATCACTGTCGCCAAGGTCAACATCGACGAGAACCCGGGCATCGCCCGCGACTACCAGATCATGTCCATCCCGACCATGTCGGTCTTCAAGGACGGCCAGGTCGTCAAGTCGATCGTCGGCGCGAAGCCGAAGGCGGCGCTGCTCAAGGACCTCGCCGAGTTCATCTGAGGCATTCGCCCCGGAAAGGGCGGCTACCCGGTCGGGTGGCCGCCCTTTCCCATGCCGCGGATGACCGCAGCTGACCCGCCACTCGAGTGAAGTCGGCATATGGCGCCCGAGTGTCGAGTTCGGAGCGAGCGCTGGCGTGCGGCAGAATGACTGCTGCCCAACCGCTGCAGCCCGCGGCGCACCCAGAGCACGCACACCTGGTGAGGTTCCCCCTTCGATGCAGCCACTTCGTCGCGGCACTGAAAGCGCTGCCGTCGCCGAGGTCCGGCGCATCCTCGCCGGGCTCGGCCTGCTCGACAACACCGATCCGGCCAGCGCGGCACGCTTCGACGCGGCCACCGAGTTCGCCGTGCGCCACTTCCAGCAGCGGCGTGGCATCTCCGTCGACGGCATCGTCGGCACCGAGACATACCACGCGCTCGCGGCCGCCCGGTGGCGGCCCGGCGACCGCATCCTCGCCTTCGACGCTACGACTCCGCCCGTCGGGGACGATGTGACCGCACTGCAGGTGCAACTGCTCGAACTCGGCTACGACGTGGCGCGCGCCGACGGCGTGTTCGGGGTACGCACCCGCGAGGGGCTGCGGGCGTTCCAGCGCGACTACGGTCTGGACGCCGACGGGGTCTGCGGCCCGGTGACGCTGCGCGCGCTGCGCCAGCTCGGCCGGCGGGTCGTGGGCGGCCGCCCGCAGCTGCTGCGCGAGCTCGCCGCCGTCTCGGCGGCCGGTCCGAGCCTGGTGGACAAGCGGCTCGCCATCGACCCGGGCCACGGCGGGGACGATCCGGGCGTGTGCTACGGCGAGGTCTGCGAGGCCGGCCTGGTGTGGGATGTCGCCAGCCGGCTGGAACGGCGACTGCGCGCCCTCCACATCCCGAGCTGGTTCACCCGCGGCCGGCACGACGGCGCCAGTGACGAGCAGCGGGCCCAGCTCGCGAACGCCGTCGGCGCGGACCTGCTGCTCTCGCTGCACGTCGACGGTGCGCCCTCGCCCCGAGCGGAGGGCCTGGCCACCTACCACTACGGCGGGCACACCTCCAGCTCGACGATCGGCGAGCGGCTGGCCGACCTGGTGCAACGCGAGCTCGTTGCCCGGACCGGGCTGCTCGACGCCCGCGTGCACGGCAAGACCTGGTCGATCCTGCGGCTCACCCGGATGCCGGCCGTCCGGGTCGAGATCGGCTACCTGACCTCACCCGGCGACCGGGCCCGGCTGGTCGACCCGGCGTTCCGCGAGACGGTGGCCGAGGGTCTGCTGGTTGCCGTGCAGCGGCTCTATCTGCCGAAGGCCGACGACCCGCCGACCGGCGTCATGCGCCTGCCCGCCGTCGCCAGCTGACCCGCCCCACGGTCATCCGCGGGAGAGCGCAGGGGAGCTAATCGATGACAGCAGCCGCTCCAGCGCGGACTCGACGTCCTCCTTCCAGGTCGCGACCGACCTGAGGTCCAGGCGCAGTCGTGGGTAGCGCGGATGTGGGCGGACGGTCTTGAACCCGACCGCAAGCAGGTAGTCGGCGGGCAGGAGGCACCCGGTCGTGTCGTCCGCCGTCGCACCGTGCCGCCCGAACGCCTCGATCGCCCGGATGCCCCGGCGGGCGACGTCGCGGGCGACGCCCTGCACCAGCATCCGACCCAGGCCACCGCCGGCGAACTCCGGCAGCACCCGCGCGGTCATCAGCAGCACGGCGTCTGCGCTCACCGGCGAGGTCGGGAAGGCTACCGCCCGCGGCACGTAGGCAGGCGGTGCGAAGGTCACGTAGCCGGCGGGGGCCGAGTCGACGTAGACGATCTTGCCGCAGCATCCCCATTCGAGCAGCGTGTCGGAGAGCCAGCCCTCCTTCTCCAGCTCGGTGTTGCCGGCGGCGCAGGCCCGCTCGCCGGCCGCGGGGTCGAGCTCCCAGAAGACGCAGGAACGGCAGCGCGGCGCAAGATCGCGCAGATTGTCCAGCGTGAGGTTGACCAGTCGCCGCGCCATCGAACCTGCTCAGTCTCCCCGGTAGCCGTCGAGGAACGCCCCGATCCGGCCGATCGCCTCGGTCAGCTCGTTTGCGTGCGGCAGGGTGACGATGCGCAGATGGTCTGGGTGCGGCCAGTTGAAGCCCGAGCCCTGCACGACCAGCACGTGCTGCTCGCGCAGCAGCTGCAGCACGAACTGCTGGTCGTCCTGGATCGGGTAGAGCTGCGGGTCGAGGCGGGGAAAAACGTAGAGCGCGCCGCGCGGCTGGACGCAGGTGACGCCGGGGATCGCCTTGAGCGCGGCCATCGCGGCGTCACGCTGCTCGTGCAGCCGGCCGCCGGGGAGCACCAGTTCGCGGATGCTCTGCCGCCCGCCGAGCGCGGTCTGGATCGCATGCTGCGCCGGCACGTTCGCGCACAGCCGCATGTTGGCCAGGATCGTGATGCCCTCGAGGTAGCTCGCCGCGTGCCGCTTCGGTCCGGTGACCATCAGCCACGCACTACGAAACCCTGCCAGCCGGTAGGCCTTGGAGAGCCCGTTGAACGTCAGGGTGAAGACATCCGGCGCCAGCGCGGCGAACGGCGTGTGCGTGGCGTCGTCGTAGAGGATCTTGTCGTAGATCTCGTCGGCCATCATGACGAGCCGGTGCCGACGGGCCAGCTCGGCGATCCGCTCGAGCACGTTGGTGGAGTAGACGGCACCGGTGGGGTTGTTCGGGTTGATGACAACGATCGCCTTCGTCCGCGGGCTGACCTTGGCTGCCAAGTCCTCGAGGTCGGGCTGCCAGCCCGCGCCCTCGTCGCAGAGATAGTGCACGGGGCGGCCACCGGCCAGGCAGGTCGCCGCGGTCCACAGCGGGTAGTCCGGGGTTGGGATGAGCACCTCGTCGCCGTCGTCGAGCATCGCCTGCAGCGACATGGTGATGAGCTCGCTGACCCCGTTGCCGAGCCAGATGTCGTCGACGTGCACCGCGTCGACGCCCTGCGCCTGGTAGTGCTGCACCACCGCGGTGCGCGCCGAAAGAAGACCCTGCGAGTCGCAGTAGCCCTGCGACGACGGCAGGTTGCGCACGACGTCGACGAGGACCTCCTCGGGGGCCTCGAAGCCGAACGGCGCGGGGTTGCCGATGTTCAGCTTGACGATCCGCCGGCCCTCGTCCTCGAGGCGCTTGGCCTCCTCGAGGACCGGTCCGCGGATGTCGTAGCAGACGTTGGTGAGCTTGCGGGACTGGCACAGATCCACCCGCAAACCATCGCACACCCCGCTGCTGACGCCGACGGGTCCGGCTGAAATGGTGGGCCGGTGCAGTTCCGCGACGTGGTCGTCCGCCGGCGGATGGTGCGCGCCTACGACCCGGCGCGCCTGGTGCGCCGCGACATTGTCGAGGACTTGCTCGCACTCGCCATCCGGGCGCCGTCGGCGGGTTTCAGCCAGGGCTGGCGCTTCCTGGTGCTCGACACGCCGGAGAGCCGGGCGCAGTTCTGGGCGGCGACGACCGATCCCGCGGCACCGCCGGACCCGTGGTTGGCGGGCATGCAGTCGGCGCCCGTGCTCATTGTCGCATTCTCCGACAAAGACACCTATCTCGACCGGTACGCCGAGCCGGACAAGGGCTGGACCGATCGTGACGAGTCGCGCTGGCCGGTGCCCTACTGGCATATCGACACCGGCATGGCCGCGCTGCTGCTGCTCCTCGGTGCGGTCGACGCCGGGCTCGGGGCGTGCTTCTTCGGGGTGCCGCCGGAACATTGGGCGCAGTTGCGCGCCGCGTTCTCGGTACCCGACCGGCTCAGCCCGATCGGGGTGGTCAGCCTGGGTTACCGCGCGCCCGACCGCAAGTCACCGTCGCTGCGGCGCGGCCGGCGGCTCCTGGACGAGGTGGTCGCGTACGGCTCGTTCACGCCGTCCGACCCACTATCTACGGCGTCCAGTCGATCGACCGGCTGAGCTCGTCCGCCGTCACGCCCAGTAGGCCGCTGCCACCCGCCGGCCGGAATGCCGCGGCGTCGCGGGCGAACCACTCCACCGTGCATGCGTCCGGGTCGACGATCAGCACTTCCGTGACGCCATGCCGGTGGTAGAAGTCGAACTTCATCCGGCTCTCGTCCGCAGGCGACACGATTTCCACGACGATCTCGGCTGTCGGGTTGAACACCTCGTCGGCCGTGCCGTTCTGGAAGTAGGCCTGATCCGGTACGCGGAAGTCGTCGCGCTCCCCGATGTTGCACGGGCCGGTCACCAGCAATCCGGCCCGGTCGGCGCTCGGCCCGAGCGTCCGAGCCAGCTGGATTTCCACGCGTGCGTGACCCCTGCTCGGTGCCGGGACCATATGGTAGTCGCCTTCCCAGACCTCGTCGAAGAGATCCTGCCCGAGCGCCTGCCGCTGCTTGATCAGCTGCTCGACCTCGATCGGCGGGTCGCCCACGATCACCGTGCGCATGACCCGATGTTAGGCGCCAGCCGCGGCCGCGGGCTGGGTCGCCAGCTGCGGGGCGATCATGGCGACGATCCGCTGCAGGTCGTCCACCGACGCGAACTCCACCGTGATCTTGCCTTTGCGGCGGCCCAGCTCGACCCGAACCCGGGTATCGAGTGCGTCGGAGAGCTTCTCGGCCAGCTCAGCGACCGCCGGGGCGGTGATTCGCGGGACCGCCGTCCGGCGGCGGCGCGTGGCGAGCGCCTCGTGCCCGGCTACGGTGACCAGTTCTTCGGTGGCCCGCACGGAGAGTCCTTCGGCGACGATGCGCGCCGCCAACTCGTCCTGCTGCTCGGCGTCTTCGAGCGCGAGAAGCGCCCGCGCGTGTCCCGCGGAGAGCACGCCGGCGGCGACCCGGCGCTGCACCGGCACCGGCAGGTTGATCAGCCGGATGGTGTTCGACACCTGCGAGCGGCTGCGGCCGATCCGCCGCGCGAGCTCCTCGTGGGTGACGCCGAACTCGCCCAGTAGCTGCTGGTAGGCGGCAGCCTCTTCCAGCGGGTTCAGGTCGACGCGGTGGACGTTCTCCAGCAGCGCGTCGCGCAGCAGCGCGTCGTCGGAGGTGTCGCGGACGATGGCCGGGATGTGCGTGAGCCCGGCCGCGATCGCGGCCCGCAGCCGCCGTTCGCCCATGACGAGCTCATAGCCGTCGCGGTCCGGTCGAACGACCACCGGCTGGAGCACGCCGAACTCGCGGATCGAGTGGGTCAGCTCGGCGAGTGCATCCTCGTCGAAGACCTGACGCGGCTGCTTGGCGTTCGCGGTGATGGCCGAAACGTCGAGCTCGGCGAACGAGGCCCCCGGAACCGGACGGGGCCGAGCCGGGGAGCCGGTCGCCATGATGACGTGGTCGGCGACCGCGGAGCCAACCGGCCGCAGCGGCGTCACCCCGTCCGCGGGGACGGCCTCGCCGGGCGTGGTCGGGATCAGCGCGCCCAGCCCTCGGCCGAGCCCGCCGTTGCGGGCGTGTTTGCTCACTGGGTTTCCCTCTCGACGATGCGGGGCACGCCCACCGGCTCACCGAGCATGAGGCCCCGCTCAGCGAGTTCGCGCGCCGCCTGCAAGTAGCCCACGGCGCCCCGCGACCCGGCGTCGTAGGTCATCACCGTCTGCCCGAAGCCCGGCGCCTCCGAGACCCGGACGTTGCGCGGGATGACCGAGTCGATCACCAGCCGGCCGAAGTGGGCGCGGACGTCGTCGGCCACCTGGTCGGCGAGCTTGGTCCGGCTGTCGTACATGGTGAGGAGCACTGTGCTCACCGTGAGCGACCTATTTAGATAGGATTGCACCATTTCGACCGTACCGAGCAGCTGGGCGAGTCCCTCCAGGGCGTAGTACTCGCATTGGATCGGGATCAGCACCTCGCGGGCTGCCACCAGCGCGTTGAGCGTGAGCAGGCCGAGCGACGGCGGGCAGTCGACGAACACGTAGTCGAGCTGGTCGGCGTTCTCCAGGTGCTCACTCAGCGCACGCTGCAGGCGGTACTCGCGCGCCACTTGCGAGCTGAGCTCGAGCTCGGCGCCGGCCAGGTCGATTGTCGCCGGCACGCACCACAGCGTCTCGGCAAGCTGGACTCGGCGGCGCACGTCCGCGATCGGCCGTTCGCCGGCGAGGACGTCGTAGACCGACGGCGTCCCGGCGGAGTGCTGCAGGCCCAGCGCAGTGGAAGCGTTCCCCTGCGGGTCGACGTCGATGACGAGCACGCGGAGCCCGTGCAGGGCGAGCGCGGCGGCGATGTTCACCGCGCTCGTGGTCTTTCCCACCCCGCCCTTCTGGTTCGCGACCGTGATCACCCGGGTCCGGCTCGGCCGCGGCCATTGTTCCTGGCGCACGTTCATCACATGCACCGCCGTGAGCGCCTCGCAGGCGATCGGGGTATCGAACGATGTTTCACGTGAAACACGCCCCGGCTCGGTTTCACGTGAAACATCGGACTGGGTCATCGGCTGGCTCACGGGACTCCCTTCCTGCCGCTCGGCCGGTTCGTCCGTCGACGGATCACGACCACCGTGACCACATCATCGAGGACACCGACGCCGCAGCGGTGAATGTCGGCGCTTTCCGCCCCGGCGCGGCGCAGCGCCTGGCGGCTCGCCGCCAGTTCGGCCTCCGCCCGGGCGCCCTTCATCGCCAGCAGCGAGCCGCCAGGCGCGAGAAGCGGCAGGCACCACCTCGCCAGCCGGTCCAGCGGCGCCACCGCCCGGGCGGTAACCCAGCCGGCGCCGCCCACCTGCCGGACCACGGCGGCATCCTCGGCCCGGCCGGGCACGACATGCGCGGCGGCGTGCAGCCCGAGAGTGTCGACGGCCTCGGTGAGGAAGTCGACACGCCGCCGGAGCGACTCGACCAGGTCGACGCGCAGATCGGCACGGCGGCAGGCGAGCGCCAGGCCGGGAAGCCCGGCGCCGCTGCCCACGTCCACGACCCGGACGCCGTAGGGGATCAGGTCGGCGAGCGCCGCACAGTTGAGCAGGTGCCGTTCCCAGATCCGGGGAAGCTCTCGTGGGCCGAGCAGGCCCCGCCGCAATCCGTCCGTCGCAAGAAGCCGGGCGAACCGGACGGCGTAGTCCAGCCGAGCGCCGAAAACGCGCTCCGCAGCCGGCGGGGGTGCCGGAACCGAGTCGGCCTCGGACGTCACCGATCGCGCAAGACGACCACGCGACGCTCCGGCTCCTCGCCTTCGGACTCGCTGCGCACCCCGTCGATACCGGCGATCACGTCGTGCACCACCTTGCGCTCGAACGGGTTCATCGGCGCAAGCCGCTCGGCATCGCCGGTGTCGAGCACCCGCTGCGCGGTCTCCGACGCGAGCGCGCCCAGCTGGGTGCGCCGAGTCTGACGGTGGCCGCTGATGTCGAGCATGAGCCGGCTGCGGGAGCCGGTCTTCTGCTGTACCGCCAGCCGGGTGAGCTCCTGGAGCGCATCCAGGGTCTCCCCGTGCGGTCCGACGAGCGACTGCAGGTCGCTGCCGACGATCGCGACGACGGCACGCTGGTTCTCCACATCGAGGTCGATGTCGCCGTCGTAGTCGATGATGTCCAGCAGCCGCTCGAGGTAGTCGGCGGCGATATCGCCCTCCTCGACAAGCAGCGTGCCCATCTCCGCGTCGGCGCCCGCCTCCCCGTCGACGTCTGGCTGGCCGTCGAGGCTGGTCGGGCCGTCGAGGCCGGACTGCGCACTCGCCTGCGCGTGATCCTGCGCCTCGGCGGCGGCTGAGGACTGATTCGGCGCGTCGATCTCACTCACGGAATCGGTGATCCTTTCAGGACGCGGCTCTCGGCCGGCTTGCGGGCGCGGTAGGGCCGTCAGCGTCGCTTCTTCGCCTGGTTGGGCCGCTTACCGGCCGGACGGTTCGACCCGGGGCGGTTCGGGCGTTGGCCGGGCCGCGGCGTGGACGAGCGGGGCACGGCACCGCCGGTCGCCGCGGTGCCGGCGCTGCCGCCGCCGGCGCTGCCGCCGCTGGTGCCGCCCGCTGTCTCGCCGGCCGGCGTGCCGCCGTCGGGACCGCTGCCGTCGGTCGACGGCTCGCCGTCGTCCACGTCGACCGCGCGGCTGTCCTTGCGGCGCACCGGTTTCGGCTTCTGCCCGGGTCTCGGGGCAAGCGTCTTCCCGACGGCCCCGGGCACCGGCGTTTCCTTGGGCTGCTGCGGATGGTATTTGTTGATGTAGAACTGCTGGGCGGTGGTCCAGGTGTTGCTGGCGAACCAGTAGATGAGCACGCCCAGCGGGAAGAACAGCCCGGATCCCAGGGTCATCACCGGGATCACCCAGAGCATCAGCCGCTGCATGGTCGCCGCGGTGCCGACCGGCTCGGTGACCTGCCCCGCGCGCACCAGCAGCTGGGTGCTGAAGGTCGCGGTGGCGCTGATCAGCACCAGCACCAGGATCACGATCCGGGTGGAGGTGAGATCCCCGCCCAGCTGAGCGATCACCTTCGCCGGATCGCGCAGCGAGCCGGCCAGCGGCGCGCCGAGCAGCCGGGCCTTGGCCGCGCTGCAGGTCTGGCTGGCGGTGAACCCGTAGAGCGTCAACCGCGACGCCGGCGGACTAGCCGGCGGGCACAGCCCCGCCGAGTTCGCCAGGTGCCGCAGCACGTGATACAAGCCGATGAAGATCGGCCACTGCAGCAGCAGCGGCAGGCAGCCCATCAGCGGGTTGAACCCCTCCTCCTGCTGCAGCTTCATCATCTCGCGCTGCTGCGCCGCCCGGTCGTTCTTGTACTTCTGCCGGACCTCCTGCAACCGCGGCTGCATCGCCTGCATGTTGCGCTGGTAATGCACCTGCTTGACGAAAAACCGGAACAGCACCAACCGGGCCGTGATCACCAGGAAAATGATCGACAGCGTCCAGTTGATCCCGCTGTCCTGGTTCAACCCCAGCCAGGTGAACAGGTCGTGCCAGCGCAGCAGCACCCACGACACGCCGATGTAAAGGAAATCGAGCACGGACGTCGTCTCCTAAGCGGCCGGTCGTCCGGGCCGGACGCGGGGCTGGTGGCGCGGGTCGCCGAAGCGGCTCGGCGTGAGCGGACGGTCAGCCGCGGACCCCCCCGGCCGCGACAGCACCGAGTCGGCAACGAGCGGCGGCACGGGGTCGTGCCCGCCGCCGTGCCACGGATGGCAGCGCAGCAGGCGGCGCACGGCGAGGTAGCCACCACGTCCGAGGCCGAATCGAGCGATGGCTTCGGCCGCGTACGCGCTGCAGGATGGCGTGAAGCGGCACGACGGCGCCCGCCAGGAGCTGACCCCAACCTGCCACGCGCGGATCAGCCCGATCGCCGCCCGCGCCGGGACGCTAACGCTCACCGTGCTGCCTCAACATCCAGCACCCGGGGCAGCGCCGCGTCGAGGTCCGCGCCGAGCCGGGCGGACGTCGCGATCGCGGCAGTCGGCAGTGCACGCACGACAGTGCCGCTTCCGGCGGGGAGCGTGGCCAGTCGCGCGGCCAGCTGGCCCCGCAGCCGGCGACTGACCCGATGGCGGATCACGCTACCGCCCACCGCCTTGCCGACGATCAGCCCGACAACCGCGGCGGCACCGGGTTGCAGCAAGGCGCGGTGATGCACCACCAAAGAGCCCCGACGGGCGCGCGCGCCGCTGCGAACGACCGAGGTGAAATCACTCGAGCGACGCATCCGGTTGGGCGCGGGGAGCACGGGAAGCCGGCTGGCAGCGATCAGGCAGACAGCTCGCGGCGCCCTTTGCGCCGACGTGCGGCCACAATGGCGCGACCGGCGCGGGTGCGCATCCGCAAGCGGAAGCCGTGCGTCTTCGCGCGACGGCGGTTGTTCGGCTGGAAGGTCCGCTTACTCACGGTCGGGCTCCATCGATCAGGTCAAAACAACATCGGCTCGGCGACCCCGGCGAGCGTGACGGCACCGCTGTGCTTGCCGCAGCGACGCCCACCGCTCGGGAATTGTGCGAGCACGGCGAAGCAGCGTCCGCAATCCAGGGACCGGACCACGGTACGGACCGCAGCGGCGCTGGGTCAAACCGGATGCGGTCCGATGTGCGGTGAACCATTCACCGTATGCCGTCGCCTGGTTGCCGGCGGGTGAATTCGCGGCGACACGCCGATCCACGGATTGTGACGGGTGAGCGGGCGCTGTTAGGTTCGTGCCGCCCGACGGCACCGGTCACTGCGATGCGCAGAGAGAGTGCGGCATGCACAGGGTGTGGACAACTCTGTGGAGCGACGGCTGCGGCCAGCGTGGACCGCTGCCGACGTGGCTCGGCAGGCCGTCCTCGTCCGTGAGAGGGTCTGCGGGATGACGCAGCAGCAACTGGGAGTGGACGAGGGCTTGTGGACGACAGCACCGATCTCGGCGACGTCTGGACCCGTGCCGTCACCCGGTTCGACGACAACAACGCGATCCGGCCGCATCACAAGGCGTGGATCGGGCTGACCCGCCCGCTCGGGCTGGTGGAGGACACCGCGCTGCTGGCTGCGCCCAACGAGTTCGCCAAGGAGTACCTGGAGAACCGGCTCCGTCCGGTGATCGCAGCCGTGCTCAGCGCCGAACTGGGCAGGGAGATCCAGGTCGCGGTCACCGTGGCCCGTTCCGACGAGCCACCCGACACCGCCGACGCGTTCCTGCTCGACGAGGAGCTGGAGGAGGTGGTGGCCGGGGAATGGGCTCGAGCCGGGGAGCGGGCTTTCACGGCCCGGGCGACCGTCACGCCCGGGCCGTACCCAGCGGATCGGATCTGGTCGACGCAGAGCGAACGCGAGGCGAGGCTCAACCCCAAGTACACCTTCGAGACGTTCGTCATCGGCTCGAGCAACCGGTTCACCCACGCGGCGGCGGCCGCCGTCGCCGAGGCGCCGGCCAAGGCGTACAACCCGTTGTTCATCTACGGCGACTCGGGGCTCGGTAAAACCCACCTGCTGCACGCGATCGGTCACTACGCGCAAAACCTGTTCCCCGGGTTGAAGGTCCGCTACGTGAGCAGCGAGGAGTTCACCAACGACTTCATCAACTCGTTGCGCGACGACAAGATGCAGGCGTTCCAGGGCCGCTACCGCTCGGTCGATCTGCTGCTGATCGACGACATCCAGTTCCTGGAGCGGGCCGAACGTACCCAGGAGGAGTTTTTCCACACCTTCAACACGCTGCACAACGCCAATAAGCAGATCGTGATCAGCTCCGACCGGTCACCGCGCCAGCTCTCCACGCTCGAGGATCGGCTCCGTACCCGGTTCGAGTGGGGGCTGATCACCGACGTGCAGGCGCCCGACCTCGAGACCCGGATCGCGATCCTGCGCAAGAAGGCTGCCCAGGACGGCATGGACCTGCCGGCCGAGGTGCTCGAGTTCATCGCCACGAAGATCCAGAGCAACATCCGCGAGCTCGAGGGCGCGCTGATCCGGATCACCGCGTTCGCCAGCCTCAACAAGCAAGACGTGCAGATGCCGCTTGCCGAGATCGTGCTCAAGGACCTGATCAGCGAGTCGGACACGCCCGAAATCACCGCAGCCATGATCATGGCGGTGATCGCGGAGTACTTCTCCGTCTCGTTGGACGACCTCACCGGAAGTTCGCGCAGCCGGGTGCTCGTACAGGCCCGGCAGATCGCGATGTACCTCTGCCGCGAGCTCACCGACCTCTCGCTGCCCAGGATCGGGCAGACGTTCGGCGGACGCGACCATACGACTGTCATGCACGCCGACCGCAAGATCCGTTCGCTGATGCAGGAGCGGATGAGCGTCTACCACCAGATCACCGAGCTGACCAGCCGAATCAAGGCGCGGGCCCGCGCATGAGCCGCGGGTCGTCGGCCTGCGCGCACCTGCTGTGGATGCATCTGTGGACCGCCCACCGTCGCTGTGGACGGCCGGATGTGGTTTTCCGGAGTGCACCGTCCGCCCACCGGATCGGCGCCACGACGCGCCGGGCCGTCCACAGTCAGAGCCACGGTGTTCACTGGGCTGCGACGTGATATCCCCATATCCACAGCCGTGATGACGACAACGAGGATTGCTCTACCTGAGAGATGAACGACCAGAACAACAGCCCGTCCCAACCTGGGGACGCCCGCCGCTGGGAGGCAGCATGAAGTTCCGGGTCGAGCGCGACGCGTTCGCCGACGCCGTGGCCTGGGCCGCCCGCAGCCTCTCCACCCGGCCCACCATCGCCGTGCTCGCCGGGCTGCTGCTCTCGGTCGACGACAGCACGCTGTCGCTGTCCGGGTTCGACCTCGAGGCGTCCACCCAGGTCGAGATCGAGGTAACCGCGGGCGCCCCGGGCGTCGCCCTGGTTTCCGGCCGGTTGCTCGCCGACATCTCCCGAGCCCTGCCGCCGCACCCGGTCGAGGTCGCCGTGGACGGAGCTCGACTGTCGATTTCTTGCGGGGCGGCGCGCTTCACCTTGCCGACCATGCCGGTTGAGGACTACCCGAAGCTGCCGGTGATGCCGACGACGGCGGGCACCGTCGCAAGCGCCGAGTTCGCGACCGCGGTCGCGCAGGTGGCCCTCGCCGCAGGCCGGGACGACACGCTGCCGATGCTCACCGGTGTCCGGCTGGAGTTCGAAGGCGAGCGGCTGACGCTCGCCGCGACCGACCGATACCGGCTAGCGGTCCGCGAACTGCGCTGGCACCCCGCCGAGCCGACCGGCGCGCACGCGGCCGTGCTGGTGCCCGCGCGCACGCTCGCCGACGCCGCGAAGAGCCTGGCGCACGGCGAGGAGATGACGATCGCGCTCTCCGCCGGCGGCGCCGGCGAGGGGATCATCGGCTTCGTCGGCGTCGGCCGACGGGCCACCACCCGGCTGCTCGACGCGCAGTTCCCGCCATATCGCACCTTGCTGCCGTCGGAGTGGGCCTCGACCGCCGAGGTCACGGTGCCGCCGCTGATCGAGGCGGTGAAGCGGGTCGCGCTCGTCGCCGAGCGAGGCACGCCGGTGCGGCTCGAGTTCAGCGACGGGTCGGTCGCTCTGTCTGCCGGCGGCGACGACGAGGGACGGGCCGAGGAGCAGCTGGAGGTCAGCTACGAGGGCGAGCCGATCATGACCGCGTTCAACCCGACGTTCCTGCTGGACGGGCTCGGCGCGCTGGAGGAGGGCACCGCTCGAATGCTGTTCACCTCGCCGAACAAGCCGGTGGTGTTGCGCCCGGCGTCCGGCGGGGACGACTACACGTACCTGATCATGCCGGTACGCCTGCCCGGCTGACGCTAACCGCGGCCCATGTACGTCCGTCACCTCACCGTCCACGACTTTCGTAGCTGGCCTGCGGCCGAGGTGAGCTTCGAGCCCGGCTCGTCGGTTCTGGTCGGCGCCAACGGCCAGGGCAAGACCAACCTCGTCGAGGCGCTCGGCTACCTGTCCACGCTGGGGAGTCACCGCGTCCCCACCGCCGCTCCGCTGGTCCGCTCCGGCGCCGATCGCGCCGTGCTGCGAGCTGCGGTCGTCTCCGACGGGCGGGAGATGCGCGTCGAGGTCGAGATCACGCCGGGACGCGCCAACCGGGCGAAGCTCAACGGCGCGCCGCTGCCGCGCAGCCGGGACGTGCTCGGCGTGCTGCGGACCGTGCTCTTCGCCCCCGAGGATCTGGCGATCGTACGCGGCGACCCGGCGGAGCGGCGCCGGTTCCTGGACGAGCTGCTGGTGGCTCGCAGCCCGCGGCTCGGCGCAGTCCGGGCCGACTACGAGCGGGTGCTCAAGCAGCGGGCCGCACTGCTCAAGTCGGCGCGGATGTCCGGGGGCGATCTGCGCACGCTGGACGTCTGGGACGCCCACCTCGCCGAGCACGGCGGCCAGCTGCTGGCCGCCCGCCTGGTTGCCGTCGAGGCACTGGGTCCGCATGCGTCGGCCGCCTACGCGCAGGTGGCGCCGGCGGCTGAGCCGCTGCGGCTGCGCTACGTCAGCTCGCTCGGCGCGGGGCTCCCGCAGGATGCGAGTGTGGCGGTGCTCGAGGCGGCGCTGCTCGCCGAGCTGGCGCGGCTTCGTCCACAGGAGATCGAGCGGGGGGTGAACCTGGCCGGCCCGCATCGTGACGACCTCGAGCTGCGCCTGGGTGAGCTGCCGATGCGCGGTTACGCCAGCCACGGCGAATCCTGGTCGGCCGCGCTGGCGCTGCGGTTGGGCTGCTACGAGCTGCTCCGCGACGATCACCCCGGCGGCGGGCCGCCGGTGCTGCTGCTCGACGACGTCTTCGCCGAGCTCGACGCAGGCCGGCGCGAGCAGCTTGCTCTGGTGGCCGGTAAGGCGGAACAGGCGATCATCACCGAGCCGGTGGCCTCGGACGTGCCGGAGCAGTTGCACGGCGCCCGGTTCGACATCCACGACGGGGTGATCCGCCGTGTCCGATGACGACCGCTCCGAGCCCGTCCAGCCGGGCGGCCCGGCTGAGACACCTGTCACAGGTCGATCCACAACCACCGGTGGAAAAGGCGGAGCGCCTGTGGACAACACACGCCCGGATAGGGCGAATCCGGACAGCGCCACCGACGCACCGCGCGGCAGCGACCTGGCGCGGGCAGCGCTCGCCGACGCCCAACGGATGGCCGGCGGCAAGCCCCGCCGGGGACGAGACGCCCGTCGCCGCGCCGAGACCCGGCGCGCCAACCTGCGCCGCGGCGGTTACTCGGGGCCCCACACGGACGAGCGCGATCCCCAGCCGATGCGTGAGGTGCTCGCCCGGCTCCTCGACGAGCAGGGCTGGCAGCGCCCCGTCACCGAGGCCCGGATCTTCGCCGACTGGGCCGCACTTGTGGGGGTCGACGTGGCGGCGCGCTGCACGCCGGTGAGCCTGGTCGGAGGGGAACTGCGGATCTGCGCCGAGTCGACGGCCTGGGCCACCCAGCTGCGCCTGCTCGCGGCGACCCTGCTGGCCCGGCTCGTCGCCGAGCTCGGGCCGGATGTCGTGACCCGGCTGTCGATCAGCGGACCGGCCGGGCCGAACTGGCGGCACGGCCCGTGGATCGTCCGAGGCGCGCGCGGCCCCCGAGACACCTACGGCTGATTACCCGCGAGATCATGCCTGAAGGGGCGTCGCTGAACGCGTCGCTGTGCTCGACCGGCCCCGTCCCGCGTAGGCTCCCGCGCCCCCCGGTCAGATGAGGGCGCTGCGGTGCCACCAGGTGCCGTGGCGCACGGAATCTGTCGCCGTCATGCACTAGAATTAACCGACGGATGGGGCCGGCATCACACGCGGGGCAACTCGGCGAGTGAGCCGCCCCCGTTCGTGTCCGACCGTGTCCCAGCCAGGCCGCCAGTTGTCGATCCGGCGGCGAGAAGGAGTTGCCTCAGTGGCCCGCCCTGCGCTCAAACTCGGCCAGTCGGAGTACACCGGTCGCTCCATCCAGGTCCTGGAAGGCCTCGAGGCCGTCCGCAGGCGCCCCGGCATGTACATCGGCTCCACTGCCGAGCGCGGCCTGCACCACCTCGTCTGGGAGGTCGTCGACAACTCGGTCGACGAGGCGCTGGCCGGCTACTGCGACCGGATCGAGGTATCCCTACTCGCCGACGGCGGCGTGCGGGTCGCCGACAACGGGCGCGGCATGCCGGTCGACATGCACCCCACCCAGCGCAAGCCGACGGTCGAGGTTATCCTCACCGTCCTGCACGCCGGCGGGAAGTTCGACGGCAAGGCCTACGCCGTCTCCGGCGGCCTGCACGGCGTGGGTGTCTCGGTGGTGAACGCGTTGAGCCGGCGGCTGGAGGTCGAGATCGAACGCGACGGCTACCACTGGAGCCAGCCCTACGTCGACCAGCGCCCGGCCGGCCCACTGGCCAAAGGCGCGCCCAGCCGCAAGACCGGCACCACCGTCACGTTCTGGCCGGACGAGAAGATCTTCGAGACTACGACGTTCAATTTCGAGACGATCAGCCGGCGCCTGCAGGAGATGGCGTTCCTCAACAAGGGTCTGACGATCGTGCTGCGCGACGAGCGCGACGTGGCCGACCGGATCAACCCGGAGGCGCCGAAGGAGGCGCAGTACCACTACGCCGGCGGGATCGCCGACTTCGTCAAGCACCTCAACGCCACCAAGGTGCCCATCCACAAGTCGGTGGTGTACTTCGAGGACGAGGACCGCGCCGCGCGCATGTCGGTCGAGGTCGCCATGCAGTGGAACGAGTCCTACTCGGAGTCCGTGTACACCTTCGCCAACACCATCAACACGATCGAAGGCGGCACGCACGAGGAGGGCTTCCGCACGGCGCTGACGAATGTCGTGAACCGGTGGGGCATCGACAAGAAGATCTTCAAGGACAGCAGGGAGGACCGGCTCACCGGCGACGACATCCGCGAAGGGCTGGCGGCGATCGTCTCGGTGAAGCTGGGCGAGCCACAGTTCGAGGGGCAGACCAAGACCAAGCTGGGCAACTCGGACGCCAAGTCGTTCGTGCAGCGGGTCTGCAACGACTGGCTCACCGACTGGTTCGAGCGCAACCCGGGCGAAGCCAAGATCATCGTCAGCAAGGCGTCGCAGGCGGCCCGCGCGCGCAAGGCGGCTCAGCAGGCCCGCCGGCTGGCCCGCAAGAACGCCCTGGACACGATGGGCATGCCGGGCAAGCTCTCCGACTGCCGCTCCACCGACCCGCGCGAGAGCGAGCTCTACATCGTCGAGGGCGACTCCGCCGGCGGGTCGGCGAAGGCCTGCCGCGACTCGCTCTTCCAGGCGATCCTGCCCATCCGCGGCAAGATCATCAATGTCGAGAAGGCTCGCATCGATCGGGTGCTGAAGAACAACGAGGTGCAGTCGCTGATCACCGCGCTCGGCACCGGCATCCACGACGACTTCGACATCACCAAACTGCGCTACCACAAGGTCGTCCTGATGGCCGACGCCGACGTCGACGGCCAGCACATCACGACCCTGCTGCTCACCCTGCTCTTCCGGTTCATGCGCCCGCTGATCGAGGCCGGGCACGTGTACCTGGCCGCACCGCCGCTGTACAAGATCAAGTGGACAAAAGGTCAGCCCGACTACGCCTACTCCGACCGCGAGCGTGACGCGCTCATCGCCGAGGGGCTCAAGGGCGGCCGTCGGCTGCCGAAGGAGGAGGGCGTCCAGCGCTACAAGGGCCTGGGCGAGATGAACGCCAAGGAGCTGTGGGAGACCACCATGGACCCGGCCCGGCGGATCCTGCGGCTGGTCACGCTCGACGACGCGGCGACCGCCGACGAGCTGTTCAGCGTGCTGATGGGTGAGGACGTCGACGCGCGCCGCTCGTTCATCGTCCGCAACGCCAAAGACGTCCGGTTCCTTGACATCTGAGTGGGTCGGGTGGTGTCCGACATGAGGGCCGGAGAGGCGCAACGATGACTGATATCACCGACACCGGGTCGTTCGATCGGATCGAGCCGGTCGATATTCAGGCGGAGATGCAGCGTAGCTATATCGACTACGCGATGTCGGTCATTGTCGGGCGCGCGCTGCCCGATGTGCGTGACGGGCTCAAGCCGGTGCACCGCAAGATCCTCTACGGCATGTACGACTCGGGCTACCGGCCCGACCGCAACTACGTCAAGTGCGGGCTCGTCGTCGGCGACGTGATGGGCAACTACCATCCGCACGGCGACACGGCGCTCTACGACGCGCTGGTGCGCATGGCCCAACCGTGGTCGCTGCGCTACCCGATGATCGACCCGCAGGGGAACTTCGGCTCGCCCGGCAACGACCCCGCCGCCGCCTATCGCTATACCGAGTGTCGGCTGCAGCAACTCGCCATGGCGATGCTCGCCGACATCGACAAGCGCACCGTCGACTTCGTCCCCAACTACGCGGCCACCACCCAGGAGCCGGTGATCCTGCCGGCGCGGTTCCCGAACCTGCTGGTCAACGGCTCGGAAGGGATCGCGGTAGGGATGGCGACCCGGATCCCGCCGCACAACCTGCGCGAGGTCGCCGCCGGCGTCACCTGGGCGCTGGACCACCCCGACGCCACGTCCGAGGAGCTCCTCGAGGAGCTCATCAGGCGCATCCCGGGCCCGGATTTCCCGACCAGGGCGCTCATTGTCGGGCGCGACGGCATTGAGGAGGCCTACCGCACCGGACGCGGCTCGATCCGGATGCGCGCCGTGGTCGACATCGACGCCGACGTCAAGGGCCGCACAATTCTGGTGGTCACCGAGCTGCCCTACCAGGTCAACCCCGACAACCTGGTCGAGTCGATTGCCCAGCTGGCCCGCGACGGCCGCGTCTCCGGCATCGCCGACATCAACGACGAGTCGTCCGACCGTATCGGCATGCGCATCGTCGTCACGCTCAAGCGTGACGCCGTGGCCAAGGTGGTGCTGAACAACCTGTTCAAGCACACCCAGCTGCAGACCACGTTCGGCGCCAACATGCTTGCCATCGTCGACGGGGTGCCGCGCACGCTGCGGCTCGACCAGTTCGTCACGCACTACATCGACCACCAGGTCGAGGTCATCGTCCGGCGCACCCAGTTCCTGCTCGGGCAGGCCGAAGAGCGCATCCACATCCTGCGCGGGTACCTCAAGGCGCTCGACCAGCTCGACGCGGTGATCGCGCTCATTCGCAACTCACCGTCGGCGGACGAGGCGAAGACCGGCCTGATCACGCTGCTCGAGATCGACGAGGCGCAGGCCGTCGCGATCCTCGATCTGCAACTGCGCCGGCTCGCCGCCCTGGAACGGCAGCGGATCATCGACGAGCACGACGAGATCGCCGCCAAGATCGAGGACTACACCGACATCCTGGCCAAGCCGGGCCGGCAGCGGCAGATCATCCGCGACGAGATGAACGAGATCGTCGGCAAGCACGGCGACGAGCGGCGCACCCGGCTGATCCCGCATGACGGTGACGTGTCGATCGAGGACCTCATCGCCCAGGAAGACGTCGTGGTCACCATCACCCGCACGGGCTATGCCAAGCGGACCAAGACCGACCTGTACCGGGCGCAGCGCCGCGGCGGCAAGGGCGTCCAGGGCGCGGCGCTGAAGACCGATGACATCGTCGAGCACTTCTTCGTCAGCTCGACGCACGACTGGATCCTCTTCTTCACCAACAAGGGACGGGTCTACCGGACGAAGGCCTACGAGCTCCCCGAGGCGAACCGCACTGCCAGAGGGCAGCACGTCGCCAACTTGTTGGCCTTCCAACCGGACGAGACGATCGCCCAGGTCATCGCCCTGCGTAACTACGAGGTTGCGCCCTACCTGGTTCTCGCCACGAAGGACGGGCTGGTGAAGAAGACCCAGCTCACCGACTTCGACTCCAACCGGTCGGGCGGGTTGATTGCCATCAATCTGCGCGAAGACGACGAACTGATCGGCGCGGCGCTGATCTCTGCGGATGACGACCTGCTGCTGGTGAGCCGCAAGGCCATGTCGATCCGGTTCACCGCCGACGACGAGACGCTGCGCCCGATGGGGCGGGCGACATCCGGCGTAATCGGGATGCGCTTCTCCGGCCGCGACGAGCTGCTCGCGATGGAGGTGGTGCGTGACCCGGCAGTCGAGATCCTTGTCGCCACCGAGGGTGGATACGCCAAGCGAACCCGGGTTTCGGAGTACCCACAACAGGGTCGTGGCGGCAAGGGCGTGCTCACGGCGCGTATCGTGTCTACTCGTGGTGGACTGGTCGGTGCCGTCGCCGTCCGTCCCGAGGACGAGGTCTACGCGATCACGTCCGACGGCGTGGTCATCCGCACCAAGGCCGCGGAGGTCCGCCGGGCACAGCGGCAAACCATGGGTGTTCGGTTGATGAACCTGCCCGAGGGCGTGAACCTTGTCGCGATCGCCCGCAACGCCGACGAGCCGGACGAGCAGGAGTAGCGAAGGATGACGCAGACGCCGTATGGGGGGCAGCAGTACGCCTCCACCGGGACGCCGTACGCCACCCCGTCGCTGGAGCAGCCGACGGACGATCACCAGCCGACGGAGCAATACCGTCCCGCCCGGCACACGCTGCCTTCGGACAGCGACGGGTTCAGCGAGCCGGTGATCACCGAAGCTGGGTCCTACGCCGGTGCGTCGGCGCCATCGACCACCTCGCCGGCGATTCAGGCGCCGGCGGCAAGCGGCTCGCCGTCCGCCGGCCTGCCGCCGGCCGTGAGCGCCGGTCGCTACCGTGGCCGCGCCGACGTCCGGGTGCGCGGACCGCGCCGGGCCCGGCTGCAGGTGCGCCACGTCAACCCGTGGACGGTGCTGAAGTTCTCCTGCGTGCTCTCCATCGCGCTGTTCTTCGTGTGGCTGATCACCATCGGCGTGCTGTTCGGCATCCTGGAAGGCGCCGGCATCATCCACAAGATCAACGACGCGGTGACGACGATCAACGGCACCGGCTCGCAGGATCCGGTGACCGCCGGCATTGTCTTCGGCGGCGCGGCAATTGTCGGCGTGGTGAACATCATCTTGTTCATCGCCCTGTCGACTGTGGGCTCGGTGGTCTACAACCTGTGCGCGGATCTGGTCGGCGGCGTCGAGGTCACCCTGTCCGAACGGGAACCCTGAGCCGGGTTGGGCCGTGCGGCGGGCGCCCGGTAATCTCGGTCCTCGCGTGCGGGCCTGTAGCTCAGACGGTTAGAGCGCATCCCTGATAAGGATGAGGCCGGAGGTTCAAGTCCTCCCAGGCCCACGTCGCGCCGGTTCGACGCACCCCGCCGAGGAGTCCCTGATGAAGAAACTGCTCGTGGTCGGTGCGCTCGCCGCCGGTGTGCTGGCGGTGCTGCGTAAGCGGCAGAGCGACCGCGCCGACGCCGCCCTGTGGCGCGAGGCGACCGCCAACGACCGGCCGTAGGCTGTTGGCTGCGGCGCTTGTCGCCCCAGGGGACGTAGCTCAATTGGCAGAGCACCGCCTTTGCAAGGCGGGGGTTGAGGGTTCAAGTCCCTTCGTCTCCACCACCTGGAAGGCCCGGATTTATTGGCCTGTAGCCGCTCGGCGCTTGGCGTCAAGATCCGCGACAGCAGGCTTGGGACACATTTGGGACACACCAGCAGCGCGCGCCGCAGCGTCGAGAGCGTCTGCGACCTCGTCCAGCCGGTCCGGGAAGAGGTGTCCGTACAGGTCGAGGGTCATGGTGGCGGACTTGTGTCCGAGCATCTGCTGCACGACCTTGATGTCGGCTCCCGAGGCGATCGTCAGCGATGCGGCTGTGTGGCGAAGCTCGTGCGGATGCATATCGGGGACACCGATCAGGTGCGCGGCGGCATCGAAAGCAGCGCGGCGGAAGGTGCGGACCCGTAGGACCGCGCCCTTGCCACCGACGAACACGAGATCGTCCGCGGAGCTGCCGTTGACGTGCTCGGCCAGTTCATCGACCAGGAAGCGCGGGATGGGCACCGAACGGCGTTCGTGGCCCTTGGGCGTGCCCCACACGAGCGTGCCGTTGACCTCGGTGACGGCCTCGGCAATCACGGCGCGTCTGCGCAGTAGGTCGAGGCGATCGACGCGTAGCGCGGCGAGCTCGCCGAACCTGACACCGGTGTACGCGAGGAACAGAACGACGAGCCGGTAAGCGCCGGCTGCGGCGGCGAGTGCGTGCACCTGCTCGTGCGTCAGGTAGCGGCGCTCGCTCTCGACGACCCGGGGCAGATTGACCCCGGCCGCAGGGTTGCGGACGAGCCGGCCGTCCTTCACTGCACTCGTCAGCACCAGCGACAGCACGCGGTGCACCTTTCGGACGGTCGCCGGCGCGCGGGTGGCAGCGAGAGACGAGACCCAGGTCTGCACGTCGCTGTGCGTGACGTCGGCCAGTTTCGTCGCACTCCACCGCGGCAGGACGTGCTCGCGCAGGATGCCCGCATACCGCTCGCGGGTGGAAGCCTTGAGGTGCGCCTGACCGTCAAGCCAGCGGGCCGCCCAATCGCCGACTGTGATCCGTGCGAGGGCCGGATCGACGTAGGAGCCGACGATCTTGCTCTGCTCGACCGTGACGACGAACCGCTCGGCGTCACGCTTGAGGATGAACGACTTGTTGCGTTGCGCGCCTGACGGATCGCGGTAACGGACTCGCCAACTCGTTCGCCCAGTCCGGATGCGCTTCTCGATGGTCGCCATGCCCGGTCTCCGTCCTGATCGACTCAGTTTGATTGTCGCCCAGCTTGCTGACAGTTGCGCATATAGGTGCTGCTCGGGTGCCCGGGCGTGCGTCGGGACCCGAACCTTCTTGCTGTGAATTTGTGCGTCAGCGCGTTTTCGACGAGCCGGCTCGCCGCAGCGGCAGTCGACGCGAGCGAGCCGCGCCAATCGCCCCGCCATCGGCCGTCTCCAGCCCAACCAGGCCCAATCCCTCTCCCGGCCCGCCCGACCCCGCCCAGCCCAGCCCCACCCCATCGCTCACCCCCCAAATACCCGCCCCGAATACCCCGAACAATCAGCCCAACCAGTACCCCAACAACAACCATCAATACCCCACCCATTGCCAAATCCACGGCACGTATGCTACGAATACCGGAAGGGTATTCGGCGAATTGCTGAACGTTATTGGCTATCGTTGGGAATGGTTGAGAAATTGCACGGCGGAATGAAGGTCTACCGGGGCGCGCCGGACGGCGCGCGTAATTACCTGGAGGCGGGCGGGTGCCGTGCGGACGACTACTACCTGATCGAGGGGAGCGGGATCGCGCGCCGCTACGCCGCCGGCGCCGAGCAGCCGGTGCGGGAACTCGCCGGCCTGACCGGAGACGGGTACGAGGCGTGGGTGGCCGGTCTCGACCCGGTCACCGGCGCACCCAGGGGCCGGTTGCGGCAGGACGCGAACGCGGTGCGGTTCGTCGAGGTGGTGGTGAACGGGCCGAAGTCCTGGTCACTCGCCGCCGAACTGCACCCGGACGTCGCGGCGGCGTACGAGGCGGCGCAGGAGCGCGCCGCCGAACAGATCATCGGCTGGCTGGCTCGGCATGTGACGACCCGGGCCGGGCCACGGACCTGCGGGCGCGGTGGCTCGACGAACTCGCCGGCCTCGGCTGTCGCGCTTCGGACCGGCCGGCCCGGCTGGTCGGCGTGCCGGTCGCGGCGGTGGATCGGGATCGGGTCGTCCAGGTCGTGCTGGCCGAGTTGGGCGCGGCCCGGTCCGGGTGGAACGCGGCCGATGTGCGCGGCGCGGTCGAACACCACCTCGCGGCCGGTCACGTGCTCGCCGGCCCGGCCGCCCGGGCCGAGTTGGCCGAGGACCTCACCGCCCGCGCCGTCGCGCGGTGCGTGCCGCTGCTCGACCGGCCGGGCGTACCAGCGCACATCCGGGCGATGACCAGCGAGCGCGTGCTGGAGGTGGAGGCCGATCTGGTCGGCCGGCTTGCCGCCCGCGCCGCCGAACCCGACCCCGACCCCGACCCGCCCGCCGCGGCAGAGGGGCTGGATGCGGGGCAGGCCGCCGCGGTGGCCGCACTGGCCGGCGACCGGGCGCTGGTGGTCATCGAGGGCGCCGCCGGGGCGGGGAAGACCACCACCCTCGCCGCGGCGCGGGACCGGCTCACCGCCCATCACCGCCGGATGGTGATAGTCACCCCGACGCTGCGCGCCGCCCGGGTCGTGGAGGGCGAGACCGGCGCCGCCGCCAGCTCCGCCGCCAAGCTCGCGTATGCGCACGGCTGGCGCTGGGACGCCCACGGCACCTGGACCCGCCTCCACCCCGGCGACACCGACCCGGCCACCGGCGCCACCTACCCCGGCCCGCCCGCGGAGGCGGTGCTGCGGGCCGGGGACCTCCTCGTCGTGGACGAGGCCGGGATGCTCGACCAGGACACCGCCCGCACCCTGCTAACCCTCGCCGACGAAACCCGGGCCCGGGTCGCGTTCGTCGGCGACCGGCACCAGCTCCCCGCGGTCGGCCGCGGCGGGGTCTTGGATCACGCCGCCCGCTGGACCCAGCCGGTCACCCTGGACGTGGCGCACCGGTTCGTCACCGCCGCGACCACGCCGGCCGGGCGGGAGCTCACCGTCCCGGACCGCGACTACGCCGAACTGGCCCAGAAGATGCGCACCGGCGAGAACCCGGACGCCGTCTACACCAGGTTGCAGGAACGCGGCCAGCTCGCCGTGCATCCCGACCCCGCAACGTTGCACAAGACGGTGGCCGCCTCGGTGCTCGCCGACCGGCGCGCCGGCCGCAGCAGCTGCGTGGTTGCCGCCACCCGCGAGCGGGCCGCCGAGGCCAACCAGGCCATCCGCGAGGCCATGGTCAGCGCCGGGCTCGTCGACGACACCAAGGCAGTGACGACCCGGGCCGGGGAACGCATCGGCGCCGGCGACCTGGTCGCGACCCGCCGCAACGACCGCGACCTCGCGGTGGCCAACCGGGACACCTGGACGGTCACCGCCACCCGCCCCGACGGCGCCCTGCGGGTACGCGGGCCGGCCGGCGAGCGTGTCCTGCCCGCGGACTATGTGCGCGGGAGCGTGGAGCTGGCCTACGCCAGCACCGGGCACGGCGCGCAAGGGCTCACCGCCGACCGCGCTCACCTGCTGCTGGACGAGCACACCACCGCCGCCGGCGGCTACGTCGGGCTCACCCGCGGCCGGCACGCCAACACCGCCCACCTCGCCGCCGCCACCGACGCCGACGCGCGCGAGCAATGGGCGGTCGCGTTCGGCCGCGACCGGGCCGACCTCGGCCCCGCCGCCGGCCGCCAAACCGCGCAGCGCGACGCCGACCGCTACGCCCCGCCCCGGCCACTGCCCACGGTGCTCGCCGACCTGCGTGCCGCCTGGACCGCCCGCGCCGACGCCCAGGCCGCGCTGGACCGGCTGCGCCCCGCCCTGGCCCAAAGCGAGACCGCCGCCGCCCGGCTCGCCGACCTGCAACCCGCCCTCGACCAGGCCCGCGCCCGCCTCGACACCGCCCGCGCCACCCTCGACACCGCCCGACACCGGCTGGCCGCCACCGAGCGCGCCATCACCGAGCTGGCCGACGCGGAGGCGGTCCGGGTGCTCGCGACCTGGCAGGCCGACCGCCCCGCCGCGCACGCCGCCGCCGAGCGGGTGCGGGGCGGCACCGGCCGGTTCGGTCGCGGCCGCCACGACCTGCACGCCGCACAAGACCGCCTCGACGCCTGGACCGAGCGCTGGCAGCCCATCCTCACCCAACTCCCCGCACCACTCGCGGACCCGGCCGCGCTGGCCACCGGCTGGCACGCCGACGCGGTTACCGACGCGATCTGCGAACAGGCCGCCGAGCGCGCGCAGGCGGCCCACCCCGTGCGAGCCGCCCAGCAGGACGCGCTCGACAACGCCGAGGCCGCCTACCGCACCGCCCGGGCACACCACGACCCCCTGGCCGAACAGGCGTATCTCCTCGACTACGACGCCCGCCCCGAACGCATCACAGCGCTGCGTGAGCACATCACGCGCGCCGACCAACGCCGTGTCACCGCCCAGCGCGCCCTCGACCGGATCGCGCACGAACCCGCCCTGGCGGCCCATCCCGACCCCACGGAGCTGCTGGACCAGGCGGCGCGCATCTGGCAGCGCGAACGCCAACTCCGTCGCGGACTGCAGCCGGCGCCCATCCGGCGGCCGGAGATCGAACCGCCGGTCTATTGCCCCGTCCCCACGCATCAGCCGAACCGCGGTCCGAGCATCGGCCGCTGACATCACCCCCCAGCTTCGCTTGTTGCATATACTGCGGTTACTGCGTTTGAAGGCAAGTTGATGGCCGCAGAGTCCGCGGAGCGCGCGCGAGCGCGCCGCCTGCGAGGCCACGTCGGCGCGGCACACCCGGGCTGGTACCGGCGCCACCGGATCCCGGCACCGGCGCGGCGGGCGCCGCTCCCGCACCGGCGACGGGCCGCAGTCCCGCGCGCTGACTGCGGCCGAACGCAAACAGATCCTCGACGAGCTGCACTCGCCGGAGATCGTCGACCTCTCGCCGACCGAGGTGTGGGCGATCCTGCCGGACGAGCGCCGCTACCTCGGCTCGATCTCCCCGTTCTAGCAGCTGCTGCGCCAAGCCAGCCGCACGCGTGAACGGGGGGCGCCAAGCCGCCCACCCGGCAAGGGTGAAACCCGAACTCGTCGCGACGGCACTGAACCAGGTGTGGTCGTGGGACATCACCAAGCTGCGCGGCCCGGCCAAGTGGGAAATGGCTCTACCTCTACGTGATCTTGGACATCTGCTCGCGGTACGCGGTCGGCTGGATGGTCGCCAGCCGCGAGTCCGCACCACTGGACGAGGTCGAGTTCAAGATGCTGAAGTACCGGCCCGACTTCCCCGACCGGTTCGCCTCCATCCAGGTCACCCGGCTGCACTGCCAGACCTTCTTCGGCTGGCTACAACCACGAACATCGAAACACCGGGCTGGGACTCCACGCGCCAGCCGACGTCCACTACGGCACCGCCGAGGCCATCTGCGACGAGCGAGCCGGGATACTCACCACCGCACCGCCTATGCAGCCCACCCTGCGCCTCGGTGCATGACGCGGCCTTCCGGGTCAGGCTGACTATGAGATTGCTTGTCCGAGGATGCGTCGATCTTGAAGACCGCCCGGAACGAGCACGTATCCGGCAAGTGTCGTATAGGGGGATCCACAGAATGCTGTCGACGACTTCGGTTTTGGGCCGAGCACCGTAATAGTCACATCCTTCGGGTTGACGCGCAGCAGTACCACGGTGGGCTGGATGCAGTCACTCGTCGAAGCGGCGAGATAGACGCGGCTGCGAGATTCGTCAATGCCCGACAGCCGCCAGGGCACGGCGGACAGTCCCGGACCGGCAACCGTCACAGTCTTTAGCTGCTGGTCGCCCACGGGAAAGGAGCGCACGGTCGGCGGTCCGGCCGTGTGAACGGCTGGTGGGGATGATGAGCGCCGCATCTCGGGGCTGGTGGCGCTATTCGCTGTGGTGCTGCATGCGGCAACCGTTGTCCCCGTGAGGCAGGCGATCGCCGCGGCGCGTGCGAACGCCCGAGCACAAGGTAGGCCGCACATTTGCTAGGCGACCGCGACCTGGCAGTCGAACAGCTTCGTAATGATCCCCATGTCGGTAAACAACAGGGTTTCGCCGTTTGAGCTGCCGGCGCTGATGATCCCAACGCCTTGCGCGTATCCCGGCGGTGCAGAGGTATTGATCACTGGGCCGCCGCTGTCGCCGGGCTGCACTAGCGAGTGGTTAGCGGTCGCTTGGTCGAGGCCGCACACGTCGACATTGGTGCCGTTGTCGTTGATTTCGGCGCAGATGTTGACGGCGGTGACGGTCCCTCCGCACTGCTCGTTCGAGAAGGAACCGTCGGAGCAGATCGCCTCGCCCTTGGTCACGGCGGCGCTGCCGTAATCACCGACCGCGGTGGTGTTCGTGAGGTAGATGGCGGGGTCTAGTGATGCCCCGCTCAGGATCTCCCCATCGGGGCGGTCATTCCCCCAGGAGGTGTCGGTATTGGTACCATAGGAGCCGGTGTCGTAGACTGTGCCGTTCGACGTGTCGTAGTAGCCCTGGAACCAGCCGGTCCCCGTAGGACTGCAGTGCCCTGCCGTCATCGCGGCGGTGTCACCAGTGCTGTTGAGCACGACCTCGAAGTTCGCGGTGCACTGGACGATCACAAGTTCATTGTTGCTGTTCACGTACCACCAAATGATTCGGTCACCGCCGAAGTACGGCGTCGCATCCAGCAGGCGGGTCGGCGACGACGTGGCCGGAGTTGCATTCCGACCATCGGCCGTACCTCGAAGCCTGGTCACTCGAACCACCCGCATCGGCGAGTGCGTCACTGTCACCCGCTGTTCAGTGCGGAATCTCGGTTCGGTAAACACGACTGTCTGCGGCCCGTACTGCTTTCGTAATGCGCGCACCGCACGCGTACTTACTGCGGTCAATCCGACGTGCACCACTCCAGCTTCAACGCCCCACGTCGATAACTGGTCGGCGAACCCGTCACGAGTGGCGACTGTGGGAACGCCGGCCGCCACGGCGCCCGGTGTCCACGCGCTGCGCGCAACTGACGGTGTCGCAGCCTCCCCGGAGGCCTGGGCACCGGCGACGATCAACGCGATGACGACCCCTGATATGAGAACGTAGCCATTGTGAACCTTCGTTGTCCTCATCATCTCGATCTCCGAGGCGGTTGTTCAAATGTCAGTCGTCGCGCGACAGTCACGCTCCGCAGCTGCACGCACCCACCCTGTGAGATAGCACCAGGTCAGACGTATCGCAAGGGGCCAAACCCTCGGAGTTCGCTGTGAAGTTCATCCCCCGTATCCTAACTCCGCGCATCACGCCAAGGCCGGTGGCGGCTGATAGTCCGCGGTTGGAAACGCGGACGGAACTACGTCGGGATCCGGTTCCCCGCTGCTCGCGGGCCGGGTCGACGTCGCCGCCCTGCAGGTGACCGACGCCGCCACCGCCCGGACGGTACCTGGCCACCCGCGGCACCCTCATCCTCGCTGGGTACCGCGCACTGGCTTGGCGGCGCGCCCGCAGCGGACTCGACCACGTGCCGCTCACCACCGCAACCGACGAACCGCGGCCCCGGCGACGGCGACGGCGCAATGAACACCGAGTAGGACTGGCCGCGCCGCCCCGCTGAGGCCGACGAGGCAGACACGGAAGCGGGGCCGGACGACCCACTGGCCGCGCGACGCCGACGACACCGACCTGGAGACTCGCGAACTGCCGGGCGCCGACCTGACCGGGGAAGAACTGACCGTGCGGATCCTGCCCCGACAAAGCCACGAGTTCTGCTGCTCGCGCTGCCTGCTGATCGATACTCCACCCTCGCCGGCTCGCGGCACAGTATCACGCCACCGATCTTCACCGACTGCCTTTAACCAGCCCGGCCAGCGCCCACCGCCCGCGAGCAGGATCAGGCCCGCGTTGCGTCCTCGGTACGGATTTGGCCGCGACAGGATAAGTCGAACGCACGATCATCGGCTACTTGTGAGCGTGCGGTTCGGAGTGTGCATCGGGTAGATGACTGTTCGATTGGCGCCGGCGCGATATGGGACCTCACCAGCGAGTCCGGTTCTACCCGGGGGGCCGCGCGGCGCGGTGCGGCTTCGATGCGAAGGCGAGGCCCTAGTAGATCGGTACCGATTCAAGTACCGTCGTCGGTATGACCGACGTGCTGCCTACCAACGAGGCGCGAGCGAAGCTGAATCGGATTGCAGCGGAGTTCGACCACGAGGGCGCAGCTGCTGAGCCCGTGGTGTTCGGCTCGCATCGCCGCGCACAGGGCGTGATCGTGCCGTGGGCGTTGTGGCAGCGCCTCGCGCCCGCCATCGAGGACGCGCTGGACGTCGAGCAAGCCGGGCAGCGGCTGGCTGCGGCTGGTGACGAGCGACTGACGCATGAGCAGCTGCTCGCCGAGTTGGATCGTCGCCGCGGCGCCCGTACCGAGTGAGCCGCCGCGCGGACAGGCCGGCGCGCCATGCGTTGAGCTACCTGCCCCAGGTGGCGGCAGACCTGGACAAGTTGGACAGGCTCGACCGGGAGCTCGCTGCTGTCGCCATGGCAACCCTGGACGACCTCGCGCATGGGCGGCAACGCGGCAAGGTCCTCGGTGCTCGGAACGTCACCGGAGACCTGACCGGGTTGGCTCGGCTGCGCTTCGACCGACCCGGCGTCCGACCGGCCCGGTTTCGCGTCGTGTACCGGCTGATCGAGGACGACGCTCTGGCCGAGATTGTCGCGATCGGCGAGCGCGGCGGTCATGCGGTCTATCGCGAAGCACTCGCCCGGCTCGGCGCTGAGCCGCCGGGCTGACGCCGGAAAGTTGATCTCCGCTGGGACACACTTGGGACACACCAGTTCCGAAAACTGCCAGTTGTGCTCAACGGCGACCAACACCGAGGACCCTTATGTGATAAGCGAATCCGTTGCTTTCCAACGATAGCCGAAGCCGCTACGATCGCCTTTGCAAGGCGGGGGTTGAGGGTTCAAGTCCCTTCGTCTCCACTTCTTCGCGGCGCCGGTGTCGACTGGTTGCATGCGGAGGCCCGGCGGTCGGCACGCCCTTCGTGCGCGGCCCCATGTGACCGACAGGCGCTTCACGTCGGGTGAGCCCGAAAGGCAAGGGTCCACTCCCCAGGCCCGTGATCATGGTCCACGTACCCGCCACCGCTGACCGGTGAGTGGGCCATGATCTTGTCGTAAGGCTGCGTCGGTGCGATAGCGTCCGGGCATAACAGCAGGGCGAGGAGCTCCCACATGGCTGATGAGCTGGTGCATCGCAACGTGGACTGCGGGATCGCGACGATCACGCTCGACTCGCCGCGCAACCGCAACGCGCTCTCCCAGCGGCTGGTCGGTGAGCTCCTCGATCACCTGGCGGCCGCCGCCGAGGACGACGCCGCGCGTGCGGTGGTGCTCACCCATACCGGGCCGACGTTCTGCGCCGGCGCCGACCTGACGGAGATGACCGCGCGCGGCACCGAACAGGCGACGAGAGCCATGCTGGGGGTGTTCGCCGCGATCGTCGAACTTCCCAAGCCGGTGATCACTCGGTTGGCCGGCGGTGCGAGAGCAGGCGGCATCGGGCTGGTCGGCGCGAGCGACATCGCGATCGCCGCGCCGGCGGCGACGTTTGCGTTCTCCGAAGCCAGGCTTGGCCTCGCGCCGGCGATGATCTCGCTGGTGACCTGGACGCGTATGGACGAGCGGGCAGCCAGCCGGTACTACCTCACCGGCGACGTCTTCGATGCGTCCGAGGCGGCGCGGATCGGCCTGCTCACCGAGGCGACGAGCGACCTGGACGGGCGGACAAGCGCCTACCTGGACTCGCTGCGCAAGTGCTCCCCGCAGGGGCTGGCGGAGTCGAAGGCGATCGCGGCGGCGCACATCAGGCAAACGATCAAGGAGCGGGGGGAGGAGATGGCTCGGCTGTCGGGCCGACTCTTCGCGTCCGAGGAGGCGAACGAGGGTATGCGCGCGTTCCTTGAGCGCCGGCCGCCGCGCTGGGCGCGGTGAGCATCAGGCTCTAGCCGAAACGGCCGCGCTGGCAATACGGTGTCGTCTGCGTGCGGTCGCCGGTTGGCGGCAGCCGTCACATTTTTCCATCTCAGATGGGGGCACTGCATGCACCGACGCACGATCGCCCGAACGGTGACGACGCTTGCGGCCACCGCAGCACTCGTTGCCGGCCTCGTCGCCACCGCCCAAGGCGCCCAAGCGCAGCCGACCCGAGCAACGCTGGCCGACAGCGCGCCCAACTGGCTCGGGCACGCGCACCACACCGGCAAGACCAACGACCGCGCCGGTGTGAACCTGCGCATCTACCTGACGCCGCGCGGCGGACTGCAGGCGGTGAAGAACGCCGTCGCGGCGGTAGCGACACCCGGCAGCGCCTCCTACCGGGACTTCGTCACGCCAGCGCAGTACCGCGCGGCCTACGAGCCGACGACCGCGACGGTCAACGCGGTCGAGGCCTGGCTGCGGTCGTCCGGGCTGCGCGTCTCCGGCGTGGAGTCCAGCCGCCGCTACATCAGTGCCACCGGCGACGTGGCCGCCGCGCAGGCGGCGTTCGGCGTGAGCATCCAGAACTACAGCCACGACGGGCAGAACGTGCAGGCGCCGTCCGGCGCGGCCAGCGTGCCGAGCAGCGTGGCCGGCGCCGTCCTCGCCGTTGGCGGGCTGGACACTACCAAGCACGTCGCCAAGACCACGCCGATCCCGCCGCCCGCCTCCTTCGTCAACGCCCGGCCGTGCTCGATCTACTACGGTCAGCTCCAGGCGAAGTACCAGGCCGACTACAAGACGCCGCTGCCCAAATTCAATGGCAAGACCCTGCCGTACGCGGTCTGCGGCTACACCGGCCCGCAGTTCCGCGCCGCCTACGAGGGAAACAGCAGCCTCGACGGCTCCGGCGTCACCGTGGCCAGCACGCTGTGGTATCTGTCGTCGACAATCCGCAGCGACATCAGCACCTACGCCGAGCGGCACGGCGACGGTTCCTACGCCAAGGGCCAGTTCACCATCTCCAAGCCGCCGAACGGCTACAACATCGACCCGGCCTGCGACCCGTCCGGCTCGTTCGCCGAGGAGGCGCTCGACCTGGAGGCCATGCACGCCATGGCGCCGGCGGCGAACGTGATCTACTACTCCGCGCGCAGCTGCTACGACACGGACCTGATCGACACCCTGGCCCGCGTGGTGGACGAGCACAAGGCGCAGATCGTGTCGAACTCCTGGGGCGAGCCCGAGGAGGGTGAGAGCGCCGACAGCATCGCCGCGTACGAGCAGGTGTTCCTACAGGGATCGATGGAGGGCATCAGTTTCCTGTTCTCCTCCGGCGACAGCGGTGACGAGCTGGCCAACACCGGCATCATGCAGACCGACTACCCGACCTCCGACCCGCTCGTCACTTCGGTCGGCGGCACCTCGACGGCGATCGGCGCCGCCGGCAACCTGGCCTGGCAGACCGGCTGGGGCACGGTGAAGTACAGCCTCTCGTCTGACGGCAAGTCGTGGACGCCGGTGGGCTTCCTCTACGGCGCGGGCGGCGGTTTCTCGTCGCTGAACAACCGGCCGCCGTACCAGAACGGCGTCGTGCCGGCGTCGGCACCGCCGGGCCGCGCGGTTCCGGACGTGGCGATGGACGCCGACCCGACCACCGGCATGCTGATCGGGCTCACCCAGACCTTCCCAGAGGGCGTCCACTACGGCGAGTACCGCATCGGCGGCACCAGCCTGGCCTCGCCGCTGTTCGCCGGTATGACCGCGCTGCTGCTGCAGCACGTCGGGCACGGTCTCGGCCTGCTCAACCCGACGATCTACGCGCAGGCGGGGTCGGGGACGTTCACCGACGTCAAGGGCACGCCGAAGGACGCGGGCAACGTGCGGGTCGACTACGCCAACAGCAACAACCCGTCCGGCGGTCTGCTCTACAGCGTCCGCACCTTCAACCAGGACTCCAGCCTGAAGATCGCTCCGGGCTGGGATCCGGTGACCGGAATCGGCTCGCCGAACCCGGGCTGGCTCACCAGCGTCAGTCCGTAACGACGGGAGAAGTGGTGGCGCGCCGGGCTACGGGCCTGGCGCGCCATCGCTGCGTCGGGCGCCGGTAACCTGGCCGGCACCATGACGTCCGATCTGCTCGCGACCTGGCTGGGCAAGCTCACCCTGCTGGCGCTGCGCGCCGTCGGCCGGCGCGGCAACGCGCTGCCCGGCCTGCTCGTCGAGAAGCTGTTCCCCCGCTACCTGCCACGGGCGCTCGGGAGCCTGCCGCAGGGCGTGGTCGTCGTCAGCGGCACGAACGGCAAGACCACGACGACCAAGATGGTGGCCACCGTGCTGGGTCAGCGCTACCTGGTGCTGACGAACGACACTGGCAGCAACTTCGTCCGCGGCGCCGTCACCGCCTGCGTCGAGCACGCCACCTGGCGCGGCCGGCTGCGCTACGACGTCGCGGTGCTCGAGCTCGACGAGGCGTGGGCGGTGCGCTTCGCCGACATCGTGCCGCCGCAGCGCACCCTGCTGCTCAATGTCATGCGCGACCAGCTCGACCGGTTCGGTGAGATCGACACCACCGCCCGCCTGCTCGCCCGGCTGGCCGAGGCGACCACCGACGCGCTCGTCCTCAACCGCGACGACCCCCGCGTCGCCGCGCTCGCCGACCACACCACGGCGAAGGTCAGCCACTACGGCGTGGCCGCCGAGCTGCGCCCGCGGTTCCCCAACGACGAGGAGCTCTACGGCGGCTCGCTCTACACCTCCGACACGCCCGCCGACGCGGAGCTGCGCACGCTGCCGACCGGATCGCCGCCCACCCTCACCCTGCGCATCGGCGGCGTGGACGAGCAGGTCGTGCTCCGCGCCGAGGGACCGCACAACGCGCAGAACGCCGCCGGCGCCGCGGCCCTGGCGATGACGTTCGGCTTCGGCCCGGACGAGATCGCGGCCGGGCTCCGGCGGGTCGAGCCGGCCTTCGGCCGCGGCCAACGCTTCGAGGTCGACGGCCGGCGGCTCGTCCTGCAGCTGGTGAAAAACCCCGCCGGCTTCCGGCAGACGCTGCACACCCTGGACGGCGTGTCACCGGCGGCGATCGTCATCGCGATCAACGACGACTGGCAGGACGGCCGGGACGTGTCCTGGCTGTGGGACGTCGACTTCACCGCGGCGCTCGGCGGTTGCGACGCCCGGCTCACCACATCGGGCACCAGGGCGGCCGACATGGCGCTTCGGCTGCACTACGACGAGATCGACGTGGCCGGCATCCAACCCGACCTCGAACGCGCCGTGCGGGAGGCGGTTGCCGCGGTGGCGCCGGGCGAGGACGTTGTTGTATTCAGCACCTACACCGCGATGTGGGCCCTGCACGCCGCGCTGCTGCGGATCGCAACCCCGCAGTGAGCGCTCGCGCGAACGGCGGAGGCTCGGTGATCACGCTGGTGCACCTGTACCCGCGGGAAATGAACATCTACGGCGACACCGGCAACGTGCTCGTGCTCCGCCGCCGCCTGCAGTGGCGCGGCATCGCCTGCCGGGTCATGCCGATCAACGTCGGCGACCCGCTGCCACACGACGCTGACGTGCTGCTCGGCGGCGGCGGCCAGGACGCCGCGCAGGGCGAGATCGGTGCCGACTTCGTCTCGCGCGGCGCCACCCTGCGGGCGATGGCCGACGACGGGGTTGTGATGCTCGCCATCTGCGGCAGTTACCAGTTGCTCGGCCACGAGTTCCGCACCCAGGACGGGATGCGCATCCCGGGCGTCGACGTGCTGGACGTGACCACCCACGGCTCCGCCAAGCGCCTGATCGGCAACAACCATGTCCACACGTCCTACGCAGGGCGGCTGGTCGGCTACGAGAACCACAGCGGCCTGACGACGCTGGGTCCGCAAGCGGCGCCACTGGGACGGACCGACGCCGGCCGCGGCAACAACGGCCGCGACCACACCGAGGGAGCCGTCCGCGACAACGTGTTCGGCAGCTACCTGCACGGCCCGGTCCTCGCCAAGTCGGCCCGCTTTGCCGACGAGCTGCTGCGCCGGGCGCTGGCCCGCCGCGGCGCGTCCACCGACCTCGAACCGCTCGACGACACGCTGGCCGCCCGGGCCGCCAGGGTCGCCGTCGGCCGGCCGCGCTGAACTCGCTGATCTACCCTTGCGCGACGTGAGCCGCCGCATCCTGCCAGCACTGCTCGCCGCGGCGGCGCTAGCGCTACTCGCCGGATGCAGCGGGCACACCGTGGTAGTCGGCTCGACAACGACGATCGACCAGACCCAGACGGTGCGGCACACCGTCGCGCCGCCACCCCCGCCGCCGACCGGCGCGATCGACGCCGGTCCGGTGAGCTCCGCCGACGCGGACTGCCCGTACATCGACAAGCAGACCGCGGCCGACCTGGAGGGAAACCGCATCGGACGCGTGGTGGTGCTCTCTCAGCAGGGAAAGCCGGTCGGCTGCCAGTTCTTCTTCGACCCGAACTGGGGCTATCCGCGGATGACCATGCAGATCACCTCGGCGACCTACCGCACCTCCACGGACGCGTACAACGCGATGGTGCGCACGGGTGCCGCCGGCAGGAACACCGAGCCGGTGCACGACCTGGTCCCCGGGGTCGACGCGGTTCTCTACCAGACGCGGTTCTACGCGCCCGACGGCGACAGCGACTGGGCGTGCACGTTCGCCAAGGGCACCCGGCTGGTGACCGTACAAACCGACCAGAGCGACGTGTCCTACAACGCCCGGCACCTCGCTGAGACGGTAGCCCTGCGGTTCTGACCGCATGGCAGGATCGAGGCAACCCCGACGTCAGGAGCTCACCTCGTGTCCGCAACCCAGGTCGCCACGCTGCATACCACCGCCGGAGACATCCGGCTCAACCTGTACGGCAACCACGCGCCCAAGACGGTCCGCAACTTCGTCGAACTCGCGCAGGGATCACGCGAGTGGACCCATCCGGCGACCAAGCAGAAGACCACCGACCCGCTCTACGACGGCACGATCTTCCACCGGGTTATCGGCAACTTCATGATCCAGGGCGGTGACCCGCTGGGTCAGGGTTACGGCGGTCCGGGCTACCAGTTCGGCGACGAGTTCCACCCCGAGCTGAGCTTCGACCGTCCGTACCTGCTCGCCATGGCGAACGCCGGCCCGGGCACGAACGGGTCGCAGTTCTTCATCACCGTCGCGCCGACCGCGCACCTGAACCGCAAGCACACCATCTTCGGCGAGGTGGCCGACGCCGACAGCCGCAAGGTCGTCGACGCGATCGCCGCCACCAAGACCGGGCGCAACGACCGGCCGGTGAGCGACGTCACGATCACCTCCGTCGAGATCGAGCCGGCGGGCACGCCTGCCTGACGGGGAACCTGTCCCTCATGCCCGAGAGCTACCCCGCGGCCACCCCGACCGGCGAACCGGTGCCGGGCCCCGGGCTGCCTGTGGCCCGCTGCTACCGGCATCCGCTGCGCGAGACCGGGGTGCGCTGCGTGCGCTGCGACCGGCCGATCTGTCCGGAGTGCATGCGTCCCGCGTCGGTCGGCTTCCAGTGCCCGGACGACGTGCGCCTCGGCCGGGCCACCCAGCGCGAACCCCGCACCGTCGTCGGCGCGCGGGCAGTGCACCGGCACGCGTACCCACTCGTTACCTGGACGATCGTCGCGCTGAACGTCGCGGTGTACCTGGCCACCGGCCTGACATCGGTGCGCGGCATCAACGACCCGTCCGCCAGCAGCCTGTTCCGCCAGTGGGTGATGCTGCCGCAGGCGGTGGCGTCCAACGACCAGTTCTACCGGCTGATCACCGGCGCGTTCCTGCACGAGAACCTGCTGCATATCGCCATGAACATGCTCGCGCTGCTGCTCGTCGGCCCGTACCTCGAGCGGCTGCTCGGCGTCTGGCGGTTCGCCGCTGTGTACCTGCTCTCCGCGCTCGGTGGCTCGGTCGCCGTCTACCTGCTGGGCGCGCACTACACGGCGGTCGCCGGGGCATCCGGGGCGATCTTCGGGCTGTTCGCCGCCGCGCTGCTGCTGGTGCGCGAGCTGGGCTTCGACCTGCGGGCCCTGATCGGCACCATCGTGCTGAACATGGTGCTGACGTTCAGCATCCCGGGCATCTCGCGGTACGGGCACCTGGGCGGTTTTCTGGTCGGGGGGCTGGCGGCGCTGGCGATCGCCGGGCTTCCGCAGCGTCGGCGGATGCTGCCGCTGCGGGTGCAGCTGGCCGGGCTGGGCGGCATCCTGGCTGTGCTCGCCGCCGTGGTGGTGCTGCGTACCGCCGCACTCTAGCGCCGCTTTTGGCAGGATGAGGCCGGATAGGGTCCCATCCTGCCAAAACCGTGGCGGTCAGCGCGGGTCGAAGGCCGTCACCAGACCCAGCACGTCGCGCGGGTCGGCGCCCAGGGCACGGCGGCTGAAGACCACCAGCCGGTCGCCGGCGTCGATCTCCAGCGTTCGGCTGGACAGCCCCAGGCGGGCCCGCTCGTCGAGCCGGACGGCGGCCACCTCGGACCAGGCGAGTGTGGCGCGCATCGCCGGGGCGCGAATCCGCAGTCCGTCCGCGGACGCGGTCAGCCGAGGCCAGAACACCAGATCGGTGACGGCGTAGGCAGCCAGCGCCAGGGCCGCGACGGCGGCGAGGAGCCGTCCCTCTGGATCGGACGAGAACGCGGCCGCCAGCGCGCCGACGACGCCGAGCGCAGCCCAGACCGCGGTGAGCCGGCGATCCGGACCGAACCGGCAGACCGGCGCGCGATCGAGCGGCTCAGACACGGTTGTCCACAGGGTTGCCCCCAGCTGGGGATAGAACTACAGGACTGTAATCACAGCCGTGGACAGGGCTGTGGACGCGGCCATGGCGCTCAGCGCCAACGCACCGCCATCGCCAAACCGATGATCATGACGCCGAAGCCCACGGCGAAGTTCCACCCGCCGATGCTCTGCATCACCGGCACCCGGTCACCGGCCAGGTAGTAGACGACGATCCAAGCCAACCCGACGAGCAGCACGACAGCCATGACGATCGGGTACCAGGTGGGGCTCGGCTGCATCCCCCGGGCCGTCGGGGCGACCACCTGCGCCCGGACGGGCCGGTCGCTCTTCTTGCGGACCCTGGACTTGGGCACGGACTCTCCTACCGCCGATCGACTGCCGTCAGCGTAAGCCCCGCACCGCCGGAGCTGGCCCACTGGGCGCACCCAGGTGCATGCGCGACACTGGACGGCGACCAACCATGATGCACGACAACAGCCCGGCGACGCACGCCACGGCCGGCAGGTGGGTCATCGTCCGTTCAGGACGCGAAGGGGGAATGAATGAGCGACGGCACGCCGGGTGCGGTGCTGACCCCGCCCGACCCGGCGCCGCGGAACTCGACGACCGGCGACTGGGTGCGCTTCGGGCTGCGCGGCGCGGGCCAGACGCTGATCACGGCCGGTCTGATCGTTCTCCTCTTCGTCGCCTACGAGCTCTGGGTGACCAACATCTTCGCGCACGAGAAGCAGGTCACGGTGCATACCCAGCTCGAGCAGCAGTGGGCGAAGGGCGACGACCCGCTGGTCGACAAGCTGAACCTCCCCGGCAGCACCCAGTCGACCATCCCGATCGGCACCGGCATCGCGAATCTCTACATCCCGCGGCTGGGCACCGACTACCACTTCACGATCGTCGAGGGAACCGATCAGGCGTCGCTCGAGCGCGGCCCCGGGCACTACACCGGCACCGCCCTGCCCGGGCAGGTCGGCAACTTCGCGGTAGCCGGGCACCGGGTCGGCAAGGGGGAACCGTTCCTCAACCTCGACCAGCTCCGTCCCGGTGACGCGGTCGTCGTCGAGACCAAGGCCACCTGGTACGTCTACCGGATCCTGGGCAACACCCAGACCAGCGACCTCTCCTGGGCCGGCGCCGACGGCATCGTCGGGCGAGAGATTGTCGACCCGAGCGACACGAACGTGATCCTGCCCGTCCCCAACCACCCGGGA
Organism: uncultured Actinomycetota bacterium; assembly: GCA_963756525.1. Lineage (GTDB taxonomy): Bacteria > Actinomycetota > Actinomycetes > Mycobacteriales > Jatrophihabitantaceae > CAVWNR01. The sequence goes on along the minus strand of CAVWNR010000009.1, from coordinate 1,326,536 downwards.
GGCAAGGCGAGCGAGGCGATCATGACGATGACGACCTGCACGCCCAAGTTCAGCGCGACGCAGCGGATGATCCTGCATGCCAAGCTGGCGCGGGCGGTGGCGAAGTCCGGCGCTGAGCTACCGAAGGAACTACAAGGGGGGACGCTCTAAGCCATGTACACGTGGATCTGGCGCCACCTGCCCGGCCCGCTGGCCGGGCGCATCCTGCAGGTCCTGCTACTGCTCGCCGCCGTCTGCGCGCTGCTGCTGTTCGTGATCTTCCCGTGGGTCGAGCCAAGGCTGCCGATCGACCACGTCACGGTGAACCAGTGACGCAATGACCCGCATCCTGGTCGTCGACAACTACGACAGCTTCGTCTACAACCTGGTGCAATACCTCGCCCAGCTGGGCGCGAAGGTGGAGGCGCGGCGCAACGACGCCGTCCACCCAGCCGACCTGGACGCGCTGGCTCCCGACGGCGTCCTCGTCTCGCCGGGGCCCGGCACCCCGGAGGATGCCGGCAACAGCATGGCGATCGTCGAGGCGTGCGCGGCCCGGGCGTTACCGCTGTTCGGGGTCTGCCTCGGCCACCAGGCGATCGGCGCCGTGTTCGGCGCGACGGTTTGCCGGGCGCCCGAGCTGCTGCACGGCAAGACCAGCGAGGTGATTCACGACGGCACGGGCGTGCTGGCCGGCGTGCCGTCGCCGTTCACTGCCACCCGCTACCACTCGCTGGCCGTGGAACCGGCACTGCTCCCCGCCGAGATCGACGTCAACGGCCGCACCCCGTCGGGGGTGGTGATGGCCCTGCGCCACCGCGAGCTGCCGATCGACGGGGTGCAGTTCCACCCCGAATCCGTGCTCACCCACGGCGGGCACCGGATCGTCGCCAACTGGCTGGCCCGCTGCGGCGCGGCCGTCGACGAGGCATGGGTGGCCGAGCTCGACGCGGGTGTCGATTCGCTACGCGCGGCGGCATTCACTGGCGGGTGACCGTGCGGCGTCAGGCGGCTACTGTCAGCCCAGGACGGTGATGCCGGTGAGCACAGCCGAACCAGCGCCGATCGCGGTCGCCGAGTTGGACGCGGCGCGTGCGGCTGACGCCGCTGCCGAGTTGGTGCCGTGCTGCGCGAGTCGGCGGTGGGTCGCCGCAATGGTCAACGGCAGGCCATACGCGACGTTGAACGGACTGGGCGGCGCCTCCGACGCGGTGGTCGCCCGGCTGGAGTGGTCGGACATCGAGGAGGCGCTGGCCGCGCAGCCGCGCCTCGCCGAGTGCGCCGGCGGCGACGGGCGCCGCGCGACTTGGACCCGCGGCGAGCAGCCTCGTTCGGCGCCCGTGCCGGAGCGCACCCGGCAGGCGTTGCGTGAGGGAGACCGCGCCTACGAGGGCCGCTTCGGGCATGTCTTCCTGGTCTGTCCCGCCGGCCTGTCGGCCGAGCAGATGCTCGCTGCGTTGCGCGCCCGGCTGGCGAACGACCCTGTCGCCGAGCGGCAGATCGTCCGCACCGAGCTCGCAAAGATCGTTCGGCGGCGGCTGGGCCGGTCCTTTCGCTGATCGAGTCGGTCTTGTTGTCGGTGCCGCCGGGTAGGACAGCGGCATGGCGAATCGAATCACCGCAATCGCGATCGACTGCACCGACGCTGAGCTACTGGCCGAGTTCTGGACGCAGGTCCTCGGCTGGCAGATCACCGAGCGGGACGAGGGCATCGTCTCCATTCGCGGCGACGGGCCGGTCGGCATCGACTTCCTCGTCGTCCCGGACGGGCCGAAGCGGGCCAAGAACCGGCTGCACCTCGATCTCAACCCGACCGACCGTGACCAGGACTCCGAACTGGAGCGGTTGCGCGGGCTCGGCGCCGCCCCGACCGACGTGGGCCAGGGGCCGGACGTCAGCTGGCACGTGCTGGCCGACCCGGAAGGCAACGAGTTCTGCCTGCTCCGCGGCCGAGCGCAGCCGTGACGGCGGCCTGGCGCGCGCCGGGCGCTTGGTGGGTCAGACGGTCCGCTCGCCGGCGCGCCACACCTGGGCGACCAGCGGCACCCCCGGACGGTAGGCCAGGTGAACGTAGGACGGCGCGTCGAGCACCACCAGGTCGGCCCGCCTCCCCGGCGCGACGACGCCGATGTCGTCGCGGCGCAGCGCGGCCGCACCACCGGCCGTGGCGGCGAAGACTGCCTCCGCGGGTGTCATCCGCATCTCCCGGACCGCCAGCGCGATGGCCAGCGGCATCGACGTCGAGTAGGCCGAGCCGGGGTTGCAGTCGGTGGCGAGCGCCACCGTCGCACCCGCGTCGAGCAGCCGTCGGGCGTCCGGGTAGGGCGAGCGCGTCGAGAACTCGACCAGCGGCAGCAGCGTTGCCACGGTCGGTGAGCCGGCCAGCGCGTCGACGTCGGCATCGGTCAGGTAGGTGCAGTGGTCGGCGCTCGCCGCGCCGAGCTCGACCGCGAGCAGCACGCCGGGGCCCTCGCCCAGCTGGTTCGCGTGCACTCGCGCGCCGAGCCCGCGGGCGAGCCCAGCGCTGAGCACCGTGCGGGTTTCGTCGCCGTCGAACGCGCCGCGCTCGCAGAATGCGTCGACCCACCGAGCATGCGGCGCGCAGGCGTCGAGCATCGCGCCGCAGACGAGTGACACGTACTCGTCGCGGGCGGTGTCCGGCGGGACGACGTGGGCGCCGAGGTAGGTCGTCTCCGGAGTGAATTCCGCGGCCAGGCGCAGCGCTCGCTCTTCGGTGGCGATGTCGAGCCCGTAGCCGGATTTGCACTCGAACGTGGTGACGCCTGCTCGGAGCAACTCGTCGCTGAGCCGGCGCAGGGTTGCGCGCAGCTCGTCGTCGTCGGCGGCCCGCGTCGCCCGGACGGTGTACTGGATGCCGCCGGCCGAGTAGGGCTGGCCGGCCATCCGGGCGGCGAACTCGGCCGAGCGGTCGCCGGCGAAAACCAGGTGCGCATGCGAGTCCACGAATCCGGGCAACACTGCACGCCCGCCGAGGTCGACACGCCGGTCGGCCGCCGGAGCGTCGGTGGCGCGGCCTACCCAGGCGACCATCGAGCCATCCAAGACCAGTGCGGCGTCTTCGATCTCGCCCAGGTCGGCGTCCTGTGTCGCGAGCTGTCCGACGCCGGTGAGCAGCGTGCTGCCGTCGCCCGTCACAGCGCCTGAGCGTAGGGGCCTGGGGGGCAGGGATGCGCAGGGATAGGCAGAAATGGGCCTGGGGCGGCAGCGTTGGCAGCGGTCAGCGCCCGAGAGGTTGTGCAGTCGTGCGGGTCGTGCAGTCGTGCAGGTCGTGCAGCGCTGGGGTCAGCGCAGGGCGAACGCGGCGTCCAGGAAGCGGTCGTTCTCCTCGGGCGTGCCGATGGTGACCCGGGCGCCGTCCCCGGCGAACGGCCGGACGACCACGCCACGCTCGGTGCAGGCGAGCGACCAGTCGACGGTGCGCTCGCCGAGCGGGAGCCAGACGAAGTTGCCCTGCGTGGGCGGCACTCGATAGCCAGCCTCGACCAAACTGTCGCGTACCCGCTCGCGCTCGGCGACGAGCGTGTCGACGCGCTCAAGAAGCTGCTTCTCGGCCTCGGGCTCGAGGCTGGCCAATGCCGCCTGCTGCGCGACGTGACTCACCGCGAACGGCACCTGCACCTGCTTGAGCGCCGCCGCGATCGCCGGATTTGCAGCGATCCCGTACCCGACGCGCATCCCGGCCAGCCCGTACGCCTTGGAGAACGTGCGAAGCACGACCAGGTTCGGGTGCGCGTCGAGCAGGGTGAGCCCGTCGGGCACCTCCGGATCGGTGACGAACTCGCGGTACGCCTCGTCGAGCACGACGAGCACGTGCAACGGCACCGCGTCGAGGAAGCGTTCGAGTTCGGTCCGGCGCACCACCGTGCCGGTCGGATTGTTCGGGTTGCAGACGAAGACCAGCCGGGTGCGCTCAGTGATCGCCGCCGCCATCGCGTCCAGGTCGTGGATGTGGTCGCGCAGCGGCACCCGGACGGCGTTCGCGCCGCCGATGGCGGTGACGATCGGGTACGCCTCGAACGAGCGCCAGCCGAAGACCACGTCCTCACCGGCATCCGCCGCGATCAGGATTAGCTGCTGGCACAGCGACACCGACCCGCAGCCAACCGCGATCCGCTCGGCCGCGACGCCGTGCCGGGCCGCCAGCGCCGCGGTGAGGTCGGTGGCGAAGCTGTCCGGGTAGCGGTTGACGCTCTGCGCGGCCTCGGCCATCCGGTCCAGGACGTGCGGCAGTGGCGGGTACGGCGTCTCGTTGCTGGCCAGCTTGATCGCGCCGGGCACGCTGCGCCCCGGCACGTACTCCGGCAGCGCCGCCAACACCGGACGCAGCCGCACCGTCATGTGATCACCTCGACAATGTCGGACCGGCGCGACGTTACAGATTGCCGCGGCGCTCCTGCTCGCGTTCGATCGCCTCGAAGAGTGCCTTGAAGTTGCCCTTACCGAAACCCAGCGAGCCGTGCCGCTCGATCAGCTCGTAGAACACGGTGGGCCGGTCGCCGATCGGCTTGGTGAAGATCTGCAGCAGGTAACCGTCCTCATCGCGGTCGACGAGGATCCGCCGCGACTTGAGCTCCTCGATCGTTACCCGCACCTCGCCGATCCGGGCGCGCAGCTCCGGGTCGTCGTAGTACGAGTCGGGGGTGTCGAGGAATTCGACGCCGCGGGCGCGCATCTTGTCGGCGGTACGGAGGATGTCGTTGGTCGCCAGGGCGATGTGCTGCACGCCGGCGCCGGCGTAGAACTCCAGGTACTCGTCGATTTGGCTCTTGCGCTTGCCGAGGGCCGGCTCGTTCAGCGGGAACTTCACCCGGTGGTTGCCGTTCGCGACCACCTTCGACATCAGCGCCGAATAGTCGGTGGCGATGTCGTCGCCGATGAACTCAGCCATGTTCACGAAACCCATGACCTTGTTGTAAAAGCCAACCCAGTCGTCCATCCGGCCGAGCTCGACGTTGCCGACGCAGTGGTCGACGGCCTGGAACAGCCGTTTCTCCGGACGCGGCACGGTCGAGGTCCGCGCGACGTAGCCGGGCAGGTAGATACCGCGATAACGAGACCGGTCGATCAGCGTGTGCCGGGTCTCGCCGTAGATCCCGATCGCGGCTATCCGGACCGTGCCGTCCTCGTCGGAGACGTCGTGCGGCTCTTCGACGATCGTGGCGCCGGCGCGACGGGCCTGCTCGACGCACTTGTCGACGTCGGGTACCTCGAGCGCGAGATCGATCACGCCGTCGCCGTGTCGGCGGTGGTGGTCGAGGTAGGGGCTGCTGGGATCGACGCCGCCGATGATCACGAACCGGGCCGAACCGGACTTCAGCACGTAACCTTTGTGGTCGCGGTTGCCCGTCTCCGGGCCGGTGTAGGCGACCAGCTCCATGCCGAATGCGTGCTGGTAGAAGTGCGCGCTCTGGGTGGCGTTTCCGGCGACGAACACCACAGCGTCCATGGCGGTGACCGGAAACGGGTCGGTGGTGGCGTCATAGTCGACCAAGCCGACCAGTTGCTTGAGCCGCTCGACGGTCAGCTCAGCTTCGCGCTCTTCCGGGGTGAGGTCTAGGGACGTCATGCGTCTACCGTGCGCCCAGTGCGACGACGATGCAACTGTCCTAGTCCGCGTCGATCACTCTGCACATACTGCCAGGCGATGTGCCACCAGACCTAGGCAAATTGGCTAGCTGGCAGCACTCACGGCAGCGGCGACGGCGAACGCTGCGAAGAGTACGCCGGCCACCCGGTGCACCCACTTCACCGGGACGCGCCGCACGATCGCCTTCCCGGCGAGCACCGCCACCGCGGCCACCAGCGACAGCGCCAGCCACGCCCCCAGCCCGACGGCGAGCGGCTCGCCTTGCCGGGCCGCCAGGCCGGCGGTGGCGATCTGGCTGGCGTCGCCCCACTCCGCGGCGAAGATCACGCCGAACGCGGTGAACGCGATCTGCCGGGACGGCGCCTGCTGCCGCGCCTCGGCCAGCTCCACCCGTCCCTCTTCGGCGAACGACTCGCGGATCAGCAGCACCGCGCCTGCGGCGAACAGCGCCGCCACTACCGCCTCGACGGCCCGGCGCGGCAGCAGGTGCAGCAGCCCGCCGGCGATGACGGCGATCGCGCACTGCACGGCGAACGCCACGATGACGCCGGCAAGCACCGGCCGCGCCCGGTAGCGCGTGGCGAGGACGAGCGTCGCGACCAGGGTCTTGTCCGGCAGCTCGACCAGCAAGATCACCCCGAATGCGATCCCGGCCGAGGTGAGGAACGACTCCACGGGCACTCCGCTGCTGACACGACTTTGCCCCGCGCTGACACGCTGGATGGCCTCGACAGCGTGTCACGGCGGGGCAAAGTCGCAGGGAGCAGGCCCGATACGCTCGGCGACCGTGACCGGTCCAGCGCCTCGGTTGGCGTTCCTCGGTCCGGCGGGGACGTTCGCCCATGCCGCGCTGCGCACGCTGGCCATTGCCGAGCACGCCGCGCTGCTACCGATGGCCAGCGTCACCGTGGCCATGGACGCGGTCCGCGCGGGCGACGCGGACGGCGCGCTGGTGCCGTTGGAGAACTCGGTGGAGGGGGCCGTGCCCGCGACGCTGGACGAGCTGGCCGGCGGCCAGCCCCTGGTCATCGCCGAGGAGACCTACCTGCCGGTGATCTTCGACGTGCTGGCCCGGTGGGGTACCACGCTGGCCGACGTGCGCAGCGTGGCCACCCACCCGCACGCCGAGGCGCAGGTGCGCCGCTGGCTGCTGGCCACGCTGCCCGGCGCGCACGTGGCGCTGGTCGGGTCGACCGCGGCGGGAGCCCAGGCTGTCGCCGCCGGGGACTACGACGCCGCGGTGGCCCCGCCCGTCGCCGGCGAGTTGTACGGGCTGACGACGCTGGCCCACGATGTCGCCGACAACCACGGCGCGATGACCCGGTTCGTGCTACTCACCCGTCCCGGCCCGCCGCCGGTGCCGACCGGCAACGACCGCACCACCCTGGTCGCCTACCTGCGCGTCGACCACGCCGGCGCGCTGCTGGAGATCCTCACCGAGTTCGCGGCCCGGGCGGTGAACCTCACCCGAATCGAGTCCCGTCCGACAAAGGAGCGGATCGGCCAGTACTGCTTCTCCATCGACTGCGAGGGGCACATCGCCGACGAGCGGGTGGGCGACGCGGTCGCGGCGCTGCGGCGGATCTGCGCCGATGTCCGCTACCTCGGCTCCTATCCACGGCGGGACGGGGCGGGTGCCGCCGTCCCCGCCGGCCGGGCCGACCCCGACTTCGCCGGGGCCCGCGCCTGGCTGGACCGCGTCCGCCGCACCGGCGCCAGCTGAATTCCGCGAGTTCGAGACAGCCCGCAGCGCGACAGCTACAGGTACAGACCGGTGTTCGAGTCGACGCGCTGGGCGGCGACGGCGTGGAGGTCACGCTCGCGCAGCAGTAGGTAGTCGTCGCCGGAGATCTCCACCTCGTGCCGGTCGTCCGGGCTGAACAGCACCCGGTCACCGACCTCGACGGTGCGCACGTGGTTGCCGACCGCCAGCACCTCGGCCCAGATCAGCCGCTTGGACACCTGAGCCGTCGCCGGGATCAGGATGCCGCCCGCCGAGCGGCGCTCGCCCTCCTCGCGGGGCATGCGTACCAAGACGCGGTCGTGCAGCATCTTGATCGGCACGCGGTCGGTCACGAAATAGCAGCGTACGGCGCTGGGTTCATCCCATCGTCTTTTGGCCGTCCAGTGCCTCGCGGATGATGTCGGCGTGACCGGCGTGCTGCGCGGTCTCGGCGATGATGTGCAGCAGCGCCCGGCGGCCCGACCAGCGCGCGCCCGGCTCGAACCACGGCGCCTCGGGCAGCGGGTGCGACGCGTCGAGGTCGGGCAGGCTCTGCACCAGCTCGTCGGTCCGCGCGGCGACCTGCTCGTAGTCGGTGAGGACGCCGGCGAGCGTCTCGCCGTCCAGCAGCCGGAACGTGTCGGCGTGCCACTGCATCGCGCTCTCGTCCGTAGCCATGACCACGGCCGGCCCCTCGACGATGAACCGCGCCCACTGCGCCTCCGTGGCGCTGACGTGCTTGATGACGCCGCCGACCGTGAGCTCGCTGACGGTCGTGCGCTGCGCGGCCTGCTCGTCGGTGAGGTTCTGCGCGGTGTAGCGCAGGAAGAACCGGTGCCCACGCAAGGTCTGCAGCAGGTCGGCGCGCTCGGCGGCCAGGGTGTCGGTCATCGCCATCTCCTCTCGGCAGGTTGTCGGCAGGACCCTATCGAGTGCTAGCGCGGGCGACCGGCTGAGGCTCAGCCCCAGCCGAGCTCGTGCAGCCGCTCCTCCTCGATGCCGAAGTGATGGCCGATCTCATGGACGACGGTGACCGCCACTTCGCGCGCGACCTCGTCTTCGTCCGCGCAGATGTCGAGGATCGCGTCGCGGTAGATGGTGATCGTGTCGGGCAGGGCGAACGTGTAGTCGTGCCCGCGCTCGGCCAGCGAGATGCCGTGGTAGAGGCCGAGCAACGACGGGTCGTCGGCGTCGCGATCGGAGACCTGGATGACCACGTTGTCGAGCAGCGCGAGCAGCTGCTCGGGGATGGTGTCCAGCGCGTCGTCCACCAGGACCTCGAACCGAGACCGCGACATCTCCAGCACGACGCGAAAGTAGCCTGAACAGGTGATCGACCTGCGCGTTGTCCGTGACGACCCCGACCGGGTGCGTGCCTCGCAACGGGTCCGCGGCGCGGACGAGTCGGCCGTCGACGCGCTGCTCGCTGCCGACGACGCGCGCCGGGCGGCGGTTTCACGTGCCGACGCGCTACGGGCCGAGCAGAAGCGGCTCGGCCGGGAGATCTCCCGGGCCACGCAAGACGAGCGGCACCCGCTGCTGGTGCGGGCCCGGCACCTCGCCGACGAGGTGAAGGCGGCGGAGGCCGACGAGGCGGCCGCCGAGGTGGCGCTGCGCGAGGCGCACCTGGCGGTGCCGAACATCGTCGAGGACGGCGTGCCGCCCGGCGGCGAGGAGGACTTCGTCACCCTCGACGTCGTCGGCGAGCCGCCGAAGCCGGACGAGCCGCGTGACCACGTCGAGATTGGCGCCGCGCTGCACGCCATCGACATCGACCGAGGCGCGAAGGTCAGCGGCGCCCGCTTCTACTTCCTCACCGGCGTCGGCGCGCAGCTGGAGCTCGCGTTGATCAACCTGGCCATGGCGCAGGCCGCCGCCACGGGGTTCACCCAGGTGATCGCTCCGGCGCTGGTGAAGCCGGAGGTCATGGACGGAACGGGGTTCCTCGGCGCGCACGCGGCTGACGTGTACCGGCTCGCCGACGACGAGCTCTACCTGGTCGGCACGTCCGAGGTGGCGCTGGCGGGCTACCACGCGAACGAGATCCTGGACGACCTGCCCCGCCGGTACGCGGGGTTCTCGTCATGTTTCCGGCGCGAGGCCGGCTCCTACGGCAAGGACACCAGGGGCATCATCCGGGTGCACTGGTTCGACAAGGTGGAGATGTTCTCCTTCGTCCGCGCCGAGGACGCCGTGGACGAGCACCAGCGACTGCTCGGCTGGGAGCGGGCATTCCTCGACAAGCTGGAGCTGGCCTACCGGGTGATCGATGTGGCGGCCGGCGAGCTGGGCTCGTCCGCGGCTCGCAAGTACGACATCGAGGCGTGGTTCCCGTCGCAGGGCACCTACCGCGAGCTGACCTCGACGTCGAACTGCACAACCTTCCAGGCGCGGCGGCTCAACACCCGCATCCGCGGCTCTGCGGTCGACCGCGACGGTCGCAAGCTCCCGTCGGCAGGCACCGAATACGTCGCCACGCTGAACGGCACGCTCTGCGCGATCGCCCGTACCATCGCCTGCCTGCTGGACCACCACCAGCAGCCCGACGGGTCGGTGTACGTGCCCAAGGCCCTGCGTCCGTGGCTTGGCGGTCGAGAGCTGCTGACGCCGTGACCGCGCCCTCGTGATCCGTCTCGTCGCCAGTGACCTCGACGGCACCCTGGTGCGCACCGACGGCACGGTCAGCGACCGCACTCGCAAGGCGATCCACGACGCGGTCGAACGCGGCCTCGCTGTCGCCTTCGTCACCGGCCGGCCGCCACGCTGGCTCACCGAGATCGCCGAGGCCACCGGGCACACCGGGGTCGCCGTCGCCGCCAACGGCGCCGTGCTCTACGACCTGCGGTCCGAGAGCGTGCTCCGCGAGCACCCGCTGGCCCCCGAGGCGCTGGCGGTGTTGACCGAGGAACTGCGCGCCACCTTCCCCGGTGTGCGTTTCGCCGTCGAGTACGGCCTGCACTTCGGGTACGAGCCGGGGTATCGGCACGACTGGGAGATCACGCCCGACCACGACCGGCACGGCAACCCGCTACCGCCGCCGCGGGTTGCCGACCTGGCTGAGCTGATCCGTCGGCCGGGCGTGAAGCTGCTCGCCAAGGACCGCGACGCCGACCCCGACGAGTTCATGGCGCAGGCAGCGCGGTTGCTGGCCGGCCGGGCGACGGTGACCCATTCGTCCAGCCACGGGCTGCTCGAGATCGCCGCGCCGGGCGTCACCAAGGCCAGCGGGCTCGCCGAAGTCGCCGCGTCGCTCGGCGTCCGGCCGGACGAGGTGGTGGCGATCGGCGACATGCCCAACGACGTGCCGATGCTGGAATGGGTCGGACGCGGATACGCGGTGGCCAACGCCCATCCGGCGGTGCTCGCCGCCGCCGACGAGGTGCTGGCAAGCAACGACGAGGACGCCGTCGCCTGCCTGCTGGAGTCGCTCGCCGCGCCGGGCTGACTGGCCCTACCCGCACCTGTGTGTGTATCCGACGGCGCGCTCGTTCGGCCCTGACCTGGGTTACAGGTACTGGCCGGTGCCGCGCTCACCTTCCTCGCCCGGATGCTGGCCCCCGAGGCGGGCGCCGGGCGGCCCGGCGATGATCTGCCCGCCCGGCCCGACGATCACCTGACCGGGGCCGGCGACGTGACCCGGCAGGGCGCGGGCTCGCATCTGCTCCAGCTGGGCGCGCGCGGCCATCTGCTGGGCGAACAGCGCGGTCTGGATGCCGTGGAAGAGTCCCTCCAGCCAGCCCACCAGCTGCGCCTGGGCGACCCGCAGTTCCGCCTCGGACGGCACGCCGTCGCTGAAGGGAAGGGTGAACCGTTCGAGCTCTTCGCGCAGCTCCGGTGCGAGGCCGTCCTCCAGCTCGTGGATGGAGGTCTCGTGGATCTCGCGCAGCCGCTGCCGGCCCGCCTCGTCGAGCGGCGCCGCACGCACCTCCTCGAGCAGCTGCTTGATCATCGTGCCGATCCGCATGACCTTCGCGGGCTGCTCGACCAGGGACGTCACCGAATCCGCATCGTCCGCGGAAGTCTCCCCGTCAGCTTCGGCTAGCACTGCTTCGGCCGGCTCCTCGGACTCGATCGGGAACCCGCCGCCGGTGTGCGTGGTGTGCTCGGTCATCCGTCCAGTCTGGCCCAGGGCGGACCGCGAGAACGACCGGGGACCACCGGGTAGAAGCTATCCGGTGCGTAGCAGCACTTTGCCGATGTGCTCGCTGGCCTCGACCACGCGGTGCGCCTCGGCTGCGTCGTCCAAGGGGAGCGTCCGGTCGATGACCGGGGCGACGTCGCCGGATTCGACGAGCGGCCAGACGAAGGACTCGGTCGACGCCACGATGGCCGCCTTGTCGGCGGGTGGGCGTGCACGAAGCGACGCCGAGAACACCGTAGCCCGCTTGGCCATGAGCGCGCCGATGTCCAGCTCTCCCTTGCGGCCGCCCTGCATGCCGAGGATGAGCAGCCGACCGTTGATCGCCAGCGCCGCGACGTTGCGGGCCAGGTACGCCCCGCCCATGTTGTCGAGGATGACGTCCACCCCGGCGTCGTCGGTCTCCGCTTTGACCGCCTCGACGAAGTCCCGCTCGCGGTAGTTGATCGTGACGTCCGCGCCGAGGCTCCGGGCGACGTCGAGCTTCTGCGCGCTACCGGCGGTGGTGAAGACGCGCGCGCCGTGCCGGTGCGCGAGCTGGATGGCGAGCGTGCCGATGCCGCTGGTGCCGCCGTGCACGAGGAACGTCTCGCCGGGCTGCAGCCGACCGTTGTCGAAGACCATCGACCAGACCGTGCAGGCGGTCTCGGGCACGGCCGCGGCGTCGACGAGAGTCATTCCGCGCGGGACATGCAGCAACTGGCCGGCCGGCACGGCGACCCGCTCGGCGTAGCCCCCGCCTGAGAGCAGCGCGCACACCTCGTCGCCGACCGCCCAGCCGGTGACGCCGTCGCCGAGCGCGGCGATCGTGCCGGAGCACTCCAGGCCGGGGTAGGGCGACGCGCCGGGCGGCGGGTTGTAGTTCCCTTGCCGCTGCAGCAGGTCGGCGCGGTTGACCGCCGTCGCGGCGACGTCGACGAGCACCTCGCCGGGCTTCGGCTCGGGGTCGGGGACGTCGCGTACCTGCAAGACGTCCGGGCCGCCGGGTTCGGTGATCACGACCGCGCGCATGGCCGCCATTCAATCAGCCGCACGGCCCTCCACCCCAGCGTTGATGTTGGAGTAGTGGCTGATATTCGACCACAAGTCCAACATCAACACTGAAGATGGCGGGAGGGCTCTGGCGCGGGAGGGCAGGCGCGAGCACAGTCAACGCCATGGAGCGCATCGCCGTCGGCCGCGGGCCGCTGACCGAGTCGGACGTCGTCGCCGTTGCCCGGCACGGTGCCGGCGTCACGCTCAGCGAAGACGCCCGCGATGCGATCGTCGAGTCTCGCAAGATCGTCGAGTCATTGGCACACGACGTGGCGCCGCACTACGGCATCTCGACCGGGTTCGGGGCGCTTGCCACCAAGCACATCCCGGCCGAGCAGCGCGCGGCGCTGCAGCGCTCGCTGATCCGCTCGCACGCCGCCGGCTCCGGCCCGGAGGTCGAGCGCGAGGTGGTGCGGGCGATGATGCTGCTGCGCCTGTCGACGCTGGCCACCGGCCACACCGGCATCCGTCCCGAGACGGCGGGCACGCTCTGCGCGCTGCTCGACGCCGGCATCACCCCCGTGGTGCGCGAGTACGGCTCGCTGGGCTGCTCCGGTGACCTCGCCCCGCTGGCGCACGTCGCACTCGCGCTGCTGGGCGAAGGCGAGGTCCGCGACGCGGACGGGGCGCTGCGCCCGGCCGCCCAGGCGCTGCACGCCGCCGGCATCGCCCCGGTCGAGCTGGCCGAGAAGGAGGGGCTGGCCCTCATCAACGGCACCGACGGCATGCTCGGCCAGCTGCTGCTCGCCGCGCACGACCTCGACGCGCTGCTGTGCACCGCGGACATCACCGCGGCGATGAGCGTCGAGGCGATGCTCGGCACGGCAGCCGTGTTCGCCGCGGACCTGCAGGCGCTTCGCCCGCAGCCGGGCCAGGCCGTCGCGGCCGCGAACATGCGTGCGCTGCTGGCCGGCTCGCCGATCGTCGCGTCGCACGCCGGGCCGGACTGCGTCTACGTGCAGGACGCCTACTCCATGCGCTGCGCGCCGCAGGTGGCCGGCGCGGCACGTGACACGCTGGCCCACGCCCGCACCGTCGCCGGCTACGAGCTGGCCTCGGCGATCGACAACCCGGTCGTGCTGTTCTCGACTCCCGGCTCACCAGATGTCGCCGGGGGAAACCATCGCGTCGAGTCCAACGGCAACTTCCACGGCGCGCCGGTCGGATACGTGCTCGACTTCCTGGCCATCGCGGCGGCCGACGTCGCGTCGATGAGCGAGCGGCGCACCGACCGGATGCTCGACGTGGCCCGCAGCCGCGGCCTGCCGCCGTTCCTCGCCGACGACCCGGGCGTCGACTCCGGGCACATGATCGCGCAGTACACGCAGGCCGCGCTGGTCTCCGAACTCAAGCGGCTCGCCGTTCCGGCAAGCGTGGATTCCATCCCGTCGTCCGCGATGCAGGAGGACCACGTCTCGATGGGCTGGTCCGCGGCCCGCAAACTGCGCCGCTCGCTCGACGGGCTGACCCGCGTGCTCGCCATCGAACTACTCACCGCCGCCCGGGCGCTCGACCTGCGCTCACCGCTCGCCGCGGGGCCGGCCACGGGCGCGGTGGTCGCCGCGTTGCGCGAGCGCGTCGACGGCCCGGGCCCGGACCGGTTCCTCTCGCCCGAGATCGAGGCCGCCGTCGACTACGTCCGCACCGGCGGCGCCATCGCCGCCGCCAACTCCGCCCTCTCCGCACCCCTGGAGTAAACGATGACCCGTACGATCCGCGCCCCACGGGGCGGCACGCTCACCGCCCGCGGCTGGCAGACCGAGGCCCCGCTGCGGATGATCCAGAACAACCTCGACCCCGAGGTCGCCGAGCATCCCGAGGACCTCGTCGTCTACGGCGGCACCGGCAAGGCCGCCCGCGACTGGCCGAGCTTCGACGCGATAACCCGCACGCTGACCACGCTGAAACTGGATGAGACGCTGCTGGTGCAGAGCGGCAAGCCGGTCGGCGTGATGCAGACCCACGAGTGGGCGCCCCGGGTGCTGATCGCCAACTCCAACCTGGTCGGCGACTGGGCCAACTGGGAGGAGTTCCGCCGCCTGGAACAGCTCGGCCTGATCATGTACGGGCAGATGACGGCCGGCTCGTGGATCTACATCGGCACCCAGGGCATCCTGCAGGGCACGTACGAGACCTTCGCCGCGGTGGCCGCGAAGAAGTTCGACGGCACGCTGGCCGGAACGATCACCCTCACCGCCGGGCTGGGCGGCATGGGCGGCGCGCAGCCGCTGGCGGTCACGATGAACGACGGAGTCGCGATCTGCATCGAATGCGACGCCAGCCGGATCGAGCGACGGATCGAGCATCGCTTCCTCGATGTCGAGGCGTCGTCCGTCGAGGAGGCGCTGCGGCTGGCCACCGAGGCTCGCGACGCGCGCCGGCCACTGTCCATCGGGCTGCTCGGCAATGCGGCGAGCATCGTCGCGCAACTGCTGGCCAACGACGCACCCATCGACATCGTCACCGACCAGACCTCGGCGCACGATCCCTTGTCGTACCTGCCGATCGGCGTGGAGTTCGACGAGTGGCGCGACTACGCGGCGCGCAAGCCCGAGGAGTTCACCGGCCGAGCGCGCGCGTCGATGGCCCGTCACGTCGAGGCGATGGTCGGCTTCCAGGACAAGGGCGCCGAGGTCTTCGACTACGGCAACTCGATCCGTGGCGAGGCGAAGCTTGCCGGATACGAGCGGGCGTTCGACTTCCCCGGCTTCGTTCCGGCTTACATCCGGCCGCTGTTCTGCGAAGGAAAGGGTCCGTTCCGGTGGGCGGCGCTGTCGGGCGACCCTAAGGACATCGCCCGCACGGACAAGGCCGTGCTCGACCTGTTCCCGCAGAACGAGTCGCTGGCCCGCTGGATCCGGATGGCGCAGGACCGGGTCCACTACCAGGGCCTGCCGGCGCGCATCTGCTGGCTCGGCTACGGCGAGCGGGACAAGGCCGGCCTGGCGTTCAACGACCTCGTGGCGCGCGGTGAGATCAGCGCGCCGATCGTCATCGGCCGCGACCACCTGGATTGCGGGTCGGTGGCCAGCCCCTACCGGGAGACCGAGGCGATGGCCGACGGCTCGGACGCGATCGCCGACTGGCCGCTGCTCAACGCCATGGTGAACGTGGCGTCCGGCGCGTCGTGGGTGTCGATCCACCACGGTGGCGGTGTCGGGATGGGTCGCTCCATCCACGCCGGGCAGGTCACCGTCGCGGACGGGACCGACCTGGCGGCGCAGAAGCTCGAGCGCGTGCTCACCAACGACCCGGGGATGGGCGTCATCCGGCACGTCGACGCCGGCTACGACCGGGCCGCGGAGGTGGCCACCGAGCGCGGCGTCCGCGTCCCCATGCGCGAAGGCTGATCGGCCGCATTCTCCGGTCCTACGCTCAGACGTATGCACCTCGCCACCAGCCCAGAGGCGAACGACCTGCTCCACGACGACCCGCTCGCCCTGTTGATCGGCATGCTGCTCGACCAGCAGATCCCGATGGAGAAGGCGTTCACGTCGCCGCATGTGCTTCGCGAGCGGATGGAGGCCGGCGAACGACTGGACGCCCGAGAGATCGCGGCGTACGACGCGGAGGAGTTCGAGGCGATCTTCGCCGAGCCGCCGGCGCTGCACCGGTTCCCGGCGGCGATGGCGAAGCGGGTGCAGGACCTGGCGCGCGCGATCGTCGATCGCTACGACGGGGACGCCGCCGCGGTGTGGACAGAGGCCTCGGACGGTGCGGACCTGGTGCGGCGGCTCGGCGCACTGCCCGGATTCGGCGAGCAGAAGGCGAAGATCTTCACGGCGCTGATCGGCAAACAGCTCGACGTGCGCCCGCCGGGATGGCAGGCGGCCGCGGGCAGCTACGGCGAGAACGGCGTGTTCCGCTCCGTCGCGGACGTCGTCGACGACGAGTCGCTGGCCAAGGTGCGCACATACAAGCAGCAGGTGAAGGCCGCCGCGAAGGCGAAGCGGGGCTGACCAGCCAGTCCGTCCCTTGCGCAAACGAACTAAAAGTGCGCACAGTGGGCACATCATGCCCAGACAGCTCTCCCCGGCGCAGCTCGAGGCGGCCGCCGCCACGTTCGACCTGCTCTCCGTACCGGGACGGCTGCATCTGGTCTGGCTGCTCGGCTCCGACGAGCTCGACGTGAGCACGCTGGCCGAGCTGTCCGGGGCGAGCGTGCCAGCGGCCAGCCAGCAGCTCGCCAAGCTCCGCGCCGCCGGTGTGGTCAGCGCGCACCGGGAGGGCAGACACCAGCTCTACCGGGTCACCGACCCGCGCATCCTCCCAGTGCTCGAGCAGATGGTGCGCCAGCTGGGGGCGGACGGCAGGGGCTGACCTCCCAGGCGAAGTCGCGACTCGGCGCCTCACTTCCAGCGGAAGTGGACGAAAACCCGGCCGAAGTTGTCGGAGTCCTTCTCCACCCGGTGGTAGAGCGCCTTGATGTCCTTGCGGTCGAGGAAGCGGAGCACACGCTTCTTCAGCTGTCCCGAGCCCTTGCCCGGGATGATCTCGACCAGCGGCGCCTTCTTCGCCACCGCCTCATCGATGATCGCCCGCAGCGCCCGGTCGATCTCGTCCCCATGGTTGTAGATGTCGTGCAGGTCGAGCTTCAGCTTCACCGCACCATCCTCGCGCGCCCGGTGCAGGATGCAGCCATGACGGACAAGGGACTGCTGGCCGAGCAGATCGCCTACTACCGCGCCCGGGCGCCGGAGTACGAGCAGCCGCTGTACGGCAACCCGGAAGCATCCGGACTCATCGACCTCGCGGTTCGCTGGGTTCCAGCGGGGGGTGACGTCTTGGAGATCGCGTGCGGAACCGGCGTCTGGACCCGCCGGCTCGCGCCCCGCGCGGCGCGGTACACCGCGATCGACGCCGCGCCGGAGATGCTGGAGATCGCCCGCGCGAACGCGCCCGGCGTCGAATTCGTCCGTGCCGACGTTCTCAGCTGGGCACCGCCGCGCCGGTTCGACACGGTCTTTTTCGGCTTCTGGCTCTCGCATGTGCCGAGCGACCGGTACGCCGACTTCTGGCGGACGGTCGCCGACGCGCTGGCGCCCGACGGCCGGGCGGTGTTCGTCGCCCAGCACGTGACCGCCAGCCGCGGCGAGGTGTGGTTGGGCGAGGAGATTGCGCAGCGCACGCTCAGCGACGGCTCGCGACACCGCGTCGTGAAGGCGTACCTGGATCCGCAGCCGCTGCGCCGCCGCCTCGCCGAGCTCGGCTGGCGGACCACGGTCGAGCGGCTCGGCCGGGGTTGGGTGATCGGCGAGGCGCGTCCCGTCGACGGGCTGTGACCGCCGCCGCCCGGCGCTAGTGCCAGGATGGGAGTTGCTCCCAATCGTCACAACGAGGTGACCGCTGTCATGAGCGACATCCGGACGCCGGACGCGCCCGCCGAACCTGGCATCCCCGACATCGACGTCGACGTCTTCCTGCACCGCTACCTTGCCCATGCGGGCAGCCAGCTGCCGGGCCGATCGTCGAGCGCGCTGACCGAGCTGGCCCGCAGCCACCTGCAGTTCGGTGCGGTCCGTCCGGACATGTCGACGCTGATCCGGCTCGACGACCAGGACGGCGACACGGCGGAGATCGACCTGCTGACCCCGGACGCGCCGTACCTGGTCGACTCGGTGCGCGCCGAGCTCGAGCGCAGCGGGCATCCGGTCGAGCGGCTCTTGCACCCGCAGCTGGTGGTCGCCCGCGACGATGCCGGTCGGCTGGTGAAGGTATACGACCTCGACGACAACGTCGAGATTCCGCCAGAGGCCTGCACCGAGTCGTGGATGCATATCGAGACCGCGGCCATCCCACCAGCGGACGTCGAGGCGGTGCGGGCCGGTATCGAGCGGGTGGTGGCCGACGTGCACCACGCGGTGTCGGACGCGCCGGCGATGTATCAGCTCATCCGGAAACTGGCCGACCAGCTGGTCGAGCATCCCGGTGAGTTCGACCGCGACACCAGCGCCGAGGCGGGCGCGCTGCTGCGCTGGCTCGCCGACGGCAACTACATGATCTTGGGCCACGCCGCCTACTCGGCGAACGAGCTGGCCAGCCCCGGCGGCGTCGCGAAGCCCAGCGACGTGCGCGGCGTGCTCCGCGGCGAGGCCACGATCTCGCCGATGGAGCTGCTGCCGGCGTTCCGCAGCGGCGTCCCGCTCGTGATCTTCAAGTCGCCGCTGGTGTCGACTGTGCGCCGCTCGGCCCGCTACGACTGCGTGACGGTCGTCACCTCGGCGAAGGGCGCCGGGGCACAGACCGTCCACGTCTTCCTCGGGCTGATCACCAGCTTCGAGGACGGCGTGGTGGCTCGCGTGCCGGTGGTGCGCAAGCGGATCGCCGAGATCATGCTCCGCGCCGGCGTGCGCGCGAACAGCCACACCGGCCGGCAACTGCTCGCCGCGCTGCGCACGCTGCCACGCGACGAGCTACTGGAGGCGCCCACGGCCGACCTGTTGCGACTGGCGCAGCTCGTCGTGGCGCGAGCCGAGCAGCGTGCGGTCGGCGTGTTCGCCCGCATTCACCTCAACCGCGACTTCTCCAGCGTGCTGGTCTACTTCCCCGCCGACCGGTTCGGCCCGGAGACCCGGCGCAGGGTCCGCGACGTCGTCTTGGCGCACTGGCCGGGCGAGCTGATCGACCACGACGACCGCATCGTCGAGCTGGGCTTCGCCCGGATGCAGTTCCTGATCGCGCTGCCGCCGGGCACCCAACCGCCGTCGCCCGACCGGGCGCAAGTCGAGTCGGAGGTCGCCCGGGTCACCCGCCGGTGGAGCGACGACCTGGCCGACCTGCTCACCCTGGCCAGCGGCGAGGAGGCGGCCGAGACGCTGATGCGCCGCTACGCCGCGGCGTTCCCGGAGGCGTACAAGGAGGACTTCAGCGCGTCGGTGGCGGTGCGCGACCTCTCCTGGCTGGAGGAGCTCCCCGACGACGACGGGCTGGCGTTCGACGTCTACACGCCCGCCCCTGACGACCCGGCCGACCGACGGCTGAAGGTCTTCCGCACCGGTGCGCCGCTGTCGCTGGCCCGGGCGCTGCCGATCTTCACCCAGATGGGCATCGAGGTGCTCGACGAGCGCCCGTACGAGATCGAACGAGCCGACGCACGGCCGGCCTGGATCTACGACTTCGGGCTGCGCCTGCCGTCCGGCGTCGTGCTGGACGAGGCGAGCACCGGCAACGTCGTCGACGCCCTGCGGCTGCTGTGGCGGGGCGAGGTCGAGCAGGACGGCTTCAACGCGCTGGTGCTGCGCGCGCAGCTGACCTGGTGGCAGGCCAACCTGCTGCGCGCGTATGCCAAGTACCTGCGCCAGGCCGGAACTCCGTTCAGCCAGGGCTACATCGAGCAGGCGCTGATCGACAACGCGCCGATCGCCCGCAAGCTAGTGGAGCTGTTCGAGTCCCGGTTCGACCCGGCGCTCGCCGGCACTCCGCAGGTCGTCCCCGCCGACGGCGACGATGCGGGCGCCCCGCCCGTCCAGCAGCGCACCACGCTCGTCGACGCGATCGAGGCGGACCTCGCCGAAGTCGCGAGCCTGGACCAGGACCGGATCATCCGCTCGCTGCTCGGGCTGATCACGGCGACGCTGCGGACCAACGCCTACCGCCGGGACCCGTCCGACGAGCTGCCCCGGGCGCTGTCGCTCAAGCTCGAGCCGCGCCGCATCCCGGACCTGCCCGCACCGCGGCCACGCTACGAGATCTGGGTGTACTCCCCGCGCGTCGAGGGCGTGCACCTGCGGTTCGGGCCGATCGCGCGCGGCGGCATCCGCTGGTCGGACCGGCGCGAGGACTTCCGCACCGAGATCCTCGGGCTGGTCAAGGCGCAGACCGTCAAGAACGCCGTGATCGTGCCGACCGGCTCGAAGGGCGGCTTCGTCTGCAAGCAGCTGCCTGACCCCAACGTCGACCGGGACGCCTGGCTCGCCGAGGGCGTCGCGTGCTACCGCATGTTCATCAGCGCGCTCCTCGACGTCACCGACAACTACGTCACCAAGGCCGACGGCGTGCGCACGGTGCAATCGCCGCCGGATACCCGCCGCTACGACGGTGACGATCCGTACCTCGTCGTCGCCGCCGACAAGGGCACCGCGACGTTCAGTGACATCGCCAACGAGATCGCGCTCGAGAAGGGCTTCTGGCTCGGCGACGCGTTCGCCTCGGGTGGCTCCACCGGCTTCGACCACAAGCGGATGGGCATCACCGCCAAGGGTGCGTGGGAGTCGGTGAAGTACCACTTCCGCGAGATGGGCCACGACACGCAGGCGCAGGACTTCACCGTCGTCGGCATCGGCGACATGTCCGGCGACGTGTTCGGCAACGGCATGCTGCTCTCGCAGCACATCCGGCTGGTGGCCGCGTTCGACCACCGGCACATCTTCCTCGACCCAAACCCGGACGCGGCCACCTCGTTCGCGCAGCGGCGCCGGATGTTCGACCTGCCCCGGTCGAGCTGGCCCGACTACGACACCTCGCTGATCTCGGCCGGGGGCGGGGTCTACCCGCGCACGCTCAAGGCGGTCCCGATCAGCCCGGAGGTGCGCGTCGCGCTCGGCCTGGCCGAGGGCACCGAGAAGATGACGCCCAACGAGCTGATCCACGCGATCCTGCTCGCCCCGGTCGACCTGCTGTGGAACGGCGGCATCGGCACTTACGTCAAGGCGTCCGCCGAGCCGCAGTCCGCCGCCGGCGACAAGGCGAACGACGCGGTCCGGGTGAACGCCGACGAGCTGCGCTGCAAGGTCGTCGGCGAGGGGGGCAACCTCGGTTTCACCCAGCGCGGGCGCATCGAGTACGCGCACCGAGGCGGGCGGATCAACACCGACGCCATCGACAACTCCGCCGGCGTCGACACGTCCGACCACGAAGTGAACCTGAAGATCCTGCTCGACCGGGCGGTCGCCGCCGGCGAGGTGGACTGCGACGCTCGTAACGAGCTGCTCGCCGCGGTCATCGACGAAGTCGAGAAGCATGTGCTGCGCGACAACTACGAGCAGAACGTGCTGCTGGCCATGGGCCGCCGCCTCGGCCCGGCGATGATCAGCGTCCACGACCGCTACATCAAGGCGCTGGAGGGCGCGGGCGAGCTCGACCGCGACCTCGAGGCGCTGCCGTCGCCGCGCGAGCTGGCGCGGCGCGAGGCGGCCGGCGAGGGGCTCTGCTCGCCGGAGTCCGCGGTCCTCGCGGCCTACTCCAAGATCACGCTCAGCGAGCAGGTCAACGACTCGACGGTCCCCGACGGCCCGTGGTTCCAGCAAGCGCTGGAGAGCTATTTCCCGCCGCTGATCAGGCAGCGCTTCGCTCACCAGCTCGCCACCCATCCGTTGCGTCGCGAGATCATCACCACCGTTGTCGTCAACGACATGGTCAACCGGGCCGGCGCGACCTACGTTTTCCGCGCCACCGAGGAGACCGGCGCGGACGTGGGCCAGGTCGTGCGCGCCTACGCCACCGTGCGGGAGGTCTTCGACCTGGCGCGGCTGTGGGCCGATCTTGAGGCGCTGGACAACAAGGTGCCCGTCGACGCGCAGCATGCCGCGTACGCCGAGATCCGCCGGCTGATCGACCGAGCCACCCGCTGGCTGATCGACATCCGCTTCCCGATCACTACCGTGGAAGCAGAGATCGAGCGGTTCGCGCCGGTGGTGCGTTCGCTCAGTCCGCGCGTTCCCGAGCTGCTGTGCGGCATGGAGCGGGAGAACCTGCACGCGGAGGCCGACCGGTTCGTCGGCCTGGGCCTGCCACGCGAGTTGGCCGGGCGGATCGCGGAGATGCTCAATGCATTCCTGTTGCTGGACGTCGTCGAGATCGCCGCCGCCAGCGGCCGCCCCGCCGACGAGGTCGCCGAGCTGCACTTCGCCCTGTCCGAGCGGTTCAGCGTCGACGAGATGCTCACCCGGATCACCCGGCTGCCGCGTGACGACCGCTGGTCGGCGCTGGCCCGCGCCGCGCTGCGCCACGACGTCTACGCGGCGCTCTCGGCGATCACCTCGGCGGTGCTGCGCACGACCGACGACGGCAGCCCGGCGCAAGAGCGAATGGCCAAGTGGCAGCAGGCCAACGCCGAGCGGGTCGGCCGAACGCGGGCCACGCTGCAGGAGGCGCTCGGCCGCGAGACGGTCGACCTGGCCACGCTGTCGGTGGCGCTGCGGGTGATGCGCGGCCTGCCCTCCTAGCGCCGCTGCTCAGGGCGGCCCGAGGCGGTGCAGCACCTGGGCCGGCCGGTTGGTGATCAACGCGTCTACGCCCAGGTCGAGGACGAAGTCCACGTCGTCCGGCTCGTCCACCGTCCACACGTAGACCTGATGGCCCCGGCCGCGGATGCGACGCACGACATCGGGATCCGCCTGGACGGCGGAGAGCCCGGGCCCCGCGATGTGCACGCCGCTCGGCAGCGCGCCGGCGCGGCGCACCGGCAGCAGCCGATCCATCAGCAGCACGGTTGGGATCTTCGGCGCGAGCAGCCGCACCCGGCGCAGCGCGATCGGCGAGAAGCTCATGACCGTGGCCGCACCGGAATCGTCGGCCATACCGAACCGGTTCAGCAGCCCGACCAGCTCCTTTTCGACCAGGCCGCTGTAGCGGGTGGGGTGCTTGGTCTCGACGAGCAGACGAACCGGCCGCGGGGTGTCGCGGACCAGGCCGAGCAGCGTGTCGAGGGTCAGCACGTCGCCGCGGTGGTCACGATCCGGGGCAACTCCGGCCAGGTACGGCTCGTCGCGGCGCAGCCGGTCGGTGGCGTCGGCCCAGTCGTGCCAGGACGAGAAGTCCAGCGCCTCCAGCCCGGCCAGGTCGAGTTCGCTCACCACGCCCCGGCCGTCCGAGGTGCGGTCGACGGTCCGGTCGTGGACGCAGACCAGGTGCTCGTCGCGGGTCAACCGCACGTCACATTCGAGCGCGTCCGCGCCGGATTCGATGGCGGCGACATAAGCGGAGAGGGTGTGCTCGGCGACCGCGTGCGACGCACCGCGATGCGCTACCACCAGCGGCCTGGCCGGTGCCACGCTCGGTTTCCGCGCGGCACGCCAGGCTCGGCGTGTCACACGTTCATCGTCCCCACGAATCCCGTCCGGCACACCGCTCCGACCGTCCAGTCGGCGACGGCTAGATCACCTCGGGAGGCTGCCCGGAGTCGCTCACCATGGGCCGCCCAGCGCCGGCCCAGGCCAACATCCCGCCGTCGACGTTCAGCCAGGCGGTGACCCGTGCCGAACGCCCGCCGACCTTGCAGACGACGAACACCGGACGGTCGGCGGGCACGGTCGCCGGATCGTCTGCGAGCCGATTCGGCAGCTCGGTCATCGGGACGTGCACGGCGCCGTCGACGTGCCCGGCCAGCCACTCGTCGTCCTCGCGGACGTCGAGGAGCAGCGCGTCCGGTGGAAGCTGGTCGACGGTCACGGTCGGGATCTGCATCACGTACCCAGTCTGCCGGCCGCGTTCCGCTTGCTCTACTTGAGCAGCCGGGAGAGGCGGCGGTCGGCGAGTTCGCGCCCCTCCGTCTGGCAGGTCGGGCAGTACTGGAACGACTTGTCGGCGAAGGAGACCTCACGCACCGTGTCGCCGCACACCGGGCAGGGCAGCCCGGTGCGGGCATGCACGCGCAGGCCGCTGCGCTTCTCGCCCTTGAGCGTCGCCGCCTTCTGCCCGACGGAGCGTTCGACGGCATCGGTGAGCACGGTGTGCATGGCGTCGTGCAGCCGGCCCACCTCATCGTCGGTCAGCTTGACGGCGATCTTGAACGGCGAGAGCTGCGCGGTGTGCAGGATCTCGTCGGAGTAGGCGTTGCCGATCCCGGCGAGGACGCTCTGGTCGGTAAGCGCGCCCTTGAGCTGCGCCCGCTGGCCACCCAGCAGCTCACCGAGCCGGGCGGCGTCGACGCCCAGCGCGTCCGGGCCCAGCCGGGCGATGCCGGGGACCGCCAGCGGATCGCGCACCAGATAGACGGCCAGCCGCTTCTGGGTGCCGGCCTCGGTGAGGTCGAAGCCGGCGGTCGGGCCACCGGGGAACTCCGGCGCGAGATGCAGCCGGAACGCCAGCGGCCCGCGACCCGGTTTGGGCGGCGCCGCCGACAGGGGCTCGCGCCACTGCAGCCAGCCGCCGCGGGCCAGGTGTATCACCAGGTGTAAGCCGTCGACGCTGAGGTCGAGGAACTTCCCGTGCCGGCCGGCGTCGGACACCGTCGCACCGTGCAGCGCGGTCAGCGGCGGATCGAAGGTCTTCACCGCGCTGAACGCAGCGACGTCCGCGCGAACGACCGCGCGCCCAACCGCGCGATCGCGTAGGAACGCAGCGAGCGCCTCCACCTCCGGGAGCTCGGGCACGTCGGCCAGCCTACGTCCGGCGGGCGGTTGGAGCCGCCCAGTAGGCTGCAAGGGATGCGGGGGGCGCTTCGGGTGCGACGCGGTGGGCGGATCACGCTCGCCTGCCTCGCCGTGCTCGTCGTCGCCTGGCTGGTGGCGTGCTATGTGGTGGTGGCCCGGCCCAGCGTCGACCACCCGACCCGAGCGGACGCGATCATGGTGCTCGGTCCACCGACCGCCAACGGCCGGCTGCAAACCGCGCTGAGCCTGGTCGACCAGCAGGTCGCCAAGAACCTCGTGATATCGCTGAACTCCCCCAAGCAGTGGCAGGCGCGGGTCGTCTGCCAGCACCCTCCGGCGGGCGTCACCGTCACCTGCTTCCAGCCGGATCCGGCGACAACCCGCGGTGAAGCAGAGCAGGCCCGTCGGCTCGCCCAGCAGCACGGCTGGACGAACGTCGTCGTCGTGACCTCGATCTACCACATCTCCCGAGCACGGATGATCTTCGATCGATGTCTCGGCGGCGTGCAGATGGTCGCGGCGCGTCGCGGCGTCTCGCTGGGGACGTGGGCTTACCAGTTCCTCTACCAGACCGCCGCATTCGTCAAGGCCGCCGCCCAGCCGGGATGCTGATCCAGGGTTTTCAACCAACTGGTTGACAACCGGCGTGGGGACGCGCTAGCGTTGTCAACCAGAAGGTTGAGAACGTGGAGGCGGCAGGATGTCCGACGACCGGTTGTCGCGGGTGTTCGCGGCTGTCGCCGACCCGATTCGGCGCGACATCGTCGCCCGGCTCGCGTCCGGCGACGCGACCGTCGGCGAACTCGCCGAACCGTACGACGTGTCGGTGCAGGCGGTTTCCAAGCACCTCAAGGTGCTCGAGGACGCCGGCCTGGTGAGCCGTCGCCGGGAGGCGCAGCGACGGCCGTGCCACCTCGAACCCACGGTGTTCGACTTGATGTCCAAGTGGATCAAGCGGTATCGCCGGCAGGCCGAGGAACACTTCGCCCGCCGGGACTCCCTGCTGGCCGAGATGGACGAGCAAGAAGGGGCCGCATCATGAACGAGCGCACGACCAACCAGACCAGGGTGGAGGCCGACCCCAATCTGCCGACCATCCGCATCGTCCGGGAGTTTCACGCCCCGCGTGATCGGGTCTACCGGGCCTGGACTGACCCCGACCTCGCCGTCCGCTGGCTAGCTCCGAAGGATCTCACCATGCGCATCGAGTCGTGGAATGCGCGCACCGGCGGCAGCTACCGGTACTCCGCCTGGCGCGGGGACGAACAGATCGCCTCGTTCTACGGATCGTTCCACGAATTGCGTCCGGAAAGCCGCCTGGTGCAGACCGTCACCTTCGAGGGCTTCCCCGACGGCGTCTCGCTGGAAACGTTGACGCTGACCGATCTGGGCGACGGGCGCACCCGCACTGAAGTGCTCTCGGTCGTGGACTCGATGCAGGCCCGGGACGCCATCATCGCGAGCGGTATGGAGCACGGCGTGGTCGAGGGCTACGAGAAACTCGACGCCCTGCTCGCCGACCGCTGAGCCGAGGATCAGCGCAAGATGTGCACTTGGGCGGGATCGCGCTCGCCGAGCTCATTCAGCCACGCGAACTAAGCGGGCGTGGAACGCGGGAACGGGACGCCGGCGCTGGCGTGGCAGCGGTAGCCGTTCGGGTTCTTCGCCAGGTATTGCTGGTGGTAACCCTCGGCATAGAAGAAGTCGGCGTCCGGCGCGATCTCCGTGGTCACCTCGCCGTAGCCGAGTTCGGCCAGCCGTTTGGCGTATGTGTCACGTGCCTGCTCGGCGACGGCGCGCTGTTCGTCGGTGGTGTAGTAGATCGCCGAGCGGTACTGGCTCCCGATGTCGTTGCCCTGCCGCATGCCCTGCGTCGGGTCGTGCACCTCGAAGAAGGTCGCGACCAGATCCTCGAACGGCACCACCGCCGGGTCGTAGACGACCAGCACGCTCTCGGTGTGGCCGGTGAGCCCGGTGCAGACCTCCTCGTAGGTCGGGTGCGGCGTGTAGCCGCCGGAGTAGCCGACCGCGGTAGTCCAGACTCCCGGGAGCTGCCAGTAGATCTCCTCGGCACCCCAGAAGCAGCCGAGACCGAACACCACCGTCTGCAGCCCTTCGGGGAACGGCGGGCGGATGGGCCGGCCGTTGACGAAGTGCGTCGTCGGCACCGGGAACTCGGACTGGTCGCGACCGTGCAGCGCCCGCTCGGGGGCGACCATCCCGGTCTTCGCGCGCGAGAAGAGCATACGTCGAGGCTACGTGCGCCGGGCTGGTCGCCGCCACGCGCGCGGACGTACCCTCGACGTGACGGAAAGGCAGGCGGCGCCGTGACACAGTGGGGCATCGACACGCTGTTCAACCCGTCCAAGCGGCACATGGACGAGGAGAAGCGGCGGCTGCAGACCACCCGCGAGCAGATCGGCGACTCGTCCGGCGGACGGCGGATCGACCTCGAGTCGGGCAAGGTCACCATCCGCAAGTCCGACGAGGACGCCGAGTCCGAGCCGAAGAAGGACCGTAAGCGGTCGGAGCGGATCGAGGCCGCCCGCCAGCGCCGGGCCCGGCAGAAGGCGGCAGGCACGGATCAGGCCGCCGCCGGCTGACACGTCCCCGAACGTCTATTTACCCGAGGCCGGCGCGTCTGAGAACGGCGTCGGTGCTCGGTCCGGCGGCGGAGCCGAAGACGGCGGGTGGCGTCGCGAGCGAGGCGAGGTAGCGCTCGGCCACCGGCTGCGGTGCGTCGCGCACCAGCAGCGACGCGGCGAGCGCGCGGGCGAGCCGTGCGGCGAGGTCCCGGGCACTGCGCTGGTCGGCGACCGGGTCGGTGCCGAGTTCCCGCAGCGTCGATCGCAGCGCCGCCACCGCGGCGTCGAGCCGCGGGTCGGCACCGTCCGTGGCGTCGAGCTCGTCGAGGACCGCCGCAACGGTGGCCGGCTCACGCAACGCACCGCGCAACACGTCCAGCGCGATGACATTCCCCGAACCCTCCCAGATGCCGTTCAACGGCGACTCGCGGAACAGCCGCGGCAGCCCGCTGTCCTCGATGTACCCGTTGCCGCCCAGGCACTCCAGCGACTCGGCCACGAACGCCGGCGTCCGCTTGCACACCCAGAACTTCGCGGCGGCCACGGCCAGCCGGACGAACGCGGGCTCGCCGTCATCCACGCCGCGGGCCAGCCGCAGGAACAGCGCGGTGGCCGCCTCGGACTCGACGGCCAGATCGGCCAGCACCTCGCGCATCAACGGCTGATCGTTCAGCGGCGCGCCGAACGCCGACCGGTGGCGGACGTGATGCATCGCCTGGACGAGCGCCGCCCGCTGACAGGCCGCGCTGCCGATCACACAGTCCAGCCGGGTCATCGTGACCATGTCGATGATCGTCCGCACGCCGGCGCCCTCGTCGCCGACCAGCCAGCCGACGGTGCCGTCGAATTCGACCTCACTCGACGCGTTCGACCGGTTGCCGAGCTTGTCCTTGAGCCGCTGCAGATAGAACGGGTTGCGCATGCCGTCGGGCAGCACGCGCGGCACCAGGAAGCACGACAGGCCGCTCGGTGCCTGGGCCAGCACGAGAAACAGGTCGCACATCGGCGCCGAGCAGAACCACTTGTGCCCGGTGAGCAGGTAATGGTCGCCGGACGGGACGGCGCGGGTGGTGTTAGCGCGTACGTCCGAGCCGCCCTGCTTCTCGGTCATCGCCATGCCGGCGAGCAGGCCGGCCTTCGAAGCAGGCGCGCGCAGTCCGAAGTCGTACTCGGGCGAGGCGAGCAACGGCTCGTACTGCGAGGCGAGTACCGGATTGTGCCGCAGCGCCGGGACGATCGCGTAGGTCATCGAGATCGGGCAGCCGTGCCCGGCCTCGACCTGCGACCACACGTAGAAGCGGGCGGCCCGGGCCTGATGGGTCCCGGCGTGCCACGGCGCGGCGTGCATACCGTTCGCTACCGCCACGCGCGTCAGCTCGTGCCAGGCCGGGTGGAACTCGACCTCGTCGACGCGGTGCCCGTACCGGTCGTGCGTGCGCAGCACCGGTGGATAGGCGTTGGCCAGCCGCGCCCACTCCTGCGCCTGCTCGGTGCCGGCCAGCTCGCCGAGCGCGGTCAGCCGCTTGGCGTCCTCGTCGGCGAACCGCTCGGCGAGAGCTGCGTCGCTGGTGAAGAGGTTGGCGTCGCGCCACAGCGGCGGGACGTTGAACACCTCGTGCGTCGGCGTCACAGCGCGTCCAGCGCCACGTCGGGGTCGGCGAGCCGCTTCTCATCGACGGGCTGCCGCGACCGGATCAGCGCCTTGATCGGATCGGTGACATCCCAGATGTTGACGTTCATCCCGGCCAGCACGCGGCCCGCGCCGTCCAGCCAGAAGGCGATGAACTCGCGCTGGTCGAGGTCGCCGCGGACCACGACGTTCTGATAACCGGCCGGGTGACCCAGGTACTCCATGCCGAGGTCGTACTGGTCGGTGTAGAAGTACGGCAGCTCGTCGTAGCTGGCGGCTTCCCCGCGCATCGCGGCCGCGGCGACGGCCGGCTGGTTCAGCGCATTGGCCCAGTGCTCCACGCGGATCCGCGTCCCGTAGAAGGGATGCGCGGCGTTCGCGATGTCTCCGACCGCGAATATGTCAGGATCCGACGTTCGCAGCGAGGCATCGACGAGAACCCCGTTGTCGACGGCTAGTCCGGCGGCTTCGGCAAGATCTGTCGACGGGCGGGCGCCGACCCCGACCAGCACCGCCTCGGCGTCGAGCGTGGTGCCGTCGCCGAGGGTGATCCCGAGCGCGTTCAGCGAGGCGACCTGCTCCCCGGTGCGCAGGTCCACGTCGTGCTCCCGGTGCAGCCGGGCGAAGACGGTGGCCAGCTCCGGGCCGAGCGCGGCGAGCAACGGCAGTTCGGCCGCCTCCAGGACTGTGACCGCGGTGCCGGTCTGCCGGGCGGCGGCCGCCACCTCCAGGCCGATCCAGCCGCCACCGACGACCACCAGCCGCTTGCCGTCGCCGAACGTCGCCCGGATCGCGTCCGAGTCAGCCTTGCGGCGCAGGTAGAGCAGCCCCGGATCGTCGCCGCCGGGCAGCGGCAGCCGACGCGGTTGCGCGCCGGTTGCGAGCAGCAGCTTGTCGTAGTGCACCGACTCGCCACCCGTGTCGAGGCTGTGCGCCGCGGTCTCGATCGCCTGCACGTGGGTGCCCAGCCGCAGTTCGATGCCGTGCTGCGCGTACCACTCCTCGGGGTGCACCACCGCCTCGTCCCACGGTGAAGAGCCCATCAGGTAGCTCTTGGACAGCGGCGGCCGCTCGTACGGCGGTAGCTGCTCGTCGCCGATCAGCGTGACGTCGCCGTCGAATCCCTGCTCGCGCAGGGCCTCCACGGCCTTCGCGCCGGCCAACCCGGCGCCGACGATGACGAAGTGCGGCATCCGCCCATCATCGCGGGTTCACCAGAGCTACGACAGCCGGCCCTGGTCAGTTCGGTGATGTGCCGAGGGTGACCGGCGCCGTGTGGCTCGCACCGCCGCGCAGGTAGGTGAGGGTGACCGTCTGGCCGGGAGCGTGGGAGCGGATGGCCGCGATCAGCCCGGTCGCGTCGTCGATGAGCTGCGAGTCGACCTTGGTGACGACGTCTCCGGCCTTCAGCCCGGCCTTGGCGGCGGGGCTGCCGGCCTCGATGGAGGCGATCGTGGCGCCCACGGTGCCGGACTGGTTCGCCTGACCCTGGTTGACGTTTACGCCGATGATCGCATGGGTCGACTTGCCGTTGGCGATCAGCTCGTTCGCGATGCGGCTCGCCTCGTCGGAGGGAATTGCGAAGCCGATGCCGATGCTGCCCGACTGCTGCTGTTGGCCGGGGATCTGCAGGCCGCCGGAGTTGGCGGTGGCGATCGCGGCGTTGATGCCCACCACATTGCCGTTCAGGTCGACGAGCGGGCCACCCGAGTTGCCGGGGTTGATCGCCGCATCGGTCTGCACGGCGTCGAACACGGCCTGGTCGTTGTCGCCGGCCACCACCGGGCGCGCGGTGTTGCTGACGATGCCCGAGGTGACCGTGTCGGAGAGACCGAGCGGCGCGCCGACGGCAACGACCGTCTGCCCGACGACCAGCTCACTGGACTTGCCGAAGGTGGCGGCGGTGAGATTGGGCAGGTTCACCTTGATCACGGCGAGATCGTCGGACGCGTCGACGCCGACGACGGTCGCGTTCGCCTGCCGGCCGTCGTTGGTGACGACCTGGATCGTGCCGCCGTTGGCCGCCACGGAGACGACGTGGTCGTTGGTGAGGATGTAGCCGTCGCTTCGGATGATCACGCCCGACCCGGTGCCCTGCTCCTGCGACCCGGTGACGTTGATCGTGACCACACTGGGCTGGATCTTGGCGGCCGCCGCGGTGATCGTCCCGTCGGTCTGCGCCGACACCGGCGCGCTTTGGTTCGTGACGTTGATCGCGGCCCCTGCGGACTGGTTGTGGTCGAACGCGGCGACCGTCCCCGCGCCGATGCCGCCACCAATCAGCGCCGCGATCACGGCGGCGAGGAGCGCGGTGCGCGCCGGCCGAGGCCGCCGTCCGCCCTGCGGCGGCTGCTGCTGGGAGGGCGGCGCGGCACCGTAGGGCGGCAGTTGCTGAGTGTGCGGTCCATAGCCCGCGCCGGGCTGGTACGGCTCTGCCGGGTACGGCTCTGCGGGGTACGGCTGCGGGCGGTCGGGCTGGTAAGGCTGCGCGCCGTACGCCTGCGGCTGGCCGGTCCGGTACGGCTGTTGCTGCGGTTGCTCCGGTGCCGGGTGCTGCTGCGACGGGTCATAGGGCGGGTACTGCCGTGCCTGCTCTTCAGGCGGGTACCCCCAGCCGGGGAACGGCTGCGGGTACTCCGACCGCGGTTGGCCGGACTGCGACTCTGCCGCGCCGGGTCCCTCCGCCTGCGGCTTGCCATCCCGAGGCTGCTGCGACTGGTCCTGCCGGCGCGCGTCATCATCGCGGGGAGCCGTGCCGTCGCCGGGATAGTTCTCCGTCATGTCACCAGAGTGCGCCAGGTCACTATGCGGTAGCTGAGCCAGTACTGTGTCGCGCCCGTGTGTGGTCGATGACGAGTGCACCGTCCGGATGCTGTTCGATCACCCGGGTGGCTGACCGACGGTGTGCCGGCGGTCGGCTCGCGTTTCAGTTCGAGGGATGACAGGGTGTCCGGGTGAACGTGCTGCTGATCGGGCCCCCCGGATCGGGCAAGGGAACGCAGGGCGAGCGGCTGTCGCACCGACTCGGCCTGGAGCACATAGCCGCGGGTGATCTGTTGCGAGCCGAGGTGGACGCCGGTACGCCCCTCGGCCGCGAGGTCAGCGGCTACCTCGATCGAGGCGAGCTGGTGCCGGACGAGCTGATCATCGGCATGATCATGCCGGCCGTCACCCGGGCGGCTGAGGACCGCGGCTACTTGCTCGACGGCTTTCCCCGCTCGGTCGCGCAGGCGCAGGAGGCCCGCCGCCTCGCAGAGCACGACAGCGCCCGCGCCGATGCCGTCATCTACCTCGACGCCTCTCGCGAGGAGTTGATCGCTCGGATCCTGAGCCGCGCCGAGGCCGAAGGGCGCAGCGACGACACGCCCGAGGTGGTGCGAAACCGGCTGGCGGTGTTCGACGAGGCCACCCGTCCGCTGATCGACTATTACCGCGAGCGCAGTCTGCTGCAGGTCGTGAACGCCGACCGCAGCGAGGAGGAGGTCACCGAGGAGATCCTCGCCGCGCTCGCCCGCACCGACGCCTGAGACGCGCGACGCTCGGCTTGCCGCAGCCCCAACGGTGCTTTGCAGCGAACACGCTGCAAATAAGCCGTTGCAAAGTTAGCTTTGCAACGCTAGCTTTGCACCATGGGCGAGCAAAGCACGATCAGCCTCAACGACCCGCGGGCGCTGCGCGCCTACGCCCATCCCCTGCGGATGAAGCTCGTCGGGCTGCTGCGCCGCGAGGGCCCGCTCACCGCCACGCGTGCCGCCGAGCTGTTGGACGAGAGCACGGGCAGCACCTCGTTCCACCTGCGTCAGCTGGCCAAGTACGGGCTGGTCGAGCCGGCGCCCGGCGGCACCGGGCGGCAGAAGCCGTGGCGCGCTACTGCGCAGTTCACGAACCTGCCGGACTTCGTGGACACGCCGGCAATGGCCCAGGCGTCGACGGCCGTCTACTCGGCCGTCGCGTGGCGCTACCACGAACTCGTGCTCGACTGGATCCGCCGGGAGCCGGCCGAGCCCGAGGCGTGGCAGCGTGCCGCGCCGTTCAGCGACTACATGCTCTACCTCACCTCGGACGAGCTGAGCGAACTGGCCGAGCAGATCGACGGGTTATTGCGCGGCTACTCGCACCGAACTGCCGATCGCGCGGCGCGCCCTGAGGGCGCCCGGCTGGTCACCTATCTCAACATTGCCATGCCGGCGGGTCGGCCGTGATCGCCCCGTTGCTGCGGGACCGCACGTTCCGCACGTTCTGGACCGGCCAGACGATCTCGATGGTCGGCGACCAGATCTCGCTCTTCGCCGTGCCGATCACCGCCGTGCTGCTCTTACATGCCGACGCCCTGCACATGGGCCTGCTCACCGCGGCTGGCATCCTGCCCAGCCTGCTGTTCTCGCTGGCTGCCGGCGCTCGCGACGATCGGCGGGGACACCGGCGGCGGACGATGCTGCTGGCCGACATCGCGCGCGCCGGGCTGATGGCATCCATCCCGGTCAGCTACCTGTGCGGCGTACTCAGCCTTGCCCAGCTCTATGCCGTCGCCTTCGCTGTCGGCACGTTCGACGTGCTCTTCTCCGTCGCATACAGCACCCTGTTCGTCTCGACGGTTAAGCCGGAGCAGTTCGTCGACGGCCAGTCGTTGCTCAACGGCAGCCGGGCCATGTCGTTCGTCGGGGGCCAGGGATTGGCCGGACTGCTCGTTGCCGTGATCACGGCGCCGGGAGCGCTCGTTCTGGACGCGCTGAGCTTCCTGGCGTCGGCGTTCGCACTGGCGCGCATCAACCCCACCGAGCCGCCGCCGGCGCCGGCGGCGGAAGCGAACCTGATCGCCGGCGCCCGGTGGATCCGGCGCACTCCGCTGATCCGCGCATCGTTGTGCGCCACCGCGACGGTGAATCTGTGCAACTTCGCCTTCAGCGCGATCTTCATCCTGTACGCGACCCGGTCGCTGCACGTGCAGCCGAGCATCCTGGGCTTCGTTCTCTCGGCTGGTGCCCTCGGCGGCGTGGCCGGCGCGATCGTCACCAAGCGGATCACCCGCCGCATCGGCTTGGGACGAGCGTCGGCGCTGAGCTACCTGCTCTTCACCGCGCCGTTCCTGCTCGTCCCGCTCGCCGGCGGCCCGAAGTGGGTCGAGCTGGGTTGCCTGTTCCTTGCCGAGTTCGGCTCCGGCGTCGGCGTGATGCTGCTCGACATCTCGATCGGCACGATTTTCGCCGTGGTGATCCCGAACGAGATGCGGTCGCGGGTCATGGGCGCGTACCGAACGGTGAACTACGGCGTCCGGCCGGTTGGTGCTCTGCTGGGCGGGGTGCTCGGCG
Source organism: uncultured Actinomycetota bacterium (assembly GCA_963756525.1). GTDB lineage: Bacteria > Actinomycetota > Actinomycetes > Mycobacteriales > Jatrophihabitantaceae > CAVWNR01. The sequence goes on along the minus strand of CAVWNR010000009.1, from coordinate 1,292,218 downwards.
CCGCCATCGGCCTGAACGCGACGCTGTGGTTGGTGACCGTCGCCGGTATGGCGAGCGTGCTCTGGGTGCTGCCGTCGCCGCTGTTGCGGTTCACCGAGCCGGTGGCGTCTCGCGCCCGCGAGCCAGTCCCGGCCTGACGCCCGTCGCGACTTTGCCCCGCCATGACACGTAATCAGGGGTCGCCAACGTGTCAGCGCGGGGCAAAGTGCCCGGTGAGCGTGCGGTGGCGGGGCAAAGTACCCGCTCGGCCATCAGCGCGAATCTCGATGCGGCACAGTGGCTGCATGACCTCCCTCGCTCGGCTCGCCTCGCCCGTCTCGTCGTACGCCGCCCGGCTGCATGCCGTGCTCGGCACGAGCCACCACGTCGCGTCCCCGCTCGGCGCATGGCTGGTGCTCGCGCTGGCCGCGCCGGCCGCGCAGGGCCCGAGCCGGGACGAGCTGGCCCAGGTCTTGGGCACCGGTGTCGAGGACGCGGCGAGTGCGGCGGGTACATTGCTGGCCGCGCCGCATCCGGCGGTTGCCGCGGCGGCAGCGATGTGGCATCGCGCCGAGTTCGAGAGCGATGCGTTCCTCGACTGGGCGAGCCGGTTGCCCGACCCGGTGGAGCGCGGGGCGGTGCCCAACCAGGCCGGGGCGGACGAGTGGGCACGGCGGCACACGTCCGGGCTCATCGACCGCTTCCCGATCCAGATCCGGCAGAACACCGCGCTGGTGCTTGCGTCGGCGCTCGCCACTCGGGTGTCCTGGACGAAGCCGTTCGAGCTGGTCGATGCCGGTGCGCTCGGCGCCGGCAAGTGGGCGACCCAGCTCGGACAGGTGCTCCGCACGCCGGAGAGCGGGCACGACCAGTTCATTGCCCGGACGTCGCGGGCCGGCGAGGTCGCGGTGCAGACCGCCCGCTCGCAGAACGGCCTGGCCGTCACCTCGGTGATCGCGAGCACGGACGTGTCCGCCGCGGACGTCCTCGTCGCGGCGCACGAGGTGGCGCTGGCCGACGACCCGCCGCGGGTCTCCCTTTTCGACCTGCCGCTCGGGGACACCCCGCTGTGGACGATCAGCGAGCAGCCCGCCGAGCTCACTCAGGCACGTGAGGAGCGCTGCACGGCGGTCCTGCCGGCGTGGGAAGCCCGCAGCGAGCACGGCCTGAACGACCCCAGTCTTGGCTTCCCGGCGGCGGCCGATTCGCTGATCGGTCTACTGCCGCCTGGCGACTACGACTGGGACGCGAAGCAGGCGGCGATGGCCCGCTACAGCCGGACCGGCTTCCAGGCGGCTGCGGTCACCTCGGTGGGCATCCGGGCGCTCGCCTACCGGGAGCCGCGCGAGGGGCTGCTGCGCCAGGCGGTGCTCCGCTTCGCGCACCCGTACGCGGTGGTTGCGGTGTGTGATGGCGGCGGGGCGTGGGACGGGCTGCCGGTGTTCTCGGCCTGGGTGGCGTCGCCGTCGGATGCGTCAACCGAGACCCAGGAGTAGCACGTCGAGCGTGCGGGGGCCGTGGACGCCTTCGACCCGGTTGAGCTCGATGTCGCTGGTGGCGCTGGGGCCGCTGATCCAGGTTTGCGGGCGGGTGGGGTCGAGGGCGGTGACGGCGTCGGGGACGTCGGCGAGGACTTGCTCCGCGCGCACGACCGCGAGGTGGTAGTCGGGTACCAGGGTGAGCGCGCGTGGTCCTTGGCCGGGGCCGTGGTCGAGGACGATGGTGCCGGTTTCCGCGATGGCCACCGCGCAGGTGGTGAGCACGCCGTCGAGCTGGTCGAGGTCGGTGATCGAGAGGGGTTCGTGCGCGGCGTCCACGCCGGTGCTCAGCCAGTGGGTGGGGAAGCCGTCGGGGACGGCGACCCGGCGGCCGTGCAGCAGTTCCTCGATTTTGCAGGCAATCTGGTCGGGGTCGGCGTGGCGGTGGACGGTGGCCCGGTAGTCGGCGACCCGTTCGGCGAAGAGGTCGGGGTCGCCGGGGGTGTTGCCGGGTTGCCGGTACTCGCGTGGGATCGGCGCCGGGGTGGGCTGGTCGAGCAGGGCGGTGCGGATCCGGCTGAGGATCTGCTCGCGGGCGTTCACTGGCCGGCCCACCAGTCGCGGAAGCTTTGCTGCGGCGGGTCGGGCAGGTCGCGGGTGTCGGTCCAGGCCGACAGCGGCGGGGGGACGGCCCGGCCTCGGCGGAGTGGCCGGGTGAGGCGGGCGGCGCGCAGGGCGCGGGTCCAGCGGTGCGGGTCGCGCATGGTCCAGGCGGCGGCGCTCATCGCGGCTTGTTCCGGGGTGGGCAGGCGGTGCTGTTCGCGTTTGGCATCGACCACGCGGGCACGTAGGTGCACCAGCATGGTGGGGATGTCGATGGCGACCGGGCAGGCGTCGTAGCAGGCGCCGCACAGCGAGGACGCGAAGGGCAGGGTCGGGTTGTCGGCGACGCCGGTCAGTTGCGGGGTGAGCACGGCGCCGATCGGGCCCGGGTAGACCGAGCCGTAGGCGTGCCCGCCGGTGCGTTCGTAGACGGGGCAGACGTTCAGGCAGGCCGAGCAGCGGATGCAGCGCAGCGCGGCCCGCCCGCGTGGGTCGGCCAGGGTGGCGGTACGCCCGTTGTCGAGCAGCACGAGGTGAAACGCCTGTCCCTCGGTGGCGCCGGTCCACATGGAGGTGTAGGGGTTCATCCGCTCCCCGGTGGCCGAGCGCGGCAGCAGCTGCAGGAAGACCTCCAGGTCGCGCCAGGTGGGGACGAGTTTCTCGATGCCCAGCACGGTGATCAGGGTGCGCGGCAGGGTGAGGCACATCCGCCCGTTGCCCTCGGACTCCACCACCGCCAGGGTGCCGGTTTCGGCGACGGCGAAGTTCGCGCCGCTGATGGCGACCTGCGCGTCGAGAAAGCGGCGGCGCAGGTGCCGGCGCGCCGCCTCGGCCAGCGCGGTGGGCTCGTCGGGGAGGTTCGGGTCGACGTCGGGCATCTCGCGGCGGAAGATCTCGCCGATCTCGGCGCGGTTGCGGTGGATGGCCGGGACCAGGATGTGGCTGGGCGTGTCGCCGCCGAGCTGCACGATCAGCTCGGCCAGGTCGGTCTCGTAGGCGGTGATCCCCGCGTCGGCCAGGGCGTCGTTGAGACCGATCTCCTGGGTGGCCATCGACTTCACCTTCACCACGCTGGACGCGCCGGTGGCGGCGACCAGGTCGGTGACGATCCGGTTCGCTTCGGCCGCGTCGCGGGCCCAGTGCACGATCCCGCCGCGGGCGGTGACCTGCTCCTCCAGCCGGAGCAGGTACGTGTCGAGGTGCGCCAGGACGTCGTCCTTGATCGCCGCGCCGGCCGCGCGCAGCTGCTCCCAGTCGGGCAGCTCGCCGACCACCTCGGCCCGCTTGGCACGGATGGTGCGGGTGGCCGCGCCGAGGTTGCGGCGCAGCTGCGCGTCGGCCACCGCCGCCTCGGCCGCGGCCGGGAACGGCGCCTGGCCGCGCAGCTGCCCCACCCCGCGCGGCGCGGTCGGCATCCCCAGAAACGTCACGGGCTCGCTCGCCTCCCCGTCCCACCCGCCGTGATCATCGGTTATGTGCAACTTTCCTGGCCGAACAACATGAGCATCCGGTTGGGGCCGGGGTGGACGCAAGGATCTCGGCCAAGTGCACGGTCCGCACCCCGGTGTTCAGCCGGGACAGCCCGCCGCCGATGTGCATCAGGCACGACGCGTCCCCGGCGGTGCACACCTCCGCCCCGGTGTCCAGCACCGCGCGCATCTTGTCGGCCAGCATCGCCGTCGACACGGCAGGGTTCTTCACCGCGAAGGTGCCGCCGAACCCGCAACACGACTCCGCATCCGGCAACTCGACCAGCTCCAGCCCGCGCACCGCGCGCAGCAGCCGCACCGGCCGGTCCCCCACCCGCAGCAGCCGCAGCGAATGACAGGTCGGGTGGTAGGTCACCCGGTGCGGGAAGTACGCGCCCACATCCACCACCCCGGCCACATCGACGAGGAACTCGCTCAGCTCGTAGGTGTGCCGAGCCACCACCTCCGCGGCCTCGGCCAGGCGCAGATCCCCGAACCGGCGCGCCAGCTCCGCGTGCTGATGGCGCACCGACCCGGTACACGACCCAGACGGCACCACCACCGCGTCATAGCCCACAAACGCCTCGACGTGGTTGCGCACCAGCGGCAGCGCCTCGCGCGGGTAACCGGTGTTGACGTGCATCTGCCCGCAACAGCTCTGCGCCAACGGCACATCCACCTCATGCCCCAGCCGACGCAGCAGCGTCACCGTGGCACGACCCACATCCGGGAACAGCCCATCGACCAGACAGGTCACGAACAGCGCGACACGCACGGCCACCTCCCGCCGTGCTCAGGGATCGGGCGGTGGGCAAGGGGGGAGTTGAACCACCTGACGACCACGCTGGAACCCCCGGGACCACTGGGCTGCAGCCACTTCGCCCCAAACTCGGCCGATTTCACGGGGTACCACGAGGTACGACGAGGTACCCAGACCCCACCGGGTGGGGCATGTCCCACCCGGTGATCAAGTGTGAACCGGTGGTCGTCCGCCGAACCCCGCGACCGATCACTCTCGGCTGGCCTCACAGGTTCGACTATCGTGGCAGACATGAGCGCGGCCAATAGCCCTCACGAGTTTGACCTCGTCGTCGGCGAGGATGGAAGTATCCCGGCCGAGCAGGTCGCCGCGCTCGGGCTGCGCCCGGGCACCCATCTGCGCGTCGTCCCCACGACAGCCGACCGCGCGCCTGCCAGCATTGCCGGCCGGTTGACGAGTTGGCCCGACGTGAGTTGGGAAGAGTTCGAGCGCGCCAGCGAACTGGCGAAAGCCGACCTTTCTCACTCGTGAAGGTTGTTGCCGACTCGCACGCACTGGTCTGGTTCGCGCAAGGCTCGCCGCGGTTGTCGGTCACGGCGGCCGAGGCCCTTCGGGCCGCTGAGGCCAGCGACGGCGTGGTCGTGTCGATGGCCACGCTGATCGACTTGTGGTATGTCACGCAGACCACCCAGGCTGTCAGCGACGAACAGTTGGCAGAAATCCGTGGCTTGATCGAGACCTCGCCCGCGGTTAAGTTGTACCCGATGAACCTCGCCGTCATCGACGCCTACATGTCCATCGATCGTGGGCTGCTCAAGGACCCCTGGGACCGGTTCATTCTCGCCACCGCGCAGACGCTGAAGGTTCCGCTGGTCACCAAGGATGGGCCTATCCGGAGTTCCGGACTGATCGCAACGATCTGGTGACAGCGAGGGCGCGACGGCGATGACCGACCGCGCGGCTAGCCTGCCCGTCATGGCCGAACCCCAGGACTGGCGCGGCGAGTGGTGGATCGCCGCCGAACCCGAGACGGTGCGGCCCGGAGTCCTGCGCCGAGACGAGGAAGACCGGTTCCGCCTTGAACTGGTCGGCGGTTTCGACATCGAGGTCCGAGAGCCGCTCTCAGGCGGGGGCTGGGCGGTGCTGGCCGAGACGCGCGAGGTCGAGATGATCCACGGCATCGCCGAGGGCGCGCGGTACACCCTGCTGTTCCCGCACGCGAGCCACACCAGCGGTGGCCTCCTCACCGAGAACATCGTCAAGCAGGACTGGTCCTCAAACCGAGTCCTGCGCGGTATCCACCTGCCCGGACGAGGCCGTGTTCACCAGAGCGCACCTGCGACTCGACTACCTGCTGCACTGGTCGAACGGACGACCCTGACGCTCACCATCCCGATGCAGGACAGCAAGAAGGCCGGGCCATTGGAACTGCAGCGACAGCCCGACAGCGTTGCTGTCACCGCGCACTACGAGGAGATGCAGCTTGGGCTACGGGTCCGAAGCCACGACTTCAACGTCGAGCATCGTCCCGCTGCCGGCACCAAAACGGTCCAGACGATCGAGTGAGCCGTTCTGGACCTCGACCCGCCGCAACCGGTGCCCTACGACGCATTCGACACCGTGTACAAGGACCTGCAGGACCTCTTGACCTTCTGTGCGTACGCACCCGCTGCCGCGCAATCCCGATCCCTGATTTACACAGCATCCGATGCCCACCCCAGCCACACCGAGTTCCCCAACGAGGTGCGTGTGATGGGGCCCCAGATCTACCGCGCGAAGCAGCCGGCAACCGACGCGAACGCTCACCACAACTACCTGTTGCGGCTAGACGCCATCGACTTTCCCGAACTGATCCCCCGCTGGCTCGCCCTGAAAGAGAAGGCCCCAACCGGGTGCAACATTCTCTTTGGGCTGCGCTACATCAGCGAGGGGTACGTCGGCACGCGGCTGCTCGGCGTCGCCACCGCGGCCGAGAGCATCCACCACGCGCTGCGACCGAAAACCTCGCCGCTTGCGCCCGCGCGGTTCGAGAACTTGAAGGAGAAGCTCGATGATGCGCTCGCGGACGAACACGACGTTCGTGCGTTCGTGCGGAACCGCCTGCATAACAAGGCGAACTATCGCGACTGGCTGCTCGACCTCGCCGCCATCCCGACGCAGTGCTGGTCGACCAACTTCTGACGGACCGGGATCGGTGGGCCACCATGCTCCGGCGCGCACGGAACGACCTGGCGCACGCGGACGAGCGATCAGCAGCAAGTGCTGACACGAGCGCTGCCTTCTGGCTGCTCGAGATCACCTACGCGCTGCTTCATCTGGTGCTCCTGGCCGAACTCGGCCTCGATGCGGACCTGCAGCGCAAGGCGCTGGACCACCCGAAGATCAGCTGGGCACAGATGCAGTTTCGCAAGATTCTCAGTGGCTCATCGCCCGACTAAGATCGCCTCAATCTCGTTGACCGTGCACGATTCGCGTGCGACCGGCGCGGTCTTCGATCACGCGCACATCTACCTGCAGCCACCTGCAGGGCAACGAAGGACATGGGGGATTGTGAGAAGTTGGTCGAATGATCGTCAAGGTGAGCACTGCCAGCCGCGATGGATGGGACATGTGATCAACGCTTGATCAGCTGAAAGCGCTTAATGACCGGGAATCATTCGGCTAGAAATGTGGGCAAGGGGGGAGTTGAACCACCTGACGAACCCGCTGGAACCCCCGGAGACGCTGGGCTGCAGCCACTTAGCCCCGAAATGCCCCGGGATCGAGCGGTACCACGAGGTACGTCGAGGTACCCAGACGCCATCGGGTGGGGCATGCCCCACCCGATGATCATCACGTCGTCGGCAGGTGCCACGATCCCGCGCCTGCGCCTCGGCAACCGGACGACCACGAGGCTGCGGCGCGGGCTCACCCGTAACGATCTGCTGGATCACCTGGCCTGCCGCTGCGCGAGGGCGATGTAGTCCTCGACCAGCCCGGGCAGCATGCGCAGGTGGACGATGGTGCCATCACCAGCGGGGACCAAGTCGACGACCTGGCATACGGCGGCCGCGTCCTCGTCGCCAGCCACCACGAGCGCTCCCGGCACGATCCGGCTCGGGTCGCGGGCTTCGTCGAGGAAGGTCCAGACGTAGCCGGTGTCGTCCTCGTCGTTCAGGTCGGCATCCATGTCGACTCGGTACATCTCACCCCTCCTCCCGTCGTGGCATTGTGGGACGGCCGTACTGGGGATTGTCCCGCCCTGGGCCGAATACGGCCAGCAGCCGCTTCAGTTCGTCGTCGTCAGCGCTGTGCACTCGGACTGTGAAGTGCGGCCGCAGGCCGGTCGGCAGCAGTTCGAAGCCTGCGCCGCGAAGCTGCCCGGCGGTAGTCACGTGGACGGTTCGGAAGCTCGCAAAGCGGTCTCGCAGCAATGCCTCCAGCGGCCGATCCACTACGGCGAACACGGAGATCCCCAACAGTGGGACGCCGCCGAGTGACCAGGCGCGGGCGGTACGTTCGGCATGTCGGCGAAGCTTGTCGATCGTGTCTCGGCCGCCGCGGATAACGACGACTGTGTCGCCTGGCAGTTGGTCGTGGCGTAACCGGTCGCGTTGCTCGATCATGTCGGCCACGGCGCGGAGCCTAACGGCAGGGCACATCGGTCGAGCCGATGAAGGCTCAAGGCGTTGATCGCAAACGCGCCGTCACAGCTTGGTTCGAGCCGACCCGTGCCGCTCGGCGCCATGCGTGGTGCGGCTGGCCGACTCGATGATCTCTGCGAGCTGTTCTTCGGTGAACCGTACGTAGCGGCCAAGGCGAACGAACGGCACCTCTCGTTTTTGTACCTTCTTACGGAGCCACTCATGGCTCATGCAAAGGCGCTCGGCGGCTTCGTGCGGCGTCATCAGCCGGACGCCCCGAGTCCGAAAGTCGACTGCATGGCGAGCATGCTGTCGATCAACTACGGCTGCCGTGTGCGCGGCCGAGTTGATGCGGCCGCCGTTCATCGGGTCACGCATCGTTCGGCTGTGCGCGGCGTGATGGTGCGGGTGTCGGTTTGGTTATAGATGGCGGCCAGGACCTGGCGCGAGCGTCCTTCGGCGGTCATGCCGTCGACGAGGCGGGCGAGGGTTGCGCCAGCGGCGTCGGCGAAGCGGCGGGCTGCGGCGTCGCCGGGCACCTGGGCGGCCTCGGCGGCGAGCTGCCGCAATACGGACGGCAGGACCATGACGCTCTCGGCGTATGGGTCGTGTCGACGTACGGCGATCAGCTGATCGCAAAGGATGCGTTCGGCGAGCATGGCGCCGGCAGGCGCCGGTTTCACAACCGAATCGGGCTGGTCGAGGCAACCCTTGCGGGTGAACGCACAAAGCCTTGCGGCGCCAAACTCCCGTAGCCAGGACGCGGGGTCATGCCCGTCGGGGAGGACAGTGACGACGGTTTCCCGGCCGTGGGCCATCAGGGTGTGGACCCACTTTTCGGAGGCGGCGAGGCCGGCCTCGTCACCGTCGGCGCACACGAGGGGGGGCCGGGGGCTGATCGTAAGCACGAGGGCTGCTTGGGTGTCGGTGAGCGCGGTTCCGGACGGTGAGACGGGCGCGTAGTAGCGGGACTTCCCTGCGGCTGCGGCGTGGGCGGCGATCGCTAGTGCGTCGAGTGATCCTTCGCAGACAATCACGGTGGCGTGCGGGTCGAGCCGCGTGACGGCGGGCCGGTAGACCGCCGAGCCCTTGTGGAACGCGGCGGTCTCGGCGGTATTGAGGTATTTCTGGCCGGCGCGGCCGGTGACGTCGCGGCCGTAGACACCGATCACCGCGCCGCGCTGGTCGCGTACGGGGATGATCAGCCGGCGGCGGAACCGGTCGGTGAGCTGGTTGTCGCGGCGGGCGCCCCAGCCGGCGTCGACGATCTCGTCGTCGGTGAAGCCGTGGCGTCGCAGGTGGATGACCAGCCCGTCGGGTTGGAATGGGGTGTGGCCGGCGGCCGGCTCCTGGGTTGCGGCTTCGAGTGCGGTGACGTCGATCCCGCGGGCGTGCAGGTACTCGCGGCCGCGTTGGGCGAGCCTGGGCAGGGACAGGTAGCGCCAGGCGGCGGCGTTGACGGCCATGACCCGCTCGTAGCTGGTGCGGTTCGGGTCGGGCCGCTCGGAGAACGTGGCGAGTCGCTCAGCGGCGCCGGGCTGGATCGTCTCGCTCGGGTTGCTCGGCGTGACCGGGCGCCCGCTGTCGAGGACCTCCGCTGCCGTGCGCAGGGAGGTGACGCCTTCGACGCGGCGGACGAGTTCGAGGACGTCGCCGTGCGCGCCGCAGCCGAAGCAGCGCCACCGGTCGGTCTGTGGATGAACGATGCAGCTCGGCGTCGAGTCGTCGTGCCCGGGGCAGGGGCAGGAGATCATGAAGTCGGACGCGCCGTCCCATCTCAGGGGCGGGTTGATACCAAGCCGGCCGAGCACGTCCACGACGGGGTGCGCGGCGCGCACCCTGGCGATGTCGGCGTGACTGAGCAGCGCGGCCATCAGCTCATCCGCCGCTCTCTGGCGCAGATGAGGTCGCGATCTTGGTTGCGCCGGCATGCATCGGTGATGGCAAGGTCATCGTCATGCGCATGGCCGATCCCCTTATCCCGGCCCGGATGGGTCGTCACTCAGGTAGGGACCGACGTCCGCGCACGGTCACGTGTTTGGGGCTCCTTCGGGACCAAAGACCACTGCCATTGCGGGCGATTGCACACGAGATGATGTGGATCGGAATCGCTCGACCGGAATTCTGGCGGCGTAATGTTTCCGCTGCGGCAGTTCTTCGAGCTGCCCGCCCGCGAGACGCATGTGATGAAACACGTCCCGGCGCCGAAAATGCGGGCCTATCCCGCGATCGTCGACGCGCGGCCTGTGTCCGGTGCGACTCGGCGCCGGTCGAGGTCGGCGTTGACGAACCGAGCGAACTCGGCGTCAGGCTTCCACGGGTCATGGTCGGGCGGCGGGTGGCCCTTACCGGGGACGGTGCAGGTGAAGCGTTTGACCCAGCTGTCCCAGCGGGCCTCCATGTCGCGGAATGCGCGGTGCCACTCGACGGCTGCGGACGCGGGGGCGGTGGTGGCGTAGGAGATCCGTTCGTGGTCGCGCAGTGCGAGCAGCGCTTCGACGAGGTCGTTGTGTCGGTACCAGCAGTCGGGGATGCGGGCGGTCATGTGCGGGAACCGAGCCTGCAGGCGATGGACCCATTCGGCGAGGGAGGGCCAGTCGAACTCGGCTTGCTCTGGCTCGCGGGTGGGCCAGTAGATCGGGCCGTCGAACTCGTCGAAGTCGCCGCCGTCGGCGGAAAGCCGGGAGGTGAGTTCGGTCAGCGCGGCGACGACCGGCGACGCGTCGCGCGGGGCGGTCTCGTCGGAACGGTCGCTCATCCCGGGCGCCCGTGCGTCGCGGTGCCACAATGTGTGCCCCGGAGGGCGGCGATGATGCCTGCGGTGGCGCGGGCGCGGCCGAGTCGGCGCCATGCCGGGGATGCGTCCCACAGGCGGTGGAGCGCCCGGTGGTGTGCGCGGCACAGCGGGATCAGGTCGGCGTGGGCCTCGTGGCCAAGCCGGGCGTAGCTGGCGTGGTGCAGGTGGTCCGCGCGCAGCCGCCACGGCCTGCCGCATACCGCACAGGCGGGCACGGCGCCGGCGAGCCGCAGCTGATCGGCGTACCAGCGCTGCCGGCGGTCGAGCCAGGCGCGGGAGTCGATGTAGGTGGCGTAGCGGCAGCGGCGCTGCAGCCGGCCGGCCGACCATCCGGTGTCGAGGCGAGGTGGGCGCATCACGGCCCCGACCCGCGGTGGGCAAGCAGTGGCGAGCCGGCGGCCGCCCCACGGATGGCACCCTCCACCTCGTCGCGGGCAGCGGTCAGCGCGGCGGCGTCCATGCGCTGGGTCCAGCTGCGGAGGGTGAGCATGATCGGCGGAGCGGAGCGCAGCAGCAGCACCGCGTTGCCGAACCGCAGGGTGCGCAGCTGACCCGGTTCCAGGATGGGCTTGTCCTGGCTGGACATGGAGAACGACTGCTTGCCGTCGTAGCCCCACGAGGTGCTGATGTGCTTGTCCTCACGGGTGCCGATCAGGGTGGACAAGTCGCGCAGGTCGTCGGCGTTGCCTGAGCCGCCGAGCACGATCTTGACGATCGCGGAGTCCCAGATCGCCTCGGCGTCCTGCTGCCCCCACCGGGAGCGCGCCTGGGCGAGGGACTGCAACACCACCATGGTGGTGAGACCGGTACCGCCGCCGTCGCTCATCAGCGCCGGCAGCGACGGGATCGGGTAGTTCGCGCCCTCGTCCAAGATCAGCGCCAGCGGCGGGTCGAGCCGCGCGCCCGGCGAGGATGCGGCGATCCGTCGGGCGGCTTCGGCGACGTCCTCGATGAACGCGGCGACGATGCCGGCGCAGGCGGACGCGCCGGTCGCGGTGCCCAGCAGGTACAGGGTGCCGCGCTCCCGCAGAAATCGGGCCGGGTCGAAGTGTTCGCGCTCGCCCGGGCTGACCGCATCCAGCACGGCGGGGTCGGCGAGCGGGGCGAACGTGTTGGACACCATCGCCCAGACCGAGTCGCGGGTGCGCGGGTCGGCGGACAGGATCGCGTCCAGCGCCGCCGACCAGCCCGACGCTGCCTGCCGGGCTCGCAGGATGGTCACGGCGTCGGCGGCGGCGACCGGGGACAGCGACCAGTGGAACAGCTCGACCGGCTGGCGGTGGCCGAGCGCCGCGGCGTGCAGCAGGCAGCGCACGGCGGTGTAGCACTGCTGGGACCAGAAGGTGGCGTTCTCCACCCCCTCGGCCGGGTCGGTGGTCAGCGCCCGGGCGCGGGTCATCGCCACCTGCGGGTTCTCACAACCCCGGATCGGCGACCAGCGAGTCGCCGAGGCGACGCCGGCGGCGAGCCGCTGCGGGTCGAACACCGCCACCGGCCGGCCACCCGACCCGCGGGCGGCGATGGTGACCGCGAGGTTGTCCGGCCGGGTCGAGGTGGTAATCACCGCGCCGGGCGCGTCGAGGATCGCCGGGATCACCCCGTGCAGCCCCTTCCCAGATCGGGGTGGGCCGAGCAGCACCATCGAGTCCTCGACCGACGCCCAGCAGGTCATCCCCCGCGATGCGCCGAGGGCGTACCCGACCTCGCGCGCAGCGGGCCGGGTAAGAGACGGCCGCAGCGTGGCGGCCTTGCGCAGCAGCGCTTTCTCCCCGGCCGCGACCACCACCTCGCGGCGCGACGCGAGCCCGGGAAGGCGAGTCGGGTCGGTCTTCTCCCGCGTCGCGAGCGCCCGCCAGGCCCGCCAGCCGAGGAACACCACAGCCGCCAAGGCCGCGACGAACGCCGCCAGCACGCCCCAGTACAGGACGGGCGGGCCGACCGGAGCCAGCCAGGCCGCCGACGGGTCGCCGGGATGGGCGAACGCAGTGAGCGCCCCGGCCGGATGGCGCGGGACCGGGTGGCCGCTGATCCACGCCGAGGTGATCCCGGCGGACCACAGCAGACCGAAGAGTCCACCGGCGGCGATGATGGCGCCGATCACGAGGTTCTGCCCGGTGCCCGGCGAGCTGTGCGGCTGGGTCATGATCTCTCGTTCCTTTCTCGATGACTCGCCCGGAGCAGCGCCCGCACCCGAGATAGGCCAGCCACAGGAAGGCGGCGACCAACACGGGGAGGGCGACCCACGGGACGATCCAGGGCGGGGTGGCGCGGTCATCGCGGTCTCACATTTCTGGCTGGTTGGGCGGTTCGGTGATCAGGTGGGCCGCGACCTGCTGGGCGGCGTCGACGCGGCGCGCGGCGCGGACGACATGCGACGCCGCGTCCAGCAGCGCTGCCTCGATCGCGGCCGTCAACTCGGCCGGGCTGGCGTCGGGAGTGGAGTCGGCCGAGACCCGCCCGTCCTGCTGTTCGCGGGCCGGCCGGCGTAGCGTTCGCGCTGCCGGGGCGGGTGGTGTCGCAGAGCATCCCTTCCAAGACGGTGAGCTGCTGCCACGCCCGATCGCGTTGCATGCGCAGACTCGTCAACTCCTGATCGCGCATGCGCCGCTCCGAGGGCGGCGGCACATGGCCGGCGGCGATCAGCCAGTCCGCCAGGGCGGCGCAGAAGTCGCCCCCCGGCCGTTGGCACAGCTCGGCGGCCTTGCCGTGCAGCTCGCTGGTCAGCCAGCGAGGAAAGCCAGCACGCTCGTCCGGGACGTGGCCGCTCATCGTCACACCCCGATCGCGGCGACCGGCCGGTCGGCCTCGACCACATCATGCGACGCTGCGCGCACCTGTGCGGTGAGGCGGATCGCGGCCTTACCGCCGTGCCCGTGCTCGGCCGGCGAGGCGGCGATGATGTCCTTGGCGGTCGCGGCGACTCGCTGCGCGGTCTTGGCGATCACCTTCTCCGGCTCCTCGCCGGCCCAGGCCGCGACGTACGGGAACGAGTAGTCATCCGTGGTCATGCCATGCGTACGCGAAACCACGAACGCCACCGACTCTGCCTCGACTTCCTGGTGCGAGCGCGGCATCGGCAGCGCCTGCTCGTCGCCCGGGTCGTGCAGCAGCACATGCGCGGCCTCGTGGATCAAGGTCTTCACCATGGCGGCGTCGTCCATATCGGCGCGGACCTGGACCGTCCTGGCCGAGAAGGTGGTCAGACCGTTCGGACCTTGCAGGTAGCCGGCGTCCGGCACCGTGGACACCGTGAAACCGCGCGATTCGATCAACTTCAGGACGGCTTCGCCCAGCCCACGCGGTGCCTCACCGGCGAGCAGTCGCGGCGCGGGCGGGGCGGGGATCGGCGCTCCGGTGGTCTGCTCGGCCGAGAACACCTTCTCCACCGTGAAGCCACGCATCCACTGCTTGCGCGCCTCGCGCTCGCCCGGCGCGGGCGCCTCGTCGCTGCGCAGGACGCGGAGCACCTTGCCGGAGTCGTCGGTAGCAACACGGGCGACCCCCCGCATCGGTGCGATGATCGCCAGCCCGGTCTGGCCGCGCTCGACCTGCCGGCCCAGCTCCTGCCACTTGCGGTACGAGGCGACGTACGACGGCACCGGCGTGGCGACCTTTCCGGCCTCGTACAGCTTCTGGTACTGAGCGATGATCAACATCACGTTGTTGGCCGAATAGTCGTACAGCCTCGACTGAAAGTCGAGAAACCGTGTCCAGTCCTCGCCGCTGCGCAGATTCGCGACCGCATCGGCCAACACCGCCTGCGCCGCCTCGACCCGCGCGGCGCGCGCCTCAGCCGCCTGCTCCTTCGTCCACTTATCGCCTGCCATGCCCGCGCTCCGTCCTCGCCCGCCGGGTTGGGCCGTCACCCGGTAGGCACGGGCGTCCGCGACCTGTCACACCGTCAGGGAAGGCACGCTGCGCCGATCGATCAGGTTCCGCGGACGAGGCGGGAGCCGTCGGGGCGCGGAGTTGATCACTTCTTCCCGCTCATGCGCGGCTCAGGCCATGCCGACCGAATATCCGTCAAGATCGCCAGCGGCTTGCCGAGAGCAAGCTCGCGCTCATAGCCGGAGTCGCGAGCATCGTCAGCCTGCGGCGACCGTGAAGGGCGGCCAGGTAAGCGCGGGCGATCAGCGGCATGATCGTGAACCTGGCCGGCGTCCTCATCTTGCAGGAATAGGTCGGACTGGCGCGTCTGGCGGGCCGCATGCCGCGCGCCCGGCCCCTCGTCGCGACCGAGCGATCCGGGCTGATCGCCGACTATGTTCACGTCCTACACGCACCTGCACCGCTAATAGGTGCGCCTTGGTCGCTCCAGCCAACCCCGCCTCGAGGTCGGCCATCTGCGAAACTGCCCACCAGCATCAACCTCACAGGCCGGGTCCATGCAAGACCGGTGCCCTCCATCGAATCTCCTGACGAACACGAGTCCGCGTCGGCGGTAGGTGCTGAGCGCTGGGCACACTCGCGTCCTACGGCATCAAATTTGTGATCAAAGCCCACCTCTCCTCTGTGCCGTAAGGGTCGTCCCGCCGCTCACGGTTCCCCCATCTCATTCTTGAAGACGTCGCCGGGCGGGCGCAGATTGAGGTCGGCAGCCGCCTCGTTGAGCGTCCTCGCCTCTTCCATCGTCTTGGCGACAGCCTCGCTATTGAGGGTCCACCCGAATAGCTGAGCGGCGTGCATGAGCGTGTCGAGCATGGCAATCACTGCTGCTGAGGCGACGAGGTCTGCCAGGGGTCCATACTCGAGAGCAACCTGGAATCCAACATGCTCCTCGCTGACTTCGGCCGTGTGTAAGTGAACGGCGCCATAGCCGCCGTCGGCGACGCTTTCGCCCATGTTCATCTCTGCGCCGAGGCGATGGAAGATAGAAGTTGTCTCGGGCGGTGCCAGTTGCGACGGCGCAGAGAAGCCGGAGGACTGCGCTGCCTCCTGTATCTCCCGGGCCTTGGCGGCCGCAAGCTCGGGATCGCCACCACGCTGAGCCAGCTGGGCGATGGAGTCAAGGACGGAGCGCACGGCGATCCCAAAACCAGGACCGTCGGCCGCCGCCATCTGCTCGAACCGGGCGGCCACCAAGGTCAGTGCCCGAAGGCCGGCCAACGCCTCGACCGGAAAGTAGGCCGCGATCAGGGCTTCGACCGAGCGAAAGTAGGCAACCGCTTGGCCGAACATGTTGAAAGCGAATGCCGAAGCTCTGCTGTGCTCATGAAATCCGGTCCCGGTCGCGCTGTCGACCAAGGGCATGACGGCCGAGAGCAGACGGCGAGCGACCGAATCGGCCACCTGCTCGATCTTGAGCGTCTCGTCAGAGAACGTGACTGGCGCCTTGCCGTCCTCCAGGCGTCCATAGACCTCAAGCCTGTCCTGGTTGAAACCGACGTTCGGATGCGTCCTGAGAGTGAATCGCTCGGTGTAGCTCGTGCGGAACGTCGTACCTTCACGGACGACCGACGAGATCCCCGAACTCCACTCGATCGCCGGATAGAGCCCATCTTGTGGTGCTGGATCTTCGGCCTCGCCAACCAGCCGGCCCCGAATGGCCTTGCGAAACGATTCCACGTCCTTGGGTTTGATCATCATTAGTTCGTCGGCAACCTCGGCCGACAGGCCGAGGAGGTCGATCGCCGTCCGACGTATGTACTCGAACGTTTTGTCGGCGCACTTCACGGCATGAGCGGCTACCTCATCGATGCCCATGAAGCCATGTTCGAGGCCGTTGCGCCCCTTGCTCGCAGTCCTGTAGGTGTCGTCCTCACCCCGGAAGATCAACGCTCTGCGCGTCTCATGCTTGAGAGCCAACTTCCACGGGCGCCCGGGGTCATGGAGCGGAATCCCGAGTGCGTCGGCGAGGCTCTTCTGGTCGATGCCTCTACGCCTTGTCTCGTAATTGATCACGGCTTGGGTCAGGGCCTCAGCGGCCATCCACAGATGACTCAGCGCCAGCCACTCGCCGCCCAAGTACCAATAGCGGAGCCCGATTTCATATTGGCGAAGAGCACGACTCACGCGATCGCTATCGCTGCTTAGACCTAGAAGAGCCATCGTGGTCGCTTCTAGGAGGTGACGTCGGATGAACCGGCCTTCGGAGACCGCCCCCCGTTCGTCCGGCAGGAAGACTTCGAGGAAGGCTCGCTCGCTATGCGACGGCGTGGAGTCGTATGCAATGTGGACCTCGAGAGGCCCCACCCGGACGTTCGCCACAAAGCCGGCGACCATCGCGATCGGCCGAGCCAGTACAGCGAACTTGCTAGCAGCCTCGTCGAGCGAGGCTGCTTCGCCCCGCGCCTCGACGACCAGCTCGCGCGGAAGATCCTGGCCGCCTTCCTTGACCCAGCGGGTGTACGCACGGAGCCTCACCGCGTTGGGTAACATGTTCGGCGCGTTGAGCGTGAGCTCCCACCCCTCGTTGGGCAGGAACCGAGCGGCAGATCGAGTTCGCAGCACGACGGTGTACTCCGTCGTCGCGGCGTATAGGGTTGTCATCCTTCGACCGTAGGCGGTAGGACAGACCCTGGTTACTCGCCGCGGGTTACGCGTGTACAACCTGGCGGGACCGCGAATCGTGCCCGGTGTTTCCTGGCCGCGCAAACGTTCGGGCCGGCCGATAATGATCTGCGCTACGGTCTAATGTTCTGTGGGCCCAAGCTGCCGCTACTCTCCGCGCCCCCCCGTATCGGTGTCCACGTCATCGTTCTCGTCGTAGACCTGCTCTGTCGAGCTCTCTTCTTCCGTCCGGCTAGCTTCGGGGGCCGGTAGATAGGCGGACAACATCTCGGCGTCGAGCGAGTCGATGGTCCACGTGGTGGTGCCGGCGAGTTTGCACATCAGCAGTTCCCGCAGCAGAAATGCGGCAAGGTGGACGGTCCCCACCCACTGACCGCCCGCCATCTCAAACCTCATGTGTCTGTGGGATGCGCTGCCGTGCACGAGGTTCGAGCGGCGGCTGTACACGGTCTTGAACATGCGAAACGTGACTTCGGGGTTAAGCGGTTGGCGTCTGTGGCGAGCGAGCACGGCTGCCCCGCGCGTCGCAATCTTGTGTGCGATTTCTGCGGCGTCGTTGCTCAGCAGTGCTTCGATGCCGACACAAGCGTCGACAAGTTTGTCGTCGTCGATTTCTCGAAGGCAAGCTAGCGACAATCGGCGGACCGCGAGCTTCGTTGCCGGGTCCGCCTGCTGCATCGCCGTGTAGACCCGCGGAAGTTGCTTCAACTTCTGAGTGGTCACGACCTCGCGGGGGCAGAGCCAACCGAAGTTGTCGAACTCTGCCGGATACCGGCGATACGTTCCGATGCTCGAGACAGCCGGCAGGTCCCAAGTCCAGGAATCTGCCCAGTCGTGTGGACGGAGGAAGACGTGGGCGTATCCGGTGGGCGCCTCGGCCACGACACGCAGCGCTTCTACGGCGGTGTCTAGCGGATCTAGGCTGACGATGGGGCTCGTGGGTCGGCTCCAGATCCGCTTGCTCTCCGATGTGTCATACAGCTTCACGCCGGCGATGACCATGGCGTGCGTGGCCGCGTCAGACACCGACGCCGGTACGGCGTCGACCGAGTACCGGTCACGCGATGCCGCCCGAATCATGGCGTCGTCGAGCCGCTCGATCCTGACGCCTCCGCCGAGATCGAGCGTGTCGTCGATGTCGAGGTTCGTCATGATCAGAGGAGCGACGATGTCGGCAGTCAGTTCGGACGCGAGGAAGGCGCGCTCCCGCTCCGAGTACACGTGATGCAGGGTGACCGGGTCGTCGGGAGCACCCAACGCGTAAATGCGGTCGATGGTGTCGAGGACAATGTTGGCGGCGGCAATGCGAGCCATAGACAGTTCAGCGGGATCAGGTTCGTCGAGGTCTCTCGGGGTGACGATCAGTCGTTGCGCGAGTGCAGGATCGTCGAGAATGTGGTTGATGACTGCGACGAATTCCGGAACATCGTCATAGGCCGATTTCCCTTTTCGACTATCCAGACTGAAGAGCGTCGAGTACTCGAACGCATCCTTGGTGCCGAACAGCGGCCTGTCCGTGCGCGGCCACCCGCTTTCGAACCGGCTAATGGTCGGCACGCGTGCCGTCGACACGTAGTCACCGTTAGCGATGTGCTCGGCGATCTTTGCTCGCACGGCCGGGACCGCAGCTTGTACGAGTCGCCACAGCTGTTCGTTGATCACTTTCGGGTGTACCGCCTCCATGGACAGGACTCTATTGAGGCGCGCACGGAAGGTGTGGAGGTGACTCGCCGTGACGGACATCCAGGATCAGGGGCTTTTACCGGAGAGGATGGGCTCGCTCACGGAGCCTGCCGAGGTCCTCCACCAGCCGCGCGAGCTGCTCAATGAGGCTCCGCAGCTCAGCTTCGCTCGTCTCGTCGCCGACGGTGTAGCTGGTCGGCGAGGTCCGCTTGCCCTTAGGGGCTGGACGCCATCTGTACAGCTTGTCCATGCCTGGGCTCGGCCAAAGGCTGTGCACCACCGTATTCCGCTCCTCTAGCGTGGTCGCCACCTGGCTCACCAGGTCGACTCCGTCCCTCGCGAGCTGCGTTGGCAGCCCACTCAGGTGTTGTCGACACAGCTTGATCAAAGCTGCGCCCGGCTTGCCAGCGTGCACGTCGCGACCTGTCTCTGGGTCTAGGGCGTGCAGCAGATATAGAAGCCGAAGCTCAACCAGCGAGGCCAACATCACGACCCGGCCGACGATGCCGTAGAACTCCTCCTGCTTTACGCCGAAATAGTTGCTCGGAATCCCATACTCGTCGGGCTCGCCCCATCGTTCAAACGGGTCATCGAACTCAACGAACTCGTAGTCGCTCTCGCCGAGATCGTCGATAGGGAGGCTGGCAGCGACAGGTGCCGCAGCCGCCCACGTGTGGAGCGCCTCCCGGAGCGGGGCTATGTCACCATCACGGTCAGCCCGGCGAGCCGCGTCGGCGATCGCCCGCAGCGCGTCGGCGCGGCGGCCAGGTTCTAGCTCGTCGAGCCACGCAACATCGAACGCATCAACCATGCTCGTCAGTCCTCGTCCGCTTGACATTATGGGCCGCATACGGGCGTGCGGCCTCTGCGAGTTCACCTCCTCGCATGAGCATCGTGCAGCGATCTTGGCCAGCTTGATCCTTTGTCGCAGTGTTCGCCATACCGATCGTCTTCGAGCGACCCCGGGGTGGCCCCCACACGGACTCACCGTCCCACCCGACCGCCGCCGGGAGCCGGGCCCACTGTCAACATGAGGCGTCGTTGATCTGCCTGCTCACCTGATCCCACGCGGTCGGTGCCGCCCGGTAGCCGTCGCCACCGTCGCGCATCTCCAGCCGATGCAGCTGCTCCGCCGTGTGCCAACCGGGCTGTTCGGTGCACGCCCTGTCCACCCACATCGCATCGCAGCAACCCCAGAGCTGCGCCCGGTGCGTCGTGTTCTCCTCCAGACAGCGGTACGCGCTGATCCTGCACTGCTCGGGCGCCTGGAGATGCCCGTGCGGGCAGTGCGTCGGGTAACCGATCTCGGCGACGTACGTATCGCCGCAGGGCACCAGCCGGATCGGCCCACCGTCCGGGCCGTCGCGATGTGCGTTCCAGCCTCGGGGGGCGAGGCCATTCGGCGAAGGGGCAGGTTATGCAGGTACAGCAGGAGCAGGAGCTTGTCGTAGATGGACAAGGCTATCTGGCGTGAGACGTGATTCGGACCGCTCACGGTGCCCGATTGGCGGCTGGCGCACTGGTCGCGTTCACGTTGTTGTTCTTGGTCGGCGGCGTGCTGACTGGCGTCCTGTTGATGCGAGCGCGAGCCGAGTGCGAGCTTGGGACAACGTGCTCGCCTCTCCGGGAGCACCCGCTCGCCACGGTGGGCCTCGGTGTGATCTTCTTGACGCTGCTGCTGACGGCGTTCTCGCTGGCAGTCGCGTTCCACATCGAGCTGGCGGCCAAGCATCGGCAGTACTCCGTCGGCGGGTGAGTGCCAGGCCGTACGACCAGCTACCCGGCCGGGCGGATTAACCAGACGGCTAGCGCGACCAGCCCGAGTCCAAGGTCGGCCAGGAGCATGACCGGCGGCCAGCCGAACAGACGCCGAGGTAGCGAAGCACAGCGCGGTAATCCAGAACGCGCTGCTACCCGCTTCTGAGGCGATCACCGCTGGTCACGTAGAACGGGCCGGGCAGCGGGATGCCGAACCGGATCCGCATCACGGAGCCCGACGATCCAGATGTCGTCGCCGTTGCCGCCCTTGGTGTGCGTGTCCGCGAGGTGGTGGTCGTAGATGCTCAGCGTGAAGTCGAGATCGTCGAGCGACTGCAGCGTGAAGTGGAAGCCCCAGGTGCAGGTGCCGTCGTCGTTGAGGTAGCCGGAGAGCAGCGTGTCGGTGTATGTGTGGCCGGTCTTGATGACAGTGGCGGTGACGGTCGCGCCCTCGGTGATGTTGTGGTACGAGCCCGAGCCATCACACACGCCGTCGGAGAGTCCCTCCTGTCGGTCGGACTGGTCCGTCTGGCTGGCGCTGAGCTGGATCGTGCCGTCGAACGGCAGATTGGTGAGGTCGCCTCGTGGCGTCATCGTGAGGCTTGGACGACGAGCACGCCGCACTTAGTAGCGCGGCGCCGACTGCTCCCGCGAGAGCCACCAACCGCCGCGTGAGCTTTTGGTGAGCCATGGGCTCGGTTCTAGCCCCTTGCCTGCCTCCGAAACAAGCCTTGCTGACCTCTGGTGCATCTGATTCCCCCTTCGTCCAGCTTTCACCGGGTCCTGACGCGCCCTCAAGGTGCTTAGCGCAACACCGGGATGCGCCACGGAGATAGCACCCCGGTGCCGCAATGCCCGCGCCGCCACCGACCAGCGGCGGGACCGACGCCGCGTGAAGGCGGTGCCTGGAAGGGCGGCAGCGGGAAGGCACACGTATGCGATCTGCTCCTGGGCCACACGGCGACGGGTGAATGGCGGATTCGGTGGCGCGCTGGACGCGATCGGTCGGGACGGCGCCGTCGTCGTCGGCGATCTGGCCGACGGCCGCACCGTCGCCTGGCAGCCGGACGAGGTGGTGCAGTGCGGCTCGGCCTTCAAAATCGCGGTGTGCCTGGCGGTGAACTGCCAAGCCCTCAGCGGCGAGATCAACCTCGCCGAGCACCTCAGCCTTGCTGCGGAGCGGCCCGAGGTCACGAATCTGAGCGTCGAGGAATCCGTGGCGTTGATGATGCGGCTCAGCGACAACCAGGCGACCAGCACCTTGATCAAACCGGGGCATGACCGCATCCTGACCCGGCTGCGCAGGCTCGACCTGCCGCACACCACCACCGGCTCGGCCGATGTCGCCGTCCACGTTGCACGGATCACCGCCGGCCTCGATGACCTCGCCCGACGGCACGGCTTCGACGGCTGGGCCGACATCGACGAGCAGGTCCACCACCGCGGCTACGACGCCATCCGCGACCGACGGACGCGAAATCCCGGTGGACGTACGCTCGCTCCCGCACGAACAGCTCGGTCCCACGACAACGGCCCGCGAACTGAGCACGCTGTACGGGATGGCCTGGCAGGACACCGCCGGCCCGGTGGCTGCCTGCGCCGCCGTCCGCGCCGCGGTCGCCCACCAGCAGCTCGAACGGCTCGCCCTCGGCTTCGACACCCAGTCCGGCGTCAGCATCGCCGGCAAGGGCGGCCGCATCCCCGGCAGCGCGCTCGTCGACGCTGGCGTCATCAGCTACCCCAACAGACAGCAATACGTCGCCACTGTCGCCACCCGCGCCGCATACTCCGGCGAAGAACCCGCCTACCGGCTCATCGGCGACCTCGCCGCCGCCCGCCTTGCGGAGCTACCGCGTCGAGCGCCGCCCACATCTTGCCGTGACCGGAAACCTCGATCTTTACGACTCTCGGCATTATGTGGGTGATCCTGTCAAGTTGATCTCCGTGGAGGCTGGTAGCGCCTCGAGGAGTGGCTGCGCTGGGTGACCAGGGCAGCGGTGGTCGTGGCCTTTCCCGCCGCGGGAATCTATCGCCGTCCTCGCCGGGGTCAAGGCCAAGCCCTGCGGGCGGCCTGCGGCCGGCCTTGACCCCGGCTGCGGGCGGCAAGAGGCAGCGGCGGTCGGGAAAGGCCGAAGACCGGTCAGGGCAGGTAGATCTGGTCACCGTTGATCGTGTCTCCGATCGGGTCTGGGTAGCGGCGGGCCACGGTGCGCGGCGACCGGTTGAGCAGTTGGCCGATCTCGGCCCAGGTGTGGCCCTGCTCGCGGGCGTCGTGGACCGCGGCGGGGACCAGCCGCTGCGCCTGGGCGATCAGGCTGGCCAGGGCGTGCAGGTGCACGGCGGCGTCGCCGAGCCAGTACGGGGTGCGCAGTTTCGCGATCTCGTCGATGGCCTCGCAGACCACTAGGTCGCTGATCTCGTCGATGCGCGGGGCGGGCAGATCGTCGGCGTGGACCGCTCGCAGCGCTGGCCGAGTCATGACGCGCCTCGTCCAAGACCGGCCAGTAGCCGGGCGAAAGTCTGCTGCCGGCTGGCCTGCTGCTTGGCGGCCGCATCGTCGTGTTGGCGTTGCAGGATCGGCACGAACTCCAGCCCGGGGGCGAAGAAGCTGCAGTTCTCGCAGACCGCCTCGAACGCGCAGTCCAGCTCCGCGGGGCGGGTGCAGTAGCCGTTGCCGAGCAGCCGGAACTGGTCCCGGCGCAGCCGCGCCATCCGCGGCCCAATCATCGTCGCGGGCAGCGGCTGTCCTGCGGTGTAAAGCGATTCCACCTTCTCGGTGACCGCGAAGTACTCGTCGGCGACGGTCCGGTTGGCGATCTTCGCGTAGCGCAGCACCTGATCGAGGCGCTTGTGGCCAAGCAGGGCGGCGATCGCATCCAGTGACATACCTCGGTTCAAACTGGTAAGCGGCAATGTTCTGACCGTGCGAATTGGTGCGTAGTCAGCGCCGATGCGGCACGCATTCGTCATGGTTGGTGATTGGCTTGCCGGGCGAGTTCGCCGGCGTAGCGGGACCAGTCGCCGCCGGCGTCGCTGACCCATTTGACGGCGGTGGTGGGGGCGAGGTTGAGCATGTCGGCGAGCACGGCGGCGGGGACTTGCGCGGCGAGGTGGGTCATCGCCGCGCGGCGTGCGGGTTGGGCGCGGATGTCGAGGGCGCGCAGGCGTTCGCCGAGGCGGGCGGCGGTGAGCGGCCGGCCGGGTTGCAGGCCGGGAAACAGCCAGCGGTTGCCGGCCGGTGTGCCGACGCCGAGGTAGCGGCGGCGTTGCTGGACCAGGGCAAGAAGCAGCCCGGCGAGCGGTTCGGGGATGTGCACGTCGTCGCGGCAGAAACGGAGAAACACCTTGTCAGCCTGGGTGATTATCTGGTCGGTGGTCATCGCGGCGATCCTGGAGAGTTGCTGGCCGTAGAGCAGCAGCAGGGTGCCGGCGACCCGGTCGGTGAGCTCGAGGGTGTCGTCGTGCAGCAGCCGGCGGACCTGTGCCCAGCGCTGTTCGTCGCTGCCGGATGGGCCGGTGCGGCTGCGTGTGGTGGGGACGGTGAGCCGGCGGGCGTGCCCGGCGGTGGCGGCCCAGAGTAGGAAGTCCCGCACCTGGTAGCGGGCCGGGCCGCCGGAAAGCCAGGTGTCGATGTCGCCTTGGCCGACCTCGGCGAGGGCGAGGCTGAGGTCGGCGATCCAGTTCAGGAACGCCGCCGCGGCGGTGATGTTGGCGCGGGCGTGGCGGGTGTAGCTGCGGGGCCGGCCGGCGCGTTCGGCGCAGCGGCGGAGTCGGCGCAGCACCCGCCAGGTGGCGTAGGCCTGGACCAGGCGCCGGTCATGGTCGCGGCCAAGTTCGGCGACGGTGTCGGCGAGGAACCGTTCGACGCTGACGAGGGATTCGTCGCGGGCGGGCAGGACGGCGTTGGCGACGAGGAGATGCCGCAGGTAGTCGGCGGCCTGCCGTCGTGGGTGGGCGTCGAGCGTCTCATGGCTGCAGGCGAGTGCGCCGGCAGCGAGGTCGGCCAGCAGTTTCGCGCCGGCGCCGTTGCGCAGCCAGTTCAATGCGCTGCGCGGGGTGCCGGTCGCGATGATCGACTCGTAGACCGGCACGAGTTCGGCGGGGATCTGGTCTCCGCCGCTGCGCAGTAGTGCCTCGGTGCGGCCACGCAGCGAACAGCGATTGCAGCGGCCGCGTTCGTAGAGCTTGTCCTCGATCCCGCAATCGATGCAGGCGTGGGTGATCGGCTGCCCGGCGCACTCGGCGCAGCGGATGGCGTCCGGGCCGGGCGGGTCGACGAGGCGGCGGGTGCGTCGGCAGCTGGCGCAGACGCCCCGCCGCTGCAGCGCCGCCTGGTAGCACGGATCGCAGACCGGTCCTTCCGGCCAGCGGGCCGTCGGTGGCCGCTGCTGGCCGCAGTGCGCGCAGATCGCCGTCCGCCGCGGGGTGCAGGCGACGCAGATCGGCTCGGCACCGGCGGCCGACACGCACGCCCGGCGGCGGGCGCAGCGGCTGCAGGTCGCGACCGGTAGCCGGTAGCAGGCATCGCAGATGTCCGGTTGCCCGTCCCGGCCGCGGACCGCGATGCGCCGGGTCCGCCCGCACCGGCCGCAGCCGCGTTGCGGCCAATCGGCGCAGCGACGACACAACGGCCGGTGCTGCTCGTCGTGGCCGCGGACCAGTTTCACCAGCCCGCAGCGGGCGCAGGCAGTGGTTTGCTGCCGGTCCCAGCAGCGGCGACACACCCCACCGGACGGTGATCGGGTCAACGGCTTGCCGGTGCGGCGGCAGCCCGCGCAGGCCGGCTCGGGTAACTGCGACCCGCGCTCGCGCAAGGCGTTGACCAGCCGGCCGACCGAGGCCGGCGCCCCGACGCGAAGGGCGTTCGGGTCGGCGGTCAACGCGGTGGCCAGCTCCCGGGCCGCGGCCGGACCGGTGAGCACCGCGCCCACCGCCGCCACGACCGCATCCGGCGGCAGTGAGGGGTCCGCCGTCAGCGCCGCCTCGATGATCACGCCCCGATGCTCGGCGGTTCTCGCGGCCTTCACCGCGTGCCGGCGTCCTTGCCGCCGCGCAGGATCCGGGCCCGCGTCGGCCGCGGCACCGCGTCGGCGCCAGCGCCGGTTCGCCGTGCGGGGTGAGGGCGTTGCGCTCGGTAGGGCTCGATCAGATCCGACGGGCCGCAGCCGAGGATGTCGCACAACGCTGCGAGCGTGGCTAGCGACAGCCGCTCCGGGGTGTGCGCGACCAGCCGGTAGACCTGTTCGCGGGACAGCCGCACCCCGCGCTCGGCCAGCAGCGGCACCAGGTCCGAGGTGGCGAACATGCCGGACTCGGCCATCAATCGCCGCAGGTGCCAGTGATACCCCACCTTGATCGTCACGACCGGCCTCCTTGCTCGGCGCCGAACGCGATCCGCAACGCCTGGGCCAACATGCGGTTCTTCGCATCCGCCCCGACGTGGGTGTAGACGGCGGTCGTGGATGCCCAGGAATGGCCGACCTGCTGCTGCACGAACAACGGGTCCGCGCCGTCCTCAATCAGGTGCGAAATGTAGGAATGGCGCAGGCAGTGCACCGACAACTCCCCCGGCAGCCCGGCCGCCGCCCGCCACTGGGCGAACCGGTCATCGATCTGCCGCAGCGAGATCCGCCCGCCCCGCTCGGTCAACCACAGCGCCGGATGCGCCGACCCTGCGCCGTAACGCGGCCGCACCGCATCCAGATACTGCTCCAGCGCCTCCCCGGCCCACGGCATCACCGCCAGCACCGAGCGCCGCCGCGGCGGTGAACCGCGCATCGCCTTGCCGTACCGAACCTGACAGACCCCCAACCGGCCCAGCTGCGGCGCGGCCGGATTCGCACTGAAGTCGACGACGTCGAGCATCCCGACCTCCCGGCGGCGCAGCCCGAACGCGTAACACACCTTCAAAAGCGTCGCGTCCCGATACGACGCCAGCCAGCCCTTCCGCCCTGACTCGACCGCGTGCTCCACCCACTCATCGGCGGCATCGAAGAATGCCTGCAGCTCCTCCCGAGACAGCGCCCGCCGACCCGGCCGCCCCTCGTAGTCGGCCACGTGCACCGCGGCGTTCCACTCGCCCACCACCTGCACCGGCCGGGCGCCCACCCGCTGCTCGCACTCGGCCACCCAGCCATAGCGCGGATCGCACACGTACTCCAAAAACACCGCCAACGCGCCCTGATACGACCGCACCGTCGAATGCGCCCACCTGCCCTGGGCGATCCACGCCTCCACCTGCCCGGCGCCCACTCCCACGGCCAGGCCCCGGTGAACTCCACGAACCGGCGCACCGTCCGATCCCGCGAGCCGACGATCGAATCCCCCAACCGACGCGAGCGCTGCTGCCGCTGCCAACCAGACAACATCGCCTCGAACAGCGAATCTGCCTCACGCAGCGGCGTCACACCCGCCACCAGCGTCAACGCTGCCGACCCCACCCTGCCGCCGTCCGCCACCCGCACCCCCGAGAGCCCCGTTGCACCAACCGCCACGTCGCGTCAGCCGACGCAACAAGAACAGACGACGCATCGTGGCATCAGCTGCAACCAGGACACGGAAACCCCGGTATCACCGGCGTGTCGGCCCGTCGACGTCAGGCAGCCAACAATCCCAAGAACAGCCTTTCCCCTACGGGCAAGCAATCACAATGCGCGTCGGATGTTGCATCAAATGCAATTCCGCGCACTTCGGCCTGGGTGGCCAGCGTGTGCCTCATTTGATGCGGATGTACGTGACCAAGCCCGGCAGCTGCCGCGGCCCGGTTGAGGTGGCGGGTGACCGCGTGCCGGTCCAGCGGGGTGCCGTTGCGGCGGGTGATCAGCCACGGAGCCCCTGCCGGCATGTGGCGCTCCCGGTAGTCGCCGATCAGCGTCACCAGTTCGGGGTGCAGCGGCAGGTAGCGGTCCTCGCGTAGCTTGCCGACCGGCACGTGCAGCCAGTACCCCGGCCCGATCGGCACGATCGCATCGGCTGGCAAGGTGGTGTATTCGCTGACCCGCATGCCGGTGCGCAGCAGCACCTCCACGCTCAGGCGGACCAGCGGCTTGCGATCGGCGCGGGCCGCGCGCAACAGTTTGGCCGCCGCGGCATCGTCGAGTGCCTTGGGCAGCGGATGATCCTGGCGGGGCACGTCGCCGAGCAGGATTGGCACCCGTGGCGGCGCCTCGTCCCAGCCCCACTCGCTGATGCGCAGGAAAAACATCCGCAGCGTGCCCAGCCGGTGCGCGATCGTCGCCGCCATCAGCCGCGGCGCCTTCTGCCCGGGCCGGGCGGCCAGCCACGGTTTGTACTCCTCGATGTGGCGTCGACCCACCGCCGCGACCGTGCGAGTCTGCGGGTAACACTCGGCGAGAAAGCCCGCGAAACAACGCAGGCAGATGTCGGTGTTCGTCACGCTGCGCGGACGCAGGATGCACCCGATCTGCTGCAGGTAGCGGCGCATCGTGTCCACCACGGCCGGCAGCAGCGGCGTGAGCTGTTCCCAGTCGGGCAACGGTGCAGTGCCGTTGTGGCCCGACCGCAGCGCGCTCACCGGACACCCCCGATCGGCGTGGCCGTCGCCGCCGGGTTCCCGGCATAGACCTGGGCGTCGATCGCCTCCGCGGCCCGCCGGTACTGCCCGGCCAGCCAGTCATCGGCCAGATGCAGGTAGATCTGGGTCGAGCAGATCCGCGCGTGCCCGGCCTGCGCCTGCACCGCTTCTAGCGGCATGCCGGCCTCACGCAGTCTCGTCAGGCAGGTGTGCCGCAGTTCATGACAAGTCGCGTGCACCAGCCCGGCCCGCCGCCGCGCGCCGTCAAGGACCTCGTCAATGCCGTCAGCCGACAACGGCCGGCCCCGACGCGGACCCTTGAGCACCACGAACACCCGATCCGTCACCGCATCCGCTGGCCGTTCCTCGTTCAGGTAGCCGGCCAGCGCGGCGAAGAACCGTTGCGAGATAGGGATGATCCGCTGCCGGCCGCCCTTGCCCTCGGCGACGAACACCCGCCGCTGCGCGACCTGCAGATCCTCCAGACGCAGCCCCAGCACCTCGCAGCGGCGCAGCCCACCCAGTACCATCGCCGCCACCATCGCCCGGTCCGGTACGTGCGCAACGCCCCGATCAGCGCGTCCACCTCGGCCGGCGACAAAATCCGTGGCAGCCGACGCTCCGCACGCACCAGCGGACCCCCCTGCCCCGGCCGCGACACCTGCCGCCGGGTCGGCAATCCCCGCGGCACCGGATTAGCCGCAACATCCCCGCGGGCCTGCAAGAACGCGTAAAACCCCGCCACGATCGACAGCCGGCGCCGCACCGTCGCCGCCGACACCCCGCCCGCATCGCGTGAATCGATCGGCTGCAATACCCGACCATCAGCCGGCCGGCCGGTGCGCTGCGCGGTCACGAACGCCAACACGTCCACCGTGGCCACCCTCGTCGGCGCCTTGCCCACCACCGACAAAAACACCGCCAAGTCGTACGCCGCCGCCAGCACCGTGTTCACCCGGCACCGGCCCGCGACAAACTCCAAATACTCATCGACCAGCCCAACCCCGACCCGCACCGGCGACCCACCGGCCCGACCGGGCAATCGACCGACTCGCCGTACACGCACCGTGCTCATCGCAGGTGACTCCCCTCCTCCTCCGACCGCCACCAACCACGGTGACGGAATGAGCGGAAGATCACCCGCATAACCTGCATGATCGCACTGGTCCACTGATCACGGACTGAGTTTTGGCCGCCGGCGACTCATTGTGTTGATGTTTCCGCACACGGCATGAAGCGTGCGGTCGTAGACATAGGCTGTACCTCGATACCGCCGCCGCGGACGTTCGAAATCTCTGAACTCACCCTCACCGATTACCGGTCATGCGGGCATCGGTGTCGAAGAGCGACAGCTCGCCAGGGGTGCACAGGTGGCGCACGATGAAGGCTCTGTCCTTGATCCGCCAGAGTCCTTCACCTCTGGCGAGGCCGGGTAGTTCTCGGGTCTCGGTGGACGATAGCCCGAGCGCGGCGGCGGTCTTGTTTGCCTCGCCGGATTCTTGTGCGTAGATGACCTTCGTGGAGCAGTCGGCGAGCAGGCCGAGGGCGAGGTTGCGGGCTTCGCTGTTGGCGTCGCCGACGGCGTCCAGGTCGGAGAGCCTGTGGATGATCATCAGGTTGGCGATGCCCCAGGCGCGCGAGAGTTTCCAGTGCGTTTGCATGCGGGCGAGCAGCGCGGCCTGCCGGACGAGGCGCCAGGCCTCGTCGTAGATGACCCAGCGCTGCCCGCCGTCGGGGTCGGCGAGCGCGGCTTCCATCCACGCGGACGCGCAGGTCATCACCAGGGCCATGAGCTGGTCGGAGCCTTGGATGCGGGACAGGTCGAGGGACACCATCGGCAACGAGGGGTCGAACCGCTGGGTGGACGGGCCGTCGAACAGGCCGCACAGGTCGCCGGCGACGAGCCGGTTCAGCGCGTGTGCGAGGTCCCGGCCGTCGTCGGCGAGCTGTTCGACGGTGGAGCCGTCGACAGCGGCGGCAGGCCGGAACAGGGCTTCGACGACGTGGCGCAGGGTCGGTGTGGTGTTGTCCCGGACCGCGGTATCGAGGGCGGCGAGCAGGGCGGTGATCTCCACTGAGTGCAGGGCCCGGTCGAGGGCGACTTCGGTGATGCTGCGCACCAGGTCCCGCCGTCTGGCTTGCACCGTCGCGAACCAGTCGTTATCGGCGAGCGCGGCGCCGCGTGGGCCTTCGTCGAGGGGGTTGAGCCGGGTCGGCAGGCCGCCGCCGAGTTCGATGGCCTGTCCGCCGACGGTGCGGGACACGGCAGTCCACTCGCCTTTCGGGTCACCGGGCACGTACACCTTGCGGCCGAAGGCAATCGAGCGGGTGCTGAAGGATTTGCCGAGGCAGCTTTTGCCTTTGCCGATCACCCCGGCGAGCAGCATGTTCGGGTTGGTGAGCACGCCCCGCTCGTAGAGCACCCACGGGTCGAAGCAGAACGACGCGCCGGACCATGCGTCGACGCCGATGAGCAGCCCGTCGGTGCCGAGTCCGGCTTCGGCGAGGAACGGGTAGGCCCCGCCGAGGATCTCGGAGGTGGCCCGGTGCGGCGGGAGCGTGAGCCGCCGGTGGCAGCGCAGCGCGTCCGGCCCGGTGTCTCCGGTGGCGGGGAGGTAGCTGGCTGCACGACGCTCGGCGCGCTCCGCTTCGAGCTGGGCGCGTTTGGCGGCTTGGACGGCGCGGCGGGCGTCGGCTTCGATGCGCCGGGCGGCGCGCGCGGCTGCGCGGCGTTGGGCACGGGTCGCGGTCGCCGGGGTGAACAAGGGCGCGGCCCGCACGATGGTTCCGGTCGCGGGGGGCTGCTCGCGAGTCGCTGCCGGCGCGGCGACTTCGGTCGGCGTCGGCGCGCCAGCCCGAGCGCTGTGGGCGATGACCGCCGGCGGGACGGGTGGAAGCGTCGGCGTGCTCTGGGTGGTGCTGGAAAGCGGGGTGTTGTGTCGCGACATTCCGGCCTCCTTCTGTCGGCGGGTGGTAGGCCAGTTACTGCACCGCGCTCGCGGATGCCGTCGCGGAGGCGCTATTCGTGGACGCGACCGGCGCGCGCCTCGTATAGGAGGCCGGGTCGGCCGGGAAGCCGGCCGCGAGGGCGGCGAGGGCGCGCAGGTACTCGCGTTTGGTGGCCGGCTGCAGCCAGTCCCACTGAATGCGCGCTGTGGCGAGCAGCGGGTCGCGCGGCGGGGTGACCACGGCGGCGCACACCTGCCGCAGCCAGTCCAGGTGTGGGGCGAACTCGGTGGGGTCGGCGTCGAGGCGGGACGGTGCGACGACCACGACGGCGCCGGTGACCAGGTCCGCGTACCGGCCGTCGGTGAGCGCGGCGTAGTCCGGGGTGCCGGGCTGGGTGAGCGGCTGCCCGGCGAGCGCCGAGATGACATCCACGGTGGTGTCCAGGTCGGTGTGATCGAGGTCGGTGGCGATCACCAGGGAATCCGCCGCGTCGAGGGCGGCGACCGCGAGGGAGCTGGTGACCGAGATGCCCATGTCGCAGACGACGAGCTGCGCGGCCCGCGACACCAACCTGAGGGCGGCGGTGAACGCATCGCCGGGCATGGCCTCGACCAGCGCACGGTCCGCGCCCTGGTTGCTGAATACCCGCAATCTGCCCACCAGGTCGCAGTAGCGGGCCAGCACTGGCCACTCGGGGGCGACGGCACCGTCGGCGGCCGCAGCGGCGAGGTCGAGGATCGCAGCAGGCAAGGAAGAGCCGTCGGAGACGAGACGCTGGCGCAGCGTGCCGGTGTCCGGGTTGCCGTCCAGCGCGGCGACGGTCTCCCCCCGTAGCTCGGACAGGGCCAGGCTGAGCACCGCAGCGGCGGTGGTCTTTCCGACCCCGCCCTTGGCGCCGATCACGACGATCCGATGAGTGCCGGTCAGCCGGGACAGCATCGGTTGCGCGATCGCGTGGGCCAAGTCGTCGACCTCCCGTGACAGGGCCTGCGACGCCTCCCGGCGGCGTCGTGTCGTTCCCCACATGGTCAGCTCACCGTCCTTGCCAGCGGCAGCGCCGCGACCGTGAACGCCTGGGACTGCTGTCCGAACAGGGTCCGGGTCTCGCAGCCGCACTGCTGCGCGGCCCGCTCGACGGTCGCAACCGCGGCGCGGAGTTCGTCGCGGGTCGCGGCGGTGACGGCGACGAACCCGGAGAACCGCATGTCCGCGTGCCCGGAGATCAACGCCCGTTCCCGGTCGAGCACGTCGCTGTACTCCTGCGCGTCCGCGAGGTCAGCAATCCGGCCGATCTTCGCCTTCTGCTGCGCCTCGGTGAGGTACTCGACCTTCTCCTTGCGGAGCTTGCGCAGCGCCTCGCCGGTGGGCAGCGGCCGGGCGACGATCGTCAGGGCCTTGCGGACGCCGGGCGCGAACACCAACGCGTGCAGGAAATGCGGCGCCATGTCGATGCGCGGCCACTCACTGATCCACAGCACCGTCGAGTAGCCGCTGTCATGGCGCAGGTGGTCCCACTGCTCCTCCACGGCGACCGGGCCGGCGGTGGTGAGGTCCGTGCCGGGATCGGTCGGGCGCATCCTGCCGGCGGCCGGGTCGTACGCCTGCCGGATCACCACCGCCAGCTCGGCGGGGTTCAGCCAGCCTTCGACGGTCAGCGAGGCGGCACGCAGCGATGCCTCCACCCCACTTATGTCGCCGCGCAGTACCTCTGCCGCGCCGGTAATGCCGCGCCCCGCATCTCTAATCGCCTTCGCCGCGCGGCGAAGGTCGAGGCTGACGACGACCAGTGTGCGGTGGGTGGCCGAGGACAGTGTTGCGAGGTCGAGCAGCGCCTCGTACTCGCGCGCGGCCCACGAGCCGTCGTGAACCCCGTGCGCGATCCACCAGCCACGAACTCCGTGCCCGGGATCGGGCAGCGTGGATTCCATGACCTGCACGGCGGCGCAGGTACCGGTGGCGGCGAGCGCCGCCTGTACGCGTGA
Source organism: uncultured Actinomycetota bacterium (assembly GCA_963756525.1). Lineage (GTDB taxonomy): Bacteria > Actinomycetota > Actinomycetes > Mycobacteriales > Jatrophihabitantaceae > CAVWNR01. The sequence continues at coordinate 1,259,093 of CAVWNR010000009.1, read as the reverse complement.
CCAGCCGACGACCCGCTGCGCCTGATCACCGGGCGCCAGTAACACGTAGGCGGGATGCCGGACCCGAACGACCGCCGCGAGCGTCTGCCGGTGCGGGTCGTGCACCATGACCGCTCCGGAGACGGGGTCGTGGTGAAACCGCAGCGCCGCCGCGTCACCGGGAAGCGCCATCGTCCCGTCCGGCCGCGGCGTGGAGGCCCGGGCCCGATAGCGGGTCTGCCGTGTGGCGACCCGCCGCGACCAGTGCGCCAGCAGCGGCACCTGCTCGGCCAGGACACGGCCATTGCACGGGGTGAAGGCGAGCGCCACGAACCCGGCCCACAGCGGCGAGAAGACGACGATGCCGGCCACCCCGACCGCGTACATCGGGAGCACAAAACACACCAGCGCGAGACCGATCGCCGTCAGCCGGGGACCGGAGAAACCGAGCAGCACCCCCTTGGACTGCATGCGTCCGAAGCGCACGAGCGGCGCCCCCTCCGGCGGTTGCGTAGTCATCGCGTTCCTCCTCGGGTCGTTGGCGGCGCCGGCCTTGGGGGCGGGTCACTACCGGCGGCCGGGGCTTGCATTCGCTCCGAGGCCCGGTCTACGTGGCGTGCTGCGTCGCGGGGCGCGGTCGCCGCTTGGTGAACCGTTTCCGCGCCAGCCATAGGCGCGGTGGTGGGGGCGGTGTGGTTGCCGTTGACGACCGGCTGTCGAGGTGGATTGGCCTGCCCGCCACCGGAGTCGCTGGTCGGGAGGGGGTTGCGCTGGTGCCGCACACCGGTGGGCCCGCCGTCGCTGCCACCCCCGTTTCGGCCGGCGTTGCCGGGCCGGCTCATCCGGGTCGCTAAGCCGTGAATCTTCTGCGGGGCGGCGGCGGCCTGCTGTGCCTGGCCGCGCACGGCGACCGCCTGCGCGTGCAGGTGCTGGAACCCGTCGCCGGCGAAGTGCACCATCTTCAGTGCCATGAGCGGGGCGAACCCGCCGAGGGCGAGCAGCAGCACGCCGATGCACACGTTGGTGAGGGTGTTGGTGATGCCGCCGCGTTGCCCGTAGCCGTCCATCATCATGAACCCGACGGTCAGGATGACGACGAGGATGAGCTTGCTGAACAGCAGCGCGAGGGTGACCTCGATCCAGCGACGCGCCCAGCTTTTGGTGATGTCCGCGGTGGCGCCGGAGAACGCCAGCGGGGCGAAGATCGCCGCGACGACCACGAGCATCTTGCGGATCATCATCGCCGCCCAGATGATCACCGTGGAGACGATGACCGCGAACCCGACGAGGATGAGCACAATCGGCAGGTTCGCCGAGGTCAGATTCGACAGGCCCATGGCGACCGCGAGGGTCTTGCCGAAGCCGGACAGGTCGTTGCCGGTGACGGTCTTCACGATGCCGTCGCACACCTGGGTGATCGCGGCGTCGAGCAGCGGAATGGACAAGATCGCGACGATGGAGCCGATGTAGGCGCTCAACAGCCCACGGACGGCGCGGCCCACTCCGCCGGGCTCTGCGCGCAGCGCGGACACCACGATCTGCACGAAGAACAGGGCCAGCCCGACGAGGGCGGCGATCTCGATGGTGACGTCCATCAGCGACTGCCCGCCGGAGGCGAACGGGTGGAACAGCGGTACCAGGTCGATCGAGGTGGCGGTGTCGATGTTGCGCCACAGCCATCGGAACGATGCGCCGGCAGCGTCGGCGACCGCGTTCGCGAGGCAGTCCAGCGGCGAGGATACGCACGTCGCGCCGTGGTAGAGGTGCTCTGCGGTGGCCCCATTGCCGCCGAGCAGGTCACCGCCGGCCTTCACAAACTGGCCGTGGACCACGTCGTTGACCGCGCCAAATGTCGACCGGCACACCGCGGAGACGAGGAAGATGCCGCCACAACCAGGAGATTCGCGCGGCCCGGCCGTCCATGGCGCGGCGGCGACGGGCGCGGCGGCCACCGGTCGTGCCGCGGGTGACGCGAGCGCGGGCGCCGCGACAAGCAACGGGCACGCCAGCAGTGCAACCAGCACGGTGAAAGCACGGCGGGTCACGACGATGCCCCCTGCGTCACGGTGGTGTCCGCGATGACGACCACGCCGTACTGGCCGGTGGTGGGCGGCCCTTCCAGCAGCAAGCTCAACGCAAACGAAAACTGCTGCGTCTTGCGGTGGCCGCTGTCTGTCCAGGTCATCGTGAGATCGGCGGAGACCAGCCGCTCGGTCAGGCCGGGGTCGGTGATGTCGCCGTCACTGATCGCCGCCTCCCACTGCGGCGGGATCATGCAGATAAGGTGGGCGAGGCGCACGCCTGCCCGGCCTGCAACTGCTTGCGCCCAGCCGGCGTCGTCGGGGAGGACGGCGTAGCCGCTGTTGTTCCACGCCGGGTCGGTGGCGGACTCGACCAGCAGCCGGTTCAGCTGGGCGGTGGTGCCGCCGGTGATGAACGGCGAGGCGGCCTGCTGCGCCTGAACCCAGGCCAGCATCTGGTGACGGGTCACTTTCGCCCACGGATGGGTGAACAGCGCGGTGAAGAACGCCCGTGCATACAGGTCCGGCTGGGTGCGGTCCGCGGCCGGGATCGGCGGCAGCAGCGCGGTGGTGGCCGGGGCGACGTCCGGCGCGGCGTCGAGCATCGCCCGCTCCTGCGCAGACAGCACGTTGTAGCCGACGATGCCGCTCGCCGGACTACCCGGCGCCCCGCCCGTCGGCGTCACGGACGGGTGCGCGTGATCGGTGCCGTGGCGGGCCGGGAGGATGAGCCCGAGGACAGCGAACCCGACCAGCGCCGCGAGCGTGACGAACCCGGCGAGCACCTTGCCCTTGTGCGCGGTGAGCAGATAGCGGACCACGGTGATCTCCCCTCTACGCCCGCAGCCGGATCGACTGGGCGTCGGCGGACGTGGACAGCACGGTGCCGTCGTCGGCGGTGCCGGTGGCCGTGCCGGTCGCGGTGTACTGGCCCGCAGCCAGGTCGCCGGCGGTGATCACGTGGGTGGCGGCGCACACCACGGTCGCGCCGGCTGCGACTGGCTGCGTCGGGCAGGTGGCCGGGCCGCTGTTACCTTGCACGGTCACCTCGGCGACCGGCCGCTGGCCGGTGTTGACGACCTGGTACTGGAGTTGGATCGGCTCGCCCGCGTGCGCGGGCAGGTGTGCGCAACCGCAGTAGGTCTGCACCACCAGGGTGATCTGCGCCTGTTCGATGTTGCCGTTGGAGCGGTCGACGTTGCGGGTGATGATCCGGGAGCCAGCGCTGGTGAAGAAGCCGACCAGCGCCGGTCCACCGCCGACCAGTAGCGCTCCGAGCAGGGCGGCGCCGACGGCGGCCCTACCCCGCCCGACGGTGGCCGGGTTCGCGGCGTGGTGGCCGAGCGCCCACCAGCCGGCGCCGATCACGAGCGCGGCCAGGCAGCCGAGCAGCGCATAGAACATCAGCCCGCCGTCGAGGTGCTCGAAGTCGCTGAAGTCCATGCCGCCCACCTCCGTCCGGGACACGGCCAGGGGCGTCAGAGAGTGGCGCCGGCGCCGGCGAAGAAGTTGACCAGGATGTCGGCGCCGCCGACGAGCAGGGCGGCGAGACAGGAGACCATCACGCCGGTCTTCCCGCGGCCGGCCACGTGTGGGTTCGACGAGTGCGACCCGATGCCCCAGGCGATCGCGCCGATCGCGATCCCGGCGACGGCGGCGATCAGCCCGAACGTCAGCAGCGCCCCGACGATCTTCAGTGCCTCGTCGACCCCGGGCAGGCCGTCTTTGTTCGGGTCCACGTGCACGCTCGGCCCGGCCGCGAGGACCCGTGTCATGCTGCCCGTCATCGACTCACCCCTTGTATCTGGATGACCGGCCCGCGCGGGCCGTCACCCGGTAGGTCCGGGTGTCCGCGCCGCGGCACACGGCAGGTCAGAAGCCGATCTCGGGTGGTTCCGCGACGAGGCGGGCTCGGCCCCGCTCGTCGGCTGTGACGGCCACGCAGCGCCGATCGCGCGACCGGATACGGGCGCACTCGGCCGGGGTCAGGCCCGCGTCGCTCATCGTGATCGCATCGGCCGGGCCGACCTCGCCAACGGTCAGCCACGGCTCGGCGGTCGACGGGGTGAACGCGTGCCGCTCCCAGTCGGCGGCTGTGCCCGGGTCGAGCGCGCCGGCGCCCCGCCAGTCGGCCGCCTCGTTCGGCCGGTAGCCGGCGCGAGCCCAGGCCTGCGCCTCGTCCGGAGGGATGCCGACGGCCTCCCAACCGTCGAGCGCGTCCGAGCCGTGCTGCTGCTCGTTCGTGCTGTGCGTCATCGGAATCTCCTTCGCTGATGGCGAGGGCTTTCTCGGTCGGTCAGCCGACGTGCCGGATTGCGGATAGGCCGCCGCCGACGCGGATGAAGTCCGGGAAGGTCTGCACGACGATGCCGATCTGTTCGTCGGCGGCGTCTACGACCAGCCCGTGGCCGATGTACAGGCCGACGTGGCCGGGTGCCGCGAGAGTCCCGTCCGAGCCGGGCACCAGGATTAGGTCGCCGGGGGACATCGCCGCCTGTGAGGCGACCGGCGTGCCCGCCTGCGCCTGGGTGACCGTCCAGTGCGGCAAGCTCACCCCGGCCTGCGCCCAAGCCGCCATCGTCAGCCCGGAACAGTCGAAGGCGTCCGGCCCGGCGGCGTCGAACACGTAGGGCTTGTCGAGCTGGGCGAGCGCGAAGCGGATCGCCGTCGCCTCGGCCGGGTTCGCGCCGGCTGTGGCCAGGTCATAGCCCGGCGGCAGCCCGTGCCGCGCGGAATCACCCGGCAGGTGCGGTACCTGCCCGCAGTGCAGGGCCGCCGCGTCGCCGTCCACCTCGGCGACGATCGCCTGCGCCCTCCCGTACTGCGCCTCGTAGTTCGCGCCAATCCCGTACCCGTCCGGCGGCACGACCTGCCCGGTCAGCGCATCCCGGGCCGGTGCCAGCCCATCGGCCTGGGCGGTGTGCCCGTCCCACGCCGACACCTGCGTCTCCTGGGCCGCGACCCACGGCACCGCAGTCGACCAGCCCGGCACCTTCGCCAAGAGGCCCATCGCCGGCGCGGTAAAGAACGCGGTTGTCGCCCACACCGGGTCCATCCGCTGCGCCACGCTGCCCCAGTTGCGCCGCTGCTGGAACAGCCCGACCGAGTCGCGGTCGCCGTGATCGACGTTGACCAGGTCCGACTCGGTAAGCGCCACCATCACCGCGATCACCGATGCCAGCTGCCCTCCGATCGGCGTCGCCGTCGCCACCACCGTCCGCGCCGACTGCGCCTGCGCGTCAGTCAACCCGGCCAACGGCCCGCTCGTCGCGCACACCGACCCCGCATCGACGCCCCATGCCGCGTCGCCTCCGCGGCCGAACAGCAGCGTGACCAGCAGCGCCAGCGCCACCACGAGCGCGACCATTGCTGCGATCCCCATCGCGACGATGCGCGGCGCATGCCGCGCCAGCGCCGCACCCGCAGCGGGCGCAGTCACCGGCAGCCGTTCCGTAACGCGTGCACGACCCCGGCCACCGTGAAAGTGGTGACCATCCCCACCGCCAGGCAGACCATCGCAGCCACCAGCCAGTCCATCCCCACCGCCACGGATCGCACGGCCCCGGTCGGGCCGTCACCCGGTAAGGAGCGGGCGTCCGCGCACCGTCACGCGCGAAGAAGCAAAGGAGGCGGATCGCGGTGGGTGCCACGGGTGCCAAACTTCCGCGACCTTTCCTTAAGACGAACTCTCTTGGAATCGAGAGACACCAGCGCGGCGAAAGTTGTTGGTTCTCGGCACCCACGGCACCATGAGCGGTCAGCAGCCTGCGGAACGCCTGCGAACAGCGTCGCGCAATAGCATCTCGGCGGACCAGGCGGGTGCCAGGCCGGGTGTCAACTGGGTGCCGCGGGTGCCAAAGCGCATATTGCAGGCTGCCCAGCTCGCCGGGCAGGTGGATGCGAGTGATGCATGATTACCGGCGTCGGTGCGAACCATTCACGGGCTAGGCGCCGCAAACGAAGTGGATCGGGCACCCTGGCACCGCGACTCACACCTCTTCGGCACCCCACTCCTATCAGCGTTAGGCCGCGCTCGATCAATCCTCAATCGCCGAGTAGCGGAAACATCGACACCAGCCACAGAGATCAACGCGAGATCGACGGCGGAAGCAGACGTCGCCGTCACACCGCGCAACCCCACGCGGCTATCCACCAGCGATCGCGCGGCCATTGCAGGTCAGAAACCGCAGTCTCAGTGAGATCAGGACGTCAATGGATGAGCGCAGAGGACTGACCGAGTCGGTCGGGTGCCGCCTAACCGCGATCAATCGCAATGGTCGAGCAGACGATCTACCCTGTCGGGCGAAGCTGACGGCCGCATGTGCTTGGACACGCCAGACGCAGGGCAAAAACGCCGGTCAAGACGACGCCGAAACGACCTCAATTAACAATGCTTGAATGACGCACATATTACTCGTGCGACCTCCTCTTCCTCAAGATAGGTCTTGATACAGTGGTGGGCTCGCCTGCTTTTGAGGGCGTGGTCAATGACTTTGCGTCCATCATCGCTTGGAAACAATGCTGCCAGATGCGGCTCGACAGCTACAATGTCATCAGTATGTGCGATGTTCACCCATCTGATGGCCGGAGACGGGAACCGCGCCGTCGGATCTAAGCGCGGATAAATAACGGTATCAAGTCCAAGGGGACTGCCGAGGGTGAGCAGCAGGTCAACAGAATGCTGAAGCCGGGCGCACACCTCGAAGGCGACGACGGTGCCAAGTGAATGCGCCACTACTATGCGAGTTGATTCTCCCACCTGGTCAAGCACAGTACGACGGATGCACTCACGCAGTTTTTGGTCAGTAAAGTAGCGTCCGACCTGCACCAGCATAGGCCAAATGCGCTGGGCGGCGCCAAATATTCGGTTAGCCAGCCAGGGGTGATCGTCCAACACACTCGCAGCGCGCCGCACGACGTCCCCGGCGCCTTGCTGGTTTGGCGGGTCCAGTTGAGCCAGAGCCCTGCCTGCCTCGACGCGAGTGCGCTCGTCAGCACTCTTGGCAGCAGATCGCAGAAGCGCCTCAGCCAACGCGTCGGCAACCGACGCAGCGTCCCGGTCGGCTGCGTCCGTGACACCCTGAGCTTCAGCTTGTCGGAACAGCCCACCGTAGAAGGCCATCTCGACCGTCGGTAGGGTATCGCGATCGAACCCACCCCTAAGGAGGTGGGCTGCGACAAGCCTGCCCTCTGCGCTTCCCATGGCGACAAGACCCTTGGTGAGGCTGCCGAGCCACTCGTCGAGCACTTCCTGCGGTAGGCGGTTGTCGTGTCCGACTCCGTGAACGAAGACCACCTCTCCCATAGCCGCCCCCTGCGCGCGTACCCTACCGAACCCGGCGCCGTCATGGTACAGATTCGGTTATGGGCGAGCGCCTGGTGTTGGTGATCGGGGCAGAGAACGACCGCTTCGGCAAGCTAGGCTTCATTCCTGCGGTGTCGCGCGACCTGTTCGCGGCCGTCATCGACCCGCGGCTCGGTGGTTGCAGGCCAGCACTACCTCACCTGAGGATGCCGCTAGTCGGGCCCGACGCGACATCGCCGAAAGTCAAGAAGGCGCTCGAAGAATGCATCAATACAGCTGCAGGTCGGGGCGCAACACTATCCATCTACTTCATCGGCCATGGTGTTAAAACCGACAATGACTACTATCTAATTGGTACAGAGACCAAAGGCGCGCCAAACTCAGACACCGCGGTATTGATTGGTCAGAGAATGGCTGAACTGCTTCGTGACAGTCGTAAGTATGGCCGAATCGGCGGGGTAATGCTCGTGCTTGACGCATGCCACGGAGGGACTACCATAACAGAACCTGTACCGGGCGTCCTGCGAGAAGGCACAGAGGGCCACCTTGAAATCTGGGCTGCAGCCAGCAAGACAGACGTGGCGTTTAGCGCCTGCTTTACACGCAGCATAACCAATCTGCTGACGCGTGGGGATCCGGAGAGTGGTGCCCGCCAGCTCACTGTGTATGACGTTAGTAAGCGTAAGCGGCTACCTCTGTACGCGCCCAGTGGCTGCGAGAACATGGCGAGTGCTCCCTTTATAGTCGCGAGTAGCGGTCAGGCTGATCCTGGCTTGTACTTGGGTTGGAATAGGGCCGCGGACATTCAGCGATGTATTGCCGACACCCCAGCCGCGTATGACATAGACCGCTTAACACGATACCTGGTCAAGAACGTCGCGCGACACGACGAGCTTATGCTATCAATATATTCTCCATCACCGCTCATTGCAATCGTTGGTGCGGGAGGTGTGGGCAAGTCGACGCTCCTTGCAACTCTGGCGCGGGTGAGCGTGGTAGGTGAGGGGATGCTGGACGCATACACGACGGTGAGGGCCGGTAACACGATAAATGATGTGGCAAAAGCGCTCAAGGCCCAGCTCACACATTCGGCATCGTATCGGGCAGCATGCGCTCGTTGGCGCGCGTCAGTGCCCCGCATTGAGCAAGACAAGATGCCCTCGATCGATCGGGTAGTCTCAGGACCACTCAGCTTTTTGCCAGCGGGGTCGCGGTTGCGCGTCGGACTGGACTCCGTCGACTCCCTTGCAACTGTCGATCGCCGACGGATGCTTGAGCGGTTTACAACAGCGCAGGGCGCGCAGCTCATCGTGACGGCCCGCGATTTGGAGACGGAAGAATGTCGTGGCGCACGCGTCATTAACGTGCCGGACCGTGACTGGGAAGGTGTGAACGAACTCGTCTTAACGAACGTACAAGATGACGTGCTTTCGGGCAAAATATCTGAGCTTGCCGACGGTGACTGGCTTTTGGCTCGTGTCTTGATCGGTCTCACTCGCGCGGACCAACTCGATATTGCGTTGACCAACGCTACTACGCTTCGCGAAGTCTTTGCCCGAGCGGTGGCGAGTGCATCGAAGTCGATGGGGAAGCGCGCGAGGATTGTCAGCGGTGTTGTGGAGGTGTTGGCAGTGAGCCCGGTCGGGCCAGTGGTACCATTTGCTGTTCTTGAAAGGTTGATCATACCTAAGGATCGAACAGCATGGATGCCCGTCGACGTGCGCGACGCGGTGGTTGAATTAGGTGAAATGGTTACTCGAGCCGATCCGAATTCAACACATGAGCGGGTAGGGGCGGCCCACGACTTGATCAAGGACTATCTGCAATCGCGGCTCACCGCCAAACGGCTACGTAACATTCACTCGCGACTAGCGACGTTACTTCGGTTTGTGACGTCAGAATCAGATGGGACGGCGCTAACGGATGAGGCGAGGCGTGAACTGAGGGCATACGCCGATCGATTCTTACCAGAGCACTTGTTGGCAGGCGGCGACGTTCGCGGAGCTATCGCAGCAGTATCAGAGAGTGGTACTCCTGCCGACGTGTTGGCGAGGTGGCGGTACTGGGAGCGCGAAATTTCTTCTGCTGCTGCCGACCACGAATACGGCCTCACCGTTCGTGCAAAGATCGCTGAGTGGTCGGCGAAGGCCGGCGATGTTGAGGGTGCGCTGGACCAGCTGACAGAGCTACTGCACGACCAACGCGAGCATTTCGGCGCACAGGACCGTGCCACCCTTCACACCGAGCTCCGCGTCGCGCACCTCACCGGACAAGGCGGCGACATCCACGCCGCCCTCGACCAGCTACGGGCACTGCTGGCCGCGCAAGAGAGCGCCCTGGGACGGGATGACCCCGACACCCTCGAAACCCGAGCGACGATCGCTCACTGGACCGGCCGCGCCGGCAAGGAGCGCAGCGCACTCAAGCAGTTGCACGAGCTACTGCCGGATCAACGGCGCGCGCTTGGCGAGCTTGATCCACAGGTTTTGACTACACGAGCAACGATCGCACACTGGACCGGAATGGCAGGCGAGCCGGCTGAGGCTCGACACATGTTGGAGGAACTGCTGCCAGACCGAAGGAAAGCGCTCGGTTCCGACCACCAACTGACGCTGCTCACACGAGCAGATATCGCCAAGTGGAGACGGAAGGAAGGTGAACCGGCCGCTGCTGCCAGGGAATTGCGGAATCTCTTGGAGGACCAGAGAATAGTGCTCGGTAAGTATCACCCTGAGACCCTCGCCACGCGGGCCTACATCGCCTTATGCCTCGAGGATCTTGGTGAGGCCGCTGATGCACTTGGCAAACTTCGGCAGGTCCTGGCTGACCGCGAACACGTGCTCGGCCCCAACTATCCGCTAACGCTTGACACGAGACGGATCATCGCCCGATTGATCGGCAGGCTTGACGGGCCAGCCGCGGCGCTTAGTCTCCTAAGGCAGCTGCTTCCGAAGGAGTTGGATGCATTAGGCAGGAGCCATCCATATACTCTAGCGACGCGGGCGGACATTGCGTATTGGGCCGGCCGGAGCGGTGATGAGCCCGGCGCTGCACCGTGACTGTACACAGAGAGCGCAGGGCGACGTATCGGCAACAGTGGCAGCGGTGTGCGTGATGACTGGGCTGGCGTGAGGCGATGCGGAAGTGTCCTCGCCGATGGGGCCCGCGTCGGTTGGGGCCATGTTCGAGCGGAGCTGACCTGCTCGTTTCCATTGACTATGCAGTATCTGTCCGGTCGAAGCCCCCGTTTGTCCTCAAGAAGGGCATGATGGGGACGCGCGGCAAGCTTAGCTGCCATCTCGATGAGCGGCCGATCCACCGGCGCCGCGCGCCGACCCTTCCCACCTGCCGGCGGTTTGCCTCAACATCGGTCGCTCGCGCACACCTCGGCAGCGTGCCACGCCGGGAGCAGCGTAGGCAGTACCACGGCCGATCTCTCGTGTGTGCCTCGACACAACAGCGGTGATCAAGCTTATCCGGCGCCGGGCTGGCCGCCTGGGCACGCGGATTGGTGTATTTGTGATCTTGGAAGCTGTATGTTTCCTGTCACGCCGCTCTGCGGACGGTTCGTCGACCAGAGCCGCAGCGTCGATCAGAAGCTGTGCCGGCGGAGGTAGTTGGCTTCGAGCTCGGGTGTGAAGCCGATGCCGAGGAGCCAGCGGATGCCGTGGGAGCGGTATTCGCCGCCTTCCCGGGCGAGTACGCCGCGCTCCATGAGGGCTTCCTTGACGGTTCGCAGCGCCCACGGTTTGGAGCCGTGTGCGGCGTGCCAGTCGTCCCAGGCGGTGCGGAAGTCGGCTTGCTGTACTCGCTCGTTCGGGCCGATGACGCAGCAGTCTTCGATGAATCGGCCGAGGGTGTCGCAGTCGGCGCGGTAGGCAGCCGTAGCCTCCGTGACCGTGCGGCAGGTACCGAGCCCGTCGCGCAGGTAGGTGATCGCGCCGCGGACGATCCAGGCGAGGATCGAGGGGGCTTCGGTGAGCAGCTTCGGCTTGAGGTCTTCGTCCACTTGCTCCTCAGGGACCTGGCGGGTGAAGGGGATGAGCACCAGCCGTCGCCAGGTGCCGTCGTCTTGGGTGACGACGACCGGTCGGTGGTTCGTCACCAGGATCAGCGTGTGCGCCGGGGTGAATACGAATGGCCGTCCGTACGGCGAGCGGGCGGGGATCTCGTCGTCGGAGGACAGTCGTTTGACGGTGGCCTCGTCGAGCGTCGCGCCGGCGCCGGTCTCGTAGGAGACGGCGAGTCGTTTGCCGCGCAGCGCGGCGGCCTTGTAGTCGATCTCGTTTCCGGACTGGTTGCGGTGCGTCGCGATCAGCGAGGAATCCAGCGTGGTGGCGTCGCGGCCGAGGATGGCCTGCACGGTGCCCATCAGCACAGACTTGCCGTTCCGTCCGCCGCCGAACGCGCAGAACAGCTTCTGCTCGCGGAGTACCCCGCATGCCGCGGCGCCGAGGATTCGTTGCACGTAGCCTCGCAGCTCATCGTCGCCGGCGAACGCTTCGGCGAGGAACCTGTCCCACGCCGGGGACGGCATCGCCGGGTCGTGCCCGTAGGGGTGCAGACAGTGAGCCGGTGGCCCGGGTCGTGCGGGCGATCGCGCCGGTGCGGAGGTTCACCGTGCCGGCCGCAGTGTTGAGCAGGTAGGGGTGGGCGTCCAGGTCGGCGAGCAGGCAGGTGACGCACGGGTAGGAGATCGCCAGCTCGACGGCCGCGCTCACCGCGGCGCGGGACAGCCCCTTTTCACGGCGTGCCCTTGCGTTGCGTACCGCGGCGGGGTCGCTGCGGTTGGCGCAGTCGCCGTTCCACTCTTCGGCGAGCCGGGCGGCGAACCGGTAAATGGTGCGGGCGTGGTCGTGCTCCCAGTGAGTGCCGGTCCAGTACCTCCAGGCGCCTTCGTTGCCGACGTACAGGTGGCTGCGTTCGCACAGGATCGCCCGCGCGAGGCGCGCTGCGCGGCCCACGTCTGTGGCTGGTGGCTCGACCGGGCGCACGACCCGCAGCGCAGGCCGTGTTGCGCTGGAATCCCCGGCGGCCGCTGGGTAATCTTCACCGGGCACGGCTCTCCGAACCAGAGTCGTCACCTGCCTCCCGGCCACCATCCGGGAGGCATGTCATTGCCCGACGGCCATGCCCTCGTCCGGCGCAAGATCGCGGCGCTGCCATTCCCGGGTGGCCTGGACGCTGAGCCGGTGCCGGAATCGCGCGCGGTGGAGGTCGTCGGCGAACTGCGCCGGGTCCAGGTCGGCCAGGTCACGGCGCGCCCACCGCACCACGTCAACCGGGAGCGCTCGCGGCCGTGTGCCGCGCAGCGCATGCCACAGCAGCGACGTCTGCGCATCACAACCACGCCCAGCGAGTAGCCGGCCGAGCGCGAGCGCGGCCCGGTCGGCCATGCCCAGCTTCCGGCACCGGGCGGCCAGGCACCGGCCGGGGCGTCCTGACTGGCGCGCCTGCATCGACACGAGTACGGCCCCGGGCCGCCTCGCGTCATCGGCGTAGGTCTCGACCAGCTCGACGACCACCGGCAGCCCCGCCTCGATCGCGTGACGCATTCCGTCGGTGAGCGGCCGGCCGTACACCGTCGCCGCGTACGACGTGACGGTCTCGATCAGCTCCGGTGCCAGCAGCGGCGATGGGGCCACAACCGGGCGGTGTAGTTCCAACGCCTGGGAGTCCGCATACTCCAACAGGTCGGTGGCCTGCTCGTCGCGGGCGACCTGTTTGGCGTGGGCGAACGCGATGTTGCGGGCGTCCAGCGGCGACCGGCGGCCGGTGCGAACCTCCGGAGCGAGCCGGACCAACTCGTCGGCCACGACGGCGGCGTATGTCGGGCCGGCCATCTGCAGCGCAACACCGAACACCTCGGCCGCCGCCTGCCGCCAAGGCGGAGGCGACGAGGCGGCCGCCAGTCGGTCCAGGTACGGGGTCGCCACGTGGGCAGGGCGCCGCGCGGAGCGCCGCACCCCGGGGATGGAGTCAATGATCGCGGCGTACGCCTGCGCCTGCCGGCGCTGCCTCGCGGTTGCGCGCGCCCAGTCCGCCTGACTCATGCCGGCACCGCCACGTCGCCCGGCGCGTCGGGAGCGACGAGGTCGCCCAACCTGGCGGCGGGAAGCGCCCGGAGCAGTCCGGCCAGCAGCTTGGGGCCGGCGGCTCGGCGCCCGCTCAGGCACTGCCAGAGATAGCCGTAGCTGATCCCGGCCGCCCGGGCCAGCGCCTCATCGGACGGGTAACCGGCCGTGAGACGCAGCGGGCGTACCCGCCGACCATCGAGGCGCGCAAGGTTTCTGGCGGGAATATGGTGACTAGCTGGCGGTTCCAAGGTCACACACCAAGATGGGAGAAGGAACATGGCCGCCAGGCTAGCGCTATAGCGATAAGATAGCAACAGCCTGACGCATAGCTGGCGGTGATTATCCTCCAGCTATGCCACAGACCCCCGCCGAGCGACTTGCGGAAGGTAGCCGCGCGCGGCGGGAGGCCCTGCGCATCACCCAGCCGGATGCGGCAAAGGCGGGAGGGGTCGGCGTCTCAACCCTCCGGCAGGTCGAGACGGCCACCCAGCCGGGCGGCCTGAGCCGTAAGACGTCGCTCGGACTCGACCGCGCACTGCGCTGGAAGCCCGGCTCTACCGCTCGGGTGTTGGCCGGTGATTCGGACGCGCCCGAGCCGCTGGACACCGAGGGGTGGCCGACGAGCAGCGGCGACTGGGCGGCATACGTCGCCCGCCGGGAACGTGAGGCGGAGGAGGCTGCGGAGGTCGCGGAGGGATCGCGAGCTACGCTGGAGGTCAGCGAGCGGTTGCGCAAGGAGCGCGACCATGCGCGGCTGATCACGGAGTTCTCTGACGCCGAGTTGATCGCAGAGCTGGCTCGCCGGCTGGCGCAGGCCGGTCGGGCGATCACTCCGCCTGCGGACGGTCCGGCCTGACCGGTGCGCGGCTGAGCGTTTCGACAGCGAGGATGCGGGTCTCGGCCGTCGTCGTCGCCTCGGCGGCCAGGCAGGCGGCGAGGACGCCGGCGATCCACGGGTAGCCGGCCCCGCGCCGGGCGGCGCGGGTGATCGCCTCGTGCAGCGTGGCCAAGGTGTCCGCGGTGGTCGCCGTATCCATGGCTACTACGCTCGTCCGCCCGGACGATGGCCGGGAAGTGGCACGTGGGGTGGCACAGCCGTGTCACTGCGCGTCACGGCCATGTCACTGGCGCGTGTTACCTTCGGCCCGAGCTGGGGAGAGGGCATGGACGCGGCGATTCCGCTCTGGGCGGACCGGATCAGGCGCGACCGGCTTGCCCGAGACATGTCGATCGCCGAAGCGGTTGCCCAGATGCGGCTGCACGCCTACCCGGAAGACCTGGGCGCCCAGGACGATTCGCTGGAACGTTTATGGAAGCGCTGGGAAGCCGGCGAGATCAAGACGGTGCCCAAGCCGCCGCATCAGCGGGCGGTCGCGAAGATGTTCGGGTCAATCCCGGACGCGTATTTCGGGCCGGACGGCGGCGACCGGCACGGCATCATCCACCTGACCGACGACCAGACCGCCGAACTGATCCAGCGCCTACGGCACTCGCGGCTCGACCCAGCAGCCATGGACGCGCTGCACGCCACGGTCGACCGGCTGTGCACCGACTACGCCTCCCGGCCGGCTGCCATCGTGCTCGCTGACGCGCAGACCTGGCTGAAGAAGATCAACACGCTACGGGACAAGCGACCGACGTACAGCCAGCTCCGCGACGTTTTGAGCATGGCCGGCTGGTTGACGCTGCTGGTCTCCTGCCTGCGTTATGACGTCAGTGACGACCGCGGCGCCGAGTTCGCCCGGCGCAGCGCGCTGGACATCGCCGACGACGTCGGTGACCCCGCGATCGCCGCCTGGGCGCTGGAGATCAAGGCATGGATGGCACTCACCCGCGGCGACTACGTGGCCACCGTCGCCGCCGCGCAGGAAGGCCTGGCTCGGACGCGCACCCACGGGGTGTCCGCGCAACTGCACGCCCAGGCGGCGAAGGCATGGGCGCGGCTCGGCAACCACGACCAGGCAATCGTCGAGCAAGACGCCGGCCGGGAACTGCTCACCTGGCTCCCCTTCCCAGCCAACCCCCGCAACCACTTTGAGGTCGACCCGACCAAATACGACTTCTACGCCATGGACTGCTGGCGACTCACCGGCGCCGACGCGCTCGCCGCCGAGGCCGCCGAGACAGTGATCCGCACCAGCACCTCGTCCGACGGACGGCCGATCTCCCCGATGCGTCTGTCCGAGGCCCAGCTCACCAAGGCACAGATCCTCGCCCGCGGCGGAGACTTCGACGGCGCGATCGAGCTTGCCCAGAGTGCCTTGGCCATCGACCGGCGGTCGCTGCCGGATTTGCTGCTCGCCGCCCGCGAGGTGAACGCGGAACTGCTGCGCATCAAGCCGGATGACAGCAGGGCGCACGACCTCGCCCACCAGATCGACCAGTTGACCGGCGGCGCGTAGCCGGGTTACATCACGGCGGCCGGTCGACGGTGTCGGTGGCCGTCCGACCGGGGTGATGGAGTGTCTGGATGGCGAGCACGCGCGCTGCGTCGGTGCTGGCCTCACCGAGAAGGCAGCCGGCGAGCACACCCGCGATCCACGGATAGCTCGATCCGCTCCTGGCTGCGTCGGCAATGGCCTGGTGCAGCGCGTCCAGGGCAGATCGCTCCTCGTCTTCGCGGAGCAGGGTGCGTGTTGCCGTCGGCGCGCCGCGACCGACGGTGCCAGCAGATCGCCCGGCCCTGACGCGCCCAGCGGCTGCTGCCTGCCGGGATTCGCCAGACGACCGGAGAGAGTGAACCACGCCATGAGCGAACCGCGAACCAGACGCCGACGCGGCCGGAACGCGGCAAACTGTGGATAACACTGCGTCCGGTGGGAAACACGCGCGACGGTGGGATGCGCGGTAGTTTGCCGGGCGCTGCTGTCGGCGCGCCGACGACGGTTGCTCGCAAGGCACCTGAAGGCCTGGCCCACAAACACCAGGTAAAGCAGCGTTCAGAGCCGATTCGAGCTAGCGCTCGATCGCGTCCCCGAGATCACCCCGGCGAAGCTGGCGCCTGCGCCCAAGCTGGCGTGCGGCCATGGCAGGTTCCTTGGCAGCGCGCCCGGCGCCGCGACGCTTGCGCGGCTTCCAGAGCGCTGCTCGCGCCCGAGCCAAACAGATCGGTCCGGCAAGTGATCGAGCATCAGGCCACGGCTAGGGCGGCCTCGCCAGTCGTGCGCGCTCCAAAGGCAGGCGAGTGGCCCGCCCCCTCGGTGTGGGCGAGGAGCCGTTCAACGGCCTCGGTGGCGGTGCAGCCATGCTCGGCCATGTGCCGGCGCAGTTCGGCGGCGATCTGCTCGTCGAGGTAGAGCGTGATGTGCACAGCCACGGCAGTGTCTTTCTCAGCGCAAGCAGTTGCGGGCGTTCGCGTCGTTCACAGCGCGATCTCGAGTTCGGCGCGGGCAGGCCTGATCGGCCAGGAGCTGTCCACGACGCGCGGATGTCCCTGGCGCGCGAAGTACCGGGCCAGGGCGGCGGCCCAGTCGCGCATCGTGGCGGCCTGGAAGTTCTGCAGTTGGTCAAGGGTCATCTGGGCGAGCCTGGGGTGCCGTTCGACGATCGCCGGGACCAGCGCCAGCGTGGTTTCGACGTCGGCGAGCGCGTCATGTGCACCGTGCTGTTCGACGCCGTAGTGGCGGGCGAGGTCGGTGAGCGTGCGCTTGCCCTTGCCGTAGCGATCGACGCCCCGGTCGAGCATGTACGGGTCGATCACGTACAGCCGCGGGTGGTCATCGATGTGGCCCGGCAGGGCGTGGCGGGCGCATTCCCGGTCGAGGACGGTGAGGTCGTACACGGCGTTGTAGGCGACGACCGGCACCCGATCGGACGCGGCCCGAGTGAGCGCGATGTCGAGCAGCTCCATCGCCGGCCACGGCGAGGCGCCGTACTTGCGCACGGCCGCGTCAGTGATGCGGTGCACCCGTTGCGCCTGCGGCAGGATCGGGACGCCCGGGTCGACCAAGCCGGCGCGCCGGTCAAGGACCGGTTTCCCGGCGTCGCGCGGCGCGTGGTTAACCAGCACCCACTGCACGACGCGGGCCGTCTCCGGGTCCGGGCCGGTGGTTTCCAAGTCCAGCCCGAGCAGAGGCCCGTCCAACCAGCTCCGCGGCGGCGCGGCCAGCTCTTCTTGCAGGGCGTAGTAGGCCTCTACCGCGGCGGCGGGTACGCGGAGCTGCTCGGCAACCCGGCCGGTGGCGATGCCGCGGGCGCGCAGCTGCTCGGCCCGCTCCGCTGCCTCCACGCCCCCGATCGCACGCACGGCATGGGTGTGCGTCGAGCGCGGCGACTCGTCGTCGCGGGTCATCGCGACAGCTCCGACGGTTCGTAGGTGGACATATCCAGCCGCAGCAGCCCGCCGTCGCGGGTGCGGGCGGTCACGGCCGGCGAGGCGAGTCGGATGATGTTGGCTCGGTCGAGGCCCAGCTCGTCGGCGTGTCTGGCGAGCACCTCGCGTACAGCCTCGACGACCTGCGCCGGCACGGTGCTCACGCCGCACCGCCCTGGTCGGTCACGGATGTCAGGGACCGCCGCAGTTCGCCCCGGCCGATACCGAGCAGCAGTGCCGCCCGGTCGACGCCGGAGATCGAGGCCAGTTCGGCGCGGGCCGCGTCGAGGACCGTGTTCGCTTCGGCGACCCATGTATCGGCCGTGGCGCGGGCCTTGTCCCGCCTCGCGAGCGCGGCGGCGACTTTCGCCTCGGCGGCGCACACGACAGCCAGCGCGTTCGCCTCGGCAGTTTGCGCTTCACGCAGCCGCTCACGGAAGCGCGGATCGGCAGGCTTCCTCGCCGGCCGGGTGCGGTGCGGTTCGCCCATCCGGGTGACTCCCCTCGCCTCGCGCGGCCCGAACTGGGCCGTCACCCGGTACGAGCAGGCGTCCGCGCGCCGTCACACCCCTGCGGCCGGCGCGGGTCGTCTGGGCATCACCCGCCCGCGTAGATGCTGCTCGTAGTAGCGAAACGCCAACGCCAGGCGCGTCCCGTGCGACGCGAACCCGGGCCCACACTCCCGGTGTCCTGGCCGTCCAGCTCCTGCGAATGCAGACCGCGATCAACTACTCGTGTGACGGCCTTACCACGCCGCGACAGCCCTACTCGTTCCGCTGCCAGCCGATCCGTCCGTCCAAGGTCGCCTCCCGTGGCCCACCCCAATCCGCACCGATGAAGATCCACATTGCAGCACGCGGCTGGCATTCGTGGACCCAGCGTGTGCCGGTGCGCGGACGCCCGCGCTTACCGGGTGACGGGATACCCGGTCGGAGGCGAGGGGCGTCGATGACGGTTTCGATCCGCCGAATGACCACCGGCAGTGGCTTTCGGTACCTGATGGAGAGCGTCGCGAGCGGTGACGGCGCTGCCGAGCGCACCTCGCCGCTGACCCGCTACTACGCCGATTCCGGCACGCCGCCCGGCCGGTTCCTTGGCGCCGGCCTCGCGGGCCTGGCCGGCGGCGCGGGGGTCGCCGACGGCTCACAAGTGAGCGAAGCGATGCTGCGCAACATGCTGCAGCTGATCGTCGACCCGATCACCGGCCAGCCGCTCGGCCGGAAACCGCGCACACCTACCCCGACGCATGCCGAGCTGATCGACGCGGCGTTCGCCCGTCTGCCCGGCACGGTGCCCATCGCGCAGCGCAAGGCCGCGATCGCCCGGCTGAAAGCCGCCCAGGGCGTGGAGCCCGACCACCGCAGGCGCCCGCTGCCGGTGTCCGGATTCGACCTGACCTTCAGCGTCCCCAAGTCGGTCTCGGTCGCGTGGGGAGTCGCCGACGCGGGGACGCAGGCCGTGATCTACGAGGCGCACCAAGAGGCGATCCGCCGCACGCTGGCGTACGCCGAGCGGAATGTGTTCTTCTCCCGCTCCGGCACCAACGGCGTCGTCCAGGAGCAGGTGCGCGGCGTGGTCGCGACGGCTTTCGATCACTGGGACAGCCGCGCCGGCGACCCACACCTGCATACCCACGTCGTCGTCCTTAACCGCGCCCAATCGCTCGATGGGATGTGGCGGACGCTGGATTCGCGTGCCCTGTTCAGGCAGGTCGTCACGCTCTCCGAGCTGCACGAGGGCGTGCTCATCGACCTGCTCACCGAGCGGCTCGGCTGGGGCTTCGACGCCCGGCAGCGGACCTACCGCGATCAGCCGAAGTACGACGTGACCGGCGTAACCGAGGCGCTCACCCGCGAGTTCTCGCAGCGCTCGGCGCAGATCGAGGCCGACAAGAACGAACGGGTCGACGCGTTCGTCGCCGAGCACGGCTACTGGCCTTCGATCCGGCAGATCGTCCGGATGCGTCAGTCGGCCACGCTCGCCACCCGCGACGACAAGCAGCATCACTCCCTGGCCGAGCAGACCGAATCGTGGCGGCGCCGCGCCCATCCGTACGTCGGGCAGGACACGGTGGCGTGGGTGGAGTCGCTCGCCGGTCGCAACGACCTGCCCCGGCTGCGCAGCGACGACCTCGCCGATCCGATCCTGCGCGACGCCGCGACGGTGGCGCTGTCACGGGTGGCGGAGCGGCGGCCGACGTTCACCCGCGGGAACATGCTCGCCGAGATCCACCGGCTGCTGCACGGCGTGCGGTTCGCCAGCCCGGACGACCGGATCGCGGTCGCCGAGCGCACCGCCGACATCGCCGAAACGATGGCGCTGCGCCTGTCCGTCCCGGAGATGCACCACACCCCGACCCGGTTCCGCCGCGCCGACGGCACCTCGAAGTTCCGCAGCACCGCCACGACGATCTACACCACGCAGGCGCTGCTGGACGCCGAGGCGCGGCTTCTCGACGGCGGTCGCGCCACCACCGGACCGACGGTGGACCGGGGGATCGTCGCGGCCGTCGCCGAGGCGACTCTGCCCGGCAAGAGCTACCCGCTGTCCACCGACCAGGCCGTCGCGGTCGAGCAAGTCGCCACCTCCGGGCGGGTGCTGGACGTGCTCGTCGGCCCGGCTGGCACCGGCAAATCCAGCTCCATGGCCGGCTTGCGCGCGATGTGGGAACAGGCGTACGGGCCGGGGTCGGTGATCGGCCTCGCCCCGTCCGCAGCCGCCGCCGAGGCCCTCGCCGACGAACTCGGGATCGCCACCGAGAACACCGCCAAGTGGCTCACCGAGCACGCCCGACAAGACGACCGCCGCACCCAGCTGCGCAGGCTCCGCGCGGCACTCGCCCGCATCCTCAACCCCGGCTCCCGGCCGGCGCGTCGGCTGCGCGAACAGATCGACCAACTGGACGCCGAGCACGCCCGGTGGGCCATCCGGTCCGGCCAGCTCGTCATCGTCGACGAGGCCAGCCTGGCCGGCACGTTCGCCCTCGACGCCCTCGTCCGCCAGGCCCGCGACGCCGGGGCGAAGGTGCTGCTCGTCGGTGACTGGGCGCAGCTGTCCGCAGTCGAGTCCGGCGGTGCGTTCTCGATGCTGGTCCGCGACCGCGACCTCGCCCCGGAACTCACCGACGTGCGCCGCTTCCGCCACCGCTGGGAGAAGACCGCCAGCATCCAGCTTCGCGTCGGCGACACCGACGCCATCACCGCATACACCGGCCACGGCCGAGTCACCGCCGGCGCACGTGAGGAGCTGCTGGACGCGCTCTACGGCGCATGGAAGGCCGACACCGACGCCGGCCTCTCGTCGCTGATGATCGCCGGGGACGCCGACACCGTAATCGAGCTGAACCACCGCGCCCGCGCCGACCGAGTCGCGGCCGGCGAGGTCGCCGACCACGGGCTGAGGTTGGCCAACGGCAGCGTCGCCGGAGTAGGCGACCGGGTCGTCACCCGCCACAACGACCGGCAGCTGACCACCGGCCGGCGGTGGGTGAAAAACGGCGACACCTGGATTGTCAGCGCCACCGGACACGATGGCGCCATGACCCTCCGGCGCGCCAGCGGCCGCGGCGAGGTGATGCTACCCGCCGCGTACGTGCGCGAGCACGTCGAACTCGGCTACGCCGCCACCGCGCACCGCGCGCAGGGCCGCACCGTCGACACCGCGCACGCCATGGTCAGCGCCACCACCACCCGCGAGGTGCTCTACGTCGCCGCCACCCGGGGCCGCGACTCGAACCGGCTCTACGTCGACACGTACTACGACCCCGACCACGACACTGCCCACGGCCCGGTCCGGCCGCGCAGCGCCGAGGACGTCCTGACCGGCGTGCTCGGCAACGTCGGCGCCGACGTGTCCGCGCACGCCGCCCTCGCGCACGAGCAGCGCACCGCCGAGAGCATCCCGACCCTGGCCGCCGAGTACCTCACCATCGCCCGAGCCGCCCAAGCTGCGCGTTGGGACGCCCTGATCGACCGCAGCGGGCTGACCGGCGAGCAGGTCGAGCAGATCCGCGGCTCGGACGCGTACGGTCCGCTACTCGCCGCGCTCCGCACCGCCGACGCGCACGGCCTGAACGTCGAGGCCGCGTTCCCCGGAATCGTCGCCAACCGTAGCCTCGACGACGCACACGACCTCGCCGCTGCGCTGCGCGAGCGGGTCACGAACTGGACCCGAGCCAACAGCCACAGCCCCCGCCGGGCGCCGACCCGGCTCGTCGCCGGGATCATCCCCGAAGCACTCGGCGTCACCGACCCCGACTACAAACGCGCCCTCATCGAGCGCGCCGACGCCATGAACCGCCGCGCCCTCGCCCTCGCCATGCAGGCCGTCGTCGCTGCCGGTGCGGCCTGGACCCAACCGCTCGGCCCGCCCCCGGCCAGTCCGGCCCGGCGCGCGGCCTGGCTACGCGAGATCGCCACCATCGCCGCCTACCGCGAACGCTGGGGCATCACCAGCCGCGACCCCATCGCCGCCGACCGGGCCAGCATCGAAAAGACCGGCCACGAGAAGCGCGCCCAAGCCGCCGCCGAACGCGCCACCCGCCTCGCCGGAACCAGCGCCGCGAACCCGCCCGCACCCATCGAACCTGTCCCAGCGGTCGAGAACGGAGTCCCACTATGACCAAGCGCAAGCAGCGGCGCGCCCTCGCGGCCTGGGCCGCCCAGACCCGCGCGACCAGCTATTACGCCGCGCGAGCCCTCGCCCTGACGATCGTCGACGGCCGCTCACTCGGCATCCACGCCTACGACCTCGGCATCGTTCTCAACGACGGTGAAACCGCCTGGCAACGCGTGCCCGCCGACTACTGGTGGCGGGGCGAGCGGACCTGGGTGGAGCAGCACACCAGCTACTACGGCCACCGCAGCACGATCAACGAGGTCCACCAGGCGTGCCTGTCCCACGCCGGAATGCTCGACTGGCTCGTCACCAATCAGCGGCTCGCCGCGCGCCGACCCGACGGCCGCGTGATCTCGATCTACTGGTCAGCCATCGATGCCATCACCGCCGACCTCGCCCACGAGATCGTTGTGCTCGACGGCATCGACAGCTACCACGGCGAACTACGCGGTCCGGCCGTTGCCCCGATCGCCGTTGCTGCCATCGCCGCTTGCCACGGCCCGCGAGCACTCCTCGACCACCCCGCGCTTTCCTCGCTGCGTTCCTATCCCGACATGCCGTCGACATCGTCGGCAGCTGCCACGGGCGCAGGCGTACCAACTGCACGGGCATCGCTCACGGCCTGAGCACGGCTCACCGCGAACGCAGTCGGCCGAGCGCTTTGGCGCGCCGCGAGCGTGCATTCAGACGCTCCCGGTCCCTGACCCACTTGCGAGGGTCGCAACTGGGCCCGACGTCGTCACTCGTCGGCAGCGCCGGGCCACTCCTCGTGTGCAAGCGGCGCCAGGTTGAGCTGATCGCGACGACTGCGCCAGTCCGGCAGGAAGCCATCCATCAGCGTGCTGAAGCGTTGGCCGTGGTTGCGCTCCAAGTGGTGGGTCATCTCGTGGACGACGATGTACTCCAGACAGTCGGGGTGCTTCTTCGCCAGCTCGACGTTGAACCAGATGTGCCCAGACTTGCGGTTACAGGAGCCCCACTTGGTCTTCATGCGCCGGATTGTCCACTGGGGTACCGACACGTTGAGGACCGGTTCCCAGGCGGCGATCAAACCCGGGATTGCCGAACGTAGTTGGTCGCGGTACCAGCGGTCGAGCAGCTGTCGGCGCCGGTCAACATCAGTGCCGGGCGGCATGTAGAGGAGCAATCGGTCGCCGTCGAGTTCAAGGTGAGCGCGGCCTGGTCGTTCGATGACCTTGAGCCGGTACCGGCCTCCCCACACGTAGTGGGATTCGCCAGTGATCATCTCCCTCTCGGACTGCCGCTGAACAGCTTGGAGCTGGTCGCGCTGGCGCTTGATCCAGGGCAGCCGCTGCACGACCGCAAGGCGGACGTGCTCCTCATCGAGGCTCTTGGGTGCTGCGACGCGCACGCGTCCTACCGGCGGGTAGACGCCAATGTGCAGATTCTTGATGTCCTTGTAGACGACATCGACGCTGATGCCGCGGACAGTCAGGTAGGCGCTACCGGTACTCATGTCGTGCCTTTACTAGTTCGAACAGTTCGTCGAGGCGGGCGAAGTCCGCCGGCAAGGCTCGGGCAATGGCGCGCTTCACCTTGCGTTCCTTGAGCGGGTTGCCGAGCCAAGAGTCGGGCTTGGTGTGACGGACCGCGGCATCGACCTCGATCGCTAGCTCGGGGCTCTGGTGGAAGAAGTCGACGAGTGCCCGCCGAGCACCGTCATTCGCCCAGGCGGGGTAGACGGTGTCAGACTCGCCACGCCCGAGCTTGCCCGCGACTTCGAGCAGTTGGGCCAGGTACTGCTTGTACTCCAGCGCACCCTTGCGTCGCTCAGCTAGCAGAGCATCGAGTAGCTCAGACATCTTGTCGTAGTACTTCGGGTTGGTCGGCCGCTCATCGATGATCAGCTTGCGCATGTTGTTGGTGATGGTCTCGGCCACGGCTTCGGGGTCTTTCTTGATTCCGGCCGGCAGCTTGTCGAGGGCGGCTGGCCCCAGCTCGACGATCAGCTGGATGAGTCCGGTGTCGTTGAAGTGTGAGATGGTTTCGGATGGCTTGGCCTGGATGTAGGTGTCCAGCAGGTGGCGCATCCCGGCTTCGTACTGCTTGAAGTCGACGTCCTCGCCAGCGCCGAGCTTGACCTCGTCGCGGACGTTGGCGTAGTGGGCGATCTCGGCCTTGATCGCCGCGGTCTCGGCGTCGGTATAGCCAGCGGCAGTCATCTCGTTGGCCAGGTTGCCGTAGGCGCGGGTCACCGCAGCCACGGCCTTGTAGAGCTCCACGCGCTTCGGCTCGTTGGCCTTGAGCTGCTCGGCGTTGCCGTAGTCGGTGGCACAGAAGTACTGCTGGTACTGCAGCGTGTTCTTCGGTGGCTCGACCGGCTCGCACAGCGCCCGGATGCGCTCCAGCGCCTCATCCAGGTCCTCGCGGGCCCCGGTCAGCCGATCGGTCAGCAGGCCCTCGATGTCCTGCTTGTCGTACCCGTGCAGGGCGCCGCCGGTGTAGTCGGTGATGGCCGACTCCAGGGAGTTGAACAGGTCCCGGTAGTCGACGATGTACCCGTAGTCCTTGTCGTCGCCGTCGAGGCGGTTGACCCGGCAGATGGCCTGGAACAGGCCGTGGTCTTGCATCTTCTTGTCGATGTATAGGTAGGTGGCGCTCGGCGCGTCGAAGCCGGTGAGGAGCTTGTCGACCACGATCAGCAGCCGCATTTGTCCTGGGTCGTTGACGAACCGCGCCTTGACGTCCTTCTCGAACTGCTCGACCTTGGTCATGGCGACGTCGGCCGGTTCGTTGAAGTGGTCGGCCAGCATCTGGCGGTAGATCTCGTACTGCCGCAGCCGCTCGGTGGCGCCCTGGCCGGAGTCCTCCTTGGCGATGTCGCCAGCCTGTGGCGTATAGGAGGTGACGATGGCGCACTTGCCCTTGAAGCCGGCCTGGCAGAGGAGCTCGTAGAACTTGCAGGCCTGGTAGATGCTGGAGCCGACGAGCATGGCGTTGCCGCGACCGTCCATGAGCCGCGGCTTGGTGTCCATGTCGAGCAGGATGTCGTCGACGATCTGCCGGGCCCGCGGCTCGGAGCTGACGACCTTCTGCATCGTGCCCCACCGCTTCTTGAGTTCCGCCTTGGACAGGTCGGTCATGCCCTTGGTCTTGGCCTCGAACCAGGCGTCGACCTTGGCCGGCGAGGTCAGGTCCTGGTCGATGTTGCGCGCCTCGTAGCGCAGGTCCAGCACCACACCGTCGTTGACGGCTTCATCGAACTTATAGGTGTGGATGAAGGAGCCGAAGGTCTCGATGCTGGTGGCCTTGTCCGCCTTGAGCAGCGGCGTACCGGTGAAGCCGATGAACATCGCCCCCGGCAGCAGAGCCTGCATGGCATCGTGCATCTTGCCGGACTGAGTGCGGTGCGCCTCGTCGACGAAGACGAACAGGTTGCCCTTGGCCCGAAAATCCTTCGGCATCTTGGCGTTCAGCTCGCGGATAAACTCGCCTTCCGCGTCTTCGCGCTCGGCTTCGTTGTCCGACGGCCGGAACTTGTGGATCAGTGAGCCGATGAGCCACGGTGAGCTCTGATTGAGGGTTGCCAGCAGGTCGGCACCGCTGCGCGTCCGGTAGATGTCCTCGTTGACGCCCTTGAAGACTTTCTCGATCTGTTCATCGAGCTCGGTCCGGTCGGTGATCAGCAGCACGCGGGCGTCCGGTTGGTGCTCGCGCAGCCATTTGGCCAGCCAGACCATGGTCAGCGACTTGCCCGACCCCTGGGTATGCCAGATGACGCCGCCCTCGCGTCGCTCGACCCGCTTCTGAGCGGCTTTTACGCCGAAGTACTGGTTATGGCGGCACGTCTTCTTGGTGCCGCTATCGAAGACCATGAAGTCGTGCACGATCTCCAGCAGTCGCGGCTTCGAGCACAGCTGGGTCAGGCCTTGATTCAACGGCTCGGCGATGTCAGAGTCCTCACGCCAGGACAGCCAGTATTTCTCGGGCGTGTCGATCACGCTGTAGCGCAGGCCTTCGACGTCGTTACCGGCCAGCACCAGCTGCACCGTCGTAAAGAACGGACGGATGAAGTCGGCCTTCTGGTTGCCAATCGTCTGGCGGATACCCTCGGACACGGCGACCTTGGACCGCTTCAGTTCCAAGGTCACGAAGGCGATGCCGTTGACGTACAGCACTACATCCGGTCGCTTCGTGTGGCTCCCGGAGACCGTCACCTCCTCGGCCACTGCGAAGTGGTTGGCCTCGGGATGCGCCCAGTCAACCAGCCAGACAGTTTCGTAGTGTTCGCCAGCGCCGGCCTTGACCTTCACGCCATAGCGCAGCAGACCGTAGACATCGCGGTTTGCCTCGTACAGGTCGCGGCCACCGCCGAGCGAGGCATCACTCTTCAGCTTGTCGACCGTTTTATTGATCAGCGTGTCGTCGTATCCCCGTGCCTTCAGATTCTGGACAAGTAGCTCCATCTCGACATTCGAGCTGCCCTCGCGGTACGCCCAGTTGCCCAGGTACTTGAAGCCAAGGTGTTCGGTAAGCAACCGGACAACACGGTCTTGTGTCTTGCGCTCGACTTGGCCGACATCACTCATGGCGCGGCCTCCACCGTCGCAGCGTCGACCCAGCGAGCAAGGACGCTAAGTGCCGCCAAGTACTCCAGCGCTTCTTGGGCTGAGAGTTCTTGGTCTCCCTCGTGGCTCAGAGGATTGCGGATTCCCGCGAAGATCCCCTCTGCGAAGGCCATCGCTCCACGCTGGACAGACTTATAAGTGTCGCTCGTGTCTGGTGGCATCCGGCGGAGCCGGACCTTACCGGACACGGGGTTATCGAGCGTGAACGCCTGCTTAAACAGGTCAGTCTCGCTCACATCGCGCCGTCCGACCTTATTCTGCGTCTCGGCGTTCAACTTCCTGATCGCGCCCCCAACGGCCTCGCGATAGTGTCCCGATTGCCAAAGCGACTTCGCCCCGCTCCAGATCCACGGATGTAGCTCGGAAGCTGAGAGTTCAGGAGCGTTCTCGCCCAAATTCTCCTTGATCTCCTGCTCGCGCACTAGTTCCTCGCGGGCTCGTACAGCTGCCTCTCGATGGCGACTCCACCGATTATTGGCCAAAGTGTCAGGCACCTCGGTACGCCAATTTGGGATCACGCGGTTCAAGATCTTCTCGACGACTGGCGCCTGCTTGGTCACCTCGACGTCTGGTGCGGCGGTCCTGTCTCTGGTGGTAATTACATTCGCCCTGCTCGCGTTCGTCATAACCGTCTGCGCGATAAACTTGTCTAGCTCAGCTATTGCCCACTCGGCGTTCATAACGAAGCCTCCGAGATCGGCAGTCGCGATCGGCCAGTCAGGAGCTGCTGCATCATGCCGGTCTTGATGGCGCGGGACTTGGTGAGGCGAGTCTGAAGCACGTCGATCTCTGCTTCACAGTCACGAAGTATGAGCGCGATCGCCTGCTGCTCATCAACGGCAGGCAAAGACAGCGTGATGCCGGAGATGTACGAGCGCGTAGTTGCGAGCACCTTGGTACCGGCCGCCAAGCGCAAAAGAGCCTCTCGAAACGCGGGAATGAACTGGAGATATGCTTTGAACCCATCGGCTAGTACCGACTTGTCGAAGCGTGCAGCGATGGTGTGCAGCCCGGGGACCACGCCCTCGTCGGGAACACCAGCTATCTCCACAGACTTGCCGACACCGGCGGGATCCTCAGACGCGTCAGCGAATACGAGGTCGCCTGGGCGAAGCGTCCCAGCGCGAGCCGTCAGACGTGATTCGGCACGGGGCATTGCCTCAGTACTCGCATCGAGGGTCACCCTCGAACGCGTATGGATGTCTCCGTAGTGGACGTACCGTAATGGCGACGTCTGGTCGAGCTGGGCGCGAGGGAGCGCAACCGTCTTGACGTACGTAACGTGATCACCCAGCTTCACCTCTGCCCACGTCGCACCAAAGCCGGGCACGCGGGTGTGGCCCGTCAGGAGCTGCTGCATCACGCCCTGCTTGATCGCCTGCTTCTTAGCGATAATGCGCCCCAGCGCGTCGATCAGCCGATCTGCATCCTGAAGGCGCGACGTGATTGCTTGCTGCTCCGGCATGGGTGGGAGAGCGACAACGAAACTCTTCAGACTTCCATTTGTGATCTGGTTGATCGTTGCACCCAGATGCTCGTCGATCTGGCGCTTGAAGTCATCTGACTGAAAGAAGTACTGGAGGAACGGGTTCGAGTCCGAGCGGTACACCGCCATGAAAGCGCCGAAGGTCTGTCCGACGACCCGACGATCGAGGATGACGCTCTTGCCGATCAAGCGCCGACTACCGTTCCGGACGCAGATGAGGATGTCGTTCTCCCGGACGCGGATCTTCTCGGGGATCGCGCAATCGACATAGACGTTGTCATCGAAGGCGAGGGCGCCGTCCTGAATGTTCGATGAACGAAGGACGAGAGTGCCTGAACGCCCAACATTGCTGGGGCTGTACGTCAGCCCGATCAGGCTCTGCCCTATGTCGCCGAGCCGGACGGTTGGCCACGGGGTTTCAGTCAATGTGCTCATCGGATCCCCATGTCGGACAGGTGGATCGCGACCTTCGCCTCAAGATTCTCCAACTCGGCGTCGAGGTCACCGACAGTCTCGGCGTAGCGCTCGCCTAGCTGGTGGATCCGGGCTACGAGGTTGAGCGTGAGGGCGTTGACTTCGCCCACAATGCGGTTGCTGATCGTTGCTGCCCATTTGTCGTCGAGCACGAGACTTTTCACGTCGTCATCGGTGAGGTCGCCGAACTTCTTCAGCGTGGCGAGGTCGAGGTCGGCCTGGGCCTCCTTGAGGGCCTTCTTAACTGCGGCTTCGGCGTCGTACAGCTTGATGACCTGCTCCAGCGCCCTGATCTCGTCGGGATCAGCCTTCTCCCGCTTGGCCACGCGAAGGCGCGCAGCGGTGAGTGGCTTGGAGATCTTGTCGTCGTCCATGGCCTCGGCCAGCAAGCCGTCCTCAACGGCATGCTCTTCTAGGTACTCCTCGAGCGCTCGAGTTGCTTCCTCTGCGGTCGCGGTCAGTTCCTCGACCTTGGCTCGATCGTCGGAGAGGTACCTGGCAACGATCAGCGCTGGCGGGAGGAGGTCCATCTTGTACTTCTGCGCATTGCGTCCGCTGCCGATGACGAGGTCCGGTGTCTCGGCGAGCTTGCGGTCCTTGTCCTCAATCGTCTTGCGGGGCTTCGCAGCGTCGAGCCAGCCGTCGTTCATGACGAGGAAGACGTCGTCGTGCATGGTGTCATGCCAAAAGGTCATGAGTTGCTCGTAGACGTCGTACTCGTCGAGCAGAGGGACGCTCTTGAACCGCGTTAGCAGGTCGTCGCCGATAGTGGCGACTAGATGGTTGGGTTTGGTGTTCTCGTCAATGCTGGCGAGCGCCTGCCGGTGCACGCTGAACCAGCCGGCGGCTAAGTCACGAGCCTCGCCGGCGAACTTCTGAAACTCTGGCGAGTCAAGGATGGCCTGCTGAAGGGTGTTCACATCGATGGTGAGGTCGCTGTAGCCGGGCCTGTTGGGCTTGAAAAGCTGGCTGCGCAACTGCGGGAAGGCCTCCCAGTATGGGGCGAGTGCGTCAAGATCCCGGTCGGGAATGCCGCCGTGCAAGTGTGCGTGCAGGTCCTGGAGATCCTCCGGCTGAGAGGAGTCGATGTAGCGCGGGATGTTGAGGTTGTAGTCGTTCTTGGGGTCGGCAATCTCGGCCAGCGGCACCATGCGCGAGTAGCGAGGGACCTCGGTTTGCTTGGTGAAGACGTCGACAATCTTGTGGATGTCCTGACTGCGCAAGCGGTTCTTGGGACGGTCCTTCATGAAGCCTTTGGATGCGTCGATCATGAAGACACCGGTGCGGGCTTGGGCGTTCTCCTTGTCGAGCACGACGATGCAGGCTGGGATGCCGGTGCCGTAGAAGAGGTTGGGCGGCAGGCCGATGACGCCCTTGATGTACCCGCGGCGGAGTAGTTGCTTGCGGATGGTCGCCTCGGCGTTGCCGCGGAACAGCACACCATGCGGCAGGATGATGGCAGCCTTGCCCTTGCTCTTAAGCGACGTAAGCACGTGCAGCAGAAACGCGTAGTCGCCGTTCTTCTCGGGTGGCCGGCCAAACTCGAAGCGGCCGAAGTCGTGCTCGAGTCCGTTGCTCCATGACTTGAGGGAGAAGGGCGGATTCATGACCGCGAAGTCGAACGTCTTCAGCCGGGCGCCGTCCGCGAATTGCGGGTTGGTGATCGTGTCACCTTTGCGGATGTCGGCGATTTCGTTGCCGTGCAGGATCATGTTCATCTTGGACAGTGCCCAGGTGGCGTTGTCCTTTTCCTGGCCGTAGATCGTGATACCGCGTGGTGCCTCGGCAGCGACCTTGAGTAGCAGCGAGCCAGACCCGCAAGCCGGGTCGTAAACCGTCTGATCCTGGCGTGTGCTCGGCCCGATGCCGACAACCTGAGCGAGGACGCGGGATATCTCGGCGGGGGTGTAGAACTGCCCCTTGCTCTTGCCGGACTCAGTGGCGAAGTGACGCATCAAATACTCGTAGGCATCGCCCAGGAGGTCGTCGCCTTCGGCCCGCGAGCCACGAAAGTCGAGATCAGCAAAGATCGTCACCAGCTTCGACAGCCGGTCTTGCATCTCTTTGCCCTTGCCGAGCTTCTCCTCGTCGTTGAAGTCAGCCAGGTCGATGACCTTCTGGAGACCGTTAGCTTCGGCGAGCTTGCCAATGATCTTGTTGAGCTTGTCGCCGATCTCCTTGTCGCCCTTAAGCGCCAGCATGTCATCGAACGAGCCGCCGGGCGGGACGTCGATCAGACTGTGCGGGTCGCCCTTCGCCTTGTCCGAGACGTACTTCACGAACAGCAGCGTCAGGATGTAGTCCTTGTACTGCGAGGCGTCCATGCCGCCCCGCAACTCGTCGCAGCTCTTCCACAACGAGCCGTACAGGTCAGATTTCTTGAGCGCCATGCGGACCCCTAGCGTTGTCGCCGTTCACCACGGACGGTATCGCGGCCAGGCCCCATGCGGACCGCGTCTCGTGGCGCGCTCGTTGATCGAAGTTTGGACTTCGTGCCCGACCGCCGCGGCGCCGATGAGCGCACCGAAGGGAACCGAGTGTGCCGCGGCATCGACAGCATGACCGCGAGTCGATCAGCGACGGCGAGTGGTGCCGACCGCCGGGGTGTGGTCAACCGCTGACTCGGCCGCCGCGGCGGCGAGCCGAGCCGTGCCGGCCATGGCTGCGGCCATCGCTCGTGCGACGGTCGGGTCGCGGAGATCGAGCAGGCCACCGTATATGTCGTACGTGATCTGGATGGAGCTGTGCCCGAGCATCTCGCTCACCTGCTCGATGCGCGCGCCTTGCGCGAGGGCCCAAACCACGCAGGTGTGGCGCAACATGTGCGGCGTGAACCGCTTGCCGGGGATCTTCGACGCCACCACCTTGCACGCAGGCTTCCAGCGGTCTTCGTGAAAGCCGTCGTAACGCCACGGTTGCTTCCGGCGTGTGAACACGTACTCGCCCGCTCCGCGTCCGGCGATGTGCTCGCCGAGGCGTCGAGCCACGCCGCCGCTGACGACGACATAGCGGGAGCGCTTGTTCTTCGGCGGCCCGAGTTTCCAGACTTTGGCTTCGCCCGCCACCCAGTCGATCGGGTCTGGATCGTCGGGCGCGCGGCCCGACCAGGCGCGGACCACGTGCGCCACGATCTCGCCTTCGCCATTGATGCGCAGGTCGCCGACGCGCAAGGCGGACACCTCGCCCCAGCGCAAGCCGGTCGCGAGCAGATAGTCGCAGAGCAGCTTGACGTCGTCCTTGAGGGCCGACCGAAACGCAAACCATTCGGTATCGGTGAAGAACCTGACCTGGCGGGCGGCCTTGTGGTCGACCTCGGGCAGTTCGGTGATGGCGCATGGGTTGTCCGCGCGTAGCCGTTCCCGCTGCTGGCCGTACGCCATGATCGAGTGCAGCAGACCGTGCCAGTTGCGGATCGACTTGGCCGATGAGCCTGCGTCTACCTCGGTATCGACCCAGTCCTCGACATCGGCGAGCGTGACGTCCGCGAACGCGAGGCCCCCGAACGTGGGCTCGAGGTGCAGCGCCCAGATCCGCTTGTACCGGTGCAGCGTGTACGCCTTCAGCCGGCCACGCTGAACCCTACGATCGAGTGCTGTCCAGAACCGGTCGGCGACGTCGCCGACAGTCGGCCCGCTTGGCTCGACCTCGCCTTGGTCGACGTACCCCTCGCCCCTGACCCAGCCGTCCGGCCACTGATGACACGCATGTTCGACGTCAAGCTTGAACGCTTGCGCGCGGTTGAGGTCAGTGAATGTCTCCGCCTGCTCGCGCGCGCCATCCGTCGCGCGACCCCCACCGAGCACCCAGCACACCTGGTACGAGACGCCACCATCCGCACGAGAGCGGCGCCTGATTCGAGCCATTTCGGTCTCCGGGTGGGGCACGGGTGGGGCACGTCGTCCGGAGAAATGCTACAGCCCAATGATTCCGGTACCTAGAAGTGTGGGCAAGGGGGGAGTTGAACCCCCACGTCCTTACGGACACACGGACCTGAACCGTGCGCGTCTGCCATTCCGCCACTTGCCCGCAGCGTCTGCCGCGGGTGAGCCACGGCAGTCGTTGAGGCTAGCACGCGCGTGCGCGCCGCCCGGGGCGGCGCACGCCGGTAGCTCGCCGCCGCCGGGGCCGTGCTCCTCACAGCTTCGCCCAGCGTGCGCAAGTACCATCGTCCGGACGCGTCCTGGCCGCACGGCACCGTACACGCCGTCGCGGCGGTTTGACGTGGCCATTTTTCCAGCGGCCGAGCGCGGCCCGACAGACCGAAGAAGGGAGGCCGCCATGAGCCTGGCCCAGCGATTCGAGCGCCGTCTCGAGACCCTGGTCGGCACGGCGTTCGCCCGCGTCTTCAAGGGCCAGGTTGAGCCGGTCGAGATCGGCTCGGCGCTGCAGCGTGAGGCCACCGACAAGCGCAACGTCATGGGCAGCGGCGACGTGCTGGCGCCGAACCGCTACCGGGTCACGCTCTCCCCGTCTGACTACGAACGGCTGATGCCCTGGGAGGCGCAGCTGACGAACTCGCTCGCCGAACTGGTCCAGGAGCACCTGGACGAGAACGGCTGGCACACCATCGGCGACATCGAGGTATACCTGGCGCGCGACGACTCGCTGCATACCGGTGTCTTCGGCATCGCGTCGCGCATGGAGTCCGCCGCGCCGCCGCGCCGCCGCCCGTACGACTCGCTCTCGCTGCCGGTGGTCCCGGGCACCTCGCCGGGTGAGTACGCGCACCCGTACGGGGAGGCCCGCGCCGACGCGGGAGCGCCGCCGCCGGTGCCGGTGCCCGCGCCGCCGATCGGCGCGCAGCAGCCCCGCTACGGCGAGCAGCCCCCGTACAGCGGCCAGCCCCCGTACAGCGGGCAGCCGCAGTACGGCTACCAGCCGTACGGGCCGCCGCCCGGCGGCCGCGCAACGGCGCAGCCGCGCCACCGCGCCCGGCTGGTGGTCGACGGCACGAACCGCCGCCTGGAGCTTCGGGTAGGCAGCAACCTGGTCGGCCGTGGCACCGACGTGGACCTGCAGCTGATGGATCAGGGTGTCTCGCGCCGGCACGTCGACGTGCAGTTCGACGGCGACTCCGCCACGGTCACCGACCTCGGCTCGACCAACGGCACGAGCGTCAACGGGCACGAGGTGGGCAGCCAGCGGCTGCGGCACGGGGACGTGATCCGGCTCGGGCACACCCGGCTGGTGTTCCAGCAGGAGCCGGTGTGACCCGGCCCGCTGGCCGGACCGGCGAGGGTGAGCGCTCGTGAACTCACCACTGGCGCTGCAGCTGATGCGGTTCGGGTTCCTCGCGCTGCTCTGGCTGTTCGTCCTCGCCGCGATCCGCGTGGTCCGCAGCGACCTGCGGGCGAGCGGGCAGCCCCGCGTCTCCGTCCCGCCGCCGGCGCGGCGCCGCGGACGGCAGCCCGCCACCCCGCCGCCGACGCCGCGCGGAGCGTCCCACCTCGTGGTCACCGAAGGGAGCCTCACCGGAACCCGGGTGGGACTCAGCGGCGCGCCGGTGCTCATCGGCCGGGCGAACGACAGCACGCTCGTGCTCACCGACGACTACGCCAGCACGCGCCACGCGCGGATCAGCCTGCAGGACGGCGTCTGGTTCGTCGAGGACCTCGGCTCGACGAACGGCACCTACTACGGTCAGCGGCGCCTGGACGGGCCGACGCCGCTCGAGATCGGGGTGCCGGTGCGCATCGGCAAGACGGTGCTCGAGCTGCGATGAGGGCTGCGACAGCGCATGACGCGAAGCAGGAGACCAGCCAGTGACGCTGACCCTGCGCTACGCGGTGCGTTCGGACCGCGGCCTGGTGCGCGGCAACAACGAGGACTCGGTGTACGCCGGTCCGCGGCTGCTGGCAATCGCAGACGGGATGGGCGGGCACGCCGCCGGCGAGGTCGCCAGCAAGCTGGTGATCGGCGCGATGGAGCGGCTCGACGAGGACCGCCCGCCCGGCGACCTACTCGCGGCGCTGCGCGAGGCCGTGGTCGAGGCCAACAACGGCATCGCCGACGCGATCGAGAGCGATGGCGACCTCGACGGCATGGGCACGACGCTCACCGCTCTGCGCTTCACCGGCGCACGCGTGGGTCTGGTGCACGTCGGCGACTCGCGGGCCTACCTGCTGCGCGGCGACGCCCTCGCGCAGATCACCCACGACGACACCTACGTGCAGTCGCTGGTCGACTCCGGCCGGCTGACCCCGGATGAGGCGTCGCACCATCCCCGCAAGTCGGTGATCCTGCGCGCCTTGATGGGCAGCGACGTCGAGCCGGACGTGTCGATCCGCGAGGCACGCGCCGGCGACCGGTACCTGCTGTGCACCGACGGGCTCAGCGACGTCGTGACCGCGTCGACGATCTCCGAGACGCTGCGCGAGGGCAACGCGCAGGAGGCGGCGGACCGCCTGGTCGAGCTGGCGCTGCGCGGTGGCGGTCCCGACAACGTCACGGTCATCGTCGCGGACGTGGTCGACGCCGACTTCGGCGACGACGTCCCGGTGATCGCCGGCGCCTTCGTCGACCCGGCCACGCGTGAGCCCGGCGAGGACAGTCCGGCCGAGCGCGCCGCCCGGATGACCAGCGCGGCCACCGACGAGGACGCCCCGCCACGCCGCCGCCGCCGTTGGTTGCGCACGGGGCTCACCGCGCTGGCCGTCCTCGTCGTGCTCGTCGGCGGGATGACCGCGTTCTACGCGTGGACGCAGACTCAGTACTTCGTCGGGCGGGACGGCAGCGAGGTGGCGATCTTCCGCGGCGTCAACTCCGAGTTCGGCCCGGTGCGGTTCTACAACGTCACGCAGAACAGCGACATCAAGGTCAACGACCTCAATGTGGCGGCGCAGAACCAGGTCGAGTCGGGTATCACGGCGCACAGTCTGAACGACGCACAGCGCATCGTCAGCACGCTGCGGGATCAACGGCTGCCGGTCTGCCCCCGATCGGCTGCCGACGCGCCGAGCGGTACGCCGACCGCGACCCCGTCGGCCGCCACGCCGCATCCGGCGGCGACGGCCACCGCGCGGCCGACCGGCAAGAGCACCGCGCGCTCCTCCCCCCATCCGACGCCGACGCACAAACCGACGCCGCCCGCCCCGACGCACGTCTTCGTGCCTGGCGTGAATTGCCGGGTGGCGTGATGGCTGTGCAGACCGCGCAGGTGCGTGTGCGGACCCGGCGCGGGGTCGAGCTCGCCATGCTGCTGTTCGCGGTGCTGATCACGGTCGCCGCCGAGGCCGTCGTCGAGGCGACCCGGTTCGGGCATGTCGGCATCCACGCGGCCAGCTACGGCGCGGTGCCGCTCATCGCCGGGCTGATCGCGCACCTGGTCGTGCGACGGGTGGCGCCGTACGCCGACCCGCTGCTGCTCCCGTGCGTGGTGCTGCTCAACGGGCTCGGCCTGGTGATGATCCACCGCATCGACCTCGGCATACAGCAGCAAGCCAAGGAGGGCATCGGCACCTACACCGGCGCGGCCGCGCCGACGCAGGTCGTCTGGACGGCGTTCGGGTTGGCGCTCTTCGTCGCCATCCTGCTGATCGTTCGCGACCACCGAGTGCTACAGCGCTACGCCTACACGCTCGCCCTGATCGGGCTCATCCTGCTCATCCTCCCGGCCGTGCTGCCGGCCCGGTTCAGTGAGATCAACGGGGCGCGCATCTGGATCCGGCTGGCCGGCTTCTCCCTCCAGCCGGCGGAGTTCGCCAAGATCCTGCTGACCATCTTCGCCGCGGCGTACCTGGTCATGAAGCGTGACGTGCTCTCCCTCGCCGGCCGGCGCATCCTGGGCATCGACTTCCCGCGCGGCCGCGACCTCGGCCCGCTGCTCGTCGCGTGGCTGTTCTGCATCGGCGTACTCATCCGCGGCCACGACCTCGGCACCTCGCTGATGTTCTACGGCATCTTCATCGTGCTGCTGTACGTGGCCACCGAGCGGGTCAGCTGGGTGATAGTCGGGCTGCTGCTCTTCGCCGGCGGCGCGTATGTCGCCTACAAGATCTTCTCGACGGTGCAGGAGCGGGTCACCGTCTGGCTGCACGTGTTCCAGCACAGCGAGGGCATCGGCTACCAGGTCAGCCAGGCGCTGTTCGGCTTGGGCACCGGCGGCATCTTCGGCACCGGGCTCGGCGCCGGCCACCCCGAGCTGGTGCCGCTGCCGGCGACGGACTTCATCATCTCCTCGTTCGGTGAGGAGCTCGGCCTGTTCGGGCTAGTGGCTTTGCTGGTGATCTACGCGCTGGTGATTTCGCGCGGATTCGCGGCAGGGCTCGGCGTGCGGGACGCGTTCGGCAAGCTGCTCGCCACCGGGTTGGCGTTTTCGGTCGGGCTGCAGCTGTTCGTCGTCGGCGCCGGGGTGAGCCGGCTGCTGCCCGAGACCGGCCTCACCACGCCGTTCCTCTCCTACGGCGGGTCGTCGCTGCTGGCCAACTACGCGCTCGTCGCGCTGCTGCTGCGGGTCTCCGACGCGGCCCGCCGGCCGAATGCGCCGAGGCCGGCCGCGCCGTCGACGCGGGCGGCCGCCACGGAGGTCATCGGATGAATCGGCAGATCAGGCGGGTCGCCGTCGCGGTCGGCGTGCTCCTGGCCGCGCTCTTCGTCAACCTCAACTTCGTCCAGGTCGTCAAGGGTGATGCGTACGGCAACCATCCGGGCAACCGGCGGGCGCTGCTCAACGAGTACGCCCGGCCGCGGGGGCAGATCATCGTGCAGGGCACGCCGGTCGCCGAGTCGGTGGCCACCAGCGACGAGCTGAAGTATCTGCGCAAGTATCCAGAGGGCCAGCTGTACGCGCCGCTGACCGGCTACTTCTCGCTGTTCAGCTCGACCGGCCTGGAGGAGGCCGAGAACGGTGTGCTCTCCGGCACCGACAGCCGGCTGTTCGGCTCGCGGCTGGCCGACCTACTGACCGGGCGAAACTCGCAGGGCGGCAGCGTCACGCTCACCGTCGACAAAGCGGCCCAGCAGGCTGCGTTCAAGGGCCTCGGCGGTCGGCGCGGCGCCGTGGTCGCGCTCGACCCGTCGACGGGCGCGATCCTCGCCGCGGCCAGCTCGCCGTCCTATGACCCGAACCTGCTCAGCTCACACAACGCCGATGACGTGCTCGGCTCCTACAACAAGCTCAACGCCGACCCGTCCCAGCCGCTGCTCAACCGGTCGATGGAGTCGAGCTACCCACCCGGGTCGATCTTCAAGGTGGTCGTTGCCGCCGCGGCGCTCAAGGACGGGGTCAAGCCTTCCGACCAGGTGCCCGCGCCGACCGTCCTCCCGCTGCCCGACGGCGGCACCATGCGCAACTTCGGCGGCGAGAGCTGCGGCAACGGCAAGACCGACTCGATGGACGACGCACTGACCATCTCCTGCAACACGGCCTTCGCCGGGCTGGGGATCCGGGTGGGACAGCAAGCACTGCGGCAGGAGGCGGCGCTGTTCGGCGTCAACGACCAGCCGATGCAGGTGCCGCTCACCGTCGCCCGCTCGACGCTGGGCGCCATTCCCGACCAGTCCGCGCTGGGGCAGGCGAGCATCGGCCAGCGCAATGTGCAGGTGACGCCGATGGCCGCCGCCATGATCGCCGCGGCCGTCGAGAACAACGGCGTGCTGATGAATCCTTACCTCGTGCAGCAGGAGCGGGCGCCGAACCTGTCAGTGCTGTCGAACACCAAGCCGAAGTCGTTCGGCCCGCCGGTGCTCCCGCCGGATCTCGACAAGGAGCTGCAGACGATGATGGTGCACGTCGTCACGAACGGCACCGGCCAGCGCGCGCAGATCCCCGGCGTCACGGTCGGCGGCAAGACCGGCACGGCCGACAACGGCCCGGTCGACGCGAACGGCAACTACCTCAAGGCGCCACACGCGTGGTTCATCGGGTTCGCGGCTGACCCGGTGCATCCCATTGCGGTGGCGGTCGTTCTGGAGAACGCGGGGGTGACCGGCAGCGAGAGCGCGGGTGGTGAGGCCGCTGCCCCGATCGCACGCGATGTCATGAATGCTTACCTGCAGGACATGAGATGACGCAGAAACACGCGGTGAGTGAGGACGATCGATGACGACGCCACGAGTGGTCGGTGGCCGATACGAGCTGGGTGAGCTCATCGGCTACGGCGGCATGGCGGAGGTGCATATCGGCCGCGACGTCCGCCTCGGCCGCGAGGTCGCGATCAAGGTGCTCC
Source organism: uncultured Actinomycetota bacterium (assembly GCA_963756525.1). GTDB lineage: Bacteria > Actinomycetota > Actinomycetes > Mycobacteriales > Jatrophihabitantaceae > CAVWNR01. The sequence continues at coordinate 1,220,067 of CAVWNR010000009.1, read as the reverse complement.
GCCCCGATCTGGCCCGCGACCAGACGTTCCTCAACCGTTTCCGCCGCGAGGCGCAAGCCGCGGCCGGGCTCAACCACCCATCCATCGTCGCGGTCTATGACACCGGCGAGGACGGCATCCGCGTCGACGGCACCGACGGTCCATTGCCGTTCATCGTGATGGAGTACGTCGAGGGGCGCACGCTGCGCGACGTTCTCAAGGCCGAGGGCCCGCTGCCGCCGCGGCGCGCGATGGAGATCGTCTCCAATGTCTGCGCCGCGCTGGATTTCAGCCATCGCAACGGCATCGTGCACCGTGACGTCAAGCCGGCGAACGTGATGATCACCAACACCGGCGCGGTAAAGGTGATGGACTTCGGCATCGCTCGCGCGCTGTCGGACAACGCGGCGACGGTGACCCAGACCGCGGCCGTAATCGGCACCGCACAGTACCTGTCGCCGGAGCAGGCCCGCGGCGAGACCGTCGACGCCCGCTCGGACGTCTACTCGGTCGCCTGCCTGCTCTACGAACTGGTCACCGGACACCCGCCGTTCAGTGGGGACTCCCCGGTGGCGGTGGCCTACCAGCACGTCCGGGAGACCGCGCCCGCGCCGTCCTCGGTGAACCCTGCCGTGCCACGCGCGCTGGACTCGATCGTGATGAAGGCGCTGGCCAAGAACCCGCTCAACCGCTACCAGTCCGCCGGCGAGATGCGCGCCGACCTGCAGCGTGCCCTGGCCAACCAGCCAATCGAGGCCGAAGCCGTGCTTACCGACGCGGAGAAGACCCAGCTGATCTCGCGGGTTCCCGTGGCTGCGACGGCCGGCGGGCCGCCGACGACCGGGTCCGACGGGCAGCCGGCCGAGGATGAGCACCATGGCCGCCGGAACGCGATCATCTGGACCGCCGTGGTGGTCGCGCTGCTGCTGGTGATCGGCGCCGGCGCGTGGGCGATCGTCACCCTCGGCAAGTCCGACAAGGCCAAGACGTACGCGGTGCCGAGCATCATCGGCAAGACTCCGGCCGAGGCCAACCAGCTCCTGCAGCAGCAGGACTTCCAGCCGCCGGCCGGGACGCCGCCGAACGCGGCCAAGTGCGCGGTGGCGAAGGTCGCGGTCGGCAGCGTCTGCACCCAGGACCCGGCGCCCGGCACGAAGGAACAGAAGGGGACGGTGATCACGTACACGACGTACGCGATCCCCACCACCCAGGTGCCGAACGTCTCGGGCCTGCAGTTCGCCGACGCCAGCAACGCACTGGTCGGTAAGGGGTTCAGGGTGAAGCAGGTGCAGCAGCCGAACGCCGCGGCTGCCGGCACCGTGCTCTCCCAGGACCCGCCCGCGTTCAGCCTCGAGCCCACCGGGGCGACGGTCACGCTCACCACGTCCACCGGCAAGATCGTGCTCCCGGACGTTCGGAAGATGACCGTCGACGACGCGCGGAACAAGCTGAACCAGGCCGGGTTCTCCCAGGTGCACGTCCAGCAGCAGGTCACGCAGAACCAGGCCCAGGACGGCATCGTGATCGACCAGAACCCGTCCGGCGGGGCGAGCAGCCAGTGGCCGCCGACGACGACGATCACGCTGACGGTGGCTCAGTATGTGCCGCCCACCCCGACGCCGACCCCGACACCGACCCCGACCCCGACGCCGACCCCGACCGGCACCGCAACGCCGACCCTTGGCAGCACCTCCACCGCGACCAAGTCCGGGTAACTCCCGCGTGCGTCAGCCGATTTCGACGTGTGCGTCAGCCGCCGGCAGGGTGATGATCGCGCGCAGCCCGGGATGGTTGTCGGCGAGCCGCACGACCCCGCCGTGGGCGCGGACCAGGTCGCGCACGATGGGCAGGCCGAGCCCGGTGCCGCCCGACTCGCGGGAGCGTGACTCGTGCACCCGGTAAAAGCGGTCGAAGACGCGTTCGCGCTCCGCGGCCGGGATCCCCGGCCCGTCGTCGGCGACCGTCAACGACACGGTGCCGTTCGGACCGGAGTGCTGGCCAGTTTCGACGGTGACCTGCACCGACGACTTGGCGTAGCGGACCGCGTTGTCGACGAGGTTCACCACCACCCGGCGCAGGCCGTCCGCGTCGCCGTCGACGACCACCGGCGCGGCGGTGATCGTCACCGGCACCCGGGCCTCGGCGTACCCGGACCCGATCGAGGTCACCAGCTCGTCGAGCTCCACCGGCTCGCGTCGCCGCAGCACGCCGCCGGCCTCGTCCGAGCGGGCCAGCGCGAGCAGGTCCTCGACCAGCCGGTCGAGACGGTCGACGTCGACGAGGGAGTCCTGCACGACTGCCGGCCAGTCGGTGTGCGGGCCCAGCCGGCCGGCCACCTCGAGCTGCACCCGCAGCGACGCCAGCGGCGAGCGGAGCTCGTGCGCGGCGTCCCCGACGAACGTGCGCTGCCGCCTCGTCGACGCCTCGATGCGGTCCAGCATGGCGTTCAACGTGACCGCGAGCCGATGGATCTCGTCCTGCGCGTTCGAGACCGGCAGCCGCTGGTCGGCGAGCCCGGCGGCGGTGATCTCCTCGGCGCCCTGCCTCAGCCCGGCGACGGTACGCAGCGTCCGCGCGACGATGAAGTAGGTGGCGAGCGCCATCACCAGGACGGCGATCGGGCAGCCGACCAGGGCGGCGCTGCGCAGGATGTGCACGCTCTGATCGACTCGGGCCAGCCCGGTGCCGATCAGCACCGTGTCCAGGCCCGCGGGCACCGCGGTGACGCGGACCTGTTCGTTGAGGTTGGCTCGTGCGCCGTCGATCGTGATCCGGTGCCCGGCGCGGGCCTGGGCCAGCTGGGCCGGGTCGAGCATCGGGGTGTGCGCGTCGGAGCTCGGCGAGAACGCGATCACCGTGTCGTCGGCGTCGACGACCTGGATCCGGTCGACGCCACCCGAGCCGGAGAGCACCAACTGGGGCAGCGTCCCGCGCACCACCAGCGCGGCGACGTCGGTGCCGGCCTTGTCGGCGGACGAGTCGAGCGCATGGATGAGCGACGCGCGCTGTAGCGCGATCAGCAGCACCGCGCCGGTGAGCACCGCGAACGCGAACAGCGCCGTCGCGACGATCGTGATGTGCGCCCGCAGCGACTGGCCGCGCCAGAGGTCACGAAGCCAGCGCATGGGGACGCTCTCGGCTCAGCCGCGGTCAGCCGGGGCGCCGCCGTTCACTCCCGCCGGCGCCGCGCCCTGGGCGCCCGAGCCGTCGACCGCCAGCCGGTACCCGGCGCCGCGCACCGTCTGCAGGCTCTGCCGCCCGAACGGGGTGTCGATCTTGCGGCGCAGATAGCCGACGTAGACCTCGACGACGTTCGCGTCGCCGTCGTAATGCGCGTCCCAGACGTGGTGCAGGATCTCGGCCTTCGACACCGCCTCGCCGGCCCGGCGCATCAGGAACTCCAGCAGGGAGAACTCCCGCGGGGTCAGCTCGACCTGCACGCCGCCGCGGGCGACGGTATGCGCCGCCGGGTCGAGCACCAGGTCGCCGACCGTGAGCGCGGCCGGCCGGGGCGTGACACCGCGGCGCAGCAGCGCCCGCAGCCGGGCCAGTAGCACGACGAACGAGAACGGCTTGGTGATGTAGTCGTCAGCGCCCAGGTCGAGCGCGTCCGCCTCGTCGTACTCGCCGTCCTTGGCGGTGAGCATGAGGATGGGCACCCAGTTCTCGGCCGCCCGCAGCTGCTCGATGATCCGGTATCCGGACAGCCCCGGCAGCATGATGTCGAGCAGCACGGCGTCGTAGGTCGTCTCCTGCGCGGCGTGCAGCCCGTCCGGTCCGGTGTGCGCCACGTCGACGGTGAATCCCTCGGCGGACAGGCCGCGCTGCAGGGCGGAGGCGAGGCGCACCTCGTCCTCGACGATCAGCAACCGCACGTCCACTCCTCGCTGTCAACGACGCCCTCAGCCTGCCACCGGGGACTGAGGCCGACCTCAGGAGTGCTCAGCCCGATCACAGTGCATTCGGCGCATGCTCTTCCCTGTGAGTGCAAGCGCAATCTTCCTCCGTCATCAGACGCTGCGGTGGGTGCTGCCCGTCGGCGTGGCGGGGGCCATCGGCCTGACCGCCACCGGCGCGTTCTCCGCTTCGGCGTCGACGAACCTCCCGCCGCGCTCGGCCGAGCAGCTGCTCGCCGAGATCGCGTCCTCCAACGTCGACGCGATGTCCGGAACGATCGTGGCCAACGCCAACCTCGGGCTGCCCCAGTTGCCCGCCGTCGACCAGGGCTCGTCCACGTCGATGACGAGCCTGCTGACCGGCTCGCACACCGTGCGCATCTGGGTCGACGGGCAGGACAAGCAGCGGGTGGCGCTGCTCGAGTCGGTCGGCGAGACCGACGTGTTCCGCAACGGGCGCGACGTGTGGCAGTGGACGAGCGGGACGCACACCGCCACCCACCTGCAGCTTCCGGCCGGTGAGTCGCACAAGGCGACGCCCGCGAAGCCGAACGCGCTCAACCTCACCCCGGACCAGATCGCCAAGCAGGCGCTGGCCGCGATCGACCCGTCCACCCGGGTGAGCACCGACGCCAACCGGCGGGTGGCCGACCGCGCCGCGTACGAGCTGGTGCTCACCCCGCGCGACACCGCCTCGCGCATCGGCTCGGTGCACATCGCCATCGACGGCCAGCACAAGATCCCGATCGGGGTGCAGATCTTCGCCCGTGGCGACACGACGAACCCGGCCATCGACGTCTCGTTCACCCAGGTCAGCTTCGCCGTCCCGGCCAACGAGAACTTCGTCTACACCCCGCCGAAGGGCGTCACGGTCAAGCAGGAGAAGCTTGACGCGTCCGCGCTGCGTGGCAGCGAGCACGACGCCGCCGAGCCGGCCGTCATCGGCACCGGGTGGACGACGATCGTCGAGATGAAGTCCAGCCACAGTGCCGGCGCGCCGAGTGCCCCGAAGAACGGCCAGCAGAGCGCCCAGGGCATGATCGACTCCGCCACCACGCCGGTGTCCGGCGCGTGGGGTAGCGGACGACTGTTCCAGTCGAAGCTGATCACCGCGTTGTTCACCAACGACGGCCGCACGTTCGCCGGCGCGGTCGACCCGTCCGCGCTGTACGCCGCGGCTGCCAGCCACAGGTGACGCTGACCGAGGCCGCATCGGCCGTCGGATCGGCCACGGCCGACGGCGAGCCGGTCGCGGTCTCGTCCCAGGGCCTCACCAAGCGCTTCCGGGGCGGCCAGCTCGCCGTCGACGGGCTCGACCTGCGAGTGCCGAACGGCGCGGTCTACGGCTTCCTCGGCCCGAACGGCTCGGGGAAGACGACGACGATCCGGATGCTGCTCGGGCTGATCTTCCCGACCGCCGGCACGCACCGGCTGCTCGACCGACCGATGCCGGACTCCGCCGCGGCGGTGCTGCCGCGGGTGGGCTCGCTGGTCGAAGGCCCGGCGTTTCATCCGTACCTGTCCGGGCGGGCGAACCTGGTCCGTCTCGACGCGGCCGACCGCACCGCCGACCCGCGCACGTCCCGACGCCGCATCGACTCGGCGCTGGAGCGAGTGGGACTGCTGGCGGCGGCCGGCAAGCGCTACCGCAACTACTCGCTCGGCATGCGGCAGCGGCTCGGTATCGCTGCTGCGCTGCTGCAGCCGCGCGACCTGCTCATCCTCGACGAGCCGACCAACGGTCTCGACCCGCAGGGCACCCGCGAGGTTCGCCACCTCATCGCCTCGCTCGGCGGCGAGGGGGTGACCGTGCTGGTCTCCTCGCACCTGCTCAGCGAGGTCGAGCAGGCGTGCACGCACGTCGGGGTGATGAGCGTCGGGCGGATGGTCTGGCAGGGCTCGCTCGCCGCGCTGGCCGCCGAGCAGCGGGCGCGGGTGCGGGTCGACACGGCGGCGCCCGGCCCCGCCGCGGCGGTGCTGCACCGGTTCGGCTTGTCGGATGTGGCCGCGGCCGACGGCGCGGTCTCGGCCGTGATCGGCGACGCCGTCCCCGAGCAGGTCGTGGCAGCGCTGGTCGGCGCGGGCGTCGGCGTGCGCGGCTTCGCCGTCGAGGCGCCGCGGCTGGAGGACATGTTCGTCGAGCTCACCGGGGAGGGCTTCGATGTCTCTGGCTGAGGCCCCGACTCGTTCCACCCCGGCCCGCCCGGTGCCGACCCGCCGCGCTCCGACGGGACGGTTCCTGCGCTCGGAGCTGGGCATGGTGTTCCGGCGCCGCCGCAACATCGCCATCCTCGGCGTGCTCGCCGCTATCCCAATCGTCATCGCGATCGCGGTGAAGGTGCAGAACCCGACTGGCAACGGCGGCGGCGACGGCACGGGCGCGGCGCTGTTCGGCAGCATCACCGACAACGGCGTGTTCGTCGCGCTGGCGTCGATGCTGGTGATCCTGCCGCTGTTCTTGCCGATGGCGATGTCCGTGGTCGCCGGCGAGGCGGTGGCCGGCGAGGCGCACATCGGCACGCTGCGCTACCTGCTGACCGTCCCGGTCGGGCGTACCCGGCTGCTGGCGGTCAAGTACGCGTCGCTGCTCGTCTGGTGCTTCGCGTCCGCACTCGTTGTCGCCGTCGCGGGTGTGATCATCGGTTTGATCCTCTTCCCGGGCGGCGACGTCACGCTGCTCTCCGGTACCGCGGTATCGCTGGCCGCCGGGATGTATCGACTGCTCCTGGTCGTCTGCTACGTGACGATCATGGTGGCCGCGATGGGGGCGATCGGGTTGTTCATCTCGACGCTTACCGAGGTGCCGATCGCCGCGATGGCCGCGACGCTGGCCCTGACGATCACGAGCGAGGTGCTCGACCAGGTGCCGCAGCTGGGCGCCATCCACCCGTGGCTGCCCAGTCACTACTGGCTGAACTTCTCGGACTTGCTGCGCGACCCGATGGTCTTCGACCGGGTCGGCCAGGGCGTGCTGGTTTCGCTCGGGTACATGGCGGTCTTTCTGGCGCTCGCCTGGGCGCGGTTCGGCAGCAAGGACGTCTCCAGCTGAGCGTTACTGGAGATAGCCCTCCACCTCGTTCGTCGAGCGGGCGCGGGCGGTGTCGGGGTTGTCGCCGAACTCCTCCCGAGCACGGCGCTGGCGCAGCAGGTCCCAGCACCGGTCGAGTTGCCGTTCCAGCTGCTGCAGCCGCAGCCGGTCCTCGCCGGTGAGCCCCCTGCCGAGGTGGGTGGCGCGCAGCTCTTTCTCTTCGCCGACGAGCTCGTTGATCTGGTCGAGCACCGACTTGTCGTCCATGCAGCTCACCCTTCCACGCGGACCGGATTCCGCACAGTCACGGCGACGACCAGCGCCGCGGTCGCCAGCAGCGCGGCGCAGCTGATCGCGACGATGCGGTACCCGTGCACCATTACGGGCACGTCGCGGTAGGCGTCGCCGTGCAGGCCGGCCAGCGGCGGCAGCACCGCGACGGCGAGCAGTCCGGCCGCGCGGGCCACGGCATTGTTCACCCCGGACGCGATCCCCACCTGATCGCCCGGCGCCGACCCCATCACCGTCGCGGTCAGCGGGGCGACCAGGGTGACCAAGCCCAATGCGAATACGACGATGCCCGGCAGGACGTCGACCAGGTAGGAACGGTGCGTCTGGTCGATGCGCAGCGTCAGCAGCAGTCCCGCCGCGGCGAGCAGCGGACCTGCCGTCATCTGCACTCGTGGGCCGATCCGGGCGGCGAGCGCCCCCGACCGCGCGGAGAAGAGCAGCAGCATCAGGGTCACCGGCAGAGTCGCAAGACCCGCGGCAAGGGCCCCGTATCCGGCGGACACCTGCAAGTGGAGCACGAGAACGAACACGATGGCGCTGAGGGCTGCGTAGGTCAAAAACGTCATCGCGTTGGCGCCCGCGAAGGTCCGGTCGGCGAACAGGCCCAGCGGAACGAGCGGTTGCTCCGTCCGCGCCTCGACGAGGACGAACGCGGGAAACAGCGCCACCCCGACCAGGCTGACGGTGATGGACGCGGCGTTCCATCCCGCCGATCCGGCGGCCGTCGTGCCGTAGGTGAGCAGGCCGAGACCGGCCGCGACGAGCGCCGTGCCCGGCAGGTCGAGGCGGGTCTGCCGATGCTCGGCCCGGGTCTCCGGCACGCACCGCAAGGCGAGGACGATCACCGCGACCGCGAACGGCACGTTGATGGCAAAGGCCCAGCGCCACGAGACGTCCTGCACCAGCCATCCGCCGAGGAGCGGCCCGATGGCCGTCGCGACCCCACTGAACCCCGACCAGGCGCCGACCGCTGCTGCCCGGTCGTCCGGCGCGATCGTCGCGGTGATGATGGCTAGGCTGCCGGGCGTCAGCAGCGCGCCGCCGACGCCCTGCAGCGCGCGGGCGGCGATCAGGATCTCGATGTTCGGGGCGAGCGCGCACAGCAGCGACGCCGCGGCGAACCAGGCGACCCCGGTGAGGTACACCTTGCGGCGGCCGAGCCGGTCGCCGAGCGAGCCGCCGAGCAGGATCAGGCTGGCGAGCGGCAGCGCGTACCCGTTGAGCACCCACTGCAGGGCGCCGAAGCCGGCGTTGAACTGCTGGCCGATGTGCTTGACCGCGACGTTGGCGATCGTGCCGTCGAGGAAGACCATCCCGCTGCCGAGAATGGTCGTGACGAGAATGCCCCGACCCGTCGTGGTACGCATCGGGATCGCGGGTGCCGTCACGGCGCATAGTCTGCCGGGGTACTCCGACGAAGGGGGCGTTGCGGGATGCGACCGATCGTGCTCGGGCCGAACCAGCCGCGGACGTTCTATCGCGGTTCCGGGCGGCTCGGTCGGTTCCGCGGGTTGCCGCTCGAGCCGCGCCCCGAGGACTGGGTGGCGTCGACGACAGCGCGGTTCGGCGCAGCACCGGCCGGCTTGACCTCCTTGCCGGACGGCGCGCGGCTGGCCGAGGCGATCGCGGCCTCGCCGGATCTATGGCTCGGTTCCGCGCACGTCGCGCGGTACCGCGCGACGCCCGGGCTGCTCGTGAAGCTGCTCGACGCCGGGCAGCGGCTGCCGGTGCACGTGCATCCCTCGCGCTCCTTCGCCGCGGCGCACCTCGGTAGCCGGTTCGGCAAGACGGAGGCGTGGATCATTCTCGAGGCTGCGCCCAATGCTGAGGTGCACCTCGGGTTCGCGCGCGACGTCGCGGCTGCCGAGCTGGCTTCCTGGGTGTCTGGTCAGGACACCGACGCGCTGCTGGGCGCCACCAACCGGGTGCCGATATCGGCGGGCGACGTGCTGCTCTGCCCCGCCGGAGTGCCCCACTCGATCGGATCGGATGTCCTGCTCGTGGAGGTCCAGGAGCCGACCGACTTCTCGGTGCTGCTGGAGTTTGCCCCGTTCGGGCTGTCAGCCGCCGACGCGATGCTGGGCCTGCCGCTCGACGTGGCGCTGGCTTGTGTTGATACGCGGACGTCTGACCCGGAATCGCTGCGCGGCGGCGCGAATCCCCGCTCGTTGTTGCCTCCGGCTGCGGACGAGTTCTTCCGCGCCGAGCGGGTCGGCGCCGGCGAGCTGGATGCCGGCTACAGCGTGCTCGTGGCGACTTCGGGGTCTGGCATACTTGCGGGCTCCTGGGGCTCACTACCCGTCGAGCGCGGCGCCACGGTGGTCGTGCCGTTCGACGCCGGCCCCTGTTCGCTGACGGGTGACCTGACCGCCGTGCGCTGCCGGCCACCTGCCTGACCGGTACCGTGGTCAGGCCAGGAGGGCTCGCCTAGTGGCCGATGGCGGCGGTCTTGAAAACCGCTAGGGGCTCGCGCTCCTCGTGGGTTCGAATCCCACGCCCTCCGCCGCTGACAGCGTTTCAGCCTTGATTTCGCGGGCCTCCGACCGCGTCGATGATCGAGGTATGTCAGCATGAGATTCGCGAGAGACAGTGACAGGCCCTCTGTTCGGGCAGACGACGAGCAAGTGATCTTGCTTCGGAAGGGGTCGGCCTGGGTGTCACGATGCGGCTAGCGTCAGGCCCGCGCGGGCAGCAGCATGGTGCCGTCGTGGGCGCGGATCCGCGGGTGACTACCGCTGAGCGCGTTGAGGATGCGGATTGAGTAGGCCTCATCGAGTTCGTCGGGCTACACTAAGCTTGGCGGCGGCCGCGGAATCAACCGAAGGCGGAATGCGGCGGTGGAGAGCTCAACGAGAATGCCAGCTCCTCAAATCCCGTCTGCGGCAATTCCGACCCGGACGAGCGATGACATGCGAGCGCGCCATGCACGACCCAAATTTGCGTTCCGGGACCGCCCGTTGTCGCATGCGAGTTAGACGACGATCATGTCGCGGCTTTCCGCTCCCGAGGAACCGGTCAATTGGCCCGTGACACGCGCGCAGCACGTCCTCCACGCTGTGGGGCATGCTTGCACTACTGTTGAACCAAGGCGGCTGGAGGTGGGAATGACGGGATTCCAGTGGCTCGGTTGCCAGGGTCCGCACGCAAACGATCCTGTCCTCACGCACCCGAGCGGCTGTGTTTTGTACGAAACGTCCGTTTCAGCTAGCAACGGACTTGTCGAATGCGCGCGCCTCGCGGTATCGTCTCGGCGTGGCTCGGCCGGACGGGACCACAACGGTGTCGTGCCGGTCAGCCCATGGTTAGTACCCACGTTCGCAGGGAACACTGTGGACGTGAGCGGCACTTCTGTTTCGGGGGTGCGCAAGATGGATGCGGCACGGGGGATGCCGCACCGGCGACTTGGTGAGGGCTGAGATGGGTTCGGAGAGCCGAAGAGGCGCGAGCGAGAAGAGATCCAAGGACCTTCGTGCTGCTCGTGTGGTGCCGGAACGCGAGCCGATCGACGAGAACTTTGGAATGTACGGGCATTTGGGCCGAGCACGTGCGCTCGACCCGAGTAAGTCGCGCAGTCAGTCGCGCGGAGTTGCGTCTCGGCGGGTAACCGCAGCCGGGCGTAGTAAGAGCCTTTCCCGCTCTTGAAGCGCGCCGCTAACGACGGCGGACGCGGCTGGGACGATGAAGCGCATGATCTCGCCCGTTTTCGCTTCTGGTCTGATCGGGCGAGGTCTCAGACTCCGCTAGATGACGAGGTGCTGCGGCAACTCAGTGAGAACCGACCGCCAGATGTTGGGCTGACCTCCGAGCATGCGGACATCGTCGACCTGTCCGCTGCAGAGCAATGGATCAAGCTGCACAGTCGTTTCACAGCGGGCGCTGAAGCCAACTTTTCCCCGTGGAACAGGTGCCTATCAGTTCTATTCGAACTCGGCGCCAAGACATGCGTCGTGGAGAAATACTACGTCTGTCTGGACTATAAGAGCGAAGTTGTCTCCTTCTACTCACAGCTGGATCAAGCGCAGTCGCTGACGGCCACGCGGCTGCACTTTTTCGGCCTTCCGCTCAGGGCGGATGACGGAGTTGAGCCGCGGTTGCACGATCTGAGTCAAGAGCAGCGCGACAGCTATCTTGGCTACGTTGTGGTCCGCTCGGGGAATATGCCGCTTGTCGGGCGAACAGTCATCGCCGTACCTGAGTACATCGATCTTGCTGCCGCTATAACTGAGACCGTTCACTTCTTCGGTCAGGCCCTAAGGGTCCGGGGCGTCCCTTTCATGCAGCAGGATGAGCGGTTCGCCGTGTGCTCACAGGTCGCTGTCTGGGCGATCCACTACGCGGCGTATCGCACGGGCCTCGTGTCGCGCAAGGTCGTCGCTGAAATCGTTTCCCTCTCGGGAGCGATCGAACCAATGAAACCACGGGTATCAGATGGCCTGCGCATCGACGAAGTTGCGCACTTGATGCGTGCTGCGGGACTCTCAGCCAAGACGTACGAAACATTCGACCTGAATAGTGTTGACCTGCCGCGTATGCACCGGACCTGTGTTCCGGGAGCAGATGGCATCATCGCCGGAATAATACCTCTTCTCGGCACCGACTTTTTAGCGGAACTGACCGATCCTGACGATGATGTGGCGCAGTTTGGAGTGGATTTCCTGCAAGCGGCAACGGAGCGAGCCATCGCCGTCGGCGATCAGGAAAGTATGGATGCAGCGCGTCTAGCGGGTGAGCTCCTAGATATCATTTTGCAGCATATGATCGAGCCATCACTACGCTCTGGCAGAGCTGTATACGCGGGGACCCAAGATCATGCGATGGTCGTAGTTGGCACTAATTCAGATGGCGGCGATCGAATCTTTTTTGTAAATGATGACCAGTTCGGGCCGTATCTCGCGTTGCCGAGCCTTATCGGTGGGTCCCGCACGGTGCTGCAGATGCAGGGCTACGACAGCAAGGCATATCCCGCGATTATTAATGCGCTGGATTTTCCAACGGACCGTACCCGTACTCTCGTGGAACGAACGGTTCCGTTCCCAGATAGAGACAGTGCGCGGGCCGTTTCAGCGATTGTATTTGCACGGCCCACAAGGCTGGTCCTGGAGCCGACCGACGCTGAGTTTGATTGCCGGAAACTCCTGAGCGAGGCATGGGCCGCACCAGACGTTCGGCAGCCAACGCCAACGTGGGCTCCCCGTGTAAGTGTGATGATGGGTATCGACTACAAGGCGGAGCGACGACAAGATTTGATCGAGCTTGGGGACATCAGTGGAGCAGCTCTCTATGCCAACCTACATCTGTCAGAGTGGGTTGTGATTGTCGAGGACGGGCGCTCGGACGAGCGTTCGGAGTGGGAGCTTGTATATGATGGCTCCTCTGGCTCGTCAAGCCCGGTCGTTCAGGCTTCACGGTTCGGAGTTTGGTTCGCGGCGACACATCCGCAGTCGGATCTTTCGGAATGCGGTCGCCTTACTGTTCAGGCGTTGCGCCCAGTTCGGGTTCCTGACCGGATTGGTAAGGCGTAGTCGGCCATCTTCGATGTACAGTCCGGGCAACCACAGTTTCGTTTGGGAACGACTGTGGCCTGGAGGGGTTAACACGCGCGGCTTCAACCTGGGGAGGCTACATGACAACGGAGAAGCCATGGAAGAAGGTTCGACGGAAGTTGCTGCCCTGGATCTATAGAGATGCTGGTCCATCGAAGACGCCAATGACGAGCGAACAGCCTGCCCGAGGAGCAGAGCGCAAATCAGGTACGAAATCTCACCGCGCCGACGGGGAGTCGCGTGGCGAATGAATACCAGCCCCGGATACTCTCTGCTGCGGGAGATCGGTCGGCCGACTATACCGAAAGAGCATCGACCGCGACTCGGGCGCTAACACTGGGGACAATTGCCGTCGCTTGGCTATTTCTTTCTGGCATATCGGGCTCGACAGCCAACGCACTTGTGAAGGCCTCTCAGCACCCGTTGCTAGCTTGGTCGATTAGTCTTGCGGTGCTCTCGCTCGCGTTCGACGCGTCTCAATATGCGCTCGGCAGCTTCCTTTGGCACCGATACTACGTTGCGGTCGAGCATATCTTGCGCGCGCCGTCGAATCGTGACGACGCACGTACAGCCCGAAGGACTGATAGGTCGTGGCAGTCGGCTGCGCGAAGTGGATTGGTCACCGAGATACTAAACGCTGCAGAGATAAATACGGCTGCATTGGCCGCTGATACGCAGCGCTCGATTGATGCTGCGCGGGATATACTCGAACAATATCGTCAGCATGTGGCCGCTCATACGATCTATCCCCAGTCACCGGCATCGTCAGCCGCTCCTGATTCGGCGAATTTGGATGTGGTGGTGAACTCGATCTTGAGCCGGCCTTTGTCGGATCCGCGCATAGTCTCCGCCGTTAGGTGCGTCTTCTGGGCCAAGATGCTCGCGGCCCTCGTAGCTGGGGCTTTGCTCATCGCCTTCTGCGTGAATGACGTTCTTTGACAATTCGTATAGCCGAGCCAGCCCTCTTGTGTGAGAGACGGCAATCCGTGGTACGTATGCGGACCCCTGATCGCGCCGTTATGGCGGCCGCCGCTCGGTTCGGCCACGCGCACGCCGGTGTCATTACCCGCCATTACGCGCGCGCGCCGAAACGGGGCACGGACGGGTCGTCGCCGATGATCTGGACCGGCTCCACGGCGAGGCGGGACACCCGAACCAAGCGCGCCCAGGATTGAGGATCCGGCGATGGACAACGGGCCGGGCCGTGCCGATCGGTCGGCAGTCGGAGAAGTCCGCGTTGAGTGACAAGTTCGGGGTGCGGCGGGGTGGGAGACTTGGCCGCATGGAGCAGAGCCAGCCATGACCGCGTTGCCGAAGTCGCTGAGCCGCCCCCTGACGATCGCCGAGTACGTCGCGCTCGACGAAGACGACGAGCGCCGGTGGGAGTTGCAGGAAGGCGCCCTGGTCATGACTCCCAGTCCCACGCCGAACCACATGTTTGCCTCCGGCAGGCTGCTCATCCAGCTTGATCCGCAGCTGCCGCCGACGCTGCGGGCCGTGCAGGACGTCGACGTTGATCTGCAACTCGGTCCGCCGGACGGACCGGGCTGGGTTCGTCGTCCCGATCTGGTGGTCGTTCGGAGGGAGGCGATGGACCGGGTGAAGCGGCAGGGGGGATTGCTTCGCGCGGAGGAGGCCGTGCTGATCGTGGAGATCCTTTCGCCCGGCTCGGTCCGCACCGACCAGATCATCAAGCGGGGCGAGTACGCCGATGCCGGCATCGGCCACTACTGGATCATCGACCTGGACCCACCCGCGTCACTGACCGCTTGCCACCTTGCGGCCGGGTTGGGCTACCAAGCCGCAGGCGAGATCACTAACGTGTTGTCCACGGATGAGCCGTTCCAGGTGAGGCTGGACCTGACTGCGCTCGGGTGAACCCGGCTCAGCGTGTGGCACGGTTGTGGCAGGGCAGGCGGTCAGGCGCTCAGCCAGCGCACGGACGCCAGCAATTCCGGGCATCACAGCGCCCAACGTCGTTCCAGCGTCGATGTTCAGGCCAGATGCTCGGCGACGTCGGCGGCTAGGCGCTCCATCTGCTCACGGTCCTCGGGGAGGTCGGCGCCGAGCGGGTTGAGGAGGATCATCTCGGCGCCGACGTCCTTCACCTCGCGCAGTCCATCGACGACGTCCTCCGGGGTGCCGGAGACGGCGACACTCTCGATGCCCGGCATGCCGTTGTAGACGCGCCGCAGCCCGTCCAGGACCTGCTGGCCTGCGCGACCGGGGTCGTCGTCGACGGCGAGGTAGACCCGCTTGCCGATGGTGAATGTGGCCGGGTCACGGCCCTGCGCCTGCAGTTCCCGCTGGATGGTGGCCACCTGCTCGGCGAACGCGGCCGTGGTCGACGATCCGGCGCCGATGAACCCATTGCCATGCCGGACGGCCCGCGCCAGTGCCCGGGGTGCGTTGGCGCCGAACCAGATCGGCGGATGCGGGCGCTGCACCGGCTTCGGTTGGATCGGCAGATCGTCGACCTGACGGAACCGGCCGGTGAAGGTCACGCGCGGCTGGTCGGACCACGCTGCCTTCATCAGCTGCAGACCTTCGGTGAAGCGGGCGACGAACGTGTGCCGGTCGACGCCGAACGCCTCGAACTTGCGGAACCCACCGCCCGCTGAGAGGCCCACCTCCACACGACCGTGGCTAAGTCGGTCGACGGCGGTCACCGCGGCGGCGAGCTGGAGCGGATCGTGCAGGGAGCTGACCAGCACGGCCACGCCGAGCCGGAGCCGCTCGGTGCACGCGGCCGCATACGCGAGCATTTCCAGCGGCGCGATCAGTGCGGTCGGGCCGATCGACTGCTCCATCACCCAGCCGGACTCAAAGCCGAGCTGTTCGGCACGGGCGAGGTACGCCTTCATTCCCGCAGCGTCGAAGGTGCCGGTATCGAGCTGGGGAATCGAGATGCCGAGCCGCACCCGAGGACGGTAGCGCGCTCACCGGTGACTGGTCCGGGCGAGGCGGGCGGCGACCTCCGCGGCATGCGGCGGGTCGATGCCGGGCCTGGCGCAGCTCAGCGCCGCGGCTGCGGCGGCATAGCGGAGCACCTGGGTCAGCCTGCCGGCGTCGACGGCTGCCAGTTCGCTGCGCCTGTCGCCGCCGAGGAGCTGGGCATGGTCCAGCGCGGCGAGTAGGCCAGCCATGAACGCATCGCCGGCACCTATCGTGTCGATGACCGTGGTCTGCGGTGCCGGGATGGTGATCCGATCTGTGGCGGTGACGGCGTATGTCTCGCCGGGTCCGTTGGTGATCACGACCAGCGCGGACCCCAGCCGTCGCCAGTGATCTGCGATGTCGTGAAGACCGCGGTCTGGGTAGAGCCAGTGCACGTCGACCGCGCTGGCTTTCACCACGTCGGCGTACTCGAGTTGGCGTTCGATCCGGTGCGCCGCACGGATGGGATCGCCGACCAGGCTGGGACGCACGTTGGGGTCGACGGTGATGGTCACCTGACCGCGGTCATGTTCCCGAGCGAGAAGCTGTTCGATGTGGCGGGCGGCCGGGTCGACGGCGAGTGCAATGGAGCCGGTGTGCAGGGCGCGTACGTCCTCGCCGAGATGGTCGGGGATGTCCGTCGCGCGCCAGCGAGCGTTGGCGGTGCCGTCCAGGTAGAAGCTGTACTGCGCGGTGCCGTGCTCGTCGGAAATCGCGATCGCCAGCGAGGATGGCTCTGAGACCTGCACCATGTGGCGGTCCGATACCCCGTTCTCGCGCAGGTGGCGCGCCAGCTTCTGGCCGAGGCTGTCGGCGGACACCCGGGCCAACAGGGAGACTGCGCTGCCGAGCCGGGCCAGTCCGAGCGCGACGTTGGCCGGCGAGCCGCTCGGGTAGGCGGTGAACTGGCGTCCGTCGGTGGAGATCAGGTCGATGAGTGCCTCACCGCAGACGGTGATCATCGACTGCGTGCGGTGGGGGTGTCGGCGCTGGCGTGCAGCTGTGCCTGGATGGTGCGCCGGGCGTGCCGGGCGAGGTCGGCGGAGTCGTCCCAGAGGTTGCGCCAGACGGCGAGGTTGGTCGACAGGGTCGGCTCGACGATGGTGTTGGAAAACGATTCGAACGTGATCGTGCCGGCGTAGCCGATGGCGGCCAGGGCGTGGAAGAACCCGGTGAGGTCGACGGTGCCTGAGCCGAGGTAGCCGCGGTGGCTTTCGCCGATGTGTACGTAGCCGAGCCGTGGCCCGCAGGCCAGGACGGGCGTGTACATATCCCGCTCCTCGATGTTCATGTGGTAGGTGTCCAGGTGCACGTAGACGTTGGGTCGGTCCACCTCGCTGATGAAGCTGAGCGCCTGCTCCGCGGTATTGATCAGGTTTGACTCGTAGCGGTTGACCACCTCCAACGCGAGCCGGATGCCGGACTGGTCGGCGTGATCTGCCAGCTGCTGGATCGTCTCGACGGCGTTGGCACGTCCGGCGGCGGTGGCTGGATGCGGATACTTGCCGAGCCTGCTGTACAGCACGCCGCAGAGGGTGTCGCCACCGACGTCGCGCACCACGTTCACCGCCTCGCGCAGGAGCCGGCGCCCGGCGGCCACCGCGTCCGGGTCCTCACTGGACACGTCGGTGGTCGGCGACAGTCCGAGCGAGGCGGTCGCTCGCAGCTCGTACTCGGTCAGCAGCCGCCGGGTCAGGCTCACGTCCATACTCGACGGGTCGAGCAGGGCCAGTTCGATCAGGTCGTACCCGGCCTGCTTGGCGGATGCGATGGCGTGCCGCGCGCCGCGTTCATCCCATCGGCCGGTCCACACCAGGGCGTGGACGCCGATGCTGGCCGATGTCCGGGTCACCGCGGGCCGAGATCGGCGACGAGTTTGGCCAGTGCAGCACTGGCGCTCATGTCGGCCGTGATGTAACTGCTCGCGCCGCCGGCGGTGACCGTCCATGCTGGCGTGCCCCATCGGTACGGGTCGACGGGATCGGGGGGGATGATGCGGATGTTCAGGCCGAGGCTGCGCCGGTCAACGGCTTCGCGAGCCAGCGCGGCCACGTCGGCGTCGGAGAGCGTCATGGCTTCATTGCACCACCGTCGGGCCGAGTGTCGCGGGGCGCCGCGACCTCTGCGCCAATGGGATCACTGCGGGGTGTCGTCGCCGGGATCGGACCGCCCGGAGAGGTACTTCTCGAACTCCGCGGCGAGCTCGTCGGCGGTGGGCAGCCGGGTTCCGTCGCTGAGCAGTCCACCGCGTCGGCTGGTGAGGTCGTCGTATTGACGCTCGAGCCCGTGCACCACGGCGGCCACCTCGTCGGCTTCTGCGACCTGCCGCTCCACGTCTGTGCGCACCGCCTCTGCCGCCCGTACGAGGGCCTCTGTCGGCAGGGACAGCTCACCGGCGCGGGCCAGACAGGTCAGTAGCGTGTGCGCCGCCTCCGGGTAGTCGAGGTTGGCCAGGTAGTAGGGCACCGCGACCGCGAACCCGCACGCCGGCGTGCCGGCCAGTCCCAGGCGGTATTCGAGCAGGTTGCCGACGCTGGCGGGAACCTGGACCGTGGGCAGCCACTTGGGGTAGTCCGCGACCAGCTCCGGCGCAGTGCCATGCGCGATCACCGTCAGCGGCCGGGTGTGCGGCACCGCCATCGGGATGGCGTTGAGGCCGATCACCATCCGCACATTCAGCTCGGCGACCAGGTGCGCGATCGCGGCGATGAACCGTTCCCATTGCACGTCCGGCTCCGGGCCGTGCAGCAGCAGGAACGGCACGTCATTCAGATCGCGGACCACGTGTAGGGCCAGCTCCGGCGCGGCGTAGCCGTCCCAGTGATCGGTCGTGAATGTCATCTCCGGACGCCGGGAGCGGTAGTCGAACAGTTGATCCACATCGAAGCTGGTCAGTGGCTCGGACTCCAGCGCGTTGAGCAGGTGTTCACGGGCGAGTCGCCGACCGCCGCCGGCGTCGACGAAACCGTCGAGCGCCTCGACCAGCACTGGCTGGACGAGGCCCGACGGGTCGCCGGTCGTGGTGAACAACGCAGTCGGATCTTGCACCAGTGTCCCTTCGCCCGGGGTCGATCCAGTCTTGCACCCGCAGCCCAGCCACCAACGGGCGCCGAGCCGACCCAGCGCGTCGAGCTGCCCATCCGCGCTGCGCAGATGCCGTGCCACGATCACGGTCGTGACGGACGACTCGACCCGCTGGAACCACAACATCCACTACCACGCGCTGATCTTGGCGGCGGTTCCGGATGGCGCGCGGACGGCGTTGGACGTCGGATGCGGGGAAGGCATGCTGACCCGACGACTGCGCCAGCTCGTGCCCACCGTGGTCGGCATCGATGCTGACGAGGCCAGTATCGATCTTGCTCGCTCCCTGGACAGCACCGGCAGCATCGACTACCTGCTCGGCGATTTCTTGACCTACCCGTTCAACCCGGCATCGTTCGACCTCATCGCGTCGGTCGCCGCCCTCCATCACATGCCTGCCGACGCGGCACTGGACCGGATGCGCGAGTTGCTCAAGCCCGGCGGCGCCCTGGCAATCGTCGGCCTTGCACGCGGTGGTGTCGGCGGCCTGCCGTACGACCTTGCCGGCGCGATCGCCCATCGTCACCGCTCGCACCGCACACGTTATTGGGACCATCCGTCGCCGACGGTCTGGCCACCGCCGCTGAGCTACCGGCAGATGTGGCAGACAGCAGAGCGGCACCTTCCGGGCGTTCGACGCCGGCGCCACGTGCTGTGGCGGTACTCGCTGACCTGGACCAAGCCGCCCGGGTAAGTCGCCCCAGCCGTCGGCGATCCGCGTGTGGTCTACTCGACGCTGGCGATGAACAGGCGGGAGCCGGGCGGCGCGATTCGCTCGTAGTCGGCCGCGGTGGCCTTGCCCGCGTCGCTGCTGAGCGCCGATTGCAGCGCGGCTTCATCGGCGAAGTAGAGCTCGGCCATGCGGAAGTAGGTCTGCTCGCCGCCATCTGCTGCGGAGACGACACGTGCGCCCTCCCAGCGGAGCATCCCGCCGATGGCCTCGACCAGCCGCGCGTGCCGCTCGAGGTACTCCTTTTCGAAGGCCTCCGGATCGTCGGGCTGCGTGTAGAGCACTACCAGCTTGAGCGTCATGCCAGGACGGTAGCTCACGGACTGTCAGATGCCGCGCGGCGGACCAGGTCGTCGTAGACCTGCGGGTCGTCGGAGTCGACGACATAGAACCCCGCGCCCGGTTCGCCGACTTCGTGCATGGTGACACCGGGATTGGCGGCATCGGTGCCGTCGGGCAGGAAGAAGTGCGGGCTGCCCTGTACGGCGTCGCGGCAGTCCAGGTAGGTGCGCATCATCGGCCCGCGGGCCCGGCCGGAATCGAGCGCGACGCGTAGCCGGTCGACGTCGACGCGGTCGCAGCCCTGCGCGATGCCGAGGATCTCGTGGCGCATGCTGATGCATCGGCTGTCGCGCCAGAAGCCGAGCCGAAGCGCCATATCCAGCTGCTCGGCTGCGGCCGGTGACTGGTCTTTGGCGGCATGCACCGCCTCGTTGGCGAGCAAGCTCGTCACCGGGAACTCCGAGGGGTCCGGCTGCCAGGGTTTGAAGCCCAGCTCTTCGGCCAGCGCGCCGACGACCGGCTTCTCGCCCTCGATCATCTTGGTGTTCAGCGGCGTCCGGTTGACGTCTTCGAGCAGGAACAGCTGCAGGTCGACGCTCAGCCGGCCATCCAGCCCGGCAGCGGCGCGAGCTCGGTAGAACCGGAACAGGGCGAGCGTCGACCAGCCGCACATCACGTCGGTGAACACCGTGACCGTGCCAGGCTGCGGAGAAGGGCGACTCACACCCCCGGTTCTACTCGCCGCCCGTGCAGCACATCGCCTTCGGGTCAGCCGCTTTCACCGAATGATGCCCGCCTCGCGCGTTCCGATCCGTACCGTGGTGCGGTGGACGACGACAACGACACCTGGGCCAGTTTGGCTGACCAATTCGCCGACGAGGCCTATGCCTCGGTGAAGGGCCAGGTGCGCACATATGTGTTGCACCAGCAGCTGCTCGAGCATTTGCCGCCGCCTCCAGCACCTGTGCTCGACGTCGGCGGCGGCGCCGGCCATCAATCGTTTCTGCTGGCCCGAGCCGGGTACGACGTGACCTTGCTCGACCCGTCGCCGGCCATGCTGGAGAAAGCTCAACAGCGACTCCAGCGGCTGGCTAGTGACGCCCGGCGGCGGGTGACACTCTTGCAGGCCGATGGCGAGAACGCCGTCGACGCGGTGGATGGTCGACGCTTTGCTGCGGTGTTGTGCCACGGCGTGCTGGGGTATCTCGAGCAGCCGGAGCCGTTGGTCGACCAGCTGTGCCGGTGCGCTGCATCCGGCGGCGTGGTCTCGATCATGGCGGGCAACGCCAAGGCGATGGCGGTGCGCCCCGCCTTGGAACGGCGGTGGGACGACGCTCTGGTGTCGTTCGACGCCGGGCGCGAGATCGGGGTGCTGGGAGTGCCGACTCGAGCCGACACGGTGGAGGAACTCAGCCATATCATGCAGAGCCGGGGCGTGCAGCCACTGCGCTGGTACGGGGTATGGCTGTTCGTCGACTGGCTGGAATTCAGTGGTGTCGAATTGGATGCCAGCGACGCACAGCAGGTAGCGGCGGTGGCCGCGGTCGAACTCGAAGCCAGCCGGCGAGACCCGTACCGCCAACTCAGTCGCATCTTTCATCTGCTTGGACGCAAAGACCCAATCAGCTGACAAGACCGCGCATGCTAAATGGGCGTCAGCCGAGGCGGGTGGCGGTGAAGCGGGCGACGTTCTCGAGTAGTCGGTCTTGGAATCGCCGGTCATGGACGGCCGGGTGCGGTTCGGTGCGGTGTTGGTGGTACCAGTAGCCGCCGGACGTGCGGGCGTCTGGATCGTCGCTGGTCGCGAGCCACTCCTGCGTGCGGTGCCCGAGCCGCAGGTCGTCGGGTGCGTTGGGTCCGCCCATCCTGGTCGGCACCCACCCGGGATCGACCGCGTTGCTGAACACGTCGGCCCAGACCCGGGCGACGGCAGCGGCGAGCGTGGTGACGAACAGCTTGCTGTCGGGGTACGAGCCGATGTTGCGGTGGCCGCTCCAGTCGATCCCGGTCAGGGTGGCTCGTCCGCCGTAGTGGTCGCTGCTGCTGAGGTAGATCAGGCGTTGCGGCCGGTGGATGAGGGCGGTGAGCAGGTACGGGGCGACGATGTTGACGGGCATGATCGCCCGGCCGGTATAGACGCCAGCGTTGTGGATCACCGCGTCCATCCGGCCGAGGCGGTTCACTTGGTCGGCGACGTCACGGGTCTGGTCGAGGTCGGACAGGTCGCCGACGACGGCCGCGGCGCCCTGATCGAGGAGGTCGTGCACGGCGGCGAGTCGGTCGGCGCTGCGGGCGTGCACGACGACCGCGTGCCCGTCGTCGAGCCGGGCCAAGCGCTGGCGGGCGGGGCAGCTTGCCGACGAGCCGTTCCCCGAGCAGCTCGCGCCAATCCACAGCGACTTCGAGCGTGTGCATCCGTTCCTGGACGGCAACGGCCGGACCGGACGTCTCGCGCTGAATCTCGTGCTGGTTCGGCTGAGCTATCCGCCGGTGATCATCTTGAAGCACCAGCGGCAGGCCTACCTGTCGGCGATGGAGAACGCCGATCGCGGCGAGTATGGCCTGCTCGGCGAACTCATCGCGCGAGCAATGCTCGACAATCTCAACCGGTTCATCGTGCCCAACGTGGCAGGTCCGGGGAAGTTCGTGCCGTTGGCCGCACTCGCAAGCAAGGAGTTCAGCGTCGCCGCATTACGCCAGGCCGCCGAACGCGGACGCCTCGACGCGGCGCAAGGCGCGGACGGACTCTGGCGCAGCTCGGGGCTGGCCGTTGAGAATTACCGGCGCACCAAACATCAGCGCCGGCCGAAGTGAAGCCGGTTGCCTTGCCGTTGGGCATGGAAGTCCGATGAAGTACGATGAAGTTCGTGGTCCATCGCGTCGATGGGAGCAAGCGTGCCGACTACGTCCGTTCCCGACACCAGCTGGAACCGGCCTGGGCCGACGAAGCAGTCAACGACCCGGCCGCCTACTGGATCGATCCGGACCCGGCCAGTGCGAGCGGCCGGTCAGTGCGCGTCATCGGCTACTCCGGTGCAGCCGACGCCGTCCTTACCGTCATCGTGCTGCACGCCGATGCAGACCCGGCCGAGCCGCCGGACGGCGACTGGTGGGGCGCCAACGCCTGGAGGGCGAACAACCGCGATCAGCGGATCTACAGAGAGAGGCAGTCATGAGCAAGATCGATGAGCTCCTCGCCGTGGAGGGCGAGGCCGCGGAGCGCACGCCCACCCCCGAGGACGCGAGGGGAGAGCATCGCAACCTCGGACGGTCGGTGATGTTCTCGGTGCGCCTCCACCCCGACGAGCTCGCGGAACTTCAGAGCTACGCCGACACGCGCGGCGTACCAGCACGCACCCTCGCCCGAGCCTGGATCCTCGAGCGGCTGCGCTCCGAACTCCCGGGCGACCTGAGCCAGCGCGTCGAACGACTCGAACGCGCGGTATTCCATCGAAGCGCCTGAGTTCACACCCTAACGACGTTCACGTGCAGGTCCCGCTCGCGCCCAGTCGCGCGATCTCCGGAGGGTCGGACGTGGATCACGTCGTCGTCACGCGCTGCCGGACTTCGTCTCGCGGCCGCGGACGACGATCGCGTTCGCGCGGTCGGCACATCGCTGCGCCGCAATCTCCTCGTCGGTGATCTCGCCGTGCTCGGCCTCGTACTCGGCGATTGCCGCACGGACCACGGCGCTGCGCCGCTCGTGCGCCGCCTTCTCGATGAGAGCAGAGTTGACCCAGAAGCTCAGCGACTCGGCGTCACCTTGGTTGACCGCCGCCCGCGCAGCGCCGACCGCCTCGTCGTCCACCGTGACCGTCAACCGCGTCCTGCCCATACGCCAATCATTCTGGAGTCGAGCAATGCGCGCGACCTGCTTTGGTTACTCGAGGCTGTCCTCGTCGAGTTCGACGACGCTGTAGGTCTGCCGGGACTGCACGCCGATGCCGTAGCTGATCATCAAGTCGGCGCGGAGACCGTCTCGAACATCGACGCCGGGTCGGTCTGCTTGAAGTTCTGCCAGCGACGCGGGCCGGTCGAGCCGCCGTCGAAGATCGGATCCGGATGCTCCAGGTCGACCCAGCGGCTCAAGCGGTGCTCAAAGTCGACGAGCCGCCAGAACGTGCTCACGCGGTCTGTTGCTGGTCACGCAGCCGTCGTAACCGATCCAGGTCGTCCGACTTCTGCGGTGCCTCTACGGTGCGCTGCTCGACCCCGGCGAAGAGCGCCTCGAGCTCGGTGCGGTCAAGCTCGGGATCATCCTCGTCGGCGTCGGCGGCGAAGTAGGCGCGGATGACGTCAGGCGACAGACGCGCGGTCGGGTCGTGCGCCGCCTTGCGCCGCTGGTCGGCCTCCTGCCACGGGGGTTCGCCGTGGGAGAGCACCTCTAGGTCACGCCCAGTGAGTCGGCCGTAGCGGCTGACGACGTAGCCCACCGTGTTCAAGCTGGCCTGATCCAGTGGCGCGGCGTCCGGCGCGGCGGTCGGAGCCTTCTCCTCGTGCCAGAGCGCGCCGATCACCGGGCCCGTGTCCCATGCGGAGATCGACTGGACGAAGAGGGGTCGGCCGAACGTGGCGAGGTGGTGGCCCTGGGCGTAGTAGAGGAGCTTGTGTAGCTTCTTCGCCCCGACGCCGGGCAGCCGGCGCCGGAACGCCGCCGCGACGTCGCGAGCCTGGAACGGTTCGGCGGCCATGACCTGAGGGTAGGTTGCCGAGTCTGGCATGCGGGGACCTCCTAGTCGGGCATGTCGGCGAAGCGGGAGAGGTGGCCCTGGAAGGCGACCTGCACGGTCGCGGTCGGGCCGTTGCGGTGCTTGGCGACGATGAGGTCGGCCTCGCCGGCGCGTGGCGACTCGCGCTCGTACATGTCCTCGCGGTGGACCAGCAGCACGACGTCGCTGTCCTGCTCGATGCTGCCCGACTCGCGCAGGTCGGCGAGCATGGGCTTCTTGTCGGTGCGCTGCTCGGGGCCGCGGTTGAGCTGGGAGAGCGCGACGACCGGCACGTCGAGCTCCTTGGCCAGCAGCTTGATCGCGCGGGAGAACTCGCTCACCTCCTGTTGGCGTGACTCGACCCGCTTGCCGCTGGTCATCAGCTGCAGGTAGTCGATGACGATCAACTGCAGGTCGTGACGCTGCTTGAGGCGGCGCGACTTGGCGCGGATCTCCATCATGGTGAGGTTCGGCGAGTCGTCGAGGAACAGCGGCGCCTCGGCCAGCTCGCCGGCCCGGCGGGCCATCCGCTGCCAGTCCATGTCGTTCATGTGCCCGGAGCGCATGTTGCGCAGCGGCACCGACGCCTCGGCGGAGAACAGCCGCATCATCAGCTCGAGCTTGCCCATCTCCAGGGAGAACACGACGGTCGGCTTCTGATGCTTGACCGCCGCCGACCGCGCGAAATCCAAGGCCAAAGTGGACTTCCCAGAGCCCGGCCGTCCGGCCACCGTGATCATCTGGCCGGGGTGGAGGCCGTTGGTGATCTCGTCGAGCCGGCTGAACCCGGTGGGGATGCCGGTGCCGACGCCGCCGGTGGCCGAGATCCGGTCGATCTCGTCCATCGTGCCCTGCAGCAGCGACTCGATGTGGACGTAGTCGTCGCTGGTGCGCCGCTCGGTGACGTCGTAGATCTCGGCCTGCGCGCGGTCGACGACGTCGTCGACGGTGCCGACGATGTCGCTCGCGCCGGAGGCCGTGTCGTAGCCCATCTGAGCGATCCGCGTGCCAGCGATGACCAGCCGCCGCAGGATAGCCCGCTCGGCGACGAGCTGCGCGTAGTAGCCGGCGTTGGCCGCGGTGGGCACCGTCGAGATCAGGGTGTGCAGGTAGGTTGCGCCGCCGACCCGGGTGACCTGGCCGGTGCGGGTCAGTTCGGCCGAGACGGTGACCGCGTCGGCCGGCTCGCCGCGGGCGTACAGGTCGAGAATCGCTTCGTACACCAACTGGTGCGCCGGACGGTAGAAGTCGCCGGGCCGGAGCACCTCGACCACGTCGGCGATCGCGTCCTTGGACAGCAGCATGCCGCCGAGAACCGACTGCTCCGCCGCGACGTCCTGCGGCGGGGTGCGCCCGATCTCGCCGGACTGGGCCGGCAGACTGCGCGCGCTGTCTGATACGGCCAAGCGGTTTCGTTCCCCCTGTGCGCGCGGATGGCTCGTCCCGGCCTTCATGTGAACAGATGTTCTAAGGCAGGTCTGACAATTTCGCGGGGCCGCCCTCGTCCGGCCAGCGCAGACGCTAGAGCCGCGGGCCCCGGTCGCACCAGCTCCCCTGGGGATAGCCGATGGGACGGCGCTGTGGGCAACGCGGTGTGTCGTTGTTCACTGCCTGTGGACGCGGCTGTGAATTTCTCGACGGCGTGGGCTGCAGCCCAGCGATTCACGGATGCCGGCTGTCCACGGCCTGTGGACAAAAAGATCCCGGCGAGCCGCCTCTGGAAGGCGCCCCCGCCGGGATCGCGAAGGGCCCTCAGACCGCCGTGACGGTGACCGGAACGGCGGCGACCACGTCGGGGTGCAGCTCGACGGTGACCACATGCTCACCGGTCGACTTGATGTGCCCGGGCAGCTGGATGCGCTTGCGGTCGAGCAGCGGGCCGCCGGCGTCCTTCACGGCGGTGGCGATGTCGCCGGTGGTGATCGAGCCGAACAGCCGCCCGCCGGCACCGGCGCGGGCGCGCAGGGTGACCGTCAGCCGCTCCAGCTCGGACTTGATCTGGCGGGCATGACCCAGGTCGCGGATCTCGCGCGCGTCGCGGGCCCGCTTGATCTGAGCGATCTGCTTCTCCGCGCCGCGTGTCCAGGTGATCGCCGCGCCGCGGGGCACGAGGAAGTTGCGGCCGTAGCCGTCGGCGACCTCGACGATGTCGCCGGCCAGGCCCAGGCCGCTGACCTCACGGGTGAGGATGAGCTTCATGATGCCTCCTTGCTCTTCGCGCGAGCGCTCATCGCCTCAGCGGGCCGTCGACGTGTAGGGCAGCAGCGCCATCTCCCGCGCGTTCTTGATCGCCTTGGCGATCTCGCGCTGCTGCTGCGCGCTGACGCCGGTCACCCGGCGGGCGCGGATCTTGCCGCGGTCGGAGATGAACTTCCGCAACAGGTTGGTGTCTTTGTAGTCGATGTAGTCGATTTTCGCCGCGAGCAGTGGGTTCTGCTTCTTCTTCGGCTTGCGGACGGGTGGTTTCGGCATGGTGCGTGCTCCGTGGTGTCGTGCGATCTTGATATGCCGGGTGCCGGACGCGGTGCCCGGGACATCAAGATCCGGAAGGGACTAGGGATCAGAAGGGTGGCTCGTCGGAGAAGCCGCCGCCGCTGGCGGCCGGGGCAGAACCCCACGGGTCGTCGGCCGGCGCACTCTCGCCTCCGCCGGAGCCGGAGGCACCGAAGCCGCCGCCGGTGGACGAGCCACGCTGGGTGCGGTTGACCTTGGCGGTGGCATAGCGCAGCGAGGGGCCGATCTCGTCGACGTCCAGTTCGATGACGGTGCGCTTCTCGCCCTCGCGGGTCTCGAAGCTGCGCTGCTTGAGCCGGCCCTGCGCGACCACGCGCATGCCCCGCTGCAGCGACTCGGCGACGTTCTCGGCCGCCTGTCGCCAGATCGAGCAGCGCAGGAACAGCGCCTCGCCGTCCTTCCACTCGTTGGTGGTGCGGTCGAACATCCGCGGCGTGGACGCGATGGTGAAGCTCGCGACCGCGGCCCCGGACGGGGTGAAGCGCAGTTCGGGGTCGGCGGTCAGGTTGCCGACCACGGTGATGACGGTGTCGCCTGCCATGGGATGTCCTTTATCGAGCGTCGGGGCGGAGGACCTTGGTCCGCAGCACCGACTCGTTGAGGTTGAGTTGCCGGTCCAGTTCCTGGACGGTAGCGGCCTCCGCCGACAAGTCGATGACCGCGTAGATCCCCTCGGCGTGCTTGTCGATCTCGTAGGAGAGCCGGCGCCGGGGCCAGATGTCGACCTTCTCCACGGTGCCGCCGTCCTTCTTCACCACCTCGAGGAACCGATCGACGGTGGGGGCGACGGTGCGCTCGTCCAGGGTCGGATCGAGGATCACCATGACTTCGTAGTGGCGCATGAGTGTGCCAGTCCTCCTATGGGCTAGTCGGCCGCAGACGGTCTGCGGCAGGAGGCCGCCGCACCGATCGCGGCGCGGCAACAAACCAGCCCAGGCTACCTGGCCGCAGCGTCGGGTGCGAAATCCCGGACCGGACCAAAGTGGGGTACGGGCCTGTCACAGCGGGGTCGTAACCTCGGGGCCATGCCCGTCATCGGTGCCCACGTCGACTCCGCCGACCCGTTGCCGCACGCCAGGGCCGTCGGCGCGGAGGCGATCCAGTTCTTCCTCTCCGACCCGCAGGGCTGGAAGGCCCCGAAGGAGCACCCGCACGCCGAGGCGATCAAAGCCAGCGGCTTGACGATCTACATCCACGCCCCGTACCTGGTCAACGTCGCGACGCTGAACAACCGCATCCGCATCCCGAGCCGCAAGATCCTCTCCCAGCACGCCGCGGCCGCCGCGAAGATCGGCGCCAAGGGGCTGATCGTGCACGGCGGGCACATCAACGACGGCGACGACCCGGAAGTGGGCTTCGACAACTGGCGCAAGACGTTCGCCCGGGCCAAGGACGATGGCGGCTTCCCGCTGCCGATCCTGATCGAGAATACCGCCGGCGGGAACAACGCGATGGCCCGCCGCTTCGACCGGCTGGCCCGGCTGTGGGACGCGATCGGCGAATTCGGCCCGGGCTTCGTGCTCGACACCTGCCACGCCCACGCCGGCGGCGAGGAGTTGGACGGCATCGTCGAGCGGGTGCGGGCGGTCACCGGGCGGATCGACCTGGTGCACGCCAACAACAGCCGCGACGCGCTCGACTCGGGCGCCGACCGGCACGCCAACCTGGCCAGCGGCACGATCGACCCGCAGCTGATCGCGGCCGTGGTCGTCGAGGCGGGCGTCGACGCGCTCGTCGAGACGCCGGTCGAAGGTCAGGCCGACGACATCGGGTTCCTCAAGAGCGCGCTGGTGGCTGCGTCGTAGGCGCCTGCCAGGCCGCGTCCACGAGGGTGTCGCCGCCGGGTGCCGCCGCGGTCAGCGGCCACCGGTCCGGCGCCCCGTCGAACGGGCCGCCGCCGGGGTCGTCCAGCCCGGTCGAGCGGACGACGTCCAGCTCCGGCCGCCACATCTCCCGCACCACCAGCCCGGCGATCACGATCAGGAAGGCGTCGCGGATCAGCAGCAGCAGCATCAACCAGCCGTAGTCCAGGCCGTGCGTCGAGTCGTCGTAGCCGAGCAACCACAGCAGGGTGGCGATCCACACCGCGATCTCGCTGAACTGCCACAGCAGCGCCATCCGCCACCGCGGCCGGGCCAGCGCCACCAGCGGCACCAGCCACAGCGAGTACTGCGGGCTCCATACCTTGGTCGACAGCAGGAAGGCCAGCACGGCGAGGAACGCCAGCTGCCCCATCCGCGGACACACCGGCGCGCGAAGGCCGAGCCACGCCACCGCGGCCAGCGCCGCGAGCAGCGCGACCGCCACGCCAGCGCCCGGAGGCACCCAGGACGGCGCGTAACCCGCGCCGAACCAGCCCGTCGTCACCAGGTAGTGGCCTATGTACCACAACGTGCTCGCCTCGGTCGGGCGGTCGGCGCTGAACCGGTAGAACTCCGACCAGCCGTGCGGGTAGGCCAACGCGACCGGTACGTTCACCGCCAGCCAGACCAGCACGGCCGCCGCGACGCACCACACACCCTCGCGCCAGCGGCGGGTGCGCGCCGCGAGGATCGCCACCGGGACCAGCAGGAACAGCGGATAGAGCTTCGCCGCGGTGCCCAGCCCGATCAGCACCCCGGCCGCGACCGGACGGGAACGCGCCCAGGCCCACAGCGCGCAGCTGGTGAGCGCCATCGCGAGCAGATCCCAGTTGGAGAACGCGTGGAACACCAGCAGCGGGCTGAGCGCGAGGATCGCCGCGTCGTACGGTCGTCGCCCGGCCGCGCCGACCGTCCCGGCGACCGCGAACAGCCCGCAGATGGCGAGCAGCACGGCGGTGACGAAGCCGAACAGCTGCACGTCCGACAGCGTGCTGAAGACGTCGTGCGCCGCATGGGTCAACCCGGCGGTGAGCCACATGAACCCGCCGGTTAGTACCGGGTACTCGACGGCGGTATCGCGGTAGGGGACGGCGCCGCGGTCGAAGCCCTCGGCGCTCCACAGCGGGATGACGTCGGAGTAGCAGGCATGCGTGTACTGCCGGTTGGCCACCCAGTTGCCGTCGGAGCAGGGCGACTTCTGCAGGAACGCCAGCACCAGGGTGAACGAGGCGAAGAGCAGCATCACCCGCAGCGGTGTCCACCAGCTCGCCGCGGCGGCGTGGCGTCCCCACGCCCCGCCGAGCGCCCGGCTGGCCCGGGCGACAGTGCGGTCCGCGCGGCTCGGGGCCGGGTCGACGACGGTGCTGGCCGGGTCGGCGGTGGTGCTGGCCGGGTCGGTGGCGGTGCTGGCCGGGTCGGCGGCGGGCTCGTCGGCGACGCCGGCGGGTGGGACGCCCGGCGCCGGCTGACTCACCGAGTCATCCTCGCACGATCACCCGCTGCCGGGTCCTGCCTGGGCGTTGGCCGACGGCGACCGCGGCGCCACGGTCCTGGTCCGGGTGTGGGTCGGTTTGCTGTGGGTGAGGCTCGGCGTCGGGGTGCTCGTCCGGGTCGGGCTGGGGGTCGGGGTGCTCGTCCGCGTCGGGCTGGGCGTCGGGGTGCGCGTGGGGGACGAAGTCGGCGTCGAGGTGGGCGTGGGCGATGCGGTCGGCAGATCACTGCCCACACCGACCTGCTGCGTGGTCGGCAGCGGCGCCATGGGCTTGCCGGACAGGTAGGACTGCATGAACAGTTGCCACGCGGCGCCCGGGTTCTCCCGCCCGTACATCGGATTGCCGGCGGCGTCGTAGATCGGCGCCTGGCTGTTCGACCCGGCCCAGGACGAGACGCTCACCTGCGGGGTGAAGCCGACCGTCCACGCGTCGCTGGCGTTGTCGCTGTCGGCGATGCCGACCGTGCCGGTCTTGGCCGCCACCGGTCGCCCGTCGGTGGGCGCGATGCCCGAGGACGAGGCGACCTGCTCCATCGCCAGCGTGGTGTCGTTGACCGCGCGCGGGTCGAGGGCCCGGCGGCCCGCGTCCTTGTGCTGGTAGACCACGCGCCCGGCGGAATCGGTGACCTTCTGCACCAGGTAGGCGTCGTGCTCGACCCCGCCGTCGGCGAGCGTGGCGTAGCCGACGGCCTGGTCGATCGGGCGGACCTCGTAGCCGCCGATCCCGATCCGGTCGTCGGTGACCCCGTTGATCTGCAACGTCTTGGCGTCGCCGTCGCTGGCCGGGATGCCCATGCTGTGCGCGAGCGCGGCCACGTTGCCCGGCCCGACCAACGAGGTGAGCTTGTAGAAGACCGTGTTCAGCGACAGCGTCATCGCCTGGTTGAGCGTGTACGTGCCGGTGGTCGGGTCGCTCGGGTCGTTATGGATCTCTATGCCGTCGATCAGTTGCGGCGAGCTGCCGTCGAAGTCCGACTGGATGGTGTACGCCGGCTGCTTGCCTTGCAGGTTCTGGGTGAGGGCCGTGGCCAGCACGTACGGCTTGAACGTCGAGCCCGGCTCGCGCCAGGCCTGGGCGTAGTCGAAGCCCTGACCGTTCGAACCGCCGTAATAGGCGAGCACGCCGCCGGTCTGCGGATTCACCGCGACCAGGGCCTTCTGCAGGTTCTTCTGTTTGGCGGTGGGGTCGGCGTAGGCCTGCTGGACGGCGGCCACGGCGTCGCGTTGCGCGGTGGGGTCGATCGTCGTCTGGATGCGCAGGCCCTTGGTGTTCAACTCGGACTCGTCGATGCCGTCCGCCCGCAGCTCCTGCTCGACCTGCCGCACGATCAGCTCGTTGGTCCCGCTCGCGCCCAGCTTGTCGTCGGTGCCGGGCGGGATCGTCTTGGGGAAGCGGAGTGTCGCGGCGGTCGCGGCGTCGAGGTGCCCGGCCGTCACCATCGACTGCACGACGTACTGCCAGCGCTGCAGGGCGGGGCCCGGGCTGTTGGCGGGGTCGTAGTCGCTGGGCGCGCGCAGCAGGCCGGCGAGCAGCGCGCCCTGCGCGACGGTCAGCTTGCTGACGTCGGTGCCGAAGTACACCTGCGCGGCGGCCTCGACGCCGTACGCGCCGCGGCCGAAGTAGACGGTGTTGAGGTACCAGGAGAGGATCTGGTCCTTGGAGTACTCGCGGGAGAGCTTCACCGCGATCGCCAGCTCGCGCAGCTTGCGGGTCAGCGTGCGCGAGTCGTTGAGGTAGGCATTCTTGACGTACTGCTGGGTGAGGCCCGAGCCGCCCTGGACGTCGCCGCCGGTGAGGTCGTTCAGCGCCGCCCGGAGCGTCCCCTTGATCGAGACGCCCGGCTCGGAGTAGAAGTTGCGGTCCTCGGCCGAGATGACCGCCCAGCGCAGGCTCTGCGGCACCTGCGACAGCGGGACGACGGTGCGGTTCTCCCCGCTGGGCGAGACGCGGGCCAGCACCGAGCCGTCGGCGTAGGTAATCGTGGCGACCTGCGGGAGCGGCAGGTCCTGCGGCTGTGGGACGTTGGACAGGGTGTAGAAGCCGACCACCGTCGCCACCATGAGCGCGGCCACCAGGCCGAGCAGCCACGTGCCGAGGATGCCGATGCGCCGCCATACCCGGTGCCGGCGGGTCATCTGGGCCAGGCGAGCGCGCTTGCGCTGACGGCGCGCCTGCCAGCGTCGAGGCAGGCGCGACTCAACGAGGCGTCGCGAACTATCGGGCATGGATCAGCCGTCGGCCGCCGTCGAGAGCGGGCCGTCGCCACGGCCGAGGACGAACGAGCGGATCAGGTGGTTCCACTTGCAGTCGGGGCAGACCTCGACGACGTACACGGCGAACTCTGTGACGTCGGCGTGCATCCGGCGCAGCTCCGGCACGGACTTGGCCTGACCGGCCGCATGGCCGAGCGCGTCGCCGTACGCGTAGTGCACGTTGCGGACGTTGCGTTTGCCGCAGACCGGGCAGGGCGTGGCGGTCGCCTCGCCGTAGTGACGCGCCGCGAGCAGCAGATAGTGGTGTGCGTCGCAGACCTCGTCGACGCCGACCCGCCCGATCGCGACGTCGGTCAACCGCGCCCGCCGCTGCAAGGCGTAGTCGACGACGTCACGGGTCTGCACGCCGGCCAGCGTACGCGGGCGCCCGCTCAGGACAGCCCCGTGAACCAGCCCGCGCTCAGGTAGCCCGCGCCGCTCGGCTCGGCGCACGCGGAGCTGCGGGGCAGGCGGCCCTGCTGCGTCACCGGCGCCTCGCCGGTGCCCCAGGACGCGCGGATCGTCACGTACGCGGGCGCACAGCCTACCCAGCTCAGGTTCGCTGTGGCGCTGGCCCCGGGGCGGAGCTGGCTCGGCCCGCGCGCCGGCTCAGTGTTCGCCGGCGCGTCGACCCCCGCCTGCGCGCCGGACGCCTGATAGGCACGCAGCACCGGCCTGACCCGCAGGTCACACGGTGCCGGGCTGTGGTTGGTCGCGGTCAGAACCCCGCCACTGCCCTGCCAGCGCAGGGCGAGGGTGACCTGGTCGGGGCGGCAGAGGTCGCCGCCCTCACCGGCGGCGCTCCCGGCGTTGTTCAGCGGGGCCGGCCCCTGGCTGGGGACCAGGGCGGTCGCCGGGCCGGCCCGCTCGCCGCTGGACGAGCTGGCGCCCGAGCCGCCTGCGCGCAGCGCGATCGGCACGCCGATCGCGGCGCCGACGCAGGCCACCGCCGCAGCCGCCGCGAGCGGCTTCAGCCAGCGCCGAGCCGTCCGGCGGCGGGGCTCGCGCACGGCCGCCTGCACCGCGGCCAGCACGTCTCGGGCGTCCGGTGCGTCCGCGGCGCGGGTGGTGAACGCCTCGCGCAGGTCGTTCTCGCTTCTCATGCGGTGTCCTCGGCTACGGCCGGATCCAGCTCGACCCGCAGGGTGGCCAGCCCCCGGAACGCGTAGCCGCGAACCGTGGTCTGCGCGCAGCCGAGGATCGCGGCGATCTCGGCGTCGGGCAGGTCCTCGAAGTAGCGCAGCACCAGAACCGCGCGCTGCTTGGGCGGGAGCTTGGCGACCTCGGCGAGCAGCGCGTCGTGAACGGCGAGCCGGCCGCTCTCGTCCGGGACGCCGCGGTCGAGGCCGATGTCGTGATGCGGCACGATCCGCGCCCACTTGCGCCGCCAGGAGACGAACTCGTTGACCACCATCCGCCGGACATACGCCTCCGGGTGGTCCAGCGCGCCGATCTGATCCCAGCGCCGGTACGCACGGATCAGCACCTCCTGCACGACGTCCTCGGCGAGCCCCCGGTCGTTCGTGAGCACGACGGCGAAGCGCAGCACGGCGTCGAGCCGCGTCGCCGCGAACTCCTCGAACGTCAACGGGCCTCCCGCGATCGGTCCCCGCCTTCGAGGTTCTCACCGATCAGACGCGCCGATGGGCTCGTCGCGTTGTGCGGGGAGCCTGCGTTGTTCGGGACGGTCGCCGAGTCGATCGCCTTTTCCCCGGCAGTGACCGCTTGAGGACGCCCTAACCGGCCAGTCGCGAGGAAAACGTGATCGATAACCGACGGCGGCGGCCTGTCACTAGCCTCACGGTGTGGCGCGCGACGACCTCGGCCTGCCCGTCCCCGTCCCCACCCGGGTCGGCCGGGTGGTGTCGCTGGTTCCCTCGCTCACCGAGTCGGTGGCGGTGACCGCGCCCGGGCTGCTGGTCGGCGCCACGGACTGGTGCACCCACCCGCCCGACCTGGACGTGAACCGGGTCGGCGGCACGAAGAACCCGGCGATCGCTCGCATCGTCGAGCTGGCGCCGGATGTCGTGCTGGCCAACGAGGAGGAGAACCGCCCGGCCGACCTGGCGGCGCTGCGCGACGCGGGCCTGCCCGTCTGGGTCACCCGGATCCGCACGCTGGACGAAGCGCTGGCCTCGCTGGACCGGCTGCTGCGGCTGGCCTGCCGGATACCCCGGCCGGGCTGGCTCGACCACGCTAGTGACGCCTGGGGCCGGGTGGCGCCGCGCACGCCGCGTACCGCGGTCGTGCCGATCTGGCGGCGGCCCTGGATGGTGCTCGGCCGCGACACGTTCGCCGGCGACCTGCTCGCCCGGCTCGGCGTCCGCAACGCGTACGGCGGTCACTCCGAGCGGTACCCGAAGATTCCGCTGGCGCAGTTGCAGGGCGCCGAGCTGGTCGTCCTGCCCGACGAGCCGTACCCGTTCGGACCCGACGACGGCCCGGAGTGCTTCCCGGACGCCGCCGTCGCGCTCGTCAGCGGCCGGCACCTGACCTGGTACGGCCCGTCGCTGGCCGACGCGCCACGGGTGCTCGGCGGGCAACTGCGCCACGCTCTACCGTTGCGGACATGACCAGCGCCGTCACCGCACCCGAGCGCGTCGACCTGCCGGCACTGGAGCGCCGCCCAGCCTCGGTCGCCAAGCTGTTCGTCGACCGGGTGGCTGCCACACCCGACCGCGAGGCGTACCGCTTCACGTCGGGTGCCGGATGGACGAGCGTCACCTGGCGTCAGGTCGGCGAGCGGGTACGCCGCCAGGCCGCCGGGCTGGTCGAGCTGGGTGTGCGGCCCGAGGAACGCGTCGCGCTCGCCGCCGGCACCGGCTACGAGTGGGTGCTGGCCGACCTCGCCGCGATGTGCGCCGGCGCGGCCACGACCACCGTCTACCCGACTACCACCGCCGAGGACGTCGGTTACATCGTCGCGGGCTCGGGGAGCAGGGTCGTCTTCGCCGAGGACGATGCGCAGGTCGGCAAGCTGCGCGAGCGCCGCGACAGCCTGCCGCTGCTCTCCCGGGTGATCACCTGGCACGGAACGCCCGACGGCGACTGGGTGATCTCGCTGGACGAACTGGAGCAGCGCGGCGCACGCCGACTCGAACAGGAGCCCGACCTGATCGACGCGTGCGTCGCCGCGATCCGCCCGGAGAACCTCGCCACGCTCATCTACACGTCCGGCACGACGGGGCGACCGAAGGGCGTCCGGCTACCGCACTCGGCGTGGACCTACGAGGCCGCGGCGGTCGACCTCACCGGCATCCTCGGCCCGGACGACCTGCAGTACCTGTGGCTGCCGCTCTCGCACGTGTTCGGCAAGGTGCTGCTGACCCTGCCGCTGCAGGTGGGCTTTCCGACCGCGGTCGACGGCCGGGTGGACAAGATCGTCGAGAACCTCGCCGTCGTCCGTCCGACGTTCATGGGCGCCGCACCGCGGATCTTCGAGAAGGCGCACGCGCGGGTGGTGGCCACCGCGCACGCCGAGGGCGGTCTACGGGCGAAGATCTTCGACTGGGCCGTCGGGGTGGGCTCCCGGGCCTCGCGGGTACGCCAGGCCGGGGGGCGCCCGTCCGGGCTGCTGGCGGCGCAACTCGCGGTGGCCGACCGCCTCGTGTTCGCCAAGATCAGGCAGCGGTTCGGCGGCCGGCTGCGGTTCTTCATCTCCGGGTCGGCGGCGCTGAACCGCGAGATCGCGGAGTGGTTCGACGCCGTCGGCGTCGTGATCCTCGAGGGATACGGGCTCTCGGAGACGAGCGCCGCCTCGTTCGTGAACCGGCCGGACGCCAATCGGCTCGGGACGGTCGGCCCGCCCATCCCCGGCACCGAGGCCCGGATCGATGACGACGGCGAGATCCTCGTCCGCGGGCCGGGCGTCATGGCCGGCTACCACAACCAGCCCGAGGCGACCGCGGAGGTGCTCGACGCCGACGGCTGGTTTCGCACCGGCGACATCGGCGAGCTCGACGGCGGCTATCTGCGCATCACCGACCGCAAGAAGGACATGTTCAAGACGTCCAACGGCAAGTACGTGGCGCCGTCGTCGATCGACACGCTGTTCAAGGGCATCTGCCCGTACGTGAGCCAGCTCGTCGTCGACGGGGAGGGGCGCTCGTACTGCGTGGCGCTGGTCGCGCTGGACGCCGACGCGATCACCGGCTGGGCCGCCCAGCACGGCATGGCCGGCGCCTCCTTCGCCGAGATCGCCCGCGCCGGCGCGACCCGGGAGCTCATCCAGGGCTACGTCGACCGGCTCAACGCGCAACTCAACCGCTGGGAGACGATCAAGACATTCGTCATCCTCGACCACGAGCCCACCGTCGAGGACGGCGAGGTCACGCCGAGTCTGAAGTTGCGCCGCGCGGCCGTCCTGGCCAAGTACCGCGCCGAACTGGACGCCCTCTACGCCTGATCCGTTATTCGGCGGCCGGAGCCGGTTCCGGCTCAGGCGCGGGCTCAGCGGCCGGCGCGGCCAGCGACTGCTGCAGGATCTGCGCGACGTCAAGCACCTGCACCTCCTCGCGGGCGGCGCCTTCGGCCTTGCGGGCGGTGACCGCGTCGGAGAGCATCACCATGCAGAACGGGCAGGCGGTCGAGATCAGGTCGGGGTTCAGCGCCAGCGCCTCGTCGGTGCGCTCGAGGTTGATCCGCTTGCCGATCTTCTCCTCCATCCACATCCGCGCCCCACCGGCGCCGCAGCAGAAGCCGCGGTCCTTGCACCGGTGCATCTCCTCGCTGCGCAGCGCCGGGATGGCACCCAGCACCTCCCGCGGCGGGGTGTAGACCTTGTTGTGCCGGCCCAGGTAGCACGGGTCGTGGTAGGTGACGCTCTTGTCCACCGGCTGCACCGGGGTGAGTCGCCCCTCGTCGACCAGCCGGCCGAGCAGCTGGGTGTGGTGCACCACCTGGTAGTGCCCGCCGAGCTGGGGGTACTCGTTGGCCAGCGTGTTGAAGCAGTGCGGGCAGGTCGCGACGATCTTCAGCGGCTCGGCGCGGATGATCGAGTTGAGCGTCTCGACGTTCTGCATGCCCTGCATCTGGAACAAGAACTCGTTGCCCAGCCGCCGCGCCGGGTCGCCGGTGCAGGTCTCGCCTGCGCCGAGGACGGCGAACTCGACGCCCGCGGCGTGCAGCAGCTCGGCGAACGCGCGGGTGACCTTGCGGGAGCGGTCCTCCAACGCCCCGGCGCAGCCGACCCAGAACAGGTACTCGATGTCGGCGGGCAGCTTCTCGCCCGGCACGGCCCGGCGCACGCTGAAATCAAGCGAGCCGAGCCACTCTTCGCGGGCCTTCTCACCCAGCCCCCACGGGTTGCCCTTGTTCTCGATGTTGCGCAGCATCACGCCGGCCTCGGACGGGAACGCCGACTCGATGAGCACCTGGTAGCGGCGCATGTCGACGATGTGGTCGATGTGCTCGATGTCGACCGGACACTGCTCGACGCAGGCGCCGCAGGTGGTGCACGACCAGAGCACGTCCGGGTCGATCACCCCGCCGGAGGCGAGGTCGCCGACCAGCGGGCGCGCCGCCTGGTCCGGCCCCGACCCGGGCACCCGACCGAACCCCGATTCCGGCACGTGCGGCTCCTGGGAGGCCACGGTCGCCTCGTCCGGTGCAGCACGCCCGTCGACGAGATAAGGAGCCTTGGCGAACAGGTGATCGCGCAGGTCCATGATCACAAGCTTCGGCGACAGCGGCTTGCCGGTGTTCCACGCCGGGCACTGCGACTGGCAGCGCCCACACTCGGTGCAGGTCGCGAAATCCAGATAACCCTTCCAGCTGAAGTCCTCGATCTTCCCGCGGCCAAACACGGTGTCCTCGCTCATGTTCTCCACGTCGGAGAAGTCCAGCGGGGTGCCCGACGCGTCCGTGACGGGCAGCAGTGCGCCGAGACCGTCCGGCAGCCGCTTGGTCGTGACATTCAGCGGCGCCACGAAGATATGCAGGTGCTTGGAGTGCAGTACCACGATGAGGAAGCCGAACACGACCGCCATCTGGGCGATCAGGAAGGTGGTCTCGATCCAGTAGTTGTGCGGGCCGGGGCGCAGCGCCTGGGCGACGACATACGAGGCGAACGTCCACTTCGACTTGCCGAACGGGAAGTGCCCGGTGTTCCACTGCGCGCCGCGGTAAACGAGCAGCGTCGCGACCACTAGGAAGATCATCACAAGGATGAACTCGGCCGGCCCGTTGTGCGAGCCGTAGAACCGGCTCGCCCGCTGTTTGCGCTGCGGGGCGTTGCGCCACCGGTTGATCGCGAACCAGATCACCGCGAGGAGCACGGCGACCGCGAAGAAGTCCTCGAGAAAGCCGAGCCACTGATCGTGGCCGATCCACGGGAACGCGAAGTCGTCGCTGATCGTCAGCGCGCCGTAGCACTCGATGATGGTGATAAACAAGACGATGAAGCCCCAGAACGTCAGGAAGTGCGCGACGCCGGGCACCGACCACTTCAGCAATCGACGCTGCCCGAACACCTCCACCGCCTGGGCACGCAGCCGCTCGCCGAAGTTGTTCATACGGTCCGGCGCGGGGCGACCCGAGCGGATCAGCCTGGTCAGCCACCAGATCCGACGACCGGCGAAGGCGACGGTAACGACCAGCATGGCCAGCGCGACCGTCAGGCGGAGTACCACTGGTTGTCTCCTCGAACTTCAGCCGTCGATCCTGCCGAACATACGCGTCGCCCACCTGCTCTCGGCGCGGATGGTCGGCGGCGCAGTGTTGGATGTCGACGTGCACACGACGCAGTTCTCGGCAGTTACCGCGGTGACGGGCACCGGCGCGCCGGGCCAGTTCGCGGCCGATGTCGACCCGCGGTGGACGATCGGCGGCAAACCCAACGGCGGGTACCTGCTGGCCATGCTGGCCCGGGCGGCCTTGACGACCACCGCACAGCAGCACGTGATCGCGGCCAGCGCGCACTACCTGCACTCGCCCGAACCCGGGCCGGTCAGCGTGGCCGTCGAGGTGCTGCGCGCCGGTCGCGCGGCCAGCCAGGTACGCGCGCGGCTGCGCCAGAACGACCAGCCGTGCGTCGAAGCGCTGCTGACGATCGGCACGCTCGACCGGGACAGCAAGCCGTATTGGGACGGTGTGCCGAGTCCGGGTGCTGCCGGGCAGGCTGAGTCGATCCGGCTGCCCGCCCGCAGCCCCACCGGCATCCCGGTGACGATCATGTCGCAGGTCGACCTGCGGTTGGACCCGCACACGTTCGGCTGGGCGGACGGGCGCCCGAGCGGCACCGGCGAGCTGCGCGGCTGGCTCGAGCTTGCCGGCGGGGAGGACTTCGACCCCACCTCATTGCTGTACGCGGTCGACGCGCTTCCCCCGGCGACCTTCGACATCGAGGCGACCGGCTGGGTGCCCACGCTCGAGCTCACCGCGTATGTGCGGGCGTTGCCTGCCCCGGGTCCTGTGTGCATCCAGCAGAAGGCGCAGCTGATCGACGCCCAGCGGGTCGACGAGTCCTGCACGGTCTGGGACAGCACCGGCCGGTTGGTCGCGCAGGCCACCCAGCTCGCCGGTATCCGCCTCGGCTGACCGCGCTGCCGTCTTCTCAACGAGCGGGCCGGGCCACCGAGCCGCGCGGCTGAGCCACCGGGGTGAGCACCTTGCGCCGGCTGCGCTTGCCGTCCTCGACGGCGCGGACGGTGCGCTCGACCACGGAGCTGACCAGCAGGTCCACCGGCCACCGGTAGCTCGACAGCGGTGGGGTCAACAGCCGCGACATCGGATGGTCGTCGTAGCCGAGCACCGAGATGTCATCGGGGATGCGGCGGCGCAACTCACCGGCCGCGGCGTACACGCCGTACGCCAACGAGTCGGCCAGGCACAAGAACGCGGTCGGCGGGTCGGCGAGGTCGAGAACGCCCCGGGCGACCGCCGTCGCGCCGTCCAGGTCGTGCGGGGAGGTGTGCAGCACCACCCGTAGGCCGAGCCGGGCCGCGACCCGGTTGGCGACCACCTCGGCCGGGCGGTCCGGGGTGGTCGGCCCGCCCGGTGTCATGATCGCGATCTTGCGGTGCCCGGCGGTGGCGAGCTGGTGCAGCGCGTCCGCGACGCCGGCC
The DNA here is from genome assembly GCA_963756525.1 of uncultured Actinomycetota bacterium. Taxonomy (GTDB): domain Bacteria; phylum Actinomycetota; class Actinomycetes; order Mycobacteriales; family Jatrophihabitantaceae; genus CAVWNR01. The sequence continues at coordinate 1,179,404 of CAVWNR010000009.1, read as the reverse complement.
TCGTTGTCGAAGACCACCTCGGCGGCGGTGGCGGCGCCGGGCAGGCCGTCGCCGATGGAGATCAGCACCGTACGCCGAGCCAACTGCGCCCAGTGCGCCGCCGCCGGGTCGACGGGCAGGGCGATGAGGGCGTCGACGCGCTGATCGACCAGTTGCCCGGCGAGGGTGGCCTCCAGCTGCGGGTCGTTGGACGCGTCGACGATGAGCGCGTGCCGCCCGGTCTCGAGCAGACCCCGGCCGAGCGCGGCGGCCACGCCCTGCTGCCAGACGTCTTGCAGCGAGCCGCAGAGCAGGCCGACATACCCGGTGCGGCCGGAGGCGAGTGCCCGGGCGATCGGGTCGGCCTGATACCCGAGGCGGTCGGCGGCCTCGCGGACCCGCTGCTGGGTCTCCTCGGGCACCTGCAGGCCGCGCAGCGCGTAGGAGACGGCGGCGGAGGACAGCCCGGTCTCCTCGGCGAGGTCGCGCAGCGTGACCCGGCGCTGGCGCTCCGACATTCGAACAGCGTAACCGCGGTTGACATCTAGCTAGTTGAAGCGCTTCACTGGAGCGTATCAGTGAAGCGCTTCACTAGACGGGTGGACCATGGCCGGGGTCGACGTGCACCAGCACCTTTGGCCAGCCGCATTCGTCGACGCGCTGCGCGCCCGGCGCGATCCGCCGCGGCTGTCCGGCTGGACCCTGCACCTCGCCGGCGAGCCGGCCTACCGGGTGCGCCCGGCCGAACACGACCCGCGCCGACGCGCCGCGCTCGACGCCGACCGCGACCGGGTCCTGGTCGCGTTCTCCAGCCCGCTGGGCATCGAGTACCTGCCGCCGGAGCAAGCCGAGCCGCTGCTGTCGACCTGGCATGACGGGGTGCGGGAGCTGCCGGCGCCGTTCGCCGGCTGGGCGTCGGTCAACCAGGTCGAGCCGGACGTCGACGAGCTGAAACGGCTGCTCCAGGACGGCTTCGTGGGGCTGCAGGTTCCGGCGACCGAGCTGGCCACGCCGGCGGCGCTCGAGCGGGTCGCCCCGGTACTCGCGGTGGCCGAGGCGGTGGATCGCCCGGTGCTGGTCCACCCCGCCCCCCTCCCTGATCGTGCAACGTTCTCCCGCCGGACGCGGCACGAGGTTGCACGATCCACGGGGATGCCCCCGTGGTGGCCGGCCACCGTGGGATACGTCGGCCAGCTGCATGCCGCGTGGTGGGCCTGGTACGCGGCGGGGCGGGCGTTGCTGCCCCGGCTGCGGATCTGTTTCGTCGCCGGGGCCGGGCTCGCCCCGCTGCACCATGAGCGGTTCGCCGCCCGCGGCGGCGGCCCGCTCCGGCTGGACGAGCGGGTATTCGTCGACACCTCCTCCTACGGCAGGCAGGGCCTGGACGCGCTGGTCCGGGTGCTGGGCGTGGACGCGCTCGTCCTCGGCAGCGACCGGCCCTACGCCGAGCCCACCGACCCCCATCTCGGCCCGGCCGCCACTCGCGCCATCCGCATCACCAACCCGAAGAACCTGCTGTACGGAGCCACGCCATGACCACATTGCTGCCGGATGCCCTCCCGGCGCAGGCCGCCGAAGCCTGGCGGTCCGTCGCGCCGACGGTCACCCTCGACACCCTTCCCGGACGCGACCTGGACAAGCACGAGCTGCGCGAGCTCGTTTCCTCGATCGCCGCCCGGCCCGAACTGTGGCGCCCGCAGGTCGCGTTCAGCGACGACCGGCGGCACTATGTCTCGCTGCACCGCGACGCGCACGTGGACGTCTGGGTGCTCTGCTGGACGCCGAGCAGCGACACCGGCTGGCACGACCACGACATCTCCTCCGGCGCTGTCGCGGTCACCGAGGGCTGCCTCACCGAGCACAACCTCGCCGTCGGGGTTGCGCCGGTTCGCAGCGACGTAGTAGCAGGGCAGGCTTACTGCTTCGGCCCGGACCACATTCACCGGCTCACCGGCCGCGACGCGGGGAGCGTCTCCGTCCACGCCTACTCGCCGCCGCTGTGGCGGATGGGGCAGTACACCGTCGGGCGCACCGGCGTGCTGCGCCGGGTGTCGGTCTCCTACGCCGACGAGCTGCGCCCGCTGGACGACATCGACTGAAGCAGCTGCCCGGCGGCGGCCAGGTCGGGTGTGAGGTCGCGGTCGGCCATGCCGCCGGGCAGCGAGGCGAACCTAGCCGGCACCGCCTGGCCGCGCAGCCGCAGCGCCCGCACCGCGGCCACCAGCTCACACCCGAGCACTACCCGGTACGGCTCGACAGCATCCAGCGCCTGGCGGGCGGCCAGCGAGGCGAAGCTGGCGTCGTCCTCGACGCCGCGCGACAGCGCCACGCTCTGCACTCCGGCCGCGGCGGCGAGCGCGCGCAGCGACGCCAGCGCCGACGCCGCCACGTACTCGCAGCCCATCACCCCGGACGCACCCGGCGTGCCGTCGCCCAGGAACGGCGCCAGACCGGTGTGGGCCGGCTCAACCAGCATCGCCAGCCGCGCCAGCCCGAGTTGCGCCGACTGCGCGGCCGCCGACACCGCGGCGTCCAGCGCCTGGGCGAGGTAGGCGGCGTGGAAGCCGCCGTGATGCGCGACCCCGCCGGAAGGCAGCAGCAGCGGGTTCTCCGCCGGCGCGTTGCCGTACGCGCAGACCACGCGGTCCAGGCCGGCCAGCGCGTCCAGGAACGCGCCGTGCACCTGGGGCAGCGTCCGCAGCCCGAACGGGTCCTGGAGCCGCGCGGCCGGCGCCGCGTCGCCGACGAGTCCGCGCATCCGCGCACACACCTCAGCCGCTCCGCGAAACGGCGTTGCCCGTTGCACGACCGGCGCGAACGCCTCTGGGTTGCCGTCCACTGCCGTGAACGTGACGGCCGCCACCTCGAGCGCGACGTCTGCCAGTCGAGCCAGCGCAACGCCGGCCAGCGCCGCGTCCCCGACCGCCGCGGCGTTGCTGGACAAGAGCGCCAGCGCGTCTCCGGCCGCGAGCGGCACCGGCAGCGCGAGAGCGACCGCGGCCAGCGCGGCGAGGTCGCCGGTGCCGATGCTGCCGTACTCGCGCACCGGCGGCAGCGCATCCGCGGCGAGCATCGCCGCCAGCGCATCCGCCACCTCGAGGCTGACGCCGCTGCCGCCGGCCGCGAGCTGGTTGAGCCGGACCGCGAGCATGCCCCGCACCCGCTCCGGCGCGCGCAGCGGCCCGGCCGAGGTCGCATGGCTGCGCAGCAGCGCCAGCGCGTGCGCGGCTGGGTCGTCGATGGTGACGTCCCGGTTGGCCCCCACCCCGGTCGTTCGGCCGTAGACGGGGCGCTGCGAGTCGAGCGCAGCCGCGTGCGCGTGCGAGCGGGCGATCCGCCCCCGTGCCTCGCCGGTGAGCTCGGCACGGTCACCGCCGGTGGCTAGTGTCACCACGTCGGCGCAGGTCAGTGCGGCGCCGTCGAGGCGGATCACGGCTGCCGGCCGTGGCCGTTGTCGGCGGACTGTGCGAGGGTGGAGCCGATCGAACAACGCCACGCTGGTGCCGTGGCTGCCCGCACGAGAGGCCTGAATCCCACGTGATCCGGTTCGACTCGGTGACCAAGCGTTACCCCGACGGCACCGTCGCCGTGGACGAGCTCAGCCTGGTGGCCCCGTCCGGCCAGATCACCGTGCTGGTCGGCCCATCCGGCTGCGGCAAGACGACCAGCCTGCGGATGATCAACCGGATGATCGAGCCCACGTCCGGGCGGATCTGGCTCGACGACCGCGACACCTCCACCGTCCCGGCCGCGCAGCTGCGTCGCGGCATCGGCTATGTCATCCAGCACGCCGGCCTGTTCCCGCACCGCACCATTGTCGACAACATCGCCACGGTGCCGTCCCTGCTCGGTCGCGACAAGCGCAGCGCCCGCAAGGCCGCGGCGGAGCTGATGGAGCGGGTCGGGCTGCCGTCGAACCTGGCCAAGCGCTATCCGGCGCAGCTCTCCGGCGGGCAGCAGCAGCGGGTCGGTGTCGCCCGGGCGCTGGCCGCCGACCCGCCGGTGATGCTCATGGACGAACCGTTCAGTGCGGTCGACCCCGTGGTGCGCGCCCAGCTGCAGGACGAGTTCCTGCGCCTGCAAGGCGAGCTCAGCAAGACGATCGTCTTCGTCACCCACGACATCGACGAGGCGATCAAGCTGGGCGACCAGGTCGCCGTGCTGCGCGTCGGCGGTCAGCTGGCCCAGCTGGCCGCACCCGCCGAACTGCTCTCCCGGCCGGCAGACGCGTTCGTCGCGGGTTTCGTCGGGCGCGACCGCGGCTACCGGGCACTCGGGTTCACGATCGCCGACGAGCTGCCGCTGCACGACGAGCCGGCCGTCGCGCTCGGCTCCGATCTCGCCGACGCTTCCGCGTCCGCGCGCGAGGGGTGGGTGCTGGTCGTCGACGCGGATCGCCGCCCGCAAGGGTGGCTCGCCCTCACCGGCGTCCCGCACAGCGCGCTGCGCGGGCAGGTTGCCGCCGAGCTGCTCAACCTCGGCGGCACGCTCGCCGCCGAGGGCGGCACACTGCGCGAGGCCCTGGACGCCGCGCTGTCCTCGCCGAGCGGTCGCGGCGTCGTCGTCGACCGTGACGGGCGCTTCGCCGGCACCGTCAGCGCGTCGGAGGTGCTCGAGCGCATCGAGGCGCACGCCGAGCTGGCCCGCGCCGCGCCGGCAGAGCTGGGCATGTCGTGAGCCCATGAGCGTCTGGACGTACTTTCGCGACCACCAGAGCGACGTGCTGCAGTGGACCTGGACGACGGTCTGGCTCGCCGGCGTGCCGCTGATCATCGGGCTGCTGATCGCGCTTCCGGTCGGCTGGCTCGCCAGCCGTCACCGGTGGACCTACCCGCCGCTGATCTCGGCCAGCGGCATCCTGTACACCATCCCGTCGCTGGTCCTGTTCGTCGTGCTGCCCGGGCTGATCGGCACCCGGATCCTCGACCCGCTCAACGTGGCGGTCGCATTGACCCTCTACACGATCGCACTGCTCGTCCGCGTGGTCGCCGACGGGCTGTCCGCGGTGTCGTCCGACACCCTGGCCGCCGCGTCGGCGATGGGCTACACCGGCCGGCAGCGGTTCTTCGCGGTGCAGCTGCCGATCGCGGTGCCGGTGATCGGCGCCGGGATGCGGGTGGCCGCGGTCTCCAATGTCAGCCTGGTGTCCGTGGCCTCGCTGATCGGGGTGGCGCAGCTCGGGTCGCTGTTCATCGCCGGCTCGCAGCAGGACACGCTCGTCCCGATCGCGCTCGGCCTGATCCTGATCATCGTCCTGGCGCTGCTCTTCGACGGCGCCATCCTGCTGATCATCCGAGTGCTCACCCCATGGCAACGGGCGGTGCGGGCATGACTCTGGCGGACAACGGGCTGAACTTCGGCCGGGTGGGCATCTGGCTCAACGACCCGGCGAACTGGACCGGCCCGAATGGCCTGCTCGTCCACCTGCGCGAGCACATCTACTACACGCTGATCGCCGTCATCATCGCCACGCTGATCGCGCTGCCGATCGGGCTGCTGGTCGGGCACACCGGCCGCGGCGTGGTGCTGGTGGCAGGCGCCGCTAACGGCCTGCGCGCCGTCCCGACGCTCGGCTTCGTCGTGCTGCTGGTTGTCTGGCTCTCGCCCGAGATCCACAGCAACGTGACCATTCCCGGACTCGTGCCGCGCGGCGGGTTCCCCTACATCGTGCCCATCATCATCGTGTTGGTATTGCTGGCCATTCCGCCGATCCTCACCAGCACCTACGCCGGCGTGCAGGGCGTCGAACCGGCGGTGCGGGATGCCGCGGCCGGGATGGGAATGACCGGCGCGCAGGTTGTGCGCCGGGTGGAACTGCCGATCGCGCTGCCGCTGATCCTCTCCGGCGTGCGCAGCGCCACCCTGCAGGTGATCGCCACCGCGACCGTGGCCGCGTACGTGCCGTTCCTCGGCGGGCTGGGCCGGCTGATCGTCGACGGCGTCGACGTGATCAACGATCCGCACAGCGGCTATCCGGCGATGGTCTCCGCGGGGGTCGTCGTCGCGGCGCTGGCGGTGGCGGCCGACCTGCTGCTGATCGGCGTGCAGCGGCTGGTGGTCTCGCCCGGGGTGTCCGGACGCTTCTCGCGTCGCGGTGCCCGCCCGATGCCCGCTCGTACCGGGGAGGTAGCCGACGCACTGGCATGAGGACGCAAGCTCATCCGACACCATGATCGAGGAGAAGCGAAGTATGAAGCGCATCTACGTGTTCCTCGCCGCGCTCGCGAGTCTGGTGCTGGCCCTCGCGGCGTGCGGCAGCAGCGGCAGTTCGAGCAAGACCAGCGCCGCCGCACCGGCCAGCAGCACGTCGGCCGCAGGCGGCGGGCAGTCCTCGGCGCCCAGCAACGGCACTAGCAGCTACCCGACCAGCCCCGGGTCGATCACCATCGGCTCGGCCGACTTCCCGGAGAACACGCTGCTCGCCGACATCTACGGCGACGCGATGGCCGCGAAGGGGGTGCAGGTCAGCAAGAAGCTCAACATCGGCGAGCGGTCGGTCTACATGACCGCGCTGCGCGACGGGTCGATCGGGATGGTCCCCGAGTACACCGGCTCGATCCTCGTCTTCCTCGACCCGAGCGCGACGGCGAAGACGCCCGCCGACGTCTTCGCGGCGCTGCAGAAGGCGGCGGCGCCGTCGCTGGTTGCTCTGCAGTACGCGCAGGCGCAGGACTCGGACACCATCACGGTCACCAAGGCGACCGCGCAGAAGCACCACTTGGCGTCCATCGCCGACCTCAAGCCGGTGGCGAGCCAGCTGACGCTGGGCGCGCCGGCACAGTTCAAGACCCGCGCCGACGGCATCCCGGCGCTCAAGAGCGTCTACGGTGTCGTGTTCGGCCGGTTCACGCCGCTCGCGGCGGGCGGCGCGATCACGGTCACCGCGCTGAAGAGCGGCAGCGTCGACGCCGCGGACATCTTCTCCACCGACCCGTCCATCGTGGCCAACGGCTTCGTGTCGCTCACCGACCCCAAGAGCATGTTCGCCGCGCAGAACATCGTCCCGCTGGCGACCAAGTCCAAGCTCTCCCAGCCGATGGTCGACGCCTGCAACGCGGTGTCGGCGAAGCTCGACACCGCCACGCTGGCCCAGCTCGTCGCCCACGTCGTCACCGACAAGCAGGACCCGGACGCCGTCGCGAAGGGTTGGCTCACGCACGTCGGCCTCGATTGACCGCGGTTGAGCACCGGCTTCGACGCGCTCTGGGCGGCGCTGGAACCCGTCGGGCGCGCACCGTCCGGCGGGTACCGGCGTTTCGCCTGGACCCGCGAGGACGGTGCGCTGCGGGAATGGTTCGCCGCCGAGGCCGACGCGCGCGGGCTCTGGCTGGACGAAGACCGCGCGGGCAACCAGTGGGCCTGGTGGGGTGACCCCGACGCTGCCGCGGACCGCGGCGCTGGGGGAGTCGTCGCGGGCAGCCACCTCGACTCGGTGCCGGACGGCGGCGCGTTCGACGGCCCGCTCGGCGTCGTCAGCGCGTTCGCCGCGGTGGATGCCTTGCGGGACCGCGGATTCCTGCCGTCCCGGCCGATCGGAGTGGCCAACTTCGGGGACGAGGAGGGCGCGCGGTTCGGCATCGCATGCGCGGGCTCGCGACTGCTGACCGGTGCGCTCCCCGCCGACCGAGCGCGAGCGTTGCGCGACGCCGACGGAGTGACGCTCGCCGATGCGCTGCGCTCGGCCGGACGTTCGCCGGACGCGCTGGGTCGTGACGACGCCGCGCTGCGCCGGGTCGGTGCGTTCGTCGAGCTGCATGTGGAGCAGGGCCGCGGCCTGGTCGACCTCGGGGCGCCCATCGGCCTGGCGAGCGCGATCTGGCCGCACGGGCGGTGGCGGGTGGAGTTCCCGGGCGAGGCGAACCACGCCGGCACCACCCGGCTCGCGGACCGTCGTGATCCGACGCTGGCCCACGCTCGGCTGGTTCTCGCCGCGCGCGACGCTGCCGCCAGGCACGACGCGCTCGCCACCTGCGGCAAGGTTCGGGTGGAACCCAACGGCGTGAACGCGATCCCCTCGCGGGTGACCGCGTGGGTGGACTCGCGCGGACCGGTGACCGAGGACGTGCGGGCCGTCGTCGCCGAGCTGACCGAGCTCGCGTCCGCGCATGGCGGGACGCTCGTCGAGGAGTCGTGGACGCCCGAGACCCGGTTCGACGCCGCGCTGCGCGATCGGCTCGTCGCCGCGCTCGGCGGCGTCCCCGTCCTCGCCACCGGAGCCGGCCACGACGCGGGAATCCTTGCCACAGCAGGGCTTCCCACTGCGATGATCTTCGTCCGGAACCCGACCGGTGTCTCGCACTCGCCGGCCGAGCACGCCGAACGCGACGACTGCCTGGCCGGCGTCGACGCCCTCACCACCGTGCTCGCAGAGCTGGCCGGATGACGCCCCCACCCGCTCCCATCCGCGAAATGACCGCGTACTTCGCGCGCCACGCCTGGCTGCCGGAGGGCGTTACCGGGGACGTGCGGATCGTCGTCGACGGCGACCGGTTCGTCGAGGTCACGCCGGGGGCGGTGCGCCGGCCGGGCGACGTGGAACTGCCCGGGCTGGTGCTGCCCGGATTCGCGAACACGCACAGCCACGCCTTCCATCGGGCGCTGCGCGGGCGGACCCACGGTGGTGGCGGCACATTCTGGACCTGGCGCGACGGGATGTACGCCGTCGCCAGCCGGTTGGACCCGGATTCCTACCTCGACCTCGCGCGGGCCACGTTCGCGGAGATGGCGCTCGCCGGGATCACCGCCGTCGGCGAGTTCCACTACCTGCACCATGCGCCCGGCGGCGTGCGCTACGCCGACCCGAACGCCATGGGCCACGCGCTGATCGAGGCCGCCCGGCAGGCCGGCATCCGGATCACGCTGCTGGACGCCTGTTACCTGGCGGGCGGGTTCGACTCGACGCATGGTCACCGTCCGCTCGGCGACGTGCAACTGCGCTTCGGCGACGGCGACGCCGAGGCGTGGGCCGCGCGGGCGACCGCGCTGGCGCCCGGCGAGCACGTGCGGGTCGGCGCGGCGATCCACTCGGTGCGGGCGGTGCCGCGCGATCAGCTACCGACGGTCGTCGACGCGGCGCACGGCGGGCCGCTGCACGTGCACCTGTCCGAGCAGCCGGCGGAGAACGAGCAGTGCCTTCGGGTCTACGGCGTCACGCCTGCCGCGTTGCTGCATGCGGCCGGCGCGCTCGGTCCGATGACCAGCGCAGTGCACGCCACCCACCTCACCGACGGTGACATCGCCCTGCTCGGCGGGTCAGGCGGCTTCGCCAGCTTCTGCCCGACCACCGAGCGCGACCTCGCCGACGGCATCGGCCCGGCCCGCCGGCTGGCCGAGGCCGGGTCGAGGCTCACCCTCGGCAGCGACCAGCACGCCGTCGTCGACCTGCTCGAGGAGGCTCGCGCGCTGGAGATGCACGAGCGGCTGGTCACCCTGCAGCGCGGCCGGTTCACGCCCGCGGAGCTGCTCGGCGCGCTCACCGCCTCCGGCCACGCCAGCCTGGGCTGGGACGACGCCGGGCGGATCGTCCCCGGCGCCCGGGCCGACCTCGTCGCGCTGCGCCTCGACACCGTCCGGACCGCTGGATCCTTGCCATCGCAGGCGATGCTCGCCGCGAGTGCTTCTGACGTCGACACGGTGATCGTCGACGGACGGGTGCTCGTCCAAGCCGGCCGGCACCTCCTCGGTGACGTCGGCGGCATGCTCGCCCGGGCGATCGCGCCGCTGTGGCGTGGGTGACGTCCGGCATCCCGGTCCGCTCGTCGTGATCGCCCCGTCGCGGTGTCGGTAGCGTCGTGCTCATGTTGCGACTGGCTACCCAACGTGTGTTGATGTTGGAGTAGTGGTCGAATATCGACCACTACTCCAACATCAACAGCGAGTAGTCACGACTTGGGTGGGTGGCGCTCCTCCGCCATACTGGCCAGCCACGCGTTGTAGGCGTCGAGCCGCTGCTGGTCCTCGTCGAACGACGCGTCGGTGGCCGTGGCGGGTGCCGCACGCTCGCCCAGCGTCTGCTCGCGCGCCTGCTCCAACCAGCTGGTGGTGTCGCGGTTCGAGTCGCCCGACGTGCGCAGCCAGCCGATCACCAGCGCGATCATGACCACGGCCATGATCGCGTCGCCGCCGAACCACATGATCGCGCCGCCGGTGTGCGTGTCGGCCAGCTGGTCGACGTGCAGCTGCGGGGGGGCCTGCATGGCGATCGGCTGGGTGCTCATCATGAGGATCACGCCGGTGAACGTGTCGACCGCCATCGCCACCACCAGCAGCAGCCAGCGGGCCGGCGTCGAGAGCCGCCACTTGATCGGTTCGTCGCCGAGGACCAGGACGAAGAACTGGAAGCCGACGATCAGATAGACCAGGTGCTCGACCTGCCCGGCCCAGGTCACCCGCATGATCGTGTTCATCAGGCCGGTGAGATGGCTGCCGACGATCACCGCCGTGTAGCAGGCCAGCGCCACGGGCGGCGCGGTGAGCACGGCCATGGGCGGGGTCGCCAGCACGCGACGCAGCCGCTCCTCGGCGCCCGGACGCCCGGACTGACCGGCGAGCGTCAGCGGCCGCCCGGCGACCAGCAGCGCCGGTGCGAGCATGACCAGCGCGAGGTGCCCCAGCATGTGCGCGCTGAAGAGTGCCTGGTCGTACACGCCGATCGCCCCGCACGTGGCGTAGCCGCAGACCGCCAGACCGGCGAGGAACGACACGGTGTACCAGGCCGGCCAGGAGGCGCCGCGCCGGCGGCGCAGCGGCACGATCCGGCTCACATACCAGGCGGCGACCAGCGCAAGGACGCCCAACGCCACGGCGTCCACCTGCCATTCGGTGAGCAGCCGAACGCTGAGCAGCGGCCCGAGCGGGCCGTGGCCGCCGGCGCGGAAGAGCGCCTCGCTCGCCGGCATGTGCATCCCCGACTCGCCGGTCTGCGCCGGCGCGCTCAGGTGGCGTACGACGTTCCACGCCAGCACGACCAGGACGCCGAAGGCCACCAGCCAGGCGATCCAGACCGTGTCGGTCACGCGGCGCTCACCCGAGCCGGGCGCGCCGGACGGCGGCGGGCTGGCAGGGCGGCTCACGCCTCCACGGTAGGCGTCGCGCGGAACCGATCGCGCATCAGCCGGCCGCGGGACAGCGCACGAGCGATGTGTGATCGGCGTCACAATGCGGTCGGGAAGTTGAGCCATACCGGCTCAGTTGTTTTGACAGTAGCTTCGCAACGGCGGAAGAATGCGTAGCGAACCCGCAGTGCCATCGTCCCAGCAGAAATCAAGAGGAGTTCCACATGACCCGAGCGGTCGGCATCGACCTGGGTACCACCAACTCCGTCGTCGCGGTCCTCACCGGCGGCGAGCCGGAAGTCATCGCGAACGCCGAGGGCTCGCGCACCACGCCGAGCGTTGTCGCGTTCGCCAAGAACGGCGAGGTCCTCGTCGGCGAGGTCGCCAAGCGGCAGGCGGTGACGAACATCGACCGCACGATCCGCTCGGTGAAGCGCTACATGGGCGACTCGAGCTGGCACGTCGACATCGACGGCAAGAAGTACACCGCGCCGGAGATCAGCGCGCGGGTGCTGCAGAAGCTCAAGCGCGACGCCGAGGCGTTCCTGGGCGAGAAGGTCACCGACGCGGTGATCACCGTCCCGGCCTACTTCAACGACGCGCAGCGCCAGGCCACCAAGGACGCCGGCCAGATCGCCGGGATGAACGTCCTGCGGATCATCAACGAGCCCACCGCCGCGGCGCTGGCCTACGGGCTGGACAAGGGCGAGAAGGAGCAGACCATCCTGGTCTTCGACCTGGGCGGTGGCACCTTCGACGTCTCGCTGCTGGAGATCGGTGAGGGCATCATCGAGGTGAAGGCCACCAACGGTGACAACCACCTCGGTGGCGACGACTGGGACCAGCGGATCATCGACTGGCTGGTCGAGAAGTTCAAGGCCGCGCACGGCATCGACCTGACCAAGGACAAGATGGCCATGCAGCGGCTGCGCGAGGCCGCGGAGAAGGCGAAGATCGAGCTCTCCTCCACCCAGCAGACCTCGATCAACCTGCCCTATATCACGCAGGACGCGGAGAAGAACCCGCTGTTCCTCGACGAGTCGCTGACCCGTGCCGAGTTCCAGCGGATCACATCCGACCTGCTCGACCGCACCAAGGCGCCGTTCCACAACGTGATGAAGGACGCCGGAATCAGCCTGAGCCAGATCGACCATGTGGTGCTCGTCGGCGGCTCGACCCGGATGCCCGCGGTCGTCGACCTGGTCAAGGAGCTCACCGGCGGCAAGGAGCCGAACAAGGGCGTCAACCCCGACGAGGTCGTCGCGGTCGGTGCCGCGCTACAGGCCGGCGTGCTCAAGGGCGACGTCAAGGACGTGCTGCTGCTCGACGTCACCCCGCTGTCGCTGGGCATCGAGACCAAGGGCGGCATCATGACCCGCCTGATCGAGCGCAACACCACCATCCCCACGAAGCGCTCGGAGATCTTCACCACGGCGGACGACAATCAGTCCAGCGTGCAGATCCAGGTGTACCAGGGCGAGCGGGAGATCGCGGCGTACAACAAGAAGCTCGGCATGTTCGAGCTGACCGGCCTTCCGCCGGCGCCGCGCGGCGTGCCGCAGATCGAGGTCACCTTCGACATCGACGCCAACGGCATCGTGCACGTGTCGGCGAAGGACCTGGCCACCAACAAGGAACAGGGCATGACGATCACCGGCGGCTCGGGCCTGGGCAAGGACGAGATCGACCGGATGATGAAGGATGCCGACGCGCACGCCGAGGAGGACCGGCAGCGGCGCGAGCAGGCGGAGGTCCGCAACAGCGCCGAGTCGCTGCAGTTCGCCACCGAGAAGTTCCTGGCCGAGAACAGCGAGAAGATCCCGGCCGAGAAGAAGTCCGAGCTCGAGTCGGCCCTCGAGGAGCTCAAGCGGGCCCTCGGCGGCAACGACACCGAGGCGATCAAGTCTGCCCAGGAGCGGCTGTCGAAGGTCTCTCAGGAGGTCGGCGGCGCGATGTACGAAGCGGCGTCGGCTGCGAACGCGGCTAGCGGCACGTCGACCGGCTCGGAGTCGGCCGGCCCCGGCCCGTCTGCCTCAGCCGACGACACCGTGGTGGACGCCGAGGTGGTGGACGAGGGCCCGGAGGACGAGCGGAAATGAGCGAGCACGCGGCCTCCCAGCCGGACCCGGAACCGGTGGTGATCCGCGACAAGCGCCGGGTGGATCGTGCAAGTTCTGCCCGGCCCAGCCGGGAAGAAGTTGCAGAATCCGCTGGGGGCGCCGGGACGGCGGAGGCGGAGGCGGAGGCGGAGGCCGGCATCCCGAAGGCGCAGGCGCTGCTGCTGGAGGAGCGCACCCGGGATCTGCAGCGGGTGCAGGCGGAGTTCGCGAACTACCGCAGGCGGGTCGAGCGCGATCGCATCGTGGTCGGCGAGCAGGCGGTGGGCGGCGTGCTTGCCGCGCTGCTGCCGGTGCTCGACGACATCGACCGGGCACGCAGCCACGGCGACCTCACCGGGGCGTTCAAGGCGGTCGCCGATCAGCTCGACGCCGTGCTCAGCAAACTCGGCCTCGAGTCGTTCGGCGAGCCGGGCGACCCGTTCGATCCCGCAGTCCACGAGGCGGTCCTGCACAGTGAGAGCGACGAGGTGGGCGAGCCCACTGCGACCACGGTCATGCGCAAGGGCTACCGCCAAGGCGAACGCCTACTAAGACCAGCCATGGTCGGGGTGACAGACCCGGTCGCCCCGCCGCAGGCGGCGACCGAGGCGCAGGCAGAACCAGCGCAACAAACCAGCGCACCGCAACCACAAGAAAGCGCATCAACTGAACAAGCCAATCCGAAGCCGCAACGCGAAGGCGTAACCGACCAAGCAGACACGGACTAAGGCGGGATATGGGCCGCTGCGCAGGGATCAAGCCTGACCGCCCGGAGCAGCGGCCCATATCCCGCCCCAAGACAGCAACCGGAGAAGGCGAGGTGAGCGCCCAGCAATGAGCACGAAGGACTGGCTCGAGAAGGACTACTACAAGTCGCTGGGCGTCACCAAGGACGCCTCGGCCGCCGACATCAAGAAGGCGTACCGCAAGCTCGCCCGCGAATTGCACCCGGACAAGAACCCCGGCAACGCCAAGGCGGAGGCACGGTTCAAGGAAGTGTCCGAGGCATACGACGTCCTCTCTGACGAGGGCAAGCGCAAGGAGTACGACGAGGCGCGGTCGCTGTTCGCCGGCGGCGCGTTCCGCGGCGGGTTCCCCGGCGCCGGCACCAGCAGCGGCGGCGGCACGACGTTCGACATGTCCGACCTCTTCGGCTCGGGCACCTCGGAGGGTGGTCTCGGCGACCTGTTCGGCGGTCTGTTCGGCGGCGGTGCCACCCGCACGCGGACCAGGCAGGCGACCCCGTCGCGCGGCCAGGACGTCGCCGCCGACGTCACCCTCGGCTTCGACGAGGCCGTGCATGGCGCGACCCTGCCCCTGCAGCTCACTAGCCCCGGTGCCTGCCCGGTGTGTCAGGGCAGCGGCGCCCGGCCCGGCACGGCACCGCACCGCTGTTCGACCTGCGGCGGGTCGGGCTTCGTCAGCCGCAACCAGGGCGCATTCGGCTTCAGCGAGCCGTGCCGCGACTGCCGCGGCACCGGCCAGATCATCGACGATCCGTGCCCGGAGTGTCACGGCACCGGCGCGACGACGCAGACCCGCACCATCACCGTGCGGGTGCCGCCCGGTGTCCGTGACGGCGCCCGGCTGCGCATAGCCGGCAAGGGCGCACCGGGTGCGCGCAGCGGCCCGGCGGGCGACCTGTTCGTCACCGTGCACGTGCGCCAGCATCAGCTGTTCGGACGCGACGGTGACAACCTCACCCTGACCCTGCCGGTCACCTTCCCGGAGGCCGCGCTGGGTACGACCGTGCGCGTGCCGACGCTGGACGGCAGCGTGCGGCTGCGCATCCCGCCGGGCACGCCGTCCGGGCGCACGCTGCGGGTGCGCGGTCATGGGGTGCCCAAGCGCGGCGGCGGTCACGGCGACCTGCTCGTCACGGTCGACGTCGCCGTCCCGCACAACATCACCGGGGAAGCCCGCGACGCGCTGGAGAAGTATGCGTCGGCGCAGGACGCCGATCCCCGACCGCACATCACCGCGGCGGTCGCACGCGGGGGTAGCCAGTGATGGGCGAGCCGCACGTCCCCGACGATGCGCCGGTGTTCGTGATCTCCGTCGCGGCCCAGCTCGCCGGGATGCATGCACAGACGCTGCGCCAGTACGACCGGCTAGGCCTCGTCACGCCGGGGCGGACGGTCGGCGGCGGGCGCCGCTACTCCGCTCGCGACGTCGCCCTGCTGCGTGAGGTGCAGCGGCTCTCCCAGGAGCAAGGCGTCAACCTGGCCGGGATCAAGCGGATCATCGAGCTCGAGGCGCACGTCGACGCGCTGCGGCACCGGTTGGAGGAGCTGACCGCTGACCTGCGCGCCGCGTACGAGCAGCTCGAGGCGGTCCGCGAGCCGTCTACGGCACTCATGGTCTGGAAGCCGCCCCGCCGTCGCCGCTGACCGCCAGCCCAACCCAGCCGCGCTGCCGCACCGTCCGCGGCCTGCCCGTGGCTTTGCACATACGACAACTCTGCACATATGACAACGAGGTACTGACACATGGATATGACCACCCGCAGCCAGCAGGCTGTGTCCACCGCGGTGAAGGCCGCGGCCGAACACGGCAACCCCGCGCTCGAGCCGGCGCACCTCGCCGTCGCGCTGCTCGATGACGCCGAGGGCCTGACCCGCCCGCTGCTGCAGGCCACCGGCACCGACCCGATGGCCGCCCGCGCCGAGGCGCAGCGGCTTGTCGACCGCTTGCCATCGGCGTCCGGCGCGTCGGTGGCCGCGCCGCAGCCGTCGCGTGCCTTTCTTGCTGTGCTGAGCACCGCCGAGCGGGAGGCCCGCTCGCGCGGCGACGAATACGTCTCCACCGAGCACCTGCTGATCGCGCTGGCGGACGTGCTGGGCGTGACGCAGAGCGCGCTGCGCGACGCGCTGGCGAGCGTCCGCGGCTCGCAGCGAGTGACCAGCCCGGACCCCGAGGGCACGTTTCAGGCGCTGGAGAAGTACGGCGTCGATCTCACCGCACGGGCCCGTGAAGGCAAGATCGACCCGGTGATCGGCCGGGACGCCGAGATCCGCCGGGTGATCCAGGTGCTCTCCCGGCGCACGAAGAACAACCCGGTGCTGATCGGCGAGCCCGGCGTCGGGAAGACGGCCGTCGTCGAGGGACTGGCTCAGCGGATCGTCGCCGGTGACGTGCCGGAATCCCTGCGCGGCAAGCGGCTCGTCGCCCTTGACCTGGGCGCGATGATCGCCGGCGCGAAGTACCGCGGCGAGTTCGAGGAGCGGCTCAAGGCCGTCCTCAACGAGATCAAGGACAGCGGCGGGCAGATCATCACGTTCATCGACGAGCTGCACACCGTCGTCGGCGCCGGCGCGACCGGTGAGGGGGCGATGGATGCCGGCAACATGCTCAAGCCGATGCTGGCCCGCGGCGAGTTGCGGATGGTCGGCGCCACGACGCTGGACGAGTACCGCGAGCACATCGAGAAGGACGCCGCGCTGGAGCGGCGCTTTCAGCAGGTGTTCGTCGGCGAGCCGTCCGTCGAGGACACGATCGGCATCCTGCGCGGGCTCAAGGGCCGCTACGAGGCGCACCACAAGGTGCAGATCAACGACGGCGCACTGGTTGCCGCAGCCACGCTGTCCGACCGCTACATCACCTCACGCTTCCTGCCGGACAAGGCGATCGACCTGGTCGACGAGGCGGCGTCGCGGCTGCGAATGGAGATCGACTCGCGTCCCGTCGAGATCGACGAGCTGCAGCGCGCCGTCGACCGGCTGCACATGGAGGAGCTCGCGCTCGCCAAGGAGACCGACGCGGCATCCAAGGACAGACTGGCCCGGCTGCGCGCCGAGCTGGCCGACCAGCAGGAGAAGCTCAACGCACTCAATGCCCGATGGGAAAGGGAGAAGTCCGGGCTGAACCGGGTGGGTGAGCTCAAGGAGCGCGTGGACGACCTGCGTGGCCAGGCCGAGCGGGCGCAGCGCGACAACGACTTCGAGACCGCGTCCCGGCTGCTCTACGGCGAAATACCAGCGTTGGAGAAGGAGCTCTCCGACGCCGCCGCGGCCGAGCCGGTCGAGGACGTGCTGGTGAAGGAAGAGGTCACCGCAGACGACGTGGCCGATGTGGTGGCCGCCTGGACCGGCATCCCGGCCGGGCGGCTGATGGAGGGCGAGACCGCAAAGCTGCTGCGCATGGAGGACGAACTCGGCAACCGGGTGATCGGCCAGCCGGAGGCCGTGCGGGCCGTGTCGGACGCCGTGCGCCGCGCTCGTGCGGGCATCAGCGACCCGAACCGTCCCACCGGCTCGTTCCTGTTCCTCGGCCCGACCGGTGTCGGCAAGACCGAGTTGGCCAAGGCGCTGGCCGCGTTCCTGTTCGACGACGAGCGGGCGATGGTGCGCATCGACATGAGCGAGTACTCCGAAAAGCACAGCGTCGCGCGGCTGGTCGGCGCGCCGCCCGGCTACGTCGGCTACGAGGAGGGCGGCCAGCTCACCGAGGCGGTGCGCCGACGCCCGTACAGCGTGGTGCTACTCGACGAGGTCGAAAAGGCGCATTCGGACGTGTTCGACATCCTGCTGCAGGTGCTCGACGACGGCCGGCTGACCGACGGGCAGGGGCGCACGGTCGACTTCCGCAACACGATCCTCGCGCTGACGTCCAACCTGGGCTCGCAGGCGCTGGTCGGCGGCGACCTCTCTGACGAGCTCAAGCGCGACGCGGTGCTGAACGCGGTGCGCGAACACTTCAAGCCGGAGTTCCTCAACCGGCTCGACGACATTGTCGTCTTCGAATCGCTCGACACCGAGCAGCTGACCGGGATCGTCGACATCCAGGTAGCAGCGCTGGCCGAGCGGCTCGAGTCGCGGCGGCTCACGCTCGAGGTCACCGCCGGCGCGCGGGAATGGCTGGCGATCAACGGCTTCGACCCGGTCTACGGGGCGCGGCCGCTGCGCCGGCTAGTGCAGACCTCGATCGGCGACGCGTTGGCCCGCAAGCTGCTGGCCGGCGAGATCCGCGACGGGCAGACGGTGCGGGTGGACGTGCTGGACGACCGGTCCGGACTCGCCGTCGCCGCGGCCTGACCCGGCTTACGACGAGACGAGCACCGCGAAGAACACGACGGCGGCGAGGGCCCCGACGATCGCGCAGATTATCCCGGCGAGGGCCATGCCCCGACCGCCGGCGCCGCGGCGGGCGGCCGCCATGCCCAGCCCGCCGAAGACGATGCCCAGCGCGATCAACGGCACGTCGAGCAGGGTGAGCCAGCAGAGCACCAGCGCCGCGATGCCCAGGACGAGGGCGGCGACCGCATGCCCGTTGCTGCGCTCGACCGGTGGCCCGTACGGGTAGCCGCCCGGCGGGTAGCCCGGTGGCGCGGGAGACGCCGGCGGGCTCTCGGGAACCGGGTAGCCGAACGGATTCGGGCCCGGCGGGCCGAACCGGTAAGGGTCGAACGGCTGGTACGGCGTCGCGGGCGGACCATACGGCGCCGGCGGCGGGTACGCCGGCGGCTGGTACGGCGCCGGAGGCGGCCCATGCGGATCCGGTGCGGTCGGGTCGCCGGAGCCGCCCGCTGCCCAGAAGGGCTGCGGATCTGGTGGCTGCGAGGTCACGGCGATCCCTCCGGGTGACGGTGACGCTGGTGGCGCAACTGTAGCTGCCCGCACGCCGTCGTCGGGCGGTCGAAGCCGCCGCGGGGCGGGAACGCGATCGCGCACGTACACTGCCCGGCGTGTACCCCGCCCACAACAGCAGCCCAGAGCTGACCACGGACGCGCAGTCGAACGGCACTCCGCCGCGCACGGTCGTCGTCGCCTTCTGGGCGCTGATCGTCGCCGCGGTCGGATCGGCCGCCTCCGGTCTGGCGTTCTTCGGCAGCCGCAGCTACGTCGAGCACAACCTGCGGGACTCGGCGACGAAGGCCCTTACCCAGGCGAAGACGGACAGCGACCGGACGACGGCTCAGAAGGCGCTGGCGGACGTCCATCACAACGCCGGTGCGATCATGACCTCGCAGCTGGTATTCGGCTTTCTCATCGCTGTCGTGCTGGTGCTGCTGGCACTGCGCCTGAAGAAGCGCCGCTACAGCACGCGGTGGTGGATCGTCGGCGTGTGGGTCGTCGCGAGCTACCTGCAAATGAGCGTCGGCGCAGTCAGCTTGTTGGCGGTGGGCACGTCCGCCCCGCCGGCGCTCAAGGTCGCGTCATTCGTCGGGGCGCTCGCCTTCCTGACCGCCGTCGTCCTCGTCAACGTTCCGGCCACGACCCGTTACCTGGTGCGCACTCGCCCGGTCGCTGCCTCCGCCGGTGGGACGCCGCAGCTGAACTGGCGGACGATCTTCGCGCCCCGCCCGCAGCCGAGGCCGTCCGCGGGCGCCAAGCCGCCGCGCGGCGCGCCGCCTGCCGGGACCGCCGCATCCACTGCCGATGTGGCGGCGAACACCCCCGTGCCGCGAGGCAAAGCAAAGCTCCGTGCGAACTCCGCGGAGGCGCCGCCGGCCGCGCCGAAGAACGGCGCCGGGCGCAACCGCAGCAAGGCCAAGGGCCGGTGAACCAGACCGCCCTGGTCACCGGCGCGACCGCCGGCCTGGGTGCGGCATTCGCCCGCCAGCTCGCCGCCCAGGGTCACGACGTCGTCCTAGTCGCCCGCGACGAGGACCGGCTCACCGCGACCATGCTCACGATGCGCGACCTGTTCGGCGTCGACGCGGAGGTGCTCCCGGCCGACCTGGCGACGGCGGACGGCTGCGCGCGGGTCGGTGAGCGGATCGCGTCCAGCGATTCGCCGATCGACGTACTGGTGAACAACGCGGGCATCGGCACGTACCGCAAGTTCGGCGCGCTCGACCTCGCCGCGGAGGAGCGGATGCTCGACCTCAACGTCCGCGCGGTGCTGCGGCTCACCCACGCGGCGGTGTCGGCGATGACAGTCCGCCGCCGCGGTGAGATCATCAACGTCTCGTCGGTCGCGGGCTTCGTGCCGCGTGGCGCCGTCGCTACGTACTCGGCGGCCAAGGCATGGGTGACGATGTTCAGCGAGGCGCTCTCGGTACAGCTCGCCGGCAGCGGCGTGCGGGTCACCGCCGTCTGCCCCGGGTTCACCCGCACCGAGTTCCACGAGCGGGCCGGCGCGGACATGTCGCGTGTACCGAACTGGATGTGGCTCGACGCCGACGCGGTGGTGGCGCAGGGCCTGGCCGACGCCAGGCGCGGCAAGCCGGTGAGCGTGCCGGACCTCCGGTACCGGACGATGGTCGGCCTGGTCCGGTACACGCCGCGGCCGCTGCTGCGCCAGGTCATGCGTCGCGGCGGGCTCTAGAGTTTCCCGTGTGAGCCCGCGCGACGAACTGCTGCCGCTCGTCAAGGAGCTTGCCGTCGTGCACGGCAAGGTCGTCCTGTCGTCGGGGCGGGAGGCCGACTACTACGTCGACCTGCGCCGGGTGACCCTGCATCGGGCGGCGGCGCCGCTGGTCGGGCAGGTAATGCTGGAGCTCACCGCGGACTGGGGCTACGACGCGGTCGGCGGGCTCACCCTCGGCGCCGATCCCATAGCGGCCGCGATGCTGCACGCGAGCGGCGGGCGCGTCGACGCCTTCGTCGTGCGCAAGAGCGATAAGCAGCACGGCCTGCAGCGGCGGATCGAGGGCCCCGAGGTCGGCGGACGGCGGGTGCTCGCGGTCGAAGACACCTCGACCACCGGGGCGAGCGTGCTCACCGCGGTGGACGCGCTGCGCGCAGCCGGCGCGCAGGTCGTCGGCGTCGCCGTGATCGTCGACCGCGGCGCCGGTACGGCCGTCCGTGCGGCGGCCCTCGACTATCGCGCCGCGTACAGCCTGGCCGACCTCGGCCTGAGCTGAGCGCACGACCACTCGTCGTGATCATGGGAAAGCGGCAGGATTCCTGCTCAAATCCCATGATCACGACGCGATGGGGGAGGGCGGCGTGACCGCTCCGATCGGAGTCGGTCCGTACCCGCAGCCGTGGCCGGACGATCCGCGGCTGGACCCCGACCTGCTCGCGCACGGTGACCGCCGCAACGTCGCGGACCGTTACCGCTACTGGCGCGTCGAGGCGATCGTCGCCGACCTCGACGCCCGGCGGCACGGCTTCGCCGTCGCGATCGAGAACTGGCAGCACGACCTCAACATCGGCACCGTGGTGCGGACTGCCAACGCATTCCTGGCCCGCGAGGTGATAATCGTCGGGCGGCGGAGATGGAACCGTCGCGGCGCGATGGTTACCGAGCGCTACCAGCACGTCCGCCACGTCGTGTCGATCGCTGGGCTGGTCGAGACGTGCGGCGACGCCACGATCGTGGCTGTCGACAACCTGCCGGGTGCGGTACCCATCGAGACGATTACCTTGCCGCGGCGCTGCGTACTCCTGTTCGGTCAGGAAGGGCCCGGGCTCTCGCCCGAGGCGCGGGCGGCGGCGCGGCTGATCTGTTCCATCGCGCAGTTCGGTTCGACCCGCTCGATAAACGCCGGCGTCGCCGCAGGGATCGCTATGCATACCTGGATTCGCCAACACGCAATACACATATGTGACGACTCGAAATCGGACGCTTGACCAAGTCACCGAACGGTAGTTGGCTAAGCCCGTTTGAGCGGCGTGCGCCGCTCAAGAAACGGGAGGTCTACATGAAGGTGTCCTCGCCGGCCCGATGGCGTGTCGTCGCTGGACTTGCGGCGGCCGGGACCGTCGCCGGCCTCGTCGCCGCGGCCGGGCCGGCCTCGGCCGCGTCCCCACCGCATCCGATACCCAACAGCGCCGCGCACCTGCCCGCGGCCGCCCGCGTGGTCGGCTCCGCACCATCCAGCAACCGGGTCGATTTCGGGCTGCTGCTGGGAATGCGTGACTACGCCGGCGCGGTAGCGAAGCTGCAGCAGCTGTCGGATCCGCAGAGCGCGAGCTACGCGAAGTGGCTGAGCAACGCGCAGTTCCGTGCGCAGTACTCGCCCAGCGCGGCCGACGTCACGTCGGTGCAGAACTGGCTGCGCGCGCAGGGATTCCAGGTGAGCACGACGCTGCCGAGCGGCATGTACATCGAGGCGAGCGGCACCGTCGCTCAGGTGCAGAAGACCTTCTCGACGAAGATGTCCAGCGTCAGCTACCAGGGCATGACCCTGCACGCGAACACCACCGGGCTCTCGTTCCCGGCCGGCACTCCCAGCGCCGTGACGGACGCCGTCGCCGGCGTGCTCGGACTCGACCAACTCTCCGCGTTGAAGGAGCCCGCCGACACGCTGCCCGGGCCGCCGCCGGGAGCCCGGTATGGCGTACAGCCGTGCTCGGCCTACTACGCGCAGAAGATCGCGTTCGACAAGCCGCCGGCCTACGGCAAGCACCAGCCGTACGCGGTCTGCGGGTACGTGCCGTCGCAGTACCAGTCCGCATACGGTGAGACGGCGCTGCTGCGCGCAGGCATCGACGGGCGCGGCAAGACGGTGGCGATCACCGACGCGTACGCCGCCCCGACGATCTACCAGGACGCGCAGACCTATAGCGCCCGGCACGGCGTGGCACCGTTCCGGCCTGGCCAGTTCCGCCAGATCACCCCGCCGCCGGACGGCTACGACCAGACTGCCCCGGACGAGTGCGACGCGCAGGGCTGGTATGGCGAGGAGACGCTCGACGTCGAGGCCGTGCACGGGATGGCACCCGGCGCGAAGGTCGTCTACGTCGGCGCGAAGGACTGCTTAAGCGGGCTGGATGACGCCTGGGCCGAGACGATCGACAACCACGTCGCCGACGTGATCACCAACTCGTGGAACGAGGGCTGCGACGTCATCAGCGTCAACTGCATCCCCAACCAGGCGTACATCGACTTCTACAATGACTTCGCGCTCGAGGCGGCGCTCACGGGTATCACCGTCAACTTCTCCTCCGGCGACTCCGGTGACGACACCAGCGGGGGGACGAAGCTAGCTGCCAAGACGGTAGAGTTCCCGGCCGACGTGCCGTGGGTGACCGGCGTCGGTGGCACCAGCGTCGCGATCGGTAGCCGCGGCCAGTGGCTGTGGGAGCACGGCTGGCAAACCGACTATTCTCAGTTGACGAACGGCAAGTGGACGCCTCCGCCGCCTGGCGCCTGGAGCTCCGGCGGCGGTGGCGGCACCAGCTTCCTGTTCGCCCAGCCGTTCTACCAGCGGGGCAAGGTGCCGACGTCCATCTCGGAGTACTTCGGCTCGACCCCGATGCGGGCGGTGCCCGACATCGCCATGCCGGGTGACCCGAACACCGGGTTCCTGGTGGGTGAGACCCAGGTCTTCCCGGACGGCACCTACTACGACGAGTACCGCATCGGCGGCACCAGTCTGTCCTCGCCATTACTGGCGGGCGCGATCGCCGTCGCCGGACAGCTGGCGCACCGGCCGATCGGGTTCGCCAACCCGCTGTACTACAGGCTGCTGGACACTCCGGCGCTGCACGACATAACCGCGCCGAGCTCGCCGGTGGCGCAGGTTCGCACCAACTACAAGAACAACCTGGACAACTCGCAGGGGAAGACGTACGAGCTGCAGACGATCGACGTGCAGCAGACTACGATCCACGACACGCCCGGCTACGACGACGAGACCGGCGTCGGCACGCCGAACGGTCCGCTGTTCTTCCTGGCCATGGCGTTGCTGAGGCACCTGTGAGGTGACCACCGCTAACGACTGAGCACACCGACGGCCCCCGCGTCGCCCTTGTGGCGGCGGGGGCCGTCGCTCGTTCAGGTTCTTGTCTTCGAAACCTAACCTCGCTCTTCACCGCGAGGGTGGTGACACGGTCGGGATGAGCACGGAAGTGCCTGTCCTGTAATGGAAAATTGGTCTTGCGAGAGATCAAGTGCCCTGCACAGGAAGGCACTCCGTGGGTGAAGCGTAATCGGCGTCGCGGGCGGGTCAAGGTCAGCGCTGATGGTCAGGGTGTGGTGTCGCGTGCCGGGGTGGCGCTGCTGCGGGAGTTGACCGAGGACACCGGCCTGGTAGGCGGCTGGACCGCGGCGTTGCTGGATACCTACAAGACGGCGCCGGCGGTGCACACGCCGGGTCGGGTGCTCGCCGATCTGGCGGTGGTCATCGCGGACGGCGGGGACGCGCTGGCGCATCTGGCGGCGCTGCGGGATCAGGACAAGCTGTTCGGCGCGGTCGCGTCGGATGCGACCGCGTGGCGGTGTGTGGAGCGGGTCGATGAGGCGCGCCTGGATCGGTTGCGCGCGGTGCGCGCCGCGGCGCGGGAGCGGGCCTGGGCGGCTGGCGCCGGTCCGGAGGTCGCGGACGGGCTGGTCATCGATATCGACGCGACGATCACGATCGCGCATTCGGAGAAGCAGAACGCGGCCAAGACGTGGAAGAAGACGTTCGGGTTCCACTCGCTGCTGGCCTACCTGGACCGCCCGGACGTGGCCGGCGGGGAGGGGCTGGCCGGCATTCTGCGGCCCGGGAACGCGGGGTCGAACACCACCGCCGACCACGTGCAGATCCTGCAGATGGCCTTGGCGGCGCTGCCCGAACACGCCCGCCCACGCCCGGGTGATCCGGACTCGCCGCGGGTGCTGGTCCGCACCGACGCGGCCGGCGCCACCCATGGCTTCGCCGCCGCCTGCCGCGAGCACGGCTGCGGCTACTCCCTCGGCTTCACCATCGACGAGCCGGTGCAGCAAGCGATCCTTCCTGCCGGCGCAGGCCATGGAGCCCGGCCTATGACCTGGACGGCGCGCCGCGCGAGGGCGCCTGGCTCGCCGAGATCACCGGCCTGCTCGACCTGGCGAAATGGCCGCCCGGATCGCGGGTGATCGTGCGCCGGGAACGCCCGCATCCCGGCGCGCAGCTGCGCTTCACCGACCCGGACGGGCACCGGTTCACCGCATTCCTCACCGACACACCGCGCGGCGGCCCGCACCGCCAGCACGCCGACCTCGAAATCCGCCACCGCAGCCACGCCCGCGTGGAGGACCGCATCCGCTGCGGCAAAGCGACCGGGCTGCGTAACTTCCCGTGCAAGGACTACCAACCCAACCAGGTCTGGCTCGAACTCGCCCTCACCGCCGCCGACCTGCTCAGCTGGACCCAAGCCCTCTGCCTGCACGGCGAGCTGGCCCGCTGCGAACCCGCCGCACTGCGCTACCGGATACTGCACGTCGCCGCCCGGCTCACCCGCACCGGCCGCAGCTGGCGGCTCAAACTCGACCGTGACTGGCCCTGGGCCAGCCACCTGGCCACCGCCTTCGCCCGGCTCCGCACAGCATCCTGGCCGGCCTGAGCGATTATCCCGAATCCTTACCACCCGAGGTCTTGGAGAAGCCGGCAGACCGGCAGCAAGCGCCTGCCCGCGAAACAACCACACCATCAGAAGATCAACAACATCAAGCGAATTGATCAGCTCGCGTCAGCGTGAAGGATCGAGGCTAACAGTGCAACTGAACTGAGCTGAGTCAACGCGCCCTATTGTCAGGTGGCGTCGTAGGTGGTACGCAGGATACACCTTCACTTCTCCCGACGTGGCGGCGGGGCGGGAAGGCGGCGTTCGAGCGCAGCAACTTTCTCGGCGTCGTCGTCAGGGGCATGGCCACGGTGCCTCACCGGCTGACCGCGTCCGCGTGGTGCGGTCCGGTCCGCGGGAGGGCCGTCATGGTGCCAATTCAAGTTGTTGGTATGTCTCGGTGTGGCTACCGCCGGCTGCGGCGGGTGGTTTCATGTATTGCGGTCGCGGTCTGTGTTGTCGGGTTGGCGGTTACGGTGCAGGCGCCGCCGGCCGGCGCGGCGACGGCGAATCCGACTCCAGCCGCTGGGTCGCGTAGGAATGCGACCACCTTGTCGTTCGCGATTTCTGGGACCGGTCAGTTGAGCGTCGACGTGGGATCGGGGAATGCGCTGTTCACCGACCGGCTGATCACGCTTCCCGGTGTGACGAGCGACGTGCCGATCATGCTGTGGTACAACTCCTCGGTCTGGGGTTCCAGCGTAGCGTCGGCGGTCACGGGCGGCACCGGTTCCGGGGTGGGGTGTCACGGGGTTCGATGAGCGGCTGGTCCATAACAGCGACAACAGCGTCACATTTCCTGCTGCCCGGGTGGCTCAGCGGCGTGTTCACCCCGAATGGTTCGGGCGGCTATTCCGCGCCGCCGCAGTTCCAGGCCGACCTGGTCACCGTCAGCGGCGGTGGTTGGACGTTGACCGACCACGTCAGTCAGACAAAGTTGGCGTTCAACTCGGCTGGGCGGCTGACCTCGGTCCAGGACCGTAACCACAATCCGACCACGTTCAACTACACCTCAACGGGACTGCCCGCCTCTGTCGGAACCACGCGTGGGCCGAACGCGCAAGCCCGTACGCTGACGATCGCTACCAGCGGCGGGCGGATCACCACGCTGAGTCAGTCCGATGGTTCCCACACCCGCAGCGTCCGTCTCGGCTACTCCTCCGGTGGCCACTTGGCCTCGGTCACCGACACGATAGGCGGCGTGACCGGCTTCGCCACCGGCAGCGGCACCGACACCGGGCAGGTCGTCACGATCACCAACCCGGCCGGCTCGACCACGACACTGGGTTTCAGCGGCAGCAAGGCTTCGCAGGTTAGCCAGTCCAACACCGCGCCAGGCTCGCCTGGAACCTCGATCACCCGACTGGCCTATCCGTCCTCGACCCAGACTCTGGTCGCCGACCCGACGACCGACCAGAGCCAGCCGGTCGCGTCGGTGCCGCACACCACCTACGACCTGACCACCGACGGGTCGATGCTCGTCTCCTCGGCCACCGACGCCGACGGGCACACCCGCTTGCGCACTTACACGCCGTTGCAGGACATCGCCTCCTCGACACCGGCCTCCGGTGGCTCGACAACGTTCAGCTACGGCGCGAACAACGGCGAGTCGCTGACCAACATCGCACTACCCGGCGGCGCGAACGAGTCCGCCGCCTACACCAACACCGGCGCCGCCAAGTACCTGCCCTCGTCCACCACCGACGACGGGCACAACACGCTGCAGTACACCTACGACGGGCAAGGCAACCAGCTGACCACCGCGCAAGGCACCAGCGGCGGCCCACAAGCCAAGGTCACCTACAACAGCGACGGCACCGCGAAGACCTCCCAATCCCCGGGCGCGGCCAGCGGCGTGCAGACCAGCTACGGCTACGACGCCAACCACGACCTGACCTCCATCACCCCGCCATCGGAAACCAGCCTCGGCACCCGGAACTTCACCTGGGACAGCTTCGGTCGGCTCGCCACCGCCACCGACGGCGCCGGGCACACCACGACCTACAGCTACGACGACGCCGACCGGATCACCTCGGTCAGCTACTCCGACGGCACCCCCACCGTCACGTACACCTACGACCCGCTCAACCGGGTCACCCAGCGCGTAGACGCGTCCGGGACGACGACCTACAGCTACGACGACCTCGGCAAACTCTTGTCCACCACGAACACCGGCAGCGCCGCCGGTGATGCCGGCAGCGGAACGATCTCCTACCGGTACGACCTCGCCGGCGCGCTCGCCAGCGAGACCAACGACCTCGGCACCACCAGCTACGGCTACGACGCCGCGCATCTGCTGACCTCGATGACCTACCCGAGCGGCTCGGGCACGGCGACCGTGCAGTTTGCCAACGATCCGAACGGCCGGCGCACCGACACCTGGCTGGCCTCCAACGCCAACCACTCCAGCTGGGCCGCGCACACCCACCTGAGCTACGACTCCACCGGACGGGTCACCGAGGCCTACGCCGAACGCGGCCCGGCCAGCGCACCCACCAAGATCTTCGACGAGACCGTCTGTTACTCGGCCGGCTCCACCGCGCCGTCCTGCCCGACCACACCTAGCGCGGACCGCACCAACATCCAATGGGTCAGCGACTCGGTCTCCGGCGAAACCACCGCCTATACCTACGACAGCTCCGGACGGCTCACCAAGTCCGTCGTCACCGGTGCTCCAACCCACGCACCTATACCTACGGCTACGACACCGCCGGCAACCGTACCTCCGCATCGGTCACCGGCGCCCAGCCATCCTCGCAGAGCCTGACCTTCAACGCCGCCAACCAGATCACCAGCAGCGGCTACAGCTACGACGGCGCCGGTAACCGCACCGCGGGACCCGGGTTTACCGCTAGCTACAACGCCGCCGGCCAACAACACGTCACCAACACCGGGATCAGCACCTTCTACACCTACGCCGGAACCAACCAGGACGAGCTCATTAAGGCGTCAAGGAGCCGCAGCAGCACCTACATCTACACCTACGGCCGCACCGGCAGCACCGGCATGCCGCTCATCGAGGAGGCCACCGAGACCACGGTCTCTGGCGTCGACTACAACAGCTACATCACCCACGATCCGAGCGGGCTGCCAGTGCTGCTCACGGAGGGCACCACCACTGACCTGTACGCCTACGACGCCCGCACCAACCCCGTGGCTCTCATCAACGACAACGCCGCCACTGACGTCACCTACAGCTACGACCCCTACGGCAACAGCACCGTCACCTACGACAGCGGCCACGGAGTCTCAGGCTTCAACCCGTACAGCTACGGTGATGGCGTTCCAGACATCACGACGGGACTCGTCAAGTTCGGGCAACGCTGGTACGAACCTACCACGGGCACTTGGACCCAAGAAGACCAGATAAATCAGCCACTCAACCCCGACATGGCGAACCGCTACGAGTACGCGGGCGATGATCCGGTCAACAGCTCGGACCCGACTGGCTACGATTTTTGGTCGGGCGTCGGGGAGATTTTTGCCGGCATGGGGCTCCTTGAGCTTGGTGGAATGATCGAAGAAGGCGCGGCAGCGAGCATAGTCACAGGTTGCATATTTTGCGGTGTCGTCCTCGGTGTTTTTGGTGCCGGCGTGACCGGCGCTGGCGTGTACTCAGTTATATCCGGAGTAAACGACCTGGACGACTGAGTGCACCTATGCGCATGTTGCTAAGACTTGTGTTCGGCTTCTTGGTGATCGTTGTGCCTACTGGTGCTTTCGTAACCGGCGCAACTATTGCATGGCTTAACGGGCACGGCTGGGTCGGCACTCTATGTGCGGTCCTTGGGGCAGTCGTCTTATTTGCTGGATGGAAGAGATTCAGGAGGATAGAACACCTTAGTCAAGGGCCGCACTGCAACGGTGGTTAGTTGCATGGTGCCACAGACTCGGCCGCCTCCGAGATCAATCGGCAGGCAAGGCGATCCTTGTCGCCATCGACCCCAGGGAAAGGCAATGAAAATACCTAGGACTTTGTGTAGGGCATTGGAATGCTGCCGTCTGCTTGACCTGAACGACACCTGCTACTACATGCGCTTCGCACACGGCCCGTCGCTACGGGGCGATGATCTGGCTGCAGCGGCTGGCCGACACGGCAGACCTAGTCACGCCTCGCAGGTATTTGCCGAAGTGCGGGACGGTGAACGCGATCCGGCCGCGCTGGCCGGAGTAGACCAGCCCCTTCTTCAGCAGCGCGTCGCGAGCCGGCGAGAGGGACTGCGGGTTGCGGCCGAGCGCGTCGGCGACCGAGGCGGTCGGCACCGCGTCGCCGTCGGCGCCGCGCTGCGCCACCTCGGCCATGGCGCGCAGGTACTCGCGCTCGGCCGGGGTCGCCCGCTCGTAGCGTGATCCGAAGAATCCGACGGCAAGCTCCGCCTCGGCCTCCGGTGCGGCGACCCGCACGTCCACATCGGTGATCGGCGAGCGCGGCGCGGCGTCCCAGGCCACCTTGCCGTACGCCTGGACGAAGTAGGGGTAGCCGCCGGTGAGCTCGTACATCGCCGCGAGTGCCTCATCGGTGAAGTCGGCGCCCTCCTCGCGCGCAGGCACCCGCAGCGCCGCGTCGGCGGCAGCCCGGTCCAGCCGATCGATACGTGAATACTTGAACAACCGTTCAGAGTAGGACTTGCTCGCCGAGAGCACCGCCGGCAGGTGCGGCAGCCCGGCGCCGACCACCACCAGCGGCAGGCCCTGCTGCGACACTTCGTGGCACGCGGCGCAGAGCGCGGACACGTCGCGGGCGCCTACGTCTTGCATCTCGTCGACGAAGACCGCGACCCCCTTGCCGGCGTCAGCGGCGAGCCCGGCCAGGTCGGTGAAGAGCTCGACCAGGTCGATCTCGATGTCGCCGGAGTCGGCGCGGCCACTGACCGCTGGGGCGTCGATGCCCGGCTGCCAGCGGACCCCGGCGGTTCTCGCGCTCTTCACGCCGTCGGCGCCGCGCTGCGCGAACGCCTTGAGCACGCCGAGGACGTGTCGCGCCTCGTCCCGGTTCTGGTTGGCCAGTTCCCGGACCGCGACGTGCGCCGCCGCAGCCAGCGGGTGGCGCAGCGCCTGCTCCGGACGCGCCTCGAGCTTGCCGGTGCCCCAGCCGCGGCGCACCGCGGCCCCGCGCATCGCGTTCAGGAGCACCGTCTTGCCGACCCCGCGCAGCCCGGTGAGCACGATCGATCGTTCCGGGCGAGCCCGCGCCACCCGTTCCAGCACCACGTCGAAGCCGCGAAGCTCGGCGTCGCGGCCGGCGAGTTCGGGCGGGCGCTGCCCGGCGCCGGGAGCATATGGGTTGCGGACCGGATCCACGGCGCCTCCTGCTCTCCGCGCGAGCGCTGTTACGAGGACTGTATCCGGCTGTCTAGCAGTTTCGGCAGATTTTCCGAGACTTCCCTACCGTGTCGCTTGTCAGGCCGGGCTGGTGGCTCACCGCCGGATCCGAGTTGAAGTTCCGCATCGGTACCCAAGGCGAGGAGAAACGTCCGCTCATCCCGGGCCGAGACGTCCGGATCCGCCGATGATCGGAAGCATCGCCAACCGCGTGAAAGTACGAGGTCGGCATATCGTTGCAGGCACCGGCCCCCCACAGCCGCAGCCCGACGAGCGCTGTCGGACCGGCATCACGCGTCCTCGTGATTTGCTGCCACGTGTCCGTCCCGTATGACGTGCCCCGGCGAGACGAAGTCACCGAACCGGTCTTGTGCGACGGTTGCCCGCCAAGTCCGGTCGTGGTCGTCCTTGGCGCCCAGGCATGTGGCGTGGGCGGTTCGGCTAATGAGACGAGCTAGCGGCCGGCGACGAGCGCTCCTAGGGAGAGGGCGCCGACGACCGCGGCGAAGGTGACGGAGGCGGTGAATGGGTCAGTCAGCGTGCTCAGCACCCCGACGCCGATCACGGGCAGGGCGTTGCCGAGGAAAACCGCGATCAGGTAGGTGGACACCACTTCACCGCGTCGTTCGTCAGGGGTGATGTGGTTGACGGCCTGCAGGCTGCCGCGATACCCCAACGCCAAGACGACGCCGGCCAGCGCAGACGCGAGGGCGAGTAGCGTCATGGACCCTTCAGTCTGGGCGACGACGACGAGTGCCACGGCGGGCAGCAACGCGACCAGGCCGGTCCGCATCGCCGTGGGCGGCGACAGGTGCCGACCAAGGGTGTTGACGGCGGCGGCGACCGCGCCGAGCTCAAACACCAGCAGCCCTCCTACGGCGATGTTGGTCTCGTGGAGATCCTTGATCACGATCGTAGGGATGAGGGCGAAATACAGCCCCCCCAAGGCGAAGGTGACGAACCCGGCGACCGCGGGTGGCGTGAATGCTGCCAACAGGTCGCGGGGCACGCCCAGACGAGGACGGACCCGCAGCGCGCGCAGCGACCGCACCTGCTGGAGCCCGGATGGTTCTGCCGTGCGTGCCGCGGCGACCGCGGCGCCGGCCAGGACAACGAGGTAGACGACGAACGGCAGGACGAGCGGCGTGGGGGCGTACTGGGCGAGCAGGCCACCGGCCAGCGGGCCCAACGCGATGCCGAGCAGGTTCGCGGCGGTCGCCGCGTACGAGGCCGCTGACCGCCGGTCCGCTCCATACTGTTCGGCGAGCCAGGTGGTCGCGGTCCCGGACAGCACCCCGGTCGCCAGGCCGATCAGCAATCGGGCCACATACAGCCAGGCTGTGCCCTGAGCGAACAGGAACAGCACCGCGCTGAGCGCGGCCATACCCAGGGCGGGGAGGGCGACCTTCTTGCGGCCGAGCTGGTCGGAAACCTGCCCGAAGATCAGCAGCGCGGCCACGTTCCCGACCACGTAGACCGCGTAGATCAACGTCAGCGTGATCTCGGAGAAGCCGAACTTCCGTTGATACAACACATACAACGGGGTCACGAGGACGCTCCCGGCGAACCCGACCGTGATCAGCGACCCGATCGACAGCACATCGGTCACGTCCGCGGACGCGCCATGTCGAGCCATTCGCATCCGAACAGCCTTCCCGCCCAACGCTTCCATCGACGTGGAAACGTCTCCGACGCAGACTGGAAGCCATGACCAGCACCGCTACTACCACCCGCAGGCCCTCGCCCGGCATCGGCGGCGACGCTGACCTGGCCGCCGTCGCCACATTGCTCGCCGACCCCGCCCGGGCTCGCATGCTCGCCGCGCTACTCGACGGGCGGGCGTTGCCGGCCTCCGGTCTGGCCGCAGAGGCCGGACTGTCCGCCTCGGCCACCACAGCTCACCTCAACAAGCTCCGCGCGGGCGGATTGATCGAGGTAGAAGCCTCAGGCCGGCACCGCTACTACCGGCTCGCCGGCCAGCACGTCGCGGCCGTACTGGAAGCGCTGGCAACCATCGCCCCTGTCGCGCCAGTCCGTTCCCTGCGCCAAGGCACCCAGGCAGCTGCCCTACGAGCCGCCCGCAGTTGCTTTGACCACCTCGCGGGCCGTCTCGGCGTTAGCGTCGCCGGTGCCCTGCTCGATCGCGAGGCCATCGTGGCCACAGACGGCGTCCATGACACCAGCCGCCGAGCCGGCGAGCGTATCGCTGCCGGCATGCCCACCCATCCCTACCAGCTCGGCCCCGCAGCTGAGCACGTCTTTGCTGGCCTCGGCGTCGACCTCCACGCCCTCGCGCAGTCTCGACACTCACGACCTCTGCTGCGCTTCTGCGTCGACTGGACTGAGCAGCGCCACCACCTCGCGGGCCAGCTCGGAGCCAGCCTCCTGCGCGCCCTGTGCGAAAGCGGCACGCTCGTCCGCCACGCCGGCCGCCGCACCATCCAAGTCACCGAACGAGGAGCCGACAGGCTGCACCAACAACTCGGCATCAACATCGAAGTCGCGCTGTCGCAAGCGGCCTTCCCCGATGCCCGTTGAGCGATCCTTGGGTTCTCGCTACCGGGTCGCTTCGACGTTCAAGCCCAACGGACACTCGCGGCCACGAACCACTGGCCATCGAGGAGTACATCGCCGCCGATTTCGCCTGCAAGCTGCTCGCCGGACAGGTAACGCTTGTACCGCGGCATGAGCGATGTCTGGGGGCGCGGTGACTTCGGGCGCGGTCTCAAGTAGCCGCGCACGCGGTGCGGGTGTCGTCGAGCAGTGCAGTGGCTGCGTCGATGGTGCTGGTCAGTTCGGTCGGCTCTACACCGACATGGCCGAGGATGCGGCCGGCACGGGCGGCGAAGTCGGCCGGTGCGATCGGCAGAGCCGTCGTCGAGGCGAGGGCGCCTTTCTCGTTGATGAGCCAGCGTCCGGCCTGCCCGTGCAGGGCGTGGATGCAGAGCAGCACGACCCGGAACAGGCAGCCGGCGACCCATACCGAGTCAGCGCGGCGGAGCGACTTGCGCAGTGCGCCGAGTAGGAAGTCCGCTTCCGACAACCTGGCCAGCAACGCCGCGGACAGCGCGGGCGGATAGATCTGCATTTCGCTGTGCAGCGCGGTGAGCTGGCCGGTGTTGTCGGCCAACACGGCACCGAGGCCGAGCTCACCGGCATAGGCGAAGTCCGGCACGCCGAGGGGATGACCCGTCTGTGTATGAAAGGCAAACACGCCGCGCTGGGCTCGTGCCCAACAGTCTTGCACGCGGTCTATGTCTCGATAAATCCAATCGACCGGCCTGCCGTCGATTCGCAACCACGCGCCGCCATCCACCCACGGCCCCCAGCCGCCCGGCTCGGTCACCCGCGCCTCAGGGCCCGCGACCGCGCGCGCCAGTTCGCCCAGCGCCGCAGTATCCAGGGGCGGCCGGTAATACACGCCGATGTCGAAGTCCGAGCCGCTTAGGTGCTCGTATCGGGCACGGCTGCCGCCGAGCATGACTCCGACCACGCCGGACACACTGCCCAGGCGAGCGGCGAGCGCAGCCAACCACGCATCGCTGTCGGACACCCTTCGATGTTCGCATCCGTAACGATTCGATATGCGGACTCGCAACCAGAATCGTGCCGCGTAGAGGTACCCACGGTCATCGTCAACTCCTGTCTACCAGACCTAGCCGAACGCCGAGCGGACGTCCCGCAAGCCGATGGCCCGGTCACGAAACTACGTAGTTCGACGCTGCAGGTCACGATGCTGCCTGATCCGTCGCTGACCGCGGTGTGTGGAAGATGATCCGGTTCCCGAACGGATCCGGAATCGCCAAGTCGTCGCCCCACAGTTCGGTGTCCAGGCCGATCCGCAGCGGGTATACCGGCCTCTCGGCCAACTCCCGCGGCGGCGCAGGTGTTCCAGTCCACGTAGCCCAGCTGCGTAGCAACAATCGAGTGCCCGGCTGTGGCTGATGTCGGTGCCGTTGGCGGCGAGGCCGGCCCGCAGCCGGGATGCCATGGATTTAGGGTCGATGTCGACGATCATGACGACTCACTCCTCGACCGGCGATGTGTCCGAGCGGGGCTCTCCGTTGCCCGGGACCGCCGGCGGATTCGTCGTGTGATCGCCAGAAACGAGCTACGGGACTTCACCATCTCGGCGATGCCGAGGGAGAGGGCAGGCGCGCGCCACCAGCCGCTGACGCTACGCCACCACATGATCGAAGCGGAAGTGTCCGGCGCCCGCACCAGCGCGGAAGTCGCACCCGGCGATCGGCCGGCCGCAGAGCGATCCCGGTGCGGCACCCGACCGTTCCTCGCCGCAGCGGCCGGCGGCAGTGATGCTTGTCTCGTGCGAATGGTCGTCGCGAGAGTGGCACATCAGATTCCGGAGCGGTCGCCAGTACGACTGGCCGTCGGGCAGCGCGTCGAGGTCGGCGACCGAGATACCGAGTGGCCCGAGTTCGTCTTCGTCAACGCCGCGAACGGCTCCGGATGGGTGCCTGCCCGGCACCTGTCCGCGTCCTCCGGGTGCGCGGTCGTGGTAGCAGCGGCGTACGACACCACCGAGTTGCCGACCGATGTCGGTGAACTGCTGGAGGTCGTCGCCGAAGACCTGACCAGCGGCTGGTTCTGGTGTCGCTCGCCTGCGGGCCGCGAGGGGTGGGTGCCGATCAAGACGCTCGATCCCAGCGACTGAGCGCCCTCACCCGCCGACCACGCCGTCCCGTAGCGAATCCCGTTGTCGGATACCGCGCCGATCACGCCGCGCCGGGCGCCTGTCGATTCTGGGCGCCCGACGTTTGCGCCCGCGACCAGCCGGCCGGAGTGCAACGTTATGGCAGCTCTGGGGGAACGGACTCGTCTTTCTATGCCGCTGAGCCCGCGCCGACTGGGCGCCATGGCCGTGAGCGGTCGGCCGTGATCGGTTCGCTCGGCGCCGTGCCGGTAGCGCACGATGGCTTTGCTGCGCCCTACGTTGCGAGCGAAATCCAGTACCGGCGCACGCACCCGGTGAGTGTCGCCAAGCGCCCGCCACAGCGCTCGATGACCTGAGCTGAAGCGGCATTGCCTTCCTCGCATACGAGAAGCACCTCGTCGAGCCCTTGCGACCGGGCAATCGGCGGAACTTCCCCCAGCGCCCACGTCGCCATACCCTGGCCCCGCGCGGGCGAGCGGATGCCGTAGCCGAGACGGCCGTGCTGGCGTACGAACTCGTTCATCTCGGGCCGCAGCGCGATGCCGCCGAGAACAGCGTTGTCGTCGACGACCCACCAGAAAAGTGCCGGCGCTCGCCGCAAGCGGACCAGCCATGCCGCGAACCCCTCCGGAGTGTCCGTGTCGTCCTCCGCGCGTAGCCCCGAATCCGTCTTCGTGCGTGCCTGGCCCCCAATCCTCCCGGGCAGCCCGCCAGCGGCAGAGCCGCAGTCGTTCGCCCCTCAATCACGCATCCGATTCCGGCAGTGTGCGCGCGGGTCGTGCGCTTCCGGAGATGCCGCTGCGAGTATGCGGTCGGACCGTCGCGCGGAGGCTTGTCATGCCAGGTCGAGGAAGACGATCAGCGCGCGGGCGAGCGCCAGCATGTCGGTGTCGGCGACGTAGCCGATGCGTTCGCCGAGGCGCGCGCGGGGCACCGTGGTCAGCTTGTCGACCATGATCCGGCTTGGACGGGTCAACCCGGTCGCCTCGCCGGCGGGAACCGGGATACGCAGCAGCGGGATCTCGGTCGGGTCGCTGGTCAGCGGGCAGACGGTCACCGAATCGGTGGCACCGAAGCGGTCGTCTTGCACGATGAGCACCGGGCGTGGCTTACCGGTGCAGTGCGCACCGCCGGCGGCGGTCCACAGTTCGCCGCGTCTCACGCCTGGCTGTCATCATCGGCGAGCCAGGAGATCGCGTCGATGAAGGCCTGGTCGTCGGCCGCGTGCGCGCTGGCCGCGGCCAGCGCGGACTGCCGGTGCGCTTCGGCGGCGAAGCCCGGGGCGCGCACGTCGGGCACCCAGATCTGCACCGGTCGCAGCCCCTGCTTACGCAGCCGGGCCCGGTGCGCCGCAACCCGCTGCCGCCCGCTGTCCGTCGTCCGCTCGACCACATCATCACGTTACATGTAACGGTCTTCGGCTGCCAACCTGCGTCGAGGAACCCGTCCTCATTTGCCGCAGTGCAGGCGTTTGCCGATGTGTGACCCCACCCTCGCGACCGGCGAGGGTTCTCGGAGCGCCGCGGCGCTGGCACGGACCGATCTTTGTGCTTACCCACCATCCCGAGGACGCCACCCCAGCCGACGCAGCGACGTTTCCTGAGCTGCTCGCCGGCCGAGGCGGTGCGGATCGGCCTGGACGGTGGCAAGAACCTCGAAGTGATCTCACGCAGCATCGGCCGTCAGCTTCTCGACCTCGGCTTGATCGACGAGATTGACTTACAGATCGCACCGATGCCTGCTCGGCGACGGCATCCGGCTCTACGACGACCCGGGCGGCGACCCTACCTCGGTCGTCAACGTTCGCTATCGGCTGCCGCGAACGGGGCAATAATCGCTGTCACCCACCTTCGCCTAGCCCCAACAGCCGGTGACATCGGGCGCGGCTTTCCGGTGGACGATCGGTAACCGGTAGGCGGTATTCACGATGACATGCCGTTGCCACCGCGATCGAGACACGCGGTGGCCACGCGCGCTTCGTCAACTGCGGCGGCGAGGCGGCTGGTCCGCAGCTTCCACGGATGGGCTACTGCCGATCGGCGAGGACCGCTTCGCCACCAGATGGTTCCCGCGCTCGACGACCCCCAGGCTCCCCGCGAGCAGGGCCCGGTAATCGGCTCACAGCTGGAACGGTCCGCTGGCGCGGCTACCTCGTCCGGTTGCCTGCGCTGCGCGCCCACCTGCAACTCTGCCAACAGCGTGGCCTCGTCCACCGCGCCGAACTCATCCGCAACGCCATGACGACCCGACAGCAGCCGGGGCGCAGCACCAACGAGCTGCAATCAGCACCTGAGCAGCCCGCATTCGCGAAGGCGCCGTTGGCCATCTTGCGCTGGTTTCATCAGTCGGTTCTTGGAGCGGCGCGGCCGGTGTGGAGGAATCTGGCTCGGCCGGTGGCATCCGCGCCGAGGAACTTGGCGGTCCGCACCGCGCTTCCTGACGGGTCGGTCAGCATGAACAGGTCGCCGTCGACCTGGCGCAACTCGTAGCGTTCCGGTTCGGCGGGCACGCCTGCCGTTGCGGCCATGCGGAGCGCCTCATTGCGTTCGGACACGGTGACCCAGAGCCGACGGTCGTCGTCGGCGGTGACCTCGTAGCGGGTCTGACCCGTCTGATAGCGCCCCACGTAGTGCCACCGCTTGGCCGCGCGCACGTTACCGTCTGGCGACGGCAGCTTCGGTGTGGGTTCGACGCCGGCAAGGTCCTGCAGCAGTGGGTAGATCAGATCGTCCAGGAGGGGGCCGGGCGCGCCGCCGTTGATCAGCATCGCCACCGCGACGCCCTCCTCGGGCACCGCTCGCAGCAGCGCGGCCACACCGGGCGCGTCGCCACCGTGCTCGACCACCCGCGAAGCCTTCTCTAGCATCCAGCCGAGCCCGTGCCCACGACGTCCACCCATCGCAGCCGGGTGGTCGACCTGGCGTTCGCGCATCGCCCGCGCGCTTGCCGCAGACAACAGCCGGGTGCCGTCCGGTGCCAGGCCGTCGGCCAAGTGCATGCGGGCGAACGCGATCAGCGCCCGCGCCGACATCGCCAGTTGGTTGCCGGCCGCCGGGTTGGACGGCGGAAGTACCGCCCACACCCTCAGCGGCTGCAACGCCGCGTCCGCGCTCGGCCGGACGTGCCCGATCGCGGTGCGAAACGCCAGCGCTTCATCCGCGCAGAACGCGAGCTCCTCGATACCAAGCGGTCCGGCCAGGCGTCGCCGCAGCGCCGCCGCGTATGACGTCTTGCGCAGCACCTCGACCAGTCGGCCGAGCACGCCGTACCCGGCGCTGCAATAGGAGTACATCTCGCCCGGTCGAGCATGCTGCGGTGCGGCAGCGACCAGGTCCTCGACGAATCGTTGCAGCGCGTCCGCGCCTGCGGTCGTCGCCGCCCAAATGTCGCCCTCGAACCCGCCGGTGTGCGTCAACAGGTGCCGTACCGTGATCTCCGCGCTGGCCCCTTCGTCGGCGGTCCGGAAGCCCGGCAGGTACGCCCGCACCGGGGCGTCCAACTCGACCAGGCCGTCATCGACGAGTTGCATCACCAACGTCGCCGTCCACACCTTCGTGATCGACTGGATCATGAACAACGAATCCGGCGTCACCTTCACACCAGTCCGCCGATTCACCACGCCGGCGGCGCCCGCCACCACCTGCCCGTCCACCAGCACCGCCACCGACACCCCTGGCACGTCATGCGCGGCCGCCAGGCGCGGCAAGTGCTCATCCAGCCGCCGGTGCACGTCCCCGATCCGATCCACGGCAACCTCCACGTGTTCCCGATCAAGCAGTCAAATCAGCTCCGACAAAGACGCACGACCAGGGCCAGCGCCACTTCGCTGAGCGCCGGCCCTGTGATTCGTCAAGATCACGAAGGCTCAAATCGGCGCCGCCCTGCGCGCCACGCTCGACGGTAGCCCGCGGCGCCCGCGAGCGGAACCGCCGCTCGCCAAAGGGACGACGTGCCGGGCGCGCGCGGTGGCGTTGGAGGAGTTGGCGCATCAGCGCCCCGGACCGCCGAAATACCCCGAGGGTCGGTCCGCTTCCGGGAGCTCAGTGCGGCGTCGGCAACGGCCGTACGATCGCTCGGACAGCCAACGACGATGAGTTTTCGTCTCGCGATCGGTCACTAGCTGTGG
The DNA here is from genome assembly GCA_963756525.1 of uncultured Actinomycetota bacterium. Taxonomy (GTDB): domain Bacteria; phylum Actinomycetota; class Actinomycetes; order Mycobacteriales; family Jatrophihabitantaceae; genus CAVWNR01. The sequence continues at coordinate 1,139,952 of CAVWNR010000009.1, read as the reverse complement.
CAGAGCAACCTGCAGAAGGACGGAGAGCCGATGTCAAGCTCACGATCGTCCGTCGCTCCGGTGCGACGAGCGTGAAGCCATGCTGATCTATTCGATGGGTGTCTCGGTGGACGGCTTTATCGCCGACCGCGCGGGCGCGTTCGGGTGGACAGTGCCCAACGAGGACCAGTTTCGTTTCCACATCGCGCAGACACGCGAGCTCGGTGGCTACCTGTGCGGCCGCAGGCTTTACGAGACCATGCTGCCGTGGGAGACGGATCCGTCGATGCGCGACGACGAACTCGGGGCCGCCTTCGCCGACGTCTGGTGCGCGATCCCGAAGGTCGTCTTCAGCCGCACCCTCGACAGCGTCCAGGGCAACGCCCGGCTCGCCGAGGCGTCATTGGCCGAGGAGGCTGCTGCGGCGCTCGGCGCCACCGACAAGGACGTCTCGATCGGCGGCGCCGGCCTGGCCGCGGCAGCGATCGAGCTCGGCCTCGTCGACGAGCTGCGCATGTTCCGCAATCCGGTCGTCGTCGGTGGCGGCACGCCTTTCCTGCCGCCGGTCACCGAAGACGTTCGGCTAGACCTGGTCGAGACGAGGACGTTCGGCTCGCGCGTGATCTACGAGCGCTACAGGCGCGCCCGCGATGAGTCGGACTGACACCGCCGTAGAAGTCATCACCGCCTGGCCGACCGGGTATTCGCCGCGCTGACCCAGGCGGCGCAGGCCGGCGGGGAATCAGCTGCCGGGCAGTGTCAGGATTTCGGCGCCGTCAGCGGTCACCACCAGGGTGTGCTCCCACTGCGCCACCCACGAGCCATCCTTGGTGAGCACCGTCCAGTTGTCGTCCCACATGTACCAGTCGTAGCCGCCGAGGGTGAGCATCGGCTCGATGGTGAAGGTCATGCCCGGCTGCATGAGCGTGCTGGCCCGCGGCTCGTCGTAGTGCAGGATCGTCGGCTTGGTGTGGAAGCTCGGCCCGACCCCGTGGCCGGTGTAGTCGCGCACCACGCCGTAGCCGAAGCGCCGCGCATACGACTCGATCACCCGCCCGATGACGCTGATCGGCCGGCCCGGCCTGACCGCGGCGATGCCCCGCAGCATCGCGTCCCTGGTGCGCTCGCTGAGGTCGCGGACCTCCGGCGCGGGCGTCCCCGCGAAGAACGTGCCGCAGGTATCGCCGTGCACCCCCCCGATGTATGCGGTGACATCGATCTTCACCACGTCGCCGTGGTCGAGCCGGCGCGCGTCGGGTATGCCGTGACAGATGACCTCGTTCACCGACGTGCACAGCGACTTCGGGAAGCCCTTGTAGCCGAGGGTGGACGGGTAGGCGCGATGGTCGACCAGGAACTCATGGCCGACGCGGTCGAGCTCGTCAGTGGTTACCCCCGGCGCGACGTGCCGCCCGACCTCGACCAGCGCGTCGGCGGCGATGCGTCCGGCGACCCGCATCCGCGCGATGGTGTCGGCGTCCTTTACCATCGGGTCGTCGAGGTCGGCCGGCCCGGTGCCGTCGACGTACGGCGGCCGGACGATCGAGCGGGGCACCGCGCGCCGGGACGAGACGACCCCCGGCGCAACGGGCGTGCGGACTGTCATGCGTCCATTCTCCCCAAATCCCCGTCTTGATGTTGGAGTAGTGGTCGAATATCCGCCAGTAGTCCAACATCAACAGCGGCGGACGAGGACAAGCGGGTCAGACCTCGACGACCATGGGCAGGAGCATGGGACGGCGGCGGTAGGTCTGGTCGACCCAGCGGCCGACCGTGCGGCGGACGATGTGCTGCAACGCGTCGGCGTCGCGTACCCCGTCGGCGATGGCCTGCTCCACCGTCTTGATCAGGTCCTTGCGGATGGGCTCGAGCGCGTCCGGGTCGTCGGTGAAGCCGCGCGCCGTGATCTCCGGGCCGAAGACGACCTTGCCGGCGACCAGGTCGACGGCGGCGACGATGGAGATCATGCCTTCCTCGCCGAGAATCCGCCGGTCCTTCAGCGCGGCGTCGCCGATGTCGCCGACCGCCAGACCGTCGACATAGACGAACCCCACCGGGATCGCGCCGACGATCGAGGCGACGCCGTCGACGAGGTCGACGACGGTGCCGTCCTCGGCGAGGATGATCCGCTCGTCCGGCATACCGGTGGAGCGGGCGATCGCGGCGTGCGCGCGCAGATGCCGCCACTCGCCGTGCACCGGCAAGTGGTTCTTCGGCCGCACCGAGTTGAGCAGGTAGCGCAGCTCGCCGGCCGGCGCGTGGCCCGATACGTGCACCAGGGCCGACGACTTGTGTACGACCGTGGCGCCGAGGCGCGAGAGCCCGTTGATGACCTGGCCGACCGACGTCTCGTTGCCCGGGATGAGTGAGGACGCCAGCACGATCGTGTCGTCCGGGACGACGCGGATGACCGGGTGCTCGCGGTTGGCCATCCGGGACAGCGCAGAGAGCGGCTCGCCCTGCGAGCCGGTCGAGATGAGCAGAACGCGCCGCGACGGCAGCGCCTCGGCTTCGGCCAGCTCGATCATGACGCCGTCCGGGACGCGCAGCAGCCCCAGCTCGCGGGCAATCTGCATGTTGCGCACCATCGACCGGCCGACCAGCGCGGCGTGCCGTCCGGTGGCCACGGCGGCGTCGAGCACCTGCTGCACCCGATGGACGTGCGAGGCGAAGCATGCGACGATCACCCGGCCGGTGGCCTTGGTGATCACATCGGTGACGACCTGACCGACGTCGCGCTCGGACGGGATGAAGCCGGGCACCTCCGCGTTGGTCGAGTCGGCGAGCAGCAGGTCCACCCCGTCGTCGCCGAGCCGGCAGAAGCCCGGCAGGTCGGTCAGCCGCCCGTCCAGCGGGGTCTGGTCCATCTTGAAGTCGCCGGTGTGCAGCACGGTGTGCCGGCCGACCCGGATGGCGACCGCCAGCGCGTCCGGAATGGAGTGGTTCACCGCGAAGAACTCCAGCCCCCATGGGCCGATGCTGGTGAGCTCTCCCTCGCGCACCTGGCGCAGCTCGGGTCGCAGCCGGTGCTGGTCGAGCTTGGCGGCGACGAGCGCGAGCGTCAGCCGGGAGCCGATCAGCGGCACGTCGGGGCGCTCGCGCAGCAGGTAGGGGAGCGCGCCGATATGGTCCTCATGGCCGTGGGTGAGGACGATCGCGTCGATGTCGTCGAGCCGGTCGCGGTAGTAGGACCAGTCCGGCAGGGTGAGGTCGACGCCGGGGGAGTTGGTCTTGCCGAGCAGCATGCCGCAGTCGACGACCAGCAGGCGGCTGCGCCCACCCCCGGGGAATACTCGAACACCGTCATGTTGCGGCCGACCTCGCCGATGCCGCCCAGTGCCACCACGCGAAGCCCGCCGCGCGGCAACGCGGGCGGCTCCCCGCGAACCGTACGGCCCTGCGTCGTCGGCGCGGTCACACCGCCCTGCCCGACGGGTCGGCGAGCCGCTCAGCGACCTCGGTGTTCTGCCGGGTCCGGCGGCGCCCCCGCCACAGGTGCACGAACGTCGGCAGCAGGGAGACAAGCACCACGGCGATCAGGACGTAGTCCAGGTAGCCCTTGTTCTCCTGCACGAACTTGATCTTGCCGAGTTGGTCACCGAGGACCAGGATGCCGCACGTCCACAGCACACCACCGATCACGCTGTACACGACGTAGCGACCGAAGCGCATCCGGGCGACGCCGGCCATCACCGTCGCCACGGTGCGCACGATCGGCACGAACCGGGCAAGGATGATCGTCCACGAGCCGAACCGCTCGAAGAACGCGTGCGTGCGCTCGACGTACTCGGGCCGGAAGAACCGCGACTCGGGGCGATCGAAGACGTGCGGCCCGACCCGGTAGCCGATCCAGTAGCCGACCAGGTTGCCGGCGATCGCCGCGAGCGGTGCGACGACGAGAAACGCGGCCAGCGGCGTCTTGATCGTGCCAGTCGCCACCCCGATGCCGGCGGCGAGCAGCAGCGTGTCGCCGGGGAGGAAGAAGCCGACCAGCAGCCCGCACTCGGCGAAGAGGATGATGGCGAGCCCGGCCAGGCCGAAACTGCCGAGCAGGTGGGCCGAGTCGAGCGGGTTCGACGCCAGCACCGGTCCGGCGAGTGACTGCATGGGCCTGCAGTCTACGGGCGGACGGCGCCGAGGTGGGCGACCCGCTCAGCCGCGACGCAGGCCCGGCGAAAGCGCGCGCCAGGCGCGCAGCAGCGAGGCCTCCTTGGCCGGCGCGAGTCCGGGCGTGCGCTCGGTGGGCTGCCAGCCGCCGCCCACCGACCGTTGCCAGGCCCAGGTGTCGGCGACCGTGTCGCGTATCCGGCGGTGGCGCAGCCCGGCGCGCATGGCCGCGGCCACGTCGTGGCGGAAGGCGCTCGGCGCGTCGGCGGCCCACAGCGGCAGCTCGGTCCACTCGGCGACGCCCTGGCCGGCCAGCCACCCGCCGTCGACGTAGCACAGGCGCGCCTCCGAGCCCGTCACCTCCCGGCAGATGGTCATCAGCTCGTCGCGCGTCACCTGGCCGGGAGGGCCGCTCACCTCGAACGTTCCGGCCGCCGCCGAGAGGGCGAACGCGGCCAGGTCGCGCGCGTCGATCATCGCCAGCCCGTCGGACGGGCTGCCCGGCACGAGCACCTCGCCGCCACGGGCCACTCGGTCGATCCACCACGGCAACCGGCCGACCCGCGAGTCGTGCGCACCGACGATCAGCCCGGCACGCAGCAGGCTGCACCGGCCGGCGCCGAACGCGCGCAGCACCGCCTGCTCGCAGCCCGCCTTGAGCCAGCCGTACGAGGTCTCGTCGTCGGGAGCGTCGGCCCGGGTGGCATCCGGGGAAGCGGCGTAGACGCCGCCCCGGTGGTAATCCTCTGCCGCCGGCCAGCCGGGGAAGACGTTGATCGTCGAGACGAACGCGTAGTGCCCGACGTTCGGGGCGAGCAGTTCCCCGGCGAGCGTGACGTCCGCCGGCACGTACCCGGACGTGTCGACGACGACGTCGAAACCGCGTCCCGCCAGCCGCGCCAGGTCGCCGCGCGCCGTTCGGTCGCCGGTCACCTGGACGACGCCGTCCGGCGGTGGCCCGGAAACGCCGCGGTTGAAGATCGTGACGCGAGCACCGGCGGCCAGCGCTTCGCTCAGCACGGCCCGGCCGAGGAAGACGGTGCCGCCCAGCACCAACACGTCCATGCGAGTAGCTGACCAGCCGCCGGACGGCCACGTCCAGCGCGTTCGCGGCAGGCGAATACCGCCCGGCGTGTCGGGCGGTCGGTCTGCGTGGCCGCGGGCACCATGAGCGCCATGACCGCTGCCCTCGGCGCGCCGCAGCACCACGCACTGCAGGAACCGGACTGCGACTGCGGGCTCTGCGTGCCGAGCTGGGCGCGCCGACGGGGGGAGCCCCGGCGGTTCACCGAGCCGGTCAGCCTGCTCGCCGCGCTGGCCGACGAAGAGTCCGGCTGCCGCGCCTGGATGGTCGAGCGGCACTGCGCGGCGCTGTCGACGCTGCTGGCCGCTGTCGAGGACGCGTGGGCCGACGCAGACGACCCGGACCAGCCGGGCGTCGGCATCGAAGTGGTGCTCTTCGCCGGCGAGCTCGCCGCGGCGGTCCGCGCGCCCGAGGTCCGCGCGGACCTGCCGGCCAGCTTGGTCGCCGAGGTCGAGCAGACCGTCACCGCCGCAGTCGCCGTCGCGGCCGAGTGCCTCACCGAGCTGATGAGTGCCCTCGCCGCCCTCGCGGCCCTGGCCGAGGCCGTCAGGGCCTGACCGACTCGTCGAGCCGGTAGGCGCGGCGCGCGTTCCCGCCAGCGATCATGCTCGCGAACCGTTGCGCATCTGCAACTGTCCAGGCCGCCTCGGTGATCCCCGCCTCGAGGTAGCCGGCCAGCGACCGGCGGAACAAGGTCGTCGCCACGACGTAGAGCTCGGCGAGGCCGAAGGCGTCCGAGGAGAAGAGCACTGACCCGAACGGCGCGAGCTCGAGCAGCTCGGCGAGGACGGCGCCGGCTCGGATCCCGACGTTGTGCACCGCCAGGCCGACGTCGACGAAGACGTGGTCGAAGACCTGCGCCAGATAGCCGGCGTGACGATGGAACGGGTAGTTGTGCAGCAGCATGATCGCAACGCCGCTGCCGGCGGTGGCGCGCAGCATCGGGGTAAGCAGCAGCGGGTCGCACTCGGCGAGGTCGACGTCCGCGTCGCCGTAGCCGACGTGGAACTGCACCGGCAGGCCGAGATCCACGCCGCACCAGATCAGGAAGCGGGTCAGCGTCGGATCGGCGAGGCGCACCGGGGCACCCGGGGCTACGGCGCGCAGCCAGGCATCCGCGGCCGCGCCGACCTGCGCGTCGGTAGGCCGCGCCGGGTCGAGCCGCAGCCCCACCCGGTATGCGGCGATCGACTTCACTGCGACCGCGCCGGCGCACCGGCGCCGCAGTTCGGCGCGGAACGCATCGGCGAAGCCGGCCGCGCCGGCCGTTCCCGCGACATCCTCGGCGACCTGCTCCAGGCGGACGATCTCGTGCCCGGCGCCGCCCGCGAGCGCGGCCAACTCGTGCGGTGAGGTCAGCTCGTCGGGCCGGAAGCCGGTGTCGAGGAGAAACTGCGCGGTAGACAACGAGCCGACCAGCCGGCGGTTCACCTCGGACGCGCCGAGCTGCGCGCGCCGCGCCAGGTACTCCTCCGGCGGGGTGAGCGGCGCCAGGTCGAGCAGCGGCGCGCACCATCGGCGCACTGCCAGGCCGACCTGCGTGTCGAACAGGCTGCCGTGCAACGGGCCGGGTCGATCCGCCTCGCAGAGCAGGGATTCGAACCCGGCACGGTCGAGGTCGGTGCGGAGGATGCCGTGGCAGTGGTGGTCGATCAGCTCGACGCCGTCGAGCAGATCGGCGCCGTCACGCACCGGCGAGCCGGCGTGCCGCAAGCTCCTCTTCCGGCTGCGGGACGAACCCCTCCTCCGCAGCGAGGCGCTCGCCGAGCCGGGCCGCGGCGCGCGGCGCGGCCAACACCGCGACCACGCTGGCGGCGAGCCATGCGCCGGCCACGATCGGGAACCAGAACGGCGCCGTGTTCGACGGCGGGTACGGGATGACGTTGCGGTAGAGCGTGTAGCCGAGCAGCCCGATCGCGGCGAGCGGGATGACCAGCTCCCACATCGGCACCGGAAGCTTCCGGTCGACGAACAGCAGCCGGATCGCGCCGAGAGTGGTCAGCAGGTATGCGACCAGGATGATCAGCGTGCCGATCGTCGCGGACCAGGCGAACGTGTCCTCGGCCTTGGCGCCGAACGCCGCCACGTCCACCACGATGATCAGCGCCATCAGCGCGACAACTGCGAGCGCCGAACGGGCGGGCGTGCCGGCGCGCGAGACGCTGGCCAGGCCCCGTGGCCCGGCCACGTCGCGGTACATCGCGAACTGCAGCCGCGACGCGCCCACCACGCAGGCAAGGCAGCAGCCGAACGCGCTGATCGCGGCGCCGAGGCTCACCAGGTCGCCCACCCAGTTGCCGATATAGGACGAGCCGAGGTCGCCGACCAGCGACGGCGAGCCGATGAACGCCTTCAGCCCGTTGGCGTCCGTGCCGAATCCCATCACCGAGATCGCGGTGACGACGACGAAGTAGACCCCACCGAAGATCGCGGTGCCGAGGATCGCCCGCGGGATGTCGCGCCGCGGGTTGGCGGTCTCCTCGCCGAGTGTCGCCGCCGCCTCGAACCCGGCGAAGGAGAGGAAGCCGAAGACGATGCCGAGGAACAGCGTTGATGCGCTGGTGCCCGGCTCGATCGCGAACACCGACAGGGTAAATCCCTGATTGCCGCCGTGCGGCGCATTGTGCCCGATCAGCCGCACCAGCACCACGGCGGAGACCACGAGGATGAGCGCGATCGTCGCTGCTTCGATCGTGAGCAAGGTCGTGGTGCCGCGCCGGGCCGGCACGATCGTCAGCGCGAGCGCGCCGGCCAATGCGGCCGCGGCGAGCAGGAACGGGGCCCAATCCGGCGGATCGTTCCAGATGCCGACCTTGTCGAGGAAATCGGTGCCGAGGATGCCCGCGGCCGAGGAGGTCACCACGCCATAGAACGCATACGTCGCGAACAACGCCAACCCCGAGACCACGCCGGTGCGCGGGCCGAGCGTCGAGCCGACGAACGCGTACACCGATCCGGCGTGCTGGTAGTACTGACAGAGCCTGGCGAATCCGTAGCCGACGAGTAACACCCCCAGCGCGGCAAGGAAGAATGCCAGCGGCACCGCCCGGCCGACCGTGGTCGCCGTTTGCTGGGGGTTGATGTTGGCGGCCATGCTCGGCGCCATCAGCGCCACCGAGAGGCCGACCGCCTGCCATACCGTGAGATTGCGGCGCAGCCGCGCCGACCGTGAGCCGGGCACGAGCACCCTCCATCCGCTCGAGACGATCTACGCCCCACAGTGTGAAATGCCGCAACCGAAATGGAAAGCGTCATACGACGCGACGCTCGGACGCCCTAGCTATAGCTAGCATGCTCGGCAGGTTCCGACCGTGGAGGACGCATGCAGCCGCAACGTCGCCAGCTCGAACAGACCGAGGCAAAGCGTCTGGCCGAGGCACTAGTCAAGGACGGCGTTGTGGCGGTGGCGACCACCTGGGTCGACAACAGCGGAATCACCAGGGTGAAGGCGGTGCCACTGGCCCGACTGCCCAACGCGGCGGCGTGGGGAATCGGCGCCTCACCGGTGTTCGACGCGTTCCTGTCCGACGACCTGATCGCGGCCGGCCGGTACGCCGGCAGCCCGGTCGGCGACCTGCGGCTGCATCCGGACCTGGCCAGGCTCACCGTCCTCGCCGCGCAACCGGGCTGGGCCTGGGCACCGGCCGACCGCTATGCGCAGGACGGCACGGTCCACCCGCAGGATCAGCGCAGCCTGGCCCGCCGCATGGTGGGCCGCGCCGCCGAAGCGGGGTACGAGGCGCGGATGGCTTTCGAGATCGAGTGGGCGGTCGGGCTCGACCAGGACGAGTTCGTCCCGGCCGCGCACGGGCCGGCGTACGGCTACACCCGGGTCGTCGAGGCGTCGGACTACCTGCGCGACCTGCTGCAGGCACTCGCCGCGCAGGGCGTCGACGTCGAGCAGATCCATCCGGAGTACGCGGCGGGGCAGTACGAGGTCTCCGTGGCGGCCGAGGATCCGGTCGGCGCCGCCGACACGTTCGTCCTGGTGCGCGAGACGATCCGCGCGATCACCCGCCGGCACGGGTTGCGGGCCTCGTTCTCACCGAAGGTCCTCGCCGGCGGCGTGGGCAACGGCGGCCACGTCCACGTCTCGGTGTGGCGGGGCGAGCAGAACCTCTATGCCGGCGGGGTTCGCCGCTTGGGCATGAGCGAGATCGCGGAGGCGTTCACCGCCGGGATCCTGCGCCGGCTGCCTGCATTGCTCGCGGTCGGCACGTCGTCGGCGGCGAGCTACCTGCGGCTCGTCCCGCAGCACTGGGCCGGCGCGTTCCAGGCCTGGGGTTTGGAGAATCGCGAGGCCGCGCTCCGCCTGATCGCCGGCTCGCCCGGCAACGAACAGCGGGCGGCGAACCTCGAGGTAAAGGCGTTCGACGAGTCGGCGAACCCCTACCTCGTCGTCGCCGGGCTGCTCGCCGCCGGGCTGGCCGGCATCCAGGCGTCCGAGCGGCTACCTGAGCCGGTCGACGTCGACCCGGCTGCCCTCTCCGGCGACGAGCTCGCGGCGCGTGGTGCCGCGCCGCTTCCCGGCAGCCTGGCCGAGGTCGCCGACGCGTTCGAGGCCGACGACGCGCTCACCGAGGCGTTCGGCACCGAGCTCGCCGCGACGATCGCTGACGTCCGCCGCGCGGAGCACGCGAAGTTCGCCGACGCGTCCGACGAGCAGATCGCCGACGCCGTGCGGTGGAAGTACTGAGCTTGCTTTGCGCTAGTGCGGCGCGGCGTAGAAGTCCTCTTCGGCGACGGCGGCCTGCTCGATCTCCGTGCCTTCGGCGCCGAGGCGGTGCCGCGCGGAGAACATCGACTTGCGGGCCGGCTCGCGCGGCGCGAACGAGCCGAGGCCGAGCGGATGCTCGGCGAGCTCCAGGTAGATCGCCTCCATCCCGCCGCGGGCGGAGTAGGTCTCGTGCCAGAAGCCGGTGCCGCCGGGGTCGGCGAGCAGCTCCGACCACCAGCTGCGGTGCGGATCGCTGCGCGCCCAGCGTTCCAGCGCGTCGAAGTCGCGCCAGTACTGGCGCATCCCGACGTGCGGCGGGAACAGTGAGTAGATCAGCGTCTCGTGCCGCAACAGCCCGTCCGGCCGGGCGGCGACCGACCGCTGGATCCGCGGCCCGGAGCGGGCCAGGGTGCGCAGGCCGCGCAGCTTGTGGACGCGCATGCCGAGGTAGATGACGACCAGGTCCGGGTAATCGCCGAGGTCGACGGTCTCTCGTGTGGTGCGGCCGGGCATGCTGCGACTCTACGTCCGCCGATCAGCGGGCGAGGCGTTCGGCGAGCCAGGCGAGGGCGAGCGGGTAGCGGTAGTCGATGCCCATGTGGCCGGCGTCGAACAGCTCGAAATGGATCCGCTCGTCGGCGACGCCGATGCGGGCCAGCTCCGCGCGGAACGCCTCCGCCCCGAGGTCGAGGAACCACTCGTCCTTCCTGCCGGCGTCGATCCAGATCGCCCGCAGGGATCGCAGCGCGTCGGCGTGCCGCTCGACCATGCGCACCGGATCCCAGTCGAGCCAGCGTTGCCAGATCTCCGGGCGGAGCGCGCCGGTGCGCGAATCGAACGGCAGCTGCGGTGTGCCGTCCTCGTCGGCGGAGAAGCAGGCCGCGCAGCCCAGCGTGATCAGCAGAACATTGTCGGCCTCCTTGGTGAACGACGTTCGGGAACGGAAGTCGCCCCACCAGCGGTTGATGTCGTGGTCGTAGTCGCGCAGCAGGCGCACCGCCTTGCCGAACTCGGGTATGTAGCTCAGCTCGTAGAGCGAGTCGCCGGCGTGAGTCGCGAGCGCACCGAACAGGTCGGGCCGGAGCATCGGCGTGATCATCGCACCGAACCCGCCGGACGACTTGCCGGAGATCGCGCGTGATTCCGGCCGGGCCAGGGTCCGGTAGTTCGCGTCCACCCACGGCACCACCTCGTCGCAGAGGTAGGAGTGGTAGTTCCCGGTGCCAGGCGAGTCGACGAACTGCGATCCGCCGTAGGCCGTCCAGGCGTCGACGTAGACGACGATGCAGCCGGGCACGTCGCCCGAGGCGAACACCGCGTCGGCGGTCTCGACGAACGGCTGGCGGTAGGGGCTGCGGTTGGCCCACATCGTGACATGGCCGGTGTAGCCCTGGATGACGAAGACGGCCGGATAGCTCTCCGCCGCATCCTCGTAGCCCGGCGGCACATACACCCACAGCGGCCGCTCGTGCGGGTCGCCGAGCGGATTGCCGCGCAGCACCTGCGAGTCGATGGTGCACTTGTCGAGCCGGCCGGCGAGTTCAGCGTCCCAGGGCAGCATGCCGGCCAGTCTGCCGGTAGATCACCGCCGAGGGTAGAAGGCGAGGTTCAGCGTCACCCGCCCGTGGTTGCTCGCGAGCAGGTGCACGTACCAGCGGCCCAGGTCGTCAGTGCCGAAGTAGTGCGAGGTGGAGTGCCCGTCGGACTCGGTGGTGGCGCCGTTGGTTCGCGCGAGGATGCCGTACGAGTCGACCGCCTCGCTGGACTGCCGGACGGGGTGCCAGCGCTGGCCGGTGCGGGTCTCGTCGCGCAGGTTCATCGTCATGTCGACGGTGCCGGAGAGCGAGAAGTTCTGGTCGTTGACGTAGTTGGCGGCGGAGTAGTCGACGGTGATCGGGTAGCTGTAGGAGTGCCGGCGGGCGTCGAGCGTCGTGCCGTGCCGGGTCGACACAGACGTCCGCGCGCCGTTGTCGGACTGCACGACCTGCTGGGCGAGTCCGCCGGCCGTGACGTCGTCGCTGTTGCGGTAGCTCATCGTCGCGTTGACCTGGGTGTAGATGCGTCCGGCCGAGGTGTCGACGTACCCGGCGGTGACGTCGTCGCGCTGCGCGGTGACCAGCACGTTGGTTCCGCCGCCGGAGAGCGGCGACTCGGCGGTCTGCTGCGCGGCCACCGGCGCGACGTCGTCGGTGAGCAGTGCGCCGGACGTCTGCGCGGCGTGGTGGTCGGTGTAGAGGAACAGCGTCGCGATGACGTCCCAGTCGTCGCCGACGTTGGCCACGGTGAACGACAGGTCGTGGCTCGCGCCGTCGACGAGCAGGCCGGCGAACGGGGTCACGTCGATGGTCTCCGCATGCAGGTCGAATGTGTCGATGGCCGGGATCGGCCGCCACAGGGTCGGCACGATGCCGCCCGAGTAGATGTGCGGGAAGGTGACCGCGCTGCCCACCGGATGGCCGTCGATGGCGGCGGTCGCCTCCCGGTATGGGCCGTGGCCGCACAGTCCCGCACTCGGGTACTTCGCCGATACGTCGTCGGGCACGTCGGTGAACCACTGCTCGTCACAGCCGTGCCCCTCCTGGGTGACCTGCAGGTAGGCGCGGGTGATGTTGCGCGGCAGGTCGGTGAGCGGGAAGTGGACGGTGGGGCCGGCCGGGTTCGCGGTTGCGTATGGCCAACCGATGACCGCGTCCGGCACCTGCGGGGCCGGGTGGCGGCGGTCGGCCTGGTAGTAGGTGATCGTCACCGTCTGCAGGTAGTTGCCGGTGTAGACGGAGGTGACGTAGTTGCCGATGCCGCCGTGGAACGGCTGCGGTGTGCGCAGCAGGGCGGTGAAATCGGTGATGTCCTTGTCGATGTGGTAGGTGGTCGGCACCGGGCCGCTGGGTTCTTCGGTGGTGCCGCGGTACACCTCGGCGTTGCCGATGATCAGGTCGTCGACCCGGTCGAACTGCCGGCCGCTGACGCTGATCGTCTTGCCGAGCACGACCTTGGCCCAGGGGCCGGGACAGCCGGGTGGCGGGCTGAGCGTGCCGCTGAAGTCCTGCGGCGTGCCGTCCGGCGCGTTGGACGGGAACTGGTCGGCCAGGATCACCGTGCAGTGCGGCGTCGGCGGCCTCGAGACGGGCGGCGCGGCGGTCACCGGGTTGTCAGTGGTGTTCTCGACGAACGCCGAGGCGGGCGCCGCGCCGGCGGCCATGCCGGCGACGAGGACCGCGGCGGCCGCCAGGGAGAGGATGATCGAACGGGAACCGGCGCACAGTCGCATGGCTGCTCCATGGATCCACGGATCGACGGGTTGCGGATATGCCTACCGCCGTCGGGACCCTGGTGGCAAGCGCTCCCACCGGACGCACATTGGCGCGGCCTACACTGCGCCGTCTGCCCCATATCGCCCAGCAGCGTCGGTGAAAGGTGGAGCATGGCTCAGCGCAAGACCCCGCACGGGAAGCCAGCACCGGCGAAGCGACCCGCGGGGGCCCGGCCTGCGACCGGCCGTCCCGCGGCCGAGCGGCCCGCATCCGCCCGGCCCGCAGCCGCGCGGCCCGCGGCTCAGCGTCCCGGCGGGAAGGCTTCGACCAAGCCGCGCAAGCCCGGCCGCTCCATCGTCAACCAGCGGCAGACCCCGTGGGCGCTGATCGTCACCGCCGTTGTGATCGTGGTCTTCGCAATCGCGATCGTCGGCTACGTCGTGCTTCGCGGCCACCACAGCAGCTCGTCGTCTGCCGGAGCCCAGATCATCCCCTCGACGCCGACCGGCACCACGACCAAACAGCAGACGCCGAAACAGGTGGCCGACACTTCGGGCATCCCCGGGGTGCTGGCCTGGGACACCCAGGGCTGGCCGGGTGACGGCTCGTCGCACCCCGGCGCGGTCGAGCACCAGCACGTCGACGGGCCGGTGGTCTACGCCGTCACGCCACCCATCGGCGGCCCGCACAACGCGACCTGGATGAACGCCGGCGTCTACACCCGGCCGATCCCCAACGAGCGGGCCGTCCACAACCTCGAGCACGGCGCGGTGTGGATTACCTACGACCCCAACCTGCCGTCGTCGGAGGTCGCCACCCTCACCGCATTCGTGGGCAAGCAGAGCATGATCTCCGAATCGGCGCAGGCAGAGGGGGGCAGCACCGGCCAGGCCAACCGCTACATGGACCTCAGCCCGTGGCCCACGAACACGCTGCCCAGCCCGATCGTGCTCAGCGCGTGGGGCCGTCAGCTGCGGATCAGCTCACCCACCGACCCGCGAATGCAGCGCTTCGTCGACACGTTCCGGCACAACCAGAAGTACACGCCGGAGTACGGCGCCGCGGTCGACGGCATCCCGGTGCAGACCGGCGGGCGGCCGGCCGAGTTCGGGAGCGCCAAGGCCAACCCAGCCGGATCGGCGTCCTGACCCGGGGTCAGCCGGGCGTCTTTTCGCGCAGCAGGCGCGCCGGCTCGTCCGGATCGGCCGCGCCGACGCGGGGAATGCCCCGTACCCAGTGGTGATCGGTCATTCCGGGGTTGTGCGTAGTGGTCGCGTCGGGCCAGAAGACCTGTGGGCTGCCCTGGATCGCCAGGTCCTTGCTGCGCTCGTAGTCCGCGAGCACGTCCGCGCGAACCCGGCCGCCGTCCCACTGGGCGAGCACCGCATCCGCGTCCAACCCGGCGTGCAGCTTGCCGGCGATGTCGAGTGCCTGCTCGAGCCCGGCCCGGATACTGACGTCCACCGACTTGCGGAAGAAGGCCAGCCGCAGCGCGTAGTCGACGTCCTCCGCGGCGCGCATGCCGTGCACCCGCCGGGTGGCGGCCACCAGCTCGAACGCGGGCAGGAACGTCGACGGCCACGAGTCGTTGCGGTACGCGGAGAAGATCTTCGGCTCGTGGTTGCTGAGCACCGCCGTCTCCTGCACGACGATCTGGCGCGGCGTGCCGTGCCGGTTGACCAGCTCCAGCGGCCAGGGCCGCTGGTCGAAGACCACCTGGGGTCGATCGTGGTCGCGTGCCGCCCGCAGCCGATGCACCGCCACGGTGGCCCACGGGCAGTGGATGTCCGACCAGACCGTCACCGTCGTCATGCCGGCGAACCTACCGCCGGCAGAGCTGTTGACCTGCGACTTTGCCCCGCGCTGACACGCTGCAGGGGTCCGCCAGCGTGTCACAGCGGGGCAAAGTCGAACGCCGGGGTGTGGCAGGCGCGATAGTAGGCGGATGGCCATCCACCGCGGCGCAGCCGCGCACCCTCGCCGATCCGATGCGAATCCCTTCCTCGGACAGGCCAATCCGGCGTTCGAGGAGCAGGTCTCGCCGCCGCATCACGCGCTCGCCGACGGACCGGTGCCGCCGGAGGTCGCCTACCAGCTCATCCACGACGAGCTGCTGCTCGACGGCAGCGCGCGGCTGAACCTGGCCACGTTCGTCACCACCTGGATGGAGCCGCAGGCGCGCGCCCTGATGGCCGAGTGCGTCGACAAGAACATGATCGACAAGGACGAGTACCCGCAGACGGCGGAAGTCGAGCGTCGCTGCGTGGCCATCCTCGCCGACCTCTGGCACGCGCCGGACCCGCAGCGGGCGGTCGGCTGCTCCACCACCGGATCCAGCGAGGCGTGCATGCTCGCCGGCATGGCGCTGAAGTGGCGCTGGGCCAAGCGCCGCGGCGCGTCGGCCGGCAGGCCGAACCTGGTGATGGGCGCCAACGTGCAGGTCTGCTGGGAGAAGTTCTGCCGGTACTGGGACGTCGAGCCGCGCCTCGTTCCGATGGAGGGCGACCGCTTCCACCTCGATGCGCGCAGCGCGGTCACGCACTGCGACGAGAACACGATCGGCGTCGTGGCCGTCCTCGGCTCGACGTTCGACGGCAGCTACGAGCCGGTCGCCGACATCGCGGCCGCGCTCGACGACCTGGCCGAGGGCCACGGCCCGGACGTGCCCGTGCACGTCGACGGCGCCTCCGGCGGCATGATCGCCCCGTTCCTCGACCCCGACCTGGACTGGGACTTCCGGCTGCCACGTGTCGCGTCGATCAACACCTCCGGGCACAAGTACGGGCTGGTGTACCCCGGCGTCGGCTGGGCGCTGTGGCGCGACAACGACGCGCTCCCCGAAGAGCTGGTCTTCAACGTCAACTACCTCGGCGGCCAGATGCCGACGTTCGCGCTGAACTTCTCTCGTCCCGGCGCTGAGGTGGTGGCTCAGTACTACAACTTCTTCCGGCTCGGCCACAGCGGCTACCGCGCGGTGCAACAGGCCAGTCGCGACGTGGCCATGCACCTCGCCGGCGAGATCGCCGACTTCGAGCAGTTCCGGCTGATCACCCGCGGCGACGAGCTGCCGGTGTTCGCGTTCACCACCACGGACGCAGCCGGCTGGGACGTCTTCGCGGTATCCCGCGGGCTTCGCGAGCGCGGTTGGCAGGTGCCCGCCTACACGTTCCCGGAGAACCGCACCGATCTGGCCGTGCTGCGCATCGTCTGCCGCAACGGATTCTCGCAGGATCTCGCCGCACTGCTGCTGGCCGAGTTGCGCGACGTCGTCCAGGAGCTGGACACCGCACCGGGATCGGCCACCGCGCGCAGCGCGTTCCACCATTGATCGGCGGCTACCCCCAGACCTCGGCCGCGGTCTCTACTATCAGCCGCAGCTTGGCGATCTCCTCCTCCTGCGTGAGGTTGTTGCCTTCGACGGTGGACGAGAACCCGCACTGCGGCGAGAGGCACAGCTGCTCGATGGGCACGTATTTGGCGGCCTCGTCGATGCGCCGCTTCAGCTCGTCCTTCGACTCCAGCTCGGGATGCTTGGTGGTGACCAGTCCGAGCACGACCATCTTCCCGGGTGGGACGAAGCGCAGCGGCTCGAACCCGCCGGAGCGCGCGTCGTCGAACTCCAGGAAGAAGCCGTCGACGTCGAGCTGGTTGAACAGCGCTTCGGCCACGAAGTCGTAGCTGCCCGACGCGGTCCACGACGAGCGGAAGTTCCCGCGGCACATGTGCGTGGTCACCGCCAGACCGTCCGGCCGGCCGGCCAACGCGGCGTTGATCTGCCGGATGTATTGCTCGTGTTGATGCTCCACGTCGGCGGCCCCCTTGGCCGCGAGCTCGGCCCGTTGCGCCGGGTCGTTCAGGTACGCCAGGCTGGTGTCGTCCAGCTGCAGGTACGTGCAGCCGAGGGCGGCGATCTCCTGCACCTGCTTGGCGTACGCCGCCGAGAGGTCGGCCCAGAACTGGTCGTCGTCGGGGTACACCGACCGGTCGATCG
The DNA here is from genome assembly GCA_963756525.1 of uncultured Actinomycetota bacterium. Classification (GTDB taxonomy): domain Bacteria; phylum Actinomycetota; class Actinomycetes; order Mycobacteriales; family Jatrophihabitantaceae; genus CAVWNR01. Next base: position 1,122,823 of record CAVWNR010000009.1, on the reverse strand, counting down.
CCGCCGGGCCGCCCCGGTAGTGCACCATGCTCGGCGACGGGATGGTCAGCTTCGGCGTGACGTCGGTGACCGCCGAGCGTAGGAACGTGAAGGCGTCGGCGAAGATCGGCCCGTCCAACCCGATCTTGCCGTTCACGACGAGCGCCGCCGAGGTGAAGTCCAGGTCGCCCTTCTCGTTGTGGAAGTGCACCTGGATCTGGTCGTCCGTGCGGCTGATCCCGCGCAGCTGGTAGATGAAGTCCATGTGCCAGGACGTGCGGCGGAACTCGCCGTCGGTAGCGCTCTGTAGTCCGACGTCGCGCTGCAGCCGGACGACCTGGCGGATCGCGGCATCCTCGGTCTCGCGCAGCTCGTCGGCGGAGATCGTGCCGGCGGCACGGTTGGCCCGCGCCTGCAACAGAAAGTCCGGGCGGAGCAGGCTGCCGACGTGGTCGGCGCGGAACGGGGGAGTGGTGCGAGGCGGCATGCGGATTCCCTATCGGTAGACGTGGCTGGTCGGCACGATCTCGGCGCCCAGTGGCAGCAGCGAGACCGGCACCATCTTGAAGCTGGCAATCCCCAGCGGGATGCCGATGATCGTGATGCACAGTGCGATGCCGGTGGTGATATGCCCGATGGCCAGCCAGATGCCTGCGACGATCAGCCAGATGACGTTTCCGATCAGCGAGGCCACCCCGGCGGTCGGCCGGCGCACCGTCGTGTAGCCGAACGGCCACAGCGCATATCGCGCCATGCGAAACGACGCGATGCCGAACGGGATCGTGATGATCAGGATGAAGCAGAGGATCCCCGCGGCGATGTAGCCGAACGCCATCCAGAAGCCGGCGAGCACCAGCCAGATGACGTTCAGCAGCGTCCGCATCAGTGCAACACCCGCAGGCTCGGGAAGAACGCGCCCGCCGCGATGCCGAGAATGAACAGCCAGCCGAACAGCCGGTTGTGTACCAGGCAGACGCGGTGATACCACAGCGGCCAGCCGACGTAACCCGCCGGCGGCGCGGCGGGCGCCGGCGCGGACATCGCGCGCAGCGCGTGCCGCGCCCGCGGCAGGGCGAGCACGATCAGCGCGGCCAGCGGGCTGAGCGCGCCCACCGCGATCGCCGCGGCCGTCACGACATACATGCCGACCACGACGCAGCGGTTGAGCGTCCGCGCGCCACGCTCGCCCAGCAGCACGGGCAGCGTCCGCTGATCCTGCGAGGTGTCGAACGCGCGCTGGTCGATGTGCTTGCCGATCAGGATGGATGCCACGCCCAGCCCGTACGGCACCGACGCCAGCAGTGCGTCGCCAGACCAGTTCCCGGTGATCACAAAGTACCCACCGAAGATCATCAGCGGGCCCCAGACGAGGAACGCGGCCAGCTCCCCGAGGCCGAGCTCCTTCAGGGCGCGCGGCGCGGCGTCATAGGCGTAGAGCAGCAGCGCACCGGCCAGCGCGAGCACCAGCGCCCCCCAGCCGCGCGCCGCCACGAAGTACCCGCCGATGGCCAGCGCGATCGCGGTCAGGACGACCAGCCCGCCGGCCAGCAGCCGCGGCGTGACGGCACCACTCGCGATCGGGTGCAGGGTGTAGCGCCGGCGGGGCGAGTCCGCGGTGTCGTGGCCGCGCCGGTAGCCGAAGTAGTCGTTGGAAAGGTTGCTGATCGCGTGCAGCACTAGGTAGCCGAGCAGCAGCAGGACGAACGGCAGCACCTGGAAGCGGCGGTCGGTGGCCGCCAGCAGCCCGGCGATCACCGCGGCCTGCGCGGAGATCACCAGGATGACGCTGCGGGCCGCGTACAGGAACCGGGTGAGCGGGTCGAGTTCAGCGAAGTCCGCCGCCTGCGCCGGGTAGAAGCCGGTGAAGGCATGCGCCCAGGCGAACGGTCCACGCTGCGGTCGGCGGCCGAGCGCAGGGGTCGCACCGGTCACTGCGGGATCCTCTCTCGAGATGTCAGTCCAGGCTACGGGTCGGCGCGGGCGTGTTCAGTCGGGCAGCGCGACGGTACGGGCCCACCGCTCGGCCGAGGCGAGGGGCGGCCGGCGCGCGCCGATCAGCTCGACGGTGAGCACCCAGTGGCCGCGACGGGCGGCCACGGTCACAATGCCCATCCGGGCGTCGCCGGTGACCTCGACCTGCTGCTCGCGACTCTCGGCGGTGCGCTGCTGGGTCACGACGACGACACCGTCGGCAACCGACGCGGTGACCTGTTGCCAATAGACGGTGAGGCTGTTCGGGTCGAACGCCCGTGCGCGTAAGCCAAGCGTGGCCGGCCCGAAGTCGGCCAACAGGGCCGCCGTCATCGCCGGGCTCACCTGTGCGCTGACGCCGCAGGAGACGCCGGCCGGGCAGCGGTCGCCGACGATGTCGCTGAGCGTCAGCACGTACGTGTCGGGCGACGGCGCCGTCGCCGTCGACGCAGCCGCTGGGTTGGGGGCGATGGCGGCCTGGCGTGGCGGATGGTGCGTGCCGGCCGCTGTCCGGGCGAGGGTGCCGGCGACGATCGCAGCGGCGGCGAGCGACCCGACGACGGCGGCGACGCGCCGCTGACGGGAGCTGCCGACGAGCAGGCGGCGCAGCCAGGCCGGCGCCGGCCTCGGCCCACCCAGCACGTCCTCACCCGCCGCGTCCGCACCGGCGTCGCCGCAGTCGGCCGGCGTGACGTCGGCCGGCGTGACGTCGGCCGGCGTGACGTCGATGGGGGGTGGCTCGTCGCGAGCGCTCACGCCATCCAGCCTCACTCGCGAAACCGGCAGCAGCAAGCCGCGCGTGGGTAGCGTTCGAGCATGAGCGCCGCAGCGCAGGTGGCGGTCGTCGGCTCGATCAACGCCGACGTCCTGCTGCAGGTCGCGGCGCACCCCGCTCCGGGCGAGACCGTGCTCGCCACCGGACGGCGCACTGCGCCCGGCGGCAAGGGGGCCAATCAGGCGGTGGCGGCCGCGCGCTGCGGCGTAGCGGTCGCGCTTGTCGGCTGTGTCGGCACGGACGACGCGGGGCGGTCGGCCGTCGCGAACCTTGCCGCGGCCGGGGTCGACACGACGTCGGTACGCCGGGGTGCCGCGGCGACCGGCACCGCGTACGTCACAGTCGCCGGCGACGGGCAGAACTCGATCGTCGTCGACCCGGGCGCGAACGCCCTGCTCACCGCGGCCGACGTGGATGCTGACGTCATCCGTCGGGCCCGAATGCTCGTCGCTCAGCTGGAGGTGCCGTTGCCGGCCGTCACTCGCGCGGTGGCGATCGCGCAGGACGCGGGCGTGCCGGTGCTGCTGAACCTTGCCCCAGCGACTCCGGACGCCATCGCTCTCCTCGCCCGCGTGGCGGTCCTCGTCGTGAACGAGCGGGAGGCCGCGGCCCTGCTCGGAGACGTCGCAGAGCCGGCCGGGACGACGCAGCGGCTGCTGGCCCTCGGCCCGCAATCGGTGGCGCTGACCCTCGGCGCGCGCGGCGCGGCCTGGCGCACGCCGGACGCTGACGGCCTCGTGCCCGCGCCTCAGGTGACGGCCGTCGACACGACCGGCGCAGGCGATGCGTTCGTCGGCGCGCTGGCAGCCGGGATCGTGGCCGGCCGGTCGCTGGCCGACGCGGTGCAGCAGGCGGTCGAGTTCGCCGCAGCCGCCACCACCGTCCACGGCGCGCAGCCGCCCGCGGCGGAGGACTTCGGCGCCCGGCAGGCCTTCGCCGCGGCCCGCGTGGCTCGGCTGGCCACCGTCGACACTGCGCACCGGCCGCACCTCGTGCCGATCGTGTTCGCGGTCGACGGCGAGACGATCTACAGCGCGGTCGACGCCAAGCCGAAGCGGACGAACGCGCTGCGGCGGCTGGCCAACGTGGCTGCGAACCCGCGGGTCACCGTGCTCGCCGACTACTACGACGACGCGGACTGGACCCGACTGTGGTGGGTGCGGGCCGACGGATCGGGTCGGGTACTCGACTCCGGCGATGCCGAGGCCCGGCACGCGGTCGGGCTGCTCGCGGCGCGCTATCCCCAGCACGCCGCCGAGCCGCCAGCCGGTCCGGTGCTCGCCATCGACGTCACGCGTTGGTCGGCATGGTCGGCATGGTCGGCGCAATGAGCTCGGTTGTCGCTCGGCTGGCCGTCGTTCCTGCACGGGACACGATGGTCCGGATGCTCGTCGGGAGCCGGGTCGTCTGCCTCGCCAACATCGGCGGCAAGCTCGTCGCCTTCGACAACGCCTGCCCGCACCGCGGGGGAAGCCTCGCGCACGGCCGGCTGGATGGGGTGGTGGTCACCTGCCCGCGGCACGGCTGGCGGTTCGACGTCACAACCGGGCGCTGCGTCAGCGGCGGGCGCGGCGGTCTGCTGCACCACGAGGTGCGCACGACAGCGGACGGCGTGCTGGTGATCGTCCGCTTACCGGGCTGGACCGCCCGGATCCGGGCGGCCGGCCGTCGGCTCGGCCTCAGGACGGCAGGCCGGGGAGCGCGTCGAGGTGACCGGTACGGGAGGCGATGACCCCGGCCTGGAAGCGGCTGGACGCGCCGACGTGAGCCATGTAGTCGGCGATGTGTCGGCGGCAGGTGCGCACCGAGATCGAGAGCCGGCGCGAGATCGCCTCGTCCTTCTCCCCTTCGGCCATCAGGCGAAGGATCGCGGCGCGGGTGTGGTCGAGGTCGCTGTCGCCGTCGGCATGATCCCTGCCCAGGAACTGCGCCAGTGGCGAGGCCTCCGACCACAGCTGCTCGAAGGTGGCGATGACCCAGGCGATCACGGTTGGATCGCGCACGACGGCGACGCCGGCCGCCTGTCCGGGCTCCCGGCCGGGCAGGGTCAGCAGCGCGACCTCACGGTCGACTACCAGGCTCCGGCCGGGCACCGTCGGCGCGACGCGGATCTTCGCGCCGTGGCTGGTCAGCTCGCGCAGGTATGCCCGGGTGGTGCCGTGCCGCAGCGCGGCGTGCTGGTAGAGCGCGCGGGTCTGCACGCCGCGGTTCAACGAGTGCAGATTGGCCATCCGGGTGCGCTGGTCGATACGTCCCGGGCCACGGCCGGGGGCGACCGACAGCAGCTCCTGCCGGCACCGCTCCGCGTAGTGCATGACGACGTTGGACATCGCCACCCGGCTCGTGACGACGTCGACGGTGCTGTGCGGCGGGGTGTCGTGCAGCACGCCGAGCCAGTGCGGGATCACCTGCCGGATCACCTTGCGGCGCGACTCCACGGCGGCTCGCCGGGCGCTCAGTTCGAACTCCTCGGCGCCGAGTTGGGTCACCTCGGCAAGCATCGGGCTCACCGCCCGCAGGCAGTCGCCGCCGTCGGTCGCGAGCAGCCCCATGTCGACCAGCGCGGACGCGGACTTCTCCACCTCACCCGCCGGCCAGTCGAGTGCGGCGACGGCGTCGGCGAGGGTCGCGCCGGGGTTGACTGCTAGGAAGCGGTAGAGCGACGTGTCGATCTCGGTCAGCTCGTCACCGTCGGTCACTGTCACCACCGATCCGCATTTCCTGCCAGGCAGGTTGCTGCCAGCCGCAGCATTTGAAATCGGGCTGCCTCCGGCTTGATCCTAAGGGCAAGTACCGAGCTCGTGGATCGGCGGCCTTCGCTGAGTCGGCGGCTCGGGCGTTGGCGAGAAGGGGGAGAGCATGGCATCGCATGGCAGAAGGGACAAACGGACCGACTGGTGGCTGGACTGGTGGCTCTGACGGGGCCGCCGCCACCGGCATGAGCTGTCCGCGCTGCGGCTGTGGCCGCAGTCGTAGCGCGGCAGGGATGGGCACTGCGCGTAATCCTGTGCCGCGTCCGTCGACGCGGCGGGATGAGTGCTGCCGGTGCCCGATCCGCAGGCCGCCGCGGCGCACTCGACGAGCGCAACGCCGCACGACGACCGCCTCCCCCCGGGCGGGTCGTCCAGCTGGCGGGCGCGACGGGTGCGCCGCGACGGCCGCTACATCTCGGTTCTAGAGGTCGGGCTAGAGATCACCGAGGGCGGTGATCGGCGACTCGACGCAGTCGGCGACGAAGCGCAGGAAGCCGCCTGCGACGCCGCCGTCGCAGGCTCGGTGGTCGAATGCCAGCGTCAGTTGGCTGAGCTTGCGAACGGTGAGCGCGCCGTCGAGCACCCACGGGCGATCCATGATCCGGCCCATGCCCAGGATGGCGACCTCTGGGTGGTTGATGATCGCCGCCGAGCCGTCGACCCCGAACACGCCGTAGTTGTTCACGGTGAACGTGCCGCCGGTCAGCGCGGCGGGGGCGATGGTGCCGGCCCGCGCGGCCGTGGTGTGTGACCCGATGGCGGTGGCCAGCTCGCGCGTGGTGAGCCGCTGCGCGTCGCGGACGACGGGGACGACGAGCCCGCGGTCGGTCTGCGCGGCGAAGCCCAGATGCACGGCGTCGAGCAGCGTGATGGCGTCCTCCTCGACGCGGGCGTTCAGCTCGGGGAACCGGCGCAGGCCGAGCACGGCGAACCGGGCCAGCAGCCCGAGCAGGCTCACCGGCTCGTCCGGCCTGGCGGCGTTGAGCGCCGCCCGCGCGGCGACCAGCTCGGTGGCGTCGACGTCGACCCAGACGGTCGCCTCCGGAATTTCCCGCCGCGACCGCGCCAGTCGCTCAGCGGCAGCCCGGCGAGCACCCGTGAGGACGATCCGCCCCGATCGTGCAACGTCCTGCCGCGTAGCGCGCAACGAAGTTGCCCGATCCGGGAGGGCGGCCTCGACGTCGCGGCGCAGCACCGTGCCCATCGGGCCGCTGCCCGGCACGGTCGCGATGTCGACGCCATGGTCGCGGGCGAGCTTGCGCACCAGCGGCGAGATGACCGGGCGCCCGGTGCGACCGGGCGCCGTCGGCGTTGCGCCCGTCGGCGGGTGGCCCGGCTCGACTCGCCGACGACGGTGGCGGCGAGTCGAGGTCTGTGCCGACGTCCCGTAGCCGACCAGCACGCGGCCGGACTCCGCGGCGGAGGCCGCCGGCCCGACGTCGACGGTGATCAACGGTGCGCCGACCTGGACGCTCTGGCCGGGGCGTCCGTGCAGCGTGGTGACCACACCGGCGAACGGCGCGGGGATCTCGACGCTCGCCTTGGCCGTCTCGACCTCGACCATCGGCTGGTCGACGGCGATCGTCTCCCCCTCGGCGACCAGCCACCTGACGATCTCCGCCGAGACGAGCCCCTCGCCGAGGTCGGGAAGCCGGAACTCAGCCACCGGGAAGCACCACCGTGTCGTCCCACTGCAGCCGCTCGATCGCGTCCAGGATCCGGTCGACGTTCGGCAGGTGATGCGCCTCCAGCAGCGGCGGCGGGTACGGGATGTCCAAGCCGGTAACCCGCCCGATCGGCGCGTGCAGGTAGTGGAAGCACTGCTCGCTGAGCCGGGCCGCGACTTCGGCCCCGTAGCCGGCGAACCCGGACGCCTCGTGCACCACCACCGCCCGGCCGGTGCGCCGGACAGATGCGGCCACCGTCTCGTCGTCGAACGGGGCCAGCGAACGCAGGTCGATCACCTCGACGTCCCAGCCCTCGTCGGTCGCCGCGTCGGCGGCCTCCAGGGCGGTCGCCACCATCGGCCCGTAGGCGATGAGCGTGACGTCGCCTCCCGGCCGGCGGACGAGCGCCCGCTCGATCGGCAGCGCCGGCTCGGGCGCGCTGCTCGTGTGGTAGCGCCGCTTCGGCTCCAGGAAGATCACCGGATCGGGTGAGTCGACGGCCGCGCGCAGCAGGTGGTAGGCGTCGCCGGACGTGCCTGGAGTGACCACGCGCAGGCCGGGCGTGTGCACGAAGTACGCCTCGGACGAGTCGCTGTGATGCTCAACCCCGCCGATACCGCCGCCGTACGGGATGCGGATGACGACCGGCAGGGCCACCCTGCCGCGGGTGCGGTTGCGCATCTTGGCCAGGTGGCTGGTGATCTGCTCGAACGCGGGGTAGCCGAACGCGTCGAACTGCATCTCGACGACCGGGCGCAGGCCGTTCATCGCCATGCCGATCGCGGTGCCGACGATGCCGGCCTCGGCCAGCGGCGTGTCGAACACCCGCTGCTCGCCGAAGCGGGCGGCCAGCCCGTCGGTGACCCGGAAGACGCCGCCCAGCGTGCCGACGTCCTCGCCGAAGACACAGACGGCAGGGTCGGCGTCCAGCGCGTCGGCGAGCGCCCGGTTGAGCGCCTTGGCCATGGTGACGGATTCGGTGGCTACCGTCATGGCCCGGCCAGCTCCTCGGCGAGCTGCTCCGCCTGGGCCAGAAGCGCCGCGGTCGGCTCGGCGTACACGTGCGCGAAGAGCTCCGCCGGATCGAGCACAGGCTCGGCGTTCATCCGCTCGCGCAGCCCCGCGGCCAGCGCCTCGGCGTCCTGCGTGATGTCCGCCCGCGCGTCCTCGCAGAGCAGCTTGCGGTTGTTCAGGTGCCTTTCCAGCCGCTCGATCGGGTCGCGGGCGCGCCAGTGCTCGACCTCCTCGGCGTTGCGGTAGCGCCCGGCGTCGTCGGCGTTGGTATGCGCCTCGATCCGGTAGGTCAGCGCCTCGATCAGCGTCGGCCCCTCGCCGCGGCGCGCCGCCTCGACCGCGTCGTGGACGGCCGCGTAGACCATCGCCGCGTCGTTGCCGTCGATCAGCATCCCTTGGATGCCGTAGCCGACTCCCTTATGCGCCAGGCTCGGTGCCGCCGTCTGCTTGGCGATCGGCACGCTGATCGCGTAGCCGTTGTTCTGCACCAGGAAGACCACCGGCGCCTGCCACACCGCGGCGAAGTTGAGCGCCTCGTGGGCGTCGCCCTCACTCGTCGCGCCGTCGCCGAGGAGCACCAGGGCGACCGTGTCCTGGCCTTGCAGCCGTGCCGCGCGGGCAAAGCCCACGGCGTGCAGCGTGTTCGTGGCGAGCGGGGTGCACTGCGCGCCGGCGCGAACCGCGTACGGGTCGTAGCCGAGGTGCCAGTCACCGCGCAGCAGGGTGAGGGTCTCGACCGGGTCTACGCCGTGGGTCACCAGCGCCATCGAGTCGCGGTAGGTCGGGAAGAGCCAGTCCTGCTGGCCGAGCGCCGCCACCGCGCCGACCTGGCACGCCTCCTGCCCGCGGCTGGACGGGTAGACGGCCAGCCGGCCCTGCTTGGTGAGCGTGGTCGCCTGCGCGTCGAAGCGGCGCCCGACAACCATGCGCCGGTAGAGGTCGAGCAGCACCGCGTCCTCGGGCAGGCGGTGGGTCGCGTCGGCCGCGAGCGCGCCGGACGGCTCGATCAGCCGCAGCGCCGTCGGGGTCGGCAGCAGATTGCGGTCCCTGATGTCGGGGTGTGGGTGCTCGGCAAGGGTCATGCTGCCAGTGTGGGACGCGCAGAGCCAATGATCCAGAATCGCCGGCCGATTCGAGACACACGGCTACTGGGAGCCGTAGACTGAGCCATGTGACCGGGTGGACCGGCGACTCACGCCCACCGAGTGGACAAACGGCCAGCACGCCCCGACTGGACGACACCGATCGGCGCATCGTGGCGGCGTTGCGCGCCGACGGTCGCAGCTCGATGCGGGCTCTCGCCGAGAAGCTGCACATCTCCCGGGCCGGCGCCTACGCCCGGGTCGAGCGGCTGCAGCGCCAGGGGGTGATCACCGGCTATACGGCCGTCGTCGACCCCGAACGGTACGGGTTCGACATTTCCGCCTACGTCTACCTCAAGATCAGCCAGCATTCCTGGAAGGAAGTGCGGCAGCGGATCTCGGAGATTCCCGAGGTGTGGCACGGCGCGCTCGTCTCGGGCGAGAACGACCTGGTGCTGCTGGTGCGCACCCACGATGCGGCGAGCCTGCGCGACCTGGTGCTGAACCGGCTGCAGACCATGCCTGACATCGTCGCGACGCAGACCGTCTTCATTCTGGACGAGATGCAGCGCGCGGTCTGAGCCGCCGGGCTCTCATCCGCGAGGGCGACAATCGAGCGGTGAGCTCGCCGGACGAGCCGGTAGTGGCGCCCGTCGACGTGCCCGTGGTCGGGCCGGACGAGGTCGTCGAGTTCCGCCGCCCCGGCCGGCGGGGCCCGCGTTCGCGCTGGCTGCTGGCGGGCGCAGTACTCGCCGCCGTCGGGGCGCTGGTGGGCGTCCTGCTCACGCGGGGCGGCGGATATCCGGTCGCGGCGCCGAGCAGCCGCCCAGTCGCATCCCGGGTGCCGTCCGTGTCATCGGCCGTGCCCGGAGCCGGCGGCCAGCCGATCGGGCTGCTGACGCCGGCGCCGGCCGTCGACTTGGTGCTCGGGGAGCACGGGCTCTACGTGCTGCAGGCCGACGGCGTCGTCAGCCGGGTCGACGGCGGTTCGCTGCTCGGCAACGACACCGTCCCCGCCGGGGCGAGCATCGCGCAGCGTCTGTTCGTCGACGAGCCCGCGCAGCGCAGCTGGCTGGTCGCCTCGGCTGCCACGAGCACGGTGCAGATCACCTCCGGGGAGCCAGGTGTGACGGTCAGCCGGGTGATCCGCGTCCCGGCCCAGGTCTCGGACGGAGCGCTCTTCGGCGGCCGGCTGTGGCTCGCGACGTCGGCGGGCATCTACGTCCTCGGACCGGACGATGTCGCGGCCGCCCGCGTGCCGGCCTACGCCGGAGCGACGATCGCGATCGCGGCCGACCCGCTCCGGCAGCGGCTGATCGCGACCTCGTCGGGCTGGCCGACCCGCATGCTGCAGGTTCGCGCCGGGCGGGTGACGGTGCTGCCCGGCTCACTCCTGCTCGGCAAGACGTCGATCGCGGTGTCGGCGAACCAGATCTGGCTGACCGGCTACGGCGACGGCCCGCACGTGCTGCACCTGGATCCGACGACGCTGCAGCCGTTCGCGGTGAGCCCGGTCGACCCGCAGGTCGGTCCGGGCGCGCAGGTGTGGGCGGGCGGATCGGTGGTCTGGGTGCGCGACGGGGGCAGCGAGGGACTCTCCTGCGTGGACGCGGCGACCGGCGAGGTCCGCGCCGACTGGTCGAACGTGAGCGGGCCGGTGGCCTCGCGAGCCGGCGCGGGCTACGCCGTCGCCGACGGTGCGGTCATCCGGCTGGAGCTCTCGCCCGCCTGCCCGGGTTGAGCTCGCGAAATTGTCGGTGGGGTCGGCCATGCTGGCGGCGTGCCCAGGCAGAACCGTGTCACCCCGTTCGGCGAGCTCGTCGCGGTCGCCGATCGCGGCATGTTCTGGGGCAACCGGGGGCGGCTGCTGGATCGGCACGGCAGCCTCGCCCGGTACTTCGCCACCCGCGCCTGGCTGATCTGCCTGCTCGAGTTCAAGGAACGGCGGCGGCAGCTGTGGCGGCCGGACCGGCTGACCGAGCTCTTCTTCCTCGACGAGGCCACCGCGCTGGCGGCCGGCCACCGCCCGTGCGGGGAGTGTCGTGCTCGCGAGCTGCGGGCATTCAAGCAGGCCTGGGCCGCGGCCCATCCCGGCGGCGCGGTGCGCGCTGCGGCGATCGACGCACAGCTGCACGCCGACCGGCTGATCGGACCGGGTCTGCGCCGCATGTACCGCGCCCCACCCCACCGGCTGCCGCCCGGCACAATGGTCGAGGTCGACGGACGCGCCTGGTTGGTCGCCGACGGCGAGCTGCTGGAGTGGACACCGGGCGGCTATCGGCAGCGCCGCCCGCTGCCCGCCGCTGTACAGCTGTCAGTGATCACGCCGCGGGGCACCGTCGCAACGCTTTCCGCGGGGTACCGGCCCGTGCTGCACGCGACGGCGACCCGACCGATCGCGATCGCGCGGCATCCTGGAAGTTGAGGTGGTCGCGGTGTGCCGGATGCTGCGTCGCGGCGGGGCGATCGTGCTCGTCGGCGTGCTGCTGGTGGTGCTCGCAGCGTGCTCCGGTCACAGCGCGCCCCGCGGGAGCTACGCCGCGCTCGGCGATTCCTACGCGGCCGGCATGCTGACCGGCGCGCCGATCGGCTCACCGCGGGGCTGTCTGCGCTCGGCCGAGGACTACCCGCACGTCGTGCAGGGCAGCCTGCACGCCGCGACGTTCACCGACGTCAGCTGCACCGGCGCCACGACCGCGGACGCGCTCGCCGCCGAGTCTGTCCCTGGCGGGCAGAACCCGCCGCAGGCCGACGCGGTCAGCGCGTCGACGACGCTCGTCACGCTCACGCTGGGCGGCAACGACATCGGGTTCGACTCGATCCTCGAGCACTGTGCCTCGCTGGTGCCGGTGGGCACGCCGTGCAAGGACCACTACGACTCGAACGGCGTCGACCAGCTCGCCGCGCGCGTCGCGGCCACCGCGCCCAAGATCGGCGCGGTGCTGGCGGCCCTCCGTCAGCGGGCGCCCCAGGCACGCCTGCTTGTCGTCGGCTATCCGGACCTGCTCCCAGTAAGCGGAGGCTGCTGGCCGGACGTGCCGTTCACGAACGGCGATGCCAGCTACCTCAACGGTGTGGAGGTGCGGCTCAACGCCATGCTGGCCGAGCAGGCCACTGCGGCCGGCGCGCGGTTCGTCGACGTCTATACCGCGTCGATCGGGCACGATATGTGCACGCCGACCGGCACGCGGTGGGTCGAGCCGCTGTTGCCGACGAGCCTCGCCGCGCCGTTCCACCTCAACGCAACCGGCGAGGCACAGATGGCGGCGGCGGTGCTCGCTGTCGCGACCGCGCCGGCGAGCTCTTAGCCCCGTGTGGCGGCACTACCGTCCCAGCACGGCCTGGGTCTGGGTGACGACGGCGACCAGCCGGCCATCGCCGTCGCGCAATTCGGTCTGCACGGCGATCGTGCTGCGTCCCACGTGCAGCGGCCGCGACGTCGCCACCACCGTCCCCTCGCGGACGGCGCCGAGGAACACCGTGCTGGAACTGATCGTCGAGGTGCCCGCGCCTGCCGGCAGGTTCAGGAACGCACACGCCCCGCCGACGCTGTCGGCGAGGGTCATCAGCGCGCCGCCGTGCAGCACGCCGCCGGCGGTGGTGCGCTCCGGCGCCCAGTTGAGGCGTCCCACGACCTCGCCGGCCTCCGCGGTCACGAACTCGACGCCGACCGCCCCCGCGAACGGCATCAAACCCTGCACCTGTCGCGCGTCCATACCGGCCGAGTCTGCCGATCATGCGGCGCGGGTGGTAGCGTCCAAGTCTTAAGTTCAGCGTCTAAACAAAAGGTGGGCGATCATGGTAGAGCCGACTCGGGAAGACAGATTCAGCTTCGGACTCTGGACCGTCGGTTGGCCGGCGCGCGACCCGTTCGGCGACGCGACCCGCCCGCCACTCGACCCGGTGGAGTCGGTGCACCGCCTGGCCGAGCTCGGCGCGTACGGCGTGACGTTCCACGACGACGACCTGATCCCGTTCGGGTCGACGGACTCCGAGCGTGAGAAGCACATCGAACGCTTCAAGGGTGCGCTCGCCGACACCGGGCTCGTCGTGCCGATGATGACGACGAACCTGTTCACCCATCCGGTGTTCAAGGACGGCGGCTTCACCAGCAACGACCGGTCGGTGCGCCGCTTCGCGCTGCGCAAGGTGATGCGCAACCTCGACCTGGCCGCCGAGCTCGGCGCGCGGACCTACGTGTTCTGGGGCGGCCGCGAGGGTGCCGAGTCCGACGCCGCCAAGGACATCCGCGCCGCGCTCGACCGCTACCGGGAGGCGATCGACACGCTGGCCTCCTACGTCACGGACAAGCGCTACGGCATCCGTTTCGCGATCGAGCCCAAGCCGAACGAGCCGCGCGGCGACATCCTGCTGCCGACGGTCGGTCACGCGTTGGCGTTCATTGCTGAGCTGGAGCACGGCGACCTCGTCGGCGTGAACCCCGAGGTCGGCCACGAGCAGATGGCCGGGTTGAACTTCGCGCACGGGATCGGGCAGGCGCTCTGGGCGGGAAAGCTCTTCCACATCGACCTGAACGGCCAGCGCTCGATCAAGTACGACCAGGATCTGGTCTTCGGCCACGGTGACCTGCTCAACGCGTTTTTCCTGGTCGACCTGCTGGAGAACGGCTTCCTCGACGGCGCGCCGGCCTACGACGGGCCACGGCACTTCGACTACAAGCCGCTGCGGACGGAGAACATCGACGGGGTGTGGGCGTCGGCAGCGGCCAACATGTCGACCTACCTGCTGCTGCGCGAACGGGCGCAGGCGTTTCGCGCCGACCCCGAGGTCGCCGAAGCCCTCGCCGCCACCCGCGTCGCCGAGCTGGCGACTCCGACACTGGGGCCGGAGGAGTCGTACGCCGAGCTGCTCGCCGACCGCGCCGCATACGAAGAGTTCGACGCCGACGCGGCGGGCGCGCAGGGCTACGGCGTCGTCCACCTCAACCAGCTGGCCCTGGAGCACCTGCTCGGCGCCCGCGGGTGACGCTGGTCGCGGGGGTGGATTCCTCCACCCAGTCGTGCAAGGTCGTCATCCGGGACGCCGAGTCGGGCGCGCTTGTCCGCATCGGCCGAGCTCGACATCCCGATGGCACCTCCGTCGACCCGGCCGCCTGGTGGGACGCGCTGCAGGCGGCGATCGCCGAGGCGGGCGGACTCGCCGACGTGGCCGCGGTCGCCGTCGGTGGCCAGCAACACGGCATGGTCTGCCTGGAAGAGTCGGGCACGGTCGTCCGCGACGCGCTGCTGTGGAACGACACCCGCTCCGCGGGAGCGGCCATCGACCTGGTCGACGAGCTCGGCGGCCCGGCGGCGTGGGCTGAGGCGGTCGGCGTCGTACCGGTCGCGTCGATCACCGCGACGAAGCTGCGCTGGCTGGCCGAGCACGAGCCGGCCAACGCGGCTCGAACCGCCGCCGTCTGCCTCCCACACGACTGGCTCACTGCTCGACTGCGCGACGCAGGCGCAAGTTGCGCCGACATCGCCGAGCTCAGCACCGACCGCAGCGACGCCAGCGGCACCGGTTACTGGTCGGCGGCCGCGGGTTCGTACCGACCCGACCTGCTGCGCCTCGCGTTCGGGCGCGACGCCGCGGTGCCGCGCGTACTCGGCCCGGCCGAGCCGGCGGGTCACGCGGCAACCGACCGCGGGGGGCCCGACGGCGGGCCGCTGCTCGGCCCCGGCGCGGGCGACAACGCCGCGGCGGCGCTCGGAGTCGGCGCGGCGGCCGGCGACGTGGTGGTCTCCATCGGCACGTCCGGGGTGGTGTGCGCGGTGAGTGCCCACCCGCCGGCCGCCGACCCGTCCGGAGCGGTAGCCGGGTTCGCCTCGGCCAGCGGCGACTTCCTGCCGCTCGTCTGCACGCTGAACGCGTCCCGCGTGCTCGACGCGGCGGCGGCACTGCTCCGGGTGGGCCACGACGAGCTGTCGCGACTTGCCCTGTCGGCGCCGCCCGGCGCGGGCGGGCTGGTGCTCGTGCCCTACCTGGAAGGCGAGCGGACGCCGAACCGCCCGGACGCTACCGGTGCGCTGCGCGGGCTGCGGCTCGCGAACTCGACGCCCGCCGACCTGGCCCGCGCGGCCGTCGAAGGGATGCTCTGTGGGCTCGCCGACGGCCTGGACGCCCTGATCGCGCAGGACATCGATGTGCGGCGACTGATCCTGGTCGGCGGCGGCGCGCGGTCGGAGGCGGTGCGGCGGATCGCACCAGCGGTGCTGGGCCGACCGGTCGCCGTCCCCGCCCCCGGCGAGTACGTGGCGGACGGTGCGGCCCGTCAAGCGGCGTGGACGCTCACCGGCACGCTGCCGGAATGGACACCGGCCGGCGTCGAGCGGTTCGACGCCGATCCGGTGCCGGCCGTCCGCGAGCAGTACGCCGCGGTCCGCGACCGGTGACCACCGGCGACTTTGCCCCGCTCCGACACGTTGCGGAGCCCCGTTTACGTGTCACAGCGGGGCAAAGTCGCACCGGAGCCGGCTCGCGGACGGTCCGTGCCCACAACCGCGCTCTCGTGCTGGACCGGGTCGCCGCCGAGGCCGGGACGACCCGCGCGAAGATCGCGCACGCCACCGGGCTGACCCGGGCGACCGTCTCGGTCCTCGTCGACGACCTGCTCGACAACGGGCTGCTCGTCGAGCTCGAGCCCGACCGGGTCGCCCGCGGCCGTCCCGGCAGCCCGCTGCGGCTCAACCCGGATGGTCCGGGCGGCCTCGGCGTCGAGGTGAACATCGACTACGTCTCGGCCTGCGTGGTCGACCTCACCGGGGCCGTGCGTGCGCGCCGGGTCGAGCAGGTCGCGGTCAGCACGCCGCGGGACGGCGTGCGCCGTGCGGCCCGGCTGGCCGCGGCGGCGATCGGAGCTTCGAACGTCCCCGTCGCGGGCGCGGCTCTGGCGCTGCCGGGCTTGCTCGACGAGGCGGGAGTGTTGCGCCGCGCACCCAACCTGCCGCGATGGCGGGATGTCCCGGCCGGCGATCTGCTGGCCGGGCTGCTGGAGGTGCCGCTACGAGCGGTCGACAACGAGGCGAACCTGGCTGCGCTCGCCGAGCATTGGTACGGCGGCGCGCCGGCCGACTTCGTGCACGTCTCCGGCGAGATCGGGGTCGGCGGCGCCATCGTGCTGGGCGGCACGCTGTTTCGCGGCGTGCGCGGTTTCGCCGGCGAGCTGGGCCACCTGAGCGTCGACCCGCGCGGGCCGCGCTGCGGCTGCGGCAGCCGGGGCTGCCTGGAACAGCTCGCCGGTCAGACGGCCCTGCTGCGTGCGGCCCGCGCAGTGAGCGAAGACGACCTTCTGGCCCGGTTGGCCCGGGGCGAGCGGCGGGCCACGGCGGCGTTGACCCGGGCCGGCCGGGCGCTGGGATTGGCGCTCGCCGGCGCCGTCAACCTGCTGGACGTGCCGGCGGTGGTCCTGGGCGGCTTCTACGCCCGGGTCGGCGAGCGGCTCGTCGAACCGGTGTCGGCCGAGCTGACCCGCCGGGTGATCAGCGGCGCGCCGGTGCAGGTGCGCGTGTCGGAGCTGGGCGCCGACGCCGCGATGCTCGGTGCAGCCGGCACGGTCGTGCGCGGAGTCATCGCCGAACCGGACGGGGCAGGTTCCAGTAGCCCTTGGCGTAGAGCCGTTCGCCGCTGATCCCGAGGTCGGCCAGCCGCGGGCGCAACGCGGCTACCGCGCGACTTTCGCCGAGCAGGTAGCCGTGCCCGTCGCCGGGCGGCGGCGCGAACGCGTCGATCGCCGCCGCGAGCAGATGCGGTGCGCCGGGCGGCGTGTCGCCGCGGTGCAGCCAGCGCACCCGCGCATGAGGCGGCAGCTCAGCGGGTAGCTCGTCGGCCGGGTCGCCGACCTCGATCAGCGCGTACGCCGGCTCGGCGACCCGCGCGGCGAGCGCGGCGATTGCCGGCAGCGCCGCTTCGTCGCCGACGAACAGATGCCAGGACGCGTCGGTGAGCTCGAGCCTGCCGCGTGGACCGAAGAACTCGACCCGGTCGCCGGGGGCCGCGCTCGCCGCCCACCGCGCGCCCGGTCCGTCGTGGCCGTGCAGCAGCGCGTCGATATCGATCTCGCGGTCCGATCCGCGATAGTGGCGCACCGTGTAGCGGCGCTTCGCCCGTCGGCCGCTGCCGTCGCCGAGGATCAGCTCGACATCCTGTGCCGGGCGGGGCTCGTCGAGTGTCGGTACCTGCAGGGTGAGCCGGCGCATGCGCGGCGCCAGCTCACGCACCGCCACAACCGTGGCGGCATGCTGCGGTGTGCGGCGGATCGCCGTCATGTCCGTCACGGTAGGGGGGCCGTGGCCTGCCGGCTCGCGGGCGCATACCGTCAACGGTGTTGCCAACCGTCCCCGACCGGAGGAGCACCATGCCCGACCAGCTGACCAAAGTCGTCTACACCACATCTGCCACCGCGAAGGGCGCGCGTGCCGGGCACGTCCGGAGCGCCGACGGCCTGGTCGACTTCGACCTGGCCCAGCCCGGCACTACCCCGGAGCCGGCCGTCAACCCGGAGACGCTTTTCGCCGCCGGCTATGCCGCCTGCTTCCAGGGGGCGCTGGCCAACCGGGCGAAGGCGCAGGGCGTCGACACGTCCGACTCGACGGTGACCGCGAACGTCTCGTTCGGCTCCACCGAGGACGGCGGGTTCGGCCTGGCCGTCGAGCTGGAGGTGAGCATCCCGGGTGTCGACGAAGCGAAGGCCAGGGAGCTGCTCGAGATGGCGCACCAGTTCTGCCCGTACTCGAAGGCCACCCGCAACAACATCGAGGTGACGCTCACCGCGGTGTGAGCACCGGCGCATGATGGCCTTGAGCGCATGATGGCCGGGTGGCCATCAGCGTCTTCGACCTGTTCTCCATCGGCATCGGCCCGTCGTCGTCGCACACCGTCGGGCCGATGCGGGCAGCGCGGACGTTCGCGACCGGACTCGCCGACGACGGGCTGCTCGACCGGGTGGAGCGGGTCCGGGCCGAGCTCTTCGGCTCGCTGGGCGCCACCGGGCACGGGCACGGCAGCGACCGGGCCGTGATCCTGGGCTTGCAGGGCGAAGCGCCGGAGAGTGTGGACACCGCGTCCATCCCGGCCCGGGTGGTGGCCTGGCGTGAGTCCGGCCGGCTGGCGCTGCTCGGGAGGCACGAGGTCGCCCTCGCCGACGAGGACCTCGTGCTGCACCGGCGCGCGTCGCTGCCGTTCCATCCGAACGGAATGAAGTTCTTCGCCTTCGCCGCGTCCGGCGACTTGCTGCGCGAGCGCACCTACTACTCGGTGGGCGGCGGGTTCGTGGTCGACGAACAGGCCGCCGGCGCCGACCGGATCAAGTCCGACGACACCGTGCTGGCCTACCCGTTCCGGACCGGTGCCGAGCTGATGGCGCACTGCGCCGCGAGCGGGCTGCCGGTGAGCGGGGTGATGCTGGCCAACGAGACGGCCTGGCGGCCGGAGGCCGAGGTCCGGGCCGGGCTGCTCGCCATCTGGGAGGTGATGCAGCAGTGCGTGCACGCCGGCTGCAGCACCGCGGGCACGCTGCCCGGCGGGCTGAAGGTGCCGCGCCGCGCGCCCGAGCTCTACCAGTGGCTGTGCGACGAGGCTACTCCGCACTCGCTCCACAAGATGTCGCTCGGTGCGACCGACCCACTGCAGATCATGGACTGGGTCAACCTGTTCGCGCTCGCGGTGAACGAGGAGAACGCGGCCGGCGGGCGGGTGGTCACCGCGCCCACCAACGGCGCCGCCGGGATTCTGCCGGCGGTGTTGCACTACTACACCCGCTTCGTCCCGGGCGCGTCGGACGACGGGGTGGTCGCCTTCCTGCTCGCCGCCGGCGCCATCGGCGTGCTGTACAAGGAGCAGGCGTCGATCTCCGGCGCCGAAGTGGGCTGCCAGGGCGAGGTCGGCTCGGCCTGCTCCATGGCCGCGGGCGCCCTCGCCGAGGTTCTCGGCGGCACCCCGGCGCAGGTCGAGAACGCCGCGGAGGTCGGCATGGAGCACAACCTCGGGCTCACCTGCGACCCGGTGGGCGGCCTGGTGCAGGTGCCGTGCATCGAACGCAACGCGATGGCGGCGGTGAAGGCGATCAACGCCGCTCGTCTGGCACTGCACGGCGACGGCCAGCACATCGTCTCCCTCGACAAGGTAATCAAGACGATGCGTGAGACCGGCGCCGACATGAAGGTGAAGTACAAGGAGACCGCCCGCGGCGGCCTCGCCGTCAACGTCATCGAATGCTGAGCGGTGAGCGAGCCCCGCGACTTCGACGTCACACCGGTCGACGCGGGCGGCGCGCCCGCCGACGCCGGCGACGAGGAGGAGATCCGCGGGCCGGCCCGCCCGCTGCCTGGACCGCTCCGACGACCGGCGCTGCGGTGGCTGGCCGCCGGGGCGGCGGCGCTGGCTGTCTGTGGCATGCTGCTCGCCAACCGGCATCACCCGCACCCGTCCGCCGCGCCCGGGCCGAGCCCGAGCGCCACCCTGTTTGTCACGCCGGACGTCGGCCAGCCGGCGCAGATGACCGTGGTCGGGCTGGACGGTCCGGAGGAGGTCTACGTGTACGCGCCGGGTGGATTCTGCCCGGTCGGCGTGGACTGTGTCGTCAGCGGCGAGCCGTTCCCGTGCGAGCTGCTGATCTCGGCCCGATCGGCCTTCCCAGCCGGCCATCCGGGATCCACCGGCTCCTGGTTCGACGCGCGCACCGGGCTGGTCTACAGCCAGCAGCTCACCGTGCTGCTGGCCGATCATGGCTCGGACGTGTCACTGTTCGAGCGCCGGCTGGCGCCGGCCGGGCAGGACGCGCACGGCGCGCATGTCGTCACCGATCCCGACTGGATCGGCGGCCCCGCCACGGTGACGATCACCGTCGACCGCGACGGCTGGCGGCTCACCGCGGACCTGATGCCGGGGCCGCACGGCGGTGCGCTGCCGGTGCAGGCCACCGAACGCTGGCTGACGACGTTGCCGCTGCCGAACTGAGCGCCCTGGGAGAATCAGCGGCGTGCCGGACCCCAAGCCGCTGATCCCCGACGTTCTGGCCGGGCGCTACGCGTCCGCCGCGATGGCGACGATCTTCTCGCCCGAGCAGAAGATCATCCTGGAGCGGCGGCTCTGGCTGGCGGTGCTCCGGGCGCAGCGCGATCTCGGCGTGGACGTCCCTGAGGGCGCGATCGAGGCGTACGAGAAGGCACTCGACACCGTCGACATGTCGTCCATCGCCGCCCGGGAGCGGGTCACCCGCCACGACGTCAAGGCGCGCATCGAGGAGTTCGCGGCCCTCGCCGGCTACGAGCAGATCCACCGGGGAATGACCAGCCGCGACCTCACCGAGAACGTCGAGCAACTGCAGGTGCGCTCTGCGCTGACCCTGACCCGGACCAAGGTGCTGGCCGTGCTCGCCCGGCTGGCCCGCCGCGCCGCCGAGTACGACACGCTGGTCATGGCCGGCCGCTCGCACAACGTCGCCGCGCAAGCCACGACCCTCGGCAAGCGCTTCGCGTCCTGGGCCGACGAGCTGCTGGTCGCCCTCGCCCGACTGGACGAGCTGATCGCCCGCTACCCGCTGCGCGGCATCAAGGGCCCGGTGGGCACGTCGCAGGACATGCTCGACCTGCTCGCCTCCCCCGAGGCGCTGGCGTCGCTGGAGTCCCGGGTGGCGGCGCACCTCGGCTTCGAGCACGTGCTGGCGTCCGTCGGCCAGGTCTACCCGCGGTCGCTGGACCACGACGTGCTCTCCTGCCTGGTGCAGCTCGCCGCCGCGCCGTCGTCGTTCGCCATCACGTTGCGGCTGATGGCCGGGCACGAGCTGGCCACCGAGGGCTTCCGGCCGGGCCAGGTCGGCTCGTCGGCCATGCCACACAAGATGAACACCCGCTCGGCCGAGCGGATCAACGGCTTCGCGGTCGTGCTGCGCGGTTTTGCCTCGATGGTGGCCGAGCTCGCCGGTGGGCAGTGGAACGAGGGCGACGTCTCCTGCTCGGTGGTCCGACGGGTGGCGCTGCCGGGTGCGTTCTTCGCGCTGGACGGGCTGCTCGAGACGACGCTGACCGTGCTGGACGACTTTGGCGCGTACCCGGCCGTGATCGCCCGCGAGCTGGACCGCTACCTGCCCTTCCTCGCCACGACCCGGGTGCTCACCGCCGCGGTCCGGGCCGGCGTGGGGCGGGAGACCGCGCACGAGGTCATCCGTGAGCACGCCGTCGCCGTCGCGCTGCACATGCGCGAGACCGGCGCCGAGGGCAACGACCTGCTCGCCCGGCTGGCCGAGGACCCTCGGCTGGGCCTGTCGCCGGCTGACCTCGCCGGGCTGCTCGGCTCGCCGCTCGAGTTCACCGGTGCGGCCCGCGCCCAGACCGCGGCCGTGACCCGGGCGGTCGCCGACGTCCTTGTCACCGAGCCCACCGCCGCCTCCTACCAGCCCGACCCCATCCTCTAGCCCTCCCACAACGTCGGCGTGATCATGTTGTTCGTGCAGGATTTCTGCACCTTTCCGATGATCACGAGTGCGGTCGGACGGGGCGGGTCATGCCGATCGGGAGCCCAGTGCGTCGAGCCAGGCCCGCACCAGCTCGGTGAATGCTGCCCCGTCCCGAAGCTGGCTCGGCTTGACGTGCAGCACCGTCCAGCCGGCAAGCTGCAATGCCTGGTCGCGCAGCAGCGTCGCCTCCTGGTCCTCGACCCGGAAATGGAACTCGACGCTGTCCAGTTCCAGAACGGCTCGCCGCGTTCGCCACACGAAGTCGCCGACGTAGACACGTCGACCTACGGTGATCCGGCCGTTCTGCTCGAATCCGCGCACGCCGGCAGCGCGCAGCCATCGGCCGGCGCGCGCCTCGGGCGCGGAGTGCGCGTTGTACCCGACGTCTTGCAGCGCCTCGCGAAACGGCCGGCTGCCCCGTTGTGGCCCCGCCTCCAGTTCGACGGCCAGCTCTGCCACGGTGCACACGCCTTGTTGGATGGCCGCTCCGAGTACGGCGTGCACGTCCGAGAGCCGCCGCAGGGTGAGCACATGGTCGGCGACCGCTCGCGCCACCGGTGCCAGAGGCGGCCCGGGCCGCACGGCGGCCTCCGGCAGCCGCCCGGTGGGACGCACGATGATGCTTCCCCAGGCCCGGACGCCGGATTCGACCGGTACGAGCGTCAGTTCCCTCGCAACCGGCCGGATCCGGAAGCCGTATTCGGCCAACGCCGCCGCCCCGGACACCACGGCTCTCGGGCCGCCGTGGTGGGCGGCCGCCCACACGCGGTCCTGCCGGGTGACCGGCGGAGCCGTCAGGTAGACGCCGGGCGCCATCCGTTGCCATTGCCCAGACCGGCACCGGTACGCGGCGGTGGACGCCCCGATGCCGGCCTGCGCAGCCTCGGCCCTTGTGATCACACGCGGCAGAGTCCGGCACGCCCGGGGCAGCGGGACAGTGTCGTCCAGCCAGAACGGGAGGTTCAGCTCCTCGCGCATACCGGAAGTGAACGCGTTAGATGCCGGCTCGAGTATCAAGCGGGCCACTTTGTGGATGACGCGGCTCGTTATCCACACCCCACCTTCGTCGTGATCATGTTCTATGTGCAGAATTCCTGCACGAACAACATGATCACGACGAAGAGGGAGGGCGAGCGGATGGCAGGATCGGGGGGGTGACGGCGCTCGACGGGCTCACCCACATCCACTCCGGCAAGGTGCGCGAGCTGTACCGAACCGCCGACGGGCGGTTGCTGATGGTCGCGAGCGACCGGATCTCGGCGTTCGACCATGTCCTGGTCACGCCGATCCCGGACAAGGGACGGATCCTCACCGCCATGTCGACGTGGTGGTTCGAGCAGCTGGCCGACGTCGTGCCGAACCATCTGCTCAGCGTCGACGATCCGGTGATCCCGCCTGATTGGCGCGGGCGAGCCATGCTTTGCCAGCCACTGCAGATAGTGCCGGTCGAGGCCGTGGCACGCGGCTACCTCACCGGCTCGGGGCTCGCCGAGTACCGGGCGACCCACACCGTCTGCGGCATCGAGCTTCCACCCGGCCTCACCGACGGGTCCGAGCTGCCCGAGCCGATCTTCACGCCGGCCACCAAGGCGCCCCTCGGCGAGCACGACCAGAACGTGAGCTACCAGGCACTCGTCGCGGCGCACGGCGAGCAGACCGCCACCGAGCTGCGCCGGCTCACCTTGGACATCTACGCACGGGCGCGCGAGATCGCCGCCGCCTGCGGCATCCTGCTCGCCGACACCAAGTTCGAGTTCGGATGCGACACCGGCGGCCGGCTCGTGCTCGGCGACGAGGTGCTGACTCCCGACTCGTCACGGTTCTGGCCGGCCGACCAGTGGCGGCCCGGTCGCCCGCAGCCCAGCTACGACAAGCAGTACCTGCGCGACTGGCTCACCTCCCCCACGTCCGGATGGGACCGGGCGAGCGACCAGCCCCCGCCGCCGCTTCCGGACGACGTGGTCGCGGCGACCAAGAGTCGCTACGTCGAGGTGTACGAGCGGCTCACCGGCCTGCGCTTCAGCGACTGGCTCGGCGAGCGCTAGACGAACGTCGACAGCAGCATTACGAAGCCGAATCCCACGCAAGACACGGCGGTCTCCATCATCGACCAGCTCTTGAACGTCTGCCCGACGGTCAGCCCGAAGAGCTCCTTCACCAGCCAGAATCCGGCGTCGTTGACGTGGGACAGGAATAGCGACCCGGCGCCGATCGCCAGCGCCAGCAGCGCGACGTGCGACGAGCTGAGGCCGCCGGCGAGCGGCGCGACGATGCCGGCCGCGGTGATCGTCGCGACTGTGGCCGAGCCGGTGGCAAGCCGCAGCGCCACCGCGACCAGCCAGCCGAGCAGGAGCACCGACATGTGCGAGCCGTTGGCGAACTTCGACACCGCATCACCGACACCCGCGCCGATCAAGGTCTGTTTGAAGCCACCGCCCGCGCCGACGATCAGGATCACGGCGGCGACCGGCCCGACGCTCGCACCGATCCGCGACGCGATGTTCGAGCTGGGGAAGCCCACCGCGTAGCCGAACGTGACCATCGCGAGCAGGACCGCGATGGTCATCGCGACGAGTGGTTCGCCGATGAAGTCGAGCACGCTGCGCCCCGTCGGATACGGCTTGGTGTCCCAGACGATGTCGGCGACGGCCTTGCCCAGCATGAGCACGACCGGGCAGATGATCGTCAGCACGGTGACCAGGAACGAGGGCTGGCGAGTCACGCCTTCCCGCGGCGGGCTGGTCCGCTCGGCGACCTCCTGCTGTGACGGGCTGGTCCGCTCGGCTACGGCCGTGGCCGTGCCGCCGTCGCCGGGCTGGCTCGGCCTGCGTCGCGTGCCGCCGGTCGAGCCGCGCGGTGCTGGCTCGTGCGGCGCGGTGGTGTCGATACCGCCGGCGACTTTCGGCGCCCCGACGGGCACCCAGCGGGCGACGAGCAGCGAGAACAGCGGCCCGCAGATGACCACGGTCGGGATGGCGACGAGGATGCCGAACGCGAGCGTCGTCCCCAGCGACGCGTGCAGCGCGGCGATCGCGATCAGCGGGCCGGGGTGTGGCGGGACCAGGCCGTGCAACACCGACAGCCCGGCGAGTGCCGGGATCGCCACGCGCATCAGCCGCAGCCCGGAGCGCTGCGTGACGAGCACGATCACCGGCAGCAGGAGCACCAGCCCGATCTCGAAGAACATCGGCAATCCGATGATCACCGCGACGAGCGTCATCGCCCACGGCACCATGGCCTTGGAGGACTTCGACAGCAAGGTGTCGATGACCTGGTCGGCCCCGCCCGAGTCGGCCATGAGCTTGCCGAGCATGGCGCCGAGCGCGATCAGCAGCCCCACTTCCTGCAGGGTGGCCCCGACCCCAGTCTCGAAGTTCGAGATGATCTTCGCGGATGGGACGCCGGCCGCGAACCCGACGAACGCCGAGCCGAGCATCAGCGCCAGGAAGGGATGCATCTTCGCGAAGACGATCAGCGCGACGATGATGCCGATGCCGATCGCGGTGACGACGATCAGCCGGGTGTCATGGGTGGTCCAGCTCGAACTTGCCAAAGCGATAGCGGACGGATGCATGCCGACCTCCTGGGCGAGGTTCGTGCGAGGGCGCTGTTTGCCACGCTATCCGGATGGGGCCGCTTTCAAGCTCAACCGAGCCATGATCTCGTCGGCCAGCTCCTGCGGCGAGCCGGCCACCTCGACGGTGATCGCGTTCTCGTCCGGCGCCGGCGGCTCGAGGGTGTCCAGCTGCGACTGCAGCAGCGCGGCGGGCATGTAGTGGCCGTGCCGCGCGGCGATCCGGTGGGCGATGAGGCCGTGGCTGCCGGCCAGGTAGACGAACACCACGCCGTCGCCGCGCAGCACGTCTCGATAGCTTCGCTTGAGCGCAGAACAGGTGACGATGCCCGGACGGCCGACCTCGGTGTGCTCGCGGATCCAGGCAGCCACCCTCGCCAGCCACGGCCAGCGGTCCTCGTCGTCGAGCGGATGCCCGGCGGCCATCTTGGCCACGTTCTGCGCCGGGTGCATGTCGTCGCCCTCGGCGAGGTCCCAGCCGAGGTTGCCGGCGAGCACGCCGGCCACCGTCGACTTGCCGCTGCCGGCCACCCCCATCAGCACCAGGACGGGCATGAGCGACACCCTAGCGTCGTACCGGCGCCAGCTACGCTAAGCGCCGGTCTTCGTCGATCGTCGGACGAGTCGGAGGAGTTGCCCGTGGCCCGCGTGATCGTCGATGTCGTGCCCAAGCCCGAGATCCTCGACCCGCAGGGGCAGGCAATCCTCGGTGCGCTGCGCCGGCTGGGCATCGAAGGTGTCAACGCGGTTCGTCAGGGCAAGCACTTCGAGCTCGACGTCGACGACGACGTGGACGACGACATCGTCACCAAGCTCGCCGACACGCTGCTCGCCAACCCGGTGATCGAGGACTTCACCATCCACCGCTGACGGCTCGACGGGTCAGGTGTGCAGGAACCCCAGCTCAGGGCGGGCGGAGCCGAGCACCCGCGCCGGGTCGGCGCCGAGCACGCGGTGCAGCAACTCGCCGTACACGGCGCGGAAGTCGACGTTGGCCTTCAGGTTGCCGTTGTCCAGGTCGGTGAGGCTGGGCTCTTCGCCGTAGTACCCGCCGCGCACCGGCACGCCGGCGAGGAACACCGGCCCGGCCGAGCCGTGGTCGGTGCCCTGCGAGGCGTTCGCCGCCACCCGCCGCCCGAACTCCGAGTACGCCATGAGCACGACACCGCGCCCCCGCGGATCGCCGGCCACCTCGGTCAGGAAGCCGGAGACCGCCGTGTCGAACACCGCGAGCTGGGTCTGCTGGGTCTCCTTCTCGTCGGCGTGGGTGTCGAATCCGCCCAGGCTCACCGCATAGACGGTGCTCGGCACGCCGGCCTTGACGCAGCGGGCGACCACGTCGAGCTGCTCCTTGAGCCCGGACTGCCCGCCCCCGGATGCCGCAGGCACCTCAGGTTCCTCGCCGGGCGCGGGCGCACTGGAGTCGAGCACCGAGCCGAACGTCGTGTCGACCTGCCGCTCGGCGCGGTAGGAAGCGGTGACCATCGCCTCGCTCGGGTGGTCGGACGGGTCGGGCTTGCCGAGCCCGGTGAGCGCACGGGCCAAGTCGGCGGCCAGCGGCTTCTCCTTGCCCAGCGGCAGCGCCGCCGCGGTGCACTTGGTCCCGACCGCGAGCGGCGGCAGCACCGAGCCGATGTTCACCGCACGAAGCGGGTCGTCGCCGGTCGCGTCCAGCCAGCGGCCGATCCACCCGGTGCTGACCGGCTCGTCCGGCGAGGCGGTCTGCCAGATGTCCATCGAACGGAAGTGGCTGAAGTCCGGGTTCGGGTAGTCGACACCGCGGACGATCGCCAGTTGTTTGGTCTGCCACAGCTTGAGCAAGCCCTTCATCGACGGGTTGAGCCCGAGCTGGCTGTCCAGATGCAGTACCTCGCTCGGCGAGTACGCCAGCTCGGGGCGCGCGTCGTGGTACGGGGGATCGGCATAGGGGATCACGGTGTTCAGCCCGTCGTTGCCGCCGTAGAGCGTCACGATCACGAGGATCTTCGCTCCCGCGGGCAGCGGCGTGGCCTGCGCGCGCTCGTGCAGCTGGCTCCAGGTGACGACGGCCGACCCGGCCGCGAGCGCGGCGCCGCCCGTGACCCCTGAGGCGATCAGGAAGCGCCGCCGGGTGATCGTGTCCACTGAACAGCCCTTCAGTTGGTCAGATATTCAGGTGTGTTGAGCGCGATCGCCACCAGCCGTTGCGGGCTGGCCGTCTCGGCCGACAGCACGGCCCGGCTGCGTGCGCTCCACGACCCGACGCCGAGCAGGTACCCGGCGGCGTCCACCCGCTCGCCGACCGCGGCCGCGCTGACCGTCGACAGCTCGCCGGCCCGGGCGAAGGCGGTCGCCGCCTGCATCCGGGCGTCGGCCGCCGCGGTCGAGAGCCAGGCCTGGCCGGACGGCCAGCCGCCGACGTTCGGCGGGTAGAACGGGATCTGCCCGAGCGCGCGGAGCACCGCCACCAGCTTCTTCGCCGCGGTGTCGTCCTTGATCGGGACGTGCAGCGCGCGCACCGCGCCGATCACCCACTCGACCGGGTTCACGACGATCCCGCCCTGCGCGGCGGCAAACGCCGGTGCCGTGAAGATCGCGTGGAACAGGCCGGCGAGGTCGCGCTTGGGCCCGTACGCGCTGACCAGCTGGTTGGCGGTGAACGAGTCCGGCGCCGTGTCGGATGCCAGCTGCCCCCACCAGCGGGTCGCGACATAACGCGGCCCGGCCGGGCGGGCAAGCACGGCGTCGCAGTAGCCGGTGACGTCCAGGCTGCCGGTGACGCCGAGAAAGGTCTCGGTCCCGGAGTAATGCTGTCTCGGATTGAAGTACGTGCTCCCGTCGGGGCCGATCTTCCACCCGGTGAGGGCCTTGGCGCCGGCCCGGACGTCGTCCTCGGTGTAGCCGTCCCCGTGGCCGAGCGCGAACAGTTCCATGAACTCGCGGGCGAGGTTCTCGTTGGGCGCCTTCGCGGTGTTCTTTTCCGCGTCCAGCCAGTACATCAGCGCCGCGTCGGTGAGCATGCTGAGCGCGAGTGTGCGGAAATCGCCGCGACCGAGACGCCGCAGCCGTTCGTTCTGCGCGAGCAGCCAGCTCGCGGTGCGTACTTTGGTCGCGGCCGTCGCGAAGTGGTTGTGCCAGCAGAACGTGAGCTTCTCGCCGAACGGCTGCTCGACGGCCACCATCCGGCGGACCCACCACGTGGTCAGTTGCGAGAGTTGGCTGCCGAGCTGCTTGTTGCGTTGCTGCCGCTGTTCCTTGGACGCGCCCTTCGGCAGGGGCGCGACCTGTTCGAACGCCGGCGCCGGGGTCGCCTTCGCGCCGGGGTCGGCCTCCGGGTCGGCGGCCAGGGCCGTGGCGAGGTAGGCGCTGGAGCCGGTCTTCAGCGCGGCGTCGACGGCCGGGCCGGTGGTGCCGAACCCGGTGCGGCGCAGCAGCCGCGCGGTAGCGATCCACTGCGCTGATTGCGCGCTCACGGTTGACGAGCATGCGCCGGGAATGTTCGAGGCGGGTCAGGGCCGCGCGAGCACATCATCAGTTCCGCGACCCTGCCGCGCGCCCCGGTAGCCTGTGCCCCGTGCGT
Organism: uncultured Actinomycetota bacterium; assembly: GCA_963756525.1. GTDB lineage: Bacteria > Actinomycetota > Actinomycetes > Mycobacteriales > Jatrophihabitantaceae > CAVWNR01. The sequence goes on along the minus strand of CAVWNR010000009.1, from coordinate 1,093,995 downwards.
GTGGGTGTCGTGACGTTCCCGGGCAGCCTCGACGACCGCGACGCCGTCCGCGCCGTCGGCATCGCCGGTGGGGAGGCGGTGCCGCTGTGGCACGCCGATCCGTCGCTGCACGGCGTCGACGCGGTCATCCTCCCCGGCGGCTTCTCCTACGGCGACTACCTGCGCGCCGGCGCCATCGCCCGCTTCGCGCCGGTGACGGAGTCGGTTGTCACCGCCGCCCGTGACGGGCTGCCGGTGCTGGGCATCTGCAACGGCTTCCAGGTGCTCTGCGAGTCGCACCTGCTGCCCGGCGCGCTCATCCGCAACGACCGCCGCAGGTTCGTCTGCCGCGACCAGTTGCTGCGAGTCGAGAACGCCCGCACCGCATGGACATCCGGCTACGCGGACGGCCAGGAGATCGTGATTCCGATCAAGAACATCGACGGTGGTTACGTCGCTGACGAGCGCACGCTGGACGAGCTGGAGGGCGAGGGCCGGGTCGTCGTGCGCTACGTCGACGGAAACCCGAACGGCAGCTACCGCGACATCGCCGGGATCTGCAACCAGGCCGGGAACGTCGTGGGACTCATGCCGCACCCCGAGCACGCCGTGGACGGGCTCACCGGTCCCGGCACCGACGGGCTGGCGTTCTTCCTGTCGCTCACCGGGGCAGCGGCGACGTGATCGACACCGTCAAGAATGCCAAGAAACGCGGAAAGGAGCAGCAGACCTACGCCGAGCTGGGTCTCGAGGACGAGGAGTACGCGCGCATCCGCGAGATCCTGGGCCGCCGCCCGACCAGCGCGGAACTGGCCGTCTACTCGGTCATGTGGTCCGAGCACTGCTCGTACAAGTCGTCGAAGGTGCACCTGCGCCAGTTCGCCGAGAAGACGGCGCAGGCCTCCGACGCGCTGCTCGCCGGCATCGGCGAAAACGCCGGCGTAGTCGATGTGGGCGACGGCTGGGCGGTCACGTTCAAGATCGAGTCGCACAACCACCCGTCCTACGTCGAGCCGTACCAGGGTGCCGCCACCGGGGTCGGCGGGATTGTGCGCGACATCCTCGCCATGGGCGCCCGGCCGGTCGCGGTGATGGACAGCCTGCGCTTCGGCCCGCCCGGCGCGCCGGACACGGCGCGGATGCTGCCGGGCGTCGTCGCCGGCATCGGCGGCTACGGCAACTGCCTGGGGCTGCCCAACATCGGCGGCGAGACCGCGTTCGACCCGACCTACCTGGGCAACCCGCTGGTCAACGCGCTATGCGTGGGCGTGCTCCAGCGCGACGCGGTCAAGCTGGCGCGGGCGCAGGGCCCCGGCAACCACGTCGTGCTCTTCGGCTCGCGCACCGGTGGTGACGGCATCGGCGGCGCGTCGGTGCTGGCCAGCGCGTCCTTCCAGGACGGCGGCGAGCGGCGGCGGCCGGCGGTGCAGGTCGGCGACCCGTTCGCCGAAAAGGTGCTCATCGAATGCTGCCTGGAGATCTTTGCGGAAGATCTCGTCGTCGGCATCCAGGATCTCGGCGCGGCCGGCCTGTCCTGCGCGACGACCGAGCTCGCCGCCGCCGGTGCGGGCGGGATGGACGTCGACCTCGACCGGGTGCCGCTGCGCGACCAGACGCTCACCCCGGAAGAGATCCTGATGAGCGAGTCGCAGGAACGCATGATGGCCGTGGTCGCGCCGGCCAACCTCGCAGCGTTGCTTGCCGTGTGCCGCAAGTGGGATGTCCTCGCCACGGTCATCGGCACGGTCACCGACACCGGCCGGCTGCGGATGCGCTGGCACGGCGAGCTGATCGTCGACCTCCCGCCACGGACCGCGGCGCACGAGGGCCCGGTCTACCAGCGGCCGATCGAGCGGCCCGTCGACCAGGACGCGCTGAACGCGCACGACGGCCGCAACCTGCCCCGCCCGGGCACCGGCGCGGAATTGCGCTCGATGCTGCTGCGGATGGCCGGGTCGGCCAATCTGGCCGACAAGTCCTGGGTCACCGACCAGTACGACCGCTACGTCATGGGAAACACCGTGCTCGCCCAACCCGAGAACGCCGGAATGATCCGCCTGCCCGAGGACCGCTTGCAGGAGGCGCATGGCTCGGATGGCATCAGCCGCGGCGTCGCGATCGCCACCGACGGTAACGGCCGCTACACCCGGCTCGACCCGTACGCCGGCGCGCAGCTCGCGCTGGCCGAGGCGTACCGCAACGTCGCGGTCACCGGCGCGCGGCCGCTGGCCGTCACCGACTGCCTGAACTTCGGCTCGCCGGAGGACCCGGCCGTGATGTGGCAGTTCAGCGAGGCGGTCCGCGGGCTGGCCGACGGATGCGAGCGGCTCGGCCTTCCGGTCACCGGCGGCAACGTCAGCTTCTACAACCAGACCGGCGCGACGCCGATCCTGCCGACGCCGGTCGTCGGCGTGCTCGGCGTGATCGACGACGTCACCCGCCGTACCCCGTTCGCGTTCCACACCGACGGCGCCCTGTTGTACCTGCTCGGCGACACCCGCGAGGAGTTCGGCGGCTCGGAGTGGATGCATGTCGTGCACGGCTACCTGGGCGGGCGCCCGCCCGCCGTCGACCTGGACCGGGAGCGCCTGCTCGCCGACATCCTGATCAACTCCTCGCGGGACGGGCTGATCGACTCCGCGCACGACCTCTCCGACGGCGGGCTGGCGCAGGCGCTGGTCGAGTCCTGTGCGGGCAACGGCCTGGGCGCGCGGGTGGTGCTACCCGAGGACGCCGACCCGTTCGTCACGCTCTTCGCCGAGTCCGCCGGCCGGGCGATCGTCACCGTGCCGCGCAGCGAGGAAGTGCGCTTCACCGACATGTGCACCGCGCGCGGCCTGCCGCACGCGCGCATCGGCGTCACCGACGTGCTCAGCGCGCAGTTCGAGGTGCAGGGGCACTTCACCATCCCGGTGCGCGAACTGCGTGCGGCGTGGACGGGCGCGCTGCCGCGCCTGTTCGGGTGAGCGCCGCGGCCCTGCTGGCGCAGTCGGCCGCGATCCGCGACTGGCTGGGCGGAATCGACGACGCCGACTTCGGCCGCGGGTCTGTGCTACCGGGCTGGGACGTCAGGACACTGGTCGGGCACATCGTCGCGATCCACGTCGGCCTGGGCCGGCTGCTCGATCGGCCCTCCGCCGAGCCGCCGATACCCGTGCACGAGTTCGTCAGCCGCTACCGCCGAGATGTCGACGCCATCGAAGCATTCACGCGGGAGGTGACCGGCGACCGGTCGCCAACCCGGCTGCGGGCCGAGCTGGCGGAGCTGAGCCAGACGCTGTCCATCCGCCTCGAGCAGCGCCTTCCCCGTGTGATCGACACGCCGCGCGGGCCGACGACCGTCGCCGACTTCCTGTCCACCCGGCTGATCGAGCTGGTCGTGCACAGCGACGACTTGTCGCGGTCTCTGCCGGAGCGAGACGCCGTCCCGCTGCAGCGCCCGGCCCTCGCCGCGGTGACCCGGGCGCTGGCCGAGATCCTGGCAGAGCGGGCCCCGGGACGCTCGGTGGAGCTGCGAGTGCCGCCGTTCGTCGCCGTGCAGGCCGTGCCGGGTCCGCGGCACATCCGCGGCACGCCGCCGAACGTGGTCGAGACCGACGCGCTGACCTGGCTGCGGCTGGCCACCGGTCGGGCGGCGTGGCCGGACGCCGTCGACAGCGGTGCGGTCGCCGCCAGCGGCAACCGCGCGGATCTCGGGGCCTACCTGCCGTTGCTCTGCTGACCTCTGCTGACCTCTGCTGACCTGCGGCCTGGCGACCGAAGGCCGGGCCGGTCAGCCGATAAACTGCACGTGTGGCGGCTCGCGCGGACGGCAGGCTCTCCCACGATCTGCTCCCTGGCGAGAAGCAGCCGCAGGACGCGTGCGGCGTCTTCGGCGTCTGGGCCACCGGCGAGGAGGTCGCCAAGCTGACCTACTTCGCCCTGTACGCGCTGCAACATCGCGGCCAGGAGGCCGCCGGCATGGCGGTCAGCGACGGCTCGTCCGTCGTCGTCTACAAGGATCTCGGCCTGGTCAGCCAGGTGTTCGACGAGGCAACGCTGAACACCCTGCAGGGGCACGTCGCCATCGGGCACACCCGGTACTCGACGACCGGCTCGACGACGTGGGAGAACGCCCAACCTTCGTTTCGCACCACCCGGGCCGACACCGGGCTTGCGCTCGCGCACAACGGCAACCTGGTCAACACCGCCGAGCTGGCCGCGCAGAACACCGGGCTAGACGGCGGCTTCCGATCCACCAGCGACTCCGACCTGATCACCGCCCTGCTCGCCGCCCGTCCCGACGTCAGCGTCGAGCAGGCCGCGCTGGACGTGCTACCCACCCTGCGCGGGGCGTTCAGCCTGGCGTTCATGGACGAGCACACCCTCTACGCGGCCCGCGACGCGCAGGGCGTGCGTCCGCTCGTCCTCGGCCGGCTCGAACGCGGCTGGGTCGTGACGTCGGAGACGGCGGCGCTGGACATCGTGGGGGCGAGCTTCGTCCGCGAAATCGAGCCCGGCGAGCTGATCGCGGTCGACGACGACGGCCTGCGCTCGCAGCGCTTCGCCAACCCGGACCCGAAGGGCTGCCTGTTCGAGTACGTCTACCTCGCCCGTCCGGACACCACGATCGGCGGACGCAGCGTCTACGCCGCCAGGGTAGAGATCGGCCGGCGGCTGGCCCGTGAGCACCCGGTCGAGGCCGACTTGGTCATCCCGACGCCCGAGTCCGGGACGCCCGGCGCGATCGGCTATGCCGAGGAGTCCGACATCCCGTACGGGCAGGGGCTGGTCAAGAACGCCTACGTGGGGCGGACGTTCATCCAGCCGTCGCAGACCATCCGCCAGCTCGGCATCCGGCTCAAGCTGAACCCGCTGCGTGACGTCATCCGCGGCAAGCGGCTGGTCGTGGTGGACGACTCGATCGTGCGCGGCAATACCCAGCGCGCGCTGGTGCGGATGCTCCGCGAGGCGGGCGCGGTCGAGGTGCACGTGCGCATCGGCTCGCCGCCGGTGAAGTGGCCGTGCTTCTACGGCATCGATTTCGCGTCCAAGGCCGAGCTCATCGCGAGCGGGCTGGACGTCGACGGCATCCGCGCCTCGCTCGGCGCCGACTCACTCGGCTACGTCTCCCTGGACGGGCTGGTCGCAGCCACCGACCAGCCACGCAGCCGGCTGTGCCGGGCCTGCTACGACGGCGAATACCCGATCCCGCTGCCCGAGATCGTCGGCAAGCACGTGCTGGAGGGAATCGAGCGTGCCGTCGCCGGCCGCCCGCCGGAGCACGCCGCCAGCACGGATCACGAGCAGCCCGTGCAAGCGGCGGGCTGGCGCGCCGAGGACGCGCTGACCCGCCCGTGACGAGCTACGCCGAGGCGGGCGTCGATATCGCCGCGGGCGATCAGGCCGTCGAGCTGATCAAGCCGCACGTCAAGCGCACGGCCCGCCCCGAGCTGCTCGGCGGCATCGGCGGATTCGCCGGGCTGTTCGGGCTCGATCTCACGCGTTACCCGCAGCCCGTCCTCGCCAGCTCGACCGACGGTGTGGGCACCAAGATCGCGATTGCCCGGGCGGTCGACCGGCACGACACGATCGGCATCGACCTGGTGGCCATGGTGATCGACGACCTGGTCGTCGTCGGCGCCGAGCCGCTGTTCCTCACCGACTACATCGCGACCGGCAAGGTGATGCCCGAGAAGATCGCCGCCATCGTCAGTGGCATCGCCGAGGGCTGCGTGCAAGCCGGCTGCGCGCTGGTCGGCGGGGAGACGGCCGAGCATCCCGGCCTGATGGCTGCTGACGAGTACGACCTCTCGGGCACGGGCGTCGGGGTGGTGAACGCCGACTCGGTCCTCGGCCCCGATCGGGTACGGCCGGGTGACGCGCTGGTCGCGCTGGCCTCGTCCGGGCTGCACAGCAACGGCTACTCCCTGGTGCGGCAGGTGTTGCGTGACGTGCCGCTCGACGCCAGACCCGCGCTGCTCGGCGGTCGCTCGCTAGCCGACGAGTTGCTCGAGCCCACCCGGGTCTACGCCGCCGACTGCCTCGCGCTGGTCGCCGAGTGCGACACGCACGCCTTCGCGCACATCACCGGCGGCGGGCTCGCCGGCAACCTGGCGCGGGTGCTGCCGCCCGGCTTGAACGCCGTCGTCGACCGGGCGAGCTGGGCGCCACCGCCCATCTTCGAGTTGGTCGCGCGCACCGGCGACGTGGCGCAGGAGCAGATGGAACTGGCGTTCAACCTGGGCGTCGGGATGGTCGCCGTCGTCCCACGGGAACGCTCCGAGGCGGCGCTGCAACTGGCCGCCGCGCGGGGCGTCCCGGCATGGCTTCTCGGGGAGATCAGGCCCGGCGCCGGGCGCGTCGCGCTGATCGGCAGCCACGCCCAGCATTGTTGATGTTGGACTAGTGGTCGAATATCAGCCATTAGTCCAACATCAACAATGACTGTCAGTGAGAGGCGCGGGCCCAGTCGTCCTGGTCGTACTCGTCCTGTTCGTCCTGCTCGACGAAGGGATCGCCGTGCTCCGGAGCTCTGCCCAGTTCGCGCTGCAAGGCATCGAAATCGGTGTGCTGCGAGCTGTACTTCAGCTCCCGGGCCACCTTCTGCTGCTTGGCTTTCGCACGGCCGCGCCCCATGGCTCGACCCCCTCGCTCACACGGTCGTCCGGGCTGCGGCGGCCGTCAGGTGTCGGAACACTGTTCGGACACTGACGGGCAGAGCGGCAAGCGCCGGGAAAGTTGTCATCTCGTGCGCTCAGCGTACCTCGCGCGTCCCGTCGCGTGCACGCGTACCTCGCCGGTCGCCACCCGGTCAGCGGCGGTGCATAACGGACACACGAAAAGTTTCCGTAGGAACTTCCCGTTCGGTTATGCATACTTGACGTGTGACGCCGGAACCGGACCGGTGTTACATAAGGCCCAGAAGGGGGGCGCCACGATGACTACGCCTCGTCACCGTCCGGATTCCGAGCCGCTGCTCACGCCGTCGGAGGTCGCGACACTGTTCCGCGTCGATCCGAAGACGGTCACCCGGTGGGCGAAGGCGGGCAAGCTCACCTCGATCCGGACGCTCGGTGGCCACCGTCGCTACCGCGAGTCCGAGGTCCGCGCGCTGCTCGAAGGGAACACCAACACCACGGTCGACGCCTGACGCCTGCTCTTTCGCCAGCGCCGCTCCGACCGGCCGCGAGATGCGGCGGTCGGTGCGGCGCCGTGCTGAGCAGCCCGCCGCGCAGCCCCGCCCGCGCCGGCGATCCGGGAGCCGGCCCGCGCCGAAAATCGACTTGCATCCGACGCCGGAATTGTGGATGCTTGTATCTAGCAAGTAGTTGCATGGTACAAGCAATGAGGTAATGATGGCACAGCCCCGTTCCGTCGCCGCGCCGCATCCGGTGCCGACGCCCCAGCTCACCTACGGCGCCGCCGCGAACGGCGGCGCGTCGCCGGACGACATCGCCGAGCTCGCCGACGGGTTCGCAACGCTGATGCGCTCCTTCAAGCGGGCGCAGGCACAACTGGCCTCCACCGCCGAGCGCGATGTGGAGTGGTCCGCGCACATCCTGATCAGCATCCTGGTTCGCGAGGGGGCGCTGCGCTCGAGCGCGCTGGCCGAGCTCGCGCTCAGCGATCCGTCCACGGTCAGCCGGCAGGTCGCCGCGCTTGTCAAGGACGGCCTCGTCGAGCGCCGCGCCGATCCGGACGACGGTCGGGCCAGCCTGCTCGTCGCTACCCCGGAAGGACAGGCCGTCGTGCGGGAGCACGTGCAGACCCGCAACACCCACTTCGAACGGATGCTCGCCGACTGGAGCGAGCGCGACTGCCGCCGGTTCGCCGCGCTGCTGCGCCGGTTCGCCGACGACTTCGACCGCTACCGGCCGCAGTTCTGCGCCGGTCCGGCCAAGCCGTGGCCCGCGCGGGCAGCCGAAGAGAACACCCAGACCACGGGAGAGAGCTGATGTCAGCCGTATCCAGCGCCGACCAGGCCGCGAGCGGAGGGCTGACGCATCGGCAGATCCTCACCATCCTCACCGGTCTGCTCCTCGGCATGTTCCTGGCCGCCCTCGACCAGATGATCGTCGCCACCGCGATCCGCACCATCGGCGACGACCTCAACGGGCTGAGCGCGCAAGCCTGGGTCACCACCGCCTTCCTGATCACGTCGACGATCTCCACCCTGCTGTACGGGAAGCTGTCGGACATCTACGGCCGCAAGCCGCTGTTCCTGATCGCGATCAGCGTCTTCGTCCTCGGCTCGGCGCTGTGCGGGCTCGCCTCGTCGATGTACGTCCTGGCCGGGTTCCGCGCCTTCCAGGGACTCGGCGCCGGCGGGCTCTTCTCGCTCGCGCTGGCGATCATCGGCGACATCATCCCGCCGCGGGAGCGGGCCAAGTACCAGGGCTACTTCATGGCCGTCTTCGGCACGTCCAGCGTGCTCGGCCCGGTCATCGGCGGCTTCTTCGCCGGGCAAGCTTCGATCCTCGGTATCGCCGGCTGGCGCTGGATCTTCTGGATCAACGTGCCGATCGGCATCCTCGCCCTGGTCGTCGTCACCAAGGTGCTGCACGTGCCACACCAGCGCCAGGACCACCGCATCGACTGGTGGGGTGCCACGGCGATCATCGTCGGACTGGTGCCGCTGCTGCTGATTGCCGAGCAGGGCCGCGAATGGGGCTGGTCCTCGCCAGCCGCGTTCGCGTGCTATCTGATCGGGCTGGCGGGTCTGGCCGCGTTCGTCCGGGTCGAGGCGGCGATGGGGGACGAGGCATTGGTGCCGCTGCGGCTGTTCCGGGTCGGGGTCTTCTCGGTCGGCTCGGCGCAGTCGTTCGTGATCGGTATCGGCATGTTCGGCGGCATGGCGTCGATCCCGCTGTACCTGCAGATCGTCAAGGGCGCCTCGCCCACCCGCGCCGGCCTGCTGATCCTGCCCATGGTGGCGGGCATCATGGTGGCCTCGATGATTGCCGGGCAGATCACCATGCGCACCGGCCGCTACAAGATCTTTCCCGTCGTGGGCAGCGCGTTGCTCGTCATCGGCCTGCTGCTCATGGCGACGGTCGGGGCCGACACGCCGTTGTGGCGCACCGACGTCTATATGCTGATCTTCGGCTTCGGGCTGGGCCTGAACATGCAGTCGATCATCCTGGCAATGCAGAACGCGGTGCCACCACGCGATATGGGCGTGACCACCTCGTCGGCCACGTTCTTCCGGCAGGTCGGAGGCACGCTCGGCACAGCGGTGTTCCTGTCCATCCTGTTCTCCTCGGCCCCGACCAAGATCGTTTCTGCCTTCTCCTCCGCCGCGAAGACACCGCAGTTCCAAGCCGCCGTGCGCGCCCATCCGGATCAGCTCGCGCAGCTCAAGAGCAGCTCGGGCAGCCTGAACGACACCGCGTTCCTGCACACGATCAACCAGGTGCTGGCACACCCGTTCCGGGTCGGCTTCTCCAACGCGATGGATCTCGTGTTCCTGGCCGGCGCCGGCGTGCTGGTGCTGGCGTTCATCCTCGCGCTGTTCCTGAAGGAAGTCCCGCTGCGGATGGTCTCCGGCGTCGAGGCGGCGCGCGCAGAGGCGGCCGCGGTCGCCGGGTCGGCGCCGGAGACCGGCGACGGTCCTGATCCGAGTGGCGCCACGCACGGTCCCGTCGGCGGCACGACGGCGCGTGCGGCGAACAGTCCGTAGCCATCCGTAGGTATCAGGACGTGGGGGTGCAGTGCGCCGGCCACGGCGCCATGCTCCCGGTCGAGGGCGGCGTGCTGGTCACCACCGGCCGAATGAACGGCGTCACCGTCGACCCGCTCGCGCGCACTGCCACGGTCGGTAGCGGCGCGAAGTGGCGCGCCGTTATCGACGCGGCGGCGCCGCATGGGGTGCTGACCTGCCCGAGTCCACCAACACCTCGATCGCCCTGCTGCGGCTGCCGCCGATCGACGTCGTTCCCGAGCCGCTGCGCGGCCAGTTCGTCGTGCATGTTCGGGTCGCGCACGTCGGTGCTCATGCTCGAATTGCGTCACCTCGGCGGTGCGCTGGGCCGCGCTCCGGCGGTGCCGAACGCGGTCGGCGGGCGCGACGCGGCGTTCTGCGCGCTCGCGATCGGGACGCTGGCCGGGCCGGCGGCAGCCCACGTCCCGGCCGCCGTCGACGGCACGATCGCCGCGCTCGCCCCGTACTCGACCGGCGGCTCGATGGTGAACCTGCACGGCGTGCCCGGCGACGCCGCCGACCGCGCCCGCTGCTGGCCACCTGCGGTCTACCACCGGCTGCAGCGGATCAAGGCGCCGTACGACCCGGCGAACCTGTTCCGGCTCGGGCACGCGATCTAGCGTTGCCGTCCCACGGTCGGCACTGGCGTCGCAGGTTCGGCCGCGAGCGTTACGAACGGACGAGCCGCGCGATGGCGTCGGCCGCCTCCTTCACCTTGGCGTCCGCTTCGTCGCCGCCGGCACGCGCGGCCTCGACGACGCAGCTACCCATGTGCGCCTCCAGCAGGCCGAGGGCGACGGACTGCAGCGCCTTCGTTGCCGCGCTGACCTGGGTAAGGATGTCGATGCAGTACTTGTCCTCGTCGACCATCTTGGCGATGCCGCGCACCTGACCTTCGATGCGACGCAGCCGCTTGAGATAGTCGTCCTTGTCCTGGATGTATCCGTACACGTCTGCCTCCTCGAGCTGGCACCTGACTATACCCCGCCGGGGTACTTGACAGGTAGACCGTACTCGACGTATGAATACCCCCAGCGGGTATTGACGAGAGGGGCACAGAACATGGCGAGCGGCCAGGTGACCGTACGCGGCGACGGTGTCGCCGCCGCACCGGCGCAGGTGGAGCTCGCCGTCGCCGGCATGACCTGCACCTCGTGCGCGGCTCGCATCGAGCGCACGCTCAACAAGCTCGACGGGGTGCAGGCGAGCGTCAACTACGCCACCGAGCAGGCGAGCGTGCGCTACGACCCGGCACTGGTCACGGCGCAGCAGCTGTTGGCCACGGTGGAGGCGACGGGCTACACCGCTCGGCTGTCTCGCTCGGTGGCGGCCGAGCCGGAAGATCCGGAGGACGGCGAGCTGACGTCCCTGCGCACTCGCCTGATCGTCTGCGCGCTGCTGACCCTGCCGGTGCTCGTGCTGGCGATGGTGCCGGTGGCGCAGTTCGACGACTGGCAGTGGCTCTCGCTCGCGCTCGCCAGCCCGGTCGTCGTCTGGGGTGGCTGGCCGTTCCACCGCGCTGCCTGGCTGAACCTGCGGCACGGCAGTGCGACGATGGACACCCTCGTGTCACTCGGCACGCTGGCCGCCTTTGGATGGTCGCTCTACGCGCTGCTCTTCGGCGACGCCGGCCTGCCCGGGATGCGGATGAGCTTCGACCTCACCGCGAGCTCCGGCGACGGTTCCGGCCAGATCTACCTCGAGGTGGCATCGGCCGTGGTCGTCTTCCTGCTGGCCGGCCGGTATCTCGAGGCGCGGGCCAAGCGCCGCTCCGGGGCCGCGCTGCGTGCGTTGCTCGATCTCGGTGCTAAGGACGTCGCCGTTCTGCGCGACGGCGTCGAGGTGCGCTTCCCGGTTGAAGAGCTGCATCCCGGCGACGTGTTCGCCGTCCGTCCCGGCGAGAAGATTGCGACCGATGGCGTCGTCGTCGACGGCTCGTCCGCGGTGGACCAGAGCCTGCTCACCGGCGAGTCGGTGCCGGTCGAGGTCGGTCCGGGCGATGCGGTGACCGGGGCGACCGTCAACGCCGGCGGCAGGCTGCTGGTGCGGGCGACCCGGGTCGGCGCGGACACCAAGCTCGCCCAGCTGGGCCGGCTCGTCGTCGAGGCGCAGTCCGGCAAGGCGCCCGTGCAGCGGCTCGCCGACCGGATCAGCAGCGTGTTCGTCCCGATTGTGCTGGCGATCGCGCTGGTCACGCTGCTCCTCATGCTGGCGGCGGGCGGCGGCCCGGTGCACGCGTTCACCGCCGCCGTCGCCGTGCTGATCATCGCCTGCCCGTGCGCGCTCGGCCTGGCCACGCCGACCGCCCTGCTCGTCGGAACCGGCCGCGGCGCCCAGCTCGGACTGCTGATCAAGGGCCCGGAGATCCTCGAGTCCACCCGTCGGGTCGACACCATCGTGCTCGACAAGACCGGCACGGTCACCACCGGCCGGATGGAGCTGCACGGCGTGCACCCGGCGCAGGGCGTCGACGGCGACGAGCTGCTTCGACTGGCCGGCGCGCTGGAGGCGGCGAGCGAGCACCCGATCGCGTCGGCGATCGCGACGGCTGCCCGGTCACGGTCCGGTTCGCTGCCCACCGTGGACGGCTTCGCCAACAGTGCGGGGGTCGGCGTCACCGGCGTCGTCGACGGCCACGCACTGGTGGCCGGGCGCGAGGCACTGCTCGCGCAGTGGAGCTTGTACCCCGACCCGTCGCTGGCGGGCGTCCGCGATCAGGTCGAGGCGGCCGGGCAGACGGCGGTGTTCGTCGGATGCGACGGCGCGGTCGTGGGCGTGCTCGCCGTCGGAGACGCGGTCAAGGACTCCAGCGCGCCGGCCGTCGCGCAGCTGCTCTCGCTCGGTTTGCATCCGGTGCTGCTCACCGGCGACAACCGGGGCGCGGCCGAGGCGATCGCCGAGCGGGTCGGCATCGACGACGTGATCGCCGGCGCGCTGCCGGAAGGCAAGGTCGCGGCCGTGCGCGATCTGCAGCAGCGCGGGCGTGTCGTCGCCATGGTGGGCGACGGCGTCAACGACGCCGCTGCGCTGGCCCAGGCCGACCTCGGCGTCGCCATGGGCACCGGGACCGACGTCGCGATCGAGGCGAGCGACATCACCCTGGTGGGCGGCGACCTGCGCGGCGCGGCCGACGGCATCCGGCTCTCCCGGCGCACGCTGCGCACGATCAAAGCCAACCTGTTCTGGGCCTTCGCCTACAACGTGGTACTGATCCCGGTTGCGGCGTTCGGCCTGCTCAGCCCGCTGATCGCGGGTGCCGCGATGGCATGTTCGTCGCTGTTCGTGGTGGCGAACTCCTTGCGGCTGCGGCGGTTCAGCCCGGCACGGTGAAGGCCCGCGCTCTCACCTGGGTGAGGCCGTCAGAGGTCGAGCCAGTCCGCGAACAGGTCGGGTAGCAGTTGCGGCGGTGAGCCGGCGGCGCGGCTGGGTGGACCGCTTCGCTGCCAGTGGACCGGCCCGGCCTGGATCGGCGGTTGTGGCCGCTGGCCGGGCATGCGCTCTGGCCGGCGGGGGGATGGGAGGCGTTTTCGGTCGTAGGCCGCGCGGCAGTCCGGCTCGCCGAGCACGGCGTAGGCCGCCAGAACGTCTTGCAGCGCGGCATCCGCGGCGGTCGGATCGGCGCTGGACTCGCGGGTGTCGGGATGGTGGCGGCGCAGCAAGTCCCGGTAGGCATGGGTGATCTCGCCCTGGGTGGCGGTCGGCGGCAGGCCCAGGACGGCGTACAGGTCACTGCGCTCACTCATCGCTCGATGTCGGGATCTGCTCGTTCGACGGGTGGGGTGGTCCCACCGGCCAGGACCACCCCAGCGCCGGTGCTGCGCGATGCCGTCGCCGCGCGGCGCGCAACCAGCAACACAACCAGCGCGGGCGAGGCGGGCGGCCACCGAGTCGGCGCTACGGCCGCGGAGGCGACCGCTCCCGTACCCAGCAGCGGATTACCGGCCTGGCACGCAGGCGCGGCATCCGGTAGCGCACCGGCGAGGGCGACGACGCTGCGGGCCACCGTCGGCCCGGGCCACGACCGGGCACCACCTCGGGAGGTACCGGCCACTCGGCCGAGATGATCGCGTCGAACTCAGCGTCCAGCAACAGGTCGTCCGTGCAGACGATCTGCAGGAACTTCTCCTCGACACCGACATCCGACAGCGGCGTCGCGCCCGCGTCGAGCACGCCCATCGCCATCACCTGCTCAGGCGTGAATCTGCTGCTGTTCCTCAGTGCTGCTGCTGATCGCGATCTTGCGCGGCTTCGCCTGCTCGGCGACCGGGATCCGCAGCTGCAGCACACCGGCGTCGTACGCGGCGCTCACCCGATCCGCGTCGAGCGTCTCGCCGAGGAACAACTGCCTGCTGAACACTCCGCGCGGCCGCTCAGCGACCACCATCTCGGCGTCGCCGTCCCGTCCGGGCCGTTCAGCCTTCACCGTCAGCACGTTGCGTTCGATGTCCAGGTCGATCGACTCGGTCTCGACGCCGGGCAGATCGAACTCGACGACGAACTCGTCCCCCTCCCGCCAGGCATCCATCGGCATCACGGCGGGACGGGCGACGGTGCCGAGGACCTGTTGGGACAGCCGGTCGAGTTGCCGGAACGGGTCGGTTCGCATCAGCATCATGTCCACCTCCATCGACAGACTCCTGCTGTACGCCGGCCACCCACCGCCACGAGGACTAGCGCGATCTACGGCAGCCGCGATAGATTTCATATAACACATGTGGCATGATGATGCAAGACCCGACCCCGACGGAAGGACCGCCCTATGACGGTGCCAGGCCCTCACCCGGCTCTCGGCGTGTACGGCATCTCCGTGGCGGCCGAGCTGGTGGGCATGGGCACCCAGACGTTGCGCCTGTACGAACGGCGCGGTCTGCTGGAACCCGCCCGAACCAACGGCGGCACCCGTCGCTACAGCGAGGACGACCTGGACCGGCTGCGCCGCATCGGTGAGCTGCTCGCCTCCGGGCTGAACCTCGCGGGCGTTGCCCGGGTGCTGGACTTGGAGTCCGATAACGCCCAGCTGCGGGCCAGCAACACCCAACTTCGTGCGGACAACGCCCAGCTGCGCGAAGCGAAGCCCCACCCGCAGGACGCCCGCCCGCCGAGCCCCGCTAGGGCTCCGGTCAGCACCCGTCGCCGGCCGAAGGCCCAGAAGCCGACCAACACCAGCGCACGCCGGTCGACCCGGGGCCACCGCCCGCTCGGCTAACCGCGACGCCACGATGCAGGACCTGTCCGGCCCGGCGGGCTCAGCCGTCCAGGCCGAGACCGCGCAGGCCGGTGGCGTTGAGGTCGGGAAAGTGGAATCGGTTCGGCCAGTCTCGCTCGTAGTTCTCCTCCGGGAAGTCCGACGGGCTGGAGCCGGTGCGGAAGGCGTTGCGGACCGAAGCGGCGTACGCCTCGTTGCGAGGGCACCAGGGCGCGGCGGGGATGTACATGACGTTGCCCCAGCCCTGCTGGTCGGTCACCGGCGCGACGGAGTGGATCATGTCGCAGTGCCACCAGACGGAGTCGCCGGCCTTGACGTCGGGTAAGCCGGACAGCGCTTCCAGCACCGGGCCGTGCCAGCGTCGTGTGGCGGGGAAGACCTGGTTGACGGTGACGCCGCACATGTCGTCGTCGGGGACGTCGGCTAGCAACGGGCGGAGCATCAGGTAGCCCATCGCCTCGGGGATCGGCACGGTGTGCAGCACGCCCTGGTCGTGGTCCATGTCAGACAGCGCGGTCCAGCCCTGGAAGGTCCGAAACGCAGAGCACATGGTGGACCCGGGGTACTGCGGTCCGGCGGTGCGGTAGCTGGCGTCCCACGGGTCGTATTGCTCGACGGTTCCGTCGAACAGGTGGTGGAAAGCCTGCTGGTAGGCCTGGGTCATCCACAGATCAAGGGTGCCGGGGTCCAGGTGTGTGCCGAGCCCGTTGGAGTTCGCACCCTCCGGCCGACGGCGGATGCGGTCCGGGTACAGGGAGTCGCGGTTCGGGTCGAACCACTGGACTCCGTCGGATTGATGGCGCCACTGGCTGTTCAGGAAGGCCTGCACGGTGGCCATCCGGTCGCTCTGTCGGGCCTGCATCTGCGCCGGGGACCAGTAGATCGGGTAGATCTCGGGCTTGGAGCCGACGCTGCCGAAGAAGTCGTCACCCGGCCCGCGATAGTTCTCGAAGAACCGGTTGGACTCGACATAGTCGACGATGTCACGATCCCAGTCCAGCGCCTGCTCGCGCGGGAAGTGGCCGCGCACGACGAGGCAGCCGCGCTGGCGCAGGTAGTTCAGCTGCTCGGCGCTGACGGTGCCCGAAGCGATGTCGGCGTAGTCGATGACCGGCCAAACCGTCTCGCCGCGCGCCTTGGCTGCCACGATGTCCGCCGCCTCCGCACGCACCCGCGCCTCAATGACGGCGAACGCCTCGTCGACCGTGCGGCCCGACGCGGCGATTCGGGCCTGCAGCGCCCACTTGACCTCCCGCACCGCCCGGGGCAAGTCGGCTGGAATGGTCTCCCAGTGCGGCAGCGGTGCAATCTTCGTCGAGCGCATATCACATCCTTCAGTGAGGGCTCCTTACTGGGAGGACGCTAGAGGTTGTTCCAGCCTCCAGTCAAGTCTCCTTACTGGATGTCCTACGATATTCGCGTGACGATCGTCAAGCCGTCGCTGGCGCTACTTCGCTCGCTATCCGACGAGGCGGTCCTACGGGCGCTGATGCAAGCCCCGCGGTTGACCCGGGCGGAACTGGCGCTCGCCACGGGCCTGTCGAAGCCGACCGCCGCCGAGGCGATCCGCAGGTTGGAGCAGGCCGGGCTGGTCCGCGACACCGGGGAGCGGACCAGTGGTCGGGGCGGCGTCGGCACCTACTACGCGCTGGGCGAGCAGGCCGGCGTCGCGCTGGCGGTCAACCTCGCGCCGGACGGGATCGTCGCTGAGCTGGTTGACCCGTCCGGAGCGGTGCGTCGCCGGGTGGTCGAGCCGGTGCGCCGAGCGGCAACGCCGCAGTCCGTCACTGGGCTACTCAAGAAGGCCGGGCAGGCAGTGTCGCGCGGTGTGCCCGCCGAAACGGTGCGGCTGGCAGTCGTCTCCGCCGCCGACCCGGTCGATCGAGCCACCGGCGCGCTCGTGCACCTGCCCGACGCGCCGTTCCTGCTCGGCGCGATGTCCCCGGCGGCGGCGCTGCGCCGGCTCGTCCGCGGCCCGGTGCAGGTCGACAACGACGTCAACTGGGCGGCCCGCGCCGAACGCGAGGCATGGCGCCAGCAGCGCGACCGCAACCTCGACGACTTCGTCTACCTGCGCCTCGGCGAGGGACTCGGCTGCGCGGTCGTCGCCGACGGCGAGGTCCGCCGCGGCCACCACGGCATCGCCGGCGAGATCGCCCACGTGCAGGTTGCCGGCTCGAACGGCCGAACGGTGCCGTTCACCACCGTGTTCGCCCAACTCGGCCTGCGCCACACCGGCTCCACCGCGATCGACATCGAGACACTGCTGGTCCGACTCGACGGACGGGGAGCAGACCGGCTCGCGAACACGCTCGGCACCGCCCTCTGCGGCGTGCTCAACGCCGCAACCGCCTTCTGCGACCCGGAGCTCGTCGTGATCGGGGGAACGTGGGGTACCAACGCCGCCGTCCTGGAGGCTGTCCAGCGGCACATCACCGAACAACCTCGCCCGATTCCGGTCGAAGCCACGCTGGCCACGGATCAACCGTCGCTGACCGGCGCCCGAGCCAGCGCGATCGCCGAACTAAGAACCGACATCATCACCCGCGCCACCTCCTGACCAGAGGTGATCGTGAACGCTGCTGCCAACGCACGGCGGCGCGGGTAACGTCGGGGCTGTTCCGACTTCCTGACGGATCAGGTCGAATATGGCGATCTCGCCGGTCGCAGCGGATACCCGGGAGGTTGTGTCATGCCGTCGACTCGCACACTGGCCTCGGCCGCGGCCATCACCCCGGGTGACCACGTCTGCGCTGTGATTCAGTCGCCGTCGGATCAGCGGCAGGCCGTCACCGACTTCGTCCAGGACGGCCTGGAAGCCGGCGAGCGGGTCTGGTACCTCACCGACACGCCCGGTGCCGAGCGACTGATCGAGTATGAGCGGCTCGTCGACGAGGTGTTTGCCACCAGCCCGGCCAGCGCCCTGTGCCAGTACGACGTGCATCGGTTCGACCCGGCCGGCGTGCAGGCCGCCCTGGACGCGCATCCGGTGCATCTGAAGGACGGCGCAGTACAGACCATCGCGATCAGCCGGCTGCCCGGCGGGGCAGGGCTGCGACTGGCCGGCGAGGTCGACCTCAGCTCCCGGCCGATGCTGCGCCAGGCCCTGACCGGGTACGCCGAGGACTCCCCGCCGCTGCACCTGGACCTGTCCGAACTGGTCTACATCGACGTCGCCGGCACCACCGAGTTGGTCGACTTCGCCCGTGGCTACGGCGGGGTGGTGATCCATCGTCCGCCGTATTCGCTGCGGCGCATCCTGGAGGTCTGCTTTTCGGGCATCCCGCCGGACATCTTGGATGTCCAGCCATGACCGCCACGCGCACCGGGCTGCTGCCGTTCGTCAGCGATGGGCTCGCAGACGACCAGCCGGCGTTCGTGGCGGTCCCCGCCGCGCGAATCGAGTTGCTGCGGGCACATTTGAACGGCTCCGGAACCACGATCCGGCTCACCTTCCACCGCTGACGCCGCACCGAGGACAACACCGATGAACCCGATGATCAAGCACCGGCCCAGCCCCGTGATGGCAGCTGGGCATCGTAAGGGGGCGTGGCTGGCGGTCTTGGAACAGGGGGCGAACCTGCTTCAGGACACGGCTCCCCTGAAGGGCTTCGACGTATATGTCGTCGGCTTTCACTGCCCGAAGAACGAGCCAGGCGAGCAGATGGAAGCCCACCACTACTGCCGGGTGGTGAATGACGACCTGCTGCAGTGTGTGCTGTTCGACGGCAACACGCGGCGGGCGAACCTCATCGGCGTGGAATACATCGTCTCGGAGAGGCTTTTCGGGACCCTTCCCGGCGAGGAGCGCAGTTACTGGCATCCGCACAACTTCGAGGTCCTCTCCGGGCAGCTGGTCGCGCCCGGTCTGCCCGAGGTGGCGGAGACGGCGTTCCTGAAGCGACTGATGAACTCCTACGGCAAGACCTGGCACACCTGGCACACCGGCCGTCACGATGGCCACCCCGGGCACGATCTGCCGCTGGGCGACCCGAAGCTGATGTGGTCGTTCAACCGCGACGGTGAATGCGACGAGACGCTCAAACGCAGCCGTAATGAGACCATGGGCATCGACACGGAGCACAAGCGCGCCCATCGCCAACGTGACCTGCTGCGGTACGCGCATCCGCAATGCGGGGTAGATGCGATGAAAGACCAGTTCGCGGACACCAACCCCATCCCCGGTGTGGTCGATGTCCACGCCAGCCGGTGAGCCGGCTCCACGACCGACCAGGACCGAGGACCGTCGACGTCGGCGCGCCGTCCGCCGTGGCGCCGTTTCCGGTCACAAGACGAAGAGCACGCAACTCGCCGGGACCAGGTCCGCTCACGCGGCGAGCGGTATAGAAGATCACGCCGAGAGCGGCGTTGTTGGCAGCGCGAGCTCGTCGGGTTCGGCAACCCCCGCGGCGCGATAGGCGAGTAGGCATGCCCCGGCGAGCGCGGCATCGTCGGGAAAGTGGGCAATGACGAGGCGGGGCGGAAACGGGACGAACTGCTCCAGCGCGTCCCGGACGATGGGGACGATCACCGCATGCGAGCGCAGCATCCCGCCGCACAGAGCGATCACCTGGGGGTCCAACGCGATGGCGAGGTTGGCGATCGCCCGGGCGCCAGTCTGCATCCCCTCGATAGCGAACTGCACCAGTCTGGGGTCTTGCATGGCCCCACCGCCCTGACCGGCGAGGGCGCCGAGGACCTCGGCGGTGTCTACGGGGCGTCCCAACAGCGCGCTTGCCGCAGCCGCCAGGCCTGCGCCGGAGAAGCGCTCCTCCAGTGGAGCGGCGTGTTGCCGCACGCTACGCACCCGTCCCGTCCACGGTACCTGGTAGGCGATCTCCAGGCCCGCGCCATGCGCGCCACGCAGCAGCGTGCCGTTGACGACCGCGCCGGCGGCAAATCCGGTCCCGACGTTGACCAGCACCCCGTCGCGCACGCCCGCCAGCGCTCCCCAGGTGGCTTCCGCGGCGGTGGCGGCCTTGACGTCGTTGTCGACGGCGACTGCGGTCGGGCCCAATCGCTCGGTAAGGCTGCGCGTCAACGCCACGTGCTCCCACCCTTGGTTGTTAGGCGCTAGCTCAACGCCTTCCTCGCGCACAATGCCGGGGCTGGCCACACCGATCCCGCCGATCCGGCCGGCCTCGTCCGGCTGTTGGCTGATCAGCTCCCTGGCCGTGGCGATCAGCCGGTCCAGGACGGCCGCCGCGCCCTGCTCAGCGCGCGTGGGGATGCGCGTCTGCACCAGCACCCGTCCGTCCTCGGTGACGACCGCAAACGAGATCTTGGTACCGCCGATGTCGATGCCCAGGATCCTCATCGGCGTGGTCAGGGCGCGCCTGGCCCGACAGGTCCGGGTATCTCGTCGGCGACCAGTCCGGCGCGCTGGTCCTCCAGATAGTGCTCGCGGATCTCCTTGGGCCCGAAGGGCCACCGGTGCCGGGCCCGTGCCCACAGTAGGAAGGCGAGGATTCCGGCGGCCAACCAGGCCAAGGACAGCTCGATCGGGTGCAGCCCCGGGGCGTTCTTGTCCGCGTACACGTACACGGCAACCCAGCCGACGGCAGCCACGATGCTGGGGATCGGGTAGAGGAACTGCCGGTACGGGCGGCGCAGGTGCGGCTGCCGGCGACGCAGCACGGTCAGCGCGAGGATCTGTGCCAGCGCCTGGATGAGCACCAGGACGGTGGTGAGCAGCGAGATCAGCACGGTGATCGAGGTCAGCTCCCCGACCACGAAACCGACCACCGTAATGACCCCCATCGTCAATAGCCCGACGGTGGGGAACTCGAGTCGGGAATGCAGGCGGGCGAACGCCGGGAAAAACACGTGATCCTTCGCCGCGTCGTAGGGCACCCGCGAGCCGGCCAGCAGCCCGGCCAGCACGGACGCGAACGCGGTGACCAGGATGAACACCGTGATCACCTTGGCCGGCACCGAGCCCCACGTCCGTAGCAGCACCACCGAGGCCACCGAACTGTAGGCCTGGGAGCTGGTGTTGGTCATCTCCCGCCAGTTGACCACGCCGAGCACGCCGATCTGCATGGCCAGGTAGATGACCATGATGCCCAGCACCGACAGGATGATCGAGCGCGGGATGGTGCGCCCGGGGCGGCGCATCTCGGCGCCAAGGTAGGCGGTGGTGTTGTAGCCCAGATAGTCGTAGATGCCAATCGTCAACCCGCCGGCCAACCCGACCCAGAACCCGCTCGAGCCGAGGTCGAAGGCATGGGCTGGGTAGGTGAAGACCTGTGCGGAATGAAAGTGGGTGTACGCGGCCACGATCACCGCCAGCACGGTGCAGATCATCACGACGCACAAGACGGTGGCCAGTTTGCCGATGGACTCGATCCGTCGCCACAACAGCGCCACGATCAGCACGATCAGGGCGATGCCGACGCCGTATCCGTCGGCGGTAGACATCGACGGCCATAAGAAGGACAGGTAAGAGACGAAGCCGACGATGCCGGTGGACATGATCAGCGGGATGAACAAGATCGCGGTCCACACGAACAGGAACGGCATCAGTCGGCCGGTGCGGTACTGGAATGCCTCCCGCAGGTACACGTAGGTGCCGCCCGACCCGGGCATCGCCGCGCCGAGCTCGGCCCACACGAGTCCGTCGCACAGGGCCAGAATCGCGCCTAGCACCCAGCCGATGATTGCCTGGGGGCCGCCGAAGATCACCACCATGGCAGGGATCGTGATGAACGGGCCCACTCCGCACATCTGTGACATGTTGATCGCCGTAGCCTGCAGCGCACCGACCCGTCGACGCAGATGGGGCTGGGACGTCTCTAGCAGTTCCACTTCGGGTTCCTCCGAGATGTCAGCCGACTTATCTACCCGCCGATCGGGCCGGCCAACCCGCCACGGAACTTGCTCGAGCGGGTGAACACTGCAAGGTGCAGGACACGGACACGCACCGACGGGCTGGCCTGGTCTGCCGCGCTGCGGGACCGCTGCGGCGGCAAGGTGCAGGCTGTGACCGGAGCGCTCGGGCGTCACCTAGCTGAGGCGTGCACGCCGCACCACCGAAGGAGGCTGACCAAGTGGAGGTCGTCATCGTTGAGAACCCCGCCGCCGCCGGACGTGTTGCCGCCGATGCGATCAGCGCGCTCGTCACTCGCAAACCGGACGCCGCCCTCGGGGTCGCCACCGGCTCCAGCCCGCTTGTCATTTACGACGAGCTCGCTCGCCGGGTCGCCGCCGGCCTGCTCAGCCTGGCCGGTGTGTCCGCGTTCATGCTCGATGAATACGTCGGCCTGCCGGCCGGGCATCCGCAGCGCTACGGCAACGTTATCGACCGCGACTTCACCCGCAAAGTCGACATCAACCCCGCGCGCGTGCACGGTCCGGACGGTTTGGCCGACGACCTGCTCGCCGCGTGCGCCGCGTACGAGCAGGACATCGCCGCCGCTGGCGGAATCGACCTGCAGATACTCGGCGTCGGCGCCGACGGGCACATCGCGTTCAACGAGCCCGGCTCCTCGCTGGCCTCCCGCACCCGCCTCAAGACGCTTACCGCGCAGACTCGCACCGACAACGCGCGCTTCTTCGACGACAATGTCGACGCCGTCCCCCGGCACTGCCTAACGCAGGGGCTGGGCACCATCCTCGAGTCACGGCACGCCCTTATCGTGGCTACCGGACGGCGCAAGGCGCAGGCAGTCCACCAGGTTGTCGAAGGGCCGATCAGTTCGATGTGGCCGGGCAGCGTGCTGCAACTGCACAAGCACGCGACGATCATCCTCGACCGCCCGGCCGCGGCCCGACTGCAGCTGGCCGCCTACTACGAGGAAACCTACGCCGCCAAGCCGTCCTGGCAAGGTCTCTAATTGGCCAGCGGGGAGTGCTGCACGAGCCGCATGACCCTTCTGATCCGCACCTGCCGCTTGACGTATGTCGACCCCGGGCAGGCGTCTCACGTCGTGATTGACCGCAGTTTTCCGAGTTGTGATCACGTCTTCCCCGGTTGCGCGCGCCTTGCGGCGGCCCAACCGGTCATTCGGGGGGAAGACGTGATCAGGACGGGCGGCGTCGAGCTCGGCCAGCCGGCAGTTGCAGCGCGCTGATCTACGCGTGGCACGGACTACGGGTCTGCAGGGGAGCAATTCCGGGCTCAGAACGTGGCCAGGGGCGGGTCGAACCGCCGACCACTTTCCGCTTTTCAGGCCGAGGCCGGGGGGTCCGAGGCTGTCGTATGAGTGGTATCGCGCTGGTATTCCCGGCCGGATTTGCCAGGTTGCACGACCCGCGACGAACCCGTTGGCTACCACGGTGGCTACCACGGCAAGATCATGCGGGCAGGTTCCGCAGGCGGGCGCGGAGCGAGGCCGGGCGCAGCGTCGTCATGCGCCACACCGTGTCCTCGTCGATATCGGGTAGTCGGACGTGGGCGATTTCGTTGCGCAGCAGGCGGAGTCCCCGCCATGGGCTGGAGTCGCCGGGCAGCACTTCCAGGACCGCCGCTTCGTTGCCGATCGCGATCCACAGGGGGTGGATGAGCCAGCGGTAGCGGTTATCGGTGTCGTACCGGTGTCGGTCGCCTTCGAAGACCAGCCGCTCGATCTCGGTGATCAGGGCGTCCATCTCGATCACCCGCACCGCGCTCGGGACGCATCGGGTGGGTCACAGCGCGCGGGCGTGCACCAGGTCTGTGGAGACGTTCGGTTTGTCGAGCACGGCATCGGACAGCAGCAGCACCGAGGCGCCGAGCAGTTGCTCGGCGGCGGCGGCGAACTCGGCCATGTCTAGCAGGTCGCGGTCCTGGTCGACGCGCCCGAGCAGGCGGCCAGCTGACGCGAACCGCAGCTGATGGATCCCGTGCGCTGCGGCCAGTTCGGCGAGCTGGGCGGCGTGCCCGCGAACGAGCCCCTCATCAGCGCCGGTGCGGTGCTCCGCCGGTGTGCTCATGTTGGCCATGGTAGGTCCGGCTCCGTTCGCAGGAGGCAACGCCGACGTTGAGCCTGCGGCGGTGCCGTCCGAGTCCTCCCACCGACAGTACCGGCGCGGCGTAATCACCCACAGGTCGCCGAAGCCGGCTAAGGGCGCGGGCCGCGGCGAGAAGCGGTGGCCCCGCAGTGTCGGGCTGACTTTCGCGTAGCAGCCGGGCCGGCGAGCGGTTGTCCAGCTGCGGGTTGAGTCCCTGCAAACCAGCCCTGGGCCACTTCGCTGGCTGTCCCCAGCAGTGGTCAAGAGCGCGGCTTGGTAGGCGACGCGCGGCCGAATTTTCCGCTCAACGCAATGAGCGGAACCAACGGCAGTTCGCGACTCTGCCGATGACCGTGACATGACCGATCATTCAATCACCGCACCTTTATGCACGGGCGTGCACCGCCATACATCAATGGCGACGGCGGAGCTAAGTCGCGGATGGCCCGTCGAGGGCCTCACGAGCGCACTGATGTAGTTGATGACCGGCTATTGCAACGTGTCCAAAATGGTGACGCTCCTACACCGTTTTGCCCGAATCTCGGATCAATAGACGACCGAACCGGCACGAATCGTTATAGCCACCCATCGGCTAGCATGACTTTTCGCCCGGCGTGGTCGGTACTCAGCCGAGAGACGACTTACGCTGTTCTGCTCTTGTTGATGGTCTCGTCGCTGGAAGTGTCTTGTGTACTGTTGGGCCTACGTAACTGTTGAGCACTCGAAGCAGTGCCTGTCGCTGGATTGGTGAGAGCCGGGGATCCGCACGAATCGCGGATTCGGGCGTCACCACGGCATTCGTCGTCGGTAGTCCCGCCGCACACGAGATGAGTTCATCGTGGCGTATGCCGAGCCGATCTGCGAGGACGCCCAATACGCTGATGCTCGGCTCGTGAAGGCCGCGTTCGATTTGACTGACGTACGCGTCAGACAGCCCCGCACGTCGTGCCAGCTCTCTTTGGGAGAGTTGGCGCATCGCTCGGTGTGCTCTGATCAAGGTTCCGAGCCGAATGAGGCGCTCTTGTCGAATGTCAGCAGCTTGGTTCACTCCGTTTACCTCGGCCATGGTCGCAGCGATTCGGTCAGCTTCCCGAGTTGGCCGGAGGCCACACCGCGTCGGTCCTGCTGGTCGGGACGGTCCCGGTCGCGAGGAACGGTCGATGCCTACTTTCTCCGCGTAGACCTGGGCAATGGAGATGTCGGCCGACTCGGCGACGGCGGCGCCTCAGCCGATGCCGGCGGGACACAGAGTGTTCGCCGAACGCCTCGGACGGAGGTGATCTAGGCGGAGAGGACAAATATGGACGAGCGACGGTTGACCGACGCTGACGGCGTCGACGTGTTCTATCGCAGCTGGCCTACCACGGAGACACTGCAGGGCATGGTCATCATCGCGCACGGTGCATCTGAGCATTCCGGGCGCTACGCGCGTTTCGCTAGGGCACTGAACGAGGGCGGTTACGGCGTCCTGGCCCCCGACCACCGCGGCCACGGCGGCACGGCAGAGTCAACGGGTCGCGGTCTCACGGGGCCGCGCGGCTTGTCGGGCATCCTTGCGGATCTCGAGCGCATCGTCGAGCTGGGCCACGAATCAGCCAACGGTCGGCCGGTGGCGTTGTTCGGGCACTCGATGGGTTCGATCTTCGCTCTGCGATACGCAGAGACGCGTCCCTCGACGATCAGCGCTCTTATCTTGTCCGGGCCGATCGGCGTCATGCCCGGCGTCGCGGAGATGATCCCCCAGTTGGAGGCTGCGGTGGGTGCCGGTATGGCGGACGCGCCGGCGGGGGACGCGCTGGCTGCGCTCAACGCGCCCTTCGAGCCTGCTCGCACCCCGTTCGACTGGCTATCGCGGGACGAGGCGGAGGTGGACGCGTATGTCGCCGACCCGCTGTGTGGCGCTGGCGTACCGCTGAGCTATGGCTATCTGCTTGCGATGTCCGAGGGCTTGCGCGACAGCGTTGTCGATGCCCGCGCGTTGCCCGCAAGCCTGCCGGTGCTGATCGTGGCGGGAGAGCGGGATCCGGTGTCGGCGTTCACCGAACAGTCCCGGCAGCTGGCGGAAGCGCTGCGCGCCGTTGGCGGGCAGGTAACCGAGCGCTACTACCCAGGCGCGCGCCACGAACTGCTGAACGAAATCAACCGCGACGACCTCCAGGCTGACATCTTGACGTGGCTGGACGAGGCCACTAGCCGGCCGAAGCGGTGACCACGCCCATCCCCCGTTGTGTGATGCATGCCATTCTAGAAAGAATTCTAGTCCAGGCTGCTAGCTGCTGCGCTTGCAATTGCAAGCACAGTCAAGGTCTGGAGAGATTAAATGTCCACAGCAGAAGCGCTGCGTGACCGCGCGAACAAGGTCGCAGACGTCACTCGCGGGCAGGTGCACGTGTACCTCCGTGCCAATGACTACCTCTACGCGCAGGCACGGCGCCGGACGGCGTCTCCTCAGCTGCCGCGCAAGCTGAACGAACTGAAGGACAAGCGCACGCCGTCGCTGCGGCGCGGGGAGTTCTACTCTCCGGCGAAGCTGCGTGAGACCGTGCACCACCGGGTGGAGGCGGCACGCGATCGGCGCGCTGAATTCGGTACCCGCGGTAAGCAGATCCTGCGTGACTGGCAGTCCGCGGTGATTGTCAAGGATGCGAAAGGCTTGATCAAGACCGTTCGCCAGGCCGACGGCACCGGTGATCTGGCCAAGGGTCTGCGCGGTTGGGTGCAGGAGTTCCCCAGCAAGACGGGCGCTTCAGCATCGAAGCCGCGGCGGACGAAGGCTAGCGCGACGAAGCGGACCGCGACCAAGCCGGCAACCACCAAGTCTGCGACACGCGTGACCGCGACGCAGCGGGCGGCCACGAAGGCCAGCAGCTGATCGGCGATCTCGCGACATCAAAGTGCCCCCGCAGCGCAGCTGCAGGGGCACTTTGACGTTGACGCAGCCGGCGCCGCGGACGGCAGTTCCCCTCGACGGCGTCGGCGAGCGGCTGCACCATCGACGGGCAAGCTCTCCATCGGGCACGGCCGAGGTTCCGTCAGCCCCGACATCTGTCCGAGTCAAACCGGACCGTTCCGGCGGCGATCACCGGCCGCCCGGCCGCCTCGGCCCGGAAGCGCAGCGACCCCGGTTGCGGGCCGCGCCAGTAGCCGAGATCGAGGACGTCGCCGGGCAGCACCGGCGCGGTGAATCGACCGGCGAGGTCAACCAGGTCGGCGGGATGGTTGCCGGTCGCCGCGGCGAGGCGCAGCGACGCCGCGGCCATCGTGCACAGGCCGTGCAAGATCGGCCGCGGCGCCCCGATCGCGGCGGCGGCGGCCGGGTCGATGTGGATGAGGTGCCGATCACCGGTCAGCCGGTACAGCGCCGCCTGATTCTCCGCGGTCGGAAGCGGGACCACGCCGTCAGGCTCACGCTCTGCCGGCGGCCCACTGGATGGGCCGCGCTGGCCGCCGAAGCCGCCTCGGCCGGGCGCAAAGATCGACCAGGTGGCGAGAAAGTGGTCGCTCTCGACCGTGACGTCGTAGACGGCCGAGGTGCCCTTGTCCCAGACGTCCGCCACGCGCGCCGTCATCGCGATCTCGCCTGCCGGCGGAAGCGGCGCCCGTACGGCCAGCCGCTGGCCTGCGTGCACCGCCGTGCCGACGTCCCACGCACCGCGCGCGGCGAGGGCGTCCGGCGCCCACTGGGCGAGCGTCAGCGCGAAGGTCGGCAGGACGCGCAGGCACCGCTCGAACACGAGGTCCAGGTCGGTGGCTGCCGCGCCGACGGCCAGCGCGTACAGGATCGCGTCCCGCTCGTCGTAGGCGACGGTTCGCGTGCCGAGATCGGTGCCCATCCACTCGCTCGTCACGAACCGGCCAGCAGATCGAGGTCGCCGATGCTGGCGAGCGGGGTGCAGACCCGCTGGGTGATGCGCCAGCCCGTGGGCGTACGCCGCAGCTCGTCGTGGTACTCGCCGAGGAAATCCCAATGCTGAGTGGGCCGTCCGGGCACGGAGGAATGGAACGCGCGGACGTAGCTGACAGCCTCGGCGGCGTCGCCGTCGACGGTGATCCGGTGATTGCCGATCAGGTGCTGGCTCGGCCCGCAGTTTCCGAGATAGCGAATGGTGTTGGCCGTGATCGCGTCCAGTCCGCGCTGGCCGTAGGCGATCGCGTCGAGCGTGAATACCTCCGCCATCCGGTCCCACTCGCGGTGGTCGAAGATCCACGCCGCGTCGCTGAGCACGGCGAGCACGCTGTCGCGGTCGGTCATCTCGGGCTCCCGGTCAGCAGCATTGATCCTCCTTGCGCGCGGCCAGAGGCAGCAGGGCTGCTCGGCGGTTCGTAAGGAACTGATCGATGAGGGTCTGGCGGTCGTCATCGGTCATCGGCGAGTACCGCACGGCACACCGGCCGCGGCGCATGAACACCAGGTCGGTGCACCACCACGCGTCGTCTTGCAGCTGCTTCTTCTGCAGTTTGTTCGAGCCGGTGGTCGGCAGGTTCGACGACACGCGCAGGTAGCTCGGCGTCGCCTTGCCGCCGAGGTCGGGCTGCTCGCCAAGAAAGCGCGCGAACCCGGACGCATCGAAGGCATCTGGGTCGGCAACTTCGAGAGCCGCCATGAGCTGGTCGCCGGACACCGAATCCGGGACGCCGAACGCCGCCGCGGCCAGAACGCCGGGATACCGGCGCAGGATGCGCTCCACGACACGGGTTGAGAAGTTCTCGCTGTCGACGCGCACCCAGTCGCCGCGCCGTCCCGCGAAGTACAGGAAGCCAGCCTCGTCGATATAACCGAGGTCGCCGGTCCAATACCACCCGTCGTGCACACGGTCCCGGTTCGCTGCATCGTCGTTGTAGTAGCCCTCGAAGCGGCTCGCCGCTTCCCGATCGACGATTTCGCCGATCGCTTCGTCTGGGTTGAGCACCCGCCCGTCGCCGTCCAGCCGAGCCGGTGAACACCGCCGCAGTGTTTCCGAATCGAGAACCGCGACATGCGCGCCGGCTGGGCGGCCGAGTGCCCCGGGCGGCGCCTCCGGTGCCCGCACGACGTGCCCGGCGCTCTCGCTGGACCCGTACGCCTCGAGCAGCCGCGCCCCGAACCGGCGCTGGAATCGGGCCTGGTCCTCGGGCGAGGCTTCGGTGCCGAATCCGTGGTCGAGCGGGTTCTCGCAATCATCAGGATGCTGCGGCGTGGCCAGCAAGTAGGAAATCGCCTTGCCGACGTAGGTGAAATACGTCGCGCCGAAGCTGCGGACGTCGGGCAGGAATGCCGATGCGCTGAACCGCGGCGCGAGGCAGATCGTTGCACCCTGTGCCAACGCCGGCGCCCACAATCCCATCAGCGCGTTGCCATGAAACATCGGCATGCAGCAGTAGCAGACGTCGTGGCGATCGATTCCGTACTTGGCACAGTTGGCGTAGGCCAGCCGCGTCAGTCGGCCCTGGCTGCAGCGCGCAGCCTTCGAGACGCCTGTGGTTCCCGACGTGAACAACAGCAGGAACAGCGTGGACTCGTCGACCGCGCCGGCGATTACCGGCTCGGGGCGGCATTCGACCAGTGCGGTGTAGTGCGGGTCGTCGACGCGCAGGAACCGGTCTTCGCCGACGCCGACGTCGAGGCCGGCGAGCAGCCGTTGGCCCCCCGAGTCGGTCACCAGAAGCTGGCAGTCGACTCGTCGGACCTCCTGCTCAAGGTCACTTCCGCGGCGCGTCGGGTTGATTCCGACGATCGTCGCGCCGCACAACGCCGCGGCGCCGAGCCAGAACGCGAATTCCGGCACGTTGTCCAGCAGCACGCCGATATGGAACGGGCCGCCGACGCGCAGCTGCTGCGCGGCCGCGGCGCGTCCCGCGCTCTCCCGGATCACCTCGTCCCAGGTCCAGCTGCGGTCTCGGGTACGCAGGCCTGGCCACGGATCGCCAACGCGGTCGAGGAGCAGCTCTGCAACAGTCGTCCGTTGGACCGCCGGCGCCCCGGTGCCGGTGATGCAGCTGCTCCGATCCACGTCTGCTGCCGCCCGTCGTCGCCCGGCTGTCCGGCCGCTACGCTAGCCGGGGCGGCGAGCAGCCGGCGCTCGTCTCCCGCTGGTCGGGAACTCGACCCGGACGCGCAGGCGCCCGTGCCACGGTTGTCGCGATGACCGCCAGCGTCGAGAGCGCCGCCGAGGTCCGCGATCGCTTCACTGCCCCGGGCGCCGAGTTCGAGGTCGCCGAGGAGGACGTGCTCGGCGTTCAGCTTCCGGTGTTCGTCCACCGCTACCGGTCGCTGGGCGACGCATTGCGCGCGTCCGCGGCGCGCGGACCGCGCGACTACCTGGTCACCGCGGACCGGCGAATCAGCTACGCCGAACACGCGCGGCGAGTCGGGTCCGCCCTGGCGATCGGGTCGCGCCGTTGGCCGCAACAGTCCCGAGTGGATCATCGCGTTCTCGCCGGCAGTGTCGTTCGGCGCGAGCGCGCTCGGCTACAACCCCTCGTGGTCTCGCGCGGAACTCACCTACGCCGTCGGGCACACCAGCCGGCGATGGTGACTACCGACCGGAAGCCGGCCGCGCTCCTCGACGCCTCCGATCACGCGGGGCTCTCGATCGAGCAGTACTTGCCCGTGCTGGTCGCCGCTTACCCTGCCGAGCCGCCGCTCGCCGCGACCGAGGTAGGCGCGGACCGCCCGGGGGACATCCTCTACGAGCGGCACGTCCGGCTCGGCCGAAAGTGCGTTGTGCACTCGGACCGCAACCGGACCTCGGTAATCGAGTACCACCAGATCAACGCCGAGCTCCCGACATCGGCGCGGTGTAGCACGGCATGCTCGAGCCCAGCACCCGTCGGTCCAACCGACCTCATCGGTCCACCCGGGGAGAACGGCTGCTTGCAGCCGCCCAGACCGTGCGGGCCGAAACACACTGACATACCGGAAGGCCTTGTGCTGCGGCGTCCGCATGAGAAACTCGGGCAGGAGATCGCCGCCGTCATGGTCGTCGACCCGGCCGAGATCATGTGTGCCTGCGTGGAGATCTGACCGACGCACGCGCCGGCGACACCGCCTCAACAGGAGGAACTGATGCCCCAGGTGCACACTGTCAGCGGACCCGTCGACACCGCCGACCTCGGCCAGGTACTCATGCACGAACACATCTTCGTGATGAACCCGGAAATCCAGCAGAACCACCCCGAGGAATGGGGCAGCGAGAGGGAGCGCGTGGCCGACGCGGTCGCACGCTTGACCGCACTGGCCGGCACGGGGGTGCGGACCATCGTCGACCCAACGGTGCTCGGCCTGGGACGATACATCCCGCGAATTCAGCAGATCGCCGCCCAGCTCGACCTGCACATCATCGTTGCGACCGGCTATTACACCTACGATGATCTCCCGTTCTACTTCCAGTACCGCGGACCCGCCCTCGCCGCCGTCGTCGGCAGCGAGGTTCCCGAACCCCTGGTGGATATGTTCGTCCGCGACATCGAGCGCGGGATTGCCGACACCGGGGTGCGGGCCGGTCTGCTCAAGTGCGCGATCGACCAGCAGGGCATGACCGCCGGTGTTGAACGGGTCATGCGCGCGGTCGCCAAGGCGCACCGCCAAACGGGTGCACCAATCACGGTGCACACCCATGCCGGCAGCCGCCAGGGGTCGGCGGTCGCGCAAATCCTTGGCGATGAGGGTGTCGACCCGCACCGGGTGGTGCTGGCACACAGCGGTGACACCACGGACATCGACCACCTCAGCGAGCTGGCCGACGCCGGCTTTCTGCTGGGAATGGACCGCTTCGGCGTCTACGTGGAGATCTCATTCGAGGACCGGGCGCGCATCGTCATCGAGCTGTGCCGGCGCGGCTACGTCGACAGGATGGTGCTATCCCACGACGCTGCCTGCTATTACGACGCGATCCCCCCGGAACTCGCCCCGATGTTCCCTCAGTGGCACTACACGCACATCCACGAGGAGGTGCTGCCGTACTTGCAGACGCAGGGAGTGACCAACGACCAGATCGAGACGATGCTCGTGGTCAATCCGCGCCGCTACTTCGAGAACACCAGCACCTATTGACGTTGAGGGCAGGCCCCGCGGCGCAGCGGAAGGCCCCCTTTAGGCGCGGAGATGGTCGGGCTTCGCGACGCGAAGGTCAAGCGGACCCTCTCCGTCAGGCACGACTTCGGCACCAACCGCAACTGATACCTGCCGCTGTGCGGGCCTTGGCGGGCTGCTCGCCGTGCTGCGCGGTGCCGGCATCGGCATCCTGCTCGTCGAGCCGGCCGTCGCGGCGAGCAGCCGGCGCTCGTCTCCCGCTGGTCGGGAACTCGACCCGGACGCGCAGGCGCCCGTGCCACGGTTGTCGCGATGACCGCCAGCGTCGAGAGCGCCGCCGAGGTCCGCGATCGCTTCACTGCCCCGGGCGCCGAGTTCGAGGTCGCCGAGGAGGACGTGCTCGGCGTTCAGCTTCCGGTGTTCGTCCACCGCTACCGGTCGCTGGGCGACGCATTGCGCGCGTCCGCGGCGCGCGGACCGCGCGACTACCTGGTCACCGCGGACCGGCGAATCAGCTACGCCGAACACGCGCGGCGAGTCGGGGCCTTGGCCGAGGAGCTGCGGCTGCGGTACGGGGTCGGGAAAGGGGATCGAGTCGCGATCCTGGCGGCCAACTCACCGGAGTGGATCATCGCGTTCTGGGGCGCCGTCACGCTCGGCGCGATCGCCGTCGGCTACAACGCCTGGTGGACGCCGCCCGAGATCGCATACGGCCTGCGTGACACCGAGCCCACCGTTCTCGTCGTCGACGCCAAGCGGTGGGCACGGCTGCCGGCCGGCCTGAACGTGCCGGTGCTGAGCGTCGAGCGGGATCTGCCCGCGACCGCTGCCACTCGCCGGGACGTCGTCGTCCCGTTCATCGACGTGGGCGAGGACGACCCTGCTACGATCACCTACACCAGCGGGACGTCCGGCCGAGCGAAGGGCGCCGTCCACTCGCACCGCAACATGCTGGCGACGGCGGACTACTACCGGCTGATGCATGCGGTCGCGGCGGTTCTGCAGCCCCACACGCCGCCGGCGTCCGGGCGCTACCTGCTGAGCATGCCGCTGTTCCACATCGCGAGCCTGCACAACCTCGCCGTCCCCCGGCTGGCGACCGGCGAGACGGTCGTCATGACGCAGGGCGCATTCGATGCGCGGGCCGTGGCGGCGCTCGTCGCGCAGGAGCGGGTCACCAACTGGACGGTGGTGCCCACGATGGCCAACCGGCTTTTGGAACTGGATGACCTGGACGAGTTCGACCTCTCGGCGCTCCGGTCATTCGCGATCGCTTCCGCACCGGCGTCGGCGCGGTTGCAGGAGCGACTCCGCAACGCGATTCCCGTGGCGCGGGACGCGCTCGGGACCAGCTATGGCCTGACCGAGTCGTGCACGGCAGCGACGATCGCGGGCGGCACCGTGCTGGCGCAGGATCCCACCACGGTCGGGCACCCCCTGCCGACCGTGGCGGTGCAGATCCGCTCCGAGGACGGCACCACCGTGCTGGACGACGGCGAGCACGGCGAGATCTGGCTGCGCAGCCAGTTCAACATGCTCGGCTACTGGAACGACCCGGCCGCCACACGCGCGATCTTTGACAGCGACCGCTGGATGCGAACCGGCGACTTCGGTACGCTCCGCGGCGGGCGGCTGTACCTGACATCCCGCCGGAGCGACCTCATCCTGCGCGGTGGCGAGAATGTCTACCCCGTCCAGATCGAGCAGGTGCTCGCCGAGCATCCCGACGTTCGGGAGGCCGCGGTGGTCGGAGTAGACCACCCGGATCTGGGCCAGGTCCCGGCGGCCATGGTGGTACTCGCAGACGGTGCGACCGCCAGCGCTGCGCAGCTGCGCGCGTTCGTCGCCGAGCGGCTGGCGTACTACAACGTTCCAGAACACTGGCGGATCGGCACGACCCCGCTGCCACGCAACGCCAGCGGGAAGGTGGTGCGCCGGGAACTACACATCTGATCGGTGAACGCTCAGATTGACAGGAGAAGCCATGGCCGAAAGCAGCGACGAGCGCCTCGGGCCAGGGCCCAGGCGTTTGATGGAGCAGAACTTCGGCAAGATCCGCGGCAACGAGCCGTGGCACGCCCGGTTAGCGAGAGTCCGTACGAAACTGCCGGCGGGTCGAAGTCATAATCCGGCTGGGCGAGGCGACCGTCGCATTGTTTGAGACCGACGGCGGGCTGCCGATGGTTGATGCCGGCAGCACCAGCCACGGGCCAGCGCTGCTGCGCGCGGTGCCAGACGTCAGACGTCAGCGAGCAACCGCTGCTCGGTGCTCTTGACGCACGTGGCGTCGACCACGCCTTCCGACTGTGCGCCTTCCTGGAGGTGGGGAGCGGCCCGCAAGTTGCTCATCGTGGCCGACCATCTGCGCGACAGCGTCCGGCACGTGGGCGACGAGCTCAACGGGGATGCCCTGATCAGCCCCGCCTACGAGCTCGCCACAGCGACCCGTTCGACTCGCCTGCCACCTCGCAAACCGGCGTACGTCGCCGACCCGGAGTCCGCCGCCGCAGGAGTGCTTCGTGACCATCCCCAGCTGCGCCGCGACGGCGAGCGATCGTTGATGGCAGGCTTGCCTTTCCGAGCCGCGACTATCGGTACCCGCGGCGCGCTAGATCACCGGTCCCGCAGGGCGCCACTATGAGCTCAGGACAGCGCCGCGCGTAACACCAGGACGGTGACCGTCGTGACGAGCAGGGCGCTGACGATCCGCCTGGCCTGACGGTCGTCGAGCCGGTGGAACACGTGGTCTCCGACCCACCAGCCGAGCGCCGCGCCGGGTAGGGCAACAGCGGCAGAGAGCCAGATCCGAACGGGTGCCTGCCCGGCGGCACAGAACAGCGCGACGGCGACGACGTCTTGCAGCACGAAGATGGCCTGTAGCGTCGCGCGCTGCCGCGGGGCCGCAAGGCGCAGCGCGTGCAAAGCGGCGACAAGTGGAGGGCCGTTCATCCCGGTCGAGGTCAGCGCGGCCCCGCTGACGAAGCCCGCGGTCAGAACTGAATTTAGGTCCTGATCAGTCCGCTTCGCCACGGCCGGAAGCAGAAGGAACGCGAACGCCACCGCGGCTACGGCGACCGTTAATGCGCGCGCCGGCAGCAGGAGGAAGGCGAGCAGGCCGACAGGCATCCCGACAATGGCCGCGGCGGTGGCGCGGACGGCGACGCGTCGTTTGATCAGGCGGCGCTCCCGCACAGCAGCACCCGCCGTGAGGGCGGCGCTAACCATAGTCACGAGGACGACCGCGCGTTGCACTGGCACGACGAGTGACAGCACAGGCACGGCAACGAGTGCGAAGCCGAAGCCGGTGATCGCTTGCGTTAGACCGCCGATTGTCGCAGCAAGTGCGGCTGCAAGCAGCGCTTCGGTCAAGCTTCCGCTCCTCTCGCTTGCGACGCTAGTCGCCAGGGGCGCAGCCGACAGGTCCGCTGCGTCACTCGTCGTAGGTCACGACGACGCTGTCGGTCTTGGGTAGAGACTGGCAGGCAAGCACGTACCCTTCGTCTAGGTCTTCTTGCTCGAGGACCTCGTTGTTGTCCATGGTGACCTCGCCGGATAGCAGGCGGCACGCGCAGGCGCTGCACTGACCGGCGCGGCACGAGTAGGGCGCATTCAGGCCCGCGGCGAGCAGCACGTCGAGGAGGTGATTGCCGTGCGGCCACGGAAGTTCGCGGGTTTCAGCGTCCAACGTCACCGTGACGCTGCCGCTCGCTGCCTCGTCATCGACCACGACGTCGAGGTCGGCGAACGGATCGTTCGCCAGGGAAAGGAAGCGCTCGACGTGGACGTGGTCGGGCACCGCGCCGGCGTCGCGCAGGGCAGCGGTGACCGCGTCCATGAACGGTTCAGGGCCGCACACGTAGGCGGGGCGGCGCGCGTACGGCGCGAGCAGGCTCTGCAAGCGGCTGCGCGACGGAAGGCCCTGCACCGACTCCAGCCAGTGGACCACCACCAGCCGATCGGGGTACTGGTCGGTCAACTGCCGCAACGGCTCGGCAAAGATCACCGATTGCTCATCGCGGTTGGCGTACACGAGCGTGACCCGGCTAGAGCCCACGTGCAACGCCGACTTGAGTATCGACATCACCGGCGTGATGCCGCTGCCTGCCGCAACGAGCAGGAAGTCCTGCTCCAGATTGTGCGGCGTGAAGGTCCCGGACGGGCGCAGCACGTCCAGCTCGCTGCCCGCCGTGACGTTGTCACATATCCAGTTCGACCCGTAACCCGACGGTGTGCGCTTGACCGTGATCATGAGTGGCTCGCCGAGCAGCGGCGAGCTGCACAGCGAGTAGCAGCGGGCGGCACCCTCGGGTCGTTCGGTCGGCACCCGGACGGTGAGGAACTGGCCTGACCGGTAGCGGAACCGCTCCGCATCCGCGGCCGCTGGCTCGAGCACCAGTGTGTGCGCGTTGCTGGTCTCGCGGATCACGTCGGCGACTCGCACCCGCAAGGAACGCCCCTGCGACATGTCCGCTCACCCCACGCTGCGCACCGGCGACTGGGCCCGCTGCACGGCCGCGTGCTGGGCCGCGAGATAGCCGAACACCATCGCCGGCCCGATCGTCGCGCCGGCGCCCGCGTACTCGTTACCCATCACCGACGCGCTCGTGTTGCCGGTCGCATACAGGCCGGGCACCACGCTGCCGTCGGTCCGCAGCACTCGCGAGTGCTCGTCGCAGACCAGGCCGCCTTTCGTGCCCAGGTCGCCGATCTCCACGCGCACCGCATAGAAGGGTGGGTCGATGATCAGGTCGAGATCGGGGTTGGGCAGTGTCGGGTCGCCGTAGTAACGGTCATAGGCGCTGCTACCCCGGCCGAAGTCGCCATCCACGCCGCTACGCGCAAAGCCGTTGAACCGCTCGACCGTGCCGATGAGGTCCGGCTCGGGCACGCCGATGGACGCGGCGAGCTTGGCGAGCGTTTCGGCGCGGTGCACGATCCCCTTCTCGAAGTAGCCGGACGGGAACGGCGCGCCGGGCAGGATCATGGCGAACGGGTAGCGCGCCCGCGCCTTGCTGTCCATGATGAACCAGGCCGGCAGATGGCTGCCGGCGAGCTGGTCGTGCACGAAGTTCACGTAGGGTGCGGATTCGTTGGCGAACCGGCGCCCTGTCGAGTCGACGATCATCGACGAGGGGATGCATCGTTCTGACACGAGCGGAATCACTGCCCCCGACGGGTGCCGGACCGACGGCATCCACCACGCGTCGTCCATGAGGTCCAGGGCCGCGCCGGCGCCTTCGCCGAGCCGGATGCCGTCGCCGACGTTCTCCTTTGCGCCGGCGCTCACGTCGGCCCGGGCGGCTTCGGGCAGGAACCGCGCCCGCAGGTCCGGGCTGTGCTCGAACCCGCCGGTGGCGAGCACGACACCGTAGCGTGCGCGAACGCGCACCGGCCGCTCTTCGCGGAGGATCACGGCGCCGCGCACCGCGCCGGTGCCGTCCAGCACGAGCTCACGCACCGGCGACTGCAGCCACAGCCGGACACCGGCGTCGGCAAGTGCCATCCGCAGCCGTGCGATCAGAGCGCGCCCACCGGTCGCCATGTGCCGGCGCCGTACGAGGTTGGACGCCACCCGCCACGCCGCGCGGACGCCCGCCCGGCGACCAGTCCAGCTTCGCTTGATCATCGCGAGGTCGTGGTAATCCTTGGCGGTGACCCAGAGCCCGAGCGGTCCTTGCAGGGCGTTCGGCCGCTGTGCCCGCTCATGCTCACCGAGCTTGCGCGTGTCGAACGGCAGCGCCTCGACCGACCTGCCCAGCGGGTGGCCGCCCGCCAGCTCCGGGTGGTAGTCGGCGTAGCCACGCAGCCAGAAGAACCGCAGCCACCGGCTGCGCTCGAGCAGCCGCATGAGCCGGGGGCCGGCGTCGACGAACGCGGCCAGCCGCTCGTGCGGCACCCGACCGGTCGTGAGCAGTTCGAGGTGCCGCAGCACTTGCTCCGGCTCGTCGGTGACGCCCGCCCGGAGCAGGGTCGGGTTGTTGGGGATCCAGATCGCGCCGCCGGATATCGCCGTCGAACCGCCGAATCGCTTGCTCTTTTCGACGACAACCGTGTCCAACCCGGCGTCCGCCGCGGCCAGCGCGGTCGCCATGCCACCTGCGCCGCTTCCGGCGACAAGCAGGTCGACCGTCTCGTCCCAGCTGCCGGCCACGCTCGTCACACGGCGTCCTTGCGAAGCAGGAACGCAAGCACGGTGGCGACGAACGCCTCGCGCTGCTCGAACATCGTCCAGTGCCCGCAGTTGGGGAAGACGTGCAGCTCCGCGTGCCGGATCGTCCGCATCG
The DNA here is from genome assembly GCA_963756525.1 of uncultured Actinomycetota bacterium. Classification (GTDB taxonomy): domain Bacteria; phylum Actinomycetota; class Actinomycetes; order Mycobacteriales; family Jatrophihabitantaceae; genus CAVWNR01. The sequence continues at coordinate 1,055,902 of CAVWNR010000009.1, read as the reverse complement.
GCAGGATGGCGGTGTCCAGCGGGCTGACCCGGTCGTCACGGCCCCAGGTAAGCAGCGTCGGGGCGCGCAGCTTGTGCAGCATCGCCCAGTAGGGCGGGACCGCGGCCGTGTCGGCCGCCTGCTGCCGAGCCGAAAATGCCTCCCGCGAGTACATCGCGCGCGCGGTGGCCAAGGCGTCGGGCTCCGTGGCGAGCGCCCACCGCTCCTCGATGAGATCCTCGGTTACCAGGCTGTGGTCATAGACCATCGCGTGCAGCCACTCGACCAGGCGTTGCCGGGTCGGCTCTGCAACGAAGGCGGTCAGCAGGTTCAGACCCTCGGCGGGCGCCGGGCTGAACAGCGGCAGGCCGACGCCGCCGATGGTCACCAGGCGGGTGAAGCGCTCCGGCGTCGCGATCGCGAGGTTGGCCGCGACGATCCCGCCCATCGAGTTGCCGATCACCCGCACACTGTCGATGTGCAAGCCGTCGAGCAACCGCAAGACAGCCGACCCGGCGGTGGCCATCGGATGCCCGGGCGTCGAGTCGCTGACGCCGAAGCCGGGGAACTCGAGGACCAAACAGCGGAAGTGCTCCGCGAAGTCCGGCAGGACTCCGCGATAGTTCTGCCATCCGGTGACGCCCGGACCCGACCCGTGCAGCAGCACAAGCGGTGGACCGCTGCCGGCTTCGTGGTAGCGCAGGACGCCGCACTCCGTGGGCAGTTGCCGAAGCGTCGATTCCCGATCGAGCGGGGCACCCATCACCGATCCTTTCCCCTGGTTGTGACGCTATTGACGGTCCGGGTGGGGGAGGCGGGGCGTCCCGACCACCGGGACGGGGCATTTGTCGCGATACCGCTGGTTGGGAGCATCGATACCCGGCGGGATGGGCGCGCCTACGGTACGCGTATGCAGGCCGCGCCGCCGATCTCGCAACTCGAGTTCCGCCGCGCGATGGGCAACTTCGCCACCGGCGTCGCGGTGGTCACAGGTTCGTACGCCGGGGAGCCACTCGGTTTCGCCTGCCAGTCCGTCGCGTCGGTCTCGCTGCAACCGCCGCTCGTGCTGTTCTGCGCCGACCACCGTGGCCGGTCGTGGCCCCGCATCCGGCGCTCAGGCCACTTCTGCGTGAACGTCCTCGCCGAGGATCAGGGCGAGCTGTGCACGCGGTTCGGCTCCAGCCTCGGCCGTCGGTTCGACGAGCTGGAATGCGAGACGTCGGCCTGGGGCTGCCCTGCGCTTAGAGACGTCCTGCTCCGGGTGCACGCCGACGTCGTGAACGTGCACGTGGCGGGCGATCATGACGTGGTCATCGGTGAGGTGCAGGCCGTCGAGCACGTACGCGACGACGTGCGCCCAATGGTGTTCTTCCGTGCGTCGTTCAGCCTGGACCCCGAACCGGATCCGAGGCTGTCCGTGCCGTACGTATGGGGCTGGGGCGACCACTGGGGCTGATCGCGCGGTTCAGATGTGCGCGCCGCCGTCGATGCGCAGCTCCGATCCCGTCCAGTACTTGCCGTCAGCGGACGCCGCGAAGGCGATGGCGCCCGCGATGTCTTCCGGCCGGCCGACCTCCATCAGCGGCAGCACGCGGGCGTAGTAGCTGCGGTCGGCGCCCGCAGGGAATCGCACGTTGGCCGTGAGCGGGGTCTGCACCGTGCCCGGCGAGATGGCGACGACTCGGATGCCGCGCGGTGCGAGCTCTGCGGCCAGGGTCTGCGTCAACGCCAGCACCGCACCTTTGCTCGCCGCGTAGGCGGACATGTACGGGTAGCCCTTCGAGCCCGAGGTCGACGCGACGTTCACGATGACACCGGTCTTGTCGGGCAGGTGAGGAGCGACCTCGCGGCAGAAGAGCAGCGTACCGAGCGTGTTGACCGAGAACAGCTCCAACATGTCGGCCGCGGTGATGGTCGCGAGCGGCGTCGTGCGCTGGATGCCGGCCACGTTGGCGAGCACGTCGACCCCACCCAGCTGGTCTTCCGCTGCCTCGACGGTCGCGATCACCGCGGGTTCGTCGGAGACATCGGCGACGTGGCCGATGAAACGATCGGCATCCGAGCCGATGACGGCGCGGGTCTCGGCGCTGGTCTCGGCCAGGCCGTCGGCGCTGCGGTCGACGCCGAACACGACGGCACCTTCGGACAGCAGTCGGGCGGCGGTTGCCCGCCCCATCCCGGACGCCGCTCCGGTGATGATCACCCGTTTGCCTTGGAAGCGTTCCATCGCGCTCACCTCGAACCGTCAGGTGACCGGACGGTATCGGCGGCGGGAACCGCGCCGCCCACCCTTCCCGATCAGCGAGACGGTGAACCGACGCGGGCACCCGAGGCTGCCATGGTGACCGCCGCGGGGACGGGAGGCGGGCAGCGTGCATGACCTAGCGGCTGACGTCGTCGTCGTCGGCTCGGGGGCGGGTGCGCTGACCGGCGCGTACACCGCGGCGAGCGCGGGACTGTCCACCGTCGTGCTCGAGAAGACCGCGCTGTACGGGGGGACTTCGGCGTACTCCGGTGGCGGGCTGTTCCTGCCCGGGAACCAGGCCGCCGCACGTGCGGGCGTCGTGGACTCGGTGGATCGCGGCCGGACCTACTTGGGGTCTCTGCTCGGCGCGCAGGACCTGCAGCGGCGGGAGGCCTTCCTCAGCACGGCACCTGGCGTGATCGACTTTCTGGAGCGTGACCCCGCGCTGCGCTTCGAGTACTACCCCTTCCCCGACTACTTCGCGGCCGAGGGGAGGCTGCCCGGCGGCGGCCACATCGTGCCTACGCCACTTCCATCCGATCGGCTTCCGAACGGCATGCTGGATCGGCTGCGGCGCACGATCGCGGCCGAGCGCACCGGTCTGGACGTGTCCCGCGACCTGCTCACCGGCGGCCAGGCACTCGTCGGACGGCTGCTGCTGGCGCTGTCCGCCTCCGGGAACGCGGACCTGCGCACCGGCGCGGCGGTGCGCGAGCTGATCGCCGAAGACGGGGCGGTCGTCGGCGTGCGAGCCGAGACCGAACACGGCACCCTGCGCGTGCGCGCCCGCCGCGGCGTGCTGCTCGCCGCAGGCGGCTTCGAACGCAATCCGGGGCTGCGCGCCGCACACGGCGTGCCGGGCAGCGCGGACGCGACCATGGCACCACCCGGCACGAACGCCGGCGAGCCGCTGCAGGCGGCCGTTGCGGTGGGTGCGGCTACCGACTTGATGGACCAGGCCTGGTGGTGTCCGGCGCTCGCCCAACCCGACGGCTCGGCGGCCTTCTTCCTCGGCCTGCGCGGCGGCATCTTCGTCGACGCTGATGGCCGACGCTTCGCCGACGAATCGCTGCCGTACGACCGGATGGGCCGCGAGCTCGCCGCCGACTCGGCGCGCCGCATTCCGTGCTACTACGTCTTCGACTCGGCCGACGGTGGCCGGCTGCCCGCGGTGAACTGTGTGCCCGGCGTGCGCCGCGACGACTATCTGTCCTCCGGCGCGTGGATGCGCGCCGACTCGATCGACGAACTTGCCGTCCGGCTGGGCCTGCCGCGGGAATCGCTGACCGGCACCGTCGCGCGGTTCAACGCGTTCGCTGCGGCGGGCGTGGATGAAGATTTCCACCGCGGCGAGGACGAGTACGAGCGGTACTTCGCCGCACCGGGCGACCGCCCGAACCCCGCATTGGTCCCGCTGTCGACGCCTCCCTACTACGCGGCACGCGTCGTGCTGGGAGATCTCGGCACGAAGGGCGGGCTGCTGACCGACTCAGACGCCCGGGTCCTCCGTGACGATCGATCACCGATCCCCGGCCTTTACGCGGCTGGAAACACCAGCGCGTCGATCATGCGTGATCGGTATCCTGCACCGGGCAGCCCGATCGGCACCGCCATGGTGTTCGGGTATCGCGCCGCCCGCCACATCGCCAATTTCGCCGCGGCCGGGCCCGCGGGTTCTCGTTGAGCGGGAGGGCCACGCCGTGGATGGGCGACGGCTTCCTACGCTCTGCTTGCCCCGCCGTAGGGAGGACGTGTCAGCGTGATGCCAGGCATACCGTCCGGCGTGCCGAGCCGGGCGCGCACCGAGGTTCGATGCAGCGAATGCGGCATCACCGTCCTGGTCAGCAAGACCAGCTGGCAGCAGACCTCGGTGCAGTGGCCGGAGCACGCCGCGAGCACCTGCCCGCAACTGCGGGCGGCCAGCGCGGATGCTTCAGCGGACGCGCTGCTGCGCGGCTGCGCCGCGCTGCGCCGATCCATCGACAAGGCCGCGCTGGGCGGCGCGCTCGAGATCCCGGACTGATCGTCAGGCTGACCGGCGTGGGCGACCGGCGGGTCAGGCCCGCTCGAGGATCGTGCCGGTGGCCATCGCACCGCCGGCGCATGCGGTGATCAGCGCGGTGCTCTTGCCGGTGCGCTCCAGCTCGTGCAGCGCGGTGGCCACCAGCCGGCCACCGGTCGCCCCGACGGGGTGGCCGAGCGCGATGGCGCCGCCGTTGACGTTGACCCGGTCCATATCCGGCCGCAGCACCTGCTCCCAGGACAGGACGACGGACGCGAACGCCTCGTTGATCTCCACCAGGTCGACGTCGGCCAGGGACATCTTGGCGCGCTCGAGCAGCCGGCGGGTCGCGTCGATCGGACCGTCGAGGTGGTAAAAGGGATCGCTGCCGACGAGGCACTGGCTGCGGATCCGCGCGCGCACCGGCAGGCCCAACGCTGCGGCGCGCTGCTCGGACACGAGTAGCACCGCCGACGCGCCGTCAGACATCTGTGAGGCCGTGCCGGCGGTGTGCCGGCCCTCCGGGAGGACGGTGCGCAGCCCGGCGAGGCCCTCCCTGGTCGTCTCGCGCAACCCCTGGTCGCGGGTCACCACGCGGGTCTCCCCGGTCGGCTCCCCGTCCTGGTCGAGCACCGGTGCCTCGACCGGGACGACTTCCCGGTCGAAGCGGCCCTCGTCCCACGCCTGCGCGGCTAGCCGCTGCGAACGCTCGCCGAACTCCTCCAGGTCGGCACGGGTGAGCCCCCGGTGATCGGCGATCCGTTCGGCCGAGCGGAACTGGTCGACCATGTCGATGGACCAGTCGTCCGGCCGCGGCGTTTTGCCGCCCGCGGCGTCGCCGAACGCGACCCGGCTCATGCTCTCGACGCCGCACGCGACGCCGACATCGATGGCGTCCTCCCGGATGAGACCGGCGACGAGGTGGACCGCCTGCTGGCTCGAGCCGCACTGCGCGTCGATCGTCGTCGCGCCCGCGGTATACGGCAGCCCGGCGTAGAGCCACGCGTTGCGGGCCAGGTGGTTCGCCTGCTCGCCGCCCTGCGTGACGCATCCGCCGATGACCTGCTCGACGAGCGCCGGGTCCACGTCGGCTCGGGCGAGCACCGCGCGCTGGGCGACGGCGAGCAGCTGCATCGGTTTGAGGCCGGCCAGCCAGCCGCCCTTCCTTCCGATCGGGGTGCGGACGGCTTCGACGACGACGGGGAGACCCATGGCGCTGAGACTACCGAATTACTAGAACCTATTGCAGTCAGCGTCGGCCCTGCTCCGCTAGACGGATGCTGCGTTCCAAGCGCGCTCCCGCGGAGTGGGACGGCCCGTCCGCTGGCGCGTGGGGCGGGTGACACTTTGCCGCGACGAGTCCGACGGCGCGTGCCCACTGCCCGGGTGGCGGGCTGGAGAGGAGATGACCTAGTGCGACGCAAGGGGTTCGTGCTCTGCTTGGGAGCGCTGGTGGTATCCCTGGCGGCTGCCGCCTGTAGCGGCAGTCGCGGGGCCGCGCCGAATGGGGGGAACAACAGCGGCGGCAACACCGGTGCTTCGAGCTCGGCGTCCTCCGGTGGCGGGGGGTCATCGGCGCAGACGTTCGGCGACCTCGCGTCTCCGTGCGGCAAGGGTGACGCCAAGGGCGCGACCGAGCAGGGGGTCACCGACACCTCGATCCGGATCGGGTACGGTGACGACCGCGGCGCGGTGGGCGCGCAGGGCCTTGAGCAGGATGCCGGCGACGCAATGAAGGCCATGATCAAGTGGTGTAACGATCAGGGTGGAATCCTCGGTCGCCAGATCCAGGGCGACTACTACGACGCCGCGCTCACGCAGACCAACACCGTCATGCAGCAGGCCTGCAAGTCGGACTTCATGCTGGTCGGCAACGCCTTCGCCGGTGACGAGACCGCCGAGGCGACCCGGGTGAACTGCAAGCTGGTGATGGTCCCGACGTACGCGGTCGGGCCGGACGTCGCCAACGCGCCGATGTATTACGCCGCCCTGCCCAACCCGGTCGACTACCAGCCGCTGTCCGGGTTCGCGCAGATCCTCAAGCTGCACCCCGAGTTCAAAGACGGCATCGCGTTCGTCAACTCCGACCTTCCTTCGATCACCGCAACCATCGCCAAGGTCGGCTCGGTCGTGGGCAAGCTGGGCTACAAGACGATCGACTGCGGCGTGACGATCAGCGCCGCGGGTGAACCGAGCTACGTGCCGTTCGCCAACAAGTTCAAACAGTGCGGCGCCAAGCTCATCTACGTGACGTTCCAACCGGGCCCGGTCCTGTTCAACTTCTTGACCGCCATGCACCAAGTGAGCGTGAACGCCTCCTACATCCTCCAGGCCAACGGCTACGCCGACTACTTCGCCCAGTGGAACACGGCCGGCCTCGGCAATAACGTGTACATTCAGATGCCGTTCAACCCCACGGAGAACGCGTCGGCCGACCCGGCGGCCCAGGCCTACCTCAACGCGGTCAAAGCGGTCAACGGCAAGACCGGGCTGCTGGGCATGCAGGCGACCTCCTCGTTCCTGTACTGGGCGACCGCTGCGAAGGAGTGCGGAAGCACGCTCACCCGCCAGTGCATGGTCAACAAGCTCGCAGCCGTGCACGACTGGACCGCGGGCGGCCTGAACGGCACGAGCGATCCGGGCGGCAACAAGCCCACAGCGTGTGGTCTGCTCATCAAACTGGACGGCACGAAGTTCACGCAGGCCTATCCGCAGCAGACCGGTCAGTTCCAGTGCGACCCGTCCTACGTCCAGCCTGTGCCGCAGAGCGCATGGGGTGGCGTCACGCTCAACAGCAACCGGATCGACATGAAGTTTGTGACCTCCGCGGCGATCCTGCCGCAGAAGTGACGGGCAGCCGACGCCGAGCCGACTCAGTCCACCGGCTCGGCGTCGACGGCGCACCAGGCAGCCTTCCCGAGCTACGAGACGCGGAGGACGATCGTGGCGAGCTCATCCAGTGATGCAGGTGCACCTCGATGACTGAGTTCCTGACCTTCACCCTGCTCGGCATTGTGCTCGGGGCCGTGTACGGCATTGCCGCGTCCGGCTTGGTGATCACGTACAACACATCCGGGATATTCAACTTCGCGCACGGCGCGGAGGCGATGCTCGGGGCGTTCATGTACTGGCAGCTGCACGTCGGGTGGGGGCTACCAACGTGGCTATCGCTCGTGCTGGTGCTCGGCGGGTTCGCGCCGCTTATGGGCGCCGTCCTCTACTTCGTGATCATGCGTGGGCTCCGCGACACCGCCGAAGTAACCAAGATCATCGTGACGGTCGCGGTGCTGCTCGGCGCGGTTGCGCTGTCGGAATGGATCTGGAACCCGCAGACCCCTCGCACACTCGATCCGTTCTTCGGACTGGCCAGCAAGGTGACCGTCTTCGGGGCCGCACTGACCACGCACGAGGTGATCACCTTTTTCGTCGCGGTGGCGATCGTCGTCGCGCTGTGGTTGCTGTTCTACCAGACGAAGGCAGGCGTCGCGATGCGTGGCGTGGTCGACGATCCGGCGCTGCTCCAGCTCAACCGGCAGGACCCGCAGCTGGTGTCCGCACTGTCTTGGATCATCGGCGGGTTCCTCGCCGTGCTCGCCGGCGTGTTGATCACGCCGATCAGCGGCGGCTCGCTGGACGCGAACGCACTCACCCTACTGGTCATCGACACCTTCGCCGCCGCCATGTTCGGCCGGCTGCGCAGCATCCCGCTGACGTTCGTGGGTGCCCTTGTGCTCGGGCTGGCCTCGAACTACGTGGTCGGCTACTTCCCGTCGTCGTGGTCGTGGACGGGCAACTTCCGCCTTTCCCTGTCCATGATCATGCTCTTCATCGTGCTGATCGTGGTGCCGAGCGGCCGGTTGACCGCGACGGCGCGGCGCACCCGCGAGCGGTACCGGGTGCCCAGCGTGCGGCAGGCGGCGATCGGTGGTGCCGCACTGGTTGTCGGGGTGATCCTGATCCGGCTGCTCATGGTGCAGGAGGACGTCACCGTCCTGACGGTGGGCATGTCGTTTGCGATCATGGCCTTGTCGCTGACGCTGCTGACCGGCTACGCCGGACAGCCGAACCTCGGCGTGGTGTCGTTCGGAGCCGTCGCGACGCTGGTGGTGTATCACCTGGGGCTGACCGGGCACGGCGTCCACTCGACGATGACACTTTGGGGCCTCGTCGTTGCCGTGGCGATCACTGGGATCGTCGGGGCGCTCGTCGCGCTGCCGGCATTGCGGCTGCGCGGGCTCTACCTCGCCCTGGCGACGATGGCCTTCGGCGTTTTCGTTTCCCGCATGATTCTCGCCGACATCACGCAGCACGAACTGTTCGGCGTGAAATATTCCATCTTCACCGCCGGTAGCCTGATCGTGCCGCCACTCAAGGTTGGGCCGCTCGACCTGCGCGACTCGACGACGTTCCTGATGACAACGACTGTGGTATTCGCGCTTATCGGAATCGGCCTGGTGGCAATGCGCAACAGCGGCCACGGCAGGCGGCTTGCCGCGATGAAGGACAGCCCGGTCGCCCTGTCCATGCTGGGGCAGAGCCTGCTCGGCCTGAAGGTCGGCGTCTTCGCGCTGTCCGCCGCCCTCGCCGGACTGGGTGGTGTCTTCATGTCCAGCGCGCTCGGCACGGTCAGCGCCACCAACTTCGACATCACGCTCAGCCTCTCCTTGGTCATGCTGACCGTCTCCGCGGGGATCGGGTACGTCACCGGCGCACTGGCCGGCGGCATCCTCGCCGGTGTCGGCTTCGCGGTGCTTGTCAACACCTTCAACCACCTGGCTACTGGCAACCCGGGAGCGCACGGCAGCTACACGTTCCTCGCCAACCTCATGACGGTGCTGCCGGCGCTCATCGGGATCACGATCGGACAAAATCCGAGCGGATTCCTGCACGAGCTGTTCGTCGGCTACCGTCGGTTGCTGGCCAAGGCCAAGCCAGTGCTAGCCGGCGGCGTAGCAATCAACCTGATCGTCTATTTGCTTGCCCTGACCAAGACGGTCGACAACTGGTGGTTCGGCATCGTGACCTACATCGTGCTGTTCCTGCTGCCGACGTTCGGCCAGATCTTGATGCCGGCCGCGATGCGCCCACCGGGCGCGCCGGTGCGCGAGCCGGAGCCGGCCTGGGAACGGATCGGCATCGCCGAGCCGTACACCGTGGCGGCGCGCGAGGAACTCGACCGCCGCCTCGGCCTCCCGGCCCTCGCCTCTGAGGTCGGCCGGCCCAGCGCGGTGGCCGCCGGACATCTGGACGGGTGAGCGCATGGCGATGCTGGAAACCCGTGACGTCACGGTCCGCTTCGGTGGCCTCACTGCTAACGACGCGGTGTCCATCGACGCCGAGGGCGGCACGGTCACCGGCTTGATCGGACCGAACGGCGCCGGCAAGACCACGTTGTTCAACGTCATGACCGGCCTGCAGCGACCGACCCGCGGATCGGTCCTGATGGACGGCGCCGACATCACCAAGCTTTCGCCCTCCCAGCGCGCGCAGCACGGGCTCGGCCGGACGTTCCAGCGGCTGGAGCTGTTCTTGTCCCTGACCGTACGCGACAACATCCGCACCGCCGGAGACGTCTACAACGCCAACAATCGGCGTCACCGGATTAAGGTCGACCGAGAGACCGACCGCGTGCTCGAGCTCATCGGGCTCGCCCCGATCGCCGGTCGCGACGTCTCCGACATCCCCACGGGCCAAGCGCGCGTCGTCGAGGTGGGGCGAGCCCTGGTGGGCCGTCCCCGGGTGCTGCTGTTGGACGAGCCAGCGTCCGGCCAGACCGAGCACGAGACCGAGCTGTTCGCGCAGTTGCTGCGCCGTCTCGCCGGCGAGGGCCTGACGATCTGCCTCGTCGAGCACGACCTGCCTTTGGTGATGTCGGTTTGCACGCGCATCCACGTCCTCGACTTCGGCGTGCTGCTGGCCTCGGGCACGCCGAAGGAGATCCAGCACAATCAACAGGTGGTCGACGCCTACATCGGGACCACGGAGGGCGCAGCATGAGCGCGCCGTCGCTTGCCACCCGACCGGAGGTCGGCGACGGGCGCGAGCCGATCCTGGAGCTCGCTGGTGTCCGGGCCGGTTACGACGGTATCGAGGTGCTGCACGGCGTGGACCTCACCGTCGGTCCGGGAAGTGTCGTCGCGCTGCTCGGCCCGAACGGCGGCGGGAAGACCACCACGATGCGGGTGTGCAGCGGCCTGGTCCCGCCAACCGCGGGCGAGTTGCGCCTGGCCGGGCGCGCGGTCACCGGGGCCACCGCGAGCCAGCTGAGCCGGCTCGGGGTCTGCGCCATCCCGGAGGGGCGCGGCATCTTCGCGAACCTCACGGTGCGCGAGAACCTGTGGCTGGCGGCCGGCTCCCGTGCGGCGCTGCCGGCGATGGAGGACGTCGCGTACGGGCGCTTTCCCAGACTCGGGCAGCGGCGCAAGCAGCTGGCCGGCAGCCTGTCCGGCGGCGAGCAGCAGATGCTCGCGCTCGCCCGAGCGCTGGGCACCGATCCCGCGCTGCTGCTGCTGGACGAGCTGTCCATGGGACTGGCGCCGCGCGTCGTCGCCGAGATGTACGACGTCGTAGCGCAACTGGCCGGCGAAGGCATCTCGGTGCTGCTCGCCGAGCAGTTCGCCCGCGTCGTCCTGCCCATTGCCGACCAGGCCGCGCTCTTCGCCCAGGGCCGGGTCATGTCGGTGGGGACCCCTGCAGAGGTCGAGGAAGAACTGTCCCGGCACTACCTAGGAGGATGAGATGAGCTCTCCCGTAGACGAAAAGCGCCTGGAGCAGTTCCGGGCGGACGTTGCCGACTTGAAGATCAAGGCCGGCCCGTCCCGCGGCCCGATGATCTGGCGCATTATCGGTGGAATCTTGATGTTGGTCGGTTTCATCGTGGCCATCGTGGCCTACGTGTCCTCGCTGTCGCAGTCCGATCCACGCAACATCCAGTCGTCGATCATCCTGGCCCTGGCGTTCGTCGCCGTCACGGTCATCGGCGCGGCACTGTACATCGCCGCCAGCATCGCCGCCACGCTGCGCCTGTGGCTGCTGCGCCAGCTCTACGAGGGGCAGGTGCACACCGACCAGATCGCCGCGGCACTGCGGGACCGAGGCGTCTGAGGGAGTGGCGATCCTCGATCGGTTTCGCTGCACCGGCCGGGTAGCGCTGCTCGCCGGGGCCGGGCGCGGCATCGGAGCGGCCAGCGCCCTCGCCCTCGCCGAGGCGGGCGCCGACATCGCGGTTCTCGCCCGCACCCGCGCGCAGATCGACCAGGTCGCCGAGGCGGCGCGCGCCTTCGGGCAGCACGCGCTCGCCCTTCCGGTCGACATGGGCGACGGTGACGCCGTGGCGGACGCAGTCGACCGGGTCGTGCGCGAGTTCGGCCGGGTGGACATCATCGTGTCGGTGACCGGCGGAGCGCGTCCGCGGCCGTTCGCGCAAACCGGTGACGACACGCTGCGGGAGTCCTTCGAGCGCAATGTCGTGCACGGCCTGCGACTCGTACGGTGTGCTGTGCCCCACCTGCTGGAATCGGAAGCCGCCAGCGTCGTGATGGTCTCCAGCGCCAGCGGGCACGTCGTGGGCCGCGGCTATGTCGCCTACGCGACCGGCAAGGCCGCGCTCGACCACGGCGTGCGGCACCTGGCCGCCGAACTCAACCCTAAGGTGCGGGTTAACGCCGTCGCGCCAGGCGCGATCAGCACCGAAGCGCTCGAGGTGGTGGCCGCTGACCCGACGCTGAAGCGCAAGCTGGAAGACAACACCCCGCTGCACCGGATCGGCGATCCGGAGGAGGTAGCGGCCGCCGTGCTCTTCCTCGCCTCGGGCGCCTCGTCGTACGTCACCGGACAGGTCCTCGCCGTCGACGGCGGCCTGGTGCAGTCAAACCTCAGCATGCCTTTCCCGGACCTATGAGCGCCGTGACAAGCGAGCAGACGCCGGCGTGCCGCCGGCTGCGCGGCAAGGTGGCGATCGCCACCGGAGGAGCCGGCGGCATCGGCCGCGGCATCGTCGACGCGTTCGTCCGGGAAGGCGCGCGTGTGCTGTTCGTGGACGTGGACCGGGCAGCCGGCGAGAAGGCGGCAGCCGAACTCGGCGATGCCGCGCGATTCCTGCCGCGTGACGTGAGCGGGCCCGGCGCGGCAGCGGACGTCGCGGCGGCCGCGGTGCGGGCGTTCGGCAACGTGCACGTGCTGGTCAACGTCGCACAGGCGTCCCGGCAGGCCCCGCTCGCCGAGCACACCCAGGAGATGTTCGACCTGGCGTTCAACAGCGGTTTCTACGCCACGGTGCGATTGATGCAAGCCTGCTATCCGCACCTGCGCGAGACGAAAGGGTCGGTGATCAACTTCGGGTCGGGCGCGGGCATGGAAGGCGCCCCGACGCAGGCGTCGTACGCCGCGGCCAAGGAGGCGATCCGCGGCGTCTCCCGGGTCGCGGCCAACGAGTGGGCGCCCGACGGTATCCGGGTGAACGTGCTCTCGCCGATTGCCGCCACACCTGGCGTCAGGCAATGGTCGGAGACCGACCCGAGCGGCTACGCGGCCATGCTGCGGCGGATTCCGCTGGGCAGGCTCGGTGACCCGGCAAGCGACATCGCCCCCGTCGCGGTCTTCCTGGCCAGCGATGACAGCCGCTACGTCACGGGGCAGACGCTGATGGTCGACGGCGGCGCGGTCAAAATGCGCTGAAGCGGGAGGGTAGCGATGCGGATCACGGTGCTCGGGGCCGGCTCCTTCGGGACGACGGTCGCGTCACTGCTGTCGGCGCACAACGACACAGTGCTGTGGGGACGCGACCCAAAGGTGGTCGAGCGGATCAACGGTGAGCACCGCAACCCGCGCTACCTCACCGACTTCACCCTGCCGGAGCGGCTGCGCGCGACGTCCGACCTGGAAGAGGCGGTCTCGCGCGCGTCCGTGCTGGTCGTCGGAGTGCCGTCGCACGGGTTCCGCGACACGCTCGCGCAGGGGCGCCCGTACGTGCAGCCGTGGATTCCCCTGGTTAGCCTGACCAAGGGGCTTGAGCAAGGCTCGCTGCTGCGCATGACGCAGGTCATCGAGCAGATGTTCCCGGGCCATCCCGTGGCCGCACTGGCCGGGCCGAACATCGCTCGGGAGATCATGGGCGGGCAGGCCGCGGCGGCCGTGATCGCAACCGATGACGCGTCGGTCGGCACGGAGCTCGCACGCGTGCTGCGCCGCGGGCTGTTTCGCGTCTATCGCAACCACGATGTCATCGGCTGCGAGCTCGGCGGCGCGCTGAAGAACGTGATCGCGATCGCCTGCGGGATCGCGCAGGGCATCCAGGTGGGCGACAACACCCGCGCCATGATCATGACCCGTGGGCTCGCCGAGCTGAGCCGGCTCGGCGTCGCGATGGGTGGCGAGCCGGCCACGTTCGCCGGACTGACTGGGCTCGGCGACCTCATCGTTACCTGCATGAGCCCGCACAGCCGCAACCGGTCCGTCGGCGAACAGCTCGGCCTGGGCAAGCCACTCGAGGAGATCACCGCCGGCATGCGGATGGTCGCGGAGGGAATCAAGACCGCGCCCACCGTCATGCAGCTCGCCGACCGGCACGCCGTTCCGATGCCGATCTGCAGCGAGATCGAGCGAGTGGTGCGCGGCGAGATCACCGGCAGCCAGGCCTACCGCGGGCTGTATCCACCCGCCGGGCACGAGGCCGAACCGGGATGATCACCGAGCCAGCCCAACCACCGCGGTTCCGCGGCCAGAGTGGAGGATGAGACCTTGCCGGCGAAGAAGAACCAGACCGCCACGGCCGGGGCGCAGCCAACCGGTAAGCCGGCCACCGCTGCCGACACCTGGCCGGCCGGGTCCGCGCCGGTCACCATCTGCGCACAGATCTCGAGCCGAACCGAACGCGCGATCCTCACAAACTGGGTCCGGACAACCGCACCGGCGAGTTCGGATGTAACCACGGCATACGTGCCTTATGCCCGCGGGGAGAACGTTGGCGCCATCGCGGCCCGGCTGGAACCCAGGCTCGACGACCGGGACGACCGAGTGTTGCTGCCGGTCCGCGTCGTCTGGCAGGTTCGCGATCCCGAGCGGCTGCCGCACCTGCCGGAAGCGGTGCTGGCCGGTGACCCGCGCCATCCGCGTCCCCAGCTCCAGCAGGTGCTGCAGCGCCTGCAGCCCGATCGGATCCACGTGGTCGTGGCGGAGGCCGCCACCGTCGGTGAGCTGCGGCAGGCGTGGCGGCAGCGCAGCGACGCCGACGCCGACGTGTTTGCGCGCTTCGTCGCCCGGCGGCTGGTGCTCGCCCTGGAACGCGCCGAGTCGAGGCTGCTCGGACCGCAGCACAAGGTGCCCCGGCTGGTGCGCGAAGAGATCGAGACATCGGCCCGGTTCCGCGACGGTATTCGGCGGTTGGCGACGCGACTCGGCCGTGATCGGGGCGAGATTGCGACCGAGGCGAGCAAGCACCTGAGCGGGCTCGTCGCCGGCTACAGCCGAGCCGAGACGGACTTCACCCTGCTGACCAGCCGCAAGATGTATGAGGTCGGTTACGAGGCGGACATTGACCGCGACCAGGTCGATCGGGTTCGCAAGGCGATGCAGGACTACCCGACGGTCACGCTGTCCTCGCATCGGTCACATCTCGACGGGATGGTCCTGCCCGTCGTCTCACAGGAGCTGAGACTGCCCCGACGGCACGTGCTCGCCGGCGCCAACATGAACTTCTGGCCGGTCGGCCCGATAACCCGCCGCTCGGGCGGCATCTTCATCCGGCGCGACAGCCGCGGCGCGCCCGTCTATCGGTACGCGCTACGCGAGTACCTCGGCTACCTCGTCGAGAAGCGATTCCACCTCGAGTGGTACATCGAGGGGGGCCGGTCGCGCACTGGGAAGATGTTGCCTCCCAAGCTCGGCGCGCTCGTCTACGTGGTCGACGCGTACCGCGAGGGCAGAGCCGACGACGTGCTGCTCCTTCCGGTGTCCATCACCTACGACCAGTTGCGCGAAGTCGGCGACTTTGCCGGGGAGGCGGCCGGCAAGGCGAAGCAGCCCGAAGACGTCGGATGGCTGTTGCGCTACTGGCGCGGGCTGCGTGACCGGTACGGCAAGGTTTACGTTCGTTTCGCCGAGCCGCTGTCGTTGCGGGAGATGCTCGGACCGCCGCACACCCGCCCGGACGATGCGAGTGAGACCGACCTCGAGCTGCAGAAGCTCGGTTTCGAGGTGTCCTGGCGGATCCTGCGGGCCACGCCGGCGACCGGTACGGCCCTGCTGGCGCTTACCTTGCTGGCCGCTGTCGACCGGGCGCTCACCCTGCCCGAACTGCGCGCCGCCCTGGCGGTCGTCATCGACTTCGTCGACCGTCACCAGTTGCCCATGACCGACAGCGCGCGAGCGCTGAGCCGCGACGATGGCCTGCAGGCCGCCCTCGACGCGTTGATCCACTTCAAGGTAGTGACCCGCTTCGACGAAGGCCCCGAGCCGGTGTACGGAATAGGCGCCGGGCAACATGTCGTTGCGGCGTTCTACCGTAACTCGATCGTCCACTTTTTCCTGAACAACGCCATTGCCGAGCTCGCCCTGGTTCGCGCGGCGCAGTCGGAGGATCCCGATGGGGAGTCCACCTTCTGGAACGCTGCGATGGCGCTGCGCGACCTGCTGAAGTTCGACTTCTTCTTCCTGGAGAAGGAACGCTTCAAGGCCGACCTGAGCGCAGAGCTCGTCCGCACCGACCCGCAGTGGGCCGCCCGGCTCGGGAAAGGCCCGGCCGGCGCTGACGAGCTGCTGCACAGCCTCCGCTTCCCGGTCGCGCACGCGACCCTGCGCCCATTTCTCGAGGCCTACCTCGTGGTCGGCACGGCACTCGCGGCCGATCACACCCCAGCGGCCGAGTTCGACGAGCGAGCTTTTCTGCGGCGGTGCGCCGGGCTGGGCCGGCAGATGCTGGCCCAGAAGCGGATCGAACGACCGGAGTCGATCGCTGCCCAACTGTTCAAGCCGGCCGTGCAGCTGGCCCGCAACCGCGGCCTGTTGGATGACGACACGGCGCAGTCCGCCGAGCGGCGTGCCGGGTTCGTCGCGGAGCTGGTCGACGCCTTGCGGGCAACCGACGTCGTCGACCAGATCGCCAGGCACAATTACGAGCAGCTGTTGGCCCGGCCCAGGTAGCCGCGTTCGATTCCGGCGAGACACGTCCCGTTGGCCGGGAGACGGCGTCCCCTCGTCCGGCGCCGGCCATACCGTGCAAGCAAGGCGCCGTTGCACGTCGATCGGCCACGCGCAGAGAGGGATCCGGTGGAGAGCCTGCACGACCGGCTGAAACAGTTCGTCGGACTGGAGGCCGAGCCGCCACGGGTCGCCCGCTACGCCGTGAACGACGCCATGATCCGCAACTGGGCGGAGGCACACGAGGACGAGAATCCCGTCTACGTCGACGACGAGGCAGCGCGGGCGACCGGACGAGCCGGCATCGTCTGCCCGCCCGCCATGATCTCGACCTGGATCATGGCGGGGCTGCGGCGCTACCGGCAGATCCAGAGGTTGCGCGCCCAGGGGGTCACCGAGAACTTCCCGTATTCGCAGTTGCTCACACTGCTGGACGAGGCGGGATACGCATCCGTGGTCGCGACGAACCTCGAACAGGACTACCTGCGCGAGGCTCATCCCGGCGATCGGGTGACCTGCCACTTCACCATCGACGACATCTCGCCGGTCAAGCAGACCGCGCTGGGCAACGGGTGTTTCATCACGCTCCGCAAGAGATACGTCGACCAGCATGGTGACCTGCTGGTCGAGGAGCGGTTCCGGATGTTGCGTTTCGACCCGAACAGCAAGGAGGCCGTGGCGTGAACGACGTGCCGACCGCGGTTCCGCGGCTTACGGTCACCCAGGACAACGAGTTCTTCTTCGCCGCCGCGCGCGAGGGCCGGCTGGAGATTCAACGCTGCGCCGACTGCAAGACGCTGCGGCACCCGCCGACGCCGGCTTGCCCGCGCTGCCGCTCGCTGGCCTGGGACACCGTGCAGTCCTCCCGGCGGTGCACCCTTTACAGCTACACCGTGCTACATCACCCGCCGGACCCAGCGTTCGACTACCCGCTCGCGGTCGGGCTTGTCGATCTCGAGGAGGGCACCCGGCTGGTCGCGGACATCGCCGGCATCGATCCGGACGAACTGCGTATCGGCATCGAACTCGACGTGGGGTTCGCCGAACACGCGCACGGCGAGATGCTGCCGCAGCTGCGAGCACGGGGGGAGCAGCAGTGAGCGAGCTTGTGAGCGAACCATCCAGCACAGCATCGTCTCCGCGGCCGACGAAGGAGGCCGAGTGCTATCCGACGGTCCGGGTCGGCACAAGCCTGCCCCCCTTGGACGTCCCCATCGACCGGACGACGATCGTGGCCGGCGCGATCGCCTCCCAGGATTTCGAGGATGTGCACCACGACCCGGGTAAGGCGCAGGAGCGTGGCATGCCGGACATCTTCATGTCGATCAACACCACGAACGGGTTCATCGACCGGTACGTCACCGACTGGACGGGGCCCGGTGGCCGGATCCGTCGGGTGGCCCTGCGGCTCGGCGTGCCGAACTTCCCGGGCGACGTCCTGGCCATGACCGGTGCGGTCACCGCGGTGGATGGCGACATCGCGACGATACAGGTCATCGGGCGCAACCAGCGCGGGGTGCACGTCACCGCCGAGGTCGCCGTCGGCCCGAGCCCCGGCGGCGCGGCGTGAGCGGCCTCGCCGGCGCGGCAGCGATCGCCGGCATCGGTGCCACCGAGTTCAGCAAGAACTCCGGGCGTAGCGAGTGGCAGCTCGCCTGCGAGTGCGTGCTCGCCGCGCTGGCGGATGCGCAACTCGATCCGGCCGAGGTGGACGGCTTTGCGCTGTTCACGATGGAGAACAACCCCGAGATCGCTGTCGCTCGGGCGCTAGGCATCCCCCAGCTGGCCTTCTTCAGCCGGATTCCGCACGGCGGCGGAGGCGCATGCGCACCGGTGCAGCAGGCGGCGATGGCGATCGCCAGCGGCGTGGCGAGCGTCGTGGTCGTCTACCGCGCCTTCAACGAACGCTCCGGGCATCGCTTCGGTGCCGGTCCACCGCCGTTCGCGTATGCGCCGAGCACCGATCAGGAGTATCGCAACTGGATCAACCCATACGGCTTGCTCACGCCGGCACAGCAGGAAGCGTTTCTCGCCCGCCGGTACATGCACAAGTACGGCGCGACCAGCGCCGACTTCGGGCAAATATCCGTGCTGTCCCGCAAGCACGCCGCGAACAACCCCAAGGCATGGTTCTACCAGCGGCCGATCACCCTGGATGACCATCAAAGCTCGCGCATGATCGCCGACCCGCTGCGGCTGCTGGACTGCTGTCAGGAAAGCGACGGCGGCCAGGCACTGGTCATCGTCAGCACTGAACGCGCTCGCGAACTCCCGCACCCGCCGGCGATTGTCACCGGCGCGGCGCAGGGCGTCGGGCCGCAGCAGATCTCCATGAGCAGCTACTACCGCGACGACATCGAGGAGCTGCCCGAGGTCGAGCTGGTAGCCGAGCAGCTCTGGCGGCAGGCCCGGTTCGGCCCGGACGGTATCGATGCGGCGATCGTCTACGACGCGTTCACGCCGATGGTGCTGCTGCAACTGGAGGAATACGGCTTTTGCAAGCGTGGCGAGGCCAGGGACTTCGTTGCCGACGGCAACCTCGAGGTGGGTGGCCGGCTGCCGGTGAATACCCACGGTGGTCAGCTGGGTGAGGGCTACATCCACGGCGTCAACGGGATCGCCGAAGGCGTTCGGCTCATCCGCGGCACATCGGTCAACCAGCCGGCCAAGCCGGTGCGCAACGTGCTGGTGACCGGCGGCTCGCCCGTCCCGCACAGCGCGCTGGTGCTGTCCGCCGACAGCTGAAGGGAGCGACACGAGATGACTGATCGCATCACCTACGCCCGTGCCACGCACGGCGAACAGGAGATCGCCGCCGTCGTCGATGTGCTGCGCAGCGGTCACCAGGGGCTGCGCATCGGCAAGAATGTGCGCGAGCTGGAAACCCGAATCCCAGAGCTGAGCGGCAAGCAGTACGGCGTGATGTGCAATTCCGGCTCGTCCGGGCTCTATCTCGCCGTGGAACTGCTGGGGCTGCCACGCGGCAGCGAGGTGATCACGTCGCCGCTGACCTTCTCGACCGACGTGGCACCCATCGTGCGGGCCGGCCTGGTCCCGGCATTCGTCGACGTCGAGCCGAACACGTTCCAGGTGGACGTCGCCAACATTGAAGCGATGGTGAGCGACAAGACCCGCGCGATCCTCGTCCCGAACCTGGCCGGCAACTGCCCGAACTGGGACGCAATCCGCGCCGTTGCCGACCGGCACGGCCTGTTGGTCATCGAGGATTCCTGCGACGCACTCGGAGCTCGGCTGCGCGGCACCCCGACCGGCGGGCGCGCCGACCTGGTCGTCACCAGCTTCTCGATGGCGCACATCATCACCTGCGCCGGCAATGGCGGCATGGTCATGATGGACGACGTCGAGCGGCGCGACACCGCGCTGCTGTTGCGCCGATGGGGACGCCGCTCCGAGCCGAACCTGTTCGGCAACGGGACGGGCCGGGTGTTCCGGGAGGACCTCGACGGCGTGGACTACGACAACGACTTCATCTTCGACGTGCTGCCGTGGAACTTCGAGCCATCCGAGCTCGGCGCCGCGTACGGCGTCGTGCAACTGGGCAAGCTGGAGCAGAACTACAAGCGGCGTAAGGAGACCTTCGCCGCGTACACCGCGGCCTACGCCGCGTTCCCCGAGTTCTTCAGCACACCAGTCGAGACACCGGAGCTGGACACCGCCTGGCTGTGCTACCCGGTGATGGTCAACGCCGACGCGCCCTTTACCCGCAGCGACCTGCAGGAGGCTATCGAGGCGGCAGGGATCGACACCCGGACGGTGTGGAGCGGGAACATCACCCGACACCCGATGATGCGCGGCGTCCACTACCGGCAACCCGCGGAAGGGTTGCCGGAGGCGGACGCCGTGTTCGCGCGGGGCATGACGCTCGGCATGAGCCACGGCCTGACCGACGCCGACGTGCGGCGCACGGCGGACGCGATCGCGGACTTCGCCGGCCGGTTCGCATGACCGGACGGTTCGCGGGCCGGCGGGCACTCGTCACCGGGGCCAGCCGCGGCATCGGCGCAGCCGTCGCCGAGCGGCTCGCCGCCGAGGGAGCCGATGTGGCGCTGGTCGCGCGCACGCACGGACCGGGTGATCACCCGCTGGGCGGCAGCCTGAGAGAGACGGAGAGCCGGCTGGCGGCCTACGGCACGTGTATCACCGCCCTGCTGGCCGACCTCAGCGACCCGCATGCGCGGATCGGGCTCGTCGGCCGAGCCGAGCAGGCGCTGCGCGGGGGCGTGGACATCCTGGTGAACAACGCCGCCGCGGCGATCTACCGGCCGCTGGCCGACTATGCGTTGCGGCGCAGCCGGCTCACGTTCGAAGTGAACGTGCAGGCACCGTTCGACCTGATCCAGCAAGTGCTGCCGGGCATGCGAGACCGGGGCGCCGGGTGGATCGTCAACGTCTCAAGCGCCTCGGCGCGGCTCCAGCCCGGACCGCCGTTCCGGCTCGTCCCGCCCGGCAGCGCGATCGCGGTGTACGCCGCGTCCAAGGCGGCGCTCAACCGGCTCAACAACGGGCTGGCGGCCGAGGTATACGGCAGCGGCGTCCGCGTGAACGCCGTGCAGCCGCGGTCAGCAGTGCGCAGCGAGGGCGCCAACGCGATCGTTGGCGATACGCTGCTGCCGGAGCAGGTCGAATCGATGGAGCAGATGGTCGAGGCGGTGCTCGTGCTGTGTGACTGCCCGACCGACCTGACCGGTCAGGTCTGCGTAAGCCTCGACCTGCTCGAGCAGCGCGGCATACAGGTGCACGGACTGGACGCCCGGCCGCTCGCCGGCGAGGCGACGCGATGACCACGCCGGTGATCATCGACCTGGCCCGCACCCCGTTCGGCAAGCGCAACGGCTGGCTTTCCGGCCTACACGCCGCCGAGTTGCTCGGGCACGTCCAGCGGGGCGTGCTGACCCGCACCGGCGTCGACCCGGCGGACGTCGACCAGGTGATCGGCGGGTGCGTCACACCGGTCGGCGAGCAGTTCGGCAACGTGACCCGCACGGCGTGGCTGCACGCCGGCCTGCCGCCAGAGGCCGGCTGCACGGCCATCGACGCCCAGTGCGGCACGGCCCAGCAGGCCGTGCAGCTGATGGCCGGGCAGATCGCCTTCGGCGCCGTCGATGCCGGAGTCGCCTGCGGGGTGGAGGTCATGTCCCGGGTGCCGCTGACCGCCAAGGTGGGCACCGGACTGGGCACACCGCGGCCGGCCACCTGGCGCTTCGACACCCCGGACCAATACCAGGCGGCGGATCGGATCGCGCGCCGCCGCGGATTCACGCGCGAGCAACTGGACGCGTTCGGGCTGCGCTCCCAGCAGCGCGCGAAAGCGGCGTGGGACGCCGGCCGGCTCGACCGGCAGGTCCTGCCGGTGAGCACGCCGGACGGGCACCTGATCAGCCGTGACCAAGGGCTGCGGGAGACCAGCATGGCCGCGTTGGCCGCGCTGCGGCCGATCAAGGAAGACGGCCTGCACACCGCAGGCACGTCCTCGCAGGTCTCCGATGGCGCAAGCGCCGCGCTGCTGGTGTCCGCCGACCGCGCCGCCGCCCTCGGGGTCACACCGCGAGCGCGGATCCTGGGCCAGGCAGTGGTCGGCGGCGACCTCGAGTACCTACTCGACAATCCCATCCTGGCCGCCCGCAGGGTGCTCGACCGCACCGGCATCAAGCTCGCCGACATCGACGTGGTGGAAGTAAACGAGGCGTTCGCGGCTATTCCGATGTCCTTCGTGCAGGTGCTGGATGTGCCCGCGGACAAGCTCAACGTCAACGGCGGCGCGATCGCCGTCGGCCACCCCGCCGGCGCGACGGGGATTCGCGTCCTCGCAACGGCCATAGACGAGCTGGAGCGTACGGACCGCACGCTCGCCCTGGTGGCGATCTGCGCTGCCGCAGCGACCACCTGCCTCCTTCTAGAGCGGATGTGAACGGGTTTCGATGCCGATCGCGCTGACCGAAGAGCACCGGGCCTTGGCCGACTCGGTCGCGGCATTCGCCGGGCGGCACATATCCAGCGATCGCACCCGGGCGCAGTTCGAACAGCTGGCGGCCGGCGAGCGGCCGGCTTTCTGGACCGAGCTGTGCGAGCAGGGCTTACACCTGCTGCACCTGCCCGACAGGGTAGGCGGCTACGGCGCCGGGCTGACGGAGCTCGCGGTCGTGGTGGAGCGGCTCGGGTGGGCGCTGTGCCCCGGGCCGTTCGTGCCTACGGTGATCGCCAGTGCCGTCCTCGCCGGCAGCGACCAACACGACGAGCGCATCAGTAAGCTGCTAGCCGAGTTCGCCGACGGGGCGACCGGGGCGCTGGCCTACGACGGGCCGCTCGTCGCGACACCCGCCGGCGACGGCTGGCGGGTGAGCGGCACCTCAGCGCCGACGCTGGGCCTGCCGGGTGCCGACCTCATCGTCGTCGCCGCCTCCGTCGCCAGTGAGCCGAGCACGCGGGTGTGGTTCACCGTGCCCGCCGGGATCGGCCAGGTCGACGCGCTGCCACCGGTCGACCTCACCCGCTCGGTCGGCACGCTCGCGCTGCGCGAGCACCGGCTCGCCGCCGACGATGTGCTGCCGCACGTGCCGCGGGAACGGGTCGAGCTGGTCGTGAACACGGTGCTGGCCGCGGAGGCGGCGGGCCTGTCCCAGTGGGGTCTTACCGCCGCGCTCGATCACGTCCGGACCCGCGAACAGTTCGGCCAGCCGGTGGGGCGGTTCCAGGCGGTGCAGCACAAGGCAGCCATGCTCCTGGTGCGCACCGAGCTCGCCGCCGCGGCGGCGTGGGACGCCGCGCGCGCGGAGGACCAGGACGCTGTTCAGCAGCGCATCGCCGCCGCCGCGGCGGCGCTGTGCGCCCTCCCGCTCGCCGTCGACAACGCGCTGGAGACGATCACCCTCTTTGGCGGTGTCGGCTTCACCTGGGAACACGACGCGCACCTCTACCAGCGGCGCGCGATCAGCATCGCCTCCATTGCCGGCCCGGAAGACGGCTGGGCACGCCGGCTCGGTGAGCTCGCCCGGCACGGCAACCGCGACTTCTCCTTCGTCGGCCCGGACGCCCTTCCGCAACTGCGCGAGCGGGTGCGCGCCGTGCTCACCGAGGCCGCGGCGCTCTCGGACAAGGGAACCAAGCCCTACGGCCGGCGGGGTATCCGCAACGGCCCGCGGCAGGCGAAGCTCGCCAACGCGGGCCTGGTCTGCCCGCACTACCCGCCGCCGTACGGGCTCGGCGCCGGACCGGCCGAGCAGGCGGTCATCGCGCAGGAGTTCGCGGCCGCTGGCCTCGAGCCACCCGAGATCATCATCGGAGAGTGGGTACTACCGACGCTGCTCGCGCACGGAAGCGGCGCGCAGCAACAGCGATTCATCGTCCCCACGCTGCGCGGCGAGCTGCGCTGGTGCCAGCTCTTCAGCGAGCCGGACGCGGGTTCCGACTTGGCGGGGCTTCGGACCAGGGCGGTCAAGGTCGACGGCGGCTGGCGGCTGTCGGGGCAGAAGGTATGGAGCTCGCTTGCGCACCAAGCAGACTGGGGGGTCTGCCTGGCCCGGACCGACCCGGGCGCGCCGAAACATCGCGGCCTGTCGTACTTCCTGATCAATATGCGCTCGGCCGGCGTCCAGGTACGCCCGCTACGGCAGGCCACCGGGCATGCCGAGTTCAACGAGGTGTTCCTCGACAACGTCGTCGCGCCCGACGACTGTCTCGTAGGCGAACCCGGCGCCGGATGGCGGCTGGCCGGCACCACGCTGGCGAACGAGCGGTTGAGCATGGGCGGCCATCTGCCGCACGGCTCGGCCCAGCGGGTGCGTCACCTGCTGGAAGCCGGCCGGTTCGCCGGTGCCCGCGATGACGCGGTGCGCGTGCTGGGCCGCTGCACCTGCCGGGAGCTCGCGCTGTCAGCGATGAACCTGCGCGGCGCATTCGCACGGCTGGCTGGCGCCGACCCGGGCGCGGAGATCAGCGTGCAGAAGCTGTACAACGCCATCGCGCAGCGGGACAACTCGCGCGACCTGCTGCGGCTGCTCGGACCGGACGGTGCGGCGGCGAACCCGGACGTGCCGTTCGACGACGTCGCCGATCATCTCGGGCTGCCGTCGGTGCTCTTCGGGGGCGGAACCATCGAGATCCAGCTCAACGTCATCGCCACCCGGGTGCTCGGGCTGCCGCGCTGAGGGCATACCGACCATCCACCAGGAGGACAACGATGCAGCTGGAACTGTCGGGCGAGGCGCAGGCCCTGCGTCGCGAGCTGCGCGGCTACTTCGCCGAGATCATCGACGACGACGCGCGCCGCGACCTCGCCGATCAGACCGAGGGCGGCCCAACGTTCGACCGCATCTACCGGAAGATGGGCCGCGACGGCTGGCTCGGGCTGGGCTGGCCGACGGAGTACGGCGGCCGCGGCGCGGACCCCGAGGCGCTGTACGTCTTCTACGACGAAGCGCTTCGGGCCAACGCCCCGCTGTCGCTGGTAACGCTGAACACGGTGGCGCCGGCACTCATGGCGCACGGCAGCCAGCAGCAAAAGGACTTCTTCCTGCCGCGCATCCTGGCTGGTGAGTTGATCTTCGCGATCGGCTACACCGAACCCGACGCCGGCACCGACCTCGCCGCGCTGCGTACCCGGGCCGTGGTCGACGGCGACGAGCTGGTCATCAACGGCAGCAAGGTTTTCACCAGCGCCGCCATCTACGCCGACTGGATCTGGCTCGCGGCCCGCACTGACCCGCACGCCCCGCGGCACCAGGGGATCTCGGTGATCCTGGTACCGACCACCGATCCCGGCTTCAGCGCGACGGAGATCCACACCGTCGGCGGCATCAGCACGGCCGCCACCTACTACGACAACGTTCGGGTGCCGCTGACGAATGTCGTCGGAGACCTGAACAACGGCTGGCTGCTGATCACCAGCCAGCTCAACCATGAGCGGGTCGCGCTGGCCGCGCGTGGTGGCCTCGCGAACGAGGTGTTCGCCGAGACGCTCGCCTGGTCCAAGCGGGAACCGGCCGGCGACGGTGTCGTGTTCGACCTGCCGTGGGTGCGCAGCAAACTCGCCGAGGTATTTGCGCTGCTCAGCGCCGCAGACCTGGTCAACCTCCGCCTCGTCGCCGACGTCGCGAGCCACTCGCTAACCGGCGGCGACTCCGCGGCGGCGAAGGTGATGGGCACCGAGGCGGTGGTGAGTGCCTACGCCATGCTGCAGGAGGTGCTCGGCGCGAAAGGGCTGATACGGCCGCATAGCCCCGGCGCCGCTATCGCGGGCCGAGTCGAGGCGCTCGGCCGCCGCGCGCAGAACAACACGTTCGGCGGCGGGACAAACGAGGTGATGCGCGAGATCGTCGCAGCCAAGGTCCTGGGGATGACGCTCGCCGCGCGCCGCCGCGAGACCCAGCCGACCGGAGGTAAGTGACATGCAGTTCGACTTCGACGACGAGCTGATCGCCGTCCACGAGCTCGCCGAGAAGATCTTCACCGAGCAGGCGCCGACGAGCCGGGTCCGGGAGATCGAGCAGGCCGTCGGCTTCGACGCGGCGCTGTGGCGCACGCTCGCCGACGCAGGGCTGCTCGGCATCGCAATACCCGAACGGCACGGCGGCGCCGGTCTCGGAATGGTCGCGCTCGCCGCGCTGCTCGAGCAGCAGGGCCGCAGGGTGGCGCCCGTCC
This sequence comes from uncultured Actinomycetota bacterium, assembly GCA_963756525.1. Classification (GTDB taxonomy): domain Bacteria; phylum Actinomycetota; class Actinomycetes; order Mycobacteriales; family Jatrophihabitantaceae; genus CAVWNR01. The sequence goes on along the minus strand of CAVWNR010000009.1, from coordinate 1,029,884 downwards.
CGCTGTGGTCCGTGCTGGCCGCCGCCGCGCTGCCCATCGCCCGGTTCGGGTCGGACCGGCAACGCGGTCGCTGGCTGCCCGGGCTGCTGGCCGGGTCGCTCATCGTGACGGGGGCGTTCGCCGCGGCGCCGGGGCAGCCGGCGGCGGTGACCGCCGACGCCGACGGCGCGGGTTGGCGGCTGACCGGCGAGATACCGGCCGTACCGGCCGGTATCCAGGCCGCGGGGTTTGTCCTTCCGGTGCGCATGCCGGGCGGTGGCACCCAGGTGGTGCTGCTGCCGGCGGAGCGGCCGGGCGTGTCGTGCACGCTGGTGGCGGTGACCGACCAGCTCGCTGCGGCGAGGGTCGCCGTGCAGGACACCGTCGCCGGACCCGAGGACGTCCTGGACGGCGCCGGCGTGGATGTCGCCGCCTGGACGCTACGGCGGGCCCGGGTGGCGTTGGCGGCGCTGTCGATCGGGGTATGCGCCGAGGCGCTGGCGATGACGGCGGCCTACACGTCGCAACGCATCCAGTTCGGCCGGCCGCTGTCCACGAACCAGGGTGTGGCGATGCGCGCAGCGGATGCCTATCTCGACACGCAGAACATCCGGCTGACCACCCACCGGGCGGCCTCCCTGCTCGACCAGGGGCGGGAGAGCGAAGGCCACGCGGCCGCGCTCGTCGCGAAGTGGTGGGCCGCCAGGGGCGGGCTGCGCGTCGTCCATGCCACCCAGCACCTGCACGGCGGCATCGGCGCCGATGTCGATTACCCGATCCATCGGTACTTCCTGTGGGGCCGGCAGATCGCCTTCAGCCTGGGCAGCGCCGCCGCCATCGAGGCCGAGCTCGGCGACGTCCTCGCGCACCTCACCACGATCGGATGACGGGCCGGCGATAGCGGTGCGGTTCGGAGTCGTCCTGCCCGCAGAACTCGGCCGCACCGCGGACCCGCAGTGGGTCGTCACGTTCGCCCGACACGTCGAGGCACTCGGCTACGACGAGATCTCGGTCGTCGAACACTCGGTGGTCATTGGCGCCACCGAGAGCGCCTACCCGTACACACCGGACGGCCGGTATCCGCTGCCCGACGACTGCCCGCTGCCCGACCCGCTGGAGCTCCTCGCGTTCCTCGCCGGGCAGACGTCCTCGCTCGGCCTGGCGACCGGAGTGCTGGTGCTGCCCAACCATCAGCCGGTGGTGCTGGCCAAAAGGCTCGCCACGCTGGACCGGCTCTGCGGCGGACGGCTGCGGATCTGCGTCGGGCTCGGCTGGCTGCGCGAGGAGATCGAGGCGTGCGGCGGGCACTTCGCGCGCCGCGGTGAGCTCGCCGACGAGGCGATCGCCGCGATGCGGGCCCTGTGGGACGACAACGCCACCGGGGGCGCGCGCTTCGCCGGGACGACGTGGCGCTTCCAGCGCGCATACAGCTACCCCAAACCGGCCCGCCCGGGTGGAGTGCCGATCTACATCGGTGGCCACAGCCTGGCAGCCGCGCGTCGAGCCGGCCGGGTCGGAAACGGCTTCCAACCCCTCCGGCTCGCCGGCGAGCAGCTCGACCAGGCGCTCGCAGCGCTGCGCGCAGCGGCCGAGCACGCCAGCCGGGATCCCAACGAGATCGAACTGGTCCTTGGCGGCACGTTGCGCCGCGTCGACCGCGCCCGGGTCGAGGACGCCGAGCGCTACGGCGCGACGCGGATCCTGCTGTCGGTCTCCCGCGGCGCGCAGACGCTCGACGACGTGGCCGAGCAGTTGACCGACGCCGCGAAGCGGCTGGGCCTCTCGCCGTGACCGGACGCCGGTATATGCGACCACCGGAGGAACCGGCCACGCCGAGCCGGCTGCCCCGCCCGGCCGGCGGTGCCCTGCTCGACGGCCGGCTCGCGGTCGTGACCGGCGGCGCGCGCGGGATCGGCGGCGGCATCGCGCGGGCCCTGGGCTACCACGGCGCCCGGCTGCTCATCGTGGATCTCGACGAGCCATCGGCCCGGGCTGCTGCGAGCGCGATCGGCAAGGCCGATGTGCTGGTCGCGGACGTGACGGCGACCGGCAGCGCCGCGCTGATCGCGAACCGCGCGGCCGACCTCGGCGGCACGGACATCTTGGTCAACAACGTCGGCGACTTTCGACCGGCCGGGCCGTTCGTGAACTCGACGCCGGAGCAGTGGCAGCGCATGTACGCGCTCAACCTCGGGCACGTCCTCGCCGTGACCCACGCCGTGCTGCCGGCGATGATCCAGCGCGGTGCCGGCGTGATCCTCAGCGTGTCATCCGTGGAAGGGATGCGCGGCATCCCGGGCAACGCGGTCTACGGCGCGCTGAAGGCGGCCGTCATCGCGTTCACCGCCAGCCTCGCCGTCGAGGTGGGGCAGTACGGGATCCGGGTGAACGCGATCGCGCCGGACCTTACCGACACGCCGCAGACGCCGATGTGGGCGAGCACGGACGAGCGGTACGCGGATCACGTCGGGAAGTGGGTGCCGGCTGGCCGCTTCGGCCAGCCGATCGACCATGGAGACGCCGCCGTCTTCCTCGTCAGCGACCAGTCGACCTTCGTCACCGGAGAGACGCTGCGCGTGGATGGCGGGACGCTCGCCGCACCCGGCTGGTACCGGCGCGACGAGGCACGCTTCACGAACCTGCCACGCCCACTGTGACCCGCGATACTCACCGCGGACGTGCCGTGAGGTTCGCGATGCCGGTCGTGTCGAGCTGCGCGATCGAGTAGGCCGCGAACGTCTGGCGCGGGTCGCGTGCCCCGAAGTAGGGCGTGATGACGTCCGCGAATTCGGCCGCCGTGAATACTCCGTCCGCGGCCTCGAACCTTTGCTCCACAGTCGCCGGCGCAAGCAGCGCCACCATCCCGCCGTACACGACGAAGACCTGGCCGTTGATGCCGTCGGCGGCGGGCGACGCGAGGTAGCGGATGAATTCCGCGACCCGCTCCGGCGCCAGTGCATCGAGACCCTCGGCGGCGTCGTCGCCGAACACGTGACCGGTCATCGCGGTGCGCGCGCGGGGGCAGATGGCATTGGCCCGAACGCCGTATCTGGACAGGCCCTGCGCCGTCGACAAGGTCAGCCCAACGATGCCGGCCTTCGCAGCCGAGTAGTTCGGTTGGCCTGCGCCCCCGAACAGGAATGCCTCGGACGACGTGTTGATCACTCGCCCGTAGACCGGCCGGTCAGCCGCCTTGCTCGCGGTACGCCAGTGGACGGCCGCGGCCCGCGACACGGCGGCGTGGCCCTTGAGGTGCACGCGGATGACGTCGTCCCACTGCTGTTCGGTGAGGTTGAACAGCATCGTGTCGCGCAGCACGCCGGCGTTGTTCACGACGATGTCCAGACCGCCGAAGTTCTGCACGGCGGCGCCGACCAGCGCGTCGCCCATCGACCACTGGCCGACGTCACCGGGCACCGCCACGGCCGTGCCACCGGCGGCCTCGATCTCGGCCACGACGTCGTGCGCCGCGTCGCCGACGTCGTTCACGACGAGGCGGGCTCCGGCGGCGGCCAGCGCCAGCGCCTCCGCCCGGCCGAGCCCGGCGCCGGCGCCGGTCACGACCGCAGACTTGCCGGCTAGGTCAATAGCTTCGGTCATCTGCACCCCCCGATCGGTTGCTAGTACGTATTCTAGTTTCTCCGGCCAGGCTGTGTTTCTCATCCCGGACAACGGGACTGGGCCCGGAAGCGGACCGGCGGCTGACCGGATGCTCTGCGGGTGAGGTCAGGCGCGGGGTTGGCATGATAGACCTCGCGACTGCGCTCGCCGCCGAACCGTCCGTCCGCGATCTGTCTTGGACCGGGGACGACGTGCTGCTCTACCACCTCTCGCTCGGGGCGGGCGCCTACCGGTCCGACCCGGCGGAGCTGCGGTGGACGTACGAGTGCGACCTGCAGGTGCTGCCGACCTTCGCCGTTGTGGCCGGCGGGCGAGCCGGCGCGGTGCCGGCCGGTGGCGCGTTGCGGCTGCCGGGCATCGACGTCGACCTGCGGCAGGTGCTGCACGTCGGGCAGGCGCTCACCTGGCATGCCCCGATCCCGGTGCGCGGGGCAGCACGTGCGACGTCGCGCGTCGTGCAGCTCTGGGACAAGGGCAAGGCCGCGGTGATCGTCACCGAAACCGCGGTCACCGGCGACGACGGCCGGCCGCTCTGGACCAGCACCTCGCAGATCTGGGCCCGTGGCGAGGGCGGCTTCGGCGGCGAACCCGGGCCGGCCAGCAGCTGCGCGGCACCGGCGCGGGAACCGGACCGGGTGCTGGACTCGCCGACGTCGCCGCAGACCGCCGCGCTGTATCGGCTCAACGGCGACCGCAACGCGCTGCACGTTGACCCGGCGGTCGCGCGGGCCGCCGGCTACGAGCGCCCGATCCTGCACGGTCTCGCGTCCTACGGCATCGTCTGCAAGGCGGTCGCCGACGAGCTGCTCGACGGCGACGCGACGCGGGTGCGCGGCTATGCGGTCCGCTTCGCCGGCGTGCTGCTGCCGGGTGAGACAATCCGCACCCGGATATGGCGCGAAGACCCAGGGCTGATCCTGCGCGCCGACTGCGTCGAGCGCGACGGCGCGCCGGTGCTCAGCCATGCGACGATGACGGTCTCATGACCGCCGCGCCGGAGCCGCCAGTTCTCACCGCCAAGCCGTCCGCGGCTGGGATCGACGCGACGACGGCCGCGGTGCGCCGGGTGATCGAGTCGCTGCTGCACGCCGGTTCCTCGGCCGCGGACCTGACCGGCATCGCCGATCGGCTCAACGCGGTTGCCGACGAACTGGCCGAGCAGGCACCTCCGGTGGAGGAGCGGATCGCTGACATGTGGAGCGGTGGGGGGGTTACCCGGCATGACCCGGTGACCGGCCCGGAGAACGCGCTCGCGCCGCCGTTGCGGCTGCGTGGCTTGCCGGATGGATCCGTCGAAGGGACCGTGACGCTGCACCTGCCCTACCAGGGACCGCCCGGGTTCGTGCACGGTGGCGTGTCGGCGCTGCTGCTGGATCACACGCTCGGGGTGGCCAACTTTTGGGCCGGCGCGTCGGGGCGAACCGGCGAGCTGACGCTGCGCTACCACCGCCCCACGCCGCTGTTCGAGCAGCTCACCGTGCGGGGCCGGCAAACGTCGGTCGACGGGCGGAAGATCCGCGCCGAGGGCGAGATCGTTTCCGCTGACGGCGCGGTCTGCGTGTCGGCACGAGGCCTATTCATCATGCCCCGGCCGGAGACGGTGCGGTTCGGGCGAGTCTGAAGCAGAGCTGAAGGAGAAAACCGTGGCCGACGCCATCGACACCGCGAAGATGATCCGCTCCGGCGAGGTGAGTGCGCGCGAAGTCGTCGAGGCGGCAATCGCCCGAATCGAGAAGCACAACCCAACGTTAAATGTCGTCGTCGGCACACGCTTTTCGGAGGCCCTGGCAGAGGTCCACGCCGGGCTGCCGGACGGCCCGCTACGTGGGGTGCCGATCCTGATCAAAAACCTGGGCGCGGACGTCGCCGAGCTGCCGACGACGCGGGGCAGCCGGTTGTTCGCAGACGTGATGCCCGAGCGCGACAGCGAGATCGTGCGTCGCTACAAGCAAGCCGGGATGGTGGTCCTCGGCACCACGAACACGCCTGAACTTGGGCAGAACGCGAGCACCGAACCGCGGCTGTTCGGCGCCGCCCGAAACCCGTGGAACCTGGGCCACTCCACCGGCGGCTCCAGCGGCGGCGCGGCCGGCGCGGTGGCCGCCGGGCTCGTGCCGGTGGCGCACGGCAACGACGGTGGCGGCTCGATCCGGATCCCGTCGGCGATGTGCGGGCTCTTCGGCCTCAAACCGAGCCGTGGCCGGGTGAGCTCGGCGCCGGAACCGGGCACCCTCTCCCGCCCCATCTCGATCAACCACGCGCTCACCACGACGGTACGCGACAGCGCGCTGCTGCTTGACGTCGTCGCCGGCGGGCTGCCCGGCGAGGCACTCGCCGCGCCGGCGATCGAGGGCACGTTCCTAGACGCGACCCGTCGCCAGCCCGGTCCGCTGCGGATCGGCCTGATCACGCAGCTGCGCAACGGGCCGGAAACCGTAGCCGAGTGCGTCGCGGCAGCGCGCCACATGGCGCAGCTGTGCGAGTCACTCGGGCACTCGGTCGCCGAGATCGAGGCGCCGTACGACTCCGGCGAAGTCGGGACGACGCTAGCAGCGATCATGAGCACCGACACCGCCACCGCGGTGGAGGACCGATTGACCGCCCTCGGCCGCCCGCTCGGCGATGGCGACATCGAGCCGTTCACTCGGTTCCTCTACGACCACTACGTCTCGCTGTCGGCTCGCGACCTGAACCGCGCGCTGCGCGGCGCGCAGCGGCACGGCTGGGAGATCGGCAAGCTGTTCGGCAGCTACGACGTGCTGCTGACGCCGGTGCTGTGCCGTCCCACCCCGGAGCTTGGGGTGCTGGACACCAACAGTTGGCAGGCAATGTTCGAGTACGGGCCGCAGTACGCCGGCTGGACCAGTGTCTTCAACGTGACCGGCATGCCGGCCATGTCCGTGCCGCACGGCACTGACGAGCGTGGCCTGCCGCTGGGCGCCCAGTTCGTCGCGGACCTCGGCCGCGAGGACCTGCTGCTCTCCCTCGCTGGGCAACTCGAGCAAGCCGCGCCCTGGCCGACAACCGCGCCCGGCTTCGCGGACACCGAATGACCGTCGACCCCGAGAGGTTGGCGGCGTTCGCGGAGAAGCGTCGCGGTCCTGGTAGCGGCTAACCGCGGATCTTCGCGATCACCCGCTCGCCGTACCGGTGCAGCTGGTGGATCTTCTTCTCCAGCGGTTCGGCGTCGGGTCCTTCGGTGTACGGGTCGCGGAAACTGACGCTGACGTCGGTGACGCCCAGCTCCTCGAGTTGCCGCACGCCGTCGGGGGTGAAGCCGAGCATCGACGCGGCGTGCACCTCGAACGGAGCATCGGCAGTTCCGTACTCCGCGCGCAACGCTCGGAGCCGGCCGATCAACTCGCCGAGCTCCTCGGTTTCGGCGAGGCCGGCGTAGATCCATCCGTCACCGGCGCGCGCGGCGCGACGCAGCGCGGCATCGCCGTGGCCGCCGACCACGATGGGGATCGGTCGGCTGGGCGCGGGAGTCATCTTGGCCCGGGGCAGCTCGAAGATCTCCCCGTGGTAGTCGAACCAGTCTCCGGTCGCGAAGCCGCGGATGACGTCGATGGCCTCGTCCATGCGCTTGCCTCGCCGCGCCCATGGCACCCCGCACAGCTGATAGTCCTCGGGCCAAGGGCTCAGGCCGATGCCGAGCAGGACGCGGTTGTCGCTGAGCACGGCGAGGCTGGTGGCCTGCTTGGCAACCAGTGCCGGAGGCCGGATCGGCAGTTTCAAGACATTGGTCAGGAACCGCAGCCGAGACGTGGCGGCGGCGAGGGCGGCGATGAGCACGAACGGTTCGAGGAATGGCTTGTCCTCGAGAAATGTGCGCGTGCCGTCCTTGCTGTACGGGTACGTGCTGGTCGACTCGGCCGGGTAGGCGATGCTGTCCGCGATCAGCATTGTGTCGAAGCCGGCCTGCTCGGCCGCGCGGGCGAGCGGCAGGTAGTAGCTCGGTTCGGTCATCGCCTCGGCGTAGGAAAAGCGCATCGCTGCCTCTCGACGTCAGCTGCAGAACGGAGACTTGATCAAATACTGGCTGGTGGGCAACACGTCCAGGTCGTCGACAGCGCCGAATCGGGCCGTACTCCGGCGCATCGCGTTGAGGTTCGTCTCGAACGTGTGCTGATCGCCGGCGGCGGCGAACATCGCCTGCACGTCCGTGAGCGCCTCGGCCGGAAACAGTTCGGACACGATGCCATCCCATGCTGGAGCATCGGCGGTGAGCGGCCGTACGACGACGTTCTGCACGTATCCGAAGCTGCACTGCGTCTCGATCGCAACGCTCGTGTGCTCGTCCTGCCAGCGGTGCAGCCAGGTTGGATGGTCCAGGTGCGCGGGGCGGCGCAGGAACGCCACGTTGTTGACGCCGGGCGTGCGCTGCCCGGCCACTGCCGGATGAGCCGTGTTGCGCAGCGGTTCGGACTCGGTCACGAGGTACGCGGCGACCCGATCCGCTACCCCGGCGAGCACGTCATCGATCGGCCGCCGGAACGCGTCGGACCCCGCGTCGAGCCAGACGAACAGCACCGCCGACATGGGCGGGTTCGTCGCGACGATCCGCATGATCGATCCGGCCACCGCCGCATCATCGACGTTGACATCGAGACCGCGGGCGCCGTACCCGAGCAGGGCCTCGGCGGTCGGCCCGCGCAGCTCGTGGGAGAACTCGTCCGTGCCGACCCCCGGTGGGCGCCAGAGGACGTAGACGACTTTCTCCACTCAGTTCTCCGGTGTGTGCTCGCTACGCACGACCGCGAGGAACCGCTCGACCGCGTACACCGCGTGGTGGGCGCGCATGGACGGCAACACGTCGAATGCGTGCTGCGCGCCGGGCAGCTCCGCGTAGACGACGGCATGTTCCGACACGCCGCGCAGCTCGCGAACGAAGTCCCTGGTCTCCTCGACCGGGATGAGGCTGTCATTGGTGCCGTGCAGGACGAAGAACGGCGGTGCGTCCGCGTTCACTCGGCTGACCGGCGAGGCCTGATCCCACTTGTTCCGGTCGGTGGTGACCGCTGTTTTGAAGATCTTCTCCTCCAGCCAGCCGTCCCAGTCGGTGCGGCCGGTGTGGTAGCGGTTGAGGAAGTCATAGATGCCGTAGAACGGGACCGCGGCAGCCACGCTGGTGTCCGCCTCTTCGAAGCCTGGCTGCCATTCCCGAACGTGCGGAGTCAACGCGGCGAGCGCTGCGAGGTGCCCGCCGGCGGAACCGCCGGTGATGGCGACGAACCGTGGGTCGCCGCCGTGCTCGGCGACGTGCGCCTTCACCCAGGCGAGCGCGCGCTTGACGTCAACGATCTGATCCGGCCAGCTGGCCTTGGGGCTGAGCCGGTAATTCGGCGCCACGCAGACCCAGCCCCGCTCTGCGAGATGCCCCATCAGCGGCGCGCCCTCCCACTCCTTCGCGCCGGTTGTCCAGCCGCCGCCGTGCAGCTGCACCAGCACCGGCGCGGTGGAACGGTCGGGGTCGCGGTGCAGGTCGGCCCGGCGCCACACGTCGAGGGTGTTCTCGCGGCCGTGCGGGCCGAACGGCACGTCGCGGGCAACGAGGTAGCGCCGGCGCGCTGCGAAGTCGGGCAGCAGGATGCGCCACCGGGTGAGGCGCACGTCCGGCGGGGGAGCGAAGCCGGTGGTGATCCGGTCCCGGTAGCTGGCCCCGAGGCCGTCGACGAGCGCGTCCTCGAGCTGCCCGGGTGTGCGGGTTGCGCCGCGGTAGAGCTGGATCAAGCCGGCACACGAGGCCGCGGTCAGCACGGCGCCTAACTGCCCGGCCCGGGACCGCAGGCCCCCGCGACGACTCAGCGCAGCGGTGACGGCAAGCTGTGTGACGGCCGCCTGCACCGGCAGTTCGGACATCGGCATGCCGAGGGCGAACGCAGCCAGCGACAGCGGTCCGCGGCGAGTGACCGGCCGCAGCGCGTTCGCCGTCGCGGCCGCACTCGCGGTGGCGGTGAGCAGCAACGGAATGTCACGGCGCATGGCATGTCCATCCCATCCGGCAAGGGTCTCGAAACCCGCGGGGCAGCGTGGCGGCGGTCCCGCTCAATGGACATCGGCCTGGTGCCGGGCCAGGCAGATGACACACTGCCGCGGTGACAACCGTATGCGTCACTGGAGCGGCCTCGGGTATCGGTGCCGCGACCAAGCAGCGGCTCGAGCAGGACGGGGCTCGGGTCATCGGGGTCGACCTCGGCGACGCCGATGTCGTCGCGGACCTGTCGTCGCACGAAGGCCGCCGGGCGGCGGTCGACGGCGTCCTCGCCGCCGCCGACGGGCTGCTGCACGGCGTTGTCCCGTGCGCCGGGGTAGGCGGCACCGGGTCGCCGGAACTAACCGTGCGGCTGAACTTCTTCTCGGTCATCCACCTGCTCGAGGGCTTGCGCCCCGCCCTGACGAAGGCGGGGCAGGCGGCGGTCGTGCTGATCTCCTCGTTCGCGACCACCACGACGTCCGCGGTCACGGACGCCGATATCGACGCCTACCTCGACGGTGACGAGGAGAGCGCCGTCCAGCACTTCGCCGATAGCGGCTACCTGGCTTATCCGGCCGGCAAGCTGGCGCTGGCCTACTGGATGCGGCGCGCCGCACCGGCGTGGATCGCCGACGGCATCCGCATCAACGCCGTGGCGCCCGGCGTCATCGAGACGAACATGACCAAGCCGATCAAGGACATGCCCGGTGCCGGCGACGCGTTGAGCCGGATCCCCATCCCGGTGGGCCGCTGGGGACGGCCGGAGGAAGTGGCCGCGGCCATCGTGTTCCTGCTCGGCGCCGAGTCGAGCTACGTGCTCGGGCAGACGCTGTTCGTGGACGGCGGCACCGACGCCCAGCTCAACCCGCGCGGGCACCCGGCCCCGGGGCGCTGATGCACCCGCGCGTCACCCGGGGCTGAGCTTCGAGCGGCCCGCGGTGCTCCAGTAGTCCGCCGTCACCTTCAAACCAGGCACGCTGGACCGTGGATACAGCTCCTCGTACACCCGCTTGTAGCCGGTAACCGCGATGAGCCAGCTGCCGTCGACCTTGCGGTAGGTGTCCTCGTAGTAGGCGGCGCCGCGGATCGTCACCTGGAGCTCCTGCTGGATGACGACGTCGTCGAGGGCCCAGAGGCCGCGGGCCTCGCTCCGATCGGCGTTGAGCGTGATCTCCGGGTGGTGGCACTTGTGGCTGGTCAGCAGCACCGGGGTGCCCATCGATGTGCGCAGGAACTGCCCGATCGCCTCCCGACCCTCCAGCTGGTGTGCGCCGCCGCCGTAACTGGCCCGGGCGTCGGGCAGGAACAGGCGCTCCAGCTCGTCGAACTCCTTCAGGTCGAGGTGGCGCAGGTAGCGGTACTTGAGGTTCTCGATCTCGCGGATCTCGACCAAGTCCTCCGGCGTCATGAGCCGCCCGTCAGCTTCAGCACCTTCAGCGCCATCTCCTTGACCTGCGGGTAGTCCACCTTGCCGACCGGCGTGCGCGGCACGGCGTCGACGAAGAGCACCTCTTTCGGGATCTTGTACGCGGCGATGAGGGACCGGCAGAACGCTCGGATGTCGTCGATCGAGGCGGTGCCGGGGGGCCGCAGCTGGACCAGGGCGGTGACCTGCTGCCCCCACCTGGGGTGCGGCGTCCCGATCACCGCCGCGTCCATGACGGCAGGGTGCTCCTTGACCGCGTTCTCGACCTCCTCCGGATACACCTTCTCGCCGCCGGTGTTGATGGAGGTGGAGCCGCGGCCGAGCAGGCTGATCGACCCGTCCTCCTCGATCCGTGCAAAGTCACCCGGTATCACCCAGCGTTTGCCGTCGAGCGTCGGGAACGTCGCCGCGGTCTTCTCGGGGTCCTTGGTGTACCCGAGCGGGATGTGCCCGCTGCGTGCGAACAGCCCGACCTCGCCCGGCTGGCAGAAGTGGCTCACGTCCGCGGCAATGACCGCGACGTCCGGGCTGGGGTTGAAGCGCGGCGACGCATGCCGTTCGACGGCGTTGGGACGCGAAGCGGTCGCGCCGGTTTCGGACGCGCCGTAGGAGTCGAGGATCATCGCGTGCGGCAGCGCGGCATGCAGCTGCTCCCGCACCGCGCTGGACAGCGGTGCCGCGCCGTTGCCGATGATGGCAAGGCTGGACAGGTCGAGCTGCGGTCGGTTCGGGTCCGCGATCGCCTCCGCCAGTGGGCGGCCGATCGCGTCGCCGACTATCGCCAATACGTTCGTGCGGGTGGCGGCGGCCAGCTGCAAGGCCTTGTAGGCGTCGAAGCCGGGTTCGGTGTAGAGCACGAACGTGCCGCCGGCGATGTGCGCCGCACCCATGATCCACTGGCTGCCGCCGTGCATCAGTGGGGTGGCGGTCAGCATCCGCATCTGGTTGCCTCCGACCGCGACGGCCTCTTTCACCAACTGGTCCACGCTGAGGATCGGCCGGCCCTGTCGCATCGTGTTCATCGCGCCGACGACGATGTCCTCCTGGCGCCAGATCACGCCCTTCGGCAGCCCCGTCGTGCCGCCCGTGTAGATCACGTACTCGTCGTCGGGCGAGCGCTGCGGGAAACGCCGCTCGGGCGAGGACGCGGCCAGCGCCGCGTCGTACTGCTCGCCCAACACCAAGATGGTGCGCAGCGCCGAAAGGCTGCCGCGCAGCGACTCGATCATCGGCACGTACGGCGCCGCCACGATCGTCGCGACGCAGTCTGCGTTGTCGTAGACGTAGTGCAGTTCCTTCTCGACGTATCGGTAGTTGATGTTGACGGGTACCGCGCGGATTTTGAAACAGGCGTAGAACGCCTCGACCCACTCGATGCAGTTCTCACTGTGGATGGCCACCCGGTCGCCCGCGCCGATGCCCTGCTCGGCCAGGTAGTGCGCCAGACGGGTAGCGCGCTCGTCGAGCTCACCGTACGTCCGCTCAACAGTCCCGGTGGTGACCGCGAGACTGTGCGGGATCGCCTCCGCTATCGCCTCGACGATGTCGGCAAGATGAATTGAGCGCTCCGTCATGCGGCGGAAGGTACCGAGCCCCGCCCGGCGTAGCCGGGCCCACTCCCGCTCAGCGGTAAGCGGTCGGCGGCCGCGGCCGGGCCGGCAGTACCTTCCGGCGGACCCGTCCCGACCGCGGAGCTGACATGGCAACTGACCTGCGGGTGCAAGTTACCCGTGCCGCTTCCCGGATCCGTCCGTTCCCGCGCCGGCCGAGCGGGTTCGCGCACCTGTTGCGCCCGGGCCGCATCGGTGGGCTGCGGCTGCCGAACCGGGTCACCATGGCGGCGATGGACATGAACCTGTGCCACGCCGGCGAACTTGACGATAAGGACATCGAGCACTACGTCGCCCGGGCCCGGGGCGGCGTCGGCCTGGTGACCACCGGTACCTCGGCGGTCGCGTATCCGGTTGGCGCGACCACCCGCAAGCAGCCAGGGCTGTCCGACGACAAGTTCAGCCCCGGGCTGCGCGCGCTCGCCGACGGGGTACACGCCGCTGGCGGCCGGGTGTGCATTCAGCTGTGCCACCATGGCAAGACCGCGGCCGTCGACAGCGCCGACGGCCGGGCGCAACTTGTGCCAAGCCTGCCGCTGCCTAAGCCGGACCTGGCCGCGCTGATCGACACCACGAACCAGGAGCGCGCCAATCTCGGCAACGCGCGCGAAGGTAAGCCTGACAGCTATCACGAGGCCACCGCAGAGGATCTCGCGCAGGTCGTCCAGCTCTTCGCCGATGCGGCCGAGCGGGTGAAGACCGCGGGCGTCGACGCCGTAGAAGTGCATGCCGGGCACGGCTACCTGCTGTCGACGTTCCTGTCAGCCGGGTACAACACCCGCGCCGACGGATGGGGCGGATCAGTTGCGAACCGCGCGCGGCTGGCGTGCGACGTGATCCGCGCGATCCGGGCGCGCGTCGGCCCGGGCTACCCGGTGCTGGTGAAGTTCAACGGCGCCGAGTTCATGCTCGACAACGGCATCACGGCCGACGAGGCAGTGCAGTTCAGCCGGTACTTCGAGTCGGCCGGTGCGGACGCGATCGAGGTGTCGGGCTATTCCAACGACCCGTTCGCCGGCTTCACGCTCGGGCCTCTGCCCGCGGCGATCGCGGCGTACCGGGATGTTACTCGAAAGATCAAGCAGGCCGTGGGCATCCCGGTGATCGCGGTCGGCCGGGTGCTGCCCGAGGTCGCGGAGAGCATGATTGCCGCTGGTGAATGCGATTTCGTCGCGATGGGCCGTTGGCTGCTCACCGACCCGGAACTGGTCAACAAGATTGCGAGCGGTCGTCGGGCGTCGGTCCGGCCGTGCATCAACTGCCTGGTCTGCGTGGAGCGGAACTTCTTCAACGACACCCCGCTGTGCACGGTCAACCCGGCCCTGCGCACCCCTGAGCAGCCGGACCTGCCGCCGGCCGAGACCCCGTGCACCGTCGTGGTCGTCGGCGGTGGGCCGGGCGGCATGGAGGCGGCGCGGGTGGCGGCGCGGCGCGGGCACCGGGTGACGTTGCTCGAGAAGGGCCCGCAGCTGGGCGGGACCGGCTGGTTCTCCCAGCTGACCACGCCGTCCAACGGGCCGTTCCTCGACTGGCAGGCACACGAGCTGCACCTAGAGGGGGTGACCGTTCGCACCGGCGTCATCGCGACCGTGGAGGAGGTGAAGCGGCTGCGTCCGGACACGGTGATCGTGGCGACGGGGGCCCGCCGCGACCGGCCGGACGTACCCGGCGCCGATCTGCCGCACGTGCAGACCGGCGACGACCTGCGCGCGCTGATCACCGGTGACAGTGCCGGGGCACCGACGGCGCCGGGCTGGCGAGGCCGCCTCGCCCGGCTTGCCGTCCCGCTCGCTCGTCGGCTCGGCATCACCACGCGTCCGCACCGGATCCGGTCGCTGTCGCGGATCTGGATGCCGGTCGGGCGTGACGTCGTGGTCATCGGCGGCGGCCTGGTCGGGCTGGAGTTGGCGGAATTTCTCGCCGAGCGGCGGCGGCACGTGACGGTGCTCGACGACGGACCGGTGCTCGGTCTGCCGATGGCTATGCCCCGCCGCCTGGCCGCCGTCGCCGGCGCGGGAAAGCACGGCGTCGAGCGGGTTCGCGAGGCATCGATCGTCAAGATCACGCCACGCTCTGTCACGTACACGGTCGGCGGCGAGCAGCGCACCGTGTCGGCCGAGACGGTCGTGGTGGCCGGCGGCGTTCGCCCGGATACAACACTGGCCGACGAGCTGACCGCGGCCGGTCTCGATGTTCGGGTCGTCGGCGACGCGGGCGAGGTGGGCTACCTCTTCGGGGCCGTGCATTCGGCCTGGGACGTCGTCCGGCAGGTGTGATCGCCGGCGGGCTGCATGCGGTACGCGAGTCCCACTGCCCGGGATGCACGCCCGGCGCGCGACTCGCGACTACGGGATAATTCGGCACGCACACTGGAGGCGCAGATGGTGGAGCAAGCCCAGGCACGCCGGGGGATGGAACCCTTCGACGCGCTGCTGTATCGCAGCGAGGACGACCCGCGCGGGCGCTCGGACATGTTGGCGGTGTTCGTGCTGGACGCGGCCCCCGACTGGCAGCGCGTCGTCGAGACGTTCGAGCGCGCCTCGCGCGAGATCTTGTCGCTGCGTCAGCGTGTCGTGGAACCGCCGCTGCGGCTCATGTTGCCTGAGTGGGTCGTCGACCCGGACTTCGACCTGTGTTACCACCTGCGCCGTGCGCGGTTGCCGGAGCCGGGGAGCTGGCGCCAGTTCCTCGACTTCCTGGAACCGATGACGATGTCCCCGCTCGACCGGGCCCGGCCGCTATGGGAGACCACGCTCGTCGAGGGCCTGGAAGGCGGCCAGGCAGCGCTGATCACGAAGATGAACCACGCGATCACCGATGGGCTGGGCGGCCAGGACTACACGTACATCATCTTCGATCGTCAGCCCGATGCGCCGCGCCGCCGGCTGCCGCCGAAGCCGGTGCCGCTGGACGTAACGCCGCGCGAGCTGTTGCAGGAGACGGTGCGCGGCGCGCCGAAAGCGGCCGTCGGCGGGGCGGTGCGGCTGATCCGCTCGAACCTGGCGCTCACCCGAACGGTGCTGACCAAACCGCGGGAGGCAGTCAGCGAGGCCAACGCGTACCTGCAATCGTTCAAACGCGTTCTGATGCCGCCGCCGGTTGACCCGTCGCCGCTGATGCGCCGCCGCAGCCTGCGTCGGCGTCTGGTCACCCTCGAGGTCGATCTTGCGGATCTCAAGCGCGCGGCCAAGTCGGTCGGCGGCTCGGTCAACGACGGTCTGCTGGCCGCGGTGTGCGGCGGTCTGCGGATTTACCACGAGAAGCTCGGCGTCCCGGTCGACGCGCTGGCGGTCGCTATCCCGATCAGCCTGCGCACCGCGGACGATCCGGCCGGCGGCAATCGATGGGCGGGGGCGCGGCTCGCGTTGCCGGTCGGCCACGCCGACCCGGCCAGCCGGATCCAGCTCATCCGTGAGATGGTGCTCGAGGCACGCGCGGAACCGGCCGCGAACGCGCTCAGCCTCGTCGCACCGGTCGTCGCCCGCATCCCCTCGGCGCTGCTGGCCTTCGCCGTCGGCGACTCGATGGCCACGCACGACGTCCAGGTGAGCAACGTTCCCGGCAGCCCCGACCCGATCTACCTCGCGGGAGCGAAGGTGACGAAGATGATCCCGTTCGGGCCGCTGCCGGGTCCGGCCGCGATGATCGTTCTTAACTCCTACCTGAAGACCGGCTACATCGGGATCAACCTCGACCCGGCAGCGATTACCGAACCGGAGCTGTTCGGGGAGTGCGTGCATCAGGGGGTCCAGGAGGTGCTCAGCTTGGGGACGAGCCCAAGCAAGCCGTCGAACCCAAGCAGGCCGTCGGGCACAGCGAAGCCGCGATCCCGCCAATCGCCACGGCAGGGCCTAGGGACCGCTCGCAACGGGCGCGGACAGTGACCGCGAAACTGACCTCCGCGGTGGCGGACACGGCGGTGCGCCAGCACGACGGCCGGGGGCCGGTGCCCCGGCACACCACGCGACCCCGCCTGCCCGGGACCATCGCCGAGATCCACGCCAGCCCGGCGGGGCCGCGGGTGGGAGCGTTCTTCGACTTCGACGGCACGCTGATTGCAGGTTTCTCCGCGTCGGCGATGGCGGAGGACAGGTGGCGCAACCGCGACATCAGCCTAGGAGACCTCGCCAAGACCATCAAGGCGGCCGCTCAGGTCGGCGCCGGTCTAGCCGACGTCGACGAGTTCATGCGCGTTGGTGTGCAGTCTTGGCGCGGGCGCGCGCACGAGGACATGGTCGAGTTCGGCGAGCGTGTCTTCACCCAGAAGATTGCCGACACGATCTATCCCGAGGCGCAGGAGCTGGTCCGGGCGCACCAGCGGCGCGGGCACACGGTGGTGCTGACGTCCTCCGCGATCCCCTACCAGGTCGAGCCGATGGCCAAGCATCTCGGCATCGACCAGGTGCTGTGTACCCGGCTGGAGATCAAGGACGGGCTGCTGACCGGTGAGGTCGCCGACAGCCCGCTGTGGGGCCCGGGCAAGGCCAACGCTGTGCAGCGGTTCGCGCAGCAGCACGGCATCGACCTCGATCAGAGCTACTTCTATGCCGACGGTGACGAGGATGTCGCGCTGATGCACCTGGTCGGCAAGCCGCGGCCGACGAACCCCGGCAGCAAGCTCGCGGCGGTGGCCCGCCGCCGCGGCTGGCCCATCCAGCAGTTCACCAGCCGGGGTCGGATCAGTCCGGTGATGCGGGCGCGCAGCATCGCCGGCTTCGCCAGCATCGCTCCGATCGCGTTTCTGGGCGGCAGCCTCGGGTTGGTCAAGCGGGACAAGCGCACCGCGATCAACTACATCAGCAGCCAGTGGTTCCGTCGCATGTTCGAGGTGGTCGGTGTCCGCCTCAACGTGGTGGGGGAGGAGAACCTCTGGTCGCACCGGCCCGCGGTGTTCATCTTCAACCACCGCACGGGCCTGGACCCCTTCATTGCGGCCTCGCTGGTGCAAAAGGATTTCAGCGGCGTCGCGAAGAAGGAGCTGTCAAAAGACCCAGTCATCGGCATGCTCGGCCGGATCGGAGACATCGCCTTCGTCGACCGCGGCAACACCGCCAAGGCGATCGAGTCGCTGGAGCCGCTCATCGAGCTGACCAAGACGAAGAAGCTGTCCGTACTCGCCTCACCGGAGGGCACCCGCGTCGTCGGCGACCAGGTCGGGCCGTTCAAGAAGGGCCCGTTCCGGATGGCGATGGCCGCACAGGTTCCCATCGTGCCGATCGTCATCCGCAATGCCGACGTGCTCGGCCCGCGCAATGCCACCGTGATCCGACCGGGGACGGTGGACGTCGCCGTCCTGGCGCCGATCTCGGTCGAGCGCTGGACGGTCGCCGACCTCGCCGAGCGCATCGACGACGTCCGCCAGCAGTACGTCGACATGCTGGAGGACTGGCCCGGCTGACCGCGCCGTCGCGCTCCTCGCTCGATGGTGGCGCGCCGGTGGTCGCTGCAGAATGAGCTAGAATACATTTCAGTCACACGGTGCGAGATGGCTCAGCGAGAGTGGGAGAGGGAAGTTGATGACCCAGACTGTCAGCCGGCCAGCGACAGACGCAGTTCGCCAGGTCGTGGCCGGTGCGGCGCCCACCCGGTTCGCGCGCGGATGGCACTGCATCGGCCTGTCGGACTCATTCAAGGACGGCAAGCCGCATGCCATCGAGGCCTTCGGTCAGAAGCTGGTGGTCTTCCAGGGCGCCGACGGGCGGGTGAACGTGCTCGACGCGTACTGCCGGCACATGGGCGGTGACCTGAGCCAAGGCACGATCAAAGGCGACACGATCGCCTGTCCGTTCCACGACTGGCGCTGGCGTGGCGACGGCCGATGCGCGGAAATCCCGTATGCGCGCCGGGTCCCGCCGCGCGCGCGAACCGCCGCGTGGACGACGCTGGACCAGGACGGTTTGCTGTTCGTCTACAACGATCCGGAGGGCAATCCACCGCCGCCGGACGTAGCCATCCCGCGGATCGAGGGCGCACTCAGCGACGAGTGGACCGACTGGGTCTGGGCCGAGACGGTCGTCGAGGCCAATTGCCGCGAAGTCATCGACAACGTCGCGGACATGGCGCACTTCTTTTATGTGCACATGTCCTTCCCGACCTACTTCAAGAACGTCTTCGAAGGGCACACCGCGTCGCAGTCGATGAAAGGCATCGCGCGAGGGGACGTGAGCAAGCGAGCGAAAGCAGGAGAGCGGCTGATCGGTAATGAGTCGGAGGCCGCTTACTACGGCCCGTCGTTCATGATCGATCATCTGATCTACAACTACGAGCACCTGGACGTCGAGTCCGTGCTGATCAACTGCCACTACCCGGTCACGCCGAACCAGTTCGTGCTGCAGTCGGGCATCATCGTCCACAAGTCACCGGAGCTGCCCGACGACGCGGCGACCTCCCTCGCGCACGGACTAGCCCGGTTCATCGCGACGGGGTTCGAGCAGGACGTCGCGATCTGGAAGACCAAGACCCGCATCGACAACCCGCTGCTGACCGAGCAAGACGGCCCGGTCTACCAGCTGCGGCGCTGGTACGAGCAGTTCTACGTCGACGTGGCCGACGTGACCCCGGAGATGACCAACCGGTTCGAGTTCGAGCTGGACACCAGCCGTCCGGTCGAGGCGTGGAAGCGTGAGGTCGCCGCGAACCTGGCGCGAATGGCGGCGAACGGGCAGCCGGCCGGCATCTGACTCAGCGCGCGGCCGCCGCGCGCCGGCCGGCCCGTCGGCCGGCGAATATCCCGTCGCCGAGCGACGTGCCGCTGATGTAACCGGCCCCGTGCATCCCGGCGCTCACCCGGCCCGCGGCGAACAGGCCCGGTATCGGGTCGCCGCACTGGTCGCGTACCTGGCCGTCGAGGTCGGTGTCCAGACCGCCGAGGGTGAAGCCGACCGCGCCGGTCTGCGGCGCGTTGCCTGGCTCGCGGCGCATGCTGGTGCGGGTGTCGATTGCGGCGTACGGGGGGCGCAACGCGCGCAGGAACCGAGCGGACTTGTGGAAGTACGGGTCGTGGCGGTCGGCGGCATGCCGGTTGTACTCGGTCAGCGTTGCGGCGAGTGCGCCGCGGGGCATGCCCATCGCGTCCTCGAGTTCGCCGAAGTGCTCGGCGACCAGGGTCGGCTGGACCCCCCACCGGTCGCGGCGCGGAATCGACTCGAAGCCCTCCTCGTCGATGATCACCCAGGCCGGCGCGGGCTGGCGGTGGACAGCGGCATGGCTGACCAGGCCGGGGTAGGTGTCCTCGTTGATGAACCGCTGGCCGAGCGCGTTGACGAGCATCCCGTTCGCGATCATGCTCGGCACGACCGAGAGGGCGGTCTGGACGCTGGCCATTCGCCGCACCGCACCCCCGGCGGCCATGGCCATCTGCAGCCCGCTGCCGTCGTCCAGCCCGTCGCTCACCTTGCCGTGGCCGAGCAGGCTGGGGGCGTGCCGATGCAGCAGCTCGTCGTTGTCAACGAAGCCACCCGTCGCGAGCACGACCGCGCGGCGGGCCCGGAATGTTCGCTGCTCGCCGTAGACCCGGGCGGTCACGCCGACGACGGCAGCACCGTCCACGATCAGCGCGGTGGCACGGGTGTCCTCGGCAATGCGCGCGCCGGCTTGGCGAGTGGCCCGCATCAGCTCCCGCATGAGCAGCCAGCCGCATTCTCCTGCGTGTGCCGGCCGGTGTCCGCGCGGCGCGGGTGTCGCCAGCTCGTTGTACGGCCAGCTGTTCTCGCCCATCCACATCAGGCCGGCGTCGCTGGACGGCACCCAGGTGGGCGCGTCCCACAGGGTCGATCCGAACGGCACGCCGCGCGCGACCAGCCAGTCGAACAGCTCGACGCTGCCGTCGCTGTACGCGGCAACTCGCGGCTCATCAGCATGCGGGCCCAACGCGGCGAGCAGGAATTTGTACATCTGCTCCGCGGTATCGGCGAAACCGCAGGCTCGCTGCACCGCCGTCCCGCCACCCAGATAGACCTCCCCGCCGGACACCGCCGACGAGCCGCCCACGGCGCTGGTCCGGTCCAGCACCAGGGTATCGGCGTCCGCGGTGACGGCCTCGAAGGCCGCTGCGGCTCCGGCACAACCGAAGCCGAGCACCAGCACGTCGCAGCTCTCGTCGTAGCTGCGGATGTCCCGGCTGGGCACCGGGGCGAACGTTGCGGTCATCGTCTTTTGCATGTTCGGTGTCGCGCGGGTCGATGCCGGGACGCTACCTCCGGCCGGTCGGCAGCAACGCCGCTTGTCCGACCCAGCGAGACCGCGAGCCCCGACGTCAGCCGGCGTGCAGACCACCAACGAACAGGTCCACACCCTGGTGCAGCGCTTCGACCAGAGTGCGCTGTGACATACCGAACCTGTCCCGCGCTGCGACCCACACGACGGCCAGAAACGCGCTGCTGAGCAGTTCCGCCGGTAGGTCCGTGCGGACCACGCCGCGCGCTTGCACGTCGGTGAAGAAACCGAGCAGAGTCGGCGGCGGGAGTTCCGCGAAGACCGCGGCGCTGACCAGCTCCGGATGCCGGCCGAGCAGGAGGCCGAGCGGCCTTCCCGACGCGAATTCGGCCGCGATCTGGGTGCCGATGTCGCGCAACGTGGCCATCTCGCCGTCCGCCCGTTGGGCGAGCGCACGTGTCACGGCGGCGTCGACGGCCTCGCGCAGGGCTTCGTCGAGCACGGCATGCTTCGTCGGGAAGTAGTTGAAGAACGTGGCTTCGCTGATGCGCAGCTGGGCGGCAATGTCCGAAACTCGCGTGCTGCCGAATCCCTGGTTACCGAACAGCGCGAGCGTGGTCTCGAGGATCCGGGCGCGAAGCTCTCGCTTCTTGTCTTCTCGCAGGCCCACGGTCCGCTTCCCTCCGGTGTGAGGCTCTGCACAGCAGTATAGCAAGTAAAAAATTAGAGGGGTGGTAAAATTAGTGCGATGAGACTCTTGGCGGTACGGCGGGCGCAAGCACCCGGCAGCCTGCGGCTGCGGGACGGCGCCGCGGTGCGGTGGCGCTTCGTGACGCCGGCCGACCGCGCCGTCTTCGCTGCCGCCTTCGCGAACCTGTCGGAGCATTCGCTCTACCTGCGGTTCCAGCAGCCGGTAGACGGTGTACCTGATGAGGTGTGGGAGCAACTCTACGACACGATCGACCAGCGCACGCACATTGCGCTGGTGCTTTATGCCGGCGAGTCGCCGATCGCGGTGTGCCGGCTGATCAGGCTCGCCGACGACTGGCATACCGCCGATGTCGCCGTGACCGTGACTGACGAGTGGCAAGGGCGCGGTGCGGGCAGCGTGTTGCTGCGTGAGACGCTGCGCATCGCGGGCGACATACGGCACATCGACACTCAGGTCCTGCTGTCGAACGTCGCCGCGGTGCAGATGCTCCAGTCGGTCGGCGACCTGCAACTGGACTGCGTGCAGGGCCACTGCCGGGCGCGCGTGGACCTAGTCACGGGCGCCGCGGCCTGATGCCGTCAGCTCGGGTTCCTCGCTCCGAATGGGCCGGCAAGACGACGACGGTGCGCACGCTTGGCACACTTATCGTGCCGTCATCTGGCACGGCGTGGGTGGCGCGCTACCCGCTCACACCGGAGAACGGTGTCGAGATCTGCCGGCGAATCTCGATCATGTCCGAGTCACCTGGGCTGTACCTGCGGCTCAGCGTGACGAGAACCTGGCGTGCTTCGCGGAGCTGTACGAAGTGGCGAATCCGGGCGAGCGAATTGATCGAGCGCTGAGGACGGTCGAGCTGGGCGACCGTGTCGGTGATGCCTGCGGCGCCCTGTTCAAGGGCCTTCGACAGCGGGTCGCACTGGCCAGGGCGTTGCTCAACGACCCGGAGGTGCTGTTCCTCGATGAACCGACCGCGGGCCTCGATCCGGTCGCCGCCCGCGATGTCCACGACCTGATCGGTGGGCTGCGAAAGCGGGGCGTCACGATCTTCCTCATGACGCATCGCCTGGAGGAGGCGGAACGGCTCTGTGACCGCGTCGCTATCCTCAACACCACACATCGGACGATCGGGCGACCTGCCGAGCTTCGCGACCGACTGTTCGCCCGAACGCTCACCGTGCGCACCGTCGACTCACTGCCCGACCCGGCCGGTGTCTTCGCCGGGCTTCCCGCGATAGACAGCTGGCGCGGCGACGGCCAGTACGAGGTGGTTGGCGGATGTAATGGATTCCTTCACCGACAAATCGTCGCCGCCGCCCCGTCAGGTCGACGACCAGAAGCAAGTCCGCGCAGATCACATGTCGTCGGCCAACGGCTTATTGGGAAGGCCGGAGGTGTGGGCATTCTCGTTGGATATCACGTGTAGGACCGCGTTGATCAACGCCAAATGGGTGAATGCCTGGGGAAAGTTGCCGAGCTGCTGTCCGGTGCGGGGGTCGATCTCCTCCGCATAGAGCTCGAGTGGCCCGGCCAATGAGAGTAGCTTGGCGCAGAGGGCACGGGCGCGGGCATGTTGGCCGATCTCGGAGAGGGCGGACACGAGCCAAAACGAGCAGATTGTGAAGCTGCCCTCCGGGCCCGTGAATCCGTCGTCGATCTCGTTAGTTCGGTAGCGCAGCACCAGGCCGTCTTCGGTCAGCTCATCGGCGATGGCGAGCACCGTGGCGCGGATGCGTGGGTCGTCGGCCGGCAGGAAGCGGAACAGCGGTGCGAGCAGCAGCGAGGCATCCAGGGCCTTGGTGCCGTAGTGCTGGGTGAGGACTCCTCGCTCGTCCACGCCGTTGGCGAGGATGTCGGCCTTGATCTCATCGGCGTGCATGCGCCACTCCGAGCCCATGGCGTCCTGACCGATAGCGTCGGCCAGGCGCGCGCCACGGTCCAGCGCGACCCAACACATGATCTTTGACGAGGTGAAGTGCTGGAGTTCACTGCGAACCTCCCAGATGCCGGCGTCGGGCTCGCGCCAGTGCTTGATCGCGGCGTCGATCTGTTTGCCCAGCACGGGCCAGATGCGGCCGTCCACATGATCGGCTGCCTTGGTGTGCAAGTAGACCGAATCGAGCAGCGCCCCCCACACGTCGTGTTGGTGCTGGGCAAAGGCGGCGTTGCCGATGCGTACGGGCCGCGAGCTGGCGTATCCGGGCAGGTGATCCAGCGTGGACTCCGGTAGCTCGCGCTCGCCACCGACTCCGTACATGATCTGCAGATCCTCGTCGCTGTCGGCGACATCGCAGATGAACGACATGAAGTCGACGGCCTCCCAGTCGAGGCCGAGGGAGTACATCCCCCACAGCGCGAACGTCGAGTCGCGGATCCAGCTGTAGCGATAGTCGTAGTTGCGCGGGCCTCCGGGCGCCTCAGGCAGCGATGTCGTCGCAGCGGCGGCGATTGCGCCCGTTGGCGAATAGGTGAGGCCCTTGAGGGTCAGCGCGCTGCGCTGCAGGTAACTCCGCCATGGGTGGTCCGGGAACCTACCTCGTGCCAGCCAGTGTTGCCAGTGATGCGCCGTCCACACGAGCCGTTGATAAGCGTCCGCATAGGTCAGCGGCGGCTCCTTCGGGCTCCAGGACAGTGCGACATAGCGGGTGTCGCCCGCCTTCAGCAGGGTCCGGGCGCTGGCCCGTCCGCCCTCGAAGCCCAGTCGCATGTCGGTAGTTAGGGTCAGGCCTAGGTCGCTGTCCCCGCCGTGCGCGACGCCTTGGTGGTACACGTGCCCGCTGTAGGACCACGTAGCCGGCTTGCGCCCGTAGTCGAATACCGGCTCGCATTCGACGATCGTCTGCACCTGACCGGCAACGCAGCGGACCGTGCGCAGCAGAATATGCTCGGCGTCGTAGTCGGTCGGAATGCGGCGGTGAGTGTGCGAGAGTTCGGTCTCGTGCCGCCACGGGCCGAGGAGGAGCACGTCGCGCACGATGATCCAGCCAGTTTCGGTGCCCCAACTGGTCTCCAGAACCATTGTGCCGGGCAGGTAGCGACGCGCGGCGGGCACCGAGACGTCTGACGGTGCGACACGGAAACTGCCGGCATGCCGGCCGAGCATCGCGCCGAACACGCTCGGTGAATCGATGCGCGGCACGCACATCCACTCGATCGCGCCGCCCGGGGCCACCAGCGCGGTGACCTCGCCGTCGGACAGGAAACCGTAATCGCCGATCGGCACGGTCTTCGGAGTGCTAAGCGGATGAGCGTGTGCAAGCCCTGCGGTGGTTCCGCCCATACCTGCAGCATGATCTGTCACGCTGGTCTCGACAAGCTCGGCCGACAGTCAGCCCATGATTCCGACCCCTACAGCCAGCCGAGTACACCCTGAGGGCGGACTATGCGCTCGCCTATGGTTTCGACGGCTGTTGCCGGCGGCAAGGATTTGGGACAGCGCGAGCACCGCCCCTTTGCTCGCCGCGTGCGCGGACATGTACGGGTGGCCCTTCGAGCCGGCGGTCCGCGCGACGTTCACAATCACGCCGGTGTTGTCGGGCAGATGCCGGGCGACCTCGCGGCAGAAGAACAGCGTGCCGAGAGTGTGACCGAAAACAGTTCCAGCATGTCGGCCGCGGTGATGCTGGCGAGCGGCGTCGTGCGCTGAATGCCGGCCACGTTGGGAGCACGTCGACACCGCCCAGCCGAGCTACGGCTTGCTGGACAGCTGCGATCACCGCGGGTTCGTCGGAGACGTCGGCCACGTGAGCGATGAAGCGATCGGCGTCGGTGGCGAGGGCCGCGCTGGTCGCGGCCAAGCCCTCGGCGCTGCGGTCGACGCCGAACACGACGGCACCGTCGGACACCAGCCGGGCGACGGTTGCGCGGCCCAACCCGGACGCCGCACCGGTGATGATCGCTCGCTTGCCTTCGAAGCGCTCCATCGTGATCACCTCGCCCGTTCGGTGCCCGCACCGTATCGGCGCGCCGGTTGCCACCGCTGGCACTTCGCGATCAGCGAGACGTTGGACGACGGCGGCGCCCCGGGCTGCGATCGTGGCCGGCACGCGGACGAGAGGCGGGCAACGGCGTGCAGGACGTAGCGACTGACGTCGTCGTCGGCTCCCGGCGGGCGCCCTCACCGGCGCGTACACGGCGGCCAGCGCCGGACTGTCCACGGTGGTGCTCGAGAAGACATCGCTGCTCGGCGGGACGTCGGCCTATTCCGGCGGCGGGCTGTTCCTGCCCGGCAACCAGGCGGCGGCGCGTGCGGGCGTGGCGGACTCCATCGATCGCGGCCGGACGTACCTGCTAACCTTGCTCGGCGACCGCGACGGGCAGCGGCGGGAGGCGTTCCTGACCACGGCCCCTGCCCTGATCGAGTTCTTCGAGCGCAACCCTGCCCTGCGTTTCGAGTACTACTCGTTCCCCGACTACTTTGCGGCCGAGGGCCGGCTGCCCGGCGGCGGGCACATCGTTCCCACGCCCCTTGCCGCCGATCAGCTTCCGAACGCATGCTGGATCGGCTGCGACGCACGATCGCGGCCGAGCGCACCGGGCTCGACGTGCCGCGCGATCAGCTCGCCGGCGGGCAGGCGCCCATCGGACAGCTTTTGCTGGCGCTCTCCGGCACCGGGAACGCCGAGTTGCGCGCCGGCGCCGCGGTGCGCGAGCTGATCGTCGAAGATGGGCTCGTCGCCGGGGTCCGTGCGGAGACCGACTCCGGCACCCTGCAGGTGCGAGCCCGTCGTGGCGTGCTGCTCGCCGGCGGCGGCTTCGAACGCAATCCCGGACTGCGCGCCGCGCACGGCGTGCCGGGCAGCGCTGACGCGACGATGGCCCCGCCGGAAACGAACGCGGGCGAGCCGGCTCGAGGCGGCCGTTGCCGTCGGCGCGGCCACCGATTTGACGGACCAGGCCTGGTGGTGTCCCACACTCGTCCAACCCGACGGCTCCGCGGCGTTCTTCCTCGGGCTGCGCGGTGGCATCTTCGTCAATGCCGGCGGGCGCCGCTTCGCCGACGACTCGCTGCCCTACGACCGGATGGGCCGGGAGCTTGCCGCCGATCCTGCGCGGCGCATTCCCTGCTATCACGTCTTCGACTCCGGCGAGGGCGGCCGGCTGCCCGCGGTGAACTGCGTGCTCGGCGCCCGCCGCATCGAGTACCTGTCGTCCGGTGTCTGGCTGCGTGCCGATTCCCTCGGCGAATTCGGCCACCAACTGGGCCTGCCGGGCGACTCGCTCGCCGGCGTCGTGGCGCGGTCCAACAACGTTCGCCGCGGCCGGTGTGGACGAGGACTTCCACCGGGGAGAGGACGAGTACGAGCTGTACTTTGCCGCGCCGGGCGAGCGGCTCAACCCCGCGCTGGTGACGCCGCCCTACTACGCGGCGCGTGTGGTGCTGGGCGATCTCGGCACAAAGGGCGCGCTGCTGACCGACGCGCAGGCCCGCGTGCTGCGTGAGGACCGATCTCCCATAGCCGGGCTCTACGCAGCCGGCAACACCAGCGCGTCGGTCATGCGTGATCGCTATCCGGCACCGCATCCCCATCGGCAGCGCCATGGTGTTCGCCTACCGCGCCGCCCGGCACATGGCCGGCGCCGCAGCGGAGTCTCGGTTTCTCGGCGACTGGGACGCCGCGCCGGGTGGCCGACGAGAGCCCTCCTACTTTCGAATTGCCCGACGCAGGGAAGGACGAGTCAGCGCGATGCCAGGCATACCGTCCGGCGTGCCGAGCCGGGTGCGCACCGAGGTGCAGTACCGCGAATGCGGGCTCACCGTCCTGGTCAACAAGACCAGCTGGCAGCAGACGTCGGTGCAGTGGCCGGAGCATGGCAAGAACACCTGCCACGAATTGCGGGCGTCCGGTGCGGATGGCTCAGCAGAGGCGTTGCTGCGCGGGTGCGGCGCGCTTCGCCGGTCTACCGACAAGGGCCGCCCTGGGCGGCGCCATCGAGATTCCTGACTGATGCGCCCAGCGCGGCGCGGCTCCCACTCAACAGGACCGGAGTCAGCACCCGGCCATCCCGGGAATACCCTGTTGGGCGCCGTTGATGACGGGAGCCACGGGAGCCCACATGACCTGGATGCGACGTGCCCTCACCACACTTGCCGCTGCCGCGACGGCGTGCGCCGTTGTGGTGCCGACCGCGGCAGCGACAACCCCGCCGGCGCCTACGGGCGCGACGTCCGCCACCTCCGCAGCTCCCGATCTGCGCGGTGCCTTCCGGCACCTCGAGGGCACCCTGCTGTATGCGACGCCGCTGACCGGCGCCCCGGCACTGCCGAGCGCCGCTCAAAACTACCTGATCTACTACCTGTCGACGAGCGCGAAGGGCCAACCGCGGGTCGTCTCCGGCACGGTGGCCATTCCCAAGGGCCGGGCACCAGCCGGCGGCTGGCCGGTGGTCAGCTGGGCGCACGGCACGACGGGCATCGCTGATATCTGCGCACCGTCGCGGGACACCCCTACGGGACCGGACCACGACTATCTGGGCCTGATGGACCTGACGCTCGACCAGTGGGTCGCGCACGGCTTCGTAGTGGTACAAAGCGACTACGAAGGTCTCGGCACGCCCGGGCCGCACCCGTACTCTATCGGCGACAGCCTGGCGCACAACGTCATCGACATTGTGCGCGCCGCCCGCGAACTCGACCGGCAGGTCGGACGCGACTGGGTCGTCATCGGCCACTCAGAGGGCGGCCAAGCTGCTCTTTTCACCGACCTGCTCGCGCGTCAAAGGGCGCCGGACCTGCACTTCCTAGGTGCCGTCGCCATCGCGCCGGCGAGCTTCTTATCTACCTTCCCCGGCGGAGTAATCAACAACACGCCCGGCTACGGTGGTGCGGCGCTCGGCTTCCTGCCGCTGGCCATCCAGGGCGCGGCGGCCATGGACCCTCAGGTCCGCCCGGCTCAGTTCCTGAGCCCGCTTGGCCTGCAGTTCTACCGCCTTGCGCAGACCACCGACTGCATCGATCAGCTGCGGACCTTCGCCAGCGCCATCCCGCCGAACGAGATCTCGACGATATTTAAGCCAGGGGCCGAGGCGAACCCCGGCTTCCAAGCAATGGTCGATGTGCTCAAAGCCAACGAGGTGGCGACGCTGCACCTGACGGTCCCGGTGCTCGTGGTTCAGGGCACCGCCGATACCAATGTCACCGAGGCGGCGACCAATGCGGTCGTCAAGGCATTGTGCGCCAACGGTGCGTCCCTCGAATACGACATCATCCCAGGCGCCGATCACCGTGGCTCGGTCGCGGCGTCGTTGCCCGACGTACAACGCTGGGTTGCGGAGCGACGAGCCGGCATCACGCCCCCATCCACCTGTTGAGCAGTCCAGCGATGGGCCCTATCCATTACAAGCCCGATCGATCGAAAGACGGCACCGCAGAAGCGTCGTTGTGTTGAGTGTCAGATAAGGCTCATTCGGCACGCAATGATGATTCCTGCCCTGGATCATGGTCGACGACGCCGCCGCGGTGACGGCCCAGGAGTACACGACGCTCGCGACCGGCGGAGCGGGCATGGAACGGTCCGCCGATGAGCTTGCCGCACCACAGTGCGGCCGCTCGCCGCAGGCTTGCGGACGCGGGAGCGCTGACGGCTCAAAGCTAGCCGTCGTGATCGTCGACCCGACTTGACCGCCCTCACGTGGAGCCGTCCGCACTCGCCCGCGAGCGGCTCACCTACTTCACGCTGCCGTCTCACGCGAGGACAAGCCGTTCCTCGAACCGTTCGTGCTCATCGCGGCCCTCGCCGCCGCCACGTCTCGGCTGCGGTTCCTGACCAATGTCTTGAAACTGCCGATCCGGCCTCCGGCACTGGTTGCCAAGCAGGCCACCAGCCTCGCCGTGCTCAGCGACAACCGCGTCCTGCTCGGCATCGGCCTGAGCCCTTGGCCCGAGGACTATCAGCTGTGCGGGGTGCCATGGGCGCGGCGAGGCAAGCGCATGGACGAGGCCATCGACGTCATCCGCGGCTTCGCGACCGGAGACTGGTTCGACTACCACGGGGAGATCTTCGAGCTGCCCCGGGCCAAGATGACTCCCGCGCCCAGCCGACCGATCCCCATCGTGGTCGGCGGCCACGGCGATGCCGCGCTGCGTCGCGCCGCGCGCGCCGGTGACGGATGGATCTACGCCGGCCTCGCCGAAACCGAGGAGCTCGGCGAGTTGATCGGCCGGCTCCGAGCGTTGCGCGCGGAGTACGGAACTGCCGATGCTCCGTTCGAGGTGCACGCCGCGTCGATGCTCGGCTTCACCCCCGACGGCGTGCGGCAACTGGAGGAGCTGGGCGTCACCGACGTCAGCGTCAGTTTCCGCGACCCGTACACCGAAGGACCCGACGCCGAACCGCTGGAGAAGAAGATCCACCAGCTGCATCGCTACGGCGAGCGTGTCATCGCAAAGATCCGCGGCTAACCGGACCTCCGCAGCCGCTCCTCCCTGACCGGGGCCGGCCGGGGCGCTCGGTCCCGACGATCATCGGGCCGCTGACCAGCCGGGGGCGGTTGTCGGCCAGGGCGCCGCGTGCTCGAGTTGCCCAGCGAGGGAGAGCAGCAGGTCCTCGCGGCCGAGGTCCGCGACGAACTGGGCGCCCAGCGGCAGGCCACGCTCGTCAGTGCCGTGCGGCACGGACATGGCCGGCATCCCGGTCAGGTTGAAGACACTCGTCCAGCCTGCGTACGTCGGCGCGTATTCGAAGATCGTCTCCGGGCGGTTCGTGTCCAGCAGACCGAGTTCCGGCGCCGGCCGGCACAGCGTGGGCGTGAGCAGCACGTCGTGCGACCGGAACAGCTCACCGATCTGCCACCTGCAACCGCGTGCGCGGCGAGCGCCTCGCCGGGCAGTCGGCCCGCCGCGACGTCCCATCCATATACCCAGGTGCAGCGCGCTGTCACGAACCCTGGCGGTGACCGCGTGGTTTCGGCACCCCTCGCAGCGGGCCATCCGGCAGCCCGGCGTCGACCTCCGCGAGCGCCTGCTCGAAGCGCGTGCCGACGACCACGTTCAGCGTCGGATTGTGCTCCTCGATACGCGCGATCGCCGCCTCGACGACCTCGCGCACGCTCACCTCGCCGGTGCGGATCGCCTGCGCGGTCTCGATCGCGCCGGCCACGGTCTGCCCCTCAGCCTCGTCCGAAGCGCACGGTTGAGGCCGAGGGCGTGATGAACAGGCCCCCGCGCCGACGCGCACACCGCGCCGTCAGCCGTCGCGATCTCGCCCTCGGCGCGG
This sequence comes from uncultured Actinomycetota bacterium, assembly GCA_963756525.1. Lineage (GTDB taxonomy): Bacteria > Actinomycetota > Actinomycetes > Mycobacteriales > Jatrophihabitantaceae > CAVWNR01. The sequence goes on along the minus strand of CAVWNR010000009.1, from coordinate 999,193 downwards.
ATCTTCCGCCCGTCGACCGACGTCTGCCGGCCCCGCACGGTGAGCTGCTCGAACAGCGGCGTGGGGCGGTGGTAGCGCAGCGTCAGCTCGCCGGTTCGCCCCGACGCGCCCGCCCAGAAGTTGGCCACCCCGAGCGTGTGATCGAGGAGCACGCCGCGACGCCGCCGTGCACGAATCCAGGTGGGCCCTGGTAGGGCAGGTGCAGCGTGACGGCGCCTTCGACGGATCGGTCCGGCAAGCCGCGCGCCGGCCGGCCCGTCGGCCGGCGAATATCCCGTCGCCGAGCGACGTGCCGCTGATGTAACCGGCCCCGTGCATCCCGGCGCTCACCCGGCCCGCGGCGAACAGGCCCGGTATCGGGTCGCCGCACTGGTCGCGTACCTGGCCGTCGAGGTCGGTGTCCAGACCGCCGAGGGTGAAGCCGACCGCGCCGGTCTGCGGCGCGTTGCCTGGCTCGCGGCGCATGCTGGTGCGGGTGTCGATTGCGGCGTACGGGGGGCGCAACGCGCGCAGGAACCGAGCGGACTTGTGGAAGTACGGGTCGTGGCGGTCGGCGGCATGCCGGTTGTACTCGGTCAGCGTTGCGGCGAGTGCGCCGCGGGGCATGCCCATCGCGTCCTCGAGTTCGCCGAAGTGCTCGGCGACCAGGGTCGGCTGGACCCCCCACCGGTCGCGGCGCGGAATCGACTCGAAGCCCTCCTCGTCGATGATCACCCAGGCCGGCGCGGGCTGGCGGTGGACAGCGGCATGGCTGACCAGGCCGGGGTAGGTGTCCTCGTTGATGAACCGCTGGCCGAGCGCGTTGACGAGCATCCCGTTCGCGATCATGCTCGGCACGACCGAGAGGGCGGTCTGGACGCTGGCCATTCGCCGCACCGCACCCCCGGCGGCCATGGCCATCTGCAGCCCGCTGCCGTCGTCCAGCCCGTCGCTCACCTTGCCGTGGCCGAGCAGGCTGGGGGCGTGCCGATGCAGCAGCTCGTCGTTGTCAACGAAGCCACCCGTCGCGAGCACGACCGCGCGGCGGGCCCGGAATGTTCGCTGCTCGCCGTAGACCCGGGCGGTCACGCCGACGACGGCAGCACCGTCCACGATCAGCGCGGTGGCACGGGTGTCCTCGGCAATGCGCGCGCCGGCTTGGCGAGTGGCCCGCATCAGCTCCCGCATGAGCAGCCAGCCGCATTCTCCTGCGTGTGCCGGCCGGTGTCCGCGCGGCGCGGGTGTCGCCAGCTCGTTGTACGGCCAGCTGTTCTCGCCCATCCACATCAGGCCGGCGTCGCTGGACGGCACCCAGGTGGGCGCGTCCCACAGGGTCGATCCGAACGGCACGCCGCGCGCGACCAGCCAGTCGAACAGCTCGACGCTGCCGTCGCTGTACGCGGCAACTCGCGGCTCATCAGCATGCGGGCCCAACGCGGCGAGCAGGAATTTGTACATCTGCTCCGCGGTATCGGCGAAACCGCAGGCTCGCTGCACCGCCGTCCCGCCACCCAGATAGACCTCCCCGCCGGACACCGCCGACGAGCCGCCCACGGCGCTGGTCCGGTCCAGCACCAGGGTATCGGCGTCCGCGGTGACGGCCTCGAAGGCCGCTGCGGCTCCGGCACAACCGAAGCCGAGCACCAGCACGTCGCAGCTCTCGTCGTAGCTGCGGATGTCCCGGCTGGGCACCGGGGCGAACGTTGCGGTCATCGTCTTTTGCATGTTCGGTGTCGCGCGGGTCGATGCCGGGACGCTACCTCCGGCCGGTCGGCAGCAACGCCGCTTGTCCGACCCAGCGAGACCGCGAGCCCCGACGTCAGCCGGCGTGCAGACCACCAACGAACAGGTCCACACCCTGGTGCAGCGCTTCGACCAGAGTGCGCTGTGACATACCGAACCTGTCCCGCGCTGCGACCCACACGACGGCCAGAAACGCGCTGCTGAGCAGTTCCGCCGGTAGGTCCGTGCGGACCACGCCGCGCGCTTGCACGTCGGTGAAGAAACCGAGCAGAGTCGGCGGCGGGAGTTCCGCGAAGACCGCGGCGCTGACCAGCTCCGGATGCCGGCCGAGCAGGAGGCCGAGCGGCCTTCCCGACGCGAATTCGGCCGCGATCTGGGTGCCGATGTCGCGCAACGTGGCCATCTCGCCGTCCGCCCGTTGGGCGAGCGCACGTGTCACGGCGGCGTCGACGGCCTCGCGCAGGGCTTCGTCGAGCACGGCATGCTTCGTCGGGAAGTAGTTGAAGAACGTGGCTTCGCTGATGCGCAGCTGGGCGGCAATGTCCGAAACTCGCGTGCTGCCGAATCCCTGGTTACCGAACAGCGCGAGCGTGGTCTCGAGGATCCGGGCGCGAAGCTCTCGCTTCTTGTCTTCTCGCGCAAACCGACGCGGCATCCTTGTCAGTGTGAAGCTGGCCACAACAGCATAGTGCATATAAACTTAGAGTGCAGGTAAACTTAGTGATATGAAAGCAATCAGGGGTGCTTGGGAGGGGCTGAAGCTGCCGGACGCGACACCGGTGTGGTGGCGGCACATCACGCCGGATGACCGAGAGACCTTCGCCGCGGGCCTCGTCAAGCTGTCTGAACACTCCCGCTACTTGCGATTCGGCCAGCACGTCGACAAGCTCTCCGACGTCCAATGGCACGCGCTATTCGACACGATCGATCAGCGGTCGCACATCGCGCTGGTCCTCTATGCTGCCGGATCGCCGATCGCGGTATGTCACGTCATCCGGTATGCCGAGGATTGGCACACCGCCGACGTTGCGGTGACTGTCGCAGACGATTGGCAAGGCCGAGGCGCGGGAAGCCTGCTTCTGCACGAGGCGCTGCGGATCGCCGGCGACGTGCATCGCATCGACACCCAAGTGCTGCTGTCGAATGTCGCCGCGATCCAGATGCTCCAGTCGGTCGGCGACCTGCAACTGGACTGCGTGCAGGGCCACTGCCGGGCGCGCGTAAACCTCGTCGCCGGCGCCGCGGCCTGACGTCGTCAGCGCGCCGGAGGCAGGAACGCCGCTGGCGGTTCGGTGCCCGACCAGTCGTGACCCCAGTAGCTGTCGGCGGTGATCTCCTCGGTGGTGTAGGAGGTTTCATCGACCTTCATCCCGTCGAAGCCCAGTTCGATATCCCAGCCGCCGGGTGCGCGGACGTAGAAGGACACCATCTTGTCGTTGGTGTGCCGGCCGAGCGTCGACGAGATCGAGAAGCCGAGCTTGGTGAGCCGGTCGAGCGCCCGCCCGACGCTGTCCAGCGTGTCGACCTCCACCATCAAGTGGACCAGGCCCGGAGCTTCCCCGTGCGGCGCCGGAACGATCGCCAGGCTGTGGTGGCGCTGGTTGACGCCCAGAAACCGCACCCGGTGCCGCGGCCGCGCGGTGGGTCCACCCATCCGGATTGAGCCGCGGGGCAGGAAGCCGAGCACCCGGGTGTAGAACTGCTCCGTCTCGACGAACCGCGTGGTCGGCAGCACGACGTGGCCCATGCCCTGGGCGCCGGTGACGAACCGGCTGCCGAACGGGGTGATCACCGGGGTGTGGTCGAGCACCGCACCGAAGAACACCTCGACCGGCGTACCCGCCGGATCGCGGAACGCGATGACCGCTTCGGCGGCTCGCTCGTCGCTTTCGTCCTCAGACAGTTGTGTCACCACGATGCCGGCCGCCTCGAGCGTGGCCTGCATCCGCTCCAGGGCGAACCCGTCCCGGACCTCCCAGCCGACCGCTTGCACCCGGTCGCTCTCGCCGGGCAGCAGGATCAACCGGGCCTGCCGCTCGTCCATGCGCAGGTACAGCCCGTCCGGATTCGCACCGTGCCCGACCGCCCAGCCGATTCCCTCGACGGCGAAGGTGCGCCAGCGCGCCAGGTCGGCCGTCTGAACCTTGAGGTACCCGAGTCCTCGAATGTCGCTGATCACGTCACTCCGTTCAGATCATCGAAAGCATCGGCCCAGGCGGCGGCTCGATGCCCAGGTTGGTCAGCGCCGAGACGTGGTACACGGAGCCCGGCACGTGGATGGCATGCGCCAGGCCCATGTGCGCGTCGCGCCAGAAACGCTGCAGCGGATTGTCCATTCGCATGGCATTGCCGCCGGAACGGGCCATGATCTGGTCGACCGCGTCGACCGCGCGCCATGCCGCCTGTACCTGGACCCGGCGGCCGACCGCGCGGTCCTCCAGCGTCGGCCGGTTTCCGGCGGCGACGATGTCATAGATCCGGCACACGTTGTCGAGCAGCGCCGTGCGGGACGCCGAGATCTCCGCGGCAGCCGCGCCGATCGCGTACAGCACGTACGGGTCGTCTTTGATCTTCGTGCCGGTGATCTGCACGCGGCCACGTTGGTAGTCCAGGTGATGCGCCAGCGCTCCCTCGGCAATGCCGACCACGGCCGCCGTGATCCCGAGCGGGAACGCCACGGAGAACGGCAGAAGGTAGCTCGGATCACCCAGGTCTGCGGCTCGCTGCAGGCTGCCGTCGACAACCTTGCCGTAGTCGAGCGTGCGGTAGCTCGGCACGAACGCGTCCTTGACGACGATGTCCTTGCTTCCGGTGCCCCGCAGCCCTACGACGTCCCAGGAATCCTCGACAATCTCGTAGTCCGATCGCGGCAGGATGAGGTGCATTGAGCGGGGCGGTGTGACGGGCTTGCCGTCGTCGTCGCCGAGAAAGCCGCCGAGGAAGAGCCACGAGCAGTGGTCGGTGCCGGACGAGAACTGCCAGCGTCCGGTCAGCAGGTAGCCGCCGTCGACGGGGCGGCCGACTCCCATCGGCGCGTAGGGCGACGCCAGCCAGGTGTCCGGGTCCTCGCCCCAGACCTCGTCGCGCACCTGCGGATCGGCGAACGCGAGCTCCCACGGGTGCACGCCGACCACGCCGTTGACCCAGCCGGTAGAGCCGTCGAGGCTCGCGAGCCGCATGACGATCTCGGCGAACTCGCGCGGATGCAGTTGCAAGCCGCCGTGCGACGTCGGCTGCAGGGCACGGATCGCCCCGCAGTCGCGTAGGGCCTTGGCCGAGACGTCGGACAGCCGGCCCAGCTTTTCGTTCGCGGGGCCTTGCCCGCGGATCTCGTCGGCAAGCTCGTCGATGCGGTCGAGCACCACGTTGGCCATCGTTGCGGGGCCTCTCTCGGAGATGATTGGTCGATTCGGTGCCGGGCGGCTCAGCAGGAAGCCGCGAGCGCACCCCACGGCGATTCACGCCGCGCGGCGTTGGACGGCCGACCGGTTACGGTGCGGACGCGTTGCGGCCGGGCCAGTTCGGGGAACAGCCGTCGCGACACCTCCCGCGCGGCGTCGAGGATGAGCGGCGCGACCCGCTCGAGCGGAGTGGCTTGGGCTTCGCCGCACAGCGACAGCGCAGCTGCCAGACCACGCTGTCCGCGGATCGCTGCCGCGACGCAGACGACGCCCGGAACCGCCTCTCCGTTGTCGAACGCCAGCCCGTTGCGGGTACGTATCCGGGCGCACTCCTGGTGCAACACCGCCAGGTCGGCGATCGAGCGCTCGGTTCGGCGGACGAGCTTGCCGGTGAACAGCTCGTCTACCCGTTCCGGTGGCAGCCACGCCAGCATGGCCTTACCGACTGCGGTCATGTGCGCCGGCACACGTCCGCCCACCCGAGAGGGCAGCGTCGTCGCGAATGCTCCGCCGAGCTTGTCCAGGTACAAGACGTCGGCGTCCTCGAGCACGCCGAGGTGAACCACGAGGCCGGTGTGCAGGTGCAGGTCTTGGATCGCACTCGCAGCCGCCGCCCGAATCTCGCCGTGTGTGCCGTCCTGACCACCGAATGTCAGCGCTCGCGGGCCGAGGCAGTAGCCGGCGTGCGTGTGCCGCACCCATGCCTCGTGCACGAGCTGGTCGAGGATCCGATGGGCGGTCGAGCGGGGCAACCCGGTGCGCACCGTCACCTGCTCCAGGGTGAGCCTTGTGCCGCGGCAGTCGAACGCATTCATGATCAGCGTTATCCGCTCGACCATCGACGGGGGAACAGCTCGGCCCGGTCCGGACGGCGTGGCATGGGTCATGACTCGGCGCTCCTCAGACGGCTGACCGCGGGGCTAGACAAAACTAGTATGTATTTCAGTTCTGACTACGTCAAGCCCGGTGTGACCATGCCCGCTACGACGGACTAGCGCCGTCAGGAAGGGCTGTCCGACGGGACGAGCCGTGAAGTGAGCCGCGCGTGCCGGCGAACGATATCCCCGCGGGGGAAGCCACTGTGTGCCTTTGCGGTGGGAAAATTGCCTCCGGCGATCCAGACCGGCCCGTCGGTCAGGTGCGCCAGCCCTTCGGCCGCGACGTCGTCCGGTTCGGCGACGTTGAGGCCGGGCAGGTCCAGGCGCAGGCCGGCAGTCTCCATCGCCGGAGTGCGGGTAACGCCCAAGATCAGTTCCAGCACGTGCACGCCGTGCGGCTCGAGCTCCGCCCACAGTCCTTCGGCAAAGATCCGGTCGAATGCCTTGACCGCCGAGTAGACGCTGATCTGCGGCTGGCCGACGTACCCGGCCAGTGAGCCGAGCAGGACGATTCCGCCACGCCCGCGGCGCTTCAGCCGACCACCGAAGTGATGGGCGAGCTCCAACTGCGCGGTGATGTTGAGATCGATAACCCGTCGGAAGGCGGCCAGGTCGCCTTCGACGAACTCCGCGCCATACGTGTTGGCCCCCGCGTTGACGATGAGCAGGCCCACCTCGACACTCTCCGCGACACGCATGATCTCGGCGACGGTGCTGCGATCCAGCAAATCGGCGGCGACGGCTCGCACTTCGACGCCGTGCGCTCGAGCGCGTGCCGCGGTCACCTCGAGCGGCCCAGGACGGCGCGCGATAAGCACGAGGTTGATGCCCGAAGCGGCGAGGTGCTCGGCGAACGACGCTCCTACCCCTTCGGAACCCCCGGCGATCACCGCCCACGGTCCGTAGACGGAGCTGTCGACCGGCTGATAACTGCTCATCGCGGGGCTGCCTTTCTGGCTAGGGCGCTATGGCCAAGTACCCTGCCGAGCCGCCGTGGCAGCCGCGTCCGGCCGTTCCCGCTCATCGAGACCAGCTGGGGCGGTCACCGCACGCCCTGTTACAGAGGGCAGATACATTGGGCCGCGTCGTCCGCAGGAAGGGACCGCTTGCGAATCGGCATCCTCAGCCCGGTCGTCGTCCAGCACCCGGCCACGGCGTCGGCCTGGGAAGGGACCGCGACAGTCGGCGACCTGCGCCGGATCGCGATCGCCGCCGACCAGCTGGGCTATGAGCACTTGACGTGCAGCGAGCACGTGGCGGTGCCTGTCGCGATCGCCGTCGAGCGCGGCGCCACCTACTGGGATCCGTTGGCGACCTTGAGCTACCTGGCCGCGGTGACGTCGCGGATACGGCTCGTCACCCAGGTCCTGGTGCTCGGCTATCACCATCCGCTGGAGATCGCGAAGCGATACGGCACGCTCGACGTGCTCAGCGGCGGTCGGGTCGTTCTCGGCGTCGGTGTGGGAACCCTGCAGGAGGAGTTCGACCTGCTCGGCGCCTCGTTTGCCGACCGCGGCGCCCGTGCGGAGGAAGCGCTGCTCGCGCTGCGCTCGGCGCTCGGCAGCCGGGAGCCCCGGTTCGACGGCACCTACTTCCGCTTCGCCGACGTCGTGGTCGAGCCCCATGCCCGGCAGTCACGGCTGCCGCTGTGGGTGGGTGGTCGCACGCGGCGCTCGCTGCGCCGCGCCGTCGCCCACGCCGAGGGATGGGTGCCGTTCGGCCTGTCCACGGCGGAGCTCGCGGCGATGGTGTCCGGCGCCGACGTCCCCGACGGATTCGAGGTCGTGCTCGGGCCGGGGCGCCCGTTGGACCCGATCGCAGCGCCAGAGACCGCTCGCCGTGCGCTCGATCGCACCGCCGCGGCCGGCGCGACGATCGTCAACGTCGCATTGGCGGCCGATTCTGCGAATCACTACTGCGAGCAGCTGGCGGCGCTCGCCGACCTTCAGGAGGCTAGATGACCGATCCGACCGAGGCCCGGATCGCGGCGCTGGAGCAGCGGATCGGTGCACTGGAAGACCGCATCGCGGTCACCCAAATTGTTCTAGCGTATGGACCGTCGGTCGACAGTGGTTCTGCGGAATCCGCTGCCGCACTCTGGGCGTGCGACGGGAGCTATGAATTCCAGGCCGATGCGCCGGCCCTGCAGGGACGCGAGGCGGTGGCGGCGATGGTCCGAAGCAAGGGTCACCACACCCACCTGCGCCGCGGCTGCGCGCACATCGTGACCGCTCCGCACGTGGCGATCGACGGGGACACCGCGGTGGCCACCTGCTATTCGCTGATGCATCACTACGTGGTGGAGACGGGCACCTTCCAGGTCAGCCGGGTGTCCGCGAATCGTTGGGAGCTGACGCGCACTGCCGCCGGTTGGCGCATCGCCCGCCGGACGAACCGATTGCTCAACGGCGACGCGGCCGCTCGCAGTCTCCTCGCCCTGTCGGCAGCGGAACCGTCAGACCGCGGCCAGGCGCGCTGAGCTTTCGGACGCACCCGCCATCATCAACTGACAGGCCAGGCGAAGGTCACCCTCGGCATCCTCGAACGACAGCCGGCCGTTCAGCGCCGACAGCAGGATGCCGCCCCATGCCTGCAAGAGCACGCGCACGATCCTGAGGTCATACTCCGTCGGCTGCTCGATCCCGGCTGCGAAGAGCACCACCTCCCGCGTGGCGCTTTCGACACGCGCGACATCCGTGACCCTCGCAGCGTTGGCCGTGTTAACGGAGTTCATCATCGACGTCGCTAGGTGCGGCCGGCTGAGCAGCGCCCGATTCGCCCGCACCAGGACGTCATAAACCCGATCCGCCGGAGTGCCGTGACGCTTCGGCCGGCTTCGCAGATTACGGCCCGTCTGCTCGATCAGGTAGACCATCACCCCGACGAACAGGTGAGTCTTCGACGGAAAGTAGCGGTACAGCGTGCCGATCGCGACCCTCGCGCGCCTCGCCACCTCATGCATTTGGACATGGTCGAGATCGGTCTCGGCACCGAGCTGTTCGGCGGCCTGCAGGATGCGCAGGTGGCGCGCCCGCTGCTCCACAGACGTCGGTTCCGCCGCGTGGCGGGGGCCGGCGATTCGGGGCATGTCTCTTCCTCTGCACACGATACGGATGGACCAAATACTAACAACGGTGCTCTTACCCGGCGGATTCCACTGAGCAGGACGACTCGTTGGCGGGCACCGGGCGAATGGGACGCTGGGCAGGTCCGCTGACCGAGGAATCGCCGATGCCTGATGCTCCCGCTACGGAGCGCACCGCCGCCGTCGAGGCGGCGGCTCTCCGATTGTCGGACGCGGCGGCACGCCGTGAACCGTGCGACCCGGTGCGCGACCTGCTGGGCAGCACGGACGTCGATCTTGCCTACTCCGTTCAGCGCCGGCTGGCCGAGCAACGGCTTGCGACGGGCGCCCGTATCGTCGGGCGCAAGATCGGCATCACCTCGGAAGCCGTGCAGCGGCAGGTCGGCGTCAGCAGCCCGGACTTCGGTGTGCTCTTCGACGACATGCTCTGCGCCGAGACGACGCCCATCCCGAGCGGGCGCTTGATCCAGCCCCGCGCCGAGGCGGAGATCGCCTTTGTCCTGGCAGCAGACCTCGCCGACGAGCCGCTGGACGAGGCGAGCGTGCGCGCAGCAGCCGCGTACGCCGTTGCCGCGTTGGAGATCGTCGACAGCCGGATCCGCGGCTGGGATATCACGATCACCGACACGGTCGCCGATAACGCCTCCAGCGGCCTGTTCGTGCTCGGCAGCCGGCACGTCCCTCTGACCGAGTTCGAGCCAGCTGACGTCACCATGACCCTGCACCGAGACGGCAACCTCGCCTCGACTGGGAACGGCCGCGCCTGCCTCGGTGACCCGCTGGCCGCGCTCTGCTGGCTTGCGCGGACTGCCCGCGATTTCGGCGCGCCGCTGCGTGCGGGAGACGTCGTGCTGTCCGGTGCCCTCGGCCCCCTGGTCGACGTGGGCCCCGGTGCGCAAATCTTCGCTGAACTATCTGTCCTCGGCCGGGTGACGGCCACCTTCTCTCCAGTGGAGCAATGATGGAACGCGTCAAGGTGGCGATCATCGGTTCCGGAAACATCGGCACCGACCTGATGATCAAGATTCTGCGGCTGTCCGAGCGCCTCGAGGTGGCCGCGCTCGTCGGCATCGACCCCGACTCCGACGGGTTGGCCCGGGCCCGCCGGCTCGACGTTGCGACGACGGCCGACGGGGTCGAGGGACTTATCGCGCTACCTGGTTTCGACGACATCGACCTGATCTTCGACGCGACCTCGGCGAAGGCCCACCTCGCCAATGCCGCGGCGCTCGCACCGTACGGCAAGCGCCTGATCGACCTGACGCCGGCGGCGATCGGCCCGTTCGTCGTTCCCCCGGTCAACATGGACGAGCACCTCGACGCTGACAGCGTGAACATGGTGACCTGCGGCGGGCAGGCCACGATCCCGATCGTGGCCGCCGTGTCGCGGGTGGCCGACGTCGGCTATGCCGAGATCGTCGCGTCGATCGCGTCGAAGTCCGCCGGACCCGGCACGCGCGCCAATATCGACGAGTTTACCGAGACGACGGCGCACGGGATCGAGACGGTCGGTGGCGCCCGCCGCGGCAAGGCGATCATCATTCTTAACCCCGCTGAACCACCGCTGATCATGCGCGACACCGTGTTCTGCCTGATCGGTGACGCGAATCACGATGCGGTCGCGCGATCAATCGAGTCGATGGTCGGCGCGGTGGCGCAATACGTGCCCGGCTACCGGCTCAAGCAACGCGTCCAGTTCACGCCGGTCGAGCCGGGCGAGCCGGTACACACGCTGCTGCCGCCGGGAACCGCTCGTCCCACGACCAAGGTTTCGGTGTTTCTCGAGGTCGAGGGAGCGGCGCATTACCTGCCGAGCTACGCCGGCAATCTCGACATCATGACCTCTGCTGCGCTGCGAGTGGGTGAGCGCATCGCGGAGCATATGGCCGAACTGACGGCCGCGAGTGCCGAGGGAGCGCTGCGATGACCAGGCTCTACATCCAGGACGTGACGCTGCGCGATGGTATGCACGCCATCCGCCATCGGATATCCACCGACACGGTCGGGGAGATCGTCTCGGCACTCGATGCAGCCGGTGTCGATGCGATCGAGGTCGCCCACGGCGACGGCCTGTCCGGTGGAAGCGTCAATTACGGCCCCGGCAGCAACAGCGACTGGCAGTGGATCGAGGTGGCCGCCGCGCATGCCACAAGGGCCGTGCTCACGACGTTGCTGCTGCCGGGTGTCGGGACCATCGAAGACCTCAAGCACGCCTTCTCGCTCGGGGTTCGGTCGGTGCGCGTGGCGACGCACTGCACCGAGGCGGACGTCGCCGCCCAGCACATCGCGACGGCCCGCGACCTGGGCATGGACGTCGCCGGGTTCCTGATGATGAGCCATATGGCCGAGCCGGCGGCCCTGGCCGCGCAGGCGAAGCTCATGGAGTCCTACGGCGCGCACTGCGTGTACGTCACCGACTCCGGCGGGCATCTCACGATGAACGGTGTCCGCGACCGGTTGCGCGCCTACCGCGACGTGCTCGAACCCAGCACCCAGCTCGGCATCCACGCGCACGAGAACCTCTCGCTGGCCGTGGCGAACTCCGTAGTGGCCGTCGAGGCGGGCGTCACGCGTGTCGACGCGTCGCTGGCCGGTCACGGCGCCGGTGCCGGGAATTGCCCGATAGAGCCGTTCATCGCGGTGGCGAACCTCAATGGCTGGGAGCACGGCTGCGACCTGTTCGCTCTGCAGGACGCCGCCGACGACCTCGTCCGGCCGCTGTGGGACCGTCCGGTCCGTGTTGACCGCGAGACGCTGACGCTCGGTTATGCCGGCGCCTATTCGAGCTTCCTGCGGCACGCCGAACGAGCTTCGGCGACGTACGGCGTCGATGTCCGATCGATCCTGCTGGAAGCGGGTCGGCGCCGGCTGGTCGGGGGTCAGGAGGACATCATCATCGACGTCGCTCTTGATCTAGCGAGTTCCCGGTCGGCGCCATGATGCCAGGCATGTCGGGGTGGACCGACATGACCAAGCTGATGCAGCGTCAGACGGATTCGCTGTCCGACGTCCGGGGCACGCTGGCCGAATTGCAGCGAGCCGTGCGCGACGCGACAGAAACGGTCGCGACGTCCAAGGACACCGTCAACTCGGCGCAGCGCACCACGGCGCGCGTTGAGGCGGTGGTCGACGAGCTCGAGGAGCCGGTCCGCGCGCTGCGGGCCAGCATCGAGCGGGTCAACGCGGTCCTCAGCCATCCTGCCGTGGAACGCCTCCCCGCCACGGTCCAACTCGTCGAAGACGCGGTCGTTCCGGTCGCGGAGGCTTTGCAGCGCTTCAACCGGAGTTGCTCGCGGGCTGCCGAAGCGGTGCGCCGGCGCCGCCAGGCGCTGGTAAACCTGCGGGAGCGCGCCCGACAGCTCCGGTTGGACCGCCGGGCTTAGCGGTATCCTTGATACCAATTCTAGCCCGGGCGAAAGATCGGTGCGTGCCGCGATCAGTCGCCGACGTGTCGAAAGGACCAAGCCGGTGACCACAGCGGAGTTTCCGTCTCCGACGCGTGAGGATCTTCAAGCTCGGGGGTTACTGCGCGCAGCGCAGCTACACCCGTCCACCCAGAACCTGATGCGCCAGTTCTCCCGGTACGGAGGGCTCAGCGACCGCGTCTCGGTGCCGTTCGCGCGTCGGCAGATGCGCAAGGCGATGGGGACTCTCGCAACATCGCCGACCGTGGCCTCTGTCGTGGATCGCACGGTCTCGGCGGCGGCGGGACCGGTACCGGTGCGGGTTGTCACGCCGCACACCGGTGTCTCTCCTCGGCCGGCGCTGGTCTGGTTCCCGGGTGGCGGCTTCGTGCTCGGTGACCTTGTCACCGCCGAGCCGACCGCACGCTCGTTGGCCAATCGGCTGGGGGCGGTCGTCGTCTGCGTGGACTATCGCAAGGCGCCCGAGCACTTGGTCGATGACAGCTACAACGACGCACTGTCGGTGGCGCGCTGGGTGTTCGCCAACGCTGACGGCCTGGGGGTGGACGACACGCGCATCGGCGTCGCGGGCGACTCCGCCGGCGGAAACATCGCCGCGGTCGTGGCGCAGGAGTACACGGCGTCGGGCAACGGCCGGCCGCTAGCGGTCCAGCTTCTGGTGTATCCGTCGGTGTCGGGACGGGAGCCGGCCCGCGCCAAGAACGCCGAGGGCGGAACGCTGGATGACCGTGCGCTGCGGTGGTTCGAGACGCATGTCGCCGGAGCGATGGATCCCGACTCTGTGCGCTACAGCCCGCTCGCCAGGCGCGACCTGAGCGGTCTGCCGCCGGCGGTGATCGTGACCGCCGGCTGGGATCCGCTGCGCGACGAAGCGATCACCTATCTGGACCGGCTGCGCGCCGCTGGTGTGCGTGCTGAGCACCTGCACTACCCAGACGAGGTGCACGGTTTCTTCACGATGGACCTCGTGCTCGACAACGCCCGTGATGCGATGGCCGCCGTCAGCGAGGCGGTTGCCGACATCCTCGATCTCGGGGCGGCAAGTCGGACCGCCGAGCCGCTGACACCGGCCGAGCTCTTCCGCGTCCGGCTGGAAAGTCGACGACGCCGCTTCCAGACGTCCGTCGATTACTGGGTCGAACGGATGAACCATATGCAACGGGGCTGGCAGCGCTCGATGATCCGAAGCATGGGCCTGCCGTCCGGTAGCGACGTCGAGACACTGAACAGTCAGATCAAGCGGCTCGAGAACCAGATCCGGACGTTACGGCGGCAGCTGGATCGGGAAACCGCGGCACGGCAAGGCGCGTCCCGTACGCACGTCTCGTCGATCCAGTAGTACCGGTTCGAGCCTCCTACTGATCGGGAGTGCTGCCAGCCCGTCCCACCAAGCCCTTGTTACCGTCCGGGGGTAGGGACGAGACGGCGGACAGGACGTGGCGGACAAGCGAACAACCGCGGATCAGGTGGTGGCGCAGCTGCGCTCCGGCATGACCATCGGGATCGGCGGCTGGGGTTCACGGCGCAAGCCGATGTCGCTTATCCGAGCGATACTCCGCTCCGACCTGACCGACCTCACGGTCGTGTCGTACGGCGGACCGGATGTGGGACTGCTCTGCGCAGCCGGCAAGGTGAAACGGCTCGTCTACGGTTTCGTGTCGCTGGACTCGATTCCCCTGGAGCCGCATTTCCAGGCCGCGCGGCAGAGCGGCGCGATCGAGGTGACCGAGTACGACGAGGGCATGCTGCAGTGGGCGCTGTACGCCGCCGCGATCCGTATGCCGTTCCTGCCCACCCGAGCCGGTCTGGGATCCGACGTTACCCGGGTCAACCCGCAGCTGCGGACGGTCGTGTCGCCATATGAGGACGGCGAGGAACTGCTCGCGGTCCCCCCGCTGCACCTCGACGTGGCATTGGTGCACCTCAACCGCGCAGACGCGTCGGGCAACGCGCAGTTCCTCGGCCCGGACCTGTACTTCGACGACCTGTTCTGTGCGGCGGCGCAGCGGGCATACGTGTCCTGCGAGCGCGTCGTGCCAACCGACGAGCTTCTGCCGGCCGGCGGGCTGGCGTCGCTGCGCATTCCGCGGTACCTGGTCGCCGGCGTTGTGAAGGCGCCGCGGGGGGCGCACTTCACCTCCTGCGCCCCCGACTACGAGCGGGACGAAAGCTTCCAACGGGAGTATGTCGCCGCGGCACAGGACCCGGACCGGTGGGCGGAGTTCGACGCGACGTACTTGCGCGGCAGTGAAGCGGACTACCAGCATGCCGTCGTCGCGCGAGCGACGGTGCCAGCGTGAGCGAGGTTAGCCGGGCAGAGGTGTGCGCGGTGGCGTGCGCGGACGCGTGGCGCGGCGACGGCGAGATCGTCGCGAGCCCCATGGGCGTGGTTCCCACCATCGGCGCCCGCCTCGCGCGCGCCACATTCGCGCCGGATTTGCTGATCTCCGACGGCGAGGCATCCTTCGTCGCCGGGACATGGCCCGTGGGGGAGCCGGCGCCTGGACCGGTCGAAGGATGGATCCCGTACCGGGCCGTCTTCGACCTGCTCTGGAGCGGCAGGCGACACGTGATGATGTCGCCGAGCCAGATCGACCGGTTCGGCAACACCAACATCTCCGCCATCGGCGACTTTGCCCGTCCGACGCGTCAGCTGCTCGGCGTGCGAGGTGCGCCGGGCAACACCGTCAACCACCCGACGAGCTACTGGATCCCTCGGCACCTGCCGCGCGCGTTCGTCGCGCAGGTGGACATGGTGTCCGGCGTCGGTCACGACAGCGCCCGCAAGGCGGGCAGCGCGGCGTCGCGGTTCCTCGACATCCGCCGGGTGGTGACCAATCTTGCGGTGCTCGACTTCGCGACCGCAGATCATGCGATGCGCCTGGCATCTGTACATCCAGGGGTCACCGTCGGCGACGTGGTGCGGCAGACCGGCTTCGACCTCGAGGTGGGCGACGACCCGCCGACAACGAGGATGCCCACCGACGAGGAGCTGCGGGTCCTGCGCGAGGTCATCGACCCGAAAGGGCTGCGGGACCGTGAGGTGCCCCCGTGACGGCCCCTCATCCGGCGCTTCGCACCGAGGCGTGTGAGCTGTTCGGCGTGCGATATCCGATCGTGCAGACAGGCATGGGCTGGGTGTCGAACCCGGAGCTGACCGCGGCCACCACGAACGCTGGCGGCCTCGGCATCCTCGCCAGCGCCACGCTGAGCCTGGCCGAGGCCGACCACGCGATCGCCCGCACCCGGGAACTCACCTCCGGTTCTATTGGCGTCAACCTGCGCGGTGACGCATCGGACCTTCGGGAGCGCGCGAAGCTGTTGGTCAAGCACGGCGTGCGCGTCGCCTCGTTCGCGCTCGCGCCCAAGCAAGGCGTCATTCAGGAGCTCAAGGACTCCGGGCTACTGGTCGTGCCGTCGATCGGCGCCGTCCGGCACGCCGAGAAGGTCGCCGCGTGGGGCGTCGACGCGGTGATTGTTCAGGGCAGCGAGGGCGGTGGGCACACCGGCAGCGTGCCGACCTCGATCCTGCTCCCGCAGGTGACCGCGGCGGTTAATATCCCCGTGTTGGCGGCGGGTGGGTTCCATGATGGGCGTGGGCTCGTGGCGGCGCTCGCCTACGGTGCCGTCGGCGTAGCGATGGGAACCCGGTTTCTGCTCACCAGCGAAAGCCCGGTGCCGGAGTCGGTGAAGCGCGAGTACCTCACCCGCGGTGTCACCGACACCGTGGTGACCTCCGTTCTCGACGGCGTGCCGCAGCGCATGCTGCGGACCGAACTCGTGGAGCGGCTCATGAAAGGTGGCGCCCCGTCGAGGCTGATGCGATCGGTGCGGCACGCCGTCGCCTTCAAGAAGATGTCCGCAACGTCGTGGCGGGACATCGTCACCGAGGGGGTCGCGATGAAGCGAAGCCACGACTTGTCCTGGTCGCAAACGATCATGGCAGCTAACACGCCGATGATGCTGCGTGCCAGCATGGTGGACGGTCGGGTGGACCTCGGGACCTTGGCGAGCGGTCAGGTCGCCGGCGTCATCGACGACCTGCCGACCTGTGCGGAGCTGGTGGAGCGTGTCGTGTGCGAGGCGGACGCCGTGCTGAGGCGACTGTGCATGACGGTGGAGGCGTAGATGGCGGCACCGCAGCCGCATGCCAGCCATCAGCTGCTGGCGGATCGCGCCGTGCTCGTGACGGCAGCGGCGGGCACGGGGATCGGCGCGGCCACCGCTCGGCGCTGCGCCGAGGAAGGCGCCACGGTTGCGATCAGCGACCGGCACGAGCGCCGGCTCGCCGAGACGGCGAACGATCTCGCTGAGGTCACTGGGGGAAAGCCGCTGGCCGTGCGGTGCGACGTCACGGTGGAAGAGGATGTCCAGCGGATGATCGACACGGTGGTGAGCGAGTTCGGCCGGGTGGATGTCCTCGTCAACAACGCCGGCCTGGGCGGTGACGCCCGGCTGGTCGACATGACCGACGATCAGTGGCAGGCCGTTCTCGATGTGACGCTCACCGGCACCTTCCGGTGCACTCGGGCGGTGCTGCGGCACATGATCGGTCGCGGGCGCGGATCCGTGGTCAACAACGCCTCCGTCGTGGGCTGGCGGGCTCAGGCCGGTCAGGCGCATTACGCCGCCGCGAAGGCGGGCGTGATGGCGCTGACCCGCTGCGCAGCCATCGAGGCGGCGCCGAGCGGCGTGCGGGTCAACGCGGTGGCGCCCAGCATTGCCATGCATCCCTACCTCGCCAAGGTCTCGAGCGAGGAACTGCTCGCGCAGCTTGCCAGCCGGGAGGCCTTCGGCCGGGCTGCCGAACCCTGGGAGGTCGCCGATGTCATCGTATTTTTGGCCAGCGACTATTCGTCGTACATGACCGGCGAGGTCGTGTCGGTGAGTAGCCAGCATCCCTGAGCGGGGGCTTGCGGTGATCTCCTGCACTGTCGAGAACGGCGTCGCCGAGGTGGTCGTCGACTACCCGCCGGTCAACGCGCTTCCGGTCGCCGGCTGGTTCGAACTGGCCGACCGGCTCCGCGCGGCTGGTGATGATCCGCAGGTGCGTGCGGTGCTGCTGCGGGCCACGGGCCGCGGGTTCAACGCGGGTGTCGACATCAAAGAGATCCGCGCATGCGAGAACTTCGAGGCACTCATCGGCGCCAACCGCGGGTGCTTCGCCGCGTTCGCGGCGGTGTACGAGTGCGCTGTGCCAGTAGTGGCGGCGGTGCAGGGCTTCTGCCTCGGCGGCGGCGTCGGGCTCGCCGGCAACGCCGACATCGTGGTGGCCAGCGAGGACGCCACATTCGGCCTGCCCGAGGTGGAGCGGGGCGCGCTCGGCGCCGCGACGCACCTGTCCCGGCTGGTGCCGCAGCATCGCGCACGGGCGCTCATGTATACCGCCGCGACCGCGAGCGCCGCTGAACTGCACGGCTACGGGTCCGTGCTGTCCGTCGTTCCGCGCGAGCAGCTACGCGCCGCCGCGCTGGACGTCGCACGTCAGATCGCCGCGAAGGATCCGCAGGTGATCCGGATGGCGAAGGAGGCGTTCAACGGCATCGACCCGTGGGACGTCAAGCGCAGCTACCGCTACGAGCAGGGCTTCACGTTCGAGCTCAACCTCGCGGGTACCTCCGATCGGCTGCGGAAAGCGTTCGGCAAGCCAGACGAGGAGGGCTGACGTGGATCTGCGGTGGTCGGAAGAGGAACAGGCGTTCCGGGCGCAAGCCCGGTCGTGGCTGGACTCCCACGTGCCGTCCGGCCTGCCCTCCGGAGACACCCGGGAAGGGTTTGCCGCGCATCTGGCGTGGGAGCGGGAACTGTTCGCGGCTCGCTGGTCGGTGGTCTCGTGGCCGGAGCGGTTCGGCGGCCGGGGCGCCTCGCTGTGGGAATGGCTGATCTTCGAGGAGGAGTACTACCGCGCCGGCGCGCCGCAGCGGGTCACGCAGAACGGCATCTTCCTGCTCGCGCCGACGCTGTTCGAGTTCGGCACTGCGGAACAGCAGGAGCGGTTCCTGCCGCGCATGGCCGCGGCAGAGGATCTGTGGTGCCAGGGCTGGTCCGAGCCCGGTGCCGGGAGCGACCTCGCGGCCGTGTCCAGCCGTGCCGTCCGCGACGACCGTCGCGGTGGTTGGCGGCTGTCCGGGCAGAAGACCTGGACGACCCGGGGCGCGTTCTGCACGCACCTGTTCGGCCTGTTCCGCACCGACCCCGCGGCCCAGCGCCATCGGGGGCTCAGTTACTTCCTCGTGCCGCTCGACGCGGCGGGTGTCACCGTGCGGGGATTCGAACGCCTCGACGGCGACGAAGGATTCGCGGAGATCTTCCTCGACGAGGTGCTGGTGCCCGACACCGACGTGCTGGGGCCGGTAAACGAGGGCTGGCGGGTCGCGATGGCGACGACGGGTTCGGAACGGGGTTTGACGCTGCGGTCTCCTGGCCGATTCCTGAAGAGTGTCGACCGGCTGGTGGCACTGGCGAGGCAACGACCCGACCCGGTGCTGAGCTCGCGCGTCGTGCAGTCCTGGATCGATGCGCAGGCGTATCAGATGTTCACTCTGGCACAGGTCAGCAAGATGGTCGCGGGTGAAGTTGTCGGCGCCGAGTCGAGTCTCAACAAGCTGTACTGGTCAGAACTGGACGTCAGGCTGCACGAGACGGCGATGGACCTGCTCGGTGCAGACAGCCAGCTCGACGGCGATTGGAGCCGTGGCTTCCTCTTCTCGCTCGCCGGACCGATCTATGCGGGCACCAACGAGGTACAGCGCAACGTGGTCGCCGAGCGGCTGCTCGGTCTGCCGAAGCAGGAGCGCTGAGCGATGCGATTCGAGACTTCAGCGGACGCCGCCGCGCTGCGGGATGTAACCGCCGACCTGCTGATCGCCGAAATGAAGCGGGCGGTCGTGCGCGCCGGGTGGCCCGGCGGTGACCGTGACCTGCTTGATCGGGCATGGCACAAGCTCGCTGACGTGGGGACAGTCGGCACCTTGGTTCCGGAGGGTCTCGGCGGCCTGGGCTTGGACGAAACGGACCTGGTCCCGATGCTGGAAGCTTTCGGCCACAGCGGACTGCCGCTGCCGGTCGTGGAGACGATCGCGGTTGCCGCGCCGCTGCTCACCGAGGCGGGTGACCCGCGGCTGTCCCAGGTGCTCAACGGAGACATGCTGGTCGCAGCCGCGCTCGACGGGAGCGACGTCGTCCCATACGCACAGCACGCCGCGCTGCTGCTGCGACGCGCGGGCCGGTCGATCGTGCTGCACTGGACCGCTGACGTCGAGTCGACTCCGGCTCGTACGGTCGACGGGGGCCGCGTCGCGGCGCGGATCGGGCGCACCGGGCCAGGCGTGCCACTCACCGAGGATCCGGCGACGGTCGAGACGGCCTGGCAGCGCGGCGTTCTCGGCACGTCCGCGGTGCTGCTCGGACTGGCCGGCCGCGCGCTCGAGATGACCGTGTCCTACGTCAAGCAGCGCAGGCAGTTCGGTGTTCCGGTCGGAAGCTTCCAGGCTGTCAAGCACCCACTGGCCTCGGCACTGGTCGGGCTGGAGTTCGCACGCCCGCTCGTGCAGGCGGCCGGGTGGGCGCAGGCGAACCGCGAGCCGGACGCGGCATCGCTCACCTCGAGCGGGAAGGTCCTGGCGTCGGACGCGGCTCGGGTGGTGGCGCGCACGGCGATCCAGTGTCACGGCGCGATGGGCTACACCACCGAATACGACCTGCATCTATTCGTCAAAGCGATCTGGGCGCTGGCCGCGAGCTGGGGTACCGCGGAGTGGCACCGTGCCCGTCTCGCGCAAAGCTTGGGGGTATGAGGGTGTCATGTCAGATGTAGTCCGTTACGTTCGCGAGGGGCCCGTCGCGCGGATCACGATGAACCGCCCCGAGTACCGCAACGCGCAGAACTCGGCGATGACATACGCGCTCGACGACGCGTTCTACCGTGCGGCCGCCGAGGCCGAGGTCGCGGTCATCGTGCTTGCCGGCGCCGGAGAGCACTTCTCGGCGGGCCATGACATCGGAACACCCGGGCGAGACGTCGACCGCTCGTTCGACCGCCGCGCCGGGCTGTGGTGGGACCACGTCGACAAGCTCGGCGGGGAGAGCCGTTACGCCCGCGAGCAGGAGGTATACCTGGGCATGTGCCGGCGGTGGCGCGAGGTGCCGAAGCCGACGATTGCCCAGGTGCAGGGCGCGTGCATCGCGGGCGGTCTCATGCTGGCCTGGGTGTGCGACCTGATCGTCGCGTCCGACGATGCCTTCTTCGCTGATCCGGTGGTCCGGATGGGTATACCGGGCGTCGAGTACTTCGCGCATCCGTGGGTTATGGGCGCGCGGCAGGCGAAGGAGTTCCTCTTCCTCGGCGAGCGGGTCGACGCTGCCACCGCGTTGCGGTGGGGGATGGTCAACCGCGTGGTACCCCGCGACGAGCTTGCGGATCAGGTGTCCGGCATCGCGGAGAAGATCGCGGCGATGCCGCGCTTCGGGCTTGCCCTGACGAAGAAGGCGGTCAACCAGGCGGAAGATGCCATGGGCCTGCAGGTCGGGATGGACTCTGTCTTCGGTCTGCACCATCTCGCGCATGCCCACAACGCGGAGGTCGGTGCGGATTCGCTGGGTGGTCACGATGCCCGCTCCATGCGTGACGCCAGAAGGGCGGGTGAGCGATGACGGTGTGTGCGGGCCGCGTGGTCGCCGTGACCGGCGCGGGGCAGGGCCTGGGGCGCGAGCATGCGCTCGCGCTGGGTGCGCATGGCGCGCGGGTGGTCGTGAATGACATGGGCGATGCCGCGGACACCGTCGCGGCGGAGATTCGCGCTGCCGGCGGTGCGGCGATCGCGTCGCGGGGAGATGTCGCCGACTGGCAGTACGCTGCCGCCCTCATCGAGACGGCCGTGGCCCGGTTCGGCGCCCTCGACGGCCTCGTCAACAACGCCGGCATCAATCGTGACCGCATGTTGGTGGGCATGTCCGAGCAGGACTGGGACACCGTCCTGCGCGTCGACCTCAAAGGCCATTTTGCGCCGATGCGGCATGCCGCTGCCTACTGGCGGGAGCGCAGCAAAGCGGGCGAGGCGGTTACTGGCCGCATCGTCAACACGACGTCCGGAGCCGGGCTGATGGGCAGCGTCGGCCAGGGCAACTATGCGGCGGCGAAGGCGGGGATCGCCGCGCTCACCGTGGTCGCTGCGGTGGAATTCGCCCGCTACGGGGTCAGCGTCAACGCCATCGCGCCGTCGGCGCGGACGCCGATGACCGAGCGGGTCTTCGCCGAGCGGATGCGCGTACCGGATGCCGGATTCGACGCCATGCATCCGGGCAACGTGTCGCCGCTTGTCGTCTGGCTGGTCAGCGAGCAGGCCGGCGACGTGACGGGCCGGGTGTTCGAGGTGGAGGGCGGAGCGGTCAGCGTGGCCGACGGCTGGCAGCACGGTCCGTCCGTCGACAAAGGCAGCCGCTGGCAGCCCGACGAGCTGGGCGCGACGATCCGCGAGCTGCTCGCGAAAGCACCACCGCCCGCACCGGTGTACGGAGCATGAGCGACGCTATGACGCCGGACGACGAACCATTCCGCGCGGAGGTTCGCGACTGGCTCGCGACAAACCTCGCCGGCGAGTTCGCCGAGCTCGTCGGCCGCGGCGGCCCGGGCCGAGAGCACGAGCTGGTCAAGGAACGCCTCGCCTGGGAACGGCGGCTCGGCGAGGAGCGGTGGATCGGGCTGGGCTGGCCGCGCGAAGATGGCGGCCGCGGCCTGCCGTGGCGCCAGCAGGTCATCTTCCACGAGGAGTACGCGCGGGCCGGCGGACCGGGTCGGGTCGGGCACATGGGGGAGCAACTGCTCGGCCCGTCGCTACTGATGTTCGGCACCCGAGAGCAGAAGGACCGATTCCTGCCGGGCATCCTCGACGGCAGCGAGATCTGGTGCCAGGGGTACTCGGAACCGAATGCCGGCTCGGACCTCGCGTCGGTGACGACGCGGGCCCGGCTACGTGACGGGGAGTGGCACGTCGATGGGCAGAAGGTGTGGACCTCGCTCGCCCAACACGCCGACTGGTGCTTCGTGCTGGCGCGCACCGAATCGGGAAGTCAACGACATCACGGGTTGTCCCACCTGCTCGTGCCGATGCGTCAGCCGGGCATCGACGTCCGGCCGATCGTGCAGATCACCGGAACCGCCGAATTCAACGAGGTGTTCTTCGACGATGCCCGCACGGCGGCCGAGAACGTCGTCGGCGCGGTCGGCGACGGCTGGCGGGTAGCGATGGGGACGCTCGCGGTCGAACGCGGAGTGTCCACCTTCGGGCAGCAGATGGGGTTCCGGCGGGAATTCGACGAGGTGCTGCAGGCGGCGCGCCAGAACGGGCGGCTGGCCGACCCGGATATCGCGGCTCGCGTCGCCGACGCCTGGATCGGCTTGCAGGTGCTGCGGTGCACGGCCACCGCGACCCTCGGGACCCCTGCCGGGACGACACCCGGTACGGAAGCCAACATCGTCAAACTGCTGTGGGCGCCGTGGCACCAGCGCCTCGGTGAGCTGGCCGTGGACGTGGCCGGCGTCGAGTCAACCGTGGTCGGTGACGAGTACGAGCTCACCGACAGTCAGCGACTGTTCCTGTACACGCGCGCCGACACGATTTACGGCGGATCCAACGAGATCCAGCGCAACATCGTCGCCGAGCGGCTGCTCGGCCTGCCCCGCGGATAGCCACATCATGATCTTTTCCGACGCTACCGAGACTGCGGAGCAGGCTGCCCTGCGCGAGACGGTACGCGACTTTCTGAAACGCACCACGGACCCGTCGTGGCGGCGCCTCGCCGGCGAGCTGCGGCTGGTCGCGCTCGCGGTGCCGGAGCGCTATGGCGGTGACGGCGCGGGGCTCGCCGAGGTCGCGATCGCGGTCGGTGAATTGGGTCGCGTGCTATCGCCGGTGCCGTATCTCCCGACCGTGGCCGTCGCGCAACTGCTGAGCGAAGCAGCGGACGAGACCGCGGCGCGTCACCTGCCCGAGCTCGCGGCTGGCCGGCTGTGCGCTGCCGTCGCTGTCGACGAGCTGACGGTAGCGGCTGGGCGCGTCTCCGGCTGCGCCCAGCATGTAGTGCACGGCCCGGAGGCTGACCTGTTCGTTGTCGCCGCGGCGGGGGGGCTGCACCTGGTGCAGGCAGTAGATGCTCGCGTCACGCCGGTGCAGACGCTGGATCAGAACCGCTCGCAGGCCCACGTCGATTTCGCCGGTGCGCCCACGACCGACCTGGGCGTTCCGGCGGCACGAGCCGAGGCGCTGATGCACGCCCTGCTGGCGACGGAGTCGGCGGCTGCCGCTGAGCAGTGCCTGGAGCTGACCGTCGCCTATCTCAAGACCCGGGTGCAGTTCGAGCGACCGATCGGCACGTTCCAGGCGCTCAAGCACCGCTGCGCCGACCTCGCCGTCGCCGTCGCCTCCGCGCGGGCCACCGCGACCGCCGCCGTCCACGCGGTCGGCCAGGCGTCGGACGAGGCCGGGACCCTCGCGCCATTGGCCAAGCGGCATTGCGCGGACGTGTTCTTGCAGGTCGCCGCGGAGACCATTCAGTTGCACGGCGGTATCGGGTTCACCTGGGAGCACCCTGCCCACCGCTATTTCAAGCGGGCGAAGACCACGCAACTGCTGCACGGCACGTCTGTGCAACTGCGCCGCACGATAGCTGAACGAGCGAATCTGACGGCCTAGAAAGGTTTGCCATTGCCTGAGTCGATATTGCCGGATGTGCCGGTGGCACCCGGTGACGTGACAGCCGCCTTACCCCTGTCGCTCGGGCGGAAGCCCGGTGTGCTGGGCTGCGAGGACGCGCGCTGGGATCTCGCCGCCGCCGTGCACCGCCAGATCGGCGCCGGTGATGTATGCCGCGAGCGAGGAGGCGAGAAATAGGCATGCCGCGGCGACATCTTCGGGTTGGGCCATGCGCTGCATCGGGATCGTTCGGGCGACAGCCGCTCCGCCGTCTGGCCCGTAGTGCGATCTGGCCGAGTCGGTGAGGATCAGCCCAGTCGTGATGTGGTTGACCCGGACCGTTGGCCCCCATTCCAATGCGAGCGCACGAGTCAACTGCAGCAACCCGGCCTTGGCGGCGGCGTACGCAGCCGTACCGGGTGCGGCTTGGTGGGCCGCGACACTGCCGACATTGATGATCGTGCCACCGGCTGCCCGCTGCATGACGCCGTTGGCCGCCTGGGCGACGTAGAAGGGCGCCAGCAGGTTCAGTGCCACGATCCGTTCGATGAAGCGAGGCGAGACCGTCGCCGCGTCGGCGTTGGGGGAACCACCTGCGTTGTTCACCAGAACGTCCAAGCCGCCGTGCCGGGCAACTGCTTCATCGACGATCAGCCGTGCTTGCGTGGGATCGCGGACATCCGCCGCGACAAAACTGGCGATGCGATCCTGCTCGGCAGGTAGCCGTGCAGGCGGTGTCCGGCCGCAGACGACAACCTGCGCGCCGGCCGCGAGGAAGGCGCGGGTTATCTCGAGGCCGATCCCACGGGTGCCGCCGGTGACGGCGACGACACGGTCGTGGAAGTCCACCGGATTCTGCGTCACCGCTCAGCCGAGGCGCTCGATGATCGTGACGTTGGCCTGCCCGCCGCCCTCACACATCGTCTGCAGTCCGTACCGCCCGGCGGTGCGCTCCAGCTCATGCACCAGCGTGGTCATCAGCCGGGCACCGGTAGCCCCGAGCGGATGGCCGAGCGCGATGGCTCCGCCGTTGACGTTTACGCGGGTGGGATCGAAGCCGGTCTCGGCCAGCCAGGCGAGGACCACCGACGCGAACGCCTCGTTGATCTCGACCAGGTCGATGTCGTCGACGGAAACGGTGGCCTTGTCCAATGCATGCTCCGTGGCCGGGATTGGTGCGGTAAGCATCCAGATGGGATCGGCACCCCGCACCGACAGGTGATGGATGCGCGCACGCGGCGTCAGGCCATGCGTGCGAAGGCCGCGCTCGTTCGTGATCAGCAACGCCGCGGCAGCGTCGGAGATCTGGCTGGCCACGGCCGCGGTAAGGCGACCGCCTTCGGTCAGCGGTGGCAGCGACCGAATCTTGTCCCAGTCAGGTACGCGCGGCCCCTCGTCGGCACTTACCCCGACGACTGGCGCTATTTCGCGGTCGAATCGTCCTTCGGCGCGTGCGGCCAGCGCTCGCTCATGGGAGCTGACTGCGAACTGCTCCATTGTCTCGCGGGTCAATGACCATTTATCGGCGATCATCTCCGCGGCGTTGAACTGCGACACTTCTCGATCGCCGTAGCGCTCCCGCCACCCGGATGAGCCGCTGAACGGATCCCGGAAGCCGAGGGTCTGACCGGCAGTCATCGCATAAGAGATAGGGATGGCGCTCATGTTCTGTACGCCGCCGGCCACGACGACATCCGACGTTCCGCTGAGCACCGCCTGGGCGGCGAAGTGCACGGCCTGCTGTGACGAGCCACACTGCCGGTCGACCGTGGTTCCCGGAACATGGTCCGGTAGGCCAGCGGCCAGCCATGCGGTACGGGCGATGTCACCGGCTTGCGGACCGACCGTATCGACGCAGCCGAAGACGACATCCTCCACGGCCGCAGGGTCAACGCCGCTGCGCTTCACGAGCGCCTGCAGAACTGCGGCGCCAAGGTCGGCCGGATGAACCTGGGCGAGGCCGCCTCCGCGCTTTCCGACTGGCGTGCGGACCGCCTCAACGATGTAGGCTTCAGCCATTGCCTGAGCGTAGCAACGAAGTTCAATCCACCGCACGGAAGTCACCTGCATGGACGCGCCCTCCACCATCGCGTCGGCGCTGGCACGGGCCGAAACCGAATTCGCCGGCCGGGCAGCGCTCGTCGACGGACCGCTGCGCTGGACGTTCGCCGAGCTCGCCAAGCAGGTACGCCGTTGCGCGGCGGCCGTGATCGCATCCGGCGTCCAGCCTGGTGACCGGGTAGCGGTGTGGGCCCCGAACGGACATCGCTTTGTCGTGGCCGCGCTAGGTGCCGTGACCGCGGGCGCTGTGCTCGTCCCGGTGAACACCCGCTACAAGGGGCAGGAGGCGCATTGGATCTTGTCACGTAGCGGTGCTCGGTTGCTCGTGGTCGACAACGGCTTCCTGGGCAACGACTACCTCGGGATGCTCGCGTCGGCAGGATTCCAGCCGGAGGCGCTCGAAGATGTCGTCCGCCTGGACGACGGCGCAGAACTCGCATGGACTGAATTCCTGCAGCGGGGCGACGCGGTCTCCGAGGCGGATGTGCGTGACCGAGCCGCGTCGATCGGACCGGACGACATCGCGGACATGTTCTTCACCTCGGGAACGACCGGACGTCCCAAGGGCGTGCTGGTGACACACGGCCAGAACGTGCGCGTGTTCCTCGCGTGGATCGAGGGAGTGGGCCTGCGGCCTGACGACCGGTACCTCATCCTCAACCCGATGTTCCACACCTTCGGCTACAAGGCGGGCGTGCTGGCCTGCTTGCTGCACGGCGTGCCGATGATCCTCCAGGCCGTGTTCGACGTGCCCGAGACCATCCGGCTCATCAGCGAGGAGCGCGTGAGCGTGCTACCCGGACCGCCCACCCTGTACTCGTCGATCCTCGACCACCCCGCGCGGTCGCTTGCCGACCTGCAGTCCCTGCGGCTCGCGGTCACCGGCGCCGCGGTCGTACCGGTCGCGCTCGTCGAGCGGATGCGCGCGGAACTCTTTCCGAGTGTCGTGATCGCGTACGGCCTCACCGAGTGCTGCGGGACGGCGACCATCGGCGATCCCGCCGCCGACGCGGAGACAATCGCCCGAACGGTTGGGCGTGCGATCGAAGGAACGGAGGTCGTTGTCGCCGGCCCGGACGGAATCCCGCTGCCACCTGGAAACAGCGGCGAAGTGTTGGTACGCGGATACAACGTCATGCGGGGGTACTTCCACGACCCCGCCGCCACCGCCACCGTGATCGATGACCGCGGCTTCCTGCACACTGGCGACATTGGCGTGATGGACGCATCCGGCAACCTCTGTATCACCGATCGGCTGAAGGACATGTTCGTCGTCGGCGGGTTCAACGCGTATCCGGCCGAGATCGAACAGGTAATCACAGCGCACGACTCTGTGGCCGAGGCTGCCGTCATCGGCGTGCCCGACTCGCGACTCGGGGAGGTGGGCCGTGCCTACGTGGTCATCCGACCGGGTGCGTCGCTCATGGAGGACGAGGTGATCGCGCATTGCCGCGACCGGCTGGCCAATTTCAAGGTGCCGCGTTCGGTTCGGTTCGTCGACACGCTGCCCCGCAACGCCAGCGGGAAAGTCGTTAAGTATGAACTCAGGCAACTGGCAGCTGCCGAGTACGCGTGAGGGCAGCGAAATCGGTGGACCGAGCGGCCCCTGACCTCGATGCCTTGCTCGCAGCGCTAACGACGCCGCGGCGGTCAGGCCCGGTACCGCGCACCGCGCCATGATCTTGCACAGGGAGGCCAACTGGTACCGGCCCTCCCGAAGCTCACGGATACGTGCGTCGCCCAATAAGGCCGCAGTCCGGAGACTGCGCTGAGCTGCCCGCAAATGCGCGATCTCCCGTTTGTGCAACCCGAATGTGAGGTTTCGAGCTCCATGTTCGCCGACTCGGAAGGTGCACCGCACGCTACAACCGGGTCTCATGGCTCGGCCCGGCTGGGCACGGTGTTCGATAGCCAAACTTGGCGGCGTGTGCCCAGTCTTCGCGGCCGGTCCCATCCGCTCCCGTTGAGCAGGACAGGTGCCCGCGCCGGGTGACCCGAGGGATACCGTCCCGGTGTCTGACGCTGGCAACTATGGGGAGTCCGCATGATCCGCCTGCGCCGTGTTCTTGCCACAGTCGCCGTTGGCGTCACGAGTTTGGCCCTGCTGGCGCCGAGTGTCGCATCTGCGAGCCCGTCACCGACCGTGGCGGCGAACAATGCCGCGGCGCCCCGTGGGCCCGGCACGAGCGACCTGTTCGGACTCTTCGGGCGGCTGGCCGGGACGCTGCTGTATGCCAGGCCGCTGGCCGGCGCCCCCGCATTGCCCAGCGCAGCCCGCAACTACTTCATCTACTACCTGTCTACCAGCGCCAACGGCCAGCTGCGGGTCGTTTCCGGCACCGTTGCGATCCCCGAGGGCCGGCCACCAGCCGGCGGCTGGCCCGTGGTGAGCTGGGCGCATGGCACGACGGGTATCGCCGATGTCTGCGCGCCCTCGCGTGACACCGACACCGGGCCAGACCACGACTACCTCGGGCTGATGGACCTGACGCTCGACCAATGGGTCGCGCACGGGTTCGTCGTGGTTCAGACGGACTACGAAGGGCTCGGCACGCCCGGCCCGCACCCGTACATCATCGGCGACAGCGAGGCCCACAATGTGATCGACATCGTGCGCGCCGCCCGCCAACTCGACCACCGCGTCGGACGCGACTGGGTCACCATTGGACACTCCCAGGGCGGGCAGGCCGCCCTGTTCACCGACCTGCTGGCGGAGCAACGGGCACCGGACCTCCACTTCCTGGGCGCCGTCGCTATCGCGCCCGGCAGCTTCTTCTCCACCTTCCCCGAGGGAATCATCAACAACTACCCCGGCTATGGCGCTGCGTTGGGCTTCCTGCCGCTGGTCATCCAGGGCGCGGCCGCCGTGGATCCCCAGCAGGTCCGCCCGGCCGAGTTCCTGAGCCCGCTCGGACTGCAGCTCTACCACCTGGCGCAGACCACCGACTGCATCGATCAGCTACGCGCCTTCGCCGCCACTATCCCGGCGAGCGAGGTTCCGACCGTATTCAAACCCGGGGCCGCAACGAACCCAGGCGTCACGGCAATGGTCAACATCCTCAAGGCCAACGAGCCGTCGACGCTGCACCTGACCGTCCCAGTACTCGTCGTGCAGGGCACCGCCGACACCACCGTCGCTAAGCCGCAGACCGATCTGGTGGTCAAGGCGTTGTGCGCCAACGGCGCGTCACTGCAGTACGACGTTATCCCGGGCGCTGATCACCGCGGCTCGGTCGCTGCTTCCTTGAGCGACGTGGAACGCTGGGTCGCCCTGCGTCGAGCCGGAATAGTGCCACCGTCAACCTGTTGACCAGCAAGACCCAGCCGGGTCCCTGCAGCCGCACAATATCGCGCAACGCGTCCCACTCTGGTTGGCGGAGCCTTGAATTCCGTGCAACGCATGGCGCCGGTTGTTGTCTGCGCCGGGCGCACAGCACGCACTCGCATGGTGACGTCCACCTGAAGCCAAGCTCATCCTGGATCCACCGCATGAATTGACGTGATCGATTTCCAGTGGTCTGTTGGAGTGCCTATGGGGCTGGCAGAGTCGAGCCGCCGGTCTGCCCGGCTCTTCCACTGGCTGCTCGGTTCGGGCCCTGCTCGGGGCTCTCGGATGAGGTCAGGTCGCGGCCGGCGGTGGGGCGTTGATTGCGGTGGCGAACAGCTGTTGCCAGGCGTGTTGCCAGGGCCAGTCGCGGGGCAGGTGCAGGGTGAGCCGCCGCGCGGAGCGGGCCAGCCGGGACGGGACGGCGATGAGCTGGGTGCGGATGGTGGCGCTGCTCGCGCGGGCGTGGAACGCGGAGGCGAGCGATCCGGCGGCGCGGGTGAGGTTGTAGGCGATGCTGGCCAGGACCAGCCAGGCGAGTTCGCGGCGAACGACGCCGACGGTAGGTGGGCGAGTGG
Source organism: uncultured Actinomycetota bacterium (assembly GCA_963756525.1). Lineage (GTDB taxonomy): Bacteria > Actinomycetota > Actinomycetes > Mycobacteriales > Jatrophihabitantaceae > CAVWNR01. The sequence continues at coordinate 969,028 of CAVWNR010000009.1, read as the reverse complement.
GCCTTGCTTGAGGTCGGCGATGACCTGCTCGATGATCGCGTGGTCGCGGTGGCAGGCCTCGGCGTCGAGCATCGGCATAGCTGAGTCGGTGAACACCGCGTGGTAGCGCCAGGCGTTGAACAGTTCGCCCTGCCCGGCCGGGTTGAGCCGCTTCACCCGACGCACGATCAGCCGGGCGGTCAGCTGCTCGCGGGCGGGTCGGGAGGTGAACGCGGTGAACTCGACCTCGGCCACCTCGGCGTCGGAGACCCAGCGGCCCTCGTCGGGGTCATAGACGGCGTTGGGGTAGCGGATCGGCACCCACGCGCCGTCCGGGATCGACGCGATGGCGCGGCGCACCGCCGGGTCCAGGCGGGCGGTGATGGAGAAGTAGGCACCGCGGCGGCGGATCGCGGCGACGACGCGGTGGGTGTAGAACGCCGAATCGGCGCGGGCGATCAGCAGCCCGGACGCGCCGGCCGCGCGGGCCGCGGTGAGCGCGTCGGCGAGCAGCCGGTGCGCGCCGCGGGCGGAGTTGGTCGCCCCTTTGCGCAGCCGGGCCGCGGCGATCACCGGCCGGGCGATCGGGGTGGACAGCACCGCGAGCAGCGCGTTGAGCCCGTTCACCCCGCTGTAGCCGCGCCCCGCGCCCTGCTTGGCGTAGCCGTAGGTGGCCTTCACCGTGTCATCCACGTCCAGGAACGCGACCTGATCGGCGCCGGGCAGCAACGGCGTGTGCGCGGCGAGCCGGGCCAACAACCGGGCCGCGACCGCGTCCAGCTGCCGAACATGGCCGAAGGTGAAGTCGCGCAGAAAGCTGCCATACGTCGACGGCGCGCGGACCCCGTCGAAAAGCCGGCGCATCCCGCCGTGGCGCAGCAGATCCAGATCCGTGATCGAGTCCGCCCCGCCGGCCATCCCCGCCACCAGTCCGACCACCTTCACCGCCGCGTTCGCGCCGGCCTTCGCGGTCAACGTGAGCAGCGACCCGACCAGCCCGTGCAGCCCACACCGCTGCGCCAACCCGAGCAGCGGCGCCAGCCCCGCGCAGGACACCAGATTCGGGTCGTCGAAGACCGCGTGCACCGCGGCCGAGCCGTGAGAAACTCGCATCCAGCGGGTGTCCCTTCTGTGTTCAGGGAATGGAGATCGTCAACTCACATTCTCCTTGCACAGAAGGGTATCCGCGCGTTACGACCCGCCCACAACATCACTCAACGCCGTGAATCCAGGCTCATGGGCCGCTATGGCATCTGGCTCCTCGCTCGGCTCGCCAATCGCCCATCGCCCGTATTCCTTATCTGCAGGTTATACAAATGCACGTGCAGATGGGTGCTGGCACGATGCAGCGAACCGTCCGATCATTGGTGACGCGTGTCTTCCGAATCCCGCAGCACGCGGGCTCGGGATCATCCGCTGAAAGTGCAAAGTTTACCTGTGCATACCCGCCTGTGGTCTGCCCCCCGCCCCAAGTCCTGCATAGATATGCAGGGACTCGGTGTCGTCATATTTTAACGGATCCGCCGCGGTGAGGAAGTTCAGATCGTCCGATCATAGATATGAGCGGAACGACGACAGGTACTCGTAGGCCGTCGTTCGACCGACGGGCCGGCGGCCTCCCTCCCGCGGGCCGACAGCTCACCGAGAAAGCTCGCGTTCCGCCCGTCCTGGCCGGGTGAGCTGGCGGTGCGGCGACGGGACACCGGTCGCGAAGCCGGCCTTGGAGCGTCGGATCGAGATCGAAGTATGGGCAAAATTCTGCTGGGGTGCCGCCGACCGGCTGGTCCGACCCTCGCCGGCGGGTCTGTGCAAACGATCGGATCAGGCGTGCAGCTCCTGCGGCAGAACCTGCACCTTGATCGCGTGCTGCTCCGGGTCGCACATTGTCTCTATTGCCCGCTGCGCGGCGTCTAGAGAGAATCGGTGAGTGATGATCGATGCCAAATCGACTGCACGCTCCGCGACCAACCGCACGGCGTCCGGCGTCTCGTCGTTTGCCCCAGTGCAGCCGATGATAGTGATCTCCTTGTGCAGGATCGACAGTAGCGGCATCGTGACGGTGTCCTGTACGGCGCCGAAGAACATGATCTTGCCACGCTTGCGCACTATGTCGATCGCCTGCCAGTAGGTGACATCTATGCCCACCGCTTCGATGACGATATCGGCGCCCGAGCCGCTGGTGAGCTGGCGCACCACGGTGGTGAGGTCATCGGCGCCGACGTTAACGGTGTGATCGGCGCCTAGGGTCCGCGCCGCCGCCAGGCGGTGGTCGGCCAGGTCGGTCGCAACGACGGTTCCGACACCGGTGGCTTTGAGGCACTGGAGAAGGCAAAGCCCCAGTGGGCCCATCCCGAGAACGACCACGACGTCGGAGTTCGCGGGCTCGGCACGCCGGATAACATGCAAGGCGTTGGCCAGAGGCTCGATCGCGGCGGCTTCCGCGTAGCTTAGCCTGTCGGGCACCGCACACACCTGCTTGGCGTGTACGGCGAGGTACTCAGCCATGGCGCCCTGTTGGAAGCCGTGCAGGCTCGATCCGGTGACCCGCTTGTTGTCGCAGATGGAGATCCAGCCGTTGCGACATGGCCCGCAGACGCCGCAGGTGACTTGCGGATCGACTGTCACTCGGTTGCCGACCACCCATCCGGAGACATCGCTGCCGACGGCGGCGATCTCGCCCGCCGCTTCGTGACTCATGATCAACCCTTCGGTTCTCGCGGTGCTTATCGGGTCGAGGAAGCCGTGGACGTCAGAGCCGCAGATGCCCGCGTTGCGCACGCGTACGACCACTTGCGCGGGGCCGCACTCGGGATCGGGGATGTCGTCGGTGCGGAGCACCTTCGTGCCGTTTTCGCGGTGGATGATTGCTGCCTTCATGACTGCTGGGAGACCTTCCGGCCGGCGGCCTTGGTAGTGCGGATAAATTCGGACAGCGCGGTGTTTGGCTCAGTTGCTGAGGTCACCGGTTCTCCTTGAACGATGACAGCAGCCCCGGCCCGGACGGCCGCGACGCTCTCGGCAGCGTCGTAGGTAGCGTAGGAGACCGGGATCCCAACTCGCTCGACGACCGCGCGCAGGTCGGCGATCGGCGAGCCGTCCGGGCGGCGTCGCTTCTGGTCGGCGCCGAAGTGGACCATCAGGTAGTCGGCCCCCAGCGTCTCATAGCGGACGCAGTCCTCGACAAGGGACGGCAGGTTGAACATGTCCACGGTGATAGCGACGCCGTGCTGTTTGCCGAGGGTGATCGTCTCGGCCACCGTCTCCGGCGGAGCTAGCGCGGTGACCGTGACGTTGTCAATGCCGGCGTCGGCGGCAGCTCTGACGTAGCGGCGCGCGCCCGCGATGATCATGAGGTCCATGACCAAGTATGCGTCGGCGAACCGGTCCCGCAGGGTCGTCGCGCGTAGGATGCCCTCGAACTCAATCAGCGGCTTGCCGAGCTCGAGCCAGTCGGCGCCCGCGGCGAGCGCTACTTCTGCTAACTCGGTCGCGGCCTCGATGGAGGTGACGTCTAGGGCAACCTGGATCAGCGGGGTAGTCATCGCGTGCCGTCCCTTCGTGGAGTGTAGGGGTGGATGGCGGTGAGTAGGGATCCGACGACCCGCCCGCAGTCAATGACCGGTTCATCGTCGAGCAGCAGTGAGCCGCCGAGGCGAAGGTCCTTCACGATATCCCAGTGCAGCGCCGATTCGTTGATTCCACCGCACTGGGGATACGCGCGCCCGAGCGCGAGGTGCACCGTCCCAAGGATCTTTTCGTCGAAGAAGAGATCGCCGGTGAGCGTGCGCATGGCTGAATTGAGACCGACGCCGAATTCGCCGATGCGTCGCGAACCGTCGTCGGTGTCCAGCAACGCTCGGGCGGTGTCCTCACCGGCGGCGGCGTGCGCGGCCACCACCTTGCCGTCGCTGAACTCAAGAGCCAGGTCGCGGATCACATTATCGGCGAAGTAGAACGGCCCAGGAAAGCGGATGCGACCGCAGGCAGACTCGTCGACCGGAGCGGTCGCAAGCTCTCCGTCCGGGAGGTTGGCCTCCCCGGTGAACGCCAACCAGCGCCGACCGGTGATTGAGAGGCGCAGATCGGTGTCCTCGGCCACCACGTGTACCTGCCGGCGTGTCTCCCATTCGGCTGCTAGCCGCGCCCATGGCCCGCGGACGGCCGCCCAGTCGGTCAGGCACCCGTTCATGAACTCGTCCAGCAGGACGTTGGGATCTACGCCGATGAGTTCTGCCCACTCGGCGGTGGGCACACGGACGATGCACCAGCGCGTGGCAACCCATCGCCGGGCCGATACTTGTCCCATCGCGCGGCGCTGCGCTGCACGACGGGCAGTGGGGACGTCGACGGCCCGCGGCGCAGTCATCGCTCGGAATGCCACGTAACAGTCGGCCCAGTCGATGGCGGCCAGCTCGACCGGGTTCGGTTGCCCGAGCACGTCATCGTCGGCGAGCGCGAGCGCGGCTCGGTCGAAGGCGGTGTCGGTGAGCAGCACCTGGGGAAGGCCCCCGCGCCGGTACACCTCGGCGACGAAGGCACGCACCGCCTCTAGGGCCGCGACGTCGGTAACGGCGATCGCAACAGCGCTGTCGCGGACGGCCCCAATGCCGTCGGCGATCTGGGCCGCGATCCGCTCCCACGGTGAGGTCATGACGGTTGCTCCTCGGGTAGACGTCGGGCGGCGAGACGGGTGGTGAGCTCGAGGAAGCGGCGATGATCGGCGGCGTAGCGTCCGTGCAGCGTCTCGTCCGGTCGGACGATGGTTGCGACCGGGGCCCAATTGCGGGTGTCATCTGGCGTGCAGAGGGTGCCGATGGCGAGGGCGGCCAGCGCGGCGTCTCCGGCGGCTGCGCCGACGCTGTCGATGACCCGCTGCTCGCGGGCCAGGATGTCGCTGACGGCCTGCAGCCAGATCGGGTTGCGGGTGCCGCCGCCGACCGCGTGGAGCCGCTGCGGGGGGTATCCCTCGGTAGTGTAGGTCTCGATCGCGTTGGCCATCGAATGAGCGATGCCTTCCAGGACTGCGCGGGCCAGGTCAGCGCGGGTGTGATTGAGGCGCAGACCCAAGATGGCGGCGGTCAGCGACGGGTCGTGCAGCGGCGTCCGCTCGCCGCTGGCGTAGGGCAAGACGGTCAGTCCAGCGGCGCCGGGTGATGACTCTGCGGCCAGGGCAACCAGTGCGGCGAACCGGTCGTCTGCGCCAGCCTCGCCAACCTGGAGGAGTTCGGCGATCCAGCGGGTCAGCGTCCCGGCGGTGGACGTACCGGCGGCGAGCGCGTAGGTGCCGGGGAATACGTAGGGTGCCGCCCACAGCACTTGGCTAGAAACCGGGCGCGGGACCACCTCCAGCATGAATGATGACGACCCGTACATGACCATCATGTCGCCCGGGGCGACGACCCCGCTAGCCAGTGCCTCGGCTTGCGCGTCGGTGGTGCCCACGATTACCGGCGTCCCGGCGCGCAGGCCGGTGCGTGCGGCGGCCAGCGGACTGACTGCGCCAGCGATGTCGCCAGGCCACGCGATGCGCGGTAAGCGGTGCGCATCGATAAAATCCTCGCACCCGGTGACGTCCCAACGGGCGCCGGCCAGGTCGTAGATGGGATGGAAGTAGCTCGCCGTGGGATGATCGATCACTGCCACGCCGGTAAGCCGGCCGGTCAGGAACGACTGGGACGTCACGAAGTACCGCGCGGCTCTGTGCTGCTCCGGTTCATGCCGCTTCAGCCAGGCGATCTTTGGGCCGGCCGACTGGCTAGAGAGCCGATTACCGCACCGACGGAGAATCGCATCGCTGCCCAAACGGCGCTCCAGCAGAGCAATCTCCGTCGTGGCGCGAGTGTCCACTCCGTAAAGGATTGCCGGTCCCAGCGGTCGCCACTCGGCGTCGACTGGCAGCACGCACGGCCCGATGCCGCTGCAACCCACCGCCGCGATGCGTGCGGGGTCGATAGCGGGGTGTTCAAGCAGCGTCCGCAGGACGCGAACGAAGCCTTCCCACCACACCGCTTCCGCGTCGTGCTCGACGCGCCCACCCGGACCGGTCGTAATCTGGTGTGAACTCCGGGCGGTCGTCACGACCCGCCCGCCGCTGTCGGCGATCACACCCTTGGTCTCGAAGGTGCCGATATCGACTCCGACGAACAGCACGCCGGCGTGACTAGGCATCGATCTCCGGCTTGCGGAGGTCGGCGATGGCAGACACCAATTCGGCGATGCGGGAGGCGTCTGCCTCGTTGTAGAAATAGCCGTCTCGCTTGATGAAGGTGCCGACAATCGCCGCGTCGGCGACAGATAGCAGCTCCGCCGCGGTGTCGGCCCGCACGCCAGTATTGACGACGACTGGTGTAGTCGGAACCGCGTCCTTGACGATCCGTAGGTCGCTGAGATCGGTGGCTGCGCCGGCCGTGAGCCCGGAGACACACAGCCCGTCCGGGCGAGCGTTGAACACAGTGGAACGTGCGATGTCGGCGAGCTCTCGCTCTGCGAGGTATCGGGCTGCCTCAGGGACAATGTTGAACAGCATCCGGACGTGCTGGGCTTCGATCGCGCGGCGGTGACGGGCCACTTCGCCGATGCTCGTGTTCCACAGACCGAAGTCGCTGGCGTAGACGCCGGTAAAGATCTCCCGAACGAATGTCGCACCAGTAGCGGCGGCGACGTCGAGCGACGCGCAGCCGTCCCACAGGATATTGACGCCGAACGGTATGCCAATATCGTGGCGCAGCTCACCAATGATACGGGCCACTGCGATAGCGGTGATTGGTTCGGTCTTGGTCAGGTAGGGCAGGCTGAACTCGTTGGAGATTAGGATGCCGTCGACGCCGCCGTGCTGCAGTGCTTCGAGCTCACGCGCGGCGTGCTTGATTATGCCTGCCATGCCGTGGCCTGCGTCGTAACCCGGGTCGCCGGGAAGCGCTTGCAGGTGACACATCCCGATCACCGGTTTGGTGACCCCAAACAGCTCGCACAACCAGCCCATTGCAGCCTCTCCACCATGTCCTTCATATTGACAACTTGTTCAGCAATCTTCGTTCGCGACATCACATGTGGTAATCAGCGGTAGGCGAACCCGTCGCCGAACGCACTCCTGCCGTCTGCATGCGCGTTACCACGGTCGCGTGGCGCCGGCGGCTATGCGCGGCGCCGTGCTGCCCGCCGCGCGCCGCCGAGGCGCCGTTGTCGGGGGCCGGAACGTCGGCAGGTAGCGCTCTTCCGGTCAGGACACGGTTGCCCAGATGCCGAGCGTCGCCGGGCCAGCACCAATCCGCTGCCAAGCAGGCCGTTAGGATCGATCTGTGCCGACCGGCGTCGCTGCGGCGCAACATACTACGACCGGCATGTCGCGAGATGGGCCGTCGTTGAGGAAGCTCGCCGACGAGATGATCCGCTGTGTCCGGGCCAGAACCACGCGTCGTAGCTGGGCGGGCATGACGAGCAACTGTGAGGTTGGGCGGCATGAACGCTCCGCGCCCGCGCGGCGGTCCTGCCGACGCCTGGGCGCGGGCTGCCTGGGCACGGTCAACCATCCGATCTCGACGGCAAAGCGCGGCACGGGGAACACCGAAACGCTGTCGGTACGATTCGTTAGGTATCCCTTCCAGCTCGGTGGGGATCATTTCACGCTCCCGGCCGTGAGGCCGCCTACGAGATACCGCTCGATGGCAATGAACAGCACGACCACCGGGACGATTGCGATGATGGAGCTGGCAAAGAGGTGCTGCCAGTCGACCTGGTTCTGCCCGATGAACTCAGTGATACCGACCTGGATCGGCTTCTTCGACTCGGTGCTAATAAGCGTGAGCGCCACGATGAACTCGTTCCAGGCGGTGATGAACGCGTAGATGGCCGCGGTGATCAGCCCGGGTAGCAGCGTCGGAAGCACCACTCGGAGCAGTGCCTGGCTCCGCGAGCAGCCGTCGAGCCAAGCCGCCTCCTCAAGAGTCGGCGGCACCGCACTGATGAAGCCGCGGAGCAGCCAGACGGCAAATGAGAGATTGAACGCGGAGTTTATGAGGATCAGCCCGAGGTAGCTGTCGAGCAGGCTTAGTGACTGGAACTCCTGGTACAGCCCGACAACTAGCGCCACGGGCGCCAGCATCTGGGCGATGAGCACGACGAATAGATACGCGCGCCGGCCGCGGAATTCAAACCGGGCGGTGCAATACGCTGCCGGCACGGAGACGAGCACGACAATCACTGTCGACGCGCCGGCAATGATCACGCTGCTACGGATGTAGTCGGCGATCGGCGCCACCCGCCACATCGAAACGTAGGTGGAAAAGTTCCACTCTGTCGGTAGGAAAGTCGGTGGCGTGCGTGCGAGGTCTTGCGATGTCTTGACCGAGGTCAGCGACATCACAATGTATGGCGCGAGAAAGAAGAGGGCGACAATGAATCCGATAACGGCTACCAGCCAGCGCCGAGCGATCTTCATGTCGAGTCCAGGCGGGCCCGGCGCACGAACAGCGCGACCGCAATGGACAAGACAGCCACGTTGATTACGCTCATTGCCGCACCCTTTCCGACATTGTGATCAGTGAGGAAAGATATCTTGTACATATATGTTGTGGTGGTGTCATTTCGATAACCGGGGTTGCTGAAGTTCAAGACGTAGATGATCGGGAAGGAGTTGAAGATCCACACTGTGTTTAGCAGCACTGTTACGACCAGCGGACCACGAAGCTGCGGCAGCACTACGTACCAGTAAGTGCGCAGACCACCTGCACCGTCGAGGTGAGCTGCTTCGATGGTGTCGTCCGATATTGACTTGAGCCCAGCAAGTATCGTCATGGCGGTGAACGGCAGCGACACGAAGACGACTACGGCAATCATCACCCAGCGAGCCGTCGCGTCGTTACCGAGCCAGTCGATCGGTGTACGGATCAGGTGCAACGCCTTGAGAAGTGGGTTCAGCGCACCGTAATAGTAGTTTAGGACCCAGCGAAAGCCGATCGCGGTCATTACGACCGAGGAGGCCCATGGCACGATGACGGCGGCACGTACGAAGGGCCGACCGGGGAACTGGACGGACAATAACTGTCCCAGAGGCAGCGCGAGCACTGTGGTCACAGTGACACCGACGCCCACCCACAGGGCCGTGTTGATGATGACGCGCGGAAGGTCGGAACTCTCCAAGAGCAGACGATAGTTGGCGAACCCAGCCGGTCCCAAGACTGCGCCGGTAATGCTGATGCGTTCGAAGGACGTACGGGCCATCTCGTAGAGCGGGTACAAGACAACACCCACTACGAGTATCAGGCTTGGTCCAATCCAGCCCACCAGGTGTAGGCCAGACACCGAGCGAGGGCGGTGCTGGGGCCTGCGCCGCCGCCCGGCCGCCGCGTCCAGGGCAGCCTTGCCGCTGGACGCACGGCGCAGGGCGTGGATTTGATTCGCGGACACTGAACGTCAACTACCCGAGGTCGCCGCCGCCTGCAACTCGTTCAGCACCTTCTTCGGGTCCTGGCCCTGCACCGCAAGACCGAGCGAATTCTTCATCGCCCCGAGCACGGCGTCCCACGACTTCTCGCCTACCGGTGGGAACACCGCGGTCTTCAGCGCCGCGATGTACGGCGCGAAGGTGGGATTGCTCGACAGCGCCTGCTGCTCGTCCGAAGTCACTGGCAGCAAGCCCTCGTTGGCGATGAAGGTGTTGTAGTTCGCGGCCTGGTAGGCGAAGTCGAGAAACTGCTGGACCGCGGACTGATTGTTGGATTTCTTGAAGGCCATCAAGTAGTCCGTGATGCCGAGACTCTTCGAGTGGCTTCCGTCAGCGGAGGGGAACGGCGCGAGCGCGTACTGGACGTTGGGCGCCTGCTTGAGCTGGTCCTGGAGGGCGGACTGGCCGATGACCATTCCGGCTTTGCCCGAGGCGAACAACTGCCAGGTCCCTGAAGCTGTCCGGTTTGTCCGGCCCGGGTTGACCTCGGTCAGTTTGTTCGTGGCCATGGTGTTCAGCCACTGTAGCGCGGTGACGTTCTGCGCTGAATTGATGGTCCACTTCCCGTTGGTGAGGTAGTTGCCACCAAAGTTATACATCACCATCGACCAGTCGATCTGAGGCGCCTCCGGGCCAAGCGAAACGGCGAAACCGATGTTATTGCCTGGTAGGTCGGTAATCGCCTTGGCATCCGTCTGAAGTTGGGCCGTGGTCGTCGGCGGTCCGCTCAGTCCCGCCTTGGCGAAGAGGGCCTTGTTATAGAACAGCACTGACGCGCTGGCAACCAGCGGTATCCCGTATGCGGTGCCGTTGTAGTCGCCTGATGTCTGCAGGTTCTGTGGGATATTGTTGCGCAAGGCGGCCGTCTCGACGTCGGTTGCGGGCCAGAGAAGGCCCTCCTGCGCGTAGGCCGTGAAGGTGTCGAGATTGAGCACGTCCGGCAACTGCTTGGTCTGCACCATCGTAGACACCTGCTGGTGAATGTTCGCCCAGCTGACCATCTGCACGTCGACTGTGATACCCGTCTTCTTCTTGAACGCAGCGGCGACGTTTTGCCAGTAGGGCCCCGATTTCGCGCTGTACTCGGCCGCGACCAGCTTGATGGTTTTGGGTGATCCGGATGAGCCCGATCCTGAGCCCGAGCACGCCGAGATCGTGAGGGCTGCGACCGCAGCTACGACGCCGACAGCAACGTGCATCGAGCGATGACGCGCGCCAGAACTCTTCATTAGGCCTACGCCTCTCCTCAGTCTTCTGCGATGGGACTGCACGCGCCGCGGTCGCGAGTGAGATGCGGCGCCCTGCCTACTGTCTACAGGACCATGCACGTCCGATCAATACGTGGTGTTCGACTGATCAGTTACGATTTGGACACGATAGCCAGGCGTACGCGGCCATCGGCGACACTGGATCGTGAGCAGCAGAGGCAGGAGGACAGTCGCGTGATGAAGGCCGAACGACAGCGGGCCGTCTTGGAAGCCCTCGGCGTCCAAGGGCGAGTCCAGGTCGCAAGGCTGGCCCAGACACTCCAGGTATCGGAGATCACGGTGCGTCGAGATCTGGTCGAGCTCGAGGCCGGCGGCTACCTGCGACGAGTACATGGCGGAGCACTGCGAACAATCGGGCGGGCCTTCGACCGCCCGTATCGGGTGCGAGAGAACCAGCGCGCCGAGAGCAAGCGGGCGATTGCCGCGGCAGCGGCAGCGCTGGTCAACGACGGCGATGCGATCGCTCTGGACGTCGGCACGACCGTTCTACAGATCGTCGATCAGCTGACCGCGCCGTCAAACCTGACTATCGTCACCGTCAACCTGCGCACGGCCTGGGCGGTGGCCAACTCCCGCACGCTGCGCCGGCCGTTCCGGCTCATCGTGTCTGGCGGCGTGGTGCGCGAGCATGAACTGACAATGATCGGTTACAGCGCGATCTCACACCTTGAGACCATGCGCGTCGACATCGCGTTCCTAGGTGTCGGCGGTATCAGTGTGAATGCAGGCCTGACCGACTACAGCCTGGACGACGCCGAGCTCAAACGAGTGCTCGTGGCGTCGGCCCGGCAAGTGGTCGTTCTCGCGGACTCGACCAAGATCGGGCAGGAAACCTTCGCACAAATCGCCGATCTTCGCAGGATAGACCTGTTGATCACGGACGAGGGTGCAGGGCCCGAAGACATGGCTGCCTTCGAAGCCGCAGGCCTGAACGTTAAGCAGGTCGTCTCAAGTGACGAGACGCCATAGCTGGCCACCGGTGACGACCACTCCCGAACGCAACCTGGTGGCGGACCAACGGCTCAGGCTCGATCGTCGGAGCTGGTGTCGCGCCGCACCCGAGCCGCTGTCCGTGGCCATGAGAAAGTCCCCAGTGGTGGCCAGGTTTAGGTCCCCGGTTTTGGCCAGGTAGAAGTCCCCGTTTCTCGCGTGTCCTGTCCACGGTGTGGGCCGCTGCGCGGTGAGGGTGTCGGTGCCAACCAGATCATCGATCACCGGGCAGGGGACACCAATGATGAACGCGAGGGAACGGATGGATGTGATCGCGGCCTACCGGGAGGTGGGTAGCTACCGGGGTGCGGCGGAGGTATGCGGCACCACACATAAGACGGTGAAGCGGATCGTCGAGCGGCACAACGCCGGCGGTGCAGCGCCGGCGCGCAAGGACCGGGGGCATAACTACGACGAGGTGGAGAAGCTGGTCGGGGAGCGGGTGAGGAAGACGAGCGGACGGATCTCGGCGAAGCGGCTGCTGCCCGCGGCACGTGCGGGCGGGTATGAGGGGTCGGCGCGGAACTTCCGCCGGCTGGTGGCGACGGTGAAACGGCAGTGGCGGCAGGGTCATCATCGTGGCCGCCGTCCGGCGGTGTGGACGCCCGGGGACACGTTGGTCATCGACTGGGGGGTGGAGAACGGGCTGCACGTGTTCTGCGCGGTGCTGGCGTGGTCGAGGTTCCGGTTCGTGCGCTTCGCCGCCGATGAGAAAGCGGCCACCACGATGGCGTTGCTCGCCGAGTGCTTCGAGGTGCTGGGCGGGGTTCCGCGCATGGTGCTCGCTGACCGGATGGGCTGCCTGAAGGCCGGTGTGGTGGCCAACGTCGTCGTGCCGACGGCGAACTACGTACGCTTCGCGACCCATTACGGTTTCCGGCCTGACTTTTGTGAGGCCCACGATCCTGAGTCGAAGGGGATCGTCGAGGCGCTTGTCGGGTACGCGAAACGCGACCTGATGGTGCCGCAGGAACCCGCCGTGACCGACCTGGCCGCCGCGAACGGCATGGCGGTGCGGTGGTGCGCCGAGGTCAACGCGGTGGTGCAGTCGCAGATCTGCGCGGTCCCCGCGCAGCGGCTGGACGCCGAGCGGAAGCTGCTCGGCGGGTTGCCGTCGCTGCGCTGCGAGATCGGCGCCAGGCCGATCAGCCGCAAGGTCGACAAGCTGTCGTGTGTGCGGTTCGGCTCGGCTCGCTACTCGGTGCCGAACCGGCTCATCGGCGCGAGTGTGCTGATCAGCGTGCTCGCCGAGCGGGTACAGGTGCTCGAGGTGTTCACCGGCGAACTCGTCGCCGAGCACGCCCTGGTCGCGCCGGGTGAGACCAGCATCCTCGACGAGCACTATGGCAGCAGCCGGCCGGACAAGCCGCGGCGCGCGCCGCGGGCCAAGACCGCGCAGGAGAAGCGGTTCCTGTCCCTTGGTGAGGTCGCCGCGTCCTTCCTGACCGGCGCCGCCGCAGCCGGGGTGGCGAACCTGGCCAGGGAGATCGGCGAGATCCTCACCCTGCAGGCCGCGCACGGCGACACGGCGCTGCTCGCCGCGCTAGAGCGTGCGGTCCAGTTCCGCCGCTGGCGCGCCGATGACGTGCGCTCGATCCTGGCCGCCGCCGGTGCCGCACCCAGCCCACGGCAGGCGGGGCAGGCGCTGGTACTGACCCTGCCCAGCGTGCCGACCCGCCCGCTGAGCGACTACAAGATCGGCGGCGACCCGTCATGAGCACCACCACCCCGCCGCCGCTGCCGGGCGATCTCAACGACGGGCTGAGACGGTTGAAGATGGCCGCGATGCGCCGCCTCGCCCCCGAACTGCTGATCACCGCGAAGACGCAGCGGTGGACCCCGAGGAGTTCCTGCGCACCCTCGTCGAGGCCGAGATCACCGCCCGCGACGACTCCAACGCCCGCACCCGCATGCGCCTCGCGGCGTTCCCCGTGGTGAAGACCCTCGACCAGTTCGACGTCGCCGCGTCCTCGATCCACAAGGCGACCTTCGACTACCTCGCCAGCCTGGAATGGATCCGGGCCGCGGAGAACACTTGCCTGATCGGGCCGGCCGGCACCGGCAAAAGCCACGTCCTGGTGGCCATGGGTGTCGCCGCGGTCCAGGCCGGGCACCGGGTGCGGTACTTCACCGCCGCCGAGCTCGTCGAAACCCTCTACCGCGCCCTGGCCGACAACTCGGTCGGGCGGGTCATCGAAACCCTGCTGCGCAACGACCTCATCCTCTGCGACGAACTCGGCTTCGCACCGCTGGACGACACCGGCGCGCAACTGCTGTTCCGGTTCGTCGCCGCCGCCTACGAACGCCGCGCGCTGGGCATTGGCTCACACTGGCCGTTCGAATCCTGGGGACGGTTCCTGCCCGAACACACCACCGCGGTCAGCCTGCTCGACCGGCTGCTACACCACTGCCACGTCGTCATCACCGACGGCGACAGCTACCGGATGAAACAGGCCCGCGCCCGCACCGCCATCGAAGCCACGCCGGTCCGATGACCCAACAGCGCGAATATCGTTACAGCCCGGCGACCCGGGCCTGGCCCTGCCCAGACCACCCGCACTGCCTACTCCGCCGCTGCGACCGGTGGCTCTGCAACCGCACCTTCCACTGCCCAACCAACCAACGCGGACAACCCCGCCGCTACTGCACACCAGCCTGCCGAGTCGCCGAACACCGCCGACTCCAGACCTGAACCGAACATCGAAAACACCCAAGGAGCGGGGACTTTCAGTTGGCCACCAGCGGGGACCACAACTTGGCCGTTGACAGCCGCTGAGCCCTTCCGGAGGGCCTCGCCGGGGAAGTTCATCCGCCCGCAGACCTCGACCGAGTCTCCTACGCTCCGGCTGACCCATCTGCAGTTCGAGCCACTTCGGGTAGCCGCCGCTTCAGTTCAGTCGTGCGCGAATGACTTCGCGCTCGTCGCGATGCTGGGCATGCTCGGACTGCGGATCCTACAAGCGAGCGGAGCGGACATCGCCGACCTATCCAAGCAGCACTCGCAGTCGGCTAAATCCGGGCATCGATCTGGAGCGCGCTCACGCGGTCGTCGCGCAGCCTCGCGCCGGCCAGGGTTGGAAACCTCGGTCGCAGCTCTGGTGGCGGGTAACGGTCGCCATGCGGCCAAATCAGTTCGTTGTCGTGATCTCGCTGACGTGGACCTTGCGCCTCTCTTGCAGGGATTTGGTAAGTGCGTCGGCGGTGGCGATTGCGGCGGTTGCGGCGGATCCGTCGGTGAGTGGCACGAACTCTGCTTCGGGCGCGTGGCCGCGGACCAGACTGTCGAAGTAGTCCATTTCCATCTGCATGATGCCTCGAAGCCATAGGGGCGGCCGCTTCGATGGGTCGCCATACATGATCGCACCGTCCATCGAGGCGTCACCGAACCCGTAGAAGCGTCGGCGGTCCGCATCCTCCTCGGCGGAGCGGTGGAGCTGGATGGTCTGGTGTCGTTGCGGGGTGCGCAGTTCGACTTTCACTTCCAGCAGGTCGATGCGGATGGCGCCGAGGGTGCCCTGTATCAGGACGTAGTGCTCGGGCCAGCGGAACGCCGAGCCGTACTCGAGCAGCGCGAAGCGATCGGGTCCGAGCTCGAGTGTGATCAGAAGCAGATCGTCCTCGCCGCCGAATCCGGGGCCTGTATGCGCGACATTGCCACCGACCATGGTCGCAACTTGTGCCGGCCCCATGATGAACTGCACCAGGTCGAGTTCGTGGATGTGGTGATACAGGTGCCCGCCGGATAGCTCGCGCACCTTCTTCCAGCTCACTGCGTCCTGGCGGTTCTCCCAGCCGTTGCGAGCGGTGTGGCAGTAGACGACGTCGCCGATTGCTCCTTCGTTGATCAGCCGTTTGGCGTCGCGTACGCCGTTCATGAAGTTCATGACGTGTCCGGCCATGAACAGCACGCCCGCCTCGGTGGTGGCCGAGAGCATGGCATGGCAGTCCGGGTACGAGAGTGCGATCGGCTTCTCGCAGAACACAGGCTTGCCAGCGCGGGCGGCCCGGGTGACGGGCTCACGGTGTGCATGATTCGGGGAGGCGACGATGACCGCGTCTACGTCCTCGTGATCGGTGACGCTGGCGAGGTCAGGGGCCGCGACGCAGTCCAGTTCAGATGCGATGCTGTGGCCGGTATGTGGGTCGTAGATCCGGGTGACGCTCGCCTTGGCCATGGCGGTGAGGATGCGTCCAAGTTCCGCGCCGAAGTATCCGGCGCCGACGATGCCGTATCTGACTTGGTCCATGGCGTGAAGGTGCCCTTCTGCCGAAGGTCGGCCCGCAGTGCAGGACACAGCTGAGGGCAAGACATCGGATGTCCTACCTTACTGTGCGCGGACGGAGGCGTCAAGTTCTGCGCGTCTCTCCAAAGCCTCGCCCGGTGCGCTGTTCGCTCCACCGGACCGCGGCGTCGCGCCGCCTGGGCAAAGCGCGTGAGCCGGAGTGCTCGCGGACCTCTGCGCCGAGTCGAAGAAGAGCATGGCCACGTGGGCACTCCTGACACCGGCTGGTCCTGCCGCCGGGCGACAGCGGCCATCTGGGCAGCCATTCTCGTTACAGAAGTTTACTCGAGTAGGGGTTGACCTCCCGAATGGTGAGGCCTTATCGTCGATGCACTTAGGACATGGGATGTGGAACATCCCTCGCCGTTAGACCTGGTCATCGTGCGCGGAGGAGACGGATCGCTGTGAAGGACGAGTTCGCGGACGTGGCCGCTGCTGGCATGGACCGGCGTACGTTCCTGAAGTACACCGGCATGCTCGGTGCGGCCACCGCTATCACGGCCGGCTTGGCGGCCTGCGGCGGGACAAGCAACACGCCCAACAAGAAGGGCTCAGGCAAGGCGCTCGGCACGCCCGGGCATCCGGCCGGCACCATCACGACCACACTGGCGTTTCAGTTCAACGGCGGGTTCGACCCGATGAATACCTCCGGCGCGGTCGGCACCTGCGTCAACCAGCACATCTTCGAGGCGCTTGTCGACCTCGACCCGGTCACACGCGATCCGTACCCCGCGCTCGCCAAGGGGATGCCGACGGCCAGCGGCGATGGGCTGACGTGGACGGCGACGCTGCGCGACGGTGCGAAGTTCTCCGACGGCACGCCGGTTACCGCCGACGACGTTGCCTGGTCCTTCACGCGGGTGCTGGATCCGGCCAACAAGGCGATCGTTGCCCCGTTCGTCACCGCGTTCCTCGACTCGGTGACTGCCACCGGCCCCGCGGCGGTCCAGTTCAAGCTGAAAGAAGCGTTCGTGCTGTTCCCGCAGCGCATCGCAGTGATCAAAATTGTGCCGAAGGCGAAGACCGCCACACCGGCCGCGGCCAAGGCCTTCGACAGCGCCCCCATCGGCTCCGGCCCGTTCAAGCTGGAGAGCGCCAGTGTCAGCAGCGGCGCGGTGCTCTCGAACAACAGCAATTACAACGGTCCGCGCCCGGCGCTGGTCACCCAGATTGCCATGCGGACGAACAACAACGACTCTGCTCGACTCAATGATCTCGAAGGTGGGCAGTCCCTGGCGATCGAGGAGGTGCCCTACCTCAACGCCGGCTCACTGCCGAAACCACTCCAGGCGGACGTCGTGCAGGCCTTCAACGGCATGTACTTGATGTTCAACTGCTCGGCCCCGCCGTTCAACGACAAGCGGGTCCGTCAGGCGCTGTTCTACGCCATCGACACGAAGAAGATCCTCGCCACCGCGTTGAACGGATACGGTGAAGCGGCGACCAGCTACCTGGACACCGCCAACCCCGATTACCAGAAGGCCGCCACCGTCTACAACTACGACCCGGGCAAGGCTAAGAGCCTGCTCGCTGCCGCCGGCGTGTCCGGGCTGTCCTTCCAGCTGGTGACGACCAACGTCGCCTTCATCGCCAATAGCGCACCTGTGATCGCAGACTCGTGGAAGCAGATCGGTGTCAACGCCACAGTCAATACCGCTCCGACCGCGCAGGTGCTCAGCCAGTACGTGCCCGCAAGCAACTTCCGGGTGCTTGCCGGCTCCGGTGACCCGAGCATCTACGGCCCGGACGCCGACCTGATGCTGCGCTGGTACTACTACGGCGACCAGTGGCTGGTGGACCGCGCCCGCTGGACCGACCCGGCGCGGACCCAGCTCGCAAGCCTGATCGACAAGGCGGCGGCGCAGAGCGGCAGCGAGCAAAAGGGCACCTGGAAGCAGATCTTCGATCTGATCGCGGACGAGGTACCGCTGTATATGGTCTACCACACCAAGGTGATCACTGGCTTTGATCCCACCAAACTGACGAACTTCAAGGGAGCGCCTACTACCGGCGTCTACTTCCTCGGGGTGGGCACCAGCTGACCAACCCGAATTCGGGGCGCACCCCACGGGCGTCATCCAGCACCTCGTGCACACGATCCTCCCAGACGCGAAGGCGACGATGATTATGAAACCCAAAAGTGAGAGCCATCCCGGGCAGCTGGGCTTGGCCGAGGCCCTGTGCCCTGCACTCGCTGGTTTCCTCGGAGCCGTGCGGATGACGGGTACTGAGCCGATGATCGATGGGATGCGCTCATGCGCTCGGTAGCCGACTTGATTTTGCGGCGACTGGCGACGCTGATCCCGCTGATGCTCGGGGTTATCCTGTTCATCTTCATCGTGCTCGCATTGGCGCCGAATAGCGCCGCGGTCTACGCACTCGGGGACAGCGCCACTCCGGCCCAAATCGCCGCGTTCAACCACGCGCACGGTCTGGACCGCGCACTGCCGGTGCGGTACGTCTCGTTCCTCGGCGACCTGGTCCACGGCAACCTCGGCAGCACCTACACCCTCAATCAGTCTGTCGCGTCGATCATCAAGCAGGCGCTTCCGGTGACCGTGCAACTGACCCTCCTTGGCGTAGCCGGCGCGATCGTGATCGCCCTGGTGCTAGGCTGCATTGGCGCGTTGTACCGCGATCGCTGGCCCGACCAACTCACGCGCGTGATCTCAATCGCTGGCATCGCGATGCCGTCATTTTGGTTGGCGATCTTGCTAATTCAGCGGTTTTCCACCATCGGCGGTGGCCCGTTCCCCAGCGGTCACTATGTCGCGCCGGCGGACTCGCTGTCGCAGTGGTTGATGAGCATGACGCTGCCGGCGCTCGCGCTTGCGGTGCCGGTGGGCTGCGCGCTGGCACGCATCGTGCGGACCTCGATGGTCGAGGAACTGGACAGGGATTACGTGCGGACCGCGGTCGGCGCTGGCCTGCCGCCGACCGTGGTGATCGGACGAAACGTGCTGCGCAACGCGCTGATCACCCCGCTGACCGCGCTCGGCCTGCAGATCGGCTACCTGATCGGTGGCGCGGTCATCATCGAGGCGATCTTCTCGCTGCCTGGCATGGGGACCCAGATCATGACCGCGGTGCAGCAAGACGACATCGGCTTGGCACGTGGTGTGGTCATCACCATCGCGCTCGGCTTCATCATCGTGAACCTGATCGTCGACGTCCTCTATCTGATCTTAAATCCGAGACTGCGGGGAGCGCACTGATGGCACACGCTCTGCGCCGCGCCGCGCGCGGAATCGTCGACGGTGTGCGTCGGCTGCCGCTGTCGGCGAAGCTCGGCCTCGGCTTCATCGGACTGATCGTGCTGGTCGGCATCTTCGCGCCGCTGCTCACCTCCCACAACCCGACCACGGTCGGGTTGGCGCCCGCCTCACAGGGACCCAGCGGCCAGTACTGGTTCGGCGTCGACCGCCTGGGCCGCGACGTGTACTCGCGGCTGATCGCCGGCACCCGCCGCTCGCTGATCGTGGGCTTCGGCTCGGCCGGGCTGGCGCTGCTGGGCGGGGCCATCCTCGGGGCGCTGGCGGCGACCAGCGGCAAGGTCGTGGACGAGGTGATCATGCGGGTGCTCGACGTGGTCATGGCATTCCCGATGATCGTGCTCACGGCGATCTTGGTGATCGCGTTCGGCAAGAGCAACCTGCTGGTGCTCGTGGTCGCGATCGGGTTCGTGTTCATCCCGCAGCTCGCACGGATCGTACGGGCCAACGTGCAGGCCCAGTACGGTGAGGATTACGTCGCCGCCGAGCGAGTGATCGGCGCCCGGCGCGGGCATATCCTGCTCCGGCACGTCACCCGCAACTGTGCGGCGCCCGTGCTCGTCTATGTGACCGTCATGATCGCGTCCGCGATCGTGTTCGAGGCGTCTCTGTCGTTCATCGGAGCGGGGCTGCAGGGCCAGGACGGGCCGTCGTCCTGGGGCAGCGTGATCGCCTACGGTCAGCAGCTGCTGCAGACCCACGGCTGGTGGGCGACCTTCTTCCCCGGCCTGCTAATCCTGATCACGGTGCTCGCGTTGAACATGCTCGCCGAGGGCATCTCCGACGTTTTCGCCGCCCCCGCCGCGCGCACCGGACTTACGCCGGTTGCGGTCGCCGCTGCGGGCGACACGCTGGACGAGGCGGCACCGGAACCCGGGCAGATCACGCCGCTGCCCGGGCTGGCCGACGCCGCCGTTCGGCTCGCCGCGCAAGCCCGTCCGCTGCCGCAAGGCGCACCAGTACTGACCGTGCACGATCTGCGGGTCGGCTTCGCCGACCGGCATGCCGGGGTGGACATCATCGACGGCATCGACTTCACGGTGCGTCCCGGTGAGGTCCTCGGCCTGGTCGGCGAGTCGGGCTGCGGTAAGTCGCTGACCGCGCTGACCATTATGGGGCTGCAACCGCGCACCGCACGGGTCAGCGGCGAGTTGCTCTTCGACGGACATAACCTGCTTCAGCTGTCCAAGAGGGCCCGCAGGGCCCTGATGGGCACCCAGATGGCAATGATCTACCAGGATGCCCTGTCGGCGCTCAACCCGGCGATGACCGTCGGCGCGCAGCTCAAACAGTTGGTCAGACGCGGCGGCACCCGAACGCCTGCGCAGCTGCTGGAGCTGGTCGGCCTGCACCCCGCCCGCACGCTGAGGGCGTACCCGCACGAACTGTCGGGTGGTCAGCGGCAGCGTGTGGTGATCGCAATGGCGCTGTCCCGTGACCCCAAGCTAATCATCGCCGACGAGCCGACCACCGCGCTGGATGTCACCGTGCAGGCGCAGGTGATGGCGCTGCTGCTCGAACTGCGACGCGAGCTGGGCTTCGCGCTCATCCTCGTTTCGCATGACCTGGCGCTGGTCAGCGACGTCTGCGACCGGGTGGCGGTCATGTACGGCGGTCAGCTGGTCGAAACCGGCGTGGTCTCCGACCTGCTCGCCGCCCCGGCGCACCACTACACCCGCGGACTGCTCGGGTCGGTCCTCTCCCTCGAGTCCGGCGCGGAACGGCTCACCCAGATCCGCGGCGTCGTCCCATCGCCGGCGGACTTCCCGACCGGCTGCCGCTTCGCCGACCGGTGCCCGTTCGCCAGCCAGGTGTGCCTCACCGTCACCCCGCTGCTCGTCGGTGACACCGATCGGCACAAGGCGGCCTGCCACCACCCGGCCGAAGTGGTTGGCGATCGAGAACTGGTCAGCTCATGAGCACCGACGCCCACGTCGCCGCGTTACGCGATGTACACGTGACGTTCAAGGCACGCGGCGCCGAACGCGGCGCGAAGGTGCACGCCCTGACCGGCGCCGACCTCGCCGTCGAGCCCGGCGAAACGGTCGGCATCGTCGGCGAGTCCGGCTGCGGCAAGTCCACCCTCGCCAAAACGCTGGTCGGCCTGCAACGACCCACCACCGGCGCAGTCACCTACGACGGACGCGACCTGTGGCGGATGAACAGCGGCGAGCGGCGCCGCTACATCGGACGCCACGTCGGCCTGATCTTCCAGGACCCATCGACCTCGATGAACCGACGCATGCCGGTGCATCAGATCCTGCGGGACCCCCTGGACGTGCACCGGTGGAACTCACCAGCCGACCGGCGGCGGCGCGTCGACGACCTCCTGTCCCTGGTCGGCCTGCCCCGGTCAGTCTCCGGCGCGCTGCCCGGCCAGCTCTCCGGCGGCCAGCGCCAGCGGGTGGCGATCGCCCGGGCGCTTGCCCTCGAGCCGCAGATACTGATCGCCGATGAGCCAACCTCGGCATTGGACGTGTCGGTACGCGCCCAAATCCTCAACCTGCTGCTCGACCTCAAGCAGCGACTCGGGCTCGCGATGGTCTACATCTCGCACGACATCCAAACCGTGCGCCGAGTCTCGGACCGCATCATCACCATGTACCTCGGCCGCATCGTCGAAGAAACACCCGCGGCCGCCGTCGACGCGGGCACCTGCCACCCATACACCCGCGCCCTGCTGTCCGCGACACCCAGCCTGCGCCATGCGATCGCCCCCATCCCGCTCAGCGGCCCGGTGCCCTCGGCCGTCCACCCACCAAGCGGCTGCCCGTTCCGCACCCGCTGCTGGCGCGCGACCGAGCAATGTGCGACCACGATGCCGGAGATCAGCACCGGCCCGAGCTCGCCGCAGCATCACTACCGCTGCTACCACCCGATCCTCACCACCGCCGACCTGGTTACCGCCGGCGCGCAGGAACTCACATGAGCCCGCGGCAGCGGCAGCCAGGGTCGCCGGCGTACACCGAGCCTGTGTCACTGCTGACCTTTCCGGCCGGTCCATGATGGCCCAACCGCAAACAGTGAACGAGCCGGCCGGGCGGCCGCGAACCCGACGCACGACCGTCCTGCGGCTTGGACCAGCGGCCGAGGGCGACAATGTCACAATGACGGATGTCCGACGTTCTCTGCCCGGCACGGCAGCCGCGCGGTCCAGCCCGGGTACGCCGGCAACCCGATCCCGGCAGGCGCAGCAGGCGATCCAGGAACGAATCAAGGAATGGATCCTCGACCAGCGGCTGGCTTCCGGTGATCCAATGCCCACCGAAGCGGAGCTTGTCGAAACCCTGGGAATCAGCCGCAACTCGGTGCGCGAGGCGCTCAAGGCTCTCCAGGCGCTCGGCATCGTCGAGATCAGACACGGGTTCGGTACCTACGTCGGGGACTGCTCGCTGGATCCATTTGCTGATGCCTTGGTCTTCCGGGGCCGGAAGTCGATGCACGGCGACCGTCACGACCTCCACGAAATCGTCGAACTCCGCCAAGCACTCGAAGCCGGGTTGATCACTCAGCTAGCGGAGACCATCGACGATGAATCATTGATCCGCGTACGCAAACGTCTGGCTGACCTCGAGCAGCACGCCGGCCGCGGGGAAGCGGGCGATGCCGCCGACCGCGCCTTCCATGACGAGCTCTATGCCGCCCTCGGCAACCGCCTGATGAGCCAGCTGCTGCGCGTCTTCTGGGACGTCTACCACGATCTGAGTCACGAACTTCCCCCCGTCACGACGAACCGCGCCGAGATCGTCCGGATACACCGCGAGATCTACGAGGCCGTCGCTGACCGCGACGCCGCGCGTGCCTCGGCTGCGATCACCCGTCATTTCCAGGGCATCAAGAAACGTCTCACAGCATGATCGGCGCCATGGCGCGCCCCCACAGCCCGTCACCCCCGCGGCATCGACCGGGGTCACCGGCTGCTCCTGACCACGACGCCGCGCCCCCTCACCCCTAACTCTGCCGCCGCCTCCGAGGAGGTCTCGTGAACGACGCATTTCTACGCGGTGTCGTGCCGCCGGTATGTACGCCGCTGACCCCGGAGCTAGAGGTGGACGTCCGGTCGCTGGAACGGTTGATCGACTTCTTGATCGCCGGAGGGGTCAACGGCCTGTTCGTCCTCGGCTCGACCAGCGAGGTCGCCTACCTGCCCGACCGGCACCGGCAGCGGGTGATCGACATCGCCGTGGGTCGTGTGGCAGGCCAGGTGCCGGTGCTAGCCGGCGTGATCGACATGACCACGCTGCGTGTGCTCGAGCACGCCGAGACGGCGCGGAAGGCCGGCGTGGACGGCATCGTGGTCACCGCCCCTTTCTACACCCGCACCCACCCGGCCGAGATCGACGCGCACTTTCGGGCGGTGGCCGCCGGCTGCGACGTGCCGGTATATGCCTACGACCTGCCGGTGTCCGTGCACAGCAAGCTCGGTGCCGACCTGCTACTACGGCTCGCCGGCGACGGTGTGATCGCCGGCGTGAAGGACTCCAGCGGCGACGACGGCGAGCTGCGCCGGCTCGCACTGACCAAGCGCGACAATCCGGCACTGTCCGGGTTCAGCGTGCTCACGGGCGCCGAGCTCACCGTGGACACCGCGTTTCGGATGGGTGCGGACGGCGTCGTACCGGGGCTGGGCAACGTCGACCCACACGGCTACGCGCAGCTTTACCGATCCTGCCTAGCTGGCGAGTGGAACGCCGCCGCCCGCGAGCAGGAACGCCTGTTCCGGCTGTTCGACATCGTTAACGTCGGCGACCGGACGCGCATGGGCGCGAGCTCCGCCGCGCTCGGCGCGTTCAAGGCAGCCCTGCGCCTGCGCGGTGTCATCGACTGCCCCCTCACTGCCCCGCCACAGATCCCCCTGAACGACAAAGAAATCGCGCGCATCCGCGAGCTGCTGGTCGAAGCCGGGCTGCTGTGACAGCACGCTACGTCGGCGTCGACATCGGCGGCACCAAGATCGCCGCAGGCCTCGTTGACGCGAACGGCCGACTGCTGCGCGCCGAACGGGTTGCCACCCCGCGAGGCGGCGGTCACGCTGTCCTTACCGAGGTGGCCAAGCTCGTCGCCCGCCTGCGCGACCGGACGGACGTCACGGCAATCGGGGTGGGCGCGCCCGGCGTCATCGACCCACTGACCGGGGCGGTGGCGTCGGCGACCGATGTGCTGCCCGGCTGGGCCGGCACCCCGGTGCGGGCAGAACTGTCGGCGCGCACTGGTCTGCCGGTGGAGGTCGACAACGACGTGCGGCTGATGGCGCTGAGTGAAGTTCGTGCCGGGGCGGCAATGGGATTCGGCACCGTGCTGTTCGCGTCGGTGGGCACCGGCATCGGCGGATCGCTCACTTGCGGTGGTCAGCTGCGGCGCGGGCCGCATGGCACCGCGGGTGAGATCGCCCACTTGCTCGCCGGCGAGAGTGGGCCGATCCGCTGCGGCTGCGGGGCGCGCGACCACCTCGAGGCGGTCTGCTCGGGAACCGCAATCGCCGCCGCGCACCGCGCGGACGCACTGTCCCATGCCGCGACCGTGCTCGGACGGACGCTGGCCGGGCTGGTCACCGCCCTCGACGTCGACGCCGTGGTCGTCGGCGGCGGTGTTGCCCAGGCCGGGCCGGCATTTGTTGACCCGCTCACCGCCGCCCTGCACGCAGCTGTGCTGCCGCCGCTGCGCGACCTGCCCGTGCGAACCGCCGCATTAGGGACCGACGCGCCCCTGATCGGCGCCGCGCTACTGGCCGCGGATTCCTTTACTGCGGCGGCACGATGACACTCGAAGAGTTCGCCGCCGCCGTGCGCGGCCGAGTCATCGTCTCCTGCCAGGCCGGCGCGGAGCACGCCCTGCGCGACACCCCAACGCTCGTGCGGATGGCGCGGGCCGCGGTCGACGGCGGAGCGGCCGCGATCCGCTGCGGCGGCGTCGGCGGAGTCCCCGACGTGACGGCGATCGCCGCCGCCGTCGACGTGCCGGTGATCGGGCTGACCAAGGACGGCAACGACTGCGTGTACATCACGCCCACCCTGCAGGCCGCGCTGGCCGTCGCCGCCGCCGGCGCCCAGGTCGTCGCCGCCGACGCCACCCGCAGGCCCCGCCCGGACGGTGCTCCCTTCGCCGTCACCGTCCGGGCCGTTCACGACGCCGGCGCGCTGCTCATGGCCGACGTGGCGACCCTCGCCGACGGGGTCGCCGCAGCGGAGGCTGGCGCGGACGTCATCGGAACCACGCTGTCCGGCTACACGCCGGACAGCCCGCACCGCGACGGGCCCGACCTGAAACTGGTCGCCGCGCTGCGCGCCGAACTGCCCACCGCGCTCCTCATCGCCGAGGGGCGCATCCACACCCCGGCGCTCGCCGCGGACGCCATTGCCGCCGGCGCCGACACCGTGGTCGTCGGCACCGCCATCACCGACCCGTCCTGGATCACGGCCACCTTCGCCGCCGGCATCCACGCCGCGGCAGGCCACCCATCCCCCGAGGAGGATCCATGCCACTGACCCGCAGACACCTCGGTGTCGCCGCGCTGCTCACCGCCGCCGCGACCGCCGCCGCGCTGCTCACCGCCCCATCCGGATCGGCCGACGCAACGCACCGCGGCGGCACCACCACGACCGTGATCGCCACCAGCACCCCGCCCGCGATCAGCTACCGTATCCCGGACATCGCTGTCACCACCCGCGGCACCATCCTGCTCGCCTACGACCGGCGCAACGGCTCCGACAGCGACCTACCCAACAACATCGACACCCTGCTAGTGCGTAGCACCAACGGCGGCCGCACCTGGAGCGCACCGGCCGACATCGTCGATTATCCCGCCCCGCAAGGCTGCGGCGACTCCAGCATGGTCGTCGACCGGCACACGCGCCGGATCTTCCTGTTCTGTACCTACAGCGCCGGCAACGTCGGCTTCGGCACCTCCCAGCCGGGCAGCAACAACACCACCGACCCGTACACCCTGCACGTGCAAGTCCGGCACAGCGACGACGACGGGCTGACCTGGAGCGGGCCCACCGACCTCAACCCGCAGGTCAAAGACCCCGCCTGGCGCGGCTACTTCGCCGCCTCCGGGCACGGCATCCAGACCAGCACCGGCCGGCTCATCCAGCCCATCGTGGTGCTCGACGCCAACCGGGTCATCCACTCCGGCGACATCTATTCCGACGACCACGGCGCGACCTGGCACGCCGGGCAGCTCCTCTCTGGGAACACCGACGAGAGCAAGGCGGTCGAGCTCGCCGACGGCACCATCGTGCAGAACAGCCGGCCTGACGTCGGCGGCTACCGGTTCATCTCGGTCTCACACGACGGCGCGCAGACCTTCGGCCCCGCCGTCGCCGACCCGTGGCTGCCCGACCCGCACGTCAACGGCGACGAGATCCGGGTCAACCCGGCGGTGCATGGCGCGCGCAGCACGTGGCTGCTCGAGGCCAACGACGCTGACCAGCTCGCCCGCGACCACCTCACTCTGCGGCTGTCCTGCGACAACGGGGCGACCTGGCCGGTGCAGAAGCTCATCACCGCCGGCCCGTCCGGGTACGTCGCCGCTGCGATGATCGGCAAAGACCGGGTCGGCCTGTTCTATGAGGGCGGCGTCCAGTCCTACACCGAACAGATGATCTTCGAGACGGTAGACCTGAACGACCTCGGAGCGCGCTGCGGCTGATGCCGCCGTTCGACCCGGCCATCGCCGAATGGCTCCGGAAACGCGCCGCCGACACCACGGTCGCCGACACCAGCCTGGCTGGCCAGCGTGCGCACTCGCGGGCAGTCAACGCGAAAGCCCAGGCACTGCTCGCTGACACGCAACTGCCGGCGGCAGAGGTCGACACCCGGTTGCCCGGCCCGGTTGCCGTCCCAGTGCGCATCCTCCGACCCGCCACCGAGCCGGCGGCCACCGTCGTCTACTTCCACGGCGGTGGATGGATCGCCGGTGACCTCGACACGCATCTGCAGCACGTCCGTCGGTTGTGCCTGGAGCTGCCGGCCACGGTGATATCGGTCGACTACAGGCTCGCCCCCGAAAACCCGTTCCCGGCAGCGTTCGACGACTGCCTCGCCGTGACGCGCGCGAGTGCGGCAGCGGGCGGAGTGCTCGTCGTCGCCGGCGACAGCGCCGGCGGCCAACTCGCGGCCTCGGTGGCGATCGCCTGCCGCGACCAAGAAGTCTTCCTAGCGGCGCAGTTGCTGATCGTGCCGGTGATCGACGCACGCGGTGGGTACGCCAACCCCGCGACGAACGCCCGATACCCGTCGCGTGCGGCGAACGCCGAAGGCTACGGGTTGACGCTGACCGGCATGGCCGAATTCGTCGCTCTCTACCGACCCGCGTGCGACGATTGGCGCGCCTCACCGATCATCGCCAACCTGGACGGCGTCGCGCCGGCAGTCGTCCACACCGCCGGGTACGACGTACTGCGCGACGAGGGGCAGGCGTACGCGGTTGCGTTGCACGCGGCCGGCGTCGAGGTAATCCACCGAAACTGGCCTTCGCTCAATCACGGCTACTTCTCGCTCGGCGGCCTGTCGACTGTCGCCGAGCGAGCGGCGCGGCAAGCGGCCGTCGATCTGCGCGAGCTGCTCAACCGCGGCCGCGCCCCGGATTGAGTCGCGCGCAACCACCACGCGCCGGGAAACAACACGGACGTGCCGCTGCGCGATGGCGATGGTGCCAGTTTCCGATCTGCTGATCACCAGCCTGTGGATGTGCCCCTCAGCCGGGGCGCCGACCCGACAGCCAGCGCCCTTTCGCCCACTATTCGGGGAGTCGTCGGCGGCAGGATCCGCGCCTCAGAGGCCGAGTTTGGTGACGGCGTTGTAGTCGAGGAGGTTGGAGAGGCGGACGTAGCCGTCGACGGTGGCGTGGGAGCGCAAGCGTCCTTGGCGCATGATTTGACGGCGCGCGCACCACGTGGCTGCTCGAGGCCATCGACGCTGACTAGCTCGCCCGCCACCACCTCGCCCTGCGGCTGTGGCCTGCGACAATTGGGCGACCTGGCCAGCGGTGCAGAAGCTGATCACCGCTGGCGCGGGACTGTAAGGAGGATGGTGTAACTCCTGAGCCGTAGGAGGCACACCTGTGAGTGAAGTGACCATGGCTGTAGAGGCCGACGTGGAGGCGCCGGCGGGTGAGGACGTCTCGATGCCGTCGATGAGCAGCTGATCCGGCAGCTGGCGGATCGGGCCCGCGCGGAAGGGCTGCAGCTCACCGGGGAGGGCGGGCTGTTGACCCGGTTGACCAAGACGGTGATCGAGTCCGCGCTGGAGGGTGAGCTCGACGACCATTTGGGCTATTCGAAGCATGATCCGGCCGGGAGGAACGGGGAGAACTCCCGCAACGGGAGACGGGGCAAGACGGTGCTCACCGAGGTCGGGTCGATGGAGATCGCGGTGCCCCGGGACCGGGATGGCACCTTCGAGCCGAAGCTCGTTGGAAAGCATCAGCGGCGGTTGACCGGGGTCGAGGATCTGGTGATCTCGCTGTCGGCGAAGGGGCTGACCACCGGGGAGATCTCCGCGCATCTTTGCGAGGTGTATGGCGCGCAGGTGTCGAAGACGACGATCTCGACGATCACCGACAGCTGGCAGACGCTGGTGCAGTAGAGCTGCCGCAAGTCCACATCGTCTCTCATGGATATAGGCGGACGGGGCAGCATCGCCGTGCCGTCCAACCGAGGGGACGGTGGTCATCGGTTGGTGCTGCCGTGGTCTTGCGGCGACTGCGAAGACTCGTGTTCCGCCCATTCTGACTGGACGAGCTGCCGGCGCGGCGTTGCGAAGGCGGTGGCCCGGGTGTGTAGCGGTGCAAGCGCTGGGTGGTCGAGGAGCGCTTTGATGCCATGGCAGGCGGCGACGGCGGCGACGGCGATCGGGGCGATGGCCGGTCCGTGGAATTGGCCGTGGTAGCTGCCGGTGCCGTCGAGGGTGACGGTTTCGTCGGCGAGGTCGACGGTGAGGCCGGTGATGGCGGTCCAGTAGATGGAGATGACGTCTCCGTCGACGCAGCGGGTGGCGAGGCGGTGGTTGGTGATCAGCCAGTCGGCGTGCGGCATGGTGCAGGTCCGGGGGATGGTGACTTCGCGGGCGGTGGCACGGTGCCCGCCGGGGGCGATGCGTTGTTCGGTCCAGCTGGTCGAGGTGCGCCAGGAGTAGGCGGCTGGGCAGCGGTGCCATATCTGCTCGCCAAGCTGGAGGACGATGCCGAGGTCGTAGGCGGCCGGGTCGTGGGCGGTGCCGTCGGCGATGGCGACGGCGAGGTTGCGGGCGTACTGCCAGGCGAGGGCGCGGGTGTCGGTCTCCCAAGCGTCGCGGGCCTTGAGCGCCTTGCGTTTGCGGGTCACTGTTCGATTCCCCTCTCGGCCTGCGGTGCGAGGTGAGTTGTGGATGATGGTGCCGCGGCGGTCTGACACTTTGCCTGCTCGGCGAGTCTGCGGGCGCGCTGCCAGGCGGCGTCCGCGGCGCGGGCGTCGGCGGTGACGGTCGACGACACGTGCTGCGGGATGGCGACGGGGACGGGACCGTGGATGTCGTGGACTTCGCGGTAGGCGGCCACGGTGCAGGCCGCGCGGACCCAGGCGGTGAGCTGCGCCCGGCCGGTGGGCGGTTCGCCAAGCGCGGTGATCCAGCGTTCGTGGCGGTGCAGCGCGTCGGCGACGAGGTGCAGCGCGCGGCGTTCTATGGCCTGGGCGCGGTCGGTGAGGGCCCGGTCGAGGTCGGGGTCGGTGACGTGGTCGGCGCGGGCGAGGAGCCCGACGATGCTGCGGTCTCGCGCGGGACGGGTGGCCGTCGTGCTGGCCCATCGGGTGACCCGGTCGTGGAGCACGGCGGCGAGGTCGTCGGCATCGTGCAGCGGTCGGGATTGGACGAGTGTCGGGAGGGCGGCCTCGACGTTCAGGCCGCGGGTTTCGGCGGTGCGTAGCGCTGCGAGCAGCGGCCCGTGGGCGTCGGAGTCGGTGACCTGCGCGAGCTGTTCGGCGGTGAGCCCGGCGTGGGTGAGCACGGCGGTCCAGCGTTCGGTTTGGGCGTGCCGGGCGAGGGTGGCGTATTCGCGGGCCAGCACGGCGATGGATTCGGCGGCGTCCTGCTCGCGGCGTAGCACGGCGTGCGCGGACTGGTCGGCGCCGGTGTTGGCCAGCACCCGGGCGAGGATCTCCTCCGCCGAGATGGTGGGGAGCGGGCCGTGGCTGGTGTCGTGGTCGGGGTCGTGGCTGGTGTCCACGTAGAGCCGGTTCATGTCGCGGCCGCGGGTCGCGGCGACGTAGAGCACCTCGCGCGTGGTCGACGCGGTGACCAGGCTGTGCGCGGTGTCGACGGTGCGTCCTTGGGCGCGGTGCGCGGTGGTCGCGTAGCCGAGCTCGACATGCTTGCGGACGTAGTCGGCGGGCAGGGTCAGCGTGCCCCCGCCGTGGGTGCGGCGCACGGTGAGCCGGCCATCGCGGTGGGCGACGGCGACGAGCCACTGGTCGCCGTTTTTCACCCAGCGGCGGCCGATGGCAAGGGTGCGGTCGTTGAGCCGGGTGATGACCCGGTCGCCCACGCCGGCGAGCTGGTCGCCGGCGATGGGGACGCCGGCTTCGGTGACCTGGCCGGCGGTGATGCGGTCGGCGCGGGCGCGGCGGTTGAGCTCGGTGACGGTGTCCCGGTCGGCGGCGATCATCAGCGACACCAGGCCGGTGTTGCTGTCGTGTTTCCAGGCGGCGTAGAGCGCGTCGAGGACGGTGTCGCGGTCGCCGGCGTCGATGCGGTCGTGGCTGCGGTAGGCATCGATAGCGCGGGTGTCGCCGATGCGAAGGTGCAGGGAGGCGCGCTTCTCCCAGCGGTGGGTGAACCGGCGGACTTCGGCGAGTTCGGGGACGTGGTCGCGGTCGCGGGCGAGCAGCCCGAACGCGCCGCCGGCGTCGATGGCGGACAGCTGGGCCCAGTCGCCGGCGATCAACACCTTCGCCCCCGCATGGCGCGCGGCGGAAACGAGCTCGTCGAGGGTAAGCGTGCCGGCCAGGGAGGCCTCGTCGATGATGACCAGCTGCCCCGTGTGGAACTGCCCGTCCCGGTCTTCGGCGAGCGCGCTGTGCAACCGGCGGCGCAGGATGTGACGGGCGGCGGTGCGGGCCGGGGTGGCCGGTCCGGCGCCGTCGAGCTGTGCCAGCCGGCGGCGCAGCGCGGTGATCCACGCGTTGCGGTCAGCGCGGCGGCGGTGTTCGGCGAGCCATTTGGCGGTGTTCTCGCAGCCGATGCCCAGCTCGCGGGCGAGGACCTCGGCGGCCGCGGCGGACGGGGCGAGGCCGATCACCGAGCCGGGGCCGTGGGCGCGTTCCCAGGCGGCGCGCAGCCCGGCCAGCGAGGTGCTCTTGCCCGTCCCGGCCGGGCCCACCAGGACGTCGAGGACCCGGCCCGAGGTGGCGATCTGCTCCGCCACCACCGCCTGGTCGGTGGTCAAGGCGTGGTCGCCGCCGGGCAGGTTCGCGTCGGTCACGGCGGCGAGTACGGCCGGGTCGAGCCGCGGCCCGTCGGTGGCCCGGCCGGCGTCGAGCAGGCGGGCTTCGGCGTCCAGGAGCTGCGGGGTGGTGAAGAGGCCGGCGTCGATGCCACGGAACTTGGAGGTGCCGTCTGGTCGTCGGAACCGCTCGGGGACGTGGTGCAGCTGCGGGGCGGTGAGCCGCACGGTCTCGCCGTTGATGGCCAGGTCGGCGGTGTGCTCGGCGACCGTGATCCGATCGTCGGGGGTGGCGAAGCGGACCCCGTGCAGTTGCCGGTGGATTTCGGCGAGCAGGTTTGCGCGGCTGAACGTGGTGCGCCGTTCGGTGACCGCCTCGGTGACGGAGCGGGCCAGGTCGGCGAGCATCGC
Organism: uncultured Actinomycetota bacterium; assembly: GCA_963756525.1. Classification (GTDB taxonomy): domain Bacteria; phylum Actinomycetota; class Actinomycetes; order Mycobacteriales; family Jatrophihabitantaceae; genus CAVWNR01. The sequence goes on along the minus strand of CAVWNR010000009.1, from coordinate 936,965 downwards.
CGGTTGCAGGTCGCCGGCGCGCAGCAGGGGAAGGTCGTTGCGCTCGCGCAGCGTGGCCACCCAGGCGACCGAGTCGGGGCCGAGGTAGCGGCGGGCCCGCTCGCGCCAGGACGCGGTCTGCTCGGCGAGGGAGCGGTACTCCTTGGGTTTGCGGGTCTGCAGGGTGACGACCTGCCGCAGCCGGACAACCTCCACCGCGGTCGGTGCTCGGCCGTGCGCGGCGATGAACGCCGCGATCGCCTCGTCCTTCTTGCGGTCGATCTCTCGGGCGCGTTGGGAGAACTCGGCGATCAGCGCGTCGCTGACGCCGACGGCTTCCCACTTCGGGGCCGGGCTGTGCCGGCGGCGGCGGGGATCCCAGGCCCAGCCGAGGCGCGCGGTGAGCAGGTCCTGCAGCACCCCTTGGTGCAGCTCGGACAGCGTCACCACCTGCCGGTACAGCGCCCGCGAATCTAGGGTGCGCCACTTCCCGTCCGAGAGAGACCGGGCGCGGTTTTGCACCACGACGTGGGTGTGCAGCTGCGGGTCGCCGGCGCGGGAATCCCAATGGTCGAAGCACGCCGCGAGCACCCCGCGGACCTCCTCCTGGACGATGCCGGCGGCGCCGGAGCGGGAGAAGAACACCTGCCGCTCCGCGTACGCGATTGTGCGCCGGATCGCCTCCCGGTGCGCCTCGTAGATCACCGCCTGGGTGGCCCGGTCGGCGACCGCCCACGCGGCCGAGATGGACTTCGGCACCGAGAACGTCAGATCAAACCCGGCGACCGACCCCGGACGAGCGGGTCGCCCGAGCGGCGCGCCGGTGACCGGGTCGGCGCACTGGCCGAGCATGTTGAACAACATCGCCTCGCTGCACACGCCGCCCTCGGCCACGCCGCGGCCGCCGTCCACGCCGGCCAGCCCAGCGCCGGCGAAGTACCCGGGCGGGGTTCCCGACTCCGCGTAGTAACGGGTCAACGGGGTGGACGCCGCCACCGCGCCGTCGCCGCGCGCGACCGTCTCGAGGAGGTAGCGGAACCCCTCCCCGAGCTTCATCCGCCGGATCGACACCGTCACGTCGCGCAGCCCATGAGTCGCAGCAATGCGGTCACCTATGCGGGGCACTCCGGGGTCCCGTGCCACCCCCGGCCTGGAAGCGTTCCGGCGGGCGGGTTCCCCAGGTGCCAGCCGTGTGAAGCTGGGGGATCTTGGTGGGTGGCTGGTCGGGGCTGGGCTGGTCGGGGCTGGGCTGGTCGGGGCTGGGCTGGTCGGGCGGGGCTGGGCTGGTCGGGCGGGGCTGGGCTGGTCGGGCGGGGCTGGGCTGGTCGGGCGGGGCTGGGCTGGTCGGGCGGGGCTGGGCTGGTCGGGCGGGGCTGGGCTGGTCGGGCGGGGCTGGGCGTAGTGCTGCGGCCCGGCCGGCGCCGTCGGAGAGGCGAGGCGCGGTCCGAGGATGGCGACGGGCCAGGTTCTGGCAGGCGGACCCGCATTCGCCGCAATAGGTAGACAGTCGTGCAGGGCGCCGACGGCGACGGTCGAATTTGGGAGGTGATCGTGATCGTCGCGCTTCACGCTAACGACAGGGCGCAGCTTCGCCAGTTGCGCGCGACCGAAGACGCCGCGCTCGATCGTTGGCGTCGCGCCACTGCGGCCTATCAGCGAGTGGTGGCGCACAAGGCCGCGACGGCGGTTCGAGCCCAGCGGCGGTTGCAGGCCGCGCGCCGGCCGCTGTCGTCGAGGAGTTCCCGCTGCCTCGAGCGGGCGTACGAGTCGAGCGACGCTGCGACTCTGGCCAGGTACGCCAGTCGCGTCGGCGGCATCCGCAGCTACCTCGAGACCGTCCGCGCCGCGCAAGCCGCGATGCACGAGGCGATCGCCGCGGCGGACGCGCGGCTCGAGCATGCCCGGCAAGCGCGGGGCGCCGCTGCGCGGGCACTGCTCGCGCTGCCGCCGCTACCGGACGCCGTCGTCGGCGCCAGCCGACAGCAGTTGGGCACCTACGCCCGCGAATAGCCGCGGGTCGGTGGTGCCAGCGCCGCCCGGGTGGCACCGGACCCCGGCATAGCCCGTATGGGTGAGCCGCCCCATCAGGGGCACCGCACCGAGAGGTCTGCCGGCAATGCGAGCGCAGTCCGAGACGAGCATCGAGCAAGCGGCCCGGCTGCGCGCGGTCCGTGCCGACGAGGACGGCGCGCTCGCGGTGGTCAACGCGCGGACCGCCGCGGTGCAGCGGGCCCGGGTCCGGCGTGATGGTGTCCTCGCCCGGCACGATGCCGGCATCGCGCGAGCGGAAGCCGAGCTCGGCGAGGCGATAGACGCGCTGATCCGGGTCGCCGGCGCCGAACGGGCCGCGCGGATCCTCGGCATGCCGCGCGCCTCGCTGCGCCGCCGGCAACCACCCCAGCGCAACTCGACGACCGGGAGCGCGCGGTGAACCCCGCGGATCGCGCAGCGGTCCTTCGCCGGCTGCTGCGCGAGTTCCTCCTCGAGCACGCGGCGGAACTGGGTATCGACCCGGCGTCAGTCACTGCGCCGCGGCCGAACGCTGTCGCGGCCCGCGATCCGTCCAGCCGCGTCGTATCGATCGACTTCGGCGACTACGGGCCGAGCCGATGACCCGCTGGGCCGAGGGACCGCTGTGCGGGTTCCACCTGGCGATCGGCGACGCGTCGTGTCCCGATCGGATCGAGCGGTTCGCCATCGTCACCAGCCACTCCCGGGATGCGGTGCCGGGCATCATGCACGGCACGATGGTGCGATGCGCTGCCTCCGACGGCTCGGCCGCATGCGGCACTCCGTCCGCCGCCGGTCGCGGCGAACCGATCGCCCCGCATCAGGGTCTTCCGCTGATCCTTGCCACGCTCGGCGACGCCGTTCGTGCCGGAACCCCGCTCGTCGCGCTGGACGGCTTCTGGCAACTGGCCCTGCTCGAGCACGATCTGCGGCGTGCCGGCCTGCCCACCGTGACCACCTACGCCGATCGGCCCACACGGCTGATCGACCCGCTCGTCCTCGACCGGGCCCTTGAGCAAGCTCGCCGCGGGCGACACAGCGTCCACCAGCTCGCCGCGCATTACCGTGTCCAGCGGGCCGGCGCACAAGGCGACCTCGTCGAAGACGTGCAGACCACGCTGGACCTGGTCCCGACCATGCTCGCCCGGCATCCCACGCTGGCGGCGATGAACCTTGATCAGCTGCACGCCTTCGAGCAGCGCGCACATGTCGCCTGGACGGTGAGGTTCACTCGGCTGCTCGCCTACCAAAGCCAGTCGGTGGCGACTCTCGGCGGGTCGGTCACCGGTGCTGAAGGCGGCCCAGACTCACTCGAAAACCGACGGACCCAACGCCCAGCGGCAATCGGCTCTCGGCCGTAGCACCGCGATCCGCCGCTTGCTCACTGCGTACGTGCAGCCGATCCGACGGTGAGCCGATACCCATCATGGGCCCGGATCGCGGTGGCCTGGGTGGTCAGCGCGTCGCTGATACGGACCGCGTATGCCTCGTCGAGTTCCTGTTGCACCTCGTGTAGCGGCATCCAGCGGAATTCGGCAACTTCGTCGTTCGTCCCAAGATCGCCGCTGACGGCGGTACAGCGGAACACGAGGGCGACGATTCCGTGCGACATGTTCTTGTAGACGCCGGTCAGCGGGCCGATCCGGATTCGCATTCCTGTCTCTTCGGCGACCTCACGGGCGAGTCCATCGGGGATGGTCTCGGCGAGCTCGAGGACGCCGCCGGGGGGTTCCCACTTGCCGTTGTCGCGCCGGCGGACCACCAGGACACGCCCGGTGTCGTCGACGATGACCGCGGAGACGCTGACCGAGTGTTGGGCGCTCTGCATGGCTGCTCCTCAGGAACCGCTGCCTGTCAGGCTAGTCTTGTAGACACGAGTGGAGGAGCCGCCGTGCCGCTGGCGCAGATTGACAAGTCGAGCGATCGCGCGGCGTTCCGGCAGATCGCCGACGAGCTGCGCCGAGCAATCCTGTCCGGTGAGTATCCGCCGGGGGCGGCGTTGCCGTCCGAGACCCAGCTGATCGCGCACTTCGGCGTCGCCCGGATGACGGTCCGGCAGGCGCTGCAGCTGCTGAAGACGGACGGGCTAATCGTCTCCGAGCACGGACGTGGTGTCTTCGTCCGGGAGCGACCGCCGGTGCGGCGTCTGGCGGCGGACCGTTTCGCCCGGGCGCACCGAGATCGAGGTAAAGCGGCGTTCACGGTTGAGGCCGAGGCCGCGGCACGCACGCCGGGCGTAGACCACCTGACCGTGACGGTGGCGGTCCCGCCGAGCGAGGTCCGACACCGTCTCGGCCTGCGGCGGCGCGAGCGTGTCGTGGTGCGGCGTCGGCGCGATCTCAGTGACGGGCGACCTGTCGAGGTCGCGACCTCGTACGTGCCCGCGGTGATCGGCCTCGGCACGAAGATCGCCGAGTCTGACAGCGGCCCCGGCGGTATCTACGCCCGCCTGGAAGAACTGGGGCACACCCTCGATCGCTTCAGCGAGGATGTTGAGGCTCGCATGCCGACTCCCGAGGAGACGGCGGAACTGGCGCTGCCGCCGGGTGTGCCGGTGATCCACCTGGTCCGGGTTGCGTACGACACCGCCGACCGGGCCGTCGAGGTGTGCGACACGGTGATGGCCGCCGACGCATACGTCCTCGCCTACGAATTCCCCGCCGTCTGACCGCGACACGCCGAACGTGAGGCTCGGTTTGCGCTAAACCTCGGTACTCGTCTATACAAGAACTGCTCTAGTCGAGTAGAGGCGATGCGCGATGGTCCAACTACCCCCAGAAGCAGACCCGACCCGTCCCGAGCGGGATCCGGCCCCTGCACCCTCCGGCGCTTGCACCCTGCCGCGCAAGCCGATCGGTAACCCGGAGAAGGACAAGCCCCGCGGCGGGTCCGGCCCGGTCACGGATCCGCGGGTATGGCAGGCCGCGCTGCAGGTGATCGAGATCGGCTGGGTGGCCGAGGAGCGGCTCGCCGACGTGGTGGCCTGGCTGGCGGCGCATTGGCATCCGGGGCTGGAGCTCACCGCTGAGCTGCGAGTGGCCATGAATGAGCAGCTCGCCCCGCCGGCCGACATTGTCGATCACGGCCCGCACGACGAGCGGGACTGGGTCGCCCCGCTGATCGCGCACGTGCAGCACGCGACCGGGCTGCTGCTGTCACCGCGGCTACACGGTCTGCTCGGCGAGGGGGTGGTGCAGGCGATGCTGCTGCTCGGCACCGACCGCGGCCGCGGCAAGGTGATCGCCAACCGAATCGTCTACGCCCGCGACGAGGACAACAAGCTCAACGGCGGGCTGCGGGCAGTGCTCGCCGACAGCCCCGGGATGGACGAGCACGAGGCGCACAAGGTCGCACTGCTGCTGCTCGGCTCTGCAGCGCACGACCCGCGTGCCTACCCGTTCCGCGGCCTCCGGCACGGTATGTCGGGGGCGCTGGTCTCCAGTGTGTTCCGGCTGCCGGTGACCGCGGACACCGCGCTGTGCTGGGCGCACGCCGCCATGCGCGCGATCGACCCGCACATCAGCCCGACCGCCATGCGCCGGCGGGTCACCCGCCCGATCCACGCCCGCTACCGCCGCCTCCCCGACCGGCTCCTGCTCCCGCCACCCAACCCGCACCCCAACACCGCGAACCCGTAACCGCTCGGCGAGCGGTGGCAGGTTTCCCCGGCATACCGCGTACGGGTGTGAACGCCAAGACGCTGTCCGGGTTGGCCGGCGCGCTACTCGCCGGGCTGGTGCTGTTCGTCGTGGTCATCGGCGGCGCGGTGTCCGGCGGCGGGCTGGTCGCCGCCGCCGAAACCGCCGGTGGGGCGCGGGTGTGCGTGGGCAGCGGGCCGGTGCGTGGGCTGAGCGCCGCGCAGGCTCAGAACGCCCGCACCGTCGTGGCGGTCGCTGAACAGTTGGCCGGTCGGCCGGCGGCGGTGATCGCGATCACGGTCGGGCTGGCCGAGTCCGGGCTGCGGGTGCTGGGCAACCCGGGCGTGCCCGGCTCGGATCGGGGGCAGGGCGAGGGCGCTGACCACGACTCGGTCGGCATCTTCCAGCAGCGCGCCTCCTGGGGCAGCCTCGCGGCACGGCTCGACCCGGCCAGTGCCACCCGGCTGTTCATCGCCCGGCTGCTCGCCGACCCGGGCTGGCAGGCCAAGCCGCCGTGGGTCGCCGCGCAGGACGTGCAGGTCTCCGCCTACGACGGCACCCCCCGCGCCGCTAACCAGGATTCGCCGGTCTACGGCGGCAACTACCAGGCCACCCTCACGCAGGCGCAGCGGATCGTCACCCAAGTCGGCGTGGTGGCTGGCGGGGGGTGCGGGGCGCTGGCCGGCGGCCAGCCGGCGAACCCCGCGGCGGGCTCGCACGGGCTGCCCGCCGACTACACCATCCCCGCTACCGCGACACCCACCGAGGCCACCGTCGTCGGCTACGCGCTCGCCCAGCTGGACAAGCCCTACGTGTTCGACGCCGCCGGCCCGGACGCCTTCGACTGCTCCGGGCTCACCATGGCCGCCTGGGCTCAGGTCGGCGTGATTCTGCCGCATTGGACGGTCACCCAAGCTCAGGCCGGCACCCCGGTCAGCGACCCGAACCTGATAAGCCCCGGCGACCTGATCCTGGTCCCCGGCGACGACGGCACCCTCGCCGCCCCCGGCCACGTCGGCCTCTTCATCGGCGACGGGCTCGTCGTGAACGCCGCCGACCCCGCCGACGGCATCCGGGTGCAGACCTTCGCCAACTTCGTCCAGGTCGGGCACGGCCTGTCCACCATCCGCCACCTTGAATAGACAGGAGCACCACGATGACCAGCGACGCCGAACTGCGGGAGGTCGCCGAGGCGGCGATCGACCTGTTCCTCGAATACCGCGACGTGCACGGCTACCCCGACGAGCACCAGGCCAAGGCGCTCGCGGTCCTCGAGGTCTGGGAAGGGCTCACCGCTCGCGCCGACGTCCCCGACCTGCCCGCCTGGCGGGAAGCGGGCTTCACTCCCGGTCAGGCGGTCTCCTGGCTGCACGCCGGCGTCCCGACCCCGAGCGAGGCCGTGGTATGGACCCGGATCGGCGTCCACACCCCGGCCGCGGCCGAGCAGTGGCTCGACGCCGGGTTCACCCCGCAGACCGCCGCGCCATGGCTGGCCGTCGAGGACATCACCCCGCGCGAGGCGGCCACCTGCGCCGCCAGCGGGGTCGACCCGGATGCGGTCAGCCGCATCCGCCGCGCCGATCCCGGCTGGGCCGCCCGCGAGCCGGCGAACGAGATCGCCGTCCCGGATTACGGCATGCCCCTCTAACGACGAATCCGTGCGAGGGACCGGTGACAGCGATGGCCATCCACATCACGATCTACCCCGACGAGCGCATCGCCGCAGCGCTGGACGCGTTCATGCTCGAGCATCACTGGTCGGCCACCACCGTCATCGAGCTCCTTCTCACCGAGCACGCACGGCTGCCCAGTGCCCCGCCGCTCACCCGCGCCGAGCCCGCGACGCTCACCGAAGAGCTGGCACGACGTGCAAGTTGCGACCCGGGGGTGCGCATGGCTGACACCGACATGCGATTCCGAAAGGACGAACCGATGAACCACATCATCGAAGTCACCCGCAAACCGAGTCGCGGCGCCACGGACAGCAACTGGAGCGCGTGGCAGAGCGAGTGCTCGTGCGGATGGGACGGAGGCCTCCACGACCGCAAGACCCTCGCCGATACCGACGGCGCCCTGCATGCCATCGAAGACCTCTCGGGGGTCATCGACGGCTGGCTCTACCCGATCCTGCGGTACCTGCCCGACCGCAACCCGTTGAGCGCGCGCCTCCGCGAACTGATCCCATCGACGTCGCAAACATCCGGGGACCGGGTGCGGGAGTACGAGCGTCGTGACGCCATCCTCGCCTGGATGTGGGACTGCCTCAGCCTCATCACGACCCGCGTCCCCGAACCGATCCGGACCCACTGGATCGCCATGCTCGAGACCCGTAGCAGCGCGCAGGTCGCGGCCCTGGCCGCGCGGATGATCGAGTACGACGACGAGGCGCTCACCGCTGCCGAGCGTGACCGTGCCGACTACTTCTGGTGCGACCTGGAACGCGCCGTCGAGGACGTCGGCACCGCGCTGTTGGTCGTCGCCCGCGACGAGTCCGTGACCGCCGAGGCCACCGCAATGCTGGCCCACGCGTCCGCCGAGCTGGCATGGGAATCGGCGACCTCAGCGCAAGACGAAGAGGCAGAAGCTTGGCGCGCGATCGACGCCGAGATCGCCGAAGGCGGCTCGGCGACCATCCGACGGTGCCGGTGGACCGACGAAGTCGAAGACGACGCCGTCAGAACGCTCGTCGCCGCCCAAGAAGCTGAGGGCACCGCCCGTCGCCTTCGCCGCGAGATCACCACTGGCGCCGAGTACGTCGCGGCACTGGCCACCGAGGCCGTTTGCCTGGTAGCGCCCACCTCGGCCGATGAGACGATCTTCTGGACGGTCGCCGATCCGGTAGCGCTGCTTCGGCGACTCACCGCGTAGATCACTTCATTGGTCAGGCCCGCTCTGGCCCGTGACCTACTTTAACTGCACTGGATTGGTGACACTTCACAGTACTGCGACGAGCCGCGACTGCATCGAGATCACCAGCTGGCGAGTTGCTTTCACGGTCTCGTCCTCAGCCCTCTACTCTCGGGAGCGTGCTGATGACGGCCCCGGCACCCCTAGATTGTGCCCGCGAATTGCTCAGGAAGCCGCCCACCCGTTTCGTGCGGGAGTTCGACATGCATGCCCCGATCGCCGCGCTTGCCGCAGATCTCGCCGCGGGTTTGCCCGGGCATCGGTCCCAGAACGCTCACGTGCTGTTCGAGGTCCCTGCGGTGGCTGGTGTTCCGGATGTGCTGCGGGTGGCGTTTCATGCGGCGCGACTCCGCAACCGCGCCAGACTAGGACTCGGTCCCGTGATCGACATCACCGCGTTGCGGGTTCTCCTCGCAACGGGTGATGGCCCAAGGCCTCTCGCCGGTGTCGCCCAGGCGGCCCGGGTCACGTCCGCGCACCTGCGCCGCGCCGTCGTCCCGGCACTCGCGGAGGCTGGCTGGCTCACACCACTGGAGGGCCGTGGCGACCAGACCCCTGTCGTTCCCGCGGTCTGCTACCGCTCGCTGGTACGTAGCTTGGTAACCGTGGAGGCCAAGCGGAGAGATTGGCGAGGCGCGATCGTCCAGGCCCGGAGGCATCAGTCGTGCGCCGATCGGGCCTATATCGCGATTGATGTCGCGTCCTCCGCCAGGCTCACTGAGCTGGCCGGTGCGCTGTCCGAGGCCGGCATCGGCGTGCTAACGGTAAGCGCTGACACGGACTCGGCCCGGCTCGTCACCCGGCCCGTCGCCGGTTTCCCGCACGTGGATGAGCACAGCCTTATGGGTGAACGCGCCTGGTCCCTCGTCCTGGCCGGGCGAAATACCTGGGATACATTCACCGTTTTCGGCCGGGACCTCGCCCTGGGTGGGTAGCTGCGCTGCTACAGTCTGGCGGCCCACGCCGCCAGGTGCTGCGGGTTGTAGGCGCCGGTGAACCAATGCTGGCTGCCGACACCGGCAACAAACTGCTGCGCGTCCGCTACCAGCTGCCGGGCCTCACGACGACGGTTGCTCGTCGCGATCTCGGCCGTCAACCGTGCTGCCCTCACCAGGTAGTGACCCCCGGCCTGCCCTGGGTGCCATGCGTTCTCAGTGCGCATCTGGGCGCAGAACCGGCAGGTGCAGCCCAAATGGCCGGGGACATCCGTCATCGCTTCACTGGCCAACCACGTAAGCGGGTGCAGCACCGTTCGATCGAAGTACCGCTGGATACGTTCCGGCCGCGGCTGGCTCGGTCGATTGGCGTAGATCCGCTGGGCCGCATATGCCTGCTCGGCCCATCCGATGCCCGTCGAGAATCCTGACGCGCCCAGGGCTGTCGCGACCCACCCAGTCAAGCCGCTATTGGGCAGCACCAGAACCTTGCCCTCCTGCCGCGCGACCTGCGCCAGATCCTTATATCCGTCGAGCAGCGCCGCGTCGGTCAACTGGCCAAACCGGGGTTCGATGATGGGCCAGTACACACGCACGTACCACAGCGGCTCGCTCGACTCAACGAGTTCGTCGAGCAGCATCGCACGCAATGCCGGGTTGGCCAGCCAGCCGCCGGCAAGCGTCAGGTTTACGAACATCAGGTCGTCGGCTTCCAGCGCTGCCCGCGACTCGGCCACCCAGCCCATGGCCATCTTGAGTGACGCCTGCGCCTGCTGATCCGAAACCCAGCCGCTGGCTGACAACAGAATTGTTGCGCCGGCGGCATGTTGGGCATCTAACACCCCGCGCACCCACTCAAGCCGCTCGGTTGCGGTGGCGTTGGCGTCCGGCATGCCGACGCTCCAAGGGTAGTGCTCTTGGTACCGTGCACTCACCGGACTCCCGGGCGCGCCGGTCCCCGGCAGGGCGTAGATTTCCGGATCAGCCAAGCGAAGCTGAGCATGCGTGCACCAGGACAGGTACGTCGCCGCGTTGGTCGGGCTGCAGCGAGGCAGGCGAATCACGGTACCCAAACCGATGCGGCCCTGTGTGACTCGGCGTGCCACACCGAGCGCCAGCGGAACGAACGGCGCGTGATGGTGGCTCTTGTGCATGAGCAGCATCGGCGCGTTGCCGGCTAACACCTCATCGAGCGCAGCGGGCTCGGGAGTTGGCCCGTCGGTCAGATCTGGCGCCTGCGATCCGCCCGCGGGTGCCGGGGAATCGATGTCCGGGTCGTCGGAGAAGGTGCCCGCCGCCTGGCCGGCCTGCCTGAGTGCCTCCTCGTCCACCTCTTCGTCGGTCTCGTCCTCATCGAGGTCGTCGTCGAATTCCACCTCATTGAGGCCATCACCGTCAGTCATCGTCTTCCTCGCGCAGGTCTGTTGCTGCTGGTCAAGTCGCCGAGGGCACGGGCTGCACTGCCGCGCTCGTATGGCGCTGCCTTCAGCAGGCGCTGCGCCACGAAGCGCAGCGGCTCTGGCACATCGACTGGCAGGTCGGGGGCTCCGGCGGTGACCCGAGCGAGCGCCGCCTGTCGGTACACACCCTCGCTCTTTGGACCGAAGAACGGGTGCGTTCCCGATAGCAGCAGATGGAGGACGACGCCGACCGCCCACACGTCGGCGCCCTTGCGGGCCTCTTCGAGCCGGATCTGCTCGGGCGCCATAAACGGCAGCGTCCCGAGCAGCGACGGGTAGGCGGTCAGGGTATCGGCGTCGAGCATCTTCGCCAGGCCGAGGTCGAGCAGCACCGGCTGTGCCCAGTCTCCGTCACGCAAGGCGATATTCTCGGGTTTGACGTCCCGGTGCACGGTCCCCGTGAGGTGCATTGCGGCGACGCCGGTGAGTACGCCGACGGCGAACTCGTGTACTTGCTGATAAGTGGGCCGGCATCCCGCGGCTATTGCGGACCCGACGTCACCGCCTGCAACGAACTCGCACAGCAGCACGGCCCGTCTTCCGATACCCAGGCACACCTGGCGTGTCTCAATAAGCCGCACGACGTTCGCTGACATTGTGCGCTGGAGGCCTTCTACTTCCCGCGCAAGCCTGTTGGCCGGATAGTCCTGGCGAATGATGACCTTTGCGGCGATGTCGCTGTTCGCGGCGGCTGCGCCGCCGGACAGGCGCCATGTCTCGCCGAAGCTGCCGCGGCCAAGCGGTTGCGCTGCGGTGACGTCGAAGACACGGCACATCTCGTCCGGGGACAACATGGGCACAAACCCCTGAGGTGGGGCCTGGTCGTAGAAGAACAGGGCGTCAACGTCGTCGCGGGGCATGTGAAAACCGTTCTGCGGGAAGATCAGCGTAGCTGTCTGCTTACCCTATGTGCTTGAGAATCGTCGCGCTCCGCGTGTCGCACCTCATGTAGCGCCGTGCGGCCGGTGGCCGAGTCGGCCGCCCTGCGGAGGCGCTGCACAGGCACCCGTCAGGCGATCTCGAGGTCGCCCAACGTCGCACGGACAAGGCGTCAGGATCTGCGTCGAGCTTCCAAGCCCGCCCGGGTGAAGTAGACGGCGTCGTTCCCGGTGATCAGCAGCCCCAACTCTTCTTCTCCGCTAAACACCATCGTTGCAGAGGCCTGCGTCGCCGCTGCGCCACTGGGAGCGGCGACTGACAGGGCATGCTGGAGCCTGTCGCAGAATCTGCTGGCACCTTCCCGCGATCACAAGATCTCGCGCCCGCGACGCGAGCCGATCCCAGATGTTGTGGCCCAAACGATCTTTCGCTGCATTTTGCGACAGCCTCGCTGATGCGCTTGGGTGGCAGCCATCTCTTCGGCCATCGGCTTCGGCCTGTCGACTGCGCGGATGTTCACGGGCGGACAGGCGCTGACGGCCTGCGGCGAGAAGGCTCGGTTGTTAGTCGGTGCCGCGCTCTCGGGCGGGTGCCGGCGGATGTGGCTGGCGCGTCGCCCCCGCGAGGGGTGGCATGGGACCCCGGAGTGCCGCGCAGGGGTGACGGCCCTGTGGTTGGGGCCCTGACCCCTGGGAGCTACTGGTGCTCAAGGTTCTGAACGGTGTGGTGCTGGCCGATCCGGTGAACATCCCACGCAACAACACTGGGCTGCCTGGGGTGGCCGCAGCGGAGCGGATGGTCGGCGCCCTGCTGACCTTCGGAGTGATCGCGGCGGTCGCGGGGATCGCGATCTCGGCGATCGTGTGGGCGGTCGCCGGGCATGTGGCGAATCCGCAGTGGGCCAACCGCGGCAAGTCGGGGGTGCTGGTGGCGTTGGCGGCCGCGGTGTTGATCGGCGGGGCGGATTCGCTGGTGACCTTCTTCACGAACGTCGGGCCGCAGCTGTGACGCCCCGCCGGGGTCGGCCTGGACGGGAGGGGGTAGCGGTGTGGCGTGACCTGTGGGCCTACCGCCGCCGGGTGCTGGTGGCCGCGGCCGGGATGGTAGCCGGGCTCCTCGCAGTGGCGGTGGTCCTCGCCGCAATGTCGGGTGCTGGGGGTCGGCACCGGGCGGCCGCTGCTCCCTCCGCTTCGACCCCGCTATCCGGCCCGGCGGCCGCCGGCTCACCCGCAGTGCCGGGGTATGACCACGGCCCGTGGGACGCGGTCCCGGCGGTGCCGGCCGGCACCTCGCGGGCGTTCCCGCCGATCCCCGCCGCGGACCGCGGGCAGCCGGATCTGTTCGTGGCCGCGTTCGGCACCGAGCTGCTCAGCCGCGACTACCGGCACGCGACCCGCGATCAGTTGCTGGCGTGGGTGGTGTCGGAGTCGGCGCCGCTGTCGATCGTGCAGGTGCCGCTGAGCCCGGCGGATCGAGGGAAGGCGCTGCTGGTCTCGCTGACCAGCCCGGCCTGGGATGACACCGGCGAGACGCTCGTGCCCAACGCGAGCGACTGGGCCGGGCTGGCCGGGCAGGACGCCTACACCGTCGTCTCGAACGTGAAAGTGGCGGAGGTGCCGGGCTTCCCGCCGGCGGGCACCACGTTCATCGACCCGCTGACACTGGACCGGTTGTTCAGCGCCACGGTCACGCTGCACGCCGTCTTCGGTGACCGGCCGATCACCTCGAGCCAGTCGGTGGCCTTCGAGGTGGTGGTCGGCACCTCGGCGCATCACGGGCGGGTGTTCGGTGCGGCGATGACCCAGCACTACGTGGTGAGGGAGGTCGTGCTGTGAGCTGTTCGGCGAACCCGACCTCGTGGGGCGACTGCGTCGGTGGGGCGATCGGCGGGGCGCTGGGCTCGGCCGGCAAGGCGGTCGCCGGCGGAGTGTTCGACTCGATCGCGCAGGCGTTCGGCCAGGCCGCGGCCGCCGCGGTGACCTGGCTGTGGCGGCAGATCGACTCGGCGACCGCGATCGACCTCACCGGCGACGGGATCGCTAACCTGCTGGCGATTACCGGGGTGATCGCCGGGATCATCGCGGTGGCGATGTTCGCGATCCAGGTGATCGCCTCCGCGTTGCGCCAAGACGCCGGCGGGCTGGGCCGGGCAGTGCGCGGCATGCTGATCGCGTTCGTCGGGGCGGTGTTCGCGATCACCACCACCCAGCTGCTGCTCGCCGCCGTCGACGACATCTGCGACGGGGTGGTCCGGGCGGCGACCGGGGAGAACGTGACCGGCATCGGCCGCAAGCTGGTCGCGTTGCAGGCGCTGTCCGCGCTGAACTCCGCCGGGCTGTTCCTGTTCGCGATCGTGTTGCTGATCGCGGTGGTAGTGATCTGGGCCGCGCTGATGATCCGCAAAATGCTCATCATCGTCGCGGCGGTGTTCGCGCCGATCGCGTTCTCCGGCGCGACCAGCGACCTCACCCGCGGGTGGGTGCGCCGCTGGATCGAGCTGACCGTGGCGTTGATCTGTTCGAAGCTGATCCTGGTGCTGATCTTCATGATCGGGCTGGCGCTGGTCGACGGCGCCGGCGAAACCGGCGGCGCGACGGATCAGGTGACGAACCTGGCGATCGGCGCGCTGACCCTGCTGCTGGCCGGCTTCGCCCCGTGGTTGGCGATCAAGACGGTGCACTTCGCCGGCGACGCGTTCCACCACGTGCACGCCCAAGCCGTCGCCGCGCGCAGCGGCGGCGCCGCGCTGATCGCGGCGCCGCAGAAGGCGAACAGCCTGCACGCGCAGGCGACCTCGCTGCGGTCCCGGCTCACCCAACCGACGTCCTCGCCGCCAGCGTCGTCGCCGAATGGCACCGGTCCCGACCCGCAGCCCACGGCCACCGGCCGCCCGGAGCCGCCGCCCGGGCCCGGCACGCCCGGTCCATCGAGCGGCGGCCCGAGCAGCGGCCCGACCTCCGGGCCGAACTCCGGGTCGAACTCCGGCCCGGCGCCGGCGGGCGGCGGTGGGCCAACCAGCGCGCCGGCCGACGGTGCCGGCGCCGCGGGGCCGGTCGCGGCCGGGGCGGTCGAGGCGGTGAAACTGCCCAGCCGCGCGGCGAACACGCTTGGCCGGCACCTGGACACCGCCACCCCCGCACCCGTCCAGCCGTCCCCGGCCGGGCGGCCACCCGCCGCGCCGCCGCCGAAGACCAGCCCACCCGGACCCGAAGCCCACGCGAATGGAGACAGATCGTGACGGATTCGCGGACGCAGGCGGCTGGACCGCCGCTGGTGCGGTTCGGCCGGCGGCAGACCAAGGGGCTGCTGCTGGGGTACTCGACGCCGGTGGTGCTCGCGGTCGGCAGCGGAGTGTTGGTGATCGCGGTGGCGCTGTTCAGTGCCCGCGCGGTGGGGCTGGCGGTGACCGCGCCGCTGTGGGCCGGGCTGATCGGGTCGGGGTTCGTGCGCTGGAACGGCGCGCCACTGATCGAGTCCGTCCCGCTGGTGCTGCACTGGCGGGCGCGGAAAGCGGCCGGGCAAACCCGCTACCGGGTCAAGGCCAGCGCGCCGCGCCCGGCCGGGACGATGGGGCTGCCCGGCGACGCGGCCGCGTTGCGGTTCGTGCAGGCGCCCGGCGGCGGGGTGGTGCTGGTGCACGACCCGCACCGACACACCCTGGCCGCGGTGGTACGGGTGTCGCATCCGGCGTTCGTGTTACTAGACGGCTCCGAGCAGAGCCGCCGGGTCGGCGGGTGGGGTCGGGTGCTGGCCGGGCTCGCCGCCTCGGGCACCTGCGCCGGGGTGCAGGTGCTGGAGTCGGTGATCCCGGACCCGGGCCGCGGCGTGGTCGGCTGGTGGCACGAGCACGGCACCAGCGACGAGTCCTGGCCGGCCGCGCAGTACGAGACGCTGCTCGCGACCGCGGCCCCGACGGCGTCGACGCACCGCAGCCTGCTCACCGTGGTCCTCGACCTCAAACGCGCGGCGCATGCGGTGCGCGAGGCCGGCGGCGGGCTGGCCGGCGCCGCCGTGGTGTTGGCCGCCGACATGGGCACCCTGGACGGGGCGCTGCGTAACGCCGGGCTGCGATCGGAGGGTTGGCTGTCCGCGACCGAGCTGGCGGTGACGATCCGGCAGGCCTACGACCCGGGCCTGCAGCTGGCGCCGGGCGACCCCGGCGCCGCGCTCAGCCTGGGGCCGGCGGCGGTGGACGAGCATTGGGACCATCTGCGCCACGACTCCGGCTACACCACGGTGTTGTGGATCAGCGACTGGCCGACCGCCGAGGTGGCCTGCTCGTTCCTGCACCAGCTGATCTTCACCCCGCGGGTGCGCCGGTCGCTGTCGCTGATCGCGAGGCCGCTGGCCGCGGGGGAGGCGATGCGAGCGATCCGCCGGGAGAAGGTGGACTATCTCACCGACCGGGCGCAGAAGGCCAAGACCGGGCGGATCATCGACCAGTCCGACGATCAGGAGTACGCCGACGTGCTGGCCCGGGAACGGGCGCTGATCGCCGGGCACGCCGACCTGCGCTACTCCGGGTTCCTCGCCGTCACCGCCCCCACCCTGGACCAGCTGCGCGCCGCGGTGGCGCAGACCCAGCGGGCCGCGACCGGCTGCATGCTCGAAACCCGGATCCTCTACGGCCGGCAGGCGCAGGGGTTCCTGGTCGCCGCGCTGCCGCTCGGCCGGGCGGTGCACTGACATGGCCCTCCTGGTGAACCTGCGCAAAACCCGTCACGACACCGAGGCGGTCGCCGCGGACGACGCAGGCGATCTCCGTGAAGCCGGCCAACCACGGACGGGTCTGGACGACGACGCGCCGGCGGTCCCGACCTCCGGCGGGGCCGGCCCGCCGCCGGCCGCGGCCGACGGGCGCAGGCTGGCCGGTGCCGGATTCCTACCGGCCAGCGCTGGGCGGGCGGACCGGGCGGCGCTACGGCGCCGGGCCCGCGACGTCGAACGCGCCGCCCGCCAGGCCGAGGCGGCGGGCCGCCGGGCCCGGTGGCAGCTGGAACGGTCCGAGCGCCGCGCCGCGGCGTACCTGCCGGCGGCCGGGGAGCCGGGACCGGAGTCGCTGCGCGCGTACCGGCCGTTCAAGGTCCCGGCGCACCGGGCGACCAGCGAAGCGCTGGCCGGGGCGTACCCGTTCCTGGCCGAGGCCGGGCTGGGGGAGAAGGGCGTCTACCTGGGCGCGGACTCCTACAGCGGCGCGGCGTTCTGTTTCGACCCGTGGGTGCTCTACGCCGAGCGAGTGCTCACCAACCCGAACCTGCTCATCGCCGGCGTGCTCGGCAAGGGCAAGTCCACCTGCGCGAAATGCCTCACCGTGCGCTCGATCCCGTTCGGGCGGCGGGTGTACGTGCCGGGCGACCCGAAAGGCGAATGGGCGCACATCGCCGAGACCGTCGGTGGGCAGGCGATCGCGCTCGGCGGCGGGCTGGCGACCCGGCTCAACCCGCTCGACGACGGCCCGCGCCCCACCGGGCTGGGCGAGGACGATTGGCGCGGCGTGGTGACCGCGCGGCGGCGTGGGCTGCTGCGCGCGCTCGTGGAGGTCGCCCTCGGCCGGGCGCTGGACCCGGTCGAGGCCACCGCGCTGTTCGCCGCCCTGGACTGCGCGGTCCGTGAGAACAGCACGCCGACGCTGCCGCACGTCGTGGACGCGATGTTCAGCCCCACCGCCCCGGTCGCCGGATCCACGGTCGCGCAGTTGACGGCGGACGGTCGGGCCGTCGCGCACGCGCTGAACCGGCTTGTCGCCGGCGACCTGGCCGGGCTGTTCGACGGGCCCTCCACCCAACGCTTCGACCCCACCCTGCCGATGGTGGCGCTGGACCTATCGCGGATCTCCGGCTCGGACCAGCTGATCGCGCTGGTGATGACCTGCGCCTCGGCATGGATGGAGGCCGCGCTCGCCGACCCCGCCGCCGGCCCCCGCTGGGTGGTCTACGACGAAGCCTGGCGCCTCGTGCGCGCCCCGGCGTTGCTGGCCCGGATGCAGGCGCAGTGGAAACTCTCCCGCGCCCTGGGCATCGCGAACCTGGCCATCGTGCACCGCCTGTCGGACCTGGACGCGGTCGGCGACGCCAACAGCGAGGCGCGCAACCTCGCCCTCGGCCTGCTCGCCGACTGCTCCACCAAAATCATCTACGCCCAAGAGGCCGGCGAAGCCGAGCGGACCGCCGCCGCGATCGGGCTCACCTCCGCGGAAACCGCGCAACTGCCGCTGCTCGAGCAGGGAGAAGCCCTGTGGAAGATCAAAGACCAGGCGTACTTGGTCCGCACCACCCTCACCGCCGGCGAAAAGCGGCTCTACGACACCGACGCCCGCATGGTCGCGCTGCCCGCGGGCGCCGCCGTTCCGGCGAAGCGGTGACTCCGCGCGAACCGCGGGTGGCACGAGACCCCGGAGTGCCGCATCTGGGTGAGACCACCAGGGCGCGCACGGGAGACGGAATGGCCACGACGGTGTTGACGCGGGAGGAGATCGCGGCGGCGCGGGCGGAGCGGATCGAGGCCGCGCAGCAGTTGCTCGCCGAGGCGGTCGCGGAGATCCGCTCCGGGGAGGATTGGCAGCGGTTCCTCGGCTTCCAGGCCCAGCTGCACGCCTACAGCCCGAACAATTCCTTGCTCATCGCGATACAGCATCAGCGGCTGTACGGGCAGGGGAAAGTGCCGACGCCGCTGCCGACATATGTCGCGTCGTACCGGCGCTGGCAGCAGCTCGGCCGGCAGGTGCAGCGCGGGCAGACCGGTATGGCGATCATCGCGCCGATGCGCGGCACCCGCCGCGAAGCGAGCGACCGGGACGGGAACGTGCGCCGGCTCGGCCGCGACGAACAACCGCACGCCGGCGAGGTGGAGGCTCGGTCGAGTTTCCTGCGCGGATTCACGGTAGAGAAGGTCTTCTCGGCCGAGCAAACCCAAGGGGCTGACCTGCCCGAGGCGCCCCGGCCGCAGCTGCTCGCGGGGCAGGCGCCGCGCGGGCTCGGCGAGGCGGTGCTGAGACTCGTCGAGTCGCGCGGTTTCACCGTCTGCACCGTTCCCGCCGCCAGCGACCTGCACGGCGCCAACGGAATGACGACCTTCTCCGCGAAGACCGTCCAGGTCCGCGCCGACATGGACGACGCCGCCATGGTCCGGTGCCTCCTCCACGAGGCGGCGCACGTCCTGCTGCACGACCCGCACTGCGACACCGCCGGTGCCCTGCTGCCGCGCGGGCAGCAGGAGGTGGAAGCGGAGTCGGTGGCGTTCGTGGTCGCCCACGCGCACGGCATGAACACCGACGACTACTCGTTCCCGTACGTCGCCGCCTGGGCCGGCGACGACCCGGACGCGGTGATGGCGACGACCGCGCAGCGCGTCGCGGCCGCGGCCCGGACGCTGATCGCGGCCTCGCCGGCCGAGCACCTCGACGGCGGCCGTCCCGCACCCGCCCGCGAGCTCACGGCGGACGTCACTTCCTCGCCGGTCGTCGCCGCGCCGGCGCCGGCGATCGGCCTGTAGGCAAAGGCGATTCCACATGGACCGTGTCTTCGCCGACGAACAGTTCGCCTTCCCCGCCTGGCTGACCGGGGAGCTGCGGGCGAAGGTGGGCGAGCTGTGCCAGCGCCCGGACGGCGACTTGTGCGCCGAGCTGGCCGACTGGCTGATCAGCTCCGGGCACGTCGCGCTGCCATCCCAACGTCGGGCGTTGCAGCAGGAGCTGGCCACCGTGCGCGGGCAGCGGGACCGGGCCTGGCACCAGCTCACCGTGCTGGACCGCCAACACCGCACGGAAAGCACAAGCCCCGGCTCGGGGCCCACAACGTCCGTGGAGCTGACGTCGTGACGACCAGCGTGCCCGGGCGCGCCGAGGCCGCCTACCAGGCGGTGCGGTCGCTGAACCACCTCACCTACCCCAGCCAGTGTGAGCTCACCGAGCCGTCCGACGTGTACACCGTGATCGCCGCGCTCGCGTCGATGATTCACGGCGACTGGCTCGACCGCGAGAGCGCGGCCGGTCGGGTCCTGGTGGTCGCGGGGCCGTACGCCACCGACCCGCGCAACGCCGCGGCCGTGCTGCGCGCGCACCTGCAGCACGCCGGCACCCGGCTCGCCGCGGCGGGTGAGTCGCTGTCCGCGGCGCACACGCTGCTCGCTGATCTCGCCGGGTGCGGGCCGGAGGTGTGAGCCGATGAGCAACCACACGAACACGTCCGCGCAAAGCGAGACGCTGACCAACCTGCTGGTCGGCCTGCTCGCCGGCGGCATCGGGGTGGGGATGCTGCTGTGGCTGGCCGGCGCGCTGTCGGCGACGGTGTGCGGGTACCGCTGGCCGCCGCGGCGGCTGACCGCCGGGTACGCCGCGTTCGCCCACCCCGCCGACCCGTCGCGGGCCTGGCACGTTCCGGTTGGCCCGCCGGCCGTGTACTGGGCGATCACCACCCTGGTCCTCGCCGCCGCCGCAACGCTTGCTGTTGTCGGTTGGCGGTTGTGGCGCGCGGATTCAGGCAGGCCGTCGAAGGACCCGACCCGGCTGCCCGGGCTGGCCAGCCGCGGCGAGGCCAAGACCGTGGCGGGGCGCAAGGGGCTGCTGCGCAAGGCCGACACGCTGCGCCCGTCCCTGCAGAAGCCGGCCGCGGCCGAGGTGGGCTACCGGCTCGGCGTCGCCCGCGGGATGGTCTGCTGGATGTCGGTGGAGGACTCGGTGATCGTGCTCGGCCCGCCCCGCTCCGGCAAGGGCCTGCACACCGTCATCCCGGCGATCCTGGACGCCCCCGGCGCGGTGGTCACCACCTCCACCCGCCCGGACAACCTCACCACCACCCTGCAGGGCCGCGCCGGCCACGGCCCGGTCGCGGTCTTCGACCCGCAGCGGCTCGCCCCCGGCCTGCCCTCGGCCACCCGCTGGTCCCCGATCCGCGGCTGCGAAGACCCGCAGACCGCACTTATCCGCGCCCAGGCGCTGTGCGCCGACCCCGCCGACGGCGTGGAGCACGCCACCTTCTGGGCGCAGCAGTGCTTCACCGCGGTCCGCTGCCTGCTGCACGCCGCCGCCCTCGACACTCGGGCCACGGTCGAGCTGTATCAGTGGTCACTGGCCCCGGCGGCGGCCCGCGACGCCGCGGAGATCCTCAAAACCCACCCGCACGCCGCCCCGGCCTGGGGCCGTGCTCTGGAGGCCATCCTGAGCGCCGACCCGCGCCAACGGGACTCGGTGTGGGCCATGGTCGCCAACACCTTCGCCCCGCTCGCCGACCCCCGCGTGCTGGACGCGGTCAGCCCCAGCGAGCGGGACGGGTTCGACCCGGTCCGGTTCCTGCGCGAGCGGGGCACCGTGTATCTGCTCGGCACCGCCACCGGCGCCGTCGCCACCGCGCCGCTGGTCGCCGCGTTTGTCGAAGACGTGGTGGAGGCCGCCCGCCGGCTCGCCGCCGCCTCCCCGGGCGCCCGGCTCGACCCACCGCTGGCGCTGATCCTGGATGAGGCCGCGAACTACCCGCTGCCGTCGCTGCCGGCGCTGATCAGCGAGGGCGGCGGGTCCGGGATCACCACCATCGCGGTGCTGCAATCCCTCGCCCAGGCGCGCGGCCGGTGGGGCCGCGAGGACGCCGCGGCGATCTGGGACGCCGCGATCGTCAAGCTCATCCTCGGCGGCGGCGGCAACGCCGAAGACCTGCGCGACCTGTCCGCGCTCATCGGCACTCGCGCCGAGCGGCGCACCGCGGTCAACTACGGCGGGCAGTCCGGCCGCTCCTACAGCGAATCGGTCGAAGAGAAACCGATCCTCGACCCGGCCCGGCTACGCACCCTCGCCTTCGGACACGGGCTGCTGCTGCTGCGCACCGCCCCGCCGATCATGCTCACCCTCAGCCCGTGGACCGCCCGCCCGGACGCCGCCCAGCTGACCACCTCGCGCGCCGAACTGGAACAGGCCATCCGGGCTGCCAACACACAGCGCGGCGGGGGCGGGCGGTATGCGTAGGCCCCGCCCCGGGCTGCCGTGGTCGCGGGCCCGGCTCGCGCACCGCTGCGCCTACGCCGCCTACCTCGACTCGCAGGCTTGGGCCACCGCCCGGCGGCGCTGGTACGCCGAGTGGGTCGCCCGCACCGGCGCCGAGCCGACCTGCCAAGTGTGCGGCGGGGCTTGGACGCTGACCCGCGGGCAGCTGCACCACCGCAACTACACCCGCCTCGGCAACGAGCGGTTCACCGACCTGGTGCCGCTCTGCCCGCCCGATCACGAGGCGCTGCACCGCCTGTTCGACGCCAGCCCCGCCTGGCGCCGGCTCGGCCGCCCGCTCGCCACCGACGGGATCATCACCGGCCTGCGCCGCACCCGACGGGCCACCGCGTGACCGACTCCGACGACCCCGGCCAGGACGCGGTGACGAGGGAGTCGGCCGGGCTGCTCAGCCAACTCTTCGCCCCCGGCGAGGACTTCGGCGCGCTCGCCGCGGCCACCGACCCGCCCCTGCACTGGCCCTCCCTCGACCCGGACCAGGCGGGCACCGAATGGCCCGCGCTGCACGCCTGGGTCACCCAGCTGCAACACCGCTTCCCGGAGATGGTCCGCCTGCCCGCCTGCTGGTACCGGCACAACGGCCTCGTGGAGACCCTCGCCGCGCTGCGCGACCACGAACACGCCTCCTACGCCACGACCGCCGCCCCCACCGCCGCGGTCGGCTGGCACACCGCCTTCCACGAGATCGAGACCCGGCTGCGCGCCTGGATCGCCGACCTGCGATGCGGCGGCGACCCCACCTGGCACACGCACCACCCGACGAACCCGGCACCACCGGCACCGCCGCAGGATCTCGCCGTCTGGATCACCGAAGTCCAGCACACCCGCCAGCAGCGCACTTGATCACGCCCGAAGTGGCACGTCCCCCCGGCATACCCCCTATGGATGACAGCCCGACACGGCAGAATCCGGGGAGGCCGGCATGCGGCTCAGCGGCGCGGACATGCGGCGGATCCGCCGCGACCACGCGATCGTGGCCGTGCTCGCCCGGATGGGCATCGACCCGCCGCCGTACTGGGACGGCCGCGCTGACTACCGCGTCCGTGCCGCCGCGCTCGGCCTGCCGCACGGCCCCGACGACAGCCAAGGCGTGCTCATCCAACCCGACCGCGGCCGGTGGTGGGCCTTCCGCGCCGAATGCGGCGGCGACGTGCTCAACCTTGTCAGGGACGTCACCGGCGCGGCCACCCTCGCCGACGCGGCCGCGATCCTCGACCGCCCCGGGCCGATCCCGATCACCCGCACCGAGCCGACGACCGACACGTCGCCGGTGATGGGATGGGCGGAACGCCCCGACCCGCACCGCACCCCGCCCCGGCGCGTGCTGCAGGTCAACACCGCCGCCTGGGACTACCTCACCCTCCCGAAAGTCGCCGACCGGGCCCGCGAATACCTCGCCGGGCGCGGCATCGACCTCACCGCCCTCGAAGCCGAGGTCGGCGCGCCGCTGGCCGGGCACACCCCCGCATCCCGCACCGGGCTGGTCGAGCACCTGCGCGGCTGGGGATTCACCGACGAGGCGATCATCGACGCCGGCTGGGGCGTGCGCCGCCCCGACCTCCCGTTGCGCGACCGCTACCACCACCGCGTCCTGCTGCCCTTCCGCGACACCCGCGGGCTCGTGCTCGGCGTCACCGGCCGGGACATCACCGGCGCCGCCGCGGCGAAATACCTCAACCACCCGCGCACCGCCATCTTCGACAAGTCCGCGATCCTCTACCGGCCGCACACCCCGCGGCTGGCCCCGCAGGCCACCGTGATCGTCTGCGAAGGCACCCTCGACGCACTGGCCATCGCCGCGGCCGCCGCCCGCGCCGGCGCCAGCCACCACTACGCCCCGCTCACCCAATCCGGGCTCTCGCTCACCGACCGGGTCGCCCCTACCGTCTTCGGGCTACACCCGCGCCCGGTCGTGCTCTGCGGCGACGGCGACCCCACCGGCCAACAGGCCACCGCCGCCTGGGTCGACCGCGCGATGCGCGTCTACCACCGTGAAGTCCTCACCGTCACCCTCCCCGACCGGCACGACCCCGCCAGCTGGCTCGCCCAGCACGGCGACACCGGACTACTCGCCTTCACCCGCCCCGGCTGCCTCAACGACCACGACCACATGCGACCCCGCCCGGCCGGCGGGCTACTCGCCCGCCACCAGCTCAGCCAGCTCATGGACGCTGCCCGCGCCCGCGACTCCAACGTTGAAACCGTCATGCTCGCGCACCAAGTGATCGACCGGCTCGGCCGCTACGCCGCCCATCTACCCGACCCCGCCGCGGTCGAACGCTTCGCCCACGAAGCAGGCGCCACCCTCGCCACGCTCATCGACGGCCTGGACACCGCCGTCCGCACCCGACAGATCCTCGATGCCGCCAGGCGGCACTGCTTTCGAGACGAACCGCGGCTGGCGGCCGCGTCGCCGGTACGGGAAGCGGTGATGATCCGGTGAGCCAGAGCTGTCCGGCGGGCGCAGAGCGGCCGGACCGGGCAGACCAACAACCGTCACGTCTGGTTCCGATGCGCAATCCGGCGCCTGTCAACGTCGATCCCGTCGACGCGGTTCATGCCGTCGCCGCGCAACTCACCGCCGTCGAGCGCGAGCTTGCCGAGGCCCGTGCTGCGCTGGCTGCCGCGGAAGCGGCGATCGCATCAGGCCGGCAACCTGCACTCGTACCGGACGCATACACCATGGAGCAGGTTGCGCAGACGCTCGGCCTATCTCGATCGACGGTTGCCGAGATGCTGCGCCGCGGCCAGATCCATTCGGTAAAGCTGGGTGGGGCACGTCGCATCTTCCGCGCCGATCTTGACGCCTACATAGCGACTGTCCGAGGCGCGGCGTCGTGAGCAAGGCCGCGGACGGCCGCTCCTCGATTCACCGTCGCCGGCGTGGTGAGGGATGGGAGGGCTGGGTCAGTTTCGGTATCGACCCGACTACCGGCACGCGGGTACGCAAGCACGTGCGTGGACAAACGAAAGCTGAGGTGGCCCGCAAGATCAAGCGATTGGAGTATGACCGCGACGGGGGCTACACGGCTGCTGGCAGCGACATCACGCTCATCGACTGGCTCGACTACTGGATCGATAGCAGGCGGGTCACCGTTCGACCGAAGACGATCGTCGGCTACCAGGTGGATCGCGGATACGTCATGGCCTCCGGCGTCGGGCGCGTCAAGCTCACAAGGCTCACTCCGGAGGCCATAGAGCGCTTGTACGCAAGCGTGCTTACCCGTCCTACATGTTCGCCTGGGACCGTTGCACACTTGCGCCGCACGCTGTCGGCGGCACTCAACACGGCCGTAAGCCGCGGGCGACTTGCACGCAATCCCGCGAAGCTGGCGCACACGCCGACACATGATGTGGAGGAGGTCGAGCCACTCACGGTCTCCGAGGCCAAGCGCATTCTGGTGGCCGCCCGCCAGCGGAGAAACGCGGCTCGCTGGGCCGTCGGGCTCGCACTGGGGCTGCGGCAAGGCGAGGCACTGGGTCTGCAGTGGCCGGACGTGGATCTCGACGACGGCACGCTGCGAATCCGCCGCCAACTCCAACGTCTGACCTGGCAACACGGCTGCGTCAAGCCAAGCGAATGCGTCCATCCCCGCAGCGGCAAGCCCAATCGAGGAGCGGACTGCCCGCAGCGGCGTGACGGCGGGCTGGTGATCGCCGAACCCAAGTCGAAGGCAGGGCGGCGCATGATCGCGCTACCGGTACAACTAGTGCAGGAACTGCGCGAGCACCGCGAAGCGCAGCTGACCGAACAGGCTATTGCCGGCTCCATGTGGCGCGGCGGCCGCTGGATGTTCGCGACCGAGGTGGGCGCACCCATTGACCCGCGCAAGGACTACGCCGAGTGGCTGCAGCTACTCGACCGCGCCGGCGTTCGCCGCGCTCGCCTGCACGACGCCAGGCACACCGCCGCGACGCTCCTGCTGGTGATGGGCGTCGACTCCCGCACGGTGATGGCACTGATGGGCTGGTCGTCGATCGCACTGCTGCAGCGCTACCAGCATGTCGTCGACGATCTCCGCCGGGACGCCGCCGAGCGCATGGGACGGACGCTGTGGGGTATCGGACAAGGGCCAAAATCATCCGAGGAACGTTGACCGGTGGCTACCACGTGGCTACCACGAATCAGATACCCCTCTGGGGTTAGAGGCCTACAGCCCAGCAATTGCGGGGGGTAGAAGGTGGCCAGGGGCGGGGTCGAACCGCCGACCTTCCGCTTTTCAGGCGGACGCTCGTACCAGCTGAGCTACCTGGCCGTGCCCGAGGGCGTCGCTGTGGAACCCGCGCGAGTCTACCGGACCACCGGACCGGCGAGAGCGTCGTCGTAACGAGCGAGAATGAGCGCCGCCACGGCCGGGTGTGCGCCGATGGGCGCACTGATAGCCACACCTGAGGCGGTGGCACGCGAGCGCACCTGGTCGGCGAAGTAGCCGTCGGCGAGCAGGTACGAAGCGGCCGCGGTGACGTCGGCCGGCAGCTCGTCGGCGACTGTCAGCGAGTAGACCCGCCGACCCAGGGCGCCGGACAGATCGACGGCGGCGGCCGCGAGGTCGTCGCGGGCGCCCGGATGACGGGACCCCGAGCCGACCAAGGCAACCGGCCCGTCGCCTACCCACCCCGCCTCGGCCAGCCGATCGGCCAACGCCTCGCTGAGCAGCGGATGCGGGCCCAGGCGCTCCGCAACGAAGACCTCCGCCCGACCGGCGGCACGGGCCGGGATGTCGTCCACGACGTGGTATCCGGTCGAGAGCAATGCCGGGACGACCACGGCCGGCCCGTCAACGGACGACAGCACCCACGCCAGGCTGGGCGAGACCACGTCCAGGAAACAGAGCTTGACAGGAAGCCCAGGCCGCTGCCGCCGCACCAGATCGGCGAGCGCGCGAAGGGACGCCGCGCCGGACACCGACCGGGTGCCGTGCGCGGCGACGAGCAGCGTGGGCGTCATCGCGGGCGATGGTAGGCCGGCGGCCGGGCGCGGGAGGCGGACGAGGCCGTGGGATCGCTCTCTGCCAGCAATCCCGGGATTTGCTGTCTTGACAAACAAATCGGATCGGAGCAACTTCACAAAGCGCACGGGGGAGTCAGTCCGGCGTCATCCGGGCGCCGGCCGAGCCCGATCGGAGGCCGTATGCTCCTCGTCCCGAAGCGCCACCGCAGGCGCGCGATCACCGCCGCCGTGGCGGTCGTGGTGGTTGCCGGCGGAGTACTCGTCAGCGCCGAGAGCGCCGACGCCGCCGGCCCGCTCTACCTCAACGCCCACGCCACACCCCAAGCCCGGGCTCAGGACCTGGTCGGCCGGATGACCTTGCAGGAGCAGGTCGGTCAGATGGTGCAGATCCAGGTCGGCAAGCTCTACGGGGACTGCGGTGGCTACACGCCTGGTCCCATCAACGTCGCCTGCGAGCATCAGGTGCTGGCGGTCGACGGGGCCGGCTCCATCCTCTCCGGCGGCGGCGACGTGCCGGGCGAGGGCTACTACCCGAACACCCCGCAGACGTGGGCCCAGCAGATCAACGCGCTGGAGAAGTACTCGATCGACAACACCCGGCTGCACATCCCGATCATCTACGGCGCCGACGTGGTGCACGGCCACAACGACATCCTCAACACCACACTGTTCCCCCATCAGATCGGCCTCGGGTCGTCGTTCGACCCGAAGCTGGTGAAGCAGGTGCAGACCTCGGCGAGCAAGGCTGCGGCCGCCACCAACGTCCGCTGGGCGTTCGCGCCGGTGGCCGACGTCGACACCAACTCCCGGTGGGGCCGCTACTACGAGTCCTTCGGTGAGGACGCGATCCTCGACGGCACGATGGCCGCCGCGGCCGTCAACGGGCTGCAGAGCACCGGCATCGTCACCGCGACCGTCAAGCACTTCGCCGGCTACGGCGCGGCGGAGAGCGGGCTCGACCGCACCCCCACCGACATGTCGCTGCGCACCTTCCAGGAGGACCAGCTGCCCTCCTACGCCGCGGCGGTGCAGGCCGGCGCGATGTCGGTCATGGTCAACTCCGGTTCGGTGAACGGCATCCCGGCGACGGCATCGCACTACCTGCTCACCGACGTGCTGCGCAACCAGCTGCACTTCGACGGCGTGGTGATCAGCGACTGGGGCGATGTGGCCGCGCTCGCGACGGCATACCACATCGCGCCCGACTACGAGCACGCGATCGCGGACGCGGTGAACGCCGGCATCGACGAGACGATGGAGCCCTACAACGCCGACTCGTTCGTGACCAACCTGCTGGCCGCCGTGCGCGACCACCTGGTGAGCAAGAAGCGCGTCGCCCAGGCCGCCGAGCGGATCCTGCTGCTGAAGTTCAAGCTCGGCCTGTTCGACCACCCGTACGTGAACGCGGCGACGGCGAACCGGATCCTGCAGGCTGATCTGCCACTGGCCCGGCAGGCAGCGGCCGAGTCGACGGTGCTGCTGCGCAACCAGAACAGCGTGCTGCCGTTCGCCCCGTCGGCGAAGCTCGTCGTCACCGGGCCGACCGCGGACTCGATCGCCGACACGCTGGGCGGCTGGAGCGTCGGCTGGCAGGGCGTGCCGAACGGCAGCCCGGAGAAGGCGGTCACCGTGCTCAAGGGCCTGCAGAACGCCGGCGGCGCGAACGTCACCTATGCGGCGACGCAGGCCGACGCGGTCAGCGACATGGCCTCGGCGAACGCCGCGGTCGTGGTGCTCGGCCGCGGTCCCGGCGCTGAGGGGCCCAACGACCAGCATGACCCGACGCTGCCTGCCGACCAGCAGGCACTGGTTACCGCGCTGAAGGCCACCGGCAAACCGGTGGTCGTGGTGCTGATCGACGACCGGCCGGACGCGCTGGGCGCCGCGAACGCAGCCGACGGGCTGCTGATGGCCTGGCGGCCGGGCACCGAGGGCGGCGACGGCGTGGCCGATGTGCTCTACGGCAAGGTGAACCCGTCCGGGCGGCTGCCCGTCTCGTGGCCGTCGCTGTCGAACGACCAGCCCAACACCTACCGGGTCGAGACGATGCCGACCACCTACAACGGCACTGGCCCGGTCTACAACCCGGCCTATCCGTTCGGGTTCGGGCTGTCGTACACGACCTACACCTCCACCGTCTCGGCCGTGTCGCATGCGAACGGCGGGCTTCGGGTGCGGGTCAGCGTTGCCAACACCGGCAGCATGGCCGGTGACCTGGTGGTGCCGGTGTTCGTCTCGCAGCCGATCAGCGCGGTGCTGGTGCCGGCCAAGCGGCTCGTGGGCTTCACCCGGGTGCACCTCGGGGCCGGCCAGTCGGCGACCGTGAGCGTCACGGTGCCGTGGAACGCGCTCGCGGTGGTGCCCGGTGACGTGGACTCGTCCGGGCCGATGACCGTCGAGAGCGGCCAGTACGTGTTCTCGACCGGGACCGCGTCGCAGAGCATGCCGACCGCGACTGCAACCAACAGCATCACGCTGTAGAGACGCGGAGGGCGGCTCGCCGCGCAGGTGAGCCGCCCTCCGTCCCGCGACCCCGACCGGACTTGAACCGGCGACCTCCGCCGTGACAGGGCGGCGCTCTAACCAGCTGAGCTACGGGGCCTTTGCCCTAGCGGGCGCCGGCGTGCCCCCAACGGGATTCGAACCCGTGCTACCGCCTTGAAAGGGCGGCGTCCTGGGCCTCTAGACGATGAGGGCGGCGAGCCGCTTCATGCTAGCCCCGGTTGAGGACCCGCCCAGCATAAGGGACGAGCGCCGGGCCCTCCAAAGCGCGGGCTCACGGTTTCCTCCGAACCGCTGGTCGCACGCGGGGAGGTAGGCCCGGCCAACAGCTCGCCGCCGTCCGTTGAGCCGGCTCAGCCGGCGGGCGTGGGCTCGTGTGCCTGCCGCGAGGTGAGCAGCTCGTAGCGGGGGTTGGCCAGCGCCAGGTGTCCCTTGTACTCGCCGACGGTGCCGGTAGCGCGAATGACCGCACCGGGAACGATGCCCGGAATACGGGTACGGCCGAAGAAGAGCAGCCGCATCCCGCCGGTGTCGTCATAGATCTGAGCCTCGAGTGAACGCCCGGCAGTCGTGCCCGACTGGACGATCTTGACTCGGCCTTCGACGATAACCCGCTGCTTCCAGGAGACCTGGCCGATCGACGTGACGCCGGTCGTCGCCGGATGATGGGCCGCGACGCCCGCCTCGTCGTCGTCCTGTCCGGTGTGGACCGTCGTCGGCGGCAGCGCAGGCTCCTGGGCGACCTGTTGCTGGCGGGCCTCGATGCGCGTGACCGCTTCGTGCGGCAGCGTGGTGTCGAACGGGACGATCGTCGCGGACACGTGCGGGATGCGCCCGACGGCGGCGGCGATGCGGTCGGCAGTGCGGTCGTGCAGCAGCCGGTTCCACACCCGGGGGAAGGTGCGGCGGGGAAGCAGCACGGTGACCTCGGCGCGGTCGGTGACCACCGTGCCCAGGGCGAGCTCGGCGGCCGCGCGGACCAGGCGGCGGTCGGGGCATTCCACGATCTCGAGCGGGAAACGGTCGCCGAGACCGCGCTCGATCCAGGCGCGCTGCAGCTCGGCTGCCACCTCGTTGTCGATCATCAGGTGCACGGCGCGGATCTCGGTCGGGCGCACGCTGCCGGCGTAGCGCAGGCCGCGCAGCACCGCCAGGTCGAGCCGGTCGATCAGCACCAGGACGACGTGGCGGGGGTAGTGCGGGGCCTCGGCCTGGTCCTGGCGGACCCAGGTGACCAGGTCAAGCGAGCGGGCCTCGTCGCGGTACTGCCTGTTGAGCCGGATCAGCCCGAACCAGCCGATCGGGAAGAGGATCACCACCAGCCACGCGCCCTCGGTGAACTTCACCACCGCGAAGATCAGCACCACGCAGGCCGACACCGTGCCGCCTGCGAGGTTGATCGCCAACCGGTGCCGCCAGTGGCCCTTGCGATGCTTGGAGTGGTAACGGGCCATGCCCCAGCCGGCCATGGTGAACCCGGTGAACACGCCGATTGCGTAGAACGGAACCAGCCGGTCGACGTTGGCGCCGACGGCGATGAGCAGGGCCAGGGCGAGCACGGTGAGCACGATGATGCCGTTGCTGAATGCCAGCCGGTGCCCGCGCCGGGTCAGTTGCCGGGGCAGGAAGGAGTCGCCGGCGACGAAGCTGGTCAGGAACGGGAAGCCGGTGAACGGGGTATTCGCGCCGGTGAAGAGGATGAGCGCGGTAGCGATCTGCACGATCACGAACCCGACGTGCCCGAACCACTGCGTGCCGAACGCTGCCTTCGCCACCTGGCTGATCACCGTGGGGGAGCCGCTGGTGTACGGCGTCGCGTGCGTCTCCATCGCCAGGTAGGACACACCGACGACGAGGAAGCCGAGCATCAGGCTCATGTAGGACAGCGTCTTGCGGGCGTTCGGGCCGGTCGGGTCCTTGAACGCGCTCACCCCGTCGGAGATGGCCTCCAGACCGGTCAGCGAGGAACCACCATTGGCGAACGCCTTGAGCAGGTAGAAGATCGCGATACCGGAGAAGATCGCATGCCCCTTGTTCTCGACGGCGAATTGCCCGGCGACATTCGTCGCGTAGTGCGGCAGGTCGCCGGCGATCTCGCGAACCACCCCGACGACGATCACCGCGGCCATGGAGAAGAAGAAGAAGTACGTCGGAAAGGCGAACGCCTTGCCGGCCTCCCGGATGCCGCGCAGGTTGCCGAAGCACAGGATCAGCACCACCGCGATGGTGATCTCCAGGCTGTAGCCGCGCAGCCCCGACACCGCCGATGTGATCGCCGCCGTGCCCGCGGCCGACTGCACCGCGACGGTCACGATGTAGTCGATCATCAGCGCTACCGCGGCGATCTGCGCAATCCGCGGACCGAGATTCTCCCGCGCCACCACGTACGAGCCGCCGATCCTCGTGTAGACCATGACGACCTCTCGGTAGGAGAGGGTCATCAGGATCAGCACGCCGATCACGACCGCGGTCATCGGCATCAGGATGTGGAATGCGGACAGGCCGAACACCCCGACCAGCGCGACCAGCATTTCCTCGGTGCCGTACGCCGAGGAGGAGATGCAGTCGCTGGAGAGCACGCCCAGCGCCGCCTTCTTCGACAGCTTCTCGCCGTGCAGCTCGGCGGACACCAAAGGGCGGCCGAGCAGCGCCCGCTTGATCCGGTAGCCGATCCGCTCCGGGATGTCGATACTGGCGTCGATCGCGGCGGCGCGCGAGGCGACCTTCGTGGGGACCGCGGCGCTGGTCGGCGCGCTTGCCGTATCCGCGCTCATGGCGCAAACGGTAGCGCTCCGATTACCCGGATCGAGCCGACAGGTCGCCCGCCGCCTGTCAGAGGCGCCTCGGCCAGTTCGTCGAGCACGTCGGCGTGGCCGCCGAACTGCCGCAGCGCCGCGACGACGGCACGCTCGGCCGCCCGCTGGGCGCCGTCGTCGACTTTCACTGCGACGGCCGTACCGTCCGGCAGCGCCGCCGCGTAGACGCCCTCCGCGCCGTCCTTGGCGATCAGTCCGCGGATGCCCGCCATCAGCCGGGTCACGGAGCGCCCGGTGCCGCCGACCAGGTGCGGCTCGCTGCGCATGGCGTCGGCGACCGCCCGCTCGGGACCGCCCGCGGCGGTGGCCAGTCGTGCGAACGCGCGGGCCAGGGCGCGCACGCTGATCGCGAAGACCGCCGCGCCGCAGCCGTCCACCCCGGTTGCCGCGACCGGCTGCCCGGCCAGGTCGGCGACGGTGTCGCGCAGGGCCACCTGCAGCGTATGGTCGGGTGAGAGGTAGCTCTCCAGCGGCCATCCGTTGGCACGGCAAGTCAGCAGCATCGCCGCGTGCTTGCCGGAGCAGTTCATCCGCAGGCGGGTCCTTGCGCCGCCGCCGGCGATCCAGACCTCACTGGCTGCCTCGCCGATGGGCCAGTCCGGCGGGCAGCCCAGGTCGTCCTCGGTGAGGCCGGCGCGCTGGAGCATCCGCTGCGCCACCTCGACGTGCACCGGTTCCCCGGAGTGTGACCCGGTGGCCAGCGCCAGCTCATCTCGCGCCACGTCCAGGCCGAGCCGGCACATCCCGACCGCCTGCAACGGCTTGTTGGACGAGCGGGGGAAGATCGGCTGCTGCGGGTCGCCGAGCTCGAGGACGGCGTCGCCCGCCGGGTCCAGCACGATCAGGTGACCGCTGTGCAGGCTCTCGACGAACCCCGACCGGACGACCTCGACGAGCGGGGCACCCGTCTTCATCCGGGCTCCCCGCGAAAACGTGGAGCGTCAGCGAAGCGCTTTTGTGGGGTGGTCATGGCAGTGGCCGCATGCCGAGCAGCCGCACGCCGTCGTCGTCGCGCAGCACCGCGGTGACCCAGCCCCCGTTGCGGCCGTGCACGCGCAGCGCGCCCGGGTCGGCGGGGAGCTCCACCGGCTCGAAGTGCCGGTGTTCCCAGTCGGCGAGCGCGTCGTGGCCAGCGACGGCCAGCTCGAGGATCGAGCCCGACGCGGCGAGCTTGTCACGGGTGTCGCCCAGCCGGCCGATCACGTCGTCGAGAGCGGGGACGAGGGAGGGGTTGGCGTCGCACCAGGTGGCCACCAGGTCGGGGCGGGTGCGGGCGACCCGGGCTCCGGACGTGTACGAGCCGGCGGCGAGGCTGAGGCCGAGCGGTCCGCCGGTGAGGCCGGTGAGCGCCAGCACCTCGGCGAGCACGTGCGGCAGGCCGATGACGCGGGCGACGGCGGCGTCCTGGTCCGCGGCGGTGGCCGGCACCGGCTTGGCGCCCAGGTCGCAGGTGAGTTCGGCCAGGCCCAGCCAGGCGTCCAGGTCGGTGTCGTGTTCGAGGGTGAGCGCCCACGGCGCGTCCCGGAACAGCAGCGGGTCGGCGGCGGCCCAGCCGCTGTTCTCCGTGCCGGCGAGCGGGTGGCCGCCGACGAACCGGGCTGCTGGGATGATCTCGCGCACCGCGTCCAGCACCGGCGCCTTGAGCGTGCCGACATCGGTTAGCACCGCTCCCGCAGCCAGGTGCGGCGCCAGGGACCGCAGCGCGTCCGGCACTTCCGGCAGGGGCATCGCGAGGATCACCAGGTCGGCGCCGTGCACCGCGCTGGCGTCGCTGGCCGTGACCGGGAACCCGGAGGCGCTCGCCGCGGCCGCCGTCGGGGTGTCGACGTCGTAGCCGATCACATCCAGGCCGGTCTGGCGGACGGCGCGGAGCAGGGAGCCGCCGATCAGGCCGAGCCCGAGGACGGCCACCCGTCCGAACGAAGCGGTCATACCGTCGTCGCGCCGAGTGGGATGCTCATGGCCGCGACGGTATCGCTCGCTCATTCGGGGGTAGTGACCATCCCGCATGGCGTGTCAGGATCGAGACCGGTTCGACGGTTGCTCGCAGGACGGTGAGGTCATGACCAAAGGCGGATTCGCGATCGCGGGGTTCCGCGACGCGGGGCAGTGGCGGTGCGAACCGCTGCCGCCCGCCGTGCGCGGCGATCTCGGCGTGCTGCTCTCGGCGCTGCGCTCGCAGCCACCGGAGGGCGGGCCGTTCGTGGTGGCCAGTGTCGAGGACGAGTTCTTCCTGATCGCCCGGCTGGAGGGCGCGCACATCTCGCTGCTGCTGTCGGACCTCACCGCCTCCGTCGAGTACCCGCTCGCCGCCCAGGTGCTCGACCGCCTCGGCGAGGACCCCCCCGACGACGACGAGCTCGACGAGGTGTGGCCGATCGGCGACCTCGATCTCTTCGCGGACCTCGGCCTCCCCGAGGACGAGATGGAGCAGGTCCTCGACGACCTCGACGCCTACCCCGACGAGATGTTGGAGACCATCATCGAACGCATAGGGCTTGCCGAGCCGTACGCGCAGGCCACCGAATCGGCCAGGGTATAGGAAACGCTCGCCACTGTTGGCGCAGTTAAGCGAGGACGGGATGAGCTACTTCGCTGCCGTGCTGGCCCGCGCTGGCCGCTGGTGGCACGCGACGGAGGTCGACCTGGACGGCTGTGAGAGCGTCGACGACATCGCCGACGTGGCCCGCGACGTCCCGGGTGAGGTACGACTGCTCGTGGTCGAGCAGGACGACGAGTACGCCGTGCTGGCGCGCGTCGACGGCGACGACGTGCGGGTGTTCCTCTCCGACGGGCACGCGGCCGACGCCTACCCGCTGGCGGCACTGGTCGCCGACGGGCTCGAGGAGATCGAGGAGGACGAGCTGGACGACGATCTGCTCGGCGGTACGCCCGTCCGCCATGACAGCGCGCCGTTCGGCGACGCCGCGCTCCTCGAGGACCTGGGCATGTCCGCGACAGAACTCATGGAGCTCTGCGTCCGTGAGGGGAACCTGCCGGTCGACGTGCTGCTCGCGGTCTGCGAACGGGCCGGCTGTGTCGAGGCGTTCGAGGCCGTTCGGGCGTGAAGCCACCCCACGGGCCGCACAGTGACTTCTCGGCGATGCAGGCCGCGCTCGCTGTCGCCCGGGAGGCGCTCGGCAACGGTGACGTGCCCGTGGGCGCAGTGGTTCTGGATCCGTCGGGCGAAATGCTCGCCGCCGCGCACAATGAGCGCGAGGCGGCGCTCGACCCCACGGCCCACGCCGAGATCGTCGCGCTGCGTCGGGCCGGCGCGGCGCTGGAGAACTGGCACCTGGACGGCTGCACGCTGGTCGTCACGCTCGAGCCGTGCACTATGTGCGCCGGCGCGGCCGTGCTGGCGCGTGTCGGCCGGCTGGTCTTCGGCACCTGGGATCCGAAGGCGGGGGCGGTCGGTTCCTTGTGGGACGTGGTGCGCGACCGGCGGCTCAACCACCGTCCGGAGGTCGTCGGCGGCGTCTGCGAGGACGAGTGTTCGGCGCTGCTCGCGGGCTTCTTCGCCGATCGTCGGCCGTCCGGACAGGTCCGGCCGCTCCGGTAAGCTGTCGCGCGGTGGCGTGTCCGAGCGGCCGAAGGAGCACGCCTCGAAAGCGTGTGAGGTGCAAGCCTCCGTGGGTTCAAATCCCACCGCCACCGCCAAAGAAACTCCTATTCCATAAGGGTTTCCTAACTGCCGCGCGATCATTCGTGAGCGGTCGGAATGCGCCGTGGTAGCCACCGCAGTGGCTACCACCTCACAGGATTTGGCCAGCTTTGGCGAGATTTCAGAGGCACACGCCCGAAGGCGTGTCACTTCGGACATCCTCCCGCGGTAGCCGCGCGGATCAGACGTCGCCAGGGGTGATCGGTTTCTCGATGGAATCGGCGATATAGCGGAGGAGGCCGCCGACCGTGCCCCGTCGCAGACGCAGCCGGGTCGTCAGTCTCAGCGGTCCCGGCAGCGGTGTGGTCGGTCACAGCAGCGGACTCGGTGGACTTGGCGCACGAAGCCGGGCACCTGGTGCTATCCGACTCGACGGTCGGGGCAGCGTGACACCTGGTGGGCGCTGCCGCGAGTTCACCTCACCGAGTCGAGGAGGTCACCCGCTCATACTTTGCCGCGCTGCGAGAAAGCGGAGTCGAAGGCCGCGGCGGGTGCGTCGAAGAGTTTGGACCGGACGTACTGCAGCGCGTCGGGGGCGCCGACGAGGCGGTCCATGCCGGCGTCTTCCCATTCGATGGAGATAGGGCCGGTGTAGCCGATGGCGGTCAGGGCGCGGAAGCACTGTTCCCAGGGCACGTCGCCGTGGCCGGTGGAGACGAAGTCCCAGCCGCGGCGCGGGTCGGCCCAGGCTAGGTGCGAGCTCAGCCGGCCGTTTCGGCCGTGTCCGAGGTTGAGCTTGGTGTCCTTACAGTCGACGTGGTAAATCCGCTCGGCGAAGTCGAGGATGAAGCCCACAGGGTCGAGGTTCTGCCACACCATGTGCGAGGGGTCCCAGTTCAGACCGAAAGCCGACCGGTGGCCGATCGCCTCCAGGGTGCGCCGAGTCGTCCAGTAGTCGTAGGCGATCTCGGACGGGTGCACTTCGTGGGCGAAGCGGACGCCGACCTCGTCGAAGACGTCCAGGATCGGGTTCCACCGGTCGGCGAAGTCCTGGTAGCCGGCGTCGATGACCTGCTGGGAGACGGGCGGGAACATCGCAACGTACTTCCAGATCGCCGAGCCGGTGAAGCCGACCACGGTGTCGACGCCGAGCCGGGCGGCGGTGCGGGCGGTGTTCTTCAGCTCCTCCGCGGCCCGCTGCCGGACGCCTTCCGGGTCGCCGTCGCCCCAGATCTCGTCGGGCAGGATGTCGCGGTGTCGGGTGTCGATCGGGTCGTCGCACACGGCCTGGCCCTTGAGATGGTTGGAGATCGCCCAGACCTTGAGTCCGTATTTGTCCAAGACCGCCCGCTTCTCGTCCAAGTAGGTGTTGTCCGTGGCGCCCCGGTTGGCGTCAAGGTGGTCACCCGAGCAGGCAATCTCCAGCCCGTCGTAACCCCACGAGGACGCCAGCCGAGCGACCTCCTCGAACGGCAGGTCGGCCCACTGGCCGGTGAACAGGGTGACAGGGTGCGGCATCGCGGTTCCTCCGTCGGCGGGGATGGTCAGGCGGTGAGGTCTGCGGACACGCGCCGGATCAGGGCGTGCTGCCGGCGCAGCTGGTCGGAGGCCCGGCCGACGCCGTAGTCGCCTTCGTACTCACTGGACAGGTACCCGGACCAGCCGCGACGGACGAGCATCTGGAGGACCTCGGGCCAGGGGATGTAGTGGTCGGTCAGTGCGTCGTCGATTTCGTAGAACTTGGCCTGGATGTGCACCACCGAGTCGAGGACGTCCTCGAGGTCGGATACCGGCACGACGGGGACCTCCGGTGGGCGCGCGGACCCGATGCCCAGCCGGCTGGCGACGCCGCCGCGGCGGGCGTGCATCGCGGTTTGGAAGACTCCGGTGTCCATGAGCAGGCCGAAGTTCTCCGTGCCGGTGCGCTGGATGAACGCGAGGTAGTCGTCGACCACCTTGGACCGGATGACGCTCGGCCAGTGGATCTCCGGGCAAATGACGATGCCCTTCTCGGCGGCCAGGTCCAGCACCCGCTCGGTGGCGGGTTCCCACACCGGGTCGGGTTCGAGGTCGGGCGTGACCACGCCGAGCTTCGGACGGACGTACCGGAACCCGAGCGTGGCCGCCAGCCGGATGTCGGTTTCGAGCTGCCGCGCCGCCTCGTCGACGGTCATCGGCCGGGAGCCGAACCGGCGGGTGTCGACCCACGAGCCGTAACAGGTCGGTTGGAGGCCGTACTTGTTCAGCCGAGCGAGCCAGGCGTCGACCCACTCGCTCGGCGGACTCGGATACTGCGCGATGTGCGCCTCGCCGAGGATTTCCAGCCCAGTTGCGCCGAGGTCCGCGACGTCCTCGACGCAGTCGTCCAGAGTCATCGTGACGCCGTATTCGCTGGTGTAGCTGTACAGCGAGACGCCGTACCGGTACTGCGGGGCGCTCATCGCGTGATCACCAGCTTGCGCTCCTCGCTCCAGATCGTGGGCTGCAGTTCTTCGGGGATGTAGGACATGCGCACCCGGAGCTCGGCGGCGACGTCGTGGACGCCGATCGACAACGGCGCCTCGCGGCGCACGTGCAGCACCGCGGGTTCGTCCACCGGCCAGCGGGCGTCCGTCGACTTCTGCAACTCGGTGAGCGTGGCGGTGCGCCCGGCGATCGTCCAGGCGATGCTGTCATCGTCATACCGCGCGCCGTCGACGGTGATGGCGGCGCCGTCGAGCAGGTTCGTCCACAGTCCGCGGTAGTACGGGAGTCGAAGCCGGACTTCGAATCCGTCGCCGTCCTGCCGGTTGCGGAACCCGCGGGTCTGGATCATCGGGGTCTCGAGCATGGTCACCGTCCTCTTGTGCTAGCTGCCGTCGTGGCAGTCCGGGCGCGCGCCTGCGCGAGCCGGTCCGCGATGTCCCGGGCGCCGCCGACGGCGAGCGCGACCGAGGTGAGGGTCGGGTTGCACGCCGTCGCGGTGGGGATCACGTTGTTGCCGGCCACGTACAACCCCCGCACGCCCCACACCTCGCTGTTCGGCCCGCACACCGAGGTTCCGTCGTCGGCCGCGCCCATACGGGTGGTGCCCTGGTAGTGCAGCGACGCGCCGGGGGCCAGCCCGATCGGCTCGTCGCCGATGAAGTCGCCGAGGGCGCGGGCGGCGCGCAGGACCGCTCTCCGCGCGGCCGCCGCATTGTCCGCGTCGCCGTCCGTGAGACGGTAGTGGATCGTCGGTTTCGGCATGCCGTACTCATCGGTCGCGGTGTCGTCGAACTCGATGCGGTCGCATTCCTGGACGTCCTTCGCGCAGAACCAGCCCAGCCCCACGATCGTCCCGGGCGCGGGCTCGTCGTCACCGACGAGCGGGATCGGTGACGCGTCGAGCTGCATGACCTGGCCGTGGAACGGCTCGGCGTCGGTGAACGGCACCCAGGCGACCCCGCTCTGCTCGACGATCACCGTGTCGCCGCGCGGGTCGTGCTCGCCGGCCGCGGTGGGCTCGATGTCGCGTAGCCGCACCGCGAACACCTGCTGCGGCTGATCGTTGAGGTACCGGCCGAGCGCCCGGGGCCGGACGCCGGAGGCGAACAACAGTTGCGGGGTGCGCAGGGCGTCGGCGGCGACCACGACGAAGCAGGCGCGCACCTCCGCCTCGGTGTCGTCCCGGCGGTCGCGGACCACTATGCCGACCGCGGTGCCGTGCTCGATGAGGACCCGGCGGACCTGGGCCTCTGGAATCACGCTCGCGTTGGGATTCTGCCGGCTGACGTCGCCGAACACCACGTCCGGGCCGCTCCAGACCAGCCCGCCGTCGGCCCGGTGGTGCACCGCCAACGGCATCGGCTGGACCCGCCGCTCGGGCGCGCGGCCCGCGTCGAACTCGGCCCCGAGACGGCCCCGGACCACGTCCGCGTAGGGCGCGTCGTGGAACGGGGACGGGTCGACGGCGAGCAGCCGCGCGGCCTCGGCGAGCAGTTCGTCAAGGTCGGGCAAGAACGGTATCCGTTCACTCTCACCGGGTCGCGGGCAGGCGCAGGTCCAGTGCGCGCCCATCCCGCCGACGTTCGTCGACATCGCAAGGGCCGGCATGCCGTCCTCACCCGGCACCTGGTATCCGTCGGGAAGCAGATGGGTGCCGGGACGGACCACCCGCCTCGCCGGGTCGGCGTAGTGGCCCTCGGGGCTGTCGGTATGCGGGTGCACGCCCTCGGACCGCCGTTGCGCCGCGACCCGCGCCTGCTGGTCGGCGATGTTCTTCACATGCAGCCCGGGCGGGACGGCCAGCGCCGGGCCGGCCTCGAAAACGGCCACGGTCGCCTCGGGGGCGCGCTCGCTCAGGATCCGCGCGTAGGCGGCGCCGGTGGGGCCGCTGCCCACGATCGCGACGTCGACATGGGAGGGGAACCGGGACATCATGCTCCGTCTCGAGATCAGGGCCGGACGTGCGTACCGGCGCGCTTGCTTTTGCTGGGTTTTGATATGACTGTCAAGCGTCCCGGAGCCGCTCGGCGAGTGCCTGCGCGCCCCGCACCGCCAGGGCCACGCTCGTGAGCGTCGGGTTGCAAGAATTGGCGGTGGGAATGAGGCCGTTGCCGGCCAGGACCAGCCCCTCGACACCCCAGACCCGCGAGGACGAGTCGCACACGCTGGTGCCGTCATCACTCGGCCCCATCCGGACCGTCCCCATGTAGTGCAGGGAGCTGCCCGCCGGCATGACGACGGGCATTCCGTCGACGAACTCACCCAGCGCCGCGGCGGCGCGCGCTTGATGCTGGCGGGCGCGGTCGAGCTCCGCCCGTTCCCGGTCGGTGAGTTCGTAGGCGATGGCGATGCTGGGTAGTCCGTTCTCGTCCGGACGGCTGTCATCGAACAGGACGCGATCCTCCGGGCGCGGCCACTTGCGCACGCCCCAGCCCATTCCGATATAGCCCGACGGGTTGTCGTGGTATGGACTGTTCGATGGCAGCGGCACCGGGCAGATCGGCGAGTACATCAGCTGCGCGTGATAGGGATGGCGGTCCTCCTCGTAGCGCACGGACACCACAGCCCGGATCGGGTCGACCGGTGTGACGTCCTCGAGCGGGGGCAGCAGCCCG
Organism: uncultured Actinomycetota bacterium; assembly: GCA_963756525.1. Taxonomy (GTDB): domain Bacteria; phylum Actinomycetota; class Actinomycetes; order Mycobacteriales; family Jatrophihabitantaceae; genus CAVWNR01. Next base: position 896,212 of record CAVWNR010000009.1, on the reverse strand, counting down.
TCCCGCACCGCAACAACGCCGAAGATCAGCGGGTGCTCGGTGAGGTAGCGGCCCAGGCCGGCCGGCCGGATCCCGGAAGCCCACAGCAGTTGCGGCGTACGAATCGCGTCCGCGGCGACGACGACGGCGTCGGCATGCGCCTCCTCCTCGGTGCCGGTCTCGAGGTTGCGGAGCACGGCGCCGATCACCCGCTTCCCGGTCCGGAGCAGCCGCACGGCGAGTGTCCTCGGCCGCAGCTGGAAGAACTCGGATTCGGCGTGCTCGAGCGGGCCCAGGATGACGTCGGTTCCGCTCCAGCGCAGGCTGCCGTCCGGGCGCGGGTCGGCGGCGACCGGCAGCGGCTGCACCGGGATGCCGTCCGGGGCGAACTCGTCGCGGACTCGGTCGAGGATGGCGGCGGCCTGCGGGGAGTCACCGAACGCGGCGGTGGTGGTGTGCAGCAGGCGCTCCGCGGCGCTGATGTGCTGCTCCCATTGCGCCTCGTCGAGGAAGCCGATCCGCTCGCTGCCGACCGGGCGGGGTGTCGCGCAGGTCCAGTGCGCGCCCTGGCCGCCGACGCAGGTCGACGCCGCGGCGGCCGGCATGCCGGGCGAACCCTCGGCGGCGCGGCCGATCAGGTGTGTGCCGTCCCGTGCGGTGATGGTCCCCTCGACGGTCACCCCTGCCGGAATGCCGGAGACGCCTGCGGGCGCGCTGCCCTGGGAGGCGCGGCGCGCCGCGGCCTGCGCCTGCGGGTCCGGGATGTTCTTGACGTTTGTGCCCGGCGGTTCGGAGACGACCGGACCGGCCTCCACCATCAGCACCGACACGCCGGGCACCTGCTCGGTCAGCAAGCGGGCGTAGGTGGCGCCGGTGGGCCCGCTGCCGATGATCAGGACACGGGCACCGCGCGGCGCGCTCATCGGATGCCGTCCGATTGCGGTCGCCGCCGAAGGCGCATGTGCTCGGATGCGCGGTGACCATTGAGGCGCGAACCCGTGTCAGCGTGAAGGGACGGGCCGGTCAGCGGTCGGTCCATGCAAGAAGCCTTTCGTTGTCGTACCGGCAGAGCGTCTTCTCGGTCGGTTAAGCGGTGCCGGCTTTGCGCGGGTCGACCCAGCCGGGCAGGTCCCAGGGCCGGGCGAGCGCGGCGCGCAGCCGGTCGGCGAGGTCGGCGGAGTCGGGCAGCGGCGCGCTGCGTCCGTCGGCTCGCCGGTAGACGCGGCAGGTCAGGGCCGGTGGCGCGTCGCTGGGAAAGAGGTCGTCCCGGCCGACGGTGAAGGTCGGCGATCCGGGGAAGCCCAGGTCGGCCGCTTCGGCGCGGGTGGCGACCCGGCGTTCGAGGACGCGGACGTCCTCGCGGCCGAGGTTGGCGAGTACGGTCCGTAGCAGCTCAGTGGCGTCCGCGCGGGACGGGCAGCCGTCCCACCACAGCAGCTCGACCCGCCACTTCAGCGAGCATCCAGTCGGCGAGGTCGCCGGCCGGCGGACCTCGCCGCCGGCCAGGACGTCGTCGAGGGCGTCGCGGATCCACCGGGCGTCCTGGGTCGGGTCGTCGTGGTCGGCGTCGGGCGCGCCGTGGTAGCGCACCACACCGGCGCGGTCGATCACGAAGACTTCCGGCGTCGCGGTGACGCCGTAGGCCCGGGCGGCTCGCTGGTCGGCGTCGTGCAGGAACGGCCCGGCGAGCTCACCGGCGGCGACCCGGGCCTGCATCGCGGCGGGGGAGTCCTCCGGATGATCGGCCTGGTCGTTGCTCACCAGCTGCAGCACGCGGACGTCGCGTTGGGCGTAGTCGCGGGCGACCTGCTGGATGCGTTCGTGCCAGGCACGGGCGAACGGGCAGCCGTTCGCGGTGAAGACGACAACGGTCGCGGCCCGGTCCTGCGGCGCCAGCCTGACCCGCGCGCCGTCGGTGTCGGACAACTCGAACAGCGGCGCCGGGTCGCCGACGCCCAGCCGCGCCGTCACGCTGTCACCTCCGCCCAGCAGCCCTGCTGGGCGGATTGGAGGACGGCCGCGGTGATCCGGGTCGCGCGCAACCCGTCGGCGAAGGTGGGCAGCCCGTCCGGCGCGGTCCCGGCCATTGCGGCATAGGTGTCGGCGACGAACGCGTCGAAGCAGTCCTGGTAGCCCTGCGGGTGGCCGGCGGGCAGCGTCGAGTACCGCGCCGCGGGCGGGGACTCGCCCGTCCCGCGCGCCAGCTCCTGGGTGACCTCGCGGCCGCCGATCCACAGCGTCTCGGGACGTTCCTGGTCGAAGGCCAGGCTCTCGATGGTGCCGTCGACGGAAAGCCAGAGGCGGTTCTTGCGGCCCGGGGTGACCTGGCTGACGGTGACGGTGCCCAGCGCGCCGTGGTCGGTCTCGAACACAACAGCGGCGGTGTCCTCGGTGTGGACCGGCCGCCCGCCGCGCTCGGGCACCGCGATGCCGGTCCGTGCCACGAGCCTGGCGATGCGCTGTCCGCTGATGAACTCGGCAAGATCGCACCAGTGGACGCCGATGTCCGCGAATGCGCGAGACGGCCCGCCGGCGGCGTCGTCGACGCGCCAGTTGTCGTCGGCGTCGCCTGCGAGCCAGTCCTGTAGGTAGGAGCCGTGCACCAGCCGGACGGGGCCGCTGCGACCGGAGGCGACGCGCGAGCGGGCCTCGCGGACGGTCGGGTAGAACCGGTAGACGAACGGCACGGTGGCGGTCAGGCCGGCGTCGGCCGCCAGACACACGAGCTCGGCGGCGTCCGCCGTGCTGACCGTGAGCGGCTTCTCGCAGATGACGTGCTTGCCGGCGGCGAGGACGGCGCGCACCAGGTCGGCGTGGGTGGCGTTGGGAGTGCAGATGTGCACGATGTCGACGTCGTCGGCACCGACCATGTCCGCGACGGTGTCGATGACGCGCTCGGTGCTTTCCCGCTCGGCGGCGGCACGGGAGCTGGCCGGCGACGAACCCACCATGCCCACCACGACGGCGCCGGCGCGCCGTGCCGCCCGGGCGTGAACGGCGCCCATGAAACCGACGCCGAGGATGCCGGCCCGGACACGATCGGTCACCAGAAGCTCCTTCAAGCTGTGAATGAATTGTCTTGTACTTGGGCGGATATCTAGCGAAAGGCACCATGCTGCTTATCTGAGCCGATGACGGAACTTGTCATTGATCCGGAAAACTTGTGGGCGAGCACTCAAAGCACTAGGGCACTCCGCAGGGGACCACCCGAGGGAGTTGGTTTCTGGTTTGGCACCGGTCCTTGGGCCACAAGCTCAGGCCAGGTGCACCTTGTCAGGAATCATCGGCGTGTCCTCGTCCCAAACGATTTCGAGTTCGACTCGCTGGAACTTCCAGCCCTCGTCGGTACGGACGACTTTGTGCCGATACCAGCCTCCAGCATGGGCATTGCGGGAGCGGTGCTCTCGGTCGAATACATGGGTTGCGATGACCCACGCCCTGGTATTCGCGACGTCCCCGTTAATGTCGATGACGATGTTCGCAATGAGATGTTGCGTGGCCCACGAGGGCGGGGGCCCGGGCATTGCGAGTATTTCGGCGCGACCATGCACTTCAGCAAAGGGAAGCACAAGGGTGCCGTCCTCGGTGAAGTTCGACGCGTAGCGCTGCTTGTCGTCGTCGTCGACACAACGGGCGAAGTCGAGGATGAGGTCGGTAACAGCAGCTCTGTCGACAAGCCACTGAAGACGGTCGTCGATAGTCGGTGCAGGACTTTGCACGGAGTTCCTTCCGCTGAAGTTAGAGCAGACCGGGCTTTACGCACGGAAGTGTTGTAGCGGTCGGCTGATTAGTCGGCGCTGGTCTGGGCGAGCGTGGCGGTGACGGCGCGGCGGATGAGGGCGTGCTGTTTCCGGATGAGCTCGACGGGGTCGGCTTCGCCCAGGTCGGCGAAGGCGTGGCCTTCCCATTCGCTGGAGAAGAAGCCGGAGTAGCCGCCGTCGACAAACACCCGGACCAGTTCTGGGTAGTCGATGGCCGGCTCGGCTCCGGTGTCGTCGATGTCGTAGAACTTGGCGTGCACGTGCACGATGCGGTCCATGATGTCGGTCCACTCGCGCGGCTCGACATGGCCGTGCATGTTGAAGGCGAGCCGGGCGAACGAGCCGAGACTCTCGGGGGCGATCCCGCGCGAGTTCAGGTAGGAGACGAACTCGGCGTGGCGCTCGTTGATTCCGCTGTCCAGCGCCCAGATCTCTTGCAGCCGCTGGAGGTCCTGCTGTTCCAGGCCCATCCGGGCGAGCTTGCGCAGCAAGGTCGGTGACATGCTGTGCATCGTCGAGCTGAAGTCGGCGACGAACCCGAGTCGCGGTGATCCGATCTGTTCGTACAGCTCACGGATCTGCAGCATCTGCGGGGAGTTCGGCCCCATCGGGGCGTGGATCTCCCAGCCGAGCGTCAGGTCGAGTTCCTCGGCGAGCGGCATCAGCCGGCGGATCAGCTCCCGTTTCGCGCTCTGGATGCGCACCAGGGAGAAGCCGAGGGCGTGCGCGCTGCGGAACTGCGCGGCGGTGAACTCGTACTCCTCGTCCGGGGTCATGTCCCGGTCCCGCCGACGGCCCATGTCGAGGTTCGCACCGAAGGAGCTGGGAACGAACCCGTGCTGGTCGAACGCGTCATGCCATTCGCGGACGAACTGTTCGGTGACGAGCGGGTAGGTACGCAGGGTCTGGGACGCGACGATCTCGATCCCGGGTCCGATGCCCGCGGCGGCCACGGTGTCGAGCATGCCGTGCAGGTCGTAGCGGCCCGCGGCCCATTCGCTGGTGAGCGAGTAGAGCGTCAGGCCAAGCTTGATGTCAGACCCCGGCACCGCGGGGGCGGCGGCCGGGGCGGGGGCGGGGACTGTTGTCGTCATCGAGACCTCTCAGCAGGCGACGAGTGTGCGGGAGTTGGTGGCGTGGTTCGTCACGTAGGTCATCGGGGCAATTTGCATGTACGGCAGGCGCAGCTCGACGGTGACCTGGACGTCGACGCGCTGCCCCGCTACCGGCGGCGGATCCATCGGGACGACGACGACCAGCCGGTCCTGGATGAACCACAGCGTCTGCCACTGCTCGCCCAGCTCCTCGACGCGGTAGGTGCGTCCGCCGAGTTCCACCCGCAGGTCGTTCGCCGGCACAGCTGTCCCGTTCACCGCGACAGCGATGTCGGTGACGCTGGATAACCAGAGGCTGCGATACCAGGGCACGGTCAGGGCTATCGCCAGTCCGTCCGGGCGGCAGGTCAGGCTGTCGTCGCTCAGGACGGTGTCACCGGTGGCCATCAGTGTTGTGCTCCTTCGGGAGTGGCGAGCAGGGCGCGGGCCTCGTGCGGGTCGGTCACGACGCGGGACCCGCTGTCCCGCGCGCTCGCGCGGATGAGGGCCTGCTCGGCGGCGACGACGTCGAACGGGTCGTCCCAGTCGTTCCAGTGGAAGCCTTCCCATTCGCTGGAGATCGCCTTCGAGTAGCCGTTGCGCACGTACAGGTCGACGATGTCGCGGACCGGGACCGAGGGCTCGTCTCCGGCCGGGTCGATTTCGTAGAACTTGCCGTGCGTGTGCACTGCCCAGGGCAGGACGTCGGCCCAGTCCGAGGCCGGCGCGTGTCCGAACAGGCCGGTGATGTTGACGGCCATCTCGATCGCCCGCTCGCCGGCGCCGTGCCGGTGTGCGAATTCGACGACCTCGCCGAACCAGCGGCCGTGCTGCTCGGCCGACAGCGGTGGTCCCTCCGCGTGATGCGCTTGCCACAGCTGCTCCAGGCCGGTCACCAGGTCCTCGCTGTAACCGGCCTCGCGGTACTTGCGCAGCAGCGTGCTGGGGACGGCGCGCAGGCTGGCGCCCCAGTCTGGGGTGAAGCCGAGGAGCGGCGAGCCGAGCCTCTCGTAGCGCTCGAGTAGCGCCTGGATCCGCGGGTGCTTGGGGTGCTGCTCGGAATGGATCTCCAGGCCCAGCTTCACGCCGTAGTGCTCGGCGACCGGCAGCAGGCGTTCCATGTCGTCCGGGGTGAGGGAGATCTGCACCCGCACGACCGGGAAGCCGAGCTCGCGGGCGGCCGCGATCTGTGGCCGCATGTAGTCGACGAGCTCGTCGTCGGTGAGCATCCGGTCGCGGCGCAGACCGGCGTCCGCGTTGGCCGCGAGCGCGGTGGGCACGAAACCGGTCTGGTCCAGCACCGTCCGGAAGCGCTCGACAAAGCGGGGGTCGATGTGCGGGAAGCCCTTGATGCTCTGGAACCCGACCAACTCCAGCCCGGGCCCGAGGCCCCGGCGGGCGACCTCGCGGACCAGGTCCTCGAAGCTGAACCGCCGGGCGTGGAACGCTCGGGTGAAGCTGTACAGCGTGACGCCCTGGACCGGCGTCCCGAGCGGGGGGCTCACGACCCGACCTGCAGCGGCATGGTCTTGGTGTCCTTCTCCTCGATCTTCAGCACGCCGAAGTCGGTGGTGATGTACGGGATAAAAAGGCTCAGACTGACGCTGACGTCGTGCTCGTCCTGGTCGTCCAGGCCATCCAGGACGGGACGATCGCCCTCCAGGTGCGCCGAGTCCAGGACGTACCACCATTCGTCGTGCCGCAGTGGCAGCTGGTCGAGCCGCCGGGTCACCCCGTCGACCGTCCAGGTGATCGACTCGCGGGGCACGGAAACCCCGTCGATTGACCAATCGACGTCGGCGACCGAGGACAGCGGCAGCGCCCGGTACCACGGCATCCGCACCGACAGCCCGACCCGATCGCCGCGGGAGATGAGGGATCCCTTCTCGATGATCTGTTCCGGCATCATCACGACATCAACCCTTCAGTCCGCCGGTGTAGCCCTGGATGAATCTCTTTTGAGCGAAGAAGTAGAACGCCAGGATCGGCACCATCGACACGATGACAACCGCGAAGATGAGGTTCCACTGGGAGACCAGCGAACCGACGTAGTTGTACATGACGACCGGCAGCGTCTGGTAGTTCGAGCCGTTGAGGAAGATCAGCGCGGTGAAGAAGTCGTTCCACACGATCAGGCCAGCGAGAATGGCGACCGTGCCGGTCGCCGGTCCCATCAGGGGGAAGACGATGCGGATGAACGTCCCGGCGCGGGATGCGCCGTCGACGATCGCCGCTTCCTCGTAGTCCTTGGGCAGCCGCCGGAAGAAGCCGCCGTAGAGGAACACCGACAGCGGCATCAGCGTGCCGGTGTAGACGACGATCATCCCCCACGGTGTCCCGGTCAGGCCGAGGGTGCGGGCCTCCGAGTAGAGCGGGACGATGCCGAGTTGCGTCGGCAGCAGGATCGCGATGAGGAACAGGTAGTAGGTTCGGCCGCTCCAGCGGCTGGTGCTGCGGGTCAAGACGTAGGCGGCCGGTGAGCCGACCACGACGAGCGCGATGATGGTCCCGGCGGTGATGATGGCGCTGCTGAACAGGCCCTTGAAGATGCTCGACGAGGCGCTGCTCGACGGGGACAGCAGGGTGACGAAGTTCTGGAACGTCGGGCTGGTCGGAAACGACAGCGTCGAGGTCTTCAGGACCTGGTCACCGGTCTTCAATGAGGTGGCGATGAGGAGGTAGAACGGCATGAGCATGAGGAGCGTCGCGATGATCGTCACGATCTCGATCGCGAGGGTTTTCTTGGTGTAGCGGAACACGGCAGCCGTCCGATCTATATGCGGTCGCGGGTCGCGTATTGCTGGACCGCGGTGAATAAAACGATGAGCACGCTCAGGACGAGGGCGAGCGCGGCACCGAACCCGAAGTTGTTGAACACAAAGCTCTGCTGGTACACCTCGGTCGCGAGGGTCTGGGTCGCTCCCGCCGGGCCACCCCCGGTCAGGGCGAGCACCTGGTCGAAGATGCGCAGCCCCTGGATCAGCATGAGGGTCGTGGCGATCGCGATCGACGGCTGAATCATCGGCACCGTGATCGACCGGAACCGGCGGACGGTGCCCGCCCCGTCCAGAGCTGCCGCCTCCTCCAGCTCGACCGGCACTGTCGCCAGGCCGGCCAGGTAGATCACCATGACGAAGCCGATGTTCTGCCACACCATGACCACAAGGACGCAGGCGAGCGCACGGTGCGGCGAGGCCAGCCAGTCCTGGCGCAGGCTCTTCAGCCCGATCGCGGACAGCGTCTGGTTGAGCGGTCCGTCGAAGGCGAAGATAAATTTCCAGATGTAGGACACCGCGATCGGCGCGATGACTACCGGCATGAACAGAAACATCCGCAGCACGTAGCGCGTCTTGAGGCCGCGGTTGAGGGCGAGCGCGAACAGTAGGCCGAGCGCGTTGGTCAGCACGAGGAAGGCGAACGCGAGGATCAGCGTGTTCTCCAGCGCCCCGGTCAGCTCGCTGGTCTGGAAGATCCGCTTGAAGTTGTGCAGACCGGTGACCTTGAACGGTCCGACGCCGGTCCAGTTGGTGAACGCGTAGAAGGCACCGCTGGCCGTCGTCGCGTAGATCAGCGCGAGCATCAACGCCACGGCGGGCAGTGCCCACCACCAGCGCCCGTAGCCGATTCGCGCTGAGCGCCGCCACGGCCGCTTCACCGGTCCGGCTTGGCGCTGGCCGGCCGGTCCGGTCTGGGTGGGTCGGCCTTGCATCGTCGTCATCTGCTGCTCCTCGTCCCGTCATCCGGTGAGCGGAGCGGGTGGGGCGGACCTGCCGCCCCACCCGCGGCCGGCTCAGTCGCCCCAGGCGGCGTCCATGGACTTGAGCACGCCGTCGATGCTCTTCTGGCCGGTCAGCAGGCCGGTGACGCCGGAGCCGAGGGCGTCGTAGACCTGGCCGTTCGGCCAGTCGTCCGCTCCGAACGGGCGGAACTGCTCGTTCTGCAGCAGTGCCGCGACCGGTTGGTACTGCGGCAGCAGGTCCGACGCGGAGGGAGTACCGATCGGGATGCTGCCCTGGTCGTCGGCGAACTTCTTGGCCTCGGCGGGGGTCACCGAGAACTTGATGAAGTCTTGGACCAGCTTCGGGCTCTTTGTCTTCTTGTTGCCGGCCAGACCGATGTTCGACGTCACGGCCATGTACTGCTTGGTGCCCTGGGGCGCCGGGAACGGCAGCGCGACGAGCTTCACCGCGCCGTGGGCGGCGTCCATGATGTCCTTGGTCGCGCCGCTGGGTGCGAAGAAGCCGAACAGCGTGCCCTGCGACGCGCCGTTGGTGAGCGCGTCCAGGCCGGCGCCTGCGGCGCCGGCCTGGAAGCAGCCGGACTTGTTGAGGTCGACGACCGCCTGCAGCGCCTGGTGCCACCCGGCGGTCTTGTCGAAGGTGGTCTTACCCTGCGCCCGGTCCTGGTTCCAGTTCGGGTTCGGTCCGTACACCGTGGACGAAGCAACCTCCATCGCGAGGATGCCGGTGTTCTGGGAGATGGAGCCGGCCAGGCCGTAGATCGACTTGCCCGCCGACTTGGCCTTGCCGCATTGAGAGAGCACGTCCTGCAGCGTCGAGGTCGCCGTGACGGTCACCCCGCTGTGCTTGGCCAGGTCGTCGTTCCAGATCACCCCGCTGATGGCGGTCGCGCTGGGCAGCCCGTAGAGGGTCTTGTTGTAGGAGTAACCGGCCATCTCGGCGTCCGGGATCGAGCCCCTGTCGCTCGAGTCCAGCGGCAGGAGCAGGTTCGCCTTGGCGAGCTGGCCGATCGAGGCGGCCTGCCCCGTGCCCGCGTTCATGTACATCACGTCCGGACCGTTGCCGGACTGCAGCTGCGTCGTCAACGTCTCGTTGAAGGCGCTGAGGGCGATCTTGTTCGTCTTGATCTTCACGCCGGGGTGCGCGGACATGTAGTCTTTGGCCAGGTCCTCGTAGGCGTTCTCGGTGCTGGTGGAGCTGGCATAGGAAAACGTGAGGGACTGCGGTTCCGCGCCACCGGAGCTGCTGCTCGAGCTGCTGCCGCCACAGGCGGCCAGTAGCAGAGCGCCCGCCAGCGGCAGGGCGAGCGCGGCGGCGCAGCGACGTTGCCGGTCGATCGAGAACGTCATGGGAAGCCTTTCCGTGACCCGGAGCTGCCCCGGGGAGATGCCCTGACCTCGCCGAGCGGTCGAGATCCAGTATCGAAAGTGTCACAGAGCATTTGCTGATACACAACCTAAGTTTGCTGATACTGGACATAAATCGTATGGATGGCCGTATTATGCGGCTTACAAACATGAGGGCATGCGCGCTGTCGACGCGTATGCGCAGTTAATCAACTCGACGGTGCGCGGGTACTTTTGTGGAAGCACAACTAAGCGGTGCGTGAGGGATGGAGTCGCAGGTGCCCACGGAACGAATCGACAACTTGACCGCCGTGCTCGAAGCTATCCGCGGTGGCCGGGGAACGACTCAGCCGCGGTTAACACAGCAGGTCGGGCTGGGCCGCAGCGTGGTCGCTGCACGAGTGGCCGAGCTCGAGGACGCGGGGTTGGTCGTCGGCGCGGGTACCGGGCCGTCGACCGGCGGTCGCGCCCCGCGCCAGCTCCGACTTCGGTCCGAGGCCGGCGCGGTCATCGGCGTGGACATCGGCGCCGCCCACATGAACGTGGGGGTCGCAGACCTGTCCGGGCGCCTGACCGACCGGGTGTCCGAGGCAATAGACGTCGCCGACGGCCCGGAGGCCGTCCTCCAGCGCGCCGAACAGCTGGCCGACGGCTTGCTCCGGCGACACGGTGACATTCCGGTGTGGGGCGTCGGCCTCGGCGTACCGGGCCCGGTCGAGTTCAGCAGCGGCCTGCCGGTGGCGCCGCCGATAATGCCCGGCTGGGACGGCTACCCGATCCGCGAGCGGCTGTCCCGGCGCTGGGATGCCCCGACCTGGGTCGACAACGATGTCAACCTCCTCGCGCTCGGCGAGCTGCGCCTGAACCCCCGCGCGGCGGAGGCTCACGACCTGCTGTACGTCAAAATCGGCACCGGCATCGGCGCCGGGCTCGTCTCCGGTGGCCGGCTGCACCGCGGCAGCAACGGGTGTGCCGGGGACATCGGGCACGTGGCGGTCGCCGAGGCGGAGAACGTCATCTGCCGCTGCGGCAACACCGGCTGCCTCGAGGCGGTCGCCGGCGGCGCTGCGCTCGCCCGGGAGGGACGGCGGCTCGCTGATAGCGGCGGGAGCCCGTTGATGGCCGAGATGTTCGCCGAGACCGGACGGTTGACCGCCGTCGACGTGGCCGCGGCGGCCGAGCGCGGCGACGCCCCGGCGCGGGCGCTGCTCGCCCGCGCCGGCCGTCTGGTCGGCACGACGCTCGCCACCCTGGTGAGCTTTTACAACCCCGGGCTCGTCGTGCTGGGCGGCTCAGTCGTCCGTGCCGGCGACCACGTTCTGGCCGCGATCCGCGAGTCGGTGTACCGGCGCTCCCTCCCGCTGGCCACCCGGACACTACGCATCGAAATGTCGGCGCTCGTCGAGACGGCCGGCCTGACCGGCACGGTTTACCTCGCGCTGGACGAGCTGTTCGCCCCGGAGCGGCTCGCGCGGTGGCTGCCCCACTTCACGCCAGCCGGGCGGCCGGAGCTCGCCTACGACGACGTCCGCGGTTCGGCGGCGTAAGCGCCACACGTGCCCTGACGGATCAGTTGATGACGTGCAGAGGCTCGAGGAACAGTGCTTCCCAGACGTTGCCGTCCGGGTCGGTGAAACTCCTTCGGTAGCTGCCGTCCTCGTCCTGCGGCGGGAGCCAGGACTTGCCGCCGGCATGCAACGCCCGCTCCGCGAGCTCGTCGACGTCCTGACGGCTGCCCGCGGTGAGAGTGTTCACCACCGTGGTGACGGCCGCGGGATCCCCCACCTCGCCAGCGACATGCTGGGCGAACCGCTCCCGGGTGTGCACCACCACCACGATGACGTCCTCCACGACCAGTGACGCCGAGCGCTCGTCCGAGTCGGTCTCGTGACGGTGGAACCCGAGCGCGGAGTAGAACTCGGATGCCGCTGCAACGTCTGCTACCGGCAGGTTGATGAAGATCATTCGCACTACTGCGCTCCTATCGGATGGCTGCCGCGGCGTCCTCCGCGGTCGAGCTCGGCGAAGGTGTCCGCCAGCCAGTCGGCGATGAACGTCCCGACGTGGCTGAAGTGGTCCAGGCCGATGTGCTCGGTGGCGCCTTCCTCGGGGGTGAAGATACGTAGCCGGCGTTTGGGGCTGTTGACGGCCTGCTCGTAGGAGCGGTGCGCGTACTCGACCGGAATCTGGCGGTCGTTCTTGCCGTGGGCGATGAGGAACGGGACGGTGATGTGCTCGACCACTCCATCGAGGTGGACGCCGTCGGCGAAGCGGATGAACTCGTCGAGGTCGTCGAATCCCCACACCCACAGCGCGTGCTCCCAGTAGTGCGGAATCGGCCGTTCGCCTTCGCGCTGGAGGCGGCGCCGCTGCACGGCGCCCCAGTTGTGGTTGGCGCCCCACGCCACGCCGAGTGCAAGCCGCTTTTCGAACGCCAAGGCACGGGGGGCGTAGTAGCCGCCGAGCGACCAGCCGACCAGGCCGATGCGATCGCCGTCGACGTCGTCGCGGCCGAGCAGGTAGTCGACGCAGGCGGCCGCCCAGGCCTCGGTGTCGATGCGCGCGGTCATGCCCTGCAGGCGCAGCGCCTCACCGCTTCCCGGGCAGTCCACCATCAGCGTGCTCATCCCGCGGGCGGCGAGCTCCTGGGGGAACGCCGACGCGTACATGTGTTCCTTGGTCGAGTCGAAGCCATTCCACATGATCATGACCGGTGGCCGCTCGCCCGGCGCCTTCATGAAGTACGCCGGCAGCGTGGTCCCCTCGTACGGGACAGCGACGCGGGTCGTGGCCGGGTCGCCGAGGTCGAACGCCTTCTGCTGCAGCTCGAGCACCCGCCGGTAGGTGTCCGTCCGTCCCGGCGAGGACGCGCTCTGCAGCCGCTCGGCCTGGCACAGGTAGTTCGTGGCACGCGCGTAGAGCTGCCCGGCGGTACGAGTGTGGCCGGCCTTCTCGGCGTCCTCGGCCTGCGCGACGAGCTGGTCGGTGAGCGTCGTCCACGCGTGCAGGAAATCCGGCGTGCCGGCGTCCTCACCGCGCTGGGCGACCTCCTTGATCGGCCGGCAGGCACGGTCGACTTCGTCGATCATGCCGCCGGAGTTCAACGTCGCCACGACGCCTAGATTCCAGACGTAGTTCCCTGGGAAGTACTCGAACACGATCACTCCTGTCGCAGTGCGTCGCTGATGGATTTGACGGCGCCGTGGGCCGTTGTGGCGCCGCCGACATTGATGTGGGTGCGGCTGATGGTCACCTCTGCCTCCCCGCCGGCCGCTCCCGCAGCCGAGGGCGCGGCCTGGCCGGGCGCACCGGCGGCAGCTCGACACCGGGAACGACCCGGTTGCGGATCGTCCCGATGCCCTCGACGGTCATCTCGACGACGTCGCCGGGCTGCAGCGGGGGCGGCGACAGCTCGCCCCGGCGGCCCCACAGCTCGGCGAGGCAGCCGCCGTTGCCGCAGGTGCCGGAGCCGAGGACGTCCCCGGCGCGCACCCAGGTGCCCCGAGAGGCGTGGGCGATCAGGTCGGGAAAGGGCCAGCTCATGTTGGACAGCAGGTCCTGCCCGATCTCGGTGTCGTTGACCGAGACACGCATGTCCAGGGCGAGGAAGCCGTCCGCGTCCAGGAACGGTGCCAGTTCGTCGGCCGTCACGAGCCACGGTCCCAGGGTCGTGGTCGAGTCCTTCCCCTTTGCCGGGCCGAGGCTGACCTTCATCTCGCGTCGCTGCAGGTCCCGGGCGGACCAGTCGTTGAGAATGGTGTACCCGAACACCGCGTCGGCGGCCTGTTCCGGGGTCAGCGACGCGCCGTCCCGGCCGACCACGACCGCGACCTCGAGCTCGAAGTCGAGCAGGTGCGAACCCGACGGGACCGGTACCTCGTCGTAGGGTCCGACCAGGGCATACGGGTTGGCGAAGTAGAACGTCGGCGCCTCATACCACTCGGGCACGACTCCGCCACCGCCGGTCACGCTTTGCACGACGCCTTCGACGTGCTCCTCGAACGCGACGAAGTCCCGCACCGTGGGCGCGCTTACCGGCGGCAGCAGCCGAACCTCCGAAAGCGGCACCGCCGGCGCGTCGAACGCGCGGTGGCCGGCCTCCAACGCGGCCGTCAGCCCGGCGCGAACGAGGTCGAGGACGGTCCCGCCGTCCGGGAGAGCGTGCACGCCCGCTTCGCTGACGACGCCGGCGTGCACCTCGCCGTCGTGGACCCAGGTGGCGAAGCGCATCAGACCGGAGGTGCGACGAACAGGCCCTTGTCCGGGTCGTTGAAGGACTTCTGCGCGACGAACTCGTTCATCGTGTTCGCGGTGCCCCACTGGTCGCTGACCTCAGGGTTGCTGAAGTCGTAGACGTGCGGGTGCCAGGTGTCCTCGTCGACCTGCTCGAGTTCGGTGGTGTACTCGACCGTGTTGCCCTGCGGATCAATGAAGTATGAGAAGGTGTTGTTGCCGGCCATGTGGCGGCCCGGGCCCCATATCTTCTCGACGCCGGCGCGCAGCAGCCGGCCGGTGCCGCGCATGTACTCGTCGATGCCGCGCATCTCGAACGACGCGTGGTGCAGCGCCGGATGCGGGCCACGGGCGATCGCCATGCTGTGGTGCCAGCTGTTGATCCGCATGAACCACATCATGTCGCCCATGCGCGGGTGCATCAGGGTGTCCGACAGCGCGAATGCCAGGTGGTTTTCGTAGAAGGCGCGGGTGCCCTCGGGGTCGGCAGAGTTGATCACCACGTGTGACAGCCGCACCGGGATGGACTCGCCCTGCTCGATCTTGCGGTGCTGCCGGACGGCGACGTCGGAGCTGATCTCGACGGTGCGGCCTTCGTTGTCGAAGAACCGGAACCCGTATCCGCCGCCCGGCGTGTGCAGGTCCTTCGGTTCGTGCACCAGCTGCACGCCGTCGGCGGTCAACTGCCCGGCCAGCGTGTCGATGTCGGCCCGGGTGGCGGCACCGAACGAGATCAGGTCGATCCGCTTGTCCGGCGACTCCCGTAGCCGCACGATGTACTGCTCCGGGCTGCCCTCTGCGGCGAGGAACGCCAGCCCGGTGTCGTCGTGCTCGGCGCGCAGCCCCCAGGCGTTGGTGAAGAAGTCGAGCTCGGTCTTGAAGTCCGGTACGGCGAGGTCGACGTGCCGCAGATGGGTGATGAGTCGCTGGGCCATTTCGTATCGCCTTTCAGGCCGGCTCGCGGACGAGGTCGGTGATGGTGTGCATGAGGCCCTGAACATCGCCGCGGACGCCGTCGAGCAACCACTGCCCGAGTTGGTTGGAGGCGTCGACGACTGTCTTCGCGCGGTCGTAGCGCCGGGCGTGGAACGCGTCCCACAGCTGGTCGTCGACCGCGTCCGCGGCGAGCAGCAGCTCCGCCAGAACCGCGGCGTCCTCCAGCGCTTGCGCGGCGCCCTGTGCGAGGGTGGGGGGGCAGGAGTGGGCGGCGTCGCCGATCACGACCACGCGGCCGCGGTTCCACGGCGGGGTCAGGACGTGGGTCTCGAACCAGGTGTAGTTGATCCGGGACGGATCCGTAAGCGTCTCGCGGATGTCATCCCACGGGCCGTGGTAAGCCTGCGACAGTTCGCGGATGGTCGCCAGCTGCTGCTCGGGAGTCAGCCCAGAGCGGTCCTGCGCCTTCTCAACGATGTAGGCATAGAGCGAGTCTTGCCCGGTCGGGCAGTAGCCGGCGATGTAGGACGGCCCGCCGTAATACAGATCCGTACGGGTTACGCTGGCCGGCCGCGGACCGAACGACCGCCAGATGCCCATGCCAGTGGCGTGCGGCCGGAGGTCGATGCCGATCTGCTGCCTGGTCCACGAGCGCAGCCCGTCCGCACCCACGACGAGGTCGTACCGGTTCGTACTCCCGTCGGCCAGCTCGACCTCGACCCCGTCGGCATCCTGCCGCAGGCTCGTCGCGGTGGTACCGAACCGGACCTTCGCGCCCGCGGACAGCGCGCGGTCGACGAGGATCCGCGCCAGCTCGGGACGCGGCATGCCGAGGGTCGCTGGCAGCTCCGGCCCGCCGGTCCGCACGTCCGGCATCTCGACCAGCAAAGTGCCGGCCGGGTCGGGCGCGCGAAGACCGAGGCTGTCGAACGCGTAGCCGGCGGCGCGCACCTCGTCCCACACCCCGAGCTTGCGTAACACCCGCAAGGCGTTGCCCTGCAACGTGATGCCGGAGCCGAGGGCGGTGGGCTGCGGCTTGGCGTCGATGACCTCGACCACGACGCCGGCTTCTGCCAGCAGGATGGCGGACGCGGTGCCGGACGCCCCTCCGCCGACGACGAGGACGGTGTTCACAGCGGGCATGCCATCTCCTACTTCACCGCGAGCGGGTTGACCGGCGCCCCGACGGCGCCGGTGACAGGGATCGGCGCGGCCGTGAGCCAGAACTCGTACACGCCGTCGGCGGCGCAGTGGGCGGCAAGGGCCTCGAAATCCCACAGCTCACCCAGGAACAGGCCGATGTGCGGAATGGCCACCTGGTGCAGCGGCTGGAACGCCGGGACGTCGAACTCGTTGGGCCGGACCTCGAAGCCCCAGGTGTCGGTGGCGATGGCGGCGATCTCGCTGTCGTGGAGCCAGTCGGCTGTGGTGAACGACAACCCTGGTGCTGGTCCGCCGGCGTAGTCTCCCCACCCCGTGCCGGCGGCCACCGACCGGCGGGCACGGCGAAGCTGGCCGGTGCGCACGCACAGCAGGTCGCCCGGCCTGACGGACACGCTTTGACGGTCGGCGGTGACCTCGAGGTGCTCGACCGTGATCGCGAACCCGTCCGGTAGCTCGCCGTCCTGGCCGTAGGCGCGGCCGACGTCGAGCAGCAGGCCACGGCCGGCGATCAGGTCGGCCACCGTTTCGATTCCGGTCACCCGATCGCCGGTGCTGGTCACCACCTCCGAGGCGCGCCGGCCGTTGTAGGCCTGCCCATGGTCGAAGATGTGGCCGAGGCCGTCCCACTGCGTCGAGGCCTGCAGCGGCATGAAGATGACATCGTCGGCGCCGCCGAGACCGTGCGGGAAGCCCTGATTGCCCATCTCGGCGTCCGTGCCAGTGTCGAGCATGGTGTGCACTGGGTTCGTGCGCCGCCGCCACCCCTTCTGCGGGCCGTCGCCGTCGAAGCGTTGCGCCAGAGAAAAGCTCACACCGCGGCGCACCAGCCGGGCGGCCGCCACCCGCGCCGCGTCGTCGAAGAAATTCAGCGTTCCGTGCACGTCGCGCGCGCCCCACCGGCCGGCATTTGAGCACCGCTCGGCCGCTGCGGCGATCGCCGACTCAGGATCGGTGCGGTCGTAGGACACGGCGGCGCACACCGCAGATGGCTCGAAGGACGGCACCCAACAAGGATCCGGGCCGCCACGGAAATTAGGGAAGAGCCAATAACTGATGACGCGCATCCACGCGGTCGATACCCTGCGAGCCGATGAACCTGGTAAATATCGACCTGAACGTCCTGGTCGCGCTCGACGCGCTGCTCGAGCAGCGCAGTGTCACGCGCGCCGCGGAGCAGCTCAATCTCAGCCAGCCTGCCCTGTCTGCCTCCCTGGCCCGGCTGCGCCGGCACTTCGGCGACCAACTGCTCACCCGCAGCGGCAACGAGTATCGCCTCACCCCGCTCGCCGTGCAGTTGAAGGACCGCACCCGCGCCGCCCTGGGCAGCGTCGAACGGGTATTCGCCGCCGAGCCCGACTTCGACCCGGCGACCTCCGCCCGGGAGTTCTCGATCGTGCTCAGCGACTACGCCAGCTCGACGTTCGGCCCGCAGCTCGTCCGGTTGCTGACCGAGCAAGCGCCGCACGCGCGGCTGCGGCTCATCGCGAACACCCCCGCCGTCGTGGATCGAGCCGCCGCCGAGCTGCTTCGCACGGACCTGCTCGTCCTGCCGCACGGGTTCGTGCACGATCTGTCCCACCAGGACCTGTACCGGGACGGCTGGCGGTTCGTGGTCTCCGCGGACAACACCGACGTCGGCGAGGCGCTGACCTTCCGGCAGCTCGAGACTATGCCGTGGCTCCTCACATACTTCGGGCCCAACGCCTCCACCCCGGCGATGCGCGAGCTGCGGCTACGCGGCATCACCCCACGGGTCCAGGTCGTCACCGAGAACTTCCTGACGGTGTCCCGGCTCGTCGCCGGCAGTCCTCGGGTCGCCGTCCTGCAGCGCCGGCTCGCCGACCGGCTACCCGCCGAGCTCGGCGTCCGGGCGGTGGACGGACCGCTCGACCTCGCGCCGCTCGTCGAGGCCATGTGGTGGCATCCGGTCTACGACGACGACCCCGAGCACACCTACCTGCGACAGCTTGTCCTGAGCGCGACGGCGGATCTGCGTGAGACGACATAATCTACGCACCCGGCAGGCCGGAGACACCCCGATCTAGGCGCTCGGCCAATGGCTCCGCCTTCCCCTGCGACGTTCAGGCGGGCCGCAACTGCGTCGGCGGCGGCACCGGTGGCCCATGCTGTTCGACCCCTCGCACATGCCGGCCAGACGCTTCCGCCGAACCCGTAATGCCCAACGTCCGCGACCGGCTCTCCGTGATCCACGACGACAATTGGCGTCCACGGCAGGTGGCCCTCGCCAGCTTCCCACCTTCATCGGTGATCTTGGCGTGGTAGCCAGCGTGGTAGCCACCGACGGAAGCGCGAGCGGTTCGCCGGCATCGGTAGACTCGTCCAAGCTCAGCAAATACGGGATGCTCAGGCAGCATCGGCAAGTCGGTGATACGTCTCGAAAGCGTGTGTGGTGCAAGCCTCCCAGGGTTCGAATCCCTGCGCCACCGCCCGCGACCCGCGACGACGCCGCGGGCACGCACCCGTCGGGGATTCGATCAGGGGATGCGTGTGTCGGGTGACGTGCTTGTCGGGCCGCACCCCGGCTACCGCCGTTCCGAACGGGAAGTGCGTGGAGCAGCGACCCGAGTGGCGGCCTTCGAGCAGCATCCGGCCCTCTGGCCGGAGTCCTCGTCCTGCCCGCCGCCGCGGTAGCCGAAGTCCTGGACCGAGCCGACGCCCGGGTCGCGCAGGACGCGACCATTCTGGAGCGCTTGCTGTAGCGCTGCAGCGAGACTCGCGGCCTACTCTGACGGGGTGCGCCCTGATGTCGACCAGACCCTCGCTGAGCACGAGAGCAGGCTCCAAGCAGAGCTGGCAGAACTCACCAAACCGACCGGCGAGCTCGCAGCGATCTCGTTCGGCAAGCGTGTCGGCGAGGGGACGTCGATCGCCGTCGACCGGCTGACCTTGGTGTCGGCGCAGGAGCATCTACTCGCGATGCTCGCGGACGTACGGCGGGCCCGGCAGCGCGTGCTGGATGGCAGCTACGGTCTGTGCGAGGTGTGCGGGAATCCGATCCCCGAGGAACGGCTCGAGGTTCGCCCATGGGCCCTGAGGTGTGTCCAACACAGCTGAGCGGCGGCGGACATCAGACCTGCGTAGCCGCTGATGGTGGGGTGTCGCGCCCTTTCGGCGCCGCGGGCCCGCGGCTGGGCACCCGGGACCGGTGGGTTCGTCTACCGGTGCTGCCACGATGAGGACCAGCTCGCGTACGTGCTGTTCACCGGCCCCGACGTCGACGCGCATCCGCGGCTGGGCCGCCACCGGCAGCGCCATCGATCTGGACACGCCGGCCGGGCGCACGTTAGTCCGCCATGTGCTCGCCCGCTACAACGCAACCCTGGCCCGCTGAGCTGACCCCACTTGATCGACGTTTCCGGGGGTGTGCGGTGCTCAGCGGGGGAGGGCCCGACCGCGCGACCGCCGAACTGTGCGAAGGGCTCGACTGGCGGTGCTACACGCCGCCGATCCGGGTATCCGGGTCGGTCCATTCACGGTCGCGCAGCTGAAATTTCTGGATTTTGCCGGTCGAGGTCTTCGGGAGCGCGCCGAACTCGATCGCATCGGGGCATTTGTAGTGGGCAAGGCGCTCTCGGCAGAACGCGATGAGTTCCTCCGCGGTCGCGGTGGCGCCCTCGTTGAGGGTGACGAACGCTTTGGGCCGCTCTCCCCAGTGCGGGTGCGGGATCGCGACGACCGCGCATTCCAGCACGGCGGGATGGGCGCAGATCGCCTGTTCGACCTCGATGCTGGAGATGTTCTCGCCGCCGGAGATGATGACGTCCTTGCCTCGGTCGCGCAGTTCGATTGTGCCGTCGGGATGCCACACGGCCAGGTCCCCGGAATGGAACCAGCCGCCGGCGAACGCCTTGCTGGTGGCGGGCACGTCCTCGAAGTAGCCGCTCATCACGTTGTTGCCCCGCATGATCACCTCGCCCATTGTCTGGCCGTCCTGCGGGACGTCGGTCATCTCCCGATCCACGACACGAACCAGGTCGGAGGAGATGTAGGCCTGTCCCTGGCGTGCCAGGTAGTTCGCGCGCTGTGCCACCGGAATCTGGTGCCAGCCCTCCTGCTCGGGACACACGGTGATCGGCCCGTAGGTTTCGGTCAGGCCGTACACGTGAACGATGCGGAAGTTCAGGTCGCTCATCCGGGCCAGTAGCGTTGGCGACGGGGGCGCGGCGGCCACCATCGCGGTCACCGGTCGCTGCAGGCGGTGCGCCCGCGGGTGGTTGATCACCATCAGCTGGACGGTCGGCGCCCCGTTGTAGTGGGTGACGCCCTCCTCGTCGATCAGCGTCCAGACCAGCTCCGGGTCCACCGCGCGCATGGTCACGTGACGGGCCGCGGTCGCGGTGACCGCCCACGGGAAGCACCAGCCGTTGCAGTGGAACATCGGCAGCGTCCACAGATACACCGACTCGGTGCTCATCCCGGCCACGATCACCTCGTTGAGGGCGTTGAGGTACGCGCCGCGGTAGGTGTACTGCACACCCTTCGGCCGGCCGGTGGTGCCGGATGTGTAGTTGACCGAGATCGTTTCCTCCTCGTGCTCCAGCCAGCTCTGCGGCCTGGCCGGCGGCGCGCCGGCCAGGAACTGCTCGTACGGATCATCGGCGGTGCCGCTGTCCGCGCAGCGGATGACCGTGACGCCGGCCAGATCGAGCGGCGCGACCAGCGCCTCGAGCTCGGTGTGCACCAGCAGGTATCGGGCGCCGCTGTGCTGCAGGATGTACCCGATCTCCGCAGTGGAGAGGCGGTGATTGACCGCGACCAGGATCCCGCCGGCCGCCGGTACTCCGAAATGGGCCTCCAACATCGCGGGGGAGTTGTACAGCAGCGCGGCGACGCGGTCGGACTTGGCAAGTCCCGCCGACCTGAGCGCGTTGGCCAGCCGCCATGAACGCTCGGCGAGTTCCCGGTAGCGATACCGCCGGGTGCCGTGCACAACCGCGATTCTGTCCGGGTACACGTACGCCGCGCGGTACAGGAAATCGACCGGGTTCAGCTCCGAGCGGAACACCTTGCCCGGCTCGGCGCTACCGGATGGCGCGGCAGACACAGCACTCACCGCCGCTGACGTCCCTGCAGCCATACCACTAGCGTTCACATTGCTCGCGCCTCCTCGCACACCGGCCGGTAAGGCCGCGGCCGCCGCCTCGCTGTCGGCGGTTAAAAGTATGCGAACCGGCGGCCTCGGCAACACCGACCTGCCAGCCACTGGCAGTTGACGGCACGACGATCGTTGGGCCGCCGCCTTCCAGCACCAGCTGAGCTACCTGCCGGACAGTGGCTCGATGCTGCCAGCGCTCATCAACTGTCTCGGCGGACGAACTTGTTGAACCGGCTGAGTGACCCGTCGCTGGTGTGCTCCTGATAGACGAAGGCCAACTTGCGATCGTCGAAAGTGGCGAAGAACGACTCCCAGTCGACCCCTTGCAGGTCGCCTGCGTCGTCGCGGAACTCTATGCGCAGTAGCCCCGGGTCGCCGTTCCCGGTGCCCGCTACATCGGCCGGCACGCCGTTGCGCGCCTGCGCCCAGGCTTTGATCACGCCGTGGTCGGTTGTGGTGTAGCTCGCCGCCTCGGTCTGCGTCTTTGTGTTGCGCTCGACCTCGTCGACCGCGTCAGCGTCCCGTGCTGCCTCCGAGCCGTGCCCGTCTGCCTGTTCTGCGGCCATCTGCAATCTCCCTTCCGGTCTGCCCGGCTCATCGATACCCCTCGGTCGCACCGCGCTAACGGTGGGCTCATCGGCTCGGCTGCGCGCATCGACACCTCCGGGGAACTTGACCCGATCATCGTCGACATAACATCCTCACTCTGCGCGCCGACCCTGGCGGTGCGGATGATCAGGCTTGTGGCAATACGGTGACAAGGATGGTGTCGAGGTAGCGGCGGTGCTGATCAAGATCGTCGCGGAAGGGCGGATCCGATCGAGATGGTAAAGGCCATCTCACGCTTCGCCAGACTTTGCACGCGTCTACGGGACGAACACCGACCGGATGCAACCGTCCTCCTTCTCTTTGAAGATCTCATAGCCGTGCACCGAGTCCTCGAGCGGCATGATGTGGGTCGCGAGCGCGGCGGTGTCCAGCTCACCGTTGGCGACGTGTTGCAGGAGGCGGGGGACGTAGTGCTGCCCGTGTTGCTGGGCGGTGCGAACGGTCAGGCCCTTGTTCATGAGCACGCCGAGCGGGAATTTGTCGACGACACCGAACACCTCGAGGATGACCACGGTTCCGCCCTTGCGGCAAGCGGCCAGCGCTTGGCGTAGGGACTGGGCGCGGTCGGTGCTCAGACGCAGTGCCTGCTTGATCCGATCGTAGGCGTAGTCGATGCCGGTGCCGTGGGCCTCCATGCCGACGGCCTCGATGCATGCGTCAGGCCCGCGGCCGCCGGTCATCTCGAGTAGGGATTCGACGACGCTGTCCGCCGTCGAATAGTCCAGGACCTCGGCACCCGAACGCTCGGCCAGCCGAAGGCGCTCGGGGATGCGGTCGATGGCGATCACCCGCTGCGCGCCGAGCAGCATCGCGCTGCGCTGGGCCATCAGTCCGACCCCGCCACATCCCCACACGGCGACCGTCTCGCCGCCCCGCAAGCCGCAGAAGTCGGCACCCATGAAGCCGGTCGGAGCGGCGTCGGAGCAGAACACCGCCTGCTCGTCGCGGACCTCATCCGCAACGCGGAAGCAGTCGATGTCGGCGAACGGCACCCGGACGTACTCGGCGTGCGAGCCGGCGTAGCCACCGAACGCCTGGGTGTACCCGTAGATGCCCGCCGTGCTGGCGCCGAACTCGGCGAACTGCAGGTCGGGATGGGGGTTGGTGTTGTCACACAGCGACCACAGATCGCTGCGGCAGTAGCTGCATTGACCGCAGCAGATGAACGACGGGACCACGACCCGCTGTCCCACCGTCACCCGTTCCACCTCGGGACCCACCTCGGCGACCACGCCCATGAACTCGTGGCCGATCACGTCGCCCTGTGACATGGTCGGGATGTAGCCGTCGATGAAGTGCAGATCCGACCCGCAGGTGGTCGACATCGACACCTTCACGATGGCCTCGCGCGGGTTGACGATGGCCGGGTCGGGCACGGATTGGACCGCGAGGTCATTGATGCCGTTCCAGCAGAGCGCCCGCATTCGCCAGCCTCCTCTCGGGTTACCACCGTGTCGGGGGATGTCGGTCAGTCGCCGTACGGGTCAGGCTCCGATCGAGCCGTGGGGTTATTGGCCAGCGTCGCCGTCTCGCCGGCCTCGAGGAGGCTCTTCGCCCGGTGCAGCGCGGAGGGCCACCACTCCGGCGTTGTCAACGTAGCGGGGACGGCCGCCGGTGGTGACCTTCTCCAGGTGCACGTCCAAGAGGACCTCCGTGCGGCCCTCCCGCGTCCGACCCACGGTGGCGGACGCGTCTCCCCGGGTACCCAGCCGCCAGCGGATCGCGGAGCCGTCAGCGCTCCCGGCGCCCTCGAGCGTGGCGGAGCCGCCGAACAGCATCGCGGCCCTGCCGGCGTCGACGAGCAGGGCGCGCACCTGCTCCGCGTCGCGGTCGATGGTGATCACGCGCCTGGCGTCGAGCAGTCCCCTGGCCGGGGCCGCCAGGATCCCGAACCGGTCCAGCAACGCCGTTGCCGTCTGGACTCCTTTGCGCAGCACCGCATCCGCCGCCATGCCCCTCGTCCTTCCGCAGCCGGACTACCACTGGGTGCTTTACCCACTGGGGGCGCCATGTCACACCCGGCCACCGCGTTCACGACGCGGCACGCAGCCTGTTCTCGGCCGCAGCCGCCAACGCGAACACCTGGGCGACCAGCCGGACCGGTGCGGTCGGTGGCGCCGGTTACTGGGTCGTGGGATTGTCAGGCGGCGTCGAGGCGGGTGAGCTGTTCGGCGCTGAGCTGGAGGTCTGCGGCGCCTGCCGAGTCGCTGATCGACTCCGGTCGGCTAGCGCCGGGGATGGGGATCACGGCTGGGCATTTGGTCAGCATCCAGGCAAGACACACCTGTTGTGGGCTGACGTCGAGTTCCGCGGCGACCTGCTCGAAGGCGGTGTGCCGGTCGCCTAGGCGTGATGCCTGTGCGGCGCCGCCGAGCGGGCTCCACGGCAGGAACGCCAGCCCCAGCTGGTCGCACAGTTGCAGCTCTGGTTCGCTGGAGCGAAACCGCGGCGAGTACTCGTTCTGCACGCTGACCATGGCCTCGCCGAGGATTGCGCGGGCTTCGCGGATCTGCTCGGGATTGGCGTTGGAGATGCCGACCATCCGCACCTTGCCGGAGTCATGGATCTCTTTGAGGGTGCCCATCGCTTCGGCGTAGGGCACCTGGGGGTCCGGGCGGTGGTGCTGGTACAGGTCGATCTGCTCGACACCCAGGTTGGTCAGGCTGGCCTGCACCGCGGCGCGCAGGTGCGCCGGTGAGCTGTCCACGGCCCAGCCGTCCCCAGCGGTGCGCACGTGGCCGCCCTTGGTCGCAACCAGCACCTCGCCGCGCGCGCCCAGCCGGTCCAGGATGGTAGCGAGCAGTCGCTCGTTGGCACCCATCGTGGCCGTGCCCAGCCCGCTCGGACCGTACGCGTCCGCGGTGTCGATCAGGGTGATCCCGGCGTCCAACCCGGCGCGGACCGTGGCCTCGGCCCGGTCAAGGTGATCGTCGAGCTGCATCGCGCCCAGGCCAATGGTGCCTACCTCATCGATTCCGAGCCGTCGCGTCCGCACGACTGCGATCATGGCACGAGGCGGAGTGAGAGTTTCCGCAGACTAGCCCTGTTCGCACTGCGGGAGCGGGAGTTGCCTAGCTGTGACTGCAGATCATCGATGAGGTCAGTTGATCTGGAGGTTTAAGTGATGGTGACCGAGATTGTCCGCCGCTGGTGACGTACAGGGATCCGCCCGATCAGCGGCGGGTCCGGGAACACCGCGGCTGGCGCCGCGCTGCATATGGTGTGGGCCAGGTGGGCATGCGGTCGTCGTTCGAGGATCGGTAGCCGCGACGCTGGCCGACAGTGGTCAGATTGGTCGGTGGTTCGTCGGGTTCCGCACGCGCGCGGGACTCCTCACCGCCAGCACCATCGAACTGATCCGGCGCGCCGCGCCGGTATCCCGGCCGGAAGCCGCGCTCGCGCCCTACGCGGCCTGGACCGGGTACGCCACCGTGTTGTCCGCAGCGCTCGCCCGGCGCAACCGGCGATAGTTGGCGAACTCGCGCCCGGGCTGCCGCGCCGAACGCGCACGCGACACCAGGGCCTGGTCTGAAACGGGCGCCGCTTACCGGTGCGCCCTGCGGTTGTCCGGACGAGCGTCGCCGGCCGCGATGCCCAGCGCAGCCCGGGCGATCTTCTCGTTGTGGTCGAGGTGTGCATCGACGGCGCGCGCTGCAACGTCCGGGTCACGACGCCGGTAGACGTCGACGAGACTTTCGTGGGCGTGCTGCCTGCGGTGATGCTCCTCCGGGTCCGGATCAAGCAGGCCGAACCCGATTCGGATATAGCGCTCGCCGGCGCGCCAGAGCGTGGTCAACACACGCGTGTCCCACGCCGTGGCGGCCGGCGCGAACAGCGAGAGATGGAATTCGCGATGAGCGTCATAGATCGCATCCATGCTCCGAGCCGGGTCGCCGAAGTCGGCGGCTTCCCGCTCGAGCCGGTCCAGTTCGGAGTCGGAAATCAGCGTGCAGGACCGACGCGCGAGGTCGGGCTCGAGCAGGCGGCGAAGCCGGTAAATAGCGTGCAGGTCGTCAAGATCGATCGGCGCGATGGTCGCGCTACGGCCCGGGCGAATGACCACGAGTCCTTCGCTCTCGAGATTGCGCAACGCCTCGCGCACCGGGATGAAGCTGACGTCGAGCATGCTCGCGAGCTCGCGCAACGAAAAGCTTCGACCCGGCGGCAGCGCGCCCGACAGGATCGAACGCCGCAACTCGACGGTGACAAGGTCGCCGACGGAGTGCGATTCGATACGGCGGACCGCCGACGATGCCATTCTCACCTCACTGCAATTTCCGAGATCAACTATATGGTCCGACGCACTGGCCAGCATGTTATAGCATATAACGAACCGATGCCGTGGGACGTAATGCGAGGTGCGTGACGTTGAATCGCGAAGTGAGCCACCCAATAGGCGGAAGGTCGGCGGCTGCGGCAGGCCCGCTGTGAAGATCATCGCGCTCGAGGAACACACGTTTCCACGTGACATTCTGGTAGCGGCGGATCTCGACCTCGGCAGCCGGGCCGGCCGGAAAGCGGCTGAACTCGACGATTTGGGAAGCGCTCGACTCGCAACCATGGATGCGGCGGGGATCGATATTCAGGTTCTGTCCGCGCTCGCGCACATCGTGCAAGAACTGCAGCCGGAAAAGTCTGTCGCCGTCTCTCGAGCGCTCAACGACCGGATGGCAGCCACCGTCGCGGCTCAGCCGGATCGGTTCAGGGCCTTCGCGACACTGCCGATGTCCGCGCCCGATCAGGCCGTCGGTGAGCTTCGTCGTGCCGTCGAGGAACTTGGGTTCCTCGGCGCCATGATCCACGGCCAGACCAACGGCATCTTTCTCGATCACCCCTCGGTTCAGCCGGTCCTGGCATGCGCCGAGAGGCTCGCCGTTCCCGTCTATCTGCATCCGGCTCCGCCACCGCCCGCCGTAGCGCAGGCCTACTTCACCGGCTTGGAGCCAGACGTCGCCGCGGCGCTTGCCACAGCTGGCTGGGGCTGGCACGCCGAATGCGGCATGCATGTCCTCCGGATGATCGTCGGCGGTGTCTTCGAACGCCACCCCGCGTTGCAGTTGATCATTGGCCATATGGGTGAGGGCCTACCCTTCTCGCTGGCGCGTGCCGACGACATGCTCAGTCCGCTGCTCAAGAGCCATGCCGCCTCGGTTGCCGAGACGGCGCATCGGAACCTGCACATCACCACCTCCGCCTACACCACTGTCGCGCCGCTGCAGTGCGCCCTGACGGTGCTCGGCGCCGATCGAGTGCTCTTCTCGGTGGACCATCCGTTCGCGGACAGCGCGCAGGCGACCGCCTTCCTGCGCGACGCGCCGATCAGCCCGGCGGACCGGGCCAAACTCGCGCACGGTAATGCCGAGCGCCTGCTCGGCATCTGACCCGCGCGGGCGCAGAGCAGCGTCGATGTGCGGGCTAGATGGGATAGCGGCCGGCGCCGCGGTTGAGCGTCGTGAGCCTTATCTCGGTGAAGTCCTCGATCGCATAATGACCGGAACGGCCCCACCCGCTGTCCTTCACACCACCGTTGGGAAGCGACGGTTCACCCACCAGGGTGGGGGCGTTGACGTGGACGATGCCGCAATCGAAGCGCTGCGCCAACACGAGACCGCGGTCCTGGTCGCCGGTCATGATGGCCGCGCTCAGTCCGTACGGCGTGGCATGCGCACGCGCCAACGCGTCCTCCGCGTCGCCGACTGTCTCCACCACCAGCACCGGGCCGAACGTCTCCTCGGTTCCCACAGTGACGACCGCATCGGGGGGCACGTCGGTGAGGATGGTCGGCTCGTAGACGCGTCCATGCGCCTTCGCGCCGGTGACGACGCGCGCGCCCCGCGTGATCGCGTCTTGGACGCGTTCGTCAACCTGCCGCACGGCGCGGTCATTGATCAGCGGCCCGATGACCGAGGTCGGATCGCTCGGATCACCGGCTTTCAGCGCCGCGGTCTTTGCCGCGAGCGCGTCGACGAACTCGTCGTGAATCGACTGCTCGACGAGCACCTTGCGCGTGCACAAGCAGATCTGCCCTTGATGGAAGAACGCGCCGAACACGGTCGCGTCGACGGCGTGTGACAAGTCGGCGTCGGCGAGCACGATCATCGGGTTGTAGCCGCCCAACTCGAGCACGGTCGGCTTGAGGGCACGTCCGGCGCGCTCCGCCAGTATCCGGGCGGTTGCGGCGGAGCCGGTGAAGTTTATGCACCGCACCGCCGGGCTGGCCATGAAGACATCACTGATGACGCCGGCATCGCCGGGCGCGTGTACGACCACGTTCAGCGAACCCGGTGGGAAGCCGGCTTCTGCCGCGATGTCGGCGTGCAGCAGACCGGCCGCGATGGGGGCTTCCTCCGAGGGCTTGAGGACAACGGTATTGCCGAAGGCCATCGGTAGGATCGCGGTGCGCCAGGCCAGGTTGAAGGCACCGTTCCACGGCGTGAACCCGGCGACGACGCCGAGCGGCTTTCGCACCGCCATCGCGAAGCGGCCGGGTGTGTCACTGGGCAAGACCTCACCGCGAGGCAGGTAGCCCCAGCTTGCGGCCTGGCGCAGCAGGTCGACCGACCACCGCACCTGGAAGTTGGCGAACGGAGCGGCGCAGCCGGTCTCGACAGCCAAGGTGCGGACGATGTCCGGCTGCCGCCGCTCCATGACATCCGCCGCGCGGAGGAACAGCCGCTGACGTTCGCCGGGAGCCATCGCGGCCCAGCCCGGAAAGGCGTCCCGAGCAGCGGCTACGGCTGCCTCGGCATCTGCCGGGCCGCCTGCGGCGACGTGAGCCACGATGTCGTCGTTGTACGGGTTGCGGTCGGCGAACGTGCGCCCGCCCGGTGCAGACCACTGCCCGTTGATGTAATGCGTGGTCGTGGCAATTGCCTTGTCGGAGCTCATCGCAGTCAGCTGCCGTATTCGATTCCGGCGCACCATACCCGTTCGACCCGGCGGGTGTCGGTGATGTCGGTGAGCGGGTCACCGGCGATCAGGACAAGGTCGGCCCGCATGCCCGCAGCGACGCTGCCTCGGTCGGTGAGCCCGAAGTGTTTTGCGGGCAGGCGGGTGGCGGCGGCGATCGCTTCGACCGGTCGGAGACCCGCGTCGACGAGCAGTTCGAGCTCGCGGTGCAGGCTCTCGCCGTGGCTTATGGCGACCGGCGCTCCGGCGGTGGCGTTGGCGTCGGTGCCCGCGAGGATCGGAATGCCGGCGCGGTGGAGCAGGCCGACCGCGCGCCGCGCGTGGTGATAGCCGGGGCCGGCCGGCGGGGTGTCGTTCTCGGTCGGGCCGAAGAACTTCCCGGCAACGGCCTCCATCATGGTCAGCGTCGGAACGGCGACCGACGCCTGTTGCACTATCGTGGCGACCGTCGCGTCGTCCAGCGGCGCGTTCATGGGGACATGCGTGATCACGTCGGCTTTGGCGGCGAGTGCCATCTGGTAGGGAACCAGGCTGGCGGCGTGGGCGATCGCCAACCGGCCGTGACGATGTGCGGCTGCGACGATGGCATCGAGGGTGGCCTGATCAGGTCCGGGAACGTCAGCGATGACCTTGATGTAGTCAGACCCCTCAGCGAGCCGATCGGCGACGAAAGCCTCCGCCGCGGCGGGTCCGGTGACGATGGCAGCCTCGGGCCTGCCCGGCATCTTGCTGTGGGTCGAGCCGGGGGCAGTGGCCGGGATCCCCGCGCTGCGGATGTCGGTCAGCCCAGGTTGGTGACGCAGCTCGTCGACCAGCTCGCGCGGCCAACAGGCCATATCGAGGGCAGTCGTGACTCCGGCACGGGCGAGTTGGACAAGGTGGTCCACGCTCTGCAGGTGTACGTGTGCGTCAATGAGACCCGGCAGCAGCACGCCGCCGGATCCGTCGACGACGTGTCCGCCCGGGGCGTTCAGGTTCGGATCGATCGTGACGATCTGGGCACCTTGGACGAGTACCGACGTGGGGTCGCCGACCGTCTCGCCGTCGAACACGCGCACTTCGCGGATCAGCGTCGTGGAGATGCCCTCGTGCAGCGTCATGTGTCTCGCCTTCGCTAGGAGTGCGGGGATCTCTTGCTGTTATAACATATAGTTGCTAACGTTCTTGTTCACGGTGCGCCCCGAGCAGTGGCCGTGCAACCACCGGATCACCCGATGCAGGGAGCAGCATGCGGATCGTCAACACACGTGGTCGGCTCGGCCTGGTCGTTGGCGAGGGGATCCTCGATGTGGCCACGGCGAGCGGCGGGCGGTTCGGCCCGGGCGTGCAGGGCGTCTACGAAGAGTGGGACAGCTTCCACGCTTGGGCGGCCGAAGTCGACGCCGGCGCGGAGACACACCCACTGGACGAGGCGGCACTCGGGTCCCCGGCGCCGGCGCCGCGACAGGTATTCGCGATCGGGCTCAACTATCTTGACCACGCCGAGGAATCGGCGATGGATGTACCGAGCGACGGCATGGTGGTTTTCACCAAGTTCCCCTCGTCCATTACCGGCGCGTTCGCCGACATAGAAGTCCCGCCCGGCTCGGTCGATTTCGAGGCCGAACTCGTCGTTGTCATCGGCGCACGCGCCCATCGGGTCGCGCCCGAGCATGCCTGGGACTACGTCGCGGGCCTCACCATTGGCCAGGACATCTCCGAACGTGAGCTCCAGCTGCGCCCGCCAACCCCGCAATTCAGTCTCGGCAAGTCCTTTCCCGGCTTCTCACCCATGGGTCCCCAGTTGGTCACGCCCGACGAATTCGAGAACCGCGACGACCTGGAGATCGGCTGCACCCTCAACGGTGTCCAAATGCAGCACTCGCGCACCAAACTGATGATCTTTCCGGTTACCCAAGTCGTGGCACGGCTGTCGGCCACGGTTGCGCTGCTCCCGGGTGACGTGATCTTCACCGGGACGCCCGCCGGAATCGGCTGGGCGCGTGATCCGAAGGTGCGACTCCTGCCTGGCGATGAGCTGGTCACCACCATCGAGCACATCGGATCCATGCGCAACCGCTTTGTGACCGCATCGACGGGCTGACCGTCCGCCCAGACCATACCCATCACGGAAGGAGACTCAGAGCATGTCCGCCAAACCGAAGTTCGCGCACATCGTCTTTCAAACGAGCCAGCCCAGAGAGATGATCGACTGGTACTGCGCCGTTCTCGGTGCTCACGTCGTCTACGAGGACGACGGCCTCGGATTCATCACCTTCGACGAAGAGCACCACCGGGTCGCATTCATCAAGGTACCGGTCCCGCTGGAGCGCAAGACATCGAGCACGGCAGCCATGCACCACGCGGCATACACCTTCGACAACATCGACGACCTGCTCGAGCGCTATGTCGAGCTGCGCGACAAGGGAATCCCTCCCGCAGTCTGCATCGCGCACGGGGTTACGACATCCATGTACTACCAGGACCCGGACGGAAACATGGTCGAGATGCAAATCGACCGGTTCGCCGAACCGGACCAAGCGACCGCGTACATGAACGGACCGGAGTATGCGGCCGATTCGGTAGGGCCGGCGTTCGACCCGGAGCAGCTGCTGGAGGCGCGTCGGGCGGGCGCCAGCGTCGAGGAGCTGTCCGACCGAGCCTGGGCGCTCAAGGCCGGACTGCCCGATCCAATGCCGGTGCTCATCGGCACGAACTGACGAAGGCTGCGGACGTTCGGTTCGGCGGCCGCGAACGAGAATCGATGTTCTGCGGATCAGCCGTCGACCGACCGCGTCTGCCATCCAGCTGCCTTGACGCCGACGAAGGGATTGGACACCGGGTGACTGAAGTTCTCCGACAGGACGACTGCCTGCTCTGCGCGACCGAAGACGCCGACGCAGCCAGCGTCGTGTTCCGTGACCCGCTCTGGGCGGCCGAGGTCGTTCCCGGTTATGACGTGCCCGGCTGGGTCATCCTGCGAGTCCGCCGGCACGCCGAGCGCATCACTGGACTAAGCGATGAGGAACTCGACGCGTTCTCCTACCGGCTGCGCGACCTCGTCGCCGCGGTCTCGGCGGTGATGGACGCACCGGCCACCTACATGCTCGTCTTCGGCGAGAACTATCCCCACTTCCACGTTCTCGTCACCCCGCGAGGCCCGGACGTGCCGGTCGATCGCCGTGCCGGCGACATCCTGAAGCTCCGGGGGCAAACCGCACACCCGACGGCTGCGCGACGGATGGTCCCGGCGCTGCGCGACGCATACGCCCACGCCGCCCAGCAGGCGCTCGAGACCCGATGAGGAGTTGCTTCGCATGCCCAGTAGGAAAAGAGCAGGTCCGGTACTGGTAGCCACATCGCGGCTGGTCGGACGCATCCTGACCGGCTCCACGTACGCGGTGCTCGGCTTCGATGCGTTCCGCGCCCCCGGGGCGCGGGTCGGGCAGGCCGGCCCGCTGTTGGCGAGCGTGCGTAAGGCACTGCCGCTGCCGGGCGACGACGAACTCGTTGTCCGCGGCAATGCCGCGGCCCAAACCGTCGCCGGTATCGCACTTGCGCTGGGACGGGCACCAAGGTTGTCCGCCCTGGCCTTGATGGCGTCCCTCGTGCCGACCACCGTTGCCGGCCACGCGTTCTGGGAGATCGAGGATCCCGCGGCCAGGAAGCTGCAACGCGTCCAGTTCCACAAGAATCTGGCCATGTTGGGCGGCCTGCTGTTCGTGGTCTGCGACGCGACGCGACCACCGAACGCCAGTCGGCATGATGGATAACGCGGTGGCGTGGTGACCGAAGCGCTGCTGGTCAGATGCGCGACGACTCAGCATTCCTAGCCGGTCACACTTTGGCCGCTGCGCGACTCGACAGAAAGGCATCCGCCTGTGACTACCTCAGCCTCGCAGGAATTCCTGCACACCGTGACGGGAGCCGGCCCCGCGCACAACATGACCTTCTCCGGTCGCAAACGTCTACCGAACGCGGCCCCGGCAGCCGACATACCGTTGATCATCGCGCTGCCTGGCGGCACCTACACGTCGACCTACTTCGACGTGCCCGGTTACTCGCTGCTTGATCGCGCAGTCGCGGCCGGTGTGCCGATCCTCGCGATCGACCGGCCCGGTTACCGGAGCAGCACGCCGGTGGAACCTGGCGAGTCGATCATCCTCGCGAACGCCGAGGTGCTCGACCAGCTCGTCGCCGAGCTCTGGCCCGAGTTCGGCGACGGCACGTCCGGTGTGGTGCTCATCGGCCACTCGATCGGCGGCGCTGTCGCCACCGCGATGGCGGCGCGGCGGCCGCTGTGGCCACTGCTGGGCATCGCTGTGTCCGGCTGCTTGCTGCAGGTACCGATGGAGTCGCGGGCCGCATGGGATGCCCTTCCCGACACCACGACGGTCGAGTTGCCCAGCCAGGTCAAGGACTTCGTCATGTTCGGGCCGGAGTGGACCTTCGCCGAACACATTCGCGCCGCCAGCCATGCGGCGGACGCGCCGGTTCCGCGTGCGGAGCTACTCGACATCACCGGCGGCTGGATCGAGCGGGTTACCTCGGTCGCGGCACAGGTCACTGTGCCGGTCCATGCTCGACAGGGCGAATTCGACCGTTTGTGGATAACCGATGAGACGCAGATGACGAATTTCGGAGCAGTGTTTTCCGCGGCACCAACCGTCGATGCCCGCTTGGTGCGCTGTGCCGGTCACTGCATCGACTTCCACCGGGGCGGTGCGGCGTTCCAACTCGAGCAGCTTGCTTTCGCGCTCGGTTGCTGCATCAAGCCCGACTAGTGAGGCGTCCCGTGCCCGGCACGAATCCAGTCGCTCGGATTCGCACTCAGGTGCTCATCGTCGGGGGCGGCCCGGTCGGCCTATCCACCGCGATGGAACTTGCGTTTCATGACGTCGACTGCGTCGTCGTCGAACCGCGCTCGACGGTGTCGGCCACCCGCCCACGCGCCAAAACGACCTCCGCACGGACGATGGAACTGTTCCGCCGCTGGTCGTTCGCCGACGAGATCCGCAGGCGCGCACCGATCCCGGTCGGCTGGTCGAGCGACATCTCGTTCTGCACCACCGCGACCGGCACGGAAATCGCCCGCTTCACCGGGGTGCTCGGACTCGACCTGGCCGGCAGTGATCTTGCTGCAGAAGCCGGGCAGCAGATCGCTCAGCCGGTGGTCGAGCAGGCGTTGCGCGACGCGCTCGACGACTCGCCGCGCGTCCGGGTTCTCCTGGGCTATCGGCTGCTTTCCCTCGAACCGCGCTCAGACGGCGTCGTCGGCGTGGTCGGCGCCGACGCGGCAACCGACGAGATCATTTTCAGTGCCGACTACGTCGTCGGCGCTGACGGCGCCCGCAGCCTCGTACGCAGCGCCATGGGCGCAACCTACTCCGGCGGCAACGCCGGCCGGCCCAACCTGAGCATCGTGTTCCGCAGCCCCGGGCTGGCCGATCAGCTCGTCGGCGCTCCGGCCTTGCACTACTGGGTGCTCAATCCCGGCGCCCCGGGCGTTGTCGGTCCGCTCGACCTGGCGGACACCTGGTGGGCCATCGCGACCGGCCGCCCCGATGACGATCGCGCCGCAGTCCCGGCCGAAATAGTTCGCAATCTCGTCGGACGCGACGTTCCAGTCGACGTCTTGGGCACTGACCCATGGCAGGCTCGCGCCCTGTTGGTCGACCGGTACCGATCCGGCCGGCTGTTCCTCGTCGGTGACGCGGCACACCAGAACCCGCCGTGGGGCGGTCATGGGTTCAACACCGGGGTCGGCGACGCGGTCAACCTCGGGTGGAAGCTCGCAGCCGTCCTGCACGGATGGGCACCGCCCCAGCTGCTCGAAAGCTACGAAGCCGAGCGTCGCCCGGTGGCCCAGCAGACGATCGATATCGCGGCCGCGAACACCGCGGCGTTGCCCACCGATCTGGCATCCGCAGCCGCGCACAACGACGACGTCGCGATCCGCGCTCTCGCCGGTCGCGTCCAAGCGGCGAAGCGACTCGAGTTCTACTGCGCCGGACTCGTGCTCGGCTACGGGTACGGCCCAGGTGCCGGATCGCAGACAGCCGACGGAACAGACTTCACTCCGCGAGCGCTGCCCGGCAATCGCCTGCCCCATCGGTGGATCCGGCCGGGCCGGTCCCTGTATGACGTGCTCGGCCGTGGCTTCACCGTCATCGGCGACGCGGCCCGCGCCGAACCGCTGCTCGCACTTGCCCTGGCTCGAGGCGTTCCAGTCAGCTCGGTGGATAAGGCTGGCGAGCGCAGCACCGATGACTCGGGCGCGCCGCTCGTACTCGTGCGACCGGACCATCACATCGCCTGGCTCGGGGACACCATCAGCGAAAGGCAGGCTCCGGGCATCTTGGCGAACGCTCTCGCCGGATTCGGTCAACCGGCCAACGCCCACGCCACATCCACCCCCGGCGCCGCGCTGGCCCGCTACGGCTCGTCCGGCCAATAGTCGAGATCGGACGAATGATGAAGGCAGCCCGCTCCAGCCTTGACCAGCTCGCTGCATTGCGGCGGCGTTGATGTTCGGGTTGGGCGCCGGCTCGGGTCCCGGCCATCCGCTGGCCCGACGCGAATATCAGGCGCATGGCCTGCCGTTCCATGACTCGGCGCACGCCGTGGGCAGTCTCGCCGAGGCGTGCACCGTCATCAAGCGGTTGTGGCGCTCGGATGAGCCATTCGACTTCAACGGCAGCTACATCACCCTCACCGGGGCATTGTGCAATCCCAAACCCGTCCAGCGACCCAGCCCGCCATTCGTCATCGGCGGACGGTCTACCGCGACGCTGCGGGTCGTCGCCGAGCACGCCGACGTCTGGAACTATCCCGGCGACGACCTGCGGGACGCGCTCAGTCGCGGCGCCGTGCTCGATCGCTGCTGCGCGCAGATCGGCCGCGACCCGTCGTCGATCACCCGCTCGCTGGTGCTGCCGATCACCTACGAGTACCCGGAGCGCACGCGACAAGCAGTCGCCAACGCCGTCGATGCGGGCTTCCGACACCTCGTCCTGTCTCTACGGCCGGACTATCCGGACGGCGTCGCGCGGTGGGTCGCCGACGAGCTGATCGCGCCGTTTCGCTCGGCCGCGCCGGACCACTAGTCCGGCCGCCCAGACCCGGGATCCGCGTCCGGGACGTCGCTCGGGCTTGGGCGGCCGGTGTTGGTGGGCGCCGCGCGGGGCCGTGCAGGGCAGGGTGTTCAGGCCGTTGCGGTGGTGAAGTAGTGGCCTTGCTCGAGGTCGGCGACCAGGCCTGGTCCGGACGGCTGCCAGGACAGCAGTTCGCGGGTGAGCGCGCTGGACACCGGCATGTCGAGTGCCAGGAAGCCGGCGAGGAAGCCGAACTGGGCCTCGGCTTGCTCGGCGGTGATCGAGGTGGCCGGTAGGTCGAGCCCGCGTCCGATCGCCTCGGCGAGGTCGCGGATCGCGACGCCCTCCTCGCCGACGGCGTGCAGGACGGATCCGGCCGGCGCGCCCTCGATCCCGAGTCGGACCAGGCGCGCGGCGTCCGAACGGTGAACCGCGGGCCACCGGTTGGTGCCGTCACCGATGTATGCGGCCGCGCCGGCGGCGCAGTCAGCCGCGACGATCCTCGCGATGAAGCCGTGGTCGCCGGCGCCATGGACGGTCGGCGCGAAGCCGACGCTCATCGAGCGCACTGCGCGCTCGGCGAGCGCGAGGGCCACGCGCTCGTTCATCACCCGGCCGCCCGCGCCGGGAAACGGCTCGGGCCTGTCGCGCTCGGTGGCGAGCGCACCGGGCTTCAACCCGGCGACTCCCGACGCGACCGCCAACGGCCGACCGGACCTGGCTAGCGCCTCGCCGAACACCTCGATCGCCGCCAAGTCCGAGGCGACCGCGGTGGCGAAGTCGCCGGTGAACGCGATGTCGTGACGAAATGCCAGATGGACGACTCCGTCACTGGCGGCCGCGGCGGCGCGCAACACGTCAAGATCGCCAATGCCGCCGCGGCAGACCTCCGCCCCGGCGGCGGCGACGGCGTCGGCGGATGCGTCCGAGCGGGCCAGGCCGACAACCTGATGGTCGGCCGCCAGCAGCTCGGCCACGACGGCCGAGCCGATCCAGCCGGACGCGCCGGTGACGAAGATGCGCATGCGATGCCTCCAGGACAAACAGCGATGTCAGTTACTGTCGTCAGCCTAACGTGCCATGACACTGGCTGTCATGGCGGTAGCCTTCGGCCATGGGTCGTTGGGAGCCAGATGCCCCCGCGCGGCTGCAGCAGGCGGCGTTCGAGCTTTACACCGAGCGCGGCTACGACCAGACCACCGTGGCTGAGATCGCGTCGCGCGCCGGCCTCACCGAGCGCACGTTCTTTCGCCACTTCGCCGACAAGCGCGAGGTGCTCTTCGACGGCGGCGACCGCTTCCGCGCAGCGCTGGTCGACGCGGTCGCCGCCGCCGCCCCGTCGGCGACCGCGCTGCAGGCGGTGACGGCGGGCGTCGAGGCGGCCGGTGCTGTGTTTCCCGCGCCGGAGCTCGTGCGCCGTCGGCAAGCGTTGATCCGCGCCAACCCGGAGCTGCAGGAACGTGAACTGATCAAGCTTGCGTCCCTAGCCTCGTCACTGGGCCAGGCGTTGCGCCGGCGCGGCGTGTCGGACGTCGCCGCCGAACTCGCCGCCGAAACCGGCGTCGCCGTCCTCCGGATCGCCCTCACTCGCTGGATGGACGACCCTGCCGCACGGCCCTGGGAGTTCTACGTCAGCGAGGCGATGGCCGAGCTGCATCGGTTGACCGGCGAGCGCAGCGACGCCGCCCGAAGTTGACGCGCCGTGTGCCGAGCCGGGCGGACTTCGGCCGACCGATCGAAACCACGCCCGACGACAGGAGTGAGCAGATGAGCAGGACCGGCAAGCGCAGTCTGGGCGGCACGTTTACCTTGGCGGGCCGCCCGGTGGCGCGTATGGGCTTCGGCGCCATGCAGCTGCCCGGCCCGCAGGTGTTCGGCCCGCCGCGTGACCGCGACGCCGCGCTCGCGGTGTTGCGCCGCGCCGTCGAGTTGGGTGTCAACCACATCGACACCGCCCAGTACTACGGGCCCGACGTGTCCAACGAGCTGATCCACGCCGCGCTGTACCCCTACCCCGAGGACCTGGTTCTTGTCAGCAAGGTCGGCGGCGCCCGCAACGACAACGGCGGCTGGCTTCTGGCCCAGCGCCCCGAGCAGCTGCGCGTCGCCGTCGAGGACAACCTGCGCAGCCTCGGCGTCGAGCGGGTCGATGTCGTCAACCTGCGCCGGATGGACGAGCACAGCGGCCCGGACACCGTCGAACTCGACGATCAGCTGGCCGAGATGGCCGCGCTGCGCGACGAGGGGAAGATCGGCGGGATCGGCGTCAGCACCGTGACACTCGAGCAGCTGCAGCAGGCGCTGCCGGTCGGGCTGGCGTGCGTGCAAAACCCGTACAGCCTGCTCGACCGGACCGGTGAGCCGATGCTTGAGCTGTGTCGCGAGCGCGGCCTGGCATGGGTTCCGTACTTCCCGCTCGGCTCGGCATTCCCGGGCCTGCCCAAAGTCACCGAGCACCCCGCCGTCGTCGCCACGGCGCAGCGGCTCGGCGCATCACCGGCCCAAGTCGGGCTCGCCTGGCTGCTCGGGCACGACCAGCACGTGCTACTCATCCCCGGGACCTCCAGCGTCACGCACCTGCAGGACAACGTCGCGGCGGCCGACCTGCAACTGGACGAACAGGCGATAGCCACCCTGGACGCCGCGACCGCATCCGCTTGATCAGCGACACAACCGCTCCCGCCCGGCGCGAACAGTGCGCCGCCGGAGGACCGGCGACGCGCAAGCGCTCCCGGCCGGTAGTACCTGCGCCAGGGATCAATCCCGCCATGATCATGGGTTTCCGGCAAGAATCCTGCCGCTTTCCCATGATCATGACTGGTCGACGAGCTCGCGGCGGCGCGTAGGCGGCGGTTTCATCAGTCGATGGACGTCAGGCGATGCGGGGCGGGGCCGCGACAAGCCGATGCCGCATCTCACCGATGCCCTCGATATGGCTGGTGAGCACGTCGCCGTCGACGAGCCACCGCGGCGGGGTGCGGCCCAGCCCGACACCGGACGGCGTGCCGGTGAAGATGACGTCGCCGGGCAGCAGCGGCGTGCTCATCGACAGGGTGGCAATCAGCGCCGGCACCGAGAAGATGAGCTGACTGGTCCGGGCGGACTGCACCGGTTCGCCGTTGATCTCACAGCCCAGCTCCAGGTCGTTAGGGTCGGCCAGCTCGTCCAGGGTGACCAACCAGGGGCCGATCGGGCCGAAGCCGGGCAGTGACTTGCCCAGGCTGAACTGCGGCGGTGTGGCGGCCATCTGCAGCACCCGTTCGGAGATGTCCTGGCCCACCGCGTACCCGGCCACGTAGTCCATCGCCTCATCGACCCGCACCCGGTGCGCGTGGCGGCCGATCACCGCGACGAGCTCGACCTCCCAGTCCACATGACCGCCCTGCGGCATCTCGATGTCACCGCGCGGTCCGATGATGCAGCTGGGGAACTTGGTGAACACGGGCGGATCGTTGACCGGCGCGTTGAAGCCGGACTCGGCGGCATGCTCGCGGTAGTTCAGCCCGATGGCGAAGACCTGCCGCGGCGCCGGCACCGGCGAGCCCAGATCCTCCGGTCGCACCGGCGTGCCCTCCCCCCACCGCGCGCTCGCCGACCAACCGGCGAACGCCGCCCAGTCGGCGTAGACGGCCTGCGGGTCGGCGGCGAACCGGCCACCGCTGGCCTTTTCCACGTCATGACCGACCTCGGTGCCGGGCTCACCTACGACGACGACCAGTCGGCCTTGCAGGTTGGCGATACGCATGCAGACTCCAGATTTGAGAGGCCGGGTAGCTGGGGTGCCGTCAGACGAGCGGTGTGATGTGGTCCTCGCGCCTAGCAGGGCCTTGCCGTACATCTCGTAGCCAACCATGGGCAGGATCACCGCGTGCCGGGCGGCCACCGAGGAGCCGCGCCAGATGCGCTGCAGCGGGTTGACCTCGGCGAAGCTGACCGCTCTCACCGCGCCCCTGGACAAGCTGGCCGGCAGAAGTTAGCTGGCCCGTTCGGCGGGTGCGTCGGGGTCATGGGCGATGTCGAGGTCGAGCACGATCGACGCAGTGCGTTCGACGTGCGCCTCGAACAGCATCACCGCGGTGTCGGCGTCGTGGGCGAGCGCGGCGTTCATCAGCGCCTTGTGTTCGGCTGCGACATTCCGGTGATGCCCGCCGGCATGCGACCCCTTGGCGGACCAGGCCCGGTACAGCTCGGCGGCGTCGGAGAGCCGCTGGCAGATGTCGAGGAGCACCTGGTTCCCGCACGCCTCGATGAGTGTGTAGTGGAAGGCGATGTGCGCGGCGGCCCAGTCGTTGTTGCGCCGATCGGGCTCGTCGGGCAAGTACGTCGGCTGACTGGCCATCCGATGGTGACAGGCGAGCACCTCCGCCTCCCAGGCGACCGTGCCGCGCTCGATCGAAAGCCGCAGTGCCGCGCCTTCGTTGATCTTGCGGGCGAGGGTGAGGTCAGTCAGGGCGCTCGGTGAGAGCGGCGTGACGCGAAAGCCGCGGTTTCGCTCGATCCGGACGAGGTTCTGCGCGGCCAACAGGCCTAGCGCCTCGCGTAGCACGCCGATGCTCACGCCGAAGCGCTGCGCCAACTCCACCGGCCGCAGCCGCTCACCGGGGGCGAAGCACCGATCGAGGATGTCCACCCGCAACTGGTCGAACACGTCCACGGCGAGGCTCTCCCCGCCGGATCGCTTTGCCACACCGAAAGAATAACATTCCTGAGCTAGCATTCGATTGTGTCTTGACATTCGACTCTGTGGGCCGCACGCTGAGGCGGCCGGCCCACGAGAGGTTTTCCGGGTCCGCCTCAAACACTCCGCTCCGGTGGGCGAGCTCGGCCAGCAGTTCGTCGCAGCTTGAACCGGCCGCCCCCGAATATCCGAGACGCAAAGGAGCAGATGCCGATGCCAGCACACCGCCTGACCTCGATCACCATCGGGGTGCCGAGCCTACGGGAAACCGCCGAGTACTACACCGACTTCGGGCTGTTGCCGGCCAAGGACGAAGTGTTCTCCGCCTACAGCGGCGAACGGCTGGCCGATGTCAACGAGTACCGGTTCTCCACCCGTGACGGCGGTGAGCAGCTGCGGCTCGTCCACTCGCCGCGCAGGCGCGTGCTTCGGCTCGGGGTCGGCGTCGAGGATCCTGACGACCTAGCCCGGGTCGCCTCGCAGCTCGAGCGGCTTGATCGGCCGTACACCCGCGAGGAGGGCTCGGTAGAGACCGAGGACCCGGGCACCGAGGTGCGGGTCGTTGTCGAGATCGCACCCCGCTACGAGCAGGCGCCCACACCGTGGCCGCCGACGAATACTCCCGGGAGCATCGAGCGGCCGAACGAGCGCGCCGCGGGCGCGCTGCGCGACACCAAGGTGCATCCGCGCAAGCTCGGTCACGTGGTCCTCGGCACGACCGACGAGGAGGCCAGCCGGCGGTTCTTCACCGAGGCCCTGGGGTTCAAGATCAGCGACCGGGTTCCTTTCCTGGCCTCGTTCATGCGCTGTTCCACCGATCACCACAACGTGCTGGTCCAGCAGGCACCGGTCAGCTACCTGCACCACACCTCGTGGCAGGTCGATGACGTCGATGAGATCGGCCGCGGCGCGACCGACATGCTGGCCAAGGACCCGAACCGGCACGTGTGGGGGTTGGGCCGGCACTTCGTCGGCTCGAACTACTTCTGGTACCTGCGCGATCCGGCGGGCAACTTCTCCGAGTACTACAGCGACATCGACTGCATCCTCGACGACCAGCTGTGGACGCCGGGGGTGTGGGAAGGCGACGCGGGACTCTACAAGTGGGGCCCTCCGCCGCCGCCGTCGTTCCTGGCCCCCGACGACCTCGCCGGCCTGATGGCCGGCGCGCACGGATCCGAGTGACTGCCGCGGGCGGCTCCACGAGTGGGGCTCTGATGGACGAACAGTACGACGTTGTCATCGTCGGTTACGGCCCGGTCGGCCAGCTGTTGGCGACGCTGCTAGCTCGGGCGGGCCACCGCGTCGCAGCGGTCGAGCGCTGGCCGACGTTCTACCCGATGCCGCGCGCGGTGCACTTCGACCATGAGGTCGCCCGCATCTTTCAGAACATCGGGCTTCGACCCGACCAGAGCTCGGCCATCGAGTCCTACGATGCCCTGTACGCCTGGCGCAACGCCGATCGCAAGGATCTGCTGCTGGTGGACTGGACCGGCGTTGCCTCTACCGCTTGGCACACCTCGAACTTCTTCGTCCAGCCGCTGCTCGAACCGCAGCTCGACCAGCTGGCCCGGGCCCACCCCACGGTGTCGGTGCAGCGCGGCTGGGAGGTGGTTGCCGTCGAGGACGAACCCGATGAGCCGCTCACCGTCGTCGTCGAACAGACCGACGGGATGCAGCGCACCGGCAAGCGGCGCAGCCTGACCGCTCGCTATGTCGTCGGTGCCGACGGGGCGAACAGCCTCGTCCGGTCGGCGATGGGTACACACATGCACGATCTGGGCTTCTTCTTCGACTGGCTGATCGTCGACCTCGTATTGCACGAACCGCACACCTTCGACCCGCCCGCGTGGCAGCTGTGCGACCCGGCCCGACCGACCACGATCGTGCCCGGCGGCCCGGGCCGGCGGCGGTGGGAATGGATGCGGCTTCCGGGCGAGACGATCGCCGACCTCAACCGCCTGGAGAAAGCCTGGGAGCTGCTCGAACCGTGGGACATACATCCCGGCAATGCGACCATCGAGCGGCACACCGTCTACACCTTCCAGGCCCGCTGGGCAGAGGACTGGCGACGCGGCCGGCTGATGATCGCCGGGGACGCCGCGCACCTCATGCCGCCGTTCGCCGGACAGGGCATGTGCGCCGGGCTGCGCGACGCGATGAACCTGGGCTGGAAGCTCGACCTGGTCCTTAAGGGGAAGGCGGCAGACACCCTGCTGGACACTTACGGCCCGGAGCGCGCCCCGCACGTGCGCAGCTTCATCGACTTCTCGATGGAGCTCGGCCGGCTGATCTGCATCACCGACCCGGACGAGGCCGCCGAACGCGACCGGCGCATGCTCGCTGAACGCCACGACGCATCGACGGCGACTCAGCCGCCGCCTACGCCCCGCCTCGGTCCCGGCCTACTCGCCGACGACGACCCCGCCGCCGGCACGATGTCCATCCAGGCACCGGTCACGACCGAAACCGGCCACGGCCTGTTCGACGACGTGGTCGGTGCCGGGGCGCTCCTCCTAGCCGCGGCGTCAGTCCCGGTCGACGAGGCCAGCCGCCGAGCGCTAGCCGACATAGGGATGCGCGTGGTGGCGTTCGGCCCCGCGCCCGGGCCCGGCGTCATCGTCGATGACACCGGCGTCTACACGAAGTGGTTCAGCGAGCTGCGCGCCGATGCCGTGCTGGTCCGGCCAGACTTCGCCGTCTACGGGACCGCGCACCACGACGGGGCCGACGCGCTGGTCGCCCGGTTCTGTGAGCAGCTCGGCCAACCTCCCACCGCGTAGCACACGCAACGTGCCCAGGCCGCCCGTCCGGTGACGCGCTGGGCGACCCTGCCACAGCTGCGGGTAGGTGACGGGCTCGCCGCCAGGCTCTTCGTGTCCCGACGTCACTGCTGGGGTTGCAGCATTGCGGGGTCGCGCATGAACTCCAGCTGCTCGTGGGCGTTCGGGCCGCGGAAGAGCGCGGCGTCTTTGGGGTAGTGCTGCTGCAGCCGCCACGGCGCTCGGTCGCCTTGCAGCGGCAGGGTGTGCCGTGCGCGTTCGAAGTAACCGGATGTCATGTCAATCAAAGGTGACGTGGGCATCTGCTCGGTGGGTAGCCGCGGGATGACGACCGCGGTCCGCTCGCGCCGCATCCGCCGCAGCAGGCCGGCGACGTAAGCGGAGACGAGGTCGACCTTGAGGGTCCAGGAGGCGTTGGTGTAGCCGACCGCGAAAGCGAAGTTGGCCACGCCGTCGAGCATCATCCCCTTGTAGGCGACGCGCTGCGGGATAACCACCGGCCGGCCGTCCACGGTGAGGTTGATGCCACCGAGCGGCAGCAGGTTGAGGCCTGTCGCGGTGACGATCACGTCGGCCGCCAACTCCCCGCCCGACCGCAGCCGCAGACCGTGCGCGGTGAACGACTCGATGTGGTCGGTTACGATGTCGACCTTGCCCGACCCGATCGCAGTGAACAGATCACCTTCCGGCACCAGGCACATGCGCTGATCCCACGGGTTGTAGGTCGGAGCGAAATGAGTGTCGATGTCATAGCCGGCCGGAAGGCGCTTGCGCGCCGCCTTGCGCAGTAACGCCCGGATCCGGTGCGGGTACTTGCGGCTGAGCTGGTAGATGGCCGTGCTGATGCGGACGTTCTTCCAGCGGATCGCCCGGTAGGCGCGGTCCTCGGGCAGCAACTTGCGCAGCAGCTTGTCCAGGGGATCGTGCGCAGGAATGGCCATCACGTAGGACGGCGAGCGCTGCAGCATCGTCACCCGCCTGGCCCCGGCCTCGGCGAGCGCTGGGACCAGGGTCACCGCGGTGGCGCCGCTGCCGATGACGACGATCCGCTTGCCTTCGGCGTCGAGGTCCTCCGGCCAGTGCTGCGGGTGCACGATCTGACCGGTGAACCGGTCCTGGTCGGGCCAGCTGGGCGTGTACCCCTCGTCGTAGCGGTAGTACCCGGAGCACAGGTAGAGAA
Source organism: uncultured Actinomycetota bacterium (assembly GCA_963756525.1). Lineage (GTDB taxonomy): Bacteria > Actinomycetota > Actinomycetes > Mycobacteriales > Jatrophihabitantaceae > CAVWNR01. The sequence continues at coordinate 851,611 of CAVWNR010000009.1, read as the reverse complement.
ATCGGCAGGTCGCCGTCGTCCGCTCGCCGGTCTCGGGGTGCTCGACGGCGACCGTCCAGCGGGCCGGCTCGCTGGACCACCGCGCGGACTCGACACGATGGTGGAAGCGGACCTGCTGGTCGACGCCGTAGATCCGCGCGGTGTCGCGGATATAGCGCAGGATCGCATCGCCACCGGCGATCGCCTCGGGCTGGTTCCAGGGGCGAAACGGATAGCCGAGGGTGAACATGTCCGAGTCCGACCGGATCCCCGGATAGCGGAACAGATCCCACGTGCCGCCGCTGACACCGCGGGCCTCGAGGATCGCATAGCTCGTGCCCGGGGCATCGGTCTGCAGGTGGCAGGCCGCGCCGATGCCGGACAGGCCGGCGCCGACGATCAGGACGTCGACGTCGATCTCGCCGTCGAGGTCGTTCCCGGCCGGCCGGTCATTCGATGCGGTCATGACTTTGTCTCCCCGGCGAGTGGGCGGGCCGCAGTGCTTCCGTCGAAACACTATGCAACACCTCCGCAGGATGTAACAATGCAACACCGTCGCCAGATGTAACACCAAGGTGCCAGGAGACCGCCGATGACCCTCGTAGCGCCCCCGCCGACCTCCGACGTCGACGACGCCCCGGCGATCGCTGAGCTACATCGCCTGCACGGCCTGCAGCGGGCGGCCCACCTCGCCGATCCGTACCCGAGCTCCGCGACCCGCCGCGAGCAGCTGGCCGCGCTGGCCGGGATGGTGCTGGGCCACCGCGACGAGATCCGTGCGGCGATGAGCGCGGACTTCGCGGTGCATCCCGAGCTGTTCACCGACCTCGTGGAAGTCCTCGGCATTGCCGGCCGCGCAGCGTACGCAATCGAGCAGCTGGACACCTGGCTGGGCGAGGAGCGCCGTTTCACCGACCCGGCGCTGTTCGGCACCGCACAGGCCGCGATCCGATACCAACCCAAGGGCGTCGTCGGCAACATCGTGCCCTGGAACTTCCCGTTCGACCTGTCGCTCGGCCCGCTGGTCGAGATGCTCGCCGCCGGCAACCGGGTGATCATCAAGCCCTCCGACTACACCCCGGCCTGCGCCGAGCTGCTCCGCTCGATGGTGCACGCGACTTTCGGCGACGAACTGGTGGCGGTGTCGGTGGGCGGCCTCGCCCTGGCGAAAGAATTCCCGACGCTGCGCTGGGACCACTTGCTGTACACCGGCAGCCCGGCCATCGGCCGGGAGATTGCGCGCGCCGCCGCCGAGAACCTCGTACCGGTGACGCTCGAGCTGGGCGGCAAGTGCCCGGCCGTGCTCGCCTCGGACAGCGTCGATGCCGACAGCGTCCGCAACGTGATCGGCACCAAGCTGATCAAGAACGGGCAGATGTGCATCTCGGTGGACTACGCCCTGGTGCCGCGCGATCAGGTCGAGGAGTTCGTCACGCACGCCGCTCGCTACGTGGACGAGCAGCTGCCCGGCTACGCGTCCTCGCCCGACTGCACCGGGATCATCACCGAGCGGCACGCGCAGCGCATCGCAGAGCTGGCCGCCGAGGCCCGCGCGGCATCGGCCAGTGTTGTCGAGCTGGGCGGGTCGGGCGACCCGGCGACCCGGCGGATGCCGCTCACGCTGGTCATCGACCCGCCGCCGGACCTGCGCATCATGCGGGAGGAGATCTTCGGGCCGATCCTGCCGGTCGTGCCCTACGACGACCTGGACGAGGCGCTGGCGTCGATCAACGGCGGCGAGCGTCCCCTCGGGCTGTACGTATTCGCCAAAGACCCCGACGTCGCCGAGCATGTGCTGCGCCGCACCTCATCCGGCGGCGCCTGCGTCAACGTCTGCGCGGTCCAGGGCGCGCTGCCTTCGCTCGGGTTCGGCGGCATCGGGCACAGCGGCAACGGACGCCATCACGGCGTCGAGGGGTTCCGCGAGTTCTCCAACCCGCGCGGTGTCGTGGTGCGCGGGTCCGGCGACCTGGCCGATGCTTTCCTGCCGCCGTACGGGGCGACAGCGCAGGCAATCGTGGACAGTGCGCTCACCGCGGCCGCACCGCCCGAGACCAGCGGGCCGGGCAGTGTCTGACCGGGCGTCGCCGCGGCCGAGGCCGTGCCGGGCCGCGCCGGGCTCCCGGGGACGGCCGACCGATCGGGTGGTGCGCCGGGGCGCCCGGACCAGCCCGGCGGCCGCCGGCCGGGCGCGCGCCGCGGAACTCGCCGCCCGCTGGGTGCTCGCCGGGCGGCGGCTCGAGATGCAGGGGCTGGCCGACGAGCTCGGGATATCCCGGGTGACGCTGTTCCGGCATGTCGGCGGGCGGGAGGCGCTGCTCGCGGATGCGCTATGGCTGCTCACCGAGCGCGTCCTGCGGTTGGCCGAACGTCGCTGGGAGGCCGAGCGGCCCCCGGGCGCCCTGCACAGCATCGGCGCGGGGCGGCACATGAACACGCTGGTGTCGCAGTCCGCGCCGTTGCACCGGTTGCTCGGGGACGAACCGGCGCTCGCCATCCGGGTGCTCACCGACCCGCGCGGCAAGGTGCAGACCGGTGTCGTCGCCTTTTTCGAAGCGCTGCTGCGCCGGGACATGGCCGAACACGGGTTCCGGCCGCTGGTCGACCCGGGCGTGCTGGCCTTTGCCCTGGTACGGCTCGGCGAATCGTTCCTGTACGCCGACGTGCTGGCCGCCCGGCGGCCGGACGTCGAGGCCGCCAACCGGCTCCAGCAGGCTCTCGTCGAGTCGGCCGGCGCCACCGACCCTCCCCGCCCGATCCGAGTCACCCCAGACAGGAGCACGGAATGACCACAGCGGACATCTCAGCCCAGGGCACACGCGCGCAGCCCGGGCTGTGGGCCGGCATCAAGAACCGGCAGCTGCAGCACTATCCGGGCACGGCTCCCCGGGTCGCTCAGCTGCTGCTCGTCGTGGTCATCACGATCGCGCTGTACTACCAGCTGTATGTCGGCGGTTCGGTGTCCACCCTGCTGCTGCCCGATCTCGGCATGAGCTTCAAGTTCTTTGTGTGGACGCTCGCCTTCGGCAACCTCTTCGGCGCGTTCGCCTCGCTCGCCGCGGGCCTCGCCGACCGGGTAGGGCGTACCCAACTCGTCGTCGGAGGGCTGCTGATCACCGGCATTCTGACGGCGTTCGTGATTCCGGAGATGACCTCCAAATGGCCGTTCGCGATCGCCTCTTGGGCGGTCGCAGTCGTCGAGGGCGTCGTGCTTGTGGCCACTCCGGCGCTGGTCCGGGATTTCTCGCCGCAGGTGGGAAGAGCGTCGGCGATGGGTTTCTGGACGATGGGGCCGGTGCTCGGCAGCCTGGTCGTCTCCGTCGTGGCAACCAACACCATTCATCCCAGCACCACGTGGCCGACCCTCTACCGCATCTGCGGCATCGTCGGGCTGGTCATCTTCGTCGTGGCGTTCCTGTTCCTGCGCGAGCTCTCGCCGGGGCTTCGTGACCAGTTGATGGTCAGCGAGCGGGACCGGATCCTGGTCGAGGCCCGGGCCAAGGGGATCGACATCGAAGAGTCGCTGCGCAGGCCGTTCCGCCAGCTGCTCAGATTCGACATCGTCGTGTCCGCGCTCGCGGTGTCCATCCTGCTGCTCGTCTACTACACCGCGGTCGGATTCGGCACGATCCTCTACCAGACGATCTTCGGGTTCAGTCTGCGGGACGCCAACGGGCTGGCCAACTGGAACTGGATCGCGGACGCCATCGCGCTCGTGGTCGTCGGCTTCCTCTCCGACCGGCTCCGCGTCCGCAAGCCGTTCATGCTGGTCGGCGGACTGGGCTCAGCGGTCTTGCTCGTCGTGTTCCTGCTGCAGATCGGCCACCATCCGGGTTACTACGCGCTGGCGGCGATCATCTCCGTCCTCACCATCTTCCTGGCGTTCGCGTACTGCCCGTGGATGGCCAGCTTCACCGAAACCGTGGAACACCGCAATCCCGCGCTCGCAGCCACCGGGCTGGCCATCTGGGCATGGATCCAACGGCTGGTGGTCTTCGGGTCGTTCATGCTGCTGCCCGTGGTCGTGAGCAGCATGAACCCGCTGGTGAGCTACGGCGGGCAGGTGTCGACGCTGTCCACCCAGTACCAGTCCGAGCTGGCGACGGCGGCCGCCATCCAGCCGCAGACCCTCGCGGCCCTGTCCGCCAACCCCACCGACACCGCGGCCCAGGTGGCCGCAGTCGGCCAGATCAGCATCGCCGAACACGTCTCGCCCGCCGCGGCGACGCAGAAGCTGGTCGCGTTGAGCAAGGTCCCCCCGTCGGCGCTCGCCTTCCTCAAAGCACATGGCGCCGACGTGCAGAAAGCCGCCGCAAACTCACCCGGGGAATGGCGGAACTGGTACTGGGTCTGCTTCGGCGGGGCCATCTTCTTCCTGTTGTGCATTCCGTTACTCCGCGGCCGGTGGCATCCAAAGGCCGCCCAACGCGACATCGACGCCCACGAACGGCAGGTCCAGCAGGAGATCGCTCGCCTGCACCTCGCCGACCCGGCCGCGTCGACGAGCGCTACAAGCCCGCGAGGAGCGTGAGGCGATGATGCAGATCGACGGCAAGACACTCGACATCACCGAGCAGAACCGCGCCGTGGAGCGGGTCCTCGAAGCGACCGAGAACCCGCGCCACCGTTACCTGCTGCAGGCCTACCTGCGGCATCGCTACCTCGAGTCGGCCGGGCGGTGGCCGGAGATCCTCGAACCGGGGCTGACCGTCGAACACCCGGTCTACCGGTTCACCCTGGCCACCCGGCCCAGCTTCGTGCTCGACGGCCGGGAGCAGGTCGCGGCCCTGTACAAGCATTGGACCGACACCGACCAGAGCGCCTTCTACGTCGAAGACGAGATCGTCGCGGTCGGCGACCACGTGGTCATGGGCCGCGGTATCAGCTACCAGCAGACCCTCGGCTCCGAACTGGTCGCGGAAGGGGTCGACGCCGACGCTGACGCGATGTACCTGACCAAGTCGGCCATCACGATGGTCTGGCCCTACGACGACCGGTGCAAGCTGCTCGGTGAGGAGGTGTGGGAATTCGACCCGTCGGTACGCGAGTACATCAAGCTCGACCCGGCCGACGTCCTCAGCGCCGAGCAGGCCGGGCGGCTGCTCGATCCACTGATCAAGCCGCTGCCGCCGTTCGACGACAGCATGCTGCCGCGCGTCGACGCATGAGGGCGGTCGTCTGCCACCGGGGCACGCTCGAGACGGTCGACCTCCCCGCCCGACGCCCGGCACGCGGTCAGGTACTGCTGGACGTGCGGTACTGCGGCATCTGCGGATCGGACCTGCACGCGCGCCGCGACGCCGACCGGCAGGCCGACGTCCTCGCCGAGGCCGGCTACCACGGCGCGATGCGCTCCGACCAGCGCGTCGTGTTCGGTCACGAGTTCTCCGGCACGGTGAGTGAGTACGGGCCCGGCTGCCGCAAGAAGCTGCCGATAGGCACGCCGGTCGTCGCGCTGCCACTGTTGCGGACCGGTCGAGGGCTGGACGCCATAGGCATCTCGGCAGCCGCGCCGGGCGGGTACGCCGAACAGGTCGTCGTCCAGGAGTCGCTCATGCTGGCGACTCCGAACGGACTGGCCCCGGACCTCGCCGCGCTGACCGAGCCGATGGCGATCGGCTGGCATGCCGTACGCCGCTCCGAGGTCAAGAAGGGCGACGTCGCGATCGTGATCGGGTGCGGACCGGTCGGCCTCGCGGTCGTCAGCATGCTCAAGGCACGCGGCGTGCGCACTGTCGTGGCCAGCGATCTGTCTGCCGGCCGGCGAGCGCTCGCCCGCGCCAGCGGCGCGGACGTCGTCGTGGACCCGACCGAGGCCTCGCCCTACGACGCCGCCGGAGACCGCGGACACCTGCGGACGATTCCGGACGCAGTCGAACTCGGCGTCGGCACCACGGAGAAACTGCGGCGTCTGCCAGCGCCGTGGCACCACGTGTGGCGGGTCATCGAGGCGCTGGGCATCACCCCGAAGCGGCCGGTGATCTTCGAATGCGTCGGCGTTCCCGGAATGCTCGACCAGATCATCACCAGCGCGCCGATGTACTCCCGCGTCGTCGTCGTCGGAGTGTGCATGGTGCCCGACACCATCCGCCCGGTCATGGCAATCAACAAAGAGATCGATCTGCGCTTCGTCGTCGGTTACACGCCACTGGAGTTCCGCGACACCCTGCACATGCTCGCCGACGGCAAAGTCAACCCCGCACCGATGCTCACCGGCACCGTCGGCCTACCCGGCGTCAACCCCGCCTTCGACGCCCTCGCCGACCCGGAGACGCACGCCAAGATCCTCATCGATCCGACGAGCCCGGCCACCGAGCCGACAACCCGAACCTAGCGCGCGCGACGCAGTGGCCGGGTTCTGGGCGCGCACGTGCGCGTCGGGCTGGTGCCCATGCTCGGCGTGTGGGCCCGAACCGGCGGGCCGGGTGATAGGCCAGTAGCAGAGGGCGAGCAGCGCGAGCAGTGGTCCGGTGTTCGGGTCGGTGGCGCGTCCGGTCGCGATCTGGCCGAGGTCCTGGGCGACGACCCAGATCAGCAGGGCCACGACGATGGTGGCCAGGAGGATGGGCCGGGTCAGCGGCGGGTGGAGGATGGCGAGGGCGATGAGCGTGAAGACCGCCGCCAGGATGGCGGAGGTGAGCGCACCGCGGTTGTCGAGCAGCCTCGCGGCCCCGTCGTCGATCGAACGGATCCAGGCGGGTTCGCCGCTGGCCATGCCGGCGAGCATGTCGCGCAGCGCGGTGGGTGCCCGGTTGGCGGGGCGGAGGGTCTCGGCCGCGAACGTGCCCCACAGCACCAGCCAGGCCGACCGGGACCCGGTCGCGCGCAGCGGGCTCGCGGTGGCCACCGATGCGGCGCCGATGGTGTCGCGCGGCCAGACCAGGATGGCGATCAGGGCGTAGAGGATGACCGCGCCGGGCAGGCCCATCAGCGGTGACGCGGGCCCGGCGAGCAGGCCGCCGAGTCCTTCGCCGAGCCACCACACCGCCACCGCCCACATGATCGAGCCGGCGAGGGCCAGCTTGACGGTGCGCCGCCAGAACAGCCCGCACGCGATGAGCAGCTGGGTGGTCGCGAAGATCACGTTCCATGGCACGGGGTGCGCGGCCATCAGGTGCGCGGCGAAGCTCACCGGGGCCTGCACCCAGGTCGGGCTGCCCTGCCCGCTGGGCTCGATCGTCTCGCCCGGGAAGTCGGTGCTGAACATGTAGGGCTGGTACTGCAGCGCCGCGTCCAACAACCACATCAGAGCGAGCAGCCGGGTCAACCGGCGGCGCCGCCGCGTCAGCCGCGACAGGTGGGACGCGGGTGCCTGCAGGCCGGGTGGCGCGCTGATCGACGACGGGACGGCTGAGGGCGGCGCATCGGTTTGCCGGGTCACGTCGACAATTCGCGCACCCGGGCCGCTCCGGTTCCACCAGCGGTCGCTCGGGGTGTGCGGCCGGGCGGGTCGGCCTGCCCGGGTGTGGCTGGCCGCCGGCCGGGCTTGCGGACGCCGGGTCGCCGTCTTGGGTAACCTGCCGTGCCGGCCGGTCGGCGGCCGATAGGGTGTTTGCCGGACAGGGGTGGCCGTTTGGGGAACCGGTGGCGGGATGGCGCACGAACGGGCCGATGTGGAGTCCGCGCTGGCCGACATCGGTGGGCGGCTCGCCCAGGGCGAGCCGGACGCGCTCGAGGAGTGCTACCGCACTCTCGGGCCGCTGGTCACCTCGTATGTGGGTCGGTATGTCGCCCAGTCCGACGTCGAGGATGTCGTGCAGCGGGTGTTCTACGAGGTGTGGCGGGTCCACGAGCGCTACGACCCGGGGCTGAGTCTGCGGGCCTGGGTGTTGGGCATCGCCCGCAAACGCTCGATCGATCATTTGCGCCGCCGCAAGGACGCGGTGGTGTCGCTGGACTCGGTCCGGGAGATCACCGGTGAGGACGGGCGGGAGATCGCGGATCGGATGATGTGGGCCGACGAGGTCCGCGCGGCGCTTGCTCAGCTGCCGGACTTGCAGCGTGAGGTGATCGAGATCGCTTACTTCGGCGGGTACACGCAAAGCGAGGTGGCGGTCGCGTTGGACATCCCGCTGGGCACGGTGAAGACGCGCACCTCGCGGGGTCTGCAGCGCTTGGCCGGGCTGCTTGCGCAGAGCGGGGGGCGGCCGTGAGCGTGCATGTCCACGACGAGTTGCCGCTGCTGCTGCGCGGTGAGGCGGACCGTGCGACCGTCAGTGCCGCCGGGTCGCATCTGCGTGGCTGCCCGGACTGTCAGCAGGAGCTGGTCTCCGCGCTGGTGGCGCATGCGGCGCTGTCCTCCGCGGTGCGTTACGCGCCTGACACCGCGGGCACGCCGGCGGACCTGCCGGCGAGCGACGAGTCGCCGGCGGCGCCGGATCTGAGCGCGGTGTTCGCGCAGGTCCGCGCCGAGGCCGCCGGCCCAGCGGGTCCACCGCCGCAGCCGGAACGCCCGGGCCGCCACCGGGGCCGCGGCCGGGCCGGATGGCTGGCCGCAGCGGCGGCGGTGGTCGGGCTGGCCGTCGGCGGGGGGGCGGTGGCGCTCGCCGAGCACACCGGCGGGCCGCCGGCCGCACACAGCGTCGCGCTCGCGCCCTACGGAGTCGGCACCCGACCGGCCACCGCGAAGATCATCGACAACGACGAGATGAAGATCGACGCGACGTCGCTACCCGTACCTGGTCCGGGCAAGCTATACCAGGTGTGGCTTACCGACGCGGCCCGCAAGAGCCTGCACCCGCTGGGCTGGGTTCAGCCGGCCGGCACGGCCCAGTTCAGCGTGCCGACCGCGCTGCTCGAGCACTACAGCGCGATCGAGGTCAGCGTGCAGGCGATCAACGCACCCTACGCATATTCCGGGGTGAGCGTGCTGCGCGGCCGCTACCGCTGAGTAGCAGCGGGTCCGGCCGGACGCGGCGGGCTTGACTCGTGCGACGTTGGCGGTGCTCGGTGGCAGCGGGGTGGATGCGGTCGGTCGCGGCCACGATGTCGCACCGCAGCGACGCAGTCGATGCGGCTCACCGGGGTGCCTCGAACCGCGCCCGGTCGCGCTCGTCACCGACGTGCGGTGCGCAAGACCGTCGAGTCCCGCGCGTGCTGGTCGCGCCGGGCCGGTCGACCTTCGTTGCGCTCGACGACACCAGTGGCTGTGGCTACCCGTCGGTCCGCGCTCGCCCTCCCGTCCCCTCGACCGGGAGGGCGAGCGCGCGGTGCTTGGGCTAGCCGGTGTGCGCGCTGACTCCGGGGCCGCCGGGAGGTTGGCGTGCGGCCAGGTGGAGGTGGATGTAGGCGTCGACGGCCAGCGCCGCCGCGGTGATCAGCCGCAGCAGCACGGGGAGGGGACGGATACCCGTCGGGATCGGCACTGGCATGGCGGATCAGCTGACCGTGAGGGTGGCGTGCATGTTGGCGTGGTAGGTGCAGTGGAACGGGTAGCGGCCCGCCGTGGTCGGTGCGGTGAACGTCGCGGTGCCCGAGGCCGGGACCGTCACGTCGAACGCGTGGCCGGTGTCTGCGGTGATCGTGTGCGCCACGTCGTCGCGGTTGTGCACGGTGACCCTCGCGCCGGCGCTGACCGTGGCGGGCACGGTGTAGGCGAAACCGTGGATGGTGATCACCGCGGTCGTCGCCGGTGAACGGCTCCCGGCCGGCGGGGACGGCTGGGACGGCTGCGTCGACGCCGCGGGTGCCGGCGCCCGGGTGCCGGCCGGCGTGCCGCCCGGGTGATGACTCGCCGTGGCGGTACTGCCGCATCCGGCGAGTACGCCGGCCAGCAGCGCCGACGACGTGGTCAGCGCGATCAGACGTCTCATCATGTGCGCCTTCCGTTCAGCGACGCGGCCGGTGCTGCCGGGGCGCCCGGCGGAGCCGTGTCGACGCCGGGCGCTCCGTCAGGTATTCGCCGTCCCCGTGGTGATCGGTTCCGACAGGCACCGCGGCCTTTCCGGTGTCGACGGCTAGCGCCGCAGAACCGGCGGCGCCTGGAGTGGAACCGGACGCTCGCCACGCACGAACTGTTCGCGAACCCCGAGCACCACGCCGGGACGGTCCCGGTGATGTCCTGGAAGGACGCGATATGAAGAGATCTCTGCTACTGATGGCTCCGGCCGCGGCGCTGGGTGCGGCAGCGTTGGCGCTGGCTCCGGCGGCGTCGGCCCAGTCGAGCAGCACCTATCAGGCGACGCTGAACCCGCTCAACCACGCCAGCGGGTCAGGGTCGCTGATGCTGCAACTGGACGGCTCGCAGGCCACCATCACCGAGCACGTGACCGGACTGGCCGCCACCTTCGGCGGCGGGCCGTACCCGCACGTGCAGCACATCCACATCGGCGCGCAGGGCGTCTGCCCGGGCCCGTCGGCGGACAAGAACGGCGACGGCGTGGTGAGCACCACCGAGGGCGCCCCGTCCTACGGCGCGATCGGCACCACCCTGTCGGTCAGCGGGGACACCAGCCCCGCCGCCGGCACCGACATCAAGATCGCCCCGTCCGGCGGGAGTTTCGACTATTCGCGCAGCATCACCCTGGACGCGGCGACGCTGGCCTCGGTCACGGCGGGCAAAGCGGTGATCGTGGTGCACGGGCTGGACCCGTCCACGCTGTCCAAGCAGGCCCAGGGTGAGAAGAGCGACCTGGTGCCCTCGCTGCCGCTGGCCGCCACCTCGCCGGCGCTGTGCGGGACGCTGACCGCCTCGCAGATGAGCGCGGTGCCCGGCGGCCCGCCGAACACCGGCGGCGGGTCCACCGCGGGCCTGCAGGATGAGTCGCTGTTCCTCGCCGGCGGTGGGCTGCTCGCCGCCGCGGGCCTGGCCGGCGCCGGGACACTCGCGCTGCGCCGCCGCACCGCACGGCAGAGCTGAACCAGGCTGCCGGGAAAGGATGAGCGTGAACGGGCAGGGTCACCGTCGCCGAGCGGTGCTCGGCGCGGTGGCCCTGCTGCTTGCGTTCACCGGCACCGTCCTGCTGGTGGTCGGATTCCGCGCCCAGCGCCACGCCCCCCAGCCGCCGGCCTCGATCGCCGGCAGCTACGCGCTGCCCCCGGCCACGCCGACCGCGACGCCGCGGCGCACCTCTGCCGCGCCATCGACGCCTGGACCATCGCAGACACCCAGCAAGCCCACCGCGCGGCCCACCGGGCACGGGCCGGTGCTGCCCCGCGCCGTGCCGACCGAGCTGAGCATTCCGGCGATCGGCGTCCACTCCGACATGCTGCAACTCGGGCTCAACCCGGACGGCACCGTGCAGGTGCCGCCGCTGCTGCTGCAGCAACCCTCCCGGGCCGGCTGGTACCGCTACTCGCCCACCCCCGGACAGCTCGGCCCGTCGGTGATCCTCGGCCACATCGACTCCGCCGCGAACGGCCCCGCGGTGTTCTTCCGGCTCGGCGCGCTGCGCCCCGGCGACACCATCTCGGTCACCCGCGCCGACAACACCGTCGCCGTGTTCCGCGTCGACGCGGTCGCCGAATATCCGAAAGACCACTTTCCGACCCTCACCGTGTACGGCAACACCGACCACGCCGCGCTGCGACTGATCACCTGCGGCGGCGCGTTCAACTTCACCGAACGCAGCTACGAAAGCAACATCGTCGCCTTCGCCAGCCTCGTCTCCGTGCACCCCGCATAGACCCGGCGAAGCGGATTCCGTCACCGGCTGGAGAGTCACATGATCATCCGAACACGACTGCTGGCACCGATCGCGATGGCGTCGATCCTGTTCACCGGCTGCGCCGCGACGCACCCCGCGACCACGACCGCACACGACGCGTCGATGTCTGCCGGGATGTCGATGCCACCGGGCATGAGGATGCCGGGGATGGCGATGCCCGCAACCGACCCACCGTCCGCCGCCGCGGCCGGCCCCGGCCCGTCGCAGGCGGCCCGGATGGTCTGCGCGCCGGGGATCCGCCACGCGATCGCCACCATGCTGGGTCTGGCCAGCCCGCCGCCGGTCACCACCAGCTGGGCCGCGCGCCTCTACACCTGCACCTACCGGCTACCCGCCGGGCAGCTCGTGCTGTCGGTAAACGACGCACCCGACGCCGCGTCGGGCCGCAGCTACTTCGACGCGCTCCGGCAACGCCTCGGCCCGACCCAGCCCCTGACCGGGTTGCTCGGTCTCGGCCAGCCCGGATACACCACACACCAGGGCACCGACGTGATCCTCAAAGACGGCAAGACCCTGCGAGTCGACGCCACCGCGCTACCCACCCGGATCGGCCCGCAGCATCAGACCCGCGACGACCTCGCCTACGAGATCACCACCGACATCCTGGGCTGCTGGACCGGCAAGTAAGACACCAACCTTTCCCGGCGAGCCGGCTGAGGAGAACCCGGTGAGAGCGGCGGCACCTCCAGTCCGGGAGGGCCGGCCGTGGCTGACCGTCGAACGGCGTGGCCTGATCTTGGTGAACCGGGCTGCCTATCTGGCGCTGCACTGCCCGGCCGCGGTCGAACTCCTTTTCGACGTGCGGGAGCGCATCGTGGGGTTGCGCCCGGTCGCGCCGACCGTCGAGCACGCCTATCCGGTGCGGGCGACGACCGACCCGCGCTCGGGGTCGTTCGTTATCTCGGCCTTAGCGTTCCTCAACCACTACCGCATCGACCGCAGCGTGACGACACGACAGCCGGCCTACCTCGACGGTGATGTGTTGTGCGCGAAACTCGACAACCACGCCAGCCAGGTCGACCACGAGCGCCTATAGCGGCGATAGAAGCGGTGACACACCTCGGCCGGCACCTGAAAAAGTGTTCTTGACGCCCGGCACCGACCGGGTCTACTCGTTGACTGCTGGGTCTCCAGTAGCGCCGTGCCGGGCTCGAGTTGCGGTGCGGCTCTGGTTCCAGACCGCTTCGCTCGCGGATGCGCGGAATGAGAGGACGGTAAGTGGTGGCCGGTCAATCCCGTCGTAGTTTCCTCAAGGGCACGTCGCTGGGTGTCGCGGTCGTCGGCGCGGCGCTGACACCGGGTGTGTTCCGGGCGCCGACTGCCTCCGCCGAGGCGCCTTCGGGACCGATGTCGGCAGGGCCGGTGGTCGCCTACGTTCGCGACCCGGCGTCCGGCGAGATCGCCGTGCTGGCCGGGGAACGTGAGGTCGTCGTTCACGACGCCCAACTGGCCGCCCGGCTGGCGCGTATCGCCGCCGGCGCCGCCGGCTCCCCGGGCTGAGACCGACTCGACGATCCGAAAGGGTGACTCATGTCATCGCACAGGGAAGCGCCCGGCATCGCGAACGACCCGGTCGCCGACAACACCGACGTCTACGCCTTCGTCAGCCCGGTCGATCCGGACTCCGTCGTCTTTATCGCCAACTTCGTGCCGTTAGAGGATCCGGCGGGTGGCCCGAACTTCGCCGAATTCGGCGATGACGTGCTGTATGAGATCCATATCGACAATGACAGCGACGCCGACTCGGATATCGTGTATCAATTCCAGTTCCGCACCGAGTACGCAATTCCCGACACGTTCCTCTACAACGTCGGGCCGATCGAGTCGATCAACAGCAAGAACTGGAACCGGCGGCAATTCGCGACGGTGACCCGCCGCACCCGCAACGGCTGGGGCACCGTGCTGGGCCGCGACCTGCCCTGCCCGCCGTGCAACATCGGTCCGCTGTCCACGCCGGACTACGTCACCCTCGCCAACCAGGCGATCCACCAGCTGCCCGGGCGGCGACTGGTGTTTACCGGGCAGCGCGCCGAAGGGTTCTACGTCGACTTGGGCGCGATCTTCGACCTGGGCGACCTACGTCCCTTCCAGAATCTGCACGTCGGATCGAGCATGCCCGCGTCCGGCGGCGTCAACGCCACCAAAGCCAAGAACGTGCACTCCATCGTGCTGCAGGTGCCCAAGACCGACCTCACCCGCGACGGGCGCTACCCGAGCAACCCGGCCGACCCGTACGCCACGATCGCGGTGTACGCCTCGGCCAGCCGGCAACGGATCCGCCGCTACGACGACGACGGCGAGATCGACGACTACGGTCCGTGGGTCCAGGTATCCCGGCTGGGCAACCCGCTGGTCAACGAGGTCCTCATCCCGATCACCCGCAAGGACTTCTGGAACTCCCAACCCCCCGCACACGACAAACAGTTCGCCGGATACTTCGCCCAGCCGGAACTGGCTCGGCTGCTGCCCGTCCTCTACCCCGGCGTGTTCCCGCACCTGGCCGCGCTGGACGCCTCCGGCAAGGTCCGCGCCGACCTGGAAGCCATCCTGCTCACCGGCATCCCGCCCGGCATCATCCCGAACTTCCAGAACTTCACCGGACCGACCCAGGCCGACCTGCTGCGCCTGAACCTGGCCATCCCGCCCACCACCAGCCAGCCCAGCAACCTCGGCCTGCTCGGCATGGACCCCGCCGGCTACCCGAACGGGCGGCGCGTCTTCGACGACGTCACCACCATCGAGCTGCGCGCCATCGCCGGGCTCACCTACCAGCTGGTCGACAAGAGCTACACCCCCGACGCGGCCGCCGGCGCCATCACCCAGGGACTGACCTCCAGTAACACCGACGTCACCGCGGAGAACACCGTGCACTACCTGCCCAACTTCCCGTTCCTCGGCACACCGCACAGCGGCTACTACAACCCGCCCGACGACACCCCGGCGCCACCGCCACCGCACTGACCCGACCGGAGGTGCGTCGGCGTGAGCGAACTCAGCCAGCTCGGCCCCAGCCAGGACGGCAGCGTCCTGCTGGACATCGGCGGCGACATCGGCGCGCTGATCGTGCACACCCCGCCGTCCCTGGCCGGCGTCGAGATCGAGATCAGCCCGGCCGGTGACCCCTCACGGCGAAGCCACACCGCCGTACGAGAACGCCGCGGCCGCGACCATATCCGCTACGCCGCCATCTACCCCACCCTGCCCGCCGGCGAATACACCCTGTGGCACCCCGGCGGACCACCCGCGGCCAACGTCGTGATCACCGGCGGCCAGGTAGCCGAACTCCACTGGCCCGCCTCCTGACACCCTGCGGCCACCCAGCGCGACACACCCGAACAGGGAACCGGGCTCCCTCACCATTGCGAACATCAGCGCAGAGGACCGCGTCATGCGGTCGGACCGACGATGGCCGCGGGACCCGCCGCACCCTGTTGCGCGGCGCCACCCGCGCCGGTTGGGGCGTGCGCGCATGCCGAACTTCGAGACGTTCACCAAGCGGCTGGTGCCGCTGGGCAAGCGGCCGTACCTGACCATCCAGAAGCGGGGAATCATCTCGCTGAACCAGGCGGCATTCCTCGCTTTGGGCTCACCCGAGACGGTGGAGCTGCTGTTCGACGCGCACCAGCGCATCCTCGGGCTGCGGGCGGTCGACGCAATGATCGAACACGCCTACCCCGTACGCCGGGTCGGTGTCAACGCGACCAGCTATGTGATCGCAGCCCGGGCGTTCACCCGGCACTACCGCATCGACACGGCCGTGTCACGTCGCTGGCCGGCGGCCCTGGACACAAACGTGCTCTGCGTCGATCTAAACAGCCAAGGCACCATCGTCACCGGCAACAAGCGCGCGGCAGAATGACCGCGGACCCGCCACGCCGTCAAGCTGCTCGCCCAGACCGGAGCCGGCCGGGAACCTGAATTGGTCTAAACCAACTGTGTACACGCCCGAAATCTCGCGCCTCGGATTGGTCGGGTAACCATTACAGGCACTCGCCGACTACCTTACAGAGTCTCCTTAAGCGCCAGTCTGGTCCTTTCAGGCTCCCTTGGGTCCCCGGCATAAGGTCGAGGACAGACTAACCTCCGAAATTATTCAGCGGATGGCAAAAGAGTACAAAGCGGGAGCAACGGCCAAGCAGCTAGCCGAGCGCTACGGCATTGCCAAAAGTTCCGTCGTCAGTGTGTTGCGCCGGGTGGGCGTTGACATACGACGTCGGAGGACCACAGCCGGCGAAGCCGCCCGTGCTGTCGATTTGTACCGCCAAGGGATGCGTCAGGTGGACATTGCGGCAATGATTGGACGAAGCCCGAGCGCAGTTTGGCATCTGCTTGACCGTGCTGGCCTCGTCGGCCGCCGGCTCAAAAGCGATTAGCACCGTGCTCACTCTTTGTACCCAGGACACGCACTACCCGCCAAGCCGAGTTGCGCAGCGACGGGAGATATAGGCGGCTAGACTGTTGACAACTGCCCTACGGAGGGAGCTTCCGGATGTATAACACTTCGACGCGGCGCCCATCTGAACGTCCCACTAGGACGCTCGTGTGATGGCGGAAGCGCGTCAGCAGTGGAAGCGGCACGGCCGCACTGCCTCAGTCTATCTCGCCGTGCTGGTCCTTGCCGGAGTATGTGTTTGAGTCTACTTTGCAATAACCGGGCGCCGGTCTTGGTGGGCGCTCGTGGCAATCCTCTGTGGCGAGCCATACAGCTGCTAGTTAGATATTTTGGACCAAAAGCAACGATTACAATAACGGCGTTCAACACTCAACGCCTGAACAAGACGCAAGAACTTAGCCAACTAGTTGTCCAGTCATACGAAGTGTCCTTGCTTTCGAAGGGCGATCAGGTCCTTTCGCTGTACGGCGATCTCCTTACCCGACCATCGGATTACCGCATTAGAACCATTGAGCTAATCGAGCTTCGGCTTGGCGAGACCAGCCGCGCAGCTAGTGTCACATTTGACTTCTCTATAGCTTCGCGCACGGACGAATACAAAGCGCTTTTCTAGTCACCCGATGCAACGTTGCTGCTTCCCGTACTGGTCCCAAAAAAGGGTAGGCTGTATAACCAAGAGAACATCAGAGACTCCACCGGATCCCTAGTTCACCCAGTCTCATACACGCATTCAATCCTAGTAAATATCGCCCTACTTAGGCTCATGTTTTGCAAAAGCTACGCCTTGCCGACACAATTCAATGAATGGCAAGATTGACTACCGGTGGCATTACCTAGACATTATTGAGATCATTACACTGACGAAGTCCCACCAGGCCAAGCCCCGGCACGTTAGATCAATGCTTAGCAAATTCAACAAAAACCATAGGCGAGATGGAGCTGATGAAGAGCAATTCAAGAAACTCGCGGTTCTTGTAACCGGCCTTGCCGAAAGATACACAGTGATCCTCGATGTGCCTGCAACGCCCAGCCTTTCTTTCACCTATTCCGATACGATCCGGACAAAAGCTATGTCAAGAAGTCTTCCTCAGGGCGACAGCACGCCGTTTACTCGATGCACGCAATCACTGCTTGGAATCAATAGCAGCTACATAACCCTTGCGCTGCCTCAAGCGCGCATCACACAAAGTTATCATTTACACCTATCAGTCCCGGACGGATCATACATCGGACGTGCCACCGTTGTAGCTAGCGCTGATGCGCTGGTCGCAAATCTATATCCTGAGCGAATCACGACCGTTCCCTATCTGAGGCCTATCCATCTCGACAAGTCATCGCTCCATGTATACGGACGCTGTCTTGGTGAGTTACCGATTGGCGCAGAGATCGAAGGGCGAATATACGAACGTCCATTGGGTACAGAGATGTATGGCGCCTTCGCATGCGCTGCCCTGCTCGTACTCTGCATCATCCTCCGAAACTCTTTTCTCAACGGCGAAACGAGCGAGCGCTCGCGGCAAGCCTTGCTTTGCCCGTCGCCATTGCAACGGTAAGTACATTCTTTGTAGCAGCCGGCCGTCGATCCTTCACAGCTTCAACGACAGGTATTCTTGGTGGCATCACAGCGACTGTATGCTCCATCTTCCTCCTAATCGCCTTTACTCTAGGTCCCTAGGATAAGGGAGGCATTGGTCATCACCCTGAATACGTCGCCCTCTGTAACTGTAGCCTGTCAGTGATTACTGCATTCTCGCTTCTAGCAATCGTCGCATTCAGTTTACGCGCTTTACGATATACATCCAGTATCGTTCGGAGGAGGTGAGCACCCAAATATGCGTTATATCGCTGAAGTGCAACAGTACCATTCAAACGAACAAACGCCATACGGCGATCGACACGAGCATTGCACAACCTTGCTTAGAGACTATTTGAGGGGCCTCGAATGTCTGATGTGATTGAGGATCCAGCACATAGTGCCGCTAGCGTGATTGCAATTGACAATGACGATATGCCGACGGAAATGGTCTCACAGGAGACGATGGATAAGACCCGCGCGACACAGGCCGCCGCGTTTAAGGTCTATACGCAGGAGCTGCAGTAGTTGCGCGCGATCCCGAGTTGGTTAGACGTGACGTCGAAGCACTTTTTGCTGGCTGGGATGCAGACTATTGGACCGAGGAGCGGCAGCGGGCGGTCGAGCAAGCAGACGAGCAAGTCAATGGCGAGAAGGAGCACCCTAGGTAAACGCCACGCCAGCCCGGTCGTAAGGTAACCTTCTACGTCAGCAGAAAGCCTCCGCCAACTCCTAGCTTTCGACCATGGACTTGCGCAGTTGTGTAATCACCTGTTGGGTTTCACCGGTCGTATCTCGAGTTGTAAGCATTACGGATCGTCTCCGCGATATTGTCCATACCTGCGTCTTCGTACTTGCGATCGGGTGGCCAGATTTGTCCGTAGCCATCATACTCCCACCGCGGGACAAGGTGGAGGTGTAGGTGGTATACGGTCTGCTCTGCCGTTCGACCCTCCGGGTAATCAGGTTCATCCCTTGTAGTGCAGTGCCGTTTTAATTGATCAGTCTAACAGGATAACCGCCTCCATCAGTGCGGTAGTTTATCTAAAGTCAGCATCTTAGAAGTTGCGGTCTTGAACTCTCTTTATCTCTAGCTTATTTCCTGTTGTCTCCTTTTTCAGCTTTTAGTAATCTACCCATCTTTTCCCTTCATTCTCTATCTTTTTTTCTCCCGTATCATCTCTTTCTATCTCACATAACGTGCTAGTGTCGTCTTAGTTCTCTTTTTTCTTCTCTTACCTGCTCGTCGCCTTTGCTTCATCTCTATCCACGAGCCCTTGTTCTTGTAACCTTCTTGGTTATTCCTCTAGTAGAAAGTATAACCTTTCGGGATCTTCTCGCATCGCTTCTGCTTGCGCCTCTTAAGTCTTTAATCTTGCTGATATCTTTTCCTAGCTAGCCTTTGTCTCTTGCCTTGCTTTTCTCTTTTTCTTATTTCACCCAGCTTCTTTCGCACGTCATCGCTCCGACGAGCACTACCGTAACCGTCGTTCCTACTAGCTGCGTATCGATCCTACTTTTGATGGCAGCGTCTCCTTGCCTCTTTATCTTCTCTATAGCATCGTCTTCTTCTTAGCCAGTCTCTTCCCTCCTCTTGGCTACCCAGCTGTTTCTCACTACCATCGCCCTCGATACGTCTTCGTATTTGTATCTATAGAACTCTCGCCTCTCCATCTACTTTCCCTTTTTCTTTACAAATTTCTCATTACGTCTACTAGTATTATCTCATCATAGAAGCATATAGTGATAACGAAACAGAGTCTTAAGTTAGTCTGTAGGCTTGTGTTTATCTAGGCCATCGAAAAATCAATATACTCTTACATTAGTTTGGGCTTGTAGTGAAGCGCGACGTATCCGCGCTCTAGTCAGAGATAATAAGCGTTCAATCCTCTATACATAAATGTATATATTATCGTAAAGTGAGCAACGTTTCCTAGAGTTTACAGCAGCGTAGGCAGAGAGCTTATCAGCAATTGTTATTACAAGCTTTAAATGAGAAGGAGTTAGTCACCAAGCGATCTATCGTATCTTTTATGTAGTCTATTTCTTTAGCTTAATCTATATTAGATTTTCAGGTGTGTTGTCGTTTTCAAGCAGCGAAAGCTCAGCCTGCTGCAGCACCAGCTCGATCGCTTTCTCCTCGTGGTCGGGCGGGTAGTCGTACTTGGCGAGCAGGCGCCGAACCTTCGAGCGCATCGCGGCGCGGACGGACTCCTTGAGCGATTCCAGTCGATGGTCGCGCTCTGCTGCACGGCCCACACCAGGTCGACGGCGATCTTCTTCAGCGTCATCGTCGCCCATCTGCAGGACGGCGGCGTCGTTCTGGACGATGGCGTCGTAGAAGGCGGCCTCGGCGACGGACAGGCCCAGCTGGTCGTGCCGGTCGTTCTGGTCTCCGCATCTCCTTCGCCAGCTTGACCAGCTCGGCGATGATCTCGGCGGTCGTCAGCGCGCGGTTGGTGTAGCGGTTGATCGCCTCGTCGAGCTGCTCGGAGAAGCGTCGGCGCCTGGACGACGTTGGTGCGCTGGACCGTCCTGATCTGGTCGTTGAGCAGTCGGCGCAGCAGACCCATCTGCAGGTTCGGCTTGTCCTTGTCGGCCAGGCGAGTCGAGGAACTCATCCGACAGGATCGACAGCTCCGGCGTGTCGATGCCGGCCAGCTTGTAGATGTCGACGACCTCGTCGGCGGCGACGGCCTCGTTGACCAGCTGGCCGATCGCGGTGTCGAGTCTCGACGGCGCCGCTGCCAGCCGCGTCCGGAGTCGGGGTTCTGGATCTTCAGGATCGCCGCGCGCACGTCGGTGAACAGTCGGACGTCGTTGCGGATCGCGTGCCGCCTCGTCTCGCGCGCCGCACAGCGCGAACGCCTTCGCCAGTGCGAGCACCTGGTCGAGGAATCGCGCGGTGCGGTCCGGGTCGGCCATCACGAAGTCGAGGACCATGGCGTGCTGCGCCAGCCGCTCCGCGGCCGGCAGCATCGGGGACGAGTCGAAGGTCGCAGCCGTGCAGCAGCGCCGCGGACGATGTCGTGCTTTTCCAGCATCGCCGCGACCATCTCCTCGATCGGCACGCCGGCCTGGTCGCGGTCGCTCGGCGAGTACTCGGCCAGGGCTTGCTCGCAGGTTGGTGGAGACGCCGATGTAGTCGACGATCAGGCCGCCGGGCTTGTCGCGGAAGGTGCGGTTGACCCGGGCGATGGCCTGCATCAGCCCGGCGCCCTGCATCGGCTTGTCGACGTACATCGTGTGCATCGACGGCGCGTCGAAGCCGGTCAGCCACATGTCGCGGACGATCACCAGCTCCAGCGGGTCGTCCGGGTCCTTCGCGCGCAGCTTGCAGCGTCCTTGCGGACGTCCTTGGGGTAGATGTGCGGCTGGAACGCGGCGGGTCGGCCGCCGAGCCGGTCATCACGACCTTGATCTTGCCCTTGCGTCGGATCGTCGCTGTGCCAGTCCGGGCGCAGCTCGACGATCTTCTCGTACAGCTCGACCGCGATGCGGCGGCTACATCGCGACGATCATCGCCTTGCCGATCATCGCTCGGCGCGCGCTTCTCCCAGTGCTCGACGATGTCGGCGGCGACGAGGTCGAGTCGCTCCTCGGCTCCGACGATCGCCTCCAGCCGCGCCCACTTGCGACTTGAGCCGCGGCGTGCGCCTCGTCTTCCTCGACCTCTCGGTGATCTCGTCGGCCAGTTCGTCGAGTCGGCTTCGTGCGCATCGGCGTCGAGAGCTCGACCTTGGCCAGGCGCGACTTCGTAGAAGATCCGGCACCGTCGCGCCGTCCTCGACCGCGCGGGTCAGGTCGTAGATGTCGATGTAGTCGCCGAACACCGCGCGGTCGACTTGTCGGCGGACTCGATCGGCGTGCCGGTGAAGCCGAGGAAGGTCGCGTTGGGCAGCGCGTCGCGCATGTGCTTTGCCAGACCCGACTTGAGCCGGCCCTCGGCGTCGAGCGTCTCGCTGAAGCCGTACTGCGAGCGGTGGGCCTCGTCGGCCACGACGACCACGTTGCGTCGGTCGGTCAGCACCGGCGTTGGTGTCGCCGCTCAGCCTCGGGCGCGAACTTCTGCAGCGTCGTGAAGACGATCCCGCCGGACGCGCGGCGCAGCAGCGTCCGCAGGTCGCTGCGCGGAGTCGGCCTGCACCGGCTTCTCGGGCAGGATCTCGGCCGGGGCGAAGACCTCGCCGAAGAGCTGGTCGTCGAGGTCGTTGCGGTCGGTGATGAAGCACCAGCGTCGGGTTGCCCATCGCGCGGGTCGCGCATGATCTTCGCGGCGTAGAGCAGCATCTCGATGCGACTTGCCCGAGCCCTGGGTGTGCCAGACGACGCCGCCGCGCCGGTCACCGTCCGGCCCGGCCGCCTCGACCGTCGACTCGACCGCGGCGTTCACTGCCCAGTACTGGTGGTACTTCGCCACGCGCTTCACCAGCGCCGTATCTTCTGCCCGTCGTGTCAGTGATCGTCTCGTCGCTGAAGACGACGAAGTTGCTGCAGCAGATGTCGAGGAAGCGCTTCTGGCTCGAAGACGCCCTTGATCAGCACCTCCAGCGCCGGCCGGTTCGTGACGACCTCGCGGCCGTCGATCGTCTTCCACGGCGCGTAGTGCTCGAAGCCGCCGGTGAAGCGAACTCATCGCTGCGCTCGTGCCGTCGCGAGATCACCGTCACCGCGTTCGGCGTGAAGACCGCCGGGATGTCGTCGGCGGTAGGTCTGGATCTGGTTCCAGGCGCCCTTGAGCGTGGCGTGCTCGGTCGGCGAGGTTCTTCAGCTCGAACAGGCCAAGCGGGATGCCGTTGACGAAGACCAAGCACGATCGGGTCGTCGGTTCTTGCCGCTTTCGACGATCGTGAACTGGTTGACCGCCAGCCAGTCGTTGTTCGCAGGGTTCTCGAAGTCGATCAGCCTGACGCGGATCGTGCGCACGGCGCCGTCGGCGTCTCGGTGCTCGACCGGCACGCCCTCGGTCAGCAGCTTGTGGACGCGGAAGTTCTCGGCGATCGCGCTCTGCGACTCGGCTCGCTCCAGACGCTTGATCGCCTCGTCGATCAGTGAGGCGTCGATGTCGGGCGTTGATCCGCGAGCACCGCCTCACGGAGTCGGTCGTACAGGTAAACCTGCTCGTAGGAGTCACGCTCCGCGTCAGGAGCCGTCCGGGTGCGATGTCGGGCCCGAATCGCAGTCTGATAGCCGAGCTGGCGCGAGGTACTCCAACGCCGCCAGCTCGATCGTCGACTCGTTCAAGCAGTCATGAAGCTGTCTCGACCTTCGATTCATCTACCCATCGAGCGAGCACGCTCAGTGCTGCCAGGTACTCCAGGGCGATCTGCTCGTCGATGTCGTTCGGGTCTCTCGTGGTTGAACGGGATTGCGGATACCGGCGTATATGCCTTCAGCTAGCGCCATCGCGCCGCGCTGCACTGACTTGTAGGTGTCGCTGCCATCGGGCTTCATTCTGCGCAGGCGAGCTTTGCCAGCGGTCGCGGTGTCTAGGCTGAAGGCCTGCTTGAACAGATCAGTCTCGCTGACATCTCGGCGCCCGACCTTGTTCTGCGTCTCTGCGTTGACCTTCTTCGCAGCATCTTCGACGGCGGAACGGTAGTGCCCTGACTGCCACAGTGACGCTGCGCCGCTCCACACCCATGGGTGCAGTTTTGCGGCAGAGATGTCGGGAGCATCGTCTCCGAGCTTCTCGCGCAGCTCTTTCTCGCGCTCTTTTTCCTTCTTTTCACATATCTCCTTCTCTTTTTTTTTTTTTTTTCTTTTTTTTTTTTTTTTTTTTTTTTTTTTTTTTTTTTTTTTTTTTATCTCTCTTTTTTTTTTTTTTTTTTTTTTTTTTTTTTTTTTTTTTTTTTTTTTTTTTTTTTTTTATTTTATTTATCTTTTTTTTTTTTTTTTTTTTTTTTTTCTTTTTTTTTTTTTTTTTTTGTTTTTGATCTCTTTTTTTTTTTCTTTCTTTTTTTCTTTTTTTATTTCTTTTTTTTTTTTTTTTTTTTTTTTTTTTTTTTTTTTTTTTTTTCTTTTTTTCTTTTTTATATTATTTCTTTTATTATTTATTTTTTTATCTCTTTTATTTTTTTTATCTTTTTTTTATTTTTTATTTTTCTTTTTTATATGGAGATTTAGGTAGGTGTTATCGTATATTTAGGTTGATAGAGTTATTTAGTTTTTTATATATTTTATTATCTTTTTTTTTTAGTTTTTTTAATTTTATATTTTTAATTATTAGTTATTTTATATAATATTTATAATAGATATAGAATTATTAAATTATTATAATATATAAATATATTAATAAAAATTAAAATAATATAATAAATTATATATAATATATATTATATAAAATAATAAAAAAATATAATATAATAAAAAAAAATAAAATAAATAAAAATAAAAATATATAAATATAAAATAAATATTAATAAATATATATAGAAAAAATAATAAATATAAATATAAATAAAAATATATAAAAAAAATATATAAAAAAAATAATAAAA
>CAVWNR010000009.1:0-822500 GCA_963756525.1 uncultured Actinomycetota bacterium | reverse complement strand
CTGTCCGTGCTGCGCTGTCCGCTGCGTCTAGACAGTGCGGAGCTAGTCATGGTGGAGCTCCGCTGGGCGAGTAGCAGCTGCCAGTCCTATCCCTCGGCTGATCACGCCAGGTACCGTTGCCGATCGAGCTTCCTCCGTAGGCATTTTGCTGGCAGACTCTACCTATCCCAGTCTTTATCTTTCTCTTTCTCTCTCTACTATTTTTTGGGTGATGCAAGTCTCAGTCTCGGCCCGATTGTCACTGTCAGATAACGCTTATGATCTATATATCCTTGTTATAAGCTGTGCTCTTCTATTTCTTTGCTTTTCTTGAGCAGAAGTCTGACATATCTTTCTAATATTGCTTCTCTTTCTTCTTTTTCTCAGGTATTATGTCATCGTCGTGAACTTGAGCGATACCTATGCTCTTTCTGCTTCAACGAGCTCTCGAACGAAGGCAGGAGGCTGGAATGGAACTGTCTTAGACACGTGCTGCACGTCTTCCATGAACACTAGAAGTAGTTTTGGATCCCACATACATACTCCATCCTGCTTTCCATACTGCTGGTGCTGACGAATACTCTCGCGTAAGACGGCTCAGCGTTCACATTCTGCTAGCTACCTACGTTGCAGACGATCGCAGCCTTTCGCCGCTTCGTTACGGAGCAGCCAATCTTGCCCTTCGCCTTTAGAGAGTTCTTTAGCTAGTTCTAGGTCTTTTCGGGTGCCGAGCTCACGCAGGTCTTCGAGCAGGTGCTCAATAGGCTGACAGCCCTGACGCAGCGGTCGCCGCTGCGTCTGCTGCTCTGTCTAAGCTTCTATCTCTACCTGCTTTCTTTTATCTATTAGCGCTAGCTGCTGCTGATGCCTCTCAGCCTCTTTCTCGTCTTCTCCGAGATATCCATACTGCTGTCCAGCTTGTTGTTGTCTAACTCTGGCAGTCAGCTCTAGAATCGCGTTCTCATATCATCCGATCGTCGTCACTCCTACTTCTGTTTTTTGACGAAGCTTCTGAGGTCGCCGGTTACCGCTCTACCTCGCGGACGTCATGGCTGAGTCGCGCTTTCTCGGCGTCTAGCTGACGTTATTCATGCAGCACTTATCGCAGCTGCCTCCTCCCTTCTATATCACCATGCTATCTACGTTCTCAGCCAGGTCTTGTTTCAGCTCTAGTCAGTCGACGCTCTTTTTCTGTGTAAGCGCTTCGCGCCGTCGTTTTCTAGGAAGATCTGACTTACCTGCTGGCCTATGAGATAGCACTTCGTCTCTCTGTCTTTGAGCGTACTAGTCGCCTTACTATCTTCCTGACTTTCTTCTCTCTCTAGATCTTCTCGGATGGGCTAGAGCTACGCGCTCTTAGTCGGGCGCACTATGGCGCTCGCGCCGTGATGTCGAAGCTTTACTTGTCGCTCAGCTGCTCGTTCCGCGTTATACAGCCGTTTACGGCTAGCGGCCTTGTCGCATCTAGGCCTTGCTTTAGCTTCGTTGCGATTATCGTCGCGTTCGCTGTTTCAGTCGCGTCGACTATCACTGTCTCAGTCTAGCGTGTTTCCTGTCGCCGTTGGGCGGCTTTTCTTACGATTTTTATTAAGAGGATGAAGTAGGTAATAGTAGCCAGGTCAAGGTACTAGCTGAGCTAGCTGTACACGTTCTTTCTCGATTACTTGCAGCTTTTTCTATTACTGAGTTGTCGCCAAGTCGAGCTACTGCATTTCTCCAGTGTCGGTAGGCTTGCCCGAGGTAGCGCTCGGCGTCTATGGCTCTGTCGTCTGTGCAGATAGACTGGTTATCACGCTGTCTCGCCTCGTCTGCGGTGAACTGGCTATCTCTTCCTTTCTGTTTTTCTCCCTTTATGCTCTCTGTTTACTCTGGCTCAATCAGAGACTCAGCCTGTTCGAGCGGTTGCAGATCCAGCGGCCCTTTCGATCGGCTATCCTTTCGTGCAGCACTCTCTTGATGTTGCAGAGCTGTTCGTTCGTCTCCTCTATCATAGCTTCACTTTTTTCTCTATCAGCTCTATTTCTCTGTTGAGCCATTCAGCTTTTTCCTTATCCCTTTTCTCAAATCTCAAGTCTAACGCTTTTCTGTCTACGACGAGGCTGATTGGGAACAGCACCGTTGGATAGAGGTCGATCTAGCGACCGAGAGCCAGCCGACGCTGTCGCGCATATTTCTGTCTTACGTCTACTTCGCCGTCTTTAGCGCTATCGAGCCGCTCAGCGTCTTGCCTCTAGTCAAGATCACTGTTCCGACTCTCGCGCGGCTGGCAGCAGTCCACAGGTTATCGCCGATCTCCCAGCGCCGTCTGACGCTTGCTGCTACGGTGCTGTTCAACTAGTGCTTCGCGGTGGCCCAGTCGCATCCTTAAGCTTGCGCAAGCTAAATCGGATGGAAATCTACTATGTGAGAGGTGTGGGGCACGATCGCAGATGTGGTTAAGTTGATATTGCACTGTCCCATTTGCGGGACAGAGGTGTAGAATTAATGTATAGACTAGGATCCACGCCTAATGACAGAGGAACTAACGCAACGCTTAGCCAGAACCCTGCGGAAGGCACTCGAAGCAGCTAGCCTCTCCGTGCGCCAATTATAAGCTCAGAGCAGTGTATCGAAGACTGTCATTTCTCTATTCTAGCACACTGTTATCAGCTCAGCGCAAAACCTATTAGCCATCTCACGGGTATTAGAGCTAAGCGCTAGCGACTTGTTTGCCCGAGCTGGCCGTACGCTGCCGACACTGCCCAAGACACTGCAGCCATGTTGCGCGCCGAGTACGACTTGCCACCAGAGGCTATCAAGGAAGTGCAGCAAAACATCGAAGCAATCGCACAGCGCTACCGTCCTATCTCAGATAACTAAATGAAAGGAGGAACAAACCATGAAAAAGGAGAATGTGCAGCCAGCACTCGGTGACGATGTGGTGCGACAGCTGCGGCGATTGCTGCCCGGACGCCGTTGCAGTTGTACGAGCACCTGCACCTGGCAGAACAGCAAGCCATCGCCCTGCATCAATTGCTCGAAGAGACCGGCCCACCGCTGACCTCGCTTGGCTTACTCAACTCAAGAAGATTACTGTCGTCATGCAGCCGCGCTGGAAGATGGATGGGCAAGTGGCATGACCACCTGGGATGACGGCCACTGGGTTATCGGCATCAACCAGGGCAACTCGCACGCCCGTCGGCGGTTCACGCTCGGCCACGAGCTCAAGCACGTGCTCGACGCCGACCGCGACCGGATCACCTACCGCGGCATCAAGCAAGCCCAGCGGTAGCAAGTCTCCGACTACTTCGCGGCGTGCTATCTCATGCCTAAGCTGTGGTTGCGGCGGGCTTGGACGAGCGGCATCCAAGATCCGGAGGCCTTGTCTGGCCTGTTCGTGGTCAGCCGCCAGGCGATGGAGAAGCGGCTCAAGTTCCTGGGCTTCATCGACGAGGAGCCGCAGCGCAGCGTCGCGAGCTACTTCCGCCGTGCTGGCGATCAGCTCTACGTGGGCAGCGTAAGGAGACCGACGGTGGGACAAGTCGTCAACCTGCAACCCAAACCCGCCGACGCCGCGCGGCCGCTGCGGGCTGTGCTCTACCTTCGAGTCTCCACCACCGAGCAAGCGGCGACCGACTACGACGAGGATGGTTACTCGCTGCACGCCCAGCGCGACGCCTGTCGCCGGGCCGCCGAGCGCCTGAACGCGGAGGTTGTCGAGGAGTACGTCGACCGTGGAAAGTCTGCACGCTCGGCTGACTGTCCGGAGCTGCAAGCCATGCTGCGTCGGCTGCGCGAGACCGGGACGTCGACTACGTCATCGTACACAAGGTGGATCTGCTGGCTCGCTCAAGGGCGGACGATATCGCCATTGTGGTGGCGCTGCGCCAGGCTGGCGCGACGCTGGTGTCGGCGACCGAGAACATCGACGAGACTCCGAGCGGCACGCTACTGCATGCCATCATGGCCGCGGTCGCTGAGTTCTACTCCGGCAACCTGGCACTCGAAGCCAAGAAGGGCATGCGCAAGAAAGCCGAGTTCGGTGGCACACCTGTCAACACGCCTGTCGGCTATCGCAACACTCGCGACCGCGTGGATGGCAAGGACATCGGCATCGTCGTCGTCGACGAGGAGCGCGCCCCGCATATCCGCTGAGTCTTCAAGACGTACGCCCTCGGGCAGCACACGCTGGCGCAGCTGGCGGAGCATCTCAATGAGCGGGGCTTCACGATGCCTGGTACCTACCGGCTGGCTGAGCGGCCAGTAACGCCGCAGGCGGTGCACAAGATCTTGCGTAACCGCTACTACCTCGGCATCGTCCGCTACGCCGGTACGGAATATCCAGGGCGCCACGAGCCGCTTGTCGACCACCAGACGTTCGAGGCCGTGCAGCACATCTTGACGAGCCGCAACTTGGCCGGCGACAAGCCGCAGCGGCGTCCGCATCCACTCAAGGGCACGCTGTACTGCGGTCGCTGTGGGCGACGCTTCGGCATCGTCTTCGCCAACGGCCGGGGCGGCCAGTACCCCTACTTCTACTGCCTAGGCCGGCAGAAGGACGCCAGTGGCTGCCCGCAGAGTTACGTCGCCATCGAGCGGGTTGAGGCGGCGGTGCTGAAGCACTGGGACACCTACCAACTGACTGACGAACGCCGCCAGCAGGTACGCGCGAAGGTGCTCGACCTGTTCCGCAGCCAAACGGCCGGCGCCGAGCGCGAGATCGGCCGCCAGCAGGCCCGCGTCTCGACAATCAAGCACCAGCAGCAGAAGGCACGCGACGCCTACTACAACGACGCCCTGACGATCGAGGAGTTCAAGGCCGAGCAACAGCGGCTCGGCCGCGAGCTGACGGCTGCGGAAGCCGTCTTGCAGCGCTATCTGCTGTCGGTGAGTTCGATCGAGCGCGGCGTTGACGACCTGCTCAAGCTGACCACCAGCCCAGCCGCCTTCTACGACGCGGCGCCGGATGCCATCAAGCGAATGCTGCTGCAGCAGGTCTTCGAGCGGATTTGGCTAGTCGACGACGAAATCGTCGGTGTCGACCTGACGCGGCCCTTCGCCGAAATGCTGACCGTCGAGGCGCAGCTGGACGCCCGCCGGGCGCTGACCGGAACCGATGAGGCGTCGATCACCTACGAACGTCGCAATCCAGCCATTCTGCAGTCGATCGATGTGCGCCGGTTCTACGCGCGCGCCGAGCGGCCGTTCGGCTGGCTGGCTTTCGACAGGAAGAACCCCCGTCTGGTTGAACAGGACGAGGGTTCAAACTTGCTTACTTTGGTCGGGGTGGCGGGATTCGAACCCACGACCTCTTCGTCCCGAACGAAGCGCGCTACCAAGCTGCGCCACACCCCGTCACGCCCATCGTGCGCAACCGGGCCAGCATAACCGAGCACCCGGGGTCGGCCCGAAACGGGTTCAGCGCGGGACCAGCGTGAGCAGCGCCGCTTCCGGACGGCAGGCGATGCGGATCGGCGCGTACGGACTGGTGCCCAAGCCGGCACAGACGTGCAACCACATCCGCTCGTCCCAGCTGTGCAGCCCGCGCGCACGGTGGACGTCGATGCCGCAGTTGGTGACGATCGCCGGGCCGAACGGCACCCGCACCTGACCGCCGTGCGTATGCCCGGCCAGCACCAGGTCGTAGCCGTCGGCGGCGAACGAGGCGAGCAGAGCGGGCTCGGGCGAGTGGGTGACGCCGATGCGCACCGCTGCCGCGGCGTCTGCCGGGCCGGCGATGAGCGCGTACCGGGCGCGGCGCAGGTGCGGGTCGTCGGTGCCGGCCAGCGCGACCTCCGCGTCGCCGGCCTTGACGACGGCGCGTCGATGGGTGAGATCGAGCCAGCCCGATTCGGTCATCGCGGTCGCCAGGGCGTTCCACGGCAGCCGTCGCCCGTGGATCTTGGTGCGTTCCGGGACGAAGTACCGCAGCGGGTTCTTCGGCTTCGGGGCGTAGTAGTCGTTGTTTCCCGGCACGAAGACGCCCGGGAACTCGAACAGCGGCTCGAGGCTGCGCATGATCGCCGGGATGGCGCGGGCGTCCGCGATGGTGTCGCCGGTGTTCACGACAAGATCCGGCGCCAACCGCGCCAGGTCGCAGACCCAGGCTTGCTTGCGACGCTGGCGGGCGGTGAGGTGCAGGTCTGCGAGGTGCAGGACGCGGATCGGTGCCGTGCCGGGTTCGAGGATCGGCACGGTGAACCGGCGCAGGGTGAACGCGTTCCGCTCGACCACTGCGCCGTACGCGGCGACGGCAGCGCCGAGTCCGGCAGTGGCCGTGGCAAAGCGGGACAGGCGCGGCATGCCGTCGAGGGTACGTGGCATCCGGCGCGACGCAGGCGCACAGGGCGCCCCCATGACGGCGGTAGCGTCAACATGTGGCGCCCATCCTCAAGGCCCGGCTGCGAAGCGACCTCGGCGCGGCGATGAAGGCACGCGACGAGCTCACCACGGCGACGCTTCGGATGACGCTCACCGCGATCACCAACGAGGAAGTGGCGGGCAAGTCGGCGCGCGAACTCTCCGACGAGGAGGTCGTGCGGGTCATCGGCCGCGAGGCGAAGCGGCGCCGGGAGGCCGCCGAGGCCTTCGACGCGGCCGGGCGCGGCGAGCTGGCCGACCGCGAACGCGCCGAAGGCGGCGTCCTCGACCGCTACCTGCCCCGCCCGCTCAGCGACGAGGAGTTGGCGGCGCTGGTACGTGACGCGATCGCCGAAGCCGGCGCGAGCGAATCACGGCAGATCGGCGCGGTGATGAGGCTCGCCCAGCCCCGCGCCGCCGGGCGCGCCGACGGCAAGCGGATCAGCGACGAGGTGCGCCGGCAGCTCAGCGGATAAGCATCAGTGGCGGCGCGGATTGGTCGGGTGGGTGCGCGGCGGCGTACGCGGCTGGCTCGGCGCGCTCGCCGGCGGCTGCGCGGGAGCGCTCTGCGCCGGCTGCGGAACGGTTCGGACCGGAGCCGGCGGGGGAGGTGGCGGCGGCGGTGGGGTGTAGGGCGAGTTGCCGTCGCTGACGCACAGCGTGATCGTCGAACCGGGCGTG
The DNA here is from genome assembly GCA_963756525.1 of uncultured Actinomycetota bacterium. Classification (GTDB taxonomy): domain Bacteria; phylum Actinomycetota; class Actinomycetes; order Mycobacteriales; family Jatrophihabitantaceae; genus CAVWNR01. The sequence goes on along the minus strand of CAVWNR010000009.1, from coordinate 815,501 downwards.
GCGACGGTCGGCGCCTGGTAGCCGACCGAGTCGTACACGGCGTCACTGCCGCAGTACGGCTGCCCGGCGGCGAGCGCGTTGACCTTGAAGCCCTGCGCGGTGAGCGCCGCCTTGGCGGCGGCGAGCGGTTGGCCGATCACCGACTGCACCGGGATGCCGGTGGTGAGCGAACCGGTGAGGTCGTTCGGGCCGGGCCAGCTCCAGGACTGGGTCTGGAGCAGCGGGTTGAGCGCGGCGAGCCACAGGTTCGCGGCGATGGCTCCGGTGACCGCGGGCGAGCTCGCGGCGTCGGTGTTGTTGATGCCGGGCAGCCCGGACGCCGGCGCGGAGGGGTTGGCGACGTTGACGATGCCGGTGGCGGCCGCGTAGTTCGGGGTGATGCCGGCGAACCACAGCGCGCCGTTGGACTTGTTGTCACCGGCGGTGCCGGTGCCGGTCTTGCCGGCGACGACCCGCGCGGCCCCGCCGTTGTTGTAGTAGCCCTGGAACACCGTGGCGGAGGTGCCGGCGCCTTGGGTGTCACCGGCCAGGATCTGCACCGCCTCGCGGGCCACCTGCGGGGCCATCTGCGCGCTGCAGGCGCTGCGTTTGACCGGCACCGACTTGCCGGCCGAGTCGGTGATCGACAGCACCGGGGCGGGCGGGCAGAACACCCCGTCGTTGGCGACCGCGGCGTACGCTCCGGCGAGCTCGAGCGGGCTGGCCGCGAAGCCGCCGCCGAGCATGAAGCTGGTCAGCTGCTTGGAGGCGATGGTGTCGGCTTGCGCCTTGAGGCTGGTCACGCCGAGGCTGAGCGCGGTGTCGACGTACGGGCTCAGGTCGCAGCCGCTGAACAGCTTGTCGGCCATCTCCACGTAGAACGTGTTCGACGAGCGGGCGGTGGCGTCGGCGAGCGTGTCGACGGTCGGGAAGTACTCACCGGCCAGGTTGTTCCATCCACCGGTCGCGTTCGGGCAGGTCGTCGAGTTGTACGGGCTCGGCGCGCTGAGCGTCCAGTCCGGCTGCACACCGGCCTTCAACGCGGCGAGCAGGCCGAACAGCTTGAACGTCGACGCGCCGTCGCCGCTGGCCTGGCTGAAGATCAGGTTCGCGCTGTGCCGGCCGTCGTTCTGGTTGCCGTACAGCTTGCTCGCCGCCATGGCCAGGATGTCGCCGGTCTTGGGCTGCACCACCGGCATGACAGCGGTCATCGGCGAGGTCGCGGGGAACTGCGCCGCGAGCCCGTGCTGGGTGGAGTTCTGCACGGTCGCATCGAGCGTGGTGAGGATCCGGTAGCCGCCGGTGTCGATGTCGGTGATGCCGTTCTGGGTGGCCAGCCAGTGTTCGACGTAGTCGCAGAAGAAGCCGGAGTTGGCGATCGCGGTATTCGCCGCGGTGCACCCCGAGGACTGCTGCGGCGCCTGGGTGGTGGCCAGGCTCAGCGGCGCGGCTTCGTACCTCGCCGCCTCCGCTGCGCTGATGTCACCGATCGAGACCATGTTCTGGATGACCTGGTTACGCCGGTCCTTGGCCGCCTTGGCGTCCTGGAACGGGTCGTAGAGGCTGGGCGCGCGCAGTAACCCGACCAGCATCGCCGACTCGGGCAGGCTGAGCTGGCTGACGTCCTTGCCGAAATAGGTCTTCGCCGCGACCTGGATGCCGTACGCGTTCTCGCCGAAGAAGGCGATGTTGAGGTAGTTGTCCAGGATTTGCGCCTTGGACTCGTGCTTTTCCCACTCGATGGCGCACTGCGCGTCTTCCATCTTGCGGGTACCGGTCTGCGCGATCGCGGCCTGCTGCGCGGCCTGCTGCTTGGCCGGGTCGGTGATCTCGCTCGCCTGGTAGTAGCGGACCTGCTTGACGTACTGCATGGTCAACGTCGAGCCGCCCTGCGTGTCGCCGCTGCTCGTGTTGAACGCCGAGCGCACCAGGCCGCGCATGTCCACGCCGTGGTGCTTGTAGAAGCGGCGGTCCTCGGTGTCGATCAGCGCCTGCTGCAGGGTCGTGGGGATCTGGCTCAGCGGCACCGGCACCCGGTTCTGGGTGAAGATCGTCGCGATGACCGTCTTGCCGTCGCGGGCGTAGAACACGGTCCGCTGCGGCGGCGGCGTCTCCTGCAAGTTGCACTGGGTGTCGAGGAACTTGCCGCTCTCATGGCCCGCGACCAGCCCCAGCCCGCCGACGTAGGGCAGCAGGACCCCGGCCGCCAGCAGCCCGGCGACGAGCAGGATGCCGAAGAGCTTGAAGAGGGTGAGCGCTGCCGGAGGACGCGAGGATGAGCGTGCCACGGGACACCAGGGTACCTGCAGGTGGTTCAGCCACCCCGTTTACGGCGTCTGTCACGCGCCGCTGAGCAGCTCGCCGACCCGGCGAAGGCCGTCGAGATCGTGGACGTCAGTGGGCAGGGCAGGGACCGTCACGAGCGGCACCTGAGGGTGGGCGGCCGCGAACCGGCGCGTCATCCGGGCGTCGTGCTCGGCGGCGAGCGCCATCTCGACGTGCACCCGCAGCGCCGTCTCGGCCAGCGCCAGCGGCGGGTCCAGGTCGGGTTTCTCGGCGAGCGAGTCCGCGGCCGCCTCGGCCCGGCGGGCCGTGAGGTTCCCCACACCGGGCGGCGAGGCCGCGCCCCGGTGAACCCGATTGACCACCATGCCGGCCAGCGGCATGCCTTCATCCTCGAGCCGCTCGACGAAGAACGACGCCTCGCGCAGCGCGTCCGGCTCGGGCACCGCCACCACCACGAAGGCGGTGCCGTCGGCCTTGAGCAGCCGGTAGGTGTGCTCGGCACGTTGCCGGAAGCCGCCGAACATCGTCTCGAGGGCTGCCACGAACGCGGAGACGTCGCTTAGCAGCTCCCCGCCGAGGATCCGCGAAAGGATCTTGGCGAAGACGCTGAACCCGGCCGTTACGACCTTCAAGTACGCCCTGCCGCCTGCTCGCGCGGGCATGGTGAGCAGTCGGATCATCCGACCGTCCAGGAACCGGCCGAGCCGCTGCGGCGCGTCCAGGAAGTCCAGCGCGGAGCGCGACGGCGGGGTGTCGACGACGATCAGATCCCACTGCGACTGCTCGGCGAGCTGCGACAGCTTCTCCATCGCCATGTACTCCTGCGTCCCGGCGAACGACGAGGAAAGTGCCTGGTAGAAGGGGTTGGCGAAGATCTGCTCGGCACGCTCAGGCGTCGAGTGCGCGGACACGACCTCGTCGAAGGTCCGCTTCATGTCGAGCATCATCGCGAACAGCTCGCCGTCCTCGACGCCCTTCACCCGGCGCGGGCTGTTGTCGAGCTCGGTGAGACCCATCGCCTGCGCGAGCCGCCGCGCCGGGTCGATCGTCAGCACGACCGTCTCCCGTCCGGCCTCAGCCGCGCGGAGCGCGAGCGCCGCGGCCGTCGTCGTCTTGCCGACCCCGCCGCTGCCGCAAGTGACGATGATGCGGGTCCTCGGGTCGGTGATCAGCGCGTCGACGTCGAGGCGCCTCATGGGCTCTGCGCGGTGAAGAAGGCGGCGAGCTCGTGCAGGTCGCCGAGGTCGACCGGGGGATTGAGGTCCGGCAGCGCGAGCATCGGACGGCCGATCGTGGCGAGCCGGTCGAGCCCCGCCGCCTGGATGCGCTGGCGGTCGGCGAACTCGGACAGCTGGCGCCCCAGCGGCTCGGCGAGGGCCGCGTCGACTCCTGCCCCGGCGAGCCCGCTACCGAGCGCGGTGAGGTCCACCGCGCCGTCGGCGCCGACCTGCCCGTCGCGGACGAGGGCTGGCCGGGCCCGGTTGACGATCACGGCGCCGAGGTGGAAGCCGGCCGCGGAGAGGTCCGCCGCTGCGTCGATCGTCTCCTGCACCGGCATCTCCTCCAGCAGCGTGACGAGGTGCACGGCGGTTCGCGGCCCGTGCAGCAACTCGATTACCCCGGTGCTCTGCCGATTTATCGGCCCGACCTTGGTCAGGTTCGCGACTTCCTTGGTGGCGTCGAGGAACTGGCGGATCCGGCCGGTCGGCGGCGCGTCCAGGACGACGGCGTCGTACGCGGGGCGGCCGCCGTCCCGGGTGCGGCTCACCGCCTCCTTCACCTTGCCGGTGAGCAGCACGTCGCGCAGCCCGGGAGCCAGCGTGGTGACGAAGTCGATGGCGCCGATGTGCTGCAGCGCGCGCCCGGCGCGTTTGAGGTTGTAGAACAGGTCGAGGTACTCCAGCAGCGCGAGTTCTGGATCGATGGCCAGCCCGACGACCTCGCCGCCGCCCTCGGCCGTGGCGAGGCGGTGCTCGGCGTAGGGCAGCGGGGGGACGTCGAAGAGCTGGGCGAGCGCCTGACGCCCCTCGACCTCGACGAGCAGGGCGCGCCGCCCTCCCGTCGCGAGGGCCGCGGCGAGCGCTCCCGCGACCGTGGTCTTACCGGTGCCGCCCTTTCCGGTGACGACGTGCAGCCGGGTCTGCGCCGGGACGCCCAGCACGGCCGCGACAGTGGACGCGGCCGCGGCACGGGAGGCGGCGGCGACCATCCGTCCAGCGTAGAGGGAGCGAGCAGTGGGTACCGAGCGACGCTTGCGGAGCGAGCAGTGGGTACCGAGCGACGCTTGCGGAGCGAGCAGTGGGTACCGAGCGACGCTTGCGGAGCGAGCAGTGGGTACCGAGCGACGCTTGCGGAGCGAGCACTGAGTAGCGTCGCGAGCCATGAACCCCGTTGCCCGGCTGGCCGAACTCGGTATCGAGCTGCCGCCCGTCGCGCCCCCTGTGGCCGCGTACGTGCCGGCGGTGCGCAGCGGCGAGTACGTCTACACCTCGGGCCAGCTTCCGTTGGTCGGCGGCAAGCTGGCCGCCAGCGGCAAGGTCGGCGACCAGGTGACGGCGGAGCAGGCCGCCAACTGCGCTCGGACTTGCGCGCTGAACGCTCTCGCCGCGGTGCACGACCTCGTCGGCCTGGACGCGGTGGTGCGAGTCGTGAAGGTGGTCGGCTACGTCGCATCGACGTCGGACTTCACCGGGCAGCCGGCGGTCGTCAACGGAGCGAGCACGTTCCTCGGTGAGGTGTTCGGGGAGGCGGGTGCGCACGCGCGCTCGGCGGTGGGCGTCGCCGCCCTGCCGATGGACGCCCCGGTCGAGGTCGAACTGGTCGTGCAGGTCCGGTGACCGAGCGACGCTTGCGGAGCGAGCAGTGACCGAGTGACGCTTGCGGAGCGAGCAATGACCGAGCGACGCTTGCGGAGCGAGCAGTGACCGAGCGACGCTTGCGGAGCGAGCAGTGGGTACCGAGCGACGCTTGCGGAGCGAGCAATGACCGAGCGACGCTTGCGCAGCGAGCAGAGCAGTGAGTGACGTCCCGGTCCGCGATGCGGCTACCGTCGTGCTGCTGCGCGACGGCGCCTCGGGCATCGAGGCATGGCTGCTGACCCGAGTTCGGCAGATGGCGTTCGCGGCCGGGATGAGCGTGTTCCCCGGCGGCCGGGTGGATCGCGGCGACGTGGACCTGCCCTGGTCGGGACCGCCGGCTGGCGAGTTCGCGGCGCGGTTCGGCTGTGCCGAGTCGACGGCGCGGGCTCTGGTCGGCGCGGCGGTGCGCGAGACGTTCGAGGAGACCGCCGTGCTGCTGACCGCGCCCGGCGCCCAGCTGCCCGCGGCGCGCGCCGACGTCGAGGCGGGGCGGCTTGCGTTCGCGCAGTTGCTCCGCGAACACGGGCTGGCCGTGGATGCGGGTCTACTGCATCCATGGGGACGTTGGGTCACACCCGTCGGCGAGGCGCGCCGGTACGACGCGCGGTTCTTCGTCGCTGCGTTGCCGGACGGAGCGCGCGCCGAGGATGTGACCAGCGAGTCGTCGGTGGCGGGATGGGCCCCGGTCGCCCTGGCGCTCGAGGAATTCGAGCGGGGCGAGCGCGGCCTGCTGCCGCCGACATTGGTGACGCTGCGCTCCATCGCGGCGTTCGATCGGGTGAGCGCCGCCGTGGCCGCCGCGCCGGCGCGCCCGCTGGACGCGGTGCAGCCGACGCTGCGTCAGGGTGCGGCAGGTGCGCACGTCCAATTGCCGGACGGCACGACCGTCGCCGTCCCGCCGTGGATGTTCGCGCGGTGACTCGCGCGGCGTACGGGACGCTGCGGCAGGTGCTGCCGAAGGCCGCGGTGCTGCTGGCCCGAAACCCGAGCCCGATGACGCTCGAGGGCACCAACACCTGGCTGCTGCGCGCGCCGGGCGAGGAAGTGGCGGTCGTCGTCGACCCCGGGCCGGACGATCCCGGGCATCTTTCCGCCGTCGCCGCCGCAGCTGGTCGAGTGACGGCGATCCTGCTCACGCACGGCCATCCCGACCACAGCGCCGGCGCCCGGCGGCTGCACGAACTCACCGGCGCGAGTGTGCGCGCGCTCGATCCGGCGCACCGGCTCGGCGACGAGGGTCTGGCAGAGGGCGACGTCGTCGCCGCCGCCGGCATCGAGGTGCGGGTGTGGGCCACACCCGGCCACTCCTCGGATTCGCTGTCGTTCCTGCTCGCTGCGGAGCTCGACAGCCCATCCGCCGTGTTGACCGGCGACACGATTCTCGGCCGGGGGACCACGGTGGTCGCCTACCCGGACGGCGACCTGGCCGAGTACCTGAGCTCGCTGCGCCGGCTGCGCGAGCTCGGCCCGGCGATCGTCCTGCCGGGGCATGGACCGGAGCTCGACGCTGCCGGCGAGGCGGCGGAGGCCTACCTGGCGCACCGGCAGGAACGGCTCGACCAGGTACGCGCCGCGCTCGAGCAGCTCGGCCCGGATGCATCCGCCCGCGCCGTCGTCGAGACGGTCTACGCCGATGTCGACCCCGTGCTCTGGCCCGCCGCCGAACTATCGGTCCGCGCCCAGCTGGCGTACCTGCGGGCCACCGAGTAGCGAGTCGATCAGGTTCTCCCCGGATGTGGCCGCTTTCGGGTGGCTCAACCGGTCAGGCGCGGGGAAAACCTGATCGGCAAAGGTAGCTCAGCGGGCGCGGCGGGCCAGGCGCTCTCGGTCGAGGATGACGACGCTCTTGCCCTCGAGCCGCAGCCAGCCGCGCTGCGCGAAGTCGGCCAGTGCCTTGTTGACGGTCTCCCGGGAGGCGCCGACCAGCTGGGCCAGCTCCTCCTGGGTGAGGTCGTGTGTGACGCGCAGCTGCCCGCCGTCGACCGAGCCGAACCGCTGGGCGAGTTGCAGCAGCTGCTTGGCGACCCGTCCCGGGACGTCGACGAAGATCAGGTCGGCGAGCATGGTGTTGGTGCGCCGCAACCGCCGCGCGATGACGCGCAGCAGCTGCATCGCGATCTGCGGCCGGTCGCGGACCCACGTCTGCAGCGCCGCCTTCGGCAGCCGAGCGATCCGCGCATCGGTGACGATCACCGCGGTGGACGTGCGCGGGCCCGGGTCGAACAGCGACAGCTCGCCGAACTGGTCGGCCGGTCCCATGACGGCGACCAGATTCTCCCGGCCGTCAGGTGAGCGCCTGCCGAGCTTGACCTTGCCGGCGAGGACGATGTAGAGGCTGTCGCCCGGCTCGCCCTCGTGGAAGAGCACGGTGCCGCGCGGTGCGTCGAAGATCTCGAACTGGCTGGCGAGGGCCTCCGCGTCGTCGGGGTCGACGCCCTGGAACAGGCCGGCCTTGCGCAGGACCTCGTCCACGTCAGCTCCTTCGCAGGCGCCGAGGGACGAGCGCTCTGTGCGGACGTGCTCACCCGGTCGCCGTCAGCGGAGTCTATGGCATACTGCGCCGCTCACAGCGGGCGTCGGCCGTGCGCAAGGCCGGCTCAGGATGCGCGGCGGCGCGGTGAGCGCAGCAGGCGGCGCAGCCCGAGCCGCTGGCGGAACCGCCGCAACGCCGAATCGGCGCCCTCGCGGACGAAGGTGTCGAGTTCCTCGGGGTTGGCGTCGTCCAGGAACTGCTCGATCTGCCGCTCGACGGCGACATTGTTCAGCGGCTCCTCGACCCTGCCCATGAACAGCAGAAACCCGAGAAGCAGCAGCGGAAAGAGCAACACCAGAAGTCCGGCCATCGTCGCCAGGGTAGTCCGTACAGTTGCCTCGTGCTCGCCGCGACCGCCCCATCCGAGACGCCGTTGGCGCTTACCCGCCGCGCGCGGCGCATCACCCGCGAGCTCGCCGAGCTCTACCCGCAGGCGCATTGCGAGCTGGACTTCACCAGTCCGCTCGAGCTTGCGGTGGCGACGATTCTCTCCGCTCAGTGCACGGACAAGCGCGTCAACGAGGTCACCCCGGCGGTGTTCGAGCGCTACCCGACGGCGGCCGACTACGCCGCGGCCGACCGGTCGGAGCTGGAGGAGATGATCCGCCCGACCGGCTTCTTCCGGAACAAGACCAGCTCGCTGATCAAGCTCGGGCAGGCGCTGGTCGAACGATTCGACGGAGCGGTGCCGGCGCGGCTGCAAGATCTCGTGACGCTACCCGGCTTCGGCCGCAAGACCGCGAACGTGGTGCTGGGCAACGCGTTCGGGGTCCCGGGCATCACCGTCGACACCCACTTCGGGCGGCTTGCCCGGCGGTGGCGCTGGACCACTGAGACCGACCCGGTGAAGGTTGAGCACGACGTCGCCGCGCTGATCCCCAAGAAAGACTGGACGATCCTGTCGCACCGGGTGATCTGGCACGGCCGGCGGGTCTGCCACTCGCGCAAGCCGGCCTGCGGGGCCTGCGCACTCGCGCGGTTCTGTCCTTCGTTCGGCGAGGGGCCGACCGATCCGTCGGTCGCCGCCCGCCTGGTGAAGACGCCCGAGCAGGTCGCGGAATCGGCGTGAGCGAGCGAGTTCCCGCCGCGGGGCCGAGTCGGAGATGAGCGCCCCGCCGCGCGCCGACGAGACGCCGGACGTCGGACTGCCGGGCTGGCTGCGGCCCCTGGCCGACGCCGTCGCGACCGTCCGCGGCGAGGACCTCACCCGCTTCCTGCCGCCCGAGGACGGCGGCCGCGAGTCGGCGGTGTTGATCGCGTTCGCCGAGACGCCGGACGGCCCCGGCGTGCTGCTCATCGAACGGGCGGCCAGCCTGCGCGCGCACCCCGGCCAGGCCGCCTTCCCGGGCGGCGCCACTGACGACGAGGACGAGAACGCCGCCGCGACCGCGTTGCGCGAGGCGCGCGAGGAGGTTGGGCTCGACCCGCGAAGCGTGCGCCTGATCGCCACGTTGCCGTCGCTCTACCTGCCGCACTCCGGCTATGTCGTGACGCCGGTGCTCGCCTGGTGGGCACACCCGCACCCGGTTGATGTGGTCGACACCGCCGAGGTCGCCCGCGTGGCGGTGGTTCCGGTCAGCGAGCTCGTCGACCCGGCGAACCGGTTCCGGGTCCACCACCCGTCCGGGCACATCGCGCCGGGCTTCACCGCTTCCGGGTTGTTCGTGTGGGGATTCACCGCAGGGCTGCTGGACCGGCTGCTCAGCCTCGGCGGCTGGGCGGTGCCCTGGGACCCCAGCCAGTTCCGAGCCGTGCCCTAATCGCGACAGGTACCGTGCCCAGCATGTTCCGGCGACGTCGCGTCCCGAGTCCACGGGGTCCCCGGACGATCCGACGCGCGCTGCCGCTGGCGGCGGGGTGTCTCATCGCGGTCACGGCCTGCTCCAACCACGAGTCCAGCGTTGCGCGGCAGCCCCAGACGGGCTCGGCCAGCGCCTCGGAGGTGAACGGCGTCCAGCAGGTGACGGTGACCGTCGGCGACGCGTTCCGCTTCAACCCGTCGACCATCACCGTGCACCAGGGCCGGGTGAAGATCACCCTGGTGCACAAGGGCAGTGGCGCGCCGCACGACTGGCAACTGCCGCAGTTCCCGTCCGACCAGGTGCCGCTGGTGAACGCCGGGCAGAGCACGTCGGCGACGTTCACCACGCCCAGTCCCGGGCGGTACCAGTTCGTCTGCACACTGCACGTGGCGCAGGGGATGACCGGCACACTCGTCGTCCTGCCGGACTGATCGGCCGTGAACCTTGTCGACTTGATCATCCTCCTCGCCGCGCTCGGCTACGCCATCGGCGGATTCCGCAACGGCGCCGTTGTCGGCGCGTTCTCGCTCGTCGGCTTCTTCGGCGGGGCGATGGCCGGCGCGCAGCTGGCCCGGCCGCTCGGCGCGCGGCTGTCAGATGGCCAGGCTCAGGTTCCGGTCGCGATCGTATGCGTGCTCGTGCTCGCGATGCTCGGCCAACTGCTCGCGGTGTGGCTGGGCGGCCATCTGCGCCGGCACATCACCTGGCGTCCGGCGCGCGCGGTCGACTCCCTCATCGGAGCGGTGCTCGGCGTCCTCTCCGTGCTGCTGGTCGCGTGGATGATCGCCGTGCCGCTCGCCTCGTCGCCGTACCCGACGGTGGTGTCCGCGATCGACCGGTCGAAGATCGTACGCGATGTCGACAACACGATGCCGCAGCAGGTTCGCAACGTGTATTCGTCGCTGCGCGGGTTCATCGACCGCAGTGGGTTCCCGCCCGTGCTCGGCGACCTGCACTCGACGCGGATCGTCGACGTGCAGCCGCCCGACCCGGCATTGCTGCGCTCGCCCGCCGTTGCGCAGGCGCGCCCCTCGGTGGTCAAGATCCTCAGTGATGCGCCGTCGTGTGACCGTGGCATCGAGGGCAGCGGGTTCGTCTACGCTCCCGGCCGCGTGCTCACCAACGCCCACGTCGTGGCCGGGTCCAACTCGGTGAGCGTGGCGACCCAGGGCGGTTCGCTGCGGGCGACGGTCGTGTTCTTCGACCCGCGCCGCGACGTCGCCGTGCTCAACGTGCCGGGGCTGCGCTCGCCGGCGCTTCCGTTCGCGACGACGCCGGCTCGGACCAACGGCGACGCGATCGTGCTGGGCTATCCCGAGAACGGCGGATTCGACGTGCGGCCGGCACGCGTCCGCGACCGGGAATCGATCACCGGACACGACATCTACGGCGACGGCACCGTCGTCCGCGAGATCTACTCGGTCCGCTCCCTCGTCCGCAGCGGCAACTCCGGCGGCCCGCTCATCTCCACGAACGGCAGCGTGCTCGGCATCGTGTTCGCCACCGCCCTCGATTCGAGCGACACCGGTTTCGTACTCACCGCGGCCGAGATCGCGTCCGATGCCAACGCCGGACTGCACGCCACCGCCCCGGTCGCGACGAGCGCCTGCACGTGACGGCGGCGCTACCGGGCGCGGCCCGCCGTCACAGTTTCGCCCAGCCGACTAGCTCCCCGCTGACCAGCTCGGCCGCCTCGTTCTGCGGGAAGTGGCCGACTCCGTCGAGGACGCGCCACTCGTAGGCCCCGGCGACATAGCGTCCGGACCCCTGCGCGGTGCGCGGCAGGACGCAGCCGTCGTCGCTGCCGTGCAGCTGCAGCACCGGCACGCCGATCGGCGACTGGAGCGCGCGGGCGAAGCGCCGCCCGTCCGGCCTGGCCTGCGAGCGGACCAGCCAGCGGAAGGACTCCAGCGCCAGATGCGCGACCGGATGGATGCGCAGCGCCTCCGCGTAGCGCTCGACGTCGACGGCGTAGTCGGGACTGCTGCGCCAGCGCAAGCCCGTCCACGCATCGAGGAGCTCGCGCACGTACCCGGAGTCGCGGGTGAGCCGGGACTCGGGACGGCGCGGCAGCTGGAACCCGCGCCACGCGTACGCCGAGGCACGCCCCTGCCCGCGCGGGTCGGCGAGCACGGCATGCCGCAGCCGCAGCGGATGCGCGGCGCCGATGATCGCGAGCCGGCGCACTACCTGCGGGTGCAGCGCGGCCATCGTCCAGGCGAGCAGGCCGCCGACGTCGTTGCCGGCGACGACGGCCTGACGCTCCCCGAGTGCGGTCACCAGCGCGGCCATGTCGGCAGCGAGGTTGGGAGCGTCGTACCCGCGAGGCGGCTTGTCGCTGGCGCCGTAGCCGCGCAGGTCGGGCGCGACAGCGCGAAACCCCGCATCGGCCAGGTCGACGAGCTGCTGCCGCCAGGTCCACCAGAACTGCGGGAACCCGTGCAGCAGGAGCACCATCGGACCGCTGCCCAGCTCAGCGACGTGCAGCGCGATGCCGTTGCCCCGCACCATCCGGTGCGTCCACGGCCCGTCGAGGAGGACGACCGAATCGTCCGGGCGCTCGGGCAGGTCACGCATCCTGGGTCGGGTGCTTGAGGAACTCGACGGTCTCCTTGCCGACCGCGATCGTGCGCTCGGGCGCCCGGACCCGCTTCACCTTGCGGACTCCCAGCAGCGCCAGCACGCCGACGATGAGCAGCAGGAACCCGAACACGATCAGGTAGGCCGCCCAGCGCCAGATGCCCGCCGCCACCAACCCCTCGGCCAGCGCGATCAACCCGAACGTCAAGGAGAAGACCACCAGCACCGCGGCGCCGATGAAGAATCCCACGCCGGCGCCGGCGTTCTTGACCGACGAGCGAAGCTCCAGCTTGGCGAGCTCGATCTCGCCGTGCAGGATCGCCGACACCTGCCCGGACGCCTGCTGCACGAGTTGACCGATTGTCGGCTCGGCGGAGGCTGGCTTGTCCACTGACACCGTCACGGTGGCTCCTTCACTGGCAGTGTCGCCGGGGTCGGGTCGCATCATTCCAGCCGGAACGTTTCCGGCGCATCAGGAGGGTTGAGCGCCTCACGCAGGTCGAACATCCGCGCGACCGGCACGTCCGTCGAGCTGTGCACGGCGATCGACAGCGCGATGCAGACCGCGACCAGGACGAAGACCTGCTCCGACGCTGGTATGCCGGCGTGCAGCGCGAGCAGCCCGTAGACGACGCTCGCGAACCCCTTCGGCCCGAACCAGGCGACCGCGGCGATCTCGCGGCGGCTGAGCTTGGCCCGCCAGAGGCTCACCACCAGCGACACCGGCCGGACCAGGACGAGCGCGAGTACCGCTACCGCCCACGCGCCCGCGGGCACCGAGCGCAGCAGGGACGGCGTGATCAGCGCGCCGAAGACGAGCAGCGCGGCCAGCTTCAGCAGTTCGGCGATGAGATCGCCGAACTCTTCGAATACCTCGTGCGCGCTCGGCGAGACGGTGGCGAGCGTCGAGCCCGCAGCGAACGCGGCGAGGTACGGGTTGGCGTGAGTGAGGTGGCAGGTGGCATAGAGGATCACCGCGACGCTGAATGCGCCGAGCGGGGCGAGCCGGGTTTCGCTGCCGGTGCCGGGCAGGCGGGTCAACAGATAGACGGCGAGCGGCATGGCTATGCCGATCGCGATGCCGGCCGCGAGCTCGCCCACCACCGTCCAGATGTGCGTCTCGCTGTGCGACGCGAGCGCGATCAGCACCACGACGACGGGCAGAGCCAGGCCGTCGTTGAGCCCGGACTCGACGTTGAGCAATCGGCGCAGCCGGGCCGGAACGTCGGTGCGCCCGACGATCGCCGCGGCGAACACCGGATCGGTCGGGGAGAGGATCGCGCCGACGAGGAAGCTCGACGTCCAGTCCAACGGCGTCAATGCCTTTGTCAACAACGCGATCCCGAGGAAGGTGAGGGGCATCCCGACGCCGAGCGCGCGCCCTGCGGTCCGTCCGGTTGCCCGCAGCTCGGGCAGCGCGGCTCGCATCCCGTCGGTGTAGAGCACGCTGAACAGGGCCAGATCGGCCAGCACTCCGACGACACGTGACTGCGGCGACACATCGACCCAACCGAGACCGCCGGGTCCCGTGAGCGCCCCTGCGAGCAGGAACAGCAACGCCGTGGAGAGCACGGTCCGGGCGGCGAACCCGGAGATCAGCACGACGATCAGCAGCGTCACGCCGAAGACCAGGACGAGGGACAAGGGGCTCCCTTTCGTCGGTCCGACGGATCGCCGACCAGACTTCCCGGCACGCCGCGCGCCAGCGTACCGGGATCATCCACTTCACGCCGAGATCAAGCGGGCAGGACTACGAGCAGTTTCGTGGCCTCGCGGCGGTGAGCTCCCGGGTCGCGTGGCCCGCCGGCACGTCCGGGACGGTGCTGCGCACCACCGACGGCGGCCGCAGCTGGTCGAACGTGTCCCCGGCCGGTGCATCCGCGCTGCAGTTCCGCGACATCGAGGCGTTCGACGCCTGGCACGCCGTCGCGCTGACCATCGGCACGGGCACCGACTCGCGGATCTTCCGCACCGTGGACGGCGGCCGTTCCTGGCAGCAGACATTCGTCAACACCGATCCGAACGCGTTCTACGACTGCATCGCGTTCTTCGACCCGCGTGACGGGCTGGCGGTCAGCGACCCGGTGAACGGCCGGTTCCGGCTGCAGGCCACCCATGACGGCGGTCGGACGTGGTCGCTGGTCAACCCGGCCGGCATGCCGCCGGCGCTGCCGGGCGAGGCCGGGTTCGCGGCCAGCGGGACCTGCCTGATCACCAACGGCCGACACGACGCGTGGATCGTCAGCGGCAGTGGGCTGGCGGCGCGGGTGTATCACTCGGGCGACGGCGGGCTGCACTGGTCGGTCGTCGACACGCCGATCGTGGCCGGACCGACGGCCGGCATCTACTCGGTGGCCGTCCGCGCGCATGGTGACCTGCTGGCGGTGGGTGGCGGTGTGGGCGTCCGGCAACGACGGACGGGGCCGCCTCACCTGCTGACGGGCGCACCCGTATCAGGGGCGGCTCGCCCGCCCGGTGGCCGCTCGCACCGCTTCGGCGTGCTCGGCGCGCAGGGGTCCGCGGGGTGGGCGGCACGGTCCGCCGTAGCGGCCGACGAGATCCATCGAGTACTTGATCGCCTGGACGAATTCGGGGCGGGAGTCCCAGCGCAAGAGCGGGTGCAGCATGCGGTACGCGGGCAGCGCGTCATCGAGCTTGCCGGCCGCTGCCGCGTGGAAAAGCTCGGCGCACGGCCCCGGCAGCGAATTGGTGAACCCGGAGATCCATCCCACCGCACCCGCCAGGGTCAGCTCGACCACCACGTCGTCGGCGCCGGCGATCAGGTCGAGGTCGGGCGCGAGCTCGGCGATGCGGTAGGCCCGTCGCACGTCTCCGGAGAACTCTTTCACGCCGGTGATCAACTCGTCGCCGTGCAGCCGGGCCAACAGCTCCGGCACCAGGTCGACCTTGGTGTCGATCGGGTTGTTGTAGGCCACGATCGGCAGCCCGACGTCCGCAACGGCTCGGTAGTGTGCGACGACCTCGTCCTCGGTGGCGCGGTAGGCGTTCGGCGGCAGCAGCATGACCGCCGGGCAGCCGGTCTCCTGCGCCTGCTCGGCCCATCGGCGCGCCTCGCGGGCGCCGTACGCGGCCACCCCGGGGATGACGGCGAAACCCTCAGGCGCGGCGTCGACGGCGGTCCGCACGACCGCGGCACGCTCGTCGGCGCTCAGCGTCTGGTACTCGCCGAGCGAGCCGTTGGGCGTGGCGCCGTCGCAGCCGTTGGCGGCGAGCCACCCGACATGCTCGACGTAGCGGTCAAGGTCGACCGTCCCGTCGTCGCGGAACGGGAGTGCGGTGGCTACCAGGACGCCATGCCAGGGTTTGGTCATGTGCCCCATCCTCCCGCGTAGCCTCGCCCGGTGCGTCCGGACCCTCTCGCTTCGCTGCTCGACCTGCCCGGCGTTGCGGACGCCGTCGCGCAGGCGCGCCGGGCGGTCGACGCGCTGCTCGTCCACCGGGTGCTCCGCCGCCGATCAGCCGACGTCTCGGCCGAATCGGCGCTGCGCGGTGCGTGGGCGTCGGCGTGGCTGTCCGGCGCCGAGCTGCCGCTGTCGGAGGTGCGCGCCGGGAGCGGCGACCCGGTCGTGCAGGGCGCGCTGCGGGCTCAGGCGGCCGTCGGGTCGCTGACCGGCGCCTGGACACGCGCGCCGCGGCAGGCGCTGGCGAGGCTGCACGCGCTGGCCGCCGTCGACCTGGCCGACGACGCAGCGCTAGGCCGGCCGGCGGCGGGCGCGGTGGCCCGGTTGGACACGCTCGTCGACGTGCTCGCCGCCACCGGCACACCGGCGGTTGTCGTCGCCGCCGTCGTGCACGGCGAGCTGCTCGGGCTGGACGCGTTCCCGCCGTCGTCCGGGGTGGTAGCCCGCGCCGCGGCGCGACTGACACTGATCGAGCGTGGCCTGGACCCGAAGTCCTTGGTGGTCCTCGAGGTGGGCCACCGGGAGCTGGCCGCGGAGTACGCACCGGCGCTGGACGCCTACCGCGCCGGCGGTCCGGCCGGCGTCGCGCGGTGGCTACGGCACTGTGCCGAAGCGGTGGTGGTCGGCGCGCGCGAGGCGATCGCCGTCTGCGAAGCGATCGGGCGCGGTTGAGCGCGAGCGTCGGGCGCATGGAAAGGCGGCGCCGCAACGCTCTCGCGTGTCGACGCCGCCAGCACGGTTTACCGGGCTACCAAGCGTGCGCCTCGGTCGCCTGTCGGGCGCGGGCCGTAGGCCGGAGCCGTTGGTCCGCGTCGACTCACCTATTGCGTGGTGGGTTCGCCGCGTGGGTACACCGGTAAACCGTGCCGGACGAGAATCGCTGGGGGCTGGACCGCCATGTCGAATCTCCTCCGTGCGCCTATTGCACGCCGGTAACGACGTTGGCACAAGGTCTGCGCCTCGTGTAATTCGATGGAAGCGCTATCGGATTGCTGTGAGCCAGACTCATCCGCTGCGCCGGCGGCGCGCTGCGTACCAGGTGAGACCCGCGGCGGCGACGCCCGCGCCGGCGAGGGTGAGCGTGGTCGCAGTGGTGGGCGGCCGCAGCCGCTCTCGCAGCGGCACGGCATTGCTGAACGTGAGTGTCGGCCAGCCGCGCTCGAGCACCACCCTGCGCAGCGCCCGGTCGGGGTTCACCGCATAGGGATGGCCGACCGCCTCGAGCATCGGCACGTCCGTGACCGAGTCGGAGTAGGCGTAGCTGTGTGCCAGGTCGTAGCCGCGTCGGGCGGCGAGCTCACGTATCGCCTCGGCCTTGGCCGGGCCGTAGACGTACCGCTCGATCTCGCCGGTGTACTTGCCGTCGCGTTCGACCATTCGTGTCGCGATGACCTCGTCCGCGCCGACCATCGCCCCGATCGGTGCGACCACTTCCTCTCCGGACGACGAGACGATCACCACCGCGCGCCCGGCCGCGATGTGTTGCCCGATCAGGTCGACCGCCTCGTCATAGACGATCGGGTCGATGATCTCGTGCAGCGTCTCGTTGACGATGTCGCGCACCTGGGCGACGTCCCAGCCGGTGCACATCGCGGTGAGGTAGTCGCGCATGCGGTCCATCTGGTCCTCGTCGGCGCCGGCGAGCGCGAACACGAACTGGGCGTAGGCGCTGCGCAGCACGGCGCGGCGGTTGATCAACCCGCCCTGGTAGAAGGACCGGCCGAACGCCAACGTGCTGGACTTGGCGATGATCGTCTTATCCAGGTCGAAGAACGCGGCGGCGGGCGGGTTCATGCCTGCCGAGGATACGGACGCGATGCACCGCCGCTTGTCAAGTCGGCCGTCCACAGCCCGCGGCTTCGTCCACAGATTGCCGTTTGGGCTGTTCTGGTGCCTGCTGGCCAGTCAGGCTCGGTGGCGTGGACCGACTGCTCGCCCCGCCGCTCGATACCCCCGCGACCGGCGAGCGGGTGATCGGCGCGCCGGTGATCGGCGTCGTCGGCGGCAGCGGCGGCGTGGGTGCCAGCACCTTCGCCGCCGCGCTGGCAGCCGCCGCGTCCGGGTTCCTGATCGATCTCGATCCGGCCGCTGGGGGCATCGATGTGCTGCTCGGCGCGGAGGACGTGCCCGGCCCGCGGTGGTCCGACCTGCGGCTGCGCGGCGGACGGCTCGAGCCGCGGGTGCTCGCCGAAAGCCTGCCGCACTGGGGGCCGGTCGGCTTCCTTTCGGCCGACTCGGCGCCCGAGCCGGACTCCGTGCGCCAGGTCCTTGCGGTTGCCCGCCGGTGCCGGGCGGTGGTGGTCGACCTGCCGCGGTGCGCGGGCGCCGCCCGGGCGGTGGCCGCGCAGTCCTGCGTCATGACGGTGCTGGTCGCGGGCGCAGACGTGCGCTCGGTCAGCGCGGCGCGTGCGGTGGCCCTGGGCCTGGGGCCGGGCCGGATCGGCGTCGTGGTCGCTCACCGGCGCGGGCTGGCGCCGCCGGCTCGCGTCGCCGAGCTGGTGGGCGCGCCGCTCCTGGGGATGCTGCGCGGCGCTCATCCGCGCGGCGACGCGCCGCTCGACCCAGGCATGCTGCCGAGACCGACGCAGCGGCTTGCCCGCGGCGTTCTGGACGGGCTTGGCGGGCTCGACGGGCTGGGCGGGCTCGACGGGCTCGGCGGACCGACCGGTGGCGGCGATGGCTGAGCCGGATCTGGTCGATCGGGTCCGCCGCCGGCTCGCGGTCGGCGATCCTGCGGCGCGCTCTGCCGAGCTGGCGGCGCTGGTGCGCGCCGAGGCGGCGGTGCTGGCAGACGACGCCGTGCTGGCCGAGCTGTCCCGCGACGTGGCGGCCGAGCTGTCCGGCGCCGGGCCGCTCGAGCCGCTGCTGGCCCTGCCGGACGTCACCGACGTGCTGGTCAACGGGCCCGGCGAGGTGTGGCTCGACCGCGGCCGGGGGCTGGAGCGGGCGGGCGTCCGGTTCCCCGACGATGCCGCCGTGCGCCGCCTGGCCCAGCGGCTGGCCGGCGTCGGCGGGCGACGGCTGGACGACGCGGCCCCGTTCGTCGACGCCTGCCTTCCGGACGGCACCCGGCTGCATGCCGTGCTGCCGCCGATTACCGAGCAGACGACGGTGTCGCTGCGCGTCCTGGCTCGGCGCAAGTTCGACCTGGACGCGCTGGTGCCGACGCAGGTGGCGGGGCTGTTGCGGGCCCTCGTCGCCGCCCGGGTGGCGTTCCTCATCAGTGGCGGCACCGGGAGTGGGAAGACAACGCTGCTCGCGTCGATGTTGTCCTGCGCGTCGCCTGATGAGCGGCTGGTGCTCATCGAGGACGCCCGGGAGCTTGTCGTCGACCATCCGCACGTGGTGCGGCTGGTCAGTCGGATGCCCAACGTCGAGGGCGCGGGCGCGGTCGGGCTGCGCGAGCTGGTCCGCCAGGCACTGCGCATGCGACCCGACCGGCTGGTGGTCGGCGAGTTCCGCGGCGCCGAGATCACCGAGCTGCTCGTCGCGCTCAACACCGGCCATGAAGGCGGCGCAGCGACGCTGCACGCCAACAGCGCGGCCGACGTGCCGGCGCGGCTGGCCGCACTCGGTGCGCTCGGCGGCTTGACCCGTTCGGCGCTGACGAGCCAGGTGGCCGGCGCCGTCGACGCGGTCGTGCACCTGCGCCGCGCCCCGGACGGATCGAGGACGGTCGACGAGCTCGGCGTCCTCGAGCTCGTCGGCGACTCATTGCGGGTCGTCCCCGCCTGGTCGGCCGAACTGGGTCCGGCGCCCGGCGCGGCCACGCTCGGCCGTCTGCTGGTCAGCCGTGGCGTCGAGCCGCCGGCGGTGCTGCGGTCAGCGGGGGTGGCGCCGCGATGATCTGGTGCTGGGTGCTGCTGGCGGTGGCCGCGGTGCTCTGCCCGCTTCCGCGGCGGGCGGAGATGCGGCTGCGCCGGCTGCAAGCGGCGTCCCGGCTCGCGGACCGGCTGTCGAGTGCACCGCGGCGGGCGTCCGAACGTGATCCAGCGGAGCTGACGCCCGAGCGCGGTCCCGAGCGGCTTGCGACTGTGCCGCAGCGGTCCGCGCTGCCCGCGGTCAGCGCCGCAGCGCTGGCCGCCATGCGGTGGCGGCGCGTGCAGCCACCCGGGCCGACCCTGCGGTTGTGGCTCGGTGTCGCCGGATTGGCGGGGGCTGTGACTGGCCTGGTCGCCGACGCCGCGTCCGGCGTCGCCGTCGCCACCGTGCTCGCCGCCATTGGCTGGACCTGGCACTGCGCTCCGCGGCGCCGCCTCGAGGGGGCGCACTGGCGGGCGCTTGCGGCGGCGCTTCGCCTGCTCTGCGCGGAGCTGGCGGCGGGAAGTGCGGTGTCGAGCGCGTTCGCGGCGGCCGCACCCGTCGCAGGCGTCCACAGGCCGGCTTTCGCGGCGGCGGCTGCCGCGGCCGCTGAAGGCACCGACGTCGCCGCTGCGCTCGAGGCCCATGGCAGCGCCGAGCTGCGCCCGCTGACCGTCGCGTGGCGGGTGATCGCGCTCACCGGTTCGGCCCCCGTCGACGTGCTCCGGCGAGTCGACGACGACGTCGCCGGCCAGCTCGCCCAGCGGCGTGACGTGGCGGCATCCACCGCCGGTGCCCGCTCGTCGGCTGCCCTGCTGGCTGGGCTACCCGGTATCGGGGTCGTACTGGGCAGCGCGCTCGGCGCGCGCCCGCTCGCCCTGCTGCTCGGCACGCCTGCCGGCCACCTGCTGCTCTGCGCCGGCGCCCTACTCGACGGCCTCGGCCTGGCGTGGACCGCGCGGTTGATTGCCGGGGCGCAACGGTCATGACCATTGCGCTGTGCTGGCTAGCCGCGGCCGTCTGGCTCGCCGGCGCGCGGACCCGCAGTCGGGCACGCCGGACAGCCCCGCAGCGCGCCGCCCGGGAGAGCCCCGTCACCGCCCGGCGGGCGCGCCCGTTGGCGCGCACGCTCGGCTGGGCCGCGGCGGCCGGGGTGGCGGTGCTCGCCATCGCTGTCGCTGGCCCGGTGTACGGCGCTGCCGTCGGGGCCGCGGCGGCGCCCGCGGTCGGGCTGGCGGTGTGCCGCGTGCAGGCGCGCGCGCGTGGGCAGCCGTCGGTGCAGGAGCGCCGATGCGTCCCGCTCGTGCTCGATCTGCTCGCCGCGGCACTGCGCAGCGGGCAACCACTCGGCGCCGCGCTGGCGGCGTGTGCACCGGCGGCCGGCGGTTGCGCCGCGGACCGGCTCACCCACGTCGCGGGACTGCTCCGCCTGGGCGCCGAGCCGGCGACCGCCTGGCAGGCGGTTGCCGACGACCCGCTGCTCGGCCCGGTCGCGCGCACCGCCTGTCGCAGCGCGGAGAGCGGTATCCGGCTGGCGAGCGGCTTCGAGCAGGTGGCGGCCGACCTTCGGGCCGATGCGGCGGCGACCGCCCGGGCCCGAGCACAGCGTGCCGGCGTGTGGGCGATGGCGCCGCTCGGCCTGTGTTTCCTGCCGGCGTTCGTCTGCCTCGGCGTGGTACCGGTGGTGGTCGGCGTTGCGCGGGGCGTATTCGCCGGGCAGTCACCGTGACGGGGCGGCCCGCTGCCGGCCTTGCGCGCCGGGCAAAACGCGATATAACCAGGTGGGGCGGGCATTCGCACGGTGGGGTGCTGCCCGGTCTCCGCAGAGCAGCGCGCCCCCCCCGCAGTGGTGTCGCGCCCACCGGCTGGAACCGACGGCGCCCGCATGGCGGGAGACGGGTAGGAAACTGATGACGCAGCAGAACAGCCAGAACATCGACGCCCTCTTCCTCGAGGAGCGGCGCTATCCGCCGTCGGAACAGTTCGCGGCGCAGGCCGACGCCAAGCCCGACATCTACGACATCGACCCAGACCGGTTCTGGGAGGAGCAGGGTCGCAACCGGCTGTCGTGGTTCGAGCCGTTCAGCACGTTGCGGGAGTGGGATCTGCCCTACGCCAAGTGGTACCTGGGCGGCCGGCTCAACGCCTGTTACAACTGCGTCGACCGCCATGTCGAGAAGGGCCTGGGCGGAAAGGTTGCCTACTTCTGGGAAGGCGAGCCGGTCGACGACCGCAAGACGATCACCTATGCGGATCTCCAGCAGGCCGTCGTCACGGCGGCGAACGGCTTCAAGAGCCTCGGTATCGGCCGGGACAGCCACGTCGGCGTCTACATGGGCATGGTGCCGGAGCTGCCGGTGGCGATGCTGGCGCTCGCCCGGCTGGGCGCACCGTTCACCGTCGTGTTCGGCGGGTTCAGCCCGGACTCGCTCTCCGGACGGCTCAACGACATGCAGTGCAGGTACCTGATCACGCAGGACGGTTCCTGGCGGCGCGGCAAGGTGTTCGACCTGAAGAAGAACGCCGACGATGCCATGGACGCCGCACCGTCGGTGCAGACATGCGTGGTGGTCAAGCGCGGCGGCAACGACATCGCGATGAAGGACGGCCGCGACATGTGGTGGCACGACGTCGTCGACGGGCAAAGCGACGATCCAACGTCATGCCCCTGCGAACCGGTGGACAGCGAGGACCTGCTCTTCCTCATGTACTCCAGCGGCACGACCGGCAAGCCGAAGGGCGTCGTGCACACCACCGCCGGCTATCTGGTCGGCACGGCCACGACGCACCACTACATCTTCGACATCAAGCCCGACAGCGTGTACTGGTGCGCGGCCGACATCGGCTGGATCACCGGCCACAGCTACATCGTGTTCGGCCCGCTGGTGAACGCGACCACGTCGGTGATGTACGAGGGGACGCCGGACTTCCCCGACAAGGACCGCTGGTGGGAGATCATCGAGCGCTACAAGGTGACAGTGCTCTACACCGCGCCGACGGCGATCCGCACGCACATGAAGTGGGGCCCGGAGTACGCGCAGCGGCACGACCTCTCCTCGCTGCAGGTACTCGGCTCCGTCGGCGAACCGATCAACCCGGAGGCGTGGGTCTGGTACCGGGAGAACATCGGCGGCGGGCGCACCCCGGTCGTCGACACCTGGTGGCAGACCGAGACCGGCATGATCATGATCACTCCGTTGCCCGGCATCACCACGTTGAAGCCAGGTTCGGCCACCCAGCCGTTCCCCGGCGTCCAGGCGGCCGTCTACGACGACCACGGTAAGGAGGTTCCGGCCGGTGAGGGCGCCGGCTACCTGGTGCTGAAGAACCCGTGGCCGGCGATGCTGCGCGGGCTCTACCACGACGACGAGCGTTACCGCGACGTCTACTGGAGCCGCTTCGCCGACGTCTACTTCGCCGGCGACGGCGCCCGCGTCGACGAGGACGGCGACTTCTGGTTGATGGGTCGCATCGACGACGTCATGAACGTCTCCGGCCATCGCCTGTCCACCATCGAGATCGAGAGCGCGCTGGTCGACCACCCGGAGGTCGCCGAGGCCGCGGTCACCGGCCGCACCGACCCGCTCACCGGCCAGGCCGTGGTCGCTTACGTGACGCTCAAGGGCGGCAAGGAGGGATCGAAGGAGAAGGCCACCGAGCTGCGCGAGCACGTCGGCAAGGTGATCGGGCCGATCGCCAAGCCGGCGAACATCGTGTTCACCCCGGAGCTGCCGAAGACCAGGTCAGGAAAGATCATGCGCCGGTTGCTGAAGGACGTGGCCGAGAAGCGCACGCTCGGCGACACCACGACGCTGGCCGACCCGACCGTCGTCTCGGAGATCGAGTCCCGGGCGCAGGCCGAAGCCGGCGCCGACGAGTGAGCGGCGCGTCAGCGGCGGGTGGCCAGCACCGGCCGTAGGTCGTCGAGCGCGGCGGCGTTCTCGATCGTCGACGGCACCGGCTCGTCGTGCCCGTCGGCGATGCCGCGCATGGTCTTGCGCAGAATCTTGCCGGAGCGCGTCTTCGGCAGCGCCGACACCACGTCGACCTGCCTGAGCGATGCCACGGCGCCGACCTGGTCGCGGACCATCCGGACCAGCTCTGCTTCCACGGCGGCCGGGTCGGCATCGACGCCCGACTTCAGGACCACGAACGCGCGGGGCAGCTGTCCCTTCAGCTCGTCGTGTACGCCGATCACCGCGCACTCGGCGACGTCCGGGTGTGCGGCGATGACCTCCTCCATCGCGCCCGTCGACAGCCGATGACCCGCGACGTTGATCACGTCGTCGGTGCGTCCCATGACGAACAGGTAGCCGTCCTCGTCGAAGTGCCCGCCGTCCCCGGTCAGGTAGTGGTCGGGCAGGTAGGAGAGGTAGGACGAGACGTAGCGCTCGTCGTCGTGCCACAGCGTCGGCAGCGTCCCGGGCGGCAGCGGCAGGCGGATGACGATCGAGCCGTCCGTGCCGGGCGGCGCGTCGGCGCCCTTCTCGTCCACGACGCGTACGTCGTAGCCAGGCATCGGGAAGGTGGACGAGCCCGGCTTGGCGGGCCGCGGGTCGAGCCCCATCGGGTCGGCGGTGATCGGCCAGCCGGTCTCGGTCTGCCACCAGTGGTCGATCACCGGGATGCCGAGCAGGTCGCTGGCCCACTGGTAGGACTCCGGATCGAGCCGTTCCCCGGCGAGGTAGAGGTAGTTCAGGCAGGACAGATCGGTGTTTCGCGCGAACATGCCCTTCGGGTCGTCGCGCTTGATCGCTCGCAGGGCGGTCGGCGCGGTGAACAGCGCCTTCACGCTGTGCTCGGAGATGACCCGCCAGAACGCCCCTGCGTCGGGCGTGCCCACCGGCTTACCTTCGTAGAGGATCGTCGTGCACCCGGTGATCAGCGGCGCGTAGACGATGTAGGAGTGGCCGACCACCCAGCCAACATCCGACGCCGCCCAGTACACGTCGCCGGGCCCCGTGTCGTAGACGTTTTTCATGCTCCAGCGCAGCGCGACCGCGTGCCCGCCGTTGTCGCGGACGACTCCCTTCGGCTTGCCGGTCGTGCCTGACGTGTAGAGGATGTAGAGCGGATCGGTGGCCTTGACGGCAACGCAGTCGGCGGGCTGCGCCGCGGCGACCGCGTCACGCCAGTCGATATCGCGGGTCGTCAGCTCGGCGACTGCCTGCGGCCGCTGGAAGAGCACGCAGCGCTGCGGCTTGTGCGCAGACAGCTCGATCGCCCTGTCCAGCATGGGTTTGTACTCGACGACGCGGCTCGGCTCGATGCCACACGACGCGCTGATCACTACTTTCGGCTCGGCGTCCTCGATGCGCAGCGCCAGCTCGTTGGGGGCGAAACCGCCGAACACGACCGAGTGCACTGCGCCGATCCGCGCGCAGGCCAGCATGGCGATGACAGCCTCGGGGATCATCGGCATGTAGATGATGACCCGGTCGCCTCTCTCGACGCCGAGAGATCTCAGCGCGCCGCCGAACTGGGCCACTTCGTCGCGCAGCTCGCGGTAGGTATATCCGCGCTTGCTGCCGGTTACCGGGCTGTCGTAGATCAGCGCATTCTGCTCGGCCCGTCCGCCGTCGACGTGGCGGTCTAGCGCGTTGGCACAGGTATTGAGCTCACCGTCGGGAAACCAGCGGTAGAAGGGAGGATTCGACGCGTCGAGCGCACGGGTCGGCTGCCGCGTCCAGCTGATGTCGCGGGCGGCGTCGAGCCAGAACGTTTCGGGATCGTCGAGGCTGCGGCGGAATGCGGTGTCATAGGGGCGCACGAAAGCCTCCTCGCCGGCCGGGCACCGAGGCAAGATCATGCCCCTGGTGGCCCCGGGTGCGCGCGGGTATTGTAAGTGATCGCGATTTTGACGATAGGTCGGGTCGACGGTCGCGGTCAACAGAGCCCTGAACGGCCGCCTAACCCCATGTCACAGAGGGGGTTCTACATGACGGAGAGTGCGGAAGGCTTCACCGCGGCTGAGGTACCGAGAAAGTCGTTCATCGCAAACCCCGTGCCGGTGGGCGTCGGGGGCTTCGCGCTGACGACCTTCACGCTGGGCCTCTACACCAGCGGCCAGTTCAACCCGAAGGGCACCGTGTTGGTGTTCGCCCTGGCGGCGTTCTACGGCGGGCTGGTACAGCTGATCGCGGGGTTCTTCGCGCTCGCGAAAGGGGAACTGTTCCCAGCCGCGTTCATGACCTCCTACGGTGCGTTCTGGTTCAGCTTTATCGCGCTGAACCTCTACGTCGTCCCACGCGCCGGGGACGGTGCCATGCAGGCCGTGCTGATCTTCCTGATCATGTGGACGGTGATCACACTGATCTTCACCGTCGCGACGCTGGGTACCAACTGGTTCGTCCTGTGGACGTTCATCGTCTTCGACATCACGCTGATCCTCGCCTGCATCGGTGCTGCCGGCCCGTACGCGAACGTGACCAAGGCGTCCGGCTACGCCGAGATGGTGCTGGCGGCGATGGCCTGGTACATCGTCGGGGCGGAGATCGCCAACGCGACGATCGGCCGGGACATCTTCCCGCTGTTCCCCTACCGGCGGCCGATGCTGCAGGGCAGGCACGTCACGCCGCGCTGAGCGCGACGTATCGTCGGCCGGGTGGGCCCGGGTCCGGATGATTTCGACGACAGTGGCGGCGATCCCGCTTGCTGGCTGAATCGGGTCTGCCCGCAGTGCGGTCGGCTCAACACTGCGTCGCATCCGGTGCTCTGCGAGGAGTGTGGCGCGGCCTTTCCGGCCGCCGACGATGTCGGGGATAGCTAGGCCGCTGTAGGTCAGCGTGAGAGGTGGGAGAGCTCCGCGCCGCCGAGGAGGTTGCGCACCGGCTCGGGCATGTGGCTGATGCCGTGCAGCATCGCGTGCGCGTCGCCGCCGACGTGCCGGGCGAGCAGCAGCGTCACGGTGATGGCGATCGCGGCGACGGCCAGCAGGAGCAGGACCGCGCCGACGCGGGCGAGGACGTTGGGGCGGTTCTGCGCGGTGCGGGCGGCGGTCTGGCTGGTCATCGAAGGCTCCTGCTTGCTCGTTTTCCTCGTTGCTTGAAGCCTCGTCGGACGAGCGGCTCGACGGTGCCGGTCGAGCGGTGGAGCGGACGGCGGATCGCCATGTCGTCCGATCGGCCGACCCGAACGCCGGCCGGCACGGGGTCCATCCGGTCGACGCGGCACCGCCTGCGGGTGCGTCAAGCTGGTAGCCAGCACCGGACGGGCTCCCAACCCGGAGGACGCCGGCCTGATCGCTGAACACGATCCGGACCGGTCACCTCGAGCGCGCCCGGCAATGACCAGCCCATGTGTGCCGTACGGGGGGCGGCGCGCATGGGCTGTTTTCCACCGGGCGGCGGCCGAGGGGCTCCGGTCGCCGCCCGGTTACCTGCACTCGAGAGGGGAGAGCCGGCCATGACGCAGACCGTGAACGCGCCCAGGGCGCTCGCCTCCCGGGCGAGCGCGGCGATCGACGGCCGCCGCCTCGTGACCGCGCTCGCCGCGGTGACCTTCCTGCAGTGGCTGGCCGCCAGCCTCGTGCTGCCGCTGCTGCCGGCCTGGATGCAGCAGCGCGGCGCGTCCGACCTGATGATCGGGCTGGCGATGGCCGCGTTCTTCGTCGGCGCGCTGGCCGCGCAGTACCCGATCGGCAAGCTGAGCGACCGGGTGTCGCCGCGCATCCTGCTGCTCGCCGCCGTGGCCGGCTACGCGCTCGCCACCGCTGCGTTCCTCATTCCCGTCTCATCAAGCGCGTTGATCGGCGTCCGGGCCGGGCAGGGCGCCGCAGCCGGTGCCGCCGAGGTGATCGCGCTGGTGCTGATCGGACGCCGGATCTCGAGCGAGCGCCGCACCCGCGCCTACGCCGCGATCTTCGCCGCGCAGACCGCCGGGCTGGGCGTCGGCCCGCTGCTGGCCGGCGCGGCAGGCACCGCGCACATGAGCGCCGTCTTCCTGCTCGCGACCGGCGCGGCGTTTGCCGCGTCGCTGCCGCTGCTCTGTCACGTGCGTGGCCTGCGGGCCGACGCGCCGCAGCCGGCGCCCGCCGAGGCGCCCGCACCCGGCGGCGCGATGCGGCTGCGTGCCATCGTCGCGTTGCGGCCGGTCTTCGCCGCCGCCGCGATCACCGGGCTGGCCAGCGGGGTGTACGAGGCGTGCTGGACGCTGCTGCTTGACCACCGGGGCGCCAGCTCGTGGCAGATCGGCCTGTCGTGGAGCCTGTTCTGCATTCCGTTCGTGGTGGTGTCGGCGCTGGCCGGTCGGATCACCGACCGGGTCGACCCTGGACGTCTCCTGCTCGTCTCGGTCGCCTCTTCGGTGCTGCTGGTCGCGACCTATCCGTTCATCGCGTCCATCCCGCTGGTGATCGCGCTCGGCGCCGTCGAAGGCGTCGCCACCGCGCTGGCCTACCCGGCCGCGCAGGCGCTGTTGGCCCAGCACGTTCCGCGCAGCCGTCTCGGTCACGCCCAGGGCAGCTTTGCCACCGCGCAGACCGCCGCGATCGCGGTGGCCGCCGCGGCCGGCGGCGCTCTGTTCGGAACGGCCCCCTGGCTGCCGTTCCTCGTGGTCGCCGGCGGCTGCGCCGTGCTGCTCGCTGTGCCGACGTTGCGTGCCACCGGAGCGGGATCCGGGGAGTGATCGCCTAAGCTTGGCGCAACTGCACCGTGGGAGCGGCCATGTCGACGTCGGGCACGCTGGTCCGGGTGGTGGTCGTGGACGACCATCCCTTCTTCCGGGACGGAGTGACCCGCGGACTGCAGAACTCGGGGCAGATCCGCGTGGTCGGCGAAGCCGGCGACGGCCGCGAAGGGCTGGAGCTGATCCGCGCCGAGCAGCCCGACGTCGCGCTCGTCGACTATCAGATGCCCGAGCTCGACGGCGTCGACGTGGTGCACGCGGTGGCGCGCGACAAGTTGCCCACCCGGGTGATCCTGCTGTCGGCGGTCACCGACAGCACGGTCGTCTTCAAGGCGCTCGAAGAGGGCGCCGCGGGCTACCTCAGCAAGGACACCCGCCGCGCGGAGATCGTCGAGGCGGTGCTCCGGGTGGCGAAGGGGCACACCGTCGTGCCGCCCGAGCTCGCCGGCGGGCTGGTCGATCAGATCCGGATGCGGTCGCGCGCCGACGTGCCGGTGCTCAGCGAGCGGGAACGCCAGGTGCTGCAGGCGTTCGCGCGCGGGCTGTCCATCCCGCAGGCCTCGGCGGAGCTGTACCTCGGCGTGTCGACGATCAAGACATACACCCAGCGGCTCTACGAGAAGCTCGGTGTCTCCGACCGGGCCGCCGCGGTCGCCGAGGCGATGCGCCAGGGCTTGCTGGAGTAGCGCCGTGGCGCAGGAGGGGCTCGCCGAGGTCGCCACAAACCCCGAGTTGGGCGACGTCATCGTCACGCACGCCTACCGCGGCGTGCGG
The DNA here is from genome assembly GCA_963756525.1 of uncultured Actinomycetota bacterium. Taxonomy (GTDB): domain Bacteria; phylum Actinomycetota; class Actinomycetes; order Mycobacteriales; family Jatrophihabitantaceae; genus CAVWNR01. The sequence goes on along the minus strand of CAVWNR010000009.1, from coordinate 786,841 downwards.
GTGCAGTTAATGCTGCGCAGCGTGCTGGTGATCTTCGCCGCGTTGACGATCGGCTTCTTCCCGCCGAGCCACGACCTGCTCGCCTGCTGGCTGATCGTGGCGGCGTACGCGATCGTCGCGGCGGCCAGCGCCGGCTGGGCGCGTCGCGGCGGCATCGGCCCGGTGCGCTGGATGTGGCTGCTGCTGCTGGCGGACGTCGCCGCGCTGACCGCGCTGGCGCTGGTCGCCGGATTGACCTCGCAGCAGAGCTGGACCGCCGACGTGCTCGTCAACGGTTTCTTCGCGTTGCCGCTGCTGGCCGCCACCCAGCTGCGCACTTGGATCTGCGCCGTGGTCGTCGTCCCGGCGACCGCGGCGTACCTCGCGGTGAGCATCGCCACCCAGTCGGCCAACAGCGAACCCTGGGCGTCGATCCTGCTGCGCACCCTGGTGCTCGCCGGCCTGAGCGTCGGATGCGTCGCGCTTTCCCGGGTGCAGCAGTCGCGGGTGCTCACCATCGCCGGGCTGGTACGCGACCGCACCGGGCTGCTCTCCGACCTGGTCGGCATCGAGGCCCGGGAACGCGCCGCGCTGGCCGAGCAACTCCACGACGGCGCGCTGCAGTACCTGCTCGCCGCCCGCCAGGATCTCGAGGACGCCCGTGACCAGGGCGATCCGGCAGCCTTCGACCGGGTGGAGAAGGCGCTGGCCGAATCCTCGCAGTTGCTGCGCTCCACGGTCTCCGAGCTGCATCCGGCGGTGCTCGCCCGGGTGGGTCTGGCCCAGGCGGTGGCCGATCTCGCGCGGGCAATCGGGCAGCGCGGCCCGCTCGTCGTCGACAGCGACCTGGCCGGCTGGCCCGACCGGCCCACCGCCGCCGACGCGTTGCTGTACTCGGCCGCCCGCGAGCTGCTCACCAACGTCGCCAAACATGCGCACGCCAGCTGGGTGCGGCTCGCCCTGCGGCTGGACGAGCAGACCGCCCGGCTCGCGGTCATCGACGACGGGCGGGGCATACCCGAGGGGGCGCTGGACGACCAGCTCGCCCGCGGGCACATCGGGTTGGCCTCCCAGCGAGCCCGCATCGTGGCTGCCGGCGGGGAGCTCACCGTCAGCGCCGTCGAGCCCGCCGGTACCCGCATCGACGTCGAGCTCCCCGTCGACACTGCCGCGCAATCACCGGCGCCGGTACGTCGCTGACGCCTGCGGCGAAGACGATCCGGAACCACCCATTCGCGCGCTATCGTCAGCACATGCCGCTGACGGCTGGGCGCCAATGGGTGGCGCGCGTACCCCGATTCGTCAAGGACCGGCCGTTCACGTTGATCGCCGTCGCCGCGATGGTGGTGCTCGGGCTGGCGACCGGCACGTTCTGGAATCGACTGCGTGACGGGTCGCTGTACCACGTCGTCCCGTATGGTGTTCCCGCGTTCGCGGCCGGACGGTGGTGGACGCCGTTCACCGGCTCGCCGTTCGGGCTCACGCCCGGTCAGGCCGGTGCGATGATCGTGGTCTTCCTGGTGCTGGTGGGCTTCGCCGAACCGCGGCTCGGCACCAGGCGAACCGCGCTGATCACCTGTGCGATCCAGGTTGGCGTGGTCAGCGCCGCGGCGGGGCTGCTCGCGCTGCTCCGCCTCACCGGATGGGCGTGGGCGAGCGAGCTCGCGAAGGTGCTCGGCGCGGGCTTCGCGGCCGGCGCGATCGGTGTCGCCTGTGCCGCGACCGCGACGCTTCGCGCGCCGTGGCGGGGCCGGGTGCGCGCCGCGTTCGTGCTCTACGCCATTCTGGTCCTGCTCTACGCCGGCCGGCTGGGTGATCTCGAGCATGCGCTGGCCGTGCTCGCCGGCTTGACCGTCGGCCCGCTGTGCGTGGGCCGCTCGCCGCAGGTGCACAAGCCGCGGATGAGCCGGCATGAGTGGCGGCTCGCCGCTGCTGCCCTGTTCGCGGTGGCGGCGGCGACGCGGCTGATCGTGCTGCTCACGCCGGGCGCCGGCTCACCCCTCGGCGTGAACGACAAGGCCGGCGCCGACGCGTTCACCGTGGTCATCGGCATCGTCGTGCCGCTGCTGCTGGCCGAGGGCCTGCGTCGGGGGCGACGGCTGGCCTGGCGGATCGCCGTCATCTACACCGGAATCGCCGCCGCCGTGGTCCTGCTGCTCATCGTGGCGATCATCGCCGTGCTGGCCACCGGCAGCGGCGGCGTGACGATCACCGGCGGCTCGCTGAGTTCGGCGGTGGCCGACGTCGTGCTCTGGCTGGCCCAGTTCGGGGTGCTGATCCTCGGTCGCCGTGCGTTTCGCGGCACACCGTGGCGCGACCGGAGGCGGCGTGCGCGCACCGGTGAGTCCGACCGGGACGCCGCGCGCCGGATCTTGCACGAAGTGGGCGGCGGCCGGTTGGCGTGGATGACGACGTGGCCCGGCAACAGCTGGTTCTTCGTCGACGGCGTGCCGGGTTACGTCTGCTACCAGGCACACTCCGGGGTCGCGGTGGTGCTCGGCGACCCGGTCGCTCCGGATCAGGTCACGCGAGCAGACCTGGCCGATGCGTTCGTGGACGCGACGGAGCAGGCCGGCATGCGGGCCTGCTTCTTCTCCGCGACGGGCGAGACGGCGAACTGGGGTGCGCTGCGCGGATGGCAGTCGGTCGAGGTTGCCGTCGAGGCGGTGATCGACCTGCCGGCGCTGGAGTTCAAGGGGAAGGCCTGGCAGGACGTGCGGACCGCGCTGAACCGGGCCGGCAAGGACGGCATCAGCTTCCAGCTCGGCAAGCTGAGCGAGATGCCGCACGGTGTGCTGTCGCAGGTACGGGCGATCTCCGAGCAGTGGATGGGCGACAAGGGCCTGCCGGAGATGGGCTTCACTCTCGGTGGAGTCGACGAGGCGCTCGACCCGGAGGTGCTGGTCGGCATCGCCATCGACGCATCGGGCACGGTGCACGGCGTGACGTCGTGGCTGCCGGCCTACGGCCCCGGCGGGACGACACCGGGCTGGACCCTGGACGTCATGCGTCGGCTGCCGGACGGTTTCCGTCCGGTGATGGAGTTCCTCATCGCCTCGGCGTGCCTGGCGTTGCGCGAGCGGGGCGCGCAGTTCGTGTCACTGTCCGGCGCGCCGCTGGCCGGCGACCCCCGCGCGGAGGCCGGCGGCGTCGATCGGCTGCTGGCGTGGCTCGGCGAGCAGATGGAGCCGCTGTACGGGTTCCGCTCGCTGGAGAAGTTCAAGGCGAAGTTCTTTCCGCGCAACGAGTCGCTCTACCTCGTGTACGGCGATGAGGCGGCGCTGCCCGCGATCGGGATCGCGATCACCAGGGCCTACATGGCCGACACGACGATGTTCGATCTGGCCGCGGCCGGGGTGCGCGCCCTGCAGCATTGATCGTGCCCGCGTGCTGCCGGCCCGATCTCAGTGGGCGAGGTGGGAGAGCGTCGCGCCGCCGATGAGGTTGCGGACCGGCTCGGGAAGCAGCGCGACGCCGTGCAGCAGGTGGTTCGCGTCCAGGCCGATCGCGTGCGGCGCGAAGCGCGCGACCAGAACGACGGTGACGGCGAGTGCCGCGAAGGCCAGCGCGAAGATGCCGATGCGGGCGGCACCGCCGGTGCGGGTCCGGGTGGCGGGGGAAATGGTCTGGGTGGTCATCGCGGGCTCCTGACTAGGTCGTCGTCGTTGCCAGAAGCCTCGCCGCGCGGCGGGTTGCCGGGTGCCCATCCGGTGGATGACCAGGCGGGTGACCCCGGCGTCGGCCGATCGGGGGACACTGTCAGCCATGCACCCGGTGACGTGGATGTTCTTCGCGGTGCTGACGACCTTCCTGGTAACGCGGATGATCACCCGTTACCTGCGGCGGCGTGCGCGGCAGGGAGAGGCCGGGTCGGGCCCGTTGCGTGACGTCACGGTCGGCGGCGTTCACGTGCACCATCAGGTGTTCGGCATCCTGATCATGCTGGGCGCGGGGTTGGGGCTGATCGCGGTCACTCCCGGGGGCGTCGCGCTCAACGTCGTCGCGGCGCTGTTCGGAGTCGGGGTCAGCCTCACCTTCGACGAGTTTGCGCTGTGGTTGCACCTCGACGACGTGTACTGGAGCCAGCAGGGTCGCAAGTCCATCGACGCGATCTTCTGCGTCCTGGTCGTGACCGGCATGCTGATCGGCGGGGTCGACCTGGTGACCGGACAGGTCGGTTCGGCCGACTGGTGGAGCTCGATCGGTGGCTTGGCGATCTCGATGATCTGCAGCGTCATCTCGCTGCTCAAAGGCAAGGTGATCACCGGGGTGGTCGGCGTCATCGTGCAACCGGTCGGCATCATCGGCGCGATCCGGCTGGCCAAGCCGGGCTCGTGGTGGGCCCGGCGCTACTACCCGGCTCGCCCCGCCCGGCTCGCGCGGGCGGAGCGCCGCTTCGGGCGGGAATACCAGCAGCGGTGGAACCGGCTGCGCGACCTGGTCGCCGGCGCTCCGGACCGGTAACCGCTCAGGACGTGATGTTCATCCGGCTGCCGAGCCAGCCGAGGTTGTTGGCCAGCGCCGGTTTCCAGGCTGCCCACGTGTGCCCGTCAGGCTCCAGCTGGAACTGCACATTCATGCCCGCTGACTTGGCCACCGCGTAGATCTGCTCCTGTTGCGGCCGGTAGGTCGTGTCGTCGGCGCCGACCGTGAAGATCCCGGCCGTCCCGGGGAACTTCTTGGTCTGCATCAGGTTCACCGGATTCACCGCGTCGAAGGCCTCCTCGCTGCCGCCGAACATTTCCTGCACCGTCTCGGAATGCGAACCGATGGTCGGCTCGTACTGGCCGGAGATATCGAGAAACGTCGAGTACACCTTCGACGCGTTGAGCGCGAGCTGGATCGAACAGGTACCGCCGTAGGAGAAGCCACCGACCGCCCAATGCGCATGGTTGGTGTCGACCTGCAGCGTGTTGCTGATCCAGTTCGGCACATCGACCGCGAGGTAGGTCTCCGCCTGACCGTAACGGCTGTTCACGCAGATCGGGTTGCCGCCGGCGGTCGCGTCGGGCATGACCACCACGGGGGCGAGGCCCTTGTGGGCCTGCGCGTAACTGTCGATCAGCTGTTCCACCTGACCGCCGTTGACCCAGTCCGACGGATCCCCGGGCTGGCCGTGGAGCAGCACGAGCACCGGCAGCAGCGGCCGTGGAGTGGCGAGGTAGGACGCCGGCACGTACACGTACGCCGGTCGGGCGGCGAACCCGGACTTGGTTGCCGGGATGGTGACCTTGGAGAGCTCGCCGGTCGACGGCATGTTCGCCGGCGGGTTCCACACCGACAGCAGCGTCTTTCCCGGTGGTGGCGTAACCGCCTTGTTCTTCGCCGTGTCGAGGCTTCCTGTCTTCTGCAGTCCCAGCGCCGCCCGCGTGGTGGGGTACTGGCCGTAGTAGTTGTTCACGCCGTTGCCGACCATGGCAAGGACGAGCACGACGAGGCCCACCGATCCCAGCCGGGACCACCAGCCCCAACCGGCGAATCGTGCGATACCGATGAGCACCGCGAACACCGCGAGCGCGATCCAGTACAGCACCGTGTTGGGCAGGTTGTCGGGGAAGGGCTTGGCCACCCGGTCGACGTAGAGCGCGATCCCGACGGTGATCAGCACGGCCACCCCGGCCGCCACCCACACCTGCCACATCCACCAATGCAGCGACCGGCAGAACAGCAGCACCAGCAGCGCGGCCAGCCCGACTGCGAGGATCACCAGAGGCAGCACGCCGCTGATCAGCGACCAGTCGAGCGGTCCCGCGGCGCTGATCACCGGGGGACCCCGCGCTCGCCGACGATTGTGTCGCTCATCGCGCGGTCACCCGCGGGAACGTTCCCGCTGCTCGGCGCGCAGCCGTTCCAGCTCGTCGGGCCAGCCGGGATCGATCCGCATGCCGATGCGCTCGGCCTCCTCCACCGACAGCTCCGGCGGGTAGCCGCGCGCGTCGGCGAGACGGAACGCGAGCTCACCGTCGAAGTCGGCCCCTTCGGCTGCCAGCTCGTGCAGGTGCTTGACGGCGTGCCGCAGCGATTTGGCGAACTTGGCCGCTTCGGCGTCGATCACACCACGCGCGGCGTCGCCGGACGGTGTGTCGCCGATGTCCGGCCAGCGGGCGCCCATCACCTGCGAGACCGACTCGGCGGCGGCGGAGAGCGCCGCCCGCAGGCCCTTGTCGGTGCCGGTCAGCAGTTCGGCGTGGCGCACTGCGCGGCGGGTCAGCTTCCGCAGGACGTATCCGTGCCGGGTGGCGGCCGGGTAGACGCCGGCCGCGGCGATCGCCAGTGCCGCGCGCACGTGGTCGCAAACGATGTGCAGCGATCGGGTCGCCGAGGCGTCCAGCGTGGCCGGGTCGACTCCCAACACGGCGGCGACGCCGTCGCTGATCGCGGCCAGCTCGTCGGTCTGCCAGACGGATGTGTGGCCGTTGAGGATCAGCGAGGTGCGCTCCAGCCCCATGCCGGTGTCGACGTTGCGCTGCTCCAGCGGGTACAGCGTCCCGTCGGCGCTGCGCGTGTAGTTCATGAAGACGTTGTTCCAGATCTCCACGAACTCCGGCCGGTCGGTGAACGCCGGGGCAGGCTCGTCGCCGACGTAGAAGAAAATCTCGGTGTCCGGACCGCAGAGCCCGACCGGGCCGTTGGACCACCAGTTGTCCTCGGCGCCGTTCCCGCGGATCCGGCCGGCCGGATCGAGGCCCGCGCCGGCGAACAGTTCGGCCCACACCGACGGTGATGTCTCGTCCGCCGGGACGCCGCCGTCGCCGGCGAACACCGTCACATACAGCCGATCAGGGTCGATGCCGAACTCCTCGGTGAGCAGCTGGAACGACATCCGGATGGCGACCTCTTCGCCGTAGTCGCCGAGGCTCCAGTTGCCGAGCATGTCGAAGACCGTCAGGTGCGTGTTGTCGCCGACCTCGTCCACGTCTGTGGTGCGTACGCAGCGCTGCACGTCGGCCAGTCGCCGCCCGGCCGGGTGCGGCTCGCCGGCGAAGTACGGGGTCAGGGGATGCATCCCCGCCGTGGTGAACAGCACGTCGTCGGTCGGCGAGCGTAGCGAATGCGCCTCGATCACGGCGTGGCCGTTCTCCGCCATGAACGTGAGGAACGCTTGCTCGATCTTCTCGATGGGCCACGGCATGGGCGACACCTCGGCGTGATGGGGTTGCGCCCAGGCTGCCGGCTCGGCTATGGCTCGCCAAGGGGCCGTGGTCGACCGCACGGAACGCAAGCCCGGCGTTCGGCGCGGGGATCGCGCCTGGTGGAGGGGAGAGGATTCGAACCTCTGTCCGGCGGCAAGCCGCCGTGCTCTGCCTGCTGAGCTACGCCCCCCTATGAAGGCCTGTGGACCATCGCAGAGCATAGCCCTACGCGGCACCGCAGATAAGCCCGATTGACCGGACCGATGCACGGCCGTGATGCGGTGACAACCAGCCGGGCGATGAGATCTGGTCGGCGGATGACCCGGCGGGCGGTGAGCGGGCAGCGTCGCTGATCTTCGCCCGGCCGCGCAGCAGCTCAGGACTCGACGGCGACCGGATCCATGTGGATGACCTCCCACAGGTGCCCGTCCAGGTCCTCGAAGCTCCAGCCGTACATCGGCCCGTCGGCGATCGGGTCGGCCGCGTGACGCCCGCCGATCGCGAGCGCGGTGGTCACCAGCGCGTCGACGTCCTCGCGGCGGTCCGCGGATACCGCCAGGATCGCCTCGGTGTGCGTCGTCGCGTCGACGACCTGCTTGCTGGTGAAGCCTCGAAAGAACGGCTCGACGAGGAGCATCACGAACGCGTCCTCGCCGACGACCATGCAGGCCGCGTGCTCCTCGGTGAACCGCGGGTTGAACTGAAAGCCGAGCTTGGTGAAGAAGTCGACGGACGCGGGCAGGTCCTTGACGGGCAGGTTGACGAAGATCTTTCGGGGCACCGGTGGGCTCCTTCCGGGCAGTGTCACCGATTCCGACTCGGGTGCGGCCGGAAACTCGTCGGCCCGGCACCGATGAGTTGGCCGCGCTGCCGGTGTCTGCACGTACGGTGAGGTCGACGAAGGAGGAGCACCGTGACGATGACCGACACCGCGGTCGAGGCAGAATTCGCCCGCCTGGCCGACCCCTACCGCCGTGAGTTGCTCGCCCACTGCTACCGCATGCTCGGCTCGGTCCACGACGCCGAGGACCTCGTCCAGGAGACCTACCTGCGCGCGTGGCGGGCGTACCACAGCTTCGAGAACCGGTCCTCGTTGCGCACCTGGCTGTACCGCATCGCCACCAACGTCTGCCTGACCGCGTTGGACGGGCGGGCCAAGCGCCCGCTGCCCACCGGCCTCGGCGCGCCGAGCAGCGAGTCCGGCGCGCCGCTGGTCGAGCAGACCGAGGTGCCGTGGCTCGAGCCGGTGCCCGATGCCCTCGTCGCCGGCGCCGACGCCGACCCGGCCGCGGTCACGGTGACCCGGGAGAGCATCCGGCTGGCCTTCATCGCGGCGCTGCAGCACCTGCCGCCGCGCCAGCGGGCCGTGCTCGTACTTCGCGACGTCCTCAAGTGGCGGGCCGCGGAGGTCGCCGAGGCGCTGCAGATCTCGACGGTCGCGGTGAACAGCCTGCTGCAGCGGGCGCGTACCCAGCTCGAGCAGGCCGAGCTTCGCGAGGAGGATGTCACCGAGCCGAGCGACCCGGAGCTGCGCGCACTGCTCGATCGGTACGTCAGCGCATTCTGGGAGAAGGACGTCGACACCATCGTCGAGCTGTTCACGAAGGACGCGGTCTGGGAGATGCCGCCGTTCACCGGCTGGTACCAGGGCCCCGAGACGATCGGCAAGCTCATCGCCACGCAGTGCCCTGGCGGCGTCCACGACATGCCCATGCTGGCGACGCGGGCCAACGGCCAGCCGGCGTTCGGGCTGTACATGCGCGGCGACGACGGCACATTCGCCCCGTTCCACCTGCAGGTCCTGGCGTTTGAGGGCGATCGGGTCAGCCATGTCGTCGCGTTCTTCGACCCCGACCTGTTCCCGGCGTTCGGGCTGCCCGAGCGGCTCGACGGCGCCCCGCCGGACGGCGTGCGTTGACGCTCGCCCAGGGCGCCCGTGCGCCGGTGGGGCTGCCGGCAGCGCTGGCGTTGCTCGAACGCTCGATCGGCTATGCGCGCGCCAGCCTGCAGGCCGTCCGGCCGGAGCTGCTCAGCAATCCAACGCCCTGTCGCGACTGGGATTTGCGCGCGCTGCTCGCGCATATGAGCGATTCCCTAGCTGCGCTGCGCGAGGCGGCCGATCTCGACTCCGTCGCGCTTCGGCCGGCCGCGGCGGTGCCCGGTACCGGCATCGTGGACACGATCCGCGAGCAGGCCTGCTCGCTGCTCGGCGCCTGGATGCACCGGGCTCGATCCGACGCCCGTGTGCGGGTGGCCGATCGGGCGATGCCTGCCGGGTTGCTGGCGGCAGCCGGCGCGGTCGAGATCACCGTGCACGGGTGGGACGTCGCGCAGGCGTGCGGGCTGCGCCATCCGCTGCCGGCTGAGCTCGCCGCCGAGCTGCTCGACGTGATTGCGCTCGTCGTGAGTCCGAGCGATCGGCCGGCCCGGTTCGCCGATCCGGTTGCCGTCCCCTCGTCGGCCGGGCACTCTCAGCGGCTGCTCGCCGAACTCGGCCGCCGAGCTCCGACGCCGAGCCGGCTGTCCTGGAGGAGCACATGAGTGTGCAGTACGACCTCGGACCGGCCGCCCGCGCGATGGCCAAGGTCGTCTCCTCGGTCACCGACGAGCAGCTCGCCGCGCCGACCCCCTGCGCTGGCACCAGCCTGGCCGGGCTGCTCGACCACATCGACGGGCTCACCTTGGCCTTCACCCACGCCGCCGGCAAGGACACCGGTCCGGCGACGTCGCAAGCGCCGGTGGCCGACGCCACCCGCCTCGCCGACGGATGGCGCGAGCGCATCCCGGCCCGGCTCGCCACTCTTGCCGACGCCTGGCAGGATCCGGCTGCGTGGCAGGGGATGACGCGTGCCGGCGGGGTCGACCTGCCCGGTGAGGTCTGCGCCCGGGTCGCGCTCAACGAGTTGGTCGTGCACGGCTGGGACGTCGCCCGTGGCGCCGGCCTGCCGTTCGACGTCGACGCCGCGTCGGTCGACGGCTGCCTGGAATGGGTATGCCGCGCCACCGACGGCAAGCCCGGGGGCACGCCCGGCCTGTTCGGCCCGGTCGTCGAGATCCCGGCGGACGCCCCGCGGCTGCATCAGCTGCTGGGCCGCACCGGACGCGACCCGTCCTGGCGCTCGGCCTGACGGCCCCGTTCTGCAAGCCGGTCCGGCGCGCCGGGCCGCATGGGATCATCGAAGCTGTGTCCGCGCTGGACCACGAGGTCGCGCCCGTCGTGGTCGTCGACCACGAGCCGGCCCGCCTGCGCCGGCCAGCGGACCTCGGTGTCCTCATCGTCCTCGGCGTCGTGCTGGCCCTGCTTGTCCTGCTCGGGCTCGGCGCGCAGGACACCACCCAAGGTGCCAACGAAGATCTCGCCCGTCTGGTGCACCACCTGCCGCGCACCATCACCCACCTGCTGAGCTTCGTGGCGAGCCTGGGGCTGCTTGCGCTGCCCTTGGCGTATGTCGTCGACCTGCTGGTACGCCGCCAGCCGCGCCGCCTGGTCGAGGCGGTCGGGGCCGGCATCGTCTCGCTCGTCGTCAGCGCGGCCGTCGGTGCGGCCATCTCGGCGGCGCCGCACAGCGTGCTCTACCACTCGCTGGTGATCACCGGGCAGTCCGGCGCGGTCGTCACCGTGCTGGACGGGTATCTCGCCGCGGTCGTCGGATTCGCCGTGCTGGGCGGGATCACCCGCCGCCGGCCGTGGCGGCCGCTCTACGCCGCGGCGGTCGTGGTCTACCTGGTCGCGGCGCTGGCGGGCGTGCAGGCAACGGTGCTGGCCCTGGCCGTCAGCTACTTCCTGGGCGCGTTCGTCGGCGTAGCGGCGCGTTACGTGCTCGGCACGGTGAACGACCGGCCGTCCGGGGAGGCGATCGCGGCGGCCCTCGCCGAGCGCGGCCAGCCGCTTGCGAGCCTGGTCCGCACCGAGAACACGCGCGACCGCCAGCGCAGCTACGAAGCGATCACTTGTTCGGGGACGCGGCTGCAGGTCACCGTCCTCGACCGGGCCATGATCACATCGGGTGCGCTCTACCGGCTCTACCGGATGGTGCGGGTGCAGTCCGAGGTGGCGCGCGCGCCGGACGTCTCACTCGAGCGGGCGGCCGAGCGGCGGGCGCTGCTGTCGGTCTCCGCGGAGCAGGCGGGCGTGCCGGTGCCGCGCATCCTGGAGGGCGTCCCGTGCGGCCCGGACACGATCGTGCTGGCATTCGAGGCGGGCACCGCCACCGCGGCCGCGGACCTGCCGCAGCCGCCCAGTGAGCAGGCGCTGCTGCGACTGTGGCGCCAGATCGCCTGCCTGCACGAGCGTCGGGTCACCCACCGCGGTCTCACCCCGGACGCGATCCTGGTCGCGCCCGACGGCACGCTCGCGCTCACCAGCCCGGTCGACGGGACCGCGTTCGCCAGCAACCTGCGCATCAATCTCGACCGCGCCGACCTGCTCGTCACGAGCGCGCTGCTGGTCGGGGCCGTCGAGGCGGTACGGGTCGCGCGGGAAGCGATCGGCGACGACGGCCTGGCGGCGATCCGGCCGGTACTGCAACCGGTCGCGCTCAGCCGTGAGACCAGGCTCGCGCTGCGTCGTGAGAAGTCGCTGATGAGCACGCTGTGGAACGAGATCCAGCAGCGGCTGGACCAGCCCGTGCCGCAGCCCCCGCATCTGGAGCGGGTCCGGCCGCGCACCATGCTCATGCTCGTCGCGATGATCATCGCGGGCTATCTCCTCATCGGGCAGCTCGGCTCGGTGAACTTCGCGACCGTGTTCAGAGAGGTCAAGTGGAGCTGGGTGCCGCTGGTGCTGGCAGGCTCGGCGCTGACGTACCTGGCGGCGGCGCTCACCCTCACCGGTCTGGTGCGCGAGCGGCTGAACTTCATGTACACGCTGCTCGCCCAGCTCGCCGCGTCGTTCGCGGGGTTCGTCACACCCCCGGCGGTCGGCGGCGCGGCGACGAATGTCCGCTACCTGCAGAAGGCTGGCCTGCCGGCGACGGCCGCCGCGACCAGCGTGGCGGTCAACCAGGTGATCAATGCGGCGTCGCACGTGCTGCTGCTGGTGATCGTCGCGGCCGCGACCGGCAGTTCGGCGAACCACCGGCTGCCGATCCCGGGATGGGCGTTCATCGCGCTGGGCGGCTTGGTCGCCGCCGCGCTCGTCGTGTTCGCGGTACCGGCCGGCCGTCGGTGGCTCTTGGCCCGGATCATGCCGACGGTGCGGGAGGCGTGGCCCCGCCTGCTCGACATGGCCACCCAGCCGATCAAGCTGGCCCAGTCGCTCGGCGGGACGCTGCTTCTCAATGCGGCCTACGTCGGCGCGCTCTGGACGGCTGTCTACGCGTTCGGCGGATCGACCTCGGTCGGCGCGGTGGCCCTGGTCTACCTCGTGGGTGGCGCGATCGGCTCGGTCTCGCCGACTCCAGGCGGCCTCGGCGCGGTCGAGGCGGCGCTGTCCACCGGGCTGGCCGCCACCGGGATGCCGGGCGCCTCGGCGGTGAGCGCGGTGCTGCTGTTCCGCGTCGCGACGTTCTGGCTGCCGGTGCCGGCGGGCTGGGCGGCGTTCACCCTGCTGCAGCGCCGCGGGGCGCTCTAAGCGTTCTCTGCGCCTGCCCGCAGTAGCGCGGTGACGAGCGCACGCGGGTACTGCGCGAAGAATCCCTCGTCGGCGGCCTCGACGCGTGCGATCGCCTTGCGGGCAAGGGTTCTGCCTTGCCGCGTGACGGACACGAGCTTGGCGCGGGTGTCCCGGGCATCGGTGCGCCGCTCGACCAGCCCGCGCTGCTCGAGCCGGCCCAGGACCTGGGAGGTCATCTTGATGTCGGTGCCCGCCTGCGCCGCGACGGCGAGCTGGTTCGGCGTCGCGCCGTGTTCGGCCAGCCAGTACGTGCAGGCGAGCAGCACGAACTGCACGTGGGTCAGTGCGAGCGGAGCCAGCGCCGCTGCCATCGCCCGCTGCCAGCGCAGCGTGAGGTGCCACAGCAGGAAGCCGGGGCTCTGCGCGGGGCCACCGGCGAAGCGGGTCACGAGTGCGCCGCGTCCAGCAGCGATTGCATCGCGGCCGGGAAGTCCGCGCTGATCTGCGGGCCCAGTTCGGGACCGACCTGGTCCGCGGCCGGCCCGTCGATCACCAGCTGGTGCGTGACCCGCGTGCCGGTCACGGTCGGCGCGAGGATGTGCCGGAAGGTCAGCGTCACCTCGCCGAAGGTCGTCTCGTCGGCGTAGCGGGCTCCGGTGTGCAGGTCGCGCAGCGCGGCCCAGACGTCGCGGGCGGCCAGGTCGGTCTCTGCGGTGTGCTCTGTGGTCCACATGGTGGCCTCCGTCGACTTGATCTGTCCAAAGATAGTCTACGCACAGACTATCTGCAAACCCGTTTTGACTCTGTGGCGCGGCACGCTGACCTCTGGCCGACCGCCCTGTCAAGTCCGTTGTCCACAGGACGGCGTGTCGTCCACAGATTGCGTTCGAGGGCTGCGCGCGGCGGGCCGCATCGATTGGCTGGTCGACATGAACATCTTCCAACGAATCACCCGACGGGCGCGGCGCATCCGAGCCGGCATCGACCGGGGCATGACAACAGCCGAGTACGCGGTGGGCACGGTCGCGGCGGTGGCGTTCGCCGCGGTGCTGTTCAAGGTCGTGCGCAGCGGCGCGGTGCAGTCGGCGCTCAGCTCGATCATCCAGTCCGCTCTGCACAGCCTCTAGGGGATGCGCAGGCTGCGCGACGACCGGGGCATGGTTACCGCCGAGCTGGCCGCCGCCTTGCCAGTGCTCGCGCTCGTCGTGGCGGTGGCGCTGGTCGCGGTGTCGGTCGCCGGGCAGCGGGTGCGTGCGCAGGACGCCGCTCGGGAGGCGGCGCGGGCGCTCGCCCGCGGCGACTCGGGCGCGGTGCAGCGGCTGACCCGGCTGGTGGGGCCGGCGGGTGCGTCGGTCGCGGTCTCCCGGTCGGACGACGACGTCACGGCGCGGGTCACCGTCGTCATCCACCCGCTGGCCGGGTGGCTGCCCGCGGTCACCGTCCGGGAGACGGCCGTGGCGGCGACCGAACCGGACCTGGCCAGCGGGGTGCCACCGTGATGAGGCGACCGGTCGGCGACGATCGCGGTTCGGCGACGATCTGGGTGCTGGCTTGCTCCGTCCTCGTCGTGGCGGTGGCCCTGGCCGTCACACTGCGTGCCTGTGCCGTGCTCGCTCGGCATCGGGCCGAGACGGCGGCCGACCTGGCCGCGCTCGCCGCGGCCGGCAGGATCGGTGTCGCCGACGGCGCTTGCGCCGCGGCCGGACCGATCGCGGCCGCGAACGGTGCGACTTTGCTGAGTTGCCGCGTCGAGCTGGCGCCGGACGGACGCAGCGGAACCGTCGATGTGCGGGTCTCGGTCCCGGTTCGGCTGCCGGTCGCCGGGGCCGGCCGGGCGGCGGCGAGCGCACGGGCCGGCCGCCTGCCGGGCAGCCCGCGAGTGCAGCCGCGCGAGCCGACCGGCCGTGTCCGGCTGGCGCGAAGCACCCGGTGCGACCTCGGCCACGGACACTTCGCCGACGGCCAGCTACACTCCGCGGCATCGCGCGCTGTACCAAGTCGCACGACGTGTCGGCGCGCCTGAACCCACTGAGTCACATTGGGTATAGCCGACGAAGGAGTCTGCCTTGGGCCTGGCAACAGCGCACCAGATAATCGCCGCACCGTCGATCACGAGCGGCCAGAAGGGGCTGGTCGCGGTGATCGCGGTGATCGCCATGGCGGCCCTGGCATTCGCCTACGCGCTGGTCAAGGAAGTGCTGAAGTTCGACCAGGGCACGACCGGGATGCGCGACATCGCCCGGGCCGTACAGGAGGGTGCGGCCGCCTACCTGAACCGGCAGTTTCGCACCCTGGCCGTCTTCTCGGTGGTCGTGTTCATCCTGCTGCTGATCCTGCCGGTCAACCACGGCGGCTTCATCGTGCAGCTCGGGCGGGCACTGTTCTTCCTGGTGGGCGCAACGTTCTCGGCGACGGTCGGGTACATCGGGATGACGCTCGCCACCCGGGGCAACGTCCGCGTCGCGGCGGCGGCCCGTGCGGGCGGGCGCTCCCGCGGCTTCCACATCGCGTTCCGGACGGGCGGCATCTGCGGCATGCTGACCGTCGGCCTCGGCCTGCTTGGTGCATCGATCGTGCTGCTGATCTTCAATGACAACGCTCCTACCGTGCTGGAGGGCTTCGGTTTCGGCGGCGCCCTGCTGGCGATGTTCATGCGTGTCGGCGGCGGCATCTTCACCAAGGCTGCTGACGTCGGCGCGGACCTGGTGGGCAAGGTCGAGGCGGGCATCCCGGAGGACGACCCGCGTAACGCCGCCACCATCGCCGACAACGTCGGCGACAACGTCGGCGACTGCGCCGGCATGGCCGCCGATCTGTTCGAGTCGTACGCGGTGACGCTGGTCGCCGCGCTGATCCTCGGCCAGTCGGCGTTCGGGGCCAAGGGCCTGGTACTGCCACTGATCATCGGCGGCATCGGGGTGATCAGCTCCGTAGTGGGGATTCTCACCACCAAGCTGCGCACGTCCGACCGCAACGGGCTCGTGCCGATCAACCGGGGCTTCTTCCTCTCCGCCGCGGTCTCACTGGCGCTCGTCGCGATCGTCGCGTTCAGCTACCTGCCGAGCCGCTTCTCCGGCTTCGGCCCCGGCTTCGGCGGCAACGGCAACCCGAAGGTGATCGCCTTCGTCGCCGTGCTGCTGGGCATCGTGCTGGCGGTGCTCATCCAGCAACTCACCGGATACTTCACCGACACGGTGCGCCGCCCGGTCCGTGACGTGGCCGACACCTCGCGCACCGGTCCGGCCACAGTGATCCTCGCCGGTGTCGCGCTCGGCCTGGAGTCGGCCGTCTACACCGCGATCCTCATCGCGCTGGCGGTGTTCGGCGCCTTCCTGCTCGGCAGCGGCTCGATCGGTGTCGCGCTGTTCGCGGTCGCCCTGGCCGGCTGCGGGCTGCTCACGACAGCCGGTGTCATCGTCTCGATGGACACCTTCGGGCCGGTCAGCGACAACGCGCAGGGCATCGCCGAGATGAGCGGCGACATCGACGACCAGGGCGCCCGCGTCCTCACCGACCTCGACGCCGTCGGGAACACGACCAAGGCGATCACCAAGGGCATCGCGATCGCCACCGCCGTGCTCGCCGCCACGGCGCTGTTCGGGTCGTTCACCGACGCGGTGGCCCAGGCGATCGCCAAGACCGGCGCGGTGGTCAGTCCCAGCAACTTCGCGTTCAGCTTCAACCTCGCGCAGCCGAACAACCTGGTCGGGTTGATCATCGGCGCCTCGGTGGTCTTCCTGTTCAGCGGGTTGGCGATCAGCGCGGTCGGCCGCGCGGCGGGTCGAGTCGTCTTCGAAGTCCGGGAGCAGTTCCGCACCAAGCCCGGCATTATGAACTTCACCGAGAAGCCGGACTACAGCAAGGTCGTCGACATCTGCACCCGCGACTCGCTGCGCGAGCTGGCGACACCGGGCCTGCTGGCGATCTTCGGGCCGATCTGCGTCGGCTTCGCCCTGGGCGTCGCCCCGCTGGCCGGCTACCTGACCGGCGCGATCGGCGCGGGCGTGCTGATGGCCGTGTTCCTCGCCAACTCCGGCGGCGCGTGGGACAACGCGAAGAAGATGGTCGAGGACGGCATCCACGGCGGCAAGGGCAGCGAGGCGCACGCCGCTACGGTCATCGGCGACACGGTCGGCGACCCGTTCAAGGACACCGCCGGCCCGTCGATCAACCCGCTGATCAAGGTGATGAACCTGGTTTCGGTCCTGGTGGCGCCGGCCATCGTCCGGTTCAGCCTCGGCGACCACGCGTCGGCGCCGATCCGGGCCGTCGTCGCGGCCGTCGCGTTCGCGATCATCGCCGCCGCGGTCATCGCGTCGAAGCGCCGGCGGGTCGAGATCGGCGCCGAACCGGCGGCCGCGGCGCTGCCGGCCGCCCCGGCCGCGCACGGACCGCACTGACGGGCGCACCTTAGCGGTCGTCGCGCGGCCGATCTGCGAGGCTCAGCCTCGTGCAGTTCTCGTTGTTCGGCGCGGCGGCCGCCGAGCCGTCGCTCGACGACCTGGACGGCATCCTCTTGGCCGGTGGGCACTGGGTCCGGGTGGGCGGCGCCGCGCGGCTGTCGGTCGTCGTCACCGACGCCTGGCGAGCCGCTGCCCTCGACGCCGCGTTCGGCGAGCGCGCGGTCGCCGAGCCCGACGCGCCGATCGTCCCGGCCGAGGATGGGCTGGCCGCCCGGACGGCGTTCAGCCCGGCCCTGCGCGGTCACGCCGCGCGGTGGACGCGCGGCGCCAACGAAGGGCCGCCGCCGGGCCTCCTGCTGAGCGCGGGCGGGCTGCGGCTCTGGGCGGTCGCCGCCGGACGGCGCGACGAGCTCGGCTATCTGCTCGCGACGGCCGAGCCGGACGACACCGTGCACCTGGTGGCGGGCGCGCAGCTGTCGCGGCTCGGGCTGGCCGCGGTGTCGCTCACCCAGCGCGGCGGCGGTCCGGGTTGGCGAATCACGTCGGTGAAGCGGCTGCGCAGGCTGGCCGAGCTGCTGGGGGAACCGCCGCGCGGAGCCGGCGCGGACTGGCCGGCGGGCGGCTGAGCGACGGCTCACCCGGCGGCGCGGCGGCGCAGCGTGGCATACGGTCGGTGGGTGGCTCCCGCGGCCCGGTGAGGTACCGTCCGCGCTGCCGGGTAGCCGGCACGGGCGCCAGGGGCGGATCGGACAGCACTCGAGGAGAGATTGTGGCGAGCAAGGCGGGCAAGGCGAGCACCGGCACCAAGCTGGTGATCGTCGAGTCGCCGGCCAAGGCGAAGACGATCCGCGGCTACCTCGGCTCCGGCTACACCGTCGAGGCGTCGATCGGGCATATCCGCGACCTGCCGCGCAACGCCGCCGACGTGCCGCCGAAGTACAAGGGGGAGCCGTGGGCCCGCCTCGGCGTCGACACCGAGCACGACTTCGAGCCGCTCTACGTCGTCAGCCCCGACCGCAAGCAGCAGGTCACCAAGCTCAAGACGCTGATCAAGGACGCCGACGAGCTCTACCTCGCCACCGACGAGGACCGCGAGGGGGAGGCCATCGCCTGGCACCTGGTGCAGGCGCTGTCCCCGAAGATCCCGGTGCGGCGCATGGTCTTCCACGAGATCACCCCGCAGGCGATCGCAGCCGCCGTCCGCACTCCCCGCGACATCGACGACAAGCTCGTCGACGCTCAAGAGACCCGGCGCATCCTCGACCGGCTCTACGGCTACGAGGTCAGCCCAGTGCTCTGGAAGAAGGTCCTGCCGCGGCTCTCGGCCGGCCGAGTGCAGTCGGTGGCCACCCGCATCGTGGTGGAACGCGAGCGTGCCCGGATGCGGTTCCGGTCCGCCGACTACTGGGACATCGAGGGCACGTTCGGTCCCGACAAGCGGCGAAGCGACGATCCCGAGACGTTCACCGCGACCCTCGTCGCAGTGGACGACCTGCGGGTAGCGACCGGGCGCGACTTCGACGCCGACACCGGCCGGGCCCCGTCGACCGTGCTGCACCTCGACGAGGCGGGCGCGCGCGGGCTCGCGGCACGTCTCGACGGCCGGCCGTTCGAGGTCGTTCGGGTCGAGGAGAAGCCCTACCGGCGCCGGCCCTACCCGCCGTTCATGACCTCGACGCTGCAGCAGGAGGCGGGGCGCAAGCTGCGCTGGTCGAGCGCGGTCACCATGCGGGTGGCGCAGCGGCTATACGAGAACGGCCACATCACCTACATGCGCACCGACTCGACCACACTGTCGCAGACCGCGCTGGCCGCCGCGCGCAAGCAGGCGCGCGAGCTCTACGGCGACGCCTACGTTCCCGCGGAGGCACGCACGTACAACCGCCGGGTGAAGAACGCGCAGGAGGCGCACGAGGCGATCCGCCCCGCCGGCGACGAGTTCCGCACGCCGGGGCAGCTCGCCGGGGCGCTCTCGGGCGACGAGTTCCGCCTTTACGAGCTGGTCTGGCAGCGGACGCTCGCCTCGCAGATGGCCGACGCGGTCGGCACGACCGTCTCGGTGCGCCTGGCCGGCACATCGGTCACCGACGAGCGGGCCGAGTTCGCCACCAGCGGGCGCACGATCACGTTCCCGGGTTTCCTGCGGGCGTACGTCGAGGACTTGGACGTCGAGTCCACTGGAAGCATAGAGAAGGACGACGCGGAGAAGCGGCTGCCGCGACTCGAGCGCCACCAGCCGCTCACCGCCGTGGAACTCACCGCGGAGGGGCACTCGACGACGCCGCCGGCGCGCTACACCGAGGCCTCGCTGGTGAAGGCGCTCGAGGACCTCGGGATCGGCCGGCCGTCCACCTATGCCTCGATCCTGCAAACGATCCAGGACCGTGGCTACGTCTGGAAGAAGGGCCCAGCGCTCGTGCCGTCCTGGACGGCGTTCGCGGTGATCGGGCTGCTCGAGTCGTACTTCGCCCGGCTCGTCGACTACGGCTTCACCGCGTCGGTCGAGAACGACCTGGACTCGATCGCCAGCGGCAGCACGTCGCGGGTGGAGTGGCTGCGGCGGTTCTACTTCGGCGCGAACGGCGCACACGTCGAGCCGGAGCGGATCTCTGCGCAGGGCGGGTTGAAGCGGTTGATCGCCGAACGGCTGGAGAAGATCGACGCGCGCGGCGTGAACTCGATACCCCTCTTCGACGACACCGTCGTGCGGGTCGGCCGGTACGGACCGTATCTGCAGCGCGGCGGCCCGGACGGCGAGCGGGCACCCATCCCGGAAGACCTGGCACCCGACGAGCTCACCCCCGAGAAGGTCGAGGAGCTGCTCACCGCGCCGTCCGGCGACCGGGTGCTCGGCAGCATGGAGGACGGGCGCGAGATCACCGCGAGGTCCGGCCGCTACGGTCCCTACGTCACCGACGGGGAGCGCTCGGCGTCGCTGTTGCGGACGATGTCGCTCGAGACCGTGACGCTCGCCGAGGCCAAGCGGTTGCTCAGCCTCCCCCGGACGCTCGGCGTGCTCGACGGCGAGGAGGTTACGGCGCAGAACGGCCGCTACGGCCCCTACGTCAAGAAGGGCAGCGACTCGCGGTCGCTGGACTCCGAGGAGCAGCTGTTCACGGTCACGCTGGAGCAGGCCGCCGAACTGTTTGCCCAGCCCAAGACACGAGGCCGCCGCACGGCCGCCGCGCCGCCGCTGCGGGAAGTCGGCGACGATCCCGTCTCCGGCAAGCCGATCGTGGTCAAGGACGGCCGGTTCGGGCCGTACGTCACCGACGGCGAGACGAACGCCTCGCTGCGGCGCGGCGACACGGTCGAGCAGATCACCGTCGACCGCGCCGCCGAGCTGCTCACCGAGCGTCGCGCGCGCGGCCCCGCCAAGAAGGCGCCGCGCAAGGCGGCCGCCAAGAAGAGCCGCTCCTGATCTAGTTGCGGTTCCGTTCAATGGATGCCGCAAACGCAACTAGATCGCGAGGGCACGGCGTAGCTGATCGGCGACGAACGCCTGCTCGGTCCGCACGACGACGCTCGGATAGCGCAGGAGCAGCGTGCCAGTGAGCACGAGCTCGTTCTGCCGCAGCTGATCGCTCACCCATCGCTGCACCACGAGGTGGATGGCGCCGTCGACCTCGACGGCAACCCGCCGTCCGTCGTCGCGCGCCCACTCCGCATCCAGATAGCGGCGCTTTCCGGACGCCTCGACGCGCACCGTCTGCTGGACCGGCCGTGGCAGGCCGAAGCGCCGGCACAGCCGGACGAAGTCAATCTCGCTCAGTGCGTGCGCGCCCTGGCCGATATCGTGCGCTGCGGCGACCAGGAGTGCCCGGTGGCGCAGCCGCGGCGCGGCAGCGAGCGCCCAGCTCAGCTGGTCCGCCGTCACCAGCCGTTGTTGGACGCCCGCGGCGAGCAGGCCACAGGCCGGACGAGGGCGCGAGAAAGTGCCGGCGGCGAGAGCCAACGCCGGTGCGGCGGCATGGAGTTGACGCGCCGGCAACCGCTCGACGGCAGGCCAGTCACGGGTGTAATGCACTCGCAGCTTGAGCCCGGCGGGGCGGCGAATTCGGGCGCCGCACGGCACGAGCACGTGTAGCTCCTCCCGCGTCCACCCGGCGAGGCCGTGCGCCTCGGCGGCCGTGAAAGCGGTGAGCACCGCCCGCGGACCGCAGTTGACCAGCGCCGCCTGCCGCCGCTCGGCCACGCGCAACGGTCCGTTGTGCAGCACGACCGCTCGCCCGACGCGCTGCCAGCGCCGGGCCTGCAGCTGGCCTCGGATGGCGCCCTCGCTCCACCCGGTAGCCATGAGCAGCTGCGGGCTGGTTACGGTCTCGTACTCGTTGTCGAGCGTCTCGGGCACCGAGGCTCGGGCATGGGCACGCAGCACGTCGTCGAGCCTGTCCTGCCGACGCCTTCCCCGGTACGGCTTCCCGCCCCGTTGTGGACAACGACGCGGGCCGTCCACAAGCCGCCGCCGTGATCTAGGTGCGGTTCCGTTCAATGGGCGACGGAATCGCAACTAGATCGGGTGGCACCGTCAGCGCTTCACCCCGACGGCGAAGATCCGCCGGAACGGCAACAGCGTGCCGTGCCGCCCGGTCGGGTACGCCGAGCGCAGCGCCGCGGCGTACTCCGTCTCGAACTCGGCGGCATCGGAGGGGCTCAGCGCCGCAAAGACGGGACGCAGGCCGGTGCCGCGCATCCAGTCCAGCACCGGATCGTCGCCGGAGAGCACGTGCAGGTAGGTCGTCTCCCAGACGTCGGCCGAGAATCCGGCATCGTGCAGCAGCGAGGCGTAGGTGTCGGGCGGCGCGACCGCGTCGTCACGCAGGAGCACGTCACCGACGCGGGGGCGCCACCGGGGTGATCCCGCGAGCCGGCTCATCAGCAGGTGCGACGGCGAGTCGAAGTTGCCCGGCACCTGCCAGGCCAGCCATGCCCCCGACGGCAGGGCGGCGGCCCAGCGCCGCAACACGTCGAGGTGATGCGGCACCCACTGCAGGGCGGCATTGCTGACGACGACGTCGACGTCCGGGTCGGGCTGCCAGGCAGCCGCGTCCGCGACCCGGAACGACGCGCCGCTCACCGCCGCTGCTGCACGGATCATTTCCTGCGACGAGTCGATGCCCTCGACGCGGGCGTCCGGCCACCGTTCGACGAGCAGCGCCGTCAGGTTGCCGGAGCCGCAGCCGACGTCGATGACACGGCGGGGCGCCTGCGCAGCGATGCGCCCGATCAGGTCGAGGAACGGGCGCCCCCGCTGGTCGGCGTAACGGCCGTACTGCGCCGGGTCCCACTTCATGAACACGCTCCTCTCGATGCCAAGAGGCTATCTCTTGAAGTCAAGAGAGCTAGTACGCTACGACTATGGGCGACGAGGTGGACGAGATCGTCGATGCCTGGCAGCGCGAGCGGCCCGACCTCGACGTCGAGCCGATGCATATCCTCTCCCGGGTCAGCCGGCTCGCCGATGTGCTGGACGAGCGCCGCGCCGCCGCGTTCGTCGAGCACGGCCTGCAGGCGCACGAGTTCGACGTCCTCTCGGCGCTGCGCCGCAGCGGCGAACCGTTCGAGATGACCGCCGGCGAGCTCTGCGCGGCCACCCACGTCACCTCCGGGACGATGACGAGCAGGCTGGACCGCCTGGTCAGCCGCAAGTTCGTGGTGCGCCGCCCGGACGACGTCGACGGCCGGCTGGTCCGGGTGCGCCTGACCGCGACCGGCCGGCGGCGCGTCGATGCGGCGCTGGCCGCGCTGCTGGAATCGGAGCGCGAGCTGCTCGAGCAGGTCCCCGAGGCGAGGCGCGAACGGCTCGCTGCGGCGCTGCGCGACCTGCTCGCCGCGGCGGCGCGCTGAGGCCAACCTGAGCGCGCTCACAGCCGCGGAATGCCGCGGCGCGTCGATACGCTGGTTCGCAGCGAGCCGCTCAACCATCGAGGAGCAGCTATCACCGCGAACCCGGCCACCGACGCCGAGCGTTCCCCGACGGTCCTCGGCGGCGCTGCGCTGCCCGGGCCCGAGCCGGCCGAAGGCATGGCGCCCGGCGGCGCATCCTCGGCCGCGGCGCTGCGCGGGGTGTTGCGCGCCACGCCGTTCCGGCGGCTGTGGTACTCCACCGGTCTGTCCAGCCTCGGTGACTGGCTCGGACTGCTCGCCACGACGGCGCTCGCCACGTCGCTGGCGCACGGCTACCAGGCGCAGAACTTCGCGCTCGGCGGCGTGCTGCTCGTCCGGCTGATGCCGGCGATCGCGCTCGGCCCGCTCGCCGGCGCGTTCGCGGACCGGTTCGACCGGCGCCGCACGATGGTCGTCTCAGACGCGATCCGGTTCCTACTCTTCCTGACGATCCCGCTCGCGCATCTCGTCGTCGACGAGCACCAGACGCTGGTGTGGCTCTATGTCGCGAGCTTCCTGATCGAGTGCGTCAGCCTGTTCTGGCTGCCCGCCAAGGACGCCTCGGTGCCCAACCTCGTGCGCCGTGACCAGGTCGAGGCCGCCAACCAGCTGAGCCTGATCACGACCTACGGCATCACCCCGGTGCTCGGCGCGGCGCTGTTCTCGGTGCTGTCGCTGATCACCAGCGGGCTGGCGCGGCACCTTTCGTTCTTCCGCACCAACCCCGTGAACCTGGCGCTGTACTTCGACGCGGCGACGTTTCTGATCGGCGCGCTCGTGGTGGCGTTCATCCGAGAGATCAGCGGCCACCGGCAGGCACGAATGCCGGGCGAGCAGCCGACTCTGAGCCGGCTGATCCGCGAGGGTGCGACGTTCATCCGCTCGTCCCGACTGGTCAGCGGGCTGATCATCGGGCTGGTCGGTGCGTTCGCCGGCGGCGGCGCGGTGATCGGCGCCGGCAAGATCTACGTCACCAGCCTCGGCGGCGGCAACGCCGCGTACGGTGTGCTCTTCGGCGCGGTGTTCGTCGGTCTGGGCCTCGGTCTGGCGTTGGGGCCGCGCGTGGCCCGCGACCTCTCCCGCCGGCGGCTCTTCGGGCTGTCGATCGTCCTCGGCGGCGGCTGCCTGATGGTCGCCGCGGTGATGCCGCTGGTCACGCTGGCGGTGATCTGCGTGCTGGGCGTGGGTTTCGGCGCCGGGATGGCCTACCTCGCGGGCTACACCCTGATGGGCACCGATGTGGAGGACGCGATCCGCGGGCGGGTGATCGCGCTGCTGCAGTCGCTGGTGCGGGTCGTGCTGATCCTGTCGCTGGCCGCGGTCCCGTTCGTCGTGGCGGCAATCGGCCAGAACACGTTCGCCATCGGCAACGTCCATGTCACCGTCGACGGCACCCGGTTCGTGCTCATGGCCGGCGGCCTGCTCGCGATCGCCGCGGGGTTGCTCGCCTACCGGAAGATGGACGACCGGCAACACCTGTCGGTGTGGGCCGACCTGATGACGTCGCTGCGTGGCGACTCGGCGCGGCGACGGAGGATGCACAGTGGTGGGGTGCTGATCGCGTTCGAGGGCGGCGAGGGCTCCGGCAAGTCCACCCAGATCGAGCGGCTCGCCGCGTCGCTGCGCGCGGCCGGTCACGCGGTGCTCGTCACCCGCGAACCCGGCGCCACCGGCGTGGGCCAGCGCATCCGCGATCTCGTGCTGCATCACGACGAGCCGCTCGGACCGCGGGCCGAGGCGCTGCTCTTCGCCGCCGACCGCGCTCAGCACGTCGACGCCGTGCTGCGCCCGGCGCTCGATCGCGGCGAGGTCGTGCTCACCGACCGGTTCGTCGATTCGTCGCTGGCCTACCAGGGCGCCGGCCGTGAGCTGACCCTGGACGAGGTGCGGCAGATCTCGCGCTGGGCCACGAGCGGACTCACACCCGACCTCACCGTGCTCCTCGACATTCCGGCGGCTGACGGCCTGGCCCGCGCGCGGGGACGCAGCGACGCGGACAACCTGGAACGCCAGTCGGTGGAGTTCCACGAGCGGGTGCGGCAGGCGTTCCGCGCGCTGGCCGAGGCGGAGCCGCGGCGCTACCTCGTGCTCGACGCGCAGCGCCCGGTCGACGAACTGAACGGGCAGATCCGCGCGACGGTCGACCAGTTGCTCTCCGGGCGCCGCGAGCGGCCGCCGGCGCCGCACGCCGTCGAGCCAGCGGCCCGGCTCGGGCGGGAGCCGGCGTGACCGTCTGGGACGACCTAGTCGGGCAAGGGAAAACCATCGACGTGCTCCGCTCGGCCGCACGCGCAGCGCTCGACGTCGTCGCCGGCCGACCGGTGCCGCCGGGCGCGATGACCCATGCGTGGCTGTTCACCGGGCCGCCCGGTTCCGGACGCTCGGTCGCCGCGCGTGCGTTCGCGGCGGCGCTGCAGTGCGAGGTGGTCGACGACCCGGGGTGCGGGGTCTGCTCCGGCTGCCACACGGTGCTCACCCGCAGCCATCCCGACGTGCGCTCGATCGTCCCGGAAGGCCTCTCGATCGGGGTGGACGAGATGCGCGCCGTGGTCGCCGCGGCGGGGCGACGGCCGACGCTCGGGCGTTGGCAGGTGGTGCTCATCGAGGACGCCGACCGGCTCACCGAGCAGGCGTCGAACGCGCTGCTCAAGGCGGTCGAGGAACCACCACCCGGGACGGTCTTCCTGCTCTGCGCACCGTCGACGCACCCCGACGACGTGTCGGTGACCATCCGCTCCCGGTGCCGGCTGGTCGTGCTCCGCACGCCGCCGGCGCGGGCCGTGGCGTCCGTGCTCGAGCGGCACGGGGTCGACCCGCCGACCGCCGAATGGGCCGCGCAGGCCGGACAGGGACATGTCGGTCGGGCGCGCCGGCTGGCCCGCGACGACGAGGCGCGCCTGCGTCGGGTGGCCGTCCTGGCGATTCCGGCGTCGCTGACGTCGCTGGCCGCGTGCCTCTCCGCGGCCGACCATCTGGTCGGCGCGGCGGAGGCCGAGGCCGTCGCCATCTCCGCCGAGCTGGACGCCGGCGAGACCGAGGCGCTGCAGACCGCGCTCGGCGCGGGCGGAACCGGGCGTGGCACGACCGGCGTGGCGCGTGGCATGGCCGGCGCGGTGCGCGAACTGGAGCGCCGGCAGAGGTCGCGGGCTACCCGGACCCAACGCGACGCGCTCGACCGCGCGCTGGTCGACCTTGCAGCGTTCTACCGCGACGTGCTGATGGTGCAATCCGGCTCGGCGGTGGCGCCGGCGCATCCGGACTTCGCCGAGGACGTGCGGGCGGTCGCTGCGCGGGTGTCGCCGGCCGGCGCCCTGCGTCGACTGGACGCCGTGCTCGCCTGCCGCGAGGCGCTGGAGCTGAACGTCAAGCCGCGCATCGCCGTGGAGGCGATGACCGCCACGCTGCGCCTGCCGTGAACGGCGCGGTTAGGCTCGTGCGGTGGGCAGCATGGTATGCGCGGTCGCGTTCCAGCGGCAGGGCCGGCTGTACTACGCCGATCCCGGACCGCTGACGCCGAAGGTCGGCGACCAGGTCCTCTACCCGACCGAGGACGGCCCCGAGGTGGCCGAGGTGATGTGGGCACCGGAGTGGGTGAGCGACGACATCGGCGGGTTGCCGGTACTCGTCGGAATGGCCGGCCCGGAGCATCTCGATCAGGCCGCGATGAGCCGGCGCAAGCGTGCCGCTGCCCGAGTGGCCGCCAAGCGGCTCATCCGCGAGCACGACCTGCCGATGAAGCTCAGCGGCGTCGACTACATCCCCGACGCCAACCGCACCACCGTCTACTTCACCGCGCCGCACCGGGTCGACTTCCGGGCACTGGTACGGGATCTCTCCGCGACGCTGAACGGACGGGTCGAGCTGCGCCAGCTCTCGGCGCGCGACGAGGCGCGGCTCACCGGCGGCATCGGCTCCTGCGGGCGCGAGCTGTGCTGCTCGACGTTTCTGGTCGACTTCGAGCCGGTCAGCGTGCGGATGGCGAAGGATCAGGACCTGCCGCTGAACCCGCTGCGGATATCCGGCGCGTGCGGCCGGCTGATGTGCTGCTTGAAGTACGAGCACCCGCTCTATCAAGAGTTCGCCGAGAAGGCGCCGCCGGTCGGCTCGGACGTCGAGACGCCCGATGGCGAGGGCACGGTCGTCGGACACAACGTGCCCGCAGAGACGGTCGTCGTACGGATGAGCGCGGACGGCCGCAAGCACGCGTGCGCCCTGGCGTCGGTCTGCGCCTCGCGTCGCGCCTACGAGCAACGCGTCGCCAGCGACTGATGCCGGCCAGCTAGGCACCACGCCCCTTCAGCGTTGTCGGCGGCCGGGTTTAGCGTCTCTGCCGTCCGATCTCGAGGAGGCGAGCATGACCGAACGCGACACACCCTGGCCCGCCGGCACCCCCTGCTGGGTCGACCTGGCCACGCCCGATGTCGAGGCTGCTCTGCGGTTCTACGGCGAGCTGTTCGGGTGGCACTTCGCCGAAGCGGAGGGCGGCTACCACGTCGCCGAGCTGCGCGATCGCGCCGTGGCCGCCATCGGGCCGAAGCAGGCCGACGAGCAGCCGACGGTGTGGACCACCTACCTGGCCAGCACCGACGTCGACGCCACGGCCGAGAAGGTCACCGCTGCCGGTGGCGCGGTGCTGCTTGCGCCGAGCGACGTCGGCGACTCCGGTCGGCTGGCGATCGCCGTCGATCCGACCGGCGGTGCGTTCGGCGTCTGGCAGGCCGGCAAGCACAACGGCTTTGCGCTGGCGAACGAAAACGGCACCGTCGTCTGGAACGAGCTGGTGACTCGCGACTACGCCGCGGCGAAGGACTTCTACGCCGATGTCTTCGGCTACATCTACACCGAGATCGGCGGTGGCGGGTTCCAGTACTCGACGATCGAGGTGGGTGGTAACACCGTCGGCGGGCTCGGGGCGCTGCCCGACGACACGCCCGCCGGTGTCCCCGCGCACTGGCGAACGTACTTCGTCGTCGCCGACGCCGACGCCTCGCTGTCGCGGGCTGAGGGTCTCGGCGGCAGGGTGCTCCGTCCGGCCGACGACATGCCGTATGGCCGCTGGGGCGACGCCGCCGACCCGCAGGGTGCCAGCTTCGCGCTGATCAGGCCTGGGCCCGGTCCCTCCTGAGTCCGTCGCCGTGGGCCGCCGGCGCGGCAGGTTAAACTGACGCGTCGCGCCGGCACGCCCCGACGCGCGCCGCCTTAGCTCAGTCGGCCAGAGCGACGCACTCGTAATGCGTAGGTCCGGGGTTCGATTCCCCGAGGCGGCTCCACCACAGGTCCCGGAATCATTAGCCTCCAGCGGTCTGACGAGCGGCATCAAGATCGACGATCCGAGCCTCGGGACACATTGGGGACACATGAGCGAGCGCGTCCAGGCGCGCGGCGACGCCGTCGAGGTCGTCATCGAAGGGCCCGGAGTACACGTCGAGGGGTCATCGCGGCGGAAGCATGCCCGAGCATCCGCTGGACGGCCTTGACGTTGGCGCCGGCGCTCACGGCGAGCGACGCGGCCGTATGGCGCAGCTCGTGCGGGGTGAGCCCGTCGAGCCCGGCGGCGGTGGCCGCGTCGTCGAACACGTCGCGGCGGAAGTTGAGGTTACGTAGGACGCCGCCGCGTGCCCCGACAAAGACCAGGTCGTCCGGGTCGCGGCCGGCGACCTGGGGCAGGCCCGGCATCGGCCGATGACGTGAGCCCTGGGCTGCGGTTGTTGCGTATACTGCGGATACTGCGTTTGGAGGCAGGTGATGGCGACAGACTCCGCAGAGCGCGCCCGCGAGGCGCTGGCACGCGTGCGCGGCGCCCTCGCCGCGCACGCCACTGACGACGTGATCGAACTGCGCATCGACGGCGACCGCGACACGGCGGTGGTGCCGCGCGAGGCGATCGAACTGCTGGCCAGGGTGCTTGCCAGCATGTCCAGCGGGCAAGCGGTCTCCGTGATCTCCCGAGGCGCGGAACTGACGTCGCAGCAGGCGGCTGATCTGCTCAACGTGTCCCGGCCGTACCTCATCGGCCTGCTCGACCAGCGGGCGATCCCGTACCGCAAGGTCGGCACACACCGGCGTATCCGGCTCGACGATCTGCTCGGCTATCAGCGCCGAGACGACGCCGAGCGCCGCGCCGTCGCGGACGAGCTCACCCGTCTGGCTCAGGAGATGGGCCTGTCGCCTGATGGGCCGGGTCGTAGCCGTCTACGCCGCGCCCGTGCTCTACCCGTCGAAGGCGGATCGATAGAGAGTGCGCGGAACCCGCGCGGCGATGTCGGAAGTAGCGCCGGAAACTAGATCGGCAGTAAGCTTGAGGGCGACGAACCGGAGGCGAGTCGACATGGCGGCGGTGTTGGAGCGAGCGGTCGAGCCCAACGAGATTGTCGCAGCGCTGGGCCGATACGGGTTGACGCAGCGGGATATCGCCGGCGCCGCGCACGTCAGCGAGCGGACGGTGTACGCGTGGAAGCGCGAGCACGGTGGGGTACGGGATCGCAACTACGACCGGCTGGCGGCGGTGCGGGAGATCGTGTTGCTGCTGCGGGACTCGCTCACCGAGCGGGGGGTGGGGCAGTGGCTGCGGGCGCGGAACCGGTTGTTGGACGGCCGGCGGCCGATCGAGGTGCTCGGCGAGGGTGACGTCGACGCGGTGCGCCGGGCCGCGGCGGCCTTCGCTGAGGGTGTCTACGTCTGACCGGGCGTCCCGGCCCGGGGTTGCCGTCGCTGGTGATCTCGGGCCGCTGGTGGCACCAGAACGCGCCGCGGTTCGCGCTGCTGGACTGCGCCGACCCGGCGGTGGTCGATGCCCGCTATCAGCGCCGCGGCCAGCCCGGCGTCTGGTACGCCTCGTCCCGCGAACGGTCCGCGTGGGCCGAGCTGCTGCGGCACACCCAAAGCCCTGAACTGTCGCCGTTTCAGCTTCGGCGGCGGGTCGGCCGGGTCCAGGTCACCGGACTGCGGGTGCTCGACCTGACCGACCCGCGGGTGCGCGACCAGCTGGGGGTCGGCGAGGACGAGCTGGTCGGCGACGACTACCGGCCGTGCCAGCAGCTGGCCGAGCTTGCCCGCGCCGCCGGCTTCGACGGGCTGCTCGCACCCTCGGCCGCGCTTGACGGCCACCTGACCCTGGCCGTCTTCGCGCACGTGCTCACCGACCCGACGAAGATCACCGCCGAGCACTCCCGAGTACAGGCCCCGCCGGTCACCCTGCTCGACCTGCTTCCCGGCATCCGCCCGATCGGAGACCAGGCGGCCGCGGTCCGCGCCCTGTTCGACCGCCTCATTGCACAAGGCCGCGACGCGGTACGCCGCTCCAGGCGATAACCGCGACCCAGCCGCCAATACTTCCGGCTCGCGGCATGATCGCGAAATTGTTAGATGGCCTTATCCTGCGATGAGTGCGCTCATGCTGGGGGAGCCAGATTTTGCGTCGGGGTGCGGCGAGCAGTGTTCGTGTCAGTGTCGGCATTTGTCGAGAAGGGTGAGAGCTGCTCCGTAGAGGCCGGCGTCGTCGGCTAGTCGGGTGGGCACCAAAGGGGGTAGGTGGGCGAGGTCGAACCGGAGAGAGTCTTCGAAGGCGTGGCGCAGTGGGGTCCAGTACGCCAATCCGGATTGGGATACCCCGCCGCCGATTGCGATGACGTCGGGGCTGACGAGGCGGACGAGATTGGCCAGGGCGGTGCCGAGTAGGGTCGCGGCGGCGGTGAGTATTTCTAGGGCGGTCGGTTCGCCGTGGGCGGCGGCGGCAGCGACCAGGCGGGCGGTGAGGGGCTGGTTGCCGGCGAACTCGGCGAGGTGGGGCGCGGAGCCGGTGGCGACAGCGTCTTGGGCGGCACGGGCGATGGCACTCCCGGAGGCGAGGTCTTCAAGGCGCGCAGCAGTGCCGTCGTGGCCGGGGATGAGGATTCGGCCTAGTTCGCCCGCGGTGCCGTTGCGGCCGATGAGCGGGCGGCCGTTGATGACCAGCCCGCAGCCGATGCCGGTGCTGACGGTGACGAAACAGAAGTGTTCGGCGCCTTGTCCAGCGCCCAGGCGCCATTCGGCAAGCGCGGCGGCGTTGGCGTCATTGATCACCGAGACCGGGATCGAGAGGCGGCCTTGCAGGAGTTCGGTAAGCGGAACGGCAGCGAAGCCGGGCAGGGTGGGGGCGGTATGGATGTAGCCGGTGGCGTGGTCGACCGGGCCGAGGCTGCTGATGCCGACCTCGTGCACCGGCGAGTCGGCGCGGTCCAGTGCGGT
Organism: uncultured Actinomycetota bacterium; assembly: GCA_963756525.1. Lineage (GTDB taxonomy): Bacteria > Actinomycetota > Actinomycetes > Mycobacteriales > Jatrophihabitantaceae > CAVWNR01. The sequence goes on along the minus strand of CAVWNR010000009.1, from coordinate 755,660 downwards.
CCTGATTTGGTGGGCGATCTCGTCGACGACGTCGCTGGTGCCGGTGGTGGGTGTGGGGACGGCCCAGCGGGTGATGAGCGTTGCTTGCGCGTCGAACAGTCCGACCCGCAGTTGGGTGCCGCCGAGGTCCACTGCGAGGTAGGCGCGGTTGTTGCTGCCCGTGGTGTGGTGGGATTCCTCGGGCGTCTCGGTCGGGGGTGGGATAGCGGTCATGCGGATACGGCCTGATGGTCGAGGAAGCGGGTCAAGGCCTCGCGGATTTGTCGGGCGAAGCCGTCCGGGTTGGCGTCTTTGCTGGGGACCGTCGTCAGGGTTGCGTTGGGAATGCTGCGTGCGTACAGCTCGGCGACGGGGTAAGGGTGGAACGGGTCGTCGTAGTGGCCGATCACCAGTGCGGGCACGCCGATGGTGGCCCACCCGACGCGGCTGAGGGTGGGGCGATCGGCGGGCATGCAGCGCAGCACGCTGGTGTTCGCGGCCGCGCGCGGCCGGCTGATCTGATGGCGCAGGGAGGCCGCCGCGGCCGGTGATGCAGCGAGGACCTGTGCATAGGTCGGGGTCTGGCAGAACTGCCAAAGCGCTCGCTCTGCGACGTCGTGTGTGCCGGGCGGCTCGGCCGCCATCGGGTCGCCCCGATGCTCGGTGGGGGGCGTGGTGTCGAGGACGGTGGTGTCGATGATGTCGGCGATCTGCTGGTACACGGCGCGATTCCATCGGTCCTGGGGTTGGTCGCGCCAGGCGGGTCGACACAGCACCAGCGCGCTGACCCGCTGCGGGTAGCGGACCGCGAGGTTGATTGCGGTGCCCGCGCCCATGGAGATGCCGCCAGCGACGAAACGGACGATCCCGAATGCGTCGGCGACGGCGATGACGTCGTCGGCGAAGCGGTCGAATCGGCACTCCGCGGGGTGTGCGTCGGTGCTGGCGCCGTGCCCGCGGGCGTTGATCGCGACAACGGTGCAGGACTGGTCGTGGCCCTGCAGGTAGCCGATCGGTTGGGAGGAGTCTCCACCCATGCCGTGCTGGAAGATGAACGGATCGCCGGCCGGGTGGATTGGGTCGATGCGGTCGACGGCGAGCTTGGCCTGCCCGATACGGACGGTGGTGCTCATCGCTGGAGCGGGTCCGCGAGGGCGCCGGAGAGAGTGTGGACCGCGGTCGGCACGTCGTGTTCGTCAAGGCCGTGGATGATGAGCGGGCCGCGGTATCCGGCGGCAGTGAGGCTGTCCAGGATGTGTCGCCAGGGCAGGATGCCGGCGCCGGCGGGGACCGGTCGGCGTCCGACGGTGAGTTCCTTGGCGTGCGCGAGCGCGATGTCCGGTCCCAGTACGGTGATCGCGTTGCCGATGGTGGTGATCATGGCTTGCTCGGTGGCGGTGTCGGGGTCGAGCAGGTTTGCGGCGTCGAATACGATCCCCAGCGCGGGGCAGGAGACCTCATCGAGCATGCGTCGGGCCAGGATGGCGTCGGCGACCACGTTGGTGTGTTCGGGCTCGAAGGCGACGAGCAGTCCGTGGTCTTCGGCGATCGCGGCGAGTCGGGTCAGGCTGGTCCGGGAATCGTCCCAGGCCTGCTCCGTGCTGTTGTCGGGGTGGTGGCGCCACATGTCCTCGCGGTCGCGGCTGCCGCTGCTCAAGGTGATCACCGGGATTTCGAGCGCGGCGGCGGCCCGGGCGAGGTTAGGAAAGCGGTTCAGGTATGCCGCCCGGCTGTCCGGCTCGGGGTGGGCGGCGTTGAAGGTGCCGGAGATCGCGGCGAGCGTGATGCGGGTCGCGTCGGCGGCCTGCGCGATCTGGGCGATCATCTTCGGCGGCACCGGGTCGGGGATGGTGGGCAGCCCGAGCACGGACATGTTGAACTGGACCGCGCTGAGCCCGTCGTTGCGGACGGCCTGCAGGGTCTGCCCGACGGTGGGCCGGCTGTAAGTCTTGGCAAAGATCCCGATTTGCATCAGAGCCCTCCGGACACGTCGGCGAGCTGGACCCAGTCGCCGGACTCGACCGAGCGGGCGAGCGCGACCATCGCGCGCACGCTGGCGACCCCGTCCGCGGCGGTGGCGCCGCGCAATGGTCGACCGGTGGTGGCGGCCGCGACGAGATCCTCGACCTGCAGGCGGAACACGTCGGCGTCGGCGCCGATGGGCTGATGGTACTGGTCGTCGCGGGTGGAGAACGCGCGGACTTCGGCGGCCTTGAAGTACCACGGGTTGTACAGCTGGCCGACGATGCTGCCCTCGCTACCGTAGACCTGGAAGCCTTCCCACCAGTCCATCCGGACTGCGACGGTCAGGTCGAGCTGGCCCAGGCATCCGTTGTCGAAGTCGACCTCGAGGAACCAGGCGAAGGTACCGGCCTTGGTTGACAACCGGGCGCGGATCGCGCGGATCGGGCCGCCGAGGTAGCGGGCGGTGTCGAGTAGATGGCTGCCGTGGCCGAGCACCAGGTATCGCTGTCGGTCGGCCTTCGGGTTGCCGGCCGGGCGGCGGGCCGCGGCGCTGGATTCGATGATCGGCTGCAGCGTGTCGGTGATGCTGTAACGGTATGTTGAATCGCAGTACCAGTGTTTGAGCCCGATCAGCTCACCGATCTGCTCGGCAATGAAGTCATGCGCGAACGCGACGCCCGGGTCGTAGCGCTTCTCGTGCCCGACCAGAACGACCCGCTGGGCGCGCTCGGTCGCGGCCAGCAGATCCTCGGCGTCCTCGACGGTGGTGGCCATGGGCTTTTCGACCAGGACGTGTTTGCCGGCATCGAGGGCGCGCATGGCCAGGGGGACGTGGAACTGGTCGGCGACCGCGACGATGACGGCGTCGACGGCGTCGTCGGCGAGCATCTTGTCGTAGTCGGTGTACCAGACCGTGGGCTGATGGATGGCCACCATGCGGTCCAGCAGGTCGTCGGCGGAGTCGCAGATGGCGTACAGCTGCGCGGTCTTGGCTTTGCGGCAGGCGACGAAGTGCGCGGCCTGGGCGATCTGACCGCAGCCCAGGACTCCGATGTTGAACGGGGGTGCGTCAGTGCTGGTCACGGGAGCGCCTTTCTTGTTGAGTTGGACCATCGGGAGCAGGGCAGGTGCTTGAAGAGCCCCGGTTACTTGACGGCGCCGGCGGTCAGGCCGGACACCACGCTGCGACGGAAGACGAGTACCAGGACCACGACCGGGACGATGGCCACCATGCTGGCGGCGAAGATCGGCCCGTAGGGCAGCGTGTACTCGGTGCCGAACAGCGAGATGCCGACCGGGATGGTGCGGAAGGCATTGTTGCTGTTGAACGACAGCGCCATCATGAACTCGGTCCAGCAGGCGGTGAAGGAGAAGATCGCCGCGGTGAACAGGCCGGGCAGCATCTGCGGCAGCATCACCGAGATCAGGGTGCGCAGCTGCGACGCCCCGTCGATGTAGGCGGCCTCGCTCATCTCCGTTGGGATGCCCAGTACGTAGTTGCGCAGAATCCAGATGGTGAACGGCAGGTTGAACGCCGCGTAGGGGACGATCAGGGCCTGGTAGCTGTTGAGCCAGCCGATGCTGCGCATCACCAGGAACAGCGGTTCGATGATGGCGATCACCGGGAACACCGAGATCATCAGCAGGGCGATCAGGATCATCATCTTGCCTTTCATCCGCAGCTTGCCCAGCGCGTAGGCGGCGGGGATGCCCAGCAGCAGCACCAGCAGGGTCGCGGCGGTGGTGACGATCAGCGAGTTCGCGAAGTAGCGGCCGAAGTGGTATTGGGAAAAGGCTGCGCTGTAGTTGGCGAAGGTCCACTTGCGTGGCAGCACCGACGGGTGTGGATCCTGGATGTCGGTTGGCGTCTTGAAACTGGACACCAGCAGCCAGCACAGCGGCGCGGCGACCACGACGGCGACGATCAAGGCGCAGCTGTTCGGGCCGTTGACCCACTTGTGCCAGCCGGTGCGTTGGCGAGTGCGCATCTCAGGCATCCCTTCCTACTTGGGCTCGGAACAACCGGACGAACACGAGGCAGCCGACCAGCACGATCGCGGCGGTGCTGGTGGCCACGGCGGCGCCGGCGCCGAAGTTCAGCTCGCCGAACATCACCTTGTAGGCCAGCAGTGCCAGCGGTTCGGTGGAGTGGCCGGGTGCGCCCTGGGTGAGCACGAACGGCAGGTCGAACAGTCCGAACGCCTGCAGGAACCGGAACAGCACGACCAGCGCGATGGTGGGCTTGAGCATCGGCACGGTGACCCGCCAGAAGGTGGACCAGCCGTTGGCCCCGTCCAGGGCCGCGGCCTCGTAGAGATCTCCGGGGATCATCACGAGGCCGGCTAGCACGATGATGACCACGAACGGGGTGGTTTTCCAGACCTCGGCGATCATCAGCGAGGTGATCGCGAGAGCGTTGCTGCCGAGGAACTGGACGTTGTGGAAGCCGAGATGTCCGGCCAGGACGGTGAGCACGCCGTAGACGCCGTTGTATATGTAGCTCCACAGCTCTGCCGAGATCACGGTGATGATGGCCCACGGGATCAGCAGCAGCGCCATCATCCAGCCGCGGGCGCTGTCGGTGAGTCGTTCGAGGACCAGCGCAATCGCAGTGCCGATCACCAGCTCGATACCGACCGTGGCGATGGCCCAGGCGATGGTGAACAGCACCGAGTACCGCCAGGTGTCGCTGTTCCACAGCAGGGAGTAGTTGTGGGTCGTGAAGTTGCTGAGCTGGAAGCCATGTGCGGACACGGTGACGTTCGAGAAGCTGGCGACCACCGAGAACAGGATCGGGAAGATGGTCACAACACCGACGAACAGCAGCGCCGGCGCGGCGAACATCCACGCCGCCCGAGAGTGCCGGTTCGCAAAGCGGCCGGGTCGCTGAGATCGAGGGGCACCGGTTGCGGCGTCGCCGGTTTGCTCGGCCACGGCGGCGTCAGTGCGGGGCTTGGCCATGATGGCGTCCTTCTTGAGGGCGTCCCGTGTCGGGCGCGTCCGTACCTGGGGGTATTGGTGGGCCGGCCGGTCAGCAGAGGTGAGATCGCCGGCTGACCGGCCGACAAGCGTCTTGCGGCTCAGATGCCGCCGGACAAGGCGTTCGTGATCTGGCTCGCGGCCGCGTTCAGCGCGGCGCTGGGCGAGGCCGCGCCACTGAGCGCGGAGTTGACGTTGGTGTAGACCGCCTGGCTGACGGTCGAGTACTCCTTAGTCGTGGACGGTCGCGCGACCAGCTTGCTCTTGCCCAGCAGCGCAAACACCGGGCTTATCCGGGCCACCGTCTGCGACGAGCGGATGGACTGCACAGTGGGGATCAGCGAGTCTTTCGCGACGATGTTCTGCGCGGTCGGGCCGGCCAGGAATTGCAGGAACTTCACGTCGGCTGCTTGGTTCTTCGAGTTCGGGTTGATGTAGGCGTTCCAGCCACCGACGTTCGAGAAGCCGGGTCCCGACTGGCCCTGGAAAGTGGGTGGAAGGCTCACGCCGACCTTGCCGGCCACCTTGGAGGTCTTGGGGTCGTTGGCGTCGCCGTACGCGTAGGCCCAGTTGCGGAAGAACGCGGCGTCGCCGGCGTCGAACACGTTCATGCCCTGCGTCTCCTGGAAGGTAGTGACCGCGGCGGGTGTCACCCCGGAGGTGATCAGCCCGCGGAGGTAGGTCAGTGCCTTCTTGCCCGCGTCGGAGTTGAGCGCCGGCTTGGTGGAGTCACTGTTGAGGATGGTGCCGCCGGCGTCGGTGAGGAACTCGGTGAAGTTGCAGGTCAGCCCCTCATAGGACGCACCCTGGAAGATGAACCCGTACTTGACCAGGCCTTGCTTCTGCAGCTGCGCCGCCTCGGACTGCACCTGCTCCCAGGTGGTCGGCACCGGCAGGTGCGCCTCGGCAAGCAGGTCCTTTCGGTAATAGAAGAAGCCCTGATCGGAGAAGTACGGCACCCCGTAGATGCCACTCTTGTAGGTCGCGCCTTTGATCAGGCCCGGAACGAAGCTGTCCCAGAACGACGAGTCGAACTTCTTCGACAGGTCCGCGGCCAAGTGGTTCGCGGCGAACTGCGCTGGCCAGATCACGTCGCCGTTGTAGACGTCTGGACCGCCGCCGCCGCTGATCTGGCTGATCAGTGTCGCCTTGTTGGTGTCGGTGTTCACCGGCGCGTTCTCGATCTTGATGTGGATTCCCGGATTGGCCGCTTCGAACGCCTTGGCCACCTCCGCGTTCATGTCCACCCCGGTGATCTGGTTGGCCCACCAGGTGATTGTTCCGCTGCCCGACCCGGCCGCACCGGTGGATCCACCGCCGCCGCCGCTGCTGCAGGCCGTGAGAGTCAGTGCGAACGCCGCGCCCGCCGCGGCGAGGGCAGCGGGTCTGCTCCACCGGCCACGCCGGCGAGCACCGGCGCGGCGATCGATGCTGATGTCGTCCATTGCTTGTCCTTCCAGGTAAGTTCGGGAGGGGTCCGAACTAATTGCGGGTATGGATAGGCGATCGGATTACCGGGTTTGCTCCCGCGGCTGCGGGTTGTCAGATGGCGGTCGTTACAAGGTGGCTAGCAGATCGTCGTCGAGAAAGCCGTCTTCGTCGGCCTGTGGGATCCGAAACAGCCGCTGGTAGATCAGCGCAGCTCCGCCGAAGGCGCCGTCGTAGCTGCCGAACTGGGAGGTGAGGATCTGCAGGTCGTCGGTCTGGGGGACTTGCTGGTCGCGCAGCTGTTCGAGCACGTCGTCGGCCAGGTCGGGCACCGCCGCCGGCAGGGAACCGCCGAGCACGATCCGGTCGACGTCAAACAGGTAGATCAGCGAGGCGACCGCCCGAGCCAGCCAGAACTTCCAGCGCTCGAGCGCGGCAGTCGCCGCCGGCTCGCCGGCGATCGCGTGCTCGATCACCTCCTGGGCGGACGCGGCTTTACCGCCGAGCTCGCTGTCATAGCGCAGCAGCGCGGCCTCGCCCAGCATGGTTTCCAGGCAGCCGATGCCGCCGCACTCGCAGCGCGGCCCTGCCGGGTCCACCCGTAGGTGGCCAGCCTCCCCGGCCCGTCCGTGTACGCCCACGTACAAGCCGCGATTGACGATCAACCCGCAGCCGACCCCAGTGTCCAACAGCATGTACAGCAGCCGGTCGATCTCCGCACGCGGGCCGAAGTACACCTCGGCCAGCGCCGCGGCGTTAGCGTCATTCTCCAGGGACACCGGGATCGACAACTCCCGCTCAAGCAGGGCGGCCAGATCAACGTCATGCCAGTGCAGCCGCGGCAACCACAACACGCTCCCGGCGCGGTCGAGCATGCCCGGCACCGACACCCCCAGCCCCTGAAGGTTCGCACTCGAACCCTTGATATCGGCCAGCACCTGCTTCACCAACCGCACCAGCTGCCCGGCGATCTCGCCGCTCGAATGCGCCGGGTCGATCGGCTGCCGCACGCGGGCCAAGTCCCGGCCGTCCAACCGCAAAGCCACGACAGCGATGTGGTCATTGCCCAACTCTGCCCCGAGGAAGGTCGCGCCCGCAGGGTTGAGCCGCAGCCCCAGACCGGGCCGCCCGCCGCGCGCGTGCCCGACCGCCCCGCCATGCTCGACCACCAGGCCACCGGCCAGCAGCGCGTTCGTCAGATCCGAGACAGTGGACTTTGTCAGCCCCAAACGACGCGCGAGCTGCGCCCTCGACAGCCCCTTGTGCCGGCGGAGCAGCTCCAGAGCACGCGCCTGATTGATGTGCCGCACCAACTGCGTGCTAGCCATCGCCGCGTCGCCCTTCATTCGTATCCCATCCGAACTAACAAGCAATCTAATCGGCTTGTCTCAGATGTCAAGACCCCCCGCGCCATACGATCACCGAATCTCGCCGAAGCTTGTCGCTGTGTCCGTCGGACCGCCGAGCGGGTCATCGCCGGGCGCGGGACTGTCCACCGAACGGGTGCAGGCTCGGGATCAGATGAACCGCACGGTCCTTGCCATGGTCGGACGCATCGGATGGGCTGTCATCGGCGTGGGCAGACGCGTTCTTGGAGCGGGGGGCCAGCCTGAGAAGCACGGCTTGCCGGCAGCTGCCCCATTCGCTCGACCCAACGTGTGCATCTTGGACCGCCACCTGTAGATCAACTCGACAGGACGGTAGGTGCCATGATCATTCCTGGGACACATTGGGGACACATCAGAGTCCACCGGGGCCATCAACCGCCAACATCAATATAGTGCGGAAGCCCCGTGTTTCCGGGGTTTTCAGTGATAGCCAACGTCGGCCGTAACCCCATTCAAGGCCCTCGTAATGCGTAGGTCCGGGGTTCGATTCCCCGAGGCGGCTCCGCGCCGGACGGGTGCCCCCTGCGGATCGGGGCACGCGAGAGCCGCACGATGCGACGCAAGCCGTTGTCGGCGCACGGATGGATAGTGCAGGCGTGACCGACCAACTTCCGCTGGCCAACCTGATCACTCTCGGCGCCCGCGACTTCCGTGCCCTTCGCGACTTCTACCGGCGGGTGGGCTGGCCCCAGGTGATGGACGACGGCGAGTTCGCGGTCTTCGAACTGCGCGGCATCGTGCTAGCCCTGTTCCCCCTCGCCAAGCTCGCCCGCGACGGGAACACCGAACCTGAGCCGAGCACCGGAGGCATCCGCTTCACCATCGGCGTGCAGGTCGACAGCGCCGAGGAGGTCGACCGGCTCACCGAGCACATGCGCGCGGCCGGCGCTCGGGTGACGAAGGAACCCGTCGACGCCGAGTTCTTCACCGGTCGCTCGGCCTACCTTTGTGACCCAGAGGGCAACTACTTCGAGATCGCCTGGGCGGACATGCCGAACAATCCCGTCGTCATCGCAGCTCGCCGAGCGGCCGGTTTGTAACCGCACGTGGGTCGTTGCGATCGCCCGAGGCGACGAGCAGCAACTTCTTCCGGCGTCCTTACCACCTTCGCAAGGGCCGCCGTCGTCACGATCTCCCGGCCGACGCCCGCGCGCAGTCTCGAGGCACAGTGGCAGCGCGCCGACCTCGGTCAGCGGTGACCGGTGCCGGGCGTAGGGGCGCCCGTTGACGGTGACGGTGCCGCTGGTGGGGCGGTCCAGGCCACGATCATGCGCATGCTGGTCGACTTGCCGGGCGCCGTTGGGGCCGAGGAAGCCGGTGACCTTGCCGGGCTGGACGGTGAAGGTGATGCCGTCGACGGCGGTCTTCGGGCCGTAGGTCTTGCTGAGGCTCTGCCCGGTGATCATGACTGCTCCTTATCGGGAAGAGTGCCGGGAACAGATCAGCGGACCGGCAGCGCCTGGTGGCCGGCGGCGGAGGATGCGTTGGGCGCAACGGTGGCGGACAGGAGCGGCGTCGGCCTGAAGCCCTTGACGGTCAGATAGACGCCGAGGGAGAGCTCGAACGCGGCGACCAGGAGCACGGGCGGCCCGTTGAGCGGCGAGGTGTTCGTGTAGGCGCCGGCGAAGATCGCGATGTCGGAGGCGAGCAGCAGCGGGGCGCCGACGAAGGCGATGATCGGCAGGATGCGGGGCACCAGGCCGGACCGGTACAGCAGGTAGCCCAGCAGCAGGTCGCAGGCGACGGGCATGAGGCTCTGGGAGAGCAGGAACGTCGAGTTGTAGACGGCGACCAGGGCGTGGCCGGTCGTGACGAGCGCGGCTGGGTCTGCGCCGGCGGTCCCGGCTACGTGGTTTCGGAGGGTGATGATCGAGAGCAGGCTGATCACGCCGACGAAGATGAGGCTGGTTTCGAGCATCCGGGCGGCGACCAGCCCGAGCGCGGCGGTCTTGTTCTGCCGCTTCAGCACCGGGTACAGCACGACGGCGGTGCCGATGCCGGCCAAGCCGACGATGATCTCGGAGGCTGCCCCCCACATCACCCCGGTGCTGCTGCTGGCGCCCAGGATGAACGTGCCGACGTGGTCCTTCACCGGCTTGTACAGCTGCAGGGTCGGGATCGACACGAACGTGATCAGGTACAGGATGCCGGCGGCGAGGGCGGTCTTCCTCATCGGATCCATCCGGCGGCGCGGCGTGGGCGGCCTGGCGGCCGTGGTGTGCACGGTGTCGGTGTCGGTGGTCATGTCGTGCTCCTTTCGGGCTGCTGTGCAGTCAGCTGGGGTGGGTGATGCCGGGTGCGGCGGGCTCGTGGGCTGCGGTGGAGGTGACGGAGATGAGCGGGACGCCGAGGTCGTTGAGCTTGCGAAGCAGGCCGTGAAGTGCGGACTGGTCGGTGATCGTGCCGTGGATGACGGTGGTGCCGTCGTCGTGGCGGGTGAGCGTCATCCCGTCGAACCAGGCGGACCAGCGGGATGCGAGGTGTCCACGGACGCAAATCTCGTAGCGCCCCGCGCCGCGGTCGGGACCGGTCGGGACGTCGCTCATGCCGCTCACGATGGCGCGCGATGTGGTGAGCGGGCATCACCACATCTGGTGAACCGGGTGGTGATTCGAGGGCCCGCGGCGGTCGCGGTTGCCGGTCAGCCGCGGCGCCGGGCCTGGAGCAGGTTGAGCTGCTGCGCTTGGCGCACGGCTGCCCGCCGGCTGGTCACGCCGAGCTTGGCGTAGATGTTCTTGGTGTGCGTGCGCACGGTGTTCAGCGACACTGACATCTGCCGGGCGATGTCAGGGCCGTCGAGGTCGGTGCCGAGCAGTCGGAGCACGTCGAGCTCGCGGTCGCTCAGCGGATCGATCAACTGCTCGGGCGGAGGGGCGTGTGCCTCGCCTCGGGTGGTCGCCGCGAGCAGGAGACGGAGGTAGCCGGACGCGGCCGACTGCTTGGCCAGGGTCTTGAGCAGGGCGGCCATCGGCGGCCCTTCATCGGCGAACAGCCGCACGTAGCCCTCCGGTTGGGCGAGCAGCACGGCGCGCTGCAGTGCCGCCAGCGCGGCGGGCATGTCCCGTCGGGCCTGATGGGCCAGGGCAAGTAGCACCAGGTGCTCGAGCGCGCTGCCGTGCCGGGCGCCTTTCTCGGCTGCCGTCAGCAGCTTCTCGAGCAGGGCGACTGCATCGTCGAGTGCGCTACCGTCCCGCTCGGCGCGGGAGCGGGCCAGCAGCAGCCGGGCGAGGGTGGTGTGCTCGTACTCGCCTAGGTAGGACGGTTCGTCGCCGGCGGAAAGTTGTCGTTGCGTGGCCCACGCGACGGCCGAAGCTAGCTCCCCGCGCCGGACCCACAGCCGTGCTCGGGTGGCCGGCACGGGTCGCACATTTGGCAGGTAGTCGCCGACGTAGACGCGGTCGGCATCGTCGAGCAGTTCCAGGGCCGTGTCCAGGTCGCCTTCGGCCTCCCGCAGCCGCGCCTTGACGACCCGCCACCGGTACGGGTTCTGCGGCAGGCCGTTGTACTCACCGAGGCGTTCGCTCGCGGCCAGCTGCTCGGCAGCGGCGGGAAGGTCATCGCGTTCGAGCAGCACGTCCGCCGTGGCGACGTGCATGTCGGCCGTGCCCCGCAACGGCGCCGCCGCCGAGTTCCCAGCGGCCAGGTCGAGCGCCCACTGGTAGGTGCGCAGCGCGTCGGTGAGTCTGCCTTGGGTGCGGCGGATCTCACCCAGCGTGATGCAGCAACCGAGGACGTCGGCGATGAACCCGACACGCACCAGCCCCGCGACGGTCTCGGTGAACGCGGCGTGCGCGCCGGCGAGGTCGCCGGTGGTCCACGAGGCCAGTCCGGCGAGCCCGCCGGCTGAGGCCCGGGTGAGGTCGTCGTCCGGAGCGGCCAGCGACAACGCTTGCCGAGCGTGGCTGACGGTACCGCCCAGGTCGGAGCGCGCAAGCGCCAGCGCGGCCCGGTACACCTCGATGTGCGCGGGAACGGCCCGGAACTCGGCTTCGTCGACGACGACCAGCTCGGGGGGTGGCTGTTCCGGCCACCGGCCGCCGTCCGGGCGCACGGCACGTTCGATGGCCGATAGCCGCTCGCCGACGGTGTCGAAGTCCGACACCTGGGCGAGCACACCAGCGAACGCGACGCCGAGCACCGGCCGGACCCGCACCACGTCGTCCGGCAGAGAAAGTAGCCAGCCAGCGAGCTCGGCCTCGCGCCGTTCCCGGCGCATCGCCGGTATGGCGAGCTCCATGAGGTCCGCGGCTCGACTGGGGTCGCCGCCGGCCAGGGAGTGGTGAACGGCCCGCGGCGTGCCTCCGTTGGCCTCGAACCAGGCGCTCGCCCGCCGGTGCAGCTCGGCCACCTCCTCGGCGTGCTCGTCGAGCAGGTGCGCGTGCAGGACGTCCGCGAACAGGTGGTGGTAGCGGTACCACTGTCGCCGGTCGTCGAGCGGGACGAGGAACAGGTTGGCCCGCTCCAGCGCCACGAGGGTCGCCTTGCCGCCGTCCTGTCCGGTGACGGCGTCGCACAGCGGCCCGGTGAGCCGGTCAAGGATGGACGTCTTGAGCAGGAACTCTCGGACCCCGACGGACTGGCGGGTGAGCACCTCGTCGGTGAGGTAGTCCACGATGTGCCGGTCGTCGCCGGCAAACCCGGCGATGAACGCGCTGGCGTCGTCGCGGCCCTGCATCGACAGCGCGGCCAGCTGCAAGGCGGCTATCCAGCCTTCGGTGCGTCCGTCGAGCGCCGCGACGTCGCGCTCGCTCAGTTGCAGCCCCATCGGGCCGTTGAGGTACGCCGCCGACTCCTCGGCGGTGAAGCGCAACTCGGCCGCCCGCACCTCGATCAGCTCACCCCGCGCCCGCATCCGCGCCAGCGGTAGGGGCGGGTCGGCCCGGGTGGCAAGGACCAAGTGCAGCTGGGGCGGCTGGTGCTCGAGGAGAAACGTCATCCCGTCGTGCACCTCGGGTGACGTGATCACGTGGTAGTCGTCCAGGACCAGCAACAGGTCCTTTGGCAGGCGATGGAGGTCATTGAGCAGCGCGGCGAGCGCTGCCTCGGCTGACTCTGTGGACGACGCCAGCAGCTGCAACGGCTCCACGCCGAGACCGTCCATGGCCATCCGCATCGCCGTTACGACGTACGTCCAGAACTGCACGCGGTCGTTGTCCCGGTGGTCCAGCGACAACCACGCGACGGCCGGCGCCTCGTCCGAGACGGTGGCCAGCCACTCGACAAGCAAACTGGTCTTTCCGAAACCTGCGGGCGCGGACAGCACTGTCAGCGCGGACCGCGACGCGGCGCTCAGGCGCTTGGCCAGCCGCGGGCGGGCGACCGCAGTGGGCCGCCGACTGGGCACGCGAAACTTGCTTTCCAGCAGGGCCGCTATCACCGCCGTGCCGCCTCGCCAGTCGCCCGCATGCCACCACCACCCGTTACGCGCCGTGCGGCCCGCGCAGCGCTCACCCGAGCTCGGTGCTGCAACGACCGCATCCCGACCATGGTGTCCTACTTCGCCGCGGACGGCACGGGACAACGACGCCTCGACCGAAGCGTCCGCGAAGCCCTCCTCACGGCCGCCGCCTCGGCGTAGGCTGCCCGTCATCCGTCCGCTCGCCGCGTCATCACATAGCGTCCCGGGGGCCGCGATCCCGACGAGCCTGAACCCGGCCCGGCGCCCGCCCGAACCGGTGCACCGCACCGTCGAGGAAACGTCCGGGGCACTGCCCGACGTGCAGCGGGTCGGGGGTGGGTTCATTGCCCTCTATGCGACCGCCGGCTACCGCGAGCCGACAAGGCTCCATGGTCGCCGCTCGAGTTCGCCCGCACCTACTACGTCGCGCCGCGCGCCCACCCCGACTTCGCGTGGGCCTTCACCAGCCGGTTCCTGTTCGTGCTGGCCTACGCTTTCCTCACCACCTACCAGGTGTACTTCCTGCTCGAGCGAGTCGGCAGCACCACGAGCAGGGTGCCAGGACAGGTATTCACCGCGACGCTTATCCAGTCCGTCCTGGTCATCGTTGCCTCCCTGCTCGGCGGGCGGCTCTCCGACCGCAGCGGACGCCGCAAAATATTCGTCTTCGCTGCGGCCGCCGTGTTCGCCGCGGCGATGTTCATCCTCGCCACCGTCAGCACCTACCACGGCTTCGTCCTCGCCATGGCCATCAGCGGAGTCGGGCTCGGCGCGTACGTCGCCGTCGACCTCGCCCTGGTCGTCGACGTGCTACCGGACAGGAACCACGCCGCCAAGGATCTCGGGGTTGCCAACATCGCCAGCGCGCTCCCATACTCGCTCGGCCCCGCCGTGGCGCCCGCCATCCTGGCCGTCGGCAGCTACGGCGCCCTCTACTCGATCGCCGGCGTATGCGCCCTCCTGGGCGCCGCCGCCATCCTGCCGGTCAGACGCGTCCGGTAACCGGAAGGGCTGTGGACAGGGCGGCCCGATCCTGACCATCCGGCGAGAGTTGACCGGGCAGGGCCGAGCGGGAGCGCGCCCTCATTCGCGTTGCGTGGCATTGGCCGCAGCGCCTAGCGTCGCGTCCGTCATGGGCAGACAGGATGCGCTGTGACCGCACATTGAGTGGGCAGATCGAAAGGCGGAGCGGGATGACGTCTCACCTCTACGCGCTCTGCTTCGATGCGAACGACCCGCTGCGTCTCGCGCGCTTCTGGGCCGGCGTTCTTGGGTGGGAGTTGGTCGAGAATCCGCACGAACGCCAGGAAGGCATCGCGCTGCTGCCGAGCGATGAGACCGGGTTCCGGATCCGCTTGCTTTCGACCCAGCAGCAGAAGGCCGGCCAGAACCGGATGCACTTCGATCTGACAAGCACGTCCCTCGAGGACCAGCAGCAGACGGTGGCCAGGTCGCTGGAATTGGGCGCCCGGCACATCGACGTCGGTCAACGCCCGGAAGAGGGTCATGTCGTGCTCGCTGACCCGGAAGGCAACGAGTTCTGCGTCATCGAGCCGGGCAACAAGTTCCTCGCTGACTGCGGATTCATCGGGGCGCTTGCGTGCGACGGTTCGCAAGACGTCGGGTACTTCTGGAGTGAAGCGCTGGGCTGGCCGTTGGTCTGGGACCAGGACCAAGAGACCGCGATCCGCTCGCCGCACGGCGGTCCGAAGATCACCTGGGGTGGTCCGCCACTGATGCCCAAGACCGGGAAGAACCGGCTGCACTTCGACCTCGCTCCACCTGTCGGCGGTGACCGGCAAGCAGAGGTCGACCGTCTCGGCTCCCTCGGGGCGACTGGAATCGACATCGGCCAAGGCGAGGTCAGCTGGGCGGTGATGGCGGATCCCGACGGCAACGAGTTCTGTGTGTTGAGCTCTGATTTCGCCACCTGATCCGCGGGCTAACGCGGCGCACAGCGAGCGTGGCCACTGTGGAAGCGAGGCGGGCTCCAAGGAGGGCGTGTGGTCGAGGCGGTCTTCTTCGACATCGGCGAGACGGTGCTCGACCGCACCCGAGAGTATGCCGCGTGGGCGCGCTGGCTCGGCGTGCCGGCGCATACCTTCTCGGCGGTGTTCGGCGCGGTGATCGGTGCGGGCGGCACGGTCGAGGACGTGGTGGCGCGGTTTCGGCCTGGCGCGACGCTGGCCGGGCAGCGGTCGGCGATGGCCGCCGCGGGCGTGCTGCCGGTGCTCGATAAGGCGGATCTCTACCCCGACGCGCGGCCCACGCTGGCGTGGTTGCGCGGGCACGGCTGCTACGTCGGGGTCGCCGGCAATCAACCTCGAGCGGTGGGCGAGCAGCTACGCCGGCTGGGCCTGGCGGCCGACACCGTTGTGGTATCCGAGGAGCTCGGCGTCGCAAAACCCGATCCGGCGTTCTTCGCGTCGCTGGTCGAGAAGGCCGGGTGCCGGACCGAGTCAGTGGTCTACGTCGGTGACCAACTCGACGACGACGTGCGCGCCGCCGCGGAATGCGGGTTGCGGACTGTCCGGGTGCTCACCGGGCCGTGGGGGCACCTGCGGCGCGACCCGCGGCTGGAGGCCGGTTGTCTCGATGTGATCGGCGCGCTCGCCGAGCTGCCCGCGCTGCTAGCTCCGTCGCTGCGCGGACAGGAACTGCCAGATCAGCGTCGCCCCGGAGGCCGTAGCTCCGACAGTGTTGGAGCGCGGCCAGGCATGTCCTAACCCGGCGTAGCGGACGGTGCGCACCTGCGTCTGGTCGGCGCACTGCGACCACGTGGTCATCGTCGCTGAGCCGATCGTCGTTCCGGTCGACGCAGCCGAGCAGCCGTCGCGCTGCCGCCAGACGGTTGCGGCGGCATCCAGCGCTTGCGTCGCGGGCACGGCGTGCCCGCTGATCGGCAATTCGGGATCGTCGCCGCCGACGGCGATCAGCACCGACCGGGGTGGCTGCGGCTGCGCGGCACACGCCTCGAGCGGAGTCGCTGCGACGACGGCGAACGCGTCGAAGAGCTGAGGCTCCCTGCACATCACCTGGTAGGCGAGCTTGCCGCCGTTGCTGAATCCGACCAGGTAGACGGCGCCGGGCTGGACAGACAGCATTGCCGTGGCGCGGGTTGTCAACTGGGCGAGGAAGGCCAGGTCGTCGGTCTGGCTGGTGCCGGCTTTTCCACAGCAGTTGTCGGCGCCGGCGTTCCACGACAGGTGATACCCAGCCGGGTAGAGCAGGATCGCCTTTCCGGCTGCGACGAGGGGCTCGAGCTCGTCGCGCTGCAGCTCTGCGGCGGGCGGTTCGTTGTTGCCGTGCAAGACGACCAGGATCGGCAGCGGAGCCGCTTGGGCGGCCGGCGTCACGAGCAGATAGCTGCGCCGCACCCCGTCGACGGTCAGCGTGTCGGTGCGGCTGACCACACCCGGCTGTGCCGTTGGCTGGGTGGTGCGGTCCGCGGAGTCCGCGGACAGGCCGGCCGGCGTTGAGGTAACGACGGTGGCGGCGGCGATGGCGACGAAGGTGAGCGCGGCAAGGGCGGCACGGATCGACCACCGCGTACTGACCGTGGAATGCCGCACCCCATGACGGTGGTCGATTTCGCGCCACGTCGGCAACCGTGCAGCGCGATTTCTGCTAACACGCCCAGTCCACCCACAACTGGCTAATTGTCGTTACCCACTCCGCCGCAGAACCGTCAATTAGCGTGAGGGAGCGAGAACTGCTGGCGCCGACACCGCTGGCCGCACTGATCGACCGGCGCGGTCGCGAGCGCAACTCGGCCCCGTTCATCGAGGACGCGCGCGGCTCCCGACAAGTCAGCTACGCCCACCTCGCTGCCGCGGCCCAGCACTGGGCGTCCGTGCTGGACGGGCGGGTCGCGCCGGGAGCCGGCGTGCTCCTCGACATCGCCGACCCGCTCGGCTTTGCAGTGGCGTATTGCAGCGTGATCGCTGCTGGGCGCTGTGCGGTGCCGGCCGACCCGGACGCTCCGCCGACCGAACTGGAGCGCACCACGCGGGCTACCGGGGCCGCGTTCGCGATCAGTGACCGTGCTGATCGTCTGATGCTCTTCCCCCAAGTGCTGCAGGCGGTGCTTGCCGACCGGCTCACCGGCCGCCCCGCGACCACTGCGGCCCCAGTCGTGCCGGGTGGCACGCGCGACGCGGGCGCGGTCCGGCTGAGCACGTCGGGTTCGACCGGCGAGCCGAAGGTCGTGGAGTTGAACGAGGGGCGGCTGCTGCACGTCGCGAGGGCCGTCGCGATGCACAACCGGCTGGGGCCGGAGGACCGCGGTTACAGCCCGCTGCCGCTGTTCCACGTCAACGCGGAAGTCGTCGCATTGCTGGCCACGCTCGTCGCGGGCGCAACGGTCGTGCTCGATCGGCGCTTCCACCGGCGGGGATTCTGGCAGTTGCTGCGCGAGCGGGAGATCACCTGGCTGAACGCCGTGCCGGCGATACTCACCATCCTCGCCGACGAGTCGACGGGGGGTGGCCTGCCCGCGCTGCGATTCGTCCGCTCGGCGTCGGCGCCGTTGCCAGCCGCAGTACGGGAACGTATAGAGCGGCTGCTCGGGGTGCCGGTAGTGGAAAGCTACGGAATGACGGAGGCGGCCAGCCAGATCACCGCCGGCCCGCTGGATGCGTCCACCCCGCCGGGCTCCGTCGGCCGTCCGGTCGCGGTGCAGTTGCAGGTGCGCCGGCCAGACGGATCGGTCGCGGCCGCCGGCGAGGTCGGGCGGGTCTGGATCCGCGGCGACGGGGTGATAACCGGCTACGCCGGGAACCGCGGGGCCGACCGGTTCGACGCGCACGGCTGGTTGGATACCGGCGACCTCGGCTGCCTCGACCCGCACGGCTTCCTGTACCTGGCAGGGCGCGCCGACGACGTGATCAACCGGGGCGGAGAGATGGTGCACCCCCGCGAGATCGAGGAGGTGCTGCTCACCGATCCGCGGGTGATCGAGGCGGCGGTCGTGGGCCAGCCGCACGATGTACTCGGTGCCGTGCCGGTCGCGTATGTGCTGGCCCGACCCGGCGCGGGCGTCGCTCTCGCCGACGAGTTGCAGGCCCGGTGCACCGCGCGGTTGAGCTGGTTCAAGCATCCCGCCGCAGTCCGCGTCGTTGCCGAACTACCCCGGGCGCCGACCGGCAAGATCCGCCGCCACGAGTTGGCGTTGACCGCGCGCAGCGTCGCATGAGCACGCCGGTCGCGGTGGCCAAGGCTCACCAGCACGTCCACGAGGTCGACGTCGTGCGGGTGCTCACCTTCGCTGCGGTGATCGGCGTACACACCGTCTCGCAGACCAGCGGCGATTTGAGCATCGCCGGCAACGGCGTGGTGATGCTGCTGCATTTCACCCGGGAGGCGTTCTTCTGCTTGACCGGGTTCGTGCTGGTCCACCAGTACCTGGACCGGCCATTCGCGCTGCGCCGCTTCTGGGCGCGGCGGTTCCTGCTCGTCGGTGTGCCGTATGTCGTGTGGTCGGCCGCCTACACCGGGCTGCAGTGGGCGCAGGGCCCCCGCACCATGTCCTTCCCGCAGTGGCTGGCGATGTTCGGCCGGTACCTCGTCGCCGGCACCGCCTGGTACCACCTGTACTTCCTGCTGGTGTCGATGCAGCTCTATCTGCTCTATCCGCTGATCGCCGCGCTGATTCGCAAGACCGCCGGGCATCACGGACTGCTGCTGGCCGCCAGCGCCGCACTGCAGCTCGCCGTGGTCAGCGACCTGCGATACGCGCCCGCCGGAAGCTGGCTGCGTGCCCTGGTCGGACCAGCGGCTGTGCTGGTGATCGACTACCCGCTCTACATCCTGGCCGGCGCGGTGGCCGCGTACCACCTCGGCCGCTGCACCGCGTGGCTGCGCACCCACCGCTGGCACAGCCTGGTCGTGCTCGCAGTGACCGCCGCCGCCGCCGAGGCCTGGTATCTGGTCGCGGCGAACGGCGGTGAGCAGGCTTCGGTGGCCGCCGCGGTGTGGCAACCGATCGTGGTGCCCTGGTCGCTCGCCGCCGTCCTCGCCTTGGCCGCGCTCGGGTCGGTCTGGGCAGAGCGGCGGCGCCCCGGGCAACTTCTCGACCGTGCCCTTCGGGTGGGATCGGACCGCTCGTTCGGGGTGTATCTCGTCCACCCGGCGGTGCTGTGGCTGCTGCTGTGGAGCGGTGGGCGCTGGTTGCCGCACCACCTGCACGGTTTCTGGCTCGCCCTCATCGCGTACCTGCTGACGGTCGGCGGCGCGCTCGCCGTTACCGAGGCGTTGCGCCGCTCGCCGCTCAGCCTCGCCCTGACCGGCCGCCCGCGCTGGCGCGGCCTGCCGTCCCGACCGAGAACACCAATCCGAGCTCTGGAGGTGAGCAACCGTGCACGCAACAGCGCTGACCTTGCCCGAACGTGACAGCAAGCCGCGCACGACCGGGCTGACCATGGTTATCGACAGCGGTCTGCCCAGCCGGCACTTCGTCGACGTGCTGTCCAGTTTCGCCGGCCTGATCGACGTGCTGAAGTTCGGCTGGGGGACGTCCGTCGTCACGGACGACCTCAAGTACAAGATTGATGCCCTCGCCGACACCGGCGTCGACTTCTACTTCGGAGGCACCCTGTTCGAGAAGTTCCTCGCGCAGGGCCGGTTCGACGACTGGCTGCGGTTCTGCGACCGCTTCGGCTGCCGCAGTGTCGAGATCTCCAACGGCACGATTCCCCTGTCGAACCGCCGCAAGGCCGAATTCGTCGCCCGGTTGGCCGGCCGGTACCGGGTGTTCAGCGAAGTGGGCTACAAGGACCCCACCCGGTCCGAGGCCATGCGGCCGGCACTGTGGATCGACTACATCCGCCAAGACCTCGCGGCCGGCGCCTACCGAGTGATCACCGAGGCTCGAGAAGGAGGGCGCAGCGGCATCGCCCGCCCCAACGGCGAGTTGCGGGTCGGGCTGATCGAGGAGATCGCCGAGTCCGGGATCGACACCGGCCGGCTGATCTTCGAAGCTCCGACCCGTGACCTGCAGATCCGCCTCATCCGCCGCTTCGGCCCGGACGTCAGCCTCGGCAACATCAGTCCGGCCGACGTGATCGGGGTAGAGACGCTTCGGCTGGGCCTGCGCAACGATACGTTCACCGACTTCGACAACGCCCTGGACGGAGCCAACCATGCGTGACAGCCGCGACGTCTTCCACCTCGCCATTCCAGCGCGCGACCTCGACGAGGCGCAGGCCTTCTACGTGGCCGGCCTGGGCTGCAAGCTGGCCCGTCGCTACGCCGACCGGATCACTCTGGACTTCTTCGGCGACCAGCTGGTCTGCCACCTCAGCAACCGGTTCGACACCGACCCGGAGCTGTACCCGCGCCACTTCGGGGTGACCTTCCGCAACCGGGACGACTGGGACCGGCTGCGGCACCTGGCCACAACCCGTGGGCTGCGCGTGTTCGCCAAGCCATTCCGGCGATTCGAAGGGCTGGTGGAGGAGCATCACAGTTTCGTGTTGCAGGATCCGTCCAACAACCTGCCGGAGTTCAAGCACTACGCGGACCCGCGGATGATGTACTGACCGCTGCCGTCAGCCCGGGGCCGGGAGCCGATCGGGAGGTGCAGTGCGCGAAGTGTGGCGCCGCGCTGCGTCGGCCGGACTCGCCATCCTGGTCGTCGCTGCCCTGGCCGTCACGGGAGCGGGCGGAATGGCGCGCCCCGACAGTCGTCCGGCACCCGCCGCCGTCCACGCCGACCTGCCAGCCGGGCGGGGCATCCTATTCATCGGCGCCTCCTACACCGCCGGGCTGGGCGCGCATCCCAGCACGGACGGCTACACCTACCTCCTCGGCCGCGAGCTCGGCCAACCGGTCGCCGTCGACGCGGCGTCCGGCAGCGGGTTTGTCAACCCCGGACCGCGTCATCGGGGCACCTTCGCCGAGCGGATCGCGCGGCTACCCGCCGGCCTGGACCCCACCCTGGTGCTGCTGCAAGGCGGCCGCAACGACACGTTCTGCTCGCAACGGGTATTGCGCGCGGCCGTTTCGCACACCCTCAGCCTCGCGCGGCACCGCTTCCGCCACGCGGACCTCGCCGTCCTGGGACCGATCCCGGCCACGCTGCCCATCCGGCCCAACGTGCGGCAGGTCGATTCCGTGCTGGAACAGGCCGCGCGTTCCCAACACGTGATCTTCATCGACGCGATCGCGGAAGGCTGGATCACCCCGCGCGACGTTCGCCGATTCGCCGGTCGGGTGCCCGGGCACCCGAACGACGCCGGCTACGCCTTCATCGCCCACCACGTCGCGAGCGACGTCGCCGCCACGCTTCACCTGCCCACCGCGCGTGTCGACGCCTAGATCGGCTCGCGTCGTGAGCCGCTACTTGATCGTGTACTGGTAGGGCAGGGCTACGAGTTCGTCACGCTGAACTGGCCGTAAGGCGGCACGTCCGTGGCGAGCGTGTCGACGTAAAGGGTGCCCGCTACGACCGTTCCGGACGGCCCGGTCGGTGTGATCGTCACGTTGATCGTCGCGCTAGCACCGGGCGCGAGCTCGACCGGGCTGACGGCGGCGGCCGGATTGGTCGCGGCGAGCCAGATGTCGCCGGTCGGTGACGTGACGCTGGTGTCGTTGCGGTCCACGTGCGTCTGTCGCTGCTCCTGACCGTGATAGCAGCTCCTGGGTGACGGCGCGGGACGGTCGTCCGTAATCGTGGATGCCCGATCGGGCCGAACCGGTGGTAAAGACGCTGCTGCGTGACCGAGGCGTTGCGAGCGCACATCCGGACCTGGCTTGCTCGCCTGGCGCAGCCGAACCAGCCCGCCCGCGGGGTCGGTTTCGACGCTTCGTGCCCCTCTGACGAGGGTTACTCTGTGCGGGTCCGGTTGTTGGAGGTGGCTATGCCCAGCGCGCGTCGCACCGTGGTGATCAGCCGCCCGGTGAGTGAGGTGTTCGCGTTCTTCGCCGACGTGGCCAACGACCACAAGTGGCGCTCCGGCGTCAAGGAGATCCGCCGGGAGAGCGGCGACGGTGTCGGCGCGCGCTACTACCAGCGCGTGGCCGGGCCCGGTGGGCGGTCCTTCCCCGCGGACTTCGAGGTGACCGGTTGGGAGCCGGACCGGCGCTTCGCGTTCCGGGTAGTGGCCGGGCCGCTGCGGCCGGACGGGGAGTACACATTCCGCCCTGTCGACGGCGGAACCGAATTGACCTTCACACTGGACGCGCCGCTGTCGGGCGTGAAGAAGATGCTCATGGGGTCGCCGGCGCAGCACGCCATGGACAGCGAGATGGCGAGCCTGGACAAAGCCAAGGCTGTGCTGGAATCTGACGGATAGCGATGGACGTCCACCACGCGCAGGTCTGAGCCTGCCTGCGGCAGCCATACATTCATCGACTAGGCAACCACCAACTGGGCTGCGCCGCAGGTCCTGCCGGCGCACCCGGCAGGGCCGCCCGCCCTCAGGAGATGTCGTTAAGATTTGGGATGGTTGGCGCGTTAGACGCTGAGCTTGCGGCATTCGCCGAGGGCCAGCCCGTGCACCGTGTTCGGCCCGTAGCCCGGCGGAGCGCCCCCGGTCGCGTCACCGAACTGGGCGGCGGGGGTGTTGGCGTAGCACTGCAGCACGCCCCACACCTGGTTGGCGACGACCTCGGTGGAATCGAGGCCCTGGTACACCGGCGTGCCGCTGTCGGTGATGAGGTTGTTCGGATTGCCGTAGTTGCCGCTGATCGTGACGATGCCGTGCACCGTGTTGCGGATGAACCCCATCCAGCACCCGGCCCATCCGGCCAGCGTCACTGAGCCGCGGAACATGTTGTCCTTGACCACCAGGTCGTGTACCAGCGGATCGGTCGGCAGATCCGCGTTCGGGTCAGTGCAACCACGGCCCCAGCCACCGCCGAGGAAGGCGACGTTGCCGTTGACCGTGTCGCCGTTGAGGTACATCGCTAGCGCCCCGACGGCCACAATGTTGCCGCGCACCGCGTCAGCCGACGGCGCCGGATCGCCGTTGGCACCCTCACATCCGAGCCCGGCGCTGCAGCCCAGCGCGAGCAGGGCCCCCCGGCCCAAGAGCACATTTCCGTTGATCGTCATGGTCTGCGAGCTGATCGCGAACAGTGTCGATCCAGCCTTGAGTGTGACGGTGCCGTGGACCGTGACGGTGACGCCGCTGGGGACCGTGCACACGCCGGAGACCTCGACGCCTCGGTAGCTTCCGGACCCCAGGATCCCTGGATTCGCCCAGCTGCCCGAGCAGTTCAGCACCCGACTCGCCGGTGCCGCCTGACTCGCGGTGACGCCGAGTAGCGACGTGAGCACAGCGACGCAGCAGACCAGCACAACGCGCAGAGACGTTCTCGGTGACGGTAGCCCCGCCGAACGACCGCGTCGATGGCAACCGACTTCCTCGACAGTGTGCGGGGTGGCCGGACAATGGCTGGGTGGTCGAGGTTGACCCGGAGCGGTTCGAGGCCATGGTGGCTACGGCGCTGGACGGCTTGCCGCCGGGGCTGGGACGGTTGATGCGCAACGTCGCGGTCACCGTGGAGCACGACGACGGCCCCGCGGGTCTGCTCGGTCTGTATCGAGGTGTGCCGTTGACTCGCCGCACGTCGCACTATGCCGGTGTGCTCCCAGACCAGATCACCATCTACCGCCGCGCCATCTGCGCGGTCTGTCGCAGTGAGGCCGAGGTCGTCGAGCAGGTGCGGCGCACCGTGGTTCATGAGGTCGGTCATCACTTTGGCATCGATGACGCGCGGCTTCATCAGCTGGGCTGGTGAGCCCGCGAACTGCGTGGTGGTGACGCCTCGGGGCGGTGGCAGTGGATCCCGTCCCGACGACCGCCGCTTCGGTCACGAATCGAGAAGCGCCCACGGTGGCGAAGGCCCTAGCCTTTTCCATTGAAGGGCCGGCAGGACGTCCGGCCCTGCCCATCCAGAAGGGAAAGCGAGAATGCCCGCGAACACTTCCCAGGCTAAGTCCGACGGCTTCACTGCCGCCGAGCGAGCCGCGATGAAGCAACGTGCCGCGGAGCTGCGCGCCGAAGGCAAGAAGGGTGCCAAGAAGGCCGACGGGCTGCAGGCGGCGCTCGACTCCATCGCCAAGATGGCGCCGGCGGATCGTGCGCTCGCCGAGCGCGTGCACGCGACAGTGAGCGCTACCGCCCCGGACCTGTCGCCGAAGACCTGGTACGGGATGCCCGCCTACACCAACGCAGACGGCAAGGTCGTCGTCTGCTTCAAGAACTCGGGCAAATTCAACACCCGGTACTCGACCCTGGAGTTCCAGGATGCCGCGAACCTCGACGACGGGGACGTGTGGCCGGTGTCGTTCGCGCTGCAAAAGTGGAGCCCTGCGGTAGAGCAGAAGGTTGTCGAGCTGATGGAGGCCGCGGTCTCCTGATCCAGGTCATGGGCTGCCGCCCAGCGCGTCGATTAGTCGATCACGAGTTATTCCATACCGCTCCAGCGCGGTTGCATCCCGGTTCAGCTCGATGGGGTCGGGAAGTTGGGCCAGCGCCTCTGCGATGGTCGCGGCTTCGTAGCCGGCCCTGTGCAGCACGCCGCGTGCGACGTCCTTGGTCAAGTACTCCGGCGTCCGATCGCTCATGACACGTTCCAAACTTCGGGGCATCGTCGCGCTTCCAGGCTCGCACAACGGTGCATACCTGACCAGGGCACCTACGTCCAGCGACCCGTGCGTCGGGCAGACATGGCCGGCATGCGTGCGAGGCTGGCCGAGTGAGGTTCGTGGTCTACGGCGCGGGCAGTGTCGGCGGCGTTGTGGGTGCCCGGTTGTTCCAGCACGGCCAAGAGGTGGTGCTGATCACCCGCGGCGCGCACTTGACTGCCATCCTGGCGGACGGGCTGCGGCTGCAGGATCCGTCGGGTGAGCACGCCCTGCCGGTCCCGGTGGTCCGGCATCCGCGCGAGGTTGGCTGGCGCGGCGACGATGTCTGCCTGGTGGCGGTGAAGAGCCAGCACAGCCAGCAGGTGCTCACGGAGCTGGCCGGTGCGGCGCCGGCCTCCCTGCCCGTGGTCTGCCTGCAGAACGGGGTGCGTAACGAGCCGGAGGCGCTACGCCGGTTCGCCGATGTGTACGGCGTGCCGGTCGCCTGCCCGACCGCACATCTCGAGCCGGGTGTGGTTCAGGCGTTCTCCGCGCCGGTGACCGGCATTCTCGACATGGGCAGGTTTCCTACCGGCGTCGACGACACCGCAATCGACATCGCCGGCGCGTTCGCCGCGGCCGGCTTCGACGCGCGGCCGATCCCCGATGTGTCGCGTTGGAAGTGGCGCAAGCTGGTCACCAACCTGGGAAACGCCATCGAGGCGGTGTGTGGCCCGCCGGCTCGCCGAGGTTCGATCGGGCAGCGTGCCACTGCCGAGGGGGAGGCATGCCTGGCCGCGGCGGGCATCGAAGCCGCCACCGCCGAGGAAGACGCGACGCGGCGGGGTAAGCTACTGCAGCTGCAGTCGATCGACGGCCACACCCGCCCGGGCGGCTCGACGTGGCAGAGCTTGGCGCGGCAGAGCGCGGACGTCGAGACCGATTACCTCAACGGCGAGGTCGTGCTCCTCGGGCGTATGCATGGCGTGCCCACCCCGGTCAACGCGCTGCTGCAACGGCTCGCGAACTCCCTCGCCCGCGACGGCGGCGCCCCGGGCTCCATCCCGTCCGACCGGTTCGAGCGGCTCCTCTCGGTCGATGCTGGCTGACTGCGGGCGGACGGCTACCGGTTGCGGCGGCAGGCCGCGTCCACGCCGTCTACCCGGCCGCGGCCGGGTTCGAAGTCGGCGTGTTCGAGGCGCACCTGCGGCGCGCGACGCACCAGTCCGCCGAAACCCGCCGTCCGGGACTCGACGATCACCACCTTCTCGCCGCAGCGCGTGCACGGCTGCGATCGCGGCCGGTACGTCGTCGTCACGACCGCGACGGTACCCGCGGCGGCTCAGGTGACGCCGTGGCGCTCGCGTGCAGTCGAGCGCCGCGAGATCGGCTCACGCTCTCGGGGTGATGCCATACCTCCCGTCGTACGCAACGTTCGGACCGTAGGGAAGGGGGCGGCATGGGACCCGTCATCGGTGATCTGCTGCCGCTCGCGATCGGCATCGCGATCAGTCCGATACCGATCATCGCGGTCATCCTGATGCTGCTCTCCCGGGATGCCGCCAAGACCAGCACCGGCTTCCTGCTCGGTTGGGTCGCGGGCATCGTCGTCGTCACCGTGATCGTGCTGGTCCTGGTCGGCCAGGCGGGGAACACGTCGTCGGGCAAGCCGTCGACGGTCTCGTCCGTGCTGAAACTCGTGTTCGGTGTGCTGCTGGTGCTGATGGCGGCCAGGCAATGGCGCGGCCGGCCGGCGGAGGGCGAAACCGCGACGATGCCGAAGTGGATGGCCGCCATCACCTCGTTCACATTCGTCAAGGCACTCGGCCTTGGTTTTCTCCTCTCGGGTATCAACCCGAAGAACCTGCTGATGTGCCTGAGTGCCGGAACCACCCTCGGCGCCGCACAGCTGTCGGTCACCGACGATGTCATCGTGATCGCGATCTTCACGGTGATCGCGTCGTGCACGGTCGGCGGGCCGGTGATCGGCTACCTGTCGGCACGCAAGCAGATGGCCAAGCCGCTCGACCAGCTGCGCGCCTGGCTGACGCAGAACAACGGCGCGGTGATGGCGGTGCTGCTGCTCGTCATCGGGGTCGTGCTGATCGGCAAAGGCGTCGGCGCGCTGAGCAGCTGACGCTCGCCGGCTCACCGCCCAGCCGTCGTCGGCGACGGCGCTTCCGCCACCGGCGCCTCGCGGCCGGTCCGCGCTTCGAGCATCGCCATCGTGAGCCAGGCGCCGACCGCGGCGAGGACGGCGGCCGGAACCGCGTCGAGCCCCGCCTTCCCAACCAGCAGCGCCGCGAACAGGAGGGGCGCGAAGAGCAGCCGGGTCTGCGCCGCCATCCCGGCGGCGGCGCCGACCGCGATCGCCAGCGTCGGGGACGTGCCGAACCACACCACCGGCAGCGCTGCCAGTGCGATCCCGAGGAACAGGGCCGGGAAGATCGGGCCGCCGCGGAAGCCGCAGCCGAGGCAGATCGTATACGCCAGCATCTTCGCGATCAGCGTGATCAGGACGATCTTCGTGGAGCCCGCCGCCACGATGGCCGGCACCGAGGCCTGGCCGGAGAAGAGCACGTCTTAGGAGTTGGCGCCGAGCAGATCGGCAACTTCGGCGAGCACACCGACGACCAGTCCCCCTGCGAGCAGTAGGCCGGCAGTCCCCAACCACTTCGGGCCGCCGCGGTCGACACCGCTCGCCAACCGGCGGATACCGGTGATCGACAGTGCCGACACGATCCCGACGGCGAGCCCTATCAGCAGATCGAGCAGGTGCGTTCCGTGATAGGCGGGAAGGTTCGGGATCAGCAGGCCGGGTGCGTTCAAGCCGCCCCACGTCCCGAAACCGACGAATATGACATAGCCGATTGCCGCTGCGGTCAGCCCCGGGAGCAACGTCGGAAGCAGGGCAGCGCCCATGCTGATCCCGCCCTCCACGAGCAGCAGCCCAGCGACGATCGGCCCGCCGAACAGTGCCGACATCGCCGAGAACGAGCCCGCGCTGGACAGGACCGCCGTGCCCTCCCGCCCGACGCGCACATAGCGGGTGACCGCGACGCCCACGACCGAGCCCAGGGCGATCACCGGTGCCTCCGGCCCGAGGACCGCGCCGAAGCACAGAGTGCCGATCGCCGCCAGCGCGACGCCCGGCGCGAAAGAGACGGGTGTCGGCTTCTCGGCAAGTCCTTCCCGCGGCGAGTGTCCGCCGTCGCCGGGCAGCAGCTTTCGCGCGATGAGCACCACGACAGCCCCGGCGACCGGTAGGCCGATCACGAGGTACCAGGGCGGCGATGACCGGCCGAGAGCGCTCGGCAGGTCGTGCCACAGCACGTGCTCCAGGTCGTGCACGGCGGCGAGGAAGACGGCGGCGAGGAACGCAGCGGGGATGCCGATCAGCGCGCCGAGGAGCACCAGTCGCAGGTACGCCGGGCCGATCGCCGGCTCCCTTGTCGAAGCGGCGGTCACGGCGCGGATCCCGCCGGGGTGTCCGCCACCGCGTCACTGACCGTGCGGTGGATGTTCGAACGGCCGATCTCGTCGGCGAGGCCGCTGCGCAGCAGCATCTGCTGTACGTGGCCGCGTACGTCGGCCAGGTGCAGCGCGATGCCGTGCCCGCGAAGCTCGGTGAGCAGCTTGCCCAGCACGTTCACCGCCTCGACATCCAGGCCGGGCGAGAACGTCAGATCGAGCACGACGACCCGGATCGGCGGATCTGCGCCACGCACGTGTTCGCGGATCTGGTCTCGCAGCAGCTTCGCGTTGACGAAGAGCAGGGGCATGTTGAGGCGGAAGATGAGCACGCCCGGCGGCACGACCGCGTCCGGCACGTTCTCCAGCGAGACGTACGTGTCGGTTTCGGCCAGGCGTCCCAGCTCGGAACTCGTCGGCCGCGCCATCCGGCCCAGGAGCATGACGATGGAGACGCCGACCGCCAGCAGCAGCCCGGGAAGCACTCCCAAGACGAGCACGCCGAACATGGCGAGCAGCGAGACGACGAAGCCGCTTGGACGCAGCCGTGCGATCCGGCGCAGCGCCGGGACGTTCAGGAAGCTGACGACCGCGCTGATCACGATCGCGCCCAGCACCGCGTCGGGGAGGTCGCGGAACACTGGCAGCAACAGCGCAGCGGTGAGCACGGTGAGCCCCGAGACGATCAGCGACACGAGCTGGCTCTGCGCGCCCGCGCGGTCGTTGGCTGCGGACTGGCTAGCCCCGCCGCCGGTGATGAACCCCTTGAACAGGCCGGAGAGGATGTTCGCGACGCCGGTTCCGGTGAGCTCCCGGTCCGGCCGGACGTCGTAGCCGTGCTCGTCGGCCATCGACTCGGCGACGGTCATCGTCTCGGCGTAGCCGATCACGGCGATCGCCAACGCGCCCGGTAAGAGCGCACCGACGTCCTTGACGTGGATGGCGGGTATGGCCGGCACGGGTAGCGCACCGTTGATCTTGCCCAGGACGGCGACGCCGTGGTGGTCGAGGTGGAAGACCCCGACGACGATCAGCCCGATGACCACGACGAGAAGCGCGCCCGGCACGACCGGCGCGACCCGCCTGAGCACCAGCAGGACGGCGAGGCTGCCGAACCCGAGTAACGCCGTCCAGCCGTTCGCGTCCCCGAGGTGCGCGAGCACATGGCCGAGCTGCGGGAAGAACTCACCGCCGCCCTGGCTGACGCCGAGCGTTTTCGGCAACTGGCCGACCATGATGGTCAGGCCGAGGCCGAACATGTACCCGGCCTGCACGGCGGCCGCGATGAACCGTGAGACGAATCCCATCCGCAGCAGGCCCAGCACGATGAGCACGATCCCGACCATGATCGCGAGCAGCGCGGAGAGCGCGGCGAAGCGCTTGGGGTCGCCGGTCGCCACGATTGAAGCCACGATGGACGCGGAAATCGCCGCCGTCGACGATGTCGGGCTGACGACGACTTGCCGGGAACTGCCGAAGAGCGCATACCCGAGCAGCCCGGCGAACGTCGCGAAGAGCCCGGCCTGCGGCGGAAGCCCGGCGATCTGCGCGTACGCGATCGCCTGCGGCACGACTAGCGCCCAGATGGTCAGCGCGGCGATCAAGTCGCCCCGCAACCAGCGCCGCTCGTACCGGCGCAGCCACACCACGGCAGGCACGAAGCGGGCGATCCCTCGTTCGCGGGCGCGCTGACCGGACGGCGTCCGCATCACTGGTACCGGCCCCGCCATGCCGGCCTCCTTCGTCCGCGCGCACTTAGCCGAGCATCCCAGCCGCGCCGGTCGGATGCCTCACGCGCGCCGGGTGAGACATGCTGGACCCGATCACCCGCCGCGAATGATGCCGCCCATCCTCGACCACGGTCAGAGTGGAGTTGGTTCGGCCGATCAAGGAGCGTGCGGAGTGGCCAAGGAGTTCAACGGCACGATCAACCTGGACATTCGCGACTCGACGCGGCCGTTCCCGTTCTCCGGCGACGAAGCGTTCGACCTCGGCAACGAACTCGGCTCCCTGGTCACCACCGACTACGGGCAGCGCAAGTTCAGCGGTGCCGTGAACTGGGTTCAGATCGAAATCGGTCTGGACGACCACAGCCATCTCATCGCGCCGGAGGACCGGGTCAACGTCGCCATGGCCATCCAGTAGCGACGATGACAGCCGAGGCGGCCCTACCGTCCTGGAACGACACGCCGACACGGCGCGCGGTCGTCGACTTCGTGACCGCGGTGACGAGGGGCGGGGCGGACTTTGTACCGGCAGAGCAGCGGGTCGCCGTGTTCGACAACGACGGCACGCTGTGGACCGAAAAGCCGATGCCGACCCAGCTGCACTTCGTTGTGCAGCAGTGGGTGGCGGCGGCGAGAGCCGATCCGTCCCTGGCAGATACCCAGCCGTACAAGGCGGCCGTCACCGGCGATCTCTCCTGGCTCGGCGGTGCGGTCGACAAGCACTATGCAGGCGACGACTCGGACCTGAAGGTCATGGTCGGCGCGATCGTGGCCTCCACGGCGCACGAGAGCGTCGAGCAGTATGCCGTCGCGGTGGCGGAGTTCTACCGCTCCGCGCGACATCCGACGTTGCACCGTCCGTACAGTGGCGCTGTCTACCAGCCGATGGTGGAATTGCTGCGTTACCTGGAAGCCAGCGGCTTCACCTGCTACATCATCTCCGGCGGAGACCGCGACTTCATGCGGCCGAT
The DNA here is from genome assembly GCA_963756525.1 of uncultured Actinomycetota bacterium. Classification (GTDB taxonomy): domain Bacteria; phylum Actinomycetota; class Actinomycetes; order Mycobacteriales; family Jatrophihabitantaceae; genus CAVWNR01. The sequence continues at coordinate 724,782 of CAVWNR010000009.1, read as the reverse complement.
GACCGCCAAGTACTACGGCATCCCCAGCGAGCGAGTCGTCGGCTCCGCGCTGGGCCTCGCCTACGACCAGGAGGCGAACGAGGTCCGGTACGGGACGTCGTTCGACTTCATGGACGACGGGCCGTTCAAGCCGGTGCGCATCTGGACGCGGGTCGGACGCCGGCCCCTGCTCGCGGCCGGCAACTCGAACGGCGACGTCCAAATGCTTCGCTACGTGCAGAAGCATCTGCGCAGTCTGAGCCTGCTGATCCACCACGACGACGACACCGGCCGCGGCGACATCCCCTACGACGCCGGCGCGGAGCAGGCGCTGGCCGCGGCCGACAAGCAAGGGTTCACTGTGGTCAGCGTTGAGAACGATTGGGCGAACATCTTCCCAGCAGGGGGCGAGGACCAATGACGGATGAGCCGCTGATCGCAGACCACGGGCTGATCGGTGATCTGCAGACCGCGGCGCTGGTGTCGACCGACGGCGAGATCGACTGGCTCTGCCTGCCGAGGTTTGACTCGCCGTCGGTCTGCGCCTCGCTGCTGGACAGCGACCGCGGCGGCTACTTCCGGATCAGACCGGCTGCCGAGGGGTACACGTCGCGGCAGCTGTATCTGCCCGACACCGCCGTCCTCATCACCCGGTTCATGGCCGAGGAGGGGGTCGCCGAGGTCATCGACTTCATGCCGGTATCGAGCGAGGAGCGTTCGTCGGCCCGCCACCGCCTGGTCCGCATCGTGCGCGTGGTGCGCGGGCAGATGCGGCTGCGGTTCGAGCTCGCGCCGGCCTTCGACTACGGACGCGCCCGGCACACCGTCGAGACCACCGCGGACGGCGCGGTCTTCCGGGCTGGTGACGCGCAGCTGACCGTGCACCTTGCGATGCTGTTGGACCTGGACGAGGAGATGCACCAGCTCGACGGCCCGAACGGGCCGCGGCTTGTCGGCAGTGCGACGCTGCGCATCGGCGACGTCGGCGGCGGAATGCTCGAGTTCGGTGCCACGGCAGCGCCACGTCGGTTCACGCCTGACGAGGCATGGCGGCTGTTCCACGCGACGGTCGGGTTCTGGCGCGCATGGCTCGCGGGCTCGACCTACCGGGGACGCTGGCGGGAGCAGGTCATCCGCTCGGCGATCACCCTCAAGCTGCTGACCTACGCGCCGACCGGCGCTCTCGTCGCGGCGCCGACGACGGCGCTGCCCGAGCAGGTCGGCGGCGAGCGGAACTGGGACTACCGCTACACCTGGGTGCGAGATGCCTCCTTTTCCGTGTACGCCCTGCTCGGCCTGGGCTTCGAGGACGAGGCCGCTGCGTTCATCGGCTGGCTGTCGGATCGGGTCCACGAGCAGGCGGGCTCCGCATCCGGACCGTTGAAGATCATGTATCGGGTGGACGGATCGTCCGATCTCGACGAAGAGGTCCTCACCCACCTGGCCGGCTATCGCGGCTCGCGTCCGGTGCGCATCGGCAACGGCGCCGCCGACCAGCTGCAACTCGACATCTACGGGGAGGCGCTGGATTCCGTCCACTTCGCGAACAGCAGAGGGGTCGGGATCGGCCACCGCAGTTGGAGCGACTTCGCCGACGTGCTGGACTGGCTGGCCGACAACTGGGACCAGCCAGACGAGGGTGTCTGGGAGACCCGTGGCGGCCGGCAGAACTTCGTCTACGGACGTGTCAACTCGTGGACCGCGTTGGACCGCGGCATTCGCTTCGCCTTGCAACATGGCCGCCCGGGCAGCATCGAGCGGTGGATGACCGAACGTGACAAGATCTACCGCCAGGTCATGCACCGGGGCTGGAACGCGAAGCGTGGCGCCTTCGTCCAGCACTACGCCACCGAGGTGCTCGACGCGTCTGTGCTGCGGATGTCGCAGGTCGGACTCATCGAACCCAGCGACCCGATGTGGAGTTCGACCCTGCAGGCGATGGATCAGGAGCTGGTGTCGGACAGTCTGGTCTATCGGTACAACCCGGAGGCCTCGCCGGACGGGCTGCGTGGCTCGGAGGGCACCTTCTCGCTGTGCACGTTCTGGTATGTCGAGGCCCTCGCCAAGGCCGGTCGGCTGGACACTGCGCGCTTGACGTTCGAGAAGATGCTCACCTACGCCAACCACCTCGGCCTGTACGCCGAAGAGATCGGGCTCAGCGGCGAACAGCTGGGCAATTTCCCGCAGGCGTTCACCCACCTCGCGCTGATCAACGCCGCGCTGGCCCTCAACGACGCGCTGGAGCGGGGGTAGCGCCTGCGCGATGGACGTTGAACTCAGACTTGATCTTTGACTAGTGGTCGAATATCCGCCACAAGTCCAACATCAAGACAGGCTGTGAAACCCTGTCACGACGCACCGACCGGTGCGCACTTCCGCAAATTGCGCAGCACGAGGAGGAACTGTGACCGCCGCACTACCGCTGGCCGCGACGAACTACCCGCTGCTCGACGCGTTCTGGACCATGCTCTGGTTCTTCCTCTGGATTCTCTGGATCTTCCTACTGATCCGCATCATCAGCGACATCTTCCGCAGCGACGACATGGGCGGCTGGAGCAAGGCGCTGTGGACGATCTTCATCATCATCTTTCCGTTCCTCGGCGTCCTGGTGTACCTGATCGCGCGTGGCGCGGGCATGCACCGGCGGGACACGCGCGCCGCCGAGGCGGCCGATCAGGTGATGCGCACGTACATCCAGTCCGCCGCCGGCTCGTCCTCGAGCGTGGCGGACGAAGTCTCCAAGCTGGCCGCGCTGCGCGCACAGGGCGTGTTGAGCGAGGAGGAGTTCCAGGCGCAGAAGGCGAGACTGCTCGCCTGAATTCGCACGACGCTAGGTGCGTCGCTGTGCCACACGGCGCCTGCGGAGCAGGACCACGCCCACACCCACCGCGACGATGAGCAGGATCGCCCAGACGCTCGTGTGAATGTCGGCCATCGCTAGCCCGGGCTCGGCTGCGCCGGCCGTGCGCGGTAGTCACTCCAGACCGAGTTAACGAATGCGGCGCTGATGGCCACCTGCCCGATGATGAGCAGCCAGGCGAGGATGACGGCGGCGATGCCCAGCGAGCCGTACAGCTCCGACGAGCTCTCGAACCGCCTGGGCAGATACACCCGGCTCACGATGTGCAAGACGGCGAGGGCGACGCCCACCATGACGCAACCGGGCGCCAGGTCGAGCCAGTCCCGGCGCTCGTCCGGCAGCCGGCTGCTCACCACGAACCAGAACAGGGTCCCCGCGACCATCTCAATGATCCCGGCGATGATCACACCACCCACCACATGCCGATCAAGCCAGGTGAGCGCGCTCATGATCAGGATCAGCAGGACGAGGCTTGCGCCGAAGATCAGGCTCGTCCAGATCACCGTCTTCTGCGAGCGCTTGCGGAGACGGGCCTGCCAGGCATGCGCATTCGCGCTGATCAGACTGCGGGTCAGTGTCCGCATCGCCCACAAGAAGCCGAACCCGCCGATAATGACGGCGATCCACCAGGATCGTTGGCCGGAGCTAACCACCTTGACGATTTCTTGGCTGGCCGCGCCGGTGACCCCTGCCACCTTGGTGGCCGCGGTCAGGTCCGAGCCCGACCCGTTGGACGCTCCCGCCGCGATGCCAGCGATCAGCAGCGCCAGCGGCATCAGCGCCAGAAACAGCCGGAAGGCGATCGCGCTCGCCAGCAGTATGCCCTGCCGCGCGGTGTACCTCGCCAGGAAAGCCAGCGGGAGACCGAGGACCGGTCTGCGTTGCGCGAGTTGCTCGTAGTGATCGGCCGCCCGCTCCGCGCGGGTACGCAGCCGCGCGATCCGGCCCGGCGGCGGGCCATCGTGGCCGTGGCCGCCGGCGTCCACGTCAACCGACACCACCCAGGATCGAGCCGACCCGGCCAGCCGGTATCACCCGCCGGGCATGACCTCCAGCCGGCAGCCAGGAGCGGCGACGGTCAGTCACGCAGGATGCACCGAAAGCCCAGGTGGGACGTACTGCTGCGCACGTGCTGGCCCTGCCGCGCCGGAGGTCGGTAGCGCTGGCAGTACGACGGGGCGCACAGATGCGAGCCACCCTTCATCACCTGCCGATCCTGCTCGGTGAGGGGCGCGGACGATGGGGCGCAGCAGTGTGCCTGCTCGCGGCCATTCGCCGTGCTGTGGTCGTCCGACCACCGGGAGGTCGTCCACTCCCAGACGTTGCCGATCATGTCGACCAGCCCGTACCCGTTCGGCGGGAACCGCCCTACCGGCGAGGTGCGGTCGAAACCGTGTGGCTGGAGGTTCTCGAACGGGAACCGGCCATGCCAGGTGTTGGCCATGATCCGCCCGCGCGGCATGAACTCGTTCCCCCAGGCATACTCGGTGCTCGAGCCGCCACCGCGAGCGGCGAACTCCCACTCGGCCTCGGTCGGGAGTTGCCGCCCCGACCATTCGGCGTAGGCGAGTGCGTCCTCGAACGCGATGTGCACGACTGGGTGCTGCTCCCGGCCGCCGATCGTGCTGCCGGGGCCGGCTGGCGCCCGCCAGCTCGCGCCGGGGACCCACGCCCACCACCCGCGCCAGTCGTCCAGCGGCACCGGCCCGGTGCTCGGGCGGAAGACGAGCGAACCGGGGACGAGGTCTGCCGGGTCAGCGTCCGGAAAGTCGTCCGGCGACGGGGCCCGCTCGGCGACCGTCGGGTATCCGGTGGCGCGCACGAACCGGCCGAACTCCGCGTTGGTCACCGGGTGGATGTCAACGAGGAACGAGCCGACCTCGGCCCGATGGGCGGGCCGCTCCTCTGGGTAGTGCTCGTCGTCGCCCATCACGAACGTGCCGCCAGGCACGGGTGCCATGTTCTTGCCTCGCGGCGGCGGCGCGAGCGACTTCTGCACGTCTTCCCTCCTCCGCCGATCGCCCTGTCAGCACGACTCTAGACATCGCGCGCTCGACCGACCGCGACAACGGCCTGGTCGATGGACCGCACGAAGTGCTCCGTCCCGAGCCGGTTCAATAGCTCGCCGCCCTCCAGTTCCGCCCGTACCGTGCTCGGGACGGCGACCAGCCAGAGCTGCGTGTGGGCCCGAGCGAGCCCGGCGCGCAGCTGGTCGAGCGCGTCCTGCACCGGCAGGCTGAGCCGGAAGCTCGCACCCAACACCAGGCAGACCTGCCGCGGCGGCGCGCTCCGCTGGGAGACGAGCTCCAGGACGCGCTTGCGGACGCGGTCTGCGTTGCCGAAGAACAGGGGCCCGTTGGGCCGAAGGACGAGCGTGCCGGGAACCTGCAGCGCGTCGGTGACCTCGGCCGAGTCGACCCACATCCCGTCGCCGCGGCGGCCGAGGACGGCCACCCGGGTTTCGGTGGCACGGGCGATGAACAGGATCAGGGACAGGACCACCGCGAGGATGAGTCCCGGCAGCAGATCGAATACCAGCACGCCGAACAGCGCAGTAGCCGCAATTGCGAACGACTGCCGGTCCCGATGCCAGAAGCGGCGCAGCTCGCCGACGCGCAGGAATCCGCGAACCGCGACGATCACGATGGCGCCGAGCACCGGCTCGGGCAGCTGGGTGAATAGCGGGGTGAGGAACGCGGCCGTGATCAGCACGAACCCGGCGGCGACGATCGAGAGCAACTGTGTTCGCCCGCCGGCAGACTCGGCGGCGGCGGTGCGCGACGCGCTGCCGGACACCGCGAAGCCGCCGAAGATTCCGGCGGCCGCGTTCGACGCCCCCATGCCGATCATCTCTTGATCGGGTCGTACCTCCGCGTTGTGCGCTTGGGCGAACCGGCTCGAGATGGAGTAGGACTCGGCGAACACGATCAGCGCCAGACCGAACGAACCGCCGAGCATCTGTAGCAGCTGACCACCTGTCACGTCCGGGATCCGCGGCGTCGGAACCGCGGACGGGATCTTGCCGACCACATCCACGCCGTGCCTGTCTAGGTGGAGCAGGTAGGAGATCGCGATCCCTACGACGAGCACGGCAAGCGAGGCCGGGATCTTCGGGATGTAGCGCTCGAGCACGAGCAGCGCCGCGATCGCGACGAGGCCGACCGCGATCGTGGTGACGCTCCACTTGTCGGCATGCGCGATCAGATGCCAGGCCCGGGCGAAGAAGTCACCGTCACCGGTCGATGTGCCGACGAGCTTCCCGCATTGCCGGATGATGATGACCAGGGCCATCCCGAACAGGAACCCGATCAGTGCGGACTCGGCCAGGAAGTTGGTGATGAAGCCCATCCGCAGCAGGCCGGCGACGATCAAAATGCCGCCCGCCATGAGGGCGAGCGCCGCCGAGAGCTGAATCTGGGTCTTCGGGTCCGTGGACACCGCTGCGACGGTCGACGCGGAGAGGATGGCGGCCGCCGAGGTCGCGCCGACCACGAGCTGGCGGGACGTCCCGAAGATCGCGTAGGCCGCGAGCGCGACCGGCGCGGCATAGAACGCGTTCTGCGGGGGCACGCCGGCAATCTGGGCGTAGGCGACCGACTCGGGGACCACGATCGCCCATGCGGTCAGCGCGCCGATCAGGTCACCGCGCAGCCATCGCCCCCGGTAGCTGCGCGCCCACGACATGATGGGCACGTACCGAACGATGAGATCGCCGGGCCTGGCCACGGCGCTAACGCTAACGGCGCACGGCCGTTTCGCTGGTCACCCCGCGAGCGTGAGGCACGATCGGCGAGCGCTCGGGACCATCGCAGGCGTGCGCCGACCTGCCGTCGATGAGTGAGCACGCGGCGCCGGACGGCTCGGTGAGCCGCCCGGACGACGAGGCCGTGTTCGTGGCGCCGGCGCTGCTTCGCATTCTCTGGGCCGATCCGGATCACACGCCGGAGCACCTGGCGCTGTGGTCGATCAAGAACCTCGCGCCGCGAGCTTCGGCGGAGGCCGAGCGACTCCGGCGCTCCGGCGGCACCGAGAACGAGTTGCAGCGCAGGGTGGTCGAGCGCCATACGCGCATTGCGATGGCGGAGGGCGCCGTCGTCGGCGGACCGCTCGTCGTATTCGTTCCGGTTGCCTTCTGCGCCGCGCTGCTCGCCGAGGCGCAGATGACCCTGGAGCTCGCCGCGCTGGCCGGTCATCCTCCCGACGACCAGATGCCCGCCGCGGACCTGCTTGTGCTGCAGGGCGTCTACCCGTCCGAAGCGCAGACTCGCGGGGCCTTGGCGAGCGTTACCCGTGATCCGGGCCGGCACGAGGGCGGCAGGCTGCCGCGAGGCAGCCGACTGACGCTGATCAAGCGGATGGCGTACCTGCTCGGCGTGCTGGAGGCGAACCCGCAGAAGGTGAGCCGCGCACGCTCGGCGCTCCAATACGCGTTTCTCGGCCTGATGTTCGCCGTCGGGTTCGTCCTGCCGCTCATCTGGTTGCCCTATATGGCGGTGACGGTGCGGCGCACGGCCTTGACGCTGGGCGAGCGGGCAATCCAGTTCTACGCCCAGCATCGCGGCGTCGATGCCGGAATCGCCGTCCGGAAGGCGCCGCGGGTTCGGGTGCCGGTGGCCGGCGGCCTGCTGCGCACGATCGCGCTCGTGGCCCTGCCCGTGGCCGTCGCGGTTATCGCTTTGCTGACCGGCTTGGACATAGGCAACGGGAGGTTGGTCACCGCCGGTGTGCTGTTGATCGCTGTCTCGGCGCTGTCGACGATGGGCTGGTTCGTGTACCGCTGGCTGCGCCGACGTCGAACAGCACCGATCGCCGACTCGCGGTAGGAGTGAGCCCCGGGCCGGTTACAGCAGTTCGAGCTGGCGCCCCCGGCTCGCCGCCTCGCGCCGGTTGGCCGCGGGCAGCTTGCGATAGATCGCGGCGATGTGCGTCTTCACCGTGTTGATCGACACGCACAGCTCGGCGGCGATCTCGGCGGTCGTCATCGTCGTCGCCAGCCGGCGAAGCACGGTGAGCTCGCGGTCGGTGAGCGGCTCGGGAAGCGGGCCGGCGGCCTGGTCGACGACGGGCGCACCCGCCGTGCCGGGCTGCGGCTCGTCGACCGGGTGTGGCCAGCGGTCCCGGGCCTCGGGGTGACGGCCGAGCACCGCGGCCAGCATGTCGTGCGCATCCGCGAACGGCTGCGGTGCCCGGTCAGCCGCCGTGTCGCAGGCGCGCAGGATCCGGTCCACAGCCGCGACGTCGTCGCCCGTCAGCGCTGCCGCGGCGGCCGACGTCAGCAGCGACCAGACGAGCACCTCGAGCGGCATCGCGCCCTCGTCGGCGAACAGGGCCGGTCGAAGGCAGCGCTGTGCCGCCGACGCGTCTCCCATCGCGATGTGCGCCCGTGCCGCGATCAGCGCAATCACGGCGGACTGCGTCCGCGTCGGATCCTCGCGGAGCATCTTCAGCGCTGCTCGGGGACGGCCCATCCGGATCTCGATCTCGGTGAGGAGCAGTTCGCGGTAAAGGGTGATCCTGCGCGGAAGCACCGGGTCGAATTCGGGCGCACTGGTGAGGAACTTGTGCGCGTCGGCGAGCCTGCCGATGCTCATCAGCAGCAGCCCGCTCATCAGCGCGACGCCCGCTCGGGTCGGCCGGTCGGTGTCGGTGGTTATCCGATGTTGCGCGCGGCGCAGCGCCCGATTGACGGTGGCCCGGTCCATCCGCAGGTGAGCCGCGTATGCCTGCGCGAGGTGGTGCGTGGTGACCCGCTCCAGTCCCGGGTTGTCGCTGATCATCTCGTGCGCGCGGGCCGCGCACTGCTTGGCGTGCTCGACCCGACCGAGGGTGACGTAGGAGAGTTCGAGCAGGCCGAGGCACTCCAGGGCCAGCCCGGGCATGCCGGCGCGCTGGGCGTCCTGCATGCCGTCGAGCAGCAGTCGTTCGATCTGGTTGGGTGATTCGGCGCTCCAGTACCGCGCGCTCGCCTGGGTGAGCCGCACCGCGGCGTGCAGGGCGGCCGAGGTCGGCTCGGCATCCGCGGCGAGCAGCACCTCGGCTGCCTCGTCGAGTTCGCGCAGCGCCCCGGTCTGATGGGCGGCGATCGCGTCCACGAGCGCCGCGGTTGCTTTCGCCGTGCCGCTGAGCGCAGCGCGTGCCTGCCGCAGAAGCTCCTTTCCGCCTTCGACGTCACCGGCGGCGACCAAGACCGCGGCCTGGGCGAGCGACACGTCCGAGTCGGATTCCCACGCCTCGAGCCGACGATCCGTCGCCGACGGCAGTCCCGCCATCCCGAGTTCGATGATGTCCTCGCGCATCGTGAACGCGTGTGCCAGGCCGCCGTGCACCAGCGCATTGGCGGCGTCGCGCCAGGCACCCGCGGACGCGGCCAAACGCATGGCCTCCAACGGTTGGTCCTGTCCCGTGTACCAGGCGGCGGCGCGCCGCCGCAGGGCCGCCTCCGCGCCGGGGTATTCGCGTTTGAGCAGGTAGCGCAGGACCTCCCGCAGCAGTCGGTGGTAGCGATAGCGCGTGCTGTCGTGGTCGACGGGAACGATGAAGGAGTTGGTGCGGGACAGCGTGGCCAGCAGGTCCGGGCTCTCCTCGATGCCGGTCACGGCCACGGCAAGTGGCGCGCTCACCTCGTCGAGGAAGCTGGTCTGGATGAGCATCCGCCGGGCATCGCTCGACTGCCGGGCGAGCACCTCCTCCATCAGATACTCGCCCACACTGCCTTGATCGATGGCCAGGCGCGTCACGAACTGGCCCGGATGTGCCGAGCCGGTCATGTTCATCGCCGAGAGGCGCAGGCCGGCCAGCCAGCCCTCGGTCCGCTCGAGCAGCAGGTCGAGATCGGCCGCGCGGAGGGCGACGCTGTGCGCGCTGAGCAGCGCCCGTGTCTCGGGCCGGGTCATCGCGAGATCTGCGCCGCGCAGCTCGGACAGCTGCCCCGACAACCGGTAGCGGTGCAGCGGCAGCAGGGGGTCGCTGCGCGTGGCCAGGACCAGGTGCAGTCGCGGCAGGCCGTAGCGGATGATCGCGTCGAGCTGTGCAAGGACGTCGATGTCGGTGAGCCAGTGCGCGTCGTCGAGCACCAGCACGGATTCGGCCGGACTGGGCAGCGCGTCGAGCATCGCGGAGACGAACTGATATGCGTCGGGTTCGCCGAGCGGCAGGGCGGCGAGGTCGTCGCTGTCGGCGACGATGCCGGCGGCGCGTAGCGCCTTTCCGACCAGCCGCCACAGTCGCGCCGGGTGGTCGTCGGAGGGATCGACGGACAACCAGGCGGTGGGCAGGTCCGTGGTCGCGGCCCACGTGGCGAGCAGGACCGTCTTCCCCGAGCCGGGCCCGGCAGAGACCAGCGTCAACGGCCTGCGCACGCCCTCATCGAGGGCCGAAGCCAACCGTGGACGAGGCACCAGCCGGGGCGGGCTCGGTGGCGGCGCAAACTTGCTCGCAGCAGACAGCGACGAGACCATGCAGCCACCTAGCCCACTCTGTTTGCCCCCGCGAACACGTGGTGCGTCTTTGCCGGCAGACTATCCCGGCAGACGATCAGCTGGCTACAACATTGCTCACTGGCGTCACGCTCGGTGTCGAACGGTCCAGTGCGAAACCCGCCGACACTAATGCCGCCGGCTTGGCGGGGGACGCATGCGGCGGATGTCGACCAGTTCCAGGCCCAGCGCCTGCACCTGGTCGATCAGGCCGTGCAAGGCGGCCTGATCCAGTTCGCCGATCAGTACGGTCGCGGTGGGCTCGGTTTCCATGGCGAGGCCGGCGAAGGCTTCCTGAGCCGCCGGACCGAGCGATCCGACGACTCTGATCTCGTAGGTCACCTGTGCCACGATGTCTCCGCTGGCGTATGCCCGCCTGAACGTGTGCTTCGCAGACGATCGTCACCCATCCGCGGGTAGAAAGGCTCATCCCCGGCGGGTGACGCACAGTTCGGCCGCGGACTCCATTCGGTTCGGAGGCCCCATCGGCCGCCCGGACAGGGCTACGCTCAGCGACACGGGTGTTGGCGGATCTGCGGCCATGGAGTAGCCAGGGAGTATCGGTGACGGCTCATCCCCATTCGACGGCTCTGAGCCGACGTGAGCGGGCGATCGCGCGGGCCAGAAGCGCCGAGCGCGCACTGGCGGCCGGACCGTACACCGGACGGGCGTCGTTCCGGCTCGCCGTCGTGGCCGGCATTGTGCTATCGCTAGCCGCCGGCTGCGCTGTCCTGCTGATCCTCTTCTACCTGGTGACCGCGCGGTAGCCGCGACCGGTTGGTCACCACCACGGCGATGACCGTCACCAGGTAGAGCTGCCCGAGCGGCGCTTCGATTCCGGAGAGCATCCGCCCGGCATCGCCTCGCGGGGTCAGGTCGCCATAGCCCACCGATGTCAAGGTGATGAAGCTGAAGTACAGGTAGCTCACCGCGTCGTGCGGGCCGGACTGGGCGAAGAATCCGGTCGAGTGACCCACGCCGACCAGAAAGAAGACCGACGCGAAGAGCAGGCCGAACAGCACGTAGACGGCCACCGCGGCGGCGAGGATCCGATGGCTGACGCGGCGGCGCGGTATCAGCCGGATGAGCAGCGCGGCGATCGTCGTCAAGCAGAGCGCGGTGACGTCGATCGCGAAGACGACCAGCGCCGCGTCCCCACCGGCTGCCTCGCTCACCGCGGAGGCGCCGAGCGTCAGCGCGCCGAGGCAACCCGCTGCGATCATCACGGAACGTGTCGCACCCGACGTCCACATGGCATAGAGAAACACCGCGATGAGAAACAGGACATGCACCTGCCGCAGCGGCACTTGCTGGAACGGCGCGATCACGAGCACGGCGACGACGAGCACTAGAAGGACGTCGTAGCGACCAGCCCCGCGCCGGAGCATCCGCCCGCCTGCTGATTGCGGTGCGGACGGGACGCCCGGGCTGTCGGCGTCCTCGCGTGCTCGCGTGTCCGCGGCTCGTCTGCGCATCATCCTCTGCTGCAGCCTGGCAGGTACCGCACTGCGGGCGCATCATTCCCGCCGGATGACGAGCGGTCGAACGGAGTCCTCGATCTACCCGCGACCCCGTCTCACCCGGCGCGAACGATACGCAGTGCCGCGCACGGTGGTCGACTCGACTGCGACGGCTGTAACCCTAACCGGAGGAGACTCGATGGCCGCACTGACCGTATGGAAGTTCGACACCGCCGAAGGCGCGGACGCCGCGCTGGACACCCTCGAGCAGTTGCAGACCGAGCAGCTCATCACCCTGCTCGACGGCGCGGTCGTGACCTGGCCGCCCGACCGCCGCAAGCCCAAGACGCATCAGATGCACCACATGGCCGCGGGGGGCGCGCTCGGTGGCGGCTTCTGGGGTCTGCTGTTCGGCCTGATCTTCTTCGTCCCGTTCCTCGGCGCGGCCATCGGCGCTGGGATGGGCGCGTTGATGGGGTCGATGACCGATGTCGGGGTGGACGACCAGTTCATCGCCGAGGTCCGGTCCCAGGTGACGCCAGGCACCTCGGCGCTGTTCATCATGAGCGAGGGCGCGGTCGTCGACAAGGTCCGCGACGCGTTCAAGGGCACGCACCCGCAGCTCATCCGCACCAACCTGAGCGACGCTCAGGAGCAGCAGCTGCGTGAGGCGTTCTCGGAGAGCTGAGCTGTGGCCGCGACTAGTGGCCGAGCAGGCGCGCCTTCTGCGCCTGGAACTCGGCGTCGGTGAGCAACCCGCGTTCTTTGAGGTCGCCCAGCTGAGCCAGCTCGGCGACGATCGCATCCTGCGCTGCCGCCGGCGCCACCTGCTGGACCGGCTGGGTCATCGCCGGCGGGGGCGCGTACTGCTGCGGGGCGTACTGCTGCTGCTCGTAGGCCGCGGCCTGCTCTTGCTCGGCGGCGCGTTGCTGCTGATGACGGACCATGCCGCCGCTCACGGCGGTCGCGGTGCCGGCGACGACCGCGGTGCGGGCCATCGTGCCCAGCAGACCGGGCCGCCCGACGCGGCCGATTGGGCGTCGCAACATGTGCTTCCTCCTCGATGTTCGCGGGCGGTGAGACGAAGCTTTAGACCGCATCGCCGCTCAGCGCGGCGAGTGCCTCCTCCACGACCGGTTGCGGTAGGCGGTCATGCACGACGACGTCCGCGCCCGAGTCCCGCAGCGCAGCGGCGAAGCGTGCGGCCCAGGTGTTCTCCCAGATCAGCATGGCCGCGCTGGTGCCGCCGGGGAGATCCGCGCCAGCCAGCGTGATGTCCTCGTCGCTGATCAGTCCGTCGTACTCGCCGTCGAGGTCGAAGAAGAGCTCCCGGGTCTCCGGTTCCAGGTCGTCGATCTCTAGCGAGGTGACTGTGCCGTCGTTGTCCTTTCGGATGACGACGAGGTCGAGCAGGCGAATCGTGCCGAGCTCGACGAGATCGATCAACGAGGCGACGAGCTCCGGCCGGAAGCGATTGTCGGGAAAGTGAACGAGCAGGACCTCGACCGGACCGTCCGTCATCGTGCTTCCTCTCCACGCGGCTCGATGCCGACGGTATGCGCCGGCGCCGCGACCCGACTCATCCGGCGGGGATGACCCGCCGCCGCGAGCACTGTGCGGTACTTGTGTGGTTCGACTGGGGAGGAGCTGAAGGTCGTGGAGCACAACCCCGCCGACCGTCCCGAGGGCAGCGGTCCCGCGGCCACTGCCGCAGACGACAGCGTCGACAACACCACTCTGCAGGAGGAGAACGCCAAGCTGCGTCAGCGCAACGCCGAGCTCGAGGCACGCGCCGGCCGTCGGCACACGGTGACCGGCGTGCTCCGTTCTACCGCGGTGGTAGTACTGATCACGCTGGGTGCGCTCTTTCTGACCGTGTCGGTGCCTGCGGTGTGGGGCCGCAACCTGGTGCTGGACACCGACCGGTACGTGCAGACCCTCACCCCGCTGGCCAGCGACCCCGGCGTGCAGGCGGCGGTGGTGAAGGCGGTCGACATCCAGTTCCAAAACCACGTCGACATCAGGAGCACCGTCCAACAGGTGCTGCCGCCGGCCGCCTCCGTGCTGGCCGGCCCGCTGCAGAGCGCGGTGAACTCGTTGGTCAATACCGTCACGACGAGGTTCGTGCAGAGCCAGGCGTTCGTCACGTTATGGGTCGAGCTCAACCGGGTGGCGCATACCCAAGTGGTTGCGATCCTGACCGGCAAGAACAGCGCGCAGAACGTGATCAGCATCCAGAACGGCACGCTCATCCTCAATCTCGCGCCGATCGTTGACCAGGTCAAGACTCGACTGGTCGATGCCGGGCTCAGCATTGCCAAGAACGTGCCGAGCGTCGGCGTCACCTTCGAGATCGCCGAGGTCAAGGGGCTGACGACCGCGCGCAACTACGTCAAGCTGCTCAACACCGCCGCGGACTGGCTGCCGGTGCTCGGCCTGCTCTGCCTGATCGGCGCGGTCTTCACCGCGCGTCGTCATCGGCGCACCATCATCGCCTGCGGGCTTTCCGTCGCTGGGGGCATGCTGCTCATCGGTCTGATCCTCGACCTGGCCCGCCACATCTACATCCAGGACCTGCCCGGGGTCTACCTCACCTCGGACACCGCCGGGCGGATGTTCGACACGCTGATCCGCTTCCTGCGACTGGGCCTGCGCGTCGTCCTGGTCGTCGCACTGATCATCGCGGCGATCGCCTGGGCGTTCGGCCCGTCGCGGCCAGCCCGAGCCCTCCGCCGCGGGGTCATGGTCGCGCCGCGCGCCATCGCCGATCGGCTGCCAAGCAGCCGGTTCGGCGCCATGGTCGCCGCCAATCGTGGCGTGGCCCTCGGCGTCGTCGGCGGCCTCGCCGCGCTGATCCTGGTGCTCTGGACGAACCCGCCCCTGTGGGCGGTCGTGCTGGTCCTTGCGATCGCCGCGCTGTTGATGGCCACGCTCGCGTCGTTGAAGCGCCCGCCCGCCGCGGACGCGTCAGCCACCCCGCCCGGCTAACCTGACGCGCTGCACCGGTCCAGCAGCGCGAGCAGCTCGCTGGCTACCCGGGCGGGCTCGACGAGCATGTGCAGGTGCTCGCCCGCCAAGGTGCTCACGGGCCAGCCGCGGCGCTGCGCCTCGTCGCGCTCGGCCGCGTAGCCGTCGCCGAACGCCAGGTACCCGCACGGCAAGGCCGCCCACCCGGCGGGCACCGTCAGCGCGTCGGCGAAGTAGGCGAGCGGGAGCCGGTGCTGCTCCGCCTCCACCCGTGCGCGGGTCCGGCCGTCCGGAAACAGCGCCACCACCTCGGTCTCGTCCCACCACTCGGTCCAGAGCGGCAGCATCCCGTCGTCGCCTGCCTTGCCGCGCAGCAGGTGCAGGAACTCGGCCGGTGCCAGCGGGACCTGGCCGTGCTCGGGCGGCACCACCGCGTCGACGAAGATCGCGGCGACGGCCGGTCGCTGCGCCGCCAGCAGCGGGACGTACGCACCGGCGTTGCTGTGCGGTACCAGCACGAACTCCTGCTCGGCGGGCAGCGCGGCGAGGTAGGAATCGAGCACGTGTCTTGCGTTGTGCGCCGGCTCGGAGACGGCGCAGGTCACGATCGGCCATCCCCGTTCGGCGAGCAGTGCGGCGGCCGGTTCCCACACCGCCGGGCCGAGCAGCGGGCTGGCGAGCAGCGCGAACGAGGGCGCCATGCGCCGACCCTATTGCGTGTACCCGCGTTGGGGTTAGCATGGGTGGATAACCCTCTTATAACCCCAGGAGGTACGTGTGCCGAAAGTGAACGTCTACCTGCCTGATGATCTCGCGCGGACCGTCCGCGACGCCGGCGTGCCGATCTCGGCGGTGTGCCAGCAGGCCCTTGCCGACGCGGTCGCAGCGGCAGACAGCGAACCCCGACCCGCCGCAGTGGACGACGGTGACGAGAGCGGCGACGTGATGTCGCGGGTCACCCGGCGGGCCCGCGACGTGCTCGAACACGCGCGGTCGGCGGCCAAGGAAGAGGGACGCAAGCCGACGACCGTGGACATCGTCGACGGCTTCGTCGCCGAAGGGGGCAACCTGGCACTCGTGCTGCTGGCCGCGCTGGACATCGACCCCGCCGACCTGTCGGGCGAGCTGCGGGCGCTGTCCCGCCGCAGAGGCGCAGCCCGACCCGGCGGGCTGCGCGGCGCTGCCCAGCGTGCCGCCGCGCACGCGCTGGAGATGGGCCACAACTACGTCGGCTGCGAACACCTGCTGCTCGGCCTGGCCACCGGGCCAGAGGACGAACTCGCCGCGGCGACGCTCGCCCGGATGGGTGCCGACGCCGAGACGGTCCGGCGCAGCGTGATGGCCACGCTCGCCGGCTATGCCGCCGGGCGGCAGGACCGCGCCTTCGGCGGGCTGTCGGCGCCGATCCGCGCCGCGCTGGACGACATTCGCGCGCGACTGGCACGCCTGGAATCACGCTGAGCGTGTGTAACTCAGCACGATCACGCCGTCACCGCCGATGGTTCGGCTCTCGGCGAGGGCGAGTCGCATCGTCGGCGTCCCGTCGCCGAGCAGCCGCCGGCCCGATCCGAGGACGATGGGGAAGACCATCAACCGCAGCTCGTCGACCAGGCCCTCGCGCAGCAGCCCGCGAACGAGTTGTCCGCTGCCGGCAACCAGGAGGTCGCCCGGGTGACGGTCCTTGACCGCGGGGATCTCCTCGGCGAGCGGCCCGCGCAGGATCGTGCTGTTCGCCCACTCGGCGTCCTGCAGCGTCGACGAGACCACGTACTTGGGCATCGTGTTCATCTTCTCGGCGAAGCCGACCTCGTCGCTGATCGTCGGCCACGCCTTGGCGAAACCCTCGTAGGTGACGCGGCCGAGCAGCTGGGCGTCGGCGGCCAGCAGCTCGTCGAGCTTGAACCGGTCTCCGTCGGTGCCGCGGTCGAAGCTGAACGACCATCCGCCGTGCTCGAAACCTTCGGCTCCGCCGGGGTCTTCGAAGACGCCGTCCACGGAGACGAACTCGGTGACCACCAGCTTGCCCATGACGTGCTCCCTCTTCGTCGCGGATGTCGGTGCTCATGATGACCGCGGCGGGGCCGGATCTCATCGTTATTTCTGTCGCCGGCCGAGCTGGCAAGTCAGCGAGCCCATATCCTGAAGCAGGAACGATCGTCAAAGCCTTACCGAGTGGGTGATCTCGATGGCGTACTACCGGCAGTTGGGCACCGTCCCGCCGAAGCGGCACACCCAGCACCGCACCCCCGACGGCGGCCTCTACTACGAGGAGCTGATGGGCGAGGAAGGCTTCACCTCCGACTCGTCGCTGCTGTACCACAGGGGCATTCCCTCGGCGATCGTCGACGCCAAGACCTGGGTTCTCCCCGACCAGCAGCGGCTGCCCAATGCGCCGTTGCTGCCGCGGCACCTGAAGCTGCACGAGCTCTTCAAGGACGCCGACGTGCCGGGAACAGATGCCGTCACCGGGCGCCGGCTCGTGCTCGGCAACGACGACGTGCGCATCAGCTACGTCGTGGCCGGATCGCCCTCGCCGTACTATCGAAATGCGATCGGCGACGAGTGCGTGTACGTCGAGTCGGGATCAGCGACGGTCGAGACGGTGTTCGGCACGCTCACCGCCCGGCAGGGTGACTACGTCATCCTGCCGCGAGCGACCACGCACCGCTGGATCCCGACCGGCCCTGAACCGCTTCGCGCCTACGCCATCGAGGCAAACTCGCACATCACGCCGGCGAAGCGGTACCTCTCGCGGTTCGGCCAGCTGCTCGAGCACGCGCCGTACTGCGAACGCGACCTGCAGGGCCCCACCGACGTGTTCGTGCTGGACGGCGCCGACGTCGAGGTGTACGTCAAGCATCGCGGCACCGGTCCGGGCGGCGTCACCGGCACGATCTACACCTACCCCACGCATCCCTTCGACGTGGTGGGCTGGGACGGCTGCCTGTACCCGTACACGTTCAACGTCGAGGACTTCATGCCGATCACCGGCAAGGTGCACCAGCCACCGCCGGCACACCAGGTGTTCGAGGGCAACAACTTCGTCATCTGCAACTTCGTACCCCGCAAGGTCGACTACCACCCGCTGTCGATCCCGGTGCCGTACTACCACTCCAACGTCGACTCCGACGAGGTGATGTTCTACTGCGGCGGCGACTACGAGGCGCGCAAGGGCTCCGGCATCGGCCCGGGCTCGATCAGCCTGCACCCCGGCGGCTACGCGCACGGCCCGCAACCCGGCGCCTACGAGCGTTCGATCGGTGCCGAGTTCTTCGACGAACTGGCGGTCATGGTCGATACCTTCCGCCCGCTCGAACTGGGCGAGGGCGGCCGGGCCAGCGACGACGGCGTGTACGCGTGGACGTGGTCGGGCCGCGGCCCGACCGGCGGCCGCGGCTGATGGACGGGTTCGCCGGGCTGTTCGACGACGCTGCGATCTTCCCGCCCGGGAACCTGCCGCTGCCGCAGGCGATCCCCGCGCATCGCGCCCATCGCGAAGCGTGGTACGGCGACCTGGTCGGACCTTTCGTGCTACCAGCCGCCCGGCTGGACCAGTTGGCCGCACTGAGTGACGACGCGCCCGCCCTGTCGCTGATCCTGCGGGAACCGGCCGAGCCGATCGACGAACATTGGCGGGTCACGAGCGTCGAACTCCCGCCCCATCTTCGTGATGATCTCGGGCAGATCTGCGAGATCTGGCAGGTCCGCCCGACATCATCCGTGAACGTGGCGGTGTACGCAGAGTTGAGCTGGGCCGAGCTACCCGCCGCGATTGACGCCCTGCCGCCGGGGGTGCGGGTGAAGCTGCGCACCGGCGGCACGACGGCGGGCGCGTTCCCGAGCGAATCGGCCCTCGCCGCGGCGATCACCGCCTGCGTCCGGCGCGGCACGCCGTTCAAGTGCACCGCGGGGCTGCACCATGCGATCCGGCACACCGACCCGGACACAGGCTTCGAACAGCACGGGTTCCTCAACGTCCTGCTCGCAACCGCCATGGCCGGCGACGGTGGCGACGTCGAAGCAGCACTCGCCGAGCGGGACGCGCCGGCCGTCGCCAAGCAACTCGACGCCGACACGCTTGCCCGCGCCAGGGACGCGTTTACCTCGTTCGGCACGTGCAGCATCGCCGAACCGGTGCGCGATCTGGTCGACCTCGGCGTGGTGGCCGCACCGTGAGTGAACCCTTCGGAGTCGACAACCTGCCCTACGGCTCGTTCCTCGACGCGCACGGCCGCCCGCACGCCGCCGTGCGCATCGGCGACCGGGCGCTGTCGCTGACCCGCGGGAGCGAGCAGCTGGCGCCGGGCTATGGCCGCCTGTTCGCCGGCGGCACGCTGGACCGCCTGCTCGCCGCGGGGCGCCGCACCTGGACGGCGGTACGCGAGCTGGCCACGACCTGGCTCACCGACCCCGCTCACCAGGCCGCGATCGAGGCGCTGCTCACCCCGCTGGACGACGTTCGGCTACAGCTGCCCTTCGCCGTCGCCGACTACGTCGACTTCTACGCCTCCGAACACCACGCCACAAACGTCGGGCGGATCTTTCGTCCCGACAGCGCCCCCCTCACCCCGAACTGGCGGCACCTGCCGATCGGCTACCACGGCCGAGCCGGCACCGTCGTCGTCTCCGGCACCGACGTCCGCCGGCCGGCCGGTCAGGCCCGCGACGCCGACGGCACGATCCGTTTCGGCCCATCCCGCCGGCTGGACATCGAAGCCGAGGTCGCCTACGTCGTCGGCGCAGGCTCGACGCTCGGCACGTCGGTACCGGCGAGCGACTTCGAGCAGCATGTCTTCGGCGTCTGCCTGCTCAACGACTGGTCGGCACGCGACATCCAGGCGTGGGAGTACGTGCCGCTCGGCCCATTCCTCGGCAAGTCGTTCGCCACCAGCATCTCAGCCTGGATCACCCCGCTGGATGCCCTGACCGCGGCGCGCGTGCAGCCCCCCGCGCGCGACCCCCGACCGTTGCCGTACCTGGATGACGCCGGCGAACCATGGGCGCTCGACCTGGCGATCGAGATCACCCTGAACGGCGATGTGGTCTCCCGACCGCCGTTTCGCACCATGTACTGGACGGCGCCGCAGATGCTCGCGCACATGACCGTCAACGGCGCCACGCTGCGCCCCGGCGACCTGTTCGCGTCCGGTACGGTCAGCGGCCCGGAGCCCGGGCAGCGCGGCTCGCTACTGGAGCTCACCTGGAACGCAACCGAGCCGCTGCACCTTGGCGACGGGAGCGCCCGCGGCTTCCTCGAGGACGGCGACGAGGTGGTGCTCACCGCCACGGCGGCCGGGCCGCGGGGCGGGCGGATCGCGCTCGGCGAGGTCCGCGGCCGAATCCTGGCGAACGGTCAGTAGCTCGCGACCGGGCGGATCATCGGCTAACCGTCGGTCTCGATGCAGGCACGTGCGGACGCTGCGATCAGTGTGGGCGGTGTGCTCGCAGCAGCGCGTCGATCGCGGGGCGGTCGGCGCCGTCGACGGGCCGCAGCAGCGCGTCGGCGCGGTCGACGACGACCGCGGGATCGAGTGCCGCGAGATCCGCCGCGATGTCCTGCGCGGTGAAGAGCACGGCTGGATCCTGCGGGCCGCCGACACCCTCGGTTAGGTTCGCGCTGTCGTGGCCGACGACGAGCAGCGTTGCGCCCGGGGCCAGCGCCGCCACCGCACGGGCCATCGCCTCCCGGCGTCCGTCGCTCACCAGCTGCAGGTAGATCATCAGCACCAGGTCGACCGGCTGACCGATCCGGTAGGTCAGCGCGTCGGCGCAGACCCATTCCACGGCCTCGTCGCCGGCGCTGAGCGTGCGCGCCTTCTCGATCGCCACGGGCGAGAAGTCCACGGCGGTCACCCGCCAGCCGCGTCGGGCGAGCCAGATCGCGTTGCGTCCCTCGCCGCAGGCCAGATCCAGCGCGCGCCCCGGGGGCAGGTCGGCGGTCTCCTGCGCGACCCAGCGGTTGGCGCCGGCGCCCCAGATCAGCTCGCTCGCGCGGTAGCGCGCATCCCACTCCTCGGCCTTCACGCGGAGTCCTCCTCGTCGACATTTTCCAGCTCGTCGACCAGCCGCGACAGGGACGGCAGCGCGGCGCCGATGGCACACCGGTCAGCCGCGGCGATCCGGTCCAACGCGGACTCCAGCCGCTGTTCGTGTGCGCGCTGCCATTCAGTGATCATCCGGCGGCCCTGTGGTGTGAGGGTCAGCCGCACCGCCCGGCGGTCGTCCGGGTCGGGTGATCGGGCGACGAAGCCGGCGACCACCATCTGCTGCACAAGCACGCTGACCGTATTGTTCGCCAGCCGATGGCGCTGCGCCAGGTCGTTGACCCGCAGCCCCGGCTCGTCCCGCAGCCGCTGCAGGATCTCGACCTGCGCCATGGGCAGCGATTCCCACGGGTATTCGCTGCGGATGCTCGCCCGTAGTACCCGCCGCAGCCGGGTGACGACCTCGGTCAGTAGCCAGGCGTCCACGACCGGCTCCACCGTGCGGGCCATGAGATTAGACTAGCCGAACACCTCTGCCCTAGCATTGTTCCGTGCCAGAGCCATCTCGCGGCACGCACGGCTCGTGGCTGCTGATCGAGCCGGCACGCCCGGAGCGCATCCGCCGCTGGCCCGGTGCCCCGTGGCTCGCCGTCGGCACGGTGTGCGTCGGCGCGTTCATGGGCCAGCTGGACGCGAGCATCGTCACCCTGGCGCTGCCCAGCCTGCGCAGCGAGCTGCACGCGTCGCTCGGCGCGGTCGAGTGGGTGTCGCTGGCCTACCTGCTGGTCCTGGTGGGCACCGTGTCGGCCGTCGGGCGGTGGGCGGACATGGTCGGCCGCAAGCTGCTCTACACCTACGGCTTCGTCGTCTTCACCCTGGCGTCGCTGGGCTGCGGGCTCGCCCCCAACCTCGTGGTGTTGTTGATCATGCGGATCGTCCAGGCGTTCGGGGCGGCGATGCTGCAGGCGAACAGCGTGGCACTCATCCGGACCACCATGCGTCCGGAGCAGCTCAATCGGGCGATCGGCGTGCAGGGCGCGGCGCAGGCGCTCGGGCTCGCACTCGGACCGGCCGTCGGCGGGCTGCTGATCGCGCTGGGCGGATGGCGCTGGGTGTTCTTCGTGAACGTTCCCGCCGGCCTGATCGGTGTGGCCCTGGGCTGGTTGCTGCTGCCCCGCACCCGGGTCCGCGCACCGCGCAGCCGATTCGACTGGCTCGGCCTTTCGATCCTGCTGCCGGCCACCACCGCGCTGCTGCTGGCGCTGTCCATGCTCGGCCGGGCCGGACCGTCTGCGGCCGTGATCGGGGTCGCCGTTGTCTCGGCCGTGCTGTTTACCGGGTTCGTGCTGATCGAGTTGCGCACGGACGCGCCACTCATCGACCTGTCGCTGTTCGGCAGCGCACGCTTCCGTTCCGGGATCAGCAGCGGACTGCTCGCCTACCTCGCGCTCTTCGGGATACTGCTGGTCAGCCCCCTCTACCTCGAGGCGGCCTATCAGCTCTCACCCGGCAGCGCCGGATTGATCATCACCGTGCTGCCGGTCTGCCTCGGCATCGCCGCCCCGGCTGGCGGCGTGCTCGCCGACCGGATCGGCGCAGCCCCGGTCACGGCGACCGGCATGGCCCTGGTGTGCGCGGCGTTCGTGGTCGCGGCGGAGACCGTCGGGCATCGCGGCGTGCTGGTGGCGATGCTCGCAGTCACCGGCGTCGGGCTCGGACTGTTCACACCGGCGAACAACGCGACCGTCGCCGGATCGGGGCGGCCCGACCAGGCCGGAATGGTCAGCGGCGTGCTGAACATGACCCGCGGGATCGGAACCGCGCTCGGGGTTGCGGTGGCCGGAGCCACCTACACCCTCGTCGCCGGGGCCGGCACGCTGCCCGGCCCGGCCGCGGACGGCTTCCGGGCCACCGTGCTGGTCCTGGCCGCACTTGCTGCCGTCGCGGCGCTGCTCTCGGTGCGCCGCGGGGGAGGCGGGGTGCCGCACGCCGCAGCCGCCCCGGAGCTGTGATGCGCCGCCGTCGCGGCGAGCGCGGCGAGCGAGCAGAGCGCCGCCGCTAGCAGGCACAGCGGCGCGTACACCAGGTGGGCGAATCGGGCGGCTGGCGCGCTCAGGTCGAGATGGAGCAGGCCGCCCGCGTCGAGCAGGTCGTCGGCGACGGCCGGCGCGGCGTGCACCAACGCGAAGGCGGCCGCACCCCACGTCGCCCCGGCCAGCCACCGCCACGGAACCCACTCGCCCCACGGCCGCACCAGCGCGATAACGGTGAGGGCCGCTAGGCCGGCCACTGCCGCCGTGAGGACGCTCGCCCACAGCGCACCGGCCCCGGTCGCGGCTGCGTACCCGCCCGCGCCGGCGACGGACATCAGCGCCCCGGCGGCGGCGTAGGCCGTCCAGCGTCCGCCCTCTGCCGTCGCATGCTCGCCGCGCACGCCCCCAGCTTTGCCACACTCGGCGGTTCCCGCATCCGGGATTCCCCGGTCTTCGACCCCTACGCCGACCCCGACGCGCGCCGCATCGGGACGTGCAGGATGCCGTCCTCGACGTACTCCGCGCCGCAGCGGACGAACCCGAACCGCTCATACCACCGCTCCAGGTAGGACTGCGCGTCCAGCACCACCTCGCCGTCGCCGGCGAGCTCCAGGGCGCGTGCCATCAGCCGACCGGCCAGGCCGTCTTTGCGGGCGTCGCGTGCCGTGGCGACCCGCCCGATGCGCGCGGTCCCGTCCGGGTCGACCAGCAGCCGCAAGGTCGCCACCACCTCGCCGTCGCGCTCGACCCAGAGCTGTTTCGTGCTCGGTTCGAGGTCGCGCCCGTCCAGTTCGGGATACGGGCAGTTCTGCTCCACGACGAACACGTCGACCCGCAGCCGCAGGATGCGATACAGCGTGGCGGGGTCGACTTCGGCTAGCCCGGCGACGTGCACGGTCACGCCGTGCACGCTAATGCTGGCGGACCCGCGCCAGATCAGAAAAGTCGGCAGATCTGGTCTCGCAGTTGTCGTTTGATCGCGCGGTAGCTCGGGTGCTTCGGACTGGTAGGGGTGGCCGGTGGGGCTGGTCCAGTTCGAGGCGCGGGTGTGCGGGTCGCGGTGCACCGACCAGCCGGCTTCGTGTTTGGCCCGGTGATGTCGCCGGCACAGTGCGGCGAGGTTCGGTTCGGCGGTGGGCCCGCCGTCGTCGTACGGCGCCTGGTGGTCAAGGTCGCAGCGGTGCGCCGGGCGCGCGCAGCCGGGGAAGGTACACGTCTGGTCGCGGGCGAGGACGAAGTCGGCCAGATCCGCCGGCGGACGGTAGGTGCTGCGGGCGTAGTCGAGCAGCGCCCCGGACAGCGGGTCGGTGACCAGCCGCCGCCAGGTGCCGGTGGGGTCGGCGGCGATCCGCCGGGCGAGCGCGGCGGGGATGGGGCCGTACCCGGCCAGCTCGCCGGGCTGCTCGTCGCAGCCGAGCAGCGTGGACAGCGCCACGGTCACCTGGATGCACGGGCGCAGCCCTTGCGCTTTGGGCAGCAGCGGGTCGTGCAGCGCCGTGACACCGAGATCGACCAGCGCGTCGGCGCGGCGCTGATCGGCGCTGCGCTCATCGCCGCAGGGGGTCTCGGCGGCCAACGCGGTCACCGCGGACATCACCGCCGCGGCGCCTTCGGCGGGCAGCAGCGCCCACAGCTCGGCCATCCCGTCGCCGACCGGGCGCAGGCTCATCCGCCGCCGCGCCATGCCGTGCTCCCGGCGTTCCTCGACCCGGCGCGCGTCGGCGGTCGCCACGGCGCGGGCGACCGCGCGGCGAAACGCCGGCAGGGTCTGCCCGGGCGCGTTGTCCAGCGCGCGGGTCTCGACCTGGCCCGCGGCCTCGTCGTCGAGCCCGCGCACCGCGTCGGCCAACGCCTCGGCGTGCCGGGCGCTGATCACACCGTTCTCGAGCAGCCGCAGCGTCGCCGGCAGCCGACCCACCAGATCATGCGCGGTGACCAGCCGAGCCTGCGCCGAACCCGCGGGCAACCGCAGCGCGCAGGCCACCTCCTCCCGCAGCCAGCTCCGCTCCAACGCACCAAGCGCGTCGTGCGGATCGTCCGGGGTGAGCGGGTCGGCCAGCATCCCGGCCAGCACCCGCTGCTGCACCCCGGCCAGCCAGGCCAGCTGCTTCTCGATGGCCACCAGCGCGTCGACGCGTCCGCCGCGGGAAAGCACCGAGACATCGAGCCGGGCCAGACCGGAGACGGCCTCGCCGCCCGGCTGAAGGGCGGCCAGATACGCTGCCGCCTGATCCGGCGCGTCCGCGAGCTCCGCCTCGGTCAGCGGCGGCGGCTGCCGATCAACTGTGTCGAACATGTGTACGAGTCTATCAGTAGGTGACCATACCTGTCGAGGAGTTTCCCCTGCATGAACAAGGAGAATCTCATCTCATGCAGTAGGCGCGTGCGGAAGCTCAACTCCGAGCCGCCGGAACGCAGCAGCGCTAGGTGACCCGAGCGAACAACCGACCCTGGCTGGTGATAGATCGCGTGGAGCTCGACGTACGGCACGTCGAGCCGCGCCGCCACAGAACGTCCGAGCGTCGTCTTGCCGGAACCGGACACGCCCACCACGGAGACGCGACGTACGACCGGCGATGCTGCCCCGGCGGCGCTACCCCGGCGGAGCCAGGGAGAAGTCGGCGAAGTCGAAGCCGGGCGCCACCACGCAGGCCACCAACGTCGCGCGGTCGCCGACGGGAGTCGCCGTCTGCCACTCGTCGGCCCGCACGAGGTATTGTCCCCCGGCGCCGAGCTCGCAGGAGAAGTCCGGCACCGGCGTCTCGTCGGCACCTCCGAGCGTCAGTAGCACCGGCCCGCCACCCTGCCACAGCCACAGCTCGGTCGAGCTGACCCGGTGCCAGGCGGACGACTCGCCCGGCAGCAACAAGAACGACACGCATGTGACAAGCGCGCGATCGCCTCGGCCGGTGGAGATGGTGGTCTCGTGGCGCCAGGTCTCGCGGTACCAGCCACCCTCCGGATGCGGCCGCATTCCGAGCGCCCGAGGATCGGCGACGAACGGTTCGGAGGGCGTGGTCTGCATCCGCAGACGGTAGCCGGGGCCACCGCAGACGGTAGCCGGGGCCACCGCAGACGGTGGCCGGGGCGGCGCAACCGCTCACGCTATCGCGGCATACACTCGCAACGAACAGCTCGTGAAGCCGTTCACAAACTCCTGACCGGACGGGAGCGCGCGCGATGATCCCTCCAGCGGCGGCGATTCGGCCGCCCGCGCGCGCCGCAGAGCCCCGCCGCACCGACGCCGATGTGGTCGTGGTCGGCGCGGGTCCGGCCGGCAGTAGCGCCGCCTATTGGCTGGCCACCGCGGGGCTGGACGTCGTCTTGCTGGAGAAGGCGACCTTCCCACGGGAGAAGGTCTGCGGCGACGGGCTCACCCCGCGTGGCACAAGGGCGCTGGTCGACATGGGCATCGACGTCAGCGAGGACGCCGGGTGGCTGCACAACCGGGGCCTTCGGGTGATCGGCGGCGGTCTGCGGCTGCATCTGGACTGGCCGGAGCTGACCACCTTCCCGTCGTTCGGTCTGGTCCGAACCCGCGCCGACCTGGACGCCCTGCTCGCCAACCAGGCGGTGAAGGCCGGTGCCGTCCTGTACGAGCAAACCGCCGCCACCGATCCGCTGCTCGACCACGACGAGCGGGTCATCGGTGTGGCCGCGACCTCCGGCCCGGACAAGCGGCCGGTCACCTACCGGGCGCCGGTCGTTCTCGCCTGCGACGGGGTCAGCGGCAAGTTCGCGCAGCGGCTCGGCCTGCACCGCAACGACAAGCGGCCGATGGGCGTCGCGGTGCGCCGCTACTACCGCAGCCCGCGCACCCACGACGACTATCTCGAGTCGTGGTTGGAGCTCTGGGACTATGGGGCGCCTTCCGGCGCGACATCTCGTGAGCGCCGCAATGTGCTAGCCGACGACGCCCAGCTGCTGCCCGGCTACGGCTGGATCTTCGGGATGGGCGACGGAACGGTCAACGTCGGGCTGGGCGTGCTGAACTCGAGCGCCGGCTTCCAGCGCACCGACTACCGCGCGCTGTTGACGAGCTGGCTCGACGGCACGCCCGAGGAGTGGGGGCTGCGCGAGGACAACGCCGCCGGCCCAACCCGCGGCGCGGGGCTTCCCATGGGCTTCAACCGCACACCGCATTACAGCCGCGGCATGCTGCTCGTCGGTGACTCGGGCGGTTCGGTCAACCCGTTCAACGGCGAGGGCATCCCGTACGCGATGGAGTCGGGCAAGCTGGCCGCGCAGGCGGTCGTGCAGGCATTGGCCCGCCCGGACGGCCCGCAGCGCGAGCGGGCCCTGTCGGGTTACCGCGACGCGATGGCCGCCGAATGGGGCTCCTACTACCGGCTCGGTGCGATCTTCGTCAAGCTGATCGGAAACCCGAAGGTGATGCGGGCCTGCACGCGGCACGGCCTGCCGCATCCGGCGCTCATGCGCTTCGTGCTGAAACTGCTCGCGAACCTCACCGATCCGCGCGGCGAAGACCTGTCCGACCGGGTCATCGCCGTGTTGAACCGGATCACCCCGGCCGTCCGCTAGGAGGGCGGCACCGTCTAGCCTGACACCGCCAGAGAACCGAAGAAGAGAGGAGCAGGTCACCCCCGATGCTCGCGCCGTACCTGCCGATCGTGCTGCTCTTCGCGCTGGCGTTCGCGTTCGCCTCCTTCTCGGTCGCCATCGCCCCGTTCACCGGTCCGCGCCGCTACAACCGCGCCAAGCTCGACTTCTACGAGTGCGGCATAGAGCCGACTCCGCAGCCCGAAGGCGCACACCGCTTCCCGGTCAAGTACTACCTGACGGCGATGCTCTTCATCGTCTTCGACATCGAGATCATCTTCCTGTATCCCTGGGCCGTGGCCAACCGCGCGCTGGGCCTATTCGGATTCGTCGAGATGATCCTCTTCATCGCGACCGTGCTCGTCGCCTATGCCTACGTGTGGCGGCGCGGCGGCCTGGACTGGGATTGACGATTTAAATGGGCCTAGAGGAAAAGCTGCCGGACGGCTTGCTGCTGGCGAGCGTGGAAAAGCTGGTCAACTGGACGCGCAAGTCCTCGTTGTGGCCGGCGACGTTCGGCCTGGCGTGTTGCGCCATCGAGATGATGACTTTCGGGGCGCCGCGCTACGACTCGGCCCGCTTCGGAATGGAGGTTTTCCGCCCGTCGCCTCGGCAGTCCGACCTGATGATCGTCGCGGGACGGGTGAGCCAGAAGATGGCGCCGGTGCTGCGCCAGATCTACGACCAGATGCCCGAGCCGAAGTGGGTGATTGCCATGGGCGTCTGCGCGAGCTCCGGCGGCATGTTCAACAACTACGCGATCGTGCAGGGTGTCGACCACGTGGTGCCCGTCGACATGTACCTCCCCGGATGCCCGCCGCGCCCGGAGATGCTTATCGACGCGGTGCTGAAGCTGCACCACAAGATCATGAATGAGCCGCTCGGACCCAAGCGCGCCAAGCGCCTTGCGGACCAGAAGGTCGAGCTCGTCCCGTCCAGCCTGAAGTACGGATCCCGATGAGCCACGACACCGCGATGAGCGCTCGCGCGAAGAGCTGCGAACACGCGGCGACGCCGCGTGCGGCCCGCAGGACCCGCCCGCAGGGCGGGGAGGAGGGACGCCGGTGAGCGACGAGAATGTAGAGCAGCCGGCTGCCGAGATCGAGAAGAGCACCGTCTTCACCGCCGACCAGGCCGACTCGCCATACGGCGGTGTGCAGCAGGGCATGTTCGGTGTCTCCGACGCCGGCGACACGTCTGGCTTCGGCGGCCTGGTCCGCCAGCCGTGGGTGCCGCCCGTCGCCGAGCGCCCGTACGGCGGCTACTTCGACGAGGTCGTCGACTCGCTGCACGCGGCCTACCCGGAGCTGGGCCCGGCGCTGCTGAAGGTGGTCGTCGACCGCGGCGAGCTCACCCTGCACATCGCCCGCGAGCACATCCGAACGGTCTGCAAGACGCTGCGCGACGATCCGGCGCTGCGTTTCGAGTTGTGCTCGTCCGTCTCCGGTGTCGACTATCTCGCAAGCCCGAACCGGCTGCACGCGTGCTACCACCTCACCTCGATGACGTTCCGCCGCCGGATCCGACTGGAGGTGGCGGTGAGCGCCGAGGACCCGCACATCCCGTCCGTCACGCCGGTGTACCCGACCGCGGACTGGCAGGAGCGGGAAACCTACGACATGTTCGGCATCATCTTCGACGGCCACCCGGCGCTGACCCGCATCCTCATGCCGGACGACTGGGACGGCTTCCCGCAGCGCAAGGACTACCCGCTCGGCGGCATCCCGGTGCAGTACAAGGGCGCCATGATTCCGCCCCCGGACGAGAGGCGGGCCTATCACTAATGGCTACGAGGCGCTCATGAGCGATGCGTACAGCCCTTCGCGCGAAACGACGGAGGGGCGCGTCTACACGGTCACCGGCGGCGACTGGTACTCCACGTTCGGCGGCAGCGACCCGATCGAGGACGAGCGGATCGTACTCAACATGGGTCCGCAGCACCCGTCCACGCACGGCGTTCTCCGACTGGTCCTCGAACTCGACGGCGAGACGGTCACCGACGCCCGCGTCGTGATCGGCTACCTGCACACCGGCATCGAGAAGAACACCGAGTTCCGTACCTGGACCCAAGCGGTCACCTTCCTGACCCGCGCCGACTACCTCTCGCCGATCTTCAACGAGACGGTGTACTGCCTGGGCGTCGAGCAGCTGCTCGGCGTCGAGCTCCCCGAGCGGGCGAAGCTGCTGCGCATCATGCTGATGGAGATCAACCGTCTCTCCTCGCACTGGGTGTGGCTCGCCACCGGCGGCATGGAGCTCGGCGCGCTCACCGCCATGACGAACGGCTTCCGTGCGCGCGAGCGCTGCCTGGACGTCCTCGAGCTGATCACCGGCCTGCGGATGAACCACGGCTACGTCCGCCCGGGTGGGGTCGCGCAGGACCTGCCGGAGGGGTCGGAAGAGAAGATCCGCGAGTGGATCAAGGAGATGCGCGGGGAGCTGGACGACATCAACCGGCTGCTCACCGGTCAGCAGATCTGGGTGCAGAGGCTCAAGGATGTCGGCTGGATCGGCGTCGAGGGATGCCTCTCGCTGGGCGTCACCGGCCCGATTCTGCGGGCGGCCGGGCTGCCGTGGGACCTCCGCAAAACTCAGCCGTACCTCGGCTACGAGACGTTCGACTTCGAGGTGCCCACCGACGATCGGGGTGACTGCTGGTCGCGGTACGTCGTGCGGGTGGCCGAGATGGGGGAGTCACTCAAGATCGTCGAGCAGGCACTGGACCGGCTCGAGCCCGGACCGACGATCATCGACGATCCGAAGATCGCCTGGCCGGCCAAGCTCAGCCTCGGCCCGGACGGCATGGGCAACTCCCTGCCGCACGTGCAGCACATCATGGCGAGCTCGATGGAGGCGCTGATCCATCACTTCAAGCTCGTCACCGAGGGGTTCCGCGTGCCGGCGGGGCAGGTGTACACGGCCGTCGAGGGGCCGCGCGGCGAGCTGGGCGCGCACGTCGTCTCCGACGGCGGCACCCGGCCGTACCGAGTGCATCTGCGGGACCCGTCGTTTGTCAACCTGCAGGCCACCGCGACGCTGGCCATCGGCGGTCTGATCGCCGACGTCATCGCCTCGGTCGCCTCGATCGACCCGGTGTTGGGCGGGTGCGATAGATGAGGAATGCGATGAGCGCTTGCGCGAAGAGCCGGCCCGGCGCGCCCCGAAGGGGCTTGCGCTCGTGCCTGCGACCGGCCCAATGGGCCGCGAGCAGGCGCGACCGGGGCCACATAGACAGCGCAGGCGCTCATCGCGTCGGGGGCAAGCCATGACGAACTTCCGGACCTCTGTAATCGACCTGGAGCGGCCGGGCGATCCGAGCGTGTTCGGGCCGCAGGTGCGCGACGCCGCACGGCAGATCATCGCCCGCTATCCCGAGGGGCAGGCCCGCTCGGCGCTGCTGCCGATGCTGCACCTCGTCCAGTCCGAAGAGGGGCATGTGACGCCCGACGGCATCGCGTTCTGCGCCGAGATGCTGGATCTCACCAGGGCGCAGGTCAACGCCGTGGTCACCTACTACACCATGTTCAAGCGCAAGCCGGCCGGCGAGTACCTGGTCAGCGTGTGCACCAACACGCTGTGCGGGATGCTCGGCGGTGACGAGATCTTCACCGCGCTGTCGAAGAGCCTGGGCGTCGGCGACAACCAAACCACATCCGACGCCACGATCACCCTGGAGCACGCCGAGTGCCTCGCGGCGTGCGACTACGCGCCGATCGTCGCCGTCAACTACGAGTTCTTCGACAACCAGACCGTGGAATCCGCGCAGGAACTGGTCGACGCGCTGCGGGCCGGCGAGCGCCCGCTGCCGAGCCGGGGTGCGCCGCTGTGCTCGTTCCGGCAGATCGAACGGCAGATCGCGGGATTTTACGACGCCGTCGCGTTCGCGCCGGACGCCAACAGCAGTGGCGTCCCGACCGAGGTCGGCGTCAAACTCGCCCTGCAGCGCGGCGAGTCGGCCCCGTCGTTCGCCGTCTCCGACGACGGCGCCACCGACACCGCGACCCGGGAGACGTCCTCGCAGCAGCCGACCAGCGCGCACGACGCGCCACTGTCCACGGCCGCGTCCGATCCGGACGCCGACGCCGCGAAGGGGAGCTGACACCGTGCCGCTGACTCCCGTGCTCACCAAACGCTTCGGCGCGAACCAGCCGTGGAAGATCGCCAACTACGAGGCGCTGGACGGCTATACCGCGCTGCGCAAGGCGCTCGGTCAGCCGCCCGACGAGATCATCGAGACGATCAAGGCATCGTCGCTGCGCGGCCGCGGCGGCGCGGGTTTCCCCACCGGCATGAAGTGGGCGTTCATCCCGCAGCCGAAGCCCGGCGAGGTCGGCAAGCCGCACTACGTCGTGGTGAATGCCGACGAGGGCGAGCCGGGCACCTGCCGCGACCTGCCGCTGATGATGAACGACCCGCACTCGCTGATCGAGGGCGTCATCATCGCCTGCTACGCGGTGCGGGCGCTGCGCGCGTTCATCTACATTCGCGGCGAGGCGGTGCATGCCATCCGCCGGGTCACCGCCGCGGTGCGAGAGGCGTACGCCGCTGGCTACCTCGGCGAGGACATCCTCGGTTCCGGCTTCGGCTGCGACATCACCGTGCATGCCGGCGCGGGCTCCTACGAGTGCGGCGAAGAGACGGCGCTGCTCGACTCGCTCGAAGGCAAGCGCGGCCAGCCACGACTCAAGCCCCCGTTTCCCGCGACGAACGGTCTCTACGACGCGCCGACGGTTGTCAACAACGTCGGCACGCTCGCCACCGTGCCCTACGTCGTGCTGGGCGGCGCGGAGTGGTTCAAGCGGATGGGCCCCGAGGGCTCGCCCGGGCCGTGCATCTATTCGCTGTCGGGACGCGTGGCCAATCCCGGCCAGTACGAAGCGCCGATGGGCACCACGCTGCGCGAGTTGCTCGAGCTCGCGGGCGGGATGAGCCGCGGCCGGGAGCTGAAGTTCTGGACGCCGGGCGGCTCGTCCACGCCGCTGTTCACCCAGGAGCACCTCGACGTGCCGCTGGACTTCGACGCCGCGGTGAAGGCCGGCTCGATGAACGGCACCTCGGCCGTGATGATCTTCGACGAGGATGACTGCGTGGTGCGCGCCGTGCAGAAGTGGAGCGAGTTCTACAAGCACGAGTCGTGCGGCAAGTGCACGCCGTGCCGGGAAGGCACGTACTGGTACGTCAGCATCTACGACCGGCTCGAGGCCGGTGAAGGGACGCTGGAGGACCTCGACACGCTGGTCGACCTGTCCGACAACATCCTGGGCCGGGCGTTCTGCGCGCTCGGCGACGGTGCGGTCAGCCCGGTGACATCGTCGATCGAGTACTTCCGCGACGAGTACCTGGCGCACGTCGACGGCAAGGGCTGCCCGTTCGGTGGCGCGCGAGTGCTGGTAGGGGCGCACTGATGACCGCCGTCGCTGCAGGGCCCAGGGCCGACGTGCAGAAGGCCGAAGACCTGATCACGGTGACCATCGACGGCATCGAGATCTCCGTGCCGAAGGGCACGCTGCTCATCCGGGCGGCGGAACAGCTCGGCATTCAGATCCCGCGCTTCTGCGACCATCCGCTGCTCGACCCGATCGCGGCCTGCCGGCAGTGCCTGGTGGAAGTCACCGACATGGGCAACGGCCGCGGCATGCCCAAGCCACCGCCGGCCTGCGCCACCACGGTGATGCCCGGCATGGTCATCAACACCCAGCTCAGCTCGCCGGTCGCCGACAAGGCACAGCAGGGCGTGATGGAGCTGCTGCTCATCAACCACCCGCTGGACTGCCCGGTCTGCGACAAGGGCGGCGAGTGCCCGCTGCAGAACCAGGCGATGAGCAACGGCCGGGCCGACTCCCGGTTCCGCGACGTCAAGCGCACCTGGCCCAAGCCGATCGCCATTTCGTCGAACGTGCTGCTCGACCGCGAGCGCTGCATCTCCTGTACGCGCTGCGTGCGCGTCTCCGAACAGATCGCCGGCGACCCGTTCATCGACTTCCTCGAACGCGGGCCCAAGCAGGAGATCGGCACCGCCACCGACATCCCCTTCCAGTCCTACTTCTCCGGCAACACCGTGCAGATCTGCCCGGTCGGCGCGCTCACCAGCGCGTCCTACCGGTTCCAGGCGCGCCCCTTCGACCTGCGCAGCACCGACACGGTGTGCGAGCTGTGCTCGTCCGGCTGCGCCATGCGCAACGACTGGCGCCGCGGCCGGATCACCCGCCGGATGGCCGGCAACGACCCGGATGTCAACGAGGAGTGGACCTGCGACAAGGGAAGGTGGGCGTTCCACTACGCCCGCCAGCCCGATCGGCTGCGCACCCCGCTGGTGCGCGACGAGGATGGCAACCTGGTCCCGGCCAGCTGGACCGAGGCGCTCGACCGGGCCGCCGCCGGGCTCGCCGAGGCCCGCGACCGCGGCGGCGTCGGCGTGCTCCCGGGCGGCCGGCTCACCGAAGAGGACGCCTACGGCTACGCCAAGTTCGCCCGCGTCGTCCTCGGCACGAACGACATCGACTTCCGCAACCGGCCGGCCAGCGACGAGGAGCTGGCCTTCCTCGGTTCGCGCGTCGCCGGCGTCACGCCTGACCACGTCTCCTACGCCGACCTCGAGCGGGCGCCCGCCGTATTGCTGGTCGGCTTCGAGCCGGAGGAGGAGTCGCCGATCGTCTTCCTCCGACTGCACAAGAGCACCCGGCTCGGCCGCACCCGGGTGTGGTCGGTGGCGCCGCTCGCCTCCCACGGGCTGGAGAAACTGAACGGCACGCTGATCCCCACGCGACCGGGTGCGGAGGCGTCCGTGCTGGCCGGGCTGGACGGCGACCCGCGGGATGCGCTGCACCTCGACCGGTCGCTCATCCTGGTCGGCGAGCGGCTGGCCACCTCCCCGGGCGCGCTGAGCGCCGCCGTCTCGCTGGCCACGACGACCGGCGCCCCGCTGGCTTGGGTGCCCCGACGGGCGGGCGAGGTCGGCGCGGTCGCCGCCGGCGCGCTGCCGACGCTGCTGCCCGGCGGCCGCGCGGTGACCGACGAGGCCGCCCGCGTCGAGGTCGAGCGGGTATGGGACGCCAGCCTGCCCGGCGTCCCGGGGCGCGACGTCACGCGGATTCTCGCCGCGGCCCGCGACGGCGGGCTGGCCGCGCTGGTCGTCGGCGCCGTCGACCCGGCCGACCTGCCCGATCCGGTGCTCGCGGCGCAGGCGTTCGAGCGGGCCGGATTCGTGGTCAGCCTGGAGCTTCGGCACAGCGCGGTCACCGAGCGGGCCGACGTGGTGCTGCCGGTCGCGCCCGAGGCGGAGAAGTCCGGCACCTATGTCACCTGGGAAGGGCGCCGACGCCCCTTCGGGCTCACCCTGGCGAACACCGGCGTGCTGTCGGACGTCCGGGTGCTCGACGCGCTGGCCGACGCCTGCGACGTCGAACTGGGCGTCTCCACCGTCGAGGCGGCGCGCGCCGAGCTGGACCGGCTCGGCACCGGCGGGCGCAGCGCCGCTGCGCCGTCGGTCACGGCCGACCCGGTGCCGCCGTCCGGCGACGTCGTGCTCGCCACCTGGCACGAACTGCTCGACGCCGGGCGGATGCAGGACGGCGACGAGAACCTCGCCGGCACGGCGAAGCCCGCACGGGCGCTGCTCTCGGCCGCCACCGCGGCCGCGGCGGGAGTGGTCGACGGTGCGCCGGTGCGGGTCGCGACGCAGCACGGCACGATCACCGTCCCGACGATGGTGGCCGATGTCGTCGACGGTGTGGTGTGGTTGCCGACCAACGCCCGCGGCTGTGCGGTGCGGGCCACGCTCGGTGCCGTCGCGGGCGATCCGGTCACCCTGCAACCTGGGGAGGAAGCGTGAGCAGGTACCTCGCCGCTACGCCGGACGTGCCGGGCTTCAGCAGCGAGCCCGTCTGGATCGTGATCATCAAAGTGCTGATGGTCTTCGCGTTCCTGGTCGTCATGGTGCTCTTCGCCATCGTGTTCGAGCGCAAGGTCGTCGGCCGGATGCAGAACCGCATCGGGCCCAACCGCACCGGGCCGTGGGGCACCCTGCAGTCCCTCGCGGACGGCATGAAGCTCGCGTTCAAGGAAGAGATCGTCCCGGTGCTCGCGGACAAGCCGGTCTACTTCCTGGCGCCGATCGTCTCGGCCGTGCCCGCATTCCTGGCGTTCTCGGTGATCCCGTTCGGCCCGCAGGTGTCGATGTTCGGGCACAAGACGATGCTGCAGCTCACCGATCTTCCGGTCGGCGTGCTGATCGTGTTCGCCTGCTCGTCGCTCGGCGTCTACGGGGTCGTCCTCTCCGGCTGGGCGTCCGGCTCGACGTATCCGCTGCTCGGCGGTCTCCGCTCGGCGGCGCAGATGATCTCCTACGAGGTCGCGATGGGCCTGTCGTTCGTCGCGGTGTTCATCTTCTCCGGGACGATGGCGACGTCCGGGATCGTCACCGCCCAGGAGCACCTGTGGAACATCATCCCGCTGTTCGTGTCGTTCGCGATCTACGCGATCGCCGTCGTCGGCGAGACGAACCGCGCCCCGTTCGACCTGCCGGAGGCCGAGTCCGAGCTGGTCGGGGGCTTCCACACCGAGTACTCGTCGTTCAAGTTCGCGATGTTCTTCCTGGCCGAGTACATCAACATGGTCACGGTGTCGGCGCTGGCCACGACGCTGTTCCTCGGCGGATGGCGCGCACCGGTGCCGATCTCGCTCTGGCACGGCGCGAACGCCGGGTGGTACCCGATCATCTGGTTCGTGATCAAGCTCGTGCTGTGCATCTACGTCTTCGTCTGGCTGCGCGGCACGCTGCCCCGGCTGCGCTACGACCAGTTCATGCACCTGGGCTGGAAGACCATGCTGCCGCTCAACCTGGGCTGGATCCTCGCGGTGGCCGCAGGGCGGGTGCTCGACTACAACGGCCGGCCGGTCTGGGCCGCGTGCCTGCTCGCCGCCGCCGTCATGCTGTTGGTGCTGCTCATCGTCTACAGCGCCTGGGATATGGGCAAGCAGCGACGCTTCGCTGCGCGCGCCGCGGACGAGGAGGCCGAGGCACGCCTCGGGCCGGCATACCCCACCCCGCCGCTCGACCTGGCCGTGCCGCGGCCGCGCCGCACCCTGGCAACCGCCAGCGCGAGCGCACCCGCCGCGGGCATCGCCGAAGGATCCACCACGAAGGGAGACCAGGCTGATGGCTGAGCCGAGCGGCACGCTTCCCGGCTTCGGCAAGGGCTTCGGGCTGACGTTCTCCACCATGTTCAGGAAGGTCTTCACCCAGCAGTACCCGTTCGACTTCTACCCGACCGCGCCGCGCTACCACGGCCGGCACGTGCTCAACCGGCACCCGGACGGGCTGGAGAAGTGCGTCGGCTGCGAGCTGTGCGCCTGGGCGTGCCCGGCCGACGCGATCTACGTCGAAGGCGGCGACAATACCGACGAGGAGCGGTACTCGCCGGGCGAGCGGTACGGCAAGATCTACCAGATCAACTACCTGCGGTGCATCTTCTGCGGGCTGTGCATCGAGGCCTGCCCGACCCGTTCGCTGACCATGAGCAACGAGTACGAGCTGGCCCTCGACGACCGCCAGCAGCTCATCTACACCAAGGAGCAATTGATGGCACCGCTCCTGCCCGGCATGGAGGCGCCGCCGCACCCGATGCGGCTCGGCGACAGTGAGAAGGACTACTACACCGTCGAGTCGCAGGCGCCGCTGCAGAAGGGTGCTCCGCAGAGCGCCGCCAATATCGCCGGCCGGCCGATCACCGGCATCGCCATCGAGGTGGGCCACCATGGTTGATGCGCCCACGGTGTCACCGCGGCTCCGCCCGTTGGGCCAATCCGTCAGGCTTCGGCGCGCGGGCGCGGCTCTTCGCGCAAGCGCTCATCGCCGAGGGGTCAGGTTGTGAACGCTGCAGTCACGCTGCTCTCTTCCGGGCCGCTGATGAACGGCGAAGTGCCGCTGGGCGAAGAGGTCGCATTCTGGATTCTCGGGCCGATCGCCTTGGCCGGTGGGATCGGCATGGTGCTGTTCCGCAACGCGGTGCACTGCGCGCTCTCGCTCGCGGCCACCATGATGTGCCTCGGCGTGCTGTACGTGGTCCAGCAGGGACCGTTCATCGGCCTGGTGCAGATCATCGTCTACACCGGCGCGATCATGATCCTGTTTCTGTTCGTGCTCATGCTGGTCGGCCGGGACTCCTCCGACTCACTGATCGAGACGCTGCGCGGCCAGCGCTGGGCGGCGGCGCTGTTCGGGCTGGGGTTCGCGCTGCTCGTCGCGCTCACGATCGGACGCGCGTTCAGCGACATCAAGCCGACGAACCTCGCGGCGCACAACGCCGGCGGGCAGAACGTCAACGGGATCGCGGAGCTGCTGTTCACCAAGTACCTGTTCGCCTTCGAGCTCACCTCGGCGCTGCTCATCGTGGCAGCGGTCGGCGCGATGGTGCTCGCGCACATCGAGCGTGAGGGTCCGAAGCCGACGCAGCGCAGAGTCGCGCAGGCGCGCATCCGGTCCGGCCGGCCCCAGCCGCTGCCCGGCCCGGGCGTGCTGGCGTCCGGTGACGCGATCGGCACGCCGGCGCTGCTGCCGGACGGGTCGGTGTCGCACGAGTCGGTGCTCGCCTCCATCCCCGGCGTCGAGCGCCCCGCTCTCCCCGCAACCGCAGAGGAGCCCGAGCCATGACCCCCGTCTGGTATCTCGTTCTGTCGGCGGCGCTGTTCACGGTCGGTGGCGTCGGCGTCTTGGTGCGCCGCAACGCCATTGTCGTGTTCATGTGCATCGAGCTCATGCTCAATGCCGTCAACCTGACGCTGGTGACGTTCTCGCGCATCAACGGCTCGCTGGACGGCCAGGTGATCGCCTTCTTCGTGATGGTCGTCGCCGCGGCCGAGGTCGTGATCGGCCTCGCGATCATCATGTCGATCTTCCGAACCCGGCGCTCGGCGTCCATCGATGACGCCAACCTGCTGAAGTACTAGGAGACACGAGCCGTGAGCGACGTGCCGATCTTGATACCCGGGGCGCCCGATGCGTCATCCCCGATATCAAGATCAGGAAATGGTGACCGATGATCGCGGCACACGGCATCCAGTCCTACGCATGGCTGCTCGTCGTCGTCCCCGCGGTGTCGTCCGCCGTGCTGCTGCTCGTCGGCAAACGGGGCGACAAGTGGGGCCACTGGGTCGGCGCGCTGGTGCCCGTCGCGCTGTTCGGGTTCGCGATCGCACTGTTCCTCTCGGTCAAGAGCCAGCACAACCGTGAGGTCACCTGGACCGGCTACCACTGGATCCTGGTCGGCAACTTCAGGGTCGACTTCGGGATGCTCATCGACCCGCTCTCGCTGGTCTTCGTCTTCCTGATCACCGGCGTCGGATCGCTGATCCACATCTACGCGGTCGGATACATGGCCGGCGACCCGGGACGGCGCCGGTTCTTCGGCTACTTCAACTTCTTCATCGCCGCCATGCTGCTGCTCGTGTTGGCCAACAGCTACCTGCTGCTCTACGTCGGCTGGGAGGGCGTCGGCCTCGCGTCGTACCTGCTCATCGGCTACTACTACAACCGCAACTCCGCGGCGACCGCCGCGAAGAAGGCGTTCATCGTCAACCGGATCGGCGACGTCGGGCTCTCCATCGCCATCATGGTGATGTTCGCCTACTTCGGGCAGACGTCGTTCGCGGGCGTGTTCGGCGACATGAAGGGCGCCAGCGCCGGCCTGGCCGCGGCGATCTCGCTGCTGCTGTTGCTCGGCGCCTGCGGCAAGTCGGCACAGATGCCGCTGCACAGCTGGCTGGTCGACGCTATGGAGGGCCCCACCCCGGTCTCCGCGCTGATCCACGCCGCGACCATGGTCACCGCCGGTGTCTACCTGATCGCCCGGTCCAGCCCGGTGTTCAACCAATCCCAGGCGGCGCGCACGGTCGTCGTCATCGTCGGCGCGGCCACCCTGCTCTACGCGTGCATCTGCGCCTGCGGGCAGGACGACCTCAAGAAAGTGCTGGCCTACTCGACGATCAGCCAGATCGGCTACATGGTGCTCGCGGTCGGGCTCGGTCCGGGCGCGTACGCGATCGGCATCATCCACCTGCTCGGCCACGGCTTCTTCAAGGCCGCGCTGTTCCTTTCCGCCGGATCGGTCATGCACGCCATGAACGACCGAATAAACATGCGTCGATTCGGCGGCTTGGCGCGTGTCATGCCGATCACCTTCCTGGTGTTCCTCTGCGGCACGTTGGCGATCATCGGCTTCCCGCTGGCTACCGGATTCTGGACCAAGGACAAGATCATCGAGGCAGCGTTCGACAAGGGCGGCACCTCCGGCTGGGTGCTCGGCCTGTGCGCGCTGATCGGCGCCGGTATCACCGCCTTCTACATGAGCCGCGCGCTGATCATGACGTTCCTCGGCAAGGCGCGGTGGGAGCCGGACGTGCACCCGCACGAGTCGCCGCGGGTGATGACCTGGCCGATGCTGGTGCTGGCCTTCCTCTCGCTGGTCGGCGGTTACGGCCTGATCTACGGCGGTGCGGTTCAGCACTGGCTGTCCCCGTCGGTCGGTCCGCCCATCGAGGCCGGCGTGCACACCGTCTCCGCGCCGGTGTTGACCGCGCTCAGCCTGGTTGTCATGGTGCTGGGCATCGGTTCGGCCTGGTTCTTCTTCGGGCAGCACCCCGTGCCGGCCACCCAGCCGCTCGGCGTCTCCTGGGTGACCACCGCAACCCGCAAGCACCTGTACAGCGACGCGTTCAACGAGGCAGTGTTCGAGCGCCCCGGCCTGTGGCTGACCCGGGCGCTGGTCTGGTTCGACAACCGGGTCGTCGACGGCATCGTCAACGGTCTCGCCGCCAGCTTCGGCGGAAGCTCGGGGCGGCTGCGGCGGGCACAGACCGGCTTCGTGCGCAGCTACGCGCTTTCCATGTTCGGCGGCGGCGTCGCGGTCATCGCCTTCCTGCTAGCGGTGAGGTTCGTCTAATGAATGACCTCACCCTGATCGGGCTGCTGGTCCTGCCGCTGGTCGGCTCGCTGATCGTGTTCGCGCTCCCCAAGCAGGCCACCCTGCTGGCCAAGCAGGTCACCCTGGGCTTCGCGCTAGCGACGGTCGTCTACACCTTCGTCGTCTGGGGCTACTTCCACACCATCAGTCACAACCAATTCCAGTTCGTCGGCAGCTGGACGTGGATCCAGGCCTTCGGGGTCCACTTCGCGGTTGGCATCGACGGCATCGCGCTGGTCCTGGTCGCGATGTCGGTGATCCTGGTCGCAACGGTGATCATCGCGTCCTGGAACTCGTTCGACACCCGCCGCGACGCCGAGGATGACACCATCCCGCGGCGCAGCGCGAACACCTACTTCGCGCTGGTGCTGCTCCTCGAGTTCTTCATGATCGGTGTCTTCATCGCCACCGACGTCTTCCTGTTCTACGTCTTCTTCGAATTCATGCTGGTGCCGATGTATTTCATCATCGGCAGCTTCGGCGGCCCACGCCGGCAGTACGCCGCGATGAAGTTCTTCCTCTACTCTCTCGTCGGCGGCCTGCTCATGCTCGCCGCGGTGATCGGGCTGTACATCACGGCCGGGACGAGTTCGTTCGCGATCAGCGACCTGATCGGGCACGTGCCCGCGGGCGCCACGCAGAAGTGGCTGTTCCTCGGGTTCTTCATCGCGTTCGCCATCAAGGCGCCGCTCTTTCCGTTCCACACCTGGCTGCCCGACGCGGGCGCCGAGGCTCCGGCCGGCGGGGCGGCGCTGCTCGTGGGGGTGCTCGACAAGGTCGGCACGTTCGGCTTCCTGCGCTACTGCCTGCTGCTCTTCCCGGACGCGTCGAGGTACTTCGCTCCGGGCGTGCTGATCCTCTCGGTCATCGGCATCCTCTACGCGGCGTTCCTCGCGATCGGGCAGCGGGACATGAAGCGCCTGGTCGCCTACACCTCGATCGCCCACTTCGGGTTCATCGGTATCGGCATCTTCGCCTTCACCACCCAGGGCGGGACGGGCGCGGTGCTCTACATGGTCAACCACGGCCTGTCGACAGGCGTGCTCTTCCTCGTCGTCGGGTTGATCGTCGCTCGGGGAAAGAGCCGCAACATCGCCGACTACGGCGGTCAGCACACGATCACGCCGTGGCTGTCCGGCGCATTCCTGCTCGCCGGACTCTCGGCGCTGGCGCTGCCTGGGCTCTCGACGTTCGTCAGCGAGTTCCTCGTCCTCGTCGGCACGTTCACCCGGCACAAGGGCATCGCCGTCGTCGCGACCACCGGCATCATCCTCGCCGCCCTCTACGTGCTCTGGCTCTATCAGCGGGTCATGCACGGCACGATCAACGACAAGGTGCGCAAGTTCAGGGACCTCAACGTCCGCGAGACATTCGCCATCGCGCCGCTGATCGTGCTGATCATCTTCCTCGGCGTCTACCCGAAGCCGGTGACGGACGTCATCAACCCGGCGATCAAGATCACCCTGCATGACGTCGGCCAGACCGACCCGGCGCCCGCGTCGCCGAACGTCGCCGGAGGAGCGAAATGACGCCCACGCTGCTCGCCGAGTCGTCGACGATCCAGCTGCCGTCGATCGCCTACCACGCGCTGTGGCCGATCTGGATCGCGCTCGGCGCATCCCTGGCGGGCGTGCTCGTCGAAGCGTTCGTGCCGCAGGCCGAGCGCTACGCCACCCAGGTGGGGCTGTCCATCGTCGGGCTGGTCGGCAGCTTCGTCGCCGTCTGCCTGCTGCACGGCACGTCGCTGACGACGATCGCCGGGGCGCTCGCAGTCGACGGCGCCGGGCTGTTCATCCAGGGGTCGATCCTCATTCTGGCGATCATGTCGGTGCTGCTCGTCGCCGAGCGGGCGATCGACGGCAGCCCGATCGTGGCCCAGGCCGCGGTCGTCATCGGCTCGTCGCGCGACCGGCAGCTGACGCGCAGCAACCGCGTCCAGACCGAGGTGTTCCCGCTGCTGATGTTCGCCGTCAGCGGCATGCTGGTCTTCCCGCTCGCCAACAACCTGCTGCTCATGTTCGTCGCGCTGGAGGCTCTCTCGCTGCCGCTGTACCTGATGGCCGGGATGTCGCGGCGGTACCGGCTGCTCTCGCAGGAGGCCTCGGTCAAGTACTTCCTGCTGGGCGCGTTCGCGTCGGCGTTCTTCCTCTACGGGCTGGCGCTGCTGTACGGCTACGCGAACTCGGTCGACCTTCCGGCGATCCTCACCTCGGCGACCACCAGCGCCAAACCGGACCTGCTGCTCTACCTCGGCCTGGCGATGCTGCTCGTCGGGCTGCTGTTCAAGGCCGGCATCGCCCCGTTCCACAGCTGGACACCCGACGTCTACTGCGGATCGCCCACCGCGGTCACGGCGTTCATGTCGGCCTGCACGAAGATCGCCGCGTTCGGCGCGATCCTGCGCGTGCTCTATGTCGGGTTCGCGTCGACGAGCTGGAACTGGCGGCCGCTGATCTGGGCGGTGGCCATCGTCTCGATGGTGGTCGGTGCCGTGTTCGGGCTGACCCAGACCGATGTCAAGCGGATCCTCGCCTACTCGGCGATCGCACACGCGGGCTTCATCCTGGTCGGGCTGGTCGCGCTGACGAGTGACGGCATCGGCGGGGTCTTGTTCTACCTGATCGCGTACGGGTTCGCGGCGGTGGCCTCGTTCGGCCTGCTGACGCTCGTCCGCGACGCCGGGGGTGAGGCGACCCACCTGTCGCAATGGTCGGGCCTGGCCCGGCGCAGCCCGTTCGTCGCCACCGTCATGACGATCCTGCTGCTCTCGATGACCGGTATCCCGTTGACCGGCGGGTTCATGGGCAAGTTCTACGTTTTCCGCGCCGCGTACCACGCCGCCGCCCCGCTCGTGGTGATCGCGCTGCTGGCCTCGGCGGTCTCCGCGTTCTACTACCTGCGTATCGTCGTGGTGATGTTCTTCGCCGACCCGCCCGAACACGGTCCGACCATCGCCATCCCGTCGCCGATGAGCACGATCGCGCTCACTCTGGGCGTCGCGGTGACGATCTTCCTCGGCGTGTTCCCGCAGCCGATCATCGACCTGGCCACCAAGGCCGCGCACCTGTCCGGGTGACTCCCGACCCGATCGGCGTCGACTTCGCCGACGCCGGCCTCGAAGCGTCCGTCCGGGCTGGGCTCGACGCTGTCGAGATCGCGCTGCGCAAAGCGGTGCGCTCCGACGACGAGCTGCTCGCCGTGGCGGGGCGGTACCTGGTCGAGGCCGGCGGCAAACGGTTCCGCCCGATGGTGACGGTTCTTGCCGCGCACTTCGGCGATGCGGCCGCCGCCGAGATCGTGCCTGCCGCGGTCGTCGTCGAACTCACTCATCTGGCGACGCTGCACCACGACGACGTCATGGACGAGGCCGCGGTGCGCCGCGGCGCCGCATCGGCGAACGCCCGATGGGACAACACGGTCGCCATCCTGACCGGCGACTTTCTGTTCTCCCGGGCCTCCGACATCCTGGCCGACCTCGGCCCGCACGCGGTGCGGGTGCAGGCGCGCACGTTCGAGCGGCTGGTGACCGGGCAGATCCACGAGACGGTGGGGCCACCCGACGGCGCCGACCCGATCGAGCACTACCTCGGCGTGCTCGCCGACAAGACCGGCTCGCTGATCGCCACGGCGGCCGAGTTCGGTGCCCGCTTCGCCGGCGTGGACGACACCGCGATCGCGACGCTGCGTCGCTTCGGGGAGCAGATCGGCGTCGCGTTCCAGATCTCCGACGACATCCTCGATATCGCCTCCGACTCGCGCGAGTCCGGCAAGACGCCGGGCACCGACCTGCGCGAGGGCATCCCGACGCTTCCGGTCCTCTACGCGCTTCGCGACGATCAGAAAGAGTCCGGACGGCTTCGGGAGCTGGTCTTGCGTCCGGTCGTCGACGACGCCGAGCATGCCGAGGCGCTCGCCCTGCTGCGCGGCTCGCGGGCGCTGGAGCAGGCCCGCAGCACGCTGCATTCCTATGCCGACGCGGCGCGCGGCATGCTCGCGAGCTTGCCCGACGTGCCGGCCCGCGCC
The DNA here is from genome assembly GCA_963756525.1 of uncultured Actinomycetota bacterium. GTDB lineage: Bacteria > Actinomycetota > Actinomycetes > Mycobacteriales > Jatrophihabitantaceae > CAVWNR01. The sequence goes on along the minus strand of CAVWNR010000009.1, from coordinate 680,482 downwards.
GGGTTCGCGGCGTTGATCGATGTGGTCATCGACCGCACCGGCTGATCCGGGCGCCGGCGGGGAATGGTGTCCTTGACGACCCGATTGCGAGGTGAGCCGGACGACACCCCGATTCGCCGATCGCGTGGCGGCCGGGCGCGAACTCGGCCGGATTGTCGCCGAGCGGCCGGAGTTGCGCGACGAGCGCGCGCCCGCGCTGGTGCTCGGCCTGCCGCGCGGCGGCGTGCCGGTGGCGGCCGAGGTCGCCAGGGCGATCGGGGGGCAGCTCGACGTCTTCATGGTCCGCAAGCTCGGCGTGCCGGGCCAGCCGGAACTGGCCATGGGCGCTGTCGCATCCGGCGGGGTCGAGGTGTTCAACGACGACGTCATCGCCAGCCTGCGCTGGCTGCGCGAGCAGGCTATCGCCGAGGTCGTGCAGCGCGAGCGCCGTGAACTCGACCGCCGCGAACGCGCCTACCGCGGTGACCGTCCGCCCGCCGAGCCGACCGGGCGCCGGGTGCTGCTCGTCGACGACGGGATCGCCACCGGGGCGTCCATGCGCGCGGCCGTGCAAGGGGTGCTCGGCCGGGCGTCGAGCGTGACGGTGGCGGTTCCGGTCGCGTCCCGGCAGGCGGTCGAAGAGTTGCGCGAAACCGGTGCCGAGGTGGTGGCGGCTTGCGTGCCGGCACGGTTCGGGGCGGTCGGCTACCACTACTCGAACTTCGCTCAAGTCAGCGACGACGACGTGCGGGCCGTCCTCGCGAAGGCGGCAGCCCTATAGCCAGGCGGCGAGCTCAGGCGTCGCGCTGAGCGCGCCGGCGGCCAGCGACGGTCGGCCGAGTAGCCAGGCGAGCACCGCCCAGTCAGGGCCGGTGACCTCGACCGGCTCGCCGGCTCCGGACGTCCAGGTACGGCCCGCCAGATCCTCGGTGACAGACCCGTCGGCGCGTACCTCGATGCGCACCGGCGTCGGCAGCCGGGGCTCGACCTGGTCCGCCAGCCGCGGTAGCAGGTAGTCGACGAACCCGGGCGGCCACTGCGCCGGCGTGTACGCACCGAGCACGTCAACTCGGTGGATTTCGACCTCGCGCCACCGTGCGGTCAGGTACTGGCCGGCCGTCCGGTTGTCGCATTCGAGGCCCCACCCGTCGGCGGCGTCGATCGCGGCGAACGCGTCGTCCAGCCGCGCCGCGGAGTCCCGGACGTCGGCGAGTTGCTCCGTAACCGGACGCCCGGCGCCGGCCTCGATGTCGGCGTTGCGGCCGGCCTGGCCGTCCGGGTAGCGCGCCACCCGCTCCCCGCGCAGCGCACCGTCGAGCGTGCGGACGATGCCGTCGGCGTTGCGGGCGATGTGCGTCAGCACGTGTCCGCGCGTCCAGTCGGGGAGGACGGACGGCGCACGCATGTCGTCGTCGGTCCAACCCTCCGCGGCGAACCCGTCCAGCATCGCCTCGGTCGTGGCACGCAGCGTCAATCGTTCGGGGGTGTGCGCCATGCAGCCCATCCTGTCACGCCTGGCTGCGCCGGAAGGCCTGCTTGCTCAGTTGCCCCGGCGCGTGGTACATGGTCTCTCGTGTTGATCTAGGGGTAGTGGTCGAATATCAGCCACAAGTCCAACATCAACAGCAGCTCGTCGGGCCGCGCGCACGCCGTCCACGGTGAGGATCACCAGGGCGATCCAGACCAGAGCGAAGCCCATCCACCGGGCGGCCGGCATCGCCTCATGATCAATCCCGACACCCACCGCGAACTGCAACACCGGAGCGAGGTACTGCAGCAGGCCGATCACCGAGAGCGGCAACCGGCGGGTCGCACCGGCGAAGAACAGCAGCGGGATCGCGGTCACCACGCCGCTGGCGGCGAGCAGCAGCGTGTTGCCGGCGCCGTGCCGGCCGAACGCGAGGTCGCCCTGCATGCCGAGGATGGCCAGCGTCACCAGCGCCGGCAGGGCGACGGTGCCGGTCTCGACGGCCAGCGACTCGACGGCGCCGACGGACGCACGCTTCTTGAAGTAGCCGTACAGGCCGAACGAGGTCGCGAGCACCAGCGCGATCCACGGCAGGCGGCCGTAGTCGATCGTCAGCACGACGATGGCGAGGGTGGCGATGCCGACCGCCACCCACTGCGTGCGGCGCAGCCGTTCGTGCAGCAGGAATACGCCCATCAGGATGGTGAGCAGCGGGTTGATGAAGTAGCCGAGCGAGGTTTCGACGACGTGGCCGGTGTTCACGCCCCAGATGTAGGTGCCCCAGTTGACGGTGATCACCACGGCAGCGAGGGCCAGCAGCGTGCGCTTCTCCGGCTGGGCCAGCACGGCGCGCACGGACCCCCAGCCATGCGTGCGCCACAGCAGCAGCACCACGAACGCCAACGACCACACGATCCGGTGCGCGAGAATCTCGATCGCGCTGGCCGGCTCGAGCAGCGGCCAGTACAGCGGGAACAGGCCCCACAGCAGGTAGGCGATGACGCCGTAGAGAAAGCCGGTTCGCGAATCGACGGATTCGCGAACCGAGCTCACCGTGCCAGGCTAGGCGACCATCCCCCCCGATACCCCGGCCATTTCACAGCCAGTGGCTCGGCGCTCCCCGGGCCGCGCTCAGCCGACCTGCCAGGTGTCGCTGCCGCGCAGCAGGGTCTGCAGCGCGGCGGCGTCGCCGGGATCCTGGGCGCGGGCGCGATCGAGCTGCTCGGTCATCATCGCGTCGTAGGCCGGGCGGCTCACGTCGCGGAAGACGCCCATCGGCGCGAGCCGGCGCTCGCGGGACGACAGCCGCGACAGCGCGAACGCGTAGGACGAATCATCGGCGTGCGCGTCGTGCACGACCACCCGCGGGTCGTCCTCGGCCACACCATCCTCGATCGCGAGCGCGCCGTCCGTCCCGCGGACCACGGCCTTCGACCCGTCCGCGCCGAAGCGCAGCGGCGCGCCGTGCTCCATGCGGATCGTCCAGTCGTCGCGGGTATCGGCCTGCTTGAGCAGGTCGAACGCGCCGTCGTTGAAGATGTTGCAGTTCTGGTAGACCTCGATCAGCGCGGTGCCCCGGTGGTCGCCGGCCGCGCGCAACACCGAGGTGAGGTGCTTGCGATCGGAGTCCAGCGTCCGGGCCACGAACGACGCCTCGGCGCCGAGCGCGAGCGACACCGGATTGAACGGATGGTCCAGCGAGCCGAAGGGGGTAGACTTGGTGATCTTGCCGAGTTCGGACGTCGGGGAGTACTGACCCTTGGTGAGCCCGTAGATCCGGTTGTTGAACAGCAGGATCTTGAGGTTCACGTTGCGGCGCAGCGCGTGGATGAGGTGGTTGCCGCCGATCGACAGCGCGTCGCCGTCGCCGGTGATCACCCACACCGACAGGTCCGGACGCGACGACGCCAGCCCGGTGGCGATCGCCGGCGCGCGGCCGTGGATCGAGTGCATGCCGTAGGTGTTCATGTAGTACGGGAACCGCGACGAGCAGCCGATCCCGGAGATGAACACGATCTTCTCGCGAGGCAGTCCCAGTTCGGGCATGAACCCCTGCACCGCGGCGAGGACGGCGTAGTCGCCGCAGCCGGGGCACCAGCGGACCTCCTGGTCGGTCTTGAAGTCCTTCGCCTTCAAGCCCGAGCCTGCGACGTCAGTCATTGTCGATCACTCCTTGCAGCATGTCGGCCAGCTCGGCCGCCTTGAACGGCAGCCCGCGGACCTGGGTGTAGCTGATCGTGTCCACGAGGAACCGGGCGCGGATCAGCGTGGCAAGCTGCCCCAGGTTCATCTCCGGGATGACGATCCGCTCGTAGCGGGCGAGGATCTCGCCGAGGTTCGGCGGGAACGGGTTGAGATGGCGCAGGTGCACCTGCGCGATCGGGTAGCCCCGCCGGCGCACCTGGCGGCAGGCCGCGCCGATCGGCCCGTACGTCGATCCCCACCCGAGCGCCAGCACCCGCGCGTCCCCGTCGGGGTCGTCTACCGTCAGCGGCGGGATGGACCGGGCAATGCCGTCGATCTTCGCCTGCCGGGTGCGGACCATGAAGTCGTGGTTGTCCGGGTCGTAGCTGATGTTGCCGGTCTTGTCGGCCTTCTCGATGCCTCCGACGCGGTGCTCGAGCCCCGGTGTGCCGGGCACCGCCCACGGCCGGGCCAGCGTCTCCGGGTCGCGCAGGAACGGCAGGAACGCCCCGGCTGCGTCTCCAGTCCCGTTCGGCTCGGTGGCGAACGGCACGAAGATGTCTGGCAACTCATCGACGGCGGGGATGCGCCACGGCTCCGAGCCGTTGGCCAGGTACCCGTCGGAGAGCAGGAACACCGGGGTGCGGTAGGTCAGCGCGATCCGCGCGGCCTCGATCGCGGTGTAGAAGCAGTCGCCCGGCGACTGCGCGGCCACCACCGGCACCGGCGCCTCGGCGTTGCGGCCGAACACCGCCTGCAGCAGGTCGGACTGCTCGGTCTTGGTGGGCAGTCCGGTCGACGGGCCGCCGCGCTGGATGTCGCACACCACCAGAGGCAGCTCGATCGCCACCGCCAGTCCGATCGTCTCGCCTTTCAACGCGATCCCCGGACCGGAGGACGTGGTCACCGCCAGCGCCCCGCCGAACGCCGCGCCCAGCGCCGCGCCGATGCCGGCGATCTCGTCCTCGGCCTGGAAGGTGCGCACGCCGAAGCGCTTGTGCTTGCTCATCTCGTGCAGGATGTCGCTGGCGGGCGTGATCGGGTAGGCGCCGAGGAACAGCGGCAGCCTCGCCCGCTCGGCGGCCGCGAGCAGTCCGTAGGAGAGCGCGAGGTTGCCGGTGATGTTCCGGTACAAGCCGGCGGGCAGCGCGGCGGGCTTCACCTCGTAGTGGACCGCGAACGCCTCGGTGGTCTCGCCGTAGTTCCAGCCGGCCTTGAACGCGGTGATGTTCGCCTCGGCGATGTCGGGTTGGCGGGCGAACTTGCGGCGCAGGAACTCCAGCGTGCTCTCGACCGGGCGCGAGTACATCCAGCACAGCAGCCCGAGGGCGAACATGTTCTTGCTGCGGCCGGCGTCCTTGCGTGACAGCGGGGTGTCGGCCAGCGCGTCGAGCGTCAGCTGGGTCAGGTCGAGCGCGTGGACGGTGAAGTCGTCCAGCGAGCCGTCCTCGAGCGGGTTGGCCTTCCAGCCGACCCGGGCCAGCGCGCGCTCGGTGAAGTCGTGCGTGTCGACGATGATGGTCCCGTGCTGGGGCAGGTCGGCGAGGTTCGCCTTCAGCGCGGCGGGATTCATCGCCACCAGCACGTCCGGGCAGTCGCCCGGGGTGAGGATGTCGTGGTCGGCGAAGTGCAGCTGGAACGACGAGACGCCGGGCAGCGTCCCGGCCGGCGCGCGGATCTCGGCGGGGAAGTTGGGGAACGTCGCCAGGTCGTTGCCGAAGGCCGCGGTTTCCTGGGTGAACCGGTCGCCGGTCAGCTGCATCCCGTCGCCGGAGTCCCCGGCGATCCGGATGACGACCTGGTCGAGCTGCTGGACGTTCTTCATGCGGGCGGTCGGCCTCCTGGCGCCGTAGCGGACGCGGGCACGTCGGCGTCCTCGGTGTCCGAGACGGCTGCGGCTCGGTCGCGGACGCGGCAAAACCCGATGTGTACATCGTAAGGGGCTGGGGCCCCGCAAGCCGGTGGCATGCCTCACCGGGCGAGCCTGTGGATAACTGCGCGCACCGCCGCCGCGGACCTGGCTAGCGTGCGGAGCCATGATCCAGGTCGACCCGGTCGAGCTCGCGAGGCTCGGCGCCCGTCTCGCCGCGCTCGGCGACCAGCTCAACCGCAGCGCGACCCATGACTTCACCGACGCCGCAGGCGACCCGCACGTCGGCAGCGCGCTGCTCGACGTGCAACGCGACTGGTCGCGCAAGCGGGCCGAGATCACCGGCTACCTGACCGACGTGGGGCGGGCGGCGAGCGCTGCCGCCGACGCCTATGCCCGGGCCGAGTCCACGATCAGCGCGGCGGCGACCGTGCCGGGCCGTAGCCGATGAGTGTGCATCGGCTCGACCTGCCGGCTGACCCGGTGCAGGCGGCCCGATCCTGCCTGGCGATCGACATGCCGACCGGCGACCCGTCCCGGCTGCGCGCCACGGCCGACGCCCTGGCGCGCACCGCCGAGGACCTCCGCTCGGCGCTGGCCCAGCTGCGCACCATCGCGGACCTGGACTCCACCTGGTCCGGCCAGGCTGCGAGCGCGTTCAAGCAGAAGGCGAAGGAACCGGCCGCAGCGCATCTCGACGACGTGCCGGAGCGCTATGCCGGCTACGCCCGGCTGCTGCGGCGGTATGCGGCGGCACTCGACCGCGCCCAGCTGGACCTGCCGGTTGCGCGCAGCAGGGTTGCCGACGCGCTGGCCGGCTACCAGAGCGCGGCAGGCGCGGCCCATCCGGCCGTGCAGCCGCAGATGCAGGAGTGTGCCGCGGCCGCGCGGCGGTTCGGCGAATGCTACGACGACTGGGTGGACGCGGTGAGCATCTGCGTCCACGGCCTTCGGCGCATCGACAGCCACGACCGGCTGCACAACCCGCACGGCTGGCAGGCGTTCGTCGACACCGCCTCGACGGTCATGGGCGACATCTCGACGATCACCGCGGTGCTGGGCATCCTGTCCCTCGCCATCTGCCCACCGGCTGCCGCCGTGCTGTTGGGCATCTCCACCGCGACCTCCGCGGTGGCCTTCGGCGCGGACCTCGACCGCACGCTCGGGTACGGCGAGAACCTCAGCACCGCGGATCTCGCGGCCGACGCGCTGGGCTGCATTCCCGCGACCGGGGCGGCCAAGGGCGTTCGGGCCGGGTACCAGGCGGCTGCGGCAGCGAGCGACAGCGTCACCGCCGCGGCGGCGGGCACGCGGACCCTCGCCAGGGAACTCGGCGGCTCGTATCGGACCGCCTGGCAGGACGCGGTGCTCGGCTGGGACGACGTGCGCACGCTGCGGCTCGGGGCGCTGCAGCAGCCGCACGTCACCGACTACGCGGCCGGACTGTGGACCAACCGTGACACCGGCGCCGCGCTCGGCGGGCTCGCCGCCGCCAACACCGCCGACGACCACAGCTCCGACCGGTGGGCGGACAGCTGGCGTAGCCCGTTGCGGGTCGTCTGGAAACCGCTGGACGACATACTGCCGCGCGGCGTCGTCCGTGAACGGATCGAGGACGCGGTGCCGTACCTGCGCAAGCTCGCCGCGGCAGCGACCGGATGAGCGAAGCCGGTGCGCCGATCGGGGTGGAGTTCGAGTTGCCGGACGGCTGGGTGCGGCTTGCGTGGGACCGCCCGCACCGCGTCGGCGGCCAGCTGGCGGCGACCGGAACAGCACCACATCTGCTCGTACGCCTCCCCGACGACCGCGAGGGTCCGGGCAGCCCGGCGATCCTCGGTGTGCTGCTGGTGCGCGCACCGCTGCCGGTCGGGCCGGACGATCTGCGCGCGCTGCTGGACGCGCAGGGTGAGTCGGTGGCCCAGGCCGACCTGGACGGCGTGCCGCTCCTGGCGATCGTGCGCCGCGAGCCGGCAACCGCGCAGCATCCGCTGCCGACCGTCCTCGTCACCTACCTGCTCGCCTGCGCCGGCGCGACGCTGCTCCTGGTATTCGAGGCCGTTCCCGTGCCGAGCGAGCGGGCCGTAGTGCGGGAGATTGCGCGGGTCGTCTCGGCTGCCCGGATCGTTCGGGATTGTGCCGGGAATTCGCCGCCAGCGGTGATCACGCCTTGTGCGGCGGGTATGAATCTGTAAGCCGGCTAACGGCGATGACAGAATCGCAGGCCGGCGAAAATGTCGAGGAGGGGCCATGCAGGGGGATGCTGTCCTGCCGGCCTTCGAGCTGGACTGCCGGGACTGGCTGGTCGTCACGCCGCAGGACGCCGGGCTTTCCGACGAGCTGGCCGGTGCTCCGCTGCTGGCGGTGTTGAGCACGGCGGTCTTCGGCGGCGACGAGTTCCGGTGCGCCAGCGCCGTGCTCACCGTCGGTCTGCTGGACGGCGAGACGCCACCGACCCTGCCCGGGCCGGTGGGCGGCGTCGCCGCGGAGCTGCTCGACGGTGCCGGAGCGGTGCGCTACCTGGTGCCGTCGCCGGACGGGCGCCTGGCGCTGGTGGCCGAGTTCCACGTGGACGGCGATCTTGATGCTGAGCTGACGGGTCGCATCCAGGCGCTGATGAGCTCGTTCCGCTGGGCGGCCTAGGCGATCTCGTCGAGCCGGCCGGTCTGCACGTCGAAGACGAACCCGCGGACCTGGTCGTGGCAGGGCAGCCACGGGCACTCGCGAACCCGTCGTTCGCCGGCGCGGACGTCCGCGGCCAGGTCGGTGAACCCGGGCACCCGCCACGACGGCGCGACGCCGGATTCGGCGGTCAGCTCGGCGCGGAACGCGTCGTCGTTGAAGCGGAGCAGCCCGCAGTCGGTGTGCTTGACGAGCATCACCTCGCGCGTGCCCAGGCTGCGCTGGCTGATCGCGAGCGAGCGCAGCACGTCGTCGGTGATCTGTCCGCCGGCGTTGCGGATCAGGTGCGCGTCCCCGGCGGTCAGACCGAGCGCGCGCGAGAGGTCGAGCCGCGCGTCCATGCAGGCAACCACCGCGAGGCCGAGCCGGGGGCGTTGCGACAAGCCGGCGGGGAAGTCACGGGCGTAGCCGGCGTTGGCCTCGAGCAGCTGATCGATGGCGGGCATGTGTCCGAGTCAACCAGCCGCCGTGGGAACGGCTGATACCGCGTCGCACGTTGCCAGGACGTGCACGGTACAGCCAACGGGTTGAAGACGGCGGTGCTCATGGGAGCCCTCGCCGCGCTGCTGATCTTCCTGGGACGGATCTTCTTCGGCGTCGAGGGGATGACGATCGCGATCATCGTGGCAGTCGCGATCAATGCGGGGACCTACTTCTTCTCCGACCGGATCGCGCTGACATCCATGCGGGCCCGGCCGGTGAGCGAGGCCGAGCAGCCGCAGATGTACGCGATCGTCCGCGAGCTGGCCACCGCCGCCCGCCAGCCGATGCCGCGGCTGTACGTCTCGCCGGCCATCCAGCCCAACGCGTTCGCCACCGGGCGCAGCCCGCGGCACGCCGCGGTCTGCGCCACCGAGGGGATCTTGCAGATCCTCGACCGGCGTGAGATGCGCGCCGTGCTGGGCCACGAGCTCAGCCACGTCTACAACCGCGACATCCTGATCTCCTCGGTGGCGGCCACCATCGCCGCCGGCATCACCTATGTGGCGAACTTCGCGATCTTCTTCGGCGGCGGCAACGATCGCGACCGTAACCCCTTCGCCGAGCTGCTCATGCTCATCCTCGGCCCGCTGGCCGCGGGCCTCATCCAGCTGGCGATCAGTCGTTCTCGCGAGTACCAGGCCGACGAGTCGGGCGCGGAGCTCTCCAATGACCCGCTGGCGCTGGCGAGCGCGCTGCGCAAGCTGGAGGTCGGCACCCAACGGGCGCCGCTGCCGCAGCAACCCGGCCTGGTGAGCACGAGTCACTTGATGATCGCCAACCCGTTCCGCGGGCAGGGCGTGGGAAACCTCTTCTCCACCCACCCGCCGATGCCGCGTCGCATCCAGCGGCTGGAAGCCATGGCGCAGCAGGACCCGCGTTACTGGCGCTGACGCTTTTGGCAGATTGGGAGCCTATACGGCCCCAATCTGCCAAAAGCGGGTCAGGCGCCGTGGGCGTGGGCGACCTCCATGACGTACTGGCCGTAGCTGGACTTCCCGAGCGCCTCGCCCAGCCGGTATGCCTGGGCGGCATCGATGAACCCGGCCGTCAATGCGGTCTCCTCCAGGCAGGCGATCCGGACACCCTGCCGGTGCTCGAGCACCTGGACGAACTGGCCGGCCTCGAGCAGCGAGTCGTGGGTGCCGGTGTCGAGCCAGGCGGTGCCGCGGCCCAGGTTGACCAGCCGCGCGCTGCCGTTCTTGACGTAGATGTTGTTCAGGTCGGTGATCTCGAGCTCGCCTCGGGGGGACGGCACTAGGTCGCGGGCGAACTCGACGACGTCGCGGTCGTAGAAGTACAACCCGGTGACGGCGAGGTTGGACCGCGGATGGGCCGGCTTCTCCTCGATGGAGAGCAGCACGCCGTCCGGGCCGACCTCGGCGACCCCGTACCGCTCCGGGTCGCGCACCGGGTACCCGAAGAGCAGGCACCCGGTCTCTAGAGACGCGGCATCGGTGAGCCGGGTGCCGAGCCCCGGGCCGTGGAAGATGTTGTCGCCGAGCACCAGCGCCGCGGCGTCCCCACCGATGTGCTCGGCGCCGATGCGGAACGCCTCCGCCAGCCCGTTCGGCTCCGGCTGCACCGCGTAGCTCAGGTTGATCCCGAGCTCAGCGCCGTCGCCGAGCAACCGCACGAACTGGTCTTGGTCATGCGGCGTGGTGATCACCAGGATGTCGCGGATGCCGGCGAGCATCAGCGTCGACAGCGGGTAGTAGATCATCGGCTTGTCGTACACGGGCAGCAGCTGCTTGCTCACGGCACGGGTGATCGGATGCAGCCGGGTGCCGGCGCCGCCGGCCAGGATGATGCCTTTCATCGGTAGTTGACGAACTGCAGGGCCACGTCCAGGTCGGCGCCGCGCAGCAACGACTGCACCGCTTGTAGGTCGTCCCTCTTCTTGCCGCTGACCCGCAGCTGGTCGCCCTGGATCTGCGCCTGCACGCCCTTCGGTCCCTCGTCGCGGATCAGCTTGCCGATCTTCTTCGCATGGTCGGCGTCGATGCCCTGCCGCAGCGAGCAGGCGATCAGGTACTGCTTGCCGGACGCGCGCGGCTCACCGGCGTCGAGCGCCTTCAGCGAGATCTGCCGCTTGACCAGCTTCTCCTTGAACACGTCTAGCGCGGCCTTCGCACGGTCCTCGGTGTCGGCCTTGATCGTCACGCCGAGCTCGCCGGACCACGCCACGGACGCGTTCGTGCCACGGAAGTCGAAGCGTTGTGCGAGTTCCTTGGCGGCCTGGTTGAGGGCGTTGTCGACCTCCTGACGGTCGATCTTGCTCACCACGTCGAAGGACGAGTCGGCCATCTGCGCTGTCACCTCCCGGATCGAGTTGCCGCCCCGACGGTAGCGGACCGTCGAATAGGTCGGGACTTTCGGTCCTGGCGCGGCGGCGGCCTGGCGGGGTGGACTTCGGGTATGGGCACCGTGACGTCACTTGGGCCGGCGCTGCGCAGTGCGGTGCAGGCCGCGACGCTGGCTCCGTCGATTCATAACACTCAGCCGTGGCGGTTCGTGGTCGGCGAGCGCCGGTTGGAGCTGCGGGCCGACCCGAGCCGCCAGCTGGCGGTGCTCGATCCGACCGGCCGGCAGCTGCACGTCAGCCTGGGCTGCGCGCTGTTCAACGCCCGGGTGTCGCTGGCGGCGTCGGGGTACCGGGTCGCCGTGGCCCTGTTGCCGGACGCCGCGGATGCTGCCGTGGCCGCCCGGCTCGAGGTCGCCGAGGACGGCGGGCAGGGCGATCCGCGGCTGGCCGCGCTGGCCGCCGCGGTGCCGCGACGACAGACCAACCGTCGGCGTTTCGCCGAGGATCCGGTGCCGCAGGAGCTGGTCGCGTCCCTGGTGGACGCGGCCGCGGCGGAGCGTGCGGTGCTGCATGCGGTCACCGCGCCGGACGACCGGCAGACGCTGTCCCGGTTGACCCAGCGCGCGGACGGGCTGCTGGTCGCCGACCCGGCCTATCGGGCGGAGTTGCGGGCGTGGACGACCAGCGACCCCGCCCGCCGCGACGGGGTGCGCGCGGCGGTGGTCCCACATGTCGACGGCACCGCGGGCGATGACGTGCCGATCCGCGACTTCGACGTACAGGGCGCCGGCTGGCTGCCGGCGCAGACCCGCTCCAGTGCGGCGCAGTGCCTGCTGCTGCTGGGCACCGAGCGCGACGAGCCGCGATCCTGGCTGGCCGGCGGTCAGGCGCTGGAGCGGGTGTGGCTAGAGCTGACCGCCGCCGGGTACGTGGCGAGCCTGTTCACCCAGCCGACCGAGATTGCGGCGGTGCGCGCCGGGTTGCGCCGCGAGCTGCGCCTGTCCATGTGGCCGCATGTGCTGATCCGGGTCGGCCGCGGTGAGCCGACCCCGGCCACGCTGCGCCGGCACGTCGAGGAGGTGCTCGACGAGCGGCCCACCTAGCGCCGTGGCCGACATCGACGCGCCGCCGGCCGGTCTGGACCCGGCGGTCGCCGCGTGGTGGCGCGCGCAGTCGGCCGGGCCTGACCACGGCGCGCTCGACCGCCGGCCGCTGGCCGACCTGCCGGGGCCGGCGCGGCGCTGGCTCGAGCACGCGATCACCGCCGGGGCGCGCAGACCGAGTGCGGCGTGGTTCGCGCAGCGCGGCGCGATCCGGCTGGGCCGGCGCTGGCGGCGGTTCGCCGCCGCCTGGCTGCTGACCAGCGAAGGGTTCGTGTGGGCGGCGCGGACCCGCGTCGGCCCGGTGCCGGTGCGCGGCTTCGATCGGTTCACCGACGCCGCCGGCTCGATGCGCTGGCGGCTGTTCGGCCGGGCGCCGCTGATCCACGCGGACGGCGCTGATGTGACCCGCAGCGCGGCCGGCCGGCTCGCCGGCGAGCTCGTGTTCAGCCCCGCAGCACTCCTCGCCGAGGACGTGCGATGGGCACCGCTGGACGACGAGCGCGCGGTGGCCCACGTTCCGGCCGGGCAGTGGACCCATCCGGTCACCGTCACCGTCTCACCGCACGGGCGGCTGCGGCGCGTCGAGCTGCCGCGCTGGGGGAATCCCGACGGGGCGCCGTTTCGCGAGCACGTGTTCACAGCGGAGTTCGGTGCCGAGGAGCTGACCGCGGACGGGATCACCGTTCCCGGCAGCGGGCGGGCCGGCTGGTGGCGCTGCCCGGACGGCTGCGCGAGTGAGGAGTTCTTCCGGTTCCACCTGCTCGCTGCACGGTTGCGCTGAGCCGCCGTGCGATTGACTTTGGTCGACCCGCACTCAGGCCGTTGGTCACTACCGCCGGTACTCCGGGGCGGACCAGTGTCGGTGTCGACATCCGTTGCACTCGTCCAAGCGCGCTAACGCGACGCCGGATCTGGAGACAAGAGATGACCTCCGTGTTGAACCCGAACACGACAAGCACGCTGCGCCGCGCCGCGATTCGAGCCACCCTGGCGCCGTCGATCCACAACACCCAGCCATGGCGGTTCACGCTCACCGGCTCGGCGTTGGAGGTCCACGCCGACCGCACCCGGCAGCTGCGTGTGCTCGACCCGCTCGGCCGGCAGCTGCTGCTCAGCTGCGGGTGCGCACTGTTCAACGCGCGGGTGTCCCTGGCAGCGGACGGCTACGACGCGGACGTCGTGCGCTTCCCTGACCGGGCCGATCCGGATCTGCTGGCCCGGCTGGCCCTGCCCGACGATCGCCGCGACCGGTTGCCGATCGGTCACCTGGACTGGGTGATCGAGCTGCGCCAGACCAACCGGCGGGCTTTCAGCGATGAGCACGTCCCGGCCGAGCTGGTGGATGTGCTGGTCGCTGCAGCCGACGCGGAGGGTGCCGAGCTGGTCCCGGTCACCCGCGCGGAGCACCGGCTCGCCGTCGCCCGACTGAGCCAGCAGGCCGATCGGATCGAGAACGCCGATCCTGCCTACCGAGCGGAGCTTCGCGCGTGGACGACGGACGACCCGCGCAGCTCCGACGGCGTGCCGGCGATGGCCGTGCCGCACGTGGACGCCGGCTCCGGCGACGAGGTGCCGATCCGCGACTTCGACACCCGCGGGTCGGGGTGGCTACCGACGGCGACCCATTCCACCAAGGACCAGTGCCTGCTGCTTCTCGGTGCCGCGGCCAACGACCGGCCGGCGTGGCTTCGGGCCGGCGAAGCGCTGGAGCGAGTGCTGCTGGAGATCACCCGGCACGGGTACGCGGCCAGCCCGCTGACCCAGGTGATCGAGGTGGCTCGCACTCACCAGCTGTTGCGCGAGAAGCTGGACCTGGCGATGCATCCGCACGTGCTGCTTCGGGTGGGCCGGGCCCCGGCGACCGAACGGGTCCGGCGCCGGCGGCTGGTGGACATGCTCAGCGACGCCGAGTAGCGGCCGGCGGACACGACTACGGTTTGGCGATGATGGCCGAGCAGGGTGACGACCGCGAGCAGACGCCGGCCGCGTTGCGGTTTCCCGACGCGCCCCGGCTGGAGCTCGACCAACTGCTCGGCCAGCTCATCGACCGGGCGCAGGACGTGCTCGCGGCGCAGGGACGGCTGCGGGCACTGCTCACCGCCAACAGCTCGGTCATCGCCGACCTGGCCCTGCCGCTGGTGTTGCGCCGCATCGTGGCGGCGGCCTGCGAGCTGGTGAACGCGCGGTACGGCGCGCTGGGAGTGCTGGCCCCGGGCGGCGGGTTGGCGGAGTTCGTCCAGGTCGGCATGGACGACGAGACGGTGGCCCGCATCGGCCACTGGCCGGAAGGGAAGGGACTTCTCGGCGCTCTCATCGACGATCCGCGCCCGATCCGGTTGCGGGAGCTGGCCGACGACCCGCGCTCGGTCGGCCTGCCCGAACACCATCCGCCGATGCGCGGGTTCCTCGGCGTGCCGGTGCGGGTGCGCGAGGAGGTGTTCGGCAACCTGTACCTTTCCGAGCCCGCGGCGGGCGAGTTCACCGCCGAGGACGAGGAGCTGGTCACCGCGCTCGCCGCAACCGCAGGTATTGCGGTGGAGAACGCCCGCCTCTACGAGCAGGCACAGCGCCGCCAGGCGTGGCTGTCTGCCTCGGCGGAGATCACCCAGCAGCTGCTGTCGGCGGCGGGGGAGGAGCCGCTGCGCCTGATCGCCCGCAAGGTGCGTCAGATCGCTGACGCCGACGTGGCGACGGTGGTGCTCCCCACGTCGGACGGGAAGCGGCTGATGGTCGAGGTGGCCTCCGGTGAGGGTGCGGACGAGCTCACCGGGCTGAGCTTCCCGATCGAGAACACGCTGGCCCGGTTGGCCTTCGACACCGCGCAGCCCGTCCTGGTCGGCGATGTCGCGAACAGCAGCCATGAGGTGCATCTGAGCCGGGCCGTCGCGGTCGGTCCGGTGATGGTCCTGCCGCTGGTCGGCACGAGCCGGCTGCGCGGTGCGCTGGTGATCGGTCGGCTGGCCGGACGTCACCGGTTCGACAACGCCGAGTTGGACATGGCCACCACGTTCGCCAACCACGCCACCGTCGCGCTGGAACTTGCCGACGCCCGCGAGCACCAGCAGCGGATGCTGTTGCTGGAAGACCGCGACCGGATCGCCCGCGATCTGCACGATCACGTGATCCAGCGGCTGTTCGCCGCTGGGCTGTCGGTGCAGAGTGTCGCCGCGGCGGCTGGCTCGACCGAGCAGGCGGCACGGCTGAGCCGCGTCGTCGACGACATCGACGAGACCATCCGCCAGATCCGCACCTCGATCTTCCAGCTGCGCGGTTCGCTGGCGCCGTCGACAGGCAGCGTGCGCAGCCGGCTGCTCGACGTGGTCGGCGAGGTGAACCCGCTGCTCGGCTTCGAGCCGCACGTGCGCTTCACCGGGCCGATCGACGTCGTCGTCCCGGACCGCGTCGTCGACGACCTACTGGCCGTGACCCGTGAGGCGCTCACCAACGTTGCCCGCCATGCCCGCGCGACTCGTGTCGAGATCGAGGTGACCGCAGACGCGGGCGCGCTGTCGTTGCAGGTCGTCGACGACGGCGTCGGGGTGGGGCAGCCCACCCGGCGCAGCGGCCTGGCCAACCTCGCTCAGCGAGCCGAGCGCAACGGGGGGTCGTTCACCGTTGGCACAGCGTCCGGTGAGAGCCTCACCGCCGTCCCCGATGGAGAAGGAACCCGACTGCGATGGACGATCCCACTAACCTGACCGCCGCGCCGGACCGTCTGGTGCGGGTCTTCTTGCTCGACGATCACGAGATCGTCCGCCGTGGCATCGCGGACCTCCTCGACACCGAGACCGACGTCACCGTCGTCGGCGAGGCGGGCACCGCCGCCGAGGCGCTGCGCCGCATTCCAGCCGTGCGGCCGGACGTGGCGGTGCTCGACGCTCGGCTGCCGGACGGGAGCGGCATCGACGTCTGCCGCGACATCCGCTCCGCGCTGCCGCAGGTGCGCTGCCTGATCCTCACCTCCTACGACGACCAGGACGCGGTCCTCGCCGCGGTGATGGCCGGCGCGTCCGGCTACCTGCTCAAGCAGATCCGCGGCAGCTCGCTGGTGGACTCCATCCGGCAGGTAGCGGCCGGTAAGTCGCTGCTGGACCCCGCGGTGACCGAGCGGCTGCTGATGCGTCTGCGCGACGGCACGCCGTCCGACTCCCGGCTCGCCAGCCTCACCGAGCGGGAGCGGGAGATCCTCGGCCTGATCGCGGATGGGCTCACCAACCGGCAGATCGGCGAACGCCTCTATCTCGCCGAGAAGACCGTCAAGAACTACGTCTCCGCGCTGCTCGGCAAGCTCGGCATGCAGCGGCGCACCCAGGCCGCGGTGTACGGCGCCGAGCATCTGCGGGACTGAGGCACAGCCGGGGCAGGAGGCCGCCGCGAACGTCGGGTAGGCTCTGGCGCCGGTATCCTGGTCGTCCAGCGGCAGCCGGGATGCACAGGCGGGTTGCCCGAGTGGTCAAAGGGAGCGGTCTGTAAAACCGTCGGCTCAGCCTACGTTGGTTCGAACCCAACACCCGCCACAAGTCGCTGAAGGCCCCTGAAATCCGGGACCTACAGCATGTCAAGGCCTCGCGTGACGGTCCCGATGAGCGGCCAGCAGATGCACGCAAAGGTGACGCCTTCTCGTACGGGACGACTCTGGCACCGCCGGCGCGAGCCCGCGGTCGCCGCCGCCGGGCGGTGCTGGCCGGGTCAGTCGGTGAGAGAGAGGTCGTGCTCGGGCCAGCTCAGCAGCCGGGCGCCGAGCACCGCCGCGTGCAGGGTGAACCCGTCCGCGGGATCGCCCGGGTCGTGTCCGGTCAGCGCGGCGATCTTCGCGAGCCGGTAGGTGACAGTGCGCACCGACAGGTGAATCCGCCGCGCGGTCTCGGTGGCTACCTCGCCGGTCTCGAAGTAGACGCGCAGCGTTTCCAGCAGCGGTCCTGGGCCGCCGCGGGCCCGGGTGAGCGGGCCAAGCACGGCCTGCACGAGATCCATGATGGCTTCCCGGTCCCGGCCCAGCACCCGGTACACAAGCAGATCACGGGCATGCACGACGGCGGCGTCCAGGCGTAGCCGCTCGGCTAACGTCAGCGCCTCGCGGGCCTCTTCGTAGGAGCGGGCGATCCCGTACGCGCCCGGGTAGCCGCGGCCGGTCGCCACCCGCCAGTCGACCCCGGCGCGGGTGCGCCGCAGCGCGGCCTGCAGCAGCCCGCCGACCTCGCCCTGACTGGCCGGCGCAACGCCGGTCTGCGCGCCGCCAGCCCGTGCCGTCTCGTCCGGCACCACGATCACGATCTGGCCGTTCTTGTCGGCGACCAGGACGTCCCGGTCGCCGAACCGGTCAACCACGGCATGTTCGAGGCGGGCTGCGACCGTGTCCGCGTCGGCCAGCCAGCGGCCGGGCGCGGCCAGCATGACCTGGTGCGGGCGACCCAGGTCCAGGCCGAACGGTTCGGCCCGCTGCACCATCCGGGCCACGTCGGTGTCTCCGCGCAGCAGGTCGTCGATGAACTGCCGGCGCGCCGCCTCCTCGCGGCGGACCTGATGGCGGCGCTCAGCCTGGTACGCCTCGACCAGGATGGCGACCGCGTCGTCGACGACCCGCAGCACCGCCTCCGCGGCGGCGGAGACCGCGTCTCGGTTGCGGTTGCGCACCTGGATCGGGATGTCGTGCCACAGCCGCCAGGCCGCCGACAGGTACAAGTCGACGACCCGGCCCGCGGCGACTCCCTGCTCGGCCGCCTGCCGACCGAGGTGGCGTACCGCGGTCAGCTCGCGACGATCCGGCCGCCGCCCGGTCAGCGCCGCGTCCGCGAGCATGCCCAGGTACTCCCCGAGCAGCGCGGCCGGCACCCCCGCCTCGGCGGCGGCGGCCTGCGCCACCCGATCCAGCCAGGCGTCCTCGACCGGGCTTGCGCCGTCGCCGCGGCCTGTCATATCCATTACCGCCGTCCTTTCCGTCACCCGCCACGCTCGCCCGCCACCGGGGCTGTGGCTACCCGCGAGCTGGAATCCACGGGAGATACGCGGGACACAAGATCGTCCCGTCGCTCACCGGGCGCCTGTAGCCCAGCAGTTTCGGGGCTCATCGCGCCGAAGGATAGCGGTCTGTAAGGCCGTCGACTCGGCCTACGTTCGTTCGATCCCAACACCCGCCACCATGGCTGGAGTACCGGCCGTTAGCGGCTGCCGTCGCTGGGTAAGCCCTGGCTCGTGTCGAGCAGGGACGCGCGCAGCGTCGGCGTCGAGGAGGAGTTCCTGCTCGTCCGCGGCCGGCGACCGGAGCTGTCGGCCCAGGGTGAGCAGGTCGTCGGGCGCGCCGATGAAACCGATTCGCCGGGCCAGTTCGCGCACGAATTCAAGTCCGCGCAGACCGAGCTTGGCTCACCACCCAGGCACCGGCTTTCGGAGCTGCAGGCCGAGCTGCAGCGCTTGCGTTCGCAGTTGGCGTCGGCTGCCCGCTCGGAAGGCACCCGGCTGATCGCGTCGGCGAGCAGCCCGCTGGCCGACCGTCCGAGCACCACCGACGACGAGCGGTACCGGCGCATGAACGAGCAGTTCGGCTTGCTCGCTCGAGAGCAGCTGACCTGCGGCATGCACGTGCACGTCTCGATCGACTCACCGGCCGAGGGCGTCGCGGTGATCGACCGGATCCGGCCCTGGCTGGCGGTGCTCATCGCGCTGAGCTCGAACTCGCCGCTGTTCGGCCGGCGGGACACCGGGTACGCGAGCTACCGCACCGTGCTGTGGGGTCAGTGGCCGACGGCCGGACCGACCGGCCCGTTCGGTGACGAGGCGAGCTACCGGTCGTTGGTGCGCGAGCTGGTCGGGATCGGCGCCGCTCGCGACGAGGGGATGATCTACTTCGATGCGCGGCTGTCCGGCCGCTACCCGACGGTCGAGGTCCGGGTGTGCGACGTGTGTCCGCGGGTGCAGGACGCGGTTGTGATCGCGGCGCTGTGCCGCGCGTTGGTCGAGACCGCGGCTCGGCAAGCCGGGAACAACGTGTCGACGCCGCGACCCGAGCTGCTGCGCGGCGCCGCTTGGCGCGCCGCACGGTTCGGCATGTCAGGGGAGCTGGCCGACCTGTCCGGGCGCGAGCCTGTGCTGCGTCCGCCGTGGGACGCGGTGGACGCGCTGCTCGATCACGTCGGCGCCGCGCTGGACCGCTTCGGCGATCGCGGCGCCGTTACCGAGGGCCTGCACCGGATCCGCGAGCGCGGTACCGGCGCGCAACTGCAACGGGCCGCGTTCGCAGAAGGCGGGGTGCGCGCGGCGCTGGAAGCTGTGACCGTTTAGGGCTCCTGGTCGGAGTGCTCCTCGATGTAGCGCTCGGCGTCCTTGTCCGAGGTGTCCACCCTCTTGCCGGCGGGGTGGCGGTGGTAGAACTGCAGCCACTTCATCGCGAGCTCGTGTCGGATCTCGGCGGTGGTGCTCTTGACGAAATCCGGCAGCGCCTCGCGTTCCTCTTCGTCGAGGTGCTCGCCGTTCTCGGTGCGCGCCTTGCCGACCGCCGCGAACCACGCATCGCTGCCGACCTCGTGCTGCTCCGCCTCGCGGACCGCGTCGCGGATCGCGTTGTGGTCCTGGATCGCGTCCTCCGTTTCGTCCTGCGGGTCGCCGGCGTCGCCCTTGTTCAGCAGCACGGGGTAGAAGACCTCCTCCTCGGCCGCGGCGTGCGTGTCGAGCCGGGTCGCGAGCGGTTCCCAGATCGCGCGTAACTCGTCCGTGGTGCGGGCGTCGTCGAGGTAGAAGAAGTGGCGACGGAGCCAGTCGTGGTCCTCGTAGATCAACCCGATGATGTCGGCCATGCGGTGTCCTCCGGTTCGTTGGCAACTCGGGTGGCTCTGGGGCAGCTACCTCGGTCATCCTCTCGTCTCGCCGCCGCAGCCGCGAGCACGGCCCGGTCGCGCTGAATCAGCAACACGTCGCGCAGGGGGCAGGCGTACTCCAGCACCGACCAGGTAGCCGGGTCCGGCCGGGTGGTCAGGGTTCGACGATGTTGAAGGCAGGGTCGCCGGGCTGGAGCGCTTCGAAGAGCTGGTGGAGTGCGTCGGTGTCTCCGTCGAGGGTGAGGCCCGCCTCGGTGGCGGCTTTGATGTCGCCTGCGGCGAGGGCGCCGAGGGCGGCGCGGGGAACGGTGACGGTGAGTGCCACGTCGCCCGAGCCGTCGGGGATGTAGCTGAACACGCCGTTTCGCAGGGTCGTCCGGTAGGTGGGGCCGTGGTCGCCGAACACCCAGCGGATGGCCAGGTCGAGGTCCCACGCGGCGGGCCCGTTGACCTGGATAGCGACCGCGTCGAGGAACAGTTCGGGGGTGAGTTGGCTGAGCACGTCGGCCGATGCGGTGGCGGTCGGGGTGCCGAAGTTGCCGCCGCGCAGCTCCATCGCCCCGGACAGGTAGGCGCTGCGCCAGGTGCCGTTCTCGCTGCCGAAGCCGAGCTGTTCCAGCACGTCCGCGAGCAGCGCACGCCCAGCGGCGTGGCTGGGTTCGGCGAACACCACGTGGTCGAGGACCTGCGCGGCCCAACGCAGGTCACCCTCGTCGACGCTCGCTCGTGCCTTCTCGACGACCGCGTCAGCCCCGCCCATGAAGGCGACGTAACGCTTGGCCGCCTCGATCGGCGGGTGCGCCCACAGCCGGGCCGGGTTGCCGTCGTACCAGCCGAGGTAGCGCTGGTAGATCGCCTTGACGTTGTGGCTGACCGACCCGTAGTAGCCGTGCGCGTGCCAGACCTTCTCCAGCGCCGGTGGCAATTCGAACGCTTCGGCGATCTCGCTGCCGGTGTAGCCCTGATTCAGCAGGCGCAAGGTCTGGTCGTGCAGGTAGCCGTACAGGTCGCGCTGAAGTCCGAGGAACTCGATGACCCGCTCGTTGCCCCACGTCGGCCAGTGGTGCGAGGCGAATACGACGTCGGTGTCGGCGCCGAAGCGTTCGATCGCCTCGCTCAAATACCTCGCCCAGGCATGTGGATCACGCACGACCGCCCCACGGATGGTGAGGATGTTGTGCAGCGTGTGCGTCGCATTCTCGGCGATGCACAGCGCCCGCCGGTCGGGGAAGTGAAAGTGCATCTCCGCCGGCGCCTCGGTGCCCGGCGCCAGCTGGAAGACCATCCGCACGCCGTCGACGGTCAACTCCTGCCCGGTGTGGGTGATGTCGACGGTCGGGACGATCAGGCTCACCGTGCCGGTCGAGGTAGTCTGCCCCAGCCCGGCACCGACCCCACCGCGGGCATCACGCGGCAGCGCCGCGCCGTACATGTACCCGGCCCGGCGGCCCATCGCGGTGCCCGCGTAGACGTTCTCCGCGATCGCCGGCTCGAGGAACCCCACCGGCGCGATCACCGGCACGCCGCCGTCCACGTCGGCCTGGGAAAGCACGCCCTTGACACCGCCGAAATGGTCTACGTGACTGTGCGTGTATATGACGCCGACCACCGGGCGGTCCCCACGATGCGCCCGATACAGCCCGAGCGCCGCCGCCGCGGTCTCCACCGAGATCAGCGGGTCGATCACGATGACGCCCGTGTCGCCCTCCACAAAGGAGATGTTCGACAGGTCCAGCCCGCGAGCCTGGTAGATCCCGTCCGTGACCTCGAACAAGCCCTGCCTGGCAATGAGCGTGGACTGCCGCCACAGGCTCGGGTGCACCGAGTCCGGCGCCTCGCCGGTCAGGAACGAGTACGAATCGCCGTCCCAGACAACCTCACCCGCCCGATTGCGCACGACCCCCGGCTCCAGTGCCGCCACGAACCCGCGCTCGACGTCCTCGAAATCGGCAGTGTCGCTGAACGGGTAGCTCCCGTCGTCCGCCATCGCCCAACCTCCGTCCGCTCCAGGCTGACCCCCCACCCCAGGCCTCAACGTAGCGTCCACGACCCGGTAGTGATCACCCGGCACCGAAGGGGCGCTCATCTACGACCCGGTAGTGATCACCCGGCACCGAAGGGGCGCTCATCTGCGGAATCATTCGCACAGCTGGTCGACCAGCGCTGGAACGTCGGCCTCCGGCAGCCGGTTCAGTGTGGGCAGCAGCCGGTTTACCAGGGCGATGTGGCGGTGCAGGACAGGGCGTAGCCGGTCCGCGGCGGTCATGGCCTCGCGCGGGTCCTGGGTGTTTATCAGCGTTTCGGTCAGTTCCGTGGCGGTGTGATGACTGGCCCGCAGCGAGTCCAGCAGTGGTCGATGCTCGGGCGTGTGGGCGGTGATCGGGCGGAGGAGACGCTCCTCGCTCGCGGTGTACCAGAGCACTCGGCTGGTGAGGAAACCGGCCAGCTCGATCAGCGGCTGCTCCCAGCTCGCGCCGGCGTCGATGGCGGCGGCGAGCGCGGCGACGCGCTGGTCGAGTTCGGTGAGCAGCGCCCTGTGGTGGGCTGCGACCGCGGCCGCAGCGTCGTCGGCGGGCCGGGTGGCGGCGTCGAGCGCGGTCATCGGCCCGCTCCGCCGCGGGCGGCGGCCGGGCGACCAGCCGCACGCAGGTGGACCCGGTAGCGCCCGCCCGGGGCGTCGACGGTGACCACGCTGCCGACCCGACGGCCGAAGATCGCCGAGCCGAGCGGGGAGGCGACCGACAGCCGCTGGTGGTCCAGGCCGGCTTCGGCCGGGTGCACCAGCACGAACCGTTGCACCGCGGGGCCGGCGGGCGCCGGCGAGGGGCACCCCCGCGGCGGGGCATCGATGATCTCGACGGTGACCAGGTCACCGAGTTCGGCCTGGTCCGGGACGGTCTTGGTGGCGGGAAGTAGCGCTGCGACGGTGAGGGCAGCAGTGACTTGGTGCAGTTCGTCGCGGGCTCGCGCGTAGGCGGCGTCGGTGTGTCCGTCGCAGTTGGTCCGGTCGACCGCGGCGCGCAAGACCGGCACGGTGAGCTGGCGTAGGCGCTCGGCGCGTTCGCGCAGGAGTTCGCGGCCGGTGTCGGTGAGGACGGGCCGGTGCGGCGACCAGGTGGTGGTGGCGGGCCGCCCCGGTGCACGGCGGCGGGGGGCGAGGCGGTGGCCGATGGGATCGCGGCGTGCCGTTGCGGTCCGGGTTTGTGGGAGATGGCGGGCGCTGGCGGTTGGCATCCGGGGGTCCTCCTTCGAGGCGGCGGGTACAGCGAGTGACCCGCTGTATCTCGACCATGCCCGGCGGTGGCGGTTCCTGCCGAGGGCGTCACCCGGTGAAGCTTCCGCCAACTCCTTGCCGACGGTCGGAAAAACAAGTCGGCACACCCCGAGGGCTGCCGTGCACCCTGGCCGACGCACTGACCCCGCGGGCGCGATCGACCGGCACACCGCCGTCCACGTCGGCCTGGGAAAGCGGCGCCTGGCGTCCCGGCACGCAGAGCACCGCCCGCACACTGCCGGGCACGGGCAAAGTCAGCCATGTCAACTCGGCCGGCCAGAGCCCAGGCGGCGCGCCGCGACGCCGGCCAGGCTGGACCGCACAGCCACCCGTCCACGGTGGCTGTCCACACCGGAAAGGAGCCTCGTGCGATGACCGGAATGGCGGTACGCCAATGCCCCCAGTGCGCGCTGCGGTTCACCTCGAGCAGCGAGCTGGAACACCACCTCGCTGACGACCACGCGCGACGCCCACGCGCCGCCGCGCCGCCCACCAGCAGCCTGTCGCAGGTCGGTGAGGCCCGAGCGGCCCCGCGCACGCTGTCGGATCCGCGGGCGAGGACGGACGCTCCCGCGCGTCAGCCTGCTTCGACGGCCACGGGTTGGCTTGTCGTCGTCCTGCTGGCCGCTGTGGGTGTGGTTGCCGTGGTGGC
The DNA here is from genome assembly GCA_963756525.1 of uncultured Actinomycetota bacterium. Lineage (GTDB taxonomy): Bacteria > Actinomycetota > Actinomycetes > Mycobacteriales > Jatrophihabitantaceae > CAVWNR01. Next base: position 656,677 of record CAVWNR010000009.1, on the reverse strand, counting down.
CTGGCTCGGGTCGGCGACCGAGACGCTGATCACCGCAATACTGCTGCTGGCGCTAGCCGCCACCTTTCAATGGCGCCGCCGGGTCCGTGCCCGGCTTCGGCGGTGACCGTCTTTCTCGGGCGGTCGGCAGCGTGAAGTCCCAGTACGCGCCGTTGCGGGGATAGCGCAGCCGGCAGCTGGTGCAGCTGGCGTGGTCGGCGGCCCAGTCCAGCTCGCTATGACATGACGGGCAGCGCATGCGTTCGGCTAGCCCACCGCCGGCAGTGCTGTCCGGGGCGGCTGCCGGGCGTGTGGCGTGCAGGAACTGGTTGGGTCCCCACCAGCCGCGCCCGGCGCGTTGGGTGAGCAGATCCAGCGCGTGCACCGTCGGATTGAGCAGGTAAGTGATCGCGGGCGGAACCACCTGGTCCCAGCGGCGGAAGTTGTTCACGCTGGTCGTGCTCACGCACCGCCAGCCCAGTTCGGCGATGCGCTGGCGAATCGCGCGCAACTGGAACGCGTGGAACGGGTATTCACTGTGCCCGTTGACCTGCGGGGTGGGGCCGCGCAGGTCGACGGCCGTCCCGCCGAGCGCCGCCCGGGCCCGCGCCAGCACGTGATGCTTGATCGGCACGTCCAGCACGGCTTGCCCGCGAACGGTGCGCAGCATCTCGCCCAGCGCGACGTCGGCGTCGGGTAGGTGATGCAGCAGCCGCACCGCCACAGCGTGCGCGAACGCGCTGTCGTGAAATGGCAGCGCGTGCACGTCCGCACGCACCAGATGCAGCCGTTCGGCGAGCACGTCCCAGCCGAACATCTCGCTCGCGTGCTCGAGGTTGTTTACCGAGTAGTCGACGAGCACGACGTGCTCGGCCAGATCGCGGTAGTGCACCAGATTGCGGCCGTACCCGCCGCCGAGGTCGACCAGCCACTCGCAACGGCCCATCCGTCGGCACAGCCGGCGCAGCACGCTCGCCTCCGCACGCTGCTCGTACGCGCGTCCGGACCAGTAGGTGCGGTAGTCGTAGTCGTTGCTGTCGTAGTCGGCGATCTCCGGGTCGGGCACGGGGTGGCCGCGGACAGCGTCGATAGCAGACATCTCACCCCCATCTCGGTGATCGCTACACAGCTTGACGCCCTCGGGCGCCCGATCGCGGCAGCGCGGTTACCACGGCGTGTCGCACAGCACGCCGACCGCGTGACTATGCGCAGATCGGTGGGTGCCGGTCGCTCCAGGGTGCCGCCTGTTCGAGTTGGGACGCCAGGCGGATCAAGACGTCCTCTCGTCCGTACGCGGCCACCAGTTGAACGCCGACCGGTAGCCCGTCCGCGGTCCAGTGCAGCGGCAGGCTGACCGCGGGCTGCCCGGTCATGTTGAACTGTGCGGTGTAGGGGATGAAGCTCACGACCCGCTCGCCCTCGACCTCGGGCCCGGCCTCGGTGAACCAGCCGAGCTCGGGCGGCGGGGCGCCGACGGTCGGCGTGACGAGGATGTCGTGGTCTGACCACCACCGTGCCATCCGGCGCGACCACGTGGCGATCCAGGCGCGGGCGTTGAGGTAGTCGACCACGCTCATCGCCTTGCCCCAGGCTCGATACGTGCGGTTACGTGGCTCGATCTCGTCGTCCCCGATGGGGCGACCGACAAGCCGCTCGAACTGCCGGAATGTCGCTTCGGTGTCTGCGGCGATGATCGCCGAGAAGGCACGGCTGAACTCTTGGTCGAACATCGCCGCCGGGCCGCCCGGTCGCACCTCGTGGCCCAGCGAGTCGAGCAGCTCGGTCGCCGCGGTGACCGCGCGGCGGCACTCCGGGTGGTCGAGGTACCCGGCGGCACCCGGCCGGTCGAGAAACCCGACCCGCAACCGGCCCGGGCCCCGGCCGACCTCCTCGGCGAGCGGCCGCGGCAGCGGCGGCGGGTAGTAGGGCTCGCCCGGCATCGCGGCGCTGATGGCGTCGAGGATGGCCGCGGCGTCGCGCACCGTGCGGGTGAGCGCGCCGTCGATGGTGCCGCCGGCCCACCCCTCGCCGATCGTCGGACCCTGGCTCACCCGGGCTCGGGTCGGTTTGAGCCCGACCAGACCGCATTCGCTGGCCGGGATGCGGATGGACCCACCGCCGTCGTTGGCGTGCGCCGCCGCGACCATCCCGCTGGCGACCGCCGCCGCCGACCCGCCGGAGGATCCGCCGGTGGAGTGCTCGCGGTTCCACGGGTTGCGCGCCGGGGGGAAGCTCATCGGCTCGGTCGTCACCGTGGTGCCGAACTCCGGCACGTTGGTACGCCCCAGCACCACAAAGCCGGCCGCCCGGAACAACTCGGCGAGGTAGGACGTTTCCGGCATCACCGTCGAGGCCAGCGCACCGATGCCGAACGCGGTGGTCTCGCCGGACACCGTCGCGCCGAGATCTTTCAGCAAGAACGGCACCCCACGGAACGGGCCGTCGGGCAGCTCGCCGCTCGCCTCCACGCGCGCCTGGTCGAAACGCGTCCGCAACACCGCGTCAAGCTGCGGGTTCAGCGCCTCGATCCGGCTGATCGCCGCCTCGACCAGCTCGCTGGGGCTGACCTCGCCCCGGCGCACCAGCTCGGCCTGGGCCGTCGCATCCAACCAATCGCTCAGCTCGACCATCACCGGACCGTACCCCCGTGAGTCCGAGGAAGTCCCAAAAGTGTTCCTGACAAGGGGTTGCGCTCCGACTACGATCCGTGCATACTCGATTCAGCCCAGGTGGTCGTTCCCCCGTGCGACCACCTGGGCTTTCCCGTACACCGGGAGCCGCTTCATGATCGCGACCCGAATGCCCGGCATGGGCGCGGGTGGGACGGGTCGTGATCATGAGCGGTACGCCGGGCGTCACCCCGCCCGGCGGCCGATCTTGTTGCCGAGCCAGGCCACCGGGTCGTACTTGCGGTCGACGACACGCTCCTTCATCGGGATCAGGGCGTTATCGGTGATCTTGATGTGCTCCGGGCAGACCTCCGTGCAGCACTTGGTGATGTTGCACAGCCCCAGTCCGGACTCGTCCTGTGCCTGGTTCTTGCGGTCGATCGTGTCGAGCGGGTGCATGTCCAGCTCGGCGATGCGCATCAGGAACCGCGGGCCGGCGTAAGCCGGCTTCTTGTCCTCGTGGTCGCGCAGCACGTGGCAGACGTTCTGGCAGAGGAAGCACTCGATGCACTTGCGGAACTCCTGCGACCGCGCGACGTCGACCTGCGCCATCCGGTACTCGCCGGGGGCCAGGTCCGGCGGCGCGAACGACGGGATCTCGCCTGCCTTGACGTAGTTGAACGAGACGTCGGTGACCAGGTCCTTGATCACCGGGAAGGTGCGCATCGGGGTGACCGTCACCGTCTCGTCCTCGCCGAAGATCGACATGCGGGTCATACACATCAGCCGGGGCTTGCCGTTTATCTCGGCGCTGCACGAGCCGCACTTGCCCGCCTTGCAGTTCCACCGCACGGCGAGGTCCCCCGCCTGCGTGGCCTGCAGCCGGTGGATGATGTCGAGGACCACCTCGCCCTCGTTCACCTCGATGGTGTAGTCGACGAGCTCGCCGCCCTCGGCGTCACCTCGCCACACCCGGAACTGCGCCTTGTAGCTCATACCGGTGCTCCCGCGTCATCGTGGACCGGGTATGCAGCGACTCCGTCGAGCGTGCTCATGTCACCTCTTTCGGCAGGGCGGCGAACTCCTCGTCGGTCAGGTACTTGCCAAGCTCGGCGCGGTCGAAGAGGGCCAGCAGCTCGGTGCGCATCGGCGGGTTCTGCTGCTCGGTGACGTCGATGGCCTCGCCGGCCAGCGCACAGGTCAAGATCTTGGTGCGCCACTCGGGTTGCATCTCCGGAAAGTCGTCGCGGGTGTGCCCGCCGCGGCTCTCCTCCCGCAGGAGGGCCGACCGGGCAACGCACTCGCTCACCAGCAGCATGTTGCGCAGGTCCAGCGCCAGGTGCCAGCCGGGATTGAACTGGCGGTGGCCCTCGACGGAGAGCTTCTGCGCGCGCGAACGAAGCTCGGCGAGCTTGTCCAGCGCCTGCTGCATCTCCTCCGCCGTGCGGATCAGGCCGACCAGGTCGGTCATGGTCTGCTGCAGTTCCTGGTGCAGCGTGTAGGGGTTTCCTAAGCCGCCGTCGGTGCCGGGGGTATCGAACGGTGCCAGCGCGTCGCGCCCGGCGGCGTCGATCTGCTCCGCGGTGAGCGCCGGATGCCGCCCGCCGAGCGTCGCGACGTACGCGGCTGCACCCTCGCCGGCACGCTTGCCGAATACCAGCAGGTCGCCCAGTGAGTTGCCGCCCAGCCGGTTGGACCCGTGCATGCCGCCGGCGACCTCGCCGGCCGCGAACAAGCCCGGCACCCGGGCCGCGGCGGCGGTGTCCGGGTCGACCTCCACGCCGCCCATCACGTAGTGGCAGGTGGGGCCGACCTCCATCGGCTCCTTGGTGATGTCGACGTCGGCGAGCTCGAGGAACTGGTGGTGCATCGACGGCAGCCGGGACAGGATCCACTCGGCCGGGCGGCGGCTGGCGATGTCGAGGAAGACCCCGCCGTGCGGCGAGCCGCGGCCAGCCTTGGCTTCGGCGTTGATGGCCCGGGCCACCTCGTCGCGCGGAAGCAGTTCCGGCGGGCGGCGGTTGTTGTCCGGGTCGGTGTACCAGGCGTCGGCCTCCTCCTCGGTCTCCGCGTACTGCTTGCGGAAGACGTCCGGCACGTAGTCGAACATGAACCGCTTGCCTTCGGCGTTGCGCAGCACGCCGCCGTCGCCGCGCACCGACTCGGTGACGAGGATGCCCTTCACCGATGGCGGCCAGACCATGCCCGTCGGATGCAACTGGACGAACTCCATGTTGATCAGCGTCGAGCCGGCCCGCAGCGCGAGCGCGTGCCCGTCGCCGGTGTACTCCCAGGAGTTGGAGGTGACCTTGAACGACTTGCCGATGCCTCCGGTGGCGAGCACGATCGTCGGCGCCCGGAAGACGACGAACCGGCCGGACTCGCGCCAGTACCCGAACGCGCCGGCGATCCGGCCGTCGGCCGCGCGGAGCAGCTCGGTGATCGTGCACTCGGCGAAGACCTTCAGCTTGCCGTCGGAGAACCCGCCGGCGCCGTCGGCCCGGCCGTCGTCCTGCTGCAGTGAGACGATCTTCTGCTGCAGCGTGCGGATGAGCTCGAGGCCGGTGCGGTCGCCGACGTGCGCCAGCCTCGGGTACTCGTGACCGCCGAAGTTGCGCTGGCTGATCTTGCCCTCTCGGGTGCGGTCGAACAGCGCCCCGTAGGTCTCCAGCTCCCAGACCCGCTGCGGGGCCTCCTTGGCGTGCAGCTCGGCCATCCGCCACGAGTTGAGGAACTTGCCGCCGCGCATGGTGTCACGGAAGTGCACCTGCCAGTTGTCACGCGGGTTGACGTTGCCCATGCAGGCGGCGATCCCGCCCTCGGCCATCACCGTGTGCGCCTTGCCGAACAGCGACTTGCAGACGATCGCCACCCGCATGCCTGACTCGCGCGCGGCGATCGCGGCCCGCAACCCCGCGCCACCGGCGCCGACGATCAGAACGTCGTAGTTGTGCTTCTCTAGCTCGGCCATGACGTTGTCCTAGTTGAAGATGCGCGGGTCGCTGAACACGCCGGCGGAAACCAGCGCGATGTAGCCGTCGGTGATCATCAACGTGGCCAGCGTCGTCCAGGCGAACTGCATGTGCCGAGCGTTGAGCTTGGAGACCAGCGTCCAGGCCTGGTAGCGCAGCGGATGGGCGGAAAAGTGTTTGAGCCGGCCGCCGGTGATGTGCCGGCAGGCGTGACAGCCCAGCGTGTAACCCCAGAGCAGCAGCACGTTGGCCAACATGATCAGCGTGCCGAGGCCCAGCCCGATCCCGCCGTCGCCACCCTGGAACGCGCGGATGACGTCCCAGGTATTCACCAGTGAGATCAGCACCGCGACGTAGAAGAAGTACCGGTGCAGGTTCTGAATGATCAGCGGGAACCGGGTCTCGCCGGTGTATCGGCCGCGGGGCTCGGCCACCGCGCAGGCGGGCGGGGAAAGCCAGAACGAGCGGTAGTAAGCCTTGCGGTAGTAGTAACAGGAGAGCCGGAAGCCGAGCAGGAAGGGCAGTGAGACGATCGCCAACGGCATGAACGGCGGGAAGTGTCCGAACCAGATCCCGAAGTCACGCGCCGGCGGCGGGCACGAGGCGGTGATGCACGGTGAGGAGAACGGCGACAGGTAGTGGTAGCGCTCGACGAAGTAGTCGCGCTGGGTCATCGTGCGCACCACCGCGTAGATCACCCAAATGCAGAGCAGCACGACGGTGACCAGCGGCTGCACCCACCAGCGGTCGATTCGCAGGGTCCGGGCGGTGATCCGGGCCCGGCCCGGCGCCGCGACGCCGGCAGCCGGCTCGACGGTGCGCGTCATGACCCGCCACCGCGGTGGTAGCCGCCGAGCCCCTCGTCATCCGCATCCGCCCACAGCGCCGGGTCGAGCGGCTCGTCCGGGATGACGGTGACGCCGCCGGGCGCGGCAGGCGTCACGAACGTCGGCAGCGACTCCAGCTCGGACGCGTCGATGCTCATCCGGTCGACGTCGCCGACGAGGCGCTTGACCGCGGGGATGTCGCCGTACCGACCGCGCAGCTCGTCGACGCAGCTGCGCAACTGCTCGAGCGTGCGATGCAGCGTGCTCAGCTCAGCGGTCTGGGCCATGCCGACTCCTCACCGATGCCTCACGCGGCACCCGTGCCCGAGTCTGGCCCGCGCGGTGCGCTGTTGCCAACATCTCGGCGGGTGGCGCGCGTCTCTATCGGAGGCAACGACATCGGGACGTGCGCGGTCCGTCGTGTAAGCTCGTCGGTCGGCACCTGCGGCCTCAAGCGGTCCGTGCGCTGCCCCCTTAGCTCAGTCGGCAGAGCGTCTCCATGGTAAGGAGAAGGTCTACGGTTCGATTCCGTAAGGGGGCTCTGATCGTGCAGCGGCGGGGTAGCTCAGTCTGGCAGAGCAAGCGGCTCATAATCGCTGTGTCGCCGGTTCAAATCCGGCCCTCGCTACCGCGTTCGAACCCGATGTGAAAGGCGACTCCCGTGGCAGCCACTGAAGTCCGACCCAAGATCACCCTGGCCTGTCAGGAGTGCAAGCACCGCAACTACATCACCAAGAAGAACCGGCGCAACGACCCGGACCGGTTGACGATGAAGAAGTTCTGCCCCAACTGCGGCCGGCATACCGAGCACCGCGAGACCCGCTGACTCCGGCGGCCCCGCTCCCTGGGCGCGTTCGCGGGTCCGCTGCATGCCCGACTGGACGTGGGCTAGGTTCCAGGCATGTCCCTGGACCAGTCATTCGTCGGACGGGTCTACCCGCCGACGCCGCCCTACGAGGTCGGGCGGGAGAAGATCCGAGAGTTCGCCGAGGCGATCGGCGACCCCAACCCCGTCTACCGCGAGCCCGCCGCCGCGAAGGCGCTCGGCTACCCGGACGTGATCGCGCCGCCGACGTTCGCCATCGTGATGACCATGCAGGCCGGCTACCAGGTCGCATTCGACCCCCAGCTGGGGCTCGACTACTCGAAGGTCGTGCACGGCGAGCAGCGCTTCGTCCACGAGCGGCCGCTGCGTGCCGGGGACCGGGTGTCGGTGGTGGTCTCGGTGGAGAACATCCGCTCCGTCGCCGGCAACGACATGGTCACCACGAGGGGCGAGGTCCGCACCGAGGACGGCGAGCTGGTCGCCACCGCCTACTCGACCCTCGTCGCCCGCGGGACCGCTGAATGAAGCGATACGACGAGGTGGAGGTCGGCGAGCAGCTGCCGGCGCAGAGCTTCCCGGTGCACCGCGTCGACCTGGTCCGCTACGCCGGCGCGTCGGGTGACTTCAACATCATCCACTGGAACGAGCGGGTCGCCCGGTCCGCCGGCCTGCCGGACGTGATCGCGCACGGCATGTTCACCATGGGGCTGGCCATCCGGGTGGTCACCGACTGGGTGGGCGACCCCGGCGCCGTGCTCGACTACGCGGTGCGCTTCACCCGGCCGGTAGTGGTGCCCGACCCGGACGGCACCACTGTGGACGTCAGCGCGACGGTCCGCTCGAAGGACGACGCGCGGGCCGAGCTCGACCTGACGGCCACCGTCGACGGGCAGACGGTGCTGGCTCGTTCCCGCGCGGTGGTCCGACTGGCCGACTGAACGGCGGGCTCAGCCGGCGTCGGCGACCAGCTTGGCGATCCGGCCGATGCCCTCGGCTAGGTCGTCGTCACCCAGCGCGTAGGAAAGCCGCGCGTAGCCGGGCGTGCCGAACGCCTCGCCGGGGACGATGGCCACCTCCGCCTCGTCCAGGATGAGGGCGGCCAGCTCGGCAGACGTCCTCGCCGCCCGTCCGCGCAGCGGCCGCCCGATCAGCCCCTTCACCGACGGGTAGACGTAGAACGCGCCCTGCGGTTCGGGGCAGACGATCCCCGGGATCTCGCTGAGCATGCCCACGATCGTCCGCCGGCGCCGGTCGAACGCCTCGCGCATCGCCGCCACCGCCGAGAGGTCGCCGCTCACCGCGGCCAGCGCGGCCATCTGGGCGATGTTGTTGACGTTCGAGGTCGAGTGCGACTGCAGGTTCGTCGCCGCCTTGACCACATCGGCCGGGCCGATCAGCCAGCCGACCCGCCAGCCGGTCATCGCGTAGGTCTTGGCCACCCCGTTGAGCACGACCACCTTCTCGCCGGCGGTGTGCGCGATCGACGTCATCCGCGCATCACCGTAGACGAGATGCTCGTAGATCTCGTCCGTGATCGTCCACAGTCCGTGCTCGGCGGCCCACCGGCCGATCGCCTCGACCTGCTCCGGCGGGTAGACGGCGCCGGTGGGGTTGGACGGGGAGACGAACAGCAGCACTTTGGTGCGGTCGGTGCGGGCAGCATCGAGCTGCTCGACCGTCGCCAGGTAGCCGGACGTCTCGTCGGTGAGCACCTCTACCGGGACGCCGCCGGCGAGCTTGATCGCCTCCGGGTAGGTCGTCCAGTACGGCGCGATGAGCAGCACTTCGTCGCCCGGGTCGAGCAACGTGGCGAACGCGTTGTAGACGGCCTGCTTGCCGCCGTTGGTGACCAGCACCTGGCTGGCGTCGACCGGGTAGCCGGTGTGGCGTGCGGTCTTGGCGGCGACCGCCTCGCGCAGCTCCGGGAGCCCGGCGACCGGCGTGTAGCGGTGGTACTTGGGCTGGCGGGCCGCCTCGACCGCGGCCTCGACGATGTAGTCGGGCGTCGGGAAGTCCGGCTCGCCGGCGCCGAAGCCGATCACCGGCCGGCCGGCGGCCTTGAGCGCCTTGGCCTTGGCGTCGACGGCGAGCGTGGCCGATTCGGCGATGGCGGCGATGCGGTCCGAGATCCGGGTGCCCATGACCACCATGGTCGCACCCCGGCGGCAGAGGGAACGCGGTGACGGGTAGCTGGCACGGGTTGGAGGCACACGACCGAGGCCCGTACACTCACACGACGGGGTCCATCGCGGCCTTGCGTCAGCATGCGCGCAAGCGCCGGCTGGGCAGGCGGTGCTGTACCCAGGTTCCCCTAGGGGCGTGGCTCAATTGGTAGAGCACCGGTCTCCAAAACCGGCGGTTGCAGGTTCGAGTCCTGTCGCCCCTGCGGTGAGCGACAGCGCGCCAACCGGCCGGCGGCGCGCCGGCGAACCAGCGGGCCGCCCGGCCCCATGAGCATCCGAGAGGAGACGGCGTGACACAGACTCGCATCGAGACTGCGACTCCGCGTCCCCCGAGCAGCGGGCCCGGAGGGCGGCTTGGGCGTTACATCCGCGAGATCATCTCGGAGATGCGCAAGGTCCTGTGGCCGACGCGCAAGGAGCTCGTCACCTACACCATCGTCGTGATCATCTTCGTGGCGATCATCGTGGCCATCGTGGCCGGCCTGGACATCGGGTTCGCCAAGGCCGTGCTGGAGGTATTCGGCTGACGGCTGCCGCCGCACCCCCGCCGGGCGCGGTGACGGCCAGCAGGAGCAACAGGGAAAGAGAGAGAGTGTCCGACTACGAGAGCGTGCCCGGCGACTTTGCCGACGACGACGAGCGCGCCGAGCTGCGCAGCCCGTTCGGCGAGGCGAGGCCCCGCACGGACGCGGCCGACCTTGCCGCGGCGGCCCGGCTGCTCGGTGCCGACGAGATCGAGGCCGAGCGGCTCGCCGAGGCCGAGGCGGTCGCCGACATCGAGGACCGGCCGGCTCTGGACGCGGACGCCGAGGTCGAGGCCGAGGCCGAGGCGGCCACGCCGATCGCTTCGGCGGAGCCCGTCGAGCCGCTCGAGACAGCCGAACCCGATGAGACCACGCGACCCGTCGAGACCGTCGAGACCGTCGAGACCATCGAGCCGGGCGCCGACGCCGCCGAGCCCGGCGCCGAGGAGAGCGATACGGCCGAGGAGGACCCGACCGAGACGCTGCGCCGTGAGCTGCGCAGCCAGTTCGGCGACTGGTACGTCGTGCACTCCTACGCCGGCTACGAGAACAAGGTGAAGGCGAACCTGGAAAGTCGCATCCAGAGCCTGGACATGGAGGACTACATCTTCCAGGTGGAGGTGCCCACCGAGGACGTCGTCGAGATCAAGAACGGCAAGCGCCAGCAGGTACAGCGCAAGGTGTTCCCCGGCTACATCCTGGTGCGGATGGACCTCAACGACGAGTCGTGGGGTGCCGTGCGCAACACCCCGGGCGTCACCGGGTTCGTCGGGGCGACGTCCCGGCCGTCCCCGCTGTCGATCGATGAGGTCGTGAAGATCCTCGCGCCGGCCACCCAGCGCGCCGCCGCCGTCGCCAAGGGCGGCACCGCGGCGACGGCGGAAAAGCCGAAGGTCGAGGTCGTCGACTTCACCGTCGGCGAGTCGATCACCGTCATGGACGGCCCGTTCGCCACCCTGCCCGCCACCATCAACGAGATCGACCCGCTGCACCAGAAGCTGCAGGTGCTGGTATCGATCTTCGGCCGCGAGACGCCCGTCGAGCTGTCGTTCAGCCAGGTAGCCAAGATCTAAGACAGAGAGAGCACATGCCACCCAAGAAGAAGCTCGCCGCCGTCGTCAAGCTGCAGATCCAGGCCGGCGCCGCCAACCCGGCCCCGCCGGTCGGTCCGGCGCTCGGCCAGCACGGCGTCAACATCATGGAGTTCTGCAGGGCGTACAACGCGGCCACCGAATCGCAGCGCGGGCAGATCGTCCCGGTCGAGATCTCGGTCTACGAGGACCGCTCGTTCACCTTCGTCACCAAGACCCCGCCGGCCGCCCGGCTGCTGCTGAAGGCCGCCGGCGCCGAGAAGGGCAGCGGCGAGCCGCACAAGACGAAGGTCGCCAAGGTCACGATGGACCAGGTCCGCGAGATCGCGCAGACCAAGATGGAAGACCTCAACGCCAACGACGTGGAAGCGGCCGCCAAGATCATTGCCGGCACCGCCCGGTCGATGGGCATCACCGTCGAGGGCTGACCCAACTTTGTTTCGCTTTTGGCAGATCGGGGCCGGATAAGGTCCCAACCTGCCAAAAGCGTGGGTGAAGGAGAGAGATGAAGCACAGCAAGGGCTACCGCCAGGCCGCCGAGCTGGTCGAGGCCGGCAAGGTGTATTCGCCGATGGAGGCGGCCAACCTGGCCAAGGAGACCTCGCCCACCAAGTTCGACGGCACCGTCGAGGTCGCGCTGCGGCTCGGCGTCGACCCGCGCAAGGCCGATCAGATGGTGCGCGGCACGGTGAGCCTGCCACACGGCACGGGCAAGACCGCCCGGGTGATCGTCTTCGCCACCGGTGAGAAGGCGGCCGAGGCCGAGGCCGCCGGCGCCGACCGGGTCGGCAGCGATGACCTGATCGCGGCGATTCAGGAGGGGTTCCTGGACTTCGACGCCGCGATCGCCACACCCGACCAGATGGCCAAGGTCGGCCGGATCGCCCGCATCCTCGGTCCGCGAGGGCTGATGCCGAACCCGAAGACCGGCACCGTCACGGCCGACGTCGCCAAGGCGGTTACCGACATCAAGGGCGGCAAGATCAGCTTCCGGGTCGACAAGCAGTCCAACCTGCACCTGGTGATCGGCAAGGCGTCGTTCAGCACGCAGGACCTGGTGGAGAACTACGCCGCCGCGCTGGACGAGGTGCTGCGCGCCAAGCCGTCGGCGGCGAAGGGCCGGTACCTGAGGAAGGTCACCTTCGCCACGACGATGGGCCCGGGCATCCCGGTCGACCCGAATCGCACCCGCCACATGCTGGAGGACACCGCGGCAGCGGTCTGACCTCGCAAGAGACCGTTCGGCCCGGCTCCCGCAGCAATGGAGCCGGGCCGAACGCTGCCGTCGTGGAATACGGCTCGGACGAGGCTGCCCCCGCACGGCCGCGGTGCCGCGCGTCCCCCCCGACCGCGCGGCGCCGCAGCCCATCCCGTCCGAGCCGTTCGCCATTCAGGAGTCCGCTGCGCCGCCGCTGATACATGCCGGTGGCCGCCGAAGCGGCATGTATCAGCTTCGGTCGGTCTGTCCTCCTTACTGGCTGATGACCCGGCTTGATCTACTGGTGGCGATGCCCGGCTGCCGCATACGCTCCCGGGAACGACGCTGCCCGCACTGGGGGTGAGGTAGCCATGACCAGCCAGCCTTCGCAGAGCAGGCCAACGCAGCCGATCGGCCGCGAGCCGCTGCTGACGCCGACGGCGGACATGCTCGTCCGGTACCAGGCGCGGCTGCTCGATCCGACCACCGCGGTCCGGGTGCCTGGCCAGCCGCCGATCCGGCCGACCGTCTACATCGGGAACCGGCTGATGCTCCGTGGTGTCGCGCCGGACACCGACCGATACGGCGCGCTCGGCGAGGCAGCCTCGAAGCACGGCCTCAAGCTCGAGCCGCACGCGACCGATCAGCCGGTGCGCAACTACGCCGCGCGCAACCGCGCCGTCGACCTGGCTCGCTGGCCGACTCGGGTGCGCCTGGTTCCCACGACCAACCAGCCGCAACCTCCCGCAGACGCCTGGCACGTGCTGCAGACCTTCCGCACGATCGTGGACGATCCGAAGCAGATACCGCAGGACGTCGCGCTCGAGCATCTGCTCGCCGCGACCGGCGGTCCGTGGATCGGCGGCGTGCCGCAGACCCAGGGCGGTGGCGTCGGTGGAGCACCGCAGACCCAGGGTGGTGGTCTTGCCATGCCGAGCTACCAGTACGGGATGCCCGGATGGGGCGGCCGGGCTCCCGTCGCCTGGGTCGGGCCGGAACCGGTACGCCGTCCCGACAACGAGCTGACGTGCCGCCGGCCGGTGATCGCGGTTCTCGACACGGGTATCGGCTCGCATCGGTGGTTCGAGGATGGCAGCGTGCAGAGCCACGTCACCGTGGCCGGTGTGCCGATCGGCCTCACCGATCCGGCCACCGACGCCGAACTCACCGGCGTGACCGTTGATCCCTTGGAGGGCGTGCTGGATTCCGACGCCGGGCATGGGACATTCATCGCCGGGTTGATCCGGCAGAAGTGCCCGGATGCGACCATCCTGGCGATCCGGATCATGAGCGGTGACGGGGTCGTCGCCGAAGGGGATCTGCTCAATGCCGTATCCGCCCTCGTCACCCGACAGAAACAAGCCCAGCAGGCGGACGACGCTGACTCCTTCATCGACGTCCTGTCGCTGTCGCTCGGCTACTACCACGAGCAGCCGGAGGACCCCCAGTTCGACCCGATGCTGCTCGGGCCGCTGCAGGAACTCGGCAAGTGCGGGGTCGTCGTGCTCGCTTCCGCCGGGAACGACGCGACGACGCGGCCGTTCTTCCCGGCGGGCTTCACGCCTTACGCCGGCGGGGTGGTTGCCGCCTTTAATCACGACTCGGTACCAGTCGTGAGTGTGGGCGCACGCAATCCGAACGGACGCAGCGTCGCACTGTTCAGCAACGCCGGCGACTGGGTCACGTGCGATCGGCCGGGCGCGGCACTGGTCAGCACCTTGCCGATGACCTTCAACGCCTCCATTCAGCCGGCCGTTGAGGTACAGCTACCGGGCGGCGGTGTCCGAGCCACGATCGACATCGACGACTTCCGAGGTGGTTTCGGAGTGTGGAGCGGCACCTCGTTTGCCGCGCCCGTCCTCGCCGGCGAAATCGCGCAGCGGATGTTCGAAGGCAACTGCGGGCCAACGGGTGAGCTCGATCCCGGCAGTACGGTCGACCGCGGCTGGGACGCGCTGACCCACTTGATCGGCCTGGACCGGCCGTGATCGCCGAACCGGTGCCGGACACCCTCGCCGCGCGCGCAGCAAGCATGTTCGCCGCGTTCCGAGAGGGCGACGAGGCCAAGATGGGTGACCTTGTCGCGCTCGTCACGCCAATCCTCTGGCATACCGTGCGCGCGCAGCGCGTCGACCATGACTCGGCCGAGGACGTTCTGCAAACCACCTGGCTCTCGCTGGTCCGCAGCGCGCACACGATCGCGGACCCGCGCGCCGTCCTCCAGTGGCTGATAGTCAGTGCCCGCCGAGAGGCGTGGCGGCTCACCAAGCGCGCCGACCGCGTCGAGCCGCAGGACTTCGCCGACGACCAGTTCGCCACGTCTGTTGATGACGTTCCCGAGGAACTCGTGATCCGCGACGACGGCCAGAACCGGCTCTGGCGGCACATCCAGCAGTTGCCGGAAAAGTGCCGGCAGCTGTTGCGCGTGATCGCGTTCGCCGATCGGCCCGACTACGCGTCGATCGCCGCCGCCCTCGGCATGCCGGTGGGCAGCATCGGTCCCACACGGGGGCGGTGCCTAGCGAAGCTTCGCGCGCGACTGGCGAGCGATCCGGAATGGGAGATGTGAGATGACGACTGGCCACGACCCGCAAGACGTGGACGTCCTTGCCACGGGAACGATCGATGTGACGGACGGCCAGATTTTGGAATCCATCGCCGACCTGTACGCGTCGATCGACCCGGTGCCCGACGGGCTCGTCGATCGTCTGCAGTTCGGCATCACGCTCGACGCGCTGCACGCCGAGGTCGCCCGCCTGCAACGTCTCGCCGTCGAACCCGCCGGCGCTCGCGGCGAGGACGCCGGTGCGACGGCGGTACAGACCATCACCTTCACCAGCGCTAGCTTGACCACCATGGTGACGATCAGCCCAGCCGGACCGGACCAGGTGCGCATCGACGGCTGGGTGGCACCCGGCGGAGGGGTCTCGGTCGAATTGCGCCTGGTGGGCAACCGGCTGCAAGCGACGGCCGACGCCGATGGACGCTTCGTCTTCGACGATGTGCCGCGCGGGCTCGCCCAGTTCGTGCTCCGCCCACCGAACGGGGTGAGCCATCCTCCGGTCATCACACCATCGCTCGATCTGTGAGCTGCAACAGGACGGTCCGCGGTGAGCAGCATCGAGCGCGCAGCTCGCTTGCACTCGCTCGCATTCGCGCATAACTCGGTTGGTCATCCGTCGCGTGCCGCCCGCACGTTGCAGCAGGCCCTGGGCGTGCTGGCTGATGTCGAATCAGCTGACGCCGCGTTCTGGCGCGCACGAGTTCTGATCACGCTCGGGCTTGCCGAAGCCGAACTGCATGGATTGGAGCGCGGCCTCGACGCGCTCGCCCGGGCCACGCCGCTCATAGCGGAGCAGCCCACCCTCCGCACGTTGGCTGCGATGCAACGTGGACTCCTGCTGCTGCGAAACGGTCGAGACGACGCTGCCCTCGCGGCGTTCGACGAGGCCGAGCAAGGTTTCGGGTATGCGTCAGCGCTTGACAAGTGCATGACCTGGCTGAACCGCAGCGTCTCGTATATCAACCGATCGAAACTAGCCGCCGCTCGGGAGGACTTGCAGCGGTGCGCGAACCTAGCCGAGGCGGAAGGCCTTGCCATGATGCAGGCCAAGGCACTTTACAACCTCGGATACGTCGCGTTTCTAAGTGGAGATCTTCCATGCGCACTCCAGCTGATGGATTCGGCAGATCGGCTCTCGGTCGAGGTCAACACAGGGGTGGCGCTGCTCGACCGAGCGCGCGTACTGAGCGAGGCTGGTCTGCTGCGCGAGGCTGACGATGTGCTCGCTGAGGCTGCGGCGATATTCCGGCAGGACAGGGTGGTGCAGGACCTTGCCGAGACCGAGCTGGCGCGTGCCCGCTGCGCGTTGCTGGCCGGGCAGCCCGCGGCGGCGAACCGGCTCGCTCGGCGGGCGCGGTCGCGTTTTCAGCGTCGCCGGAACGAGCGGTGGCGCTGCGCCGCCGACCTGGTCGTGGTCAGCGCCCAGTTCGCGCTCGGACGGGACATCGCCGGCGTCGCCCGGCAGCTGGCGAGCGAGTTGGCGGTGCAGGGACAGCAGTCGCAGGCACGGACGGCCGCCTTCCTGGCCGCCGAGGCGCTTCTCGACCGCGGCCGGGTGGCGGAGGCGCAGCGGATCGCGACGGCAGCAGGCATCGCCGGTCGACGAGAGCCGATCTCGGCGCGGCTGCACTCCCGGTACCTGCGGGCGCGGCTCGCCCGGGCGTCCGGTGACGCGACGCATGCCGTGCGCGAGGTTCGCGCCGGGCTGGCCGACCTCGCCGCCTACCAGGCCAGTTTCGGCAGCATCGACCTGCAGACGGCCAGCGCGATCCACGGCCGGCGGCTGGCCGAGCTCGGTCGCGCGATCGCCATCGAGCAGGGCTCGCCCGGGCGGGTGCTCGCCGCGGTCGAGCGTGGCCGCGCCGTGTCGAGCCGGCTGCAGTCGGTCTGCCCGCCGGCAGACGAGCGCACCGCCGAGTTGCTGGCCGAGCTGCGCCGCACGATCGAGGAGCTGCGCAACGCCGACGGCGGATCGGCTACGGCCACGCAGCTCGCCCAACATCGCCGACGGCTGGAACGCGAGATCAACGCTCGCTCGTGGTCGATGTCCGGCGCCGGAGCGGCGGAGCGGACGGCGCCGGTCGGTGCCATCCGCGCCGGACTGACCGCCGCGGGTGCGTCGCTCGCCTGCTACCTGCGCGTCGGCTCGACGCTGCACGCGGTCGTGCTCGGCCCGCGCCGAGCAAGCCTGCACGACCTCGGCCCGGCGGCGCCGGTCGAGGACACCATCCGGCGTGCTCGCGCCGACCTCGACGTCCTGGCGTACGGGCACCTCCCGGCAGGTTTGCGCGCTGCGGCCCGGGGCTCGCTCGACCGCGCCATGGCCGAGCTCAACGCAACACTGGTAACCCCGCTGCGGCTGGACGCCGAACGGCTACTGGTCACGCCGACCGGCGCGCTCGCCATGCTGCCCTGGAGCATGCTGCCGTCGCTCACCGGGGTTCCGACGACGGTTGCACCGACGGCCACCGCGTGGCTCGCGGCCTCGACCGCGCGGTCGAGGCCGGGCGGCGCGGTCGTCGCGGTCACCGGGCCGGGACTGAACCGCGCGGACGACGAAGCAAGAAGCGTCGCCGAAACCTGGCCGTCCGGGCGAGCCCTCCCCGGCGCCGGCCGGGACGCCTTCACCGATGCTCTGGCGAGCGCCGCCGTGGTGCACGTCGCCGCGCACGGCACCCACCAGACCGAGAATCCGCTGTTCTCCTCGATCCGGCTCGCCGACGGCGCGCTGTTCGCCTATGAACTCGAGCACGCCGCACCGCACGTCATCCTCTCCGCATGCGAGCTCGGGCTCGCCACGGTTCGCCCCGGAGACGAGGCGCTGGGCCTCACCAGCGTGCTGCTGCGGCTCGGCACATCGTGCGTCGTCGCGAGCGTCGGACGGGTGCACGACGACGCGGCGGCCGACGTGATGACCGGTTACCACGCCAGCCTCGCCGCAGGCGCAGACTCGGCGGCCGCCCTGGCGAGCGCGGTCACGGCGCATCGCGGCGAGGCTCCGGCGCCGTTCGTCTGTTTCGGAGCCACCTGGCAGGCCGTCGGGTCTTGACACCGACCGTAGCGGTCCGCTGGCATGGACAGGCCGCTCGAATGCGGCAACAAGCAGGAGGCCGCGATGAGCAAGGGTCGCCGGGCGCTGTGCGCAGTCCTCTCCACGACGGCGCTGGTCGTCGCGATGCTGGTTCCCGCGGCTACTGCCGCAGCCGCCCCGCCGACGACGGCTCCCGGCGCGCCGGGAGCGCTGAGCCACTTCGACCTGGCGCGCAAGGACTGCCTCGGCACGGCCCGCAACACCACGTCCAAGATCTGGTACACGGTCGCCGACGGCGTGCTCTCCGACGTCTACGCGCCGACGATCGACACCACCAACGTCGAAACCATGCAGTACCTCGTCACCGACGGCTCGACGTTCACCGACCTGCAGGCGCGCGATACCACCTACACCGTCTCGGCCGACCCCACCGGCATGATCTGCACCGTCACGACCACGGCGAAGTCCGGCGCCTACCGGTTCGTGACCACCTACCTGACCGACCCGGCACGCGACAGCGTCGTCGTCCATTCGACCTACACGCCGCTGCGGGCCGCCGCCCGCTCGTACCAGGTCTACGTCCGGCTCGACGCCACGGTCGCCGGTAACGGTGGCGGAGGCACCGGCAACGGCGGCGCCGACAGCGCGACGATCGACCGCACCACGGGCACGCCCGTCCCGGTGAGCTTCGACACCAAGACGACGACCAACGCGGTGAACCGCGACTACGCCGTGCCGAGCTTCCTCGCGCTGCGCGCCGACCGGCCGTTCCGCGCGGTGAGCAGCGGTTTCGTCGGCACCGCGAGCGACGGGCTCGCCGAGCTCGACACCACCCATTCGCTCCGGCCCGCGTACGACGACGCCACTGGCGGCCACGTCGAACAGACCGCTCAGATCGACACCCGCCGCCGCGGCGACTTCACCCTGGCGCTCGGCTTCGGCACGACCCAAGCAGCGGCCGTCGCCACCGCCGGCGCCACACTCGCTACGCCGCTCATCCGGCTCGCGGCGGACTATGAGCTCGGCTGGTTTGGCTACGACGCCGGTCTCCGCCCGGTTTCGTGGCGGCTGCCCGGTCTGAACCGCGATCAGCGCGCGGCCGTCGTCCGCGAGTACTACACGTCCGCGAACGTGGTGAAGGCGAGCGAGGACAAGACGTTCCCCGGCGCGATCGTCGCCTCGCTGGCCTCGCCGTGGGGGCAGGCGGTCTCGGCCGGCGACCCGAACAACACCTTCTTCGGTTCCTACCGCGAGGTCTTCGCCCGCGACCTGTACGAGGCGTGGACGGCGCTCTACACCGACGGCGACCTGGCCACTGCCCGGGACGCCACCCGGTTCCTGCTGCTGCGCCAGCAACAGGCCGACGGCTCGATGCCGCGCAACTCGCTGGTCAACGGCAAGACCGCACCCGACTCGTTCAACATCCAGCTCGATGAGGTCGCCTACCCGATCCTCATGGCACTGCAGTCCGGCCTGGGCGGTGACCCGACGCTCTGGCCGCACATCCAGGCGGCGGCCAACTTCCTGATCAGCCACGGACCCTCCTTCGGTCCGGAACGGTGGGAGGAGCAGAGCGGCTACTCACCCTCGACCATCGCCGCCGAGATCGCCGGGCTGGTCGCCGCCGGCGCCATCGCGCGCATGCGCGGCGACGCCGCCGACGCGCGCACCTGGCTGGCCACCGCGGACCAATACCAGCGAAGCATCAAGGGCTGGACGGTCACCACTAACGGGCCGCTGTCCACCCAGCCGTACTTCATCCGGCTCTCCAAGACCGGCGACCCGAACGCGGCGATCAGCTACAACCTCGGCAACGGCGGTCCGACGCTCGACCAGCGCACCGTGATCGACGCCGGGTTCCAGGAGCTGGTGCGCCTCGGTGAGCTCCCCGCCGGCGACCCGGTCGTCGCGAACTCGCTCAAGGTCGTCGACGCCACGATCGAGCGGCAAACCGCCAGCGGATCGGGCTGGCTGCGCTACAACGGCGACGGGTACGGCGACTGTCAGGTCGGCGCCGGAACGTCCTGCACGGTCGAGGGCGCGCCGTGGGCAGCCACAAACACCGGCACCGGGCATCCCTGGCCGGTGCTCTCCGCCGAGCGCGGCGAGCAGTCGCTCTCCACCGGCCAGCCGACGTTCGCCGGGCAGCTGCTCGGCACGATGCAGGCCATGTCCTCCGGTGTCGGGCTGGTGCCCGAGCAGGTGTGGGACTACCCGAACCTGCCGCCGTCCCCGTACGGCACCGACCCGTCCGTCGCCTCCATCGGCTTCGTCAACGGCAAGCCGGACGGCTCGGCCGCGCCGCTGACCTGGGGCTCGGCGTCGTTCGTGCGCCTGGCGGCCGACCTGACCGCCGGCCGGGTGGTGGAGAAGCCCGCCGTCACGGTCGACCGGTATGTGCGGCACACGCAGGGGACGACGCCGCTCACCGTCACCTCGCCCGCCGACCAGTCGGCCACCACCGGGACGATCACCGTCGCAGGCACGGCTGCGCCGGGCGCCACGATCGACATCGCCGACGTCGCCACCGACCAGGACACCGCCACCACACACACCACAACGACCGCCGGGGCCGACGGGTCGTTCAGCGTGGTGTTGACCGCCGCAGCCGGCACGAACGTCCTCGTGATCACCAGCACGGCCGCTGACGGCGGCACCGCGCAGGTCGTGCGCACGGTCGTCTACGACGTGGTGAACGGCACGCTGATCTACCAGACCAGTGACCCGACCGGTGACGACAACGGGCCGGGCAACTACGCCTACCCGACAGCGCCCGACTTCCACCCCGGCGCGTTCGACCTCACCGCGTTCCAGGTCTACGACACCGGCTCGACGGTCACCTTCCGGGTGCAGACGCGCGACCTGTCACCGACGTTCGGCAGCCCGCTCGGCGCGCAGCTCGTGGACCTGTACGTGTCCCAGCCCGGCGCGTCGCCGACCTCGACCGCGCCCTCCTACTCCAGCATGAATTACCAGCTCGGCACGCCGTGGTCCCGGTTGATCGAGGTGCAGGGCTTCGGGCAGCGCTTCGTCGACGCCGGCGGCACCACCGTGGGGACGGTGACGATCAAGGCGAACCAGATCTCGCGCTACATCACGTTCACCGTCGACAAGTCGGCGCTGGGCGGGACGCCGGGGTCGGGCTGGTCGTTCGCGGTGACGCTCACCGGACAGGACGGGACGCACGGGTCCGACCAGACGCGAGCGTTCACCGCGACGCCCGGCGGCTACACCTTCGGGGTATGCGCCACGGCCAGCACCGACCCGCACTGCACCGCCGACCCGAACTCGGTGCCGAAGGTCATGGACACGATCCCGCCGGCCGGCGTGGCGCAGTCCGACGAGCTCGACTACACCAAGCACAACCCGGTGGTGGTGCAGGCGCTCACCGTGCCGTGACTTCGGCTGTTGATGTTGGACTCGTGGTCGATATTGAGCCTGTTGCATTTTTGCCGGTGGCCGGGGGTGTGATGGTGTGGGTGTGCCCGGTGGTGCCGGTTTGGTGCGCTCGGCGTTGCCGGTTGGTGGCCGGTCGGGGTGTCGGGTGAGCGGGGTGGGGTTGCCGGCTGGGGTCAGCTGGCGGGTGCTGGTGCGGTGGTGCGCAGTCGGAGCAGGTTGGTGACGGCGGCGGCGAAGCGGAATTCGCTGCGGGCGGCGGTGAGGCCGCGGCGGGCGAAGCGGCGCAGTGCGCGGCGGTCTTTGAGGTGGGCGTTGACCGGTTCGACGATGGCGGCGCGTTGTCGGTAGAGGGCGGCGCCGTCGGGGGTGCGGAGTCGGTGGTGCATGCGCTGGCGGGCGGTGGCGTGTTCGGGTGGGTCACCGCGGGTGGGTGTGGTCGCGGCGGCGTTGTCCAGGTCGCGGCGGGTGCCCAGCGCGATGAGCCGGTCCGGGCCGTGGGCGGTGAGGTTGTCGTTGCTGGCGTAGCCGGCGTCGGCGAGCGCGGTGCCGATGGCCCAGTCGGCGCCGGTGGCGGCGTTGATGCCGGTGATGGTGGCCTGTGTGGTGGCGAGCATGGGCTGGTAGTGGCCGACGTCGGCCGCCTCGTTGGTGAGCTCGGCGGCCAGGATGAGGTAGTCGGCGCAGACCAGCAGTTGCCCGTTGTAGCCCTGGATCCAGCCGTGCCGGGTTTTCATGATCCGCGAGTCGGGGTCGGTGAGGTTGCGTTTGACCTCGCCCGGCTGGCCGGCGGGCGGGGCGGCGGCCTGCCGGGCGCGGCTGAGCGCGGTTTGCGCGGCGGCGAGCCGGGCGGTGGCCTGGCGCACGTGATAGTGCTCGCCGACCGGCACCGCGCGGCCGGGCAGCCCCCGCCCGCCCTCGGCGCGGAGCAGCTGTTCGCAGCGGGCCCGCTCGGCGTTACGTCGTTCGACCTCGGCGCGGGTGTCGGCCAGCTTGCCCCGGGCCCGCTCGACGCGGGCCTCGGCCCGCTTGACCAGCTCGCTGCCGGCGACCCGCTCGGCCCGTTCCGCGGCGATCTGCTCGAGCATCGTCTTCAACCGCGCGGCCCGCCCGGCCGGGTCGGCCAGCTGGCCCGGCAGCTCATCGCCGCGCTGCTGCGCACCGAACTGCGCGTCCTCGGCGGCATCAATCTGGGCCGCCTCGCCCAGCATTTGCTCGGCCATCCGCCGCAACGTCGACTCGCCGCGGTTGGCGCCCAGCGACGCGTTCGCGGCGATCTTCGTACCGTCCAGCGCGACCGTGCCCAACCGGCCCATCCCGGCCCGGGCACAGATCAGCAGCACCTGCTCGAACAACTCGCCCAACGCCCGCTCATGCTCGGCGCGGAACCGGGCGATCGTGGCATGATCCGGCACGTCTTGCGCGCAGACGATCCGAAACGCCACATCCACCTGGCACAACCGCTCGATCTGCCGGCTCGACCGCTGCCCGAGCGCATACCCATATACCAACAGCGCGACCATCATCCGCGGGTGATAAGCCGCCCGCCCCGCCCCACCCAGCCGCCGAGCGCCCCGAAACCCCGCCAGGTCAAACCCGGCCACCACATCCAGCACGAACCACACCAGATGATCACCCGGCAGCCACTCCCGCATGTCCGGCGGCAGCAAGAACGCCTGCTCGCGATCCACCGGCCGAAAACCCTTCGCCACACCAAGATCATCTCAACATGTCAAGATCTACTAGCGAAGGCGCGCCGATTTTGCGACAGGCTCTATTCGACCACGAGTCCAACATCAACAGCGGGTGGGCGATTGGCGGCGCGCGCGCCCGGCCCGTACCCTCGATGGCGATCCAACCGAAGACCGCTGGTCGTCGCGTACGAGTACGTGACTGAACGCCTCCGGATGCGCCGGAGCGGCCCGCGCAGGATGGACGGTTCGGTGTTCTCGCCGCCCCGTGCGCCCTGCGTCGGGGCGTTCCTCGTCTCCGGCGTCAGCCAGCCTGACCGCATACGGAGAGGAGGAAGCATGCCCACCACCGAGAAAATCGCCGCCGTCGCGGAGATCGCGGAGCGGTTCCAGAGCTCGTCGGCCGCGGTCATCACCGAGTACCGCGGGCTGTCGGTCAAGGCGGTCACCCAGCTGCGCCGCGCGCTCGGCCCCGACGCGACCTACGCCGTCGTCAAGAACACGCTGACCCGGCGCGCCGCGGCCGAGGCGGGCCTCGCCCTCGACGAGAGCCTGTTGATCGGGCCGACCGCGATCGCGTTCGTGCAGGGCGACCCGGTCAGCGCGGCCAAGGGGCTGCGCGACTTCGCCCGGACGAATCCGTTGCTGGTCGTCAAGGGCGGCGTGATGGACGGCAGGTCGGTCAGCGCTGCCGAGATCGCCCGGATCGCCGACCTGGAGTCCCGCGAGGTGCTGCTGGCCAAGCTGGCCGGCGCGCTCAAGGCGCTGCCGACCCGCGCCGCGGGCCTGTTCCAGGCGCCGCTGGCGCAGATGGCCCGGCTGGCCCAGGCTCTTGAGGAGAAGAAGCCCGCCGAGGCAGTCGCTCCGGAAGCCACCGAAACCCCCGCCGAGCCGGCGGAGTCGTAACCACCACCTGCCGGCCCACCCGGCGAGTACAGAAAGGACGCCACACCATGGCGAAGCTGCGCACCGACGAGCTGCTCGACGCGTTCAAGGAGATGACGCTGCTCGAGCTGTCGGACTTCGTGAAGCAGTTCGAGGAAACCTTCGACGTCACCGCCGCCACCCCGGTCGCGGTCGCTGCCGCTGCTCCCGGCGCGCCGGGCGGTGCCGCCCCGGCCGAGGCCGCGGAGGAGCAGGACGAGTTCGACGTCATCCTCGACGCCGCCGGCGAGAAGAAGATCCAGGTGATCAAGGAGGTGCGTACCCTCACCAGCCTCGGCCTCAAGGAGGCCAAGGACCTGGTCGACGGCGCGCCGAAGCCGGTGCTCGAGAAGGTCAACAAGGAGGCCGCCGACAAGGCCAAGGCCGCCCTCGAGGCCGCCGGCGCCAGCGTCACCCTCAAATAGAGCAAGCGGATCGCGCCGGAAGGCGTGATTCAGCCGCGCTACGCCGGCGCGGCCCGTTGGTGGTCGCCAACCGGTCGCCAACCGGTCGCCAACCGGTCGCCAGTGCCCTGCGCTACGGGCCGGTCCCGGTTTTCCGGGGCCGGCCCGTCGGCGTCTTGCGTTACCGGGCGGGTAGCTGCCTCGTTATACGTGACACGGGGGGGCGCGGCGGTGCCGACGAGGCTGCGAGCGACGGCACCGCCGCGCCGCGGCGACCGATTCCGGTGAACTCGCCACCGACTCCGCTGACGCGGTGATGCCGCGCCTGCTCGCTCCGGCGATTGGGGACGATCAATGGCTGAGGCCGCGTCGTCGAGCCGCCTCGCGTGGCGCGCCGGGTGGCTGCTGGGCTCCGTCGCGTTCCTGCTGCTGATCGCGCTCGCCGTCGTGTACGTGCTACGCGGCGCGACCACACGGCCGACGGCCGCCCTCAGCTCGGACGAGCAGGCCGCGCTGGACGCGAGCCGGACCGAGGTCGCCGACCTCACGACCTTCCGGCGGGCCGCCTTCGACGCCGACTGGCAGCGGGCGCTCGACGGCATGACCGGGGCCCTGCGCAGCCGGCAGGCGCCGAAGAAGGCGGCCACGCTGGCGAGCCTGACGGCGGACAAGATCGACAGCCGCGGCCAGGTGGTCAGCGCGGGCGTCGAGTCCTCGACCCGCGGGCAGGTGCGGGTGCTGGTCGACCTGGACGTCTACCAGGTCGGTCCGGACGGCAAGAGCACGCTATCCAGCACCGGGCGCCTGGTCGTCACCGAAACCCAGCTGGGCGGCACCTGGCTGATGAGCGACCTGGGGACGGTGTAGTGAGCGAACCCGGGCCGCCGCCTGACGCAGCCGGCGCCGGTCGGGCCGCACCGCGGTCGCGGGCCGGCGTGCTGCGCTGGCTGCCGGCGGTCGTCGCGGCGCTGGCCGTCGCCGCACTCGGCTGGGCGCTCGTCATCCAGCTCGCCAGCTGGCGCGGCCGCGCTGGCTCGACCGCGCAGGCCCGCGACGAGCTGGTCTCGTCGGTGACCTCAGGGCTCACCGTGGTCAGCTCGTACGACTACCGCCACCTCGACCGGGACGAGGTGGCCGCGGCGGCCTGGCTCACCGGGCCGTTCAAGGCGCAGTACACCGTCTCGATGGACCGAACGGTCAAGCCGGCCGCCGCCGAGCAGCACCTGGTCGTGACGGCCCGCATTACCGCGTCCGGTGTGGTCGCGGCGACCGGCGACCAGGCGAGCGTCCTGGTCTTCGGGCAGCAGGCGGTCACCAGCGCCACCAGCGCGCGGCCGCAGCTGGACCCGGTCACCGTGCTGGTCACCGCCGAGCGCGTGCACGGCCACTGGCTCATCGCAAATATCGTACGAAAATGACATACCGCACGGCTAACCAGACCGAGGGCCGGCGGGATGCTTGACGATCGCGGGTTGGCGAGGCACCCTGAATGCCGCGAGGTCACTGCATCTACCGCGTGCGATCGCCTGCCGAAGGCCTTCAATGGACCGCCGGGCGGTGGGTTACGCCGTTGGTGCCGAAGTGGCCTGGACACGCGTGCGCGCGAGCGCTAGACTACTTCTTTGCGCTGCCCTCTGTCGTCCCGCGGCCCGTCAAGGGCCTGCTTTGTGGTGCCCACTGGGGAAGTCGTCGGCCGCGTGACCGTACCGCTTCGAGTTGTCCTTGGAAGGACGCATCTTGGCAGTCTCCCGCTCCGGTAACAACGCTGAAAGTAACGGCAAGGCAGGCATCCCGAACGCACCGGTTCGCACCTCCTTCGCCAAGATCCGAGAGCCGCTGGAGGTGCCGAACCTCCTAGCGCTGCAGACCGAATCGTTCGACTGGCTGATCGGCAACGACGCCTGGCGCGCGCGGGTCGCCGGAGGTGACCCGGCTGGGGCCACAGCCCAGTCCGGCCTCGACGAGATCCTCTCCGAGATCTCGCCGATCGAGGACTTCTCCGGCTCGATGAGCCTCTCCTTCTCCAACCCCCGGTTCGAGGAGGTCAAGGCGTCGCTCGAGGAGTGCCGCGACAAGGACATGAACTACGCGGCGCCGCTATTCGTCACCGCGGAGTTCACCAACAACACCACCGGCGAGATCAAGAGCCAGACGGTGTTCATGGGCGACTTCCCGATGATGACGCGCAAGGGCACGTTCATCATCAACGGTACCGAGCGGGTGGTGGTGAGCCAGCTCGTCCGTTCGCCGGGCGTGTACTTCGACCGCGCGCTGGACAAGGCGTCGGACGTCGACGTCTACAGCGTCAAGGTCATCCCGGGCCGCGGCGCGTGGCTCGAGTTCGACGTCGACAAGCGGCAGACCGTCGGCGTGCGCATCGACCGCAAGCGGCGCCAGCCGGTCACCGTGCTGCTGAAGGCGCTGGGCTGGTCCGACGACCGCATCCGCGAGCACTTCGCCTGGTCCGAGACGCTGCTCTCGACGCTGGAGAAGGATCACATCGCGGGCACCGACGAGGCGCTGCTCGACATCTACCGCAAGCTGCGCCCGGGCGAGCCGCCCACCCGCGAATCCGCGCAGGCGCTGCTCGAGAACCTGTTCTTCAACCCGAAGCGCTACGACCTGGCCAAGGTCGGCCGGTACAAGGCCAACAAGAAGCTCGGCCTGTCCGTGCCGATCAGTCACGGGACGCTCACCGAGGACGACATCGTCCGCACCATCGAGTACCTGATCCGGCTGCACGCCGGTGAGGACGGCTACGAGGTCGACGACATCGACCACTTCGGCAACCGCCGCCTGCGCACCGTCGGCGAGCTGATCCAGAACCAGATCCGGGTCGGTCTGTCGCGTATGGAGCGCGTCGTCCGCGAGCGGATGACCACGCAGGACGTCGAGGCCATCACCCCGCAGACCCTGATCAACATCCGTCCCGTGGTGGCGTCGATCAAGGAGTTCTTCGGCACCTCGCAGCTGTCGCAGTTCATGGACCAGACCAATCCGCTGGCCGGTCTGACCCACAAGCGCCGGCTCTCCGCGCTCGGCCCGGGCGGCCTGTCCCGCGACCGCGCCGGCTTCGAGGTCCGCGACGTCCACCCGTCGCACTACGGTCGGATGTGCCCGATCGAGACGCCGGAAGGCCCGAACATCGGCCTGATCGGCTCGCTGTCGAGCTACGCGCGGGTCAACGCGTTCGGGTTCGTCGAGACGCCCTACCGCAAGGTCGAGCGCGGCCGGGTCACCGACCAGATCGACTACCTCTCCGCCGACGAGGAGGACCGGCACGTCATCGCGCAGGCCAACTCGCCGATCGACGCGCACGGCCACTTCAGCGACGCCCGTGTGCTGGTCCGCAAGAAGGGCGGCGAGGTCGACCTGATGGAGCCGTCCGAGGTCGACTACATGGACGTCTCGCCGCGGCAGATGGTGTCGGTCGCGTCGGCGATGATCCCCTTCCTCGAGCACGACGACGCCAACCGCGCGCTGATGGGCGCCAACATGCAGCGCCAGGCGGTTCCGCTGCTGCGCAGCGAAGCGCCGCTGGTGGGCACCGGCATGGAGCTGCGCGCGGCGGTCGACGCCGCCGACGTGGTCACCGCCGACAAGCCCGGCGTGGTCGAGGAGGTCTCGGCCGACTACATCACCGTGATGGCCGACGACGGCACCCGCAACACCTATCGGATGGCCAAGTTCGCCCGCTCCAACCAGGGCACGAGCTTCAACCAGAAGCCGATCGTCGACGAGGGTGCCCGGATCGAGTCCGGCCAGGTCGTCGCCGACGGGCCGTCCACCGACCTCGGCGAGATGGCGCTGGGCAAGAACCTGCTGGTCGCGTTCATGCCGTGGGAGGGCCACAACTACGAGGACGCGATCATCCTCAACCAGCGGCTGGTGCAGGACGACGTGCTCACCTCCATCCACATCGAGGAGCACGAGGTCGACGCCCGCGACACCAAGCTGGGTGCCGAGGAGATCACCCGCGACATCCCGAACGTCTCCGAGGAGGTGCTCGCCGACCTCGACGAGCGCGGCATCGTGCGTATCGGCGCCGACGTGGTCCCCGGGGACGTTCTGGTCGGCAAGGTAACGCCGAAGGGCGAGACCGAGCTGACTCCGGAGGAGCGGCTGCTGCGGGCGATCTTCGGCGAGAAGGCGCGCGAGGTCCGCGACACCTCGCTGAAGGTGCCGCACGGCGAGGCCGGCAAGGTCATCGGCGTTCGGGTGTTCAGCCGCGAGGACGGCGACGAGCTCGCCGCCGGCGTCAACGAGCTGGTCCGCGTGTACATCGCGCAGAAGCGCAAGATCCAGGACGGTGACAAGCTCGCCGGCCGGCACGGCAACAAGGGCGTGATCGCCAAGATCCTGCCTCCGGAGGACATGCCGTTCCTGCAGGACGGGACGCCGGTCGACATCGTGCTCAACCCGTTGGGCGTGCCGAGCCGGATGAACGTCGGCCAGGTCCTCGAGACGCACCTCGGCTGGGTGGCCAAGACCGGCTGGGACATCGACGGCAAGCCGGGGTGGGCGGCGCGGCTGCCGGACACCGCCCGGTCCGGCGCGCCCGGCACCGAGGTGGCCACGCCGGTGTTCGACGGCGCGCGGGAGGAGGAGATCACCGGGTTGCTCGACTCGACGCTGGCCACCCGCGACGGCGTGCAGCTGATCAACGCGACCGGCAAGGCGCGCCTCTATGACGGCCGTTCCGGCGAGCCGTTCCCCGAGCCGATCGCGGTGGGCTACATCTACATCCTCAAGCTGCTGCACCTGGTCGACGACAAGATCCACGCCCGGTCCACCGGTCCGTACTCGATGATCACCCAGCAGCCGCTGGGCGGTAAGGCGCAGTTCGGTGGTCAGCGCTTCGGTGAGATGGAGTGCTGGGCGATGCAGGCCTACGGCGCCTCGTACGCGCTGCAGGAGCTGCTGACGATCAAGTCCGACGACATCCTCGGCCGGGTGAAGGTGTACGAGGCGATCGTCAAGGGCGAGAACATCCCGGAGCCGGGCATCCCGGAGTCGTTCAAGGTGCTCCTCAAGGAGCTCCAGTCGCTCTGCCTCAACGTGGAGGTGCTCTCGTCCGACGGCGTCGCGGTGGAGATGCGCGACACCGACGACGACGTCTACCGCGCCGCCGAGGAACTCGGCATCGACCTGTCCCGCCGGTTCGAGCCCAGCAGTGTGGACGAGGTCTAGTAGCGGCCCCCAGCCGCAGCGATAGCTCAAGAAAGAAGGAAAATTGCTCGACGTCAATGTGTTCGACGAGCTGCGTATCGGCCTGGCCACCGCCGACGACATCCGCCAGTGGAGCCACGGCGAGGTCAAGAAGCCGGAGACCATCAACTACCGGACCCTCAAGCCGGAGAAGGATGGCCTGTTCTGCGAGAAGATCTTCGGTCCCACCCGGGACTGGGAGTGCTACTGCGGCAAGTACAAGCGGGTCCGGTTCAAGGGCATCATCTGCGAGCGGTGCGGCGTCGAGGTCACCCGCGCCAAGGTGCGCCGCGAGCGGATGGGGCACATCGAGCTGGCCGCGCCGGTCACCCACATCTGGTACTTCAAGGGCGTCCCGTCC
Organism: uncultured Actinomycetota bacterium; assembly: GCA_963756525.1. Classification (GTDB taxonomy): domain Bacteria; phylum Actinomycetota; class Actinomycetes; order Mycobacteriales; family Jatrophihabitantaceae; genus CAVWNR01. The sequence continues at coordinate 626,890 of CAVWNR010000009.1, read as the reverse complement.
CGGCTGGGCTACCTGCTCGACCTGGCGCCGAAGGACCTCGAGAAGATCATCTACTTCGCCGCGTACCTGATCACCAAGGTCAACGAAGAGGAGCGGCACCGCGACCTGCCAACCCTCGAGGCCGAGGTGAGCGCGGAGAAGGCGACGCTGGAGAAGCGGCGCGACGCCGACATCGACGCGCGCGCGAAGAAGCTCGAGGCCGACCTGGCCGAGCTCGAGACAGAGGGCGCCAAGAGCGACGTGCGGCGCAAGGTGCGCGAGGGCGGCGAGCGCGAGATGCGCCAGATCCGCGACCGCGCCCAGCGCGAGATCGACCGCCTCGACGAGGTGCTCGACACGTTCCGCAAGCTCGACGTCAAGCAGCTCATCGGTGACGAGCTGCTCTACCGCGAGCTGCGTGACCGCTTCGGTGAGTACTTCGAGGGCGGCATGGGCGCCGAGGCGCTGCAGACGCTGCTGCGCGACTTCGACCTCGAGGGTGAGGCCGAGTCGCTGCGCGAGACGATCCGCACCGGCAAGGGGCAGAAGAAGTTGCGCGCGCTCAAGCGGCTCAAGGTGGTGGCGTCGTTCCTCAATACGACCAACTCGCCGCTGGGCATGGTGCTCGACTGCGTGCCGGTGATCCCGCCGGACCTGCGCCCGATGGTGCAGCTCGACGGCGGCCGGTTCGCCACGTCCGACCTGAACGACCTCTACCGCCGGGTGATCAACCGCAACAACCGGCTGAAGAGGCTGATCGACCTCGGCGCGCCCGAGATCATCGTCAACAACGAGAAGCGGATGCTGCAGGAGTCCGTCGACGCGCTGTTCGACAACGGCCGCCGCGGGCGTCCGGTCACCGGCCCGGGCAACCGGCCGCTGAAGTCGCTGTCGGATCTGCTCAAGGGCAAGCAGGGCCGGTTCCGGCAGAACCTGCTCGGCAAGCGGGTCGACTACTCGGGCCGCTCGGTGATCATCGTCGGTCCGCAGCTGAAGCTGCACCAGTGCGGGCTGCCGAAGGGCATGGCGCTGGAGCTGTTCAAGCCGTTCGTGATGAAGCGGCTGGTCGACCTCAGCCACGCGCAGAACATCAAGTCCGCCAAGCGGATGGTCGAGCGCGCCCGTCCGGTGGTGTGGGACGTGCTCGAGGAGGTCATCCGCGAGCACCCGGTGCTGCTCAACCGGGCGCCGACGCTGCACCGCCTCGGCATCCAGGCCTTCGAGCCGCAGCTGGTCGAGGGTAAGGCCATCCAGATCCACCCGCTGGTCTGCACCGCGTTCAACGCCGACTTCGACGGCGACCAGATGGCGGTGCACCTGCCGTTGTCGGCCGAGGCGCAGGCCGAGGCGCGGATCCTGATGTTGTCGACGAACAACATCCTCAAGCCGGCGGACGGGCGCCCGGTGACGATGCCGACCCAGGACATGATCCTCGGCATCTACCACCTGACGACGGTGCGCGACTCGCAGCCCGGCACCGGTCGGGTGTTCTCGTCCGAGGCCGAGGCGATCATGGCCCGCGACGCCGGCGAGCTGCGCCTGCAGGCGCCGGTGAAGATCCGGCTGCGCGGGGTCGAGTTCATCGACAACGGAGTGAAGGACGCGCCGTGGGTCGCTCCCGAGGGCTGGACACCCGGCGAGCCGGTGCTGGTCGAGACGACGCTGGGCCGGTGCCTGTTCAACGAGGCGCTCCCGGCCGACTACCGGTTCGTCAACTACGAGGTGACGAAGAAGGAGCTCGGCCAGATCGTCAACGACCTCGCCGAGCGGTACCCGAAGGTGCAGGTCGCGACGACGCTGGACGCGCTGAAGGCCGCCGGCTTCTACTGGGCGACCCGTTCGGGCATCACCATCGCCATCGACGACGTCGTGACGCCGCCGAAGAAGGCCGAGATCCTGGACCGCTACGAGAAGGACGCGGACAAGATCGAGAAGCAGTACCTCCGCGGTGTGATCACCGAGGAGGAGCGCCGGCAGGAGCTGGTCGAGGTCTGGACCAAGGCGACCAGCGAGGTCGCCAAGGAGATGGAGAACAACTTCCCCAAGACCAACACCGTGTTCATCATGGTCAACTCCGGCGCCCGCGGGAACATGATGCAGATGCGCCAGATCGCGGGCATGCGCGGCCTGGTGGCCAATCCGAAGGGTGAGATCATCCCGCGGCCGATCAAGTCGAACTTCCGTGAGGGCCTGTCCGTGCTGGAGTACTTCATCGCCACGCACGGCGCGCGCAAGGGCCTGGCCGACACCGCGCTGCGCACGGCCGACTCCGGGTACCTGACCCGCCGCCTGGTCGACGTCAGCCAGGACGTGATCATCCGCGAGGAGGACTGCGGCACCGACCGTGGCGTCGTGCTGAGCATCGCTTCGGCTGGTGGCACTGGAGACGCAGCCGGCCGTCTGGTCAAGGACCCGCACGTCGAGACGAGCGTCTACGCCCGGGTGCTCGCCGAGGATGTGGTGGTGGACGGCGAAACAGTCGCCGCCGTCGGCGCCGATCTCGGCGACGTGCTCATCGACGAGCTGATCGCCCGAGGCGTCACCGAGGTGCGGGTGCGCTCCGTGCTCACCTGCGAGTCGGCGCTGGGCACCTGCGCGGTCTGCTACGGCCGGTCGCTGGCGACCGGCAAGCTCGTCGACGTCGGCGAGGCGGTGGGCATCATCGCCGCGCAGTCGATCGGCGAGCCGGGCACCCAGCTGACCATGCGGACGTTCCACACCGGCGGCATCGCCGGTGAGGACATCACGCACGGCCTGCCGCGTGTCGGCGAGCTGTTCGAGGCGCGCGTACCCAAGGGTGTCGCCCCGATCGCCGAGTCCTCCGGGCGGGTGCGCATCGAGGAGGCGCCGGACGCGGCGAAGGGCCCCGCACGGCGCGTCGTCATCACGCCCGACGACGGCACGGACGACGTCGAGTACCCGATCTCGCGCCGAGCCCGGCTGCTGGTCGGGGACGGTGACACGGTCGAGGTGGGGCAGCAGCTGGTCGCCGGCGCGGTGAACCCGCACGACGTGCTACGGATCATGGGCCCGCGCGAGGTGCAGCTGCACCTGGTCCGCGAGGTGCAGGAGGTATACCGCTCGCAGGGCGTCGCGATCCACGACAAGCACATCGAGGTCATCGTCCGGCAGATGCTCAAGCGCATCACGGTCATCGACTCCGGCAGCACCGAGTTCCTGCCCGGTTCGCTCGTCGAGCGCTCTGCGTTCGAGTCGGAGAACCGTCGGGTGGTCGCCGAGGGCGGCGACCCGGCCGCCGGGCGCCCGGTGCTGATGGGCATCACCAAGGCCTCGCTCGCCACCGAGTCGTGGCTGTCGGCCGCGTCGTTCCAGGAGACCACCCGCGTGCTCACCGACGCGGCGATCTCCGCCAAGAGCGACTCGCTGGTGGGACTGAAGGAGAACGTCATCATCGGCAAGCTCATCCCGGCCGGCACCGGCATCGCCCGGTACCGCAACGTCGAGGTGAACCCGACCGAGGAGGCCCGCGCCGCGGCGTTCTCGATGGCCGGTTACAACGAGAACGACTACTACGGCTTCGGCACCGCCGGGGCGCTCGGCCCGGCCGTTCCGTTGGACGACTACGGGTACGACGAGTTCCGCTGAGGTCTCGCTCGACGGGGCCGGCTCCTGGTAGGGGCCGGCCCCGTCGCCGTCAGCTGATGCACGCGACAAACTCGCTGGCGGAATGCCGCGCGGGCCTGGTTGTGTTGTCCGCTCAGCGTGCCGATCGTTGTCGGCAATACGGGGGACAATGGGGCGTATCGAGAGCGGGAGGTCGGGCCGGTGAGCTGGTTGAGCATCGTGTTGGCGATGCTCGCGGCCTGCGGTAACGCGATCGGGAACGTGCTCCAACGCGCGGCGAGCCTGGAACAGCCTGCCGGGGAGCCGTTCGGCCCGAGGCTGCTGTTCCGGCTGATCCGCAGCCGCACCTGGATCGCCGGCTTCAGCGCGCTGGTGGCCTCGTTCCTGCTGCAGGCGGTCGCGCTGGGCTCCGGCGAGCTCTCCGGCGTCGAGCCGATCATCGCGCTCGAGCTGCCGTTGACCCTGTTCGTCGCGTCCTATGTCTTCCAGTCCGGCCTCGGCCGCAACGCGTGGATCAACATCATGGTGATGACCGGCGGGCTGGGCGTGCTGGTGTGGGCCCTCGCACCGCACGGCGGGAACTCCACGCACGTCGCCGACATCCTCTACCTGCTGGCGGGAACGGCGACCGCCGGGCTGATCGCCAGCCTCATCATCGTCAGCCGGCGCGGCCACCGGCTCTGGCGTGCCGCGTGCCTGGGCGCGGCGGCCGGCACCTGCTTCGGCTTCACCGCCACCATGATCAAGGAGTCGGTGACCAGGCTGGAGCGCACCGGCGTAGGCGGCATGCTCACCACCTGGCAGACCTACGCCGCGATCGGGTTCGGTATCACCGGCGTGGTGCTGGTGCAGAACGCGCTGCATATCGGCCCGCTGGTCGCCGCGCAGCCCGGGTTCACGCTGATGGACCCGGCGGTGTCCGTCTTCTGGGGCGTGCTGGTGTTCGGCGAACAGGTCCGCACCGGTTGGTGGCTGGTCATCGCCTCGATGGGCGCCGCGGCGATCGCGCTGAGCGTGGTGCAGCTGGCCCGATCGCCGCTGCTGGCGCACGTCAACGCGGTCGGTGACGAGCGCGGCGTGCCCGCCGGCTCAGGCGAGCCGGCCCACGGCACCTACTGACACCTGGTCGGACACCTGGTCGGACACTCAGCCACGGGCCTGTTTGATCAAGGTCCGGCCGAAGTCCCAGACCAGCCCGGACCCGCGATGCGCCTCGTCCATGACCGCGATGAACGCCGCGACGAACCGGTCGACCTCGCCCTCGCCAATGGTCAGCGGTGGGATCAGCTTGATCACCTCGAGGTGGTCGCCGGACACCTGGGTGAGGATCCGATGCTGATGGAACAGCGCATGCACCACCGTCTGCGCGAACAGGCCCTTGCGCGCGGCCTGCAGCGCGGTCCAACCGGCGCGCAGCTTCCACGAGGATGGGCGGGCGAACTCCACGCCGATCATCAGCCCGCGCCCGCGCACCTCGGCGAGCAGCTCGTACCGGTCGACCAGCTCGGCGAGCCGGGACTGCAGCAGCTCGCCGACCTTGCGCGCGTTCTCGACGACGCCCTCCTGCTCGAAGACGTGCATGGTCGCGAGGCCCATCGCCATCGCCTGCGCGTTCGAACCGAACGTCGAGTCGTGCACCAGCACGCGGTCCATCGACGAGTAGACCTTCTTGAAGATCCAGTCGCGGCCCAGCGTCGCGCCGACCGGGACGTACCCGCCGGAGAGCGCCTTCGCCACGGCCACCAGGTCCGGCTGCACGTCCTCGTGCTGGAAGGCGAAGAAGTCGCCGGTGCGCCCGAGACCGCACTGCACCTCGTCCACGATCAGCAGCGCGTCGTGGTGGTGCACGAGCCGTGCCGCGTCGGGCAGGAAGCCGGGCGGTGCGACGGCGACCCCCTTGCCCTGGATCGGCTCGACCAGGAACGCGGCCACGTCCCCACGGCGCAACTCGCGCTCCAGCGCCGCGAGGTCACCGAACGGGATGGCGGTGTCGGGCAGCAGCGGGTCGAAGCCGCGGCGGAACTCGCGGGCGCCGTTGACCGAGAGCGAGCCGGTGGTCAGGCCGTGGAAGGCGTGGTCGCAGTACACGACCCGCGGACGGCCGGTGGCGAACCGGGCGAACTTCAGCGCCGCCTCGACGGCCTCGGTGCCGCTGTTGCCGAAGTACACGCGGTCCAGCTGCGCCTTGGCGACCAGCGCCTCGGCGAGCACCCCGGCGAGCGGCGGCGCGTCGAACTGGGTCAGGTCGGCCAGCCCCGCGTCGATGACGTCGTGCAGCGCCTGGCGGACGACCGGATGGTGCCGGCCCAGCGCGAAGACGCCGAAGCCGGCCAGCATGTCCAGGTAGTCGTTGCCCTCGTCGTCGTAGAGGTACGCGCCCCGGGCACTGACATAGGTCTTGTCGAACCCAATCGCGTGCAGCATCCGCGGCAACTGCGGGTTGGCGTACTGACGCTGCAGGTCGTAGCGCTGCGCGCCACGCCGCTCGAGCAGGCCCCGCAGATCGAACGGCTGGTCAGCACACACCGCTATCGTCCTTTCCGGTTCAGCCGGACGGCGAGGCGCGCCGGCCGGCTGCACGTAATGAGGAATATAGTTAGGAATGCGAAAGTTCTCGACCAGGCATGCGTAGCGCCGAGGAGATTATGGGCGAGCTGGATCCGGCCGGTGCTGGCGCACCGTCCGTCCTCGCGCAGGTCGCCGCCCGGGCCGCGGCGCAGGCGGGCGCCGAGAATTTTCCGGTCGCGCTGCGGCTGCTTCCGAGGACGCCGAGGGGCCGCCTGCAGCGCGTTTACGCGTTCGCCCGGTTCGTCGACGACATCGGCGACGAAGCCCCTGGCGACCGGTGCGCGCTGCTGGACCTGGTGGACGCCGACGTGCGGGCACTCACCGGCGGAACCCCGCGGCTGCCGGTCGTCCAGGGCCTGCAAGAACTCCTCGACCAGTGCCAGGTGCCGATCCAGGAGTTCCTCGACCTGATCCAGGCGAACCGGCTCGACCAGACCGTCGGCAGCTACCAGACGTTCGACGACCTGCTCGGCTACTGCCGGCTCTCCGCTGCGCCCATCGGCCGGATGGTGCTGCATGTCGCCGACGCGGCGAGCCCGCAGAACATCCGCGACTCGGATTCGGTTTGCTCCGCCTTGCAGGTGCTCGAGCACTGCCAGGACGTTGGCGAGGACGCGGCGGCGGGCCGGGTCTACCTGCCCGACTCCGACCTCGTCGAAGCGGGCGTCGCGCCGGGCGACCTGCGCTGCGCGCCCGCGACCGGCGCCCTGTGCAACGTCGTGGCGATCCAGGTTGCCCGCGCGCTCGACTTGCTGCGGCCCGGGCGCGCACTGGTCGCGCGGCTGGGCGGCTGGCCGCGCATCGCGGTGGCCGGCTACGTCGCCGGGGGGCTGGCGACGGCAGACGCGCTCACCCGCGCCGACTACGACGTGCAGAGCTGCCACCTCGGGCCGTCGAAACGTCGTATCGCGCGGTATGCAACTAGCCTGGTTCTCGGGCGATGACCATGACGGGCGCAGGAGACATCGACGACGCGTATCGCACGTGCGAGCGCATCACCCGCGAGCAGGCCCGCAACTTCTCCTGGGGCATCCGGCTGCTTCCTGCGCCCAAGCGGCGTGCGCTCTCGGCTGTCTACGCGATGGCCCGTCGGATCGACGACATCGGCGACGGCCCGCTGCCGCCCGACCAGAAGCTGCGCCGCCTCGCCGAAGCACGTTCCGGCGCGCTCGCGCCGGCCGAGCACCCCGACGACCGGGTGCTGGTGGCACTCGCCGACGCGGCGCGGCGGCTGCCCATCCCGCTGGACGCGTTCGGTGAGCTGGTCGACGGCTGTGAGATGGACGTCACCGGCCGCACCTACGACGATTTGGACGAGCTGATCGTCTACTGCCGCTGCGTCGCGGGCTCGATCGGCCGGCTCTCGCTGGGCGTCTTCGACCCGCCCGGCGTCGACCGGGCCCACGCGGCGCAGCTGGCCGACGCGCTGGGCATCGGCTTGCAGCTGACGAACATCCTCCGCGACGTCCGCGAAGACCTCGCCGGCGGCCGCGGCTACCTGCCCAAACGCGACCTCGACCTGTTCGGCTGCGAACTGCGCCTGCGGCCGGACGGCACGGTGCACCCGCAGGATGGCGCGCTCGCCGAACTCATCCGTTTCGAGGCAGCCCGGGCGTGGGGCTGGTACGACCGCGGGCTGGCCCTTCTCCCGATGCTGGACCGGCGCAGCGCCGCCTGCTGCGCCGCGATGGCCGGCATCTACCGCGAGCTGCTTGCTCGGATCGCCGCCGACCCGGCGATCGTCATGCGCGGCCGGGCGTCGCTGTCCGGGCGGCAGAAGCTGCGGGTCGCGCTCCGGTCACTGGTGAGTCGGCATGGCTGACGTCGTCGTTGTCGGTGGCGGGCTGGCCGGCATCGCCGCGGCCCTGCGCCTCGCCGACGCCCGACGCTGCGTGGTGCTCCTCGAGGGCCGGCCGCGGCTGGGCGGCGCGGCGTTCTCCTTCCGCCGCGGCGAGCTGTCGATCGACAACGGTCAGCACGTGTTCCTGCGCTGCTGCGATCACTACCGGGCGCTGCTCGAGCGGCTGGGCGTCACCGACCGGGTCGTGCTGCAGGACCGGCTCGACATCCCCGTGCTGCGGGCGGACGGGCGAACGGCTCGGCTGCGGCGCACCCGCGGGGTGCCCGCGCCGGCGCACCTCACCGCTGCGCTCGCCCGATACCGCGTGCTCAGCCCGACCGACCGGCTGCGCGCCGTCCGCGGCGCGCTTGCGTTGCGCCGGCTCGATCCCACCGACCCTGCGCTGGACGGGCAGACGCTCGGCACATACCTGCGCGCGCACGGCCAGAACGACGCCGTGATCGGCGCGTTGTGGGGCATCGTCGCCACCGCCACGCTGAACCTCGACCCCGACCAGGCGTCGCTGGCCCTGGCCGCGAAGGTCTTCCGCACCGGTCTGCTCGACCACGGGCCGGCCGGTGACGTCGGCTACGCCGCTGCCCCGCTCGGCGACCTGCACTCGGTAGCCGCCGACCGCGCGCTGCATCGGGCCGGCGTCGAGGTGCTGACGAACCACCGGGTCGAGTCGGTCGAGCCGGGCCTGGTCCGGGCCCGCGACAAGACGAGCGACGGGTCGACCCGCAGCTGGCGCGCCGATGCCGTCGTTCTGGCCGTCCCGCACCGCGACGCGTTCGCCGTGGCGCCGCACCTGGCCGAGACCTCCGCGCGGGACGCCGCCGATCTCGGCGCCACGCCCATCGTGAACATCCACGTCGTCTACGACCGAAGGGTCACCGACCTGCCGTTCGGCGCCGCGGTCGCCTCCCCGGTGCAGTGGTTCTTCGACCGCACCGACACCTCCGGCCTGCGCCGCGTCGCGCCCGGCGGGCAGTACCTCGCCGTGACTGTGTCGGCGGCCGACGCCGTCGTCGACGAGCCGAGCCGCGAGCTGGCGGACCGGTTCGTTGCCGAGCTCACCCGGCTGCTGCCTGCCGCAGCCCGGGCCACCGTCCTCGACGCGTTCGTCACCCGGGAGCGGCGAGCGACGTTCCGGCAGGCAGCAGGCAGCGACGCGCGGCGTCCGCAGACCCGATCCGGGCTGCCCGGGGTGTGGCTGGCAGGCTCGTGGACGGCCACCGGCTGGCCGGACACGATGGAGGGTGCGGTGCGCAGCGGGATCCACGCCGCCGACGACGTTGTCGGGCGGGCGTCCCACGACGACGCGAGCTCAGGGCAAACCCTGATCTTTGCGCAAAGTAGCCCCGGATCGGGCATGGTGGAGTCATGAGTATGCGTCAGCCGGAGGTGCTGGGACGCGTGCGCGGGCTGGTCGAGCCGGCGCTGCGCGCGGCCCTGGGCCGGCTGCGCGACGACCGCATGCGTCTGATCGCCTCCTACCAGCTCGGCTGGTGCGACGCCGACGGCCGCCCGGTCGAGGGCGGCGGCGGCAAGGCGATCCGCCCGACGCTGGCCGTGCTGTCGGCGGAGGCGGGCGGCGGCGCCTCGGCTGATGGCATCCCGTCCGCTGTGGCCGTCGAGCTCATCCACAACTTCTCCCTGCTGCACGACGACGTGATGGACCGTGACCTCGAGCGGCGGCACCGCCCGACCGGGTGGGCGGCATTCGGCGAGGGCCAGGCGATCCTCGCCGGGAACGCGATGCTGACCGCCGCCGTCGAAGTGCTGGTGCGAGACGGCGAGGCCGGCGCCCGGGCCCTGCCGTGCCTGCTCGAATCGACCCAGTGGCTGATCAGCGGCCAGTCCGACGACCTCCTGTTCGAGAGCAGCGACGCAGTGACTCTCGACGACGTCCTGCGCATGGAGGCCGGCAAGACCGGCGCACTACTTTCCTGCGCGGCCTGCATCGGCGCCCTCTCGGTCCAGGCACCGGCGAGCGTCGTGGACGCCCTGGCCGGCTACGGGCTCGACCTCGGCATGGCTTTCCAGCTCGTCGACGACATCCTCGGCATCACCGGCGACCCGGCGGTTACCGGCAAATCTGCCTCGTCGGACGTGCGCACCGGCAAGCGCAGCGCTCCGGTTGTGGCGGCGCTGACCGGCGGCACGGAGGCCTCCCGCCGGCTGGCCGCGCTGCTCGTCGACGGGCCGCCGACGACCGATGAGGACGTCGCGCTGGCCGCCAAGCTCATCGAGGAGGCCGGTGGCATCGAGTGGGCGGCGAACGAGGCCGACACCCGACTGGTGAGCGCGCTGCAGCGGCTCGAGGGCCTTCCCATCCCACCCCGTCCCGCGGCCGAGCTCGCCCAACTCGGCCGATACGTCGTCAACCGCGACCACTGAAGGAGATAGCCCGACCGTGACCGCTCAGCAGCTGCCCGACCTCGTCGACGACGTGATCGCCGCGACCGAGCGCGCGCGCGAGCACCTCGTCGGGCTGCAGGCGACCGAAGGTTGGTGGAAGGGCGAGCTGCGCACCAACGTCACCATGGACGCCGAGGACCTGCTGCTGCGGCAGTTCCTCGGCATCCTGCGGGCGGACGAGCTGGAACACGCTGCGCGCTGGATCCGTTCCCAGCAGCGATCGGACGGCACTTGGGCCAATTTCGAGGGCGGCCCGGCGGAGCTCTCCACGACTGTCGAGGCCTATGCGGCGCTGCGACTAGCCGGCGACCCGTCCGACGCGCCACACCTGGTCAAGGCCCGCGAGTACGTGCTGGCGCACGGTGGCATCGAAGCGACGCGGGTGTTCACCAGGGTCTGGCTGGCGCTGTTCGGCGAGTGGTCCTGGGACGAGCTGCCGGCGATGCCGCCCGAGCTGATCTACCTGCCCGAGTGGGTGCCGTTGAACGTCTATGACTGGGCCTGCTGGGCGCGGCAGAGCGTGGTGGCGATCACCGTGGTGGCCACGCTGCGCCCGGTGCGCCCGCTGCCGTTCACGCTGGCCGAGCTGCGCACCGGCGTCACCCCGCCACCGCAGGGCGCCGACCGGGTCGCGCGCGCCTTTCGCGGGCTGGACCGGGTGCTCAAGGCCTACCACCGCGCGCCGGTTCATCCGGGACGCCGGGCGGCCTACCGGCGGGCCGCCGAGTGGATCATCGCCCGCCAGGAGGCCGACGGTGGGTGGGGCGGGATCCAGCCGCCGTGGGTGTACTCGATTCTGGCGCTGCACCTGCTCGGCTACCCGCTCGAGCACCCGGTGCTGCGCGCCGCAGTCGGGGGCCTCGAGGGTTTCCTGATGCATGAACAGACCCCGGACGGGCCGGTGCGCCGTCTGGAGGCGTGCCAGTCGCCGGTGTGGGACGCGTGCCTCGGCGTCACGGCGCTGCTCGACGCCGGCGCCGCGCCCGACGACCCGGCCGTCGTCCAGGCGTCACGGTGGATCTTGTCCGAGGAGATCCGGGTGCCCGGCGACTGGCAGGTCCGCCGCCCCGGCCTCGCGCCGGCCGGCTGGGCGTTCGAATTCGCCAACGACAACTACCCCGACATCGACGACACCGCCGAGGTGATCCTGGCCCTGGACCGGGTCGACCCGCGCCGGGTGCCGGGTGTCGAGGCGGCGATCGAGCGCGGCGTGGCGTGGACGCTCGGCATGCAGTCGCGCGACGGCGGCTGGGGGGCGTTCGACGCCGACAACACCCGGCGGCTGATCGAGAAGCTGCCGTTCTGCGACTTCGGAGCGGTGATCGACCCGCCGTCGGCCGACGTCACCGCCCATGTGGTCGAGATGCTGGCGCGTCGCGGCCTGGCCGACAGGCCCGAGTGCCGGCGCGGCGTGCAGTGGCTGCTCGACGCGCAGGAGTTCGACGGCGCCTGGTTCGGCCGATGGGGCGTCAACTACGTCTACGGCACCGGGGCGGTCGTCCCGGCCCTGGTCGCGGCCGGCGTCTCGACGGGCTCGGTGGCGGTGCGCCGTGCGGTGCGCTGGCTGCAGGCCCACCAGAACTCCGACGGCGGGTGGGGCGAGGACCTTCGCTCCTACGACGACGACGCATGGCGCGGCCGCGGCGCGTCGACGGCCTCGCAGACCGCCTGGGCGCTGCTCGCCCTGCTCGCGGTCGATCCGACGTCGGAGGCGGTCGCCCGGGGCGTGGCCTGGCTCGTCGAGGCGCAGCGGGAGGACGGCGGCTGGGACGAGGATCTCTATACCGGCACCGGCTTCCCCGGCGACTTCTACATCAATTACGAGCTGTACCGCCTGGTCTTCCCGTTGAGCGCCCTCGGCCGCTACCTGAAGGGGGCCACACAGCGATGAGCGCTCGCGCGAAGAGCTCGCTCATCAGCGGACAAGTGAGCGGACTAGTTAGCTCGCTCACCGCGCCGCAGGCGCGAGCGGCCCGCAGGACCCGCCCGCAGGGCGGGGAGGAGGGACGCCGGTGAGCGGACTAGTTATCGTCACGGCCCTGCGGACCGAGTTCGCGGCGCTGGCCGGGCAGGTCCCGGGCGCGCACGTGGAGCGCTGCGGCATGGGAGCCGACCGGGTACGCCAGTGGCTGCCGCGGCTGGCCGAGCTGGATCCGGACACGCTCGTCGTCGCCGGCGTAGCCGGCGGGCTGGACCCGTCACTGCGCCCGGGCGACGTCGTGGTGGCCAACGAGGTCCGCGACGAGCACGGGCGGATCGTGCTGCGCGCGGCCGGCCCGCTCGTCGCCGAGCTGCGGCGGCTCGGCCTGCGGGTGCACAGCGGCCCGATCGTGAGCCGCGACCACATCGTGAGCGGGGCCGCGCGGGAGAAGCTGGCCAGTAGCGGCGCGCTGGCCGTCGACATGGAGTCGGCGGCGATCGTGCGGGCCACCGGCTGCGAACCCGACCGCCCGCCGACAGCCGTGATCCGCGTCATCGTCGACACCGCGTTCAGCGGCCTGGCCCGGCCGGCCACCGTGGTGTCCGGCGTCCGGGCGCTGGGCGTGCTACGCCGAACCGCTCCCGCGCTTCGCCGGTGGGCCGACCTGGCCGGGCCGCGGCGCGCGCTGCTCGCCGGCCCGCGTTCGTTCTGCGCCGGGGTCGATCGCGCCATCGACATCGTCGAACAGGCATTGCGCCGGTACCCGCGGCCGGTGTACGTCCGGCGGCAGATCGTCCACAACGCGCACGTGGTCGCCGACCTGCAGCGGCAGGGGGCGGTCTTCGTCGACGAGCTCGACGAGGTGCCCGACGGCACCGCGGTGGTCTTCTCCGCGCACGGTGTGGCGCCGGCAGTGCGGGAGGAGGCCGCCCGGCGCCGGCTCAATGTCGTGGACGCCACCTGCCCGCTGGTGGCCAAGGTGCACACCGAGGCGCGTCGGTTCGCGGCGCGCGGCGACACCGTGCTGTTCATCGGCCACGACGGCCACGACGAGACCCAAGGGACACTCGGCGAGGTGCCCGGCAAGATCACTCTCGTGGAGACCCCCGCCGAGGCCGAGCAGGTGATGGCCGAGAACCCGAAGAAGGTGGCCTATCTGATGCAGACCACGCTGGCCGTCGAGGACGCCGCCGAAGTGGTCGACGTGCTGCGGCGCCGCTTCCCGCTCATCGAGTCGCCGTCCACCGACGACATCTGCTACGCGACCACCAACCGGCAGCAGGCGGTGCGGGCGATCGCCGCCGAGTCCGACACGGTGATCGTGCTCGGCTCCACCAACTCGTCCAACTCGCTGCGGCTGGTCGAGGTGGCCGAGCGGGCGGGCACGAGGGCCCACCTGACCGACGACGCCGCGGGCATCCTGCCGGAGTGGATCGAGCAGGCGCGCACCGTGGGCATCACCGCCGGCGCGTCGGCGCCCCCGCATCTTGTCGACGAGGTGATCGAGACGCTGCGCGCGCTCGGCCCGGTCGACGTCGAGGAGCGGGTGACCACCCGGGAGGACATCCGCTTCACTCTCCCGAAGGAGGTGGCCGACTGATGGCCGGCCGCCGTGTCATGGACCTTGCCACCACATGCCCGAGACGGGCAGTTAGGAGTCATAGCTGATGGCCGTCCCGCTGCGGCAAAGCGCCCGCATCGGCTGGTACCTGTTCGCAAACAAGGCGCGCCGGCGGGAGAAGTTCCCGCTCATCGTCGAACTCGAGCCGCTGTTCGCCTGCAACCTGAAGTGCAACGGCTGTGGCAAGATCCAACAGCCGCACGACCTCTTGCGACAGCGGATGCCGGTCGAGCGGGCGGTGGCCGCCATCGAGGAGTCCGGCGCGCCGATGGTGTCGATCGCCGGGGGCGAGCCGATGATGCATCCCGAGATCGACAAGATGGTCAACGAGCTGGTCAACCGGAAGAAGTTCGTCTACCTCTGCACCAACGCCGAGCTGATCCGCAAGCGGTGGGACCGTTTCGACTTCAAGCCCTCTAGGTTCTTCTCCTTCGCCATCCACATCGACGGCCTGCGCGAGCGGCACGACGAGTCCGTGGCCAAGGAAGGCGTGTTCGACGAAGCGATTGCGGCCATTTCTTTCTTGAAGGAACGCGGCTTCCGGGTGACTACAAACTCGACGTTCTTCAACACCGACACGCCGCAGACCGTCATCGACGTGCTGAACTTCCTCAACGACGAGGTCCAGGTAGACCAGATGATGATCTCGCCCGCCTACGCGTACGAGAAGGCGCCGGACCAGGACCACTTCCTCGGCGTGCAGGAGACCCGGGAGCTGTTCCGCAAGGCGTTCGCGGGCGGCAACCGCAAGCGGTGGCGGCTGAACCACTCTCCGCTGTTCCTGGACTTCCTCGAGGGCAACGTCGACTTCCAGTGCACCGCGTGGGGCATCCCGTCCTACTCGCTGCTCGGCTGGCAGCGCCCCTGCTACCTGATGGCCGACGGCTATACCAAGACCTACAAGGAGCTGGTCGAGACCACCGACTGGTCGAAGTACGGCCGGGGGCGCGACGTCCGGTGCAACAACTGTATGGCGCACTGCGGCTACGAGCCGACCGCCGTCCTGGCCACGACGGGCTCGCTCAAGGAGAGTCTGCGGGCTCTCCGGGAGCAGGGCTGAGGCCCGGACGGTGCAGGAGGTGGTAGTGCCGGCCGGCCAGGCTGGGTGAACGACCGATCAGCGCCACCGCGACGAGCATGGCGAGCAGGCACGCCGCCTCCACCGTCAGCCCGGTGATGGTCACCGAGACGACGTCGCCGAGCAGCGTGACGCCGAGCAGGATGCCGGTGATCGGCTCGGCGGCGGAGATCGGCGGCAGCGAGTAGTCGAGCCGAGCCGCCTTGAAGGCGCTCTGCGAGAGCACGATCCCGACCGCGGCGCCCCCGACCACGATGTACAGCCAGGGGCTGGCGAACACCGCGCTGTACCCGTGATGGTCCTGGACGACGAGGGTCGAGCGGGTGGCGGCGTCCTGCAGGCCGTACAGCAACCCGGTCGCGGTCGCGAGTAAGATCGACTCGCGGAGGAGATTGAGCCGCCGGCCCACGCCGACGAGGATCACCACGACCGCCACGATGGCGCAGACCGCGATCGCGATCACCACCCGGTTGGGCGAGGGATTGGGCGAGGCGTGCGGATTCCCGACCGCGATGAAGACGCCCAGCGCTGCGGAGAGCAGAATCGCGCCGCTGATCTCGGTCCAGTGCACCCGGTGTTCGGAGAGGAAGCTCGCGATGACGAGCGCGAAGAGCAGGTTGGTCGAGAGCAGCGGCTCCACGAGCGCCACCGAGGCCATCCGCAGTGCGAGCGCCCCGAGGACCTGGCCGACGACCATGGCGGCGATACCCATCCACCACAGCGGACGTTTCATCAGATGGACAACCAGGCGCACGGAGAGCAGCTCGGACACCGCAGCGGTCTGGGCCACCCGCTGCTGCAGCACGTACCCCAGCCCGAGGCTCAGCGCCGCAGCGATGCCGACCACATAGACCAAAACGTCCGACCGCCCGTCCATCGGGGCTGTGCTGAGTGCGATTGCGGCTTAAGGTACCGCCGGCAGCCGTGAGCGCCCTATGACCGCCTGCTCTTCATATGCCCAGCGGCCGGGGTCACTGAAGCTGTCCTGGCCGCCCAAACTTATCTTGATCTTGGACTAGTGGTCGATATTCGACCACCAAGCCAACATCAAGACGTTGCGCCCGCTAGCGACGCGCCCACTTTGCGCGCCGCGCGCCGCGGGGGTAGTCTTGCCGATTGTGCCCGGAGCGATCCGGGCTGTGACTCGTGCCCTACGGACGCCGCCACTCGCTCGGTCGAGCGCCGGCCGGTGACCCGGGACGCGGGTGGCTCATCCGTCCAGACCCGCGGGATCCGAGGGGCTGGCCCGGGGAGGGCGGCGACACGCCCGACCTCGGGGATCGGCGAGGAACGACAAGACGACAGCAGACCCGGCACGTCCGCGATACAGCGTGCGACGCGGCCCGACACCGACACGACAGCACCAACCCGAGACCGAAACCACCCACGACACAGCAAGCCGTAGGGCACCCACCACTCGACTTCTGAGGAGATTGCAGGCCGCATGCCTACGATCCAGCAGCTGGTCCGCAAGGGCCGGCAGGACAAGATCGGGAAGACCAAGACCCCGGCGCTGAAGGGCTCCCCGCAGCGGCGCGGCGTGTGCACCCGCGTGTACACCACCACGCCGAAGAAGCCCAACTCGGCGCTGCGCAAGGTGGCCCGGGTCAAGCTCACCAGCGGTATCGAGGTCACCGCGTACATCCCCGGCGTCGGCCACAACCTGCAGGAACACTCGATCGTGCTGGTCCGCGGCGGTCGGGTGAAGGACCTCCCGGGCGTCCGTTACAAGATCATCCGCGGCTCCCTGGACACCCAGGGGGTGCGCAACCGAAAGCAGGCCCGCAGTCGGTACGGCGCGAAGAAGGAGAAGGGCTGATGAGCGAGCGCGAAGGGCGGGGAGCATAGATGCCGCGCAAGGGTCCTGCGCCGCGCCGACCGCTCGTGGTCGACCCGGTGTACAACTCCCCGCTGGTCACCCAGCTGGTGAACAAGATCCTGCTGCGGGGCAAACGGTCGGTGGCCGAGAAGATCGTCTACGGCGCGCTCGAGGGCACGCGCGACAAGAGCGGCACCGACCCGGTGGTCACGCTCAAGCGGGCGCTCGACAACGTGCGCCCTACCCTCGAGGTCAAGAGCCGCCGGGTGGGTGGTGCCACCTACCAGGTGCCGGTCGAGGTCCGCGCCCCGCGGGCCAACACCTTGGCGCTGCGCTGGCTGGTCAACTACTCCCAGCAGCGCCGGGAGAAGACGATGACCGAGCGGCTGATGAACGAGCTCCTCGACGCCAGCAACGGCCTCGGCGCCAGCGTCAAGCGCCGCGAGGACACCCACAAGATGGCCGAGTCGAACAAGGCATTCGCGCACTACCGCTGGTAAGGCGCAGGTAACGAGACGAGAGAGAACCATGGCTAGCACCGCTGAACTCGCCAAGACCCGCAACATCGGGATCATGGCGCATATCGACGCGGGCAAGACCACCACGACCGAGCGCATCCTCTTCTACACCGGCATCACTTACAAGATCGGCGAGGTCCACGACGGCGCCGCGGTGATGGACTGGATGGAGCAGGAGCAGGAGCGCGGCATCACGATCACCTCCGCGGCAACGAAGTGCTCGTGGAAGGGCCACACGATCAACCTGATCGACACCCCCGGCCACGTCGACTTCACCGTCGAGGTCGAGCGCAACCTGCGCGTGCTCGACGGCGCGGTCGCGGTCTACGACGGCGTCGCCGGCGTCGAGCCGCAGACCGAGACGGTGTGGCGGCAGGCCGACAAGTACAACGTGCCGCGGATGTGCTTCGTCAACAAGCTCGACCGCACCGGCGCCGACTTCTTCCGCTGCGTGCAGATGATGATCGACCGGCTCAATGCCACCCCGCTGGTGCTGCAGATCCCGATCGGCGCCGAGTCCGACTTCATCGGCGTGGTCGACCTGCTCGGCATGCGCGCGCTGGTTTGGCGGGGCGAGACGGTCAAGGGCGAGGACTACACGGTCGAGGAGATCCCCGCCGACCTGCTCGACCAGGCGAACGAGTGGCGGGAGAAGCTGCTCGAGACGCTCGCCGACGTCGACGACGAGATCGCCGAGGCCTATCTCTCCGACGAGGAGCTCACCGTCGCACGGCTCAAGGCGGCGATCCGGCGGGCCACCGTTACCGACAAGATCAACCCGGTGCTCACCGGATCGGCGTTCAAGAACAAGGGCGTCCAGCCGCTGCTCGACGCGGTGGTCGACTACCTGCCCTCGCCGATGGACGTCGGTGAAGTGCACGGCGTCCTGCAGGACGGCGAGACCCCTGCGGTGCGCCACCCCGACGAGTCCGAGCCGCTCTCGGCGCTGGCGTTCAAGATCGCGACCGATCCGCACCTGGGCAAGCTCACCTACGTGCGCGTCTACTCCGGCGTGGTCGAGAACGGCAGCCAGGTCCTCAACTCGACGAAGGACCGCAAGGAGCGCATCGGCAAGATCTACCAGATGCATGCCAACAAGCGGGAGGAGCTGCCGCGCGCCGGCGCCGGCGACATCATCGCCGTCGCTGGCCTGAAGCAGACGACCACCGGGGACACGCTCTGCGACCCGCAGAAGCCGATCGTCCTGGAGTCGATGACCTTCCCGGCCCCGGTCATCCACGTCGCGATCGAGCCGAGGACGAAAAGCGACCAGGAGAAGCTCGGCATCGCCATCCAGAAGCTCGCCGAGGAGGACCCGACCTTCCAGGTCCGCACCGACGAGGACACCGGCCAGACCGTGATCTCCGGCATGGGGGAGCTGCACCTGGAGATCCTCGTCGACCGGATGCGTCGCGAGTTCAAGGTCGAGGCGAACGTCGGCAAGCCGCAGGTGGCCTACCGCGAGACGATCCGCGGCACCGTCGACCGCGAGGATCTGACCTACAAGAAGCAGACCGGTGGCTCTGGCCAGTACGCGAAGGTGCAGATCAAGCTCGAGCCGCTGGGGACGACCGCCGACGGCGCGAGCTACGAGTTCGTCAACCAGGTCACCGGCGGGCGGATCCCGAAGGAGTTCATCCCGTCCGTGGACGCCGGCGCGCAGGAGGCGATGCAGTACGGCGTGCTGGCCGGGTTCCCGCTCGTGGGCGTCAAGCTGACGTTGCTCGACGGCGGCTACCACGAGGTCGACTCGTCCGAGATGGCGTTCAAGATCGCGGGCTCGATGGCGTTCAAGGCCGCGGCCAGGAAGGCCCACCCGGTGCTGCTCGAGCCGATGATGGCCGTCGAGGTCACTACGCCCGAGGAGAACATGGGCGACGTCATCGGCGACCTGAACTCCCGCCGCGGCCAGATCCAGGCCATGGAGGAGCGGGGCGGCAACCGGGTCGTAAAGGCGCTGGTGCCGCTGTCGGAGATGTTCGGCTACGTCGGCGACCTGCGGTCCAAGACGCAGGGACGGGCGAGCTACTCGATGCAGTTCGACAGCTACGCCGAGGTGCCGACCAACGTCGGCAAGGAGATCATCGCCAAGGTGACCGGCGAATGAGCATCGCGGTCAGCGAAGCGACCGGGGACCGGAGTTCGGCGATCACCTTCGCTCGAACACAAATCTGAACCGAGACAACAGACAGTCCAACCAGCCGGAACGACAAGGCCGGCAATAGCCCCGAGGGAGAGGGATCCACAGTGGCGAAGGCGAAGTTCCAGCGGACCAAGCCGCACGTCAACATCGGCACCATCGGTCACATCGACCACGGCAAGACGACGCTCACCGCGGCGATCACCAGGGTGCTGCACGACAAGTACCCGGACGTCAACCCGTTCACGCCGTTCGAGCAGATCGACAAGGCGCCCGAGGAGAAGCAGCGCGGCATCACGATCTCGATCGCGCACGTCGAGTACCAGACCGACAAGCGGCACTACGCGCACGTCGACTGCCCCGGCCACGCGGACTACATCAAGAACATGATCACCGGTGCGGCGCAGATGGACGGCGCGATCCTGGTGGTCGCCGCCACCGACGGCCCGATGCCGCAGACCAAGGAGCACGTGCTGCTCGCCCGCCAGGTCGGCGTCCCGTACATCGTCGTCGCGCTGAACAAGGCCGACATGGTGGACGACGAGGAGATCCTGGAGCTCGTCGAGCTCGAGGTGCGCGAGCTGCTCAACCAGTACGAGTTCCCCGGCGACGACGCCCCGATCGTCCGCGTGTCCGCGCTCAAGGCGCTCGAGGGCGACGCCACGTGGGGCGAGTCGGTGCTCGAGCTGATGAGTGCCGTGGACGAGTCCATCCCCGAGCCGGTGCGCGAGATCGACAAGCCGTTCCTCATGCCGGTCGAGGACGTCTTCACCATCACCGGCCGCGGCACGGTCGTCACCGGCCGGGTCGAGCGCGGGGTGCTGAAGGTGAACGAGCAGGTCGACATCATCGGCATCCACCCGGAGAAGCAGAGCACCACCGTCACTGGCGTCGAAATGTTCCGCAAGCTGCTCGACGAGGCGCGGGCGGGCGAGAACGTCGGCCTGCTGCTGCGCGGCATCAAGCGTGAGGAGGTCGAGCGCGGGCAGGTCGTCATCAAGCCCGGCACGACGACGCCGCACACCAACTTCGAGGGCCAGGTCTACATCCTGTCCAAGGACGAGGGCGGCCGGCACACGCCGTTCTTCAACAACTACCGCCCGCAGTTCTACTTCCGCACCACCGACGTGACCGGCGTGGTGACCCTCCCCGAGGGCACCGAGATGGTCATGCCGGGCGACAACACCGAGATGACGGTCGAGCTGATCCAGCCGATCGCCATGGAGGAGGGCCTGCGCTTCGCCATCCGCGAGGGTGGCCGCACCGTGGGCGCGGGTCGCGTCACGAAGATCATCAAGTAACGGGGTGGGGGCCGGCTCCCGGGCCGGCCCCCTTCCACGTCGGCACCGCTCTCCGCCGGGTCCGGCGGCCGAGCTCGAACCTGCAGCAGCACGACGACGAAGGTGAGTCAGCCAACCATGGCGGGACAGAAGATCCGCATCCGGCTCAAGGCCTACGACCACGAGGCGATCGACGCCAGCGCGCGCAAGATCGTCGAGACGGTGACGCGTACCGGCGCCCGCGTTGTGGGCCCCGTGCCGCTGCCGACCGAGAAGAACGTGTACTGCGTCATCCGCTCGCCGCACAAGTACAAGGACAGCCGCGAGCACTTCGAGATGCGCACGCACAAGCGGCTCATCGACATCCTCGACCCGACGCCGAAGACGGTCGACGCGCTCATGCGCATCGATCTCCCCGCCAGCGTCGACGTGAATATCCAGTAGTAGGGACCATGGCTACCAAAGGCATTCTGGGCGAGAAGCTCGGCATGACCCAGGTCTTCGACGAGAACAACCGGATCGTCCCGGTGAGCGTCGTCAAGGCCGGGCCATGCGTCGTCACCCAGATCAAGACGGCGGAGAAGGACGGCTACACCGCCGTCCAGCTCGCCTACGGGCAGATCGACCCGCGCAAGGTCACCAAGCCGGTGGCGGGCCACTTCAAGGCCGCCAACGTCACGCCGCGGCGTCACCTGGTCGAGCTGCGCACCGACGCGATCGAAGGCTACGAGGTCGGGCAGGAACTCGGCGCCGACGTGTTCGACGCCGGAGCGTCGGTCGACGTCACCGGCACGACCAAGGGCAAGGGCACCGCGGGGGTGATGAAGCGGCATGGGTTCGGCGGTCTGGGCGCCGGGCACGGCACGCAGCGCAAGCACCGCGCTCCCGGCTCGATCGGCGGTTGCGCCACGCCCGGGCGGGTGTTCAAGGGGTTGCGGATGGCCGGCCGGATGGGCAACGAGCAGCAGACCACGCAGAGCCTGACCGTGCACAAGGTCGACGCCGACCGCGGCCTGCTGCTGATCAAGGGCGCGATCCCCGGCCCGAAGGGCGGCCTCGTGCTCGTCCGTACCGCGGCGAAGGGACGCTGACGATGCCGCTGTCTATCACCGTTCAGAACCCGACGTCGGACGGCACCGGCGCCAGCGTCGAGCTGCCGGCCGAGATCTTCGACGTGACGCCGAACCTGCCGCTCATTCACCAGGTCGTCGTGGCCCAGCTGGCCGCGGCACGGCAGGGCACGCATAGCACGAAGACCCGCGGCGAGGTTGCCGGCGGCGGCACCAAGCCATACCGGCAGAAGGGCACCGGGCGGGCGCGGCAGGGTTCGATCCGCGCGCCGCAGTTCACCGGCGGCGGGATCGTCCACGGCCCGACTCCGCGCTCCTACGACCAGCGCACGCCCAAGAAGATGAAGGCCGCCGCGCTGCGTGGTGCGCTCTCCGATCGGGCGCGCAACGACCGCGTGCACGTGGTGTCCGTATTCGTCGAGGGTGAGCTGCCTTCGACGCGGACGGCGGCCGAGTCGCTGGCCAAGATCGCCGGCTCGCCGCATGTCCTGGTGGTCGCCGAGCGGGCCGACGAGCTGACCTGGAAGAGCCTGCGCAACCTGCCGGCCGTGCACCTGCTCGAACCCGGCCAGCTCAACACCTACGACGTGCTGGTCAGCGACGACGTGGTGTTCACCAAGGGTGCGCTCGACGCCTTCCTCGCCGGCCCGGCCGCAACACGCTCGGGTCGCGAGCTCCCCCCGGAAGGGCGTTCGGCGAACGGCGCGGGGAGCAGCGCCGAGGCGGTTGCGGCCGATGTCGAGTCCGCCGAGGACGAGGCCGTTGCTGCCGCATCGCAGGCTGAGATCGCGACGACAGAGGCCATCGCGGCCAAGGTCGCCGAGGCAGAGGCCGAGGCCGAGGTTGAAGCGCTCGAGGGTGGGCCGCGCACCGCCGAGTCCGCTGCGGACCGGACCGCCGAGGAGGAGGACCGCTGATGTTCGACGACCCGCGCGACGTGCTGCTCGCTCCGGTGATCTCGGAGAAGAGCTACGGCCTGCTGGACGAGAACAAGTACACCTTCGACGTCCACCCGCTGGCCAACAAGACCCAGATCAAGATCGCGGTTCAGCAGGTGTTCAACGTCAAGGTCACTGACGTGAACACCCTCAACCGGCAGGGCAAGCGCAAGCGCACCCGGTTCGGCTACGGCCGGCGCAAGAACGTCAAGCGCGCCGTCGTGACGCTGCGCGCCGGTGACCGGATCGACGTGTTCGGGCAGATCGGGAGCTGAGACAGCATGCCTATTCGCAAGTACAAGCCGACGACGCCGGGTCGCCGTGGCGCGAGCGTCGCCGACTTCGTCGAGGTCACCCGTGAGCAGCCGGAGAAGTCGCTGGTGCGTCCCCTGCACGGCAAGGGTGGCCGGAACAACTCCGGCAAGATCATGACCCGGCACCAGGGCGGCGGGCACAAGCGGGCCTACCGGCTGATCGACTTCCGTCGGCACGACAAGGACGGGGTGCCGGCGAAGGTCGCGCACATCGAGTACGACCCCAACCGGACGGCCCGGATCGCGCTGCTGCACTACGCCGACGGCGAGAAGCGCTACATCCTGGCGCCGCGGCTGCTCAAGCAGGGCGACACCATCGAGAACGGCCCGCGCGCCGACATCAAGCCGGGCAATGCGCTTCCGCTGCGCAACATCCCGGTCGGCACCGTCGTGCACGCGATCGAGCTGCGCCCCGGCGGCGGCGCGAAGATCGCCCGTTCGGCCGGATCGAGTGTGCAGCTGGTCGCGAAGGAAGGCCCGTTCGCGCAGCTGCGGATGCCGTCCGGCGAGATCCGCAACGTCGATGTCCGCTGCCGCGCCACGGTCGGTGAGGTGGGCAACGCCGAGCAGAGCAACATCAACTGGGGCAAGGCCGGCCGGATGCGCTGGAAGGGCAAGCGCCCGACCGTCCGGGGTGTGGCGATGAACCCGGTCGACCACCCGCACGGCGGCGGCGAGGGCAAGACCTCGGGCGGACGCCACCCGGTGAACCCGGCCGGCAAGCCGGAGGGTCGCACCCGCCGTCACAAGTCCAGCGACCAGCTGATCGTCCGCCGTCGTCGCACGAACAAGAAGCGCTAGAGGGAATGCAGCGAGTGAGCATCGCACTGCGGCGCAGGCCGCCGCTGGTGGTCGGAGCGGAGCGAGCGACCGATGAGCGCTTGCGCGAAGAGGAGATAGCACAGTGCCACGGAGTTTGAAGAAGGGGCCGTTCGTCGACGACCACCTGCTCAAGAAGGTCGACGATAACAACGACAAGGGCTCCAAGAGCGTGATCAAGACCTGGTCGCGGCGCTCGACGATCATCCCGGACATGCTGGGGCAGACGATCGCGGTCCACGACGGTCGCAAGCACGTCCCGGTGTTCATCACCGAGGGCATGGTCGGGCACAAGCTGGGCGAGTTCGCGCCGACCCGGACGTTCCGCGGTCACATCAGGGACGACCGCCGGTCTCGGAGGGGCTGATCGCATGACGACACCTTTGACCGACGCCCGAAACGAACAGGTGCGCACCGCGTTCGCACGGGCGACCTACGTCCGGATCACCCCGATGAAGGCGCGGCGGGTCGTCGACCTCATCCGCGACCTCCCGGCGGCGGAGGCCCTCTCGGTGCTGAAGTTCGCCCCGCAGGCGGCCAGTGAGCCGGTGGCGAAGGTGCTGGCCAGCGCGGTCGCCAACGCCGAGCACAACTTCTCGCTCGACCCGGACACGCTGATCGTCTCGCGGGCCTACGTCGACGAGGGGCCGACGCTGAAACGGTTCCGGCCGCGCGCGCAGGGCCGGGCATACCGCATCCGCAAGCGGACCAGCCATATCACGATCGAGGTGGAGAGCATCGAAGCGCCAAGGAAGGGTCGGCGGAGGTAAGTAATGGGACAGAAAGTCAATCCGCACGGCTTCCGGCTCGGGATCACCACGGATTTCAAGAGCCGCTGGTTCGCCGACAAGCAGTACGCCGAGTACGTCAAGGAAGACGTCGCGATCCGCAAGCTCATGACCAAGGGGATGGAGCGGGCCGGCATCGCGAAGGTCGAGATCGAGCGCACCCGCGATCGGGTCCGGGTCGACATCCACACCGCCCGCCCGGGCATCGTCATCGGCCGGCGAGGCGCCGAGGCCGACCGCATCCGCGGCGAGCTGGAGAAGCTCACCGGCAAGCAGGTGCAGCTGAACATCCTCGAGGTGAAAAACCCCGAGGGTGACGCGCAGCTGGTCGCGCAGGGTGTGGCCGAGCAGCTGTCGAACCGGGTCAGCTTCCGCCGGGCGATGCGCAAGAGCATGCAGTCGGCGCTGAAGAGCCCGGGTGTCAAGGGCATCCGGGTGCAGTGCTCGGGCCGTCTGGGTGGCGCCGAGATGAGCCGCTCGGAGTTCTACCGCGAGGGGCGGGTGCCGTTGCACACGCTGCGGGCGAACATCGACTACGGCTTCTACGAGGCGCGGACCACGTTCGGCCGGATCGGGGTGAAGGTCTGGCTGTACAAGGGCGAGCTGCCGACGGGTTCGCGCGCCGAGCGCGAGGCCGCCGTTGCCGCCGAGGCGCTGCGGCAGCGGCGTGAGCGGCCGGCCGGCGCGCGTCCGCGCCGCTCCGGCGCGCAGGGCACGACGGGCACCAGCACCGAGGCCGGGCGCGCGGCCGGGGCGCCGGGCGCCGCCACCGCGGTTGCCGAGCCGCCCGCTGTGCAACCCACGGTGGACGCGCCAGCCGAGATCAACGAGAGCACGGAGAGCTGACATGCTCATCCCACGCAAGGTCAAGCACCGAAAGCAGCACCACCCGAGCCGCAAGGGGATGGCGTCCGGCGGGACGAAGGTCGCGTTCGGCGAGTACGGCATCCAGGCGCTTGAGCCCGCCTACGTCACGAACCGGCAGATCGAGTCGGCGCGTATCGCGATCAACCGGCGCATCCGCCGCGGCGGCAAGGTGTGGATCAACATCTACCCGGACCGCCCGCTGACCAAGAAGCCCGCCGAAACCCGGATGGGCTCGGGCAAGGGTTCGCCCGAGTGGTGGGTGGCCAACGTCAAGCCGGGACGGGTGCTGTTCGAACTCTCGTTCCCCAACGAGCTGGTCGCTCGCGAGGCGCTGACCCGCGCCATCCACAAGCTGCCGATGAAGTGCCGCATCGTGACCCGGGAAGCAGGTGAGAGCTGATGCCAACACCAGCTGAGCTGCGCGAGCTGCACGACGACGAGTTGCAGACCAAACTGCGCGAGGCCAAGGAGGAGCTGTTCAACCTGCGGTTCCAGATGGCCACCGGGCAGCTCGACAACAACCGTCGGCTGCGCACCGTGCGGCACGACATCGCCCGGATCTACACGGTCCTGCGCGAACGCGAGCTCGGCCTGTCGGTCGCGCCCCACCAAGAGGTAGCAGCATCATGAGTGAGAACGCCGCGGTGAGCAGCCGCAACTTCCGCAAGACCCGTGAGGGCATGGTCGTCAGCGACCGGATGGACAAGACCGTCGTGGTCGCTGTCGAGGACCGCGTCAAGCATGCGCTCTACGGCAAGGTCATCCGTCGCACGAACAAGCTGAAGGCGCACGACGCGTCCAACCAGGTCGGCGTCGGGGACCGCGTGCTGATCATGGAGACCCGCCCGCTGTCGGCCACCAAGCGCTGGCGCGTGGTGGAAGTACTGGAGAAGGCCAAGTAGAGCAAATGGATCGCGCCGGAAGGATCGATCGACTCGGGTGCCGATGGCGCGCAATCGGTGCGCTGTCGGTCACCAGTCCAAGACCAGGTGCAGGTACTGAGGAGAAGTTGTGATTCAGCAGGAGTCGCGGCTTAGGGTCGCCGACAACACGGGTGCGAAGGAGATCTTGTGCATCCGGGTGATGGGCGGCTCGGGTCGGCGCTACGCCGGCATCGGCGACGTCATCGTCGCCACGGTCAAGGACGCGCTGCCGGGTGCCGGTGTGAAGAAGGGCGACGTCGTCAAGGCGGTGGTCGTCCGCACCGCCAAGGAGCGGCGCCGCGCCGACGGCAGCTACATCCGCTTCGACGAGAACGCGGCCGTGCTGATCAGGCAGGACGGCGAGCCGCGCGGCACCCGCATCTTCGGCCCGGTCGGCCGTGAGCTGCGGGACAAGCGGTTCATGAAGATCATCTCTCTCGCACCTGAGGTTCTCTGACCGTGGCATCCCACCTTTTCCCCGCTAGTGACCGGTTCGGCACCCGTGAACCGGCAACGTGCGGGGAAAACCTGATCGACATCGAGGCAAGAGGCATGAGCGAGCGAAGCGAGCGAAGCAAATTGGCACAGCAGGCTCGGAGCTTCATCGGGCCGGCGAACGTTCTTTGTGAGGCGGCGCGATGAAGGTGAAGAAGGGCGACGAGGTCGTCGTCATCGCGGGCAAGGACCGCGGCATCAAGGGCAAGGTCATCGCCGCCGACCCGGTCACCAACCGGGTCGTCGTGGAAGGCGTGAACCGGGTCAAGAAGCACACCCGGGTCACCACGACCGCGCGCGGCGCCAAGGCCGGCGGGATCGAGCACGTCGAGGCGGCGATCAACGCCAGCAACGTGATGGTGATCGACGGGGACGGTAAGGCGACCCGGGTCGGCTACCGCCGTGACGACGAGAGCGGCAAGAACATGCGCGTGTCGCGCCGCTCCGGGAAGGATCTGTAGTGAGCGAGCGAAAGCGAGCGAGGCGCGCAGTGAACGGCGCGATGAGCGCTCGCGCGAACAGCAAGGAGGCTCAGTGACGGCCTCCGAGATACCGGTGCCGCGGCTCAAGGAGCGCTACCGCGAACAGATCGCGCCCGCGCTCGCGGAGCAGTTCTCGTACGGCAACCCGATGCAGGTGCCGGCGCTCGTCAAGATTGTGGTGAACATGGGCGTGGGCGCCGCGGCGCGTGACGCGAAGCTCATGGACGGCGCGGTCCGAGATCTCACGTTGATCACCGGGCAGAAGCCGCTCGTGCAGAAGGCGCGCAAGTCGATCGCCCAGTTCAAGCTGCGCGAGGGGATGCCGATCGGTGCGAAGGTGACGCTGCGCGGCGACCGGATGTGGGAGTTCCTCGACCGGCTGCTGACGCTGGCCCTGCCGCGCATCCGTGACTTCCGCGGGCTCTCGCCCGATCAGTTCGACGGCCACGGCAACTACACATTCGGGCTGAACGAACAGTCGATGTTCCACGAGATCGACCCGGACTCGATCGACCGGCCGCGCGGCATGGACATCACGCTGGTCAGCAGCGCGGCCACCGACGACGAGGGGCGCGCGCTGCTGCGGGCGCTCGGCTTCCCGTTCCGCGAGACAGAAAGAGTCGGCTGATGGCCAAGACAGCACTGAGGAACAAGGCGGCGGCCAAGCCGAAGTTCGCGGTTCGCGGCTACACCCGTTGTCAGCGGTGCGGCCGCCCGCACTCGGTGTACCGGAAGTTCGGCCTGTGCCGGGTGTGCCTGCGCGAAATGGCGCACGCCGGCGAGCTCCCGGGCGTCACCAAGTCGTCCTGGTAGAGCAAGCGGACCGCGCCGGAAGGATCGATCCGCAGCGGTCTCGCCGGGGCGGCTGCGGCCAGTACAACTCAATATCACTCACCCAAGGGGTCATCCAGACCCACGCCACTTCGCTGTAGGCCCGACCGGGAACCGCCGCGAGAAAGAAGATCCGCAATGACCATGACCGATCCGATCGCAGACATGCTCACCCGTCTGCGCAACGCGAACTCGGCGTACCACGAGGATGTGGTGATGCCGCACTCCAAGCTGAAGGTGCGTGTCGCCGAGATCCTCAAACAGGAGGGTTACATCGCCGACTTCGCGGTAGCGGAGTCCGGCGAGGGGCAGCCCGGCAAGGTGCTGACGCTGAGCCTGAAGTACGGCCCAAACCGGGAGCGGAGCATCGCCGGCCTGCGTCGGGTGTCCAAGCCGGGCCTGCGCGTCTACGCCAAGTCGACCGCGCTGCCCCGGGTGCTGGGTGGGCTGGGTACGGCGATCCTCTCGACGTCGTCCGGACTGCTGACCGACCGGCAGGCCGCCAAGCGTGGAGTGGGCGGGGAAGTCCTCGCCTACGTCTGGTGAGGGGGTCAGCATGAGCCGAATCGGCAGGATGCCGATCGCGGTGCCTAGCGGCGTCGACGTGGCCATCGACGGCCAGCAGGTCACGGTGACCGGGCCGAAGGGCACGCTGCGCCACACCGTGGCCGAACCCATCCGGGTCGCCGAGCAGGACGGCCAGCTGGCCGTCACCCGGCCGGACGACGAGCGGGAGTCGAAGTCGTTGCACGGGCTGTCCCGCACGCTGCTCGCGAACATGGTCGCCGGCGTGACGTCCGGGTACACCAAGAACCTCGAGATCGTCGGCACCGGCTACCGCGTGCAGGCCCGGGGCGGGGACCTGGAGTTCGCCCTGGGGTTCTCGCACCCGGTGCTGGTGACGGCGCCGGACGGCATCACGTTCCGGGTCGAGACGCCGACCCGCTTCGCGGTCGAGGGCATCGACAAGCAGAAGGTCGGGGAAGTCGCCGCGAACATCCGCAAGCTGCGCAAGCCCGACCCGTACAAGGGCAAGGGCGTGCGCTATCAAGGCGAGGTCATCCGCCGCAAGGCCGGAAAGACAGGTAAATGATGGGCGCTTCTAGCATCGTCAAGCAGGCCCGGCGGTCGGCCGGCGTCTCGGCCACCCGGCGGGTGGCCCGGTCGCGGCGGCACTTCCGGCTGCGCAAGAAGGTCGTCGGCACCGCCGAGCGGCCGCGCCTGGTGGTCACCCGCTCGGCGCGGCACCTGTACGTGCAGCTCGTCGACGACTCGGCCGGCACGACGCTCGCCTCGGCGTCCAGCTACAAACTATCCGACGGTTTGGACAAGACCGCCCGGGCGCGCCAGGTCGGCACCGCGCTGGCCGAGGCGGCCAAGGCGGCCGGCATCACCAAGGTCGTCTTCGACCGCGGCGGGAACACCTACACGGGCCGGCTCGCCGCGTTCGCCGACGCGGCCCGCGAGGCCGGACTGGAGTTCTGAGAATGCATAACCCCCTGGATCCAGCAACTTTCTCCCGCCTCACGCGGGAGAAAGTTGCTGGATCGCGAGTTTCGAACGGAAGGACAGCCTGATGCCCGGACCGCAGCGCGGCACCCGAACGGGTGGCACCGAGCGGGGCGGCGAGCGCCGCGACCGCCGTGAGGGGCGTGGCGGGCGTGAGTCGGCGCCGGAGAAGAGCCCACATCTCGAACGAGTCGTGACGATCAACCGGGTCGCCAAGGTGGTCAAGGGCGGCCGGCGGTTCAGCTTCACCGCCCTGGTGGTCGTCGGCGACGGCGACGGCACGGTGGGCGTCGGCTACGGCAAGGCCAAGGAGGTGCCGGCGGCGATCGCCAAGGGCGTCGAAGAGGCCAAGAAGAACTTCTTCCGCGTGCCGCGCATCCAGCAGACCATCCCGCACCCGGTGCAGGGAGAGGCCGCGGCGGGCGTCGTGCTGCTCAAGCCGGCGAGCCCGGGTACCGGCGTCATCGCCGGCGGTCCGGTGCGCGCGGTGCTGGAGTGCGCCGGCATCCACGACGTGCTTTCCAAGTCACTGGGCTCCGACAACCCCATCAACATCGTGCACGCCACCGTGGCCGCGCTGAAGGATCTCGTCCGGCCGGAGGAGGTCGCGGCTCGCCGCGGCCTGCCGCTGGAGGACGTGGCACCGGCTGGCATGCTGCGGGCGCGCGCCGCCGGAGTGACGAGGTAGGCGATGAGCGAGCATCGCAGGGTCACCTGGGGGCCGAGAAGCGCAGCTCGTCGCAGCGATGAGCGCTCGCGCGAAGAGCAGGAGACATGATGGCACGCCTGAAGATCACGCAGACCCGTTCGGGGATCGGTAACAAGCGCAACCAGCGCGAGACGCTGCGCACGCTCGGCCTCAAGCGGGTGCACGACGTCGTCGTCAAGCAGGACCGGCCCGAGATCCGTGGCATGGTCGCGACCGTGACCCACCTGGTCTCGGTCGAGGAGGTCGAGTAACCGTGAGCAGCCTGAAAGTTCATCACCTGCGCCCTGCTCCGGGCGCGCATACCAAGAAGACCCGGGTCGGCCGCGGCGACGCCTCCAAGGGCAAGACCGCCGGGCGGGGCACGAAGGGCAGCAAGGCGCGTGGCCGGATCCCCGCCAGCTTTGAAGGCGGCCAGATGCCGATCCACATGCGGCTGCCCAAGCTCAAGGGCTTCAAGAACGCATTCCGGACGGAGTATCAGGTCGTCAACGTCGCCAAGCTGGCCGAGCTGTTCCCGCAGGGCGGCACGGTCGGCGTGGCCGAGCTGGTCTCGTCCGGCGCCGTCCGCAAGGGATCGCCGGTCAAGGTGCTCGGCAACGGTGAGCTCGGCGGGGTGAAGCTGGACGTCAGCGCCGACGCGTTCTCCGACACCGCGCGAGATAAGATCATCGCTGCCGGCGGCACGGTCACCGAGCTGTAACTGTGCGTCGCCAGTGGGCCGGGATAGCCCGGCCGCATGCCCCCGGGCAGCCTGGACGGCTGTTAGCCTGAATTAGTTTGGCCGCGCCCCGGGGTCGCGCCCTCGCGGACGGTCGACAGTATCGGTACGGCGATCGATGAGATCGCCCTACACCATCCGCGCAGGAGGATCTGTGCTCAGCGCATTCGTGTCGGCGTTCCGAACGCCGGACTTGCGTAAGAAGCTGCTCTTCACCCTGGGCATGATCATCCTCTACCGGCTGGGCTCCGCCGTCCCCACGCCGAACACCAGCACGCAGGGCATCAACGCGTGCATCAAGCTCGCCAACAACGGCAGCTCCCGCGACGTCTACGCCCTGATCAACCTGTTCTCGGGTGGCGCGTTGCTGCGGCTGTCGGCGTTCGCACTGGGCATCATGCCCTATATCACTGCGAGCATCATCATCCAGTTGCTCGTCGTGGTCATCCCGCGCTTCGAGCAGCTGAAGAAGGAAGGCCAGGCCGGGCAGCAGAAGCTGACCCAGTACAGCCGTTACCTGACGATCGGCCTGGCCATCCTGCAGTCGACCGGGTTCATCGCGCTGGCCCGTTCCGGGCAGCTCTTCCCCGGCTGCACCCAGTCGATCCTGTACAAGCAGGACATCTTCACCCTCTCGACGATGGTCATCTGCATGACCGCCGGCACCGGCGTCATCATGTGGTTCGGCGAGCTGATCACCGACCGGGGCGTCGGAAACGGCATGAGCATCCTGATGTTCACCTCGATCGCGGCGCGGATCCCGAGCGAGGGGAACACCATCCTGACCAACGGCGGCGGCTTCCAGTTCACGATGATCCTCATCCTGGGTCTGGCGATCATCGCGGCCGTCGTCTTCGTCGAACAGGCGCAGCGGCGCATCCCGGTGCAGTACGCGAAGCGGATGATCGGCCGCCGGCAGTACGGGGGCACGTCCACCTACCTGCCGATGAAGGTGAACCAGGCCGGCGTGATCCCGGTCATCTTCGCCTCGTCGCTGCTGTATATCCCGCAGCTGATCAGCCAGTTGCAGGGCAACTCGTCGTCGGCGTTCCAGCGCTTCGTCAACAACTACTTGATCAACCAGGGGTCCTGGTTCCACATCGCGATCTACTTCCTGTTGATCATCTTCTTCACGTACTTCTACGTCAGCATCACCTTCAACCCCGAAGAGCGCGCCGACGACATGAAGAAGTACGGCGGGTTCATCCCGGGTATCCGCCCGGGGCGGCCGACCGCCGAGTACCTGCAGTTCGTGTTGTCCCGGATCACACTTCCGGGATCCCTCTACCTCGGCATCATCGCCGTGCTGCCAAACTTCTTCATCTCGCTCACCGGCGGGAACAACCAGAACTTCCCGTTCGGCGGCACGGCCGTCCTGATCATGGTCGGGGTGGGCCTGGACACCATCAAGCAGATCGAGAGCCAACTGATGCAGCGCAACTACGAAGGCTTCCTGCGCTAGGACTGCCCGACTGCCCGACAAGGAGCTCGGTGCACGACGAAGGGATCGGACCGCGTGAGACTCGTTCTCGTCGGCCCGCCTGGCGCGGGCAAGGGTACCCAGGCCGAGTTCGTCGCCGAGTACTTCACGATCCCGAAAATCTCGACAGGTGACATATTCCGGGCGAACGTCTCGGGCGGCACCGATCTCGGCAAGCTTGCCAAGAAGTTCATGGACGCGGGCGACCTGGTACCCGACGAGGTCACGAATGCGATGGTGCACGACCGGCTGGGCGCCGACGATGCCGCCAACGGATTCCTGCTGGACGGCTTCCCGCGCAACGTGTCCCAGGCCCATGAGCTGGACCGGATCCTGACCGAGCTCGGCATCAGCCTGAGCGTGGTCCTCGACCTCGAGGTCGACCAGGACGAGGTGGTTCGGCGGCTCTCCGGGCGGCGCACCTGCAAGAAGTGCGGCCACGTCTGGCACGTCGAGTTCGACCCGACGCAGGTCGCCGACATCTGCGACCGCTGCGGCGGCGAGCTGTACTACCGCGACGACGACCGCCCCGAGACGGTGCGCCACCGCCTGGAGGTCTACACGTCGCAGACCGAGCCGCTGATCGAGTTCTACCGCCGGCGTGACCAGCTGGTCTCGATGGACGCCATCGGCCCGGTCGAGGACGTCACCGAGCGGGCGATCTCGGCCCTCGCCCCGTTCGCCGGCTGACCGGCGATGCGTCGAGCACGCGACCGGATCGAGCTCAAGAGCGTCGAGCAGCTCCAGCTGATGCGCGAGGCCGGGCTGGTGGTGGCTCGCGCGCTGCGGCAGATGGCCGCCGCGGTGGCCCCCGGTGTCTCGACCGCCGACCTGGACGCGATCGGCCGGGGCGTGCTGGCCGAGGCGGGCGCCACATCGTCGTTCCTGAACTACGACATCGGCTCGGGGCCCTACCCGGCCGTCATCTGCGCCTCCGTGAACGACCGCGTCGTGCACGGGATCCCGTCCGAGGGTGAGGTGCTCCGGGAGGGCGATCTCATTTCGATCGACTTCGGGTCGATCGTCGACGGATGGCACGGGGACGCCGCGATCACCGTCCCGGTCGGCGACGTGACGCCTGAACGGGCGGCGCTGTCCGAAGCGTGTCGGGTGGCGCTGTGGGACGGGCTGGCCGCGGTGCGCCCGGGTGCGCGGCTCGGCGACGTCTCGCACGCGGTCGAGCGGTCGGTGTCCGCCGCGGGGCGGTTCGGGATCGTCACCGGCTACGGCGGGCACGGCATCGGCTCCCGGATGCACATGCCGCCGCACATCCTCAACTACGGCCGGCCGCGCAGCGGGCCGCGGCTGGTGCCCGGCATGGCGCTGGCCATCGAACCGATGATCACCCTCGGCGGCCGTTCGACGCTCGAACTGGACGACGGCTGGACCGTGGTGACCACCGATGGTTCGGTCGCCGCGCACTGGGAGCACACGGTGGCGATCCTCTCCGACGGGCCGTGGGTGCTCACCGCCGAGGACGGCGGCCGGGCGGAGCTGTCCGCCCGGGGGATCGAGCTCACCGACCTCGCCGCGTGAGCGCGAGGTGCGGGGACGCGCCGGATTGGCGGGGCCCGGCAGCCGTCGCGTACACTCGTAGTCGGCGCGTGCCGCCCTTTTCCTATGCCCGCTGTGGCCGCGGGCCGGAGAGGTGGAGCCCTTCGGAGCGGCGCCGGTTTGTCAGCATGCACGTCAGTCAGCCCGGCCTGGGGCCGGTAGGGAATGCGGAGGATATGGCCAAGAAGGATGGGGCCATCGAGGTCGAGGGTCGCGTGGTCGAGCCGCTGCCCAACGCGATGTTCCGGGTGGAACTGAGCAACGGGCACAAGGTTCTCGCCCACATCAGCGGCAAGATGCGACAGCATTACATCCGGATCCTGCCCGAGGACCGCGTCGTCGTGGAGCTGTCGCCCTACGACCTCACCCGCGGGCGCATCGTCTACCGCTACAAATAACGAAGGAACCACGACCGTGAAGGTCAAGCCGAGCGTCAAGCCGATCTGCGACAAGTGCAAGGTCATCCGTCGCCATGGTCGGGTCATGGTGATCTGCGAGAATCTGCGGCACAAGCAGCGGCAGGGCTGAGCACCGCAGTCACAACCCACAAGCGCACACCTATCCGTCCAGCAGTCCGACAAGCAGCGACGGTGATCATCCCCGGTCGGAGGCCGGGGCCCTGCCCGGGCAGGCAGGGACGGGTGCGCAGCACACCTCCGCACGAGAGCAAGGAGAACCGCCCGCATGGCACGTCTTGCCGGCGTCGATCTGCCCCGCGAGAAGCGGATGGAGATCGCGCTCACCTACATCTACGGCATGGGCCGTACCCGCGCGCAGCAGACCCTGGCCGCGACCGGCGTGAGCGCGGACCTGCGCGCCCGCGACCTGTCCGACGACGACCTGGTCAGGCTGCGCGACTACATCGACTCCAACTACAAGGTCGAGGGTGACCTGCGCCGCGAGGTTGCGTCCGACATCCGCCGCAAGATCGAGATCGGCTGCTACGAGGGCATCCGGCACCGTCGCGGCCTGCCCGTCCACGGCCAGCGCACCAAGACCAACGCCCGCACCCGCAAGGGCCCGAAGAAGACGATCGCCGGGAAGAAGAAGGCAGGGAAGAAGTGACCGCGATGAGCGCTCGCGCGAAGAGCCCCGCAGGACACGATGGCGGGGTGAAATAGTGCCTGGTCCAGCTCGCAAAACGGCAGCGAAGAAGGTCCGCCGCCGGGAGAAGAAGAACGTGGCGCACGGCCACGCACACATCAAGAGCACGTTCAACAACACGATCGTCTCGATCACCGATCCGAGTGGGAACGTGATCAGTTGGGCGTCCGCCGGCCACGTCGGATTCAAGGGGTCCCGTAAGTCGACGCCGTTCGCCGCGCAGATGGCCGCCGAGAGCGCCGCGCGCAAGGCGCAGG
Source organism: uncultured Actinomycetota bacterium (assembly GCA_963756525.1). Lineage (GTDB taxonomy): Bacteria > Actinomycetota > Actinomycetes > Mycobacteriales > Jatrophihabitantaceae > CAVWNR01. The sequence continues at coordinate 591,262 of CAVWNR010000009.1, read as the reverse complement.
AGCACGGCATGAAAAAGGTGGACGTCTTCGTCAAGGGTCCGGGCTCGGGACGCGAGACGGCGATCCGCTCGCTGCAGGCCACCGGCCTGGAGGTCGGCACGATCTCCGACGTCACCCCTCAGCCGCACAACGGCTGCCGGCCGCCCAAGCGCCGCAGAGTCTGAGCCGGAGGTCAGATCAGTCATGGCTCGCTACACCGGACCCGCGACGCGGATCTCCCGTCGTCTCAACGTCGACCTGGTCGGCGGCGACAAGGCGTTCGAGCGCCGGCCGTTCCCGCCCGGCCAGCACGGCCGCAACCGCATCAAGCAGAGCGAGTACCTGCTGCAGATGCAGGAGAAGCAGAAGGCCAAGTACAGCTACGGTGTGCTGGAAAAGCAGTTCCGCCGCTACTACGAGGAGGCGGTGTCCCGGCAAGGCAAGTCGGGCGACAACCTGTTGCAGATCCTCGAGTCCCGGCTGGACAACGTCATCTACCGCGCGGGCCTAGCGCGCACCCGCCGCCAAGCGCGGCAGCTGGTCAGCCACGGCCACTTCCTGGTCAACGGCGAGAAGGTCAACATCCCCAGCTATCGCGTGTCGCCGTACGACATCATCGACGTCAAGCCCAAGTCGCTCGAGAGCACGCCGTTCCTCATCGCCCGCGAGACCTACGGCGACCGCCCGATTCCGGGCTGGCTGCAGGTGGTCCCGGGACGGCTGCGGGTGCTGGTGCACCAGCTGCCCGAGCGCGCCCAGATCGACGTCCCGCTGCAGGAACAGCTCATCGTCGAGCTCTACTCCAAGTAGCGCAGACCACAACTGAATACCGCTGCACGTCGGCGTCATATGGCGGGCGCCGCGACGAAAGGATCCAATCCGTGCTGATCTCTCAGCGCCCCACCCTCACCGAGGAGCCGATCGCCGATAGCCGGTCGCGCTTCGTCATCGAGCCGCTCGAGCCCGGCTTCGGCTACACGCTGGGCAACTCGCTGCGGCGCACGTTGCTGTCGTCCATCCCGGGCGCGGCCGTGACGAGCATCCGCATCGACGGCGTGCTCCACGAGTTCACCACCGTCGAAGGGGTGAAGGAGGACGTCACCGACATCATCCTGAACCTCAAGGAGCTGGTCATCAGCTCCGAGAGCGACGAGCCGGTCGTCATGTACCTGCGAAAGCAAGGCCCGGGCGAGGTCTCCGCCGCCGACATCGCGCCGCCGGCCGGCGTCACCGTGCACAACCCCGACCTGCGGATCGCCACGATCAACAAGAAGGGGCGGCTGGAGATCGAGCTGATCGTCGAGCGGGGCCGCGGTTACGTGAGCGCGGTGCAGAACAAGCAGCCGGGGCAGGAAATCGGCCGCATCCCGGTCGACTCGATCTACTCGCCGGTGCTCAAGGTCACCTACGCGGTCGAGGCGACGCGTGTCGAGCAGCGCACCGACTTCGACCGGCTCGTCGTCGATGTCGAGACGAAGTCCTCGCTCGCCCCGCGCGACGCGGTAGCCAGCGCCGGGCACACCCTGGTCGAGCTGTTCGGGCTGTTCCGCGAGCTGAACGAGGAGGCCGAGGGCATCGACGTCGGCCCGTCACCGGCCGAGGTCGCCGACATCGCGGCGTTCTCCATGCCGATCGAGGAGCTCGACCTCACCGTCCGCTCGTACAACTGCCTCAAGCGCGAGGGCATCCACACCGTGGGTGAGCTGGTCGGGCGCAGTGAGGCCGACCTGCTGGACATCCGCAACTTCGGCTCCAAGTCGATCGACGAGGTGAAGGTCAAACTCGCCGGCCTCGGACTGTCGCTGAAGGACAGCCCGCCCGGGTTCGAGCTGCCGACCACGGTCGACTCCTACGGCGACGAGGACTTCGGCGACGAGGACGGCGGCTACGCCGAAACCGAGCAGCTCTGATCCACGACCCGATAACGGAGTAACGACATGCCCACGCCAACGAAGGGTGCCCGTCTCGGCGGCAGCCCTGCGCACGAACGGCTGCTTCTCGCGAACCTTGCGACGGCGCTGTTCGAGCACGACCGGATCACCACCACAGAGGCGAAGGCCAAGCGGTTGCGCCCGCTGGCCGAGCGGCTGATCACGCTGGCCCGGCGCGGTGACCTGCATGCGCGTCGCCAGGTGATGACGGTGGTCCGCGACAAGGACGTGGTGCACAAGCTGTTCGCCGAGATCGGCCCACGCTTCGTCGAGCGGCACGGTGGCTACACCCGCATCGTCAAGGTCGGCCCGCGCAAGGGTGACAACGCGCCGATGGCGGTGATCGAGCTCGTCGAGTCGGTGACGGCGCGGGCGTCGGCGGTGCGGGAGGCGGAGCGCGCTCGCGGGACCAAGGCCGCGCCGCGCAAGGCGCCGACCGGACGCACCGCCGAGATCGCGGAGGAGGCCAAGGGTGAGTCTGCCACCGCCGCCGCGGTTGCCGCTGAGGCCGAGGCGAGCGAGGCGGAGGCGGCCGGAGCCGAGGCTGAAGCGGCGGACACCGAGGATGCGGCCACCGAGCCGAGCGAGCGGGCGGCCACCGAGGCGTCGCTCGAGGGCGGCCAGGAGGCGGGCGACCTGGCGACGGTCAACCTGGCCGCCGAGGAGCCTGCCGAGGCGGGCCGGCCGGCCGACGCGGAGGACCGCGACGTCGAGTAGCCAAGACCGTGACGAGCCCGCTACCTCTGACTGGGGTGGCGGGCTCGTCCGCGTCCGGCTCGAGATCGCCTACGACGGCGGTGGGTTCTCCGGCTGGGCGGTGCAGCCGGGGCGGCGCACGGTACAGGGCGTGCTCGAGGCGGCGCTAGGGACCATACTGCGCACGCCCGTCCAGCTCACGGTGGCCGGGCGCACCGACGCCGGGGTGCATGCCACCGGGCAGGTGGCTCACTTCGACGTGCCGGCCGGCATCTGGGCGGCGGAGCAAGATCGCCTGCTCCGCCGGCTCGCCGGGGTGCTGTCTGCGGACGTGCGGGTGCGCGCGGCGAATCAGGCGCCGCCGACGTTCGACGCGCGGTTCGCCGCGCTGTGGCGCCGCTACGAGTACCTCGCCGCTGACGCGGTCGGCGACCCGCGCCGGCGCGGGTTCGTCCTCGGCTGGCCGCGGCAGCTGGACGTCGCGGCGATGGCGGGTGCGGCCGGCCCGCTGCTCGGCGAGCACGACTTCGTCGCGTTCTGCCGCTTTCGGCAAGGCGCGTCCTCGATTCGCACCCTGCAGACCTTGCGGGTCGAGCGAGTCGGCGAACAGATCGCCTTCAGCGTGCAGGCCGACGCGTTCTGCCACTCGATGGTGCGCTCCCTGGTGGGGGCGCTGCTCGCGGTCGGCGACGGCCGCCGGCCGGTTGACTGGCCGGCGTCGCTGCTGGAACGGCCGACGCGCGCGGACGAGGTCACGGTGGCGCCGGCGCACGGACTGACGCTGGTGGCCGTCGGTTACCCGCCGGACGGCGAGCTCTCGGGGCGCGTGGCCACGACGCGGCAGCGCAGGCAGGTCAGCCGGTGAATGCCAGGTTGTCCCGTCCGCACCAGCCGAGCATTGCGGGCCACGGCCCGAATCCCGCGTCGACATTGAGGTGTGCGCCGCCGGCGATCACCGTGGTGGGCATCTTCAGCGGGAGCCCGTAGGCGGCCGCGGCCCCTTCCGGGCAGTACGGGTCGTCGTCGCCGCATACCAGGACGGTGCCGTCGGCGGACTGCCGCACGGCGTCCCGGTCGAGTGGGACGGGGAAGAACGGCGTCAGCTCCGGGGTCGTCGTACGCGGTGAGGGCGGCGCGACGAGCAGCACGCGCGCCGGACGCGGCGACCCGCCCGGACGGGCGGCGTGGTGCAGCCACAGCACCGCGCCGAGTGAGTGGCAGACGACGTCGAAGCCGTCTGCCGGCAGTCCGGCCAACGTCTCGCGCAGCGCGTCCAGCCACGCGGCGGGCTTCGGCGTCTCCCAATCCGGTAGGGCTGGGTAGCGCACCTCGCGCCCGGCGGCGCGCAGTTCGTCGGCCAGCCAGCTCTGCCAGTGCTCGGGCTCGTTGCCACGCCAGCCGTGGACGATCACCGTCGGGACGGTGCGGGTGGGTCGACGCGGCACGCCTCGCAGCCTACGGCCGCAGCCTCCACCTGGTCGTGATCAAGCGTTTCGGGCAGGATTCTTGTCCGAAACCCATGATCACCGCGAAGGAAGGGTCAGAGGACGGCGCCGGGGTTGAGAATGCCGAGCGGGTCGAGGGCATCCTTGACCCGGCGAGAGAGCGCCATCACGTCCGGGCCGAGATAGTCGGGCAGCCAGGCCTTCTTCAGCCGGCCCACCCCGTGCTCGCCGGTGATGGTGCCGCCGAGCCCGATGGCGAGGTCCATCACGTCGCCGAACGCCTCGTGCGCGCGGGCCTTCTCGTCCGGGTCGGAGTTGTCGAAGACGATCAGCGGATGGGTGTTTCCGTCGCCCGCGTGCGCGACGACGGCGATGGTGACCTCGCGCTTGGCGGCGATCTGCTCGATGCCGCGGACGAGGGAGGGGAGGGCGGGGAGCGGTACGCCGACGTCCTCCAGCAGCAGGTCGCCGAGCCGTTCCAGGGCGGGGAACGCGGCCCGGCGGGCGGCGGCGAACGCCTCGCCCTCTTCGGGGTCGTCGGTGGTGAACAGTTCGGTGGCGCCGTTCGCCCGGCAGGCCTCCGCCATGATCGCGACCTCGTGCGGTGCGGCCGCGCCCGGCGAGTCGGAACGGGCGAGCAGCAGCGCCTCGGCCGTGCGGTCCAGGCCCATCGAGACGTAGTCCTCGACGGCGTTGATGGACGCGTTGTCCATTAGCTCCAGCGTGGATGGGCGCAGCTGCGCCATGATCGAGAGCACGGCGTCGGCCGCGGCCTCGAACGAGGCGAACGCGGCAACCAGCGTCGACATGGGCGGCTGCGGGGGCAGCAGCCGCAGGGTGACCTCGGTGATCACGCCCAGCGTCCCCTCCGAGCCGACGAACAGCTTGGTCAGCGAGAGTCCGGCGACGTCCTTGATCCGCGGACCGCCCAGACGCACCGCGGTGCCGTCGGCGAGCACCACCTGCATGCCGAGCACGTAGTCGGTGGTGACGCCGTACTTCACGCAGCACAGCCCGCCGGAGTTCGTCGCGGTGTTGCCGCCGATCGAGCACATCTCGAACGAGGACGGGTCGGGCGGATACCACAGCCCATGCTCGGCGGCGGCCTTCTTCACCTCGACGTTGAGCGCGCCGGGCTGTGCGACGGCCACCCGCATCGCGGTGTCGATGCGGATGTCGCGCATCTTCTCCAGGCACAACACGACGCCGCCCTCGACCGCGGTCGATCCACCGGACAGTCCGCTGCCCGCGCCGCGCGGCACCACGGGGAGCCGGTGCGCGGACGCCCAGCGCAGCACCGCCTGCACGTCCTCGGTGCAGGTCGCGCGCACGACCGCGACAGGCATGCCGGCGTCCGGGTCGCGGGCCCAGTCCTGCCGGTAAGTGGCGCAGACGTCGGGATCGGTGAGCACGGCGCCGTCGGGCACGGTGGCGGCGAGCTCGGCAAGCGGGGGTGTCATGAGCCGGCCTCCGGCGTGAGCACACAACTGGAGCGGAGCGACGGAGGCCGGCGGGCTAGCACGGTCATGGCCCGATTATGGGCGTGCATTCCGGGCCTGTCGCGCGCACACTGGCCGGTCATGGGCTACATCGACGTCGGCGGGCTGCGCTATCAGCTGCCGGACGGGCGCGTGCTGCTCGACGACGTCGCCTTTCGCGTCGGCGAGGGCGCGAAGGCTGCGCTGGTCGGGGCCAACGGCGCCGGCAAGACCACGCTCCTGCGACTGATCGCCGGCGACCTGCCCGTCCAGGCCGGGACGATCGCGCGTAGCGGCGGGCTGAGCGTGATGCGGCAGTTCATCGGCTCCGCGACACCGAGCCTGCCAGACACCGTGCAGGAGTTCCTCGTCGAGCTCGCCCCGCCGCGCGTCCGCGACGCCTGGGCCGAGCTGGCCGCCGCCGAGATCCTGCTGATGGAGCGCGACGACGAGCGCGCCCAGCTGGACTACGCGCACGCGCTGGCCGCCTGGGGTGACGCCGGAGGCTACGACGCCGAGGTGTTGTGGGACACCGTCACGGTTGCCGCGCTCGGCGTCCCGTACGACGGCGCGAAGTACCGCGAGCTCACCACGCTCTCCGGCGGAGAGCAGAAACGCCTTGCGCTGGAAGCACTTCTGCGCGGCCCGGACGAGGTGCTGCTGCTCGACGAGCCGGACAACTACCTCGATGTGCCGAGCAAGCGCTGGCTCGAGGAGCGGCTGCGCGACACGCCCAAGACGGTGCTGTTCGTCAGCCACGACCGGGAGCTGCTGGCCCGGGTCGCCGACCGGATCGTCACCGTCGAGGGCAGCACCACGTGGGTGCACGGCGGCGGGTTCGCGTCCTACCACGAGGCTCGGGCGGCGCGCCACGACCGGATGGCCGAGGTGCGCCGCCGCTGGGACGAGGAGCACGAGCGGCTGCGCGAGCTGGTCCGCACCCTGCAGCAGCAGGCCAAGATCAGCGAGGCGATGGCGCCCAAGTACCGGGCGATGTGCACCCGGCTGGAGAAGTTCGAGGCCGCCGGGCCGCCGCCGGACCGCCCGCCGGTCGAGCAGGTCGCGATGCGGCTGCGCGGCGGGCGCACCGGCGTGCGCGCGGTCATGTGCGAGCGGCTGGAGCTTACCGGGCTGATGCGCCCGTTCGACGCAGAGATCTACTATGGCGAACGGGTGGGGGTGCTCGGCGCGAACGGTGCGGGCAAGTCGCACTTCCTGCGCCTGCTCGGCGGCGAACCGGTCGCGCGCCGCGGGTCGTGGCGCCTCGGTGCACGGGTGGTGCCTGGCCTGTTCGCGCAGACCCATTCCCACCCGCAGTGGGTCGATCGCACGCTCGTGGATCTGTCGTGGCACGGTGCGAACGGCCGGCCCGGGGTCGACCGCGGCCGGGCGATGGGCGCGCTGCGCCGCTACGGTCTGCAGCAGCAAGGCGATCAGCGGTTCGGCTCACTGTCGGGCGGGCAGCAGGCGCGCTTGCAGATCCTGCTGCTCGAGCTGTCCGGCGCGACGCTGTTGCTGCTCGACGAGCCCACCGACAATCTCGACGTGCTCAGCGCCGAGGCGCTGGAGGAGGCCCTCTCGACATACGAGGGCACCGTGGTCGCCGTCACCCACGACCGGTGGTTCGCGCGGTCGCTGGACCGGTTCCTGGTCTTCGGCGCCGACGGCTGCGTCTATCCCTCGGACGAGGCGGTATTCGACGAGGGCCGGGTGCTCCGCTCCCGCTGACTCGGTCGAGCTGTCGCCGCCGCCCCCGCATCCAATTGTTGATGTTGGACTTGTGGTCGAATATCAGCCACAAGTCCAACATCAACTGCCTGGGTGGATGAGGGGACGCGGGTCTGATCTCGATCGATTTGGCCCGGCCGCCGTCGCCCCGGTATGGTGGCTCGTTGGCGTGCGGCGTCCCGCACGCGTGCGGCCATGCCCCGGGGTCGCTCGACCGTGGGGGCGGCGCCATCAACGCCGTGAAGACCGACTGGAGAGAGCAGGCACGTGCCTACCTACACCCCCAAGCCCGGCGAGGTCACGCGCGCCTGGCATGTCATCGACGCCGAGGACGTGGTGCTCGGCCGGCTGGCGAGCCAGGCTGCCACGCTGCTGCGTGGCAAGCACAAGCCCCAGTTCGCCCCGCACGTCGACACCGGTGACTTCGTCGTCGTCGTGAACGCGGCCAAGGTCGCCGTGTCGGCCGGCAAGCGCGAGGAGTTCCGTTACCGGCACTCCGGCTACCCGGGCGGGCTCTCTCGCCGCACCGTCGGCGAGCTGCTCGAAACCAAGCCCGAGCGGGTGGTCGAGCTGGCCGTCAAAGGCATGCTTCCCAAGAACAGCCTGGGCCGTAAGCAGCTCAAGAAGCTCAAGGTGTACGCCGGCACCGATCATCCGCACGCAGCCCAGAAGCCCCAGCCGTTCGAGATCAAGCAGGTGAGTCAGTGACCGCTCCAGTGCCCACGGTGGGCCGCCGCAAGGAGGCCATCGTCCGCGTCCGGCTGGTGCCCGGCACCGGCGACTTCAAGCTCAACGGACGCACCCTCGATAACTACTTCCCCAACAAGGTGCATCAGCAGCTCATCCGCGAGCCGTTCGTCACCCTCGACAAGGACGGCCAGTTCGACGTCATCGCCAGCCTGCGCGGCGGTGGCGTGACCGGACAGGCCGGCGCGCTGCGGCTCGCCATCGCCCGTGCCCTCATCGGCATCGAGGCCGATGACCGTCCAACGTTGAAGAAGGCGGGCTTCCTCACCCGCGATCCGCGGGTGAAGGAGCGCAAGAAGTACGGCCTGAAAAAGGCCCGCAAGGCTCCCCAGTACTCGAAGCGTTAGCCCGGTCCCGTGGGCAGGTACTTCGGGACGGACGGCGTTCGCGGTGTCGCGAACGGCGATCTCACGCCTGAGCTGGCGCTCGCCCTCGCCGGCGCCAGCGCACGGGTGCTGATCGGGCACGACCCGTCGCACCGGCCGGTGGCCGTCGTCGGGCGCGACCCGCGCGCGTCCGGGGAGATGCTCGAGGCCGCGGTCGTCGCGGGGCTCGCCGCCGCCGGCGCGGACGTGTTGCGGGTGGGGGTGCTCCCGACGCCGGCTGTCGCGTTCCTCACCGCGGACTACGGCGCGGATGTCGGCATCGTGCTCTCCGCCAGCCACAACGCGATGCCGGACAACGGGATCAAGCTCTTCGCGCGCGGCGGGCACAAGCTGCCCGACGAGATCGAGCTGGAGATCGAGGCGGCGATCGAGACCGGTTGGCCGTCCGGCCGTCCCACGGGTGCGGCCATCGGACGGGTCCGCGACGCGACGAACGGCACGGACCGCTACTTGGCGCACCTGCTCAAGGCGGCACCCACTCCGCTGGACGGGCTGCACATCCTCGTCGACTGCGCGCACGGCGCGGCCTCTGCCGTCGCCCCCGCGGCGTATCGGCGGGCCGGCGCGACGGTGACCCCGATCGCGTCCGACCCCGACGGCATCAACATCAACGACGGGGTCGGCTCGACGCACATCGACGCGCTGGCCAAGCGGGTCGTCGAGCGTGGCGCGCACCTCGGCATCGCGCACGACGGCGACGCCGACCGGTGCCTGGCGGTCGACGCGAGCGGGCAGATCGTCGACGGCGACCAGATCCTCGCGCTCTGCGCGTTCGAGCTGCGCGCCGCCGGGCAGTTGCGCGAAGACACCGTCGTGGCCACCGTCATGAGCAACCTCGGCTTCCACCACGCGATGCGTGAGGCCGGCATCAACGTGGTCACCACCGCGGTCGGCGACCGATATGTGCTCGAGGAGCTGCGCGCGCGAGGCCTTTCGCTCGGCGGGGAGCAGAGCGGGCACATCATCTTCACCGACACGGCGACGACCGGTGACGGGGTGCTCACCGCCCTGCACGTGATGGGCTGCGTAGCACGGTCGGGCCGGCCACTGGCCGAGCTCGCGTCGGTGGTGCGCCGGCTTCCGCAGGTGCTGGTGAACGTCCCCGTCGCCGACCGCAACGCCGTCGCGAAGTCCCCCGTGGTCACCGCGGCGGTCGAGGCCGCTGCCGCGGAACTCGGCGACAGCGGCCGGATCCTGCTGCGCCCTTCCGGCACCGAGCAGCTGGTGCGGGTGATGGTCGAGGCGCAGACCCAACAGCACGCCGACGAGATCGCGCAGCGGCTCGCGGGGGTCGTCGCCGGGACGTAAGAGGCCGATGAGCGCAGTTCGCAGCCACCCCCGACAGCCCTGAAGAATCGTCAGCGATGCGCGAAGAGACACTGGAAACCGACTCGAAACCTCAACCGCCCAAACTGCAACTCTCCGCTACTCAGATCATCGCCAGCGTTCTTGCCGCGATGACCGCGACCGTGGTCGCCTCGTTCTTCGGCGTCAACGGCACGATCATCGGCGCGGCAGTGGCCAGCGCGGTCACCGTCACCGGCAACGCCGTCTACTCGCATTCCCTGCGGCGCACCGGCCAGGAGATGCGTAAGGCGCTGCCTCCGGTCGTCGCCCGACGCGCCCTGCCGAGCGACGTGCGGCGCGTTCCGCTGCCCGGCACCCCCGCCGCACACGATGCGGTTGCGGCCGCGCCCGGACGCGAGACCTGGTGGGGTGCCCGGATCGCCTGGCGCCGCCTCGCCCTGGCCGGTACCGGCCTGTTCCTTGCGGTGGCGGCCGTGGTCACCGGCATCGAGCTGGCGGCCGGCCGTCCACTGGGCGACCTGCTGCGCAACGAGTCCGGCAGCGGCACCACCTTCCTCGGCGGCACGTCGTCGCAAGCGCCGACACATCGGCAGACCCCGTCCAACCAGCCCAGCCCGGCTCAGTCGAGCACGCCGACGTCGCAGTCCACGCAGAGCACGTCGTCGGCGCCGAGCACGGCGGCGCAGCAGTCGCCGTCCTCGGCCGGCGCTACGGCCACCCCCACGTCGCCCGGGCCGTCGGGCACGGAGACCGTCAGCCCGCATGGCGGCGCGACCGGCAGCGTCCCGGCAACCCCGTAACGCGGGATTGCGGCTCAGCGCGAGTAGTGCGCCACGCCGTCCGCCGACGTGGCGACCGTCAGCCGGTTGCGGGCGACCAGCACGTCCAGGTGGGCCACCGTCTCGTTGACCGCGAGCATGCGGTTGAACAGGTCCATCTCGTCGAAGCGGCGCCCGCGCCGGGTCCAGAGCAGGGCGCGGGCCACCTCGTACCCGGTGTCGGCACCTGCCTGCACCGCGGCGCAGGTGGCGTCCAGCCGCTGCTCGTGGTGCTCGAGCAGCTCGTCCACCCGGGCGTGGACGCTCGGCGCCACCGGGCCGTGCGCAGGAAGCAGCCGGGAATCCGGCAGGGTGCGCATAAGCCGCAGCGACTGGAGATAGTCGCCCAGCGGCAGCGGCGGCGGCACGGGCTCGACCGCGATGGAGGGGGTGATGTGCGGCAGCACGTGGTCACCCGCGAAGAGCGCGCCGGCGGCGGCGTCATGGAAGACGACGTGCCCGCGGGTGTGCCCCGGCGTCGCGATCACCCGCAACGTGCGGCTGGCAAGCTCGAGGTCCGCCCCGTCGGCGAGCCAGCCGTCCGGGTCCTCGTAGTCGTCGCCGGACGGCAGGACCCGGTGCTGGCGCAACTCCGCGACCAGCGTTGCGGCGCCGGCCCGCAACAGCCGCTGCTGAGGGGCGACCTCGCCTGCCGCGACCGCGGCTTGGATCGCCTGCAGCGCCTCCCGTTCGCCCTCGCCGAGCCTGACCCGCGTTGCGAACGTGCGACGGATCGCCACCGCCTGCGAGTAGTGGTCACGGTGCACGTGCGTGACGAGGAACTGCCCGACGTCGCCGAGTTCGTAGCCGATCGTGGCGAGCGCCTTCTCCAGCTGGGCGCGGCTCTCGTCCAGCGCCCAGCCCGAGTCGACGAGCACCACCTGCTCGCCGTCGGCGATGGCGTAGACGTTCACCGCGCGCAGCCCGTCGTTTGGCAGCGGCAGGGGGATGCGGTATACGCCCTCGCCGATCTGGAATGCGCCGGGCTGCTCCCAGCTGTGGTCGGCCATCCGTACCGTCTACCACACGCGTCGGCCGAACGGGCCGCGACGTGGCGAACCTCCCGTAGTCTGCTACCCGTGTGCGGGATCGTGGGATACGTGGGGCCGCGGCAGGCGCTCGGCGTCGTGGTGGAGGGGTTGCGGCGGCTGGAGTACCGCGGCTACGACTCCGCCGGGGTCGCCGTCATCAGCGCGGACGGCACGCTGCAGACGGCGAAGAAAGCCGGTCGGATCGAGAACCTGGACAAGGAGCTGGCCCGCGCCCCGATGACCGGAACGACCGGCATCGGGCACACCCGCTGGGCCACCCACGGCGCCCCGACTGACCGCAACGCCCATCCGCACTGCGACTCCTCCGGGCGAGTGTCGGTCATCCACAACGGCATCATCGAAAACCACGCGGACCTACGCGCCGAGCTGGAAGCCGACGGCGTCGAGTTCGCAAGCGACACCGACACCGAAGTCGTGGCGCACCTCGTCGCAGCCCGGCTGCGGGCCGGCGACGGCACCCTGGCCGACGCCGTCCGCGCGGTCTGCCGCCGGCTGCACGGCGCGTTCACGCTCGTCGTCCTCGACGCGAAGCAACCCGACGTCGTCGTCGCCGCCCGGCGGAACTCGCCGTTGGTGCTCGGCCTCGGCGACGGCGAGACCTTCCTCGGCAGCGACGTGGCGGCGTTCATCGAGTTCACCCGCCAGGCCGTCGAGCTGGGTCAGGACGAGGTCGTCGAGATCACCCGGGACGGTTACACGATCACCGACTTCGACGGAGTACCCGCCGACGGAAAGCCCTTCCATATCGGCTGGGACCTGGCCGCCGCCGAGAAGGGCGGCTTCGACTACTTCATGCTGAAGGAGATCGAAGAACAGCCCGCCGCGGTCGCCAACACCCTGCGCGGGCATCTGGTGGACGGCCGGATCGTCCTGGACGAGCAGCGCGTCGACCGGCAGGACCTCCGCGAGATCGACAAGGTCTTCGTCGTCGCCTGCGGCACCGCCTACCACTCCGGTCTGATCGCGAAGTACGCGATCGAGCACTGGACCAGGGTGCCGGTCGAGGTCGAGATGGCGTCCGAGTTCCGCTACCGCGACCCGGTGCTGGACCGGCAGACGCTGGTCGTGGCGATCAGCCAGTCCGGCGAGACGGCCGACACCCTCGAAGCGGTGCGCCACGCCCGCGCGCAGCGGGCGAAGGTGCTGGCCATCTGCAACACCAACGGCGCGCAGATACCGCGCGAGTCCGACGCCGTGCTCTACACCCACGCCGGCCCGGAGATCGGCGTCGCCGCGACCAAGACGTTCACCGCCCAGGTCGCCGCGGTCTCGCTGGTCGGGCTGGCGCTCGCGCAGGAGCGCGGCACCAAGTACGGCGACGAGATCGTCCGCGAGTACGACGCGCTGGCCGCGATGCCGGAGCTGATCGCGAAGACGCTCGCCGTCGTCGAGCCGGTCCGCGCACTCGCCCGCGAGATCGCCGCCGCGCGCACGGTGCTCTTCCTCGGCCGGCACGTCGGCTATCCGGTGGCGATGGAGGGCGCGCTGAAGCTCAAGGAGCTGGCCTACATGCACGCCGAGGGCTTCCCGGCCGGCGAGCTCAAGCACGGGCCGATCGCGTTGATCGACGACGGGATGCCGGTGGTGGTCGTGATGCCGTCGCGCACCAGCCGGCCGGTGCTGCATCAGAAGATGCTCTCCAACGTCGCCGAGATCTCCGCTCGCGGTGCGCGCACGATCGTCGTGGCCGAGGAGGGCGACGCCGCCGCGCGGGCACAGGCCGCGCACCTGATCGAGGTGCCGGCAGCGCCGGCGCTCTACTCGCCGCTGGTCGCGACGATCCCGCTGCAGGTGCTCGCCGCCGAGATCGCCCAGGCGCGCGGGTTCGACGTCGACAAGCCGCGCAACCTCGCCAAGTCCGTCACAGTCGAGTAGTGGACGCCACGCCGGACGAGATCTGGGACGCCGAGGCGGCGCGGCGGTACGACACCCCGGGCACCGGCATATTCGCACCGGACGTCTTGGGCCCGACGGTCGACCGGCTCGTCGAACTTGCCGGCGGCGGCCCGGTACTGGAGTTGGGGATCGGCACCGGCCGGGTCGCCGTTGGGTTGGCCCAGCGTGGGGTAGCGGTCAGCGGCATCGAGCTGTCCCGCCCGATGATCGAACAGCTACGCACCAAGGCAGACGAGACCGCGATCCCGGTGGTCGTCGGCGACATGGCCACTACGCGTGCGCCGGGGGAGTACACGCTGGTCTACCTGGTCTTCAATACGATCTCCAACCTGCTGACCCAGGCCGCGCAAGTCGCCTGCTTCCGCAACGCCGCCCGGCACCTGGCACCCGGCGGTCGGTTCGTGATCGAGCTCTGGGTGCCCGAGCTGCGCAACCTTCCACCCGGACAGCAGGCCACCGTCTGGCACTGCGAACCCGGCTACATCGGTCTGGACAGCTACGACGTCCTGCACCAGCGCGTGGTCTCGCACCACTTCAGATTCGGTGCGGACACGCGAGCCGAACTGTTCCGCAGCCCGCACCGCTACATCTGGCCCGCCGAACTGGATCTCATGGCGCAGCTCGCCGGGTTCGAGCTGGAGACGAGGCACGCCGACTGGACGGGCAGCGAGTTCACCGCAGAGTCCCGTTCGCACGTTTCCGTATACCGCATTGCCAGCCGTCTGCCGTGAGCCGGAATTCGCTACCGCGCGCGGGATACCGTCGAACGATGTGGCCGATCTCTGCATCGTCGACTTCGGCGGCGGAGACGATGCGCGCGCGGAACGCGAGGCCGAGCGCGCGCGATTTCGTCGCCGCTACGTCGCGCACGTGGTCGCGGCCGTCGGAGTCGACGAGCTGACGGCCGACCGGGTCGTCGCCGCGATCTTCGACCATCCGGATGCGGATGGAACCCTCTGCGGGTGTGGCTGCCAGGTGGCGGTGGAGGCCGAGCGCACGACGTCGTTCGCGCCCGAGCAGCGGGAAGGCACTGTCGACGGCCACTCCTTCTATTTCCGCGAGCGGCACGGCACCTGGCGCATCGAGCTTGATCTGGACCACCTATGGGCGCAGAGCTGCGACCACGCCGGTGCGCTGCTCTACTGCCCGAAGTGCGGGGCGCGGATGGCACAGCCGAGCTGATCAGACCGCGGTGGCGGAGCGGATGCCGGCGAGGCTGAACACCCGCTCGTCCTCGCGCAGGTGGCACCAGCCGGTCAGGTACGGCGGGTCGAGATCCAGCTCGCTCACCACCCGCGAGGTCTGGCCACCGGTGGCCGAGCGGTACTCGATGAGGATGGGACGGCCGGAGTCGATGGCGTGCGCGAGCTGGCGCACCTCCGCCGGGCCCAGCGCGGTCGCGTACTCGCTGAGCATCAGCTCCGTCCGCGACGGCTCGTCCTGTGCGGGGCCGGCGCCGGTGAGCAGGTCGTGGGCCACGCGCGCCGGGTCGCGCGCCGGCGTGGCAGGTCGCAGCGGGCGCAGCACGCCGGGCCGCCGATCGGCGGATGGGCTGGGCTGCCGTGCGGCGCCCGCCGGTCCAGCCCGCTGCAGCCGCAGCTCGCCGTCGGGGCCTTCGGCGACGGGCAGGTAGCCGGCTGCGCGCAGCGCGGCGAGCGTGTCACTGACCGGGGCGTTACTGGCGAGCACTGTCGGCGCGAGCAGCCGCAGGCCCAGGCGACGCAGCGACCGGTGGGCGGCCACCTCGGCGAGCAGCGCCTCGTCATCCGACCGGACGCAGGACACCGCTGCCGCGACACGAAGGTGCCCGTGCCGCCGTCCCACGTCGCCGATCAAGTAGCGCAGCGGCTGCGGCAACTCGCCGGTGGCGATGGCCGACAGCTCCGCCTCCAGCTCGGACGCGGTCCGGCCAGCGTCGAGCGCGGCGCGCACGCTCGCCGGGGTGAAGCGCCAGACCGTGCCGCTGCCGCGGCTCTCCCGATCGGCGCAGGCGTCGAGCAGCGCGCTGATCGCCGCCGACGGCGCGCCGCTCACCAGCACGGTGAGATCGGACCCGAAGCTGGCCGAGTGCGCTGACGCGGGCAGCAGGTCGGTCAGCCGAGCGCCGAGCGCGTCCGGGTCGCCGTCGCGCAGGGCCCGGCCGACGGGCGTCAGCGCCCCATGAGCGACCACGCCGAGCAGTTCGGCCTCCCGCCAGGCCAGCGGCACTCCGTCCTCGGCGACGGTGAGGTGCAGCGCCGGGCGGCTCCACCAAACCGCCGTCAGCACGTCGTCGGCCGCGAAACCCCGGCCGTCCGGAAGGCCGGCGAGCGCGTCGGCCAGTGCCCGTCGCCCGTCCCGGCAGAGCGCGCAGAGTTGCATGCGGCTCAGCGCCGGACGCAGCTTTCCGTCCGCGTCGCGGGTCGTGGTCGGCGTCGCGGGGAGCTCCCACCACGTCCGCAGCAGGGGCAGCATGCGCTCGGCCGGCTCCTGCGCGCGCCAGTCGTCGAAGCCCGTCGCGGTGCGCAGTGCCGCGTCCGACGCGACGACCAGCCCGGTGGCGCCGGCGAGCTCGAGGATCAGCCGCACCGCTTGATCCGGCGCCTGCACCGCCTTACCAAGCCGGGTCAGTTCCCGCGACCCGATGCCACCGGATTTCAGGCAGGCGACCGGCGACCCGCGGACGTGGTCGAGCACGGCGGCGCTCAGCTCGGCGAACTGGCCGAGGCTCGCGGCCGCCTCCCGCCGCACCGCCCCGGCGTCGGCGGGCGGCAGCACCGGCTCCGGTCGGCGCGGCGTGAACGGCGCCCGGTAGTCCTCACCGCGCAGGGCGCGGGCGACCTCGGCGAGAAGCACCGTCTGTCCGCTCCACGCGGCTCGCAGCAGCAACCCGACCCCGGCGGCGGCGTCCTCCGCGGTCCGCCGCGCCCCGTAGGTGCGCGGGTCGAAGTACACCTCCCAGTCGTCGTCCGGTTCTTCGTGGGCGCGCCGGTCGAGCCAGGCCCGCGCGTCGGGTGGTAGCAGCGCGGCCCGGGCGCGGACGAAATCGCCGTCCGCGAGCCGCTGCGCCAGCGCGTCGACCAGGGACGGCTTGTTGCCGGTGGTGGCCGGCAGGCCGAGCGCCCGCTGCAGCTGCTGCAACTCGGCGACGGTGCGCTCGCCGAGCGCGACGCGGGCGGGTGCGCCGAGCTCGAGCGGCGTCGGGAACGCCGTGTGCAGCGTCGGCGCGGCGCGCACTCGCCCGGCGTGTGGCCAGACCAGCGCCCGCTCGGCGAGGTCGCCGACGGCGTGTTCGACGTGCGCGCGGTGCGCCGTCTGATCCTCCGCGCCGGGGTCGAGGAGCGCAGCGAGCTCGTCGATCGTGGCGTCGCCGCCGAGGGCGAGCAGCGCCTCGACGGCCTGCAGCGCCGGCAGGTTCAGCGTGACCAGCGCCGCGAAGACCGCATTCTGGTGCTGCAGCCGGTCGGCCAGCTCGTCCAGCGTGCGCGGCTGCGGTCCGCGCAGCACCTCGGGCCGGTTGGCCAGGACGCGCGCGAGGGTGGCCTCGTCCAGGCTCGCGAGCCAGTTCGCCAGCGAGGATTTCGACGCGCCCACCGCGCCATTAGACCGCACGCTCGACGGGGCGTGGCCGGGTCGGGGAAGATGCAGGGCGTGGCGCATCCTGCGGAATCGGTGGACCTGCTCATCGTCGGCGCCGGGCCGGTCGGGCTCTTCGGCGCGTACTACGCGGGTGTGCGGACGCTGTCGACCGCGGTGCTGGACTCGCTGGAGGAGCCGGGCGGGCAGATCACCGCCATGTACCCGGAGAAGGCGATCTTCGACGTGGCCGGGTTCCCGGCGATCCGCGGCCGCGAGCTGGTCGAGCAGCTCGTCGCGCAGGCGGCTCCGTTCTCGCCGAACTACGTCCTCGGCGAGCAGGCGGCGGGCCTGGAACGCGGCGACGGCACGTTCGCGGTGACGACATCCACCGGGCAACGCATCGGCTGCCGGGCGATCGTGATCACCGGCGGGATCGGCACGTTCAGCCCGCGGCCGCTGCCGGCCGGTGAGGAGTTCCTCGGGCACGGGGTGGTGCACTTCGTTCCCGACCCGGCCGTCTACACCGGGCAGAACGTGATCGTCGTCGGAGGCGGCGACTCCGCGTTGGACTGGGCGCTCATGCTCGAGCCGATCGCCAAGTCGGTGACGCTGGTGCACCGCCGGGCGCAGTTCCGCGCCCATCCGCACTCGGTGCAGCTGCTGCGCGCGTCGACGGTCAGCATCCTCACCGACGCGCAGGTGAGCCGCGTGGTCGGCGACCCGGACGTCAGCGACGTCGAGGTCACCGTCGCCGGCGAGGTGCGGCCGATGGCCTGCGACAAGCTCGTCGCCGCGCTGGGCTTCACCGCCAACCTCGGCCCGCTGCTGGAGTGGGGCGTCGAGCTCGTCGGCAAGCGGCACATCAAGGTCGACACGAAGGGCGCGACGTCGGTGCCGGGCGTATACGCGGCGGGCGACATCGTCGACTACGACGGCAAGGTGCGGTTGATCGCGACCGGGTTCGGTGAGGTGGCCACCGCCGTCAACAACGCCGCCGCCTACCTCAACCCGGACGTGTCGGCGTTCCCCGGCCACCTCTCCGACTACGCGCCGCCGGGCGCCGTCGGCTCGCCGACCGCGTCGCCGACAGCGTGATCGTCGGAGTGGGCATCGACGTCGTGCCGGTGGCCCGCTTCGCCGCCGCGCTCGTCCGCACGCCGGGGATGACCGACCGCCTGTTCACCGACGCCGAGCGGGTGACCGCCAGCGGTGCAGCGCGGGGGGCGGAGTCGCTGGCAGGCCGGTTCGCCGCGAAGGAGGCGCTGGCCAAGGCGCTCGGCGCGCCGGGCGGCATGCTCTGGACGGACGCCGAGGTGATCACCGACGAGTTCGGCCGGCCGGCGCTGCGGGTGCGCGGAACCGTCGCGGCCCGCGCGGCGGAGCTCGGCGTGGCCTGCTGGCACGTCTCGCTCTCGCACGACGGCGGCATCGCGGCCGCGACGGTGATCGCGGAGGGTTGAACCGGCAACTTCCACTTCGACGCAACGATTGGCGAGAGGAGCGGATCGGTGCAGGGCGTCTACACCGTCGCCGAGGTGCGGGCGGCCGAGGCGGCGCTGATGGCTCGGCTGCCCGAGGGCACGCTGATGCAGCGGGCAGCACGCGCGCTGGCCGTCGAGTGTCGGCGGCTGCTCGACCGGGTGTACGGCGCCCGGGTGGTGCTGCTGGTGGGGAGCGGCTCGAACGGGGGCGACGCGCTGTTCGCGGGCGGGTTCCTGGCCCGATCCGGCGCACGCGTGCACGCGGTGCTGCTGCAGCCGGATCGCGCGCACGCCGCCGGGCTGGCAGCGTTGCGCCGGTACGGCGGGCGGGACACGTCCGAGGCGGACGCCGCCGTCATCGCAGCCGCCGACCTGGTCGTCGACGGCATCGTCGGCATCGGCGGACGCGGCAGGCTGCGCGGCACGGCGGTCCAGGCGGCGAAGGCGGCCCGTGACCGGCGCACGGTCGCCGTCGATCTGCCATCCGGCGTGGACGCCGACACGGGAGCGATCGGCGAGCACGCCGTCCGCGCCGACGTGACCGTGACGTTCGGCGCGCTCAAGCCCGGGCTGGTCAGCGGGCCCGGCGCCGAACTCGCCGGCGAGCTTCGCCTGGTTGACATCGGCCTGGACCTGCCGCCGGCGACGGTGCACGTGCTCGAGGCGGTCGACGTCGCCGCCGCGCTGCCCCGGCCGACCGCCGCCGACGACAAGTACACCCGCGGCGTGGTGGGCCTGGTGGCGGGCTCGGCGCAGTACCCCGGCGCCGGCGTGCTGGCGACCGGGTCGGCCATCCACGGCGGAGCAGGGATGGTGCGCTACCTCGGCGGCGCCCCGGACACCATCCGAGCCCGCTACCCGGAAGTCGTGAGCCACCCTGGTGCGCGTCCGCAGGACGTGCAGGCGCAGGCCTGGGTGGTCGGCCCCGGCATGGGCGTGGACGACACCGCGCGCGACCTGCTCGGCGACGTCCTCGGCACCGACCTGCCGGTCATCGTCGACGCGGACGCGATCACCCTGCTTGCTCGGACGCCCGAACTGTTGCGCGCCCGTCGCGCGCCGACGGTGGTCACACCGCACGACCGCGAGTTCGCGCGGCTCACCGGGTCGCCACCGGGCGCGGACCGGATCGCGTCCGCCCGCCGTGCCGCGGCCGACCTGGGCGCCACCGTGCTGCTGAAGGGGAACGCGACCGTCGTCGCCGCGCCGGACGGCACCGCATACGTCAACCGCACCGGCACGCCGTGGCTGGCCACCGCGGGCAGCGGCGACGTGTTGAGCGGGCTGACCGGCTCGCTACTCGCGGCCGGGCTGGACACGCCGCTGGCGGCGGCGGTCGGCGCATACGTGCACGGCGTCGCCGGGCAGCTCGCCGCCGCGGGCGGCCCGCCGAGCGCAGTCGACGTGCTGACCGCCCTGCGCCCGGCGCTCGCCACGCTTTTGGCAGATTGAGGCCGCATAGGATACCCAAACTGCCAAAACCGCCTGCCACACTGGACGGCGTGCCGCGAGCCGAAGCCGTCGTCGACCTGGCCGCCATCCGGGCCAACGTCGGGAGCCTCAAGGCCGGTACCGCGGCCGAGGTCATGGCAGTGGTGAAAGCCGACGGGTACGGGCACGGCCTGCTGCCCTGCGCCCGGGCGGCGCTGGCCGGCGGGGCGCGCTGGCTCGGCACCGCGATCATCGATGAGGCGCTGGCCCTGCGGGCCGCCGGCATCACCGCACCGCTGCTCGCCTGGCTGTGGACGCCCGACGAAGCGCCCACCGTGCGGCGGGCGCTCGACGCTGGCATCGACCTGTCGGTGAACTCCCGGTGGGCGCTCGAGGCGGTCTGCGCCGCGGCCCGCGATGCCGGACGACCGGCGCGGGTGCACCTCAAGATCGACACCGGGCTGTCCCGCAACGGCGCGTACGTCACCGACTGGCCCGACCTGGTCGCCGCCGCGGCCAAGGCCGCAGCCACCGGCGAGGTCGACGTCGTCGGCGTGTGGAGCCACTTCGCCTACGCCGACGAGCCCGGCCATCCCACGATCGCCCGGCAGATCGCGAACTTCCGCGCCGCACTCGAGGTGGCCGAGCGGGCCGGCGTCACCCCGCAGGTGCGCCACCTGGCCAACTCCGCGGCCGCACTGACCCTGCCCGAGGCGCATTTCGACCTGGTCCGTCCCGGGATCGCCGTCTACGGGCTCTCCCCGGTGCCGCAGCTGGGCGACTTCGGGCTGGTCCCCGCGATGACGCTGCGCGCTCAGTTGGCGGGCGTGAAGCGGGTCCGGGCCGGCGAGGGCGTCTCCTACGGGCACGCCTACACGACGCCACGCGAGACGACCCTCGCGCTGGTGCCGCTCGGGTACGCCGATAACATTCCCCGTCACGCCACCAACACCGGCCCGGTCGCGATCAACGGGCGCCGGTTCACGGTCAGCGGGCGGGTCTGCATGGACCAGTTCGTCGTCGACGTCGGCGATCATGCCGTGGCAACCGACGACGTCGCGGTGCTCTTCGGGCCGGGGCGCGACGGTGAGCCGACAGCTCAGGACTGGGCGGACGCCGCCGGCACCATCCACTACGAGATCGTGACCCGGATCGGGCCGCGGGTGCCCCGGGTGTATCGCGGATGAGCCGCAAGGGCGTCCTCACCGGCGTGGTCGGCGGGGCGATCGGGCTGGCCACGGCGGCCGCCGTCGTCGCCGTCGATCGCCGGGTCGCGAGGCAGCGGCGCGGCGCGTCCGCCGACGTGCAGCAGTTCGGCCAGCTGCGCGCCGACCGCACCGGCACGGTCACCGCCGAGGACGGCGTGCTCTTGTACTACGAGGAGGTCGGCCCGCTCGACGCGGCGCTGACCGTGGTCTTCCTGCACGGGTTCGCGCTGAACCTGGGTGGGTTCCACTTCCAGCGCCGGGCGCTGCGCGACGGGTTCGGCGACCGCGTGCGGATGATCTTCTTCGACCAGCGCAGCCACGGTCGCTCCGGGCGCAGCGACCCCGACCGCGCGACGATCGACCAGCTCGGCCGCGACCTCGAGCGCGTCCTGGACGTTCTCGTCCCGGACGGTCCGGTAGTGCTCGTCGGGCACTCGATGGGCGGCATGACGATCATGGCGCTGGCCGACGCGCACCCGGAGCTGTTCGGGCCGCGGCGGATCTGCGGGGTCGCGCTGCTGTCCACGTCGACCGGCAAGCTCGCCGCGGTGACGTTGGGCATGCCCGCGCTGCTCGCCAAGCTGAAGGGGCCGTTGCTGCCGCTGCTGCTGCGCGGCGCGCGCCGCCAGGCCGGCCTCGTCGAGCGGGGCCGGGCGATGGGCACCGACCTGGCGTGGGTGATCACCCGCCGGTTGAGCTTCGCCGCCGACGACATCGACCCGGTCACCGTCGAGTACCTCACCTCGATGATCGCCGCGACGAGGATCGAGGTGATCGCGGACTTCTTCCCGGCGCTGATGAATCACGACAAGCTCGCCGCGCTGCCCGTCCTGGAAGGGATCGACGTGCTGATCATGTGCGGCGACAAGGATCTGCTGACCCCGGTCGCGCACAGCCGGGAGATGGCCGAGGCACTCCCCGGCGCCGAGCTGATCGTCGTGCCGGGTGGCGGTCACGTCGCGCTGATGGAACACCCGGACGCCTTCTCCGACGCGCTGGCCGGGCTGATCGCGGACGCGCTCGCCGCCGTCAGCCGCAAACGCCGCCGGAAGCGCGCATGACCCCTCCCACCCTCGTCGTGATCATGGGTTTCCGGCAGAAATCCTGCACGAAACCCATGATCATGACGTATGGAGCAGCACCGACGGGGCGCACGTGAGCGGGCCGCGGCACGGACCCGGCAAGCCCGCCGGCCCGATCGCGCCCCGTCCGCCGGGGTTCGCCGAGGCGTTCGACACCGTGCCGATCCGGCTCGCCACCGCTGCCGAGACGCGGGCCTTCGGCGCACGGCTGGCGGCGGTCCTGCGGGCCGGCGACCTGGTGCTGCTCAGCGGCCCGCTCGGCGCCGGCAAGACCGTGCTGGCGCAGGGCATCGGCGACGGGCTGGGCGTGCGGGGTCGCGTCGTCTCGCCCACGTTCGTCATCGCCCGCGTGCACCGGGGCGGTCGGCTGCCGCTCGTGCACGTCGACGCCTACCGGCTCCGGTCGCTGGCCGAGGTGGACGACCTGGACCTGGACGTGGATGTGTCCGACTCGGTCGTCGTCGTCGAATGGGGTGCCGGCCTGGTGGAGCAACTCACCGACGCCCGGCTCGAGGTGCGCATCGACCGCCGCGACGACGGCGACGAGCGCGTCGTCCGGCTGATCCCGCACGGTGGCGACTGGGCGCAGCGTGTGCGGGGCGTCGGCCAGTGACCGATCCGCACCTGGCCGACTTCGACGACATCTACCTCGCGGCCGGCGCGGACCTGGCGCGCATTCCGTGGGCGCGGCTCGGGCCGAACCCCGATCTGGTTGCCTGGCTGGACGCGACGCCCTCGCTCGGCCGCCGCGCCCTGGTGGTCGCCTGCGGGCTCGGCGACGACGCCGAGGAACTGGCCAGTCGCGGGTTCTCCGTCGACGCCTTCGACGCGGCGCAGACGGCGATCGCCCTGTGCCACCAGCGCTTTCCCGCCTCGACGGTGCGCTACCGGGTCGCCGACCTGTTTGCCTTGCCGCACGGCTGGGTGCAGGCGTTCGACCTGGTCGTCGAAATCAACACGCTGCAGTCCCTGCCGGCCGAGCGGCGGCGGGCCGGCATCCGCGCGATCGCCGGCACGGTGGCCTGTGGCGGGTCGCTGTTCCTGCGCTGCATCGGCCGCGATCCGGACGAGCCGGCGCCGCAGCGTCCGTGGCCGCTTACCCGCGCCGAGCTCGCCGCGTTCGCCGACGAGGGGCTCGTCGAGGTGGCGTTCCGCGACGAGCCGGCCGCCGAGGGGCGTCCCCGCCGCTTCCAGCTCGTCGCGCAACGACCCCTACGCTGATCTTCGTGCTCGTCCTGGCCATCGACACGTCGTCGGCCGCGGTCACCGCCGCCGTCGCGTCGCTCGCCGACGACGTCGAGGTGCTGGCGCAGCAGGTCACGGTCGACGCGCGGGCGCACGGCGAGCTGTTGGCGCCGTCGATCGCCGTGGCCCTGGCCTCGGCCGGCGTCGCGCTGCCGGAGCTCGCCGCGGTCGTGGCCGGGGTCGGGCCGGGCCCGTTCACCGGGCTGCGGGTCGGGCTGGTGACGGCCAGTGTGCTGGGCGACGTGCTGGGCGTCCCAACGTACGGCGTCTGCTCGCTGGATGCGATCGCCGGCGCGGTGGACGAGCGGTCGTTGCTCGTGGCGTCCGACGCCCGGCGGCGGGAGGTGTACTGGGCGCGGTACCTGGACCGGACACGGGTGGCCGGCCCGGAGGTCGCGCGGCCCGCGGACGTGCCGCTCGGCGAGGCAGCGGCGATGGCCGGCTTCGGGGCGTGGCTCTACGCCGAGGTGCTGGGCCTGCCGCTGCGCGACGCCCCCTATCCGTCGCCGGCCGCCCTGGTGCGTGCGGCGGCCGACCGCGCACGGGCCGGCGCGCCGGCGGAGCACCTGACGCCGCTGTACCTGCGCCGCCCGGATGCCGTGGTGCCCGGCGCGCCGAAGGCGGTGACCCCGTGACCGGGCGACGCGCGCAAGTCGGGGCGCCGCAGGCGGCCCGGGTCGTGCCGATGACCGACGGGCACGTCGACGCCCTGATGGCCTACGAGCAGGAGCTGTTCGGCCCGGAGGCCTGGTCGGCGCAGGCGTATCGCGACGAGCTGGCCGACACCCGCACCCGCCGTTACCTGGCCGCCGTCGACGAGCAGGGCGCCCTGCTGGGCTGGGCCGGCGTGCGGGTGGTCGGCGCCGAGGCGGAGATCCTCACGGTCGGCGTCATCCCGCCGGCCCGCCGGCGCGGCATTGCCGGGCAACTCGTCGCTGGCCTGCTGGCGCAGGCGCGCACCAGCGGCGCCGCGCAGGCTTTCCTGGAGGTCCGGGTCGACAACCTCGCGGCGCGGGCGCTCTACGAGCGGCACGGCTTCGTGCGGGTCGGGGTGCGCCGCGGCTACTACGAGAACGGCCGGGTAGACGCCCTGGTGATGAGACGCGATGTCTGACGAACCGCTGGTGCTGGGCATCGAGACGTCCTGCGACGAGACCGGCGTGGGCATCGTCCGCGGCATGACGCTGCTGGCCGACACGATCGCGAGCAGCGTGCACGAGCACGCCCGCTTCGGTGGGGTCGTGCCCGAGGTGGCCAGCCGGGCCCATCTGCAGGCGATGCTGCCGACCACGCGCCGCGCGTTCGAGACGGCCCGCGTCGAGCCGTCCGACATCGACGCGGTCGCGGTCACCGCCGGGCCGGGTCTGGCCGGTGCGCTGCTCGTCGGAGTCGCGGCCGCCAAGGCGTACGCGCTGGGGCTGGGCAAGCCGCTGTACGGCGTCAATCATCTTTCGGCGCACGTGGCCGTCGACCTGCTCGGCAACGGTCCGCTGGACGAGCCGTGCGTGGCGTTGCTGGTCTCGGGCGGGCACTCGTCGCTGCTGCTGGTGCCACGAGTCGGCGGCGAGGAGGTCACCGAGCTCGGCGCCACGGTCGACGATGCCGCCGGCGAGGCGTACGACAAGGTCGCCCGGTTGCTCGGGCTGCCGTTTCCGGGCGGTCCGCCGATCGACCGGATCGCCCGCGAGGGCGACCCGGACGCGATCGCGTTCCCCCGCGGGATGCGCGATGAGGGGTACGCGTTCTCCTTCTCCGGGCTGAAGACGGCCGTGGCCCGCTGGGTCGAGGCGCGGCAGCGGGCGGGCGAGCCGGTTCCGGTAGCGGACGTCGCGGCGTCGTTCCAAGAGGCGGTGGTGGACGTGCTCACCGCAAAGGCGGTCCGCGCGGCCCGCGAGTCCGGGGTCGGCCACCTGCTCATCGGCGGCGGGGTGGCAGCCAACTCGCGGCTGCGCGCGCTGGCCCAGGAACGCTGCGCTGGCGCGGGTCTGGTGCTGCGCGTGCCGCCGCCGCGGCTGTGCACCGACAACGGCGCGATGGTCGCTGCCCTCGGCGCACAGCTCGTCGCGCACGGCGCCGCGCCGTCGGGCGTGGACATCCCGGCCGACTCGGCGCTGCCGATCACCGAGGTGCTCGTGTGAGCGTCGTCATGTGGGAAGCGCGGGCCGCGGACGGTCGAACCGACGCGTTGCTTGCGCACGTCCTCGCCCGGGTGGGCCCGTCCGCGCAGGTGTACCGCAACGCCACTCACGTGGTGGTGATCGACCCGAACGGCCGCGGCCTCGGCGACGTGCCCGCCGATCTGCTCGCCCGCCCGCCGCACGCCTGGACGTTCGAGCCGGTCCGCTGAGCGGGCCGCAACGGATCGGCCCCGGAGTCGTCGGCGGGCTGCTGGGTAGCGGAGCCTTCATCGCGACGCGGGCCACACCTGGACGCTCGACAGGTTCCGCTGGCGGCGTCAGCCGGCGCGCAGCACGCCGAGCAGCCGGGTGGTCTCGGCGGCGATGGCGTCGCGGCCCGGGGCGAGGTAGCGGCGGGTGTCGACGACGTCGGGGTGCTCGGCGAGGTAGCGGCGCACGGCGGTGGTGAACGCGTTGTTCAGATGCGTCGCGATGTTGATTTTGGTCATGCCGGACTGGACGGCGGCGGTGAGCTGCTCGTCCGGGACGCCGGAGGAGCCGTGCAGCACCAGCGGCACGGGCACGACGGCGTGCAGAGCGGCGATCAGGTCGAGGTCGAGGGTCGCGTCGCGGGTGAGCATGGCGTGCGAGGTGCCGACCGCGACGGCCAGCGCGTCCACCCCGGTGGCGGCGACGAAGGCCGCGGCCTGGCCCGGGTCGGTGCGGGCGCCGGGGGCGTGCACGCCGTCCTTGCCGCCGACCTCGCCGAGTTCGGCCTCGACTGCGCCCCCGCGAGCGTGGCAATACGCGACGACGTCCGCGGTGGCGGCGACGTTCTCGTCGTAGGGCAGCGTCGACGCGTCGAACATCACCGACCCGAAGCCGAGCTCGACCGCGCGGTGCACCAACTCGACGTCGGTGGCGTGGTCGAGATGCACCGCCACCGGGGCTCTGGCGGCGCGGGCGACGGCGAGCGTGGCGAGCCCGATCGGGGCGAGCGCGCCGTGGTAGCGCACCGCGTTCTGGCTGATCTGCAGGATGACCGGAGCGCGGGCGGCCTCGGCGCCGGCAACGAGTCCCTCGGCGTGCTCGAGCTGGATGACGTTGAACGCGCCGGCGCCGCGGCCAGCCGCGGCCGCGGCGCGCAGGATCTCAGCGGCCGGGGTCAGCATCGAGTTCCTCGACGGTCACCTGCGGGCGCAGCCGGCGGTAGGTGGGCTGGTCGATGTCGCCGGCAACCGGCGCGGCGACCGCGGCGGCGGAGACCGCGACCGCCTCGGCCAGCGCGTCCGGCCAGGACGCGCCGGTGACCAGGGCCGCGGTGAGCGCGGCGACCAGCGCGTCTCCCGCACCGGTCGGGTTGCCGGCCAGCGTCTGCGGCGGCCGGGCCCGCCACATCCGCGGTTTTGGCAGATCGGGAGCAGATACGGTCCCATCCTGCCAAAACCGGTCCGGGAGGGCGGCGAGCAGCCCGTCGGGGCCGGCCGAGACCACCACCGCCCGTGCGCCGGCGGCGTGCAGTGCCGCCGCTCCGGCCTGAAGGTCGGCGCAGCCGGTGGCGGCGCGCAGCTCGTCGGCGTTCGGCTTCACCACCGCCGGCCCGGCCGGCAGCGCCGCGGTCAGCGCCGCACCGGAGGTGTCCAGCACGGTCAGCGCCGCCGGGGACGCGCCGATCAGCTCGCCGTACGCGCCGGCGGCAAGCCCGCGGGGCAGGCTGCCGGCCAGCACCACCGCGGCCGCGCCGACGGCCAGCTCGACGAACCGCAGGCGGAACGCCGCCCACTCCTGCTCGGTGACCTCCGGGCCAGACTCGTTGAACAGCGTCGCCTCCCCGCCGGCGACCACGCTCACCGTGCGTCGCGACTCGCCGGCGATGTCGACCAGCTCGTCGGCCAACCCGGACCGGGCCAGGTCGGCACGGATCGGGGCGCCGGTCGCCCCCCCGACCAGACCGGTCAGCACCGCGTCCACGCCGAGACTGCGCAGCACCCGCGCCACGTTCACACCCTTCCCGCCGGCCCGCTGCCGCACCCGCTGCACCCGGTGCGATCCGCCGGGCCGTAGCTCGGCGACCTGGTAGGTGACGTCCAGCGCGGCATTGAGCGTGACGGTGAGGATCATCGGCGCCCCATCCTGCCGTATTGCGCAAGTCTGCGCGAAACGGCAATCTGTGCGCAATGATGCTGCACGCGACGCGGGCCCCGGCGTGACCCGGCACGAGCGACTCTCCGGCGTTCTGGAGATCCTCGGCCAGCGTGGCCGGGTCGACGTCGAGGACCTCGCCGCCGAGCTCGACGTCTCCGCGGCGACGATCCGCCGCGACCTGGACCACCTCGCCGAGCAGCAGCTGCTCGCCCGCACGCGCGGCGGCGCCGTCACCAACAATGTCAGCTACGACCTGCCGCTGCGCTACAAGGCCGGCCGGCAGGCCGGTGAGAAGGAGCGGATCGCGCAGGCCGCTGCGGCGCTCGTCGACCGCGGCAGCGTGGTCGGGCTCAACGGCGGCACCACGACGACGGCGGTCGCGCGTGCCCTGGCGACGCGGGCCGATCTGAACGTGACCGGCGACGGTCCGGCGCTCACGATCGTCACCAACGCGCTCAACATCGCCAACGAGCTCACCGTCCGCCAGCACCTCAAGCTCGTGGTCACCGGCGGGGTCGCCCGGCCCCAGTCGTTCGAGCTGACCGGGCCGCTCGCGACGCGGATCCTCTCGGAGGTCGCTCTGGACGTGGTGTTCCTCGGTGTCGACGCGATCGACCCACGGCGCGGGGCGTCCGCGCACAACGAAGGCGAGGCGAACATCAACCGGTTGCTCGTCGAGCGGGCCGCCCGGGTGGTGGTGGTCGCCGACTCCTCCAAGCTGGGTCGCCGGGCGTTCGCCCAGATTTGCCCGGCATCCTCGATCGAGCTGCTGCTGACCGACTCCACCGCGGACCCGGTTGCCCTCGCCGAGTTCGCCGACGCCGGCATCGAGACCCGCGCCGTGTGAGTCGGCTGATCCCGCGGGATTTCCACCCGGGATTGAAGCGTTGGCACTCGGCGAGTTAGAGTGCCAACTGGGTCACTGCTGGCACCCGCGACGACAGCCGCGGCCCGAATCCATGTGCACGGCTAACCCGAGAAGGGAAGATCGACTGTGACCGCCACCAAGGTCAGCATCAAGCCGCTCGAGGACCGCATCGTCGTCCAGGCCAACGAGGCCGAGACGACGACCGCCTCGGGCATCGTCATCCCGGACACCGCCAAGGAGAAGCCCCAGGAGGGCACCGTCCTGGCCGTCGGCCCGGGCCGCATCGACGACAAGGGCAACCGCGTCCCGCTCGACGTCAAGGTCGGCGACGTCGTCCTCTACAGCAAGTACGGCGGCACCGAAGTCAAGTACGCCGGCGAGGAGTACCTCGTCCTGTCGGCTCGTGACGTCCTGGCGATCATCGAGAAATAAGGAGTCGTCGGCAACGCCCCGGCCCGCGCACGCGTGTCGGGGCGTTGCCGGTTGAGCCGACGCAGAAAGGAATCCCATGGCGAAGATTCTCAGCTTCGACGAGGACGCCCGCCGCGCCATCGAGCGCGGCATCGACCAGCTCGCCGACACGGTCAAGGTCACGCTCGGCCCGCGCGGGCGCAACGTCGTCCTCGACAAGTCGTTCGGGCCGCCGGTCATCACCAACGACGGGGTGACCATCGCCCGCGAGATCGAGCTGGTCGACCCGTACGAGAACCTCGGCGCCCAGCTGGCCAAGTCGGTTGCCACCAAGACCAACGACGTGGCCGGCGACGGCACCACCACGGCCACGGTGCTGGCTCAGGCGCTCGTCAACGCCGGGCTGAAGAACGTCGTCGCCGGCGCCAACCCCACCGCGCTGAAGAAGGGCATCGACGCGGCGGTCGAGGAGGTCACCACGGCCCTGGACGAGACGGCCACCCCGGTCGAGGGGCAGACCTCGATCGCGCACGTGGCGACGATCTCCGCGCAGGACGAGACGATCGGCGCGCTGATCGGCGAGGCGTTCACCAAGGTCGGCAAGGACGGCGTGATCACCGTCGAGGAGTCCAACACGCTCACCACCGAGCTCGAGTTCACCGAAGGGATGCAGTTCGACAAGGGCTACACCTCGCCGTACTTCGTCACCGACCTCGAGGCGGGGCAGACGGTGCTCGACGACCCGTACCTGCTGATCAGCACGCAGAAGATCTCGGCGATCGCCGATCTGCTGCCGCTGCTGGAGAAGGTGATCGCCGAGGGCAAGCCGCTGGTGATCATCGCAGAGGACGTCGAAGGGGAGGCGCTGTCCACCCTGGTCGTCAACTCCATCCGCAGGACCTTTCCTGCGGTCGCGGTCAAGGCGCCGTTCTTCGGCGACCGGCGCAAGGCGTTCCTGCAG
This sequence comes from uncultured Actinomycetota bacterium, assembly GCA_963756525.1. Lineage (GTDB taxonomy): Bacteria > Actinomycetota > Actinomycetes > Mycobacteriales > Jatrophihabitantaceae > CAVWNR01. Next base: position 561,291 of record CAVWNR010000009.1, on the reverse strand, counting down.
GACCTCGCGATCGTCACCGGTGCCGAGGTCGTGGCCCCGGAGATCGGCCTCAAGCTCGACCAGATCGGCCTGGAGGTGCTCGGCAAGGCCGGCCGGGTCGTCGTCACCAAGGACACCACGACGGTCACCCACGGCGCCGGCGGGCAGTCCGCGATCGACGACCGGATCGCGCAGATCCGCAAGGAGATCGAGGACACCGACTCCGACTGGGACCGGGAGAAGCTGCAGGAGCGGCTGGCCAAGCTCGCCGGCGGCGTCGGCGTGATCAAGGTCGGCGCGGCTACCGAGGTGGAGCTCAAGGAGCGCAAGCACCGCATCGAGGACGCGATCTCGGCCACCCGCGCCGCGATCGAGGAGGGCATCATCGCCGGCGGCGGAACGGTGCTGGTGCACGCCGCGTCCCGGCTAGACGGCGGGCTGGGCCTGTCCGGCGACGAGGCGACCGGCGTGGCGGTGGTCAGAAGGGCGCTGGACGAGCCGCTGCGCTGGATCGCCGACAACGCCGGCGAGGAGGGCTACGTGGTGGTGGCGAAGGTGCGTGATCTGCCGGCCAACCACGGCTTCAACGCGCAGACCGGCCAGTACGGCGACCTGCTCGCCGACGGCGTCGTCGACCCGGTGAAGGTCACCAAGGCCGCGCTGGCCAACGCGGCATCCGTCGCCGGGGTGGTGCTCTCGACGCAGGGCGCCGTCGTCGACAAGCCGAAGCAACCCGAGCACGACCACGCCGACGGCCACGGCCATGCGCATGGCCACAGCCACAGCCACGGCCCTGGGTTCTCATCGGGCCATCTGTGACTTTGCCCCGCTATGACACGTTGGCGAGCCTGATCAGCGTGTCACCGCGGGGCAAAGTCGGCTCAGGGAAGGGTCAGCGGCGGCGCGCCGCCGCGTTGGTGGCGTCGGTGTAGCCGCGGGCGTAGTCCCAGCTGACGAACGCCTCCGGGTTGGGTTCGTAGGCGGGCTCGTGGACGTGCGTGCGGCCGTCGCCGATGAGTGAGCGCAGGTTGGCGGTCATCAGGTCCCAGCTGAAGTAGTGCTCCTCGCCGCAGTCGCTGCACTCGACGGCGATGCCGCGCACGTCGCGCGGCTCCAGCGCCCGCCGGAACTCGGCCAACTCCTGCAGATCGGCGATGACGTCGGCCCGCTCCTGGTCGCTGAGCGGCTCGATCGGCTCCGGCTCGTCGAGCATGCCGGCCGGGTCGTCGGGGTCGTCGCGGAACGGGTCCAGCGGCCCGTCGTCGAGGTTCACGAGCGATCCCGGACGGCGTGGGGGTGCGTCACGCTTCCACGGTAAGGGCAGCGCCCCGATCCTGGCCAACCCGGGTGGCCGGGAGCGGGGCGTGCCGCGGCGGTCAGGCCTCCGCGATGGCCTCCAGCGGCTTGGTGCGTGCCGCCCGCGCCGCCGGCCACAGGGCGGCGAGCACGCCTACCGCGCCGGCCACGACGAGGAACAGCACGGCCTGCCCCCACGGGATCGACAGCTCGCCCAGCCCGGCGCTGCGCAGGGTGCGGGTGAACAGCGCCCCGAACGTCAGGCCCAGGCCGAGGCCGAGTGCCGCGCCGAACATCGCGATCAGGAACGACTCGACGTACACCGCCCGCCGCACCTGCCGCCGCAGCATCCCCACCGCGCGCAGCATGCCGATCTCCTGCCGTCGCTCCACCACCGACAGCGCCAGCGTGTTGACGATGCCGAGGATCGCGATCACGATCGCCAGCCCGAGCAGGCCGTACAGGATGGCGAGCAGGCCGTCGATCTGGTTGGCGAGCGAGCCCTTGTACTGCTCACGGTCCTGGACGTTCACCACGTAGTACGGGTCGGTCGCGTCGTTCAGCCCAGCGCGCATCGCCGCGAGGTCAGCGTGCGGAGCCGCCCGAACGAGCACCACGATATCGGCCCACCGGCTGGCCGGCGTGAGCTGCCGGTAGACGTCGCCGCCGGTCACCCACGACCCGAACAGCTGACTGTCGGCGTAGACGCCCGTCACCGTCAGGGTGGCGCTGGACCCGCCCGGCTGCCGCATGACGACGTGCGCTGCGAGCGTCCAGTGCTTGCCGGTGGCGGTCTTCTGCGAGACGAGCAGGTCGCCGGGCCCGATCCGGCCGCTGCCGGCCGTGATCTTCAGCGGCGCCACGTCGGCGAGCGTGCCGTCGACCGCGGCGCCGTCCGTGTTCTTGCCGTCGACGGTGGTCTGCAGGTCGTGCAGCTCGACGAAGGACCCGATGCCGTGCACCTTGCGCGCTGCGTCGGCCGCCTGCAGCGGGATGGGCAGATCGGCTTGCGTGGTGAGGATGTAGTCGGCCGTCACGCCGTTGTCGACCGCCTTGTCGACGCTCTTCTTCGCCGACGCGCCGATGACCGCGATGGCGCTCACCAGCAGCAGGCCCATGGTGAGCGCGAACGCGGTGGCCGCGGTGCGGCGCGGGTTGCGCACCGCGTTCGTGCGGGCCAGCCGCCCGGCAGCGCCGAACGGGCGGCCGACCAGGCGGCCCAGCGGGCCGATGACGATCCGCGACAGCACCGGCGAGAGCAGCAGCACCCCGGCGCCCACGCCGAGCAGCCCCAGCCCGATCAGGCTGGCGCCGGTACCGGCGTGCTGCGACAGCGCACCGAGCCCGGTCACCACCGCGCCCGCCGCCGTCACCAGCGCGCCGATCAACGAACGGCGCCGCAGGCTCACGCCGAGGGCGGCGAACTCGGAGCGCATCGCGGCCACAGGAGGGGTCGTGGCCGCGCGCCGCGCCGGCGCGTTCGCCGAGAGGATGGTCACGAGGGTGCCGACCAGGACTGCGATGATGATCGTGCGCGGCTGCAGCACGAGCGCGCCGCCCGGCAGCCCGGTGTTGATCGCGTCGAGGAAGGCGCGCAGGCCGTAGGCGAGCCCGACGCCGGCAGCCATGCCGATCACACTGCCGATCAGCCCGATGATGCCGGCCTCGAACAGCACGGCGCGCCGCACCTGGGCGCGGTCGGCGCCGATGGCCCGCAGCAGGGCCAGCTCACGCGTGCGCTGCGCCACGATCATCGAGAACGTGTTGTAGATGATGAACGTCCCGACGAGCAGCGCGATGAACCCGAACGCGAGCAGGAAGTAGTTCACGAACGACAGGCCGTTCTCGATGCTCGTCTTCGTGTCCGCGCGCACCTGGTCGCCGGTCTTTGCCTCGAGATCGCCCGGCAGCACGCGGGCGACCCTGTCGCGCAGCGTCTGCTCATCGACCCCGGCGGCACCGAGGCTCACCGAGTCGACGTGGCTGCCGTCGGTGAACAGCTTCAGCGCCTGCTGCTCCGGGAAGAGCACTCCGACGTATCCGCCGGTCTGCGTGTCGGTGTGGTAGATACCGGAGATCGTCACGTCGAGCATGCCGGCCGTCGTGGTGAGCACCCGGGTGTGCGCGCCGACGGTCAGGTGCGACTTCTTCGCCGCGCCAGCGTTGATCACGACCTGGCCGGGTCCCGGCGGGCCGCCTGCCTGGAACGTCGGCGTCTTGTCGAGCCGCTCGTTCGGCGGGTACCAGATCGAGCCCTCGCTCGGGGCGCCGCCGGTGTCGACCTTCTTGCCGTTCGCGCCGATCAGCACCACCGGCGCGCTTGCCTGCACCTGCACGGCACGCACGCCCGGCAGGTTCGTCAGCGTCGGCACGAGCGAGTCGGGCACGCCGGCGCTGCGGTCGCTGCGGGCCTGCACCTGCACGTCGACGCCCTGGTACGAGCTGGCGAAGATCTTGTCGAAGGTGCCCTTCAGCGTGTCGGTGAACACGAACGACCCGGCGATGAACGCCGTGCCGAGCACCACCGAGACCACGGTCAGCACGAGACGGACCTTGTGCGCGGCGAGATTGCGACGGGACACCCGGCGCATCGGGGCGCTCATGGCTTATCGCTCCAGGTACTTCATGCGGTCGAGCACGGACTCCGCGGTCGGCCGGGCCATCTCGTCGACGATCCGTCCGTCGGCGAGGAAGACGACCCGGTCGGCGGTGCTCGCCGCGCGCGGGTCGTGGGTGACGATGACGACGGTCTGACCGAGCCGGTCGACCGCGTCGCGCAGGATGGCCAGCACCTCACCGCTCGAGCGGGAGTCCAGGTTGCCGGTCGGCTCGTCCCCGAAGATGATCTCGGGACGGCTCACCAGGGCGCGGGCGCAGGCGACCCGCTGCTGCTGGCCGCCGGAGAGTCGCTCGGGCGGTGACCGAGCCGGTCGCCCAGACCCAGGTTGTGGACGATCGCCCGCAGCCATTCCGGGTCGGGCTGGCGGCCGGCGATGTCGAGCGGCAGCGTGATGTTCTCCAGCGCGGTCAGTGTCGGCACCAGGTTGTAGGACTGGAACACGAACCCGATCCGGTCGCGGCGCAGCTTGGTCATCCGCTTGTCCGAGAGCCGGGTCAGCTCGACGTCAGCGACGGTGACCGTGCCGGACGTGACCGAGTCGAGGCCGGCCAGGCAGTGCATGAGCGTCGACTTGCCCGAGCCGGACCGCCCCATGATCGCGGTGAACTCGCCGCGGCGGAACTCGGCGCTGACGTGATCGAGGGCGCGCACGCCGGTGTCGCCGGACCCGTAGACCTTGACCACGTCGACGGCGCGCGCGGCGACGGCCCGGTCGGGCGGCGAGTAGGGCGCCGCGATGGCCTGGACGGCGGAGTGATCTGTCATGGCATCGAGCGTCCCGGTCGGATCGCCGACGAGCCATCGGGCATTCCCCCGAAATTGACCCTGGGGTTCGTCGCGCGTCCGTTCAGGGACAAGCCCGTACGATGGGGTACCGGCCTCGAGGAGATGCATTTGACCAACTCGGAAGTCTCCGCCAAGTTCGCCCGCCTCGGCCTGACCTTCGACGACGTGCTGCTGTTGCCCGGCGCATCAGATGTCATCCCCAGCGACGTCGACACCACCGCTCGGGTCACCCGGAATATCGCCGTACGGGTGCCGCTGCTGTCCTCGGCCATGGACACCGTCACCGAGGCCCGGATGGCGATCGCGATGGCGCGCCAGGGCGGGGTCGGCGTCCTGCACCGCAACCTGTCCGCCGAGGACCAGGCCATCCAGGTCGACCTGGTGAAGCGGTCCGAGGCCGGCATGGTCTCCAACCCGATCACCTGCTCACCGGACGCGACGCTGGCCGACGTCGAGGCGCTCTGCGCGCGGTATCGGATCTCCGGCGCGCCGGTGGTCGACGCCGACGGTGTGCTGCTCGGCATCGTCACCAACCGCGACATGCGCTTCGAGACCGACCCGTCCCGGCTGGTCCGTGACGTGATGACGCCGATGCCGCTGGTCACCGCGCCGGTGGGCGTGGCCAAGCCGGACGCGCTGGCGCTGCTGGCCAAGCACAAGGTCGAGAAGCTGCCGCTGGTCGGCGCCGACGGTCGGCTGACCGGGCTGATCACGGTCAAGGACTTCACCAAGAGCGAGGCTTTCCCGGACGCCACGAAGGACGCGCACGGCCGGCTGGTGGTCGGTGCGGCGGTCGGCGTGGGCGAGGATTCCTACAAGCGGGCGCAGTTGCTGGTCGACGCCGGCGTCGACTTCGTCGTCGTCGACACCGCCCATGGGCACTCCCGCGCGGTCGTCGAGATGGTGGCGCGGCTCAAGCACGACACCGCGGTCGATGTCGTCGGCGGGAACGTCGCGACGACCGCGGGTGCGCAGGCCCTCGTCGACGCCGGCGCGGACGGCGTCAAGGTCGGCGTGGGTCCCGGCTCGATCTGCACCACGCGGGTGGTGGCCGGCGTCGGCGTGCCGCAGGTGACAGCGATCTTCGACGCTGCGGTGGCGGCGCGTCCGGCCGGCGTGCCGGTGATCGGCGACGGCGGGCTGCAGTACTCCGGCGACATCCCGAAGGCGATCGTCGCCGGCGCCGACACCGTCATGCTCGGCTCGCTGCTGGCCGGCTGCGAGGAGTCGCCCGGTGAGCTGATCTTCATCAACGGCAAGCAGTTCAAGTCCTACCGCGGCATGGGGTCGCTCGGGGCGATGCAGAGCCGCACGGACGCGAGCGGAAGTCGTACCCGATCGTATTCACGGGACCGCTACGGCCTGCAGGACGTCGCCGACGACAGCGAGCTGGTGCCGCAGGGCGTCGAGGGGCAGGTGCCTTACCGCGGCCCGCTCGCCGCGGTGGCCCGCCAGCTCGTCGGCGGCCTGCAGGCGGGGATGGGTTTCGCCGGCGCGCGCACGATCGCGGAGCTGCAGGAGCACGGCCAGCTGATGCGGATCACCGCCGCCGGGCTGAAGGAGTCGCATCCCCACGACATCCAGATGACCGTGGAGGCGCCGAACTACTCCGGCGGCTGACCCGCCGCCTCCTCGCCGTGATCATGGGTTTCGTGCAGGATTCTTGCCCGAAACCCATGATCATCGGGAGGTTTCGGTCCGGTAGGGCAGACTCGGCGACATGCCGGAGACCGTGGAGATCGGGCTGGGACGCAGCGCCCGCCGTGGCTATCACCTCCACGAGATAGCCCTGGTGCCGACCCGGCGCACCCGCGGCGCGGGCGTGGTGTCGACGGCCTGGCAGATCGACGCGCACGCGTTCGAGCTGCCCCTCGTGGCTGCACCGTCGGACGCGGTGGTCTCGCCGGCCACGGCCGCGGAGATCGAACGCCTGGGCGGCCTCGCCGTGCTCGACGGCGAGGGGCTGTGGACGCGCCACGACGACCCGCCCGGGGTCCTCGCCCGGCTCGACGGCAGCACGCACGCCCTGCAGGCCGCGTACGAGCGGCCGGTCTCACCTGACCTGCTCCGCCGGCGCATCGCGGAGCTGCGTGCGGCAGGCATCCGAGTGGCGGTGCGGCTCTCGCCGCAGCACACCGTGGAGCTCGCCCCGCACGCGCTGGCCGAGGGCGTCGACCTGCTCGTCGTCCAGGGCACGGTGATCTCGGCAGAGCACGTCGCGTCCGAAGCGGCGACGGCGACCGCCTTGAATCTCAAGGTGTTCATCGCCGAGCTGGATGTGCCGGTGATCGTCGGCGGCTGCGCGAACTACCAGACCGCGCTGCACCTGATGCGCACCGGCGCGGCCGGCGTGATCGTCGGCTACGGCGCGCACCTCGGCTCGACCACTCACTCCGCGCTCGGCGTCGACGTCCCGATGGCCACGGCGATCGTCGACGCCGCGGCCGCGCGCCGCGACTACCTCGACGAGACGGGCGGCCGCTACGTGCACCTGATCGCGTACGGCGACATCAGCACAGGCGGCGAGATCGCCAAGGCGCTGGCCTGTGGCGCGGACGCGGTGATGCTCGGCGACGCGCTGGCGGGCGCGGCTGAGGCGCCCGGCAACGGCTGCTTCTGGGACGCGACGGCACGCCATCCCCGCGTGCCGCGCTCGGCGATCGTGTCGCTCGGCTACGACGCGGACGAACGCCCGTCGCTGGCCGAGGTGGTCGCCGGGCCGACCAGCGACCCGAGCGGCGAGCGGAACCTGTTCGGCGCGCTGCGCCGGGTGATGGCCAAGTGCGGGTACTCGTCGGTGAAGGAGTTCCAACGCGCCGAGCTGATCTTGACCTCTCCCCGCTAACCGCGCGTGGGGGCTTGCTCAGATCCAGTCCTTGCGGCGGAACACCACGTACAGCCCGGCGGCGATGGCGAGCATCATCAGCAGCGACAGCCAGAAACCCCAGTGCTGCCCGAAGCCGGGATAGGGAACGTTCTGGCCGAAGTAGCCGGTGATCGCAGTCGGCACGGCGATGATCGCCGCATACCCGGTCAGCTTCTTCATGATCGTGTTGAGCCGGGCATCGGCCAGTGACAGGTTCGTCTCGAAGATCGTCGTGATCATGTCGCGCAGAGACTCGGTCCACTCCGCGGCACGCAGCACGTGGTCGTACAGGTCATTGTAGTACGGCGCGAGCTCATCGAGTCCCGGTTCTTCGACCGCGCGGCGCATGGTCGTGTTGACCACCTCACGCATCGGCAGGATCGCCCGGCGGCCCTGCACGAGCGACTTGCGCAGCGCGAACGAGCGCCGCTGCACGTCCTTGCTGCTGCGGCTCGTGTCGTCGAAGAGGATGTCCTCGATCGCCTCGATCTCGTCGTCGAGATCCTCGACGGCCTCGAAATAGCCGTCGACGATCACGTCGAGCAGTCCGTGGACGAGCGCCTTGCAGCCGTACTTGATCAAGTCGGTGTTGTCGTCCCAGACCTTGACGACCCGCTCGATGTCGAAGCTGTCGCTCTGCCGCACCGTGATCACGGCGTGCTGGGTGATGAAGGCCGAGACCTGGCAGGCCGTCAGGGTCGCGGACTCAGCGTCGAAGTGGACGGCGTATGCGACCACGAACAGGTGCGTGCGGTAGCGGGTGGCCTTTGGCCGCTCGTGCCGGGTCACCGCGTCCTCGACGGCGTGCGGGTCGAGGTTGAGCTCGGTGGCGACCGTGGTCAGCCGATCGGTGTCGGGCGCGCACAGATCCGCCCACACCACGCAGTCGGACTCCTGCAGGTAGTTCGAGATCTGCTCGAACGGGAAGTTCTCGGCCGCGAGCGCACCGTTGCGCCACGCGCGGGTGCGGACCCCGTGTTCCCGGCATGGGGTGTCGTCGCCCTGCCCGCAAGCGCACACCGCGTCGATCGTGCCGCTGCGCGCTGGCTGGCCCTCGCTGCGAGGCTCACTCACACCCGCAAGTGTGCCTGACGCACGGCCATCTCACGTGCCGTTGAGTAGGTTCCACGGTGTGGGTTGGACGGCAGCGAGGCTGCCGCGCCTGGACGGACGGGTCGTCGTCGTGACCGGTGCGAACTCCGGCATCGGCTGGCAGACGGCGCGCGAGCTGGCCGGGCACGGCGCGAGCGTCGTGCTGGCCTGCCGCAACATCGAGCGCGGCAAGCAGGCCGTCGACCGGATCCGCGCCGAGCACGCCGAAGCCGACGTCGAGGTCGCCGAGCTGGACCTCTCCGACATCGCGTCGATCCGCGATTTCGGCGAAGGCTGGGACCGGCCGCTGAACCTGCTCGTCGACAACGCCGGGGTGATGACCCCGCCACGCCGCACCAACACGGTGAACGGCTTCGAGCTGCAGTTCGGCACCAACCATCTCGGCCACTTCGTCCTCAGCGGGCTGCTGCTGCAAGCGCTGCTGCGGGCCGAGTCGCCGCGCGTGGTCACGGTCTCGTCCGTCGCCCACCGCGGCGGCGGCGACGACGTCCTCGCCGCCAACGCCACCGACCCGTACCGGGCCGAGCATGCCTACGCCAACTCCAAGCTCGCGAACCTGCTCTTCGCGTTCGAGCTGCAGCGTCGCGCCGACGAGCGGCACCTGCCGTTGACGTCGACGGCGGCACATCCTGGGGTCGCCGCGACCGGTCTCACCGCGGATCGGCAGGGCCTCGGCGCCAACCCGGTGCTGCGCGCCGTCGCGCCCTTGACCATGCGGCTGATCGGCCAGTCCGCGGCGGCCGGGGCGCGGGCGGTGCTCTACGCCGCTGCGGTCGCCGACCCCGGCAGCTACACCGGTGCGCAGTGGCTGCACGAGACGCGCGGCCCGATCGGCGCGGCTCGGCCGTCGCCGCTGGCCTGCGATCAGACGCTGGCGCGTCGGCTGTGGCAGGTCAGCGAGGAGCTCACCGGGTTCCGATATCCCTGGCCGCGCAGCCCGTAGGCTGCCCGGCGATCTAGTTGCGGTTGCGTTCAATGGGCGACGGAAGCGCAACTTGATCACTGCGTGTCCCTAGACTCAGCTGGGTGCAGCCGGACCTCGTCCTCGTCGTCGACTACGGGGCGCAGTACGCGCAACTGATCGCCCGCCGGGTGCGCGAGGCCCACGTCTACTCCGAGATCGTCCCGCACACGGCGCCGGTCGCCGACCTGCTGGCCCGCGACCCGAAGGCGATCATTCTCTCCGGCGGCCCGTCGAGCGTGTACGAGCCGGGCGCGCCACAGGCCGACCCGGCGCTGTTCAGTGCAGGCGTGCCCGTGTTCGGCATCTGCTACGGCTTCCAGGCCATGACGCAGGCGCTCGGCGGGACGGTCGCCGACACCGGCGGCAGCGAGTTCGGCCGCACCACGCTGGCCGTGCCGGTACCGGGCGTGCTGCTGCGCGGGCTCGCCGATGCGCTCGAGGTGTGGATGAGCCACGGCAACGAGGTCACCCGGGCGCCAGCCGGGTTCACCGTGACCGGCAGCACCGCCGGCGCGCCGGTCGCGGCGTTCGAGGATCTCGACCGGCGACTGGCCGGCGTGCAGTTCCACCCGGAGGTGCTGCACACCGAGCACGGCAGCCAGATCCTGCGCCGGTTCGTCTTCGACATCGCCGGCTGCCGCCCGTCGTGGACCGAGGCCAACATCATCGACGAGCAGGTCGCCGCGATCCGCGCCCAAGTGGGCGGGAAACGGGCGATCTGCGGCCTGTCGGGTGGGGTCGACTCCGCGGTCGCCGCCGCGCTGGTGCAGCGCGCGATCGGCGAGCAGCTCACCTGCGTGTTCGTCGACCACGGCCTGCTGCGTGCCGGCGAGGCCGAGCAGGTCGAGCGGGACTTCGTGGCCGCGACCGGCGTCAAGCTGAAGGTCGTCGAGGCGGCCGGGCAGTTCCTCGACGCGCTTTACGGCGTCACCGACCCCGAGCAGAAGCGCAAGATCGTCGGGCGGGAGTTCATCCGGGCGTTCGAGGCCGCCGCGCGCGAGATCGCCGTGGACGGCTCGGTGGAGTTCCTCGTCCAGGGCACGCTCTATCCGGACGTCGTGGAGTCCGGCGGCGGGGCCGGCGCGGCGAACATCAAGAGCCACCACAACGTCGGCGGCCTCCCGGAGGACCTGCAGTTCGGGCTGGTCGAGCCGCTGCGCGCGCTGTTCAAGGACGAGGTGCGCCGGGTCGGTGAGCAGCTGGGCCTGCCGGGCGAGATCGTGTGGCGCCAACCGTTCCCGGGTCCGGGACTGGCGATCCGCGTCGTCGGCGAGGTCACCGCGGCGCGGCTTTGCATCCTGCGCCGGGCGGACGCGATTGCCCGGGCCGAGCTCTCGGCTGCCGGGCTGGACCGCGACATCTGGCAGTGCCCGGTGGTGCTGCTGGCCGGCGTGCGCTCGGTGGGCGTGCAGGGCGACGGGCGCACCTACGGCCATCCGGTCGTGCTGCGGCCCGTCTCGTCCGAGGACGCCATGACCGCGGACTGGACGCGCGTGCCCTACGAGGTGCTGGAGACGATTTCCACGCGGATCACGAACGAGGTGCGCGAGGTGAACCGGGTGGTGCTGGACGTGACGTCCAAGCCGCCGGCCACCATCGAATGGGAGTAGCACTTTCGAACATGCGTGCTAGAGTTTCGGCATGACCGCGACGTTCCAGGCATCGCTGCTGGACCTTGCTGACGAGGTCTGTCCGGGGCCGTTGGGCGCGACGGTGCGCCGCACACCGCTGAGCGACGGCGCCTGGATCGACCTGCGGCCGGGCTGGATCGCCGGTGCCGACGCGCTCTTCGAGCGGCTGCGCAGCACCGTGCCCTGGCACGCCGAGCGGCGTCAGATGTACGAGCGGGTCGTGGACGTGCCCCGGCTGTTGTGCTTCTACGACGAGGACGACCCGCTGCCCGACCCAGCGCTGGTGGAGGCGAAGCGGCTGCTCGACGAGCACTATGCTGCCGAGCTGGGCGAGCCGTTGCGCACCGCCGGGCTGTGCTTGTATCGCGACGGCCGCGACAGCGTGGCCTGGCACGGCGATCGCATCGGCCGCGGACGCACGGACGACACCATGGTGGCGATCGTCTCGGTGGGTGCGCCGCGGCCGCTGCTGCTGCGCCCGCGCGGCGGCGGTGCGGCGCTGCGGCACGACCTCGGCCACGGCGATCTGATCGTCATGGGCGGCAGTTGCCAGCGCACGTGGGAGCACGCGATTGCGAAGACGGCCCGCTCGGTGGGTCCGCGGATCAGCATCCAGTTCCGCCCGCGCGGCGTCCGCTGAGCCCGGCGCGCTTCCTGCTCAGCCCACGCGCTCGATGTCGACCTGCCCGGCGGTCACCGTGACGTCGAGGGTCAGCTGGTCGGCCGCCCCGGTCGGGCCGGTGGGCACCTCGCGGGAGAAGTTGTAGCCGGACTGCAGCTCGCTGCCGTCGACCTCGACGCTGCCGAGGTGCACGTCGGAGTGCACGACGACGGGCAAGGTGCGCGGCACGATCACCCGCAGCTGACCCGCGGCCTGGCGCACCACGACGGTGCGGCTGGCGTCCACCGACCCGACGTTCGACAGGTCGATGGTGGTGCGGCCGAATGCCTGGCGGTACTCGCTGTCGAGCGCGGCGACCGACCGCGGAGCCACGGCGTTGTCGCCCGAACCGTCGTGGAAGCTGACCTTCGTCCCGCTGAAGATGAACGACCCGATCGCCGCCGGGACGAGCAGCAGCGCCAGCGTCCACGGCGTTCGGCGCAGCGCGATGCCCATGATCAGGCCGCCGCCCACGACGATCAGGACGGCCCAGAAGTAGGCCGGGATCACGATGCCACCGATCGCGTCGCAGATCCCCAGCACGAGCAGCGTGCCGGCGAGCACTGCGAGGATCACCCAGCGCATCGGGGCGGCGCGCCGCCGCCGTTCACGGGCTGCGGCGCGCGACTCCTGGACCCATGCCGCGACCTGGCTGCGCGTCGCCTGCGCCTGGGAGAGGCGCTCGGCGACGCCGGCGGCCGGCGGCGCCTGGTATGCCGCGGTGTCGGACGGGTAGCCGGGCGGCGGTGCCGGCTGCGGGGCCGTCGGCCGCCGGTTGAGCGCCACCACCAGCACGACGGTGGCCAGCGCTACCGGCACGAACGGCCAGGGCGACCACCAGCTGAACAGCGCCGCCCAGCCGACGATCGCGGCGACGACCACCACGAGCCAGACCGGGACGTGCCGCCGCCGCAGCTCGGCCACGGCACGATCGAGCGGCGGGTTGACCGCGCCGCGTTCCGGGATCAGCGCCCAGGCGATCAGGTAGGCCACGATGCCGGCGCCGACGAACGCGGTGACCGCGAAGAGCACGCGGAAGATGACCGGGTCGACACCGAAGTACTCGCCCAGGCCGCCGCACACGCCGGCCGCGATCCGGTCGTCGCTGCTGCGGCGCAGTAGCCGCGAGCCCCACCCGGCGCCCGGCGGGGGGCCAGCCGGCGGCGGGGTCGGGGGAGTGGGCGCGTCAGTCATGTTGGTCATGCCGTCGAGGATGCGGTCCGCGCGGGGTGGCGGGCATCGGGTACGCCCCTGATCTCACCCTGATCCGCCGCCGAACGCGAGTCGGCGCCGCTCAGGGCAGGTCCCGATGCGCGGGCATCGAGTAACCGGCGATCATTGAACCGTGACAGCCGACGCCGCCCAGGCCGCGCCCTCCAGCGCGCCGTCGGCCGCGCCGCCGGCGCCGCGGCTCTACCGCCGCACCCGGCAGCGCATACTCGGCGGCGTTGCCGGAGGGCTGGCCGATCACCTCGGGGTGCCCACCGCGGCGATCCGGGTGGTGTTCGTGCTGCTCGCCATCGGCGGCGGGATCGGCGTCGTGCTGTACGCGGTGTACTGGATCGTCGTCCCGACCCGACCCGACGCGCCGCCGAGCCGTGTCCCGCAGTGGCTGGAGTACACCGCCGCGGCGCTCATCGCGATCGGATCGATCATCGGGGTCACCGAGGCGTCGTCCTCGCTGGGTCGGCTCTTCATCCCGGCGATGCTGGCCTGCCTCGGCGCGGCGCTGATCTGGCGGCAGGCGACCGACAGCCAGCGGGCTCGCTGGTCGGTGTGGTCGCGCACGCCGTTCGGCGGCGACCGGATCGGCCGGATCAGGCTGGTCTGCGGAGTCGGGCTGGTCGTCGTGGGTGCGGTGATCATTCTCGCGACGTCGAACTTCTACGCCCTGCGGGACGGGTTCATCGCCGTCGTCGTCACCCTGGTCGGCGTCGGGCTGATCACCGGTCCGTGGTGGGCGCGGATGGTCGGGGATCTCAACGCCGAGCGCTACGAGCGCATCCGCTCACAGGAACGGGCCGATCTCGCGGCGCGCCTGCACGACTCGGTGCTGCAGACCCTGGCGCTGATCCAGCGCAACGCCGACTCGCCGCGCGAGGTGACCCGGCTGGCCCGCGGGCAGGAGCGGGAGCTGCGCACGCTGCTGTACGGCGAGCCGGGGCCGACGGGTCAGCTGGCCGATGCGTTGCAGGCCGCGGCCGGCGAGGTCGAGGACGCCTACGCGATCAAGGTCGACATCGTGGTGGTCGGCGACGCCCCGCTCGACGACCGGCTGGGCGCGCTCGTTGCCGCCAGCCGCGAGGCGATGGTGAACGCGGCCAAGCACGCCGGCGTCACCACGGTGTCGCTCTATGCCGAGGTGGAGGCGGACGGGTACGTCGCCTACGTCAAGGACCGCGGCGTCGGCTTCGACCTGGCCACGGTGGCTGCGGATCGGCAAGGCGTCCGCGGCTCGATCATCGGACGGGTCGAGCGGCACGGCGGCACGGTGCGGCTGCGCACCGGCCCGGGTAGCGGAACCGAAGTAGAGATCAGGATTGCGAGATGAACGGCAAGCCGACGGTGTATCTGGTGGACGACCACGGCATGTTCCGCTCCGGCGTTCGCTCGGAGCTGGGCGCGTCGGTCGAGGTGGTCGGCGAGGCGGGGACGGTGGCCGACGCGATCGCCGGCATCCGCAGCACCCGCCCGGACGTCGTGCTGCTCGACGTGCACATGCCCGACGGCGGCGGGCAGGCGGTCCTCGCCGCGGTGTCTACGGAGCTGCCCGACACCCGCTTTCTCGCGCTGTCGGTGTCCGACGCCGCCGAGGACGTGATCGGCGTGATCCGCGCCGGCGCGAAGGGGTATGTCACCAAGACCATCTCGGCGCGCGAGCTCGCCGACGCCATCCGGCGGGTAGCCGAGGGAGATGTCGTGTTCAGCCCCCGGCTGGCCGGCTTCGTGCTGGACGCCTTCCGCGACGCCCCGGTCGTCCCGTCCGTCGACCCGGAACTGGACCAGCTCACCCCCCGCGAACTGGAGGTGCTCCGCCTGCTGGCCCGTGGCTATGCGTACAAGGAGATCGCCGCCGAGCTGTTCATCTCGGTCAAGACCGTCGAGACGCACGCGTCGAACGTGTTGCGCAAGCTGCAACTGTCCAACCGGCACCAGCTCACCCGCTGGGCGGCAGACCGTCGGATGCTGTAGTTCGCATGATCAGCATGCGCCGCGGCAGACCCGCAGCACGGCCTCGGCGAGCTGCGGGCCGTCCGCGCCGAGCGCCTGGCGGTAGCCGTCCAACACCACCCGCTCCCGGCCGAGCTCGACCCGCGTTCCGCCGGCGTTGACCCGAGCGGTCTGGATGCGCTTGGAGAGCCGCATCCGCTCGCTCACCAGCCTGGTGATGGCGAGATCAAGGGCGTCGATCTGCTCGCGCAGCATGGGGATCGCGTCGTCGGCGGGGGCGTCGGCGACACCGTTGACGGTCACGTCCGGCTCGAGGGCGGTGGGGTTCATCGGAGCGGATCCTTTCGGTATCTCCCCGACCCCGCCACCCGTGACGCGGAAACGCCCCGAGGCCGTGGGCCCGGGGCGTCGTTGGCGGAGATGCGATCAGCCGTGAGCGACGGGCACCGAGCTGCGGTACCCGTAGAAAAACTCGCGCGCGTGGCTGAGCACGTTGTAGAGGATCGCATGCCGTCCCGCGTCGTGGCAACAGCGTCCCAGAAGGTGGGAAACCGGAGCGTTACAGCTCGCCGAGGTAGAAGCGGGTGCCCTGGTCGTCCGTGCACTCGCTCGTCACGCCGTACGGCTGACGGGCCGGGTCGGTGGCGGTGCCGCCGGCCGCGCGCACCCGATCGACGGCGAAGGCGATGTCGTCGACGCGCCACATCGGCACGGCGGCGGCCCCTGGGTGCCCGCCGCTGAGTCCGACCATCGGTGCCACGTCCTCCACCTGCCAGCCGTCGTCGATCCGGCCGGCCCGGAACGTCCAGCCGAGCACTGCGCCGTAGAAGGCGCGGGCCTTCGCAGAGTCGACGACCTCCAGGGTCAGGTACGCCAGGTCGCCGGCGCGCCGCCCGTTCATCGGCGGGCGCTGCGCGCCGCCCGCCACCTCGTGAATCGCGAACGCGCTGCCCTGGTCGTCGATGCAGTCCGCGCGCAGACCGTACGGCTCCTGGCGCGGCTCCCCGGCCGTCCCACCCGCCGCGGCAATCCGGGCGCGCGCGGCGTCGAGGTCGCCCACCGCGTACACGCACAACAGCATCGGCTCCGCGCTCGTCCATACGCCGACGGACGGCGTCGCGGCCGGCACCCGGTCATCGACGATCTCCCAGCCGAGCACGGCCCGGTAGAACTCGACCGCGCGCGCTGCATCCGGCGTGCGCACCGACACGTGCGCGAGGTCACCGGTGCGATACCGCCACGCGCGCAGCGGGGACTGCAGCCCCCACCGGTGACCGAATGGGTCGACGATCCAGGCGTTGCGGTAGCCATAGCCGTCGTACGGCTCGCGGTCGCCGCTCGCTCCGGCAGACATCGCCCGCGTCCGGACCGCATCGGCGTCCGACACCGGCAGCATCAGGCTCACCGACGCCGCGCCGGGACGGGGGGCGGCGACGCCGAGCTCCGGGTGCTCCTCGGAGAGGTAGAGCACGCCGTCGGCGACGGCGAGCTCGGCGTGCCCGATCCGGCCGTCCGGCATGACGATCGGGTCGCCGACGACGCGGGCGCCGAACACGTCGGCGTACCAGTCCAGCGCGCGGCGAGCATCACGCACGGCCAGGTAGGGGATGGCTGCACCGCGGGGCGGCGCGGAGGTGGTCGGCGTTTCCAGTGCGGTGGTCATCGGGGCGACTCCTCGGGGTAGGGCGAGCGCGCGCGCGACGCGGGCCCGCAGTCGGGTGGCAAAGGCAGGGTCGGGGTCGGCCGGCGTGATCGGCGTGCGCAGCACGTCAAGCGGGTCAGTCATCACCGTCCACCTCCCCTTCGGTGTAAACGCGTCGGAACGCCGCGCGGGCACGCACCAGCAGCGCCTCCGTGGCGTGCACTGTGCGACCGAGCAGGTCGGCGACCTGTGGCACCGGCAGGTCGTCCAGGTAGCGCAAGGTGAGCGCGGCGCGGTGTTGCGTCGCGAGCCGGTCCAGCACGGCACGGGCGCGCAGCTCGTCCAGCCGGGCGTCCCACGGGTCGTCGTGCGCGTCGGCCGCCTCGCTTGCCACGGCCCGCAGCACGCGCTGCTCCCGGGCCTGCCGGCGCCAGTGGTCGACCAGCTTGTGCCGGGCGACGCCGACCAGCCAAGGCACGCTCACCGGCGCCGACGGGTCGCGGCGACAGGCGTCCACGGCGGCAAGGAATGTCTCTGAGGTGAGCTCCTCGGCGAGCCCGCGCCGCCCGCAGCGCGAGAGCAGGTAGCCGTAGACGTGCGGCAGCGCCGTGTCGTACAGCGCGAGCAGGTCGCCGCTGAGCTGCGGAGCGCTCACATCCTTATCGTCGTCCGGGGCGCGCCTTCTCCGACGCCGGTCGCGTCAGGGGCTGCCCGTAGGGTGGTCGGCGAGATGGAGACGGCACGCCTGCACCGACCGATCAGCGGGCTCAACCCGCAGCAACGCGCAGCAGTCGTCCATCAGGGCGGCCCGCTGCTGATCGTCGCCGGCGCGGGCTCCGGCAAGACCCGGGTGCTGACCCAGCGCATCGCCTACCTGCTCGCCGAGCGCGGTGCGCACCCCGCCGAGATCCTCGCGATCACCTTCACCAACAAGGCCGCGGGCGAGATGAAGCAGCGGGTGGCGGCACTCGTCGGTCCGCGGGCCCGGGTGATGTGGGTCAGCACGTTCCACTCGATGTGCGTGCGGGTGCTGCGCGCGCACGGCAAAGCGCTCGACCTCAAGTCGTCGTTCTCGATCTACGACGCCGACGACTCGAAGCGGTTGATGACCCTGGTCGGCCGCGAGCTGGATCTCGACCCGAAGCGCTACCCGGCGCGGTCGCTGGCGGCGCAGGTCAGCAACCTGAAGAACGAGCTGGTCACCCCGGCCGCGTGGGCCGACCAGGCCACCACGGCGCACGAGAAGGTGCTCGCCGACGCCTACGCGCGCTACCAGCGGCGGCTGGTCGAGGCGCACGCGCTCGACTTCGACGACCTGATCATGACGACGGTGCGGCTGCTGCAGCGCCACCCGGACGTGGCCGAGCACTACCGTCGACGGTTCCGGCACGTCCTGGTCGACGAGTACCAAGACACCAACCACGCCCAGTACGTGCTCGTCCGGGAACTGACGCGCGGCGAACCGCCGGCCGAGCTGGCCGTGGTCGGTGACGCCGACCAGTCCATCTACGCCTTCCGCGGCGCGACGATCCGCAACATCCTCGAGTTCGAGCGCGACTACCCGGACGCCACCGTGATCATGCTCGAGCAGAACTACCGCTCCACCCAGACGATCCTCAACGCGGCCAACTCCGTCATCGCCCGCAACGCCGAGCGCAAGCCAAAGAACCTCTGGTCCGACGCCGGCAGCGGCGAGCCGATCGCCGGGTACGTCGCCGAGAACGAGCACGACGAGGCCGCCTGGGTGGTGCAGCGGATCGAGGAGCTCGGCGACGATCACGGCGTCAAACCCGCCGACGTCGCCGTGTTCTACCGCACCAACGCGCAGTCCCGAGTGTTCGAGGAGGTCTTCATCCGGATCGGGCTGCCGTACAAGGTCGTCGGCGGCGTGCGCTTCTACGAACGCAGGGAGGTCCGCGACGCGTTGGCCTACCTGCGCGTGCTCGGCAACCCGGACGACACCGTCAGCCTGCGCCGCATCCTCAACACGCCGCGCCGGGGCATCGGCGAGCGGGCCGAGGCGTTCGTGGCGGCGCTCGCCGAGCAGGAGCAGATCTCCTTCGGCGCCGCGCTGGAACGCACCGATGTCGCGTTCGGGCTCGCTCCCCGCTCGCGGGGCGCGATCCAGGACTTCCTGACCATGCTCACCGAGCTGCGCGCGGTGGCCGTCGACGGCACGCCGAGCGAGATCATCGAGGCGGTGCTGGACAAGACCGGCTACCTGCGCGAGCTCGAGGCCAGCCACGACCCCCAGGACGAGGGGCGCGTCGACAACCTGCGCGAGCTGATCACCGTGGCCCGCGAGTTCGAGCAGCAGCAAGCCGAGGCCGGCGGTGAACCGACCCTGGACGCGTTCCTCGAGCAGGTCTCGCTGGTGGCCGACGCGGACGAGGTGCCGAACCGCGCCGACTCCGCGGCCGGAGCTGGGGGTGTCGTGACGCTGATGACGCTGCACACCGCGAAAGGCCTGGAGTTCCCGGTGGTCTTCCTCACCGGGATGGAGGAGGGCGTCTTCCCCCACCAGCGCACGCTCTCCGAGCCGGCCGAGCTGGCAGAAGAGCGCCGCCTGGCCTACGTCGGCATCACCCGCGCCCAGCAGCGACTGTTCCTCTCCCGCTCGATCTCGCGCGCCGCGTGGGGCCAGCCGCAGTGGAACCCGCCGTCGCGGTTTCTGGACGAGGTGCCCGCCGAACTGGTCACCTGGAGCGGCGCGGTCGACCGCGAGCCATTCGTCGCCCAATACGGCGACGACGGGCCGTCGCGCTACGGCGATCACGGCTACCGGGCGCGCGGCCGGCCCGGAAGCACGGCGCAGGAGTCGCTCAGTAGTAGTCGGCTGGCTCGCGGCGGGCTGCGTGGCGGCGTCGGCAACCGGCCGCTGGTCGCCTTGGCCGCCGGCGACCGGGTGACCCACGACTCGTGGGGCCTCGGTACGGTCGTCGACACCCGCGGCGCCGACGAGCAGTCACAGGCGCAGATCGACTTCGGCAGCGCCGGCGTGAAGTGGCTGGTGCTCCGTTACGCGAAGCTGGAGAAGCTGTGAGGCCTTCGACCCTGCCGGACGGCGCGATCGCCCGCGCGCACCGGGCCAGCGAGCCGCTGCACTCGCTGGTCTACTTCGCGCCCGAGGCGGACGAGCAGTTCACCAAGGCCGGCCTGCGGCCCGGCCGGATGGGTTACTTCGCCAGCAGATCCGCCGCCATGGGGCCCGTTGCGCCGGCGGTCACCACCGCGACGTTCTACAACTTCAACCCGGCGCTGGTGGCCAAGCACCTGCCGCGGGCCTGGACGCTGGCCACCCCCGCCGACGTCCTGGCGGCCCGCTTCGTTGTCGCCGACCTGGCCCTGCGGCGGCTGCTGGGCGCCGAGCTGGTCGACTCCGCCGAACTCGCCGAGGCCGCGACGCTCGCGCGAGAGGCGACGGTCGGGCTCGACCCGGCCGGGCGGCCGCTGTACGCCGCGCACGCCGACCTGCAGTGGCCGGACGAGCCCCACCTCGTGCTGTGGCACGCGGTCACCCTGCTGCGCGAGTACCGAGGCGACGGGCACCTGGCGGCGCTGCTGGCCGCGGACCTGTCCGGCATCGAGGCGATCCTGACGCACACCGCCACCGGGCGCGGGTTCACCGAGCAGGCCGCCAAGCAGCTGCGCGGCTGGTCGGACGAGCAGTGGGCCGCGGCCGTCGACGGCCTGCGCGAGCGTGGCCTCGCCGACAGCGCCGGGCTGAGTGAAGCCGGCCGGGCGCTGCGGGAACGGATCGAGGCCGACACCGACCGGATGGCCGCCGCGCCGTACACCCGGCTCGGCGCCGAGCGCACCGAGCGGCTCACCGAGCTGGGCAAGCGGCTCGCCCGGGTGGCCGTCGGCAACGGCGCGTTCCCGCCCGGGGTCTTCGCCAGCTCAGGCTGACGGCGTCACGACTTGCCCGCGCCCAGCGGGCCGCATGCGGCCGACGGCCCCGCATAGGTCGGCGAGCGCAGCACGACCATGGTTCCGGCCCGGAAGACCACGGTGTAGCCGTGGGCCTGCGCGGCGGCGAATACCGGCGCCGGCTTGGGGCCGTCGTTGCCGCCGACGTCCGGTGCGGCCAGGTCGAGCACGATGAAGTCGGCGTTGCTGGCACCCAGATGGGGCACCGCGACATAGTTGCGCGGCGTCAAATGCGGCACCAACTGGTTCGCCGCCTCCACGCAGACGTCACGCGGCAGGTACGCCACGACGGCCTCGGCTGCCCGGACATGGGCGGTGGCGCCGATGTGCGCGCGGTCGCGCATGCTCGTCACGGGTGTAGGGGCCGGCCGGATCGGCAGCACACCCCAGATCAGCAACACCGGGAACGCCACCAGCCAGGCGCCCAGCGCGGCCCGTCCCCACCGGGCCCGTGCTGCGGCAGAGCGGAAGAGCCCGAGCCGGTCCGCGCCGTCGACCATCGCCAGCACCAGCACCAGCCACGGCAGCGCGTTGTAGTGGAAGTGCGGCTGCCAGAGGTTGTGCCGCGAGTTGAAGAACCGCTCGGCGATCATCGGCACTACGAGCAGCACGTAACGCGACCGCAGCGACAGCAGCGCCACCGGCAGGAACAGGTAGGCCAGCGTGGCGAGCTTCGCGTTCGGGCTGACCAGCAGCCGCAGGGCGTCCCACGGATGGGTCGCCAGGTGCACGACGGCCGACGACGGGCTGTTGCCCAGCGCGTCGTACTGCCCGCCGTAGGCGAAGCCCGAGCCACCCGCGAAGTGCGGGATGATCACGATCGTGGTGAGCAGATACGCGCCGACGCCCGCCGCGGCGAGGGCAAGCGCCGGCCGTATCGGGCGGCGGCGCTGCCACCACCACAGCAGCGCCAGAACCAGCACCACCGCGCCCATGTCCTCCCGGACGAAGAGCAGCAGCACAGACCAGACGACCAACGGGCGGTAGCGGCGGCGATCCAGTGCGTCGACGGCGAGCGCCAGCAGCGGCGTCGCGAAGGCGATCTCGTGGAAGTCGAAGTCGATCAGCGCCTGCATCGGCCAGCCGAACGCGTACGCGCCGGCCACCACCAGCGAGAGCCCGTACCCGGTGCGGCGGCGGGTGAACCGGTACACCACCGGCACCGACGCGGCCATCAGCACCGCCTGGGCGATCACCAGGACGAGCGGGTCGTCCCATACCCAGTACAGCGGCGCCAGCACCGCGATGATCGGGTGGAAGTGGTCGCCGAGGATGTCGTAGCCCGGGCCTTTCAGCGGCACGGTCGGCGCCCGGAAGTGCGCGTACGCGCGCACCGCCTGGTCGAAGATGCCGAGGTCGTAGCCGGTGGTGAGATAGCTCTGCTGCTCGGTGATCGCGTGGAACAGGTAGTAGCCCAGCGCCGCCAGCGTCAGCGCGGTGATGCCCCGCCGTCCCCGCAACGTGGCCCGCACTCGCAGCGTGTCGCGCAGCCCGCTCGGCGCGGGCCCGGCGAGGGTGGCGGTCACCGCGGCTCGGGCGCCGGCGCCGCGGCACCCGTCGCAACGGCCGCCTTCGCGCTCGGCGCGGGCCTCGTCTGCCGGTACACCTGCCGGCAGGCGAGGAAGGCGAGCCAGACGAGCAGCCCGTCGCGAAGTGCCAGCACCGCCGTCACCGACAGGGTGAGCGACCGCACGCCCAGCAGGTATCCGTACATCGTCGGGTAGATCACCTGGGTCAGCACCGCGACGACCAGCAGCAGCCGGGCCGCGCGGCGCGGCAGCCGCGCGCCGGGCGCGGCCAGCAGCAGTGCGGCGAGCGGGCCGGCCAGCCAGAGCAGGTACTGCGGGCTCAGCGTCTTGTTGGTGATCGTGACGACGCTCGCGGTGGCCAGGAACATCCAGCCCAGCGTCTCGGCGCCGACGGCCGGCCGCCGGTAGGCGCGCAGCCAGAGCCAGCCGAGCAGCGCCAGCCCGGCCACGGTGAGCCACGTCGTCAGCGCGGTGACGGCACCCACGCCGGCGCCGAAGATCTCATATGCCTTGTACTGGCTGATGTCCACCCGCCAGGTGCCGCGCGGATGGATGGCGTGACCGATCATCAGCGGCAGCGCCGGCACCGACTCGATCTGCAGCCCCCGGTCGGCCTGCCAGCGCAGCGGGGAGAGCAGCCGCCCGCCGCCACCGACCAGCACGCTCACGACCAGGACGGAAAGGCCCGCGCCGGCGAAGCCGGCCAGCACCGCCCGCCGGCCGCCGCGCCGCAGCAGGAAAATCGGCAGCATGACCGCGGGCCAGAGCTTGAGCGCGGCGCCGGCGGCCGTCAGCACGCCGGCAAGCGCCGGGCGGCGACCCGCGGCCAGCACCGCGCAGCCGGCGAGCACGGCCGTCACCAGGTCGAAGCGGAAGAACGCCATCGGCCCGAGCAGTGGCACGAACCACAGCCAGAAGCGCAACGCCGGGGTGCGCCGCCGGCCGCCGGAACGCCAGACGACGGCGGTGAACAGCGCGTCCACCGCCAGCATGGACAGCCCGAAGAGCACGGTGAAGGCGATCTCGTTCAGCGCGCCGAGCAGGTACTGCGGCAGCATGATGCTCAGCACCGGCAGCGGGTACTCCTGCAGCACGCCGCGCACGCCGCCGCCGGCAAAGAGCAGGTGCAGGTTGCGGGCGTAGTACGTGACGTCGCCTGAGACGCTCTGCTGCCACAGGCCCATCAGCGCGACGGTGAGCGCCCGGCTGGCCAGCCAGCTGAGGGTCACCCCGCGGCCGGTATCGGCGCTCAGCTGCCGCGGCAGCCGCCATCCGGCGAGCACCGGCCGGTCGGGCTCGGCGCCGTATGGCGACCGCGCCAGCTCGGTGGTCGCCATGGTCTCCTCAGCGCGTCCGGTACCGGGTGATCGGGACCAAGAGTCCCGAACCGCCCGCGGGGCGGTCAAATCCGACGACCACGCTGGCACAGCTAGTTAAGAACGGCTGCCGATCACGTTTTCCCCGTTGCTGACCGCCTGCCGGGCGTGGAACCGGTCATCCGCGGGGAAGAGCTGATCGCGGCCTCCGCGCCCGCGCAGGCGAGGACGGGCATACGCTCGCGAGTGGCCGAGACCGGCTGGATCGAGCGCGAGTGCAGCGAAGGTGGGGTCATGGCAGAGCGGATCCGAGTCGTCGTCGCCAAGCCTGGTCTGGACGGGCACGACCGCGGCGCGAAGGTCATCTCCCGGGCGCTGCGCGACGCGGGGATGGAGGTCATCTACACCGGCCTGCACCAGACCCCCGAGCAGATCGTGCAGACCGTCATCCAGGAGGACGCCGACGCGGTCGGGCTGTCGGTGCTCTCCGGCGCGCATATGACGCTCTTCGCGCGCACGCTCGAGCTGCTCGCCGAGCAGAACGTCACCGACGTGGTCGTGTTCGGCGGCGGCATCATTCCGGACGCCGACATCCCGGAGCTGGAACGGATGGGCGTGGCGAAGATCTTCACTCCGGGCGCGTCGATGGAAGAGATCGTCGACTGGGTCCGCGAGCACGTCGGTGCGACGGCCCGGTGAGGCGGGTCTCACGCCGGCTCCCCGGCAGGTTGGCGGCGTGCCGCCGGAATAGGCTCGCCCCACTCACGACGGGAGAACGGACGGCACCGTGGACCTCTTCGAGTACCAGGCAAAGCAGCTGTTCCGGGAGTACGGCGTTCCGGTTCTCCTCGGCGAGGTCGCCAGCACGCCGGGCGAGGCGCGCGCGATCGCCGAGCGGCTCGGCGGGGTCACGGTCGTCAAGGCGCAGGTGAAGACCGGCGGGCGCGGCAAGGCCGGCGGTGTCAAGGTTGCGAAGACGCCCGCTGATGCCGAAGCAGCCGCGAGCTCGATCCTCGGCATGGACATCAAGGGGCACACCGTCCACCGGGTGCTCGTCGACCCGGGCGCGCAGATCGAGCAGGAGTACTACGTCTCGTTCCTGCTCGACCGGGGGAACCGCAGCTACCTCGCGATGGCGTCCTACGAGGGCGGCATGGAGATCGAGCAGCTGGCCGTCGAGCGTCCCGAGGCGCTGGCCAGGGTGCCGGTCGACGCGCTGGCCGGTGTCGACGCCGCCAAGGCCCGCGAGATCGCCGCCGCGGCGAAGTTCCCGGACGAGATCGCCGGCCAGGTCGCCGACATCCTGGTCCAGCTCTGGCAGGTCTTCGTCGGCACGGACGCGACGCTGGTCGAGGTCAACCCGCTCGCCGGCCTCGCGGACGGGAGCATCAAGGCGCTCGACGGCAAGGTCACACTCGACGACAACGCGAACTTCCGCCAACCCCGCAACGCCGAGTTCGTCGACGTCGCCTCGACTGACCCGCTCGAGCAGAAGGCGAAGGCGAAGCACCTCAACTACGTCAAGCTCGACGGCGAGGTCGGCATCATCGGCAACGGCGCCGGCCTGGTCATGTCGACGCTGGACGTCGTCGCCTACGCGGGGGAGAAGCACGATGACGTGAAGCCGGCGAACTTCCTCGACATCGGCGGCGGCGCGTCCGCCGAGGTGATGTCCAACGGGCTGGACATCGTGCTGGGTGACCCGTCGGTGCGCAGCGTCTTCGTCAACGTGTTCGGCGGGATCACCGCGTGCGACGAGGTGGCGAACGGCATCGTTACCGCGCTGTCGATGCTCGGCGACTCGGCCACCAAACCGCTCGTCGTCCGGCTGGACGGGAACAACGTCGCCGAGGGGCGGCGGATCCTTGCCGACGCGGCGCATCCGCTCGTGACGGTGGTCGAGACGATGGACCAAGCGGCCGATCGGGCTGCCGAGCTGGCCCAGCAGGAGGCGTGAGATGGCGACCGAGCGACATCTTGTGGAGCGAGCATGAGCATCTTTCTCAATGAGCAGTCGAAGGTCATCGTGCAGGGGATGACCGGCTCGGAGGGGATGAAACACACCGCCCGGATGCTGGCGGCCGGCACCAACATCGTCGGCGGGGTCAACCCGCGCAAGGCCGGCGACAAGGTCGACTTCGGCGAGAGGTCCGTGCCGGTCTTCGGCACCGTCCGCGACGCGATGGACGCCACCGACGCGGACGTCAGCGTGGTGTTCGTCCCGCCCCGGTTCACCAAGGACGCCGTGATCGAGGCGATCGACGCGGCGATCGGCCTGTGCGTCGTGATCACCGAGGGCATCGCGGTGCACGACAGCGCCGCGTTCTGGGCGCATGCGGTCGCGGCCGGCGGCAAGACCCGCATCGTCGGGCCGAACTGCCCGGGCGTCGCGAGCCCGGGCAAGTCCAACGCCGGCATCATCCCGGCGGATATCACCGGGCCCGGCCGGATCGGTCTGGTGTCGAAGTCCGGCACGCTGACCTACCAGATGATGTACGAGCTGCGCGACATCGGCTTCTCGACCGCGATCGGCATCGGCGGCGACCCGATCATCGGCACCACGCACATCGACGCGCTGGCGGCGTTCCAGGACGACCCGGAGACCGACGCGGTCGTCATGATCGGCGAGATCGGCGGGGACGCCGAGGAGCGCGCCGCCGAGTTCGTCAGCGCGCACGTGAGCAAGCCGGTGGTGGGCTATGTCGCCGGGTTCACCGCGCCGGAGGGAAAGACGATGGGGCACGCGGGCGCGATCGTCTCCGGCTCGTCGGGCACCGCGCAAGCGAAGAAGGAGGCGCTGGAGGCGGCCGGCGTGCAAGTCGGCAAGACGCCGTCCGAGACGGCGCGGCTGATGCGCGAACTGCTCGGCTGAAGGCCATCCCGACGAGGAGTGGGTTCCATGACCGGCTACGGAGTTCCGTCGACGCAACCGCCCGCCGCGCCGGCGCGCACGGGACAGCTGTTCGCCGTCATCGGCGCCGGGCTCGGCGTGCTGTCGTTCATCTGGGGCTTCCTCGACTGGTACGGCGTGTCCGGCGGCGGGAACGCGAAGGGCTACGCCATCGGGAGCCCCGGCCCGGCGGCGATCGGGCTCTCGGTGCTCGCCGGTGCGCTCGCCGCGATCGTGCTGATCGACCGGTCGGCGCGGACCACGCTGATCCCGGCGGCGGCGGCCGTGGCGTCGCTGCTGGTGTCCATCGGCTTGATCACCAGCGAGGGTGACGACTACGACGTCAAGATCGGACTGATCCTGCAGCTGGTCACCGCCGTCGTGCAGGCGGGCGTGCTCATCGCCGGCTGGTTGCAGGCGCAGGGCCAGCTCGTCATCGGCGGCGGCGGCGGGACGGATCGGTCGTGGGCGGCGGCGCAGCAGCCCGGTCCGCAGCAGCAGTACGGCTACCCGGGCTACGGCCCGCCGCCCGGTTACCCACCGCCGGCGGGGTACCCCCAGTCGGGCGGATACCCGCCGCCGTCGGGCTACGGCCAGCAGCCCGGGTACGGCCAGCAGCAGCCGGGGTATGGCCAGCCCGGCGGATACGGCCAGCCGGCGCCGGCGCAGCCGCCGTACCTGCCGACCCAGCAGCCGGGCTACGCGCAGCCGCAGTCGCCCTACGCGCCGAGCCAACCGCAGCAGCCGCCCCGGCCGCCCGGCTACGGGGCGCCCTCGCCACCACCGCGGGTTGAGCCGCCGGGGGTTGCGCCGCCGCGGGTCGAGCCGTCGCAGACCGGGACGGCCGAGCCTGGCCGCGGGCAGCCACCCACCGACCCGGACGACCAGCGCCCGAGTTAGCGCGACGCCTCGGCGCGCCTGGCGCCATGAGCGCGATCGGTTTGCCAGCCTGTGCGGGTGAGCACGCGCAGCGGCACGACGACCGACCCGCCGCGCGGCATACCCGAGTCGATCAGCCGCTCGCTGTGGCGCACCGCGGCCTGGAGCGGCGCGGTGGCGGCGGCGCTCGGGGCAGCTCTGGGCGTGTGCGTCGCGGTCGTCTGCTGGCTGCCCAATGCGGGCGTCTCCGGCCATCCGACGTCCGCCATGCGTGCCGGACTGCTGAGCTTCCTCGCCGCGCAGCACGGCGGCATGACGATCGACGGCACCGACGTCGCGTTCGTCCCGCTCGGCATGGTCGCGCTCGCCGGGCTTATCGCCTGGCGGGCCGGAGCGGTGCTCGGCGAGACGAGCCGGCGTCTTACCGTTCGGCGCACCGACCTGATCGCGGCGGCGGGCGCCCTTCAAGCGGCCTGCTACGCCCTCGCCTGCATGGTGATGGCGCCGTTCGCGTCGCTCGGGACGACGACCGCGCCGCTGCTCACCGTGGGTGCTGCCGGGTTCGTGCTCTTCGGCTGCCTGGCCGGTGCGTCGCTCGTGGCGACGTCCGCGGTGCGCCCGCGCGTGGTCGAGCGGCTGGGCGCCGCCGACGTGGACGGGATGCGGGCGGGAGCCGCCGCGATCGCGGTCTACCTCGCCTCCGGTGCCCTGCTGGTCGCGGCATCCCTCGTGCTGCACGCCGGACGGGTCATGGATCTGTCCCGGGTGGTCGGCGGAAGCTTCTCCGGGGTCCCCGTCGCGCTGCTCGGCGTGCTGTCCGCGCCGAACGCCGCCGTTGCCGGCGCCGCGTATGTCAGCGGGCCCGGGTTCGCGGTGGGCGCCGGGACGACGTTCGACGCGTTCTCCACCGGCCAGGGGACGGTGCCCGCGTTCCCGCTGCTCGGCGCGCTGCCCACCGGCCACGGCGCGAACGTCGTCGCGTTGGCGTGGATGGCGCTCAGCGTGCTCGCCGCGGGCTGTGTCGTAGCGCAGCTGGTCGCCCGCCAGGATGCCCGGCACGCGATACGTGCCGCGGCGCTCGCCGCCGGCACCGCCGGGCTGGCGATGGGCCTGCTCGCCTGGCTCGGCGGCGGCGGGGTGGGAGCACACCGGCTGCGTACCGTCGGCGGGTCGGCCTGGCAGGTCGGGCTCGCGGTCGCCGGTGAGATCGCGGCGATCACCCTTCCGCTGCTGGCCGGCTGGCTGCTGTGGCGCTGGGTCGTGGCGCGCCGCGAGCGGGCCAGGGAGGTCGAGCAGCCCGCCGGCGAGCTGGTCACCGTCGGAGACGACCACTGAGCCGGTCCCGGTAGGTTCTGCTGCGTGCCGGCCCGCCTCGTCGTCCTCGCATCGGGCGCCGGCACGACGCTGCAGGCGATCCTGGACGACGCCGAATTGCGGCCGCTCGTCGTCGCCGCCGGGACGGACCTGCGCGGCTGCCCCGCGATGGCGCGCGCCGCCGAAGCGGACATCCCGACATTCGCCGTCCCGCCGACCGCATACGCCGATCGCGACTCGTGGAACCGGGTGTTCGCCGACGCGATCGGCGGACACCGCCCGGACCTGGTCGTATGCGCCGGCTTCATGCGCCTGCTCGCGCCGCAGACGGTCAGCCGCTTCCGGATGGTCAACACCCACCCGTCGCTACTGCCGGCGTTCCCCGGAGCGCACGCCATCCGCGACACGCTAGCGCGCGGCGTCAAGATCTCCGGGGTGACCGTGCACTGGGTCGACGCGGGCGTCGACACCGGCCCGATCATCGCTCAGGCTGCCGTGCCGGTCGAGGACGGCGACGACCTGCAGACGCTGCGCGCGCGCATCCAGACCGTGGAGAAGCCACTGTTCGTCGAGACGATTCGCCGCCTGGCCAAGGAGATGCTATGAGCACCGAGCGACGCTTGCGGAGCGAGCAATGAGCACCGAGCGACGCTTGCGGAGCGAGCAATGAGCACCGAGCGACGCTTGCGGAGCGAGCAATGAGCACCGAGCGACGCTTGCGGAGCGAGCAATGAGCACCGAGCGACGCTTGCGGAGCGAGCAATGAGCAGAGTGCGCATCCGGCGGGCGCTGATCAGCGTCTATGACAAGAGCGGCCTGGACGAGCTGGCCCGCGGCCTGGCCGAAGCCGGCGTCGAGATCGTGTCGACCGGCACGACCGCCGCGCATATCCGTGGGCTCGGCCTGCCGGTCACGCCGGTGGAGGAGGTCACCGGGTTCCCGGAGATCCTCGGCGGGCGGGTGAAGACGCTCCACCCGCACATCCACGCCGGGCTGCTGGCCGACCAGGGCGACGCCGAGCATGTCGCGACGGTGCGCAGCCTGGGCATCGAGACCTTCCAGCTACTGGTGTCCAACCTGTATCCATTCGCCGACACGGTGGCCTCGGGCGCGGCGGCCCTCGATGTGATCGAGCAGATCGACATCGGCGGCCCGGCCATGGTGCGGGCGAGCGCTAAGAACCACGCATCGATCGCGGTCGTCACCAATCCGGCGCTCTACCCGGACGTGCTCACCGCGGTCGGCGCCGGTGGATTCGATCTCGAGACGCGCCAGCGGCTGGCCGCGCAGGCGTTCCGGCATACCGCGGCCTACGACATCGCGGTGGCCAGCTGGCTCGGCAACGTCGTCGCCCCGGACGACGAGGTGGGCGGCGTCTCCAGCGGTTTCCCGGGCTGGATCGCCGCGCACTGGGAGCGCGCCGCCGTCCTGCGCTACGGCGAGAACCCGCACCAGCGCGCCGCGCTCTACGTCTCGCATGACGCGGTGGGAATCGCACAGGCCGAGCAGCTCTCGGGCAAGGAGATGAGCTACAACAACTACATCGACGCCGATGCGGCCCGGCGGGCGGCCTACGACTTCGTCGAGCCGTGCGTCGCCGTCGTCAAGCACGCCAACCCGTGCGGCATCGCGATCGCTAGCGCCGACACTGGCGACATCGCAGAGGCGCACCGCAAAGCGCACGCCTGCGACCCGGAAAGCGCGTACGGCGGCGTGATCGCCGGCAACCGACCGGTGAGCATGGCGATGGCCGAGCAGGTCGCCGAGATCTTCACCGAGGTGATCGTCGCGCCGGGCTACGACGACGGCGCAGTGGACATCCTGCTGCGCAGGAGGAATCTGCGCGTGCTCGTCGCCGCGGCCGTCCCGGAGCAGCCGGGTATGGAGTTGCGGCCGGTTTCCGGCGGCCTGCTCGTTCAGTCAGCTGACCGCATCGACGCCGCCGGCGACGATGCGGCGAGCTGGACGCTGGCCTGCGGGACGCCGGTCGAGGCGGCGGTGCTGCGCGACCTCGCGTTCGCCTGGCGGGCCGTGCGCGGGGTGAAGTCGAACGCGATCGTTCTCGCCGACGACCGCGCGACCGTCGGTGTCGGCATGGGGCAGGTGAACCGGCTCGACGCCGCGCGGCTCGCTGTGGCCCGGGCCGGTGACCGGGCCCGCGGCGCCGTCGCCGCGTCCGATGCCTACTTCCCGTTCCCCGACGCGCTGCAGGTGCTCCTCGACGCCGGCGTGCGCGCGGTGGTCCAGCCCGGCGGGTCGATCCGCGACCAGCTCTCGATCGACGCGGCCGCCGAGGCGGGCGTCGCCATGTACCTGACCGGCACCCGCCACTTCGCCCACTGACCCGTCCCCCGATTGTTGATGTTGGACTTGTGGTCGAATAGAGCCTGTCGCAAAATCCCCTGGCACCTTCCCGCGATCACAAGATCTCGCGCCCGCGACGCGAGCCGATCCCAGATGTTGTGGCCCAAACGATCTTTCGCTGCATTTTGCGACAGCCTCAATATCGACCACAAGTCCAACATCAACAGCGGGCAGCGGGCGGTACGCCGCCATCGCCGGGCGGCACGCCGCCCGGCTGGGGACAGGCACGGGCTGGCAGGATGATCGGCCGTGGGCGCAACCATCCTCGACGGCAAGGCGGTGCTCTCGGCGATCAAGGGCGAGCTGCGCGAGCGGGTCGCAGTGCTGCGGGAGCGGGGCGTGGTGCCCGGCCTGGGCACGGTCGTCGTGGGCGACGACCCGGGCAGCCGTTGGTACGTCAACGCCAAGCACCGCGACTGCGCCGAGGTGGGCATCGAGAGCATCCGCCGCGAGCTGCCGGCGACCGCCACCCAGGCCGAGGTCGAGGCCGCGATCGACGAGCTGAACGCCGACCCGGCCTGCACCGGCTTCCTCGTCCAGCAGCCCACCGGGCTCGACGAGTTCGCGTTACTGTCGCGCGTCGACCCGGCCAAGGACGTGGACGGCCTTCATCCGATGAACCTGGGCTGGCTGGTGCTCGGCAGGCCGGCGCCGTTGCCGTGCACCCCGGTCGGCATCGTCGAGCTGCTGCGCCGCTACGGCGTGCCGATCGCCGGCGCACAGGTCGTGGTGATCGGCCGGGGCATCACCGTCGGCCGCCCGCTGGCGCTGTTGCTGACCCGGCGCAGTGAGAACGCCACGGTCACCGTCTGCCATACCGGGACGCGCGATCTCGCCGCGCAGGTACGGCAAGCCGACATCGTCGTCGCAGCCGCCGGATCACCTGCGCTGGTGACCGCCGACATGGTCAAGCCGGGCGCCGCCGTCCTCGACGCGGGGGTGAGCCGGGTCGACGGCAAGATCGCCGGCGACGTCGCTGCCGACGTCGCGGACGTCGCAGGCTGGCTCAGCCCGAACCCCGGCGGGGTCGGCCCGATGACCCGCGCGATGCTGCTCTGCAACATCGTCGACGCGGCCGAACGGTGACGGCGCCGGTCATGCGCAGGGCGGTGCTCGACGAGGCGCCGTTCGTGGCCGTGCTCGTCGTGCTCGCCGTCGGCTTCACCTACCTGGGGCTGTTCCCCGAGCACTGGCTGCGCGGGGTCAGCATCGTCGCGGTCGGGTTCGCGCTCGCCGGTGTGCTGCGGGCGGTGCTCGCCGACCGCCGGGCCGGCCTGCTGTCGGTACGCGGGCGGCGCTTCGACACCGTTTGTTACTTGGCGGCGGGGATCTCCGTGCTGGGCTTCGCGATGGTCCTTCCGCGCTAGGAGGTGAGCGTCGCCACAGGACTAATGTCCGTGGCGAGCCGCCAGCGTCCGAGGGAGAGCAACCATGTCCGCACCCGCCCGTCATGGCAAGGTCACCGTCGTCGGAGCCGGCTTCTACGGTTCGACCACCGCGCAGCGACTGGCCGAGTACGACGTCTTCGACACGGTCGTGCTGACCGACATCATCGAGGGCCGCCCGGAAGGACTCGCGCTCGACCTGAACCAGTCTCGTCCGATCGAAGGATTCGAGACCGAGGTCGTCGGCGTCACCACCACGCCCGAGGGCGACGGTTACGAGGCGACGGCCGGCTCGGACGTCGTCGTGATCACCGCCGGCCTGCCGCGCAAGCCGGGCATGAGCCGGATGGACCTGCTCGAAGTGAACGCCAAGATCGTCCGCGGCGTGGCAGAGAACATTGCCAAGCACTCACCGAACGCGGTGCTGATCGTGGTGTCCAACCCGCTCGACGAGATGACCGCACTCACCCAGCTCGCGTCCGGGTTCGCGAAGAACCGGGTGTTCGGCCAAGCCGGTGTGCTCGACACGGCGCGGTTCACCAACAACGTCGCCACCAGCCTCGGCGTGCCGGTCGGCTCGGTGACGACGCTGACCCTCGGCTCGCACGGCGACACCATGGTGCCGGTTCCGTCGGCATGCTCGGTCGACGGCAAGCCCCTCACCGAGGTCATGGACGCCGCCAGGATCAACGAGCTGGTGGAGCGCACCCGCAAGGGCGGCGGCGAGGTCGTCGCCCTGCTCAAGACCGGCTCGGCGTACTACGCGCCGTCGGCGGCGGCCGCTCGGATGGCCCGCGCGGTCATCGAGGACTCCGCCGCCACCATCCCGGTCTGCGCCTGGGTCGACGGCGAGTACGGCATCAGCGGCGTGTACCTGGGCGTCGAGGCGCAGATCGGCCGCGAAGGTGTCACGAGGGTAGTCGAGCGGCAGCTGACCGATGACGAGCTGGCCGCGCTGCGGGAGGCGGCCGAGGCCGTGCGCGCCAAGCAGGCCGACGTCGCGGACCTCTGACCCACAGGATCGGGCGATCGACCTCCGACCCGCGCCGCAGATCGTTGACGGGCGCCACCGAACGTGGATATAAACAGTTGTTCAGCTTGTGAATGACATCACAACATACGGGGTCGCTGTGAGTGCCGTCGCTGCCACTGAACCGGTCGACCGGTCGATCCTCACCCGATTGTGGGATCGCGAGCTGGACCATTACCCGCGCTCGGGCGTGCGTTACCTGTCGCTGGCCATCGTCGTGCTGGCGACGATCGTCCTCTACTACCAGTTCTACCTGGCCGGCGCGCTCGCCACCCACATCCTGGCCGACTACAACATGTCGTTCATCTACTACGTGAACGTCAGCGTGATCGGCTACCTGTTCGGCGCCGCCGCGTCGTTCGTCACGGGCATCGCGGACCGCTGGGGCCGCGCGAACATCGTCACGGTGGGGCTGTTCGTGGTCGCCCTGCTGTGTCTGCTGGGCATCCCGCTGACCCACGGCAAGCTCGCCTTCGGGATCGTGTTCATCGCGATCGGTCTGGTCGAGGGCATCATCCTGGTCGCGACACCGGCGCTGATCCGCGATTTCACGCCGCAGTTAGGCCGCGCGTCGGCCATGGGCTTCTGGACGCTCGGACCGGTGCTGGGCAGCCTGATCGTCAGCATCCAGGTCAGCAGCTCGAGCAACACCACGGCCTGGCAGGACCACTACATCATCGCCGGCATCGTGGGCCTGGGCATCGCGATCATCGCGCTGCTCGGACTGCGCGAGCTGGCCCCGCGGCTGCGCGACCAGCTCATGGTCAGCCACCGCGACCGCGCGCTGGTCGAGGCCCGCGCGATGGGCATCGACGTCGAGGCGGGCCTCAAGCACCCGTTCCGGCAGATGCTCAAGCCGGACATCGTCCTGTCGGCGTTCGCGATCAGCGTGTTTCTGATCATCTACTACACCGCGGTCGGGTTCTTCCCGATCTACTTCCAGACGATCTTCGGGTTCAGCCAGTCGAAGGCGAACTCGCTGGGCAACTGGAACTGGGCGTTCAACGCCGGCGCGCTGCTCTTGATCGGCATTCTCTCCGACATGGTGCGGGTGCGTAAACCGTTCATGGTCATCGGCGCAATCGGCGCGATTGTCTTCACGATCATCTTCCTGAGCCGGGCGACGCATCCGGCGACGAGCTACGGCACGTTCGTCTGGATCCTGATCTTCCTCGCGATGTCGCTCGGCGTCGCGTACGCGCCGTGGATGGCGAGCTTCACCGAGACGGTCGAGCGCCGCAACCCGGCCCTCGCGGCCACCGGGCTCGCGGTGTGGGGCCTGATCATCCGCATCGTGATCGCGATCGTGGTCTTCATCCTGCCGCACATCGTCACCACGGTGACGACGCTGATCGAGAAGGGACCGGCCGTGCAGGCGGCCGCGAGCGGCACCCTCCCGGGCCTCACCGCGCAACAGAACGCGACGGTGAAGGCAGTCGCCGCCGACCCGACGATCGTGCCGAAGGTGCAGACGCTGGCAACCAAGTACTCGGCCGAACTCGCCACGGCGGCGAAGCTCAGCCCGGCGACGCAGGCGGCACTGGCCGCGAACCCGAACAACCCGGCTGCGCAGGTGCAGGCGCTCAGCGAGATCTCCGGGTCCAGCCCGGCGACCGTCACCCGGGTGGTGACGCTCAGCCGCCAGTACGGCACGGCGCTGGCCACTGCGCAGGCCATCGACCCGGCCACCCAGGCGGCGCTGCAGGCAAATCCGCTCGACGCAGCTGCCTTCGCGAGGGCGGTCGCCGAGATCGTTCGCAAGTTCGGCGATTCGCCGGCGAATGCTGCCAGTCGGCTATTCGCCCTGTCCCAGGTCCCGCGTGCCGATCTGCTCTTCCTGGCCACCAGCGGGCCGCCGGTGCTCTCGGCGGCCAACCAGCTGACCGCGCTGAGCAAGGTCCCGCCGTCCGACCTGGCGTTCCTCAACCAGTACGGCAAGCCGCTGCAGGATCCCAAGGTGCAGGCGGCGCTGCGCGACCTGCAAGCGAACGCGCCCTCGGTGCAGAAGGCTGCGAAGGACTCGCCCGGCCAATGGCAGAGCTACTTCTGGATCGCGGTCGGCGGCGAGGTCGTGTTCATCCCGCTGATCTGGATGTTGGCCGGCTTCTGGAGCCCGCGCCGGGCGTTCCGGTACGAGCGCGAGCACGAGGCCTGGGTGACCGCCGAGCTCGCCAAGCTGCGGGGAAGCCCCACGGCGTGATCCTAGGCGTGGGGTAGGGGCGTGGACGAGTCGCGGATGCTCACCCGGCCGACGGGCACCCCTTTGCAGGTGCTCGCCGAGCAGGCGTGGGAGCGCTTCGGTGCCGAGTCCTGCACTGTGTTCGAGGGCCGGCGCATCAGCTGGGCGGCGCTGGGCGAGCGTTCCCGGCGCTTCGCCGCCGGGCTGGTGGATGCGGGCGTCCGACCCGGCGCCCGGGTCGCCGTCTGCATGGCCAACTGCCCGGAGGTCACGATCACCTACCAGGCGGCGTGGCGCGCCGGTGCCGTCGTCACGCCGGTGCTCTTCCTGCTCAGCGAGGCGGAGCTGCGTCACGTCCTGGCCGACTCGGGCGCGGTCGTCGCGGTCACCACGCCGGAGTTCGCGGGGAAGGTGCGCGCGGCCGGGTCCGGCCTGGACGTGCGGATCGTCGTGACCGGGGCTGGCGAGGACGGGCTGCTTTCGTTCGCCGACCTGGAGTCCGGTGACGAGGCGCCCCTCGTCCGGGTCGACCCAGCGGAGATGGCGGCGCTGCTCTACACCGGGGGGACGACCGGCCGCGCGAAGGGCGTCATGCTCAGCCACGACGCGCTCTCGGCCGCTGCCTGGTCGGCGACGCTAACCGGCACCGACGACGACCTCTCCGTTTCGCTGCTGTGCCTGCCGCTGGCGCACATCTTCGGGCTGATGGTCTCCACGATGGCGCTGCACGCGGTGCGTCCGGTGACGTCTGTGCTGATGCGGTGGTTCGAGCCGTCGGCGTGGCTGCGATTGGTGGCGGGCGAGCGGGTGCAGGTCGCGGCGGTCGTCCCGACGATGCTGCGGCTGCTCGCCGCCCAGCCGTTGGAGGAGTACGACCTGTCGTCGCTGCAGCGGCTGGCCAGCGGGAGCGCGCCGCTGCCGGCCGAGCTGCACGCGCAGTGGGCCCGGCGGGTGCCGCACGTGGAGATCGTCGAGGGCTACGGCTGCACTGAAACCGCAGCTCTCGCGTCGGCGACCCCGCGCGGCGAGGCTCGCCCGGGCAGCGTCGGGAAGGTCGCCCCGATGATGCAGTTGCGGATCCAGACGCCCGACGGCGCCAGCGCACCGCCCGGGATGGACGGCGAGATCTGCCTGCGCGGCCCGGCGCTGATGAGCGGCTACTGGCACGCGCCCGAGGAGACGGCACACGCGCTGCGCGGCGGCTGGTTCCACACCGGCGACATCGGGCACCTGGACGCCGACGGGTACCTCTACATCGTCGACCGGCTCAAGGACGTGATCATTCGGGGCGGGTTCAACGTATATCCGCGAGACGTGGAGGAGGTGCTGGTTGGCCACCCGGACGTCGTCAACGCCGCGGTGGTCGGCCGACCGGACGCCGAGCACGGCGAGGAGGTGGTCGCGTTCGTGGCGCTGCGTCCCGGCTGCTCGGCCACGGCCGACGACGTCCGCGCCTACGCCCGGGAGCGGCTCTCGGCGGTCAAGTACCCGCGCGAGGTGCACGTCGTGGACGAGCTGCCGCTGACCAGCATCGGCAAGCTGGACCGCAAGCGGCTGCGCGCCGGGCTCGGCTGAATCGGTTTTGGCAGTTTGGGACCGAATAGGGTCCCATCCTGCCAAAACCGGAGCGTTAGGCGAGGACGGCGGCGCGCAGCACGTCCAGGCCGACTGATCCGACGTCCAGGGCACGCCGGTGGAACGCCTTGAGGTCGAAGGCATCTCCCCCCGCGCGCGACGCGCGCTGGCTGGCATCGTCGCGCAGCTGCAACCAGAACCGCTCGCCGACCTTGTAGGACGGCGCCTGCCCGGGCCAGCCGAGGTAGCGGTCGAGCTCGAAGCGCAGGAACCCCTCGGCCACTGCCGAGTGCGCGGTGAGGAACTGCCAGGCCTTGTCGTATGTCCACGCGCCGCCGCCGACCTCGGCCGGGGCGTCGAAGTCGCAGTGCACGCCGATGTCGAGCACCACCCGGGCGGCGCGCATCGCCTGCCCGTCCAGCATGCCGAGCAGGTTGGCCGGGTCGTCGAGAAAGCCCAGGTCGGCCATCAGCCGCTCCGCATACAGCGCCCACCCCTCGCCGTGCCCGCTGACCCAGGACGCCAGCCGCCGCCAGCGGTTCAGCGCATCCCTGCGGTACACGGTCTGCCCGATCTGCAGGTGATGCCCGGGCACGCCCTCGTGGTAGACGGTGGTCAGCTCGCGCCAGGTGGCGAACGACGTGACGCCTCCGGGACGGCCCACCACATCCGTCCGGGGCGGGAGAAGTCGTCGCTCGGGCCCGTATAGTAGATGCCGCCGGACGGCGTGGGCGCGATCCGGCACTCCAGCGTGCGGACCGGTTCGGGGATGTCGAAATGCGTGCCGGCCAGCGCCGCCACCGCGGCGTCCGAACGTTCCTGCATCCAGCCGCGCAGCGCGTCGGTGCCCTGCAGCCTGCGCGACGGGTCGGCGTCGAGATGCTCGATCGCCTCGCGGTGGGTGCCGTCGGGCACGATCTGCCCGGCGGTCTCGGCCATCTGCGCGACCAGCCGGGCCAGCTCGTCCTGCCCCCAGGCGTAGGTCTCCGCCAAATCGACGGAGGTGCCGAGAAACGACCGGGAGAAGAGCGCGTACCGGTCGCGCCCGACGGCGTCGCGTTCGGGCGCACGCGCCATCAGCTCGTCGGCGAGGAACGCGGCCAGCCGCTGGTACGCCCCGGCGGCGGCCTGTGCCGCGCGCTCCACGTCGGCACGCACCGCCTCCGGCAGGGACGCACCGCCGTCGAGCACCGCGTCGCGGGCGAACTTGGCGAAGAACACCTCGGTCTCGCCGCACTGGCCGACGCCGGCACGGACCTGCCGCTGCGGGGCGACGTTCCCGCGCTCGGCGGCGTAGCGCAGCGACGAGACGTACCCGTCGATCGCCGCCGGGAGGCGCGCCAGCCGGGTGGCGATCACCGACCAGTCGTCGGCGGTGGCCGTGGCCATCACGTCGAACACGGCCCGGAGGTTCTGTAGCGGACTGTGGATGTTGTTCAGCCGGGCCTCGTTGTCGCCGGTGGCGCGGATCTGCTCAGCGACGTCGAGTTCCTCGCGCAGCGCCGCGATGGTGACCCGATCGGTGTCGTCGGCCGGCGCGGCAGCGTCGAGCTCGGCCAGGGTGCGCCGGCGCAGGGCGCTGACGTCGGCGAGCCCGTCGGGGGAGAGGTCGGGAAGCTCGGTGTCGTATCCAGGCAGTCCCCAATAGGTGGCCGCGAGCGGGTCGAGCGCCGCATAGGCGTCCAGGTAGGAGTCGGCCAGGGCGTCGACGGGCGTCATTGCCCGGCTCGTTTCCGTCATGCCGCCGACGATATCTTGAGACCGAGAAACGTCGAGGCGGTGGAGGAAGCATGCCCAAGATCAAGGTGCAGGGGACGGTCGTCGAACTCGACGGTGACGAGATGACGCGCATCATCTGGCAGTTCATCAAGGAGCAGCTGATCCTGCCCTACCTCGACATCAACCTGGATTACTACGACCTGGGCATCGAGCACCGTGACGCCACCGACGACCAGGTGACGGTCGACGCCGCGCACGCCATCAAGGAGCACGGCGTCGGCGTCAAGTGCGCCACGATCACCCCGGACGAGGCGCGGGTGGAGGAGTTCGGCCTCAAGCAGATGTGGCGCTCGCCCAACGGCACCATCCGCAACATTCTCGGTGGTGTGATCTTCCGCGAGCCGATCGTCATGCGCAACGTGCCGCGGCTGGTGCCCAGCTGGACGAAGCCGATCGTCATCGGCCGGCACGCGCACGGCGACCAGTACAAGGCCACCGACTTCGTCGTCCCGGGCCCCGGCACGGTCACCATCACCTACACGCCGGACGGCGACGGGGAGCCGATGCAGTTCGAGCTCGCGAAGTTCCCCGGCGGGGGCGTCGCGATGGGCATGTACAACTTCGACGACTCGATCCGCGACTTCGCCCGCGCGTCGTTCCGCTACGGCCTGGAGCGCAACTACCCGGTCTACCTGTCGACCAAGAACACCATCCTCAAGGCCTACGACGGCCGGTTCAAGGACCTCTTCGCCGCTGTGTATGAAGAGGAGTTCGAGTCCGAATTCAAGAAGGCCGGGCTCACCTACGAGCACCGGCTCATCGACGACATGGTGGCCTCCGCGTTGAAGTGGGAGGGCGGCTACCTCTGGGCCTGCAAGAACTACGACGGCGACGTGCAGTCCGACACGGTCGCGCAGGGCTTCGGCTCGCTCGGTCTGATGACGTCGGTGCTGATGACCCCGGACGGGCGCACCGTCGAGGCCGAGGCCGCCCACGGCACGGTCACCCGGCACTACCGCCAGCACCAGCGCGGCGAGAAGACCTCCACCAACCCGATCGCGTCGATCTTCGCCTGGACCCGTGCGCTCGAACACCGCGGCAAGCTGGACGGCACCCCGGAGGTCTCGCAGTTCGCCGAGGCGCTGGAAAAGGTGTGCGTCGCGACCGTCGAGGGCGGCCAGATGACCAAGGACCTCGCGCTGCTCGTCGGCGGCGACACGCCGTGGTTGACCACCGAGGAGTTCCTGTCCGCCATCGACGAGCACCTGCGCAAAGCCGTCGCGACCTGACCGCGCCCGCCGCCGCTCGGGGCCGCCGGTCCCTCCCGATCACTTCGTCGCCGCCGACGCGATTGATCATCGGTTTAGTGCAAGATTCCTGCACGAAACGCATGATCACGCCCGGGCGGCGAGCCATACAGGTCAGCCGACGGGGTGCGCACCGTCGGCGGCGGCGGCGGTGAAGAACGCCGGCCGCGCGAAACCCGAGCGTCGAAACGCCGCCCGCACCGCCTGCAGCCCGGTCTCGACGCTGTCCGTGCCGAGCAGCCCGATCACGCAGCCG
The DNA here is from genome assembly GCA_963756525.1 of uncultured Actinomycetota bacterium. Classification (GTDB taxonomy): domain Bacteria; phylum Actinomycetota; class Actinomycetes; order Mycobacteriales; family Jatrophihabitantaceae; genus CAVWNR01. The sequence continues at coordinate 520,889 of CAVWNR010000009.1, read as the reverse complement.
CCGAAGCCACCGCCGGTCATCCGCGCGCCGAGCGCGCCGGCGGCGAGCAGCGCCTCGACCGCGGCGTCGACCTCCGGCACGGTGATCTCGTAGTCATCGCGCATGGACGCGTGCGACTCGGTGAGCAGCGGCCCGATCTCGGCGAGCTTTTCGGCGCGCAGCAGCTCGACGGTGCGCAGCACCCGCTCGTTCTCGGTGACGACGTGGCGAACCCGCCGCCGAAGCAGCTCGGCGGGCAGGTGGGCGAGCGCGCCGTCCAGGTCGTCCGGGCCGAGCTCGCGCAGTGAGGCGACGCCGAGGACGCGGGCGGCCTCGGCGCAGTCCGCCCGCCGCTGCGCGTACTCACCGTCGGCGTGCCGGTGCGCAGCGCGGGTGTCGGCCACGAGCAGGGTCAGGCCCGCCGCCTCGACGTCGAACGGCACCGGCGTCGCCGTCCAGTCGCGCATGTCGCAGAGCAGCACGTGCGCCGGCGTGCAGAGCAGCGACGCCATCTGGTCCATCCCACCCGTGGGCGCGCCGACGAAGTCGTTCTCCGCGTCGTGTGTGAGCGCGACGAGCTCCTCGCGGGAGAGGCCCAGCTCGAGCAGGTCGTTCACGGCGCCGGCCAGCGCGCAGATCAGCGCTGCGGAGGACGACAGCCCCAGCCCGGACGGCACGTCGCTGTCGAGGTGCACGTCGAGGCCGGCGAAGTCCGCTGGCAGCAGTCCGCGCTCGGCCAGCGCCCACACGACCCCGGCCGGGTAGGCGACCCATCCGCCGACCGCTCCCGGGCCCAGCCCGGCCAGCGGCACGCGCACCGAACCCCTGCGCTGCGCGGAGTCGAGGTGCAGCATGCCATCTGCGGCCCGCCGCGCCGTCGCGGTGCAGCCCTGCGCGATCGCCAGCGGCAGCGCGAACCCGCCGTTGTAGTCGGTGTGTTCGCCGATGAGGTTGACCCGTCCCGGCGCTCGCCACGTCGCCGCGTCCGGCATCCGGAGCCTCCTCACGAGCTCGCGCAGTCGCCCGCAAGCTACCAGAGCGCAGGGCGCCGGAAGATCGCGCTAGCCCGCCCGGTCCGTACAATTCCAACGTGACCGGCCGACATACCCAGGTGCGATGAACTCCACCCTGCTCAACATCGGCATCGTCGTCGTCCTGATCCTCGTCGAGGCGCTGTTCGTCGCATCAGAGATCGCGCTGGTGTCGCTGCGGGAAGGCCAGGTCCGTGCCCTCGCCGAAACCGGACGGCGCGGCGCGGCTGTCGCCCGGCTGGCCCGCGACCCGAACCGGTTCCTCGCCACCGTGCAGATCGGGGTCACCCTCACCTCGTTGCTGTCCAGCGCGTTCGGTGCGATCACCCTGTCCGCGCAGGCGAAACACGCTATGCAGCGCGCCGGGATGTCGGCCGGGCCGGCGAGCGTGATCGGCTTCATCGGGGTAACGCTGCTGATCTCGTTCGTCACGCTCGTCGTCGGGGAGCTGGTGCCGAAACGGATGGCCCTGCAGCGCACCGAGGGCACCGCGAAGATGGTCAGCCCGACGCTGAACCGGATCGCCACCATCTGCCGTCCGGCCATCTGGCTGATCTCGAAATGCACCGACGTGCTGGTCCGGCTGCTGGGCGGCGACCCGAAAGTCGGGCGGGAGGCGATCAGCGAAGAGGAGCTACGCGGCTTGGTCGCCGCGCACGAGGCGCTCAGCACGGACGAGCGGCGGCTGATCGACGAGGTCTTCGCCGCGGGCGAGCGGTCGGTGAGCGAGGTGATGGTGCCCCGCACCGAGGTGACCTTCCTCGAGGCGTCGATGACGGCCAGCCGAGCGGCCAAGATCACCGGCGAGTCGCCGCATTCGCGCTACCCGGTGGTCGGCCGCAGCGAGGACGACATCCGCGGCTTCGTGCATCTGCGAGACCTGTTCCTCGGCGAGGCGCGTACCGACCGCGGCCGCACGGTCGGCGACCTCGCCCGCGAAGTTAAGCAGCTCCCGGGCTCCAAGAACGTCCTCGCCGCGCTCTCCGAGATGCGCCGCGAGGGCCACCACCTCGCGATCGTGGTGGACGAGTACGGCGGCACCGACGGGATCGTCACGCTGGAGGACCTCATCGAGGAGGTCATCGGCGACATCCGCGACGAGTACGACACGAGCGAGGCCGGCACCCGGCGGCTGGTCGGCGGCGCGGTGGAGATCGACGGCCGGGAGAACCTGGACGAGGTGGCGGAGGTGACCGGCCTGGAAGTGCCGGAGGGACCGTATGAGACCGCCGCGGGCTTCGTCATGTCGGCGCTGGGCCGGCTTCCCGCGCTGGGCGACGAGGTCGAGTGCAACGGCTACCGCCTGGCGGTCACCGCGGTCGACGGGCACCGGGCGGCGCGGGTGCGGATCAGCCCGCCGCCGGGGATCGGCGACAAGGCGCCGACCCCTAGCTGAGCGGCGCGGCGGTGCTGCCAGAATCGGGAACCATGCCAAGCTCTGGCCGCCCTCGCGTGTTGTCCGGCATTCAGCCGACCGCCGCGTCCTTCCACCTAGGCAACTACCTCGGCGCGGTCAAACAGTGGGTGGCCCTGCAGGACACGCACGACGCGTTCTACTGCGTGGTCGACCTACACGCGATCACGCTCGACCCGCCGTCGCCGGACGAGCTGCGCCACCGCACCAGGGTGGCCGCCGCGCAGCTGCTGGCCGCCGGTCTCGATCCGGCCCGCTGCACGCTGTTCGCGCAGAGCCACGTCCCCGACCACGTGCAGCTGTCCTGGGTGCTGGAGTGCCTGACCGGCTTCGGCGAGGCCAACCGGATGACGCAGTTCAAGGACAAGATGGCGCGCGGTGGCGGCGCCTCGGTCGGGCTGTTCACCTATCCGGTGCTGCAGGCAGCCGACATCCTGGTCTACCAGGCCGACGCGGTGCCGGTCGGCGAGGACCAGCGCCAGCACCTGGAGCTGACCCGCAACCTCGCCCAGCGGTTCAATGCCCGCTACGGCGAGACGTTCACCGTCCCGGAGCCGTTCATCCCGTCCGGCGCGGCGAAGATCCTCGACCTGCAGGATCCGACGGCCAAGATGAGCAAGTCGCTGGGCGACGCCGGCACGATCAACCTGCTCGACGAGCCGCTCGTGCTCAGCCGCAAGATCAAGCGGGCGGTCACCGACACCGGTACCGAGGTCAGCTATGACCCGCAGGCCAAGCCCGGAGTCTCGAACCTGCTGGCCATCCTCGCCGCGGTGACCGACCGCGGCGTGCCGGACGTCGCCGCGGACTTCGCCGGGAAGGGATACGGAGCGCTCAAAGCCGCCACCGCCGATGCCGTGATCGCGTTCGCCGAGCCGTTCGCGAAACGGACCGCCCAGCTGCTGGACGATCCGGCCGAACTGGACCGGATCCTGGCGGGCGGCGCCGAGCACGCGCGGGCGGTCGCCTCGCTGACCCGGGCCGCGGTCTACGACCGGGTCGGCTTCCTGACCGAAACGGGTGATGCCGCGAGCCGGCCGGTACGGTGAGCCGATGGCCAGCGGGCGGGTGATCCTCGGGGTCGCGATCGCGATTCCGGAGCCGCATGCCACGGTGTTGTCCGCGTGGCGGCGCCGGGTGGGCGATCCGCAGGCCGAGCTGATCTGGCCGCACGTGACATTGCTGCCGCCGACCCCGGTCCCGGCGGACCAGCTGGACAAGGTCGAGCTGCACCTGACCGAGGCGGCCGCCACCTGCGACCCGTTCGTCATGCATCTGTCCGGCACGGGGACCTTCCGGCCCGCCTCACCGGTCGTGTTCATCCAAGTCGCGCGGGGCGTGGCGGACTGCGAGTTGCTGGAGCAGGCCATCCGCACCGGGCCGCTCGACCGCGAGCTCGAGTTCCCCTACCACCCGCACGTCACCGTCGCCCACGACGTGTCCGACGAGGCGCTGGATCTCGCCTACGACGGCCTGGCGACGTTCATCGCCCGGTTCCGGGTCAACGGTTTCACGCTGTTCGAGCGGGCGCGCAGCGGTCAGTGGACGCCGCGCGCGCAGTTCCAGCTGGGGACTTGTTGACGGCATCCCTCGTCGGCGCGCTGGACCAGGGCACGTCCAGCACCCGATTCATGATTTTCGACGGTAGCGGGGAGGTCGTCGGCAGCCACCAGCTCGAGCACACCCAAGTGCTGCCCCGCGCCGGTTGGGTGGAGCACGACCCGGCGCAGATCTGGGAACGTTGCGTCACGGTCATCCGGTCGGCGATGAGCTCCGCGCGGCTGCGCGCCGCCGACCTCGCCGCGATCGGCGTGACGAACCAGCGGGAGACCGCCGTCGTCTGGGACCGCCGCACCGGGCGTCCCTACTACAACGCCATCGTCTGGCAGGACACCCGCACCGACCGGATCGCCGCCGCGCTCGAGCGTTCCGGCGCCGGCGAGCTGATCCGGGTCCGCGCCGGGCTGCCGCCGGCGACCTACTTCTCGGCCGCGAAGGTGCAGTGGATCCTGGAGAACCTCGACGGCGTGCGCGCCGCCGCCGAGCGCGGCGAGGCCATCTTCGGCACCGTCGACAGCTGGCTGATCTGGAACCTTACCGGCGGTCCGGATGGCGGCGTGCACGTCACCGATCCGACCAACGCCAGCCGCACCATGCTGATGGATCTCGACACCCTCGACTGGGACGACGAGCTGATCGCACTGTTCGGCATCCCACGTGCGATGCTGCCGGCGATCCGGCCCTCGTCGGACCCGTCGGCGTACGGCACGGTCACCCGGCCGGACGAACTCGCCGACGTCGCGATCACGGGCATCCTGGGCGATCAGCAGGCGGCCACCGTGGGCCAGGTCTGCTTCGCCGCCGGCGAGGCTAAGAACACTTACGGCACCGGCAACTTCCTGCTGCTGAACACCGGCGAAAAGGCGGTGCGCAGCCGGCACGGGCTGCTGACGACGGTGTGCTACCGGTTCGGCGACGCCGCGCCGGTGTACGCGCTGGAGGGGTCGATTGCAGTCACCGGCTCAGCGGTGCAGTGGCTGCGTGACCAGCTCGGCGTGATCTCCGACGCGTCCGGGATCGAGGCACTCGCCCGGCAGGTTCCGGACAGCGGTGGGGTGTACTTCGTGCCGGCGTTCTCCGGGCTGTTCGCGCCGCATTGGCGCAGCGACGCGCGCGGGGTGATCGTCGGGCTGTCCCGGTACAACACCAAGGCGCATCTTGCCCGGGCCACGCTCGAGGCGATCTGCTACCAGAGCCGCGACGTCGCCGAGGCGATGGCGCAGGACGCTGGAAGCGCGCTGGACGTGCTGAAGGTCGACGGTGGGGTCACCGCGAACCAGCTGTGCATGCAGTTGCAGGCCGACATCCTCGGCGTGCCGGTGAGCCGTCCGGTGCTGACCGAGACGACCGCGCTCGGCGCCGCGTACGCCGCTGGGCTGGCATCCGGTGTCTGGTCCGGGCCGGCGGAGCTGCGGGCGAAGTGGCGCGAGTCCAAGCGTTGGCTGCCGCAGTGGGACGAGGAACGGCGAGCCGAGGGATACGCCAAATGGACTAAGGCCGTCGCCCGGACCCTCGATTGGGTCGACGTGGGCTGACCTACCGGAGCGCCTGCTCGAGATCGGCCCAGAGATCCTCGACGTGCTCGATGCCGACCGAGAGCCGAAGCAGGGTCGGCGGCGTGCCGTGCGCGGCGTCGATGGCGTAGCGCGCGCGACGCTCGATCAGCGACTCGACGCCGCCGAGGCTCGTGGCGTGGTTGATGAGGCGAACCGATACGCAGACTTGCTCGGCGTCTTCGGCGCTCCCCGCGACCTCGAACGACAGCATCGCGCCGTAGCCGGCGTGCAGCCGGGTCGCCCGCTCGTGGAACGGGTCGTCCGGCAAGCCGGGGTAGCGGACCCGGGTGACATGCGGGTGCTCCGCCAGCCGGCGCGCGAGCTCGCCGGCGTTGGCCTGCGCTCGTTGCATCCGTACCGCGAGCGTGCGCAGCCCGCGCAGCGCGAGGTAGCACTCGAGCGCGCCGGGGACGGCGCCGGTGAGCTCGCGACGCTGGCGCAGCTCACCGGCGCGCTCGACGGATGGGGTGACGAGTACGCCCATCAGCAGGTCGGAGTGCCCGGACAGGTACTTCGTCGCCGAGTGCATGACCACGTCCGCGCCGTGCTCGAGCGGCCGGATCAGCAGCGGGGTGGAGAACGTCGCGTCCACGCAGGTCAATACGTCCGCGTCGTGCGCGGCGCCGATCAGCTCCGGTAGGTCGGCGACCCCCATCAGGGGATTGGTCACGGTCTCCAGCCAGAGCAGGTCCGCGCCGGGAAGCGCGTCGCGCACGGCGGCCGTGTCGGTGACGTCGACCGGGCGCACCGCCATCCGGCCGAGCCGTTGCTGCTCGTCGAAGAGGGCGAGCGATCCGTTGTAGGCGGCGTCAGGGATGACCGCGACCGTGCCGGCCGGACGTCCTTCGGCGATCGCCGCTACCGCGGCCATGCCGCTGCTGAAGGCGACGGCGTGGCCGCCCTCCAGGTCGCCGATCGCCTGTTCGAACGCGCGAATAGTCTCGCTGCCCTCGCTGCGCAGATAGTGGTTGCCCTCCGGCGCGTGCCGGAACGTTGCGCTGAGCACGATCGACTGGTTGAGCGGGGCGCCCGGCGCGGCGGACAGGCGGCCGCTGGCTACGACGGCGGACTCGGGACGAAGCGGCGGATGCGTCACGGCCGCGACACTATCCGCCCGGAGTTGATCACCTTTTCCCCGCCAAGATCCGGTTGGGGGCGCGTCGACCGGGCACCCGCGGGGAAAACGTGATCGACTCGGTCTCACGTCCGCGGTCACGGCGCTCATTAGGATGGCGCGGTGGCGCTGCACCTGTACGACACCGCGAGCCGGTCGCTGCGGCCGTTCCAGCCGCTGCATGCCGGCAAGGCGTCGATCTACCTGTGCGGCCTCACCGTGCAAGGGCCGCCGCACATCGGGCACGTCCGCAACTGGGTCACCACTGACATCCTCCGCCGCTGGCTGGAACGCAGCGGCTACCAGGTCACCCTCGTCCGCAACGTCACCGACATCGACGACAAGATTCTGATCAACGCGCGGGAGACCGGCGAGCCGTGGTGGGCGCTGGCCTACCGCAACGAACGGGAGATCCGGGCGGCGGAATCCGCGCTCGGTTGCCTGCCGCCCACCTACGAGCCTCGGGCGACCGGACACATTACCGAGATGATCGAGCTGATCGCCCGGCTGATGGACAAGGGGCTGGCCTACGAGTCGGGCGGTGACGTGTTCTTCGACGTGGCGGCGCTGCCGTCCTACGGCTCGCTATCCGGACAGCGGATCGACGAGATGCAACCGGCCGGCGATAGCGCCGGTGACGCGCACAAGCGCGACCCGCGTGACTTCGCGCTGTGGAAAGGGCACAAGCCCGACGAGCCGGAGACCGCGGCGTGGCCCACGCCGTGGGGACCTGGCCGGCCGGGCTGGCATCTGGAGTGCTCGGCGATGGCAACGAAGTACCTGGGCCCGACGTTCGACATCCACGGCGGCGGGCTGGATCTCGTCTTCCCGCACCACGAGAACGAGCTGGCCCAGTCCAGCGGCGCCGGCGACGGCTTCGCGCGCTACTGGATGCACAGCGGGCTGCTCAACCTGAGCGGCGCCAAGATGTCCAAGTCGGTGGGGAACACCCTGGCGGTGACCGAGATCGTCAAGCACTGGCGGCCGGCCGAGGTCCGCTACTACCTCGGCGCCGCGCACTACCGCTCGGTGATGGAGTACTCGCCGGAGGCGCTGGACGAGGCCGCGGTGGCCTACCGGCGCATCGAAGGTTTTGTGCACCGTGCGACGGAATTGTTGGGTCCTACCCCACCCGGAGCCGAGCTCCCTGCGCCATTTGCGCAGGCCATGGATGATGATCTGGGAGTTCCCAAGGCGCTCGCTTACGTACACGCTCTAGTTCGCGCGTCGAACGTATTCGTCGACAGCTGGGCACCGGCTAGTCAGTACCATGCCGACGACGCCCAGAGGCTCAAGCGCAACCTTGGCCTCGTGCTCGCCATGACATCGGTGCTCGGCATCAATCCGCGTGACTGGGCCGACACGTCGGCTGCGGACCTCAGCTCGACCGTCGACGACCTGGTCCGCGTCGCCCTCGACCAGCGCGAAGCGGCCCGCACCCGCAAGGACTACGCCGCCGCGGACGCGATCCGCGACCAGCTCGGCGCGGCGGGCGTGCAGGTGGAAGACACCCCGCACGGCCCGCGCTGGACCCTCAAGGACCGGTGATGGCCGGCAACTCGGCCCGCCGCGGGGCGGTGCGCAAGTCGAAGAAGGGGCCGCTGGTCGGGTCCGGCGGGCAGGGCCGGCAGGCGTTGCGCGGCAAGGGGCCGACTCCGCGCGCCGAGGAGCGCACCGGCCACCCGGCGGCACGGCGGCCCGCGGCGGCCGCGCGGCGGGAGAAGGGATGGGCACGCGGCGGCGCCGACTCACCGGAGCTGCTCGTCGGGCGCAATCCGGTCGTCGAGGCGCTGCGGGCCAAGGTGCCGGCGAGCACGCTGTACGTCGCGCTCGGCATCGACGCCGACGAGCGGGTCACCGAGGCGGTGCGGATGGCCGGCAACCGCGGGGTGGCGCTGCTGGAGGTCGGCCGCGGCGAGCTGGACCGGATGACCGGCGGGCTGGCGCACCAGGGGGTCGCGCTGCAGGTGCGGCCGTTCCGCTATGCGGAGGTACCGGACCTGCTGGCCGCGGCCGGCGAGGCCACCACCGCGCCGCTGCTCGTGGCGCTCGACGGCGTCACCGACCCGCGCAACCTCGGGGCGGTGATCCGGTCGGCGGTCGCCTTCGGCGCCCACGGCGTGGTCGTGCCGGAGCGGCGTGCCGCCGGCGTCACGGCGGCCGCCTGGCGTACTTCGGCCGGCACGGCTGCCCGCATCCCCGTCGCGCGCGTCACCAACCTGGTGCGCGCGCTGAAGGACTGCCAGCGCGCCGGGCTGTTCGTCGTCGGCCTGGACGCCGACGGCTCGGTGTCGCTGGACGATCTCGAGTCGGCTGCCGACCCGATCGTCGTCGTGGTCGGCTCGGAGGGTCGTGGGCTGTCCCGGCTGGTCGGCGCGACGTGCGACCTCACCGTGTCGATCCCGATGGCCGCGGCGGCGGAGTCGCTCAACGCATCCGTCGCCGCAGCCGTGGCATTGGCCGAGGTCGCCCGCCGGCGCCGCGGCGCCGGGGGAGGTTAGCCGAGGCGTTCGCCGGTTTCGGGGTGGAAGGCGTGCTCCTCGCCGGGGCGGACTTCGACGTTGATGGTGTCGCCGATGCGCGGCGGCACCCGGCCGTCGAAGCGGATGATGTACTGCTTGTCGTTGACCTCGTCGTCTTGCGGCAGGGTGCCGTAGACGTAGGCGTCGGCGCCGAGCTCTTCGACCAGGTTGACGTGCAGGGTCAGGCCGGTGCCGTCGGTGCCGGCGACGTGGAAGGACTCCGGGCGCACCCCGAGGGTGATCTGGCTCAGGTTGGCCTTGGCCGCGGCTTGCGCGGTCTCGGCCTGCAGCGGGACCACGACGTTGCCCAGCCGGGCGCCGCCGGAGACCAGCTCGGCGGTGCGCAGGTTCATCGCCGGTGAGCCGATGAATCCGGCGACGAAGGCGTTGGTCGGGCGGTCGTAGAGGTGGCGCGGGGTGTCGACCTGTTGCAGGTAGCCGTCTTTGAGCAGCGCCACCCGGTGGCCCATGGTCATCGCCTCGACCTGGTCGTGGGTGACGTAGATGGTGGTGGTGCCCAGCCGGGCCTGCAGCGCGGCGATGTTGGCGCGGGTCTCCACCCGCAGCTTGGCGTCGAGGTTGGACAGCGGCTCGTCCATCAAGAACACGCTCGGCTCGCGCACGATCGCCCGGCCCATCGCGACCCGCTGCCGCTGGCCACCGGAGAGCGCCTTGGGCTTGCGGTCCAGGTAGGGCGCCAGATCGAGCATCTTGGCCGCCTCGCGGACCTTCTGCTCGCGCTCGGACTTGTTCACGCCCTTGAGCTTGAGCGCGAAGCCCATGTTCTCGGCCACCGACATGTGCGGGTAGAGCGCGTAGTTCTGGAAGACCATCGCGATGTCGCGGTCCTTCGGCGGCTTCTGCGAGACGTCCTTGCCGCCGATGTGGATCTCGCCGCCGTCGACGTCCTCGAGCCCGGCGAGCATCCGCAGCGCGGTCGACTTGCCGGACCCGGACGGGCCCACCAGCACCATGAACTCGCCATCGGCGATGTCCAGATTCAGCGCATTCACCGCCGGAATCGGATTACCCGGGTAGAGGCGGGTGGCATCGATGTACTGCACGTCGGCCATGAGGTACTCCCTCTTCGGTGTGGGTGACCGCGCCGGGTACGGGTGCCTCGGGCCGCTGGCTGGGCGACACGGTGGGCACCTCACGGATTTCCGATCGGCCGGTGTTGATCCGCCCCACCGAGTCAAGGCGGCACCCGCCGACCGGCATAGCGGTCGGGTGCCGACATTGGACACGGCGCAGTGCCCGCGTGTCAACTACCACCCGTCGGCACCCAGTAGCGCAGCTTGCCGCCGCGCACGTCCTCGAAGACGCCGCCGTTCGCCTCGATGACCCTCCGCGAGGCGATGTTCGTGGTGTCGCACGTGACCAGCGCCCGGTCGATGCCGAGTCCCCGGGCGATCGGGCGCGCCGCGCGGAGCATGGCGGTGGCGTGGCCGCGGCGGCGTGCGCTCGGGCGGACGTCGTAGCCGATGTGCCCGCCGAGTTCGAGCAGCCTGGGCGTCAGCCGATGCCTGATGGCGAGCCGGCCCAGGTAGGCCTCGCCGTCCACCCACCACAGCATCGTGCAGGGTACGAAGCCGTCAGGACGCGCGGTGTCCTCGAGCGCGTCCGCCCGCAGCTCGCCGACGTATCGGGCGAAGATGTCCGGTGCGGCCCAGGTAGTGCCGTAGCCGCGGATCTCCCGGCCGATCATCGTGTCGTCGTCCGGGTCGCCGCGCCCCTCATCGTGGAACTCGCGCATCGCCGCCAGGAACGATGCGTGGACGACAGTCGTCGGGGCGACGAGCTGCGGCATGCCTCGCAGTCAACCAGCCGGCTCTACGATTGCCGGAGTCGCCGGCTCATCCGGCGCTCGCCGGCGTGGCGCAACTGGCAGCGCACCCGACTTGTAATCGGGCGGTTCGGGGTTCGAGTCCCCGCGTCGGCTCTGACGAAGGCCCGCGCTTCCGGGGATGTGAGTTGGCTCCGCAGCTCAGCGGCGCGCCGCGGCGCGGCGGGTCGTGGGTGTACTTGCTCGAACCGGTGCCGCGGTTCAAGTACGGGCAGCGGATGGGGAGGATGCCGACGTCCCACAGAGAGCGCGTTTCTGACGTACGGTGGGGTCGCCGCGTTCTCATAGTGCGTCGAGAAGTTCCTTCTGGCGAGTCTCACGATTCCCGGGCGCAAAGTAGTGCGGGTACATCGCGCGGACCGCGTGGAGCGATTCGCCGGCAATTAGGACTATCTCCAGCTGCGGATCGTCGGCGAAGGTCTGCGCGCGGTGCTCGGCCTCGGCGGCGGCGTAGGCGTCGACCGCGGCCTGTGCGTCCTCGAACTCCGTGTGCTCGGTCTGGCCGCTGACACGGTCGCGGACGATCAGGTAGAAGCGATCACTCGCCACCCGTAACACCGCCTCCGAACTTGACGAACACCGGCATATCCCTGCGCAAATCTTCCCGCAGCTCCGCCATTCCTAGCTGGACGTCCAGCGGGATCTGCTGTCCCTTGTCGAGCATGCCATACATAGCGCCGAGCAGCTGAAAGTATCTCGGCACCGGCTCCGGACCGCGGCCGTGCTTGAGGTCGAACCCGAACGTTTGGTCCCAGTCCTCGACGAGCTCCGCCCAGGCATGCTCGCGGCCGGTGCGCAGCTGGATCTCGACGCGGATCCCGTCCCGGACGCCGTGCACGTGGACGGCCCGGTATCCGGTCGGCTGGGGATTGGCGACGTAATCATCGACGCCGGCTATTTCCATCTTGCGGGCGCCGGTGAGCGCGGCTTGCACAGTGCGGACCTGCTCGAGCGAGTCCAGCACGGCCCGGCAGCCGGCGACGTCTTCCATCTGGCTGAGCCGCATGCTTGGGCGGGCGACCAGTTTGTGGATGATCTGCACCTCCCGTTTGAACCGGCGGTTGACCCTCACCGGCTGTCGAGGGAAGCAGCGGCTGACCGTGGCTCGCAGTCCGACGGCGGTGGCCTGCATCGGTGCCTCGAACTGCGCCCGCCACCTCGAGAGGATCGCGAAGTCCTCGCTAGGGTCGTAGTCGGGCGCCTGGCTGCGCTGAACCCACTTACGTAACCGCCTGCCCGCATCATCGACTTTCGTCTTGGACAAGCCCGGTACGCCGCTCATCGTTCGCGCGGCCGGAAGAGGGACTCGGCGATCGGGTCGCATCCGTATCGCGGCTCGGGGTTGGCGCACAGCGACGCGGCGAGGTCGCACACCGCCCGGGCGTGGGCGTCGGTTGCGTTCGGGTCCGCGTCGGCGAGCGCGTCGAGCGAGTCGCAGACCGGCTGAGGGAACAGTCCGCAATCCATGGTGCCGCCGTTGTCGAGCGCGCCGGCCATGTGCCCCTCGAGCATGCGCATGCCGTCATCGTTGAGGCTAGACTGCGCCGCAACTCCCTCCGGGGTGAACATCAAACCTCCCCTAGTACGTACACGATGTCGGCGGTCATCCTCGTGGCCCTCTTCCTCTTGGGTGCCGGTCGGCTTCGGCGATCTGGGCCAGATTCAGCACGTCGATTCGGTTGCGCGACACAATCCGCTGGCCGGTTGCTAAGCGGGCGTAGCCCTTGGCGTCTTGCCGAGCGTTCTCGCGCCGAAGCCCGAGCGCGACCACGGATGGCTCGGCGAGGAACGTGGCGGACTCCGCGTCGATCAGCCGAAGGGGTAACCCGGGGCCGACCCACATTGCCGGGCCGAGCACGGCCAGGGACGTAGTCTTCTTTTCGCTGCCGACCTCGACGATAATGCCGACGTCCAACACGGTGACCGGCATCCGGCCAATGTTTGTGACGTCCAGGCTCAGGTGCCAGTGCCCGTCCGCTGTCGTCAGCGCCTGGGCCATGCTCACCTTGATCCGCGGCCCGGACAGGCGGAACTGCCAGGTCTGCGCTCCGAGAGCCACCAGACCGGTGGCGGCGCCAGCGGCAGCCAGCGTGAGGCTGGCGGCGTCGGTCATCGTTGTGCGAGGTCGGCCAGGTCGACCAGCACGGCGGCGAACTGACCGGCCTGCGCCGGGGTGAGCGGATCCTCCGGCGAGTAGGCGTACTCCGCGACCGGGCCGGCGCGGTTGAACTGCGGGTCGGGATAGCCGCGGCAGCAGGCTTGGTCGAGGCACGCCTCGACGGCGGTGTTCGGGATCCACTGGTGGGCGGACTGGTGGATGACCTGCCGTGCGGTGGGGTTCGATCCGTCGTGGCCTGGGTCGGGGTCTTGCGAGTGCTCCGCCGGATTGCACCACGGCGGGCAGACGAGCGGCGCGTCAGCGGTGGTCAACATGCTCATCGGCTTCCCTCCAGGCGATGGGCGAGTGTCACGCCAGTGTCACATCGCCCCTGGACTGTGCGCGACGCGAGGAGACACGACAAGGGATGAAGGCCTGGGAATCCGCGCATCATGAGACGCTGCGAGACCCGGTGAACCGGCGGCCCTTGACTTGTAATCGAGCGGTTGGGCGTTCGAGTCCCTGCGTCGACACGAAGAATTTGAAAGTGTCGGGGAATGTGCAAGATCGCCAGCCGGGGTGGCTGGCAAGATCGGCGTCTCACCGTCCGATGATGCGGTAACGGCAGACCGGCCGGGCGGAGACGTGGAGGGGGGGTGGTCGGCGGAGCTCGGGCGATGAACACGTGACCGGTGTCCTGCCACGCGGTCCCCGGGGCGAGGCGTTCCCACCGCGTCTGTGAGCCAGCAGGACGCACGACACGCTCCGAAGCGAGGACACGGATCTGACGCGCCGCGCACCTACAATCAGTAAGTGCCCCTCAACCGGAAGGCCGGAAGTCGACGATTGGTCGACATGAGTCCGGCTATGTCGTCAGCCGACTGCTGGGGTCCAGAGCTGCCGCCCGACGGCGAGTCCTACGAACAGCACTTCTCGATCAGCGACGACGCCCTGATGATTCAGCGCCTCGCCCACGACGAGCGCCAGCGGCTAACGGAGTGGGCAGTCGTCCAGATGCGGCGGGTCGACGGCAAGTGGCGGCGGGTCGCGACCTTCGACACCTGCCATGGCAAGGGGCTTCACGCGCACTACTACGATCGCGACGAGGTAGAGATCGAAGAGGTAACGATCCGCCCGATCAACAGTTACAGCGATCTAGAGTCTGCACTTGATTATGCGGTTAAGCGGGTAACAGACCATTGGGGCGAGAACGAACGGAGGGCGGATCGTGGACGAGCGAGCAAGCGCGCGGGCGAAGCTCCTTCCCGCGGTGGCGCGGCGACTCCGGAGCGTCGACTTCCTCAACGAGGTCGCCGACGCGACCGGTGACCGCAACAACACCTCTATCGTCGTGGTATTGCCTGACGATCGGATGAGTTACGTGTTCGATCGCCTGCGTGAGGGCGACGGGACGGGAGTTATCGCGCTACCGCGGTCGGGCCGCATTGAAACGGTGGTCTGCGCTCCGGCGAGCGATGCGCGGATCGCGGTCGCCGCCGAGGACGGCGACGTGACGTCCCTGCACAGCGACTCGACGGTCAGCATGTTCTTCGACTACATTAAGTTGAAGAGTGGCGTCGTTGTTATCGAGCATCGCACTGCGGCCCGCCTGCTGGACGACGACGCACCAGTCTGCTGTTAGGGGCTGAATTTGGCAGGCCCCAAGAGCTGGGTGGCCTGGCCGCGTTCCGGGTCACCGCAAGGACGCTGCGTCTCCACGCTGGCCGCGAGATGCGCGACGGCCTCGGTACGAAACGGGCAGCACGGCCACAGCCCGGTCGCGACAAAGGACCGGCCGGACGGTCACGAGAACTACTTCCGGGAGCTAGCGGAACTGCTGCGCAGCGGCGGGCGACCCGATCAGCAGGCGATCATCCGACTCCGCCAGCGCTACGACATCATCAAGCTCACGCCCTTCCGCACCGGGGGCCCGGGAAGTATCAGCGCGCGGTCGAGCGTGATCTTGGGGTTAGCGGCGCGTTGTTCGGCTGACGATGCATGCCGGTCGTTCAAAGGTACCGGTCGTTCAAAGGTAGTAGTCGGTGAGGTACTTCTCGCCTTCGTCGCAGAAGAAAGTGACGACATGCTCGGCGTCCGGGTGTTGCTCTCGTAGCCGTCTGGCGGCGATCAGGTGCGCGCCGGAACTGGGACCGACCAGCAGGCCAAATTTGCGGGCGAGGCGGCGCATCTCGGCGATCGCCTCGTCGCTGTCGACGGGGACGAATTCGTCGATGTCTGCGCGGTGGCTCGCGATGATGCCGGGGACGAAGCCGTCGCCGATACCCTCGATGAGGTGCCGGCCGACCTCGCCGCACATGAGCGTGCAGGATTCGTTCGGCTCCACCGCGACGACGCGGCAGCCCGGGTTGACCTGACGGAACGCCTGCCCGACCCCGACGATCGTGCCGCCTGTGCCGACCCCGCCGACCACCGCATCGGGCTGGATCCCGCCCGGCAGCTGGGCGAGTATCTCCGGGCCAAGCACCGTGCGGTTCTCCTCGACGTTCCATTCGTTGTCGAATTGTCGGGGCGCGTAGTAGCCCGGCTGCTCGCCGAGTTCCCGGGCCTTCGCGAGCGCGTCGTTGACGTGGAAGTCGCCGAGCGCCATGACCTGCGCGCCGTATGCCCGCGAGATCGCAGATCTTTCCGGGCTCATCCCGTTCGGCATGACGATGAGCATCCGGTAGCCCTTCACGGCGGCAACCATCGCCATCGCGTTACCAGTGTTGCCGCTGGATGCCTCGACAATGGTGTCCCCCGGGCGAAGCAGCCCGGCCTGCTCCGCCTTCTCGATCATGTACTTTGCGATCCGCGCCTTGATCGAACCGGAGGGGTTGAGGAACTCCAGCTTCACCCACACATCGTCGACGCGAACGAGTGGTGTGTCGCCGATCGCATCTAGCACGTCCGACGACGCGGTGGTGCGAAGCAGGGTGCTCGAGGTGCTCATGACGACTCCCGGGCCGCGGCTGCCGAGGTAGCCGGCAGAACCGTCGGTGTCTCAACAGTATCCCGGTGGACCTTCGGGGTGCGCTGGCCAGTCGCGGTCCGGCTCCTTGTCGTCGTCGTCGTCCATAGGACGGGGTCTTGCGCTCACGGCTGGCCCCGGAAAAGGTTATCGCTCGCGCCGAACAAAGATCCGATGCGCGGACCGGAGCAGCGGAGGCGGTCGATGCACGATGAGGTCTTCACCCCATCGGGCGTGCGGCTGCGCGTCCACGTGCGGCGGCCGGGTCGGCTGCACTGGCTGCTGCTGCCGGGCGGCCCGGGCCTGGGTTCGCAGAGCCTGCGCGAACTTGCCGACGCGATCGCGGTGCCCGGCACGACCTGGCTGGTCGACCTGCCCGGAGACGGGTCCAACACCCACCCGCCGGGTGCCGGCGACGACCCATACGCAAACTGGCCCGCCGTGCTGCTGGAGGCCGCGCAGGCGCTGCAGCCGGCGGTGTTCGTGGGTCACTCGACCGGCGGGATGTATCTGTTGTCGGTACCCGCGCTGGAGTGGAAGCTTCGTGGTCTGGCCCTGATCAGCACCGCACCGCACGCCGGGTGGCGCACCGCGTTCGCAGCCATGGCCGACCACAGCCCGCTGCCCGGGGTTGCCTCTGCGGCCGGTCGGTTCGCGGCCGAGCCGACCGCCGAGAACCTGCGCGAACTCGTCGTCGCGTCGGCGGCGTGGAACTTCCCGCCCGAAACTCTGCCGGCCGGCGCCCGGATGCTCGCCCGGCTGCCGTACAACCCGGACGCGGTCGCCTGGTCGGCGACGCACTTCGACGAGACCTACCGGTGCCGCTGGTGGCCCGCCCGGCTGCCGACCCTGATCTGCGCCGGCTCCGCCGACCGGGTGATCTGCCAAGAGCTGTGGGAGGAGCCGCGGTTTGCAGGCACCAATGTCATCCGGCGCACCATCGCCGGCGGCGGGCACTTTCCCTGGCTGGACCGCCCCGACCAAGTGCGGTCTGCGTTCGCCGACCTGACGCGCGCCATCGGCGGATGACGCGCGGAGCGTCGGCCGTTCAGGGCTTCGCCCGAGACGCCTGCTCGCGGTTGCGCCGGCGCCGGTCCTGCTCGAGCGCCCAGAGGATTCCGTAGGTGTACCCGTTCTCGCCGGGGACCGTGCCGGCCTTGGCCCCCAGCCGGTGCAGGAAGTCCGCGGCAACGACGCTGTCCTGATGCGCACCGAGGATGTCCTGCAGCTTCGTGTCCCGCTTGACGAGTTTGCTCGCCGCCGAGCCGAGGACCGGCTCGGCCAGCTCCGCGGTGTAGCGCGCTCGCTTGGCGGCCTTGCGAGCGCGATGCAGTGCGACCTCATCGCCGGACTTCACGGCCGCCTCGAGCCGCCTGCGCAACTTCCGTTGCGCGCTCGTCAGGTAGGCCGCCACCTGCTTGGACGGCTGATCGCCACGTTCGGTGTAGGACGGTGCGTCGTGCCAGGCACGTAGTTCCGCCAGCAGAGCCAGGTATCGGCGGCCGCGCAGGGCCCGTTCGAGCCGCGCCTGGGCCTGCTGCTCCTCGCCGCCGATCTCGTTGTCGATGCGAGCCGCGACCGGACCGAGCACGGCCTGCTCCGGAAGGGCGGCGATCTGCTCGCGCAGGTGCGCGTGCAGCACCCGCCGGTCGCGGACCTCGCCGAGCAGGGCCGCGTACCAGGCCAGCTCGGCGTCCAGGGCCGCTGCCCGCTCGGCGGGAAAGACGTCGAACACCCGGATGACGCTGCGCCAGCGGCGGGTCGCGACGCGCGTCTTGTGGATGCGGTCCTCACCTTGACGCACGGCCAGGTCCCCGGCCAGCAACGCGTCGTACTGCGCGTCGAGATAGCACTGCACCGTCGCGGACACGGTCCCCGGCCGAGTGGTCTGCCGAGCAGGTGGCGCCCCGAGCGCGCGCATCAGCTTCGATGACGCCTCGGCCGGTGACGCGCCGGAGCGCACCAGCACCTCCGACGCGCGACCCAGGAAGTCCTCGTCCGCGTCGACCAGTTCGACCTCTACCTCGCGCCACTCGCTGACGGTCGCAGCTGTTCCGACGGCGGCCGCATGCACGGCGTCGTCCGTGATCTCGGCGAGGACGCCGGCATTCTCGCCCACCACCCGTCGTATCGTGCGCAGCGTCTGCACTTCGGCCACCCGACGCAGCGGGGCACCGAGCCGCAGTCCGACGACAAGGTCCCGCAGCGGCTTCGGCACGCCACCCGGTTGCAGTGGCAGGCGGACCTCGTTGCGCGCGTCGCCGGCCGGTAGCTTGAGCTGCCAGCCGGTGTCGGTATCGCCCTCCCGCCGGCGCAGCGTGACGCCGGCGCGCAGCAGGTCGTGGTCGGCGCTGTCGAAGTACGTGTTCGACAGCCGCACCCGGCCTTCCTCGACCCGGTCGCCGGCGGGCAGCAGCTCGTCGAGATCGGGCATCACCCACCCGGCGGGCACGTCGAACTTGCTCTCGCGTTCCCGCCACTGCTCGGTCATCGGCCGTCGTCCGTCATCTCGCGCGAACCGTCTCTGTCGATGACAGCACCGTACCGACCCGCGGCGACGTCCGGGAGAGGCAGGCAATCGCCGGTGTCGGGCTGTTCGCCCGCTGTTCATCTTCATGTGGGCTGCCGGTGGGATGGGACTCCTAGCGTTCGGCATGTCCTCGAATTCGATTGTTAAGGAATGGTGGCTAGTGCGGCGTTCACGCCTCATCGGGGCCGCGGCAGCAGTCGCGACCGGCGCCCTTGTGCTGACGGCATGTGGATCGGACAACAACGCTGACGGCGGAGCCGCGACGCCCGCAGCAGCCGAATCGGGCGGCGGGGCCGGCCCTGCGTCGGGTGGAGTCGACTGCGCCACGGGGTCGTTGGTCGCCTCCGGGTCGACAGCTCAGGCCAATGCCATGTCGGCATGGACCAAGCAGTTCCAGCAGGCGTGCAAGGACGCAACGATCAACTACCAGGGCGGGGGATCGGGCAAGGGAGTCACCGACTTCACCGCCGGGACAACGGACTTCGCCGGGTCGGACTTCCCGCTGTCGGCGGCGCAGAAGACCGACGCGGACAAGCGGTGCGGCACCGGCCACCAGGCGATCGACCTGCCGATGGTGCCCGGCCCGATCGCGGTCGGCTACAACCTGCCGGGCGTGACGAGTCTGCGGCTCGCCGCGACCACGCTGGCGAAGATCTTCTCTGGGCAGATCAGCAAGTGGAACGACCCGGCCATCAAGGCCGACAACCCGGGCGTGAACCTGCCGTCCACCGGCATTCAGACGTTCCACCGCTCTGACGGCTCGGGGACCACCTTCAACTTCACCAACTACCTGCAGCATGACGCCGGCAGCGCCTGGACCTACGGCCACGACAAGGCGTGGAAGGCGCCGGGTGGGCAGGGCTCGAAGGGCACGGCGGGCATCGCGCAGGGTGTGAAATCGACTATCGGCGCAGTCGGCTACCTGGAACTTTCCTACGCGGTGAACAGCGACATCCCGTTCGCGAAGGTCGGCAACGCGCAGGGAAAGTTCGTCGAGTTGACGACCGCCAACGTCGTGAACTTCCTCGCCAAGGCGACGGTCAGCGCAACGAACGGCGATCTCGCGCTGAGCTTCGACTACGCCAATCCGGACCCGACGGCGTACCCGGCGGTGCTGGTCACGTACCAGATCGCCTGCCAGTCCGGCAACAAGGCAGACAAACTGCTGCTGCTCAAGGCATTCCTCGGTTACCTCGCCGGACCCGGCCAGGCGCTGCTCGGCGAGAACAACTACGTGACCCTGCCACCGAACATCCAGCAGAAGGTGCAGGCGGCCGTCGCTGCACTGTCCTGACGGCACACGTTGCGGAATCGGGGACACGAGATGGCAGTCGACGTTCAGCAACGAGGCGAGGCAGCCTCGACCGGCGGCGGGCAGGTGCTGGAGCAACTGGCCGCGGCCGATGTGCAGCCGGCACCGGTACTTCCGCCGTCGAGGATCCGTACCGGCAAGGTAGGTGAACGTCTCGGCGATCGAGTCTTGCGCCGCGTGGCGTTCGGCGCGGCCGGGCTGCTCCTCCTGGCGCTGGTGGCCATCGCGGCGTTCCTGGTGCGGCGGGCCGTTCCGGCGCTGCAGGCGAACAGCGTGAGCTTCTGGACCACCCAGGAATGGTTCCCTGACAACAGCCCGCCGGCGTTCGGCATCGCCGCGCTGACGTACGGAACGCTGGTGAGCTCGGTCCTGGCCGTGCTCATGGCGGTGCCCGTGGGCGTTGGCGTGGCCCTTTCGCTCACCCAGTACGCGCCGCCGCGGCTAGCTCGCCCGGTCGGCTACCTGGTCGACCTGCTGGCCGCGGTTCCGAGCGTCGTGTACGGGCTGTGGGGGCTGATCTACCTGGTGCCGGCGATCACGCCGCTGAGCCGCTGGCTGGCGCGCTACTTCGGTTGGATCCCGATCTTCTCGGCACAGGGCATCTTCGGAAGGTCGCTGTTCACGGCATCCGTCGTGCTGGCGATCATGATCCTGCCGATCATCGCCGCGGTCTCCCGCGAGGTGTTCAGCCAGACGCCCAGCGACCACATCGAAGCCGCGTGGGCACTCGGTGCGACGAAATGGGAGGTCATCCGGCTGGCGGTGTTGCCCTGCGGCAGAGCCGGCGTGATCAGTGCGGTGGTACTCGGATTCGGCCGGGCGGTCGGCGAGACGATCGCGGTCGCGCTGGTGTTGTCCGCAAACTACGAGATCAGTTGGCACCTGCTAACCCCCGGCGGGAACACGATCGCGGCGAACATCGCCAACACCTACGGCGACGCGGGCAAGATCGGGCAGGGTGCGCTGATCGCGTCCGGCCTCGTGCTCTTCGCGATAACGCTCGTCGTGAACTTCGCCGCCCGCGCCATCGTCGCGCGGCGCAAGCACTTCCGGGCCGCAGCGGCATGACGACGCTCACCTGCGCATCGACCGAGCTCGCCGTCCGGCGCCGGCGGCTGCCGCGGTGCAGCGTGCCCGCTATCGCGGCCGGCAGCATCCTGCTCAGCGCCGTCTTCTTCGCGCTCACCCCGCTGCAGGGCACGGCGGACTTCGTCGTCTTCGCCGCCGCGGCCTTCGTGCTGGCGCAGCTCGCGATCTCCGCGGCGGTCGAGGGCGGTCGGCGCGCCCGCGACCGGCTGGCGGTCACGCTCACCACCGCGGCGCTGATCCTGGCGCTCGCCCCGCTGGTCGCCGTGCTCGGCTACACACTCGAGAAAGGCCTGAAGCGCTTCGACGTCACATTCTTCACGCACTCGATGCGCAACGTCGCCGATCAGGACGGCGGCGGCGGCGCGTACCACGCCATCCTCGGCACGCTCGAACAGGTCGGGCTCGCCACGCTGATCGCCGTTCCGGTCGGCCTGCTGGTGTCGATCTACCTGACCGAGTACGCCCGCGGCCGGTTCGCTCGGCTGGTCTCCACCTTCGTCGACGTGATGACCGGGCTGCCGTCGATCGTGGCCGGGCTGTTCGTCCTGGCGCTGTGGGTGCTCACGCTCGAGCAGGGCTACTCCGGTTTCGCCGGCTCCCTCGCACTGGTGATCTTGATGATCCCGGTCGTCGTCCGCACCACGGAGGAGGTCCTGTGGCTGGTACCGGACGCGTTGCGCGAGGCGAGCCTGGCCCTCGGTGTTGCCCGCTGGCGCACGATCATGCGGGTGGTGCTGCCGACCGCCCTGCCCGGCATCACCACCGGCGTGCTGCTGGCGATCGCACGGGTCACCGGCGAGACCGCACCGCTGCTGCTCACCGTTTTCGGCAACCCGGCCATCAACCGCAGCCCGTTCTCCGGTGCGCAGGAGGGACTGCCGCTGTTCGTGTTCAGCCAGGCGGGGCAGCCCAACCCCACCGCGCTCGACCGAGCTTGGGCCGGCGCGCTCACGCTGATCCTGCTCATCGTGCTGCTCAACATCATTGCCCGGCTGCTGGTACGCCGCTCTCGGCTGCGCGCCCGCTGATCTGAAGGACCCGGTATGGCCAAGCGCATGGACGCTGCGAACCTGAACATCTACTACGGCAAGTTCCTCGCCGTCGCCGACGCCAGCTTCACCGTCGAACCCAAGTCGGTGACCGCGTTCATCGGGCCCTCCGGCTGCGGCAAGTCCACGGTCCTGCGCACGCTCAACCGGATGCACGAGGTCGTTCCCGGGGCGCGCGTCGACGGAGCGGTCCGCCTCGACGGGGAGGACATCTACGGCCGATCAATCGACCCGGTCGACGTCCGGCGCACCATCGGGATGGTCTTCCAGCGACCCAACCCGTTCCCCACCATGTCCGTCTACGACAACGTCGCCGCGGGCGTGAAGCTGCAGGCCCGCCGCTCCCGGCGCGCAGATCTCGACGACGTCGTGGAGAAGTCGCTGCGCGCCGCCAACCTGTGGGTCGAGGTGAAGGACCGGCTGACCAAGCCCGGCGCCAGCCTCTCCGGTGGCCAGCAGCAGCGACTCTGCATCGCTCGCGCGCTCGCCGTGCAACCGCAGGTGCTGCTCATGGACGAGCCGTGCTCGGCGCTGGATCCCAGCTCCACCCTGGCGATCGAGGACCTCATCCAGACCCTGAAGGAGGCCTACACGATCGTGATCGTCACCCACAACATGCAACAGGCCGCGCGTGTGTCGGACCGCACGGCGTTCTTCAACCTCGCCGGAGTCGGCAAGCCCGGCCAGCTCGTGGAGATGGACGACACGGAGATGATCTTCTCCAACCCGTCCGATCAACGCACCGAGGACTACATCTGCGGCCGCTTCGGGTGACCTGCCGCGGTGTCGGGGACTGCGCGAGCCGGCTCAGCCGCGACGGGCCTGCAGTGTCGCGGCAACCGGGACGACCCGCTCGCCGAAGAGCTGCAGCGGCCTGATGCTTGCAACATTCGCGATCTTGCCGTGCGCGTGCGCGATGCCAAGATCGGCGAGCGATCGCAGCTGCTCGAGCAGCGCATCGGCGCGCTCGCCGTTCGCACCGATGTCGAAGGGCATCAGGACCGTCTTCTCGATCTCGTCGTAGTCGCGGCCCACGGCCGCGCAGTGCTCACGGAGCACGTCGAGCTTGCGGGGCAGGTCGGCGCCGGCGAACAGGTTGCACGCCTGGGCGTACTGCGCGACCAGCCGGAGCGTCTTGCGCTCGCCACCGCCGCCGATCAGGATCGGCGGGTGCGGCCGGCGCAACGGCTGCGGGCGGTTGAGCGTCCGTGCCAACGTGTAGTGCTTGCCCCGGAACGGCGCCTCGCTCTCGTCCCACATCTGCAGGCAGATCTGCAGCGCCTCCTCTAGCCGCTCGAACCGCTCCGCGGTCGGCGGGAACAGCAGGCCCAAGCCGCGTGCTTCCTCCTCGTTCCAGGCCGCACCGATGCCGAGCCACGCGCGTCCCTCGGAGAGGACGTCGAGGGTGCTCACCAGCTTGGCGAGCAGTCCCGGTTCGCGGTACACCACCGCGGTGACCCACGACACCAGCTCGACCCGTGAGGTGCACGCCGCGAGGTAGCCGAGCGTCGTGTACGCCTCGAGCATCTCGTGCTCTGGCGGCCCGTTGACGCCGATCTGCCAGACGTGGTCCATGACGCTGACCCGGCTGAAACCCGCCTCCTCGGCGGCGACGACGACCCGTCGCAGGTCTGCGGCCAGGGTCGGCGGACCGCCCGGCCAGGTGAAATCCGCGATGTGCAAGCCGATCTTCACGGACATCAGCGTACGACGCGCGCCCCGGGCACCGGGCCGCTCGCGGCTCGAGTGGTACGGCAGACGCCTTCTCCGGCCAGCGCGGCGGCGAGCCGGGTGGCGGCATCGCGGTCGGCGACCAGGAAGGCGCAGGTGGGACCCGAGCCGGAGACGATGCCCGCGAGCGCGCCGAGCTCGGCCCCGGCGGCGAGGGTGCGGCGCAGCTGCGGCGCGAGCGAGAGCGCCGCCGCCTGCAGGTCGTTGGCGAGCGTCGCCGCGAGTCGCTCGGTGTCGCCGGCGCGCAGGGCGTCCAGCACCGCGTCGGGCGAACCGGCCTGCCGCGGCCGCGACGTCGCCCGCAGCCGATCCAGCTCGCGGTAGGCGTCCGCAGCGGAGATGCCGAAGTCCTGCACCGCGAACACCCAATGGAACTCGCCGGTGGTCAGCACCGGCGCCAGCACCTCGCCCCGGCCGGTGGCCAGCGCGGTACCCCCCACGACCGGGAACGAGACGTCGCTGCCCAGCCGGGCGGCGAGGATCAGCAGCTCGTCGCGAGGCGTGCCGGTGTGCCAGAGCTCAGCGCAGGCGACCAGCGCCCCGGCCGCGTCGGCCGAGCCGCCGGCCATCCCTGCGGCGACCGGGATCGACTTGCTGATCTCCAGCTTGACGCCTGGATGGACGCCGACCTGCTCGGCGAGCAGCGACGCTGCCTGCCAGGCGAGGTTCTCCGCGCCGGTCGGCAGCGAGCCGGCTCCCTCCCCGCGTACCGCGACCTGCAGCCCGTCCGCCGGTGCCGCCGCGATCTCGTCGTACAGGTCGACGGCCTGGAACACGGTGACCAGGTCGTGGTAGCCGTCGCGGCGCGCCGGCCCGACACCCAGGTGCAGGTTCACCTTGGCGGGAACGCGCACCCGGACGGCGGCCTGCGACACGCCGATCACAGTAATGTCGAGCGGGGTCGCCGATCCGGATGCCGCGCGGCCCGGGCGGATTTACGCCCGGCGCGATCCGCCCGGTACCCTGGCAGGGTTGCCCGGCGAGGGACCGCGGGCCGTCTGGTTGCGCAGGCGCCGCGTCCGTGATCGACGCGGCGTCGGTCCTCGGCGCACGTCCGTCGCCGCCGCGACACCGCGAAACCTCATCGATTTGCACTGTTAAGGAGCACCCCCGTGTCCGAGGTTCGACTGGCCGCCGAACGGCGCACCGAGTTCGGCAAGGGCGGCGCGCGCCGCACCCGTCGCGCCGGCAAGATCCCCGCCGTGATCTACGGTCACGGCGCCGATCCGCGGCACGTGTCGCTGCCGGCGCGCGAGTTCGGCCACGCGGTCAAGCACGGCGGCGCGAACGTGCTGCTCACCCTCGAGCTGGACGGCGGCGAGCAGCTGGCCATCCCCAAGGCCATCCAGCGGCATCCGATCAAGGGCATCTTCGAGCACGTCGACCTGCTCGCGGTGCGCAGCGGCGAGAAGGTCACCATCGACGTCCCGCTCGCGGTCGTGGGCGAGATCGCGCGCGGCGGCCTGCTCGCGCAGGAGCACACCGCCGTCAGCGTCGAGGCCGAGGCCACCCACCTGCCCGGCGAGATCGAGGTGAGCATCGACGGCCTCGAGATCGGCTCGCACATCACCGCCGGGGACCTGAAGCTGCCCGTCGGGACGACGCTCGTCGGTGATCCCGAGCAGGTGCTGCTGCTCATCCAGGAGGCTCCGACCGCCGAGGAGGTCGAGGCCGGTGAGGTCGCCGAGGAGGCGCCCGCCGAGCTGGCCGAGGTACCCGCGCAGGAGAGCGGCGAATAGTCCTGTTCCTTCGGCGACGGCGCGAGGACGGCTCGATGCCCGACGAAAGGCAGCTCGTCGTCGGACTGGGCAACCCCGGGCCGCGGTATGCGGCCACGCGGCACAACGCGGGCTTCTTCGTGCTCGACCTGCTCGCCGAGCGGACGGGCGGGCGGTTCAAGGCACACCGGTCACGCTGTGACGTGCTCGAAGGCCGGCTGGCCGGCCATCCCGTCGTGCTGGCCAAGCCCCGCTCGTACATGAACGATTCGGGCGGTGCGGTGGTCGCGGCGGCCCGGTTCTACAAGGTGCCGGTCGAGCGGATGATCGTCGTCCACGACGACCTCGACCTTCCGTACGGGACGCTGCGGCTCAAGCGGGGCGGCGGTGACGGTGGGCACAACGGCCTGCGTTCGCTGACCGCGGCGCTGGGCTGCAACGACTACGCGCGGGTGCGGTTCGGGATCGGCCGGCCGCCGGGCCGGCAGGATCCGGCCGACTATGTGCTCCGCGAGTTCGCCGCTGCCGAACGCAGGGAGTTGGCGTTTCTCGTCGACCGGGCCGCCGACGCGGTGGAGGCGCTGCTCGCCGATGGCCTGGAAGTGGCGCAGAACCGGTTCAACGACTGAGCGTCAACCCAGCTCGGCGTAGCCGCGGCGCACGGCGTCGGTGAGCGACTCGGCCGGATAGGGCCAGTCCCGGTGGGCCAGGGCCGCGTCGAGCAGGATGCCGGCGCCGTGCAGGTCGCGGATCGTCGTCGCGATCGCGCGCAGGTCGGCGCGTTGGCGGTCGACGAATCGCCGGTCGACCGGTGAGCCGTGGCCGGGGACCACGCTGGTGGCCTCGCCGAGCACGTCCCGCAACGCTGTCGCCGTGTCCGGCCAGTCGAGCGGGTAGCAGTCGTTGCCGTAGGACGGGTTGCCGGACTCCTCGACCAGGTCGCCGGCGAACACCGTGTCGACGTCGGGCACCAGCGCGATGGCGTCGCCGTCGGTGTGCCCCCGACCGATGTGCCGGAGGACAACCGCGCGATCACCCAGGTCGATTCGCTGCTCCTGCGTGAACGTCCGCGGGGCGGGGTGCATGGGCGTGTCGATCAGGTCCCGCAGCAGCGCCGCGGTGTACCAGGGGTACTCCGGATCCTCGCCCGGGTCGTCGCGGCACTGCTGCTTGATCCACTCCCCGCGCTCGCACATCGCCGCGGCGGCGTTCTGATGCGCGTAGATCTGCTCGCCCACGTCGTCGACGAACGCCGCGTTGCCGAACGTGTGGTCGAAGTGCAGGTGCGTGTTCGCGACCCAGCGCAGCGGGCCTGCGGCCAGGCGGCGGACGTCCGCGCGCAGGTGCTCGCCCTGGCGCAGCGTCGCCCGGGTGTCGATCACCAGCACGCCGTCGGATCCGGCGACGACGCCGACATTGACGTCCCACTCCGGGTACCGACGCACCCAGCAGCGGTCGCCGAGCTCGACCCAGTCGCTCATAACAGGGTGAGCCCGGCGTGGCGGGCCTCGTGGTCGAGCAGCCAGCGTTTGGCGGGCAGCCCGCCGCCGTAGCCGGTGAGCGATCCGTCCGCGCCGATCACCCGATGGCACGGGACGATGATCGAGATCGGGTTCTGCCCGTTGGCCAGCCCCACCGCCCGAGCGGCGTCCGGCAGCCCGAGCTCGACGGCGATCTTGCCGTAGCTGGTGGTGGCGCCGTACGGGATCTGCTGCAGCGCGGTCCACACCCGCAGCTGGAACGGCGACCCGGAAAGGAGCAGCGGCAGGTCGAACCGCTGCCGGTCGCCGGCGAAGTACTGCACGAGCTGCTCGCGCACGGCGGCGAATGCGGTGTCGTCGCGCTGCCACGACGGGTGTGCCCGCTTCGGCTGCCGCCCGGTCGGCAGGTAGAGCCCGGTCAGCGAAGCGCCGTCGCCGACGGCGAGCACATCGCCGAGCGGCGACGCGATCAACGAATAGCGCATGATCATCCCTTCAGCGTCGCCCACAGGTGGTGGGTCGCGTACGAGCGCCACGGCGCCCAAGCCGGCCCTCGCGCGTGCAGTGAGATCCCGAGCGCGGCGGAGGCGTGCCGCACGCCGAGATCGCTGTCGAGCAGCACGTCGGGGTCGGCGAGCGTGCGCATGGCGAGGTAGTCGGCCGTCCACGGGCCGACGCCGGGCAAGGCGAGCAGCGCGGCTCGGGTGGCGTCGCGATCGGCGCCCGGGTCCAGCGTGAGGTCGCCGGACGCGACGGCGCCCGCCAGTGCATGCAGGGTGAGCGCCCGGCGGCGCGGCATCGGCAGCCGCGCCGGGTCCATGGCGGCGACGTCGGCCGCGTCGGGGAACAGCCGCTGCGGCTCGCCATCGAGCGCCGGGCCGGCGTGGGCGGCGATCCGAGCGAGTAGCGTCCGCGCACCGCGCACCGAGATCTGCTGGCCGACGACCGCCCGGACTGCCATCTCGAATCCGTCCACGGCGCCCGGGGAACGCAGACCGGGACGTTTGCGGGTGAGTGCGCCGAGGTCCGGGTCGGCGCCGAGCTGTTCGTCGACGGCGACCGGGTCGGCGTCCAGGTCGAGCAGCCGGCGCACCCGCGCGACGGCGACGGTGAGGTCGCGCTGGTCGGTGAGCCGCAGCCGTGCCCGGACGTGGCCCGCGCCGTCGGACAACCCGACGAGTCCCGGCCCGCCGGGCAACCGGAGCGCCCGGGTGAACGTCGTGCCGTCGTAGTCCTCGACGCCCGGAATCGCCCGCTGCGCAAGGAACTCCAACGTCGCCGCCAGATCCATCGGCGATCGGTACGGCAGCCGCAGCTCGAGCGTGCCGGGCGCGTCACGGCCGTGCACGGCTCGATAGCAGGCGTCCGGGTCGGGGAGGTGCACGCCGCCAGTCTGCGCCCCGACACCGACATCCGCTGGCGAGTTTCGGACCACGTCAACCGGTGTTGCGCAGGCCGGCGGCCACGCCGTTCATTGTGAGCAGCAAGGCTCGCCGCAGATCCGGCGACACGGCCGACTCGTCGGCACGTACGCGCGAGAGCAGGTCAACCTGCAGGTAGGAGATCGGGTCGAGGTAGGCGTCGCGTACGCTCAGCGTCCGCTGCAAGATCCGGAAATTGTCCAGTAGCGACGCCTCACCGGTGATCCGCAGCACCTCTGTAACCGTCAGCTCGTGTTCGGCATGCACAACGTCGAATAGCCGGTGCAACGACGGTGGTACCAGCGAGGCGACATACAGCGCGGCCACCTCGAGATCGGTCTTCGCGAGCGTCATCTCGACGTTCGAAATGAACGTTCGGAAGAAGTGCCACTGGTCGTGCATCTCCGCGAGTACGTCGGCAAGTCCGGCCTCGCGCGCCGCTTGAAGCCCTGAACCCACGCCGAACCAGCCGGGGACGATTTGCCGGGACTGCGTCCAGCCGAACACCCAGGGGATCGCCCGCAGGCCGTCGATGCCCCCGCCGGACGATGGCCGGCGGGACGGCC
Source organism: uncultured Actinomycetota bacterium (assembly GCA_963756525.1). Classification (GTDB taxonomy): domain Bacteria; phylum Actinomycetota; class Actinomycetes; order Mycobacteriales; family Jatrophihabitantaceae; genus CAVWNR01. The sequence goes on along the minus strand of CAVWNR010000009.1, from coordinate 491,904 downwards.
GTGATCCGATGTTGAGCGAGCCGAGCTGCTCCACCGGAGTGGAGGCGAGGAAGTAGGCGGGTAGCTCCGGGTCGTCGACGAGCCGCCGGTATGCGGTGAAGGCGGCGTCGCTCACCCGGTCCATCGTCTGGTCCCAGCGCGCGAGCTGAGCGCCGCTCTGCCGTGGCGCGCGGTGCAGCGTGGACGCCTGTAGCACGGCCGCCACGGTGAGTTCGAGGTTCTCCCGGGCCAGTTCCGGGAGCGCGTACTTGTCGCTGATCACCTCACCCTGTTCGGTGAATTTGATCTCGCCGTCCAGCACGCCCCAGGGCTGCGCCAAGATTGCGTCGTAGGTTGGTCCTCCGCCCCGGCCCACCGTCCCGCCCCGACCGTGGAAGAGCCGCAGCCGCACGCCGTGCCGGGCGGCGACATCGCGCAGCGTGCGCTGTGCTCGGTGGATCTCCCACTGCGACGTGGTGATCCCCGCTTCTTTGTTGGAGTCCGAGTAACCGAGCATCACCTCCTGGACATCGCCGCGCAGCCGGACGATCAGCCGGTAGCCGGCGTCGGAGAGAAGGTCGTCGAGCACGTCTCCGGCGCGGCGCAGCTCGTCGACCGTCTCCAGCAGCGGCACGAAGCCGATCCGCGCGAAAGGCGGCCGACCGTGCACGTCGAGCAGGGCCGCCTCGCGGGCCAGCACGACGCCGGCGAGGATGTCGTCGGCACCGCGGGTCATCGACACGATATAGCTCTCGATCACCTCGGGTCCGTAGGTGTCGAGTGCCTCGCGGATCGCGGTGAAGGCGGCGAACGTCGTCGCGCCCGCCTCGTCCAATGGTGGCGGCGACGACGCAAGCGGGCGACGCGACGCCAGCTCGCCCGACAGCAGGCGCATCCGGACGTCGCGCGGCATGTCCAGGTAGCGCGAGCCCTGCTCGCCGAGCCGATCGACCAGCTGGCCCACGGCGTGGTGGTGGGCGTCGGCGTGCTCGCGCACGTCCATCGTGGCCAGGTGCAGGCCGAACACCGCCAGGGTCCGTGTGGCGCGCGCAAGCACCCCGTCGTCGATCAGCGCGCCGTGGTGCGCTCGCAGCGAGTGGCCGATCAACGCCAGTTCAGCGAGCAGCTCGTCCCGACCGAGGTAATCACGGCCGGGCACGTGCGGCAGCCCGCTGTCGACCCGCGCCCGGGTGTTGGCGATCTTCGCCTTCATACACGTTAGCTTCAGCCGGTACGGCTCCGCGGCATTGACCGTCAGCACGCGCGGGTCGAGCTTCGGCAGCGCTGCTAGGTCCGCCTTGATCGACGCGTCGAGTTCGCCCGACACGCCGGTGATCGTGCTTGACGGCGAGAGGTTGTCGATCAGCCGGTCGATCATCGCTGTCGCGGCGCGTGCCGCGACGTGGTGCTGCAGTCTTAGCACCTCGCGGGTGACCTCGGCTGTCACGCTCGGATTGCCGTCGCGGTCACCACCGATCCAGGTACCGAACGTCAGCGGACGCGCGTCGGCGGGGAGCTGGGCACCGTGGCCTTCGACTTCCGCAGCGAGGTCGGCGGCGAGGTCGGGCAGCGTCTCGTCGACGAGCTCTTGCAGGTAGTAGACGGCGTTGCGGGCCTCGTCCAGCGGCGTCGGGCGGTGTTGCCGCAGCTCGTCGGTTTGCCAAATCAAGTCGACGATCTCCGCAAGATCGCGGTCCTGGCGGGAGCGGGCACGGCTGTCCGGCGCCGTAGGGACGGCGAGCACGTCGGCGACCCTGCGCAGCTTGCTGAGGATGGAGCGGCGGCTCGCCTCCGTGGGGTGCGCGGTGAACACCGAGCGGACGGCGAGCGTCTCGAGCGCGGCACTGAGCTCATGAGCACCGCGGCCACCGGCGACCGCTGTCACCGATCGAGCCAGCCATCCCTCGTCGGCCGGGCGGTCGCGCAGCGTGCGGACCCGGTGCACCTGCTCCGCGACATTGGCGAGCAGGAAGTATGCCGAGAAGGCGCGCACGAGCGACGACGCTGTGTCGAGTGGTAGCCCCGCAAGCAGGGCTCGCGCCGTTTCCCGTGCCGTCTTGCGCGCGGCGGGCGTCCCGGCCTCCTTGCTCCGCTTGGTGAGGGCGCGTACCTCCTCCACAAGATCCAGCAAGGGCCTGCCCTGCTGGCGGGCCAGCGACTCGCCGAGCAGCGCGCCGACGCGCCGGACGTCCGCACGCAGTGCGCTGTCGTCGGACGCCGGCCCGATGGCCGAGTCAGACGCACCCGCCGGCGGTTGAAGATGCTCCGTGTGAGGTAGGGCGGCCACCCGGCAGATTCTTCCGCAGGCGCGTGTGGCGACGACATGCTTGCAGATCGGTCACGCTGGGTGATTGACCAGACGCTCGGCGCCGGTGCCGCGCGCTGGCTGCATCGGCAGTCCGTATGACATGGCCCTTAACCCTTTCCTTATGTCTCCAAACGCGGTATAAACGTCTGGTCAGTCGTCGGCCGGGGGGCAACGGCACTGAGCAGAACCCCCGCTGGCGATCGAAACGGGGGACGTCGTTTGGGCCATCACATGGTTCGCACGACGTGAATCGGGGGGTTCATGTTCAGGGGTGGCCGGGCGGCCACCGACGGGGGAAGCGATGAGCAGTCCAGTGCTGGCTTGGGGCTGCTCGCCGCACCTTCGCCGGGGCACAACGAACGGGTCGACTCGTACGTCGAATCTGCAGCATCGATCGAGACCACCGAGGTCAGACCCGCGGCGTCGATCGCGCTGGATGCGGTTCCCAGTCAAAGACCGTCGCACAGACAATGGATGCGGTCCTACCAAGTCGCTCTCGTCCTGATCGACTTAACCGCTGCATCTGTCGCAGGCGCGACGGCGCTCCTCATCCGGCTCGGCAGCCCCAACAACGCAGCAGACAGTGCCTTGTACGCAACGGTTGGCGCGCTGCTGCCGCTGGCCTGGGTCGTAACGGTCGCGTTCAATCGCGCCTACGAGGGCCGTTATGTTGGGGTCGGACCGGCGGAGTTCGAGCGCGTCTTCCGCGCCTTCCTGCACATGATCGCGCTCGTGGCCATAGCTTCCTACGCCACCAAGGCTGAGATCGCCCGCGGCTTCGTCCTTGTCGCGCTGCCGCTAGCTCTGCTCCTCGACCTCGCTGGCCGATACGCCGCGCGCAAGTGGCTGCACCGCCAGCGTAGCCGCGGCCGGGCAATGACCTCCGTGCTAGCAGTCGGCGAGCCGGCCGCCGTCGCGGCGTTCGGCGACCTGGTCGAGCGTGATCAATACGCCGGGCTGCGGGTCGTGGGTGCCTGCCTTCCGGTTGGCGTTGCCTGCGACGACGGGTCCGCCCGGCTGCTCGCCGAACGGTCGGTGCCGATCTACGGTGACATCGACTCGGTGCTTGACTCGGTGCGGGCCAGTTCGGCGGACACGGTCGCGGTCGTGTCCTCGGCTGGGGTGAGTCCGGAAAAGCTGCGCTGGATCTCCTGGCAGCTCGAAGGCAGCAATACCAGCTTGGTCGTCTCGCCGGGTCTGACTGAGGTAGCCGGGCCGCGCCTGCATATCCGACCGGTTGCCGGGTTGCCCCTGCTGCACGTCGAACAGCCCGAGTTTCGAGGCTTTCGGCGATTCCTCAAGGGTGCCCTGGACCGCACCGTGGCCATCATCGGCCTCCTGGCCCTCTCGCCGCTGCTGGCTGCGCTTTGGCTGGTGGTCCGCCTGACCAGTCCAGGGCCGGCCTTGTTCCGGCAGACGCGGATAGGCCGCGACGGCAAGCCGTTCACGATATTCAAGCTCCGGTCGATGTACGCCGACGCGGAAGCACGGCTCGCCGACTTGTTGGAGCAGAACGCGAACAGCGACGGACTGCTCTTCAAAGTGCACGACGACCCGCGGGTGACACCAATCGGCCGGACGCTGCGTCGCTTCTCGCTCGATGAGTTGCCGCAACTGATCAACCTCGTCACCGGCTCGATGTCACTAGTCGGCCCGCGACCCCCTCTTCCCTCCGAGGTTGCTCAGTACGGCGAGGACGTCCGGCGCCGGTTACTGGTCAAACCCGGGATCACCGGCCTGTGGCAGGTCAGCGGCCGCAGCGATCTGTCATGGGAGGAGTCGGTTCGCCTCGACCTGCGCTACGTGGAGAACTGGTCGCCGACCCTCGACCTCATGATCCTCTGGAAGACGGCTCGGGCGGTCATCGGGAGCGCCGGTGCTTACTGAGCTGGATAGCCTGGGCCGGTTAGATCGGCGGGGTGGGGTGCGACAGAATTGAGCGAGAGCTTGGTAATCCAGCGAAGGGCCGTCGTCGCAGGCCCCGGCGTGGTGGAGTACCGCCCGAGCGGCAACACATCGCCCGAGGGGAAGACGGTGCGGATACTGGGCACGCACGGCGTCCCTGCCGCGTACGGCGGTTTTGAGACGGCCGCGCAGAACATCGGGCTCTTCCTCGCCGAGGCGGGATGGCGGGTAATCGTCTACTGCCAGACCGACGGCAGAGGACCCATACGCGAGGACTCGTGGAGAGGCCTGGAACGCGTTCTAATTCCGATCGACGTGGACGGCTGGCGCGGTACCGCCAAGTTCGACCTGATATCTATCCGGCATGCAGCCCGACACCGCGACGTCTGCCTAACGTTCGGCTACAACACCGCCATCTTCAACGCGCTCCAGCGAGCGCGGCGAATCCCACTTGTCATCAACATGGATGGCATCGAATGGTCCAGGGCCAAATGGGGTCCGGCGTTGAAGACGGTGCTCTATCTCAACGAGCGCATCGCGTGCTTGTTGGGCAACCACCTGATCGCAGACCATCCCGAGATCGCTCGCTACCTGAACCGCAAGGCGCCTGCGAGCAAGCTGTCGACAGTGGCCTACGGCGCACCTGCCGTCACGAATGCACCACCGTCTGTGCCGGCAAAATTCGGGCTAGAACCGGGTCGCTACCTCACGTTGATTGCACGGCCGGTGCCTGAGAACTCGGTCCTGGAGCTTGTCCAAGCCTTCTCGGCTCGGCGTCGCGGGGTGCGCCTGGCGGTGCTGGGCAACTACCACGCGCAGGCCAACGGCTACCACCGCGCAGTCATGGCCGCCGCGAGCGACGAGGTCGACTTCCTAGGCGCAATCTTCGAGCCCGACGTTCGCGCCCTGCGGTTCCACTGCCTCGCCTACTTGCACGGCCACACGGTCGGTGGGACGAACCCGTCACTCGTCGAAGCCTTGGGCGCCGGCAACCCGGTGGTCGCCCACAACAATATATATAACCGCTGGACGGCTGGGGATCACGCCGCGGTGTACTTCAGCAACCGCCACGATGCCGTGGCTACTCTGGACGAGCTGCTCGCCCGTCCGGAGAAGCTCGCCGCGATGAGTGCCGCGGCTCGCCGGCGGCATGCCGAAGAGTTCACCTGGGAGTACATCGCCGGACAGTACGAACGGATTCTGGAACGCTTCGTCGCCGCGCGGCCCTCTGCAGACGCACGGATCAAATAGTGATGGAGATCATGCCAAGTTCGCATGCTGCTGCCGTACCGGCCTCGGCGGGTACCCGCTACCGGGATGCGCTGGCCCTCTTGGCCACCGCACAGAAGTCCTCGGCCGGCGCTCCCGCCTATTCGCGATGGGTCAATCGACGGGCTGGCCGTCGCTTGGCCGCTGCCGCATATTGCATCGGCCTGACGCCGAACATGGTGACTGTCCTCAGCGCGGCATTCACCTACTGCGGCATCGTTCTGCTTCTGGTAGCACCCCCGTCGACGGGGGTCGGCATCGCGGTCGCCGCGACATTGGTCGTGGGCTACGCGCTGGACTCCGCGGACGGTCAGTTGGCCCGACTCCGCGGGGGAGGGTCGCTGTTCGGCGAGTGGCTTGACCACATGGTCGACTGCATCAAGGAAACCGGTCTCCATCTGGCGGTGCTCGTCTCAGCGTTCCGGTACTTCGATCTCTCGGCGAACGGCTGGCTTCTTATTCCGCTGGGCTATACGTTGGTGGCGGTCGCCCGGTTCTATGGAGTGACACTTGTCGATCAGTTGAGGAAGAGTCGCGGAACCCTCGTACCTAGCGGGAACAGACTCTCCAACTCGCCGTTGACGGCGGCCGCCCTGCTTCCAACCGATTATGGTTTGCTGTGCTTGATCTTCGTGCTTCTTGGACATACGACGCTGTTCTTTGCCGTCTACGCTGCCTTGTTCGCCTGCAACGGCGTGTTCCTGATGATGGCAATGGCGCGGTGGGGCGGACAGTTGCGCCGGATCGACGGTGAGTCAGCAGATCTTCGCGACCGCGTCGCGCACGATCTGTAGGCAATCGGCTTCCACTGGGCCGCACGCCTGCCGTATCTGCGGGGCAATCACGCCAAATTTGTCAGCGGCTACTCAGCCGTGAGGTGGCCGTACCTACGGTGCGTCCTATACACTAATCACACACGGAACCGGCCCGGTAACACGGTGGCCGGTCGTGCGGTCCGACGGGGGTAGGACGATGCGAGCAGTTGGGCAGTCGTCAAAGATGGTGGCGATTGGGATGTTAATTGGTGCGTGCTCGGTCGCGGTCGCGTGCTCATCAGGGCGGCCGCAGCAGCGCGCTGCCGAGGTAACGACTGGGCAGCGCCCGCCGACCGTGGCTTCGAGCATGCCGAGTGGCGCCCCGACTCCAACCGGAAAGACCCTCAATCGACCCTCAAACCGCTCAACAAAGCCGAAGGGCCCGGCTGCGTCTGCGCTCGCTACGGTCCCCCCGGCACCGCAAGTGACCACCGCGCCTCGGCCGCTGCGCTCACCTGCCACGTTCGGTGACGGTGTCGACGCGCAGATCACCAAAATTTCATATGGGACTGCCAGCGGAAACGGGCCCGGCATTATTGTGGGGCAGCCCGTGGTGACGTTCACGCTCCAGCTCCGCAACTCGTCCAGCACACCGATCAGCACCAACACCGTGCAGGTCCAGGTCACGTACGGTGCAGGCCACGTCCCGGCGGTTCCGGCGAATCACGCGACCACGACGCCGTTCTCCGGCACCCTGAAGCCCGGCGACTCCGCTACCGGCACATATGCATTCGCCATCCCGACCAACCAGCAAAACGACGTGACGGTAGCCGTGTGGTATGCGCAAGGCAAGCCCACTGTCCTACTGACCGGACCCGCACACTAAGCAGGAGATTCGGCGCAAATCTGGACTGGACAAGCGCCCGTCCATGGCTGCTATCGTGTAGCGACGGCCGTGTAGCGACGGCCATCACGCGGGGGACAGCCGAGCGACCAAGGAGCCCGAATGTTCCCGCAACCGGATTCTGTGCCGTGCGTGGACGCCGGCATAGAGCCGACAAGCGCCACCGCAGATCGAGACAACAACGCCCCCGGGCAGAATGGTCGGACCGGGCACTGCTCGAAAGGCTCGCCGGGTGCCCGAGCGGCCACTCGGCGCCTACCACGGTCAGGCGGCGTCGCTGCGATCATTGGTGCGCTCCTGGTCGCCGGAGTCCTAATTCCCGCCAGTCTCGCCAGTGCGGACAACGGCGCGCCCACAGCCGTCGCCTACGACGCCATGGACCGCACGGTTACGTCCGGGCTGGGTTCCGCTGATGTCGGAGGAGCCTGGATGGTCTCGGATCCGGCACATACCAGCGTGGCGAACGGTGCCGCAACCTTCTCCGACATCAGCCCGGGTACCTCCATCTCGGCAACGCTGCCCCAAGTCAACGTGCGAGACGTGGGTGTCGAGGCGGTTGTTACGGCGCCGACAACCACCCCGGGGGGGAGCGGCTTCTACTACCAGGTCGCGTTGCGCTCGCAAACCAACGGTGACACCTACTACGCGAAGCTCCGGTTCCTGCCGTCCGGGGGGGTCGCAGTGGGCTTGGGCCGCATAAGCGGTGGCGTCGACACCATGATCGGGCCTGAGGTAGCCGTCAACGTGTCACTAGACAAGCCCATCACGGTCCAGGCAGTAGCGACCGGCAGCGGGCCGGTGAACCTGACGGTTCGCGCCTGGAGCGCCGATGAAAGTATCCCAGACGGCTGGCAGGTGAGCTACACCGATACGGCGCCCGGCTCGCTCGGCGGAGCCGGCAGCGTCGGATTGTTGCCTTACCTCTCCAGGGGGGCACAGGCACCGGTCAGCGTCGGTCTTCGCCGCCTGACCGTATGGAACGGCGGCATCGGCGCGCCATACGCTCCGCCGACCACGTCGCCATCGCCCACCCCCACAGGCTCCACGCCCCCACCGCAGCCAGTACCCGAGCCCGGGACCGGATCGGCACCACTTGGCTCGACGAGCTACCCGATCCCTAGCAACGCACTGTTCGTCGCGCCGGACGGAAACGACACGGCAGCCGGTTCGATGAGCGCCCCACTTCGCACCCTCGCGAACGCCATCAGCCGCGCCGGCTCCGGCACAACGATCGTGCTGCGCGGTGGCACCTACCATGAGTCGGTCACGATCCCGGCCAACAAGACTCTCACCGTGCAGTCCTATCCGGGTGAGGTCGTCTGGTTTGACGGCACGACGCCCGTGACATCGTGGACGAAGGTCGGCAGCGTCTGGGTCGACAACGGCTGGACGGCGCAGTTCGACTCGATTCCCAGTTATGATCCGAACAATATCCCGACGGGCCCCGACTGGAGCATGGTCAACCCGCAATATCCTATGGCGGCACATCCAGACGAGGTATGGCTCGACAATACCGAACTTGCGCAGGTCGGCTCCGCAGCTGAGGTCAAGCCGGGAACCTTCTACGTCGACTATGGAAAACAACAGTTGATCATCGGCAGCGATCCGACCGGCCATGCAGTCACCGCAACGGACCTAAGCCTGGCCATTACCTCGTACGGCCCCAACTCGGTCTTGCGCGGCTTCGGTGTGCGCCGCTACGCGACGTCGGTCGACCAGATCGGCACGGTTCGGCTCGAGGGCAATGGCGACAGCATCGAAAACGTGCTGATCACCGACTCGGCGACCACTGGCTTGACCACCGACGTGTCGGATACCTCGATCCGTAACGTGACCGTGCTGAACAGCGGAATGCTTGGCGTCCATGGGAACACTGCGGACCACCTGACGATAAGCGGGCTGCGCGCCGAAGGCAACAACGACGAACACTTCAACCCAGCTCCTAGCGCTGGCGGCATAAAGATCACAAGAACCCGCGGAATTGCCATCAGCAACAGCCTCTCAACCAACAATCTCGGCACCGGCATTTGGCTGGATGAATCCTGCTACAACGTCAATGTGACCAACACCGACACGACTAACAATGCGTCGCATGGGCTCTCGTTCGAGATCTCGGGCACCGGCATCCTGGCGAACGATGTCGTTACCGGCAATGCCCAGGACGGATTCAAGATCAACAATGCGGACCACCTGCAGATTTGGAACAACCTCATCAGTTCCAATGGCCGGAACGTGGAGATCGTCGAAGACAGTCGCCGTGGCTCGAACCCGAACGACCCCGGGCATGACCCGCGCCAACCGCAACCAGACCCGACCGAACCGTGGATCATCGAGTACGACACCCTGATGAACAACGTCATCGGACCGCCGACGGGTGACGCACAGGTCTATGGAAACGACTACAGCGGTGAGTACGGGCCCGGCTCCCTGCACATCCAGCTCGACGGCAACGAGTTCATCAAGCCCGCGTCGAACATGATCGTCTGGTGGGGCACGGCGTACAACACTCCGGCCGCGTTCGCCGCCGCAACCGGTCAGGGTGGCCACAACGTCCAGGTGAGCGCCGGCGAGACGCCACCAGCCAACGTGCCGCCGCTGCTGCTCCCCGCGGACGTGGCAGCCGCGATCGGCCAGCCCGCCGGCACTCAGGCCAGGGGCCCGATTGGCCGATGAGAGTCCGATGAGCAGCTAGTGCGCTTCGGCGCGCTGGGCGTAGTATAAGGTGACTGTTAACGCGCTGGCCGCGGGGGGAGCGCCAATGGGGTTACGCGACTACGTGGATACCATCCGCTATCGATGGCTGACGATCATTATCTGTAGCCTGGTCGGCCTCTGCGGCGCCTTCCTCTACAACAGGAGCACTCCGCGCATCTACCAGGCCGACGCGCGCTCATTTGTTTCCGTCATTCCAGCCTCGGCGGCGGGCGACTCGAACGCGGTGTATGCGGCGTCGCAGTTCGCGATGCAGCGGATAAAATCATACCCCGAGCTGGGGGACAGCAACGCGGTTCTGGAACCGGTGATCACGCTGCTGCACCTGCCGATGTCGACCTCAGAACTGGCCTCGCAGGTTGTCGTTACCAACCCCGCGGACACCGTCATCCTCGACGTCGCCGTGACCGACAGTAGCCCGACCCAAGCGGCGGCTACCGCCAACGCGGTCGCGACGAGCCTCGGCGCGTACATCGAGCAGCAGGAAGCCACCGGTCCGCACCACACATCTCCCGTCGTGGTGAGCCTCACGAGCAAGGCGACCCCGGATGCGACTCCGATCGCCCCACGGACCTCGCTGGATCTGGCCCTAGGGCTTGTTGCGGGCTTGGCGTTAGGACTGGCGGTGGCCGTGGTCCGCCAGCGTCTGGACACCTCACTCCGGAACACCCGTGAGATCGAGGAGATCACCGGCACGCCACCGATCGGGCTGCTAGGCAAGAAATTCTCCGGGGCAAGCCGAGTCGGCAAGGTGGACGAGCGGACCCTCGCCACCGGATCGCAGTCGTTGCGGGGCGTCAGAACCAACCTCGCGCTGGCGACTACGAGTCCCTTGCGCGGCGTCATCGTTCTCTCCGCACCGCGCTCGCCGGTCAGCATTCCCTTTGCGGTTGCGCTAGCCTCCGAAATCGGAGCGACCGGGTCGAAGGTGTGTCTGGTAGAGGCGGACGCATACCGTCCACGCTTGGCGAAGTCGCTCGCACTCGACGGGCTGCACCGCAGCACCGAATTTCTCAACGGCACCTGCCACCTGCCGTCGGCGTTGGATTCGCTTCCTGAGCGACACTTCGCCGCCCTGACGACCGGGGCGGGGCCCAACCCGTTCCCCCCGCCGGACTCACCGGCCGCACAGGCGTGTCTCGACGACCTGGCGAGGCTTTTCGACGTGGTGCTGGTGATCACGCCACCGGTCATTCCGACGGGTGACGCCAGACTGCTCGCTCGCGGGGCAACCGGCGTGCTGCTGCAGTGCGAGTACGCGGCGACCCCTGCTCCGCAACTCAGCGCGTCGATTGAACTCGTTGCGGCAGCGGGCGGCACGGTGCTCGGCGCGGTGCTCACCGGAGTACCCAGCCGCAAACTACGCAGAGAGGAATACACCCCTCACCGGCCGACCAGCGCCCGCTCCGCGGACATGCCGTCCGAGCAGTCGCAGGACGAGTCCGCGCCCACGCGCACGGTTGGGGCGCCGGACCGGAAGACGCCGGGTCGGCACGGCAGCGCAAGGCTGATCGGGGAAGGCAAACGCCGTCTCGACGATGGCTCAGGTGGTCCCCAGCACTCGCCCGATGCCGGTATCGAGATACTGAGCGGTCCAGCGGGCAGCCTCGCCGACCGAACTCGCGCGGCGAGCCCCGCTCGTCGCGCCGCGCGACGAGTGCGGTCGGAAGCCCTGTTGGGAGCGTCGCGCCGGGAGACGCCGGGCGATGTCTCGGCCATCGACTGAGCTCGGCGCGACCCCGGTCCGTTTTCGAGTAAGCCGGGATCGAAGCCTTCTTCTCATCTGCGGGCTACTGATTGGCAGCACCGTCACCTGGCGGGAGTCCACGTATTACTCCGGCGGTGTCGATCCAGTTGTCGCGGCGAAAGGGGTTATGAGCCTTGCGGCGATGATCCTCGCGATCCGCGCCGCTCGGCAGGCGTCGGTCAGGCATGCGATCAGCACTCGGACCTGCGTGCTACTCACTACTCTGCTGGTCATCGGCATGTTCGGCGCCGCCTACTCCGGAAACACGCTCGCCTCGGCAGTGCTGAGCGTACGGATCGTGCTACTGACGATAACCGTCAGCCAGCTGCTCCGCGCCTACGACATCGACCGGATAATACGTGCGCTAGGCGTCGCAATCGTAGCGATAGTCGCGCTCTCCATCGTCACAGGCAGTACCCACTCGGCGAACCATCTCGCTGGCCGGTTGCAGGGAGGCATACCCCCCCTCCAGCCGAACGAGATCACCGCGATGTGCGGCCTGCTGGTGCTCGGACTCGTCTGGCGGCAGGTGCGCCGCCGCGGCCGCCGGATCGACCCCTTCTTGATTGCGCTCCTCATCGGCGTGTGCTGGATGACCGGCTCACGGACAGGGCTCGTCGCGCTCCTGATCGCCGTGCTGATTATATTGGTCCAGGTACGGCTGCCCACGGGCGCGATCGTCGCTGTCGTCCTCGCCGTGCCGATTGCGGCGTACCTTGCCCTAGCTACGCCGATCATTGCGCACTATCTCGGTCGCGGTGGCGAGACCAACTTGCATAGCCTCAGCGACCGCACTGTTGCCTGGTCCGCGGCGATCCACTTGCACACGGGATTTTGGGATACCTGGTTCGGCAACGGTCTGTCCGTCGTTCAGGTGCCCGTGGTCGCCGCCTACCGGACGACCCAGCTACTCGACAGCAGCTGGATCTCCGCACTGGTGCAATCCGGGCTGCTCGGCCTCCTCGTCTTCGCCGTGTGGATTCTGACGGGCATCCGGGCTGCCTGGGGCTCTCCGCAGGAGTACCGCCCGCTGATGACCGGGATCATGGTCTTCGTCGTGTTCCGCAGCTTTTTAGAGAGCGGACTCGTCGGCGCGACGCCAGCGTTCATCGTATTTATGATCATCTCGATGTGTCCGAGGTGGCCGGCCCGGCTACCGAACGGGTCTTCGCCGGCTCACACCGGCAAGCGCCGCGTTGCCTACAGCCGGTCACCGTCGGGTGGTCAGCCGGTTACTGAAAGATCTGCGCCCTCTGGGACAAGAGAGTTCTGAGCAGCCCTGGCCTACCGGCCAGATTATGAGGTAACGTTGGTTTCACGCCCCACCAGTGCCTGGTGCGGCGAGTCGGGGGATCGTCGGGGGACAAGTAATGAACGCTCTCGGTTGGGCTGCGCGCATGCGCCCACGGGCAATCGTCAGCATCTGCGCGTTGGTTGCCGGATGCGCCGTTGCGGCCGTCGCGGCGGCACCAAAGGTCAGCGCGGATACCGCGCCCGCATCAGGTACTCCGAGTACCGTGAGTGCTGATGCGTTACCGACCGTGCAGCAGAATGGTGTGGTCTGGTCGCAGGTCACCGTGGGAAACACGGTTTATGCGACTGGTAGCTTCTCGCAGACATGGCCGGCGGGCGCAGCGAATAACTCGGCGAACTACACACCGCGCAGCAACCTGCTCGCCTATGACATCACCACCGGTCAATTGGTCACTTCCTTCAACCACAGCCTCAACGCGCAGGGCCTAATCGTGACGGCCTCACCGGACGGATCGCGAGTCTACGTCGGTGGTGACTTCACCACCGTTGACGGGCAGACACGAAACCACATTGCGGCCTTCGACACGGCGACCGGGGCACTGGATCCCAATTTCAAGCCCTCGATCAGCAGCGAGGTCCACGCGATTTCCGTGTCCACCGCAGGGACGGTGTATGTCGGCGGAAACTTCTTCTCGGTCAACGGTGTAGCACGCACGCGACTCGCCGCATTTACCGCCGCCAACGGGGGACTTCTCAGCTGGGCGCCGACCGCCGATGACAACGAGGTCTACGCCATGGTGGTGACGCCCGACCAGACCGAAGTGGTGATCGGCGGAGCCTTCACCACAATCAACGGCCAGAATGTCTACGGGCTCGGTGCGGTAACTGCCGGCTCCGGCACCTCGGTTCCGTACGCAGTGAACCAGCACGTACAGGACTACACGCCAGCGGGGGCGCAATCCGGGAACGGGGCTGCGATCATGAGCCTCGCCACGGACGGCAAACAGATTTACGGTAGTGGCTACTCATACAACGAAGGAAACTTCGAAGGCAACTTCGGGGTCGATCCGGACACCGGGCAGATCAACTACGTCAACGACTGTCACGGCGACACGTACAGCGTCTTTCCCGTCGGACAAGTCCTCTACACAGTGAGCCATCAGCACACCTGCCAATGGATCGGTGACTTCCCGAACACGCAGCCGGATTGGACCTACCACCACACGCTAGCGTTTACGACCTACCCAACGGGCACCAACACAGGTCCGGACGACTACGGCTGGAACTATAGCGGCCTCCCGGACACCAGTTTGCTCCACTGGTACCCAACGCTAGCGATCGGCTCGATTACCGGTCAGTACCAAGCGGCCTGGTCAGTAACCGGCAATGCCAACTACATCGCCGAGGGCGGCGAGTTCCCGTCGGTGAACGGGACGGCACAAGTCGGCCTCGTTCGGTTCGCGGTCACGTCGATCGCACCGAATAGGGTTGGACCGCAATTTTCGAACAGCCTTACCCCGCAGGTCGTGTCGCTAAGTTCCGGCACCGCCCGGGTCACATGGGGTGCAACCTGGGATGAGGACAACCAGCTGCTGACCTACAAGGTGTTCCGGGATGACGGCTCGACACCCGTCTACACAACCACAGCGAAATCCAATTTCTGGCAGCTGCCAACAATCGGGTTCACCGATGCTGGACTAGCACCCGGATCAACACACAAGTACATCGTCAGAGTCTACGACCCATTCAACAACACAACTAACGGCTACTCGACCTCCGTGACAATCAGCAGCAACGCGATGAGCCAGTATGCCAAGGACGTGCTGGCCGACAGCGCCGCGGACTACTGGCGCCTCGGCGAGACATCTGGGACGACCGGCTACGATTGGGCCGGTTACTCCGACCTCACCGAAGGAACGGGCGTGGGGCACGGTGCCTCCGGGGCAATCATTGGGGACAGCGACGGAGCATCGACCTTCAACGGCTCATCGACAGGGACCGCATCAACGACTTCGCCGGTACTTGGCCCTAACACATACACCATCGGCGGGTGGTTCAAGACGACCACCACAAGTGGTGGCAAAATCGTCGGTTTCGGAAGCGCAGTCCAGGGCACGTCCAGCGGCAGCTATGACCGCCATATCTACATGGATAATTCCGGTCATCTGATCTATGGCGTCTATAATAGCGGCGCGCGTACCATCACGACTAGCCAAACTTATAACGACGGACAATGGCACCAGGTTGCGGCCTCACTATCGAGTACTGGAATGGTCCTTTACGTCGACGGTAAGAAGGTCGGAACCAATCAGACGACCACGGCCGGCCAGAGCTACAGCGGATACTGGCGTGTCGGCGGTGACAGCCTAAGCGGCTGGCCATCTCAGCCGACGAGTAACAACTTCGCGGGTACGATCGATGACGTTGCCGTCTACACGACTGCGCTGAGCCTGGCGCAGGTGCAGCAGCAGTACGTGGACAGCGGCCGCACACTCAACGTCCCTGCTCCGCCGACTGACACGTACGGAAAGACCATCTACAACTCGAACCCCGATCTGTACTGGCGGCTCAACGAGGCGTCGGGTCCCACCGCCGCCGACGCAAGCATCAACGGCGACAATGGGGTGTACCAAGGCGGCATCACCTACCAGACGCCGAGCACCGTGGCACCAGGGACAGCGGTTACCCTCAATGGCTCGTCCGGGCTGATCGTTGCGTCCCAGCAGGTGAACGATCCCGTGATCTACTCCGAGGAGATGTGGTTCAACACAGAAACCACCAGTGGCGGAAAGCTCATCGGCTTCGGAAATGCGTCTAGCGGTCTGAGCGGCAGCTACGACCGTCACGTGTACATGCTCAACACCGGCCAGCTTGAATTCGGCACCTGGACTGGACAGGCCAACACCATCGTGTCGCCGAAGAGCTATAACGACGGCCAATGGCATTACCTTGTCGCGACGCAGGGAAGCGATGGAATGATCCTGTACGTCGACGGTCAGGCCGTCGGTACCAACCCGCAAACGCAGGCACAGAACTATAGCGGCTACTGGCGCGTGGGGGGCGACAACACGTGGGGCGGAGCTAGCAGCAACTTCTTCGCCGGCTCTGTCGACGAGGTCGCGGTCTACTCATCCGAACTGACGGCATCGCAGGTGCTCGCCCACTATCGCGCCTCATCGGCGGCGCCGAACCAACCGCCAGTGGCCGCGTTCACGCCGACGTGCAACGGGCTCACCTGCAGCGTGGACGGTTCGGCCTCCTCGGACCCAGATGGCAGCATCAGCTCCTATGCCTGGACGTTCGGCGATGACGGCACGGCGACCGGAAAGACTGCATCGCACACATACGCGCAGGCGGGGACGTACACAATCACGCTGACCGTGACCGACAACGACGGCGCGACGAACTCGACCTCGAAGCAAGTAACGGTAGCACCAGCGCCGAACAAGCCGCCGGTTGCCGCGTTCACGCCCTCGTGCACTGCGCTGACGTGCAGCGTCGATGGGTCGGCCTCGTCGGATCCGGACGGGACCATTGGCTCCTATGCCTGGACGTTCGGTGATGGCGCGACCGCCAGCGGACCGACCGCCTCGCACACATACGCCGCCGCAGGTGACTTCACAATCACGCTCACCGTGACCGACAACGACGGGGCCACGAACTCGACATCCCAGACGGTGTCGCCCCGGCCGGCAGCGAACCCGCCGTCCACCCCGTACGCAAGCGACACGTTCAACCGGACCGTAGCAAACGGGTGGGGCAACGCAGATGTCGGCGGCGCGTGGTCGGAGTGGGCAGGCGGCTCGGTACTCTCGGTGAGCCCCGGAGTGGGTTCGCTCACCATGTCTGCGGCCGGGGCGACATCGGCTGTCTACCTGGGATCAGTGGCTACCACCGACACCGACACCACCGCGACGTTGACCACGGACAAGCCAGCTGCCGGCGGCAGCGGGGTGTACCTGGTGGTCTCCGGCCGGCGGGTGTCCAAGTACATCGATTACCGGGTCCGGGTGCGGCTGGTGCCGGACGGCACGGTCGCCATAGCGCTGCTCTCGGAAAACTCGGGCACCGAGACCGCACTCACCAAGGAGACGACCCTTCCCGGCGTGTCGTACAGCCCGGGAATGCGGCTCAACGTGCGGCTGCAGGTCACCGGCACGAACCCGACTACGCTGCGCGCCAAGGTCTGGAAGAGCACCGATTCGCAACCCACGACATGGCAGCTCACTGCGACCGACGCGACCGCGGCACTGCAGGCGACAGGCAGCGTCGGCCTGCTCGGTTACTTGTCCAGCGCGGCCACCAATGCGCCGGTCACGATGCAGGTCAGCAGCTTCGCCGCCGCACCCACCGTCGCACCGCCGACCGCCGCGTTCACCGCGGCTTGCACCGGTCTGTCCTGCAACGTAGACGCCTCGACGTCAAGCGACCCATCCGGCAGCATCTCCAGCTACCAATGGGAATGGGCCGACGGGACCCTCAGCACCGGAGTGACCTCGAGCCACACCTACGCCACCGCGGGCACCTATCGGATCACGCTCACCGTTACCGACCCATCGGGCTGGACTGACGTCACCACCGGCACCGTCACCGTCAGCCCGTGAGCCCGACCCAGGGAGCCGATAAAGATGAGGATGGACGGCGCCCGCTGCTGCGCCAGACGGCCGACGTAATGAGCCGCTCGCCGTCGCCGCGGCGCCGGGCGCCAACCAACGCGCAGCGGCGGGTGTTGACGCGAGCCTCGGGCGCGATGGTGTCACAGGTCTGCACCGCTGGCGGCAGCCTGATCCTGCAGCTGATCGCCGCCCGGACGCTCGGGCTGGCCGGGTACGGAGCATTCGCGCTATGCCTTGGGCTGCTGACCAATGTCAGCGCGTTCTACACCGCCTTCGTCGGAGACGGGCTGACAGTGTTGAACCGGCAGGAGCGGCTGGTTCGCCAGGGACTAGCCACCTGCGCAGTGATCATCCTGCTCCTATGCAGTGGCGCCGCGATAGCGCTGGTACCACTGCTACATCTGGGCAGTGTCGCCATGGCGGCGATGTATGCGTTACTCGTCGGCGCGTGGTTGTTGGAGGAGACCGGGCGCCGGGTGATGATGGCACGGCTGGAGTTCTGGCGGCTGGTGGCCAATGACGCCCTCTATGCCGTGGTTACCCTGCTGACCTTGCTAACTATTGTCCTCGCCGGCGCCAGGCTCTCGCTGTTCGTGTTGCTGGCCAGTATGGCGGTCGGCGCGCTCGCGGCTATCGTCGTCGCGCGGTTGCAGTTGCCTTCTACGGAATACCGGCGTGCCGGTTTCGGGCTTGGGGGCATCCGCGAGGTTTGCCGATTCTCGGTGTGGCGTTCGCTGCAGGCCTCGCTTATCCCGGCGCAGCTGCTCGCCGCGCGGGTGACCGTTCTGCAGCTTGCATCTATCACAGCCGTCGGTGCGGTCGAGGCCGGGCGGCTCGTCGTCGCGCCGATTCAGACAGTGATCAATGGAGCAGGGAGCTTTCTGCTGCCGTCGGCCGCCGAGCGCGAGCGCAATCTGCACGACGACAGTCGCCGGCTGGCCGAGCGCGCCGTCGTGGTCTTGGTCGGACTAACCGTGGTCGGCGGGTGTCTGGCGGCGCTTCTGTCAAATCCGTTAGGGCGTCTCATGACCGGTCGGCCGGTCTCTGCCATGCTGGTCGTGGGTTGGACGCTCTACCTCACGACCTGGAGCATGGCCCTGC
This sequence comes from uncultured Actinomycetota bacterium, assembly GCA_963756525.1. Lineage (GTDB taxonomy): Bacteria > Actinomycetota > Actinomycetes > Mycobacteriales > Jatrophihabitantaceae > CAVWNR01. The sequence continues at coordinate 473,354 of CAVWNR010000009.1, read as the reverse complement.
CATTCATAGCGGAACTCACCGCACGTCGCAAAACGCGCCAAGTGTTCTACATCCGCTTCGCGGACTCGGCGCTCGGCATCCTGGCGGTGGCGATCGGCCTGAAGGCTGGGCTTAGTCCCAATCTTGTCCCCGCGTTGCTCTCTACCTCGGGCGTGATCACGATTGTGCTGGTGCGTCGCCTCGCCATTCGTAGCAGGTCCACGCTGGCAGGCCACGGCGGTTACCGGGTTGCCGCGACGGCAAACTCCTGACCGTTGCATGTAGGCGAACCGTGCACGCTGTGACACGCATCACCAGCCTCCTTGGAGTGACGCTGCTATTCGGACTGTGCGCGTGCAGCTCACCCGGCGACGGCGTCCGCCATGGCGCGACGGTGACACCCATCCGGCACCTAGTGATCATCTACCAAGAGAACCACTCGTTCGACAGCTACTTCGGCACTTACCCGAACGCCGCGAACCCGCCGGGTGAACCGGCATTCCAGGCCAAGCCAGGGACGCCTGCGGTCAATCGGCTTACCCCCGCGTTGCTGACCAGCAACCCTAACCTCGCCAACCCGCAGCGGCTGGACCGCAGCCAGGCGATGACCTGCGATCTCGACCACTCGTACACGGCGATGCAGCGAGCTAACAACGGCGGCCGGCTGAACCGATTCGTCCAGTCGGTCGGCCCGACAGGACCTGGCTGCCACGCTGCGTTGACGATGGGCTACTACGACGGGAACACCGTCACCGCGTTGTGGAACTACGCGCAGCGCTTCGCGATGAGCGACAACACCTTTGCAGACACTTTCGGGCCTTCGGTTCCGCAGGGCTTGAACCTGACCTCCGGGCAGGCGCATGGTGCGATTGTCTCCCACCCCACGTCGGCGGTCGCCAACGACACCGTGATCTCGAACCTTCCCGCGGCCGGCGACGACTGCGACGAGTCGAACGACCTGACCTCCGCACGACTACAGATGACAGGCCGTAACATCGGCGACCTGCTGAATGCCAAGGGCGTGACCTGGGGATGGTTCACCGATGGGTTCAAACCTACCGCGGTGGTGAACGGCAAGACGGTCTGCGATTCCACGCACCGAAATGTCGGTGGGACAGTGCAGGCTGACTACTTCGGGGCCGAGGACGACCCGTTCCAGTACTATCAGTCAACGGACAACCAACATCACATGCCGCCCATCGCTCCTAAGATGATCGGTCGCAGCGACCGGGCGAGCCACCAGTACGACATCACCGACTTCTGGTACGCGGCCCAGCACGGAAACATGCCGGCCGTGTCATTCCTCCGGGCGGCAAGCTACCAGCAGGGGCATCCGGGCTACTCAGACCCGCTCGACGAACAGCACTTCCTCGTAGACACGCTCAACCGATTGCAGCGCCTCCCGACCTGGAGCTCCACGGCGGTGGTTATCACCTGGGATGAGTCCGGCGGCTGGTATGACCACGTCCCGCCACCGATCGTGAATCCGTCCAACGACTCGACCCACGATCTCGCGACCGCTCCAGGTGTCTGTGGGGGGGTGCCACCGTCGGGAGCCTACCTGGACCGGTGTGGGTACGGGCCGCGAATTCCGTTGCTGGTCCTCTCGCCGTACTCTAAGGTAAATTTCGTGAACCACCAGCTCGCGGCGCAGAGCTCAATCATCCGGTTTATCGAGGACAACTGGTCATTGGGACGGATCGGTGATCAGTCTTTCGACGCCCGCTCGGCCACGCTCGGCGCAATGTTCGACTTCCGCCACCCCCACGGGACGCCGCTAATCCTGAATCCCATCACTGGCGAGCCGACGCAAGATGCCAAGCGATGACTCGACACTCGCACACAAGGATCCGGCCGTGAGGGATGACCATCGGGGAATGCAAGTACGGTGTTGTGGTGGAGCACAGGGCGCAAGGCCCGGGCTTTCTCTGTGCGCGGTAGCGTTATGAATGCTCTATCGACGGCAGCGCGCCGTACAGCGAAGGCCATGGTCCGCACGGCATCGTCGAATGCGGTCCGAACTCTCGGCATTGATGTAACCGAGCGGTTCCCAGCCAAGAGATGTCTTGTTATTGCGCCCCACCCAGATGATGAGACACTTGGATGTGGTTCAACGATTGCGAGACTTTGTTCGACGGGCACCGATGTCCACGTCGCATTCGTGGCATGCGGCAACCGATCACCGAAGCCAAGCGGCATGTCCACGACCGAGCTAGTCGAGTTGCGACGAACTGAGGCGGCCCGCGCGCTAAGCATTCTCGGTGTCGATGAATCGTCCATCACACACTTGAATTTCGAAGACGGCGCACTATTCAAGTGCTTCAACGAGGTGGCGGACGCCCTGACTAACCTCGTACAGGCAACCGCGCCAGGGCAGGTGCTAGCCACGTCTGTGAGCGACCGCCATCCGGACCACATCGCGGTCGGGATGGCAGCGCGCGCGGTTGTTTCGCGTTCTAGCGGGTCGCCCACCCTATATGAATACCCCATATGGCAACGGGCGCCGGCCCTGACCGTCACTCGTAACGCGGGTAAGGCTGCCTGGGCGCGGAGACAAGCCAACGGAGCAGCCCGACCAATCGGCCGTCCCCGGCTCGTACGCGCCGAACAGTTCCTCCTTTCCAAACAGCGCGCCATCGCGGTATATGAGAGTCAGCTGCCCCACTTGCCACTTGGCTTCGTCGAGGACTTTCTGTTGCCCTTCGAAAGCTTCACTGAAATCGTCTACACGGCTGAGGACTAATTTCGGTCGGTCGGACTGGCGGTTGATTGTCACTCACGACGGCAGCCTCGGATGGTTGGTGTCTTAGTGTCTTAGTTCTCCGACGGTGCGACCGTGCCGGTGATTAGACGCCGCTGCGCTGCCGGTACATGGAACTTGCGTATTGATCGCCTGGCGCCAACGAGCGGCAAACTGGGCGCGGTTGAAGTGCCTCAGGTATGTTTCACGGGCCCGAGCACCGGCGGCGAATACCTGATCGCGCGTTAGTCCGGCAAGGATGCCTGCAAGCGCTGCGACGTCACCGGGCGGGTAGAGCCACCCATCCGCGTCGGGGGTGACTACGTCCAGGGGCCCGCCGATGGCGCTGCTTATGATCGGCCTTCCGCGGGCGAATGCCTCAAGGACCACGAGTCCGAAGCCCTCCGGACGCTCGGACGGAAGAAGCACGACGTCAGCGGCGTCAATAAACGGACCCGCGTTGGGGACCTCGCCGGCAAGGATGACCGACTCGGGGCGGCGGAGGCGCCGCACCAGGCCGCGCACGTCGGCTGCCGCTCCCACCGGCGGCGGTGCCCCAAGGACAACCAAGTGCCCCGGCTCGTCCAACCGATCCCAAGCCGCGAGGAGCGTGCCATGACCCTTGCCCGCGTTCCATCGGCTCGCCACCAGAAACGAGAGGGGCCCCGACCTGCCAGCTAGCGGAGTGATCGATAGTGGCTCAGGCGTCGCGTTGGGGACGATGGTCGTCCGGCTCCGCAACCACGGAGGCAAGGCCTTCGCAACCGGACCGGATATTGCAAGCAACCGCTCGCAGTTCGCAGCCAGTGGTGTGAGTGCCACTCGATCGGCAGGTGACCAAATTTCCTGTAGGTGGCCGATCACATGCGGGACGCCAGCACTCCGCGCCACCGGTGCAGCGGCCAGCGCCGCGCTGGTCGTGCAGTAGACCGTACCCGGCCGTCTACGCCGCAGTTCCGAGCGCAGTCGTGCCGCGCGTCGCGCGAGTCGCGTCAAGGCCTGAGGCGTGCGATAGGCGCGACGAAGTATCGGCAGATCCATGTGGCGCACCGGGATGGATCGTCGATGTACCTCCGCCGTGAGTGGCTCCTCGCCGTAAGGAAGATCCGTCGGCAGCCATACCTCGGCCGACACAGCTGGAGGCAAGGCGTCCAGCAGTTCGAGCAGCATCCGATCCGCGCCATACAGCTCATTGGACGAATGGATGAACAGCAGTGTCTCCTCGCCCGGTAGCACCGACCGCGCCTGGGTCTGCCACCCCGCGCAACCGCTCCTCGTTAACACATCCAGTTCCGCTTCCGGCTCAGCATGCATGCCGTCAGAAGCTGGCAACATAGCGCTGCTGGAGGGCCCGGCGCAGCATAGTGCTCGACGTGTGCATGGTGTAGGGCAGATAGACCACATCTACGCCGACCGACGCAAAGTCCTGCTCGAGCCGCCGGCCCTTGCCTGTTCCTCGCCAGTCGTCACCCTTGATGATGACGTCGAACCGCAGGCGCCGCCACATATCGAGCTTTCCCGCAGTTTCCTCAGCTACCGCCTGATCAACGTAACGGATGCTGCGAACGATCTCGAGCCGCTCGGCGAGAGGCACGATGGGCAACTGTCCCTTGGCGCACTGGGCCCGCTCGTCGGTGACGACCCCGGCGATCAGGTAATCGCAGGCGAATCGCGCATTGCGCAGAATGTTCAAGTGCCCGATATGGAACATGTCGAAGACGCCCGGAACATAGCCGACACAGCCTCTACTCACTGGCGTGACCCCCCGATCACCGGCCGTCACAACCATGGAACGGCCGACTGCCGACACCGACAATTGCTCTACGTCAAACGAGAGTATAACACCCCTGCCGGACGCCTGTCGCCTGGCTAGTGGCGGCGCTTCCACGCGCTGACCGCATCGAAAGCGCGAGTCGCCGCCGACGACGCTCGCCGCTCATCCAGCCCGGGCGCTAGCTACCCTGTAGCAGTGCGCGCACCCGTCCGGCCGGTACGCGGTCGTTGGCCTGGTCTCCTCGAACGCCGACTGTCGCGCTTCTTCTGGGCTGATCCAGCCGTCGTCCTCGACAGTAACCCGACACCGACCGCATTCCGCGCCGCGATGTCCGCCTTCCACGTTGGGGCGACAATAAAGATCACCGGAAATGATCGGCATCCGATCTCAGACATGCTCCTTCTTGACAACCTCGACTTCAGCGATGCCGCGATCATCGATCTCGGCGCCTCGGACGGCTCCACCTCGGTCGACCTGATCAGAAAGCTCCCCAGCTTTCGGTCCTACACGATCGCGGATCTTTTTTTGTACGTGACTGCAGTGCGGACCTCGCGTCACGTCGTGTTCTGGGGCCCCGACGGAAAGCCATCCTTAGTCGTCGGGCGCCGACTGATCGCATGGCCATCGCTGTCCAGACCGGTACGTGCCATCTACGCGCCTGTTCTTCGACGCGTGCGTATGGGAGCAGGGGTGCGCGAGGAGGTGCTGCTGCTGAATCCTGCCGCGCGGGCTCTCGTCGAATCAGACACTCGGGTTAAGTATCGAGTTCACGATGTCTTCCAGCCGTGGGCGGGCGAACGCCCCGACGTGATCAAGGTTGCCAACCTGCTGCGTCGCCTCTACTTCAGCGACGCCGAAATCATCGCGGCGCTGGGAAGCCTATACGCGAGCCTGGATGATGGCGGGCACTTGCTCATCGTGGACAATCCTCGGATTGAGGGAATCGACGAGCGCGGCGGCTTGTACCGCCGGTGGAAAGGTCGCTTCATGCCCGTCGCGCATACCGAGCATCGCCCCGAGATCGACGATCTGGTAAGCGGATTCCGCGCGTACTGAGCCCGGATCCACCGTGAACTCGTGTGATCGTTTTTTCGAATTGTGCTGATCTTGTGGGTTGTGCGGGCGTGGGCGGTCGGCCGGTCTGCCCGCCTTTTCCACTGGCGGGTTTCCGGTCGTGCCTGGCGGCGGGTGGTCAGGCGGCAGGCGGGGGTGGCCGCGGCGCGCGGACAGGGCGTGCCAGCTGTCGGCCCACGGCCAGTGGGCGGTAGGTGCAGGGTGACCCTGGGGGCGGAGGGGCCAGCCGGGCCGGGACATTGATCAGCTGCTGGCGCAGGCTCGCGGTGGTGGCCTTGGCATGGAAGGTCGAGGCGAGGCAGCCGGCGGCGCGGAGCAGGTTGAACGCGATGGTGGCCAGGGCCAGCCAGGCAGCGTTGGCGGTGACTTCCCGTCCGTCATCTTGAGTTCAGCAGTTGATCATGAGCTAGGCGTCATCCCTGAAGGAACTCTCGGTGTCAGGGTGCGTCCGCGGATCGATCGGCGTAATGCTGCCCGATCCCGGTCGGCCACCACATACAGCGTCCGCAGGTCGTAAGCCGGCACGACATGCTCCGGCTCGACACCCACCGGGAACGTGTCGATCAGCCGCATGCTCGCCTGGTCGATGACCGTGACCGTGGTGCTCTGCGAGTTCGGCACGTACACTAGCGCGCGGTCCCCGCGCACGGCCGGACTCAGGTCACCGGCCCGGTCCGCGGCATACACGTCACTCGCCGACAGCGGCGGCGGCATTCCGGGCAGCAGCCGGCGACTGGTGCTGCCCGGGTGCGCGGTGCCGGGGTGCCGACAGGAGGGGTGCAGGCGGCGGCACTGCTGCGAGCAGGGCCGCGGTGAGTGCGGTGGCGGCGCGCGATCGCGGATCACCCGAAATCGCGGAGGCATGCCCCGAATCACCTGTGAGCGGATGACGCGCGAGCCTGCTCGGCGCGGCTGGTGAGTCACTGCGGTGGATGGGTCGATCGCCCGGGCGTCGGGGCCGGTGGCGGTGAGGAGATCGCCGGCGGAGCCGGCCGCGTCGGTGGCGGTGGCGGGTTCGCCAGGGGAGGCGACGGCGCCTGTACCGGCGGCTGCGCCGGTGCCGGGGGCGGGGCCGGGGGCGGGGCCTGGACCGGCGGCGGGGGCTGCTGGACCGGTGCGGGCTGCTGCACCGGCGCGGGCTGCTGCACCGGCGGTGGGGTGTAGGGCGAGTTGCCGTCGCTGACGCACAGCGTGATCGTCGAACCGGGCGTGGCGACGGTCGGCGCCTGGTAGCCGACCGAGTCGTACACGGCGTCACTGCCGCAGTACGGCTGCCCGGCGGCGAGCGCGTTGACCTTGAAGCCCTGCGCGGTGAGCGCCGCCTTGGCGGCGGCGAGCGGTTGGCCGATCACCGACTGCACCGGGATGCCGGTGGTGAGCGAACCGGTGAGGTCGTTCGGGCCGGGCCAGCTCCAGGACTGGGTCTGGAGCAGCGGGTTGAGCGCGGCGAGCCACAGGTTCGCGGCGATGGCTCCGGTGACCGCGGGCGAGCTCGCGGCGTCGGTGTTGTTGATGCCGGGCAGCCCGGACGCCGGCGCGGAGGGGTTGGCGACGTTGACGATGCCGGTGGCGGCCGCGTAGTTCGGGGTGATGCCGGCGAACCACAGCGCGCCGTTGGACTTGTTGTCACCGGCGGTGCCGGTGCCGGTCTTGCCGGCGACGACCCGCGCGGCCCCGCCGTTGTTGTAGTAGCCCTGGAACACCGTGGCGGAGGTGCCGGCGCCTTGGGTGTCACCGGCCAGGATCTGCACCGCCTCGCGGGCCACCTGCGGGGCCATCTGCGCGCTGCAGGCGCTGCGTTTGACCGGCACCGACTTGCCGGCCGAGTCGGTGATCGACAGCACCGGGGCGGGCGGGCAGAACACCCCGTCGTTGGCGACCGCGGCGTACGCTCCGGCGAGCTCGAGCGGGCTGGCCGCGAAGCCGCCGCCGAGCATGAAGCTGGTCAGCTGCTTGGAGGCGATGGTGTCGGCTTGCGCCTTGAGGCTGGTCACGCCGAGGCTGAGCGCGGTGTCGACGTACGGGCTCAGGTCGCAGCCGCTGAACAGCTTGTCGGCCATCTCCACGTAGAACGTGTTCGACGAGCGGGCGGTGGCGTCGGCGAGCGTGTCGACGGTCGGGAAGTACTCACCGGCCAGGTTGTTCCATCCACCGGTCGCGTTCGGGCAGGTCGTCGAGTTGTACGGGCTCGGCGCGCTGAGCGTCCAGTCCGGCTGCACACCGGCCTTCAACGCGGCGAGCAGGCCGAACAGCTTGAACGTCGACGCGCCGTCGCCGCTGGCCTGGCTGAAGATCAGGTTCGCGCTGTGCCGGCCGTCGTTCTGGTTGCCGTACAGCTTGCTCGCCGCCATGGCCAGGATGTCGCCGGTCTTGGGCTGCACCACCGGCATGACAGCGGTCATCGGCGAGGTCGCGGGGAACTGCGCCGCGAGCCCGTGCTGGGTGGAGTTCTGCACGGTCGCATCGAGCGTGGTGAGGATCCGGTAGCCGCCGGTGTCGATGTCGGTGATGCCGTTCTGGGTGGCCAGCCAGTGTTCGACGTAGTCGCAGAAGAAGCCGGAGTTGGCGATCGCGGTATTCGCCGCGGTGCACCCCGAGGACTGCTGCGGCGCCTGGGTGGTGGCCAGGCTCAGCGGCGCGGCTTCGTACCTCGCCGCCTCCGCTGCGCTGATGTCACCGATCGAGACCATGTTCTGGATGACCTGGTTACGCCGGTCCTTGGCCGCCTTGGCGTCCTGGAACGGGTCGTAGAGGCTGGGCGCGCGCAGTAACCCGACCAGCATCGCCGACTCGGGCAGGCTGAGCTGGCTGACGTCCTTGCCGAAATAGGTCTTCGCCGCGACCTGGATGCCGTACGCGTTCTCGCCGAAGAAGGCGATGTTGAGGTAGTTGTCCAGGATTTGCGCCTTGGACTCGTGCTTTTCCCACTCGATGGCGCACTGCGCGTCTTCCATCTTGCGGGTACCGGTCTGCGCGATCGCGGCCTGCTGCGCGGCCTGCTGCTTGGCCGGGTCGGTGATCTCGCTCGCCTGGTAGTAGCGGACCTGCTTGACGTACTGCATGGTCAACGTCGAGCCGCCCTGCGTGTCGCCGCTGCTCGTGTTGAACGCCGAGCGCACCAGGCCGCGCATGTCCACGCCGTGGTGCTTGTAGAAGCGGCGGTCCTCGGTGTCGATCAGCGCCTGCTGCAGGGTCGTGGGGATCTGGCTCAGCGGCACCGGCACCCGGTTCTGGGTGAAGATCGTCGCGATGACCGTCTTGCCGTCGCGGGCGTAGAACACGGTCCGCTGCGGCGGCGGCGTCTCCTGCAAGTTGCACTGGGTGTCGAGGAACTTGCCGCTCTCATGGCCCGCGACCAGCCCCAGCCCGCCGACGTAGGGCAGCAGGACCCCGGCCCCCAGCAGCCCGGCCAGCAGCAGCGCACCGGCCAGCTTCGCCAACGTCACCGCGACCGGCGGCCGCGACGACAGGCCAGCCACGACAACGAGCATACGGGTAACCGAGGGTGACAGCAGCACCGCGCGCCGCATCTTAGGCTCGCGACGCTGCCGATCCCTGCCGCCGGCTCAGGGCGTGGGTTCACCTGCATGAATGTTCGATGAAACTGCGCTGGCGGCGCATCGCGGAACGCCTTCCCATCGCCGACTGTGCGGGGCCGGTCGAACGGAATATGCGTTGAGGTAGAGGCCAGCTACGCTCCGCGTTTATGGCCAGCACGTCCGCCGCCCGACGCCGCTTGCCCGCGACCAACACGTCGCACCTGTGCCCAGCGACGTCCGCGAAACACCAGCATCTCCACCGGCACGCCCGCTTCGATGATCGCGGCGAGGCGGTGCTGCGCATCGAGGAGCACCCGGCGCACGACCGCGGGAATCGCCGCGCCGGCGGGTTAGCGGTCGATGATCCGGTGGTGGAAGGCCCACGCGGTGGCTTCGGCGCGGCCGCGGACGAGGAGTTTGCGATACACCGAGCAGGAGCAGTGAATTACCGCTTTGGGCTGAGCCGGAGTTGCTCGGCGATGGTCTTGTTCATCTGCCCGGTCGCGAGCAGCTGCAAGATCTCGTGTTCCCGGCTACTGAGCGTCGGATCGCTGCGCGCCGGTGGGCTTTCGGCGGCCCGGTGGGTCGGAGTGGCGGTGAGGAGTCGAAGTGCTCACCGGCCCGGCCGCAGAGCGCCTCGACGTTATCCGGTGTGCCATTCCAGTGCCCGCGCCACGCCGCGCGCATCCGCCAACCGTTCGGCCGCGCTGCGCAGGCCCAGCTCGCGTCCGCTGCCCCGGCAGGACTGGGCGTAGCCTGGCTGTCGACCCCCTCGTATTCGCCGATCGGGGTCTTGTTGTGCTGCCCTTTCGACGAAGGGATTCCCCTCGCATGAGCCTCTCCGGCCTGCTCACCGCGGCCGCCGGCGACCCCGCGCTCACCCACCTGGTCGAGTCGCTCGACGAGCCGTCGCTCACGGTGAGCGGGCCGGCCGCGTTGCGACCGCTCGCCGTCGCGGCGCTCGCTCGGCAGCGGACCGTGCTCGCGGTCACCAGCACCGGCCGCGAGGCCGAGGACCTGGCCGCCGCCGTCGGCTCCCTGATCCCGGCCGACCGGGTCGCGCTCTACCCCGGCTGGGAGACGCTGCCGCACGAGCGCCTCTCGCCCCGCGCGGACACCGTGGGCCAGCGGCTGGCCGTGCTGCGCCGCCTCGCCCATCCCAGCACTGACGACCCGGCGACCGGGCCGCTCGACGTCGTGGTCGCCCCGGTTCGCGCGTTGCTGCAGCCGCAGGTGCCCGGCCTGGGCGAGCTCGCACCGGTGGCGCTGCACCCGGGCGACTCGAGCGAGCTGACCGACATCGTCGCGGACCTGGTCGCCGCCGGGTACGCCCGCACCGAGCTGGTCGAGAAGCGCGGTGACTTCGCGGTGCGCGGTGGCATCCTCGACGTCTTCCCGCCCACCGAGGAACACCCGCTGCGCGTGGAGTTCTGGGGCGACGAGGTGGAGGAGATCCGCTACTTCAAGGTGGCCGACCAGCGCTCGTTGGAGATCGCGCCGCACGGGTTGTGGGCGCCGCCGTGCCGCGAGCTGCTGCTCACCTCCGACGTCCAGGTGCGGGCGGCGAAAGTGCAGGCCGAGCACCCCGAGCTGGGCGAGCTGCTCGAACCGATCAGCCGCGGCGAGGCGGTGGAAGGGATGGAGGCGCTCGCCCCGGTGCTCGTCGACGACCTGCGGCTCGTCCTGCACGAGATGCCGGGCGGCACCCACGTCCTGGTGTGCGACCCCGAACGGGTGCGATCACGGGCGGCGGACCTGGTGCGCACGTCCGAGGAGTTCCTGGCCGCCTCGTGGGCGGTGGCCGCCGGCGGCGGACAGGCGCCCGTCGACCTCGCCGCCGCGTCGCTGCGCAACCTCGATGACGCGCAGGCCGACGCGGCCGGCATCGGCCTGCCGTGGTGGGGGATCACCCAGCTCGGCGCCGAGGTCACCAGCGCGTTCGAGCAGGCGCCGGCCTATCGCGGCGACATGGAGCAGGCGATGACCGACCTGAAGGCGTGGACGCGCCAGGGCTGGCGGGTCGCGCTGGTCTTCGACGGGCACGGCACCGCACAGCGCGCCGTCGAACGCCTGGCCGCGGCGGAGGTGCCCGGCCGGCTGGTCGCCGACGCGGACCCGCAGCCGGGCGTCCTCGAGGTAACCACCGGACGGCTGGACGGCGGGCTCGTCGCGCCGGCGCTTCGGCTCGCCCTGCTCACCGAGGCGGACCTCACCGGCCAGCGCGGCTCGCTCACCCGCGACACCAGCCGGATGCCGTCCCGGCGGCGCAACGCCATCGACCCGATCCTCTTGCAGTCCGGCGACTACGTCGTGCACGAGCAGCACGGCGTCGGCCGGTACGTCGAGATGGTGCGGCGCACCGTCAACGGCGGCGAGCGCGAGTACCTGATCATCGAGTACGCGCCGGCGAGGCGTGGCCAGCCCGGCGACCGGCTCTTCGTCCCCACCGACTCGCTGGACCAGGTCACCAAGTACGTCGGCGGCGAGTCACCGTCGCTCAACCGGTTGGGCGGCGCGGACTGGGCAAAGACCAAAGGCCGCGCCCGCAAGGCGGTCAAGGAGATCGCGGCACAGCTGATCCGCCTGTACAGCGCGCGGATGGCGACCCGCGGTCATGCGTTCGGCCCGGACACGCCGTGGCAGCGGGAGCTGGAGGACGCGTTTCCCTATGTCGAAACGCCCGACCAACTTGCTGCGATCGACGAGGTCAAGGCCGACATGGAAAAGCCGACCCCGATGGACCGGGTGATCTGCGGCGACGTCGGCTACGGCAAGACCGAGGTCGCCGTGCGGGCGGCGTTCAAGGCGGTGCAGGACGGCAAGCAGGTGGCCGTTCTGGTGCCGACCACGCTGCTCTCGCACCAGCACCTGTCGACGTTCTCGGAGCGGATGACGCAGTTCCCGGTGACGATCCGCGAGCTGTCGCGGTTCACGCACGCCGCCGACGCCGAGGCGACCATGGGCGGGATCGCCGACGGCAGCGTCGATGTCGTCATCGGCACCCACCGCGTCTTGCAGCAAACCGTCCGGTTCAAGAACCTCGGGCTGGTCGTGGTCGACGAGGAGCAGCGCTTCGGCGTCGAGCACAAGGAGTACCTCAAGTCGCTGCGCACGGCCGTCGACGTGCTCACCATGTCGGCCACGCCGATCCCGCGCACGCTGGAGATGTCGCTGACCGGCATCCGCGAGATGACGACGATCCTCACCCCGCCCGAGGAGCGGCACCCGATCCTCACGTTCGTCGGCGCGCACGACGACCGGCAGATCGCCGCCGCCATCCGGCGCGAGCTGCTCCGCGACGGGCAGACGTTCTACATCCACAACCGGGTCGACTCGATCAACCGGGCGGCCTCCCGGCTCGCCGAGCTGGTGCCCGAGGCGCGGATCGCCGTCGCACATGGGCAGATGCCCGAGGACGCCCTGGAACAGGTGATGATCGGCTTCTGGGAGAAGCGCTACGACGTCCTGGTCTGCACGACGATCGTGGAGTCCGGGCTGGACATCCCCAACGCCAACACGCTGGTGGTCGAACGCGCCGACATGTTCGGGCTGGCCCAGCTGCACCAGCTGCGCGGACGGGTGGGTCGAGCGCGCGAGCGCGGGTACGCGTACTTCCTCTACCCGCCGGAGCGGCCGCTCACCGAGACCGCCTACGACCGGCTGGCGACGATCGCCCAGCACACCGAGATCGGCGCCGGGATGGCCGTGGCGATGAAGGACCTGGAGATCCGCGGGGCGGGCAACCTGCTCGGCGGCGAGCAGTCCGGGCACATCGCCGGCGTCGGCTTCGACCTGTACGTGCGCCTCGTCGGTGAGGCGGTGGCCGACTTCCGTGCTCCCAGCGGGGCAGGAAAAGCGGCAGAGGAGTACGTCGACGTCAAGGTGGATCTCCCCGTCGACGCCAACCTGCCCGTCGACTACCTGCCCGGGGAGCGGTTGCGCCTCGAGGCGTACCGGTCGCTCGCCGGCGCGGCAACCGACCAGGCGGTCGACGCGGTGAGTGCCGAGCTGATCGACCGCTTCGGGCCCATCCCGCCGCCGGTCGAGAACCTGCTGGCCGTCGCGCGGTTCAAGGTGCTCTGCCGGCGGTACGGCGTCACCGAGGTGACGCTCTCCGGGAACATGGTGCGGTTCAGCCCCGTTGACCTGCCCGAGTCGGCGCAGCTGCGGATGAAGCGGCTCTACGACCGGTCGCTCTACAAGCCCGCGGTGACGACGATGGCGGTGCCCCGCCCGAAAGAGTTGCGCGACATCGCGCTGCTGAATTGGTGTGCCGAGGTCCTGGCCCAGGTCACGGGTACCGTCTGAGCTATGACCGCCGCCGAGCTGCGTCCGCTGGAGTGGCACCCGGCTGGCTGGACTACCGACGACCTCGATGAGCTGCCGGAGAGCAACCGGCGTATCGAGCTGATCGACGGAGCTCTCATCGTGCCGCCTTCGCCTACCAACGTTCATGGAACGATCGCCCTGCGACTCGGGAGCGCGCTCGAGGAGAGCTGCCCGGCCGAATACGACATCACGCTCGGCGTCGAGATTCGGGTCAGCCGGATCCGCTCATTCATCCCGGATGTCCTGGTAGCGATTGCCGAGGCCGCCAAGGAGCGGACATCGAAGTACAGGCCGGCTGACGTCGTGCTAGCGGTCGAGGTGGTCTCGCCCGGCTCGATGACCATGGACCGGATCACGAAGCCCGCGCTGTACGCCGAGGCGGGTATCCCTTACTTCTGGCGTGTAGAGAACGACCCGAGAATTGTGGTGCATACCTACCGCCTGGACGCCGCGACTGGTGTGTACCGGCCGACCGGCGAATTCGCCGAGACGGTTCGAACCGACGAGCCGTGGCAGATCGAGTTCCCGATCACCCGGATTGCGCCGAGGTACTTCCCGCCGCAGTGATCCGCCGGTCGGCTAGGCTCCGCGCGTGTCGACCGACTCGAAACCACAACGCATTCTGGTCACGGGGGGAGCGGGGTTCATCGGCTCGCACCTGTGCCGGCGGCTGCTGGCGTTGGGCCACGACGTGCTCGTGGTCGACAACTTCTACTCCAGTACGCGGCACAACGTCCTCGACTTGCTGGCCGAGCCGCGCTTCGAACTGATGCGCCACGACGTGACGTTCCCGCTCTACGTCGAAGTCGACCAGATCTTCCACCTGGCCTGTCCGGCGTCGCCGATCTACTACCAGCGCGACCCGGTGCAGACGACCAAGACCTGCGTGCACGGCTCGATCAACATGCTGGGCTTGGCCAAGCGCACCGGCGCGCGGATCCTGCTCTCGTCCACGTCGGAGATCTACGGCGACCCGGCCGTGCATCCGCAGGAGGAGTCGTACTGGGGCAACGTGAACCCGATCGGCATCCGCTCGTGCTACGACGAGGGCAAGCGCTGCGCCGAGACGCTGTTCTTCGACTACCGCCGCCAGCACGATATGCCGATCAAGGTCGCAAGGATCTTCAACACCTACGGACCGCACATGCTCGCCGACGACGGGCGGGTGGTGTCCAGCTTTATCGTCCAGGCGCTGCGCGGTCAACCGCTCACCGTCTTCGGCGACGGCTCGCAAACCCGCTCGTTCTGCTACGTCGACGACCTGGTGGACGGGTTGATCCGGCTGATGAACACCGCACCGGAGGTGACCGGACCGATCAATCTCGGCAACCCGGGCGAGTTCACCATGCTGGAGTTGGCGAAGAAGGTGCTCGGCCTGGTCGGCGGAGACGGGACGATCGAATACCGGCCGCTGCCGCAGGACGACCCGGTGCGCCGCCGGCCCGACATCGGCCGGGCGCGCGAGCTGTTGGGCTGGCAGCCGACCGTGCCGCTGGACGAAGGGCTCGCCCGAACCGTCGAGTACTTCAAAACGACGGGGTGAGCTGGCTGCTGACGGGGGGCGCCGGATACGTCGGATCACACGTCGTGATCGCCTTTCGCGCCGCCGGCACCGACGTCGTCGTGCTCGACAACCTGTCGACGGGCAGCCGCTCGAACGTGCCCGCGGAGGTGCCGTTCGTCCAGGCGTCGGTCACCGACGCCGACGCGGTCGGCCGCACGCTGGACGAGCACCGGATCACCGGCGTGATGCACCTGGCCGGCCGCAAGGCGGCCGACGTCTCGGTCGCGGAGCCACTGGCCTACTACCGGGCGAACGTCACCGGGATGCAAGTACTGCTCGAGGCGGTGATCCAGCGCGGCCTGGACCGGTTCATCCTGTCGTCCAGCGCGTCCTGGTACGGGACGCCCACCGCGCAGCTCGTCACCGAGGACGAGCCAGCCCGGCCGGAGAGCCCGTACGGACAGACCAAGGTGGTCAGCGAGTGGCTGCTGCGCGACGTCGCGCACACCCGGCCGACGCTGCGCCAGACGTCGCTGCGCTACTTCAACGTGGTCGGCGCCGGCGCGCCGCACCTGGCTGACCGCGGGCAGAACAACCTGTTCCCAAGGGTGTTGCGTGCTCTCACGGCCGGCGAGCGCCCGTCGGTCTACGGTGCCGACTACCCCACGCCGGACGGGAGCTGTGTGCGCGACTACGTGCACGTGGCCGACATCGCCGACGCCCACGTCGCGGTCGCCCGACGCCTGGACGCCGGGCAGGACGTCGCTGCCGTCTACAACTTGGGCCGCGGCGAGGGAGCGTCCGTACTGCAGGTGCTCGACGCGATGCGGCGGATCACCGGCATCGAGCTGCCGCCGCGGATCGAGGGACGCCGCGCGGGCGACCCGGCACGGGTGGTCGGCGCGGTCGACCGCATCGCCGCGGACCTGGGCTGGCGCGCCAGCCGCAACCTCGACGACATGGTGGCCAGCGCCTGGTGGGCCTGGCAGCACCAGCCGGCCGCGCCCGCGTAGTGTCGTCGCCCCATGGCGTCCGGCTGAACGGCGGCGAACCGGCCGTGAGAGGCTTCCGGCAGTCGTCCCGACCGGACCAGGAGTCTCGAACGCCGTGAAGTTCCGCAAGGCCTGCGCGCTCGTCGCGGTAGTCGCCGCGGGTTTCGGCCTGACCGCCTGCCAGCCGAAGGCCGGGGCCGCCGCCATCGTCGGCGACCAGCGCATCTCCGAGTCGAGCGTGGACCAGTACCTGACGCCGCAATCGAGCCCGTACCCGGTGCAGAACCAGGACGGTTCCACGTCGACCGTCGTACCTCGAAACCTGGTCCTGAACACGCTCATCCTCACCGATCTGTTCACCGCGGCGCTGAACGCCAACGGTGGCCCGCCCACCGGCCCGGAGACGGCCGCCGCTCGCCAGCAGCTGCTCAGCGGCAGCAGCGAGGACCAGGTGACCAAGTCGCTGACCACCGCCGGGTTCACCTCCAGCTTCGAGCCGGTCATCCTCAACGAGAACGTGCAGCTCAACATCCTGCGGACCCGCCTGCACGTCACCACGAGCGACCAGCCCGTCGTCGACGCCATCCACAAGCTCGACATGCCGGTGCAGGCCAACCCGCGTTACGGGGTCTGGGACGAGAAGTCGCTCAACCTGGGCACGCCGCAGGCCCCACCGTTCCTCACCCTCAACACGTCCGCCGCCACGGCGACGCCCGCCGGCTGAGCCGGGCGATGACCTCGCAGCTGCAGCGCGCGGTCGAGGTGATGGACCGGCTCCGCTCGCCGGGGGGCTGCCCGTGGGACGCCGCGCAGACCCACCGCTCGCTGGGGCGTTACCTGCTCGAGGAGACTTACGAGACGCTCGAGGCGATCGAGACCGACGACGTGGCGCTGCTGCGTGAAGAGCTCGGCGACCTGCTGCTACAGGTGCTCTTCCATGCCCGCCTGGCCGAGGAGTTGCCAGAGACCCAGCGGTTCACGATCGAGGACGTCGCCGGCGACCTGGTCGCCAAGCTGATCCACCGGCACCCGCACGTCTTCGGCGATCTGGCGATGAGCGCCGGCACTATAGGCACGGGGGAGCTCAACGAGAACTGGGAGCGGCTCAAGGCGGCGGAGAAGGGCCGGGCGTCGGTCACCGACGGCGTGCCGATGGGCCAGCCCGCGCTGGCGCTGGCCGCCAAACTGGTGGCCCGATCGCAGCGTGCCGGCATCCCGCTCGAGGCGCCCGGCGCTGTGGACGGGATCGGTGAGCGGCTCTTCGCGCTCGTCCGCGAGGCGGTCGCCGCCGGCGAGGATCCCGAGCAGGCGCTGCGCGAGACGGCGCGCGCGTATCGCGACCGCATCCGCTCCGCGGAGGCCCAGCGAACGTGATCCAGTTGCGGATCCGTTCAATGCGTGACGGATGCGCAACTAGATCGCGAGGAAGACGCCGGGCTGCGACGATCAGGCACATGACCGATCGCCGCGAACCCCCGCACACCGCCGATGAGAAGGCCACGCTGCTCGGCTTCCTGACCTACCAGCGCGCCACGCTGGCCTGGAAGTGCGAAGGCCTTTCTGCCGAGCAACTCGCGGCCCGCGCCGTCCCGCCCTCGGCGCTGTCGCTGCTCGGCCTGCTGCGGCACGCCGCCGAAGTCGAGCGCGGCTGGTTCCGCGACGTTCGGCGCACCGAGAGCCGCGGCATCTACTGGACCGAGGAGGAGCCCAACCTCGAGTTCGACGGCGCGATCGCGGATCCTGCCCTGGTCGGGCGCGCCTACGCCGACTGGCGCGCCGAGATCGCCTACGCCGACGAGATGATCGCGGCGCACGACCTGGGCGACGCGTTCAGCCAGGAGAAGGGCGAGACGTTCTCGCTGCGCTGGATCCTCGCGCACATGATCGAGGAGTACGCGCGGCACAACGGCCACGCGGACCTGCTGCGCGAGTCGATCGACGGCTCGACCGGCGAGTAGCGGCGGGCGCGGCGGGGCTGCGCCTCCGCGCGGTGCTGCCCGGATAGGCTCGGCGGGGAAACGCCCCGACGAGAGGATCCCGCAGCTGTGGCCACCATTGAAGCCGTAGGCGCACGCGAGATCCTGGACTCCCGCGGAAACCCGACCGTCGAGGTGGAGGTCGCGCTCGACGACGGAACGCTCGCCCGTGCCGCCGTGCCGAGCGGCGCGTCCACCGGCGCGTTCGAAGCGGTCGAGCTGCGCGACGGCGGAGATCGCTACGGCGGCAAGGGTGTGCAGCAGGCGGTGGCCGCCGTCCTCGACACGATCGGGCCCGAGTTGGTCGGCTTCGAGGCGAGCGAGCAGCGCCTGGTCGACGCCGCGCTGACCGAGCTGGATACCACGCCGGACAAGAGCCGGCTCGGCGCCAATGCCATCCTCGGCGTCTCGCTCGCGGTCGCCAGGGCGGCCGCGGACTCCGCCGAGCTGCCGTTGTTCCGCTACCTCGGCGGCCCGAACGCCCATCTGATGCCGGTACCGATGATGAACATCCTCAACGGCGGCGCGCACGCGGACTCGAACGTGGACGTGCAGGAGTTCATGATCGCCCCGATCGGCGCGCCGACGTTCGCCGAGGCCGTCCGCTGGGGCGCCGAGACCTATCACGCGCTCAAGGGCGTCCTGAAGAGCAAGGGGCTGGCGACCGGACTCGGCGACGAGGGCGGATTCGCGCCGAACCTCGATTCCAACCGGGCGGCCGTCGACCTGATCCTCGAGGCGGTCGGCAAGGCGGGGTTCGCGGCCGGGTCCGACATCGCCATCGCGCTCGACGCCGCGGCCACCGAGTTCTATCGCGACGGCGCCTACCAGTTCGAGGGCGGCGCGAAGACCGCCGACCAGATGACTGCCTACTACCGCTCGCTGCTGGCCGACTACCCGGTCGTCTCACTGGAGGATCCCCTCGCCGAGGAGGACTGGGCCGGCTGGATCGCGCTCACCGAGCAGCTCGACGACGCCGTGCAGATCGTCGGCGACGACCTCTTCGTCACCAACCCGGACCGGCTCGGCCGCGGCATCGCCAACGGTGCGGCCAACGCCCTGCTGGTGAAGGTGAACCAGATCGGCACGCTCACCGAGACCTTCGACGCCGTCGAGCTCGCGCACCGGCACGGTTACCGCTGCATGATGAGCCACCGCTCCGGCGAGACCG
The DNA here is from genome assembly GCA_963756525.1 of uncultured Actinomycetota bacterium. Taxonomy (GTDB): domain Bacteria; phylum Actinomycetota; class Actinomycetes; order Mycobacteriales; family Jatrophihabitantaceae; genus CAVWNR01. Next base: position 454,276 of record CAVWNR010000009.1, on the reverse strand, counting down.
AAGACACCACCATCGCCGATCTGGCCGTCGCGCTGAACTGCGGCCAGATCAAGTCCGGCGCCCCGGCCCGCAGCGAGCGGGTCGCCAAGTACAACCAGCTGCTGCGGATTGAGGAGGAGCTCGACGACGCGGCGCGCTACGCCGGCGTCGGAGCGTTCCCCCGCTTCGAGGAGCCGGGTGAAGCGGGCGTCGGCATCTTGAGCGCGGACTGACCGGCGATGCTGGATCGATGGACCCGGCGGCGGTGTCGGCGGCGTCCCCGCCGGCGACGGCCCCGCCGAGGCATCACCGGGCGAGCGCTGCTGCTGTCCGGGGTAGTCGTGCTGCTCGTCGTCGTGCTGGCCGCGCCGCTGCACCGCTACCTCGCCGCGCGGGGCGCGCTGCGCCAGGCGGAGCTGCAGCGCAGCCAGAGCCAGCAGGAGCTCACCGAGCTGCAGCGGAAGGCCGCCCAGTGGTCCGATCCGTCCTTCGTCGAGCAGCAGGCTCGGGCCAGGCTGCAGTACGCCATGCCCGGTGACACCACGTTCGTCGTGGTCACGCCCGGCCAGAAGTCACCCACCGAGGTCGCCAAGCAAGCCGACAGCGGCGCCACCCGCGTGCCCGGCCAAACCTGGAACCAGCGATTGTGGGGCAGCGTGCAGGCCGCCGACACCTCGCCGTGACCGACGCGGCCGACCGCGCCGCCGTCGCGCGCCAGCTCGGCCGCGCGCCGCGGGCGATGCGGGCGGTGGCGCACCGCTGCCCGTGCGGCAACCCTGATGTCGTCGAGACCGCGCCGCGGCTGCCCGACGGCACGCCGTTTCCGACGCTCTACTACTTGACGTGCCCACGCGCGGCGGCGGCGATCGGCCGCCTCGAGGCGTCCGGCCTGATGCGCGAGATGAGTTCGCGGCTGCGGGCCAACGCCGACCTTGCCGCCGCCTACCGGGCGGCGCACGAGTCGTACCTGGCCCGGCGCGAGCGTCTGGAGCATGTCGCGCAGATCGCGGGCGTCAGCGCCGGTGGGATGCCGGGCCGGGTCAAGTGCCTGCATGCCCTGGCCGCGCACTCGCTGGCGGCAGGGCGCCGGGTCAACCCGTTCGGCGACGAGACCCTGGACCGGATCGGGCCGTGGTGGACGGACGGCCCGTGCCTGCCACCCTCCTCCTTCGATGATCATGCAAAAAGTGCAGAAATCCTGCACGAACAACATGATCAGCGCGAGGCTGGAAAGGGGTTGGCGTGACCAGCCGCGTCGCCGCGATCGACTGCGGCACGAACTCGCTACGGCTGCTGATCGCTGACCGGGTCGACGGGCGGATGGTCGACGTGCGGCGCGAGATGCGCATCGTCCGGCTGGGCCAGGACGTCGACCGCACCGGCCGGCTCGCACCCGAGGCGATCGAGCGCACCCGTGGCGCACTCGCCGAATACGCCGGCGCCATCGAGGCGCTCGGCACGCACGCGGTCCGGATGGTCGCGACCAGCGCAACCCGCGACGCCGCCAACCGGGACGACTTCGCGACGATGGTGCGCAGCGTGCTCGGCGTCGACCCGGAAGTGATCACGGGAACCGAGGAGGCCGCACTGTCGTTCACCGGCGCCGTGGCCGGCCTGCCCGACGCGCCGGGGCGGCTGCTCGTCGCCGACATCGGGGGCGGCTCGACCGAGCTGGTCTTCGGCACGCGGGACGGGACGGGCGGGCTGTGCGCGCACAGCATGGACATCGGCTGTGTGCGGATGACCGAGCGGCACCTGCGCGCCGACCCGCCGACTGCGGCGCAGGTCGCGGCGACGACGGCCGACATCGACGCCGCCATCGCCGGCGCAGCGCACGACGTGCCGCTGCGCGAGGCGCGCACCTTCGTCGGCGTCGCCGGCACGGTGACCACGCTGGCCGCGATCGCACTGAACCTGCCCGCCTACGACCCGGTCGCCGTGCACGGCTCGACGGTCACCGCCGAGCAGGTCCACGCGCTCAGCGAGCGGCTGCTGGGCATGACCCGCGCGCAGCGTGCCGCGCTCCCGGTGATGCACCCCGGACGTGCCGACGTGATCGCCGGGGGTGCGCTGATCCTGGACCGCCTGGTTCGGGCGACCGGCGCGCCGGCGGTCATCGCCAGCGAGCACGACATCCTGGACGGGATCGCGGCGGCGCTGGCCGGTTGATCAGGGCCGCATCGTGGCGAAACGACAGGCAAATCGTGACCTGGCTGAGCTTGCGAGCTAGGTGGTCTAGACCAATACTGGTTCTCGGTGTAGCGTCCGGGGCGCCTTGAGTGTCCGGTGCCCGGGGCCTATGCTCTGCGCAGAGTTGCTCGCTTCGGCGGGTGATCGCTCAGTAACCGTCACATATCGATACGGACCACGAGAGAGAGGCGGCACATGAAGCGAGGTATCGCGGTCGGCGTCGCGATCGGCGCGGCGGCCCTGCTGGCTGTGAGCGCATGCAGTTCATCGAACAAGAGCTCCAGCGGCGGCAGCAGCGGCGCGAGCGGCGGCGCGGTGACGCTGAACTTCATCGGCGCCGACTACGGCACCGGCCCGTCCAACACGTCGACCAAGTACTGGCAGGGCATCGCCAGCGACTTCCACGCGGCGAACCCGAACATCACCGTCAAGGTCCAGACCATCAACTGGAACGACTTCGACAGCAAGGTCAAGACGCTCGTCCAGAACAAGCAGTACCCCGACATCACCGAGGGCGACTACTTCCCGGACTACGCGCAGGCGGGGCTGCTCTACTCGGCGAAGGACATCCTCTCCTCGAACACGTACAACAACCTGCTCTCGGTGTTCGCCAAGCTGGACAGTTACAACGGCACGCAGTACGGCATGCCGTTCACTACGAGCACCCGCACCCTGTTCTACAACAAGAAGCTCTTCCAGCAGGCCGGCATCAGCTCCCCGCCGCAGACCTGGGCCGACGTGAAGGCAGACGCTGGCAAGATCAAGACAGCGAGCGGGAAGGTCGGCTACGGGCTCCCGCTTGGACCGGAGGAGGCGCAGGCCGAGGCGCTGCTGTGGTTCCTCGGCGACGGCGGTGGCTACCAGGACTCCAGTGGCAAGTGGACGATCAACAGCTCGCAGAATGTCGAGGCGCTGCAGTTCCTGAAGGGCATGGTGCAGGCGGGTGACACCGAGCCCAACCCGGCCACCAAGAACCGCACCGCCGACGTCTGGACGCCGTTCGCGCAGGGCCAGATCGGGATGGCGATGGGCTCCCCGGCGCTGATCCCGATGATCCAGACTGACAAGGTGCTGACCACCAGCGACTGGGCGTCCGTCCCGGTTCCCGGCAAGAGCGGCCCGCTGGACAAGACGCTCGGCGTGTGCGACAACGTCCAGGTCTTCAAGACCGACTCGTCGAAGAAGGACGCGATCACCAAGTTCCTGGACTTCGTCTACCAGGACAAGTACCAGATCCAGTTCGACAAGGAGTACGACCTGCTGCCGGCGACGAACTCGGCGGTGCAGGCGATGTCCTCCGACCCGATCTTCGGCCCGTTCCTCAAGGCGCTGCCGAACTCGGTGCAGTACCCGAACAGCCCGGCCTGGACCCAGGTGAAGACCCAGGTCCAGAACACCATCGGCACGGCGATGACCGGCGACCCGAAGAGTGTGCTCGACCAGATCCAGCACACCGCGGAGAAGAGCGGCTGACGGATGGCGTGGTCGTCCCGGCGGGCTGGTCAACGGCCCGCGCCGGGACGACCATTGCACGCGAGGCGATAGGCCCTACATGACTGAGACGACAGCGGCGGCGACCCGCCCGCCGCAGACCCCGGTCCGCCGACCGCGGCGACGGCGGATGACGCACCGGCTGACGCGGCTCGGCGCCGCGCTGCTCTGGCTCGGCCCCACCATCGCCCTGGTCGGGGTGGTGGTCATCTGGCCGGTTGTCGTGATGTTCCAGACCTCCTTCGAGCACTTCACGCCGAATGGGTTCGACCTCGGCTCGGCCGGCTGGAACAACTTCACGAACCTGTTCACCGAACCGGCGCTCGGCAGCATCCTGATCCGCACGGTCGAGTGGGTGGTCATCGTCGTCGCGGTGACCATGCTGCTCTCCCTGGGTATCGCGCAATTGTTCAACCAGCGCTTCCCGGGGCGCCGGGTGGCCCGCTGGGCGCTCATCGCCCCGTGGGCGGCCTCGGTGCTGATGACGGCCCTGGTCTTCCGCTGGGGGCTGACCGCGGGTAGCGGCGTGGTGTACGTGTTCCTGCACGACATCGGCCTGCTCAAAGATCCGGCGCGGACCGACTGGCTAGGCCAGCCCGGCTCGGCGTTCGTCTGGATGATGGTCGTGGCCATCTTCGTGTCGCTGCCGTTCTCGAGCTACGCGCTGCTGGCCGGGTTGCAGACCATCCCGGGCGAGCTGTATGAGGCGGCGCGGGTCGACGGCGCATCGTCGTGGCGGGCCTACCTGTCGATCACGCTGCCGCTGCTGCGCCCGTCGTTCCTCGTCGCGCTGCTCATCAACGTCATCAACGTGTTCAACTCCTTCCCGATCATCTGGGCCATGACGCGGGGCGGCCCGGGGTACGACACGGCAACCACGACGGTGTTCATGTACCAGCTCAAGCAGGCCTACATCGGCGAGTCCGCTGCGATGTCCGTCATCAACTTCGGCCTGGTCATCGTGGTCGTACTGATCTTCCTGAAAGTCACGCGCTGGAAGGACCAGGTGACGGGATGAGCACCGAGCACGACAGCGAGCGAAGCGAGCGCGGAGTCGAGCAGTGAGCACAGTCGCGAGCGACACCGTCACTCCGGTCGTCGACGTCAACCGGCCGGGACGGCCGCGTCGGGGCTCGGTCGGGCGCAAGCTCGCGGTCGCGGTGGCGGCCTATCTGATCGCGATCATCTTCCTGCTGCCGTACGTCGAGATGGTGATCACCGCGCTGCGGCCGAACAACGAGTTGCTCGAGCGCGGCTACGTCCCCAAGCACTGGAACTTCGGCAACTTCACCAGCCTGTGGAAGAGCGGCTTCGGCACGAACCTGGCAGTGAGCCTGGAGATTGCCGCCGGAGCAACGGTGCTCGTGCTGATCGTCGCGCTGCCCGCGGCGTACTACACCGCGCGGCGCCGGTTCCGCGGCCGGATGCTGTTCCTGCTGCTGGTGCTGGTCACCCAGATGTTCCAGCCGGCCGCGATGCTGGTCGGCATCGAGCGCGAGTTCACCAGCTTCAACCTGCCCAGCCCGACGGTGTCGCTGATCCTGGTCAACGCCGGGTTCAACCTGGCGTTCGCGGTCTGGATCCTCAATGCGTACTTCTCCTCCATTCCGGCCGAGCTGGAAGAGGCGGCGATGGTCGACGGCACCAGCCGGATCGGCGCGCTCTCGCGGATCACGCTGCCGCTGGCGCTCCCGGGCATCGTAACCGCGCTGATCTTCACGTTCATCGGCGCGTGGAACGAGTTCCTCGTCGCGCTGACCTTGACCTCGCAGCCCAGCCAGTACCCGCTCACCGTGGCGATCAACAACTACATCGGCCAGTACTCCATCGACTGGGGGCACCTGTTCGCCGCCTCGGTGATTGCGACGATCCCGGTGATCATCCTGTTCGCGTTCATCGAGGGAAAGGTCGTCAGCGGCCTCACCGCGGGGTCGATCAAGTGAGTGCTGCCGAAGACGACAGCGAGGGAGCATCGCAGGTGCGAAGCACCGAGGAGCGGACCGAGCGCGGAGTCGAGCAATGAGCCACGTCGTGGACGAGATCGCGAGCCAGCCGGACTGCTGGCAGCGAGCCGCCCAGGTGGCGGCCACCCCTGAGGTCGCCGGCGCGCTCCCGGGTCGCGGCGAGCGGGTGGCCGCGCTGGGCTGCGGGACGTCGCTGTTCATCGCGCAGTCCTACGCCACGCGCCGCGAGAGCGCCGGACTGGGCGAGACCGACGCCTGGCCGGCCTCGGAGTTCCCGCATACCCGCCGCTACGACCGGGTGCTCGTCATCAGCCGCTCGGGCACGACGACGGAGGTGCTCGATGCGCTGGCCCGGCTTGGTGCCGGCACCCGCAGCGTCGCGATCACCGCCGACCCGGCCACGCCGATCATGCACGCGGCGGGGCACGCGATCGTGCTGGACTTCGCCGACGAGCGCTCCGTGGTGCAGACCCGCTTCGCCACCAGCACGCTGGCCTTGCTGCGCGCGGGGCTCGGTGAGGATGTTGCGCCGGCCATCGCGCAGGGCCGCCGGACGAGCGTCGCCGAACTGCCGGCCGGCGCGCTCACCCGTCAGCAGTTCACCTTCCTCGGCACCGGCTGGACGGTCGGCCTGGCCCAGGAGGCGGCGTTGAAGCTCCGCGAGGCGTCGCAGTCGTGGACCGAGGCCTACCCCGCGATGGAGTTCCGGCACGGGCCGATCAGCGTTATCGACGAGCGCTCCGTCGTGTGGATCTTCGGCGAGGTACCGGCCGGGCTGGCCGACGACCTCGCGCCGACCGGCGGCCTTCTCCTCGCCGGCCGCGGCGACCCGATGGCCGAGCTGATCCTCGCCCAGCGGCTGGCCGTCGCGCTCGCCGAGCGGAAGGGTCTCGACCCCGACCGGCCGCGCAATCTCACCCGCTCCGTAGTCCTGGATTAGGACGATGACCGTCGTCGCCGGATGCCGGGTGGTGACACCCGACGGGGTGCTCGACCCGGGCTGGGTCGAGGTCGACGGCACGGTGATCACCGGCGTGGGCCCTGGCTCGCCGGACGGCGACGCGACCGACCTCGGCGGCGGCTGGCTGCTGCCCGGCTTCGTCGACCTGCACGTCCACGGCGGTAACGGCCACGACTTCGCCGCGTCGGCGGACGGCCTCGCCGCCGGCGTCGCCTACCACCGCTCGCGGGGCACGACCCGCACGCTCGTCTCGTTCGTCACCGCGCCGGTCGACGCGTTGTGCGAGCAGCTCGGCTGGGCCGCGGCGCTCGCCGAGCGTGGGCCGCACCCGGACGGTCACGTCGTCGGCGCCCACCTGGAAGGGCCGTACCTGTCGCATGCCCGGTGTGGCGCGCAGAACCCCGACTACCTCGAGCTGCCCGACCGCAAGGATCTCGCCCGGATGCTCGACGCCGGCCGCGGCCAGCTGCGCAGCATGACGCTGGCCCCCGAGCTCGCCGGCGCGCTCGACCTCGTCGACGACCTGGTGGCCGCCGGCGCGGTCGCAGCGGTCGGCCACACCGACGCCACCTACGCCGAGGCCAGCGCCGCCTACGCCCACGGCGCCAGCCTCGCGACCCACCTGTTCAACGGGATGCGCCCCATCCACCACCGCGAACCCGGCCCGGTGCTCGCCTCGCTCGACGCCGGAGTCTGCTGCGAGATCGTGAACGACGGGGTGCACGTGCACCCGGCGATACTCCGCGACGTGCTCGCCCGCGGCCGCGACCGGCTCGTCCTGATCACCGACGCCATCGACGCGGCCGGCATGGGCGACGGCAACTACCGGCTCGGCGGCCAGGACGTGCGGGTCGGCGGCGGTGAGGCGCGGCTGGCGTCCAACGGCGTGCTGGCCGGCAGCACGCTCACCATGGACCTGGCGCTGCGCCGCGCGGTCGTGGACGCCGAGCTGCCGATCGAGGTCGCGTCGGCGGCGGCGTCCCGGAACCCGGCCCGAGTGCTGGGCCTTGCCGATCGTTGCGGCGCGATCGCTGCCGGCCTCGACGCCGACCTGGTGCTGCTCGACGACGACTACCGGCTGCAGCGGGTGATGGCGCAGGGGGACTGGGTCAGCTAGCCGGCTGCTCCTGCGGCTCGGCGCTCTCGTCGGCCTCTTCCAACTCCGGGGGCTCCTTGCCGGTGATCATGCGCCACATGGCCGCTGCGCCTTTGGCGGTCACCAGTCGGGAGACCGCGAGCCCCATCGCCGACACGGCGGCCCACGCGAGCGCGTCGCGCCAGTGCGCTCTCGGGTCGGCCGGGCTGCGCGCCGGATCCTCCGGATGGCTGGCCTGCCAGTAACGATCGACGATCCTCTTGGTCACGATGCCGACCGGGATGCTGATCACGAGCTGGAGCAGCTTCATGCCGACCCGTTGGGTCATCTTTGCCATGGACGGCTCCGTTCTGGTCATCTCTGCGGTATCGCAACTATGCCAGGCTGAGCGGATGGTCGCTGTTCCCGGCACGGGATGGCCCGGGGACCCGGCCACCCCACGCACGCCTGTCGCCCGGTCCGCCGACGACGTGGCCCGGCTCGCGCGCAGCGCCCGGGGCATGCCAGCGCTCGACGCCCGGGTCTCGGTCTGCCGGGCCTGCCCGCGACTGGTCGCCTGGCGCGAGCAAGTGGCGGCCACCAAGCGGCGCGCGTTCGCCGACCAGCCGTACTGGGGGCGTCCCATCCCCGGCTTCGGCGCGCAGAACCCGCGCGTGCTGGTGATCGGGCTGGCGCCGGCAGCGCACGGCGGCAACCGGACCGGGCGCAACTTCACCGGCGACCGGTCCGGCGACTGGCTCTACGCCGCGATGTACCGGTGCGGCCTGGCGAGCCAGCCGACGTCGGTCTCGCCCGACGACGGGCTGGTCCTCTTCCGCACCCGGGTGGTGGCCACCGTCCGCTGCGCGCCGCCGGCCAACGACCCGACCCCCGCCGAGCGCGACACCTGCCGTCCCTGGCTGGCCCGCGAGCTCGCGCTGGTCTGGCCGAGCGTCCGGGCGGTGGTGGTGCTGGGCGGGTTCGGCTGGAGCGCGCTCTGGCCGGCGTTGCGCGCGGCCGGCGCAGAGGTACCGACTCGGGTGCCGGCCTTCGGGCACGGCGTCGAGATCCAACTGCCGGATGGCCGCACGGCGCTGGGCTGCTACCACCCGAGCCAGCAGAACACGTTCACCGGCCGGCTCACCGAGCCGATGCTCGACGCCGTCTTCGCCCGCGCCGCGGCCCTCGCCGACGTCCGGTAGTTTCCGTGACTCGGCGCGGCACGGCACGTCGACATGACGACGATGTCATGCCAGGCTGATCATGTCGAGCAGATCCCCGGAGGTGTGTCATGCGCCTGTCCCGCGCCGGAGAGATAGCCGTCTGCGCCGTGGTCGCGAGCGCGTTGCTGACCAGCTGCGTGAGCGGCAAGAAGTCCAAGAGCAACCCGTCGGCCAACGCCACGGCCAAGAGCGTCAGCCTGACCATCACCGCCAACGACGTCGTCGGCGGCAAGAACGCGGCCGAGGCCGGCTGGATCACCAACACGGTCATCCCGGGCTTCGTAGCGATGGAGAAGGCGAAGGGCGTCAACGCGACCGTCAAGTTCGTCGGCTCGGGCGTGGCCGACGAGGACTACAAGACCAAGCTCGAGCTCAACCTCAAAGCCGGCAGCGGCGCCGACGTCTTCGCCGCCGACGGCATCTGGGTCGGCGAGCTCGCCAGCGCCGGCTACATCAAGCCGCTGAGCCAAGTGGCGGGCAGCGCCGCGGACAGCTGGGACGGCTGGTCGCAGATCTCGCCCACCGTCCAGCAGAACATGAGCTACCAAGGCCAGCGTTACGGCATTCCGAACGGCACCGACGGCCGGGTGCTGTACTTCAACAAGACGCTCTTCCAGCGTGCGGGGCTGCCGACGAACTGGCAGCCCAAGTCCTGGCAGGACATCCTCACCGCCGGCGCGGCGCTGAAGAAGCTCGCCGGCGTCGACCCGATCCAGATCGACGCCGGCACGCCGATGGGTGAGGCCACCACCACGCAGGGCTTCCTGCCGCTGCTGGTCGGCACCGGCGCAAAGCTCTACGACGACAAGACGCAGAAGTGGCAGGGTGCCACGCAGAACGTCGTCGGGGTGCTGCGCTTCTACCAGCAGCTCTACGGCGGCAGCGGGCTGGGCGACCCGAGACTGCAGCAGGACCAGTCCGGCCGCGACGAGTCCTTCGCCGAGTTCTCCCAGAACAAGATCGGCATCCTGCTGGAGAGCGACTACCTGTGGCGCTCGATCATCTGCCCGGACAAGACCAGCTGTGGCAAGACCTCGATGCCCAACCGGAACTCGGTGATCGGCTGGGCACTGATCCCCGCGGCGATGCCCGGCACCGGGGTGAACGGGCAGAACTTCGTCAGCATCTCTGGCGGCACCGGGTGGCTGCTCGACCCGGCGACGAAGTACCCGCAGCAGGCGTGGGAGCTGATGAGCTACATGGCCTCCAAGCAGGCCCAGGAGGCGCTGTCGAAGGTGCAGGTGCGCATCTCCGCGCGCAACGACGTCAACCAGTCGACGATCAACAGCGACCCGTTGCTGTCGTTCATCGCCAACAAGGTGCTGCCGATCACCGTGTACCGGCCGTCGGACGCGCACTACCCGCAGGTGTCCATCGCGATCCAGCAGTCGACCGCGGACGTGCTGAGCGGCAAGAGCCCGCAGGACGCGGCCAAGACCTACCAGTCCAGCCTGGAGAAGATCGTTGGCGCAGACCACGTCCAGACCGGGTGAGGCTGCTGCCGCTCTCAACACCGGCGCGCCGTCGCGCGGCGACGACGGCGACGTAGCCGGGCTCGGTCGCGGCACCGCGTCGGCGCTGGTCGCGCCGGCGCTCGTGCTGATCGGGATCTTCCTGGTCTTCCCCGCCGTCTGGACGCTCTACCTGGGCGTGCTGAACTACAGCCTGACCGGCCCCACGGCCCAGTCGCCGAGCGTCGTCGGGCTGTCGAACTACCGGGAGGCGATCCGCGACCCGCTGTTCGTGAACTCGCTGTACCTGTCGCTGCTCTACGTGGGCTTCTCCGCGGTGATCGGGCAGAACGTGCTCGGCTTTCTCATCGCCTGGTTCATCCGCCAGGTGCGCGGCTGGATACGGGCGATCGTCACCGTGCTGGTGCTGCTGGCCTGGATCCTGCCCGGATCGGTGGTCGCGTTCCTGTGGCAGGCCCTGCTCGACCGCCAGCACGGCACGCTGAACAGCCTGCTCGGCACGACGGGCACGGCGTGGACGATCGACCACCCGATGGCCGTGATCATCGTCTTCAACATCTGGCGGGGCACCGCGTTCTCGCTGCTGCTCTACTCGGCGGCGCTGAGCACGGTGCCGAAGTCCCAGCTCGAGGTGGCGCGCCTGTCGGGTGCCGGCAGCTGGGCGCAGCTGCGCGACGTGGTGATTCCCGGCATCCGCCGGCACATCCTCACCAACACGCTGCTGATCACGCTCTGGACGTTCAACGACTTCACGCCCTACCTGCTCACCGGCGGCGGACCGAACAACGCGTCGCAGATCCTGCCGGTGTTCATCTACAAGACCGCGATCGTCGGCGGCCGGCTCGGCTACGGCTCGGCCATTTCGCTGTTGCTGCTGCTGGCGAACCTGGTCATCGCGGTCATCTACGTCCGCCTGCTGCGCGGGGCGCGCACCCGATGACCGCGGCCGGCGTCGCCCGCAACCCGCTCGTGCGGCACATGGTGAGCCGCATCGTCTTCTACGTCGTGGTCTGCGCGATCGTCGTGTTCTTCGCGCTGCCGCTGCTCTGGCTGGTGCTCACCCCGTTCTCGCGCAACCCCTCCTACCTGGCCACCATCGACGGGCTCACCTGGCACAACTTCGACGAGCTGTTCCACAACCCGCAGACCTGGCCGTCGCTGCGCAACTCGGTGATCCTCGCCGGCGGCTCGGCGATCATCGTCGTGGCGCTCGCGGCGCTGGCGTCCTATGCGCTCTCCCGGGTGCGCGTTCCCGGCCGGGACCAGCTGCTCTACGGGCTGCTGTTGCTCTCCTCGATCGTGACCGGCACCGCCGCGATGGTGCCGATCTTCCTGATGCTCTACCAGCTCAACCTGCTGGACCGGCAGTTCGCGGTGATCCTCGTGCTCTCCGGCGGCCTGCTGCCCGCTGCCATGTTCATCCTCAAGGACTTCGTCGACGCGATCCCACGCTCGTACGAGGAGTCCGCGCGGGTGTTCGGCGCCTCGCCGGCGCAGATCCTGCGGCACATCGCGCTGCCGCTCATCCGCCCCGGAATGGCGACGATCGCGGTCTGGGCGGTCGTGCAGGTATGGGGCAACTTCCTCGTGCCCTACATCCTGCTGTCCGACCCGAGCAAGCAGCCGGCCGCGGTGGCGATGTACACGTTCTACGACACCGGCGGCCAGCCGGACTTCGCGCTGATTTCGACCTTCGCGCTGGTCTACTCGATACCCGTCGTGGTGCTCTACCTGGTCGTGAACCGCCGCTACGGCTTTGCCTTCCAAGGAGGTATCAAAGGCTGATGGCGGCCGTGGAGATGCGCGGGCTGGTGAAGCAGTACCCGAACGGGGTGCGGGCCGTCGACGGCATCGACCTGGTGATCGGGGACGGTGAGTTCTTCGCCCTGCTCGGACCGTCCGGCTGCGGCAAGACGACGCTGTTGCGCACCCTCGCCGGCCTGGAGTCCGCCACCGGCGGGATGATCCTGATCGGCGAGCAGGACGTCACCCGCACCCCGCCGGGCGACCGGGACGTGGCGATGGTGTTCCAGGACTACGCGCTGTTCCCGCACATGACGGTGACCCAGAACATCGGCTATCCGCTGCGGATCAAGGGGATGGGCAAGGCGGAGCGTGAGCAGCGCGCGGCCGAGACGGCGCAGGGCTTGGCGCTTTCCGAACTGCTGCGCCGCCGCCCCGCCCAGCTCTCCGGCGGCCAGCAGCAGCGAGCGGCGCTGGCCCGGGCGATCGCGTGCCATCCGAAGGTGTTCCTCTTCGACGAACCGCTCTCGAACCTCGACGCCCGGCTGCGGCTGGAGGCGCGGACGTTCCTCAAGCAGCTGCAGCAGTCCCTCGGCGTCACCACGGTGTTCGTCACCCACGACCAGGCCGAGGCGCTGGCGATGGCCGACCGGATCGCGGTGATGGACGCCGGGCACGTACGCCAGATCGGCACGCCCCGCGACGTGTTCCAGCGGCCGGCCAACACGTTCGTCGCCAACTTCATCGGTGCCACGCCGATGAACCTGCTCCCGGCGCAGGTGCGCGGCGGCGAGCTGGACTTCGGCGGCGGGTCGTTGCCGGTGCCAGAGGACGTCGCCGGGCGGGTGAACGACGGCGCGAAGGTCGTCTACGGCATCCGCCCGGAGTACCTGACGTTCTCGACGAGCGAGGTGCCCGGCGCACTCTCCGGCAAGGTCGCCACGGTCGAGAACCTGGGTGTGAACGTGTTGGTCGCCGTCGAGTCCGGCTCGCTGAACGTCGGCGTGGTGGTGCCCGAGTCCGACGAACCCGCCCTGGGCGCGGCGGCCTGGCTGCGGCCGGTGCCGCGCCGCGGGTTGCTCTACGACGCCGACGACGGCGAGCTGGTCCGGGCATGAAGACCCGCTTCGGCGGGGTATTCACGCCGGACGACCGCGCCGCGTCGGTGTACCACTACCTTGCGTTCGACGTGCCGTCCGGCTGCGCCGGAGTGCGCGTCGAGTTGGACTACGACCGGTCGGCCGGCGTGCTGGATCTGGGGCTGATCGACCCGAGCGGTTGGCGGGGCTGGTCGGGTGGGGCGAGGCAGCGCGTCGAGATCGGCCCGGACGGTGCGACGCCGGGCTACCTCACCCGCGGCGTGCCGTCCGGCGAGTGGCAGGTGGTGCTGGGCCTGCACCGGCTGCCGTCCGCGGGGCTGGCCTACGAGGTGCGCGTGCAGATCGGTGTGCCGGTGCCCGTCGTGCCGCCCGACGAGGTGCCGGTGCCCGAGCGGCCGCCGCGCCGAGAACTCCCTTGCGCGGACGGCATGTCCTGGCTCGCTGGCGACCTGCACGCGCACACCGTCCACTCCGACGGTGTGCTCAGCGTGCAGCGGCTGGCGGCCCTGGCGGCGGGCAACGGGCTGGACTTCCTGGCGGTCACCGACCACAACACGGTGAGCCACCACCGGCTGCTGGGCCCGGCCGGGGAACGCTACGGCGTCGTGCTGCTCCCGGGTCAGGAGCTCACCACCGCCGACGGGCACGCCAACGCGTTCGGCGGCATCGGCTGGGTCGACTTCCGGCAACCGGCGGCGCGTTGGCTCGCCGACGTCACCGAGCGCGGCGGCCTGCTGTCGGTCAACCATCCGATCAGCTATGACTGCGCCTGGCGGCACCCGCTGCCCGTCACGCCACCGATGGGCGAGGTCTGGCACTCGTCCTGGTGCGATCGGCGCGACGGCGGCGCGCTGGCGTGGTGGCGGGCGCACGGGTTGGCGCCGGTCCCCGTCGGCGGCAGCGACTGGCATCGGCCGGGCAACGACGCGGCGCCGGGCTCGCCGACGACCTGGGTGGCCTGCGCGGACGCGGACGTGCTGGCCGGGCTCGCCGCCGGGCGCACCGCGATCAGCGCCGGGCGGGAAGGCGCGATCCTGCTGCGCGTCGGCGACGAGCTGGTGGCCCTGGACGCCGACGGGGCCGGGCTGGTCTGCCCGGACGGTCGGCGCACGCCGGTTCGCGGGGAACGTGCCGGGTTCGCCGGGCATTGCGGCCCGCACCTGCTGGAAACCGACGAGCGCTGCGTCCTCGCCATCGCCAATTGAGGAAGGCTGGGCGGATGCACGAGGATCACCGGTTGATCGAAGGGCGACTGCTCCGGGCGCTGGGCCGGCTGCGCATCTACTCCGCGAGCGTCCCGCTAGAGATCGCGGCCTGGCCGGTCGAGGGCGAACCGGTTCCGGTGGCGGAAGGGCTGGCCGGGGCGTACAGGCCGGTGCGGGAGGCCGAGTGGTGGGGGCGGCCGTGGGGCACGACCTGGTTCCGGGTGACCGGCGCAGTGCCGGAGGGCTGGGCTGGGCGGACCGTGGAGGCGCTGATCGACCTCGGCTTCGACCCGCTACGCACCGGCTTCAGCGCCGAAGGGCTGGTGTACCGGACGGACGGGTCGCCGATCAAGGGGCTGAACCCGCGCACCCAGTGGGTGCGGATCGCCGCGCCGGCACGCGGCGGCGAGCGCGTCGAGCTGTACGTGGAGGCCGCGTCCAATCCCGTGATCATCCCCGACGGAGTGAACTTCTGGCCGACGCCGCTGGGCGATCCGGTCACGGCGGGCGACGAGCCGCTCTACCGCCTCGGACCGATCGAGCTCGCCGTCTTCGAACCGGAGGTGTTCGAGCTGGTCACCGACCTGGAGGTGCTCGGTGAGCTGGCCGCCGAGCTGCCCGCCGGCGACGCACGCCGGTCGCAGATCCTGGCCGCGGTGGGCCGGGCGCTGGACCGCATCGACTTCGCCGACGTGCCGTCCTGCGCGGCCGCCGCCAGGGCGGAGCTCGCCCCGGCGCTGCGCGCGCCCGCGCGGGCGTCCGCGCACCGGGTGAGCGCGGTAGGGCACGCGCACATCGACTCGGCGTGGCTGTGGCCGACGCGCGAGACGGTGCGCAAGGTGGCCCGGACCTGCGCCAACGTCACCGACCTGATGGACGCGCACCCGGAGCTGGTGTATGCCATGTCGTCGGCGCAGCAGTACGCCTGGCTCAAGCAGCACCGCCCCGAGGTGTTCGCCCGGGTGGCCGAGCACGTCAAGGCCGGGGCGTTCCTGCCGGTCGGCGGGATGTGGGTCGAGGCCGACTCGAACCTGCCCGGCGGCGAGGCGCTCGCCCGGCAATTCGCCTACGGCAAGCGGTTCTTCCTCGACGAGTTCGGCGTCGAGACCGCCGAGGTGTGGCTGCCCGACTCGTTCGGCTACAGCGCCGCGCTGCCCCAGCTGGTCGCGCTCTCCGGGTCGCGGTGGTTCCTGACCCAGAAGATCTCGTGGAACCAGACCAACCGCTTCCCGCACCACACGTTCTGGTGGGAGGGCATCGACGGGACGCGGGTATTCACCCACTTCCCGCCCGTCGACACCTACAACTCGCAGCTGACCGGCGCCGAGCTCGCGTACGCGGCCCGCAACTTCGCCGAGAAGGCCAGCGGAACCGGCTCGCTCGTGCCGTTCGGTCACGGCGACGGCGGCGGCGGGCCGACCCGGGAGATGCTGGCCCGCGCGGCCCGGCTCCGCGACCTCGACGGCTCGCCGTGCGTGACGATCGAGCCGCCGTCGGAGTTCTTCGCCCGCACCGAGGCGGAATACCCCGACGCGCCGGTCTGGTCGGGCGAGCTCTACCTGGAGATCCACCGCGGCACCTACACCTCGCAGGCGCGCACCAAGCAGGGGAACCGACGCTGTGAGCACCTGCTGCGCGAGGCCGAGCTGTGGTGCGCCACGGCCGCGCTGCGGGTGGGCGCCGCGTACCCGTACGAGGCGCTGGAGCGGATCTGGAAGCTGGTGCTGCTGCAGCAGTTCCACGACATCCTCCCCGGCTCGTCGATCCACTGGGTGCACCGCGAAGCGGTCGCGAACTACACCGCGGCGGCCGCCGAGCTCGAGCGGCTCGTCGCCGACGCCCAGCGCGCCCTGGCCGGCACCGGCGACGTGCAGCTCGCCTTCAACGCCACGCCGCACCCCTGGCGAGGCATCCCGGCGCTGGGCGCAGCACCGGCGGACGAACCGCCGCAGCCGACCGTGGTGACCGCCGACGGTGATGGGTTCCTGCTGGACAACGGGATGCTGCGGGTCTGCGTCGATCCTCGCGGCCTGCTGACGTCGGTGTACGACCAGCCGGCCGAGCGGGAACTGCTCGCCCCGGGCAGCGTCGGCAACCTGCTGCAGCTGCACCCCGACACCCCCAACGTGTACGACGCCTGGGACATCGACGCCTTCTACCGCAACGTCGCGACCGAGCTGACCGACGTGGTGTCGCTCGCCGCCGCCGACGGCGGGGTGCGCATCGTGCGGCGCTTCGGCGCCTCCACCCTCACCCAGACGGTCACCGTTGCCGGCGGTGCGCGCCGGGTCGACTTCGACACCGAGATCGACTGGCAGGAGAGCGAGAAGCTGCTCAAGGTGGGCTTCGATATAGACGTCGCCGCGGACCGGTCCGCGGCCGAGACCCAGTTCGGGCACGTCTATCGGCCTACCCATGCGAACACCAGCTGGGACGCGGCGAAGTTCGAGATCTGCGCGCACCGCTTCCTGCATGTCGGCGAGCCGGGCTTCGGGGTGGCCGTGGTCAACGACTCGACCTATGGGCACGACGTCACCCGCCGGCCGCGTGCCGGGGGCGGCGTCAGCACGGTCGTCCGGCTCTCGCTGCTGCGTGCGCCCCGCTGTCCCGACCCGGTCGCGGACCGCGGCCCGCATCGGCTGCGGTACGCGCTGCTGCCCGGCACGATCGCCGACGCGATCCGCGAGGGCTACCGGATCAACCTGCCGGCGCGCCCGGTGCGCGGCGCGGCCCCGGTCGAGCCGCTGGTGTCCGTCGAGGGAGACGGAGTCATCGTCGAATCGGTGAAGCTTGCCGACGACCGCTCCGGTGACGTCGTCGTGCGCGTCTACGAGGCGCTGGGTGGACACGCCCGCGCGACGCTACGCGCCGGCTTCGGCGTGGCGCAGGCGCACGCCGTCGACCTGCTCGAACGCCCGCTTCGCGCGCTCGACGTCGCGGCCGCCGTGGTCGCGCTCGTCCTGCGACCGTTCGAGATCGTCACCGTGCGCCTGCGGCCAGTAACTGGGCCATAGGCTTGGCGACGCCGCCCCCGTAGCCCAACCGGAAGAGGCAGACCCCTTAAAAGGGTCACAGTGTCGGTTCGAGCCCGACCGGGGGTACCGCCTCAGGCGAACGTTCGTGCGATCATGAGATCGGCGGCTTACCGTAGACGTGCGGGCCGACTCAGCGTCGCCGTCCCCCCGCGGCTGTTTCGGCGAGCCGGCCCGCCTTTCATGCCCACTTTGCCCCGCGCTGACACGTTGCGCGCCGTCGATAGCGTGTCGCGGCGGGGCAAAGTGGTGCCACAGCGTCAGCCGCTCTTGCGCCGGAACTCGCGCCGGTGACCGAGCGGGCCGTGCGCGCCGTGGATCTTGGAGTTGGCCTGCTCCTCCGCGGCGGCGTGGGCCTCGGCCTGTTTGGCGTGCTTGCGCTCGACGGCCTCGCGGAACTTGCGCTTGACGTCGTCCTCTTCCTTGGCCACAAGGCAAGCCTGACACGCGGTCTGGCTCCCGGCAAAGGAAATGGCACCGGTGCGGTTCCCGGCGGACGCGAACAATCCGGCTGGATGGAACCGGCAGGCCGTTCGTATCGTTGACCAGCTAGACGCTCACCGGTGGCCAGTCAGGAGGCAGGACTCAGTGCCGAACAACCCCGTTCTCAACAAGTTCGCGTCCGCCGGGCGGCAGACCGGAAACCGCCCCGCGCCTCCGACACCGGGTGAGCTCGAGCAGATGTACAACCGGCCGGCGTACGGCGGCCCGACCTACCCGCCCACCCCACCGGGCTACGGCGGCGGCGGTTGGGGCGGCTCGGCCGCGCCCGCCCGCTACATGACGCTCGACGACGTCATCGTGCGCACCGGCGCCATGCTGGTCGTGCTGTTCGCCGCCGGTGGCGTCGCGTGGACGCTGGCGCCGAGCACCGCCACCGGCGGGCTGATCATCGTCGGCGCGATGGGCGGCATCGGGCTCGGCCTGTACATGGCGTTCACCATGCGCGCCAACGCTGCCACCGCGCTGATCTACTCGGCATTCGAGGGTCTGCTGCTCGGCGCGATCAGCCGCGCGTTCGAGGCTCGCTGGCACGGCATCGTCATCCAGGCGATCACCGGAACGGTCCTGGTCGCCGCCGGGATGCTCGTCGTCTACCGCACCGGTGCGATCCGGGTCACGCCGCGCTTCACCCGCATGCTCGTCGGCGCGACCATCGGCGTCTTCGGCCTGATGGTCGTCAACCTGATCGCCTACCTGTTCCACCCGGGCGGGCTGGGCCTGCGCGACGGTGGCGCGCTGGCGATCATCTTCAGCCTGGTCTGCATCGCGGTCGCGGCGTTCAACCTGGTGCTGGACTTCGACATCATCGAGCAGGGCATCCGCCGCGGCGCACCCCAGCAGTTCGCCTGGTACGCCTCGTTCGGGCTGATGGTGACGCTGATCTGGCTCTACCTGGAGCTGCTGCGCCTGCTGGGCTACCTGCGCAGCAGCTAGCCGTTACGAGAGCCGCTCCAGCACCATTGCCATGCCCTGACCGCCGCCGACGCACATCGTCTCCAGCCCCAACTGCTTGTCGTGGTACTGCAGTGAGTTGATCAGCGTCGTGGCGATCCGGGCGCCGGTCATGCCGAACGGGTGCCCCACGGCGATCGCGCCACCGTTGACGTTGAGCCGGTCGAGGTCGACGCCGAGCTCCCGGTAGGACGGGATCACTTGGGCCGCGAACGCCTCGTTGATCTCGACCAGGTCGATGTCGCCGATCGTCATGTCGGCGCGGGCCAGCGCTCGGCGCGACGCCTCGACCGGGCCGAGGCCCATGATCTCCGGGGAGAGCGCCGAGACGCCCGTCGACACGATCCGGGCGAGCGGGGTCAGGCCGAGCTGCGCCGCCTTGGTGTCACTCATGATCACCAGGGCGGCGGCGCCGTCGTTGAGCGGGCAGCAGTTGCCGGCCGTCACCAGACCGTCCGGGCGGAACACCGGCTTGAGCGCGGACACCGCCTCGTAGGTGACGCCCCGACGTGGCCCGTCGTCGGCACTCACGGTCACGCCGGACGGCGTGGTCACCGGCGTGATCTCCCGCGCCCAGAAGCCGTTGTCGATCGCCTGCTCGGCGAGGTTCTGCGAGCGGACGCCGAAGTGGTCCATCTCCTCGCGGGTGATGCCCTTCAGCTGCGCGAGGTTCTCGGCGGTCTGCCCCATCGGGAGGTAGATGTCGGGGAGCACGCCGTCCGCACGCGGGTCGCCCCAGGTGACGCCGCCCTGCGCGGCCTCCGTCGTCCGCGACTCGGCGTCGGCGAACGCCGGGTTGTGCGTGTTCGGCCAGGAGTCCGAGCTGCCCGCGGCGAAGCTCGACACCAACTCGACGCCGGCCGAGACGAACACATCGCCCTCGCCGGCCTTGATCGCGTGAAACGCCATCCTGGTCGTCTGCAGCGACGAGGAGCAGTAGCGGGTGACCGTGGTGCCGGGCAGGAAGTCGTAGCCGAGCAGCACCGCCACCACGCGCGCCATGTTGAACCCCTGCTCGACCGCCGGGCAGCCCGCAGCCGAGGATCAGGTCGTCGATGTCGTGCGGGTCGAGTTCGGGCACCTTGTCGAGCACGGCGCGAACGATCGTGGCGGCGAGGTCGTCGGGACGGAACTCGACGAGCGATCCTTTGCCGGCGCGGCCGATGGGCGAGCGGGCGGTGGCGACGATGACGGCTTCAGTCATGCCATGGATGCTGCCACCCGCGGGTGCGGCGCTGCGACCCGGTCAGGCAGTCCGCGGCGTTACCGGCGTCGCCTGCTCGGGCGAGGACGGCACCGGGTGGCGCGGCCGCCGCCGCAGCAGCCGCGCCCAGGCGCCCCGCCGGCCCTGTGTCTCGCCGCGCACCGCGGCCCCGGCGACCTCGGTGCCGGGCCGCGCGGCGGCCTTCGCCGCGGCCTTCGCGACCGGCTGGGGCCGGCGGGTGGCGAGGTAGGCGGGCCGGGTGCGGGTGGACAGCCCCAGCGCGTCCAGGGCGGACGGGAGCACCACCCGCGCGGCCGCCGCGTAGCCCTGCGCGGACGGGTGGAACTGGTCCTCGCTGAACAGCTCCCGGCGCTTGGCGAACAGCGGCCCGAGCGTGTCGGCGATGGACACCGTCCGCCCGCCGGCCTCGACGACGGCGATCGTCTGCGCGGCGGCCAGGTTGCGGCACAGCCGGCGGGCGACCAGCCGCAGCGGCTGGGCGATCGGCCGGACCGTCCCCAGATCGGGGCAGGTGCCGACCACCACCTCCGCGCCCATCGCGCGCAGGGCCCGCACGGCGTCGCCTAGGTAGCGCACCGCCTCCGCGGGCTTGACCCGGTGGGTGACGTCGTTCGCGCCGATCAGCACGACCGCGAGGTCGGCGTGGTCGCGCACCTGGTCGACCTGCGCGGGCAGCGCAGCAGAGATCGCGCCTACCGCGGCCACGTTGGTGACCTGTACGGGGCGCCGGGCAACCGCCGAGATGTCGATCGCCACCCGGGCCGCGGGCGTGTCGCGCTCGCGATGGACGCCGTAGCCGACCGCGGTCGAGTCGCCGAGCATCACGATCCGGATCGGCGGACGGCGCGCGCTGACTCCCTCGGCGGCCCAGGTGGTGCCGTGCGAGTTGGGTGGATCCGCGCTGGGTCCGGGGATCCGCCGTTCGGCGAGCTTCACCTCGCCCATGATCAGGCCGTAGAACGCCGCCCCGCCGAGCGCGCCGAGCAGCCCAATGCCGCCGCCGCCGTAGGCAGCGGCGGTGGCGATGCGTCGAGCTCGGCTGGCCCGGATCATGATCCTCCCGTCTGTCTGAACTTCCGAGGTTAGTGGTTAGCCTCTCGGCCATGAGGTACTACGAGTCACTCGTCGAGCTCATCGGCAACACCCCGCTGGTGAAGCTCCGCCGCGTCACCGAAGGGCTGCTGCCGACGGTGCTCGCCAAGGTCGAGTACTTCAATCCGGGCGGGTCGGTGAAGGACCGCATCGCGGTGCGGATGATCGACGCTGCGGAGGCGTCCGGCGAGCTGAAGCGCGGCGGCACGATCGTCGAACCGACCTCCGGCAACACCGGCATCGGGCTGGCTATCGTCGCGCAGCAACGCGGCTACCACTGCGTGTTCGTCTGCCCGGACAAGGTCAGTGGCGACAAGATCAATACACTGCGAGCGTACGGCGCCGACGTCGTCGTCTGCCCGACCGCGGTCGCGCCGGAGGACCCTCGCTCCTACTACTCGGTCTCCGATCGGCTCGCCCGCGAGACGCCCGGCGGCTGGAAGCCCGACCAGTACTCGAACCCGAACAATCCCCGATCGCACTACGAGACGACGGGGCCGGAGCTGTGGGAGCAGACCGAGGGGCGGATCACGCACTTCGTCGCCGGCATCGGCACCGGTGGCACGATC
Source organism: uncultured Actinomycetota bacterium (assembly GCA_963756525.1). Lineage (GTDB taxonomy): Bacteria > Actinomycetota > Actinomycetes > Mycobacteriales > Jatrophihabitantaceae > CAVWNR01. The sequence continues at coordinate 432,500 of CAVWNR010000009.1, read as the reverse complement.
AGCGGCGCCGGCCGGCACCTCAAGGAAGTCTCCCGGGGGCGGGTGCGCATTGTCGGCGCCGACCCGGAGGGCTCGGTGTACTCCGGCGGCACCGGACGTCCGTACCTGGTCGAGGGCGTGGGCGAGGACTTCTGGCCCGCCACGTACGACCGGGAGATCTGCGACGAGGTCGTCGCGGTCTCCGACGCCGACTCGTTCGCGCTGACCCGCCGGCTGGCCCGCGAGGAGGGGCTGCTGGTCGGCGGCTCGTGCGGGATGGCGGCGATGGCCGCGCTGCGGGTCGCCGAACGCGCTGGCCCGGACGACATCGTCGTCGTGCTGCTGCCCGACGGCGGCCGCGGCTACCTGTCGAAGATCTTCTCCGACACGTGGATGGCGGACTACGGCTTCCTGGATGCCGGGGTCGGGACGACCGTGCTCGACGTTCTGCACGAGAAGTCCGGGGTCACCCCGCCGCTCGTGCACGCGCACCCGAACGAGACGGTGCGGGAGGCGATCGACATCCTGCGCGAGTACGGGGTGTCGCAGCTGCCGGTGGTGAGAGCCGAGCCACCGGTGACGGCCGGGGAAGTGGTCGGATCGGTGTCGGAGAAGGCGCTGCTCGACGCGCTGTTCGCCGGCTCGGCCTCGCTCGCCGACTCGCTGGAGCGGCACATGGCAGCGCCGCTGCCGATCATCGGTTCGGGTGAGCCGGTGTCGGCCGCCATCGCCGCGCTCGGCGGTGCCGATGCGCTGCTCGTGCACGTCGACGGCAAGCCGGCGGGCGTGATCACCCGCCAGGACCTGCTCGGCCACCTCGCCGCCGCGCACTGATCCGCCGTCGCCGCGCCGCCCATATGAGCACCAGCCCGGCGAGATAGAGCCCGAGCGCGATCGTTGCGCCCGCCGCGGCGCCGCGGACCGGCTTCGGCAGCGCGTCCGCGACCGCGGAGATTCGGCTGTGCCCGCTCCGGCCGTGGGCGGACGCAGCGGCCGGCGCGCTGCTCGCCGGCGACAGCGATCCGGACGCGGCCGCGGGCGTCGGGCTGGCCGGTGCGGAGCTGGGCGCCGTCTTTGCCGGGGCGGTCGTCGCCGGCGCCGTCGACGGCGCCGGACTGGTCGGCGGCGGGACGACCGGTGCGATCACGTGGCCACCGGGCGCGACCGCGGCGGCCACGCCGTTGATCGCGGGGAGCAGCGCGGCGTACGTCCCGCCCGGCATGTGTTGGGCGAGCACTGCGACGGCGTACCGGTCCCCGTCTAGCAGCCCGGTCGAGAGCAGGTCGGTGCTGTCCGAGGTGTCGTCGTCGTCACCCCAGCCCTGCTTGAACGCCCCGGCCGAGGTCTCTGCGGCGAGTCCGAAGTCCTGGTCGGTGCCGTCGGCGGCGGTGGCCGACATCTGGCTCATCGCGGAGGTGAGCCACGGCCCGACGACCGGGTTGGCGGCGATCGCGGCGTACAGGTGCACCAGCCCGTCCGCGGTGACCTTGGTGTTTCCCCACCAGCCCGGCTGCGACGGCGGCTCGCCCAGGTTCGGCACATCGAAGTACGACTCGGCCCAGTTGACGACGGCCGGGCCGCCGACCGTGCCCCACAGCGAGTCGGCGTCGTCGTCGTCGGACTGGGTGATCATCTGCAATGCCATCTGCTCGGTCTCACCGGACATCTGGCCGGTCGCCAGCAGGTCGGCGGCGATGAGCACCTTGACGACGCTCTCCGACGGGAACTCGCCGTCGGCGTCGCCCGCCTCGTAGAGCGCACCCGTCTGCCGGTCGAGCACCGCGACCGCCACCCGGTTGCCGGGTTCGGCGTCCGCCGCGGCGACGGCGGCAGTGACGGCCGCGGGTGGGTTCAGCTGCGCCGCCGAGGACGGCACACCGGCGACGAGGGCGCCGACGCCGAGAACCGTGCCGAGCACGACCCCGATGCGGCGAACGGCTACGACCACCCGCACAGCGTGCGGGAGCGCGCCATGCTCCTGCCGTGAGGCGACTCTGAACGCGCCCAGCGTCGCATCGGGCAGAGTTAGCAACCATGACAGGGTTCAACACGCAGGCCATCCACGCCGGGCAGGACGCCGATCCGTTCACCGGCGCGGTCACCGTGCCGATCTATGCGACGTCGACCTACAAGCAGGACGGTGTCGGGGGCCTGCGCGGCGGGTACGACTACAGCCGCACCGCCAACCCGACGCGGACCGCGCTGGAGTCGGCCCTCGCCGCGTTGGAGGGCAACGGCGACGGGGGCGCCAGGGGATTGGCGTTCGCCTCCGGCCTCGCCGCCGAGGACGCGCTGCTGCGCGCCGTCTGCCGCCCCGGCGACCATCTCGTGCTGCCGGACGACGCCTATGGCGGGACGTTCCGGCTGGTCGACAAGGTGCTGACCCGGTGGGGCATCGAGCACACCCCGGCACCGGTGTCCGACCCGGACGCGGTCCGTGCCGCCGTTCGCCCGGCCACGAAGGTGATCTGGGTCGAGTCGCCGACCAACCCGCTGCTCGGCATCGCCGACATCGCGGCGCTGGCCGAGATCGCGCACTCGGCGGGCGCCCTGCTCGTTGTCGACAACACCTTCGCCTCGCCCTATCTGCAGCGACCGCTCGCCCTGGGCGCGGACGTGGTGGTGCACTCCACGACGAAGTACCTGGGTGGCCACTCCGACGTGGTGGGCGGTGCCCTCATCACGTCGGACCTCGAGCTGGCGCAGGATCTCGCCTTCCACCAGAACTCGATGGGAGCCATCGCCGGGCCGTTCGACGCGTGGCTGGTCCTGCGCGGCATCAAGACACTCGGCGTGCGGATGGACCGGCACTGCGCCAACGCCGAACGGATCGCCGCGTTCCTCGTCGAGCACCCCGCGGTGGCGCGGGTCTACTACCCGGGCCTGCCCGGCCATCCGGGGCACCAGCTCGCCGCGCGGCAGATGCGCGGTTTCGGCGGCATGGTGTCGTTCACCCTGCGCGGCGGCGAGGAGGCCGCATTGAAGGTTTGCGAACTCGCCCAGCTCTTCACGCTCGGCGAATCCCTCGGCGGCGTCGAGTCGCTCATCGAGCACCCCGGACGGATGACACATGCCAGTGTCACCGGGTCGGCGCTCGAGGTGCCGGTCGACCTGGTGCGCCTCTCGGTCGGCATCGAGGACGCCGACGACCTGATCGCCGACCTCGCGCAGGCTCTGAGCTGACCAGCGGGATCGTGACGCCGGACGGTCGGGCACCCGACGAACGCAGCGAGGGCTACGGTTTTCCGGTGGCATGCAGGGCGGCGGCGATCTGGGACGAGGGCTATCTCGGCTACGACTTCGGTGATCATCCATTGGCCCCGGTCCGCCTGGACCTCACCATCCGGCTGGCTCGAGAGCTCGGCGTGCTCGACGGCCTGGACGTGCTGCCGCCGGCGGCGGCCGACGAGGCCCAGCTGCTCGAGATCCACGACGCCGACTACCTTGCCGCCGTCCGGGCGGCCAGCACCGATCCGACATTCAGCGGGTTCGGCCTGGGCACCGACGACGACCCGGTCTTCGCGGGCATGTACGACGCGTCGGCGCTGATCGCCGGCGGCTCGGCGCTCGCCGCGCGTCAGGTGTGGGACGGCAGGGTGGAGCACGCGGTGAATATCGCCGGCGGCCTGCACCACGCGATGCGCGGATATGCGTCGGGGTTCTGCGTCTTCAACGACGTCGTGCTCGCCATCCGCACGATGCTCGACGCCGGCGCACAGCGGATCGCCTACGTGGACGTCGACGTCCACCACGGCGACGGGGTGCAGGCGGCCTTCTACGACGAGCCGCGCGTGCTGACGATCAGCCTGCACCAGGATCCGCGCACCCTGTTCCCGGGCACCGGGCTGCCGTCCGAGATCGGCCGCGGCGCCGCCGAGGGGGCATCGGTGAACGTCGCGCTGCCGCCCGGCACGGACGACGCCGGCTGGCTGCGGGCGTTTCGCGCCGTGGCGCCGGGCGCGGTGCGTGCGTTCCGTCCGGAAGTGCTGGTGACCCAGTGCGGCTGCGACACCCACCACGAGGATCCGCTGGCCAACCTGGAGCTCTCCGTCGACGGTCAGCGCACCGCGATCGCCGAGTTGCACGCGCTCGCGCACGAGGCGGCCGGCGGGCGGTGGGTGGCGGTCGGCGGCGGCGGGTACGGGGTGCTGCGCTGCGTGCCACGCACCTGGACGCACCTGCTCGCCGAGGCGTCCGGCAAGCCCGTCGACCCGGCAACGGCGGTGCCCGCCGGGTGGACCGCGCATGTCCGGGGCCGCGGCGTCACCGCGAGACTCCCGGAGCGGATGGGCGAGCTGCCGTTCGGCAGCCAGCCGCGGGCCGAACCGTGGCAGCCGGGTGGGGACTCCTGGCTCGACCGCTCGATCACCGCCACCCGGCAGGCCGTCTTCCCGCTGCTCGGACTCGACCCGGACGACCCCCGTGACTGAGCCCGAGCCGGCGAGCCCGGCCGGCGAGCCGGAGCCCGTCCCGCCGGCCCACTGGGAGGCCGACGTCGTCGCGGCGGACGGCGGCACGGTGCACCTGCGGCCGATCCGCATGTCCGACGCGGATGCCCTCGTCGCGCTGCACGCCGGGCTCTCCATCCGCACCCGCTACCTGCGGTACTTCTCCGCCTACCCGCGCATCCCCGAGCGCGACCTGTACCGATTCACGCACGTCGACCACCACGACCGGGTGGCGCTCGTCGTGCTGCTCGGCGACGAGATCATCGCCGTGGGCCGCTACGAGCGCACGCCGGGCACCGACGAGGCCGAGGTGGCGTTCGTCGTCGCCGACGCCCACCAGGGCCGGGGCATCGGCTCGGTGCTCCTCGAGCACCTGGCCGCCGCCGCACGCGAGTGTGGGATCAAACGGTTCACCGCGGTGGTGCTCGCCGAGAACCTCGCCATGATCAACGTGTTCCGGGACGCGGGCTACGAGGCGACCCGGCACATCGAGGGCGGCGAGGTCACGCTCGAGTTTGCCGTGGACGAGACGGCGCTGACCGAGAGCGTGATGCACGAGCGTGAGCAGCGCGCCGAGGCCCGTTCCATCCGGCGGCTGCTCTTCCCGTCGTCGGTGGCCGTGGTCGGCGCCAGCAACGATCCGCAAAAGATCGGCAACGCGCTCTTCGCGAACCTGCTGCGGATGGGGTTCAACGGTCCGCTCTACCCGGTCAACCCGGAGGCGCGGCACGTCGCCGGGGTGCGCGCGTACCCGTCCGTGCACGACGTGCCGGACGAGATCGACCTCGCGGTCATTGTGGTACCGGCAGCGTGCGTGCCCGAGGTGGTCGACCAGTGCGCGAGCCGCGGAGTGCACGGGCTGGTGGTCCTCTCCGGCGGCTTCGGCGAGCGCGGCGACGACGCCGAGCGGGCCGCGGGCCGGGCCGCCCAGCGGGCCCTCGTCGCTTCGGCGCGGGCACACGGGATGCGCGTCGTCGGACCGAACTGCCTGGGCATGGTCAACACCGCGAGCAGCGTCCGGTTGAACGCCTCGCTCGCGCCGCTGCCGCCGCTGCCCGGCCGGGCCGGGTTCTTCGCGCAGTCCGGTGCGCTCGGCGTGGCCGTGCTCGGCGAGGCCGCCCGCCGCGGCCTCGGGGTGTCCACGTTCGTCTCGGCCGGCAACCGCGCCGACGTCTCCGGCAACGACCTGCTGCAGTTCTGGGAGACCGACGACGGGACCGACATCGCGCTGCTGTACCTCGAGAGCTTCGGCAATCCGCGCAAATTTGCCCGGCTGGCCCGCCGATTCGGGCGGCGCAAGCCGATCGTCGCGGTCCGCTCGGCCGGCGGCAGCGGCAGCAGCGAGGCCCAGGTCGTCGCCGGGCTGCGGTCCACCTCCGTCGAGCTGCCCGAGGTGAGCGTGCAGGCCCTCTTCGAGGCGTCCGGCGTGATCCGCGTCGAGACGCTCGGCGACCTGTTCGACGTGGCCCAGCTGCTCGCCACCCAGCCGCTGCCCGCCGGACCGCGGGTGGCGATGGTGGGCAACTCGACCGCGCTGGGCGTGCTGGTCGCGAACGCGTGCGCGGTGGAGCGCCTTGACATGGTCCGCCTGGTAGACGTCGGGGTCGACGCCACCCCGGACACGTTCGGGGACGCGGTGAGCGCGACGGCCGCCGACGAGGGCGTCGATTCGGTCGTCGCGGTGTTCGTCCCGCCCCTGCAGCGGACGTCGGGGGAGCAGTACGCGGCGCGGCTGCGGGCCGCCGCGGCCGTCGCGGGCAAGCCCGTGCTCTCGACGTTCCTCGGCTTCGACGGCGTTCCCGCGCCGCTCTCGGTGCCAGGGGACGGCGCACCGGCACGCGGGTCGGTGCCGTCCTACCCGTCGCCGGAGCGGGCGGTGCGGGCGCTGGCCCGCGCGGTGCGCTATGCCGCCTGGCGGCAGCGGCCGCCGAGCACGGTTGCGGAGCTCGCCGGCACCGACCCGGCCGCGGCGCGCGCCCTGGTCGACGGCGTGCTCTGCGCCGAACCGGCCGGCCGTGTGCTGCACGCCGACGAGGCGGCCCGGCTGCTGGCCTGCCACGGCGTCGAGATCATCCCGGCGCGCGAGGTCACCGGCGTCGCCGAGGCGCAGGCCGCGGCGCGCGAGCTGGCCGGGCCGGTGGCGCTGCGGGCGCCCGGCGCGGTGCGCCTCTACCTTGACCCGGACGACGTCGCCGAGGCGTGGCGCTCGCTCGGACTCGCCGAGCGCACGAGGGCGACGGTGCAGGCGATGGCGCCGCGGGGTGTGGACATCGTCTTCGAGATCCGCGACGACCGCTCGTTCGGTGCGCTCGTCTCCTTCGGGGTGGGCGGGGTGGCCACCGAGCTGCTCCATGACCGCGCGTACGCCGTCGTGCCGCTGACCACTGCCGACGCCGAGGACCTGGTGCGCGCGCCGAAGGCCTACCCGCTGCTGGCCGGCTACGGCGGCCGCGAGCCGGCCGACGGCGCGGCACTCGCGACCCTGGCGCTGCGCCTCTCGGCGCTCGCCGACGACCTGCCCGAGGTGGTCGAGCTGTCGCTGGCCGGGGTGGCGGCGCCCTCCGGTGCCTATCTCCTTTCCGCGCTGTGCCGGGTGGCGCCGCCGACGGCGCGCGCCGACACCGGCCCGCGGCGCCTTCGCGGCCTCTGATTCGGCTAGCTCGGCGCCGGACCGTGGGTAACCCGCCCCGGCGGCACGGTGTGCAGAACGACCTTCGCGATCAGGCTGATCAGCAGCTCGCGCCCGGCTCGCTCGGCCGTGCCGTTGGTGATCAACCCGCAGCCACCCGCGTTGCCGACCGCGGGGCGTCCGTGGGCGGGCGTGAGGACGACCGTCGGGCCCAGGTCGAGCGGGCAGGGTGGATCGGCGCTCGGCAGTGGTAGCGCGTTGACCTTGCGGGCGAGCTCGACGGCGGCCGCGCCGGATACCTGGTATCCGCCGGCCGTGGCGCCGTCTTGCTGGTACACGCAGACCGCGATCTGCTCGACGTTCTCGGCCAGCAGCGGCTGCTTCGCCCCGAACGTGGTGCCCGGCGCGGTCATGACGTGCGGCGGCTGGCCGGAGCAGCCGATTCCGGCGGGCAGGCTGGACGTCGGAGCCGGCGTGCTGGCGGGCGGCCGGGCCGGCTGGCCCTGGCTAGCGGAGCCGCTTTCCAGCAGCCCGACCGTGAGCCCCACAGCCAGCAGCACGGCCACCGTCGCGCCAATCAGGGCCAGGGTGGTGCGCCGCGAGCGGCGCTTCCGGGCAGGGCGCTGTCCTCTCATGTCAGGTAGACGACGCGGGGCCGCCGGAAAGTTGTCGCCACATCCGTAGGTGCGGGATCGTGTGCCGTTCGTCGGTGAACGCCGCGCCATGCGGCACGAACCCATGCCGGTGGTAGAACCCGGCGGCACCGACGCGGGCGTTGCACCACAGCAGCGTCGCACCCTGCCCGCTCACGTGGTCGACGGCGGCGCCGAGCACCGCGCCACCGATACCGCGGCTGCGATAGCCCGGATCGGTGGCCATCTGCCGCAGGTGCCAGGCGTCACGCTCGGGCAGCCACGGGCACGGGTCCGGGTAGAGGAAGCAGGCGCACAGCACGGTGCCGGCATCGTCGATCGCGCCGAGATGGACCGCCTGCGGCAGGTCGTCACCGGGCAGCGTCGCGCCCGGCGGCAGGTTCGCTCGCAGCACCGACCGACGCAGCTCGCGGGTGAGCGCTTCGTCGACGACGCCGATCCGCACGTCAGCCACCCGGCTGGTAGACCATCAAGAAGACGATGACCGCGAAGATGACGCCGATCACGCCGCCCGACGCCGCGACCCGGACGGTGAGCGCACCCGCCGCCGCACCGTCGGTGATCTCCCGGCCGGCCCGGCCGAGCGTCGGCACGATGACGGCCAGCGCGAGCGCGACCGCGATTAGCCACAGCAGCAGCGACAGCCAGATCCACGTCTCGCTGAACTTCGCCACGGTCTTGTGCGTGTACGGCGAGGTCGACGACATCAGCGCGAAGCCGAAGACGATGACCAGCACCGAGGTGTAGGCGTAGATCCGGGTCATCCGGGCCGACGCCGCGGTGGCCACCGCGTCGCCCCGGCGCAGCCCCCGCGACGCCGTCGTCGCGGCGTGCACCAGCGGGCCGACCGCGAAGATCGCGAAGAGCAGGTGGAGCGCGAACATGATTTTGAAGATCCGCCGAGGCTATCCCGTCCCTCGCTCCCCTTTCCCGCTGATGATCATCAGCAGGAAAGGTCAGCCGGCGCGGCGACGACGACCGCGGCGCGCGTGCAGATAGTCCGACACGACGTACTCACCGAGCGCGCCGCGCGCGGGCATGAACACCCGCCCGCCGTTGCGCCGGCCGACCTCCTGCATGAACGAAACGAGCCGCGGCTCGTCGTCGAGCATGAAGACGTTGATCGTGGCGCCGCGGCGGGTGCACCGCTCGACCTCGGCGAGCGTCGCAAGCAGCGTCTCGCGGGTGGGCGGCCAGGCGAAGTCGGCGAACCCGTCAGCGGCCAGGTGCGCGGTCGGCTCGCCATCGGTGATCACCATGATCACCGGCTCGGCATGGCGGTGCTTGTCGAGGTGGCGGCGCGCGAGCATCAGCGCGTGCTGCAGGTTCGTGCCCTGCACCCGGTCCCAGTCGTGGTCGATCAGCGCCCGCGGCGAGAGCACCCGGGCGTAGTCGCTGAACCCGATGATCTCGATGGCGTCCTGCGGGTACTTGGTGGTGACGAGGGCGTGCAGCGCCATGGCGGTCGTCTTCGCCTCGCCCCACGTGCCGCGCAGCTCCATCGAGTACGACATGTCGACGAGCAGGGCGACCGCGGCCGCGCTGCGCCGCTCGGTCTCGACGATCTCCAAGTCCTCCGGCGCCAACCGGATCGGACGGCTCGGCGAGCGCAGCACCGCGTTACGGACGGTGCGCACGACATCCAGGGGCTGCTCGTCCCCGAACTCCCACTCCCGGCTGGCGCCGGTGACCTCGCCGGCCGCGCCCGCGTCCCGCACGTCGTGGCCGCCACGGCCGCGCGACTCCAGCACCGAGAACACCCGGCGCAGCGCCGTCGCGCCGAGCCGGCGCATCGCGCGGGGAGTGAGCCGCAGCCCGTCGCCGGACCGCTCGAGGTAGCCCTGCTTCTGCAGCTCCCGCTCGATCCGGCGCAGCCGCTCCAGGTCGTCGACGGCCTGCCGGCCCAGGGCGCGCTCGACCATCTCCTCGTCAATGTCGGCGAGGCTGGCCCCCGGGTAGTCCTGAGCGGCCAGCTCGGCGATCTGATCCAGGTCCGCAAGCTCGGCGAGCGCCCCCGTCGCGTCGGAGTAGCCGAGCTGGTTCTCGCCGTCCATCCGCTCGCCGCCACCCCACGGCAGGTCCGGCCGGGCGGTGCGTAGCCCGGCCTGCAGCCGGGCCATCTGCTCGGCCAGGCCGGCGTCGCCCAACGCCTGCTGCATCAGCCCGCCGAGTTCGGCGCGCTGTTCGGGAGTGAGCGAGTCCATCAGCCGCTGCGCGGCGGCCGCCCGGCGGGCGAGCGAGTCGATGAGCTCTTGCAGGTTCTGCGGATTCTCCGGGAAGAAGTCACCGTAGCGGCGCATGAAGTCGTCGAACTGTTCCTGGGTGTGCTCACCGCGCGCGTCGGCGTCGAGCATCTCGTTCAAAGCCTGCATCATCTCGCGGATGTGGGCCATGTCCTCGGGCGTGGCGTTGGCCAGCGCGTCGCGCAGGCCGGCGAACTGCGCGTCGAGCACCTCCGAGCGCAGCAGGTCCTGGATCTGCTGGTACTTCCCGGCCGCCTCGGGCGAGCGCCACTGGTAGTCGGCGAGTTGCCGGACGGCGCGCGCGGCGTCGTCAGGGAGCGAGTCCAGCTCCGCTTCGGCCATGCGCGCCGAGTCGTCCGGATCGGGGAAGAGCGCTCGCCGCTCGGCGGTCACGGCTTCGTCCAGGAGCTCGCGCACCCGCTGCAGCGTGCCGTCGAGGCGGTTGTTGCGGCGCAGCTCGCGCGCGCGCCGGCGCGCCGCCTGCCGTAGCGCGTCGAGCCCGTTGTGGCCGCTACTGCCCTGGCGGAGCATGCGCTGCAGCGCGCTGCGCGGCGACATCCCGGCCAGGACGTCGTCGCCGATCTCGTCCAGTGCCCGGCGGATGTCGTACGGCGCCTCGAGCGGGTCCGGCCCGCCATGCCAGGGACCGTATCGCCAGCTCATCCCGCCCACCCGCGGTTTTGGCAGGATGGAACTCTATCCGGTCCCATCCTGCCAAAAGCGTGGTTAGGCACCGTAGACCGTCCGGCCGTTGGCGCTGTCTTTCGCGAGGCGCTTGTTGAGATACAGCCCCTCCAGCGCGAACTCCACGACGGCGGCCGCGACGCCGACCGCGGCGGATCCCTCCCCGACGCCGCCTGGCTCGAGCCGGTCGAGCAGCGCGGCGAGCCCCGGCACCGAGCCGATCTGCTCCAGCAGCCGGTCGGCGCTGACCGTGTCACCGGTCTCGACGATCAGGCCGCGGTCGAACTTCTCCTGCAGCGGGCGCATGTCCAGCCCGGCCAGCCGCGACCGGTAGGTCTCGGCGATGGCCCGCCGCAGCAGGTGCTCGAGCACCTCGAACTCGCGTCCCTCGTCGGCGTCGTCGAACTCGACCTTGCCCCGCGACGCCGGCACGACCGTGGGAAGGTCGGCGACGCGGGCCACGGCAGCCGGCTCACCGGTGACGGCCGCTCGGCGCACCGCGGAGGCGGCGACCGTCTCGACCCCGGCGATGGCGAACCGCGCCGAAACGCCGGAGCGCTGGTCGACCTGGGGCGCGTCGCGCACGGCTCGGGCGAACCGGCCGATCACCTCCAGCAGGTGCTGGGGGACGAGGGGCGCGGCGTGCGGCGTGTCGTCCCAGACGACGGCGGCCTCCTGCGCGACCAGCGCGAGTTCGTCGGCGAGCGCGAGCGGGTAGTGGGTGCGCACCTCGGCACCGAACCGGTCCTTGAGGGGAGTGATGATCCGCCCCCGGTTGGTGTAGTCCTCGGGGTTGGCGCTCGCGACCAGCAGCAGGTCCAGCGGCAGCCGCAACTGGTAGCCGCGCACCTGGATGTCGCGCTCTTCCAGCACGTTCAGCAGCGCCACCTGGATCCGCTCGGCGAGGTCGGGCAGCTCGTTGACCGCAAAGATGCCGCGGTTGGTGCGCGGCACCAGGCCGTAGTGGACGGTCTCCGGGTCGCCCAGGGTGCGCCCCTCGGCCACCTTGATAGGGTCGACGTCGCCGATCAGGTCGCCGACCGACGTGTCAGGAGTCGCGAGCTTCTCGCCGTAGCGCTCGCTGCGGTGCTTCCAGCCGACCGGCGTCGCGTCGCCCAGGTTGCTGGCGAGCACCCGGCATCGGCCGCAGACGGGGTAGTACGGATGGTCGCTGATCTCGCAGCCGGCGACGACCGGCGTCCACTCGTCGAGCAGTCCGACAAGCGTGCGGATGAGCCGAGTCTTGCCCTGGCCTCGCTCGCCGAGCAGGACCAGGTCGTGGCCCGCGAGCAGCGCCCGCTCGACCTCCGGCGTCACCGTCTCGTCGAAACCGACGATGCCGGGCAGCGACGGCTCACCGGCGGCCAGCCGGGCGATCAGGTTGGCCCGGATCTCGGTCTTTACGCTGCGGTGCACGTGCCCGCTGGCGCGCAATTCGCCGAGCGTGGCCGGCCTGTCACGGGGGGCGGGGTAAGTCACCGCACCGACCCTACGACGCGCCCGGCACCTCGGCCAGCAGCCGCGGGCGCCGTTCGCGCAGCGCGAGCAGGCTCAGCGCTCGTCCCTCGGCGCATCCGGATCGGCAGTCGGATGCGCCTCTGCGGGCCGGTCTGGCGCCGGGTACGGATTCTGGCTCGCCGGCGGGTATTGGTACTGACCGGGCGGGTATTGGTACTGATCGGGCGGGGGGTACTGCGGGGCGCCCGGCGTCGGGTAGCCGTATCCGGGCGGCGCGCCGTGGGCGGCGGGTGGGTAGCCCGGCGGCGGGTACCCGTAGCCGTACGCCGCCGGCGGTTTGCGGTTGAACCGGACCAATCCGATGATCAGCAGCACCAGACCGGCGACGAACACCAGAATGCCGACGACGATGAGAACGCCGCCGGCGACCAGCCCGGTGCTGATCGAGGGCCCGAACGCGATCACCGCATCGGACGGCGTGCCGGGCGGCGCGGCCGACGACACCCGGTAGGCGCCGGTCTCACCGATGTGGAACTGGTACATCGCCAGTCCCTTGTGACCGCGGTAGTCGTAGTACAGCCGCTTGATCTTGTCGTTGCTGCCGCCGCCGTAGGGCTGCTTGCTCACCGTCTGGCCGGACGGGCTGACCAGCTCCATCGGCACGAGCAGCAAACGGCTCTGGTTCCGGCTCACCGAGCCGGACTCGAAGTAGGCTACGTAGTCGCCGGTGTGGGCAAACGTCACCGTCTGGCCGGTCGCACCGACCGGCACCCGCTGGAAGCTGTTGACCTTCGCCAGGGAGTTGTTGAAGCCGACGACGCCGCCGATGATCCCGACGATGATGCCGATCGCGAGCAGCACGCTGCCGACGGTGATCAGCCGCTTGCCGCGCCGTCGCGGCACGGTCGCCGCGGGTGGGGGAGGTGGCGCGGGCGGCGCGCCCCAGCCCGGTTGCGACCAGCCGGCACCCGCCGCCGGGTATTGCGGCGATTGACCCGGCTGAGCCGGCTGATTACTCGGCGGCGGTTCGTACGGCGAGCTCACGGCCACATCCGCGCGGATCGCCAGGCCGGGGCACGTCGTGTCGGTTCATGCCGCGATTGTCCTCTGCCCCGCGCCGGCCGTGCGCGAAGAGCTGAGAAATCCGGCGGTTCTAGCCTGTTCGTTCGGTAGGTTGCGCGGCATGAGCGACGCGGTGCGAGTCGAGGGCCTGGTCAAGGTCTTCGGCCGCACGCGCGCGCTGGATGGGCTCGATCTCGCCGTGCCGGAGGGCACCGTGCTCGGCCTGCTCGGTCCGAACGGCGCGGGCAAGACGACCGCCGTGCGGGTGCTGTCGACCCTGCTGCGCCCGGACGCCGGGCGGGCCAGCGTGCACGGCGTCGACGTGCTGGCGCACCCCAACCGGGTGCGGCGCATGATCGGCCTTACCGGCCAGTTCGCCGCCGTCGACGACTACCTCACCGGCCGCGAGAACTTGATCATGTTCGGCCGGCTCTATCACCTGCGCCGATCGGTCGCCGCGCGCCGCGCCGACGAGCTGCTCGAGCGCTTCGATCTGGTCGAGGCCGCCGGACGTATCGCCAAGACGTACTCCGGTGGGATGCGCCGCCGGCTGGACATCGCCGCGTCGCTGATCGCCCGGCCGCAGGTGCTCTTCCTGGACGAGCCGACCACCGGCCTGGACCCGCGCGGCCGGCTGGGCATGTGGTCGGGCATCCAGGATCTGGTACGCGAGGGCACCACAATGCTGCTGACCACGCAATACCTCGAGGAGGCCGATGCGCTCGCCTCGTCCATCGCGGTGATCGACGCCGGACGGGTGATCGCCAGCGGCACGTCCGACGAACTCAAGGCACAGGTCGGCGGCGCGCGGATCGAACTGGTCGTCGAGTCGGCTGACGACGTCGCGCCGGCCATCGAGATCATGCGCAAGGTCGGCGACGGCACCGAGCCGAGCGTCGAACCGGCTGAGCGGACCCTCGCCGTGCCGGTGGCCGGCGGGGCCGGCGTGCTCGCCGACGTGGTGCGCCAGCTCGACGCCGCGCGGGTCACCATCGCCGACCTGGCCCTGCGCCGGCCGACCCTCGACGACGCATTCTTGCGCCTCACCGGCCATCACGCCGAGGAACAGCAGGCGGCTCGATGAGCCTGACGCCGCAGCTTCGGGTACCGTCGGGCGGCGCCCGGGTGCTCTCGGACTCGTGGCAGATGACGTCTCGGCTGATCAAGCAGATCATCCGGGTGCCCGACCTGCTGGTCTTCTCGATCATCCAGCCGATCATGTTCGTGCTGCTGTTCCGCTACGTGTTCGGCGGCGCGATCAACGTCGGCGGGGGCAACTACGTCGACTACCTGATGCCCGGCGTGTTCGTGCAAACGCTGCTCTTCAACGGCGCGGTCACCGGTATCGGGATGGCCGACGACCTGCAGAAGGGCATCGTCGACCGGTTCCGCTCACTGCCGATGGCCCGCTCGGCGCTGCTAGTCGGGCGCGCGACCTCCGACTTGATCCGCTCCACGCTGATCTTCGTGGTCATGCTGGTGGTCGGCGTGATCACCGGATTCCGGTTCAGCGGCGGCGTGGTCGGCGCGATCTGCGGCACGCTGCTGATGCTGGGGTTCAGCTTCGCGTTCAGCTGGATCGGCATCCTGATCGGGCTCGTGGTCAAGACCGTCGAGGCCGCGCAGTCCGGCGGGTTCATCTGGCTGTTCCCGCTGACCTTCGCCAGCTCGGCGTTCGTCCGCACCGACTCGATGCCGGGCTGGCTGCAGGCGTTCGCGGACTACAACCCGGTCACCGTGGTGGTCAACAGCGTGCGGCGGCTCTACCTGTCCGATCAGCTCGCCGACCAGTTCGGCGTGCCGGCGCTCGCCGGCCAGCTGGCCCAGTCGCTGGCCTGGCTGGCGGGTGTCATCGTCGTGTTCGTGCCGCTGTGCGTCTGGAAATTCCGCGGCATGTCACGCTGAGTTCGTGAGTTCCGACGAGCGGATCGACGCGTTGGACGCGCGCCTGCTGCGCGAGCTGGACGCCGACCCGCGGATGGGCGTGCTGGAGCTGTCCCGCCGGCTCCGCGTGGCCCGGGGTACCGCGCAGGCCCGGCTGGACCGTCTCGTCAAGCGGGGCGTGATCGCGAGCTTCGCGCCGCGGATCGAGCCGGAGGCGCTCGGCTACGGGGTCACCGCGTTCGCCACCCTGGAGATACGGCAGGGCAACGGTCCGCAGGTGCTCGAGCATCTTGCCGGGATCCCCGAGGTGCTCGAGGTGCACACAATCACCGGGCAGGGCGACATGCTCTGTCGGCTCGTCGCCCGCTCCAACGCCGACCTGCAGCACGTCATCGACCGGGTGAACGGCCACGAGGCGATGCTGCGCACGTCCACGGTGATCGCCCTGGCGAACCCGGTGCCGCATCGGGTGCTTCCCCTGGTGCGCCGCGCCGAGCGTTGACCCCACGATGGGTGCGCAATCGAGGTGGGTCAGCCGGTGAATGGCTTGGCGCTGATCAGCGTGACCTGGACGGTCTTGCCGGTGGGCGTCTGGTAGGACACCGTCTCGCCCTCCCGGGCACCGGTGAGCGCCTTTCCCAGCGGGGAGGCCGCCGAGTACACGTCCAGGTCCGTGGTCGCCGACTCCTCGCGCGAGCCGATGAGGAACGTCTCGGTCTCCTCGTCGCCGTCATAGCGGACGGTGACCACCATGCCGGGCTCGGCGACGCCGTCATTTGCCGGCGCCGCGCCGACCTGGGCGTTGCGCAGCAGCTCCTGTAGCTGCAGGATCCGGGCCTCCTGGCGGCCCTGCTCCTCGCGCGCGGCCTGGTAGCCGCCGTTCTCCCGCAGGTCGCCCTCCTGGCGCCGATCGTTAATCTCCCGGGCCAGCGCGGGGCGGTTGGCGATCAACTCGTCGAGCTCCCGGGACAGGCGGTCGTGGGCCTCCTGGGTGAGCCAGATGGCGGTGGCGGCGTCTGTGCTGGACACGAAATCTCCTACATGCAGGAACCGGACGAACTTCGAACGTAACACCGGCGGCCCGCATCGCGCGAAGCCGTCAGCCGTCGTCGCCGGGAACGTGCAGAGTGGGCGCGGCGAATACGGGTCGACCGGTCGGCAAGAATGGGCGGCGTGAACGACCGCCTGCGGCTGATGGCCGTGCACGCACACCCGGACGACGAGTCCAGCAAGGGCGCCGCGACCATGGCGCGCTACGTCGACGAGGGCGTGGACGTGCTGGTCGTCACCTGCACCGGTGGCGAGCGAGGCAGCATCCTCAACCCTGCGCTGCAGGAACGGCCCGAGATCGAGGAGAACATCGCCGCGATCCGCCAGGCTGAGATGGACCGCGCGCGGGCGATCCTCGGTGTGCGGCAGGCCTGGCTGGGCTTCGTCGACTCCGGCCTGCCCGAGGGCGATCCGCTCCCACCGCTGCCGGAAGGCTGCTTCGGGCTGGTGCCGGTCGAAGTGGGCGCCGAGCGGCTGGTGCGGGTCATCCGCGACTTCCGTCCGCACGTGGTCACGACCTACGACGAGAACGGCGGCTACCCGCATCCGGACCACGTCATGTGCCACAAGATCAGCATGGCTGCGTTCGACGCGGCCCCCGACCCGGACGCCTACCCCGACGCCGGCGACCCGTGGCAGCCGCTCAAGCTCTACTACGACGTCGGGTTCAGCAAGGAGCGGGTCGAGGCGCTGCACGACGCGATGACGGCGCGCGGGATGGAGTCGCCGTACGAGGAGCTGCGCACCCGCTGGCAGGAACGGATGGCGAAGTGGCGCCCGCCCAAGATCACCACCCGGGTGCCGTGTGCGGACTGGTTCGAACGCCGTGACGCCGCGCTGATCGCGCACGCCACGCAGGTCGACCCGAAGGGCTGGTTCTTCCGTGTCCCGCTGGACATTCAGCGCGAGGCGTGGCCTACCGAGGACTTCGAGCTGGTGCGTACCCTGGTCGAGACGACGCTTCCCGAGGATGACCTTTTCGCGGGCGTTCGGGAGAAGGTGGCCAGCTGATGATGCTTTCCGCCGCCGTCTGGCACGCGGCGGGCGTGCTCGCCGACACCACGCCGGACGGGCCGGAGAACAAGAAGGCCAGCGCACTGGGACTGGCCGTAATCCTGGCGCTGTGCATCGGCTGCTACTTCCTGTTCCGGTCGATGTCGCGCCACCTGCGCAAGGTGCGGGACAACTTCCCGGTCAATGTGCCGCGCTCGCCGCACCGTGATGCCCAGCCGCCCGCCGATCAGCTGCCGGGCACGCGAGTTCCGCGCGCACCCGTTCAGCGCACCCCGGTTCCGCGCACCCCGGTTCCGCGCACCCCTGGTCGCGACGACGTCGACGTAGACGGCGGCGCATAGCGGGCTGCCGTCGCCGCGGCGGCGCGGGCCACCGCAACGCGCAACTCCGACGGGTCGAGAACCTCGACGTCCGGGCCGAGCTGCAGCAGCGCATGCTCGCCATGGCGCAGCGACTCGATCGGCAGCGTCGTCGTCGCCCATCCCTCGGCGTCCGGTTCGCCCATGGCGGCGCGCGCCGCCCGCGCCGGGATCGTGCCGAGCAGGAAGAGCAGTTGCTGCCCGGCCGGGGAGAGACGCACCGTCGCGCTTGACCGGTAGACGCGCTCGGTGTAGCCGCGCTGGTAGGCCGCCCAGTGCGACGGCAGGTCGAAGTCGGGCGGTCGCTCGAAGGTCTCGTCGAGGACGGCGGCGCTGAGCATCCGCGACACCCGGTACGTCCGCGCACCGCGCGCGTCGTCGGACACGGTCGCGACGACGTACCAGGTCCCGGCCTTGAGGACCACGCCCAGCGGCTCGAGCACCCGGTCGACAACCGCCCGGTTGCTCCGCTCGTATCGCACCCGCACCCGGTGCTGCGACCAGACCGCGTCGGCCAGCGGCGCAAGGTTGGGCGGCGCTTCGGCCTCGCGCAGCCAGCCCGGCGCGTCGAGGTGGAACCGGTCGCGGATCCTGGTGGCCCGCTCGCGGAGATCGGGCGGCAGCGCGGCCAGCAGCTTCAGCTCGGTGGCCGCGAGCACGCCGCCCAGCCCGAGTTCGGCGGCCGGCCCGGGGAGCCCGGCGAGGAACAGCGCGTCGGCCTCGTCGGTGGTCAGCCCGGTGAGCCGGGTGCGGTAGCCGTCGAGCAGCGCGAAGCCGCCGGTGCGCCCGCGGGTCGCGTATACGGGGACGCCGGCGGCGCCGAGCGCGTCGATGTCCCGGTACACGGTGCGCACCGAGACCTCGAGCTCGTCGGCGAACTGCTGCGCGCTGACCCGGCCGCGGACGTGCAGCAGCAACAGCATCGACAGCAGACGGCTGGCCCGCACCCCACCCATTCTGCCCGCAAAACCTGACGGTAGATGGCAGGTTTAGTTCGCCAGGATGGACACATGACAGAAACCGCCACCATCACCGTCACCGGCAAGTCGTGGGACGAGGCACGCGTGGTCGAGGCCGACCAGGTGCACGCCGTCGCCCGGGCGTCGTTCACCACCGCCTACTCCGGCGACCTCGTCGGCGAGTCCACCTGCGCCCTGACCATCTGCTATGTCGACGGCGACCCGGCAGACCCGCACTCGCTGGTCGGCCCGTACACCGGCTACGAGCTGGTCTCCGGCACGCTCGCCGGCCGCACCGGGACGTTCGTCCTCGCCGCGAGCGGCGACCACAGCGGCGGCGTCGCACGCACCGACGTGCGGATCGTCCCCGCTTCGGGCACCGGCGAGCTGGCCGGCATCTCGGGCGAGGGCAGCTACGCCGCGGATGCGATGGAGTACATGCTCACCCTGCGGTACTCACTGTGAGCGCTGCCCGTGCGACGCGGGATCAGGTGATCGCATACCGGGTCGCCGCGCAGGGCCTGCACCGGTCCGGGCGGGCACCGGGCAAGCTCGCGGTGCTCGACATCGGCGTACAGGACTCCGGCGCGGAGTCGGCCCGGCTGGCGTTCGACGCCCGGCTGAAGGCGACTCCGCCTGCCGATGGTGTGGGTCCGGGCAAGCCGCTCTCGCTCGTCTGGTCGCTGCGCGGGGCGCCGCACGTGCACCGCCGCAGGGATCTCGACGCGCTCGCCGCAGCGCTATGGCCGCTGTCGGACGACGACGCCGCGGCCCGGCTGGACTCCAGCGCGAGCATGCGCAAGGCGAACCTTCCGGCGCTGGACGGGTATGCGCAGGCCGTCACCGCGCTGCGGCGGATCGTGCGAAAGCCGATGGGCAAGGGTGCGGTGAGCGGTGCGCTGACCGCCGCCGTCCCGACGGCGATGACCCGGTATTGCCGCGGCTGCAAGACGACGCATGTCTTCGAGCTGCCGCTGCGGATGGGCTCGCTCTCCGCCGGGCTGGAGCTCGAGCCCGACACCGCCCCGCCGGTGCTCGTTCCGCGGTCCGGGGCGCGACGGGTGGACAACGTCGACGTGCCGGCGCTGCAGGCGCTGATCCGCGGCTACCTGACCCTGCTCGGGCCGGCGGATCAGGCCGACGTCGCCGGCTACCTCGGTCTGCGCCGCGCCGATGTCGTCACGGTTTGGCCGGCCGACCTGGCCGAGGTGGAGGTCGACGGCCGGCACGCCTTCCTGCCCGCTGACCGGATGCCCGCGCTGCGCCGGCCGCCTCGGGCGCCCCTGGTGCGGCTGCTCGGTCCCTACGACCCGTACCTGCAGGCGCGCGACCGGGAGCTGATCGTGCCGGACCGCTCGATGCACAAGGCGCTCTGGCCGGTGCTGGGCCGACCCGGCGTGCTGTTCGTCGACGGCGAGGTGCTCGGCACCTGGCGCCCGCGCGGTTCCGGGAAGCGGCTCACGCTGGAGGTTGCGGCCTTCGCCCCAGTGCCGCCGTCCGTGCGCAAGTCGGTCGAGGACGAGGCCGAGCGGGTGGCCGCGGTGCGCGGTGTTTCGGAGGTCACCGTGACGCTGTCGTGATCTTCATGAGGGGGGTGACCGATGCGGCACCCCGCATAACAAGATCGCTTACTCAGGCACAGCCCGCCGGGAAGCCTTGAGCGCGCTGCGGCGCCGCTTGGCGTCCAGCCGGGCCTGCTTGGCCGCCCGGGACGGCCGGGTGGGGTGGCGTACCGCGGCCGGCACCAGGCCGCGCGTGACCAGCGCCGCCAGCCGAGCGCGCGCGGCGATCCGGTTCTGCAGTTGGCCGCGGTGTTCGGAGGCAGTGACCGTGAGCACGCCGTCGACGACGCGGCCGCGCAGCCGGTCGAGCAACAGCTCGCGTTGCGCGTCGGTCAGCGCGGCCGACGACGCGACGTCCCAGCGCAGTTCCACCCGGCTGTCGGCGGTGTTCACAGACTGGCCGCCGGGCCCGGACGAGCGGCTGAACCGCTCAACCAGCTCGCCGGCGGGGATGATCACCCCGCGCGACAGGCCGCGAGCAGGCCGCAGCACCAGGTCACCGGTGGGGGAGACGTGGCGCGGCGCGGCCGTCACGGGGCGGCGGGCGTCTGCTGCACCTCGCGCATCCAGGCGATGACCTCGTCCGGGTCGCGCGGCAGCGAGGCGGACAGATTCACCGGGGCGCCGTCGGTGACCAGCACGTCGTCCTCGATCCGGACGCCGATGCCGCGCAGCTCGGCGGGCACGGTGCGGTCGTTGACCTGGAAGTAGAGCCCGGGCTCGACGGTGAGTACGTGTCCGGCTTGCAGCGTGCCCTTGCGGTAGGTCTCCTCCCGGGCCTTCGCGCAGTCGTGCACGTCGATGCCGAGCATGTGCGACGTGCCGTGCAGCGTGTACCGACGGTGCAGTCCGGCGCCGGGCTGTTCGGGGTCCTCGGCGCAGGAGACGTCCGCGGTGACCGGCAGGATGCCCCAGGAGTGCAGGTGGTCGGCGAGCACCCACATCGCGGCGCGATGCGCGGCGAGGAAGTCCGCGCCGGCCTTCACCTCTGCGATGCCCGCGCTCTGCGCCTCGTAGACCGCCCGGTAGACGCGCAGCTGCTCGGGCGTGTAGGCGCCGTCGACCGGCATGGTTCGGGTGACGTCGGCGGTGTAGAGCTCGTCGGTCTCGACGCCCATGTCGGCCAGCAGCAGCTGCCCGGCCTGGACCGCGCCGTGGTTGCGCCACCAGTGCAGGACCGTGCCGTCCCGGCCGGCGCCGACGATCGAGGTGTAGCCGACCGAGTTGCCCTCCAGCCGGGCCCGGCGCCAGAACGTCCCCTCCAGCCAGCGCTCGCCGCGTTCGCCGCCGCCTGCGATGAGCATCGGCAGTTCACGCACCACGTCGGCGAACCCGCGCGCGGTGGCCTCGCAGGCGTGCCGCAGCCGGGCGATCTCCCACTCGTCCTTGACCAGCCGCAGCTCATCGAGCGTCTCGGTCAACTTCGTGCCGTCCGACCGCCGGGGGAGCAGCGCGTCGACGCCCGCATCGAACCCGACGAGCACCTGGGCTTCGCGGTCGCGCCACGGCTCGAGGTCGTCCTTCAGCGCGCCCAGGCCGCGGGTGGGGATGCCGAGCACCTGCTGCGTTTGCGCCGCGGTCGGGACGTTGCCGACCCAGAGGGCGCCGTGCGTGCGGCTGGTGAAGTAGTCCGGCTCACCCGGGCAGGCGTACTCGCGAAGGTAGAGCGTGCTGTCGTGCTCCGATTCGTTCGGCGTCATGACGAGCACCGACTCTGCCGCCGTCTCGCCGGTGAGCCAGCTGAACGAGCTGGCCGCGCGGAAGGGGTAGTCGGTGTCGTTCGCGCGGGTCTTCAGCGGGCCGGCGGGGACGACGATCAGCTCGCCCGGGAACTTCGCCGAGAACGCGGCCCGCCGCCGGGCGGCGAAGGCCGCGACGTCCGGACGGCCCGGGTGCGGCATGGGTGGGGCGGCGTCCCAGTCCTTCGCGATGGCAGCGCGCAGCTCCGCCGACATGGGAACGTCATGGGAGGCGGTCTCCTCGGCGGAGTCGGGGATTTCCGGTGTCTCTGGCGTGATGTCGACGCCCTGCTCGGTCATGCCGCCGAGTCTAGGAGCGGGTCGCCACGCGTCGCCGGCCGGCGAGAACGGGCTTGGCAGACTCGCGCTGTCGTCCCCTTGGATCCGATCGAGGAAGCACCCAATGACCGATCTGCTCCCCACCACCCACCGCGCGCTGCAGCACCGTCTCGCGACTGCCCAGGTCGACGGGCGTGCCCCGTCGATGGCCGCGGGAATCGTGCGCGACGGCGTGCTCGCCTGGGCGGACGGCGTCGGCAGTGTGGACGGCGAGCCGCCGACCCGCGACACCCAGTACCGGGTCGGTTCGCTGACGAAGACGTTCGTCGCGGTGCTGGTGATGCGGCTGCGCGACGAGGCTCGCATCGACCTGGCGGACCGGCTGGGCGAGCACGTGCCGGGGACGGCCATCGGCCAGGTCCGCGTCGCGGAACTGCTCGCGCACACCGCCGGCCTGGCCAGCGAGACGCCCCCGCCGTGGTGGGAGCGCACGCCCGGCGAGCTGCGCCCGTCGCTGGCCGACGCGCTCGGCGACGACCCGATGCGGCATCCGGCCGGGCGGCGGTTCCACTACTCGAATCCTGGCTTCGCCGCGCTCGGGACATTGGTCCAATCGCTGCGGGGCGCGCCGTGGGGCGACGTACTGCAACGCGAGGTCCTGGCGCCACTCGGCATGCCGCGAACCACGCTGCTGCCGCAGCCGCCGCATGCACGAGGCTTCGCCGTGCACCCCTGGGCGGACGTGTTGCTGCCCGAGCCGGCCACGGACACCGGCGTCATGGCCCCGGCCGGCCAGCTCTGGTCGACCGTAAACGATCTTGCCCGGTTCGCCACCTTTCTGCTCGACGGCCACGACGAGGTGCTGGCCGCCGACACGCTCGAGGAGATGCGCGCCCCGGCGTCCGGGCCGCAAGACGAGGCGTGGGATGGCACCTACGGACTCGGCCTGCAACTTGTCCGGCTCAACGGACGGCGCCTGTTCGGGCACACCGGGTCTATGCCGGGCTTCCTCGCCGCGCTGTGGGTCGACGCGGAGGCCGGACTCGGGGCCGTCGGGTTCGCCAACGCAACCCACGGCGTGCCGGTCGGCGTGGTCTGCGGCGACCTGCTGAACATCGTCGCAACGCAGGAGCCACGCATTCCCGCCGCGTGGGAGCCGCTGCCGGAGGTTGACCCGGACCTGCTCGCCCTCACCGGCCCGTGGTACTGGGGCGCGAACCCGTTCGCGTTGCGGCTGCGCGCCGGCCGGGGTCTGGAGTTGACCCCGGTGGTGGCCCAAGGGCGCGCCTCGCGATTTCGGGCCAGCGGCGAGGGCAGCTGGATCGGCCTGGACGGCTATTACCTGGGGTGAGACGCTGCGCGTCGTACGCGCGGCAGATGGCACCGTGAGCCACCTCGACATCGGCTCGTTCGTCTTCACCCGCGAGCCGTACCGCCCGGCCGACGTGGTCCCGGGTGGCGTCGAGTCGGGCGGCTGGCGCGCGGGGGAGTGACCACGCCCCAGCATCGCCCGTCCGGCGAGCCTCCGTCCGCACGGCCGCGAGCGCGCTAGCGTCGGGCATATGCGACGTTCCCACGCGCGCCGCGCCGCCCTGACCGCCGGAGTGATCGAGCTGATCATCATCGCGCTGGTCTCGAACCAGTGGGCGACCGATCGGCTCTCCGACCACCCCTCCTACCAGAACCGCGCCGCGACGAGCATCCTCAGCAATGCGGCGCTGAGTTCGGCGTGGCGGGTCAGCCCGCGATCGGCGCTGAACTCCATGTGGCTCGGCGGCGTCGTCGCCGACGGTGCGATCGTGGTCGCGACCGCCCTGCTCGTCTTCCTGGTGGTTGCTGCTCTGCGCCGCCCCGCGCCGTTCTTCGCCGCATGGTTCGCCAGCTGGGCGCTCGTGATCTCGGTGACGGTGTTGGCAGGCGTCGGGCGGGTGGCCATCGCCTACGACGACTACGGCGCCAACGTGCCGGACGTCAACCACGGCCGGTTCTGGTTCGCCGTGCAGCACGGGCCGACCTACGCAGTGGTGGTCTTCGGGGTTCTGAGCGGTCTGCTCGCCGGACTCGGCGCCGCCATCGCCGCGCGAACCGCCGGCGCGCTGCCGCCAGCTCCGGCCGCAGAGCCCGTCAGCGGGGAGGTCGCACCGGAACCGGCGCCTCCGCCGCCCTGGTACGGCGAGCCGGACGAGGTGATCACTGCACGAACCGAGCAGCCGACGCGCCCGGTCATGGCCGACGACCGCGATGCGCACGCTACCCAGCCGTTTCGGCGCGACGACGCCCACGCCACTCAAGTGATCAGCAAGCCGGACACCGCGCCGAACGACACGCAGCAGCTGCCCCGTTCGTAAGCGCCCGCGGCGGCCGGTAGTTCGCATGCCGCGGATTCTGTCGGCGGGGTACGACAGAATCCGCCGCGTGGACGTTCTCAGTCAGCGGGCGCTGAACCGGGCGCTGCTTGCTCGGCAACTCCTGCTGCAACGGTCGGCCATGCCGGCGGGCGAGGCGGTCGCGCATCTGGCCGGCATGCAGGCACAGGCGCCGGCGACGCCGTATGTCGGCTTGTGGACGCGGCTCGCCGCATTCGAGCCGGGCGAGCTGTCGCGCCTGATCGAGGACCGACGGCTGGTCCGGCTGGCGCTGATGCGCTCGACGCTGCACCTGGTTACTGCCGAGGACGCGTTGGCCTGGCGTCCCTTGCTGCAGCCGACGCTCGAGCGCGGCTTCGCCAGCAACTGGGGCAAGCGCCTGGGCGCTGCTGATACCGACGCTCTCGCCGCGGCCGGCCGAGCTGTGGTCGACGACCGGCCACGCACGTTCAGCCAACTCGGCGCCGAACTTGCACCGTGCTGGCCCGGCAGCGACCCGGCCGCGCTCGCTCAGGCCATCCGCACGTACGTGCCGCTGGTGCAGGTCCCGCCACGGGGGCTGTGGGGTGCGAGCGGGCAGGCCGAGCACACGTCGCTGCAGGCGTGGGTCGGCCGGCCACTTGCCGCCAAAGCCTCGATCGATGACATGGTGCTGCGCTATCTGGCTGCGTACGGGCCGGCCAGCGTCGCCGACGTTCAGGCTTGGTCGGGACTCACCAGGCTGCGGGAGGTCGTCGCCCGCCTCCGAGACAGGCTGCGGACGTTTCACGACGAGAACGGCCGCGAACTGTGGGACCTGCCCGACGCGCCCCGTCCGGATCCAGCCACGCCGGCGCTGCCGCGGTTTCTTCCCGAGTACGACAATGCCCTGCTCTCCCACGCGGATCGCACCCGGATCAGGAGCGCCGACGATCGGTGGCGGCTGCACTCGGTCAATGGCATCCTGCCGGGCGCGGTGCTGGTCGACGGGTTCCTTCGTGGCGTCTGGAAGATCGCGCGCCGCGACGAGTCGGCGGTTGTGACCGTCGAACCATTCCGCCCGCTGGCCAAGCGCGACGCCGCGGCGGTGAGCGTCGAGGGACGCCGCCTGCTGCGCTTCGCCGCCGCGGACGCCGAGATACAGGAGGTCCGGATGGCCGCGCCGCCCTAAAATCGTGCCATGTTGCTGGCGTTCAGCACGTTCGCGGCCGCCGCCGCGCTGATCGTGCTGCTGCCCGGACCGGACACCCTGGTGGTGCTGCGCAACCTGCTGCGCGAAGGCCGGGCTCGCGCGGCGCAGACCGTGTTCGGAGTCCTGTGCGGGCTCACCATGTGGGTGCTGGTCGCCGCCCTGGGATTGTCGGCACTGCTGCGGGCCAGCGACGACGGCTACCTCGCACTGCGTTTCGCCGGCGCCGCCTACCTGATCTGGCTGGGCGTCCAGTCGCTGCGCTCGCGCGCCGCGGCACGGCCGGACGCGCCGACCGCTGAGGCGCCGCACGCCCGCCGCCGTCCGCTGCTCGGCCGAGGATTCGTCGCCGGGTTCGCCACGGACCTGCTCAACCCCAAGGTCGGCGTCTTCTTCGTGACGTTCCTGCCGGGTTTCGTGCCGCACGGCGCGCCGGTCGGTGCGGTCTCCGCCGGGCTCGGGGCGGTGTTCGTGCTGGAGACGGCTCTCTACTTCGCGATCTTGTTGCTCGTCGCCGGCGGCACCCGGCTGATGACCAACGCCCGCTTCCGACGCCGGCTCGACAAGGGCACCGGCGCGGTGCTGATCGGCATCGGGGTGCGGCTCGCCGTCGAGCCGTAACCCATCGGCGACGGCGCCATCGTCGAGGCCTCGGCGTGCGGGATCATGTCCGGATGGAGAAGTTCTCGCTCAGCGCATCAGCCCGCCAGCAACTCGACACCGCGCGCCAGGCGTCCAGCGGCCGCGCGGCGCAGACCCTGTACGGCGGCCACGAGCATGTGCTACGGCAGACCGTGATCGCCCTGCTCTCGGGACGGTCGCTGGACGAGCACGAGAACCCGGGCGAGGCGACCGTGTACGTGCTCAGCGGGCGCGTGCGGCTGGAGGCCGGGGGCACTTCCTGGGAGGGCCGCGCGGGCGACCTGCTGGTCGTGCCGCAGGCCCCGCATGCCCTGCACGCCGTCGAGGACGCCACCGTGCTGCTCACCGTCGCCAAGCGCAACCGGGCCTGACGACGACGGCTCCACCGAGCCACCTCGGCGGCCTGTGCCAGAGTGGGATCGATGAACCGGCTCGCCACCGCAACTTCCCCCTACCTGCTCCAGCACGCCGCCAACCCGGTCGACTGGTGGCAATGGTCGGACGACGCGTTCACGGAGGCCCGCCGGCGGGATGTGCCGGTGCTGCTCTCCGTCGGCTACGCGGCCTGTCACTGGTGCCACGTGATGGCGCACGACTCGTTCGAGCACGACGACGTGGCCAACGTCATGAACGCGCACTTCGTCAACATCAAGGTCGACCGGGAGGAGCGTCCCGACGTCGATGCCGTCTACATGCAAGCCACGACCGCGCTGACCGGTCAGGGCGGCTGGCCGATGACCTGCCTGCTGACGCCCGACGGTGCGCCGTTCTTCGCGGGCACGTTCTTCCCGCGGGCGCAGTTCCTGCGGCTGCTGCAGTCGGCGGCGCAGGCCTGGCGCGAGCAGCGCGACGAGCTGGTCGCGGCGGGGCAGCGGATCGTCGGCGCGCTGGCCGAAACGCCCCGCGCGGATGATGGCGGCCCGGTCCCGACCGCGGACGAGCTCGACGCGGCCGCGGCTGCGCTGGCGCCGGCCTTCGACGCGGTGAACGGGGGATTCGGGCGGGCGCCGAAGTTCCCGCCGTCGATGGTCCTGGAGTTCCTGCTCCGCCACCACGAACGCACCGGCGACCCCACGGCCCGAGCGATGGCAGAGCACACCCTGGACGCGATGGCGCGCGGCGGCATGTACGACCAGCTCGCCGGCGGGTTCGCGCGCTACTCCGTCGACGCGGCGTGGGTGGTGCCCCACTTCGAGAAGATGCTCTACGACAACGCCTTGCTGCTGCGCGTGTACCTGCACTGGTGGCGGCTGTCCGACTCCCTGTTCGCCGAGCGGGTCGCGCGGGAGACCGCCGACTTCCTGCTACGCGATCTGCGCACACGGCAGGGCGGGTTCGCGTCGGCGCTGGATGCCGACACCGACGGCGTAGAGGGGCTGACCTACGTCTGGACGCCGGCGCAGCTGCGCGAGGTGCTCGGCGCCGAGGAGGCCGCCGTCGCCGCGGAGCTGTTCAACGTGACCGAGGGCGGCACCTTCGAGCACGGCGCGTCCACGCTGCAGCTTCGCCGCGATCCGGAGGATGCCCGTCAGTGGCAGGCGATCCGAACCCGGCTGCTCCAGGCGCGGCGCCGCCGGCCGCAACCGGCCCGCGACGACAAGGTCGTCACGTCGTGGAACGGGCTGGCCATCACCGCGCTGGCCGAGGCGGGCGTGCTCCTCGACGAGCCGCACTACCTCGATGCCGCGGTCAGCTGTGCCGAGCTGCTGCTGGGCACGCACCTGGTGGCCGATCGGCTGCGGCGCACATCCCGGGACGGCGCCG
The DNA here is from genome assembly GCA_963756525.1 of uncultured Actinomycetota bacterium. Lineage (GTDB taxonomy): Bacteria > Actinomycetota > Actinomycetes > Mycobacteriales > Jatrophihabitantaceae > CAVWNR01. The sequence goes on along the minus strand of CAVWNR010000009.1, from coordinate 404,558 downwards.
TCAGCGACGCAGCCGGCGTCGCCGACGACTACGGCAACCTCGCCGCCGGACTGCTCATGCTGCACCAGGCGACGGGCGAGCCGCGCTGGCTCGACGCCGCCGGCCGGCTGCTCGACACCGCGCGGGCGCGATTCGCCGATGGCAGCGGGGGGTTCTTCGACACCGCCGACGATGCGGAGGCGCTTGTGCGCCGGCCGAAGGACCCTGCCGACAATGCCACGCCGTCGGGGCAGAGTGCGCTGGCGGATGCGCTGCTGACCTACTGCGCGTTGACCGGCTCGCTCGGGTATCGCCAGGACGCCGAGCAGGCGCTGCGGATCGTCTCGTCGCTGGGCGTGGCCCAGCCGCGGTTCCTCGGCTGCGCGCTGGCCGCCGCCGAAGGGCTGGTCGCCGGGCCGGTGCAGGTGGCGATCGCGGGCGCCGGGCGCGGGCTGGTGAGCGCCGCTTGGCGGCACCGCCCGCCGGGCGCGGTGATCGTCAGTGGCCAGCCGGACGCCCCGGGCGTCCCGCTGCTCGAGCACCGGCCACTCGTGGACGGGCGGGGCGCGGCGTATGTCTGCCGGGGTTTCGTCTGCGATGCGCCGGTCATCGACCAGGACGCGCTGGTCGCGCAGTTACTCCGCTGAGTCGGGGTCGCTCAGCTCGGGGCCTTCCGCCCGCAGCTTGTCGACCTCGGCCATCGCCGAACGCAGCCCGGCCAGCCATTGCTCGGTGTGCTCGCCGACCAGCTTGACGCACCAGGCCAGCGCCTCGGACCGCGAGCGCGCCACGCCGGCGTCCACCAGCGTGTCGAGCACGCGCCGCTCCTGCTGGCGCAGCCGCGTCATCACCGGCACCGACAGGTGGGTGAAGAGCATTCGCGTCTCGCCGATCGCCGCGCCCCAGGCCACCTTGCGGCCGTAGCGGGCCTCGGCTTCGTCGGCGATCTGCATGCGCTGCTCGCGGGTCTCCTCGCGGAAGCGGCTGATCCGGCCGAGCACCGCCGCCTCGCGGCCGGTGCTACCGGGTTCGGGGGCGCCTTCGGGCTCTGCCAGCGTGCCGATGACGACGATCTCCTCGCGGTCGATGCTGACCTCGGGCGTTGCGGTGAACCAGCCGTCGGGGAGCCGCCCGGCGAGCCACGCCGGCGCGTCGTCGGCCGGCGGCAGGTCGGCTTGCTGCCACCCGCCCGGACGGCCGAACGCGCGGCCCCGGCCACCGTGGGGGTCGAAGCCCCGGCCACGGTGCCCATGGCCGGAATGCCCGCCGCCGCTGCGGAAACGACGCTCGGTGGATTGCGTTTCGAACTCTCTCATGATGTTGCCTCCTTGTTCGATTACAACATTACAGCATTGCACAAGCAGCTGTGCAACACGGGATGTGCCTGCACCGCCCGGCCAGTCGGCGGAGTTAAGCTGGCAGATCGTGGGGCTGCGCGAGCTCGTCTACTCGGCGTACGAGTGGCGATTGCGCAGTAGACTCGCCGGCCGGCCGATGCCGCGACACGTTGCCGTGATGCTGGACGGGAACCGGCGCTGGGCCCGTGCGGCCGGGTTCGAGGACGTCAACCAGGGCCACCTCGCCGGCGCCCGCCACATCGCCAACCTGCTGGACTGGTGCACCGAGGCCGGCGTCGCGCACGTCACCCTGTGGCTGCTCTCCACCGACAACCTCAGCCGTCCCCCGGCCGAGCTGGAGCCGCTGTTGCGGATCATCGCCGGCGTCGCCGAGGAGCTCGCCGCCGACGGCAAGCCGTGGCGGGTCACCGCCGTGGGCGCGCTGGACCTGCTCCCCGAACAGACCGCCGCCGCGCTCAAGACCGCCGAGGAGCGCACCGCGGCGCGCACCGGGCTGATGGTCAACGTCGCGGTGGGCTACGGCGGCCGGCGCGAGATCGCCGACGCGGTGCGCTCGCTACTGCAGGAGTACGCCGCGGCCGGCACCTCCATCGAGGAGCTCGCCGAGATTCTGGATGTCGACCACATCGCCGAGCACCTCTACACCCGCGGGCAGCCCGATCCCGATCTGGTGATCCGCACCTCCGGGGAGCAGCGGCTCGGCGGTTTCCTGCTGTGGCAGTCGGTGCACTCGGAGTTCTACTTCTGCGACGCGCTCTGGCCGGATTTCCGCAAGGTCGACTTCCTGCGCGCGCTGCGCGACTACGGCAACCGGCAGCGCCGCTACGGCAGCTAACTGCCTAGCCGGCGGGCAGCCAGGCGTGTGCCGCGCGCACCAGGGCATCGACCCCGATCGAGAGGGTCGGCTCGAGCACCGGAGCGAACAACGGCGAGTGGTTACTGGGGATGCGGCGCACGACCTCGAGGAACTCCGCCGGAGTGGACGCGCCGGCGAACAATGCGGGGTCGGCGCCGCCGAGCGTCCAGTACACCAGCGGCACCCCGGCCGCGACCGCGAACGCGCCGACGTCCTCGCTGCCGGTCACCGGCCCGGTGTCGACCACCCGGCTCTCCCCCAGCCATTGCTCGAAGATCGCCGTCATTCGCTGCGTGCCCGCCTCGTCGTTGACCAGCGCCGGGAAGTGCATGGTGTGCTCGATGTCCGGGGGTTTCGGTGCGGCGGAGGCCTCCGCCTCGGCGCGGACGATCCGCGTGATGGCCGCCAGCGTGCGGTCGCGGACCTTGGGGTCGAACGTTCGCATGTTGACCCCGAGCACGGCGTCGTCGGGGATGATGTTGTCCTTCGTGCCGGCGTGCAGCGTGCCGATGGTGACGATCGCCGTCTCGGTGCCGGCCGTCTCCCGCGACACGACCGTCTGCAGCCGCATGACCGTGGCCGCGGCCATGACGATCGGGTCGACCGTCGCCTCCGGCCGCGAGCCGTGCCCGCCGCTGCCGTGCAGGGTTACCGTCAGCGAGTCGCCCGACGAGTAGGCCACCCCGGCATGCAGCCCGATCATGCCGGCCGCCAGCGGGGCGACGTGCTGGCCGAGGACCACGTCGGGGCGGCCGCACCGGTCGTAGAGCCCGTCGTCGACCATCGCCTGCGCGCCCTCGCCGAGCTCCTCGGCGGGCTGGAACACCAGCAGCAACCGCCCGGAGTAGGCGCCTCGGTCGGCCGCCAGTCGGGAGGCCGCGCCGAGCAGGCAGGCCACGTGCACGTCGTGCCCGCAGGCATGCATGACCGGGACGTCGTTGCCGGCCCGGTCCGTGCCGCGGACCGTGCTCGCGTAGTCCAGGCCGGTCTGCTCGAGCACCGGCAGCGCGTCCATGTCCGCACGCAGCAGCGCGATCGGGCCCGGACCGTTGTCGAGCACGCCGACAACGCCCGTGCCGCCGACGCCGGAGGTGACCTCGTACCCGAAGCCGGCGAGCCGCTCGGCGACGAGCGCCGCGGTGCGCGTCTCCTGGGCGGAGAGCTCGGGCTGCGCGTGCAGGTCGCGGTAGATCTCGATCACTTCGTCCTGGGACAGCACCGTCGGCATGCACAGACCCTACGACCCCGCGTGGCTCCCCGGCTCGCCGCGCCCGACGACGTACGGTCCACACGTGGCCCAGCGCACGTTCGTGCTCGACACTTCCGTCCTGTTGGCCGACCCCGGGGCGCTCGGCAGGTTCGCCGGGCACGAGGTGGTCCTGCCGCTGGTCGTCATCAGCGAGCTGGAGGGCAAGCGGCACCATCCGGAGCTGGGCTGGTTTGCCCGCCAGACCCTGCGGGCGCTCGACGACCTGCGGGTGCGCCACGGCCGGCTCGACGCCCCCGTGCCGGTGGGGACGGGCGGCGGCACGCTGCACGTCGAGCTGAACCACTCCGATCTCTCGACCCTGCCCGCCGGGTTCCGCGTCGACAGCAACGACTCGCGAATCCTCGCCGTCGCGCTGAACCTGGTCGCCGACGGCCGCGACGTCACGCTGGTCACCAAGGATATGCCGCTGCGGGTGAAGGCGGCCGCGGTCGGCGTGCCGGCCGACGAGTACGACGCCCACCCGGCGGGCGAGTCGGGCTGGACCGGGATGGCCGAGCTGGACGTCCCGGCGGGCACGATCAGCGCGCTCTACGAGGGCGAGCGGGTGCCGCTCGCCGGGCACGACGAGCTGCTCGGCGCCGACCTGCCCTGCCACACCGGGCTGGTGCTGCACTGCGAGCGCGGCTCGGCCCTGGCGCGGGTCTGGCCGGACAAGACGATCCGGCTGGTCCGCGGTGACCGCGAGGCGTTCGGACTGCGCGGCCGCTCGGCCGAGCAGCGGGTGGCGCTCGACCTGCTGCTCGACCCCGAGGTGGGCATCGTCTCGCTCGGCGGCCGGGCGGGCACCGGCAAGTCGGCGCTAGCGCTCTGCGCCGGGCTCGAGGCCGTCCTGGAACGGCGCGCGCACAAGCGGGTCGTCGTGTTCCGCCCGCTCTACGCGGTCGGCGGGCAGGACCTCGGCTACCTGCCCGGCAGCGAGAACGAGAAGATGGCGCCCTGGGGGCAGGCGGTGTTCGACACGCTGGGCGCCCTGGTTTCCCAGCCGGTGCTCGACGAGGTCCTCGACCGCGGGATGCTCGAGGTGCTCCCGCTGACCCACATCCGCGGCCGCTCGCTGCACGACTCGTTCGTGATCGTGGACGAGGCGCAGTCGCTGGAGCGCAATGTGCTGCTCACCGTGCTGTCGCGGATCGGCGCCGGCTCGCGGGTGGTGCTCACCCACGACGTCGCGCAGCGGGACAACCTGCGCGTCGGCCGGCACGACGGCGTGGCAGCGGTGATCGAGGCGCTGCGCGGGCACCCGCTGTTCGCCCACGTCACGCTGACCCGCTCCGAGCGCTCGCCGATCGCTGCGCTGGTCACCGAGATGCTCGAGGGCCTGCCACTGTAGTCAGCGATCTTGATATGCCGGGTGACGTATCCGGCACCCGACGCATCAAGATCAGTCGGCGGGCCGCGTCATCGCGAGCACGTCGAGCACCTTGTCCAGCTGCTCCTCGCTGATCTGACCCGGAACGTGGCCGCGCTCGATCACGACGTCGCGGATCGTCTTCCGCTCGGTCAGCGCCTGCTTGGCGATCTTGGCCGCCTCGTCGTAGCCGACGAAGTGGTTCAGCGGCGTGACGATGGACGGCGATGACTCGGCGTACTCGCGGCACCGCTCGACGTCGGCCTCGACGCCGGCGACGCAGCGGTCGGCGAAGACCCGTGACACGTTGGCCAGCAGCCGGATCGACTCCAGCACGTTGCGGGCGATCACCGGCAGCATGACGTTCAGCTCGAAGTTGCCGGCCGCGCCGCCCCAGGCCACCGCGGCGTCGTTGCCGACGACCTGCGCGACCACCTGGCACACCGCCTCGCAGAGCACCGGGTTGACCTTGCCCGGCATGATCGAGGAACCCGGCTGCAGGTCCGGCAGGAAGATCTCGGTGAGCCCGGTGCGTGGACCGGAGCCCATCCAGCGGATGTCGTTGCTGACCTTGTTGAGTCCGACGGCGATGGTGCGTAGCGCACCGGAGAGCTCGACCAGCCCGTCCCGGGCCCCCTGCGCCTCGAAGTGGTCGCGCGCCTCGGTCAGCGGCAGCCCGGTCTCGGCGGCCACCAGCGCGATGACCTCGCCGGCGAAGCCCGCGGGCGCATTGAGGCCGGTGCCCACCGCCGTCCCGCCCAGCGGTAGCTCGGCAACCCGCGGCAGCACGGCGTTGACCCGCTCGACGCCGTAGCGCACCTGCGCGGCGTACCCGCCGAACTCCTGGCCCAGCGTCACCGGGGTGGCGTCCATCAGGTGCGTCCGTCCCGACTTGACGACGGAGGCGAACTCGCCCGCCTTCGCCTCCAGCGCGGCGGCCAGCTGCTCGAGCGCCGGCACCAACTCGCGGACGACGGCCTTGGTGGCGGCGACGTGGATGGCGGACGGGAACTGGTCGTTGCTCGAGAGCGGGTCGTTCACCTCGTCGTTCGGATGCACCGGCGAGCCGAGCTTCTCGGCCGCCAGCGACGCGAGAACCTCGTTGGCGTTCATGTTGGACGACGTGCCCGACCCGGTCTGGAACACGTCGATCGGGAACTCGCCGTCCCAGTCGCCGCGCGCCACTTCGGCGGCCGCCGCGGCGATGGCGTCGGCCTTCGCCGGGTCGAGCATCCCGCGCTCGGCACGCACCCGCGCCGCGGCACCCTTGACGAGCGCGAGCCCGGCGATCAGCTCGCGCTCGATCGGCTGCCCCGAGATCGGGAAGTTCTCGACCGCGCGCTGGGTCTGTGCCCGCCACTTGGCATCCGCCGGCACCCGGACCTCGCCCATCGAGTCCTTCTCGACGCGGTATTCGCTCACGGTGCTCCTCTTCGCATCGGCGATCTCCTGCGAATCGTAGGGCGGTGCAGCCGCGACGAAAGGGGTGCAGTGGCGGACGAGACAGGCCCGCTCAGCGCCCGTAGCCGAGCTCGGCGGCCGTCTGCCGTGCTGCGTCGTCGACCGGTACCGCGACGACCGCGGTGCCGTACGCGCAGATCTCGGTCCAGGTGTCGCCCATCTCCGACGTGTCGAACCGCATGCCGATCACCGCATTCCCGCCGCGGGCGCGAGCCGCCTCGAGCATCCGCGACATGACCTCGTTGCGGCTGTCGGTGAGGTTCTTGGTCATCCCCTGCAGTTCCCCGCCGAACATGGACTTGAACCCGGCGCCCATCTGCGAGAACGCGTTACGCGAGCGGACGGTCAGCCCGAACACCTCGCCGCAGACCCGCTGGATCTGCCAGCCGGGTATCTCGTTCGTGGTCACGACGAGCACGGCTTCTCCTTTCAGTGACGGTCGAAGTCGACGGCGGAGTATGCCCGCAGCTTCCCCAGCTGGTGCATCGAGTTGATCACGCGGATCGTGCCCGACTTGGAACGCATGACGATCGACTCCGTCTGCAAGGAGTCGGCGTAGTAGCGCACCCCGCGCAACAGCTCGCCGTCGGTGATGCCCGTGGCGCAGAAGAAGATGTCCTCGCCGTTCACCAGGTCACGGGTGGTGAGCACCTGGTCGAGGTCGTGCCCCGCGCCGATCGCCTTCTGCCGCTCGTCGTCGTCACGCGGCCACAGCCGGGCCTGGATGACCCCACCCATGCAGGACAGCGCCGAGGCGGCGATGATGCCCTCGGGCGTCCCGCCGATGCCCAGCAGCAGGTCGACACCCGTACCGGGGCGGGCCGCCATGATCGCGCCCGCGACGTCGCCGTCGGTGATGAACTTGATCCGCGCCCCTGCCTCGCGGACCTCCTGCACCAGCGACTCGTGCCGCGGCCGGTCGAGGATGCACACCGTGACGTCCTCGGGGTGGCCGCGCTTGGCCTTGGCGACCCGGCGCACGTTCTCGCCGGGCGGTGCGGTGATGTCGACGACGTCGGCAGCCTCCGGCCCGGTGGCGAGCTTTTCCATGTAGAACACTGCGGACGGGTCGAACATGCTGCCGCGCTCGGCGACCGCGATGACGGCGAGCGCGTTCGGCATCCCCTTCGCCATCAGCGTTGTGCCGTCGATGGGATCCACCGCGACGTCGCAGAGCGGCCCGGTGCCGTCGCCGACCTCCTCGCCGTTGTAGAGCATCGGCGCGTTGTCCTTCTCGCCCTCGCCGATGACGACGACACCGCGCATCGAGACGGTGCCGATCAGCTTGCGCATCGCGTCGACCGCCGCGCCGTCGCCGCCGTTCTTGTCTCCGCGACCGACCCATCGGCCGGCGGCCATTCCGGCCGCCTCGGTGACGCGGACGAGCTCGAGGGCCAGGTTGCGGTCGGGCGCCTGTCGCGGAACGGCCAGCGCCTCGGGAACGGACGTGTGGTCGGTCGTCACGCGGTCAGTCTCGCAGAAGCCGCGGCGAGGATCACGCGCCCTCGGCGGCCAGCCCCTCCGGCTCGTCGAGCGGCGTGTTCGCGATCTGCGCGCGGGCCTCCTGCGACGTGAGCCGGCTGCGTAACGCCAGCCAGTAGACGAGCAGGCTGAGCCCGGCGACGGCGAGGAACCCCCAGCCGAAGCCGAGGTTGTTCTGCTGGCCGTGCGGCTTGTCGTCGGAGCTGTAGACGCCCTCCCACGAGATCACCGTGAGGCCCGCGAACCAGACAAGGATCCACCAGCCGTTGCGGAACCGCATGACGCGTCGCAGGTCCGGGCGCAGCGCGAGCTGGATGATCAGGATCGCCAGCCCGATGCCAACCGTGACGAAGAGCTTCCAGTCGACGTCCCAGCCGGCCCAGTAGATCATCATGTTCGCCGCATAAAAGGCCAGCAGCGGGATGGTGTGGCCGCCGGGCAGCCGGAAGGGTCGCTCCTGCTCGGGGATCTGCTGTCGCATCGCCATCAGCACCACCGACCCGGAGCCGAAGGAAAGCACCGTCGCCGAAGTGACGAAACCGACCAGCTTGCTCCAGCTGGGGAACGGCAGGAAGATGATCAAGCCGACCACGAAGGCGAGCGCGACGCTGACCCATGGCACGCCGCGCGAGCTCGTGTAGGCGAGCGCACGCGGCGCATTGTCGTTGCGCCCCATCGCGTAGGACAGCCGAGCGGTCACCGTGGTGTAGATCAGCCCGGTATCTGCGGGAGAAATGACCGCGTCGGCCAGCAGCAGCTTCGCCAGCCAGCCGAGACCGATCAGCGACGCGATCGCCGCAAGCGGGCCGGCGTCGTTCTTGAAGCTGAGGTTGGCCCACCCGCCCGCGCTGGCCAGGTCGGCGGGGCGAACCGCGGCGATGTAGGCGATCTGCAACAGGATGTAGATGGCCGCCGTGATGACAATGGAGCCGATGACGGCCAGCGGGATGTTGCGCCGCGGGTTATTAGTCTCGCCGCCCAACTCGACGCCCTGCCGGAAGCCGAGGAAGGAGAAGACGATGCCGGCCACCACGATGGCGTGGAACATGCCCTTCAGGCCGTCCGGCGCGAAGCCGTACTTGTTGAAGTTCGCGGCATGGAACGTGGTGAACAGGAAGGCGAAGATCGTGAGCAAGATGATCGCGAGCTTCCACCACACGATGACGTTGTTCAGCCGGGCGAACCAGCGCACGCCGATCAGGTTGACGCAGGAGAAGAACAGCATCCCGGCGGCCGCGATCAGGTACCCCTCCGGCCAGCTCAGCACGCTGCTCTTCGTCAGCAGCGAGGGCTCGTAGCTGCTGGCGTACGCGATGGCGCCTTCCACCTCGATCGGTGCCACCACGGCGGCGGCCACCCAGGTGACCCAGCCCATCGTGTAGCTGGCGAACGAGCCGAACGAGTAGTGCGGATAGCGCACGACTCCGCCCGACACCGGGAACATCGCGCCGAGCTCGCAGTACACCAGGCCGATCAGCATGATCATGACCGAGCCGAGGAGCCAGGCGAAGATCGCCACCGGGCCGGCGATGTGCGTAGCGTTGAACGCGCCGAACAGCCATCCCGACCCGATGATCGACCCGACGCCGGCGAACAGCAGTCCGATCGGCCCGATGTGGCGTTTCAGCCCGCTGGCGGCGTCCTCGGCCGACGCGAAGTCGCTGCGCGCGGCGGTACTGACCTGCCCGTGAGGATCGGAAGGAGTTGACATACCAGCCTCCCCACTAGCCGGTCGCGGCTGGCGGCCGACCTGACGTGTAGGTCTGTGCATCTTTCCCGGCGTTTGCGGACCTTACTCCGTTTTCCGCGGAGATCACGTAGCGCCAGCAGCTTTCCTGCCGGGTCGGCTGGTCAGTCGTCGTCGGGCGGCTGAGCGTCGGGCGTCTCGGCGTCGCGGGCGGCGATCGCTTCATCGAGTCGGGCCGTGGCGCCGTCCAGCCAGCGCCGGCAGGCGTCGGCGAGTTCCTCGCCGCGCTGCCACAGTGCCAGCGACTCTTCGAGTGACGCGCCACCGGATTCGAGCTTGCGCACGACCTCGGCCAGTTCGGTCCTGGCGGCCTCGTACCCGAGTTCCTCAGGCATTCTCGCTCCGGCTCCTCGATGGGCTTACGGCTACCGCGTCGAAGTCACCCCGCGCGACCCGTACCCGCAGCGGGCCGGTGGCATCCGCGGGCTCGCGCACCACCGCGCCGTCGCGGCGCTGGACGACCGCATAGCCTCTGTCGAGCGTCGCCTGCGGCGACAAGGCATGCACTCGAGCCCGGGTGTGGTCCAGGTCGGTACCTGCGGCGTCGAGCAGGGCCGCAAAGCGCCGCCTCCCGCGCTCGCGCAACTCGCCGACCTCGACCGATGCCTGGACGAGCCGGCCGCGGACGGTGCGGCGCAGGCGCTCGGGAAGGCCCACCATCAGCTGCGCCTCGTTACCGATCCGCCGCCGGATCGCCGCGCGGGCGCGCCGCCGCAGGTCGGTGACCTGACGGATCTCGTCCGCGACGTCGGGCGCCATGCGCCGCGCCGCGTCGGTCGGCGTCGATGCCGCAAGATCGGCCACCAGGTCGAGCAGCGGGGTATCCGTCTCGTGCCCGATCGCGCTCACGACCGGCGTGGCGCACCCCGAGACGGCGCGCACGAGCGACTCGTTGCTGAACGGCAGGAGGTCCTCGATGCTGCCGCCGCCGCGGGCGATCACGATCACGTCGACGGCCGGGTCGGCATCCAGCCGGGCCAGCGCGTCGATGACCTCGCCGGCGGCCGACACGCCCTGGGTGGCGACGTTCTCGATGCGGAAGCGGGCGGCGGGGAAGCGACGGCGCACGTTCTCGACGACGTCTCGCTCGGCCGCGCTGGCCCGGCCGGTGACCAAGCCGATCCGGCCGGGCAGGAACGGCAGCGCGCGCTTGCGTTCGGAGGCGAAAAGCCCCTCGGCGGCCAGCAGGCGCTTGAGCTGTTCCAGGCGGGCCAGCAGCTCGCCCAACCCGACCGGACGGATCTCGGTCGCGCGCAGGCTCAACGTGCCGCGCTCGAGGTAGAAGTCGGGACGGCCCCGCAGCACGACGCGTGAGCCTTCCTGCACGGTGTCGCCGAGCACGGCGCGGGCGCAGGTGACGGTCAGCGACACGTTGGCGTCCGGGTCGCGCAGGATCAGGAACTGCGTGCCGACGCCGACCCGCCGGGTGAGCTGCGCGACCTGGCCGTCCACCCAGATCTCGCCGAGCCGCGAGATCCACTCACCGATCTTCAGCGCGACGACGCGCACCGGGACCGGATGCTCCGGTGAGGTCTCCAGGCGCGGCACGACACTAGGTCTAATCGGTGTCTGATCGGTGTCTGATCGGTGTTGGGTCTGATCGGTGCTAGGGCTGATCGGCGCCGCGCGCTGCCGGGTGGGAATCGGCGCTCAGCGCGCCGTCGAGCAGTGTCGCGTCGAGGTCGGTTTCGTCGCCAGCCTGCGCCGCCGCCGGGCCGAGGTCGACTCCGCGTGCGGCGCGCGCGGCGGTGGGTCCCAGGTCGGCTGCGCTGTCGGCGACCGCGTCGAATGCGGATGGCTTGCCGGTACGTGGTCGCGGAACCGTCTTGGGCTTCTTCGCAGCCGCGCGACGGGTCCGCTTGGCCGGCACCGACGGACGGTCCCGCTCCGCGAGCGGCGTCGCAGGCTCCGGCCGGCCGAGGGCGGCCGCGACGTCGGCGTCGGACGCCGCTGGCGCTGCGACGGCGGTCGGCGGCTGTAGCGCATCGGGCGGCGTCTCGTCGAAGGTGGCCCACTCCGGCGGCTCCTCCGGCAGGCCGCGCAACCGGCCGAGCAGCTCGTCGCCGCGCAGCGTCAGTTCGGTGTAGCGCTGCTGGGTGCGCAACGAGAACTGCAGTGCCGAACTGACCGCGAGAAGCGGCATCTGGATCGCCTTCTCGGGGAACTCGCGCGCGCCGTCGATCGCCATCCCGACTACGCCCAGGGCGGCCCGCACCGGACCAGGCAGCTGAGACATGCCACCAGCGTGCCCCACGCGGTTACGTCCGTACCATCGAGGTCATGAGTTCGGCCGATACGCAGGCAGCCGCAGGCTGCTCCACCCGACCTGGCGGGCGGGTGCTGCTGGCGAAGCCTCGCGGGTACTGTGCCGGCGTCGACCGGGCGGTGCAGACGGTCGAGCACGCCCTCGACCTGTATGGAGCGCCGGTCTACGTGCGCAAGCAGATCGTGCACAACCAGCACGTCGTGAAAACCCTCGAAGCGCGCGGGGCAATCTTCGTCGAGGAGACCGACGAGGTTCCGGCGGGCTCCATCGTCGTGTTCTCCGCGCACGGGGTCGCGCCGGAGGTGCATGCCGAGGCCGCAGAGCGCAACCTGAAGGCGATCGACGCCACCTGCCCGCTGGTCACCAAGGTGCACAACGAGGCGAAGCGGTTCGCCGCCGAGGGTTACCAGATCCTGCTCATCGGGCACGACGGCCACGAGGAGATCGTCGGCACCACGGGCGAGGCACCCGAGCACATCACCCTCGTCGACGGCCCCGCGGCGGCCGTGACCACCGAGGTCGCGGACCCGGAGAAGGTCGTCTGGCTCTCGCAGACGACGCTGTCGGTGGACGAGACGCTGCAGACGGTCGACGCATTGCGCGAGCGGTTCCCGTTGCTGCAGTCGCCGCCGAGCGACGACATCTGCTACGCGACCCAGAACCGGCAGGCCGCGGTGAAGGTCATCGCCCCGCAGGTGGAGCTGTTCCTCGTCGTCGGATCTGCCAACTCGTCCAACTCCGTGCGTATGGTCGAGGTCGCGCTCGCCGCGGGCGCACCGTCCGCCAAGCTGGTCGAGAACGCCTCGATGATCGACCCTTGCTGGCTGGACGGCGTGCAGACCGTCGGGCTCTCGTCCGGAGCGTCCGTGCCCGAAGTGCTCGTCCGCGAGGTTGTCGACTGGCTCGCCGAACAGGGTTACGCACAGCTGGAGGAAGTCACCCACACCGACGAGCGGCTCAGCTTCGCGTTGCCGCAGGAGCTCCGCCGCGACCTGCGAGCCACCCGCGCCTGACTTCCGCCGCTACCGGCGGATGATCATCCGCACCCCGGCGATGATCAACACTGCGGCCGTGGCGCCGGCGATGGCCGGAAATCCGTACACCAGCCAGTTGATGGCCGCATCCAGCATCCGGGACCGGTCGTGCAGGCCGTTCGAGCGGATGTACAAGATGCCGGCCGAGGCGAAGAAGTAGACCAGCGGCGGTGCAACGACGACCGGGAACATGTCTCGCCGTCGGACGATGAGGATCGCCACGACCGAGCCGACCACCAGGGCGATGTTGAACGCGCCGCGGACCGCCGAGCCGCGAAGGACGTCGATCAGCCCGCCGAGGGCGGCGATGGCGATCAGCACCAGGACGGCGAGCCAGCCGGGCAGACCCCGCTGAAGCGGTGTCGCCCGGGTCGCCGTCGGGCGGCGGGCCGCGGTGGAGACGGTGTGCGTCGGCGCATCCCAGCCGTCGTCGTCGCCCCAGGCCGAGGTGGTCGGCTCGGCGGCGGACTGCGCGGTGTAGCCGGTGCCTGGCGAGGGGTGCCCGCTGCGCTGTGGAACGTACCCACGGCCCCGGGGGGTGGGCGCGTTGGCCAAGGCGGCGCTCCTTCTCGGATCGGGCAGGCGACGTCCACTTCTCGTGAGGCGAGCGGGTACGCCGCGGGAAGACTGAGGACACGGTACCCGGCGATCCTGGGCAGACCCTGGTAGTCGAGCCGCGCGTCGGCGCGCGCGCCGCGCTCGGGGGCTGCTTCATCAGGCACCGCCCGCGCCGGGGCTAGCGGTGGGGAGCAGCTCGGTCTGGCCGGGCGGGATGCGCGGCTTGGGCAGCGGAACCACCCGTTGCTCGGTGAGCTCGGGCGCCTGGGTCGCCCGCGCCGTCTCGGTGAGCTGGCGGGGGGCCTCCAGCGTCTCGGCCGGGTCGACCACCTGCAGGTCGGTCATCCGGCGCGCGGTGACCAGCACCCGGCTCTCCAGCGAGGACACCGTCTGGTTGTACGAGCCGACCGCGCTGCCGAGCGCCCGGCCAAGTTTGTCGATGTGCCCGCCCATGGTGGACAGCCGTTGGTAGAGCTCACGACCCAGCTTGTGCACTTCGGCGGCGTTCGCCGCGAGCGCCTCCTGACGCCAGGTGTAGGCGACCGTGCGCAGCAGGGTGACCAGCGTCGAGGGGGTGGCGACGACCACGTTGCGCGCGAACGCGTGCTCGAGCAGCGTCGGCTCCTCGCGCAGCGCGGCGTCGAGGAAGGCGTCTGCCGGGATGAAGCAGACGACGAATTCCGGGCTCGGCGTGAACTGCTCCCAGTACGCCTTGGCGCCCAGCGCCTCGATGTGCTCGCGCAGCTGCCGGGCGTGCGCCTTGAGCCGGTTGTTTCGGGTCGGCTCGTCGCGCGCCTCCATCGCCTCCAGGTAGCCGTTGAACGACACCTTCGAATCCACGACGACGTTCTTTCCGCCGACGAGGCGCACGACCAGGTCCGGCCGCACCGTGCCCTCCGGCCCGGTCGCCGTCGCCTGTGTGACGTAATCCACGTGCTCGGTCAGCCCGGCCGCCTCGACCGCCCGTTCGAGCTGCAGCTCGCCCCAGCGACCGCGCACCTGCGGCGCCCGCAACGCGGTGACCAGCTGCGCCGTCTCGCTGCGCAGCTGCTCGGACGTCTGGCGCATGGTGGCGATCTGCTCCAGCAGCGCCGAGTAGGAACCGGCTCGGTCACGCTCCACCGCGTTCAGCTGGTGTTGCACCCGGTCGAGTGATTCGCGCAGCGGCGCGACCAGGCCCTCGATGGCCTGCTGGCGTTGGGCCAGGCTGGCCTCCGCGGTGGTCGTCGACTTGCCCAGGCGGGCGTCGGCCAGCGCCATGAACGCCTCGTTGTTGGTGCGCAGCGCCTCGCCGGCCAGCGCGCCGAACGCCTCGCGCAGGCGCTGCTCGTCGCGGGACTGGGCGGCCGCCCGCTCGCTCGCCGTCGCCCGCTCCGCGTCCAGGGTCGCGCGCAGCCGTGCGACGTCGGTGGCCGTCGCGCGCGCGAGGGTGTCGGCGCGCCGGGTGGCGAACAGCCAACCGATGGCCACGCCCACGCCGAGCATCAGCAGGGCCAGCACGACCGCGGTGAGGTCCATGCGCCGATGCTGACACCGGGGGCCGACAATTTCGGCGAGCGACGCGCGAGGCGGCGGGTGCGAGCCCCGTAGACTCGCGGCACGTGGCGCTCACCATCGGCATCGTCGGGCTGCCCAATGTCGGCAAGTCGACGCTGTTCAACGCCCTGACGAAGAACGACGTGCTAGCGGCCAACTATCCGTTCGCCACGATCGAGCCCAACATCGGCGTCGTCGGCGTGCCCGACGAGCGACTCGGCGCGCTCGCTCAGATGTTCAACTCGGCCAAGATCGTGCCCGCCACGGTGTCGTTCGTCGACATCGCGGGCATCGTGAAAGGCGCCAGCGAGGGCGCCGGGTTGGGCAACAAGTTCCTGGCTCATATCCGCGAGGCCGACGCGATGTGCCAGGTCATCCGGGTGTTCGCAGATCCGGACGTCGCGCACGTCGACGGCAAGGTCTCGCCGCGGGACGACATCGAGACGATCAACACCGAGCTGATCCTCGCCGACCTGCAGACGATCGAGAAGGCGCTGCCCCGGCTGCAGAAGGAATCGCGCCTGCAGAAGGAGAAGCAGGCTGTGCTAGCCGCCGTCGAGCACGCCCAGCATGTCCTCGAGTCGGGTCAGACGGTGTTCGCGGCACAACTCGACGCGGAACCGCTGCGCGAGCTGCACCTGATGACCGCCAAGCCCTTTCTCTATGTGTTCAACGTCGACCCCGACGAGATGTCCAATGCCGCGCTCACCGGCGAGCTGCGCGAGCTGGTCACGCCGGCCGAGGCGATCTTCCTCGACGCCAAGACCGAGGCGGAGCTGATCGAGCTGCCGCCGGAGGAAGCGCTCGAGCTGCTCCAGTCGATGGGCCAGGAAGAGTCAGGGCTCGACCTGCTCGCGCGCGTGGGGTTCGCCACGCTCGGCCTGCAGACGTTCCTGACGGCCGGTCCCAAAGAGGCACGGGCGTGGACCATCAAGCGCGGCGCCACCGCCCCGCAGGCCGCCGGCGTGATCCACACCGACTTCGAACGCGGGTTCATCAAGGCCGAGGTGGTCTCCTACACCGACCTTGTAGCCGCGGGCTCGATGGCCGAGGCGCGGGCCCGCGGCAAGGTGCGCATCGAGGGCAAGGACTACGTCATGGCCGATGGCGACGTCGTGGAGTTCCGCTTCAACGTCTGACACTGCCGCGGGTGAGTTATCCACAGCTGGCAGCGACCCGGGCCCAGCGAGTCGCGGGCACCACGTACCCTCTTCGGAGCCGACGGGGCAGACACGCCGACCAAGGGGGATACGTGGCCACGGGACAGGTGATCGTCGAAGGGGAGGTGCGCGAGCTCGTCCGGCGTCGCGGCATCGACCCGGTCACCGAGGCTGCGGCCGTGCGCCGCCTGGTCGACGATGTGATCTCGGACTACCTCGATCGGGCCGCTATCTCGTCGCTGCCGCCGCTCGGTGACACCGCGCTCGTTGCGCGAGCCGTCGTCGACACCGTCTCCGGATTCGGGCCGCTGCAGCCCTACCTCGACGACCGCACGGTCGAGGAGATCTGGATTAACGAGCCCGGCCGGGTATTCGTCGCGCGGCGCGGCCGTTCCGAACTGACCACGGTGATCCTCACCGCCGAGCAGGTTGCCGAGCTGGTCGAACGCATGCTGCGCACGTCCGGTCGCCGGATCGATCTTTCGACGCCGTTTGTCGACGCGATGATGCCCGACGGCAGCCGGCTGCACGTGGTGATCCCGCAGATCACCCGGCAGCACATGGCTGTCAACATCAGGAAATTCCTGCTGGGCATCAACTCGCTGGACGAGCTGGTCGCCGCCGGCTCGCTGAGCGACCAAGCCTCGCGCTTCCTCGAGGCCAGCGTGGCCGCCGGGCTGAACGTGCTGATCTCGGGCGGCACGCAGGCCGGCAAGACGACGATGCTCAACGCGCTCTGCGGGGCCATCCCGGCGCGCGAGCGGCTCGTCACCGTGGAAGAGGTCTTCGAGCTACAGGTCGGGCTGCCCGACGTGGTCGCGATGCAGACCAGGCAGGCCAACCTCGAGGGCAGTGGCGAGATCACGCTACGCCGCCTGGTGAAGGAGGCCCTGCGGATGCGCCCGTCCCGGCTGATCGTGGGCGAGGTGCGCCAGGAGGAATGCCTCGACCTGCTGATCGCGCTGAACAGCGGTCTGCCCGGCATGTGCACGCTGCACGCAAACTCCGCCCGCGAGGCGCTCGTCAAGATGTGCACGTTGCCGTTGCTCGCCGGCGAGAACGTGTCGGCGGCGTTAGCGCGGTTGTACGTTCGCGGTCTTCGCGCGGGGGTCTGCGGGACCTCGTCGACACGCCGGAGATCCGCGACGCCGACCCCTGCAAGGCCAAGGGCGACCCGGCGGGTCGCGGCGAACGAGGGCTCCTGCAACAACGCAGGGCAGTGGGTCGAACAGTCCGCCAGCGTCTACACCGGGCTCGCCTGGGGACAACTCGCGGAGAACATCGCGAGACCAGCCAGCGGTTTGCAGCGGCGGCCCAGCTTCGGGCGGGGGGTCGACTGGGACACGAAGCTGGCCGTGCGTCACGTTCGCATCCCAGTCGGTGGGGCGGGCGGTTGCGTCACGTGTGTCTGCTCGACGGCTGTCAGCTCAGGCGGGGCAATGGCGTCGCGCAGAAAGATGGCGACGACCTGGCTGGCCGGACGTGCCGCGCTGGGGGTGAGGAGACCGAGCCAGCCCTCGCGGTGCAGCTGCTCGCCCACCTTCTGGAAGCCGCCCCAACCCCGCCGGCCTGGACGCGGCAGCGGGAGGCCAACGCGAGCGAGCCGATCTGCGCTGGATAGGTCGGCTACCTGCAGCCGCGCGACCTCGTAGCGCCAGAGGTCGCGTGGCATCGCGACGTTGGGCGGCACACCGGCCTCAGCCAGGTGGCGATACCACTCGGCCCAGGCGCAGGCAGCGCTGTCGGCCAGGTAGATCGCATCGACAATCCGGCCGCGTTGCCAGCGGTTGTCGCCACCAGGCTGCGGGCGTTGCGCGGGGTCGGTCCCGGCCGGCACATGTCGATACCAGGAGCCGGCCACGCTGGTCGCGTCGACGTCGAGCGCCACTACCGATCAGGCGGCGCCGGGTGACTCAAGGGCGCTGATGAGCCGTGCCACGGCGCGGGCCTTGCCGGCCGCAATCAATTCCAACGGGGTGCGATCGTCAAGGGCTTCGACCGGTTTGACCAGCCAGACCGGGATGTAGCCAGCGTGCATGACCCTGGCCAGCCGGTCGGTGATCTCGGCCAGTTCGGCGAGTCGACGTGCCCGCAGACCGGTCGGTGAGGTGCGGCCGTGGAGCCAGTCGCGCACCGTGCTCGGCTGCGCGCCGACCGCCTCTCCGATCATGCGGTCGGACAGTCGTGCTGCGCGGTGAATTCGGGCGGCCTCTTCGGCGAACGCGGTGGACATAGCTCAAGGATACGCCCGCCCGTCAGTATTCCGTCCAGAATCCGTCACGGTGAGGCGGCATTGCCCAGTTAACCACCATGAGGCCTCCGAAGCCTGTCCCGCCCGGTCGCGTGGCGACCAGCGTCTCGCTGACGGATCTGCACGCAGGCTTCGAATTCGAAACGCTGCGGGCCGGCCCGTTGCCGACGGCCTGCTTCGCACCGAGTTGTTGCGCGGCCCGGACGGACAGTGGCGTATCCACGCGCTGTGGCGTGACCCGCGAGCAAGTGGATGCGATGCGTGCCAGCCCCGAGCCGCCCGCCGCGCTCCGCGTGTTCCGCGAGTGGGCGCAGAACCCACACTCACAATCCTGGAGGTCACCGCCTCGCTGGCCGGAGCCAACCAAGCTCCTCGGCCGCGTGGGAGCTGATCCGCGACCAGTCCTGACGGCCGTCCTCGTGAATGCGGTCGGTCTGCTCGACAACGAGAGGATGATCGATGGCGATTCGGGGAGGCGGTTGATGATCGAGGCGTGCTTGGCCGGTCAGGTGATCGCGCCTAGTGACCGCACCCTGGTCCTGGAAGGCAATCACTACTTCCCGCCCGAGGACGTCGAGGACCGGTTCCTGACCCGTACCCGGATGAAGTCGCTGTGTCCGTGGAAGGGCATCGCGTCCTACTACACCGTGGACGTGGGCACCGCCCGGGCGCGCGACGGGGCCTGGACCTACCGGCACCCGTCGCCGTTCGCGCGCCGGATCAAGAACCACGTCGCGTTCTGGAGCGACGTCGGGGTGCACGAGGTCGACGCGGACCGAGACGCCGACGCAAGGCCGACCGGATGAGCGCCGCGCGGCGGGCGGCGCGAGGTGGCGCTGCGCTGGCCGGCGCCGGCCTGGCCGGGTACCTGGGGCTGGTGACCGGCGCGGTGCCGATCGATCTCGGCCTGGGTCGACGCATCCGCGCGCTGGGCCCGTTCAGCGTCGACATCGCCGCGCCACGCGAGGTCGTCTTCGACGTACTCAGCGAGCCCTACCTGGGCCGGCAGACCCGCGCCGTCGCGGAGAAGATCACCGTGCTGGAGCGCGGCAGCGACATGGTGCTGGCCGCCCACCGCACCCCGCTACGTGGCCGACTGGTCGCCACCACCGTCGAGACGGTCCGCTTCACCCGACCCGAACGGGTCGACTTCCGGCTCACCCGCGGACCGGTACCCCACGTGGTCGAACAGTTCCTACTCGACCAGACCGAGACCGGCACCCGGCTCAGCTACACCGGCGAACTCGGCACCGACCTGTGGGCCGCCGGCATCCGCTGGGGCGACCTGGTCGCCCGACCCTGGGAACACGCCGTCCGAGCCACCTTCGACACGGTCCGCCGCGAAGCCGAACGCCGAACCCAACTCGATCAACGCCCCTAGATACTCCGACTCGACCGAGGGTCGGCGGGCTCACCGAAGACGTCCCGCTTGACCTGATCAAGACCAGGACGTTCGGCTCGCGGGTGATCTACGAGCGTTACCGGCCGTTTGGCCAGGCCGAACCGAACAGGTGGTCGCCATCACGAGGCCCGGGTCAGCAGCTCCATGGCGTGCCCATCGGGATCGTGGAAGTAGACCCCCCGCCCGCCGAAACGGTGGTTGATCTGGCCGGGTTGCCCGCCGCCGGGTCCGGCGTAGTAGTCGATGTTCGCGGCCTGGATACGGGCGAACGCGGCGTCGAACTCCTCGTCACCGACCAGGAACGCGTAGTGCTGGGGCTGGACGTCGCTTGCGGTCAGGTAGTCCAGGCTAACCCCGTTTGCCAGGTGCACTGGTGCGAAAGGGCCGATGTCCGCGCTCACTGGCAAGCCGAGAACGTCGGCGAGGTAGCGGGCGCCCGCGTGCTTGTCCCGGGCGCGGACGATGGTGTGGTTGAACGTGATGGTCATGGCATGGTTCTGCTTCTGTGGTGGTGATTGTCGACGGGTCGTTTCAGCCGGTCGGAACCGGCACCGGGGTGGTCGTCGCGCCGCGGCTGGGCGGGTCGCTTACAGCTGTGCCGATCAGCGCCAATGCGAGTACAGCGACGCCGGCGAGCAGGGCTGCCGCAGTCGCGGTGGCTACGGCGTAGCCGTGGACGAGCGCGTGCACCCGTGCCCCCGACTGAAGGTGGCTGCCGGTGGCGGTGATGGCGAGGGTGTTGAGCACCGCGATGCCAATCGATCCGCCGACCTGGCTGGCGATATTGGCCACGGCGGCGGCGATACCGGCGTCGCGGCGTGGGACGTGGCTGGTCGCGAGGTTGATGGCCGGGGTGAACACGCAGCCCATGCCCACACCGAGCAGCAGCTCGGCAGGCAACACCACGCTCGCATAGCCGCTGGTCGGGGTGAGCCCGGTCAGCAGCCCAAGACCGGCCGCGGCGACCAGCAGGCCGGGCACGATCAGGGCCGGTGGCGCAACGTGGGGCATCAGCCGGCTGGCCAGCCCCCACGCGCTGGCCGAGACGGCCAGGGTGAGCGGCAGGAACGCGAGTCCGGCGTGCACCGGCGTGTAGTGCCGGATGACCTGGAGGTAGTAGGTCAGCATCAGGAAGATGCCGAACGAGCCGATCACCGTTGCGGCCACCGACAGGTACGCCCCGGCCCGGGCCCGGTCCGCGAGTAGGTAGAGCGGCAGCAGTGGGGCGACGCCGCGTGCCTGCCGCGCGGCGAACAGCGCCAGCGCGAGCAGCCCACCGCCGATCGGCGCCAGGACCTCGATCGAGGACCAGCCGTGCGGGGCGGCCTGGCTGGCGCCGAACACGATCGCGGCCAGCGCCATCGTGGCCAACCCGCCGGCCAACACGTCTATGCGCGCCCTGCAGTGAGACACCGCCGTGGGCAGCACGGCGCGGCCGGCCAGCAGCGCACCGGCCGCGATAGCGACATTCAGGTACAGGCACCAGCGCCAGCCGAGGTATTCGGTGACCGCACCCCCGACCAACAGCCCGGCGGCGGCGCCGCAGCTGACCACCGCGCCGTAGACACCGAACGCCCTGGCCCGCTGCTTGGGATCGGTGAAGGCGACCGTGAGCATCGACAACGCGGTCGGCGCGAGCAGCGCCGCGAACGTCCCCTGCAGTGCGCGGCCGGTGACCAGCATCCCGAAACCTGTTGCCGCCCCCGCCAGAGCGGAGGCGGCAGCGAACCCGATCAGGCCGAGCAGGAACGCCCGGCGATGACCGAGGTGGTCCGCGACCCGGCCACCGAGCAGCAGCAGGCCACCGAACGCGACGGTGTAGCCGGTGATGATCCACTGCCGGTCCGCGTCGCCGAAGCTTAACGCGTGCTGCGCGGAGGGCAGCGCAATGTTCACCACGGTGGCATCGAGGGCGATCATCAACTGGGCCACCGCGATCACGATCAGCGCCAGCCAGCGCCGATCCGTGGTGGGCATGGTGCGCGTAGCGGATCGGGTCGCATCGGCGTCAGTGGACACCAGACACCTTCCTCGACTAATCGGAGTGGTTTCCGCCATTTACGGTGTCATGGGTTTCCGGGCAACGCAAGTGGTACCGGAGGATTTTCCGCCGAATAGGTGCTAGCGTGATCGTGTGAGTGATACCCGGCAGCTGCGGGCCGACGCCCGGCGCAATCACGACGCGATACTCGTGGCGGCGCGGGATCTGTTCGTGGAACGGGGCGCCGGCGTGGCCTTGGAGGACATCGCGCAGCGCGCCGGGGTGGGCATCGGGACCCTGTACCGGCGCTTCACCGACCGCGACACCCTGATGCAAGCGGTGGTCCTTGATGCCTTGACGCGCACCGCGCAGGCAGCCGAGCAAGCGCTGGCCGAGGAGCAGGACTCCTTCGCGGCGCTACGCCGCTACATGCACGCCGCGCTGGCGCTGCGGGTGTCGGCGGTGATCCCGGTGTTGCTCGAGCGGGTCGAGCTGGATGCGGGGCCGGGCCGGGTCGCCCGGGAAGCCTCGGCCCGCGCCGTGCAGCAACTCATCGACGCCGCCCACGCCGACCAGTCGCTGCCCGCCGATGTCACCTTCGGTGACATCGGCCTGATGCTGGTTCGCCTGGCCCGCCCGCTACCCGGACCATTCCCGCCCGAGCTCAACGACCGCCTCGCCCACCGGCACCTGGACCTGCTCATCGAAGGCCTACGCCCCCATCCCGCCCGGCACGCGGCCGAGGAGGGTCTGAGCCGCGCGGAGCTGCGCACACTCTCCCGCACCGCCGCCGCACCGGCCCCACGCCGGCGGGCCAGGTCATGACCGCCACCCGGCCGGCGACACCGTTGCGCTCACAGTCGATCCCGCGCGGCTGGCGGAACCTGCTGCTCAGCGTCCACGTCATCGCCTCGGTCGGGCTGCTCGGTACCGACGCCGCCGTGCTCACCCTGAACATCGCCGGGTGGCGCCACGCCGACCCGCGAACCGTCTACCCCGCGGCCCACCTGATCGCACTGTGGCTGCTGCTACCCCTCGCCGTCGCCTCCGTGCTCACCGGCGTCGCGCTCGGCCTGCTCACCCGCTGGGGCATCACCCGCTACTGGTGGGTGACCATCAAACTCGCCCTCAACTTCGCCGGGCTGGTCCTCGCCGTCACCATCCTGCTGCCGGAACTCAGCGATGCCGCCCACCTTGCCGCCGCAGCGCACGCGGCCCGACCCAGCGCGACCGCCCGCCTCGGACTGGCCCGCGACACCGCCGCCGCATCCACGGTCCTGATCACCACCGTGCTGCTGGCCGTCTTCAAACCCTTCGGACGCCTACCCCGCCGGCGAGAAGACACACAACGGGCAGCCCCAACCGCGACGAGGACACCGACATGACCGAAGCCGAAACGAACCCGCCGACCACACCCGCGGTGAGCGAGCAGAGCGTTCTGTTCAACGCGCTGCTCGGGTTGACCACGCTGGCCGTCCTGCTGCAAGGCCTCTGGGCCGGCATCTTCCTCGAACACGACGGCCAACGCGACGCCGCCGGCAGCTGGATCAACGTCCACGCCGCAGGTGCCTACGTCGCCGCGGTCCTGGCCCTCGCCGCGACCATCGTCGCCGTCCTGCGCCTGCGGCACCGCAACGATCTCATCCGCGGCAGCGCCGCCCTCACCGTCCTCCTCATCATCGAAATCGGCCTCGGCCAAGCCGTGCACTCCGGCACCGACACGCTGACCGCCGTCCACATACCGTTAGCGATGGCGATCATGGCCGTCGCGGTAGGGCTATCGATGCGTGCACGCAATCATCCCTAGCCGCTGCCGAGTCAGGTACGCGGAAGACGCCTCCGGCCGAGCACGATTCTCGCGTCCATCACGACAACCACAGCCAACCGTGCACCGAAGTGCACGCACCGATCGGAGGAATGTGATGACCGTCCAGCTCAACCACACCATCGTCTACGCCCGCGACAAGGAGGTCTCGGCCACGTTCCTGGCCGACATCCTCGGCACCATCACCAGCTCACCGGTCGCCCGGTTCCTGCCTGTCGCCCTGGACAACGGCGTCACGCTGGACTACATGAATGCCGCCGACATAGGCCTGACCACCCCGACGCCGCAGCACTACGCCTTCCTGGTCTCCGAGGACACCTTCGCTGCCGCGTTCGCCCGCATCACCGCGGCCGGTATCGCCTACCACGCCGAACCCAACGGTGACCGTCCCGGCGAGATCTACCACAACCAGCACGGCGGCCGAGGCGTCTACTTTCCCGACCCCGACGGACACAACATGGAACTACTCACCCGCGACCTGGCCGGCCGGCAGGCCTAGAGACGGAAACTTCGGCGATGACCGACTCACGGATCGGCGTATGAGGAACCGTGAGCGGGCTTCAAGATCGGCCGGTAGCACGGCGGCTTGCCTTGCTGTGCTGTCCCGTATGACCCGGTGATGGTGTCTCGGGCAGGCACGCCATACGCGACGGACACAGTGGGCAAATCGCTAGGGCCGGTGCCGCCGATCCAGACCTGCACGTCGGGCGGCCGCAGGCGTTGCCAATTGCCGCACACGCATGACAAGCCCGGAAACTACGCCGACAGTCGCATCATCATGTAGCCAGCGATGCGTCCGACTCTCGGCGTCTCCGGACGTGTCTGGCGACTCGGCTATAGATCATCCCAGTTTGGGGCGCATGACACGGCCAGGAGTCCCAGGCCATGAAAGCCAGGTCCCGCCCGGTGAGCTCGCACAGCCGTCGCAGCTGGTCGACGGTCGGGGCCAGCTGGCCGCCTTCCCAGAGGTCGACCATCGGCTCTTTGCCAGCCGAGGGCCACGTCGACGGCCGGGCCGAAGAGGCCCGCCTCGTCGAGCGCGCGGTGATCGAGGCCGGGTTCGACGGGCCGTCGGTGCCGCCGCCGCGCGGCGGGGGTGGACCGCGGCGAGGGAGCGAACCGGTTCAAGTGAACCGGCTCGGGATGAACACGACGTCGCCACGGCCAGGGCATGCCGGCCACGGTAGCCGCCGTCCCGGGGCGGCGACACGCGCATCGAGTACCGATTCCGCGGCGCCGGCATCGGTGCCGCGGGGTATGAAGCCGCGTATGACCAGTAGCGGGATACGCCGCAGGCATGGCCTGGGCTACCACCCGCCCTGGTTGTCGAGGGTGCGGTTGGCGCTACGCAGATCATTCATCAGGGTGAGGCGCTCGTTGCGCGACAGTCGGCTGCGTAGGCGGGTGAGCAGCCCGGATACCTCGGGGTCGAACGCTGTCTGGGTCCATGTGTCGGCGAATTCCTGCAGGTAGGGGCCGAGGCGATCGCGAAGACGATCGCGGACGCGCAGGCTTGGCCCGGCGCCGCGGTAGAGATCGTCAAAGCCGAGTTCGTTCCGGACCTCGAGCAGCTGCGGTTCGGTCACGGTGTTACCAACGAACTGCGCGGCCATCTCGATGACGAAGAAGCCTAGCTGCTTGGCCATAAGGAAGGTGGTCTTGTGCGCTCGGCGGCAGATAAGGACGGGCACGACTGGGACGTCTGGGTGGACGCGTTTGAGCACCACGCACTTTTCTAGGACCTGAAAGAGTTCGGATCTGTCGGGGTGGATCCACTCGCGGATGCTCTTAACCTCGATCAGCACGGTCACCGGCGACTGTGGGATGCCCGCGACGAGCGGGTTCATGAATCCGCCGCTGTCGGCTGCGCCGTCCAGCGCGACATGATGGTTGCGCTGACCGCGGGGGAACCGGACCGGGCGCGCTGGTCCAGGTTGGCGAGGCGACGGCTGAATAATGTGTGCGGATCGTCGGCGGCCGAAGCGAGAGTTTCGATCGACTCGTCGTGGGTCAGGTCGAGGGTGCCGCCTGGCGGGTGGCGTAGCCGGGACCTGCCTTTGCTTGTACTTGGCGGACGTCGATGGGTTCTGTGCATTGGCTGCAGACCACGATCGCCCGCATGTCGTGGTCGCATGTGGTGTGGTGCAGCACGAGCGGTGTGCCTTCCGGCCCGGTTAGCCAGCGTTCCCCCCAGGTGGCCATGGCGGCGAGGATGGGGTACACGTCGCGACCCTTTGGGGCGAGCCGGTACTCGCAGCGGGCTGGGCTGCGCTGGTACTCGACGCGCTCGAGCAGCCCTTCGTCGACAAGCCGGTTCAGGCGCAGCGAGAGGATGTTGCGGCCGATGCCAAGGGCGCGCTGAAAGTCGTCGAATCGCCGGGTACCGGTGCAGGCCTGCCGGATCAGAAGCAGGTTCCAGTGGTCGCCGAGGACGTCGACGCTGCGAGCGATCGTGCACGGCCAATCGGAGGTGTCGGTCCGCTTCATCGGACCAGTCTACCGGCGCAAGTTGCAGCATGGAACTCGGACGGTTATCGTTCCGTCATGGGCCCTGCGGTGCAGCTCGACACGGCCGGGGCGCCACATTGGTCAATGCCGCTCGACCGGGGGATGAGATTCCGCCCGGCTGGGTTCCCCGACACAGACGCTGCCACCCGGCGGGGGGGTCGGGTGTGCCGCCGTGCCGGCCGTGTCGGGCCGTGCGCCTGGCCGGGCGGGGAAGGCGCTACCTGCGAGAGGTCACCGGTCCGTCCGGCGCCCCCGGTCGTGTTGCTGGATGCGCCTAGCAGCCACGGGTGGCCTGCGTTGACGGCCACGATTCACCCCGTCGATGGTGTCCACGGCGTGTGCGTCCAGGCAGCCGATCGCTTCGACCCCGTTCTCGTCGACGCCGGTGCGCGGGTCGCGCCGCCTGCGCCCTCGGCTGAGCGGGCGACATGAAGGCCGGCGATCGGGCACCGGACTTCGAGGCCGTCGCCGGCGACGGACAGGCGGTTCGGCTGAGCACGTTGCTGCAGGCCGGTCCCGTCGTGGTCTTCTTCTACCCAGGGGCGTTCTCGCCAGGTTGCACCGCCGAGACGTGCCACTTCCGCGACCTGGACCAGGAGTTCAGCGCCGTGGGGGCCCAGGTCTTGGGGATCAGCCAAGATTCCCCGGCGCGTCAGGCCCGGTTCGCCCGCACCTACCGCGTCGGCTTTCCGCTGCTGTCCGATCCGCGTTCCACGGTGGCGCGTGCCTTCGGCGTCGCCCGGACGGGGTTCCTGCCCAATCAGCGCACGACCTTCGTCATCGACACCGACGGCACGGTGCTCGACGTCGTCGCCAACGAGATCAACATGAACATCCACGCCGACCGCGCCCTGCGGGCGCTCGCCGCAGCCCCATCATGACGCTCCACCATCTACCCCACAGCCCTGCTCGGCACCGGGTATCAGAGGCGGGCGCACACAAGCCACAGCGGGTTCCGACAGCCGCTTCGTTGGGCGACCGTCGGCGCCCGGGTGGTGGAAGCGATGACGCTCATCGAGTCGCGTCTGCCCACCGCTGGCTGTGCCCCGATCATCGCGAAACGACACCGAGTTCGCGCACACCCCTGGAGAACTGTCTCGTGCCTGCATCGAACTCGACGAGCGAACCGACCACCGCGAAACCCGCCGCCACCTGTGCTGCAGCTGAGCAGACGCTGTTCCGAAGGCTCAACCTGACCGTCGAGCCCTTCTTGCGTGCGGGTCTGGGCAGCTGCCCCGCCGGCCTCGGCGTGTATCTGGTCGAGACCACCGGTCGCCGCTCCGGCGATGCACGTCGCGTTCCCCTCCTCGGCCATCGCCTCAACGACACCATCGTCGTCGGCACGCTGCGCGACAACAGCCAATGGGCCCGCAACCTTGCGGCCCAACCCGCCGCCCAGGTCTGGATCGGCGGACAACCGCGCTCGGCTACCGCCACGGTGTACCGCCACCACGAGGTCACCGTGGCCACACTCCAACTCCACCACCGTGAACCTTTGGACCCCCAAGCGGCGCGCCAAACATTGCTGACTCGGTCGCGAAGAGGCTCGGCTGAACCGAGAACCGTCCGAATCAACGAGAGGACGAAACCAGCTGATGAGGATCGAGGACCAGGCGGAGGCGCCGCCCGCGGTGACTGTCGAGCGTGACGGGCATGTGCTGCTCATAGGCCTGAACCGCCCCGAGAAGCGCAACGCCTTCAATCTGCGGATGCTGGCGGAGCTGGCCGAGGCATACGGACTGCTGGAACGCGATGACGAATTGCGCTGTGGCGTGCTGTTCGCCCATGGCGACCACTTCACCGGAGGTCTCGATCTTGCTGAGGTCGGTCCCGCGTTGACCGCCGGCGCGAATCCTTACCCGGAGGGTTCTCGCGACCCGTGGCGCCTGGACGGCCCGTGGACCAAACCGATCGTCGCGGCGGTTCAGGGTTGGGTGATGACGCTGGGGATCGAGCTGCTGCTCGCTGCCGACATCCGCATCGCGTCGCGAGACGCCCGCTTCTCACAGCTCGAGATTCGACGCGGGATCTACCCCTTCGGCGGCGCCACGATTCGGCTGCCGCGCGAGGCGGGATGGGGAAACGCGATGCGGTGGCTGTTGACCGGGGACGAGTACGACGCGACCGAAGCCCTACGGGTAGGGCTGGTCCAAGAGGTCGTCCAGCCAGGTCGCGAACGTGCGCGGGCCATCGAGCTCGCAACCCAGATTGCCCGCCGCTCAGCACCGCTCGGGGTACGCGCCACCCTCGATTCCGCCCACACTGCCCGCACCGAGGGGGACCGGGCCGCTGTCGCACAACTGGTCCCGGAGTTGGTACGGCTGCTGGGTACCAAGGACGGGGCCGAGGGACTGCTCTCGTTCGTCGAGCGCCGCACCGCAAACTTCGTTGGCCGATGACCGACCCTTCCAGCGTGGACCGCCGAACCGTCACCCCTCTCTGCGGCGCCCACGCGCGGGTGGTGGTCGAGCAGCAGGCGCAGTGGCACAACGTCGGGACGGGCGAGCCGCAGGACCGATTGGTGATCGGCTCGGAGTTCGTCGGCCGCGGCCGAATCGCTCGCTACGTCAGGCATGACCATGGTGTCGCCGACGCCCTGGCCGCAGCTGGCCTCGACGAGCAGCGACATGTCGTGACGTCCCGGCGGCGCTAGTCGGAGTTCTACAACGCCCGTCGTGGGCTCGGAATCGTTCGATAGCGCGCCATGATCACCGTTGCCGGCCGAAGGTGGCTCCGAACGTTGTCTGGCGTTCCGGAACCCGGCTCATACAGGCGTGTCGCTGCCGATCTTCTGCGACGGGTTCTGACACGGTGTGAGGATGGGCCTCGTCGGTTACGCCCGGATCAGTTCCCATACCCAGGACGCTGGGCTGCAGCACCGCTGCCGTGCCCATGCCTGTGGTTGGTGTCGACGCGCTCACGCGGCCGTCTTTTCCTCGGTTGCATGACCAACCGAGCCGGGCGCCGAGGTCGGCCTCTTGACACCTGCTGCCAGTCGGCCCACGATCACGAGTTGTTACAGAACGGTTTCTGAAGCCTCGGTTCTGATTCATGTTGAGCGTTAATCGACCCCGCCGTCTGGGCCCGCCAAGCCGACTAAGGACACGCCAAATGATCGCGATTTCGTGCAGGGGACGGCTCGCCGCCGTTGTGACCGCGCTGCTGCTGCTCGCGCCCGCCGTTCCTGCCGTGGCCGCCCCGGTAACGGACTCGTTAGTGGTGCGGACCGACAAGGGCGCCGTTCGTGGTGCCCGGAGCGACGGTGTCGACAGCTTCCTCGGCATCCCGTACGCCGCGCCTCCCGTCGGCACTCTGCGTTGGCGTGCCCCACAGCAGCACGCGCCGTGGACCGGGGTGCGCTCCGCCACCAGCTATGGCGCCCGCTGCGCCGCTCTAGCCAGCACCAACGGCGCCCAGACCAATGCCGAGGACTGCCTATTCATCAACGTCCAACGCGCCACCGGCGTCACGGCCGGCCGTAAGATCCCGGTCTACGTCTTCATCCACGGCGGCGGCCTGGTTAACGGCAGCTCCAACCAGGCCAGCGGCGACAAGATCGTCCGGCTCACCAACGCGATCGTCGTCACGATGAATTACCGACTCGGTGTGTTCGGCTTCCTGGGCCTGCGTGGCCTGTCGAACGTGGGCCAGGGTAATTACGGGTTCCTCGACCAACAGGCCGCTCTGCGCTGGGTCCAGCGCAATATCGCGGCGTTCGGCGGCGACCCGGGCCAGGTCACGCTGGGCGGTGAGTCCGCTGGCGGATGGAGCGTCTGCGGCCACCTGACCGCGCCGGGCTCCCAGGGATTATTCGCTCGCGCGATGATGCAAAGCGGCTCGTGTTACAGCCGAACGTTGGCACAGACGCAGGCAAACAGCGCCACCTTCGCGGCAGCCGCCGGCTGCTCGTCGCTGGCCACCGCCGTGCAGTGCCTACGCGGCAAGCCCGCAGCGGAGCTGCTCGACGCCGGCGCCGGCTTCTCGCCCACGCTGACCAGTGGCACGCCAGTGCTACCGCAACCGACCGCGGCCGCCGTCGCGAACGGCGACTTCGCCCGGGTACCGATCGTGACCGGCTCGAACCGCGATGAGGGCCGTACCTTCGCGCAGGGCGACATCGGCTGGAACCAGGGCCAGTACGTCGACTGGGTGCATTCGACGTTCGGCGCCAACGCTGACCAGGTCCTTGCCCGCTACCCGTGGCCGAGCAACGCCGACAAGTTCACCCCGGCCTATCTTGTCGGCGCGATCATGACCGACGCTGGGCTCATCACCGGCATCGGCGGCTGCACCCAGCTGCGGCTCGACCGCACCTTCGCACGCTACGTTCCCACGTACGCCTACGAATTCGACGCCCGCAACGGGCCGGGGCTTGTCCCGATCCCGGGCTACGTGTGGGGCGCCGGCCACGCCGCGGAACTCGCCTACCTATTCCCCAGCTTCAACAACGGCACGCCGATCGCGCGCACCTTCAACGCCGGCGAGCGCGAGCTGTCCCGGAACATGATCCAGTACTGGGGCGGGTTCATCTTCCGAGGTAGCCCGAACTTCCAAGGACAATCGAACTGGCCCCGGTTCGACCTCACCCACAAGATCATGTCCCTTCGGGTCGCTGGCCAAAGCCATACAATCAGCACCGCCGCATACCGCGCCGAGCACCAGTGCAACTTCTGGGACTCACTCAGCGAACCGCAGACCTGAGTGAGCCACGCGACTCCGCCCGGATGTCCCGCTTCTCGTTGAAATTTCGGTGGCAGGCCCCGTTGTGATCATGCTGCGATCACGGGTGCATTCTGATTGGTGGCACTGACATTTTCGGCGGCGACATGCCGGTCCAACGCAGCCGCAGGTCGGGCAGGTGCAGGGCGCTTGGTTGGAATGATCGCCATCACGTTGGCCCGATCAGTGCCCCGCAGCTACCCGGTGAAGGACTGGTATGCGGCAATCCCTACCTCGGGTTAGTCGGTCAAAAACGAGCGCTGATGGGGTTTGACGGTCCATCGCCGCGCCATCGCCGCCGCCACGGCGAACGTCGATATCCGCGCCGGCCGGCCACCCGGACGGATGCCCTGATCGATGATGGCCGCGGTGGGTCGAGGTCGTGCGACATGATCGGTTGCAGCACTTGCCACACGTCGAACACGAACACTCGTCGATCGAAGGGCTCAAGCCGTGTCACCTCATCGGTCGAGGCGCCCGGAGCTCGAGCATCCAGGGACTGAGTGCCATGCGGCGGCGACGCCCCCGTGTGACTCGTCCGAACTCCAAGGCCACCTCGGAGATCGTGGCCGCGGTACGGGAAGGCTTCTCCACCTCGACGATAGCGACCTCGAGATACCACCCCCTGAAAGTTGCGTTGGGCGATGCGTTGGGCGAGGGCATTCCACGAGCTGTCGCGGCGAAGGCTGTACTCGTGCAAGGCGCCTGGGAACAGGCGCACCCAAATTCGTCCGCCCTCAAGACGCCAGCGGATGTATTGCCAGAGCGCAGCACCGAGCGATACAAAGAGGGCCGCCGTGGCGATAACGGTAGTCACATCCAGGTGCGCGCTCACCACGAGATCATCCCGTCCACAGCTCACCCGGGTGCGACCGGCAGGCAGAGCGGCACGGGCGCCGAGCACCCCGCGGGTGGTGGTCACCGTGCACGGCCAGCACGTCGACCTCAACTCACCACGCTGGCCAGCGGCCGAGCAGCCATCCTCAGTGCAGCCCCGGCACCAGACTCCGTGGCCGGACCCGGCACGCCGCAACGCACAGCGTGTGATCAGGCTTCGGCCACGACGGGGTGCCGGCGCGGCGTACAAGACAGGCTCCTATCGCGGCCCGGGCCAACCAGCATGGTCGTCGGGTTGTGGCGACCTGACCGGGCGCGCCTTACCCGTTCGGGGAAGGGAATGCGCTGTAATGGTTTTGCCAGAGTCTTATGCGTGAGTGCGGGGTGTGTGATGCCGCTGGAGGACCGACGGGACGTTGTGTCGGTGGTCGAGGAGGCTCACGCTCTGATTGGGAATTCGTTGGCCACTGATGTGCCGGCGTTCATCGTGGTCCGCGGGGAGGTGTGGCAGCTGCTGCAGCAGGTCATCCCCGAGCCGTTGGTGGAAGACACCGAGATGCTCGCGAGAATGCGGCAGGCGTACTTCGATCTGATTGGGAATGTGCAGCGACTGCAGGAGCTTCTGCTTGGAGCGCAAGGCGAATCACTTGATGCAGCGCTGGTCCGGGCGGGCCTGAGCGGACAGCTGCTGGCTATCAAGGTCATCGGCTTTCGTCGCGAGCTGGATGGTGTTCTTGCCCAGGCGCAGCGTCCTGGTCGCAGGCGGTGGTTTCGGCGCGCGGCGAAGTGGGCGGACATTGTGCTCGGCAGCCTGTCCGCAGTGCCGTTGCTGGGGCCGGTCGTCGAGCCGCTCAAGGAGTTCAAAGAGTCGGTCGAGACGCAGGTCGAGAATGAGTCCGAAGGCTGACCCCCGGCGGCGCGATATGCGTCGGCACGACCGCACGGTGCTGTTGCCGGTTGGTCAGGTCGACCGCGTTTTCAGGCCATTGTTTGTGGCGGTGTCCCTCGTCGAGTACGTCAGTGGCGCGACGCCCGATTCCCCGCGCTACGGGGCCGTCGAGGGCGCGATCAGCCGGCGCAGGTCGTGGGCGCCTGGCCAGGGCGTCGGCAAAGTCGTGATCTTGGGCGTGTCGTGCGGTGACACGCCGCTGATGGTGTAGAAGACGGCCGGCGTGGCGCGGCTGGAGATCGTGAAGGGTCTCGAGGCCATCGTGATCTGTGGAATGAGCGTCAGCAGCGGTTGGCGCTGGCGACCGAGGCGCGACTGATGGGATGTGCGGCCGCGGCGTTGAGCGTCAGGTTGACCGCCGGATCGTGTCGCCCCGGTGCGTAGCGCCGGCTCTAGCTTTTGGTGCAGTGGTCGGCGATGTCGCCAACGAGGCCGCCGACGGCGGCGCCGACGCCGGCGCCGAACGGCCCCCAGATCACGCCGACCGCGGCCCCGGTGAGTGCTCCGCGGGCGGCCCAGTGCCCGTTCCGGGGTTAGCCCGCACGCTGCGCCGATCATCGCAAGATGGCGTTCAGCGGGTGTAGCTGGCGGTGCGGATGCTGGGACGGGCGGCCCCGACCCGGCGGTCAGATCAGAACCCTCCGGTCGGTCGGGAAGGCTGCCCGGTGCGGCGCACGACTTCGGTTGCGGTGTTGAGTTCGAACGTCCGTTGCGCGGCGCGATTGCACTCGGCGAGACGGCGGGTGAGGCGGCTGCCGATTCGTGCAAAGCGACGGGTAGCTGGTTGCTGGTTCATGACTGTCTGCCTTTGAGCGTGGTGTGCTTCATGCCGCTGGATCGCCGCTTGAAGCTGCCGGTCGGTCCGGCCATTTCAGACTGCCGCCCGGTCGTCGCCCGCACCGTCAGCCGCGTGGCCCCTGCACCGGCCGGTGCACTGTCCTCCGGTCGGTGGACGAAGCTGTCGAGGACCCGGTTTTCGGCGGCGGGCTCGCATGTCGCGGATACGGACCGTTGGCCCTTGTCCCGGGCCGCTCAGGGTCCAGCCGTGTCAGCCAGGAACTGGTGAACGAACCAACGCTGCCAGGGCGTCTGCACCGCCCGCGGGTTGTAGTGCGTGCGGACGAAATTCACCGCATTCGCCGCTGCGACACCATCGAGCACGGCCAAGCACGCCAACGCGGTGCCGGTCCGGCCGCGCCCACCTTTGCACGCGACTTCGACGCGTTCGTCGACGGATCGTCGCCACACCTCGATCAGCGCCGCACGGAATGTGGCGCGGTCGGACGGAAGCCACAAGTCGCGCCAGGGCACCCATTGCGCCGGCCAATCGAATGGCCGCGGATCTCGTGCGAGCAGATACACGCCGAAATCTGGTGCCCGGCCGAGCAAGCGATCGCGCAGGCCCCGGCCACGCACACGACGCCCACTCGGCAGCCTCAGCACACCCCGGTCCTCCGAGGACCAGCCACCCACCACCGAAACCTATCGCCGTTCGCCCGGCACCGTCCCAGCTACCACCTGCGGCGCCTGCCCATCGCAACGGCTGCAAGCCAGCCCGGCCCAGTCGCCATCCGGGGGCCTCCTCGTTCAGCGAGTCGTCCCGCGCCGTTGGTGCGCACCGAAGCAGCCGCGATCGAAAAACCTCCGACCAGTCGCAACGGCTGACGATCCTGCTGGCGCGCCGCCGCGGATGCTGGTCCGGAAACCTCGCCAGCTGCCGAGCGGCCTTCCTGCCCGCCGCCGGGCACCAGCCCGCTCAGCTCGAAAAGCAGTGCGTCGTGCTCGTGATGCCGTGCTGTAGCAGTGATGACATGGCGCGCGGTATCAGCGGAGAGTCGTCCGTGGCGCGTGGTGGAGATTCTCGGCGGAGGAATTCGACTTGGCCTCTTGACGTGACACAAGGTCTCGGCATACAGTTGCCGAATCGATTCGGCATAGTGCTCGTATCACCCCGTCGGCGGTTCAGGAGACCGCGCGGTAGGCGGCGAGTCGACCCGCAAGCGGACCGGCTCCGCCGCCGTACCGGCGTGGCGGACCAGTGATACGCGGCCAGTCCGCGGCGGGTCGACTGGGTCGAGGCCCATGTCCGCGCTTCATGTCTACGTGGAGGACCTGCCGTGATATCGCCCCCGTCGAGCACCCACCCGGTTGACACCGTTCCCCCGATCCGCCGGCTGCTGCCATTGGGGCTGCAGCACGTGCTGGTGATGGCCGCCACCCCGATCTCGGCGGTGTTTTTGGTCAGTAAGACGTTCGGACTGGGCTCGCAGCTGACCGTGGACCTGCTCGCCGCGGCGTTCGTGCTGTCCGGCGTTGGCGCGCTGGTCCAGTCGCTGGGAGTGTGGAAGGTCGGGGTCCGGCTGCCGTTCGTGATGCTGCAGGGCGGCGCGCCGCTGGTGGTGTTCATCGCGATAGCCAAGCAGTACAACCTGCGGGTCGCGACCGGATCGGTGTTCATCGCCGCGGCGATCATGCTGCTGTTCTTGCCGATCTTCATGCAGCTGCTGCGGTTCTTCCCCACACTGGTGCTCGGCACGCTGATCGTGGTGATCGGCATCAACGTGGTCGCGGTGGCCGCTAAGCTGATCACCGGCACGCCCGGATCGCCGGGGTTCGGCGCGCCGCGCAACTTCGGCCTGGCGCTGGCCACCATCGCGTTCATGATCCTGTTCTGGCGGGTGTTACGCGGCGCGTGGCGGCAGCTGTCGGTCATGTTCGGGCTGGTCGCCGGCGGGGTGCTTGCCGCGCTGCTCGGCCAGTTCGGCACGGTCGGGCACGGCCCGGTGTTCCACGCCCCGGCGCTGTTCCCGTTCGGCAACCCGATGTTCAACATCGTCGCGGCGTTGCCGCTAGTCGCCGTCGCGCTGGCGACGATGGCCGAGGCCACCGGCCAGACGGTGATCAACGGCGAGATCGTCGACAAGCCGATCGTGCTCAAGCGCGACGTGCCGCGGCTGATCGCCGCCGACGCGCTGGTCTCGCTGATCGGCGGATGCTTCGGCACCTCGCTGCTGGTCACCAGCGGAGAGAACGTCGGGATGGTGCAGGTCTCCGGGGTGCGCAGCCGGTTCGTCACCGCCACCGCCGGTGTGATGCTTATCCTGATCGGCCTGTTCAGCCCGGTCGCCCGACTGATCAACGGCATCCCCGCGCCGGTGGTCGGCGGTGCCGCGTTGGTCGTCTACGCCGTCATCTCGATCATGGGGATCAACATGCTGCGCCGGGTCGACTTCGCCGCCGACCACACCAACATCGTGATCGCCGCGGTCGCGCTCGGCATCGGCCTGCTGCCGATCGTGGTCCCCGGGGCCTACGCGCACTTCCCCTCGGCCTGGCGGAACATCCTCGGCAGCGGGGTCGCGATGACCGCGATCACCGCCGTGCTGCTCAACATCGTGTTCCACCACACCCGCCTGCCGCGCTGGGCCGCCGGCCGGGCGGCGGGCCAACCTTGGCGGCGGCAGCCAGCCGCCAAACCGCCGGGCGAGGCGGTGCGCACCGGCGTGGCCGGCTGAGCAGCGACGTAACGACCGACGAAACCCGAGCGAGGAAAGCTGATGACTGACCCCTGCACTCCGAACCAGCTCAGCCCGAACGCCCTGACCGGGCCGCGGCAGCTGCTCACCCCGGAACTGGTGCTGCTGCCCGACGGGCCCGAGGCCGGGCAGGCCGTGCTGATCAACGACGGCCGGTTCGCCCAGGTCGGTCCCGCCGCGGCGCTGGCCCGCGCGCACCCCGAGCTGACCGCGCGACGGCTGGACGGGCAGCTGCTGATGCCCGGCTTCATCGATGCGCACCACCACCTGACCCAGACCTTCGGCAAGGCGCTCGCCTTCGGTGAACCGTCGGAGATCTTCCGCCGGATCTGGGCCCCGCTCGAGGCCAGCCTGGACGAACAGAGCGCCTACCTGGCCGCGAAACTGGCCGCGCTGGAGTCGCTGCGCGGCGGGTTCACCACCGTCGCCGACGCCGGCACCCGCGCCAGCATCGACCTGGCCGCGGTCACCGCGGCCACCACCGAGGCCGGGCTGCGCTGCGTGCTCGCCCAAGTCGGCAACGACCTCGACCCCGACCCGCACGCCGCCGCCGCCCGCGCCGAGGCCCACCTGACCCGCTGGGCCGGGCACCGGCTGGTCCACCCGTCGCTGGCCGTGTCCATCCCCGAAGCCGCCTCCAACCCGGTGCTGCACCGCCTGTCCGCACTCTGCGCGGAGACCGGAGCGGTGTTCCAGGTGCACGTCAACGAGCACCTGGCCGCGGTGGAACGCTCACTGATCGCCTGCGGGCGCCGTCCGCTCGAACAGCTGCACCACGCCGGCGCGCTCGGCCCGCAGCTGCTCGCCGCGCACGCCACCCTGCTCACCCCCACCGAGCTGCGGCTACTCGCCGACACCGGCACCGCGGTCAGCTACAACCCGGTCGCCAGCGCCTGGAAAGGCAACGCCGTCGCCCCCGCGCTTGCGATGGCCGCGGCCGGCATCCGGTTCGGGCTCGGCACCGACGGCACCCGCAGCGACGGGTTCCGCCTCCTGGACGCCGCCGAGTTCGCCCAACGCATCACCTACGGACTGGCCACCGGCGACCCGTCCTGCGGGGCCGGCTGGACCTGGCTCGAGCACGCCACCGCCGGCGCCGCCGACGCGGTCGGCCTCGGCCAGCTCACCGGCCGCATCGCCGCCGGCTACGCCGCGGACTACCTGCTGGTTGACCTCACCGCTCCGGAACTGCAGCCCTCGCACGACCTGACCTGGGAACTGGTCCGGCTGGCCAACCGCGACCAGATCACCGCCGTGGTCGTCGACGGGCAGCCGCGGCTGTGGCGCGGCTGGCCCACCGACTGGGACGGCCCGGCGCTGGTCGCCCAAGCCGCCAAGGCCGCCGAACAGGTCCTCGCCGACGCGGCCATCCACCGCACCCACCGCACCGCCACCGACCACCGTCGGCGCGGTGCCCGGTGAGCGGCACCGCGCTCGCCCTGCTGGCCGCGGCGGTCGGGCTCGCCGCGTTCGTGCAAGGCTCCAGCGGGCTCGGCTTCGCGCTGATCTGCACCCCGGTGATCGGCATCGTGCATCCCACCCTGCTGCCGGTCACCACCCTGATCCTGATGATCCCGCTCAACGCCTATATCGCCTACCGCGGCCGCGCCCACATCGACCGCGCCGGCGCCGGCTGGATCACCCTGGGCCGGGTGCCGGCCACCGTCGGCGGGCTCGCCCTGCTCGCCGCCATCCCCGCCGGGCGGCTCAACCTGCTCATCGGCGCGGCCACCGTGCTGGCCGCGATCGCCAGCCTCGCCGCGCCCGCCTTCACCCCCGGCCGCGGCACGCTGCTAGGCGTCGGCGCGGTCACCGGGGTCGTTGAGACCGCGACCGGGGTCGGCGGGCCGCCCTACGCGCTGGCCTACCAGCACCGGCCCGCCGCCGAACTGCGCGCCACCGTCGCACTCTGCTTCCTCGTCGGCGAGATCGTCTCCCTCGCCCTGCTGATGGTCGCCGGCCGGGTCCACGCACAGCAGATCCACGCCGCGCTGCTGCTGCTACCCGCGCTCGCCCTCGGCGCCGGCGCCAGCCACTTCGTGCATCATCGGGTCCGCGGGCCGCGGGTGCGCGCCGGCGTGCTTGGCTTCGCGCTCGCCTCCGGCCTCGCCCTGCTCGTCAAGATCTAGTCACTCCCCCGCCCGGCGCGCGCAGTGTGGAGCGCCGCGCCACCAGCACCGGCGCCGGCACCGACCGGGCGGCAGACACCGGCTCATCCTCCAGCCGCGCCAGCAGCCGATGCACCGCGCCGACCGCGACCAGCCCCAAATGCAGATCCACCGCGGTCAACGGCGGATCGCAGGTGCGCGCCAACACCCCGTCATATCGGGTCGCGACCAGCACATCCTCCGGCACCTGCCGCCCCGCCGCCCGCACCGCCGCCACACACCCCACCGCGAACGCGTCCACCATGGCGCACACCGCATCCACCTCGGGGTGCTCGACCAGCAACCGGGCGCAGCCGGCGTACGCGGACCCGGCGCCGCCGCCCTCCGGCACCGCCACCACCAGGCTGGCCATCTCCCGCCCGGCCACCCACCGCTCATACCCGGAGCGCTCCGCCAGATACGAAGCGCGCCGGCAGTCGCCCACCATCAGCGCGACATGCCGCGCGCCCTGCCCGTCCAAGTGATCCAGCAACAGCGTGACGACGCCCGCACCCCCCAGGTCCACGTGCGGCACCCTGGACCCCGGCTGCCGTCCCAGCGTCACCACCGCCAGCCCCCGCGCCTGCAACCCTGCGGTCACCGCGTCGTCCTGCTCCGGCTCCACCACGATCGCCCCATCGATGTCCAACAAGTCCAACGGCACCCCCGCCTGCGCCGGCGGCGTCAACACCAGCGCGAACCCCCGCAGCAGCGCCGCCTCCGCCGCCGCCGCCGCCACCTCCATGTAGAAGCCCAGCTTCGCCGGGCCGGCCGCCACCGCCGCCGGCATCGACGACACCAAACCAATCATCCGCGACCGACCCGACCGCAACCGCTGTGCCCGCAGACTCGGCCGATACCCCATCTCCTCCGCGACCCGCCGCACCCGCTCCCGGGTCGCCGCATCCACCCGCCCCGCCCCGTTGAGCGCATCCGACACCGTGGTACGCGACACCCCGCTCAGCCGCGCCACATCCGCGATCGTCACCGCCCGCACCCGAGAACACCCATCTCCGAAATCAACCCCTTCCCACGGCCCACCCCGAACTGCGGGGCGCCTGAACTATCAGCCGCCGGCGGCTCACACACGACGAGGCAAGCCCGGATTAATCCATGACCGAGAACATTAAATGAGCTGATCTCGGCGCGAGCGCGAAACCTTCCAGCAGGCAGCAGCTGGCACCCGGGGCCGGTTGAACTCGGAGATCCCAGGCATGGCCGGCGGCACGCCTGGCCAGGATCGAACTCGTTCCGCGCGGCCGTCATACGACGGCAGGCGCAACGCGTCGCGAACTCGGGCTGGTACCGCCGTAGGTCGCCCTGGCGCGTGTTGTCCCGGAACCCGTCCGGGGCCGCCTGGACCGGTCAGAATCCCTTACCGGCCCGCGCGCCTGCTCTCGCCGCTCCTTGCCCGCAAGACCACGGGCCGTTGCAGGCTGATGGTCATCCGGTTGCAGCACTGGGCTGTACCCTACCGAGTCCTTAGCCTGTGTCGGCGTCGCTCGGTCTCGTGCTCGCGGTCGCTCGATCCGGCGGCCCAGAGATTCGTGAACGACCCGATGATATACGCATACCAGCCTGAGATCTCGATGATCAGCTGGCATGCTACGCGCCTGGCGGTCGATATGCTGCTGAGGAAGAGACACGGGTTGTCAGCCGGTGCGTTCGCCGGCCGGGGGGTTAGCGAGGGCTGTCTCGTTGGCGATCGCGTGGACGCATCTGGTAAGCAGCGGTATTGCGCGAGCGATTGCCTGCTCGGCCATTCGGGGGCACGGGCCGGAGATCGACACCGCGGCGTTGCTGGGCTGACCGGGGAGGACGACGGCCACGCAGCG
Organism: uncultured Actinomycetota bacterium; assembly: GCA_963756525.1. Classification (GTDB taxonomy): domain Bacteria; phylum Actinomycetota; class Actinomycetes; order Mycobacteriales; family Jatrophihabitantaceae; genus CAVWNR01. The sequence continues at coordinate 364,513 of CAVWNR010000009.1, read as the reverse complement.
CACGCCGATCTCCTGCTCTTCGTCATCGACGGCGTAGCCGCGTGCCCTGATCGTGTCAAGTTCGGCGCACAGCGCGCTGAGCGAGGTGATGGTGCGCGGGGTTTGCGTGGGCATACCCGAGGACTGCACGATCTGGGCAACCTGTGTGGCTGGCCGCGTAGCCAGTATCGCTTTGCCGACAGCGGTGCAGTGCGCCCAGGCGCGCCGGCCGACCTCGGTGTACATCCGCATCGCGTGCAGTCCGGGGACCTGCGCGGTGTAGATGATCTGATCGGCGTCGAGGATGGCGAGGTTGGCGCTCTCCCCGGTTCGGTTGACCAGTTCCGCCAGGTGTGCCCGGGCCGAGGTGCCGAGCAGCCGGCTGCTGCTGTCGCCGAGGCGAATCAGCCGTGGTCCGAGCGCGTACTCGCGGGAGGGTTGCTGTCGTATGTAGCCCAGGTCGGCGAGCGTGCGGAGCAGCCGGTAGGTGGTCGGTAGCGGTAGCCCGGAGCGGCCAGCGAGCTGCGACAGCCCGGCGATACCGCCCATATCGGCCAGGGTCTCCACCAGTTCGAAGGCCCGCGTGATCGACTGCACGCGAGGCACTCGATCCCGTGCCGACCCCAGCGGGGTGCCCATTTCCCACCGCCTTCTGGTCGCGCTGTGTGTGTTTTCGCTAGTGCAATGGCGGGGAGGTGCGTGTCGCGGCGCGGTATCTGTATGCACCGGTGACAGCAACGCGGGGGGTGCCAGGGCCATCCTTGCGACCTTTTCGCGGCTCGCCGGGGAGCGACGTAAGTACCGACCTTGGGCATCGCCGGCTCACCGCCCACCGCACGCAGTCGGTGGACAGGCTTACCGGCAGGTTCCGCATCGTGGAGGCTCACTTCCTTTGTCACGGAAAAGGTAGCCGTCCCGACTGCGGACGGTCAACGCCGGTGTTGCCGGCGTGCGGGCAGGCCCGGGCCGGGGAGTCCGGTGTGGCTTGTCACCGGGTCCGACCTGCTATTAGCATGCGGAAAAGACTTTCCGAATCTGCGTTTGGCATTCGGCTGCGTTGCGCAGCCGACTACAGCCTGGGGAGCCGACGATGACTATCCGCTGTGTGGTGAACGGCCAGGCTGCCGAGTTGACGGATGTGCCGGTATGTGTCACGGCGTTGGACTGGCTGCGCGGGCTGGGGTTGACCGGGGCGAAGGAGGGCTGCGCGGAGGGGGAGTGTGGCGCCTGTTCGGTGTTGTTGGCGCGCCCGGGAGTGTCGACGGCGACCGAGTGGGTAGCGATCAACGCGTGTCTGATTCCGGCGGCCGCGTTGGCTGGGCAGGAGCTGGTTACCGCCGAGGGGCTGGGGAGCCCGGCAGCGCTGCATCCGGTGCAGCGGGAGATGGCGATGCGGGGTGGGTCGCAATGCGGGTACTGTACGCCGGGTTTCGTGTGCAGCATGGCCGCGGAGTATTACCGGCCGGACCGCGGCGGCGCCGTTTCGCCGGACGGGGTGGGGGCCGAGCACGGCCCGAACGGGTTCGATCTGCATGCGTTGAGCGGCAATTTGTGCCGCTGCACCGGCTACCGGCCGATCCGCGACGCGGCGTACGCGCTCGCCGCCCCGGACCCGGATGATCCGCTGGCGGCCCGGCTGGCCGCGCCGGCGCCGCCGCCGGTGGCCACCGAGCTGGCGTCTTCGGATGGTGGACAGTTCGTTCGCCCGGCGTCGCTGGCCGAGGCGTTGGTGCTGCTGGGCGAGCGGCCGGAGGCGACGGTGCTGGCCGGCTCGACCGACCTGGGTGTCGAGGTGAATCTGCGGGGCGCTCGTCCGGAGCTGCTGGTCGCGATTGACCGACTGCCGGAGCTGCGCGGGCTGGATGTGGGCGCTGAGCTGATCGAGATCGGGGCCGGGTTGACGCTGAGCGAGATCGAGCGCCGCCTGGCCGGGCGGGTGCCGCTGCTGGCGCAGCTATTTCCGCAGTTCGCGTCGCGGCTGATCCGCAACGGCGCGACGATGGGCGGCAACCTGGGCACCGGCTCGCCGATCGGGGACTGTGCGCCGGCGCTACTGGCGCTGGAGGCCACGCTGGTGCTGGCCAGCGCCGGGGGGGAGCGGGAGGTGCCGCTGGCCGAGTACTTCGTCGGCTACCGGCAAAGCGTGCTACGGCCGGCAGAGCTGATCCGGGCGGTGCGCATCCGGTTGCCGCTCGCGCCGCTCACCGCCTTCCACAAGATCGCTAAGCGGCGGTTCGACGATATTTCCAGCGTGGCGGTCGCCTTCGCCCTCGACGTCGCCGACGGCATGGTGCGCAAGGCGCGGATCGGGTTGGGCGGGGTGGCGGCCACGCCGATCCGCGCACTGGCCACCGAGGCCGCGTTGGAGGGCCGGGCGTGGTCGGCGCAGACCGCGCGGGACGCGTCGTGGGTGCTGTTCGGCGAGGGCACCCCGATGAGCGATCATCGCGCCAGCTCCACCTACCGGACGCAGATGCTGCGCCAGAGTGTGCTGAAGTTGTACGCCGAGCATCCCGGCGCGCAGGTGAAGGGGGTCGTGGCATGAGCGCGCTGTCACAGCGGCCGGACGGTGCGGTGGTCGGGGAGGCGATCCCGCATGAGAGCGCCGCGCTGCACGTGACCGGCGCCGCGCTGTACACCGACGATCTGGTGTTGCGCAGCAACGACGTGCTGCACGCCTACCCGGTACAGGTGCCGCAGGCGCATGCCCGGGTGAGCGCGTTGCGCACCGCGCCGGCGCTGCAGGTGCCCGGTGTGGTGCGGGTGCTCACCGCCGCGGACGTGCCGGGGGTGAATGACGCCGGCGTCAAGCACGACGAGCCGCTGTTCCCGGACGAGGTGATGTTCTTCGGGCACGCGGTGTGCTGGGTGCTCGCCGAGAACCTGGAGGCAGCCCGGCTGGGCGCGGCCGCGGTGCAGGTGGAGGTGGAGCCGCTGCCGGCGCTGATCCAGATCAGCGAGGCGATCGAGGCGGGCAGCTTCCAGGGCGCCCAGCCGCAGCTGCTGCGCGGCGACGTCGAGGCAGGCATCGCCGCGGCCGAGCACGTGTTCAGCGGCGAGTTCGAGTTCGCCGGCCAGGAGCACTTCTACCTGGAAACCCACGCCGCGCTGGCCCTGGTGGATGAGAACGGCCAGGTGTTCGTGCACAGCAGTACCCAGCACCCGTCGGAGACGCAGGAGATCGTCGCGCATGTGCTCGGCCGGGCGAACTCGGAGGTGACCGTGCAGTGCCTGCGGATGGGCGGCGGGTTCGGCGGCAAGGAGATGCAGCCGCACGCCTACGCCGCTATCGCCGCGCTCGGCGCCACGCTGACCGGGCGGCCGGTGCGGGTGCGGCTGAACCGGACCCAGGACATCACCATGTCCGGCAAGCGGCACGGCTTCCACGCCGAGTGGCGGGTCGGCTTCGACGCCGGCGGCCGGCTGCTGGCTCTGGACGCCACCCTGACCGCCGACGGCGGATGGAGCCTGGACCTGTCCGAGCCGGTGCTGAGCCGCGCGATGTGCCACATCGACAACGCCTACTGGATCCCGAACGTGCGGGTCAACGGCCGTATCGCCAAGACGCACAAGACCTCTCAGACCGCCTTCCGCGGCTTCGGCGGCCCGCAGGGCATGCTGGTGCTGGAGGACATTCTGGGCCGCAGCGCGCCGCTGCTGGGCGTGGAGGCGGCCGAGCTGCGGCACCGCAACTTCTACCGGGCCGGGCAGACCACGCCCTACGGCCAGCTGGTGCGGCACCCGGAGCGGCTGGAGGTGATCTGGCAGCAGCTGCTGGCCGGCGCCGACATCGCTGGGCGCCGCCGCGAGATCGACGCGTTCAACGCCGCCCACGAGCACACCAAACGCGGCCTGGCGATCACGCCGGTGAAGTTCGGGATCTCGTTCAATCTCACCGCCTTCAACCAGGCCGGCGCGCTGGTGCACGTCTACCGGGACGGCTCGGTGCTGATCAACCATGGCGGCACGGAGATGGGGCAGGGCCTGCACACCAAGATGCTGCAGGTCGCCGCGAGCAGCCTCGGCGTGCCGCTGCACCGGGTTCGGTTGGCTCCCACGCGCACCGATAAGGTGCCCAACACCTCGGCCACCTCGGCCAGTACCGGCGCCGACCTCAACGGCGGGGCGGTCAAGAACGCCTGCGAGCAGATCCGTGACCGGCTGCTGCAGGTGGCCGGTACGATGCTCGGGCTGAGCCCATTCGAGATCCGGATCACCGACGCGGTGGTCCGCGGCATCGGCACCACCGGCGCGCAGCTGGGCTGGGACGAGCTGGTGCGCACCGCCTACTTCCAGCGGGTCCAGCTGTGGGCGGCCGGGTTCTACCGCACCGAAGGACTGCACTTTGACTCCTCGGTGATGCAGGGCTCGCCGTTTAAGTACTTCGCCTACGGCGCGGCGGCCAGCGAGGTGGAGGTCGACGGGTTCACCGGCGCCTACCGCACCCGGCGGGTGGACATCGTGCACGATGTGGGAGACAGCCTGTCCCCGCTGGTCGACCTGGGTCAGATTGAGGGCGGGTTCGTGCAGGGCGCCGGCTGGCTCACCCTGGAGGACCTACGCTGGGACACCAGCGACGGGCCGTGGCGGGGCCGGCTGTCTACGCAGGCGGCCAGCACCTACAAGCTGCCCAGCTTCTCCGAGCTGCCGGAGGTCTTCAACGTCACGCTGCTGGAGCAGGCGCATGAGGAGGGCGCGGTCTACGGCTCCAAGGCGGTCGGTGAGCCGCCGCTGATGGGCGCGTTCTCCGTGCGGGAGGCGCTGCGCGAGGCGGCCGCGGCGTTCGGGCCGGCCGGCACCAGCGTGAACCTGGCCGGGCCGGCCACCCCGGAGGCGGTCTACTGGGCGCTGGATGCCGCCCGCAGCCAGCACGCCGCGCACGGCTACCTCGACGAAGCCGCACCCGGCCGGCCGGTTCCGGTGCCGCCGCAACGCCCCAGCGACGCCCCGGTCCGCCACCCCGAGTCCGAGCGCGCGCAAGACACCCTTACCCATATCCAGGACACCCTCAGCCATGTCTGAGCCCGGCTGGCTGACCGCCCTCACCCGGCTGCGCGCCGCCCGTGAGCCCGCCGTGCTGGTCACCATTGCGGCGGTACGCGGGCACGCCCCCCGCGAGGCCGGCGCGAAGATGGTAGTCAGCGCCGGCGCGGTCGCCGGCACCATCGGCGGCGGCAACCTCGAGGCGGTCGCGATCGAAAAGGCCCGGCCGCTGCTCGACGCCCCCGGCGGGCCGGAACTGTTCACCGTCGCGCTGTCGGACAAGGCGCCCTACCAGCATGGCGTGCAGTGCTGCGGCGGCACGGTGAGCGTGCTGCTCGAACCGCTGCCGGTACCGCCCGCCGTGGCGATCTTTGGTGTCGGCCACGTCGGGCTGGAGCTGGCGCGGATCCTGGCCCGGCATGATCTCGAGCTGCACCTGGTCGATACCCGCCCCGAGCAGCTCAGCGACCAGCGGCTGGCCGTGCTGGGCGACCCGGTCGCCCGGCTACACGTGCATTCGGTGCCCGTGCTGCCCGAGATCGTGCTCGGTGAGCTGCCGTCCGGCACCCATGTCCTGATCATGACCCACGATCACGCCGAAGACGCCGCGCTGTGCGACGCCGTGCTGCGTTTCGGCGAGTTCGCCTCGATCGGGCTGATCGGCTCGGCGGCGAAGTGGGCCCGCTTCCGGCGCATGCTCGCCGAGGCCGGTCACAGCGAGCAGGCCATCGCCCGGATCCGGACCCCGATCGGCATCGCCGGCATCACCGGCAAACAGCCGGCAAGCATCGCGGTCAGCGTGGCCGCCGACCTGCTGCAGCGCTTCGCCCCGCCGGCCAGCGAGCCGCTCGCCGTCCACCCCGCCCGGGCCGTGCCGAGCCCCGCTCGATGATCATCTACCGGGCGCCGGTGTGTGACAGCCCGGTCAGCCCGTTCACCGGGGGGGCGCTGCGCGCCAGCGACGACGCGGGCCTGGCCGTCGACGGCGGGTCAATCCTTGACCGCGGCCCGTTTCCGCAGATGTCTCAGCGGCATCCCGACGCCGAAGTGGTGGACCTGCGCGCCGGGCTACTGCTGCCCGGATTGATCGACACCCACGTGCACTACCCGCAGCTGCGGGTGATCGGCGGCCTCGGCAGGCCGCTGCTGGACTGGCTGCAGCAGCGCGCGCTACCCGAAGAGACCCGGTTGCACGACGTGCGCTACGCCCGCGAGCTCGCCGGCGAGTTCGTCACCGCGCTGCTGGCCGCCGGCACCACCACCGCGCTGGTGTTCGGTTCACACTTCGCTCCCGCGGTGGATGAACTGTTCCAGGCGGCCGCCGTGGCTGGGCTGCGCATCACCAGCGGGCTGGTGGTCGGTGACCGGCTGCTGGCCGAGCGGCTACATACCAGCAGCGAGCGCGCCTATGAGCAGGGCCGCGACCTCGCCCGCCGTTGGCACGGCACAGGCCGGGCCCGCTACGCGGTCACCCCCCGGTTCTCGCTGTCCTGCACCGACGCCCTGCTGGCCTCCTGCGCCGCGTTGCACCGCGACGTGCCCGGCAGCTGGATCACCACCCACATCAACGAAAACACCGTCGAGGTGCACACGGTTCGGCAACTGTTCGGCTGCGGCTACCTCGACAGCTACGACCGACACGGGCTGGTCGGGGCACGCAGCGTGCTGGCGCACAACGTGCATCCCACCGACCCCGAGCTGGCCCGGCTGGCCGCCGCCGGCGCGGCCGTCGCGCACTGCCCGACCAGCAACGCCGCGCTGGGCAGCGGGCTGTTCCCGCTCGATCGGCATCTGGCCCGCGGGGTCCGGGTCGCGCTGGGCAGCGACGTCGGGGCCGGAACCGGCCTGTCGCTGTTCAAGGAGGGCCTGCAGGCCTACTTCCTGCAGCAGCTGCGCGGCCCCGACGGCGTGCCGCTGACCCCGGCGCACCTGCTGCACCTGGCCACCGCAGCCGGCGCCGCCGCGCTCGGGCTGGCCGAGCAGGTCGGTGACCTCAGCGTCGGCAAACGGTTCGACGCCCTCTGGCTGCGCCCGGCCGAGCACACCGCGCTGGCGATCGGGCTGCGCCACGCCGACGACGCCACCGACGCGCTGGGCAAGGTCTTCGCCCTGGCGGGCAGCGCCGACATCGCCGCGGTGTGGATCGACGGAACGCCGGTCCGACCGCCGCCCGACCGCATCCCGGCAGCAGAAGACGACATCGACAATCGCGCCGCGACGAACGTCGCGGTCACCCCCCCGGCACAGCGTGCCGCCGGCACCCGTTTAGGACGCCGCGACGGTCCGCGGCGAGCAGGACCTCACACCCCGGGAGGCACGATGGCGGTTCTCACCTTCGAGCAGTTCAACACCGCGCCGCTCGACGAGCGGCTGCACAACACGCTGCGTGACTGCTGCACCGCCGAGGCGTGGATCGAAGCGGTCGCCGCCGGCCGGCCGTATGCCAGCGAGCACGCGCTGTTCGACCGCTCCGACGCCGCCACCGCCGACCTCGACGGCATTGGGCTGGCCCAGGCGCTGGCCGGCTACCCCCGCCTAGGCGAGCGAACGCCCGCAGCCAGCCCGTTCTCCAGCGAAGAACAGGCCCAGGTCACGGCCGCCGGCGCCGAACTGCGCCGCGAACTGGCGGCGGCCAACGCCGCCTACGAGCGGCGCTTCGGCCAGGTGTATCTGGTCTGCACAACCGGACGCAGCGCCGACCAACTGCTGGCCATCTGCCGAGCCCGGCTGCGCAACGACCCGGACCAAGAACGCGCCGCCGTCAAGGACGAGCTGGTCCAGCTCAACCGATTGCGGCTGGCGAAACTGCTCGGCGGCAGGTAAGCGCCGGTCCGGAACGGCGCCGCCCACCGCTGATCGCCGGTGCCGAGCGCAGCCAGCCAGCGGCCGGCGTGCCCGGCCGGGCGGCCGGCGGCCGGCCCCGGAGGGGGCGCGCGCGCAAGTGGCCGCGCCGGCCTGCACATCTAGGCTGCGAGCGGCCGAGCTGGGAAGGGGGTGCCGGCGGAGGTGCACCGGGCGCTCAACGCGGCCCACGCCGGTCATCCGCTGTGGCGCACGCCCGCGCTGCGTCGCGTCGTGACCGTGACGGTGCTCGGCTTTTCCAACTTCTGCCTGCTGCTGGGCGCGGTACCGGCCTGGGCGCATACCGGCGGGGCCGGCGAGGCCACCGCCGGGCTGGTCACCACGGTGCTGCTCGGGTGCACCGTCGCCGCGCAAGGCGCCGTGCCGGGGTTGCTGCGGCGGTTCGGCACCGGTGCGGTGCTCGCCGCCGGGCTGGTCGCGCTCGGCGCGCCCGCCCCGCTGTACGCGACGAGCGCGCAGCTGGCCGTCTTGCTGCCCGTCTCGGCCGTGCGAGGCTTCGGCTTCGCCGTGCTCACCGTGGTCGGCGTCACCGCGACCGCCGCGGTGTCACCGCCGGAGCGACGCGGCGAAGCGGTCGGACTGTACGGACTGGCGATCGCCGTGCCCAACCTGGTCGGGGTGCCGGCCGGGGTGGCGCTGACCCAGGTCGGCTGGTTTCGGGTGGTCGCGCTGCTCGCCGCCGCACCGCTGCTCGCGATTCCGGCGGCGCTGGCCCTCGGTCGCGTAGCCGACACCGCCGACACCGTCGGCGGTCAGCAGGCACGCCGCCCGGTGCCGGGTGCGGCCGGGTGGCCGACGGCGGCACGTGTCGCGACGCCGTGCCTGGTGCTGCTCGCCGTCACCCTCGCCGCGGGCGCCCTAGTCACGTTCCTGCCGATCATCCGCCCCGCGGGCGTGATCGCGCCGGCCGCTCTGCTGCTATTCGGGACCAGCGCGGCGCTGTGCCGGTGGCGCATCGGCGTGCTGGTCGACCGCACCGGGCACGGGTGGCTGCTGCCTGCGACGCTGCTGGCAGCCATCGCCGGAATGGCGGTCGTGGCCCTCGGCCTGCCAGCCGGCACCAACAGCGCTGTCGTGCTGGTCGGCGCGCTGCTGTTCGGCGCCGGCTACGGCTCGGTGCAGAACCTCACCCTCCTCGACGCGCTCGCCCGCGCCGGCGCATCGCGCACCGCGACCGCCAGCGCCGCCTGGAACGCCGCCTTCGACGCCGGCACGGCGCTCGGCGCCGCCGCGGTAGGCATCATTGCCGAAGCTGGCGCCGGGCTGCCCGCTGCCCTAGCCCTGACCGCGCTGGGGATGACACTCGCCCTGCCACTTGCGGCACGCAGCCGCCGCACCGCAACGCGGTAGCCAACACACGGTGCGTCGGCGGAAACTGCCGATGTGCGGCGGCCCATTGACGCGGGCGGTGGGATGTGGCTATGTTCTCTGCCAGCGAAATTTAGCTTTCGCGAAGCGAAATAGTCAAGGGATCGACCGCGATCCGTCCGGCAGGAGACACGACATGTCGATGGGACCCCCGAACGCCACGCTCGAACGTCCGCGCCGCTCCGTGCACCCGGTAGACGAGGTGCTCCCCGCGCCGAGGCTGGTCATCCTCGGCCTGCAGCACCTGTTCATCATGTACGCCGGCGCCGTGGCGGTGCCGCTGATCGTCGGTGGCGCGCTGAAGCTGCCGACCTCGACGATCGCGCTGCTGGTCAACGCCGACCTGCTCGTCTCCGGCATCGCCACGGTGATCCAGACTGTCGGCATCGGCAAGATCTTCGGCGTCCGGCTGCCGATCGTGGCCGGCGCGACGTTCACCGTGCTCAACCCGATGATCATCATCGCGCAGAAGTACGGCATCCAGGCGGTCTACGGCGCGATGCTGATCTCCGGCGTGTTCGGGCTGATCATCGCCAAGCCGTTCGCCAGCTTCGTGCGGTTCTTCCCGCCGCTGGTCGCCGGGACGGTCATCTGCGTGATCGGCCTGTCGCTGATCGGCGCGGACGTGGGCCTGATCGCCGGGAGCGATCCGAACGCGCCGAACTACGGGCAGATCTCACACGTCGCCCTGGCCGGCCTGGTGATCCTGCTCATCGTGGTGATCACCCGCGCGTTCCGCGGGTTCATCGGGCAGATCTCGGTGCTGCTGAGCATCGTCATCGGCACGCTGATCGCCTGGCCGATGGACCTGCTGCACTTCGACTCGGTGAAGGGGGCGAAGTGGGTCGGCATCACCGAGCCGTTCCACTTCGGCCACCCGACGTTCAAGATCGCCGCGATCATCACGATGTGCATCGTGATGCTGGTGACCTATACCGAGTCGACCGCGGACATGCTGGCCGTCGCGGAGATCTGCGGCAAGGAGCTGACCCCGAACGACCTGGCCCGCGGCCTGGCCACCGACGGTCTGTCCGGCCTGCTCGCCGGGTTCATGAACTCGTTCCCGGACACCGCCTTCGCCGAGAACGTGGGGTTGGTCAGCCTGACCCGGGTGCGCAGCCGGTGGGTGGTCACCGTCACAGGCGTGGTGCTGATCATCTTGGGGCTGGTGCCGAAGTTCGGCGAGATCGTGGCCAACGTGCCTGGTCCGGTCATCGGCGGCGCGGCGACGGTGATGTTCGCGATGGTGACCGCGGTCGGCATCCGCACCCTGCACAAGGTCAACTTCGAGGGCAACCACAATCTGCTCATCGTGGCCACCTCTCTCGCGGTCGGTCTGGTTCCCGCCGTCGCGCCGACCATCTACAAGAACTTCCCGTCGGACTTCCAGGTCATCTTCGGTTCGTCCATCACCTCGACGGTCATCGTCGTCTTCGTGCTGAACCTGGTGTTCAACCACTGGGTGCGGCCCTCGGAGCCGGTGCACGGTGGCGCGGTCGAGACCGCAGCCGAGGCCGGCGCCGTCTCCTCCGACGTGGAACTCGAATCCGACGGCGCGCTGCACCCCACCGTCGACGATGCCGCGCACACGCCAGCCAGGCGACGTGCCGTCGGCTACCACGGCCCAGACGGCCCCGAGCCACCGCAACGATGACGCCGATGCACTACCGCGATCGTTGCCCGCCATTGTTGCAGTGCGGCGCGGACACGCACTCGCGGCAGCGCTCTGACCTGACCGTTGATGAAGCCTGCCGTCATCAACCCCAGCGGATCGGCCGGACCACTAATGAGCTTGGATGCCTTGCCTGAGGACGTGGCCGGCCCGCCTGACTGGTTAGCCGTTGCTGCGCACTGGGCGGCGCTTTCTCGATCGAGGTGAACGGCTCGAGTGTCGAGCGCTCTACCGCGACATCCTCGCCGACTTAAGACCTATCGGCGTCAGCCCGTCTACCGAGCCGGCGAATATGCCGGTGAGGCTGGGCTATGACCGCGGACGGGCACGGCCGGATTGACGATGACCGAGCTGACCAGCCCGGTCGATGACTAGGAGCCATGCCAAGCCGTCGCGCACGCGGCCCACCAAGCTGGGAGGCCACGGCGTCCTGGCGCCCGCCGCGACCCAGCACGGCCTTACCCTGGCCGTCTTCCCGAACCAACTCGGCCCAGCTGAAACGCTTACCCTGCTCGGCGACCCGCAACGGTGGGCGACGCTGCCACCCGACCCACGCCGCCTTCGGTTGGTCGACCAGCCCCGCGCAGAGCACTCGTGACCCGGCTTCGCGCAGCGTGCGCCAACGTGCCGGGGCGCGCTCGTGTGCATTAGCCGCCTTCGGTCGTCACGGCAGCCGCATCGCCGACCTCACGCTGGAAGTCCGCGGACACGCCGTCATCCTCGGCGCCAACGACGTCGGCAAGAGCTCCCTCTTGCGCGTGCTGAATCTGCTGCGGGGCTCCAGCACCGGCGCGCTGTACCAGCAGCTCACCTGGCCGACCTGCGCGACCCGAGGGGCGAGCTGATCGTCGAGGTCACCTTCCTCGACTTCGACGACACCGACGCACGCTGTTCACCAGCGAGATCGACGTGGCCGAGTCTGACCTGGCCGAATCGCTGCGCTCCGGATGACCGCAGCCGCCGACCCTGACGACCCGGAGGCCGTCCTGATCCGCCCCTGCACGACCCGATTTCCAGACGAGGACCCACAGCATATTCGGTATTCCCGACTATCAGAGTTGGCTACGGATCACGGACAGGTCGGTGGCCACGACCCGCTCGCCGACGATGGTTGCGGCTCGCTGATGTCCGGATCGGCGCTGTGGGAGCCGACTCGACCTCGCGCCCGGCTGCCCAGAGTACCGGCGGTGATCTTGGGCGGTTCACGCCGGCCAGGAAATGCCTGGCGTTCGCCGCAGAGCACGTGGCGTGACGACGACGTTAGCGCGGTTGTACGTTCGCGGTCTTCGCGCGGCCGTCTGCGGGACCTCGTCGACACCCCGGAGATCCGCGACGCGCCGACGCCGGCAAGGCCAAGGCGACCCGGCGGGTCGCGGAGAACGAGGGCTCCTGTAACAACGCAGGGCAGTGGGTCGAACAGTCCGCCAGCGTCTACACCGTGCTCGGCTGGGGACAACTCGCGGATAACATCGCGAGACCAACCTCGAGCGGTGTGCGGACGGCGGCCCAGTTTCGGGCAGGGCGGCGATCTCACACGGTGGCTGGCACGCGCGCCGTGCCCGGGCGTGAGGACATGAGTCGGCAGACTGATCCAGTGACCGGTACGGCGGCGGAGGGGTTAGCGCCCGAAGTGGAGGACGCGCTGCGTCGGGTTGCCGAGCTACAGGCGCTGGCCGGCACGGCGCGGCAGCGGCTGGCGGTCGCCCGCGCCTGCGGCCGGCTGCTGCGCGCGGCCGCGGACGGGGGATGGCCGATCCGGATGCTGGCTACGGCAGCCAAGGTGCCCGCCTACACCGCCCGCAAGCGGATCCGCACCGACCGCGCCGCGCACCCGGCCGCCGGGCCAGGGTTGGACATCGCCGCGCCGGCCGCCCGGGCCCCGCGCCCGGCGCCCGCGCTGGATGAGAAGCCGTGGCTGCGCCCGGAGGAGGTCTGTGCGCTGCTCGGCATCTACCCGGGAACCCTGTTCAACTGGCGCCGCGCCGGGCTGCTACCCAGCACCCGGGCCAGGGCCAGCATGTATCTCTACGCCCGCGAGGATCTGATCCGGCTGCTCACCCACCGCGTGCGCTACCACGGCAACGGCATCCACTACGCCGCCACACGGCACGCGCTGGGCCTTCCCGAGCCAACAGCCGGAGCCTGGGTGCCCAGATCCGGGCGGGTAGAGCGGCAGCCGCCGTGCCCGCGCCGGGGTCGGACCTCGCCCAGGATGCGACCGAGCGGGCGCCCGCATCCCACCCGCGTGCGCCGCCGTGCCCGGTCAGCGTGAGCTGCGGCTGGTCTGGCTGGGCCAGGGGCCGCACCCCACCTCTTTCGGTTGAGTACCGGTCTTGCTCGGGACGTGTCTGCACCGTGTGGACCGCTGCGGGCAGCAAGGCGGGCAAGCGGATCGGTGACCGGACGGTCGAGCGATCTGGATCGGCGCTGAGCCGCCGCGGCGCTTGACTCTCCAGTTGGTGGAGACCCGATGATCGGTGGCGTGATGATCGGCCAACTCGCTGCGAACACCGGGCTGTCGGTGCGGACGGTGCGGTTCTACGCGGATGCGGGCGTACTGCCCGAGACGGGACGCACGCAGGCGGGCTACGGCTCTTCGGGCCCGAGGCCGTCGCCCGGGCTGGGCTGGTTCGCACGCTGCGCGAGCTTGGCGTGGGGCTAGACGACATCAAGCGGGTGCTGGCGGCGGAGACATCGCTGGCCGACGTGGCCGGCGAGCACGCCCGCGCGCTCGACGTCCAGATCCGCCTGCTGCGCCTGCAGCGTGCCGTGCTGCGCGCCTTCATCGGATCCACCACCGACCCCAAGGAGCTAGAACGCATGACCGACCTGACCAGCCTCACCGCCGACGTGCGCCGGCGCATCGTCGATGACTATCTCGACGCTGTCTTCGGCGACGATCCCAGCGCTGTGGCCGACAAAACGCGCATGGGCACGCCCGAGCTGCCCGATGACCCGACAGCCGACCAAGTCGCCGCCTGGGTCGAGATCGCCGGACTTCTGCGCGACCCCAACTTCATCGCCACCAGCCGAGCGATGGCCGAGCGGGCGCGCGCGGAGGGACCCGAGCCAGATGTCGCACAGTTCGAGGTGGGCAAGGCGGTCGGCGAGCACGCCGGTCCCGCCGCCCGAGCCGGTGTCGACCCCGCCTCGCCCGAAGCGTTGACGGTGGTCCAGCGCCTCGAAGCCGTCGGCCCCGAGCCGCCAGAGAATCGTGCCCGCGTCACCGAGCGGATCGAGGCGTTCACCGACCGCCGCATCGGCCGCTACTGGACCCTCCTAGGCATCGTCAACGGCTGGGCCCCCACCCAGGCACCGGACAACGTCATCGACTCCTGGGAGTGGTACGGCCGCGCTCTCCGCGCCCACGCGTAACGACGGCAGCGAGAGCCGAGCCGTCGACCGGGCCGCGATGTCGTAGCCCCGGCCTAACCTCACGCCGAACTGGCAGGTGGTGCTGGCCGTCGGCAAGGGAGACGCCGCTATGAAGATCGCCCTGTTGGGAACCGGGTTCGGCCAGGCGCACGCCGCGGTGTACCAGCAGCGCGACGATGTCGACGAGGTCGTCGTCTTCGGTCGGACGCCGGACAAACTCACGAAGATCAGCGAACAGTTCGGGTTCGCCACCACGACCGACCTGGACACGGTGATCGCCGATGCCTCGGTGGACCTGGTGGACATCTGCCTGCCCACCGGGCTGCACGCCCAGGTCGCCATCCGCGCCCTGCAGGCCGGCCGAGACGTGCTGGTCGAGTTGCCGCTCGCGTGCCACCCTGGAGCAGGCGCAGCGGGTGATCGAGGTGCAGCGGGCCAGCGGGCGGCGGGCGTTCGTCGACAGGTTCTCCCGATTCAGCGCGCACAATCAGCACCTGCACCAGGCCGTCAGCGAGCAGCGCTACGGGCCGCTGCGGATGCTGGAGGTCGAGAACCGCACCGCGCTGCTGTGGCCCGGCTACACCCTGACCCTGGACACGATCGCCTTGGACATGCTGCACGCCGACCTCGACCTGGTCACCGCCTTGATGGGCCGACCTGCCGGCATGCAGGTCACCGGCCTGGCCGGCCGCGACGACCGCGGTTCGGCCGCCACCATCCTGCTCGACTACCCGGACGCAACCGCCCGGATCAGCGGCTCGGCGCTGATGCCCCAGCCCTACCGGATGCGCGGCGGCTGGCGAGCCACCTTCACCGACGCGGTGCTCGAATACGCCATGACCGCCGGATTCACCGGCCAGGGCCCAGCCACGCTGACCGAATACACCGCCGCCGGCGAACGGGTCACCGAGCTACCCACCGCCAGCCCCTACGCGGCGATGATCGATCACGTGCTCGCCTGCCTCGCTGGGAATGTCGACAACCGCGTCGACCCGGCCAGCGCGCTCACGCGCTCGAGCTCACCCTCGACGCGCAGCAGCGCCTCAGCGAGCTAACGCAGTAGCGGCCCGTCGGCCCGCAAGCCGAACCCGTGCCGACGCGCGGGCCGTCCTCGGCCGCGTCGTGACAGCGTGATCATGGTCGTCCCATAAGATGCCGGTCACCGGGCGGGTGCCCGCAGACGATCGGGAAGCGAGACGGGCGGCTTCAGCTGCCGCTCGGCTCCGGACGATCAGGTAGCCGTTGCGCGAGCGACTTTGGGGCCTTCCGCGGCCAGGCTTCGGTAAGCAGCTCGCGCAGCTGGTCGGGACTTGCGCCAGGCAGGTCGACGACGAGGCAAGCCAGCCGCTTGCCCCAGCGGGTCGGCTGAACTGAGTCGTCACGGAGACATGCGACGATGCGATAGGCATCGTTTTGCATCGCGTGAGGATTAGCATTGACGCATGACCAAGGCCATCACCGTTCGCCTCGATGACGGCGATCATGCCGCGTTGGCTCGGCAGGCCGAGCAGCTGCGGGTCGCACCGGGCACGCTGGCGCGGATGCTCGTGCACGCCGGCCTCAGCGCGGACGTCGCGGCGCGGCCGCACGCCCGGGCGGCGATCGCCCGGCTGGTGCGGCGCTCCCAGCAGCGGCCGGCGGCCGATGCGGTCATGCTGGTGCACGACGCCCGCGCCGCGCTCGGCAGCCGCGGGTGAGTGTCGTCGTCGATGCCAGCGTGATCGTCGCGCTGGTGGTTGCCGATGAGCGCCAGGCCGCGGCTCGGGTGCAGCTGGAGGGTTGGGTCGAGGCTGGGGAGGAGCTGCATGCGCCGGCGGTGTTGCCGTACGAGGTCGCGAACGTGCTGGCCCGGCTGGTCTTCGACGGCGATCTGGACGAGGCTGACATCTGCGAGACCTGGTCCGACCTGGCCGCGCTCGGCGTGGAACTGCATCCGTTCGATCTCGCCGCGGATGGCCCGGTGGTGGCGGCGATCACCACGCTGCTGCGGCGGCGTCACGCGACCGATTCCAGCTACATCCGACTGGCTCAGCAGCTCGACACCCGGGTGTGGACCCTGGACGGGCCGCTGGCCCGCAACGCGACCGCGGTCGGCCTCCCCGTCACGCTGATCACCTGACCGGCGGCCCGGCAGGCTCCGATCATGCCCGCACCACCTCAGGCGTCGTGGGCGCAGAAGGCGCATACGTCTTGGACGTGAACCGGCCGGCCGGCGACTTCCTCGGCCTGCGTTCCTGCCGGGCCGAACTGTTCCGCGCGCCTGGTCGTGACGCTGCGGCCGCGGGTCTAACCGAGCGTCAGCGCGGCAGCACCGACGGTTAGCCTGTGGGGTCATGGCCGTTGCTAGGCCGGTGCCGGAGCGGTGGGCTGCGCGTCACCGCGGCTGGTGGCTGCCGCTTGCCGGCGCGCTGGCTTGCTATGCCGCGGCGAGCGCGCTGGGCGCGGCGGCCGGGCACTGGCGGGGCTCCACGGGCCGAGGGGTGGCCGGGCTGGGGGTCCTCGCGCTGTTCGGCGGCGCGGTGCTGCTGGCGGTGCTGGCGGTGCGCGGGGCATGGCGAGTCTGGCGTGCCTACCGGCGAGCCGGCGGCCACTTCACCAAGGCCGAGTTGATCCAGTGGGAACGGCACAGCGCCGCGCAGGCGCATTGGGCTCACGCGCGGGCGTTGGCCGGCGCGCTGGCCGCCGGGCAGCTGCCCGCGGCCACGGAGACCGTGTGGGGACTCGTGCTTGAGCCGGGGGAGCGGATCTTGCTCGACACGAGCGCCGACTACGCCCGCTATTACGGCATGAACATCGGCTACACCCACGTCACCGGCGTGTTCTGGGGCAGCGTGCCGTTCATGGCGGCCGGCTACGGTGCCACCGCGCTGGCGAACCGGTCGCGCCGTTCCGCCGCGCAGGCTGCAGCGGTCGAGCGGTGGCGGGAGCACCAGCCGGTGCGGCTGCTGGTGACCGAGCGCAGGCTGCTGTGCCAGCTGGCCAATGCTCGCTGGCTGAGCTTCTACTACAACAGCGTGCAGGCGATGTACCCGGAGCCGGAGAACTGGAGCGTGGTGTTCGACTTCCAGCAAGCCGAGCCGTTGCGGATCGGCGGTCTCGCCGCGCCGAGCACCGCGGTGATCGCGACCTGGGCGCTGCACGGCGCATCCGGGGTCCGGGCGCACCCCGGGCTAGCTGCGCTGCGGACCACGCTGCCCGGTTAACTGTCCCGGCGGAGCGCGCTATCCGAACGCCCGCCCGGCATCTCGCCGTGACCGTTCAGGGAGCTGTCGACGTTCCGCCGTGCTGGGACGGCACACATGCCGACCCGTCGGTGACTGGCGGCGTTCCGCTCATCCCGGTGATGGCCCGGCTCGGCCCGACCGAGCTGGAGACCGTGGACACGCTGATCACCGCCGGGATCGCGGCCAACCGCGCCGAGGCCGTGCGCTGGGCGCTGGCCCGAATACGCGACCGACCCGCCTACCAGCGGCTCCGGGAACGGGCCCGCGAAATCGACGAACTCAAACTCCAGTTCTGAAACCGCAAATGTCGACCCATCCGGCCGGCACGCGGACGCGGCCACGACGGTGAAAACCGCGGGTTCCGCCTGAGGTTCCCGGCGCTCGCTGATAGAACGATCGATTCGTGATCGCGTGAATGGCTGGCCGTGCCGACGCCGATCTGGTTCGGACGTGACGGTGCGTCGATAGTCAGCTACGCACGGCTGTGCCTCAGCATTGCGACTTCGCTCACGTTCTGGCCGTCCACATACTCATCCGCCGGGTTATCCATCCGTTGGTGGCTCGGCGCACAAGCCTGTCCACAGGTCCATCCCAGCCACATCTGCGAATCACACTCGTGTAACTACCCGCTGGTAGGGTCTGACGAGGGCAAGACCCGGCACAAGGCCGGTGATCTCATGCCGGGGCAAGCGTTGCTTGGCAGCTACGCGAACCTAGCACGCGGTCCTTAGCCCTTCTGACAGCCTCACTGAGGCAGAAGGGGTGGACTATGTCCATCGACGCGAGCTTCAGCATGGACCCGAACTGGGAGCGCAAGCTGATGCACGCCATCGACGGCGGCATGCACCAGCTCGCTTACAAGTTCCAGAGCGCGATCGACGGCATCCGCGCGGAGTACGGGGGCAAGCCGATCGAGGAGATTAAGCCCGCGCTTCAGAAGGCCTGGGGCAGCGTTAACGACGGGGCTGAGATCACCGATCCGCACTTGACCGAGTACGCCGAGGCCATCCGCATCGGCCGGCCGATCGAGATCAAGTACGCCGGGATCGAGAAGTAGGGGCGCGCGGTGGCCAGGTTCGGACGATGGATGTGGCCACCGCCGCAACCGTCAACTCGAGAAGAGCCGACAGACGTGGGTAACGCCGGCACCGAACCGAGCGAGATCGACGCTGATCCGGCGTGGAAGACGCTGGGGCTCATCAACGACTGGTTGAAGCAACGCTGAAACCAAGGGCGCCGGTTCGCTGGCGGCGGCCGGTGTCATCGGCGGCGCCCTGTTTAACGTCGTGAGGATCGGGCCGCACGTCAACGTCTGGGCTGAAGTGGCGGCCACGGCCTGCGCGGTCTTCGTGATCGTCGCGGCGTTGTTCGCGGCCGCATCGCTCTGGACACGTCTTCGGAGCCGAGAGCAGCCAACGAGTCCGCTCTACTTCAACCACATCGCTCGTCCTCACGCCGATGTCTCGACGTACCACGACACGTTTCGGCTCCTCACAGCCGACAAAAACCAAATCATCAGGGACGTCGCCGCTCAGGTCTGGGCCAACGCCCACGTCGCCCACAAGAAGTACAGGTGGGCAGGGCTGGCCATCGCCGCTGTTATCGGCGCGCTGGTCTGTCTAGGGATCACGGCCGTCCTGATCGAAGCCCAAGCCAGAGGTTGGACACATGGATATTAGCTTCGGCATGCACGACCGCGTTTTCATCGTTCAAACGCATCGACGAGATCCTCGCCCTTCCGCAGGGCAACTACGAGGAAGTCAAGAACCTGCCCGACGACCTGACCTTCACCAACGGCTTCCATGCTCACTGTGCCGCCCTGTTCATCGACATCCGAGACTCGTCATCGCTACCGGACAAATACAACCGGCCGGCGCTAGCCAAGCTCTACCGTGCGTTCATCTTGGAGATGGTCGCTGTCTTCAACCGCGTGACCTTCGCGCGCGAAATCAACATCGTGGAGGACTGCGTGTGGGGCGTCTACAGCACCGCGACGAAGGACCAGATCGATGCCCTGTTCAGAGCGGCGGCGAGAGCCTGACCGAGCGAGTCAAGCGGGTAGCTCGAAGGTCTAGGTGCCACGCGCGCTCGATATCTGAGCCGAAGGCAGACGTCGCTGGAGTGGATCGACTTTATGCCGCTACCCAGCACTGCGCACCGCGTCGGTGGGTGCGTTCGGCGAAGTCCGTTACTGACGATCGATCGCGAGCCGCTGCAGTTAGCTGGTCCATTCAGCAAGGGCCTCGCCCGCCCGCGCGGTGACGGTGCAAACATCCTTGTAGAACCCTTCGAACGTCTGCCCCGCGTCGACAGCCTCGATGAGGCCGAACATGGGTCGCGCGAGGTCGGGCACGATGGCGGGGTCGTTGATTTCGTAGTGCACGCAGCGGTTGCGAATCTTGGCGGCAGTCGGTGACAACACCCGTTGCGTAGGTGCGTCGGCCAGCAGCTTCTGTACGGTCCGCGAACCGGAAGATCGGAAACCGTGCGCCGCGTCGTGAACACGCTGCAATGCTCGCAGGCCGTGGTACGCGACTACGGTCCTCGAGCGGAACACTGCCCCCTCGTGCTCGGTCGAGGTCATTGCCATCACCAGCCTCGACGTGTTGAAGTCGCCCTCGATGAGCAGCAGAAGCAGTTTCGCCTCCAGCGGCAAGTGCGGGGAGAATCGGCCCGCGAGGTATCCGGCGGCGAGGCGGTCCCTCGAGGCGACGCGCAGCGCGGCGAAGTCGAGTGTGGGTGCCGGCTCGGTGAACTCACCCGTGGCGGCGCTTAACACTGTCAAGGATCCGCCCCACTCGCGAGAGACGGCGGCGAGGTCAGCGCCGGAAATCGATCCGGAGTCCGATGGGTTCAGGCCAAGTCGGTAGCCAAGGGGGACGGTGGCGCCGATCAGCGCATCGTCCAGCGTGAACAGCCCGAGGTCGGTTTCCCACCGTCGGGCCCATCGAACTGCGTTGCCGGTCAGGGTGTCGTGGTGATGCCGCATGTCGGTTGCAAGCTCGGTCAGCACTTGGGAGTAGCTCTTCTTCGTATCGTCCAAGACTTTGCTGGCGTGGCGTCCTCGCGCAGTGATGGCCGCGAATTCGTCGTCGAGCAGGTCGGCTAGTACGGGAACGCCGAGACGCGGATTGGGCGAGCGGATCGCCAACGCCCCTTCGTAGGCAATGCGTACGAAGTGATGTCCCATCGTCAACGGAACGAAGACAGCCGCGTCAGGGTAGGCGCGCGCGGACAGCACCGAGTCTGCGGCCCACCGGGCATCCTCAGCCAACATCAGCCGGCTGGCCCACGCTCTCACGTGAGCGGGGTCAGCTGCGCGGGAATTAGGCATTGAGCTCACGTCCGTCAGTGTGTCGACAGTGGGTGCGACGAGCCAACGTGCCGCCTCGCACAGATGGGCGCCGCTGACGTCACCTCCTACCGATGACGCAGTCACGTAGTAAAATCCGGGTGCAAGTTCGTATGGCGCTGGCCGCCTACTGATCGATAGGCGCGACGGCTTCCACAACCCAGCGTGCGCGAGAACGACGGTTGTATCCGAGCCCGGGTCGATCTTCGAACCGTCGGCGCGGCGGGCACACTGCGATGCCCGCACGGATCTTGCCGTTTGTGCAAGGATGCGATGCGCGACTCTCGGCGTCTCGGGAAAGATCACCAAGGGCTGACGGGCATCCCGGACGACCGAGTTGATGTTTACGCTCACGCCGCTGGTCCGACGGATGACGGTGCGCGTCGGCGGTGACGCTGGGTGACGGGTAGGTCCAGCGGGTAGCCCCGGCGGGAGGCTCCCGCGGCTTGGGCTCGTCGTGTTGTCGAGGGCGGTCAGCGGGGCGTGTTGGGCGGTCGGTGGTTAGAGTCCGAGTGTGGCGCCGTAGACGACCTGGTGGTATTTCGCGCCCGCGGTTGGCGGTTTGCTGGATACACACCACACTCAGCGCGTTGGGCCGATGCTGGTCGGAAGGCGGCGTTTCGCCCAGATCGCAGGTGGGCGACGCGTGTTTCGTGAGGGCGTGTCGAGGGTAGCGAGTGCGAGCATTGTTGCGCAGAGCACGAACACGTTGTAGTGAAATTGCTGCGCGGCCGGTAGCGAGATGCTCATTGCTATTGCGTATGTCGCGAGCAGCAGCCCGGCACTCGTGGCCGCTATTCGGATGCGGATGCCGAGCAGCAGGGCTAGGCCGAGGGTGATCTCGGCGATGGTGGCACCCACGGCCGCCGCGGGTGCGAGTCCGGCGGGAAGGAATCCGATGACTGTTCGCGTGTAGGCGGTGAAGTGGGCGAAGTTGCCCCATTGCACGCCTGACTGTCCAGGCGCGCCGAGTAGCCCAAAGCGGTCGGCAACGGCGAGCAGGAAGTCCGCGGCCATGACCATCCGCATCGCCACGACTACCCAACGGGTCCGGCGATGTAGGACTGCGAAGGCTAGCGACACGATCAGCAGGCCGGTCCCGATGGCGTCCACGCCTGGCTGGCGGTGCAGGACGGTGGCGTTGAGCATCAGCCAGACCAATTGGACGCCGAGCACGCTCCACAGCGCAGCGAAGGCCCAACGCTGGGTGTAGCTCGCAGTTCCGGTCATCGTGGGGCCCCGTTCAACGTTGTCGCCGCCGCCGCACGCGTGATGTGATGCCACCGGGCGAGAGCGAGCAGGGTGATCAGTAGGCCGAGGGCGCCGATCGTGAGCGGGTCGGTGGGGTGCCCGCCGAGATGCCGGTCCATCAGGTGGGATACGGCGTGTGCGTCGGCGCCCACGGCGTTGCCGGCGAGCACTACCAGCAGCGCATCGCGAGCGACCAGCCCGAGCGCCAGGCAGGTGCCGAGGCCGAGTTGGAAGGCGCCGATGTCGTGGATCAGGTGCTGGTTGTACGGCGGAAACGGGGCGATCGCCGCGTGAAAGGTGTGCGGAGCGGCGAGGGCCCAGACTCCGGTGGTGACACTGGCTGCGGCGAGGGCCCAGACTCCGGTGGTGACACTGGCTGCGGCGATCACGGCGGTGAGCGTGGCGGCGGGTCGAGGCGTCGGCGGCGGTCTCATCAGTGGTCCTCCAACGGCTGTCTTTCACTGGGTGCGGTCAGCAAGACAGAGGACCGCGGACCACCCGGCGTTCCACTGGGGACCGGTATTGCGATCAGTCAGCACACCGGAACCATTCGCGGGTCACCCCCCTCTACAACCACAAGAGACCCGCGGCCGGGGAAAGGACTGGGAGCCCATGAATCCACCGCCAGCACGGGCCGACCCGGAGCATGTCGCCGCGTTGGTGCGCGCGGCGAAAGCCGGGGACCAGATCGCGGTCGGTGATCTGCTGGAACTGCTCACCCCTTACGTGCGCCGTCTGTGCGGCCCGATCGCGCTGCAGGAGGGCGCCGACGCCACTCAGGAGGCCCTGATCGTTGTGTTCCGCAGCCTCGGACAGTTGCGCGACCCGGCCGCTCTGTTCGGTTGGGTCCGTACCATCGCCGTCCGCGAAGCAGTCCGGATCGCGCGCCGCCGACCCGTCACCGCCGAGCTGAGCGAAGTCCCCGCACCCGGGGACCCGCAACTGGCTACCGACCTGCGTGACGTGCTGGCGCGGCTGAGCCCGCACCATCGCGCCGTGCTGCTACTGCGGGAAGTCGAAGACCTCACCGAACGCCAGACAGCTGCCGTGCTCGCCGTCCCACCCGGCACCGCGAAATCGCGGCTGTCCCGGGCCCGCCTCGCGTTCCGGAAGGAGTGGCAGCAATGACCGAACACACCGGCGACACCTGGCCCGTGGCCGAATTCGACACCGTCCGCCAACTACGGGTGATCGCTGCGGTCACACCCGGGACAGTTATCCACGAAACCGTCCTGCCCGCACCGCTGGAAAGCGTGTGGGCCGTCGCCGCCGACCTCGAAGGTGAGCTGCCGCGCTGGCTACTGCCCGACATCCGCGCCGTGCATCTCAGCGAGCGCGACCACGATAGGCTCGTCGCTCAGATGATCGGCTATTCCGGGCTGCGAGCCCGCTTCGACGTCGTCCTACGGCCCGGTTGGTGCCTCATGCAAAGCCGCTATCTGCTCGGCGGCATGGCCGCCACCAGCGAACACGGCGGCACCCGCTTCGCCTTCCTCGGCGGCCTGCGCGGGCCGCTTCGAGTCCTCACCCCCCTGCTGACACCATTCGCTCAGGGCAGCGGCACCCGCGCGCTGCACCGATTCAGCACACGCGTCGAACGCCAACAGTGACCGGTCGAGGATCGCCTACGGGCCGGACACGCACTGCACACCAGGCTCACAGCTCGTTGCTCAGTCGTAGATGACGGCGAGCCCCTCTCGCCGCAGCTCGGTGAGCCCGTCCCGCATCGCTTGCAGCTGTTCGTCGGTGTGTCCCGTCCAGTCGGTGATCTCGCCGACGATCAGTACCGGTTCGCGGGTACGGAACGATCGCGTGGGGTTGCCTGGGAACTTCTTGTCGGTGACGTTCGGGTCGTCCTCGATCTCGCCGGTGGGCTGCACGATGTAGATGCGGCACGGGCCGTCGCCGGTCGCCAGCTCGGCGCCCCACGTGGCCGCGTCGAGTGTCGCGGTGATGTAGACGTGGTTCATGACGCGTCCCGGCTCGAAGTTCGAGTGCCGGCCAGGCACCAACAGGTCACCAACCGCGAGCTGTGCCTTCGTCCCGTGCAGCAGGGTGCCCGCCTGGTAGATCTCGAACGGTGTCGGCGGCTTCGGCATGACGCCCCTTCTGGTATTGAGCCGGTGACGATAGGCCGATATCAGCGAGTTCATGAGGCACGCGCCGAACTCTGCTAATACTGGAGGTGGCAGCCGCTCAGGCCCGGTCGGTCGGGAAGATGAGGTGGATGGCCCGCTTCGTGCCAGTCAGCGCCACGGATCCGGGGGCGTGTCACAAATCGATCCCATCCGGGCAGGCGTCCAGTGACGGTGCGCCTTGTTGGACGAGCTTGATCACTTGCTCAGACAGCCACGGTCGACGCGTTTCGCACGTCGTCGTAGGTTCCTCGTTCGGTTCCCGGCGCGTTTGGATCGACCGGAGCGCATCATCGACCCGATGGCCGAGAAGTCGATGCCACACTGTGGGGTCATGAGTAACGTCGTTGCGCGGCCTGTCCTCTCCGTGATGTTGATCGTGGCCGATGCCGATGCGGCGGTCACCTGGTACACGCAGGCGCTTGGCGCTGCGCCGTTGTGGGACCTTGGCGGAGTTGCCGGGCTGCACCTGCACGGCGCGCCGTTCTTTGTCCACCAGGCTGTGCTGGGCAAGAAGCAGGAGCCGAGTCCGACGGACGTGGGCTTGACGACCACCCGGATCGAGGTTTTTGTTGATGCGCCCGATGACCTCATTGGGCGGGCCGCTCACGCCGGGGCGACCGACGTGGAAGCGGTCACGGACCACGACGCTCCCTGGGGAACGCATCGTCAGGGTGGCTTTACCGACCCGTTCGGTCATCGCTGGTCGGTCGGTGATCGGACCCCTCTCGAACCGTTCGTCAGGTAGTGCTCGCTGTTAACCCCTGTAGAGCCGGAAGCCCGACCGGCGGCCGCGATGGCGGCGACGCCCGCTGGGCGCTGGTGGCCAGTGATGATGGGCGCCAGACGGTGGCGTCGCACCGTCTGGCGGTGGCGCACGGCTACGCCGCCCACCATGCCGCCGACCGACACCGTGCCGGTCCGGTTCAAAGACGACGACAAGCGTGTTCCGGCGGTTCTCGCTAACGGATCCGCTTACGGGTCAGGTGAGGCCGCCGTCTGCGCGGATGTTCTGGCCGGTGATCCAACGGTTGTCCGGGTGGACGAGCAGCGCGACGAGGTCGGCGATATCGCGAGGTTGGCCGATGCGGCCGAGCGCGGTCATGGCCGCGGCCCCGTCGAGTGCCTCGGGCGGGGCGCCAGCGCGCAGCAGGTCGGTATCGGTTGGTCCCAACGAGATGGTGTTGGCGGTGATGCCGCGGGAGCTGAGTTCTCGGGAGGCGACGCGGGTGAGTTGTTCGACGGCGGCCTTGCTGGCTGCGTAGATGGCCTCGCCCGGGCTGGGCCAGGCGGTGCCGATCGTGGAGATGGTCAGGACCCGGCCGTTGTCGCGCAGTCGGGATGCGGCGTATTGCAGGGTGAGGAAGGTGCCTCGGGCGTTGACGGCCATCACCCGGTCCCACTCCTTCAGGCTGGCGTGCTCGATCGGCGCGCTGGTGAAGACACCGGCGTTCGCCACCGGAATGTCCAGCCCGCCGATGCCGGCACCGGCGAAGGCATGGTCGGCTTCGGCGAAGGCATTAGCGATTTGGCCGTCGTCGGCGAGGTCGAGCTGCACCGCGCAGGCCTGACCACCCTGGTCGGTGATCTCGCTGGCCAGGGCGTCGGCGGCCGCGGCGTGAGTGTTGTACGTGAACGCGACGAAGGCGCCGTCGGCGGCTAACCGGTGGGTGATCGCCCGGCCGATGCCGCGCGATCCGCCGGTGACCAAGACGCTCCGTCCGGTCAGCGGCTTCCCGTCGTTGTTGGCGGTGTCTGGGTCAGTCGACGTGGTCATGGATCGAACCGTGGCACCGATTGCGGCACGGATCGCTCCGCAATCGGTGAGAACCTTGCCGGCATGGCCGACACCGCTGCACGCCTGCTGCGTCTGCTGGCGCTGCTGCAGTCCCAGCCGCGCTGGGCCGGCCCGGCACTGGCGGACCGGCTCGGCGTCAGTGTGCGCACCGTGCGCGCCGACATCGAGCGGCTCCGGTCGCTGGATTACACCATCGATGCGACACCCGGCGCGGACGGTGGGTACCGGCTGCGTGCCGGCACCCGGCTACCGCCCGTGCCGCTGGATTACACCATCGATGCGACACCCGGCGCGGACGGTGGGTACCGGCTGCGTGCCGGCACCCGGCTACCGCCCGTGCCGCTGGATGACGACGAGGCGGTGGCCGTCGCCGTGGCCTTGCGCACCGCGACCACGTCCGGCCTGGCCGGCATCGGCGAGCACGCCACCCGAGCGGCAGCCAAACTGGAGCAGCTGCTGCCCGCGCGGTTGCGGCCCCGGCTGACGACCGTGGACAGGGTCACCGAGACGGCGCCCACCACCCGCGATCCGGTCGCGCCGCATGTTTTTGCGGCCGTCACCACGGCTATCGAACGCTGCGAACAACTGCGCTTCGACTACCTCGATCGGCATCACGACCCCAGCCGCCGCCGGATCGAACCCCACCGGCTGGTACACGTCAGCGGACGCTGGTACCTCGTCGGCTACGACCTCGACCGCGACGATTGGCGCAGCTACCGCGTCGACCGGATCACGCCGACGACCCCCACCGGCCCGCGTTTCCTACCGAGGCAGCTGCCCGGCCCAGACCTGGCCACCTTCGTCACCCGCGGCAGAATGGCCGCGATGTGGAACTACCGCGCCCGCATCACGATCGACGCGCCCGCCGAGACCGTCACCGCCCGCATCCCAACCGGCATCTGGACCGTCGAACGCCTTGACCCGCACACCAGCACGCTGGATGCCGGCGCCCAAACTCCCCAGCTGCTCGCCGCCTACCTCGGTGCGCTCGACCTCAACTTCCACATCGACCCGGACCAGGCACCAGAACTGGCCGCAGCCGTGGCTACCCTGGCCGCCCGCTACGCAGCAGCGACGCACTGACATCGGTCGGTCCGCTGGAGGATCACTTGCGGGACCGCGGTCTGCGTCACGCGCCCGAGTCGGGACCCGCGAGGTGCGGTCAGCGGTGAACTGCCCCCTCGTCGGACTACCGCTTCCACTCCGCTGTAACTCGATCGTGTTCCGCCTGGGCCTCGGCGACGGTCATCACTTCGTAGCGCTGCCGCTTCGCGGTCTCCAGGGTGCCGTGCTCGCGGATCAGGTGTGCCTCGGCGTCGCTGGCGGAGGTGGTCTTCCAGGCGTTCGGAAGCCCACCATAGATGTGGCCACGGTTCTCGGTTCGGAGGTCTGATCCCATTTCATCTGGCCCCAGCCAGTAGAGGGGAAACAGAACCCCGGTGGGGTGTGTGTCCATGAATCGCACCACGAAGTGGGACGTATCCCGTCGGGTTTGATCTTCTGCCGTGCCCATTTCGCCCCACTGCTCGCGATCAGCTCGGTCGCGCGCGCTCATCAGCGGCAAGCGGTCGCGGTGCCCCTTCCGCAAACGATCGAGGAACACCGCGAGTCTTGCTGGATCTGCGCCGTGGAACAGCAACCGAGCTAGCCCGTCCTCTTCCGACCAGAGAAGCTCCAACTCGCCGGGTGGTCGGAGGTCCGAGTCCCAGAGCCAGCCTTGGTCACGCGCTGCGCGAAAGCCCGAGCTGACCACAATGAAGTTGCGAGTAGTCAGCGCGAGAACCGCCGGCGCTGGCGACGTGCTGAAGATGTGGCGCGGCGTGCGAGCCAGCGAGACCCTGCCACGCATCGCGTAGATCAGGCGATCACCAGGCGCCCGCAGGTGAGCCGACCGGACGGCTCTCCGTGCCCGCATGCCAACTTTCATGAGCGATGGACATGTGCATCGCGACGTTCGGTCACTGCGGGCAGTAGTCCGAGCTTGCGCCGCTCGGTGGTTAGATCTTCGTAGGCTTCATCGAGTTCCGTTGCTGCGGCACGGTGAGCCTCTCGTGTCGCCACGTCCCACGAGGGCGGGTCGCTATGCAACGGTAATGGCTCGACGGAAAGGAACTTGTCGTAGGTGTCGACCGCCTCTCGCAGCCGCTTGTGAGCGGCAACCAATTCGGGTGGGAATCGATCCGGGTTTTCCATGGGCTGCCTCCCGTGTTGAGGGCGGGCATTGGCCCGCGCATCACCTACGCGCTCGCCTCGCCTCGCATCATGGCAAGCCGCACGTCGTGCCTTCAACTCGCCGCCGAGTGTCACCTCGCGGATTGACACCGAAGACGAGTTGCGCGCTGATGTTAGCGCCGGGCCAGCCCCAAGCGGAGAACCCGGCTAGAAGCAACGTGCGAACGGACCCTTTACCGGCGTCGCGCTAACGCCCCGTTCACCTTACGACGAGGTGAGGCGGCCCCTTCCCGGCGGCCTGGCCAAGATCAGTCCGCGCGTCAGAAGCCGAACGGTTACCGGACTGCGCAGAGGTAAGCCACCTCGCTGCGGCGCTGACCTTCGCCGTGCTCGACCAGCGGCCGCAAGTGGTCGGTGACCCGATCGGCCTGCGCAGAAGTGAGGACCTGAGCCATGACCTCGGCCAGGGTGGGGACGCGTGGGTTGCCCGACGCGTTCACCCATGCGGGCCACGGCCACGGCTGCGGCGCGTCGATGTCGGCCTGCAGGTGCAGATGCAGCTCGCTGAATCCGGCCCGCTCGGCCAGGGCCACCAGGTCCCGCTCGTCGAAGTCGAGCATGGGGTCTGAGCCTGGCGGCTGGATGGCGTCGTAGACGGCCGTCACCTTCGCCATCAGTTCGGCCACCGGCGCGACGTCATAGCCGTGGAAGCGATCCGGTGGTTCCGGAAAGGCGAACCGATTGATCGGCTCGTACAGCGAGAGCCGACCACCCGGCCGCAGCACCCGGTAGAATTCGGCGAAAGCCGCGAACTTGTCGGTCTCGTAAATGAGCACCGAGCGCACCGTCACCGCGTCGACGCTGCCGTCCGCAATCGGTGCGAGATCCCGCGCCGGTGCCTTCACGAACGAGCAGCGATCCAGGACACCGGCGTCGGCGGCCAGCGCCCGGCAGCGGTTCAGCAGGTCGGCCGACACATCGCTGAACACCACCGCGCCCGACGGCCCCACTGCCTCTGCCCCAGCGAAGGCGATCAAACCGTCACCACAGCCGACGTCCAGCATCCGGCTCCCCGGCGAGAGAACGGCGTTGCCGATCACCTGGTCGCGGACCGGCGCCAGCACCTCCAAGGTCCTCCGGTACTGCTCACGGTCCCCGCCGTGCCGGCGCTCGGCCAGCCAGGTTGCCCACCGATCTCCACTTGCCGTGGTGTTCATGCCCTCTCCATCGCTACAGCAGGGTCCGTCGGGCCAGCCCTGCTGGCGGTGGCGTAGAAGTACCGCCAGCCGACCTCGTGAACCTCGGCGCGCCATCCCAGCGCTGCGAGCCGCGCGCGCAGGTCTGGTTCGTAGTAGACCTTGGGCGCGCGGTAGCTCTCGCCGGTGGTCAGCCGACGCAGGACGGTCGGGGCGGGCTGATCCGCTGCTGCACGTTCGACCTTGGACCCTGCGGGCAGCTCGTCGATGACAAATACCCGCCCGCCAGGGGTCAGGCAGTCCGCGACGAGCGCCCAGAAGGTGTTGAAGCGCTGGGGTGGCACGTGCGAAAGCCACGCCGCGAAGAACACCAAGTCGTAGCGCTGGTGCGGCTGCCAGGCGAACAGGTCGGCCTGCACGAGGGAAACATGTGGCACGTCGACCCGCCGCCGGCAGATGGTCAGGGCTTCTGGTGACGAATCCACTGCGGTCACTGTGCTCGCGTGCCGGACGAGTTCGACCGTCCACTGGCCGGTGCCGCACGCCAACTCCAGTACCCGGCCGAAGGGCGCATGCGCCGCCAGCGCCGTCACGAGCTGCTGGCGCGCGTCGGCATCGTGACTCTCGTCGAGCGGATACGTGGCGTCGTACTCGTCGGCACGGGCGCGGTAGTAGGCGCGCTGCTCGGCCAACACTGCGTCCAGTTCGTCATCGGCCATGGCTACAGGGTGCCTGCAGGATTCAACAGTCACCATTCCCGACCGGCCTCCTGCTTACCCGTTCCACGAGCCGAACCCGCTGCGCCGCGCCGGCCGTGCCGTCCGCAAGCGTTCACCGCCGGGCGGTTTGTGTCCCGTAGCACCCGCCCGGTGAGGGTGTGCCGGACGGGTGCCTCATACGGGAGCGGCGCAGCGGGCAAATCCTCGCGACCCCAGCAAGCACCCGCCGGCGAGTCGACCCGGCGGGTTGTGCTTGAACCCGTCCGGCGGCGCCAGGTCGGTCAGCACACCTTGCCCGATCGTGCGCCCGCTCTCGCCGGACCTTGCCCGCGAGGGCCGCCGGAGGTTGCAGGCTGCTGGCCGCCCGGTTGCAATGGGCTGTGCCATACCGAGTCCTTAGCCTGTGTCGGCGCCGCCGGGTCTCTGCTCACGCCGCTGGATCCGGGCTCCCAGAGATTCGTGAATGACCCGATAGTCATCCCGATCCCGGACATTCACTAAATTGCGGTCTCGGTGTCACGAAACTGGTCAGTGAGGTTGTGACGGGTCGGCCGTTTGACGTCTCGTGAAGGCGTTCCGGTGGGTGTCCGGGTCGGTGTCGGTGTTGGTGGCGGCGGGCCGGGGGGTTGGCTGGGTGGTGCGGTTTCGGCTTGGCTGGATTGGAGTGTTGGCTGCCGGCGGGGTGTGCCCGGCGGCTGGGACGCGGCGGGCGCCACGGTGAGCGGGGCGGGTGGTTCAGGCGCGGTGCGGGTTCGCGAGTGTTGGGCGATGAGGCGGGGGCCAGGTCGCCGCGCACGCGAACAAATATTTGGCCAACCGGCCCACGGCGCGCCGCTACCTGCTGCAAGTCGGCGCCCACGCTCAGCCGGCTCTGACCGCCTCGGGCCGGCTCGGGAAGCAGCCGCCAGATCGCCACCACCAGGACGGCGCCGGGACGGCGAGCACCCGAAAGGAGTAGCGCCAGGACAGCGTGGCGGTGACGTCGCCGGAGACGAGGAAGCCGACGCCGGTGCCGATCAGTTCGCCGGAGAGGATGAACCCGTAGATTCGAGGCGCTCGGCGGCGGGGAACAGGTCGCCGGTCAGCGACGCGACGGCGGGCCCGGCGATGGCCACAACCGCCCCAACAGCCAGTCGGGTAATCAACAAAATCGGGTATGAGCCGCAGGCGGCCGGCCCGCCGACGATGTCGCGCAGCCGGGCCTCGACATCGCGCTGGAACCACCGATGCAGCAGACCGCCGGTGCGGTCAGGGCGTGCTCGTTCACGTCGACCCGTCGTCGGCGGCCGCAGTCTGGCCGGGTTCATCCAAGCGGCCGGCCGGGTGACCGGCCGACGTGGAGTCGCTGGCGCCCTCGTCACCGCTGACCAGTGGTGAGCGGGACAGCCCGACGATGCCGGCGCCGATCAGCGCGGCCGCCACCACTTCGAGCAGCACGTAGATCCCGCCGCGGACGCTCTCGCCGAAGGCGAGGGTGCCCCACAGGATCGACACGACCGGGTCGGTGGCGGTGATGCCGGGTTGCGCAGCCACGAGCGAGCCGGCGTTGAGGCTGCTCTGCAGCAGGAACATCGCTAACGCTCCGGCGGCGATCATGGCGTAGGTCTGCCAGACGGTGAAGACCGCGAAGAAGCCGGCCGTTGTCAAGGTGCCGGTCATCGCCTTGATCAGCGCCGCGGTGAGTCCGAACGCGGCACCGGCACTGACGCCGAGCAGGGCCGCGCGGTGCGAGCCGGCGGCGCTGCGGCGCGCCCAGCCCACCAGCGCGGCGATGACCGTGAGGTTGACCGCGATCCCGATCGCCCAGTGCGCCGCCGGGAGGTGTTCGCCGGGTTCGGCAGCGGACGGGGACAGCAGGTACAGCAGGGCGCCGAGCCCGGCAGTCATCGCCGCGGCCGAGAGCCACTCGCGTCGGTGCAGCCGGCGGTGGAACACGATCCCGGCCAGCAGCAGCGTGGTGGGCAACTCGAAGATCAGGATCGGTTCGACCACCGAGAGTGCCCCGCTGCTCAGCGCGGCGGCCTGCAGCAGGAACCCGGCGATCACCCCGCAGATGCCCAGGAACCAGGTCGGGTTGTGCAGCAGGTCCACGATGAGGCGCGGGCTCAAGTTGTCCTCGCTGGGCTGGTCCTGGTTGGCCTTGCGCTGCAGCACCGAGGAGATCGCGTTGGCGATTGCGGCCAGCGCGGCGAACAGGTAGGCCATCGCGGTGCTCCAGTCACAGTGACCTGCTTCGCCGGCCCGGCCGCGGCTGTACGCAGCGATGGGGGACGCTGTCGCCCAACCCGGTTCCGTACCCGTCGTCGCGCCACCTCAAAGTAGACCGCGCGGCCGGGTGACGGCTATCCGCTCGATGCCGTGGCCTGCGGTCCGTGCGGTCCGTGCGGTCCGCTGGGCAGGGTGCGCAGCCGCTGGTCGAGCACCGGCTGGTAGGCGGGTAGGGCCACTGCGGCGAGGTCGGTGAGCATGCTGCGCAGGCGACGGGGGGTCTGGACGTCGTTCGCGCCGTAGTGCTCGATCTCGTCGAGGGCGAGGGCGAGGAAGTCCGGGAAGGTGTACATCGGCACGATCAGGCGCAGCTTTCCCGCGGCGTCAGTGTGCCGGCCGGTCGGTGTGGGCCGGGTCGCCAGCCGGCGCAGCAGGTCGTGCAGCACGTCGATGGCCTGCGCCGCGGTGGTGGGGTCGTTCACCGCGGGGGACAGCGCTCGTTCGGCGATGTCGACGAGTTCACGAAAGCCGAATGCGACGTCTTGCTCGTAGGTGCGCTCGGTGTCGAACGCCAGGTGGCGTAGCAGCTGGTCCTCGTCAAAGATGTCGCCATAGATGGCGAGCAGCGGCGCCCCGGCGGGGATGAAATCACCGACCGAGGGCTGCAGCGCGATGACCGTGTCCGCAGCGGCTGCGTGCGCGACGAGCGCCGCCTCGTTCACCGAGACGATCACCCCTGGGTGTGGGCAGCACAGGTACCGATCGGGGGCGTGGTTCGGCGGCGCGGCGGTGCCTGGCGCGCCGCCCGGGGGGTAGCGAACCTCGAGAACGGCCCGGGTCTGCGCACCTATCCGGGCGACGATGTTCGCGACCCGGATCGCGTTGGCGATGTGGTTGATGTAGACGATGAAGAGCGCGACGCTGGTCAGGACGAACACGAATGCGACCGACACGGCCAGTTGCGGGACGAAGGCGTTGCTGCCGTTGCTGGTGCCACGCACAGACCGCTGCAGCACCATCGCGTAGGTGAAGGTGGCGACGAAGACCCCGAAGGTGAGCTGGATTGTCCGGTCGCGCAGGAAATCGCGCATCACCCGGGAAGAGAACTGCCCGGCGGCCAGCTGCAGCGCCACGATCGTGATCGAGAACACCAGCCCGGTGACCGAGATCATCGCCGTGGTGATCGAGGACAGGAAGCTGCGCGCGGACTCGGGGCCGCCGGGGAACAGCAGCGGGGTCCGGGTGTGCACGTCGAGCCGTGGCAGCCCGAGCGCCAGCACCAAGGCGATCAGCACGCAGCTGGCCGGCACCAGCCAGAACGTCTCTCGGCTGCGTTCTCGCAGGTGGGATAGCGAAACCCCGTGCACCCCGGATTACCGATGTTGCCGGCGAGGTCGCGACCCGCTGGAGGTTTCCGTTCGGGCTGCGACCGCGCGGTCGCGCCGGCGCGCTGCGCGCCGCACCGGCCGGCGGCGCACGGTGCGGCTCAGCAGCCCGAGCCCGAGGGTGGCCGCGGCGCCGAGGGCAGCAGCCCGAACGGCGACCCGCCACCACCATTCGTCTTCGTCGTGCGCGACGGCCTCGGCGGGAGTCGCCGACTGCGTCGAGCCCGCCAGCCCGGCTACGTGTCTGCCGTGGGCGGCGCTTTCCTGGTCGGTGTCCGCCGGCCACCGCGCACTGGGTGCGCCGAGCAGCAGCGCACACCGCGCCCTGGCTATCTGGATCGCGTGGGCGGCCAGGCGACGCGGCGCCAGGCGCGTGGCGAGCGCGTCGAGGGTCTCGGCCATGTTGTCCCGGGCTTGCTGCAGATCAGCTTCGATCCCGGCGGCGTCGCCGCGGGCGAAGTCGGTGCGGACCTGAACCAGTTCGCGCTCGACTACGGTCGGCACCGCGCCGACCGTGGGCCTATCATGCATGTACCGGGCGGTTTCCCGCTCGGTGGCTCCGGGTCCGCGGCCGCCGAGCAGGCGGCGTCGAAACCGCGCTACCTGCTCCTGCGGCGACTCCTCCGGTTCAGCAGGACCGTCACCATCCAACCGGATCCCGTTCAGCGTGGGCCGTCCGTTGGCTGCGCGGTCTCGGTCACGCTCGTCGCTGACATCTGCCACGACCGCCGCCCTTCACACTGGCCGACCGCGCCGACCGCCGCACGTCCACAGGCCACGCTAGAGACGACGGTGGCCGACGGCAATCGGCGCTGGCAAGCCGGGGTTTCGGCGTCGGTGCGCCGGCGCCATGGTCAGGCTTACCCACCAGGGCATGACGGCGTGCGGCGCTGCGGAAAGCCCGGCAAGCGCGAAGCAGCTCCGGTGCCGCTGAGACAGACAGAGCAGCCTGTCTTGTTACCCGGCGACGGTTGACGGGTATATGCGGCTCAACCGCCGGCATCTGTGAGGGAAAGCGAGGATGCCGTGTCAGACACTGCTGCCGATTATCTGTGCGAGCGTCTGCTCGACTGGGGCGTGACGACGATCTACGGGTTCCCCGGTGATGGGATCAACGGGATTTTGGGGGCGCTGCGCCGGCACCAGGACCGGTTGCGGTTCGTGCAGACCCGGCATGAGGAGATGGCGGCGTTCATGGCGTGCGGGCACGCCAAGTACACCGGCGAGGTCGGGGTGTGCATGGCCACCTCCGGCCCTGGGGCGATTCACCTGCTCAACGGGTTGTACGACGCGAAGCTGGATCACCAGCCGGTGGTGGCGATCGTCGGGCAGACGTTCGTGCGGGCGCTGGGCGGCAGCTTCCAGCAGGAGGTGAAGCTGCTGCAGCTCTACAGCGATGTGGCGTCGGCCTACTGCGAGCAGGCCAACGAGCCGGGCACCATCCGGCACACCATCGACCGGGCGTTGCGCACCGCGCAGGCCGAGCGGACGGTGACCGCGGTGATCGTGCCGGCGGACGTGCAGGACATGGACGCGGTGCCGCAGCAGCCGAAGAAGACGCACACGGTGCACTCCGGCGTCGGCTTCTGGGCTGGCCGGCGGGTCCCCGAGCAGCAGGACCTGCAGGCCGCCGCGGACCTGCTCAATGCCGGCGAGCGGGTCGCCATGCTGGTCGGCGCCGGTGCGCTGCACGCCACGGACGAGGTCGTCGCGGTCGCGGACACGCTCGGCGCCGGGGTGGCCAAGGCGCTGCTGGGTAAGGCGGCGGTGCCCGACGACGTGCCGTTCTGCACCGGGTCGATCGGGCTGCTCGGCACGAAGCCGAGCTGGGACCTGATGGCCGAGGCAGACACGCTGCTGATGGTCGGTTCGTCGTTCCCGTACTCGGAGTTCCTGCCCACCGAGGGGCAGGCCAAGGGCATCCAGATCGACCTGTCCGGGCGGATGCTGTCGATCCGTTATCCGATGGATCTGGCGCTGATCGGAGATAGCTTGCAGACCCTGCAGGAGCTGCGTCCGCTGCTGCACCGCAAGCAGGATCGCTCCTGGCAGGAGAAGATCGTCAAAGACGTGCAGGAGTGGTGGCGGTTGATGGACGACCGCGCCCAGCCGGCCGACGTGCAGCGCAACGGGCGCGCTCGGGTGCGCCCGCAGGCGCTGTTCGCCGAGCTGTCGAAACAGCTGCCGGACGACGCGGTGCTCTCCTCGGACTCCGGCTCGGCGGCGAACTGGTTCGCGCGGCACGTCAAGATCCGCCGCGGCATGAAGGCGTCGCTGTCCGGGAACCTCGCGACCATGGTGCCCGGGGTGCCGTACGCCATCGCGGCCAAGTTCGCCTTCCCGGATCGGGTCGCGGTGGCGATGGTCGGTGACGGCGCGATGCAGATGGGCGGCATGGCCGAGATGCTCACCGCGGCCAAGTACTACCGGACCTGGTCCGATCCGCGGCTGATCGTGCTCGTGCTCAACAACGAGGATCTCAACCAGGTCACCTGGGAGCAGCGGGCGATGGAGGGCAATCCGAAGTTCGATGCCTCGCAGGACATCCCGTACGTGCCCTACCACCAGTGGGCCGACATGGTCGGCCTGAAGGGCATTCGCATCGATCATTCCGACCAGATTCCGGACGCCTGGCGGGCGGCCTTCGCCGCCGACCGTCCGGTGATCGTGGACGCGATGACCGATCCGGAAGAGCCGCCCATCCCGCCGCACATCACCTTCGAGCAGATGAAGGCGATGACCACCTCGTTCCTGGGCGCGCCGAAGGAGGGCCTGCCCGGCGCGGTAGAGGCGGTGCGGGAGTTCGCCCACGAATTCCTCCCTGGACGGTGACCCGATGAGACTGCTGCGGCAACGCGCGACCGGCCAGAGCCACCACGGCGCCGTTGGCGCCGAGCACCTCGTGGACCGGCTGCTCGCCGATGTCGAGCACGGCCGGTTCGAACGTTCGCTGTCCGGGCTGACCGCGGCGGCCGCGGCGATCACCACCGCGGAGATCTACCTGGAGCACTATAAGGCCAGCTTCGGCAACAAGTGGATGTGGAGCCCGATCATGGTCACCCCGCCGGTGGTGGTGGCCGGGATCGGCGGGGTGTTCAGCAAGCGGTGGGCCAAGACCGCGCTGCCGATCACGGCCGGGCTCTACACCGCCAACGGGCTGCTCGGGGAGTACTTCCACGCCCGCGGGGTCGCCCGCAAGCCGGGCGGCTGGGCGCTGGCGTCCTACAACCTGCCGATGGGGCCGCCGATCTCCGCGCCCGGGCTGATGTGCATCGTCGGCGGGATGGGGCTGCTCGCGGCGGTCCTTCGCCGCGAGAAGTAGGAGGCGGGGCGGATGCCGGACTTCTCCCGACCCGATCACCTGCCCAACCTGCGCCCGGACGGCGAGCCGCCGCACCCGTCCTGGCTACCGCGCCAGCGCCGCGGCACCACCCCGCAGATGATCGGCCGCTACCCCGACTACGACGTGCTGGCCGTCGTGGACAGCTGGGACGAGGCCACCAAGAAGGTGGTGCTGGCCCGGCTCGACCCGCCCGGCCCGCTGCGGTTCTTCACCGGCGAGGAGGAGCCGACGCTGCGCGCGTTCTGCGACACCGTGCTGGCTCAAGACGGCGAGCCGCGGGTGCCGGTGGCCGAGTTCGTCGACGACAAGCTGGCCGCCGGCCGGCTGGACGGCTACCAGTACGCCGACATGCCCGACGACCGCGACACCTGGCGGTTGATGCTGACCGGTCTGGACGAGATCGCCCGCACCCGGTACGGCAAGGACAGCTTCGCGGCCGCCGAACCGGCCACCCGCGAGGCGATCGTCGACGCGTTCTCGCACGGCCAGTTGTCCGGCGGGACGTGGGACCGGCTCAACGTCACCCGGGCCTGGTCGGTGTGCATGGGCGCGGTGCTGACCGGCTTCTACTCCCACCCGTGGGCGTGGAACGAGATCGGGTTCGGCGGACCGGCCTACCCGCGCGGGTTCATGCGCCTGGGCCCGGTCAGCACCCTGGAGCCGTTCGAGACCCCCGGCGCCACCCAGGAGGACCCGGCCCGCGCCGTGCAGGACGGGGGCCTGTGATGGGCGAGCGGCTGCGCGGACTGCTCAAGGGCGCGGTCGGACCCACCGACAACGACTCGCGCTACCTGATCGACGTGCACTCCCGGGAACTACCCGGCGAGGACACCATGCGCCGCTACCCTGACTCGGACGAGGTCGACCTGGTCATCGTGGGCGCCGGCGCCGGCGGGTCGGTGTTGGCCCAACGGCTGGCCCGGCACGGCTGGCGGATCGTGATCATCGAGGCCGGACCGTTCTGGCACCCCGACGAGGACTGGGTCTCCGACGAGGCCGGCTCGCACCACCTGTACTGGACGCAGAAACGCATCATCGGCGGGTCGGACCCGATCGCGATGGGCAGCAACAACTCCGGCCGCGGGGTCGGCGGGTCGATGGTGCACTACGCCGGCTACTGCCCCCGCTTCCACCCCAGCGACTTTCACACCCACAGCCTCGACGGGGTGGGCGCGGACTGGCCGATCGACTACGAGGACCTGCGTCCGCACTACGAGCGCGTCGAGCGCGAACTGCCGGTCGCCGGGCAGGACTGGCCGTGGGGCCACCCGCACCGCTACCCGTTCTCCCCGCACCCGGTCTCGGAAATGGGGGCGACCCTGTGGCGAGGCGCCCGCAAGCTGGGCATCGCGATGCGGGTCGGCCCGGTCGGGATCGTCAACGGCACGTTCGGCAACCGGCCGCACTGCATCTACCGCGGCTACTGCCTGCAGGGCTGCAAGGTCAACGCCAAGGCCAGCCCGTACGTCACCCACCTGCCTGACGCGCTGGCGCACGGGGTGGAGATCCGGGCCAACTGCATGGCCGCCCGCGTCGAGCTCGACGACGCCGGCGGTCGCGCGATCGGGGTGACCTACCTGCGCGAGGGCGAGACGACCGAGCGGCTGCAGCGAGCCAAATTCACCGCGGTCGCCGGCTACTCGATCGAAACCCCGCGGCTGCTGCTGCAGTCCACCTCGACGCGCTTCCGGCACGGGCTGGGCAACAACGAGGACCAGGTCGGCCGGTACGTGATGGTGCAGGGCGCCGCGCAGACCGCCGGCCGGTTCCCCGTCGAGCTGCGCCAGTACAAGGCCCCGCCGCCGGAGATCTCCTCCGAGCAGTTCTACGAGACCGACGAGACCCGCGGGTTCGCCCGCGGCTTCTCCATCCAGACCGTCGGGCCGCTGCCGATCACCTGGTCCGAGCACGTCCTCGCCGACGGGCACTGGGGCCGGGCGCTGCGCGAGTACATGCGCGACTACAACCACTGGGCCACCATCGGCGTCCTCAACGAGCTGCTGCCACACCCCGACAACCGGGTCACCCTCGCCGACGAAACCGACCCCTACGGGCTGCCGGTGGCGCGCTTCGACTTCAACGTCGGCGACAACGACCAGAAGAACATGGACTATTCCACGAAAGTGATCACCGACATCCTCAAGGCCGCCGGCGCGCAGGACGTGCTCACCGTGCACCGCTACGCCCACCTGGTCGGCGGCGCCCGAATGGGTTTCTCGCCCGAACACAGCGTGATCGACGCGAACCAGCGGATCTGGGGCGTGCCGAACGTGTTCCTGTGCGACGGGTCGGTCTGCCCCACCCAGGGCTCGGCCAACCCGGCATTGACGATCATGGCGTTGGCGTCGCGGCTCGCCGAGCGGATGGCCAGCGGGACGGCCATGGCCGACGATCCAGCCACCGGCGCCGGCACTCCTGCGCGCCGACCGGTCGTCGTCTAAGGACGGGGTCGGGCGATGCCGGGTTTCTTTCCGTACTGGGTGATCGTCACCCACTTTCTGAACATCTTCTTCATGCTGCTGCTGTTCCGGTCCGGGCTGGAGGTGCTGTCCTCGTTTCCCAAGCTGTACTGGCACGACGACTGCCCACCCGGGCGGGAGTGGGCGCGGTTCTCCAAGAAGATGTACGGCGCGGATTCGCGCAAGCTGTGGTCGTCGCTGGACGAAGAGGAGTCGTGGAGCCCGGTTATCGCGCTGCCGGGAAAGAAGAACCTCGGGCTGGGCCGGCACTGGCACTTTATGACCATCCAGTTCTGGATCCTCACCGGCGCCGTCTATATCGCGATGGTCTTCGCGACCGGTTACTGGCACTACCTGATCCCCACCAGTTGGTCGATCTTCCCCGACGCGGTCCGAGCGGTCGGCACCTACTTTCACTTTCGGCTCGCCGCTCCGCTGCCCGGGCAGCCGTTCAACGCCGCCCAGAAGCTGACCTATTTCTTCATCATCTTCATCGTCGCCCCGCTGCAGATCGCCACCGGCGCGGCGATGTCGCCGACCGTATTGGCCCGTTTTCCCTGGTACGGGAAGCTGTTCGGCGGCAAGCAGGGCGCCCGTAGCCTGCACTTCATCGGGCTATGCATCTTCGCCGGCTTCGTGGTCGTGCACGTCTTCATGGTGATCATCCACGGGGTTCCGCATGAGTTCGCCGCGATGGTGCTCGGCAGCTACGGCGACTCCAAGACCCTCGGCTTGGCGATCGGCTTGCTCGGCCTGTTCTTGATCCTCGTGTTCCACGTCGTCATTACCTGGTTCTCCCTGCGTTACAAGCGAGGCACCCAACGCCTGCTCGGCGTTATGGTCAACCCGTTCGAGCGGGTGCTGTCGCGCACGTTCACCTCCCGCGAGCGGTTCTCCCGCAGACACATCTCCGCGTACTTCCGGGTCAACGGCTATCCCCCGGTCGGCGACGAGTACGACCGGCTCTCGGCCGGCGGGTTCCGTGACTACCGTCTGGCCGTGGGCGGCCTGGTCGAGCACCCGGTCTCGCTGTCACTCGAGGAGCTGCGCCACCTCGGTGAGCAGTCGCAGATCACCAAGCACAACTGCATCCAAGGCTGGACGGCGATCGCCGAATGGGCCGGTGTGCCGCTCGCGCTCGTCGTCGAACTGGTCAAACCCACGCCGCAGGCCAAACACGTGGTGTTCTACGCGATGGACGACAAGGGGCTAACCGAAGGCGAAGGCCGTTACGGCTTCTTCTACGGCTCGGTGCCGATCTATCTGGCCACCAACCCGCAGACCATCCTGGCCCTGGAGATGAACGGCGCACCACTGCCGATCACCCACGGCGCCCCTGTCCGGGTACGGATCGAGACCCAGCTCGGCTTCAAGATGGTCAAGTGGATCACCGCCATCGAGTTCGTCGAGGACTACCGCGGCATCGGCATGGGCCAGGGCGGCTGGCGCGAGGACCAGCAGTACTACGCCAACGCCGCCGGCATCTGAACACCATTCGACCGGCCCCCTCCGGGCCGGCGGAGACGAAAGGGTAGGGGCCTCGTGGCCGGTCACGACAGCGACACCTGGGCGTTCGCACCGCACGTGCTGCGCGAGTACGCGCTGCTCGCCGACGGCGAACGCGGCATCCTGCTCGGCCCGCGCGGGGACTTCGTGTGGATGTGCGCGCCGCGGTGGGACTCCGACGCGGTGTTCTCCTCGCTGATCGGCGGACACGGCATTTACGCCGTCACCCCGGTCGGCCGATTTGTGTGGGGCGGCTACTACGAGGACGGCTCGCTGATCTGGCGCTCCCGGTGGATCACCGAGACCGGGATCATCGAATGCCGCGAAGCGCTGGCCTTCCCTGGCGACCCGCATCGGGCCGTCGTGCTGCGCCGCATCATCGCCACCCAAGGCGACGCGCGGGTCCGGGTCCTGCTCGACCCCCGGCCCGGGTTCGGCCAGCGCGGCCTCACCCACCTCGAGCAGGACAGTGGGATGTGGACCGGGCGGGCCGGCGCGCTGCACCTGCGCTGGGCCGGCGGCGGCGCGGCTAAACCGGGCGCCGACGGCACCGCCGCGCACGCCCTGGCGGTGGAGCTCACCGTGTCCGCCGGCGGCCACCACGACCTCGTCCTCGAATTGTCTGAGGACGTGCTACCCGCACAGCCGCCCGCACCGGACCAGGCGTGGGAGGCCACCGAACACACCTGGCACACCAGCGTCCCCGATCTGGGCAACACCGTCGCCCGCCCGGACGCCCGGCACGCCTACGCCGTGCTGCGCGGGCTGACCAGCTCCGGCGGCGGAATGGTCGCCGCCGCCACTACGAGCCTGCCCGAACGCGCCGAGCAGGGCCGCAACTACGACTACCGCTACGTGTGGATCCGCGACCAGTGCTTCACCGGGCAGGCGATCGCCGCAGCCGGGCCGCACCCGCTGCTCGACGACGCCGTCCGCTTCGTCGCCGAACGGCTGCTGGCCGACGGACCCCAACTCAAACCCGCCTATACCACCACCGGCGGCCCGGTCCCCGACCAACGCTCCCTCAAGCTGCCCGGCTACCCCGGCGGGCACGACATCGCCGGCAACCACGTCAACGCCCAGTTCCAACTCGACGCCCTCGGCGAGGCCCTGCTGCTGCTGGCCGCCGCCGAGCGCCACGACCACCTCGACGCCGACGGCTGGCGCGCCGCCGAAGCTGCGGCCGCCGCGATCGCCGCCCGCTGGACCGACGCCGAGGCCGGCATCTGGGAACTCGACCCGCACAACTGGACCGAGAGCCGGCTGATCTGCGTCGCCGGCCTGCGCGCCATCAGCGCCGCCGGCGCGCCCCCGCCCAAGACCGGGGACTGGCTGGCCCTGGCCGAGAAAATCCTCGCCGAGACGGCCGCCACGTCCACCCACCCCACCGGACGATGGCAGCGCGCCCCCGACGACGACCGGCTCGACGCCGCCCTGCTG
Organism: uncultured Actinomycetota bacterium; assembly: GCA_963756525.1. Lineage (GTDB taxonomy): Bacteria > Actinomycetota > Actinomycetes > Mycobacteriales > Jatrophihabitantaceae > CAVWNR01. The sequence continues at coordinate 322,086 of CAVWNR010000009.1, read as the reverse complement.
CTCCCCCCCATCCGCGGCGCCCTTCCCGCCGGTGACCCGCGGACCCTGGCCACCCTGCACGCCCTCGACGAGGAACTGGCCGAAGACAGCTACCTATACCGGTTCCGGCAACAGCCCGGCCCGCTCGGCGACGCCGAAGGCGCGTTCCTGCTGTGCGGGTTCACCATGGCCCTCGCGCTGCACCAGCAGGGCGAGGAGGTGGCGGCCACCCGCTGGTTCGAACGCAACCGGGCCGCCTGCGGCCCGCCCGGCCTCTACTCCGAGGAGTACGACATCGCCCAACGCCAGTTGCGCGGCAACCTGCCGCAGGCCTTCGTGCACGCGTTGATGTTCGAGGCAGCCGCCCGCCTCGCCGCACCCTGGGACGAAACACCGTGAGCGCCGCTGACTCGAATCAGGCGACGTCCCCCGATCAACGTCACGACGCGACCGTGGAACGGCTCACGGTGTCGGTCTACACGATCCCCACCGACCAACCCGAGGCCGACGGCACGATCGCGTGGTCCTCGACCACCCTGGTCCTGGTCGAGGTGAGCGGCGGCGGCGCGACCGGGCTCGGCTACACCTACGCCGGCGCCGGCTGCAAACCCGTTATTGACGGGCCGCTGGCGACCGCGGTCATCGGTCGAGCCGTGCTGGACCTGCCCGGCGCGTGGGCGGCGATGGTCCGCGCGGTGCGCAACCTCGGCCGGCCCGGGCTCGTCTCCTGCGCGATCAGCGCCGTGGACACCGCCCTATGGGATCTGAAAGCCAAGCTGCTGGGGTTGCCGGTCTGCCGGCTGCTCGGAGTCGCCCACAACGAGGTGCCGATCTATGGCAGCGGCGGATTCACCACCTACGACGAACCCACCGCCCGCGCGCAGTTGCAGCGGTGGGTGGGTGAGTGGGACATCCCCCGGGTGAAGATCAAAATCGCCGAGTCGTGGGGGACGTGCACCGCCCGGGACCTTCGCCGGATCGCGTTCGCCCGACAGGTCATCGGCGACGACGTGGAACTCTTCGTCGACGCCAACGGCGGCTACACCCGCAAGCAGGCGATCCGGACCGCACACGCGATGGCCGACTACGACGTGACCTGGTTCGAGGAGCCGGTGTCCTCCGACGACCTCGACGGCCTGCGCGAGGTGCGTGACCAGACCAGCCCCGACACCGCCGCCGGCGAGTACGGCTACGACCTGGTCTACTTCACGAGGATGGTCCAGGCACAGGCGGTGGACTGCCTGCAGATCGACGTCACCCGCTGCGGCGGGATCACCGACTGGTTGCGTGCCGCCGCCGTGGCCGCCGCGCACAACCTGCAAGTGTCCGGGCACTGCGCGCCGAACCTGCACGCGCACGTCGCCGCCGCCGTGCCCAACCTGCGCCACCTGGAGTACTTCCACGACCACGTCCGCATCGAAGGCAAGCTCTTCGACGGGGTGCTCGACCCCACCGGCGGAGTGCTACGCCCCGACCAGGGCCGGGCCGGGTTCGGGCTGGCGTTCAAACACGCCGACGCCGACCCGTTCCGGGTGGCCTAGATGAACGCCACCACACCACCGCCACGGATCGGCGGTCCGGCGGCGGCGCTGGAAGCCCTCCGCGCCGGCTACGGTGCGCTGCAGCTGGGCCGGCCCGGACTCATCGCGCGCCGGCTCCTCGCCTGCCCGCTTGACCAGCGCGGTCGCGTGGTCGCCCGGGTACTCGGTGTCCGGCAACTCGGCCAAGCCCTCGCCTCGGGCCTCAGACCGAGCTACCCGGTGCTCGCGCTCGGTGTCGAGGTCGACCTCCTGCACGCGGCCAGCATGCTCGCCCTCGGCATTGCCGACCGGCGCCGGCGCCGCGCCGCGCTGACCGACGCGCTGATCGCCAGCTCCTTCGCCCTCGGCGGACTGCTCGCTGCCCACGCGGCGCCGCGCCCGCACACGCAGCCCGACGCAGCAGGTGCGCTGGACCGGTTACGGGACCGATGTGCGGACCACCTGGCTCGGGCCCTCGTCCCCGGCTATCTGCCCGGCGACGCGTCGACGACAATCATCTGGAGGTAGCGATGACATCAACATCAGGACGCAAGGTTGCCGTGGTCACGGGCGGCTCCGGCGGGGTGGGGCGGGCCACCGTGCAGCAGTTCGCCGCCGCCGGCTACGACGTGGCCGTGCTGGCCCGCGGGCAGGCCGGCGTCGACGGCGCGGTCAGCGACGTGAAAGCCGCCGGCGGCCGCGGGCTGGGCATCCCGACCGACGTCGCCGACTACGCCGCCGTACAACGGGCCGCCGAGCAGATCGAGGCCGAACTCGGCGAGATCGACGTCTGGGTTAACGTGGCCTTCGCCGGCGCGCTGGCGTTCTCCTGGGACACCTCGATGGAGGAGTTCCGGCGGATGACCGAGGTCACCTACTTCGGCCAGGTGCACGGCACGCAGGCGGCGCTGGCGCACATGCGCCCCCGCGACCGCGGTGTGATCATCAACGTAGGTTCGGCGCTGGCCTACCGGTCCATCCCACTGCAGTCGGCCTACTGCGGAGCCAAACACGCGGTCATCGGCTACACCGGATCGGTGATCACCGAGCTGGACAGCCAGCGGAGCAAGATCAAGCTGTGCCTGGTGCAGTTGCCCGGCCTGAACACTCCGCAGTTCAATTGGAACCTCAACAAGATGGACGGGCACCCGATGCCGGTGCCGCCGATCTTCCAACCGGAACTGCCCGCGAAGGCGATCGTGTTCCTCGCCGAACATCCCCGCCGCAACATGTGGGTGGGCATCTCCACCGCCTACACCATCCTCGGGCAGCGCCTCGCCCCCAAGCTGCTCGACATCTACCTCGGCCGGACGGGCGTCAAGTCCCAGCAGACCGGCCAACACCTTCCCCGATGGGGATCGAACGTCTTCGACCCGCAGGACGCCGACACCGACCGTGGCGCGCACGGAGCGTTCGACGACCAGGCGCACGCCCGCGACGTCCAACTATGGGCCTCGATGCACCGCCGCGCCCTCCTCGGCGGTCTGCTCGCCGCCGCCGGCGGGCTCGCCACCGTGCTCCGAGGATCGTCATCGCGTCCCGGCCGGCCCCTCTTCCGACGACGACGGTGAGGCCGCATTGACCGTCCAAACCTCCGGGGGCGGTGTTTTCGATAACCTCCGGCGCACACGCGGCCACGATCGTCGAGGTCGGCGGTGGCATCCGGGACGCACCCGACGGCTTGGCCGCCGACGGGGCAGCGTCTAACTGAACTACTACCGCATCGAGCAGAGCGACGATGCCGGCACGGTCGTGCACGTGGTGGCGCAGGCGGCCGGCAAGGGCGTCGCTGTGGAGCCCTACGACGGCAACGAGCAAGGCAGCATCACCATGGTGGCCGCGCCGGCACCACGCTCGTCTTCGGCGGCGGCAGGTCGCGCCACCCGAAGTTCGCCTGACCAGCTGCTTACCAGTGACGCGGGGCCGCAATAAGCGGGCGGAAGCAAAGGAGAGCGGAAGCAAAGGAGATCAGTGCAGCAGACACCGACCCAGCGCCGGGCGGAGTCGCCGTCCGGGGCGCAGTAGTTGCAGATCCGGTGCGGCGAGCATCAGGCGACCGTGGTCGGCGCCGGCGGCGGGCTGTCCGAGCACCTCTGCGCGGGCAACCACGTGCTTGACGGCTATCCGCCCGATCAGCGCTGCACCGGCGCCCGCGGCCTGCCGTTGACCGTGTGGCCGAACCGTATCGCCGACGGTGCCTACACCATCGACCGGGTCGATTATCACCTAACCCTCACCGAGCCGGACAAGCACAACGCGATTCGGGGCTTGCTGCGCTGGCGCAGCGGGACCTGCCGCCAGCAGGGCACCGACCGGATGTGGATGGGTACCGTGCTGCACCCGCTGGTCGGCTACCCGTTCGCCCTGGACCTGTCGGTCGAGTACCGCCTCGACGAGGGTGGGCTGGCCGCGCACACCTCGGCGACCTGCCTCGGCGATCGGCCCTGCCCGTATGGTGCCTGTCAACACCCGTACCTGTTCGTGGGAACTGACGTCATGGACTCGTGCACGCTGGAGCAGGACGCCGCCCGGTGGCTGCTCACCGACCAGCGTGGGCTGCCCACCGCTGAGCTCGCGGTCGCCGGCTTCGACCACGACTACCGCGACGGGCAGATGATCGACGGGCAGCAGATCGACTACACCTTCACCGACTTGACCCGCGACGCCGCCGGGCTGGTCTGGCCGGGCTCGCGGCATCGGACGGGCGACGGGTCTCGCTCTGGGTCGAAGAGAGTTACCCGTTCGTCGAGATCTATACCTCGCGCACCCCAGCCGGCACAGCCGCGGCGGCGCGGCCTGGGCGTCGAGCGGATGACCTGCGCGCCGAATGCCTTCCGCACCGGTTTGGGGCTGACCCGGCTGAAGCCCGGGCAATCGACAGCGGCTCGCTGGAGAATCCGGCCGGGGTGATCCGCACGGCAGCGCGGGCGCTACCGCTGGCCGGCGCGGTCCGCGCGGCGCCGGCGCAGCAGGTGCCGGGTTATCGCGGCCAGGATCAGCGCTGCGACAGCGATGCCGAAGTACAGCTCGTAGCGGCTACCGATGCGGTAGATGGTGTCGATGTGGCGGCCGGAAACGTAGCCGACGGTGAGCCAGGCACCAACCCACAGCGTGGCGCCGAGCGCATTGAAGGCGACAAAGGCCGCCCAACGCATGCCGGCGATCCCGGTGATGACGCCGTTGAGCTGGCGCAGCCCCTCGATGAACCGGGCCACAATCACGATCTTGCCGCCGTGCCGGCCGATGAGATCTTGAGCGCGGTCGAGCCGGTCTTTGGTGAGGAACACGTATCGGCCATAGCGCAACGCCAGCCGTCGGCCGCCGAAGTGACCGATCGCGAAGCCGATGTTGTCGCCGATGATCGCGGCCGCCAGAGCGACCAGCCCGACCGCCACCACGTTGAGCCGCGCGGCCCCTGCGTAGACCGCGGCCGCGACCAGGATCGTCTCGCCGGGCACCGGCAGGCCGAAATCTTCCAGGAGCACCAGGCCGCCGACGGCGAGATACCCATGCTGGTTGAGCAGCGGCGCCAGATGCCCGAGTACACCGGGCAGCTGTGGCGGCGGGCTCACCGGCGAGCCGGCAAATCGTCGAGTAACGGCATGGTCATCTCCTCCATCATGCGGGGCAGCTCCGGAGGGTCGCCGTCGCATGCGTCGCCGATTTCGCTGCCAGATGACCGGCCGTGGGCGGGGTCGCCGGCATGCTGAGCTGCCTGTTCGCCGCCCGCGCGGCCCACGTGAATGCTGCCGCGTCGGTGCTGCGGCGCGAGGCTGGATCGGCCGGAGTCGGCTGCCCGGAACCTCGAGCTGAGGCTGGTCGCCGTGGCGTTCATGAAGACACGACCCGCGCGTTGAGCGGCGGCTTCGGGACGATCTTCCTCACCGGTCAGACCTACGCCATGGTGGCTGCCGGCGGGTTGGCGAGGTTCTGGCTGGAGAGCGCGTGCAAGACCGGCATACCGGTCGCCGCCCAGCCCGGGCTGACCGGCGCGAACCCGGTGCTCTCCACGCTGGGGGGAACCCTCAGTTACGGCGAGGCGGCCGGCGGCGGGGTCTACTACATCGCGCTGGCGGTCGTGTCCGCGGCGGTAACCAGCTGGGTGGTGCCGCGGCTGTCCCGCTCCCCGCTGGTCGCCGGCCGCGACGAGATCCATGCACGCCACCGCGCCCACCAGCGCGACATGTCACCCGGGCCGGAAAGCCGGCCCGCAGCCGAGCCAAGCCGGGCCACGGACATGCGGTGATGGGCGGAATCGGCTCCCCAACGATGCGCCGGGTGCGGCGCTGGTTTCGCCGCGGCGTCGAGGACAAGCTCGCCGCGGCGACCGGCGGTCGGGCCCGGCTGCGGGTCATCGTCTTGCTGGCCGGCGTCTTGTCGCTGACCAGCGCCGACCAGGCGACGGTCGGCGCCCTGGCCACCGAGCTGGAATCCGCCCTGCACGTCGGCAACACCGCCATCGGCCTGCTGGTCACCGTCTCCAGCGCGGTCGGCGTGCTGACCACCCTGTCGTTCGGGCGGCTCGCCGACCGGGTCAACCGGGTGAACCTGCTGACCGTCAGCATCCTGTTCTGGTGCGCCGCGATGGTCGCGAGCGGAGCCGCGCAGTCCTACCTCATGCTGCTGCTGTCCCGCCTGGCCCTCGGTGCGGTCGTCGCCGCGGCCGGCCCGGTGGTCGCGTCGCTGACCGGCGACCTGTTCGCCGCCGCCGAACGCGGCAAGATCTACGGGTTCATCCTGGCCGGTGAGCTGGTCGGCGGCGGTTTCGGGCTGCTGATCTCCGGCGACCTCGGCGCCGCGACGAGCTGGCGCGTGTCGTTTCTGCTGCTCGCCGTCATCGGTCTGGGCCTGGCCTGGGCGGTGCACACGCTGCTGCCCGAACCGGCACGCGGCGGGCAGAGCCAGCTGCCGGTCGGCGCCACCCGGATCCCGTCGGCCGACGACGTCGAGCAGGCCGACGGACCACGCATCGACGCGGACGACAACCGCGGGCACGAGCCAGAAGCCACCGAGGACCAGCCCCGATCCGAGACAGCCCTTAAGCGCGAGGTGCAGCGGGCACAGGTCACCCCGCACGAGGAGTTGGTGCTCGACGAGGACCCGACCGGCCGTTCGCTGTGGTGGGCGGTGCGCTACGTGCTGACCATCCGCACCAACCTGGTGCTGATCGTCGCATCGTCGCTGGGCTACTTCTTCTTTGCTGGCCTGCGTACCTTCGCCATCGAGTTCGCCAAGGCCCGGTACGGGCTCGATCGGGGACTGGCCAGCATCGTGCTGGTCCTGGTCGGAGCCGGGTCGCTGATCGGCATCCTGATCAGCGGGCGGCTCAGCGACGCCCTCATCAGCCGCCACCACATCACCGTGCGCCCACTGGTCGCCGGCATGTCGTTCCTGCTCGCTGCGACCCTGTGCATCCCCGGCCTGCTCACCGCGTCGGCGCTGATCGCGGTGCCGCTGTTCTTCCTCGCCGCGGCCGGTGTCGGCGGCTCCAACCCGCCCCTGGACGCCGCCCGGCTCGACATCATGCCCTCTCGGCTGTGGGGCCGAGCCGAGGCGGTCCGCACCATGCTGCGCACCGCCCTGGAGGCCTCCGCCCCGCTGCTATTCGGGTTCCTCTCCACCCTGCTCGGCGGCCGCGGCGGCGGCTTCGGTCATCCCACCGGCGCGCAACCACACGGCGGGCTCGGACTGGACCGCAGCTTCCTGATCATGCTGGTGCCACTGTTCGCCGCTTGCGCGCTGCTGCTGCTCGTCGCCCGGCGCACCTACCCCGGCGACGTCGCCACCGCCATCGCCTCCGAACAACGCATCCACGACGCCGCCGGCTAGTCCAGCGCTCCACCGGTACACGATGCTGCTGCACCTGCCCGACGGGGACAAACCCGAGCAGGTCCGCGACGCCCTGGCCGAGAAGATCCAGACGCTGCCCGACTCGGTGCGCCGTTCGCTGACCGGGACCAGGACCGGAGATGCACGAACGGAAACACGTCGCGCCGATCTCGGCCACGTCGAGCGCGGCCCGGCTGCGCGACCGGTGGGGTGGTACGGCCGCGGCGGGCCGGGGCACGGTCATGGAGCTGGCGCGCTTGCCGGGTGCTACCGGCTGAGCTTGCTGCTGTTGCGCAGCGGCCTGTGCCCGCCGGGGCCGGCGGTGCGGGCGGCTGGCCGGGGCCGTTGACGGCCGCGGCGGCGAGCATGTCGGGGGTGGTTGGGTGAAGCCGTGCCCGGAGGTGAGGCGCGCATCGCGCGTCGGCGGGCGCAGCGTGTCGAGGGTGGATTCGCCGGCCCGCTCGAACACCGGCGAGTGGCCCGCCGCGGCGACCCCGCGGACGGGCTCGGCGGCGACGGTCTGGCGTAGCGCCTGGTCAGCGTAGCGCGCTGCAGGGTCTGCTGGTCGAACGGGTCGGGGATGGTGGCCGCGGCCGCGTCGACGGTCTCGGCGAAGCCGCGCAGCGCCGCGCGGCTGCCGTCGATGAGCTCGGCGCGGTGCTCGCGGGGGGACCTGCTCGTCGCCAGCGTCGTCGTGCCCGGCGATCTCGATGCCACGCGCAGGATGCTGCGCGGGCTGGTGCTGCCCGGGCAGCGGCGGCTGCACATGAAAGACGAGAGCGCGCCCCGCAAGCGGTCGATCGCCACTGCGATCGCCGTCAGCGGCACTCGGGCGACGATCTATCACGCTGGACGCCGCTAGGCACCGAATGGGAGCGTCGCAGCGCATGCCCGCGGGCGCTGGTGGCTGACACTGCCCAGCGCGGCGATGCGATGCTGATCCTCGAACAGGACGACACGCTGGTCGTCGCGGACCACAGGCTTTTTTACCGAGCCGCCCGGGATCATGAAGCAGCGCCGGGGTCCCCGTTTCTGACCGCGGCCGACGTCATCCCGATATCTGGCAAGCCCGGCGCGACGCCCAGCAGCAGTAGGTCGCCGCGGCCCGTCTCAAGATAGGCGACCCCTATTTTGGTTGTCGCCGAACTGGTCGAGGTCGGCATGCCGGCGTCGCGACGACCATGCGACGTTCGCCCTTACGCGAGGCGAGTCAGCCACCGGGGTAACGGCTTCGACAGGCAGTTCGCGCAGAAGGCGGTCCGGTTCCTGGAAACCGGTCAGCCATAGGTTCCGCGTAGCACGCTGACCCCGGAATACCCGGAGTCGGACAGTGGCTGGACGCTGACCTCGAGCGCGCTGTAGGTGTGCAGTAGCGCGGGGGCGACGGTGAACGTGCCGGTGCGGCCGGCGGGCAATGATCCGACCGCGTACATCTGGGTGCGCGCTTTGTTGGTCAGCCATACCTCATACAGTCGATCGGGGCCCGGTGTCGGCAGCGCCGCCGCGTCCACCTTCACCTCGTGCCCGCCGACGATCTTCGCCGTGGCCGGCACGGTGCCCGTGCCGAACGCGGCGAGCTGCACGGTGCGGGCACTTGGCCCGGTGTGCAGCGCGTCGGCGGCGGCGACCCCGCCGACGCCCAGACCGATGCCCACCACCGCGGCCGCCGCGAGCCAGCGCGGTCGGAATGCGCGCGGTGGCCGGGCGGGCCCGGGTGGCCGGTCCGCGCGGACGCTGGCGAGTATCGGGCCGAAGTCCGGCAGCAACGCCGGGTCGGGCTGCGCGGCGGCTGCCGGCGGCGGTTCGTCGCCGGCATCGCCGGCGGGTTCGGCGGCGGGTCCGGCCAGCATCGCGGCGAGATCGGGTGCGTATCGGGCGGCGGAGGCCAGCGCCGCGTGCGCCAGCAGGGCAGAGATCAGCTCCTGTCGGCAGTCCTCGCATTCGCGCAGGTGCGCCGCCGCCGAGGACACGGTCGCGCGGTCGGCCTCGCCGCGTAGCAGCGCGGGCAACTCCTCGTACACGTGCGCGGCGGTGGTCACGGCCGGTTCCCTTCCAGTAGGCCGGCCAGGCGCTGCAAACCCCGCGCGGTGCGCGTTTTCACGGTGCCCAACGGCACCCCCAGCACAGCCGCGATCTCTGACTGGGTGTACCCGCCGAAGTACGCCATCGCGATCACCTGCCGCTGCAGGTCCGGCAGCTGCCCCAGCGCTCCCCGCAGCTCATCGGCCCACATGATTCGATCCGCCGTCACCCGCCCGTCATCCCCGGTGAGCTCGCGGACCGCGTCGAGCGTGACGACCTTGTCGTGGTGCCGCCGCAGCTGGTCGATCGCCCGTTTCTGCGCGATCCCGAGCACCCAGGCGCGGAGGCTACGGTCTGGGTCGAACCGCTCACGCGCCCGCCACACCTCGTAGAAGACCCGCTGCAGCACGTCCTCGACATCCGCCGCCGGGACGTAGCGCCGCAGATACGCCAGCACCAGCGGCCCCAGCGTGCGATAGCACTCCTCAAGCGCGTCGGACTCACCGCCGGCAAGGCGCCGGCCAATCGAATCGAGCGCGGCCTCCACACCCGACAGTTCGTCGCCCACACCCGGTCCGGTTCCATGCGCGCTTGATCGTCCGCGTGGGAGCCTAACGAGGCGGCCGCGGTCCACCGCGAGCTCGGCCGCCGGCACGTCGAATGCCCGGCGATGCGCAGCATCGCGTGATCTCCGCCAGGCCCAGCACGGGTCGCCCATCCGCCGCGGCCGACCAGCCCGCGCGTGCTGGTGGGGCGCAGCGCCTGCACAGTGGGGCCCCGGCCCGTCGAAGCGGCGGCAGCGCACCACCGGAGATCAGGTGACCTCGATGTCAGCGACTCTCAGGCGCGCGGGCGATGCGTCCAGCGGTCGACGCAACCACGACCGCCAGATAGACGAGCCAAACGGTGCGCACGAGGCCGGTGTGCGTGTCGGTGCCGATGAACCAGGAGTGGATCCACACCAGCGCGAACACGAGGTAGTTGAGACGGTGCACGGTCCTCCACCAGGTCAGGCGCCGGCCTGACCAGGCCAGGAGTGCGGTGGTGACAGTGAGCAGCAGCAGCGCCAGGGCGGTGTAGGCGGGGATGAGCCAGCCGGCGAGCGCTGGCCGGACGAAGCCGGTCGCGAGGAATGTGGCCACGCCGAACCCAGCGAGGATGAACAGCGGGTGCGCCAGCGCGAACACCAGCGCGAAGATGCCCTGCGCGCGGTGATAGTGGATCACGCCTGGCCACAGTAGCGTCAACCAGCGCAGATTCGTGGTGATCAGCACTTGCGCGGTGACGAACGTGAACGCGTAAAGACCGACCAGCGGAAACAGCACTTGCAGCAGCGGGCGCCCGCTCAGGCCGTCGAGGGCGGAAGCGCCGCCGCGGTCGTGAAAGAAGGCATACGCGGGAAGGGTCAGCCCGCCGGCGTAGACGACGAGCACCGCGATTCGAGCGGCCGCCGACGCTGACCCGCGCAGCCGTCGGCTCGACCCGTCGTCCCGGTCGGCACCCGGCTGTGGTGCTGGCCCGGTATGCCGCGCTGGCTGGTGGCTCGATGGATCGGACATGGCGCAGCCTCCGGTGCCTTCGGTGTTGCTGCCTACGCACGTTGGCAGGCCCACGCCGCGGTGCGGGTGGGGGCGAGGTGCCGCCCCTGTGACTTAGTTCGTCGTCGTTGGGCCTGCCGGATTGCATCGATCGCCGATCGAGACTCCGGTCATGCCGTCGTGCGAGCGAGGAAATCGAGTCGCGGATCGAGCTCATGCAGCGGTCGAACCTCACTCACCGGGCCACCGCGCCGTATCCACGACGGTCGGCGCGGCGGGGTCGTGACCCCCGCCGGACGCGCCACATGAGCTACGGGGAGGCCGCATTTGGGTGCGACGTTCTGGGTTCAAGGCCGAGCGGTCGCGGCGCGGGCCGAGCACGTGCTGTGCGGTGATCGTGACGATGAGGATCGCGGCGCCTACCATCAGGTAGATCAGGTAGTGGCGGATGGCACCGTACGCCGAGTCGATGTGGTCGCCGGCGACGTAGCCGACGGTGAGCCAGGTACCGACCCAGAGCACGGCGCCGAGCGCGTCGTACACAGCGAACTTGCGCCAGCGCATACCCCGTGATGCCCGCGATCCATCCGTCGGGTGTCGCAGCCCTTCCATCAAGCGGGCCACGACGACGGCCTTGCTGCCGTGCCGGTCGAACCACTACCCGGCGCTGTCTAGCCGCTTCTCGCTTCTCGGTGAGCAGCACGTACTGCCCGAACCGCAGCACGACTCGCCGCCCGCCGCACCGGCCCCAGTCCGTAGCCGGTGTTGTTCCCGATTACTGCGGCGGCGAGTGCGATTAGACCGACCAGGATGATGTCGAGTCGACCAGCGCCGGAATAGACCGCATCGTCTTGCGCCGTCGAGCACCTTGCGCCCATCGACGCTCGCCGGCGACCGGGCTGAGCGATGCCGGTGGGCGGGGGTCCTCCGGTCGCGGTTAGTCGGGCGTGTGCTTGTTGCCGGTGACGATGGTGCCCTGGGTTTTCAGGTCGATGCAGAGCACGCCTGTGTCGAGGGTCGCGGGCCAGCGACGTGACACGGCCGTGTCGATGCGGTAGTGCTTGGTGAATGCCCGGGCTGCGATCACGTAGCTGGTCGCGCCGATGCCTACGCGGCGTACGGGGTAGGCGTGTTCGATCATTGCGTCGACCGCCCGCAGCCCGAGGATGCGCTGGTGCGCGTCGAAGAGCAGCTCCACCGTCTCGGGTGAGCCCAAAGCGAGGAATGCCGCCTGGTTCAGCGAGATGATTCCCCGCTTCTGGATGGTCAGGTACGGCCGCTTGCCCAGCGGCACCAGCCGCTTGGTGAACGTCTCGAAGTTCGGCATGCGTGCACGCCCCAACCGGCGCGGGTGGCGCCGCGTAACAGGGTGCGGCGGGTCCCGCGGCCATCGTCGGTCCGACCGCATGACGCGGTCCTCTGCGCTGATGTTCGCAATGGTGAGGGAGCCCGGTTCCCTGTTCGGGTGTGTCGCGCTGGGTGGCCGCACGGTGTCAGCAAGCGGGCCAGTGGAGTTCGGCTACCTGGCCGCCGGTGATCACGACGTTGGCCGCGGGTGGTCCACCGGGGCGCCACAGGGTGTATTCGCCGGCGGGCAGGGTGGGGTAGATGGCCGCGTAGCGGATATGGTCGCGGCCGCGGCGTTCTCGTACGGCGGTGTGGCTTCGCCGTGAGGGGTCGCCGGCCGGGCTGATCTCGATCTCGACGCCGGCCAGCGACGGCGGGGTGTGCACGATCAGCGCGCCGATGTCGCCGCCGATGTCCAGCAGGACGCTGCCGTCCTGGCTGGGACCGAGTTGGCTGAGTTCGCTCACACCGATACACCTGCGGCCGGGTCAGTGCGGTGGCGGTGGCGCCGGGGTGTCGTCGGGCGGGTTGTAGTAGCCGCTGTGCGGTGTACCGAGGAACGGGAAGTTGGGCAGGTAGTGCACGGTGTTCTCCGCGGTGACGTCGGTGTTGCTGGAGGTCAGGCCCTGGGTGATGGCGCCGGCGGCCGCGTCCGGGGTGTAGCTCTTGTCGACCAGCGGGTAGGTGGCGCCGGCGATGGCGCGTAGCTCGATGGTGGTGACGTCGTCGAAGACGCGCCGCCCGTTCGGGTAGCCGGCGGGGTCCATGCCGAGCAGCCCGAGGTTGCTGGGCCGGCTGGTGGTGGGCGGGATGGCCAGGTTCAGGCGCAGCAGGTCGGCCTGGGTCGGTCCGGTGAAGTTCTGGAAGTTCGGGATGATGCCGGGCGGGATGCCGGTGAGCAGGATGGCTTCCAGGTCGGCGCGGGCCGTGCCGGAGGCGTCCAGCGCGGCCAGGTGCGGGAACACGCCGGGGTAGAGGACGGGCAGCAGCCCAGCCAGTTCCGGCTGGGCGAAGTATCCGGCGAACTGTTTGTCGTGTGCGGGGGGTTGGGAGTTCCAGAAGTCCTTGCGGGTGACCGGGATGAGGACCTCGTTGACCAGCGGGTTGCCCAGCCGGGATACCTGCACCCACGGGCCGTAGTCGTCGATCTCGCCGTCGTCGTCGTAGCGGCGGATCCGTTGCCGGCTGGCCGAGGCGTACACCGCGATCGTGGCGTACGGGTCGGCCGGGTTGCTCGGGTAGCGCCCGTCGCGGGTGAGGTCGGTCTTGGGCACCTGCAGCACGATGGAGTGCACGTTCTTGGCTTTGGTGGCGTTGACGCCGCCGGATGCGGGCATGCTCGATCCGACGTGCAGATTCTGGAAGGGACGTAGGTCGCCCAGGTCGAAGATCGCGCCCAAGTCGACGTAGAACCCTTCGGCGCGCTGCCCGGTAAACACCAGTCGCCGCCCGGGCAGCTGGTGGATCGCCTGGTTGGCCAGGGTGACGTAGTCCGGCGTGGACAGCGGACCGATGTTGCACGGCGGGCAGGGCAGGTCGCGGCCCAGCAGGGTGCCCCAGCCGTTGCGGGTGCGGCGGGTCACCGTCGCGAATTGCCGCCGGTTCCAGTTCTTGCTGTTGATCGACTCGATCGGCCCGACGTTGTAGAGGAACGTGTCCGGGATCGTGTATTCGGTGCGGAACTGGAATTGATACACGATATCCGAGTCGGCGTCGCTGTCATTGTCGATATGGATCTCATACAGCACGTCATCGCCGAATTCGGCGAAGTTCGGGCCACCCGCCGGGTCTTCTAACGGCACGAAGTTGGCGATAAAGACGACGGAGTCCGGATCGACCGGGCTGACGAAGGCGTAGACGTCGGTGTTGTCGGCGACCGGGTCGTTCGCGACGCCGGGCGCTTCCCTGTGCGATGACATGATTCACCCTTTCGGATCGTCGAGTCGGTCTCAGCCCGGGGAGCCGGCGGCGCCGGCGGCGATACGCGCCAGCCGGGCGGCCAGTTGGGCGTCGTGAACGACGACCTCACGCTCCCCGGCCAGCACGGCGATCTCGCCGGACGCCGGGTCGCGAACGTAGGCGACCACCGGCCCTGCCGACATCGGTCCCGAAGGCGCCTCGGCGGAGGCAGTCGGCGCCCGGAACACACCCGGTGTCAGCGCCGCGCCGACGACCGCCACACCCAGCGACGTGCCCTTGAGGAAACTACGACGGGATTGACCGGCCACCACTTACCGTCCTCTCATCTGCGTCGGCACGACGCGTCGCGGACTGACGTCCCGCTGCGACGACGGCGGGAAGCGACCCACCCCCCGAGTCGCCGCGACGCGTCGTGCCCGGCAGTCAACGAGTAGCCCCCGCCGGTGGCGGGCGTCAAGAACACTTTTCCAGGTCCCGGCCGAGGCAGTTCATCGCTTCAATGGCTGCTATTGCTGCTATCGGCGTTCGTCGTTGCGCCGGGTGTCGGGGTTGTCGAGATTGGCGCACAGCAGGTCACCGTCCAGGTAGGCCGGATATCGTGTCGTGACGCTGCGGTCGATGCGGTAGTGGTTGAGGCACGCGAACGCCGAGATGACGAACGACCCGGTGTGTGTATCGGTCGTCGCGCGGACCGGGTAGGCGTGCTCGACGGTCGGCGCGACCGGCCGCAACGCCAGGATGCGCTCTCGCGTGTCGAAGAGCAGTTCGACCGCGGCCGGCCCATGCAGCGCCAGATACGCCGCCCGGTTCAGCAGAATCAGGCCACGCCGCGCGATGGTCAGCCACGGCCCGCCGCCGCCGTCCCGAGGTGCCGAAGCCGCCACCCGATTCACCGACCTGCCGCGAGCGGCTGGCGGGTTCTATTTGCCGGTCCAGCAGCCCAGGACATCGGTGGTGATCTCGTAGGCGAGATCGTCGCGGCTTTGCTGGTGTGGTCCGTTGTGTGCCGGCAGGCCGGTGGTGTCGACCTGCAGGGTCTTGCCGTCTTTGACGACGACTACGATGCCCTGACCTGTGGTGTAGCCGGGTTGGCCGAGGCCGGCCAGCCCGGCCAGCGGTTGGGTCGGGGCGAGGCGTCGGCGCAGCGTGTCGAAGTAGCGCTGGCCGGAGGCCGGGTCGGGTGCGTCGTGCACGGAGAGCACGAGCCGCCCGGCCGACAACCGGTAGGTGCAGGTGAAGATCTGCTGCGCCCAGTTGGTGCTGACCGGCGGCGGGGCGGGCAGCGCCAGCATGGTCGCCACCGCGTGTCGGATCTCCGGCGCGCACACCATTAGCGCCGCGGCCGACGGGCCGGGCGACCGGGCCGGGTCCGGCTCGGCCGACGGGTCGGGCGGGTGACTGACCGCCATGGCAGAGCCGGTGGTTATCGGCGTCGTGACCGCCTGGTGTGCGGCGGGGTGGGTAGACGCGCAGCCGGCGGCGCACAGAATCGGCACGGCGAGTAGGGCCGGTAGCCACCTAGGCCTAGGGCGAGGCCGGGTACGAAGCATGATCCACTCCTGTCAGGGGTTCAGGCCGGGTGGGTGGAAACCAGCGAGGCGAACGCGACGATGTTGTCGTCGTAGCTGCGTTCGGAGAAATCGAACTTCCCGCCGCAGGTGATCAGCCGCAGCGCGGCGTGATCGGTGTTGCCGTAGACGGTCAGCGTCGGGAAGTGGTTCTTCGGGTATTCCGCGACGGCGTCGACGCGGAACACCGCGGCGGTACGGTCCGCGCGGACCACGGTGATCTGATCACCGGGGCGTAGCGCCCCGAGTCTGAAGAACACCCCGGGCCCGTACGCGGCGGAGTCGATGTGCCCCAGGATCACCGCGGGTCCGAGCTGCCCAGGGGCCGGTGAGTAGCGGTACCAGCCGGCGCGGGAGTCACGACTCAACGGCGGGACCTGCACGGTGCCGTCCGGGTTGAGCCCGAGTTGCAGCAGGTCGGAGTCGACGCCGAGGGCCGGGATGCTCAGCTGGGTGGGCACCGCGCGGGGCAGGATCGGCCCGCGCACGGCGGGTTTCTTCGACGTGGGCGCGGCGCGCACCGGCGCAGTCGTCGGCGGGTGCGTGGCCGGTGCCGGCGCGGTGGTCGGCAACGCATAGCCGCCGGCGATCGAGGCCGGGGGCTGCGGCGCATGCCGCTGCGCGCGGAACGCGACCGTCAGCAGCACGATTGCTGCCAGGGCGAGAAGCAGGGCCGCCGCGGCGGGCAGCGCCCAGCCGCGGCGACCCCGGCCTCGGGTGCGGTTCATCGCTCCGGCGCGCTCAGCTCTGCCGGGCGGTGCGCCGACGCAGCGCGAGCGTTCCGGCGCCGGCCAGGCCCGCGGCCGCCAGCAGCCCGCCGCCGGCGAACAACAGCGACTCGTCCTGCAGTCCCGCGGTGCTGCCGCCGCCGGTGTTCGGCGGGCCGCCCGGCACGGCGGTCATCTGCGAGGCCACCAGCGTGCCGCACAGTGCCGGCGAGGTGGCGGCCAGCGGCAGCGACGGCACCAGGTCGCTCTTCTCACCTTGCGCCTGCTTGGACAGCGTCGTCGGGTCCAGGCCGTGTACCACGATCACCGCTTTGCCCGCCGTGACCGACGCCAGCGTCGCCGCGTCCAGGGTGATCGTGCGCGAGTAGTCGAAGCTGCCACCGGACGGGGCGATCTTGATGTCGGTGCCCGCGGCCGGACTGGTGTCCCCGCTGACCGACAGCGTGGTGCCGATGCCGCCGTAGAACGGGGCGCCCTCGGTGGTGCTGATCACCCCGTCGCCGTTGGTGTCCGCCGACATCGGCGGGCACACGCCCTGCGCGCCGATGTGGATGTGCTGCACGTGCGGATATGCGGCGCCGCCGAACGTGGCCGCCAGCCCGGTCACGTGCTCGGTGACCGTGGCCTGGCTGCCGCTGAGCATCAGCATCAGCGAGCCCGACCCGCTCGCGTGGTTGAGCGGATTCAGCGTGGCCTGATACATCGCCGCCGGCTGCGCGGATGCCGCCGGCGCGAGCGCTAACGCCGCCGCGCCGAACGCCGCGACCGGGGCCATGAGGAGCAGGGATTTGTTCATGTCGCTTTCCCTTCCGGACAGCACCGGGACCGTCCCGGCGCGTGCTATCGGGTTCACGCACTGTTCGTGCCGCGGCCAGCCGGCGGTTCCATCCACGGAGTTGCGGTTTTTTGCGCGCACTCCCGGGCGGAGGTGGAACCGATGCGCCCGGCCACCGCGAATAGCTCTCACACGCGTGCCCGGACCGCACCGGCCGCCCGCTCGACGAAAGGCGCCCATGATGAGACGACCAATTCTTCTAACCACCGCGGTGTTGATCGCGGTGACGCTGGCCGGCTGCAGCGCCAGCAAACCCGGCACCCACTCCACCGCGGCTCCTGCGACGGCCCGGGCGCCGGCCTCGACGTCGGCGACGACGACCGCGGCGCAGCCGCCGTCCAGCAGTTCGCCGGCGGCGGCCGCAGCCGTAATCACCATCCACGGCTTCGCCTACTCCGTGCCGCCCTCGGTGCCCGCCGGCGCGACGATCACCGTGCACAACAAGGACGACGTCGCGCACACCGTCACCGCGGACACCGGCCACGCCTTCGGCGTCACGATCCCGGCCTCAGGCACCGCGACGTTCACCGCACCGGCCACCGCCGGCAGCTACCCGTTCCACTGCACCTACCACGCCAACATGCACGCCACCCTCACCGTGCGGTGACCGGTCATGCCCACCCGCAACCCGGCCCGGCTCCTGCTGCGGCTTGCCACCGCGGCCGCGCTAGCCGTCGACGCCTACATCCACCTCAGCCTCGCGCCCAGCCAACCGCCGGGCGGCCCCGGACAGCTCAGCCAAACGTCCCTGTTCTACGCCGCAGGCGCGCTGGCCATCGCGGCCGCGCTGCTCGTGCTCGCCACCGGTGCCCGCGTCGCCTACGCGTTCGCGTTCCTCGTCGCGGCCAGCGCCCTCGGCGCGGTGCTCCTCTACCGCTACGTCGACGTCGGATCCCTTGGCCCGCTACCGAACATGTACGAACCCGCCTGGTACACCAGCAAAATCACCACCACGCTCGCCGAAACCGTCGCCGTGCTCACCGCCGCCGCCGGTGCACTCCTCCCACACCGCCACACCCAGCGGCGCGACGACCACGCCACCAACGCCGACCAGCCCCGGATCAACTCCCGAAACCCCTAGCGCAGACGTCAGCCGACCGCGACTCGCCCACCAACCCTGACACCAGCCGCCCTGGCCGCCGTGCATATCCCGGGGCCGCACCCCGCGGCCGACGCACTCGCCACCGCGACGCCGCTCGCCGCCGGGACTGCCCTGCCGGCGGTAGATGATCAGCAGCGCATCGGCAAGACCGAGCGAGTCAGCAACCTCATGTGAACGGCCTCGATCTCCCATTCAACAATGAGCGGACGAGCTGTGATGTTCGCGCTCATCGGCGTCTCCGGACGCTTCAACCACGCGGCGTCGAGTTACTGATTGCAAAGGTCGGGCGGTTGGTAGGAGATCCGCATCCGGCGCGGCCGTGTCGGAATCGTTCGCTTCCGCGACGATCAACACCTCGGACGACACGCCCTGCCGTGCGTGTCCAGAAGCCGGCTCGCAACCGCCGGCTCGCTGCCGATCTTCTGCGACCAGTTCTGACACGGTGCGGGGATGGCGCTCGTCGGTTATAGCCGGGGTCAGCACCCGCACCCAGGACGCCCAGCTCCAGCGCGACGCGCTCTCACAGCTGCTCGAGCGCAGGGCCGGCACGGTGGGCGGCGCAGCGTGATGAACCCCGGCGTGCTTGCCGCGGCGCTCCCGCGAGGTCGGTCCGGCGGGTTGTGTCTGAGCCTGTTCGGCGGCGCTGGGTCGGTCAGCACACCTTGCCCGATCGTGCGCCCGCTCTGGCCGCACCTTGCCCGCAAGGCCACCGGCCGTTGCAGGCTGCTGGCCGGCCCGGCTGCAATGGGCTGTGCCATACCGAGTCCTTAGCCTGTGTTGGCGCCGCTGGGTCTCGTGCTCACGGCCGCTGGATCCGACCTCCCGGAGATTCGTGAACAACCCGATCATCTCATCTATCTGTCGGCTTCGGGGTGCCAGCGAGGCGGAAGCGGGCAGCGGGGTGCTCGATGGCTTCGAGGGTGCCGTCGGGTGCGCGGGCGGTGGCGGTGTATCCGGGGTGGGTGCGGACGGCTTGGTGGTGGTAGCTCGGGACGTCGACGGTGTCGCCGAGGATGGCGTGCAGGCGGCTGCCGGGGGTGATGTCGACGCGGTGTGTGCCGTACTGGGCGAGAGCGGGGGAGTGGTCGTGGTGGCCGAGTTGGTCGGGGAGGTGCTGGTCGAGCGTGCCGGCGGCGGCCACGGCCATGAGTTGCATGCCGCGGCAGATGCCGAGCACCGGCAGGTCGGCCTGGATCGCCTCGGACAGCAGGGCCATCTCCACGGCGTCTCGTTCCGGGCGCGGGTGCTGCGCGGCGGGGTGCGGAGTGGCGCCGTAGCGCGCTGGGTCGATGTCCGGGCCGCCGGAGAGGATGAGGGCGTCGAGCCGACCGACCAGCGCCGAGGTATCGGTGCCGGGCGAGAACAGCACGGGTGCGCCGCCGGCGTGCTGCACGTGCTGGATGTAGGCGTGCGGGAGCAGCGCGGCGGGCACGTCCCGCCACGCGCCCCAGGAGGCGGGTTCGAGGTAGCAGCCGATCCCGACGACAGGGGTCATAGCGGGGTGACGTAGGCGCCGCTGATGCCGCCGTCGACGAGGAAGGTGGAGGCCGTGATGAAGCTGGCGTCGTCGCTGGCGAGGAAGAGCACGGCGGCCGCGATTTCGTCGGCTTCGGCGAACCGGCCGATGGGGATGTGCACCAGTCGGCGGGCTGCACGTTCGGGATCTTTGGCGAAGAGTTCCTTCAGAAGGGGGGTATTCACCGGGCCGGGGCACAGGGCGTTGACGCGCACCCCGTCGCGGGCGAACTGCACGCCGAGCTCGCGGGAGAGCGCGAGCACGCCGCCTTTGCTTGCGGTGTAAGAGATCTGCGAGGTGGCGGCGCCCATTACGGCGACGAAGGAGGCGGTGTTGATGATCGAGCCGCGTTTCTGCTCGAGCATGTAGGGCAGCGCGGCCCGGCAGCACAGGTAGACGCTGGTGAGGTTGACTTCCTGGACGCGCCGCCATGCTTCCAGTCCGGTGGTGAGGATGGAGTCGTCCTCGGGCGGGGAGATTCCGGCGTTGTTGAAGGCGATGTCGACGCTGCCGTAGGTGTCGTGAGCGGTCTGGAACAGTGCCCGCACCTGCTCGGGGTCGGTGACGTCGCAGTGCACGTAGAGCCCGCTGACCTCGTCGGCGATCGGCTTGCCGCGCTCGTCGTCCAGGTCGCCGATGACGGTCCGGCCACCTTCGGCGGCGAGCCGGCGCACGCTGGCCAGCCCTATCCCACTGCAGCCGCCGGTGATGACCGCGACTCTTGCATCGACCCTGCCTGCCATATCTCATTCCTCCGTTGCGATGAAGACGTTCTTGACCTCGGTGAACGCGTCGAGGGCATCGGGGCCTAGCTCCCGCCCGAGGCCGGATCGTTTGAACCCGCCGAATGGTGTCGAGTAGCGCACCGAGGAGTGCGAGTTCACCGAGAGATTGCCCGACTCGATGCCGCGGGCGACTCGGATCGCGCGGCCGATGTCTCGGGCCCAGATCGACCCGGACAGGCCGTAGTCGCTGTCGTTCGCCTTGGCGATCGCGTCGGCTTCGTCGGTGAACGGGAGCACGGCGACGACCGGGCCGAACACTTCTTCGCGCCACACCGGGTCGGACGGCTCGCGGGGCAGCACGACGGTGGGTGGGTACCAGAACCCGGGGCCGGTCGGGGCGTCGCCGCGGAAGGCGACCTGCTGTTCATCGACGTAGGACGCCACCCGGTCTCGCTGGGCGGCGCTGATCAGCGGCCCCATTTCGGCGCGCTCGTCGCCCGGCGGCAGCACCATGACAGCTTTCACGGCCGGCTCGAGCAGCTCGAGGAACCGGTCGTACACCGAGTCTTGGACGAGGATGCGGCTGCGGGCGCAGCAGTCCTGCCCGGCGTTGTCGAACACGCCGTAGGGGGCGGTGGCGGCGGCGCGGTCCAGGTCGGCGTCGGCGAAGACGATGTTGGCGCTTTTCCCGCCGAGTTCCAGGGTGACCCGCTTGACCTGCTCGGCGGCGCCGCGCATGATCTGCTGCCCGACCGCGGTGGAGCCGGTGAAGCAGATCTTGCGCACGGCGGGGTGGGTGACGAACCGCGTACCGACAACGTCGCCGCGGCCGGGCAGCACGGTGAACACACCGTCCGGGATACCCGCTGCCAGGGCGAGTTCGCCGAGGCGGATCGCGGTGAGCGGGGTGAGCTCGGCCGGTTTGAGCACGACGGTGTTGCCCGCTGCGAGCGCGGGGGCGAATCCCCAGCCGGCGATGGGCATTGGGAAGTTCCACGGGACGATCACCCCGACCACGCCGAGGGGTTCGCGGAACGTGACGTCCAGGCCGCCGGCGACGGGGATCTGCCGGCCGAAGAGCCGTTCCGGCGCGGCGGCGTAGTAGTACAGCACGTCGCGGACGTTGCCCGCCTCCCAGCGTGCGTTGGCGATCGTATGTCCGGCATTGCGCACTTCCAACCAGGCCAGTTCCTCGACGTGCTCGTCGACCTGCTCGGCGAAGCGGCGCAGTAGCCGCGCCCGGTCGGGCGGCGCGACGGCGCGCCAGGCCGGGGACGCCGCCTGCGCGCGTGCGATGGCCTCGTCGGCCTGCTCGGCGCCGGCCGGTTCGACCATGGCGACCATCTGCTCGGTGGCCGGATCGATTACCTCGTGCACGTCAGAGCCTCTCGAATCCGCGGACCCGTTCCCAGTCGGTGACCGCCGCGTCGAAGGCGGCGAGTTCGACGTCGGCGGCGTTGACGTAGTGCTCGACGACGTCGTCGCCGAACGCCTTGTGCGCCAGTTCGGACGTGGCGAACGCGTCGCGGGCCTGGCGCAGCGTGCTGGGCACGTGCGGCTTGTCCGAGGCATAGGCGTTGCCGGCGAACGGCTGCTCCAAGGCCAGCGCGTGTTCGATGCCGGAAAGCCCGCCGGCGAGCATGCCGGCCAGCGCCAGGTACGGATTCACGTCACCGCCGGGTACCCGGTTCTCCACCCGCAGCCCGGCGCCGTGCCCGACCACGCGCAGCGCGCAGCTGCGGTTGTCGTGCCCCCAGGCGACCGCGGTGGGCGCGAACGAGCCCGGCTGGAACCGCTTGTAGGAGTTGACGTTCGGCGCGTACAGCAGGGTGAACTCGCGCAGCGTGGCCAGCACGCCGGCGATGAACTGGTCGAACATCGCCCTGTGCCCGCCCGGGCGGGACTCGTCGACGAAGACCAGCCCGCCGTCGTGCCCGCGCAGGCTCATATGGATGTGACAGGAGCTGCCCTCGCGCTGGTCGAACTTGGCCATGAACGTGATGGACTTGCCGTGCGCGGCGGCGATCTCCTTGGCCCCGTTCTTGTAGACCGCGTGGTTGTCGGCGGTCCGCAGCGCGTCCGTGTAGCGGAACGCAATCTCGTGCTGGCCGAGGTTGCACTCGCCCTTCGCGGACTCGACCACCATCCCGGCGCGGTACATGCCGTTGCGGATATCGCGCAATAGCGGCTCGACCCGCGACGTGCCGAGCACCGAGTAGTCGACGTTGTACCGGTTGGCCGGGGTGAGGTCGCGGTAGCCACGCTCCCATGCCTGCTCGTAGCTGTCATCGAAGACGATGAACTCCAGCTCGGTGCCGGCCAGCACCGTGCACCCGAGCCGGTCCGCCCGCTCGAGTTGGCCGCGCAGCACCTGCCGGGGCGACGGGCGCACCGGCGTGCCGTCGAGCCAGGCCAGATCGCACTGCACCATCGCGGTGGCCGGCAGCCACGGCAGCAGCCGCAGCGTGGATAGGTCCGGGTCGAAGCGCATGTCGCCGTACCCGCGTTCCCACGAGCTGATCGCGTATCCGTCGACGGTGTTCATGTCGACGTCCACCGCGAGCAGGTAGTTGCACCCCTCCGTGCCGTGCGCGAGCACCTCGTCGAGGAAGAACTGGGCGTGCATCCGCTTGCCTTGCAGCCGTCCCTGCATGTCGGTGAAGGCCACGATCACCGTATCGATCCCGCCGCATTCGACCTGTTCGGTCAGCCGCGCCACCGTCAACATCCGCGTTCTCCTATCCCAACAGCCCGCGCAGCAGCGCCGACGTGGCCTCGCAATGCTCTTCCATCTCTCGCCGCGCGGTATCCGCGTCGCCGGCCAAGATGGCCGTGACGACGCGCGAGTGCTGGCTGTTGGAGTGCGCGATGTTGCGCGGCAGCACCGGGATCGCCGCGAGCATTTCGTGCAGCAGGATCTGCGCCTGGGTGACCGACTCCACCAGCAGCCGCGACCCGGACAGCGTCGCGATCGCCAGGTGCAGCCGGGAATCGGCGAGCCGGTGCGCGGCCGCGTCGGGCGCGCCGGCGACCTGCTCCAGCGCCCGAGACAGCCACGCCCGGTCGTCGCCTGACAGGTATCGCCGCGCGGCGAGGTAGGCCGCGCCGGGCTCGACCACGGCGCGGAAATCCAGCGCGTCCAGCAACTCCGGGCCGCGGCGGCGCAGCGCGCTGGCCGCCCCCGGCTCGGTCCGGTGTCCGTTGTAGGTGACGACCGTGCCGCCGCCGCGTCCGCGCCGCGTCTCCACCATCCGCGCGTCACGCAGCGCGCCGATCGCCTCCCGCAGAGTTGCCCGGCTCACCGCCAGGCGGGCAGCCAGATCCCGCTCCGGGGGAAGCTGCTCGCCGTGCGCATAGACGCCCAACCGCACCGCGCTGGCCAGCTGTTCCACCGTCGACTCGAAGGCGTTGCGGTCGCGCACCGGCCGCAGCACCGCATTCGGCAGCGACTGCCCGTTCAGCCGATCGAGCGCACTCACCCTTCCAGGATCTCTTCCGCCGCCTTGGTCTCATGCCCGGCCGGCACCGCGCGCATGAAGTGCTTTCGCCCGCCCAGCCACCAGCTCAGCGTCGCGAACACCAGCACCACCGCCACCGCGACCGGCGCGTAGTTGAAGCTGTTGACGGTGATCGGCTTGACCGGCGGTAGCATGAACAAGATCACGATGAAGATCACCCACACCACGGCGATCCAGCCGATCAACGCGCTCCATCGGCCCAGGTGCCACACCCCGTGGCGGAATTCCGGGTTGATCCGGCGCAGGAATACCGGTGTCACGTAGGCGATGTACAGCCCGATCACCGCGATCGAGGTCACGGCCAGGTACGCAGTGGTGCTGAACAGCGCCGGGCTGGCCAGCACGATCGAGCAGACCGTGCACAGCCAGATCGAGTTGGTCGGCGTTCCGGTACGCGGATTCACCCGCGCCCACAGCCGCGACCCGGGCAGCGCACCGTCGCGGCTGAACGCGAACGACATCCGCGAGTTCGCCGTCACCGAGGCCATCCCGCAGAAGTACTGCGCCACCGCCGCGATGAACAGCAGGAAGATGCCGGTGTCCCTGCCCGCAGCGTCGATGAAGATCTGCGCCGGCGGAAGCCCGGTCGCGCTGCTCAGCGTCGAGTCGTAGTGCTGTATCGCCGCGGTCACCGCGACGAGCAGCACCCATCCGGCGATGATCGACACGACGACGCTGCTCACCAGCCCCTTCGGCGCCGAGCGTGCAGCCCCGCGGGTCTCCTCCGCCACGTGCGCCGAGGCGTCATAGCCGGTGTAGGTGTACTGTGCCATCAGCAACCCGATCAGGAACACATAGATCGGCACGCCCCAGCCGCTGTGGTTCTCGTAGTGGAAGAACGTCCAGCTCATCGACTGGTGATGCTTCGGCACGACGATCAGTACCGCGACAATCACCGCCACACCGATCAGGTGCCACCACGCGCTGACATTCGACAACAGCCGAACCAGGTTCACGCCGAAGGTGTTGAGCAGGCCGTGGGAGACCAGGATGATCACGAAGGCGAGGAAGGTGTTGGTCTTGTCGACCGCGGTGCCGAACGTCAGGTTCATGAACGCCATCCAGGTGACCGCCGCGCCGAAGTCGATCGCCGCGGTCACCGCCACCTCGCCGAGGAAGTTGAACCAGCCGACGAACCACGCCCACGCCGCCTTGTTGCGCCGCGCCAACCGGCCCGCCCAGAAGTACAGCCCGCCTGCTGTCGGATACACCGAGCACACCTCGGCCATCGCCAAGGCCACGCACAACACGAACACCCCGACCAGCGGCCAACCGATCGAGATCGCGATCGGGCCGCCCGAGGTCATCGCGATCCCGTAGGAGGTGATACACCCCGCCAGGACCGAGATGATCGAGAACGACACCGCGAAGTTGGAAAAGCCGCTCATCCGCCGGTGCAGTTCCTGCTTGTAGCCGAGTTCTGCCAGCGCCCGCGCGTCGTCGTCCAGCCCGACCATGTCCAGCGTCCGGTCTGATGCCATGCCATCCTCCGACAGTCGGCCCTCAATGGCACCGGCTTAGACCTTTACGACCAGTCCTGAGCCCAGAGCAGCGATTATTCCTACGATCCCCTGCCATAGTCAATGGTCCAGTCATAGTCCATTTAGGCGATCCGGTGTGCCACGCCGACCTCGACGCACGTGCCGAGCTCGCTCGGCCCACGTGGGGCGCGACGTTCGGTATCGATGTCGAGGAGAGCGACACGATCCTCGCGATCGACGACGACGTCCTGGCCTACCGGCTGCGCGGCCGCTCATACTTGAGATCATCTTCGGCTGAGCGGCGCGCCCGGTCCGCAGGCGCCCGCAAGGCGAGCCGAACCGCCGGCCCGTTCTCCTGCTCGAACGTGGCATGTGCGAGCCGATCTGGAGCTCGCGCCAGATGCCGAGAGTTGGATACGTTGCGAGCATCGGGAGATCCTTTGTCGGCGGGGAGTCGATCCGGCCGCCACCCGTCCCGATGGGCGCATAGATCTCGGCCGTGTTACCGATCACCGGGCGATTCTTCAACCAGCCAGAATGGGCGACCTGCTCAGCTGCACGAAGGACCGTTTCGCCGGCGAGCTACGGGAAGATCGCCGAGCACGTCGCCGGATGCGATGCCTTATGCGCGAGTGCCCAATCCGCGCGGCCAAGTTCATCTTCGCCGTGCCGCGGTGCTGCCGCTTGGCGAGGTTCCGCGAGCGGTAGTAGGACCGGTTCGCGGCCGCGGAGACCTGAACCGTTCACTGCGTTTTACCCAGCCGCCGCGCCGGCCGGTGTCGTGATCGTGCACTTTGGCAAGTAGCGGGGCGCTGCGACTGCTTGCGGTCGTCAGGTGCAGTCACGTCCAGGCCTTGATGTTGACGGCGAAATTCGCGAGGTGAGGGATGTGGCAGTTATCCGCCGACGGCCAGAGCGAAGATGTGCATGGCGGTGAAGACCCCGACGCCGTTGCTGACGTTCGGCAGTTGGACGGTGGCGACGGTTTTGCGTGGCTGGAGGGGGACGGCGGTGAAGTAGATGTTGCGTACGCCGCCGCTGCCGTTGGGTCCGCTGGGGGTGTTCCACTGCGTGGTGGTGTTGACCACGCTGGTGCCAGGGGCGGGGGTGGAACTGGCCCAGTCGCTGAAGGTCAGGGTGAACGACTGGGTGGTGCCGTCGGTGTAGGTGATGGTGCCGGTGCCGGTGCCGGTCCCGAACGCGGCGGCGCCGAGCAGGCCGAGGGTGCGGCCGGTCCCGGAGACGTCGAAGGCCTGTCCTTCGGCGACGACGTTGTCCGGCTGTCCGGGCGCGGCGTTCGGCCAGGTCAGCGCGATGCCGTCGATGGTGATGGTGGTGCCGGGGGTCAGGGCCTGTGGTGATCCGGTGGCCAGCGCCTGTGCGGAGTAGCTGTCCCCGACCCCGTCGAAGTCGCCGGGCGCGGCGTCGGCGTTGGAGGTGATACCGACGTTGTTGAAGCCGGCGGCCAGCGACGGGTAGGCGGCGCTGACCGTCTGTTGGGTGAATCCGGAGGCGTGCATGCCCAGCGTCGCTGTCACGGTGATGATCGTCTCGCCGGGTGGGGTAGGCAGCGTCGCGGAGAACGCGCCCGTGGCGTCGGCGATGGTCTGGGCCACTGCGGTGGTGTTGTTGGCAGAGGAGGGCTGGCTGGCGGCGATGTCCACTGTGGCGGCGGGGGTGGTGATGCCCCGTACGGTGGTGCTGGCGCCCGCCACGACCGCTCCGGCGGGTGGCGCGGTCAGGGTCACGGGCAGCGCCGTCGGTGGGGCGGTGCTCACGTAGCGGTCCCGCACGATCGCCGGCTGGTCCTGTAGCCGGCCGGCGGCGAGGTCCTGCACCAGCCGCAGGTACTGCGATTGGGCCCAGATCAACGGTGACGCGGAGCCGGCGGGTTTGCCGTTGGTGAACCCGATGGATGCCGTCGCGGGGTCCGACCCGTACGGGGACGCTGCGACGTCCGGGTCCTCCCAGGCCTGCTCGGGGATCAGCCCAAGGCCGGAGGACATGCTGGCCATGGTTTGCAGCAGGCTGATCGCCCCGGTGCGGTCGCCGGTCTGCAGTTGCTGCTCGGCGCGTTCTCCTGCGAGAACCGGCCACACGTGTCCGGAGCCGGTGCCGGTCGGGAACCACGGGGCGCCGGTTGGCGAGCAGTTGGTCGGGTCGGGGGCATAGCAGTCGCCGTAGCCGTCGGTGCTGCCGCTGGCTTGGACCCCGTAGCGGTGCCATCCCGGTCCGGAGGCGGTCTGCGATTCGATCACCGAATCGACCACGTGCAGCGAGTTACGCACCACCGGGCTGTCAGCGGGAAGTTCGCCGAGCCGAGTCAGCTCCAAGAATCCAGCGTCGACCAGCGACCGCTGGTCCACGTTGGTCAGGCTGCCGTTACCCAGGTTGTAGGTGTCGGCCGCGTTCGGGTCACCGTTGCGCGCCAGACGGAGGAAATACGGCTTCGGCGAATAGGGGCCGGTACTGGTCACCGTCCAGGTCTGCACATTGCGCTGGTAATGGTCGGCGGTGGCCAGGTACAGGTGGGCGCGAGCGGTGTCCCCGGCGGCCTGGGCCAGCCGGGCCGCCGCCACCAGACCGGCGATCTCCGCGGCCAATGTGGAGGGCGAGTATCCGGGTTGTTCCTCCCACCGCTCGACGCCGTAGTTGGGTCCGTGGTCGACGATGAAGTCGGCGTCCGGGCGGATGTGCCGGGCGTAGAACCCCGTGTCGCCTGCGAAGCCGGCGTCCCAGGCCATCAGCAGGGGGTAGGCATCCTCGTCGATCTCTTGCAGTCCGAAGGTGTCCGGAGCCACCGAGCCGTCGACCTCCGAGTCGCGGGGGAAGCTACCGTCTGGCTGCTGGGTCTGGTCGTAGAGGAACCGCACCAGCGCCCGGGCGCTGGTCAGATCGCCATCGGCGAGCAGCGCGGTGAAGGTCTCATAACTGTCTCGGGCGAAGATCTCGCGGTAGGTCCATCCGGCGTGGGTGGTAGTGGCCGAGACCGACTGCCCCCACGGGTCAGTGGGTGAGGCCACGAACGCTCCAGGGTGGGTCTTGTCCTCGGCGGCCTTGATCACATTGGCGGACAGCCAGTACAGCTGCCGCATCCGGGCCGCCGCGGGCGCCGACTGCCCGGACAGTCGCCGCGGTGGTGGCCGCAGCGTGGCGTCGTAGCCCAGCCAGCCGACCAGGTAGCCGGTCAGGATGCGACCGTACGGCGTGCGCGCGCTGCCGGTGGCGGCCGCGACCGCGCTCTGTGGGTCCGAGCCGAAGCCCAACGCGAGAGTGAAGGGCCGCCTAGGACCCGCGGTGTTGATCTCGGCGGTCTGCACCACGTTCCCGTTCGTAGCTGACTGGTAGTCGCTGGTCAGCCGGTGCGCGCCGTCGAGTTGGGTCAACCCGTCGCTGCTCGTGCCGACGAACCCACTGGTCTCCGTCAGGAACGGCCGGTCACCGACCAGGGCACCGGTGACCGTGGCGGCGAACGGGCCGGTAGGCGCCTGGGTGTCCGATGCGATCAATGCGGTGGTCGCTTGGTCGATCGTGGCGTTGTTGGCCCCGGCGTTGGTCGACCCGCCGCCGCCAGTGTTGTCGATGGTCGCGTCGTAGCGGACGTACACCTTCAGCCTGGCGACCCCGTCCCGCCGCCCGGGCAGCGGCGCAAGACGGGTGTGCATCAGCACGCTGTCCCGCGCCGGGTCCGTCAGGTAATCCGTGACCAGCTCAAAGCCATGCTTGGCGTCGGTGCTGGTCACCCGGCACACCATGCCGCCTGGATACGGGGAGCTGACCGTGTAGCTCATATCCCGCTGCTGCAAGTCGGTGAAGGTCGCGCCGTCGGTGACGACGTACTGCACCGTGTTGACGTTGCTGTTCTCGATCGTCGGACTGAAAACATCCGAGAGCACCCCGTCGGCCACCGTGAACCACACCTTCGACCCGGTATTCCGCGCGGTGCCGAAACAGTCCTTGCGTGCCATATCCAAATACGACTGAGCCCCCGGCCCGCCCGGCGCCGACCCGGCAACAGGCACTCGCTCCGCCGTTCTGGCCGCCGCTGAGCCCGCGCCGGCCACGGTCGCTGCGGCGACCACGCAACATGCCACGGCGAGCACCGCAACAAACCGACGACCGGCAGAAGACGCGGACATACGACCTCCAGCGAGACGCGACTTTGTTGTCGACCAGAACATATTCGGTGGATCGCGACGCTAGCAGCCTTAACCACTACGCGGAAGAGGCGAGCCGCGATTCCGAGCCGCCGGTCACTATGTCAACCGTGGTTTCAAACGACCGGCGGCAGCGGGAGGGCAAACCGGGACCGACCATGACGGCGAAGATCGCTGGCTCGACGCTACGGCAGCCGAGTGGGTCGTCAGGCTGCTTTGCGATCATCCGCACACCGCTTGATGAGGACGTAAGCCAAGCGTCCGGTCTTGCCGCCACAGCGCGCGGTGCTGCTCGGCGATGTCGTGCACTGCCCGGTCCAACTGCTCGAGGATGAGTGGGAGATGATCGGTGACGTCGATCGGGCGCTCGCACAGCGCACCCGGGAGGCGCTGGCCCGCGAGTTCGAGGGCACCGGGGTTGCCATCGCGGCCGCCCACTTCCCCGACAATGAGGTTCGGGCGACTGCTTCTCGGGCAGGGGCGGCGCAGCTGGGTCGTCCATTGACGCAGGGCACCGCGCGACTCGAGGCGGTGGTTCCGCCGGTCAGACCAGCCGTCATACCGTGCACGAGCGGGTTGTGCCGGTGACCGCGCTGCGCGTCGACGAGGATCTTGATCACCATGACCGACCAGCAGCAGACACCGACCGCGCTGCGGGTGCGCGAGGCCGGTCTGGATGATTGGCGGTGGATCCTTGGCCGGATTGAGGCCCGGTTCCGCACCGGCGATTTTGCCACCGGACTGGCGCTGGTGAACATGGTCGGCGAGGCCGCGCAGGCCGCCCACCGCCATCCCGACGTCACGCTCACCGACGCCGACGTGATCGTGTCGCTGTCCAGCCACGACGGGCACGGCATCACCCGCCGCGACCTGGACCTGGCCCGACAGATCAGCCGCCACGCCGCGGAACTCGCCAGCCAGGCCGACGTCTCGGGCCTGACCCAGCGTGAGCTGGGACTCGACACCGCGGTCGGGGAACGGCTCGCACCGTTCTACGCGGCCCTGCTCGGCGCGCAACTCGACCGGGGTGGACCCGTCGACTCGACCGGCCAGGTCTCGACCGTGTGGTGGCAGGACCCGCACGAGACCCGGCGCTGCCCGCGCAGTCCATCCAGCAGTGCTGGCACGTCGACGTGTGGGTTTCCCACGACGAGGCCGAGCATCGCCCGAGGGCCCTCCTCGACGCCGGAGGCCACCTGGTCAGCGACGCGGCAGCACCGGCGTACTGGATGGTCGAGGACGCCGAGGGCAACCGCGCCTGCGTCTGCACACCGTCCGGTTACTGACCCCGGCGTCACCGACCACCCGTCACCACGGCGCCAAGCCGGCCAACCGTCGCAGCTGCGCGAACATGAACGACGTTGCGGTCCACCTTCGAGGCGTACACCTACCAGCAACACGCGCAAGGTGTAGGTGATCGGGTAAACGCCGCGCGGCAGACTCGACGTCCGCGAGATCGAAGACGTCGGCGAGACCGCGCTCGGCTACCTCCCTATCTGGAAAACCCGTGTGCTACCTCCGGCCAAGTCGATCGGCGGAACCGGCGCCTCATCGCCCATCGTCGTTCGCTCGGGCAGCTCGTCGCGGGCCGGCCATCGGTGCGCAAGCGATCCCCTGCGGGCGTTCGCCTTCAGTGGTTGCGGGCGGGCGCGGGGCACGACCTGGATAGTGTCGCCGACCGGGCGCAGTGGGGAGCTGGATGCGTCGTTGACGAGTTGGCCGTTGACGGCGAATTCGGTGGAGCCTCCGCCGTCGAGGTTCATCGCGTCCACGGCCCCGAGCGAGCGCATCAGCGCGGCTTCTTCGGTGAGGGTCAGGCCTTCGCTCACACCGGGCACGCCGTCGGCGGTGACGAGGATGAGGCGCCCGCGGGCGTCGATACCGGCGAGGGTGCGCGCGTGCCGGTAGGCGGAGAAGGTGTAGTCGTTGAGGTCGCGGGGGTCTAGCACGCCTTCGTCGACGGCATCGATTGCATTGTGTCCGTCACGGAGCAGCATCGGGCCGGCGCTCGCGATTGAGGCCGTCGGCGTCAACGGCACCCGCGCGCCGGTGCTGGTGCGGATCTGCTCATCGATCGCGAGCAGGCCGCCGACGTGGACGTTCCTGCTGAGCCAGGCGGCCTGGGCGCCGATGGCCTGGATCGCGGAGTCGCCGCGGGGCAGAGTGCCGCCGACCGCGCCGAGGGACACGACCCGGTCGTGGCAGTCGAGGACGGCCTGGATAGCGGTGGCAGATGTCGCGGTTGGCAGCGGCGCACCAAATTGGGCGGTGAACAGCACGAGGTCATTAGGTCCCGTGCACACGGTGTTCTGGCGTGGCGCGCTGGTCGGGGTGAAGCCAGCCACGCCACAGTCTTCCGCGCTGCCCGGCAGCCGGTTGATGCCGAGGATGCGGGTCGAACGGTGCCCCGCGCTCAGGATGGCCATAGTGGTGAGGTTCTCGATGCTTGCAGGCTCGTGGTCGTCAAGAACCAGCGCGGCACGGTCGCCGTCGGCGAGGGATTCCAGCTGCCCGTGATAGGCGCTCACCCCGGTGTTGACACCGTTGACCGCGGCCAGTTGGGCGTTGATGGTGAAAAACCCGCCATTGGTGGCGGCCAGC
Organism: uncultured Actinomycetota bacterium; assembly: GCA_963756525.1. Lineage (GTDB taxonomy): Bacteria > Actinomycetota > Actinomycetes > Mycobacteriales > Jatrophihabitantaceae > CAVWNR01. The sequence goes on along the minus strand of CAVWNR010000009.1, from coordinate 289,700 downwards.
GAGCCGAGCGCGGCTGATGCGGCGGGCACCGTCTGCTTGCTGGCGATCGCCGAGCCGTGATCAGCGATGACCTGCCCGGCGAACTGGTGCGGGTCGACGATCACGGCGTGCAGCAGCTCGGCATCGGGCGCGGGTTGGGCGTCGAAGCCGGTCCACTCGACCAGCGGCGAGAATCCGGCGGCGGTCAGCGCTGCGGCCTCGGTCTGCGCCTCGGCCTGGGTCGCGAAGTGCCCGACCCGAACCCGAACACCCATCACACCGTGCGGGTCGTCGGTGAAATGCCGCTTGCGAACAATACAAGCGGCGCGAACCACCCCAACAGCTTCGGTGACGGCGCTGGACCGACCACTCGAACGAAACATGCCATAGATCCTTCCCATCGCTCGGATTTGGTATGGACCTACCCGCTGGGTATACCAGCTCCCAACTGAGGACGGACGGTAGATCCTCCTGGTAGGCGGTGCGGATCGGGTGAACGCCTGCGGCCATTCGACGACCGGACGGGGTTGCTAATGGACGGTGACACCGCGTAGTTGTCGTTCCGAAGACACGGTTCCCTCTCGCGGATGAAGGAGTCGTAGATTTATCGGCGCGCGTGAAGGGACACTGACGGTTGAGGCATATGCGACTGTTCATCGAGTTCTTGTGTGTCGCTGGTCGCATTTGAGTGATCGTCACGTGCGATCGCTTCTAGCCCTTGTCGAACGCCTTCGAGGTGTTGGTGAAGCCAGTTTTCGGCGGCTTTCCGATCGCCGGCGGCGACGTGTTCGATGAGCTCGCTGTGTTGGTGGCGGTGGTCGTGTCCGAGTCTGAATCCGAGCAGGTAGCGGCCAAGATGGCTACGTAGTTCTTCGATGATCTGGACGAGTAGTGGGTTGTTGTCGGCGTCGTAAAGTTCTCTGTAGAACCGTACGCGGACGTCGAGGAATTGGTTTCCTTCTGGCTGGCTGTCGAGTTGGGCTGCGAGGTCGCGGAGGTGTTGTATGTGCGCAGGTGTCATGCGTGTCATGGAGCGCCTGAGTGCGTAGGGCTCAAGCAGAGCTCGCAGTCGGTAGACCTCATTGATTTGTTCTGGGGTCATGATGCGGACTCGGGCGCCGCGGTGGGGGTGGAAGCTGACAAGTCCTTCAGATTCAAGTTGGAGAAGTGCTGTCCTTACCGGAATCCGAGAGACACCGATGGCAGCGGCGAGTGATTCTTGGCGCAGCCACTCGCCGGGAACAAATGCGCCGCTGAGTATGGCTTCTTTGATGACGGCATAGACCATTTGGCCGATTGTCTTGTAGCCGCCTGCAAGTTTGTCGACGACGTCGGTGAACCGCGGGTTGGTCATGGCCTGGGTGGGCGATGCGTTTGGGGTCATTAAGGATCCGGTCCTGGGTTGGCTGGGGCTTCTGTGCTCGGATAGCTTAGCGGAGGGTGGTGTAATCGGGCCGTGGGTCCATGGCGACGTAGTGCTGCCACACGTGGTTAAAGAACTCGTCGCGACGGTGTCCTGACATGGTGCTGCGCGCTTCGGCTTCTGACATGCCGGTCGGGGTGCCAACACTGCACGCGATGTACTGGAGGCGAGCGGTGTCTTCGAGTGCAAAGGCAAGCATAGTCGCGTTCTCGATGGTGTCGGCGGCCACAACGGTTCCGTGGTTTTTGAGTACAACGGCGTAGCCGTCGCCTAGGGCGGCAACGAGGCGTTGGCCTTTCTCGGCGGTGTCGATCTGTCCGTCGAAGTCGAGGATCGGGACCCGCGGGTAGAAGGGTGCGCCTCGGCGCCCGACGGGCAGGATGTTGACGTCGGCGACGCCGAGCGCGGTAGCGTAGGTTGAGTGGGTGTGCACGACGGAGTTCACGTCGGGCCGGTGGCCGAGAATCGCGGTGTGCATGTAAAGCTCGCCGACGGGTTCGATGAACCCGGCGAGCTGCCTGCCGTTGTAGTCGATGGTGCATATGTCCTGCGGGGTGGTGGTGTCGAGGGTTCGTCCGTAGGCGTGGATGTGGCTGAGAACGAGAAGATGGTCGCTGTCAGGTATGCGTGCACTAACGTGGCCTTTGGTGAGCGGCCATATTCTGCCTGCGGTCAGTATGCGGTGGACCCGTGCGAGGCGAGTGCGGAGATCATGCTCAAGGTCAGTCATGTGAGTCCTCGACGTGCCTGCGAGTATGCGGAGCGATCAGCGACCACGCTGAACGGTCCGAACGATGGTTAGGTGAGGTTGAGGGCCTTTGTGGCCTGGTCCCAATAGGTCTCGGTGAACCACTGGTTGAGTGGCGGCTGGGTGTTGATAGCGCCGACCTGGCCGGCCAGCTTTTCCTGGGCGCTAGCTGATGCGGCGGTGAAGGCGTTCTTGGTAGCCGGGAAGGTGTCTGCCTTGAGTAGCCCGTCGTAGGTTGTCTCGGCGTCGGCGGTGGAGCCGCCAGCGTACTTCACGGCGGCGGCCACCCACTGTGACTTGTCGTTGTTGAATATCTGAGCTGCTTTGATCCATGCCTCGTCGACGGCGACGGCGAGGGCCGGGTGTGCCTGGACCCATTTGGGGGAGCCGGCCATGAAGGAGTCGGCGAGTTCGGGGGCGGCCTGCGACATCGTCGCGAGGTCGTTGAATCCGGCCTGGGTGAGTTTGGGCACGTCGTCGAAGTGGACGAAGGTGGCGTCGATGTGGTGGGTGAGCATGGCGGCGACCCGCACCGATGCGCCACCGGCTAGGGTGACCTTCACGCTGGCCGGGTTGATGTGGTTCTTGGCCATGAGGTCGGCGAACATGAGCGCTTCGAGGCCGTGGGTGTTGGATGTCCCGTACACGTGGCCGGGTAGGTCGGAGATGCTCTTGAGCGAGGGTGATCCGATGAAGTGGTAGTCGAGCCTGGGTTGGCTTGGTCCGAAGATGAGCAGCCCGGAGTTGATCGCCGTTGAGACGGCGATCGAGCCGACGTCGGCGTCACCGGCGAGGATGACTCGGATGGCGGCGGGGTCGCCGGTCTGGTTGACGATCGCGGTCTTGGCCCCCCATGACTGCAGGATCTGCGCCATGAGCGCGACCTTGGTGTCGGTGAGCTGCGGCGCCGCGCCGATGGCGATCCGGATCGTTGTCCCTTTGAGCGCGGGGGTGCCGGATGCGTTGGTGTGCAGTGTCTGCGCGGGGGTGCCGCCGCCCTTGCTGCTGGAGCTGCAGGCCGCGACCAGCGTGATGCCGGCGAGGACGGCGCAGAGGGTGGCTAGACGCCGACGGATCGCGCGGCGAGTCTGTGGGCTGGTCTTCATGTGTTCCGCCTCTCCGCTGCGCCGACGAGTCGGCGTCGGCTGGTTGTTTCGGTCGTCAGGTGAGGCCCAGCACGATGCTGAGCACGCGGTCGCGGAGTTGGGCGACCAGCGGGTTTCCGAGCAGGTCGGCGTGTCGGCGTGGCCTGGGCAGGGGCACGTCGATGATGTCGCGGATGGAGCCGGGCGCGGTGCCCATGACGATGACCCGGTCGGAGAAGAAGATGGCCTCGTCTACCTCGTGGGTGACCAGAACGGTGGTCGCACGGATACCGGCGATGATTTCCGCGATGTCCTGCTGCAGGCGGCGGCGGGTGAAGGCGTCCAGCGCCGACAGCGGTTCGTCCATGAACAACACGTCGGGATCGCCGACGAGCGCCCGGGCGAGCCCGGCGCGCTGCTGCATTCCGCCGGATAGCATGTGCGGGTAGTAGTTCGCGAATTCCTGCAGATGGGTCAGCGTGAGCTTGTCGGTGACCCGCTCGGTGACCTCCGCCTTGGGCACATGCCGATGTTTCAGCGCGAATGCGAGGTTGTCTGCTACGGTGCGCCACGGCAGCAGCGCGGGTTCTTGGAACACGAAGCCGATCGCGGGTGGCACACCGTTGACCAGCCGACCGTTGAGGTGGATGGTGCCCTCGTCGCAGGGGATGAGCCCGGACATCATCCGCAGGAGGCTGGTTTTGCCGCATCCGGATGCGCCGATCAGTGATACGAACTCGCCTTCGCCGATGGACAGGGAGATGTCGGCCAGCGCGGTGAAGGACTCGGCGGATCTTCCCGGGCGTCGGTAGCGTTTGGATACGTTGCGGACGTCGATTCGACTGGGCGGGCCGGAGTTCATCGCACTCACCCGTTTGTGGTCTGCGGTGCGGTGGGTGGCGGTGTCGTGGTGGATGTTGGTCATTCGGCGGTGGTCCTCGTCGGCGGTGATCAGATCTTGGTGTGTGCGTCGGATCGGGTCGCCCAGGGGGCGAGGCGGCGTCGGAGCAGCTCGAGGATGACGGTGCCGATGACGCCGACCATCGAGGAGGTGATAATCGTGGCCAGCAGCGGAGCGGTCCGGAAGGCGTCGCCGTAGTTGGTGATCAGACCGCCGAGTCCCTTGAGGCTGATGTCCATCTCGCCGATGATGACGCCGATCATGCCCTTGGCCAGGCCGATGCGCAGCCCGGCGAAGATGTACGGCACAGCGTGCGGTATCGCGATGTTGCGGACCACCGAGCGCTCGCTTGCCTGGTAGATGCGCGCCATGTCGAGCAGCGTCTCGGGGGTGTTGCGAACCCCTTCGCTGGTGTTGATGATGATCGACCATACGGCGAGCAGAAAGGTGATGGCGACCTCTGACTGGTAGCCGATCCCGAACCAGATCACCACCAGCGGCGTCAGCGCGATCAGCGGGGTGGCCTGGAAGAAGCTGACGTAGGGGTTGAGGGTGCGACGTGCGGTTTCGCTTCGGCCCATCAGTACGCCGACCCCGATTCCGACTACGGCGGCGATCCCGAATCCGATGGCGAGCACTTCTAGCGCGCGGAGAAACGCCGGCCACAGCTGGCCGTCCTTGGTGATGTCATAGAACGCGTGGCCTACGGCCGAAGGGGTGGCGAGCAGGATGGGATTGATGCGTGATCCAACCAGCTGCCACAGGCCGAGGAACACGACAAGCGACAGCATCGGGATGGCGAGTTTGTGGCGGTAGAGCAGCCGGCGTGATCGCTTGGACGCCGGGGGGTTCGTTCCGGGCACGCCGAGCGGGGCGACGGTGGGCGTCAAGTCGGCTAGCTGCCGGTTTTCGTGCGCTGTCGACATGGTGGTGGCCTTTCCTGCGCGGGCGAGGAGCAACTCAGGTTCTGAGCTTCGGTAGCACGTCTGTTCCCAGCAACGCGATCTGCTCATACCAGGTGTCGAAGGTGAAGCGCAGATCAAAGACAAGGTGCTCCACACCTGCGGCCTCGAGCTTTTGAGTCTCGACGATGACATCGTGCGGGCTGCCTGCGATGAGCTGTCCTTCCAGGTCCTGCACGGTTTCGAACTGGCCTGACGCCGGCTTGACCGTGAACCGCGCCTTGTTCGCCCAGGCGAGCAGCCCGGCAACGTTGACCCGCCGCAGCGCGGCCTCGCGGGTGCGCTCAATCGAGGTCGGCGGCACGATCGCGATCGTGGGCCGTCGTCGGCCGCGCTCGGCCGCGAGCTGATCGATGCTTCGGATGCGCTGCTGCAGGGTCCGCAAGGAGATGCGCCCTGGCATCCACCCCTCGCAGAACTCGACGGCGAGCCGCGCCGAGCGTGGTGTGGCGCCGCAATACCAGAACGGGACCGGGCCCCCGGGAGGCTTGGGCTCGATCGTGACATCACGGAACGTGAAGTAGGGGTCGCGGTAGGACACGTCGTTTTCGGTCATGACGCGCCGCAAGATCTCAGCATTCGAGCGGACCAGCTGGACCCGATCGGCCTGCCCGAGCCCGACTGCGTCGAACTCGTGATCGTAGGTGCCCGCACCGAAGCCGAGGATCAGCCGCGGACCGAACAGCTGGGTCATCGTGCCGGCCATTAGGGCGGTGATCAGCGGGTGCCGAAACGGGATCAGCGAGCTGGTGCCGAGCTCCAGATTGCGGGTCACCGCACCCACCGCGGTCAGCGTGGTGAGCGCGTCATAGAAGGTACGATTGGGCTTTTCCATTTCACCGTGTGGCTCGAAAACCAGATGATCGCGCACCCAAACCGAGTCGAAGCCGAGTTCTTCCGCACGTTGGGCACCCAGCAGCAGCTTGTCGCGGTCGGCGTGTTCACCGAAGTGAGGCAGCAGCAGACCGTACTTGGTCATCGCACCACTCCCGAGTCGACCATCACATCCGGCCGCCGGATGGCCATTCGGCCCTGACCCGGCTTGCCTACCACCGCACCGTCCTGGAACACCGGCTCGCCGCGCAGCAACGTCGTCTCGACCCGGGCGGACAGCGTCCGGCCGTCATAGGGCGTCCACCCGACCCGGGACAGCACCCCTTGGTTGCGGATCGTCCACGGGGTGTTGACATCGATGATCGACAGGTCCGCGTCATAGCCGACCGCGATCCGCCCCTTGCTGCCAGCCAGCCCGAACGCCTCGGCCGGTCGGCTCGCCGCGGCCTCGACGGCTCGCGCCAGCGACAACTTCCCGCCGAGCGCGGCGTCCAGCAGCAGCGGGTAGTAGTACTGCAGTCCCGGGGTACCGGTGTGCGCGCTCCACATCTGCGTCCAGCCGATCTCCTTCTCCTCCCGCGTGTGCGGCGCATGATCAGAAGAGACCAGATCGATCACCCCGCTGTTGAGCGCGTCCCACACCGCGGCCCGCGCGTCATCGGGCACCCAATAAGACAAGGCATACGGACCCAGCGTTTCGACGTCCTGCCAGGTGGACAAAAACAGCGCCCAATGGTTCACCTCGCACGTCACGTCCACACCTCGCGACTTGGCCCGGGCCACCGCCTCAATCGAGCGACGAGTCTGCATATGCGCGATATGGATCGGGCAGCCGGAAGCTTCGGCCAGCCGCAAGACGACATCAATCGCGGTATCCCAAATGACACCGTCGCGTTCCGCGTACGCCTGTGCGTAGCCACGCGGCGTGTTGTCTCCCCGGGCCAGATACTGGCCCTCGATGTAGGTCATCAATGCCTGATCATGCGGATGAATGATGAACCGCTTGCCGGTCGGTGCGATCGTGTCCATCATCTGAAGCAGATGCCCGTGATCGTGCATCCCGGTACCCGCGGGATGCGGATACGTTCGACCCGTATCCACCACCATGTAAATCTTGAACGCACGGATACCAGCGGCCGCCATCGCCACTACCTGCTCGGGATCGGTCGCCGCCGGATTGTGGTTCCAGTCCACAATCGATTTCTCGCGGTACAAGCCACACACCGCGTCCAACGCCTCGCGCGTCGTGGTCGGCGGATCAAGATTCGGCATCCCGAAGATCGTCGTCACGCCACCGGCGGCAGCCTGCATCGTCGTGGTGAGGATGTCCTCCTTGTGCGTGTACCCCGGCTCCCGGGTATGCACATGCACGTCCACCATGCCGGGCACCACCAACCGACCCGAGGCATCCGTGACTGGCGCATCTAGCCCCACCTCAACCGAAGGATCGACCAGCCCGACAATCCGGCCGTCGGCGATGAGCACATCCACCTGCACCGCGCCCTCGGAAAGAACGACCGTTCCGCCGCTGACCCGTCGGTCAATCGACATGCCGACCTCCTACCTGCTCGACCCGCTCAGCCGCGGACACGGCCGATCGGACTACAACGTCGGCCGGCACAAGGTGGCGCACAAACCAGTCAACGATCATCGGAGTCACCGAGTCGCCGTACTGGTCATAGGCGGCGTAATGAGAAGTGTGCCGCTGCAGCACCAGCTGCCGCGGCCCCTGCGCAGCTTCATACAGCGCCGTCGCATGGTCAGTCGGCGTCGTCGCATCATCCTCGACACCGATCACCAACAGCGGCGTACGCAAACCACGAGCCGCATCCACCGGCCGGTAGGCAAGAATCTCGTCCGCTGCAGCCAGCGGGACCGCCGTCGGGATCCTGCCATCAACATCAGACTTCACCGATGTCTCACGGCGCTCCCGCGTCGGCACCATCAACTCCTCGCGAGGATTCACCAGCCGGCCCTTCCCGCTCAGCGCCCGATTCCGGCGGTCCTCCTCCAACAGCTGCAAGAACGCCAACCACTCCTGCTCTGAGCGCATCCGGTGCAGCCAATCCGCACCGTCGGCGACCGGAACCTGGCACACCACCGCCCGCACCCGCGGATCTCGCGCCGCCAGCAGCACCGCATTGCCCCCGCCCGTGCCACCACTACCGAACACCCCGACCGCGTCGGAATCCACCTCGCCGCGGGCTGCCACGTAACTCACCGCATTGACCAAATCGATCAGCTGATCGCCGACCGACAGCCGGCCACGCTCACCCTCCGAGTCGCCGAAGCCGCGGTAATCAAACACCAACACGGCAAAGCCCGCACCGGTCAACGCCTCGTGATAGCGCAGATACAGCCGCCCATCCCGCAGCCCGAGCCAACCCGGCCCCTGCACCACCGCACCGCGCAACGGCCCACCACTGTCCGGCGTCCGCCAGTAACCGGCCAGCCGAACTGCCTCACTGAAGAAGCTCACATCTACGGTGCGCAATCGATCACTCTCGGCTTCTCTGGCAGATACTGTAGTCAGAATATCGTATCCAATCATTCAGTCAAGAGCTCTGTTCCTGACGCTGTGCCGAGCTGGCGGGGCCGAGGGTGCGGCGCCGGCCGGGCCGGGCTCGGCGGGGCGACGGTTGGTTGATGAGGTTGCCGGTCTGGCGCTGGTTTGCGACCCCGTCCCCGCCGGTAAGAAGATCGGCGAGCCAGTTGAGTGCTGCGGGGACGATGAGCGCGCCGCGGTAGACGGTGGCGTGTTTGTCGTAGCGGGTGGCCAGGGCGCCGCCATTGCTTGAAGGTGTTGAACGCCCGCTCGACGACGGTGCGCCCGCGGTAGGCGCTGTTGTCGAAGGCAACGGGGCGCCCGCCGGCGGAGCCGCGTCTGCGGTGGCGTCTCTCATCGTCGGGTTCGGGATGACCAACACCGATACCGCGCTGGCGCAGGTGGATGCGGATCGCGCTGGGCGGTCTGTGGCCGCCCGCAGACACGGGTGACGCGGATGCCGGCCAGGACGAGCAGCACCATCGGCGCGTCGCCGGATCGACCCCGCGTGAGCAGCACGACCAGCGTGGTAACACGTGCGACGCGCAGCCTCGACGCCGCCCGCAGTCAGCGATCTTGGTCGCTGCTCGTGTATCGCCCGATGTGCTGCATCGTGAACGTTCACGCACAGGCGGCGTTGAGGTGACTGCTGGCGGTGTCCGATCACGGCGGTGAGCGGGCAGGCCGATGGGGTGGTGCGTCTGGCAGTGGTTCCTCCCGCCGGGGTGGGGCTGGACTTTGATCGGCCGCCGGCAGGCGCGTGCACCGTGTGCCGGCGTTAGGAGTCGCCGGCAACCGGCCACTGTTGGCGGTCGACCGATCGCAGACCAACCCGATCCCGATGACCCATCACCCGCAAGGAGGTGTCCCGCGAAAATGGTGCTGTCCAGCGAGGCACTGGGCCGTGCGCAATAAGGGCCACTGGTGGATCGTGGCGAAGCTCGACACGGCGGCCCGGCCACCTGTCATCGGCGTGCCCGCGTGGCACAGGGCAACGAGCGTGAAGCGGTCGCAGACGCCTCTGATCACCGACTGGAGGCCGACTCGACCTGGCGCCCGACTGCCCAGGGTCCCGGCGGTGATCTTGGGCGGTTCGCGCCGGCCAGGAAATGCCGGGCCTTCGCCGCAGAGCACGTGGCGTGACGACGACGTTCCTCGCCGCCGGGTTGGCCGCGCACGCGTTGGACGAACTGCACGGCCGCCCCCCTCGGAACGGTGATCCCGGCGCGGGTGCTGTGATCGGTCGCCGCGCTCGGGGTCGCCGGCCGGTCGTCATCGGCGTGCTGGCCGTCCAGCAGGCCGGGCCGGCGCTGGTGCCGTGCATCGTGATCGGCGTCGTGCTCGTCCTCGGCTACAACGTGGAGTTGTTCGGGGGACGGCTGCACACCGACCTGGGGTTCGCGCTGGCCTGGGCGGATTCCCGTTGGCGGTGGGGTTTCTCGCGCAAGCTCCGCCGCTGGCGCGGCCGGTCACCGCGGGCGCCGCGCTCGCCGCGCTCGCCGCGACCGGCCTCTCGTACGCGCGGCGCCGGCTGAGCACCCGGGCCCGCACGATCCGCCGCCGGCTGGCCGGGATCAGCGCGGTCGAGGTCCTGCCGGACGGCACGCGGCGGCCGCTCGACCGCGCCGAGTTGCTCGCCCCGCTCGAGGCGGCATTGAAGGCGCTCGCGGCGGCCGTCGTCCTCCTGGCCGTGGGGTTGCTGCTCGCCGGGCTGCGCTGATCACCCGCCGGTGGCGGCGAACCAGGCCCCGGTGGGCGAGGTGACGAACACGACCGGCGCGACGCACGGTTCGGAGACGTCCAGCCGGGCGTTGATCGTCGAGTCGCCGCGCGTGTCGGCCGGGAACTGGGCGGTGCTCACGTTCGTGACGGTGGCCGTCCCGCCGGCGCCGATCGTCTGGCAACTGACGATCGCCCGGAAGTCCGGGACCGGGTTCGTGCCACGCAGCGCCGGCGGCACGGGCGCCTTGTCGGCGAGGACCAGCCCGCGCACCGTCACGTGCAGGTGCCCGTCGCGCGCCAGCGAGCCGTGCGCCGAGCGGAGCATCCAGGGCAGCCCGCCGCCCGGCACGCCGCGGATCGGGTTGGCCGTCCCGACGTACGGTCCGGTGACCGGCGCCATCGTGCCGAAGCGCAGGTCCGTCCCCTGATGGGTGCCCCGTGCCGCCGCGACGCCCTGCCCGGCGAGCACCCCCAGCGCGGCCACGCCGCCGAGAATCGCCAGTCTCCGCTTGGTCCGTTCCATCGCGCACCTCCTGCCGTGGGCGCGGGACTCGCGCCCCATGGGTTACACGGCGCGCAGCCGGTGCCGGTTCGACCGTTGTCCAAATGGCCCGCCCATCACGAAGGGACGACGGCGGGCGCGGTGGGGCGGCGGGCGCCGGGGCCGGGCGGGTGCTGATCTGGTCGTTGTCGACGACGGCGTCACAGTCGGCACAGACGAGCTGGGGGCGCAGGTCGCCGCCACAGCCGGCGTGGATCAGTACCCGGGGGGCGCCGTTCGGGGCGTAGTACCGGTCACCCCACTCGACCAGCGCGGCCAGCACGGGCCACAGCGCCCGGCCCTTCACGGTCACCAGGTACTCGTAGCGGGCCGGGCGGTTCTGGTACTTGCGCCGCTCCAGGATGCCCTCGTCGGTGAGCCGGGCCAGCCGGTCCGCCAGCAAGCACGTTGCGGGCCAGGCCCAGCTGGTCTAGGAACTCGTCGAAGCGGGTCTGACCCATCCCCAGCGCGTTGCGGACGATCAGCATCGTCCACCGGTCGCCGAGGACTGCCGGACCGGCGAGCAGTTCTAACGAACCTGCGTCTAACCAGCCGCATCCCGGATAGCCTCGATGCACCACGGCGCTGCACCGGTGGCGTTACGAACTCGGCGGCGGAATGCATCGCGACTGTCCGATAACGGTGGCCGACACCGTCCGCTCACCGTCAGAACCGGAAATACGTTGCGTGAGCGAATCTGCCGCGTTTGCGGGCGGATCCCGGGCAGCTCGGTGGCACCGGCCCGCGCGTCGACGATGCTCACGGTTCGCGGCATGACCGGGAACATCGAGGACACGGGCCGACCGCATGCTTTATGCACGTTGGAGCGGTCAGCGCGCCGAGCGGGTGGTCTTGGCAGTCGCCGACCCTCACCGCGTCCCGTCGGTGGCGGCGGCATGTGCCGCAAGCGGATCGGTCAGCGGCGACCGCTGGACGCTGCAGTCCAGGCCCCGTCGAGCGCGGCGTTGAGCTGAGGATGCTCGCCCGACCAGCTGTGCCAGACCACCCGCGCCCATGCCCGGGCGCGCTGGTCGTAGTCCGCCAGGTCGGCGGCTCCGGTCATATGCAGCACCGTCAGCTCACCGCGGTCGCTGCGTCGCAGCAGCGGGAAATCGGCACGGCTAACCACCACCGCCCCGAGCAGTCGGGTGACCCGCGGCGGCGGCACTCGGTGTTCCAGTACGGCGCACAACCCCAACAGGTGGACGAACACAGACTGACGATCCCGGCGGTCATTGCCGTCACCGGGATGCTGGGCCATGTAAGCGTCGACCACAATCCGGTGCGCGGGCGGGTAACCGAACCGCGCCGCCTCCTCGGCCTGCACCTCGCCGAAAACCCGCCAGCAACCCGGCGCGCTCGGCACGTACGTGTGCACCGGACCGTTGATGTCCGCCACGAGCGCGCCGCAGCCTGTACACGCGCACTTTGGTGCTGTCACGAGCGTCATCTTCCGGTATGCGCCGGCCAGGCACATAGCCGCACCGGATCCGCTTTCGGGCAGCTCCGCCGTCGATGATCTGGGCGCTCAACCGCTGCGCTGCGACACGGTCGTCGGCTACCCGGGCGTGTTGGCTCTCGCGCGGGCCTTGCCTCGCCCGGCGTAGTAGCGGCCGATCGCGACGGAGCCGAGGATGCCCAGCCCGGTCGCGGCGAAGGGCAGGATCTGGTCGTAGGTGTAGCCGGTCGAGTAGCTGCTCTGCCGAATGATCAGTGCGGTTCCGGCGGCCTGGATCAGGAACAGCGCCGCCCACAGGTAGCCGGTCACGTACATCCCGCGGCGGAAGTCGGGGTAGGCGTCCCACATCGCGTCGAAGACGGCCATTCCGTCGTGGCTACCGTCGGTGCCGTAGCGCTGCGCGAAGTAGAACACGATCGGTTTGCGGGCCACGACGCACGAGGCCAAGAACAGCAGGCCGATCAGCGCCGTGGTCGCGCAGTCCTTGTAAAGCAGCACCTTCGGGCTGGTGCTGCCGATCAGGGCAATCAGTGCGGACACCGCGGTGAACGCGAAGATCGCCGCCGAGGCACCGCTGAACTTACGCGCCCGCGCCCACACCAGCATCCCGCCGAGGACCGGGGCGATACTGCCCACCAGGTAAGCGACCACGTCGCTGGCGCCCATCCGCCGGGCAAGGTGGAACAACGCGATACTGCCAGCGACCTCCACCGCCGTGACCAGCAGGTTGAAGCCCAGCCCCTTCTTCGCCGGATGCCCGCGCAGCCCGCGAGCGATCTGCTCATGCACGCTCGGCGCGGGGGATGCCATACCGGAACGATACGAACCGCGTCGACACCCAGGCAGCACGCGGCGATACCGTTTCGTGGACGTCGCCACCCTGAGCCGATGCCGTTTGTCACGATCACGCCGTCCCGTAGACGATCCTTGATCGAGACCTCGAGCTGTGCGTGACTGGGCTGGGATGCGGAGGCTGTCACGCTCCGTGTGACCCTTGACACAAGCTGGATATAGGTCTGGGATCCTGACATGAGGTTTCCCCGGTCGCGTCCAGCGCTCATCGCCGCCACTGTTGCGATCTTGACGTTCACTGGTCTCAGCGGGAGCGCATTCGCTGCTTCAAGCGTCCCCGCGTCGCCGCATCCAGCACCATATCCAGGGGGGAGCACAGTGTTGCCAGCTCCCCCAATCAGCGCTCGCGTTCCCGCGATACCGGCTACCTGCACGCCATACGTCGATGGTGATCACGCGCACCTGTCCGGTGGGGATGTCTCGGCTCACGGCTGGTGGTACCAGGGAAGTTGCCCCAATCAGAAGACGACGGTGACGATCTATCTCTACGAGTATTTCTCGGACAAGACCTGGCATTGGCAAAATACCGGGACCGCGTACGTGTGGCCAGGTGGAGGCAGCGCCAACCGCGCTGTCGCTCGCCAAGCATGCACGATTCCTCCACCCTACGGCACCGCGGCGTGGCGCAGCTTGGTTGTCATCAAGAGCCCTGGAACCGGAGCCTCCGCCTACACCCCCGCGCAGAATTTGGTTTGCGCCCACCCGTAACCGTCTATGGTTATGACAACGTCGGTATCCCCGAATTGGGAAGGCTGCCGTCGAGCTGTCGCCGCCGCTGGGTTGGGTAAGGCCCTGTGAATGCTAGGCCGGCAACCGTAGTGAGCCTAGGAGCCTGCGGGGAGCTCAAGGCCGACCCAAACGGTGGGACATCGTGCGAAGTGCGTGAGTTCGCGCTGCTGGACGACGGGCGTGAAGTGACACTGCTGGACGGCCGGGGATGGACAACGACGGCGCGGATCGATGAGATTTCACTCGACCACGCCGTGCGCAATGTCTACAACGTGGTCCTACCCGACGATGCCGAGACCACAGGCGAGATGCATGAGTGGCAAAGGTTCGAGCAACGTTTACGGATGTCTGGCGTTGCAGCTACGGCGGACCAGTTGCGAGCTCTGCCGTACCGCGTCATTTTGGCCGTCCCTGGATCGGCCGGCGGTGCGGCTGCCAAAATGTAATGGGCTTGAAACATAAGGAGAACGTCGTGCGATGCCAGCGATGCTGACCTGGCGGATCGCCACCGGATAAGAACGAGCCGCAGACGCCCGTCACGGCCGCCGAGACCGCTGAGCGACGAAGAAGGTTGGTTCGTCCCCAAGAGGCACCTCACCGGCGAACCACCGTCGCAATGGGGAACCGCCAGCGGGCACGGACGCACGGGAGCGGAGGCTCAATCCCCTGTGGGTGGGCGTAAGCCCGTATTCGCAGCCCGAGAAAGTGCCCGGTGAGGGTCGGCTATACGGACGGCGCTCGCCTGATCATGATCCGCGGACGAGGATCTTCGTGATCTCGGGCCCCGCCGCCGGTCGCAGAGCGCGAGGCCGCGCGCGAATCTGGCAGTGAGCGGGCATATCGAACGTACGACTCTCGGCGTCTGCGGACCGATCCGGTGATCAACGGCCGCCGTCGTTGCGGCGCCGAATTGCGAGTTGTGAAAGTTACCGACTTCGCCGCTGGCGGTGCGGATCAGAGGCCGCCCTCTGGTCACGAACAGTGACGGGTTGCGGGTGTGCGAAACTTGGGTGGCATCGCGGGGGCCACCCACGTGACGGCGCCCCGCCGTGATCGTCGGTGTGTGCTGGGCATCGCGGCCGGCGGGGGTGGACTGTTCGCCGCGGCCGGGTCTCTGCCGCGCCGAGGGGGCATGCAGGAGGGCATCGTCGGACACGCACCGGCTGCGATCAGCGTGACATTCGGTCACCGGCCGGTTTGGTTGCTCAAAGCGTACGGCAGAGGGCACCGAAACCGTTCACGGCACGGTCGGGAGCTGGTATACCCAGCGGGTAGGTCCATACCGAATCCGAGCGATGGGAAGGATCTATGGCATGTTTCGTTCGGGTGGTCGGTCGAGCGCCGTTACCGAGGCTGTTGGGGCGATTCACGCCGCTTGTATTGTTCGAAAGCGGCATGCGCTGTGGTTGAGCGGCGGCGTTGCCTGTCTGGCTGCGCTGGCTGCGGTGACCGCGTCTCCGGCCGGCGCCACTGCGGGCGGTGGGCCGGGGCGCGGGCCTGTTCGGTCGGGTGACTCGGTCGGGTTCGTCTACCGGATCAGTTGGACGGCTACCTCGCCGGTGCGGGGTGTCACGCTGCTGAGCGGGTCCTACCGCGACGCGAAGCCGCGTCCCTACTGGACCGACACGATCCAGGCGCCGACCACCAGCCCGTTCACCGGAGGCGCCGAGCTCGCCGAGGCCGGCAGCGCGACGTGGGCTGCGCGTACCGAGGTGGCCTTGACCGCACACGGCTTCGTGGCCGCCGCGACCGTGCTGCGGTGGCCGGATTACACCGACGACCCGCACGGTGTGATGGGTGTTCGGGTTCGGGTCGGGGACTTCGCGAGCCAGGCCCAGGCGCAGACCGAGGCCGCAGCGCTGACCGCCGCCGGATTCTCGCCGCTGGTCGAGTGGACCGGCTTCGACGCCCAACCCGCGCCCGATGCCGAGCTGCTGCACGCCGTGATCGTCGACCCGCACCAGTTCGCCGGGCAGGTCATCGCTGATCACGGCTCGGCGATCGCCAGCAAACAGACCGTGCCCGCCGCATCAGCCGCGCTCGGCTCGCTGGCCGCCACCAATGGCGGGTTTTTCACCATCAACGCCCAACTGGCCGCGGTCAACGGTGTCAACACCGGGGTGAGCGCCTATCACGGGCAGCTGGAATCCCTCGCCGACGGCGACCGTGCCGCGCTGGTTCTTGACGACCACGAGCCTGCAAGCATCGAGAACCTCACCACTATGGCCATCCTGAGCGCGGGGCACCGTTCGACCCGCATCCTCGGCATCAACCGGCTGCCGGGCAGCGCGGAAGACTGTGGCGTGGCTGGCTTCACCCCGACCAGCGCGCCACGCCAGAACACCGTGTGCACGGGACCTAATGACCTCGTGCTGTTCACCGCCCAATTTGGTGCGCCGCTGCCAACCGCGACATCTGCCACCGCTATCCAGGCCGTCCTCGACTGCCACGACCGGGTCGTGTCCCTCGGCGCGGTCGGCGGCACTCTGCCCCGCGGCGACTCCGCGATCCAGGCCATCGGCGCCCAGGCCGCCTGGCTCAGCAGGAACGTCCACGCCGGCGGCCTGCTCGCGATCGATGAGCAGATCCGCACCAGCACCGGCGCGCGGGTGCCGTTGACGCCGACGGCCTCAATCGCGAGCGCCGGCCCGATGCTGCTCCGTGACGGACACAATGCAATCGATGCCGTCGACGAAGGCGTGCTAGACCCCCGCGACCTCAACGACTACACCTTCTCCGCCTACCGGCACGCGCGCACCCTCGCCGGTATCGACGCCCGCGGGCGCCTCATCCTCGTCACCGCCGACGGCGTGCCCGGTGTGAGCGAAGGCCTGACCCTCACCGAAGAAGCCGCGCTGATGCGCTCGCTCGGGGCCGTGGACGCGATGAACCTCGACGGCGGAGGCTCCACCGAATTCGCCGTCAACGGCCAACTCGTCAACGACGCATCCAGCTCCCCACTGCGCCCGGTCGGCGACACTATCCAGGTCGTGCCCCGCGCCCGCCCGCAACCACTGAAGGCGAACGCCCGCAGGGGATCGCTTGCGCACCGATGGCCGGCCCGCGACGAGCTGCCCGAGCGAACGACGATGGGCGATGAGGCGCCGGTTCCGCCGATCGACTTGGCCGGAGGTAGCACACGGGTTTTCCAGATAGGGAGGTAGCCGAGCGCGGTCTCGCCGACGTCTTCGATCTCGCGGACGTCGAGTCTGCCGCGCGGCGGTTACCCGATCACCTACACCTTGCGCGTGTTGCTGGTAGGTGTACGCCTCGAAGGTGGACCGCAAGGTCGTTCATGTTTCCCCACACGGCCGCGTTGAGGACACAAGAAGTTCCCGATCAATGACCGGATGCTCGAGCCGCATGGGGCGGCGCGCGGCGGGAGGCGGCGTGGCAGGCGCAGCCGCGCCGGGCGTCGATCGAGCACCGGCAGCTGCAAGTAGGCCGGTCCGGGATCTAGTGCTCCGTCTCGGTTTTAGGCGGTGATTCGTTCGAGGGTGACGCGGCCACGTTCGATCTTGGCGAGGATCTGCTCGGCGGTGGCGGTCCAGATGAACGGTTTTGGGTTGTCGTTGTTGGTCTTCAGGTAGTCCTCGATGGCGGCGATCAGCTCGGGCACCGAGTGCAACACGCCGCGGCGCAGCGCCTTGCCGGTCAGGTCGCGGAACCAGCGTTCGGCCATGTTCAGCCATGAGGAGGAGGTCGGGGTGAAGTGCAGCTGGAAGCGCGGATGTTTGGCCAGCCAGGCCGTCACGCTCGGGTGCTTGTGGGTGGCGTAGTTGTCACAGATCACGTGCACGTCCAACGGCTTGGGTACTTCGCGGTCGAGCTTGCGCAAGAACTTGAGGAATTCCACGTGCCGGTGCCGGGGCAGGCAGTCGCCGATCACCTTGCCGGTGAGCACGTCCAGCGCGGCGAACAGCGTGGTGGTGCCATGGCGCTTGTAGTCGTGGGTCAGCGTGCCGGCCCGGCCTTTGTTCATCGGCAACGAGGGCTGGCTACGGTCCAGCGCCTGAATCGAGGACTTCTCATCCATACACAGCACCACCGCGAGCTCGGGCGGGTTCAGGTACAGCCCCACCACATCGACGAGCTTCTGCTCGAACCTCGGGTCGGTGGAGATCTTGAACGTCTTGATCCGGTGCGGCCTGAGCCCGCGCGCGGCCCAGACCCGGGCCACGGTGTCCTTGCTGACCCCGGCCCGAGCCGCCATCGTGCGCGTCGACCAGTGCGTGGCCCCCGGCGGCTTCTCACCCAGCGTCAAACGCACGACCTGCTCGATCTGCTCCTGCCGGATCGACGGCTTACGGCCCCGACCCTTCGCCACCCGCCCAAACCGACTCAGCCCCCGCTCCGCGAACTGCCTCCGCCACGCCACCACACTCGACGGCGACACACAAAGCCGCGCCGCGATCGCAGTATTGGCAACACCGTCGCCAGCCAGCAGCAACGCCTTGGCCCGGGTCACCTCCCGCACCGGCGCGGTACGCGATCTGGCCAACCTTTCCAGCACCTCCCGCTGAGCGTCGGCCATCGGCAACGGCGGGCTCGCTGGGCGCATAACCCACCCTACCACCCAACCGCCGCTTATTTGCGCGACACTACACTAGCTGTTCATGCCGCGGGTGCTGGCCTGGAACTGGCTCTCGATCATCACGGCGTGGATGGCTGGCCGGGCGGATGCCGCTGAGCGGAAACCGCAAAGTTCCGGGCCGGTGTGCCGGTTGCTGGCGTCGGAGTGGGTGGTCGTGATGTGGGCGCTGCAGCGGCCGGGCGATCATCCGCGGCTCCGTGGCGGCGGGCGGGCGCCCGGCCGGCTGGCCCATGCCGCACAGCGGGCTGCGCAGCCGGCCGGGCAGACTCGGCCCGGGCGCGCCACCCTGAGTCGGGCAGTCTCGTAGCTTAGCGTTTCGAGCGGCGTGTCGGTGAGGGATCCAGGGTCGCACAACCACTATCGATAAGTCGCCGTGAGCGGCACCCACGAATCCCGTCCGGGTGGTAGTGCGCTACCGATGAGTGTGGTAGCGAGCCGGCGGGGGACTCGGCGCGGTGCGGACCGCCTGGACGCTCGGCTGCTGCGCGCCGCCGGGTTTCGCCCAGATCCACGTCGAGGCCCGCGCCGGCGTGCTGCCCCGGGGCCTTCCCCGCCGTACGGTGCTGACCGGCATGGTCGGGATGCTGGCGATCGAGGACCGCAGCGAAGCCATCACCCGCGACCTGCTCGACATCGTCCCGGTCGGCTACGCCGCCGAACGCGCCGACCCGAGGCACAGTTCGCGTCGCGGCAAGCGGGTCGCGAGCTGATGCTGGCTCGGCTGCCGATTCCGGCCGCTCCCGCCCACTACGAGACCGTCGCCTCCTACCTGACCCGTCTGTCCGCACTGCACGGGATGCCAGCGCGTGAGGTCTGGGAGCCGATCAGCCTCCCCGCAGCGCACCGGTGGAACAGCCGCACCGCGGCGCTCATCGCGTACGGCGCGGAGCACCACCGGTTCACCGCGTCTCGAATCTTCGCCGCGGTTTACCCGGACGCCGTCACAATCGCCGGTCTGATCGCCGATCCCGCCTGGCGCCAGCGCGCTGCCGGCGATTACGATCAACGGCAGCGGCTCCTCCGCGAGATCGGCGCGCGGCTCGGCCGACCGGACTACCAGCCGCCCGACAATGGTGACGCGATCGCGCACTGGATCAAGTACGACAGCCGGCAGCCGCCCAGCCGGGCGCACACCACGTTCCTGCAGACCCGCGAGCACGGCGCGATCCGCCCGGCCACGACCAGGCCGAACAGCATTGAACGTCAGGAACGCAGCGCCCTGTGGTTCAGCATCCGCGGCCGCCGTGGCGGCACCGTCATCCTGCACCACCGCCACATCGCCCCCGTGCTGGTCCGCGACTGGTCCCGGCCGATGGACGGCCTCGAGGCGACGATCTGGGTCAGCCAGAACACCTTCGACCCGCGAGAACACCCACCGCAGGCGCGCGCGGGCCACCCCGCCGGCGAGCGCACAAGCAGCACGACGACAACCGCGAGCACGTTTCCTCAATGACTGGGCGCGGAGGTGACGCACGGCCGGACCGCAGAAGTCCAGGACCGCACCGAGGTGTCGGCATCCCGCGCGTCGTCATCGACCAATCCGTTGTCGTAACCCGCGCCTAGCGTGATGCCGTCGAGCCCGTCCGGGCATCACATATTGGCGGGAGCGGCTCGGGCCGGGCGCGGTGAGAGGGGAGGCGGCCACCATGAAGATCGCGCTGCTGGGCACCGGGTTCGGGCAGGCGCATGCCGGCGTCTACGCGCAGCGCGCGGACGTCGATGAGGTCGTGGTGTTCGGTCGAACGCCGGACAAGCTGGCCACGATCAGTGATCAGTTCGGGTTCGCCGCGACCACTGACCTGGACGCCGCGATCAGCGATGCGTCGGTGGATCTCGTGGACATCTGCCTGCCTACCCGGCTGCACGCCGAGGTGGCGGTGCGCGCCATGCACGCCGGCCACGACGTGCTCATCGAGCTGCCGCTCGCCGACAGCATCCAGGACGCGAACCGGATCCTCGAGGTGCAGCGCGGCACCGGGCGGCGCGCGTTCGTGGACATGTTCACCCGGTTCAGCCCGGCTCACCAGCAGCTGCGGCAGGCGGTGACCGAGCAGCGGCACGGGCAGCTGCTGGAGCTGGAGATCGAGGGCCGCACCGCGCTGCTCTGGCCCGGGTACGACCTGGCCGTGGACAGCCTCGCGCTGGACATGATGCACGTCGACTTCGACCTGGTCACCGGCGTGCTCGGCCGACCCGACACCGTCCACGTCCACGGTGTCAGCAACCCGGCCGGGCCCGGGTCGGCCGCCACCGTCACCCTCGGCTACCCGCACGCGCTCGCCCGCTGCGCCAGCTCGGCGCTGATGCCCCAGCCCTACGGGATGCGCGGCGGCTGGCGGGCCACCTTCACCGACGCGGTCCTGGAATACGCGATGCGCGCCGGGTTCACCGGACAAGGCCCCGCCACCCTGACCGAATACACCAGCGACGCAGAACGGGACATCGAACTACCCACCGCCGACCCCTACGCAGCGATGATCGACCACGTGCTGGCCTGCCTCACCGGCCAAACCGAGAACCTCATCGAGCCCGCCAGCGCGCTTCCGGCACTCAAGGTCACCCTCGAAGTGCGCGACCGGCTCGCGGAGACACGGGGCTAGCCGCTCCGGGTCCGACGGCTCGAACCCCCAGCAGGAGGCCGACGCACTGAAGTGGCTGTGCACCGATCCGGTCGCCTACGCCAGCTGCAGTTTCGACGCCACCAGTGAAACGAAGTTCGCCGGCCCCAAGCACCAGGTCGGTGACTCGTTCAGCAACACCAGCAGCGTGAGCGCCGACTACACCCTGGCCGAGAAGGACATGGTCAGTTCGTTGGGTGCTGTCTCGGTGTCGAACGCAGGGCTGCCCGATCCCCGCTCTGCTTCGTCTTTCCGGCCTTCCCGGGTGCTCCTCCCGTGTTTCGGAAGGGCCAGAGAGGGCCGGTTTGGCGAGGCAGAGCGGGGCGATGGGTGGTGTAACTACTGCATTTCGACCGCCCGTGCCGGCGCGCGCCGGGGCGACGGTTCCGGCCGCTGTTCATCTCGCGCGCACGGCCGGTACGCTGTGCCACCCAGCTAGGAAGGAGCCCGGATGAGTTTTTCCGGGACTGACGTGTTGGTGGTCGGAGCGGGACCGGTGGGCCTTACCGCCGCGCTGGAGCTGCGACGACGCGGGGTGGACGTTGTTATCGTCGACCGGCTGGTGGAGCCGGCGAGGTACGCCAAAGCGGTGGGTATCCAGCCGCGCACCCTTGAGCTGTGGGATGCCGCCGGCATCGTGCGTGCGGCACTGGATGCGTGCACGCCGCTGCGCGGGCAGCTGCTGTACCGCGACGGCGTGCTGGTCAACCAGCTTGACCTCGTGCTGCCGGAGGAGGTGTGCTATCAGTTCGTCGCATTGCCGCAGTACGAAACCGAGCGCGTGCTCACCGAGGCGCTGGCCGGACACGGTGTCACCGTGCTGCGTGGCGTGGCGTTCCTCGGCGCTGAGGAGGCCGCGGACTGCGTGCGCTGTCGGCTCGGCGATGATCGCGGACAGTCCTGGACCGTCGCGGCGCGGTACGTGGTGGGTTGCGACGGTGCGCACAGTGCCGTGCGCAGGAGTCTCGGTATCGGGTTCACCGGCGATGCGTTCGCCGAGCAGTACATGCTCGCCGACGTGGAGGTGGACTGGGAGATGCCGGCTGGATATGGCATCCGCGCCACCAACACCGGCGGCGGGCCGGTTGACGACCTGATGGTCTGTATCCCGTTGCCTGGCGAGCGCCGGTACCGGATTTCGTCACTTGTCGATCCGGAACTTGCTGAGCCGGAGGCATCCGGTGACAGCGTCGCGCATGGTCTGCAATCCGGCCGGAGACCCGAATTGCGCCACATCCAGGGGGTGCTGGATAGGCTGGCTCCGCAGCCGACAATGGCGTCGACGCTGCGCTGGTCGTCGCTGTTTCGGATCAGTCATCGCCTCGCCGAGCGGTACAGCCTGGGACGGATGTTCCTGGCCGGCGACGCCGCGCACATTCATCCGCCCACCGGCGCTCAGGGAATGAACACCGGCATCCAGGACGCCATCAATCTCGCGTGGAAGCTGGCGCTTGCGGTGTTCGGTCGCGCGGCCGACGGGCTGCTGGACAGCTACCACGGCGAACGTCATCCGGTCGGCGCCGAGGTTGTGGGACGCACGGTCAGCCACGCTCGGACGGGATTTGGCACCGACGCGGAGGGGCTGGAGGCGATGCTGCTGCGCGAGGCGCAGCTGCTCGTCGGATATCCCGACAGCCGTTTCGTTGGGCAGGCTGGCGGCGAGCAGTTCGCTGGTGGACCACAGCCCGGGCAGCGAGCGCCCGACGTCGCCGGCCTGCGGCAAGCCACCGTCAGCCAGCCGATCCGGTTGGCTGAGCTTTTCCGCCATCCCGGCCACACGGTGCTGCTCTGGTCCGCGAACGGAGCGCTCAGGCCCGATGACGTCATAGCGATCGTCGGCGCGGACGTTCGCTGCTATCTGATCCAGCCGCAGGCGGATGCGGCGGGGCTGCGGTTCACCGATGCCCAGCAACGGTTCGCCGCGGCCTATGGGACGGCACCGCTCGCGCAGGCCGCGTACGTTATCCGCCCCGACGGCTACGTCGGATACCGCACCACGGACGTCAGCGCAGAATCATTGCAGCGTGCGCTGACCGCGACGGGGCTCGCGTCTCGCTGACGCCCGCGCCATGCCGTACCCGGCCGGGCACGGCACCGCGGCGGCCCGCTAAATGTCGGGGCGCCGCGAACCGAAGCGGACCGGAGGGAGCCAGCGATGACATCGCCCGAGTCCGCACCGACCTCGCCAGGCCGGCGCGTGGCGCCGCTGTTTCCGGCCGTCGGCGCGAGCTATCTCGGCTACGCCATGATGGCCACGCTGTTCGTACCCATGCTGATGTCCCGTTCGGCCGGCTATCTGCCCGTCGACGATTCCCTGGCCCGCCGCACCACGATCCTCGGTGGATTGCTCATCCTCTATCCGTTGGGTCAGTTCCTGGGGAATTCGGTCCTCGGGGCGCTGTCCGACCGCTTCGGTCGGCGACCCGTGCTGCTCGCCTCCAGCGTCGCGACCGTCGCTTGCTACATCGGCATCAGCGTCGCGCTCGAGCTCCGGCAGCTGCTGCTGCTCGCTCCGTTCTTGGTGTTGTGCGGCCTGGTGGAGGGCAACACCGCGCTGGCGATGAGCGCCATTGCCGACGTCACCACGGAGAACGCGCGACCGAAATACATCGCCCTTGTCTACGCGGTAACCAGCGTCTCCTATGCCGTCGGTCCGCTCGCTGGCGGGGCACTCGCGGCAGCCTATGGATACGCCCTGCCATTCTGGGTCGTCCTCGGCACGCTGATCGCCGTCCTCATCTGGTTACAGTTCTCGTTCACCGAGACGCTACCGGCCCACAGCCGCCGACCCGCGCCGCTGATGCGCTCACTATCGGGACTGAACGAAGTGGTCACCGACGCGATGCTGCGCCGGCAATACATCGCGAACTTCCTCGCCTATGCCGCGGTGATGGGCTTCGGACGGGTCATCACCATCTACCTGGTCGACGAGTGGCACCTCAGCGTCGGCAAGGTCACCGCCTGCTACTCGGTACTGGCCGTCGGCGCCGGGTTCGCCAACTTCATCCTCACCCCGCGGCTGTCTCGCCGGATGAGCATGCGCACGCTCGCCATGGGCTGCCTCGCGGTCGGGGCCGCCACGATGGTCGCAACGGTGATCCCAGCTGCGGTTGGGATGGCCGGATCGCTCGCCGTCGCAGTCACCATCGCCGCACTAGCCTGCGTCGTGCTTGCCATCTCCCTAGCCGCCGTCGCCGCAGTGCTGTCCGCAGCCGCACCGGCCGAGCGGCAAGGAACCGTGATGGGCAACAACGCCGCACTACTCGTCCTCGGCGAGGTCGTCGGAGTAAGCGGCGGAGCATTCATCGCCGGAATCAGCTCGGCGCTCCCCCTGCTGGTACTGGCCGCCCTAGTCGTCCTAGCATTCGTGCTAATGAGTGCCCGGCCGGGCGCCGTCGTGACCAAGCCGTTGGACCCAGGCCCAGCACCGTTGTCGTCGCTCGGCCCAGCCGCCGACATGACCCATCCCTCCGCTCCCTGATCAGGCGTTCCGGTCGACAAACGCGGTAACCGCCCGCCAGCCGCAGCCGCGAGCCACGCCAGCTCGTGAGCACAACACCGCCACATCCCAGAAGGCTGGCGGAGAGAGCTCAGGCCGCCGCGGCCGCCACCCTGCACCCGGCCCGCACGCCCGACGAGCCGCCCCGCTGGCGGTACACGCCGGCCACCCTGGAGCAGCACGCCGCGGCGATCGTGGCCGTGCACACCGCCCGCCACGCACCCTCCCCGCGCGACGCGCTGGTCCGCCAGACCCTGGCCGGCATCCGCCGCGCCACCGCCGCACCCCACCGGTCCGGGCCCGGCCGGTCGAGCTGACCGGGCTGCGCACCATGCTCGCCGCCCGCCCCGCCCCGGGCTGGCCCGGCGGCCCGGCCCGCCGCCGCGACCGCTGCCTGCTGCTGTTCGGCTTCGCCGGCGCGCTGCGCCGCAGCGAAGCCTGCGCGCTGGACATCGCCGATGTCGCCTACCACCCCGCCGACGGGCTGCACATCACCCTCACCGCGTCCAAGACCGACCAGGCCGGGCGCGGCGCGGTGATCGCGCTGCCGTTCGGCTCGCACCCACTGACCTGCCCGGTCCGCGCCTACCTCGCCTGGCTGGAAGTCCTCGACCGCCACGCCGGCGGCGGCACCCCCGCCGTGCGCGCCCTACTCGAACCCCGCGCCGGCGACGAGGCCGTCGCCGAACGACGCCACCGCGACCACAACCAGGCCGCCCGGCTGGCCGATCACCCGCCCGGGCCGCTGTTCCGCCCGATCAACCGGCAAGGGCACCTCGCCGCCGCCATGTCCGGCGCCGCCTGCACCACCTGCTGCGCCGCTACGCCGCCCGCGCCGGCCTGCCCACCAGCCACTACAGCGGCCACTCGCTGCGCGCCGGCTTCGCCACCACCGCGGCCCGCGCCGGCGCCCCCAACCGGCAGATCATGCGCCAAGGCCGATGGCGCTCCCACGCCACCGTCGACGGCTACGTCCGCCTGTCCAATCCGCTCGACGACAACGTCGTCACCAGACTCGGCCTCTAACTCGTAACGTCTGGTCCCCCCATTGCTGGCGCCTGAGATCCACCGACGGCGCGCCCGCCGCACGCCGACGCGGTCACCAAGAACCGACTCACTTCCGCGTGCCGCCACCGGACCGTCCGCGCCGAACTGCCTTGACGTATCGGATCGGCGGGGGCAAGGGTGTGAGTCGTATCCAGTCACCGGCGTGAGGGCGGTGGGCGCCATGTTCGGGAAGGCGATCGGGACCGGCTCGAGGCGGCGAGGGTGGCGAGGCCGGCGCGTGGTCGCCGCCGCCGCGGTCCTCGGCACGGTGATCGCCGTGGTGGCCCTTGGGGCGCCGGCGGCGGTAGGGGCTGCGGGCGAGCGCAGTGTGCCGGCTTCGGGCGGGGTGAGCCCGGTCCTGCAGGTTAGCCGGTGCGCCGGGCAGAACGCCGAGGTTGAACAAGGCGTCAGCCGCACCGGCCAGTACGTGTACGAGGCTTGGATCGGCTGCGGCGGAATCGGCTTTGCCCGCTCCACCGACGGCGGGCGGCATTTTGGCGGGTCGATGCTGCTACCTGGTTCCTCGCACAGTGACGACCCGGCCGTCGCGGTGGCACCCAACGGCACCGTCTACGTTTCGTTCCTGCGCTACGCGAACGATTACGGCTACCCGGTGGTGGACGCCTCCTTCGATCACGGGGCGAGTTTCCCGCAGGTGTCCTCGCTGATCCCGCCGTTCAAGGGCAACTGGGGCGACCGGGACTTCATCGCCGTGGCCGGCAACGGCGATGTCTATGTGACCTGGGATTACGGGCCCACGGCCGCGGCCGTCAAATTCCAGTGCAGCCCCACCGGCAGCTGCGCCTACGCGGCGGTCGACGCGACCGCGGTCGTGCAGAAGTCGACCGACGGCGGCAAGACGTGGGGATCGATCACCCCGATGGAACCCAACTTCCCCGCCGGCGGCGGCTACAGCGCCCCGCTGCTGGTCCAGCCGAACGGTCAGATCGACGCGCTGGTGCTCAACCACCCGATCAGCAACCCGATCACCTACACCGTGCAACCAGGCCACGAGTACTTCACCGCCTCCACCGACGGCGGCAAGAAGTGGACCCCGCTGCACGAGATCGGGTCTCGAGTCGGCACGTTGTCGCTGCAGGAGTGGTGGATCGACGGCGACATCGCCATGGACTCCGCCGGCATCCTGTACGCCACCTGGGACACCCAGACCGCGCACGGCGACATCGGCTGGCTCAGCTTCTCCACCGACCACGGCAAGGCGTGGTCCGCGCCGGCGCGGGTGACCCCCGCTGGTGACGGCAACGCGGTGCACATCGTCGAAGTGGTCGGCGGAACCCGCGGCATCGCCTACGTGGCCTGGCAGACCGATGCCTCCCCGCTGGGATACGCCACCTACCTGCGCCCCTACTCCACCAGCCGGGGCTGGCTGGCCCCGACCATCCAGGTCTCCAACCAATACGGCAGCACGACGATCTGGCCGGGCGACACCTTCGGCATCTCGCTGCTCTCCTCCGGCCCGCAGATCCGACTGGCCCTCAGCTGGGGCAGCGCCATCGAGAACCACAAAGACTCCGAGATCTACGCCGCAGTCGTGACGCTGCCCGCCAGGCTGTAACAACAAGCACCCGCTGCGGCACGCCGCCGCGATCGTGGCCGTGCACACCGTCCACCACGCCGCGTCCTCCCGCGACGCCGCTCAACCCGGCTCCGGCGCGGCGGCCTCGTCGGCGCCGGCGGAGTCATCGAGGCGGCCTACCTCAACGAGCACCAGCGCGAGCCACTCGATCCGGTGCAGGTACCCGAACAGCGCGGACTGATCCATCCACCCGATCAGTTCGGTACCGGCCGAGCCGTCGCGGCAGGAAAGACCACCAAAGGCCTCCTCGCGGATGGCCGGGTGCAGTCGCGGCTCCACCACAATGCGGTACAGCCGCTCGGCCATCGCGAGACTCCCATCGGCGTCTTCATCGTGCAACGGATCGGCACGACGGCAGGTGACGGTTGGAACGAGATCAACTTCTACGCACCTCGCGATAGGTGAGGGTGGTCGCCAGCGTCACTCGCGGCGTGAAACGTACGGTCCCGCTACGCCCGGAGTCATTGCAGCGCCGCGCAGCCGCGACTACCGATGCTGATCTGGTGACCGGCGGCCGGTCACGCGACCGCCGGAGTGTCGCTCGCAGTGGGCCGCTCTGTAGATCGCTTTGTCCGGCGGCGGCGCGTCGGCTGCGGGGCTGCCGCGCCGCGTACGCCGGACGGTTTGCTGAACCCAAGTCTCCGCAGTTCGGCGGCGGTCCAGCCGGCCACGGCGGCGGCTTGCCACGCATCGCGGACGGCTCGTTCGGCTGCCGCGATGGGGCTGCGTAGTGCTTCGACGCGTTTCCATCGCGGTCGCCAGCACGGTGACGGTGGCGATTCGCCCGTCGAGCAGCTGGCGCGCTTTTGACTCGATGCTGTCGGTAGGCATGCGGGTACCCTAGCCGCGCAACGCAGCCTCGACAGCCCCCAGCGGCCTCAGCCGGCGCCGGTGGACGACCTGCCCCGCCCTCGGCGCCGTCGAGGCCGCGCTCGACGCCCCCCGCGCAGGATTGCCGCCACCCAACCAGCGCCGACCGGCTATCCCGCAGCCGCCGAACCTTGCGACGGCCGCACGCTACGACCCGGCCGGACAGCGACGAAGGCGCGGCCGCGGCCGCCGGCGAGGCCAGTAGAACCTTCCGGTGTTAGCGGCTTCACTAACGGCACGGCGGCCTCCTTACGCGACGATCGCTCGGCAACGCTCGCCGCGCAAGACCAGCCTGCAGGCAGTTGATTGAAACCTGGTGATTGCGCGCTCTTGTGTGCAGGGTCAGGCCGGTCTAGCGTCGCCCGTAGCCCGCGAAGGAGGAGTCCGCCATGCCTCGGTACCGCCGTCCCGCCCTCCTGTTCGCGACCCTTGCCGGTGTCGCCCTCACCGCCGGAATGATCGCCACCGCCGCGCCGTCCGCGGCGGCCTCGTGCGTCCAGTTCTCGCTGCGGGCGCGCTGGGCGAGCCGGTCCACCGCGTCGCGCAGCGTGGGTGCCTTCAATGCGCGGGTCAGGTAGGCGATCTCGGCGACGGTGTCGCGGGCCGGTGTCTTGGTCGCGGCGGCAGGCATCAGGCCACCGTCCCGTCGACGTCGTCGAGGCCGAGCGCGGCGTCGTAGTCGTGCAGGCAGCGGATCTCGACCTCGGGTTCGGGGACCGGGCGCACGATCGCGATGCGCTCGCGTCGCAGCTGTTTGGCGGCCGCGTCGTGCTCGGGCAGGGTGAGGCTTTGATGCTTGGCCCAGACCCGGGCATGCTCGGCCACGAGGTTGCCGTCGCAGTAGGCGCGGACCCGGTCCAGGTCGGCGAGAACCTCGATCCGGCGGCCGATCACCGACGGGTGCACCGAATAGTCGTTGCCGTCCAGCCGGACGTAGAAGTCCCGCGGCAGCCGGCCCAAGATCCGCCACCCGGTCGCCGGCGCAACCGGCGGCAGCGACAGCATCGCCGCCTTCTCGGCCGCGACCCGCTCGACCGGGGCGCACCCCAACACCCGTCGACGGCGTTGATTGACCATGTCGAGCCACGCCTGCAACTGGCGGTTGAAATCGTCCGGGCCGGTGAACGTGCGCCCGGGCAGGAACGCCCGATCCAGGTAGTCGTGGGCCCGCTCGATGATCCCTTTCGCTTCCGGATCCCGCGCCCGCAGCACGAGCACCTTCCCACCCAGCGTGCCGCGGAACTCCTGACACTGGCCCGTGAGCTTGTTGCGCCCACCGGCGTACGCACCGACCGCGCCCTCGCCGTCCCAGACCAGCACCCGCGGCACCGCGCCGAGCCGGGACAGCTGCTGCCACCAACCGCAGTAGAGGTCCTCAGCGCAGCGGGTCGGGATGAGCCGGGCGAACAGCATCCGCGAATACGCGCTCACCATCGTCAGAACCGGCAGTTGCTTAGCGGTGCGGGCCTGGCCGAACCCGACCGGCAGCTCGATGTCGGGGAACCAGAAGTCGTTCTGCGCGATCTCCCCGGCGACATAGGCCGTCCGCGAGGAGGGATCCGGCGGCAAATAGCCGAACCATGGCGTCCAAGTCGGGGGCGCACTCTTCTGCTTCGGCGACCGTCCGGGCGAGCGGCGAGCCGCTCGTCGCTGTCCGACAGCTCAGGCGTTGCGGGCAACCGCGGGTGCCGGTGGCAGCAGCGCCCGGAACGCAGCGGTGTCGAACACGACCCGCCCGCAGATCAGCAGGCCCGCGCGCAGAGTGTGCCACTCGGACATCCTCACCGACCCGGTGGCGGTCGGCGTCTGCAGCTGGACGTCGTAGAGCGAGCAGATCTCGGGCCCGTCGACCCACCGGCGGAGCAGACTATGTCCGTGCACGATCGGCCGAAGTCCTTCAGCCGAGGCGAAGAATGCGTTCCGTCCGGCAACCTGCAGGAATGGACCGTCGAACCGGAAGTCCTCGGCGACGACGGACCGTGCCTGGTTGAAGTCGCCGGTGTAGAAGGCCTCCAGGTAGATATCGACAGGCTGGTCGCGCTGCTCGTTTCTCGGGTCCGGGCTGGCGGTGGGCGTAGCGGTTGCCATGGCGGTTCTGCCCTTTCTTCCCGCGGCAGTGATGCCGATGCTTGCATGACGCTAGTAAAGTAGCCGCCAATGCTAGCGTGATGCAAGTAGGCGGGCTAGCATCGTCGGTGTGTTGGGTCGGATGTACGACGGTCAGAACTGCTCGGCGGCGCGGGCTCTCGAGCTGGTTGGGGAGCGGTGGAGCCTGCTGATTCTGCGGGACGCGATCTTCCGGGGGATGACCCGGTTCTCCGACTTTCAACGGAGCCTGAGTGTCGCCCCGAACGTCCTCTCGGCGCGACTACAACGCTTCCTGGAGGCGGGACTCATGGCGCTCGACGGGTCCGGCGGCGGCGCAGAGCCAGCGGGTTACCGGATGACCGAGAGCGGCCGAGATCTCGCTCCGGTCATCGTGGCCCTCACTCAATGGGGAGACCGGTGGGCCGCACCAGGTGAACCGCCGGTGCTCTTCGCACACCCGAGCTGCCCGGGTCCGGTCACGGCCGCAGCAGTCTGCCGCGGGTGCGGCGCGGAGGTGCCAAGCGGCGAGGTGCAAGCGCAGCCCGGGCCCGGTGCAAGGGCCGCCTAAGCCTGCCCTTCGCCCAGCCAGCCATCTCGTTGAGGGTTTCGGCGGGATCCCGCAACCGCATCGGCTTACCGGTGCTGCGCGCGGCCGGAGATCACTGCGGCGGCGGCCTGGGATGCGGCGCTGACCACCTTCACGGACGTCGTTCGGGCTTACCCGTGACGCGGTCCGGGTCGCCGCACCCTCCCCCGACGCCGAAGCTTATCGGGGGTCAGCGGCTCACCTTTGTTGTCGCCCAGAAGCGCCGTCGTTCAGTAAACGGAGTCATGGCACGGATGTTGTCCCAGATCATTCCGGTGGTGCTCGGTGGCGACGTCACCCTCCTGGGCGTGTGGGTCACTCAACGGCAAGCCAACCGTCGCGATCAAGCAGCTTGGCAGCGTGAGCGATCCCGTGAAGCTGACCGCTGGGTTCGCGAGGATGCAGCGCGTATCTTCGATCATCTCCGAAGCGTGTACATCGAGTTTGCCCGGAAATGGACTCAGCTGTACGACGTCGCCTTCCTGCCGGGCTACCATCTGCCCAATGAGGGAGTCGGCCTTGATGACATCGTTAATTCCGCTGAGCGGAACGTCGGTCAGATAGATCGCGAAGGGGAAGACCTCACCGCCCGGGGCATCGACATAGCCGGCCAATGCCTGTGACCGCAGTGTCAACTTGTCGCCGTTAAAGTTCACGCCTGTCCCGGTCTTGGCGCGGATGTGCCCGGACAGCTGGGTCGTTACGCTACTTCAGCGAGCGCTGACCGTGCGGCACCTGGAATGGTCCGAACGGCGGCTCGGAGCAGGGGCGTCAAAAGGCCTGCTGGATGGCGGCCGTCATCTGCGCCTGGTCCGCGGTAACTTGCTCGAACTCGGCGGTCGTCGCGATTGGGACGTTGGCGACGCCGACCATGAACGTAAGCTGCCTGCCGGTCTTGGCCTGGATGTAGCCGGCGAGGCTGTTGCCGAGCACGATGATCTGGCCGGCTGCCGTGCTTGCGACGCGATTGCCTGTCTTCATCTGCACCTTGCCCGCCGCTGGGGAGTCGGCCAGGACGTTGGCGATGGTCCCGTCCTTGCCGAGGATGGGAAGAGAGTCAAAGAGCACCTTCCCGTACGGGGCCCCGGTAGCTTGCTTGTAGAAGGCGGCGAACGCTGTCGGGGTGGCCCGGTTCTGATCGTCGCCGCCGGCGCCGTCGAAGGGCAACATTTGCTTCTTCGACACGCCGGAGGGAGGTGGCAGTCTTAACTTCGGCCGCCAACCCCTGCTCGCAGTCGGTGCTGCCGTTCTTGACGGCCGCCAGGCACGTCATGAGGTCGGTCCAGGTGATGTTGCGCATCGGCCCGGAGGAGTCACCGCTGGCTGAGCGGGAGCGAATGTGGCGGGTGACCAGCCGGGTGACGAGGAAGGTGACCAGGAGCGCGACGAACATCCACATGACCGGCTGCTGCAGCACGCTGTACGTGGCCTGCGAGGCGCTGGTGGTCAACACGGGCGAACACCTCCGAGCCAGGACGCTACAAGCGGCGGCGAGGAATGTCGCTACGGCGAGGCGTCCGAGCGCAGAAATAGGGCGGTCGCCCGATGCCGGGCGCGGTCGCCGCTTGGTGCAGTAGGTGGTGCGCGCCGACCGACCCGTTCGCGTGCCAACTGTTCAGGAGACCCGGATGACCGACGCCGATGCCGTGGCCGACCGGCTGGATCAACGACTGCTGAGCGATCTCGGTCCGTCGGTCTACGGTGGTGCGTCGATCGGTGAGGTGCTGGCGGCGGAGCGGACGATCTGTCGGCTCGGTCCGGCCAGCCGGGCCGGGGTGCTGGCAGCGTTCGCGGATCGCCTGCACGCCGACGCCGGGGCGCGGGCTCGGCGCGGCCGTGGGGTCAGCGCCCGCGAGCAGTTCCTGAAGGCGAGCCACACCTACTGCGTCGCGGCTCGTGCGGTCGGCGCCGGTACACCGCGGCAGCGGGAACTGGAGGTACGCAGCCGGCAGGCGTTCACCGCGGCGATGGGCCTGGCGCCCTGGGCGTTCGAGCCCGCGGAGGTCGAAGCATGTGGCTGGTCATGGACGGCTATCACCTGGCGCCGTTCCAGCTCGCCCATCCACCGTTGCCATTCCACGCCGGGATCGGGCCGGTCACTCGCCACCGTCAACACCAGCAAGCCCCTAGGCAGCTCCGAACGCGCCCACGCGCGGAGCATTCCGACCGTGTGGTCATCAAGGACTGGGCGTCCTCGACAGCGACCACCGTCGGCAGCACGTGCGAGACCGCCGAAAGGATCTGTCCGGAGGCTTCGGCGTATTCGCGTGCCTGAACGCTGCCATCGTTGATCAGCGTCGCGCCCGCGTCGGCCCGCAAAGCATGCTCGACCCGCGTGCCTTTTCGTGCGAGCTGTCCGAACA
Source organism: uncultured Actinomycetota bacterium (assembly GCA_963756525.1). Classification (GTDB taxonomy): domain Bacteria; phylum Actinomycetota; class Actinomycetes; order Mycobacteriales; family Jatrophihabitantaceae; genus CAVWNR01. Next base: position 256,658 of record CAVWNR010000009.1, on the reverse strand, counting down.
TGACCGGCACCGTGTGGATCAACTCGCGAGCAATGTCGATCAGCTCCTTCGCCGTGCGTACCGCGTCGCCGACCGGCAACAGGGTCACCGCGGTCAGCGACGTCGCCGCTTTCAGCACACTGCACGCCCGATCACGCCACAACCGCTCATCTCATCCTCCGCGATTGCGACCGCAATTGGCTCGGCCAGCGCCTGCAGTTGCCCGCAGGCATCGAACCCGGCGAATCGTGGCGGTCCGCCCGAAGCCAGGTCGCCCCGCAGGCCCAACCACAGATACGGCATCCGCGCAACGGCCGTCGGCCTGTCCGTCGCCGGAAACATTACCTTGCGGCTGTCGCTCCCAAGATGAGTCGGCCAGAACCGGCCATGCGCTTGCCCATCGGCAAGATCCTCGTAGAGCTGCTCGACCTCCGCTGTCTTACCCCACCCGGTCGGCGACCGCAGGATCACAACGCCAAGCTCGCCGGCCGCCACAAAGTCGCCGAACAGATCGCTCAGCACCCAGCCATCACCCGCCACAGCGGCACTTTAACCGGCCGACGCCCCGACGTCATGATCCTGATCCGACAGATCAAAACTCGATAGCCCTCCTGCCGGCTCACAGTCGCGGGAGACGACCAACGCCTCCCACTGCCGATACCGAGCACGTACCGCGGCGCTAACGTCGTCGTCACGCCACGTGCTCTGCGGCGACGGCCCGGCATTTCCTGGCCGGCGTGAACCGCCCACGATCACCGCCGGGACTCTGCGCAGCCGCGCGCGAGGTCGACCAGCCTTCCAGACGGTGATCGTGAGGCGTCTGCGACCGCTTCACCGTGGCTGCCCTGTGCCACCCCGGCACGCCGTTGACAGTGCTTGAGCCGCCGGCTGTCGAGCCTCGCGGCTATCCCCCAGTGGCCGTTGCTAGGCACGGCCCAGTACTCGCTGGACAGCACCGTCCTCGGTAGAAGGCACGGTCCTCGCCGAACAGCGTCCTTCCCGTGAGCATCATCCTGGACGGGGCGGCCTGCGACCGGTAACCGCCAAGAGCGTCCGCTTGCCGGCAGCTGCTAACCCGGGCAGACGGTGCGCGCGCCTGCCGGTGGCCCGCTCAACGACGGCCGACCGGCAAGCCCAGCCACACTCCGGCGGGAGGAACCACTGCCAGACGCCCCACCACCCCGCCGACCCGCCCGCTCACCGCTGTGATCGGACGCCGCCGGCAGTTACCTCAACGCGGCGGATCCGGTAAGCACGCGCGGGGCGTCGGTGCCGGCCAGCAGCTCGGCGCCGAGTACGACACCGGGCTGCGCCCAACTGATATGTAAGGGCTTCTTGTCAAGAGGCATGGTGAGGCGCCCGCGCTGAATTTGTCCGGCGCGGGCGCCTCGGTTCGTCGCGTGTGTCGGTTTGGTGCTGGAGCGTGTCGTTGGCGACGCGCGGTCAGACTGATATGCGCGGGTTGGCTACCGCAGGACGGTGTTCGGCACGGAGCTTCACCGCGGGTCTAAAGGCGAGCGTCGCCGACCGCGGACCGCGGGTCGGTTGCTCATAGTTGGTTCGCGGGTCGCTCCACGCGCTGCTCGGCACCGGTGACAGCGCGACGAAGTCGGTGTTCGGTTATTCGAGTGTGGCCAGCGACCAGCACCACCCGGCGAGTTCGCGGGCGATCGCGACGTTCGCGATGACGGGTCGCTTCTTGCGGAGGTTGAACCCGACCCAGCGTTCGTGCAGGCGCCGGTTACCGGCATCGCCACGCGCTCGTGCCGCGGGGGTGGACAGTTCCCACCGGTCACGCATCGTCTTGCTCTGCCGGTACGGGCTTCGGTGGTGCCAGCCGGCTTCGACGAGTAGGCGGCGGGCGTGAGTATTGCCGGCCTTGGTGATCGAGCCCTGCGCCCGTGACGCGCCGGAAGAGTATTCGGTAGGCACCAGACCGACGAACGAGCCGATGGTGTTGCCGGTGAAGCGGCTCCAGTCACCGATCTCGACCGCCAGCGCGAACGCCGTCAGCGTGGAGATGCCGCGCAGGCAGGCCAGCCGACGCACGAGCGCGGTGAACTCGCTGTCGGCGGCCATCGCGCCGAGCGCCGCGTCGAGACGGTCACGGCGAGCCTTGATGGCCAGCACCGCGTCGTAGCCAGACTCGAACGCCAGGGTGGTGGCGGTGCCGGCGAACCGCTGCCGGCGCAGCCACGCGTCGTGCTGCTGGGTCCAGGCGTTGCCGTCGGAGTAGACGACGCCTTGGCGTAGCAACAGTTTGGACAGCCGGTGCCGGGCCCGCGTGAGGTCGCCGCGGCAATCCTCGCGGGCGCGGACGAGGTCGCGTGCGGCCTCCTGCTCCACGGTGGGAACGGCGACCGGCGTGATCTCGCCCAGACGCACTAGACGCGCGAGGTGCAGCGCGTCTTTCGCGTCGGTCTTGACGCGATCACCCGACGGGCGTTGCAGCTTTGATGGTGCCGCCACCAGGCACGGCACTCCAGCTGCGGTCAGCGCACGGTATAGCCCGAACCCGGTCGGGCCGGCCTCGTAAGCCACCGCCACCGGACCGGCCAGCTCTCCGATCCACCTCCTGATCTCCTCGTGCGCCGGCGTCAGCCGCGCCCTGGTCAGTTCACCGGTCACGCCGTCGATCGCGGCCGCCACGACCGAGCGGGCATGCACATCCAGACCCACACTCGTACGCTCACGTTCCACCGGGGCCTCCCCACGCAGTGTCGGATAGGCCGAGCAGGCCACTCCTGCCCGGCAACCCACGAATGTGCGCGCGGGAGGCCTCGGCCAGCAACGTCGACCGAGCAGAACTCGCCCTTCCTCGTAGCTGCCGATCTGGCCCACCGAGTGGGAGGGGTCCAGGTGGAGCCCCCGCAGCCCGCGCTCTTTGCGGGCGAGGAGGAACGACCTGGACGCCGACGAGCGGCGGGCCACCATTACCGGCGAGGAAGGGCTCACCACCTCCAGACGCGACCCCACTCAACGGGTCACGTCATACCGTCTAGGCCAGATGCGGCCGTCCGCAACGTTCACCCTGGTAGTTGAACGCCGCCTGCGACTCACGCGCGGGGAACGACAGGTCGTCGACAGCTTCGTCGACCGATCGGATGACAGCACAGCGGTCCGGTGTAGGGGCCTGCTGGTTGACAGTGCGAGTGCAGGCCGGGCGGAAGTCTGAACTGGCCGGACCGACCGGCAGCCGCAAACCGCAATCCGGCGGCACGAGGCAGACCGCGCTGAAAGGAACTCAGTCATGAACCAGCAACCAGCTACCCGTCGTTTCGCACGAATCGGCAGCCGTATCACCCGCCGTCTCGGCGAGTGCAATCGCGCCGCACAGCGGATGTTCGAGCTCAACACCGCAAGCGAAGTGGTGCGCTGCACGGGACAGTCTTCTTGACGGACCGGCGGGTGCTGACCGCCGGGTCGGCCCGCCGGTCGCTGCATCCGCACGGCCAGCTGGGCGATGGGCGGTGCTGCGGTGGCGGCGGGGCTAGGCGCCGCGGCGGCCTGGGCCAGTGCGGCGATCTTGGCGGTGTTGTGGCGAGCACGCCGAACCCGCATCAGGTGCTCGCTGCGGCCAGCCCGTCTAACAGGCTGCGGTCCCAGCCGTAGCGGTGTTTGAGGTAGCAGATGCGGCCCTGGCTGCCGGTGCGCCACTTGACCAGCCGGCGAAGCCGCGGCCGTGCTCGACCGCTCACCGGGCGGCGGATGGCTTGCCCTTGCCGGGCATGACGACGTGTTTGACGCCGAGATCGGACAGCGCGACGTCGGTGCTGGCTTCGCCGTCGCCGCGGTCGGCGGTGGCCGCGGCCGGGACCCACGGCGGCACTCCCTTGTGCTACCGGGACGGGTCGGCGTAGTGAGCGCCGAGCTGCGCTACCAGCGGAACCATGCTCGATGGCGTGTGCCGGCGGACCCGGGCGACGAACTCAGAGTCGTCGATGCGGCGGTTGTACCGTGCCGGCGCTCGCGTCGCTATTGGGCGCAGTGACGACCCTGGACGACCGCCTCCGGTCAGGTCGGCACTCACTCGCCCATCACTGTCAGTGGCCGGGGCTGCTCGGGCTGCCGCCGCCGATGCTTACCAAGAGCGGCGTGGTCGTGAACATTGACACCAGGCAGATTGGACGCGGTGCCGTCTAAGTGAAGATCGCTCACTGCTCGCGACTTCGGCGATCAACTTATGGAGATTGAGAGACCCGCCCGCGGACGCCGATGATCGCGCGTCCCACACGGCCGCCCATGGCAAGATCGGGCGCGCGCAGGCTCAGCCCTCAGCGCGGTGACTAATGATCGGGCTGCGTGCCGCGCAGGTCCGCATCCTCGGCGACACCGCGGGGACGATCGCGCAGCCGCAATGCGTGATCGCCGTGGCCGCCGCCGACGGCCATCTCTCCCGCGGGCCGCGCCGGCGGGTTCTTTGAACTGATGTACTCGCGTCTTGTGTTCGGGACCGGCAGGAGTTGTAGCAGCGCGGCGGTGGCCGGTCAGAGCACCGCTCCGCGCGGCGCGATCTCCACTGCGGCTACACCGCGCCCGTACAGCACGACAAGCCGGTCGCCGTGGCGGGTGCGAAGCACTCCGCTGTCTTGGCCCAGCACCGCGATGACCTGCTCAACAACCGCGTCCGGCTGCACCTCGGGCCCCTCGTACACCACGTCAATGTGATCACCACCGGTCAGCCGGACCCGCAGCACAACCTCGGCCATGAGCCCGCACTCTAGCCGTGCCGGCGCGCGGGTCACGGCCCGCGCCGACGATCGGGCGCAGCACGTCCGCCGGCTCGCGAGGCATGCCCGCGGCCGGACCCGGTGCTTTCGGTCGCCACCAGGGTGTGCTTGCGGTGCGAGAGCCGAACGGAGCCTCACGGCCTGCTATCCGGCCTCTGGCGTGTTGATGTTCTGCGTCGCCCTGACGAACGCGCACGGACCGGCCATCCCGGCGACCAGGCCAGCGACCTTCCCCGCCGGGTTCACCCCCGGTCTTCGCCGTGAACCTGAGCAGCGAGCCGATCAACGCGTGCAGCCGGCACCGGCGGGCCAACGCCGCAACCGGCGCCAGCCCTGCGCATGCCACCAGTTCGGGTCGTCGAAAACCGCGCTCAGCGCCGCCCAGACATGACAAACTCGCATCTAGCGGATGCCCGGTCCGTCCCCACGGGATGGAGATCAGCGACTCAGATCCGCCTCGCACAGAAGGGCATCGGCGCGTTACGACCCGTCCACAACCTCAACGCGGCGCATCCAGGCTGGACCAGGCCCCCCCAAGTAGCGAACCGGAGAGGAAGATCGATGTATCACGCCATCGTCAAGCGCATCGCCACCCGCAACTTCGAACGTGTCAACGACCACGATTACGAGACGCTCCTCAAGGACTGTGCCCCCAACATTCACCACCGGTTCGGCGGCAACCACCCGCTGGGCGGCGAACGGCACGACAAGGAGACGCTACGCCGCTGGTTCCAGCGGCTGGGCCGGCTCGGGCCGAGTTTGAAGCTCACCGTACGAGATGTCTGGGTGAAGGGCCTGCCGCACAACACCATCATCATCATCCGCTGGACCGGCGAGCAGACGCTGCCAGACGGCTCCCCGTACGAGAACCACGGCGTGCACATCGTGCGGATGCGCTGGGGAAAGATCGTCGACATCGACGCCAACGAGGACTCCCAGGTCGTGGCCGAGTCGATGAAGGTCTTGGCGGCACACGGCGTCGAGGAAGCGCTCGCTGCGCCTATCGTGAGCTGACCCCCGACCCGCGCGCACCGGGCCAGGTGGTATCAGCAGCGGAACCAAACTGGGTGTTTTTGTTGATCTTGCTGGGCTGGTCAGGCGGTCAGGGGTTCCGGTAGTAACAACGGAGCGAATCTGGTCGCTTCCTGCGTCAGGTCAGTGCCCGTAAGCGGTTCGCCTGCGGCCGGTTCGCTTGCGCGCCGTCCCACCTTGGAAACGGGGGCCGAAGCCTTGTGTCCATAAACTGGTCTGCGCATACTAGTAGGCATGAACCTAAGCCGTTTAATGATCTTAGGGTTGTTGGCGGAGGGTGGGCCGATGCACGGCCATCAGCTGCGTCGAAGCGGTGAGCTGACCAATGTGGAGGCATGGGGCGGCATCACCGGCGGCGCGCTGTATCGGGAGCTGCACCGCCTGGCCGAGGACGGGTTGATCCGTCCGGTCAAGGAGGAGCAGGTGGGCCGGCGGCCAGCCCGCACTGTGTATGAGATCACCGAGGAGGGCCGGCTGGAGCTGGTGGTGCAGGGGGAGGCGGCGCTGCAGCGGCTGTTCGACGGGGCCGATCCGGTGGCCGTGGTGCTGCTGTTCGCCTCCGGTGGGGACCGCCAGCAGCTGCGGACGCGGCTGGGCGAGCGGCGGGCCATGGTAGCCGCCCAGCTGGAGGCGCTGGCCAGCGAGCGGTCCCGGCTGCAGGCGCACGGCTATCTGGATGCGCTGGCGGTAGGGGCCTTCCGGCGCGGTGAGTTCCGGCTGCGGGCCGAGCTGGACTGGCACGATGAGTTTGACCGTGCGCTGTCCGCGCCGGGCGAGGGGCCCGCGGAGGCGACGTCGTGACCGGGCGGCGGGTGGTGGTGGTCGGCGCGACCGGGCAGATCGGCCGGCCGCTGTGCCTCGAGCTCATCCGGCGTCGGGATGCGGTGACGGTGTTCAGCCGCGACCCGGCCCGCGCCGCCGGGCAGCTGCCTGGGGCGGTCGGCTACCTCGCCTGGCAGCCCGAGCGGTTGTCCCCGGCGTGCCAGCAGGCGCTGAGCGCAGTAGACGCGGTGGTGTATCTGGCCGGTGGCCCGCTGTTCGACGGCCGTCGACACACCCGGGCCGACATCGAGGCCGAGACCCGGGTGCGCGTGGGTGCGCTGGCGCGGCTGGTCGAGACGCTCGCCGCTGTGCGGCCCAGGCCGGCAGTGCTGATCGCAGCCTCCTCGGTCGGGGTGTACGGATTCGGCCCAGTGACCGCCGAGCCGATCGACGAGTCCTGCCCGACCGGACAAGACTGGTGGGCGGCCGACAGCCTGGCGATCGAGCAGGCAGCGCTCACCGCCGAAGCCCACGGCATCCGCACCGTGCTGCTGCGCACCGGCTACGTGCTCAGCGCCGCCAGCATCACCGCGCAAGTGCGGCAGTTCGGTCGACACCTGGGCGGATGGATCGGCACCGGACGAGGTTTCACGCCGTGGATCCACCTGGCCGACGAAGTGAGCGCCATCTGCTTCGCCCTGGACACCCCTGCCATCACCGGTCCGATCAACCTCACCGCACCGCACCCGCTCCGCACCCGCCGGTTCGCCCAGACACTCGGCGCGGCGCTGGGCCGCCGCGCCTGGCTGCCGGTGCCCACCCCACTCGCACGGCTGGGGCTCGGCGCGGTCACCGACATCCTGGTCCGCGGCAAGCCCGTCGTGCCCGTCAGGCTGCAGCAGCTCGGCTATCGGTTCCAGTTCTGCACCGCACGGACCGCCCTGCAGCAGCTGTGTCCGCATCCGGGTGGGCGAGCAAGCTCCGCGCCGAAGACGCAGCCGGACACGGCAGCGGCCGGCGGCCGGCTGTCGGCCGTCAATCTGACCGCGTGCGGCCTGCTGCTGGTGCAGTACCTGCTGGGCATGGCCGCCAACCTGTACGCCGCACCGCCCGCCCACCACCCGGGAGCCGGCGCCGAGAACTACTTCGCCGGCGCCGCTGCTGGACTGGGCTGGGTCCTCGCCCACGGCCCGGGCTGGCTGGCCGCCCACGCCGCGCTCGGGCTGGCCCTGGTCGTCGCCGAGCTCGGCAACGCGCTGATGGCCCTGCGCCTGCGGCCGCGCGTCTATCCTGCCCTGGCCGGTCTGGCCGCGTTGGCCGTCTTCGGGGCGGCATTCAACGGCGCCAGCTTCCTCAACTACGGCCACGACGTCAGCTCCATGATCATGGCCGGGCTGTGGGCGCTCGCCCTCGGCTGCCACCTCAGCGTCCTGGGCCGCCTCGCCCGCGCCCCGTCCGGCCCGGCCAGCCGGCGCCGAGGCGGCGACCACACTGCCAACAGCGCCCATGCGGTGCGATGAGCCCGGTGGACATCGCCCACTCCGGGAAGCCGAATCGGCTTGCGCGACGGTGGGTGCCTCGGGGGGTGTTCGGGCCGGGGGGCGAGTTATCGGCCGAGGGTGTGCCCGGTGAGGAAGTTCCAGATGACGGTGTCGGTGTTGGTGCCGTCGATGGTGGCTGGTGGACTGTGGCCGCCGCCGTTGATCCGATAGTGCGTGATCTGTGCCTTGTCCCGGCAGCCGCTCCAGCGTTGTCCGGTGACTGGCGGTGTCTGCAGGAAGATCGACGGTGTGGGGCGGCAGCCGTCCTGGCTAGCCAGTCCGGCGAGCCAATCAGGGACCGACGGCAGGGGCCAGCTGTTGGCGGCGCTGTATCCCTGGTAGGCGACGATGGGATCGGCGGTTCCGTGGATCTCCAGTACGGACACGGGCCTGGAGGGGTGGCATCCGCCGGGAGGTTGGTAGAGGTCGGCGGAGACGGCGGCGAAGGCGGCGATCCGCCCGGCGAGGGTGCAGATCAGGTACTTGATCATCCCTCCGCCGGCTGAGAAGCCGGTCGCGTAGATGCGCGCCGGGTTCACGCAGAAGGACTGCTGCAGCGCGTCGAGCAGGTCGCTGGTGAACCACATGTCGTCGACACCGGCGTCGATGCGCCCGTCGTCCGCCCAGTCGGGACTGCCGTCATAGCTGAGCCCTTGCGGGTAGACGGCCAGGAAGTCGCGCAGATCGGCGAGCTCGGAGAATCCAGAGCTTGTTGCTTGGCTGGCCGCCCAGCCGCCGTGGCCGTGGAAGTCGAGCAGCACCGGCACCGGCCGGGTCGGGGCGTATCCGGTCGGGACGTGCACCCAGTAGCTGCGCCGGGTCGCCCCGTCGGCAACCACCGGGTCGGCGGCGAGCGACTCGGACGCGGTCCGGCCCACGGGCACCGGCGAGACCCGGCCGCAGCCGCTGCTTGCCTCGGGCCGGTCGCCGTAGGCCGTGTATGGCGAGCCCGGACCGAAGGCGGGCACCGCGGCGTGACTGATCAAGCTGCCACTCAGCGTTTCGCTGTTGCCCACGATTGTTCCGTGGTCGTGGAACACTAGCCGCGCGGTCCCGCTGGCGGCGGCAAAGCGGCCGCCACCACCGTCGAAACGGACAGTGTAGGACAGCAGATGACGGGCCGGGCAGCTGGTGCCCGCGCCGCCGAAACTGGCTTGCCACCCGCTGCCGCTCAGCGAGCCGGTGGTCGAACTGCGTTGACACCCGGGTCCAGGCTGCACTGGCGCAACGTCTCGGGACACGCCGATTGCGACGCGATGAAACAGTTGGACTATTCCCAGGCCGGGCAGCCGCGCGAAGCCGCCCACCTGGAAGCACTCCGCCGCGTGGACCGAAGCGTCGGCGCACGAGCCGCCGCCGACTGCGGAACTGAACATTGCCACGATGTGGTGCTGCACCAATCCCACAGCCTGACGCTGCGCACTCGACGTCGGATGTCGCACGCTGACGGCCCGGGTGCATGCCGCGCACGCCAGCATCGCAATCGTCAAGACGGCGAGCGTGATCCGGCCGCCCGCCCATGACCGACGGCGACGTGGTGCCGCCGGGCCGGTCACACTGGCCGGGCTGCCCAAAGGTCAGATGACGCCTGCCGAGCCACGTGGTGTCCTCCTCCCGGCGCACAAACCAGGCGCACCACGATCATCCACCCGCCGGCCCTAACCGTGAGCCGCGGACCCGGCAGCGCATAACCGTCCCGCATGGGATCCCCAACTCGGACGGTGACGATCACGGGCCTATGCGCCTGTGGGGCGGGGGTCGGCTGATCGCTATGCCGTGCCGCCGGCTGCGAACAGTTTGATGAGCAGCGCGTGCAACGTCCGTCGCTCGGCGGCAGTCAGCGGGGTGAGCAGCCGCTCTTCGGCGTCCTCGGCTGCGTGACGTAGATCAGTGAGCATCGCCTTGCCGGCAGGGGTGAGGCTGAGCGCGTGGCGCCGCCGGTCGTTGGGGTCGGGGTTGCGGGCCAGCAGCCCGCGGGCCTGGAGTTGATCGATCATCGGTACGGCGTTGCGGGGATCGATGCCCATCATGCGGCTGAGCTGGTGTTGGGACATGGCATCGAGCTGATTCAAGGCGATGAGCGCGCTGTAGTGATGCGGCGTGAGGCCTTCCTCGTCCAGTGTGCGCGCCCAGCGCCGGCGGGAGTCGCTGCCAACGCGCGCCAACAGGTATCCGGTGCTGGACTCCAGGCCGGCCGGTTCGACCAGTCGAGGCGGCCGGCCTTGTGGCGCCTTGTGGTCAGCTGACATATCCATCATGCTACATGTCAATCATGCCTCACGTCGATCATCCGACCTGGAAAGGGAGTGCCGATGCCTGCTGAACGGATTTACGAGCTTGGTGGACGCGTCTGTCTTGTCACTGGCGCTACTAGTGGCATCGGCCGAGAGGCCGCTCTCGGCCTGGCCCGGTCGGGCGCGACGGTGCTGATGGTGGCGCGTGAGCGAGAGCGCGGGGCCGCGGTGGCCAGCGAGATTCGTTCCGCCGCGGCGTCGGGCACCGTTGCGCTACTCATCGCTGACCTGGCCTCCCAGGGCGATGTGACGGCGCTGGCAGCGCGGGTACGGCAGAACCACGAGCGTCTCGACGTACTCATCCACAACGCAGCCGCCGTCAACGCCGCCAGGCGGGTCACCGTTGATGGAATCGAAGCCACCCTGGCAGTCAATCACCTCGCCCCGTTCCTGCTGACCAACCTGCTTGCGCCGCTGTTACAGGCCACGCAAGCCTCGCGGGTGGTGATCGTCAGCTCCTACATGCACACCCGGGTCCGCCAGATCCCCTGGGACGACTTGCAGGGCGAACACGCTTACAGCCCCGCTCGGACGTACAACCTGACCAAGCTGATGAACGTGCTGTTCAACTACGAACTCGCCCGCCGTTGGGACGGCACCGGCGTGACCGCCAACGCGCTACATCCCGGCTGGCCGCTCAAGACCAACCTCGGCCGCGAGCAGACCGGGGCCGGGCGCCTATTCGACCGCGCCACCAAGCTCATCGGCTCGTCCGCCGACAAGGGAGCCAGGACCAGCCTCTACCTCGCCGGCTCACCCGAGGTCGCCGCCGTCACCGGCCAATACTTCTCCCGCTGCCGCCCCGCGAAGTCCTCGCCACTGTCCCACGACACCGAAGCCGCCGAACGCCTATGGGCGCTAAGCGCGGCACTCTGCGACCTTGGCTCTCCGTGAGCGGAATGGTCATCGGCCTAACTCCGGGCGCTCGCGATGCGCGCGCTCTGCTCGGCAGGCGTTATGACAGGGTGATCATGGGCGTCCAGAATCCGCCGCCCCGTTACCGGGCGATGCCCGCATGGGATCCTCAAGAGACACGGCCAGCTTGTGTGCGCCTACCGTAAGGGTCTTACGCACCGAGAGGTCTCATGTTCGAGCGCTTCACCGACAGCGCGCGTCGGGCCGTGGTGTACGCACAGGAGGAGTCTCGGCTGCTCAGCCACGACCGCATCGGCACGGAGCACCTGCTCCTCGGCTTGCTGCATGACGATGTCGGTGAGACCGCGCGTGCCCTGGTAGGTGCTGGGGTCAGTTTGGTCGCCGTGCAACAGCGACTTGAGGAATCGCACGGTCGCGGCAAGAAGGAGCCGAGCGGGCATATCCCATTCACTGCTCGGGCCAAGAAGGTGTTGGAGCTCGCGCTGCGGGTGGCGCAGCGGCTCGGCGGCGACACGATCGGTCCGCCGCACTTGTTACGGGCAGTGCTCGACGTGCCGGACTGCACCGGATGTCAGCTGTTGACGGGCTTCGAAGCCGACATCGAAGGATTGGCGAGAGTCGCCGACGACCATGCTCGGAGCGACGCCGATACGCGAAGCGACGCCGGTGCGGAGGTCCGGGTTGGTCGTCGATCGGACAGCGCGGCGGCATTCTTGGAAACCGTCGCGGTCACTCGCCGCATGTCGGCTCACGAGATCTCGTCTAGCGTCGGCAGCCTGGCGAATGAACTCGCTCAACGACACGATCGGCTTGCGGCAGGTCTACACCGCTACGGGCGACACCTTGAAACTTGCGCACCAGACTCCGAACGCGGCTGCACGTGCGGTTTCGATCTCTTGCTCGCCGATGCTGCCGAACCACCAGCAGCGCCGGGTCAAGAGCCCGGGACCGTCTGAGTCCTGCGCGTCGCGATTCGCATTCCGATCAACGGTGGTGTGGGTCAGGAACCTGGGGGCGTGCACCTCACGTTGTGCCCGTTCGATCCTCATACGACGATGGCGCTGCTCCGGCAGGGATGCAGCGATGAACAGGCGATTCGTCGCCGCAAGGCGTTCCCTTCCGTACGCAGCATCCGCTTGGCGCGGTGGTCAACCGGCCCCCGGTGTGGTCTGACCGATGAATTTCCCGCGCCGTGTTGGTCTGTCCGCCGAATACCGACTCACGGGAGGCTGACGCCATGCGGAAACTGACCTTTGGCATGAACCTGAGCCTGGACGGCTACATCGCCGCGCCCGGCGACGACCTCGGCTGGAGCGTGCCGAGCGACGAGCTGTTCCAGTGGTGGTCCGACCGGGTGGGGGCGACGGGCCTGGCGCTGTACGGGCGCAAACTGTGGGAGACGATGAGCTCCCACTGGCCGACCGCCGACCAGCAGCCTGGCGCCACGCCGGCGCAGATCGAGTTCGCCCGCCGCTGGCGGGACATGCCGAAGGTGGTGTTCTCCTCGACGACCAGCGCGGTCGACTGGAACGCCCGCCTGGTCACCGGCGACGCGGTCGCCGAGATCACCCGGCTCAAGACTGAGGATGGCGGACACATGGACGTCGGCGGCGCCACACTCGCCGCGGCGGCCATGCGGGCCGGCCTGATCGACGAGTACGTGCTGGCCACCGCACCGGGTCTTGCTGGGCGGCGGCACTCCCTTCTTCACGGCCCTGGACAACTGGGTGAACCTGAACCTGGTGGAGACCCGGACGCTTCCCGACGGCGTGCTCCTGACCAGGTACGAGACCAGGCGCTGAATACCCGACCCCGGATCGGCGCGGGCTCGGGCCACCCAAGGATCCCGTGGCCGGTAGGGGATCTGCTTTCGGCCGGTGGTGTCAGACGCGCGCGGTGTCTTTGCTGAACCGCCATGCCGCGCCGGTGGTGAAGATGATCAGCCAGGCGATCAGGTTGGCGAGCCAGGCCCAGTTGAATGATCCGGCGGCCAGCGGGTAGTAGACCAGGCCGTTGAGTCCCCACAGCGGGGTAAAGCTGGCCATGACGCGGAGGGGGTGGGAGAACTGGCTGAGCGGGATGAACAGACCGCCGCCGAAGGAAAACAGCATCAGGGTGAACCCGATGATCTGCATGACGTTCTCCGAGGGCAGCAGGTAGCCGATGAACAGGCCGAACGCGGCAAACAGCAGCGAGCCGATCCACACGGCCGCGCCGGTGACCACCCACACCCAGACCGGCATCTGCGGCTTGCCGGTCAGCTCGCCGACCACGTAGACGACCGCCACGGAGGCGGCGCCCAGCAGCAGGGAGGCGATCATCTTCACGCCGATGTAGGCGGGCGGGAGCAGCGGGGTGATGCGCAGCTGCCGGCTACACCTGGCGGCGCGTTCGATGGAAACCATCGCGCCGCCGCCGGTGGTGGCCAGCACCGCCTCGCGCCGCGGACCCAGCCCGGACGTCGTGGCCCCAGCGAGCCCTGCCAGGGGTCGCTCTACGGCGATGGCCAATCTGCGGCGATGCCGCCCGGTGCAGCGCGGTGCCAGGATTTGTCGGGTGGGTCCGCTGGGGTTGACCAGCCGCTGGACGGCGGCGGGTCGGGCTCGGGAGAGCGCCCGGGCGGATCGACTCTTCGACGATCCGCTGGCCGCGGTGCTGGCCGGCGCGGAGGGGTTCGCGCTGCTGGACCAGCTGGCCGTGCCGGGTCGGGATAACCCGACGTTCGCGGTGCGCACCCGGTTCTTCGACGACATGCTGATCGACGCCGTCGACCGGGGGATTTGTCAGGTCGTGCTGGTCGCTGCCGGGATGGACGCCCGCGCCTTCCGGCTGTCCTGGCCGGACCGGACGGTGCTCTACGAACTCGACCGTCCCGAGGTGCTGGCCGCCAAGCAGCAGGCCCTCGACCACGAACAGGCGGCGCCGCGCTGCACCCGAATCCCCGTCGACTGCGATCTGACCGACCGGTGGGCGCCGCCGCTACTCGCCGCCGGCTACCAGCCCGACCAGCCGGCGGTCATCCTTGCTCAAGGGCTGCTGATGTACCTCACCGAACCCGACGTCCACCGGCTGCTCGACCAGATCACCCGCCTATCGTGCGCGGGCGGCGTGTTCGGCGCGGACCTGCCCAGCCGGGCCAGCCTGCAGCACCCGTGGATGGCCGAGTGGCTGGCCCGGCTCGCCGCCCGGGGTATGCCATGGCAGTTCGGCAGCGACGACCCAGCCAGCCTGCTCGCCGCCCACGGCTGGCAGCCGCACATCGCCGAGTTCACCGCCGTCGCGCAGCGCTTGGGCCGCTACCACCCCGAGACAATCCCGCAGACCATCGCCGCCGACATCGCCACCGTCAGCCGCACCTACCTGATCACCGCGCACCGGCCGCGCGGCTGACCGGTCCGGCCTTTCAGATCCCCGGATCCCTTGCTGGGCCAGCCGGGGCGTACGTGGACGCGAGACAAGTCGGCGTCGGGCGCAACGAGGGGGTTATCTTGTGGACAGCCTGCGAACGCCGAGCCCGACCAGTCCCGTGACTGCGCCAACCGCGCCGCCGGCGACCGTGGCCGGGATACCGAGTTCGAAGATCGCGAACCATGCCGTTGGCGCATGGGCGAGAAGGCCCAGGATAAAGCCCACGGCGCCGCCGGCGAGACCGGCGCAGAGCGCGCCGATGACCGCGCATCGCGGGACGAGCGCGAGGGTGCGCAGAGTGCGGAGCATCAGGCCTCCTCCGGTCGAGTATGCCGGGGTCGCGGTGCTGGCGTGACGTAGCGTGGGCCGGTGCCCCGGCTGACTGACGCGGATCTGCTGGCCGGGCCGCGGGGTCGAGTGTTGTGCATGGCGGTGGCGCACGAGCTTGACGCGGCGGTGTGGTCGGCCTGGCTGCACGCGGCTTGGCATCCCAGCGACCGGTCGCGGCTCCAGGATCTGCTGCAGGCGCTGGCCGGCGTCGTCGCCGAGCCGGTTTACGGGTGGCAAGACCCGGGCGCGTTCATTGAGCCGATGGATCAGACGGTCAGCCACGCCATGTACTGGCAACCCCCACGTGACACCGAAGCCGTTACCGCGGACCCGGCCGTGGTGGCCGCGCCCCGGCCGGTCGCTGCCGCGATCGCCGGCTCGCCCGCCGCGGCCTGGTGGAACAGCAGCGTCGATCTGCGGCGACTTCGCCGCACGTGCTGGCCCGACAGCGGGCAGGAACCAGCCCGCCCGCGGCCGGCGCGGCCGAGCGGCTCGCCCGATGGCGTGACGACACCGTTGCTGACGACCGCGACGTCGCCCGCAACCGGCCCGCTGACCCTGCGGCGAACTGGGGCGGGAAGTGGTGGTCAACACCTGCGCTGGCCGGCTTGCCCAGCACAACTCGGCCGCTGCCGGGGCTCGGTTCGGTCGAGCTGGTGTGGGAAGAGGACAGCGTCGGCCCGCGCGACGCCGTGATCTGGACGGTCCGGCCATCGCGGCCTCCACGGGTGTGGGAGATCGACGGTCCGCACGCCTGGACCCGCTTGGTCGACCGCTACCCCCTCGACGTGACCAATGCCCGCCGCCACGACTGGTACCGCACGACCGGCCGCGCCGGCATCTGGCGCATCCCCGACTGGGTCGCGGTCGCCGCCGAGTGGGACGCCGTGCACCTGTCCGTGGCCGGCTACCTCACCACCGCCACCCGCGCGCTAACCCTCGCCGACAAACACGCGGCGACCATGCTCGCCGGCTGGGATCCCGACCAGACCTGGTGGCTCACCGACATCCTGGCAGCCACACCACGGCCAGAAATGTGGCAACCCGACCACGACGGCACCGGCTCACGCAGCGCTTGGCACCGTGCCGGATGATGAACCGTCTACGGCACACCCGCACCGCCGAGACGACGTCCGAGCTGACCCCGCGCGCGACCGTCCCGTAAGACTGGTTCGGTGACGATATTGCGGACAGGTACGCCATACGGCATGGACGTACTGGGCAAATCGTCGGGCTGCTGTGGGTCATCGCGCACCACGATTGCCTCGTCGCCGCTGCGAGCGCGCCGTCGTGATCACGTTGACGACGCAGCACGATCATGCAGTGGACCGCATCATCATGCGCTGATCCGCTCCACCAAATCTAACCGGATCTCGGCGCGAGCGGACACATCTGACGATGTTGTCGAGTTGATCTTCGACGGCAGCGACGATGTTTCCCATCATCGGCAGGACCGAGCTGATCATGTTGTCCCGAAGCGTCCGCCCACGACAAGGAGCGGGCACCCGGGGATCTGGCCATGTCATCGCTGCGCTGCCGGTCCAGTCGCCCGGACAGTCAGATCCGGCGGATCTGCACCGGCGCCGGCAGCTGCGCGGCGAGGCGGCGCAGGTCGGCCGGGTCGGAGGTCCAGATCGTCGAGTCATTGCGCGCCGCGGCGATGAACACGACGTGCGCATCCACCACATCGGTGCCGTGTGCCTGACCGAGCAGGGCACCGACCTCGTGCGCCTGCTCGCGCGCGAACGGCTCGACCTGACAGCCGCGCAGAAAGCGCCGCAGCTGCACCTGCCGCGCCGAGCGACTCACCTGCGCGACCACCGGGGCGGTGGTGATCGGCACCACCCCCAGCTCCAGACGGGCACGATGATCCGCCCACACCCGCCGCTCATTGCGGTCCGCAGCGACCAGCGTCCCGGCGTCGTAAACGACGCTCATGCCGAACGCGGCCGGGCCGACCCGCGCAGCTCGCCAGCCACCCGGCGCCGGGCGGCCGCCAACTCCGCCGCGCTCAGCGCGCCGTGCTCGTGCTCCCACTCGGCCACCGCGGCCAGCCCGTCGCGGACCAGCAGCGCCCGCCGGGCGGCGGCCGTCATCCAGGCCGAGACGCTCATCCCGTCCTGCTCGGCCGCGGCCAGCACCCGCTCGTGCACCTCCGGGTCGACGGTGATGGCCAGCTTCGGTGACGGCTTCCCACGCGGCATACCCGAACTATACCACCCAAGTAGGATACCGAGTCTGGCTCAAACCTGGCCCGTGTCTCCGCCCGCGCGAGCTCTGCCGATCCGCAGCCTGCGCGACCGGACTCGACAGCTCCTTTCCCGGGCATCTCAGCGCACCCACCGCGTATAGGACCTCTCCGACGCGGCTCAGCCGGCCGCGACTGCCAGACGAGGAGCTCCGATCCGTCGGGCAGGCATGCCGCAGACCACCGCCGCCACGTCGAGAACGCAACCTGAGCGCCGGCCCCGACCGCCCGGCCGATCCTGGTTCACCAGGCCTCCGTCACCGCGACAAGATCACGAGATCATGCCACCAGCGGCGTGAGCGTAGACATCAACAAGGCCGCCCTCAGGTTCAGGATGGCCTGTCACAGATGATCAGGGGATTAGCACGACTTCGCCGATAGTCGCGCGTCCCATCCGTCCAATAACCGGCAAGATCCGTGCGGGCACCGCAGCGTGCCCGCCGCGCTGACGGTTCGAAGATCGACGCGGGCTCGGACGTGTACAAGAACCGAGGTTGCCGTTATGCCGATGAGACTGCCGGATCGGTTGTGTCGTAGCGGAACGCGGCGCATGACTCGGCGTAACTACAGCTGTTCGAGGAAGGCGAGCAGCGGATCGGTGGGCGGCCGGGCCGTGTGTCCGGTGAGGTGACCCTGGCGATTGCTGCGGCGCCCATTGGCAGGTCGTCTGGTCCAGATGAATCGTTGTTATGCACCTCACCGACGCCCAACGCGGCTCCAGGAGACGGCGCCGGCGACGGGGTCTGAATTCAGAACATGCGACGGCCAGCGTTTGGCAGGCGGCCCAGGCGTCGAGCAGCTGCACGACGCGCTGCTCAGGGCGTGAACCGTCCGATCCAGCGCAAGCCTCGACCGACGATCTTGTTGTTCTGCCAGCCATGCCGGACCACGGTCTTGCGCAGCCTGCGGAAGCTGCCGCGGGCGCGCACAGCGAACCCGGTGCGGGCCCGGTCCTCAAGCTCGCCGGCCCACTTGCTCAGTGAATGCGAACAGCGGATGCAGACGACGACCTCGGGGTGATTGCCCAGGTGAACCACTCTGGCGGGATCATCGATCACGCCGCAGCACCAGCACTGCGCCTCCCACGGCGACTGCTGGTCCTCGGTTGAGGTGTGCACCGTCATCACGTTCCTCCTTCCTCCGCGGCCAAGCCGAGAGGGGGCGCCGTCGTCTGGATCGCAGCATCCGTCGCGGGCCTGGCATCGTCGCCGGCATTCGCCGGTGTCTAATCGCCGCGCACGCCGAGCCGTCGATAGCTGCGCGCGCCGAGTTGGTGTCGCTGCGTGCCGATGAATCCGTCTGGTGGCGCGAGCCTATTGTCGTTCTATCTCGGTCAGGCTGTAGATCATCTCTGCCCCGCGCAGACTCAGGTGCCGCGCGACGCCGACCGAGGGCGACTTGCGCAGGGTTCGCGAACCGATGTCAGACGCTGCGACTAGCCTGACTGCGATGGACTGGAAGATCGAAGTCATCTTTGTCCCAGTGGCCGACGTCGACCGCGCCAAAGCGTTCTACGTGGACCAGCTCGGTTTCCACGCCGACCATGATCAGCACGTCACCGAGCAGCTGCGCTTCGTGCAATGCACGCCACCCGGCTCGGCCTGCTCGATCGCGTTCGGCACCGGCATAACCCAGATGACGCCCGGCACACAGCGCGGCATCCAGGTCGTGGTCCCCGATGCCGCGGCGGCACGCCAGCACTTGCTCGACCACGGTGTCACCGAGCGAGGTCGATCAACAGCCATGGGGCAAGTTCGTCACGTTCGACGACCCGGACGGCAACGGCTGGATCTTGGAAGAGTTGCCACCGCGCCCGTGACATCGACTTCGGCCACGGCGCCATTAGCGCTTGAGCCGTCGTCCTGGAGCAGCGGGAGCCCTACCCGCAGCAGTCGATATGGGTCTGTAGCGCGCGGGAGCGGGCATACTCGCACCGTGCGACGTCGGGTCCGGATGCGTGACGGCGAGCCGGTGCCGCGGTTGTCTGGGCGGGTGGTGCGGCGCCCTAGGAAAGCGACGCGCCACCGACGATGTGCCCGTCGCCTGCGGCATCGGTAGCCCTGGGGCTGCCCTTTCGCCGCGTTGTGCGGGCCCGTGGAAGCCCTGGGCGCAGTCTGATCATCCTGGCCGGGACCGCCAACAGCGGAGCGGGCGAACAAGCCGTGACGATTTGACGTCCAGCATCGATAGCCTTCGGATACGACTGCGCAGACGGGAGATGGGTATGCCGGCAACCAGCGTGCACTTCAACGGCTCGGTCAATCTGCTCGACGCCGAGACGGTGATGCGCGAGATCAGCGTCCGGATTCCCACCGGCCTTCGGCGCATGACCGAGGGCGAGACCGGCGAGCGGAACTACTGGATCTTCTTCCAGTTCGCGAAGTTCGCCGCGATGCCGCAATTCGAACCGGTCCCGATGCCCCAATCCGGCGGCGAGTACGAGCGGATACCGCGGCTGCGGTTGGCCCCGGGACAGTCGGCCGCCGAGGTGAGCTGGCCCGACATCGGATACGCCGCGGCCTACCTCGAGTCCTATCGCACCTTCCGCCGACTGCAGGACGACGGCACCATCCCGGCCGGCGTGCGATTCCAGATGCAGTACCCGACACCGCTGGCCGCCATGTCGGCGTTCGAGCCGTCCGCCGCGCAGGTGCTGGCAGCGTCCTATGAAGCGGCGCTCCTAGCAGATCTCGATCGGGCGCTTCGGGAGCTGCCGCACCAGCAGGCCGCGGTGCAATGGGATGTCGCAGTGGAGATCGGGCTGCTCGCCGGCGGGTTCAGCGCCGACCCTGCCGACCTGGACAGCATCGTGACAGGTCTGGCGCGCTGCCTGGATCAGGTCACCGACGATGTGCCGGTCGGCCTGCACCTGTGCTACGGCGACTACCAGCACCAGCATTTCGTGCAGCCCGAATCACTGCAGCTGCAGGTCCGGCTCGTCAACGCGCTCGCTGCCGCGGCCCGCCGGGCGCCGAGCTGGGCCTCCTTCACCGTCCCGCAAGGACGAAGCGACGACGCCTACTTCGCGCCGCTGCGTGAGCTGACCACCGGAGCCGAGACCGAGCTGGCGTTCGCGCTGGTGCCCTACCACCCGGCCGACCAGACCGCCGGCACCACCACCGACCAGGCTCGGCTCATCGACACCTACCTCGCACAGTCCGCCGCCGGCGCACGGGACTGGGCAATCTGCACCGAATGTGGCATGGGGCGCGTTGAGCGCGACGACGTCCCACACCTACTCGACCTGCACCGCGAAATCCTCGACGGCAAACGCTGACCGGCCCCGGCGGTCGCGGGATGCCCATACGGGCCGAGCCGGACGACATGCAGGCAGAGGGATGCGAGAAGAGCATCGACACGATCCCAACACTGGAGTGCAGTGGCGACTTCGGCACGTCACGGCAGGCGGCCACGAACATCAGCCATGCGCAAGTTGCCGGATGCCGCTTGGCGAACGGCAAGCTGTGGACATTTCGCAGGTGGCACGGCCAACCAGCGCCACCGACGGCAAAGACGCTCGCGCAATTCACGCCGCCGAGCGGTGCATCACAGATTTCATGGCAGCCCATCCGCAAGCAACACCACAGCGCACGTAGCGACGATGCTCGCGCGCCTGTCCGATTGCTCCAGCCAGTGGTGCTTGCGACGCCGTCCGCCGATGCCTGGGTGCTTGCGTGGTCGCGGTTTGTAGTGGTGGCCTGCGTGGGTCACGCGGGGCGGTTGCTGGCGCGGCGGTCCGGGATGGCCGCCGCGGTGACGCGGGCCGGGTTGCATCACATGGCGCCGCACGCCGGTACCCGCTGTGTCGGCAGGTCGGGCAACACGGTGCGCCGTCGAGCCGCCCACCGGTGTGAGCCCTGCTACTCGTAGGTGATTAGTTCCGGTTGCGGCCGGAGGGCCATCACTTGGGCCGGGGTCATCAGGGTGGCGTCTTGGTGGAAGAACAGTTTGAACCCGGCGTGGAACGGCGGATCGGGGATGGCCAGCGCCGCCCAGGTGGCCAGCTTCTCCGCCTGGCTGCCGAACCCGTCGTCTTGGATCACCTCCTCGACGCCAGCGGCGGTGGTGATGTCGCTGCGGTCGGGCAGCATGGAGAGCCGGAACTGGTGCAACACGAGCAGCTTGTCCGGCAGGTGCGCGCGGCGCACCAGCCCGGACAAGTAGCCGGCGACCGGGTTGATGCTGGCCGCGGCGGCCGAGCCGATGACCTGCATCGGGTACTGGCCGGGGTGCAGCTTCCATTCCGGGTCCAGCGCCACGCTCACGCTCGGGTCGAGCAGGAACCGCTGCACAGCCTGGACCTGCGGCAGGAACTGCCCGCGGCCGGGCTGGAAGTCCAAGATGAGCAGCATCCGGTGGCGGTGCGCGGCGTTCAGGTAGCGGCGGATCGCGGCATCCGGGGTGGGCCGGGTGCACAGCGGGGTCGCGGCGGTGCACGGGCTGGCCACCGTGGCGATCAGTTCCATCGCCGGCTGCACCGGGCGGCCGTAGCCGGCGAAAGCCGCGGCGGTCTGCTCGATCTGGGCGGCGATGGTGTCCGGGTCGGCCGCGCCGAGCACCCCGAGCATGGGTCCGTCCGGGCCGCCGTAGTAGCCGACGACCCGGTAGCGGGGCAGGATGCTGCGGCCCCCGCGCGGCAGCTGCGCCGCGGGCGGGGCCGGGCGGGCGGTCGGCGTCCCCGGCCGGGCCGTGGGCGGGGTCGGTGCCGGGCTGGTCGCCCGCCGCGGCAGCCTGGTCGCCGGCCGGGACGGCGACCGATCCGAGGTCGCCGTATGCGCCGCGGAGCGCTGCGCACCGGGCGGCACGGCGCGCGGGGTCGCGCCGCAGCCGGCGAGCAGCCCCACCACGGCGACGACCAGCCCGCCCACCGTTGCCGGTCGAATCAGCGTGCTCAGACCGATGGCGACCCCTGCCTCTCACCGTGTGATCCGGGACGCGCACCGTCCGCGTCCGGTGTCGGACATCCTGGCACGCCGCCACCCAGCAAGCCGCGCACCACGCCGAGACCCGCCGCCCGCGGCCGACCTCCCGCACGCTGCAACGCGCACCGGGCGGCGCCGACAACTGGGAGATCACCGCGGCCGGCGCACACCCGCACGCTGGAACGCGCACCAGGCCATTGCTTTTCGCCCGGGCCGCGTTCCGTTTTCTCTCACCGCACCGACGGCGGCCCCCGACCTGGTGATGCGCACAGACGCCATCTGCCGCCGGGCTACCGGCCACCCTCTGATGACGGCTGAGACCGTCTCAACGCCGTGCGTGGTGGGCGGCCCAGCCCCATAGGTCGAGACAATGGTCCGATCCCGCAGCGAAGCCCGGCACCCGCCGGTGATAGAGCTCATCCGCCCGCCGGGAAGTCGCCAATAGGAGGCCATCGCACTCGGGCGGAAGGAGATGTCAGCTACGTCGAGCGCTACAGGCACGAACCGCTCCGGGCTCGCCTACCGCGCCCCATCGAAACGCTCGCCATCTGCTAACAAGAGCCAGAAGCCGACAGAATACGGCGGCGTGCGTGTGATCACCTGACTTGGCCCCGGCTGGGCCCTGTTTCGGCGCGAATGTTGGCTTCCGAGATCACCGAGGGCGTGAACCTGCTCGACGAAGCGTTGCTGCACCGGCGCCCCGGTCCATACCAGGTGCAGGCGGCGATCGCCGCGTGCCATGGTTCCGCCGCCGATGCGGCGGACACCGACTGGGCGCAGATCGCTGCCCTCTACGGGCGGCTCATGCGCCTCACGCCCTCTCCGGTCATCGAGCTCAACCGGGCCGTTGCCGTCGCGATGTCGGAGCGTCCCGCCGCCGGCCTGGCGCTCATCGCGCGACTGGAGTCCGCGGGCGCGCTGCCTGACTATCACCTGCTCGCCGCAACGCGAGCCGACCTCCTGCGCCGGCTCGGTCGTTGCGAGGACGCGGCGGCCTCCTACCGCGATGCGTTGGCGGCGGCGACGTCCGATACGGACCGCCGCTACCTGCGGCGGCGGCTCGACGAAGTGACCGACTGACAGGTTCGTCCGAACCGCGTTCCCCGGCGCTGTCCTTTCGGTCCGGTCCCGTTCGTCGGTGGGGAAACCCATCGTGAAAGGACCCTGCGTGACCACAGACAATTCGACCGGCCGCCCCGCCGACCTGACTGACACCGAGGTCCGCGCCGAGGTGCACGCACAGCGCGCTGAGCTCGCGGCGATCCTGCATGGCTTACCGGCCCAGGCCTGGGACGCGCCGACCCTGTGCTCCGGCTGGCGCGTGCGCGAACTCGTCGCCCACCTGACCATGCCGTTTCGCTCTTCGACCGGCCAATTCCTCAGCCAGCTCGTCCGGTCCGGAGGACGGTTCAACCGGATGTCCGACCGATGCGCGCGACGCGACGCCGCTACACTCTCCGCGGCCGACCTCGCCGCCTCGCTGGCCGACAACATCGGTCATCCCTGGACGCCACCGTGCGGCGGGGCCACCGGCGCACTGAGCCACGACCTGATCCACGGACTTGACCTCACCACGCCGCTCGGTATCGACTGGCGGGTCCCGCACCGCCGGCTTCGGGTCGTGCTGGCCGAGCTCACACCCAGACGGCTCAAGTACTTCGGTGTCGACCTGGACGCCGTGGCGCTACGCGCCGACGACCTGGACTGGACGCACGGGTCAGGCGCTCCACTTCGGGGCGCGGCGCAGGATCTGCTGCTCGTGATGTGCGGACGCACCCTGCCCACCGGCCGCCTGCACGGAGCTGCGGCGCCACGATTCACCTCGACGGAGGCAGACGCATGACCATCACCATCACCTCAGTGATCATCACTCCCGACCTCGACCGCGCCCTCGCGTTCTACCGCGGGCTGTTCCCGGCGACCGAGACGACACGCGTGCCTGACGACGGGCCGGTCTTCTACCTCGGCCTGAAGATCGGTGCGAGCGACCTCGGACTCGTTTCCGACCAGAGCGCCGAGCTCGGCACGACGCAGCGGATCCTGCTGAGCATGGAAGTCCCGCGCGTCGACGAACTCCTGGACAAGGTGGTCGCGCTCGGTGGCCGGGTGCTCTCGCCGCCCAACGACATGCCCTGGGGCCGACGCGTCGGGCATGTCCAGGATCCCGACGGGAACGCGGTCAACCTCACCCAGCGCATCTGACCGATCAGCGAGCGTCCCGCTGTCCGACACCGAGTTCGCCGCCGTCCGCAGCCGTGCGCGGCACCCAAGCCGCGCAGCCCAAGTCCGAACAACTCAAGTCCGAACGAGGAGGTGCCCGATCGGAAAGTAGGCAACCACCCATCGACGACGCGGGCGTACCTATACCGCCGATGCGAACGCCCGGGCGCATGGCCCGCTGACTGCTCGGCAAGATCCTGGCAACGGTGGGGTTCCCCGGCGGCATCCCTGAAATTGGACCCGGTCAGACGCTTCCTGGGGCTCCCGATACGGCACGCGCGGGCGGACAAATCGTTCGACCAGTTGGCCCGCGCCGGTGCTTTCATGTCCGACCGCCAGCAGCTCCGCGCTGCGCCAGACCACATGCAGATGCTGCGCGATCATGCAGGCGATCGCATCTTCATACGCCAAACCAACCGTCCGAATGCAACCGCATCTCGGCGTGAGCGGACGGCTCCGGCAGTTGCCAAAGTTGACCTCGTGCAGGCTGGACCGTCGTCCTGTCAACGGCCAAGTTGTGGTCCCCGCTGGTGGCCAACTGAAAGTCCCCGCTCCTTGGGTGTTTTCGATGTTCGGTTCAGGTCTGGAGTCGGCGGTGTTCGGCGACTCGGCAGGCTGGTGTGCAGTAGCGGCGGGGTTGTCCGCGTTGGTTGGTTGGGCAGTGGAAGGTGCGGTTGCAGAGCCACCGGTCGCAGCGGCGGAGTAGGCAGTGCGGGTGGTCTGGGCAGGGCCAGGCCCGGGTCGCCGGGCTGTAACGATATTCGCGCTGTTGGGTCATCGGACCGGCGTGGCTTCGATGGCGGTGCGGGCGCGGGCCTGTTTCATCCGGTAGCTGTCGCCGTCGGTGATGACGACGTGGCAGTGGTGTAGCAGCCGGTCGAGCAGGCTGACCGCGGTGGTGTGTTCGGGCAGGAACCGTCCCCAGGATTCGAACGGCCAGTGTGAGCCAATGCCCAGCGCGCGGCGTTCGTAGGCGGCGGCGACGAACCGGAACAGCAGTTGCGCGCCGGTGTCGTCCAGCGGTGCGAAGCCGAGTTCGTCGCAGAGGATGAGGTCGTTGCGCAGCAGGGTTTCGATGACCCGCCCGACCGAGTTGTCGGCCAGGGCGCGGTAGAGGGTTTCGACGAGCTCGGCGGCGGTGAAGTACCGCACCCGGTGCCCGGCCTGGACCGCGGCGACACCCATGGCCACCAGGACGTGGCTTTTGCCGGTGCCGGCCGGCCCGATCAGGCAAGTGTTCTCCGCGGCCCGGATCCATTCCAGGCTGGCGAGGTAGTCGAAGGTCGCCTTGTGGATCGAGGACGCGGCGACGTCGAACTGGTCGAGGGTCTTCACCACGGGGAACGCCGCGAGGCGCATGCGGGTGCGGGCGTTGGAGTCGTCGCGGGCGGTGATCTCGGCCTCGACGAGGGTGCGCAGGAACTCCTCGGGGTCCACCGCTGCGTCTTCGCGGTGATCAGCAGTTCGGGGGCGAGGCGGCGCATCGCGGCCATCTTCAACCGTCTCAGCCCGTCGTTGAGATCGCCCGGCAGCGGCGGCGGGGTGGTGGTGCTCATGACGGGTCGCCGCCGATCTTGTAGTCGCTCAGCGGGCGGGTCGGCACGCTGGGCAGGGTCAGTACCAGCGCCTGCCCCGCCTGCCGTGGGCTGGGTGCGGCACCGGCGGCGGCCAGGATCGAGCGCACGTCATCGGCGCGCCAGCGGCGGAACTGGACCGCACGCTCTAGCGCGGCGAGCAGCGCCGTGTCGCCGTGCGCGGCCTGCAGGGTGAGGATCTCGCCGATCTCCCTGGCCAGGTTCGCCACCCCGGCTGCGGCGGCGCCGGTCAGGAAGGACGCGGCGACCTCACCAAGGGACAGGAACCGCTTCTCCTGCGCGGTCTTGGCCCGCGGCGCGCGCCGCGGCTTGTCCGGCCGGCTGCTGCCATAGTGCTCGTCGAGGATGCTGGTCTCACCCGGCGCGACCAGGGCGTGCTCGGCGACGAGTTCGCCGGTGAACACCTCGAGCACCTGTACCCGCTCGGCGAGCACGCTGATCAGCACACTCGCGCCGATGAGCCGGTTCGGCACCGAGTAGCGAGCCGAGCCGAACCGCACACACGACAGCTTGTCGACCTTGCGGCTGATCGGCCTGGCGCCGATCTCGCAGCGCAGCGACGGCAACCCCCCGAGCAGCTTCCGCTCGGCGTCCAGCCGCTGCGCGGGGACCGCGCAGATCTGCGACTGCACCACCGCGTTGACCTCGGCGCACCACCGCACCGCCATGCCGTTCGCGGCGGCCAGGTCGGTCACGGCGGGTTCCTGCGGCACCATCAGGTCGCGTTTCGCGTACCCGACAAGCGCCTCGACGATCCCCTTCGACTCAGGATCGTGGGCCTCACAAAAGTCAGGCCGGAAACCGTAATGGGTCGCGAAGCGTACGTAGTTCGCCGTCGGCACGACGACGTTGGCCACCACACCGGCCTTCAGGCAGCCCATCCGGTCAGCGAGCACCATGCGCGGAACCCCGCCCAGCACCTCGAAGCACTCGGCGAGCAACGCCATCGTGGTGGCCGCTTTCTCATCGGCGGCGAAGCGCACGAACCGGAACCTCGACCACGCCAGCACCGCGCAGAACACGTGCAGCCCGTTCTCCACCCCCCAGTCGATGACCAACGTGTCCCCGGGCGTCCACACCGCCGGACGGCGGCCACGATGATGACCCTGCCGCCACTGCCGTTTCACCGTCGCCACCAGCCGGCGGAAGTTCCGCGCCGACCCCTCATACCCGCCCGCACGTGCCGCGGGCAGCAGCCGCTTCGCCGAGATCCGTCCGCTCGTCTTCCTCACCCGCTCCCCGACCAGCTTCTCCACCTCGTCGTAGTTATGCCCCCGGTCCTTGCGCGCCGGCGCTGCACCGCCGGCGTTGTGCCGCTCGACGATCCGCTTCACCGTCTTATGTGTGGTGCCGCATACCTCCGCCGCACCCCGGTAGCTACCCACCTCCCGGTAGGCCGCGATCACATCCATCCGTTCCCTCGCGTTCATCATTGGTGTCCCCTGCCCGGTGATCGATGATCTGGTTGGCACCGACACCCTCACCGCGCAGCGGCCCACACCGTGGACAGGACACGCGAGAAACGGGGACTTCTACCTGGCCAAAACCGGGGACCTAAACCTGGCCACCACTGGGGACTTTCTCATGGCCACGGACACGTCCTGACATCGCCAAAACGGGCCTTTGGAGCCGGCACGAGCGGAAAGCCCGCCGCAGCGCAGATTGGCTGCGGCAGCCTCGATTACCCGCCGACAGGGAGTCCGACAAGATTGTGAGAAAGTCACGGGCTCTCGACCATGTCGTTCGTCCCGGACACCGGCGGGTGGCCCACGACACGTCGCGCGAGAACCTACAGTTCCGTCAGTGGCGTCTACCCCAAGCTGAACGTCAGGCAGTCTGCCTCAGCCGGCATCCGTGCTGCGTCCGGCCAGCTCCGACACGGTGAGCCGCTGATCCACTTAATCAGATGTGCTCAGCGGGGCTACCGCTACTGCCCACAAGCGGCACCATATGGCGGCCCACCGACGCCGGCCGAGCAGAGCGGCACTCGATACGCAGGTCAAACGTCGGTGGCCCAGCGGACGGCGGTGACCAGGGTGACCCAGCTGGCCCAGAAGATGTATGGGCGGTGGGCATCGACCAGCGGTTGGCTTGCAGGCCGCCACACCCGCCCCCGACCGCTGCGGCATACGGGCTCGTTGCCGCGGGGACCTAGGCGCGGATGTCATGGAGGGTGCCCTCGATGTCCAGCTTGCCGAGCGGTTGGGCTGAGGAGGAGACAACGGCACCCGGATTGACCATCCAGCAGGATGGTGAGAGGATGGTGCTGCGGGCAGGAGGGCACTGTGGCGGAGGTCGATAAGACAGAGAAGATCACCATCAACCTCGGGCTGATCGACCTCGGCCAGATCGACCTCCTGGTCGATGAGGGGTTCTACGCCAACCGGACCGACTTCATCCGCGCGGCGATCCGCCGGCAGCTCGATACTCGGGCCCCTGCCATCGACGAGACGGTCGGCCGCAGGACATTGACCCTCGGCTCCCTGCACCTCAGCCGTGAGGATCTCGAGAAGCTGCGTGACACAGCCCAGACCGTGGAACTGCGTGTCCTCGGCCTCGCGACCCTTGCCGACGATGTCACACCCGAGCTTGCCTTGGCGACGATTGCTTGCGTCGACGTCCTCGGCGCCTTCCGTGCGCCACGGGCGGTCAAAGCCGCCCTCGCCACACGCACGGCCTGATCGCCCCGCGCCGCGCAGCACGCGCGGACAGCGGGACCGAACGGTGCGGCCTCCGGGTCCGCGCCGACCTCACCCGGGAGGGTCTCGATGGACGACGAAAACCGTAGCTCCGCCATGTCAAACGCACTGCGGCTCACTCGCGCTGGACGGTTGACCGAAGCCTCTGCAATCCTGCAGCGCGCCCTCGGCGACGCCTCTGTGGTTCTGCCAGGCGCGGCGGATGATCGCCCACGGCACTCCTCCGCGCGGTTTGCGCGCGCCGGTGCCGTGCCCCCGGCGCCGTGGCATGGCTCCTCGGACGCCGGTGATCTGCTCGACAAGCTCGCCGACGCGCTCGTCTCGAGGTCCGGGGCGAACCGGGCCGGCGTTTTGCGCGACCTCTTAGGAAACCTGACCGGGGGCGGTGCCGGTGCCGCGCGCCCTGGCGTGGCCGAGGCGGCAGCCGCCGGCGGCGAGATCCGCCATCTCACCCACTCCGAGCCGGCCGGCACACGCAGCTATGACCTCTACATCCCCACCGGCTACACCGGCGTTCGGGTGCCTCTGGTGGTGGTGCTGCACGGCGGTACGCAGAGCGCGGCCGACTGCGCGGCCGGCACCCGGATGAACCAGCTCGCCGAACGGCACACCTTCCTCGTCGCCTACCCGGAGCAGTCTTATGAGGCCAACAAGGGTGGCTACTGGAACTGGTTCTGCCCGGCCGATCAGCAGGCCGGCTCCGGCGAGCCGTCGATCATCGCCGGCATCTGCTGCCAGGTCATGACCGATTATGCGGTCGACCCGGGCAGCGTCTACGTCTCCGGAATGTCCGCCGGCGGCGCGATGGCCGCGGTGATGGCGGCCACCTACCCGGACCTCTTCGCCGCGGTCGGGGTCCACTCCGGCATCGCCTACAAGGCGGCGCACGACCTGGCTTCGGCGTTCGCTGCGATGCGGGCGGGCGGCTCGCCGGCACCGGCCGGTCGCATTCCGCTGATTGTCTTTCACGGCGACCAGGACTCGGTGGTCGCGCCAGTGAACGCCGAGCGACTCGTCGCCGCCCGGCTGGCGACAGTTGGCACATCGGTGTCGGACACGGTGCACGTACGGCACGGGAGCGGCCACCCCTGCACGAGGACGGTTAACGCCGATGTCGACGGCACGGTCTTGGTCGAATCATGGACCGTTCATGGCGGCGGCCATGCCTGGTTCGGCGGAAACCCGGCCGGTTCCTACACCGACCCACAGGCACCAGACGCATCCGCTGAGATGGTCAGATTCTTCCTCGCCTCCTCCGGCACCGGCTCTGTGTAAAGCGTGAACCTCGCCGATCATCTCGCGATAGGGGCCCGGCGGGAACCACCTACGGCACGCCGATCGCGCCGCGACGGCATCCGAGATGTCCCAGGGCGGACGGTCCCGCAACACCGCTTCGGTATCCTGTCCCGGATAGGTAGCCCGGCGCCGCGGCAGCCAACTGCTTGCCGTCGATAAGCGCCGGCACGACGGCAGGCGGCGTGGCCGTCCGCTCGACCGGGGATCCAGTCACCGCACCGCGGGGCGAGAGGCTAACGCCGCCGGATGGTGGCGCAGAAGAACCGCCAGCCGACGGTCCGCACGTCTGCCTCCCAGCCCAGGGCACCGAGACGCGAGCGCAGCTCGTCGGGTGCGTAGAGCACCGTGACCACCCGGTAGCTCTCGCCGCTGCCGACCTCGCGATGCACGGCGCGTACGGGCTGGCTCGGCGCCAGGCGCTCCACCGCGGCCACCGCGGGCAGCTCGTCGACGACAAAGCCCCGCCGCCTGGGGACAGCGCCTCAGCGACAAGCGCCCAGAAATCCCCAAAGTGCTGCGGCGGCACGTGCGACAGCCAGGCCGAAAAGAACACCGGTCGTAGCGCTGCGGTGGCTGCCAGGCGAAGAGATCCGCCTCGACGACGTGGACGTGGTCAGCGTCGACGCGCCGACGACAGATTGCCAGCGCCTCAGGCGCGGCGTCCACGGCAGTCATGGCCGTCGCGTGCCGGGCCAGCTCACCTGTCCACTGCCCGGTGCCGCTGGCACGAGCACCCGGGCCGTAGGGCGCCAGCGACTTCAGCGCAGCAATCAGTTCCGCGCGCGTGGCGGCATCGGCGTCCGCGGCGAGCGGATAGGTGGCGTCGTACTCACCCGCACGGGCCCGGCAATACCGTCACGCCGGCGGCGATCAACGGGTTCAGTGATCTGATCCTGACGCTTTGGGGGGCGACGCTGGACGGCACGCCCGCTCGGCGATCGGCGCCGGTGAGCTGCTGTTGGGCGTGCCGGTCGAAGTCGAAGCAATCGTCACGCTGGCCTGACCCGATCACGACTACCGCTTCGGGTCCGTGACCTCGGACAGTCTTCTTCACGTCAGGCCGGCGGCCATAGTGGCGCCGTGGTGCGGTGAGGCGAGGTCCAGCACATTGTCTGGCAGGCGTTCAACGGTCCCGTAGACGCCGGGTGGGTGCTCATGGTGTGTCGAGGAGGGAGATGCGGGGCGTGGTCTTTGGAAGGCTTGTGGCTTTGCCGGTGGTCCGCCGTGTCGGGGTGCGATGCGGGTCGTGTGCGTTGTTGGGGGTGGTGGCCCACGGGACGTGGTTGAGCTGACCGGTGTGTGGGTCTTGGCCGAACTTCAGGCACAGTTCGGCGAGGACGTCCTCGTGGGAGAAGGCGATGTTCATGACGGTGTCGTTGCCGGCGTAGTAGATGATCAGGGTGCCGTCGTCGCGGCGGAGCATACCGCAGGAGAAAACCACGTTGGGGACGTGCACGTAGTCGGTGTCCTCGACGCGGCAGTCGGCGCGGGTGGGGAACAGGATGGGGATGCTGGACATGTGGACGCGTCGCGGGTCGTCGAGGTCGTGTAGCGCGATGCCGAGCACATAGGGGTTGCCGGCCATGGTTGTCCGCACGCCGTGGAACAGGTTGAGCCACCCGTGGCGTGTTTTGACCGGTGGGGCGCCGGGGCCGATCTTGTCGGAGAATGCGCTGGGTCCGCCACCGGTGTGCATGATCGGCTCGTCGTCGATGTGCCACGGCCCGGTTCGGAGGTTGTCTGTCGAGCCGATGCGGATCTGGGTGTAGGCGCCGTCGGTCTGGTCGGGTGTGGTGTCGTTGGGGCGGAACAGCGCGAGGTAGCGTCCGTTGATCCGCTGGCTGAAGATGACCACGTTGCGCATGTCGCGTTCCAGCAGCGGGCCGTGGCGGGTGAAGTGCATGAAATCCTTGGTGGTGGCTAACGCGACTCGCACCCGGTTTTTCAGCCGGGCGTGGTAGGCGCTGTACGTGATGAGGTAGCTGCCCTCGACGACGTTGATGCGGGCGTCCTCGACGCCGCCGGATTCCATGGCGACGATCTGCGCCGGGTCGGTCTCGGCGCCGAATCGGTCGAGGTCGGTGGCCGGTACCAGCGCCGGGCGCTGATCAACGGTCCAGGCGCGGATGCCATCGGCGCTGCGGGCTACACCGAGCACGCTGATGCCGCAGCGCAGATGGGAGCGAAACAGCAGGATGGTGTGCCCGTTGAGAGTGGCGGCGCCGGCATTGTGGACGGTCACGACTTGCAGCTGCGGATCTTGCCATGCCTGGTTGACCTGGCGGGGTGTCAGGATCGGGTTGCCGGCGTAGCGCAGCACCGGCTGCTGCAGCGACACGGTTCCGCAGGTGACGTCATCGATCCGCACCGTCCGCTGCATCGTGCGCGCTCCTTGCGGTGGTCGATCGTCGCCGCGGGTGGCCGTCGGCTAGCGCACCGCGATGGCGAACCCGCCGGCGGGCACGGCGACAGTGATCGTCGAGGCGGTGCTGATCACGACGCGCCACAGCTGGCCGTGGCCGTTGTAGCTGGTTGCGACGGTGGGTCCGGTGCCGGGCACGGTGAGGGTGATGCTGCGGGGCGTGTCGGCCACGCTGTTCGCCAGTGCCACGCCGTGCCCGTTTCCGCTGGTGATCAGGCTCGACAGCAGCGGGGTGAGCTGGATGGCGTCGAGCTGCCCGCTGCCGCTCACCGTCGCCGCGCTGAGCAGTGTGGCGCCGCTTGGCAGCGGGCGCGCCACGGTGACCGGAAGCAGCGCGCCGGGGGTCGGGGAGATGCCCTGCGCGCCGCCGCCGCCGTAGCGCACGGCGCCGAGGCGCCGGCCGGGCGTAGCGAGGACGCTGACGGCGGCCGGGCCGGGCACCCGGTTGACGATCGCCTGCAGCAGTCGCGGCTGTTCGGCGGCGGGCACGGTCCAGGACAGTGTGCTGCCGGTCGAGAGTTGGACGTAGGCGCCGCCGCTCCATTGCGCCTCGCCGGTGTAGGCGGGGTTGGCCTGCACGACGGCGGCGGGTCCGCTCAGGTGCGCGGTTTCGGCTTCGATGGTCTGCTGGCCGTCGCGGTGCTGCACGTGCGCGGCAGCGCGGGCGATTGTGGCGACGTCGGGGTTGGCGTCGAGGGCTTCCATGGTGAGCAGGCCGTGGATGGTGGATTCGGCGCCGGAGTTGAGGTTGACGGTGCCGTCCGGGCTGACGCCGTCGTCGGTGGCGCCGGTGGCCGGGTTGTAGGTCGCTGCGCCGGCGGGGTTCTGGCCGAAGAACCAGCCGGCGGCGACGCCGGCCAGCTGCCGCAGGCCGCTGGAGTGGGCGGCCTTGGAGACAGACAGCAGTGCCTGGACGCGGGCGTCGGCGCCGTAGGCGATCTGGGATCCGTCGACGGGTGCGGGCAGCCAGCCGTTGTCCTGGCCGGTGGCGGTGAGCAGATGGGGGGTGAATACGGCGGTGTCCGCGACCGCCGGCGGCAGCAGCGCCGGTTCGTGCAGCACGGTGGCCGCGTCGGCTAGCGCGGTGGGCATCTGCGCGGCCCAGGCGTGCCACATCGAGCGGGAGGCCGCCGCGGGCAGGATCGCGCCGTAGGGCCAGGTGTCCGCGTTACCGTGGCCCATCTCGGCGATGCCGGCGGCGAGCTCGTTCAACGCGACACGTGCGGCGGGGGTTCCGCCGGCGTGCACGTAGGCAGTCAGGCCGAGCACGGCCTCCGAGCTGGCGTCAGCGCCGCCGACTATCAACCAGGCGGGCACCCGCAGTCCGTTGCTGAGCTGGTATTGCCGATAGCGGTTGAGCACCTCCCGGTCGAGTGCGCTGATCGCGAGGTCGAGGCGGTCTTTGACGAAGGCGGCGAAGGCCGGATCGGCGGTGCGGAAGTCCGCGTAGCCTTCGCCGAGCGCCCAGATGGTGCGGCCTAGCCAGTATGAGGCGCCGCTGTCGGAGGGGTCGGGGGTGTCTTTCGGGGTGGGGCTGGGGTTGAGCGCCCCGTCGGGTTGCATCCACAGCACGACGTTGCCCGCGTGAGGTCCGGCCGCGGTCTGCAGGTAGGTCAGCCCGCGCAGCAGCTGGTAGGCCTCCTGGCGGCTGTGCCGATCGCCCCACTGGGTCCAGTGGCGCAGGTAGACCACCGCGGCCCGGGCGATGTCGTCGGTGTCGTAGGCGCCTTGTCCGTAGGTGTTGCTGGCCGGGTCGTAGCTGCCGCCACCGGTGCGTTGATAGCCGCCGCCGGGCAGGTGGTTGGCGTAGACCCACAGCACGCCGACGGTGGGGTCACTGGCGAGCCGGTAGGTGCTGTGCCCCGCTTGGGCCGGTGGGGCGACAGCGGCGGTGAGGAAGTCCAGGTGTGCCAGGTTGGTCAGCACGCCGGGTCGGGATGCGTCGGCCGGAGCGGCAACGGACGCTGCGGCGGCGGGGACGGCGGTCAGGCTCACGGCCGTGAGCAGGGCGGCGGCGGTCGCGATCAAGCGGCGGCGGGTCATGGTGTCTCCGTAGTGGAGCGGGTGGGTGTGCGCGTCGTGCCGGGCGCGGCTGCCGGCCGCCTGGACCGCGGCGCAGCCGGGTTGATGTTGACCCGAGGTGGGCGCCGGGGTGGGCGCCGCTCGCCTGATCCAGTAGCCCGGCGCGGACGACGTCGCGGTAGACGGGCTGTTTCACGCGGGCGCACCGCGGCACCGGTGTCGGTGACCGCGGAGATGGATACCTCTGCCGGGGCGGCGGTGGCCGCAACCACGAACCGCGGGGGACCGCCGGCGCCGAGGCCGAGCGCGGGGTGCGGGATCACCGGGCGCGCTCCAGGCGGGCGACCCCGATGCTGGAGTCGGCCATGCCGTAGAAGACGAAATGCTGCTCTCCGATCTGTTCGATCGCGGTCGGGAAGACGACGTTGGGCACGATGCCGTCGCGTTCCTCGGATACCAGCGGGCTCAGCAGCGGGGTCGCGGTGCGGGCCAGGACGCGGCCGGGATCGGTGGGGTCGAGCAGCATCGCGCCGGCCGAGTAGTGCACGTCACGCTGGGGTGCCCACCCCCCGGCCAGCGTGCCGGTGACGCCGTGGTGAATGAGCAGCCAACCCTCCTCGACTCGCAGCGGCGGCGGCCCGGCGCCGATCTTGACCGACTCGTAGTCGTATTCGGGCAACGCGACGAGCCGGTGCGAGCGGACGTGGGTCAGCGCGGTGATGTCTCGCTGAACGGGCTCCAGCGGGGCGTAGGAGATCCAGATCCCGGGCCTCGGGTCGTCCACCCCGGCGGGCAAGAACACGTCTGCGCCGCCGCCCAGGATCCAGCCCAGATCCCACATCGGCCGGTGCAACATCGCATACGCCGGGCGCCCGTCCGGGTCGGGCACCGGGTCGGGGAAGAACACGACGTCCTTGTTCGGGAACAGGTTCAGGTCGGTGTCCAGCTCGGGCTGGTGCTCGAAGTGCAGCGGGCCCAGGCGCCGCCACGCGCGCAGGTCCTGCGATACCGCCAGTGCCGGCGTGGGCCCGAGCGGCCCGAACGCGACGTAGCTCATCACGTACGCGCCAAGGGTGGGGATCCAGGTGGTTCGCGGGTCCTCCACGCCGGCGTGGCGGTGGGACCGCTCCCACCCCTGGTCAGGGGCGAGCACAACACCGTCCCGGCGCACCCCGGCCGGCTGGCCGTCCTGCAGCAGGATTTCGGCCAGGCCAACCCGGGAGACGTTGCCGGCGGCGACCAGCCGCGGCAGCAGCCACAGCCGCCCGTCCGGGCTGCGGCCGCTGGCCGGATTGAGCACACCGTCAGCCTCCAGCTCCGAGGCCGGGTCTGCGCGCATGAGCGCGCCCAGCCGAGTCAGCCGATAGGGCACATCGGTCGCGGTGGTGGAGGTCACGGTCAGCCCTTCACGCCGGAGCCGAGGTTGGTGGACACGAAGTGGCGTTGGAACACGATGAACAGGCCGACCGCGGGGGCGGCCAGCACGCAGGCACCGGCCAGGATCGCCCCGAAGGGGTTCGCCGCGGACGCGGCGACGGTGCTGATGTAGTTAGCCAGCGCGACGGCCAACGGCTGCTTGCCGAGTTGTTTCGTCACGAGGAACGGCCACAGGAACTCGTTCCACGGGCCGATGAAGGTCATCAGCAGCGCGGTCAGCAGCGCGGGCCTGACCAAGGGCAACGCAATGCTGACCAACACCCGCAGTTCGTTGGCCCCGTCGATGCGCGCGGCGTCGAACAGGTCACGGGGCAGCTGCAGGAAGTACTGCCGGAACACGAACACCGCGGTCGAGTTGATCGCGAACGGTGCGATCATGCCCAGGTAGGAGTCACCCAGCCCGTAGTTACGCACGATCAGCACATAGAGCGGGATGATCAGCAGCTGAAATGGGATGACCTGCAGCAGCACCATCAACGCGAATAACACGCCGCGGCCGCGAAACTGCAACTGGGCCAAGGCGTAGCCGGCCAGCACACCGAAGACCACCGTGGCCAGCAGGACGCCGCCGGTGAAGATCCCGGAGTTGATCAGCGTCTGGCCCAGGTTGATCGCGGCGTTGATCTGGCGGTAGTTGTGCAGGCTGATGTTTCCCGGCTGGGGCAGCACCCCGCTCACCGCCGTGTTCGGTGTCTTCTGCAGCGAGCCGATGATCATGTAGTAGAACGGGAACAGGAACACCAGCGCACCGATGAACAGCGCCAGCAGACGCCACCACG
This sequence comes from uncultured Actinomycetota bacterium, assembly GCA_963756525.1. Taxonomy (GTDB): domain Bacteria; phylum Actinomycetota; class Actinomycetes; order Mycobacteriales; family Jatrophihabitantaceae; genus CAVWNR01. Next base: position 220,066 of record CAVWNR010000009.1, on the reverse strand, counting down.
AGCGGCGGGCCGGGGGCTCGACCGCGGTGACGGTGTCGGGCGCGGCGTCGGCGGTGACCATCGCCGGTGTGGTTTGCGTCATCGATTCGCCCGCCGTTCCAGCAATTGTTGAATCCCGGCGATGAGCAGCACCCCGATCACCAGGATGACGCCGATCGCCGAGGCGAGGTCGGGATGGTTCTGCTCGATGCCGCGCTGATACATCAGCAGCACCGGGGAGGCGGACTTGCCGTTCGGGCCGCCGCCGCCGGTGAGCAGGTACGGCTCGGTGAACAGGTTCGCGCCGGTGATGATCGCCAACAGGGTGACCAGGGTGGTCGCCGGGCGGACACCCGGCACCGTCACGGCGAGGAACGCGCGCCACTTCGACGCGCCGTCCACCGCGGCGGACTCATACAGCTCCTTCGGCACGTTCTGTAGCGCGGCCAGGTACAACAGGATGAAAAAGCCCAGCTGCTTCCAGGTGACGTAGACCGCGATCGACGGCATCGCCCATGCCTCGTTGACCAACCACGACGGGGTGGGCGCCAGCCCGCCCAGCACGTGGTTGACCAGACCGGTTGAGCTGAACAGAAACAGCCACACCCCCACCACCGCCACGCTCGCGGTCACGTAGGGCACGTAATAGGCGACCCGGAAGAATGCCCGGAAGGGGATCGCGGCGTTCAGTGCGGTGGCCAGCAGCAGCGCCAGCGCGACCGTCAGCGGAACGTTGATCACCAGGAAGATCAGGATGTTCAGGAACGACTGACGTACCGCCGGGTCGGACACCGCCGCCCGGTAATTGGACAGCCCGACGAACGGGCGTGGCACGCTGACCCCGGGCGCGGCGAAGAAGTAGCGGTGAAACGAAATCCAGACCGCCAGGCCCAGCGGATAGGCGAACACCACGGCGATGAACAGCGCGTAGGGCGCGCCGAAGAGCAGCCCGATCGGGTGGCGACCGAGCATCAGCTCCGCCACCCGCTTGCCCCGCGACCCGCGCCTGGTAGGCGTCGCTACAGCGCTCATCGTTGCCGCCGGTCAGCCCTTGACCAGCTGGTTGATCTTGGATGCGGCGCCGGCCAGGGCCTGGTTCGGGTCTTGCTGGCCGAAGATCACCGACTTGCTCCAGGCGTCGCGGAAGGTTTGCCACACCTCGATCGAGTTCGCCACGTTAGGCACCTCGACCACGTGCGCGGCCTCGGCCGCGAACGTGTTGTACTCCGGGTTCGCTTTGAAGTACGCCGCGTAAAGCTGCTGCAGGCCCTGCCGCATCGGCATCTGTCCGGTCATGCTCAGCAGCTTGCCGTCCTCGTCGGTGCTGGTGGAGAACTTGAGGAAGTCCCAGGCGGTGGCCTGGTTCTTGCACGAGGCGTAGATGGCGATGTTCTTCGCGTCGCTGAAGGTGGGCTGGGTGTCGCTGGTATTGCCGCTAGAGGTGGGCACCGGAACCACCCCCCAGTCGACCTTGCCCTGGTAGGAGGCGATGGCCCACGGGCCGACGATCGCCATCGCCGAAGTGCCGTCGGCGAACGCGTCTCCGTTGTAGGTCTCCTTGCCGGCCAGGTTCTCCCTGTAAATCTGCGCCCAGAAAGCGGCGACCGCTTGGCCGGCGGCGTCGTTGAACGTGGCCTTGCCGTTCTCCACCAGCTGTTTGCCGCCGCTCTCCGCGGCGTACATCGAATAGAAGTCATACCAGGACTGGTAGAACTCACTCGACGGCGCGGGGTAGATCGCGTACTTCGCCGCGTGCGAGGCGACAACCTTGCTCGCGGTGGCCAGGAACTGGTTGTAGCTGGCCAACGGCGGATTCGTGGTGCTGATGCCGGCCTTGGTGAACGCCTTCTTGTTGTAGAAGATCATGACGGGGTTGGACTTCCACGGCAGCTGGTAGTACTTGCCGTCCGGCGACTTGTACTGCGAGGCCTTCGCTCCGGTCCGAGCCTCGATATAGCTGGCCCCGTCCGGGAAAGTATTCAGCGCCACCAGGCCGCCCTGCTGTTGGAACGTCGGCACCGATGCCGGCGAGGTGTTATAAATCAGGCACGGTTCGGTGCCGGCGGTGATGGCCGCGCCGATCACCTCCTCGGATGACTTGCCGGCCGGGATCTCCTGCGCGGAGACCTTCTCACTCGGGTGCGCGGCGTTCCACGAAGCAACCATCTGCTTCCCCCAGGCGACTTCCTGGGCGTTGTTGGAATACCAGATATTGATCGGCCCATGCGCCTTCGCGGCGCCGCTGCCCGAAGAGCCACCACCGCCTCCGCAGGCCGCCGCGGCGCCTAGCATCAGCGTGACCGACGCAGCCAGCACGACTTGTGACTTCATCACTTCTCCTTACGATTCGCGGTTTCTTGCCGGGCGCGGCGCCGCCGCGGCGGGTGCTCGGATGCACGCCTGGGCGGCTTGGCGGTCGAACCACGCACCTGCAGATGCCCGGGCTCAATCTCGATGTCGGCGCTCGCCGACCGATCTGTTCCCTCGATCAGGTTCAGCAGCTTGCCCGCGGCGACTTGCCCCCAGCCGAACGGGTTCGTCGTGACCGTGGTCAGCGGCGGGTGCAGATGCGAGGCCATCTCGGTGTCGTCGAACCCGGTCACCGACAGGTCACCCGGAACCCGCAATCCGCGGCCGTGAGCCACCCCCACGCCGGCGATCGCCATCAGGTCGTTGGCGTAGACGATCGCGGTCGGAGCGTCGACACCATCCAGCAGCTGCGCCGTCGCGGCCGCACCACCCGCTGCGGTGAAGTCCGATACCACCACCGGACCCGGCGCCACGCCGGCCTCCCTCAGCGCGGTCAGCCACGCATCGCGGCGACCCACACTGTGCAAAAAGTCCATCGGCCCGCACACGTGCGCGATCCGCGTGTGACCCAGTTCGAGCAGATGCCGGGTCGCCTCCCCGATACCCACCCGGTCATCCGCGCACACCGCGGGAAACCGTGAGGGAATGTTGGGCCGGTTCAACGTCACCGCGGGCAGATCCAACTCAGCCAGCAACCCGATCCGCGCGTCCGCCACCCGCAGGTCCACGACGAACACACCATCGACCCGCCCCTCCCCGGCCAGCTTGCGGTAGCGGCCCTCCTCCGCTCCCTCACCGACCTCCACCTGCAGCACCAGCGCATATCCCGCCGGCGCGAACACCGTCTCAACCCCGGCGATGAACGACGGAAAGAACGGGTCCACGCCCAACAACTCCGGCGCACGAGCCAACACCAACCCGCAGGCGAACGCACGAGAAACCGACAACGACCTCGCCCGATGACTGGGCCGCCAACCCAACACACGGGCCGAATCCAGAATCCGCGCCCGCGTCTGCACCGACACCCCGTCGCGGCCATTCAACGCAAACGAGACCGCCCCCTTGGACACCCCCGCGTGCCGGGCAACATCAGAGATCGTCGGACGCCGCGAGCCCACCACTCAGTCCACCGTCCTAAACCGGTCAAGTGATCCCAGACACTAACCCGGTTCAGTCGAACCGTCAACCCCTGCCTTCGCCGTCGCAACGTCGACCGCTGGTCGAACGAACGGCGACGGCCGCCGAGTGACCCTGGATGCACGGCGTTGACTGAGATTGTGGGCGGGCCTAGCGCGCGGATGCCCTTCTGTGCAAGAAGAACATGAGTTGACGATCTTATTCCCTAAGCACGGAAGGGACACCCGCTGGATGCGGGTTTCTCACGGCCCGACCGCGCTGGACCCGGTGTTCGACGACCCGAATCTGGTGTCGTCTATGCCGAGGTCGGCATAAGCCGCCTTCTCATGATCATTCGCTTGGATGCCCAGTGATTGCTGCGCTTCATCGTTGTCGACATGTCCATGAGGGTTGTGGCTGTGCGGTGACGGTGGCGGCGCGGGCGGCGCCGAGGTGGCGTGCAAGCTGGTTGGTGAGGGTCTGGTTCTCGCCGGGTGGAAGCAGACGTTGAGGACTGATCAGGCATTGGGGATCATGACGATGCTGCGGCCGCTTGTGGCATAGGCTGTCCTGCGATACTGACCCAATGTCGGCGGATGGGACATGTGATCCCTCTCTGCTCGCCCGAGCGGCGCTGATGGCCGCGCCCGAGGGGCGCTCTGTAGTACTCGTCGGCATCGACGGCCCGGGCGGATCCGGCAAGAGCACCCTGGCCGACCTACTGGCCGCCCACATCGACGGTGCGGTGGTCGTGCATGGAGACGACTTCTACCGGCCTCGCGCCGAACGTTCCGACGGGGTGGTGGGCGCCGATGAGCAATTTGACTTGGACCGGCTGCTACGGCAGGTCGTCGCGCCTGCGGCAGCGGGCACTGCAATTCGGTACCAGCGCTATGACTGGCCCACCGACGAGTTAGCCGAGTGGATCTCGGTTCCGGCCGACGTAACCGTCGTGGTGGAGGGCATTTACTGCACCGAGCTGCGACTGCGGGACCACTACGACTTCCGAATCTTCTGCGTTGCGCATCGAGCGGTGCGGTTGCGTCGCGGGCTGGCCCGGGACGGGCACGGGGCCCGGTCGCAGTGGCTCGGCGAGTGGATCCCCGCCGAAGACCGCTACATCGTGGGTCAGCGGCCTGACCTGACCGCCGATGTGGTGGTGGCTAGCGACCGGCCGGACAACCAGGCATCGCCAGAATTCCGGCTCGTGGAGCCGCCTGCTTGACCGTGCGCACCTAATCGGTGTGCGTGTTGGCCGAACCAAGCGTTCGTGCTGGTTGATCTAAGCGGCGACGGCGCGTCGACGTTCAAGCTGTTCGGCCTGCTCGCCGCGTTGAAGGCCGGTGTGCAGCCGGACTGGACGCTCAGCGCGCCGAGCCCGTACAACTCGACGACCTGCCCGAACGCGACCGGTGGATGGAACAACCTGGCCGGTGAGTACTTCCCGACCGTCGACACGCTCGCCGACGCCACCGCCCGCTCGTCGAACACGTTCTACGTGGAGATGGCCGACAAGCTGTTCAGCGGCTGCGACCTGAGCCCGTACGTCGACACCGCGCTCAGCCTCGGCGTGACCAGCCTCAAGGCGCAAGCCGACACCATCGCCTCCAAGCAGCTGACCAGCTTCATGCTCGGCGGCGGCTTCGCGGCCAGCCCGCTCGAGCTCGCCGGAGCGTACGCCGCGGTCGCCAACGACGGGGTGTTCTGCCCGCCCGCCCCGGTGCTGTCGATCACCGACTCGGGCGGCAAGTCGGTGCCGGTCAAACGCAGCGCCTGCAGCGCGCAGATGGCCCCGCAGGTGGCCCGCGAGGCGGTGCAGATCCTGGCCGGTGACACCCAAGGCGCCGGCACCTCCGCCACGGTGTTCCAGGGCTACTACAACAACGGCGGGGCCGCGCGGGTCGTCGCCGGCAAGACCGGCACCGGGACCGCCGGTGACAACAAGTCCAACGGCGCGCTGTGGTTCGCCGGCATCACCCCGAACTACGCGGCCGCCACCGGCATCGTCAACGTCGCCAACCCCTCCGCGCCGGCGTCCGGGCTGCCCGGCATCAACAACACCGACGCCGCGAGCTCGCCCGCGGTCACCGGAGCCATCGCCGCGAACCTGTGGCTCGCCGCGCTCAACCCGCTGCTCCAGACCCAGTCCTGGAGCTGGCCCGGCCCGAACGACCTGACCGGTTCGCTCACCACCGGCATCCCGGTGCAGTCGGTGATCGGCCAACCGCTCGCCGCCGCCAAGGCGGCGCTCACCGCGCAGGGCTTCAAGGTCAACGCGCTCGCCGCCGGGCAGCCGTACTGCGGCAGTGACGCCGTGTACGACTCGGTCGGCTACCAAGCGCCGACCGTCGCCACGCCCGGTTCGACGATCACGCTGTGCGTCAGCGACGGCAACTCGCCCTACATCCCACCGCCGGTGCCGGAGCCCGCGCCGGTCCAGCAGCCCCCGCCCGTGCAGCCCCCGCCCGCGCCGGTGAACCCCGCACCGTCACCGACGCCCCCGGCTGCGCCGGCGAGGCCCTCACCGCCACCGCTAACGACTCCCGGACGAGGGACCCACCCACCGCACTGATCCATCCGCCGACTCGCGCGGCACCCGCTCGCAGCGGAGTCGGGTGGATGCCTGGCCGCCTGCTCACGGTTGTCACAGCGCGCGGCGCCGGTGGAGGTGGCGGGTGGCCAGGACGCCGAGGAGGGCCGGCGCCCAGAAGGTGATCAGCCGGAAGATGAGGACCTGTTCGATGGCCTGCGGTGTCGGCACCCGGGCGCTGACCAGGACCACGACCAACGCGGCCTCGGTGGAGCCGAGCCCGGCCGGCACGGGGACCGCCGATCCGGCCGCAGAGCCGAGCATAAACGCGATCAGCAGCGCGCCGCTGCCTTCGGCCGGGGGTGGGCCGGGAAGCATCCGGGTGGTGGCCACGAACGCGCAGCCGAGCAGCAGGGTGGTCGCGCCGGAGGCGGCCAGCAGCGCGGCGAGCGAGCGTGGCTGGCGGGCCAGGCGGCGCAGCGGAGCCCGCAGCGGAGCCCACAGCGGCGCCCAGCGCGCCGCGCGCCCGCCGTGATGCCGAACCAGCCAGGCGCCCAGCGCCGTGCCGCCGGCCACCGCGACGGCCAGCCACAGCCACGGCGAGCGGATCGGGCCGAGTAGCCCGGTGACATGGCCGACCAGCCGCCGGAACAGCTGCGTCGAACCGGTCAACCCGAGCGACGCGCCGGCCAGCGCCAGCGCGCACAGCACCAGCAGGTCGGCCAGCGCGCCGAGCACCGCCAGCGCGCCGACCGCACCGACCGCGCCCTGAACGGGCATCCCGCGTCGGGTGAAATACCGCGCGGTCAGCGCTGACCCGCCGAGCCCGGCCGGGGTGAGCCGGTTGGCCGCGGCCGCGGCGAGCTGCACCAGCACGGTCTCCCCGAGCGGCAGCGGAACCCCGGCGGCGGCCCGGGCGGCGACCGCGGTGGCCAGATAGTGCAGGCCGGCAAGCACGACCACCACACCGGTGAACTGCCACCGCAGCCGGGCCAGCTGGCCCCCGAGCTCGCGGGCCAGCCCGGCCAGGTCGGTGCCGCTGTCGGAGTCCACCGTGGCCGCGCTGGCCACGGCCGCGGCAGCAACCAGCCCGAGCGCTGCCACCAGCAGCCACAGCCACAGACGGCGACCGCGCCGAGCCGGGACGACCGGCCCCGCGGCCGCAGGCAGCTCGACGAGCCGTCCGGGCCCGCTCGGCGATCGTCACCGGCCCACCCCCCTCGCCGTCGCGGGTCATGGGTCGGAGCCCCGATAGAGTTTGGGTCATGACTCAGGCGCATGTCGAGCCGCCGGTGGCACCGCCGGCGAGTGAGGAACTGGTGCGGGCCCGCGCCGCCGAGCTGGTCCGCCTCGCCGAGGTGCATGGCATCAGTGAGCTCGCGTTCGCCTCACCGGGCCGGCTGCGCGGCCACATCTCGCCCAGTGCCGATCCGTTCGCCCCGTTCACGTTCCAGATCGAAGCGAGCCGCCTGCTCGGCGCCGAGGTCGAGCTGCTCAGCGACGGCGCGCTCGCCAACACCAACGTCAGCCCGGACCTGCGTGTCGCCTCACCGCTGTGAGCGGCGAGGTCGTGCGGCCGGAACGGCACGCCCTGCTCGAGCTGGACGCATTACTGGCCGAGATCATCGCGTTGCGTGACGAGGCCGGCCCAGAGCGCTTCGACACCGACCGGCGCTTCCGCTGGATCCTGCATCGGCTGTGGATCGCCATCGGCAACGAGGCCCTGGCCTACACCGCGGCCGTCGGACAGCCGGTACGGGCCAGCCAGCCGTGGGCCAACCTCTACGAGCTGCGTAACCACTTGGCCCATCACCGCCTCCCCGACGTGGACGAGGCCGTGGTGCGGCGCATCACCTGGCTGAGCACCGACGACATCGCCGCGACGGTCCACCAACTGCTCCGCTGACCGCGACCGGCGACTTGGTCGGGTCAGGGCGGCACGCCGCACGACCGGTTGCCGTTGCGAACCGTTCCGATCGCCCAAACGACCCGTCCGGCGCAGCCCGACCCGGCCCGCGATCACCGCCGCTGGCCGCGCCGACCCGGGCGCGACACGACGCCGGGCGCCCGGTCCCCCCGGCCGATCGCCCGGTAGAACGCCATGGCGCCGCCACGCCCTCGCCGAGCGTCGCCCGGCCGACTGCTATTCCGTTTACTTACTTGCGTGCGATGCGCCAGGCATTACGGGGGGAACCGCCCGGTCGTCACATTGCGTAGCCAGAATCTGAGAAGAAATGCTTCGGATCGCGAATGAGGACGGATCCGCGCCGCCGGGTGAACGTATAAAGTTGCACTCCGTGAGCTCGTCGTGCCCGCGAGTCTCGGGCAGGCTCGATCGCCTTGTGTCACGCGGGCCATGATCGTCAGGGTGCCCGGAAGCGGATCCTCCACCGGGGCATACTGGCCGCCGGCTACGCGCCGCGGCCACGTGTGAGAAGCAGCGCCACTGCGAGCGCGACCCCCCAGACAAGAAACAGCGGATCCCATAGCCAGGCGTGGCCCACCATGCCGTCGTGGTCGTAACCGCCTCCGGGAACGACGACGCCGGCAAGCACGAGGTTGCCGGTGAGGGTGTTCACCCCGCCCCACACCACCAGCACGGCGGCGCCCGCCCAGCACACGATCCGCCAGGGCCTACTCCCCGGCCAGGCCAGCCTCGCGAGAACCAACGACAGCACCGCGAACGCGATCTTGATCGCGGCCACAGGAACCAGCAGCCAACGCTTGCCGGCAAACTCATCGACCAGCTGACGACCGAGCGTGCCCACCAGCCAGCTCCCGCCGGCCGCCCGATACAGGCTGAACAGTCCGTGTACCGTGCCTGCCACTGCCGCGATCAGCAGCGCCACCAGCGCCGCGCGCGATGAGACCTCATAGCGCGGGTCGGTTGCGATCACTCGAGCCTTCCAGCCCAGGAGGAATGCCGTCATCCGCGCCCGCTGTCGGATCGGTCTGTGAGACGAGAGGGTGCTGATCGGTCGGGCTGTCAACGCCCGCGGCGGTATGCCGTGATCAACCATGAGCGTGAATCGAAGACGACGCCGTGCTGGTCGCTGTAGTGGGCTGCGAGCACTCCGCGCAGGCGATCAATCGCGCGCTCGGTCTGGTCGCGGTCGAGCTTAGGAAGGGGCGCGCTGGTGTCCTGGAAGCCGCGGACGGTGTCAAGGGCGTCGTCGATGTCGCGACCGTAGAAGACCGGCTCGCGGACGTCCTCGAAGCGCAGCTGGTCAAAGCCGGCGTGATCCAGTAGGCGCGCGGTGGCCGTGGCATCGCCGAGGGAGGACGGGTCCGCACCCGGCGACGGCGGCTGCGCCGCGTCACCGAGCGCGCCGTTGATCTCCTGCGCCCATTCGTTGGCCTCGCTCGGCTGCCACACCAGCAACACCAATCGGGCGCTGGAGCGCAAGGCGGTGGCGATGTTCGCGAACGCGGCAGCCCGGGTCGGTGAAGAACATCGTTGCGAACCGGCTGATCGCCACGTCGAATGCACTGGGTGTGAACGGATGCGTCTGGGCATCGCCGAGTTGGTAGCCGACGTTGCCGATCCCCTCGGCTGCGGTCACCTGGCGAGCCTGCTCGACCATGCGCTCGGAGATGTCGATCCCCTCAACGCGTGCCGGCGCTGCGGCCCGGGCTGCCTGGCGAGTCGTCAGCCCGGCGCCGCAGCCGATGTCGAGCACTTCGTCACCGGGACTGATCCGGTAGGCGGAACGAAGGTGCTGGTGGTGCGCGCGCAGCTCAGCGTCGTAGAAGTCCGCCGCGGGCATGCCGGCGATGCTATCGATGACGGCAGCGCCACAGCGCCCGTTCGCCTTCGCCGACCGCGTGCCCGCGGCCTTGTCGGTCCGGTCACTACCGTGGCCGAATGCAGTGCCGGATCAACGACGTCCCGGTCCACTACACACAGCACGGCGATGGTGAGCCGGTGCTGGTCCTGCACGGCGCGGGCGTCGACCACCGCGAGGCCGAGGCATGCTTTGAGCCTGCCCTCGGCGCGCACCACGGACTCCGGCGGATCTATCCCGATCTCCCGGGCATGGGCCGCACGCCGGCGCCTCTGACCGTGCGCAGCGCCGACGATGTCCTCGACGTGCTGCTCGGCTTCGTCCAGGAACTCCTCGGGCAGCAACCCGCCAGGATCGTCGGCCACTCGGCCGGCGGCTACTACGGCTACGGGGTCGCCGTGCGACGACCCGACCAGGTCGCCGGCCTCGCGCTCGTCTGTCCCCTTCTGCCCGGCGTGCGCGACGTCCCCGAACACCGCCCCGTGGTTGCCGCCAAGGATCTGGGCGACGAACAGTTCCGCAGCTACTTTGTCGTGCAAACGCCCTCCATGCTGGTGCGCTACCAGCGGTTGGTCGCGCCGGCCATCCCTCTCGTCGACACGCCCGCCATGGAGCGAATCGGCGAACGCTGGGAGCTGTCCCTGCCCAACGGCCCGGCATACGCCGGGCCGACACTCGTGGTCGCCGGCCGGCAGGACTCAGCTGTCGGGTACGCCGCGGCTCTCGACCTGTTCGACCACCACCCCCGAGCGACGCTTGCGATCCTTGACGGCGCCGGTCACGCATTGCCCCACGAACAGCCGCAAATCCTCGCCGCGCTGCTCGATCAGTGGCTCGCCTGTCCACCTCCAGACGCCTGATCGACATCGTGAAACCTTCCTGCGTACTCGCAGCGTCGTTCATGACGGCGGTGTTCGTGACGCTGTGAGGTGCGGGGTGGCAGTCGCTCGTCGTCCGGTCCGGGTCGCCGTTGTCGTGGCATTCGGCCTGTTCACCGGCGTGGTCGCCGGGTGCTCACGCTCGCCCGCCGTGCCGGGGACCGTGCTGACGCACTACCCCGGCCTTCCCAGCGGCGCACCGATTCGGGTGCTGCGCGTTCCGCCGGCTACCCCGCCACCGTCGGCCGACACGTCGGCGCCGCTGCCGGCGGTGCGGTGGATCGACCGCGACACCCGACTGGCCGTGACCATCTGGGCCGGCGGCTGCCCGCCCTACCCCGACCGGGTCACCGTCCTCGGCCCGCACTCACTGCGGATCAGCCTGCAAGCGGTCCCGACCGGCCAACTGTGCACCGACCAGCTCGCTGCCGTCACGAGTGAGCTCGCCGCCCCGGTCGGGCTGGATCCGACCAGTCCAGCGCACGTCCTACTCGGTGACGAACAACTGACCCTGACACCCAGTCAGTAACGCGGTGAACCCGTTGATCAGCGGCACCGGGCTGGTCCCAGGGCCGCACCTGTCAATCTGGGATCGCTATCCGGCGACTGCCGCCAGGACGGCACAGTTGCCACTGGAGGCCCGGGTCAGTCTCAGGCCGCTGGCGAGCGCCCGGACCCCAGAGCAGGAACAGGGAATCCCACAGCGCGGCGTGTCCGAGTTCGGCCTGATGATCGTAACCGCCGGCTGGGCGGATCAGACCGGCGAGCACCAGCCAGCCGACGAGGACGCTGAGCACGCCTACAGGATCACGCCGAGAGCGCCGGCCAGGCCAGGGTGCGCCACAGACGTCGTCGGGTGACCAGGCGCGTCTGGATGTCATGCTGATCGGCCGCGCCGGCGCACGCGGGTGGGATGCGGGCGGCTGCTCGGTCGCATCCTGGGTGAGGTCCGACCCCGGCGCGGGCGCGGCGGCTGCCGCTCTACTCGCCCGGATCCCGGGACCCACGCTCCAGCTGTTGGCTCGGGAAGGGCCAGCGCGTGCCGTGTGGCGGCGTAGTGGATGCCGTTGCCGTGGTAGAGCACGCGGTGGGTGAGCAGCCGGATCAGATCCTCGCGGGCGTAGAGATACATGCTGGCTCTGGCCCGGGTGCTGGGTAGCAGCCCGGCGCGGCGCCAGTTGAACAGGGTTCCCGGGTAGATGCCGAGCAGCGCACAGACCTCCGCGGGGCGCAGCCAGGGCTTCTCGTCGAGCGCGGGCGCCGCCCGGTGGGGCCGGGCGGGTGGCGCGGCGATGTGCAAACCTGGGCCGGCGGCCGGGTGCGCGGCGCGGTCGGTGCGGATCCGTTTCCGGGCGGTGTAGGCGGGCAGCTTGGCTGCCGTAGCCAGCATCCGGATCGGCCATCCCCCGTCGGCGGCCGCGCGCAGCAGCCGGCCCGAGGCGCGGGCCACCGCTTGGCGCTGCCGCGGCGTGCCGGCGAGCGCCTGTAGCTCGGCCAGGCGACCCAGCGCGTCCTCCAGGTCGGGCGCTAACCCCTCCGCCACCGTACCGGTCACTGGATCAGTCTGCCGACTCATGTCGTCACGCCCGGGCAAGGCGCGCGTGCCAGCCACCGTGTGAGATCGCCGCCCCGCCCGAAACTGGGCCGCCGTCCGCAAACCGCTGGCTGGTCTCGCGATGTTCTCCGCGAGTTGTCCCCAGGCGAGCCCGATGTAGACGCTGGCGGACTGTTCGACCCACTGCCCTGCATTGTTGCAGGAGCCCTCGTTCTCCGCGACCCGCCGGGTCGCCTTGGCCTTGCCGGTGTCGGCGCGTCGCGGATCTCCGGCGTGTCGACGAGGTCCCGCAGACGGCCACGCGAAGACCGCGAACGTACAACCGCGCTAACGTCGCCGTCACGCCACGTTCGCTGCGGCGGAGGCCCTATCTTTCCTCGGCAGAGTGAGTCTGACAAGATCACAGCTGGGCTGCGCCGGAGCGTGTTCGGGTGCCACAGGACAGCACCTTGGCAGGTCGCAGACCACTCATGATCAGCAGTGTCGAAGCCGACTCGAACCGCCGGCCCGCACGGCAGGCACCGGCACCGCCCGCCCGCCCGGCGCCCGCACCCGCCGACAAGCCGGGCAGCGGTCGACCGAACGCTGACAACCCGACGCCGGGACCCTAGTCCGAAGGACCTATTCCCGCGAGGACGGTGCTGTGCCGTGAGCACTGGGCCCTCGCCGCCGCCAACCACCGGTAGATCGCCGCGAACCTCAAGACCCAGCGGCCCTCCGATGCCAATCCCGCGAACGCCATAGCCAGCCAGACCCGGTGGGAGCGAACACTGCCAGACGCACCACCGCGTCGATCTGCCCGCTCATCGCCATGATCGGACGTCCGCGGGACCTACCTCAACGCGGCGTGAGCGGCAAGTTTGACATCCGACGAATCGGGCGCGCTCAGCGCGCCACCCTTGATCACCCGATCCGCGCAACCACGCCGAGAGTCGTGCATCGCATTCGTCCGCACACGGCTAGATCAGTGCGCACACCGCAGCGTCGTCGGTACCCCGCGCGCCGACGATCCGGAGATCGACGCGGGCTCGGACGCACAAAAGAACCGTCGATATCGAGCAGACCGCCGGTGGCGAGCCACGGCTCAGATGAAGTAATCGGTACGGAGCGCGAGCAAAACGTTGGGCATTGTGGCCACCGCGCTTGTCGTGGCCAAACCTGAGAGCGCGCGCCAGGCGAGCTAATAGGCTCGTCGGCGGGAACGCGAGCCTCGTCGCCCCACACGGACGGCAGACGGTCCCTTGGACGAGAACGGCACTACTCCAGCGGAGCCGGCCGGCGTCCGCCGAGGTACGTAGTTGCCATCCGAAGGGGCGCCAGTTCGGCTCGAACCCAGCGTCGATCATCAGCCGCCTCCCAGTCGAATCGCGCGGCGATATCGCGCCGTCCGGGGTCTTCAGCGCCACCAACCTGCCTGCGAGACGGTGTGCCGCACTTGCGCTTCGGCCAGCTATCACAAGAGACGTCAACAACCGTGGAACGAGCCGCTTTTGACCGCCCCAGCACATGAATAAGCGCCTTCGTCGCGACCGGGCTCTGGTTGTTCCCATGGGCGACGGCGGCGCTGGCATGGAGGCTCTCCGCTGTTCATCATGCTGTTCGCGGCCGGCCTGGCCCGCAGGTGACGTCGGATGCGGCTTCGCCGGCTCGTGCCTGTCGGATTGCTTCGGCGTAGCTCTCTGCCCGGTGACGCACAGATCGGTGGCGCGCCAAGCCGTCGGCAGCATCGCTCCGATGTGCAGTGTATCGCCTGTTGCCTCTTTGGCAACCGGGCGAGAACAATGGACTCGTGGCGATGTATGAGATCAAAGATCGGCAGCTCGTCGGGCGAGAGCCGGTAGATTTTTCAGCGCTAAATCTCTGGGAGCGACGGGATCTACAGGCCCTGTTGTTCTCCAAAGTCGACGTGCTCGACGCCGGCCTCAAGGTCGTGGCGCAGGAATACGGCAATTGGGAGGACGCACGACGACGCCTGGACATTTTAGCCGTGGATCGTGACGGTCACCTCGTCGTCATTGAACTGAAGCGGACCAGCGACGGCGGACACGCCGACCTCCAAGCTCTTCGCTACGCCGCGATGATCTCCACGCTCACCTTCGATGACGTTGTGGCCGCATACTCGGCGACGCTCGCCACTCCGGAGGGCTCTCGGTTGGTTGCCGCAGGAACGGATCCGCGCGATGACTTGCGTGAGTTCCTAGGCGTGCCCGACGGAGACGATATATCGCTTCAAGACGACGTCCGCATCATGCTCGTCTCCGCCGACTTCGGGCGCGAGTTAACAACTGCCGTGCTGTGGCTAAACAAGTTCGATGGCATGGACATCAGATGCATCCGTCTGCGTCCGTACGACCTGGACGGACGCATGCTGCTAGGCGTTGACCAGATCATTCCGCTACCTGAGGCGACCGACTTTCAAGTTCGACAACGCCGCAAGGCTATGGAACGTGAACGCGCCTCGGCTGACAATCGTGATTGGACTCGATACGTCATCACCGTTAACCGTCACGAATTTCCGCCACAAAACAAGCGCAACAGCATCCGGGTTCTGATTGAGAGTCTTATCAGCGCAGGTATCGACCCCGAACAGGTCGCGGCCGCTCTGCCTAACTGGGCGCTGCGTAAGGTTGGCCCCTCCTCTCTGTTAGCGAGCGAGTTACCGTCGGTGGTCGCCGCCGCGACCGGAACACGGGCCGATCGCTACTTCCTCAACCATCCGATCGAACACAACGGAGCGACCTGGGTCGTGTCCAAAGGCTGGGGTGGCGGCACCGTTGAACCAGCACTTGAACGACTTGTGACAGCCTTCCCGAACGCCGACGCAAGCTTTCGAATCGCGGACTAATCCGCGACGCGTCGCCAGGAAGCCCCTCCTCATAACATCCGATCCGCACGTCGACCGCGCATCCGACGACAGCGTAACGGTCCGCGCGACCTTGCTTGCCTGCTCGTTACGACTAGATTAGTGGCGAAGCGCTTTTCACCAGCGGCCATCGGTACAGGTAGATGGTGTCGCTCCCACAAGCATGTTGCCGGGCGCCACGGGGCCAACTGATATGTAAGGGCTTCTTGTCAAGAGGCATGGTGAGGCGCCCGCGCTGAATTTGTCCGGCGCGGGCGCCTCGGTTCGTCGCGTGTGTCGGTTTGGTGCTGGAGCGTGTCGTTGGCGACGCGCGGTCAGACTGATATGCGCGGGTTGGCTACCGCAGGACGGTGTTCGGCACGGAGCTTCACCGCGGGTCTAAAGGCGAGCGTCGCCGACCGCGGACCGCGGGTCGGTTGCTCATAGTTGGTTCGCGGGTCGCTCCACGCGCTGCTCGGCACCGGTGACAGCGCGACGAAGTCGGTGTTCGGTTATTCGAGTGTGGCCAGCGACCAGCACCACCCGGCGAGTTCGCGGGCGATCGCGACGTTCGCGATGACGGGTCGCTTCTTGCGGAGGTTGAACCCGACCCAGCGTTCGTGCAGGCGCCGGTTACCGGCATCGCCACGCGCTCGTGCCGCGGGGGTGGACAGTTCCCACCGGTCACGCATCGTCTTGCTCTGCCGGTACGGGCTTCGGTGGTGCCAGCCGGCTTCGACGAGTAGGCGGCGGGCGTGAGTATTGCCGGCCTTGGTGATCGAGCCCTGCGCCCGTGACGCGCCGGAAGAGTATTCGGTAGGCACCAGACCGACGAACGAGCCGATGGTGTTGCCGGTGAAGCGGCTCCAGTCACCGATCTCGACCGCCAGCGCGAACGCCGTCAGCGTGGAGATGCCGCGCAGGCAGGCCAGCCGACGCACGAGCGCGGTGAACTCGCTGTCGGCGGCCATCGCGCCGAGCGCCGCGTCGAGACGGTCACGGCGAGCCTTGATGGCCAGCACCGCGTCGTAGCCAGACTCGAACGCCAGGGTGGTGGCGGTGCCGGCGAACCGCTGCCGGCGCAGCCACGCGTCGTGCTGCTGGGTCCAGGCGTTGCCGTCGGAGTAGACGACGCCTTGGCGTAGCAACAGTTTGGACAGCCGGTGCCGGGCCCGCGTGAGGTCGCCGCGGCAATCCTCGCGGGCGCGGACGAGGTCGCGTGCGGCCTCCTGCTCCACGGTGGGAACGGCGACCGGCGTGATCTCGCCCAGACGCACTAGACGCGCGAGGTGCAGCGCGTCTTTCGCGTCGGTCTTGACGCGATCACCCGACGGGCGTTGCAGCTTTGATGGTGCCGCCACCAGGCACGGCACTCCAGCTGCGGTCAGCGCACGGTATAGCCCGAACCCGGTCGGGCCGGCCTCGTAAGCCACCGCCACCGGACCGGCCAGCTCTCCGATCCACCTCCTGATCTCCTCGTGCGCCGGCGTCAGCCGCGCCCTGGTCAGTTCACCGGTCACGCCGTCGATCGCGGCCGCCACGACCGAGCGGGCATGCACATCCAGACCCACACTCGTACGCTCACGTTCCACCGGGGCCTCCCCACGCAGTGTCGGATAGGCCGAGCAGGCCACTCCTGCCCGGCAACCCACGAATGTGCGCGCGGGAGGCCTCGGCCAGCAACGTCGACCGAGCAGAACTCGCCCTTCCTCGTAGCTGCCGATCTGGCCCACCGAGTGGGAGGGGTCCAGGTGGAGCCCCCGCAGCCCGCGCTCTTTGCGGGCGAGGAGGAACGACCTGGACGCCGACGAGCGGCGGGCCACCATTACCGGCGAGGAAGGGCTCACCACCTCCAGACGCGACCCCACTCAACGGGTCACGTCATACCGTCTAACGCTGTCACGGCAGAGGTCCTCCCGCAAAGAGATCGGTGGTCGTCCCGGGAAGATGGAAGTCAGTCGCATGGCAGATGAAGAGTCAGAAGCCTGATGGCGAGCTCGCCGTTGCGCCACCGAGCGAACCTTGCGGCCGCCCTCCACCGAGGGGTGCGACGCGGATGCTGCCGTTTTCCCACCGGCATCTGCGGCAGGGAACCCGTAGGGTCGAAGGCATGACCGCGGCCGACGCTCTGAAGGCGGTGCAGGACACATTCCCGACGCTCGACTCATTGGCCTCGCGATTCGGACAGGCCGAGGCACCGGCGATGGGAAGCACCCTCGCCGCCGATGATCGTTGCTTTCCTGCCTTGAGGTTGAGCGAGTTGGCCCGCGGGTCGCTCGCTGCCGCGTGGGACCATTTCACTTTGGTACGGCTCACGGTGGACAACCGACGCACGTTTGTCACCGCAACCGGAAGCGTCATTCGTGGCGCCCTCGTCGCATCGGCCTTCGCGCTGTGGATGTTGGCGCCGAAGGATCGCACAGCCAGGGTGGAACGCGGACTGATCGTCGCGGAAGAGTGGATGGTCCGGCGCATCCAGTTCCAGCGCGGACTAGATCCAGATCTGGACACCGCTGAGAAGGCGAAATCTGCGTCCCAACTCGCGAGACTACAGCAGGATCTCGGCGCGATCCGGGCGAAACGTACGACCAGGGCGCAGCTCAACACGACCGACGTGATCGAGGCGGCTGCGAGGGTCCGCTTCGGCGACGACAAGCTCGTCCGCGCGTCCCTAAATGAGTGGCGCCGGCTTGGCGGTGATGCACATGGCGTCGGATGGCAGTTGATGCTCCAGACATTGGATTGGGATCCACCCGCTGATGCTGGCGGCGGCCTGGCCATCGCTCGCATCACTGGCAAGCTTGATAACATTGCCGAGCCGCATTTTGCCGCATGGCACATTTTCGGCATGGCGATAAGGCGGTTCGACGCGCTTTGCGCGGTCTAGGACCCCCGCGCCCGAGCCGTCGATCTGCGCGGATGTTCGATCGAGTCGCTGACGCGCAATGGATCGCTAGGCCGTGACTTGTCGTGGGACGGAAAAGTCTCAATGCGCGGTAGGTCGGTTGGCTCCGCGGCCCCGTCCCGGACTAGACGATCTTGTTCATGTCCACGTCGATATTCGCTGCGCGAAGCTCCTTCGCCAGCTCCCACTTCCACGCTCCAGCATCATCCACCGCTTTGTAGATCAGGCCGCTCAGGTCGGA
This sequence comes from uncultured Actinomycetota bacterium, assembly GCA_963756525.1. Classification (GTDB taxonomy): domain Bacteria; phylum Actinomycetota; class Actinomycetes; order Mycobacteriales; family Jatrophihabitantaceae; genus CAVWNR01. The sequence continues at coordinate 201,925 of CAVWNR010000009.1, read as the reverse complement.
CGGCAGTTCAACGTTGCCCTTATAGAGCGCCACCACGCGCGACCTCCCCAAGCACCCGATGAAGTAGCCATGTTCAAGGATGACGTTCTGCCGAGCGCGAGCATTCCAACTATCAACGCCCTTCTTGCGACCCTCGTCGTCTGGCGTGAGGAGAACGACCGCGAACGTCGCTGGCTGAGCGTGCGACTCGAACTTCTCGATTACGGTCTGTCCCTTGTCCGCCTGCTCGTGCAGGATGACGACCTCTGCCGAGGTTGCTCGTTCGAGCAATCGGGCAACGGTGGCCTTCAGCCCGTCGTCGTGGCCGTGTACCACGAAGATCGTGTTTCGCGCGCCAGCTAACTAATGTAGTTGATTCATCCGGCATCTCGACGTCCTCACTTGTCACCGAGCTGAACACAGGATTGCTCGTGCCATCCGCGATGAGGGCGGTCCAACCTCGTTGATCGGTGAACTGGGCCGCTCGGTATTTGCGGCTGACCGCTTCCGCCTCTTCGATATCAGCACGAATCAGCTCGGTGTACTTGTCGAGCGTCAGCCCGAGGTAGCGCCGGATGCCACGCCCGACTCGGATCCGCCACTCACGGCTATCCGTAGGACCGCCGAGATGCTGCACTCCCTGCGCCCACTCGCTCCTGAGCAGTAGGCCGGTCGCGTGCAGCACGTGCGGGGGCCACCAGTAGGACTTCAGCCCCGCCCGCTCTTCGCTGGATACCTCAACCTCAACGATCTTCGTCGGGTCCGTCGGCGTACGAACGTACTTCTCGGCGGCGTACCCCAGAACTGCTACGAATCCCTGAGCCATCTCGACGCCAGCATCATGTCGTGAGAGGCCCGCGACAGAGAGCGATACCTGACTGTCGTCTCGCGGTGCCGGGTAGGTGTGGTCGTAGATCACGTCACGGTAAGAACGGCCCATGTTGTCTCGGGTGCCCAGCGTGGGAAAGGAGCCAAGTACACCTGCCGCGTCAGAGATACCCTGGCCCTCAAGCTCGTCCGCGACGTACTGGAAAAACGGCCATTCCGAGTTTTGGGCCCATGCGAACATCAGGACGTCCGCTAGCGCGGACTGCTCGCGCGTCCAAGGATCACCGAATTCCACACCTGGACACTAGCGAGCGGGACCGACCCGCGCGTCGGCTACTCCGCGCGTCGTGCATCCGCGCAGCAGACCGCTCTACGCCGGCGGTAAATCATTGTGCAGATGAATCGATTTCGGGTGGCCGGCAAGATCCACGACCACATCTTCCGCGCGTGTTGTCGTAGCTGGTCCTTAGGGTGTCTCGCATGTCTCTGCCGGGAAGAAGTACGCTCCCTGGCCATCTGAGGTGGTCGAAGGCGTCGCTGCAGTGCTCGGGCACACCGACTACGGGCTAACAGGCGGCGAGATTTGCTGGCTCCTCGCGCAGATTGGCCTGGTCGATCTCGACGGTGACCAACAGCTTGCGGTGTCCGCGCTGCACGTCGAGCACGTGCAGGCCGTCGTGGTTGGACATCGCATCGTCGCGGGACCACCAGCGTCCGACCCTACCGTGACCGGCCCAACCACGCTTAGAACCGAAGAGCCAGGTAACCGCAGTATCCGCCGAATCAGTTCGAGCGCAGGAGCGTTTTGGTTGGGGCCGTTCTCGCGTTGCTGCAGCGTGGTCGCTCAGCGGCCCGCCGCTGCGAGCCTCACCGCGCTGACCGGCGAACTCGCCACCCGCAGCCCAGAATTCCGGCACCACTGGACCCAACGCGACGTCCACGAACACCGCACCGGACGCAAGACCTACCGGCACCCCGTCGTCGGCGACCTCGACCTCACCTACGACGTCTTCGAGATCCCGGCGAACCCGGCCTATCCATCACCACCTACACCGCCGACCAGCCCTCAGCAACGGCAGACAAACTCACCCTGCTGTCCAGTTGGGCCGCCACCCAGGCCTTCGAGCAAGCGTCCGCCGCTCCCCCCATGACGAGCAGTAGCCCGGCCTCAAAGTCATGAAGCGCGTTCCTGGGGTCGAAAATTCTGCGTCCAATTCGCCGCTGACGCACTGGAGGCGGAGCGGGGCCGCCGGATCGCTTACGGGACAGGTCCAGATCATCGGCGCGGCGGACGGCTGACCGGCAAGCACCGATAGTGTGCGAGCGCTCCCGCGCCAAGTCGCATGCTTCGCAGTCGTCCAGGCGCTCCACCCACCGGTCTCGCGCTATCGCGCCCGGACCCACTCCGAGACTGACTGAAGCCGCTCGCTCACCGCACAGAAGTCGCGGACATAAAGGACGAAGCGACGCCCAAGCCTGTACCCGATTCGGCGATCTGGGCGCAGCGTCAGCGTGCAGCCCAGGGTCCAAGCCAAACTAACCGTGACCTCCGCAAACCGTCCGACTTCAGCGAGATGGGGACGATCGTCAATTTCGCGACTTTGCCGCGAGTCGTACCTCCGCCGAGCGCCGGTCTCGGGTCTCGACCAGCGGACTCACCCCTCGGGCTGTCGCCAGGTTGAGGGCCGCCACAGGGGCCGTGCGGAAAGGTGGGGCGGCGCTGACGCAGAATGCTGCGACGAAGATGAGATCGACGGTAATGAGGCCAAACCGGCCGGTACCGATGCGGTAATTGCGTCGAGGGTCTGGCTGAGGGCGGTGACAATCATCAGACCGGCCAGCACCGCCGCGCCCGGGCAGCAAAGGTCCGTGCACGACGTCGTGTCCCGCGGGCAGCCTGCTGATGCACCTGGACTGGTTCGTCCGGCGCGGACCGCCGATGCCCGCCGACGGCACGTACCCTCGGGCGGGTCCATCCGCACCCTCATCCGATCGGGGTACGTTCTCGTGCGTCTCAGTGCTTATCGCCTCGGTGCGCCGCTGCTGGTCGCCGCGGTCGCCCTCACCGCCTGCGGCGGCGGATCACACAAGGCCGCTTCGCCTTCCGCTTCCAGCTCGCCGTCCGTTTCCCGCTCACCGTCCGGGGTGAGCACGACTGTCGGCGTCACGGTGTCCGGCAAGTTCGGCACCCCGCCGACGCTGAACGTCCCGGCCACGCCGGCGCCGGCCAAGCTGACCGGACAAGTCCTCACGCCGGGCACCGGAGCGCCGCTGGCCAAGGGCGACACGCTCGTCGCGAACTACCTGGGCCAGACGTGGGCGCCGAAGAACGGCAAGCCGAACGTGTTCGACAGCTCGTTCCAGCGCGGCGCTCCGGCAGCCTTCGTGATCGGCGCCGGCAAGGTGATCCCGGGATGGGACAAGACACTGGTCGGGCAGAAGCTGGGCTCGCGCGTGCTGCTGATCGTCCCGCCGGCCGACGGCTACGGGTCGGGCGGGCAGCCCGACGCCGGAATCGCCGGCACCGACACGCTGGTCTTCGTCGTCGACCTGATCGCCGCATACAAGCCGGACGCCTCCGCGCCGGGCACGGCCGTCGCACACCTGCCCGCCGGCCTGCCGCGGCTCACCAATATCCCCGGCAAGAAGCCGGCGATCACCGGCACCGCCGGTGTCAAGACGCCGACCGGCGCGCCCACCAGCACGCTGCTCGTCGCCGGCCAGGGCGCCAAGATCGACCCGGCGAAGACGCTGATCGTGCAGCTCATGCAGACCGACCTCGCCACCGGGAAGGACACCCAGACCACTTGGGGTCAGGGCCCGATCGCCGTGCCCGCGCAGAACGTGCTGAAGGTCGCGGACAAGCTCGCCGGGCACAACGTGGGCAGCCGCGTGCTCGCGCTGCTCCCGGCCAGCCCGGCGACGCCCGGCACCGCCACCCAGCAGGCGCAGCCCGCGACGCCCGCGCAGATCCTGATCGTGGACGTCGTCGGCCAGTACTGACCGGCATCCGTGGCCACGCCGCACGCCGCAACCCACCCGCTCACGCCTGACGGCTCCACGCCGGGACAACCTCACCGAACACGCTGCAATGATCGAAGACAGCGGCGGCGACTCAACAACAACCAGTGACCGGCCCAGGCCGTACCCGTCGAGAAATCGACAATCCTGCCTCACGGTTGGCCGGCTGAGGCGGACGATCATTCCTCGCCGAAGAAGCGTCGCCTCGAGCCGCCGCAAGCAGACCGAGATCACCCCGCAGCACCGGCTACGATCGGCCTGAGAGGGCCACTACGAAGATCAAGTAAGCCATCCGCACATCGGCTCCTGTGTGCTGTCCCGGTCCACTCGGGAGTTGTCTACACCCAGCAGAAGCAAGCTTCCTCAATTCGGCACGACCGAGCTGATCATCTTGGGGCCAACCTCGCGGATCAGGCAGTGTCCGTGCGGTGCAGCGCGCGCTCATACGGCACGGAGCCACCGCGTGGAGGCGGAGACCCACGCCGGGCCGTTTGCCGACAGGGTCGCGGCTGCGCCTGCCTGACGGATAGCTGCTGCAGCTGCGCGAGCCGCGGCGGCGCGCAGCAGGTCCGGTCGGGGTCGCCGTTCGGGTGGGTACCGTGCTTGATCATCTGTAATGCCACCGGTCGGGCCCGGCGCGCGGACTGGCGCATCGAGACCGGGCAGCTGCGGCGGTCGGGTGCGATGATGTGCTCGTGCACGGCAGCTGCGACGCTCCACCGGCCTCGCGTACCCGGTCGGCTGGTCGCCCGGCCTCAGCGCTGTTAGCGTGGCCGGAGGGGCGGCGGTGATGGTGACTGCGCGGCCCCCGGTGGACGGCGGCACCGTGCTGATCACCGGCGCCTCGGCGGGGATCGGCCGGGAGTTCGCGGTTCAACTCGCCGAGCGGGCCGCGACGCTGGTGCTGCTGGCCCGCCGGGCAAGGCTGCTCGAGGAGCTGCGGGACACGCTGCTGGCAGAGCGCCCGGGGTTAAGGGTGCTGTGCCTGCCGGCCGATCTGTCCGATGAGAACGGTGTCGAGCGGGCCGTCGCCGATGTGCGCGAGCGGGCCGGCCCGGTCGATGTGCTGATCAATAACGCCGGCGTCGGGGATCAAGCGTTGTTCGACCTGGCCGACTGGGCCCGGACCCGGGCGGTGCTGCACACGAACGTGTTCGCGGTCGCCCGATTGACCGCAGCGCTGGTGCCGGCGATGGTGGCGCGGGGCAGGGGCGGCGTGCTCATCATGGGCTCGGGCGCCGGGCTGACGGTGATGCCGGCAGCGGCAGCGTATTCGGCCAGCAAGCATTTCGTCGACGGGTTCACCGAGGGGCTACGCGCCGATCTTGCCGGCACCGGAGTGGTTGTCACCCAGGTCTGCCCAGGGCCGGTCGAGAGCGAGTTTGACACCGTGGCCGGCAGCGGCGGCGGGATGACCGGCGGGCCGCCGCAGTTGCTGCGGATCAGCGCGGCGCAGTGCGCGCGGGAGGCGCTGGCCGGGTTCGCCCGCGCCCAGCCGCTGGTCTTCCCCGGACGGAGCTACCGGATGCTGATGCACGCCTTGCCGTTGCTGCCGCGCGGGCTGGCACGTCGCCAGGCGGCCCGCTCGACGCTACGGCTTCGCCACGCGGCCGCGGGTGACACCGCCGCGATCGAGCCGGCCGGCGCCGACGGGCCACACCAACCGCCGCAGGCATGACCGTCCGCCCACCGGTGCCAGCGGGCCGGGCACCGGTGCCAGGGCCTGGTCGGCCGGCAGGCCAGTCCACCGAGCGGTGCCCCACACGGTCGCGGAACTCGGCGCGCATCCCCAAGTAGTTGATCTCTGTGCGCGAGCTACCCGGGAGCCAGACCGGGGTGACCACGTGGCCCGTCGAGCAGCGCACGATCCGGTGGCTGGTGTTCCCGGCGTGCCGCGATGCGTGCGGCCGCGCACCGGTCAGGACTGGGCCACAGCCGGCCGCGCCCCGGCGCCGGCGACCGCCGCCACCATGGCCCGACCGCATCGGGTCGTCGGGTACGCGTGATCACGTTGGTCTGCTTGGTGCGTCGAACTCACCCTGACCATGAACGCGAGGACACTTGCTGGTCGCTCATGCAGTGGGTATACGGCCTGGTGCCTTGCTCCGCGAAGGGGGACGCCATAGTCATAAGCAGCGGCTACGGTGGGGAACTCAGGTAAGACCTTGCACGGGCCACACCGTGCGCAAACCGGTGGCGATGCATGCAATCGACGGGCGAAGCGGTACGGCCGTGGTAGCAGACCTGCTGGAGAGCAAGTACCGCGTCCCCAGCCGGCGGCCGAATCCGGTCGTCCGCCCGCGGCTGGTTGAGCGCCTGAGCGCGGCCTCGCGGTCGGCGTTGACTGTGCTGTCCGCGCCGGCCGGGTTCGGAAAGACGAGTCTGCTCACCGAGTGGCTGAGCACCGTCTCGGAGGAAGTATTTTCGCCCGCATGGCTGTCACTGGATCTGCGTGACAACGAGCCGGCGCTGTTCTGGACCTACCTCGTCAGGGCGCTGCAGACGGCGGTCGATGGTTTGGGTGGGCGGGCGATACCGCTCTTACCTCCGTGCTCGCCGTCGGTGGAGGCGGCGCTCGGTGCGCTGCTCAACGAGCTGGACGCGCTGACGACGGATGTGGTGCTTGTCCTCGACGACTACCACCTCATTGAGGCACCCGAGGTGCACGACGGGATGAGGTTTCTTGTTGAGCACCAGCCCCCGCACCTGCACCTGGTCGTTTCCACCCGCGCCGACCCGCCGCTGCCGCTGGCGCGGATGCGTGCACGAGGTCAGCTGCTCGAGGTGCGCGCGGCCGACCTGCGATTCACGCTCGGGGAGTCCGCGGCCTACCTCAACGGGCCGATGGCGCTGGGACTCAGCGAATGTGACGTGGCGATCCTGGAGGGGCGTACCGAAGGTTGGATCGCCGCCCTGCAGCTGGCCGCGCTGTCCGTGCAGGGCCGCGAAGACGCCAGCGCATTCATCGCCGGGTTCGCCGGCGATGACCGCTACGTCGTGGACTACCTCGCCGAGGAAGTCCTCGCCCGCCAGCCCACCGACGTCCGAGACTTCCTGCTCACCACGTCGCTGCTCGAGCGGCTCAGCGGCCCGCTCTGCGACGCCGTCACCGGACGAGCCGGCGGCAAGGGGACCCTCGCGGCGCTCGAACGGGCCAATCTGTTCCTCGTCCCACTCGACGACAAGCGACAGTGGTACCGCTACCACCACCTGTTCGCCGAGGTCCTACAAGCGCACCTGCTGGAGGAGCGCGGCGACGAGCAGGTGACCGAGCTGCACCAGCGGGCCAGCGCCTGGTTCGCGGCTAATGGCGATGCGTCGCGGGCCATCAGCCACGCCCTGGATGGCGGCGACCACTCCCGCGCCGCCGAGCTCATGGAGCTCGCCATGCCGGTGATGCGCCGGGAACGGCGGGAGGCCGAGCTCGCGCGCTGGGTGCGTGCACTACCCGACGAGGTGGTGCGGGCTCGGCCGGTACTCGGCATTGCATTCGTCGGCGCGCTGGCACAAGCGTCGAAGTTCGACACCGTCTGCCAGCGGCTGTCGGAGATCGAACATGCTGTGCGCGCGGACCGCGGCCGCTGGGCGAAGCAGCCACCGCCCGAGCTGATCGTCGTCGACGAAGTCGGGTACCGCTCCGTTCCCGCCAGCATCGAGATGTACCGGGCCGCGCTGGCGCTCGCGCGCTGCGACCTGCGCGGCACCGTCATGCACGCTCAGCAAGCGTTGTCGCTGGCCCCGCCGGACGACGACCTCACCCGAGCCGCGGCCGGCGCGCTCGGGGGGCTTGCCTCGTGGACCACCGGCAACCTTGCCGACGCGCACGCCGCCTACACCCAGACCGTCGTCGGGCTGACCAGCGTCGGGTTCCTCACCGACGTCCTGGGCTGCTGCATCGCTCTCGGCGACATCCGCCGCGCCCAGGGCCAGCTCGATGACGCCATGCGTACCTACCAGTCGGGTCTCGACTTGGCCGCCCCGAAGCCGGGCACCGAGCCGTTGCGAGGCACGGCCGACATGCACGTCGCAATGGCCGGAGTGCTGCTCGAGCGCGACGACCTCCCCGCTGCCGCGGAGCACCTGGCCGTCAGCCAGCGCCTCGGTGAACCCAACGGGCTGCCGCAGAACCCGTACCGGTGGCGGATCGTCACGGCCCGGCTGCAGGAAGCCCACGGCGACCTCGACGCCGCGCTCGAGCTACTCGACGAGGCAGAGCGCGTCTACGCCGGCGACTACTCCCCGAACGTGCGGCCGGTTCCCGCGGTTCGGGCCCGACTACGCCTCCGGCGCGGCGAGCTGAACCACGCCGAGGCATGGGCCCGGGAACGGCAGCTGTCCGCCACCGAAAAGCTGTCCTACCTGCGCGAGTACGAACACCTCACCCTCGCCCGGCTCCTGCTCGCCCGGCACCACGCCGAACGGGACGAGACCGCGCCCGAGCACGCAGTCAACCTCCTCGCCCGGCTCCTGCCCGCCGCCGAGGAAGGCGCCCGAGGCGGCAGCGTCATCGAGATCCTCGTCCTGCAGGCGCTCGCCCACCACGCCCGGCGGGACGTGCCGGCGGCGCTCGGCGCGCTGCACCGCGCGGTCACGCTCGCCGAGCCGGAGGGCTACGTGCGCGTCTTCGCCGAGGAGGGCCCACCGATGGCGGCCCTGCTGAAGGCGCTGATCAAGCAGTCAACCGCCGGCGGCTACGTCCGGCGCCTACTCGCCGGGACTACCCGAAGCGACACACGCGCCGCCACCGCGCCGAACCTGGTCGGGCCGCTGAGCGACCGCGAACTCGACGTGCTCCGGCTGCTCGGCACCGACCTCGACGGGCCGCACATCGCCCGCGAGCTGTTCGTGTCGCTGAACACCCTGCGCACGCACACCAAGAACGTCTACGCGAAGCTCGGCGTGACCAGCCGCCGGGCCGCGGTCCGCCAGGCGCAGCAGCTCAACCTGCTCCCCGGCCAACGCCGCAGCTGACCGACCAGCCTGGCTCACGCGGTGTCGCGCCGCCAGATCACCACGTCGCTCACCACATCTGGTGATGCCCGCTCACCACATCGACCGCCACCCTCGCAAGCAGTCACACCGACGACCGCAGCCGCGGACCGGCGGGCCGAGCAAAGCGAAGGAGGCGACCGGCATGAGCGAGGTCCCGACCAAGCAGGCCAATCAAGTCGCTGGGCCGGGGAAGTACGAGATCCGCGTAAAAGGACATCTCGCGTCCCGCTGGGCCGCCTGGTTCGACGGCATGACCCTCACCGCCGAGCATGACGGCACCACCGTCATCCACGGCACCCTCGCCGATCAATCCGCACTGCACGGCCTGCTCCGCAAGCTCAGCGACATCGGCCTACCGCTCGTCTCGGTCATCCCGACGGCACCCGACGAGCCCACGACGCCCCGCACGACCCACCCCAGCCCCGAGAGGAGCACGACATGACCACCGACACCTACACCGCGCGCACCGCCCCTGACACCAGCGTGGGCCGCCAGCGCGCCCGGATGGACCCGATGAGACGGACCGCGCTCCTGGCCGGCGTGCTGTACCTGATCACGTTCGTGTCCATCCCCACCCTCGCGCTGTACAAGCCGGTGAAGGACCACGTCGGCACGTTCATCCTGGGCGCCGGCAGCAGCACCGGGGTGATGTGGGGGGCAGCCTCCGAGATCATCGTCGGCCTGGCCGGCATCGGCACGGCTGTGGTGCTGTACCCGGTGCTGAAGCGGCAGAACAAGACCGCCGCGCTCGGGCTGGTCGCCGCCCGGATGCTGGAAACCAGCCTCATCTTCGTCGGCGTAATCAGCCTGCTCTCGATCATCACCCTGCGAAACCACGTCGCCGGGACCGCCGGAGCAGACCCGGCCGCACTGGTCACGGTCGGCCACGCCCTGGTCGCCGTCTACAACTCGACGTTCCTGCTCTCCCAGAGCCTGATGCCCGTCGCCTGCGACCTGCTGCTCGGTTACCTGCTGTACCGGTCCGGCCTGGTGCCCCGCATCCTGCCGATCATCGCCTTCGTCGGCGCCCCGCTACTGCTCGCCTCCGACATCGCGGTCTTCGCCGGCGCCTATTCGCAGGTGTCCGCGCTGGCCGGGCTTGCCTCGGTCCCGGTCGCCGCGTTCGAGTTCTCCCTCGGCGTCTGGCTGATCGTCAAGGGGTTCAAACCCTCTGCCATCACCGCGGGGATGGTCGCGAGCTGTCCGCCCGCGTAACGCGTGAAGCCCGCGCAGCGCCATCGGCGGCCACCGTCAACGAACCGGAAGGACGACCATCATGATCCAAGCCACGAACCTCACCAAGAAGTACGGCGACAAGACAGCCGTCGACGACCTGACCTTCACCGTTCAGCCCGGCATCATCACCGGTTTCCTGGGGCCCAACGGCGCCGGCAAGTCCACCACCATGCGGATGATCCTCGGCCTCGACGCACCCACCGGCGGCACCGTCACAGTCGGCGGCAAGCCCTACCGCAAGCACGCCAAGCCCCTGCAGGTGGTCGGCGCCCTGCTCGAGGCGCGCGCCGTCCACACCTCCCGCTCCGCCTACGACCACCTGCTGGCCCTCGCCGCCACCCACGGCATCACGAAGAGGCGGGTGGTGCAGGTCATCGAGATGGTGGGCTTACAGGACGTGGCCCGAAAGCGGGCGGGCGGGTTCTCGCTCGGCATGGGCCAGCGCCTGGGTATCGCGTCCGCGCTGCTGGCAGACCCCGAGACGCTGATCCTGGACGAGCCGGTGAACGGGCTAGACCCGGAGGGCATCCGCTGGATCAGGGACCTGCTCAAGAGCCTCGCGGCGAACGGGCACACCGTGTTCGTCTCCAGCCACCTGATGAGCGAGATGGCCCTCACCGCCGACCACGTCATCGTCGTCGGCCGCGGGAGGCTGATGGCCGACATGCCCATGTCCGAGCTCATCGCGCAGGCCTCCAGCAACGCGGTCGTCGTCCGCTGCCCGCAGGCCACGGCTCTGGCCAAGGCTTTCGTCGGCGCCAACATCACGGTCTGCAGCCCTACGCACGACACGCTGGAGATCACCGGCCTGACCGCCGCGCAGATCGGCGACCGCGCCCGCGACCTCAACATCAGCCTGCACGGACTCGCCGCCAAGAAGGCATCCCTGGAAGAGGCCTTCATGGAGATGACCCGCGACGAGATCGAGTACCACGCCCACACCCCGACCGGCCACCACGTCAGGAGCGCATCATGAACACCCTCACCGCAGAGCCCGCCAGCCCGTCAGACGTCTCCGCGTTCGTCAAGGTCGAGCCCGTCACGCCGACCAGGATCCTGAGCAGCGAGTGGATCAAGATGCGTTCGCTGCGCTCGACGGCACTGACCCTGGTCGCTGGCGTCGTCTTGATGGTCGCGATCGGCTGGATCTTCGGCGGGGCCACGAACGCGCACTGGTCCGACATGCGTCCGGACGAGCAGGCCTCCTTCAGCCCGATCGACGCCAGCTTGGCCGGTTACAACCTGGCCCAGCTCGCCGTCGGGGTCCTGGGCGTCCTGCTGGTTACCGGCGAGTACGCCACCGGCATGATCCGGGCGACGCTCGGCGCCGTGCCACAGCGAGTTCCCGTGCTGTGGGCGAAGGCCACCCTCTACGCAGGCGTGACATTCGCGCTCATGCTGGCAGCCGCCTTCGCCGCGTTCCTCGGCGGCCAGCAGCTCCTCGGCACGCACGGAACAGACCTGTCAGCCACCGGCGCCGTGCGGACCATAGTGGGCGTCGCCGGCTATCTCGCCCTGATCGGAGTGTTCTCCGTCGCACTCGGCTTCATCATCCGCAGCACGGCCGGCGCCATCGCCACCCTGTTCGGGCTGCTGCTGGTCCTGCCCAATCTCGGCCTGCTGCTCCCGGCCAGCTGGCGAGAACACCTCCTGCCCTACCTGCCCAGCAACGCAGGCGCCTCGATGTTCAGCGCACACGCCGCCACCGACGCCCTGCCAGCCTCCACCAGCCTGCTCGTCCTCCTCGCGTGGATCGCCGCGGCCCTGACCAGCGCGGCTCTGCTCCTCAAGCGGCGCGACGCCTGACCCCCGGTTGCCAGTGGTCGTCAGACCACCATCCCCTCATCTCGAGTGCTCCCGGTGGCGCCCGCCTCTGCGGCCAGAACGCGCTTACCACGCGGCAGGACAAGCGGCGCCGTCCCGGAAGCGGACCGCTTGCGAGGCGGTCTCGTCTCTGCCGGCGCGGGCCTACCGTCGAGACGAGGCCATCATGGAAGGCAGGGACGACTGATGGATCTACAGTTCCCGCGATGGGTAGGCGTGGTATGCGCCGACCTGGATGAGCAGCGGCATTTCTACCGCGAGGTTCTTGGTCTGCGCGAAGCCGACCAGGGAAACGACTGGGTGCAATTCGATCTCGGCCCCGGAGTGACGTTCGAGCTGATCGCTCAATCCGACGATCCGGAGTACGACCAGCCGCGCTACCAGGTTGGATTCGCCGTCGAGGACATCCACGCCGCCCGCGACGAGCTGCTTAGACGCGGGGTTCATGTTCTCTCCGATGTCGAAGGAAGCAACTCCTCCTGGGCGTACTTCCGAGATCCAGAAGAGAACGTGTTCGAGATCACCGAGCGCCACTAGCCTTCACCTCTCGCGCCCGGCACGCCGAACGCCCGGCGGGCAGCGCCGCTCGCGCGCGGACGCTCAATCCCTTGTGGGCCCGGAAACGTAGCCCGAGAAAACGCCCGGTGAAGGTCGCCTATACGGACACCGCCACTGGCCTGATCACGGTCCGCGGACGAGGACATTCATGATTTCGGGGCTGCCGCGCGCAGAGCGCGAGGCCGTGCGCGGATCTTGTAGTGTGCGTGAACATTGAACACGCGCTCATCGGCGCGAGTGGTCGCATCTAGCGATCTTCAGGAGTTGATCTCCGCAACTGCTCGCGATGTTTCCGACTCTCGGCATGTACGCGCTGATCATCTTTGGTCGAAGCGTCCGACTGCGGCAATGAGCGGAACAACCACTCGGGTACCACGGCCGAGGTATGCGCCGGCTTGCTGCGAGCGCACGATGTTGGCTCGCCAGCCGGTGGTCAGCGGCGCACGGTGGTGCCGGCGAGCGGTGCAGGGTCGTGGCGTGGCGGATCGCCGCGCGCCGTTCGGCACCGGTGACCTGGATGACGCTGTATTGGGTGGTGTCTTTCGGGTCGAGCAGCCGGGCCAGCTGCTTGGCGGCGTCCGGCCTGCCGGGCTCGACCGGCGGGAGCAGGTGGATGCCTTGGCGGTGGTCCGGGCTGCGGGCCGTCGGCCGAGCGCGACGCGGCAGGCGGCGTCGGCCGCGGCGACGCCGGCGGGGACCGCCAGCGAGGCGGCGGCGCTGGCCGAGGCCGGCGCGGAGTCTGTGTGGTCGGCGATCAGCTCAGCGACCTGGTGGGACTTCTCCGCCTGGGCCAGCCGGTGCGTGCCTCGGCGCGGCCGCACGCCGCGGTGCGACCGGCCGGCCGGGCCTTCAGCAGGTCCGCCTCGGTCGGCGCGATCGGGTCGCGGCGTAGTTGGCGCACGGTCGGCGCTCGGCGGCGTGTCATCGCCGTCGCCTGGGCCGGTGATGCCTGGATGATGCTGGCCGGGTTGCCGGACCAGCGACGGATCCGCTCCGCCAGCTGACGACCAGAAGCGAGCTGGGTGCTGGTCTGCTCGGCGTTACCTGTCAGCGGGCCGGTGGCGGTTACCGCGTCGCCGCCGCGCGGCATGCGGCCGCGACCGCACCGGGCGTTGGTGCCAGGACGTCGTTGAAGGTGTCGGCGCGCCGTAAGGCACCGTCCTGGCCGTTGACGTCGTCAAAGCCGGCGGCCCAGCCGACCCGTTCCAGGTAGCGGACCGGCGATCCGCCGATGGGCAGGCGGTAGCCGACCTCCGGCCGCGGGCGCCGCAGCAGGTAGCTCCGTGTCGTTGTGGTGACCTTCCGCCCGGGCGGGTGTGCCTCGATGAGCGGCTCGGCGGGCGGCTCAGCCCGGTCAGCTATGTCCAGGTCCGCGGGCGCGCCTTCGGCGAACGGCCCGACACCTGAAAGGGTCGTAGCGGACCCACCTGGGTGAAAACCGAGACGACAGCGGTGTCGGGCGCGAATTGGCGGTGACCCGCTCGGCGTTGGCCTTGACCGCGGTGAGCTGTGCATCGAGTCGCTTCCGAGCCTGCGCCTTCTGGACCAGACTGGCCTGGTACGCCTCCCACATCTCGACCTCCAGAGCAGCGGGATTTTGCGGCTGGAAGGTTCCGTCGACGGAGTTCACGACTCGCTGTTACACCGAATCACTGCTCATCCTGTCGATGGCTAGCCGCTGCCGTGTTGATCAGGACGGGCACGCCGGTCAGTCAGCCGAACGGTCGGCCGCGGTCTCGCTGGTCGAGTCACCGCGTCGCCGAACCGGCGGGTGGTAGCGCGGGCGGGTGGTCAAATGCGGGCGGCCCGGTGAGAACGACGAAATCGAGTAGATCGCTCGCGGCGGCGTCTCGCCGGGTGAGCGGTGCGAGATTCCATTTGCGTTCGATCGTCTTCAGGATTGAGGTGTGGTCGTAGACCTGGTGCGACACGTGGTCGGATTTGGCGAATGGGGCAACGATGATGCAGGGCACCCGGAAGCCGTACCGGTCGTAGCCGCCGGGCTGGTCTGGGGGCAGGTGAATGTCGGGTGGCACGTCGTCGGGTGGGATCGCCGGCGGCGGCGGAACGTGGTCGTAGTAGCCGCCGTGTTCGTCGTAGGCGACGATCAGCATCGTGCGCGGCCACGCCGGGCTGTGCAGCACGGCGTTGACGATGCTGGCGGTGAACGCCTCGCCGAGCTGAACGTCTTGGGTCTCCCCCTCGGACAGCACAAAGACTTCCGGGGTAATGAGGCTGACCGCCGGCAGCCGATCGTGTCGACAGTCGTCGTAGAACTCGACGAGCGGCCGGACGTTGGCCGGGTGCTCGAGCAGGACCCGGGGGAACAAACCGATCTCGGGTGCTTCCACGAAGTAGTTGATCCAGCTGATGTGGAAGCGGTCGAGTTTGTCCCAGATCACCCCGCCCGGCGGGTTCGCCGCGAGTGGATCGAGGACCTTGCTCGCCACCAGCCCGTACGCGGTGCCGGCTTGCAGGAAGCGCCGGTTCGGAAACGTCTGCGCCAGGCAGGAGGCGAAGTATCGGTCGCCGATCGGAAAGGTGCGGGCCAACGCGTAGTAGAAGGGCAACTCCTGCCCGGTCCAGTAGCCCATCGGCGCGGTGCTGTTCGTCGTGCGCACGAACCCGTCGTTAGCGCCGTGATCCCACTGGAGATGACTAGCGTTCCAATGCTGGTCCAGCCCATGCCAGGGCTGCCAGGGTGAGGTCAAATGGTGCACAACTACCGGTCGGCCGTGTCGATCCGGGTTGCTGTTCACCGGGCGACCGCTGGCATCCAGGCTGAATCCGTCGCCACGTCCGAGCATGCCGAAGTAATTGTCAAACGAGTGGTTCTCCTTGATCAGGATCACCAGGTGGCCGATCGTCGGCAGTAGGTCTACGCCCTCCGGCAGGCTCGGATCCGGGCGCGTGACGCTCGTGGCCGATGGCATACCCCGAGTCTGCCCGGTCAAGCTGAGAGCCAACGATCGCACGGTTGCGCGTCGCTGAGGCCGATACCACAGGTCAAATCAGCAACTCGGCGCGCGGCGAGCCGAGCGCGCGCGGTTGGCAGCGGGCCGCTCGTCATGCCAGATACTCGGGCCAGGATTTGACGACGGTTCAGCCCGGATCCACGGTGATGCGGTCGGCGGTCTCTGCCACACCTGCGCGGCGTGGTGCAGCAGCGACGCCGCCTCCTCCGGCGTGCACGAAGCGACGCGTGCTTCACCTCATCAGCCATGCCGGCACGATCCGAGCGAGCCATCCTCGGCGCCCAGGCATGTGGCGTGGGAGGTTTCGCTTACGGGACGGCGCGCGACTCATTGACTCGCCCATTCAGTTCGCGGCGACTGGCCATGCCAGTTTCGACCGAACGGACGACGTCTGCGGGCGGTTGCGCGACCTGGGTCAGTCATAGATGACGGCGACACCCCGTCGCTTGAGGTCGGCGAGGCCGTCCTTCATCGCCTGCAATTGTTCGGGAGAGTGACCTGTCCAGCCCTGCAGCTCGCCGACGATGCGGACAGGCTCGCGGGTCCGGTAGGAGCGAGTGGGGTTGCCGGGGAACTTCTTGTCCGTGACGTTGGGGTCGTCCTCGAGAGCGCCGGTCGGTTCCACGACGTAAATGCGGCCGGGACCCTCGCCGACGGCCAGTTCGGCGCCCCAGACGGCCGCGTCGAGCGTCTCGGTCACGTAGACGTGGTTCATCACCCGTCCCGCCTCGAAGTTCGAGACGTGGCCGGGGACCAGCAGATCACCTACCGCGAGGTGCGCCTTGGTCCCGTGCAGCAACGCGCCCGACTGGTGAACCTCGAACGGTGTCGGCCCGCTTTCCACGTCCTGTCCTCCTGCCATGAACGCCCCTTCTATCATCGGCCTCCGCCTAGGGGTGGTCATGGCTCGGAGGCTTGATGAAGGCGGCAGGACACCAGGCGTTCTCGCGCACCGGGACTCGTCGCACTGGCCGAAAGCGGATCGGCGACCGGGCTTGGGCCACGGTCGCCGGCGCCGCCGGCTGCTACGGCCCGACGGAGCCCTACCAGCCGCCGGGCAGGGACGGGACGCTCAACGCAAGTCGCCGTTCGGTGGGCGGTCAGGGGCGGTCCACCGCCACGAAGGCGAGGGCTTCTTCTGCCAGCTGCGGCCACTGCGCGTGGGCGTGCTCGGCGATGAAACGCCTTCTCTTATCGGGCGTGGGTTGCCGGCGGCGGGAACGGTGCTCGCACACCGGCGGTGAACAGCTCGGTCACTCGGTCGCTCGGTCGCTCGACACCTTGCGGATCGGGCGGCCGCGGCGGGCCATCGCCAAGATCTGCCCGTTTACCTGCACCGCGTCCGAGCCGAACCCATGGCGTCCAAGTCGGGGGCGCACTCTTCTGCTTCGGCGACCGTCCGGGCGAGCGGCGAGCCGCTCGTCGCTGTCCGACAGCTCAGGCGTTGCGGGCAACCGCGGGTGCCGGTGGCAGCAGCGCCCGGAACGCAGCGGTGTCGAACACGACCCGCCCGCAGATCAGCAGGCCCGCGCGCAGAGTGTGCCACTCGGACATCCTCACCGACCCGGTGGCGGTCGGCGTCTGCAGCTGGACGTCGTAGAGCGAGCAGATCTCGGGCCCGTCGACCCACCGGCGGAGCAGACTATGTCCGTGCACGATCGGCCGAAGTCCTTCAGCCGAGGCGAAGAATGCGTTCCGTCCGGCAACCTGCAGGAATGGACCGTCGAACCGGAAGTCCTCGGCGACGACGGACCGTGCCTGGTTGAAGTCGCCGGTGTAGAAGGCCTCCAGGTAGATATCGACAGGCTGGTCGCGCTGCTCGTTTCTCGGGTCCGGGCTGGCGGTGGGCGTAGCGGTTGCCATGGCGGTTCTGCCCTTTCTTCCCGCGGCAGTGATGCCGATGCTTGCATGACGCTAGTAAAGTAGCCGCCAATGCTAGCGTGATGCAAGTAGGCGGGCTAGCATCGTCGGTGTGTTGGGTCGGATGTACGACGGTCAGAACTGCTCGGCGGCGCGGGCTCTCGAGCTGGTTGGGGAGCGGTGGAGCCTGCTGATTCTGCGGGACGCGATCTTCCGGGGGATGACCCGGTTCTCCGACTTTCAACGGAGCCTGAGTGTCGCCCCGAACGTCCTCTCGGCGCGACTACAACGCTTCCTGGAGGCGGGACTCATGGCGCTCGACGGGTCCGGCGGCGGCGCAGAGCCAGCGGGTTACCGGATGACCGAGAGCGGCCGAGATCTCGCTCCGGTCATCGTGGCCCTCACTCAATGGGGAGACCGGTGGGCCGCACCAGGTGAACCGCCGGTGCTCTTCGCACACCCGAGCTGCCCGGGTCCGGTCACGGCCGCAGCAGTCTGCCGCGGGTGCGGCGCGGAGGTGCCAAGCGGCGAGGTGCAAGCGCAGCCCGGGCCCGGTGCAAGGGCCGCCTAAGCCTGCCCTTCGCCCAGCCAGCCATCTCGTTGAGGGTTTCGGCGGGATCCCGCGACCGCATCGGCGGCTGCGGACCGCCGGTGATCATATCTGCGGCCGATCGTGAAGCGCGGGGTCGCACGGCGGCGCGGTCTGGTCGCGCGTTGTCAGGCTGTGCTGCGCGTCGGGCGGGCTCGGCTCGCGAGCCCGCTGGGAATGGGGGAGGATTGCCGGCGGGCTGGCCCGGAACGGTTGGCCGGGAGGGGGCGACGGTGACATCGGCCGATCTGGACGCGGGCTTGTTCGGCCCGGCGATGCTGGCCGACCCATACGAGGTCTACGCCCGGTTGCGGGTGAGCGATCCGGTGCACTGGAGCCCCGCGCTGGACAGCTCGCTGCTCACCCGGTTCGACGACGTCAGCGCGGCGCTACGCGACCCTGCGTTCTCCTCGACGTTCCCGGCGGCCCCCCCGGCGGCCGCCCGCGCCGACGGCGTGCCGGCCGAGGTGTTGGCGCGGACGTACTCGTTCGTCCGCTCCAGCCTGGTCTTCTCCGACCCGCCCGGGCACACCCGGCTGCGTCGGCTGGTCAGCCGGGCATTCGCGCCCGGCGTGGTGGAGCAGCTCGGCGAGGTGATCGCCGCGATGAGCGAGCGTCTGCTTGCGCACGGCAGCGGCCGACTCGATCTGGTCGCGGACCTGACCGAGCCGCTGCCGATGCGGGTGCTCGGCGCGCTGCTCGGCGTCACGCTGTCCGAGGCCGACGGCCGCCGGATCAAGACCGCGTGCGACGACTTCCTGCTGCCGTTCGGGCGCGACCTGGCGACGTTGAGCGACGCGGAGGTCGCCCAGGCGCAGGCGGCCGGCCAGGAGCTGGACCAATTCGTCGACACCGTCTTGGACCGCGGCGGCGGCCGGGAAGATGACGTGGTGGGCCGGCTGGTGGCCGGCGAGGCCGAGGATCGGCTCACCCGCCACGAGCTGTATGCCAACATCGTGCTGCTGCTAATCGCCGGGCACGAAAACGTGACCAGCCTGCTCGGCAACGGCGCCGCCATCCTGCTCGAGCTGCCCGAGGTGCGCCGCGCCGTGCAGGAGAGTCCGGCGCTGTGGCCGGCGGTGGTCGACGAGCTGCTTCGGCTGGTCACGCCGAACCAGTTCATCCGCCGCCGCGCGCGGCACGATGTCGCCTACGGCGAGCGGGTTATCGCCGAGGGGCAGGGCGTGCTGCTCGTGCTTGCCGCGGCGAACCGGGACCCTGCGCGGTATCCGGACCCGGACCGCTTCCAGCTGGACCGGCCCGACCGGCGGGACGTTGCGATGGGGCTGGGTCTGCACTACTGCCTCGGCGCGCCGCTGGCCCGCCTGGAGTCGCGGATCGCGCTGCGCACGCTCGTCGAGCGGTACCCGGCCGTGCGCCGGACGGCCGCGGTGCTGGAGTATGTGCCGAACTTCAACGTCCGGCTGCTGCGGTCACTGCCGGTGGCGCTGCGATGAGGTCAGCGGGCCGGCGCGGGGTGCCGTCGGGGCTTCGCGGGATACCCCGGCACGTCCGATCACTTCACCAGCCACATCTGCCACTGTGGTGAGAAGGTTGCAATGCACACCCCGCGGGATCACGACACGAGCCGGTCGCGAACGCCCCCGCGGCGGCCCTCTTGAAAGGGCGGACCTGCAGTGAGGAGAGCTCGAAGCATGCTGGCCGCGGCGGTGACCGCCGCCGCCGCGATGGTGCTGGCCGCGTGCACCGGATCGCCCCCGTCGTCGGGCACTGCCGCGCATGGGCCGGCGCCCCTGGCCAAGGCGCTGGCCGCGATCGAAGGCCAATCCAAATACCGGCAGTCCGACTGGGGGTACACGGTCCTCGATGAGCACACCGGCACGGTGCTGATCTCGCAGAACGACCAGAAAATGTTCGACCCCGGCTCGACGATGAAAACCTACGCGGTCGCGGCCGCGCTGAACGCCTACGGCGCGGGCTACCGCTTCCACACCCCGGTGTATCGGGACGGGCAGGTCACCGGCGGCGTGCTGCACGGCAACGTGGTGCTGGTCGCCTCCGGCGACCTGAGCCTGGGCCTGCGTGAACAGCCCGACGGCAGCCTGTACTACGAGAACGCTCCCGCCTTCAACCAGAGTTATGCCAACGTCGGGTTGCCCGGCGCCGTGGAGCCGCCGGGTAACCCGCTGGCCGGTCTGGATCAGCTGGCCCGGGCCGTGCACGCGGCCGCGATCACCCGGGTCAGCGGCAACGTCGTCATCGACGACCGGCTGTTCACCCCCTACCCGGGCTTCCCCGACGGGCTCATCTCCCCGATCTGGGTCAACGAGAACCTCATCGACGTGCTCGCTAAACCCACCATCGTCGGGCACCGCGCGTCGATCAGCTGGCAGCCGATGACCGCCTCCTACACCGTCGACAATCAGGTCGACACGGTCGCCGCCGGCGCGGCCGCCGCCCCGCTAGCGATCGCCAATCCCACCCCCGGAAAACTGGTCGTCACCGGGCAGGTCGCCGCCGGCGCCGGGCCGACCCTGGTCGTGCACGAGATCGACGACCCGGCAGCGTTCGCCCGGACCGCGTTCATCGAAGCCCTCAAGCGGGCCGGCGTCACGGTCACCGCGGCACCGACCGGCCACAACCCGGCGGCGCTGCTACCCGCCAAAGGCAGCTACCGGCCCGCCAACAAGATCGCCGAGCACGTCTCCGCCACCCTGGCCCAGTTCGCCAACCTCATCCTCAAAGTCAGCTACAACCGCGGCGCGGACCTGATGGCCTGCCTGACCGCGGTCAACATCGGCAGCACCGACTGTCAGCAGGGCCTGGTCGCCGAAACCCACCTCGCCGAACAGCTCGGCGCGCCGGCCGCCAGCCTGTACGCCTTCGACGGCGCTGGTTCCGACGACCGCGACCGCACCACCCCGGCCGCCCTGGCCAGCTTCCTCCGCCATGCCGCCAGCAAACCATTCGGTGTTGCGCTGGCTGCCGCCCTGCCGGTGCTCGGCCGCAGCGGAACCCTGGCCAACGTCCTGCCCAAATCACCGGCCGCGGGACACGTCCAAGTCAAGACCGGAAACCGCGCCGCCAGCGCCCCCGCCGGCCAGATCATCCTGCTCGGCAACAGCCTCGCCGGATACCTCCAAGCCAAAACCGGCCGACACCTCACCTTCATGATCGCCGTCGGCAACGTCCCCATCTCCTCCGCCACCGGGATCATCGACATCACCGGCGAGCAGGCACGCATGGTCGAAGACATCTACCAGGCGTACTGACACCCGAGCGCTCACGAAACCCAGGGTTGCCGCAGCAACGGAAACGAATCTGCCGGGCCTCGCGATCAGGCTGTGCCATAGCGAACCCCGCCGCGGCACGGTGGTCGCGCCACCACGAGCAGCCCCACTCCGGTGGGACACAAACCGCCGGGCGGCGAACGCTTTGCGGGGACGGCACGGCCGGCGGGGGGCAGCGGGTTCCTCATACGCCAATCCGTGGGACGGTCATCGCCGAAGTTCCGTCTCTAGGCCTGCCGGCCGGCCAGGTCGCGGGTGAGTAGTTCCATGTTGTGTCCGTCGGGGTCGGGAAAGTAGACGCCTCGGCCGCCGTGCTGGTTGTGGTAGATCTCGCCGGGACGGTCACCGTTGGGTTCGGCGTGATAGGCGATACCGGCCGCGGTGATGCGGGCGAACGCGGCAACGAAGGTGTCCTCGGAGACCAGGAAGGCGTAGTGCTGCGGCGTCGGGGTGGTCAGGCCCATGTCGGCGGCATTCATGTAGTCCAGCGTGACGCCGTTGTCCAGGGCGACAGGCAGGAACCGGGCGACCGGTGAGCTGGTGACGGTGCCGAGGATGTCGGCCAGGAACGTGGCCGAGACCTCCTTGTCGCGAGCGTAGACGATGGTGTGGTTGAGCTGGGCGGTCATCACATTCCTCCGATCGGTGCGTGCACTTCGGTGCGCGGTTGGGTGTGGTTGTCGTGATGGACGCGAGAATCGTGCTCGGCCGGAGGCGTCTTCCGCGTACTTCACTCGGGCAGCGGCTAGGGATGATTGCGTGCGCGTATCGATAGCCTTACCGCGAGGGCCATGATCGCCATCGTTAGTGGGATGTGGACGGCGGTCAGCGTGTCGGTGCCGGAGTGCACGGCTTGGCCGAGGCCGATTTCGATGATGAGGAGGACGGTGAGGGCGGCGCTGCCGCGGATGAGGCCCTTTCGGGGTCGCAGGCGCACGACGGCGACGATGGTCGCGGCGAGGGCCAGGACGAAGGCGATATAGGCACCTGCGGCGTGGACGTTGATCCAGCTGCCGGCGGTGTCACGTTGGCCGTCGTGCTCGAGGAAGATGCCGGCCCAGAGGCCTTGGAGCAGGACGGCCAGCGTGGTCAACCCGAGCAGCGCGTTGAACAGAACGCTTTGCTCGCTCACATCGGGTGTGGTCGGTGGGTTCGTTTCGGCTTCACTGGCGCGGCGGCTTGTCGGCCACGGCTGACTCCTTTTCGGTTCACGTGGCGGCGCGCCACGCCCGGTTCCGCGCCTGCCGCGCGTGCCGAGCCGGATCCTCACCGGACCTCACGCCAACTGTCCTCGCGCCGCTCAGCGCAAGCAACCAGATCGCGGACGCGCGCCGCCCGGCTGCTGCTCGGCGGCACGCACGCCACACCGGGGTGGTTGGGTGGCGTGGCCGGTGACTGTCCCGGCAGGCTCACGGGCCGGTGGTGAAGTCGATCCGCTTGACGGCGCTTCGCGGGATGACGGTGATGCTGGCCTGGTCCGGGGAGAAGCCCAGGCAGCCGTCGGTTTGCAGACGTCGGGTCACTTCTCGGCGAAAAAGGGCAGGTCACCGCCGAAGCGGGCGTAGCCGCCGTGCAGCGGCCACAGGTCGGCGGCGTCGAAGCCGACGGTCGTTTGTTGGAGCAGGTGGATGGTCACGTGCAGGCGGGTGGCCTCGGCGGCGGCCATCACGCCATGATGTCCGCCGCCCCGGTTGCCGCGCGCAGCGTTCACCAACGCAACGGCGGCCCTCGATCCTGGTGGCCGAACAGGCCGCCGTGCGTGCCATCACCGGACCCAGGAACGGTACCTACCGTTGTCGTCGGTCACAGCCACGCCAGCACCCATCCGGTCCGCGGCACCGCCCCAATACGAGCCTCTCCCCGACGCGACGGTGGATCAGTCACTGCCCGCGCTCATCGATACCGATCGCGAATTGCTGATTGAACTTGGCTTCGTCGTTCGGCCGATGGAACCCGATCTGGCCGCGCTCGATGTGGCGCAGGATGAGTAACTCATTCAGGTCCGTGAGATCGGCACCCGGCGGCAGGCTCAGCCCGGTCCCGATGTGCCACACGCCATCGGCGGTCGGCCAAGCCATGTACTGACTCATGACCACGACCGTACGCCGGAACGACCCGGTGTCCGACCAAGCCGCGAGGATGACCAGGGGGACACCTCGAGGTCACCGCCCAGTTCGACGACCAGCGCACAACCGTGCAATAACCGGCACAACCCCAGCCCAGGCCGAGCCCAGGGCCGCCGTCGAACCCCGTCCGCTCAGGGAAACGACGGAGGCTGGCGCAGTTCAGGAGCCGATGACCGTAAAGATCGAGAGCGTCCCAAAAGATCATTCGCTGACCCCTGCGCGATCAGCCCGATCGAGGTAAGCGCGTCAGGAGCGTGTCGTGTTCTCGGTAGCCGCCGCCGGGCCGACCTCCGGGATCCTGATCATCGGCTCCATCGAGACGACCATGCGCGGTGCCGGCGCGTGTCGATGTCCTCGCGCCGCTTCGTACCGGTGCCTAGTCCGTAGTAGTGGCAGAGCACGCCGGAGGAGTGTCCGTAGCCGGAGGTGCGGTCTCTGCTTCATGGATCTCGTTGAGTTCGGCGGCGATGTCCTTGCAGACCGCGTCCGGCTTGATCAGCTCGAGGCCGCGCCGGTGCACCTTGACGTTGATCTGCCACGGCCGCAGGTGCTCGTCGGTCGGCTGGCCGCAGAACAGGGTGCGCTCCTAACGCGGTGCAGTACCCGGCGATCACCGGGAAGCAGTTTGGCGAGAGGATGTGGCCGCGCTGCACGGATCGGCTGGCGATCCAGTTGTGTGTCCGTCGGTGTTGACGCCGGACTGGAACCAGACCCAGGTCTCGCGGGTCGGCGTGCGGAAACTTCGCGGCGATCTCGCGAAATCATCGCGTTGTCCTCCTCCCGTAGCGCGAATCCACAACCGGTGGGAGGTGCGGTTGACTTGTTCCATGGTGGCGCCTTTGCCGGAGCCGGAGCCTGTGATCGATTCCAGCCAACCGGTGCCCGATGATCCGGCTGAGCTGCTGCCCGACGCGGCGCAGCCGCTCCCGCCTGCGCCGATCGAAGCGACACCCGAGGATCCCGGTGGCGACCCAGGCGGCGTGCCCGAGCTCCGCCTGAGCTGCGCTCGCAGCGCCGCGCAGGGTGGTCGCATGGTTTCAAGGCCTGCCGGGACTCGCACAGCTTGATCCCTTGTCGTCCGCGTCGGACTCTTCGCTCCGCTGCCCCTGGAACCCGGAGGTCCTCTTGAGCTGGTCCACTTCGGCTGTCGCATCGGCTTCGAGAGCCCCGCGGCCGTCCCACGAGGCCGCTTGATCACGATGACAGACATATCCCACCGCATCAGCCACGCTTTGGTCACATACCCGGAGCCGGCCGACCAGTTCCTATCGCAATTGCGCGCCGCTGAGACGGGCTGCGGTACGCCGCAGGCATTGTCCGGTCTTGTCGCGCTGCGCGCTTCAGCGCCAGGCAGATCCGCGAACTTCCATTGCGTGATCATCTTGCCGAACGCGGAGGTTCGGGCCGTACTTGGCGGCGGAGTCGTTGGTCGGCCCGCCGCCGTCGGCACGCTCAGCAGGAGCACCGCAACGCCGGGTATGGGTTGTCTGACTGTGGTTCCTTGTGCGCGCTCCGGGCGGCGCCAGAGTATCCATTCTGCTATGGCGTCTTATCCGTCCCGCGACGCTGGCTTTGACGCTCGGCGAGCTCGAGGCCCCCTGGGCGCCGCGGTCGGTGGGACGCGGCAACGCTGTGCGCCAGGTGTTCGAAGACGGCGTCCTCGTCGGTCCTGGAAAAGCTCATCCTTGCCCGCAGGGTCGCGAACCGGTGCAACGCCATCCACGCGGCGAGCTCGTCGGCGATGGCGTCGGTGCAGGCCCAGGCCGCTGACTGGGCGCATCACCCGGCTCGGTCACGCGGCCTGTGCGCCGGCCCTCGGCAGCAACATCACATGACCCTCCAAGGAGCAACCGCCATGAAACTGACACCGGCAACGATCGCGCTAGCTACCGGCGCGGGCGCCGGAATCGGGTACCACGCGATGGTCAAGCGGATCGCGACCAAGAACTTCACCCGGGTCAACGACAAGGACTACGACGCACTGCTCAAGGCCTGCGCGCCCGACATCCACCACCGGTTCGGCGGCACGTACCCCTTGGGCGGCGAACGCCGCGACCGGGAGGCGCTGCGCCGTTGGTTCCAGCGGCTGGGCCGACTCGGGCCCACCCTGCAGCTGACCGTGCACGACGTGTGGGTGAAGGGATGGCCCCACGACACCACGATCATCATCCGCTGGACGGGCGCACAGACCCTGCCCGACGGCTCACCGTACGCAAATCACGGCGTCCACATCGTGCGCATGCGCTGGGGAAAGATCGTCGACATCGACGCCAACGAGGACTCCCAGGCGGTCGCCGAGTCGATGAAGATCTTCGCTGCCCACGGCGTGGCCGAGGCGGTGGCCGAGCCTATCGTCAGCTGACCACAGCTCCCACGCCCGGGCACGATGCCCGACCGCCAACACTCGTCGAGCACTGTGCCCAGCATCGCCAGTCCGCACGGCCCGCAAGGAGGGGAACCGGGGGCCCGCATAACCACTTCGATAAGTTGCCGTGAGCGGCACCAACGAATTCGGTTCGGGTGGTAGTGCGCCGCCGGTGAGTGTGGTACCGAGCCGGCGGGCGTCGGCTCGGCGGGGGACGCGGTGACGCTCGGCCGCTGCGCGCCGCCGGGTTCGGCGGCAGCGCTGGCCTTCCGTCGGCCGGCTGTGGCCCGGCTTCGGTTCGGGGGCGGGGAATCGGCGGAGCAGTCGAGACGTGGAGCTCGGGCCGCTGGGCACTCGGGCGGTGATGTTTTAGGGGGTGGATCGGGTGAGCTGGATAACCGCGGCGCCGAGGAGCAGGAGCAGCTTTCCGGTGCACAGTGAGGCAACAGTGAGGCAACAGTGAGGCAACAGCGAGACGACGGCGAGGGGGTGGGCCGGTGACGATCGCCGAGCGGGCCGGACCGCTCGTCGAGCTGCCTGCGGCCGCGGGCCCGGTCGTCCCGGCTCGGCGCGGTCGCCGTCTGTGGCTGTGGGTGTTCGTGGCAGCGCTCGGGCTGCTTGCTGCCGCGGCGGTGGTCAGCGCGGCCACGGTGGACTCCGACAGCGGCACCGACCTGGCCGGGCTGGCCCGCGAGCTCGGGGGCCAGCTGGCCCGGCTGCGGTGGCAGTTCACCGGTGTCGTGGTCGTGCTTGCCGCCCTGCACTATCTGGCCACCGCGGTCGCCGCCCGGGCCGCCGCCGGGGTTCCGCTGCCGCTCGGGGAGACCGTGCTGGTGCAGCTCGCCGCGGCCGCGGCCAACCGGCTCACCCCGGCCGGGCTCGGCGGGTCAGCGCTGACCGCGCGGTATTTCACCCGACGCGGGATGCCCGTTCAGGGCGCGGTCGGTGCGGTCGGCGCCCTGGCCGCGCTCGGCGCGCTGGCCGACCTGCTGGTGCTGTGCGCGCTGGCGCTGGCCGGCGCGTCGCTCGGGTTGACCGGTTCGACGCAGCTGTTCCGGCGGCTGGTCGGCCATGTCACCGGGCTACTCGGCCCGATCCGCTCGCCGTGGCTGTGGCTGGCCGTCGCGGTGGCCGGCGGCACGGCGCTGGGCGCCTGGCTGGTTCGGCATCACGGCGGGCGCGCGGGGCGCTGGGCGCCGCTGTGGGCTCCGCTGCGCCGCCTGGCCCGCCAGCCACGCTCGCTCGCCGCGCTGCTGGCCGCCTCCGGCGCGACCACCCTGCTGCTCGGCTGCGCGTTCGTGGCCACCACCCGGATGCTTCCCGGCCCACCCCCGGCCGAAGGCAGCGGCGCGCTGCTGATCGCGTTTATGCTCGGCTCTGCGGCCGGATCGGCGGTCCCCGTGCCGGCCGGGCTCGGCTCCACCGAGGCCGCGTTGGTCGTGGTCCTGGTCAGCGCCCGGGTGCCGACACCGCAGGCCATCGAACAGGTCCTCATCTTCCGGCTGATCACCTTCTGGGCGCCGGCCCTCCTCGGCGTCCTGGCCACCCGCCACCTCCACCGGCGCCGCGCGCTGTGACAACCGTGAGCAGGCGGCCAGGCATCCACCCGACTCCGCTGCGAGCGGGTGCCGCGCGAGTCGGCGGGTGGATCAGTGCGGCGGGTGGATCAGTGCGACGGGTGGGACCCTCGCCCGGGGGTCGGGGCCGGCCGCGGTGAGGGGGTCGCCAGCGAAGCCGGCGGCGGGGGTGACGGTGCGGGGTTCACCGGCTGGGGCTGCTGGACCGGCGCGGGCTCCGGCACCGGCGGCGGGGTGTAGGGCGAGTTGCTGTCGCTGACGCACAGCGTGATCGTCGAACCGGGCGCGGCTGGAATCGGACCAGGTCGACTCGGCGGTAGATCTCTCAGGCATTTGGGCCTGGGGGAGGCCCGCAGATCGTGGCGATGACGAATGTCGTCACAGCGGTTCGTCTGCCACTGCCCTGAGCGCGGGTAGTGGTATTCACTGTGGGTCGTGAGCTGTCGTGGTGGACGGATTGACCTTTCCCTACGAGGAGCTGACCGACGTGTTCAAGGCGCGCACATGCAGTGATCCAGAAGGCCAAGGACGCCGGCGTGTGCCTGTTCGGCGGCGGGCTATAGAGAAGTAGCTAGCTGGTGATCTTGACGGTCACCTGGTTGGAACTGCCCGCGGCGGTATTGACGGTGACGTCCGCAGTGGTGCCAGGAGTGACGTGCCAGACCCCGTTCAGCCCGCTCGGTGTCGGGACGGTGAAGGTGATCGCCGTGTCGCTCCAGCTGTCGATCTGGAAGGTCGCGCCGTCGAAGGGCGCGCCCCAGCTGATCGGGCCGTCGGTGAAGAAGACGTAATCCTTGCTGGGATCGGCCTGGCTCGCGCCGAAGTTGGAGCCGTGCAGGGTCACTTGCTGCCCGGCCGCCGCGCTGGTCGGTGCAATGGAACTGATCACGGGCGGCAGGTTCGCCGGCGGTCCCTGATAGGTGCTCACTTCTCCCGGCGCGCCGGTGGAGTCGGCGGTGTAGGTGACGGCGGCCTGCAACGCGGCGGTGAGCGGTTGGCTGCCGGTGTCAGGTGCGGTGACCGTCCAGTTCGTCGTCGTTGTCCCGCCCGCGGCCACGGTGCCTACCGGCTGCGCGCCGGCCGGCGTCACGGTCCATCCGGACGGGGCGGTGAGCGTCACCGCGGCCTCGGAGATGGACCCTGGCCCGGCGTTGTTGACCGTCGCGCTGACGGTGGTCGACGCGCCGGGGGCGAGCGTGGTGGGTGTCGCCGGGTCGAGAGTCAGGGCGACGGCAGCTGAGGGCGGCTGCTCGACGGCCCGTCCGCCGAACTGGCTGATGGTGTGTGCCCGCGCGGTGGCAAGTGCCGGCGTCTGCACGTGCAGCGTGCGGGTTGCCCGGTCGTAGGACCACCCGGCGGTGCCGCTGCCCGCGGCGACGCGCGGCAGGACCCGGCCGTCGACGCTGACCACGCGCGGCGCGCTGAGGTCGACGAGATCGACGGCGTAGGTGCGGGATGTCTGCGCGCCCACGTACCGGCCGCTGCCGGCGCCGATGCGCAGGCTGCTGACCCCGCCGTCGTGCGACCAGCCTGAGCGGTAGCTGATCTGCGTGTCGGAGTACTGCCCGGACTGGTAGCCGGATCCGTCCCCCGCGTCGGTGTGCAGCGTGAAACTGCCCGAGCCGCCGCTGTACACCTTCAGCGCGAGATGGGCGGGGTCGGCGTCGACGTGGGACAGGCCGGGCGCTTGCGGAATGATCCCGCCGGCCTTGACGAACACCGGCATCTGGTTCAGCGGAACCTGCAGGGTCGCGCTACCCGGCCCGTCGTAGGTCGCGCCGGTGAAGTAGTCGACCCAACGCCCGGGCGGGAACCATACCGTCTTGCTGGCCACGTTGCCCGGTGTGGTGACCGGCGCGACGAGCACGTCCGGGCCGTACAGGTACTCGCCGGGGTTGGTGTACGCCGCGTCCAGGTCGGGGTAGTCGAGGTAGAGCGGACGGGTGATCGGCATCCCGGTCCGGTACGAATCCCACGCCAGTGAATAAGTATACGGCGCCAGTGCCTCGCGCAGTTGCAGCGCCTGGGTCGCCGGCTGCTGCCCGGCGCCGTACTGCCAGGGCAGCCGATCGCCGTGGTCGGAATGCAGCCGCAGCACGGGCTGGAAAGCGCCGAACTGCACCCAGCGGGCGTACAGGTCGTCGGGCAGGTGCTTACCCAGGAAGCTGCCGATGTCGTCACTGATGTACGGCTGGCCGATGCTGGCCTCGTCGGGGCTCAGCTGCACCTCGTAGGCGAGGCTGTCCCAGGTGGGCTGGGTGTCACCGGTGAAGTGCACGGTGCTGCGGTGCTCGCCCCACGGCCCGGAGGCCGGGTCACCGCGATAGTCCTCGAACGACGCGCCGATCCGGGCGAGGATGAATCCGCGCTGGGCGCTCGAGGTGAGGTCCTTCGCGTACAGCTCGTTGATCCAGCTGTCCGGTGTGAGCCCCGGCATGTTGACGACGCTGTCGGTGCAGCACCAGTCCAGCCACCACTGCCTGACGCCCTGCTGCTGGAACGGCTGGTGCAGGCCAAACCATGCCTTGGCCTGCTGCGGATCGCTCCAGTCGAAGCGGTAGCAGGCCGGTGAGAAGCACTGCGCGGCGGGCTGCAGGGTGCCACCGGCGGTTGCCTGGGCCTGGGCGAAGTTGGGGTCGCTGGCGTCGATGCCGGCGTGCACGTTCAACGCGACGTTGATGTGCTGCGATTTCGCCCAGGCGAGGAATGCCTGCGGGTCAGGGAACAGATTGGGATTCCAGTTCCACCCGTCCCATGGTTGTGGTGATTTCCAGTCGGTATCCACGCTGAGTGCGTCTATCGGCATATCGTGGGCGCGGAACGCGGGAATGAGGCTGTTCTCGTAGTCGCTGGTCGTGAACGCGTTGTATTCGGAGAACCACACGCCGAATGCCCACTCCGGCAGCATGTCCGCCGGCCCGGTCAGCGAGCGCAGATCGCGCAGCGCCTGCTGGTAGTCCCGGCCGTATCCGAAGAAGTAGCCGTCCTGGTAGGCGCCCCGGTGCGTCGGCCGCGGGGTGGCCCACACGTCGGCGGTGCGCAGCGCGGTGTAGGTGTCGTCCAGCAGCGTCCAGCCCTGCTTGTTCAAGATGCCGGGGTGCAGCTGGTACTGGCCGACGTCGGTGCCGGCCTGGTTGGGGTAGGCGTCCAGCCCGCGCGTCCAGCCACCGAGCTGGCCGGGCACGTCGGCCGGGGGCGCCGGCGTGGTGCTGGTCGTCGGATATGCGCCGCCGGGCGCGGTGACGGCCACGCTGTCCAGATTGACGTTGCACCCGTCACCGGTGGCGCACGTGGTGGTGATGATGTTGTTGCCCGCGTTCAGGTGGACGGGGATGGACGTAATGGCCCAGGTGTCCCAGTCGCTAGTCTGCCCGAAGGTGACCTTGCCGGCCGAGGCGCCGTTCACCGAGGCCGACACGGTGCGATCGACGCCACCGCCGTTCGCGTAGCGCAGCTGCAGCGCGTAATCACCCGCCGCCGGCACGCCGCTGATCGTCCAGCTGTCGGCGGCGGTGACCTGCCCGTAGTCCGCCGCGAATCCCCGGCCGGTGAAACCGGTGTGGTCGTAGTTGACGCTCTCCCCGCCGCTGAGCCGGCCGTCCTCTGCCTGGCACGCGGTGTCGAACACGCAGCTGCCCGGCGCCGCGGGCCATGCCGGGTGCGCCGTCGTCTTCCGGCCCGCGACGTCGAGGCTGACCGCCGTATTCGCCGGCGTGAACGGCCCGGAGCCCTCCCGGTAGCGGACCGTCAGCTGGCGCGTCCGGATCACCAGCCAACCGTGCTCGCGCCCGACCGAGTAGGCCGGCACCGGCAGGTTGCGGTTCACCGCGTTGAACGTCGCGGCGTTCTGAAAGTGCCGGTCGGCGGCGTACTCCATGCGCACCAGGGCGGGCGTCAACACCTCGAAGCGGGCCGGCCCGTCCACGACGGCAATGCCGGTACGGGCGGGCGGACGGTTCGGCGGCTGTGCCGCGGCCAGCGGCGCCGCCGTCAACACCGCAGCCCCTGTCACCGCGGCAAGGAATGCCGACCGCCTGCCGCGCCGCACGAAACGAGCCATGGCGATTCTCCTGTTGCCGAGCGGAGACCGAGGTCAAACTCACCCTGCCGCGCACTGTTGGCGACGTCAATACGTTGGACAGGCGCATAAATTGCCCGCGCAAGTACGAGTCGATCGCGGCGCTGCTGGACGAGCGGCAGCGACGCCGTTGGTGGGGTTGAGGCGCGGGCGTTGGGTCGCGGTGACATGTCGGCGGTTGCCCGGGCGACCGGTGTCGTCGCGCTCGACGGCGACCTCCGCGGTCAAGCGGTTGGTCGAGCCGCAGCCGGCCGTGCCGGCGGATCGGGTACGGCCCCGGGGCGGGTCGCCCGCCGGTCACCCCGAGTGATCCGGGCGTTCTCGCGGCGCTGGAGCCGCTGGTTGATCCGGCTACCCGTGGCGATCCGATCTCACCGTCGCGGTGCCACAGCAGCGGAGGTGGTCGCCGACAGGTCGTTCGAAGCGCCTCCGGCGACCAGATCACGCAGCAACGCATGGAGTTGATTGACCAACCGGACCGTGCTCTGTGCCAGGTTCAATGCGGGACTCATCGAGAAGGGCCAGGGCACCGGTGATGCCTTCGGCAGCGAGGGGCGGCCGTCACCTTGCAAGGCGGCGACGCAGGCCGCGGCGGCAGCGTCGATCTGGTCGTTCTTACGACCACCGCCGCGCGAGAGCTGCCGGACTCTGGCCGTCGCGGTCGCCTGGAACGTGGCTTCGGCGCCGTGGGCTATCGCGCCGATGACGGGCGGCATCGCGCGTTGATCTTCGGTGAGCCAAAGGACCGGAGCACACAGCGGGGGTGCCGACTGCACGGTTGTGGCCGAGGCACGGGCCGGTTGGTCGGAGATCTACAACCGGCGCGGGCGGCTTGGAGTCGTTCGACTGCGCAACATGATCATCCTCGGTGGTGGGAGGCGGCTCGGGACCCCGTTTTGTGTTCCAACCGTGCTTGGCCGGCGATCACCGCTTGCATAGCGACGCCGAACTGGTCCTCGATCCGGGTGGGTGTCGGGCCCTACGTTGAGCAGGTAGGTGATGCCCCGCACCGGTCAGCACAGCGGCAAGCGCACCACCGTGTCGAACACACTCGTCCCGCCATCATCGTGCTGGTCAGCCGCATGGTTGCGGACTCGCAGTGCAATTCCCAGCCGCACTACGGGTTGCTATGCGAGCCGAGGGCGGGTTCCTCGCTTGCCACGATGAGTCCGGTACTCCCCGCGGAGTACGGCAAGTGTCACCTGCTGCGGGACGCGGGACGAGCATGCGGTGGCGAGGCTGGAGCACGTGACCGGACTCATCAATGCCTGGCTGCGACGGTCGCGGCCAGGTTCGTGCTCGGAGCCATCCGCACCGCCCGAGCACTTGAACCCGAGGAGATGTGATCATGATCCACGTATCGGCACCCTTCCCTGTCGCCCGGCCGCCTCACCGTCTCGATGCAGCTGATCGGTCACCGTGGTCGTGGTGGCTGGTCGGCATGGTGCTGCTCGGCGCGCTGCTCACCGCGGCCGGCGGGCTGCTGGCCATCCAGCCGGGCGGCGCGCATCTCACCGCGGCCGGGCAGGACTACGCCGACTACTTCGCGACCCGCAATCTGGCCATGGCCATGACGCTCGTGCTCATGCTCGCCCTGCGGTCGCGGCGCGTCCTGGCCGCCCTGATGGTCGTCACCGCTCTGATCCAGACCCTGGACGCGATCACCGCATCGCTCACCGGGCGCCTCGGACTCGTTCCGGTCGATCTGCTGTTCGCCGCGGCCTTCCTCATCGGCGCCGCGCGGCTTTCGGCAGGGCCGCTGCGGCGAGGCGCCCCTTGGCGACAGCTGGACAAGTGAATTCGCTCGTTAAGGCCTGGACCGGTCGCACTCGCCGATCGTCGCTGGGCAGCTCTTGACGGTGGGCTTGCTGGCGCGCACTCTTGCAGCAGACTGGGTCAGCTGGCTGCATGGGGGCGTCCTTCTGCCGGGAGGCGCTTTCCATGTTCGGCAATATGCATGCTGCGCGGCGTCGGTCGCGGTGGGCTCGAATCCTCGCCGTGGTCTCCGCGTCGGGTTTGTGCGCGGGGGTCATGGTGGCCGCAGCGCTGCCGGCGGCCGCGTCCTCGGCGATCGCCCCAGGCGCCGCGAGTAATGCCGCTGCGGGGCTCGCCCCGTCGATCAGCGGTACCCCGCCGCCCGGGACGGTCGGTACCCGCTACGACTATGCGTTCACGGTCACGGGCGACCCGACGCCGGCCGTCGACGCCAACGGGCCGGCGACGACGAGCGCCGGCGGCTCCATGGGTCCGTGCGGATTTTCCAGCTATAACGGCCCTACCCTCGGGCTGCCACCGGGGCTGACCCTGTCGTCGGCCGGGGTGCTGTCCGGAACACCGACCACGGTGGGCCAGTACACCTTCACGCCGGAGGCGATCAACACGCTGGGCACCGCGGACGACAACCAGGTCACCATCACCATCGCGCCGACCGCGGCAGCCGCCGTTGCCGCGTCGGGCGGCAACAATCAGACGGCGGCGCCCGGGGCGGCGTTCAATCAGCCCCTGTCGGTGACCGTCACGGACACGTCCGGCCACCCGGTGGCCGGCAGGACGGTGACCTTTACGGTCACCTCCGGTGCCGCAACGTTCCCGTCGCTGATCCCGCCGGGTTGCACCGCGCCGACGGCAACGGCCACCACCAACAGCAATGGGGTTGCCACCTCGCCGACACTGACCGCCGGCGCGACGACCGGCCTGGTGACGGTGACCGCCACGACCAGCAACGCCGACCGCTCCACCGTCGGCACCACGTTCATCGAGCTGGTGGCCACACCAGGGCCGCCGCGCGCCGACCTGGTGATCTCGCTTTCCGTACCGGCCACTATTGACCGCGGAGCCAGCGCAACGGTCACCGTCACGGTCACCGACAAGGGACCCTCGCCGGCCAGCAAGCTCGCCGCGGCGGCCTACATCCCGCCCGGCCTCACGGTCACCAACGCGGCGGGCGGCGCCACGTATTGGGGATTGACGGTGTTCACCACCCCCACCCTTGCGGCGGGCGCAACGACCACCTTCACGCTCACCGTGCAGGCCGGTAGTACGGCCGGTCGGTCGGTGCTGGCCGCGATCACCGGCTCAACCACGATCGACCCCAACCTGTACAACAACATCACCGCCGCCGGCACCACCATCAAGTAGCGGATTGCGGAGTAGCGTCCGCGATGTTTGGAGGACGCCGGCTGCGCCGTTGCCGGCCTGGGGGTGGCGCGTTGGTCGACCGATAGGGCAGGATGCTCGCGCGCTGCGCAGTGCCGTGAACCGGCCGCGGCCGCCCGGGCGGGAGTCAGCCGGGACGGAGGCGCGCGGCCATGGCAGTGAAACGGCAACCGAGGTAGGTCAGCATGTTCGCTTTCATCGCCCGCAAGGTCATCGCCCACCCGTGGCAGACGATCGCGTTGTGGGTCGTCGCCGTGGTGCTCGCGGTCGTCTTCTCACCGAGCCTGGCCACCTACACCACCGGCAACCAGCAGCACTTCCTGCCCGGCAGCTTCGAGTCGGTGAAAGCCCAGGCGGTGGGCACCAAGTACTTCCCGGCGCAATCTGGGGGGACTGGCAGCCTGGTGGTCACCCGCAGCGACGGCAAGCCGCTGACCTCCGCGGATCAGCAGCAGGCGGCGGGGTTGGCGACCAGCCTGCAGAACGCGCACCTGCCGGGCGTGCTCAGCGTGCAGAGCACCCCGCAGTCGCTGTCTAGTGACGGCAAGGTGATGGCCATCCAGGTCGCGTTCACCGGCCAGCCCGGCGATGCCGCGGTCAACGACGGGGTGAAAGCGGTACGCGACGCCGCGGCAAGCGGGCTGCACGGCAGCGACCTGACCAGCGGGTTGACCGGCAACGCGGCGATCCAGGTCGACACCACCTCGGCCTACGATCACGCCGACAGCATCATCACCATCGCGACCGTGGTGCTGATCCTGGCCCTGCTCACGGCGATCTTCCGCAGCCCCATCATCTCCGTCCTGCCGATCGTCGTGATCGGCATCGTGCTCAAGGTCGTCACCGGCATTACCGCCGCCCTGGCGCAGGCCTTTCACTTCCAGGTGAGCACCTCCCTGCAGTCCATCCTCGTCGTCGTGCTGTTCGGCATCGGCACCGACTACATCGTCTTCCTGCTGTTCCGCTACCGCGAACACCTGCGTCAAGGCGAACCGGCCCGGGAGGCGCTGCTGTTCTCGGCAACCGTCGTGGGCAAGGTGGTCGGATCCTCGGCGCTGACCGTGATCGGGGCGTTCGCGGCGCTGCTGCTGGCCAAACTCGGCTCGTTGAACACGCTCGCCCCCGGCCTGATCGTCGCGGTCGGCGTCATGCTGATCACCGCGCTCACCCTCATCCCAGCGATCTTCGCGCTGCTCGGGCGGCACCTGTTCTGGCCGCTGGGACCCGGGCGCGCAGCCGCGCACGGCCCGTTCGAGGCGGTGGGCTCGTTCACCGCCCGCCGCCCCGCGATCGTGGCCGGCTCGATCGCCATCGTGCTGATCATCCTGACGATCTTCTCCACCGGGTACAAGCCCACCTACAACACCTTGGGTGAACTCCCATCCAGCACACCGGCGCAGCAGGCGTTCAACACGATGAGCAAGTCATTTCCCCCCGGCGCGCTCAGCCCGACCCAGGTCTACGCCGTCGCGACCGCGCCGCTGAGCCAGAACAGCCTCAGCACCGCCCAGTCGAAGCTGGCCGCGGTAGGCGGGGTGGCCTCGGTCGCGCCAGCGAAGCTGAGCCAGGACGGCACGGCGGCGCTGATGACCGTGATCCTCAAAGACGACCCCTACGCCAACTCCGCGATCGACCTGGTGGAAGGGCCGCTGCGCGCTGCGGCCCACGGCTCGGTGCCCGGGGCCACCGTCTACGTGGGTGGGCAAACCTCGACCTTCGCCGACGTGCGGTCCCAGCTGCACAGCGACACCCGGCTCGTTTTTCCGGTCGCCGCCCTCATCATCGTGCTCATCCTGGGCCTGCTGCTCACCGCGCTGCTCGCGCCGTTGAACCTCATCGTCTGCGTCGGGCTGAGCTTCGCGGCAACCCTCGGCGCGGTCGTGCTCGTGTTCCTGCACGGCGTCGGCTACTCGGGTATCGACTTCACCATCCCGATCGTGCTGTACCTGTTCGTCGTCGCGATCGGCACCGACTACAACATCCTGATCGCCCACCGGCTGCATGAAGAAGTCCACAACGGGCACACACCGCGGGACTCGGTACGCATCGCGATCAGCAACGACGCGCCCACCGCCGCCGCGGCCGGCATCATCCTCGCGCTCACCTTCGCCTCGCTGATGCTCACCGGGATCGCGAACCTGGTCGAACTCGGATTCGGCGTCGCGGTCGGCATCATCATCGCCGCCTTCGGCATGGCCCCGCTGCTCGTTCCCAGCCTGTCCGCCCTGCAGGGACGACCGTTCTGGTGGCCCACCCGAACCGTCGCCGCCCAGCCGCCGCAGCACCTCACCGAACCGCAGGTACTAGAACACTGATGACGTCTCACCCCCGCCCAGGCCGACCGACCGGCCGACAACGACATCCACGATCGAAAAGAGACCCCACCTGAGTAGGCAGCTCCACCAGGAAGGCGAGTGCCGCCGCCATCGCCGGCAGCCGATCCCCATGCGACAACCGCCGCGGTGGTCGGGCAAGCGGCGACCGCGCGCCAGGCTCGCGCTGGTCGTGTTGGTGCGCAGCGGGCAGCTGACTATTCGTGTTCGCTTACCCAGATCGGAATCCCGGCCGACACCAGGAACGACCACTGCCGGCCGGCGATGTCGGTGACCGTCACCCAGCCGCCGCGGGTGGCGTGCGCGCCGACCGCCTCGATAGCCAGCTTGATGGCGGATGGATCGAGTTGGATTGGCAGTTGTGACCCGTAGTGCAGAAAGGCCATGCGATTCCTCCTCTCGCGTTGCCTCAGCGTAAGCGTGAGACCGCGTCTGCATGGCGGGTGCGCCCGTGCGGAGCGCCGCCGCTCGGCGTCATCACCGCTGCAGCACCGAACGAGCAGCGTGCAGGCGCTGACTGACCCAGGGCATCGCCGTGCGGCACGTGCCGTAGCACAGACCCCACCCGGGACATGATCAAGCTGGCTTGACACCTCCCACGCCCGGACGGCGGACCGTTGCAGTTGCCCCGCCCCGCCAAAATGTCCGATGAAGCACCCCAACCGGCACACCGTCAATAGCACAGCAACGGAGGGACCAGATTCGCGCGGTTGCTACGTCGACCCCTGAACTCACCCCGCATGTTCTGATTAGCCGGGGCTGGGCAGTAGTGCGGTGAGCGACTCGGGGAGTACTTGGCCGCCGTCGATGACGAGTGTCTGTCCGGTGATGTAGGCGGCTTCGTCGGTGGCGAGGAACAGCGCGGCGTAGGCGATGTCCTCCACGGCGCCGAGCCGGCCGAGCGGGATTGACGCTTCCATTTGGGTGATGTAGGCGGCGTCGAGGTCATCGAGTCCTTCGGTAGCGATATTGCCGGGCAGCACGGCGTTGGCGGTGATGCGTTTGGGCGCGAGTTCTAGAGCGGCGGTTCGCAGGAAGCCGAGCTGGCCGGCTTTGCTGGCGCCGTAGTGGGCCCAGCCCGGGTAGCCGGTGATCGGGCCGGTGATCGAGGAGGTGAGGATGACGCGGCCGTGGCCGCTGGCTTCCAGTGCGGGGCAGCAGGCCTGCACGGTGAGGATCGTGCCTTTGAGATTGGTTGCCAGCACGACGTCGATGTCCTGCGGGGTTAGCTGGGTCAGTGGTGTTTGGGGGAAGATTCCGGCGTTGGCGCAGACGATGTCGATGCCGCCGTAGCGGTCCTGCGCGGTTTCGGCAAACCGTGCGCAGTCCTCGGCGCTGGCCACGTCAGCGAGTTGGTAGCTGACCGTTCCGGGGTGGTGCGCAAGTGCGGCGGTGCTGGCCCGCGCCGCGGCTTCGTCGCGGCCGACGAGCAGGACGTTCGCGCCGGCGGCGGCGAACACGGCGGCGATGGCGCGGCCGATGCCGCGTGTTCCGCCGGTGATCACCGCGGTGCGTCCGTGGATGGGCGTGAACATGCCGCTCCGATCAAGCGATGTCGTGTGGTCGGCGCCGCTGCGAAGTGCTTGGGCAGCTCGCAGCTGGCGTGGGTGCCGGCCCGCGCCGAGTTCGTCGGCGCGGGGGTGATGCGGTTGGGAGCGGCGTCGTCGGGCTCGGTGAGCGGTGCGTTGCGGCTTCCTGCAGGGGTGCGGCCGCGCTCGGCCTTTGGTCAGGTCCAGGTGCAGATCGCGACTACCCGCTGCGTTCGGCGACGATGCTGAACTCGACGTGGACGTGCCGGGCCCCGTAGAACAGGCCACCCGGTTTGCGTTGCGAGACGTGGGCGCGGCAACTGTAGGAGTCGCGGGTCGGGCCGCTGAGCTCGCAGCGTGCCGACGCGTCGCCGAACAGATATCGATCGGCGGCGAAGGCCACCTTGTCCCCGCCGGGCAGCGCGTACTCCACCTTCATCGCGGTGCCGAAGTGGTGGGCATAGACGCACCATCGGTCCGACGCCCGCGGCGCGAGGGAGGCACTCGGCTGCCGCCCCCAGGTGTTCAGCACGCCCTTTTCGTCATAGACCCGGGTCAGTTCCACGCCGGTGTCGTTGCGCGTGATGCCGGTCATGCTCGTCGCCAGCCGGCCGGTGGTGCACTCCCGGTACGGGTCCTGATCCGGGGCCGCGGCGGCGTTGCGGGCGGGCAGCACGACGAAGACGACCAGCGCGCCCAGCATCCCGGCCATCAGGCGGCCGGTCCGCCGCCGCCGCGGGCGCTGGTCAGCGGGCCGTGCCCGGATCTCGGTCATCAGCGCTCCCGTCGGGATCGGCTCGGTGCACCAGCGGCGGAACGCCGCTTCACCTCGAGGGTCGCGTCTGCGAGCTTCCTTACGAAGTGACGTCGATCAAGGTCGCCCGGCGATACTGCACGCCCGGCGATACTGCACCCCTGCACCAGCATCGCCGGCCAACTTGTTGGCCCGCCGAGCACCGCTCGCGATGCCCAGCAGAACACGCACGATTCGTCATGCGCTACGGTCCCTGCGACCGCTCGTTCTGCTGGGGCCGAACCGGGACTACGGTCCTACCGCGGGAAGATCCGGAACACGACGTCCACGCCCTTCAGCGCGTTCTTGTCGCGCAGCGGCCCGACACAGCCGACGTAGGGGCTGCACACAAAATTGGGTCCGACTTTCTCCGCCGCGCACCCGTAGCGGTTGGTGTTCGTTGAGCAGGCGGTCTGCAGCGAGCCCACAACGGCGGCGTAGTAGGCCTCGAAGCTCGCGTACGAATTTGGATGGTCCGGCAGCCGGTATCTCACCTGCATGGCCTCAACGCCAAAGTAGCTGCCCACACACCACGGCCTAATGTCCTGCGCCGGAAGCTCCGCCGGCGGTTCCGGGTTAAAGAAGCCGGTGCCCGGGCCGTGCTCGACGGACGTGCGCTGCAGGGGCGCGTTGGTTTCGTTGATCAGGACCCCGGGAATGCCCGAGTGACCGAACGTGCTGCAGCTGGGTGCCGCCACGGCAGGCGCCGCCTGCGTCGGGGTGGCCGCCTGGCTGCCGGGCACCGCCAACAACCCCACGACGATCACGGCCGCGGCGGTAACCACGCCAACCACCGCCCTAATCCGACCCGCCCGGCCGGCCAGCGAACGACGCACGCCAGCTGCCAGCCGACGCTCCCTCCCGCTCAAGCCCGTGTTCCTCATGAACTGCCCCCAATCGTCGTGACCGCCGAGCTTTGTGACCCGGATCACCCGGACGCTAGCCCTGCCCGCATAGCGCGTCAAGGCGTCAGCTTATGCAGCGACAGCTGTCAGCGTGCCAGCCCCGCTACACTCGCGGCCGTGCCGACCAGCGAGCTAGCCGAGAGTCCGCCGAGCGGCGCCGGCGAGACGATCGCACCTGCCAGGCCGACCCGGCAGCGCAACCCTCGAGGCCAAGGCGCCCGGCTGCGCGAAGAGATCATCGCCGGGGCCGCCGCGCTGCTCGAACGCGCCGGCTCAGAACAGGCCATCACCTTGCGGGCGGTGGCCCGCGAGGTGGGCATCGCTGCCCCGTCGATCGCTCCGCACTTCGCCGACCGCGCCGAGATCATCGACGCCGTGGTCGCCCAAGAACTCACTCGCCTCCACGACGCCCTGCTCACTGCCGTCACCTCCCAAGCTGACCCAGTCGAGCAACTGTTCGCCGGTGCCCGCGCCTACCTGACACACGGCCGCACCCACCCCAACCGCTACCGGGTCATCTTCGAGCGCCGCTTCCTTGACCTGTGGCAGCGCGAGCACCGGGTGATGCACCAAACCGCACCCCTGATGGCCGAAAGCTTCGACCTCGTGGTGCAAACCATCCAATCCTGTATCGACGCTGGCCGCTCCACCAGCAACGACCCCTTCGGTGACGGCGTCCGCATCTGGCTTGCCCTGCACGGCCTGGTCGCACTACCCCAGACCATCACCTCATTCCCGTGGCCCGACACCGACGAACTCCTCATCAGCTGCGTCACCAGACTGGCCCAGCTAAACCAGGAACGACCCCGCCCAAGCCGGGCCCACCGGCAGCGCGCCAGTTCTCCACGGCGCGCCCACGTCGCCGCGAGCCAAAGGCGCGAACCGGACCTCGGTGCCTGAACGTCCCGCAGAACGATAACCACTCGCAGGCATCGCGGCGGCGAAGAACCTGGGCATGGCCAGTCCGATGACCAGGTCCGAGCTGCCACGCTGCGCCAGCCAGGTGGGCAGCAGCGGCAGCACGAGGCTCGCGGACACCCACTGCAGCAATGTCGCGCCGGCCAGGGCGCGCAGCAGCCGATCCGCCCCGGCACGCGGCGCCGTGTCGGACTGCGCCGGCGCGGCGCGGCGCGCGTCGCGGCGTGGTGCTGGCTGGCGTCTTCGGACACGGTTTCCCTGCTGGTCGGATGGGCTGGCTGGGTGCTCTCGGACGCGGCTTCCGGCCGGTGACGGGTCCGCGGGTGCCTCGGGCGAGTGCCCTATCCGCGCGAGCGTCCGGTCGGGAGCCTCGCGCGCGGTTACCCGGTCGGTGCCCCCGCGACGAGGTCGCGCAGCCGGTTCCAGCGCTGCTGGTAGGAGGAGCCGAAGCGCCGTTCGGCACGGCTCGACCGGCGCGGCCGCGCCAGGTAGCGTCGGCGCGCCCACCATGAGCCGGGCTTGGCGAGGCGGATGGCGCCGATAAGCGCGATCGGCTGGAAGACGATGCCGACGATGCCCGTCACCAGCTTTCCCTTGAACATGCAGACCACGCTCAGCGTCAGCCCGATCAGCAGCGTCGCGATGGAACCCCACCAGGTGGCGCTGCCGACGCGCCCGGTGATCAGGTCGGCGCCGCCGATCAGCAGACCGGTGACCATCAGGACGCAGAAGATCGCATCGACGGATTGGCGTCCCTCGGTGGTCCAGTAGACGTCCTTGAGATGCAGCCAGAGCGCGAACTCGTCGAAGGTCAGGCTGGCGCCGACGCCGAAGACCGCGGCGTTCGCGGCGAGGGCCGCACCGTGCGGAGTCGCGGCGATCAGGCTCAGCCCGGCGCCGAGCATGATCACGATGCCGAACACCTGGTGGTGGATGTGGATGCCGCTCCAGGTGATGTTGCGCATCGGCCCGGAGGAGTCACCGCTGGCTGAGCGGGAGCGAATGTGGCGGGTGACCAGCCGGGTGACGAGAAAAGTGACCAGGAGCGCGACGAACATCCACATG
Organism: uncultured Actinomycetota bacterium; assembly: GCA_963756525.1. Taxonomy (GTDB): domain Bacteria; phylum Actinomycetota; class Actinomycetes; order Mycobacteriales; family Jatrophihabitantaceae; genus CAVWNR01. Next base: position 159,967 of record CAVWNR010000009.1, on the reverse strand, counting down.
ACCGGCTGCTGCAGCACGCTGTACGTGGCCTGCGAGGCGCTGGTGGTCAACACGGGCGAACACCTCCGAGCCAGGACGCTACAAGCGGCGGCGAGGAATGTCGCTACGGCGAGGCGTCCGAGCGCAGAAATAGGGCGGTCGCCCGATGCCGGGCGCGGTCGCCGCTTGGTGCAGTAGGTGGTGCGCGCGGACCGACCCGTTCGCGTGCCAACTGTTCAGGAGACCCGGATGACCGACGCCGATGCCGTGGCCGACCGGCTGGATCAACGACTGCTGAGCGATCTCGGTCCGTCGGTCTACGGTGGTGCGTCGATCGGTGAGGTGCTGGCGGCGGAGCGGACGATCTGTCGGCTCGGTCCGGCCAGCCGGGCCGGGGTGCTGGCAGCGTTCGCGGATCGCCTGTACGCCGACGCCGGGGCGCGGGCTCGGCGCGGCCGTGGGGTCAGCGCCCGCGAGCAGTTCCTGAAGGCGAGCCACACCTACTGCGTCGCGGCTCGTGCGGTCGGCGCCGGGACACCGCGGCAGCGTGAACTGGGGGTACGCAGCCGGCAGGCGTTCACCGCGGCGATGGGCCTGGCGCCCTGGGCGTTCGAGCCCGCGGAGGTCGAAGCATGTGGCTGGGTCCTGAACGGGTATCACCTGGCGCCGCCGCCACCGGCCCGCTGCGAGCGGATCTTGGTGGTGACCGGCGGGACCGAGCACAGCCTGGAAGAGGCGTACCTGCACGTCGGGGCCGCCGCTCTGGAACGCGGCTGGCAGCTGCTGCTCGCCGGTGGGCCAGGGACGGACGGCGACCGACCGGCCGAATCCGGGTCCGACGGATGGCTGTCCGGCTGGCTGGATGTCGCCCTGCAGCGTCCGGGCGTGGATCCCGCGCGGCTGGCCGTCCTCGGATTCGGCAGCGGCGGCCACGTCGCGCTGCGCACCACGGCCGCCGACCGGCGGGTGGCCGCGGTGATCGCGGACCCGCCGCTGCTCGAACTCGGGACGGCGTCTGCGGACCACCCGCCCGTGGACCCGGCGGCGATCCGGTGCCCCGCGCTCGCCCTGATCGGCGCCGGTGAGGATGCCGCAACCTTCGATCAGTTCGAGCGGTTCGCGCACCAGGTGAGCGGGCCGATCCGCGGGCACGTGTTCACCCCGGAGGAGGGCGCGGATCGGCTGCTGCAGATCGGCAACCTGCCCTACGCCAACGCCGTGCTGTTCGACTGGCTTGACGAAATCGTGGCCGAACCGGCCACCCGAACATTGGAGAGAAGCTCATGAATAGGCGTCTTGGCTGCGCGGCCGCGGTGCTGTCCGCGGCGCTGCTGACGGTGACCGCGTGCTCCCGTGGCAACGCGCCACTGGTGGCCCCCGCCCGGACCGGCCCGCCGTCCACCTCCGCAATGCCATCGGCGACCCTGCCGCCCGGCTCGCCGGCCGAGGCGGCCGACGAGGCCAGCTCGCGGGCACGCATCACGGCGGCGATCGGGCAGATGGATCAGCTGGTCGCGCAGGCGATGAAACGCACCGCGATCCCGGGCATGAGCGTGGCGATCGTGCACGACGGGAAGCTGGTCTACGCGAAGGGATTCGGGGTACGCAAGGTCGGTGACCCGGCACGGGTCGACGCCGACACCGTGTTTCAGCTGTCCTCGCTGTCCAAACCGATCGGCGCGACGGTGGTCGCGGCCGAGATCGGGCGCGGCACGGTCAGCTGGCAGACCCCGGTGGCGAGAAACCTCCCCGGCTTCGCGCTGGCCGACCCGTATGTCAGTTCGCGGGTGACCATCGCCGACATGTACGCCCACCGCTCGGGGCTGCCCGCATACGCCGGTGACCGGCTGGAAGATCTCGGCTTCCCGCAGGCCGAGATCCTGCAGCGGCTGCGCTACTTCCCGCTGGCGCCGTTCCGCGGCCAGTACCTGTACACCGACTTCGGGCTGACCGCCGCGGCGGAGTCGGTCGCCGCCGCGGCCAAGACCAGCTGGGCGCAGCTGTCCGACCGGGACATCTACCTGCCGTTGAACATGCTGTCCACCAGCTCCACCTACGCCGGCTACCTGGCCCAACCCGACCGGGCCGTCGGTCATGTGAAGGTAGCCGGCAGCTACCGCCCGAGCGCCATGTTCGACCCGGACGCGCAGTCGCCGGCCAGCGGCGTCAGCTCATCGGCGAACGACCTGGCCAAATGGATGATGATGGTCCTCGCCGGCGGCGCGAACCCGACCGGGGACCAAGTGGCCGACCCCCAGGCCCTGCTGGCCGCCACCTCCCCGCAGATCACCTCCATGCCGCCGACCACCAGCGGCGAGCGGGCGATCTTCTACGGCTACGGCTTCGGCGTCAACACCGGCTCGGCCGGGCGGGTGCTGCTGCACCACTCCGGGGCCTTCGAGCAGGGTGCGTCGGCGAACTTCTTGCTAATCCCGTCGCTGCATCTCGGGATCGCCGCGCTCAGCAACGCCGCCCCGACCGGCGCCCCGGAGGCCGTCACCGCCAGCTTCGCCGACCTCGCGCAGTCGGGGAAGGTGCAGCGTGACTGGCTGGCGCTGTACCAGAGCTTGATCGTCTCGCAGCCGACCGGCGCGCTGGTCGGCAAGAAGCCGCCGGCCAACCCGAGACCCGCCGCCGCGCTGTCGCACTACGTCGGCAGCTACCACAGCCCGATCTACGGCCCGGCTCGGATCACCCATTCCGGCAACCGGCTGACCCTCACCGTGGGCCCCAAGCAGCTGCGCTTCCCGCTCACCCATTGGGACGGCGACGAGTTCACCTTCGTCCCGACCGGGGAGAGCGCCCCACCCGGCAGCCTCTCCGCGCTCACCTTCACCGCCGGGGCGCACGGTTTCACCGCGGAATACTTCAACCAGTACGGGCTGGGCGCTTTCACCCGCTAACCGGGCTGCGTCCCGAATAGGGCACTCGCCCGATGCCCGCAGGTCAGCGCGCCGGTTGACTTGACCCGCGCCGGCACGGCCGGCGACATCCATCCACCCAAAACTTCGCTCACCGCCCGGTGGGCCCTTTCCGAAAGAGCACGGACATGCCGTCCAACAGAACACGCAACCGGATCCGCATCCTCGCCGCCGCCGCCGTCGGCTCGGCCGCGCTCGGCATGCTGGCCGCGCCCTCGGCATCCGCCGGCATCGTTGACTCCTACAGCGTGGAGAACGCCACCAGCCTAAATCTGACGACGGTGTCCGCGCAGGCCGACAGCAGCTGGGACAACAACCCACCCCAGGTCGGAAGAGTCATTCGGCCAGGTACAAACGACTTCTTCAATAAGACCTTCTATCCGTTCCTGAAAATGGGGTGGACGGTGAAATACCAGATCGGGGCCCTCGGCAGCGTGGCCGTGGTGACCACAGCTGGGACTGCTCGTAGCGGCAGCAACAAGCCGCGCTGTTCGGTGGTCACCTCCGCTGGTCAGGCCAGCTCGGAATTTCGCTGCCGGTTGGATCCGAAGAACCGTTTCAGGGTGACCGCGCTCAAGGCCACTACGACAATGGTGCAGACCGGCGACAATCCGCAGCGCGCGGCCCAGCTGGTCGGCGACCTGTGCGCACAGGGCGCCCTGGCCAGCTGCACCGCGACCCGCACCGCACCGGCTAGCAGGATCTACTCCACCTGGAAGGACCCCGCATCAACGACGTTCACCAACACCTCCTCGGTCGGCCAGCAGCAGTCGCTGACCTGGTCCGATACCCGTACCACCACCACCCAATGGGGAGTGTCCGCTGGCGTGGAACTCGGGTTCGGTAAGAAGCTGCTCGGGGGGGAAGCCTCGATCGGTCTGTCCGTCGGCGCGGAATACGGGGAATCCACCAGCAATTCCCGCAGCTATTCCGAGACCTACAGCCTGACCGCACCGCCGCAAAAGAAGGTTTGGCTGGCCGTCCGGCAGGAGATGTGGCGGGTGCAGGCGGACATCACCGCGAAGATGGACACCACCACGATCGTCATCAAGAATTACGTGTTTGACATTCCGGTTGAGATGAAGGACAACAACCCCGACGTTGTGGTGAAGGAGAGCTCCGCGGTCCCGCCGGTCGCCGGCGCCCAGGACCGGTAGGCCGGCGTCATCCTCCGCGAACCGATCGGGGCTCGGCGCGCGGCAACAGGCCGCTTCGTGCGGCGCATGCGACCGCTTCGGCCCGGCCGCGCACACCGAGCTTGCGGTAGAGGTGGCCGGAGTGGTGCATGACGGTCTTCGGGCTGAGGAACAGCTGTCCGGCGATCTGCTGGTTCGTCTTTCCCTGCGCGATGAGGGCGAGCACCTCCCGCTCCCGCGGCGAGAGCGGCTCGACGGGCGCGGCAGCGAGCGGCTCCGGCTCGTCCGCGGGGCATGGAGAGGCGTCGCCCGCGGCCAGGGTGCGCGCCCAGGCCAGGGCGAAGTCTGTGCCTTGTTCCCAGCTGAGCAGCGCGCCGTCGCGCAGCACGGCGTCGAACGCGGCGCCGCCGACCTGGGCACGCAGTCGGCGGATGATCGCGTCATATTCCTGGGCGTAGCGGTGGGTCAGTTGCCGGCGCAGCGTGGGCAGCGTGGCGAGCAGCGAACCGTGCAGCGTCGCGGCCACGGTCCATTCACCGCTGGCTGCGGCCTGCATCACCAGGGCGCATTCGGCCAGGCCCACGCCGTGCTGGTAGCCGATCTCGGTGGACTCGCTGATCGCCCGAACGAAGCACCGTCCAGACTCGGCCAGCCGACCGACGGGGCCGAGGGTAGCGCCGAGCAGGACGTAGCTCGTCGCGGCCCCGCGCCGGTCACCGAACCTCGCGGAGAGGGCCAGTACCTCGCGCACCCGCGCACACATCGCGGCGTCACCGATCCCGTCCGCGCTGACCACCGACGCCTGGATGGCCCGAGTCCGGACCCGCTCGTTGCCGCCCGCTCGAGCCGCGGCCGCCGCCTCGCGGGCGCGCTCGCGGGCCGCGTCGAGATCGCCGAGCTGCTCGGCGAGCAGAGCGAGTCGGAGCAGATGCTCGGCCCGCCACCAGGAGAGGTCCTTCGACGTGCAGCGTTGCAACGCCTGCACGGTCACCGTCTGGGCCCGCTGCGGGTCACCGTAGAGGCGCAGCGCGTAGGACAGGTGCTCGCAGGCACGCAGCCAGCGCCGCGGATCCGTCGCGCCGGTCATGCCCGCGCGAACCGACTCCAGCTGCTCGATCAATCCCGCGGCCCGTCCCGCCGTCAGGGCCTCGGCGCGCCCGTCGAGCGCGAGGCGGATCGCCCAACCGCGTGCCACCGCGCGGACGTCCTCGCCGACGCCGTTGGTGTCGAGCGTCAGCCAGCGGCGCCCCGAGGCGAAGCGGCCCCGGTTGAGCCAGTACGGTCCGAGGGCTCCCGCCGCCCGGACGACGGCCTCGGCCCGGTCGTGCTCCGCCAGCCACGTCAGCGCGGCCTGAACATCGAAGGATTCGGCATCGATGCGGCGGTACCAGCTCGCCTCCTCGGCGCTCTCCAAGCCAGGTCCCGCGGCCAGCACGACCTCGAGGAAATAGTCGGCGTGGCGTCGTTGCACCGCAGGCTGTTCCCCGGCGCGGGCCAGAAGCTGACGCGCCACCGCCGCGATCGTGTCCAGAAAGCGATATCGGGGCCCGTCGCCGCCGTCTCGGACCGGTTCGACCAGATGCAGATCGACCAGTGCGGACAACGCGTCCAGCATGCCGATTGGGTTGAGCGCGGCGCCGTCCGGCCCCCCGGCGGGCACCCCCGGTAGGTCGCCGACGCACACTGCCTCGGCCGCGTCGATGGACCAAGCGCCACGGAACACGCCTAGCCGGCGGAACAGCATCAGCTCCTCCGCAGCGAGCAGGTCGACGCTCCAGCCGATCGCCTCGAAGAGGCTGCGTTGCGGCGCGCGGCCGTCGACCGGGCCGTGGTCGAGCAACGTCCACGCGCCCTCGCCCGAGCTGGCCAGGGCGGACAGCAGCACCGCGGGGGGCAGCGTCCGCGATCGGGCAGCCGCCAGCTCGATCGCCAGCGGCAGGCCGTCGAGGCGCCGGCAGATCTCGGCCACCGCCGCAACGGCCTCCTCGGTGGCCTGGAAGCCTGGATCAACCGCCGCTGCCCGGTCGCAGTACAGCGCAACCGCGGCGCTTGCGGCGGCGTCCTCGGCACCGGCCGGCATATCCAGCGGCGGCACGGGCAGCACCCGCTCGCCGGTCAGCCGCAGCCGCCGGCGGCTGGTGACGAGCAGGCTAATCCCAGGACACGCCCCGGCTATGCTCGCCAGGACATTCGCCGCGTCGAGGACCTGCTCGAAGTTGTCCACCACGACGAGCTGGTTGCGATCGGCCAGCACTCGGCACAACCGGTCGAGCGGGTCGTGGTCCGGCAGGGACGCAATATCCAGCTGCCGGCACAGGTCGTCGGCCACGAGGGCAGCGTCGTGGATCGCCGATAGGTCGACGAACGCTGCGCCGTCCGAGAAGTGGCCCCGCGCCTGCCATGCACCCTCGACCGCCAACCGGGTTTTCCCGGACCCGCCGAGTCCGGTCAGCGTCACGAGCCGCGCACGACGGCTCACGATCGCGTTGGTCAGCGTCGCGAGCTCCTCGTCGCGGCCGAACAGCGTCGCCGTCGGCGCCGGGAGCAGGGCAGACACAGATCCGGACCCTCCTTTTGCACTGCCCCGAGTGTGACCCATCATGACGAAGCAGGCCAATCCGCGCCGCGTCCATCCGGCGTCACCGGTCGGCGCGCGTCCATACCGGCGTCTCGCCTACGTGCTCGTACACATCGCGCCGGCGCCGCCGTAACCAGCCCGCGTATCCGGCACCGGCCGCCGCCACCGCCACCAGCAGCCAGTAGGCGCGGCTGAACAGCACCGATCTCGCTCCGGCGAACGTGCCGTAGTCGTGCACGATCAACCCTGCCGCGGCAGCAAGACCGAGGCCACCCAGGGCGGGCAGGACCAGGGTCGTCGGCCACCGCCTCTCCCGACGTCGCCGGAAGTAGACGACCACGGCGAGGGCTACGCCCGCTTGTAAGACCACGACCCCGAGGGTGCCGAGCCCGCCGGTCGTGGTCGCCAACCTGAGCAGCGGATCCGCGTGGGTCAACGCAAAGACCGCGACCACGCCGGCCCCGATCGTGACCTGGACGCCGCTGGCCACGTGCGGAGATCGGAACCGGGGATGGGATCTGGCCAGCGCCGATGGCAGAACCCCGTCGCGGCCCAGCGCGAAATAGTAACGCGAGACGGCATTGTGCAGCGCCAACAACGCGGCGAACAGGCTGCTGACCACCAGCCACTGCATGATGTTGGTACCGAGCGCGCCGACGAAGTGCAGGTTCGTGACGAACAGAAACGCCCCGGGATCCGGATGGCTCGGATCGGGGCCGGTGACGGCCGAGGTCAGATCGGCAGCGGGGTAACCGCCGAGGATCACCCATGACGTGACGGCATAGAAGAGCCCGATGACGCACACCGCGGTGTAGGTCGCGCGCGGCACGCTGCGTTCGGGCCGCCGACTCTCCTCACCGAAGACGGCCGTGGCCTCGAACCCGAGAAAGCTGTTGAACGCGCACGCGAACGCGATCCCGACGCCGCCGATTCCCAACACGCCCGGGCTTGCGAACACCGTCGCCGGGTCGAAGGACCGCCACGAGAATGCTGCGAGCCCACGCTGCACAATGATGCGTGCATCGAGATATCCGATCACGCACAGTTCGACCAGCAGGGCGAAGCCGAGAAGCGCGGCGCTCAGGTTCACTTGACGCCGACCCAGCACCGCGACCGCGGCGATCGCCATCAGCGACCAGGCCCACCACGGCCAGTCCAGCCCGAGGCGCTGGTGAAACGCCGACCGCGCGTAGTAGCCCAGCGCGCCGGCCACCGACCAGAAGATCGCGCTATAGGCGAGCAACGCGACGAACGCGGCTGCCAGCCCTGCCGGACGGCCGAGGCCCCGAGCGATATAGGCGTAGAACGCACCCGCATTCGTCAGGTGGCGGCTCATAGCTGCATAGCCGGTGGCGAAGCAGATGAGCACGGCGCCGGTCACCAGGTAGGTGCCCGGCATGCCACGTCCGTTACCCAACGCGATGCCCAGCGACATCGGGGCGGCCACCGCCCCGATCGGCGATACCGCGGCCAGCACCAGAAAGACGACGTCCCGGGTCCGCAGCGCGGCATGCTTGAGCTCGCGGGTCGGCTCGCCGGCGACAACGCGCACGACCGGCCTCCGTCCCGGGCTCCGTCCGGAATTCTCTCCGCCGCCGCGATTCAGCTGCTGCAGTGCGGCAGGCTAACCCCGCACGCTACCCGCACCCGGTGGCCGCTCGCGAGCGTCAGAACGTGATCAGAATATTGATCGCGAGGGCCAACACGACGGCGTTGTAGAAGAAGCTGATGATGCTGTGCATCGTCACCCGCCAGCGTAGATCACGCCCAGTAATCGTCACATCAGAGGCGGCGAAGGTCGTGCCCATGGTGAACGAGAAATACAGAAACTCCACCTGCCCGGGATCACGCGTGGCAGGGAACTCCAGGCCACCACCAGCCGGCCCGGGGCGGAAATACAGCGCTGCGTACAACTGCGCGTAGCCGACATGCAAGAGCATCCAGGCAAGCATGATCGCCACGATGCCCGCTGCCGTGACCGCGTTGCCGAGCTTCCCGTCGTGCCGATTGACGACAACGGCGGTTGCCGCGGCCAACCCGATCGCGCTCGCGACCAAGACGAATAGGCTGTTGAACCGATGGCTGTAGAGCACACGGTCCACCCACGACGTGGGCGCTGGCGGCCGAGCGGTCTGCAGATCCCCGCGGTGGCGCATCGCCGAGACAAAGCCAACGGCCAGATACCCGCCGGCCGCCAGGTCCCACGCCACCAGCACGTCCAAGCTAGCCGTCCTGCGTTCATCGCCGAGCACGAACCAGATCCCCAGCCCGATCAGCGCGATCTCGACCAGGCGAACCGTGCCCTGCACGTGGCGTCGCGCCGGCCGCGCGAGGATAGCCGGGCGAGCAGGCATTGCCGGGTTCATCCCGCGCTCTCAGGCCGACGCGTCGACCGAGTCGCCGACCGCGGCCGCTTCGCGCCCGAGCAGGTTGCGGGCCCGGATGAAGACCACCTGCGCGTACACCATCGCCATCGAACCGATCATGAACAAGATGTCACCGAGTGCCCCTTGGTCGCTGACGTGTTGGGTCTGGCCGTAGATGGACAACCCGCACTTGACCGCGATCAGCGCGATGAACATCCCGATCGTCAGCGTGGTACCACGGTTCACCGCGGTCGCGCCGTCCTCCGTTCGCCCGGTCCAGACCTCGCTCCAGATGCCACGCAGCCACCCCACCAGCCCGCTCAGTGCGAGGCTGACCAGGAACAAGACCAGCGCCGTGCGATTGTTCGGCGGGTCGAACGCGCCGAACAACAAGCCGGCAGCGATCAGGATAAACCCCTTCTTGAACCGCCAAATATCCTGACGGACCTTGCGCGGTCGAGCCTGCTTGATGGCCGCGTACACGCTCACCACCACGACGGCGCCGACCGACACGACCTCCACCACCGACGTGACGTCCATGTGAATGCCTCCCGCTCCGCGTCGCCCCCCGCGATCCATGTCCTTCCTACGGTGTGAGCATGGGCGCCGGCATCGGGCGAGTGCCCTATTCGCCCCGCACCCGGCGAGCGAGTCGAACGCTCCGATCTTGCCGGCACCGGCATGCCGCGAGACCGAGCCCGTCGTGATCAGACCCCGCATCGCCCGACCCTGCGCCGCCACGCCGTCTACCTGGCACGTATCGAGCTGCCGCAGACGCCTGCCGGCCCCGAGCGTCGTGATAGCCCGGGTAGCCGGGCGGCCCAGGGCGGGCGCAGCGTTGCGGTGGCCCGTCCACCCAGCATGCATCGAATAGGGCACTCGCCCGATGCGGTGATTCGTGTTCACACCGTAGGAAGGACATGGATCGCGGGGGGCGACGCGGAGCAGGAGGCATTCACATGGACGTCAAGTCGATTGTCGAGGTCCGCCCGCGGCGCCGCGGCGGCCGCGGATCGGGGGCAACCGCGGTCGCCGCAGTGTCGGCCGCGGTTGCGCTCGTTGTCGCCGGCTGCACCGATAGCGGTCACAGCCGGACCACCGGCACGTCCGTGGCCCCTCGCGGCTCCGGCGCAAACCACGATGGATCCAGCCTTGCCCGCGGGCTGAAGCCTGCTGCCGCACCCGGCAAGCTCGGCGCGGTCCGGCAAGCGGCGCGGGCCGGAGCGGCAGCCGATAATAACCAGGTCCAAGTCATTCCGGCATCGGACCGGGCCCGCCAGACGGACCTGGTGAAAACCAACTGCGACACCCCCGTCGCCGGCGTCACGTGCATCTTCACCCCCACCGGGCCGCTGCAGCGCATGCCCGCCCCGACGAAGAGGCTGGCCAGGCCGTACCAGGTCTGCGAACCTGAGGGCTTCGAGACCGTGGAGGTGTCCGACACCACCGAGGTGAGCAACACCCTCGGCGGCAGCGTGTCGGTGGAGCTCGGGGCGGTGGTCAAGCAGGCGGTCGAAGGCTCCTTCGGCGTCACCTGGGCCAGCAGCCAAACCACGAAGGTCGAAGACCGGATGCACCTGCCCGCATATTCGGTCGGCTACGTCTACCGCGCCGCGCCGATCGTGCGGGCCACCGGGGAGTTGTTCATCCGCCAAACGAGCCCGGAGTGGAACGCCTACCAGCTGGTGGATGTCATTTTCGACGCGCCGGACACCTCGCCGACCGCGCAAGGTTCGGTCGCGTTCGTGTCCCGCCCGATGACCGCTGCCGAGAAGGCCGGTTGTGCGGCGCGGGCACTGGCTCGAAAGCACCGGAGGTGACGTGATGACCACGTGGATTCGACGTGCCGGGGCAGCCCTGGCCGCGCTCACCCTGGCCGCGGCCGGCATGATCGCGGTGCCCGCTGTGGCCTCGGCCGGAAACGACAAGCCGGACACCTTCACCATCCGGAACCTGACCCCGTACCCCCTGGTCACCACCCAGGTCCGGGTGATTGGCGACCAGAACTGGAGCTGGACGTTCCAGGACCGGTTCCCCTACCCCGGCCAGATCATCCAGCCCGGCCAGGAGTTCGCCTGGGACCTGGGGTTCCAGTACAACGGCCCGGCCGGCGTCATCAACCCCAACCAGGCGTGGATCGACTACACCATCGGCGCCGGCGGCCCGGCCGTGCACGTGATGGCCTACAACAACGGCAAGGGCTGGCCCTTCCATCAGACCGACTTCAACTGCACCAGCGATGCCGGCGGCTGGGCCTGTGCACACAGCGCGACGTTTGCCCAGGTCATCGCCGCCACCCCGCACGATACCGTGGTCCCGGCCAGCGACGGCCAGCAGCAGGCCCAGCTGATGCAGCTGCTGTGCCACCCGGACAACCCCAATCTGCTCTGCAGGTTCGCCCAACCACCCAAGCAGCTCGAACAGGTGACCATGCCCTACCAGCCGCTCGGCGACGCCCAGTACAACTACACCAGCGGGCCGAGCGAGCACTCCTGGACCCAGGAATGGGAGTCCGGCACCAGCTACAAGATCGGCGGCTCATACTCCCCGGTCGACATCGACGTGGAGAAGGTGGTCAAGGTGGAGGTCAAGGTCACCTTCGACCACGAATGGGGCACCAGCCACGCAGAGACTGTCACCAACGGTGTCGATATCGAGCCGGGACACGTCGGCTGGATCGAAGCGCAGATCCCAGCGCAGCAGGTCACCGGCGACCTCCGCGTCCAAATCGGCAACAACTCGTGGACGCTGACCGGCGTCACCTTCGCGACACCAGCACCGAACGCCACCGGCTCGTTCGACTGGACCCCCCGCGGCCGGATGCGGGAGATGACGCCCGCGGAGCAGGCGGCCGTCCCACCGACGTCATGACCGCGACCCCGACCCCGCCGCGCCGGCGGGAGCGGGGTCGGTGCTGACTTGGTCGCCGGTGCAATTGGCAGTCAAGGGCAGGTGCCGGCTGCCCGGTCCAGGGTCGGCGGCATCACGACGCTGGCCTGGCCGCCGAACTTGACCAGCCCGAGGTTGATCGGCGCGGGCAACTGTGCGGCGAACAGCTTCGCCCCGGCCTTCGATGCGGCCAGCCGGGTCGGCAGGACGTCGGTGGCCACCATCGACGGCGACACGTCGATCGCCAGCATCACCACCGCCCGCTGCCTGGGCACCCGGACCGCGAAGCTCGGCTGCGCTGTGCCCAGGGTGAGCGCGACCAGAGCGCCGGTCAGCAGCGCGAACGTGAGGTGCCGCCGCCAGCCCGGCCGGCGCGGCGCCACGCTGCTCAGCAGCGCGACGTTGGTGAACCGGGCCGCGTACCGGTGCCGGCGCAGCTGCACCAGCAGATACCCGGCGAGCAGCAGCGCGACAGGTATAAGGATGGCCAGCCAACCGGGCGACGCAAATTTCATGCGTTCCGCCAATCCGCGGGGCTCGCGGGTTACCGGGCGAACAGATTCTGGATCAGGTTGTCACCGATGCCGAACCCGGCGCCGGTGACCATCGCCCGGCCGAACCCGCCGCCGAGCAAGCGCTGCAGCATGCCGCCACCGGTGGGGTAGCCGGCCGGGTACTGCGGCTGCACATATTGCGGCTGGGGGTACTGGGCCGGCGAGGACTGCGCCGGTGCCGCCGCCGTTTGCTGCACGTGGTTGTCGACCATGGCGTGAATGGCCTGCAGCAGTACAGCGGTCTGGTTCTCCTCGGCCTGCACCCCCAGCGCGATCTCCTTCAGGTCGAGCAGCCACTCACGCGCGTTCTGGTCCCCACCAGCCGCCGCGGCCTGCAGCTTCCCGGCGAGGGTCTGCACTAACTGCGCGGTCTGCTGCCCCTGCTGCTGCAGCTGGGCGTAGTTCCGGTCGACGGTCTCCGCATCCACGGCAACCTCCTGTCCTTACCCGGTTTGTAGCAGGCGCGACGGCACGGTGAAAGACCGCCCGCCGCGTCACGGCCGCACCCGGCCGACATAGCAGGCCGACGCAGCAGGCCGACGCAGCGGGCCGGCGTAGCACCGGAGACACCCGGCGCAAATGCGCCGGTGCCGGGGATCCGGCCGGACGCTGGGTGAGTATCGCGGACGTCGGTCGACCGTCCCCGCCCGCGCTGCCGGCGCGACCGGGGACGGCGCGCTCCCACCGGGCCTGGCCGACACGATCGGCGCCGTCTGCCACGCCGGCAACCTATCCTGGCGGCATGTTCGACATCGGCCCGGAGAAGCTGGCGCTGCTCCTACTGCGGCTCGGCTGAGCGGGCTGTCCCGAAAGACCCCCTGGACATGATCAAGGTGACGTGCCACGTCCTACGCCGGACGGCGGACCGTCGCAGTTGTCCGCCCGCGGCGCGGAATGCCGACGCGTACAACGTGAGAGCTGCTCCGCCCCGGGTTGATCCACAGTTCCGCTGAATGGACATCATGGGTTTCGCCGGTCGGAGCTGGTTGCAGCCGCCCTGTTCCCGCGCGAGTCTGCGCCGTCGGGTCGACCGCGATCGTCCGTCGGTGCTTGCCGGCAGTCGGCGTTGTTCGTCCGTGGTTGCGGGCGGCGCATCTTGACCCGGGCTGCGCCCGGCGAAACCATGCACCCAACGGCCCCACCGGACGGCCCGGCCCGGGGCCGACGCTCGCTGGCGGGGGTCGGCACGGACAGGGAGGCGAAGATGAGCTCGCCACGCCCGGGCGGCCGGACCGAGTCCGGCGCCGCCCCGCCGCATCCGCTGGATCCGCTGAGCGCGGCCGAGTTCCGCCGGGCGGTTGCGCTGCTGCGCCAGGACCGGCAGGTCACGGATCGGTGGCGCTTCGCCTCGATTGAGCTGGTCGAGCCGGCCAAGGATGTCATGCGCGGCTACCAGCCGGGCGACGTCGTAGAGCGCCGCGCGCGGGCGGTGTGTTTCGACCGCGACGACGGCCAGGTGTATGTGGCGGTCGTGTCCCTCACCGGCGGGGTGGTGGTGGACTTCGCGCACCGGCCGGGTGTGCAGCCGAACATGACCATCGACGAGTGGCAGGAGTGCGACGAGCTGCTGCGCCGCGAGCCGCGGGTCGTCCAAGCGCTGGCCGAGCGGGGGATCACCGACCTGGACACGGTGCTTTTCGACACCTGGACGTTCGGCGGCTCCCTCATCCCGGACAGCTATCGGGGCCGGCGCGTCGGCTGGACCGACATCTGGTTCCGCCGCGCCGAGGGGTCCAACCCCTACGCCAATCCGGTCAACGGTCTGCACTGCGTCGTGGACGTCAACGCGATGGCGCTGCTGGACATCGAGGACAGCTTCCAGGTCGCCGAGGCGCCGAGCGTGATGGGCGAGTACGTGCCCGGTCTGGTGCCGGACCTGCGGCCGCGTGCGGGTCTGGCGCCGCTGGAGATCACCCAGCCGGGCGGCGTGTCGTTCGATCTCGACGGCAATGCGGTGCGGTGGCAGAACTGGAAGCTTCGGGTGGGGTTCAACTACCGCGAAGGCATGGTGCTGCACGCGGTCACTTACACTGACGGCGGCCGCGAGCGCCCGATCGCCGACCGCCTCTCGCTGGCCGAGATGATCGTCCCTTACCGCGACCCGTCCACCGATCACCTGCGCCGCACCGCGTTCGACGTCGGCGAATGGGGGTTGGGGTTCATGACCACCTCGCTGGAGCGCGGTTGCGACTGTCTCGGCGAGATCCGCTACCTGGACGCCGTGCTGCACGACAGCCACGGCGAGCCGTACACCATCACCAACGCCATCTGCATCCACGAGGAAGACGACCGGGTGCTGTGGAAGCACGTCGACGCGCGCGCCGGCACGGAGGTCCGCCGCTCACGCCGGCTTGTGCTCTCCTGCCACGCCACCGTCGCCAACTACGAGTACCTGGTCTACTGGTCGTTCTACCTGGACGGCACCATCGAATGCGAGATCCGCGCCACCGGGATCATGGTGGTCTCCCACCTGGAGCAGGGCCAAGCAGCCCCGCACGGGACGCTTGTCGACGAGCGCACCTATGCGCCCTTTCACCAGCATTTCGTCGTCGCCCGGCTGGATCTCAGCGTCGACGGCAGCGCCAACACGGTGTACATGTGCGAGTCCCGCGCTGACCCGATCAGTCCGGACAACCCCTACGGGCTCGGCCTTCGCTCGACGTGCACGCCGCTGCGGACCGAGTCCGAGGGCAAGCAGGACTACAGCTGGCAGACCCAACGCTCATGGCAGGTGGTGAACGAGAACTCCACCAACGCGATGGGCGATCCGGTCGCCTACAAGCTGGTGCCGACCGGGGCCTTCCCCGCGATGCTCGATGCGGGCTCGCCGGTCTTCCAGCGTGCGCAGGTCCTCGGGCACACCCTGTGGGTCACCCCGTACGCGCCGCAGGAACGCTGGCCATGCGGCGAGTTCGTCAACCAGAGCATCCACGACGACGGGCTGCCGGTGTGGACCGCGGCCGACCGCCCGATCCAGAACACCGACGTGGTGCTGTGGTACGTGTTCGGCATCCACCACATCACCCGACCGGAGGACTGGCCGGTCATGCCCGCGGATGTGGTGTCCTTCCAGCTCAAACCCTTCGGCTTCTTCGACCGCAACCCGGCGCTGGATCTGCCTCCCGGCCAGCAGCACTGCTAACCGGCACCGGTACCGCGGGGCCTTGCGCGGGGCAACCGGTGCTGGGATAAACGCTGTGGACGGCCCGCCTGCGCCAGCGGGCGCCGCCCGGAGGAAGTGAGCGTGACGATGACACCGCTCGACCCGACAGACGCGGGCCGCACCAGCCACCCGGCGTCGGGTCCGGTCCTGGCACAACCGGGTTCGGCGGCCCGCCGGTGACCGCCACCGCGCAGCCGCCCACCACCGACGGCGCCAGCGGCGGGGAGGACAAGGGGCTCAAGGGCGGCGCGCTGGGCCTGGTCTCCTCCACCGTCATCGCGGTCAGCTCCACCGCGCCGGCGTACTCGCTGGCCGCGGCGCTGGGGCTGGTGGTGGCGGTCACCGGGATGGGTTTCCACGCGCCGGGCATCTTCTTGCTGGCCTTCGTGCCGATGCTGTTCGTGGCCCAGGGCTATGCGCGGCTGAACAAGGAGATGCCCGACTGCGGTACCACGTTCACCTGGGCGGCCAAGACGTTCGGCCCGCAGACCGGCTGGATGGGCGGCTGGGGCATCTTCGTCGCCGACGTCATCGTCATGTCGAACCTGGCCGCGATCGCCGGCTCGTACATGTATGACCTGTTCGGCGCGCACACCCTGGCAGCGAGCACGAACTGGACCACCTTGGCCGGGGTCGCGTGGATCATCGTGATGTGCGCGATCTGCTACATCGGCATCGAAATCAGCGCCATCGTCCAATACGGCCTGCTCGTCATCGAGATCGTCATGCTCGTGGTTGCGAGCGTGGTAGCACTGGTCAAGGTCTACGCCGGGACCGCGCCCGCGGCCGACCCGGCCGACATTAAGGCGCACACCTTCGGCGCGGGGCCCCACCACGTGGCTCTCGGCTGGTTCAACCCCTTCGGCGCCAACTCCTTCTCCGCGCTCAGCACCGGGATGCTGCTGGCCGTGTTTATCTATTGGGGCTGGGACACCGCGGCCTCGGTCAACGAGGAGACCAAAGACAAGGACAAGACGCCTGGCCGCGCCGTCGTGCTCGCCACCGTCATCCTGCTGTTCACCTTCGTGATCGTCGCCGCCGCGGCGCAAGCGTTCTCCGGCCTGGGCTCGCACGGCATCGGCCTGACCAACCCAGCCAACGCCGGCGACGTGCTGTCCGTGCTCGGCACCGCGGTGTTCGGTACCGGCACCGCAGGCAACCTGCTCGCCAAGCTGCTGCTCCTCATGGTGCTCACCTCGGCGATGGCCAGCACCCTCACCACCATCCTGCCCACCGCCCGTACGACGCTGTCCATGGCCGTGTACAAGGCCATCCCCGAGCCCTTCGCCCGAATTCATCCCCGGTTCCTCACCCCCACCTGGTCCACCGTCGGCATGGCGATAATCTCCATCGTCTTCTACGTTGCGCTCACCGCCGCCAGCCCGAAGCTGCTACTGGACCTCATCGCCGCGATCGGCTTCCCCATCGCCTTCTACTACGCGATGACCGGCTACGCCTGCGTCTGGTGGTACCGCCGCCGGCTGTTCACCGACGCCCGCACCTTCTTCGGCGCCGGGCTGCTGCCCTTCCTCGGCGCGGTCGCGCTCAGCTTGATGTTCGTCAAAGCGTGCTTCTACTACTGGACACCGGCCAACAGCACCACCCACTTCTTCGGCGTCGGCGGCACGTTCTGGACCGGCATCGGCTGCCTGATCGTCGGCGTCATCCTCATGCTCATCTGGCGGGCTCTTCGACCCGCATACTTCAACGGGGAGACCCTCAACAAGACCACCCCCATCCTCGTCCCGGACAACGAGGGCAACCCCGTCCAGTCCACGCCACCCCTGCCCTAACCCGACGGCCCAGCACGCCACGCGGCGGGCGCCGAGTCCCCTATCGGGCCCCCCACGACGCATGCTCGGCCAGCGTCCCGCAGCGGATGCCCTGGTCTGCCGGCGGGCTGGATCGCGTGCGGCAGCACACCGAGCCGGTAAAGGAAGGCAGGCAAGGGCATCCATGTCGGTGTAGAAGTGTGCGGCAACCGCGGGGATGTTGGGGTACCTGCCGGGACGCAGAGCAGCGGCGCCGGAGAGACGTGCCGCACAAGGGGAGCTATCCTCGCCACGGAGGCAGCGAGACAGCCGCCGTAGTGGTGATTGCGGGCCGGAGAAGCCGGAGAAGCGGAGAGGGGGCGCATGGCTGACTACGCGGTTGTCAATCCGGCGACCGGAGATACGGTCAGGGAATACCCGACGATCAGCGACGAGGATCTGACCGTCGCGATCGGGAGGGCCGACGACGCGCACCGGGAGTGGAGCCGGACCGCGACCGTGGCGGAGCGCGCCGCACTGGTAGGCCGGGTCGCCGAGATCTATGCAGAACAGCGTGAGCGGCTCGCTGGGATCATCGTGCGCGAGATGGGCAAGCCGATTAAGCAGGCGCTGAGCGAGGTCGACTTCAGCGCCGCGATCTACCGGTTCTATGCCGACAACGCAGCCTCGTTCATGGCCGACGAGCCGATCAAGCTGTTCGGCGGCGACGGGTCGGCGTTCATCCGCCGCAGCTCGGTCGGCGTGCTGCTGGGAATCATGCCCTGGAACTACCCCTACTATCAGGTGGCGCGGTTTGCTGGGCCTAACCTCGCGATCGGCAACACGATCCTGCTCAAGCACGCACCGCAGTGCCCGGAATCGGCGGCGGCGATGGAGGAAATCTTTCACCAGGCCGGGTTCCCGCCGGGCGCCTACATCAACATCTACGCGACCAACAGCCAGGTCGCCACCGTGATCGCCGATTCGCGCGTGCAGGGCGTCTCGCTCACCGGCTCGGAGCGGGCCGGGAAGGCGGTGGCTGAGATCGCCGGCCGGAACCTGAAGAAGGTCGTACTCGAGCTCGGCGGATCGGATCCGTTCCTGCTGCTGCACAGCAACAACCTCGACAGCGCGGTCAAGGCAGCGGTCGGGGCGCGGCTGGAGAACACCGGGCAGGCCTGTAACGCGGCGAAGCGGTTCATCGTCGTCGACGAGCTCTACGAGCCGTTCCTAGAGAAGTTCACCGCCGCGCTGACCGAAGTCACGCCCGAGAACCCCGAATCGCAGGATGCGACGATCGGGCCGTTGTCCTCGACGGCGGCCAGCGACCACCTCGAGGAGCAGGTCAAGCGCGCGGTCGACCAGGGTGCCAAGCTTGTAGCGGGCGGCGAGCGCAACGGCAACTTCTACTCCAGCACCGTGCTGACCGACATCAAGCCGGGCATGGACGCCTACCGAGAGGAGTTCTTCGGTCCGGTCGCGCAGGTATACCGAGTCAAGGACGAGGACGATGCCGTCACGCTGGCCAACGACACACCCTACGGCCTGGGCTCCTACGTCTACACCGACGATTCCGAGCAGGCGCTGCGGGTCGCGGACAAGATCGAAGCTGGGATGGTGTTCGTGAACGCCGTCGGCCAGGAGGGCGTCGAGCTGCCCTTCGGCGGCGTCAAGCGCTCGGGCTTCGGTCGCGAGCTCGGCCGCTTCGGCGCCGACGAATTCGTCAACAAAAAGATGATCCGCCTCGCCGGCTAGGCGAACCCACCGAGCCGACATGCCACCGAGGCGATCTGGCCCGACTGCTCACGCGCGGCATGCAGGAGAGCTGGCGCGCCTCGCCGTGTCGAACCATCGCGACCTGGTCGGGGTCGCCGTAGCAGCGGAACCTAACTGGGTGTTTTTGTGATCTCGCTGGGCTGGTCAGGCGGTCAGGGGTTCCGGTAGTAACGGAGCGGGCCGTGGTCGCGGCAGGAGAGCGGATCCGCGGCTGTGGGCGGCCACCGCGGGGGGTGGCTTGGTTGGATGATCGGCCGCGCCCGCCTCGGTACGCCGACATGGCCGTGCGGCCCGGACCGTGGTGCTGGTCCGGGCCGCACGGGTGCGGTGCTGGGTGTGCAGCGGGTCAGCGGCCGCTGCCCGCGGGGCTGGTGGTGCCGGCGGTGATGTCACCGACGGTGCCGCCGATGACGACGTGGTTGCTGCCGTCCGGGCCGGAGCCGCCGCAGTAGGTGTTGATCTCGTCCTGGGTCATCGCCCGGGAGTGCGCTACGTAGGCGTAGTCCAGCGCCGGGTTGCCGGATTGGTTGCGGCCGGGCTCGGAGAACGTGACGTTGGCGAAGTTGATCGGCTGCGCGGCGTTGCCGGTCATGGTGACGGACCCGGTGACGTTCTCGGTGGCCGGGACGGAGTTGATCCACGCCACGTTCATCGGGTCGACGTTCTTGCTCTCGCTGTGCGTGTCGGTCGTGCTGTCGGTCCATGCGTGACCGGCGCTGACGCTGGCAGTGATGCTGGTGTTGATGGTGTCGAACAGCTTGATCTGCTGCTGGACCGAGACGGTGGCCGTGACGGTGGTCGTCTCTGAGTGCTGCGCCTGTCCGCCGATCTGCTCCTGCGCCTCACCGGAGCCGCAGTTCCAGTACGGCGCGCCGGCCAGGGTCTGCGGGCCGTGGCCCCAGCTGATCGGGTTGGCCTGGTCGGGGTTGAAGGTGATCCAGCTGGAGCGGATGTCGGCGATGCCGGACAGGAAGTTGCCCATCGCGGTGGGGTCGGCGTCGGCGGCGTTGGCGTCGAGGTTGAGCGGGTCACTCTGCCGGCTGCCCTCGGTGTTCCACATCGAGATCTGGGTCGGTCCGGCTTCCCCGGCGGTCACGTTCGGGGTCTGCACGATGCAGCCCAACCCCGGGCTCAGGTAGCCGTTGGTGCCTTCCGCGCAGGACTGCACGCCGGGCGCGTTGCCGTGGGTGAGCACGGCATCGACGTCAGAATACGACTCGATCCCGTAGTTATACCTGACCTCCATCGCGGCGTACGGGGTCAGCGTGCTGGCCACCTGGGCCTGCGGGATGAGCACACTCTGTCCGGGCCCGATGCGGGCGATCGCGTTGCTGCCGTCGATCTCCTGGCCGATGGACTCGGTCCACGGCGTGGCGTTGAAGAAGATGATGTCGCCGGTCTTCGCGTTCGGGTAGTGCGGGCCGGTGGCGGTGCGCAGGTTCGCCGGGTGCGCGGTGGCCGCGGTGGCGGCGGTGGCGGTCGCGCCGGCGAGGCCGGCAATGCCGACGGCGGCCAAACCGACTGTGGCTAGTTTGGTGATGCGGTTCATCGTTGAACCTTCCTCTTGGGGGGCCGACTTGCTCGGTCCGATTTGTTTGACGAACTAAATATCCGCCCGTGCCGCGGCTGGCGCGGTCGGCCGACCGGACGAACCAGCGGACGACGCGGCACGCGCCGATCGGCCGACGCCCGCGTCCCCCGATCGGCCGACGCCGCCTGGTGCCTGCTAGCTCGCCGTCGGCGTTCGGCCTGGCGCAACACCGAACCGTGACGTCGACGAACAGCGCCTGAGATGACCTTCGAGCAGGAGCCTGCCGGCGATGTGACGCGCCGCTGCGGCGCCTCGTCGGCGGGCGCGGTGCGCCGCCGGCGGCGGTTGCTGTGCGGCGCATACCTGTCGGTGGGTCTGCCCGCCATCGCCCTGCTGACAGTGGCCGGGCCGGCGTGTTCAGCGGCGCACCGGCCGCAGTGGATGCTTGCGCGCGGACGAGCATTCGGACCCCGCCCGAGCCGCGGCCGGCAGGCGCACCGCTCGCCGGGGCGGGTCTCTGGACGCCTACACGTTCGTCGGGCATCAGGTGCTCGGCGTTCTACCTGCGCTACAGCCCCGGCGACTACCGCTGGCACGGCGCCGACTTGGGCGTACTGGGCACCAAGGGCCGGCTGCAGCCAAGCGAACTCCGCACCGGCGCGTCGTAACGCATCATCGAATACAGCTGATCAGCCCGGTCACCGCATGATGAGGACGTCGGCCAAGCTGTCCATGCCGCTCTGCGGGCGGTTCTGTCAGGTTGACGTCTACCTCAGCCGGACGTCAGGAAGCCTGCTCCGGAGTGTCGGATTAGGGTCCTGCCGGTTCCTTCCTTGACACCGCCTGTCGCCGGTCTCAGGCTTCAACCCGACACATGGCGGCGGGAGCCGGGCGTGAACGGACAACGGGTCGGCTACATCAGGGTGAGCGCTCTCGATCAACACCCGGATCGGCAGCTCGATGGCGCCGCGCTGGATCGGGTGTTCACCGACACGGCCTCGGGTCGTGACGTGGACCGGCCCCAGCTGGCGGAGTTGCTGCGATTCGTCCGTGACGGTGATCGTGCACAGCCTGGACCGGCTGCCCCGCAATCTCGATGACCTGCGCCGGCTGGTCCAAGAGCTGACCGGCCGGGGGGCGCGGGTGGAGTTCGTGGCAGAGCAGCTGTCCTTCACCGGGGGAGGATTCGCCGATGGCCCGGCGGCTGTTGTCGGTGATGGGGGCGTTCGCCGAGTTCGAGCGGGCGTTGATCCGTGAACGGCAGCAGGAAGGCATTGCGCTGGCCAAGCGGCGTGGCGCTTACCGCGGGCGCAAGCGTTGCTTGACCTCCGAGCAGGTCGTCGAGCTGGTTGAGCGGGCCGCGGCGGGGGAGGCGAAGACCGTGCTGGCCAGGGCGTACGCGATCAGTCGCGAGACGGTCTACCAGTACTTGCGTGCCGCGCCGACGGGTTAGCCGTGCGCGTCATCGTCCTCGTCGAGGTCGGGCGGGGCATTCGGATCACGGCAGGGGCCAGCCCGTCGGGAGGTTGGCTGGTGAAGGCGTAGCGGCCGAGGAAGACCCGTCCCGGCCAACCTTCATCGGCACACCCGGTCTGGCGTGACGCCTCCTTGCTTCCGTGGTCATGCTGTCTCTGTGACTGGATATCTGGACGTGATCACCGGGCTAGCCAGGGACGCATTCACGCGAAGCCGGCAGGCAGGAGCGAACTGGGCTGACTGGTTGCCGAGTTCCGGCGACCCGGTGATTGATCACCTTTGCGATTCGGCGATGCGAATGCAGCCGGGCGAAGACGAGCTGGAACAGGCTGCAGAGTTGCTCGCAGCACAAGAAGCCCTCCAATCGATTGCACCGCGTCCAGATGCACCCGATGCAATGATCTTGTGTGAGGTCAAGCCATTCGGCCGCCGTTCACGGGCCTAATACAGGGCCTTCTTTCCAGCGCCGCGGTTCGAGTGCTACTAGACGGTATGGAGGATGAGGACTCCTTCATTGCCACCGTCCTTGCCGGATACGAGGACTTGATTCGGGCGATTCGCGATCACCGGTGCCTGTCTATGGGTGGGTTGGTTACGCCAACGTCAAGCTGCCAGCACAAGCTTCGATCAGGACGCCTTGGGGCTGCTTGAAGGCGGCGCCTGAAGCGGCGACCAGGCCGTTCACGGGTCAGATTTTGGTTGAACCGACGATGGCGATCCTGCAGTACACCGACGAGGCCGACGTACTGATAACCCGTGAACGGAATCCGGATGCTCCGGACGGTACCGACGCGGATATAGGATGGTTCACGTACTCTGCCCTTCTGCCGGTTTCGTTCGCGCTCGCCACCGTTGACTCTGAGGAGCGTTCTGCTCCGACCGTTACGGTGCAGTCGAGAGCCGTCGCATTCTGGCCTGGCTTTACCGTTAGGCAACGACCGCCGTACGCATTGCATCCGTCGTTGGCAACTTTAGACAGCAGGCAGATAGGCGACCTCGAGGCATGGTGTGCTCGGATTGCGACGCAGCACGTCGATAAGTTGTCGGTCGCGGTCCGACGCATCGTGGCCGCCATGTCATATCGATTCGATCGGGTAGACGCGTTGATCGACGCAGTCACTGCTTGGGAGAACATGTTCGGCACACGACAAGAAACCTCATTCCGAGTGACGGCTGCATTGGCACAGTTACTTGAGCCTAACCCGAGCAAACGAGTGGCGTATCGCCGAGACTTGAACAAGATCTACGCTAAACGTAGCGAGCTTGTGCACGGCGCCGCCATCGGAGCAGCAGAGGTCGCGCGGGTCGCCAACGAGGCCATCGATATCGCGTTGAGAGGCCTTCGATGCTTGCACTTGGAGGCCGCCCCGCTCCTCTCGCTCGACTCGGTTGCGAGAACGGACAGGCTCCTCGTTGAGGGCTGGAAACCGCCGCTCGGGGCTGACCGGGTCCGTTCCAACCCTGGCCTCTAGCAGGAGCCTTACGGATGCGAGGTCGTCCCGACGCGCTAGTCGGTGATGGCATCATCATTAGATCCGCCGCCGGGCCAACGGGCGGACCGCCGGCAACACGGTGGGCGTGATCTTGCGCGGCATGCGCGACAACGATCTAGCTGGGTGTTGCTGCCCGATCGCCGACGGGCCCGTCGGCCGCGCAGAACGGTTCACGTGCGCGTCGGCGGGGCGGTGATCCGACGCCGGCTCGATCGCGCGCGGGCTCCCACATCCTGGCGTGAGTGCGAACAGTGACCACACTGACATCGGCTCCGTTTGGTAGGACATCTACAACCGGCTCGGCCGTGGCGGAATCGTTCGGTTGCGCAACATGATCACCGGCGCGGGCTGAAGTTGCTCCGACGGGTCGTTTTGCGTTCCAAAACCTGGCTCATAACCGTAGTGTCGCTGCCGCTATTCTGCGACGGGTTCTGACACGGTGGCGGGATGGGCCTCGTCGGTTACGACCGGATCAGTTCGGGACCATGGCCGGGCTGGCCGCGGCGCAGGGTCGGCTCGGCGGCCGGCCCAGCGTGATGAAGCCGGACCTGACTCGCGGCCGCGGTCGCGCGCCGTGCGAACGGGCAGAGCCCCACCGAGATCGCCAAAGCCCTTGGTGTTTCTTGGGCGACCATCTACCGCCACCTCCCGGGGGACGTCGACGTGGCACCCGCGTGTTGACGGACGGTCGTGGCCTGATGAGAGGAGGTGCTGGGGATTGCTGCCGACCGTGAATCCGCCGAGCTGTTGTCAGGTGTCGCATCGATCCTTGCCGACCGTTCCATCCACTCCTCAAGCTTGGCCAGGTACTCATCGATCAACTGCGGGCGGGCCGCCGGCAGATCGGTCAACCCGCCAGCCTTTCGCAACGCGACATAGTGGGCGACGGTGTTGTGGGAGCAGTCCGCCAGCTCCGCGGCATCTCGCAAAGGACTCGGTCAGGTCGAATGCTTCCAGCATTTCCATGATCTCCTCGTCAGACTTCAAGGGGCCCTCCTCGGGGCGACGGCGCATCAGCACCGCCAACCGCACCCGAGGAGGCGCCTCAACCACCGCAGGTGGCGAGGCAGGACAAGTCGTGTCGGGCAGATCCCTGACCGTCAGCGGTCAGATCTCATGACCGCCAACGGGCAGCTTCGTGGCCGCCTCCGGTCAGTCTGCCGTGGCCGTCGACAGCAGATCGACGCGGTGGTGCGTTTGGCAGTGTTGCTGCCACCGGGTCTGGCTGGCTATGCCGTTCGCGGGATTGGCATCGGAGGGCCGCTGGATCCTGAGGTTCGCGGCGATCTACCGGTGGTTGGCGGCGGCGAGGGCCCAGTGCTCACGGCACAGCACGGTCCGCGCGGGAATAGGTCCTTCGGATTTGGGTCCCGGCGTCGGGTTGTCAGCGTTCGGTCGACCGCTGCCCGGCTTGTCGGCGGGTGCGGGCGCCGGGTGGGCGGTGCCGGTGCCCGCCGTGCGGGCCGGCGGTTCGAGTCGGCTTCGACACCGCTGATCATGAGTGGTCTGCGACCTGCCAAGGTGCTGTCCTGTGGCACCCGAACACGCTCCGGCGCAGCCAAGCTGTGATCTTGTCAGACTCACTCTGCCCAGGAAAGATAGGGCCTCCGCCGCAGCGAACGTGGCGTGACGACGACGTTAGCGCCGTTGCACGTTCGCGTTATCCGCGCGGCCGAGCCGCCGGACCGGCCCGGGTGACCCGCCCGTCTGTCAGCGTACCTCTTCCCCATCGAGCGCATCGGACGTATCACGGCAAGATGATCAGCTCGGTCTTGCCGATGCTCGAAACATCGACGACGCTGCGGAGATCAGCCACTACTACCACCGACAGCGACGCGATGAACATCACCGTCGAATCGTGGAACCCGCCGATAGCCCCATCAAATTGGGCCGGTGGCCGTGCCTGGTCAGCGATCGCCGGGCACGACCTGCATCGGCCTGTCACGGCCGTCCGTATGAAGGTGAAAGGCTTCCACAACGACGCTGCCGCGCAGGAGTAGCGCCACGGCGGGGGAGAGGCGTCCCGCGACGGGCGCCTCTCCCGACTGTCAGATCCCGCCCCTACAACAACACCAACAAGAGCCGTGAGGAGCCTTAATGGACCGCCGCCGCCGACCAGACCACGACCCGGACCTTGACCCCGCCGAGCTTGCAGCACTGCTCGCTGGCGCCCACGAACGCAGCACGCGCGCGCCGCACACCCCGGACGATCTCGCCCGGCTCCGCCGACGACTCGACGACCTGCGCGAGCCAGGTCGCGGCCGACCCGCGGCAGACGACCACCCGGACATCGAACGATGACCTGCCGGTAAGACTGCTGTCACCAGCGCGGCGAGGTTCAACGGCCCCCACCGCGACGACCCGATGTCCGCCATCGGTGCCGCGTCCCAGGCGCTACTTCAGGAGGGCCGCCCGGCCGCCGAGCGGCTCGCTGCGGCGGCCCTGGAATGTGCCGAGCAGGCGATCGCCGGCGCCGCCTACACCGGCCCCGGCGCGGACCCCGGCGCGTGACCGTTCGGCCGCCGTGGAGCGATCCTGGGGATCAGCGATCTAGAGCCCCGGCTTCTGCGGACCACGGCGCTACCGCGCGCTACCTGGACGCTGTACACCAGCACGGTCTATGGCTGGTTCAAGTCACCGAGCACGATCCTGCTCACCGTCATGTACCTGGCCGTGGCCCTGTACGTTGCAGCGCTCGCCGCGCCGCTGGGTATCGCCCTGCTCATCCTCTTCGCGGCCGGGCTCGCGCTGATGCTGCCCGCAATATGGCTCCTGCTCGGGTACGCCAGCCGGCGGGTCCGCTGGCAGGTGTGGGCCGCCGCTGGCGCCACGATCGTGCTCATACGGACACGGTAACCGTTCCCGACGACGCGAGTCCGCGCCTACCTACCGCTGCCGGGCCGGCCCGTCACGCCGGTCCTGCGGGGCACGCAGCGAGCGAAGGTCAACCTTTGTCGGCGGTCTCGAGCCGCGCCGCGAGCCGAGCTACCGCGGCCTGCAGTTCGGTCAGATCGTGGCCGACCGTGCCGGCGACGATGGCGTGCGAGGTGTCGAAGTAACGGTGCGCGAGTTGGTCTCGCATCGCGGCGACGTCCCGCCACGGGATGTCCGGCTCGGTGGCCAGCAATGCCGGGTCGAGCGCTTTGACGGCCTCGCCGATTTCGATCAACCGCACCCGCACCGCGTCGAAGATCAAGCCCTCGGTGAGGTCGCCGTGCGTGAGGTGATCGCGGATCGCTAGGCAGGCGGCACCGATGTCGTCGAGTCGCTGTGCGTCGTACCGGCTCACAGCGGCACCAGGTCGGCGAGCGCTTCGGTGCGGACCAGCGCCTTGAGATCGGCGGCCGGGATCAGTTCCACCGGCGCGCGCACAATCTGTTCCAGTTCATGCCGGATGCGGGCCACCCCGAGCAGCCCGACCCCGCGGGGCAGGTCGACCAGCAGGTCGATATCGCTGTCCGGCCGGTCCTCGCCGCGGGCCACACTGCCGAACACCCCATGCACCCGCACCCCCTGCGCACCCGCTGCCCGCAGCAACTCCGCGCGATGCCGGCGCAACCGCAGCCCCACCGGGCCGGTCAGCCGCCCCAGCCCCCGACGGCGCAGCCGCAGATCCAAGTCGAACCCCGTCGCCTCCACCAGCGCAGCCAACGTGGGCAGCGCCGGCTGGCGTCGGCCCGACTCGTACACGCTGATCACGCTCTGCGCCACCCCCGCCCGGCTGGCCAGCTCGGCCTGCGACAACCCGGCGCGCCTGCGCGCCTCGCGCAGCAGCACACCCGCGCCGGAACTCGCCGTACCCATGCCTGTCATCATATCGGATTGTCTATAAGGATGGCCGGTAGTTCCGCCGTTCAGCCGGGACAAGATCGTGCTTCCTCCGGCCGCAGGACCAGCAACCGCGCAACCCCGCCAGGCCGTTGTCAGGCCAACCGCTAGAAAGGATCTTCCAACGTCGCTGTGCACGAGCGAAGCGCGCTCTCTTTGTCATGAGCGCGACATCCCGGTTACGTCGGTCGTCGCACAGATGCCGAGAGTCGGAAACATCGCGAGCAGTTGCGGAGATCAACTCGTGAAGATCGTCAGATGCGTCCGCTCGCGCCGAGTCGAGCACACTTACGTTTCCGGTCACGGCCAAATCCGGAAGGCCTGCTGCTCATCTGTGGATGTGGTTGATCGCTCCCGAGGTCCAACCGGATGCGGCTGGCAGCAGTGCGGTTGCGGTGCCGAGGCCGATGGCGAGGGCGAGGGCGAGGGCGGCGATCCGTAGGCGGCGGCGCCGCGTCGCCGGGTCCCTTCGGCCGGCCCGCATGTCGCGCGCGGACGTGGTCACCG
Source organism: uncultured Actinomycetota bacterium (assembly GCA_963756525.1). Classification (GTDB taxonomy): domain Bacteria; phylum Actinomycetota; class Actinomycetes; order Mycobacteriales; family Jatrophihabitantaceae; genus CAVWNR01. The sequence goes on along the minus strand of CAVWNR010000009.1, from coordinate 132,019 downwards.
CCTCGTGTAGGTGGCTGAGGACGTGCACGGTCATCACCGCGAACCAGATGATGAAGCTGGCTTTGTGGGCGGTGAGCAGCAGGCCGGCGTGGTCGCGAGGGACGGCGAGCAGGCCGATGCCGGTGCCGAGGACTGTGAAGGTGGTGAGCACGACCAGCGGGCCAAGGATGCGCAGCAGCGGGTGCGGGGCACCCTTTTGCCGGTATGGCGGGGCGCCGGTGTAGTAGCGGGCGAAGCGGTAGACGGTGCTGGCCGTCTTCAGCAGCGCTGGCCCGAGCAACAGCACGCCGAGGTAGACGTGCACCGTGATCAATTCGCGGATACGCAGGATCGTCGCGCCCTCCACGGCCAGGAGCACCAGCAGCAGCATGCCGGTTAGGCCGGTGAGCCGGGCGTTCCCTTCCACCCCGGCGCGCTGCAGCTCGGTCGCTGCCGGCGGCGCGGCGTTCACAATGCGCCTCGTCGGTACAGCAGCCGGCCGGCGAGCACGCCCACCACCGCGGGCGCCCAGAAGGTCAGTACACGAAACACGAGGACCTCTTCTACAGCGTGGGCGAGCGGCACGTGCAGTCCGGCGAGCACCGCGATGAGCGCGGCGTCTGTCGACCCGAGGCCCGCCGGCGCCGGGACGGCGTTTCCGGCGGCGGCGCCGAGCAGGTAGCCCAGCACCAGCAGCAGCGGCCCGGACGCGGGCCGCGGGCCGGGCAGCATGCCGGCGGAGGCGGCGAAGGCCACGGCGAGTACCAGCGTGGTGGCGGCCGACGCGGCGAGCAGGGTCGCCAGCGCGGCCGGCCGGTGCGCGAGCCGGCGCAGCGGTGCGACGATGGCGCCCCAGCGGCGCACCCGCTCGGCCCGGTGCCGCAGCAGCCACCCGAGCAGTGCGATCGCAGCGAGCCCGCCGACCGCGGCCCACAGCCACGGCGAGCGGGCCGGGCCGGGCCGGCTGCGGATGTGCGCGGTCAGCAGGGCGAGCTGCCGGGCTGACCCATGCACGCCTAGCCAGCCCGCGCCGAGCGCGAGTGCCCCGATGACGAGCAGGTCGGCCGCCGCGCCGAGCAGGGACAGCGCGGCGACGGCGCCGATCGCGGTAGGCGCGTCCAGGCCGCGGCGGCCGAGGTACCGCACGTTGACCGCTGCGGCGCCCAGCCCGGCGGGCGTGATCCGGTTCGCCGCGGCCGCGGCGAGCTGGACGAGGGTTGTCTCGTCGAGCGGCGTCGGCACCCCTGCGGCGGCCCGCAGGGCGAGCGCGGCGGCGAGGTAGTGAACCGCGGCGAGGGCGGCGACGATCGCGAGGTACTGCCAGCGGAGCCGGATCAGGTCGGCGCCCACCGAGCGGGCGAGCGACAGCAGGTCGGTGCCGCTGTCGGGATCGACCGTCGCGGCGCTGAGCGCGGCGGCGGCGACCAGCGCGGCGAGCGCGAGAAAGACGATCCGTGCGCTCAGGTGGCGCCTGATTGCCGGTGCGGCAGCGGGCGCGACGACCGTCCGGCTCTGCGCGGGCGCGGCGGTCACGTCGCGCCGCGCAGCGCCGGCGTGGACCAGGTGGTGCCGTCGGCGGCGATGAGGAACGCCTGATGGTCGGGCAGGGTCGGCAGCCAGTCGCGGGCGGCCGCGCCCATCGCGAACGCGGCGGTGGCGTACGCGTCGGCGGTGGCGAGCCGTGCGCCGATGACGGTGACGCTGGCGAGGGCGGCGGGCGCGGCGCGGGTGTGCGGGTCGCGCACGTGGCCGCCGCGTTCAGGGTTGCCGGACGTGGCGACGGCGAGATCGGCGCCGGTGACGACGCCGGCCAGCTCCCCGCGGCGCAGCGGGTGCGCGATGCCGACGCGCCACGGCCGCCCGGGTGCGGGGTTGCCGGCGCACTGGACGTCACCGCCGCCGTTGACGCAGTGGTTGGCGGAGCCGGCGGCGCGCAGCAGGTCACTGGCGTGTTCGATGGCCCAGCCCTTGACCAGCCCGGACGGGTCGAGGGGGCCGGCGGCGTAGGCGGAGAAGTACCCGCCCGTCTCCCGTTCCAAATCCGCGCAGCGCTGGATGATCTCGCGCACCTCGACCGGGCACTGGGCCAGCCGGAGTTCGCCACGGCCTAGCCGGCTGATCACGCTGTCGGGCCGGTAGGTGGAGAACGTCGCGTCGACCTGGTGCAACCAGGCGACGACGTCCTCCACGGCCGCCGGGTCGACCAGCGGCGGGCGGATGTCGAGGGAGAACACGGTGCCCATGCACTGCTCGACCCGCCGCTGCGCGGTGGCGGTGATGGTCACCGGATGCCGGCCTGGTCCAGCGCGGACTGCAGCGACTGGATGTACCCCTCGCTGGTGTAGGTGGCGCCGGAGACGGTGTCGATGTTGGCGTTCTGCGCGGCGAGGGTCTCCTGCAGCAGGATCGGCGCGGCGTAGCTGTTGATCTGCTGCGAGCGGTCATCGACCGCGGTGAGCTGCAGGTAGGACACGTTGGTGATCTTCGTCGCGGTGACGGTGAGCTGGATCTGTACCACCCCGTAGCGGGTCTGCACCGCTTGCCCGGCGATGCTGCGGCCGGCCGGCGCGGCCGATCCGGATGCCGCCGCCCCCGACGCTGACGGCTGCGGCGGGGCGCTGGTGGACGTGCCGCCGCGGCCCGGCGCGGTCGGCGCGGTCGGCGCGGTGCTGGTTGCGGGTAGCGCGGCCGACGGCAGCGCCGCGCCGGGTCCGATGGCGTGGCCGTGCGATTTGAAGCTGAGCAGCCCGACCAGCCCGGCGATGGTGCCGAGGGTGGCGAGCAGGATGCGTTTCATCGCAGGGCACTCCGTCAGAGGATGAACGATTCGGTGTGGATGTGCCGCCGTGGTACGCCGGCGGTGCGCAGCGATGCCTGGCCGGCGGCCATCATCGCCGGCGGCCCGCACAGGTATACGTCGTGGCCGGGCAGGTCGGGGACCAGCCGGGCCAGCCGGCCCGGCGCGAGCGGGTCGTGCGGGCCGGGCCGGGGCGGGCCGAGCAGGTAGTGCACGCGGGCGCCGCGCTGGTGGGCGATCCAGTCCAGCTCGTTGCGGAAGATCACGTCGACGGCGGTGTTCGCCCGGTAGATCAGGGTGATCTCGCCGGGGTAGCCGGGCAGCGTCTCGAACAGCGCGCGCAGCGGGGTGATGCCGACCCCGCCGGCAACCAGCAGCACCTTGGGTTGGGTGCGGCGGGCGGCGGTGAACGCACCGTACGGCCCCTCGGCGAGCACCCGGGTGCCGGGGCGCAGCCCGAGCAGGGCCGCGCTGTGGTCGCCGCTGACCTTGACGGTGATCCGCAGCCAGTCCGGGCGCGGCGGCGCGGACAGCGAGTAGGGGTTGGCCGCCCACCACAGCCCGCGGGTGAAAAACCGCCAGCGGAAGAACTGGCCGGGTTCGGCGCGCAACCCGGGCAGGTCGCGGCCGGTCAGGTACACCGACACGACGTCCCTGCCCTCGCGGTGCACCTCGACCACCCGCAGCCGGTGCCGCGCCGCGGCGAGCACCGGCACGCAGAACCGGTACCACACCAGCAGCCCGGCCACCGCGAGGTACATCGCCGCCCACAGCCAGCGGGCCCGGGCGTTACCCGCGAAGTCCGCGCCGGTGGCGAACTGGTGCGCGAACGCCAGCGCCACCGCGAGGTAGGTGTAGAGGTGGAGGAAATGCCAGGTCTCGTAACGCAGCCGCCGCCGGGCCGCGCGGGCCGACACAGCACCCACCGCGACGAGCAGGCCAACCGCGACGGTGGCCATCAGCACGTCCGGGTAGCCGGTCAGTAGCGTTGCCGTCTGGTGCACCACGCCGGTATGCGCGGTGACCGCGTACCCCCAGATGATCAGCACGGTGTGCGCCACCGCTAGGCTGATCAGGTACCGGCCGCCGGCGGCGTGCCAGCGGGCCAGCCGGTCCGAACCCAGGCCCCGCTCCACCGCCGGGATGCGCGCCATCAGCGCCAACACCACGGCCACCGCGTAACCGGCGGCGATGCCGGTGAGCCGGCCGGCGTTGGTCAGCCACTCGCCCCAGCCGCGCACCAGCAGGGTGTCCTGCCACCACAGGCCGATGCTGAGCAGCCCGCCCACGGCGATGACGGCCGACGCGGGGACCGGCCCGACGGCGACCCGGCCCGGGCGCGGCACCGGATGCGCCGGCCGCAGCGTCAGCGTGCTCGCCACGGGATCCGCTGCTCTGGGTGCACGGCATCGAGCCTGACGGGCGAGGCTCTGGATTTCCTCTCAACCGGATGTGGACCGCCGCTGCGCTGAGCGGATTCAGAGCCAACGCAGAGGTCGGGCCGCCCGGCACGCGTCATGATGGCTGCCGTGACCGCTGCCAGCCGGACGCCGCCGGTGCGCGCGGACGGCACCCCGCTGCGGGTCCTGGTCGTCGACGACGAGCCCGACCTCGCCGGCGTGCTGGTCAGCACGCTGACCCTGGAGGGCTGGGCGGCCCGGGCGGTCGGCGACGGCGCGGGTGCGGTAGCGGCGGCGCGAGAGTACGCGCCGGACGCGGTGATCCTCGACGTGATGCTGCCCGACACCGACGGCTACCAGGTGCTGCACCGGCTGCGTGCGGACACCCCGCAACTGTGCGTGCTGTTCCTCACCGCCCGCGACGCCGTCGAGGACCGCATCGCCGGCCTCACCGCCGGCGCCGACGACTATGTCACCAAGCCGTTCAGCCTGGAGGAGGTGCTGGCCCGGCTACGCGGCCTGATGCGCCGCGCGGGCATCCTGCACGCCCGCCGCGGAGCGCGGATCGTGGTCGGTGAGCTGAGCATGGACGAGGACGCGCGCGAGGTACACCGGGCCGGCGAGCTCATCGATCTCACCGCCACCGAGTTCGAGCTGCTGCGCTACCTCATGCGCAACCCGCGCCGCGTGCTGTCCAAAGCGCAGATCCTCGACCGCGTGTGGAGCTACGACTTCGGCGGCAACGCCCACGTCGTGGAGCTCTATATCTCCTACCTGCGCAGAAAGATCGACCACGGCCGCCCGCCGATGATCCACACCGTGCGCGGCGTCGGGTACATGCTGAAAGCCGCAACGTGATTCCCGGCCTGCCTGCCGCCGTGAGCACCCGGCTGCACCGGCTGAGCCTGCGCTGGCGGCTGGTCGCCCTGCTGCTCGGCCTGCTGCTGGTGGCCTGCGCGGTGATCGCCGCGGCGACCACCCTGGCGCTGCGCGGATTCCTGTTCGACCGGCTCGACCAGCAACTGATCGCCGCCGGCAACCGCTACGCCGTCTCCCTCGAACACCCCGCCGCCGACGGCGACGCCGACGACCGCGGCTTCGACACCGTGCTCGGCCAACCACCCGGAACCCTCGGCGCTCGGCTCGTCGGAGGGGCCGTCACCGCCGTCGGCGTGATCGGCGACGACGAACACGCCGATCCCACGCCCGCCGACCGCGCCGCGCTCGCCCGGCTCACCGCCACCGCACAGCCGCACACGATCACCTTGCCGACACTGGGCGACTACCGGATAATCGCACGCCCCGGTGACGATCACGATCTGCTCGTCACCGGGCTGCCCGAACACCCCGTCGATGAAACCATCGGCCGCCTCGCCGCGATCGAGGGAATCGTGTTCGGCGGCGTGCTCGTCGTGATCGCCCTCACCGGCGCGCTGCTGGTGCGCTGGTCGCTGCGCCCGCTGCAACGCGTCGCCGGCACCGCCGTGTCCGTCTCCCAGCTCCCGCTGGGCAGCGGCGAGGTCACCCTGCCCCACCCGGTGCCCAACCCGGAACCCGGCACCGAGGTCGGGCAGCTCACCGCGGCGTTCAACCACATGCTCGACCACGTCGGCGCAGCGCTGGGACAACGGCAGGCCAGCGAAGAACGGCTGCGGCGCTTCCTCGCCGACGCGAGCCACGAACTGCGCACCCCGGTCGCCGTCGTCCGCAGCCACGCCGAATACGCCCAACGCGCCGGCGGCGACCTCCCCGAGCCCGTGGCGCACGCGCTGACCCGCATCGGCGCCGAATCGGCCCGCATGGGCCGGCTCGTCGACGACCTGCTGCTCCTCGCCCGCCTCGACTCCGGCCGCCCCCTCGCCGACCAGCCGGTCGACCTCACCCGCCTGGTGCTCGACGCCGTCTCCGACGCGCGAATCGCCGGCCCCGAGCACCGCTGGCAACTCGACCTGCCCGACCAACCGGTCACCCTGCGCGGCGACCCGCATGCCCTGCATCAGGCGCTGGCCAACCTGCTCGCTAACGCCCGCACCCACACCCCGCCGCGCACCACCGTAACCATCGCGCTGCAGCCGCAGCCAGCCGCGGTAGAGCTGACCGTCCGCGACGACGGCACCGGAATCCCACCGGCAATCCGGCAGCGATTGTTCGAGCGATTTGTGCACAGCGACCCGGCGCAACGCAGCACCGGCCTCGGGCTCGCCATCGTCGCGGCCATCGCACACGCCCATCACGGAACGGTCGCCGCCGACAGCAGTCCCGGCGGAACCGCATTCACACTCCGCCTGCCCACCTGAGTTCTCCCCGCCAGCTGCGGCAAACCGCGTCAGGCACCGCAGACAAACGAGCCGGCGGAGGGTGCGGCGCGTACCTGTCGCCGCCGGCCTAGCCAACCGCCGTCCCGAAGAGGTGACCGATCGCATAGGTGAACGCGAGCCCTGCGGCGCCGCCTATGACGACCCGGCTCACCGCGAGCTGCGCGCTGCTGCCACCCAGACGGGCGCTCACCGCCCCCGCGGTGCCGAGCGCGATCAGCACCGCGACGAAGGTGGTCGACACCCGCCACGGCGGCGGCGGCAACAGGATCGCCAGCATCGGCAGCACCGCACCAAGCAGGAACCACAGCGCCGAGGCCGCGGCCGCGTGCACCGGGCTGGCCAGCTGCTGCGGATCGATGCTCAACTCCGCCTGCGCGTGCGCGGTAAGCGCGTCGTGTTCGGTGAGCTCGATCACGACCTGCCGCGCGTCGCCGCACGCAGACCCCGCGCCTGATACAGCGCCGCGAGCTCGGCAAGTTCATCGTCGGGTGAGGTGCGCAGCTCCTCGCACTCGGTGGCCAACTGCGCTCGCTCGCTGTCACGCTGGCTGCTCACCGACACGTACTCGCCCAGGGCCATGGACACCGCCCCAGCCACCAGCCCGGCCAGCCCGGCAGTGAAATCGGGCCCCGGTGGCTGGTCGCGCCCGCGACGCCGAGCACGATGCCCGCCACCGACACGATGCCGTCGTTGGCGCCGAGCACGCCGGCGCGAAGCCAGTTCAACCGGCCGGCCAACCCGCTCACATGCGGCTCCAACGGATGCGTCGGTTGCTCTTGCGAGCTCATAAACCTCGCTCCTCTCGACCGCTCCGACGACAACAGCGCGACGGCGCCCGCGGCGCCTAAGAACACGCCCGCGTGCCGGGCATACGATCATCCACGCCTCGACCATCCGCCACCAACACCCGCCCGGCAGCGGCGACGCGCCTGCCTGCCGCGCCGACAACCGCATCAACCCGACCACTGTCCTGCCGGCCCCCGAACACACCCTGCCTACATCGAACAGCGCCGCACCCATACTCACCCGCCAGCCAGGGTGGCTCTGACTGCCCGATTCCGTCGAGATGCGGACCTCGCGCTGTGCACGGATTTGCCGCGAGTCGTGTGACTCGTCGTACGTCGTCGACCGAAGCGACGGTGCGCTCGTCATCCGCGCGACTCGCGGCAAAGTCGTGAACTTGGCTAGCGCCCTCATCTTGATGAGTCGGGCAGTGTGTCAGTGACACGACCCGGCGGTTACGGAGGGCGTGGGCGGCGGCACGCCGGCCATCTCCGTGCGCGCGAGCGCGCTCGGCTTCGGCGACTCTGGTGTCGCCGGCGGCTCCCCGAGCCGAGGCGTTCGCCCATCGCGGATCTCAGCCAATGCAGAATTCGTTGCCTTCCGGATCGTGCATGACGACGAAGTAGCGCGGGTCCTGCGGTCGTCGTATCGAGTTCTCCGCTGCACGCTGGCGCCGAGATCGATCAGCTCCGCCACCTTCGCCTCGACGATCTCGATCCGCTGCTGCATCGGCAGCGCGTCGTCCCGGCCGGTGGGATACAAGTCCAGGTGCAGCCGGTTCTTGCCCGCCTTCGGCTCCGGCACCTGCCGGAACCAGATCGGCGGGCGCAGCCCGGCCGGGTCGAAAAGCCGATCGTCAAAGCCGGTCTGCTCACCGAACCGGGAGCGGTAGTGCGTATGCCAGGTCGTGTCCGGCTCACTCGGCGGCGCCGGCTGGTAGCCAAGGGCCCGCGTCCAAAACCGGGCTCGCAGCGCCGGATCGTTCGCGTCGATGGCGAGCTGCCAGAACACCACGCCCGCACGCTAGACCCGCCCCGCGACAAACGTCGGTCTGGGCGAGCCGGACTACGCGCACGGAGCGGCATCTTTGGATCTTGCGGCGGCATCCGGATCTTGCATGAGTTGGTCGACCGTGTCGCACCTACCTTCGTGATCATGATCGTGCACAGCGACAGTGCGCTCGAAAGCGGATCCGCTTGCGTGGTACGGGCTCAGGGACCACTCGATGGCCACCGCGGATGTGGTCAGGTGTGTTCGGCTTGGAGGGTCTGTGCGCTGGGGTGGCGGCTGCCGTTTCGGGCGGGGAGGGCGGTGAGCACGCTCATGACCAGCCAGGTGCCGAGGATGACGAGAAGGAACCACCAGATGGGTGCGAGCTGGTAGGCGTCGCCTGACTTGGTGACCGCTTTGACGAGGCCGAGCCCGAGGGGGACGCCGAGCAGGGAGCCGGGCGCGACGGAGAGGAACTGGGCCGCGGACAGTGCCGTGGCGACCTGGTGGGGGGTCGCGCCGAGTGCCCGGGCCAGGGCGGAGGCGTGTCGGGCGTCGAGGACGGTGGCCCAGGTGATGAGGAGGGCGTTGACGGCGGCGAGTACGACGAGCATGACGGTGATCACGAGGAGGACCTGGTTCATCCGCTGGGTTTGCGGGTTGACCAGCCCGGAGGTGCCGCCGAGGCGGGCGTGTTCGATGAGGACGGCGACGATCCCGGCCACGGTGACCGCGACGCTGAGGGTGCCCAGCACGAGGCGGCGGGGTCGCCGGGCGGCCAGCCGCACGCCCAGCAGCAAGGGAGTTGGCAGCCGGGTGGACAGGGCGATGAGCAGCTGGCTGCGTCGGGGCGTCCGGGCGGCGTCGGCGAGGGCGGTGATGGTGCTGGTGCGGGCGGCTTGCAGAGCAGTGGTAAGCGTCGCGAAGACGGAGACCGCGAGCGCGACGCCGATGACGGTGGCGACGGTTCGCGCGGTGACCTGCGGGGTGCCGGCGGTGCCGAGCAGCCCGGCGCCGGGGCCGGTGAGCAGGGGGGCGACGCTCCGGCCGATCGCGAGGCCGGCGATGGCGGCGATGAGGGTGACGGCGAGGTGCTCGATGAGCAGCACGGCCGCCACGGTGCCCGGGGTGGCGCCGACGGCTTTGAGGAGCCCGACCCGGCGGGTCTGTTCGGCGAGGCGCCCGCCGACCAGGACGGCGATGCTGGCCAGGGCGAGCAGGATCAGCAGGCCGCTGCCGACGAGCAGGGCGGTGTGCGGGCCGCGCACCAGTTTGGCGGCGTCGGCGGAGAGTTGCTGCCAGGATTTGACGACCAGGGCTGCGCCGGACGGCGGGGTGTGGGTGTGGGCGGCGGCGAACGCAGGGGCCTGGGCGGGGTCGGCCAGCGTCAGCGTCACCACGTACGACAGGCCCACCTCTGGGGTGGCGAGCCTGATCGCGGCGGCGCGGGGCAGCCAGATGAGACCCGGCTGGTACTGCGAGATCTGCTGCTGGGACAGGGCCGGGCGGTAGATCAGGTCGCACCAGCCGCCGGCGCACAGGTGCGGGTAGGGAGCGGTGGCGGCATCGACGGCGATCCCGGCGACCCGGTAGGGCCGGCCGTCGAGGCTGAGGGTGTCGCCCACGTGCACGCGCAGCGCGTCGGCGAAGCTGCGTTCGACCACCACCCCGCCGGAGCGTATCCAGGTGCCGGCGGTGAGCGCGGGCTGGTCGAGTGCCGCGGGTGCCGGGTCGCGGCCTTCGAGCATGGCGCTGGTGGTGATCCCGTGCGCCGTGAGCAGCGCGAAGGTCATCGGGTAGGGCCCGCTGTGCCCGACGACTCCGGGCGCACGCGCCAGCGCCGCCAGTTCGGCCGGGTCGGCGTCGCCGGTGACCGCGCCGCTGCTGGACAAGCTGGGGGCGAGGTTGGCCACCGCATCCGGGCCGCTGGTCGCCGCCCGGGTCGCCTGGTACGGGTTACGGGTCTCGCCGTGCAGCACCAGCCCCAGCGTCAGGGTGGCCGCGGCGGCGGCGATGACCAGGAACAGCAGCACGCCCTCGGCCAGGTGGCGACGCAGGTCGCGGGCCGCCAGCCGGCCGAACAGCACGGCCCTACCCATCGGTCAGCCCTCCAGCCCGGCCAGGCCGGCCAGGTCGGCCAGTCGCCCGGTGCCGCCGGGCAGGCGGGTCTGGTCCACGAACGCGCCGTCCCGCATCGAGATCAGCCGATCCGCGGTGGCCCCGACCCGCTCGTCGTGGGTGACGATCACGAACGTCTGCCCGGCGGCGCGCAGCTGCCTGAACAGCTTGAGCAGATCGAGGGTGGCCGCGCTGTCTAGGTTGCCGGTCGGCTCGTCGGCCAGCACCACCATCGGCTGGTTCACCAACGCTCGGGCGATCGCCACCCGCTGCCGCTGACCGCCCGACAACGCCGAGGGCAGGTGGGCCGCCCGGTCGGCCAGCCCGACCCGGTCCAGCAGCTCGCCGGCCCGCCGGCGCGCCGTGCGCGGGCCGCATCCGGCCAGCAGCGCCGGCAGCTGGATGTTCTCGGCGGCGGTCAGCTCGTCCATCAGATGAAACGCCTGAAAGACGAAACCCACCGCGCCGCGCCGCAGCCGGGCCAACTGCCGCTCGCTCATCCCGTCCAGGCGGCGACCGGCCAGCCACAACTCGCCCGCGGTGGGCCGATCCAGCCCACCCAGCACATGCAACAGGGTCGACTTGCCGCACCCGCTCGGCCCCATCACCGCCACCGTCTCACCCACGGCAACGTCGAGATCGACCCCGTCGACCGGGCGCACCAACCCCGCATCGACCCCGTAGTACCTCGTCAACTGCCGCGCGACGACCAGTTGCCCGGCTGGCGGGGTCATGACCGCCTCCTCTTGCTGCGCGGTTTGCTCGACGCCGCCTCGCAGGCCTCCAGCCAGCGCAGATCCGCCTGCAGCCGCAGCACGATCCCCTCCAGCAGCAGCGACGCCGGCGAGCCCTCCGGTTCGGCCATGGCCGCGTCCTGCGCGTCGCGGAGCCGGCGCAGCAGCTCCCGCCGCTGGGCGTCGATGATGCCCACCGGGTCGGCCAGGCCCGCGGCCGCGGCCGCGATCAGCTTGAGGTGGAACTCGGCCAGGTCCGGCTTGGGCCAGCTCACCTCGCTCAACCACTCACCAACCCGCGCCTGTCCGGCGGCGGTGAGCGAGTACACCTTGCGCTCGGCCCGCTCCCGCGACCCCGACGCCCGCTCCACCCTCACCAGGCCGGCCCTCTCCAACCGGGCCAACGGCACGTAGACCTGCCCGTCATTGAGCTCCTCGCCCAACGCGCCCAACGCCTCGTTCAGGCGAGCACGCAGCCCATATGCCGGCGCCGGCTCCTTGGCCAGCAACGCCAACAGCACTTCCTGCCGCACCGACATCACCACCTAACCGTTATGTCGAACATAACCGTTACGGTCGTGTCGCGCAACCCGGAACCCCTCACGAATGATTGACGGATCGAATGTCTTATGTCATCGGCGCGGCCGGACGGATAAGAGATCACCTCGCTGTTGAACCTCTGCCGGAGCCGGATGATCTTCCCATCAGCGGCATAGCGCGAGCTTCCCGGCGTCCTCATCTTGCTGGAGTCGCGCGGAACGGGGCTACCTATGGGCTCCCGGAGGCACGGCTGTGGTGTTCACGCGCTGCCGAATCGGCGCTGCATCGGCGCTCGTTGTTTACCTGCTCGTGGCGCGCTATTTCACCTCGGTCGTGCCCGGGCTGATCAGCCTGGTTTCGTAGGCGGTGATGACGGCCTGGGTGCGGTCGCGTAGCCCGAGTTTGGCGAGCAGGCGGCTGACGTGGGTTTTGACGGTCTGTTCCGTGACCACGAGGCGGTCGGCGATCTCCAGGTTGGACAGACCTTCGGCGATCAGGCGGAGCACCTGTGTCTCGCGCGGTGTGAGCATGCCGAGGCCCGCCGGTGTGGGGGGGTCGGTCGTGCGGTGCTGCCGGGCGAACTCGCTGATGAGCCGCCGGGTGATTGCCGGGGCGAGCAGCGCCTGTCCGGCGGCGATGACTCGGACGGCCTCGAAGAGCCGTTCCGCGGTGACGTCTTTGAGCAGGAATCCGCTGGCGCCGGCGCGTAGGGCGTCGTAGACGTATTCGTCGAGGTCGAAGGTGGTCAGGATCAGGATGCGTGGGCCGTCGCCGGCGGTGAGTTGTCGGGTGGCCTGGAGGCCGTCCATGCCGGGCATGCGGACGTCCATGAGCACGACGTCCGGGTGCAGCTCGTGGCAGACGTGTACCGCTTCGGCGCCGTGGGCGGCGGTGCCGACGACGGTGAAGTCGGGTTGGGTGTCGAGCAGTTCGGCGAATCCGGCGCGGACGACTTGGTGGTCGTCGGCGACGACGATGCGGATCGGCGGGCGGGGGGTGGTCATTGAGTGGGCTCGGTCTTGGCGGGCAGCAGGGCGGTGAGGAGGAAGCCGCCGCCGGCGGCGGGGCCGGTGTGTAGTTGGCCGCCGACGGCGGTGGCGCGTTCGTGCATGCCGAGCAGCCCGTGCCCGGCGACCACCGCCGCTGCGGTGGGTGGGCCTGGTCCGTTGTCGCGCACGCGCAGGTGTAGCGCGTCGTCGGTGTAGTGCAGTTCGACGTCGATGGCTGCGCGGGGGGCGTGTCGGCGGGCGTTGGTGAGGGCTTCTTGGACGATGCGGTAGGCGGCGAGTTCGACGCCGGGATCCAGCAGAGCGGGTAGCCCGTGCAGGATCAGGCGGGTCGCGGCGCCGGAGGTGTCGCGTGTCTGGTCGAGCAGGTCGTTGAGCTGGGCCAGTCCGGGTTGGGGTTGCCGGTGGGCGGGTTCGGCGGTGTCCTCGCGGAGCACGCCGAGCAGGCGGCGCATCTCGGTCAGTCCGGCGCGGGCGGTGTCGCCGATCGCGGACAGCCGTCGTGCTCCGGCGGGCGGCAGGCCGGGGGTGGTGAGCCGTGCGGTTTCGGCCTGCACCGCAATCATGGAAATGTGGTGGGCGACTAGGTCGTGCAGCTCGCGGGCGATGCGCGCCCGTTCGCTGCGGGCGGTGTGCTCGAACAGGCTGTCGGCGATGATCTGCCGCGCGGCGTCTTGCTCGCGCGCCTCCGCGCGGGCCCGGTGCGCGATGCCCGACCACGCGGCCGCCGGGGCCAGGGCCGCGAGTAGCACGGTGAGGATGCCGGCCTCGGATGCGGTTGGGCGCGACCCGGCCAGCGCGAGTGCCAGGAACGAGACGGCGAGCACCGGCGCGAGTAGCGGCCGTGCCGGGTGGGCTGGCGCGGCGTTGTGTCCGAGCCGGAACAGGATGATCAGTTGTGCCGCCGTACCGGCGACAGTGAGGGTGTGGAACGCCGCGAGCGAGATCACGCTCACCGCGGTCACGGCGATCGCGGCCGCGGCCGGACCCAGCGCGGCGAGCGGCAGCGTGTTGGCCAGGGCAAGCAGACACAACACCACGGCGACCTGCGCGTCCACGGCGGTGACCGCGGCCCGCACGCTCGCTTCACTCGCCGCTGCCACGGCGAGCAGCGCGGCCGTCACCTCCGGGCTGAGCGAAGCGGTGGCGAACCGGCGCCCTGCGTGAGCCCAGCCGACGGCCTGGGAACCGACGTGCAGCACGCCGGTCATTCTCGTCGCCTCGGCGCCGCCTCGGCGTCACTCGTAGGAGGGACGTCGAAGATGGCTCTCAGGAGTGACGACCTAGCGGGCAATGCCTGCCTAGCGTCGGCGACATGGACGTGGGCATCGAGGTCGCCGGGCTGCGGAAACGGTTCGGTTCCACCGTGGCGGTCGACGGGTTGTCGTTCACCGTCGCGGCGGGGCAGGTGACCGGGTTCGTTGGCCCAAACGGGGCGGGCAAGTCGACCACCATGCGGATCATCCTCGGCCTCGATGCCCCGGACCAGGGCAGCGCCACGATCGGCGGCTGGCCGTACGCCAGCCTGCGCCACCCGCTTAGCCACGTCGGGTCGCTGCTGGACGCGGCGGCGTTGCAGCCGAGCCGGACCGGCCGCAACCACCTGCTCTGGCTGGCCCATTCGCAGGGCCTGGGCAGCAAGCGGGTGGACGAGGTGCTGGACCGGGCGGGTCTGCAGGGGGTGGCGCGGCGCAAGGCCGGCGGGTATTCCCTCGGGATGCGGCAGCGGCTCGGCCTGGCCGCGGCGCTGCTCGGTGGCCCGCCGGTGCTCATGCTCGACGAGCCGTTCAACGGCCTGGACCCCGAGGGCATCGTGTGGATGCGCGGCTTCCTCCGCGCGCTCGCCGCGGAGGGCCGCGCCCTGCTGGTGTCCAGCCACCTAATGAGCGAACTGCAAGACACCGCAAGTCAGCTGGTGGTGATCGGCCGCGGTCGGCTGGTCGCGGCCACCAGCGTCGCCGAGCTCATCGCGGGCGCGTCCGCCGGGCGGGTCACGCTGCGCACCACGGCCCGATCGGATGCGATGAACGTGCTCGCGTACGCCGGCGCGACCGTCACCGTCACCGATCGGGACACGCTCACCGTGGCCGACCTCGACCCGGCCCGCGTGGTGGCGCTGCTGAATGAGGCCGCGGTGCCGTTCAGCGAGGTCTCCGCGCATCGCGCCACCTTGGAGGAGGCATACATGGAGCTGACCCGCGAGCAGGTCGAGTTCCGCGCCGCCCCGACCGCAGAACCGACCCGATGACCACGACCACGACGCACCGGTCGCCCGTGCCGGTCGGACGCGACGGCTTCGCGCAGCTGCTGCACGCGGAATGGACCAAGCTGCGCACCGTGCGCGGCTGGCTGATCGGCCTCATCGCCGCAGCCGCACTGATCGTCGGGGTGGGCGTGCTCACCGCGGCCGGCACACACAGCTCCGGCACCGTCTGCCACAACGTTCCGGGCCAATCGGCACCGGCCTGCACGTCGGCAGGCCCAGTTGCCCCGTTGACCGGCCCGCGCGGTGACCCGGTGAACGATGGCTTCTACTTCGTGCACCAGCCGCTGACCGGCGACGGCAGCATCACCGTCCGGGTCGGCTCGCTGACCGGCCTGATCGCCTCCGGCTCCGCCCCACCCGACCAGCCGCTGGCCGGCGCCCGTGCCGGCGTGCAGCCCTGGTCGAAAGCCGGGCTGATCATCAAGGCCAGCACGACACCGGGCTCGCCGTATGCGGCGATCATGGTCACTGGCAGTCACGGGGTGCGCTTTCAGTACGACTACACGCATGACAGCGCCGGGATCGGCGGTGCCGTCTCCGCGTCGTCCCCGCGCTGGCTGCGGCTGACCCGCTCCGGTGATCTAGTCACCGGCTACGACTCGACGGATGGGAGTCACTGGACCCAGGTCGGCAGCGCCCGCCTGGCCGCGTTGCCGGCCACCGTGCCCGGCGGGCTGTTCACCGCGTCCCCGGACTACCAGCAAACCAGCAATCCCATCGGCGGCGGCGAGAGCGGCAGCAGCGTCCCCACCGAGGCCACCGCCGGCTTCGACCGGCTTAGCCGGCACGGCGGCTGGCCGGCCGGTGCCTGGAGGGGCACGCAGATCGGCGACGCGGCGCTACCCGGCGGCGTCACCCAGTCCGACGACACCATCACCGTGTCCGGGTCCGGGGACATCGCGCCACTCGCGGCCGGCCCGGACGCGCCCGACCCCGACCGGACCCTGATTGGCACCTTCGCCGGGCTGATCGCGCTGATCGTGGTGGCCGGGCTGTTCGTCACCGCCGAGTACCGCCGCGGCCTGATCCGCACCACGCTGACCGCGAGCCCGCGGCGCGGCCGGGTGCTGGCCGCCAAAGCCGTCGTCATCGCCGCGGCCGCGTTCGTCACCGGGCTGGTGGCCGCGACGATCACCGTCCTTCTCGGGCGGCACCTGCTGCACAGCAACGGCCACTTCGTTTACCCGCTCGCTACGGCAACCGGGCTGCGGATCATCCTCGGCACCGCCGCGGTGCTCGCCCTGACCGCCGTCGCGGCGCTTGCCGTCGGCACCATCCTGCGCCGTGGCGCCGGCGCGGTGACCGTCGTCATCGTGGCGATCGTGCTGCCCTACATTCTCGCCGTCGCCTCACTCCTGCCGGTCGGCGCCGGGCAATGGCTGCTGCGGATCACCCCGGCCGCGGCGTTCGCCGTCCAGCAAACCCTGATCCAGTACCCGCAGGTCGCCGGTGACTACACCCCGACCAACGGCTACTACCCGCTGCCCCCGTGGGCCGGTCTCGCGGTGCTATGCGGCTACGTCGCCCTCACCCTCGGCGTCGCCGCCGTGCTGCTGCACCGACGCGACGCGTGACCAGGCTCCCGCCGGGCAGTCCACCGCTCGCCCACCCTCACAGCTACCCCCCCGCGCACCGCGCGCCACGGCAACGGTGGGCCGACCTGGCGGATGCGCTGCACGCCGAATGGACCAAACTCCGCACCACCCCGGCGGCCGGCTGGCTAGCGTTTGCAGCCGTCGTGCTCACCGCGGGGCTCAGCGCCGCGGTCGCCGCCGCGACCACCTACACCGGCGGCGGGCACGATCTCACCAAAACCGCCCTCACCGGGGTCGACCTCGGCCAAACGGTTCTTGCCATCCTTGCCGTCCTCACCATCGGCAACGAATACGGCACCGGCATGATCGCCACCACGCTCACCGCGATGCCCCGACGCGCCACCATGCTCACCGCGAAGGCCACCGTCCTCACCGCGGCGGCGCTCGCCGCCGGCGCCGCGGCCGTGCTCGGCTCCGTCCTCGCCGGCCGCCTGCTGCTGCCCGGCAACGGCTTCACCCCCACCCACGGGTACACACTCCTGTCGCTCAGCGACGGACCAACGCTGCGCGCCGCCGCCGGCTCGGTCCTCTACCTCGCGCTGATCACCCTGCTCAGCCTCGGCATCGCCACCACCGTCCGTGATTCAGCCACCGCCATCGGCACCGTGCTCGCCCTGCTCTACGTGTTCCCCATCCTCGTCTCCGCCGTCAGCAACCCGAACTGGCAGCGACACCTACAACAGATCAGCCCGATGGACGCCGGGCTCGCCATCCAGAACACCACCAACCTCCACCATCTGCCCATCGCCCCCTGGGCCGGCCTCGGCGTGCTCACCGCCTGGACCGCCGCCGCCATGCTCGCCGGCACCCTCACGCTCAAACTTCGCGATGCCTAACCCAGCCACCCACCTTCGGACCTACACCTCAGGCACGCATACACCCCCCGCCCGGATCTGGGGGCCATCGGCGGAAAAGGGACTGCAACTTCAACGCTGTAACTCCTGAGATGCAAGGTACAGCTGTGACTGTTGTGAAAATCGGTGAGGCCGCTGATGCGGTGGTGGAGGCCTCGGTGGATGTGTTGGACGCGGTGGATGAGCAGCTGGTGGAGCAGCTCGCCGATCGTGCCCGCTCGGAAGGGCTGCGGCTGACCGGTGAGGGTGGGCTGCTGGCCCGGCTGACCAAGCGGGTCGTCGAGTCGGTGCCGGCGTCGGCGTCGGCGGTGGCGGCGCTGAGCGCCGCTGCCGCGAGCAGCACGGCGATCGCGGCGGTGATCAGCCACCCGCGCGGCCGCCGGCGGTGGCATTCCGGACTGCCCGATCGGGAAAACGTCCGCACCACGGCGGCCAGAACGGGGACCAGGTGCGTCCGGTCAGCCAGCGGCGGCCGCCGATGCCGGGCCACCCGATCGGCCAACCGCAGCAGGTTGGAGGTGGTCATGACAGCGCGCAGCCGATCAGGTCCAGCGGCCAGCGATGCTCGCCGGCGAGCAGCAGCAGCAGCAGGTACAGCACGGCGAACCAGTGCCGGCACACCGCACGGCCCACCGGCGCTGGGTCAGCACGTCGCCGCGGCCGGCCGCCGCGGGCACCCGCCGCCGCGCCGGGGGCTACCGCGCCGGCATCCCACAGCTGCCACCCGGCGGCGGTCGCAGCGCGACGGGCGAAGACCCGCGCCACTGCCGGCCGCACACCGAGCATCACATGGTGCAGCCGAGGGCCACGCCCGCCCGCTGCCGCCGGTCTGCCCGTCGCCCGGTGCATGACCAACCGTAGGCTGCGTTCATCGCTGCCGTTGACCCACATCAGAGGTAATGAGCCAGCGCGCGGCCAGCGCCCGCATGAGATCAGCTGAGGTGGCGCTGTGCCCCACGGTCGGCCTGTGGGCTGTTGCGGCGCTGACCCGCCCGGCCGCGACGGCCCGCCCGGGCGGGCGCTGGCGCCGGGCGGGAGATCGCCCTGGACCCGGCGGCGGGTCGAGCGTGCCTACTATCCGGCGGTCGACGCGCTGCTGCCAGCCCGCTGCGCACACTGAGCTGAGCGGCGCGGTTAGCCTGGCAGCTTCAGCTCGGCGAGGACCGGGCGATGGTCGCTGGCGATCCGCACGTCGGCGCTGTCGATCGAGGCCGCATGCACGACGGTGATCGCAGGGGCGACGAAGATGCCGTCGATGCGCCGGGTCGGCTCGGTGACGTTGAGCGTCAGGCCGTCGCCGGTGCCGGCGCTGGCCCACGCGTCGGCGCCGAAGCCGAGCAGCGCCCGCCACACCGGGGTGCCCGGGTCTTCGTTCATGTCGCCCGCGAGCATCATCGGCACGCCGGGTGGCAGGAACGCATCCAGCACGCAGCGCAGCTGCCGGAGGTGGCGCATGCGTGGCTGCGGCCAGCCGTCCAGGTGGGTGCCGGCGACGGCGAACTCGCGACCGGCCCGGCGCAGCACGCCCATCGTGACGCCGCGCTGATGCCGCCGGAACTCCTTGCTGAACAGCACGTCTCGTGCGGCGAGCACGTCGACCGACCGCCGGACGAGCAGCAGGTTGCCCGCCGCGCTGCGCCCACCGCTGACGATGACCAGGTCGGTGTCGCGGGCCAGCGCCGCGCACCTGCCGCGCCAGCGGCCGAACCGCGGCGCCTCCTGGATGCACAGCACGTCCGGGTCCAGCGAGCGGATCACTCGCACCACGGCCGAGGCGTCGTCGCGCAGCGCCCGGATGTTGTAGCTGACCAGCCGGAGGGCGTCATCGGCAGGCATGGTCGGGGTCGGCCCGGGCCAGCGGATCGAAGCGGCTCACCAGGCGGTACTCGCCCGCCTGCGGCAGCACGATTCCTAGCCATCCGGCGTTGTCGGCGACACACAAGCCGGGCGGCGTCTCACCGTCCGGGCGGTACACGGTCAGGTACGGCGACCAGCGCACCCGCAGGTCCACATCGGCCGGCCCGGCCGTGCGCACGGTGACACTCGAGGCGTCGATCTCGACCAGTTGCGCGCCGGTGACCAACGGCGCGGCGTCGATGACCCGGTACAGCGTCCAGGAAGAGTTCCACCAGACCGGGCGCAGGTAGTTCAGGCCGCGGCGGACCAGCCGTGCCTCGCCGACCGAGGCGTAGTCCAGCGCCACACCGGGGACGGCGACCCAGCCGACCGCCAGCTGGTGCAGCCAGTCCTGGTAGCTCGCGGCGGTCAGCGCGCCCGCCCGGTAGAACAGCGGGTCGTCGGCCACGTCGGCCTGCCGGTCCCATCCGCGGGCCAGCGACTGCCCACTGCCGAGGAACGCCACCGACCAGCGGCTGTCCGGCTGGACCAGCTCCAGCCGCTCACCGACCGCGCCCGGCCCGGCCTGCGCGCGCCGCTCGCGCAACGCATCCAGCATCGGCTGGTAGAACCCCGCCGACGTGGACGGGTCGCGGGTGCTGGCCACCTGCTGCACCAGGTCGCTCACCGGCCAGGCGGCGAGCAGCGCGACCGCGACGGCCAGATAGCGGCGCGGCAGCCACGCATAGGCCACCACGGCCGGCGCGGCGCAGACCCAGGCCAGCCGTGCCACGTTCCCGCCGACCGCGCCGGGCACCAGCAGGAAGCCGACAAGCGCGCCGAGCAGCAGCAGCGCGCCCACCCGCACCAGCCGATGCCGGCACAGCAGCACCACCCCGAGGCAGCACAGCCCCGGCGGGATCAGCCCTGCCAGGCTGACCGGCATCGTGCCGGTGCCCGGGAACAGCAGCGCCGTCCCCGCGCCCACGGCGAGCAGCAACACGCACATCGCCGCCGCGGGCCGGCGACGCGGCGGGTCGCCGATGACCACCGCCGCCAGCGCGATCCCCACGAACAGCCCGGCCAGCGGGCTGGCGAAATAGGCGGCCACCGCGAGCACCGCCAGCAGCCAGCTCCGCCCGGCCCGCATCGCGACCAGCGCGGCAACCCCGAGCGTCGCGCCGACCACGAACGTCACCCGGCCAGCGACCAGGTCGGCCATCTCAGCCAACGCGAACGCCACCGCCGCGGCACGCGGACGCAGCGCCGACGACAACAGCCGGGCGGTGAGCCACGCGCCGGCCACCGCCGCCAGCACCCCGGTGGCCCGCACGCCCAGCCACGCCATCCACGACGGCGTGAGCAGACTGTAGGTCGGCAGCGAAAGCCCGCCGAACCAGCCCGTCCACCACGACACCGTCCCCGCCTCACGGACCAGCTTGGCGCGCGCCACCTGGGCCGCCAGATCCGGCACGAGCGGGGTCCACTGCAGCCACACCGCGGCCACCACCACGCTGACCAGCAACGCCCACGACGACGGTGACAGCCGGCGCGCCACCCCCGGCCAGCGCCCGTGGCCGGCGCGCGCGACAACGCTGCCAGATGCCCGCATCAAAGCCGACGGTAAACCCGACCATCCGCACCGTCGGGCGCTACTTACCCGTTCGCCAGAATCCCACCGACCTCCGCGCCGCGTCCTCCCGCGACGCCGCTCAACCCCGCGCCGGCGCGGCGGCCTCGTCGGCCGCGGCGGCGTCATCGAGGCGGCGAACCTCAACGAGTACCAGCGCGAGCCACTCGATCCGGTGCAGGTACCCGAACAGCGCGGACTGATCCATCCACCCGGTGAGTTCGGTACCGGCCGAGCCGTCGCGGCAGGAAAGACCACCAAAGGCCTCCTCGCGGATGGCCGGGTGCAGTCGAGGCTCCACGACAATGCGGTAGAGCTGCTCGGCCATCGCGAGACTCCCATCGGCGTCTTCATCGTGCAACGGATCGGCCCTACGGGAGGTGACGATGGAACCACATCAACTTCTACCGTCTTTGACCCGGCGGCCGGTCACGCCACCGCCGCTGTGTCGCTCGTAGCGGGCCGCTCTGTAGACCGCCTTGGCCGGCGCCGGCGCGTCGGCTGCGGGGCTGCCGCGCCGCGGCTGCGCGGGTAGACCCCGAAAGAACACCAGGCCGCCCAGGCGCACGCGCCGGCGGATGGGCGGCACGGGACCGAGTGCGGTTACAACGGATCCTGCGCGCCGCCGCTGCCACCAGCGCAACCGAGGCGGAATGGGTCCACACGGTCGTCGACGCCGGGGTGTGGGTGCAGGCCGCTGGACGCCCGGCAGCCGCGACCAGGTCACCGGCTACAAAGTGCGCCTCGGTGACGGGCCGTGGTTCTCCGCCTCCACCCTCGCGCCGGACCCCACCCTGCGCCAGCTCCGGCCGCGGTGGACCGAGACGCCCGAGACGCGGGCGCGCGCTGCAGCTGTGGCGCGACGACGCCGACCTCGACACCGATCCGGCGCCGGCGCCGCCGGAACTCAGCGCCGCCACCGCCCTCGGCGACCGCGGCGCCGGTGGCACCGTCGAGCCGGCCCGACCCGCGCCGGCAGTGCCCCGGACCGATCAGCCCGGCCGAGCTCGCCGCCCGCCACATCCAACTTGCGCTACGCGCCACCAGCACCGACCAGCAGCGCGGCTGGCTGGCCGTCATCAGCCAACTCACCCGCACCGCCGATGCCGTCCGCACCGCAAAACAGGCCCGCGGCGAACTCGTCGCCGCCGACACGCTGCACCGCGACGTCGCCGCCGCCCTCGCCGGGCTCGACGCCCAACTCAGCGCCGGCGTGCCCCCAGAAGCCGCGTCGGAACGGTTCAACCGGCCAGCGGCAACACGAACGCAGCCTCGACACCGCCCAGCGGCCGCAGCCGGCGCCGGTGGACGACCCGGCCAGCCGCGCCGCCGCCGAGGCCGCGCTCGACGCCCCCGCGCAGGATTCCCGCCACCCAACCAGCGCCGACCGGCCACCCCGCAGTCGCCGAGCCCGGCGCCGGCCGCACGCTACGACCCGCCCGAACAGCGACGAAGCCGCGACCGCGGCCGCGGCCGAGGCCAGTAGGACCTACCGGTGTTCGCGGCTTCACTAACGGCACGCCGCGGCGGCCTGGTTACGCGACGATCGCTCGGCTACGCTCGCCGCGCAAGACCAGCCTGCAGGCAGCTGATTGAAACCTGGTCATTGCGCGCTCTTGTGTGCAGGGTCTGGCCGGGTCTAGCGTCGCCGGTAGCCCCCGAATCGACGGAGTCCGCCATGCCTCGGTACCGCCGTGCCGCCCGCCTGTTCGCCAGCCTTGCCGGTGTCGCCCTGACCGCCGGGATGATCGCCACCGCCGCGCCGTCCGCGGCGGCCACGGTGGCGAAGCCGGCGGCAGCCGCCCGGCCCGCGGTCAACAAGGCGCCGTCTTACAACGGGCTCGCGCTCACCCCGCCGATGGGCTGGAACGACTGGTCGTATTACCAGTGCAACATCGACGAGAACCTGATCTTGACCCAAGCGCGTGCCCTGGTCAGCTCCGGGCTGGCCGCTAAGGGTTATGACACGGTGACCACCGACGACTGCTGGCTGGCGCCGTCGCGGGACGCGAGCGGCAACCTGCAGGCCGACCCGACCAAGTTTCCTGACGGGATGGCCTACCTCGGGCAGCAGTTGCACGCGATGGGGTTGAAGTTCGGCATCTATGAGGACGCCGGCACCACCACCTGCGGCGGATATCCCGGCAGTTGGGGGCACTACACCCAAGACGCCGAGCAGTTCGCGAAGTGGGGTGTGGACTACGTCAAGCTTGACGGCTGCAACGTGCCCAGCGTGGCCGGGCAGAGCGCCGAGCAGACCTATCAGCAGGCCTACACCGCGTTCAGCAAGGCGCTGCTGGTCACCGGCCGGCCGATCGTGTTCTCCGCGTCCGCGCCGGCGTACTTTCAGGGCAGCCCGCAGTGGCTGGACGTGATCGGCTGGACCAGCAAGATCGCCAACCTGTGGCGGGAGGGCGCCGACATCCCGCTTGGGCAGGAGTCCGGGGCGGAGAAGTGGGCCGGGATCGCCTACAACTACAGCTACAACGTGGGGCTGGCGCGCTTTGCGGGGCCCGGGCACTGGAACGACCCGGACTTCTTGCTGGTCGGCGACTCGGGGCTGTCGACGGTGGAGATGCAAAGCCAGATGACGCTGTGGGCGGAGATGGCCGCGCCGCTGATCAGCAGCACCGACCTGACCGAGCTGTCCCAGGCCGCGTTGGCCATTCTCGGTAACCGGGACATCATCGCGGTCGACCAGGACAAGCTCGGCGCGCAGGGCACCATCGTGCAGCGCGGCACCGGCTACAACGTGCTGGCCAGGCCGCTGGCGAACGGTGACGTGTCGGTGGTGCTGTTCAACAAGGGCGACACCGCGCAGACGATCACCACTACCGCGGCCAACGTCGGGCTGACCAGCGGCTACCCGTACCAGCTCACCGACCTGGTCACCAAGAGGCGCTACTCGTCGGCGGGCGTGATTGCCGCGAACGTGCCGGCGCACGGCACGGTGATCTACCGGGTGCACCGCTACGCCGCCACCGCGTCGGCGCCGCTCGCGGTGCTTACCCTGTCCGGCAAGGCGTTCCGGGCCGGGCACCCCACGCCGGTGACGGTCACGCTCGCCGACTACGGCACCTCCGCCGTGGATCACGCGACGCTGCGGCTGGCCGTCCCGGCTGGCTGGCACGCCCAGCCCGCCAGCCAGACGTTCGGCCCGATCAAGCCTGGACGCACTGGGACCGCCGTCTTCCAGGTCACCTCGACCGCGCCGCCGCCGGGTAAGATCACCAAGACGCTCACCGCGACCGCCACCTACTGGTGGCGCGGCGAACGCGAGACGGCGTCCGGCGAGCTGAGCGTCGTGACGAACACACCGTTCCCGAACCTCGCCGCCGCGTTCAACAACATCGGCATCACCGACAGCACGAACTACGCCGTCGGCAACTTCGACGGTGACGGCAACAGCTACTCCGCCGACCTGTTGAAGGCACTGGACCCCAGTGTGGTGCCCGGCGCCACGATCAGCGCCTACGGCGCGACCTTCACCTGGCCGAACGTGCCCGCCGGTAGGCCGGACAATGTCGCCGGCGGCGGCGCGACCATCACATTCTCCGGGCGAGGCAGCATGCTGGCGTTCCTCGGCGCGAACGCCCCGGACACCAGTGACCGGGTCACCGTCGCCTACACCGATCACACCAGCACCACCGGGCAACTCGGCTTCCCGAACTGGAGCTTCGCGATTCCCGGCGAGTTCGGCTCGAAGGTCGCGTTCTACACCATGGGCCGCAACACCCCGACCGGCATCAGCGACACCCAGTACGCCTACAACGTCTTTTACAACTCGATCCCGATCGACCCGTCGAAGACCGTCGCCTCAGTGACGCTGCCGAACAGCCCATACATCCACATCTTCGCGATGACCATCCAGCCATAACGGCCAAACGGCCGCCCGCACGACGCGCTGCCGCCCGAACCGTGCAGGTGCCGCCGGACCGCCGCCATGAATCACGCTTGCCCCGTGAGCGCATCAGCTGGCCACTGCGGATGACCAGCTTCACCGCGCGGGCCGCCGCCGCGGGTTTCGCCGCCGGCACCCGGGTGCTGTCCGCCGAACGGGTCCGCGCTGACGCCGAGGCGGCATCGCGGCTCGGCCTGCGCCCCGGCGGGTCGGTATACCGCATCCAACGGCTACGGCTGGCCGACGACACCCCGATCGCGGTCGAGACCGCGCGGCGGTCCGCGATCCGCTTCGCCGGCCTGATCAAGCCGCTGCGCCACAGCCAGTCGCTCTACCAGGTGCTCGAACAGGTGTACGGCGTGGTGCCAGTCAGCGCCGAGGACACGATCCAGACCGCGCCCGCCTCGCCGCGCGAGGCCGATCTGCTGCACACCGACACCGGCACGCCGATGCTGCTGCTCGCCCGGCACAGCTTCGACGCGCACGGCACCCCAGTCGAATGGACACACGGCTGCTACCGCGGCGACCGCTACCTCCTCCTCGCCCGACTCACCGCCCCAACCGACCCGCACGGCATCCATCCCAGCGCGCTCCAGACCGCCGCGCGGCGGCGCGCACGGCCGTGTTACATCACCCCCTGAGGTAGTTGATGTTTCTATGCCGCCCAGCGGAGGGGCCGGGCCGCGCGTGAGCGGAAGCCTCGGCGCGCTCGTCGAAGGCGCGATCGTTGCCGTTGATCACGGCAGTGTCGTCAGGTAATGATGCCGCGGGTCTGCACCCGTCACCTTGGCTCACCCAACGGCTGCAAACGGTGCAGCACCCGGTCAGGGTGCCGGGGAGCCGCAGCGTCACCCGGGTTTCCTCGCCGCCGAGCCGCTCGGCGACCTGGCGGGCCGACACGTCCTGCTGCACGTACAGCTCGAGCAGCTGATCAGCGGTAATCGGCTCCAGCCGCGCGGCGCGGGCAGGCCGGCGGCCCGGGATACCTGCCACCCGAAGTCCGTACCGGACCCCGGTCAACGGTGCAGCCGAGCTGCTCGGCGACCTGCCTGATCGGCAATCGCTGCTCGACGTAGAGCCGCTGCAACAGCGCCGGGTCGAGCGCCCGCGACAGCAGTGCCGAGCCCCGCTCGCGTAGAACCCGGCGGATGGTGGTCTGGGCGTGATGGGTGCATTTGGCGATCTCGGCGACGCTCGCGCCTGCCCGGACCAGGTCGCCGATCCGGGGGTCGGGAAGCACTCAGACAGTGGTTGGCGCTGAGATTGATCTTACCGATGCGCTCGATCACGCCGATGACAGCGCATCGCATATGCCCCACGGACAGATCCGGAAAGCCCCAGGGTCACGGTTGATGATCCCGGAACGGGTCGGGCACCGGCCCGTCGTCCGGTGGCGCCGTCACTGATGCACCGGGGCGCCGCTGACTTGGTGATCGGCATGGAACAGGGCCTCGGTTAGCAGCGCGCGCACGTGCCCGCCGCGCAGTCGGTACACCACGTGTTGCCCGTCGCGGCGGCCTTCGACCAGTCCGGCGAAGCGCAGTTTGGATAGGTGCTGGCTGGCGACCGTGGGCCGACACCCTGCAACCGCGGCTAGCGACGCGACGTCGAGCTGGGCGTCGCGCAGTGCCCACAGCATCCGCACCCGGGTCGGGTCGGACAGCAACGCGAACGACGTGGTGGCCGCCGCGACCTGCGCGTCAGACAACACGTCCGGGTGCGGGGGCGCCTTACCTGCAGGGCGCCGCGCGGTGCGGGCACGCGAAGTCGTCACAACCGCCACCGTACCCGCTGTTGCAACATATTCGCAGTAACGCACATGCTGTTACCCTCGACCGAGAACCCGGTTCGCCATGATGTCGCGAGGGCTGTCGAGCATGAGCCACCTGACCCGCGCCGCCCACGCCGTTGACGAACAGCGGCACGGCCACCAGTACGACGACCACGACGACCACGACGATCAGCGGCGTGGAAACGGATTGGCGCGGCTGCGCCACGCCGCCGGCGAAGTGTTCGGCGTCGGCCATTCGCATGACGCGGCCGAGTCGGTGGATACCGCACTGGAGAGCGACGCGACTGGCCGGCGGGCGCTGCTGATCAGCCTGGCCGCGCTCGCTGGCACCGCGAGCGTGCAGGCGGTCGTGGTGGCGTTCTCCGGGTCGGTCGCGCTGCTGGGCGACACCCTGCACAACTTCGCCGACGCGCTGACCGCGGTGCCGCTGCTGATCGCGTTCCGGCTGGGCCGCCGCCCCGCCACAGCCCGGTACACCTACGGCTACGGCCGCGCCGAAGACCTCGCCGGGGTGTTCGTCATCGTGATGATCGCGCTGTCGTCGGTGCTGGCTGGCTACGAGGCCATCGACCGCCTGGTACATCCGCAGAGCGTCTCGCATCTGTGGGCTGTTGCCCTCGCCGCGGTGATCGGCTTCGCCGGCAACGAGCTGGTCGCCCGATACCGGATGACCGTCGGGCGGCGGATCGGCTCGGCCGCGCTGGTCGCCGACGGTCTGCACGCCCGCACCGACGGGTTCACCAGCCTGGCCGTGCTGCTCGGGGCCGCCGGGGTCGCGGCCGGCTGGCGGGCGGCCGACCCGATCATCGGGCTGGTGATCACGGTGGCCATCCTCGGCGTGCTGCGTTCGGCCGCCGGCCAGGTCGGCGCCCGGCTGATGGATGCCGTCGACCCGGGCCTAGTCGAGCAGGCCACCGCGAGCATCGCTGAGCTCGACCGCGTGCGCTCGGTCGACGAACTACGGCTGCGCTGGATCGGGCACACGCTGCGCGCCGAAGCCGCGATCACCGTCGATCCCACGCTTACCCTCGCCGACGCGCACGAGGTCGCCCACCACGCCGAGGCCCACCTGCTCGCCGATATCCACCGGCTCACCGCCGCCACCGTGCACACCAGCCCCGCCGGCGCCCATCGCTAGCGCACCGGTCACCCGGCGTCTTGCAACTTGACAGATACCTTACGGGGGTATTAGTCATGGGAGTGGATGCCGTGCTGCACGCGCTGCGGATGACCGGGACGATAACCTGGCAGATCACCTGGTCGCTGATCCTCGGTTTCACACTCTCGGCGATCATCCAGGCGCTGGTGCGCAAGGCCACCATCGTGCGGCTGCTGCCCGATGACCGGCCGCGCAGCCTGGCCACCGCCGCCGGCCTGGGCGCGGCCTCCTCGTCCTGCTCGTATGCGGCGGTGGCGCTGGCGCGCTCACTGGTCCGCAAGGACGCGAACTTCACCGCGGCGATGGCCTTCCAGTTCGCCTCGACCAACCTGGTCATCGAGTTGGGCATCATCTTGGCGCTGCTGTTGGGCTGGCAGTTCACCTTGGCTGAGTTCGTCGGCGGACCGATCATGATCGTGGCGTTGGCGCTGCTGTTCCGCCGCTTCCTCACCGCCCGACTGGAGCGGGCCGCGCGGGCCCAGGCCGAGCGGGCGGTGCCCGGGTCGATCGAAGGCCACGCGGCGATGGACATGGCCGTCACCGGGTCGGGGTCGTTCTGGCGGCGGCTGTTGTCCCGGGACGGGTTCACCGCGGTCAGCCACGTGTTCGTCCTGGAATGGGCCGCCATCCTGCGCGACCTCATCGGCGGGCTGCTCATCGCCGGCGCCGCCAGCGCGTGGATCCCCGACACCTTCTGGCAGCACCTCTTCCTCGCCGACCACCCGCTGGCGGCCAAGCTCTGGGGGCCGATCATCGGCCCGCTGGTCGCCGTGGTGACCTTCGTCTGCTCCATCGGCAATGCCCCGCTGGCCGCGGTGTTGTGGTACGGCGGGATCAGCTTCGGCGGCGTGATCGCGTTCATCTTCGCCGACCTGATCATCATCCCGCTGCTGCTGATCTACGCCAAGTACTTCGGGCGGCGGATGGCCGCGTTCCTGTTCGCCACCTTCTACGCCACCATGGCCGCCTCCGGGTATGTCATCGAGTTTGTCTTCGCCCCGCTCGGTCTCATCCCGACCGGCGCCGGCACGCCGATGTCGGCGACGAGGCCATCCGGTGGAACTACACCACCTGGCTCAACATCGTCTTTCTGCTGCTCGCCGGCCTGGGTGTTGTGGCGGTTCTTCCGCACCGGCGGCCGGGGGATGCTCACCATGATGGGCGGCGACCCGGACGCCATGACCGACCACGACCCCGCCGCCCACTCGGGCAGCGACTCCGCCGGTCACACCGGCCGCCCGCGGGATGCGGCGTGACCGCCCGGGCCACGGTTTCACGGCGGCAGCGTGCCGCCGTGGGAGATCGGTCGCCCACAAGCTGCCATGGCCGCGCTCGCCGAGCGCGGCGCCCTGCACGGCCGGGTCCTCAACGTCGGCTGCGGCACCGGCGAGCACGCCCTGCTCGCCGCCCGCGTCGGCCTGCAGGTGGTCGGCATCGACACCGACGCCGCCGCACTAAACCAGGCGCGGACCAAAGCCGCCCACCTGCGCCTGCCGGTGACATTTCTGCGGCACGACGCCCGACACCTCGACCAACTCGCCGCACCGCGGTTCGACACGGCGCTCGACTGCCAGCTCTTCCACGCCCTCACCGGCGCCGACCGGTCCGGCTACCTGACCGGACCCGCCACCGTGCTCCGCGTGGGCGGGCGCCTGCTCCTGCTCTGCTACGCCGACAGCCAGCCCGACGTCCCGCACCGCGTAAGCCGCGCCGACCTGCTCACCAGCTTCCGCGACGGCTGGCGCATGACGGCATCGAGCCCACAACGCTCGACACCAACATCCATCCCGCCGGCGCACGCGGCTGGCTCGCCGTCTTGACCAGGAGCGATCACCCATGCCGAACGCCCAGACCCGCATGCCCACCCAGCGCGCCGGACGCTACCTCGTTCAACTCTGCGAACACCTCGACCGGCTCGGCAGCGGCGGCCACCACCCGGCCGGCCAGCACCCGGCCGGCCCGCACCAAGCCGGCCCGCCTGGCATCCGCCACGTCGAGTGGACCGACCAGCACGCATCGGTGCTCTTCGAAGACGGCCGGCTCACCCTCGACGCGAGCGCCGACGCGTTGACGATCCGCGCCGAGGCGCCCACCGCCGACGCGCTGCAACGCCTCCAAACTCTGCTGACCCGACGGCTCGAAACCATCGGGCGACGCGACCAGCTGACCGTCTCCTGGTAGCGCGGCCGGACGATATTCGTCGCCTCGAACCGCCCGGGCCGGCGGCTGCCCTCGCCGGCCCACCGTGATCACCCACCGGGCGCCGCGTCGGATCGGATCAACCGACTCAAGCAAGATCCGTGCATGCCGCGGACGTCCGTATTTGCCGCTCTGAGGATGTTCAGTCAGGTCGGCTCTGCTGCCCGTCAGCGGGGCGCGAGAATCAGCCCTATCGCGGTATAGCGGACGCCTGGATGACGACGGGCGCCCGTATACGTGTGCAGGCCCAGGCGGTTGGAGACGGAGACCGGCCGGGTCATGTCCCTCGACGCTTGCGGCCGGCGTCGACACTCGGCGACGGTCCGGGTGCCCGGAAGTCGATCCTTCATTCGGGCGAGGGGTTTGACGATGCGGCACGGGTGTGAGCTGGTCAAGCCGTGGGCGACGTGGTTCGTGACCCGATCAGCATGCTTGATGAGGGTCGGTCACGCCGTGCCAGGCGATATCGGCGAAGCTGAAGAGCCGCTGCGGGGTCATTCGCAGCCAGGCGGTTGCCCAGTCCAGGCTGCCGCCGCGGTTCCGCTCTTCGGTGATGCGGCGGACTTCGTCCGGAACGGTCGGCAGGGCCTCGGCCGTGCCCTCGGTGAGCACCGCGGCATGGGTGTCGTGCTCACCCTCGAGGATGGACAGCGCGAGCCACGGATGGGCCCGGATGTTGCCGAGCCGGGCCGCGCTGCCGAGCGTGGGCAGCCAGAACGCCTCCGCGTATAGGGAGAACAGCGTCGGCGCTGCATGTGGGCGGCCGTCGGGCCGGGTGGAGGACGCGAGCGCGTAGGTCCGGCGCCGCAGGTACCCGGCCAGTTCGGGCCCGGTCATCCGCCGTTGCGGCGGGTAGGCCGTGCGCACCGCCCTGCCGGCCCGGCTGAAGGACTCGTCCTGTAGTCGGTCCAGCCAGGCCGCGAGGGCCGGATCGCCGGCACTGGCCACAGGCTGTTCTCGGCGGTTACTCCGCATCGGGCTCGGTCTCCTTGGCGTTGTATCCGATGGTCCAGAGGTAGCCGGGTCGGCAAACGAGCCGCCGTACCTCGCCTGCTGCGGTACGGCGGCGGCATTGTCACCTGTCGGCTACTTTCCGCGCAGGCCGATCGGATTGCCGTCCGAGGCGGCGAGCACGCAGATACGCGCCCCTGGTGCGACCTGACGCGGCGCGTCGCGCTCGGTGGCGCCAGCCGCGAGCACCGTCTCGCGGGCCGCGTCCAGATCCTCGACATCGGCGAAGGCCACCGGTCCGCCGCCCTCGCCGGCTGGGTTGAGACCGACCTCGAAGCCGTTGATGTTGTACCCGACGTAGCAGGACTCGTCGGTGTGCGGTGCGCCCAGCAGCGCGCTGTACACGGCCTTGGCGGCATCCAGATCGGACACCGGGATCACCAAGCTACGGATCGTGGGACTCATGATCGTCTCCTCACGGGGTAGGCGGTCACATCGCTGACCGCTGTTGCGCCGGTGGTGCCACGCTATTAGCCGATCACCGACCGACGCTTCTCGATTCCTGATCGATCTGACGACTGCCGAGCGCTCAGCACCGACTCGTTGCAGCGGCTCACGGTGCCGACCGGTCGCGGAACGATGACCGGTCCGGCGAACCGCCGGTGCTGGCCGATCCGCCCGGCCACAGCGACCAGAGCCCGATGACGCACGCGCCTGGATGTCCCGCGTCGAAGGGTGCCAGCGTCCGGCGACGTCAATCGTGCCATTGGCCGATCCGCCGGCGGGAGGGATGGAGACGCCATATGGCGGCCGTCGCAGCGTGCACCGAGCGGCGGCTGTCCGGTGTCAGCCGGTGGGATGGCTGGTAATCGCGGACGAGGCCTGCTGGTGCGCCCGGTCCAAGATGCTGATTGCGCACGATGGCGCGAGCTGTATCGCGGTTATGCCGAGTACTACGGAGTGCAGCAGTCCGAGGCGATGGCTCAAAGAGTGTGGTCCTGGCTTCGCGACCCGATTCACGAAGTGCGGGCCATCGTGGTCGAATCGCAGGAATGCGCGCTGGTCGGTTTGGCGCACTACCGCCCGTTCGCACGACCGTTTCGGCCACCACCGGCTGCTTTCTCGATGACTTGTTCGTCGACCCCGCCCGCCGCGGGTCCGGTGCGGCCGACCTGCTTCTGAGTGAACTGCGCCCGCCTGGCGGGCGCCAACGAATCCCGTCCGGGTGGTAGTGCGCCGGTGGTCAGTGTGGTAGGGAGCCGCCGCGTCGGCTCGGCTCGGCGCGGAACGCCAGGGCGCTCGGCTGCTGCGCGACGCCGGGTTCACCGAGATCCACGTCGAGGCCCGCGCCGACGTGCTGCCGCCCGGCCATCCCCCCCGCACGGTGCTATCCGGCCTGGTCCGGACGATGCGCGGCGAAGTCCTCGCCCGCAGGGCCCGTCGACCGGTGCCGGTCGTGACACCCGGTGCCGGCGTGACGAGGACCAGACGCCTACTTGCTGTTCACCAGAGCCCGATGTCGACACGCACGCGCGGATCGTGACCGGCGCGGTGACCGTCGAGCTCGACAGCCCGCCCGGGCACACCCTGCTCCGCGACACGCTCGTGCTGCACAACGCCACCCTCGCCCGCTGACCCACCCCGTGCCGCACCGCGAGGGGCAGCGCGGATCGACCGCCGACCCGCCAGGTCGAAGGCCAGGCTCATTCAGTGACAGAAGCCCCTCCATATCCGCCGCGCCTGTCCGGACATCGATATGTCCGGACGGATTTCAGGTGTCGGCTCATGCCGATGCGAGTAAACATCGTCAGCGTCTGGGAGATCGTCTACGGCCGCGGCGCCGATGGACGAAACCGCTGGGTGACGGCGCCGATGCCGACCCAGCGCCGGATATGACCGATGATTGGAGTGGGTGTCTACCGTTATTGGCCCACGCGGGCCATGATCGGGGCATGTTCGCTGTATCGATCTCGGAGCAGGCGGTCAGTAATGACGCGTTTCGACGTGTGATCCACACCGCCGGCCATACCCAGATCGTGCTAATGACCCTTCGTCCGGGTGAAGACATCGGCGCCGAGGTGCACGAGCACAACGACCAGATCCTCACCTTCGTGACCGGCTCGGTGCGCGCCGAGGTGGGCGGCGAGACCCGAACGGTGACCGCGGGTGACACGGTGGCAGTACCCGCCGGGACCGGGCACAACTTCACCAACATCGGCGCCGACGCGGCCCGGCTCTATACGATCTACGCTCCGCCCGATCACGCCGAGGGCACGGTTCATCAGACGAAGGCCGACGCGCAGAAGGCCGAGGCCGCGCGGGCGGACGTGCCGCCTCCGGAACACGACTGACCGGCAGCCCCCAGGCGGGCCGCAGAAGCTTTGGCGCGGTCTGCCGCCACGATAGGAGCCCGGTGACCGCGCTCTCGCCGAGCGCAAAATCACCCGCCCTATGGACCTGTCCAGTCGATGGATCTGGGCGGTCTGCGGGACCGAGCTTGTCTCGGCGCCGGTCGGCGGACGGCGACATGATGACCCGGTCGGCCAGCACGATCAGACGAAGCAGCCCGCTGGTGGCGATGAGCCGCGTCGCCGTGCACACTGCGCCGGGCCCGCTCGGGGGGCGCGATCTGAACTAAACGCTCCAGGTCGTCGGTACGCCGGTGGCCGGCGGCCCTACCAGGACCACACCAGCGGACACGCGGTCGGCAACAGCGCCCGTGATCGCGGATCGAACGAGCCGCTGTCGCGGCTGGACAAACCTGCTTGCTCCGGACGTCTCGCTGCTGGTGGTTACCAGCGGCCAGGACCGCGCCCCGGTCATCGACGCGGCCCCAGCTGGCTGGCGCAGGCGGCTGGTTACCTAACCCGGGTCTATCTGCTGCCGCTCCCGCGCGGTGGGCACAGCTGCTCCGTCTGGCGGGCCGTCGAGCCCCGCGGCCTCCGACTGGCTGTCCGCCCGGCTCGGCGCGCCGCTCACCCGACGCTGGCTCACCGCGGCGCTCTTCCCCCAGCACACGGCAGCGGCCCGGCACGCTATGCACCGGCCACCAAGGCCGCATCCCGGGCTGGTTCGCGCGGCCAAGCAGAGGCCGGTGCGCCTCCTGCACTGACGATTTGAAAGCCGCCGAGCCCGCCTGGGTCTGCCTGTCGGTGGTGACCAGCCATTCGCCGGTAGCTGCAGAGTCGGCTGCGCGCCGCGCTGGTACGGCGCCTGACGCGCAGCGGCGGCACCGCCGTGACGGACCCCGACCGGGCCGCAGCAAAGGACTTGTCGGTTTGCCGCCCACGCCGCAAGCCCAAAGTGCGCCAGCGCGATCCGCTCGGCGAGGCCCTACGAGCCGCCGCACCCCCGTCGTATGGTCGGCGCAAGTTCAGCTGGTGGCAGTCAGGCGCCGGCTGCGTGCAGGGAACGGGGTCGGTGCATGGTGCGTGACTGGGTGGTCGTGGCGCTCAGCCTCGCGGCCGCGCTGGCGTTCGCCGCGTCCAGCAGTCTGAAGCACCTCAGCGCCGGTCAGGCACCGGACGCGCAGAGCCTGCGGCCGGGGAAGCTGGCCCGCTTCGCCCGGGCCACCGTCGGGCATCCGCAGTGGCTGGTCGGCATCGGCTGTGACGTGGTCGGCCTGGGCCTGCAGATCGCCGCGCTGCATCTGGGCGCGCTGGTCGTGGTGCAGCCGCTGCTGCTCACCGGGCTGGTGTTCGCGCTGGTCTTGCGTGCCCGCCTCGGCCACCAGCGGGTGACCCGCGCGCAGCTGGGCTGGGCCGTGCTGCTGACCGCCGCGCTGGCCGGGTTCTTGCTGCTGGCCGCCGCGGGCACTGCTGCACGCCATGAGCCTGCCGACACACTGCCCGCGGTCATCGCCGGGCTCGTCGGCGGCGCGCTGGCCGCCGCGTGCATCGAACTGGGCCGGCGGCAACGCCAGGGCGCCCGCACCGCCGCTCTGCTCGGCGTCGCCGTCGGCATCACCTACGCGGCCACCGCCGCGCTGCTGAAGGCCCTGACCTACCTCGGCGCGGCACCGCTGCAGCTGCTGACCAGCTGGCAGCTCTATGCCGTGCTCGCTGTCGGCGTCGCGGGTCTGCTGCTCAACCAGCTCGCCTTCCAAGCGGGGCCGATCACCGCCAGCCTGCCCGCTACCTCGACCCTCGACCCGCTCGGCAGCATCGTCATCGGCGTCGCGGTCTACGACGAACACATACGCCGGGGCCCCGGCGGCGGGGCGCTGCTCGTCGCGCTGCTCGTCCTGCTCGGCGCCGCAGTCATCCAGCTCAGCGGCACCACCGCCGATGCCGCCGCCGCCGAGACGGCCCCGGCCGGGCCGGCTCCGAGTACGCACTCCCGGCGGTGCAGCTGACCTTTCCGCTCACGCCGCGTTGAGGTAACTCCCGGCGGCGTCCGATCACAGCGGTGAGCGGGCGGGTCGGCGGGGTGGTGGGGCGTGTGGCAGTGGTTCCTCCCGCCGGAGTGTGGCTGGGCGTTGCCGGTCGGCCGTCGTTGAGACGGGCCACCGGCAGGCGCGCGCACCGTCTGCTCGCGTTAGCAGCCGGCGGCAAGCGGACACTGTTGGCGGTTACCGGTCGCAGGCCGCCCGGTCCAGGATGATCCTGACGGGAAGGACGCTGTTTGGCGAGGACCGTGTTCTCTACCGAGGACGGTGCTGTCCAGCGAGTACTGGGCCGTGCCCAGCAACGGCCACTGGGGGATAGCCGCGAAGCTGGACACCCGGGCGGCCCAAGCGCGTCAATGGCGTGCCCGGGTGGCACAGGGCAACCACGGTGAAGCGGTCGCAGACGCCTCACGATCACCGTCTGGAAGGCTAGTCGACTCGCGCGCGGCTGCCCAGGGTCCCGGCGGTGATCTTGGCCGGTTCACGCCGGCCAGGAAATGCCGGGCCTTCGCCGCAGAGCACGTGGCGTGACGACGACGTTCCTCGCCGCCGGGTTGGCCGCGCACGCGTTGGACGAACAGCACGGCCGCCCCCCTCGGAACGGTGATCCCGGCGCGGGTGCTGTGATCGGTCGCCGCGCTCGGGGTCGCCGGCCGGTCGTCATCGGCGTGCTGGCCGTCCAGCAGGCCGGGCCGGCGCTGGTGCCGTGCATCGTGATCGGCGTCGTGCTCGTCCTCGGCTACAACGTGGAGTTGTTCGGGGGACGGCTGCACACCGACCTGGGGTTCGCGCTGGCCTGGGCGGATTCCCGTTGGCGGTGGGGTTTCTCGCGCAAGCTCCGCCGCTGGCGCGGCCGGTCACCGCGGGCGCCGCGCTCGCCGCGCTCGCCGCGACCGGCCTCTCGTACGCGCGGCGCCGGCTGAGCACCCCGGCCCGCACGATCCGCCGCCGGCTGGCCGGGATCAGCGCGGTCGAGGTCCTGCCGGACGGCACGCGGCGGCCGCTCGACCGCGCCGAGTTGCTCGCCCCGCTCGAGGCGGCATTGAAGGCGCTCGCGGCGGCCGTCGTCCTCCTGGCCGTGGGGTTGCTGCTCGCCGGGCTGCGCTGATCACCCGCCGGTGGCGGCGAACCAGGCCCCGGTGGGCGAGGTGACGAACACGACCGGCGCGACGCACGGTTCGGGGACGTCCAGCCGGGCGTTGATCGTCGAGTCGCCGCGCGTGTCGGCCGGGAACTGGGCGGTGCTCACGTTCGTGACGGTGGCCGTCCCGCCGGCGCCGATCGTCTGGCAACTGACGATCGCCCGGAAGTCCGGGACCGGGTTCGTGCCACGCAGCGCCGGCGGCACGGGCGCCTTGTCGGCGAGGACCAGCCCGCGCACCGTCACGTGCAGGTGCCCGTCGCGCGCCAGCGAGCCGTGCGCCGAGCGGAGCATCCAGGGCAGCCCGCCGCCCGGCACGCCGCGGATCGGGTTGGCCGTCCCGACGTACGGTCCGGTGACCGGCGCCATCGTGCCGAAGCGCAGGTCCGTCCCCTGATGGGTGCCCCATGCCGCCGCGACGCCCTGCCCGGCGAGCACCCCCAGCGCGGCCACGCCGCCGAGAATCGCCAGTCTCCGCTTGGTCCGTTCCATCGCGCACCTCCTGCCGTGGGCGCGGGACTCGCGCCCCATGGGTTACACGGCGCGCAGCCGGTGCCGGTTCGACCGTTGTCCAAATGGCCCGCCCATCACGAAGGGACGACGGCGGGCGCGGTGGGGCGGCGGGCGCCGGGGCCGGGGCGGGTGCTGATCTGGTCGTTGTCGACGACGGCGTCACAGTCGGCACAGACGAGCTGGGGGCGCAGGTCGCCGCCACAGCCGGCGTGGATCAGTACCCGGGGGGCGCCGTTCGGGGCGTAGTACCGGTCACCCCACTCGACCAGCGCGGCCAGCACGGGCCACAGCGCCCGGCCCTTCACGGTCACCAGGTACTCGTAGCGGGCCGGGCGGTTCTGGTACTTGCGCCGCTCCAGGATGCCCTCGTCGGTGAGCCGGGCCAGCCGGTCCGCCAGCACGTTGCGGGCCAGGCCCAGCTGGTCTAGGAACTCGTCGAAGCGGGTCTGCCCCATCCCCAGCGCGTTGCGGACGATCAGCATCGTCCACCGGTCGCCGAGGATCTCCAGTGTCCGGGCGATCGAGCAGTTGTGCGCGGCGTAGTCGCGGGGAAGCACGAGACCACGCTAACCCCGAGCAGTTCTAACGAACCTGCGTCTCACCAGCCGCATCCCGGATAGCCTCGATGCACCACGGCGCTGCACCGGTGGCGTTACGAACTCGGCGGCGGAATGCATCGCGACTGTCCGATAATGGTGGCCGACACCGTCCGCTCACCGTCAGAACCGGAAATACGTTGCGTGAGCGAATCTGCCGCGTTTGCGGGCGGATCCCGGGCAGCTCGGTGGCACCGGCCCGCGCGTCGACGATGCTCACGGTTCGCGGCATAGACCGGGAACATCGAGGACACGGGCCGACCGCATGCTTTATGCACGTTGGAGCGGTCAGCGCGCCGAGCGGGTGGTCTTGGCAGTCGCCGACCCTCACCGCGTCCCGTCGGTGGCGGCGGCATGTGCCGCAAGCGGATCGGTCAGCGGCGACCGCTGGACGCTGCAGTCCAGGCCCCGTCGAGCGCGGCGTTGAGCTGAGGATGCTCGCCCGACCAGCTGTGCCAGACCACCCGCGCCCATGCCCGGGCGCGCTGGTCGTAGTCCGCCAGGTCGGCGGCTCCGGTCATATGCAGCACCGTCAGCTCACCGCGGTCGCTGCGTCGCAGCAGCGGGAAATCGGCACGGCTAACCACCACCGCCCCGAGCAGTCGGGTGACCCGCGGCGGCGGCACTCGGTGTTCCAGTACGGCGCACAACCCCAACAGGTGGACGAACACAGACTGACGATCCCGGCGGTCATTGCCGTCACCGGGATGCTGGGCCATGTAAGCGTCGACCACAATCCGGTGCGTGGGCGGGTAACCGAACCGCGCCGCCTCCTCGGCCTGCACCTCGCCGAAAACCCGCCAGCAACCCGGCGCGCTCGGCACGTACGTGTGCACCGGACCGTTGATGTCCGCCACGAGCGCGCCGCAGCCTGTACACGCGCACTTTGGTGCTGTCACGAGCGTCATCTTCCGGTATGCGCCGGCCAGGCACATAGCCGCACCGGATCCGCTTTCGGGCAGCTCCGCCGTCGATGATCTGGGCGCTCAACCGCTGCGCTGCGACACGGTCGTCGGCTACCCGGGCGTGTTGGCTCTCGCGCGGGCCTTGCCTCGCCCGGCGTAGTAGCGGCCGATCGCGACGGAGCCGAGGATGCCCAGCCCGGTCGCGGCGAAGGGCAGGATCTGGTCGTAGGTGTAGCCGGTCGAGTAGCTGCTCTGCCGAATGATCAGTGCGGTTCCGGCGGCCTGGATCAGGAACAGCGCCGCCCAGAGGTAGCCGGTCACGTACATCCCGCGGCGGAAGTCGGGGTAGGCGTCCCACATCGCGTCGAAGACGGCCATTCCGTCGTGGCTACCGTCGGTGCCGTAGCGCTGCGCGAAGTAGAACACGATCGGTTTGCGGGCCACGACGCACGAGGCCAAGAACAGCAGGCCGATCAGCGCCGTGGTCGCGCAGTCCTTGTAAAGCAGCACCTTCGGGCTGGTGCTGCCGATCAGGGCAATCAGTGCGGACACCGCGGTGAACGCGAAGATCGCCGCCGAGGCACCGCTGAACTTACGCGCCCGCGCCCACACCAGCATCCCGCCGAGGACCGGGGCGATACTGCCCACCAGGTAAGCGACCACGTCGCTGGCGCCCATCCGCCGGGCAAGGTGGAACAACGCGATACTGCCAGCGACCTCCACCGCCGTGACCAGCAGGTTGAAGCCCAGCCCCTTCTTCGCCGGATGCCCGCGCAGCCCGCGAGCGATCTGCTCGTGCACGCTCGGCGCGGGGGATGCCATACCGGAACGATACGAACCGCGTCGACACCCAGGCAGCACGCGGCGATACCGTTTCGTGGACGTCGCCACCCTGAGCCGATGCCGTTTGTCACGATCACGACGTCCCGTAGACGATCCTTGATCGAGACCTCGAGCTGTGCGTGACTGGGCTGGGATGCGGAGGCTGTCACGCTCCGTGTGACCCTTGACACAAGCTGGATATAGGTCTGGGATCCTGACATGAGGTTTCCCCGGTCGCGTCCAGCGCTCATCGCCGCCACTGTTGCGATCTTGACGTTCACTGGTCTCAGCGGGAGCGCATTCGCTGCTTCAAGCGTCCCCGCGTCGCCGCATCCAGCACCATATCCAGGGGGGAGCACAGTGTTGCCAGCTCCCCCAATCAGCGCTCGCGTTCCCGCGATACCGGCTACCTGCACGCCATACGTCGATGGTGATCACGCGCACCTGTCCGGTGGGGATGTCTCGGCTCACGGCTGGTGGTACCAGGGAAGTTGCCCCAATCAGAAGACGACGGTGACGATCTATCTCTACGAGTATTTCTCGGACAAGACCTGGCATTGGCAAAATACCGGGACCGCGTACGTGTGGCCAGGTGGAGGCAGCGCCAACCGCGCTGTCGCTCGCCAAGCATGCACGATTCCTCCACCCTACGGCACCGCGGCGTGGCGCAGCTTGGTTGTCATCAAGAGCCCTGGAACCGGAGCCTCCGCCTACACCCCCGCGCAGAATTTGGTTTGCGCCCACCCGTAACCGTCTATGGTTATGACAACGTCGGTATCCCCGAATTGGGAAGGCTGCCGTCGAGCTGTCGCCGCCGCTGGGTTGGGTAAGGCCCTGTGAATGCTAGGCCGGCAACCGTAGTGAGCCTAGGAGCCTGCGGGGAGCTCAAGGCCGACCCAAACGGTGGGACATCGTGCGAAGTGCGTGAGTTCGCGCTGCTGGACGACGGGCGTGAAGTGACACTGCTGGACGGCCGGGGATGGACAACGACGGCGCGGATCGATGAGATTTCACTCGACCACGCCGTGCGCAATGTCTACAACGTGGTCCTACCCGACGATGCCGAGACCACAGGCGAGATGCATGAGTGGCAAAGGTTCGAGCAACGTTTACGGATGTCTGGCGTTGCAGCTACGGCGGACCAGTTGCGAGCTCTGCCGTACCGCGTCATTTTGGCCGTCCCTGGATCGGCCGGCGGTGCGGCTGGCAAAATGTAATGGGCTTGAAACATAAGGAGAACGTCGTGCGATGCCAGCGATGCTGACCTGGCGGATCGCCACCGGATAAGAACGAGCCGCAGACGCCCGTCACGGCCGCCGAGACCGCTGAGCGACGAAGAAGGTTGGTTCGTCCCCAAGAGGCACCTCACCGGCGAACCACCGTCGCAATGGGGAACCGCCAGCGGGCACGGACGCACGGGAGCGGAGGCTCAATCCCCTGTGGGTGGGCGTAAGCCCGTATTCGCAGCCCGAGAAAGTGCCCGGTCTTATCCGGAGCTCCGGATAACACCGGGCATTTTCTCGGGCAGGGCATACGGCGACGACGACCGCGCGGCAGCCCGCACGTGATCGAGTCGGGACCGCAGCCCGCACATCCTTCCTTAACTGCGACGGCGTGGTATCGACCTCGCGGGAGCGAGGAAGCCTGTTCGATCGCGTCTGGCGGCGTTTCGTTCCCTTCCGGTTGACCCCCGTGTGTCCGGCACCCATGGCGACTGGATGGGTTGTGGGTGGGTGTCACATCTGGTCGCTGCGGCGGGTCGAGGTGGGAGCGGGGCACGGTGCACCGCGGTGAGCGGGAAGGATTTGGATGATGACGACTCAGACAGGAGTGAGCGGACAGTTGCAGGCGCGGATGCCGAACCCGGCGTCAGTTCTGCCCGACGCCATGCCGGCCATCCAGAGGCTGTACAAGTCGATCTCCCGTGGCGGGGTGCCGCAGACCATCTTGGAGCTGGTCCACCTGCGGGCGAGCCAGATCAACGGGTGCAGCGCGTGTGTCGACGCCGGCGCGAGGAACGCCCGCAAGGCAGGTGAGAGCGACGAGCGGCTGGCCACGGTCGCTGCGTGGCGCGAGGCACCGTACTTCAGCGACGCCGAGCGGGCCGCGCTCGCGCTCGCTGAGGCCGCGACCCGGCTGGCTGATCGTGCTGACCCGGTACCGGACGAGATCTGGGACACCGCCGCCGAGCACTACACGTCCGAGCAGTTGGCGGCGATCGTGTTGATGATCGGTGTGACGAACCTGTTCAACCGGCTCAACGCGACCACGCGGCAGATTGCAGGCGCGTGGGGCTGAGAGCGTTCGCGCGGCTGGCGGTCGCACCGCGTGCGACTGTGCGCATCCGTTCCGCGTCGGGCGTCACGGCGCGAGACAGGGGTTGAGGGTCGTGACTGATCAGCAGTGGTTGGCTGAGCGGTTCGATGAGCGCCGATCGGAGCTTCGGGCGGTGGCGTATCGGATGCTCGGCTCGCTGAGCGAGGCCGAGGACGCGGTTCAGGAGGCGTGGCTGCGTCTGGCGCGCTCACCGGCGGAGGAGATCGACAACCTGGGCGCGTGGTTGACGACCGTGGTGGGGCGGGTGTGCCTGAACATGCTGCGGTCGCGTTCCACGCGGCGCGAGACACCCCTGTCGGTCCACATGCCCGACCCGATCGTCGAGCCAGCCGACGACTCGGATCCGGAGCGGCACGCCGTGCTGGCCGACTCGGTCGCCCTGGCGCTGCTGGTCGTGCTGGAAACGTTGACGCCCGACGAGCGGCTGTCCTTCGTGCTGCACGACACGTTCGGCGTTCCGTTCGACGCCATCGCGGCGATGACCGGATGTTCCCCGGTCACCGCGCGCCAGCACGCCAGCCGGGCCCGGCGCAAGGTGCGCGGCGACGCGCCCGGCCCGGACGTCGATCTCGCCCAGCAACGCGCCGTCGTGGATGCCTTCTTCGCCGCCGCCCGCGACGGCGACTTCGAGGCGCTGATCGCTGTGCTCGACCCCGACGTGGTGCTCCGCTCCGACGGCGGCTCCCGGCGCCCGAACGCGACCGTGCTCATCCGCGGCGCGCACGCGGTCGCCGCCCAAGCGCTGACCTACGCCCGGCTCTCCCCGCACGTCCGGGCCGCGGTAATGAACGGAGTGGCCGGCGTCATCGTCGCGCCGGGTGGCACCCCGTTCTCGGTGATGGCGTTCACCGTCCGGGAAGGCAGGATCGCGGCGATCGACTCGTTAGCCGACCCCGACCGGCTCCGCCGGCTCGATCTGCCCGGGCTCGGCGGATAGAGGACGACATGCGGATCGCCGTCACCGGCGCGAGCGGCACGTTGGGCGGCCATGTCGTCGAGCTGCTCGCCGCCCACAATGATCAGGAGGTGCTCGCCGTCTCCCGCCGTCCCTCATCCGAGCGCCCATCGCGAGTGCTCCACGCCCACGCGGACTACGCCGACCGCGCCGCGCTGCGACGCGCATTCGATGGCATCGACACGCTCGTGTTCGTCTCCAGCGACGGCGAGGCGGTCAACGTGCTGTATCACCATCACAACGTGATCCGTGCTGCCGTCGCCGCCGGCGTTGGTCACATCGTCGCCGTGAGCGGCCTGGACGCCGACACCACGTCGCCGTTCTGCTACGCGGTCACCTACGGCCACACCGAGCAGATGCTGCAGCAGTCCGGGTGCACGGTGACGATCGCCCGCACCTCGATCTTCGCTGAGTTCTTCCTACAGTTCCCGCGAACGCGGCGAGATCCGGTTACCGGCCCAGGACGGTCGCGTCTCGCTGGTTTCGATCGCCGACATCGGGCGCTGCCTCGCCGAGCTTGCTCTGCGCGGCCCGGCCGGCTGCATCCACGAACTGACCGGACCGGCCGCGCTGGACATGCACGACATCGCCGCTGAAGCGGCCCGGATATGGCACACGCAGATCAGCTACGTCGACCTGACCCCCTCGGACTTCCAACGGGAAATGGCAGCCGAAGAGCTCGACCCCTGGTGGTGCTACGCCTTCTCCTCAATGTTCACCTCGATCCGCCAACACCGCTGGGACACCGTCACCGACCACGTGCACCAACTGACCCACCGCCAACCGTTCGCGCTCAGCGACCTCATCGACCGCTGACCCCGAGCGGCGACAACGGTCGTGCCCGGCCGGCCGTGCTTGCGGAGTACGCCGGACCTTCAAGATCAACCAAGGTCGCCAAGAAACACGCGCCAGGGCCACACCAATACCGCTGTCGACGGGACTGGTGACCCGTGTCGCCGCGCCGCCGCGGGCGAGGATCCCCTCGTTGGCGCACGTTCCAGCAGCCGGCCACCGGCTCCCAGAGGTACTCCTCGTCGATCAAGCCGGCCAGCGTCGGCCGCAGATGGTTGTCCCAATGCCAGTCGAGCTGGTCGGCGAGCTGGCTCGTCCAGCCGATGTCCACCACGGAAGGTTAGACGCCGACCAGCGCGCCCTGCTCGCCAGCGCCGAGCCTCCCCAGCGAGGTCATGTCGTACCGCTGCCCGCGTACCGCAATTGTCGTCTCGCTCTCGGATCCGGTTCCGGGGACGAGCCGTCTTCTTGTCGCGAGCTGGCAGTCGGTCACTGTCGCCGCGAGCGGTTCGCTGGCCGGACGTGACCCTGCCCTGTCCCGTGCGGGTCTTCAGGTGGATCGTTGGTGTGGCGGTTGGCGCTGTGCTGCAGGTAGGCGATTGCTGCTGCGGTTGCGGCCAGGGGTGTGAGTCCGCCAAGCGGCCCGGCGATAGCGAGGAACGTGGCGGTTGAGGCACTGATCATGACCAGCACGTCGATGAGCGCGGCGGTCAAGAACACGGCGCCGGTGAGCAAGGTGGCACCGGCCAGGTGATTGCGCTGTTGCGGGTCCTCGAGTCGGCTTGTCGCCTGTTCGCCGCCGCGTCGGTGACGTGCGAGGTAGCGCAGTGCGAGCCACAGCAGGGGTCGATGAGCCGGCACGGAGATAAGGCAGGCGAGCCCGACCACGGCGAGCACCCCCGCGTCGCGCAGCTTCAACGGGGTCGCGGCGTTGCCGAGCGCCGCCGACAGGGCCAGCGCGCACCCGTAGGCGGCGATGACGGCCAGCCCGACCCTGTCGACTCGCCGGTCCCGAACCCAGCGGATGAGCACCCAGACGACCGGTACCGCCGTGGCCAGCGCCAGCGACGGCGTGTCCGAACCCAGGCCCGGGCGCACCGCAAGATAGACCAGCCACGGCAGGACCCCCATAACGGCGAGGTCGATCCATGCTCGCGCCCCGAGCACGCGCCGCGGCCGG
Source organism: uncultured Actinomycetota bacterium (assembly GCA_963756525.1). Classification (GTDB taxonomy): domain Bacteria; phylum Actinomycetota; class Actinomycetes; order Mycobacteriales; family Jatrophihabitantaceae; genus CAVWNR01. The sequence continues at coordinate 87,542 of CAVWNR010000009.1, read as the reverse complement.
GAGCCGTGCAGCGTCCTGCGCCGGCTCAGTTCTCGTACCAGGCGTGGCGGGTGGCCGGTGCGGACCCGGATCACCAGCACGACCGCACCTAAGGCGGCGACTGCCAGCGCCTGGATTTCCTCGGCAGTCATTGTCCGGGCACCGCCGCGGGCCGCCAGAGCATCCCGCCCACCTTGGCTTCGGAGGTGAACACCGCCCGACAGGACGCGTCGGCCCGCGCGAAACACAACGGCAGGTCGACAACTGTCAGCCCGTCCTGCACGGCCACGGCCGCCGGCCCGATCTGCGTTAGATCACCCCACGCCGCGCTGATCCGCGCCCGGGTCGACTCGAGTAGTTCGCGGGGCAGGATCTCGATCATCTTCGGTGTGAACGTTTCTTCGACGACCTGCCACCGGCCCGCCAGCAGGTCCTGCACCAGCGAAACCGTGCGCCGCTCCGCGTCCGCCAGCGGCGGTTGCCCCTCCTCCCGCAGGTCGCCGACCACGGCCGATCCGAACCGTTGAAACGCCGCCTGCCGGCTCACCCGCAGAATCTCGCCGATCTGCGCCCATGTGTGGCCCTCGCCGCGGGCTTGCACGACCAGAGCCTTGAGCGTGTCCTCCACAATCACCGAAAGGCTGCGGGTCGCTGCGATCGCCGCGAGAACTGACCCGTCGCTGGAGTGACCGGGGCGGCCCAGCACCGCAGCCGCAGCCGCGGCGTTGGCGGTCAGCATCGTGCCCATGACCTCCCGCTGCACCTGACCCGTCACGACGCTCCCCGCATGACGTCAAGGTTGCCTTTACAAATCGAGGATGTCAAGGCCGGGTTTACGACAGGGCCTCTGGCCCGCGCGCGGCACACGCCCTGCGGCACCAACCCGGTCGACGAACGGACTCGACCGACCCCAGCCATCCCGCAAAGGCAAACTCGGCGGATGCGGCCAGGCCAGCAGAGCCATCGATGACGAGATGATCAAGCTCGTCCCGTAACCCGTCCAGCATCGGGACACGCCCCGGGCAAGGATTCCGCTACGGGCAGGCCGATGCACGGCTGGCTGGGGGCTGAATTGTTTGTCGTTTGGTGTTTTCGGAATGGTTCGTGTCATGACGGCCGGTTCTCGTTGGTGCGGAAGTAGCTGCCGGGGGTTAGTCCGGTCTCGCGGCGGAACGCGGCGACGAACGCGCTGGTTGTCTGGTAGCCGACGTGGCGGGCGACGGCGGCGACCGATTCGCCGGCGGCGAGGTGGGGCAGCGCGGCCTGTAGTCGGGCGGTGGTGCGCCAGCGGCCGAACGGCATGCCGGTGTCGGTGAGGAATGCGCGGGCCAGGGTACGGCCGCTGGCCGCGACGTGGCGTCCCCACTGTTCGATAGTGCGCGGGTCGGCCGGGTTGGCGAGCAGGGCGTCGGCGACCTCGCGGGCCCGCGGCTCGACCGGCAGCGGCGTCTCGATGGTGGCGGATGGGACGGGTTCGAGCTGGTCGATCAGCACGCTTTCGGCTCGGGTTCGCCGTCTGGCCTCGAGGTCGGGGTTGTCCAGGTGGGTGATGAGCTCGGCGAGCAGCGGGCGGACCGCGACGGGCTGGGGTGCGTGCCATCTGATCGGGCATCGCGCGGGCGCGATGTAGAGCGCTCGCATCACCGCCCGTCCGGAGGCGCGGACCTCATGCGGGATGGCGGCGGGTATCCACAGCGCGCGGGTCGGCGGTAGCACCCAGGTCCCTTCCGCTGCGTGGGCGATGAGGATGCCGGTCGCGGCCCAGGCGAGCTGGTGGCGGTCGTGGGTATGCCGGTCGAACTGGGCGCCGGGCGCCATCGCGAAGTCTTTGACCAGGATCGCCGCGGGCAGGGCCGGTAGCGCCCACCGCCCGCCACACTGGCCGGCCCCGGAGGCACCGCAGCAGTTCCACCTCGACGTGATGGTCGACGACATCGAGACCGCGATCGGCCAGGTCCGTGGCGCTCGGTGCCCGGCGAGTGCGCGATGAGGTGTTCACCGACCCCGCCGGGCATCCGTTCTGCCTGATCCCCCGGCCACACTGGGCACCGCCGGTCCACGCCCCGACGTCGTAGTCCGCCCGAGGAAGTTCAGTCGATGACCGTGCCCTACGCCGAGCCGCTGAACGTCCGTGAGCCTGCCGCCCGGGTCGTCCCCGAACCACGACGCGTCGGAGAGCCTGATGGGCCGGCGTGCCGCATCTGCACCGGCCAGGTCCGAACACGGTCTGGTTCGATCGCAGATGGACGCTGCACCAGCCCTCGGAGTGCGCGCTGCCCGGAACCGTGTGGCTTGGCCTGGGTGGCCGCGGCCGAGCGCGTCGGCGCCGCGCTGAACGCCGATGTCTGACGGTGCCGCCGCGCGTCGGGACATCCGACCGTGATGACCGTCCTGCTGCTGATCCTGGCGGTCTGGTTCGCGTGGAGCATGGGCGCGCACTACACCGGCGCGTGCATGGGCATGCCCTACGCGCTGCGGGCGGTCACCGCTCGCCGGGCCCTTGCGATCATGGCTCCGCTGACGCTGCTCGGAGCGACCTTCGCCAGCCGTCGGGTGGAGAACACCGTCGGCCATCAACTGCTCGCCGGGCCCGCCCTGATGAACGGATGCTGGAACTCGGTCCGGGCACCGGTTTGCAGGCGCTGCACGTCGCGCCGCAGCTCGGTCCGGACGGGCGCCTGGACATCGTGGACGTGCAGCAGGAGATGCTCGACCACGTGATGCGCCGGGCGAAGGCGGAGGTGCAAGCGGGTAGAAACGCGGCGGCAGCGATCGTGCCGCACTGCTCGGACGCGCGGGAGCTGCCCTTCGACGACGGCGTGTTCGACGCCGTCTACCTGGTGACCGCGCTCGGGGAGATACCGGAGCCGGCCCGGGTGCTCAGCGCGGCGGCGCGGGTGCTGAAGCCGGGCGGGCGGCTGGTGGTCGGCGAGTTCTTCGATCGGCATTGGATCCCGTTCGCGCGGCTGCACCGGCTGGCCGACGGGCAGGGGCTGCACCTCGCCGAGCGGCGTGGGCCGAGCCTGGCGTACCTGGCCCGGTTCCGGCCCTGCGGCGCGGCGGCCGCGGCGGTCTGAGCTTCGGAGCGGCCCCTAGGAGGGCTTGTCACCGCGACCGAGCCTGCCCAAGAGCGAATCGATCCGATACTTCGAGCACGGGCCGCGATCCAGCCCTGCCAGGAGCGTGCCCATGATCGTTCGGGTGTTCGCATTCCGACAAGCGGGACCCACGGAGCAGCAGCCCGATGTTGGTGGCTTGCGAATCTGTGTCTCGATAGGTTCCCCTTGCGACGACGTCCGGGAGACGACGCCCGGGTCGTGCACCGGGGCGATGCCGCACACGTGTGTCAGCTCCTCGAGCAGGTGGTCTGCGGGTGAGTTCCAGGGCCTCGCCCGAGCGCGTCAGGCCGACGCGGCCTCGCGTCTCGGCAGACGCCAGTCCGCTCTCGGGAAGTGGCACGTGTAGCCGTTCGGGTAGCGCTGTAGGTACTCCTGGTGCTCCGGCTCGGCCTCCCAGAACTCCCCGACCGGGCTGACCTCGGTGACGACCTTGCCCGGCCACAGGCCGGAGGCGTCGACGTCGGCGATGGTGTCCTCGGCGACCGCCTTCTGCTCGTCGTCGACGTAGAAGATCGCCGAGCGGTAACTGCTGCCGAGGTCATTGCCCTGCCGGTCCTTGGTCGAGGGGTCGTGGATCTGGAAGAAGAACTCCAGTAGCTCGCGGTAGGAGGTGGCCTCCGGGTCGAACTCGATCTCGATTGCCTCGGCGTGCCCGGCGTGGTTGCGGTAGGTCGCGTTGGCGACGTCGCCGCCGGTGTAACCGACCTGTGTGGACACGATCCCGGGCTGGCGCCGGATGAGGTCCTGCATCCCCCAGAAGCAGCCGCCGGCCAGAACGGCACGTTGGTCGTTCATGAGTTGTCCTCCTCGAACAGGTGGACGTAGTCCCCGTAGCCCTCGTCGGCGAGTTCGTCGACTGCGATGAAGCGCAGGGCCGCGGAGTTGATGCAGTAGCGCAGGCCGCCCCGCTCGGCCGGGCCGTCGTTGAAGACGTGGCCGAGGTGGCTGTCGGCACCGCCCGAACGCACCTCGATGCGGCTCATCCCGTGGCTGTTGTCGATGTGCTCCTCGACAGTGTCGGACTCGACCGGCGCGCTGAAGCTGGGCCACCCGCAGCTGCTTTCGAACTTGTCCAGCGAGGTGAACAGCGGCTCGCCGGACACGATGTCGACGTAGAGGCCGGGCTCGTGGTGATCCCAGAACTGGTTGCCGAACGCCGGCTCGGTCGCGCTGTTCTGGGTGACCTCGTAGGAAGTCTCGTTCAGTGCGGCGACCGCGTCGGGATCCTTGCGGTAGGTCTTGGTAGATGCCATCTGGAACTCCCTCGTCGACAGGGCGGATTACGTGAGGTGTAACCACGGGGCGATCGTCGATGTTCCATGCAGCTTCGGCATGGAACCGGCGGGAATGTGGCCCCCGTTCGGCGTCGCAATTGTCGTCCATCACGGCCATCCTGGTGCGGGACGCCCTGAGCGATCCGCATGCGAGACCGGTGCAAGGTTCGCGTCGGCCGCGTCGGCGGCGCCTGCCTCGCGGTAGAAGATCTCGACTCCGTCGGCATCGAGCGTGCGGTACGTCGTCATCGTGTTCCTCCTTCGGTCATTTCTTCATTCCAAGCTCGGGTTGCGGGGCGCGCAGCGCCCGGTCACCACGCTGTTTCGGCTGGCGAACTCCGATGTCGGGCTTGAGGTGAAGTACGAGGGCGAGGCAGACGAGTCCGAACCCGGCCCACGGCACGAACCCGGCCAGCACGGCGGCGGATGTGAAGAGCGAAAACGCGAGCAGCGAGCGGTAGCGGGCCATGCGTCGCTGCTGGTCGGTGACTTCGTCGCTCTCGCGCAGAACACGTCTCTCGAACACGTTGTAGGTGCCGTCAGCACAGACGCACAGCGCTCCATAGACGATGACCGGGGCGGCGGCGAGCCTGGTCTGTGCGATCCACGCGGTGGTGAACGGGAGTAGCGACACGAAGAACAGATGCACGAAGTTGATCCAGATGATCGGCAGGGTGGTGGCCCGGGTCAGCCGGGACAGGTAGTGGTGGTTGATCCAGATGATGGCGATGAAGACGTAGCTGACGAGGTAACTCACTGCCGGCTGCCACAACTTGATCAGGGCCGAGAGGTGGGGCGAGTCGGGTGCTCGTAGTTGCAGGACCATGATCGTGACGATCACCGCGAAGACCGAGTCGGAATAGACCGACAACCGGTCGGCGTCACGCATCTGCTGTTTCATGGTCGTCATCGGTCACATGTCCAAGACGATGGGCCCGGCCGGTTGGCAGCTGCACAGCAGTACCTCACCGGCCGGCGGGGGCACCAGAGGGTCGTTGATGTAGCGGACGGCGCCCGACATCGCCGGCGTCGAGCACACATGGCAGACGCCGCTGCGACACGCCCAGCGGGTGGGCACGTCGCAGGCCTCGGCGAACTCGAGCAGGCTCGCATACCGTTGCCCGGCCCACGGCGCGCTGAGCCCGCTCCGGGTGAACGTGATTAGGGGGCCGTCGCCTGGCACACCGTCGGGCACCCGCGGGTGATGGATGGGCGACTCCCCGACGATGCCGGGATTGATGGCGTCTGGACTGCCGAACAGCTCTGTGCGCACGTCGGTAATCCCCATCGACTGGCACGCGCTCGCGATCTGTTCCATGAACGCCTGCGGTCCGCAGGCGTAGACGGTGGCGTCCACGGGCAACCCCAGCCGCCCGAGTGCCACGTCGTTCAACGGCCCGGCGATGACCCCGTCCTCGGACGGTCCGGACCGGCTGAAGTACACCTGCGTGTGCGCGTTCGGCAGACGCGCCAGCAACTGCTGTGCCTCGGTGGCGAACGGGTGATGGTGGCCGTCACGCGCGGTGTGCAGCCACCACACCTCCCGTAGTGAATCGACGGCGGCCAGCGCGTGCAGCATCGCCAGCACCGGCGTGACCCCGATGCCGGCGGACATCAGCACGACCGGGTTGTCAGCTCGCCTGTCCAGCGTGAACACGCCCCGCGGAGCGGCCGCCTGCACTGTTTGGCCTACGCGCAGGCGGGCGTGCAGCCAGGAACTCACGAGTCCCCGCTGCTCGCGTTTGACCGCGATGCGGTAGCCACCAGAATCGGTGACCGCACAGATGGAATAGGAGCGCACGGGCGCCGGATCGCTCGCGCCGACGACCTGCAGCGTCAGGTACTGCCCCGGCAACGGGCTGGGAAGAGCACCGTACGCTTGTGCGTGGACTTCGATGGAGAGCACCTGGTCGGTCTCGTGGGCCAGTCGCGTCACCGTCAACGGGCGGAACCCTTGCCAGCCGGGTTCTGACCCGACCTCGACATCGGGGGGCGTCGTCCCGGTCTCGTGCGCGGCCAGCATGTCGGCGAAGGACTGACGCCAACCGGGGCTGAGCGCGGGGATGTCGGACGCGTCGCGGACGCGGTCGATGTCCGGATCCGGCAGATACAGCAAGCCGTCCACCTCGGCGACGGTGAGGGCGTGCGGTCCGCGGGAGATGAGCTCGATCGTGTCGCCGGCACGCACGTGCCCCTCGCCGAGCACGCGGAGGTAGAAGCCGGGGCGGTGGTGCGCCACGAGCAGCCCGGGCATCTGTGGTTGGCCGAGCCGCACGCCGACGCGGAAGCACGTCACCCGCGGCTGGGTGACCTCGAGCGTCGCCTCGCCGACGCGGTAGCGATCACCGATGCAGACCTGGTCGTCGGCCATGCCGGTGACGGTGAAGTTCTCGCTGAACGCGCCGTGCTTGAGCGGTTCCAGCCCCAGCTGCCGTTCCCAGTACCGGTAGGACTCGATCTGGTAGAGCATGACCGCGCGCTGCTCGCCGCCGTGCCCGCCCTGGTCACCTTGCCCGTCGCCGTCGACGTTGAGCCGGCGCACCATCACCGGACCGTCGACCGGGTATTTCCAGATGCCGGTGTGCACCGTGCGCCCGTGCCACGCCATTTTGCGAGGCATGCCGACGTTGACCGACAGCAAGGTGCCGCCTGTGCTGGCCCGCGATGTGGTCGTCGTCGTCGAGTTCATGACGTGCGGCCGTCGACGTTCGGTGGCGTCATCGCGCGGTGAGCTGCGCGTACTTGGCGCCGGACAACAGATCAGCTATACCGGCGGCGGGGTCGAGTCGGACGTCGATCAGCCAGCCGTCTTCGTAGGGGTCGGTGTTGACCAGTTCGGGGTGCTCGTCCAGGTCGGTGTTGACTGCGGTCACGACGCCCAACACCGGGGCGATCAGGTCGTTGACGCTCTTCGTCGACTCGATGACGCCGCACGCCTGGCCCGCGGTCACACGGTCGTTCACGTCGGGCATGGAGATGTCGACGATGTCGCCGAGGCTCTGCTGCGCGAAGTCGGTCAGCCCGACCCGCGCGATGCCGTCAGTGACACTGACCCACAGGTGGTCACGGCTGAACAGAACGTCGTCCGTTCTGCTCGTCATTGTTGTCGCCCCGCGTCGTGAAGGTCGGCATTGTCATGGTGCGTGATCTCGTCCGGTTCGAGGCCGCGGTCGAGGCCGTGCGCGATCACCGTCTGCCCCGTCTCGAGCGTGCGTTTCTTCCCGTCGAGGAACACCTCGAGCTTGTCCGGTTCGAACGAGACCAGGTCGTCGATGCGAGCGGCCTCGGGGAAGGCGCCGCGGTAGAACCAGGCGGCATCGGGGATTCCGGCGACGCTGTAGTAGCCGGCGATGCCTTTGTAGGGGCAGAAGGTGCTGGTCTGTGTCGCGGTCAGTGCTGTCTCGTCGACGTCGGTTCGGGGCACGTACCAGCGCGGCGCGAAGCCCGATTCGTAGAGGACGACGGGTGCGGTCGTGTCGGCGATGGTTGTTCCTGCCGCGTGGACGACGAGGTGGCGGGAGCTGGAGCGGATATCGACGCGGTGGTAGTTGTCGGCGGAGTGTCCGAGAATGCGGTCGTCTTCTTCGTAGAAGCCGTCCATCGCACGCCATGCGAACGCGACGTGCCCGGCGAGCACCGATGCGTACTCGGGCAGGTCTGTGTGGGTCCAGGCTGCCCGTTCGGCGCGGCGGCCGGGGCCGGCGATGGTGAACCACCCAGTCGCGCCGAGGTCGCGGTGGGTGGTGGTGCGGTCTGTGGGTACGAGAACCCCCTGTTCGACGTGCTCGAGCGGTATGTAGGCGACCGGGTAGTGGCCTGGTTCGTGCAGCAGGATCGCCTGTTCGCTGTCGGCGATCCACGTGTTGTCGAAGCGGATTCGCATGCGGCGGCGAGCCGGCTCGGCGAACAGCAGCCGGTCGGGCAGGGCATGGTCGGTGAGGAAGTGCCCGAGTGCGCCGGGTGCGAGTGGTCCTTGCTGCCAAGACAGTCCCATCTCGCTCAGCCGCCGAACGCTGAGCGCATGAGCTTGCCGGTGAGTTCGGCGATGGTGTCGGCTTGTTCTTCGAGGGCGAAGTGGCCGGTGTCGAGGAGCACGATCTCGGCGTCGGGCACGTCGGTGCGGTAGGCCTCGGCGCCGGGGGCGATGAAGAAGGGGTCGTTGCTGCCCCAGGCGGCGAGGACCTCGGGCTGGCGGCGGCGCAGCCAGGCCTGCCAGTCGGGGTAGCGGGGCGGGTTGTTCTGGTAGTCCCAGAGCAGGGCCTTCATGTAGTCGGCGCGGCCGGGCCGGTCGAGGACGAGCTGGTCAGCCAAAGCCTGCTCCGGGTCGATCAGTTCGGGGTCGCGGGCGCCTGCGTGCCACTGCATCTGCGTGCCCTCGAGGCTGACGAACCCGTCGACGGCGCCCTGGCCCGCTTGGCGGTCGCCCCACCACGCGGACAGGGCGGCGACGCCGGGGCCGAATCCTTCGACATAGGCGTTGCCGTTCTGGGTGACGAGCCCGCGCACCCGCTGGTCGTGCTCGAGGGCGATGCGGAACCCGACCGGGGAACCGAAGTCGAACATGTAGATGGCGTAGTCGCCGATGCCGAGCGCGTCGATGGTTTTGCCGGTGATCTCGGCGAGCCGGTCGAAGGTCGGCGACTCGGGCAGCGGGTCGGAGCTGCCGAAGCCGGGGTAGTCGATCGCGACGGCGTGCCAGTCGGCGGCGACCCGGTCGATGAGCCGGACGTAGGCGCGGGTGCTGGACGGGTAGCCCGGCAGCAGCACGAGGGTCGACCGGTCGGGGTCGCCGGCTTCGCGGACGAACACCTCGAGCCCGTCGACAGAGACGGTGCGGTGGCGGATGGCGGACATGCTGATCTCCCTTTCTGGATGGGCGCGGTGACCACCGGGTGCGCGTACTGCCGTCAGAGCGAGCACGCGAATCCCCTCGACGGGAAGTGATGACCGGACTGGGTCAGAAGCCCTTGCCGGCTGCGGCGGCGCGCTCGAGGGCAGCGGCACGGTCCTGATCTCGGCTGGCGGTGAGCACGGTGGGCTGCCAGCGGATCTCGGTGACCTGGTCGATGCCGATGAAGTGCAGCCAGTCGGTGAAGAAGGTGGAGTGGAAGTCGCGCCCGAACGCAGGCGCCGCACCGACGGAGTACACGCCGCTGGTGTAGACAACGGCGGCCTTCCTGCCCTCGATGAGGCCGGTGTAGCCCTCGGTCGGGTCGAAGCCGAAGGCCCAGCCCGGCTGGGTGATGATGTCGATCCACTGCTTGAGGACGTAGGGCACGCCGGCGTTCCACATCGGGACAGAGAACAGGTAGGTGTCGGCGGCGGCGAATCGGTCGAACACTGCTCGGGCGGACTGCCACTCCTCGCTCTGTTCCGGGGTGGGCTGGCCGCCGCCCCAGACAGCCATCTTGGCCCCCGCGGAGAGCCGCCCGAAGGTGGGAAGTGTCCCGTCGAACAGGTCCAGGTGCTCGATCGCCACGTCGGGATCAACTTCCCGGTGGCTGTCGAGGAATGCGTGGGCCAGCGCGGTGCTGTCGCTGTCGGTGCCGCGGGGGCTGGCGGAGATGTGCAGCAGGGTGCTCATGATGTACGTCCTTCGTCATCGATGGATGTTGCGGTCAATCTGACGCGTGGCGTTCGGATGTGTGATCAGGACCAGAAGATCGTGCAGGCGCCTCGTGGCGTCGTCCTCGGCTGATCCGCCGGCCCGAAGATCGGGCACCAACGACACCCAGCTCGCTGGTGAGCTCCGCCGTGCACCGGCCGCTCCGCATTGCCATGCGATCAAAGCTGCCGCCGACCCGGGTGAGCTGTCATCACCCCGCCCACTAACTCACCCGGATGATTTGCCGGGCGGACCCGGCATCCAGCGGCCACAAATCAGCACCGGCCCATAGCAACCCAACCGGCTACAGGACGCCGAGCTCCCGTGCTCGAGCTACCGCGCTGGCCCTGTCCGCGACCTCGAGCTTGCGGAACACCGCGCGCTGATGGGTCTTCACGGTGTTAATCGACACGGAGAGGTGCGCGGCATTCGGATGGGTGACTAGGACGAGGAGAAGATCGCCCCGGCTCGGCTATAGCCGATCGGGGGTCAACCCCGGCGTCGCCCCGCCCGGCCAGGTCGGGCGAGGAGCTGCGCGCGCACCGGCCTGATCGGTCTGGCTGACGATCCGGCCCTCGACTTCGTGAACAGCACTGCCACAGCGGTGCAGGAGGTCGTCGAGCTCATTCAAGACGGACGGTCCTACGTGGAGTGGCTCGGGTGCGCCGGCCTGCTGGACAAGACCGAGCAGGCCCAGGTTCGCAAGCTGTTCTCGGTCGCCGAGCTTGACGCCGTCGCCGCACAGGCTGTGGCCTTGCGCGAATGGCTGCGCCCGGTCATCGCGACCTGGGCAAGCCCGGCAGCGGCCGACGCACCCATCCGGGCCCGCAGTCCGATCGCGGCTCGACGCGGTCCTGCGACACGACCGCGGGTATCTCCGCCTCCCGACCGACGGCGACAGCGGTGATCTCGTTCGAGCCCGTCACTGGCACGACCCGCAGCAGCTTCTGGTACCCCCTTCCGAGGGCGCCGCCCAGCTATTGACCACCGGTGATCCATCCCTGGTGCGCCAGTGCGAAGGACCCACCTGCACGCTGTGGTTCTACGACCGCACGAAATCCCATCGACGCCGCTGGTGCTCGATGGCGGTATGCGGCAACCGCGCCAAGGCCCGCACCCACCGCGAGCGCACCCGGTGACAGTGACGTGGTGTGGTGAACGTGCACGGGCTCTCGCCTCTTCGATGTGCACACATCAGATCGTTTGCCCGCTGGGAGCAGGGCCGTTTTGCTGCATCTCACGTAGATAGTGGACCAGGCCGATGACGTCTTCTGCTGTCAGTCGACCGATCGCGCCGCTCGAGTAGACGTCGGTGATGATCCGCCCGTTGGGGTCGAGCACGAAACCGGTGCTCTGCAGGTAGACGGGATCGGGGTTGACGAACGCGCCGGTCGCCGCCGCCACGGCTGCGGCGTCGGCGCTGTGGCCGACGGGGTAGCGCAGGCCGTGTCTTGTGATCAGCTCGCGGGTGGTCGGCTCGTCGTCTACCGACATCGCGACCACGCTGATGTCTTGTGCCGCGAGCTTGTCGTGCGCGCGTTCGAAGTTGCGTAGTTGGGTGTTGCAGTAGGGGCACCAGGCGCCGCGGAAGAACATGATGACCGCGTAGTGACCGGCCAGGTCATCGGGCAGACGCAGCGGGTCGGCGTCGACCGGCGTCACGGTGAGGGCCGGGAATTGGTCACCCGGTTTCAGCAGGTTCATCAGTGTCGTTCTCCTGTGCGTGCTGACGGGATCGCCTTGAGAGGGCGTGCCGCGCGGGCCGGGTCGGCGGGGTGCCCGCGCGGCACGTCACGTTCGCGTGCGTCAGTGCGCGCCTAGTCCGGCCGCACCGGCGGGTACCGGGACCTCAGTTACCTGGGTGAGTGATCCGTCCGCGGCGACGCGGTAGCCGATCAGCTTGTTCAGCCCGTTGGCCAGCACGTACAGGAACTTGCCGTTCGCACCGGCCATGTCGAGCGGGTGCGCGGTCGGGGAGATGACCGTGCTGCCGGTCAAGGTGAGCTGCCCGTCCCGTTTGACAGCGAACGTGCTGATCGAGCCGCTGCCGGCGTTGTCGGTGTAGGCGTGGTGCCCGATTACGGCCAGCCAGCAGGCCGCGGTCTGGCCGGTGGACACCGGAGCACCGTTCTCGTGCAGTACTCCCCGGCTCGACACGTCATAGGAGCTCGCGCCGCTCGAGGTGCCGATCGCTACGTCGGAAAACAGCACGTGTCCCGCCTGGTCGACGTCGAAGCCGAACGGCCCGCCCGCGGTCGAGCTCACGGTCTGCGCCGGTCGGGCGAGTCCGTCACGCGAAACGACGAACGTCTGGATTTCGTTGACACCACGCTCGTCCACGATCAGCACATGGCCGGTCCGGTCGAACTGGATCTGTGAGTCCATGGTTGTTCCGGACGCGGCGAGCGGTTGCGTGGAGCTCTGGATGGGAAGGAGGCCGGCTCGCCCGTCCAGGTAGAAGCCCGAGATCGTGCCGGTGCCGGCGTTCAAGACGTAGACGAACTTGCCCCAGATGGTGACGCTCGTCGGTGTGGTACCGCCCGAGGGTGTGGCCTGACCGAGCTGATGCAGGCCCTGGGAACGGAGCCCGAACGCCGAGACGGTGTTGCTGCCGGCGTTGACGGCCAACACAGTGCGACCGTCACTCGACGCGACCACGCTGTGACCTGAGCCCAATCCGCTTCCGGTCCCGGTGCCGCCGGTGGCGTAGGACCCGCCGGCGCTCAGCGCACCGGTCCGGTCGCGGTAGAAGACCTCGAGCGCGTTACCGGCCGTCGAGTTGGTCTCCGTGTACACCACTCCCGCATCGAACTGCGGGTGGCCACCGCCGGTGCCCTGCGCATCGGCCGACGGCGCGACGGCAAGCGTCGCCGCGGCCACGACCACGGCGGGGCCGACCCGCCGGATCAGATGAGATGTTCTCATTGGTGCTGCCTCCTAGGAGTGAACTTGCGACGCAGGCATCCCGACACGGTTGAGGGCCCCGAGCGGCCGTGAGCGGCTCACGGCGAGGCTGTGAAGCCTGGTCTCGCAGACTGATTTGCGTGGCTGAGCGCCCGTGAGCGCCGATTCGGGTGAGCGCTTAGAGGGCGACGATGCCTTCTGCGCCCACCGCGTTCGGGACAGTTACCGAGCCGACCGACACCAGAGACCCGTCGGGATTGATACGGAACTCGTCGATATTCCCGGCCACACCGGTCTGCACGTAGAGGTAGCGGCCGTCGGGCGGTGCGGCTGCATCGGTGGGGCCCGCGTCGGTCGGCGTGTTGCCGAGTCCGGTCAGCGTTCCGTCGTGCGCCACTGCGACGCCGGAAAGTGTGCCGCTGGCCGCGTTGGACAGGTACAACTTGCCGCCGACCGCCACTATCCAGCAGGTGGCGACCTGATCGGTGCCGAACGAGTCGAGCTGAGTCAGCGAGTCGTCCGGGTTGACGGTAAAGGTGGCCACGCCGTTCGTACCCCTCTCGGCCAGGTCAAGGTGGCCTGCCTGATCGAAGGTGAGCGAGAACGGCTCGATGCCCGGAAGCGACGTGACCGTTGGCGTCGAGGGCCAGCCGAGCTGGAGGCGGAGCACCTCAACATCGTTGCCGCCGTTCTTCGTGGTGACGATCAGCCGGTGGCCATCCGGGGTGAACGCAACCTGGCCGAGCGTCCCGTCCGGGGTCCGGCTGGTGGCCAACCCGAGGTTGCGGTGCCACCACGGTATCGGTACGAGGTCGCTGCCGAGGAGAAGGTAGCCCTGGATCGAGCCGCCGTCGCGGGCGTTAAGGACATAGACGAGGTTGCCGTGCGCGGCGATGCTTGCCGGGAACGTGCCCCCGGAGGGCAGTACCTGGCGGCGTTCGAGCTGGTCGCCGTGCACGGCGAAGGTGGTGATGGTGTTGCTTCCGGCGTTGACCGCGAACAGCAGGCGGGTACGGGCCTCGTAGGCGAGCGAGCCTTGCGATGAGAGGTGGTCTGGGAAACCCGGGGTGACGATCCCGCCATGACCGCCCGTGGTGTAGCTGCCCGCGGCGGCGAGGCGACCAGTGATGGTGCGGTCATAGGCAACGATCGTGTTGCCTGCGGGATTGTCGGTCTGAACGAACACCGGATGAGCGGTGTCGGTTGGCGGGACGGGTGCGGCGGTCGCGGGTGCGGCAAGTAGAGCTGTCGCCAGCAGGCCTGCGCAGCCGAGTGCTGCCAGTTTGAGGACGGGTTTCATGATGCTCCTTCGAGGTGACCCGATGTGGATCGCTGATGAGATGGCCCAGAAGCGCCGGAAGGCGCACTGACGGTGAGCAACCGCGTGCCCGCTCTGCGGCGCGCTGCGATGCATGACTGGGGCGTGGCGCGGCGGGCGCGTGTATCGCATCCGGGAGCACCCCGGTGCCGCACACTGCCGCATTGCCATGCGAGCAAACCTGCCGCCGGTCCGGGTGAGCTGTCATCACCCCGCCCACGGACTCACCCGGATGATTTGCCGGGCGGACCCGGCATCCAGCGGCCATAAATCAGCACCGGCGCATGGCAACGCAGCCGGCTACAGGACGCCGAGCTCCCGTGCTCGAGCTACCGCGCTGGCCCTGTCCGCGACCTCGAGCTTGCGGAACACCGCGCGCTGATGGGTTTTCACGGTGTTAATCGAGACGTAGAGGTGCGCGGCGATCTCACGGCGGGACAACCTCGTGGACAGCAGTCGCAGGACTTCGATTTCCTTGCCGGAGAGCTGCTCGGCCAGCGCAGGATCGGCACGCCGGCGTGATGCGCCTTCACCCGTCCGGCGCTGCGCGGTGGTGAGCAATTCCTGAGCCATACGTGGATCCGGACACCCCTCGAGGATGCTGCGAGCCTCGTCCGTGCAGTTTCTCGCCCTCTCCGGGTCGCCGAGCCGCTGCAGAATCTCCGGTCGCGTCAAGAGGGCGTTCGCGACCTCGAGGTTCCCCCCGCCTCGCCGGCCGAGGACGACTGCCCGGTGCGCCGCCCGGTCAGCCAACTCGGTTTCGCCGCGCTGGCTAAGGACCATCGCAGTCGCGAGCGCGGTCATCATGTCCACGAAGTGCTCGCCCACCGCGGCGTCTCGATCGCCGCCCATGGCCTCTTGGATCAGGTCCTCAGCCTCGGTCAACCGCCCGCGCTCCACGGCCATCACGGCGAGGTAACCGAGCGCGTAGGTCCGGGCGGCCTGGTTGTTCACCTCGTCAGCCAGCTCCGCGGCGCGGCCAAAGGCAGCCTGAGCCTCCGATCCTTTGCCGGACCAGAACAGTGCTGCCCCGTACACGCAGTAGGCGGCGGACCGGCCAGGTGAGGAGTCGCCGACGTCGAGGTCGATCGCCCGCCGGGCCAGCTCCACAGCCGCGGCGACATCGCCGAGCTTGAGCCGGTGCAGCGCCCGGATGTGAGCCATCTGGGCCGGCATGGTGTCGCCGCCGACGCGGCGCGCGGCGAGTGCGGCCTCGGCCCCCTCGATCCAGTGCCCCGCGGCGACGAGCTGGCGCAGATCGAGGGCAAGCCAGGCCCTGGCTAGGCAGAGGCGAGGGTCCTCGGTAACGACCCGCTCCGGCAAGAGGTCGAGCCAACCGCGCACTGTGGCCAGCCGACCACGGTTGAATTCCGCGCCCCAACTCGCAGCGATGAGCTCCGCGCTTCCCGCGAAGTCGCGCCCGGCCACCAAATGGCGCACCGCGCTGTCGAGGAACCCTTCGGCCTGAAACCACAGCGCGGCCCGCTGGTGCAGCACCGGAACCAGATCGGGTTCGGTCCGCGCCAGCTCGTTGCGCAGCAGCTCGCCAAACAGATGGTGGTATCGATACCAGCGGCGCGAGGAATCCAGCGGCACCAGGAACATGTTCGCGCGCTCGATCCGTTCGAGCAGCGCTCCGGAAGCCGAGGTTTGCAGCATCGCATCGCACAGCGGGCCGGACAGTCGCTCGAGTACCGACGTGCGCAGCAGGAAGGTGCGAAGTCGCGTCGGCTGGCCATCGAGCACCTCGGCACTCAGGTAGTCGACGATGTGGCGGTTATCGCCGGCGAACGCGGTGATGAACGCGCCGGCATCGCGGCGACCGGCCAGCGAGAGGGCAGCCAGGTAAAGTCCGGCGGCCCAACCCTCGGTGCGTTCACACAGCAGCGTAACTTGCTTCGCCGCGAGGTCCAGCGCGAGGACATCGTTGAGCAGGAGGTCGGCTTCCGCCTCGCCGAAGCGTAGCTCCCGGGCCCGTACCTCCAGCAGGTCCCCACCGGCCCGCAGCCTCGCCAGGGGCAAGGGAGGATCGGACCGCGTCGCCAGTACCAGCCGAAGGGTCGGCGGCATGTGGTCGATGACAAACGCCAGCTGTTCGTGAATGTCTCGATCGCTGACCAGGTGGTAGTCGTCGAGCACGAGCACGAGACCGTCCTCGAGCTTCGTCAGCTCGTTGAGCAGCGTGGGAAGAACGACCTCCCGAGGGTCGGCCCGCGCCTGCAGCAACTTGAACGCGTCAGCGGCCAACCTCGGTTCGGCCTGCTGCAGCGTTGCGACCACATAGCTCCAAAAGCGGACCGGATCGTTGTCGGCCGGGTCCAGCGAGAGCCAGGCGAACCGAGCCTGTCCTTGCTCTTCGACTGCCCACTGCGCCAGCAGCGTCGTCTTGCCCCAGCCTGCGGGGGCGTCGACCAGCGTGAGCTTGTGCGCTTGTCCCGTGCGGAGAGCGTCGACGAGAGCTGACCGGCTGATGAGCTGATGCCCGCGGTCGGGGACGTGGAGTTTGCTCGCGAGGAGGATGTTCGGCTCTGCCGGTGCAGTGCTCATCCTGTCCCGATCGGGTCTGGTCGATTGCGAGCTGGCAACCGGCCGCCTTGGCTCGGCCGCGGGAGACCCGAGTTCGGCTCCGAGGCCGCGACGTACCCCGTCCAAGAAAACGCTACTCGCCTGATCACCCGGGTGAATCCGGTCCGCGGGTGAGGACGGCTCACCCGGCGATGCGCAAAGCTGACAACCAACTAGGGAAGAGCAGGGGCGCGTGGAGCCGACCAGATACCGGATCAATGTTCGAGGCCTACTGACCGAACGCCTCGGCGCCACCTTCGAGGGACTGCGCATGGAACCGGGCGATGGGCAAAGCTCGCTCGTCGGCGAAATCCGCGACCAGTCCCACCTGTATGGCATCCTCGACCAGGTCCGCAACCTCGGCCTGGAGTTGGTGAGCGTGAACCCCGACGAAAGGAATTCGTGACTGAGGGCCGCCCCGTGGGAGATCCGCCGACAGGCGCATGATGGTGTGATCGGGCCACCGAAGCAGCGCCGGAAACTGTGATCGTCAGCGCGGGGGAACTGCAAGTTCGGCACTGGATCGGCGAGGTTCGCCGTTGGAGACGCCCGCAGACGGATCCCAATGACACGACCGCCAACCGTCCCGGTCAGGTACCTCTATAGGACACCGAAGATCAAGTCGTCCTGGCCGGTCGGATCGCCGCTCGCAGGTCCGCCCGCCCGTTGGGCTAGCGGAGCGGATCGGGCACGGCGTCGGGACCGTGTTGGCAGCGCAGACCGAGTTGGCGCCAGGCGGCTGCACCGTCCTCGCCGACGAGCGGGTCACCATGTCCGAAGCCGACGACATCGGCGGGAGTCTGAGCGAGCCTGACAACCGACTCGCGGGCTCGAGCACGGTCGGTGTTGAACGGGCCCAACATGAGCCCGGACGATCCGTTCGCGATGGTGTCGCCGGTGAACAGCACGCGGTGCGCGGGCAGCCAGATGGCGATACTGCCGTCAGTGTGACCGGGGGTGGCGATGACGTGCGCGCCGTCGCCGAAGTCGATGGTGTCGCCGTCAGCCAGTTCGGTGTCGACTGGACACGGTGGGAGGTCCGGCATCGTGGCGGTTACCTGATCAAACAGCGGCCGCTCGGCGGTTGTGAGGGTCGGATGCGAGCGGGCTCGTTCCCCGCGTAGCGTCGCCGCATCGTCGCGATGCGCCAGGACCTCCGCGTCGCCCCATCGCGAAATCGCGGCCGCCGCGCCAGCGTGGTCCTCATGAGCGTGGGTGATAACCACCCGTCGAAGATCGCCGCGGCGATAGCCCAGCTCAGCGAACGCCGCCGAAAGGTCGTGCTGGCTCCCCGGTATTCCGGTGTCAATCATGGTGAGCTGCGAGCCGTCCTGCCGTAGATACACCTGCCCGAAAGCGGGCTTGATCAGGTGCAGGCACGGCGTGAGCTCAACGATCTCCATGGCGAGAGTCAACCGGTCGAAGGCGGTCCGGATCCACACTGTTCGCGATCAGCGGACGTTGAATTCATGCGCGAGTCAACGCGGCGTCGGACCGTCCAAGCCCGCAAAGCCGACTCTCAGGCTCGGGCACCACAGTGCCGCAGGCGCTGCGTCGAGACTGCTCGATCAACGCCCAGATCACGCCACGGCCAGAAGCCTCGCACCGGGCGAGCAGCAACTCTCGGCGGATCCGCCCGCGGAACGACGGCGTTGTGCCTCGCGTCGACGGCTGAGGTCTGGGCGGCGCCCGCCCGCAACCGGGTCCGCTAGTAATCTTTCGGGGCAGTACACCTGGCCCGTCGCGTTGCGCGGTCAGGTCCTTGCCTGTTCCTCGGCCTACGCCCTGGCATATCCG
The DNA here is from genome assembly GCA_963756525.1 of uncultured Actinomycetota bacterium. GTDB lineage: Bacteria > Actinomycetota > Actinomycetes > Mycobacteriales > Jatrophihabitantaceae > CAVWNR01. Next base: position 68,981 of record CAVWNR010000009.1, on the reverse strand, counting down.
GTGAGCAGTCCGCTCGTCGGCAGGCTCCTTCGTGGGCCTGCCGACGCCGGTCGCGCCGGCTCGCGGGGGATGGCCACAGCCGCTTCCGTCAACGGACCTCCACTTCCTATGGGCGCCTGACCCGCATCAAGGTCCCGAAGCGGTCTGATTCGCCGGCGGCGGTCGGCATCGGGGGACGCGCTTCATCCACGCGACGCAGCTAGATCTCGGGGTGGCTCGGGTCCGCCCGATCGTTGCTCACGGCTTGGCGGGCCGGCAGGAGATACAGCGCGATGAGGTAGCAGCAGAGTGCCGCGAGTGCGAGCAGCGCCATGATCAGCGAACTGATGTTCTGGCCGGCGAAGTCGAGGAAGCTCGCGCCGTTGAACGCCGCGCCGACGACGAACAGGAAGCCGAGCACACAGGCCACCGACACCCAGCGCGGACCACTTCGCACCGCCCGCACAGCGATCACCGCGGTGACCACCATCAACGCCAACCCGAGCGAGGCGTGCAGGGCCAGAGCGGGCGCGCCATGCCCGAGTGCCCACGCGATGCTGTGGAACGAGCCGGTGACGTAGTTCGCCGGATGCGATCCGGGGTGGTGCTTCGGTACCGTGATGTACAGGTTGACGACCATCCCGACGGCGATCTGGATGATCACGAGAACCGCAGCCGCGAACGCCATCCGCCTCATCGCAGCACCACTGCGGTCATGGCTAGGTGAATCGGTACCGGGTCTGGGTGAAGGGATTCTTGCCGAAGGCGAGGACCTTCACCGGCCGCATCGCGAACACGTGCGCGATGCCGTGGCCGCCGCTGCCGAACCCGTCGTCGGTGACCGGGAACTGCCAACGGCCGTCCCACTTGTGCGTCCAGGCCGCCGCGAGCGGCTTGAGGTGCTCCCGTCCGACCACCCTCCGGGCGGTGCCGGTGACGACCACGTCCAGTCCGTCGTCCCAGCTGTTGACGCCGGTCGTGAGCGCTACCTGTGGATGTGACTCAAGGTTGAGCGCCTTCTGTTCGGCAGGTCCGGTCGAGAAGTACAACGTGTCATTGACCCAGACCGCCACGAGCGGGCTGACGTGCGGGGCGCCGTCCGCTCTCGTGGTCGAGATCCAGAACAGCTGGGCATTCGCGATCGTCTGCTCGGTCTGCTCCCAGCTCGTCGCGGACGTGCCGGGGTCGCTGAAGCGGGTATCGAGTTCGGTGTGCGGGTCGGACACGTCTGCTCCTGGAGTCATGTTCGAGGCGGCGGATAGGTCTGTGCGACGAGGTCGTCGATCGTTGCGACGGTGCCGAAGTCGGGACTGAACTGATTGCGCATCACGGCCACCGCGACGCCGGTGTCGATGTCGGCGTAGGCGGCCGACCCGTTGGCGCCCAACATCCCGAACGTCGAACCGGGCCGGGACGTGCTCGCGCCGGGTCGGTCGACGCTGTAACCGAGCGCCCACGAGACCGGCATGTCCATCACCTCGTCGTGTCCGGTGAACGCCACCGTCGCCACCTCGGCCAACTGCTCGGGCGGCAGCAGTTGCACCGAGCCGATGTGGCCGAGAAGTGCCGTATATAGACGCGCGGCCGCGCGGGCGCTCATGGTCCCCATCGACGGGATCTGCGCGGCGAGCACGTCGCGGCGATTCGCGAACTCGGCATCGGCGCGCACGCCCGGCGGCTCGACGCGCGCCGCCGGCGAGTCCGGGTCGGGCGCCGGAAGCGGGCCGTCCGGCGGGGGATGCTGGGTCGCCACGCGATCGAGCAGGCGCTCGGGCACGCCGAAGTGCACCTCATCGGCGATGGCGAGCGGGCCGGTTACCGCGCGGCGAAGCAGACCCGGCAACGACTCGCCGGTCAGCCGTTGCAGCGTCTCGCCGAGCAGGAATCCGAACGTCAGCGCGTGATAGCCGAACGCCGCGCCGGCGGTCCACCAAGGGTGCTCGTCTGCGATCACCGAGCACATGTACGGCCAGTCGCATAGCTGCTCGGTCGTCAGATCGGCCGGCAGTCCGGGAACGCCGGCCTGATGCATCAGCACGTGGCGCACCGTGACGTCGCCTTTGCCGTGCGCGGCGAACTCTGGCCACACTTGTGTCAGCGGCAGGTCGTAGTCGAGCTCGCCGCGAGCTGCGAGGACGTGTGCCAGCGAGCTGAGCACACCCTTCGCGGTCGATGCCGCGAAGAACAGGTGGTCCGCGGCAACCGGCCGCTCACCGGTGCGATCCGAGGTGCCGGCCCAGACATCGGCCACCACGTTTCCGTCCTGCACGACAACGACCTGCAGACCGACCTCGCGCCCGGACGACACGAGGTCATCGGCGGCGGCGCGGATCCGGGCCTGCAGTGGCAGGGCATCGTCGGTGCGAGCCTCGCCCCCTCGGTCGATTTCACTCACCGCGCCACCTCCGCACTCAAGTAAACGCAGTGTCGCCGAGCCCACTGACAATGCGCTGTGGGTCAATAAGTGCGTGCGTCGGACAGCACGGCCACTCCGAGCCGGATCAAGGACCTCTTGGCCAGGCCGCCGGGATTGCCGACAGGGCCGAGCAGCCGTGGTCCGCCCAAGCTCTCCGACGCCGTTACAGCGCCCGCTCGCCGGTGGGCGCCGCGACGTAGAACACGTCACCGATCTGGCCGAGCGAGGTCTGGACGCCCGATTCGACACTCGACGCCAGCTACACGCTGCCGTGGGGCCCGTTTGAGCCGCAGGGCCGCCCCGCCGGCGCGTGGCCCGCGGCGGGGTCCGAGCTGGTGCTGGAACATGCAGCGACTCTATGACCGGTCGCTGATCGGCTACCAGAAGGTGAACGGCACCAGCTTCAAGCTTGCGCCGGACCTGGCCACCGACATGGGTAGCCACAACGCCGACTACAGCCAGTGGACCTACACCCTCAAGAACGGCCTGAAATGGTCCACCGGGCAGCCGATCACCGCGGCCGACGTCCAGTACGGCATCAGCCGGCTGTGGGCCACCGACGTGATCAACGGCGGCCCGTTCTCCTACTTCGTGAACGGCATCAAAGCGCCGGCGAACTACAAGGGCCCCTACAAGGGCGGCGTGAACACGGTCGGCATGGTGGTCTCGGGCAGCAACAAGATCACCTTTAACCGGCCCGAACGCGGACTTCGACTACCTGCTGGCCATGGGCGCCTCCTCCCCAGTGCCGGCCAAGGTCGAGGGCGGTCCCGGGTTCGTCGGCGCGACCTACACCAAGCACCCGGTGGCGTCCGGCCCGTTCATGATCCAGTCGTACACGCCGCAGAAGCAGATCACCTTCGTGCGCAACCCCAACTGGTCACAGAGCACCGACACCATCCGCCACCCACTGGTCAACCAGGTGGTGCTGACCATCGACGCCAACCCGACCGACGCCGACAACAAGCTCAAGGCCGGTGATGCCGATGCCCGTGCCGAGACGAACGTCGGCTCCGCGTTCCAGGCGCAGATCCTCACCCAGCCGAACCTGAAGAAGAATGCCGACGACCCGGTGACCGCGTTCACCCGGTACTTCGGCGTGTTCCAGACGGTGATCACCAACGTGCACTGCCGGCGGGCGATCTTCTACGCCAGCAACAAGCAGACCGTGCTGGCCGCCTACGGCGGTGCGGTGTCCGGTCAGATCTCGGGATCGATGACGCCACCGGGCATCACCGGCAACGAGCCGAGCTACAACCCCTACCCGGTCGGCTCGGACAACACCGGTGACCTGGCCAAGGCCAAGTCCGAGTTGCAGCAGTGCGGCCAGCCGAACGGCTTCTCGACCACGATGGCCTACGCCACCCCGTCCGCGCAGGCCCAGAATGCGTTCGTGGCCGAGCAGACCGCGCTGGCCCGGGTGGGCATCAAGGTCACTGCGAAGACGGCCGACTCGTCCACGTACTACAGCACGTTCATCGGCTCGCCGCGTAACGTGAAAAGCCAGGGCATCGGCATCGCGATCTCCGGGTGGGGCGCGGACTTCCCGAGCCCGGTCGGGTTCTTCCAAGCGATCGCCAACGGCAACGCGATCACCGACCCCGGCACGTCGAACTACGTCAGCCTCAACGACCCGGTCGTGAACCAGATCCTCAACAACGGGCCCAAGGGCGTGAACAGCACCGCGGACTGGCAGAACCTGGACCATCAGATCATGACCGATGCGGTGTACCTGCCGATCTACTGGGGCAAGAACCTCTACTACCGCAACCCACGCCTGACCAACGTGACCTGTGACAACGCGCTCGCGTTCGGCATCTACGACTTCGTCAACGCCGGCGTCGGCGGCTAGCCCGCGGACCTCTTCCACACCCGCGACGTCGAGCTTCACTCATCAGAGCGTCGGCCCGACGAGGACTCGAACCACACGTGCAGACCGATAACCGAGCGCCCGCAAGGGGATCGGCGGATCCTGGTGCGGGACGCACTGAGCGATCCGCCTGCGACACAACCGTACGAGCAGCCGATGAGCGGCGTGGTTGCGAGGTCATTTCCAACCGGGTGTACGTGCCGCTTGTTGGATCCAGTTGACCAGTTCGGGGTTCTTCGCTTCGGGCAGGGTCGTGATCTTGACGTAGCGGGTCTGGCCTGTGTTTCCGAGCGGGGGTGGAGGGTCGAAGGCGGCGCCACCGGGGAATAGGACGTTGACGGAAACGTCGTAGGGCGCGATCTCGATGATCCACCCCAGCTCGGGTAGACCGTAGAACGCCCGCTTGTACTTGACCGCGTAGTCAAGGCCGTCGACCGCCGCTCGAATCGACTCGTCCAAGCCCTCCACGATCGGCTGGAGGTTCGGCATGAGTCGGCCGAACCAGTCTTCGATGTCGGAGTGCCCCGCCGCGGGCTCGGGTGGCTTGCGTCGCGGGTTCTCCTTGATCTCTTTGGCCACGCGCTAAACCTAGGCCCTACAGCGAATGCAGTCCAGGCACGCCGCAGGTCGTGCGTGCCAGGGGATCGGATTACGGTGCGGAGATCGACCTCGGCCCTGCACGACCCCCACCACGCGAAGGAGCATCCCCATGTCGGTCAACGTTCTGGTGCACCTCAACTTCACCGGTAACGCCCGTGAGGCGCTGGAGTTCTACCAGTCCGTCTTCGGGGGCCAGCTCCATATCGGCACCTACGGGGAGGGAGGGGTGCCGCGCGACTCCGCCGATTCCGAGCAGGCGACCTTCGACCCGGTGCCCGCCGATTCACCCGACGCCGACTGCGTGTCGTTCGGCATGCTCGCCGCCGACAACGGCTTGCGGTTGGCCGCCTACGACGTCTTCGGTGCCCACGGCCCCACCCTCGCCTCGGCCGGCCTGTCCGGCGCCACCCGGGCCCAGGGCTTGACCCACAACGAACCGTTCTTCGTCGTGCTCAACGGCGACACCCGCGAGGACATCGCTCCTCTTTGGGACAAGCTCGCCGTCGGCGGCACCGTGATCCAGGCCCTCGCTCCCTCCTCCTGGTCACCTGCCTACGGCATGCTCACCGACCGATACGGAGTCACCTGGATCTTCGGTGCCATGTCCTGACGATCTAAGCCGCAAGCTTGCAACACACGTCAACGGTCCCACTGCCGTCACCGGCCGGATCCCGGCCACGGTGCATCTGCGCGGTAGGAAGTGACTGGTTGTCGGCGCATGGACGGACAGTGGAGGCATGACGAACCCGCTTCCGCTCGCCAACCTGATCACTCTCGGCGCCCGTGACTTTGCTGCTCTTCGCGACTTCTACCTGCGGGTGAGTTGGCCGCAGGTGATGGATGACGGCGAGTTCGCGGTCTTCGACCTGCGGGGCATCGTGCTCGCCGTGTTCCCGCTCGAAAAGCTCGCCCGCGACGGGAACACGGAGCCTGAGCCGAGCACAGGGGGCATCCGTTTCACAATCGGCGTGCAGGTCGATAGCGCCGAGGAGGTTGACCGGCTCACCGAGCACATGCGCGCTGCCGGCTGGCCGGCGCTCGGGTAACGAAGGAACCCGTCGACGCGGAGTTCTTCACCGGTCGCTCGGCCTATCTGTGCGACCCAGAGGGCAACTACTTCGAGATCGTCTGGGCTGACATGCCGAACAATCCCGTCGTCATCGCATCTCGACGTGCCGCCGGTTTGTAAGCCGCAAGCGGATCCATGACCGGGCGCCGTCTGGACGCCTGGGCGTTCAGCCGTTGTGCTGACGGTGCTGTTGTGAGCGGTGCCGTAGGAACGCGATGGCTGCTGCGGTTGCGGCCAGGGGGGTGAGCCCACCCAGAGGGCCGGCGATGGCGAGGAACGTGGCCGTTGACGCATTGATCATTACCAGCAGCTCGATGAGGGCGGCGATCAAGAACAAGGCGCCGACGAGCAGTGTCGCACCGGCGAGGTGGCGGCGGTATTGCGGGTCCTCAAGTCGGCTTGTTGCCGGTTCACCGCTGCCTCGGTGGCGTGCGAGGTATCGCAGCGTGAGCCACAGCAGGGGGCGACGAGCCGCCACGGAGATCACACAGGCGAGCCCGACCACGGCGAGCACACCCGCGTCGCGCAGCTTCAACGGGGTCGCGGCGTCGCCGAGTGCCGCCGAGAGGGCGACCGCGCAACCGTAGGCGGCGATGACGACCAGACCAACCCTCTCAACCCGCCGGATCCGAACCCAGCGGATGACCACCCAGACGACCGGTACCGCTGTCGCGATCGCTAGCGCGGGCGTGTCCGATGCCAGGCTCGGACGGACCGCAAGATAGACCAGCCACGGTAGAACTCCCATGATGGCAACGTCGATCCATGCTCGGGCCCCGAGGATCCGGGCGCGTCTCTGCTGGGAGCCGTGAAGGGCTCGGCGGCGGTTCAGTTCCCCTACCAGGCGTGGCGGGTGGCCAGTGCGGACCCGGATCACCAGCACGACTGCGGCGACCGCGAAGACAACGACCAGCTGGATCTCTTCGGCGCTCATTGTGCCGGCACCGCCGCGGGCCGCCAGAGCATTCCGCTCACCTTCCCGTCGGAGTTGAACACGGCACGACAGGACGCGTCGGCCCGCTCGAAACACAACGGCATGTCCACAACCGTCAGCCCGTCCTGCACGGTCACGACCGCGGGCCCGGTCTGCGTGAGATCACCCCAGGACTCGCATATCCGCGCCCGGGTGGAATCCAGCAGCTCGCGGGGCAAGATCTCGATCATCCTGGGCGTGAACGAGTTCTCGACGACCTGCCACCGGCCGGCCAGCAGGTCCGCCACCAGCGAAACCGTGCGCCGCTCCGCGTCGGCCAGCGGTGGCTCCGCCTCCTGGCGGGGGTCGCCAACGACGGCGCCTCCGAACCGTTGGAACGCCGCCTGCCGGGCTACGGCGGTCGCTTCGCGTCCTGAGCCGGAGAGGTGATCAAGGAAGTGCCGCGGGATTCCCGTCACCGAACAGCGCCCGCAAGCGGATCAGTCAGCGGCAGTGCCAGCGATCACCTGAAGTTGGTGTGCCGGACAGGTGCCTCATACGGGACGGGCTCAGCGGGCAAATCGTCGCGAACTCCGGCAAGTACCCGCCGGCGAGTCGGCCCGGCGGGTTGTGCCTGAACCGGTCCGGCGGCGTTGGATCGGTCAGCACACCTTGCCCGATCGTGCGCCCGCTCTGGCCGCACCTTGCCCGCAAGGCCACTGGCCGTTGCAGGCGGCTGGCCGCCCGGTTGCAATGGGCTGTGCCATACCGAGTCCTTAGCCTGTGTCGGCGCCGCTCGGTCTGGTCCTCACGGCCGCTGGATGCGGCCTCCCAGAGATTCGTGAACGACCTCATCCATGCATCATCACGGACATTCACTAAATTGCGGTCATCGGGTTCACGAAACTGGTCTGTGAGGTTGCCACGGCCGGCCGTTTGACCTCAGTGACGGCGTTCCGGGTGTGCCTGCGGTCTGGGTATTTTGACGGCGGGCCGGGGGTGGCTGGGCTGTGCGCTTTCGGCGTGGCTGGATCGCGGTGCTGGCTGCCGCTGGGGGCGTGCCGGGGCGGCTGGGGCGCGGCTAATCGGGTGCGGTCAGCCGGCCGGTGGTTCAGGCGGGGCTGCGGGTTCGCCGGTGTTGGGCGATGAGGCGGTGGAGGGGTTTTCGGCGGCCGGTGCGGCGGCGGCGCGGGTGGGGTGGGGCTGGCGGGGGTGCGGGTTGGGGTTCGTGGAGTTGCACGGTCCAGGGGTCGGGTTGGTCGCGTTTGGCGTGCCAGGCGCGGAGCAGGCGGATGTTGACGCCGGCGGCGGTGAAGGCGAGCAGCAGGGCGTTTTTGATCCGGCCGAAGACCCGGGTGTGGCCGCGGTGCAGGGTGGCGCGGTGGGTTTTCAGTTCGGCGTTGCTGGATTCGACGGCGACGCGGCGGGCGTAGCTGGCGGCCCAGTCGGTGGTGTGCCACAGCGCGGGTTGGCGTTCGCGGGGCTGCTGGCCGGGGCCCAGGGTGATGGTGATGCCGCAGCCGCAGGGCTGCCCGGGTGGGCAGCTGCTGGTGGGCAGGCTGATCGGTAGCCGCAGTGAGGTGGGGGTGTTGGGGCAGCGCAGCCGCCCGGCGAGGGCGGGGCCTTTGAAGCGTTGCGTGCCGCGGTCGGGGTCGCGGGCGCCGTGCGGGCTGAACGCGTAGTGCCGGCGGGGGTCGAACGCGGCGTGGCAGGCGGTTTTCTGGGCGCTGGTCATGCCGATCTGGGTGCGGGGCAGGTCGCGCAGCCGGTGCGGCAGCGCGGCGCTGAACAGCGCCCCGTCGCAGAACAGGGTGCCGGGCACCGGGCCGGGCAGCACGCCGCGTTGGCGTTGGTGCAGGTCGAAGACCGCGTCGATGCCGCGCTGCCAGAAGGGGGAGGGCGAACTCGGCGGCGACGGCGAAGCTGTAGCCGCGGTCGACGAGCAGTTCGCGGGTGCGGGTGCCGGCGCGGGTGAGGGTGTCCAGCGCGCGAAGAACATCGTTCCGAAACGGCTGATCGCGACATCAAATGCATGAGGCGTGACCTGAAGTGTCTCGGCGCGGCCGGGTCGGTAGCCGACGTCGCCGAGCCTCTCAGCTCACCCCGGGCCGACGGACGGGATCAGCGGCGGTGCGAAGGTCATCGGTGGATGTTGCAAGCAATCACGTGAGCCGCGCCCTGTTGACCGCCAACGTGACTGTCGCGACGTGCGAACTAACAGGCCGCCCTCTGACTGCGCAATTGGCGTCTTGTCGATGAATGACTAGCCGTACTCGGGCTCATCCCACCAGGGGAAGAAGTCCGGCATGCCATCCGACACGTTGTCGGAGAATGTGGCCGGCCGCTTCTCCAAGAACGACGTGACACCTTCCTTCACGTCTGCGCTGAGTGTTCGAGACATGAACGCCCTACTGTCGATTCGATGAGCCTCCATCGGGTGCTGCAGCCCGAGACCGCGCCACATCAACTGCCTGGTCAACGCGACGGAGACCGGCGCGGCGTTGTCGGCGATTTCGCGCGCCAGCTGGTGGGCAGCGGGTAGCAGATCCTCAGGCGCCAGGACTCGTTGGACCAGACCGCCGGCCAATGCCTCTTGCGCGTCGAAGATTCGCCCCGTCATACACCATTGCAGGGCTTGAGAGATACCGACCAGGCGAGGGCGGAAGAAGGACGAACAGGCTTCGGGCGTCAAGCCGCGGCGGGCGAACACGAAGCCCATCCGCGCATCAGTACTCGCCAGGCGGATGTCCATGGCTAGCGTCATAGTCGCGCCGACTCCGACCGCCGGCCCGTTTATGGCGGCGATAACGGGTTTCAAACATCGGAACAGACGCAAGGTGACTTGTCCGCCGCCGTCTCGCGCTTCTTGGCGCTCGTACGCAGGTGACCCATCGGGATTGAATAGCGCGTTGGGCCTCCGCTTCGCGTCGAACCCCTCGCCGCCACCGGCGAGGTCAGCGCCTGCGCAGAACGCGCGCCCTGCGCCGGTGACGATCAGCGCGCGAATCTTATCGTCACCGTCGACACGATCTAACGCCTCGATCAGTTCGCGTTGCATTACCTCGGTGTAGGCGTTGAGCTTGTCGGGTCGGTTGAGGCTGACCGTGGCCACGCCGTCAGCCATGTCGTATCGGATCTGGTCGAAGTCCATTCAGGTCTCCCAAGACAATAGCGGTTTTCGCCTACGCGCGCGACAGCAAGCCGGATCACTTCCCTGATCAGTGGGCATGGCCAGGCGCGTCAGCGCCGGGATCGAGGAGGTGGTCAACCGCGGCGGTTGGCGCGCACTGCCAGGCTCACGGCGATGACGAGGGCGGCACCGTTGAACAGGTTGGCGATGTAGGACGGTGACCCCGCGAGCTGCAGGCCGTAGATCCCGGTTGCCAGGAGGATGACCGCGACCAGGGTGCCCGGCACGTTCGCCCGGCCGTTGGTCTTGATCTGCGTCGCGCCGAGGAGGACCGCCGAGAACGCGGGCAGCAGGTAGGCGGGGCCGACGTCGGCGCTGCTGGAACCGAGCTGTGCGGCAAGGACGACGCCGGCGAAGGAGGCGAGCAATCCGGACGCGACCATCGCACCGAAGCGGACTCGGCCGACGCGGATGCCCACGAGCCGGGCGGCTTCCGGGTTGCCGCCGATCGCGTACAGGTAGCGGCCCACCGTGGTGAACTCGGTGACGTAGACGAGGATGGCGGCGACGATGAGCATGTACCAGAACGGCCTCGGGACTCCGAAGGTGTTCTCCTGCCCGAGGGAAACGAAGGTGCTGGGTAGTTTCGCGATGAGCTGGTTGCCGCTGGTGATGTAGAACGCGAAAGCGGCCAGGATACTGCTCATACCCAACGTGATGATGAACGAGTCCACACCCACAAGGACGACGAATGCGGCGTTGACCACGCCGATCGCCGTACCGACAAGCAGGGTGATGAGTACCGCCAACACTGGGTTGACGCCCTTGGACTGCAGTTCGAGGACCAGCACCGACGCGACACCGAGGTTTGCGGCCACGGAAAGGTCGAACAGACCGCAGGCGAGCGGAATGATCAGTGCGAGCGCGACCAGGGTGGTGACGGCCACGTTGCCGGTCACCGTGCGGAATGTGGTCGAGGTCGGGAAGGTGTCGGGAACCCAGATCCAGAACAGGACGACCAGCAGGATCCAGAAGTAGATGCCGCCGAACCGGTTGATGCCCAATCGGTTGACGATGCCGGTCTGCCGACGCGGGCCGCCGTCGTCTTGTCCTGTGGCGTCCGTACTGACGACCTGGGACGTGCTCATGGAGAATTCCCCCCTACGGTGGACAAGGTGGCTGCGGTGATGTCATCGGGACTGATCGGTGCCTCGAGGTGAGCGCTGACGCGGCCGTCTACCAGGACTGTCACCCGGTGGCATAACCGAGCGAGCTCTTCGCTGTCGGTCGAGCCGACCAGGACGGCGCATCCTTGTTCGGCGGCTTCCTCGATCCGCTGGTGTATTTCTTCCTTTGCTCCGACGTCGACCCCTTGCGTCGGTTCGTCGAGCAGGAGAACTTTCGGTTGGAGTCGTAGCCAACGGGCCAGGATGACCTTCTGCGTGTTGCCGCCGGATAAGGCGGTGATAGGCAGCACTGGATTTTGCGGCCGCACATCCAACCGCTGTAGCCAGCTCCGAGCTTCGTTTTTCTCGACTGCTCGACGGCGGACGCCGCGCCGGAAGAAGTCGCCGCATCTGGCGAGGGTGACGTTCTCGGCCACGTCGTGTCCGTGGAACACGGCGGTCGTGGCGCGTTCGGCCGGTACCAGCGCCATGCCTGCTTGCATGCTGAGGTCCGGCCTGCCCGGGGGAAGCGGCTGGCCGGCGACCGAGATGGTGCCAGCGCGTGCGTCTGCGCCGAACAGGAGCGCGGCCACCGCTTCGCGTCCCGAGCCGGTGATGCCCGCGATGCCGACGATCTCGCCGGGCGCGACGTCGAGGTCGACCCCGTGCAATGTCGGGCCGGTGATTCCGCGAGCGGACAGCGTGACCTGCTCAGCGGTTCGCGGTTGCGCACTGTGCGACCGCTCGACCGGACGACCGACCATCAGTTCCACCAGCGCCGCCTCGTCGAGGTCGCTCACCGCGCAGGTAGTGACCAACCGACCGTTGCGAAGCACGGTGACGCTGTCCGCCAACTCGAACACTTCGTTCAGGTGGTGCGACACGAAGAGCACCGCGACTCCGGAGTCGCGGACCTGGCGAACCAGGCGAAAGAGCCGCTCGACCTCGGCACCTGGCAGAGTTGCGGTCGGCTCATCGAGGACAAGCACGTTCGCCTGCGCCTCGTGTGCCGAGACCGCCCGCGCGACGGCGACGGCTGTGCGCTCGCTTGCTTGGAGGACACCCACGGGCAGGTCGACGTCGATCTCGTAGCCAAGGTCGGCCATGAGCTTTGCGGCCGCTCGCCGTCGAGCTCGCCAACGCACGGGGCGTCCGTAACGCCCGCCGTAGCCGACGCCGAGACCGAGGTTCTCCACCGTGCTCAGAGCGCTGACCAAGGCGAGATCCTGGTGCACGAATCGCAGCCCGGCGCCTTCGGCGACGCCGGGGTTGTCCGGTGCGATGACCCGACCGGCGACAGCTATTTCAACGCCAGGATCTGGGGTGTGGTAGCCCGCAAGCAGCTTGATGAGCGTTGACTTGCCGGACCCGTTCTCTCCGACGAGCGCGCGGATCTCGCCGGGCAGGACGCTCATCGAGACCCCGTGCAGGACACGCACCCGACCGAACGTCTTCGAGGCGTTGGTTATCGACAGCACGGCGCCGGGGGCGCCGTCGGCAGCGGTCCCGGCGGCCATGACGTCAACCATGGTGGCTCATCCCACGTGCCACAGCTTCTTGAACTGCGTCTGGTAGTCACTGACGCCGACGTAGTACCCGTTGTCGATGACTGCGGATGACACCGTGTCCTTGGTCAGCATTTGCATGGGCAGCGGCACCTTGACGGCAGAGGCGACATCGGTGTTCTCGAAACCGCGCGCAAACGTGTCGATCACCCGCCAGGCCAGGATGTCCACCGGGTACCCGACCCACGCCGTTTCAGTGCCGTTCTTGATGTCGGCGATATCGGTCTGGGTAGGGACTTGGCCCATGATGTTGATCCCGTGCAGCCCGGCCGAGTTGAGCCCGGCGCTGACGCCTTGGGCCATGTCGCCGCTGGCGAAGACGAGCCACTTGATGGAGGGGTTGCGTTGTAGGTAGCTCACCGCGTTTGACGCGATCTTCGTTCCAACGTCGCTGAGCTGCTGCTGCACGATGCTCGCTTTGCAGCCCGGGCACCATGTCTTGACGTCGGCCACGAAGCTTTGGCTGAAGATGTCGGAGATCGGGAAGCCCTGGAAGTTGAACACGGCGGCGTGCGCCTTGTCGCCGCCGGTGACGACGAAGTACGCGGCGGCGAGCTTGGCGTAGAGCTGTTCCTGCTGGATGCCGCCGACATCGGCGAGGACGCCTGGGAAGGGCGCGTCGCCCGTCGCGCTCGTGACGACGGTGATGCCGGCTGACTTCGCCTCGGCGATCTGCTTGGCGAACACCGCGGCGGGATACCCGCCGAAGATGATCGCGTTGGGTTTCTTCGCGATCGCGGCCTCGAAGGCGCTGGCGGCGGAGGCCGGAGTGGCTCCCGTGTCGACACTGCTGTAGCTCCAACCCAGCGCCTGGGCGGCGGCCCTCTGGGCGTCGTCAGAACGTTGTGCCACGCCGGTCGGGAACTTCAGGTTGATCACGGACTTGCCTGCTGCTGGCTTCTGGGGCAGCGCCGTGGTCAACCCGATGGAGGACGGGTTCGTGAGGTAGGCGTCGAGATAGGTCTTGGCTGCGGACGACGCGGACGACGCGCCTTGCGAGGAGCCGGTGCTATGCGTGCCGGCCTTGCTTCCCGAACTGCTGCACCCGGCGATCGCGAAAGCGATCGTGCACACGGCGATGGCTGGTCGAGCGATCATCTGTAGGCGGTTGCCCATGATCCTCCTGTCTGGGGCGCATGCGGAAGAGCCGCGATCGCCTGGAATTGGTGACGTGGTGTGTCGTGGCCGGTGGTGAGTTCCCCCACTATGCATCATTTCCCAATTTGATGCAAGGGGAAGGTGGCGGCCTCCGCCTGCCCGATGCAGCGCCATCTCTGGGCCGCCGGGGAAGGCGCTCGCAGGTGCCGCCGCCCGCGGCGTTCAACGCGCAGATGGCCGGGCCGATCATCTGAAACTCCGGCCACGGGGCGATGAAGCGGCGCTCTCGGTCGAGGACGGCGAGGTTTGAATAGCTGTCGGGAGGGATCCACCGAGCCGAACGCGGGACTCGGACCTCGTCGCCGACCTGCTGGTCGGGGTGGGCACAGACGGCCGACGGCGTGCTTGGCCGGTTCCTCGTCTCAGGTGATGACGCCCGCGCGGGGGTCGGCGCGGCGTTGACTGCCTAGATCAACTGTGCCGAGCCGGAGGCGAGGCTACGTCCTTGGCGTCACTCGGTCCGGCTGCCGAGGCCGGCGAAGGCGGGCGGCCGCTTCTGTAGGTAGCTCATGACCCCCTCGCGCACGTCGGCGCCGTTGAGTGATCGATTCATGAGCGTGTCAGCTTCGCGCGCCGCATCGGCGAAGGTCGAGTCGTAGGCTGCATGGATCTGGGTCTTGATGACGCTCATGGCCCAGGGCGAGCAGTTTGTGGCTAGATCCCGCGCGTAGGCAACCGCCGCAGTCACGACATCGTCGGGTTCGGCGACGTGGTCGACCAGTCCGATCTCTCGACCCTCTGCAGCTGTGACAACCCGCGCGGACAGAAGCAGATCGAGCGCTCTGCTCTGGCCGACAAGTCGAGGGAGCAGCCAAGCCGCGCCGTATTCGGCAATCAGCCCGCGTCGGGAGAACGCTGTTGTGAGTTTGGCGCGCGATGAGGCGAACCGGACGTCGCAGAAGAGGGCTTCCACGAGCCCTAGCCCGGCGGCAGCTCCGTTGATCGCCGCGATGAGCGGTTTGCGGACGGTGAGCGGGAAGGTCTTCGGTCTGGAACGCTGCGGGAGGTCCGCGCCGTCGAGCAGGTCGACCTGTTGGAGGTCGCTCATGTCCGCACCGGAGCAGAATCCGCGCCCGGCCCCGGTCACGACGATCGCGCGGACGTCGGGATCGTCGTCCGCTTCGGCAAGCAGCAAAAAATACCTGTCTTCCAGCGCGTTGTTCCATGCGTTCAGTGTGTCCGGGCGATTGAGCGTGAGCAGCAGTACAGAACCCAGCCTTTCCGTCAGGACGACTTGTTCGTCGGTGGAGGAAGCAGTCATGCGTAACGCTCCTAGCTCTGGCGGCGTCGAGGCCACGTGGTGGTTGAGGGCGGACCGGCTACAAGTGGGCTGCGTCTGCAATCTCGTGGGCGTAGGACAGGATTTGGTCGATGTCGGGCTCCGTCGGCGTGATGGCCAGCGACCGTGCCCGCGGATCATCCTTGGCTCTCCGAAGCACACCCATGCCGATGATTGCCAGCTTCCATAACCCCAAGACATGCCAGAAGGAGATGGTCGAGACGTCTCGCCCGGAGGCTCGGGCATATTCGCTTAGAAGGTTCTCTCGGGTGGGAAATCCCTGAACAGTGGACGGTGCGTCGAGGTCGCGGGCGGTGAACTCGCCAGCGTGCGGCCAATACGCGAACAAGGTTCCGAGATCTGCCAGGGGGTCGCCCAGCGTGCTGAGTTCCCAGTCGAGTGCAGCGACGACCCGGCCACTGCGCACGATCACGTTCTTGAGGTGGAAGTCGCCGTGCAGGAGCGCGATCTCGTGTCTGTTGGGTATTGCCGATGACAGACGACGGGTCAGCTGATCGAGTTCTGGACGCGGAAGGGTGCGGGAGGCCTCCCATTGCTTCTGCCAGCGGCGCAGCTGCCTTTCGGCATAGGGCGCGTGGCTGCTGAGATCTGCGAGTCCGATGTGCTCGAGGTCGAGATCGTGAAGGCTCGCGAGAGTCTCAACCATCGACCGGCCGACGCCGTAGCGGTCCTGCATGGCAATCGACTCACCCGCGGCGACGCTGTCGAGGACGGCTCCCTCGATGTACTCCATCAGCACCCAAGGCGTCCCGCTGTCGTCAACCGCGACAGCGCCAATCCGCGGCACCGGGACAGAGCTGCCTCGAAGAGCGTGCATGATGCGAGCTTCACGAGTCACGTCATGCGCCGACGGAAGCAGGTTTCCGTGAGGCGGACGCCGCAGCACCCACTTGGTGCCGGCGGAATCCGCCACGCGGTAGGTCAGATTGGAGTAGCCGCCTCCGATCCGTTCGAGCATCACCGGCGCAGCCGACGCGATGCCCAATCTCTCGAGCCAGTCTTGCACCCAGGGACCGCCGGGAACATTGACCTGCGGCACGGTCATGGGCTTCCTCAACGGCTCGAGGCGGGGCGCCGACGGTGGGTGACGGCAACAGCCTAGCAGACGAGTGCATCGTTTCGGGATATGATGCAACGCGCCACCGCCGGACCCGCTAGCTTCGAGGAGCACCCGCATCATGGACATGACCGAGCTGTTCACGCTGGAAGGGCGTACCGCTCTGGTGACCGGCGGATCACGCGGCATCGGCAAGATGATCGCGGAGGGCCTGCTTGTGCAGGGTGCTCGGGTCTACATCACTGCCCGCAAGGCGGCGGCGTGCGATGCGGCCGCGGCCGAGCTGTCGGCGCACGGCGAGTGCCGGTCGATTCCCGCTGACGTGTCGACGCTGCAGGGCATTCGTGATCTTGTGGAGAGGTACGCCGAGCGCGAGGATGCGATGGACATCCTCGTGAACAACGCCGGCGCCGCGTGGGGCCGAGAATTCGACAGCTTCCCCGAAGAGGGCTGGGACAAGGTTATGGACCTCAACGTGAAGACGCCGTTTTTCCTCACGCAGGCCCTCAAACCGTTACTGAGCAGGACAGCTGACCAGCCACGGTCGAAGGTGATCAACATCGCGTCGGTCGACGGGATCGCGCTGAACCCGCAAGAGACGTACTCCTATCACGCAAGCAAAGCGGCGGTTATCCATCTAACTCGGCGGTTGGCATTACGCCTGATAAACGACGGCATCGTTGTGTCGGCCATCGCGCCGGGGGCTTTCGCTTCGGATATGAATCGCATCGCGCGGGACGCTCCGGACGCGCTCGTGGACCTGATTCCTGCCAAGCGAATCGGCCGGCCGGAGGATATGGCCGGCGCGGCGGTGTACCTGGCCAGTCGTGCCGGGGACTACGTGGTCGGGTCAACCTTGATCGTGGACGGTGGTGCCGCGATTCGCCTCTGACGGGGCAGTGCGAACAACGCGAGGGACGCGCTGCCGCAGCCGCGCGACCGGGCACCGGCGCTACTGCCTCCGAGGTCATGTCTATCCGCCGTCGTCGCTCAGACTGGCGTGCACCAGTGCCGCGATTGCTTGTTCGACTTTGTCGGCGTTTGGTTCATCCCCGATGATCAAATCGGCGTAGATGAACGACTCGATGATTCTGACGATGAGGTAGGCCAGGTCGCGGGAAGACAGGGCGTGGGTGAATCCGCGGTCCTCCTCCTGCCGGATGAACCCGTCGAACACCTCGACCACGTGACGCTGGAGGGGGCTCGCGTTTGTCGTCATGATTCGCAGAGCGCGTTCGGGTTCGCGTCGAAGGAAGTCCCGGAAGTAGGACTTGGCAATGACGCGGGCGGCGTACATCGAGGCTATTCGTGCTATCCGCGCTCCGCCGTCTCCCGGCGCGCGTTCCGCAGCGTCGCGCAGCGCAGGGTCGGTCAGCGCGGTCAGGACCCGCAACAGGAGCGTGTCGCGGTTGCCCACCCAGCGAAACAGTGTCGAGCGGTCGACGCCCAGCTCGCCGGCAAGACCCTGCATGTCTAGCCGCTGTCCAGCCATGAACTGGTCGAGGGCGAGCCGGAAGGCGTCGCGCGCAGTGCTGCGGCGCCCGGATACCTGCGCTTGAGCTGCTGACACGGGCGAAGTGTAGTTCCTCAGGCACTGTCGGACCCCTCGCGCCGCCCAGAGCGGTTCCACCCCGGCAGTGTCGGACGGCCGCCTCCGGGGGGACGACTGCCTGCCCGTAGTCGCCTCATGAGGAAGCCAAGCCACGAGAGTCGCAGCAGCCTCCTTGCGCGGCTGCAACATTTCACTATATGTTGCAGCAGTAGAGATACGCGTCTGCACGGCCCTGTCTTATCCCGAACGTATCGAGGAGTCAGCGTGGATATTCGCCCGTCGGCCAGGTCGCTTGAGCTGCAGCAGAAGCTGTCGGAGTTCATGACCGAGTGTGTCTACCCGGCCGAGGCCGTGTCGGCGGATCAACTGGCCGCGGCTGGTGACCCGCATCACCATCCCCAGGTTGTCGAGGACTTGAAGGCTCAGGCCCGCGAGCGAGGCCTGTGGAACCTGTTCCTCCCGGAGTCGGATCTTGGCGCTGGCTTGTCGAACGTCGAATACGCGCCACTGGCCGAACTCATGGGTCGAAGCGCCCACCTTGCGCCCGAAGCCACCAACTGCAGTGCGCCGGACACCGGGAACATGGAGATTTTGGCGCGGTTCGGGACGACTGAACAGAAGCAGCGGTGGCTGCAGCCTCTGCTCGATGGGCTGATTCGGTCTGCTTTCGCGATGACCGAGCCGGCGGTGGCGAGCTCCGACGCCACGAACATCGAGTTGAGCATCGTCCGCGACGGGGAGGACTACGTCCTGAACGGGCGGAAGTGGTGGGCATCGGGCGCGCTGCACGCCCATTGCCGGCTGCTGATCGTGATGGGCAAGACGGATCCGACCGGCCCCAAGCACCGTCAGCAAAGCATGATCTTGGTTCCGGTTGACACGCCGGGGGTAACGCGGGTCCGGTCGCTGCCGACCTTCGGGTATATGGATCGCGAGGGGCATGCCGAGATCCTCTTTGAGGATGTCCGGGTACCCGCGACGTGCATTCTGTCCGGCGAGGGCGATGGGTTCCTCATCAGCCAGGCGCGACTTGGTCCGGGACGCATCCACCACTGCATGAGGTCGATCGGGATGGCTGAACGGGCGCTTGACCTGATGATCGATCGGGCTCTGACCCGTACGACCTTCGGCGAGACTCTCGCGAGCCGCGCGAACATACAGGACTGGATCGCCGAAGCCCGGGTGGAACTAGAGATGATTCGACTGCTGACCATGAAGGCCGCCTATCTCATGGACACCGTCGGGAACAAGGGCGCCCGCGTCGAGATCGCAGCCATCAAGGTCGCCGCTCCCACCGCCGCCGCCACGATCATCGACCGTGCCATCCAGGTGTTCGGGGCGGCAGGAATGTCGAATGACGTACCGCTGGCCGAGATGTACGTGCATCAGCGTCACCTTCGCATCGCCGACGGACCTGACGAGGTCCACAAGCGAACGATCGCCCGGGCGGAGCTGAAGCGACGCCAATCCTTGTTGGCCTGACGCCGCGGCCGTGGCCCGTCGCGGATCACGACTGTCGTCTGCTTCGCGCTGGCGGCCGCCGACTGCGGTCAGCCGCGCCACACGTTCCCCGTGGTCGGCCAAGTACTGCCGCAGGCCCCCGGTGATGGCCGTCAGCGCGAGGTCGTTCACCGTCGCGCCGATGCCCTTGCCGACCGCGTTTACGTCGGCATCCGGCAGACCGGGCGTTTCGGGTAAATCTGCTCGGTCTGGCTCAGGAGGACCTGGCCATGGTGTTCGCCCGCGGCGGTGTGGACCGGTTCGCGGGTGTCGGCTGGCACATGAGCGCCGGGCTGCCACGGCTGACAGAGGCCGGCGGGTGGATCGAGTGCGAGCTGTACCAGACCGTCGAAGGCGGGGACCACCTGCTGCTGTTCGGGCTGGTGGTCAATTCCAGTCACCGTGCGTTGCCGCCGCTGGTGTACGCGCACCGCACGTTCGGAACGCACTCGAAGTACTCCGAACGCCCGCGCCATCCGATCACCGATCACATTGCCGCGCTGTCGTGGTGAGCAGGCCCGTGACCCGCTGACCGCACGGTCGTATCCGCATACAACCCAGTACCGAACCTTCGCCTAGGAACTGTTCGAAAGCTCACCGCCCGCGCGGCGAGCGCGACGGTGGGAAGGGCGGCGGCACGGGCCGCGCGTGTCGGTGCCTCGCCGCCAACTGATGACGACCCGGGCGTCCGAGTCTCGCAGTACGTAGCCGACCTCGTCCTCGGTCGACATGGTGTTCATCGGCACGAGGACGCCGCCGGCGACACTGGATACGACGAACTCGGACACAGTCGGCGCGATGAGCACGGTGCGGTCGCCGGCCTGGACACCGCGGCGGCGCAGGCCGGGGGCGAAGCGCGGGCGGCGGACAGCACTGCCCGTAGGTGTGGTGGCCACGCTCATTGGGGATCGCGATGGTGTCGGGGTCCACGCTGACGCGGCGTTCGACGGGGTCCAGCGAGCTGACCATCGTCACCCCTCTCGTCTCCTGTGGCCGTGACGCTGTCTGAAGCTTCGGCTGAAGCTAGTGCGCTCCCGCGACACTCTCAGGAATGTTGCACGCCTGGGCATCGACGGCCAGACTCTGGAGTCAACCCATGCACTCCACTGGTGAGGACCGACTGATCATGACGACCCATGTACGCGGCGACAGCGCGCCTGAATTCGCTGAGCTTCGAGCGCTGCTGGAGGACAACCTCGATGCTGGCCGTGAGGTGGGCGTGAGCGTCGCGGTCCGACTCGCTGGGCGGCCTGTCGCCGACCTCTGGGGTGGATGCGCCGACGAGTCTCACGGTCGGCCGTGGACCGAAGACACCATCGTGAACGTCTGGTCGTCCACGAAGATGGTCACCAGCCTCGCCGTCCTGATGCTGGTCGATCGGGGGCAGCTCGACGTCGACGCGCCGGTTGCCCGCTATTGGCCCGAGTTTGCGGCGGCGGGTAAGGGGAACGTGCTCGTCCGGCACGTGCTGTCGCACACCTCGGGGGTTTCAGGGTGGGAGCAGCCGTTCCAGACGTCTGACTTCTACGACCTTGCCGGTGCCACCGCGCGGTTGGCGGCGCAGGCACCGTGGTGGGAGCCCGGCACCGCGTCCGGGTACCACGCGAACAACTACGGGCACCTGCTCGGCGAGCTGGTGCGCCGTGTGACCGGGGCGTCGCTGACCGACTTCGTGCGGAGCGAGATCGCCGAGCCGCTTTCTGCTGACTTCCAGATCGGACTTCGGGCGGCCGACCAGGACCGCGCCGCCGAGGTGGTGCCGCCTCCGCCGCCGGAGTTCGGTGAGATTGATCCACAGAGCATCATGATCAGGACGTTCACCGCCCCGCTGTTCCCGGCGGTGGAGGCGAACTCCACGGCGTGGCGTCGTGCCGAGCTGGGCGCGGTCAACGGCCACGGCAACGCTCGTTCGCTGTGTACGATTCTGTCGAGCCTGGCCAACGGCGGAGTGGTGGGCGAGCATCGGCTTCTCCGTCCGGAAACGATTGACCTGATTTTCAACGAGCAGGCCCGCGGAGTCGACCTGGTCCTCGGCATCCCGATGCGCTGGGGGATGGGCTACGCGCTGCCCGAGCCGGCCTCGGTGCGGTACATCCCGGACGGGCGGATCTGTTTTTGGGGCGGCTATGGCGGTTCCATGACGATCGTGGATCTGGATCGCGCGCTGACGATTTCCTACGTGATGAACAAGATGGCGCCGGGCATCATCGGCTCGGAACGGTCCGCGGAATACGTCAGCGCGATCTACAAGGCCATCGGATGATCCTCTCGGGCAGGCAGCAATCCGTGTGACATTCTGCGGCCCAGCTAGGCGCGTCGTAGCGACTACCTGTCAACCTGCGACCGTTCGACGAGCCCCCTTCGATCCCGAGCGCGGTAACCAGTTCGGCCTCGCGTTCGTGCGCCTACCCCTCGCAGAGCGGGGCGAGCGGTCGAAACGATCCGGCGCGTCGTGCCTGAACCCGTCCGGCGGCACTGGATCGGTCAGCACACCTTGCCCGATCGTGCGCCCGCTCTCGCCGCACCTTGCCCGCAAGGCCACCGGGCGTTGCAGGCGGCTGGCCCCCCGGTTGCAATGGGCTGTGCCATCCCGATTCCTCAGCCTGTGTCGGCGCCGCTCGGTCTCGTGCTCACGGCCGCCGGATCCGACCTCCCAGAGATTCGTGAACGACCCCATCCATCGTTAAATCATCATCATTCATTGACGCATCAGATAGATAGATGCCGGACAGTCACTAATTGTGGTCATCGGGTTCACGAAACTGACTGTGAAGTTACCGGCGGGGGTCGAACGCGGCGTGGCAGGGGGTTTTCTGGGCGCTGGTCATGCCGATCTGGGTGCGGGGCAGGTCGCGCAGCCGGTGCGGCAGCGCGGTGCTGAACAGCGCCCCGTCGCCGCGGCGGCGATGTTGGTAGCGCCGTGACGGCGGTGCACACTGATCGCGAGGTTTGCGCAGGGTCGCCATGACCGCAGGTCCCGTGCTGGAATTGTTGTGTCTGGCTGGCCGTCCCAGGTCAGGTCGGTTGACGTGCACGCGTCCGTCGATTTTGGTGAGTTCTACCCGACGATCGCCGGGATCCGGGATTAAATTAAGTTAGGCTCACGGCTCTCCGGGCTCGGACCGGAGAAGAGGAAACCGGTTGGGCATGTGCCCTCGCAGCGCCGGGAGGGTATTGCCCAGAGCTGCCGGGCCGCGGTCCACGGCAGGCTGTAGGTCGCCCACTCGTTCTGATCGTCCGGATCGGCACGATCGGCAGGCTGCTCAAAGCTGAGCAGCCGCCGCCACCAGCGGTAGCCAACGGCAGTCGCCGGCGGCTGCTGTGCGTGGGTCTGGCGGTCGGTCATGACGCTCCCAACACGATCCTGAGGCGCCCGCCGCTCGGCACGCGCCGGCGTTGTCTTTCCGGCTGGGCCGGGGTCCTACGGCACGGGTGATTCGATCGCACCTCGGGGCGCCGTGATCCTGGGGCGGGCGGTGCTGTGAAGTGTGCTCATGCTGTAGCACTTCGTCCGCGAGGGGGGACCATGCCGGCGCCCGGGAGTCCGGCATAAAAAGTGTTTCGGCCGTCGGTGGTTACCTCCATGTGCATGCCCCAGGGGGTTGTGAAATAGAACCAGCGCTGCCCGGCGACTGGCGAGTCTGCTGCGACGCCGTTAGGCCCGTTCATCAGCTGGACGCCGGGGACCTGCGCAAGGTAGTCGCGCGCGTCATCAATGTCGTCTACGTAGAATGCTAAATGATGCCCGCCGATGTCGCTGTTGCGTGGTGGGGTGGTCCGCTGTTCCGGCGCGGTGTATTGGAACAGCTCGAGGTTGGTGGTGTCGCCGAGGCGGAGCATGGCGAGACGGCAGGACGCTCTCGGATCGACGTCGAGCCGCTCACGCATCTCTGTGCCATCACCGCGAAACGGTCCGTCGTGGAAGACCACGGTGGCGCCAAAGTGATCGGTGAAGAACTCGATCGCCTCCCGAAGATCGGGCACGGTGAAGGCGACGTGATCGAGGCTGCGCAGGCCTGGCAGGCTGCTCGTCTTGCTGGCTGCGCTCGCCGATTCCGACGACATGGTGGTCGATCCTGGAGCTGATGCTGGTTGGGCGGGTACGCCGGGCTGGCTCGGTGAGTTGCGCTCCGAGTGCGGCGACGGCTCGGGGCCTTCCGCGGTGGCCGTCCGGCTGGGCTTCCCTTCGTCATGCGCGCGGAGAGATAGCGCCTCAGTAGTACCCGCCACTGTGCGTCGAAAAGGCATGATGGGATCTCCTGGATCAGCCGGGACCGGCACAGCGCTTATGCCGGCCGGACGCCTGGAGTTGCGTCACGCTCCAGTCTGTGGAGCTCGGGTGCGGCCGGCAAGACGCAGACTGTGCACAACAGGGGCGGGGTGCTGCACGCGTTGGCCGCGGCTGACGTGGGGCTGTACCGGCCCGGCGGGCAGCATCTGCCGCCAAATTGCCGTAAGACCAGGCGGGGGTGGGTGGATCGGCGATGGATCGACCTCAGAGGCGGCGGGCGGCTCTTTCACCCTCGTGTACGGCCTGCATCATGGTTCGGGAGGCGACCGCGTCGCCGATTCGTTCGACCGGCATACTCCGCTGCTTCAGCTCGAAGTACAGGTCGGTGACCGGCCGATGCCACCCGGCAAGCACGACGGTATCCACGTCGTCGAGGATGACCCGCTTACCGCGCTCAGAGAGCACCACCGTTGCGTCGTTCACTTCTCGCAGTGCGGTGAATGCATGCGTGGTGATACCCGAGGCGAAAATGCGAGGGATCAGCATGTTCTGGCTGAACGGTCCGATCTTGGCGCCAACGTAGGGAAGCGGTGTGATGACGTGCACGTCGTGGCCCTTCTCATCGAGCTCGAGCGCCACGCCGATCGACTTCCAGCCGCCCTCGCCGTCGTCGACGATCAGCACACGCTGTCCGATGGAAGCGTTGTCTTCCAGCACGTGCCACACGTTAAGGACGTGGCTCTGATCGAGGCCGGGTGTGTCGAGAATGCCCTGTGCGATGTTGCCGATGATGTCGGGGCCGGGTGCCGACCCGGTGGCCACGATGACCTTGTCGGGCTGCAAGCCCATGACCGTGTCGACGGTGGCCGCAGTGCCGAGGCGCACGTCGACGCCGAGGATGCGTAACTGTCCTTCGATGTGGGTGTAGACGCCGGCAATCTCCTGGCGTCCCTTGATCGACGCGGCCAGCCGCAGCTGACCGCCGAGCACCCGGCGGCGCTCGATCAAGCTCACCTCGTGGCCCCGGCGCGCCGCAGTCTCAGCTGCCTTCATACCGGCGGGGCCGCCTCCGACGACGACGACCCGCCTAGGTTGCGAGGCGATCTGTAGGGTGCCGATGCCCAGTTCCAGCTCGTAGCCGGCGGCCGGGTTGTGCACGCACGATGCGTGTGTCATCTTGAACAGCCGGTCGATACAGCCCTGGTTGCACCCAATGCAGCGGCGGATCTCATCGACCCGACCGGCACGCATCTTGTTGACCGTCTCCGGATCGGCGATCTGCTGGCGCGTCATCGCCACCATGTCGGCCTGGCCGTCCTCGAGGACCTGAACGGCATCGAGCGGCTCGTTGATGCGGCCGACCGCGATGACTGGGAGGGATACCACCTCCTTGACGGCCGCGGCCAGCGACGCCCAGATCTTTTTTGGGTGTTGCATGTCGGGGACGTTCTGGTGTGCCTCGAAGTAGGTGGCGGCCTTCACGCAGATGTAGTCGATGCCGCCGGTAGCTTCGATCGCCTTGGCGATGTCCTGGGCGTCGGGTGCTTCCAGCCCGTTGGGGCTGAAGTCGTGCCCCTGCAGGTTGATCCCGATCAGGTAGTCCGGGCCGAC
Organism: uncultured Actinomycetota bacterium; assembly: GCA_963756525.1. Classification (GTDB taxonomy): domain Bacteria; phylum Actinomycetota; class Actinomycetes; order Mycobacteriales; family Jatrophihabitantaceae; genus CAVWNR01. The sequence continues at coordinate 43,864 of CAVWNR010000009.1, read as the reverse complement.
CTCCTCCCGCACCGCACGAATCACCCGCAGGACGAACCGCATCCGGTTCTCCAGCGAGCCCCCGTACTCGTCCTCGCGGAAGTTCGAGTAGTGGGAGAGGAAGGACGCGAGCAGGTAGCCGCCGTAGCCGGAATGGATTTCGACGCCGTCCATACCGCCCTGCTTGGCGTGCCGCGCACCCAGGACGTGTCCTTCGATGATTGCGTCGATGTCCTCGAGTTCCATCTCCTTGGGCATCTCGAGGTTGAACGGGCACGGGATGTTCGACGGGCCCCACAGCGCCTGGTCGGTGAACGTGGACTGGCCCTGGCGTCCGCCGTGACCCAGCTGCATGACGATCCGGGCGCCGTGCTCGTGGACGGCGTCGGTGATGCGTCGCAGGCCGGGAATGATCGCGGGGTCGTAGGCGTGCGGCTCTCCCGGGACGTCTTGCGAGGTGGGGTGGATCTGCGGGAACGCCATCCCGATGAGACCCGCGCCGCCGATGGCCCGTTCTCGGTAGTAGGCGGTGTGCGCATCGGTCGGCAGGAAGTTCTGCGCCAGGCCGGTGCCGTGCCCGGTCATGACGATGCGGTTTCTGACTTGGACCTTCCCCAGGGTGATCGGCTGGAAGAGGATCGCAAGTTCGGCTGGAGGCTCGCCGCCATCGCGCGCGGTCGAGGAGTCCTGGCGGGTCGGGTTGTTGCGCGGGTGCTCTGTGCGGGACATGTGGATGCCTTCGGGAAACGACGGCTGGGGCTGGCGTTAGAGGTGCTGTTCTTTGCGTCGGGTGGCCCAGTACTCGTCCTGGCGTTCGTCTTGGATGTAGGCGGGGATCGGGAAGTCCCACCAGCCGGGCACCCAGGGCCCGGCGGCGTTGCGGTCGGTGGGTACCTCGACCAGCGCGGGCGCTGCGGACTCGAAGGCTTTGCGGTAGGTCGCTTCCAGATCCGAAGGCTCCTCGACGCGGAAGGACTCGAGCCCGAACGCCTTACCCAGCGCCTTGAAGTCGGGGCTGTAGGGGGTGCCGTCGGGTCGATTGAACTCGGTGGCGATGTGTCTGCTGGTCTGCTTGCGCTGGCCGCCGCGGATCGACATGTAACCGGAGTTGTCCTGGACGACAAAGACCACGGGGATGTCGTTTGTGACGCAGACCCCGATCTCCTGTGCGGTCATCAAGAAGTCACCGTCGCCGAGGACGCATGCGACCTGACGCTCGGGTGCAGCGAGCTTGGCGCCGATCGCCGCCGGCACGGCCCATCCCATCGAGGAGAAGCCGCCGGAGGTCAGGTGCGTGCGCGGCTGGTAGACCGGGAAGGTCTGCTTGACGGCTCCCTGCGGGTTACCGGAGCCGGCGACGATGATGCCGTCGCGGCTCATGACCCGGCGCAGGTCGCCGAGCGGCCGCTGCGAGGTGAACGGGAAACGGTCGGAGTCGCGGCGGCTGGCGAGCTGGGTCTCCCAGTCCGCCTTGCGGGCGGCCAGCTCGGTGAGGTAGTCGCTGCGGTCCGGCGCGGCCGGCGGCAGGGAGTCCGTGATGGCAGCCACGGCGGGCTTGGCGTCCGCGACGATGCCCACCTCGGCCGGGTAGTTCTTGCCGATCTCGTGTGGGTCGATGTCGATGTGGATCAGCTTTGCCGGCGGAATGGAGAAGGAGATGCCCTGCGCGTAGCTCGACGCCGACCAGTCGGTGAACCGGCAGCCGACGGAGACGACCACGTCTGCCTGCGCCGCGATCGAGTTGCCGACCGGGGTGCCCGTCTGGCCGACGGCACCGGCGAACAGCTCATGATCCTCCGGGAAGGCGCCCTTGCCGTTCCAGGTGGTGACGACCGGGATCCGCCACGCCTCCGCCAGGGCGAGCACGTTCTGCGCAGCGTTGGAGGTGATGGCACCGCCGCCGACGACGATGACCGGTCGCCGCGCCTCGCGCAGCACGCGGACCGCCTGCTCGACCGCCGTCGGATCGGGTTGTGGGACACCGACCGGCAGGCGCTTGACGAGGTCGTGTAGCGCGACGTCGGCGGCCTCAGCCTGGACATCCATCGGCACCTCGATGTGCGCGGGGCCGGGTCGACCGGTCAGCATGGTGCTGAACGCACGATGCAGCACGGACGGCAGTTCGTCGACGCGGGTCGGTGCCCAGTGCCGCTTGGACACCGCGGCCGCGACCTGCGGGAACGCGTTGTCGGTGTACCGGTCGAGCTCCTGCAGCAGGCCGTGGCCGCGCATGTGCGTGGGCGGGCCGCCGGTGAGCACGAGCACACTCGTGGAGTCCATGTAGGCGGTCGCCAGGCCAAGGATCGTGTTGGCGGCGCCCGCGCCGATCGAGGTGAATGCGGCCATCGGCTTGCCGGCAACGCGGTAGTACCCGTCGGCCAGGTGTACCGCGCTCTGCTCGTGGAACACCTGGATCACGGGGATGCTGGATTCGTCGTCGAGGAATGCGTCCAACAGCGACCAGATGCCGTGTCCGGGGATCCCGGCCACGTAGTCGACGCCGTAGTTCTTCAGCGTCCGAGCCACAATCTGTCCACCGGTGAGTTGAGTCACTGTCTGTCCTCTCGTTCGCTGCGCCGCCGGTGACCGATGGCACGGTGCCCGGTCGGCGCAACAGTCAGATCTTGCTGGAGGTGTCAAGAAGTATCTGCAGCCGAAGCTCAAGCGGGTAGACACGGGCTGTGCAGTGGCCGCGCTTGCCGATGCACATTGCCGACTGGTTGTCCTGCCGGCGGGTGTCCGCGTTTGGACCGCTGTTCGGTCTGCTCATATGCCAAGCGGCAAGTCAGAGTCCCGCGCAGCCCAGGCCAGCCCCTGCTTGGTCAAGCGGCGCACGTTGTCGTCCTTCAGATCGCAGGGCGCGTGTCCGACGGAGTGGTAGAAGACGCGGCCAGAGCCCCATGTCCGTACCCAGCTGGCCGGTGATCGACGTCCTTCCAGCCACGGGAGGTGTTTGCCGTCGAAGGTGGTTTCTGCGAGGACCATGTTGTTCGGATCGCAGTGCATGTAGTACTGCTCTGAGGCCACGGCGAAGTCGCCGACGCCGGCGGAGACGGGGTGCTCGGGTGCGCTGATCTGCACGGTGTAGGGATGCTCCACACCCTCGCCGGCGGGATGGGCCAGAAAGTCTCCGCCGAGCATCAGGTGGTAGGCCAGGCTGGCCCGGAAGGCGGCTGCGGCGCCGTGCCAGGCGGCCACGCCTGTGCCGGTCTGTACAGCGGAGAGCAGGTTGTGCTCTTGGGAGTCGGACAGATCTTCGGTCGTCAGCGCGTTGTTCCAGCCGAGGATGATCAGGTCGTAGTCGGTCAGGTCCGCGTCGAGGCGGAAGATGTCCTGGGTTTCGTCGAGGTCGAAGCCGAGCTCGCCGACCAGCGCGCGGGTCCAGTCCGCGATTTCGTAGGGGCGGTGGCCAGGCCAGCCGCCGTAGAGGTAGAGCGCTTTGGTCATGATGTCTCCTTGTTGTCCCGGCGTGGATGCGTGCTCTGGCTGCTCGGCCAGCCGGGCTGTCAGGTGGTGAGCTGTCCTGAAGCCGCCAACCTGAGCGCCAATGCGGCGATTGTCAGCGCTGGGTTGACGGCGGCGGATGATACGAACGGCGCGCTGTCCACGATCCACATGTTGTCCAGTTCGTGTGCCTTGCAGAGCGGGTCGACCACGCTGGTCGACGGGTCCTCGCCCATGCGAGCGGTGCCGCACTGGTGCGACGTTGCTTGGATGTCCAGCAACTGGTGCAGCACCTTCGGGTAACCGGCCCGGTGTGCCACCTTGGTCATCCGTCGAAGCAACTCACGGTGGGAGGTCAGGTTGGTCGGGCGGCGGTTGAGGACGATCTGCCCGGTGTCGTTGAGGGTTACCCGGTTCTCGGCGAGCGGCAGGTCCTCGGTCTGCAAGAAAAGGTCGACGGTGCGCTGGGCGACCGTGTCCAGGACAGGCAGCGGGATCCAGCTGCGCGCGGCCTTGACCATCTCGCCGCGCAATTTGCCGAGGCCTTGCACGTTGCCCAGGGGATAGTGGTTGTCCGGGCCAGCGGCGTACCAGTCGTTGATTCCCATGGTCTTGTGGTAGATGTCCTCGTTGCGTCGCAACGGGTTCACGGCGAGCATGAAGGAGGTCACGTGGGCCATGTAGTTGCGCCCGACCTGGTCGGAGCCGTTGGCCAGTCCGTCGGGGTGGGCGTTCGAGGCCGAGCGCAGCAGCAGCGCCGCGGTCTGCACGGCTCCGGTCGCGACGACGAATCGGCCGCCGCGGATGGTGACGGGCCGACCGTTTTGGCGCGCGTGAGCGGCGACGATGTTGCGCCCGGCGCCGTCTGTCTCGAGGTGGTCGACCCAGGTGTTGGTGAGCAGCCGCACGTTCGGGCAGGTCAACGCCGGTCGGACGGCTGAGATGTCGGCGTCGCCCTTGGCGTCGACCATGCAGGGGAAGGAGTCACACGTCGCGCAGCGAACACAGCGCCCCCCTTCCCGCAGGTCGATGGCCTGGGGCAGGCCGAACGGGTGCAGTCCCTGGGCCCGGGCGCTTGCTGCGAAGGCGGCGATCGTGGGCTCATACCCGACGGCGGGGAAGGGAAAGTTGGTGCTCCGCCATGGCTCGGACGGGTCCTCGCCGTTGTTGGCGTGCACAAAGAACATGCGTTCGGCCTCGCCGTAGTGTGGCTCGAGGTCGTCGTAGTCGATGGGCCACGCCGGTGAGAGTCCGTCGGGATGCTCCACCACACCGAAGTCGTGTTCCCGGAAGCGGGGAAGGGTCGCCCCGTAGAGCTTGGTGCTTCCGCCGACGTAGTGGTAGTTGCCCGGAACGAACCCGTTGCCTGCCGAGTCGTACCAGGTGTCGGAATTCTTGTATCGATTCTCGATGTGCACGGCCCGAGGAAGCCAGTTGTGGATCTCGCGGGGAAGAAAGTCACCTGCTTCGATGATCAGTACGCGGGCGCCGCCGTTCCGCAGGGCGAAGGCGAGCGTGCCGCCTCCCATGCCTGAGCCGATGATGACGATGTCGGCGTCGATTTCGTCGATCGGGGTCGTGAGCACCGAGGGGTTGTCGGCGCCGAACGGCTGGGACATCGGCTTTCCTGTCTTCTAGAGGGTGATCGGACGGTTCACGGCCCGTGGTGAGGGAACGCGAGGAGCAGGTGGGCCGGCGCCGATCACGGGCGGCTGTCTCAGATGCGTCCGGGTGAGGGTTTGGCTACCGGTCCGTTTGATGATGTCTCGCTGTTCGGCGTTGCAAGGTCAGCTCGGGTTGCCGGCGCCGGCGGCGGCGCGGGCGTGTTCGATGTCGGGCAGGTCGCTCAGCAGCTGCTGAGTGTAGGCGTGCCGGGGTCGGGTGAGCACCTCGTTGACCGGTCCGCTTTCGACGATCCGCCCGGCGGACAGGACGACCACGTGCTGCGCGATCGAGCGGACCACGGCGAGGTTGTGGGTCACGAACAGCAGGCTGAGGTGGCGTTGCTGCTGCAGCTGGCGCAGTTGCTCGACGAGCAGCGCCTGCACGGACACGTCGAGGGCGGAGGTGATCTCATCGCAGATCAACAGCTCCGGGTCGGTGGTCAGTGAGCGTCCCACGGCGACGCGTTGCCGCTCACCGCCGGAGAGCTGGTCGGGCATCTGGTTGAGGTACTTGGCCGACAGCGCGACGCTGTCGAGGGTTTCGAGGATCTTAGCGTGCCGCTGTTTGCGGGACAGCCGGGTGAAGTAGCGCAGCGGCTCGTCGAGGTTTTCGGCGACCGACATGCGCGGGTTGAGCGATCCGAACGGGTTCTGGAATATGTACTGGATGTTGCGCCGCTGTTCGCGGCTGCGCCGGGCCGGGACGGGGTCGAGGCGTTGCCCGTCGAAGTACACCTCGCCGGTCCATTGTTCGTGTAGCCCGGCCAGCGAGCGGGACAGCGTGGTCTTGCCTGATCCCGATTCGCCGACGACCGCGGTGCACTGTCCTGCGGGAGCGTCGAAGCTGATGTCGTGCAGCACTCGGGTGGGGCCGTAGGACACCCGGAGCTCGCGGGCCGACAGGCCGGTTCGGCTGATCGGCGGCAGGTCGGGGACCGGCTGGTTGAGCCGGCGGGTCGCTGCGGCGGTGAGTGGGTGCAGGCAGCGGGCGGCATGGTCGGGGCTTTGTGGGATCAGGGGTATCGGCCCCGCCCTGCAGTCGTCTTGCACCCGCGGGCAGCGGTCGGCGAAGGCGCAGCCCACCGGCCACGCGCCGGGGCGGGGCGGGCGGCCGGGGATGCCGATTAGCACTTCGGCCCGCGCCGCCGAGGGCGCGGCCGCGATGAGCCGGTCGGTGTAGGGGTGGCTGGCCGCGGTGAACAGCGTCCGGGTCGGGGCTAGTTCCACCAGCCGCCCGGCGTACATCACCGCGGTGCGGTCGGCGATGTCGGCCACCACCGCGAGATCGTGGCTGACGTACACCGACATCATCTGGTGCCGGTCGGTCAGCTCCCGGATCGTCTGCAGCACCCGCTTCTGGGTAGTCACGTCCAGGCCGGTGGTCGGTTCGTCGAATACCACCAGCGCCGGCCGGGCGATGATCGCCATGGCGATGCCAACGCGCTGTTGCTGGCCGCCGGAGAGCTGGTGTGGGTAGCTGCGCAGGATCCGTTCGCTCGCCGGCAGGTCGACCTCGGTCAGCACGGTGCCGAGCCGGTCAGCCGGGTGCTCGCCGGGCTGCAGGACACCTGAGTGGATCTCGAGGACCTCCCGCAGCTGGGTGCCGACGCGCATCGCGGGGTTCAAGCCGCTGGTCGGGTCCTGCGGCACGTAGGAGATTTGGCGGCCGCGCAAGGTGCGCAGCGTGTTCTGGCCGAGGCCGAGGACCTCGCGCCCGGCCACCCGCACCGAACCACCGGAGATGACCAGTCCGCGGCGGGCCAGCCCGAGTAGGGCGACACCCACCGTGGACTTGCCCGATCCGGATTCCCCGACCACGCCGAGGATCTGCCCGGCGGCAACGTCGAAGCTGACATCCTCGATGATCGGAACCCGGCTGACCCGGGTCTGCACGGTCAGATCCCGAACCATCAAGCCGGTGCCGGTGCCCGCGGTGGTCTCCAGGGACGATGTGGTTGTCATGCTGATTCTCCATGGGCTGTCGCGCCGCCTTCTCCGGCGTTGGCGCGGGCGATCGAGTCGGCGAAGATGTTGGTGCCGACGGCGAGCAGACCGAGCAGGATGGCCGGCGCGAGAACGCCCCAGGGGTTGACGACCAGGCCGAGCCGATTTTCGTTGATCATCACACCCCAGGATGCGGCCGGCGGCTGGACGCCGAAACCCAGGAAGTTCAACCCGGAGATCAGGATGATCGAGAAGCTGAGCCGCAGCCCGGTTTCCACGGTAAGCGGAGTGATCAAGTTGGGCAGCACCTGGCGCAGGATGACCCGGCGGGGCGGGACGCCCCATAAGGCCACCGCCTTGACGAAATCGCGCTCGCAGACATCCTGGCTGGCCGCGTAGATGACCCGCGCGACTTGGGGTGCCTGCACCGCGGCCACGGCCAGGACCAGGATCCAGCTCTTCGCGCTGATCACGCTGATGATCAGCAGCACGAACACCATCTGCGGGATCGAGAGCAGGATGTCCACAATGCGCATGCACAGCCCGCCCACGAACCTCTGCCGGTAGGCAGCCACGATGCCGACCGCGGCACCGACGGCGACTCCGAGGACGGTGGCCAGCGCGGCCAGGAACAGCAGGAAGTACCCGCCGTCGAGCAGCCGGCTGAGCACGTCCCGGCCGAGCACATCGCCGCCGAGCAGCCCGTTGCCGGCGCCCGGCGTCGCGTACGGCAAGGTGGTGAACGCGGTCGGCGAGTGCGGCTCAACGAACGGGCCGATCACGGCGATGCCGACGACGAGCAGGGTGATGGCCAGCCCCACCCGGCCACGGCCGGTGCGCAGCGCCGCGCCGGTGACCCGGCGCAGCGCACCCTTGCGGCGGGCCGGCGCCGCGGCCGGAGCGATGACGGTTTCGGTGATCGCGGTCATGAGCTCACCTCGGGTATCTCTTGCGGGGCGTGACCAGCAGCACCGCGACGTCGGTCAGCACGTTCAGCGCCACGTAGAACAGGGACAGGATCACGACGAGGAACTGCAGGACCGGCACGTCGCGGTTGGTGACCGCGTTGACCAGACCGAGCCCGACGCCGGGGTACTGGAAAACGGTCTCCACCAAGACGATGCCGCCGGCCAGGTAGAGCAGGTTCAGGCCGACCACCTGCACGATCGGGGCCAGCGCGTTGGGCAGCGCGTGCCGGAAGATCAGCCGCCGGGTCGACGCGCCCTTGAGCAGGGCGACTTCGGCGTAGTCGCTGGCGAGGGCGTCGATCACCGCCGCGCGGGTCATCCGGAATACGTAGGGCGTCGTCACGATCGTGAGCGTGACGACCGGCAACACCAGCTTGATCGGCTCGGAAAGGATGCTGTGCCCGGGCGGGAGGATCGACAACGCGGGCAGCCCGGTCGGCAGCTGCACCACGAGCACAAGCACGACCAGCACGCCGACGATGAACTCCGGCAGCGCGGCGGCGACCAGGGCGGACACCGACATCGCATGGTCGACTACCTTGTCCCGGCGGGCGGCCGCCACCGCCCCCAATGCGATGCCGAGCACCGTGGAGATCACCGAAGCACACACCACCAGCACCGCGGAGTTCGCCACCCGCGGGGCCTCGGCGCTGACAACAGAAACCTGCTGGGTCAGCGACGTGCCGAAATCGCCGCGCAACGCGTGGCTGAGCCACAGCCAGTACCCCGACACCGCAGAACGGTCTAGACCGAGCTGGTGGCGCAGCGCCGCCAACCGCTGCGGGGTCGCCTGGTTACCAAGAATCGCCGTGGCTGCGTCGCCGGGGAGCACCAGCGTCGCGAAATACACGATCACCGTCACCAGGAACACGCATAACAGGCCGAACAGCCCACGCCGCCACAGCATCGACCGGATGGGGTGGTGGCTGGTCGTGGTCTCCTGCGGCGGCACCGGCTGGTTGGGCGCCAGCGCTTCCACGAGTTGTGTCGTCATCTGCTACCTCGTCAAGGGTCTCGGCGGTGGTCAGCTGCTGAACCAGAACTTCTTGAAGTAGAAGCCGCCCGGGCTGAGCCCGGTCGCGGACTCCTCGACGCCCTGCAGTTTGGCAGCGCATCCGTCGATGGTCGGGAAGAAGTAGGGGATGATGTTGCCGCCGCTGGTGTAGTCGATGTGCGCCATCTCGCGGATGATCTCGCGTTGCTTGGCGGTGTCGGGGGTTGCGTTGGCCTGGCGGTACAGCGCGAGGTAGGTGGGGTCGTTGAAGTACGTCGGGTTGTACGGGGCGTTCAGGCCGGCCGTCCATTGACTCACGCCGATCAGGTACGGGTTCGTCGGGTCGTAATCCTGGGAGAACGGCACCTTGAGGTAGGAGGTCGCGAAGTACTGGGTCGGGTCCTGCTTGACGATCGTCACGCGGACGCCCGCCGCCTTGGCCTGTGAGGCGAACACCGACGCCGCGTTGACCTGGCCGGGGGCATTGTCGGTGGTGATGAGCTGGAGGTTGAGATCCGGATGCCCGGCCGCCTTGAGCAAGAACTTGGCCTGCGGAATGTCCTGAACCCGTTGCGGGAGGTCGGTCGGGAACAGCGGGTCGGTGATGCCGAAGACGTCGTTGCCGATCGTGCCACGCCCGGCAAAGACCTGCTTGAGCATCTGCGGGCGATCCACGACTAGGCGCAGCGCCTGACGCACCCGCACGTCACGGAACGGTGCGGTGTCCACCCGCAAGGTGAACGGGCCGAAGCTGCCGGTATTGGAGATGACGGTCCTGAAGTTGGTCGCCCTGAGCACCGGGATCGCGCTCGCCGACAGGAAGTTGATAACGTCCAGTTGCCCCGCCTGCAGCCCGGTGATCTGCGACGTCTCGTCGTTGATGTTGGTCGTGACAATGGCGTCGAGGTAGGGAAGCCCGTCTTGCCAGTAGTGCTCGTTGCGCACGAAGGTGCTGCCGATGCCGGGGGTGAAGCTTTGGTACTTGAACGGGCCGGTCCCGTCCGGCTTCTGGGGGTTGTAGCCGCGCGGGACCATGTTGCACGCGTAGTTGGTCAGGCCCTGGATCAGCTGCGAGTACGGCTGCTTGTATTTGATCAGCACTGTCGTCGTGTCGAGCACTTTGGACCCGGTCAGGTCGATGTTCCCGATCGCCGACGCGCCGGCGCTCTTGACCGCGAACATGCGCCGAATGCTGTACAAGACGTCGTCGGCGGTAAACTTCTTGCCGCTGTGGCACAGCACGCCAGGATGGATCTTGACGGTCCACTCGGTGGCCGTCGCATTCGGGGTGATCGACTCGGCCAGGACGAACTCCGGCTTGCCGGCGTTGTCCAGGCGGACCAGCTGGTCGTAGAGCATGGCCATGCGGGCGTTGTCGGTGTTGGTCAGCGGTAGGTGCGCGTCGAGGGTGTCCGTGGAGCCGCCGCCGGAGGCGCCGAAGCGCAGCGTCCCGCCGCGTCGTGGCGGTCCGGCCGCAGCGGGCGTGGCGACGGCCGAGGTTCCCTTCGAGCAGCTGGCCAGCACGCTGGCCGCGCCCAGGCCCGCGAGACCGGACGCGGAGACCGTCAGGAACCGTCGTCGGCTCCAGACCGGTCCGGCGGTGGAGTTGCTCATGGCTTGGGCCTTCTCTCGCGCGGGAGCATGGGGGTTATTGGGCGCGGCCGGCTGGCCGTCCTGCGCTAGCTACGTTCCGGGTGGCCGTGACCAACATCGCGAACTCGCGCCTCTGCGCGACTGCCGGTTGGCCGCCGGAGCGCGGGCGTCGCCGCCCGCCGCGTTCTTATCCGGGTGGGCGACCCGGCGTCAGCGGCCGACGGTTGACTCCGGCAGCTGGGCCGGGTCGATCCAGTCGAATGACCGGCCACCGAAGCGTGCCGCGCGCAGGTCCCCGGCGCGCGCGTGGCCCTCGAACTTTTCCAGCCGCGAGGCTCGGCCACAGACTTCGCCGAGCAGCGCGCTGGACGCCTGGTCCCGAATCTCTTGATAGGTCACCGTCTTGAGGTACTTGCCGACCCACAGACCTCCGGTGTACCGGGCGGCACCGAGGGTGGGCAGCACGTGGTTGGTGCCGATCACCTTGTCCCCGTAGGGCACGCAGGTGAGCTCACCGAGGAACAGCGCGCCGTAATTCGTCATGGCGTCGAGCGCCTCGCGCGGATTGGCGGTCAGCACCTCAACGTGCTCCGAGGCATACTCGTCGGCCAGCGCATACGCCTCGGCCAGGTCGTCGACGAGCCACACCTCGCCGTAGTCGCGCCACGCCACGGAGGCGGTCGGCGCCGTCGACAGACCCTCAAGTAGCTCATCGACGAGGGTGATCGCGCGCCGTCCGACCTGCTCTGATGTGGTGACCAGCACCACCGGCGAGTCCGGTCCGTGTTCGGCCTGGCTAAGGAGGTCCACGGCGATGGTGTATGGGTCCGCGGTGTCGTCAGCGACGATGAGCACCTCGGTTGGGCCGGCGAACAGATCGATGCCGATCTCGCCGAACAGTTGACGCTTTGCCTCGGCCACGTACGCGTTGCCCGGGCCAGCGATCAGATGGACCGGCGCGATCGATTCGGTGCCGATGGCCAGCGCGGCCACTGCCTGGATACCCCCCAGCACGTAGATCTCATCCGCGCCGGCGAGGTTCATCGCCGCGACGCTGATCGGCGGCGGACTACCCGAATCCGGCGGAGTCGTCGCGGCCACGCGCGCTGAGCCGGCTACCTTCGCCGTCACCACCGTCATGTGCGCCGAGGCGGTCAACGGGAAGCGCCCACCGGGCACGTACGCGCCGACGTCGGAGATCGGGACGTTGCGCTGGCCCAAGAACACACCCGGCAGCGTCTCGACCTCGAAGTCGGCAAGCGACGCGCGCTGAGCCTCGGCGAAGTTCCGGACCTGGCGCTGCGCAAAGGACAGGTCCTCGATCACCGTGTCCGGCAGCGACTGCACGATCGAGTGCACCTGCTCAGGCGAGAGGCGGAACGACGGGGGGGACCACTTATCGAACTGGGTTGAATACCGGGCGACCGCCGCGTCGCCCTCCGCACGCACATCCGCGATCACCTTGGCCACCGCGTCGACAATCTCGGGCGGGTTGGACCGCGCGCCGACGCTGCCGATCGCTGGCTTCTTCAACGCAACCTTCATCATTTGCCCCATCCGATCGCGAACCTGCTCACAACGGTTCGAGTATCGGTGTCCCACGACGGAGGGGTGAACGCACAACCTGTGCAAGACTTGGCCTGTTGCTGTTACACCGTGGCAGAACGGCGAAGTCCTATGCCCCCGTCCGTGCTGACCGGAGCCCGGCGGACGACCGTCGCTTCGGTGCTCCAACTGGAGATCTTTCAGCGCGCACGCGCCTTCGTGGCGGCCGGCGAGGCCAGCTTGGACCATCCGGTTCGCTGGGTGCATGCCGGCGAGATCCGCGACATCGCGAGGTTTCTCTCCGGCGGCGAGTTCCTGCTCACCGCCGGGCAAGGCGTCGGCTCCACACCCGCCGACCAGCGGGCCTACGTGGCGTCGCTGGCCGAGGCGGGTGTCGCTGCGTTGGCGATCGAACTCGAGGGAAGGGTGTTCACCGAGCTGCCCAACGCCGTGATCAAAGAGGCCGATAAGCGACAATTGCCGCTGATCGGGCTACGTCGCGAGATCCCGTTCGTCGAAGCCTCGGCACAGGTGCTCGAGCAGCTCACCGACCACACGCTGCAAGAATTCGCCCGCGCAGCCGAAGTCAACCGCTTCCTTACCGAACAGCTGCTCAGCGGAGCCGACCACATCACACTGGTGCGTGAGCTCGCCCGGCACATCGGCGCGGCCGTGGTACTCGAATCCGCCGGTCACGAGGTGCGCGCCTACTACGGCGAAACTGAACAGTCCCGCGATCTGCTCACCGACTGGGCCGCGCATGCGCGATGCCAGCAGATCCACGAACCGGCCTGGCGCGGAGCTGACGCGTGCCGCCGCCTACCGATCGTCGTGCAAGGCTCAACCTGGGGTTGGCTGCACACACCCGCCGCCGCACTGGACAACCACCTCGACCAGATCGCGCTCGAGCAAGGCGCCTCCGCCATCGCGATCAGCCTTCTCAACGAGAGGGTTAGCGGCGCACGCAGTGCCCACCACCAAGGCATCCTCATCAACCGGCTCATGCTCGGCGACCTCTCCGGACCCGGCTTCGTCGACCGCGCCTTACGGATCGGCAAGGATCTGCGTGGCAGCCGCTACATCGTCGCCCTCACCAGCAGCAGCAAAGCCACCCCCACCGACCTCGAACGCGAAATCGGCGCGGCCTTCGCCCGTCAGCACATCACCGCAGTCAATGCCGACATCGGCGAGGCGCTGCTATCCGTAATCGGCCTGCGCGCAGAGCGATCCCTCGGGCTGGTCGTCAAGACACTCAGTGACCCCACGCGAACGATCGGCCTGAGCAAGATCGTCGACGCGGACGCCCTCCCAGCCGCTATCCGCCAGGCACGGGCTGCCCTATCCGCCCACCAACCATGCCAATTCTTCGACAAGCTCGGCATTCTGCGCCTCCTCGTTCCCCTGTCCACAGGGCCGGAACTCGCGGCGTTCGTCGAGGACGAACTAGGCGCACTCCTGACCTACGACAGCGCGAGGGACAACACCCTGCTTCCGACGCTGGAAGCATTGCTCAAACACGACAACAACAAGACCGAAGCAGCCAGCATCCTATACATTCAACGACGCACGCTGTACTACCGCATCGAACGCATCGAGCAAATCCTCGGCGTTTCCCTCGACGACCATGACACACGCCTGCGGCTCAGCGTCGCACTCCGCGCACACAAAGCACTGAAATAGCGCTGCCACCTGACCCCACTCGTCAGCAATCCGCAGTCCCGGCCGGTACTGCCTGCCGAAAACAGCATCGGAAACAGTGTGCCCTTCCTCACCCCGGGTGCAGCCGGGGGTGATCGTGATGTTGGTTGGTCGGCATGGCGGCGGTTGCCGAGCCCGATCAGCACCGCGGCCACGACCGCGACCGGGAAGGCGTTGCCGGGCGCGAACGTGGTCACGGCGGCGACGAGCAGCGCCAAGCCGACCAGGGCAACGTGGCGGGCGCCGAGGGCGTCGGCGAGCCGTCCGCCGATCTGCTTGGCGACGATGCCCGCCAGGCCGGCGGTGAACAGCAGGACTGCGATGTGGGTCGCGGTGAGGTCGAGCGGCTCTCGGATGGAGGGCAGGGCGCCGCCGTATCCGCCGATGATCAGCGCGTTGACGGCGAACAGCAGCGCCACCGCGACAACGGACGGGGTGCGGGCCAGCCGGGCGGTGAGCGAGGCCGGCGGCGCGGTGGTCGAGGACGAGGCGATCAGAGCGGTCCTGGCTTCAGTGGGTCGAGCAGTGGCGTGGATCGAGCAGTAACCGCGGGGTTGGTGGACGGGCGCCGTTGATGCGCCCGCCACTCCCTTCCGGTTGTCGGGGCCGGTCTGTGGGCTACACGGGGTCTGTCAGCGCCGAACGGTGAAGCTGGTGGTCTCGGTGGCGGTGGAGTCGCCGCCGACGTAGGCATCGATGATGGTGTGGTCGATGACCCAGTCGCGGGTGGCGGCGTTCCAGTAACGGAGCTCGTTCGGGCCGAGCGGAAACTGGACGGTCTGGGACTCGCCGGCGGTGAGGGTGAGCCGCTGGAAGCCCTTGAGCTCCCGCACCGGGCGGGAGGCGGAGCCGTGCCGCTGGTGAATGTAGAGCTGGGCGACCTCGTCGGCGGTGCGTGAGCCGCTGTTGGTGACCGTGACCGACACGGTGACGGTGTCGCCGGCCCGGATGGTGTCGCGGTCCAGGGCCAGGTCGGTGTAGGTGAACCGGCCGTAGGACAGGCCGTAGCCGAACGGGAACAGCGGGTGGCTCTGCTCGTCCCAGTAGCGGCGGCTCTGGTTGTCGGGTTCGTGGGAGATGGTGTGGCTGTAGATCATCGGCAGCTGGCCGACGGTGCGGAGCCAGGTGAACGGCAGCTTCCCACCTGGCGCGACGTCACCGAACAGCAGGTCCGCGACCGCTGTGCCGCCCTGCGTGCCGGGGTACCAGATGTCCAAGATGGCCGGCACGTTCTCCGCGGCCCATCGCAGGTCCAGCGGTCGGCCGCTCATCACCAGCAGCACCACCGGGGTGCCGGTGGCTACGACGGCCTGCAGCAGGGCGAGTTGCGCCCCGGGCAGCTCGAGGCTGGACCGGAGGCGGCTTCGCCGATCATGTTCTGCCACTCACCAAGCACGACTACCGCCACGTCTGCGTCGCGGGCCACGCTGACCGCGCGGTCGAGCTCGCCGGCGTCGTCGAAGTCGGCCGGGTCGACAGGCGCGTTGTCGCCCCACATGTCAAACATCGACGGGAAGGTCCGCTGCGCCGACCGGATCCCTGCTGCGAACTCGACCCGCACGTGCTCGCCGGCGCGGTCATGGATGCCCTGCAGGACCGTCACGGTCTCCGAGGAGTCATAGTCGAACACCCAGGGGCCGATTGTGTCGCGCCGCGAGTCGGCCAGCGGTCCAATCACCGCGATCGACCCGGGGCTGGTCAGCGGCAGCAGGTCACCCTGGTTGCACAGCAGCACTGCCGAGCGCTGCGCCGCCGTCCGCGCAACGTCGCGATGGGCCGGGTCGGCCAGCATCTCCCGGGCCCGGTCCTCGTCCACGTACGGGTCGTCGAACAGACCCATCCTGACCTTGGCGGTCAGCACCCGGCGCGTGGAGGCGTTGAGGGTGTGCTCGTCGACCAGGCCGGCCTCGACCGCTTCGGGTAGGTGGGCGTAGGCCGGGTCGTGGATGGCCATCTCCAGGTCGATCCCGACCGAGACCGCCCGCGCCCCGGCGTCGGTCAGGTCCGCGGCGAACCCATGCGTGCGCAGATTGTGCACCGCCTGGGCGTCGCTGACCACGAAGCCGTCGAAGCCCCACAGCTCGCGCAGCACGTCTTCCAACAGCCAGGCGTTGCCGGTGGCGGGGATGCCGTTGAGGTCCATGTAGGCGGTCATGATGTTCCCGGCGCCGGCCTCCACGGCCGCCCGGAACGGAGGCAGGTAGACGTTCCACAACTCCGAGTCCGACAAGTTGACCTCGTCGTAATCCCGGCCACCGAGCGCCGCGCCGTAGCCGGCGAAGTGCTTCGGGCCGGCGATGATCCGGTCCGGGGCGCCGAGCGCGTCGCCCTGGAGGCCGCGGACCTGGGCGACCGCGACCGCACTGACCAGGTACGGGTCCTCACCGGCGCCTTCGATGATCCGCCCCCAGCGCGGATCCCGGGCGATGTCGACCATCGGCGCGAACGCCCAGTGGATCCCCACCGCCCGCGCCTCCCGGGCCGCCACGGCCTGGCCCTGCTCAATCACCGCGGGATCCCACGAGGCGGCCATCGCGATCGGGACCGGCATGATCGTCCGCAGCCCGTGGATCACGTCGAACCCGAACAGGGCGGGGATCTGGTGCGGGTTCCCCTCGATCGCCAACCGCTGGAGCCGGTTCACCTCCGCCGGGTCGGTGACGAACAACAGCGAGCCGACCCTTCCCGCAGCCAGCTCCGCCTCGACCATCGCTGGCTGCTTGCCGAAGTCGGTGCGCAGCGTCGCCTCGATCTCCTTCGATGGCGGCAGGTTGAAGTAGAAGTACTGGGTCAGCTGCGCCGCCTTCTCGGCCACCGTCATGTCTGCCAGCAGCGCCTCGACACGCTCGGTCACGCCGGCATCGGTCGGGATCACGGCGTCCGTCCGCGGCTCGCCTGGGTCTCCCGCAGTTGGTCGGGGGGTGGTGTGGTCGGACATTCACGCTCCTTCGGTGGTTGACGGATGACAATTCGTGGAGTCTGTGTTGGAGTCGTGCGGCCACGTCGACGCTGGCGGGGTCGAGCAGCCACTGGGTCTGGAGGCCGTCGATGAGCGCGATAATGCCTCATTCCAGGTCGGTGGTATCCACCGCAGGGCGAATCAGCCCGCGTCCGGCGACCTCGTGCAGAATCTGGTGTCTCGCCGCAGCCAGGTGTACCGGTCGGTGAAGTAGCGGTGTGCTGGGTGATTGGCGTTGGATGCCTCGACCGACAGCATCGCGAACAGACCGAGGGCGCCGGGGTCGAGGCGTTGTGCTGGATGACGCGCACGAGGCCGGGGAAGTAGCCTAGGCCGTCCGCGGAGGCGTCGAAGCCGGCGAAGAACAGCTCGCCGTTGATCCGGTCGCGCTGTTCCGTCACCGCGGCCAGCAGCGACTCCTTCGTAGGGAAATGGTGCGCCTGCCCAGCGGTCCGTCTGGATGACCTCGACGGGCCCGGCCTATCTGGAGCTCGAGTGATCAAGACTGCGACGACCCACAGAACCGTCGTCTCCCGGACAGTCTGGCTCGCTTTCTCGCCTCAGAGGTGCTGGCCGACCTGCGGTCGCCATGGCTGTTGTTCGTGCGAAAGCCAGACCAGTTCGGGGTCGAGCCCGCGCACCAGCCGCTGGCCTTTGGTGCGGGGCTCGTCCAGATCGTTGAAGGAGACCGCCGTGTCCCCGGCGATGACGACCGGACGCCCGCCCGTTTCGACGACGATCACCTGTGAGCCTGGTGTGTGGCCTGGTGTGTGGCCTGGTGCCGGGACGAGCCGGAGTCCCGGAAGTATCTCGAGCTCGCCGTCGACGGGGACGTACTGAACGCCGGGCGCTTCGACCCATTCGCGGATGGTGTAGTCGTCCTTGCTGCGCGCGTCGTCGAGCTCCCGGCGCTGGACGTAGGTCGGCCTGCCGGCGAAGAGGTGGTTGCCGCCGCGGTGGTCGAAGTGCAGATGGGTGTTGACGACGACATCGATGCTGGCCACGTCGAAGTCGGCCTGGGTGTTCAGGGGAATCGGGCGGGGATCGAGGTCGGCCACCGCCGGGTGCAGCGCCGTCAAGCCAGTGTCGACGAGCACGCGCGCGTGGGGATGGTCGATGACGTGCACGTAGACCGGCATCCGCTCGCCCTCGGCGAGCAACTCGGCCACGAGGACCGGCCTGATGGTCGGCGGCGAGACCTCGCGTCCGACTCCGTCGCTCTTCCGGGGTCGTCGATCACGCATTGCCGACAGCTTGTGCAGTTGGTTCGTACCCGGCGCGGCCGCCGGGTCCGGTGGTCACGAACGTAGCCATGCTTCGTCTTCCTCGTAATGTTGGTGCGCCCCTGGGAGCGGCTGCTAGCACTACGACTTCATACCTGCATGGAAGTCATCGGTCGAGAAGGCCAGCGTCCAGGCCGTCTTAGTAGCCGAACTCAACGGGTCCGGCTGCGGAGGCCCTGCGCCAGGGTGGGGATCATGACCGTCGCAGCGATGAGATGTACTCCGAGGAGAGCGATGATCCTGGCGGTGTTTGCCGAGGAGAACGGCGGGACCAACGAGAGCGCGGTGAATGACACTGCCGTCCAGACGAACCGCTCGGCGGCGCTAGCGGCCCAAACGACCCGGCGGGTAGTGAGTTTGAACCCGTCCGGCGGCGCTGGATCGGTCAGCACACCTTGCCCGATCGTGCGCCCGCTCTGGCCGCACCTTGCCCGCACGGCCACCGGCGGTTGCAGGCTGCTGGCCGCCCGGTTGCAATGGGCTGTGCTATACCGAGTGCTTAGCCTGTGTCGGCGCCGCTCGGGTTGGTGCTCACAGCCGCTGGATACGGCCGCCGAGAGATTCGTGAACGACCCGTTTCGGGCGGCCTGTCTGGCGATGGGGGTGAACTTCCAGCCCACCCACGAAGCTTCCCCCTGGGAGAAGGGGACGGTGGAGCGGACCTTCGCCTCGATCGCGTCGATGTTCGCTCAGTACGTCGCCGGCTATGTCGGGCGCAGCGTCGACCGGCGCGGGAAGAACGCCGAGAAGGCCGCGGTCTGGTCTATCGTCGAGTTGCAGGATCTGCTCGATGAGTGGATCGTCGCGTGCTGGCAGAACCGCCCGCACGACGGGCTGCGGCACCCGCTCAGCCCGGGGGCGGTGTTGACGCCGAACGAGCAGTACGCCGCGCTGCTCGAGGTCACCGGTTTCGTCCCGGTCCCGCTGTCCGCCGAGGACTACATCGAGCTGCTGCCGGTGACCTGGCGGGTCATCAGCGCCTATGGCATAAAGATGAACCGGCGGACCTACGACTGCGCGGCGCTGAACCCGCACCGGGGTCAGTCCTCCGGCGTCGCGGCGCAGAAGGGCCGTTGGGAGATCCACTACGACCCTTACGACGTCACCCGGGTCTGGGTCCGCAACCACCTCGACGGCGGGTGGATCACCGTCGCCTGGACGCATCTGCGCAACACCCCGACGCCGTTCGGTGAGGCTGCGTGGAGCCAGGCCCGGGAGATCCTGTCCCGCCGCGGCAGCGACCCGGTCACCGAGATCGAGATCGCCGGCGCCGTCGAGGCCTTGTTGGACAAGGCCGAACAAGGCCCCGCCCGAGAGCCGGCAGCAGCGCCGGCGACAAAGCCGACCAAGACGAAGAGGGACCGGCGGGTCGCTGCCCGCACCCGCGCCACGACCGAGCCGAACTGGCCGCGCCCGGTCGCAGACCCCGAACCCGAACCGGTCGAGATCCTCAATGTCAACGGTGCTGATGAGGAGGACCGGCTGGCCGCGGTGATCCCGCTGGCGGTCTTCGACGCCCGTGAGGAGGCGAAGAAGTGGTGGTGAACGCCCATGGACGACGACCTGCTTGATGCCGACCGGCGTGAGCCGACGATGACGCTGAGCGGGTGGCGCCGTTTCGCCGACTCGCCACCGGCGACCTTCTCGCCGCTACCTGACGAGCAGTGGCAACAACTCACCGACGAGGCACGAGCCCGCTATGACGAGGCGCGGATCAACTACCACTCCGAGATGGTCGTCGTCGCGACCTCGACCGTCCGGGAGGTCGCCCGGCAGGGCCGGTTGCTGACGTTCCTGAACCGCCGTGAGATCTCAGCCCGCCGCGGGCTGATCGTGTCCGGGCTGCAGACCACCGGCAAGAGCACCGCCTTGAAGCAACTGGGCCGCACCCACGAACTGATGGTCCAGGAACGACATCCCGGTCACGACCGCATCCCGGTCGTCTACGTGACCACGCCGCCAAAAGGGTCACCGCGCAAGCTGGCGATGGAGTTCGCCCGCTTCCTCGGCCTGCCGGCGGTCCGCCGCGGGCAGAACACCACCGACATCGCCGACGCCGTCTGCCAGGTCCTCATTGACGCGCGGGTCGACCTCGTGCTGGTCGACGAGATCCACAACCTGAACCTGGCCACCAGCGCTGGTGAGGACATGTCCGACCACCTGAAGTACTTCACCGAGCATCTTCCGGCGACGTTCGTCTATGCCGGCATCAACGTCGAACGGTCCGGCCTGTTCACCGGCGTCCGCGGCAAACAGATCGCCGGCCGTTGCGTGCTGATCAACACCGGTCCGTTCACCTGCCGCGACGAGTGGGCCAGCCTGCTGGCCGCCCTGGAGGCCGCGCTGCGGCTGCACCGTCACGAGGCCGGGACGCTGCCGAAGCTGACCAAGTACCTGCACCAGCGCACCGGCGGCATGATCGGCAGTCTGTCCCACCTGATCCGCGCCGCCGCGCTCACCGCGATCCTCGACGGCACCGAACAGATCACCCGCAAACTGCTCGACAGCATCCCGGTCGACCACGCCGCGCAGTCCGCCGCCCACGGCGTCGCCTGAACCGGTGGACTGGCCGCTGAACCTGCGGCCACTACCGCGTCACGTCGCACCGGTCCGCGACGAAACGATCACCAGCTACCTCACCCGCCTCGCCGAAGCGAACCGGCTCGACCCCGCCGGGCTGCGGACCCTGCTGTCCGGCAGCCACCGCAAGGACGCCGAGATCCCATTCGCCGTCGTGGTTGCCGTCAGCGGCATGCCGGCGACCCAGCTGGCCTTGGCGATGCCACAGATCTGCGCCCCGGCCGAGCGGACGCACGTCGACGTCACGCACCGGCCCCGACCACAACACAGCCGTGACGAGCACGTCGCCTGCCGGCCGTGCACCGCCGCCGCAGCCGATGGCCGCCCCGTCACGGTCTGGGCGCTGCACGACCATCTGGTCTGCCGCCGGCACCGCCGCTGGCTCAGCGAGGCACACGACCAGCCGGACCTATCCGCGCAACCAGAGATCCTCGACGCAGCTCGCCGGCACCGGTGGCTCATCCGCCGCCACGGCCGCGGCACCGTCATGCGCGCCCACCGCGACGCGCGCAGCATCTGCGTCGGATGGCGACTCGACGGCATACCCGACGACACCTTCGACCGGCGAATGGCGATCTTCCACGGTCCCTACTGGCGTGAAAACGAAGCAGACACGACGCAGACGTTCGACGCTGCGATCTACCCGCAGGTCGTCGCGCTCACACGCCTGTTCGCGAGCCCCTACTGGCGGCAGCACCTCCTCAAGGGATGGCGTTCACCGAACACCTTCATGTCCGAACTGCGCCGGACGGTCGCGCCGGACCATGTCTGGGGCGACTACCCCCGCATCCGCTGGCGGCCCGACCGCGACGATCCGCTACTGGAGTGGCTGATCCGCGCCCGGAGGGACGAATACGAACCACCACCGCACAGCCCCTTGCTGCTCCCCGAGACCCTCGACCCGGACGACACCGAAGGTCACGAACCCGCTCACGCCGCGGACCGACTTGGTCGAGAAACTTGGGACAGATCAGGCCGCCAGACCGTCCCACAAACCTGAACCACGACAAGGATTCCGGGCCCTGAGTGGTCCAGATAGCTTGGGACGGGACACCAGTTCGCCGGTAGTCGCAGGCGTCGCTGTCGGCCGCTGCGCACCAGGCGGCCGGGCATGGTGAACACCGCGCGGCGCAGGGTGGCCGCGGTGGCTCGCCGCAGTGTGCCGCCGGCGAACAGGCCGACCGCGCGGCCGAGGTTATGGGCGATCACGGCGAGGGCGAGCCAGGCGGCGTTGGCCATGAAGCGGGACGATGGCAGGTGGGCCAATCCGGCGGATTTCAGTTCGGCGATGGATTGCTCCACGACCGCATGCCGGCGGTGGTCGGCCTCCAGCTCGAGCATCTCGCCGGCGCGGTCGGTGACGAACGCGTGGTAGTCCCACATGGTGAACAGCGCCAGCTGCGAACCCGGCGTGGGCCGCACCCGGCGCACGATCAGCCGCACGGTCATCGCGTGCTTGGTGCCGGCGAAGGCGGTGTAGCTGGTCTCGGCGACGTCGGCGCCGGAGACCTCCGGGGTGGACAGCCAGTACGGGATCGGCCGCCACGCGCACTCGGGGATGGCCTCGATGGCCGCGCGGATCCGCTTGTCCTGCCTCACGGTGACCGAGAACTTGACGTTGAACTTGCGGGCGGTGTGCAACACGGCCTTGGAGTAGAACGCCGAGTCCGCCCGCACCGTCAACTCACCGGTGGCGCCGCAGGCCCGGATCCGGCTAATCGTCTCAGTCAGGAATGACTTCGCGCCCCGCGCGGCCCCGGCGGCGCCGCCGCGGAGCCGGCTGAACAGCACCTGGCCGGTCTCGGCGAGGGTGGCCAGTTGCGGGTGGTAACCGCGGATCTTGGTGTAGCCGAAGTCGGCGCCCTGTTTGCCGCGCCCGAACACCGGCACGATCGTGGAGTCCAGGTCGAAGGTGAGCGGGGCGGCCAGGTCGGCCGGGCCGGCACCGGCGGCCCATTGCCGGGCCAGCAGCTCGCGGCTGACCGCGTCGAGCTGGCGCACGTTGTGCCACTTGAAGTCCCGCAGCCAGGTGCCGATCGTCGACGGTGCCCGGGACAGGTCGAACAACCGCGGCAACGCCCCCGAGCGCAGCAGCGCGACGTCGTCGATGCTGTCCCCACCGGCCAGCATCGACCCGATCACCGTCAACGCCTTCAACCCGCTGCGCGCGCCATGCCGCGCCAGCGTGAGCCGCTCATCGACCACGCCGGCCACATCCAGGCGTTGGGCCAGCACCGCCGCCGGCAACAGGCCCGCGCACGGGACCAGATTCGATTCATCGAAGCTGGCCGACACACCAGCCAGGTCATGAGATGCTTGCACCGAACGGGTGTCCTTCCGGCCGAACGATCAAGAGCTTCAGCAACTCCGATCGTCCCTGCCTGGAAGGGCATCCGTGCGTTACGACGCGCTCACCACACCAACTTGGCCGGTGGATCCGGGGTAAGTAGGCCGGTCTGGGATCTAGCTGTTCATGCCGCGGGTGCTGGCCTGGAACTGGATGTCGATCATCACGGCGTGGATGGCTGGCCGGGCGGATGCCGCTGAGCGGAATCGCAAAGTTCCGGGCCGGTGTGCCCGGCTGCTGGCGTCGGAGTGGGTGGTCGTGATGTGGGCGCTGCCGCGGCCGGGCGACCATCCGCGGCTCCGTGACGGCGGGCGCCCGGCCGGCTGGCCCATGCCGCTGCACACCGGGCTGCTCAGCCGGCCGGGCAGACTCGGCCCGGGCGCGCCACCTGCGTCGGGCAGTCTCGTAGCTTAGCGTTTCGAGCGGCGTGTCGGTGAGGGATCCTGGGTCGCACAACCACTATCGATAAGTCGCCGTGAGCGGCACCAACGAATCCCGTCCGGGTGGTAGTGCGCCAGTCCCGAGTGTGGTACCGAGCCGGCGCGTGGACTCGGCTCGGGGCGGAATCCTGACGCTCGCCATGGCGACCGGCCGCCGGCCTAGCAGCGTGGCGGGATCACCTGCGTGATCGGATCAGTTTCGCCGAGCCGGTCATGGCGTCATGGAACGGTCCGACGCCGACACCCCGGAAAGCCTGTGTAGCGGTTTGGCCGGCATACCGCCTATTTCTCGCCGGGCAGCGTCCCCGGGTACAACGCCTTGACGATGTCGCCCCACAGCGCCTGCGACGGCACCCGGTCGCCGTCAGCCTCATTGGCGGCGACGACGAGCGACACCTTGCGGTCAGGCAGGTAGAAGACCATGTCGCTGTAACCGATGATCGAGCCGTCGTGGCCGATCCACGAGCCGAGCTTGGTCAGGCCCAGCCCGTAGGACGCCAGCCCGTTGGTGCCCTGCAGCGGCACGAACGCCTGTCGCTGCTGGAACGTCGCGGCGCTCAGCTGCGCGCCGGTGCCGAGCTGCTGGGCGTAGCGCAGCATGTCGGGCACCGTCGAGATCATCGCGCCTGCCGTCGAGGGGACGAGCGGGTTGCTCTCGGTCGCTTGGACGGTCTTCGGGTTAACCACTTTCGACACCCCGTCCGCCGCCGGGTTGGTCAGCCGGTAGCCATCGAGGTACGGCGCGGGCAGCGTGTCAGTTGTCGGAAAGGTCGTCTGCGAAAGTCTGAAGGATTGGGCGGCGCTGTCCATCACCTGGTTAAGCGCCCGGCCGGTTACCTTCATGATCACGTCCCCGAGCAGGTAATAGTTGGTGTTGCAGTAACTGCTGACGGTGTCCGGCGTCCCGTTCTTGTTCGCGTTGACAATCTTCAGCACGTCGCTGGCCATGAACGAGGGGTAGGTCGGGCTCGTGTCGTATTGCTGAGCGAAGGTCGGGTCCGAGGTGTAGTCGAACAGGCCACTGCGCATGGCGAGCAGCATCTCGATCGTGATGCTGCCGCCGTTCGGCACGCCGGCGACGTACTTGTCGACCGGGTCGCTGAGCGACAGCTTTCCCTGCTCGGCAAGGTGCAGCACCTCGTAGGCGGTGAACGTCTTCGACACGCTCGCGATCCGGTAGTGCATGTCGGTGGCGATCGGTCTGCCGGAGACGTCCGCGGCGCCGTATGCCTTGACCAT
Source organism: uncultured Actinomycetota bacterium (assembly GCA_963756525.1). GTDB lineage: Bacteria > Actinomycetota > Actinomycetes > Mycobacteriales > Jatrophihabitantaceae > CAVWNR01. The sequence goes on along the minus strand of CAVWNR010000009.1, from coordinate 19,187 downwards.
GTGGCCCTTGACCGGGTCGTCGATGCCAACCACCAGGCCGGTGATGCCGTTGAAAAGGTTCGCCTGGGCGAGCTTGTCGATGGTGGCCTGGTCCGCGGCGTCGAAACTGATAGCACCGTGTGCGGTACCCGATGCGGATCCCGATAGTGAACCCGATGCGCCGACGGCAGGCGAGGAGGACGAGCCCGAGCTCCCTCCGCTGCTGCATGCCGTGACCAGTGCGCCGACACAGGCGGCGACGAGCAGCGCCCGTCGGGTCGAGAACCAAGTAATCACGCCACGCAGTCTCCGGCCCTTCAAGCACCGGAGGCAAGCCTTGCCGTCAGCTGCTGGATGGTCCGTCACCTTCTGCCCGGTCAGACGTTGGACGGGTGCAGGGATATGAAGCGGAGCGCAGACCGTTGGCCGAGCGGCGATACCGCATCATGGTGGAAGGCCGAGTCCACCCGGCCACCCGCGAGGAGGCATTCGGGGCCCTCACCTGCCGCGAGGGCGCCGACCACACGGAACTCACCGGCCGAATGGATCAATCGGCGTTGCTCGGCTATCTGCATCGAATCGAGTCGCTCGCCCTGGTGCTCGTCGAGGTTTGCCGCCTCGACGACGATGGTACGGATCAGTCATGACCGGCGCGGGTGTGTCGCGACGGCTTGCGATGAGCACAGAGGTGCCACCGGCCGCTGCGCCAGCAAGGCCGCGCACTGGCATGCACCGGCATCGCGGCGGGGGCCGGCCGGTCGGCCTGGCACCCGGCCTGGGTCTGCGCGCTCGATCCGTCGATAGGGGCAGACAGGCTCTTGCGGCGGTGCTGTGAGATGAATTGGTAGGTGCTGGCCAGCTGCAGCCTCGCCGAGTTGATGGCGAAGGCGCGGCCCGCATGGCGGGCCGCGCCGATCAGCTATGTGGCATGAGACCTGCAGGGAACCCTGCACCCGGACGCCACGGCGCCGGTGCCTGGTTGGTGCCGGGTGCGGGCAACAATCGAGCGCACCAGCGTTGGGGGGCCTGGCTGCTCCCGTACTAGGACATCCTCTGATAGGTATCGAACAGGTTGTCATTCACTATGTAGGCGAGCCCATTGCTGTTCAGCTGCAGAATACGGGTGAGTTGCTTCCGCGTATACGACCAGCCCGGGGGCAGGTTCAGCAGGCACGCCAGGCGGGGCAAGTCCCGGTAATGAAGCTTCTTGTCCACCAGCTGCGAGTAGGACTGCATCACGTAGACGTGGCCGTCCGGCGCCTTCAGCTCGAAGATCGGCTTCCCGGCGTCGTACGTCCAGATGGTGTCCCGTTTTACCTCATTGACGACGTAGGCTTGCTCTCCGACTGTCGCCTGCCCGGTCGGCGTCGTCAGCGTCCCGTCCAGCCCCATCTCGATGCCGCCGAAGGTGAACGTCTCACCGGTGCTGGTCGCCGATCCGGTCGACTGGATGTGGTCGAGCACCCAGTGCCTGGGGCCGTTCAGCTGGGCTTTTTGTGACCCGAACTCCTGGTTGACCTCGGCTACAGTTAGCTTATTCCACTCGCGCCGCGGGCAATTATTGAAACCCAAGGTGTTGTATATGTAACTTGTTACGGTCGATCCATTCTGCACCGAGGGAATGACCTCGCAATAGCGGACATTGCGCAGCTCCTGCTTCGCCGGCAAGGTGGGCTGGGGCTGCGCGAAGGCTGAACCGCCGGTGCTGACCAGCGCAGCCGTGGCGAGAAGGAAGGCAGTCATGATTCCGATACGGCGAGTCTGCTTCTTCATCGTTATTCCTGTCCTCTTTCGTCAGCGGCTGTCACCGCCGAGCGCGTTAACCTGACGCCAGCGTGCGATAACGCCAGGACCGGTAGCAAGGGGGAAACCCGCGTGTTATCCCTACGGTTTACCGGGCGACAGGATCCGCGCCAACGGCCTGGAGGCGGCTCTGCGCCGACAGCCTCTATTGCCGATGGCCGCCGCCAGCTGGAAACCGGAGCGGATGTTGAGCTTGGTGTAGGCGCTGACGAGGTTACTGGGCACCTGTTGGTGCCTGCTCATCGTGGCCGCCATCGACCGAGCCCGAGACTTAAATTACTCAGCCGTCAGGACGTCCAGCGTCCCCTCGACGTGCTGACCGGAACCGTGCTCCTCGGCTTCTGAGCGAGACTGGCCACCGATGCGTGACGCGACGCGTTCTCGTCAGGGGACCGGGCACGGGTCGGCCGGGGCATGACACGGCCTTGGCGAGCTTGATCGCCGCGCGGCGGTTGCTGTGTCAGATGGGATCCGCTACGAGCTGGCGGCGGAGGCGGCCGGTGACGTCCGAAGCGATTCGCTCGCCGTTCGGCTAACGACGGACTGTTCAGGTGGTGGCCCTGGATGGGTCAGGGGCTGCGGCCTCGGCATACGCGCCGCGACGCTTGCGGTGAACTCGAATAGGTGTTCCTCAATTTCCGGACGCAGCCAGCCCGGCCCGGTTCGCACCTGCTTCGCTGCACCGTGAAGCCGAACAGTGCGTTGGCGTGCGCCTGGAGTGCTTCGCTGGTCAGAGCTGCGGATCAGCATGTTTCTGTTCGCCGGGAGGGCGGTGATCAGGACGGCGGGGTAGGGGCACGAATGCATTCTGCGGGCGCGGTCCGTCACGCTCGTCCGGGAGACGGATCGATGTGTGCGAGAGGACAACCTGTGAGCGCCAACGCTGCCGGCTGACCTCCAGCGGCTGATCGATCGGCGGACGAGCGCCGAGCTCGCCGGCGACGCCGTCACGCTCGACGCCGTCCTGCACCGGCAGTTCCTGTTCGCCGGGCCTTTCGGCTACCTCCTGCGTCGAGACCCGTGGCTCTCCCCTTCGCTGCCGGCGACCGGTACGCCACTACGTTCGCCTCGTTCACGTTCACCGCCGACGTCCCAGCCCGCCTGATCGGAAACACCGTCCTGGTCATAGGCACGCAGCGCCACGCTGGTACCCACCAAGGAGAACCGGTCGACGCAGAGCTCCGTGGCACTATCGTGCTCGTCCGGGACCCGGGCTGGCTCATCGTCGGCCTGCACCTCAGCCTGCGCGAGCCACCAAAGGCTGCCTCCTTGAGCGACCAACTGCTGAGCAACGGCCGGCGTCAGCACGCCAACCCCTGCCGGCCGGCACGTGCACGCTTTTTGCCTCCGGCCTTGCCGCGGAAGGGGTACCGCGGTCGATCCGTTGGGGATGTCGAAGGTCTCGGTGCCAAGTGGCTCAAGGTCGTCCCGCAAGCGGCGACCGGACGCCGTCTCGCACGCGACTCCTTGCTGGTAGACCACAAGGCCATCGGTTGATGAATCCCTCTCTACATGCTTCAGAGGGCTTGGGCAGGATACCGGTAATCGGCGGCGTACGGTGGCCACCGCGAGGTCGATCTCGCCGTGCTTGACTTGTTCGACACGATCCCCGCCCGCGCAGCCGCCGCGTACGGGCAGGTTGCGCCGCTGGTCGATGGCTGGTGCGAGCGCCCCCGCTGTGGCAGCTGTTCCCGCCGCTCGTGTACGTGGTCCGGGACTGTCCCTGCGGCCACCCGGGGCAACTAGCGCGCGTCAGCTCAGGTCGTTGCGGCTGCCTGGGCATTGAGAAGCACTGGAGGCCCCCAGGCCACGGATGCTTCGTTCATGAGTGCAAGCGGCACGCAGGCGACGCTGCCGGGTGGGTTGTAGGTCTGGCGGAACCACTGCGGGGCGTACTGGTACCCACCGTTGGTCTTCGCTGCGAACAGCGGATCGGAGAAGTCGACGGTGGGCACTTTGGTGTTGCCGGCGGGATCGAAGATGAAGTTCGCGGTGTTGATGTTCGAGTAGGTCCAGGTCTGGTTGTAGTAGGTCATATTGCTGGTGTTGATGAAGGTCGGGGTCGCGATCCGGTTGCCCGGCGGCGTGTTCGCCCATAGCGCCGGGCCGGTGCCTTTGCCGAGCGCCGCGCAGGTGTACTTGCTCACGTTGTCGGCCGGCATGTTGTCGGGCAGGTCGGGCACCAGGCTGAACATGCCCCACTCTGTCGGCAGCAGCGCCCGGTAACTCTCGCTGATGGCGTTGGCGTTGAGGGCCTGCACCGCGAAGAGGGTCGAATCGGTTGTCCACGACCAGCCTTTCGCGGCGGCGTTGGGCTGGTGAATGTCGGCCGCGACGGTAAGCAGCTTGCCGGCGTCGTCGACGAGGATGTCGTGCAGGCGCAGCGTGCCTTCGACCCAGTTTTCCTGCAGGGTGGCCAGCTGGTTCTCCAGGTCGTTGACGTTGTTGATGAGCATGAAGCTCGGCGCGCCATGCGTGGAGGACGGGCTGATGTCCTCGAAGATCTCGCCGATCGCCGACAGCAGGCCGAGTGCGGTGCCCGCGTCGCTGAGCTGGGCCGCGTATGCGAACGCGCTGCCGATGCTCGTCGACTCGGTGAAGAAGTTGAGGAAGTCGAAGCTCGAGCTGGTCGCGGGCGGCTTGAGGCTGGTCAGGATCTGGTGGTAGACGTTGGCCACGTCGACGTGCTGGGTACCGCCGGCGAGGTTGAATGGCAGCTGGATCTGAGTGATCAAGGTATTGACGTCGTCAACGGCCGAAAATTCCTTCGATAGTTGTTGCTGCACCGCGCCGAAGTTGGGCCCACAGCCGCCGGATTGATCGCAGCTGAGCCTGAGGACACTGCTCGCCAAGCTGGCCCAGTTCAGGAACGTGTCCGTATAGTCCGAGCGCACGTCCGGGTCCAGGCCCAGCTGCTCGGCGATGTCGGCGACGGCCGGGTCACCGGCGTACGGCCAGGGGGTCGGGTCCTGGTAGATGATCGAGTACAGATCGAGGTTGGCCGGCGCCGAGGTCGTGCCGGTCACCAGTCCACTGACGGTGTCGCCGGTGTGCGGGGTGAGCAGCCAATCACGGCCGCGGCTAAGCACCGATCGCACGTGCCCGCTGCCCTTCCCGTCGCCGACCGGGATCTTCGGGCTCGATTCGACGGCGGTGCCGTGCCAGGGCAGGTGGTCGGCCACGCCGACGAGCGCGTACGGCGTGCCGTTGGTAAAGGCGTCGAGGAACACTTCGGGGGTACCGCCGTAGCGGTCGATGAAGGGCATGATGTTCGAGTTGCTCGGCGCCAGCTTGCCGTTGCCCACGCTCTGCAGCAACACGATGCGCTGGTCGTCGTCGTTGTAGGACATGACGACGGTGCGGCCGGCCTTCTTGCGGGTGGCGACGTTGCTGTTCTGTAGTGCCACCACGAGCTGGTCGATGCTGCCCACCGTCTGATGGGTGATGACGGTCTGCGTCGTGCGATCCAGGACGACGAGGCTCATGCCGTTCGCGCCCGGGTCGGGTGCGAAGCTCTGGTTGCCCACCTTGATGACACACGCGCTTGGGCCGCCGCTGGCGCAGGTGTCGACCTGCACGTACTGGTCGCGACCGGCGACGATCGTGAAGTCCTCCGGGTTGTCCGGGTCTGCGGCGGTGACGCGCGTCAAGTAGCCGGTGATGGCGCCTTCGGTGGTGCCGTTCTGCACCGCCGTGTCGCGCCAGGCCTGACCGGCGGACATGCCGGGCACGCCCGCGACGCTGAAGGATCCGATCGGGTTCTGGGTCTGCCGGACCCAGCCTTGGGAGACCTTGCCCGAGGAGTCGTAGCAATGCCACGTCTGTCCGGCCCAGCAGCCGTCGTTGCTGTAGAGCCAGTAGCCGGCCCAACCACCGCCGATGTAGCCCAGCGCGGTGTTCAGCGTGGCGACATCCGACGTGCTGATCGTCGCGCTGGCCGAGGGATGGGTGAGGAACACCAGATAGGTGTGGCCATCCGGGTCGCTGGCGAGATTCTTCAGAAATGTGGACAACCGGCTCAGCTCCGAGCTCGTCGTGCCGAACGACTGTTGCGCCATCACGGGCGCCAGACTGGTCCGGCCCACGACGAGCACGTTGATCCCGCCGCTGTTCGGGTAGCGGGTGCCGCCGATGTTGATGGCCGACGGGTTGGTGCTGGTGTCGATCGTGTTCAGCGGCACCAGCTTCTCGGGGTAGGTGGCGGTGACAGTCAGGGTTGTCGTCCCGGCGTTCGCGCCGACGCCCACGGTGACCCGCACGCGGTAGTCACCGGGGGCGTCGGGGACGAATCCCGCTCGCATCCCCGTCGATGCGCTAAGGGTTGCCTGACTACCCGCAGGACGCGTTACGAGCCGCCAGGACACGTCCGCACGGACACCATGCGGCACCAGGGAAGACCGTGCGTCGAGCCGCACCGGATAGCCGATCCTGGCACCACCGACCAGGCCCGTGTTGATCCCTACGCCAGGGATCGCGCGAGAACGATCAAGCGTCACGGTGCGGGTGAGCGTCTGCGTGCGGCCGTCGGTCATCACCACGGTGAGCGAGATCTGGTTGTGACCCCAACGGAGGAAGTCCGCCGCCGACAGGCCGATCTCGCGGTCCTGCAGGCGGCGCGCGAGCAGCGTCTTTGTGACGTCGTGGCCGTTGACCGACACCGACACGTTGAAGGTCCCGGACCGGGGCACTCGCAGGCGTGCCGTCGGCAGAACGCTCGGCGCCTGCGGCCTGACGGCCAGGCCGATCAGATCCCCACTGGGATAGGTGATCGCGAACCGCGACGTCGTTTCCACGCCGAGGCGAACGCCGGGTCTGGTGCCGGAGATGCTGAGGGTGTTCAGCCCCGGGCGCAGCCCGTCTGCGGCACTCACGGTGCCGAGCAGCCGGTTGCCGCTGCGCCGCAAATTCTGCACGGTCAGCCCGTTGAGCTGGGCCGACGTGACCGTGACGTCACGGCCGACGGCAACTACTACGCCGATCCGAGCAGCGCGCGCCTCGCCGACGTCCCGGCGCGTCACGACGCTGCCCGGGGCCGGGGACTTGATCGCGATCCTGCCGGTCAGCCGATCGGCATCGCGCGCGGGAGTCGCCGCCGAACCCGGCGCTACGAGCAACGACACCGCTGTCACCGCCGCGGCGCCGATGGCCAGAACAATGCGCCGATGGCGTAGAGGTGAGCTTGTCATTGGACCGCTCCTTTTCGTCAGCTGCCCGCGGGCGATCCCGAACCGGAGTACTGGACCTGGTTCACGGCCGAGTGCTCGTCGCGTGCTGCGAAGTAGCCCGCGCCTTCGATGTTGACGTGAGGCAGGAGCCGATCGAGCCAGCGGGGCATGTACCAGTTCCACTTGCCGAGCCTGACCATGCGGGCCGGCACCAGCAAGCAGCGCACGACGGTGGCGTCGAGGATGACCGCCGCGGCCAGGCCGACGCCGAACTGCTTCACGGTCGGATCACCGTTGAGGACGAAGCCGCCGAACACGAAGACCATGATCGTCGCCGCGGCGGTAATCACCCGCCCGCTGGTGACCAGCCCGGAGACGACGGACTGCTTCGTGTCATCGCCGGCGTCGACGTGTTCTTGTATCTGGCTCACCAGGAACACCTCATAGTCCATCGACAGCCCGAACAAGACCGCGAACATGAACAACGGCACGTAGGAGACGACCGGCACGGCACCGTCCAAGCCGATCAGGCCGTGCAACCACCCGAACTGGAAGATCGCGGTGAGGACCCCGAAGGCGGCGCCGATCGAAAGCAGGTTCATGACGGCGGCTTGCGCCGGGACCACGACTGTGCGGAACGCGAGCATCAACAGCAGGAAGCTGAGCGCGATCACGACCAGGATCTGCAGCAGGAGCTTGCTGGAGATCAGCGCGGCGAGGTCCACGTTGCTGGCGGTGCTGCCGCCCACGTACGCAGTCATGTTCGTGCCGTTTTCCGCCGCGGGGACGACGCTCGACCGCAGCTTGTCGACCAGATCGGTCGTGGCCTGATCGGACGGGCCGGTCTTCGCGATGACGTTGAAGTAGGCTGTGGTCCCGGCCTTGTCGATCTGGACCGGGGTGACGGCCGCGACTCCCGAGGTGTGCGAGACGTCGCTCTGCAGCGTCTGCAACCGCGGGTCGGCGGCGCGCGGGTCGCCGGTTGCACCCGAGGACGCGCCCGAGCTGCCCGAGCCGCCGGAAGGAGCTTGGGCGGGTGACCCGAGTGTGACCGCCATCAGCAGCGGCCCGTTCACGCCCGGTCCGAAGTTCGTCGAAAGCAGGTCATAAGCCCGGCGGGCAGTGGTCGATGTGGACAGTGCGGCGACGTCCTTCTGACCCAGCTTCAGCGATAGCAGCGGCGTCGCCAACGGGAGCAGGACCGCCAGGGCCGCCACCGCCGAGATGACGGGCCGCCGGGCGACGCCGGCCGCCCACCGCGCCCACACGCCCTGCTTCGGCTGTGTCCCGGGATGACGCCGATGGACCCGCAGCGAATTGATCAGCGGCCCGATGATCGCGAGCATTGCCGGCAGCAGGGTCAGTGCCGCCAGCACGGCGACGACGACCGCGATCGCGGCCATCAGGCCCATTGTGGTCACCAGCGGTATGCCGGCCACGGCGAGCGACACCAGCGCGATGGTCACCGTCCCGCCGGCGAACAGCACTGCACCGCCGGACGTCGCCGTCGCGCGGGCGATCGATTCCCGCAGGTCGAGGCCGGCTTCCATGCCGCGGAAGTGTCTGGTGATGATGAACAGCGCGTAGTCGATACCTACGCCCAGCCCGATCATCGTGGCGAGTGTCGGTGCCACCGTCGACACGGTCATCGTGTGGCCGAGAATTTGAATGATCGACAGCGTCGATGCCAGTCCCAGGATCGCGGTCACGATCGGCAACAACATCGCCACCACTGTCCCGAACGTGAATGTGAGGATCACCATCGCGGCGATGATCCCGATCAGCTCGCTGGACTCGGTGGCCGGCTTGGAGACTTTCTGGCCGAGCTGACCACCGGTCTCCACCTGGATACCGGCGGCTTCGGCGGGCTTGGCCGCGGCGTTGATGATCGTGTGCGCGTCGTCGACAGTCAGTGACCCGGGGCTGACCGAGAGGTTTACCGACAGGTATCCGGTCCGCTGGTCCTTACTCAGCGCCGAGGCGCCTTGCGCGCTGAGGGGATTGACGACCGAGGCCACGTCCGGCGCCTTGGCCAGGTCGGCCGCGGCCTGGTTGACCGCGGTCGAGTACTTGGAATCGGTCAGCTTCCCGCTCGCGACGTGCAGGACGATCGGGCTTGACCCGTTCGCCTGGTCGGGGAACGGCTTGCTCAACGCGTCGGTGGCGCGCTGGCTGCTGGTTCCCGGCAGTGTCATGTTGTCGTTGGTGGTGTCGCCGAGGCGATGGGACACCGTGACGAGCGCGATCGTGGCCAGCAGCCAGACGGCGAGGATTGCGAAACGATGCCGGACACTGAACCGCGCCATCCGATAGAGCACACCTGTCATGACGGGCTTCCTTCTCTTCACCACCGGGTTGACCGCCGCAACACGGCCCGACGCCAACGTGCAGTGCGGCCGCGACCGTCACAAGCGGGGAACCCCGCAGGTTTTCCCTACGGTTTTGCCTAGACGCCGCCGCGCGTCACATCAGGTCGGCGGCTACCCGCCGATGGCCGCAGCCAGCTGGAAGCGAGAGCGGATGCCGAGCTTGTTGTAGGCACTGCTGAGGTGGCGTTCGACCGTCTTCTCGGTCACGAACAGCGCCTGCGCGACCTCGCGGTTGCTCTGCCCCTCCGCCGCCTGGCGGCACACCCGCCACTCGGCCGCGGTCAGCGCGTTCGGCCCGGTCAGCTCGGTCCGCGCGCGGCGCCCCGGCCCGGCGTGCAAACCGGCCGTGGCGCGTTCCACCAACGCAACGGCGCCACACTGGCCGGCCAGCTCGATCGCCCGGCGCTGGGCGTCCCGCCCCTCGCTACGCTGGCCGCTGCGGCTCAGTTCCGCCCCGAGATCGGCGAGCGCATGCGCCAGCTCGAGGCGCGCGGAACTGCGCTCGAGCACGCTGACTGCTTCGCGGAGCAGTATTAGCGCTTCGTGCCCGCCGATCGCTAGGGCCGCGGTACGCAGCGACAAACCCAGTGCCGCGGGCGTGCCGGCGCGCCGGGCCGCCGCCAGCTGCTCCCGCCCGAGCTTCACCGAAAGCTGCCTGTCTCCCAGCGCGGCGAGCGCCGGCGCGGCGTGCGCCCTCCAGGTCGTGGGCCACCGCACCTCAACCGCCTCGTTCCGCTGGCCGCACCACAACAGGTCCGCGACACCCTCCTCGAGTTGACCCTGGGCGATGCGCAGCCTCCCGCGAGCGGTCAGGAAGTCGGCGACGTGGGTCCGATCGTCGGCGATCCCGATCGTTTCGCCGGTTCGCGTCAGCTCGGCCGCGGTCTCCAGCGTTCCGCGCTCGATGTGCACAGTGACCGCCTGTGCTACCAGCAGCAGCGTGATGAAATGCGAGTCCTGCGCGAGAAGAAGGCCGGTCTCGGCCTCGACTTGCGCATCGTGCAGCGAACCCTGCCCGAGCGCGATCGCGGCGCGCAGTGCGTGCAGGATGGCCTGCCTGGTCGCATGCCCCTCACGGCGGGCACGCTCCAACGCGGCGTCGAGCAACCGCGCGGCCAGCTGATAACGCTCGCCGAGAATGAGCGCATACAGTGCCACCAACCCGACGTTGGTCTGCGCGCTGGCCGGCAGGCCGGCCATCAGCCCTGTCTGGACTTCATCGGTCGCGGCGGCCGCCGGCTCTCCCCGCAACAGCTGCTCGTGCGCGCTGACGATCCTCGCGACGGTCTCAAAGCCTGGGCGACCCTGGGCCAGTTCACGAAACCGTTGCAGATGGCCGGCGAGGCCAGGGCGCAGTGGCGGGACGGCCGTTGCCACGACCAACAGCTCGGTGCCGAGATCGAGTGCCCGCTCGGGATCGACCGGCCACAGCTCCTCGGCCAGCGAGGCCAACACGTCGGCCGCGGCCCGAGCCGAGCCGCCGCCCGACACGACTGCGCACCGTCCCAGTGAGGACGCCGCGCCGATCCGGGTAGCCGGCGTGGCAGCCGGCACCAAGGCCGCGCGCAGATGCTCCTCGGCCGCCTTGAACTGCATCGTGGCCACCTCGTACCAGCCCAGCTCGGCCAGGATCTCGGCTCGCTCCTCATCGCTGGGCGATTCCGCGAGCGCCCGGCGCAGCAACGCCGCAGCCGCCCGCGGAGCACCGCGGCGCACCGCGCCGGCAGCGGCCGACCGGAACGTGCCGATCCTGCGCTGATCCCCCGTCGGAGCGGTCAGCAGCAAGTGCGTGCAGACCCGCTCGCTCGAAGCACCCTCGCGGGTCAACGCTTCGGCGGCCCCGGCGTGCCGCGCCTGGCGCTCACCCGGCGCGAGATCCTCATACAAGGCCGCGCGCACGATTGGGTGCACAAACCCCAGGCGCCCAGCGCGGATGAAGATGTCACTGCGGACAAGGTCGTCGGCCGCCTTCCGGGCGGTGTCCTCGTTCAGACCCGCGACGTGGGCCGCGAGGAGCGGGTCGCTGTCATCCCCGAGCACAGCGACCGCCCGCGCCAGCTCAGTTGCCGCAGGCCCGAGCCTGGCCAGCCGGTGCAAGATGAAACGGCTCACCGCGGCCGGTCCTACCGCCTGCACTGCGCCCGCGGCGGCATCCGATGGCACCACCGCCGCCGCGTGCACAGCCCTGAGCAGCTCGTTTAGGAAGAGCGGGTTACCACCGGTTGCCGTGTGGCACGCTCGACAGAACTTCTCGCTGGCCTCGACGCCCAGGCGCTGCCGCGTCACCGTGACCGCGGCCGGCTGGCTCAACGGCCGCGGGTACAGCACAACTGCGGACGGGTGCGAGACGAGTTGCGCCCACATCGCCGCCGTCTCGTCCTCGGCAGGATCCGGCGCGCGCGCAGTGAGAAGCATCGCGACCGGAAGCCCGTCGATCCGCTGGGCCAGATAGGACAGAAACCGCAGCGAGTCCCGGTCGACCCATTGGCAATCGTCGGCAAGCACGAGCACCGGGGCCTGGTCGGCAATGTTCACCACGAGCCAGTACAGGCTGTGCAGCGCTTCGAAGCCGGCGTCATCAGCCGTTAGACGCCGTTCATCGGGCTCGAACAAGCGCGCAGCTAAGGCAGCTCCACCCGCAAACAAGCCAGAGTGGCCGGCTCCCTTACGGAGCACTGGCTCCAGCAGCTGGCGGACAACGCCGAACGCGAACGGCTCCTCGAGCTGTGAGCCCCTGGCCTCGAGCGGCAGCATCCGCGCCCGCCCTGCCGCCGCGCTGGCCTCGCGGGCCAGCGCCGTCTTGCCCACGCCGGCCGGGCCCTCGATGAGCAGCAATGACCCTTCCCCGGCACACGCGCGACCGAGCCCTTCACGCAGCGTCTCAAGCTCCCGCTCGCGCTCGAGCAGAATCCCTGCCGTGGTCAACGGCACGTCGCGACCATACACGGCATGCAGGGCATCAGCGCCGGACAAAGAGTGGGGGAAACCTTCGGGGATCCTCGCTTGTGAGGGGGGCAATTCCGCCGGGAGCATTGCGCGGATGAAAAGCGTCGGCGACCTCAACAAGCGCACGGTCCGACTGTTCGTCGAGACGGTCGTCAACGAAGGACGACTGGACCTGATCGACGAGCTGATAGCCGCCGACTACACAGGCCACCTTTCCTGCGCTGACATCGTGGTGGCCGGCCCCGACGGCGTCCGCCAGCTGGTATCAAGCCGCCGCCGAACCCATCCGGGCCTGCACGTTACGATCAAGGACCAGGTCGCCGAGGACGATCTGGTGGTGACCCGCTGGCAGGCGACCATGACAGCGAGAAGCGACCGCAGTGCAGCACCCCCCGGACGGCGGATCCCGTGCTACGCAGGAATCTCGATCAGCCGGCTCATAGCCGGCAAGCTCGTCGACTCGCGCACCGAATGCACGAACTTCATCGAAGAACGTGGCCCTGCCGGGTAGCGACGTCAGGTCGCCATGCTGCCGTCAGGAAGCACCTTGACGCCTCCATCTCGACGACAAGTGCCTTCGTGAGATCTCGAAGAAAGACTCATCTAATGGCTTCTACCGAGCAGTAGGGCAAGCCGACCCTTGCGGACAGTGCCCGCAGCCGATCCGGATGCGGGCACGTGGCCGGCCGCAGTGAGCAGCGGCGCCCGGTGAGGGCCTGGCGCCGGCAGCGTGACCTGTCGGCGCAGCCGTCGTGATCATTTGAGCCGTCTTGGGCCGCCAGATCCCGAAGCGGTTACCGAGCGGGTCGGTCAGGTGGGCAAATTCGATCGCCCCGTTGTTGACGAACGGTAGGACCACGGCCGCGCCGAGTCCGATCGCGCGGTCGACCGCGGCCTGCACGTCCTCGACCTGGACATAGAAGATCGCCCAGTTCGCTGCGCCCATCTGCGAGGTATCCTACAGTCCGCCGCGGTCCTCGTTGATCATGCTGTAGCGGGCGGGCATGGACGGCTGTCCGACATCCCAACCGAACAGCGAACCGTAGAAGCTCGTCGACAGCCCGGGCGAAAAGCGATCGCCTCGTGCGCGTTCCAGCGTGCGGGTGTGCGCCGGCCGCGGTGATTTCCCAGCTGTCGGCGCCGCCCGGTGCGCGTTGCAGCGTGCGGGAGGTCGGCCGCGGGCGGCGGGTCTCGGCGTGGTGCGCGGCGTGCTGGCTGCCGGCGTGCCAGGATGTCCGACACCGGACGCGGAGGGTGCGCGTCCCGGATCACACGGTGAGAGGCAGGGGTCGCCATCGGTCTGAGCACGGTGATTCGACGGGCCACGGTGGGCGGGCTGGTCGTGGCCGTGGTGGGGCTGCTCGCCGGCTGCGGCGCGACCCCGCGCGCCGTGCCGCCCGGTGCGCAGCGCTCCGCGGGGCATACGGCGATTTCGGATCGGTCGCCGTCCCGGCCGGCGACCAGGCTGCCGCGGCGGGCGACCAGCCCGGCACCGACCGCGCCCACGGCCCGGCCGGGGACGCCGACCGCCCGCCCGGCCCCGCCCGCGGCGCAGCTGCCGCGCGGGGGCCGCAGCATCCTGCCCCGCTACCGGGTCGTCGGCTACTACGGCGGCCCGGACGGACCCATGCTCGGGGTGCTCGGCGCGGCCGACCCGGACACCATCGCCGCCCAGATCGAGCAGACAGCCGCGGCTTTCGCCGGCTACGGCCGCCCGGTGCAGCCGGCGATGGAACTGATCGCCACGGTGGCCAGCCCGTGCACCGCCGCGACCCCGCTGTGCACCCGGCCCATCCCAGATGCCGCGATCCGCCGCTACCTGAACGCCGCGCACCGCCACCGGATGCTGCTCATCTTGGACTTCCAGCCCGGCCGCGGGCAGTTCCTGCCGCAGGTCCAGGCTGTGCAGCGGTTCCTGCTCGACCCGAGCGTGAGCGTGGCGCTGGACCCGGAATGCAAGCTGGACCCGGAATGGAAGCTGGACCCCGGCCAGTACCCGATGCAGGTCATCGGCTCGGCCACCGCGGCCAGCATCAACCCGGTCGCCGGCTACCTGTCCGGGCTGGTGCGCCGCGCGCACCTGCCGGACAAGCTGCTCGTGTTGCACCAGTTCCGGCTCTCCATGCTGCCCGACCGGAGCGACATCACCACCGCCGCTGGCGTGGAGAAAGTGATCCAAGACGACGGGTTCGGCAGCCAGGCGGAGAAGCTGGCCACCTGGGCGGCGCTGGCCATCCCCGATCCGCCGTTCCACGCCGGGTTCAAACTGTTCTTCCACCAAGACAGCACCCTGATGACCCCGGCCCAAGTGATGGCCCTCCGGCCGCAACCGGAACTAATCACCTATGAGTAGCAGCGTGACACTGTGGTGTGGCGGAGCAGCGCGCTCGTAGTGTCGCGGTGGTGAGAACTCTGCGTGAGGCCGCTGCGCTTGCCGGCGGGAAGAGCGGGTTGGTCGTGGTGTCCACCGTCCGCGCCGATGGCAGCATCCAGTCCACGCTGGTGAATGCGGGCGTGCTGCCGCATCCGGCGACCGGTGTCGAGGTACTCGGCTTTGTCACCTACGGCAAGGTGAAGTTGGCCAACCTGCGGGTCCGGCCGCAGCTTGCGGCGACGTTTCGGCGCGGCTGGCAATGGGCAACCGTCGAGGGCCGGGCGACGCTGGCCGGGCCGGACGATCCCCAACCATGGCTCGATGCTGAGCGACTCCGCCTGCTGCTGCGCGAGATATTCACCGGGGCCGGTGGCCGGCATGACAACTGGGATGAATATGACCGGGTGATGGCTCAGCAGCGCCGCGCCGCCGTGCTGATCGAGCCGACCCGGGTGTATGGAACCTGATCCGGGCGGAGCCGGAACTCGACCACGACATGGTGTTCGCGGCACACCTCGCACCACGCTGAGGCAGAGGCCGACTGCAGCACGTGTCAGTGACGACGCGGGTAGCGGTCGATACGCTGGTGAGCTGCGCGACGGTCGGTTGCACAGATAGATCGATCTGCGCGCGCAGGTGGACGGCAGGCGGCAGCTCGATATCGACGGCTCTGGCATGTCAAGCGGGCATCCGCGGACGGCGTCGCAAGCACCACTGGGTGGAGCAATCGGACAGCCGCGCGAGCATCGTCGCTACGTGCGCTGCGGTGTTGCTTGCGGATGGGCTGCCATGAAGTCTGTGATGCACCGCTCGGCGGCGTGAATTGCGCGGGCGTCTTTGCCTTCGGTGGCGGTGGTTGGCCGTGCCACCTGCGAGATGTCCACAGCTTGCCGTTCGCCAAGCGGCATCCGGCAACTTTGGGCATGGCTGATGTTCGTGGCGGCTTGCCGTGAAGAGCCGAAGTCGGCACTGCACTCCAGTGGGGGTCGTGTCGATGCTCTTCTCGCATCCCCGTGCCTGCATGTCATGCGGCTCGGCCCGTATGGGCATCCCGCGACCGCCGGGGCCGGTCAGCGTTTGCCGTCGAGGATTTCGCGGTGCAGGTCGAGTAGGTGTGGGACGTCGTCGCGCTCAACGCGCCCCATGCCACATTCGGTGCAGATTGCCCGGTCCCGTGCGCCGGCGGCGGACTGTGCGAGGTAGGTGTCGATGAGCCGAGCCTGGTCGGTGGTGGTGCCGGCGGTCTGGTCGGCCGGGTGGTAGGGCACCAGCGCGAACGCCAGCTCGGTCTCGGCTCCGGTGGTCAGCTCACGCAGCGGCGCGAAGTAGGCGTCGTCGCTTCGTCCTTGCGGGACGGTGAAGGAGGCCCAGCTCGGCGCCCGGCGGGCCGCGGCAGCGAGCGCGTTGACGAGCCGGACCTGCAGCTGCAGTGATTCGGGCTGCACGAAATGCTGGTGCTGGTAGTCGCCGTAGCACAGGTGCAGGCCGACCGGCACATCGTCGGTGACCTGATCCAGGCAGCGCGCCAGACCTGTCACGATGCTGTCCAGGTCGGCAGGGTCGGCGCTGAACCCGCCGGCGAGCAGCCCGATCTCCACTGCGACATCCCATTGCACCGCGGCCTGCTGGTGCGGCAGCTCCCGAAGCGCCCGATCGAGATCTGCTAGGAGCGCCGCTTCATAGGACGCTGCCAGCACCTGCGCGGCGGACGGCTCGAACGCCGACATGGCGGCCAGCGGTGTCGGGTACTGCATCTGGAATCGCACGCCGGCCGGGATGGTGCCGTCGTCCTGCAGTCGGCGGAAGGTGCGATAGGACTCGAGGTAGGCCGCGGCGTATCCGATGTCGGGCCAGCTCACCTCGGCGGCCGACTGTCCCGGGGCCAACCGCAGCCGCGGTATCCGCTCGTACTCGCCGCCGGATTGGGGCATCGGGACCGGTTCGAATTGCGGCATCGCGGCGAACTTCGCGAACTGGAAGAAGATCCAGTAGTTCCGCTCGCCGGTCTCGCCCTCGGTCATGCGCCGAAGGCCGGTGGGAATCCGGACGCTGATCTCGCGCATCACCGTCTCGGCGTCGAGCAGATTGACCGAGCCGTTGAAGTGCACGCTGGTTGCCGGCATACCCATCTCCCGTCTGCGCAGTCGTATCCGAAGGCTATCGATGCTGGACGTCAATCGTCACGGCTTGTTCGGCCGCTCCGCTGTTGGCGGTCCCGGCCAGGATGATCAGACCGCGCCCAGGGCTTCCACCGGCTCGCACAACGCGGCGAAAGGGCAGCATCAGGGCTACCGATGCCGCAGGCGACGGGCACGGCGCCCCAACTCGGCTTGGCCGCGGAGGAAGGAGGAACGTGATGACGGTGCACACCTCAACTGAGGACCAGCAGTCGCCGTGGGAGGCGCAGTGCTGGTGCTGCGGCGTGATCGATGATCCCGCCAGAGTGGTTCACCTGGGCAATCACCCCGAGGTCGTCGTCTGCATCCGCTGTTCGCATTCACTGAGCAAATGGGCCGGCGAGCTTGAGGACCGGGCCCGCACCGGGTTCGCTGTGCGCGCCCGCGGCAGCTTCCGCAGGCTGCGCAAGACCGTGGTCCGGCATGGCTGGCAGAACAACAAGATCGTCGGTCGAGGCTTGCGCTGGATCGGACGGTTCACGCCCTGAGCAGCGCGTCGTGCAGCTGCTCGACGCCTGGGCCGCCTGCCAAACGCTGGCCGTCGCATGTTCTGAATTCAGACCCCGGCGCCGTCTCCTGGAGCCGCGTTGGGCGTCGGTGAGGTGCATAACAACGATTCATCTGGACCAGACGACCTGCCAATGGGCGCCGCAGCAATCGCCAGGGTCACCTCACCGGACACACGGCCCGGCCGCCCACCGATCCGCTGGCCGCCTTCCTCGAACAGCTGTAGTTACGCCGAGTCATGCGCCGCGTTCCGCTACGACACAACCGATCCGGCAGTCTCATCGGCATAACGGCAACCTCGGTTCTTGTACACGTCCGAGCCCGCGTCGATCTTCGAACCGTCAGCGCGGCGGACACGCTGCGGTGCCCGCACGGATCTTGCCGGTTATGGACGGATGGGACGCGCGACTCCCGGCGACGGCGCGCTGACCCCCTGATCATCTGTGACAGGCCATCCTGAACCCGAGGCCGGCCTTGTTGATGTTTACGCTCACACCGCGAGTCGCGCGGATGACGAGCGCACCGTCGCTTCGGTCGACGACGTACGACGAGTCACACGACTCGCGGCAAATCCGTGCACAGCGCGAGGTCCGCATCTCGACGGAATCGGGCAGTCAGAGCCACCCTGCTGGCGGGTGAGTATGGGTGCGGCGCTGTTCGATGTAGGCAGGGTGTGTTCGGGGGCCGGCAGGACAGTGGTCGGGTTGATGCGGTTGTCGGCGCGGCAGGCAGGCGCGTCGCCGCTGCCGGGCGGGTGTTGGTGGCGGATGGTCGAGGCGTGGATGATCGTATGCCCGGCACGCGGGCGTGTTCTTAGACGCCGCGGGCGCCGTCGCGCTGTTGTCGTCGGAGCGGTCGAGAGGAGCGAGGTTTATGAGCTCGCAAGAGCAACCGACGCATCCGTTGGAGCCGCATGTGAGCGGGTTGGCCGGCCGGTTGAACTGGCTTCGCGCCGGCGTGCTCGGCGCCAACGACGGCATCGTGTCGGTGGCGGGCATCGTGCTCGGCGTCGCGGGCGCGACCAGCCACCGGGGCCCGATTTCACCGCCGGGCTGGCCGGGCTGGTGGCTGGGGCGGTGTCCATGGCCCTGGGCGAGTACGTGTCGGTGAGCAGCCAGCGTGACAGCGAGCGAGCGCAGTTGGCCACCGAGTGCGAGGAGCTGCGCACCTCACCCGACGATGAACTTGCCGAGCTCGCGGCGCTGTATCAGGCGCGGGGTCTGCGTGCGGCGACGCGCGGCAGGTCGCCATCGAGCTCACCGAACACGACGCGCTTACCGCGCACCCGCAGGCGGAGTTGAGCATCGATCCGCAGCAGCTGGCCAGCCCGGTGCACGCGGCCGCGGCCTCGGCGCTGTGGTTCCTGCTTGGTGCGGTGCTGCCGATGCTGGCGATCCTGTTGCCGCCGCCGCCGTGGCGGGTGTCGACCACCTTCGTCGCGGTGCTGATCGCGCTCGGCACCGCGGGGGCGGTGAGCGCCCGTCTGGGTGGCAGCAGCGCGCAGCTCGCGGTGAGCCGGGTCGTCATAGGCGGCGCCGCAGGGCTCGCGTTCACCTATGCGATCGGTCACCTCTTCGGGACGGCGGTTGGCTAGGCCGGCGGCGACAGGTACGCGCCGCACCCTCCGCCGGCTCGTTTGTCTGCGGTGCCTGACGCGGTTTGCCGCAGCTGGCGGGGAGAACTCAGGTGGGCAGGCGGAGTGTGAATGCGGTTCCGCCGGGACTGCTGTCGGCGGCGACCGTTCCGTGATGAGCGTGCACAATCGCCGCGACGATGGCGAGCCCGAGGCCGGTGCTGCGTTGCGCCGGGTCGCTGTGCACAAATCGCTCGAACAATCGCTGCCGGATTGCCGGTGGGATTCCGGTGC
>CAVWNR010000008.1:0-121298 GCA_963756525.1 uncultured Actinomycetota bacterium | reverse complement strand
GATCGGCGCGGTTCAAGAGACGAATCTGGTGGACGGCCTCCGGGCCCTGCTTCCTCGCCTCCAACCCTCACATGTCTGGTCCACTCTCAACCCGCTGCTGCCTACGAATCGGCTCTGGAATCGATACCTACGGGCCCTGGGCAGAGGTGTGGGGTCCGAACGCCGTCGTTACCAGTCGATCGATCAGTGAACTGTGGCCGTCCCAGCGGGCAGCGCTGGATGGAGGTGTCCTGGGTACGAGCAGTCGGGTCGTCAGGATGCCGACCAGCGCAGGGCAAGACCCGGATCGCCGAGATGGCGATTGTCCATGCCCTTGCATCGCGTCCAGGGGCCAAGGCGTTATACGTCGCGCCATTCAACGCACTAACGAATGAGATCGAGGCAGGGTTCAACAGCCTGTTCACTGATCTTGGGCTTTCACTGTCATCGCTCACGGGGTCATTCGAGATTTCGGAGGTCGATCTCCAAGCTATCGAGGACGACCTCCTGGTCGTCACTCCGGAAAAGCTTGACCAACTTCTGCGAACGAAGAGCACCTTCCTTGAGGAGCTAGACATCGTCGTGCTGGACGAGGGTCACGTCGTCGGGGACGAGCGCAACGTGGCCCTCAATACGAGCTGACCGTCAGTCGCCTGCGGCGGCGTCGCCCGGAAGCACGCTTCGTCGCGCTGAGCGCCGTGGTGCCGGACGAGACCTTGTCTGATTTCAGCGCCTGGATTCAGGCAACTGACGATGCGATCTCGTCGACCTGGCGACCCACAACGCAGCGGCTTGCGCGTCTCAACTGGGATGGCGAAAGCGGGGATCTGATATACCCCGACGAAGGCGGGTCGGATGACTCTGGCAGCCTGGCCGTGCGGGGCGTCGTACGCAGCGATTCCTACCCTTATCGCCATCCGACGACTGGACGCATACGTAGACCAGTCTTTCCGGAGGCGAATCACCGAGCCCAACTCGCTGCCGCATACGCCTGGCGCATCGTCGATCAAGGCCCTGTCCTCGTTTACTGCCAAAAGCCGCAGGACGCTGCATCGGTGGCGCGCGCGATTAGCAACCGGCTGGAGTGGGCTGAGGCTCGCCCAGAAGACAGTATTCCGAGGAGTATCGGGCGTAGGACGCGAAGCAGCGCGCTGATAGCTGAGGAATGGCTGGGCGCCGATCACGATGTAACCCAGTGGCTGCGCATTGGCGTCGGTGTCCACTACGCGGGTCTTCCCCAGCGCAGTGAAGGCGGCGATCGAAGAGGACTTTCGTGATCGACAACTCAGCGTTCTAGCAGCCACCGGGACCCTCGCTCAGGGCGTTAACCTGCCAGTAAGAACTCTCATCGTTCACACAACCCGGCGATACGACGAAGAGCGGCTGTCACCGTCCAATTGCCGGCTGGCGACTTCTGGAACATCGCCGTCGTGTCGGACGAGCCGGCGCGGAACAGAAGGAACTGTGGTGTTTCTCGTCTTGAACTACACAGATCAGATTGACTTTGAGTACTACCGAAGCCACGGAGCAGCGTCGAACCCGTCACAAGTGCCATCTTCGACATGCTTCAGGCGCTAGTCCAACAACGCATAACACGACCTGAGATCGCGCGGAAGCTCGACGCAGAAATGCTGGCCCTTCTCGTGGAGGAGCAGGACCGAGCGACAGCCCCGACGCGCTCTCGACGATTCTCGGGAATAGTCTCTTCGCCGTGCAGACCGAGCGCGCCCGCATAGACCCGGCGCCGATGTGGTCCGTTATGGCCAGCACTTCTAGCGCAATCGCCCAAGGCGTTCCCGACGAAGAGACCCGGGCTGTATTCGCTGCAACGGGATTATCGGCAGTTTCATGCACTCGCATCGCTGCGCATGTCGCTGACCACCTCGCAACGCTGGCTCAATCATTTGGCGATGAGTCCACGCAGCTACAGCCACTCGCGGCCCTCATGACGCGCGGTCTTGCTCCTGCTCGCGAAATGGAGCCTCGCTACGAGTTCTCGGGAAGCGCAGAGGAGCTGCTGCGTGGCTGGCTTAACGGCGACACCGTAGCGGCAATGGCACAGAGCCTCGAAGTGGATCCGATGACACTTACCCGCTTGCCGAGGACTATTTTGGCTACCGAATGCCGTGGGGTATGTCAGCGTATCTCCAGATCGCCGCACACGCGGTGATGTCATAGCTCTAGACATAGATTCAGGAAGCATCCTGGCCGTCAGTGTTGTCGAACTCGACGATATAAGCGCGGAAGTCGAGATCGCGGACATGACACCAGCTGGCTAATGCTTGTTACGCCCGCGCTTAACTTCGCGCCCACTCGAACCCTATCCGTGAATACGTACCCTAACGACATCGGTCTTGGTCGTTACAATGACAACAAAATGCTCGACGGTGCCCCACGCTTAGGCAGGCGTAACGAATCAATTCGCAGACCCAGCCAGGGACACCCCCGCACCTTATAGCACCCGAAACCAGCGCGCCCACACTACTGTCGGGGACGCGCCTAACGATCCATCTGGGGGAACTTCCACTCGTCGGGCCCGCGCGCAGATCGACGGGTCGGCGCGCGCGGCTTCGGAGAAGCATGCGATTTCGTCCCTGAGATGGTCGCTCAGCGGGGCGGGCATCGAGTCGGGGGCGTCGCCTCGCGGCACCTGATCGCCCGGCCGCCGTACCCGACGACACGTCATTCCGGGCACTCTAGTGTGTTCTGTGATGACCGACAGTTGGCTGTCTGACACGCGTACCTCCTACGACACCGACGCCTTCGGCTACGCCGACAAGGTTAGCGGCCTGCTTGATAAGAGTCCTTACCTACGCGCAAGCCTGGCGTTGTTCGCCGAGTTGGTGCGCGATGCCGGCGGCGGTCGCGTCGCCGATGTCGGCTGCGGTCCGGGCTACGTCACCGATCACCTCCACCCCCTTGGCGTAGACGCATTCGGCATCGATCTCTCGCCCGAGATGATCGCCATCGCCAGGCGCGACTACCCAGCCCTCCACTTCGAGGTGGGGACGATGACCGACCTCGACTTGGCCGACGACTTCGTCACCGGCGTACTCGCGTTCTGGTCCGTGATCCACGTGCCGGATCACGCTGTGCCCGCGGTGTTCGCCCAGTTCCATCGCGTGCTGCACCCGGGATGTCCGTTGCTCGTTGGCTTTCATGTCGGCGACGGGACGCGCCATACCTCGGAGGGCTGCTCGGGTCGCTGGATCAACGTCGACAGCCACCGCCGCTGGCCGAACGAGGTTGCCCGCTGGCTGCGGGAGGCAAGGTTCACCATAGAGGCCGAACTGGTGATGCGACCGGACGAGGACGTCCCCGGGGCGATCATCATCGCGCGAAGTCACTCTAAACGTCCGCGTGGCCCCGCGGTCGCCGAGTCAACCCGAGTTGGCCCGGCTGTCACAGGCTGATTCCCGCCCTCGGGACCGCCACGTCGCGGCGTCGGCATACGACCGCGCATCCCCGCGCCTACGGATCCATCTGCGCTGCGATCCCGACGCGCCGCTGCGCGCCTATCGACGGCTCGGCGCGCGGCCATCGCGGCTAGCACCGGATCAGCTGCCTACAGCCGCACCGCCATGAACTCCTTCGCCGCCGTGTTCAGCTCGAACCGGGCCGCTCGTTCTCGGCATCAGCGTTGCTGATGACGACCTTGCCCTTGGCGCGGCCGGTGTCGAGGTACTCCAACGCCGCGGCGGTGTCGGCGAAGTCGAAGACGCGATCGACGACGGGCCGGACACGCCGGCGTCGACGAGCGCGGTGATTTCGCGCAGCTGCGACCCGTCGGCGCGCATGAAGAGGAAGGAGTAGATGGCGCGGTTGCGGCGGGCCAGCCGCCGGATCTTGCGGCTGAGCAGCGCCATCACCGGGCGCAGCAGTGGCTTGCCGAGTTGCCCGGCGAATGCGGGGTCGGGCGGTCCGCCGATGCCGATGACCAGGCCGCCGGGCCGGACCACGCGCAGGGACTTCTCCAACGTCTCGCCGCTGAGTGAATCCAGCACGAGGTCGTAGTCGTGAAGCACCGTCGCGAAGTCCTGTGTGCGGTAGTCGATGACCTCCTCGGCGCCTAGTGCACGCACCCAGTCGACGTTGCCGGTGCTGGTGGTCGTCGCCACGTGCGCGCCGAGGTGTTTAGCGAGCTGGATCGCGATCGAGCCGACGCCACCGGAGCCGGCGTGGATGAGCACCCGGTCACCCGGTCGTACGTCCGCCTTCTCGACCAGCGCCTGCCACGCGGTGAGGGTGACCATTGGCAGCGCGGCGGCCTCGGCCATCGACAGACCGGCTGGCTTTCGCGCCACCTCGTGCTCGTTGACGGCGACCAGCTCCGCGAACGCGCCAGTGGTGGACTTGCCCAGGCTGGCGTAGACCTCGTCACCCGGGGCGAAGCGCCGGACGGCCGAGCCCACGGCGGTGACCACGCCGGCCAGGTCGCGGCCGAGCACGAACGGCGTTTTGAAGGGCAGGATCAGCTTGAACTCGCCGGCCTTGATCTTGCTGTCGATGGGGTTGACCCCGGCCGCGTGGACCGCGATGAGGACGTCGTGCTCGCCGGGGACCGGGGCGGGAAACTCCCCGGCTCGAAGTGCGACCTGCTTGCCGTAGTTGTCGACGATGAAGGCTTTCATGATCCCGAGGAAGCTCAGCGCTTGGCCGACGAACTGCTCGTGGAACTGGAAGATCCCGCCGTGCCCGGCGTCGGGGTAGATGACCAGGTCGCTGTTGGGCAGCCGCCGGGCCAGTTCGGCCGAGTTGGTCGAGGGCACCATCCGGTCGCTGTCGCCGTTGGCGATCAGCACCGGCTGGCCGATGACGGAAAGATCGGCCGGCGTGTCCAGGCCCCAGCGGTGGATGGCCTTGAGTTGGGTGAGGTAGGACCGGATCGAGATGCCCTTGTCGCGGTTGTCGGTGCGCTCCGTCAACCGGGCGAGGAACTGCTTGCCGGCCCGGCGCCCGTTGGCGGTGCGGGTGAAGAACAGGTACTGCTTCGGGTCCTGCAGCGTGAACGCGGCGCGGACGGTGTCCAGGTGCGAGAGCTTGGTGACGTTCTTAATGCCCTGCCCGCCGGCCGGCCCGGTGCCGGCCAGGATCAGCTTGCGGACCAGCTGGGGCTCCGCCAGCGCGATCACCTGCGCGATCATGCCGCCCATCGAGAAGCCGAGCAGGTCGACCTGCGCAAGGCCGAGGGCCCGGATGAAGGTGACCGCGTCACTCGCCATGGCCTCGATGGTGTCCGGGGTCTTGCCGGTCGAGGCGCCGACGCCGCGGTTGTCGAAAGCGATCACGCGGTGTCGGGCGGCGAGACCGTCGACGACGCGCGGATCCCAGTTGTCCAGCACGGCGGCGAGGTGGGTGAGCAGCACGACCGGCACGCCGCCGCGCGGGCCCAGCTCGCGGTAGGCGAAGTCGACGCCGCCCGCCGAAATCGTCAGGGTGGGGGCGCCCTTGTACGAGGTCCCCGCGTCGCGTCGCGCCGCTTGATCGGCAGCCATGGCTTGTCCTTCGGTCGGGAACGCCGCCGGTGCGACGTTTATATTACGACCATACGTCAATCGTGGTGGCGGGTCCAGCCCGAGTACGTCACACTTCCGGTGCGATGCCCAACAGCGCGAGTGCGTTGCGGACGCCTTGCTCGAGCAGGGCGTCGGCCAGGACCCGGTCGGACAGCGCGCGGCAGAGCTGCAGGGTGCCGACCATCGCCGCGTAGACGCTGAGGGTCCGCAGCCGGGCGGCTTCCGGATCGTCCGGGCAGAGCCGGGCGGCGATGTCGTCGATGACGGCCAGCACGCCGTCGGTGTAGGCATGCTTGGTGGCGTCGCTGCACCGCCCGATCTCGTCCAGCAGCGCCGCCGACGGGCAACCCTGCTCGCGATGATCGCGATGCTCGACCGAGAGGTACTGGCGCACGATCTGCTCGACGCCGGCCGCGCCCGGGGGCTGAGCACCGAGACCGGCGGCCTGCGCGCGCAGTTGCTCGGCAACCGCGCTCGCCACCAGGTCCTCCTTGGAGGCGAAGTGCGCGTAGAACGCGCCGTTGGTCAGCCCGGCGTCCGCCATCAATGTGGCCACCCCCGCGCCGTCGATGCCGTCGCCCTTGAGCCGCCGGGCGGACGTTTCCAGAATCCGCTGCCTGGTCGCCTGCTTATGCTCACTCCCATAGCGCGCCACGCGCACCTCCAGCTCGTCGGGACGGACCGCCGTCCCTCGTCCTGTGCATTCTATTACGCCCATCATTCAAACGCGCTGACGGCAATCGAGAGGCGACGGCAGTCGACAACCCGGACACGGCCGCTCGGTAGCGATCGATCTGCGCGCTGGCGACTTCGATCGAAGCTGCGCGATATCAACGGTTCTACGCGTGCCTGCGCGGAGGCATCAGTCGCCCCGGCCGCCAGGCGTGACGGGATCGGTGACAGACGCGTCTATCCAGGCGCGAAGGTCGCCGGGACGGTAGCCGATCTTGCGGCCGAGCTGGACGTAGCGGGGACCGCGGCCGACCCAGCGCCAGTGCTTGAGGGTGTTGGTCGAGATCCCGAGCAGCTCGCTCACCTCCCGCTCGGTGAGCGGCCGCTCGAAGTCCATCGTCGAGTTCCTCATGTCGTTCTGCCCCTTCCCGCGGACATCTTGCGGTCCGCTCACCTGAAGGCGACGACCGGCGCGAAAGCAGGGCGCTCGAACCGGGCAATTGGAACAAGGAAGACCGGCCAAGGATGACGACGGGTAATGCGCGCTCGGCGGGATGTGTACCCAATTGATACCGGCGGCTTTTCCATGATCACCCGGAGAGGCTCCTAGCCCCGGAAATTGCGGCGATCTCGTGGCGCGCCCGAAGGGATTCGAACCCCCAACCTCTTGATCCGTAGTCAAGTGCTCTATCCGTTGAGCTACGGGCGCAGAACATCGACGCAGCAGTCTACAGGTTGGCTGGGCTCGTCGCGCGCGCTCACCTCGGTCGGCGGCTACGGTGATCACCGTGACGGCTAGCGACCTGCCGGACGACGAGCTGGTGACCGCATGGGAGCTCGTCACCGAGGGCATCGCCCGGACGCAGCAGCGGGTCGTCGAGCAGATCGAGGCGTCCGGTGTGCCGGCGCAGTGGTTCGCCACGCTGCACCTGCTGCTGCGCGCGGATGCTCATCGGCTGCCGATGAACCGGCTGGCCCACGAGCTGTCGATGACGACCGGAGGCTTCACCAAGCTGGCCGACCGGTTGGCCCGCGAAGGGCTGATCGACCGGCGCGGTTCCGCCGGCGACCGACGCGTCGTCTATGCGACGCTGACCGCCGACGGACTGCGCACCGCTCGCCGGACGGCCACGCTCTACCACCGCGGCCTGCGCGAACACGTCCTCAGAGTGCTCGACGCCGTCCGGCTGGCTGAGTTGGCGGAGCTGACTCGAGTGCTCGCCGAAGCGCACCGACCACCCGGGGACCACGACGAGCAGGTGCCCACGCCGCGCGACCCGAATCTGCCCGAACGGCGCGCCGCCTTGCGGCATCTGCGCGAGCGCGGAGGCTCCGGGATTCGAACCCGGGATGGGCTTTAGACCCAAACCGCATTAGCAGTGCGGCGCCATAGACCAGACTAGGCGAAGCCTCCTCGAGCACTCCGCGCCCGAACGCAGCGGAGCAGCCGACCGCTGAAGCGTACAAGGTCACGGGGCCGAGCACGGCACCCGGAAGCTCAGACCGGGCGCAGCAGCGGCATGACGAGGCGGTCGACCACGTCGACGACGAGGTCCTTGTCGGCGGGGCGGTTCATCAGGACCATCTGGTGCATCAGCACCGCGGGGAGCATCTCGGCGAAGAGCTCGCACGCCGCCTCGGGCCGCACCTCGCCGCGCTCCACGCCCCGCCGCAACACGGCGACCAGCATCGCGCGCTTCGGGCAGTGCACCCGCCGCTCGACCAGCTCGGCGAGCTCGGGATCGCGGGTGACCTCGCAGGCCACGGCTCGAAACGCCTCACCCGCCGTGCGCGACACGTCGAGCACGCCATGCCCGATCTGCACGAGCAGGTCGCGCGTGGACACATCGCTGTTGGCGAATCCATCCGCGACGTCGTGCGAGTCGCCGATCATCGCGCAGAACGCATCGATCACGAGATCCTGCTTGGTCGGCCAGCGGCGGTAGATGCTCGCCTTGCCGGTCTGGGCGCGGGCCGCCACCGACTCGATCGTGAATGCGGCATAACCGACGTCAGCGAGCTCCGCCACGACGGCGTCGCGGACCGCGCTCTCCAGCGTCGCGCCCCGCTTGCGGTGGCGAGCGGCCTCACCCAGCGGCTCGGGCTCGCAACAGCCGGCCGCTGTGGAAACGGTGAAACCGCCACGCGCCGCGCTCATACGTTGTCAGACCCTTCGTCCACCCTGACGGTACCGCGATCGGCCACCGCGGCCGTCAAGCCCATAGTAAACGGTTGCGTTTCCTATCGCATAGGTCTAGCTTTGGCCGAAGTAAGGAACGCGAGCGTCCTCTAAAACGTACGATTCACCCGAAACGGAGAACCTGTGACCGGCACCGAACAACTCAGCGTCGCTCCCACAGCGACCCGATCCAGCGCAGGCACGGCGCGACGACATGCGCACCCCGCGCTCATGCTCTTGTTGATCGCCGGCGCGCAACTCATGGTCGTCCTCGACTCGACCATTGTGAACATCGCGCTGCCGTCGATGGCGCACTACTTCCACAAGAACCAGACCGACATGACGTGGGCGATCAACGCCTACACCCTCGCGTTCGGCGGCCTGCTGCTGCTGGGCGGGCGTGCCGCCGACATCCTCGGTCGACGGCAGATGTTCATCCTCGGCCTGAGCCTGTTCACCCTCGGCAGCTTCGCGGGTGGCATCGCGCAGGACTTCGGCATGCTGCTTGCCGGCCGTGTCGTGCAGGGCATCGGGGGCGCCATCGCCGCACCGACGGCCTTGTCGCTCATCACCACCACGTTTGCCGAGGGCAAGGAGCGCAACCGGGCCTTCGGGGTATACGCCGCCGTGTCCGGCGCCGGTGCGGCGCTCGGCCTGCTGCTCGGCGGCATCCTCACCGAATATCTCGACTGGCGGTGGGTGCTCTTCGTGAACGTGCCGATCGGTCTCGCCTTGATCGCCGGCGGCTTCCTGTTCATCCGCTCGTCGGAGCGGCTCTCCGGCCGGTTCGACCTGTTCGGCGCCGCGCTGTCGGTGGCCGGCATGGTGTCACTGGTGTACGGCTTCATCCACGCCGCCTCGGCCGGCTGGGGCAACGCCACGACCATCGGGTGCCTGACGGCGGCAGTGGTGCTGCTCGGCGGGTTCGTGGTGCGCGAGAACCGCTCACCGATCGCGATGATGCCGATGCGGATCTTCGCCAACCGCAGCCGTTCCGGGTCGTACCTCGTGATGCTGATCATCGGCGCCGCGATGTTCGGGATGTTCTACTTCCTGACGTTCTTCGTCCAGGGTGTGCTCGGCTACAGCGCTCTCAAGACGGGTCTGGCGTTCGTGCCGGTCTCCGGCGTGATCATCGTCGGGTCCGGGATCATCAGCCAGATCCTGCCGCGCACCGGGCCGAAGATCCTGATCACGATCGGGACGATGCTCGTAACCGCGGCGTTGTTCCTGTTCTCCACCGTGCATCCCGGCACGAGCTATGTGACGCAGCTGCTGCCGACCATGCTGCTTATGGCGCTGGGCATGTCGTTCATCTTCGTGCCGCTGACGGTGACCGCAGTGTCCAAGGTGGCGCCGACGGACGCCGGGCTGGCATCGGCGCTGCTGAACGTCGGCCAGCAGGTCGGCGGCTCGATCGGGCTCTCGGTGCTGGCGACGGTCGCGGCTACGGCCGCCCGTAACGCCGGCAAGCAGGAGATGGGCAAGCTCAGCGGCCCAACGGTGCAGCACTTCGGCGAGCTGGCCACCAGCTCGCAGTCGGGTAAAGCGCCGTCATCGGCCGCGCTGACCGACCCGGCGGCGCTGCACGCCTTCAACACCGTCCAGGCACACTCGGCGGCGATGGGCTTCCTCACCGCGGCCATCTTCGGGGTCGTCGCGGTCGCCGTCGCGGTCGTGATGATCAATGTGAAGCGGCAGGACATGTCGGGCTCGCCGGCCATGGTTGCCGCCTGACGAGGTCGGCACCGCACTACGGCGTTGATGTTGGGGTAGTGGTCGAATATCGACCACTACCCCAACATCAACAACTCGGTCGGGCCCGACATCAACAACTCGGGCGGGCCAGCCGCCTTGTCGGGTGTCAGACGCGGATCTCGCCGCGGGCGGCGCGCAGCGCAACATCGGTTCGGTGCTGGCCACCGGGCAGGTGCACGGTCTCGACCAGCGCGTACGCACGCTCGCGGGCCTCGGTGAGCGTGGCGCCGGTGGCCGTCAGCGAGAGCACCCGTCCGCCCGAGGCGACGAGCGCGCCGTCGTGCCGCCGGCGGGTACCGGCGTGGATCACGCCCGGCTGGTCGGCCCCGGTGATGACATCCCCCGCCCGCGGAGTTCCGGGATATCCGGCGGCGGCGAGCACCACCGTCACCGCGGCGCCGTCGCGCCAGACGAGCGGCGGGTGCGCCGCCAGCGTGCCGGCGGCGGCGGCGTACAGCAGCCCGCCGAGCGGAGTCTCGAGCAGCGCGAGCACTACCTGCGCCTCGGGGTCGCCGAAGCGGGCGTTGAACTCCACCACCCGGGGACCGCGCGCGGTCACCGCCAACCCGGCGTAGAGCAGCCCGGCGAACGGCGTGCCGCGCCGCCGCATCTCGTCCGCGGCGGGCTGGGCGACGGTGCGCACGATCTCGTCGGCGAACCCGTCCGGCAGCCAGCTCAGCGGGGCGTAGGCGCCCATGCCCCCGGTGTTCGGGCCGGTGTCACCGTCGCCGATGCGCTTGAAGTCCTGCGCCGGGAGCATCGGCCGCACGACCTGCCCGTCGGTGAGGCAGAACACCGAGACCTCCGGACCGTCCAGGAACTCCTCGACGACGACGCGAGCGCAGGTGTCGGCGTGCGCCAGCGCCGCGGCCCGGTCCGGCGTCACGACCACGCCCTTGCCGGCGGCCAGCCCGTCGTCCTTGACGACGTAGGGCGGTCCGAACTCGTCGAGCGCGGCGGCGACCTCGGCGGCGTCGATGCACACCCGGGCGGCCGCGGTGGGGACACCGGCGGCCGCCATCACGTCCTTGGCGAACGCCTTGCTCCCTTCGAGCCGTGCCGCGGCAGCCGACGGGCCGAAGCAGGCGATGCCGGCCCCGCGCACCGCATCGGCCACGCCAGCGACGAGCGGGGCCTCGGGACCGATGACGACCAGGTCGGCACGGACGTCGGTGGCCAGCCGGGCCACCGCGGCCGGGTCGAGCGGGTCGACGCCGCGCTGTTCGGCGACGCCCGCCGTGCCGGCGTTCCCCGGCGCGCAGATCAGCGCGGTGACGTCGGGATCGGCGGCGAGGGAGAGGCACAGGGCGTGCTCGCGGGCGCCCGAGCCGACGACGAGGACCCGCACGATCCGCGAGCGTAGTGGTCGCGACCGCAAGTGCGCTCAGGGCGCGACGATCGCCAGCCCGGTCAGCGTCGGGACGAGCACCCGCCCGGCGGACAGCGCCGGCGTGGCGAACCGGCTCAGCGGCCCGACGACCACCTGACCGAGCGGCCGGCCGGTGGCCGGGTCGAGCGCGTAGAGCGAGTTGGCGTCGCGGTCGACCGCCCATACCCGGTCCCCGCCGACGACCGGCGAGCCGGCCACCGACTCGCCCGCCTGCCACAGCACCTGCATCCGGCCGTTGCCGTCGATGCGCACCGCGCGCACGCCGTCGCTGCAGGGCACGTACACGACGTCGCCGTCCACTGCGGTGCCACCGTACGACTCGCAGACCGTCCCCGTGCTCACCTGACCGCCGATCCCGCCGAGCCGGCCCTGTCGCAGCACGTACGCGTTCCCGGACTTCCCGGCGATGAACACCCACGTGTCGCCGACCAACGCCGGACCCTGCGAGCCTAAGTCGAGATCGCCGTCGTTGTCGCTCGCCCAGCTGGTCGGCGAGAACGAGTCGAGCATCCGGGCGGTGGCTGGGTCGAGCTCGAGCACCGAATCGCTGTGGTCGTACGCGTCGCCGGGCCCGGCGGCGCCGTTGCCCACCGAGATGAACAGATGTCCGTTGGCGTCGACGCTCGGGCCGGGCGGGGTCCAGATGCCGCCCTCGCGGGCGGTCGGCACGGTGAAGGCGAGCGGCGCGCCGCGCCCGTCGAGGGGGACGCCGATCAGCCGGCCCGTGTAGTCGCCGCAGTCTCCCGCTCGGCCGCCGAACGCGACCCATACCCGGCCCGCGGAGATGGTGAGCGCCGCCCGCTGCTGCATCGCGGACGGGTCGGCGCCCGGCAGGTCCACGCTCATCCGCCAGCGCACCGTGCCGGTTTGCAGGTCCAGCGCGACGAGTTCGTGCCGCACCGGCGCTCGGTACTCGGCGACGGCGAACACCAGCCCGCTGGCCTTGTCGTACACGGGTGTGCCGGTGATCCCGGTCGGGTCGATGTCGCCGCACGGCAGGTCGCTGCGTCGCGACGGCGTGCCCAGGTGCGTGCGCCACCGCAGCCGACCGGCCGGGTCGAGGGCGTAGACGCTGTCCTGCTCCGTGGCGACGACCGTCAGTCCGCGGGCGACGATCGGCGAGGCGTACACCGCACCGTCCAATTTGACCGAGGCGACGAGGCGCAGCGGCGCGGTGGGCGTCGGAAAGCCGCTCGCCACGCCGGTGCGCGCCCGGTCGCCGTGGTAGGTGGGCCAGTCGGTGGCATCCGACGCGGGCGGCGCGTCGCTGGAGTTCGCGGTCGCGCTCGGCGTCGCGGTGGCCGGCGGCGACGGGGTCGGGTTGGCCGGGTGCGGAGCCGCGTGGGAGCAGGCGGCGAGCAGCAGCCCGGCGAGCGCCAACCCGGCCGTCCAGCGCTTGCGCACGGGGTTCAGTGTGGCCTCAACTAATGAGATCGCGCACGGCGATTGTCTCGTCCCGCCCGGGGCCGACCCCGATGGCCGAGATCGGCGCGTTGATCATCTGCTGGAGCGTGGCGACGTAGCCCCGCGCGGCGGGCGGCAGATCGTCGAGCGTCCGAGCCTTGGAGATGTCCTCGTCCCAGCCGGGGAACGTCTCGTAGATCGGCACCGCGCGCGCGAACTCGCCTTGCGTCATGGGCAGTTCTTCATGGCGCACGCCGTCGACGTCGTACGCGACGCAGACCGGCACGTCGTCCATGCCGGTGAGCACGTCCAGCTTGGTGAGCACGAAGTCGGTGACGCCGTTTATCCGTGCTGCGTAGCGAGCGACCACCGCGTCGAACCAGCCGCAGCGGCGGGGGCGCCCGGTGGTGGTGCCGAACTCGGCGCCCGCCATGCGCAGCAGATCACCCTTCTCGTGCAGCAGTTCGGTCGGGAACGGTCCTTCGC
Source organism: uncultured Actinomycetota bacterium (assembly GCA_963756525.1). Taxonomy (GTDB): domain Bacteria; phylum Actinomycetota; class Actinomycetes; order Mycobacteriales; family Jatrophihabitantaceae; genus CAVWNR01. Next base: position 107,914 of record CAVWNR010000008.1, on the reverse strand, counting down.
CGACGCGTGTGGTGTACGCCTTGACCACGGCGATGACGCGGTCGATCCGCGTCGGTGGGATACCGCTGCCGGTGCAGGCGCCGCCGGCCGTCGCGTTGGAGGAGGTGACGAACGGATAGGTGCCGTGGTCGACGTCGAGCATCGTCGCCTGCCCGCCCTCGAGCACGACGATCTTGCCGGCGTCGAGCAGTTGCCCCAGCAGCAGCGATGTGTCGGCGACCAGCGGACGCAGCCGCTCGGCGTAGCCCAGCAGCTCGCCGATCACGTCGTCCGGGTTCACCGCCCGCCGGTTGTAGACCTTGACCAGCACCTGGTTCTTGAAGCCCAGCGCGGCGGTGATCTTGTCGCGCAGGATCGCCTCGTCGAAGAGGTCCTGAACGCGGATGCCGACCCGGCTCATTTTGTCGGCGTAGGTGGGGCCGATGCCGCGGCCGGTGGTGCCGATGCGCCGGCTGCCGAGGAAGCGTTCGGTGACCTTGTCGAGCGTCCGGTTGTACGACGTGACGACGTGCGCGTTGGCGCTGACGACCAGCCGCGAGGCGTCCACCCCGCGGGCGGTGATGGTGTCGATCTCGTCGAAGAGCACGCCCAGGTCGACGACGACGCCGTTGCCGATGACCGGCGTGCAGCCCGGTGTCAGGATGCCCGACGGCAGCAGGTGTAGCGCGTACTTCTCGCCGTCGATGACGATCGTGTGGCCGGCGTTGTTGCCGCCGTTGAATTTCACCACCGCATCCACCCGGCTGCCCAGCAGGTCGGTGGCCTTTCCCTTGCCCTCGTCGCCCCACTGGGCGCCGAGCAGAACGATCGCCGGCATGCCGTGACCTCCCGGGTGTGCGGCCCTGCAGAGGGTACCTACGTGCGGCTGGGCCGGAACACCAGCACCAGCACCCGCAGAGCGAGGATGGCAGAGATCACCAGCAGGCAGTACCCGAAGAACTGGAACAGGCTGACCCGAGCCGTCAGCTGCGGACCGCCGTGCAGGCCGAGCATGAGCACCGACATGATCCCGGTCGTGGCGGCCAGGAACGTCACCAGCACCTGGTGCAGCAGGCCGGTGATCACCCGCCGGTCGCGCTCGTCGGCGAACAGCCGGACGTTCACCGAAAGCCGGCCGGCGTCCAGCGCATCGCTGATCCGGTCGAGCCGGCGCGGCAGCCGGCGGAGCAGCGGAAGCAACGCGGTGAGCTCATCGGTCGCGGTCTGCCGCAACATGTCCGGCCGCAACGCGACAGCGAGGTAGCCGGCCGCGAACGAGCGGGTCTCCGCGACGACGTCGAAGCCGGGCGCCAGCTGGGTGAGCGCGCCCTCCAGCGTGGCCAGCGCCCGGAACACCGCCGCGATCTCCGGCGGCACCGCCAGCCCGTGGTCGGTGACGATGCGGAAAAGGTCGCCGAACATCCGCACGTCCATCGGCAGCCCGGGGCCGACGTGGCGCACCAGGAACTGGCCGAGCGCCCGTTCCAGACGCTGCTCGTCCAGCTCGTCCGGGCGCTCGACCACGTCGAGCAGCGCGTCGGTGAGCCGGGTCGGATCGCCGCGGTCGACAGCGAGCAGCAGCCGCTGCAGCGAGGCGCGCAGGCCCGCGTCGACCCGTCCTACCAAGCCGAAGTCGAGCAGGCCCAGCCGCCCGTCGGGGAGCAGCAGGATGTTGCCGGGATGCGGGTCGGCGTGGAATACCCCGTCGAGCATCACTTGCCGCAGCAGACTGTCGAGCAGCGTGCGCGCGAGCGTTGCCCGGTCGAGGCCCAGCTCGGCGATGAGCCCGCCGGCGGCGGCGATCGGCGTCCCGTCCAAACGCTGCATGACGAGCACCTGTGCGCTGGAGAGCGCCAAGTACGGCATCGGCACGCCGACCCGCTCGCCGGCGCCCGACCCGGCGGCGACCGAGGCCATGTTGCGTGCCTCGATGCGCAAGTCGAGCTCCTCGCGCAGCGCGTCGGCGAACCCGCGGGCCAGCTGCACGGCTCCGATCGCGCGTCCCCACTGCGTGCTGCGCTGCAGCCGCCGCGCGATGCGCGAGACGATGTCGAGATCCGACTCGACGACCGCACGCACACCCGGACGGCGCACCTTCAGGACAACCGCCTCGCCCGATCGCAGCGTCGCCGCATGGACCTGCGCGACGGACGCGGCGGCGATCGGCACGCGCTCGATGCCGGCGAAGACCTGGTCCGGGTCGCCGCCCAGGTCCTCTCTCAGCACCGGCTCGATCTGCGGCCACGGCAGCTGCGCGGCGCGGTCCTGTAGCAGCGTGAGCTCGTCGACGAACTCCGCGGAGAGCAGGTCGCGCCGCGTCGAGAGCAGCTGGCCGAGCTTGACGAACGTGACGCCGCCTTCGTCCAGGGCGAGTCGCAGCGATCGGGCCAGCCGCGCGCGCCCTTCGGCACTGGTCAGCTCCGCGCGCCGGCCACCACGCAGATACGGCAGCAGCCCGTGCCGCAGCAGGATCCGGGTGATCTGCCCGTAGCGGCGGGCGCGTCGCAGCCAGCCGCGCGCGCCGCGCACGAGATACACCGGTCCGGGCAACGTCCCGCTCGGCACGAGTGCCTCGGCGACCACCAGGAACACCATGCCGATGAGCAGCGCGATGACGACGCCGAGGACGACGAACCACAGACCCGGGAAGACCGGGCTGCCTCTGGCGACCGTGTGACCGGCGATCGCGGTGATGATCGGTGAGGCGAGCAGGAACGCGATGACCCCGGCGATCAGCGTGCGCACAGCCGAGAACTGCATGCCCAGTAGGCGGCGAACCCCGAAGGCGAACGCCAGTACGGTCAGCACGGTGAACACCGCGGCGATCGGGACGACCAGGACACTCACCGGCGCCGCCCCTCGAACATGGCCATACCGTAACGAGGGCTTTCGGTCCGCGCCGGGAACCGCGATAGTGGCGCCATGACCGCGAATCTGACCAAGATCATGCTCGACGAGAGCGAGATCCCCACCCAGTGGTACAACCTGCTCGCCGACCTGCCGACGCCGCCGCCGCCGGTCCTGCACCCGGGGACGCTGCAGCCGGTCGGCCCCGACGACCTGGCGCCGCTGTTCCCGATGGCGCTCATCGAGCAGGAGGTGACCGGCGAGCGGTATGTCGACATCCCCGGCGAGGTGCTCGACGTGTACCGGCTGTGGCGGCCGTCGCCGCTGTACCGGGCGTGGCGGCTGGAACGCGCGCTCGACACCCCGGCGCGGATCTACTACAAGTACGAGGGCGTCTCGCCGGCCGGTTCGCACAAGCCGAACACCGCGGTGCCGCAGGCGTTCTACAACAAGCAGGCGGGCATCCGGCGGCTCTCGACCGAGACCGGTGCCGGCCAGTGGGGAACCGCGCTGGCCTTCGCCTGCTCGCAGTTCGATCTGGGCTGCGAGGTGTGGCAGGTGCGCGCGTCCTACGACCAGAAGCCGTACCGCCGGATCATGATCGAGACGTTTGGCGGGACGGTGCATCCGTCGCCGTCGGACCTCACCGAAGCCGGCCGGCGCATCCTCAAAGAGCACCCCGATTCGACGGGTTCGCTGGGCATCGCGATCAGCGAGGCGGTCGAGGTCGCGGCGCAGCACCCCGACACCAACTACGCGCTCGGCAGCGTGCTCAACCACGTGCTGCTGCACCAGACCGTCATCGGTGAGGAAGCGTTGCTGCAGCTGGCGAAAGTCGGCGAGACTCCCGATTTGATCGTCGGGTGTACTGGCGGTGGGTCCAACTTCGCCGGGCTGATGTTCCCGTTCCTGCGGGAGAAGCTGGCCGGGCGGATGGCGCCGACGATCCGCGCCGTCGAGCCGGCTGCCTGCCCGTCACTGACCCGCGGCGTGTACGCGTACGACTTCGGTGACACCGCCGGGATGACACCGCTGATGAAGATGCACACCCTCGGGCACGACTTCATCCCCGACCCCATCCATGCCGGCGGGCTGCGCTACCACGGGATGAGTCCGCTGATCAGCCACATCTACGAGCAGGGCCTGCTGGAGGCGAAGGCGTTCCCGCAGCGGGAGTGCTTCGCGGCCGGCGTGCAGTTCGCCCGCACGGAGGGGATCGTCCCGGCGCCGGAGCCGACCCACGCGATCGCCGCGGCGATCGAGGAGGCGCTGCGGTGCAAGGAGTCCGGTGAGTCGAAGGTCATCCTGACGGCGATGTGCGGGCACGGCCATCTCGACCTGCCCGCCTACGACGCCTACCTCTCCGACACGATGGTGGATCGCATCCTGGATGACGCGGAGATCACCGCCACCGTGGCCGCGTTGCCCCCCGTCCCCGCGTAGACCGGTTTTGGCAGTTTGGGACCCTATTGGCTCCCAAACTGCCAAAAGCGCGGGGCGGTGGGGTCGCTGTCGTGCAGGAACGCCGCGCAGCGAGCGGCCTCGTCGTCCTCGCCGAGCGCGGCGGCGGCCGCGCCCAGGGCGTGCAGCGCGCGCAGGAACCCGCGATTGGGCTGGTGCGCCCACGGGATGGGGCCGCTGCCCTTCCAGCCGGCGCGGCGCAGCGCGTCCAGGCCGCGGTGGTAGCCGGTGCGCGCGTAGGCGTACGCGTCGATGGGACGCCCGTCGCGCAACGCCGCCTCGGCGAGGGTGGCCCAGGCCGCCGACGACGCGGGGTAGGCCGCGGCCACCGCCGCCGGGTCGTCCCCGGCGTCGAGCTGTGCGACCGCCGGATCTTCGGGAAGCTTGGTGGGCGGTGCAGCAGGTTGCCGTGCGAGGTCATGCCGCAGACGGCGAAGTGCCCGCGGAAAGCAGTGCCTCGCAGGCCTGCTGAACCCGCGCCGCCATCCCCACCTCGGCCAGCTTGAGGTAGGAGCGCGGGTCGTAGGCCTTCTTGTTGCCGACCTCGCCGTCGACCTTCAGCACGCCGTCGTACTTCGTGAACATGTGCCCGGCGATCTCGCGGGTGAATGCGTACTGGGTGTCGGTGTCGACGTTCATCTTCACCACGCCGTAGCTGACGGCCTCGCGGATCTCGTCCAGCTCCGAGCCGGAACCGCCGTGGAACACCAGTTCGAACGGCCGTGGCTTGCCGACCTTCTCCCCCACCGCCTCCTGGATCTCCTTCAGAACTACCGGGCGGAGCTTGACGTTGCCGGGCTTGTACACGCCGTGGACGTTGCCGAACGTCGCGGCCAAGAGGTAGCGGCCCTTCTCGCCGGTGCCGAGCATCTCGGCGGTGCGCAGCGCGTCGCCCGGCGTGGTGTACAGCTTTTCGTTCATCTCACCTACGACGCCGTCCTCCTCGCCGCCGACGACGCCGATCTCGAGCTCGAGGACGATCCTCGCCGCAGCCGCCTTCTCGAGCAGCTCCGCCGCGATCTTCAGGTTCTCCTCCAGGTCGATCGCCGAGCCGTCCCACATGTGCGACTGGAACAGCGGCTCCTGCCCCCGGTCGACCCGTTCCTTCGACAACGCCAGCAGCGGGCGGACGTAGCCGTCGAGCTTGTCCTTCGGGCAGTGGTCGGTGTGCAGCGCGACGTGGATCGGGTACTTCGCCGCGACGACATGCGCGAAGTCGGCCAGCGCCACCGCTCCGGTGACCATGTCCTTGACGTGCGTGCCGGACGCGAACTCGGCGCCGCCGGTGGAGATCTGGATGATGCCGTCGCTGCCGGCCTCGGCGAACCCGCGCAGCGCGGCATTCACCGTCTCGGACGACGTGCAGTTGATCGCCGGATAGGCGAAGCCCGCGTCACGGGCACGGTCGAGCATCTCGGCGTAGATCTCAGGCGTGGCGATGGGCATTCGAGCTCTCCCGACGTCGAACCGATCGTGAAAGGTCGAGTATCCCGCATCCGCTGCTGCCGGCGCTGGTCAGTGTTCGGCCGCGTGCTTGCGATGCACCCGCTCGGTCAGCGCGGGCATCGATTCGGCCGGGTCCCAGCGTCCGGGGCGGCCACGGGTGAGCGGGTAGCAGGCCAGCCCGAGCAGCACGGCGGAGAAATGCCCGATACTGGTGAAGTCCCGGGAGATGGCGATGCCGGTCCCGTAGAAGAGCAGCACGATCGCCAGGTAGAGATAGCGCCACGGCGCGACGATGCGGTAGGTGAGCACCGCGATGACGCCGGCCAGCGCGTAACTGACGCCGTAGTCGAGCGTGTAGACCGCGCTGTGCCGCGCGTATCCGTGGTCGATCGCCCAGTACAGGACGCCCTCACTGATGTACGTCGCGCCGACGTGCGCGATCACCAGCACGACCAACCACCGTGCCGTGCCCAACCACCGTTCGGCGGGGACGTGAAAGATGTTGTAGAGCAGGAAGTAGAAGATCCAGCCACCGCCGTCGATCCACAGCGCGCTGGTTACCAGCACCCGGATGGGCGAGACCGCCAGGTAATGCAGGTTGGTCGAGCGCCGTTCCAGGATCTCGTACGCGACGTGCGGCGGGACGTTGCGGATGAGCAGTGTGGTCGCCAGCAGGATCGCCAGCCAGATGAACGTCCCGGGCGCCCTGCGGACGTATGCCCAGGCCGCGCCGGAGGCCCTGATGAGCACCCACTACACGATACGGGCTCAGCGCAGCCACCAGGGGCGGCGCTGCGTCGCCCGCACGGCGGCGAGCGGGGCAGTGAGCTCGTCGCGGAGACGGTCGACGTCGCCCAGGTACTGGCCGGCCCACAGCAGCCGCTCGGCGTGCGTGGCCTGGTCGAGGCTGCAGTTGGTGATGGCAGGCAGGACGGTGTCGAGGAAGGACTGGTCGGGCCGGTCGCCGGCCGTCGGCAGAGGCGCCGCGGAATCGGTCAGCGCCGTGGCGGCCGAGTCGTACCAGGACGCGACCGTGTCGGCGCGCCCGACGAGCACTCGCACCGGCTCGGCCAGCCCGTTGGCCGATGGCGGGACGTTCTCGTGCCCGTGCAGCGCGACGATCGCCTCCCCGGCCAGCCGCAGGCGGGCGGCGCCGTTGACGAGCGCCGTCACGCTCTGCAGCGGCACCTGCTTACCGCCGCGCTCGGCGAGGTATTGGCGCAGCGCGTCGTCGAGCCGCCAGCCCGCCGCCCGGGCCTGCTCGTGCTCGCTTGCCGGCGACCCGTTGCGCCCGGCCGCCAGCCCGACACCAGCGCGCAGGTAGGCGCCGGCGGTGCGGTAGCCGTCGGCGAGCGATCCGCCCAGCGCGGCGGTCGCGCCACGCGGCCAGAAGAGCACGCCGGCGACGACGGACGCGGCGCAGCCGATCGCGACGTCCTCGACCCGGAGCAGTCCGATCGTCCAGCCGGCCGGCGCGATGATGTTGAACAGAACGATCACTACGATGGTGAACGCCGCCTGGCCGGCCGTGAACGAGATTGCGTTGGGCGCGAACCCGGCCAGGAGCACCACGACGGGCAGCACCGCCCAGAGCACGTCCGGGCTGGTGCCGATGGCCTGCAGCAGCAGCGCGCCGACGACGAAGCCGGCGACCGTCCCGGCCAGCGCGCGCAGCGCAATCGTCCCGGTCGAGAGCGCGTTGGAGCGCAGCACCGACAGCGCGCCGAGGACGACCCAGAAGCCGTGCTGCGCGCTCGACACGTCGGCGATCAGGACGGCGGCAGCGAGGCCGGCCGCACCGCGCAGGCTGTTCTGCAGCCACACCGAGTGGCTGTCCATGTGCCCGGAGGCGATCTGCTCGGCGGCGGCGAGCTCGCCGACCGACCCGCCCGCCGGCCGCCGGCCGAACAGGCGGGCCAGCCAGCTGCGCGCGTCGGCCGCCGCGATCACCGAGACCGTGCGCCCGGTGAGCCACACCGCGTACCCGAGCTCGTGCGCGGCATACAGCGGCCGGTCGAACTCGCCCGGCGCCGGGCCGCGTCCCGTGCCGTCCCCGACGAGCGCGCCCTGCGTGTCCGAGGCGAGCGCGTGCAGCGTCTCCTCGGCGATCTCGCGCCGGCATGCCTCGAGCCGGGTCAGGCAGTCCTCGAGCCGATCGCAGCCCTCGCGGGTCGGCCCGGACCCGTCGTGACCCAGCACCCGTGCCGCAGCCTCGAGCGCCTCCGCGCAGGCCAGCCGCAGCCGGCGGCCGACCTCCGGCCACTGCTCGGGCGCGTCCGCGCAGGCGTTCACGACCGCCGTGCTGAGCCACTCCAACTCGTCCACCAGCCGCATCAGCAGCCGGCCGCCGGTGCTGAGCGTCACCGGCCGCGAGGTGCTGGCCCGGAAGGCGACCTGCAGCTCGTCGGTTGCCCGCAGTACGGCGACCAGCGGGTCGCCGCCGGCCGCCGGCGGCTGCACCGGGTGGAGCATCGCGGCAAGCGCGCGGCAGGTGTCGGCGGTGCGCATCCGCAGCTGGTTCACCGATCTCGGCGGCCAGACGAACAGCGCGGCCGGCACGCTGATCGCAAACGCGATGCCCCAGCCCGCGAGCCGTAGCGGGATGTCGGAGGCACCGCCGGGCAGCATCACCGCGAGGATGAACGCCAGCAGCGCGGCCCGGCTCGCCGCGGCGATCACCGAACTGAGCACCCCGGCGAAGAGGATCGCGAAGCCCACGACGGCCATTGCGGCAACCGCGAGCCAACTGGGCCGTGAGGTGATCGTGCCGAGGGCGATCAGCGCGCAGCCCGCGACGCCGAGCAGCGAGTAGGCCGCCAGGCGGCCCGACCGGTTACTAGAGAAGTCGACGAACAGCAGCAGCGCGAACGACCCGAACGCGGCGAACGTCGCCACCCGCGCGTCGCCGACGAGCTGCGAGCCGATCGCGAACGCGGCCGGACAGACGACGGCGGCGCGGATCGCGCGGTGCAGCGCGAACCAGCCCGGGTCGCGCGCGGCGAGCCAGCCGAGCGCACCGGGCATGCTCAGTGCACCTGCCGGCGCCAGTCGGTCGGCACCCGCCCGGCCGGGCCGGGCACCGGCTGGTCGAGCGGATGATGCTGCGGCTCGGCCAGCTCGGGGCCGTCCGCGTACTGCTCGGTGGCGTAGTTCCAGAACCAGGACTCGCCCGGCTCGAAGCTGCGCACCACGGGGTGGCCGGTGCCCTCGGCGTGCCGGCGCGCGTGCTGTTCCGGCGAGGAGTCGCAGCAGCCGATGTGGCCGCACTGCGCGCAGCGGCGCAGGTGCACCCACCAGCCACCGGCGGCGTCGCACTCGACGCAGCCGGTGCCGCTGGGCGCGACGGCAGGGTCGATGGCGGTCACGACTGATCCGGGTTGATCGGGATGCGGACGCGGAAGCGGGTGTCGCCCGGCAGGGACTCGACGCTCAGGTCGCCGTGGTGCTTGGTGACGATGCGCCATGAGATGTCCAGGCCCAGCCCGGTGCCCTCGCCGACCGGCTTGGTCGTGAAGAACGGCTCGAAGATCCGCGAGCGGATCTCGTCCGCGACCCCGGGGCCGGTGTCGCAGATCTCGACCTGCACCTGGTCGTCGACCCGCGCGGTGCGGATCGTCAGGGTGCCGTGGCCGTCCATCGCCTGCACGGCGTTGTCGATGAGGTTCGTCCACACCTGGTTCAGCTCGGCCGCGTACACCGGCAGGTCGGGCAGTGAGCGGTCGTATTCCTTGACGACGGTGACCCCGTCGCCGATCTTGCGGCTGAGCATGATCAGCGTGCTGTCGAGCAGCTCGTGCACGTCGACCACCTGGTAGGGAGCGCGGTCCATCTGGGAGTACTGCTTAGCGGCCGTGACCAGTGTCGAGATCCGGGTGGTCGCGTCCTCGATCTCGCTCATCAGCAGCTCGGTCTCGAGCGAGTAGTTCAACCAGCGCACGGCGCCTTCCAGCGTCTCGCCGGAGACCGCGTCGGCCACCTGGTCGAGCCAGTCGACGTCCAGGCCGGCCTGCACGAACGTCGACGCGATCTGCCATCCCGCGCCGATGCCGTGCCCGTCGAACCAGTCGGTGAGCTCGTCCTCCCGATCCGACGCCTCCATCGGGGTCAGCGGCGCGGCCTTCGCCACGCGCTCGACCGCGTTGTCCTGCAACCGGATCAGCGTCTCGAGGATTTCCCTGTCGTACGGTCCGCTGGCGATGGTGGCGAGCTTGCGCCGCATGCCGGCCACCCGCTCGCGCAGCGAGGACGTGGCCCGAACCGCCGCGGCAGCCGGATTGTTCAGCTCATGGGTGAGCCCCGCCGACAGCGACCCGAGCGCGAGCAGCCGTTCCCGCTGGCCAATGGCCTGCTGGCTGTTGCGGTTGCCGAAGAAGAGGCCCTCGAGCAGGTGCAGCGACATCGGGAACCACTGCCGCATGAAGTGCGCGAAGTCGGCGGCCGAGAGCACGTAGAGCCGCGACGGCACGACGATCCGCAGCGAGCTGTTGTAGGCCTGCGGGCCCCTATCGCCGAGGTAGGCGAACCAGGCGCCGGCATACACGCCGCGCTGAGCCGTGCGGCTGACCTCGACGTCGTCGGCGCCGACCCGGCGCGACATCGCGACCTCGCCGTCGAGGAGCACATAGAACCAGGTGGCGGGCTCGCCCTCGCGGTAGACGAATCCGGGCTGGTATGGCTCGACGTGGCCGTGCTCGCAGAGCCAACGCAGCTGCTCGTCGGTGAGCTTCTCGAACAGGAACAGGGTGCGCAGTTCGTCGATGTCACACGGCAGGCAGCGCGTCTCGGTCGTCATAGCCTCTCCAAGTAGCGGTGGACGAGCATGACGGCCATCGCGCCCTCGCCGACGGCCGAGGCGACCCGCTTCGCCGACTCGGCCCGCACGTCGCCGGCGGCGAACACGCCCGGCACGCTCGTCTCCAGGTGGTACGGGACGCGATCGAGCGCCCAGCCCCGCGGGCGGTTGCCGTCGGCGGTCAGGTCCGGGCCGGCGACGATGAAGCCCCGCTCGTCGCGCACAACGACGCCGTCGAGCCACTCGGTGCGCGGCGCGGCGCCGATGAACACGAACAGCCAGCCGGCGTCGACCGTCTCGACCGCGCCGGTGGTGTTGTCGCGCAGGCTGAGCTGCTCGAGGTTCTTCTTCCCGTGCACCTCGACCACCTCGGCGCAGGTCCGAACGCGGACGTTGCCGATGTTGGCAAGCTGCTGGATCAGGTAGTAGGACATCGAGCTCTCGAGCGACGGACCGCGCACCAGGATGGTCACAGAACGCGCGCCACGGGCGAGATATGCCGCCGCTTGACCGGCGGAGTTGGCGCCGCCGACGACGTACACGTCGTGTCCCTGGCAGCTCGCGGCCTCGGTCAGCGCCGAACCGTAGAACACGCCGCGGCCGGTGAGCCGGTCGACGCCGGGTGCGGCGAGCTGCCGGTACGAGACGCCGGTGGCCAGGATGACGGTGTGCGCGCCGAGCGAGCCGCCATCGGCGAAGCGCACGGTGCGGGCCGAGCCGTTGACGTCCAGGCCGACGGCGTCCCGGGTGGTGATCAGCTCCGCGCCGAACCTGATCGCTTGCCGGCGGGCCCGCTCGGTGAGCTGCGCGCCCGATACGCCGTCCGGGAAGCCGAGGTAGTTCTCGATCCGCGAGCTCTGCCCGGCCTGCCCGCCGGTGGCCAGCCGCTCGACCAGGACGGTGCGCAGACCCTCGGATGCGCCGTACACCGCGGCGCCGAGCCCGGCCGGGCCGCCGCCGACCACCACCAGGTCGTAGAAGGCGGCGGACGGGATGGTCGAGAGCCCGACCCGCGCGGCCAGCTCGGCGTCGGTGGGCGCGACGAGCGGGTCGCCGTCCGGGGTGATGACGAGCGGCAGCGTCTGCCAGTCGGTGTTGGCGGCTCGCAGCAGCCGTTCGCCCTCGGCGGAGTCGGCCGCGTACCAGCGGTAGGGCACCTGGTTGCGCGCCAGGAACTCGCGCACCTCGAACGAGCGAGCCGACCAGCGATGCCCGACGATCTTCGTCTCGGGGGTCGGGCGGTAGTCCTCGGCGACCCAGGCGTCCAGCTGGGCGTCGATGACCGGGTAGAGCTTCTCCTCGGGAGGGTCCCACGGCTTGAGCAGGTAGTAGTCGAGGTCGATCACGTTGATCGCCTCGATGGCGGCGCCGGTGTCGGCGTACGCGGTCAGGAGCACCCGCCGGGCGGCTGGGTAGAGGTCCATGGCCTGCTCGAGGAACTCCAGACCGCTCTGCTGCGGCATCCGGTAGTCGGCGAGAATCACCGCCACGGTCTCGCCGCGCAGCTTCATCTCGCGCAACGCGTCCATGGCCTGCGGTCCGGAGTCCGCGCGCACGATCCGATACCGCTCGCCGTAGCGGCGGCGCAGGTCGCGGGCGACGGCGCGGGAGACGCCTGGGTCGTCGTCGACGGTCAGCAGCGCAGCCCGTCGGGATGTCGGCGGAGCGGTCACGCGGACCCTGATGGGACGGCGGCTTGCGGCACGCCGCCACGATAGTCGTCCGGCGACGGACGCCGAACGCGAATTACTCGCGGTGGCCCGGGTCCAGGCGCGGGGCACCGGTCGGTGCATGATCTCGGTGTGACGGCCGACGGGACGACCCGGACGCACGGCGGCAGGCCGGGCCGGTGCTGAAGCTCGGCGCGAGGCAGTTCGACGACGACGCGTACCTGATCATGGCGATCGTCAACCGCACGCCGGACTCGTTCTACGACCGCGGCGCCACGTTCGGTTTCGATGCGGCGCTGACTCGGGTGCGTGACGTGCTGCGTGACGGAGCGGACATCGTCGACATCGGCGGGGTCAGGGCCGGCCCAGGCCCCGACGTGGACGTCGACGAGGAGATCAGCCGAACGGCGAGCTTGGTGGCCGCGGTCCGCGCCGAGTTTCCCGATGTCGTCATCAGCGTCGACACCTGGCGGCACGAGGTCGGCGAGGCGGTCTGCGCGGCGGGCGCGGACCTGCTCAACGACGCGTGGGGCGGCTGGGACCCGAAGCTGGCCGAGGTGGCGGGCCGGTTCGGCGCGGGCCTGATCTGCACGCATGCGGGGGGCGCTGCGCCCCGGACCATCCCTTCGCGGGTTGCGTACGACGACGTGATGGGCGACGTGCTGAGCAGGACCGTCGGGCTGGCCGAACGCGCGGTCGCGCTCGGCGTCCGGCCGGAGAGCGTGCTGATCGATCCCGGGCACGACTTCGGCAAGAACACCTGGCACTCGCTGGAGCTCACCCGTCGGCTGGACGAGCTGGTGGCAACCTGCTGGCCGGTGCTGGTGTCGTTGTCGAACAAGGACTTCGTGGGCGAGGCGCTGGGCCGCGGTGTCGACGAACGGCTGGCCGGCACGCTCGCCGCGACGTCGGTGTGCGCGTGGCTGGGCGCCCGGGCCTTCCGGGCGCACAACGTCGCCGAGACTCGCCAGGTTCTCGACATGGTGGCGATCATCCGCGGCATACGCGCGCCGGTGCGAGCCGTACGCGGGGTGGCCTGACATGTCAGCGCATCAGGGCGGTCCACTGGCCGGGGTGCGCGTGCTGGAACTCGCCGGAATCGGCCCCGGCCCGTACTGCGGCATGCTGCTCGCCGACCTGGGTGCCGAAGTGGTCCGCATCGAGCGGCCGGGCCAGGCGCGTGACAAGGGCGCGCCGGTGACCATGCGCGGACGGCGCCAGATCATCCTCGACCTGAAGCTGCCCGGCGGTGTCGCGGCGCTACTCGACCTGGCCGCGCGCGCCGACGTGCTGATCGAGCCGTTCCGTCCGGGCGTCGCCGAGCGGCTCGGCATCGGTGCGGACGAGTGTCTGACGCGCAACCCGCGCCTGGTCTACGGCCGGATGACCGGCTGGGGGCAGCACGGCCCGTGGGCGACGACGGCCGGCCACGACATCGCCTACATCGCGATCACCGGCGCGTTGCACGGGTCGGGCCGGGCCGGCGGCCCGCCGCAACCGCCGATGAACCTGCTCGGCGATTTCGGCGGCGGCACGATGTTCCTGCTGGTCGGCATCCTGGCTGCCCTGTGGGAACGCGAGCGTTCCGGTGAAGGGCAGGTCGTCGACGCCGCGATCGTCGACGGCACCGCGTCCTTGACCAGCTTCATTCATGGCATGATCGCGAGCGGGACGTGGGCGGACGAGCGCGGCGTGAACCTCCTCGACACCGGTGCGCCGTTCTACGACGTGTACGAGACGGCCGACGGCGGGTGGATGGCCGTCGGCGCGCTGGAGCCGCAGTTCTATGCCGAGCTGGTGCGCCTGCTGGAACTGGACGACCTGCCCGCACAGCACGACCGAGGGCGCTGGCCGCAGCTGCGTGCCCGCCTAGCCGCGCGGTTCCGCGAGCGCACCCGCGACGAATGGGCGGCGGTCTTCGACGGCAGCGAGGCCTGCGTGGCGCCGGTGCTCTCCTTCACCGAGGCGCGCCAGCACCCGCATCTGGTCGCCCGAGACACGCTGACCGAGCGCGACGGCGTGCCGCAACCGGCGCCGGCGCCGCGGTTCTCCCGCACGGCCTCGCGTCTGCCGGACCCGCCGCGCGCCGCCGGCGCGGACACCGCGGCCGTGCTGCGCGACTGGGGCGTGGCCAACGTCGACGAGCTGCTCGCGACCGGTGCGGCCGTGCAGCGTCCGGGCGACGGCTGCCAGGATGGGTCGTGAACGACCGGCCGACAGGAGAGGGGCGAGACATGCGTGACGCGGTCATCGTGGAGGCGATTCGCACTCCGGTGGGAAAGCGGAACGGGGCGCTCTCCGGCATCCAGCCTGCCGACCTGTCTGCCCATGTGCTCCAGGCGCTCGCGCAGCGCACCGGGCTGGACCCCGCCCTCGTCGACGACGTGGTGTGGGGCTGCGTCGGCCAGGTCGGCGAGCAGTCCCTCGACGTCGGCCGCACCGCCGTCCTCGGCGCGGGCTGGCCGGAAAGCGTGCCGGGAGTGACGGTCGACCGGCAGTGCGGGTCGTCGCAGCAAGCGGTGAGCTTCGCGGCGGCGAGCGTGATCGCCGGCCACGCCGACGTCGCGGTCGCGGGCGGGGTGGAGTCGATGAGCCGGGTGCCGATGGGCACATCCACGATGGGCCAGTGGCCCTACGGCGAGGGGTTCCGCGGCCGGTACGGCGACACCGGGCCGAATCAGGGCGTCGGGGCCGAGATGATCGCGCAGCGTTGGGGGTTGCGCCGCGAGCAGCTCGACGAGTTCAGCCTGGCCTCGCATGCCAAGGCTGCCGCGGCACAGGACGAAGGGCGTTTCGCCGCCGAGATCGCGCCGATCACGAACCCGGACGGCGTGAAGGTCGACGCCGACGAGGGCGTGCGGCGCGGCGGAACCCGGGAGGCCATGGCCAACCTCAAGCCGGCGTTCCGGCCGGACGGCGTGATCACGGCGGGGAACAGCTCGCAGATCAGCGACGGCGCGTCCGCCGTGCTGATCACGACCAGCGAGCGCGCCGCCGAACTCGGCCTGCGGCCGATGGCCCGGGTGCACACCGCCGTGGTGGTCGGCGACGACCCGATCATCATGCTCACCGGCCCCATCCCGGCCACGGCGAAAGCGTTGCAGCGCAGCGGTCTCGCCATCTCTGACATCGGCGTGTTCGAGGTGAACGAGGCGTTCGCGTCCGTGCCACTGGCGTGGCTGGCCGAGACCGGCGCCGACCCGTCGCGGCTGAACCCCAAGGGCGGGGCGATCGCGCTGGGCCACCCGCTGGGCGCGAGCGGCACCCGGCTCATGGCGTCGCTGGTCCACCACATGCGCGACAACGGCATCCGCTATGGACTGCAGACGATGTGCGAGGGTGGCGGTCAGGCCAACGCGACCATCCTCGAGCTGCTGTAGCGAGCGCTTCGCTAGCGGGGCGCCATCCGGATCGCCCCGTCGAGCCGGATCGTCTCGCCGTTCAGCATCGGGTTGGCGATGATGTGGCTCGCGAGGGCGGCGTACTCGTCCGGCGAGCCGAGCCGCGACGGGTGCGGCACCTGCGCGCCGAGCGAGGCCCGGATCTCGTCGGAGAGCCCGCCGAGCAGGGGCGTGTCGAACAGCCCGGGCGCGATCGTCATGACCCGGATCTTGAGGCTGGCGAGGTCGCGGGCGATCGGCAGCGTCATGCCGACAATCCCGCCCTTCGACGCCGAGTAGGCGGCCTGGCCGATTTGTCCGTCGAACGCGGCGACCGACGCGGTGTTGACGATGACCCCGCGTTCGCCGTCCACCTCCGAGGCCTGCGCGATCCGCTCGGCGGCGAGCCGGATCACGTTGAACGTGCCGATCAAATTGACCTCGACGACCTTCTTGAAGTCGTCCAGCGGGAACGGGCCCTGCTTACCGACCGTCTTCGCGGCATTGCCGATGCCGGCGCAGCTCACCGCGACGCGCAGGGTGCCCAGTGCGGCGGCCCGTTCGACGGCGGCGGCGACATCCTGCTTGGAGGTGACGTCGCCGGGGCTGAAGACGGCGCGCTCGCCGAGCTCTTCGGCGACGGCCTTGCCCGCCGAGCTCGGCAGGTCGAGCAGCACCACCGCGGCACCTTCGCCGTGCAACCGCCGCGCGGTCGCCAGCCCCAACCCCGAGGCACCGCCCGAGACGACGGCGACGCTGTCGGTCAGCTTCACAGAAACGCTCCCATCCGATCGGATCAGTCTGGCGAAGTCTGGCAGAGCAGGGTCGCCGGTCACGGCATGGGCTCCACCGTCAGGTCCACGCTCATGATCATCTGGAATCTGCTCGACAACCCTGGCACCCGCTACAACGACCTCGGCGAGGACTACTTCAGCAACCGCATCGACAAGGGGCGCCGCATCCGCAACCACGTCCGGCAACTGGAAGCACTCGGCTTCGAAGTTTCGCTCGCCGCCGCATAACCGGTCGAATCAGCAACAACTCCGGGGCACAGCCGCCGGAGTTACCTAACGCAGCCGTCCGGCGGTCTATTTTCCGGTCAGAAGGGCGGTGGGTCGGTTTCTGCGGCTGTCGTTGTCTGGTCGGTCGGGAGCGGTGGCGGCTCGGATCGGTAGCGGTGGCCGGTGGGGCTGGTCCAGTTCGAGGCGCGGGTGTGCGGGTCGCGGTGCACCGACCAGCCGGCTTCGTGTTTGGCCCGGTGGTGTCTTCGGCACAGTGCGGCGAGGTTCGGTTCGGCGGTGCGCCCGCCGTCGTCGTAGGCGGTCTCATGGTCCAGGTCGCAGCGGTGCGCCGGGAGGGCGCAGCCGGGGAACGTACACATCTGATCGCGGGCGAGGACGAAGTCGGCCAGATCCGCCGGCGGACGGTAGACGCTGCGGCCGTAGTCGAGCAGCGCACCGGACAGCGGGTCGGTGACCAGCCGCCGCCAGCTGCCGGTCGGGTCGGCCGCGATCCGCCGCGCCACGGCGGCGGGGATCGGGCCGTACCCGGCCAGCTCGCCGGGCTGCTCATCACAGCCGAGCAGGGTGGACAACGCCACGGTCACCTGGATGCACGGGCGCAGCCCCTGCGCTTTGGGCAGCAGCGGGTCGTGCAGCGCCGCGACGCCCAGGTCGACCAGCGCGTCGGCGCGGCGCTGCTCCGTGGTGCGCTCGTCACCGCGGGCGGTCTCGGCGGCCAGCGCGGTCACCGCGGCCATGATCGTGGCGGCGCCTTCGGCGGGCAGCAGCGCCCACAGCTCGGCCATCCCGTCGCCGACCGGGCGCAGGCTCACCCGCCGCCGGGCCATGCCGTCCGTCCGGCGCTGCTCGGCACCGCGCGCGTCCGCCGCGGCGACCGCGCGGGCGACCGAGCGGCGAAACGCCGGCAGGGTCTGCCCGGGCGCCTTGTCCAGCGCTCGGGTCTCGACCTGGCCCGCGGCGTCGTCGTCGAGCCCGCGCACCGCGTCGGCCAACGCCTCGGCGTGCCGGGCGCTGATCTGCCCGGCCTCGAGCCGCCGCAGCGTCGCCGGCAGCCGACCCACCAGATCATGCGCGGTGACCAGCCGGGCCTGCGCGGAACCCGGCGGCAGCCGCAGCGCGCAGGCCACCTCCTCGCGCAGCCAGCTCCGCTCCAGCGCACCCAGCGCATCATGCGGATCATGCGGATCATCGGCGAGGGGATCGGCGAGGGGATCGGCGAGCATCCCCGCCAGGACCCGCTGCTGCACCCCGGCCAGCCAGGCCAGCTGCTTCTCGATGGCCACCAGCGCGTCGACGCGTCCGCCGCGGGAAAGCACCGAGATATCGAGCCGGGCCAGACCGGAGACGGCCTCGCCGCCCGGGTGAAGGGCGGCCAGATACGCTGCCGCGGAATCCGGCGCATCGCGGATCTCCGCCTCGCTCAGCGGTGGCGGCTCCCGCTCATCCTCATCGAACACATGTGCGAGTCTATCACTGCTTGACCAGTCCGTCGACGAGTATTCGCCTGCTGCTAAAGCGAATTCCGAGCGGGGCGAAGGCGAGGTAGCGACACCCGGCCCCGTGAGACGGCCCCTAGTCGGGGACTACGCCCTCGGCTCGGTGCAGTCGGCGCTGCGCTTCTCGCTGTGTCCGTTCGGCGTCGGCTGCGGCGCGCTCGGCGGCGCGCAGAGCCTTCTCGGCGTCCGCCTTGTCGCGGCGCGCGCGAAAGAGCTGCTGTTCGAGCTCGGTCACCCGGGCCGCCGCAGCGTCGGCCTGGGAGCGTTGCTCCGGCAAACGATGCTGCGCCGCGTCGTGCTCCCGGGAGGCAACTTCGGCGGCGGTGCGGGCGGCGTCGAGTTCTCGTCGAGCAGCGGCAGCCTCGCGCTTTTGCTGCCGATCGGGCACCGCCCGCAGGGGCCGGGTCGGCTCAGCCGGCACCGCCGGCTCGGGCGGCAACGAGTCGGGCAGCGCAACCGACGCGGAGACGTCCACGGGCCCGAAGCCGCCGGCCTGCAACGGCTTGACCAGCCGTCCGGACCGCAGCGCTGCGGCGGCACCAGGGTCGGCCACGGCAGCCTCCAGCGTCGCCTCCAGTTCCCGGACCGCGGGCTCGGCGACGGCATGCCCGCTCTCGCCAGCCAGCTCGCGAGCCCGCTGCGCCAGCGCGGCGATGAGACGATGCCGGTTGCTGCCCAGCCGCCGCAGCTCGTCACCGGCAAGTGCCTGCTGCGCCTCGCGCAGCCGCGCACCGAGGCCGAGCAGCTCACCGAGCTCGTCTGCGGAGCGGCGGGCGAGCAGGTTGCCCAGCCACGCGCTCATCGTCGGACGCGGCAGCCGGCGGACCTGCTCGGCCACGTCGCGCTCGCCACCGCGACGTGCCTCGTCGACGCGGGCGTTGCGCCGCGTGGTGAACTGCTCCGGAGTGAGGTCATACAGTTCGTCCGCGACCTGCTCGACGTCCATGCAGCTATCCTGGCCGCCCGCGAAAACCAAGGGCCCGTCATAGGGTCATCCCGTGGACGTGACGCGCTGGCTGCTCACCGCGGACGAGCGGGGGAATCCCGACACCGGCATCGACCGCCGGCACTGCGGGCAGCCGTGGACGACCGGCAACGACATACGCGCGCTCGTGCACGGCACGCACTACTTCGGCGAGCTTTTGAGGTGCCTGCGACAGATGCGCGCCGGTGACATCCTCATGTTCACCGACTGGCGCGGCGACCCGGACGAGCTGCTCACCGGTCCCGGCACCGAACTCGCGCGCGTGTTCGGCGACGCGGCCCGCCGCGGAGTGATCGTCAAGGGCCTGATCTGGCGCTCGCACCTGGACCGATTCGCGTTCAGCGAGCAGGAGAACCGTCACCTCGGCGAAGAGGTCCAGGCGGCGGGCGGCGAGTGCGTCCGCGACATGCGGGTACGCCCGGGCGGATCGCACCACCAGAAGCTGGTCGTGCTGCGCCACCCCGGACGTCCGGAGCTCGACGTCGCCTTCGCCGGCGGAATCGACCTCTGCCACAGCCGGCGCGACGACGCCGAGCATCTCGGCGATCCGCAGCGTCAGCCGATGGCCGCCGTGTACGGACCGCGCCCGCCGTGGCACGACGCGCAACTCGCGGTGCGCGGGCCTGCCGTCGGCGACTTGGAGGCGACCTTCCGGGAGCGGTGGGACGACCCGGCCGCGGTGACCCGCAACCCGTTCGACCGGCTCGCCGACCTGCTGCGCCGCGACGACGACCAGCCGGATCCGCTCCCCGCTCAGCCCGACGATCCGGCGCCTCGCGGCCGGCAGACCGTGCAGGTGCTGCGCACCTACCCGAAGCGGCTCATCGGCTATCCCTTTGCGCGCGGCGGCGAGCGCAGCGTCGCTCGCGCGTACGAGAAGGCGGTCGGTCTGGCTGACCGGCTGATCTATCTCGAGGATCAGTACTTCTGGAATCCGGAGGTGGTCGGGTCCTTCGCCCGTGCGCTCGCAGCAAACCCGCGGCTGCGGCTGATCGCCGTCATCCCGCATTATCCCGACCAGGACGGCAAGATCTCGATGCCGCCGAACCTGATCGGCCGGCAGCGGGCGCTCGAGGTGCTCCATTCCGCGGGCGGAGATCGCTTCGCCGCGTACGGCCTGGAGAACCACGCGGGAACGCCCGTCTACGTCCACGCCAAGATCTGCATTGTCGACGACGTGTGGGCGACCGTCGGCTCGGACAATCTCAATCGCCGGTCCTGGTCGCACGACTCCGAACTCAGCTGTGCCGTGCTCGATGAGCGGCTCGACGACCGTGAGCCAGCGGCGCTGGACCGTTTCGGCCACGGTGCGCGCCGATTCGCCCGCGAGCTACGGCTCGAACTCGCCCGCGAGCACCTCGACCGCGCCGTCGGCGACGACGCCGATCTGCTCGACCCGGACTCGGCATTCGCCGCGTTCGCCGAGTCGGCGGCGCGGCTGCAGGCCTGGCACGACGCGGGGCGGGTCGAGTCGATACGGCCCCCTGGACGCATACGCCCGTATCGGCTAGACCCGCTGCCGCGCCGCACGATCCTGTGGGCGACGCCGCTGTATCGAGTCGTCTACGACCCGGACGGGCGCCCGTGGCGGCTGCGCCTGCGCCGCGCGTTCTGACCCGGTCGGCGCTACGCCGGCGTCACCAATAGTGGCGGCGGCCCGCGATCTCGTGGCCGAGAAAACCGAGCACGAGCAGGATCAGTCCGATGACCAGGACGATGATGCCGATCGTCCAGACAATCGCGATCTTGGTCAGGAATCCGACGATGAGCAGGATGATGCCAAGGATGATCACGAGAACCTCCTCAGGAGCGGTGCCTTTGCGCAGGCGGCAGCCTGCAATGGCGAGATGTGCGGGAATGACCGCAGCCGTGGCCGCCGGCCAACAGGGAAGACAGAAGGCGGCGCAGCGACACTAGGGTGGCGAGACGCGTACCGACCAGTCAGCCATCACGCTGACCTCCTCTCGCGGACCGGCGACGCCCATCGATCCCCTGCAGATGGCGGATCATTCCGCGAGGCAGGCTATTGGCTGGACGTGGTTACCGCGAGGTTCTGGGCGGTGTATCTCAGGCCCGTCCATTATGTGCCAGGCTGGCGCGGACGGCAACAACCGCGCGACTATTGCCGTTCCTTCGCCGCGGCGTCGACAACCTCGGCGCAGACCTCGACGAGCTTGCGGCGCTGCGTACGTGCCTGGGCCCGCAGCCGTTGGTAGGCCTCGCGGGCGGTGATCCCGTGCTGCCCCATGAGCACGCCCTTCGCCTGTTCGATCCCGGTGCGTGAGTTGAGCGCGCCCTGCAACTGGGTCGCGAGCTCGCTCTGCTCTTCGCTGCGCATCATCGACGCGATCAGCAGCGCAGCAAGGTCGGTGAAGGCCATCAGCGCCAGCTCGCCTTCCGGCGTCCATGGGTGACGAGCCGCCGAGACCACCGCCACCACACCGACAGCGCGCTGGTTGTACGGGATCGGGCTCGCCAGCACGGCGCAGATTCCGGCTCGCACCGCTGTCGGGCAGAACACCGGCCATCGCGTCTCACTGGCCAGGTCCTCTGCCCGGACGAGCTCTTTCTCCTCGAACGCCTCGACGCACGGGCCCTCGTGGTGTTCGACCTGAAGGTCCTCCAGGTGCGCCAGCCGGTCGTCGGAGACCGCGACGTTGCGCAAGTGCTGGTCCTCGTCGGCGAGCATCAGCCCGGCACCGTCGACGGCGAAGATCGAATGCGTCGTCTGCACGATGCTCGACATGGCGTCCTCGACGCGCATCTCACCGAAGCGCAGCTTGCCCAGCTCGGTCATCGCCCGGTGAAGGTCTTGCACCGAGACACTCATGGCAACCCCCAGCTACGAGCGACGTCCCAGCAGCAGTTACCTGGGTCTACCAGCTCAGCAGATGCGCGGCAACGGGTCACCGATGAGCATGTCGACGATGCGCGTCCCCCCGAATTCCGTTTTGAGCAGGACCAAGCCCGGCGGGTCGACCCGTACCTCCCCGATGATGGCCGCTTGGTCTCCGAGCGGATGCCCGCGCAGCGCGTCGAGGGCCGCCTGCGCCGATGCCGGGTCGACGATCGCGACAAGCCGTCCCTCGCAGGCGACGTAGAGCGGGTCGATGCCGAGGATCTCGCCGGCGCCCCGGACCTCGGGGCGTACCGGTATGGCGTTCTCGTCGATGATCACGGCCAGGTCCGCGGTCGCGGCGATCTCGTTGAGGACGGTGGCCACCCCGCCGCGCGTCGCGTCGCGCAGGCAGCGCACGCCGTCGGCGGCGTCGAGCAGCGCGTCGACCAACCCGTTCAACGGCGCGGTGTCGGAGACGATGTCGGCCTCGATGTCCAGCTCGCCGCGGGCCAGCATGATCGTGATGCCGTGGTCGCCGATCGGCCCGGACACGAGTACCGCGTCCCCGGGGCGGACCTGCTCGGCGCCCAGATCCACCGGCCGTTCGATGATGCCGACGCCTGCGGTGTTGATGTAGCAGCCGTCCGCCTTTCCCCGCTCGACGACCTTCGTGTCGCCGGTGACGACCTGTACCCCGGCGGCTTCAGCGGCGGCGGCCATCGAGTCGACGATGGCATGCAGGTCCGCGACGGGCAGGCCCTCCTCTAGGACGAAGCCGGCGGACAGGTACAGCGGCCGGGCGCCGCCGACCGCGAGGTCGTTCACCGTGCCGTTGACCGCCAGTTCGCCGATCGTGCCGCCCGGGAAGAACAGCGGGTGCACGACGTAGCTGTCGGTGGTCAGTGCGAGCCGGGTGCCGTTGACGGTGAACGTCGCCTGGTCGGTCAGCGGCTCGAGCAGCGGGTTGCGGAACGCCTCCAGGAACAGGGCAGCCACCAGGGTGTGCGTGGCCTTGCCGCCCGCGCCGTGCGCCAGGGTGATCAGCTCGTCGGTGATTTTCGGCTTGCGCCGCCGGGCCTTGTCGATGCGCTCGAGCACCTGCTGTTCGCGGTCGGCGACGTTCATCCGGGGTCCCCGCGGAATCGTGGAGCGCCAGCGGAGCGATTTCGTGGGGTGGTGTTCATACCCGGGTCGCCTCGCGGACCCGGGTTCGGGCGAACCGGCCGAAGTTGTAGTACGCGGCGCAGGCGCCCTCGGGCGAGACCATGCAGGTGCCGATCGGCGTCTGCGGCGTGCAGGCGGTGCCGAAGACCTTGCACTCCCAGGGTTTCAGCACGCCTTTCAACACCTCGCCGCACTGGCAGGCCTTCGGGTCGGCGACCCGCACGCCGGGCACCTCGAAGATCCGCTCGGCGTCGTAGGCCGCGAACTCGTCACGAACCCGCAGCGCCGAGTGCGAGATGAACCCGAGGCCGCGCCACTCGAAGTACGGCCGGAGCTGCATCGTCTGGCCGATCGCATGCAGCGCCTTGGCGTTGCCGTTCCACGGCACCACCCGGGTGTACTGGTTCTCGACCTCGCAGCGCCCCTCGGCCAGCTGCACCAGCAGCATGTAGATCGACTGCAGGATGTCGAGCGGCTCGAAGCCGGCGACCACGATCGGTTTTCCGTACTGGCGTGGGATGAACTCGTACGGACGGCAACCGATCACCGTGGAGACGTGGCCGGGGCCGAGGAAGCCGTCCAGGCGCAGGTCCGGGGAGTCGAGAATCGCCTTGATGGACGGGATGATCGTCACGTGGTTGCAGAACACGGAGAAGTTGGTGATCTTCTCCGCCGCGGCGCGCAGCATCGTCATCGCGGTGGACGGCGCGGTGGTCTCGAAGCCGATGGCCATGAAGACGACGCGCTTGTCCGGATTGTTGCGGGCGATCTTGAGCGCGTCCAGCGGCGAGTACACCATCCGCATGTCGGCGTTCATGGCTTTGGAGTCGAAGAACGACTTGGTGCTGCCCGGCACGCGCATCATGTCGCCGAAGGATGTCATGATGACATCGGGCTGCTCGGCGATGTAGATGGCGTCGTCGACGCGCCCCATCGGGATCACGCAGACCGGACAGCCCGGGCCGTGCACCAGCGTAACGTTCTCGGGCAGGTAGTCCTCGATCCCGTGTTTGTAGATCGTGTGCGTGTGCCCGCCGCACACCTCCATGAACTTGTAGTGCCGTCCCGGCTCGCAGAGCGCGGCGATGTTCGCCGCCAGCGCCTGTGCCTTCTCGGCGTCGCGGAACTCGTCAACGAAGCGCACGGCCGTCCTCCGTCACTCGATGCTGGACTCGGCAAGGGCTTTCAGCTCGTCGGTATAGGCCTGCCCGATGCCGGCGAGCAGCTCGAGCACGGCCGCGGCCTCCGCTTCGTCGATCTTGGACATCGCGAACCCGACGTGCACCAGGACCCAGTCGCCGGGCGTGATGTCGTCGAGCAGCCCGATGTTGATCGCGCGGCGGACGCCGCCGACGTTCACCGTGGCGAGGTTGGCCTGCGCGTCGGTGATCGCGACGACCTCCCCGGGAATGCCTAGGCACATGGCGCGCCGTCACATCCTCTCGATCTTGATGTAGCGGACCAGGGCCGGGTATTCCTTCCAGAACAGGGCGACGGCCCCAAGCCCGGCGACGGCGAGCAGCACTTTGCGCATAGCTGTCACCCCCTCAGCCTGGCGGCAGATTCGGCATGATGGGCAGGATCGGATCATGCTTCTTGGGCTGCACACCCGTCGAGCGGCGCGCGTCGGCGCGGCCGTCGTCGTGATGGCCCGCCGAGCGCTTGTACGCGCCCTTCTTGTTGCCCTGGTGCACGCCCTTGGTATGTGACGGGGTGTCGGGCTTCACCTGCGGCTTGCCCACCTTGATCGTCATGATCCCTCCTTTAACTCGGCGAAGAACCGGTCCACCGCCGGCCAGACGTCCTGGCCGCCGGACAGGCCTTTCCAGTGCTGGCGGACGACGGCGACCAGCCGATAACAGTCCTCGATCGGCACGATCCAGAACTCGCAGCGATCGCGCACGGTGTTCACGAGAAGCGCCTCCACCGACCGCGCCATGCCGTCGAGTTGCGGCCAGTGCCCGCGCAGCCGGGTCCACATCGCTTCGTCGCATTCCCAGGCCGTCGCGCTGACCGGGCTCGGGTAGCGGGCGAGGACCGTGCCGTCCTCGCGTATCACGAAGAACGCCAGGCCGACCGGGACACCCAGGTCGTCGCGCTGGGCAGCCGCGGGCAGCCGCAGCCGGCGTCGTCGCACGAGCCGGTACTGCCCCTGCGCCGCCGCGTCGCGTTCGAAGAGCAGCCCGCAGGCCTGGCAGGCGCAGCGCAGATCGTCGGCCGCGAGGTCGAGGACGTGCCGGTGCGGCTCGGGGAGCAGCGCGCCGCAGAACTCGCACCGCTCGTCCTCAGCGGCGCGTGCCGGATCGGCCCGCTGGATCAGCCGGCTCAGCGTCGCTCCGCCGCGCAACATCAGACCTTGCTCGGCCGGCGCAACAGGGAATCCACCGTGATCACAGGCGCGGGGTGCGACGGCGCGGTCGCCGGCGTCGCCACCACACGCTCCAACTCGGGCGCCACGGCCAGCACCGCGTCCGATACGGCTGATTCCAGCGTCGCCGTCGACGACGCGCACCCGTCGCAGCTGCCGCTCATCGTGACCGTCGCGACGCCGTCGGCGATGCCGACCAGCGTCACCTCACCGCCGTGCGAGTGCACGTACGGACGCACCCGGTCCAGCGCCGCCTCCACCCGCCGCTCGACGGGCAGCGGATGCAGGTCATGCAGCACGAGCAGGTGACGCAGCAACTCGTCGCCGTCGAACGCCGCCAAGACCGCCGGCGGGGCGCAACGCACGATCCGCGCCAGGGCAGCGCCGTAGACCTCGGTCAGCACCGTGACCGCGTCGAGCGCCATCGCCGCGGTGGCGCCGGGAATCTGATCGAGGCTGCCGAGCAGCTCGTCCAGCCGGGCGAGCCGTTCCTCGACCGCCGCGTCGGTCAAGGCATCAGCCATGGGTGTTCCCGAACATCGGCGAATGCAGCTTCTTCAGCGTCCTGCCCCCGCCCAGGTACATGTGCACGCCGCACGGCAGGCACGGGTCGAAGCTGCGCACCGCCCGCATGATGTCGACGCCCTTGAAGTCGTCCGGCCCGTTCTCCTCGAAGATCGGCATGTCCTGGACGGCGTCCTCGTACGGCCCGGGGGTGCCGTAGGAGTCGCGCGGGCTGCCGTTCCACGGCGTCGGCGGGTACGGGTGGTAGTTCGCGATCTTCTTGTCGCGGATGACCAGATGGTGGCTGAGCACGCCGCGCACCGCCTCGTGGAAACCGCAGCCGATCGCCTCGTCGGGGACGTCGAAGTCGGTGAAGACGCGGGTGTCACCGGCGCGCACGTGGCTCATTGCCTGCTCGAGGAAGAACAGCGACATGGCCGCGGCGTAGGCGATGAAGTAGACGCGGGCCCGGTCGCGCTCGATCGCGTTGGACCACTGCGGGATCTTCCACTCCAGCGTGGTCTCGCCGATCCGGCCGCTGCGCGGCAGGCTGATGCGCACGCTGTTACCCGTGGACTTCACGTACGGCGTGTCGACCAGGCCGGCCAGCGCGGTCGCGTACAGCCGGGCGAACGGGCCGCCGCCGGTGTCGAGGGCGAGGTGCTGGCCGCTGTTCTTGTCGAACCACCGCGGGCTCATCACCCAGCTGTAGTTGCCGTCGAAGTCGCGTTTCTGCGGCGCGGGCAGGGTCGTCTGGTTCCACGGGTGCCGGATGTCGACGGGGTTGCCGAGCGGGTCTCGGTCGACGAACGGCTCCTCGTTCACCCAGTCCTCGTAGTAGGAGTGGCCGAGCAGGATGCGGATGCCGAGGTTGATGTCGACCAGGTCGGTGGTGAGCAGCTGGCCGTCGACGATGACGCCCGGCGTCACGTACATCTTGCGGCCCCAGTCGGTCATGTGGTCGTAGCGGTAGTCGCAGTGTTGCGGGTCCTGGAACGCGCCCCAGCAACCAAGAAGCACCCGCCGGCGGCCGACCTCCTCGTATCCGGGTAGAGCTTCGTAGAAGAAGTCGAAGACGTCGTCGTTCATCGCCACGGCCTGCTTGACGAAGTCGAGGATCGACAGCAGCCGGCTCAGGTAGTCGGTGAACAGACTGGGTTGTGGCATCGTCCCGACGCCGCCGGGGTAGAGGGTGGACGGGTGGACGTGCCGGCCCTCCATCAGGCAGAACATCTCCCGGGTGGTGCGGCTCATCTTCAGCGCGTCTTTGTAGACGTCGCCCTCGAACGGGTTGAACGCCCGCATGATGTCGGCGATCGTCCGCTTGCCGTGGATACCGGCGTTGCGCGCCTCGGTCTGCTCGGCCCGCTGCAGCAGGCCGGGGTTGGTGGCCTTGACCATGGCCTCGCAGAAATCAACGAACACCAGGTTGTCCTGGAAGATCGTGTGGTCGAACATGTACTCGGCGGCCTCGCCGAGGTTGATGATCCACTCGGCCAGCGGCGGGTTCTGGATGCCGTACGCCATGTTCTGCGCGTACACCGAGCAGGTCGTGTGGTTGTCGCCGCAGATGCCGCAGATGCGGCTGGTGATGAACCCGGCGTCGCGCGGGTCCTTTCCCTTCATGAACACCGAATAGCCGCGGAACAGCGACGAGGTGCTGTGGCATTCGGCGACCCGGCGGTTCGCAAAGTCGATCTTCGTGTAGATGCCGAGGTTTCCGATGATGCGGGTGATCGGATCCCACGCCATCTCGACGAGCTGGCCCGGCTGCGCCTCTGGCGTCTCCGGTCGGGCTGCCTGCTGAGTCATCTGCGGTCCTCCTTCAGGCGCGCCAGCGCGGGTCGTAACCGGTGGTCAGCTCCGGGCCCCGATGGTGCCACTTCGGTTCCCGGTTCGCCGTCTTGTTGGTGATGCCGCGCATGCGCCGGATGAAAGCACCGTACGGGCGCACGATCAGCGACGAAAGGCTGCCGCCCGGCGGTTGGTCCATGAACGGCATGAACTTGTCCGGGAAGCCCGGCATGGTGCAGGCGATGCAAATACCGCCGACGTTCGGGCAGCCGCCGATGCCGCCCATCCAGCCGCGTTTGGGGACGTTGCAGTTCACCACCGGCCCCCAGCAGCCGACCTTCACCTGGCACTTCGGCGAGTTGTAGTCGTGCGCGAAGTCGCCCTGCTCGTAGTAGCCGGCCCGGTCGCATCCCTCGTGGACGGTCTTGCCGAAGATCCACTGCGGCCGGAGCATGTGGTCCAGTGGCGGCGGCGGTGCGGCGCCGGCCGCGTGGTAGAGCACCCAGGTGAGCGTCTCCATGAAGTTGTCCGGCTGCACCGGGCAACCCGGGATGTTCACGATCGGCAGCGCGCCCTTGGACTTGAAGTCCCAGCCGAGGTAGTCGGCCAGCCCCATGCAGCCGGTGGGGTTCCCGGCCATGGCGTGGATGCCGCCGTAAGTTGCGCACGTCCCGACGGCGACCACCGCCCACGCCTTTGGCGCCAGCTGGTCGAGCCACCAGTTCAGCGTCAACGGCTCACCGGTGCGTTCGTCGTTGCCGAACGAGGTCCAGTACCCCTCGCCGTTTATGTTCTCGTTCGGGATCGACCCCTCGATGACCAGGATGAACGGTTCCAGCTCGCCGCGCGCGGCGGCGCGGTACGGCGCGAGGAACTCCTCGCCGCCGAGCGTCGGCGAGAGCACCTTGTTGTAGAGGTTCACCTTGGGCAGCCCGGGAACCATGCCCAGAACGACGTCCTCGATCGCCGGCTGCGAGGCTGCGGTCACCGAGACGGTGTCGCCGTCGCAGCTCATCCCCTCCGAGATCCAGAGGATGTTCATCTCGTCGAAGCCCTTGCGCTGGTCGGCGCGGCTCGGGTGCTGCGACAGGTCGGTCATGTCTGCGGCCTCCTCTGGATGCGGTCGCGCATCCGGTCGTAGATGGCGGCGACCGGAGCAGCGAGCGTGAGTGCGGGTGGCTCGGTCGGGGCGGCGGGGTGCGGACGGGTCGGCGCGGTCTTCTTCGCGTTGTCGAGCTCCGCGCCGAGTTCGGTGAGGGCCTGCTCGTCGACGTGTTCGCGCAGGCGTGGCAACAGGTCGCCCTCCTCTTCGGCGACGTGCTCTTCGACGTTGCGGCGAAGCTCGTCCATCAGCTCGCCGGTCTGCTCGTCGCCCTCGCCGAGCTTGTCCAGGCGCAGCAGCAACTTCTTGACGGTCATGTGCTCGGCGAGGTGCTTGTCGATCTCCTGTTCGCCGTCGGGCAGGACCTTCTTCGCCAGCGGGTAGACCATGAGCTCCTCGAGCGCAGCGTGCTTGGAGAGCTCGCGAATCGTGATCTCGACGACGCCGCGGCGCTGGCCGTCGGACGCGGCCGAGCCGTAGTCGCGGAACAGCTGCTCGACCATGCGATGGTCGTGCATCAGCAGCTCGACGGCGTCCATTCGCTGCTCCCCTCGTCGACGGTTATCGATTCCAGGACGGCCTGCTCGGTTCCTTCCGCGTCGATGTCCATGCCGCCGCACCGGCGGCAGGCGACCATGGCCATCGCATCGTCGGCCGACGACTCGTGCCCGCAACTGCGGCAGCGCAGCACCATCGGCTCGTAGATCAGCTCGACGCGGACGTCCTCGGCGACCGTGCCCATCGCGGCCACGCGCACGCCGTGCTGGATGACCTCGGGATCGACCGGGTGGCCGCCGACACGCACCCGCACTGCCCGCACCCGCCGTCCCCGCGCACGGGCGAGGGTCGCGTCGAGGATCGCATCGCACAGACCCAGCTCATGCATCGGTCATCACCCGCGCTTCCGTCTCGGCCAGTTCGATCACAGCGTCGACCGCTGCGCCGATGGCCGCGGCCACCGGTTCGGAGAGGCTCATCCGCGGCTCGACGGACACCGGCTCGCAGCCCACGACAAGGACGCGGCCGACCTGTCCGCCGAGCGCGTGGACGGTGGAGAGCACGGCCTGCGGATGCATCACGTGCGCGTTCACCGGCACCGGCAGCTCGTCGGCTGCCGTGTCGACCTCGATCACCGAGACGGTGCCGGGTCGTTCGCCGGTGGGTAGCGCATCGACCATGATCAGCGTCTGGTAATCGCCGTCGAGCAGGTCGTATGCCAGGTGCACGCCGCGAATGCCGTAGTCAGTCGCCACGACGCCGGCCGGCAGCCGGTCAGCGTCGAGCCGGCGGATCACCTCCACCCCGAACCCGTCGTCGCCGAGGAACACATTGCCGATGCCGGCGACCAGCACAGTCACAGCGGCTGCACCTCCTCCGGCGAGAAGTGGAAGTACCGCCCGTACCACTCGTGCAGCTCGGCGGCCGGATCGTCGTCGACCGTCACCGCGATGTGCACCGATCCGTCGACGTCGTGCCGGATGGCGTGCACCTTCGCGGTCCGGCCGGCGACGAACATGTCGTACGCGTCGGTGCCGCGTCCGCGTGGATGCAGCCGTACCCGGCTGCCCGGCCCCACCCGAACGCCGTCGACGAGCACACCGTCCGGCGGCCCGAGCGAGCGCACCGCGCCGTGCAGCCGGGCCATCAGCTCCGCCGGCATGGCGTCGGCGCGGTCGACGATGGCGGCAGCGCGCGGGTCCGTGGCACGTGCCTCGCGCTTCTCGTCGTCGGTGAGGGTGCGGGTGCGCAGCGAGAGGATTTCGTCGATCTCCGCGGCGTCGTGCAGGTCGCCGGGGCTCTCCGGCGCGATCCGCGGCTGGTCGTAGAGGATGATCGGTGAGCAGAGCATGACGTTCTCGCGCGGGCCGGCCAGCACCGGGAAAACGTGCCTGTTCTGGCAGCCAGCGGCGGCCGCGGCGGCCCACTCGGGCGGGTCGAGCAGAGAGAGGAACCGCCCGGCCGAGACTTCGAGCAACAGGTGGACGGCGATCAGCGACCGGCGCAACGCTACGTCGCGCGCCACTCCCGGCTCCTCGAGCCGCACCGCATTCTCGACGCGGATGCGCAGCCGGTGCAGGGCGAACGGTGCGGCCGCCGGCTCGGCGCTCATCCGCAACACGGCGGCGACCGGCCAGCTGGTGCGGGTCAGCCGGCCGACGGTCGTCCCGTGCTCGTCGAGCACCGCCTCGCCATTCTCCTCGCCGTCGACGCGGATCGGTTGGCAGCGTTCGTCGCCGAGCAGTTCGCCGAGCTCGGCGCAGACCTCGATGTCGCGCGGCAGCGCCTCGTCGAAGCTGAGCTGTCCTTCGAGGGAATCGACCGCGCGCAGCTCGCCGCCCGGCAGGCGTTCGGCGAGCTGGCGGCGCTGCAGTTGAAGGAAGCGCAACCGCACCCGGACCCGCGCCGTGCCACGCGCCTCGACGAGACAGTCGGCCTGCTGGAACCAGGACTCCGCCGAACCGGCCACGCCCGGATCGGGCACGCCGTGCGCCTGGATCCAGTCGCGGGGGGCGAGCACGCCGAACTGCCAGCGCATCTGGCTCTTCGTCGACGAACGCCGGTACGGGTAGAGCAGGTAGCCCTCGTAAAGCACCGCATCGGCGACCGGCAGCACGTCGGCGAACGGGTCCATGACCTGGGCTGTCATGACAGCGCCTGTTGGGTCAGCTCCCACAGCGCGTGGTACAGCGTTGTCTGCGCCTCCTGGATGCGGTGGACCGACGGCGACGGCACCACGAACAGGTGGTCGATCGTCTCCGCCTCGGCCATCTGCCCGCCGTCGTAGCCGGCGAAGCCGACCGTGACCAGGCCGCGCCGGGCCGCCTCGTCGAAGGCCGCGATCACGTTGTTCGAGTTGCCGCTGGTGGAGAGCCCGACCGCGATGTCGCCGCGCCGGGCCGACGCCCCGAGCTGGCGGGCGAAGATCACCTCGAAGCCGATGTCGTTGGAGAGCGCGGTCACCACGGCGATGTCGTTGGTCAGGCAGAGCGCCGGCAGCGGCCGCCCGCCCGGGAGCGGGTTCACGAACGTGCTCGCGACGTCCTGCGCGTCGGTGCTGCTGCCGCCGTTGCCGAACGCGAACAGCCGGCCACCCGCAGCGAACGACGTCGCCAACGCCTGTGCGCATGCGACCAGTGTTTCGGCGTGCTCCTCGAGAACCCGCTTGCGCAGCGCCGTCGTCTCGGCGGCCTTCTCGGCGGTGGATCGGCGCACCTCGGCGAGCACGTGGTCCAGTACCTCGGCCGAATCGCCGCCCTGCTCGTACAGGAACGGGTACAGCGAGCCGAGATCCGCGGAATCCGTGGACATGGCTACCCCCTCGCCGCGCGTCACCGTCCGAGGACGGCGATCGCCTCCTTCGCATGCACCAGCACCGTGTCGCCCGCCGACGCGTCGACGAGCGCGACGCTCACCTCCTCGACGCCCAGCGCGGTATCGACCAGGGCGAGCTCGCCATCGAGCAACTGCACGATGCGCACCGCCACCGCCTCGTCGGAACAGGTGACGCAGCTGTCGCCATGGCAGTCGGTCACGACAGCACCTGCGGACCCAGCACGGCCGGCTGCTCGAAGAACACGTGCACCAGCTCCCAGAGGATGTGGTAGACGGTGACGTGCAGCTCCTTGATCACCAGTGGGTCGTGGGACCTCGCGACGATCAGGTGATCTGCGAGGCCGTCGGCCGCGATCGCACCGCCGTCCCCGCCAAGCAGCGCCACGCTGAGCAGCCCCAGCTCGGCAGCCGCTCGCAGCCCCCGGCGGACGTTCTCGCAGTTCCCGTCCGGCGACAGGCCGAGCGCGATGTCGTCGGGTGTGGCCAACTGGCGCAGCTGGTAGGCAAAAACCTCGTCGAACCCGTGCCGTTGGGCGATGCCGGTCAGCGCGGCGATGTCGTTGGTGAGCGAGATGGCCGGCAGGGCACGCTTGCCGACGATCACCGGATGCACGAACTCGACGGACACGTGCTGCGCATCGGTGGACGACTCACCGTTACCAAAGACGATCAGCTTCCCGCCTCGGTGGAACCGAAGCGCCATGTCGTGGCAGGCCGCGGCGATCTTCTCGGCGTCGGCACCGAGGCACCGGCCCGGCTCGGCCCGGCGCTGCACGCAGCCGGCAACCGAGTCGTGAGCCAAAGACGGCGGCAAGCGAATCACCGGCCACGAATGTCGGGCAACGCTGGCGATTTAGCGCTGCGTCATGCCTACGCCCAATGCAGATGCTTGGCAAGGCCGGTCCGGCCGCGGCCAGAATGCATGCTGTGACCGATCGTGCGCGGGCGAGCATCCGGGTCGAGGGGATCGTCCAGGGCGTCGGTTTCCGGCCGTTCGTCCATTCGCTGGCCACCCGGCTACGGCTGGCCGGCTTCGTCGGCAACGACGCACGCGGAGTCGTCATCGAGGTGGAGGGCCGACCAGCCGATCTCGATGCCTTCCGCGAGGCGCTGACCGGCCGGGTGCCGCCGCTCGCCGTCGTCGAGCGGGTGACGACGCGGCCGATGGCACCGGACGGCCGGGCCGGGTTCACAATCGCCGCCAGTCGCGCCGGAGGCCAGCGGCAGGCGCTCATCTCGCCGGACACCGCGACCTGTCGGGACTGCCTGGCCGAGCTGTTCGACCCGACCAATCGCCGCTACCGCTACCCGTTCGTCAACTGCACCAACTGCGGCCCCCGGTTCACGATCATCACCGACGTCCCGTACGACCGGCCGAACACGACGATGGCCGGCTTCGCCATGTGCGTCGCATGCGCGCGGGAGTACCACGACCCGGCCGAGCGCCGCTTCCACGCGCAGCCGACCTGCTGCCCGGACTGCGGCCCGCGGCTGCGGCTGGTCGACGGCATGGGGCAGGCCGTCGACGTGGACCCGATCGCCGGCGCCGCCGCCGCGCTTCGCGCGGGACAGGTCGTCGCGATCAAGGGCCTCGGCGGCTACCACCTGGCCGCCGACGCGGCGAGTGACGCCGTCGCGGCGCTTCGCACCCGAAAGCACCGGGAGGACAAGCCCTTCGCGGTCATGGTCGCCGACCTCGACGCGGCCCGCCGGCTCTGCGCACTCGACGAGGTTGCCGAGCAGCTGATGACCAGCCCACGCTGCCCGATCGTCGTGCTGCCCCGGCACGTCGACGCCGCAATCCACGCCGAGGTGGCGCCGGCCAGCCCGGACCTCGGCCTGATGCTGCCGTACACGCCGCTGCACCACTTGCTGGCCCGGCGGCTCGGCCGGCCGTTGGTCCTCACCAGCGGCAACGTCTCCGACGAGCCGATCGCCTACCACGATGACGAGGCGCGCCAACGCCTGTCCGGCATCGCCGAGCTCTTCCTCCTTCACGACCGGCCCATCCATATGCGCACCGACGACTCGGTCGTGCGCGTCGTTGACGGCGCCGTCCTGCCGATCCGCCGCTCCCGCGGCTACGCGCCCCAACCGGTGCTGCTGCCCGTCGCCGCACCGCGGCCGGTGCTTGCCTGCGGGGCCGAGCTGAAGAGCACGTTCTGCCTGGCCAAAGGCAATCATGCGTTCGTCTCGCATCACATCGGCGATCTGGAGAACTACGAGACGCTGCGCTCGTTCGTCACCGGCATCGAGCACTTCCGGCGGCTGTTCGACGTCTCGCCGCAGGTCGTGGCACACGACCTGCATCCCGAGTACCTCTCGACCAAGTACGCGCGGCAGCTGCCCGGTGTGCGGCTCGTCGGCGTGCAGCATCACCACGCGCACGTCGCGTCCTGCCTGGCGGACAACGGCGAGAGCGGGCCGGTGATCGGCGTCGCGTTCGACGGGCTGGGCTACGGCCTCGACGACACGCTGTGGGGCGGCGAGGTTCTGGTGGCCGACCTTGCGGGTTTCCGCCGGGCGGGGCATCTCGAGCCGGTCCCGCTGCCGGGGGGCGCGGCCGCGATCCGGCAGCCGTGGCGGATGGCGCTGGCCTACCTCGACCGGCTCTACGGCGACGACGTTCCGCCGCTCGACATCACGCTGCGGCATGCCGGGCAGTGGGCAGCCGTGCGCTCCGTCGCCCGTGGCGCGACGCTCACGAGCAGCGCCGGGCGGCTCTTCGACGCAGTCGCCGCGATCGTCGGCGTGCGCGACACGATCAACTATGAAGGGCAGGCGGCCGTCGAGTTGCAGCATCTCGCCGACGCTGCGGAGCCGGCCGGCTACCCGGCGCGGATCGTGCCCGGCGCGCCGTTCCGGCTGGCCGGCGAGGACCTCGTCCGAGACTGCGTGGCGGAACTGACCGCCGGCGTCGCGCCGGCCGCGATCGCCGCACGCTTCCACAACGGCCTGGCCGACCTGGTCGTCGCGGCGTGCCGGCGCGTCCGCGACGACGAAGGGCTCTCGACGGTGGCGCTCTCCGGCGGCGTGTTCCAGAACGCGCTGCTACTGCGGCGCTGCCGCACCGGCCTGACCGCTGCCGGGTTCCGCGTGTTGACCCATCGGCAGGTGCCGCCGAACGACGGCGGGATCAGTCTCGGCCAGGCCGCCATCGCCGCCGCGAGCTGATGTCGGCCGCACCGTCATTGTTGATCTAGGACTTGTGGTCGATATTCGACCACAAGTCCTAGATCAACAATGACGTGCGCGCGGCGCGGGCGTCGCGGGTGCTCAGTACTGGTACTCGCCAATTGCCGTAGTCGGCTACTGAGGACATCGGTCGCGACTCTCGACAGGCTGCAGTTGGAAGAGAGCGGCGCCGGAGGGGCCTCGCTCGGACAAGTCGAGGAGAAGGCAATGTCTTCATCAATTAACGAGTCGGAGCTGGCTGCGACTGCGTCGCGCCAGGGCGCACCCGGGGCCCGGATCTATGTCGCATTTGTGCCGTGGGTGCTGTTCACGCTGATCACCCAGCATGGTTCGCTCACGGTCGCTGCGGGAATCGCGTTGGCGGCCGCGGTGTTGCTCTGTCTCCCCTCGCTGATGCGGGGTCGTCCGAAGCTACTGGAGATCGCTGCGGTGGTCGCGTTCGCCGGGTTCATGGCGCTGGCGGTGACGGCCGACCCGGCGACGAGCGAATGGGTGATGCGTTACGCCCGGGCGATCGCTGCCGGTGCGTTGGCGTTGACCGCGTTCGGATCGTTGTTGTTCGTGCCGTTCACCGAGCAGTATGCGCGGGAATCAGTACCGAGCAGGTCGTGGGGATCGCGGCAGTTCAAGCAGGTCAACCGACAGCTGACGGCGCTGTGGGGCTGGGTGTTCGTCGCGATGATCCCGTCGCATCTGATCGCCGGCGCCCTCGACACGCACCGCGCGAGCGTGATCTTCAACTGGGCCATTCCCGTCGTGCTGGTCGTGTGGGCCGCCAAGCGAACCGCCGCGGTGACCAGCGCCGCAAGCGGGTGAGCTGATGAAGATGATGTCCTGGTTCGCGGATGACGACTTCCAGTTCGGCCTGGGGTTTGCGCTGGGTGCGAGCTACCGGCAGGCCGCCGACGTCGGCGAGGTCTTCGCGACCGCCGATCGGATCATCGACGGCGACGCCGACTCGTGGCTGCAGGAGTGGACCGCGACCGCCGGCACTGTGTGGGCGGCGGCTGGGACGGCCGACCGGGCGGGGCGGCGGGTCAGCGCGCTGGCCCATTACCGGCGAGCCGCGACGTACTACGCGGCGGCGCTGTACCGGATCTCGCATTGCAGCGAGCCGGAGCGGCACCTCGACATCTGGCGTCGCCAGCGCGCCTGCTGGGAACGCATTGTCGACCTGACCGCGGTGCCGGGGCAGCGGATCGCGATCGCCTATGACGGCACCACACTGCCCGGCTACTTCTTCCCGGCGCCCGACGCGCGGCCCGGTGAACGCCGGCCGCTGGTTGTCGTGAACAACGGCAGCGACGGCGCGACCTCGCAGAGCTGGCTGCTCGCCGGGGCGGCGGCCGGCGAGCGGGGCTATCACTGGATGACCTTCGACGGCCCGGGGCAGCAGGCGGCGCTGTTCGAGCACGGACTCTTCTTTCGGGCGGACTGGGAGGTGGTGCTTACTGCGGTGCTGGACACGGTGCTCGCCCGTGCTGACGTCGACAGCGACCGGGTTGCCGTGATCGGGGCCGGCCAAGGCGGCTACTGGGTGCCGCGGGCACTGTGCTTCGAGCACCGCTTCGCGGCCGCCGTGGCCGATCCGGGGGTTGTGGACGTCTCCACCTCGTGGACGGACGCCTTGCCGGCGTCGATGCGAACCCGGCTCGATGGCGATGATCCGGCGGCGTTCGATCGGGAGATGCACCTCGCGGAATTGTTCTCTCCGGCGACCGCGGCGAGCTTGCGGTTCCACGGTCGACCGTATGCG
The DNA here is from genome assembly GCA_963756525.1 of uncultured Actinomycetota bacterium. Classification (GTDB taxonomy): domain Bacteria; phylum Actinomycetota; class Actinomycetes; order Mycobacteriales; family Jatrophihabitantaceae; genus CAVWNR01. The sequence goes on along the minus strand of CAVWNR010000008.1, from coordinate 70,781 downwards.
GTGTGCGCCGAGTCCCGCTTCGAGCTCTACCGGAAGGTGCGCGAATACCGGCTGGGCGACGAGCTCGCCCGGATCACGACGCCGATGCTGGTCACCGATCCCGAGGGCGAGCAGTTCTGGCCCGGACAATCACGCCGGCTCTACGACCGGCTGCCGGGCCCGAAGGAGCTGATCGCGTTCGCGGCGGCCGAGGGAGCCGACCGCCATGGTGAGCCGCTGGGCTCGGCGCTGCGTGAGACGCGGATCTTCGACTGGCTCGACCAGTACCTGCAAATGGGCCACGTAACACCGGTGGGCGAGCGTGGCCGCGCGGGCGTCCTCACCGGTTGAGCTGCGTCGTGACCGGCACCAGCGGGCCGGCCACGTCGGCCACGGTCGATACTTCAGGGGTGGATGAGCTTCGCACGCCACGGATTCTGCTGCGGCGTTGGCGCGCAGACGACGAGGCGGACATGGCGCGGATCAACCGTGACCCGGAGGTTGGCCGGTACCTCAACCGACCGGTCGACGACGAGGCGGTGGCGGCCTTCTACGGGCTGATGGTCGACCACTGGCAGGCCCACGGCTACGGGCCCTGGGCGCTCGAGTCGTTGGAGAGCGGGCAGGAGGGTCGCTTCCTGGGCTTCGCCGGTCTCGCTCACGTGCCGCCGTTCCTCGCTGCGGCCGGATCGAGTCCCGAGCTGGGCTGGCGTCTGGATCCGGCGCAGTGGGGGCGCGGCCTCGCGGCTGAGGCGGCAATCGCGGCGCGCGACGTTGCGTTCGGCCGGCTCGCGCTGCCCGAGGTGATCTCGATCATCCATCCGGGCAACCAGCGATCACAGCGGGTGGCCAACAAGCTGGGCCTGAGCCGGCAGCGGGAAATCCAGAATCCGGTGCTCGGAATCCCGGTCGACGTCTGGCATCGCCGCGCGGACCAGCCGGCGACATGAGTCGCTGATGGCGCGGCCGCCGTCTTGGTCGCTGGTCGGCCGCACCGCCGAGCTGCAGCAGATCGCGCTCGCGCGGACGAACGGACGCCCGGCGGTCCTCATCCACGGGCCGTCCGGGGTGGGCAAGTCGCGGCTGGCGCGTGAAGTGCTTGCCACCGCCGAACGCGACGGCGCAGTGGTCACCTGGGTGCAGGCGACCCGCAGTGCCACCGGTCTCGCACTCGGCGCGTTCGCGGCCCTGATGCCGTCCGAGGTCCGCTCCGATGATCCTCTGGAGCTGATGCAGCGCAGCGTTAAGGCATTGCGCGACCGTGCCGGTAGACGGACGCTCCTGCTCGGCGTGGACGACGCCCAATGGCTCGACCCGACCTCGGCCACGCTGGTCTTGCACCTGACGATGACCGGGACCGCGTTCGTTATCGCGACGATCCGTAGCAGCGAACCGTGCCCCGATGCGGTCGTCGCGCTCTGGAAGGACGCCGGCGGGGAGCGCATCGAGCTCGGTCTGCTGACCGAGCCTGAGACGGACGCGTTGGCCGAGCAGATCGTGGGCGGCTCGGTCGACCGGGCCACGCTGCGCTGGGTTTGGACGACCAGTCGCGGCAACGCGCTCTACGTGCGTGAGCTGGTGCTCGGCGCGCTGGCCGGTGGGGCGCTGCAACAGGTGAGCGGGCTGTGGCGGTTGCCTGCCCAGCCACCCGTCAGCGCGTCGCTGCGCGAGCTGATCTCGGCCCGGATGGCAGGCCTCTCCGATCGGCAGCAGGAGGCGATGGACCTTCTCGCCCTGGGCGAACCGCTTCGGTTGTCGGAAATGCTCGCGCTAGCCGGCGGTGACGCCCTCACGGGTGCGGAGGCTCGTGGTCTGGTGAGCGTGGACGGCGCCGCGCCGAATGCCGAGGTCCGGCTGGCCCATCCGCTCTACGGCGAGGTGATCCGCGCCGCGCTCGGCCCGCTGCGCGCCCGGGAGGTACGCCTGCGACTGGTCGAGACGGTGCAGGCGCGCCAGCCGCCCGGGCCGGAAGACAGCCTCCGCCTGGCCCGCTGGCTGATCGATGCCGGCGAGACGATCTCAACGGAGCTGACCCTGCGGGCCGCTCGGGCCGCCAACCTGGCCGGCGATCCGGACTTCGGCGCGGAACTCGCCGGACAAGCATTGGGAACCGACGGTTCGATCGAGGCGGCACTGCTGCTCGCAAGAGCGCACACCGTGCGCAGCAGGTTCGCCGAGGCGGAGCAGGTTCTCACGGCCGCTGAGGACAGCATCGATAGCCAGCAGTCAGCGCTGGACTACCTGGAACAGCAGAGCGAGGTTCTGCACTGGGGCCTGAAACGGCCTGCCGCGATGCGGGATCTGCTCGACCGTGCGGCGCGGTGGTGGCCGGACCCGCAGTGGCAGCACCGCCTCGAGCCGCTGCGGCTGCGGGTAGCCGCGTTCGAGCGGCTAGGCGTCGATATCACGGCCTCGACCGAAATGCTCGCCGGCGCCGACATCGAAGCCGACATTCGCCACCAGGTCGAACCGGTGCACGTCGCCAACCTGTTCTATAGCGGACGCACCCGCGAAGCGCACCAACTCGCCGACCGCATCCGTCCCGCGCTGCCGCTACGCACCCTCAGTGACGCGATAGCGCTCTCGCTGTGGAGCAGAATCACACTGGAGGACGGCGAGCGGTGGTCGGAGCTCGACGCGTGGATGGCCGCGGCCCTGCCTGAGGGTGTGCGGCTCGGTGATCACGCGGCCGCGGGCCAAGCGGCGTACTCGCTGGCATGCTTGCGGTTCTCGGCCGGTCGATACCTGGACGCCGGCACGCTGCTCGCCGAAGCCGAGGTACAACTGGAATACCACGACCCGGTCGGGCTCCTGCCGGTCGCAGACGCCATGCAGGTGGGAGTGGCGTGTTTCACCGGCGATCGCGCGGCCATCGGGCTGGCACTCGAGCGCTGCCACAGTCGCCTCGCCGGCGCCGAGCCGCTTGCGCATCAGTTCCCGTACGTGGTGCGGGCCCAAGCGTGGGCCGCGCACGCCAATCGCGATCCCGATCGCGCGCAGCGGCTGTTGCTCGACGCCGCCGCGCGGCTGTCGGCCAGCCCGGTGCACTGCGCCCGGCTCACCTACGAGGCCATGCGCGTCGGAGCCCCGGCACGAACGCTCACCGACAGCCTGGCAACCCTGCGCACGCGGTGTGACGCGCGGCTGGTCGCTGCCTACGCCGACCACGTCACAGCGCGCGCTACAGCCGACGGGGCCGCCCTCATGGTCGTCGTCGACGAGATGGAACAGATCGGCGCGCTGCGCTACGCGTGCGAAGCCGCCGCGCACGCGGCCGAGGCATTCGCCCGACACGGCCGGGAGGCCTCCGCCCGCAGCGCCGCAGCCCGAAGCCGTGACCTGTCCGCCCGAGGGCAGGGCGGCCCGGTGCCGTCAATAGCCGGACTGGACCCAGCCGCGGTCATCCTGACCGCCCGCGAGAAGCAACTGACCCAGTTGGCCGCCGACGGCTTGAGCAACACCGAGATTGCCGATCGGCTCGTACTGTCCGTGCGCACCGTGGAATCACATCTGTACCGAGCCATGCAAAAACTCGGCGTCACTGATCGCCGGGAACTGCGTCGCTAGATCGTCACGGGCGAGCGAATGCGGCCCGACGCGACCCAACCGCGCCCCGCCACGTCAGTACTCCGCGCCGGACAGTCCAGTAGTCCACTACTGACGACGCGGCGCCTACCTCGCAGCCACGCTATCCAGTAGCGCGGGAAAAGGTCCCGGGCACTCGGCCTGGTAAGCCGGGATCTTCATCGAGAGTGGGTTAGTGAAATGACTACATGGCGACGACGTTCCGTTGCTGCTATTTCAGCCGCAGCGAGTGCGGCTCTGGTCGCAGGGCTGGCCTGCGCCAGCGCGGCATCAGCATCCGCAGCTCCGATCACCGAGAACAGCGGGCTCGGCCCGGCGACTGGTCCGGTCTACGACTTCACGGTTCCTGGGCCGGCGCAGACCGGTCCCAGCGGAGCGTCGGTGCTCATGGTGGCCGACGAGAACGGCAGCAACAACCCGGTCGGTCTGCAGCGCATCACGCTGGGTCCGGTCACCGCGGCCGGAGCCGAGTGGGAATTCAGCCCGAGCGCTAACCTCGGAAACTCGAGCGGCACACTGCTCACCGGCTACGGTCAACTCAAAAACCGCTACAGCGGTCTTTGCCTCGCCGCCAGCGGTAGCGGAAGCAGCGCCGTTATCGAACAGGCAAATTGTGACGGGACGGCGCCACAGGCGTGGACCGCCCAGCCGAGCGGCGCGGGCAGTTCGACGGTGCTGCGCAACGAGGCAGCGAACCAGACGATCGCGTTCAGCGGCGCCGGCTGCGTTCCGTCAACCACCGCTCAACTCGATTTGACCAGCTCGGGCGGCTCGTGCGGCGCAGTAGACGTGACTGCTGACAGCTACACCTTCTTCAGCGACGCCGCGTTCCTGCGACCCGCCGACGAGTACGACCCTCATCCGATCGTCGTTGATCCCTCTGCTTACTCGTGCGCCCCTGGCTACTCCATCGTCGCGTTCGGTGCACCGCCCAACCAGACCTACGGCTTCACGAACTACAGCACCGGAACCGTCGCGCCAGTCCCGGCCGCGGCAACCGATCGGCGAACCATCGCGGCCGGCACGATCACCTACACCGACCCGAACGGTCAGGGCGGTAGCGGCCGAGTGCAGCTCGAGTGCCAACCCGACCCGGCACCCAGCCTCGACCCGGCCGGCACCGTGTGGGGCTTCGCCAAGATCGGTGGCGTGGGCACGCAGTTGCTCGAGGTCAATGGCTACTCCACAGCGGACGGCGGCATCGTCGACACCTGGCAGCAGGTGGGCTCGGCCGGCAGTGTGCAAGGCAACGAACTGTGGGTCTACCAACCCGACGCGAGCAACCCGGGCTACGGTCAGCTGGTGTCGCGCGCCTCGGGCAAGTGCCTAGAAGTCAACGGCACCACCGGTGCGGTCGATCAATGGGATTGCGTCACCGCCGCCGCCAACGAACTCTGGCGCGCCGTGCCGAACACGCCCGGCGGATCTGCCCTGCAAGTCCTGTCCAGCGGCGAGTACCTCGCCACCGCGACGGGCAACACAGCACCGGCGTCATGGGGAAACGGCACAAGCCTCACCATGGACACCGCCCAGAGCCCGCAGACCAGTTGGGCGTTGACCGGTCCCGAACTCTGAGTCATCCGAACCATCCACCGAGGCGTTGATCTAGGACTTGCGCGGAGCGGTCCGGTCAGCTGGTGCCGCCGAGGTAGGCGGCCCAGGGGTAGTAGACGTAGTCGAAGGACGCCGGCGCGCCGGTGATCCGCTTGTTCATCCAGACTTCGCTAGCGTAGGTGATCCCTGGGGCCATAGGCAGCAGCTGGTCGCGCACCTTCGTCATCATCTGTGCGATCAGCTGGGCGCGGACGGCGTCGTCTTTTGTGCCCTGTGCCTTTGCGTAGATCGCGTCGATGCCGGTGTAGCCGTACTGGTTGAATGATCCGCCCTTGACTGCGGTGATGCCCAGCCAGTCCAGGGCGTCGGGGATGTTGGGCCAGAAGATGGTGTAGAGCATGTCGACGCCGGCGCGGGTCTTCGGGTCGTAGAGGTAGTTCGTGTACTGGTTGGTGGGGACGACTCGCAGCGTGAAGTCAAGGCCGATGCGGCGGGCGGCGTCGGCGATGGCGGTGCCGAACTGCTGGCTGCTGAACTGGTCGGGCACGGCCATGACGATGTGCTTCTTGGCGTCCGGGCCGGCCGCGTCGACGAGCGCTTTGGCCTGCTGGTACTGCGCCGACTGTGCTGCGGGAAGCGCGTCGTAGGCCGGCTGCAGGACGGGCTTGGCGTAGCCGAAGACCGACGGCGGCATCAGTGCCCGCAGCGGTGTGCCCGTGCCGTGCAGCAACGCGAGGTTGATGCCGTTCCAGTCGATGGCCATCTGCAGCGCCTCGCGCAGCTTCGGGTTGCTCAGCGCGCCCTGCGGGTTGCTGTAGGTGAAGGTCAGGTTGCTCTCGTGCGGGCCGAAGTACAACCGACCCTCGGTGGTGGACTGCAGCTGCGTCGTCGCCGACCAGGGCGGGTCGTACGTGCCGTCGATCTCGCCGCTGAGCAGCGCGTTGGTGATGGTGGCCTCGTCGGTGATGAACGTGAAGACGATCTTGTTTGCTTTGGGGATTCGGGCGTGGTCCCAGTAGTGCGGATTGCGCACGACGGTGATGTTGTCGCCCTTGGTCCAGGACTTGAACTCGAACGGCCCGGTGCACATGACGCCGACGTCAGGCGACCCGACGTCCTTCGGGTGTTCGAGGTAGAACTTCTTCTCCACGACCACACCTGCGTAGTCGGCGAGCTCGCTGTTGAACAGGTAGTCCGGCTGCTTGAGCGTGACGGTGACCTGGTGCGCCGCACTGACCTTGATCGACGCCACGTTGCCGTACAGGTATCCGTAGAGCGACGTCGGGCTGGTCATGTTGTGGTTCATGCTCCATGCGACGTCCTCGGCGGTCATCGGCGAGCCGTCCCAGAAGGTGACGTCGGTGCGCAGGTTGTAGACCCAGTGCAACGGGTCGGGGTTGCTGTACGAGGCGGCCAGGTTCGACGTGATCTTGTAGTCGGGCTGGATGGCGAGCAGGTTCTCGCACATGTTGGAGTTGATGGTGTTGGGGGTGTAGTCGGCCGACTGGAACGGGTCGATGGTCTGCGGCTCGCCCTCGGACTCGTTCCAGGTGATGGTGTCCACGGTGGACTTCGCGGCCGGGGTCATCACGACGAGGTTCACGCTCGGGCCGCTGTTCTGCCCGGCGCCGTTCGCCGAAGGCGGTTGCCGACCGGCGCAGCCGGTGAGCGCGGTGGTGGCTCCGAGCGCCGCAATCACGCCGAGCGCGATGGCGAGCCGGCGGGGACAACGGCGTCTGCTGGTCATCGGGGCTCCTTGCTCATCCGGTCGCTTCTGCGGCGAGGCGCTCGCGCAGCCGGGTCGGCTTCCAGCCCGGGCGCGGCACGCTGTCGCGCAGCAGCCGGGTGTAGGCGTCTTGCGGGTTGTCCAGGATGTCGGCGGTGCGGCCGCGCTCGACGATCTGGCCGCGGCGCATGACTATCGCGTCGTCGGTGACCTGACGGACGACGGCGAGATCGTGGCTGATCAGCAGGTAGGTGATACCGGTGCGGGCGCGGATGTCGGCGAGCAGGTTCAGCACCTGGGCCTGGATCGACACGTCCAGCGCGGAGACCGACTCGTCCAACAGCAGCACCGCCGGCTCGGCGGCCAGCGCGCGGGCGATCGCGACCCGCTGCCGTTGCCCGCCGGAGAGCGCGCGCGGGCGGGCGCGCAGCTGCCGAGCGTCGAATCCGACCATGCCGGCGAGCTCCTCGACGCGGGCCGCGACCTGCGGGCGGGGCAGGTCGAAGTGCAGCCGGACCACCGAGGCCAGGCAGTCGGCGACGGTCTGCCGGCGGTCCAACGAGGTGTACGGATCCTGGAAGACGATCTGGATCTCCCGGCCGCGTCGCCGCCGGGCCGCCGCGCCGCGGGCGGCCCGGGTCCGGTCCTGGCCGACGAGCTCGATCCGCCCCGAAGTCGGCCGTTCCAGCCCGACCAGCATCTTGGCGATGGTGGTCTTCCCCGAGCCGGACTCCCCCACGATCGCCAGCGAGCCGCCGGCCGGCACGCTGAAGCTCACCGCGTCCACCGCGGTGAAGTGCCTACGCCGTCCGCCGTCACGAGTCGGATAGACCTTCGTGAGCGCGTCGACCGCGACGATTGGCCGTTCGGTCATCGTGCTCCTCCGGACATCGGGTCCGCGGTGACGCCCAGCAGGCGCCCGCGCAGTTCCCCAGCCCGCACGCACCGCACCAGCCCGTCGGCGGCCGGCTCTAGCGGGATCGTCCCAGTACGGCACCGGTCTTGCGCGTACGGGCAGCGCGGGGCGAACGCGCAGCCGGCGGGCGCCTCGAACGCCGACAGCGGTCGGCCCGGGATGGCCCGCAGCCGGTCGTGAGTGGCGGTGATCTCGGGGCGCGCCTCGACCAGCGCCGCCGTGTACGGGTGCAGCGGATCGTCGTAGAGCTTGGCCGACCCGCGCTCCTCGACGATCGAGCCGGCGTACATGACCGCGGTGCGGTCGCACACCGCGCCGGCCAGCTCCAGGTCGTGCGTGATGAACAGCATCGCCAAGCCGTGCTCGCGGCGCAGCTGGTCCAGGATCGCCATCACCTCGGCCTGTGTGGTCACGTCCAGGGCGGTGGTGGGCTCGTCGGCGAGGATGAGCCGCGGCCGCACCGCGAGCGCCGAGGCGATCATCACCCGCTGCAGCAACCCGCCGGAGAGCTCGTGCGGGTACTGGCCCATCCGCCGTGCGCCATCGGCGATGCCGACCTCGCCGAGCAGCTCGACGGCGCGGGTTCGGGCAGCGTCGGCGCTCATCCCGAGGTTCACCCGCATCGCCTCGGTCAGGAAGTCGCCGATCTTGCGCACCGGATTGGTGTGCGCCCGGGGATCTTGGAAGATCATCGCGACGCCTTCGGTGCGGTAACTGCGCAGCTCCCTGCCGCGCATCGAGGGCACCGCGACGCCGTCGAACTCGATGCGCCCGGCTTGCTTCGCCCCGGGTGGGAGCAGCCGGCTGACGGCCCGGGCGGTCATCGACTTGCCGGAGCCCGATTCGCCGACCAGGCCGACCGCCTCGCCGACGTCGATGGAAAGGGACACGTCGTGCAGCACCGGCCGCAGCTCCCCTTCCACCGGCAGCCTGACCGCCAGCGACTCGATCTCCAGTAATGCGCTCATCGCGCAGCCTCCGCGCGGGTGGTGAGCCGGTCGCCGAGATAGTTCACCGCACCGACGACCAGGACGATGCACAGGCTGGCATACAGCGACTCCTCCGGGTAGTGCTGCAGGATGCCCGGCACGCCGCTGGCGACCATGGCGCCCCAGTCCGCGGTCGGCGGCTGAACGCCGAGCCCGATGAACGACAGCCCGGCCAGGTCGATCAGGGAGTAGCCGTAGGAGAGCGTGGCGCCGGCGACGATGATCCCGGTCAGGTTGGGCAGGATGTGCCGCAGCACGATGGTGGTGGCCCGGAAGCCCTGCACGGTCAGCGCGGAGACGTAGGGCAGGGCCCGTTCGCGCAGCGCCGCACCGCGCACCAGCCGCGCGGCGTACGGGGTGTACGCGATCGCCAGCGCGATGCCGGCCGCGGTGAGCCCCCGGCCGAACAGGGAGACGGCGAGAATCGCCAGCAGCAGACCGGGGAAAGCAAACATCGCGTCCACGACGCGGGCCAGCGCGGTGTCCAGCCAGCCACCGCGCCACACCGCCACGAGCGCGATCGCGGTACCGGCCACGGTCGAGAGCACGGTGACGACCAGCGGGCCGATGATCGCGGTTCGCGCGCCGTAGACGAGACGGGCGAGCAGGTCGCGCCCCTGCCCGTCGAAACCGAGCCAGTGCCCGCTGATCGGCCGCACGTACGCGTAGGCGAGGTTCACCGCAGTCGGGCTGGCCGAGACCAGTAGCGGACCGAAGACGGCCATGAGCAAGGCCACGGCAAGGATCACCACGGATATCCAGCCACCGACCCCGAGACCGGACCACGGTCGGCGCCGTGCTCGAACCAGGGCGACGGGTTCAGCCTCGACGGTCGCCAATGCGGTCATGCCGACGTCCTCCCGATCGTGACGCGCGGATCCAGCAGCGAGTAGACGAGGTCGACAACAGTGTTGATGACGATGAACGCCGCCACGTAGAGCAGGCAGATCGCCTGCACGACCGGGAAATCCTTCTGACCGACCGCTTGCACGAGGTAGCTGCCCAGGCCGTTGAGCCCGAAGGCCTGCTCGACGATCACCGTGCCCGCGATCAGGCTGCCAATGGTCAGCCCGGCCACCGTCACGATCGGGATCATCGCGTTGCGCAGAACGTGGCGACGCACCACCATGCGGTAGGGCAGGCCACGGCTGGTCGCCGTCTGCACGTGTTCCGAGCTCATCTCCGCGCGCACCGAGGCACGCGACAGCCGAGCGACATAGGCGACCGCGGCCAGGGCCAGCGCGATGGCCGGCAGGGTGAGGTGCCAGAGCCGATCGGCGAACCCGACGCCGGAGCCGAACACCGGGAACCAGCCCAGACCGACGGCGAAGACCGCGATCAGCACGATCGCTGCGACGAACGCGGGGATCGCCATCGCCGCCGTGGCACTCACCATCAACGCGCCATCCACCCAGCCCGGCCGCAGCGCCGCCGCGATGCCCATGGCGAGCCCGATCGCCAGGATGAGCACCGAGGCGTAGACCAGCAGGAACACCGTGGTGCTTACCCGGTCGCCCAGCAGCGACTGGACCTGGGTGTGGAAGATGACCGACGTGCCGAGGTTGCCGTGCAGCACGTCGGTGAACCAATGCCACCACTGCGCAAAGAACGGTTGATCCAGCCGGTACTGGTGCTTGATCGCCGCGATGTCCGCCGGCGACTGGCTCCGGCCGCGGGTGAGGAACGACAGCGGCGAACCCGGCGCAATGTACAGCGCGCCGTAGATGACCAGACTGGCGAGCAGCAGCGTCACCACCAGTGCGATCGCGCGGTTGACGATGAACCGGGCGGTCGTCATGGCTCGCTCCGCAAGCGTCGCTCGGTACTCATGGCTCGCTCCGCAAGCGTCGCTCGGTACTCATGGCTCGCTCCGCAAGCGTCGCTCGGTACTCATGGCTCGCTCCGCAAGCGTCGCTCGGTACTCATGGCTCGCTCCGATAGAGCAGGTCGGTCACGAGCGGCTCCTCATCGGCCCGGCGTGCAAACGGATGTCGGATAGTAAGCACCATCAGCAGACCTGATGTCAATACCCGAGACAGACCTATTGTCAGTACCGTTGACTATAAGCTACGGTGCACTGACACCGTCACTGAGCAGACTGGAGGCAGCCGTGGCCGCAGACCTCGCCGTAGTGGGCGCCCGGATCACCACCCTCGACCCGGAGCGGCCACTGGCCACCGCGCTCGCCGTGCGGGACGGGTTGATCGTCGCGGTCGGTGACGACGCCGAGGTCCGGTCCGCGTGCGACGAATCGACCACCTTCCTCGACGGAACCGGCGCGGTGGTAACCCCCGGCCTCACCGACGGTCACCAGCACCTGTTCCAGGGCGCCGAGGTGGCCCGCGGGGTGGACTTCGACCGGGTTGCCGACCTCGAGGGAATCCGCTCCGCCCTCGCCGCGGAGCGGCGTCGGGTCGGCCCGGGTGCTTGGATCAACGGCTTCGCCCTGGAGTACGCGGCGTTCGGCGGCCGGTCGTACCACCACGAGTTGATCGACGCAGCCGCCGGCGACGGGCCGATGCTCGTGCACGCGCTGGATATGCACACCGCGTTCGCCAACGCCGAGGCATTGCGCATCGCCGGCGTCGACGGGCCGCGGCGTTTCCCCGACGGCGCGAGCATCGTATGTGACGAGCGGGGCCGGCCGACCGGCGAGCTGCGCGAGCGGGCCGCGGCCGACGTCGTGCTCGAGCGCATCCCGACGCCCACGTACGACGAGAAGCTCGCCTGGTACGCCGACGCGATCCGGCAGCAGAACGCGGTCGGTATCACCGGCATCCACCTGATGGACGGCGGGCCACAGACCGCCGACCTGCTCGGCGAACTGGAGACGGCCGGCACCCTGGCGATGCGGGTCGCGCTGCACTACTTCATCGACCCGGCGATCGAACCGGCACTGGCCGACCAGCTCACCCGCGGCCCGGTGCGCCGTGGCCGGCGGTGGCGCGCGGACGGGGCGAAGTTCATGATCGACGGGGTGGTCGAGACCGGTACCGCATGGCTGGAGGAGCCGGACACGCACGGCGGCGGCACCGCCCCAATGTGGCCCGAGCCCGCCGCGTACGCGCGGACCGTGCGCCGCTTCCATGACGCCGGGTTCCGGGTCGCCACCCATGCCATCGGTGACCGCGCGGTGCGCGAGGTGCTCGACGTGTACGCCGGCCTGCCGGACGGGGCCGAGCGGCATCGCATCGAGCACGTCGAGACCGCACCGCCGGCGACCATTGCCCGGTTCGCCCCGCAGCGGGTGACCGCGTCGATGCAGCCGATCCACATGCGCTGGCTCAAGCCGAACCTGTCGGACCCGTGGTCGGAGCGGCTCGGCCCGCACCGCTGCGCGCACGCCATGCCGTCCGGCGACCTGTCCGCGGCGGGCGCGCGGGTGGTGCTCGGCTCAGACTGGCCGGTCGCGCCGTTCGACCCGCGACTGGGCATCTTCGCCGCGCAGCTGCGCCGCGCTCCGGACCTGCCCGACGAGGGGTCGATCGGCGCCAGCCGACCGCTCACCGGCGCCGAGACGCTCGCCGGGTACACGGTGAACGCGGCGCGCATCCTTGGCGAAGGCGACGTGGCGGGGATGCTCCGCCCCGGCTACCGGGCCGACTTGGTGCTCTGGGGCGACGACCCGGCGACGTGCCCGCCGCAGGACGTCACCGAACTGCCTGTGCTGGCCACCGTCGTCGACGGGGAAATCGTCCACCGGGATGGCAAGTAAGGTCGGCCAGGCCATGACCGTCGCCACAAAAACCCGCCGGCCCCGAGGCAGCCTCAGCCAGGAGCTGATCATCGAGGCGGCATTCCGCGTCTCCGAACGCACCGGCGCGCAGGCACTCACCTTCCAGGCGATCGGCGACGAGCTCGGCGCGCACCCCACCGCGATCTACCGGCACTTCCGCGACAAGGACGAGCTGATGCTCGCCCTCATCGACGCACTGCATGCCGAATCCCTGGAAGGTGCACCGGAGCCGAGCAAGGACTGGGCGGCCGACCTCGCCGACCTGGCCCGGCGCACCCGCGCGGTCTTCATGCGCCACCCGCAGGTCGCGCAGTTCTCCGCAGCGCGGACGGCTCGGCGTGAGCACGAGTTCCGCAAGGTCGAGCAGGTCATCTCCTGCATGCGCCGTGCCGGGTTCGACAACGCGGACGCCGCCCGCTACTACCGCGTCTTCAGCGACTTTGTGCTCTCCTACGCCGCGCAGGATGCGGCACTGGCCGCGCTCGATCCCGACACCCGAACCGCGGATCTGCGCGCCTGGCAGGTCGACTACCGCGTCCTGCCGGTCGAGCAGTACCCGAACATCAACGCGTTGACCGGCGTCCTGCCCTCGCTGGACGACCCGGCGAACTTTGAGACGGCGCTGTCGCTCATGCTCGACGCGCTGCGCGCCCGCGCCCGCAACGCACGCCTGGCCCGCCGCGCGGCTCAGAGAAAGTAAAGCCGGCTCAGGCTGACCGTTTCTGCCGGCGGAGAGTCGATCGGCTCGCCGTCCAGCGTCACCTGCCCGGTCGTCGGCGCCACCCGCACCTCGCCGAGCCGGTCGTTGCGCAGCATCGCTGACGGCCCGATGCCGCGGGTGCCGCGCACGCCGACGCGGCGCCGGCGGGTGGTCATCGCGTCGTTGCCCGCCGCGGCGGCCGCCTGGCTGACGAAGGCGACGGAGATGTCCGCTGCGGTCGCCCCGTGGCCGCCGAACTGCAGACCGAGCACCAGCGGCTCGGCGGTCGCGATAGCCGCATTCGGGTCGCCGGTCACGCCGTACGCGGGGAAACCCGCCTTGAGCACGAGCTCCGGTTTCGCGGCGAAGAACTCGGGCCGCCACAGCACGATGTCGGCGAGCTTGCCTACCTCGATGGAGCCGACCTCATCGGCGAGGCCGTGCGCGACGGCCGGGTTGATCGTCAGCTTGGCGACGTAGCGCAGCACCCGGTCGTTGTCGTGCCGCGCATGGTCCGCGCCAAGCTCAGCCTTCATCTTCCCGGCCAGCGCGAATGTGCGGCGCACGGTCTCGCCGGCGCGGCCCATCCCCTGCGCGTCCGAGGACGTGATCGCGATCGCGCCGAGGTCGTGGAGCACGTCCTCGGCGCCCATCGTGCCGGCCCGGATCCGGTCGCGGGCGAGCGCGACGTCGCCCGGCAGCTCGGGCTTGAGCCCGTGCACCGCGACGATCATGTCGAAGTGCTCGGCGACCGCGTCCCGGCCGAACGGCAACGTCGGGTTCGTCGACGACCCGATCACGTTGGGTTCGCCGGCCAGCCGCAGCACGTTCGGCACGTGCCCGCCGCCGCAGCCCTCGATGTGGAACGCGTGGATGGTGCGCCCATCCAGCACGGCCAGGGTGTCCTCCACCGACAGGCACTCGTTGAGCCCGTCGGTGTGCAGCGCCACCTGCACGTCATGCTCGTCGGCCACCCGCAGTGCGGTGTCCAGCGCCCGCGCATGGGCGCCCATGTCCTCGTGCACCTTGAAGCCACTCGCGCCGCCCTCGACCAGCGCCTCGATCAGCGGCGCCTCGTGCGAGGACGAACCACGTGCCAGGAAGCCGACGTTCACCGGCCAGGCGTCGAACGCGTCGAACGCATGCCGCAGCGCCCACGGTGAGTTCACCCCTACGCCCCAGACCGGGCCGAACTCCTGCCCGATGATCGTAGTCACTCCCGAGGCCAGCGCGGCCTCCATGATCCGCGGGGAGAGCAGGTGCACGTGCGTATCGATCGCGCCCGCGGTCGCGATCAGGCCCTCGCCCGACACGATGGACGTGCCGGTGCCGACGACGACATCCACGCCGTCGAGCGTGTGCGGGTTGCCGGCGCGGCCGATCGACACGATACGACCGGCGCGGACGCCGATGGAGACCTTCCGGATGCCCAGCACGGCGTCGATCACCGCGACGTTGCTGACCACCAGGTCGCAGGTGTCGCGCACCGCCGCGGCCTGCAGGTGCAGCCCGTCTCGGGCAGTCTTGCCGAATCCGGCGAGGAACTCGTCGCCGCGCCGCTGCGCGTCATGCTCCACCTCGACGACGAGGCCGGTGTCCCCGAGCCGGATCCGATCGCCGGCCGTTGGCCCGTATACCGCGGCATAGTCGGCGTCCATTAGTCGGACTCCGCCTCGAGGTAGCCGCATGCGCGGGCTCGGCGCACTGCCTCCTCGCGAACGCCCGGCGCGTCCAGCGGCCCGTCGACCAAACCGGCAAAGCCGATGGCAACCCGCGCGCCGCCGATCGCGGTGAGCGCCACCTCGCGCGTCTCGCCGGGCTGAAAGCGAAGCGTCGAGCCGGCCGGGATCGCGGCCCGTCGGCCGTACGCGGCTGCACGGTCGAAACGCAGCCGCGGATTCACCTCGAAGAAGTGAACGTGCGAGGTGACCCCGATCGGCACGTCGGCCGTGTTCGTCACCGAGATGGTGACGGCGTCGTCATACGCCGGTGGTTCTGCCGCGGCTGCCAGCACCGCACCGGGCGCCTGCTCGCCGAGCGACCCGCCGCCGAACGGATCCCGCACCACCGCCAGCCGCGTGCCGTCCTCGAACACCGCCTCGACCGCGACCTCCCTGAGGACGTCAGCGACACCCGGCAGCAGGTCCGCGGGGCCGAGCACCGCACGCCCGGCCGCCACCGCATCCGCCAGGCGGGCACCGTCGCGTGCGGCCTCGCACACCGCATCCGCCACCAGTGCGCTCGCCTCCGGCACGTTCATCCGCAGACCGCGCGCCCGCCGTGCCCGCGCCAGCTCGGCCGCTGTGAAGACCAACAAACGGTCGCGTTCAGTGGGAGTCAGCCGCATGGACAGCCAGTATTGCCCGCCGTCCGTTTCCCTCCGCCTCCGACCCATTCAATGCCCCTGGGTACACCTGTCGTCGACTTTCCGTTACGCTCCCCGGTGACTCGAGACGACCGGCCCGAGCCGTTGACCAGTTCGCGGAGGGAGACGCGATGCCGGGACTGCGTTACTCGACGCGGATCGGTGCGCTGCTCGCGTCCGCCCTGCTCACGACGTTCGCACTCGCTGGTTGCAGCAGCAACGGCAAATCGAGCAGTGCGAGCGGGGGCACGTTCACGTATTGCACCGACCCGACCTACCCACCGGCAGAGTTCTATCAAGCGGCTCGACTAGGCGGCGCGGAGATCAGCAAGACGCTCGTCGGCGCGGACATCGATATCGGCAAGGATGTCGCGAAACGGCTGGGTGCGAATGCCGAGTTCGACACGATGCCGTTCTCGCAGGTGGTCGACTCGCTGCTCGCCAAGAAGTGTGACGGCATCATTTCCTTTATGAACGACACTGCCGAGCGCCAGCAGCAGATGGAGTTCGCTGACTACGTCGCCGCTGGCCAAACGGTACTGGTGAAGAACGGATCGCCGGTCATCCACAATGTCAACGACCTGTTCGGCAAGACGGTGTCCGTGGCCAGCGGGACGACCCAGGAAGAGTTCCTGACCAGCGAGAACAAGTCGGCAGGTGCTCGGCAACCCATTAAGATCGTCTCCTTCCCGGATGACGACGCTGCGATCTACGCGCTCACCAAGGGCACCGCCCAGGTGTACTTCGGTGACGCGCCGGTGGTCAGCCGGCTCGTGTCGGAGAACTCGACGCTCACTGCCGGACCAGAGCTCGTCAAGCCGGTACCGGTCGGAATCGCCCTGCGCAAGGGGGATACCCGACTCGGTCAGGTCAAGAAGGCGATCAGCGACATGTACGCAGACGGCACCATGGGCAGGATCCTGGCGCAGTGGAAGATGACCCAGTTCGCGATATCACCGTGACCACCACCCTGAGCGACGACCAGGCCGAGCGGAGGTAGCCGTGGCGCAGACATTGCTCGAGGCGACCGAATCGCAGCACCTGAGGCGAACGGTCGGCTTCTGGGGCCTGATGTTCGTCTCGCTGGGCTCCATCATCGGCTCGGGCTGGCTGCTCGGCGCGCTCTTTGCGGCTGAAACTGCGGGCCCGGCGGCGGTGATTTCCTGGCTGCTGGCTACGGTGCTACTACTCATTCTCGCGTTGATTCACGCTGAGCTGGGTGCTGCGTATCCGGTGGCGGGTGGCACGGCGCGGTTCCCTTATTTCGCCTTCGGTGCGCTGGCCGGTTTCACCGCGGGATGGGCGGCCTGGCTGCAGGCAGTCACGATTGCGCCGATCGAGGTCGAGGCGAGCATCTCCTATCTCGACAGCACGACCTGGGCGAAAGAGCACCTGCAAATGCTCAACCCGAACGGCACGTTGAACGGCACCGGGCTGCTTCTCGCCAGCGCGGCGATGCTGTTCTTCACCATCATCAACCTTTCCGGGGCGAGGTTGCTCTCGGACAGCAATACCGCGATGGTCATCTGGAAGATGGCGGTGCCAGTACTCACGATCGTCGTGATGATGGTGCTGAGCTTCCACACGTCGAACTTCACGGCGGGTGGTGGCTTCGCGCCGTTCGGCGCACACGGCATCTTCGCCGCGCTACCGATCGGGGTTGTTTTCGCGTTGCAGGGCTTCGAGCAGGCCGTTCAACTAGCCGGTGAAGCGCGGAATCCGCAACGCGACATCTCGCGTGCGGTGATCACCGCCATGCTCCTCGGCGCCGCCATCTACATCATGTTGCAGGTCGCGTTCATCGGCGCGCTGAATCCGGTCAACCTGGTCCACGGCTGGTCCTCGCCCATCGGAGCCGGCGACTTCGGCCCGTACTACACGCTTGCGCTGGCCGCCGGCGCCGGGTGGCTCGCGACCATCCTGCTGGTCGACGCGGTGGTCTCGCCCGTCGGCACGGGCCTGGTCTACGTCGGCACCTCCGCGCGGTTGTCCTACGCGCTGGGCAAGGAAGAGGTCCTCCCCGACCACCTGACGAGGGTCAACAAGTCCGGCGTCCCGGTGTACTCGATCCTGCTCGCATTCGTCGTTGGCCTGCTGTCGTTTCTGCCATTTCCCAGCTGGAGCTCGCTGGTCGGCCTGGTCACCTCGGCCACCGCGATCATGTACGGGTTCGCGCCGGTCTCGCTCGCGGCCCTGCAGAACAACGACCCCGGCCGCCCCCGCCCGTACCGCATGCCCTTCCCGAAGGTGCTCAACCCGCTCGGCTTCATCGCGGCCAACCTGATCATCTACTGGGGTGGGTTCGAGGCCACCTGGAAGCTGCTCACCGGCATCTTCATCGGCCGGGTCGTGTTCGAGATCGCGCTGCGGCGGTCCGACACGGTGCAGCGGACCGACATCGACTTCCGGGCGGCCTCCTGGATCTGGCCGTGGCTGATCGGCATGACGATCATCGGCCTGCTCGGCAGGTACGGCAAGGGGTCGCACAACTTCTTCCCGAACTGGGTCGACCTCGGCGTGGTGGCCGGGTTCAGCCTGGTGATGTTCTACTACGCGGTGAGCCTGGCGATGACGACGTCGCAGATCGCCAGGAACCTCGAGACGGAGATGGAGCAGCTGGCCGCAGAGCCGGAGTTGAGCATCCCCGGATAGCCGGTCGCCGCCGTAACGTTGGGAGCCCAGCCGTGGCAGAAGGCGATCCCGGACATGAACCGGTCGGTCCGGTGGATGCCGCCCGAATTCCGCGCTACGCCGGCCCGGCGACGTTCGCGCGGCTGCCGCGACTCGACGAGCTGTCCCACGCCGACGTCACCATTGTCGGGGTCCCCTTCGACTCGGCGGTCAGCTACCGCCCCGGCGCGCGGTTCGGACCGGCTCACATCCGCGCGTCGTCGAAGCTCTTGCGGCCGTACAACCCGGCACAGGACGCGCATCCCTTCGGACGCAGGCAGATCGCCGACGCCGGCGACCTCGCCGTCAACCCCTTCGACCTGCTCGACGCGATCGCCACGATCGAGACGGAGGCGACCCGGTTACGCGCTGACGGTGCGTCGCTGCTGACACTCGGGGGTGACCATTCCATCGCCTTGCCGATGCTGCGCTCGCTGCACCGTGATCACGGGCCGGTGACGGTGCTCCACTTCGACGCACACCTCGACACCTGGGACACCTACTTCGGCGCCCCGTACACCCACGGCACACCGTTCCGTCGAGCCAGCGAGGAAGGGTTGCTGGACCTCGAACACTGCCTGCACGTCGGCATCCGCGGACCGCTCTACGCCAAGCAGGACCTGGAAGAGGACGTACGTCTTGGCTTCCAGATCATCCGCACCGACGATTACCAGTCGCAGAGCGTGCCCGGCATCGTCGAGCGCATGCATGCACGGCTGGGTGACGGCCCGGTCTACGTGTCGATCGACATCGACGTGCTCGACCCGGCCCACGCTCCCGGAACGGGAACGCCGGAGGCGGGCGGGATGACCAGCCGCGAGCTGCTCAACACGCTGCGCGGACTGGCCGGTCTGAACCTCGTCGGGGCGGACATCGTCGAGGTCTCACCACCTTACGATCATGCCGAGATCACCGGCATCGCCGCCGCGCACGTCGGCTACGAGTTGCTTTCGCTCCTCGCGGGCAACCGAGCCGAATAGCTCAGCCGGAGCGCTTGCTGTCCAGGTACTCCAACAGCTCGTCAGCGGCCTTCTCGATCTGCCCGTGATTGTTCTGCGCCGCGCGCTGCTTGGCATGGATCAACGCCGCCCGGTTGACCTTCTCGAAGTCGCCATAGGGGAAGGCGACGCTGCCCTTCGTGCCTTCCGACGCGTCCGGATTGACAGCGAGGTGCCATATGGCGAACTCGCCGAAGTTCTCCTTGTCGATGACCTGGTTCGCGTCGTCGGCCGAAGGGGAGGCCTGCGACCACTCCGTGGTGTCGTCGTACTTGCCCGAGTCGATCAGCTTGCGGGCGTGCTTCACCGCATCGGTATTCACCCGATAATTGGTCATGCCCCCGGTCTACCCATTCACTGCTACCCGAACCCCACCAGTTGCTCCGAGCGCTCCCACAACCGGCGCGCGAGCCACCCGCTCAGGGCTTGCGGGTTCATCACGCCGGCACGGCGGTCGTCGTAGTACGCGCCTTGGCGCAACTGTTCGGCCGGCGTGGTGGCCAGCCACAGCAGCGTGTCGGCGCCCTGCTCGGGCGAGCGCATGACGCGCCGCAGCGGCGAGTTCCAGAGGATGCCGACGAGATCGCCCCGACCGAAGTCGGTGGCGACGACCCCTGGGTGGAAGCTCGTTGCCAGGACACCGCTGCCCTCGAGCCGGCGACCAAGCTCGCGGGTAAAGAGGATGTTCTCCAACTTGGTCGTGCCATAAACGGCCCAACCGACGAAGAGATACCGGCTCTCGAGGTCGGCGAGGTTCACGAAGCCGCCCAGGTTGGCGATACTTGCCGTCGTGATCACGCGGGCCGGAGCCGAGGCCTCGAGCCGGTCGAGGAGCAGCGAGGTCAACAGGAACGGGGCGAGGTGGTTGACCTGGAACATCATCTCGTGACCGTCCTCGGTGACCTCCCGCCGGCTGAGCGACAGGCCGGCGTTGTTGACGAGCACGTCGAGGCGGGGGCATCGGTCGAGTACCTCGGCGGCTACGGCCCGAACGTCGGCGAGCCGGGCGAAGTCGCCGAGGATCGGCTCGGTCCCGACATCGGCGGCGACGGCGGCCGTCTTCTCCGGCGATCGGCCCACCACGTGCACCTCGGCGCCTAGATCGTAGAGTCGGCGGGCAGCGTTGGCGCCGATGCCGCTGCTCCCGCCAGTGACCACTACCGTCTTCTGGCTCATGTCGACGTCGGGCATCGGGGAAGCTCCTTCCTACATCAGTTCTGTCCCGTTATAACCGGTGGCGGTTGCGACCGTCATCGATAGAGTGGCACTGTGCTTCGGAAAACAAATCACGCGTCCAGGGATCAGTTGCCCCGCCAGGAGGCGGCCGACGGCACGCCGCGGGTCGTCGTGGTGGGTGCCGGATTCGCCGGTCTCGCGGCGGTGCGGGCGCTGCGCCGGTCCGGTCTGCGGGTGACCCTCGTCGACCGGAACGTGTACTCGACGTTCCAGCCGCTGCTGTACCAGGTGGCCACCGGCGGGCTGAATCCCGGCGATGTCGCGTATCCCGTCCGGTCGTACGTCGCTCGGCGCGAGGCGCACTTCCGCCGTGGTGGCATGGTCGGTGTCGACGTGGGCGCCCGCGAGGTGGTCTTGGACGACGGCGGCCGACTCGGCTACGACTACCTGGTCCTGGCCGGCGGCGTGACCACGAGCCACTTCGGTGTGCCCGGCGCCACCGAGCACACCCTCGCGGTGTACACCCGCGGCGCGGCGATCGCGATGCGGGACGCGCTCATGGACCGGCTGGAGAACCTCGCCGAGCATCCGGACGAGCGGCTGCACCTGGTCGTCGTCGGCGGCGGGCCCACCGGCGTCGAAACGGCCGGAGCGCTGGCCGAGCTCTGCGACACCGGCATCCGGACCGCCTTCCCGGAGATCGCACGCGAACGAGTGCACGTCGTGCTGGTCGAGCGCGGCCCCGAGCTGCTCAGCGCGTTCCATCCGACGCTGCGGCGGTACGCCCTCAAGCAGCTGCGCCGGCGTCGCGTCGAGGTACGCCTGGAAACGAGTGTCAGCGCCGTCACCGACAAAACTCTGGCCCTCGACGGAGGTGTCACCCTGCCTGCAGACCTCACGATCTGGGCAGCCGGGGTGGCTGCTCCGGCCGCGGTACATGAGTGGGGCCTGCCGCAAGGGCATGGCGGGCGCATCGTCGTCGACCCGGATCTGCGGGTGCAGGGCAACGACCGCATCTTCGTCGCCGGCGACCTCGCGCTCGAGTCCGCGGATCCGCTCCCCCAGCTCGCCCAGCCGGCACTGCAGATGGGTGCCCACGCGGCCGAGCAGGTGGTGCGCCTGCTGGCCGGCCAGCCCACCGAGCCGTTCCACTACCGCGACAAGGGCGACGCCGCGACGATCGGCCGCAACGCCGCGGTGATCGAGCTGCCGCACGGCGTGCGCCTGACCGGGCCGACCGCCTGGCTCGGCTGGGTCGCGCTGCACGTGGTGATGCTGCTCGGCGCGCGAAACCGGCTCTCCGCCCTGCTCAATCTGGCGTGGCGGTACCTCAGCTGGCCGAGCGGGCGAAGCCTGATCGTCGGCGATCGGCCGCAGAACCCGCCGGACGAAGGGTCGACCGCCTGATGGAAGACCCCTACGCACTCGCCGCGCGGGCAGCCGCCGCGATCGCCGAACGCACCGGCATCCCGCGCCATGACGTGGTGGTCGTGCTGGGCTCGGGATGGGCCGGCGCGTCGGAGGCGTTCGGGTCGCCGCTCGAGTCGGTTCAGGTCGGCGAACTACCGGGGTTCCACCCCGCCGTCGCCGAAGGCCATTCGGGGGTGCTCGCGTCGCACCGAGTGGGTGACGCGGCGGTGCTGGTGCTCTCCGGGCGGACGCACCTCTACGAGGGGCACGGTGCGGCGGCGGTGGCCCATCCGGTGCGGGCGGCAGCCGCGGCCGGATGCCGGACCGCCGTGCTGACCAACGCGAACGGCTCGCTGCGCCCCGAGTGGCAGCCCGGCACGGGCGTGCTGATTCGCGACCACCTCAACCTTTCCGGCGTATCGCCGCTGGCGGGCGCCCGGTTCATCGACCTCACCGACTGCTGGTCACCGCGGTTGCGCGCGCTGGCCCGGCAGATCGAGCCGTCGCTGGTCGAGGGCGTGTACGCGCTGCTGCCCGGTCCGAGCTACGAGACGCCTGCCGAAGCGGCGATGCTGCAAACGCTGGGTGCCGACGTGCTGGGCATGTCCACCGTCCTGGAGGCGATAGCCGCGCGCGAGGCCGGGATGGAACTGCTCGGCCTGTCGGTCGTCACAGCCATCGAAGCGAGCGGGTTCCCCATCGAACCGGACGAAGTCGTGCGGGTGGCGGCTGCCGCGGCGACCCGACTGGGTGGGACGATCGCGGCGGTGATCCGCGAGTTGGAGGTGCGGCATGACGGTCGAGCGTGAGCGGACCGGGGTGGCGCCAGCCGGCCAGGCGTTCACCGTCGAGCAGAACGGCATCAACGTCATCACCGACGCGGAGCGCAAGGGGCGTCCGCGCGACCTGTTCTGGCCGTGGTGCGCGGCGAACATCTCGGTGCTGGCGATCAGCTACGGGTCGTTCCTGCTGGGCTTCGGGATCGGCTTCTGGCAGGCGGTGCTCGCCGGCGTGGTGGGCACCGTGGTGTCCTTCCTGCTGGTCGGCTTCGTGTCGCTGGCCGGCAAGCGCGGCTCGGCGCCGACCATGGTGCTCTCGCGGGCGGCGTTCGGCGTGCACGGCAACGCGGTGCCGACCGCCGTCTCGTATCTGCTGCTGGTGGGCTGGGAAACCGTGCTGGTGGCGCTCTCGACGCTGGCCACGGCAACCGTCTTCGGGCGGCTCGGCTGGTCGCACGGCACGACGACCAAGGTGGTGGCGTTCCTGGTCGTCGCCGCGGTGATCATCGTTGCGGGGTGCATCGGCTTCGACCTGATCATGCGGCTGCAGCTGTGGCTGACGATTACGTTGGCGGTGCTGACCGTCGGCTACATCGCACTGTCGGCAAAGCACGTGCACTGGTCGACGGTCTCCGCGATCCACTCCGGATCGGCGACGGGCATTTCCGGTGCGCTGATCCTGGCCGCGACCGCGCTGGGGCTGGGCTGGGTCAATTCCGGCGCGGACTATTCCCGCTATCTGCCGCGCCGTTCGTCCAGCGGCGGCGTGGTGTGGTGGACGACGTTCGGCGGCAGCATCGCCCCGGTCGTGCTGATCATCTACGGGCTGCTGCTGGCCGGCAGCGACCCGAAGCTCTCCACCGCCATCGCGTCCGACCCGATCGGCGCGCTGACCGGCGTGTTGCCCACCTGGTACCTCGTACCGTTCGTGCTGGTGGCGGTGTTCGGGCTGGTCGCCGGCGCGGTGTTGGACATCTACTCCTCCGGGCTGGCGCTGTTGACGCTCGGCCTGCCGGTGCGCCGCTGGCAGGCCGCGCTGGTCGACGGGGTGATCATGGTGATCGGCACGATCTGGGTGGTCTTCTTCGCGTCCAACTTCATCGGCCCGTTCCAGGGATTCCTCATCACGCTCGGCGTGCCGATCACGGCGTGGTGCGGGATCTTCCTCGCCGACCTCGCGCTGCGCCGCGAGCCTTACCACGACGTCGATCTGTACCGGCCCACCGGCCGCTACGGATCCATCCGCTGGCTGCCCGTGCTCACGCTGACCGTGGCCAGCGTGCTCGGCTGGGGCCTGGTCACCAACACCGCGAGCGGGTTCACCTGGCAGGGTTACCTGCTCGAACCGTTCGGGTTCGGTGGCAAGACCGGCTCGTGGGCGTACGCGAACCTCGGCGTCGCCGCGGCGTTCGTCATCGGCTTCGTCGTGCAGTTCCTCCTGGCCCGCCGCCGCATCCGCGAGCAGGAATAGCGGCCCTACTCGACGACGAGGGCGATCCGTTCGTCGGTACGGGAAATGCGGGTCTGGACGTTCCGCGCGGTCCCCGCCCGGAATACGACGAACTCGAAACCACCTGGCTCGGCTGTGGCGATGGTGATTTCACCGCGCTCGTCGGTGACCATCCCGATGTCCGGGAACTCGCCGGGCGCCCGGGCGACGCTGACGACAGCGCCGACCAGTGGGCGCCCGGCGGAGTCGGTAAACGCTACGGTAACCATCCGCAGTCTCTACATCCCCAGATTCTTCCAGGACACCAGTCGGTCGAAGACCGCGGCGTTGATTCGCGTGGCGGAGTTGCCCGACGCGCTGCCATTCGTGTGCACTCCCACGCCGTAGCGTTGCCCGTCCTGGAGGACCCAGACCGGGGAGCCGCTCTGCCCGCCCATCGTGTCGATGTCGTAGGTGATCACCCGATCGGAGACCTTCTTCGGCCGCTGCGCCATGAACCACTGCTGCCGTCCGCCCTTGTCGCCGGGGTAGCCGGACAGGTTCAGCGCCGAACTCATCAAAAACGAGTCAGTTCTCGTCGCGATGCCGAAGTAACCGGTGCGGTCGCCCGGGCGTGCCGAGGGCGGCAGGATGATCGCGGCGTAGTCGTGATCGCGGCTCTTGCTCTGCGTCCAGCCGGTGACGCTGCGCAGGCCGCTTCTAGCTCCGACGTGGACACCGTAGGGCTGGTCGGAGTCGTTGCAGCCGGGAGTAACCCGGACCGAGCGCACCCAGCCGCCGCGGTCGTGCATGAACACGCAGTGCCCTGCGGTGATCACGGTGCGGGGGCTGATCAGCCAGCCGGTGCCGATGAACTGGCTCCCATCGTCGGCGGTGATGCTCAGTGCGCAGATCGCACGCCACGGATATGCGGCGGTGTTGGTGACGCGGATCCGATCGTCGGTGCCGGTGATGACTTCGAGGCTGTCGGCCAGTTCCGGGTAGCTGCCGAGAATGGCATCCACCGCCGGGCCTGCGCCGATGAGGCCGACCGCCGGCTCGCCGGTGGCGCCCGATTCGTTGTCGTCAACTTCGCCCGCCTCGCCGGCAGGAGCCGGGAGCGCCTCGGCGTCCGGCGCCGGGTTGTTCAGTAGTAGGCCGCTCGGCGACTCGTACTCGGTGGTCGTCTCGGGTGAGCGTGCGTCCGGCGAGCCGTGTTCGCCCGCCAGCTCGTAATCGGTTAGCGCCGCCGACCTGCGATCCGACCTGGTCGTGCTGGTCATCGTTACGTTCCTCTCTTTGGGTCGTGACGCATCCATGCTGACCGCCCCGGTCGTCCTCGTTAAGGGAGCAAACTCCTGACCCGGCCGGGAATTTGCCCGGCGCAGCGCGGGACAGCACCCGGGCATCCGGGCACCTCCCCAGGTGTTCGGGTGTCGGCTACCTCTGCCCTGACCTCGTCGCCGCCGCATTCGTCGCGCAGTCCTACGGGGTGTCGAGGTGGCGCTTCACCTGACCGCGTCGCGGGGGTGCAGCTCCGCCGCCCACTGGTCGGCCCACCGGATCAGCGGGCGCAGCGCGCGGTAGGCCTGCTGCCCGAGCGGGGTGAGCTCGTAGCGGCTGTCCGGCAGTTGCGCGACGAGCCGGCCGTCGATCAGTTCGGTGAGCCGCTGCCGCAAGACGCTGGAGGACATGCCGTCGCAGCGCGCCTGCAGTGGACGGAAGCCCAGCGCGCCATCACGCAGTTCCCAGATGACCCGCAGCGTCCACCGACGTCCGAGCAGATCGAGCGCAGCCATCAACGGCCGTTCGGTGATCGAGCCGCGGACCGGCCGGCCCGGTCGTGGTGTCGTCACGTGGCAAACGCTCCGCAGAAGGACTACTGCTTCGAATTCAGAAACGCTATCACGTCGAGCGTGGCAGTCTTCGGTGTCTATCTGCGCTTCCGGGATCCACCCCCAGCGCGTCATGTGCGCGCGACAGCGCCCTCGCGCGCCAGCGACGCTTCCCGGCGCCCGCCGTCAGACGTTCGGCCGGACGCTCGGCCGGCCCGGCGGCGAGCCAGCGCAGCGCATGCCGCAGCCTCGGCGAGGTCGTCGGCGAGGCCAGCGCCACCCGGCTCACCAGATCGGGACGCGCCGCAGCCACGGCGGCGGCGAGCTGGCATCCGAAGGAGTTACCCACCAGCCAGGCCGGCGCCTGCTGGCTCGCCTCCAACCACCCGGCGAGCAGCGCCGCCCGCCGCCGCACGCCGAGCGCAGCCGCCGGCCGGTCGCTGTAGCCGAAGCCCACCGGATCGACGATCATGCAGGACACCCCGCACCGGCCCAACTCGACGGCCAGCCGGACCATCGACCGGCCGGCGGTCACCAGACCCGGCACCAGCACCGCACGCTCGCGACCGCGGACCCGCGCCGACTCGACGAACAGGCCGTGCAACGCATGGACCCGCAGCCCGTCCACGTCCACCCACTGCGAGCGAAAGCCGGCCGGCGGACTCACCGCACAATTGTCCTGGTTCGAATTTGCCGGCGCTTCCCCGCTCCGCGCCCGCAGTGGGTGATCTCGGGATTCCGGTCGCTATCCGACCACATCCGGAGGATCATCGGCGACCTGGCGCGGCGGCCGTCGGCGTCACCCGATCGCCTCGCCGCTGTGCTCGTCGAGCGCCCCGCGCGCGGCCCGCGGCATCGGCTTCGGGCGACGCGGTTCGCGCACCCCCGAGCCGCCTCCGCGCTGCGCCCAGAGCCGGACCGCCGAACCGGCCGGCACGCGAGCGCCGGATTCCGGGCTCTGGTCGGTGACCACCGCATCCGACCACGCCGCGGCCCCCAGCGGCGGCGCATCGGGATCGGCGCCGACCGCGACGAGCCCGGCCGCCAGCAGCGTCTGCCGCGCCTGGTCCCAGGACATGCCGACGACATTCGGCACGGCGACCCGCCTGCGGCCCAGCACCTCGGCGGCGGCCCGCTCCAAGACCTCGGCCGGCACCTCGGAAGCGTGCGGTGACGCCGTCTCGACCGTCGTCGACTCGCCGGGCGTGCGGCTAGGGTCCGCGCCGGGTGCCGACCGCCCAGCCGCCATCTCGTCGTCCAGCTCGCGCCACCGTTCCCACGCCGACTGGCGGCTGATGCCCAGCGTTACTGCAATCTCCGCCCAGGACTTCCGGTGTCGGCGGGCGGCCCGCACCGCTGCCAGCTCGGCCTGGTCGAGCAGCCGGCGGAGCAGGCCGATATCGGCGAGCGCCGCCAGCGCTTCGTCGCCGGCGCGGAAACCGGCAGAACGGGACCCGCGGGCGCGGCGGGCGAGCGCCGCTAACCGGTCCCATGCCCACCGGCCGTCCTCCCACGAGTCCCGTGCCATGCTGTCAGGGTAGCCTGACAATGCACAGCTCAGCAGGCGGTGTGCAGCACCCCTTGGTACGGGTCCGCTGCGTCGATCAGCCAGCTGCCGTCGGCGGCTTGGACGAGTGTGTAGCCGATCGTCCAGTTGTCGCAGGTGTCGCCGTTCGGCCCCTTCGCCGCGGTCTGCAAGCTGGTGAACGCGAGTGCGACCTGCACCGTCGTCGGGTCGACCTGCGAGGCGTCGAGTACGGAGAGGTCGAAGTCGTAGCTCGTCGCGTCCCCGTCGGCAAAGGACTGCTCGCTGGCCTGCTCCTGCAGCCGCGGGCTGAGGACGGCCCAGGCGGCGGCGTAGTTGCCGGTGTCGATGCCCTCGAAGTAGGTGTTGAATGCCGCGACGATCCCGTCGGCCTCGCCCGCGGTGATGGATCCGGTCGGCGGGGCGGGCACGTTCGGGCTCGTCTGGGACGGGCCGAGCGGATTCGGGCAGGAAGCGGGCGCAACCGGGGCCGGGGTCATGCGCCATTGCTGCATCGCCGGACCGGCCTGCTCCGCGGGGACCGCGAAGCCGATGCCGTTGGCGGAGACATTCTGCGCGTCGATCAAGCCGACCACGGTGCCGTCGCGGGCGAACAGCGGCCCGCCACTGTTGCCCGGGTTGATCGCGGTGTCGGTTTGCAAGAGCCCGATCAACGTCGTGCCGTTGACGGTGATATTGCGGTCCAAGCCGCTGACGTCGCCGAGGGTGAACGTGATCGGTCCGCCGATCGGGAACCCGATCGCACCGACCTGGTCGCCGACCTCCGGCGTCGTGCCGGCAAAGCTGAAGTGGTAGCCAGTCAGCGGCCGGGCCGCCTGTACCAGCGCGAGGTCGCGGGACGGGTCGGCGCCGATCACCGTTCCAGTGGTGCGCTGGTCACCGTCGATGAGACTCACGACCGCGGCATTCGCGATCACATGGTTCACGGTTGCCACCAACGTTGGAGAGAGCAGGAAGCCGGTGCCGATCCCGGTGTCGGAACAGCTCAGCGTCTCGATCCGCACCACGCCGGACTCCTCGCGCGCGTACACCGCCGCGAAGTCCGGGCTCGGCGTGGGGCTGACGGTCACCGTCGCGGTGTGAGTGTGTGCGACAGGAGGTGCCGCTGCCGGCCGCGACGTCGGAGCAATCGTCGGCAGCGCACGAGCCCCTGACCCGTGGCCTGCGTGGTCGCCGACCAGTCGGACTGCTACCACCGCGCCGGCGACGGCGAGCACCACGGCTGCGAGCGCCGCGATGATCGGCCACGTGCGTCGTCGTCGTGGCTGGGGACTGGGCGCGGTCGCCGGTGCGACGTGCAGCCGGCGTGCCGCAGTGCGGGCAATAGAGGTCGCTCGTACCAGCGAGGCCGCCGCAACGCCCACAGATCACGTGTCCCCCCCGGGCCGAAAAGCGAACGCCTCATGGTCAAGCCGGGGCGGCGCTCGTGTCAACGCCGGCGTACGAGCACGCGAGCTCGCAATGGTCGGAAGCTCATCGCGTCGACTACTCGGTCGGTGCCCACGGGTCGGCCGGGCGCGGACTACCCGTCACCGGGACCCACACCGTCTCACCCGCGATGTGCTCACCGCGGCCCGAACCTTGACCCGGCTAGCCGAGCTGGGCGAGCGAGCCGGACGGGTGTTCACTCTCGAGAATCTCGACACCGAAAGCGACCATCCCGGCACACCAGGTCGCCGACGTCCCCGGCCGGTGTGAACCGGGCACCGGCGAAATCAACTACCGGGCAATCGCCGCGACGCTCGACCGGCTGGGCTATTCCTGCGCCGAAGGTCTCATGCAACGGAGTTCGGAACGACGGACGCAATCGACCAAGCCAGGGTGCTCGACGCGGTTCGCCGCTCCAGCGAGTCGGCACTGCCGGCCACCCTTAGGGCAGCGCGGCCTCTTCGGGGGTCGGCGTAGCGTGCGCTCACCATGGTGCAGGTGCTGTTGGTCGAAGACGATGCGGCGATCCGCACGGCGTTGACGCGCTCGCTGCGGGAGTTCGGCTTCGGCGTCGCATCGGTCGGGTCGGGGATGCCGGCCCTGACCGCGGCGGTCGAGCAGAAACCCGACGTGGTGCTGCTCGACCTCGGCCTGCCGGACGTCGACGGCGCGGACGTGCTGTCCATGCTGCGCGCGGTGAGCAGCGTGCCGGTCATCGTCGCGACGGCACGAGACGACGAGGCGGAGATGGTCCGCCTGCTCGAGTCCGGCGCTGACGACTACGTGATCAAGCCGTTCACTGCGGCCCAAGTTCGCGCTCGGATCAGGGCCGTGCTGCGCCGGATGGGACCGGCCGC
Organism: uncultured Actinomycetota bacterium; assembly: GCA_963756525.1. GTDB lineage: Bacteria > Actinomycetota > Actinomycetes > Mycobacteriales > Jatrophihabitantaceae > CAVWNR01. The sequence continues at coordinate 41,103 of CAVWNR010000008.1, read as the reverse complement.
TGAGGACCCGGTGATCACGGTCGGCGGCCTGCGCATCGACACGCGCAGCCATGAGGTGACGGTCGACGGGCGGCCGGTCGAGCTGGCGCGCAAGGAGTTCGAGCTGCTGCTGACGCTGGCCCGGCGGGCCGGCGAGGTGGTCCCCAAACGTGAGCTGCTCGCCGAGGTGTGGCAGCTGGCCTGGGGCGGTTCGGACCGCACGGTGGACGTGCACCTCTCCTGGCTGCGCCGCAAGCTGGGCGAGTCGGCGCGGGCGCCGCGCTACCTGCACAGCGTGCGCGGGGTCGGGGTTCGGCTGGTGGCGCCGGAGCCGCAATGAGCACCCGATGAGACGGCGAGTGCTGCTGGTGATCGTCGGCATCACGACGCTCGTGGTGCTGGCGTTCGCCGTGCCGGTCGGCGTGCTGCTGCAGTCGGCGATCGTGCAGCGAGCGGAGCACGCCACGACCGACCAGGCCGACAGCGTCGCGCTCTACATCCGCGCCGCCAACCCGACGGGCCAGCAGATCGCCTCGTACGTGGCGTCGGTGTCGACGAGCACCGGTCGCCCGACCTGGGTGCTGCTGCCCAACTGCACCTTCGCGGGGGCACCGCCGGCCAGCCTGCTGAACACGCCGGACGGAGCGCCCGGCGACTGCCGCGCGGGTGGTGGCGCCCCGGCCGGGCCCGGTGGCGGCGGCCTGCCCCGAGCGACGTTGAACCCGGTCGGCGGCGGCCAGGTGGCCGAGGCCGGAGTGCAGGGTGAGAACGGCTCCTACCTGGTACGAGTATTCGTCTCCGACGCTGCGCTGCACGCCGGCGAGGCCGGCTGGTGGGCACTGCTCATCGGCGGGAGCGTGGCGCTGCTCGTCATCGGCGTCGTCGCCGGCGAGCTGCTCACCCGGTGGATGGTAGGGCCGCTGGTGCGGACCGCAGACACCGCGCAGCGGCTCAGCACCGGCGACGTGTCGGCGCGGGCGCCGACGTCCGGCCCGCGCGAGGTCGCCGAGGTGGGCGCGGCGCTGAACCGGCTGGCCGATCGGATCGACGAGCTCATCGCCGAGGAACGGGAGACGGTCGCGGACCTCTCCCACCGGCTGCGCACCCCGCTGACCGCGCTGCGGCTGGACGCCGAGGCGGTCCGTTCGCCCGATGACGCCGAGCGGATCGGCGCGCACGTCACCGCACTCGAGCGGACGCTGACCGACGTGATCCGCGCGGCGCGCCGCCCGCAGCGCGAGGGACGGCTGCCGTCGGCCGACGCGACCGAGGTCGTCGCCGACCGGGTCGCATTCTGGTCGGCGCTCGCCGACGACCAGGACCGCGGGCAGGACGTCTCCCTCCCCGACGGTCCGCTGCTGGTGCGCACCTCGGCAGAGGATCTCGCGGCAGCCGTAGATGCCCTGGTGGAGAACGTCATCGCGCACACGCCGGAGGGGACGCCGTTCGCTGTGTCGCTCTCGCGGCTGGACCACGGCGCTTCGCTCGTCGTCTCCGACTCCGGGCCCGGTCTGCCGGACGGAGCCGGCCTGCGCGGGCGCAGCGACCGCGGCTCGTCCGGGCTGGGCCTGGACATCGCCCGCCGGTGCGCAGAGGTCAGCGGCGGGTCGCTGCGGGTCGGGCGTTCGGACACCGGCGGGGCGCTGATCACGCTGACGCTCGGCCCGCCATAAGCGGCACTTCGCGCAATCCCAGCAGACGTTAGGGCGACCTTGACGCTGCGCTGAGGCCACCGTTAACCGCGGGCCGGATCGTTGTCGCCATGACTAGACGCATACCGAACCGGCTCCGCCGCCGGGCCAAGCTCGCCGGCTACGGGAGCGCCGCAGCCGCAAGCGCCGTCACCGTCGGCCTGATCGCGGGTGTAGCGCACACCGGCGCGACCACCACCCAGTCGACCACGCAGAACGGCACCTCCTCCAGCACATCGACGTCCTCGACCAGCGGCTCGACGAGCAGCGGCTCGGCCGGCAGCACGGTCACGAACGCACCGCAAGGCTCGTCCGCGGTGGGCGGGAGCCACGGGTCATGAGCGCTACTTACCTCGCTCAGGCGTGGAGCTGCACGGTGCGGCTGGTCGTCGACGACCCCCGGGTCCTGCCGTCGGCCAGTACCGACCTGATGTCCCTGCTGGCCCGGGTCGACGTGGTGGCGAGCCGGTTCCGGCCGGATTCCGCGCTCTCGATCGCCAACGCCCGCGCGGGCCGGCCGAGCCCGGTGCCCAAGCTGCTGGTCGACCTGGTGGCGGCCGCGCTGCAAGCCGCCGCGCAGACCGGCGGAGCGGTCGACCCGACCGTCGGTGTCGCGATGCAGCGCATCGGCTACGACCGCGACATCGCGGCCGTGCCTGCCGACGGTCCGGCCGTGACGGACCCGGCGCCGGCCGGTCGGTGGCGGCAGGTGCGGCTGCAGCGGGACACCGGGCTGCTCACCGTGCCGCCCGGCGCCGCGCTCGATCTCGGCGCGACCGCCAAGGCCTACGCCGCTGACCACGCCGCCGCCGCGCTGGCTCGCCGCTACGGCACCGCAGTGCTGGTCGAGGTCGGCGGCGACCTCGCCGTGGCCGGCCGCCGCGGCGTCGGCTGGTGCATCCGGGTCGCCGAGCAGGACGGCCACGATGGCCAGCTCGTTCAGCTCAGCCACGGCGGGCTCGCGACCTCGACCACGACGATCCGGCGCTGGCGGCGCGGCGACCGCCCGATGCACCACATCGTCGACCCGCGCACCGGCCGGCCGGCCGGCGGCCCGTGGCGGACGGTGACGGTGGCCGCGCCGGGGGCGCTGGCCGCGAACGTCGCGAGCACCGCGGCGATCGTGCTCGGCGACGCGGCCGTGGACTGGCTGGAGGCCCGGGCGCTGCCCGCACGGCTGGTCGGTCAGGACGGCGCGGTCCGGCTCACGCCCGGCTGGCCGCTGCCCGTAGCGCCGACGCCGGCACCGGCTGAGCTGGAACGGGCGGTGGCCTGATGACGGTCTGGTTCACCGCGCGGGGCGCCGGGCTCGCCGCGCTCGTGCTGCTGACGGTCTCGACGTCGCTGGGTGCGCTGATCACGGGCCGCGGACGGCCCAGCACCCGGCTCGTGCTGCAGTACGTGCACCGCGCTACCGCCGGGCTCGGGCTGGGCGTGCTAGTGCTGCACGTCGGCACCATCCTGGCCGATTCCTACGCGCACGTCGGAGCGGTGGGTGCCGTGGTTCCGTTCACCTCCGGCTACCGGGCAACCTGGGTCGGGCTCGGCACGATCGCGGCCTACCTGCTGCTCGTCGTCGCGGTGGTCGGGCTGGCCCGCGGCCGGATCGCCGGCAGCCCGCGCGGCGCGGCCGGCTGGCGGAGCCTGCACGTCCTCGCCTACCCGGCGTGGGCGCTGGCGATGCTGCACGGCTATATGTCGGGTACGGACGCGCACCAGCGCTGGGTGTTGCTGCTGTTCGCCGGCTGCGCCATCGCCGTGCTGAGCTCTCTGGCTGCCCGGCTGGCCTCGGCGGCAGAACCGGAAGTGACGCCCCGTCGGCCTGCGGGCCCCGTGCCGGTCGCGCGCGGAGGTCTGCGATGACCGCCACCCTGGCCCGCCCGTCGACGTCGGTGTGGACGATCGGCGTGCCGCGGCTGCTCGCCGGGCTGCGCGCCGGCGACCTCACCGACCATCGCGAGCACCTCGCCGTGCACGGGCCGCTGCCGCACCTCGACCGGACACGGCTGACCGGGCTGCTCGACGCCGTGGCGCTGACCGGTCGCGGCGGTGCCGGGTTCCCGTTCGCCACGAAGCTGCACGCGATGCCCGAACGGGGCGGCACGGTCGTGGTCAACGGCGGCGAGGGCGAGCCGGCCAGCCGCAAGGACCGCACCCTGCTGCGGCACGCGCCGCACCTCGTCCTCGACGGCGCGCTGGCCGTCGCTGCGGCACTCGACGCGCGCCGCGTCACCGTCGCGATCAACGACCCGACGTGCGCGGACGCCGTGACCCGGGCGATCGAGCAGCGCGGCGTGCCGGTGCGCGTCGAGCTGGCGGCGGGCGGGTTCGTCGGCGGCGAGGCCCGAGCCCTCGACCGCGGCCTGCGCGGCGGCCCACCGCTGCCGCCCGGACGTCGGGAGCACCTGACCGGGCGCGGCACCCTGGTGTCCAACGCCGAGACGTTCGCCCAGGTCGCGGTCGCCGCCCGGCTGGGCCCCTACCGGTTCCGCGACACCGGCACGCCCGGCGAGCCCGGCACCGCGCTGGTCACCGTCAGCGGCGCGGTCACGCGACCCGGCGTGGTGGAGATCCCGATCGGCACGCCGCTGGACATCCTGCTGGCGGCGGCCGATGCGCCTGACCCGCAGCTGGTGATCGTCGGCGGCTACCACGGCATGTGGCTGCGTCCCGGGCCGGGACTGCCGCTGTCCCGAGCCGGGCTGGCCATCGCGGGCGCGACCTTCGGCGCCGGCGTGCTGGCCGTCCTCGACGGCCACACCTGCCCGCTCGGCGAGCTGGCGCGCGTGGCCGGCTGGCTGGCCGGCGAGTCGAGCGGGCAGTGCGGGCCCTGCCGGTTCGGCCTGCCCGCGCTGGCCCGGGACGTCGCGGCCCTCTACGCCGGTGACGGCCGGGCGCCGGCCGCGGCCTCCCGGCACGCCCACCTGGTCGCCGGGCGGGGCGCCTGCCACCACCCGGACGGGACGGTCCGCTTCGTGAGCTCGGCGCTGAACCTGCTGCGCGAGGAGATCGACGTCCATCGCGGTGGCGGCGGCTGCGGACGGCCGATCCGCGGGCTGCTGGAGGTGCCGGCGTGACCCGCCTCGCCGTCGACTGGACCCGCTGCGACGGGCACGGGCTGTGCGCGCAGCTGCTGCCCGAGCGGATCGTCCGTGACGAGTGGGGCTTCCCGCTGCTCATGTTCGCCGAGATCCCGCCCGACGGCGAGCGCGACGTGCGCGCGGCCGTCGCCGCCTGCCCCGCCCTGGCGCTGCGGCTGGAGCGGACATGACCGTGCTAGCCCGCCGGCCTCCGTCGCTCCGCTCCAGTTGTGTGCTCACGCCGGAGGCCGGCTCATGACCGCCACCGCGCTGCCGTCCGTGCCGACGGTTAGCCGCCCGGACGTCGCCGTCCCCGACATCGAGGTGGTCGTCCCCGTCCACAACGAGCAGGATGACCTGCCCGCGGCCGTGCACCGGCTGCACGCGCACCTCGCCGCGCTGCCCTACCAGACGCTGATCACGATTGCGGACAACGCGAGCACCGACGCCACCCTGAGCTGCGCGCTGGCCCTGGCCGCCGAGCTGCCCGGCGTGCGGGTCGTGCGCCTCGATGCGAAGGGCCGCGGGCGAGCGCTGCACGCGGTGTGGTCGGCCAGCCCGGCGTCGGTGGTCGCCTACATGGACGTGGATCTCTCCACCGACCTTGCGGCTTTCCTGCCGCTGGTCGCGCCGCTGCTGTCCGGGCACAGCGACATCGCGATCGGCACCCGGCTGACGCGCAGCGCCCGCGTCGTCCGCGGCCCGAAGCGGCAGCTGATCTCCCGCTGCTACAACCTGCTGCTGCACGCGACGCTGCGCGCCCGGTTCTCCGACGCGCAGTGCGGCTTCAAGGCGATGCGCACGGCATCCGCCCGCGCCCTGCTGCCGCACGTCCGCGACACCGGCTGGTTCTTCGACACCGAGCTGCTGGTGCTCGCCGAGCGGGCCGGGCTGCGCATCGCCGAGGTGCCGGTCGACTGGGTCGACGACCCGGACAGCCGTGTCGACATCATGGCCACCGCGCTGGCCGACCTGCGCGGCATCGCCCGGCTCGGGTGCGCGCTGGCCACCGGCGCGCTGCCGCTCTCGCAGCTGCGCCGCCAGCTCGGCCCCCGTCCGGTCGACGTGCCAGGCGTGCCGGCGTCGCTCGCCGCCCAGGCCGTGCGCTTCGCGATGATCGGTGCGCTTTCCACCCTGGCCTACGTCGCGCTGTTCCTGCTGACACGCGGCCCGCTCGGCGCGCAGGACGCCAACCTGGCCGCCCTGCTGCTCACGGCCGTGGGCAACACCGCCGCCAACCGGCGGTTCACCTTCGGCGTGACCGGCGGGGGCGCGGGCCGCCAGCAACTGCAGGGCCTGGTGACCTTCGGGCTGGGCTTGGCCCTGACCAGCGGCTCGCTGGCGCTGCTCGCCGCGATCTACCAGCACCCGCCGCGGCTCGTCGAGCTCGCGGTGCTCGTCACCGCCAACCTCCTCGCCACCGTGCTGCGCTTCGTCCTGTTTCGCGAATGGGTCTTCGCCCGCCGAAAGGAATCCGCATGACCACCTTGACCATGCCGGCCGTTACGACCCCGTCAACGGCGGCCACGTCCACCGTGGCCAGCAGGCGCCGCCGCTTGCCGCCGCTCGCTGTGCTGCTCGGCGGCACGGCGGTGCTGTACCTGTGGGGGCTGTCGCGCTCCGGCTGGGCCAACGAGTTCTACGCCGCGGCCGCCCAGGCCGGCGCGAAGAGCTGGAAGGCGTTCCTGTTCGGCTCGCTCGACCAGTCGAACTTCATCACCGTCGACAAGCCACCTGCCTCCCTGTGGGTGATCGACTTGTCGATGCGGCTGTTCGGCGTCAACTCATGGTCCCTGCTCGTGCCGCAGGCGCTCGAAGGCGTCGCTGCGGTGGCGCTGCTGTACGCCGCGGTGCGCCGGGTCGCCGGGCCCAGTGCCGGGCTGCTCGCCGGCGCCGCGCTGGCTACGACACCCGTCGCCGCCCTGATGTTCCGCTTCGACAACCCCGACGCGCTGCTCGTCCTGCTGATGACCGCCGCCGCGTATGCCACCGTCCGGGCGGTCGAAAGAGCCGGCGCCCGCTGGCTGCTGCTCGCCGGCGCGCTGATCGGCTTCGCGTTCCTCACCAAGATGCTGCAGGGCTTTCTCGTCGTTCCCGGATTCGCCGCCGCGTACCTGTTGGCCGCCCCGACCACGTTGTGGCGGCGCATCGGGCACCTGCTCGCCGCCGGTGCCGCCCTGGTCGTCGCCGCCGGGTGGTGGGTCGCGCTGGTCGAACTCTGGCCCGCCGGGTCGCGCCCGTATATCGGCGGCTCGACCGACAACAGTGTTCTTCAGCTCACGTTCGGCTACAACGGGTTCGGACGGCTCGACGGCACCAGCAACAACGGCAACGTGGGCGGCGGGGGCGGCGGGTTCTCTTCCGGGCAGACCGGCTTCGGGCGGCTGTTCGGCACCGAGATGGGCAGCCAGATCAGCTGGCTGCTGCCCGCCGCGCTCGTCGCTCTTGCCGGGCTCGCATGGCTGACGTGGCGCCGGCCGCGCACCGACGCGCTGCGGGCCAGTCTGATCGCCTGGGGCGGCTGGCTGCTGGTCACCGGCGGCGTGCTGAGCTTCGCCAGCGGAATCATCCATCCCTACTACACAGTGGCCCTGGCTCCCGCGATCGCCGCGCTGGTCGGGCTCGGCGCCGTCGCTGCCTGGCAGGCCGGGCAGCGCTGGCTGCTCGCGATGATCGTCGCTGCGGGCGTGTGGTGGACATTCTTGCTGCTCGGCCGCGCGGACTGGCTGCCCTGGCTGCGCTGGGTGGTGCTGCTACTCGGCGTGCTGGCGCTGCTCGCCATCGTCGTGACGCGCGCTGTGGTCGTCGTCGCCGCGCTCGTCACCGGTGCGCTGCTCGCCGGCCCGACGGCCTACGCGGTGCAGACCGCCGCCACCCCACACACCGGGGCGATCCCCACGGCCGGGCCGGCGACCGCGACCGGGTTCGGTGGTCCGGGCGGGCGCGGAGGCTTCGGCGGACCCGGTGCGGCCGGCCCGGGCGGCGCGGGCGGCGCGGGCGCGGCCGGAATAGGCGGCAACGCCGGAGCGGGTGGCGCGCCGCCAGCCGCGGCGGGGGGATCCTCGTCCAACGGCGGCAGCCGCAACGGCGGCGGGCCCGGCGGCCTAGGCGGAGCGTCGAGCATCAACTCCGCGCTCAAGACGCTGCTCACCGGCAATGCGGGCAAGTACACCTGGGTCGCGGCCACGACCAACGACAACGAGGCCGCCTCGCTGGAGCTCGGCACCGGCCACGCCGTCATGTCGCTCGGCGGCTTCAACGGCACCGACCCCGCGATCACCCTGGCCTCGTTCGAGAAACTCGTCGCGGCCGGCAAGATCCACTACTTCCTCGGCGGCAACTTCATCGGCTCGTCCAGCGCGCAGGCGTCCACGGCCTACCAGATCGAGCAGTGGGTGGCCGCGCACTTCACCTCGATGACCGTCGGCGGCACCACGGTCTACGACCTCACCGCGGCCCGGTGAACGGTGGTCAGGCGGCCGACCATTCGATCAGCGGCGGCCGCACCGACGCGCAGAGCGGATGACCCGTGCGGTCGGTCAGGCCCAGCCGGCCGACAAGCAGGTCGCCCGCCGCCGCGCAGGCCAGGACGTCCGCCGGGACGCCGTCTGCACGCCGCCAATTATCGACGCACAGGCGGGGGCTCGGCCGCCCACCGGGATCAGTCCACGCGTCGCCCGCGGCTGCGGGCCGGCGGCTGGCTCATGGTTGGAACCTCCCCAGCGGCTCCTCGGTGACGTTGCTGCGCAGGTGATCGAGCAGGCGGGTGAGGGAGGTGACGTCGTCGGCGGTTACGCCCAGGCGCAGCCGCTGGTCGAATGCCATCGCGGCGCGGCGCATCCGCTGAAACGCCGCCTCGCCGGCGGCGGTGAGCTCCACCCGCTGGATGCGGCGGTTCTCGGGGTCACGCTGGCGCGCGACCAGCCCCCCGGCCTCCATCGCGTTGAGATGGTGGGTGAGCGTCGCCCCGCGGATGCCAATCGCCTCGGCCAGCTCTCGCTGATTGCCGGCGCTGCGGGACTTGACCGAGATGAGGATCAGCCAGCTCGGCAGTGATCCGCCCGCCGCGGCCAGGGCGTCGTCGAAGGCGCGGCTGACCGCCTTCGCGGTGCGCGCCAAGTGCAGCCCGACGGGTGGTGTCGCTGGTGCCGGCACGGTGAGACGGTAGCACGAACTGATAGCTATCTAACTCATTGACATCACACAATTAGATATCTAACGTTGTTGGGCATGGAGCCGCAGATCGTGAATCCGAGAACCGAGTACGCACCACCCGTGTTTGCGCCGCCGCCGCAGTCGGGCTACCTGCACGTGGCGGCAGCGGTGGCACCGCCCACCGGGCCCCCATTCGTGCGCCGCGACGCCCGCCGCAGCGCGCTGTTGGTCCGGTTGAAGGAGCTGGCCGGCGATCTGCAACGGGTTCGCGAGGTAGTCCAGGTGACCGTCTACCGCGCCGTCCTGGTGCCGCCCGCCGCCAGGGGCGCCCGCCACCCGGCCCGTTACGACGTGGCGGTCCTCGTCGAGGCGACCTCTCCTGAGGTGCTGGGCGCGGTGCGCGCCGCGCAGCCGTACCAGGCGATGCTCGCCGCGATCACAGCGGCAACGACCGACGTGCACGTCATGGCAGCGCGCTGCCTGCGCTTCCTCGGCGCGGTCGACCGGACCCGGCCGGGGCTCTTCCTCTTCAATCACTTCGTCGCCGACGACGGGGACGTCGCCACCGGGCTGTGGGAGCACCTCGCCGGCTGGTACGTCACCGAGACGGGGTTGACCAACTCGACGCTGCTGGCTCCGGTGGACGGCGGAGCCGACTACGTGTTCGTCAACCACGCCCGGTGGGACAAGAGCCTGCTGCGCCTGGCCGTCGAGCAGTTCGCGAAGCGGAGCTTCCACAGTTACGTACGGGCCAACCTGCGCGCCAACCACGTGGTAGCGATGCCCGTCCTCTATCGACTCGCCTGACGCGACGCAACCGAACCGTGACCGGCTCGCGATGCGCGCACAGCCATCGCGTGGGTAGCTTGGCGGGCGATGGCAACTGCGGCACCAGGTCTCGTGCTGCTGGCCCTGCTCCTCGCCGGAGTGTGCTGGGCAGCGGTCGTGCGTCGCCGTCGCCGTCGCGAGGCGCAGACCATGGTGGTCATCACCCGGCCGGGCATCGAGCTCGAGCAGCCGTACGGCGGCTGGAACGCCGACGCCTACGACGCCGGCACCGGTCATGATCGGCGCCGACGGCAGCCTCACCTCATTCGCTCGGGGCCGCCCTCCACCTGGGTCTGGATGCCCTAGCCGGAAAAGGGTTCGTCCGCAGTCCTACCCCTGCGCCACACTGGCCACATGCCCAGACTACCGCTGCCTGTTGGCGTGCGCCGGCTCATCGCCAGCGACGCCATCTCGGCGGTCGGTACGGGCCTGGTGCTGCCGCTCACGCTGATCTACCTGCACAGCGTCCGGCACATCCCACTCGCGACCACCGGCCTGCTCCTGGCCATTCCGGGAGTCGTCGGCCTGGTCGTCGTGCCGGTCGCGGGGACGCTGATGGACCGGATCGGCGCCCGCCGGGTACTGGCCGGCTGCATGCTGCTGCTCGCCGTTGCGCAGGTCGCCCTCGCCTTCACCCGGACGGCGGCGTGGGCGGCTCCGGTGCTGCTGCTGCAGGGCGTCGCATTGAGCCCGACGTTCCCCGCGCTCAACACTCTGCTGGGATCGCTCACGGCCGGCGAGCTGCAGCAGCGGGCGTTCGCGGTGAACTTCACCGTGCTCAACGCCGGTATCGGGGTCGGCGGCCTGATCGGCGGCGCGGTCGTCGACGTGCACCATCCCGGGACGTTCCAGCTGATGTTCCTGGGAATGCCGCGGCCACCGCGGTCGCAGGGGCGCTGGTGCTCTCCGTGAGCACGCCGGCCCCAGTCGCCCGGCGCCGGGTGGCCGGCGAGGCGCCGGTCGGCTACCGGCAGGTGCTCGGCGACCGGCAGCTGCGCCGGGTGATTGCGCTCACCCTGCTTCTTGCGTTGACGGGCTATGCGGCGCTCGACTCGGGCCTGCCGGCGTACGCCAACGTGGTCGCCGACGTGCAGCCGCGGATCATCGCACTGTCGCTGTCCGCCAACACACTGCTGATCGTGCTCGCCCAGCTGCCGGTGCTCCGCCTGTTGCGGGGCCGCCGGCGCAGCCACGCTCTGGCGGTGGTCGGCCTGGTCTGGTGCGCCTCATGGCTGCTGTTCGGCAGCGCCGCGCTCCCCGGCTCGCATCTCAGCAGAGCGGCGATGGTGCTCGTCTTCGCGGCGCTCTTCGGCCTCGGCGAGACGTTCATGGCGCCGAGCCTGGCCCCGCTGGTCAACACGCTGGCTTCCGCCGACGTGCGCGGACGCGCCAATGCGCTCTCCAGCGGCATGTACTCGGTGGCGTTCGTCATCTCCCCGGCCATCTCGGCCGGCTTCGTGGCCGCGGGGCTGGGCGGCATGTGGATCGCGCTCCTCGCCGCCGGCTGCCTCGCCGTCACGGCAACCGCCCTCCGGCTGGGCCGGTCGCTAGGTCGCGAACAGGACGTGGGGACGAACGAGCTCCCGCCCGAATCGGGACGGGAGCTCGTCGTGGCGGCGGCTGATCAGCGGTGATCAGCTGCCGGAGGTGATGGCGATCTTGCGCGCCTCGGTGCCGGCGTACGCGCCGGCCACCCGCACGGTCAGCAGGCCGGCGTCGTAGGTGGCGCTCACCGCGTCGGCGTCGATGTGGGCCGGCAGCTCGAACGAGCGACGGAACGAGCCGTAGCGCACCTCGCGCAGGCTGTACCGGCTCCGCTCGTCGGTCCGCTCGTCGCGGCGCTCGCCGCGAACGACCAGGTTGCCGTCGATGACCTCGACGGTCACGTCCTTCTCGACGTCGACGCCGGGCAGCTCGAGACGGACGACCGCGTCGTCGCCGTCACGCGCGATCTCGGCCGCCGGGGTGAAGGCGGACGCCGCCGCAGGGCCGAACGCCGTGCGGACCAGCGCGTCGAAGGACCGGTCGAGGTCCGCGAACGGGCTGCGCCGGCTCCACAGGGTCAGGTTGGTCATGGAGATCTCCTCGATGCTGATAGCTGCGGCCGGCCAGTCGGCCGGCATCTACTACAACATGAGTCGATCGGACTCAATTCCCACGTGGGGTCAGGGCTCCTCGGCGGCCGGCCACTGCGGCTCGGGAAGCCCCCGGCCGGCGAGCACCTCGGCGCCGGCCCGGGCCAGCGCCACCAGCGCGACCCGGTGTGGCCACGGGCCATAGGACACCCGGGCCACGCCGAGCGCCGCCAGCTCGCTCGGCGGCGGGGAGCCCGGAGTACCCAGCACACTCACCTTGCGCTCGCCGATCTCCTCGACGAGCCGGCGGATCGTCGGCGCATCCCGGACGCCCGGCACGAACACGCAGGCCGCGCCGGCGTCCAGGAACGCGCGCCCGCGGCGGATCGCCTCATCCAGCGGGTCATCCGCACCCCGCAGGAACGCGTCGGTGCGGGCGTTGAGGACGAACGGCACGCCCTCCGCCTCGCCCGCGTGCACGGCCGCCTCCACCGCGGCGACCGCGTCCACTAGCGGACGCATCTGGTCCTCGATGTTCCCGCCGACCGCTCCGGCGGTGATCGCGTGGCGCACCGTCACCTCCGGCTCGCCGTATCCGGCCTCGAGGTCGGCGGTTACCGGCACGCTCACCGCGGCGACGATCCGCTCGATCGTCGCGAGCACGAGTTCCAGTGGGATCTGCTCTCCGTCCGGGTAGCCGTGGGCGGCGGCGATCGAGTGGCTTGCGGTCGCGATCGCCCGGCAGCTCGGCAGGTCCGCGACGGCGCGGGCGCTGGCCACGTCCCAGACGTTGACCAGGATCAGCGGTTCGGCAGCGTCGTGCAGCCGGCGCAGCTCGGCCGCGCGCTCTGCGGGCGTGGTCATCTGTCCTCCTCGGGCGGATCGTTGAGCGCGGGTTCGGCCTCGCGCTCTTGCACCGGCAGCTCGGGCGCAGCCGGTTCTGGCGGCGGCGTGTGCAGCGCCCGCACCGTCGTATTGAGGAACGAGATCAGCGGGACGGCGACGAACGCCCCGGCGATGCCGCCGAGGGTGGTGCCCGCGACCACCCCCATGATCACGGCGAGCGGGTGCACGTTCACACTTCGGCTCATGATGAACGGCTGGAGCAGGTGCGCCTCGACCTGCACCAGCACGATGATCGCGGCCGCCACGACGATCGCGGTGATCAATCCGTGCTCGAGCAGCGCCACCGCGACCGCGAGCGCGCCGGTCACGGTGAGACCGAGCAGCGGGATGAACGAGCCCAGGAAGATCAAGACGCCGAGCGCGGCCGCAAGCGGCACGCGCAGCACGAACAGCAGGATCGTGATCGTCACGCCGTGGAACAAGGCGATGAGCAGCTGGCCGCGCATGTAGCCGCCGAAGCTCTGCCAGCCGGCCGCCCCCGCCCGCCCGACCCGCTCGTGCGCCGCACGCGGGAAGAGGCTGACCACCCAGCCCCAGACGATGTCGCCATCGCGCAGCAGGTAGAACGTCGTCAGCAGGATCACGAAGACCGCTGCGACGAATTCAGACACGGCGCGCACCGTCGCAATCGCGCCGCTGACCAACTGCCCCTCGTGCTGTTTGATCGTGTTGGTGATGCTGCTGGTGATCTTGTCCAGATCGGTGGACTTGAGATGCAACGGACCGTTGTGCAGCCAGTTCGTCGTATGGGTGACCAGCGACGAGATCTGGTTTCCCAGCTGGGTCGCATGGCTGCTGATCTGCCATTCGACGAACCAGCCGATGCCGCCGAGCACGGCCATCCCGATCAGCAGCGCGAGCAACGCCGAGAACGATCGCGGCTTCGAGATGACCGAGCGCAGCCGCCGCTCCAGCGGATGCAGCACCGCGGTAAGGAAGAGGGCGAGAATGAATGAAAAGACGATCAACCCGACGAGGCTGAATACCCTGACCAGTCCGTAGATGCCGACACCGAGGACGAGCAGCCGCCACGTCCACGCGGCGGCAACCCGAACCGGCCAGGTCACCGCGTCGGTCGAGCTGCGCCTACCGACCGACGACCGCTCCGGCGTCGGGTCGCGGGCGGGGGGTGAGCTCATGGGTCGGGTATCCAGTCCGTGCAACGGGCGGCGTATCAAGCGACGATAGCCAGCCTCGGCCCGACCGGCGCGCGCACACGCTCGGCGGACGGCGGATCCGGATCGGTCAGACCGCCCGACGGGTCGCGGTGAGCTCGCTCGGCGTGTCGCCGGTGTTCGCCGTCGCGCTCGGCTCGACGAGCAGCAGCTCGGCACCGTCGGACGAGAAGGGCTGGTGCGGCGTCCCGCGGGGCACCACGTAGAGCTGCCCGGGCTCGAGGATGACATCGCCACCGTCCATGCGGATGGTCAGCGACCCGCTCAGCACAAGGAAGAGCTCGTCTGTCTCCGGGTGGCTGTGCCGGGTGAACTCGCCGTGCACCTTCACCACCCGCACGTCGTAGTCGTTGAGAACGGTGACCGTCCGCGGCTGCCAGAGGTCGTCGAATGACGAGAGGACGGCGGCCAGGTCGATGGCTTCGGTCATGCAGTCATCCTGCCGGTGCGGCTCAACCGATTTCGGCCGTGCCGCCGGCTCCGTCCTCCCGAATGCGGCTCCCCGGCGAGAATGTCATCGGCGCGTTGCATACCTGGTTTCACGGCGCGATCGCGTCGATGGCCCGGTAGATGCGCTGCTCGGACACCGGGCGGGCCGTGCCGAGCTGCTGGGCGAACAGGCTCACCCGCAGTTCCTCGATGACCCAGCCGATGTCGCGGACATCCGGCGCCGCGGCTCGGACCGGCGGCAGCGCGGCGACGAGATCGCGGTAGGCGGCTTGGACGGCGTGCACCCGTGCCATCCGCGCGCTGTCGACGTCGACCTCGCGAGGAAGCTTCTCCAGCCGGCGCGCGATCGCCCGGACGTACCGGCCCAGGTCGGCCAGCCGCCCCCGTCCGGTGCTCGTGACGAACCCCGGCGGCAGCAGCGCGTCGAGTTGCGCGCGCATGTCGGCGACCGCGTCGGCGTGGCTCGGCGGCGGAGCAACCGGTAAGGCGGCGCGCACCTCGTGCGCCGTGGCGAGCACCACTTCGACCCGCCCGGCGATCTCGCGGGTAACGCCGGCGAGCTCGGCCGCGACCGCGCTACGCAATGCATCGAACTCGACACGGGACCAGGCCGGCCCGCCGTGGCGGCCCACGATGTCGTCGGCGGCGGCGTCCGCGCAGTCGTCGAGCACGGCGCCCACACCGATCAGCCGCGCTTGCTTGGTCAGCGCGATGCCCTTGGCGGGTGAGGGCAGACTCAGCCGCAGGAGCCGACGCGTCCCAGCCGTCATCGCCGCGGCCTGCTCCGCTGCGGATGGAAACACCGTTATCCGCGCGGCACTTCCGGCATCGTCGAGCGCGGGGTATCCGCGGACCGCGTGCCCGCCGCGTCGCTGGTTGACGATGCGCGGCAGCTCGTCCAGGTCGGCCGGCCAGGCGGTGAGGCCGGCCCGTTCCAGGCCGCTGGCGGCCGCGATGGCGGCCCGGGCCGGCTCGGCGAGCTGCGCTTGCAGCGCCGGAAGGTCCTTACCGCGAGCAAGCACCTTGCCGGACGGTGACTCGACCGCGAATGTCACCCGCAGGTGCGGCGGCACCCGGTCCAGGTTGAACGCGGCAAGCGGGACGAGGACGCTGGTGCGATCGTGCAGCTCGCGCTGCAGCGCCTCGAGCAGCGGCTCCTGGCCGGGGACGAGCTGCGTGAGCACCGCTCGGGCGGTGTCCGGTGCGGGGACGAAGTGGCGGCGCAGCTCCTTGGGCAGCGACCGGATCAGCGCGGTGACCAGCTCCTCCCGCAACGCCGGCAGCTGCCAGCTGAAGTCGCCACCACTCAGGCGCGCGAGCACGTCGACCGGCACGTGCACGGTCACCCCGTCGTCGGGAGCGCCGGGCTCGAAGCGGTAGCTGACCGGTAGCGCGAGGTCGCCCTCGTGCCAGGTATCCGGTTGGTCGGCCGCTTCAGCGCCAGCCCGGAGCAGGTCGTCGCGGGTGAGCGTCAGCAGCTCGGGGCGCTCCCGGCGGGCGATCTTCCACCAGGTGTCGAAGTGCCGCGACGACACGACCTCGGCGGGGATTCGCTTGTCGTAGAAGGCAAAAATGGTCTCCTCGTCGACGAGCAGGTCGCGTCGACGGGCCTGCTCCTCGAGGGCGGTGAGTTCGGTGCGCAGCGCCTGGTTGGCGTGGAAGAAGCGATGCCGGGTGTCCCAGTCGCCCTCCACCAGGGCGTCTCGGATGAAGAGTTCTCGAGCGAGCGCGGGGTCGACGTTGCCGTACTGCACCCTGCGCTGGGTGACGAGCGGCAGACCGTAGAGCGTCACCCGCTCGAATGCCAACACGGCGCCGCGGCGGCGGTCCCAATGCGGCTCGCTGTAGGTACGGGCGACGAGGTGCCCGGCCAGCCGCTCGACCGCCTCGGGCATGACCCGGGCGCAGATTCGTGCGTAGACGCGGCTCGTCTCCACCAGTTCCGCCGCGACCACCCAGGGCGGCGGTCGGCGGGCCAACACCGACCCCGGCGCGATCAGGAATCGGGCGTTGCGCGCGCCGACGTACTCCCGGCTGTCAGCCGCGCGCATCCCGACCTGTGACAGCAGACCGGCCAGCAACGCGGTGTGAATGCGGGCTGGGTCTGCCGGGTCACCGGATTCCTTGATGCCAAGGGACCTAGCGATGTCACGGAGTTGCCCGGCGAGGTCCTGCCATTCGCGGATGCGCAGGTAGTGCAGGTATTCCTCCCGGCACATCCGCCGGAACTGGTTGCCGGATCGCTCGTGCCGCTGCTCGCGCAGGTAGTTCCAGAGGTTGAGGTAGCTGACGAAGTCGGAGTGCTCGTCAGCGAACCGGGCATGCTTCTGCGCCGCCTGCTGCTCCGCGTCGGCCGGCCGCTCGCGCGGGTCGGGGATCGAGAGCGCCGCCGCGATCACCAGCACCTCCCGCACGCAGACCTCGCGGTCGGCCTCGAGGATCATCCGGCCGATGCGCGGATCGACGGGGAGCCGGGCCAGCCTGCGGCCGACCTTGGTGAGCATGCCGTCGGCGTCGAAGGCGCCGAGTTCCTGCAGCAGTTGCCGGCCGTCGCGGACGGTGCGCCGGTCGGGCGGCTCGACGAACGGGAACCGCTCGAGATCGCCGAGACCGAGCGCGGCCATCTGCAGGATGACCGATGCCAGGTTGGTGCGCAGTATCTCCGGCTCGGTGAACCGCGGCCGGCCCTCGAAGTCGCGCTGGGAATACAGCCGGATGCAGATGCCGTCGGCGGTGCGGCCGCAGCGGCCTGCGCGCTGGTCGGCCGATGCCTGCGAGATCGCTTCGATGGGCAGCCGCTGGACCTTGGTTCGCCGGCTGTACCGGGAGATGCGCGCCGTGCCCGGGTCGATCACGTAGTGGATGCCGGGCACGGTGAGCGAGGTCTCGGCGACGTTGGTCGCGAGCACGATCCGCCGTCCGCGGTGCGCCTGGAAGACTCGTTGTTGCTCGGCCGTCGAGAGCCGCGCGTAGAGCGGCAGGATCTCGGTACTCGGCAGGTCGAGGGCGCGCAGCGCCTCGGCGGTGTCGCGGATCTCGCGCTCTCCGCTGAGGAACACCAAGATGTCACCGGATCCTTCGCCGCGCAGTTCGCGCACGGCGTCGAGGATGGCCTCCGTCTGGTCGCGTGCCGGAATGTGGTGAACGATCTCGTCCTCGTCTTGCGCTTCTGCGTTTTCGCTCGGGTCCAGCGGGCGATAGCGGATCTCGACCGGATAGGTGCGCCCGGACACTTCGACGATCGGCGCGCCTCCGAAGTGGCTGGCGAAGCGCTGCGGGTCGATCGTCGCCGACGTGATGATCAGCTTCAGGTCGGGACGTTGCGGCAGCAGGTCGGTGAGGTAGCCGAGCAGGAAGTCGATGTTGAGGCTCCGCTCGTGTGCCTCGTCGATGATGATCGTGTCGTAGCGGCGCAGGTCGCGGTCGCGCTGGATCTCGGCGAGCAGGATGCCGTCGGTCATCAGCCGGATCCTGCTGCGCGCGCTGACCCGGTCGGTGAACCTCACCGGGTAGCCGACGAGCTCGCCGAGTTCGGTGCCCAACTCGTCGGCGATGCGCTGCGCGACGGTGCGCGCGGCGAGGCGCCGGGGCTGGGTGTGGCCGATCAGGCCATCTCGGCCACGGCCGAGGTCCAGGCAGATCTTCGGCAATTGCGTGGTCTTACCGGAACCCGTTTCGCCTGCGACGACGACCACCTGGTGGTCGCGGATCGCGGCTTTGATCTCGTCGCGCCGCGCGCTGATCGGCAGGTCAGGGTAGGTGATGCGCATGCTGGCGCCAGGATAGTTACCTTGCAGGCCTGCCGGTGGCGATTACGGTCAGGGACGTGCCGTGGTAGGGCCGCCCGAACGTCGAGGACGGGTCAAGCGGCGCGGCGGGCGACGAGCAGCCGCGGTCCGGTCGCCCGGGCGACGAGGTAGATCGCGAAGCTGATGCTGGTGATCCAGACGCTGGCCTTGATGTCGTTCGTCTCCAGGCTGAGCAGCAGTCCGCCGAGCGACGCGACCAGCGCGAATGCCACGCTCAGTGCGGTCACCACAGCCGGGCGCGCGGACAGCCGCTGCGCGGCCGCGGCCGGCGTGATCGTCAGGCTGAGCACCAGCAGCGTGCCGACGATCTGCGCCGCCTCGGTGACCGTCAGTGCGAGCAGCACGAGGAAGACCAGGCCGAGCAGGCCAGTGCGGACGCCGCGGGCGGTGGCCACCTCAGGGTCGGCGGAGGCGAACAGCAGCGGCCGGTAGATCAGCGCCAGCGTGAGCAGCACCGCGCCCCCGACCGCCAGCAGTAGGTAGATCTGGCCGGTATCGACGCCGAAGATCTGCCCGAAGAGGATGTTCATCGCGGCGCTGGAAAAGCCCCGGTAGTAGCTCAGCAGCAGCACGCCGACACCCATCCCGAACGCGAGCACGACGCCGATCACGGTGTCCAAGTTGCGTTCCCGCCGGCCGAGCACCGCAATCGTCGCCGCGACGACGAGCCCGCCGAACAAGGCGCCGGCGACCGCGTCGCCCGCCACCAGCAGCCCCGCGGCAGCGCCGGTGAAGGCGAGCTCGGACGTGCCGTGCACGGCGAACGCGGCCCGCCGGGTGATGACGAAGGGGCTGATCAGACCGCAGATCACCGCGATCAGCGCGCCGGCGATCAGCGCGTGCTGCACCAGGTCCACGCCCAAGTAGTCGATCAAGCCCATGCGGCATCCTGCTGCTCGTGGTGATGGCCGGCGTCCGGAGACTCGGGTGCACCGACGACGACGATCCCTCCGCGCACGCATAGCACATCCACGTCGGTGCCGTAGAGCGCCGACAGGCGCGCACCGGTCATCACCTCGTCCGGCGTGCCCGCCGCCCAGCGCCCACCGACCAGGTACAGCACCCGGTCGACCATCGGCAGGATCGGATTGATCTCGTGGGTCACGAACAGCACCGACGAACCGGCGACCCGGCGGCGTGCGTCGATCAGCGCGCTCACCTCCCGCTGGTGGTGCAGGTCCAGGCTCAGCAACGGCTCGTCGCAGAGCAGGATCCGGGGATGGCCGAGCAGTGCCTGCGCGATCCGCAGCCGCTGCTGTTCGCCGCCGGAGAGCAGGCCGATCGGCGCATCCGCGTACGCCGTCGCGCCGACCGAGGCGATCACCTCGTCGACGCGCTCGCGGGACGCCCGGTTCGGCAAGGCCAAGCCGTAGCGGTGCCCGTCGAGCCCGAGCCGCACGAGATCGCGTCCGCGCATCGGCAGATCGCGATCGAAGCCCTTCTGCTGCGGCACGTAACCGATCAGCTCGCTGCCGCGCCGCGGCGTCCGCCCGCCAACCTGCACCGTTCCGGTGCTGAGCCGCGTGAGCCCCAGAAGCACCTTGAGCAGGCTGGTCTTGCCGCTGCCGTTCGGGCCGAGGACGGCGACGAACTCGCCCGGCGCGACGTCGAAGTCCAGGCTGCGCCACAGCACGCGTTCGCCGTAGCGCAGGGTCGCGGCGCGCAGCCGGACGGTCGGCTCCGCGGTCGAGACGACCGAGGCCACCGCGCCGGCCGAGGACGTGTCAGCCACCGAGCGCCGCCAGCAACGCCTGAGCCTGGCCTGCCTGCCAGGACTGGAAGTTCACAGCGCCGGACGGCATCGTCTCCGTCACGCCGACAACCGGGATGTGCTCGCGCTCGGCGAGCGCGCGCAGCTGTGCTGTCGCCGGACTCGTCACCTGCGCGTTGTATAGCAGGACGGCCACGGTGTGGTTCTGCAGCGCGAGTCGGAATCGGATGGTGTCGCGGGGGCTCGGGTCGTCGCCGTCCTCGATCGCCCGCGCGAACGACGCCGGGGTGCCGAGCCGAAGCCCCGCCGCCTCGACCAGGTAGCCCGCAACGCGTTCGGTGTAGCCGACCGCGGTGCCCGCATGCTTGGCCTTGATCTGCTCGACGACGTCGTCGACCTGCTGCTCGGCCGCCAGAAACTCACGCAAGTTGGCGGCAAACGTCGCCGCGCTCTCGGGCGCGAGCGCCGCGAGCTGCGCCTCGATGGCATGCGCTGCGGCCTCGACGTACGCCGGGTCGTACCACAGGTGCGGGTTGCTCTCGGCGGGGTGCACGACGTCCTCCACCTTGATCACGTGCCGGCTGCCGTTGCGGCTGGCGTTGACCAGCTTGTCGACGAAGTCGTCGTAACCGACGCCGTTCTCGATGACCAGATCCGCCCGGGCGACCGCCCGCGCGTCAGCGGCCGAGGTTTCGTACTCGTGCGGGTCGGTGTTCGGGTCCGTGATGATCGAGCTGACGTCGACCCCGGTGCCGCCGATCTGGCCCGCGATGTCACCCCAGAAGTTCTCCGCCGCCACGACGGTCACCTGGGCGTGGGCGCCAGGTAGCCGATCAGCGACCGGCGAGCGGGCGGCGCAGGCTGACAGCGCGACGCCGACGAGCGACAGCGCCACGCCCGCCGCGACGACGCGTCCGACTCGCATACCCGCCAGCTTACTGGATATGGGAACGATTCCCACTAGCTAGGGCTATCCCGAGCAGTTCGCGCAGCGTCCGAAGATCTCAACGGTGTGGTCGACGTCGGTGTAGCCGTAGCGATCGGCCATCGCGCTGGCCCAACGCTCGACGGCCCGTCCTTCGATCTCCTCCGCCCAGCCGCAGCGCCGGCAGACGAGGTGATGATGATGGTTCTGGGTCGCCTCGCCACAGAGCCGGTAGGTGGTCTCCCCGTCGGGCGTGTGGATGACGTCGAGCAGGCCGTCGTCGGCGAAGGACTGCAGGTGCCGGTACACCGTCGACAGCCCGACCGAGTCGCCGCGCGCCCGCAGCGCCGCATAGACATCTTGGGCACTGCGGAAACCCGCCGCCTCGACGAGAGCTTGCCGTATCGCGCCGCCCTGCCGGGTCATCCGCTGCCCTGCCCGAGGAACCACCCTTCCATCGTATCGGTAATCGTTCCCGCTCTCAGCAGCCGCAGCCACCCTGCCCGGGGTCCTAGACTCCGAACGGACCGTCGGCGAGGAGGTGGCATGCCGGGACGATGGGCGGGCCCCGCAGCGGCAGCTGGTCGGCGAAGAGTCGGTCACCGCACTCTCGTGGTCGTGCTGGTCGCGATCGTGCTGGCGCTCTGCGCGTGCACCCAGGTGATCTCGGGTAACGGATCGCCCCGGCCGTTGGCCGCGAACTCCACACTGCCCGTCGTCGGCGACGGCGGCACCGCGTTCGACCAGCTGGCCAAGAACTCGATCAGTGACATCCTCGACTTCTGGCACCAGAGCTACCCGCAGGTGTCCGGCGGGCAGCCGCTCCCGGATCTGACCGGGAAGCTTTACTCCATCGACGGCTTCGACGTCACCGCGGCGGACAAGCAGGACCGGTGCATCGCCAGCAAGCCGACCAGCGTCGTCGACAACGCCTTCTACTGCCAGCTCGACGACTCCATCGCCTGGGACCGCAACACCGCGCATCTCGTCGCGGTGCTCGCGAAGACGTACGGGCCGTTCCTCGCGACGATGGTCTTCGCCCACGAGTTCGGCCATGCCGTGCAGAACCGGGTGGGCATCCTCGGGCAGAATCGCACCCCCATCTCGGTCGAGACACAGGCCGACTGCGCGGCCGGCGCGTTCACCGGTTGGGCCCTCGCGATGCACGCGCCACACTTCCGGCCGACCAGCGCCAGCCTGGATCGGGCCATGCTCGGCTACCTGCAGGTGCGCGACCCGACGCCGGTCAGCTCCGACCAGATCAGCCACGGGGACGGGTTCGACCGGCTCTCCGCGGTCTCCGCCGGGATCGACCACGGAGTGCGGTACTGCTTCAGCAACTCCTGGACCGACCGGCAGTTCACCGAGCGGCCGTTCACCAGCGACTCGGACTACCTCAGCGGCGGCAACGAGCCGCTGGCGCAGGTGCTCGACCCGGGACCCCCTCCGTCCGGTGGCGGGCTGGCGCCGAGCCTGAACGCCTTCTGGTCGGCCGCCGCGCGCTCGATCGGCAAGCCGTGGAACGACGTCAAGATCGCATCCGCGCCGCACCCGAAGTGTGCCGCGAACGCGTCGAGTGAGTTCGGCTACTGCCCGAACGACAACACCGTCTACTACAGCGACTCCTTCGCCAAGGCGGCCTACTACAGCATGTCCGCGCTCTCGGTCGACCGGCAGACCGGTGACGTGTCGGTGGTCCAGAACCAGCCGGGTGACTACGCCCTCGGCACGCTGTTCGCCTACGGCTGGGGGATGGCCGTGCGCCACCAGCTCTTCGGCCGGTCACTCGACGGCAAGGATGCGCTGCTGGCCGCCGGCTGCTACGCCGGTGCGTACTCCGAGAGCGCCAACACTGCCACCAGCGGCTTCGCGCTCTCGCCGCCGGATATGGACGAGGCGACGACGGCGGTTTTTGCGCTCGTGGACTCCGACCGGGCGTTCGGCCCCCGCGGCACGTCCGCACTGGACCGGATCAATTCGTTCACCAAGGGCTACTCCGGCAGCGTGACCGTCTGCTGACCAAATGCCGAGGACCCGGCCGGAGCCGCCGGGTAGGTTCCGAACTATGCCCGACCTCGATCCGTCCTTCCTCGCGCTGCCGGCCCGTGAGCTGGCCGACGCGGCGCTGACCCGGGCCACCGAGCTCGGCGCCACGCACGCCGACTTCCGGCTCGAGCGCGTCCGCACCGCGACGCTGAGCCTGCGCGACGCCCGCCTCGACTCGAGCACCGACAGCGAGGATCTCGGCCTGGCGGTGCGGGTAGTGCACGACGGCGCGTGGGGATTCGCCAGCGGCATCGAGCGCACGCCCGAGTCCGCCGCCCGGCTGGCCGAGCAGGCGGTCGCCGCGGCGAAGATCAGCCGGGTGCTCAGTGACGACCCGGTCGAGCTCGCCCCCGAGCCGGTGCACGCCGACGTCACCTGGGTGTCGTCGTACGAGATCGACCCGTTCGACGTGCCGGAGGCCGAACGCGTCGCCCGGCTGACGGAGCTCTCCGACCGGCTGCTCAGCGCTGACGGCGTCGACCACGTCGACGCCAGCCTGATGCACGTCCTGGAGAACAAGTTCTACGCCGACGTCGCCGGCACGGTGACCACTCAGCAGCGGGTGCGGGTACATCCCGCATTCACCGCGCTGAACGTCGATCGTGCCGCCGGTGCCTTCTCCTCCATGCGCACGCTGGCGCCACCGGCCGGGTGCGGATGGGAATACGTCGCCGGTCCACGGCTCGACGACGAGATCGCCGAGCTGCCCGCACTGCTGGCCGAGCACGTCAAGGCGCCCGGCGTCGAGCCTGGCCGGTACGACCTGGTGATCGACCCGTCCAACCTGTGGCTCACCATCCACGAGTCGATCGGCCATGCCACCGAGCTCGACCGTGCGCTCGGCTACGAGGCCGCCTACGCCGGCACGTCGTTCGCGACGCTCGACCGGTTGCATGCGCTGCAGTACGGCAGCCCGGCCATGAACGTCACCGGCGACCGCACCGCCGAGCACGGGCTCGCGACCATCGGCTACGACGACGAGGGCGTCGCCACCCAGCGGTTCGACATCGTGCGCGGCGGCACGCTCGTCGGCTACCAGCTGAACCGGCAGATGGCCGCGGCGCACGGGTTCGGCCGGTCCAACGGGTGCGCGTTCGCCGACTCGTCCGGGCACATCCCGTTGCAGCGGATGGCCAACGTGTCGCTGCAGCCGGCCGTCGACGGTCCGAGTACGGAGGAGCTGATCTCCGGCGTCCGGCGCGGCATCTACGTCGTCGGCGATCGGTCCTGGTCGATCGACATGCAGCGCTACAACTTCCAGTTCACCGGCCAGCGGTTCTACCGCATCGAGGACGGCCGGCTCGCCGGCCAGCTGCGCGACGTCGCCTACCAGGCGACGACCACCGACTTCTGGGGGGCCATGGAGGCGGTCGGCGGCCCGCAGACATACCTGCTCGGCGGGGCGTTCAACTGCGGCAAGGGGCAGCCCGGGCAGGTCGCCGCGGTGAGCCACGGCTCTCCGGCGGCGCTGTTCCGCGGCGTCAACGTGCTCAACACCAAGGCGGAGGGCGGCCGATGATCACCCCACGAAATCGCTCCGCACAGAACGCTCCGCGATTTCGCGGGGGCCCCGAATGACCCAGATCCAGGAGCTCGTCGAGTCGGCGCTGCGCGCGTGCGCCGCGGACGGCTGCGTCGTTGTCGCCTCCGAGCACACCGAGACGAACCTGCGGTGGGCGAACAACAGCCTGACCACGAACGGGCAGATGGCCTCCCGCTCGGTCACCGTGATCTCCACCGTCGACGGCGCCGGCGGCACGTGTGCAGGTGTCGTCACGCGCTCGGTGACGGATGCGGGCGAGATCGCCGGGCTGGTGCGCGCGAGCGACGCGGCCGCCCGGCAGGCCACCCCCGCAGACGACGCCGCCCCGCTCGTCGAGCCGTACCCGCACGACGACGACTGGTCGGGCGAGCCAGCCGTCACGGGCGTGGAAGTGTTCGAGCGCTTCGCGCCCGCGCTGGGCGAGGCGTTCGGGCGCGCGGCGAACGCCGAGCGGCTGCTCTTCGGGTTCGCCGAGCACCAGATGACCTCGACGTTCCTCGCCACGTCCACCGGGCTGCGCCGTCGGGTCGACCAGCCGACCGGGCGGCTGGAGCTGAACGCGAAGTCCGCCGACTTCGCCCGCAGCGCCTGGGCCGGGGTGCCGACCCGCGACTTCGCAGACATCGATGTGGAGGCGCTCGCCGGCGAGCTGCACACCCGGCTGGACTGGGCCTCGACAAGGCTCGAGCTGCCAGCGGGCCGGTACGAGACGATCCTGCCGCCCAGCGCGCTCGCCGACCTGATGATCTACACGTACTGGACGGCCTCGGCCCGCGACGCCGAGGAGGGCCGCAACGTCTTCGCCCGCAGCGGCGGCCGAACCCGCATCGGCGAGCGGCTCGCCGAGCTGCCGCTCACCCTGCGGTCCGATCCGGCCGAGCCGGGCCTCGAGTGCGCCGCGTTCGACGTCGTCACCGCCTCCGAGGGCGGCCTGCAGTCGGTGTTCGACAACGGCGCCCCGGTAGCGCCCGGGTCCTGGATCGCCGACGGCACGCTGCGCGAGCTGATCCGCACCCGCGCCTGGGCGGCGAAGACCGGCGCGCAGCCACGGCCGGTCGTCGACAACCTGATCTTGGAAGGAGCAGGCGGCGGCACTTCGCTGGACGAGATGATCGCCGGCACCGAGCGCGGGCTGCTGCTGACCTGCCTGTGGTACATCCGCGAGGTCGACCCGCAGACGCTGTTGCTCACCGGGCTCACCCGCGACGGCGTCTACCTGGTCGAGCAGGGCCGGGTCAAAGGCGCGGTGAACAACTTCCGGTTCAACGAGTCGCCGGTCGACCTGCTCGGCCGGATCACCGAAGCCGGCCGCACCGAGCACACCCTGTCGCGCGAGTGGAGCGACTACTTCACCCGGACCGCGATGCCGCCGGTCCGGGTTGCCGACTTCAACATGTCGACGGTCAGCCAGGCCTCCTAACCCACCTTGTTGATCTTGGAGTTGTGGCTGTTATTCGACCACTACTCCAAGATCAACAGCGTCCGACGACCTGCCCGCCGTGTGATCTGGACCGCAGCCCCCGGTTAGGGGTGTAAACGGTTGCAGGAGCTAGCCTCGGGTGAATCCCTACGGGCGCTGCCGGGCGGCGCGCTCGCTGCGCGAAGTCAACGTCGACTGGCGAGGAGATTCACCTATGACGATCACCGTTCCCGGCCTCGATCACGCCCCCACCGAGCACGCGAAACTGCTGGCCTGGGTGCGCGATATCGCCGAGGTCACGCAGCCCTACCGCGTCGAATGGGCCGACGGCTCAGCCGAGGAGTGGACGCGGATCACCGAGCTGCTGGTGGCCAACGGCACGTTCACCCGGCTCGACCCGGAGAAGAAGCCGAACTCCTTCTACGCCGCATCCGACCCGCTCGATGTTGCTCGGGTCGAAGGGCGGACGTTCATCTGCAGCCGTGACCAGCGTGACGCCGGGCCCACCAACAACTGGATGGACCCGAACGACATGAAGGCCATCCTCACCGAGCGCTTCCGCGGCTCGATGCGCGGCCGGACGATGTATGTGCTGCCGTACTGCATGGGCCCGCTCAGCGCCGAGCACCCGCAGCTCGGCGTCGAGATAACCGACTCGCCATACGTCGTGGCCTCGATGCACATCATGACCCGGATGGGCTCGGCCGCCCTGGCCAAGTTCGGCGACGACGCGCGGTTCGTCGCCGGGCTGCACTCGGTCGGCGTCCCGCTGGAGCACGGCGCCAAGGACGTGCCCTGGCCGCATAACGAGACCAAGTACATCGTGCACTTCCCGGAGGAGCGCACGATCTGGTCCTACGGCTCCGGCTACGGCGGCAACGCGCTGCTGGGCAAGAAGTGCCACTCGCTGCGGATCGCGTCGGTGCAGGCCCGCGACGAGGGCTGGATGGCCGAGCACATGCTCATCCTCAAGATCACCTCACCGGAGGGGAAGGCGTACCACATCGCGGCGGCATTCCCGTCGGCGTGCGGCAAGACCAACCTGGCGATGCTCGACCCGACCCTGCCCGGCTGGAAGGTCGAGACGCTCGGCGACGACATCGCCTGGCTGCGCATCGGTCCGGACGGGCGCCTCTACGCGGTCAACCCGGAGTTCGGCTTCTTCGGCGTCGCGCCCGGCACCAACGAGCACACCAACCCGAACGCGATCCGCACCCTTGAGCAGGGCAACTCGATCTTCACCAATGTCGCGCTGACCGAGGACGGCGACGTGTGGTGGGACGGGCTGGAGGACACCCCGACGCACGCGACAACCTGGAAGGGTCAGCCGTGGACCCCGGAGTCGGAAGAGAAGGCAGCCCACCCGAACAGCCGGTACTGCACGCCGATCAAGCAGTGCCCGATCCTCGCCCCCGAGTACGACGACCCGGCCGGGGTGCCGATCGACGCATTCTTCTTCGGCGGCCGGCGCCGCGACACGGTGCCGTTGGTTGCCGAGGCCCGCGACTGGCAGCACGGTGTCTTCCTCGGCGCGACGCTCTCGTCCGAGACGACCGCCGCCGCCACCGGCCAGGTCGGCGTGGTGCGCCGCGACCCGATGGCGATGCTGCCGTTCATCGGCTACAACGCCGGCGACTACCTCGGCCACTGGCTCGACATGGGCAAGCAGCATGACGAGGTGAAGCTGCCGAAGATCTTCTACGTCAACTGGTTCCGCCGCGACGCCGACGGCAACTTCCTCTGGCCGGGTTTCCGCGAGAACATGCGGGTGCTGAAGTGGGCGCTGGAACGCATCGAGGGCACGGCCGCCGCGCAGGAGACGGTGATCGGGCACGTGCCGACGGTCGACGCGCTCGACCTGGCCGGCCTGGACGTCAGCCCCGAGGCGGTGGCCGAGGCGGTGGCGGTGCGCCCGGAGGAGTGGCGCGGCGAGATCGCGAGCATCGAGGAGTGGTTCGGCAAGCTCGGCGACAAGCTGCCCTCCTCGCTGCGCGACGAGCTGGACGCGCTCAAGCAGCGCGTCGGCGGCTAACCGCTCAGCTCCACACGACGAGGTCGGCCCGCGCCCGGGTGGCAGCGATCAACTCCGCGTTGCGCTGGTCGCTGCCCAGCGCCCGCGCGGTCGCGGTCGCCCGATCGCGGCCGTAGGCCATGTGCCGGGCGATCAGCCGCTCGATCCGCGCCGCCTCGTCCCCGTCGGCGAACCACACCTCGTCGAGCAGCGGGCGCACCGCGGCCCACGGACCGTCGTCCAGCAGCAGGTAGTTCCCCTCGGTAACGACCAGCGGCGTGCTGCGGGGCACCGCGATCGCGCCGGCGATCGGCTCCTCGATGTCGCGGTGGAACGCCGGCGCGTAGACGACCTCGTCCATGGCGTCACGCAGCCGACGCAGCAGGGCGCCGTATCCGGCCGCGTCGAACGTGTCCGGCGCGCCCTTGCGCTCGTGCCGGTCGAGACGTCGCAGTTCCGCCTCGGCGAGGTGGAAGCCGTCCATCGGGACGAGCACGGCGTCCGGCGCCAGCGCCTCGACCAGCGCGGCGGCGAGCGTGGACTTGCCAGACGCGGGCGCCCCGGCGATGCCGAGAATCCGCCGCTCGCCGGGAACGACCCAACGCCTCGCCCGGGCGACTAGATCGTCGATCAAGACCGGCGGTGTGCCGCGTCGAGCAGGGCGCCGACGAGCACTCCGCCGACCGTCACCGGCAGGACGAGCAGGTCGGCCCACAGCCCGGTGTCGTGCAGCGCAACAAGCGCGGCCGTGTACGCGACGGTCGGCGCCAGGCCGGCGAGGATGCAACGCAGCCGCAGGGCGCGATCGGCACGAAGCAGCGCCAGATCGTCCGCCATGCCGTCGTCGCGCAACCGCACCGTATGCCGCCCCACGGCGAGCATTCTGCAGCCCGGCGCGGCAATCAGCCGCAGCGACACGGCGTCGCTGTGACCGAAGGATCACTTCTGGACAGTCTGGAAAGAATCGCCGGGAGGCCGCCGTGACGATGCTCATTGCGGCGACGGCGCGGGTGCACGGGCTCACCGTGGTCACGCGCAACGTGCGCGACTTCGAGGGCACCGGCGTGCGTGTCTTCAACCCGTTCGACCTGCCATAACGCAGATCAGGTGCGCCACCAGCGCGGTCCACCCGGTCTGGTGGGACGCGCCCAGCCCCTCGCCCGTGTCGCCGTGGAAGTACTCGCTGAACGTGGGGTGCGCCGTCCACAACGGCCCGTCGACGTGCGGACCGTCCGACGGACGGCGGCCGGCCGAGCCGATGCGCAACAGCCCGATCAGCCGGTCGTCGATCAGGTCGGCCGCGGCGGCCAGCGTGATCGGCCCAGCCGGACCGGCGACGGTCACCGACTGCCCGTAGTAGGCCCCGTGCGTGCGCAGCGCGTCGGCGAGGAGCACGTTCGCCGGAAACCAGACCGGCCCGCGCCAGTTCGAGTTCCCGCCGAACAGGCCGCTGCGGGACTCCCCCGGCTCGTAGTCGATGCTCATCGCAGTGCCGTCGACGTCGCACGTGAAGGGCGTGCGGTAGGCCGCCGACAGCGACCGGATCCCGAACGGGGAGAGGAACTCCGTCTCGTCGAACATCCGGGCCAGCAGCCGCTGCAGCCGGGCGGCGTCGACCAGCGAGAGGAGCACGTGCGCGCCGTCCGGCCCGGTTCGTGACATCCGCCCGTCGAGCAGGTCCGGCCGGCGCTCCTCCAGCCAGCGCAGCCGCGCGGTGAGGTCGGGCAGCTCCTCGGCAGTCCACGGCGGCGCGATCGCCACCGCCAGCAGCGGCAACAGCCCGACCAGCGAGCGCACCCGCAGCCGCTCGTAGCTCCCGTCGGGGTGGACGAGCACGTCGTAGTAGAAGCCGTCCTCGTCGTCCCAGAGGCTGACGTCCTGCGAGCCGAACGAGCCCATCGCGTGCGCGATGGCGAGGAAGTGCTCGAGGAACGTCGTCGCCACCTCGTCCCAGGCCGGCACGGTGCGGGCCAGCTCGACGGCGATCTGCAGCATCGACAGGCAGAAGAACGCCATCCAGCTCGTCGCGTCGGACTGCTCCAGCCGACGCCCGCCGGGTAGCGGCGCGGACCGGTCGAACAACCCGATGTTGTCCATGCCGAGGAAGCCGCCCTCGAACAGGTCCGACCCGTCGGGATCCTTGCGGTTGACCCACCAGCCAAAGGTCAGCAGCTGCTTGGTGAAGATCCGGATCAGGAAGTCGGTGTCGCGACGGCCGTCGATGACGTACACCAGCCACGCGGCCCACGGATGGACGGGCGGGTTCACGTCGCCGAACGCCCACTCGTAGGCCGGCAGCTGCCCGTTCGGGTGCATCGCCCACTCGCGGCAGAGCAGCAGCAGTTGCTCCTTGGCGAACGCCGGGTCGACGTGGGCGAGCGCCACGCAGTGCATCGCCAGATCCCAGGCCGCGAACCACGGGTACTCCCACTCGTCCGGCATCGACATCACGTCGGCCAGGGCGAGATGCCGCCAGGCGGTGTTGCGTGCGGCGCGATCCAGCCGCGACGACGGCGGGGCGGGCTCGCCCGGGTCGCCGTCGAGCCACTCCTCGACGTTGTACCGGTAGAGCTGCTTGCCCCACAGCAGGCCGGCGAACGCTCTGCGGGCGATGAACCGGTCCTCGTCATTGACCTGGGACGGGATCACCGAGGCGTAGAACTCGTCCGCCTCGGCCGCGCGGTCGGCGAGCATCGCGGCGAATCCCGCGCCGAACGTGGCCTCGTCCGGCTCGGTCGTCGCCAGCCGCAGCCGGAGCCGCACCGTATCGCCGGGCGCGACCGCGTCGAACCGGTACCAGAACGCGGCCTTGGTGCCGCTGCCCGCAGGGTTCACCGCCGACTCGTCGCCGTGGACGACGCGGTTGTCGATGCCGTCTTTGGTGTACGCCGCCGGATTGCTCGCCGTGCCGAAGAGCGCGACGTTGTTCGTCTCGTTCTCGCAGACAAGGACGTCGGGGCTTCCCTCCGCGGCGAGGATGTACCGGCCGAGGAAGGCGTGCCGGCACTCGACGGCATGCATGTTGCCGGCGGCGAGTTCGTCCAGCCGGTGCAGCGACGGGCGACGAAGGTCGCGTCCCCACGTCCACGTGTTGCGGAACCACACCTGCGGCAGCAGGTGCAGCGGCGCGGGTTCCGGGCCGTGGTTGGTGGCCTCGACGACCACGCACACGTCGTCCGGGGCGGCCTTGGCGTAGGTGACCGTGACGTCGAAGAACCGGTTGTCACCCAGCACGCCGGTGTCGGCCAGCTCGTACTCGCGATCGTCCTTGCCCCGCCGGGCGTTCTCGGCGCGCAGCTGCGCGTACGGGAACTCGGCCTGCGGGTAGCGGTAGAGCCAGCGCATCCATGAATGGGTGGGCGTGCCGTCCAGCGCCCACCAGTACTCCTTCACGTCCTCGCCGTGGTTGCCTTCGCCGTTCGTCAGCCCGAAGAGCCGCTCCTTGAGGAACGGGTCGCGCCCGTTCCACAGCACGATGGAGAAGTTCAGGAAGCCGAACCGGTCGCAGATACCGCCGAGCCCGTCCTCGCCCCACCGGTAGGCCCTGGCCCGGGCCTGCTCGAACGGGAAGTACGCCCAGGCGCTGCCGTCCGGCGAGTAGTCCTCGCGCACCGTGCCCCACTGCCGGCCGGCGAGGTAGGGACCCCACAGCCGCCACGGGCTGGTGGAGTCCGGCGACTCGGCCAGCCGGGCGTGCTCCGCACTGCGCTGCGCCGACGTCATGGCGGGCATCATCCCAGGCGTGCCCCCACGATTGCGCAACGATCCGAGGGGACGGGTAACGTCGGGTAGCCGTGGCTGACGATCCCGTTCTGGCCGCCGAACGCGCCCACCTCGATGTCGCCCAGCAGTGCTTGGACGCGATGCGCGCCACCGCCGAAGGGATCGCCGACCATGTCGGCGACACCTTCGCAAGCGAGAGCCTCGGCGCACTGCGCGCCCGGCGGATCAAGGCCCTGGCCGCCGACCCGGACGCGCCGCCATTCTTCGGCCGCACCGACCGCGACCCCGAGGACGGTGCTAGCAAAGCCGAAGTGCTGCACATCGGCCGCCGGCACATCCGCGATCAGCGCGGCGATCCGGTCGTCATCGACTGGCGGGCGCCGATCGCCAGGGCCTTCTACCGGGCGACGCCCAGCAACCGGATGAGCGTCCGGCTGCGCCGCCGCTTCGGCTTCCAAGCCTCCAGCGAGGGCCCACTCCTGACCAGTTTCGAGGACGAGCACCTCGACCGCGGCGAGGCCTTGGGCCTGGCGTCCGGGCTGCTCCGTGAGGAGATCGAGCGCCCCCGCGTCGGCCCCATGCGCGACATCGTCGCGACCATCCAGCCCGACCAGGACGACCTGGTGCGCGCGGGCCTGGACACCTCGCTGTGCATCCAGGGCGCGCCCGGCACGGGCAAGACGGCGGTCGGCCTGCACCGCGCGGCCTACCTGCTCTACACGTTCCCCGAGCGGCTGCGGCGGTCGGGCGTGCTGGTGATCGGCCCCAACAAGGCCTTCCTGCACTACATCGCGCAGGTACTCCCCGCTCTCGGCGAGGGCGGCATCGAACAGACCACGGTCGACGAGCTGGTCGGGCACGTCCCCGTCCGCGCGTCCGACTCGGCCGAGGTGGCGGTGCTCAAGGGCGACGCCCGGATGGCCGACGTGCTTAGGCGGGCGGTCTTCAGCCACGTCATCAAGCCCACCGACGACTTGGTGGCGGTCGTCGGCACGAAGCGGTACCGCGTCCCCGATCACCGCCTGCGCCGCTACGTCGACGATGCGCGGCGGGCCAGCATCCGCTGGACCATGGCCCGGGAACGGCTGCGCAGCCAGCTGGCCGAGGACGTGCGCCGACAGCGCGAGGACGCCGGTGGTGCGCCGTCCGACGCCGAGACGGCGAAGCTGGCCCGCTCGCCGGCGATGCGGGACTTCGTCGACGCGATCTGGCCGCCGCTGGACGCCCCAGCCCTGCTCGCCCGGCTCTACACCGACGAGGCCTTCCTGCGCCGCTGCGCGCGCGACATCCTCACCGACGACGAGCAGCGGCTGCTGCACTGGCCGACGCCCCCGCGTGCCGTCAAGTCGGCCCGCTGGACGGCTGCCGACGCGGTGCTGATCGACGAGCTGACCGGGATGATCGACGGCGCTCCGTCCTACGTCCACGTCGTGCTGGACGAGGCGCAGGACCTCAGCGCGATGCAGTGCCGGGCGGTGGGCCGGCGCTGCCCGCTCGGCTCGGTGACCGTCCTCGGCGACCTGGCCCAGGCCACCACGCCGTGGGCGCCGGGCGACTGGGCCGCGACGCTGGGCCATCTCGGGCACGACGGAGCGGCGATCCGCCCGCTCACCGCGGGCTACCGGGTGCCCGGCGAGGTGCTCGACGTCGCGAACCGGCTGCTTCCGTACATCGCCGAGGTGCCCCCCGCGACGTCGGTGCGCACGGGCGACCGCGCGCTGCGCTACCGCACGGCGGCGCAGCTGGTCGACGCCGTCCGCGAGTGCACGGCCGCCCCCGGATCGGTCGGGGTGATCGTCCCCGATGCGGCCGCCGCCGACACCGTCCGCGTGCTGGTCGCGGCGGACCTTGCGGCCGAGCCGGTCGCCGCCGAGGACGACCCGCCGATCAGCGTCGTGCCCGCGAGCGCCGCCAAGGGGCTCGAGTTCGACTCGGTGGTGCTGGTCGAGCCGGCCGCGATCGTGGCCGCGGAGCCGTCACGCGCCGTCGGCCTGCGCCGGTTGTACGTGACGCTGACCCGAGCCGTCTCCCGGCTGGTCGTCGTCCACGACGAACCCCTCCCCCCGGAGCTCGCCGCCTGACCCCGCCTGCTCCGTCGCCCCGACTGTTGATGTTGGACCATCCGGGCAACGCGACCGTCCTCAGCACAGCGGTCTAGCGGCGGTCTAGCGGGCTGAGCCCACTTCGCGGATATGGTAGGAACCGCGGGATAGTTCAGCGGTACGCCATCCCTGTATCCAGGAACTCATTCAGCGCACCGTCGCCCACAAGGCGCCCAGCCGCGAGGAGCTCGCAAATGACCGAGCACGTCCATGCAGTGCACCCCGAACCGGACATGGTCCAGCTGCTGACCCCGGAGGGCCTGCGGGCCGACAACCCCGACTACCCCCTCGAGATCAGCGACGAGGAGATCGCCGGGCTCTACCGGGATCTGGTGCTCGTCCGCCGGGTCGACACCGAGGCCATCGCGCTGCAGCGCCAGGGCGAACTCGGGCTCTGGGCGAGCCTGCTCGGTCAGGAGGGCGCCCAGGTGGGCGCTGGTCGCGCGCTGCGCCACCAGGACATGTCCTTCCCCACCTACCGGGAACACGGCGTCGCCTGGTGTCAGGGCGTCGACCCGCTCACCCTGCTGGGCATGTTCCGGGGCACGAGCCTCGGCGGATGGGATCCGGCCGAGAACAACTTCAACCTGTACACCATCGTCATCGGCGCGCAGACGCTGCACGCGGCCGGCTACGCGATGGGCGTGGTCCGCGACGGCGCGGTTGCCACCGGCGACCCGGAGCGGGACACCGCCGTCCTCGCGTTCTTCGGCGACGGCGCGTCCAGCCAGGGCGACGTCAACGAGTCGTTCGTCTGGGCCGCCGCCGACAACCTGCCGATCGTCTACTTCTGCCAGAACAACCAGTGGGCCATCTCCGCCCCGGTCGCCACGCAGACCCGGGTGCCGCTGTACCAGCGCGCGGCCGGGTTCGGCTTCCCGGGCGTGCGCATCGACGGCAACGACGTGCTGGCATCGCTCGCGGTCACCCGCAAGGCGCTCGACGACGCCCGCAACGGGCAGGGTCCGACGCTGATCGAGGCATTCACCTACCGGATGAACCCGCACACCACATCCGACGATCCCACCCGCTACCGGCTCGGAGCGGAGACCGAGACCTGGAAGCTCCGGGACCCGATCGAGCGGGTGCGCGCCTACCTCACCCGGCATGCACGCTACGAACACGAGTTCTTCGCCTCGATCGAGCGGGAGTCCGAGGCGCTGGCCGAGCGGGTCCGGGCCGGCTGCCGGGCGCTTCCCGACCCCGATCCGCTCTCGGTCTTCGACCACGTCTACGCCGAGATGACCGACGAGCTGGCCGAGCAGCGCGACACCTTCGCCGCGTACCTGGAGTCGTTCGAGGAGGCGACGGCATGACCGGCAGCAACGATCACCTTTTCCCCGGATATGACCGCTCGACCGGCGCCAAACCGGTCGTCAGCGGGGAAAACCCGATCGACTCGGCGCGGGAACGCTCGTGAACGCGCCCGCCGCCCGCCCGGTCAGTCTGGCCAAGGCGCTCAACGAAGGCCTGCGCAAGTGCCTCGAGGACGATCCCAAGGTCATCATCATGGGTGAGGACGTCGGCAAGCTCGGCGGCGTGTTCCGGATCACCGACGGGCTGCAGAAGGACTTCGGCGAACAGCGGGTGTTCGACACCCCGCTGGCCGAGTCGGGGATCATCGGCACCGCGGTGGGCATGGCCATCCGCGGCTACCGCCCGATCTGCGAGATCCAGTTCGACGGCTTCGTCTATCCCGGCTTCAACCAGATCGTCAGCCAGGTGGCCAAGATCCACAACAGGTCGCTGGGCCGGCTGCGGGTGCCGCTCACCATTCGCATCCCGTTCGGTGGCGGGATCGGCGCGGTCGAGCACCACTCCGAATCCCCCGAGGCCTACTTCGCGCACACCGCCGGGCTGAAGGTGGTCTCCTGCGCCAACCCGTCGGATGCCTACTGGATGATCCAGCAGGCGGTGAAGACCGACGACCCGGTGATCTTCCTCGAGCCCAAGCGCCGCTACTGGGTCAAGGGTGAGATCGCCGACACGCCGATGCCGCTGCATCAGGCGCGGGTGATCCGTCCCGGCCGGGACGCCACGGTGGTCGCGTACGGGCCGATGGTCGCGACGGCGCTCGAGGCCGCCGAGGCGGACGACGCCCATGACCTCGAGGTGGTCGACCTGCGTTCCATCTCGCCGCTGGACACCGCGACGGTCGTCGAGTCGGTGCAGCGCACCGGGCGGCTGGTCGTGGTGCACGAGGCCTCGGTGAGTTTCGGCGCCGGCGCCGAACTCGCCGCCCGCGTGCAGGAGAAGGCGTTCTACTCCCTCGAGGCCCCGGTGCTGCGGGTCGGCGGCCTCGACACCCCCTATCCGGCCAGCCGGCTGGAGGATGAGTGGCTTCCGAACGTCGACCGGATCCTGGACGCCGTCGAC
Source organism: uncultured Actinomycetota bacterium (assembly GCA_963756525.1). Classification (GTDB taxonomy): domain Bacteria; phylum Actinomycetota; class Actinomycetes; order Mycobacteriales; family Jatrophihabitantaceae; genus CAVWNR01. The sequence goes on along the minus strand of CAVWNR010000008.1, from coordinate 5,098 downwards.
CGGATCATGGAGTACTGAGTGCTTCAACAATTCAAGATGCCCGACGTCGGCGAGGGCCTGACCGAGGCCGACGTGCTTCGCTGGCTGGTCAAGCCCGGTGACACGGTGACCGTGAACCAGATCATCGTCGAGGTCGAAACCGCCAAGGCGGCGGTCGAGCTGCCCTCGCCGTATGCCGGCCTCGTCACCGAACTGCACGCCGCCGAGGGTGAGACAGTCGATGTCGGACGGCCGATCATCACGATCGATGTCGGCGGCAGCGCGCCCGCTGCCCCAGTGGCCGGTGCGGCGGCCCCCTCCGCCGAGGAGCCGGGTGTCCCGCCCGCGAACGCCGCCGTCGAGGACCTCATTCCGCAGCCGACGGCCGCCGCCGAGGGCCGCCAGCCGGTGCTGGTCGGGTACGGGCCGCGCACCGGCTCGGCCGGGCGCCGCGCCCGCAAGCGGCCGGCCGAGCCCGCGCCGCCGTCGGCGAACCTGGCGTTCAACGTGGCGCCGAGCGTGCCGCCGGCCGACTCGCCGGCTGCCCGGCATCGCGTCCTCGCCAAGCCGCCGGTGCGCAAGCTCGCCAAGTCGCTCGGTGTCGACCTCGGCAGCGTCGCGCCGACCGGCCCGAACGGCACCGTCTCGCGCGCCGACATCGAGCAGGCCGCCGCCGCGGCATCATCTGCCGAAGCCGCCGGTGCCGCCCGGCCGAGCGGCCGGGAGACCCGCAGTCCGATCAAGGGAGTGCGCAAGCACACGGCCGCCGCGATGGTGGCCAGCGCGTTCACCGCGCCGCACGTCACCGAGTTCGTCACCGTCGACGTCACGCCGACGATGCAGCTGCGCGACCGCGTCGCCGGACGCCGGGAGTTCCGCGACGTCAAGGTCTCGCCGCTGCTGTTCGTCGCGCGCGCGGTGATCCTGGCGGTGCGCCGCACACCCGAGATCAACGCCACCTGGGACGACGCGGCGGGTCAGATCGTGCTCAAGCATTACGTGAACCTCGGCATCGCGGCCGCCACCGACCGGGGCCTGATCGTGCCCAACATCAAAGACGCCGACCAGCTCTCGCTGCTGGAGCTCGCCCGCGCCATCACCGCGCTTACGGAGCTGGCCCGCTCGGGGAAGACCCCGCCCGCCGACATGGCCGGCGGCACGATCACCATCACGAACGTCGGCGTGTTCGGCGTCGACACCGGCACGCCGATCCTCAACCCGGGCGAGTCCGGCATCGTCGCGTTCGGAGCGATCCGGAAAATGCCCTGGGTCGTAGATGAGCAGATCGTTCCGCGCTGGGTCACCCAGCTCGCCGTCTCCTTCGACCACCGGCTCGTAGACGGCCAGCAGGGTTCGCAGTTCCTCGCCGACGTGGCTGGCGTGCTGGCCGACCCCGGCCTGGGTCTGCTCTGAGCGCCCGGGTGACCGGCCGCACAGCGCGCGGGCCGCTACCTGGGAATCTTCGGTGCTTCGCCTGCGTTTGCCTTGTGAACGTAAGATGCAGCGTTCACTGACCGAATGAAAACGAATCTGACAGGGGACACCATGAAGCAGAAGCTGATCACGCGGATGCGTGCCCGCCGCGACGAGCGCCATTTCCAGCCGGCGCCGGAAACCGCGTCGCCCAGCGTGGGTACCCAGCTGCTCGCCGCCGCGACGCGGCAGAACAACGTCATCCGCTAAGCCACTGAGCGGCACGCAAGAGCCCGGCCCCCGACGGGGCCGGGCTCTTTCGCGCTCGGATGAGACCTCAGCGAAGCAGCGCTCGGCGCAGCGCGTCGGCGTCCGCATCGGTCCAGCCGTGCGTTCGCAGCCAGGCCGAGGTGCCGCCGTACTCGTCGTCGATGCCGGCGAGTAGGGCACGCATCGTCTCGGGCCGGGGTTGGTGGGCCTCCGGGGTGAGCTTGCCGACGTCCTGCGCATAGGTAGGGCTCGCCGCCAGGCCGGTCAGGATCGGCTCGAGTCGCTCGCCGGTTCGCACGAAGTCGTCGACGATCGCCTCGCGGTCGACCCGCACCTCATCCAGCGCGAGAGCGACGACGACGCCGGTACGGTCCTTGCCGGCGGCGCAGTGCACGATCGTCGCGCCGTCGGTGTGCGCGACCAGGCGCAACGCGGCGATGATCGAGTCCGGGCGATCCTGCAAGTACCGGTGATAGATCGCTACCGGACCCCGGCGCTCACCCATCGACACGCGGCGCTCGTTCCAGGGCAGCACGACCGGCGCGTCGTCGTCGGCGGCAACGTCGGTGTTGCGGCCGCTCTCCGGGAACAGCGAGAAGTGGTGGATGCTCACCCGGGGGTCGCGGATCAGCGGCCCCGGCCCTTCGCTGTCGACCTCGACCTCGGTGCGCAGGTCGGCCACCGCCCGCACCCGGTGCTCGTCGACCAGGCGCGCCACGTCACGGGGCGAGAGCGACTGCAGGTTCCCCGAGCGGATCAGCCGGTCGGGCCGCACCGTCCGCCCATCACCTGCCGGCAACCCGCCCAGGTCGCGGACATTCACCGCCCCGTCCAGCTCGATCCACCGCGCCACCCCGTCCACGGCGTCCGACCCTACCGATCCACCAGCTTGACGGGGTTCTGGGATCAGAAGGCGGTCTCGGACACGTCCATCAGCGCGTTGTCGGTGGCCTCGATGATGGCACGGCGGGCGGCGAACTCGGGCAGGACGGTGAGCGCGAAGAACCGCGCTACGGCCGGCTTCCCCTCATAGAACGACCGGTCGGCGGCACTGAGTCCGTCGCCGTCCAACCGGACGAGCGCGACCGCCGCCTGGCGCAGCAGCAAGTAGCCGACCAGCAGGTCGCCGGCCGAGAGCAGCAGCCGGGTGGTGCTCTGCCCGACCCGGTAGACGTTGCGCATGTCCTCCTGCGCCGAGGTCAGCTGGCCGAGCATCGCGGCGACCATGCCGCCGAAATTCTCCAGCGCCGCAGCCACCGCAGCGCGCTCCTCCTTGAGCCGCCCCTCGCCGGTGATCGACTCGAGGAACGCGCCGATCTCCGCAGAGAGCGCCTGCAGCGCCCGGCCCCGGTTACGGACGATCTTGCGGAAGAAGAAGTCCTGCCCCTGGATGGCGGTCGTTCCCTCGTAGAGCGTGTCGATCTTGGCGTCGCGGATGTACTGCTCGAGCGGGTAGTCCTGCAGGTAGCCCGACCCGCCGAACGTCTGCAGCGCCTGCGCCAGCTGGTCGTACGAGCGCTCCGAGCCGGCGCCCTTCACCACCGGCAGCAGCAGGTCGTTGACCGCCCTGGCCAGCTCGACGTCGCCGTCACCGGCGAGGATGCGGTCCTGCCAGCGCGCGGTGTACAGGACCAGCGCACGCAGCCCCTCGGCGTAGGCCTTGTTGAGCATCAGACTGCGCCGCACGTCGGGGTGATTGATGATCGTCACCCGCGGGGCGGTCTTGTCGGAGCTCTGCGTGAGGTCGGCGGACTGCACGCGGGTGCGCGCGAACTCCAGCGCGTTCAGGTATCCGGTGGAGAGCGTCGCGATCGCCTTCGTCCCGACCATCATCCGGGCGTGCTCGATCACCTGGAACATCTGGGCGATGCCGTCGTGCACGTCACCGACCAGCCAGCCGACGGCGGGTTCCTTCTCGCCGAAGCGCAGCTCGCAGGTCGTCGACGCCTTGAGCCCCATCTTGTGCTCGACGTTCGTGACGTAGACGCCGTTGCGCTCGCCCAACTCGCCGGTGTCGACGTCGAAGTGGAACTTCGGCACGACGAACAGCGAGAGTCCCTTGGTGCCCGGGCCGGCGCCCTCGGGACGGGCCAGCACCAGATGGATGATGTTCTCGGTCAGGTCCTGCTCGGCGGACGTGATGAACCGCTTGACGCCCTCGATGTGCCACGACCCGTCCGGCTGGGGGATCGCCTTGGTGCGACCGGCGCCGACATCCGAGCCGGCGTCGGGCTCGGTGAGGACCATGGTGGCGCCCCACCCGCGGTCGATCATGCGCTGGGCCATCTTCTGCTGCGTCTGGTTGCCGTTGTGGTAGAGGATCCCCGCGAACGGCGCGCCGGCCATATACATGTGCAGGGCGGGATTGGCGCCCAGCGTCTGCTCGGCGACCGCCCACACCAGCCCGCGCGGGACCAGCTGGCCGCCCAGCTCGGGCAGCGTCTCGAGCCGCCACCACTCCGCGTCGCGCAGCGTCCGGAACGACTGCTTCAGCGACGCGGGCAGGGTGACCGAGTTCGTCGCCGGATCGAATGCCGGCGGGTTGCGATCGGCGTCGGCGAACGACGCCGCGATCGGGCCCTCGGCCAAGCGGGCGACTTCGACGACGATTCCCCGAGCCGTGTCTTCGTCCAGGTCCGTGAACGGCTCGCTGCCCAACAGCTGGCCGGTGCCGAACACCTCGAACAGGTTGAACTCGATGTCGCGGACGTTGCTCTTGTAGTGGCCCATCACCGGCCTCCTGGCAGGTTACTGACGAGTAACCCAGCATATTACCGGCGAGTAACAACGGCAACCACCACCCGAGCCGATCACGTTTTCCCCGCTGGTGACCGGTTCGCCGACGTGAAAGCGGTCAGAGGCGGGGAAAAGGTGGTCAACAGCTCAAGACAGGATGCGCAGCCGGATCGTCTCGCCGAGCGCGCGCAGCTCCTCGAGCATCTCGGCGGTGTAGGTCGCGCTGATGTCGGTGACCACGTACCCGACGTCGCCGCGGGTGCCGAGCAGCTGGGCCTCGATGTTGACCTTGTGCTCGGCGAGCACCCCGTTGATCGTCGCCAGCGCGCCCGGCACGTTGCGGTGGACGAGGATGAGCCGGTGCGTGTCCGGGGTCGCGGGCAGCGCCAGGCCAGGAAGGTTGACGCTCATCGCGGTCGCGCCGTCGAGGATGAAGTCGCGGAACTTGCCGGCGACGAAGCGGCCGATGTCCTGCTGCGCCTCCTCCGTCGACCCACCGATGTGCGGGGTGAGGATGACGTTCGGCAGCCCGCGCAGCTCGGAGGTGAACTCGTCCCCGCGTCCGCGCGGCTCGACGGGGAACACGTCGACCGCCGCACCCGCGATGTGCCCCGAGTCGATGTGGTTGCGCAGCGCGGCGTAGTCGACGACGAACCCGCGCGACAGGTTGAGGAACAGGCTCCCCGGCCGCATGGCGGCG
>CAVWNR010000007.1:0-69584 GCA_963756525.1 uncultured Actinomycetota bacterium | reverse complement strand
CTTTGCGGTCATCTTTTCTAGTGAGCGAGTAGACATCGGCACGGGACGATGCATGCATCACGCGACCTGTTCGCGGATCCGCTTACCCATGGGTACTAGCGTGCGCGATCGTGCAGCTGGACTTCGTCGAGCACATCCGGCGCGAGGGGTCACTGCTGCGTGCCGCGCTGGTGTCCGCCGATGCGTCCGCGGCGGTGCCGAGTTGCCCGGGATGGGTCGGTGACGACCTGCTGCAGCATATGTGTGTGGTGCTCGGCTTCTGGGCCACGGTGGTGGAGGGTCGGCTGACCAGCCCACCGGCTGGTGCGCGGCCGAGCCGGCCGGCGCATCGGTCAGAGTTGCTGGCGAGCTACGACGCGCAGCTCGCGCGGATGGTCCGGACTTTGCAGGACTCGCCCGACGACGTGGCGGTGTGGAGCTGGTCAGCGGACCAGACAGTCGGGTTCGTACGCCGCCGGGTCGCGCACGAGGTGCTGATCCACCGGCTGGACGCACAACTGACCGCCGGAGCGGTGACCGCGGTGGATGCTGACCTGGCCACTGACGGAGTCGACGAGCTGCTGAGGCACTTCTTCCGCGGCCCGGCGTGGTCACAGTTCACCGCAGAGCGGCCGGTCGGGCGGCTGCGCACGTTGGATACCGGTGCGCAGTGGGTGGTGCAGATCGGTCATGTGACGGGCCTGAGCCGCGATGGCCAGAGCCGTCACGACCGGCAGCCCGGATTTTGCATCGCCGACGCTGCGCAGGCGGCCGACCATCCCACGTTTACGGTCAGCGCGAACGCCGGCGACCTGGACGCGTGGCTGTGGCGCCGACGGGACGGGTCCGGAGTCATTGTCATCGGCGACGAGGCGGATGCCGCGCGTTTCACCGCGATCCTGGCCGAAGGCATCCGCTAGGCGCACAACGAAGGCGTCCACGTCGATGTGCGCGCCGTCCCGTGCGCTAGTGGCGAGGCTTCCACTTGGCTCGTCCGGCTGGTTAGGTCCGCGCGCTAGCGTCTGCTGTCGTGGCTGACCTTCCGGTGCTCGATGCCGCCGAACAGCGTGTCCTCGGGAGCCTGCTGGAGAAGGAGATCACGGTCCCGGCGTCGTATCCGATGACTCTCAACTCGGTGCGGGCGGCATGCAATCAAGCCAGCAGCCGAGATCCCGTTGTCGACTACGACGAGGACCTGGTGCACCGCACGCTGCGCGCGCTGACGGACCGGGATCTTGTTGCGTTGATCTGGCAGGGCGCGGGCAGCCGGGCGGTGAAGTATGCGCAGACCTTCGCCCAGCGGCGCGGGCTTGCCTCCGACGAGCGGGCGCTGCTCACCGTGTTGTTGCTGCGCGGGCCGCAGCCGGCCGGAGCACTGAAAAGCCGCACCGAGCGGCTGCACCGCTTCCGCGACCGGACCGAGGTCGAGCAGTGCCTGGCGCGCATGGCCGCTGCGGACCCGCCGCTGACGCGCGAGCTGGCGCGCCAACCGGGTCAGCAAGACAGCCGATGGATCCACCTGCTGGGGCCGGTTGACACGCCCTCAGCACCGGCCAGCGGCTCGCCGGCAGCCGGCGAATCCGTGCTCAGCGCGGGGCCGCAGTCCCGCGATGACAAGGTCCACGCCGCGTACGCCACGGTCGCCGCCGCCTATGCCGACCAGTTCGACGACGAGCTTGCTGAGCTGCCCTTCGAATCGTGGTTGCTGCGCCGGGTCGTCGACCTGTCCCGTGGCGCGCCGGTGATCGAGGTCGGCACCGGACCAGGCCATGTCGCGGCATTCCTCGCCGAAGCCGGGGCTGACGCCGCGGGTCTGGACCTCAGCCCGGAAATGATCGACGAAGCCCGCCGCCGGCATCCCGGCGTCAGCTACCAGGTCGGTGACCTGCGCCGGCTGATGCGTCCGGCCAGCCACGACGGCTGGGGTGCGGTGTTGGCCTGGTACTCACTGATCCACCTCGCCCCGTCCGAGCTGCCGGCCGCCATCGCCGCGCTTGCTCGACCCCTGCGCACAAACGGCTGGCTCGTGCTTGCCCTGCATGCCGGCGCCGAGGTCTGTACGATCACCGACTGGTTTGGCCAGGACATCGACCTCGACTTCGTGCTGCACGACCCCGCCAATGCGCTCGCCATCGTCCAGCGAGCCGGCTTGGTCGATCTGGAGTGGTACCTCCGCGGTCCGCTCGCCTTCCGCGGCGAAACCACCCAACGCCTCTACGTCCTTGCTCGCAAACCGTAGCGGGATCTACGGAGGAGCCGCACGCCGGCGCAGGACGCCGTCCGTTCCGGAGACACTGCCTGCGCGAGGTGACCGCTACAGGATTCCGCCGCCGAACTTCTTCAGCAGATCTTGCGGGTTCAGCCCGTGCTGGGCCAGCAAGTCAGCGTGCTGGTCGGTGTCGACCTGGTCGGGAAGCTGCTGCTGCGCCTGGTCAGCCTGCTGATGGTCACCACGCTCCTTGAGGAACGAGACGATCTGGTCCTTGCTGATCTGCATTTCTCCTCCTTCGAGGCGGAGTAGGAAAGGGATGAGCTACCGATCTCCCCGCAGAGTGTCGTGCCTGATCCGGTCGGCTTGTTCGACGCGCTCGGTCTCCTCGTCGTCGAGCTTGCGGGTGTCGCGCAGCTGCACGTACGGCTCCGTGTCCGGCGGCAAGCCGGCCTGGATGACGCGCTGCCGCTCGCTTTCGGCATTGAACTCGGCCCCGAGCAGGATGGCGATGTTCGTCAACCACAGCCACACCAGGAAGATGATGACGGTGGCCAGCGTGCCGTACGTCCTGTTGTATGAGCTGGAGAACGACACGTAGACGGCGAACAGCCCCGAGACAATCAGCCAGATGACCACCGCCAGGATGCCGCCGGGGGTGATCCACTTGAAACCGGGCTGCTTGACGTTGGGCGTGGACCAGTAGAGCAGCGAGAACATCAAGCTGACGATGATCAGCAGCACCGGCCACTTCGCGATGTTCCAGACGGTGACCACCGTGTCACCGAGCCCGATCGCGTGGCCGATCTGGTTGGCCACCGGCCCGGTCACCGCCACCATGATCGCGCTGGCCACCAGCATGATTACCAAGGCAATCGTGATCACCAGCCGGAGCGGTGTCTTGACCCAGATCGGACGGCCTTCGTCGATGTTGTAGATGGCGTTCATCGCACGCATGAACGCGGCCACATAGCCCGACGCCGACCACAGTGCGATCACAATGCCAACGACGGCGGCGAAGCTCGCGCTGGTCTGCCGCCCTTGCACCTGCTGAATCACCGTATGCAGGAACGAGTTCACGGCGCCGGGTGTCAGCTTGTCGAGGTTGTTGAGCACTGTCTGCGTGGTCGACGGTCCGACCAGGCCGAGGATGGAGATCAACACGAGAATGCCCGGGAAGATCGCCAGCACCCCGAAGTAGGTCAGTGCCGCCGCTCGGTCGGTTACGTTGTCGTGTTTGAACTGCGCGACGGCGCGCTTCAGTACCGCCCGCCAGCCTGGCTTCGGGATCTCGGTTGGGGCGTCGGGTTCAGGCCCGGCATCCGTTTCGCTAGCCATCGTCGTCTCCCTTCGGCGACCGGCGATCGCCAGCTACTGCTGAAGCGTGTCTTTGGCGTCGGACGCGACGGACTTCGCGTGGTCGGCGGTGTCGCTGGCCGCCTGCGTCGCGGTGGTCTTGACCTGATCAGCGGCTCGCTGTGCCGGTTCCTGCAGGTTCGACGCAACTTCCTGGGCCTTCGCCTTCATCGGCTCGGTGAGATCGCCGGCCTTTTCTTCGGCGCGCCTGGCGAGCTGCTGCTCCTGCTCAGTCGCGGGCATCAGCGATGCCACCAGCCACCCGACGCCGAAAGCGATGAGCCCTGCGGCGAGCGGATTGCCCTGTGTCTGCCGACGAATTGCCTCCGGCGCGCGCGATGCGGTCTCGCCGACGTTCGACGCTGCATCGCTCATACTGGACGCCGCCGAGCCCATGGTTTCCCTCGCCGACGCCGTGCCACTGCTAGTCCCGCCGGGCCGGTCGGAACTTCCCATCACTCGCTCCTTCATTGAATTCGCCGCGCCCTTTACTTGTTCGACGCGCCGGCGGGTGATCTGCGACGGGGACACCTTGTCGGTGAGCCGGTCGACGTCCGAACTGAGCGAGGCACGGGTCTGCTCGATGTCACGCTGGATCTGTTCGGGGCTGCTCACGGCGGTCTCCTTTACTGGCCTTTGAGCGCATCGGGTATTTTCTGGACGGTGTCGACGGTCCGCTCCGGCTTCGGGTGGACCGTGCGGAGGGTGGCGCGACCGGTGACGAAGAGGATCGCGCCGATGACGGCCCAGATTCCGGCCACGATCAGTGCGGCCCAACTCTGGTCCATGACGTTCGCCAGGCCCCACCAAGCCGCGAAGGAGAGGAAGAGCAACACCATATACCCGGCGAATCCCGCGCCGCCGAGCATGCCGGCACCCTTGCCGGTCTTGCTGACTTCCTGCTTGATCTCGGCCTTGGCGAGCTCGACCTCCTGACGCATCAACGTGGAGAAGTCACGGCTGATATCGGAGAGCAGCTCACCGATCGACTCCGAGTCGACCGTGGCCGCCGGCCGTGCGCCAGCCGTCAGGTTCGGCTCGGCGAAGCCGGATGTCTCGCTGTACCCTGCCGGCCCACCGGGTGCGCTCATGATCCGGACTCCGGGTAACGGGCGGCGCCGGGCCGGTCACCGAGACGCGGATCGGGCGTCGCACCGGGCTCGCCGATGTACCCGCCCGGCTCGTCGCCGGGCTCGCCGACGTAGCGCGCCGGGGCGCCACCCGGCTCGCCGACGTACCCGCCAGGCTCGTTGCTCGGCTCGCCCACATAGGCCGTGCGTTCGCCCGGCTCACCGAGGTACCCACCGGGCTCGTCGCCGGGCTCACCGACGTAAGCCGTCGGCTCGCCGGGCCCACCCAGGTAGCCGCCAGGCTCGCGCACATAGCTCTCGGTCTCGACGACGTATCCAGTCGGCTCGGTCCCGAGGCCCGTGCCCGCTGTACCGGTCGGCGGCAGGCCCATCGGGCCCACCCCTTCGGCCGAAACCCCGCCGTACCCGCTTCGGTACGCGCCACCGGCGTAGTCCTGGGAGCCGGAGTCGTCGGAGTGCGCCGCGACGACCCCTCGGGTCAGTCGCCCGGCAAGCACGCCGGCCAGGGCCGCGCCGGCGAGGAAGGCGCCCGGCCGGCGGCGGGCGAACCTGCGCAGCTCGTCGAGCACGTCTCCCGGTTCCCGCCGCTCGAGCCAATCGGCCACGCCCCGAGCGCGCTCGCTGGCCTGCGAGACGAGTTCCGTCGCGGTACCCGACTGCTCGCTACGCTGGGCCATCCCGTCGAGCTCCTCACCCAGCGAGCGCAGGTTGCTCGCCAGGTTGCGCTGCTGGCTTCCGGCCTGCTGGGTGAGCTGGTCGCGTGCCTCGCCGACGAGGTTGCGCGCCTGCCGGCTGGTCTCCTGGGCGACGTCTCGTGCCTTGTCGGCCGCCGTCTGCGCCACGTCCGAGGCGCCCTGCGTCGCAGTCTGAGCGGCGTCGCTCGCCCTGTCCTGCAACGCCGCGCCCTGCTCGTCGCCCCGGTTCGTCGACGTCGATGTGGGTGCACCCGCGGGGTAGTCGGTCATGGATTCCTCCGTGTGGGGATGCGCTGCGCCCTTGGGCAGCTGACCCGGAGCGTGCCTCCGGGCGGCAGGCTTACGTCGTATCCGGGGTGTACCCGCCCTGGGACAGACGTAACCGCGTAAGTAACAGGGGCGCCGCTGCCGGCAGCCGGTGCCGACGGTTAGAGCCCGGCGCTGCCGGGGGAGGTAGGGAGGCATGGGCGGTGAGCTGCCGAACACGGACCAGATCCAGTCGCTGGTGGCACGGCTGCACCGCGAATGCGAGCGCCTGCGGGCCATCGTCCACGATCGCGCGGAGGATAACGGTGAGGTGGCGCGCGTCGTCGACGAGATCGGCTCGCAGCTGCTGCTCACCGATGAAGAGCTGCGCATCCAGAGCGAGCAGGTGGCCGTGTCGGCACGCCGACTGGACGTCCTCGTCGCGTCATATGAGCAACTGTTCGCCTATGCACCGGTTGCGTACCTGCAGACCGATGCTGCGGGAAACCTGGTCCAGCTCAACCACGCGGCGCGCGAGCTGCTCGGCCTGACCAAGTCGAGCGAGCAGCCGCGCACGTTGATCGGGGCCGTCGCGGTCTCGGATCGGACGAACGTACGAACCCTGATCAGCCGGTTGGCGGCGGTCGCGGCGCCGTTCGGCGCGGCACCCGCCCCGGCCGAGGTATGTCTTCTGCGGGCGGACGGCCGCAGCGTTCCGGCGCTGATCACAGGACGGCGCTCCACCGATCCGGGTGGCGAACGCAGCTGGCTGCACTGGGAACTACGTGAGCGCGGTGCGGAGCCGGCCAGTGACGGGCAGGGCGTCGCGCCGAGCCTGGAGATCTCGGCCCGCTTTGCCGAGCTCGTCCGGGACCTGGCCGAGCAGCCGGATCTGGCCAGCACCGCGTCGCGGATCGCCGAGCACTGCGTGGCCCTGCTGGGCTGCCGGGCCGGGATGGTCTCGCGCGTCCAGGGCGCTCGGCTTCGGGTCATGGCGGCCACTGATTCGCCGCTCTGCGAGGCAGTGGCCGATGCGGAGAACGAGGCAGGCTGCGGGCCCAGCATGCAGGCGTTCCGTGACAAGTGCACCGTGCAGATCGACGACCTGCACGTCGAGGACAGATGGGGCTGCTTCGCGCCACGGATCAGCCACCAGACGTCGATCCGCGCCGTGCTCGTCTACTGCCTGCAGCTCGGTCAGCAGCCGGGCGCCACGCTGACGCTCTACGACGAGCGGCCGGGGTTGTTCGGCTCGCAGGCGCGCGCGATCGCCGACATCTACGCGCAGCACGCCACCTTGGCGCTGAGCCGGGCCGTCGAGCAGAGCCGTGCAGAGAACCTGGAAGCGGCCCTGTGCACCAGCCGCGAGATCGGCGTGGCGCTCGGTGTGCTCATGCGGCAGTACGGACTCAACCAGCAGCGCGCGTTCACGCTCCTGCGCAGCACGTCGCAGCGAACGCACCGGCAGCTGCGTGAGATCGCCGCCGAAGTTGCCTACACCGGTGCGCTTCCCGAGTGGGCTGCCCGCTAAATCCGCATGCCTACGCGGAATGGGCATTCCGTAAAGTGGACTCAGCGCGCTACCATCGAAGTAGCTAAGAGGTTAGCCGCCTTCCCCGCCTCGACCGCGTTGAGCGCTCGCAGTCGGCCCATTGTTGGTTCATGCAGCGCACGGTGAGACGTCTCATTCCCCCATAGGGGCCATGATGTTTGATTCTGCACCGACGGCAAACGCTCTCACCTGTAACGCGCCCGGCCAGTTCGCGGTTACCGTGCTGGCCGAGGACGCGCAGCGCTGCCGCCTGGCCGTGGCCGGCGAACTGGACCTTGGCAGCGCGCGCCGGCTCGTCGCCGAACTCGACCGGCAGCTGGCCGCCGGTCGCCGCTTCGTGAGCATCGACCTATCCGAACTCAGCTTCACCGACAGCACCGGCGTTGGAGTGCTGCTCGCCACGCATGAGCGGCTGCTCGCCCGGCGCGGCACGCTGATCCTGTCCGGAGTCGGCCAGCCGGTCGAGCGGATGCTGCAGCTCACCGGACTGGACGGAGTGCTGTTCATCGCGACGCCGATCGAGCGGATGGCAGCCGCCGCCAACGCGTAGCGACACACGAGCTGGCAGAGGCGCTGCGCAGCCAGCAGGCGAAGTGAACGGGCCCTAGCAGCCTCAGCCGCTGACGCCGGCCGTACCAGCCGCCGGGCCAGTCGCCGGGCCACCGTCGGACGACCCGGTGACTGGCGGCTCTTCGACCGGGGCGCCCTCGGACGGCGCGACGACTGGCGGCAGATCGACCGGGGTGCCCTCGCCGGCATCCGCCCCGAAGCCGGGGCTGACGCTTCCGACCTTGCGCACCACGGCAAGGTGTCCGCCGAGGTAGCCGCCCACGACGGCAAGCCCACCGCCGGCGAGCCCGGCGAGAACGCCGCGCGCGTGCCGACCGCGGATGCGCTGCCCGAACGAGACGAGGTAGCAGCTGGCCGCCGCGGCGTTCACTGCCGCGTGCACGACGCCTACCCGGCGGTCCGGCCCGGACGTGCTCGACCACTCCACCAGACCGCTGGCCACCGTCGGCGCTGCGGCAACCAGCCCGAACCCGACGAGCCCGGCCGCGGCCGGGCGCGAGCGGCGCCGGCCGAAGACGTCCAGCAGCGTGGCGCTGAACCACGCGCCCAGCGGCAGGTCGGTGAGCCGCGGATGCAGCGCGTGCCCGGCAAGGTCGCCGCGCAGCACGGAGGCCACCCGAGGATCGCGCAGCAGCGCGTCGGTGACCGGCCGCAGCAGATCGCCCACCGCGTCCAGGCGCCGGTCGGCCTCGATCGCGCGCACCGTATCGCGCAGCCACGCCGGCGTGTCGTTACCCGGCTGGGAGTCCGCTGCAGTGGCGTGCCGCGGTGTCGTCTCCATGCCCTGCCCTCCTGTCGAAATCGTCGAGGTGCGGCTCGATATCACTTCGAGCCGTACACCCGGTACTTCTCTGCGTCGACTCGCTTCAGATCCAAGCCCAGCCCGGCACGGTCCGGATCCGGACGCAGTGCGCCCTGCTCCGGCTCCGGCACGCCGTCGAAGAGCATGTGCTCGATGCGGACGTGGTCGTGGAAGTACTCCAGATGGCGCAGCCGCTGCACAGCGCAGAACGCGTGCGCGGAGACCGCGGGCGCGCAGTGCGCCGAGAGGTCGATGTGGTAACCGCCCGACATGCCGGCGACCTGCAGCAGGCCGCTGATCCCGCCGCAGCGGGTGACATCCGCCTGCAGGCAGTCGACGGCCCCTGCGGCGAGCAGGTTGGTGAAGTCCCGCAACACATAGCCGTACTCCCCGGCGGCCACCTCGAGCGGTCCGGGCGCCCGCTCGCGGACCATGCGCAGTCCTTCCATGTCCGCTGAACTCACCGGCTCCTCGAACCAGCGCGCATCCCACTCGTCGGCCAGCCGGGCCGCCCAGTAGCAAGCCTGCTTGCGGCCGAGCGCGCCGTTGGCGTCGGTGAACAGCTCGGTCGCCGCGCCGATCGCGTCGCGCGCTGCGTCGAGCCGGTCGGGATCCTGATCCGGATGGCGGCCGATCTTCAGCTTGACCCGTGGGATGCCCTGCTCGGCCCAGCCGCCGAGCTGGGTGGCGAGCCGGTCCAAGGAATAGTTCGTGAACCCGCCGCTGCCGTAGATCGGGACGGCGTCGTGGAAGGACGGCAGCAGCGCTACCAGTGGAATACCGAGCAGCCTCGCCTTGAGATCCCACAGCGCGACGTCGATTGCGGAGATGGCCATCGCGCCGATTCCCGGGCGCCCGGCGTTGCGGATTGCGGCGAACGTCCGCTGCCACACGGCCGCCGGCGAGAAGGCGTCCATTCCGACGACGATCGAGCGCAGCTTCGACTCGATCAGTCCGGCGACGGCGACCTCGCCGTAGGTGTAGCCGATTCCGAGTTGCCCGCCGGCTTGCGCCTCGACCAGCACCATCGTGGTGGAGTCCCAGCTCAGCGTTCCGTCGGACTCCTTCCCGTCGGGGCCGTCGGTCGGGACGGTGAAGGCGTGAACCGTCAGCTCGTCGATCGTCATGCCCGGTGCGTGCACACCGGCGTCTTACCCGCCGCGGAGCAGTCCTATCGCTCCCGACAGGCTGGGAAGCAACATGGCACGTAGCGTCGCAATGCAGATGCGCTCGGTTGCGCAAACGTGCCGGAAATGCCGGCCGAGCACGCAGGTAATGGAGGAAGACGTTTAGACAACCGCCGGCCGGGGGTATCAGGGCGGCTGCGGACGGACAGCCGGAAAGCAGGGAGGTCAGTGCGTCGGATCCGCGATCATCAGCCTTATCCGCAGCGAGAGGGAGAAAGCAATGATCGTGTTAGGCATCATCCTGCTGATCTTGGGGTTCATCTTCAAGATTGCCATCCTCTGGGCGATCGGGATCGTCATCCTGGTGATCGGCGCCATCCTGGCGATCGTCGGCTTCGCTGGGCGCGAGATCGGCGGCCGGCGTCACTACTGGTAGCGAGGCCTGAGCGGGCTGCCCGTCCGCCGTTCAGGCAGGCACAGCTGCGGTTCTCGTTCGCCGGGCGAGCGCCCGTGGTCGGCATCGACGCGATGAGTTAAAGTCGATGTACGGCTGACACAAGCCGGTACCCCTACTACTCTGCGGAGCGGTTCGCGCGCTTTGCGCGTCCATTCCGCAGAGGTGCCGACCTGGAGTGACCGCCGAAGTGACCGTGCGAGAAGACCCGTTGCTGGATCCGCAGCGGCCCGAACCGGGCGGCCTTGCCGTCGTGGTCTCGGTGGACGAGACGAAACGGTGCCGGCTGATCCTGTCCGGCGAACTCGATGTCGCCAATGCCGAGCAGCTTGCGGACGCGCTGGAGGCTCAGCTCAACGACGGCTGCGTTGACATCGAAATCGACGTCGCACGCCTGGCGTTCTGCGACAGCGCGGGGCTGGGCGTGCTGGTGCGCGGACACCAGCAGCTTGCCGCACGTCGCGGCAGCCTCGTCCTGACCGGCGTGGCGGACTCTCACCCGGTGGCGAAGCTGCTCGCGTTGACCGGGCTCGACACGATGTTGACCGCCGAGGATCGCTGATCCTGCGCCGAACATCCGGGGCCACGCGGGATCATCGTGCGGCCTCGGCGAGAGCCGCGTCGATCGAGGCGTCGATCGGGAAAACCTCGGTGAGGTCGGTGATCTCGAGCAGTCTGATGATCCGCTCGTCGGTGCAGACCAGCCGCATTGCACGCGAGGCGGAGAGCAACCGCTTGTGCGTCGCGACCAGGGCGCCCAGGCCGGCGGAGTTGAGGAACGTGACCGCGGTGAGGTCCACGATGACCGGTCCGCGGCCACTATCGATGGCCTCGTCGAAGGCGCGAGCGAGCTCGGGGGCGGAGTAGGAGTCGACGTCCCCTGCGATCGTCAGGATCAGCGCATCGCCGCTCGCGCGCGACTGAACGGTCAGGTCCATGCGGGCATCCTGCCATTAGGCCAACGGTGGGGGTGGCACGGCGTCTGAGGTTGCACGGACCAGGACAATGGACCGGTGAACCATGCCGCCGGCGACGGGCCGGCCCAGCGTGGCGCGCTCGCTGACGCGCTCGGCGGCGGCCAGATCGGCCGCGACATCGCCGCGGTGGACTGGCACGCGAACCCGCTGGGAGATCCCGCCAACTGGCCGCGGAGCCTGCGCAGCGCACTGCGGCTGATGCTCGGCTCGCGCTTCTCGATGTGGCTGGCCTGGGGACCGCAGCTCACGTTCTTCTGCAACGACGCCTATCGCCGCGACACGCTGGGCCGCAAGTACCCGTGGGCGCTCGGCCGGCCGGCCAGCCAGGTGTGGGAGGAGATCTGGGCCGACATCGGCCCACGAATCGAACGCGTCGTCTCCACCGGCACCGCGACCTGGGACGAGGCGCTGCTGCTGTTCCTCGAACGCAGCGGTTACGCCGAGGAGACCTACCACACGTTCTCCTATAGCCCGCTTGCCGGCGACGGCGGTGCCGTCGAGGGAATGCTGTGCGTCGTCAGCGAAGACACCCAGCGGATCGTCGCCGAGCGTCGGATGGGCCTGCTCCGCTCGCTCGGCGCCGCGTTGGTCGGGGCACGCTCCGAGCGGGCAGTGTTCGCCGCCGCCGGGCACGTGCTGGGACGCGAGCACCGCAGCCTGCCCTTCACCGCGACCTACCTCTTCGACGCGCCGATGGCCCAGGCCCGGCTCGCCGCGCAATCCGGCATTGCGACCGATCACCCGGCCGTACCGCGCACGATCCGGTTGGGCGAGAGCAGCCCCGTCTGGCCCGTTGACGAGGTCGCCGCAGGAGCGTCGGTCACCGTGTCGGATCTGGCCACACGCTTTCCGCAACTACCCAGCGGCGCCTGGCCGAACCCACCGACCGCCGCCCGGTTGGTGCCGCTGCTCGCGCCGTCCGACCACAGCACGCGCGGCTTCTTCCTCACGGCACTGAACCGCTATCGGCCCGCCGACGACGACTACCTCGCGTTCATCGACCTGATCGCGGGACAGCTCTCGGCGGCGATCTCCGCCGCTCGCGCGTTCGACACCGAACGACGCCGTGCTCGGGCGCTCGCCGAACTCGACCAGGCGAAGACCACATTCTTCACCAACGTCAGCCACGAGTTCCGCACCCCGTTGACCCTGTTGCTCGGCCCGGCCGAGGACGCGCTCGCCGACGACGCGGCGGCACTGCCGGCCGTGCAGCGGGAGCGGCTGCAGATCGTCCGCCGCAACGGGCAACGGATGCTCAAGCTGGTGAATGCCGTGCTCGACTTCTCCAGCGTGGAATCCGGCGCGGCGGCGGCGGATCCTCGCCCGGTCGACCTCGCCGCGCTGACCGCGAAGATCGCCGAGACGTTCCGCCCGGCCGTCGAGCGCGCTGGCCTCGACTTCATCATCGACACGCCGGAGCTCTCGCGCGCGTGGAACGTCGACCCCGAAATGTGGACGAAGATCGTCACGAACTTGCTGTCCAACGCGCTGAAGTTCACCTTCCACGGCTCGATCACCGTCACCCTGCGCGAGGTGAATGACGAGGTGGAACTCGCCGTTGCCGACACCGGCGTCGGCATCGGCGCAGACGATCAGGCCCATCTCTTCGAGCGCTTCCACCGCGTCGCGGGCACCCAGGCACGAAGCTACGAGGGCGCGGGAGTCGGACTGGCGCTCGTCGCGGAGCTGGTGTCGCTGCACGACGGCAGCAGCCAGGTGCGAAGCCAACCTGGCGTGGGTAGCACGTTCACGCTTCGGCTGCCCGTGACGGTGTCCCAGGCGAGTGCAGCTGCGGTGACCGTAGACGCCGTCGAGTCGGTGAGCGAGACGGTTGCCGCCTACCTGGCCGAGGCCGAGCTCTGGCTCGTCCCGACCGTCGGCGACCCCGACGAGAAGGGCGACGCAACGGGCGAGGTCGCGACGGGCGACCGGCCACGGGTGCTGGTCGCCGACGACAACGCTGACATGCGCCGATACATCAGCGCGCTGCTCACTGACTTCTGCCAGGTCGAGGTCGCGACGGATGGCGGCCAGGCGTTGGAGAAGGCGCTCGTCGATCCGCCGGACCTTGTCCTCACCGACGTGATGATGCCGAACCTCGACGGCTTCGGCCTGCTGGCAAACCTCCGCAGCAACCCGCGCACCCAGCACGTCCCGGTGGTGATGGTCTCGGCGCGAGCCGGCGAGGACGCCGCGGCGGAAGGCCTCGACGCGGGTGCGAACGACTACCTCGTCAAACCGTTCACCGGGCGCGAGCTGCGAGCGCGCGTGCGGGCGAACCTGGAACTGGATCGCACCAAACGGCTGGTGACGGCGCTGCGGCGCAGCCAGATCCTGCTCGATCGGGCGCAGCGCCTCGCCGGCGTCGGCAGTTGGGAGCGCGACCTGCGCACCGGCGCGGTCACCGGCTCGGCGGAGCTCCTCCGGCAACTCGAGATGAACGCGCAGACACTCTCCGAACGCGGCATCCTCGCCGCGACCGAGGAGCGGGTGCATCCTGCCGACGCGGCCACCGTCCGGTCGGCGCTCGGTGCGGCCCTCGAGCAGGCTCAGCCGTTGAGCTACGAGGCGCGCCTGGTTCGCGCCGACGGCACGGCGCGCCTCTACCGCACGGTCGGCGAGGTCGACTACGACGACGACGGTCGCCCGCTGCGACTGCGGGCCACCCATCAGGACATCACCGAACAGCGGCGCGCCGAGCACGCGCTCGCCCAGGCAGCCGCCGCACGGCACGCCGCCGCGCGCGAGCACGAGATTGCCGTCGAGTTGCAGCGCAGCCTGCTGCCCGCCACCACGTTCGATGTGGAAGCCCTTGACGTCGCGGGCTTTTACCACAGCGCCAGCGACGGCGCCCAGGTCGGCGGCGACTGGTACGACGTGATCGACATCGGCGCCGGGCGCAGCGCGGTGGTTATCGGCGATGTGATGGGGCGCGGCGTGCGGGCGGCGGCGACGATGGGTCAGCTGCGCGCCGCGGTGCGTGCGTACGCCCGGCTGGACCTGCCGCCGGCCGACCTGGTGAACCTGCTGCAGGGCACGGTCGACGATCTCGGCGGTAACCAGATCGTCACCTGCATCTACGGCGTCTACGACCCGGGCGACCACAGCCTGAGCTACGCCAACGCCGGACATCCGCCACCACTGCTACACCGCGGCAGCGGAGAGCTCGAGCGGATCGTCGAGTTGAGCTGCCCTCCGCTGGGAACAGGTCGCCACCCGGTGCACGGTCACCACCTGACCCTGCAGCCCGGTAGCACGCTGCTCTTCTACACCGACGGGCTGGTCGAACGGCGTGATACGCCGATCGACACCGGTATCGACGCGCTCAGCGAGCAGTTCCGGTGCCACGCGGACGCGGATGTGGCGGCGATACCCGGCCTGCTTGCCGGTGCGCTGCTCCAGCCGCCCATCGACGACGACGTCGCGATCCTCACCGCGCGCCTGCCGGACGACGCCGGCCCACCGGCCCATCTGGCGTTCGAGGTGCCGGCCGTCGCCGAGGCCACCCGCGGCGTCCGGGCACGCCTCGCCGGGCTCTTCTCGATCTGGTCGCTGCCGGCCGCCGCGGCCGCCGACGCCCTGCTCGCCGCGGACGAGTTGGTCACCAACGCCATCCAGCACGGCGCCGCGCCGATCGACATGCAGCTGCGACGCACGCGCCAGCACCTGATCATCGAGGTGCGCGACCGCGGGCCGAAACCGCCGCAGCGCCGTAACCCGTCCGCGACAGACCCGCACGGACGCGGCCTGCTGCTCGTCGATGCGCTCGGCGAACGGTGGGGAGTGCGGCACACGCTCGACGGCAAGTCGGTCTGGTGCATGCTGTCGGCGGGGTAGCAGCTGGCTTCAGCGCGAGCTCTTCCCGACGTCGAACCGCTCCTCGTACAGCGCCTGGGCCCGCTCGATCAGCCGGTCGCCCAGCCGCGCTACGGGCACCGGGTCACCGATCAGCGGTTCGTGGTCCGGTCCGGTGCCGACGACGGGACCGGTCAGCACCCAGGCGAACCGTTCCCCAGGGCCCTGCGCCAAGTTCAGGTACTTGCACACCCGCCGGGCCACCCACTCGTGCGGGGGCCGGGTCCACCATGCTTCCGGACGCAGCGGCGTCACCGGTAGGCCGGGCAGGTCCACGCCGGCTTCGTAGTCCTGGCTCGGATGCGCGGCATCGGCCTCCGGGCCGGACGAGTAGCGCAGATACAGCACCGGCTCTGCCGTGACGAGTTCGGTCAGCTCACCGAGGTCGTCGATCACCCGCATGCGACGCAGCTTGCCCGGCTCGCGAGCCGCGCATGCGCTCTGGACAGGGCGTCGGCCACGGGAGGACGCTGGGTGTCGTGACCCGGCCTGCTCGCCGCATGGTTCTCGCTCTCGTTGCAGTCGTCTCCCTCGTCGCAACCGGCCTCGGCGCGGCCAGCGGTGCCGCGGCAGCACCGCTGGAACAGGCGCCGGTTGCCGGCGCGCACCAGGCCGCACCGGCACTCGGCCAGCCCGATCTCGGCCGCAACGTCTACATCTTCAGCCCGTCGATGCCGCAGGCCCAGATCCAGGCGACGGTCGACGCGATCGCGAGCCAGCAGATCTCCAACCAGTTCGGCACCCAGCGGTACGCGCTGCTGTTCGAGCCGGGTACCTACGGCTCGGCGACCGACCCGCTGCGTTTCCAGGTCGGCTACTACACCCAAGTCGCCGGCCTGGGCAGCTCGCCGGCCGACGTGGTGATCAACGGCTCGGTCGACGTGTACAACCAGTGCGACCAAAACGGATGCACCGCGCTGGACAACTTCTGGCGGTCACTGTCGAACCTCACGATCAATGTCGCCGGCGGCAGCGGATGCCAGGCGAACACCGAGTTCTGGGCGGTGTCACAGGCCTCGCCCATGCGCCGGGTCCAGGTGAACGGCGGAGTCTCGCTGATGGACTACTGCTCGGCCGGGCCGCAGTACGCCAGCGGCGGCTTTATCGCCGACTCGGCCTTCACCGGCGGCAGGATCGTCAACGGGACGCAGCAGCAGTTCGTCGTCCGCAACAGCTCGCTGGACGGCTGGTCGAACGGGGTGTGGAACCAGGTCTTCGTCGGCGACACCGGTGCGCCGCCGCAGAGCTTCGGCGATCCGAACGGCCCCGGCCCGTACACCACCCTGCCCACGAGCCCGATCACCCAGGAAGAACCGTTCCTCTACAGCGATCCGAGCGGCGCGCTGCGCGTGTTCGTGCCTGCGGTGCGGCAGAGCTCCGTCGGCACAAGCTGGGCCCAGGGCAGCACGGCCGGCACGTCACTACCGCTGTGGCGGTTCTTCGTCGCCACACCGCAGACGCCGGTCACCGTGATCAACCTGGCGCTCGCGCTGGGCGAGAACCTGATCCTCACGCCAGGCGTCTACTCGCTGAGCCGGACGATCGAGGTCACCCGGCCGCAGACGATCGTGCTCGGGCTGGGCTTCCCGACCCTGGTCCCGCAGCACGGCATCGAGGCGATGCGGGTCGCGAGCGTGCCCGGTGTGAAGCTGAGCGGCATGATCTTCGACGCCGGCCCGGCGAACTCGCCGGTGTTGTTGCAGGTCGGCGACCGCTCCGGCTGGTCGAGCGCCCAGGCGCCGACGCTCGTGCAGGACGTGTTCTTCCGGATCGGCGGCGCCACACCGGGCAAGGCCGCCACCAGTCTGGTGGTCAACAGCTCGCACGTCATTCTCGACGACATCTGGGCCTGGCGGGCCGACCACGGTAACGGCGTCGGCTGGACGGACAACACCGCCCGGACCGGCCTGATCGTCAACGGCGACGACGTCACGGCGTACGGCCTGTTCGTCGAGCACTACCAGGGCTACGAGGTGATCTGGAACGGCCGGGACGGCACGGACATCTTCTTCCAGAACGAGATGCCCTACGACGTGCCCAGCCAGGCCGCCTGGATGTTGAGCCCGAACTTCGACGGCTACCCGGCGATGGTGGTGACCGCTCGGGCGCGCGGCTTCCAGGGCTACGGCCTGGGCAGCTACTGCTTCTTCGACCAGGGGCTGCCGATCGAGGCGCGAGAGGCGTTCCAGGTGCCCACCTCGGGCGTGCAGTTGCACGACGTGCTGACCGTATTCCTCAACGGTTCGGGCGGCATCGAGTCGGTCGTCGATGGCACGGGCGCCGCCGTCTCGGCGGCCAACCACGGACCGTCGCAGGTGATCAGCTTTCCCTGACGCTCACTGTGGTGGCGCTGTTGCGCTGGCTGGCGCGCAGTGCGGCGATCGCGGCCGGCAGTGACATCCCGAAGTCGACGTCCAGTCCCCGGTAGGTGACATGGGTCGGCTGGCGGATCTTGGCGGCTCACCCGTACTCAGCCCGGCGGGGGATGTCAACACTTTCGCCGACGCCGGGAGGTCACGGCGCTTGGTTCTCGAACTGGAACTGCACCCGCACCGCACCGTCCAAAGGCACGATGAGCGTCGAGTCGCTCGGCGACCATTGGTCGGGCACGAGAAACATCCGGTCGTGGCCTTCGATGAGCAGCCGGAGGTGCCGGTAGCGGTAGTGGACGGTCTGCCCCAATGAGGCCGGCAGCACGGTTTCCTCCACGCCGGGATCGCGCAGGAACAGGCGCTCTTGCGTGTCGAGGATGACGCTCGGTAGCCGGTCGAGGTGCGTGGCGTCGTAGTGGGCGAGGCCCCGGCCGGACCACTGGGCGATCGTCGCGGTAGCCCAGAAGATGTTCGCGACGACGACGACGAAGATGAGCACGCCGGCCGAGCGGCGCAACGCGAGCATCGAGTTCTCCGTGTGGGCGCTGGTCGCCGGGGCCTCGGCCTTACTTGGCGGCGTCTGCAGCAAGGTCTGCACACGTGACGCGTATGCCACGAGACTCGCGCCGATCGCGAGCAGCATCGGGGTGACCAGTCCGAACAGCGCCCATTCGCGCAGGTAGGGATAGCCGAGCAGCAGCGCCACCCCGACGCCCAGCAGGGCCAGCCCGACGAGCACGCCGTCTCGCGCCAGCCGGCGATAGCGCGCACGCTGCTGCGGCTGGGCCGAGTTCTGTGCCGTGGCGGCGACCCGTCGCCGGATCTCCGCATGCAGCAGCGCCGCACCGATCCCCAGCAAGGTGAGCACCAGCAGCGGCACGAGCAGCGGCTGCGGACTGCGCATGACGTAGTCCCGGGTGCCCAGGCCGATCGTGTCGACGTCGACGCCGAAGTACTCGTACTGCGCCCGGGAGGACACGTAACCGAAGTAGAACAGCAGCGCGCTCAGCACGGTGGCCGGCGCGATGATCGTGGTGGCGAAGCTGAACCATCGCTCGAACTGGCCGCTCGGTGGCGCGTCGGCCATCGAACTCAGCCGTCCGTGGGATCGTCCGACGGCGCCGATGAGTCAGGCGGAGCCGAGTCGGATGAGCTCCCGGCTACCACGCCGGGCTGGGCGTCGAACTGGATCCGATCGGTCCCGAACTGTCCGACGAAACTCTCGCATGCTTGCTCGCTCGCGCAGTGCACTGTCCCGGCCAGCACGAGGGTCACCGTCTGGTCGGAGTTAACGACCTGCGTCGCCGCGATCTGACAGCTGGTGTCGGCGGTGTTCGACGACCATGTCCACGATGTGCCGCACGGCGGGTCGTTCGGCTGCGCGCATCCGCCGGCGCTGAGATCGAAGACGCCGTCCGGATCAAGCGCGGCGCCGTCCAACGACACCGACACATCGTGCGGTATCGGCTTGGTTCCGAGCCAGTTGACGTGGATGCACCGCCGTGCTGCGTCACCATCGACATTGCCGCCGACCGGCAGCGAAGCTACCGAGATCGCCGGGCCGCCGTTCTGTCTGGCCTGCGGCGTCTCCGGCCCGGAACCTTCGGTCGCCGGCGTGGAGTCGACGGACGTGGTGCTTTCCGTCGACGAGCCGGGAGGACTGGCCGAATGAGTCGTGCACCCGGCGGCGAGCAGTGCCACAGCGACGGCGACCGCGCCGCGGGTGGTTACCCGGAGTGCGTTCATGTCCAACACCTCCGTTGTGCAGGAGGCACCGCGCGGCCGGCAGATACCACCCCGTTCATCTCCGACGCGATTCCCGTCCCCGCGTGCGGGCGCTACGGTCGACGGGTGCGTGCGATCTGCTACTCCCGCACGGGAGACCCCGACGTGCTGACCCTGATCGACAAGCAGATGCGCGATCCCGGCCCCGGCGAGGTACGGGTGCGAATCCATCGCTCCGGCGTCAACCCGACCGATTGGAAGTCGCGCCGCGGCGAGCGTGCCGGCGCCCCGGTCGACCCGCCGCAGGTGCCCAACCAGGACGGCTCCGGCGTGGTCGACGCGGTGGGGCAGGGCGTCGAGGCGTCACTTCGGGGCCTTCGGGTATGGGTGTGGGAGGCCGCCTATCAGCGGCCGGAGGGCACCGCGCAGGAGTACGCCATCGTTGCGGCCCGGCAGGTGGTGACCTTGCCCGACGCGGCAAGCTTCGACCTCGGAGCGAGTCTTCCGATCCCGTTTCTCACCGCACATCGGTGCCTGACCGTCACCGAGGAGGGCCCGCGTCGTCTCGGCCCGGGAACGCTGGACGGGCGCGCCGTTCTCGTCGCCGGCGGCGCCGGAGCCGTCGGGAACGCCGCGATCCAGCTGGCGCGCTGGTCTGATGCCACGGTGATCACAACGGTGAGCAGTCCGGAAAAGGCCGAGCTCGCGGCGGCGGCCGGCGCAGACCATGTCATCGACTACCGGCAGCAGGACGTAGCGGCGGAGGTGCGCAAGATCGTGCCGCACGGCGTGCACAGCATCGTCGAGGTCTCCCCGGCGGTGAATGCGTCGATCGACGCGGCTGTTCTCGCCATGCACGGCTCGGTCGCTGTCTACGCGAACAATGGCGGCGCCGAGGTGAGCCTGCCGATTCGCCCGATGATGGTGCCGAACGCGCGATGGCAGTTCGTGCTGCTCTACACCGCTCCGCGCGCGTGGAAGGCGCGCGCGATCGAGGACGTCGCCGCCGCGGTGCTCGACGGCGCCGTGCGGATCGGCGCGCAGGCCGGCTTGCCGCTGCACCACTTCCCGCTCGAACGCGCCGCCGACGCGCACGCCGCCGTGGAGAGCGGCGCCGTGGGCAAGGTACTCATCGACGTCACCGACTGAGCCGAGCTGAGCTGAGCTGAGCCGAGCCGAGCGCTCCGCCCTCTCGCTGTTGATGTTGGACTAGTGGTCGAATATCGACCACTAGTCCAACATCAACAGCGGGGGACTGACCGGTCAGCCTCCAGTCGTTACCGCGAAGATGTGCATCGACGCGCTCGAGCTCACATGGTCGGCGATGGACGGGAAGGTTACCGAGGCAACGGTCTTGGCCGGGTTGATCGCGACCTCGGCCGCGAAGACGTACATGGTGATCTGCTGCGAGGTACCGCTGTCGGAGTTCCGGTACGGCGTCGTCACGGCCACGATGTTGCCGTTCGCCGGTGCCTGCGCCCAGTCGGTGAAGGACAGCTGCGCAGTCGTCGACGTGCCGTCGGTGTAGGTGACGGTGACCGTGCCCTGCGAGCTGCCGTTCGCGGACGACCCGAGGAATCCGATCTTGTGCGCGCCGGACGTGCCCTGCACGAGCATGGTCTGGCCCGAGGCGAGGATGTTGTCGAGCTGGCAGGGCGCGACGTTCGGCCAGGTGTAGTTCAGCCCGTCGACGGTGACCGTGCCCCCCGGATTCACGCCGGCCGCCGCCAGGGCCGTGGCCGAGTAGCTGTAGCCGTCGCCGTCGTAGTCGGCACACTTCTGGTTGTCGTCACTCGAGATGCCGATGTTGTCGTAGTAGTCGGCAGGGTTGGCTGTCGGCGTGATCTCGAGCGCCGCAGTGTCCGACGTCTGCCCGGCGTCGTTCACCACGGTCACCATCGCCATCGTGCCCGGAGCCACCTGGAACGACCCGTCCGGCGTCGGCACGGTGAAGGTGATCTGCGTGTCGCTCCAGCTGTCGATGTGGAAGGTGGCGGTGTTACCAGGCATGCCCCAGTTGGTGCCGTTGTCGGCGAAGTGCACGTAGCCCTTGCCCTGCGTGGCGCCGAAACCGGATCCGCTGATCGTGACGACGTCACCGGCCTCGGCCATGGTCGGGCTCACCGACTCGATCACCGGACCGCTCTGCGCCGCGGTGGTCGTCCCGATCGCGAAGATGTGCAGCTCTCCCTGGGTCGCGCCCGAGGGAAGGGTCACGCTGGTGAGCTTCTTGGCCGGGTTGACGGGCAGCACCGCCGAGAAGACGTGCGTCGCCACGTTGTCGCGTCCGCTGGCGCAGTGGCTGCAGTTGCGGTACGGCGTGCTGATCGCGACCAGGTTGCCGTAGGACGGCTGCGAGTTGCCGGCGTTGAGGGTCCAGTCCGACAGGCCCAGCCAGAACTGTGCGGTGCTCCCGTCGGAGTAGGTCAGCGTGGTCAGGCCCTGGCTCGGGCCGCCGGTGGCCGAGCCGAGGAAGCCCAGCTGCTGGGTGCCCGCCGGGGCATTCACCGTCAGGTGCTGCCCGTCCGCGATCGCGTTGTCCGGATACCCCGGCGCCGACGGCGGCCAGGTGTAGCTGATCCCGCCCACCGTCACCGTGCTGTTCGGCGTGACACCCTGGGCGGCCAGCGCATTCGCCGAGTAGCTCCAGCCGCCGCCGTCGAAGTTGGCTTCGCCGACGTTCGAGTCGTCCGAGACTCCGGCGTTGTTGAACGCGGCGAGCAGGCTGCCCGGCTGGGCCACCAGCACGATGAGGGTCTGCGCCGGCAGTGCCGCCCCGCCGTCGCTCACCGAGATGGGCACGGTATAGAAGTTCTGCGGGGTGCCGCTCGATGCATGCACGCTCAAGACGAAGGTCGCGCGCCCGTTCGGTGGGACATTGATCGTCGCGCTCGACGGGGAAACCGTCAGACCGGACGGAGCCGACATGCTGAAGCGCACCTTCTGCGCCTTGTCCGTCGCGTTCGCCGCGCCGAGCCTGACCGTGGCCGTGCGACCGGGCGCCACCGTCACCTGCTGCTTGGTGAGGTAGCTGACCACCGGCTCGGTGCCCGCGCCGTAGGACGGCGGCGCGTCACTGGGAGCGCTGCCCCATCCGGTCGGGTGGGTGCCCAGCTTCCAGTCCAGAGTGGCGCCGTTGGCGAGGGTGGAGAACGGCACGTACAGCTTGTCGTACGCCTGGCCGTTCAGCTTCAGGCTCTGCACGTAGTACGTCGTCGGCGAGGCGCCGGGTGCGTTACTCGTGATGGTCTTGCCGCTGGGCAGGGTGATCGTGACGTTCGGGAACGCCGGGCTGTTGAACACCAGGGTGTCGGTGCCCGAGTTCTCCGGGTACATGCCGAGCATTTCCCAGATGAAGGTGGAGCTGTTGGCACCCAGGTCGTCGTTGTTGTCCAGGCTCGGCCCGGGCTGGTACATGGTGTAGCGGATGTTGTTGACGATCTTCTGGGTGGAGGCGGGGTCGCCCGCGTAGTCCAGCGCGTACTGCTCACCGAAGTCGAACTCGTTGGTTAGCTGGGCGTACATCCCGAATCCGTTCGGCTGGGAGAGGTACTTGCGCAGCAGCGCTGCGGCCTTGGCTTTCCCGCCGAGTAGCGAGAAAAGTGCTGGATAGTTGTTCGGCACGTTCCACAGGTATTCGTACGCGTCACCCTCGACGTAGTAGTCGGTTGTCGTGGGCGTGATTCCCGGCACGAACGTGCCGTTCATGTTGCGCGGGTTCAACAGGTTGTTGTTGGGATTGAAGACGTTCTCCCAGTTGTTCGCGCGCGTCTCCAGCATCGCCGCGTCCGTGCTGTCACCCAGCGCGGCGGCGAACTGCGAGAGCGCGAGGTCCTCGGTGTCGTATTCGAGCAGCGACGAGACGAAGCCGTGCGGGTTGCAGCAACTGCGGTAGGTACCGTCTTCGGGCAGGTAGCCGTACTTGTCCTCGAGGTCCTGCCCCGGCCGCACGTCGTTGGTCGTGGTGGCCTGCTCGAGCATGTCCTTCAGCGCGGTGGCGGTGTCGAAGTTGCGCGCGCCGAAGGCGTAGTAGTCGGCGATGATCGACTGTGCCGGGTCGCCGACCATCACGTAGTTGTTCAGGTTCAAATAGCCCCACTGCTGCAGGATCTTGTCCTGGCTGTAGTAGTTGATCAGCGACTGCGCCTGGTCGCTGGCCGCGGACGGGTCGAGCATCGCCTGCAGCTGCGACAGCGAGTGGTAGATGTCCCAGCCGGAGTAGATGCCGTACTGGTCGTGCTGCCCGCTCGGGATCGTGTGCACCTGCATGTCGGCGCCCATGTACTGGCCGTTGACGTCGCTGTCGATGTTGGGCTGGATGAAGTCCTTGTACAGCAGGCTGTAGAACATCTGCGTGTGCGAGTAGTCGCCGCCGGAGATCTGGATGCGGCCGAGCAGCGTGTTCCAGCTCTGCTGCGCCGCGGCCTTGATCGTGGCGAAGTTCCAGCCCGGATTCTCGGTGGACCAGTCGAGTGCCGCGTTGGCGTCGCTCACGTAGGACGTGGCGAGCTTTGCCTGCACCACCGGGTTGCTCGTCGTGTCGAAGGTCAGGTAGACGGCCGACGCGCCGTTCGAACCGGGGACGATCTGCGAGCTGGTGAACGGCCGGTCGAAGGTGATGTCGAAGTGGACGGTGTACTCCTGCTGCTGGCCGTCGTTGTTCGCCTCGCCGCAGAAGTGGCCGCTGGTCTCGGAACCGCTCACCTCATGGCCGTTGACGATCGTGGCGGTGCTGGGGGCGAACTGGCCGTTCTGGCTGTCCTGCAGCTTGATGAGAAAGCCGGCCTGGGTGGTCGCCGGGTAGCTGAACCGTCCCATCGAGCTGTGCGGCGTGGCGGTGAACTCGGAGGTGATCGTGTTGGGCTGGTTGCTCTCTGCCGAGTAGTAGCCGGCCTCGGCGATCTCGTTGGTGTTGCTGAACGCGGTGGTGACGTTGTTCGGGTCGCCGGTGGGCAGCGGGCCGGTCATCGGCAGCATCGGCACGTCGCCGCCGGCGCCGCAGCCGGGGCCGCTGACGTGGGTCAGCGAGTAGCCGGTGATCTGGGTGTCACCGTAGTTGTAGCCGCCGCCGGCGCTGCGGTTCGGCATGGTGTCCGGGCTCCACTGGGTCATCCCGAACGGCACCTCGGCGCCGGGGAACGTGTTCCCGCCGCCGCTCGTCCAGGTGCGGGTGTCGACGAGTTGCGCCGGATTGCTGATCGGCGCGGTGACCGGCGCGGTGTTCTGCGCGGCGCGCGGGCGCTTGGAGCTCGGCACGGGCTTCGGGCAGTTGACCAGCCGGCCACCCGCGCCTTTGACGCACGCCGCCGAGCCGGTGCCGCCGCGGCTCGCGCCCGGCGCGGTCGCCGGGCCGCTCGGCGACGGGCTGGGCGTCGCTGTCGGGCTCGGTGCGGGGCTGGGTGTGGCGGTTGGGCTGGGACTGGGTGGGGCCGCGGCGGCGGCGGTCATGCCGGCGACGAGGATCCCGGCCGCGGCTAGCGCGACGGATGCCGTCCATCGAGGGAGGCGAGACCTGTACGTGCCTGTCATCGGGTGGTCCTTCCCGGGGAGCCGAGGGGCGCGGCTCTGACAACGGTGTCAAGTCTGTTTTGGACGTTATAGCGCTCGGCACGCTCCGTCAATAGCGGGCTGCCAATCAGTGACGATCAGAGGGTTGGCGTCGCTCAGCGACCGGAACCCTCAGCTCATCACCGAGGGGCACGCCGGTTACCCGAACGGCGCAGATAGCTCTCGGTGAGCCGGGCCGGTGCGCGGCACAGCGAGCCGTCGATGGTCGTTTCCCGGAGCACCCGGGCGCTGACCGAGCGAAGCTGGATCAGCACGGCCGCATAGCCGTCGAAGTGCGGGATGGTGAACAGCGCCTCGGGATGTGCGGCCAGCAACGCCTGCTTCTCGCCGAGGTCGGCGACCCGGACGGCGAGGATCGGCCCGTCCGGAGGCGGCGTGTCGCCGAACCGCTTCAGGTCGGCCTTGCGGAACGGCCGCTCCCAGGCGAACGCCTTGCCGGCCACCGACCAGCTGCGGTTGCCGTGCCGTTCGTCTTCCACAACCTCGGGAAGCTGACGGGCGACGCGGGCGGCGTCGTCGAGCGTGGCCACCCGGGCACCGTACTGCCTCAGCTGTCCGCGCGGCCGTTCCATTCGTGGGCCAGCGCCCAGCGGGCGCCGATGGTCCAAGCCTGCACGCGGTTGGCCACCGGTGCCGGATGCACCGCCCCGTCATCGTCGACGTAGTAGAGCTCGGGATAGTCGCCGAGCTGGTCGATGGCGGCGAGGACGCCGTCTCTCAACTGAGCTGCCTCGCGCGTGCGGCCGGCCACGCGCAGCCCGCCCCAGCCGAGCCAGCTGTCGAACGGCCAGATCGATCCGCGGTGATAGGCCCGCCAGTCGTACGCGGGATGACTGCTCGCCAAAGTGCGCAGGCCGTGCGGGGTCGTGACGTCCGGCTGCACGAGTCGATCGGCCACCGTGTCGACGGCCGAGGGCTCGATCGCGTCGGCCCAGAGCAGCCATCCCAGCTGGCTGCCGGCGCCACGGACCGGCGCGTCGCCGCGCTCCACCGCCACGACGTCGGGCAGGTAGTCGCGGGTCAACCGAGCACGCATCCGACCCGCCATCGCGTCCAGGTCGGAATCCGCGCTGAGCTTGGCGGCGGCACGCAGCGCGGCAACAGTGACGGCTTGGGTGTCGGTGTCGGCGAGCGGCGGATCGGGCGCGGTGCCGTCTGAACGGACGATGCCTGATCCCCGTCCCGGCACGGTCGGGTCGAAAGCGTCCCGCCAGCCTTGCTGGGTCAGCCCGCCGACGCGGGAACCGGGCTGGTGCCGGATCAGGCCGTCACCTTCGGCGAGCGCGCGGCGCAGCCACTGCAACGCGCCCACCCACGCCCGTTCCAGCTCGCGGGTGAGTTGCTGATCGTCGAGGGCGGCGAGCACGACCAGGAACCAGGACGTCGCATCGGCCGTGCCGTAGAACGCGAACGGTCTCTCGTCGGGCCAGCCGGTGGCGCGAAAGCTCGGCGGGGTCTCGTCCCGGAACTCGTGGCCGATCTTGCCGGGCTGCTCCAGCGTCACCGGGTCCTCGCGCCGTCCCTGCCGGGCCGCCAGCTCGCGCAGCGTCGCCGCGGCCACGTCGGGCCTAACGGGCAGTAGCTGCAAAGCAGTGATCAGCGAGTCCCGGCCGAACAGCGCGTGGAAGCGGCCTGGGTCGTCGGCTCGCTTCGGCAGGCTCGACGCATACGGCCATCCCTCGGCGGACAGCACCTGATCCAGACCACTCACCGGAGTTCGCACCAGTGCCCACTCCTCCGTCGGTGACGGGAGTCTACGTGGCCGGCGGGTGAGACCATGTGGCGGCGACGGGGATCGCGGTGCCTCTCGAAGGGCAGGATCGACCATGGCTGACGGCTATCTCGACTACTCCGGTCGCGACGATCGGTTGGGCGGCGGAGCGCGCCGCATTCCCGTCGACACACCTGCCGGCCGGTTCAGCGTGTGGACCAAGCGGGTCGGCAACAACCCCGACCTGAAGGTGCTGCTGCTGCACGGCGGTCCCGGCTCGACGCACGAGTACCTGGAGGCCTGCGACAGCTACCTTCCGGCCGCGGGAATCGAGTATTACTACTACGACCAGCTCGGCTCGGGCTTCAGCGACCAGCCCGACGAGCCGGCCTTGTGGGAGCTGGACCGCTTCGTGGACGAGGTCGAGCAGGTCCGCCAGGCCCTGCGACTCGACCGCTCGAACTTCGTGCTCTATGGACAGTCGTGGGGCGGGATACTCGCCATCGAGTACGCCGTGGCGCACCAGGAGCAGCTGCGCGGCCTGGTCATTTCCAACATGATGGCGAGCGCGCCGACGTATACGGCCTACGCGGAAGAAGTTCTCATGCCGGCGATGGACCAGCAGGTGCTGGCCGAGATCAAGGCCCTCGAGACCGCCGGCGACACCGAGAACCCGCGCTATATGCAGCTGTTGGTTCCGCACTTCTATGAGCGTCACACGCTGCGCATGCCCGCCGCCGACTGGCCGGATCCGGTGCAGCGCGGCTTCGCGCACATCAACTCGAAGATCTACGTGCCGATGCAGGGCCCGAGCGAGCTGGGCATGAGCCCGGACGCCAAGCTCGCCCGGTGGGACCGGGTAGCCGATCTGGCGCGGATCGAGGTGCCCGCGCTGGTGATCGGCGCCCGCCACGACACCATGGACCCGGCGCACATGCAGATGATGGCCGGACTGCTGCCACGCGGTCGCTACCTGTACTGCCCGCAGGGAAGTCACCTGGCCATGTACGACGATCAGGAGACCTACTTCGCCGGATTGATCGACTTCCTCGGCGGACTACCGGCTCGGTCGTAGTTCGACGTGCGGGCGCGACTGCCAGAGCCGGTTAGGAGCTGATCGCGGCGCGGGCCTGCTCCAGCGCGCCGCGGGCAAAGCTCAGGATGTGGTTCAGGTCGTGGCTGATCGAGACGAAGTCGAACCCGTCGTCGAATGCGCGCGCGGCCGCAGCGCCGTCCGTGACGTGCAGGCCGCACGGCTTTCCGGCGTCATGCGCGGCCGTCTGGATGGTTGTCACGGCGTCGTGGAAGGCGGGCAGCTCCCACCCGTACTGCGGGGTGCCGCCGCCGACCGCGATCGACAGGTCGGACGGGCCGATGTAGAGCGCGTCGACGCCGGGTGTCGTACCGATCTCCGACGCATGGGCCAGCCCGGCCGCGGTTTCGATCATCACGATGCAGGCGACCCGGTCGTTGGTCTCCTGCGGGGACGTGCCGATGCGCAGCGCCGCCCGGGTCGGCCCGTAGCTGCGGATCCCCGCTGGTGGGTATCGGCAGGCCCGGGCCGCACGCGTCGCCTCCTCGCTGCTCTCGACCAGGGGGACGATCACCGCGCGCGCGCCGGTGTCGAGCGCCTTGCAGATCCAGGCCGTGTCGTTCGACGGGACGCGGATCACGCCGGTCGAGCCGCCGAGTTCGGCCGCCATGACCCCGGCGAGCGCGCCGGCGTAGTCGATCAGACCGTGCTGGATGTCCAGGCACACGTAGTCGTATCCGGTCGAGGCGATTCGCTCCGTCGCCGGCGGGTTGTCCGAGGAGACCCAATAACCGACCAGGCGGTCACGGGCGCGTAGGCGTTCGACGAATTCGCCGGTCATACGTCGTCCCCCTCACCGCCGGATGCTCACTCGTCGTCGGACTGCGGCTCTGCCATCCGGCGGTGGGCGGCGGCTTTGGCCTTGTCCGGCAGCACCTTGTTGACCGCGCCCTGCGCCTTGGTCTTCGCCGATCCGGCAACGATCTTACCGCGGTCCGACATCAGGGCCTCGAAGCCCTGCTCGGCGACCTGCCGAGGGTCGTCCTTCTTCTGCTGCCCGACCTTGGTGTTTTCGGACATGCCGGCCCGCTCGAAGAACGCGGTGTCGGTCGGACCCGGCATGAGCGAGGTGATGGTGATGTCGGTGTCTTTCAGCTCGTCCTGCAACGCCTCGGCGAAGGACTGCACGAATGACTTCGAGGCGTTGTAGACCGCCTGGAACGAACCCGGCATCGTGGACGCGATCGACGACGTGAAGAGGATCTTGCCGCCGTTCCTCGCGGCCATGTCGATGAGCAGGCGCTTGGCGAGGTGAACGGTCGAGCGGACGTTGAGGTCGATGATCTCCATGTCGTCGGTGAAATCGGTATCGATGAACGCCCCGCCCTGCCCTACCCCGGCATTGAGCGCGGCCGCGTCGACCGGCCGGCCGGTGGCGGTGATCGCAGCGTAGAGCTGCTCCACTCCGTCGTAGGTCCGCAGATCGGCCTGGACGGGCTGCACCTGCGCTGAGTCGGATCGCAGGCTGCCCGCGGCGGTGTGGATCCCGTCGTCCTCGGCGTTGATCAGCAGGTCGAAGCCGTGCTCGGCGAACTGCCTGGCCAACTCCAAGCCGATGCCGCTCGAGGCTCCGGTTACCACGGCGAAGGGCCGGCCCTGTGTGATGTCAGACATCGGGTGCTCCAGTCAGCGAGTGGGGTGGCCGGCGCATCCACCCCGACCACCCCGACAGCCTTCCCGCCCTCGCAGACGACCTAACCGCAGCGCTTGCCCGCAAACTGCCGTGTGACGGTGGCGGACGGCGGGAATAGCACTGCCATGGCCTTCCAACCGCGTCGCGCGATCGTCACCGCCTCGGACTCGGGGATCGGGCGTGCCACTGCGGTGGCGCTGGCCACGGCGGGGATGGACATCGGGATCACCTGGCATTCCGACCAGGCCGGCGCGGAGGAGGCCGCGGCGGAGGTCCGCCAGACCGGCCGTACCGCGCACCTGGCGCAACTGGACACCGCAGCGCTCGACCGGTGCGGCGACGTGATCGACGAGCTTGCCGACCGCCTCGGCGGCGTCGACGTGTTCGTCAACAATGCGGGTACCGGGTCGAGCACCCTGGCGCTCGAAACGACTATCGAGCAGTGGCGGCATGTGCTCGCTACCGACCTGGACGGGGCGTTCGTCTGCATCCAGCGCGCGGCCCGGCGCATGGTCACCGCCGGCGCCGGCGGCCGGATCATCGCGGTCACCAGCGTGCACGAGCACCAGCCCCGGGTGGGCTCGGCGGCCTATGACGCCGCCAAGCATGGCCTCGGCGGGCTGATCAAGACCCTTGCACTCGAGCTGGGCCAGTACGGCATCACCGCCAACTGCGTCGCTCCCGGCGAGATCGCTACCCCGATGACCGGTCAGGAAGACCAGGATCCACATGGCACGCACCGTCCGGGCGTGCCGCTCGGCCGGCCAGGCGACGCCCGCGAGGTGGCCGCCGTGATCGCATTCCTGGCGTCACCGCAGGCCTCCTACGTCACCGGCGCGAGCTGGTCCGTCGATGGCGGGATGCTGCAGATGGGCCCGCAAGCCGGCTCACACATCCCCGCCGACGACTGGCGCAGCGTCTGACCGGGTCAGCGTTCGTCCGGGCGGATGACCGGCTTGATGTCGACCAGAGGCGTGCCGTCGATGGCTTCCAGCGGCCCGACCCGCAGCCGGCCGTCTTGGACGGCCAGCACGCAGACGCGGTGCAGCCCCACCGGGTTCGGCCGGGCCGGCGAGCGGGTGCTGAACACGCCCCGTTCGGGTCCGGTCGGCTCGTCGCCGGGCTGGGTGGCCAGCTCGTCACGCCGGGCCTGATGCAACCAGGTCAGCACGAGGATCTCGTCGCCGACCTGCAGGTCACGGGCACCCTCGCGGACGTCCGGATCGAGTACCAGCCAGGCATCCGGAGCGCCCTGCGGGCCCTGGTTCGGCGCGTCGGCGACGTCGACGAGGGTGGACTCGACCCAGCCGATCGGGCGCATCTGGTAACTCTCGGCGCGGTTGCCGAGCCGGGCCTCCGGGTGAGTCGGCTCGAAGAGCTCGACCGGATTGCCCGACGGATCCTCGACCAGGATCTGCTTGCCGCCGACGCCTGTGACGACATCGTTGCGCAAGCGCACCCCGGCCGCGCGCAGGTCGCGCACCGTCCGCTCCAGATCGTCGACCTCGATCGCGAACCGGTTCCAGCCGCCCGGTTCGGGCAGCGTCCCGTCCGGCATGGGCTGCCCACCGCCGGGGCCGCCGCCGGGAGCGCTCAACACGAGGCGCAGCTCGCCGCGGGTCAGCATGGCGAAGCTCGGCGCCGGGTGAATCTGCTCCCGGAAGCCCAGATGGATGCAGTAAAAGGCGATCGCCGCGTCGACATCGTCGACGACGTAGCGGACGCTCACCGACGCCATATCCCCGCCCCTCTCGGTCGTGGCTCACATCATCCAACCCCGGTCAGGGGCGCCGGGCGAGCGTGACCGTCCTGGTTCCGTGGACGTGCAGGTCGCCGCGCCGCTGCACGGAGTCGGGTCCCTGTCCGTCAAGCAGCACCGCGAGTGCCTGCAGGTCGTCGTCGGTCAGTTGGTGGGCGAGTCCCGGCGCCAGTCGCCGCAGCCAGCGTTGCGCGTAACGGGCGGCGGGGGACTGCGGCGGGGGCTGGAGGTCGATGACGAAGTCGCGCTCGCTCAGCACCGTGAAGCCGGCCGCGGCGAGCCGCGGTGACCAGTGCGAGCCGAGGTCGGGCAGGGCGTGTGCGTGCGCCTCGCTGCGCACGTCGGATAGGCGTGCTTCCAGACCGGGCTGGCCGAATCCGAGGTCGTGCGGCAGGAAGCGCAGCGGTTCGCTGATCTCGGCGACCGCCAGCACCCCGCCGGGTCGGGTCGTGGCGAACACGTCGCGGACTACCCGGTCGGGATCGGCAAGGTGGTGCAGCGACATGGACGCCCAGGTCACGTCGACGGCATCGAGAGCCGGCCAGTCGGCGTCGAGGTCCGCCTGGACAGTCCGGACCCGATGCGTCAGCCGCAGATCGTCCGCCTTGGCTCGGATCCGCCCGAGCATCTCTTCGGAGGCGTCCATCGCGATGATCTGCGCGTCGACGAAGTGTCGCGCCAGCTCGACGGTCCCGACGCCGGTGCCGGCTCCCAGGTCGAGAATGCGTCGCGGCTCGGCGTTCGCAGCCGCCTGCCGGACCCACGAGATGGCGTCCGTCCAGTACGAACCGAGTACCTCGCCATCGAGATCGAGCAGTTCGGCCACCGCGGCATCGTCCGATTCATGGTGGTGCTCCACAGGCCTCACGCTAGGCGAGCATTCCGCGGCGCCGTCGGTCGTGGCACGCTCTGGGCGTGCGATGGCTGGTGACCTGCGTGCCGCAGGCAGGGCATATCGGCCCGCTTCGGCCGTTGATCGCCGCCCTGCGGGGTCAGGGCGACGCGGTGGTCGTCGCGTCGGGGAAGGCGGTCGAGGGCACCGTCGTCGATGCCGGGGCGCAGTTCCGGGTGGCGGGAAACGGCCTCGACGCCTGGTTCGGCCAGCTGGCCGCGCGCACCCGGGGCACGCCAGGCGACGGTCTCCCGCCGCAGCGCATCCCGGCGTACTTCGGCCCGCGCCTGTTCGCGGAGATCGGTGCAGCGGACATGGTCGACGACGTCCTCGCGGTCGCCCGGGAGCAGCGCCCCGACGCCGTCCTCTTCGACAGCATGGCGTTCTGCGGCCCGTTGGTCGCCGAACTGCTCGGCGTCCCCAGCGTGCACCATGCGATCGGCGCCTTGCCGGACGCGGAGTTGCAGCAACTCGTCACCGACGCGATTTCGCCGTTGTGGCGAAGCTTCGGGGTGGACGTTCCCCATGGCGCGGGCCTGCACCGCGGACCGACGGTGGCGATCTTCCCGCCGAACCTCGACTCGGACGCGGCAGGCTTCGCCGACTCGTCGCTGCGCGCGCGGCCGACCGCCTTGCCGATCCGGCAGCGCATCCCACAGTCACCGCCGCTCGTCTATTTCACGCTGGGCACGCTGTGGGCAAACGCGGATCTGGTGAGGACGGTGATCGCTGCGCTGGCCGACGAACCGCTGCGGCTCTTCGTCACGACCGGCGCGCTCCACCC
This sequence comes from uncultured Actinomycetota bacterium, assembly GCA_963756525.1. Taxonomy (GTDB): domain Bacteria; phylum Actinomycetota; class Actinomycetes; order Mycobacteriales; family Jatrophihabitantaceae; genus CAVWNR01. The sequence continues at coordinate 37,134 of CAVWNR010000007.1, read as the reverse complement.
TGGGGACCTCGGGCCACTCCCGACCAATACGGCGGTCGAGCGCTACCGGCCGCAGCAGGAGATCCTCCCGGATTGCTCGCTGGTCATCCACCACGCGGGCGGGGGCACGATGCTCGGCGCGCTGGCGCACGGCATCCCACAACTCGCCCTTCCCCAGGCGGCCGACAACTTCCGTAATGCCCGACTTGCTCGCCTGCAGCGGGGCCGGCCGCACGCTGCTGCCGCACGAGATCAGTGCCGAAGTCATGCGGACCGTCGTGCGGAACTTGTTGACCGATCCGGATGTCCGAGCCGCCAGCGTCGTGGTAGCCGAGCAGATCGCGGCGATGCCCCCGCCGGAGGCCGTCGCCGCCAATCTGCGCGCGAGCGTTCACCCGAACCACTCGATGCCCGACTAACGGCCCACGTGTGCCGTGATCATGGGTTTTGTGCAGGATTCCTGGATGAACCCCATGATCACGGCAGCAGGCATGGCGCGGCTCGGGAACCGGCGGTGCTTCGAGCGGCACAACCCGCAGCCCGTCCCGCTCGAACGGGAAGATCTCCCAGTACGTCATACGTCAGAGCGGCAGCCGCCCCTCGTCATCCGCGGCCGCGAGAGCGCGCGCACAGAACTCCTCGGGCGTCATCGGCATCGCCAGCTCCTCCAGCTTCGCGCGGCGGACAGGACCCAAGCGAAGGAACAACCCCGCCAGCTGCAGCTGAGTGTCTGGTGCTCACGCGGGGTGGGCGGCCATGATGGGTCGATGATCACCTTGGCGTCGTTTCCCGCTGAGCTCGACACGTGGGATCAGGACGAGCACCCGTTCTGCCTCGAGGTGTTCGGAGAGTCGGAGCCCCTGCTGGATATGTCGCACGCCGAAGTAATTCCGGCGGGCCGGTCGGACGCGGTAACGAGCACGCCTACGCCGATCTACGAGTACTGGTGGACGCTCGGTCACGGTGGTACCAAGCCTGAGCACCGGCATCTGTCCGAGGGGCGCGCGCGGGACATGCTCTGGGACCGGCTCGACGAGATCGCGGCGCGGGTGTACCTCTACTTTCCGGTGTCCGGCGGCTGGCGCACGCACGAGATACTGGCGAGCACCAAGTACCTCAGCCCGGTGATGCATCAGGCGGACTGGACGGAGAAGGCGGCGGCGGACTGGCAGCGGATGCAGCCGATCATCGACGGGGCCGGACATGTCGCCTCGATGCTCGGCGTGGTGCCCGGGGTGGGCACGGTGGCCGCCGGGATGGCGCCGGTCCTCTCGGCGGTGTCGAAGCTGGAGGTCGGCAACGTCCCGCAGGGCGTGAAGGGCTTCGAATGGTACGTGGAGCGGATCACCGTTGCGGCCACCGCAGGCCACGGCGTGATGCACGGCGTGGTGTGGGCGATCCCGAAGGACATGTTCGAGCTGCTCGGCGGCCGGCTCAGCGGAAGTCTCGCGCTGAGCCTCGTGCCGACGGCCAGCACCGACCCGAACTCGGCCTGGCGGCCGCTGACGCTGCCGATGCTCGGGCAAGCCGTCGTCTACGCCGACGGTGACTGCCGCTGGGTGCCGGCGCACGACCAGTTCGTCGAGCTGCCGCTGTCGCCCAAGATGGCATCGCGGTCAGCGTCGCAGTAAGACCGACGCCGGGCCGTCGCCGCCCCGCATGGACCGGCGGCCTGCCGGGTACGCCCTAACTCGGCACGAACCGCTATCTCGACACGATCGCAAGGGAGCACGTCATGCCTGACACCGGACCCGAGGCCGGCGCGAAAGGTGCCGTCGAGGATGTCAAGGGCAAGCTGAAGGAAGCAACGGGTGCCCTCACCGACAACCAGTCGCTGAAGCGCGAAGGGCAGGCCCAGCAGGACAAGGCAGACGCCGAGCGCGAGGTCGCCGGACGCGAGGCCCAGGCGGAGAAAGCCCGCGCCGAGGCCGCCGCCGCCGAGGCCGAGCAGCGCTCGCATCAACACTGACTGCAAGCGCACTTTCGCCCGGATTAGGACCCGGTCTGCGGCGCGGTCTGGGAATGCAGCGCCCGTTCGTCGGCGAGTGCGATCGCGAGTTCGCCACTGGCCGTGGGATGGAACGGCGCCTTGGCGTTGAGGCCTTGGACGTAGGGCTGGTGGCTGCACAGCCCGTGTCCGGTGAAGTCCGGGCTCGCGGTGCGGAAACCGGCCGCAGTAGCGCCCTTGCGGAGGATCTCGTTCAGCGCGCCGAGGTCGGCCTCGAGCGAGTGCTTCTTCGAGTCGGTGAGCCCGTGGCTGGTCAAGCAGCTGATGTCGTCCGGGAACGGGTCGTAATACTGGTTGACGATCACCGCGGGATGCGTGTCCAGCAGCTGCAGTTGCGAGAGCAGCTGCAGTAGGTCGCGACTGAATCCGGCGAGCTGTTGCTGGAAGTAGGCCGCCTCGGCCTGGTTGGAGCAGTCGCGCGAGACGGCGCAAAGGCGCAGCAGCGCCGACCAGTGCAGGTCGTTCGCGCCGATGCTGATGATGATCAAGTCGGTTTTTTTGACGGCGGCAGCGTCGAGCTGGGGAGGAATGGAGTGGCTGCCGACCTGCTGCGGCCCGAGTAGTCCGGCACGGATCGTTGCTCCCGCGCAGGCCAGGTTGGTGACGTGCCAGCTGTTCGCCCGGGCAAGATCTGGGGCGAACGCGTCCTGGCTGCGCTGACAGGCCCGGTCGATGGCGTTGCCTCCGACAACGGGTCGGTTTCCCTCGCCGGCGGCGGTGGAGTCGCCTACGACGACGACGTTGCGGATCTGCGCGTCGCCGGGACTGGGCTGCCCGGGGATTTGCGGCGGCGGCGCGCCGCCGACGAGCGCCTGCAGCGAGCTGACCTTCGACAGCTTGCTGGGAGCGGTGTAGGCCGTGATCATGATCGCGCCCACATTGACCGCCTCGGCCACGACCACTCCAAGAGCGATCAGCCGCACGCTGCGCCAGCGGCCGCGGCGCAGCCAGCCGGCAAGCGCGCCGAACAGCACGATCGCGGTCAGCCCGACGATCACGATCTGCCAGGCGAAGAAGTGCTCCCAGCCGCTGACCAGCGCATGCTGCAGTGACTTCGCGACAGCGTCCGGCCCGCTTGCCGCGAACTGGTTGAGCTGTTCGGTCAAGGTGATCCGGGTCAGCGCCAAGCGAGGACGAACCGGACCGGCGAAGTCGATAGTCGTAGGGATCCGCTGGCCGAACAGGTCGAGCTCGCCCGGCCCGGACAGATCCCACGTCGGCGCGGTCACGCCAACCCGAATCGTCTGCCCCGCGGCGGACACCTTCTGCATCGGCGTTATCCACAGCGACAGCGCGATCGCCCCGATGGCCACGAGCAGGACCGTCGCCGCGTTGACGGTGATGGCGAGCGGGCGGGGCATCCCTTTCACGCTCGCCATGTGCGATGGGTTCCCCGGCTGACGTCGCCCGCAAACTCCGCGACCGCGGATAGCATCGAGCGGACCGCCGGATCCAGATCCGTGCTGGCGCACTCTGAAGGGTGACCGTCGTTCCAATGGTGAGGCCATGCGGGATGTGCTGATCCTCGGGTCGGCCGACATCGAGCGGATCCTGTCGCGGGCCGCGGCGGCACAGGTCATCACCCAGACGATCCAGGCAGGTTTCGAGCCCGGCGACGACCCGCAACGCAGCATCGTCGACGTCAGTAACGGCCAGCTGTTGTTGATGCCGTCGCAGTCCGCGAGCTCGGTCGGTGTCAAGGCGGTGACCATCGCGCCGGACAATCCGGCGATCGGACTGTCACGTATTCAGGCCGTGTACCTGCTGTTCGACGCGGAAACCCTGCGGCTGCGTGCGATCCTCGACGGAACCACGCTGACCAACCTGCGAACTCCGGCAGTCTCGATCGCGGCTACCGCGCCGGCACTGCGCAGATTTGCCCGGCCGGTCAACGTCGTCGGTTTCGGCGCCGGCCCGCAGGCAATCGGGCACGTCGCTGCGCTGGCCGGCTGCCAGCAGGTCGCCCTCGGCCGCGTCACCTTTGTGGTGCGGCATTTCGAACGCGTGCGGGAGGAGCTGCCGCAGGGTGCGGTGGTGCTCGGCTGCGACGATCCGACGGTGAACGACGTTCTCGAAACTGCCGACGTGCTTGTCTGCGCGAGCACCGCGCGCACCCCGCTGTTCGACTCGCGACATCTTGCCAAGGGATCGGTAGTGATCGCCGTCGGCTCCCACGAACCCGCGGCTCGCGAACTTGACGGCCGCCTCATGGGCACCGCCGACGTCATCGTCGAGGACGTCGACACGGCGCTCAGGGAAGCCGGCGAGGTGATAATGGCGATCGAGGAGGGTCAGCTGCAAGCCGACGACCTCATCCCGATGGCCGATGTGATCCGCGGCGACCACATGATCGACCCGGGCCGTACCGTGGTGTTCAAGAGCACCGGCATGTCGTGGGAGGACCTCGTCCTCGCCGAGGCCATCGCCGGACGGCGATTGGACTCAGTGCCTGATCCCGCGCGGTAGCCTAACTCCGGGATCGTCAGCATATGTTGACAGCTGCTGATCAGTCAGCATATGCTGACGGCCGTGGAGACGACGATCGAAATTGCCGAGGGCGCGGCGAACCATGACCCGGACGTGGGGCTTCGCGCGGTGGCGGCGTTACGCGCGCTCACCGAACGGTTGGAGATCCTGCAAGTCGAGCGGGCCCGCGACGCCGGCTGGTCATGGCAGGAGATCGCGCAGCGGCTGGGCGTCAGCAAGCAGACGGTGCATCGCAAGTACGGCCGGCGGATCGGGAGGCGGTGATGTTCGAGCAGTTCACCGCCGAGGCGCGCACCGCGGTGATCCATGCCCAGCAGCACGCCCGGCGCCTCGGGCATCGTTTCATCGGCTGTGAGCACGTCTTGCTCGCGCTGGTGTCGAGCGAGGCGCCAGCCGGCGCGGTGCTGCGCGGGTACGGTCTGACGCCGGAGGCGGTCGAGGAGCAGATCGTGCGTCGCGTCGGACTCGGTGCCGGAGCCGGCCTGTTCGCCGACTTGGATCGCGAGGCACTCGCGAGCATCGGGGTAGATCTCGATGCCGTGCGCGCCCGGATCGAGACCTCGTTCGCACCGGATGTGCTCACCCGCGCCGGGCAGATCAGCCATCGCTGCCACCCCGGGCGCCGGTTGCCGCACCGGTTCCTCCGTCGCTGGCGCCGACGGCGCCATGCCGCCGGGCCGGTCGCATTGGCGGCGACGCGTCCGGCGCCGGCGACCGGTCGCTACCAGGCGCCGGGTGCGCTGCCAACCGGCCACCTGCCGTTCACACCGGCGGCCAAGCAGGTGCTGGCGCAGAGTCTGCGCGAAGCCGTAGCACGGCGTGACTCCCATATCGGGGTAGAGCACCTCGCGCTCGGCGTGCTCGAGACGAACCGCGGACTCGTCCCGCCCATCCTGTCGGCGCTCGATGCACCGGCGTCGGCACTCCGCGCCGCGATCGTCGACCAGTACCGCCAGGCGAGCTGAGTCACCGGTCGCGAGGGCTTGCCAGGGTCCGATGGTGCGGTCAGGCGTAATCGGTGAGCAGGCCGCTCAGGCGGTTGACGCTCGTGATCCACCAGTCGGGGATGAACCGGTATTCGATCAGCCCGTAGTCGGCCGGAGTGGGCTCGGGCACGGTCCGGTGGGTGGCAAAGCTGCCTTGGGATTCGAACTCTCCGTTGCCGGCGACGAGCAGCATGCCGTAGGTGAGGTGCAGATCGAGCTGCTGACCTACGGTGGCCGGGATCGAGCCGGTCAGGTCCACCCGCGCGGTTTGCTGCAGCGCGGTGAATTGCGAGATTTGCAGCGGCCAGCGGATGTCGAGGTAGTTCGTGCTCTGCAGCGTGGTGAAGGCGAACACGCCCCGGGTCTGTGCGCCCGGCGTGAGGCAGAGGAAGTCGATTTCGACGCTGAATTTGAAAAAGAGCCGTCCCGCCTCGGGTGCGGCGGGGAATGACGCGGTGTCGACCCAGGTGTGCAGCCACCACCGCCGGTCCGGGAGGCCAGTCTTGTCGGGGCGCTGCAGCAGGTCGGCGTAGTAGTCGACCCCGCCGGGCGAGAGCTGCTGGGTGAAGATGTCGCCCTCGGTGTCGGGTGTGCCCGGCGGCTCGTCGACTCCCTCGGACATCACCGGCAGCGGGAGAACCTGCAGTGGAACGAGGAATGCGGCGGTGTCGAGGACGGCATTGTCGAGGCGCTGCTGCGAGAAGTTGCTGCGGTTGGCAACGGTCGGCTGGGACGGCAGATCCGCCCGGTGCTCGTCCGGCGCGGCAACCGGTGCCGGGGTCGACAGCTGACCCGACCGGATGCGCCGGGCGATCGAATCGAGCAGCGGCCGGTCGAGCGCCGGAGTGTGGACAGTGGTCATTGCTTACCCCCAAGCCGTGGATGCATTGCGCTGAAGGAGGCCATCCCGAGCGCGTTGATACCGATGACGCTCGTCGAGCGATCCGTCAATAGTTCGATTGAGACCGAGTCAGTCGGAAGCGAAGCTGCTGTCCGACGCGCAGCTGCGCGGCAGTCGGTAACGAGGCGTGTCGGAGAATCGCGATGACCGGATATCCGCCGGTGACCGGGTGATCGGTGAGCAAGACGATGGGCCGTCCGGACGGTGGGACCTGGATCGCGCCGGTGACGACACCCTCGCTCGGCAGCTCCGTGTCACCGGCACGGTGCAGTCTCGGCCCGTCGAGCCGAATCCCAGCGCGATCACTGTCCGTGCTGACCGACCAGGTGGCTCGTCCGAGCAGGTCAAGGGCACCGGCCGTGAAGAGCTCGGGCCGGGGGGCGGGGAGTGCGTTGAGGATGGCGTCGCTGTCGATCGGCTGTGTCGGTACAAGGTCGATGGCAGGAATCGGGCCGTCAATCTCGTCCCCGACGGGGAGCACGGTGCCCGACCGGAGGGCCGCGGGCCCCAGGCGGGTCAGAAGATCAGTGGAACGGGATCCGAGCACACGCGCTACGTCGATGCCCCCGCGAACCGCCAGGTAACTGCGGGCGCCTGTTGTCGACCAACCCACGCGCAATTCGCTTCCCGCGGGGCCGAACAGTGGGCAGAAGAATGACTGGGCGCGCCCCGCGAGCGTCAGTGGGGCAGGCGCCCCGGCGAGCGCCATCCACGTCGGGTGGCTGAACCGGACGGCGAGCCCGCCGACAGTGATCTCGAGGGTCGCGGCGGACTCGCGATTGCCGACGATCCGGTTGGCGAGGCGATGTGCGGGCTGATCGCAGGCACCGGAGTGCCCGACGCCGAGGTGAGCCAGACCGGGGCGCCCCAGATCCTGGATCGTCGTCAACGGGCCGGGTGCCAGGACCCGGACCGACGCGCGAGTGGTCAAGGGTCCACTCGCTTGAAGCAGACTCGGGCGCCGGGCTGCAGCAGCGCCGGTGGTTGCCGGCCGAGGTCCCACATGCGCAGGGTCGTGTGGCCGATGATCTGCCATCCGCCGGGCGAGTCGCTCGGGTACACGGCGGTGTATTCGCCCGCAATCGCGACCGAGCCGCGGGGAACCTTCGGGCGGGGCTCCGAGCGGCGGGGCACGTGCAGCACTGGGTCGAGTCCGGTCAGGTAGGCGAAGCCTGGAGCGAATCCGACGAAGGCGGCGAGGTACTCGCCGGTTGCGTGCTTGCTGATGACTTCGTCGACGGTGAGCCCTGTGCGCCGGGCGACGCTGGCCAGGTCAGGGCCGTCGTAGGTGACCGGGATCGCGATGGCCGGCCCGACGGCGAGCGACCCTGCGGCGACCGTCCGGGCGGCCAAGGAACCCGCAGCGGACTTGGCGCTCGGTTCGTCGACGAAGGTGACGAGCAGCGTGCGCGCGGCCGGAACGAGATCGATGACTCCGTCCATCGGATCTCTGCGAAGGTCGTCGTAGAGGGCAAGCGCGCCGAGGTGATCGTCGACCTCTAGAAGGAGCGCTCGCTCGCCGTAGCGGAGCACGCGTACCGGCGCGGTGGCATCGTGGTGCGCCGCGGCGGCAAGATCACCGGGCCGGCGCGCGCGCATCGCTGGTCCGCGTGGCCGGGCGGCTGAGGGGCGGCGCGGGACGTTCGGCGAGCGATGCGATGCCCTCGCTGGCTGGCCGGTCGCGGTCGGAAGCTTGGCGACCGTAGGCGGAGACGAGTTGTCGTTCCGCGTCGTCGAGGTAGCTGCGCAGCGCCCGCTCGGCTGCGCGCCGGTCACCCGCCTCGACCAGCCCGGCGATCTCTCGGTTGCGGACCAGGTAGGGCTCGTGGAACTCGCGCGGGCTCGCCATGAGGTGGAAGACGAGCCGCAGCTCGGCCAGTACGCCGCGGATGAGGTCGTCGACACGGGCGCTGCCGGCGAGGGCGGCGAGCGCCTGATGGAACTTCAGGTCTGCTGTGCCGACGTCGGCCCACTGTTCCTGGCGCGCGGCATCCTCTCCTTCGCTTACGGCGGCCGACACGGCAGCGATCACGTCTGGCCGAGGGCGCCGGGTTTGGCCGACTGCGGCGCACTCCACAATCCGGCGCAGCTGATAGAGATCGACGATGTCGTCAATGGTCGGGATTCGCACGAAGACACCGCGGTTGAGCTCATGCACCGCAAGCCGCTCGTGGCACAGCAGCCGGAACGCTTCGCGCAGGGTGTTGCGGGAGATGCCGAGCGCACCGCCGAGCTCCTCTTCGGAGAGGCGGGTTCCTGGTGGGAAGTATCCGACGATGATCCGCTCGCGGAGCAGATTGGCCACCCGCTCGGCCGTGCTGGTGCGGTCGGGCAGGACCAGCTCGGCGTCGATGTTCACCCTGGAGCCCCTGGGTCGATGAGTGATCCGCTCATTATGCATCGAGCGACAGACTATCGCTCAACAAGCATCTTGAAGGCTTGTTGAACAAGCACTACGGTCATCTACACCAGCCGCTCGAATCGTTCGGACGAGGCGATGGATCTCAACAGCGATATGGGTGAGGGCTTCGGCATCTACCGTCTCGGCGACGACGATGCCCTCCTGGAAGTGGTGACAAGCGCGAATATCGCGTGCGGGTTCCACGCCGGTGACCCGCAGATCATGACCAGCACCGTGCAAGCTGCGGCCCGCCGAGACGTGCACATCGGCGGACACGTGTCTTACCGCGACCTGGTCGGCTTCGGCCGCCGCGCGCTCGACGCCAGCCCAGCCGAGATCACCGCCGACGTGATCTACCAACTCGGCGCCCTGGCCGGTGTCGCCCGGGCCTGCGGCACCAGCGTCCGTTACGTGAAACCACACGGCGCGCTGTACAACACCATGGCCGTCCACCGCCCCACCGCCGAGGCGGTCGTCGCCGCGGTACGCACCTACGACCGGTCCCTGCCCATCCTCACCCTGCCAGGATCCGAACTGATCGACGCTGCTCGCGCTGCCGGGGTAACGCCGCTCACCGAATGCTTCGCCGATCGCGCGTACACGCCCGACGGCCGCCTCGTGTCGCGTCGCCAACCGGGCGCGGTCCTCTCCGACGAGGACACCGTCGTCGCCAGAGCCGTCGAGATGGCCGCGGAAGGCACTCTCGTCGCAATCGACGGCACCCGCATCAAGGTGGACGCCGTGTCGATGTGCGTGCACAGCGACACGCCTGGCGCGGCGAAGCTCGCCCACCGCATCCGGGACGGTCTCGAGGCGGCCGGCGTCACCGTCGGCCCGTTCACCTGACGGGCCGACGCGCGGGGAGCGTGGCATCCTCTCGGTTATGCCGCTGCCTGCATCGTGGATGCACGCGTTCATCGATGTACCGGTCGACTGCGTCGAGGCTGCGCGCGCATTCTGGTCAGCGGTGACCGGCTGGCCGCCGAGTGGTGAGTGGCCCGGGAATCCGGAGTTCGTCTCGCTCATGCCGCCGCGCGGCAGGCCCTACCTACACGTTCAGACGATCGGCGGGCCGCCGCGCATCCATCTCGACCTGCTCGGTGATGTGGAACGCGACACGGCGCGGTTGGAAGAGCTCGGCGCGACGCGTGGCTATCGCGGCGACGGGTGGCAGATGCTCAGTTCGCCGGCCGGCTTGCCGTTCTGCGTGTGCGGGGGGTCCGCGCCGCACGAGCGGCCGGCCGCGGTGACCTGGCAGGACGGGCACCGCAGCCGACTGGTGGGGGCAGCGACGACACTGCCACGCAGGCTCGCGCGCACCTCGACCTGGGCACCGACGACCTCGCCGCCGAAGTCTCGCGCGTCGCAGCGCTCGGCGCAGAGCTGCTCCGGCCGGGCAACGGCTTCCTCGCACTGCGCGACCCGGTCGGGCTGCCGTTCTGCGTCACCGCCAATCGGCCAACCACCTGACGGGCCCGCGAGCGCTACTGCTCGAATCTGATGGAAAGTTTCTCGGTTCATGCTCTTGTGCGCAGAGCGTGCCGGTTCTACGGTCACTGGGTAACCCCCAAACGAGGAGCCGCTCATGTCCTGGAGCCTCCGCCCTGCTCGGCTGTTCGCGGCCCTCGCCGGCGCGTCGCTCGTCGCCGGGATGGTCGCCGCCGCCGTGCCGGCGGCTGCGGCGTCCGCCAAGCCCGCGGCGCCCGTCCGGCCCGCAGTGAACAAAGCACCGTCCTACAACGGGTTGGCGTTGACGCCGCCGATGGGGTTCAACGACTGGGCGGGATTCGAGTGCAACAGCGACATGAACGAGACGCTGTTCACCAAGACCGCGGACGCGATCGTCAATCTCGGCCTGGACAAGCTCGGCTACAACTACGTCAACATCGACGACTGCTGGATGCAGAAGACCCGCGACGCGAACGGCAATCTGCAGGTCGACCCGACCCGGTTCCCGCACGGGCTGAAGTGGCTCGGCGACTACATCCACAGCAAGGGGCTGAAGTTCGGCATCTACGAGGACGCCGGCTATTACACCTGTCAGGGCGCGGCCGGCAGCTACGGCCACTTCCAGCAGGACGCCGACCTGTACGCGTCCTGGGGGGTGGACTACCTGAAGCTGGACTACTGCTACCAGCCGCTGGACCAGTACCCGGGCAAGACGCCGGGCCAGGTCGCAGAGATCGTGTACAGCCAGGCCAGCCAGGCATTGCTGAACACCGGCAGGCCGATCGTGTTCAGCGAGTCCGCGCCGGCGTACTTCTGCTGCTCCGGGCCGGACTTCGACTACATCATGAGCTGGATTTACAAGCACGGAAACCTGTGGCGGTTCGGCTCGGACATCTACGACGCCTGGCCCAGCGTGCTGGAGAACTACAGCGAGGACAACACGCCGGGGCTTGCCGCCTACGCCGGGCCGGGGCACTGGAACGACGCGGACATGCTGGAGATCGGAAACGGCGGGCTGACCCTCACCGAGGAGCAGACCCAGTTCACCCTCTGGTCCGAGCTGGCTTCGCCGCTGCTGCTCTCGACCGACCTGACCAAGCTTTCGCCCGCCGAACTGGCCATCGTCGGCAACAAGGACGTTATCGCGGTCGACCAGGACAAGCTCGGCGCGCAGGGCACGATCGTGCAGAGCGGCACCGGCTACGACGTGCTGGCCAAGCCGCTGGCGAACGGCGACGTGTCGGTGGTGCTGTTCAACAAGGGCGACACCGCGCAGACGATCAGCACCACGGCGGCCAACGTCGGGCTGCCGAGCGGGTACCCGTACCAGCTCACCGACCTGGTCACCAAGCAGCGCTACTCCTCGGCGGGAGTGATCGCGGCGAACGTCCCGGCGCACGGCACGGTCATCTACCGGGTGCACCGCTACGCCGGCACGGCATCGGCGCCGCTCGCCACGCTGTCCCTATCGAGCAGGGCATTCCACGCCGGGCGTCCCACGCCGGTGACGGTGACGCTCGCCGACTACGGCACCACCGCGGTCGAGCACGCGACCGTGCGGTTGGCCGTCCCGGCGGGATGGCGGGTGCAGCCGGCCAGCCAGACCTTCGCCCCGATCAAGCCCGGACGCACCGGCACCGCCGTCTTCCAGGTCACCTCGACGGCACCGCCGCCGGGGAAGGTCACCAAGACGCTGACGGCGACCGCCACCTATCGCTGGCGCGGTCGGCTCGAGACGACGTCCGGGCAGCTGAGCGTCGCGACGAACACGCCGTTCCCGAACCTCGCCGCCGCGTTCAACAATGTCGCGATCACCGACGAATCCAACCCGGCGCCAGGCAACTTCGACGGTGACGGCGATAGCTACTCGGCGCAGGCGCTGGCCGCCGCCGGTGCGTCTCCGGGCGCGACGATCACCGCTCAGGGCGCCACGTTCAATTGGCCGTCCGCCGCGGCCGGAACGCCGGACAACGTCGAGGGCAGTGCAGTGATGGTGAACCTCGCCGGGCAGGGCAGCAAGCTTGCCTTCCTCGGCTCGGAGGCCGGCTTCGACACCGACACCGTGAGGGTCACCTACACCGACGGCACGAGCACGAGCGGCACGCTCGGCTTCCCGAACTGGTGCTGCGCCGATCCCGGCAGCTACGGAGCCACCCCGGTGATCGTCACCGACCACCGCAACACCCCGAGCGGGCCGGCCAACTACGGCATCGATTACGACGTCTTCTACAACTCCATCCCCATCGACACGACCAAGACCGTTGCCCGGGTGACCCTGCCGAGCAAGCAGTCCATCCACATCTTCGCGATGACCGTCCAGCCGTAGCGCCGGCGAGCGTCTCGCCGATCTGGCTGGGCTGGCTCGCTGGTCAGGCCTTGTGGGCCGCCTGTGCGTGGGTCTAGCGTGCGGTGTGCCGGAGCCGACGCCTGGGGATTGGTCGATTCGGGTAGCCCGCGACGTGGCCGTGATGACCCGGCGTGGCGGGAAGGAGGGCGCGAGACCGGCGTGCGGCATCCGGCGACACAGTTCGCCCACGCGTAGGGGGATCCCCATGAGGAACACACGACGTCGTGTGACTGCACTGCTCGGCGCTGGGGCGCTGACGGTCGCGGCCCTGGTCACGGTCGGGGCGCCGAATGCCGGCGCGCAGCCGTTCGGCTATCAGAGTCTGAACCCGATCCAAAAACGGCATGTCTCGGGCCTGCTGGCCGCCGAACTTGGGCCACAGACCCAGCCGCGGGTCGCGGCGCCGCTGGCCCCTGCTCCGGCGCTGACGGTGCCGCAGATGCCGGGCCCGAACGGCTGCCCGGCGCGGCGGGGCAGCAACGTGAAGGTGAATCAGAACTGCCTCAACCAGTCCGACTCGGATTTGCAGGGCCGCGGGCAGGCGCAGAACGAGACCTGGGCGGCGGTCGATCCCAATAACCCGGCGCACTTAATCGCGAGCTACAACGACTATCGCCGCGGTGACGGGACGTGCGGCGTCTCGTACTCGCTCAACGGCGGCAAGACGTGGGCGGATACCACCACGCCGAACGGGTTCACCCGAGGCGACTTCGTCGGGGCGGCCCGCGAGTACTGGCAGGCCGGCGGGGACACCACGGTCGCCTGGGACACCAAGGGCAACGCGTACCTGTCCTGCCAGCTGTTCAACCGTGGCAGCGGCACCTCCCCGAACCCGGACCAGTCCAGCGGGTTCTTCCTGTTCCGTTCCACGCACACCGACGGGGCGTCGTTCAACTTCCCGGGCCGGCCGGTCGCCGAGCACAACGACATCGCCGGAGCCGGGAATGTGCTGATCGACAAGGCGGAGATGACCGTCGACAACCACCCGGGCAGCCGCTTCGCCGACCGGATCTATGTGTCCTGGACGACGTTCGCCGCGGACGGCACGGCCTACATTTATGAGGCCTACTCCGACGACTACGGCGAAAGCTTCTCCGCCCCGGTGCTGGTCAGCGGCGACACCGCGCTGTGTGGCAACAGCTTCGGCCTGCCCACTCCGCAGGGGCGGTGCAACCAGAACCAGTTCTCCCAGCCGTTCACCGCGCCCGACGGCACGCTGTACGTCGTCTACGCCAACTTCAACAACGTGGTCACCGGCAAGGACAACCGCAACCAGATGTTGATCGCCCGCTCCACCAACGGTGGGCGAAGCTTCAGCCGGCCGGTGAAGGTCGCCGACTACTACGACCTGCCCGACTGTGACACCTACCAGGGCCCCGGCGCGGACCCGGGCCGGGCTTGCGTGCCGGAGAAGGGCTCGAGCCACAACTCGGTGTTCCGGGCGACCAACTATCCGGTCGGGGCGGTCGACCCGACTGACCCGAACCGGGTCGTGGTGACCTTCGGCTCCTACATCAACCGCAACTCCAACGAGCAGCGGGGCTGCACCCCGGCCGGGTTCGCCGCGGACGGGCTGAACCTGTATGACGGGGTGAAGACCGGCGGCTGCAACAACGACATCCTCTACAGCGTGTCCACCAACCGCGGCGGCTCGTTCTCCGGCACGACGATCGATCCGCGGCTGCTGCCGGTGGTCACCGACGCGCCGCGCCAGGCCAGCACCGACCAGTTCTGGCAGGGCGCCACGATCACCGCCAACGGCACCCTGGTCGTGGACTACTACGACCGCCAGTACGGCTCGGACAACACCACCGGCTACTCCGACATCACCGTGTCCGCGTCGCACGACCGGGTCAGCTTCGCGCACCGGCGGGTCACCTCGTCGTCGAACCCACCGCCCACCCAGTTCTCCGGGCAGTTCATGGGCGACTACATCGGCGTGGACGCCACCAACAGCACCGCGTACCCGATCTGGTCGGACACCCGCACGGTCGACGAGTTCATCTGCCCCGGCACCGGCCCCGGCGTCCCGCCGACCGTGTGCTCCGGTTCCGCGCCGAACGCGCCGTTCGCCAACGACCAGGACATCTACACCGCAGCAGTGCCGATCCCGTAACCGGATCGATTCCAGCGCGCATCGGTGGCGGCGCAACTCCACTCCCCCCGCCGCCACCGGCGCGTGAATGACAACGTCCCCGGCGCGCCCGTGCGTCTGAAGACCTGGGAGGGCGGCCGTTGCGCTGAGTTTCATCGTGCTTGTTGTGCCGCCCCTCGGGCAGGGCGCAGGATCGCTTCCGCTACTGCCGGATACCTAACAGCGCTTGGGGCCCGAGCGTCAGAGGGCGACGATGCCTTCTCCGCCGACCCCGTCGGGAACGGTGATCGACCCGACGCGGGTGAGCGTGCCGTCGGCGTCGATCCGGAAGGCGTCGACCGTGCCGGTGGCGCCGGTCTGCACGTAGAGGTACCGGCCGTCGGAGGAGGCGGCGGCGTCGACGGTGCCCGGATCGGTCGCGGTGTTGCCGAGGGCGCGTAGTTCGCCGGCCCGATTCACCTGGTAACCGGACACGGTAGCGCTGCCTGCGTTGGAGACATAGAGCCTGCCGTCGACAGCGACGATCCAGCACGTGGCCGCCTGCCCGGTCGCGGCTGAGTCGAGCTGGCTGAGTGCGCCGGTTCGGTCGACGGTGAAGGTGGCGACCGCGTTGGCTCCGGCTTCCGCGACGGCGAGATTTCCGCGGGTGAAGGCGACGGCGAACGGCACCGTGCCGGGCAGCGAGGTGACGGTCGGCGTCGCCGACGGACCGGCGTACCCGACGCGGAAGACGTCGATGCTGTTGCCGCCGTTCTTGGTGGTGACGACCAGTCGACGGCCGTCCGGGGTGAATGCCACCTGCCCGGGTGTGCTGGTGTACTCGGGGGTCTGGTTCGGGTTGAGGCCGAGGTCGCGGTGCCACGCCGGGATTCGGACCACAACGCCGGCGACCCGCAGGTAGCCCTGGATGGAACCGCCGTCGCGGGCGTTCAGCACATAGACCAGGTTGCCGTGCGCCGTGACGCTGACCGGGAACGTGCCGCCGGAGGAGATCACCTGCCGCCGGGCGAGCGTGTCGCCGCGGACGGCGAACGTCGTGATGGTGTTGCTGCCGGCGTTGACCGCGTAGAGCAGGCTCGCGTCGCGGTCGTAGGTCAATGCTCCTTGCGACGCGGTGTGATCGACCACCGACCCGTTCAGCACGCCGCCGAGGCCGCCGGTGGGGTAGCGGCCGGCTTGGACGAGGCTGCCGCTGCCGGTGCGGTCGTACGCGACGACGGCGTTTCCGGCGGGGTCGTCGTTCGCCACGAACACTGGCGCGGTGGCGTGGCGGAAGTGGTGCGGGGTGGCGGCGTTCGCCGGAAGGGCGACGATGGTGGCGGAGGCGAGGCCGGCAGTTGCGGCGATCGCCAGTTTGCGGATGCGGTTCATGACGCTCCCTGGAGTGGTTTCCCGGACTCTTGGTTGGCGTCGGCCGGGCGCGCCTTCTTACCGCGTCCGCGCACGGAATCCGTTCAGCGTGTGGTGGGCCGGTGGCAGGCGCCGTATTCGGCTCGCCGCCAGAGCATGAGGGCGAGCATCGCCGGGAGCATGAGGTTGTGCCCGGCGACGAGCATCCAGCCGCCGGACATGGCGCCGGCCCAGACCAGCGGGAAGAAGATCACGAACGGCAGGTACATCACGGCGCTCATCTCGGCGATGGCGTGCCAGCCGTGGCCGCGATACCGCATCCAGGCGCCCATGCCAAGGCTCATGTCGGTCGCCATGACCAGCGCCATCACAGTGTCGTAGTGCAGCAGGCTGCCCGCGCCGATCACAGCTAACCCGAGCTGCCACAGCGGATCCAGCGCGATCATGCCAAGAGCCATCGTCAGCACCATCTCGAGGAAGTGCCGGGCGAACGGCCACCAGCGCCGGACGGCGCCAGCCCTGTCGGCGGTGGTGGTCATCGGGGTCGTGGTCATCGAGTTCTCCTTGTGAGTGCTGGTGTCCGGGCCGGTTCACGGATTCGCGGCGTGCGCGGCGATGCGGGTGACGAGCCGGTCGGCGTCCCGGCCGACGAAGCCGAGCAGCGCCGATCCACGCGTCGTCTGCCACGGCAGGCCGAGGAAGTACAGGCCGGGGATCGCGGTGACGCCGCCGAGGTGGCGGACCTGGCCGCCGTCGACGACGTCGGGGATGTGCAGCCACCGGTAGTCGGGCCGGTAGCCGGTGGCCCAGATGACGGCGTCCACCCCGGCGGTGGCGTCGTCGGCGAAGTGCGCGGTGCGGCCGGTGAACGTGGTCAGGCGGGGCCGGAAGGTCACGCCGTGGCGACGCAGCGCGCGCGGTGAGCTGCCGACGACCACCTCGCCGCGGGCCCGGATGCGGCGCGCGAGCCGGCTGGTTGCCGGCAGCGACATGAGTCCGGTCGCGCTGAGCCAGAAGAACAGGTCTCGGCCGGCGATGCGCTGCGGAAGCCGCGGCGGATGTGTGCCGACCGCGACCGTCACCTGGTGGGTGGCGGCGAGCTCGGCGGCGATCTGCAAGCCGGAGTTGGCTGCGCCGACGACGAGAACCCACGCGTCGGTGGGCAACTGGTCCGGATTGCGGTAGTCGCCGCTGTGCAGCTGGAGCACGTCGGTGCTGACGATCTCGGCGGCAGGCGGCGTGTAGGGGCGCTGAAACGGGCCGGTCGCCACGATGACCTGCCGGGCACGCAGCGTTGCGGTGCTGGTGGCGATGGTGAACCCTCCGGTGCCCGGGGTCCGGTGCAGGCCGGTGACCCGGGTGCCGAGCCGGACCGGCAGCCGGTGGTGGCCGGCGTAGGCGCGCAGGTAGTCGGCGACCTGGTCCTTGGTCGGGTGCGTCTGCGGCGAGGCCGGGAAGCGCATGCCGGGAAGCGCGTCGCACCTGGCAGGGGTGAACAGCCGTAGCGAGTCCCACCGGGACCGCCACACGTGCCCGATCGCCTCTCCGGCGTCGACGATGAGTAACCGCAGCCGCTGCTGCGCCAGATAGTAGCCCGCGACGAGACCGGCTTGGCCGGCGCCGATGACGAGCACATCGAGCTCGCTGCCGTCGGTGGTAGGTCGGATGGCGGTAGTCATTGCGGCTCCTTCGTCGGTGCTTGCTGTGCATCGGACGCTAGGAGCCGGGTCACCGGCATCGGGCCGGGAGAATCGCCAGGTTTCTCGTGCTGATGAAGGTGGCGTCAGTCGAGCGGCAGGGCGGCGAGCTCGGCGCGGGAGCTGACGCCGAGCTTGGCGAACACGTTGCGCAGGTGGAAGTCGACCGTGCGGGGGCTGACGAACAGCTGCGCCGCCACGTCTCGGTTGGACAGCCCTTGCCGGACGAGGGCGGTGACCTGTTGCTCTTGCGGCGTCAGGTCGGTCACGGTCGTGACGTCGCGGCGGCGGGCGGTCTCCCCGGAAGCGCGCAGTTCCGCCGCGGCCCGGTTGGCCCACCCGGCAGCGCCGAGGTCTTCGAACAGCTCGAGGGCGCTGCGCAGGTGCTCGCGGGCGTCGACCCGCCGGCGGGCGCGGCGCAGGTATTCACCGAACGCGAGTTCGGTGCGGGCCCGGGCGGCCCGGCGCGGCGACGCGGCGTGCGCCTCCAGGGCCCGGCGGAAGTGGTCTTCGGCG
Organism: uncultured Actinomycetota bacterium; assembly: GCA_963756525.1. GTDB lineage: Bacteria > Actinomycetota > Actinomycetes > Mycobacteriales > Jatrophihabitantaceae > CAVWNR01. The sequence continues at coordinate 18,918 of CAVWNR010000007.1, read as the reverse complement.
GCCGGACCGCCGGCCAGCAGCGCCCCGCCGTGCTCGGCCGCGGCGACCGCGGAAGCGACGCCCGTGGCATCGGCGAACTCAGCAAGCTCGGCCAGCCAGGTTCGGGCGAGGTCGGCGCGCCCGGCTCGGACGGCGATCTCCAGTCGGTCGGGCGCGGCCAGCCGCGTGATGCTGGGCAGCGTGAGCTGCTCGAGGTGGTGCAGCGCGCTCGCCGGCTGCGCGGCGCTGCGCACCGCGCGGGTCCAGTGCTCGAGGTCGGCGACGAGGCCTTCGGTGATGCCGATCGGATGAGCCGCACGGATCGCGGTGAGATCGGCGAGGTACCGGTCTGCGCTGGCAGTGTCGTCGCGCAGCGCGGCCAGCAGCGCAAGCTCGGCGGTCGGCAGCGCGGTGAGCCCGGGGTGCCCGGTGCTCGCGGCCAGCGGCAGCGCCTCGGCGGCGGCAGCGAGGGCCTTGGTCCAGGCCCCGGTGGCCAGCTGGAACGGCACGCCTCGGGTGAGCGCGTGTTCGGCCATGCTCAGCGCCCCGGCGCGGCGGGCGGCGGTCAGCTGTTCGGCGTGCAGCCGCAGGCCGCGTTCGTCGTCGTCGATGTGCAGCGCGGCCATGCCGAGGTTGGGCTGCAGGACGTGATCGTCGACCGGGTCGGCGTCGGTCAGCGCGAAGGCGGCGCGGATGGACTGCGCGGCGGCGGCCCAGTCGCGGCGGCCCACCGCCAGGAACCCGTGCAGCAGGAGATGCGCGGCGCGCACCCGCGCCGGACCGTCCGGCGCCGGAGCGGTCACCAGCGCTTCGAGGTCGACCGCGCGCGGCGACCGTGCGCCGAACGCGGCCAGCGACGCCGCGAGCATGGCCAGCTGGAGCGCGAGTGCATCGCCGACGCCGGCGGCGGTTTGTGCCGCCTGCAGGATGAGGTCGTAGCCGTCGTCGAGGGAGTGCGTGTTCCACTCGATCTGCCCCCGCAGGGTCAACAGCTGCGCCAGCAGTGCCGGGTCGGCCAGTTCGGTGGCGGCCGCTTGGGCGAGCGCGGCGGCCCGTGCCGGGTGCCCGCCGAGCCACGCCGATGACGCGGCCGAGTGCAGCCGCCGGCCTCGAGCTTCGCCACTGGTGGTTAGTTCGGCGGCGCGGGCCCACGCTGCCGCGGCGGCCTCGTGGCCGCCTCGGCCGGCGGCCCGTTCGCCGACCTGGTCGAGTGCGGCGGCGACCGTGTCGTCCGGGCGGTCGGTGGCGGCGGCCAGGTGCCACGCCCGCCGGTCGGGGTCGCCGCTGAGGGTGTCGGCGAGGACCCGATGCGCGCTGCGCCGTTGGGCGCTGGTAGCCGCCCGGTAGACGGCCGAGCGCACCAGCGGGTGGTACAGGGACAGCACGTCGCGGTCGACGTGCAGCAGCCCGGCCTTCTCCGGCTCGTCGAGGGCGTCCTCGCCGACGCCGAGGTGCTCAGCAGCAGCCCGCACCACGGTGAGCCGACCGGTGTCGTCGGCGGCGGCGACCAGCAGGAACAGCTGGGCGCACTCCGACAGCCGCCGGTGCCGATCGAGGAAGGCGCGCTCCACCCCGCCGGTCAGCGGCAGCTGCGCCGGCAGCGGCGCCCGGCCGGAAAGCTGGTCGGCGCTGAGCACGCCGGCCAGCTCGACCAGGGCCAGCGGATTGCCGCCGGTGGCGGTGACCAGCTGGTCGCGCAACGCCGGGTGGACGGCGGTTGCCGTATACCCGCGAAGCAGCGCGTCCGCCGCGTCGCCGCTCACGCCACCGAGGGTCAGGCTCGGCACCCCCTCGGCGTCGAAGCGGCGTTCGCTGCCGTCGCGGGCGGCGAACAGCAGCGCGACCCGCTCGGTCTGCAGCCGGCGCGCGACGAACAGCAGCGCCGCCGTGGACGCGTCGTCCAGCCAGTGCGCGTCGTCGACGACGACGACGATCGGCGCTTCCTCGGCGGCGTCGGCGAGCAGGCTCAGCGTGCCCAGGAACGCGAGGAACCGGTCACCCTCTCCCTCGGCTTCGCCCAGCGCGGCGGCGAGGGCGCTGCGCTGCGGGCCGGCCAACGCGTCGACCCGGGCGCGCAACGGCCAGAGCAGCCGCTGCAGCGCGGCGAAGGCCAGCGGGGACTCCGACTCCACGCCGGAGGTGCGCAACACCCGCAGGTCAGCGGCAGCGGTGCTGACTGCGTCGTCGAGCAGCGCCGACTTGCCGGATCCGGCGACACCGCGGACCACCAGCGCGCCACCGGCGCCGGCGCGCGCGGCGTCGAGCAGGGCGGCGATCGCCGCACGCTCGGTCTCCCGGCCGGCCAGCACCCGCCCGACGCTACCGCGCGGGCCCGGCGACTCCGGGAACGAAAACCTGGCGAAATCACCGGTGGGAGCGGCTGACGCTTCTCGCCGTGCCGAACAGCAAGCCCGGACCGGGCGCGCACGGCGGTCATCACTGACGCCGCGGCGCTATCCCGGCGAAATCGCCGATGCGAGCCACGGACCGCCGCGGCGACGCTTAGCCCGCAACCACCATCACCGTGAGGAGATCGAGATGTTCAGCCACATCCCCCGCACCTTCGTCGGCACGACGACCTTCCAGGTCACCGGCATGACCTGCGGCCACTGCCAGCGCGCCGTCACCGAGGAGATCAGCCACGTCCCCGGCGTCGCCGACGTGACCGTCGACCTCGCCACCGGCACCGTCACCGTCACCGCCGACCGGCCCGTCGACCGCACCGACATCGCGAACGCGGTCGACGAAGCCGGCTACACCCTCGTGGCGTGAGCCGACCATGACCACCACCGCCCCAACCGACGACGTCGTCGCGCCCGCCGCGTCGGCCACCTGCACCCTGGACATCCGGGGGATGACCTGCGCGTCCTGCGTGCGTCGGGTGGAGAAGGCCTTGTCCCGCGTCGCCGGCGTGGCCAGCGCGCAGGTGAACCTGGCGACCGAGGTCGCCACGGTGACGTTCGAACCGCAGACTGTCGGCCTCACCGAGCTCACCGCCGCCGTCGCGAAGGCCGGCTACACCGCCAGCCCAAGCCACGACAACGGCCCAGTGGCGGCAGCACCGCCGGCGCCGGCCACCGACACCGACGCGCACCTGCGCGATCTCGAGCGCAAGTGGCAGGTGACACTCGCCGCCGGGCTCGGACTGATGGCGCTGATGTACCTGCCGCTGAACCTGGATGCGATGGACTGGCTGATGCCGGCCATCTTCGCCGTCACCACGGTGATCCAGTTCTGGGCCGGGCGCAGCTTCTACACAGCCGCCTGGGCCGCGGCCAAGCACGGCGCGACGAACATGAACACCCTGGTCGCCCTCGGCACCGGCGTCGCCTACGGCTACAGCGCGTTCGTCACCCTCTGGCCCGGCGTCGCCGAGCGCGCCGGGCTGCCGCTGCACGTCTACTTCGAGTCCTCGCTGGTGATCATCGCGTTGATTCTGATGGGCCGCTGGCTGGAGGCCCGGGCGAAGAAGCGCACCGCCGCGGCGATCACCGCGCTGGTCGGCCTCTCGCCGAAGACGGCCCGCGTCGTCCGGGACGGCACCGAGACCGACGTGCCGGTGGAATCCGTGCTGCTCGGCGACCTCGTCCGGGTGCGGCCCGGGGAGAAGGTGCCGGTCGACGGCGTCGTCGTCGACGGCGCCTCGACGGTGGACGAGAGCATGCTCACCGGGGAGAGCGTTCCGGTCGACAAGCAGCCGGGTGACCAGGTCATCGGCGCGACGATCAACGGCACGGGCTCGCTAGTCTTGCGCGCCACCGCGGTCGGAAGCGATACCGCGCTGGCGCAGATCGTCCGGCTCGTCGAGCACGCGCAGGGCGCCAAGCCGCCGATGCAGCGCCTCGCCGACCGCGTCTCGGCATGGTTCGTGCCGGCGGTGCTCGCCGCCGCGGCACTCACCTTCAGCGCCTGGGCCGTCTTCGGCTCGGCCGAGCAGCACTGGCAGATGGCGATCGGCACCGCGATCGCCGTGCTGATCATCGCCTGCCCGTGCGCGCTTGGCCTGGCCACCCCGACCGCGGTCATGGTCGGCACCGGCACGGCGGCCGAGCTCGGCGTGCTCATCGGCAACGGCGACGCGCTCGAGCAGATCCGCCGGCTCACCGCGGTGGTGCTCGACAAGACCGGCACCATCACGCGCGGCAAGCCGACCGTCACCGGCATCCGCACCGTGAACGGGTGGGACGAGCGGGAGCTGCTCGGCGTGGCCGCCGCCGCGGAGACCGGCAGCGAGCACCCGCTCGGCTCGGCCATCGTCACCGCCGCCGCCGACCGCGACCTGCCGCTGCTGCCGCTCGAGCGGTTCAGCGCGGTCCCCGGCCGCGGCATCGACGCCACCGTCGCCGGGCGGTGGGTCCAGGTCGGCAACGCCGCCCTGCTCACCGACGCGGGAATCGACGTCGCTGCGCTGCATGCGTCCGCCGCCGCGGAGGCGGCCGCCCGCCGCACGCCGGTGTTCGTCGCCGTCGACGGTGCCCTGGCCGCGCTCGTCACCGTCGCCGACCCGATCAAACCCGAATCCGCCGACGCTGTGGCGCAGCTCGAGGCGCTCGGCCTGCAGGTGTGGATGCTCACCGGCGACAACACGGCGACCGCCCGCGCGGTCGCCGCCGAGGTCGGCATCGAGCACGTGCTCGCCGAGGTGCTCCCCGGCGAGAAGGCCGCCACCGTCGCAACGCTGCAGGCGGACGGGCATGTCGTGGCCATGGTCGGTGACGGCGTCAACGACGCGCCGGCGCTCGCCCAGGCCGACGTCGGCGTCGCCATCGGCACCGGTGCCGACGTGGCCATCGCCGCCTCCGACATCACCCTGGTCGGCGGCGACCTGCGCGGTGTCGTTGCCGCGATCGCGCTGTCCCGTCGCACCGTCACCACGATCAAGCAGGGCCTGGGCTGGGCGTTCGCGTACAACCTGCTGCTCATCCCGGTCGCCGCCGGCGCCCTCTACGCCTGGCGCGGCATGTTGCTCGACCCGATCCTCGCCGCCGCCGCGATGGCGATGAGCTCGGTCAGCGTCGTCACCAACGCCCAACGGCTGCGCCGCTTCCGTCGCCCGGAGTCCGCGGCGCAGATCCTGCACCCCCGGCTGCGGGACCGGCTCGGCCAGTACAGCTATCTCGCCGTCGTCGCCGTCACCGCGATCGCGGTGGGCGCCGGACTGACCGCCGCCAACCGCACCGACACCGCTCACCGCGGCATGAACGGGATGCTCGCCTGGACCCAGTCGGTCGGCATGCCGATGCGGCCACAGATGAGCACAATGATGACCACCGACGTCCCACCCGTCGACGCCGGCGAAGCACGCGTGCGGGTGCGGCTCGACGTTCCCGCTGCGACCACGGCGGGCGTACCGACCCGGGTCCTGATCCGGCTCAGCGATGCGCGCACCGGCGAGCCGATCACCGACCTCGGCCGCAGCCACGCGGTGTGGATGCACCTGATCGCCACCCGCGCCGACCTCGCCACGTTCACCCATGTCCACCCCGAGCCGACCGGCACGGCGGCCCAGCTGGCTGTCGAGACGACCTTCCCGACCCCCGGCCGGTACGTGATCAACACCGAGTTCCGGCGTGGCGGCCAGATGGCGGACATCCACGATCGGCAGGTCGTCACGATCGCCGGACCGCCGCCGGCCGCGCAGCCGGTTGTCGTCGGGCCGCGCACGGTCGTCGCCGACGGGATCCGCGTCGCCCTCACCGGCACCGTGGAAGCAGGCACGACCAGCGACCTGACCTTCACGCTCGCCGACGCTCGCACCGGCACGCCGCTGCACGACCTGCAGCCCTACCTGGCGGCCGCCGGACACGTCGTGGTGATGCGCGCCGACGGACAGACGTTCGCCCACGAGCACGCCGACGTCCGGGACCGACACGACAAGCCAGTCTTCGCGCTACCCGGGCAGACGTTCGGGCCGAACCTGCCGGTGCACCTGCAGATCGACACCCCCGGCACCTACCGGCTGTGGGGACAGTTCCGGCTGGCCGGCGGCCACGTCCTCACCGCCCCGTTCACCGTCACCGCTGACTGAACCGAACGCGACAGAGCCGATCACCCGCGTCGCGCGGATGATCGGCTCTGCCGTCTATGGGTCAGGCGCTGGCCTGAGCCGGAACGAGCAGGTGATGGTCCGGCGCTTCTGCGACGGCCGGCGCAGCGCTGCGGACACGGACCCGCACCACGTTGAACAGCAGGTTGAGCAGCACCGCGCAGATCGCGGTCGCCGAGATACCCGACGACATGATCGTCCCCAGCCAGCTCGGGAACGGGCTCCAGAACGTCGGAGCAGCGATCGGGATCAGGCCGACGCCGAGTGCGGTGGCCACCAGCACGAGGTTGAGGTTGTCATGGAAGTCCACCCGCGACAGGGTGCGGATGCCGCTGGCGGCGACGGTGCCGAACAAGACGATTCCCGCGCCGCCAAGGACGGGGCTGGGGATCGCGGCGACGACCCGACCGACGACGGGGAGCAGGCCGAGCAGCGCGAGGATGCCGCCGCCGACAGCAACGACGTACCGGCTCTTGATCTTGGTGAGGGCCACCAGCCCGACGTTCTGCGCGAAGGCGCTGCAGGGGAAGCTGCCCAGCAGCGCAGATCCGGTGGTCGACAACATGTCCGCGCGCAGGCCGTTCGCCAGCCGGCGACGGTCGACCTTGGTCTCGACGATCTCGCCGATTGCGAGGATGTCCGCCGTGGTCTCGGTCATGATCACCAGCACGACGATCGTCATCGACACGATCGCGCCGATCTGGAACTGCGGAGCGCCGAAGTGCAGCAGCGGCGGGAGTGACACGAACTGCCCCTTGCCAACGCCGGAGAAATCCACCTTGCCGGCCATGGCCGCCACCGCGGTGCCGATGACGATGCCGAGCAGGATGGCCAGCCGCGACAACGCTCCGCGGAAGAGCTTGCTGATCAGCAGAATGGTCAGCAGAGTCAGCCCGGCGAGCCCGATATTGGTCATGGAGCCGCCGCTCTTCACGCCCTCGCCGCCCATCGACCAACCGAATGCGACGGGAAGCAGCGACAGGCCGATCACCGTGATGATCGTCCCGGTGACGACCGGTGGGAACAGCCGGATCACCTGGGCGAAGAAGGACGAGAGTAGGAGGCCGACCAGCCCGGCGATGATGATCGATCCGAATACCGGGCGCAGGCCGTGCGCCGACGCGACGGTCACCATCGTGGAGACTGCGGCGAACGAGATGCCCTGCACGATGGGTAGCCGTGCCCCGACCGGCCCGATGCCGAGCGTCTGCAACAGGGTGGCGAGCCCGCTCACGAAGATTCCGGCGGTGACCAGCAGCGCGATCTGGCCGGGCGGCAGGTGCGCCGCGCTGCCCACGATCAGCGGGGGCGCGATGAGCCCGCCGTACATGGTGAGGATGTGCTGCAGGCCGTAGACGACCATCTGGCCGAACGGGAGCTTCTCGTCCTCTGGACGGGCCGCGTCCTGCGCGGTGCCAGGGGCCCGCTCACGCAACAGGGTCATAGATCGCTGTCCTTTCGGGGACCAGCCCGGCACGGATGTGCCGGACTAACAGGGAAGTTGGAGTTGTGGACCACGTCGGCCATGATCAGCGCCTCAAGCTATCCGCAATACGGAAGATGTCTTTCGCTGCTTGGAAAATGATGACAGGCGGTCCGATCAGGCGTCAAGACGCGTCCCTGCCCGATCCTGTGACCTGTGCCGCATGAGCCAGCTGTTGATGTTGGACTAGTGGTCGAATATCAGCCACAACTCCAACATCAACAAGCCCGAGTGCAAAGATGCTGCCCCCGCTGACCGGCGGATAATTCCAGTCATGCCGTGGACACCTGACGTCGCGTTCCTTGCCGGTCTCGACTTCTTCGACGACATCGTCCGGTCGGTCGATGCGCCCGGCTGGCAGCGGCCATCGCCGTGCACGGGCTGGACGGCCGTCGACGTCCTCGGCCATATCGGGATCGCCACGGATTTCGGGACGAAGCTGCTACGCGGCGAGCAACCCGAGTGGCACCCCGTCGACCCGCCCGGCCGGGCGGTCTCGGGCGACCCGGCGCAGTGGTGGGCCGCCAAAGTCCAGCCGGCAAAGGACGCCGTACGGGGCGTCGACCTGGCGCAGGAAGTGGACTCCCCGATGGGCCGTCGCTCGATCGGCCAAGGGCTCAGCTTCCCGGCGGTGGACTTCTTCCTCCACGGCTGGGATCTGGCGCGCAGCATCGGCCGGGACGTCGAGATCCCGGACGAGGCGATCGAGTTCGCCCACCAGGCGCTGGACCGGATCCCCGCCGCGCAGATGCGCAGCTCGCGAGTCTTCGGGGCTGAGGTCGAGCCGCCGCCAGACGGCACTGCGACGCAGCGCTTTATCGCCTGGAGCGGCCGCGATCCAGTAGCTATCCCGCGCAGTTGATCTCGGAGTTGTGGCTGATATTCGACCACAAGTCCAACATCAACAGCGGTGGTCCGCTACCCTGTCGCGATCGGGTCGTGGGTCGGCGCGCTGCCGGCGATGGAGGCGGCACATGCGGGTCATCCTGATCGCACCACCTGGGGCGGGCAAGGGCACGCAAGGGCAGCGAATCGCTCGCCGCTACAACGTGCCGCACTTCTCCAGCGGCGAAGTGTTCCGCCGCGAGGTGGCACGTGACTCCAGCATCGGATGGCAGGTGCGGGGCTACCTCCAACGCGGGGATCTCGTGCCGGACGATCTTGTCATCGACCTCGTGCTTCCGCCCATCACCGAGACCGCGTTGGCCGGCGGCGGCTACGTGCTCGACGGGTTTCCGCGTACCGTGCCGCAGGCCAAAGCCGCGGCAGCGGTGGCAGAGCGGGTGGGGCTCACCGCGATGGCCGTCATTCATCTGGACGCACCACGGGACGTCCTGATAGAGCGCATGTTGTCGCGCGGTGAGCAGCGTGCCGACGACAATGAGCAGACCATCCGCCATCGGCTCTCGGTGTACGACGAGCAGACCCGCCCGCTACTCGACTACTACCACTCGCGTGAGCTCGTCGTCACGATCGACACCACGCCACCGATCGACGAGGTGAGCCAGAGCATCTACACAAGACTTGACCCGATGGTGGTTCGAACCTCGCAGTCGGACTAATCGCCGGCGGTGCGAAAACACCTGCCCGCCGCCGAGTTCGAGTCCGGGTGCGGCGTGCCGTGCCGGTCGGCCATACTGGCCAAGTAACGATCAAGGAGTGGCTGCAGCGTCGTGCCCGGTCGCGGCGGCCGCACACTGATGGCGCTTGCGCCGACGGAGAGCGTGATGACGAGCCCGAACGAACTGATCCGCGCCTGGCAAGAGTTCGCCAAGCTGATGACCTCGCCGCCCGGCGGTTCCGCTGCACCGGGTCTGGCGGCGGGCATGTCCGATGCGATGCGGCGCCAGTTCGAGATGCTCCACCAGGCGCTGACCGCGCAGGTCGAGTTCCATCGACAGATGTCCGAGCGCGCGCTCGCCCCGATCGCGGCCATGGTGGAGCAGTTCGAACTCGCCGCCAGCAATACCCGGGCGGCGGGGGAAGCGCTCAAGCAGGCAGGTCAGCTGTTGGAAGAACACGCTGCCGCGATGGAGAAGGGCATCGAGCTCGTCCGCCCGCTGCGCGACGTCCTGCGTGCTGCCGGCGGCCAGACGAAGCCGGCGTGACGTCGCGTCTCCGACGCATGCGCCCGGAGTGTGCTGCCGGTTGAGTTGATCAGGTCTTCCCCGGTTGTGCCCGCCTTGCGGCGGGCCAACCGGTCATTCGCGGGGAAGACCTGATCACGAATCGGTTCCGCCGGAACCTGCCGGCGGCGATCCGGGTTATGCGATGACGGTGAGGGTGTGCCGCCCGGCGCTGGTTGGCAGGGTGAGTTCGGCTCCCCGGTTGGTCTGGGTGATCCGGTAGGCGCGGGCGAACCGCCCGTCCAGCAGCACTGCTACCGGACGTGCCCCCCGCGGCAGCGTGTGGCCGATGAGGATGTGCCTTGCGCCGACGCCATTGCCTGTGTTGATCTGGGTCAGGTAGAGGTGGCCGTAGTGCAGCGCCCGCACGTCCGCCGACCCGCCGCCGAGCCGGATGTCCTTGCCCTGAATGGAACTCTGGCCCTGCGGAACCTGCGGAACGAACTCGACGAGTCCGTTGCCGAGGTCGGGCTGCACGCCCAGCCACTGGTGCACGACGGCCCACGCGGTGCCGTAGTTGCCCCACGCCTGCATGAACATCGAGCGGCACGTCCAGCAGCGGTCGATGTTGGCTCCCTGGTCGGGTGACGGGAAGATCTCCGGCATCGCGCCGGGCTGCTCGTCGGGCGTGCCGCCGGTGGCCGGCTCGGCCAACATCGTCTGGGCCAGCGCATTGATGTAGCGCTGCTGCTGGCCCGGGCCGAGCCGACCGTAGTTGCCTTCGCCGATCGACTGGATCGATGTGGTGAGCCCGTAGATGACCTTCTCGCCCTGGCCGGCCGGCGGGCCGGTGCAGCCGGTGTGGAACAAGCCCGGGTTGAACGGAGGAGTCCCGCTGTAGCAGGCGTTCTCCCGCCCGGCCAACGCGGTGTTGCCGTGGTTGAACGGTGCCAGGCCGGGGACCGTCCGGCCGTTGATGTTCAGTTCGGCCTCCATGGGGATCTGGCCGATCCAGTACTGCTGGAACAGTTGGGTGTTGCCGGGGTCGAGCAGGGAGTCGGCGTACTGCGACGCGGCCTGGTACCACCAGGTGCGGTCGAAGCGCTGTTGCAGGTTGCGGGCGTGGTTCGTCGCCCAGGCGTAGGTCGTCGCGTCGTGCTTGGAGGCCGCCATGTCGGCCAGGTCGTACAGGCCGCGGATGAGATACACGGCGTTGTCCAGCTTCTCGGCTCCCATGCCGGTGCGTTCCACGTTGCCGGAACCTTCCGGCCAGCCGTCGCGGTCGGCGTCCAGGTTCTGCACGACGTAGCGCAGGTTGCGCACGGTGAAGTCGTACATCTCGTCGCGGAATCGGTTGTCGCCGGTCCACCGCCACACCAGCGCGACGGCGCTGGGGAACTTGACCGTCTCGTCGGTGTTGAAGTCATAACTGGTGCTGCCGTCCGGGTTGGTCTGGCGCGAGTCGTGCCCGAACCAGACGGAGCCGTCGGAGACCGATTCGTGCACGACGACGCCCGAGCGATTGTTGAGGATGTCGGAGATGTCGCGCAGCGCGCGCAGGTGGTCTTCGATGGCCTCGAACTGGCCGACCGCGACGGCGGCAAACGCGGTGTACTCGCCGTCCGTGCCGAAGATCCACGGATAGTCAGGGAAGCCGGCGCCGATCCATGTCGCTTCGGGTACCGTGCCCAACGGGGGCGGGAACTGCTTTCCTTGGTTGGTCCAGCGGATCTGCAGATTCCGCGCGGTCTTCGTCAGGTCGGCGAGATTCTGCTTCCCCCAGTCGATCGCCTGCTGCACGAGCGGATCGCCCGGAAGCGAGAGCTTGGTCCACTGCGCAAGCCGCTCGCGGGAAGCAACCTTAGCGGCGAACTGCCCGGCGGGATTGCGCAGTGTCTGAGCGAGTTCCTGCCGGGCGGCCGACAGGCCCTGGTCCGAACCGGCAACCGCCAGCCAGACCGTCTTCGAGCCGTGACCGGGAAGGCGCAGCGAGTAGGTCAGCTCGCCGCCGATGCCGCGGCCGAACGGCCCGTCATCACAGGCCGACGGCTTCGGGTCGGCGGGTGCGCCGGGCTCCGTGCCAGTGCAGCGGTGACCGGGCTGCGGCCCCCAGAACTGCTCGCCGATCGCGCCCGAGTCGGGCTTCATCGCGGTGCCGACCAGTGCCGCATAGTGGTGCACAGGAGCTCCCGGCAGCGCCCCGTCGTCGGTGAACACCAGGTTCTGACCGTTGAAGCTTCCCTTGTCCGGCAGGTTGTCGCTCGCGTTCGGGGTGACGCCGGTAAAGCCCCACGGGTACTGGCCCATCAACTCCGAGTGCGCGTCGACAGACAGCCGTGCGGTGCGGGCCGGTCCCGGGTTGGTGATGGTGAGGCCGAACAGCACACCGCGCGGCCCGTCCGGCACGAAGTCGGTGCGCTGCACTGTCAGACCCGACGTGGTCGGAAGGTCGAACCGGGTGTAACCCCAGCCGCTGGAGAACTTCGTGGCCGGCCCTATCCACTGCCCGTTCAGCCCGAACCAGACCCCGTCGAGGAGCTTCAACGGCGGCGTCCACACTCCGCCCATCTCCCCGGTGATGTGCCAGCCGTTGGCGTAGAAGCGGCCATCCTCGAAACCGATCGAATAGGCGCGCTGTCCGGCCGCCACCTCACGGCGGTCGGCTAACCGGCTGGTTACGGACAACTCTGCAGATCGCGGCGCGACCCCGGCCGAATCCGCCGGCTGCGCCGGTGCGGCGGGCGCCGCCGCCGCACCGCCCACACCGAAGCTCGACACCATCACGCTCGACACCATCACGACGGCCGACACCGCGGCCAGCAACCTTCGCGACATGAGGCTCCCTCCTCCCAGCCACGCTGGACGGGTGCGCACTCGCCGAACCGGCGCTCGCGCCCTCAGCGTCGGACTCTCAGCCGGGCAGGCCACTCACCGTGCGGCCGTACCCGGAGAAATCGCACTATGCGCTTGCTCGGTCATTCCTGTCAACGCAGTGTGCACCGCCCATGGCAAAGCTGTGCGCTCGCGATTAGATCTGCGAGCGGCGTCTGCGGGCGGCGCCGACCAGCACGGTGCCGAAGGCGATCAGCACGAGCGCGGCGAGCACGAAGAGCGCAACGTCGACGCCGGTGAAGCTCAGCTCGCCGCCACCCGATGTCGCCGGAGGCGCCGGCGGGGCTGGCACCGGCGGCGCGGGCGGGGCCGGCACCGGGGCGGTGTCGGAGGCGGAGGTCGGCGGGGTTCCCGGCGCCTCGGCGGTGGCCGTGTTCAGCACCGACGGCACCGCCGCCTGACCGACGAGCACGGTGACAGTGACGGAGGAACTGGCCCCCACGGCGAGCGGCCCCGGGCGGGTGCAGGTCACCGTCTGCCCGGACGCCGCGCAGCTCCAGCTGGGGCCGGTCGCGGAGACGTAGGTCAGGCTGTCGGGCAGCTTGTCGGTGATCGTGATCGGGCCCGGCGTCGGGGTCGGTCCGGGATTGGTCACCGTCAGCAGGTACGTGCCCTGCTGACCGACCACGAAGTCGCCCTGGTGGTGCTTGGTCAGCAGGAGCGCGGCGTCCGGGTCGACGACGAGGTCGTCGGAGTCGCTGGCCCGGCTGGGCAGGGTGGGATCGGTCGAGAACGTCGTCGCGACGTTGGTGACGGACGGGTAGGCGGCGGGCCCGACCCGGGCGGTGAGCCTGATCGGCGGGGCGTTGGCGCCGACCGCGAGTGTTCCGGCGAGCGTGCAGGTCACCGTCTGCCCGGATGCGGAGCAGGTCCAGTCGGTGCCGGTCGCGGAGACATACGTCAGCCCGTTCGGCAGCGGGTCGGTGACGACGACCTGATCAGCCGTGGACGGGCCGGTGTCGCCGACGACGATGTGGAAGTCGACGTTCTGCCCGACCTGGCCGTGGCCGCTGTGCGTCTTGCTGATGGTCAGCTTGGCGTCGCGGGCAATGGTGACGCTGCCCGCGGCATGTCCGTTGTCACCGGGCGTCGGCGAGCTGACCGCGGCGACGTTGACCTGCCGGCCGGCCGGGGCGTCGGCCGACTCCTGCACCAGCATCCGCAGCGCGGACGCGTCGGCCCCGGCCGCGAGCGCACCGGCGAGCGTGCAGGTGACACTCTGCCGGTCGGTGGGCGCGCTCGGCGGCGGGCCGGCCGTGCACTGCCACGGCGGCGCGGCGGATAGGTACGTCTCGTACGGCGGCAGGGTGTCGGTGAGCGTCAGCGGGGCGGCCGCGTCGCTCGGCCCGGTGTTGTGGGCCACCATGGTCCAGACGAACTTCGCGCCGGCGACCGGGGTATCGGTGCTCGGCGTCTTGGTCAGCGTCAGGTCGGCGCGCGCGATCACCGGCACATCCGCCTCGCTGGGCTCGCCGCGCGTGCCCGGTGAGGACATGTCGATCGACGCGATGTTCTTCAGGGTCACCGTGGCGTCCGGTGGGTCGAACGGCAGCGACGGGTCGACCCGGGCGACGAGCGTGATCGGCGGTGGCGCAGAGCCGGGCGGTACCGCCTCGACGGTCGGCCGCTCGCAGATCACGGTCTGCCCGCGGTCCAGGCAGGCCCAACCCGGACCGGTCGCGGAGACGTAGCTCAACCCGTCCGGCAGCGGATGGTGACGACGACGTGCGCCGCGTCGCTCGGCCCGGCGTTGCTCGCCTGCAGGCTGAAGGTGACCTCGGTGCCGGCGTACACGGGCGTCGGCGTCTCGAGCGTCTTGTCAATGGCGATGGCGGCCTGCACGGTGACCTGCGTCGGGTCCACGGCGTGGTTGTTCGACAGGTCCGGATCGAAGGTGTCGCTCTGCACGTCGGCCGGGTTGACGATCGTCGCGGGGCCGACGCCGGGGTCGATGGTCACGTTCAGCGTGATGTCCGGCGCGGACGCGCGCGCGGCCAGCGGACCGGGCGCCGTGCAGGTGACCAGCCGGGTCGCTGACGCGTAGCTGCAGGTCCAGTCGGTGCCGGTGGCGGAGTCGTAGGTCAGCCCGGCCGGCAGCGGGTCGGTGACGGTGATCGTCCCGGCCACGTCCGAGGGACCGTTGTTGGTCACGTGCAGCGTGTACGCGAGCGAACTGCCGGCGACCGCCGTCGTGGTGTGCGACTTGGTGATCGCGAGGTCGGCCTCGGTGTTGACGCCGGTGTTGTCGCTGTCGGTGTTGTTCGTCAAGTCCGGGTCGGGCGTGTCGCTGGACACCGTCGCGGTGTTCTGGATCGGGCCGCTCACCGTCGGGGCGATGTGCACGGTGATCGTCACCGCGGTGATGGAACCGACCGCCAACGGCGCTGCATGCACGCAAGTCACGTTCCGCCCGGACGACCCGGAGCAGTCCCAGCCGGGACCGGTCGAAGACACGTAGCTCAACCCGATCGGCAAGGTGTCGGTGATCGTCGCGTTGGCCGCGTCGGACGGGCCGTGGTTGGCGACGGTGAAGACGTAGTGCCCGTCGGAGCCGGCGACGAACGTGCCGACGTGCCGCTTCTGGATCTGCAGGTCGGCGCTGGTCTGCGGCGTGTCCGTGGTGGTTGCGGTGTCGTTGGCGGGGTTCGGGTCGGGCGTGGTGGTGTGCGAGATGTGCACGGTGTTGACGACGGCGGCGGTCTGCGCGGCCGGTACGCCGACGGTCACCGCAAGGTCCTCGGTCGTCTCACCCACCGCGAGGCTGGCGGCGTGCGTGCAGGTCAGCGTGCCGCCGACCGTGCCGGGCGCGACCGGCGCGCACACCCAACCGCCCCCGGATGCCGAGACGAAGGTGCTGGTCGGCGGCAGGGTGTCGGTGATCGTGAACGGTCCGGCGGACACCGACGGCCCCAGGTTGGTCACGTTGATCGCATAGGTGACCGGCTCACCGGCGACGATCTGCGGGCTGGTGCGCCGCTTCGCTATCGCCAGGTCGGCCTGGGTGGCGACGGTGGTGCTCGCGTCATCGCTGTTGTTGCTCAGGTTTGTATCGAAGGTGCGCGAGGTGACGGTGGCCGAGTTGGTGATCACCGTTCCGGCCGCGACGTCGGAGGCCACCTGGTAGCTGATGGTGATCGGCGGGTAGCTCGCGCCGGCAGCCAGGGTGTCGGCGCGGGTGCACACGATTGGCGTGCCGATGCACGACCAGCCGGTGCCGGTCGCGCTGATGTTTGTGACGCCCGCGGGCGCGGGGTCATTGAACGGGTCGGTGACCTGCACGCCCTCGGCCGGGTCGGGCCCGTTGTTGGTGACGGCGATCGTGAACTCGCCGGCCCGCCCGCCGGCGATCGGCTGCACGGTGGCGGCCTTGACCAGTGCCCCGTCGGAGGCGGCGATGTGCGCGTTCGCGCTGGCTGCCGGGCCCGCGTACGGGGCGGTGGCGTTGCCGGCCGCGCCGGTGGCATCCTGCGCGCTCGGCACCGCCGTGTTGGTCTGCTCGACCGTCAGCCCGACTCCGGGGTTGGTCGCCACGTCCGGGCTCGGCGTAGCGGTGTAGGTGATCGTTAGGCTCGCGCCCGGCGCCAGCGTGCCGAGGTCCGTCCAGCGCAACTGGCGACCCAGCACGGTCGGGTCGATCTGCTGGGGCGGCCCGCCGGCCACCGACACCTCTGCGCTGTTGTTGTCGTAGTCCCAGTTCGGCGGCAGGGTATCCGTCGCGCCGACGTGGTAGGCGGTGCCTCCGCCCGCGTTGTGCAGCGTGATCTGCCAGGTGAACGGTTCGCCGACGTAGGCGATGTCGCCCAGCGGCGTGGACTTGCTGGCCTGAACTGAGGGGAACTCCGGCGTGACCGGCGCGGTCGCGGGATTGGTCGCCGGGTAGTGCCGGCCGCCGGACGGCAGCGAGTCGTAGCCGGTGACCCGCGCGGCGTTGACCTGGTTCGCGGTGGTCAGCGTGTTCGACGGGCCGAGCTTCGCGGAGTAGGTCAGCGCGATGTCGGCGCCGGGGGCGACCGGGCCGGCGATTGTCCAGGTGATCGTGCCGCCGGCGCCGTTGCTGTCGGTGCCGCTCAGGGCGCCGCCGTTGGAGATCGAGGTCGGGTCGACGACGATCCCGGCCGGGATCGTGTCGGTGACCGTCACGTTGTAGGCCGCGCTGGTGGTCGCCGTGTTGGCGTTGCGCACGTGCAGTGTGTAGGTGAAGCTTTGGCCCGGCTCGACGGTCGAGTCGTCGACGCCCTTGGTGATCGACATGCTCGGCTCGACCACGGTGATCGGCGCGTTCGCGTTGGTCGAGGTCTTGTCGAAGGTTCCGCCGGCGTTGGCCGGTGGTGGCTTGGCGGTGTTGTCCCAGGCGAGGTGCGCCGAGTTGGTGAGCTTGGCCCCGGCCTTCGCTGCGGCCACGTCGGCGACCTTGGCGCTATAGACGATGGTGATGATGCGGCCCTGGGCCTCGCCTGCGACGTTGCCGAAGAACACTCCGATCTTGGTGGTGGCGCCGCTCGGCGACGGAGTGAGCGGCGTGCCGGGTGGCAGGTCACAGGCCGTGCCGTCTTCGTTGACGCACTGCTGGGAGACCCGCTGGAGCGAGTTCGCGTCTAGGCCGGCCGGCAGGGTGTCGATGACGCTGAGGTTGAAGTAGGAGACGTTGGCGTTGAGGGTGGCAGTGACGGTGTAGGTGACCGTCTGGCCGATGGTGTCGACGGTCGGGGTTGCCGTCTTGGTGAGCTGGGCGCCGAGCACGGTGATGGTGCGGCTGGCGGTCTTCGTGTACAGCCGGCCGGTGGCGGGGCCGGGGTCGGTCGGGCCGGTGCGGGTGCCGGCGATCGAGTCGCCGGTGATCGTCGCCGTGTTGGTGAAGGTCTGCAGACCTGTGGCGGCGGGGGTGACCGTGGCCGTGTACTTCAGCGTCGGGGCCGCGCCGGGGTTGACGTCACCGACGTTCCACTCCAGCTGAGTGGTGTTCGCGGCGCACGGCGACCCGGCGCTGGGCGCGGCAGCAACGGTCGTGCCCTGGCTGGGCGTCTGGTAGGCGTCGAACGCGAGCCCGGCCGGCAGGCAGTCGACCACCCAGGCGTCGTGCAGCACGGACGCGCCGGCCGCGTTGCTCGCGGTCAGCGTGTACGTGACGGTCTGCCCCCCGGTCACGTCGGTCGGGTTGGCCGCCTTGGCCAGCGCGGGGTTCGGCTCGACGATGTGGACGTCCGAGTTGGCGGTCCGCGGGGTGAGCGGGCTGCCGCCGGCCGTTCGGTTGCTGGTGAACGTCGCGGTGTTGGTCCTTGTGATGCCGGCCTTGTTGCTCGCGTCGGTCGTCACCCGGGCGACGATGGTGTCGGTGAAGGTGATCGGCGTATCGCTGGTGTTGTCGAGCGTGCCCGGCAGCGTCACCGTGCCTGTGGCCGGATCGAAGGTCGAGCCCGCAGGCAGGCCGACGGCAGTGGCTGACACGAACGCGAGGCCGGTCGGTACGAGGTCGGCGAGTACTCCGTTGTACACGGTCGCGTGCGGCGGCAACGTGACAGTCAGGGTGTAGGTGACCTGCTCACCGATCGTGGCCTGGGTGGACGGTCCGGGCGGCGGGCCGCCGGTGTTGCCGGGCTCGTTGATCGCTGACTCGACGTTCTTGGTGATTCCGACCTGCGCCAGGAAGACGTCGGACTGGTCGCTGGCGGCCGGTGCGCCTGGTCGGCCACGGGCACGGTGGTGTCGACGTTGTTCTTCGGGAAGTAGGTGACCATGCCGGGCACGTTGGTGTCCGTGTCGAAGGAGCGCACGGATGCCGTGTCGACGAGGTCGGTGCCGACGCTGACGCCGGTCGGGATCGTCACCGCGTACGTGTAAGTCACCGATGCGCCGGGGGCGATCACCTCGGTGGGCGGCCGGTTCCAGACGATCGCGCTGTTGGTAGCGCGGCTGGCGAAGGTTGGCTGGTTCGGGTCGCCCGGGTCGGTGCATACCCCTCCGTTGCTGATCGCGCCCACATCCGCGCAGGTAATCCCGGCGGCCAGCACGTCCCACGTCTTGACCGTGTGGACCGAGACGGCTGAGCTGGCGGGGTTGATGACGTCGACCCGGAACACGACGCGGTCGCCCTCGGCGACCTGTTGATGGTCGACGTTGGGCGGATTGCCGCCGGCCGGCTGGCCGTTGATCGACTGCACGCCCTTGGTCATGCCCACGGCCGGTGCGGGGTCGACCCGGTACTCGGCTTGGGTACGGAACGTGCGGATCGTGCCGTTGCTGTTCTGAACCCGCAGCTTGCCGAGGTTGTAGTAACTCGCTGCGGTGCTGCCGGGAGCGGCCGCGTTGACGGTGGCGGCGAGGCGGATCTGGAAGACCAGGCCCGGGCCGACGACCCGTTCGCCGGCTTCGGTGGCGCCGAGCGTCCACACCGGGTCTCCGGTCGCGCTGGAGAACGAGATCTCGTTGGCCGGCAGCGTGTTGTCCGGCCCGGT
>CAVWNR010000006.1:0-300530 GCA_963756525.1 uncultured Actinomycetota bacterium | reverse complement strand
CAGCAGCGACCACGCCCGAGATCGAAACGTCCACGAGACGGGCGGCAGGTCGTGCCACCGTCGCAGCACCCGCCGCGCTCGTTCGTGCTCGCCGGCGTCGAGCAGAATCAGTCCCAGGTCGAGCAGGGTGCCCTCACGCCCAGGCCCGTCCTCCATATCGTCGAAGAGCAACAGCGCCTCGCGCAGCAGCCGATCGGCCGGTCCCAGGTCTCCGCCGGCGGCGGCGAGCAGGCCTTGGTTGATCAGGGTGATACCGACCCCGCGCCGATCGCCCAGGCCGCGGCGGATCGCCATGCTGTGCTCGAGTAGTTCGGCCGCCTCGTCGAGCTCACCGGCGATCCGGTGCACATTGGCCAGCCGGCACCGCGCCAACGCGGCGCCGTGCTGGTCGCCGCGGCGTTCGAAGGCGTGGACGCTGTCCTCGAGCAACCGTCGGGCCCGTGGCGGGTTCCCGGCCAGGCTCAGCGGGTAGGAGAGGTTGGACAAGGTGTAGGCCGTCGCCTGCTCGGTGCCTACGCGGCGGAACAGCAGCACGGTCTCGGTGAACGGTAGCCGCGGCAGCCCAGCGGGGCCGATTTCCCAGGAGTGGCCAGGAGTCAGGACGAGGAAGAACGGTGGCAGGTCCGGGGGGAGTCGTTCGAGCAGGCCGAGCGTCTGCGCGAAGAGTTCCTCCGCCTGGGCCCCGGCGCCTCGCGACACGGCGATCACGCCGAGGGTGTGGGTCGCGCTGGCCGCGGCACCGGCGTCGCCGGCGGTGATGGCCAGCGTGCGGGCCTCCTCGACGAGGTCGACCGCGCGCCGCCAACCGTGATTGGACACCCACGCCAGCAGACCGGCTCGGTGCAGGGCCTGAGCGAGTGAACGATCGTCGCCGACGGCACGCATGATGGCTACGGCCTCGACGTACAGGTCGATCTGCCGGGTGGTGGGGTCACCGCGACGCACCTCGATCGCGGCGGCGGCCAGCAGCGCGCCGGCTCGCGCCGCCGTGCGTTCGGTGCCGCGGCCAGGGTCGCGGCCAACCACCGGCTGGCTTCGGCGAAGTCGCCGCGGGCCAGCCAGAACCGCCACAGGCTGACCGCGAGCCGCAACGCCGCCGGCGGGTCCTCGGCCAGGCCGCTGGACAGGGCGACGCGCAGATTGTCATGTTCGGCGTCCAACACCTGCGGGGAGTCGTTGACCACACCGACGGCCCGCTCCGGGTCGTTCGCGGCGGCCAAGGCGACGAAGAAGTCACGGTGGGCGCGGACCCGCTCGGTCTTCTCACCGGCCTCGCGCAGGCGCTGATCGGCGAACTGCCGGACCGTCTCCAGCAGCCGGTAGCGCGCCGTCCCGCCTACGTGCTCGACCTGCACCAGCGACTTGTCGACCAGCCGGCTGAGCAGGTCGACTACGTCCAAGCCCGCGCCGCCGGATACCTGCTCGACGGCCTCCAGCGCCATGCTGCCGGCGAACACGGCAAGGCGCCGGAACAGGATGCGCTCGGTCGCGTCGAGCAGGTCGTGGCTCCACGCCAGCGTGGCGTGCAACGTCTGCTGGCGGGTGAGCGCGGACCGGCTGCCGCGATCCAAGACCCGCAGCGCGTCACCGAGCCGGGACGCGATCTGGCTCGGCGCAAGCGCAGAAGTTCGGGCCGCGGCGAGTTCGAGGGCCAGCGGCATCCCGTCCAGGCGGACGCAGATCTCGGCCACCGGCGGCCCGGTCGTCTCGTCGAGCACGAACTGCGGTGCGGCGTCGTGCGCCCGCTCGATGAACAGCCGTACCGACTCCAGTTCCGCGAGCCGATCCAATGGCGGCAGGGCGCGCAGATCGGGCAGGGCAAGCGACGGCGTGCGCCAGGTCACCTCACCGCCGACTCGCAGCGGCTCCCGGCTGGTCGCCAGGATGGTCACACCCGGGCAGCCGCGCGACACCTCCGCGGCCAGCCGCGCACACGCGCCCAGCAGATGTTCGCAGTTGTCCAGGACCAGCAGCAGGCGACGATCCGCCAATTGCCGCGCCAGCGCGACCTCAGCGTTTTCCGGGCCCGGAATTGACACCTCCAACACCGCAGCCACCGTGTGCGGCACCAGCTCCGGTCGCGACAGTGACGCCAATTCCGCCACATGGACCCCGTCGGGGTAGCGGTCGACCAGCCCGGCGGCGACCTCGCACGCGAGCCGCGTCTTCCCGCCCCGCCGGGACCGGTCAGCGTCAGCAGCCGGGTACGCCCAAGCGCCTGGACGATCTCGGCGATCTCGCGTTCGCGACCGACGAACGAGGTCTGCTCCACGGTCAGATTGCCCAGGCCGCGCGCCGGGGCCGGGCGCGATGTCCCGGCCGCATCCGGTTTGATCACCGCCGGCGCCCCCGTCGTCATGGACGTGGCCGGCTCGGTCACCGTCGCCGCAGCGGGTGACCGATCGCCGCCAGTCAGCAGGGCGCGATACAACCGCCGGGTCTCCGGTTCGGGGTCGGCCGCAAATTCCTGCGTGAGGCTCTCCCGAAGCCGGTCGAACATCGCGAGGGCCTCATAGCGCCGACCGCGGGCCGCCAGCGCCGTCATCAGCAATCGGTACGCGCCCTCATGGAAGGGGTCGGCCGCCGTGACCACGCCGGCGATCTCGGCGACCTCGGTGTACTCGCGCCGCTCCGCCAGCAGCTCGGCATACTCGATCAACAAACCGAGGCGGCGATCACGCAGCGCCTCCCGGGGCGCCTCGGCCCAGGCCTCGAACTGATCCTCCGGCAGCAGGTCGCCGCGATACAGCTCGACGGCCGACCGGTAGTCGCCGGGAGCACGCGTATCACGCGCGCGCCGACAGGCCGCCTCGAACGCCTCCACGTCTATCCACGGCATCGCGCCGTCGGACAGCAACACCACGTCCTCACGCAGCGCGAACAGCCCGCCGGATCCGCGGGAGAGCACCCGCCGGGCCACATACAAGGCTTGGTGCAGGTTGTTGGTGCCGGACGCCGCATCGCGATCGGGCCAGAGCAGGGCCACCAGAGATTCGCGGTGCATCCGATGCCCGTCGGCGAGGACCAGCAGTTTCACCAGAGTCTTGGCCTTGCGCAGGCGCCAGGCGTCGGCCGCTACCAGCCGGCCGTCCACGGTGGCCTCGAACCCACCGAGGAGCCGGATGCCCACGCCCGTCTCGTCAGCCATCGTCTCGATACCGCCTGCTCGATCTGCCTGCCGCGGCAGCCTCCGCCGCCCGACGCTACCCGGAAGGGCTGCGGCGCCGGCTGCAGCGCGTTGCGGCTGGCCCCGCCCAAACCCGCGGCGGACCCGGCTAAGACGGCGGTAAGTGCGCGCAAAGGTGTTGCGCCTAGACCTGGATAGGCCGAGTCGTTCACCGGAACGCCACTAGGAAAGGTTTGCCATGACACAGCAGATGCCGACCAGTCCCGCGCCGCGTGCGCGCGCGGTTCGGCTCACCTTCGAATACGACGGACCGGACGTCCGGCTGGTGCAGCAGCAGCCGCTCGACAAGGTGCCGCTGGCCGGTGACGAGCCGGTGGACGGCCCGCGATCGGGTTCCGCGTTGGAGGTGCGGTCGACCGACGGGGTGGTGCTGCACCGGCGGGTGCTCCACCAGCCGATGCGTCGTCAGCTAGAGGTGTTCGACCCGGATCCCGGTGTGGGTATCCACCGCGACCCTGAGATCGACGAGCGAGGAACGTTCACCGTCCTGGTTCCCACGCCGCCCGGCGCGGATCACGTCGCCCTGCTCACGCCACCCGCCGGCGGCCGCGGCGGGCTGCGCGCGGCGGCTGCGACCGAGACGCACCGCTTCCCGCTGACGGTGACGACATGACCACCAACGACGGCACGGTACACGGCAGCAGCAAGGTCGTCGACAACGTCACGCCGTACCACGGGTTCAACGTTGTGGTGCTGTCTGAGGGCTATCAGGTTGGCGAACTGGCCCAATTCGCCGCCGACGCTCAGACCTTCGCCGACCTCTTGCTGGACACCGCGCCGTACAAGCAGCTGCGAAGCCATATCAATGTCTACCGGGTCGATGTCAGCTCGACCGACTCCGGCGCGGATGATCCCGCCGCGAAGACGACGGCCCGTACCTACTTCGACGCCTCATTCAATGGGCTGAACGGCAAGCGCGATCATCGGGTGCTGGAATGCGTCGCCGCGACGGCATTGGCGACCGCCTTCGCGCACGTCCCGCTGTACACGGTCGTCATGGTGATCGTGAACTCCACCGACTACGGCGGCTCCGGCGGCGGCGGTAACCCGCTGGCGACGTTCTCCCTCGGCGTCGATGCCAACGGCATCGGCGCCCACGAGATCGGCCTGCACGAGATGGGACACGGCGCATTCGGTTTCGCCGACGAGTACGACTATCTCAACTCTCGAACCGATTCCGAACCCCTGCAGGAGCACTACGGGGGGGCCGTCGAACCGGGCGAGCCGAACGTCACCATCAACACCGACCGGGCCACGCTGAAATGGCGCGGACTGGTCGCGGCGGCCACGCCGCTGCCGACCTCGGCCACCGCGGACTGCGCCAAGCGGAACCTGGCGGCCGACCCGGTGCCCGGCGCGGTCGGGTTGTACGAGGGCGCCCACTACTACCACTGCGGGATCTACCGGCCGCAGCAGACCTGCCGGATGTTCGACCTCGGTGTTCCGTTCTGCGCGGTCTGCCAAGACACGATCAAAACCAAGTTCGCGCCGTACCGGCAGCAGATCACCCAGCCCAACGCGCGGGTGACCGTGACCGCCGGCCGGCCGAGCGGCCTGGACCTGTTCACCGTGTCCGACGATCAGCGCGTCATGTGGAACCACGGGGCGCCCTCGCTCGGCTGGAGCGAGTGGTCCCAGATCAACCACGGGACGGTCTCCAACGGCTCGTCGGTCACCGCCGTCGCCGGGGTCGCCAACCAGACCCACGTCTTCGTGGTCGGCAGCGACGGTCATGCGTGGACGATCGAGTCGGACCCCGTCACGGGATGGACCAGCTGGCGGCAGATCGGATCGGTGACCATGCGACCCGGCTCGGTGATCAACGCTGTGTCCCGCACCCCGGACAGCATCGACCTGGTCGGAGTCCGCGACAACGATGCCATCATCTCCGCCTTCTTCACCACGACCGACGGCTGGTCGGACTGGTCCCCGGTCAACGGCGGTGCAGCCGGACCGAGGGCAGAGGTCACCTCGGCCGCCCGCAACTCGAACGTCTCGGACGTGTTCACCGTCGGCGGTGACGGACAGGTCTGGACCATCCGGTGGGATCGCCACGCCGGCTGGGGGCCGTGGTCCGCACTGCCCGGGGTCGCCGGCGCGACCGTGGTCAGCAGCGAGACCACCAAGTCCCCCGGGCACACCGACCTGTTCACGGTGGCCGGCGACGGCCGGGTGATGAGCACCCACAAGGACGAGTCGACCGGCTGGGCGTTGGACTGGTTCCACATCAGCGACGGCATCGCCAGACCGGGCACCCTGGTGACGGCGATCACCCGACCCGGGATCGGTGACCTGGACCTGTTCACCGTCGCCCCGGACGGCCGGATGATGTCCACCTGGTGGAACGCCGTCGACGGATGGGCGAACTGGTTCCATGTCGCCGGCGGCACCTCCGCACCGGCCGCCCACGTCACCGCAATAGCGCCCACCGCCGACCACATCGACGTACTCGGCATCGGCGTGGACGACAGCGTCTGGAACACCTGGTGGGACGCATCGACGGGATGGAAACCCGGCTGGAACCTGGTCACATAGCACGTCCGATGAAACGCACGCGGCGACCGCACCGCCGCGCCGCGTTGCTCCGCGCCTACGTCCGACCCTGCGACCGGATGCCGCGGACGTCGACACGGCCGACGCCCGCCTGTTACGTCCTCGTCGGCGTAGCTGCCTGTACGACGCGGTCGAGTGTCATCACCCATCCCAACCACCTTGTGCAGCGGCGTCCTCCACGCTCGTCGTTGGGGACTGCGCGGGGACGCCCACAGGTCCCGTGTCGTGCAACCTGTTGGCATGGTCGACTGCGGGCGAGCTGCGGAACGTCATGTGCTGGCCGGTGGATTGGTTCGCGCGCGCAGCGCAGGGAGGCCGGGGTCCCTCGAGCTCGTCGAGGGAACTGGGCGGCCGGTCATGGCCAGCTGGGCTGCTAGTCCGAATCTTCCGCCCGGCCACCGCGACAACGCACGGCCAGCAGATCTGCAGCCCTGACGCCACGCGCTCGGCGAGCCCGAGGTGCGGGCCGCCGAAGGCAGCTTCGGCGACGAACCATCCGAACAGCCCGATGAACACCGCCGCCACGATTGCAGACCCGCGGATGCCGAGCACCGCGCTGTGTCTCCAGGCTCGGCGGCCTACCAGCGCGGGCCATATCGCGATGGCGACCGCGCCGAGCGCGGTGAATGCCAGGTGGCGGGTGCCCGTCCCGTCCGCGGTCGCCGGGCTCAGGGCGATCCCGATGCTGACCAGGCCGGCGATCATCAGGCAGGCGCGAGCGGCGCCGCGCAGAATCCGCAGACCGGCGGTCGTGACGAAGTGGCAGACGCCGATGCCCAGCAGCGCACCGGTCATCACCCACCGGTAGTGGGCGGTCTGCCCGGCCAGCACGCTCACCGTCTGCCGCATCGGGTTGTATCCGGGTGGCTGCAAGACATTGGCGATGCTCCACCCGCCGACGAGCAATAGCGGCGACAACGCCGAACTGATCAGCGCGAACGTCGGCACCGCAGGCCGGATCGCGACGGATCCCGCCGCGGGCCGCGTTGCCGCACGCGTCGCGCAGCCCGCATCGGGATGGCGGCTGCGGCGGTGCCGAACGAGCAGCCCACGCCCTACCGAGCGTCGATCGGTCAGTGCCATGATCGGCTCGCTTTCTGCCTGGCGTGGTGGGTGAGCGGGTGAGCGGGTGAGCTGCACGATCCCGCTCACGGTGGGTAGGGGTTGCCCGGTCGGCGACCGCACCGATGTTCGAGGCCGGCGCTGTTTATGGGCAGGGCGGCGGATGCCGGTGCGTTGGTGGGGCTGTCGCGGGCGGGTGTGCGGTGAACCATTCCCGCAGGCTGGTCAACGCGTGGGCGATCAGCCGGGAGACCTGCATCTGGGACACTCCGATCAGGGCGGCAATCTCGGTCTGGGTGTGGTCGGCGAAGAAGCGCAGCGCCAGGATTTCCCGCTCCCGCTGGGGCAGGCTTCGCAGCGCCGGGCTGAGCAGCGCACGCTGCTCGACCCGGTCGAGCCCATACTCCGGCTGGGCCAGCCGTGACTCGAACCTGGCGCTGGCGGTGGCGGGGTCGTCGGCGGTGAGCGCGTCGAGCGGCACCCCGGCGTAGCCGCGTCCGGCGTCGAGGGCCTCGATCACCACATCCTCGGCGAGCCCGGTGTGGGCGGCGAGCTCGGCGATGGTGGGCGCGCGGTGGAGCTGCTGGCTGAGCCGCTCGACGGCCGCGGACAGGCTGCTTTGCAGGTCCCGGGCCCGGCGCGGGACGTGAATCAGCCAGCAGCAGTCGCGCAGGTGCCGCTTGATCTCGCCGATGATGACCGGGGCGGCGTAGCCGGCGAAGTCTACCCCGCGGTCGGGATCGAAACGCTCGATCGCCTTCACCAGCCCCAGCGCACCCACTTGCAGCAGATCGGCCAACGGCTCCTGCCCGCTGGCGACACGCCGGGTCAGGTATCGCACCAGTGGTAGGTGCCGCTCGGTGAGCCGCTCGCGCAGCGTCAGCCACCGCGGGCCGCCGACGGGTACCGCCCGCAGCTCGGCGAACAACTCGGCCTCCTCCCGTCTAGCGGCGGCGCGGGCGTAGCCGCGGTGGGTGGGTGTGCGCGGTGGGGCTGGGGTGGCGGCGTGTTTTTCCCACCGTGACCGGTGCCCGCCGGCGCCGCAGGCGGGATGGGGATCGCTTGCCGGTGCCGGGTGTGGGCTTCGTCCGCCGCTGTCGGCCGGCTCACCGGCGACGGCGACGATCAGGCCCGTGGCTGGCGGTGATGTCGCCGCGGCCGCCATGTCACCACCCGCCCAGCCGGTGATCGACCCCGCCCGGAGCGGGTGGAGCGGTGTCGGTGGGTTCGGCCGGGTCGCGGCCGGGCGCGGCGTGCCCTGGCCTTACCGGTAGCGGGTAGCCGAGCATCCAGGGCAGCGCCTGGTAGTCCCGGTCGAGGTCATGCGCGTGGCTGGACCGTCCGCCGGCCCAGACCCGTAGGACGCGTGCCGCGTCGCGCACGAGCATCACCGCGCGCGGGCCGTGATGTCCGACCCACAGCTGACAGCGGCGCGCGGGCACGCCGACTCTGCGGTGCGCAGACCGTGGATCGATGCTGCCTGTGGTGGGCTGGCCGCCGGGGCCGGTCATCGTCATCTCAGCTCGGCGTCCGTCGTTCGTGGCGGACCGGACGCGGGACCGCCCCGCATGCTGCGGGTGATCGCGGCCAGCCGCCGATAGGCCCGCAGCTCGGGAGCGCATGCGGCGAACGCGCCGGCTGCGAGCAGCGAGCCGACCGCTAGGGTCCGTCTGGGCATGCCATCCTCCCGGCTGCGTGACTCGGCGCCGCGGCGATCGCCTGGTCAAGACCGGCGGCGTGCAGCTGCCGGCGGTTGCGGGCACCGACCCGGGTGAGGATCAGCCGTGTGCGGCAGGCGCGCAGTCGCTGATGCTCGGCCAGGATCATTTGCACTCCGGTGCGGTCGAGGAAGGTCAATCCGGCCAGATCGAGATACACCGACCGCGCTGGGCCGTGGTTAGCCAGCACGGCAGCGAGCAGCTCGGCGGTGCCCGCCTCGAGCTCACCGAGCAGCTGCACGGCGATCGCGTCGGGCCCGCGCCAGCGGACCCGGACCTGCAAGCTTGCGCCCGACGCGGCCTCGGCACACGCTGCGGCGGCATCGGCGGCTGGTCGCCGTGACACTCGACCTCCCGACCTGAGCCCGGCGTTGGCCCGCAGGTTTCGCGGGTCGCTCGCGCTACGCCGAGGTCCTACCCGCAAACCTAAATCGCTACGCCACAGATCGCTGTAAAGGTCAACAGTTGCCATGCAGCCGAACCGGCGCCGGCCGCGGATCAGTCAGCTGGGGCCAAGCTGGCGCTGCACCGCTTCCAGGCCGCGGACCAGTGCGCGCACCTCGGCGGGTGTCATGCGCTGCAGGACCTCGGCGAAGGCCGCCCGCCGGGCGTTCTCGTGCCTGCGCAGCAGCCGGGTGCCGGCCGGTGTGATCCGCAACGTGACCTCGCGACGGTTCAGCTGCGACAGGCGGCGGTCCAGCACACCGGCAGCGACTAGCCGGTCCACCAGGCGGCTCGCCGAGGAGGTGGAGATCAGCAGCGGCTCGGCGAGCGCGGCCAGGCTGCACGGTCCCAGCCGCTCGGCGACGGTCAGCGCGCGCAACTGGGTCAGGCTCAGCCCGCCCGGCAGATCGGCGCCGGCCCGGGCGGACAGCGCCAGCAGGGCGCGCGCGGCCCGCTCCACCCGCGCCGCCAGCGCGGCCGCCGCGTCGTCCGCGTCCGGGTCACCGCCTGGACTTGGCAGGTGAGACAGTTGCGCCATGCCAACAGTATGGACCAGGATCGACCGTTAATCCAGGGCGCGGCAGCACGCGCCCGCCGACATCAGACGGGATGTCACGCGATGGACGTGGATGCCGAGACCTTCGGCGGGGCGCTGCTCGCCGCCAGCGCAGCCGACCCCGGCGAGCTGCTCGACCAGCTGCGCGCCCAGCTGCGCCAGCTGCCCACCGCGGTGGACCTGACCATGCACCTGATCGACTACCGGCTGGCCTCGCTGCGGCCCATCGAGCTGCACCGCCGGCCCCGGTTGCAACACGCCGAACCGGTCGAGGGTTCCCCGCTCGGCGCGGCGTTTCGCACCCAGCAGCCGACCTCCCAGCCAGCCCCGGCCGGGCACCTGTGGCACGTGCCGATCAGCGTGCGCGGGCAGCGGCTGGGCGTGCTCACCGGCACCTTCACCGAACCGCCGTCCCCACCCGGGCAGCAGCTGTTGGCCTCCTTGGCGCTCGCCGCGGCGCACTCGCTGCTGGTGGTCAGCGCCGGCACCGACCTGTATGAGACCAGCCGGCGGCACGGCAACCTGTCACTGGCCGCGGAACTGCAGTGGCAACTGCTGCCGGCACGAGCGTTGCAGACCCGCCACTTCTACATCGCCGGACACCTCGAGCCTGCCCTGCGAGTCGCCGGCGACGCCTTCGACTTCGTCGTCGACGACGACTCGCTGACCAGCGCGGTCATCGACGCCGCCGGCGCCGACGGAGCGCCCTCCTGGCCGACCACCCTCGCGGTCACCGC
Source organism: uncultured Actinomycetota bacterium (assembly GCA_963756525.1). GTDB lineage: Bacteria > Actinomycetota > Actinomycetes > Mycobacteriales > Jatrophihabitantaceae > CAVWNR01. The sequence goes on along the minus strand of CAVWNR010000006.1, from coordinate 290,273 downwards.
GCTCCGCAACGCCCGCCGAGCCGGGCTGCCCCTGCACGAGCAGGCCGCGCTGGCCAGCGACATCCTCTGGCAGCACACCGCCGGCCGCGGCCAGGTCAACGCCATCCTGCTCCAACTCGACGCGCTGACCCGCCAGGCAACCGTCGTGCACGCCGGCTCCCCGGACTTCATCCGCATCCGAGACGGTCAGTTAGAGCCGCAGACCTTCGACGCCCAGACCCCGCTGGGCATGTTCGAGGACACCGAATACGCCGAACAGCCCATCGACCTGCAACCCGGCGACCGTATCTACCTGCTTACCGACGGAGCACGCACCCGCGGACGCACCCTCACCGACCTGCTCGAGCTGCTCGGCGCCGACAACCACGGCCCCCACCAGCTGCCACCGGAATCGGTGCGCCGCCTGGTTGCCACCCTCACTGCGGACGGCGAGGAACCCGACGACGACATCACCATCGTCTGCCTGGACTGGCTCCCGTGATCGACGACAGCCACCTGCCAGCCAACCGTCCAGCCGAGCAGCCCACCCGGGCGCGGCTTGGCGCGCGGGTCGAGCATGAGCCGACCGGGCCGCCCCGGTGCGTACCCAAATGCCTGGCACGGCACAAGCCGGGACCGCTGACCCGGGCCGCGATTGACCCGGCCCGGCAGCTCGCGGAGCCGATGCGCCGCAGGAACGGCACGTCCTCAGCGCACCGGGCGCCACCGCGGGTACCCGACCGGCAACCTAACCGGCCGGAATGATCCCCAGTGACCTCCCAACCGCCCCCGCAGCCGCTGCGGCAACTCGCGGTGCACTTCGCCGAGATCGCGCAGACCCTGGCCGCTAGCTGTCTCGCCCCGGACCAGCCGCCCACCGCCCGATTGGTCCGCCTAGCCGCCGCGACGGTGCCCGCCGCCGACGCGGTCAGCCTGACCCTGCTGGCCAGCGGCAGGCCGCCGCAGATCCTCGCCGCCACCAGCGATGTCGCCCGGGCGGCGATCCAGCTGCAGTCCCAGCTCGGCGAAGGGCCGATCCTGCAGGCGCCCCGCGGCAACGATCTGGTGCTGATCGAGGACCTGGCCGCCGACCGACGCTGGCCCCAGTTCGGCACACTGCTCAGTGAGCACACCAACCTGCGCAGCATCCTCGCCGTGCGGCTCGCACCCGATGATCGCGTCCGGGCCGCATTGACCTTCTACGCCACCCGACCCAACGCGTTCACCGACCTCGACAGCTCCCTGGCCGTCATCCTCGGCTCCTTCACCTCGGTCAGCCTCACCGCGCTCACCGAGCAGGCCCGCGCCAGCAACCTGCAGACCGCACTGGACAGCAACCGCCAGATCGGCGTCGCGATAGGCATCCTCATGACCCGCGGCCTGATCACCCGCGAACAGGCCTTCGACCAGCTGCGCACCGCCAGCCAGCACCTGCACCGCAAACTGCGCGACATCGCCGAGGACGTCATCGACACCGGCGAACTGCCGCACGACTAGGGCCTGTCCCGTAATTGGGATTCGGGTGGGTCTCGGAGCCAGATCCTGATCGATGCGACGTCGATGGTGCCGAGGTAGATGTACTCGCGTTTGTCGTAGCGGGTGGCGACGGCGCGGGTCTCGCGGAGCTTGTTAATGGTCCGCTCGATGACGTTGCGGGTCTTGTAGATGTGCTTGTCGAACGCCGGTGGTCGGCCGCCGTTGCTGCCGCGCCGCTGTCGGTGGCCGACCTGGTCCGCCGGCTGCGGGATGGTGGCCTTGATGCCGCGGCGGCGCAGGCTGGTGCGGATCGCCCGTGCCGAGTAGGCCTTGTCGGCCAGCACCCGATCAGGTCTGGTGCGGGGCCGTCCCCGGCCTGGGCGCCGGATGCGCAGCCGGTCCATGACGGTGTCGAAGGCGATGCTGTCGTGACGTTGCCCCGCGGTCACAACCCGCGACAGCGGACGGCAGCGGGTGTCGGCGGCGAGGTGAATCTTGGTGCTCAACCCGCCGCGGGAACGGCCCAAACCCTCGCGTTCGCGCGGGTTTGTCCCCTCGGTCGGCGGATCCTTGTCATTCGATGAAGCCCCCTGGAGGCTGTCGCAAAATGCAGCGAAAGATCGTTTGGGCCACAACATCTGGGATCGGCTCGCGTCGCGGGCGCGAGATCTTGTGATCGCGGGAAGGTGCCAGGGGATTTTGCGACAGGCTCCCTGTGAGACCCAGGGCGACCGTCACCTCGGCGGGCAGATCGGCGCGGGCGCCCGCGGCGTGATGATGCGCGCGGACCACCGTCGAGTCCACGCCGATGACCCACTCACCGCCGCCGGCGTCACCGTCGGCGCCGATCCGCAGGTCGGCCAGCACCTTCTCCCACGTGCCGTCCGCCGACCAGCGCCGGTGCCGGTTGTAGACCGTCTTCCACGGCCCGTAGCACGGCGGAAGGTCACGCCACGGCGACCCGGTGCGGGTCCGCCACATGACACCGTCGACGATCTTGCGGTGGCTACTCCATGGCCGTCCCCGGCGCGGAGCCGAACTCGGCAGCACCGACTCCAACCGTGCCCACTGCGCATCAGTCAGATCATGACGATCAAGCATGCAAGTGATCTACACGATCCGCGCGAAGATTTCCGGGACACGCCCTGATATGTGGGTCTCTTTGTCAAGGGGGCAGGGTGAGGCGGCGCCTCCCCACCGTCGTGGGGGGCGCCGCCTCTGGTCTGTCCGGTCTGGTGGTGGCGGGCGTGTCGGTGTCGACGCGTGGTCACTCTGATATGCGCGGGTTGGATACCGCAGGACGGGCTGTTCGGCGGGAGCGTGCCGCGGGTCTAGACATCGAGCGTGATCTCCTTACCGGGTAAGGGATTGCTCATAGGGCGTGCCGCGGGTTACTCCTCACGCTGCCGTCACCAGCAGGGTGTCCGGACGGACGTATGTGGGTCGCCGGTCTCGGCGTGGTGCGGGTTAGTCGTCGAGGACGGCGAGGGACCAGCACCAGCCGGCGAGTTCCCGCGCGATCGCGGCGTTGGCGATCACCGGTGTCTTCTTCCGCTCGAGGAATCCGATCCAGCGTTGGTGCAGGCGCTGGTTGCCGGCGTGACCGCGAGCCGCCGCCGCACCCGGGGCACGGTCCCACCGTCGTCGCAGGTCCAGGCCGGGTGCCCGATAAGGCTGTCGGTGGTGCCAGGCTGCCTCGATCAGCAACCGGCGGGCGTGGCCGTTGCCGGTCTTGGTCAACCCGCCCTGGGAACGGGACTGCCCGGAGGAGTACTCGGTCGGGGTCATGCCCAGGTAGGCGCCGATCGTGCGTCCGGATAGCCGCTGCCAGTCGCCGATCTCGACGGCCAGCCCGAACGCGGTCAGCGTCGACACCCCGCGCAGACACCCCAGCCGGTCGACGACCGGGGTGAACGGCGAGTCCGCCGCCATCGCCGCGATCGCCTTGTCGAGCCGGTCCCGGCGGGCCACCGTGGCCAGCATCGTCTCGTAGGCCGTCTCATAGGCCATCTGCAGCCCGACCAAATCGAAGCGTTGCTGCCGCAGCCATCTGTCGTGAACGCCGGTCCACGCCTTGCCGCCGGAGTAGACGATCCCCTGCCGCAGCAGCAGCTTCGAGACCCGATGCCGCGCCGACATCAAGTCGCCGCGCACGTCCTCCCGCGCCCGCACCAGATCGCGCGCCGCCTCCTGCTCGACACTGGGGATGGTCACCGGCGTGATCTCACCCAGATGCAGCAACCGCGCCAGATGCAGCGCGTCGCGCGCGTCCGTCTTGACCCGGTCACCGGCCGGCCGCTGCAGCTTCGACGGCGCCGCCACCACGCAGTCAATCCCGGCCGCCAGCAGGAACCGAGCCAACCCGAACCCGGTCGGCCCAGCCTCGTAGACCACCCGCACCGGTCCAGCCAGCGCCATGATCCACGCCAAGATCTCGGCACGATCCGGGGTCATCTTCCGCCGCACCAACTCACCGGTCTGCCCATCGATCGCCGCCGCCGCAACCGAACGCGCGTGAACATCCAGACCGACACTCGTACGCTGAACCATCACTGGGGCCTCCCACGTCTGTGGCTCTACCGGCCGGGACCACCCCGCGTCGGCAACCCACGTTCACACGTGCGCGAGGCCCCAGCCATGACCCCCATACCGTCTAGCCCCGGCAGCTCACCCTCGAACCGACGCGTCGCGAACTCCGGCAAGTTCCCGCCGGCAGGTCGACCCGGCGGGTTATGCCTGAACCCGTCCGGCGGCGCTGGCTCGGTCAGGACACCTCGCCGATCGTGCGCCCGCTCTCACAGCACTTTGCCGCAAGGCCACCGGCCGTTGCAGGCTGCTGGCCGCCCGGTTGCAAATGGGCTGTGCCATATGGAGTCATGCGCTTGCGTGAATGACTTCCCATGACGGGAAACTTCACTGAGCGTCGCGAGTGCGCGACGCGAGCAGCACAGGTCAGATCGCTGGCGTATTCACCATCGCCGTGATTGCGTGGCTTGTCGTTGCCGCAAGACGCACCTTGACACGGCATTTTCGCGGCCGGGTCTTCCGGCAAGGCCGATCATGAGCAGACGTAGCGGGCCGCTTCAGTTTCGGGCCGCGTCGCTGGAGAGCGTGTCGCCACCGTAGGACGTTCCGCAAACGGAACGGCGGTTCGACAGGGGTCAGGCAATGCCGGCGAGATCGTTCCGCCGCGTTCTTCAGGCCAGCGAGCGTTCCACTTGCAGTTGGGTCTCGCTCGGGACGAACCCGATTGAGCGGTAAAGGCCGATGGCGGGAGAGGTCGGATCAGCGACGATCACCAAGGTCCGAGCGTGCAGGTCGGTGACGCCGTGCCGGCCGGCGGCGACCAGCAGGGCCGTCGCGTATCCCCGTCGACGAAAGGCAGGGTCGGTCATCACCGACTGGTAACGGGCGAGCCCGCCGCCGGCACGCACGAGGCCAAGCTCGGCAACCAGCCTCCCGTCAACGAATGCGCCGAACCAGGCGCCGTGCCCCGCGGAGGCCAGTGCGCGGTTCGTCTGGACTCTCGCCTCCACGAACCGCAGTTGCCGCGACGAGTCGCCCGGGTCGTTGCCGCGCATTGTCAGGTCCACACTCTGCGCCCAGTCGTCGTTGGACACCAACTGGCGATAGTCGGCATCAACGCTGCGTCGCGGAGCTGACACGCTGTGCGTGGTCAGCACCGTGTCCGCGTTCACCGCAAAACCGTGGTCGGCGAACCAGCCGAGGTCCTCGACGCCGGCGTCAGGCGCGTCCAGACCCAGCGCGATGTGGGACGCTTCCGGGAACTCCGCTTCGAAGCGATCGGCCCATGTTTGCGACGTGTCCGCCTCCGGCACGTCGCGGAGCAACAAGAAATTGCCCCACCAGAACGTAGGGTTGTGCCGGCTGCGGACGACGAGGTGGTCACCGCGGTCGATCACCACGGAGCCGCCGAGACGCAGCAGATCTAGATCCGTTCGAAAGCCCAGCGATCGCACTGCCCGCACCGTTGAAAGGTAGTTCGCCACCCCGCCCGGCCGCTCATCGGGGTTATGAACTTCGCCCGAGCTGGTCCTGGTCCTGACGGCATCAGCACGACTCGTCGTCCACGCCGGGCGTCCCGCAGGCGATCCGCAACTGACACACGCAACATCAGTGTCCGCGCCTGCGCGGACTGGCCGCTAGCCGTGCGATTGGCGTTGGGCCACTGGGACAGCGTCGTACGCTGCCACCGTCTGGCGCGAGCCGTCGCTGGGGTCCGGGGTGTTGGGAGAGATTCGGTTCCCGACAACCCTCCGTCAATCACAATGGCCGTTCATCGCCTTGCTGAGGTCGGTGTGATGGCGTGCTCTCGGGCTCGACTGGGTAGCTTCGGCGCGTCCGGTTCGGTGCGCAACGGTCGCATGGGCAAGCGCAAGTTCAGCGCTGCGCAGCTCACCGGGTCGCGGACGTCCGGCCGGAAGGCAGTGACGCCACCTGTTGCGGCCGTTCGAGGCTGATCTCGTACTCCAGGGCGCCGTGCCCATGCCCGACGAGGACCAAGTCACCGGGCAGGCTGCGCAACAGCGCGACTACCGCCTGGTTGTCGGCCGCGACCAGCGCGGTGAAGCGGCGGATCCCCTCCCCCAGCGCCCGACCGGTTAGCCGCGTCAGCAGCTCGGAGCCGAGCCCGCGGCCCTGCCACTCGTCGACGATGGTGACCGCGATCTCGGCGGCCTGCACGTTGTCGGCGGCGCGGATGTAGCGGGCGACGCCGAGCCCGCGTCCGTCGACGGGGTCGAGCGCGCCCAGCGCCTCGTGGTTGTGGTGGTCGATGTCGGTGAGGTAGCACAACTCCGACGGGGACAGGTAGTTCTTCGCCGTCAGGAACCGGAACTGGCGCGACTGCGCGCCCAACCGGTCGAAGCCGTCGACGAGCAGCGCCGCGTCGTCGTGGCGGACGGGTCGGATCAGCACGTCCAACCCGTCGCGAAGCTTGACCCGTTCGCCCACCTGCCGCAACCGGTGATCGGCGGGACGGCCGGTGGGGGCGGCGGTGCGACGATTGGCCAGCCGCGTGCTCATGCCGGCGTCTCGGTCGACGGGCCCTGCGCGATGGACCAGCCGCCACCGGAGCCGCCAGCGCCTTGTCGCTCGGGCGGTGTCTCGGGCGGTCTGCTGGTGGGTTCGCGCCTGTCTGGCCCGGCGGAACGCCGCCGCTTCGGCCAGCAGTGTGTTGTGTCGCTCGCGGGCCAGTGCGGCCAGCAGGTAATCATTCATGATGGATTCCTCGTTCGGTTGTCGTGACTGTGTCTGCCGACCGTGGCCGGGTCGCCGAGTTTTCGACGCGAGCCAGTTCGTGTGCAGTAACAGAGCACCCGGGTCGGCTGTTGTCGTGGACGTTGGCGGCTCGGTCATGGTGCCGGCAACGGTGTGGTGTTGGCGGAGTTGAACGCCTCGACGCCGGCTGCGTTGTCGCCGTCGAAAGGGGGTCACCGGGCTGTTGGGACTTCAGGGCCGAGGACACGACGGGATGCACTCCCATCCCGCGCCGCGATACCCGTGCAGGGTCCGTGCTAGGCGGGCACTCCGGCTGCCAGCGCCTTGACGTCACCGGTCGTGAGCGTGTTGCCGCCGATGCCCCAGTCGCCGCTGCGAACTTCCTCCATGACGACCCACGTGAGTGCCCGCATGTTCTCGCCTTCGACGGTGACCATCGCCTCGGTGAGACGCTTGACGACATCGCGCTTCTCGGCGGTGAACACGTTCTCGATGACCTTGACGTTGATGAGTGGCATAGCGCTTTTCCGATCTGTAATTCGTGCTGATGACTACTGAAGCTTCCGAGACGAACCCATTAGTTGCAATACTTCGCGCTGTAGGTCTATAAGTGGTGCTTATGATTGATGTCCGGCGCCTGCAAGCGCTCTGCGAGGTCGGTGAGCGGGGAACCTTCTCAGCCGCAGCGAGCGCGATCGGGGTGACCCAGTCAGCGGTCAGTCAGCACATCGCCGCACTGGAGCGCGAGGTCGGGCTTCCGGTGGTGCGGCGCGGCAGCCGACCGGTCGAACTCACCGAAGCCGGTGCTGCGCTGACAAGGCACGCACGGGGCGTCCTCGCTCGGCTGGAAGCCGCTGAACAAGAGGTTGCCGAGATCGGTCGGCGACGTCGTGGCCGGCTGCGCTTCGGCTGCTTCCCGACAGTACTGGGCACGCTCATGCCGGCGGCCTTCGCCCGATTTCGGCGCCGGCACCCAGAGGTGCGGCTGACCGTCGTCGACGATCATCTGCATCGGCTCGTCCCTCGGCTGGAGTCCGGGGAGTTGGATCTGGTCGTGATCTATGACCACGAGGCGCTGCCCACGCCAACAGTTTTCACCACGCCCCGCTTCTCACAGACCGGTTTCAGGCCGTACTGCCCGCCGCTCATCCGATCACCCGCCGCAAGACCCTGCGTCTGGGGGACCTGCGCGACGAGCCGTGGATCGGCGGTGCGCCCAGCAGTGCCTGGTACCAGATCGTGCGTCACGCCTGCCAGCAGGCTGGATTCAGTCCACGAGCCGACCTGGCGTCCGATGACTACATCGCCGTCCAGGCCCTCGTGGCGGCCGGACTCGGCGTGTCGGTCATCCCCGGTCTCGCGGTGATGCATCCTCTGCCCGGAATCGCGGTACGTCAGCTCGCCTCAGGCACCCCCGTGCGGCACATCTCGGCCGCGTGGCCCGTCGACGGCTACCAAGGTCCGACGCTTACTGCCATGGTCGACAGCCTGCGACTGACCGCCCAGGGCGTGCGATGACCGTTCAGTTCGGCGTCCACCTCCCGCTCATCGACTTCGGCGGTGCACCATGGACGTCGTCGCGGCTTTCGAGCTACGTGCGAGAGGCCGCTGCGCTGGGCTTCCGCTACGTCTGCGCCAACGACCACCTCGTCTTCCGGCGAGCGTGGATCGACGGGCCGACCGCCCTCGCCGCCGTCTTGCAGGCGTGCGGAGACATGAGCATCGCTACCACCGTTGCACTACCCGTCGTGCGCGGACCCGCTCACACCGCGAAGCTGCTGGCCGCCCTCGATACGCTCTCCGATGGCCGGCTCGTCGCAGGCGTCGGACCCGGATCGTCGGCGGCAGACTTCGCTGCCGCAGGCATTCCGTTCGTCGAACGATGGAGACGCTTCGACGAAGCAGTTCGCGTGCTGCGTGTCATGCTCGGCAAGGACACAGAGCCGTTCACCGGAACGTTCTATTCAAGCGGAACCAGCCTGGAGCCGCCCACTGCAAACACCGAAACCCCGCCGCTGTGGCTATCCAGTTGGGGATCGAGTGCCGGCATGCGCCGTGTCGCCGAACTCGGCGACGGCTGGCTCGCCTCCGCCTACAACAGCACCCCGGCTGCATTCAGGCACGCGCTGGACCGGCTCGAGGCGGCCGGCCGACCGGCGGCCACTTTCCCGAACGCCATAGCGACGACCTGGCTCCATGTCACAGACCGACCCCGCGCGGCCGACCGCGTCTTCGACGACGTGCTGGCTCCGATGCTCAACAGACCCGCGGACGACCTCCGCGCAGGAGGACTACCGATCGGCTCAGCCGAGCAATGCGCTGAACGGATAAGCGCCTACGCCCAAGCCGGCGCTCAACGAATCCTCCTCTGGCCACTCGGCGACGAGATCGAACAACTCGCCGCCTTCCGTACCCAGGTCATGCCGCTTCTGCGCACGGCCTGACAACCACGGCGTAGAAGATCGTTGTCTCCACCACGTCAGCCCACGACGCGCCGGCCTCGGCGGTGATACCCGGGTCCGTCATCACCTGTCCGCCGGCGCCGGCCACGTGCCCGGTCCACTGCACGCCGTCGTGCCAGCGGTAGTCGAACCGGCCCTCCGGGTCTTCATACCAGCCGGCCGGTGCGATCAGCGGCCAGGACCGCACCGCCGGCGACGCGTCCGCGGTGGCGCGGCGCGGGTCACCGTTCCGCGCTTGCAGCGCCGCGTCCGCGGCGGCGCGTCGCTGCGCCCCGGAGAGCGGGCTGTTCAGTCGGATTCCGGCGCCGGTGAGCATCGACAGGTCCAGCGTCCAGTCCTGCCGGCCGCGCCGGTTCCACCTCGCGAACGCCTCGTCGATATGCTGATCGGCCTCCCGGCGGGTCCAGTCATTGACCGCTATCACGTGCCCGATCGCCGGCTCGTCCCGGCCGCGCAGCGCCGCGTAGCCCAGGTGGGTGGCCTCGTGGCAGCGGGTGCACAGGCACACCAGCCGGCGCAGCGCCTGCACCGCGTCCGCGTCGCGGTAGTCGCAGCGTTCGTGCGCCTCCAGCCGGCCACGCCGCGAATCTTGGTGGCTAGCCGAATCGCGACGTGCGGCGCTTAGGCACACCGCGATAGCTCGGGTGGGCCGGACGGGACAGTTCGGGCGATATAGACAGCCACGTGTCGTCTGGTGCTTGGCTGGGCCGCCCGCCTAATGCCAGCGGTGGTTCTGATGGCAAATTGATCGCAAATGATCAAGGGCTCCGGAGGTGATCCCCCGGAGCCCTTGTGTTTGCAGCCCTGCATTGTAGCGGGGGGAGGATTTGAACCTCCGACCTCTGGGTTATGAGCCCAGCGAGCTACCGAGCTGCTCCACCCCGCATCGGCACCGCCACTTTACCTGCCGTCGCACGGTGACTTCAAATCAGCGCCCGGAGCTGCGCGCCGGCGAGCTGGACGGATGGGGCGACGGGCTCGTCGACGAGCCGTAGAGGCGCAGGTACTCCTCGGTGTACTGCTTGATCTTCGCCTCGGCCTGGCCGACCGCGACCGGGTCGCCCGACTGGTAGGCCTTCTGCAGATCCTGGAACGCCGCGTTCAGCTGCTGGAGCAGCGCCTGCACCGGCGGTTGACTAGGAGCCGGTGCCGCCGCGCTCGACTTGGCCGGCGGCTGTGACGAACTCGGCGGCGCGCTCGACTGCGTGTTCGACGACGTCGGGGTGCTGGAGTTGGCGTTGCCGGGGATGTTGAGACCGACCGTCGGCTGGCTCAGGTTCTCCAAGGCATCGGCGAGGCTCGGCGCATACCCGATCTTGTCGCCGTAGACGACCAGCACTCGCTGCAGGGTCGGGAACGCCGCGTTGCCGCCCGTCCCCTGGACGTAGAGCGGCTCGACGTAGAGGAACGAGCTCCCGATCGGCAACGTCAGCAGGTTGCCGTGGATCACCTGGGACTGCCCACCGGTCTGGTTGAACAGCGACAGGTCCTTGGTGATCACCGCGTTCGTGTTGAGGATGTTGGCCACCTGCTCCGGCCCGTTGGTGACCGTGCCGGGCGGCACCTTGAGCACCGTCATCTGACCGTAGTGCGCCTGGTCGCTGTCGACGCTGACGTAGGCCGCGAGGTTGTTGCGGTTGTTGACGATCATCGGCGAGGTCAGCTGGAACTCGGGGACCGGGGCGCCGACCGGCGGCGAGGCGAGCACGTAGTACGGCGGCTGGTTGGCCGAGGAGTCGGCCGGGTCGACCGGCACCGTCCACCGGTCGCCGACGTTGTAGAACGTCACTGGGTCATCGACGTGATACGAGCCGATCAGCGCGCGCTGCGCCTCGAAGAGGTCCTCGGGGTAGCGCACGTGCGCCAGGATGCTGGCCGGCATGTCCTGCTGCGGCAGCACCGTTCCCGGGAACGCCTTCATCCACGCCTGGAGCACCGGGTCCGGCTGCTGCTGCTGGTTCCAGGTGTAGAGCGTCACCTTGCCGGTGTACGCGTCGACGGTCGCCTTCACCGAGTTGCGGATGTAGTTGATCTGGTCGTTCGGCTGCGAGGCGGTCTTGTCGTTTTTGGTCAGCGAGTCGGACGTCAGGTCGGCCAGCGACTCCCGCTCCGAGTAGGGGTAGTTCGACATCGTCGTGTACGCGTCGACCATCCAGACGATGTGGCCGGACTGCGAGTCGACGATCGGGTACGGGTCGCCGTCGACGGTGAGGAACGGCGCTACCTTCTCCACCATCTGGCGCGGGTCACGGTCGAAGATCAGCTTGGCGCCCTTGGCGGAGACCGCGCTGTTGAGCAGGAAGTTGGTCTGCTTGTACTTGACCGCGAACGCCAGCCGGGTGAAGAAGTTGTCGAGCGGCACTCCGCCGTCGCCCTTGTAGGTGACCTTGGCGGCGTCGCTGCCGTCGTACTCCTGCGGCGCGCCCTCGGCTCCCACGATCGAGTAGTTCGGCAGCAGCTCGCCGTAGTACGCGTCCGGCTGCTTGAGGACGTTGTCAAAGATGCCCGACGGCGGAATATCACCTTCTGCGTAGAGGCCCTTGTTGTTGGTCACGTCCACGTCGGCGGCGGCCGCGACGAAGCCGTAGCCGTGGGTGTAGACGGTGTGCTGATTGATCCAGTTCCCCTGGTTGTCGGTCAGGTTGGCGGCGTCGAGCTCGCGCACGCCGACGATGTAGTCCTTCGTGAGGCCGCCGATCTTGTACCGGTCGACGTCGAGCTTGTCGGGAAAGCCGTAGACGTTGCGGATCTGCTGCTGCTGGGTGAACGTCGGGGCGATCTGGTTCGGATCGAGGATGCGCAGGTCGCTGACGGTCGGGTTTGCCGGCACGAGTGCAGCCGTCGACGGGGACGCGTTCACGTTGTACGTCTGGTAGTCGACGTTCGTCCCGGTGACGATGCCGTACGCCTGCCGGGTCGCCTGGATGTTGCGGGAGATGTAGGGCGCTTCCTTCGTGCTCGCATTGGGCTTCACCGTGAACTGCTGAACCGCGGCCGGGTAGATGCCGCCGATCAGGATGCTCAGCACGATGAGCACCGCGAAGCCGATTGCCGGCAACCGTGCGCTCTTGAGCCACATGCTGGCGAGCACCCCGATCGCGATGATGATCGCGATCCAGAACAGGATCGTCTTCGCCGGCAGCGCCGCGTTCACGTCGGCGTAGGAGGCGCCGGTCACCTTTCCCCGGTCGGAGTACACCAGGCCGTACCGGTCCAGCCAGTAGGCGACGGCCTTCAAGGCGATGAACACGAAGATGAGCACGGTGACGTGCCGGCGCGCCGAGAGCGTGATCTTCGGGCCTGGCGTCTGGATCCGCAGGGCTCCGAAGAGGTAGTGCGTGGCGAGGCTGAGGATCACTGCGAAGAAGATCGCGCTGAAGCCGAAGCCCAGCATCAACCGGTACGCCGGGTAGTCCCAGGCGAAGAACGAGATATCGAGATGGAACTGCGGGTCCTTGACCCCGAACTTGCCGCCGTAGCGCCACAGCATCCAGGTGCGCCAGTCACCCTGCGCGGAGAGCCCGGCGATCAGGCCGGCGAGCGCCATGATCCCGGCGAGGATCCAGCCCTTGCGCGGCTCGAGCATAACCCGGTACCGCTCGAGGTTCTGCTGCTCGGACGACAGTGGGCGGAACGGGGGCCGCAGCAGGTAGGCGAGCGCGATGTTGCCGCCCAGGATGGCCGCCATCAACCCGCCGAACAGGAAGAACAGGATCAGCCGGGTGAAGAACACGCCCTTGAAGACGTTGCGGTAGCCGACCTGGCCGAACCACAGCCAGTCGACGTACACGCCGACCAGCGAACTGGCGACGATCAGTGCGACGATGATCGCGGCCAGCACGAGCAAGACAATCTTGACGCGCCGGGAAAGATGCAGGGCCGGCATCGGCGGCCGCATGGCCACAGGCAGCTCCTCGGTCGTGTTCGGGTGCAGGCCGCGACGTCGCCGACTCGACCCCTCGGGTCAACGTTCCGACGCGGTAGCCGGTTCCACCGGATCGGTCAGCAGTGCGGCACGGAACCCCCGTGTTCGACCGCCCGCAAGTCCTGCACCGCATCGTGCAGTGTGTCGACCTTGATCACGTTCAGGCCATCGGGGACGGCGCCGCGGACGTCGCCGCAGTTGGCGTCCGGGGCGAGGAAGACGGTGGCCCCGGCCCGCCGCGCGGCGATCATCTTCAGCTGGATGCCGCCGATCGGGAGCACCTTGCCGTCCGGCTGGATCTCCCCCGTGCCTGCGACGAACGTCCCGTTGGTGAGGTTGGTCGGGCCAACCTTGTCCATGATCCCGAGAGCGAACATCAGCCCGGCCGACGGGCCGCCGATCTCGTCGCCGAGGCCGAGGTCGACCTCGAACGGCGCGAGGCATCCGGTAGTGACGGTGACGCCGAGCCGGCCACCCTTCCCGTTGCCCGCCGGCTTGCTGAGCGTCACCTGCTCGCTCCGCAGCACACCGCTGCGCTTGACGGTGATCCCCACCGTCTGGCCCGGCGTGTCGTTCAGCAGGATCGCGGCGAGCTTCGCCTCGGAGTCCGCCGGCTTGCCGTCGACGCTGACGATCTGGTCGCCGGCCTCGAGCTTGCCGTACGCGTTGAGCTTGGGATCGACGCGGAGCACGCCGAAACCGCGCGGGTAACCCAGCTCGCAGAACGCCGCTGCGGTCGCGGCTTCCTGTGACTGCGCGAACTGCGCGGTGTCCTGCTGGTTGACCTGTTGCACCGACTGGCCGGGCGGGTAGATGGCGGTGCGCGGGACGACGGTCTGGTCGTTTTGCAGCCAGCCGATCAGCGCCTGGACGGCGGTGACGTGACCGCCGCTGACGTTCACTGTGGTCATGTTCAGATTGCCGCTGGTCTGGTTGACCGGCCGTCCCGTGATGACGATGATCTGCTGATCGCCGCTGTCGGTCTGGTACCTGCCGAGCGTGTTGAACGTCGGACCCGGACTGAGGATCACGTACGGCACCGGAAGGGTGAGCGCGAGGACGAAGAGCACGACGAAGAGCACGCCGCCGACCACCAGCGTGCGGTTGCGGCGGTTCACCGCGCGCCTGTCGTCGGCCGGCTCACCGCTGCACCTTATACAGCGTGATCGAGCGGTTCGCTGTGGGCGCAATGCCGTGGCGGCAGGCACGGGCCGCTCGCGCCGATCGTCATAACTACCGTGGCAGATATGGGCGCTTGCGCGAAGAGCAGGATAGGACCGTGAGTGAGCATCGCAGCGAGCGTCAGCGAGCGAGGAGCGGAGCGAACGCAGCGATGAGCGCTTGCGCGAAGAGCAGGATGGACCCGTGAGCAGCAATCTTCCGTTCGGCTTCGACCCGAACGAGCCGGAACGGCGCGGCGAGGGTGATGCGGGCAACGCAGACGACATCGCCGGCAAGATTCCGCTCTTCGCGGAGTTGCAGAAGCTGCTGTCGTGGTCGGGCGGCCCGGTCAACTGGGATCTCGCCCGCCAGATCTCCATCTCGACGCTGGCAGCACAGCACCGGCCCGTCAGTGCCGGCGAACGCGACGCCGTCGCGGACGCGATCCGCCTCGCCGATCTGTGGCTGGACGCGGTCACCGAGTTCCCGTCCGGGGTGCGGACGGTGGAGGCGTGGACCCGCGTGCAGTGGGTCGAGAAGACCCAACCGGTGTGGGCCGCGCTGTGCGACCCCGTCGCGTCGCGGGTAGTGGGCGCGATGACCGAAGCGCTGCCGGCCGAAGCCGCGGCGCAGGCCGGTCCGCTGGCTGGGGTGATGAGCCAGTTCGGCGGGATGATGTTCGGCGCCCAGGTCGGGCAAGGTCTGGCCGGGCTGGCACAGGAGGTCGTCGCCAGCACCGACATCGGCCTGCCGCTCGGTCCCAGCGGCACCGCCGCCCTGCTGCCGGAGAACGTGGCCGGCTTCGGCGGCGGACTCGAGCGGCCCGAGGAGGAGGTGCGGCTCTACCTCGCGCTGCGCGAAGCCGCGCATCACCGGCTGTTCGGCCACGTGCCGTGGCTGCGCCAGCGGCTGCTCGACACGGTCGAGGCGTACGCCCGCGGCATCACCGTCGACACCTCGGCCATCGAACGTGCGATGTCGGGCATCGACCCGACCAATCCGGAGAGCCTGCAGAACGCCCTGGCCGGAGGAATGTTCCAGCCCGAGGAGACGCCCGAGCAGCAGACGGCGCTGCGCCGGCTCGAGACGCTGCTCGCGCTCGTCGAGGGCTGGGTCGACGCGGTGGTCGCCGCCGCCGCGGGCGAGCGGATGCCCGGCGCCGCCGCGCTGCGGGAAGCCTCGCGCCGGCGCCGTGCCACCGGCGGCCCGGCGGAGCAGACCTTCTCGACCCTCGTCGGGCTGGAGCTGCGGCCGCGCCGACTGCGCGAAGCGGCGACGCTGTGGTGGGCGGTCACCGAGAAGCATGGCGTCGCGGGGCGCGACAGCGTATGGGCGCACCCCGACCTGCTGCCCGACGCCGACGACCTCGACGACCCGATCGGGTTCGCGCAACGCTTCGGCACCGATCCGCTGGCCGAGCTGCGCGGGCAGGTCGAGCCACCGGCCGAGCCCGGTCAGGAAAGCACGCCCCCGGCATAGTCCGCGAGTTCCTCGGCAAGGTCGTCGGCCAAGTCGTCGGCGATCGGCAGCTGGGCGGCGGCGCTCACTCCGTCGAGGTAGCCGCGCGCCCGCTCGCTGCGCGCATAGCGCTCCACCAGTGTCCAGAACGGCCGGCCGTGCCCGGGGACGAGCAGGTGGGCCAGCTCGTGAACGAGGACGTAGTCGAGCACCCACGGCGGCATGTGGCGCAGCCGGGCGGAGACCCGGATCGTCCCGTCATCGGGTGTGCAGGATGCCCACCGGGTGCGCATGGTGTCGACCCAGCGCACGCTGGTCGGCCGGGCCCGCCCGTCCAGGTAACGGTCCGAAAGCTCGCTGCACCGTCGGATCAACGCGGTGTCGCTGCGCCGCGGGCCGCGCGTGCGCTCGCGCGACTCGCGAGCGGTCACCCGGCCCACCATCTCGTCCACCCAGCGCCGCTCCTCCGAGCGGCTGAACCGGGCCGGGATGAGCACGACGATCCGGTCGCCGTCGCGATAGGCCGACACCGTCCGCCGGCGCCGTGGACTGCGCCGTACCTCGATCGCGTAGGGGCGCTGCATTCACATACCGTAACCGCGTCCGGCGACAACACCGTGCCGTCGGCCACGGGTTCGAGCCACACGGTGGCGGCACACGGTCAGCGGCCGAGCTGCTGATGTCCACAGCCGCGGCGCGGGTTATTCGCACGCTGTCCACACGACCATGCACAACTGTGGACATCCGGAACCATCACCAAGCGGTTCGATGCGAACACGCAGCGTTGTCAAGCAGCTGTGGATAACGGCGGCGGTGGCGAGACCGGATCTGGCATGGTGCCCGGGTGGCCAAGACACCGCTCGGGGAGCTCTTCCTCAACCCCTCGGCCCGCGTGCTGTGGCGCTCGCCGCACGCGGTCCAGCTCGAGCTCGGAGACCGGGCGGTCGTTCTGCAGAGCGCGGACGGGGCCACGGTGCGCCAGCTGGCCGGGCTGGACGTGCCACCTGACGGCGAGCCGCACGCGTGTCTGACCGAGGAGCTGGTGGCGTCGCTGCAGACCGCCGGGTTCCTGCTGCGCCGCAGCGCCGGGCAGACCACCCCGCCGACCCCGCGGCTGGCCGCCGACCTGGCGGCGCTGCGGATCCGGCACGGCCAGCGCGCCATCCGGCTGCTGGAGCGCCGCCGGCGCTCGGCGGTCGCGATCCACGGTGACGGGCGGATAGCCTCGTTCGTCGGCTCGCTGCTCGCGGCGGCCGGCGTCGGCCGGATCGTCTTCCGGGCGGCACGCGACGTACGCCTGTGCGATGCCGTGCCCGGCGGCCTCGCGCCGAAGGACGAGGGCGAGCGCTTCGCCCGCAGCGCTGCGGCCGCCGCGGAGCGCGCCGCGCCGGAGTGCGACACCGGCCCGCTTCCCGCGCGGCGCCTCCCCGACCTGGTCGTGCTGGCGCTAGACGGTCCGGTCGACAGCGACATCCGGACCGCGCTGCACGCCCAGGGCAGCAGCCACCTCGCGACCCAGGCGAGCGGCGAGCGGGCCGCGGTGGGGCCGCTCGTGCTGCCGGGGCTGACGAGTTGCCTGCGCTGCGCCGATCTGCACCGGCTGGACCGCGACGAGGCCTGGCCGGCGCTGGCCGTGCAGCTGTCCGTGCCGCCACGGCACACCGCGCCGTCCGACGTCGCCGTCGCCAGCCTGGTCGGCAGCGTCACCGCGCTGCAGGCGTTGGCGTACCTGGACGGCGAGCAGCCGGCGACCCTCGACGGCACGCTGGAGTTCCGTGTGCCGGACTGGCGGATCCGGCGACGCAGCTGGTCGACCCATCCGGACTGTGACTGCGGCGCGCATGCCGCCGGGACGACGCGTTCGGCAGAATGGCCCGCGTGAGCGATCACCCGCCCGGCGGCGGGACACGGGGCGACAACACCCGCCCGAACGCTGCCCGGAGCATCCCGCAGCGCAGTGTCGCCCGTACCGCGCGGCTCGCCTCGCTGCCGCTCGGGGTCGCGGGCCGGGCGACCGTCGGCCTCGGCAAGCGGATCGCGGGCCGGTCGGCCGACGTCGTGGCCGCGGAGTTGCAGCAGCGGACCGCGGAGCAGCTCTTCGCCGTCCTCGGCGAGCTCAAGGGCGGCGCGATGAAGGTCGGACAGGCGCTGTCGGTGTTCGAGGCGGCCCTTCCCGAGGAGTCGGCGGCCCCCTACCGCGAGGCGCTGACCCGGCTGCAGGAGGCGGCACCGGCGATGCCGGTCGAGGCGAGCCACCGCATGCTCGCCGAGCAGTTCGGCAGGCGCTGGCGCGAGCACTTCGCCGAGTTCGACGACGTGCCGGCCGCCGCGGCGAGCATCGGCCAGGTGCACCGGGCGGTCTGGGGGGACGGGCGGCGGGTCGCCGTGAAGATCCAGTACCCGGGCGCCGGGCCGGCGCTGATGACGGACTTCAGCCAGCTGGCCCGGTTCGCCCGGCTCTTCGCCCGCATCTCCCCGGGCCTGGACGTGAAGCCGCTGCTCGCGGAACTTCGCGAACGCGTCCTCGAGGAGCTCGACTACGGCCTGGAGGCCGATGCGCAGCGCGGCTTCGCGGCGGCGTACGCGAACGACCCGGAGATCGCGATTCCGCGGGTGGTGGCCAGCGCGCCGAAGGTTCTCGTCACGGAATGGATCGACGGGACGCCGCTGTCGCAAATCATCGCGCGGGGCGGCGGGGCGCAGCGCGATCGCGTCGGCTATCTGCTGGCGGTGCTGCACTTCTCCGCGCCGCAGCGGTCCGGGATGCTGCACGCCGACCCGCACCCCGGCAACTTCCGGCTCTGCGCCGACGGGCGGCTCGGTGTGATCGATTTCGGGGCGGTGGCGCGGCTGCCCGGCGGGACGCCGCCGCCGCTCGGCCGGATGACGCGGCTGGCCCTCGACGGCGACCTGGACGGGCTGATGGAGGAGATGCACGAGCACGGCTTCATCCGCCCGGGCATCGACGTGGATGCCCAGCAGGTTCTGGAGTACCTGCGCCCGATCCTCGACCCACTCGCCGTGCAGCGCTTCACGTTCACCCGCGAATGGATGCGCAGTCAAGCCGCCCGCATCGGCGACCCGCGCAGCGACGAGGCGCGGGTCGGCCGGCTGCTCAACCTGCCGCCGTCGTACCTGCTCATCCACCGGGTGACGCTGGGCTCGATCGGCGTGCTCTGCCAGCTCGGCGCCACCGCGCCCTACCGGGCCATCGCCGAGCGCTGGCAGCCCGGCTTCGCCCAGCCGCCGATCTAGTTGCGCGATCCCGCTACCACCACTGCTGGTCGAGCTTGGCCTCGATCGCCCGGACATAGCGGCGGGTGCACTGATCGCAGACCCACTTCGTCCGTGGCCCGTCGAGGTCTTCGACCAGGTCGGCGCACCAGGTCAGCGGCGGGTCGCCGTCGGACTCGGGGTCGGCTGCGCGCCCACACATCGAGCACGTTGCACTCACCCTCACATCACAGCGCGGCCGCCGGACCAAGTCCAGCGGCCGCGCTGTCTGCGATCAGCCGACCAGCTCGTAGTCGGCCGTGCTGCGGGCCTGCGCCGAGTGCGCCCGGCGCAGCCACCGCCACCGCTGGGCGGACCGCAGCTCGTGGGCCGTGCGCGCGTGTTCGGCGCGGCGGCGCACGTGCTGCATTCGCTCGCGGGCCAGTGCTTCGTTCAGCGTGTACATGGCAGTGCTCCTTACGGTGATGTCGGGTGTGCGATTCGGTGTCTCGATGCCGGGCTGCCCATGCCGAGCAGGCTGCCCGGATCGAGTGATCATGCGGCGACCTCGCGCTCGGTCTTGCGCGGGCGGCCCCGCGGACGCTTGCGGGCGACGATCACGCCGCGCTCGAAGATCTCGCCGCCCCAGACTCCCCACGGCTCCCGACGCGTGATGGCGCCGGTCAGGCAGGCGAGACGGACCGGGCAGTCCCGGCAGAACTGCTTGGCCAGCTCGAGCTGGGCGGGGCTGTCGGAGAACCAGAGGTCGGCGTCTTGCACCCGGCAGGGCAGGTCCTCGGGACAGTTCGGCGAGATCGGGTCGAGCCCGATCAGTGCGGCCGGGTCGTCTAGCAGGTCCGGTTCGCTGGGACAACTGGTCAACACGTCGGGTTCACCTCCTTCGTTGTCGGTGTTCCTCCGTCGTAGGTGGACGTCGGATGCCGATGGACGGGGACAAACAATGAGGCCGCGGTTCCCTTGTGGGGAGCCGCGGCCTCGAGGGGTGCCGGCGCTGATCATGCTGATCAGCGATGTACCTCTCGAGGCGGGGCGGCCTGCTTGACGGCGAAGCGGACCACGCGGTCACGGACGAACATGGGGACGAGGCGGTGCGCGGTGGTCGGCGCTGTCGGCGCCAGGGCAACCGCCTGCCGGCCGCCCTGCTCGCGCGGACGCGTAACGGCGCCCTGCGGCGTGATATCGATCAGCATCGGGGCACCTCCTCGTCGTCCTCTGGCTGGTCACATCGGCTCGCGGCCGATCTGCTTGTGCTGAAAAGGCTATCGGAGCGTAATCGCGCGCCGCAATCGAATAACCTCCCTATCTTTCGCCCGACTGGCTAGGGAGAATTCCCTAGGCGCACACCGGTCAGACGGCGACAGGGTCGATCGCCTGCGGGTCGGCGCCGCCGATCACGGCGAGCACCGGCGCGGCGTAGCGGTCCAGTTTCGTCGGGCCGACACCTGACACCCGGCTCAGTGCCTCGCGTGTGGTGGGCTGCGCGTCGGCGATCGCGACGAGCGTCGCGTCGGAGAAGACAACATACGCCGGCACGCCCTGCGCGTCTGCCTGAATCTTGCGCCAGGCCCGCAGCCGGCCGAACAGCTGCGCGTCGCCGGCCGGCACGGCGACCGCCTTGCGCCGAGCGCGCGGAACCTCGGCCGGGACGGGCCGCAAGCCGTCGAGGAACCGGCTCGGCCGGCGGCTGCGCCGCTGCCCGGGACTTCGCGCCAGCGCCCAGGAGAGCGCCAGCCGCGTGCGGGCGCGGGTGATGCCGACGTAGAGCAGCCGGCGCTCCTCAGCCACTTGCTCGTCGGTGGTGGCGTGCTGGATGGGAATGGTGGAGTCGGTCAGCCCCACCAGGAAGACCGCGTCCCACTCCAGCCCCTTGGCCGAGTGCAGCGAGGCGAGCGTGACCCCTTGGACGGTGGGCGCGTGCTGCGCCGCGGCGCGCTGGTCGAGCTCGGCGACGAGCTGGGGCAGTTGCGCCTCGGGGTCGGCCGCGAGCAGGTCGTCGGCGAGGCTGACCAGTGCCGCCAGGGACTCCCAGCGCTCGCGGGCCGCGCCGCCGGGTGGCGGCTCGCCGGGGTGCCATCCGACGCTCGCGAGCACCGCGCGGACCGCCTCGGGCAACGGGTACTCACCGGCGTCGGCGCGGGCGGCACCGCGCAGCAGCAGCCGGGCCTCGCGGATCTCGGGCCGGTCGAAGAACCGCTCGCCGCCGCGCAGCACGTACGGCACACCGCGGCTGGCCAGCGCCTGCTCGTACACCTCCGACTGCGCGTTGACCCGGAACAGCACCGCCATCTCGGCGGCCGGTGTGCCGGCGTCGATGAGCGCACGGCACTGCGCCGCCACGGCCGCGGCCTCGGCCGGCTCGTCGTCGAACTCGGTGAATGTCGGCGCCGGCCCGTCGGCCCGCTGGCCGGTCAGCGTCAGCCGGGCCCCGTGCCCGTTCGGGCGCCCCGCCGCGACGAGCCGGTTCGCCAGCTCGACCACCTGGGGGGTGGAGCGGTAGTCGCGGTGCAGGCGCACCACCACGGCGTCCGGGAAGCGGCGGGTGAAGCCGAGCAGGTACTGCGGCGTGGCCCCGGCGAAGGAGTAGATCGTCTGGTTGGCGTCCCCGACCACGCAGACGTCCGCACGCCCGCCCAGCCAGGCGGCGAGCAGCCGCTGCTGCAGCGGGGAGACGTCCTGGTATTCGTCGACGACGAAGTGCCGGTACCTGGAGCGCACCTCCTCGGCGACGTCGGCGTACTCCTCCAGCGCCCCGGCCATGATCAGCAGCAGGTCGGCGAAGTCCAGCCGGCCGGCGCGCCGCTTGACCGCCTCGTATTCGGCGTACACCGCGGAGACGGTGGCCGGCGCGACGGGCGGCAGGCGGCCGGCCGCGGCGGCCCGCGCCGGATAGTCCTCGGGCATCGCGAGCACCGCCTTCGCCCAGTCGATCTCGGCCGCGAGATCGCGCAGCTCGGCGCGGTCGGGACGCAGCCGGGTGCGGGCGGCGGCGTCGCTGACCAGGCGGATCGGGTTGTCGACGACCTCGGGTATCGGGCCGCCGAGCACCCGGGGCGCGAAATAGGTCAGTTGCCGCAACGCCGCGGCGTGGAACGTCCGGGCCTGGACGTCGGGCGCGCCGAGCCGTCGCAGCCGGGCCCGCATCTCACCCGCGGCGCGCGCGGTGAAGGTGACCGCCAGCAGCTGGCCCGCCGGGACCGCGCCGGAGCGGACGGCATAGGCGATGCGGTGGGTGATCGCCCGGGTCTTGCCGGTGCCGGCGCCGGCGAGGATGCAGACCGGGCCGCGGACGGCGGTAGCCGCGGCCTGCTGCTCCGGATCGAGGTCGGCCAGGACGGCCTCGGCAGGGTCGGTGACGGTCACCGCCTGATCGTGCCAGCGCGCACCGACGGTTTCGCCGGCCGGGTCGGGAAGCGAACGGGCGGACGGCGCGTTGAGGCATCGGGCACCCCGGACGCGAAGGGCGATCGATGCTGACGATGTACACGACGAGCTGGTGCGGCTACTGCTTCCGGCTGAAGTCCGGACTGGAGCGCGCCGGCATCGACTACGCCGAGGTGGACATCGAGCGCGACGACGGGGCAGCGGAGCTGGTGATGGGCGTGAACGGCGGCAACCAGACCGTCCCGACGTTGGTCTTCCCCGACGGCACGGCGCTGACCAACCCGAGCGTGGAACAGGTCAAGGCCCGGCTCGCCTCGGTGTGACCCGCCGCGTCGTCCCGGCCGATCCCGACCGGCTGCCGGAACTGATCGCGCAGCGCCTGGCCGGCGCGCGGCTGCCGCACCCGCTCCGCGTCGCGGTTGACGGCCCGCCGTGCGCCGATGCGCACGCGCTCGCCGACGCACTGGTCGAGCCGCTGCGGCTCGCCGGCCGGCCGGCGCTGCGCGTGCGCGCCGACTCGTTCTGGCGCGATGCGTCGCTGCGCCTGGAACACGGCCGCACCGACGTCGACTCCTATGCCCACGACTGGCTCGACACCGCGGCGCTGCGCCGGGAGGTGCTCGACCCGCTCGGCCCGGGCGGCGACGGCCGGTACCTGCCGTCGCTGCGCGACCCGGCGACGAACCGCGCCACCAGGGCCGCGCCGATGACCGCGCCGGACGGCGCAGTCATGATCGTCAGCGGGGCGCTGCTGCTCTGGCACGACCTGCCCTTCGACCGCAGCGTGCACCTGGCCGTCAGCGCGCCGAGCCGGCGGCGCCGCACCGTGCCGGACCAGGCCTGGACGCTGCCCGCGTTCGATGCGTACGATGCCGCAGTCCGGCCCGGGGATCTCGCTGACGTCGTGGTGCGGCTGGACGACCCGCGTCACCCAGCGATCACCGCCGTAGCCGACGAACCTTGATAGCCCCGGTGACCTATCCGGCACCCCGCGTATCAAGATCGGCGGGAACCCGGGCTGCTACAGCGTGCCGTCCAGCCAGTGGTCGATGAGGTAACGCGAGATCGACAGCACCGGCGAGATGCCGCGCAGCCGCGCGCCCGGATCGGGGTCGCCGCGGGTGTCGGTCCAGGCCCGGGCCCGCTCGACCTCGGCGCGGGTGAACCAGCCGGCCTCGGCCATCTCGACCGGGTCGAGGTGGATCGGCCCGTCGTCCGCGCGCGCGGAAAAGCCGACCATCAGCGAGGACGGGAACGGCCACGGCTGGCTCGCGACGTAGCGGACGTCGCGCACCTCGACGTCGACCTCCTCGTGCACCTCGCGCGCGACCGCGGCCTCGAGCGACTCGCCCGGCTCGACGAACCCGGCCAGGGTGGAGAACCGGCCGGGGTTCCACTCCCGGCCGCGACCGAGCAGGCAGAGGTCGCCGCCGTCGTGCACCACCATGATCACCGCAGGGTCGGTGCGCGGGAAGTGGTCGCTGTCGTCGGCCGGGCAGCGGCGGATCCATCCGGCCTGGGCCTCGACGGTCGGCGCGCCGCAGCGCGGGCAGTGGGTGTGCCGCCCGTGCCACTGCTCCAGCGCGACCGCCGCGGTGAGCAGCCCCGCCTGCAGGTCGTCCACGGCGGCGCCGACCTGGCGCAGGTTGGCCCAGCCCTCCCCCGCCGGCACGGTCACCGCGAAGTAGGGCAGGTCGTCGACCAGGCCGAGGAACCGCCGCGGGCCCGCGGAGTCGACCTCGGCCGCGTCGGCCAGCGCCAGCCGCACCGCGCCGTCACCACGCTGTACCGGCACCGTCGCCTCGGGACTGACCGGGATCACCCGGGCGCGCGTCCAGGCCGCGGCGAGCCACTCAGGGTCACCGCGGCGGTGCGCCGACCGGTCGTAGCCGGCGGCGGCCAGGCAGAGGCGGTCGGGCACCGTCACCCCTCGGTGGTCGGCACCAGCCGGGCGAGCGGCTCGGCGATCTGCGCCGCGTCGCCGACCGCGACGGCGACCAGCCGTGCCGGTGCGAAGAACTCCGCGGCGGCCGCGCTCACCTCGTCCACGCCGACCTTGGCCAGCCGGCGCGGGTGCTCCAGCAGCCACTGGGCGTCGAGGCCGACGCCGGCGAGTGCCGCGAGCGTCGAGGCGAGCCCGGCCTGGGTGGCGACCGAGAGCGCGAGCGAGCCGATGGCGTACTGCCGGACCGAGGTGAGCTCGTCCTCGGTGACTGGGAGCGAGGAGATCTTGCCGAGTTCGTAAAGGGTTTCCAGCAGCGCCGGCGCGGTGACCTCGGTCGCGACGTCGGCGTCGAGGGTCAGCGCCGAGCCGAGCGTGTTGTGCTCGATGCGGCTGTGCGGACCGTAGGTGTAGCCCTTGTCCTCGCGGATGTTCTCGTTCCAGCGCGACGAGAAGTAGCCGCCGAAGATCAGGTTGGCGAGCTGCAACGCCGGGTAGCGCTCGTCGTCGCGTGGCAACGCGGCGCCGCCGAACCGCAGCGACGACTGCACCGAGCCCGGCCGGTCGACCACGACCAGCGGCCCTGGCGTGACGGCCGGGAGCTTCGGCACGCGGGTCGCCGCCGGCGAGCCGGTCCACGGCGCGAGCGCGGTTTCGACGACGTCGGCGGTGCGCGCCGGCGACACGTCACCGACCACCACCAGGCTCGCGCCCTCGGGGCGGACCAGGTCGGCGTGCAGCCGCCGCACCTGGGCGGCGGTCGCCGCCTCGACGTCGGGGACCTGCGGCAGGTCGCGGGCGTAGGGGTGGTCACCGTAGAGCCGCGCGGCGAGCGCCTCGCCGGCCACCGTTCCGGCCCGGGACCGGGCGATGGTGAGCCGCTCGGCCAGCCGGACGCGCTCGGCACCGACCTCCGCGGTCGGGTAGGCGGCGCCGGTGAGCACGCCGGCCAGCAGTTCGAGCAGCCGGCGCAGGTTGGCGTTGATGACGCCGGCGGAGAAGAGCAGCCGGTCGGCGTCCACGCTCACCGACAGGTCGGCACCCAGCGCCTGCACGTTCGCGGCCAGCTCGGCGCGGTCGAGCTCGTCGGTGCCGGTGAGCACCGCGTCGGACAGGAGCGCGGCGCGGGCCGGGTGCGTCGGGCGGCCGGAGAGGAACGGCACCCGCAGGCGGATCTCGGCCAGCGGCACGCCGGGCTTGCGGACGACCAGCAGCCGCAGCCCGGAGTCGAGCACCCGCTCGTCGCTGGCCAGCTTGCGCGCCGTGCGCGGCGCGGTGAGAGCGGGAACGGCGGCCAGTTCGTCAGTCGCTTTTGGCAGGACGGGACCGTATACGGCCTCATCCTGCCAAAAGCGGGTCATCGGGTGCCGCCCTTCGCGATCAGCTCCACGACTGCCCGCCGGTCCGGCCGAAGCTGCGCCGCCGCGCTCGCCACGTCAGCCTCGGTGACCGCCGCGAGCAGTTCCGGCAACTCGGTGACGAGCTCCGCCCGCCCGAAGATCAGCTCCAGCTTGGCGAAGTCGAGCGTGCGGGAGAGCACCGGATCGACCTGACGGAGCAGCGTGCCCGCCAGCCGGCTGCGCACCCGGTCGAGCTCGCCCGGGTCAAGGCCGTCCGCGGCGACGTGCGCCAGCTCGTCGTCGGTGGCTTCGAGGATGCGCTCGAGCGAGCCGGCGTCCGGGTAGTGCGCGCTGATGGTGAACGCCGTTGGGTCGCGTTCGTCGAACGGGTCGCCGAACTGGCCGAGGTAGGCGGAGACGTCGGTGACCAGGCGGTCGCGCTGGACCAGCCGGCGCTGCAGCCGTGACGCGTCGCCGTCGGTGAGCACCTCGGCCAGCAGCACGTGCGCGAGATGGGCATCGAGCGCGCGCACCGGATCGGGCACGCGGTAACCGATCGCCACGGCCGGGACGGGCGCGTGCTGGTCGGTCGCGGACGCACGCCGTTCGGCCGCCAGCGGCGGTTCGCCGAAGTCCGGCCGGGTCGGTGCGGGCCGCGTCGGAATGTGACCGAAGTGCTTCTCGACCAGCGCGAGCGTCTCGTCGGCGTCCAGGTCGCCGGCGACCGCGAGGACCGCGTTGGCCGGGGCGTAGTAGCGGTGAAAGAAGTCCGCGGCGTCGTCGACGGTCGCGCTCTCGAGGTCCACGAAGTCGCCATAGCCGTTGTGTGCGTTGGGGAACGTGTCGAAGAGCACCGGCGGCAGCTCCAGCCACGGGAACCCGCCGTAGGGCCGGTTGAGCACGTTGACCCGGATCTCCTCCTTGACTACCGCGATCTGATTGGCCAGGTTCTCCTCGGTGATGCGCGGGGAGAGCATCCGGTCGGCTTCGAGGAAGAGCGCGCGTTCGAGCGCGTTGGACGGCAGCGCCTCGAAGTAGTTGGTGTAGTCCAGATGGGTACTGCCGTTGAACGTGCCGCCGCTGGATTGGACGTAGCGGAAGTGCGCGAGCTTCTCCAGGTTCGCCGATCCCTGAAACATCAGGTGCTCGAACAAGTGCGCGAAGCCGGTGCGCCCTTCCGGCTCGGAGCGGATGCCGACGTCGTAGAGCACCGCGACGCCGATGACCGGCGCGGAGCGGTCCGGCGAGACGACGACCCGCAGCCCGTTGCGGAGTGTGTGGTGCGCGAGTTCGAAAGCCGGGCTGGGCAACGTGGCGGTGCGAGGCACCGGATCACCTTACGTGGACGGCGAGACCAGCGCGGCCGATCTCGGCGAAGCGGTCCCAGAGCAGCCCGGCCGCCTCGGCGCCCCGGTAGAGCATGGCGAGGTTCACTTTCTCGTTCGGGGCGTGGATCTGGTCGTCTGGCAGGCCGACACCGAGGAAGACCAGCGGCGCGCCGAGCGCCTGCGCGATCGCGGCTTCCGGGCCGCTGCCGCCTTCGCGGGTGGGGAGCACCGGCCGGCCGTCGAAGGCCTCGCTGATCGCGGCGGTGAGCGCGTGGTAGGCGGGCGTGCCGATTGGGACGAGGCACGGCGCAACGCCGTCGCCCTCCCACTCGATGTGATGCGTGATGCCGTCGGGGCAGTGCTCGGCGACGAACTCCTCGACCGCGGCGCGGATCTTCGCCGGGTCCTGCGCGGCGACCAGCCGGAAGGAGAGCTTGACGAACGCGTCGCTCGGCACGATCGTCTTGCCGCCCTCACCCTGGTAGCCGCCGCCGAGCCCGTTCACCTCTGCGGTCGGGCGCGCGCCGAGCCGCTCGAGCGTGGAGTACCCCATCTCCCCGGCCAGCGCCCGGGATTTGGCCGTCTGCAAAAATTGCGCGTCGTCGTGCGGCACCTGGATGAACAGCGCCCGCTCGTCGGCGGCGAGCTCGAGCACGTCGTCGTAGAAACCGGGGACCCGGACCCGGCCGTGCTCGTCGTGCAGCGCGCCGGCGAGCCGGGCGATCGCGGTGGCCGGGTTCGGCACCGCCCCGCCGAACACGCCCGAGTGCAGGTCGAGGTCCGGGCCGTGGAAGCCGACGTGGCAGACCAGCAGGCCGCGCATGCCGGTGACGGTGCTCGGCTTGTCGGGGGCGAGCATGCCGGTGTCGGTGATGACGACGACGTCGCAGTCCAGCCGGTGGCGGCGCTCGGTGAGCAGCGCCTCGAAGTTCGGCGAGCCGGACTCCTCCTCGCCTTCGATGAGCAGTTTGAGGTTCACCGCGGGCGTGCTGCGTCCGGTGGCGGCCAGGTGGGCGCGCACGCCGAGCAGGTGGAAGAGCAACTGGCCCTTGTCGTCGGATGCGCCTCGGGCGCGCAGCACGTCACCGTCCACGGTCGGGTCGAACGGGTCGGTGCGCCACAGCTCGACCGGGTCGACCGGCTGCACGTCGTGGTGGCCGTAGACGACGACGGTCACCGCGTCCGCATCATCGCTGGGCCACTCGGCGTAGACCGCGGGAAGCCCGGCGGTGGGCCAGACCTCGACGATCGGGAAGCCGGTGCGACGGGCCGCCTCGGCGAACCATTGCGCGCTTGTGCGCACGTCGTCGCGGTGCTCGGGCTGCGCGCTGATGCCCGGGATCCGCAGCCACTGGTCGAGGTCGGCGAGCAGCTCGTCACGATGGTCGGCCACGAAGGCCCGCACGGTCGTCATGGCTGTGGACGTTAGCCGGGCCGCGCCCGGGCGTGCCGGTCGGTCCGGCGATCAGGTCGCGAAGGCCGTCGGCGTCGAGCAGGTCGACGGGGCTCACCGTCTGGCCGGTGCGGACGTAGTGGAATGCGGCACGCACCCGGTGCAGCTCCGCGCCGGCGAGCCTGGCCCAGGCGAGCCGGTAGGCGGCGAGCTGCACGTCGGCGGCGGTGGCGTCCGCGCCGCGCGGCCGGGCGCCGGTCTTCCAGTCGACGACGACCCAGCCGCCCGCATCGCGGAACACGGCGTCCATCCGGCCGCGCACGACACGGCCTGCGATCGCCATCTCGAACGGCACCTCGACCTCGGCCGGCGTGCGGGGCGCCCACTCGCTGCGCTCGAACGCCTCGCGCAGGGCGAGCAGCTCGCCAGCATCGGCGGAGGCGCCGGTTGAGGTGTCGGCGGCTCCGGGGAGCTCGTCGATGTCGAGCAGCGGCTGGGCGGACCAGCGTTGCTCGAGCCACGCGTGAAACGCCGTGCCGCGCCGTGCCAGCGGCGCCGGGCGAGCCGGCAGCGGACGAAGCAGCCGGCGGGCCAGCTCGTCGGGGTCGCGCCGCAGCGTGACCAGCTGCGACACCGACAGCCGGGACGGCAGCGGCACCTCGACCGGGCCGGTGCGGCTCAGCCGGGATCGCTCGGCGAGCAGCAGGTCGACGTCGCGCCGCCACGCCGCCCGCCGGGACAGCGTGTCGTCGATCAACCCGGGCAGCGGCTGCGGGCCGACCGGCGGCGGCGCGCGCCCACCGGCCAGCGCGGCCAGCGCGTCGGCCACCAGCCGGGCGCCGCTCTCGACGTCGGGGCGGCGCTCGCCGAGCGGATCGGCCGGCCAGGCGGCCGTCGCGACCTCGGTCAGCCGCGGGTTCTCGGACCCGGGATCGGCCACGAACCAGCCGTCGACGTCGGCCAGGCCGCGCAGCTCGGAAAGGAACGGCGACACGTCGTGCGGGCGCTTGGCGTCGTCCCAGGCGTACGCCGAGAGCAGCAGCATGGAACGGGCGCGGGTGAGCGCGACGTAGGCCAGCCGTCGTTCCTCGAGCGCGTGGCGGTGCCTGGCCCGCTCGGCGTGCACCGCCAGCCGCTCGGCCACCTCCGCGCGGTCGGCGGCGCCGTCCAGCGCGAACTCCGGTAGCTCGGCGCGGTCGCCGCGCAGCGGCGCGGGCAGGATGTGCCGGCTGCGCGTCCAGTCCACCGACCGGGGCGCCGCCGGGAAGATCCCGTCGACGAGCCCGGGCACCGCGACGACGTCCCACTCCAGCCCCTTCGCGCCGTGCACGGTGAGGACCTGCACTCGCTCCCGCTCGACAGCGACCTCACCCGACTCCAGGCCGTTCTCCTCGTCCTCGGCGGCCTCGAGAAATGCGAGGAAGGCGCTGAGCGTCGCCTGGTCGGCGTCGGCCGCGAAGCTCGCTGCCTCGTCGAGGAACCGGTCCAGGTGCGCCCGGCCGACCTGCGCCCGGTCGGCCCGGGCGGCCACCTCGACGTCGAGCCCGAGCATGCTCTCGACCTCGCCGACAAGCTCGGGTAGCGGAGCGGCCAGCCGGCGGCGCAGGTGGCGCAGCTCGCCAGCGAGGGCGTGCAGGCGCCGGAATCCCTCGGCGGAGAACCGCTCCGGCGGGCCGAGATCGTCGAGCGCCTCGATCAGGCTGCCACGGTCGATGCCGTCGGTCGGCTCGGCCGCGTCGTCGGCCGCGTCGTCGGCCGCGTCGTCGGCCGCGGGGGCGGGCCGGCGCAGCGCGGCCAGCTGCCGGGCCCGGCCGCTGAGCGCCGCCAGGTCGTGGGCGCCGATGCGCCAGCGGGCCCCGGTCAGCAGCCGGGCCAGCGCCGAGCCGGACTTGCGGTCGGCCAGCACACGCAGCGTCGCCACTACGTCGACCACTTCGGGGACGGTGAGCAGCCCGCCCAGGCCGACGACCTCGACCGGCAGCCCGGCGTCGAGCAGCGCCTCGCGGAGCACCGCGATCTGGCTTCGCCGGCGCACCAGGACGGCCGCGGTGCGGTCACCGGGCGGACGGGACCGCCACTCGGCGCACATCCGCTCGGCGAGCCACGCCGCTTCGGCCTCCACGGTGTCGGTGACGCGTGCCTGGATCCGCCCGGGCGGCGGCGCCGGCCGGGGCAGGAGTTCGACCGTCGTCGCATCGACTGCCCGCAGCGGCGCAGAGACCGTGTTCGCCGCGCGGAGTACGAGCTCGTCGTTGCGCCAGCTCGTCGCGAGCGGGAAGACCGTCGCCGGCCGCCCGTCCGAGCATCGAAACGTCGCGGCGAACCGCCCGATGTTGCCGGCGCTCGCCCCGCGCCAGCCGTAGATCGACTGGAACGGGTCGCCGACGGCGGTGACCGGATGCCCTGTGCCGAAGAGCCGGCCGAGCAGCTGCGCCTGGGCGTGGCCGGTGTCCTGGTACTCGTCGAGCAGGACGGCGGCGTAGCGCTCCCGCTCGATCCGCGCGACCTCGCCGACCTGCGCGAGCTGCGCGGCCACCGACATCTCGTCGCCGAAGTCGACCGCGCCGATCGAGTGCTTGGCTTCGTCGAACTGGCGCACGAGCGGCATCAGCAGCTGGCGGTGCTGCAGGGCGTTGACGAGCTCTCGGGTGCTCTTGGGGAACTCGCTGCGCGAGCGCGCGCCGAGCGGCAGCGCATGCCAGCGGGCCAGCGCCTCGGCGCAGAATGCCTCGACCTGCTCCGGCGAGACGAGGTGGTCGGCGAGCTGGCCGGCGAGGGCGAGGACATAGCGGACGACCGACGAGAGTGCGCCGATGTCAGCCGGCAGCGTGCCGGGGAAGCGGCGCACCACGGAGTCGGCGAGCTGCCAGCAGACCGCCTGGGACAGCAACCGCGGGCTCGGTTCGGCGCCGACCCGCAGGGCGTGCTCGGCGACGAGGCGGCTGGCGTACGCCGAGTAGGTGAGCACGGTCGGCTCGCCGGCGAGCAGCTCGGCGAGGTGCTGCCGGTCGTCGGGGCAGTCGCGCTCGACCACGCCCCGCCACTGCGCCAGCCGTCGGCGGATGCGGCGGCCGAGCTCGGACGCGGCCTTGCGGGTGAACGTCAGCCCGAGCACGGCGGCGGGCGGCACCCGGCGGTTGGCCACCAGCCAGACCACCCGCGCGGCCATCGTCTCGGTCTTGCCGGATCCCGCTCCCGCGATCACGACCGACGGCGCAAGCGGCGACTCGATCACCGCAGCCTGCTCGTCGGTGGGCGGGTCGAGCTGCAGCAGCCCGGCCAGCTCCGCAGCGGAGACCGACGTGGTCGCGGAAGCCGCGCGGAAATCCGGGCGCGATTGCTTCGGATGGCTCACGACGTCACCTGCTGGCCCTCGGGCTGCAACGGGCAGCTGGAGCGGACGTCGCAGATCCCGCAGTAGCTGTTGACCGCCGCGCTGAACTCGCCGCCGCGCAGTAACCGCGCCACATAGGCCACCTGCGCCTCGACCCAGCCCGGGTCGTCGGCCTCGGCGAGCGGCCCCTGCGCCTGCTCGGCCGGGCTCTTGCCGCTCGTGCCGATCTGTACCAGCCGCGCCCCACCGGCCCGCTCGCCGGCACCGAAGCCGCCCGCTTCGACGGCGAGCTGGTACGCCCCGAGCTGTGGGTTCATCGCCAGTTCGTCGTCCTTGGGCTTGCTCTTGCCGGTCTTGAGGTCGATGACGACCAGCCGGCCGTCCCGGTCGCGTTCCAGGCGGTCGACCCGCCCGCGCAGCCGGGCGTCGCCCAGCTGCACGTCGAAGTCCCGCTCGACGTCGACGAGGCGCAGGCCGGCGCGGCTGGCACGCAGCCACTCGACGAGCTTGGCGAGCATGCCGCGGGCCCGGGCCCGTTCGTTCGCGCCGAGCCAGGCAGCGCCGAAATCCAGGGTGGGCCAGCGCTCGTCGACGAGCTCCTCCAGCCGGGCGAGGTCGGCCTCGGGGCCGGCCTGCGCGGCGACCTCGTGGATCAGCGTGCCGAGCGAGGCGCCGATGTCGTCGTCGTCGCGTGCGCCGAGCTGGGCGAGCAGGGTGCGCAGCCCGCAGCGCAAAAACGACTCGATCCGCGACGGGCTCACCGGCACCGGGCGGTCGGGGTCGGCAACCGGCCCGTCGTCGGACAGCGGCGCGAGGCCCCACCAGGTGGCCGGATGCGCGCCGGCGACGCCGGCCGCCGCCAGCCGGGCCAGCTCCGCGGCCGCAGCCGCGCGCTCGGCGCCGGCCGCCGCCGGGTCGCAGACCGTCGCCCGCAGGTCGGCCACCAGCCCGGGCAGGTGCACCCCGCGCGGCACCGTGGCGAACGGCCGCTCGGTGTCGATCGGGTCGAGCTCGTCGAGGAATCGTGACGGCTGCTCGTCCTCGCCGGACGCCGCGGTGACCACCAGCCGCCGCCGCGCGCGGGTGATCGCGACGTAGAAGAGGCGACGCTCCTCGGCGAGCTGGCTGGCCACCGCCGAGACGCCGGCGCCGTCGCGTCCGGCCGCGATGTCGACCAGGAGCTCGCTGCCGAGCAGCGAGCCGCGCGGTCGCAGGTCGGGCCAGACACCCTCCTGCACGCCGGCCACGCAGACCAGGTCCCACTCGAGGCCCTTCGCCGCATGCGCGGTCAAGATCTGCACCGCGTCGGCCGGCGTCCGCGCCGGCGCCAGCGAGTCGGCGGGGATCTGCTGGGCCGCGAGGTGCTCGTAGAACTCGGTCGCGGAGGCTGCGGGCAACCGGTCGGTGAAGCGGGCCGCGGCGTCGAAGAGCTCGATCACCGCGTCGAGGTCGCGGTCGGCGGCTGCTCCGGCCGCACCGCCGCCCCCGCTCGCCACCGCCCACCGCCCGGCCAGGCCAGCTGCGTCCCACACCGCCCAGAGCACGTCCTCGGGACTCCCGTTCGCCGCCACTGCGTCGCGCCCGGCCGCCAGCACCGTCGCGACCCGCTGCACCGGACGGCCGACCCGCGGCGGCAGCATCGCCGCGCCGGAAAGGTCCCCGACCGCCGCGGCAAGCGGCGCACCGTCGCCGTCCGTGCCGGTCGTCCGCAGCTCGCGGCGCAGCCGCCGCAGCTGCAGCGGGTCGGCCCGACCGATCGGCCCGAGCAGCAGCTGCTCGGCGACGTCCTCCGTGAGCTCGGCCGGGCGGAGCACGCACCGCAACGCGCTCAGCAGGTGCGACACCGCGGGCTGTTCGGCCAGCGGGACGTCCTCACCGGCGACCGCGACCGGCACGCCGGCGGTCACCAATGCGCGCCGCAGCACCGACAGCGTCGACGCTGTGGACCGGACCAGCACGGCCATGCGCGACCACGGCAGCTCGCCGTCGAGGTGAGCCCGACGCAGCACCGCGGCGAGGTAAGCCGCCTCCTCGGCCGCCGAGCGGAGCACTGCGACCTCGACGCGCCCGGGCGGCAAGCCTGGCGCGGCCTGCACGTCGCGGTGCCCGGCGGGGCCGGGGAGCCGGCGGGCGATCTCGCGGCTGGCCCGCAACAGCGCGACACCGGAGCGACGGCAGGTCGTCAGCGCTACCACCGGGACGTCGCCGTACCGGTGCGCGAAGTCGCGGATGGCGCCCGGGTCGGCGCCGCGGAAGGCGTAGATCGACTGGTCGGGATCGCCCACGACGATCAGCTCGTAGGCACCCGGCGCGAGCAGCGCGAGCAGGTCGGCCTGGGCCGGGTCGGTGTCCTGGTACTCGTCGACCAGGATGCGCCGGCGCTGCGCCCGCTCGCGGCCGAGCAGCTCCGGGTCGGTCTGCAGCGCGTCGGTAGCGGCGCGGATCAGCTCGGCCGGGTCCCATGCGCCGGGGCGGGCCAGTGACGTGACGTCGAGGTACTCCTGCAGGAACTCCCCGGCCGCCACCCATTCGGCCCGGCCGCGCTGCCGGCCCAGCGCGCACAGTGCCGGCCCGTCGAAGCCCCGCTCGACCGCGCGCATCAGCAGGTCACGCAACTCTGCGGCGAACCCGCGGGTGCGCAGCGCCGGGCCAAGCTCCGCCGGCCAGCGTGAGCGGCCCGCGGCCAGGTCGCCCTCGACGAGCTCGCGGAGGATGACGTCCTGCTCCGGACCGGAGAGCAGCCGCGGCGCCGGCAGCGCTGACGCGACCGAGGCCAGGCGGAGCAGCCCGAACGCGTAGGAGTGGAAGGTCCGGGCGATCGGTTCGCGCACCGTGCCGCCGAGGCGGGCGGTGACCCGCTCACGCAGCTCGGCGGCGGCACGCCGGCTGAACGTCAGCAGCAGCAGGTGCTCGACCGCGACGCCCGCACGGACCCGGGCGACCGCCGCCTCGACGAGCGTGGTCGTCTTGCCGGTGCCCGGGCCGGCGAGCACGAGCAGCGGCCCCCCGCGGTGATCGACCACCCGCCGCTGCCCGGCGTCCAGCACCGGTTCGGCGACGGGTGCGGACGCCTGCCGCACGAGCCGGTAGCTGGTCACCGGCTTATCCCAGCACGAGCTACCGACGGTTTCGCACCGGCGCCGTCCCGTCCCAGCGGTAGGCGCGCAGGTCGACCCGCCCGTTATGGACGCGGACCCCCTCGGCGATCAGCCGCTCCCGCTGTTCATCCCGCAGGTGCGGCGCGAACGTGCCGTCCGCATGCAGCACGCGGTGCCAGGGCACTGTGCCGCCGTCCTCGGCCAGCACCCGGCCGACCAGCCGGGGTGTGCGCGCTGCGGCCCACTCCGCCACGTCGCCGTAGGTCATCACCTTGCCGCGCGGGATCGACTCGACGCAGGCAAGAATCCGGCAAGCGAGTTCCAGGTCGGCCATCCGGTCACAGCTCGTCCGGGCGGAGCGCGCGCAGTACGCAGAACTCATTGCCGTCCGGGTCCGCGAGCACCACCCAGGTGGCGTCCGGACCCTGGCCGACGTCGACGCGGCGGGCGCCGAGCCCCTCGAGGCGGGCCACCTCGGCGGCTTGGTTCACAGGGCGCAGGTCAAGATGCAGCCGGTTCTTGCCGGCCTTCGACTCGGGGACGCGGAGGAACAACAGGTCCGGCACGACGCCGTCCGCACGACTGCCGGCCGGCGGCTCGAGAACGATCTCGTCGGGATCATCGTGGGTGATTCGCCAGCCCAACACATCCCGCCAGAATGCGGCCAGCCGCGCCGGGTCGGTGGAGTCGATGCACAGGGACTGGATGCGCAGGTCCACGGCCGCCACCCTGGCACCGGCCGGGCAGCGTCGTCCAGCTGAAATCTGGCAGAGCAGCCCGAGATCATCCGCGAAGAACGGCGGTCAGTACGACGGCAGGCTGGGGTCGATCTGGTTCACCCAGGCGGTGACCCCGCCCTGCACGTGCACCGCGTCGGAGAACCCGGCCGCCTTCACCGCGGCCAGCGTCTCGGCCGAGCGGACGCCGGTCTTGCAGTACATGACGATCTGCCGATCCTGCGGCAGCGAGGCGAGGGCGTCACCGCGCAGGATTTCGTCCTTGGGGACCAGCGTCGCGCCGGGGATGCGCACGATCTCCCACTCGGCCGGCTCGCGCACGTCGACCAGGTAGATCGGCTTGCCGGTGTCGACGAGCTCCTTGAGGTCCTGCGCGGTGATCGTCGAGCCGGCCGCGGCCTGCTGCGCCTCCTCGGAGACGACACCGCAGAACTCCTCGTAGTCGATCAGCTCGGTCACCGTGGCGTTCGAGCCGCAGACCGCGCAGTTCGGATCCTTGCGCACGGAGATCTTGCGGTACTCCATCTCCAGCGCGTCGTACACCATCAGCGACCCGACCAGCGGCTCGCCGATGCCGGCGATCAGCTTGATCGCCTCGTTGACCTGGATGGAGCCGATGGATGCGCAGAGCACGCCTAACACTCCGCCCTCGGCGCACGACGGCACCATGCCGGGCGGCGGCGGCTCCGGATAGAGGCAGCGGTAGCACGGTCCGTAGTCGGCCCAGAAGACGGCCGCCTGCCCGTCGAAGCGATAGATCGAGCCCCACACGTACGGCTTGTGCAGCAGCACGCAGGCGTCGTTGACGAGGTAGCGGGTGGCGAAGTTGTCGGTGCCGTCGACGATCAGGTCGTATTCGGCGAAGATCTGCATCGCGTTCGACGAGTCGAGCCGCTCCTCGTGCAGCCGCACCTCGACCAGCGGGTTGATCTCGCGCACCGAGTCGCGCGCCGACTCGGCCTTCGACCGGCCGATGTCGCTCTGCCCGTGGATGATCTGCCGCTGCAAGTTGGACTCGTCGACGACGTCGAAGTCGATGACCCCGAGCGTGCCGACGCCGGCCGCGGCGAGGTAGAGCAGCGCGGGCGAGCCGAGGCCGCCGGCGCCGATGCAGAGCACCTTGGCGTTCTTGAGGCGCTTCTGCCCGATCATCGCGACGTCCGGGATGATCAGGTGACGGCTGTAGCGGCGCACCTCGTCGACGCTGAGCGTCTCGGCGGGTTCCACGAGCGGTGGCAGGGGCACGGGTTCGTCCTCACGGTGCGGCAGAGTGTTCGTCACGGACAACGACGTGAGCCGTCGCCGGCATTCCCGACGATCCTCCCCGCGGCGCGCGGGCCGCGACCACCCAGGGGGGTCAGTCGCCGTCGATGTGCAATTCGCTGTTCTGTGGCGTGTCCGCCGCCTCCACGCCCGGTGCGCCCGCCGCACCCGGCGGGTACGGCCAGGGGTTGGCCTGGCACATCTGCCCGGTGGTCGACTTCAGCCCGATCGTCTGCTGCATCATCACCGGTGCCAGCCCGCCCGGCAGGCACTGGTGCGCGTGCTGGTGGCCCAGCGCATGCCCGTCCTCGTGATTGATCATGTAGGTGCGGTAGGCGTCGAGGTCGCCGATGTAGGCCGGGTCGCCGCGCACCCAGCGGGCATCGTTGATGACCACCCTTCCGGAGTCCGGCGCGTAGCAGGACGTCTCGATCGGGATGCTGTAGCCGCACAGCTGGCGGACCGTCATCGCGGACGTGAGCGTGACCCGGAAGTCGACGCGACCCGAGTCGACCCGCTGCACGGCGACTCCGTGGCCCGACCAGCTGCGCGGGTCGTCGAGCACCTTGTCGACCTGCGCGGCGAAGGCGTCGACGTCGATGCTGGTGATGCCGTTCTCGAGCTCGACCGTGTATCGGTGCACCGGTCCGGAGCCGACGACGCGCGTGCCTCCGCGGAGCACGCGGAACGTCCCGGCGCCGCGCAGTGTGTAGGGACTGCCGGCGGGCAGGGCGTCGTTGGCGATCGCCGTGGTCACCGCGCCGGGCGTCGGTTGATCGGATTTCAGCTGGGCGTTGGTCGCCGCGGTCGGCGGGCCGGTCGGCGTGGACGCCCGAGGCGCACCGCGGGCGCCGGCGCCCGACTTCGCGGGATCCCCGGCGGAGTGCCCGCCGGTCACCAGGGCGAGGACGGTGATGACCGCAAGCGCAGGCAGCGCGTACGCGCGCCAGCCGTAACGGGCCACGAAGCGGCGCCATCGGTCGATGCGTCCCGGGGCGTGCCGCACCCGGCCAGCGTGCCACATGGGGGTGCTCGCACCGGCCGGCGCGCCGCCGTCATCCGGCCGGTCGGGACCGCTCGAGCAGGCCGAGCACGGCCCGCGCGGTCTCGGTCGGATGCTCGATCTGCGCGACATGTCCGACGCCCGGCAGCACGAGCAGCTGCGCATCGGGGATCGTCGCGGCCACCTGCGGGGCAAGCGCCGGATCGACGAGGCGGTCGCTGTCGCCCCACACGAGCAGGGTCGGCGCCTTGATCGTCCTCATCCGGGCCCACAGCGTGCGCTCGCCGGTCATCAGGTAGGACCGGAGCAGCCCGCGCAGTGAGCGGACGAACGCCGCTCCGGCCCAGGATTGCCCCTTACGGGCCCGGATCTCGTCGGCCGCCTCGGCGAGGCGGTGCGGCGGGATGCATGACGGGTCGGCGAAACAGACCCGGGCGATTCCGCGAGCGCGCTGCTCCGGGCTCTGCCGGTCGAAGTAGCGCATGATCAGCCGTCCGATTCCGGGTACCGCGACCAGCAGCAGCACCGGGTTGGTGTGCGGCCGCTGCAAGCGACGGGCCGGCACGGCCGGCGAAATCAGCGTCATCGTTTGCACCAGGTCCGGGCGTGCCGAGGCGACCAGGATCGCGATCGCCCCGCCCATCGAGTTCGCGAGCAGGTGCACTGCGCCCCGGCCGCGCTGCTCAAGCAGGCCGATGACGACGTCCGCGTAGGCCTGCATCGAGTACCGACCGTCGAGGGACGGCCCCGAGCGACCGAAGCCGGGCAGGTCCAGCGCATCCCCGTCCAGCCATGGCGCGAGCTGAGCGGCCAGATCGGTCCAGTTCGTCGAAGCGCCGCCCAGCCCGTGGATGTACAGCGCCGGCTCGGCGTCCGGGCCGCCGGGCGTGTGCCGCACGAACACCTCGACGCCGCCGACCGTCACCGTCGTTCCTGGCCACGGACGGCGGGCGAGGTCGAGTGGTGGCAGGTCGGCGCCGGAGAGGGTGGCGTCGACGACGTGTGAAGGCGTGTGCTGAGGCGATCGAGCGGGCACCGGGCGAGGGTAGCCGACGATCAGGCCGTGCGCCGCCGCGCCGGAGCCTTGCGCTCGTCGCGCTGCGCGGCCTTCTTCGCCGGCGCCTTCTTTGCCGCCGCCTTGCGGGCCGGTGCCTTGCGGGCCGGTGCCTTTTTCGCGGCGTCCGACTTGCGCGCGGGCGCATTCTTCGCCGACGACCTCCTGCCGGACGGTTCTGCCTCGGAGGCGGCGCTCTGCCCACGACGGCTCTTGGCCGCGTCGACCGAAGCTCGCAACGCGGCCATCAGGTCGACCACCGTGCCCGCGGTGGGCTGGGCCGGCTCCGGCTCGACCACCTCACGCCCCTCGACCTTGGCGTCGATGACCTGCTGCAGCGCCTCGCGATACTCGTCGGTGTACTGATCCGGCTCGAAGTCGCCGCTCATGCTCTCGACCAGCGACTCGGCCATGCTCCGTTCCTGGGCGCGTAGGTCGACCTTGTGGTCGAGGAACCCGAAGACTGGCTCACGGATCTCGTCCGGCCAGAGCATCGTCTCGAGCACGATCACGCCGTCGCGCACGCGCAGCGTGGCCAGCTGCTCACGGTTGCGGATCGCGACCTTCACCAGCCCGACCTTGCCGCTCGACTCGAGCGCGTCGCGCAGCAGCACGTAGGGCTTGGCCGCCTGCTGCTCGGGCTCGAGGTAGTAGCTCTTCGCGAAGTAGATCGGGTCCAGCTGCTCGAGGGGAACGAACTGCAGCACGTCGACGACGTGCGCGCTCGGCAGCGGCAGGTCGGCGAAGTCTTCGTCGGTCAGCACGACGATCTCGCCGCTGGGAAGCTCGTACCCCTTCGCGATGTCCCCGTAGCCGACCTCCTGGCCGTCCGCCTCGGCCACCCGCTTGTAGCGCACCCGCGAGCCGTCGCTGCGCCGCACCTGATGGAAGCGCACGTCGCGCTCTTCGGTCGCCGAGTACATCTTGACGCCGATGCTCACCAGACCGAAGGAGATCGCGCCCTTCCAGATCGACCGCATCGCCTCACCCGTCTACTCGCGGATACAGACGTCCATCATGGCGTGCCGAAGCCTGAATTGCCGAGAAATAGCCCGAAGCTGCCCGCTGCGCGGCAACTGCGGGCGGCAAGATGTGCGGTGTGCGCCCGATGCTCGCGATGCCCGCGGAGACGCTCCCGCCGGGCGACGGGTGGATGTATGAGTTCAAGTGGGACGGCGTGCGGGCGCTGGTCGAGGTCATCGGCGGGCGGGTGCGCGTGCACAGCCGTCTCGGCAACGAAGTGACCGCGGCGTATCCCGAGCTGGCCCGGCTCGGCGCCGGCATCGACGACGCGCTCGTCGACGGCGAGATCGTCGCGTTACGCGACGGCCGGCCCTCCTTCGCGCTGCTGCAGACGCGCATGCACGTGCGCGCCAAGACACAGGCGGCGCGCCTGGCCGCGGAGAGTCCCGTGACGTTCATCGCCTTCGATCTGCTGCGTCTCTACGGCGTCGACCTCACTGCGCGCCCGCTCGCCGAGCGCCGCGCGACGCTGCAACGCCTTTGCGCGGACTATCGGCAATGGACGACCAGCCCGGCGTTCGACGACGGTCCGGCCACCGAGGCGGCCGCCCGGGAGCACGGGCTGGAGGGCGTGATGGCCAAGCGGCTCTCGAGCAGCTATCACCCGGGGCATCGCTCGGCGAACTGGCTGAAGGTGAAGTTCGTCCGGCGCGGCGAGTTCGTCGTGCTCGGCTGGGAGGCCAACGCATCGACGCCCGGTGTACTTAGTTCGTTGCTGGTCGGCTACTTCGACGAGGACGGCGAGCCGGCGTTCGCCGGGAAGGTGGGCAGCGGCTTGGCGCAGCGGGTGGCGAGCGCACTGCAGCGACGGTTGGTGGTCCGCAGCCAGAGCGTCCTCGCGCAGCCGCCGCCGCCGTCGCCCGGACGGGTCGCGACATGGGTCGAACCGAGGGTTGTGGTCGAGGTGTCCTTCACGCACTGGGCTGCCGACGGCCGGCTTCGCCATCCGGTATTCCTGCGCATCCGCGACGACAAAGAGCCCAGGGAGGTCACCCGCGATGGCTGACCGCGTGACGGTCGAGGTGGAGGGACGGCGGCTGACGCTGTCGAACCTGCAGAAGGTGCTCTATCCGCAGACCGGGTTCACCAAGGGTGAGATGATCGACTACTACACGCGGGTCGCGCCTGTGCTGCTGCCTCACCTGGCCGAGCGCCCGTTGACCGTGAAGCGCTATCCGAACGGTGTCGACGGGCCGTTCTTCTTCGAGAAGAACGCCGCTCGGGGCACGCCGAGCTGGGTGCGCACGGTGAACTTGCCGGTGCCCGGCTCGACGATGAACCGCGAGCGCATCGACTTCGTCGTCGTCGAGGAGCTCGCCACCCTGGTGTGGCTGGCCAATCTCGCGGCGATCGAGCTGCACGTCCCGCAGTGGCACCTGCCGCGCCGCGCGCGCAAGCCGCGCACGGATCTGATCGTCTTCGACCTCGACCCGGGCGCGCCGGCCGACATCGCCCAGTGCTGCGAGGTGGCGCTGCTACTGCGGGAGCTGCTCGTCGACGAGGGACTGGAGCCGGTCGCGAAGACCTCCGGATCCAAGGGCATGCAGGTGAGCGCGGCGGTGGAGGTTTCCGACGCCGAGCTGACCTCGGCGTACGCGCAGGCCGTCGCCATCAGGCTCGAGGGCGAGCAGCCGAAGCTCGTCGTCTCGCGGATGGCGAAGAATCTGCGACACGGCAAGGTGTTCGTCGACTGGAGCCAGAACAACCCGGCCAAGACGACCGTCGCGCCGTACTCGCTGCGCGCCCGCGCCGAGCCCACCGTCTCGACGCCGCTGACCTGGGACGAGGTCGCAGCGGGGCCGCCGTTGCACTTCGTCGCGGCGGACGTGCTAGCCCGTGTGGTCGACGACGGTGACCTGTTCGCGCCCACGCTGGAGGACGCTGTGCGCGCCCGGCTCCGGGCCCCGCAGGCTACTCGCGGGTAGGATTCGCCGCGGACCGCGAAGGAGCCGGCCGATGGCGATGCAGGCGGCAAGGGGCAGCAGGCTGCCACGCCCGGCACGGCGCAAGCAGTTGCTGGCCGCGGCCCAAGAGGTCTTCGTCGCCCACGGCTACCACGCTGCGGCGATGGACAGCATCGCCGATCGGGCCGGCGTCTCGAAACCCGTGCTGTACCAGCACTTTCCCGGCAAGCTCGAGTTGTATCTCGCCCTGCTCGATGTGCAGGTCGATGCCCTGGTCAGCGCCATCACGCAGGCCCTCGAGCGCACCGACGACAACCAGGAACGCATCCACGGCGTGCTCTCGGCCTACTTCGACTTCATCGACGGCGCGGACGCTACCCCGGGCGCGTTTCGGCTGATCTTCGAGACCGACCTCGGCAACGAGCCGGCCGTGCGGGAGCGGGTCGAGCGCGCCGACGAGGCGATCCGGCAGGCGGTCGCCGACACGGTCGCGGCCGACACCGGCCTCGACCGCCCCAGCGCCGAGCTGCTCGCTGTGGCGCTGACCGGCGCCGGGCAGATGGTCGCGCGCTGGTGGCTGGACAGCGACCGGCCGGTGTCGAAAGAGGTCGCGGTTCGGCTGCTGGAAATCCTGGTGTGGCGGGGCATATCGACGTTTCCCCTGCACGGCTGAGCCGACGTTGTTTTCGCTGTCGGCGCAGCCCGGGCAGGAGCCGGCGCGGCGTGTGCTCGACTACCGTGGACGGCGATACCGCGACGTCACTGCAGGAGGCTCCGGCGTGGAGGTCAAGATCGGCGTGCTGCACACTCCACGCGAGATCGTGGTCGAGAGCTCGCAGACCCCGGACGACGTCGAGGCGCTCGTCAGCGCGGCGCTGAAAAGCGTCGACGGTCAGCTCGCCCTCACCGACGAGAAGGGCCGGCGGGTGATCGTGCCGGCCAACCTCGTCGCGTACGTCGAGATCGCCCAGTCCGACGTGCGACGGGTCGGCTTCGTCGCCGGCTGAACGCTGCTGATCCGGTGGAGGTCCTCGGCAGCAGGCTGCTGATCCGCCCGAGCGACCGTGATCGCAGCCGCCGGTTCTATCGCGACGTCCTCGGGCTCGCCGTCTACCGCGAGTTCGGTCCGCCCGCCGATCCCGGTCTGGTCTTGTTCGCCGGGCAGGGCCTGCTGGAGGTTTCCGGCAGTTCCGCTGGCGAGCCGTCCGGCACCACCGCGATTTGGCTGCAGGTCCGCGACGTAGCCGCGGAGTACGCGCGGCTGCGCGACGCGGATGTCGCGGTGTTGCGGCCGCCGCAGCGGGAGCCGTGGGGCCTGATCGAGATGTGGCTCGCCGATCCGGACGGTGTCCGGATCGTGCTGGTGGAGGTGCCGGAGGGCCATCCGCTGCGGCGTGATCTCCGCTGATCCGTGCGTAAGTGCAAATTTTGCGTGGTGTGGGTCGTGGCCGATGGAGCGGTGCGGGCTGAGGTCTTGAAGGGTCGTTCACCTCTCGAGGCCGAGAGCACGCATCCGCTCGGCGTGTCCGGCGGTGACCCGGTTGATCAGTGCCGCGACCCCCGCCAGGTCGCCGGTACCTCGCATCAGCAGTTCGGTCAGCGCGTCATGCTCGGCGAGGACGTGCTGAGCCTGGCTGATCGCCTCGCCGACCAGCCGCCGCCCCCACAAGGCAAGCCGGCCGGCAAGCGTCGGCTGATCGGCGATCGCCGCGCGCACCTCCCGCACCGCGAACTGCGCGCTCCCGGTGTCGGCGAGCGCCTCGAGGATCAGTGTCCGCGTGGACGGGTCGACGAACGCCGCGATCTCCCGGTAGAAGTCCGCGGCCAGCCCGTCGCCGACATAGGCCTTGACGAGTCCCTCGAGCCAGGTCGACGGCGCGGTTCTCGCGTGAAATCCCTCTAGCGCGGGGACGAATGGCGCCATCGCCTGCTCCGGCTCGGCGCCCAGCTCGCGCAGCCGCTCGGCGAGCTGGCGATAGTGGCCGATCTCGACCGCGGCCATCTCGGACAGTGCCGCCCGACCGGCCAGCGTCGGCGCCATGCGCGCGTCCTCGGCGAGGCGCTGGAAGGCGCTCAGCTCGCCGTAGGCCAGCGCGGCGAGCAGGTCGACGACGGCGCCGCTGTCAGACTGACCGCGCGGGACGGTTCCGGGCACGCGCGCAGGGTAGCGCCCTAGGACCGGTAGAATTGTGGTGAACCGCCGCCGCGGCGGTTCAGGTATCCACCGCGCTGACCGCTGTCTTGCAGTGGTTGGTCATCGGCGCCTCCCACGTGTGGTTGCACGGCGCCATGACCGGCCAGCCAGGACGTTGCGAGCAGGTCGGCGCACCGACTGCGAGGTAACGTCCCGTGACCGAAGCAACCCCGTCCGAGCCCGGCGACCCCAGCGAGCCCGGCGACCGCACTAAGCCCATCGACTCAATCGAGCCCGGCGACCCCACCGAGCCCACCGAGCCTGACGACCCGACCGCGGAAGCCGCCCCGCTGGCCGCCCGCGCCCCGGTAACCCCGCAGAGTCCGGCGTTCGCTGACTTCCCCATTCGCCAGGAGATCGTCGACGCGCTCGCCGGCGTCGGCATTGTGCGGACGTTCGCGATCCAGGAGCTCACCCTGCCCATCGCGCTGGCCGGCACCGACCTGATCGGGCAGGCCCGCACCGGCACGGGTAAGACGCTCGGCTTCGGCGTGCCGCTGCTGAACCGGCTGCAGCTACCCGGCGGAGCCTCAGCCGCCCCCCAGGCCCTGGTGCTCGCCCCGACCCGCGAGCTGGCCGTGCAGGTAGCCGGCGACCTGGCCGCGGCCGGCAAGGGGCTCGGCGCCCGGGTCGCGACGATCTACGGCGGTCGCGCTTACGAGCCGCAGGTCGCCGCGCTGCGCCGGGGCGTGGACGTGGTGGTGGGCACGCCGGGACGGCTGCTCGACCTTGCCGAGCAAAGGCACCTGGTGCTCGGCAAGGTCCGCACCCTGGTGCTCGACGAGGCC
Source organism: uncultured Actinomycetota bacterium (assembly GCA_963756525.1). GTDB lineage: Bacteria > Actinomycetota > Actinomycetes > Mycobacteriales > Jatrophihabitantaceae > CAVWNR01. The sequence goes on along the minus strand of CAVWNR010000006.1, from coordinate 245,555 downwards.
GACGAGATGCTCGACCTGGGCTTCCTGCCGGACATCGAGAAGCTCATCCACCTGGTGCCGGCCGAGCGGCAGACCATGCTCTTCTCGGCCACCATGCCGGGGCCGATCGTGGCGCTGGCCCGCAAGTTCCTGATCCAGCCGGTGCAGATTCGCGCCGAGCATCGCACCGACGAGACGCCCGCCATCGAGCACGTCGACCAGTTCGCATACCGGGCGCATGCCATGGACAAGCCCGAGCTGCTCGCCCGGGTGCTGCAGGCGCGGGACCGTGGCCTGACCATGATCTTCACTCGGACCAAGCGCGCCGCGGCCAGGGTGGCCGACGACCTGGAACGGCGGGGGTTCGCCGTGGCCGCGGTGCACGGCGACCTCGGCCAGGGCGCGCGCGAGCAGGCGATGCGCGCGTTCCGGACCGGCAAGGTCGACACTCTCGTCGCCACCGACGTTGCCGCCCGCGGCCTGGACGTCGACGACGTGACGCACGTGATCAACTATCAGGCGCCGGAGGACGAGAAGATGTACGTCCACCGCATCGGGCGCACCGCCCGCGCCGGTAAGTCCGGCATCGCCATCACGCTGGTCGACTGGGAGGACGTGCCGCGCTGGAAGCTGATCTGCGACGCGCTTGGGCTGCCGTTCCACGAGCCATCGGAGACCTACTCCACCTCCGAGCACCTCCTCGACGAGCTAGATATCCCCGCCGACGCGGGACCGACCCTGCCCCGTGACGCCCGCACCCGGGCCGGCCTGGACGCAGAGGCGATCGAGGATCTCGGTGGGCCTGACGCAGCTCGGCGACGCTCTCGCCAGGGCGGGCGTTCCGCTGGTGACGGCGCCTCGCGCGCCGCACGCCCGGCGCGGGTCGCGACGCGGCGCCCGCGACTGCGTACCCGCGGTGGCAAGCCGGTCGCGGCGTCCCCGGGGCCGACACAGCAGGCCGGCGGCGCCAGCGGCGCCGGGGACGCCGCCGGCGGCGCGGACGCCGTGACCGGTGCCGGGGAGGCGGGCACGGCCGAGACAGTTCCCTCGCAGCCGGGAGCCCGTTCACAGCGGCGAGCATCGCGTCCGCGCCGACGCCGCCGGTCGTCAGGCGCCGACTCCACTGCCACCGACTCCGGCAGCGACGACCTGGGCGGTTCGCAGGGCAGCGACACGGGCACCCCGACCAGGCAGAGCTCGCGCTCGCCGAGCGGCTGAGCACAGCCGGGTAGGTAAGGATTGGCGGCGTGACCGTCGACGACCCGCGCGCTGCGCCGGACGTCCCGAGTGCGGGATCAGCGACGCCGCCCGGCGGGCCGGATGCCCCCGGCGCACCGAACGCGACCGCCGCGGACCCGGGGCGGGCCGCGCTCGAGCGACATATGCGCACGATGCGCCGGCAGCGCCGCTGGTATCTCGCCGTGCTCGCGGCCGTGGTCGCTGCGGTCGCAGCGCTGGTCGGCGCGGTCTGGTCCACCAGCGAGATCGCGCACGCGCATCTGCACACCGCCTCGGCGCCCGCCCCGACCGTCACGAGCGGGCCGATGTCCGCCCGGCCGGCGCTGCGCTGGCGCTCGACCGACGCGGCCGCGATCGGGATGCCGTTCAGCGGGGGCACCGTCGTCACATACTCCGCACATACGGTCACTGGCCGCGACGCGTTGACCGGCGCGACGGTGTGGAGCTACACGCGCACCGACCGCTCGGTCTGCCAGGTCATCCAGGCAAGCGGCAAGACCATCGCGGTCTTCGACGACGGCCGGAACTGCGACGAGGCCGACACCTTCGAAACCGGCACGGGCCAGCGCGCCTGGGACCGCACCCTGGACGAGAACGCGATGCCGATCGACGGGCGGCCGGCGCTCGTGGCCAGTACCGACACGGCGTTCATCTGGACCGGCAGCGTGATCTACGCGATCGACCCGGCCAGCGGGTACGACCGATGGACACTGCAGCCCGACGCTGGCTGCGCATTCACCGCGGTCGTGCCCGGATCCGCCGGCGTCCTCATCAGCGAAAGCTGCTCGGGTGGTGCGCAGCTGCTCTTGCGCGATCGCTACGCAGCCGCCGACGACAAGCAGCAGACCGAGGACAAGAAGCAGCAGATTGTCTGGCGGCGCAGCCATACCTCGACTCTGCCGGTAGCCGCCGACAATTTCGTCGCGGCGTTCGATTCGTCGTCGCGATCGCTTGTCGTCTATGACTCGCGGACCGGGCGAACAGTGCGCAGCATCGCGCTCACTCCGCCGCCGAGCGCGAACGGCCCGGTGCGCCAGGCGTCGGCACCCGACGGCGAGCTCATCTGGATCGGCGGCCGTAGTTATTCGCTCGACGCGACCGGCACCACCGTTCGGTGGACCGCCGCGACCCTCGGACTGCCGACCCTCTTCTCGCCCGACAGCAGCACGGCCGCCTCGCTCGCCGAAGGACGGCTGCTGGTGCCGGCTGCCACCGGCGCGGCCGAACTCTCCGCTCGCACCGGCCGGCTGCTGACCACCTACCCCGCCGACACGACGGGATCGGGCCAGGTCTTGCCGCTCGGCACCGGCTTCCTGGTCGCCGGCACGTCCACTGCGGTGTACCAGTGATGCTGTGATGATCAGCCAGCTCGATGTCGGCGACGCCCGGCGGGTCCGGCTGCCGGTGGCAGGCGGCCGGCTCGCGGCGCTGCAATCCGGCCCGGATGACGGCGCCGCGGTCCTGCTCGCGCCAGGCTTCACCGGCAGCAAGGAGGACTTCGCCCCGATTCTCCGACCGCTGGCGCACGCCGGCTTTCGGGTCATGGCCGTCGACCAGCGTGGGCAGTACGAGTCACCCGGCTGGGGCGACCCGGCCGCCTACTCGCTGACCGCGCTCGGCGCCGACCTGGCTGCCGCAGCCGATCAGCTCGGCGATCGCGTGCACCTGCTCGGTCACTCGTTCGGCGGGCTCGTCGCTCGGGCCGCGGTGCTCGCCTACCCCGGACGGTTCGCCTCACTAGTGCTGGTGGACTCCGGGCCGGCGGGAATCGACGGCGGGCGCCGGCGGCGCATCGAGCTGCTTCGCCCGGTGCTCGCCGAGCGCGGCATGCTGGGGATCTACGAGGAAATGCAGCGCATCGCAGAGCGGGAACCCGGCTACACGCCCCCGCCGCCGCGGCTCGCGCGGTTTCTGCGCGCTCGGTTCCTCGCCAGCGACCCGGCCGGCCTGCTCGGGATGGGTGACGCGCTGGTCGCCGAGCCGGACCGCGTCGACGAGTTGCGCCGCGCCGGCCTGCCACTGCTCGTCATCACCGGCGTGGACGATGACGCCTGGCCGCCCGAGACCCAGGCACAGATGGCGCGCCGGCTCGGCGCGCGGCACGCGGTCATCGCCGACGCGGCGCACTCCCCTGCTGTCGAGAACCCGGCAGCGACGGCGCAAGCGTTGATCGAGTTTTGGCGGTCGGTATGAGCGACGACCTGGGCTACTTCGGCCCGGACAGCGTGACCTGGCGGCTGCACGGCGAGCCGCTGTCGATGGTGGGAGGGCTGCGCGCACTGTTGTTGCAGGCGCTGCATCCTGACGCGATGGCGGTGATGGATGCCAGGTCCAGCTTCCGCCAGCAGCCATGGCAGCGGCTGCGCAGCACGGTCATCTACGTCTCGACGATCACCTTCGGCACGACGGAGCAGGCCGATGCGGCGGCCGCCCGCGTCCGGGAGGTCCATGCGCGGCTGGGCATCACCGACGCTGAACAGCTTGCCTGGGTGCATGCCTGCGAGGTCGACTCGTTCCTGGCGGCGGGAAGAGTCCTCGGCGTCGTCGGCGACAGCGCCGACGCGGACCGCTACGTCGTCGAACAGGCGCGGGCCGCGGCGCTGGTAGGAATACCCGACGCCCTGGTTCCAGGTGATGCGGCACAGCTGGCGGCCTTCATCGCGTCGCTGCGACCGCGGCTGCGGGCCACGCCCTCCGCGCTGGAAGCGGCACACTACGTACTGGCCACGCCGCTTCCGGTGGCGGGCCGGTGGGCGGCGCCGGCTCGGGTCGGCTGGTCGGCGCTGGCTGCGCTCGCGGTGGGGCTGCTGCCGGACTGGGCCAGGCGCGCCTACGGCATCCCGCCGCTGCCCGGCGCGGGGCTTGCCACGACCGCGGCCCTGCGCGCAGCGCGCCCGGCCGTAGCCCTCCTGCCGGCTCGATGGCGGGAGAGCCCGCCCTACCAGTCGGCACAGCGACGGGCGGCGCGCGCGGCGGTCGGCGCGCCTGCGTGAGTTTCGGCGTTACTCGGCGGCCAGACCGGCCCAGGACGCGAGCGCCGGCGACGCGGCCTGCCCCTCGAGGCAGTGCCGGCGCAAGTCGCACCACGCACAGGCCGGTCCGGGGCGTGGCGGGAACACGTCGTCCGGGTCGGCGCCGGCGGCCAGGGTATCGGTGGCGGCGCAGATGTCGTCGGCGGTCGCCTCCGCCCGGGCCGCGTGCCGAGCCAGCGACTCGTCGGTGTGCTCGTGGGCCAGCGCCTCACCGGTCGGCAGGTGATGCAGCTCGACCCGCCGGCAGTCGCGCCGCAGCGTCCGCCGCGCGGCGAGCGCGTACAGCGCCAGCGCCTGTGACCCGCGGGCGTCGTCGACGCTCAGCCGGGCGCGGCCGGTCTTGTAGTCGACAATCACCAGTTCCCCGTCGCGGTCGTCGATCCGGTCGACACGTCCGGAGATCGCCAGCCGCTCGGTGCGGATCGCCACTGTCCGCTCGACGCCTACCGGTTCGTCGTCGGCGTCCACCTCGGTGAGGTACCGCTGCACCCACCGCGCCGCCCGGGCGCGCCAGGTCTGCGACTGCGCATTGTCACGGAACCCGTCGGGCTGCCAGTTCCGCTCGACGAGCAGCGCGCCGTTGGCGGCGGTGCGCCGGCGCGGCGGTAGCTGCCACCAGCGGTGCAGCGCCAGGTGCACGGCCGCGCCGAGCGTGTTGTGCGCCCAGGGTGCGCCGCGCGGAAGCGCCGGCCGGTCCAGGTAGGTCATCCGGTAACGGCGCGGGCAGTCGAAGGCTGCCAGCCGCGATGGTGTGCAGGCGAACAGCCGGCGGGGCATCGACCCGAGAGCGAGCTGCTCGTGCTGGGCGGTCATCACCAACTGCCGCCGGAATCGCTGCCGCCGCCGCCGCCCCAGTCACCGCCGCCGCCGCCCCAGTCACCGCCGCCGCCGCCCCAGTCACCGCCGCCGCCGCCGCCGCTCCAGTCACCGCCCTGCCCGCTCGACTGACCGGCGTCGTAGCCCTGCTGGTAGCCGCGGTCGTAACCGCCGCCGCCCCAGCCGCCGCCCCATCCTCCGAAGCCGCCGGTGAGCACGCTGCCGAGGAGCAGGGTCTCCCAGAACGGGGTCGAGTACCAGCCACCGGGGACGCCGTAGCCGCCGCCGTAGTAGTACGGCGCGCCGGGCGTGTAGGCCGGGTAGCCCTGGAACTGCTGACCCTGGACGGTGACTTGCTGGGGGCTGCTCAGCTGGTCGCCGCGCGGCTCCTCCACCGGCGGCAGGTCGGGACCGGGGTCGATCCCGAGCGCGGTCCGGGCCGTGCGCGCGGCGTGCAGCCCCTCCAGCACCGTCCGCCGCGCGGCCCCGTACTGGGTGACGGTTCGCGCCTCGGCCAGCTGCGAACCAGCCGAGGTGAACCGCTCCGATGCATCGGCAAGCGCCTGCCGGGCTTTCGGGTTGTCCTTGGGGTCGAGTGTGTTCACCTCGCTGGCCAGCCGGTCGTAGTACGGCAGCACCTTCGAGCGGGCCAGGTCGAGCTCACGCCGGGTTCGCCGCCGTCGATGCCAGGCGAAGCCTCCGACCCCGCCGACGAGCAAGACGCCAATTACGACCAGCCATGGCCATACTGCGGTTCCGCCGGACTTGCCGGCCGGCTGCGGTGCAGTGCCACTCACCAGAGGGCCGCTTTGCATCCGGTGGGCGAAGTCCGTCAGCATCGCAGTCAGGTCCGGGTGATCGCCGCCTGCCTGCAGTTGCGACTTGTTGTCGGCGACCGCAGCACGAGCCTGCGCTGCGGCGTAGCCAGCGCGGTACTTCGATGACGCCGCCGAGAACGTCCGCCCCGCGACAACGCCCACCGTCAGGCTGCCGCTCGGATCAAGGTCACGCCCGATCTGCGTGGCGAGGATGCCGGGCTCACCCGCACTCGCCGGCAACACCGCAATCTTGATCGTCGGATCCAGCGCGTTGCGTACGGCGTTCTGGTCGAGCTGCGCGGCCGGGTCGCCGACGTAGAGGTTGCTGCCCCCCAGCGCGGCGACCGCGTCGCTGACCGGGTCGGCCCACGCGGTCGGCGCGAACGCCAGCGCCGCGGCGAAAACCGCGACGATCATCCCGAGCAACGGGCGGAGTATGGTCATCGGCGTTCCCGACAGGTCGCGGGCTCGGCGAGCGAGTCGGTGTGGTGGTTCATGCAGTCACGGTAGTCACCGGCGGACCGGCGTGCGGGCGATAGCGCGGTCGACGAGCGCGGCGTACTGCTCCGGGGCCGTTGTGCAGGCACCGAGCGCGACCGTCTTGTTCCGGCCGTGGTAGTCCGAGGAGCCCGTCACGATCAAGTCGAGCTCCCGGCCCAAGCCGGCCAGCCGGTGGCGCTGCTCGTCCGTGTGGTCGGGATGGTCCACTTCGAGGCCGGCCAACCCGGCCTCGGCCATGGCCGCGATCACCGACTGGTCCACGACAGGCCCACGCCGGGTGGCCAGCGGATGCGCGAACACCGCCACCCCCCCGGCGGCTCTCACCAGTGCGATGGCGTCGAAGACTTCGGTATCGGCCTTGCGGACGTAGTACTTCGACGAGGAGGACAACAGCTCGCCAAACGCCTCCCCGACACTGCCCACGACGCCGTTCTCGACCAGCACCCGGGCGATGTGCGGCCGGCCGACCGCGCCGCCGGCGGCCAGCTCGCTGACCCGCTGCCAGCTCACCGCGATCCCGTCCGCGGCTAGGTTGTCGACGATGGCGCGCCCGCGCCCCAGGCGACTCGCGCGCAGTCGGGCACGTTCCGCTCGCAGACCGGGGTGCACGCGATCGAACAGGTATCCCAGCAGATGCAGGCTCACCCGCCGTCCGTCGGCAGCGGCGTGGGCGCAGGAGAACTCGGCCCCCGGCACCAGCGTCAGCCCGCGCGGGAGCGCAGCGACGGCAGAATCCCACCCGGCAGTCGTGTCGTGGTCGGTGATCGCCACGACATCTAGCCCGGCCGCTGCCGCGTTGGCCACCAGCTCCGCGGGGCTGTCGGTGCCGTCGGAGGCCGTGGAGTGGGTGTGCAGATCGATGCGCACCGCGCCACACTACGGCCGCGTCGCGACCGCGGTGCCGCGCGATACCGTAGCGCCGGCCGGTCGGCACCGCGATCTTCGCCCGGGTCAAACGCCAGGTCAGCATGCCGTGCGGCGATTGCGCCGCCCAGCGCCTCTGCGACCCGGGAGGCAGGCGGCGGCCGGGCCCCGCCGCGGCTGGGCGAGACTGTGCAGATGGGGACGCCTCGGGTTCCGTGCGCCGGCGGGATCGTGTTCGACCAGGCCGGGCGGCTGCTGTTGGTCCAGCGGGGCCACCCTCCCTCGCCTGGCTTGTGGTCGGTGCCGGGCGGCCGGTGCCAGGCAGGCGAGACGGCGGACGCTGCCTGCGTGCGGGAGATCGCAGAGGAGACCGGCCTCGCCGTGCGAGTAGCGCGCCTCGCGGGCGCGGTCGAGCGCGCTGGACCCGGTGGGGCGGTGTACGTCATCCACGACTTCCTCTGCGAACTCAGCGGCGGTGAATTGAAGGCAGCAGACGATGCCACCGACGCGCGCTGGGTGACCCGGGCTGAACTCGACAAGCTGCCCCTAGTGCCCCAGCTCTTCGACACGCTCGCTGAGTGGGACCTGTTGCCGAGCTGACGCCGGCACGCCGCCGAACTGCTAACGCTGACAATCTGCCGCAAACGGCAGTTGCGTCGGATCAGCGGAACGAGGCAGCGATCTGCTGCTCGACGTCGGCGTAGGTCGCGCCGGCCCGGCCGAGCAGCTGGCCGATCCCGTCGAGGGCGTCCGAGAGACCCTTGGCGTGCTGGTCGAACTGCTCATAGAGACTGCTGAACTGGGTGGCCGCGGCGCCCGACCAGTCGGCGCCGAACAGCGGGCCGAGCTGGCCCTTCAGGTTCTGATGCGCGCCGCGCACGTCCGCGGACGTGCGTGCGACGTTGCCGCCGAGCGCCTGAAGCTGGTCAGGGGTGACCTTCAACCCGATACCCATCGCGATACTTCCCTTCTGCCGGGCCGTCCGGCTGCGGACAGGCCGAGATCGGTTGATGCCGCGAGACGCTACGCAGGCCGCCGGGGCCGCCGCAGGATGCGTGCGCGATCTGTGGATAACCGGTGCAGCACGGACCGGTTATCCACAGGCTCGTCGCTGCCGGGTGCATCGCGTCGTACCGAGTCGGCACACTGCGGCCCATGCAACTTCGGTTCTCGGTTCGCGACGAGGACGGCTTCGGTCGCGACGTGCGGGTTGACGCGCCAGCAGGCACCGCGCTCGCTGACGTCGTCAACGATCTTGCTGCCGCGCTGCCGGGCCCGACAGGGACCAACGTCGCGTTCTGGAGCGACGGCCGACGGCTGCCACAGTCCGCGCTGCTCGGCGGTCCCGGGCTTCGTGACGGTGCGGTACTGCAACTTGGCCAGGCGCCTGCACGCGACCTGGCGACCGGCGCCGTCTTCCGGGTGCACGTGGTCGGCGGCCCCGACGCCGGCACGGTGGTGGCGTTGCCCCGCGGGGTGCTAACCATCGGCCGGGCGCGCGACTGCGACCTCGTGCTGACCGACGCCGATGCATCCCGGGTGCACGCCAGCGTCACGGTCACGAACGCCGGAATCACGCTGCGCGACCTCGACTCCACCAACGGCACCCGGGTGGAAGGACACGAGGTCGACGCCGACGGAAGCAGCATTCGGCCCGGTCAGGTGGTGCAGATCGGCGAGTCACGGCTCTGCGTCGCCGGCGCTGACGAGCCGGCCGCCGCCGCACGGGCGGGCCCGGACGGGACTCGGCTGGTCAACCGGCCGCCGAGGCTCGGTGCGCCACCGCCTGTCCGCGAGATCGCCGTACCGAGCCGGACAACCCACGGTGGGCCGCAGCGGATCCACTGGCTCGCAGCGCTTCTGCCTGCCGCGACAGGCGCGGTTCTGGCCGGTGTGCTGCACAATGCGATGTTCCTGGCGTTCGCTCTGATGTCGCCGGTGTTGATGATCGGCACCGCTGCCGGCGACCGGCTGCACTGGCGCCGCGACCGCCGCCGCGACGCCGTGTCGTTTCGCGCCCGAACAGCCGCCGCCGCGGCAGAGTGTGCGGCCCTGCTGGAGCAGGAACTGGGCTATCGCCGCCGCGCCCACCCGGACCCGGCCGCGAACCTGCGCACAGCGGCGATCCCCGACTGCCGGCTATGGGAACGCCGTCGCCGGGATCCCGACTTCCTCGACATCCGGCTCGGGCTCGGCGACGTGCCGTCGTCCGTGCGCACCCGCCGCGGGTCCGACATCGCGCCGGCAGGCATGCTGCACTGCGTTCCTGTCACCGTGAGCCTTCGGCCGGGCGCGCTGGGAGTCGCCGGGCCGCGCGGTGTCGCCCTGGGCACGGCGCGCTGGCTCGTCGCTCAGCTCGCGACCCTGCACTCGCCAGCCGACCTGGAGCTCGCGCTCCTTGTCTCCGACGATGCCGGGCAGGCATGGACATGGGCGCGGTGGCTTCCGCACCTGCGCGGGCGGGTCGCCGCGCGCTGCGACGAGCGCCACGCGATGGTCGCCGATCTGGCCCGGCTCGTCGAGCAGCGGCTGGCCGACCGAAAGCTCGACCCCGGCGGGTGGACCGGGCGCTGGACTGTGCTGGTCGTGGACAGCTGCGGCGAGCTTGCCGACGTAGCCGGGCTGGCACGGGTGCTCGCCGCCGGGCCGGCGGCAGGGGTCACCGCGATCTGCATCGACGAGGAGGAACGGCGCCTTCCCACGGCGTGTGCCGCCGTCGTTTCGGTCCGCGGCGAGACCGGCACACGGGTCGCGACCCGATTGGCCGGCGGTACCGAGCTGTCGCAGGCGATCGCCGACCGGGTGAGCACGCGGTGGGCGGAGCGCGTCGCGCGGTCGCTAGCACCGCTTCGCGACGCCGGCGCGGATGCCGCGAGCGCAATACCCGGCTCCTGCCGGCTGCTGGAGCTGATCGGCCTGGACGACCCGGCACCGCCGGCCGTCCTGGCGCGGTGGCAGTCCGGGACGGGGACGGCTGTGCCGATCGGGATGGGCGTCGATGGCTCGGTGGTGCTCGACCTCGTCCGCGACGGTCCGCGCTTGTCGCCGGGACCACCGGCTCGGGCAAGTCGGAGTTGCTCCAGTCGCTCGTCGCCGGGCTTGCCGCCGGGAGCGACCCCAGCGCGCTCTCGTTCGTCCTCGTCGACTACAAGGGCGGGGCCGCCTTCGCCGACTGTGCCCGGCTGCCGCACACCGTAGGACTGGTCACCGACCTGGATCCATATTTGACCCGGCGAGCGTTGGAATCCCTCGACGCGGAACTGCGGCGGCGGGAGCGGCTGTTCGCACGCGCCGGTGCGAATGACCTCGACACCTACCGCCGGTCGGCCCTGCAGCACTCGGCTGCATTGGGTCGCCTGGTGCTGGTCATCGACGAGTTCGCCGCTCTGGCGGACGAACTGCCCGACTTCGTCACCGGACTGATCGGCCTTGCCCAGCGCGGCCGGTCTCTCGGGGTTCATCTAGTCCTTGCTACCCAGCGGCCGAGTGGGGTCATCTCACCTGAGATTCGAGCCAACACCGCCGTGCGGATCGCGCTGAGGGTTACCGATCCGGGTGAATCGGCCGATGTGATCACAGCCGACAACGCGGCCGGCATCGACAAAGACGTTCCCGGGCGGGCGTTCCTTCGCGCCGGGTCGGCACTGACCGAGGTTCAGACCGCGCGGGTCAGCGGCCCGGCTCCGACGGGAGGCGGGGTTTCTGTCACCCTGCTCGACGAGTGGGGCCGGACGCCTGTGGGCGTCCACGGCGAACCGGCCGAAAAAACCGATCTTCAGCTGCTCGTGGACGCACTGCGCGAGGCGTCGGCGCGCGCGGGAATCGACCGCCCGCCCAGTCCCTGGCTCGCCCCGCTCCCCGGCCTCGTCGCGGTCGACGACCTACCCGCCGTCGGCGCTAAACCTCAGCAGATCCCGATCGGTCTGATCGACTTGCCCGCTGCGCAGCAGCAGGAAACGCTGTTGATCGACCTCGCGCTCGGCGGCCCGACGCTCGTCGCGGGCGGCCCGGGATCCGGGCGCAGCTGCGTACTGCGTGCCTTCGCCGCGACGGCGGCGAGTCGACTCGACCCCGCTCAACTGCACCTGTACGCCCTCGACTGCGCCGGGGGCAGTCTGCGTGGACTGGCCGGACTGCCACACTGCGGGGCGGTCGTCAGCGGCGACGACTTCACGACCGCGGCACGGTTGCTCGCCAGGTTGTCGACCGCGGCGCAGCGCCGTCAGCGCCTGTTGGCCGAAAGCGGGTCGAGCACCATCGAGGCCCTGCGGAGCCGGGGTGGCGTGCTGCCCCACGTGGTTCTCCTCCTCGACGGCTGGGAAGGTTTCCTCACCGCCGCCGACGACTACGACGCCGGACGCAGTGTCGACGCCCTGCTCAACCTGCTACGCGAATCGGCCTCCGCCGGGTTCACCGTCCTGCTGGCCGGCGATCGTGGCGCACTCGCCGCCCGCGTCGCCGGGACGATCGGACGTCGGTTCGTCCTACGGCTTGCTGACCGGGCCGACTACGCGCTGGCCGGCGTGCCGCCACGCGCGCTGCCCGACACCATGCCGCCGGGGCGCGGGGTGCGTGTCGACGACGGCGCGGAGATCCAGTTCGCAGTCCTCGGCAACGATCCCGGGCCGGAGGCGCAGCAACGGGCGGTAAACACGATCGCCGCGGCGGCGAGCGTTCCGCCGTGCGTGCCGACCGATGCGCAAGCAGACGCGGCGGGTTTCGCCGCGCCAGCTGCTGGCGGCCCGCCGCCGCTCCGCCCGCTTCCGGTACGGGTACGGCTCGCCGACCTCGAGCCGGCGCGGCCGCCTTGGACCGTGCTCGGCGCGGGCGGCGATGCGGCCACCGCGGTGGTGGTCGATCTGTTCGCCGGCGACGCGCGCTGGCTGGTGGCCGGGCCGCCGCGCTCGGGAAGGAGCACGGTCCTGCGGGCGATCTTGGCCCAGCTGCCGACCGACGGTCTCGACGTCCTGGTGGCCGCGCCGCGCCGATCCCCGCTGGCCGCCGACGCCGCCGCGCGGGGTGTCGCCTTGGTCGGTCCGGATGCGCCGCGCGACGATGTGCCGCCCCGCCCGGACCGGCCGCTGCTCGTCCTCGTCGACGACAGCGAGTCCTACCTCGACACTACGGTCGGGGATGCGCTCGCCGATCTGCTTCGCTCGGCACACTCCGGCCTGGCTGCGGTGGTCGCTGCGCGCAGCGAAGATCTGGCATTGACCTACCGCGGAGTAGCCGCCGAGGTTCGGCGCAGCCGCACCGGCCTGTTGTTGCAGCCGGATCCTGGTGACGGCGACCTGCTCGGCGTTCGGCTACCGCGCACCCGGGCGAAGGCGCCGCCCGGCCGCGGTCTGCTCGTCGCCGACCAACCGCAGCTCGCCCCGCTCACCGATCACTTGGGCGTGTTGCCGCTTCAGGTGGCCACGCCATGAGTCCGCGCCAGCAACACGCGGCTCACGCCATGTGCGGATACCTGTGGTCGGTCGGTGGCACGAAGTTCTCCTTGATCGACCGGGGAGACAGCCAGCGCAGGAGGTTCCAGATCGAGCCGGCCTTGTCGTTCGTGCCGGACGCACGAGCGCCACCGAAGGGCTGCTGCCCGACGACGGCGCCGGTCGGCTTGTCGTTGATGTAGAAGTTGCCGGCGGCGTAGCGGAGTTCGCGTGAGGCATGCTCGATCACCGCACGATCGGTCGCGAACACCGCGCCGGTGAGGCCGTACTCGGAGGCCGCCTCCAACTGGGTCAAAGTCGAGTCCCACGCCGCGTCGTCGTATACGTGCACGGCAAGAATCGGGCCGAAGTATTCGGTGCGAAAGACGTCCTGCTCCGGGTCTGACGTCTCGACCACCGTCGGGCGTACGAAGAAGCCCTCACTGTCGTCGGCCTTCCCACCGGCGATGACGTTCGACGAGGGCTCGCCGTGCAGACGATCGAGGACGCCGGCGAGCCGGTTGAAGGCGCGACGGTCGATCACCGCACCGCCGAAGTTGGCGAAATCGGTGACGTCGCCGTAGGCCAGCGACTCGGTCACCGCGACCAGTTCGTCGCGCACCCCCGCGTCCCATAGCGATCTGGGTAGGTAAGCGCGCGATGCGGCCGAACACTTCTGACCCTGGTACTCGAAGGCACCGCGCACGAGGGCGGTCACCAGCGGCGCGGGCTCGGCCGACGGGTGCGCGACGATGAAGTCCTTCCCGCCGGTCTCGCCGACCAGCCGGGGATATGACGCGTAGGACGAGATCGAGGCGCCGACCGTTTGCCAGAGACGCTGGAACGTGTTGGTCGAACCGGTGAAGTGGATGCCAGCCAGTTCCCGGTGCGGGACCGCCACCTCACTGACGGCCGCGCCGTCGCCGGTGACCAGGTTGACCACCCCGGCAGGCAGGCCAGCCGCCTCCAGCAGTCGCATGGTGTGGTGCGCGGCCAGCTGCTGGGTCGGCGACGGCTTCCACACCACCACGTTGCCCAACAGCGCCGGCGCCGTCGGCAAATTGCCGGCAATGGCGGTGAAATTGAAGGGAGTGATCGCGAGGACGAAGCCCTCGAGCGGCCGGTAGTCGGCGCGATTCCAGGTCACCGGTGAGCTCTCCGGCTGGCTTTCCAGGATCTGGCGCGCGAAGTGCACGTTGAATCGCAGGAAGTCGATCAGCTCGCACGCCGAGTCGATCTCGGCCTGCTGCACGGTCTTGGACTGTCCGAGCATCGTCGCGGCGTTCAGCGTGTCGCGCCACGGTCCGGCCAGCAGGTCTGCTGCACGCAGGAAGACCGCAGCCCGCTCGTCGAAAGGCAGCTCCCGCCAGGCCGGCGCGGCTGCCAGCGCGGCGTCGACCGCCGCCTGGACGTCCTCGCGCGTCGCTTGGCCGCCCCGTCCGAGCACTTGCGCATGCCGGTGCGGCGCGACGACCGTGAACGGCTCGCCGCCGGCCATCCGTTGCGCCCCACCGACCGTGATCGTGAGCTCGACCGGGGAGGTCGCCAGCTCGTCGAGCCGGGACTCGATCGTCGCCCGTTCCGGGCTACCCGGTGCGTAGCTGTGTGCCGGCTCGTTGACCGGGACCGGCGGATGGGTGATCGCGTCCATGGGAACCTCCGAGCGGCGCTGCTGCGGCGTGAGTGTGCGCGAGATCGATGTTGCCACCGATCGTCGCGACAGGGTCAATCAGGGGGCGACGTCTACACCGGGTCGCCGCCGTTGACGAAGCGACCGGCGCCAGGTAGCCCCCCGGGCGGCCGGCGTCAGAGCGTCTCGAGCAGCGGCGCGATCTCCTGGCTGGCGTACCAGGCAAGCTCGAACCCATCGGCGTCGTCGACGAGCTCCTGGGCGCGCTCGTCGTCGACGTCGGCTTCGACGATCGCGGCGGCCGCAGCGGCGACCGCCGGCTCGGCCTCCGCCGCGTCCACGTGCACCGAGGCGACTGCCGCCAGCGGCACCGGTTCAGCCACCCGCACCACGCCGCGGTCCAGGTCGTCGCGTACCGCCACCACCGCCTCGGGGACGTCGACGGCGAGCACGGCGCGGCGGCGCGCGGCACTCGGGTCGGCATCGAGCATCCGCAGCGACGCGCGGCCGGCCTCGAGCAGCGCCGCGTACTCGAGCGCCTCCGGGTCGTCGTCGCGGTACCACTCGCGCAGGCCCGGGGTGACGCCGAAGCCGGTGAGCGGCGCCGGGCCCACCTCGCCCGTGGCCACCAGCCGGGCCAGCACGGTGCTCGTCGCCGGCAGGTAGACCCTCACGCCGGTCCCGCGCTGCGCTGACCGTCTCCGAGTTCGGCCCGCAACTGGGCCGCGACGCTGCGCTCGGCGGCCTCGAGCACGGCGGTGCGCCGACGGGAGTTCATCAGGTTCGCACCCATGACAGCGAGATCGGCGGGGCCGGGAGTCAGCAGCACCACCCGCTTGCCTTCGGCGCGCAGCCGATCGATGTCCGCCTGGATGCCCCGGGTGATGCCACGGCGGATCGCCCGCTCCAGCCGGGTCATCGGCGAGCGCGGTCGGTCGGCTTCGACCGACGCCATGGGAGCCAGCACGTAGACCTCGTCGAGCGGCTCCCCGGCCAGCAGGTCGACGGAGGCGTTGGATACCGTGCCGCCGTCGATGTAGGGACGATCACCGATGATCACCGGTGGGTACCACGCCGGGATCGAGCATGAGGCCACGACCGCGTCGGTCAGCGACACCTCCGACCCGCGGTGCGCATCCGCGTGATCGCGCCCGAAGACCACGCGCCGGCCGGTGCGGTAGTCGACGGCGACGACCCACGGCCTGGGCCGCTGCGGCCAGCGGCGGACGAAGCCGCTCGCCGCCGTGATGCCGTCGATCATCCCGGCGACCGGTGCCAGGCTCCCCCGCCCGGTCGGCAGCACCGCCGCGATAGTGACCACCGCCTGGCTCCGACGCGGGTGGCGCACCGCCTCGAGAACCAGCCGCGGGGATCCCGGACGAAGGCCCGGGCGCGGCGGTCGCCCGCTGCGGCTGACCACGTCGTAGTCGTAGCCGATCGGCGGATCGTTCGGCGCCGCAACGCCCTGATGGTGGCGGCGCATCTGGTCCACGGACACGCCGCAGGCCAGCACCGCGGCCGCCACCGAGCCGGCCGAAGTGCCCACGACGAACTCCACATCGCGAGCGTGGATGCCGGACTCACTCTCCAGCGCCGAGAGCGCACCGACGATCCAGGCAAAGCCGAGCACCCCGCCGCCGCCGAGCACCAGCGCCCGGCGCGGTACGGCGGGCGCGCGCCGCGGGGAAAGCGTCCGCACCCCGCGGGTCACCGCGCGGCCCGCCGCGGCGCGGCCGACGACGCGCCGGTGAGCGCGACGAGCTCGGCCAACGACTCCTCGATCAGCTCGGCGAGCACGTCCACGTCCGACACCGCGTCACGGTCGGCATTGCTGCCGTAGCAGACCGAGCTGTTGTAGGAGGTGACGTGCATCGGCGTGGTACGTCCAGCGACGACAACCGCTCGGTCATCGCGACACGTTCCTCCTCTGGTAATCGCGGCAACGCCTGCTTTCGATCGTGACACGCCGCGCTGCCACCGCGCAGGCAGCGCGCTGGGCCGGGACGGCGATGCGCTCAGGCGCGACGACGGCGGGAACGGCGCGCGGGCTGACCGGAGAGCGCCGCGGCAAGCTCGGCGGTGGCCTGGCAGAGCGGGCTGGCCGGGCGAACCTCCGCCAGCGTCTTTCCGACGGCGAGCGCGGCGTCCACGGCTTCCGGATCGCTCGGCAGCAGCGCGGCTGGCCTCCGGCCGGCGAAGCGCTCCAGCGCCGCGGCGAGCTCCGTGCCCGGGTCGCCGGGAACGACGCCGCGGCGCACCTTGTTCAGCACCACCCAGATTGGCGCGGCCACCTCGGCGTCGCGCAGCTCCGCCAGCCCGCGGACGAGCCGCTGCAGGCCGATCGGGTCGGCGGCACCCACGACGAGAATCACGTCGGCCGCGTCGAGGATCGCGAGGGTGGCGCCGTTGCGCCGGGGCGCGAGCGTGTCGTAGCTGAGCTCCTCGTCCGCTTCCAGGCTGAAGCCGCAGTCGAGCACGGTGAAGTCAGCCAGCCCGCGCGCGGCGGCGAGGACCGATTCGACCGCCGTCGCGCGTAGCTCGGGCCAGCGCTCGGCCCGGGGTATGCCGGTGAGTACCCGCAGCGTCGGCCTGAGCTGCCAGCACAGGCCGGCGAGCGAGCTCCCGTCAAGCCGGCTGGACGAGGCCTGGCGGCAGGCGGCGGCCAGTCCCGGTGACTCGTCGAGCAGGCCGAGCGCCGCCGCGACGACGCCGCCGTACACGTCGGCGTCGACCAGCAGGCTGGCACAGCCGAGCCGGCTCAGCTCGTCGGCGAGGGTTACCGCGACCGTCGTGCGGCCGGGCGCGCCGGTGGGGCCCCAGACAGCGACGACCGAACCACGCCGCTCGGGCTGCGGTGCCGACCCGCCGCCGGGCGGCATGACCATCGCGGTGGCCGCGGTCGGGTCGGCGAAGGCGCGCGCCGGCGGGGTGCCCGACGCCGCGGCCGCGACCGCCTCGGCGATCACCGACGCGACGACCGCGGCGTCGGTGTCGGCGGGCACGACATGGGCGATACCGATCGCGTGCAGGCGGTCTTCCGCGGCAGTGTCGCCGCGGGTCACAACCCCGACCGGGACCACGCCGGACGCGCTGAGCCGGTCGATCGCGTCCGCGTCGAGCCGGCGCAGCCCGGCCGCGACCAACGCGGCCCGCGCCTGCCCGGCGGCAGCCACGGCGACCAGGTCGACCACGTCGACGCAGCGGCGCACGACGGTCACGCCATGATCGCCCCGCTCGAGGGAGACGACCAGCCCGGCTTCCCATGCCGCGCCGTCGGCCGCGGTGAGGACCGGAAGCTTCACCGGGAACTGCTCAGACAGGCGTCGAGCGACGGCAGGTCAGCGTTGGCGTTGTCGGCCGCGGCTCCGTCGAGGATGCCGGCGCGCACCACCGCGCCGTCCTGCGCGAGCGCCGTCACCACTCGCGACGCGAGCGCGGAGGGCACGCGGATCACGACGCTCTGCGTGGCGCCGGAGCGGAATGCGCCGCCGGCACCGGACTGCACGTCCTGGACGGTGACGTCGGCAAGGATGGGCACCGCGCGGCAGGTCTTGGTCGACAGCCAGAGCACCACACGCTGACCGCGCTGCACCTTCGGCGCGTCCTCGGAGTCGAGCGGAACGGTGATCGTGGTCGCCGGAGGGGTAGCCGAAACGGCGGAGCGCGGGATGAGCTCGCCCGCCGCCACCGCCCGGCTGATCGTCATGCCGGCCACGACCTGGTCGGTGGGCAGGTAGCCGCCGGCGCTGCCCGGCAGGCGCACGGCCACCGGCGCGAGGTCGTCGCGTGTGATGACCGAGCCCGCGGCGAGGTCCCGGGACGCGGACCACATCCGCGCGGTGGAGTTCGCCGAGCTGATGACCTTCGCGCCGACGAGCACCGAGGCCAGGACGAGGACCACACCGGCGACCAGGCGCAGGTCGAGCCAGCTGGGCGTGCGTACCCGACGAGGGGTCGGTGAGGTTGTAACCACCCGGATATGGTGCCGGATGCTGCCCGCGGATGGCGCACCGGGTTCACAGCTGTGGACAAAGCCCGGCGTGGACGGCGGGAAACTGCCACAATCAGGAACAGATGCGCGCGAACGAGGGGAGCCGTAAGGACGTGGCGAGCCGTTTCCTAACCCTCGCCGACGTCGCCGACGTCCTCAACATCTCGGCGTCGCAGACCTATGCGCTGGTGCGCAACGGTGAGCTGGAGGCCATAAAGATCGGCGGGCGCGGCCAGTGGCGGGTCGAGCGTGACAAGCTCGAGGCCTACATCGCCAAGATGTACGACCAGACGCGCCAATTCCTGGCCGAGCACCCGTTCGCCGAAGCCGAGGCCACTCCGGAACTGGACTGACCTACCCGTGCGGGCGGTTACGTATCGCGGGTGACCGCGACCAGCGCCGCGAGGGGCAGCACGAGCACCTCGCGCACCTCGCCCCGACGGCGCAGCTCGCCCGGACCATGCGTCGCCAGATCGACGAAATCGACGCCGACGCGATCGAGCGTGCCATCCAGCGTGGAACCGTCCGCGAGGTGCGCCCGCACCGGCGAACGGTCCCGGGCGATGCCGCGAAGTGCGTGACGCAGGCCGAGCCGCGACTCGATGACACTCCCCGAGTCGGGTCCGGCGGCGAGCCGGCTCAGCCCCGCCACGCTCTGTACCGACGCCAGCACCACCACCGTTTCGCGCCGTGAAGCGTCCTCGAGAAGCGCCCACTCCGGGCCGACCCGCCGCAGCACGCCGCTGATCGACACGTCCCCGGACGCCTGCAGCCGAACCTGAGCACCGAGGGCCGCGCGCAGCCGATCCACCAGGCGCTGCCGGCCGACTTCGATGCGTGCCCGCTCCTCGATCTCGCCGGCCCGCTCGGCGAGCGCCAGCGCGTCCGCCTGAGCTTCCAAGTCGGCGAATAGGCCATCCCACCGCATCAGCGCCCTCCCTGCTGCCATTGAACCATCGAGCTTGACTGATCTTGAACAGGCGTGTATGAAGGCAAACGGAAGTAACCGAAGGGAAAGTAGCGTGATTGGCAGCAGATGCAGGTGGGCCGGGCTCGTGATGGTCGCGGCCGACGCGGCCGCGCTCTGCCGCCTGGTGCCGCACTGGCCCCAGCTCACGCACGACCTGCTGGCGCCGCGGGCCTGGGTCGACCGCGTCGGGGCCGATGCCGTGGCCATCCAGCTCGGTGCGACCGCGCTGTGGTGCGTCGCCCTCTGGCTGGCGATCGGCCTGCTCGCCGCTAGTGCGTCCGCAGTACCGGGCGCCTGCGGCGCGGTGGCCCAGCAGCTCGCCACCCGGTTGCTACCGGCGGCGCTGATCCGGGTGGTGGCCGGAGCAGCGGGCTTCGGCGTCCTCATGGCGCCAGTCGCCGCGGGCGCAAGCCCTGTCCCGACTCGACCGGCGGTCGCGGCGGCAGCCCCCGCGGCCGGTGCGAGCGCCCTCACCGCAGCGACCCCGACACCCGGCTGGCCGACCGACGACGCGCCGCTGCCGCGGCTCCAGTTCGGCTGGCCGACCACAGCCCCCGCACCGTCATCGCCGTCCGATCCGCCGCCTACGGGCCGACCACCGGGCACCGCGTCCCCGCCGCGAAAGCCGGCTCCGGCGACGCAGGCCGGCGTGACGGTGCGGCCCGGCGACTGCCTGTGGCTGATCGCCGCGCGTCGCCTCGGGCCTGATGCATCGGCACAACAGATCGCCGCTGACTGGCCGCACTGGTACCAGGCCAACCGCGCCCAGATCGGCGACGACCCAGCTGTGATCCACCCGGGCCAGCTGCTGCGGCCGCCGACCACCCGTTGATCCACGAAGAGGAGATCCGACATGACCGCAGTCCTCGCCGAGCCGCTGTCGGCTCCGGTCCGCACCGTAACCGTGCGGCAGGCCCCGCGGCGCGAGCCGCCATTCGACGACGAACGCCCAGCCCGCCACCTCTCCCTCGTCGGCCCGCTCGACC
The DNA here is from genome assembly GCA_963756525.1 of uncultured Actinomycetota bacterium. Taxonomy (GTDB): domain Bacteria; phylum Actinomycetota; class Actinomycetes; order Mycobacteriales; family Jatrophihabitantaceae; genus CAVWNR01. Next base: position 225,303 of record CAVWNR010000006.1, on the reverse strand, counting down.
GACCGCTGCCGTTCGAGGCGCCGTCACGGCGGCGGCTCACCGAGCGGCGCGACCCGTTCTCGGTGCGCCCGACCGGCCGCGGCGAGCTTCCGGATCCGAAATCGTTCGGCCGGCGGCTGCTGGTTGCCGCGCTCGAGGTGCTCGCTGGGCGGCGATCGCTGCATCAGCTCGCGCCGTACTTGAGCCAGCGGGTTTACTCCGGCCTGGCGAGTGACCTGGAACGCCCGGGCCGGGTGAGCTCGTGGCGACACGATCGGCCGGTGCTGCGCTCCGTGCGGGTCTGCGAGCCGGCCGACGGGGTGGCGGAGCTGGCCGCGGTGGTGCGGGTCGGCTCGCGGTGCCGCGCGGTCGCCGTGCGGCTCGAGGGCCTGGACGGCCGGTGGCGCTGCGTGCGGCTGCAGGTGGGCTGAATGCCGCAGCTAGCGCGCGCGGACGGCCAGCTGGGTGAGCTGGGGCAGCTGCGCGCCGAGTTCGCTCACGTCGGCGGTACGCCCGTCAACCGCGCGGATCTGCCCTGTTCCGTCTGCGACGAAGAGCCATCTGCTGTCGGGAGACCAGGCGAGTGCGTCGCCGGTGAACGCCTCGTCGGTCGGCAGCAGGCCGGGCACCGCCTGGTCGGCTCCGGTCTGCAGATTCAGCAGGTGCAGCTCGAACCCGTCCGGGCCGCCGTTGCCGATGAGCACCGCGGCCACCGACCCGTCCGGGGAGATCACACCGGCGACCCCACTCGGATCGGATATCGCCGGCCCGAGGATCCGCCGAGCCCCGCTGCTCCGGTCGATGGCGACCGTCGAGCACCGGTAGCTCGTATCGCACTCGACGACGAGCCAGCGGGTGGGCCCGACGGCCAGCAGCTCGCCGGTCGTCAACCGGTGCAGGCCGCCCGGACGCGCGTCGTACACGCCGCCGATGCCACTGACGACGAGATAGCCGGTGCCGTCCGAGCTGAGCGGCCCGCCGACACTGGCCGGGACCGGGATCGTCACCGGACCGGGCGCTCGCACCGGCCGGCCGTCGAGCCCGACGAGTGCAACGGCGGTCTGTTCGCCGTCGCCGGTCTGCATCCAGAGCTCGTTCGGGGATGGCCCGGGGAAGGCCGAGCCGCCGCCCGCCAGCACGCCGCCCAGCGTCCGGGGCGCTTGCCCGTCCGGCACGAAGTATCCGGCGACCTCGTCCAGCGGGCGGACGACCACGCCGCCGGCGACCGGCACGAACGACACCGGTCCGGTGCTCGACAGCAGCGGAACGGTCGTGGTGACGATGCGGCCGTGGGCCAGATCGATGCGCACCACCCCACCCGGACCACGGCCGAACAGCTGCCAGCCCGCGCTCACGTGCAGCAGGGAATGCCCGACAGTGCTGACCACCACCGGCGGAGCCGGCGCGGACGCGACGATCGTCGGCGTCGCCGAGACGGCGGGCGGTAGCAGCGAGGCGGACGCCAGCGACGAGGGAGCAGGCGACGAGGCCGCGGTGCCGGCCGACGGCGTCGCGCCGTCGTGGCCGCGGACCACCACGAGGATGACCAGGGCGGCGATCGCGGCGGCGATCAGCACCCAGGCGCGCCGCGGGATGCCGCGCCGCGGCGGCCCAGGTTGCAGCGGCTCGACGAATTCGGCGTCGACCCACTCCACCGGGCGAGGTGGCGGGTCGTCGTGGCTCACGCCGACATCATCCCGCTAACAACGCGATGAGCGCTCGCGCGAAGAGCCCGCTTCGCGACGCGCCTTTGGCGCGTGGCGAAGAGCCCGCTTCGCGACGCGCCTTCGGCGCGTGTGGCCCGAGCGAACGCAACTAACAACGCGATGAGCGCTCGCGCGAAGAGCCCGCTTCGCGACGCGCCTTCGGCGCGTGTGGCCCGAGCGAACGCGAGGGCCACGGCGAAGCAACAAAACTCAGCGCTTGCGCTTGCGGGAGCCTGCGCCGCGACTGCCTCGGCTGCCACGATTGGGGTTGGCGCGTGCCTGCTGCTGGCGGCGCGCACTGCTCGAACCGCTCACCGCGGCTGCCGCCGGCTCCTCACGCCGGACCTCGGGAGCGTCCGATCCGAGCGAGGGCGCGCTGTAGAGCAACGGCCGCCTGCCGTCGTCGTGCTGCAGTCCCTTGGCGCTGATCTGCGGGGCATGCTCGTGGGCCTGCTCGTGGGCCTGCTCGTGGGCCTGCTCCTGCTCGGCAGCTTGCAGCACGCCGACGTCCAGGCCGGGTTCTTCGGGGGCGGTCTCGACCGGCTCGGGCTCGGCCTCGGCGGCGGGCGCCTCGACCTGGACCTCCAGGTTGAACAGGAAGCCGACCGACTCCTCCTTGATCCCCTCCATCATTGCGCTGAACATGTCGAAGCCTTCGCGCTGGTACTCCACCAGCGGGTCACGCTGTGCCATCGCGCGCAGCCCGATGCCCTCCTGCAAATAGTCCATCTCGTAGAGGTGCTCACGCCATTTGCGGTCGAGGACCGAGAGCACGACGCGGCGTTCGAGCTCGCGCACGACCTCGCTGCCGAGGTCCTCCTCGCGCGCGTCGTATGCCGACTGGGCGTCGGCGGTGAGCTCCTCGACCAGGAATTCGCGGGTGAGGTCGGCCTTCTTGCCGCCGGCCAGCTCGATCGCCTCGTCGATGGACAGCGAGATCGGATAGAGCGTCTTGAGCGCGGTCCAGAGCTGCTCGAGGTCCCACTCCTCCGCATACCCGGACGCGGTGGCGCCCTCGACGTAGCTCCGGACCACGTCGTCGATCATCGGGCGGATCTGGTCAGAGAGGTCAGCACCCTCCAGCACGCGCCGCCGCTCCTCGTAGATGACCGTGCGCTGCTTGTTGAGGACCTCGTCGTACTTGAGGACGTTCTTGCGGATCTCGAAGTTCTGCTGCTCGACCTGGGTCTGCGCCGACTGGATGGACCGCGACACCATCTTGTTCTCGATCGGCGTGTCCTCCGGCAGACGCAGCATGTTCATGATCTGCGCGACCTTCTCGCCATTGAACTTGACCATCAGCTCGTCGCCGAGCGAGAGGTAGAAGCGGGACTCGCCGGGGTCGCCCTGCCGCCCGGACCGGCCGCGCAACTGGTTGTCGATGCGCCGCGATTCGTGCCGCTCGGTGCCCAGCACGTACAGCCCACCAAGCTCGACGACCTCGTCGTGCTCACGGGCGACCTCAGCCTTGGCCTTCTCCAGCGTGGACGGCCAGGCGGCCTCGTACTCCTCCGGCGTTTCGTCCGGGGTGATGCCCCGCTCGCGCAGCGCCAGGTCAGCGGCGAACTCCGGGTTGCCGCCGAGCATGATGTCGGTGCCGCGGCCGGCCATGTTGGTCGCCACGGTGACCGCGCTCTTGCGGCCCGCGTTGGCGATGATCGCGGCCTCCCGAGCGTGGTTTTTCGCATTGAGGACCTCGTGCGGGATGCCGCGGCGCAGCAGCAGCGACGAAAGCCGCTCCGACTTGGCGACGCTCGCGGTGCCGACCAGCACCGGCTGGCCGGCCTCGTGCCGCTCGGCGATGTCGTCGACGACCGAGGCGAACTTGGCGTCCTCCGTCTTGTAGATCAGGTCGACCTCGTCGGCGCGGATCATCGGCATGTTCGTGGGGATCGGGACGACGCCGAGCTTGTAGGTCTGGTGCAGCTCGTTCGCCTCGGTCTGCGCCGTGCCCGTCATGCCGGCGAGCTTCTCGTAGAGTCGGAAGTAGTTCTGCAGGGTGATCGTGGCGAGAGTCTGATTCTCCTGCTGGATGGGCACCTGCTCCTTGGCCTCGATGGCCTGGTGCATCCCCTCGTTGTACCGCCGGCCGTGCAGGACTCGGCCGGTGAACTCGTCGACGATCAGCACCTGCCCGTCGGAGACGATGTAGTCGCGGTCGCGCTTGTAGAGCTCCTTGGCTTTCAGCGCGTTGTTGAGGTAGCCCACCAGCGGAGTGTTGGCGGCCTCGTAGAGGTTGTCGATGCCGAGCTGGTCCTCGACGAACCCGACACCGTCCTCGGTGACCGCGACGGTGCGCTTGCCCTCCTCGACCTCGTAGTGCTCGTCGCGCGTCATCCGCGGTGCCAGGCGGGCGAACTCGAGGTACCAGCGTTGGTTCTCCTCCGCCGGCCCGCTGATGATCAGTGGCGTGCGGGCTTCGTCGATGAGGATGGAGTCGACCTCGTCGACGATCGCGTAGTGGTGGCCGCGCTGCACGAGGTCGTCGAGCGACCAGGCCATGTTGTCGCGCAGGTAGTCGAAGCCGAACTCGTTGTTGGTGCCGTACGTGATGTCACATGCATAGGCGGCCTTGCGCCGGTCGGGCGGCAGCTCGGAAAGGATCTTGCCGACGGACAGGCCCAGGAAGCGGTGCACCCGCCCCATCCAGTCGGCGTCGCGGCCGGCGAGGTAGTCGTTGACGGTGACGATATGCACGCCCCTGCCCGCTAGGGCGTTCAGGTATGCCGGCAGGGTCGACACGAGCGTCTTGCCCTCGCCGGTCTTCATCTCGGCCACGTCGCCCAGGTGCAGCGCGGCGCCGCCCATGAGCTGCACTTTGAAGTGGAACTGGCCCAACGTGCGGCGGGCCGCCTCGCGGACCACGGCGAACGCGTCGGGCAGCAGGTCGTCGAGCGTCTCCCCGTCGGTCAGGCGCTCCTTGAACACGTCGGTCTGCTCGCGCAGTTCGGCATCGGTCAGGGCGGCGTAGTCGTCCTCGAGCGTCTCGATGTGGGTGGCGATGCCCGCCAGGCGGCGGACCTGCTTCCCCTCACCGGCGCGCAGCATCTTTGCGAGTACCACGGCGGTCATGGTACGGGCTTGGCGATGACAGTCACGGCTCGGTCACAGCCGTGGTGCAGGGATGTGGCAGCCTGCCTGCCGTGGGCGCGTGGCACGGGATCGAACTCGGCGAGCTGACGCTGGCCGGCGAACGGTTGACCCTTCGACCCTGGCGTCCGGGCGATGCCGACGCCGTCTACCGGGCGATGCAGGACCCCGCGGTGCACGAGTTCCTGCCGCTGCCGGACCCGTACACGCGCGCCGATGCGGAGTCGTTCGTCGGCGATGGCGGCGAGGGCCGGTCCGACGGTACCGGCATCGGCAGCGCCGTTATCGAGTCCGCGACCGGCCGGCTGGTCGGTGCGGCCGCGCTGCGACTTCCTGCCGGTGGACGCGCGGAGGCTGACATCGGTTACTGGGTCGCCCGCCCGGCGCGCGGGCAGGGCTACGCCGCGGAGGCGGTTCGCGTGCTCGCCGAATGGGCGTTCGAGCACGGTGTCGTCCGGGTGGCGCTGCAGTGCGACGTCCGCAACTTGCCGTCGGCATGCAGCGCCCTGCGCGCCGGATTCACCTTCGAGGGCATCCGGCGCAGGGGGTTGGCCAACCCGCCGGGTGACGGCGCGCTCTTCGCCCGGCTCGATGAGGATGACGGCGAGCCGGTCCGCCCGGTCCTGCCGTCGCTGCCGGGCGGCGGGCTGCGTGACGAAGCGATCGCGCTGCGCCTCGTGCAGCCGTCCGACGCGTTCGCGCTGCTGGACGAGCGCGCCGACCCCGAGGCGCGGCGATGGCAGTTCGACCATGACCCGCCGTCCGCCGAACGGGTCACCGAGACGGCGGCACGCGCCGGGCTGGACTGGCTGGTCGGCCCGATCGGCCGGTTGGCCATTGTCGACCTCGGATCCGGCGAGGTCGCGGGGACGATCTCGCTGCGCCAGGTCGGGCCCCCGCAGATCGCGAACGTCGGCTACGGCCTGCGCCGGTCGTTTCGCGGTCATGGCTTCACCGCGCGAGCGCTGCGCCTGGTGGCCGCCTGGGCGTTCGATCAGGCGGGGCTCGCTCGCCTCGAACTGGGCGCCAAGGCGGCCAACGTCGCGTCCCAGAAGGCTGCGCTCGCCGGCGGATTCCAGCCGGACGGGGTACGTGCGGGCCGGCTGCGCAATCCCGATGGCACGTTCGGCGACGAGGTGCGCTACGCGCTGGTCAACCCGCGGTATCAGCAGCCTTCCCACTGACCACACCTGATGAGCGCTTGCGCGAAGAAGTCCGCGCGGCGCCGCGCCGCGGGCGAGTTGCACCGCGGGTCAGATGAGCCGGATCAGGCCGTAGTCGAAGGCGTGGCGGCGATACACGACGCTCGGCCGGCCGGTGTCGACGTCGGAGAACAGATAGAAGTCGTGCCCGACGAGCTCCATCTCGAACAGCGCCTGGTCGACCGTCATCGGCTTGGCCGGATGCTCCTTCACCCGCACGATCTGCCCGGGACCGTCGTCGGGCACCTCCTGCTCGGCGAGCTCGCCCGAGGTCACCGGCCCATCGGCGAGATCCGCGGTCGCCACGGCGACTGACTTCGGCGTGCGGCGCCCGTGGTGGACGCGTCGGCGGTCGGCTGCCTGCCGGAGGCGCCGCTCGAGGCGCTCGGTCGCGATCTCCAGCGCCTTGTAGAAGTCGGCCGCACACGCCTCGCTGCGCACGACCGGCCCGCGGGTGCGACAGGTGATCTCGACGTGCTGACATTTGCCGTTCTGGCGACGGTTGCGCTCGTGGTGCAGTTCCACGTCCGCTCGGATGATCTTGTGGTCGTACCGCTCGACCCTGGCGAGCTTCTCCGTCACGTGCTGGCGGAAGTGGTCTGGAATCTCGACGTTGCGCCCCCGAACCACAACCTCCATGCGGCTAACGGCAGTGCCCATATGGCCTCCACCACTACTCGCGACGGCGTGGCCGGCGCCGGCACGATGGCCAGTGTGACCGCGCTCCGGGTAGCCGTCGGGCGCCTACTCGGTCAGGTCGATCCCACGCTAGACCCGCGCAGCCCTGTGTGCCTAGATGTGTCAGAGGCCCGGTGCGAGCTGCACATCAAGCGCTGGCGCGCTACCCAGCGGGCTCACTGGCCGCGCCGCGGGGTGGCGGCGACCGCAGCGGCCCCGAGCACCGGCCAGCCCGCGGCGCGCAGCGCTCGGTCCGCCTCGGTGAAGGTCGCGCCGGTAGTCACCACGTCGTCGACCAGCAACGCCGCCATCTCGCTGGGCGGGCCGTGGGCCGACATCGCGCCGGCCAGGTTGGCCACCCGCGCGGCACCGGCGAGGCCGGCCGAGTCGCGGACCCGCCGATCGAGCCGCAGCGCCCGGGCCACCGACAGGTTCGTCCGGCCCGCGGTCATCCGGGCCAGCCGGAGCACGTGGTCGCCACCACGGGCCCGCGCGGCCGAGCGCGCGGAGGGCACCGGGACGAGCACGACGCCACAAGACGGCACCCCGAGCAGCCCCAGCAGTTCACGCACCGGCTCGGCGAGCAGCTCGCCGAGCGGTGCGGCGAGCTCGCGCCGGCCGCGTTCCTTGTAGGCGAGGATCGCCGTGCGCAGGCCACCTTCGTAGCGCCCCGCCGCCCGAGTCGGCGGGCGCGCCGCAACCGCAACCGGCCGAGCGCGCGCGCACCGGCGGCAGAGCAGCGTGCCGGCCACCCCGCAGCCGGCACACGCCCGGGGAAGCACAAGTTCGACCAGATCGGCGAGCACCCGTCCACGCTCGCCGAGGCAGCCAGCCGGCCGCAAGCCGACCGGCCGATCTGTGGACGGCCGCACTCGGCTGTGGACAGCCGGCCGAGCCGGGTCTATTCCACGTAGTCCGGGCTGGTCCCGGGTACCGCGACGTCGGTCGGCACGAACGGGCTCACCCACACGTTGGCCGCCCCGGGCGTGTAGAGCACACCGTTCGCCGACACCCAGGGCACCACGACGCCGGGAGCGCAGGTGATCGCCTCCGGCTCCGCCGGCAGGCTACCGGCGTCCGTCCAGGCAGAACCGTCGTCGAGGACACGCCAGACCTCGTAGCCGCCCGCCGCGTGGCCCGCGACGTAGAGCGCTGTGTCGTCGTACCAGTCGACGTCGGCCACGTCGACGTTGAACGGCGTGATCGGCACCAGGTTGTCGACCCGCGGGACGCCCCCGCTGCGCTCGACGGTGCCCACGTACGCCTGCGCAGTGCCGTCGGCGCCCTGGATCACGACGGCGAGCCGCACCCCGTCCGGGCTGAACCGCACCGCGCGGATGCGCGCCACCGACGCGGTCGGCATGGTCAGCGGGACCTGGCTGGGCCGGCCGCTCACCGGCACGCGCAGCACGGTCGCGCCGTCGCCGATCCAGACCTCTGGCTGGTCCGGCGCCCAGGCCGGGCGGCTGAGCTGGCCGGGCGGGATCCCGGCATCGTGCAGGCCGGCCTGCGCGCTGCCGATGAGCAGGCGGCCATGGGCCAGCCGGCCAACCGTGCCGGCGGCAAGGTAGCCGGTCGACGGGGGGTACTGGGCGAGCGCGATCGAGTCCAGGTGGTACGGATGGGTACCGAGCGGGCCGGGCAGCGGCTGGCGGCTCGCCTGGGTCACCAGGCCGTCGCCGTTGAGGTACACCGGCGACTGGGCGCTGGTGACCGCGCCGCTGGGCGGGGTGAAGTACGCGCCGAAGTCGTCGGAGGTGAACTGCGCCCCGATCCCCGGCACGGAGACCGGCCGGCCGCCGTCGGTGATCTGCACCGGGCTGGCCTGGCCGTCCTGCTGGAACGTGTAGGCGAACTGCGCAGCCAGCCGGCGCAGCGTGTCGGCGTCCAGCCCGCTGCTGCCGGGCACCTCGATCGACGTGATCCCGCCCGACACCGCGACGGTGGTCGACTTGAGGTTGACCTGGTCCGGCAGGGCAAGCACCGCCGTGGCGAGCTCGGGGCGCGGGCCGGCGATCAGCTCGGTCAGCAGCCAGTTGGCCAGCGACTGCCCGGCGGTCGGCGCGGTGAGCGAGGTGTAACGCGGATCCGCGACCAGCCGCTTGCCGGTGAGGTCGAGGAAGTAGAGCGGGTGCAGCTGGTAGGGGCTGGCCAGGCTGTTGGTCACGTCGGATGCGGGCACCACGACGCCCTGCGGCGGCTGGTCGATGCGCCACTGCCCGTTCACCCGCTTCATGCCGTAGCTGAGCGGAGCCGGGTCCTGGCCGGTGCCGTCGCCTTGCAGCACCGGGGAGTAGATGCCGTTAGGGGCCAGCGAGCCCAGCTTGGTGGCGTTCACGGTGACCACGCCGGTGTGCCCGTCGCCGGTCTGCACCGAATAGGAGCTGACGATCGAGACCGTGCCGTCGGACCAGCGGGGGTTCGCTGCGGGCGTCAGGAACTGCCGAGCGGCCTGATGCCGGTCGTCCTGGGTGCTGATGTTCGCCTCGAGGAACTGGCTGACGATGACGGCGGGATCCACGCCCGGCTGAGGTGTGATCATCGACGCCGCCGGCTGCTGGGCGGGCCCGAGAGCCTTGATCACTTGCGGGGACGACGACGACGGCACACCGGAGCAGCCCGCAGTCACCAGGGCTGCGGCGGCGACGAGCGCTCCGGCGCGCCAACGCCGGCGGGCGAGAACGCTCACGTGGCCGCCTGCAGGTTGATGAGCGCCTCCGGCTCCAACGGCAGCGGCGACGCAACCAGCGTGCCGCCGGCGTCGCGGGGCAACGTGAGCCGGAACTGCGCGCCGAGTCCCCGCTCGCCCCACGCCTGCAGCCAGCCACCATGCAGGCGCGCGTCCTCCAGGCTGATGGACAGACCCAGGCCGGTGCCGCCGGTGAGCCGGCTGCGGGAGGCGTCCCCGCGCCAGAACCGCAGGAACACCCGCGAGGTGTCTCCGGGCCGCAGGCCCACGCCGTGGTCGCGGACGGTGACGGCCGCGGCGTTCTCGTCCGCGCCGATCGTCACCACGACCGGCCGCCCCTCGCCGTGGTCGAGCGCGTTACCGAGCAGGTTGCGCAGGATCCGCTCGATGCGGCGGGCGTCGACCTCGACGGTGACCGGCTCGGGCGGGACGTTCACTACCAGCTCACTGCCGTGCCGCTCGGCCAGCACCCGGCTGGAGTCCACCGCGTTCGCCACGATCGAGCGCAGGTCGGCGAGCTCGATCTCGAGCCGGGCGACGCCCGCGTCGTAGCGGGAGATCTCGAGCAGGTCGCCGAGCAGGGACTCGAACCGGTCCAGCTCGGCCTGCAGCAGCTCCACCGACCGGGCCAGCTCCGGCGGCAGCTGGTCGCGCTGCGAGTGCAGCAGCTCCCCCGCCATTCGGATCGTGGTGAGCGGCGTCCGCAGCTCGTGCGAGACGTCGCTGGTGAAGCGCCGCTGCAGGCTCGACAGCTCCTGCAGCCGGCGGATCTGGCGCTGCAGGCTGCCGGCCATGTCGTTGAAGGACTGGCCCAGCCGGGCGATGTCGTCCGTGCCGCTGACGCGGATGCGCTGGGAGAGGTCGCCTCCGGCCAGCCGGGCGGCCGTCTCGGCGGCCACCCGCACCGGGCGCACCACCTGCCGGGTGACCAGGCTGGTGATCAGCACGACGAACAGCACCAGGCCGAGGCTCGCGAGCAGCACGGTGCGCTGCACCAGGCTGATCGTGTCCTCCTCCGCGGTGAGCGGGAACAGGTAGTACAGCTCGAACGTGCCGCCCTGCGCCGGCACCGGCTCGCCGACGATGAGCCCCTTGACGGTGGTGACGCCGTCTGCGAGCACGATCGGCGAGTACTGCACGGCCAGGTCGCCGCTGCGGACCAGGTGGCGCAGGCCCCCGGGGATCGCCGTCCCGGCGCCGGCGCCCTGCTGCGCCGGGTTGGCGCTGGACAGGATGGTGATCTCGAACAGGCCCGCCTCGCTGCCCGCACCGGCGAGCTCGGTCTTGATGTTGTCGATCGCGGCCCGCTGCCCGGAGATGTCACCGAGGTTCACGCCGGCGAGCACGCTGCGGGCGGTGTCCAGACCGATCTTGGCCTGGGCGACCGCGGCGTCGCGCTTGGCGCGCAAGATGCCGCTGCTGATCTCGCTGACGAGGAAGGTGCCGATCAAGAGGACCATCACCGACGTCACGACGAGCGTGGTGGCGCCCACCCGCAATTGCAGGGAGTGCTGCCAGGCCCGCACGGCGGTCCGGCAGCTGCGCACGGCTCGCCCGCGAACCACCTGCCAACCGGCGACGGCGGCGCGCTGGCCGCGGCGCGCAGCCGCGGCGGCCGGACGGTCTCGGGCCGGGTCGTCCTGCGCCGCGTCGCCGCCGGGCACGTCCGCGCCGGGGATGGCGGACTGCGGGTACGCCGTCATGCGGCCCACCCGCGGCGAAGGCACCGTCGTCTGGCGATCACGGGGGCCCGGCTTTGTACCCCACGCCGCGCACGGTGAGCACCACCTCGGGACGCTCCGGATCCCGCTCGACCTTCGACCGCAGCCGCTGCACGTGCACGTTAACGAGCCGGGTGTCCGCCGCGTGCCGATAACCCCAGACCTGTTCGAGCAGCACCTCGCGCGTAAAGACCTGCCGCGGCTTGCGGGCCAGCGCCACCAGCAGGTCGAACTCGAGCGGGGTGAGGGCGATCGCGGTGCCGTTGCGAGTGACCTGGTGGGCGGGGACGTCGATGCTGACCGGCGAGTCCGGCGGCCCGATCGTCAACGTCTCACTGGCCAGGTCCTCGTGGTGGCGCAGCCGGGCGCGCATCCGCGCCACCAGTTCCTTCGGCTTGAACGGCTTGACGACGTAGTCGTCGGCGCCCGACTCGAGGCCGAGGACGACGTCGACGGTGTCGCTCTTGGCAGTCAGCATGATGATCGGCGTGCCGCTCTCGGCACGGATCGCGCGGCACACGTCCAGTCCCGACATGCCCGGCAGCATCAGGTCGAGCAGCACGACGTCCGGCTTGGTCTCGCGGAAGGCCGGCAAGGCTCGGTTGCCATCCGCGACGAACGCCGGCTCGAAGCCGTCGGAGCGCAGCACGATGCCGAGCATCTCCGCCAGGGCTGAGTCGTCGTCGACTACCAGGACGCGTGGCTTCATGCGTTCATCGTGGCATCACCGGCGGGTGCCGCGCAGCAAGCCGGCAGTCAGGCACGCGCCGAAATACGGGCGCGCAACCGCTCGCGCTGCTCGACGAAGCGGGTGGCCTGGGCGTCGAGCTCGGCGAGGAATTTCGCCAGATCCTCGCGCGCCTGATCGCCGGCGGCGCCGAGGTCGGTCCGGTCGAAGACCCGCCAGAAGCGCAGCACCGGCATCACGACCTCGTCGTAGTGCAGCCGCAGGTCGTAGATGCCCGCCTTGGCGATCGCGACCGAATTGCGGGTGAAGTCGGGCATGCCCGCACCCGGCATCTCGAAGCCCGCTACCTCGTCGCGCACCGCCTGCATCGTCTCGTCGGGAGCCGCGTCGAAGGCTGCGGCCACGATGTTGCGGTAGAAGACCATGTGCAGGTTCTCGTCGGTCGACACCCGCGCCAGCAGCTGCTCGGCCACCTGGCAGCCGGTGATCCGGCCGGTGTTGCGGTGCGAGATGCGGGTGGCGAGCTCCTGGAGGGACACATATGCGATCGCCTGCAGCACCGACTTGTCGCCGGAGTCGTAACCCGCACTCATGTGCAGCATCCGCAGCCGCTCCAGCTCGACCGGATCGACGCCCCTCGTGACCACGAGATAGTCGCGGATCGCGATCGCGTGCCGTGCCTCCTCGGCCGTCCAGCGGCCGACCCACTCGCCCCAGGCGCCTTCGCGGCCGAACCGGGTCGCGATCTCGCGGTGGTAGGAAGGCAGGTTGTCTTCCGTCAGCAGGTTCACGACCAGCGCCGTCCGGGCGACCGGGTCCAGCGGGGAGTCCTCGGGCGCCCAGTCCTCGCCGCCGAGGAACGCGAAGTCGCGGCCGCGGCTCCACGGCACGTAGTCGTGCGGCATCCACTCCTTGGCCAGCCCGAGATGCCGCTCGAGATTGGCTGCCACGACGGGCTCCAACTCGTGCAGCAGCCTGCCCATGCCGTCCCCGTCCGCGCCGATCGCCACGGCTTCCGAGAGTACCCACTGCGCCTAGCCACAGCCCGGGCCGGACTTCCCAGCGGGCCGCTGGCCTGGTACGGATGCAGTATCGGGCTGCGACGGTTGCCAGCAGGAGGTGCGCGGTGTCCGCAACGCTGAAGTTGCGCGCTCGGATCGTCGCGGCAGTGGCCGCGGTCGCCGCCATCGCGGCAGCCGCGGTCTGGTTCGCCGCGCCTGTCGGCGGCGCCGCCACGATCCAAGGGCTGCCGCTGCGCTACGCCGCGCTCGGCGACTCCTACTCGTCCGGCGTCGGCGCGGGGAGCTACCTCTCGGGCAGCGCCAGCTGCGAGCGCAGCTCCAAGGCGTACCCGTACCTCTGGGCCCGGGCGCATTCCCCTGCGTCGTTCGCCTTCGTCGCCTGCTCCGGCGCGAAGACCACCGACGTGCGCGCCAACCAGCTCGGCGCGCTCTCCGACTCGACGACCCTGGTCAGCATCACGATCGGCGGGAACGACCTCGGCTTCGCCACGGTCATGGAGGACTGCAACCTGCACGGGACGACGCGGTGCGTGGACGAGATCAACGCCGCGGAGAACGTCGCCCGGACGCAGCTGCCCGGCTGGCTGGGAACGCTCTACACGGAGATCCGCGCCCACGCGCCGAACGCGCACGTCGTGGTGCTCGGCTATCCACGCTTCTACGACCTGTCCGCGTGGTACTGCCCCGGGCTCTCCGGCACGTCCCGGGCGAAGATCAACGAGGGCGCCGACGTGCTGGACTCGGTCATCCAGGCGGCGGCTGGCGGGCACGGCTTCTCCTACGCCGACGTGCGGGCGTCGTTCGCCAGCGGGCACGAGATCTGCGACTGGGACAAGTGGCTGCACTCGGTCGACCTGCTCGACCTGGACGAGTCGTACCACCCCACCGCGGAGGGGCAGACCGACGGCTACCTGCCGGCGTTCAGCTCCGCTGCGTGAGCGGTGCGCCCCCGGCCACGGACGGGAGGACGAGCACCTCGGCGGCGGCGGGCACGGTCGTCGCCAGCCCGCCGGACGTGCGCACGTCCGCACCGTCGACGTAGACGTTGACGTAACGGCGTAGCTCGCCCTGCTCGTCGCGGATCCGCCGGGCCAGCGCCGGATGCTCGGCGGCGAGCGCGTCCAGCAGATCGGTGAGCGTGCCACCGCCGACGATCTCGACCACGTGCGCGCCGCCGGCCAGCGGCCGCAGCGCGCCCGGGGAGCAACAGCTTGGTCATCACACGACGGCCGCCCGCACGCAGAGCACGTCAGGTAGATGCTCGGCGAGCTCTTGCCAGTGCTCGCCCTCGTCGTCGCTGGCGTAGAGCAGGCCACCGCGGGTGCCGAAGTACACGCCCGCCGGGTCGGCATCGTCCGCGCACATCGCGTCGCGGAGGACGACGTCGTAGAAGTCGCTGTGCGGCAGACCGTCAGCCAGCGGCGTCCACGAGACGCCGGCGTCCTCGGTGCGGTAGACCCGGCAGGTCGCATCGGGCGGCCAGCGCTTGCCGTCCGCCGCGATCGGGAAGTTGTAGGCCACGCGGCCCCCAGTGCTCGCTGTCGGCGCCGGCGAGCAGCCGCGGCGCGGCGCCCCGGGTGTCGATGGCCGCGGCATACACCGCGTGCAATGGGAAACGCCGGACCGATGAATTCCCAGTGCCGCCGGTCGGCACTGCGACCGAGGAAGAGCCCCTTACGAGTGCCGACCGCGAGAAGTGTCTGCGTCATACCCACGAAGCCTGGCACGCGGGTACGACCCTGCCAACGCGTTTCCCGGCGCCGCCCTCAGTAGCGGTAGTGGTCGGGTTTGTACGGGCCGCTGGTGTCGACGCCGATGTACTCGGCCTGCGCCTTGCTGAGCGTGGTCAGCCTGGCGCCGAGCGGGTCCAGATGCAGCCGGGCGACCTTCTCGTCGAGGTGCTTCGGGAGCACGTAGACCTTCTTCTCGTACTCGCCGCGCCGGGTGTGCAGCTCGATCTGGGCGATCGTCTGGTTGGAGAACGACGCGCTCATCACGAACGACGGGTGGCCGGTGGCGTTGCCGAGGTTCAGCAGCCGGCCCTCGGACAGCACGATGATCGAATGCGGTGTCCGGCTGGCTGTCCCAGGGAACACCCACTCGTGCACCTGCGGCTTGACCTCGTGCTTGACGATGCCGGGAACTCTGGCGAGACCGGCCATGTCGATCTCGTTGTCGAAGTGGCCGATGTTGCCGACGATCGCCTGGTGCTTCATCTGGGCCATGTGCTCGGCCATGATGATGTCCTTGTTGCCGGTAGCGGTGACGAAAATGTCTGCCTTGCCGACAACGTCCTCGAGTTGGACGACCTCGATGCCGTCCATTGCGGCCTGCAGTGCGCAGATCGGGTCGATCTCGGTGACCACCACCCGTGCGCCCTGCCCGCGCAGCGACTCGACGCAGCCCTTGCCGACGTCGCCGTAGCCGCAGACGACGGCGAGCTTGCCGCCGATCATCACATCGGTGCCGCGGTTGAGCCCGTCGATCAGTGAGTGCCGGCAGCCGTACTTGTTGTCGAACTTGCTCTTGGTGACCGAGTCGTTGACGTTGATCGCCGGGAAGAGCAGGGTGCCGGCCTTCTCGAACTCGTAGAGCCGGTGCACGCCGGTGGTCGTCTCCTCGGTCACCCCGGCGATGCCGGCGGAGATCCGCGTGTAGTGGCCGGGACGCTGCGCAACCGAGCGGCGCAGCAAGTCGAGGATGACCCGGTACTCCTCGGAGTCGTTCTCGTCGGGCTGCGGCACGACGCCCGACGCCTCGAACTCGACCCCCATGTGGATGAGCAGCGTCGCGTCGCCGCCGTCGTCGACGATGGAGTCGGGGCCGGAGCCGTCCGGCCAGGTGAGCATCTGCTCGGTGCACCACCAGTACTCGGGCAGCGTCTCGCCCTTCCAGGCGAACACCGGAACACCGGCCGGTTGCTGCGGGGTGCCGTTCGGGCCGACGACGACCGCGGCCGCCGCGTGGTCCTGGGTGGAGAAGATGTTGCAGCTCACCCATCGCACGTCCGCGCCGAGCGCGGTCAGCGTCTCGATCAGCACCGCCGTCTGCACGGTCATGTGCAGCGAGCCTGCGATCTTGCGGCCGTGCAGCGGCTGGGTCGGGCCGTACTCCTTGCGCAGCGCCATCAGGCCGGGCATCTCGTGCTCGGCGAGCTGGATCTCCTTGCGCCCGAACGCGGCCAGCGACAGGTCGGCGACCTTGTAGTCGTGAACGCTGCCGGCGCTGTCGGGGACGAGGGCTGTGCCTTCTACTCGCTGCACAAGATGTCGCTCGGTACTCACAGAGTCTCCTTCGGGATAGGACTGTTCGTCGGTGGCGAGGCGGCGATAGATGCCCGCCTCGGGTGGGGCCGCGGCCCGGTGGACTGGCCCGAACCACTCGTCCACCGCCCGGGCCAGCTGCGGGTCCGTGCGCATCCGCAGCTCGAAGACGATGTCAGTGATGCCGATGCCGTGCCCATCGAGCAGCTCACGCAGCCGCTGCAGCCGCTCGACCTGGCGCGGGCCGTAGTGCCGGTGTCCGCCCGGGGTGCGCAGCGCGGCGACCACGCCGAGCTTTTCCAGGTAGCGAAGCATGCGCTGCGACCAGCCGGTGGCCTCGGCGGCCTGCTGGATGCTCAGCACCTCCACTCCGCAAACCTACCACGGGCGTGTCAAGTTATTCGCACAGACACGCGGGTCAGGCGCTCAGCAGCGTCGCCGTCCCCGCCCCGACGAGCGCGAACGCCCACACCCGGTCGAGGTTCAGCCAGATCGAGCGCAGGAACGACAAGCCGGCCACCTGGTAGACCACCAGCGCCACGGCCCCGCAGGTCACGATCATCGCGCCGACGTGCACCACGAGCGCGACGGCGGCGGTGACCAGCACCGGCACGACGCCGCGGTGCAGGTCGAGCGCGCTGACGTGCTCGTCCACCGGGAAGACGAACACCGGCAGCAGCATCAGCCCGGCGCCGTGCGCCGACGACATGACGAACGACCAGCCGGCCAGCTGCCAGCGATTGAGCCGCATCCCGACCCAGCGCACGTGCCGCTTCGACCACAGCTGCCAGACGCCGAAGCCGAGCAGCAGCGTGCCGCCCACCAGCACGACGACCTTGGCGGTGAACAGCGAACTGCTGGCGGTCAGCACGACGACCATGACACCGATCGCGGCCTCGTGGCCGAGCGCGATGGCCGGCAGCGCGAGGATCAGCGAGCGCCTGCTGCGCTCCTGCATGCCGATCGAGACGGCGAACAGCCACCCCATCCCCGGGTTCACGCCGTGGAAGACGCCGAGCAACGCCAGCGTCACCAGCTGGCCGGTGTTCACGGATAGCAGTAGGAGTCGCTGGACGCGTCGCCGCCCTGCAGCCGCACCTGGTGCACCCGCCGGCCGCGGAACGCCGCGCCCTCGGGGAAGAATCGCTCGTCGAGCGCCATGCCGCCGGATGCCGGGTCGACGTCCACCTTGGCCATCCAGGCGCCGACCCCGCCCGGGTAGAACTGCTCGTCCCACGCGCCGTAGAGCGAGTTGGTGAAGTACACCCGCTTGCCGTCGCGGCTCACCTCGACCATCTGCGGGCCGCCGCGCAGCGGCGCGTCCGGCTTGGCCGGGTGCGGCCGCTCGGCGCCGATGCCGCCGACGCGCACCGACGCGGTTTCCCGCGGATGGGACGGGTCGCCGACGTCGTACTGCTTGAGCTCACCGGTGCCCCAGCAGGAGACGTAGAGGAACCGGTCGTCGACCGACAGGTCGATGTCGGTGACCAGCGGCGGCACCGCGCCGAAGCCCTGCAGCAGCGGCGGAAGCTCCTCCGCTGGGGCGACCTCGGCGGGGATGCTGATCACCTTCTCGACCGTGAACCGGCCGCCGTCCTCGTGCCAGAGCCACACCGACGCCGAGAGGTCCTCGACGCTGACGACCACGCCGACGAATCCCCACTTCTTGGTGGGGTCGTGGGCCGGGCGCAGCTCGAGCACCATCTGATGCTCCTCGCCGAGGTCCAGCGTCTGGGTCAGCTTGCGCTTGCGCAGGTCCCAGAAGTGCATCCGGTGGCCGTATTTCTTGGCGAGCAGCAGCTCCGGGACGACGCCGTCCTCGATCATCGCGGGCGTTCCCCACTCGGAGGTCACCGCGATGTCGTGGGCGATGTGCCACCACAGGTCGTAGGCCAGGTACTGGTCGCCGCGGTCGACCTCCCACCGGCCCAGCACCTCGAACGAGTTGTGGTCCAGTATCGCCACCCCGCCCGGGCCTTCCTCGCCGGCCCCGCCGAGGCAGGAGACGTAGATCCCTTCCGGGCCGCAGTGGATGGTGTGCGGGCGGCTGTAGCCGGCGCGCTTGGCCAGCTCCTCGGGTTCGAGCACCTTGACCAGCCGGGGCGCGGTGGGCTCGTCCTTCGTGTCGAGGATGTAGAACCGCGACGAGCGCAGGCCGGGCACGACCAGGTAGCGGCGCTCGACGTGCGGATGCGGCGCGTACGGGCACAGCGCGCTCGAGCAGGCGTTCCAGCCGAAGTGGTGCAGCTCGTCGCCGGTGTAGGGCAGCTCGGTGAAGCCGACGACGTTGCCGTAGCGCGCGGACGCCGGATCGACGTCGACGACGGCGATCGCATCCGGCGTATCGGCCGGCCGGGAGAAGGCCGCGACGTAGGCGAGCTTCTCCGGCGGTGCCGCGGCGGCCTCGCGGGGCGAGGGGTAGAACGTGGGATCGGGCCTCCACAGAGCCATGCGCCCACCCTGTCCCCCGGGGTTCGGCGTGTCAATCCCTAGCTGATCGCTAGAAAAGCGGGTTACGTCCCGACGCTTGCCAGGAAGGCGTTGCCGGTCCCGCTCATCCGCAACGCCTGCTGCCGCGCGGCCACGAACGCGGCCCGGCCCGGCGTCAGCTCGATGCCGGTGCCATCCGCGTCGACGGTGATCTCGCCGCCTGCGCAGAGCAGGATGCGCGGTCCGACGCGGTCGAGCGCGCAGGATCCCGAGCCCACCTCGAGAGCACGGAGTTCGAAGTCGGGGACCGGTACCCGGAACCGGCCGTCGTCGGCGGGGCAGCGCGGATCGGGCAGTTCCACGAACCGCGTGATCTTCAGCAACTCGTCGACGTCGACGTGCTTGTCGGTGAGTCCGCAGCGCAGGACGTTGTCGCTGTTCGCCATGAACTCGACGCCGGTGCCCCGCAGGTAGGCGTGCAGGTTGCCGGCGCCGAGATAGATCGCCTCGCCCGGCTGCAGCCGTACGTCGTTGAGCAGCAGCGAGAGCACCACCCCGACGTCGCCCGGGAAGTCGCCGGCGACCAGGCTCACCGCACGGGCCACGCCGGCCCACTCGCCGCTGAGGGCGCCGGCCCGCTTGGCCAGCACGGCCGCGACCGACGCCGGGTCGTCCAGCGTCAGCACCGCGGTGAACGCGGCCCGCAGCCCGTCCGGGCCGGCCAACGCGTCGCGGATCGGCGCCAGCTCCGCCAGGTTCAGCTCGTCGAGCAGCCGCAGCGTGCCGGCCGCCGGACGGAACCCGCACAGCGCGTCGAAGGGGGTGAGCGCGCAGAGCAGTTCGGGCTTGTGGTTGGCGTCGCGGTAGTTGCGCTGCGGCGCGTCACGTGGCACGCCCCGGGCGTCCTCGGCGGCGAAGCCGGCCCGCGCCTGCGCGAGGTCGGGATGCACCTGGATGGAGAGCGCCTTCTCGGCGGCGAGGATCTTGACCAGGAACGGCAGCCGCGGGCCGAACCGGGCGAGCACATCGGCGCCGAGCAGCGCCTCGGGATCGGCGTCGATCAGCTTGTCCAGTGTGGTGCCGCGATCCGGGACGCCGGACGGGTCGTCGGGGTGGGCGCCCAGCCACAGCTCGGCGGCCGGCCGGCCGTCCGGCTCGATACCGAGCAGCTGCGGGATCGCGGTGGGGGAACCCCACCCGTAGTGACGGATCACGCCGTCCAGGACGAACACCGCGGGCACCGGCACCGCGCGATCCTATGCGTCGGCGGTGCGGGAGCGGTCAACATCCGGCTCGAGGTAGATCACCCGGGCGGACGGCACCGCTGCGCGCACCCGGGCCTCGGCGGCGTCGATCGCCGCAGCCATGTCCGCGACGGTGGCCGCGGGCGGCATGGCGAGTTTGGCCGCGACCAGCAGTTCGTCCGGGCCGAGATGCATGGTGCGCAGGTGGATCACCCGGTCGACGCCCGGGCCGGTGAGGTTGGCGGCGATCGCGCGCTGCGCCGCCGGGGCGGCGGACTCCCCGAGCAGCAGGCTCTTGGTCTCGACGACCAGCACGCAGGCGACCGACACGAGCAGCGCGCCGATGGCGGTCGTGCCGATGCCATCCCAGACGGCGTTGCCGGTCAACGCGGTCAGGCCCACGCCGATCAGGGCGAACAGCAGCCCGGTGAGCGCGGCAACGTCCTCGAGCAGCACGATCGGCAGGTCGGGAACCTTCGCGTGGCGGACAAAGCCGATCCAGCTCTCGCCGCCTTTGAGGTGGCGCGACTCGCGCACCGCCGTGCGCAGCGAGAAGGACTCGAGCACGATCGCCACGGCCAGCACGCCGATCGCGACCGCGACGTCGTCCAGGTGGTGCGGACGGCGGATCTTCTGGACGCCCTCGAAGAGCGCGAACAGGCCGCCGCCGGAGAAGAGCATCAGCGCGACGAGGAACCCGTAGACGTAGCGGTCGCGTCCGTACCCGAACGGGTGCTCGGCGTCGGCGGCGCGGCGGGAGCGCCGCGCGCCGACGAGCAGCAGCATCTGGTTGCCGGAGTCGACGACCGAGTGCACACCCTCGGCGAGCATCGACGAGGAGCCGGTGATCACGAACGCGACGAACTTGATCAATGCGATGCCGAGGTTCGCTGCGAGCGCCGCCAGGACGGCCTTGGACCCGCCCGACGCACTCAATGTCGGGGTGCTTTCGTGGGGTGGCTCAATGCGGCAGTTCTCCGGGGAGCGGCTCGGACGGGTCGATCCCCAGGCCGAGCGCGAGGTACGTGGCGGTGAAGTCGCCGAATGCGGTCGCCGCGGCGAACCGGGCGAGCGGCGGTCCGTGCGGGACGTCGACGGTCGACGAGCGCAGCCCGCGCTGGGTGGCGATGCCGTGCAGGGCAGCAGCAGCGCGCCGCGCGGCCACCTCGTCCAGCTGCAGCTCCGCCGACGAGCGCGGGCCGAGCGCCGGGTCGTCGGGGTCGCCCTCGTCGCCGATGATCAGCAGCCGGGGACGTCGCACGGCGAGGTCTGACTCGCGGTCGTGGAAGAAGTCGTCGTCACCCGACTCCTGCGGGCTGCCGCGCAGCACCGCGCCGGCCGCGGCGACGCCGTCCGGCAATCCGACCGGGACCGCCACGGTGCCCGCGAACAGCTGCAGCGTGTCGCTCACCAGCCGGGCCGCCACCCCGGCGAGCACGCCGGCGCCGGCGATCAGCGGCACCGTCTCGGCGAATTCGATGGCCATCGACTTGGCCGGGTTGGTCAAGGAGTCGCCGGTCGGCCGGCAGGACTCCGCGGTGACGTCCAGGGCGTCGGCGACCTGCGCGAGCAGGCCGTCCGGCAAGGTGATCACGCCGAGCGAGGTGGCTGCCTGCAGCAGCGGCGTGAGCAGGCTCCAGCGCGCGGCGCGCCGGTGCAGGTCAGCGGCGAGTTCGGCGACCGGCGCGCGTCCCGCAGCCTCGGCCGCTGGGGAACCGGCGGGCGCCACCACCGCGACGGCGAGACCGCGATGCACGCCCTGCTCGACGAGCCCGACCAGGCGGGGATGGCGCCCGTCCAGCGAGGCGACGAGGAGCGCGTCGGCCGGTCCGGCCCAACGCGGCAGGTCCGGGCCGTTCCACGCGATGCTCGGCGCCGACGGTGCGGCCAGCCGGGCAAGCACCCGCGAGCTGCCCGCCCCCGCCGCGTCGGTGGCCACGAGCAGTGCGCGCGGCGTGCCCTGCCCGGCCAGCCGCTCCGGAGCGAACTCGCCGATGACCGACGCCGCGTGCCGCACCTGGGCGCCTGCGGTCGCCAGCGCCCAGAGCAGCCGGCCGGCGTCGCGCCGGGCGAGCAGGTCGGCGTCGTCGAGCAGCGACTCGTCGAAACTCATTGCTCGCTCCGCAAGCGTCGCTCGTCGCTCATTGCTCGCTCCGCAAGCGTCGCTCGTCGCTCATTGCTCGCTCCGCAAGCGTCGCTCGTCGCTCATTGCTCGCTCCGCAAGCGTCGCTCGGTGCTCATTGCTCGCTCCGCAAGCGTCGCTCGGTGCTCATTGCTCGCTCCGCAAGCGTCGCTCGGTGCTCATTGCTCGCTCCGCAAGCGTCGCTCGGTGCTCATTGCTCGCTCCGCAAGCGTCGCTCGGTGCTCATTGCTCGCTCCGCAAGCGTCGCTCGGTGCTCATTGCGCTGGCTTGCCTATGCCCTTCGGTCCCGGCGTCGCGTCGTCGAGCAGCAGCACCGGGATGCCGTCGCGGATAGGGAACGACGTCAGGCAGTTGGTACAGACGAGAACCTCCGCGTCGCCGCGGGTCTCCAGCCGCAGCGGCGCATGGTCGTCGCTCGGGCAGGCCAGGATCGCCAACAGGTCTGGGTCGATGGACATCTCGCTCCCCGTGAGTCGGTCAGCCTCGGAGCACCGCGAGGACGTCGTCGCGGACCGCGCGCATGGCGTCCTGGCTGGGACCCTCGACGTTGAGTCGCAGCAACGGCTCGGTGTTGGACGGGCGAACGTTGAACCAGCTGCCGTCGGCCAGCTGCACCGTGAGGCCGTCCAGCTCGTCGGTGCCGACCGCGCGGTCGGCGAACGCCTCGCGCACCGCCGCCATCCGTCCCGCTTGGTCGTCCACCGTCGAGTTGATCTCTCCGGACGCCGTGTAGCGCTCGAACCGGGCGGTGAGCTCGGCGAGGGTGGCGGGCTGCCCGCCCAGCGCGGCGAGGACGTGCAGCGCGGCGAGCATGCCGGTGTCGGCGCGCCAGAAATCGCGGAAGTAGTAGTGCGCCGAGTGCTCGCCGCCGAACACCGCGTCGGTACGGGCCATCTCCGCCTTGATGAACGAATGGCCGACCCTGGTCCGCTGCGGCACCCCGCCGTACTCGCGGACGATCTCCGGGACGGCGTGCGACGTGATCAAGTTATGGATGATCGTGGCGCCGGGGTGCTTGGCCAGCTCGCGAGTCGCGACCAGCGCGGTGATCGCGCTCGGCGACACCGCCGCGCCCGTCGCATCCACGACGAAGCACCGGTCGGCGTCACCGTCGAAGGCGAGCCCTATGTCGGCGCCGTTCTCGACGACGGCCTTCTGCAGGTCGACCAGGTTGGCCGGCTCGAGCGGGTTGGCCTCGTGGTTGGGGAAGGTGCCGTCAAGCTCGAAGTAGAGCGGCACGATGGTGAGCGGCAGCGGGTCGAGCACGGCGTCGCCGAGCACGGCCGGCACCGTGTAACCGGCCATTCCGTTGCCGGCGTCGACCACGACGGTCAGCGGCCGGATCGCGGACAGGTCGACCAGCGACCGGAGGTAACTCGCGTAGTCGGCGAGCAGGTCGGTCCGCTCGACCCGGGCTGGGCCGCCGGACACACCGCCGGTGTCGAGGTGGCTCTGCGCGCGGTCGCGGATGTCGGCGAGCCCGGAGTCCTGACCGATCGGCACCGCCCCGGCGCGGCACAGCTTGATGCCGTTGTACCGGGCCGGGTTGTGGCTCGCCGTGAACATCGCGCCTGGTAGTTCGAGGTGTCCGCAGGCGAAGTAGAGCAGGTCGGTGGAGGCGAGACCGGCCTCGACCACCTCCGCTCCCCGGGCGCCGGCGCCCTCGGCGAACGCGCGGGCGAGGCCCGGGCCGGACTCGCGCATGTCGTGCGCGGTGACGAGTTTCGACGCACCGGTGACGTCGACGACCGCGGCCCCGACGGCGCGCGCGACGTCGTCGTCGAGCTGGTCCGGAACGGTGCCCCGGATGTCGTAGGCCTTGACGATGTCGGCCAGGTCGATCACCGTGGGGTGCTTTCGCGGGGTGAGGTCACGAATGGGGAGCCTACCGGCGCGGCCCGCGCCACGGCTTGCTCAGCGCGCGGGCGGGACGACGCTCAGGTGGCCACGCCGCCCGGTGGCCGTCGACCCCGCCGCCGGGCCGCGCGCCGGCCCGTCGACCCGAGCGGCCTCGCGCACCGCGTCGGCGAGCGCCTCCAGGTCGTCGGCATGCGGGATCGGCGCGGGGAACTCGCCGGTGTGCCGGACGACCTCCCAGCCGAGCGGGACGGTCAGCCGGAGGGCGTGCTCCTCGCACAGGTCGTAGGAGTGCGGCTCGGCGAAGCTGGCGAGCGGGCCGACCACCGCGGTCGAGTCGGAGTAGGCGTAGGTCAGGGTGGCCACCGCAATTCGCCCGCAGCCGGTGCGCGTGCAGGCCCTCGCCCGCCTCACCGCCGACGCCTCGCTTCGGGTGCGCCCACAGCGCGTGACGATAGCCCCCTTGCCGCGCGCGCCATGGTTGGCGAGGCCGTGCCGCGAATCGTGTCGCGCGGACGCCGCGGCGCCGGTGCGTACGCTGCTGCTCGTGCAGGCCGAGAACCGCCCTCCACGTGGCCCGGCACCGCTTCGTCGGCGCCGACGCGACCGGCACGGCCGGGGCCTGCGGGGACCGCTCGCGCCGCGCGGCGTGCCGCTGGCGCGCACTCCGGGGGAACGCTTCGACGACCTGGTGCTCGACTCGGTGGAGGATCTCGAGGCGCATTGGGCCACCGAGCTCGACGATGTGGACTTCGCGGTCGAGGAGGTGCCGGCGCCCCCGCCCGGCGACGCGGATTTCGACCCGGAGATGGTGGCCGACCACGGGGTGCTGCTCGGGCGTCTGTACCGCACCGGACTGGACGCCGCGGGCAAGCCGCTGATCGTGGTGTACCGGCGTCCGGTCGAGGCACGAGCGCCGGACCGCGAGTCGCAGGGCGAGCTGGTCTTCACCGTCGTCGCGGAGCTTGCCGCCGAGCTGCTCGGCAAGGACCTCGACGACCTCGACCTCTGACCCTTCCGGCGTTGATGTTGGACTTGTGGTCGAATATCGACCACAAGTCCAACATCAACACGAACGGGTGAGGGGCTAGCCGGCGCGGCGCTTGAGGCGGCGGCGCTCCCGTTCGGAGAGCCCGCCCCAGATGCCGAACCGTTCGTCGTGCTCGAGGGCGTACTCGAGGCAATCGGAGCGCACTTCGCAGCCGATGCAGATGCGCTTCGCCTCCCGGGTGGAGCCGCCCTTCTCGGGGAAGAACGCCTCCGGATCGGTCTGCGAGCACAGCGCACGCTCCTGCCAGCTCTGTTCCTCGGGCAGGCCGAAGATGCTGGTCAGTGCGGCGTTGTCCGCGTTCGAGAGATCAATGCCGATGTCCGTCATGGCCCCTCCTGGGACTGGTGGCCGATCCCCGCAACCGGATGACACTGCTGAAATTACACTCGTGTCGTTGCCCTGAAGTCAAGGCATCGGCTGATAAAGAACGCGGCGGAACAATCGCCGATCAATAAGGGGGCAGCGACGAAACGCTGCCGCTAGCCGACGCGCAGCACGCCGGGCACGTCGCCGTAGAGCGTGCTCCGCTGACGGGCGGGGCGGCCGATGCGGCCGGCCAGCGCTTCGAGTTCCGCAGCGTTGCGCCGCGAGCCGTGCGCCGATCCGGCCATCCGGCTGATCGTCTCCTCCATCAGCGTGCCGCCGAGATCGTTCGCTCCGCAACGGAGCATGTCGAGGGTGCCCTCGTCGCCGAGCTTCACCCAGCTGGTCTGAATGTTGCGCACCCGACCGTGCAGCAGGATGCGGGCCATGGCGTGCACGGCACGGTTGTCGCGCTGGGACGGACCCGGCCTGGCCACGCCGGCGAGGTAGATCGGCGCCTGCTGATGCACGAACGGCAGCGGGACGAACTCGGTGAACCCGCCGGTGTCGTCCTGCACGCGGGCGAGCAGTCGCAGGTGGCGTACCCAGTGGTCGGGACGGTCGACGTGGCCGAACATCATCGTGCTGGTCGTCGGGATGCCCAGCCGGTGCGCGGCGGTGATCACCTCGAGCCAGGCGCTGGTGGGCAGCTTTCCCTTGGTGAGCACCCAGCGCACGTCGTCGTCGAGGATCTCCGCCGCGGTTCCGGGCAGCGAGTCGACGCCCGCGTCGTGGGCTGCGGTGAGCCACTCGCGGATCGAGAGATTGGTGCGGGCCGCGCCGTTGACAACCTCCATCGGGCTGAACGCGTGCAGGTGAATGCCCGGCGCGGCCCGCTTCACGGCGCGCGCCAGATCGAAGTAGGCAGTCGCCGGCAGGGCCGGGTCGATGCCGCCCTGCATGCAGATCTCCGTCGCACCCTGCGCCCATGCCTCGCGCACTCGCGCTTCGATCTCGTCGATCGACAGGGTGTAGGCGTCGGCGTCCGTGGCGCGCTGGGCGAATGCGCAGAACCGGCAGCCGGTGTAGCAGACGTTGGTGAAGTTGATGTTCCGGTTGACGACGTAGGTGACGTCGTCGCCGACCACGTCGCGGCGCAGGTCGTCGGCGAGCCGGCAGACGGCGTCCAACGCCGGGCCGTCGGCGGTGATCAGCGCGAGCGCGTGTTGTTCGGACAGCTTGCCCGGGTCGCGTTCGGCGGCGTGCAGCGCGGCGGCGACATCGCCGTCGAGCCGCTGCGGTGCGGTGGTTCGGACGCGCGCGGCGATCTCGGCCCAGTCGCCGTACACGTCGTCGAAGTCCGACCGGCGATCGTCGGTGCGCCCTTCGGTGTCGACGGCGGTGTGCAGATCGACCCGGCCGGACGACTGCCACTGCGGATCCGGCTCCTGCCAGGCGATCCCGCGCGGTCGCGCCGCCTCGTCGGCCAGCCCGGTGTCGTCGGCGAGCGCGCGCACGTGCGCGACGATGCGTGGGTCCAGCCAGGGCGTCTGCGCGCGCACGTACTGCGGATGAGCGGTGAGCCGCTCCCGCAGGGTGAAGCCCGCCGCTGCGGTGACCTCGCGCAGCGCGTCGATCTGCGGCCAGGGCCGCTCGGGGTTGACGTGGTCCGGCGTCAACGGCGACACGCCGCCCCAGTCGTCGACGCCCGCCGCGAGCAGCCGCTCGCACTCGGCGAGCTCGACCAGGTTCGGCGGCGCCTGCACCCGCATCGCCGGGCCGAGCAGCAGCCGGGCCACCGCGATCGTCGCCACGTACTCGTCCACATCCAGGTCGGGCTCGCCACGCATGGCGGTGTCGTCCTTGGCCCGGAAGTTCTGCACGATCACTTCCTGGATGGCGCCGTACTCGCGCGCCGTGCGCCGGACCGCGAAGATCGACTCCGCGCGCTCGAGCCGCGTCTCACCGATCCCGACGAGGATGCCCGTGGTGAACGGGATGTTGAGCCGCCCGGCGTCGTCGAGCACCCGAAGCCGCACCGCGGGATCCTTGTCCGGGCTGCCGTAGTGCGCGCCGCCCGGATCTTCGAACAGCCGCCGCGACGTGGTCTCGAGCATCATCCCCATGCTCGGCGCGACCGGCTTGAGCCGCGACAGCTCGGTCCAGCTCAGCACGCCCGGGTTCAGGTGCGGCAGCAGGCCGGTGCGCTCCAGCACCGCGATCGCCGCCGCACGCAGGTAGGCGATCGTGCTGTCGTAGCCGCGCTGCTCCAGCCATGCTTTCGCCTGCGGCCATCGGTCTTCGGGCCGGTCGCCCAGCGTGAACAGCGCCTCCTTGCAGCCCAGTTCGGCACCGCGCGCGGCGATGTCGACGACCTCGTCGATCTCCAGGTACGCCGCCGGCACGCGGTGCGGAACCGTCACGAACGTGCAGTAACGGCAGCGGTCCCGGCACAGTCGGGTCAGCGGAATGAACACCTTGCGGGAGTAGGTGATCACGCCGGGCCGGCCGGCGGCGCGCAGCCCGGCCTCGCGCACCCGACCGGCGATCGCCGTCAACTCGGCCAGCTGTTCACCGCGCACGGCCATCAGCACGGCCGACTCCGTCACGTCCAGCGCGGCGCCGTCACGGGCGCGCCGCAGCGCGCGACGCACCGCGGACCCGGACGGCTGGGACTCGTCGATCACACGGGTGAGCCTATGCCGGCGTCTCGGTGCGCCCGGCGCCCCAGAGAGTGTGGAACGCGCCGTCGCGATCGACGCGGCGGTAGGTGTGCGCGCCGAAGTTGTCCCGCAGTGCCTGGATGAGCGCGGCGGGGAGCGGCTTGCGGCGCAGCCCGTCGTAGTAGGCCAGCGACGAGGAGAACGCCGGGGTCGGGATGCCGCCGAGCGCGGCCTGCGCGACGACCCGTCGCCAGGACGCGACGCCTTCTCGGACCGCCTGCGTGAAGTAGGGCGCGAGGAGCAGCGACGGCAGCTGCGGGTCGGCGGCGTACGCCTCGCGGATCCGGTCGAGGAACCGGGCCCGGATGATGCAGCCGCCGCGCCAGATCGTCGCCATCGCTCCCCGGTCGATGGCCCAGCCGTACTCCGCCGACCCGGCCGTGATCAGGTCGAAGCCCTGCGCGTAGGCGACCACCTTCGACGCGTAGAGCGCGCGGCGCACGTCCTCGACGAACGCGTCGGGGTCGTCGGTCCCGAGCTTGTTCTCTTCGGCGAGCGGGCCCCGTGCCGCCCGGCGCTGCTCGGCATGGCCGGACAGCGAGCGGGCGAAGGTGGCCTCCGCGATGCCGGTGATCGGCACGCCGAGGTCGAGCGCGGTCTGCACCGTCCAGCGGCCGGTGCCCTTCTGCTCGGCCTCGTCGAGCACGATGTCGACGAACGGTCTGCCGGTGTCGGCGTCGACGTGCGCCAGGACGTCGGCGGTGATCTCGATGAGGAACGACTCGAGATCTCCCTCGTTCCATTGCCGGAAGATCTCGGCCAGCCGGGACGGTTCGGCGTCGAGGCCGGCGCGCAGGAGGTCGTAGGCCTCGGCGATGAGTTGCATGTCGGCGTACTCGATGCCGTTGTGCACCATCTTCACGAAGTGGCCCGCGCCGTCCGGGCCGACGTGCGTGCAGCACGGCGTGCCGTCCACCTGCGCGGCGATCGACTCGAAGATGGGGCCGAGCTTCTCGTAGGACTGCGCCGACCCGCCCGGCATAATGCTCGGACCGAGCAGCGCGCCCTCCTCGCCGCCGGACACCCCGCTGCCGACGAAGTGCAGGCCGCGCGGTTTCAGGTCGGCCTCGCGGCGGCGGGTGTCGGCGAAGTGCGCGTTGCCGCAGTCGACGACGATGTCGCCGTCGTCCAGCAGCGGCGTCAGCTCGGCGATCACCGCGTCCGTCGGCGCACCGGCCTGAACCATGACGATGATCGCTCGCGGCCGTTGCAGGCTTGCGACGAACTCGCGCATCGACTCGCTGGGCGCGAAGCTTCCCTCACGGCCGTGCTGGGCTACCAGGCTGCGGGTGCGCTCGACCGTTCGGTTGTGCAGGGCGACCCGATGGCCATGCCGGGCCAGGTTGCGCGCCAGGTTGCGCCCCATCACGGCGAGCCCGGTGACGCCGATTTGTGCCGTTGCCCCGATGTCGCTCATTGCCGCCTCCGTCGCTCGATGGGGCAACGCTACTGAAGGCCCCGATCGCCCCGTTCTACGATCCGAGGGCGCGGACCGCTGACCGAGGGAGATGAGCGTGCAGGTTCCCGACTACCGCAGCCTGGAAGGCGCCGAGCTGACAAACGAGTTCGACGAGAAGCTCGGCAAGATCGTGGGCTTGTTCGTCGACGACGTGTCGAGCGTGCCGACCTGGGTCGCCGTGCGCAGCGGCCTGTTCGGCCGTCATCAGTCACTGGTCCCGCTGGCGGAGGCGCGCTGGGTGGACGGGCGCGTGCTCGTCCCCTACACCAGGGACGACCTTGTGATCGCGCCGCACAGCGACCCGGATGTCGCGCTGACTGCGGAACAGGAGCAGGAGCTGTTCGCCCATTACAACGTGGGATACGGGGTGGTCGAGGCGCCCGGTCCGCACACCGGAGTCCACCCCGAGGACACCGGCCTCACCGGCTCGCCGGACGCCGGTTCGCACCCGATCGACCTGGACGAGGGCGATGTGCTGGCGGCTGGCGTGCCCGGTGTGCCGGGACTGCCCATGATCGAGGTGTCGCCTCGGTTGCGCCGCTACCAGCCGGACGCCGCGGTCGACGAGACGCGCGTCGACGAGCGCGCACAGCTGCTCCCGGAGGAGCGGACCGCCGGCAGCGACGACCCGCACCGCCAGGCCGAGGTGGTGCTCGAGGACTCCGACGAGCGCACCGAACATCCGGCGCCGGACCCCGGCAAGAACTGATCGGCTACAGCCCGAGCACCATCCGCTGCTCCATACGCGGATCGCCCGGAAGCACCGGCTGCCGTTCGCCCGTCTCGACGAAGCCGGCCCGCCGGTACGCCCGCAGCGCGGCGTCGTTGGCGTCGACCACCCACAGCGCGAGCTCGTCCGCTCCGTCGGCGCGCGCCCAACCGGCGACGGCGTCGATCAGCAGCGCCGCGACCCCGTAACCGCGCGCCGCCGGGGTGATCCACATGGACACCAGCTCGCGCCGCCCTGGCAGAGCGTCCGGGTCGCGGTAGCCGGCGGCCAGGCCGACCGGTGACCCGCCGTCCACCGCCAGGAAGTACCCGCGGCCGGCGACGCGCAAGCGCCACACCTGCTCGTCGAACCCGAGTTCCCGGGCGTACGTCGAGCCGAACGCGAACGGTGAGTCGCGCAGCGCAGCAAGCCGGATCTCGCGAAGCAAGCGCCATTCGTCCGGCGCGACGGGGCGAACCGTGATCACCCGTCCATTCTCCTGCTCACGTCGGTTAGCGCGCCGCATCGGCGAGCGCAGCGAGCACGGACTGCACGACCGGGCGACCCCGCGCGCTCGACCGGGTTACCGCGATCAAGCGCCGGGTCAGCGTCGGCTCGCGCAGCGGGCGTGCCTCGACGTCGGCCGCGTCGACGGCGACGGCCAGCCGCGGCAGCACGGCCACCCCGTGCCCCGCCGCTACGGCCCGGACGAGCAGCAGCATGTCGTCGGTCTCCCACCGCACTCGTGGCTCGAAACCCTCGGCCCGGCAGGCGGAGCGCACCGCCCGCCCGCAGGCCGCGTCGTCCGGCGGCATCACCCAGTCGGCGTCGGCGAGCGCGGTGAGGCTGACGCCACCGCGCCGTGGCCACTGACCGTGCCGGCCGACCGCGACGAGCGGTTCGGTGCACAGGTCGACGGCGACCAGCGCCTCCGGGAGGGCGAGCGGTACGTAGTCGTATTCGTCGACTACGGCGAGGTCGACGTCGCCGGCGAGCAACTGCTCCACGCTGCGCGCCGGCTCGGCCACGACGACCGACACCGCGATCTGCGGATGGCTGGCGGCTAACGCCGTCAACGCCGGCGAGATCAGCGCGGCTGCGGCACTGGCCACCGCGGCGACGGACACCGGCCCGGTCACCTCCCCGGAGATCCGGTCGAGGTCCGCGCGCGCCGACGCCAGCAGGTCGAGGATCGCGCCCGCCCGTTCGGCCAGGGCGTGTCCCGCTCCGGTGAGGGCCACCCCGCGCGGCGAGCGGTCGAGCAGCGGCGTGCCCGCCTCGCGTTCCAGCACGGCAAGCTGCTGCGACACGGCCGACGGCGTGAGCCGCAGCACGCGCGCCGCCCCGGAGATCGAGCCGCGGATCGCGACCTCACGCAGCAGCCTCAGCCGCCCGACGTCGAGGGCGGGCTCGGGGTTGGCCATAAGGACAACTTACGGCATACTTGATGTAGCCATTAGAATCTTTGAGAGGCCGTGCGCATGACAGTCCCCAGCCAGGCTGAGCTGAAGCAAGAGACCGCCGCGATCCTGAGCCGCCTGGGCGTCGACCCGGCTGCGCTCGAGGGCGGGGACCTCGCGGTGCATTCCCCCGTCACCGGGGGGCAGATCGCACGGGTGAAAGGTCACACGCCGTCGGATGTCGACGAGATCGTCGGACGGGCACACGAGGCGTTCCTGACCTGGCGGACCGTTCCGGCGCCGGTGCGGGGTCAGCTGGTCCGCGAGCTGGGCAACCTGCTCCGCGAGCACAAGACCGACCTCGGCACGCTGGTATCGATCGAGGCCGGGAAGATCCGCTCGGAAGGCCTGGGCGAGGTCCAGGAAATGATCGACATCTGCGACCTCGGGGTGGGCCTGTCCCGCCAACTGTTCGGCCTGACCATCGCCTCTGAGCGACCCGGCCATCGGATGATGGAGCAGTGGCACCCACTGGGTGTCGTCGGCGTCATCAGCGCGTTCAACTTCCCCGTCGCCGTCTGGTCGTGGAACTGCGCGCTCGCGTTCGTCTGCGGCGACCCGGTCGTGTGGAAGCCGTCGGAGAAGACACTGCTGACCGCGCTTGCCTGTCAGGCGCTCGTCGCCGAGGCAGCCCGTCGCGTCGGCGCGCCCGCGGCGGTCTCCTCCCTCGTCCTCGGCGGCGCGGACGTCGGAGAGGCACTGGTCGACGACCCGCGGGTTGCCCTGGTCAGCGCCACCGGTTCGACCCGGATGGGCCGTGCGATCGCGCCGCGCGTAGCCGGCCGGTTCGGCCGCCTGCTGCTCGAACTCGGGGGCAACAACGCGGCGATCGTCGCACCGTCGGCCGACCTGGACCTTGCCGTTCGCGGCATCGTCTTCTCCGCTGCGGGGACGGCCGGGCAGCGCTGCACGACACTGCGCCGGGTCATCGCCCACGAGTCGATCGCCGACGAACTCGTCGCGCGGATCAAGGCGGCCTTCGAGACGCTGCCGATCGGCTCGCCACTCGAGGACGGCACGCTGGTCGGCCCGCTGATCGACGCCCGAAGCTACGAGGGTTTCGCGACCGCGCTGGACAAGGCAGCCGCCGACGGCGGTGAGGTCGTCGTCGGCGGCCAGCGGGTGCTCACCGACGAGGCTCCCGACGCGTACTACGTGCGCCCCGCGCTGGTGTGCATGCCGGCGCAGACCGACATCGTGCGCAGCGAGACGTTCGCGCCGATCCTGTACGTGCTGACCTACGGCAGCGCGGGCTCGCAACCTTCGTCGGAGGCAGCCGACTTCGACGAGGCGCTCGCGCTGCACAACGACGTCCCGCAAGGGCTCTCCTCGTCGATCTTCACGCTGAACCTGCGCGAAGCCGAGCGGTTCCTCGCGCCCGACGGCTCGGACTGCGGGATCGCGAACGTGAACATCGGCCCGTCGGGTGCCGAGATCGGCGGCGCGTTCGGCGGCGAGAAGGAGACCGGCGGCGGGCGGGAATCCGGTTCGGACGCGTGGAAGGCCTACCTGCGCCGGACCACCAACACGATCAACTACTCGAGCGAGCTACCTCTCGCGCAGGGCGTCCAGTTCGGCTGATCCTGACGCGGGTTGAGGTTAGGGCTGGCTGGTTGGCGGCGGCTCGGTGACCGGCGGTGTGGCCGGCGGTGTGGCCGGCGGTGTGGTGGGCGGCGCGGCCGGCGGGGTGGTCAGCGGCGTTGGGGGCGTGGGCGGCGTGGCCGACTCGTCGTCCTTGGCACCCTGGCGGAAGCCCTCCGTGACGTCCTCCGCCTTGGTCCGCACCGTCTCGCCGAACTGGCCGGCCTTGTCCTTGACCGTCTCTGCCATCGGCTTGGCCTTCTCCCTCAGGTCCTCTGCCATCGGCTTGACCTTCTTCGCCAAGTCGTCGGCCATCGGCTTGACCTTCTTGCTGAGCTCCTCGGCCTTCTGCTTGAGATCGTCGAATACACCCATCACTGCCTCCGGGGCCTCGTCGCGGTGCTTGCTGGCATTCCTATCGTGCCCTGCGCGGACGGCGCCAGGACTAGTCACGCCCCGACGCGCGCCGCGACCAGTTCGATCCGGTCGTCGGGCGCCACGGCAGCGACCCGGAAGTGCCCGGTCGCGGTCGGGCCGTAGAACTCGCCGGGCGAGACGATGATCCCCGCCTGGCGCGCCAGATCATGGGCGGCAGCCCAGGCGCCGTCGGGGGCACGGACCCAAAGGTAGAACGCGCCCGACGGCATCGGCGCCGCGTAGCCGGCACAGTGCAGGATCTCGCGCAGCCGCTGCAGCCGGCGCAGGTACCGCTCGCGCTGCGCGTCGACGTGCGCGTCGTCGCCGAGCGCAAGGACCGCCGCCGCCTGCACCGGGCCGGGCGGCATGAGCCCCGCGTGCTTGCGCACCTCCCGAAGGTAATGCACGAGCCCGGGATCCCCTGCGTAGAAGCCGATCCGCGCGCCGGCGAAGTTGTCTCGCTTGGATAGTGAGTGCACCGCGAGCACGCCCGATACACCCGCCGTCAGGATGGTTGCCGGTGCACCGTTCCAGGTGAACTCGGCGTAGCACTCGTCGGAGAGCACCGGAATACCGCGCAGCCGTCCCCACTCCGCGGCGGCACCGAGATCATGCAATTCACCGGTGGGATTGCCCGGCGAGTTGGCCCAGAGGCACAGCGCCCGCGCGGCGTCGGTCTCGCCGATCTCGTCGAGATCCGCGTACGGCACCGCGCGGCAGCCGGCGAGCACCGCTCCCATCTCGTAGGTGGGATAGCTGATCGCCGGGTAGAGCACCGTGTCGCGTGACGGTTCGCGCAGCTTGAGGTACTGCGGCACGGACGCGACGAACTCCTTGGTGCCGACGCAGGCGGCGAGTTGCGTGCGCGGATCCACCGTCGCGCCGAGTCGGCGGTGGATCCACTGCGCGGCCGCGTCCCGGAACGCCGGTGTGCCGATCGACGGCGGGTAGCCCCGGGCGCCGTCGGCGCTGGACAGCGCCGCGATCACCGCGGCCGGCGCAGGATCGCACGGCGTGCCGATCGACAGGTCGACCGCCCCGCCGTCGTGCGCGGCGGCGAGCTCGGCGACCTCGCCGAGCCGCTCGTACGGGTACGGCGGCGGCACGAACGCTTGCCCGCTCACGAGCGTCCGCCCAGGTGGTCGGCGAGCAGCTCGGCGAGGTGCAGTCCGCGCCGACCCGCCAGCTGCTCCAGCTGGGTGCGGCAGGAGAATCCGTCGGCCAGCACGATGTCCTCCGCCGGTCGGGCGCGCAGCGCCGGCAGCAGCGCGGTCTCGGCGACGGCGACGGAAATCTCGTAGTGCCCGCGCTCGACACCGAAGTTGCCGGCCAGCCCGCAGCATCCGCCGACCGGGTCGACGGCGGCGCCGGCGTCGCGCAGCAGCGCCGCGTCGGCGTCCCAGCCGAGGACGGCGTGCTGGTGGCAGTGTGGTTGCGCGACGCCCCGTACGCCGCTGAGTGGTGGCGGTCGCCAGCCGGGCGTCGCGCGCAGCAGCTCGGCGAGCGTGCGGGTCGCCGCCGCGACGCGAGCCGCGCGGGAGTCGCCGGACAGCAGTTCCACGAGGTCACGCCGCAGCACCGCGGTGCACGAGGGCTCCAGTCCGACCACCGGCATGCCCGCGGCCAGCGCGGATTCCAGCGCGTCCAGCGACCGGCGAAGCTGGCGCCGGGCGCCGTCAAGCTGACCGGTGGAGATCCACGTCAGCCCGCAGCAGACCGGACGTTCGGTCAGCTGGACGGAGCAGCCGGCCGCCTCGAGCACCCGGACCGCGGCCTGGCCGACGCGCGGCGTGAAGTAGTCGGTGAACGTGTCCACCCAGAGCAGCACCGGTGTTGCGCCGGACTCATGCGCCTGGCCGGCGAACCACTGCCGGAACGTCTGCGGCGCGAACCGGGGCAGCGGGCGGCGCTGGTCGACGCCGGCGATCCGCTTGCCGGCGGCCGCGACCGATCGGCTGGCCAGCCCGGCGTTGACCAGCCGCGGCGCGCGCGAGGCCAGGCGCGCCCAGCGGGGAAGCCAGCCGAGCGCGTAATGCGCTGAGGGACGCGGCCGCCGCCGGTAGCGCTGGTAGAGGGCCTCGGCCTTGTACGTCGCCATGTCGACGCCGGCCGGGCAGTCGGCCGCGCATCCCTTGCAGGACAGGCACAGCTCGAGGGACTCGACGATTTCGGGTGCCCGCCAGTCACGGACCAGCGACCCGTTGGCCAGTTCCTGCAGCACCCGCGCCCGCCCGCGGGTGGAGTCCTTCTCGTCGCGGGTGGCGAGGTAGGACGGGCACATCACGCCGCCGGCCGCGGTGCTGTCAGCGCGGCACTTACCGACGCCGACGCAGCGGTGCACGGCCTCGGCGAGATCCTCGCGGTCGTGCGGGTAGGCGAAACCGAGCCGGCGGGTGAGCGGCTTGGCGGCCGGGACGCGCAGGTCGGCGTCCAGCGGCGCCGGTGCCGCGATCACGCCAGGGTTGAGCAGGTCGTCCGGGTCGAAGATGTGCTTCACCGCGCAGAACAGGCTTATCGCGTCGGGGCTGTACATGCGGCTGAGGAGCTCACCGCGAGCCCGCCCGTCGCCGTGCTCGCCGGAGAGCGATCCGCCGTGCCGGGCGACCAGGTCCGCCGCGTCGGTGACGAACGCCCGCAGGGCACCAGGATGGCTGCGCAGCGGGAAGTCGATGCGGGCATGCAGGCAGCCGTCGCCGAAGTGGCCGTACATGAGCCCGTCGAGGCGGTGCTGGCGCAGCAGCGCCTGGAACTCCCGCAGGTAGGCGGCGAGCCGATCGGGTGGCACGGCGGCGTCCTCCCAGCCGGGCCATGCCGGCTCACCGGCCGGGGTGCGTCCGCCCAGACCGGCGCCGTCCTCGCGGATGCGCCACAGCGCCCGGGCGACCGGGCCGCCCACGACGAGGGAGTCGAGGCAGCCGGCGTCTGCGATCAGCTTGCCCGCGGCGGCGCGCGCCTCGTCGGCGGTGCCGCCGGCCGTCTCGGCGAAGAGCCATCCAGCGCCGCGCGGCAGCTCGGGTACCGCAGCCCTCCCACGACGGACGCGCACCACGTCGACCAGCCGGGCGTCCAACCCCTCCAGGGCCACCGGCCGGTGAGGGAGCAACGCCGGCACGGCCTCGGAGGCGGCGGGCAGGTCCGGGTAGCCGAGCACCGCGAGCGCGGTGGCGGCCGGTGCCGCGACGAGCCGGACGCTCGCCCGCAGGATCACGCCGAGCGTGCCCTCCGTGCCGACCAGGAAGCTCGCGAGGTCCGCGCCGTTCTCGGGCAGCAGCCGCTCCATCGAGTACCCCGACACCTGGCGGGGGAATCGGCCGAACTCGGTGCGGATCAGGGCCAGATGCGCACGGACCAGCTGCTCCAGAGCGGGCGGAACAGTGCCGGGTGCGGCGGTCAGTCGCTGCCCGGACGCGGTGAGTACGTCCAGCTCGACGACGTTGTCGCCGGTGCGGCCGTAGGCGAGCGCCCGCGACCCGCAGGCGTTGTTACCCAGCGAGCCGCCGATGGTGGCCCGGGCGTGCGTGGACGGGTCAGGACCGAAGCGGAGCCCGTGCGGCGCCGCCGCCGCGGTGATCGAGTCGAGGATCGCGCCCGGTTCGACGCTCGCGGTGCCGGCCTCGGGGCTGACGCCCAGGACCCGGTTCAGGTGCCGGGAGAAGTCGAGGACCAGCCCGTTGCCCACCGCGTTCCCCGCGATCGACGTGCCGGCGCCACGGGCCGTCAACGGCACGCCGAGCTCCCGGCAGGTGGCGAGCGCGGCCACCACCTCGTCGGCATGCCGGGGAAACCCGACCGCCGTCGGCACCAGACGGTAGTTCGACGCGTCGGATGAGTACTCGGCCCGCCGCCGCGGCGAGACGTCGACCTCGACGACGCCCGCGCGGCGCAGCTCGGCGGCGAGGTCGGTCGCGGTGGCGGTCACCGCGCCATTCTCCGCGATCGTGCAACTTCCTCCGACCCGGGCGGTGCGAAAGTTGCCCGATCGTGGGGCTCACTGGGCGAGGTAGGGCGGGGGTGGCGTGCCGTCGAGCGCACGGGCGACGGCGGCGCGGGCGGCGATCGGGCCGACCAGGTTGCCGGTGCCGTTGTAGCCGCCGACCGCGACGACGCCGGGCAGGACCTCGGTGCACAGCGGCCGCCCGTCGCTGGTGAAGCTCACCGAGGCGGCCCAGCGGTGCGTTATCGAAACCGGGCAGCCGGCCATCCGCGTCGCCACCTGCTCGACCCACGCCTGGACGGGCGCGGTGGGCGTCGCGTCGGCGGTCCACTCGGTGTCGAGGAAGCGGTCGCGCCCACCACCGACGTAGATGCGGCCGCCCGGATCCTGCTGCCCGTAGTCGTAGCCCCAGCGGCCGTACACCGGGCAGGGCAGCCGGGGCGGCACCGGTTCGGTGGCGAGCATCTGCAGCCGCGCCGTCCACACCCGGTCGGCCAGCTGCGGGAGCAGCTGCTGCAGGCCCCCGTCGATCGCGACGATCACCCGCCCGGCACTGACCACACCGGGCTCGGTAACGACACGGCCGGGCTCGACCCGCAGCGCCGGCGTGTGCTCGTGCAGCTCGGCCCGGCCGGCGAGCGCCGCGGCCAGCCCCAGCGCCCGGCGCGCGGGGTTCATCGCCGCGTCGTCCGGCAGGAACAGGCCGCGGCCGAGTTCGCCGTCGTACTCCTGCACCGCGATGCCATGTTCGCGCAGCGCGTCCGCATGCGCCGCGCAGTCGTCCAGCTCGGCGTCGCGATCCATCGCCTCGACGTCGTCGACCGGTTCCCCCGGCAGGCCGGCCAGCCGGATCGAGCCGACCCGCCGCACGACCTCTTCCCCCAGCAGCGCGGCCACCCGGTCCAGCTCGGCGAGGGTTTCCCGATACAGCCCCACCGCGGCCTCCGCGCCCCAGCAGTCGATCGCCGTGTGCAGGTGGGCGGACGGCCCGGCGATCAGCAAGCCGCCGTTGCGGCCGGCCGCGCCCGCCGCAACACGCCCCGCGTCGACACCGATCACCGACGCGCCGCGTTCGGCCAGCGCCTCGACCGCCGCCAGCCCGGACGCGCCGAGCCCCACCACGCAGACGTCCGCGGTGCGATCCGCCGGCAACTGCGGCAGCCCGGGCCACGACGCCACCACCGGGTCGTCATCCCAGCCGACCTCGCTCATGCAGCGATCACAGCACCTTCGACAGGAAGGCTTTGGTCCGTTCGTGCTGCGGCTTGCTGATCACCTCGCGCGGATGGCCGGCCTCGACGACGACGCCGCCGTCCATGAAGACCAGCGAATCGCCGACCTCGCGGGCGAAGCCGATCTCGTGGGTGACCACGATCATCGTCATCCCGTCGAGGGCGAGCCCGCGCATGACGTCGAGCACGTCGCCGACCAGTTCCGGGTCGAGCGCGGACGTGGGCTCGTCGAAGAGCATCAGCTTGGGCTGCATGGCCAGCGCGCGGGCGATGGCCACCCGCTGCTGCTGTCCGCCGGAGAGTTGGCTGGGATAGGCGTCGCACTTGTCCGACAGGCCGACCCGGTCGAGCAGCTTGCGGCCCCGTTCGGTGGCGGCGGACCTGCCCTCGCGCTTGACGCCGACCGGCGCCTCTACGACGTTCTCCAGCGCGGTCATGTGCGGGAAGAGGTTGAACCGCTGGAACACCATGCCGATCTCGGCGCGCTTGCGGCAGACCTCGGAGTCCTTGAGCTCCTGCAGCTTGTCGCCGCGCTGGCGGTATCCGACCAGCTCGCCGTCGACGTAGAGCCGCCCGGCGTCGATCTTCTCCAGGTGGTTGATACAGCGCAGGAACGTCGACTTCCCCGACCCGGACGGCCCGATGACCACCATCACCTCACCCGGCGCCACCTGCAGGTCGATGCCCTTGAGGACTTCCAGCGACCCGAACCGCTTGTGCACGTTCTCCGCGCGCACCATCAGCTCGCTCACGGTGACGCTCCCGGCACGCCGGTGCCGCAGCGAGTTTGCCCCGCTGCGACACGTCCGGCTGCGACTTTGCCCCGCTCTGACACGTAATCCGGGCCGTGCAGCGTGTCACCGCGGGGCAAAGTCGGCGCAGAGCTGGCTGAGCGGCGACTCATCGCGCCTCACCACTCGCGGCGGGCACCGGCACGGCCGGCACCTCGGCGTGACCTGCCGTCAGCATCCTGCGCAGGCGTTGCAACGGCGTAGGCGGCAGTTGCCGCGACGAGCCGCGGGCGAAGTGCCGCTCCACGTAGTACTGCCCCACGGTGAGCACCGACGTGACGATCAGGTACCAGATGCTCGCCACCAGCAGCATCGGCACGATCTGGTAGGTGCGGGCGTAGATGATCTCGACCGAGTAGAGCAGCTCGGTCACGGTGATCACACTGACCAACGATGTGGTCTTGAGCATGGAAATCGTCTCGTTGCCCGTCGGCGGGATGATCACCCGCATTGCCTGCGGCAGCACGATCCGCCGCGTGGTGCGCGTCCGGGTCATCCCCAGTGACTGCGCTGCCTCCACCTGCCCCTCATCCACCGAGAGAATCCCGGCCCGCACGATCTCGGCCATATAGGCCGCCTCGTTCAGGCCGAGACCCACGATGCCGGCGAGGAACGGGGTGATGAGCTTGTTCGCGTCCAGGTGAAGAAACGCCGGTCCGAACGGAATCCCGACAGACAGCTTGGGGAACAGGTAGCTGAGGTTGTACCAGAACAGCAGCTGCACCAGCACCGGCGTGCCGCGGAAGAACCAGATGTAGAGCCAACTCGCGCCGGACAGCAGCGGGTTCGCCGACATCCGCATCACCGCCAGTAGCACGCCGCCGGCGATGCCGATCGCCATCGCGATCACGGTCAACTCGATGGTGACGACAAGCCCGTGCAACACCTGGCTGGACAGGAAGTACTGACCCACGACGTCCCAGCCGAACCGGGTTTGGTTCACGGTGCCGCGCTTGACCCGCGCGAACACCACGGCGTTGACCAGCATCGCGGCCAGCAGCAGCAGAATCGCGGCCGCGACCCACCGCCCCGGGTGCCGCACCGGCACCGCCTTGATATCCGGCGGGCGGGCCGTCTCGCTTCCGGCGACGCGGGTGTTGGGCTCCATCTACCGGCTCAGCTTGTCGCCCCGTTGATCACCGGGTTGCTGATGGCACCCGCCTGGACGCCCCACTGGTTCAGCACCTTCATGTAGCTGCCGTCCTGCATCAGCTGCTTCACACCGGCGAGCACGGCCTGGGCCATACCGTTGCCCTTCGGCAGCGCGATGCCGTACGGCGCCACCTCGAACGCCTTGCCGGTCTCGGTGAACTGGCCGTTGGTCTGCTTGACGATGTAGCCGACGACCTGCGAGTCGGCGAAACCGAGATCGGCCCGGCCGCTGGAGACCGCGAGGTTTGCGCCGTTCTGGTCGGCGAACGACAGGACACTCACGCTCGGCTTACCCGCGGACGCGCACTTCTTGGCCTGGTTCTGCGCGTCGGTCTGCTCCGTGGTGCCGTTCTCGACGGCGACCTTCGTCCCGCACAGCGCGTCGAGGCCGTCGTAGGTCTTGCCACTGCCGGCCTTGACGTAGTAGGCCTCGCCGGCCTGGAAGTAGGTGACGAAGTCGACGACCTTCTCTCGTTCTTTCGTGTCCGTGAACGACGAGAGCCCGACGTCGTACTTCCCGTCCTGCAGACCGGGGATGATGTTGTTGAACGTCACGTTCTGCAGCTTGACGTTCAGACCGAGCGCGCTACCCAGCGCCTTTCCCAGATCCGCGTCCATGCCGATGATCGTCTTGCCATCAGTGCTGAGGAACTCGTCCGGCGGGTACGTCGCGTCCATCGCGATGGTCAGCGTGCCCTTGGACTTCACCTTCGCGGGCACCAGCGCGGCGAGCGAGGAGTTCGCGGACGGGCTTGCCGCGGCCAACGACCCAGCGGTCGACCCGCCGCTCGAGCCGGTCTTCTTGCTGCTGCTACAGCCCGCGACGAGCAGCACACTGGCCGCCGCCACACCCAACGCCACGGCTGCGCGGCGACCTCCTCGCATCACAACGACCTCCTGTCGTCCCGGCCGCCGCACGCTGCGCGCGACCCCGCGTCATGGTGCCTTATCGGCGCGGCCAGCCGCACCCGGCCGTCAGGTCGTCGCCATTTCGTGACGCTAGCGTGACCGGCTCGACTAAGGAAGCGCGAGCTGGCTCTTGCCGAGCACGACGATGCCGCTGTCGCTGACGTGGTAGCGCGAACGGTCGGCTTCGGTGTCGACGCCGATGTTGGCACCGTCGGGGACGACGACGTTCTTGTCCAGGATGGCGCGGCGGATCACCGCGCCGCGGCCGACCTGCACGTTGTCCATCAGCACCGAGCCTTCGACGTAGGCGCCCTGGTGCACGCGGACGTTGTGCGAGATGACGCTGTTGCGCACGGTGGCCCCGGAAATGATCACCCCGGCGCCGACGATGGACTCCTGGGCCAGCCCGCCCTCGACGAACTTCGCCGGCGGCAGTTGCGGGGTGTGGGTGTAGATCGGCCATCGCTGGTTGTACAGGTTGAAAACCGGGTGCACCGCGACCAGGTCCATGTTCGCCTCGTAGAACGAGTCGATGGTCCCGACGTCGCGCCAGTAACCGCGGTCGCGTTCCTCGGCGCCGGGCACGTCGTTGTCGGCGAAGTCGTACACCCAGGCGGTGCCCTGCTTGACCATCAGCGGCATGATCGACCCGCCCATGTCGTGCACCGAGCCCTCGTCCTCGGCGTCGGCGCGCAGTACCTCGATCAGCGCCTCGGTGCTGAACACGTAGTTGCCCATCGAGGCGAACGTCTGCTCCGGGTTGTCGGGCAGGCCGGGCGGCTCGGCCGGTTTCTCCAAGAAGTCCAGCACCCGCCCGTCGGCGTCGGCGTCGATCACGCCGAACGCGGTCGCCTCCGCGCGGGGCACCCGGATCCCGGCCACCGTCACCCCGGCAGCGGTCTCGATGTGCCGCTGCACCATCTGGCACGGGTCCATCCGGTAGACGTGGTCGGCGCCGAAGACCACGATGTAGTCCGGCTTGTCGTCGTAGATCAAGTTGAACGACTGCAGGATCGCGTCGGCGCTGCCGGTGTACCAGCGCGGGCCCAGCCGCTGCTGCGCCGGCACCGGGGTGACGTAGTTGCCCAGCACGGTCGACATCCGCCAGGTCTGGGTGATGTGCCGGTCCAGCGAGTGCGACTTGTACTGGGTCAACACGCAGATCCGCAGATACCCCGCGTTGACCAGGTTGGACAGCACGAAGTCGATCAGCCGGTACTTCCCGCCGAACGGCACTGCCGGCTTGGCCCGATCCGCGGTCAACGGCCACAGCCGCTTTCCCTCGCCACCGGCCAGAACCATGCCCAGGACGCGCGGCTCCCTCGCCATGCCGCACACCCTAGCCCGGTCTGCGCCCCGGTCGAGCGTCCGCGGGCCGCACGCGGTCAGGCGAGCGACTCGACCCAGCGGGCGAGCAGGCGGGCGCCGAAGCCGGTGGCGCCCGAGGTGAGCACGCCGGCGTCCGCGGTGGCCCGGGCGGCCCCGGCGATATCGAGGTGCGCCCACGGCAGGCCGGCCGCGAACGGGCGGAGGAAGAGCGCGGCGGTGATCGCACCCGGGTTGCCGGGCATGTTCTGCGAATCGGCCACCTCGGAGTCCAACTGGGGCGCGTAGTCGTCGACGAGCGGCATCCGCCAAAGCGGTTCGTCGGCGTCGGCACCGGCTCGGATGAGCGCGTCGGCCAGCGGTTCGGAGGTCGCGAACAGGCCGGCGACGCGCAGGCCGAGCGCCACCTTCACGGCACCGGTCAGCGTCGCGACGTCGACCAGCGCGCTGGGACGCAGCCGGGCCGCCGCGTAGGCCAGCGCGTCGGCGAGAACCAGCCGACCCTCGGCGTCGGTGTTGCGCACCTCGGTGGTGCGCCCGCCGTAGTGGCGCAGCACGTCGCCCGGCCGCATAGCCGAGCCGGACACTGCGTTCTCGGCCGTCGGGACCAGGACGCTGACCCGCACGCGCGCCCGCAGCGTGGCGATCACCCGCAGCGCAGCCAGGGCGGCCGCTCCGCCGCCCATGTCCGTGTGCATCATGCGCATGCCCTCGCCGGGCTTGAGGTTCAGCCCGCCGCTGTCGAACGTGATCCCCTTGCCGACGATGACCGGGTGCGGCCCTGCTCCGGCGCCCCGTGGCCGCCAGGACGCCTCGATCAGCCGCGGCGGCGAGGACGATCCGCCGCCCACGCCGAGCACGCCACCGAACCTGTGCGCAGTGAGCCACTGCTCATCCCGGACCTCGACCCGGACGCCGAGGGGCCGGAGTACGGCGGCGGCCTGCGCGCCGAGCCAGGCCGGCGTCTTGACCAATGCCGGCGTGTTGGTCAGGTCTCGTGCCCATGCTGCGCCGGCGGCGTACGCGCGCCCACGTTCGAGCGCATGGGCGTCTGCGTCTGCGACGAGCGATACCGTTCGCAGCGGCCCGGGCTTGAAGCGGTGCGCCCCCAGTGCGAGTCCTTCGACGAGCGCCGCGAGCCGGTCGCCCGTGAGTCCTGGCATCGCGACGTCGACCGACTCGCCGCGCACCACCCGGACCAACGCCGCCCCGGCCGTGCGCAGCTCACGCTCGCCCGCCGCGCCGATGCCGGCGAGCAGCAGGGTGGCTGGCGCCGTCCCGACAAGCGCCAGCTCGCGAACCTCGCCCGGTTCGGCGGACGCCCTGCCCTCCGCGTGGTACGCCTCGGCCGCGGCCCGCGCCGAGCCGGGCAACGCGGCGTCCGGGATTCCGTCGAGCAGCACCCCGCCGAATCCGACGCCGAGCGCGAGCACGTCCGCGCGCGACTCGGCAGGCTGGGCGCGCACGTCGACCACCCGGCCATCCTGCACCCACCGCCACCGGCAACCGACGGCGGACGTGAACCGGCCCCGGCCACCACTCGGGTGACCGGGGCCGGTCTGGCGGCAGGGCTCAGCCGACGGCGGACTTGAGCGCGTCGCCGAGCGCGGAGGCCTCTTCGGCGGACATCTCCACCACCAGACGCCCGCCCCCCTCGAGTGGCACGCGCATCACGATCCCGCGTCCCTCCTTGGTGACCTCGAGCGGGCCGTCGCCCGTCCGCGGCTTCATGGCCGCCATTCGTGCCTCCTCCTGATGATGCGCCGGTGGGCGGGCATCGCGTCGTCGTTCGCCGAAAGGTGTCTTCATGGACGACTGCCCCCGCGCGAGCGGGGGCCGTGCGGTTCCCCATTGTCCCGCACCAACCGCCTTAACCAAAGACCAGGGGTCGCGCTACGGTCGCCCGAGGATCCGAGAGGACGGCAGATGGCTGACGAACTGCTTCTCGACCGTGCCGGCGCGGTCGCCACGCTCA
Organism: uncultured Actinomycetota bacterium; assembly: GCA_963756525.1. Taxonomy (GTDB): domain Bacteria; phylum Actinomycetota; class Actinomycetes; order Mycobacteriales; family Jatrophihabitantaceae; genus CAVWNR01. Next base: position 180,569 of record CAVWNR010000006.1, on the reverse strand, counting down.
CCTTGAACCGGCCGGGGTCGATGAACTCGCTCTCGGTCGCGTTGAAAGAGGCGCTCGTCTCGGCGCTGGCCGACCTCGGCGCGGACGAGACGGTGCGCGCGGTCGTGCTGACCGGCGCGGGGCGGGCCTTCTGCGTCGGGCAGGACCTGCGCGAGCACAGCGCCATGCTGGCCACCGGCGACCGCACGCCGCTGCGCACGGTCACCGAGCACTACAACCCCATTGTGTCGAGCATCGCCACCATGCCCAAACCGGTCATCGCCGCGGTGAACGGCATGGCGGCCGGCGCCGGCGCCGGGTTCGCGTTCGCTGCCGACTTCCGTATCGCCAGCCAGGCGGCCGGGTTCCTGATGGCGTTCGCCAACGTGGGCCTCACGCTCGACAGCGGCGCGTCGTGGACGCTGACCCGGATCGTCGGGCACGCGCGCGCGACGGCGCTCTCCCTGCTCGCCGAGCCGGTCAGTGCCGAGGCAGCGCTCGAGATGGGCCTGGTGAACGCGGTCGTCGAGCCCGAGCAGCTGCTGCCGGCCGCGCAGGAGCTCGCGGGCCGCCTCGCCGCCGGCCCCACCGTCGCCTACGGCGCGATCAAGGAATCCCTGGCGTACGCGACCAGCCACTCGCTTGTCGAGAGCCTCGACAAAGAGGCAGAGCTGCAGGCGCGCTGCGGCGCCACCGAGGACCACCGGGTGGCCACCGCGGCGTTCGTCAACAAGCAGAAGCCGACCTTCGCCGGACGCTGATCACGCAGCCCGCCAGCAGCCGACGACGTGGTCGTCGACCATGCCGGTGGCCTGCATGAGCGCGTACGCCGTGGTGGGGCCGACGAAGCGGAAGCCACGCCGCCGCAGCTGCTTGGCCATCGCGCTCGACTCGGGCGTGCTCGCCGGCAGGTCGCGGAACGTCCGGGGACGCCGGTGGGTGGCCGGTGCGAACGACCACAGCAGAGCGTCGAGCCCCTCCGGGACGGCGTCGAGCACGCGGCGGGCGTTGTTGATCGTGGCCTCGATCTTGGCCCGGTTGCGGACGATCCCGGCGTCGGCGAGCAGCCGTGGCACGTCCGCGTCACCGAATGCGGCTACCGCCGCCGGGTCGAAGCCGGCGAACGCCGCGCGGAAGGCGGGCCGTTTGCGCAGGATCACCAGCCAGGACAGCCCGGACTGGAACGCTTCGAGCGACATCCGTTCGAACAGCGCGGTGTCTCCGTGCAGCGGCCGGCCCCACTCGTCGTCGTGGTAGGCGAGGTACTCCGGGGCGCTCGTCGCCCACTGGCACCGAGTCCGCCCGTCAACCGTCATGCGCCTGGTCGTTCGCGGCCTCTGCGACCGCACGCCCGCGCAGCCGGGCGATCTCCTCGTCGCGTCTGCGCAGCTCGTCGGTGAGCCGGTCGAGCAGCAGATCGGTCTCGGCGAAGCGGTAGCCGCGAAGGGTCACCGGCAGGCGCACCTCCTCGACGTCGTCGGCGCGCAGCGGTCGGTCGGGGAGCGCGTCCCAGGGATGCACGTCCGGTGCCGGCGGTGCCACCTGCTCGCCTTTCGGCAGGACGAAGACGGCGAGCCCGAAGAGCACGCCGACGGCCACCAGGGCCAGCACGGCGTACAACAGCAGCGTCGTCACGCCTCGATGGTGGCACGCGGCAGGATGGAAACGTGCGGCATGGCGCGTTCACCCCGGTGGTCGGGCTCGCCGCGCCGGACCTGCCGGGATGGCTGGTCGCGAGCGAGTCCGGCAGCGTCACGCTGGGATACGGCACGGCGAGCGACCCGGACGGCCCGTACGTATCCGTCCGGACCAGCCTCGCGCCGGCGGACCTGGCCGGGCTGCTCGCCGACGAGCGGGATCGTGCCTTCCGGCACGCCAGCGTCGTCGAGTTCCCGCCCGAGACGGTCCGCAGCGAGCCCGGCCTGCTCAGCGTGGACGGGCACGGACTGCCGACGCGCGTCCGGCACGACGATGCGCTGTGGGGCGCCGCGGCGACGGTGCCGCACACGCTGATCCCCGGCAAGCGCGCGCTGGCCGTGGTTGCTCGTGGGGTGCCGCCCAGCCGTCTGCGGTTCACCCTGGTCTACGACCTGGCCCCCTTGTGGGTCGCCCGCGACGAGTGGCTGGCCGCTCTGCGGGAGCGTCGATGACGGCGAACGCGTCGTCGAGGGTGCCGGCGCGGTGCAGATGGTCCAGCGCCGCCTGGTGGACGAACCCGCGCTCGCGCAGGTCCTCGAGGAAGCGCCAGAGCGGGCCGTAGAAGCCGTCCGGGTCCAGAACGATCACCGGCTTGTCGTGCATGCCCAGGTAGCCGGCCGTCCACACCTCGAAGAGCTCCTCGAACGTGCCGATGCCGCCGGGCAGGGCCAGGAACGCGTCGGCCCGCTCGTCCATGATCCGCTTGCGCTCGCGCATCGTCTCGACCACGACGAGCTCGGCCGAGTCGGCGTCGGCGATCTCCGCGCCGACCAGGCCGTGCGGGATCACACCGACGGTGCGCGTTCCGCCGACCCGGGCCGCCCTGGCCACCGCACCCATCATCGACACCCGGCCGCCGCCGTAGACCAGCGTGTGACCGAGCTTGGCGATGCGCGTGCCGACCTGCTCGGCGAGCAGCAGGTAGTCGCCGTCGATTTGCTCCGACGACGCGCAGAACACGCAAATCGACGCCATCACCGGCACCCTATTGGGCGTCGTGCGTGCCGGCGTCCTGCTCCTGCATCCGCGCCTCGGCGTCGGCTTGCGCGGAGCGGGCGTCGCTCGCATCGACGATCCGGGCGACGATCTCGTCGACGTCGTCGGTGACCGTCAGCAGGTCCGGGTCGGCCCGGCCGATCTTTCCGGCCGGGAGCGCCGTCCCCCGGATCCACTCGACCAGCCCGGACCAGTACCGGCTGCCGTAGAGGATCACCGGGAATCGGGTCACCTTGCGGGTCTGCACCAACGTCAGCGCCTCGAACAGCTCGTCCAGCGTGCCGAAGCCACCCGGCATGATCACGAACGCCTGGGCGTACTTGACGAACATCGTCTTGCGAGCGAAGAAGTAGCGGAAGTTGACGCCGAGGTCGACCCAGTCGTTGAGCCGGCTCTCGAACGGCAGCTCGATGCCGAGCCCGACCGAGACTCCACCGGCCTCGGAGGCGCCCCGGTTCACGGCCTCCATCGCACCCGGTCCACCGCCGGTGATCACGGCGAACCCCGCCCGGGCGAGCGCGGCGCCGAGTTGGCGAGCCGCCGCGTACTCGGGATTGTCACGCGCCGTACGCGCCGACCCGAACACGGACACCGCCCGCGGCAGCTCAGCGAGCAGGCCGAAACCCTCCACGAACTCGCTCTGGATGCGCAGCACCCGCCACGGGTCGGTGTGCACCCAGTCCGACGGGCCGCGCGAGTCGAGCAACCGCTGATCGGTGGTGCCGGGCGCGATCTGCCTACGGCGGACGATGACCGGACCGCGTTGCCGCTCGTCCGGACCGTCCGCGGTCGCCATACCCGAAACGCTAGCCGGTTGCGCCGCAGTGCTGGTCAGCCGCGCAGGAAGCGGATCAGTGCCACCTCGGCCTCGGCCACCTTCGCCAACTCGACGTGCTCGTCGCGGGTGTGCGCCAGATTCGGGTCGCCCGGCCCGAAGTTCACTGCCGGGATGCCCAGCTCGCCGAAGCGGGCCACGTCCGTCCAGCCCAGCTTGGCCTGCGGCTCGCCCCCCACGGCGGCCACCATCGCCTGCGCGAGCGGCGCGTCCAGCCCCGGACGGGCCCCCGGCGCGGAGTCGACGATCTCGACGTCGAACCCGTCGAAGACCTCGCGCACGTGCGCCCCGGCGTCCGCCGCGCTGCGGTCGGGGGCGAAGCGGTAGTTGACGGTGAGCTCAGCCGCGTCGGGGATGACGTTGCCGGCCACGCCACCGTCGATGAACACCGCGTTGAGGCCCTCCCGGTAGGTGAGCCCCTCGACCTGGACGGTGCGCGCCTGGTAGCCGGCGAGCCGCTGCAGCGCCGGGGCGAGGGCGTGGATCGCGTTCTCGCCGAGCCACGACCGTGCGCTGTGCGCCCGCCGCCCGGAGGTGCGCACGGCCGCGCGCAGCGTGCCCTGGCAGCCGCCCTCGACCAGGCAGCGGGTGGGTTCGAGGAGGATCGCGAGATCGGCGCGCAGCGTGTCCGCCCGCTCCCGGGCCACCCGGCCGAGCCCGTTGCGTTCTGCCTCGACCTCCTCGCAGTCGTAGTAGACCCAGAGCAGGTCCACGCCCGGCGCGAGCGCACCGCTGCCGACGAGGTGGGCCAGCCGCAGTTGCACGGCGACACCCGACTTCATGTCCGACGTGCCGCAGCCGTAGAGCCGGTCGCCGTCGACCCGGCACGGCAGGTTGCCGGCGATCGGCACGGTGTCGAGGTGGCCGGCCAGCGCCACCCGCCGGGCCCGTCCGAGCGTGGTCCGGGCCAGCACGACATTCCCGTCGCGCTCGACGACGAGTGCCGGGTAGCGGCGCAGCGCGGCCTCGACGAGATCGGTCAGCTGGGCCTCGTCCCCCGACACCGATACCACGTCGACCAGCGCGGCGGTGAGCGCGCCGCCGTCCACGGAAAGATCCAGCACGTCTGCGCAGGCTACGCGGCGGGCCGATTACTGTGTCGCCCGTGGACAGACGTGCCTGGGGCTTCGGCCTCGCGACGACCACCACGACCGGCACCGTGCTGGACACCTGGTTCCCGGCGCCGGCGCTCGGCAGAGCGCCGTCCACGGCTTCCGCGCCGCACGAGCTGGCCACCCTCACCGGGCGCAAGGAGGGCGTCGCCGAGCGCGGCGTGCGGTTGCAGGTGGTGCGCTGCGACGTCGACCTGGACGCCCCGCCGGCCGACACGTCCGACGGCTACCTCCGCCTGCACCTGTTGTCGCACCGGCTCGTCGCACCGAACGAGCTGAACCTCGACGGCATCTTCGCCGTGCTGCCCAACGTCGTGTGGACGTCGCTGGGTCCGTGCGCGGTCGAGCGCTTCGAGCAGACCCGGCTCGCGCTGCGCCGGCACGGGACCGTGCAGGTCTTCGGCATCGACAAGTTCCCGCGGATGACCGACTACGTGGTGCCCACGGCCGTCCGGATCGCCGACGCCGACCGGGTGCGGCTCGGCGCGCACCTCGCCGAAGGAACCACCGTCATGCACGAGGGGTTCGTCAACTACAACGCCGGGACGCTCGGCGCGTCGATGATCGAGGGGCGGGTGTCGGCCGGCGTGGTCGTCGGCGACGGCTCCGACGTCGGCGGTGGGGCGTCGATCATGGGCACGCTGTCGGGCGGCGGCAAGGAGCGGATCAGCATCGGCGAGCGGTGCCTGATCGGCGCGAACGCCGGGATCGGCATCTCGCTCGGCGACGACTGCGTCGTCGAGGCCGGCTGCTACGTCACCGCCGGCTCGAAGATCACGCTGGCGGACGGGACGGTGGCGAAGGCGGCGACCCTCTCCGGCATGGCCGGCCTGCAGTTCTGGCGCAACAGTGTCACCGGCGCGCTGGAGGCACGTTCCCGCTCGGGCACCGGAACCGAGCTGAACGCGGCGCTGCACGCCAACGCCTGACGCCATGCGGAGCGCCGCCCGTCGAGGGCTGATCGCCGCGCTCGTCGTCGTGCTGGCGGCGGTGGTCGTGGTACTCGGCGCGCGGGCGCTGCTGCACACGTGGCAGGGCAACACCCGCTTCGTCGGGTGCACGGTCGGCCGGTTCCAGATCGACAACGACCAGGCCGCCACCGCGTCGACCATGGTCGGCGTCGTGCTGCAGCGCAACCTCCCGGAACGGGCGGCAGTGCTGGCGCTGGCCGCGGCGCTGCAGGAGAGCAAGATCCGCAATCTGGCTTCGGGCGCCGGCGATCGGGATTCGGTCGGCGTGCTGCAGCAGCGCCCCTCACAAGGCTGGGGAACCGAGGAGCAGCTCAGCGACGTCCGCTACGCCACCGGGAAGTTCCTGGACGCGCTGGTGAAGATCCCGGACTGGCAGAGCGCCGATCTGGCCGACACCATCCAGCAGGTCCAGGTGTCGGCCGACGGCAGCCTCTACGCACAGCACGAGGCGGAGGCGCAGGCGCTGGCCGACGCGTTCACCGGCAAGGCACCGACCGGGATCAGCTGCTACTTCCCCACGCCGTCACAGGTGGCGACCGCCCAGGCGACCGGGCAGCAGGTGAGCGATGATCTGCCGGTCAACCCACCGATGACCACCGCGAGCACGGTTGCCGTCCCGGGCGCGTCGTGGGCCACCACCGCCTGGTTCGTCGCCAACGCCGACCGACTCGGCATCGACTCGGTCGGGTATGCGGGCAAGCAGTGGACCCGCGCGAAAGGCTGGCGCGACGCGCCGACGGCGCCCGCGGGAGCGGTGGTGGCCACCCTGCACCACTAACGGTTTTGGCAGTTTGGGACCCTATCCGGCCCCATCATGCCAAAAGCGCCTAGTGGTCGGCGGCTTGCCGCGGCAGGGCGGCGACGAGCGGCACGTCCTTGTCGATCTTGCCCAGCTTGGACGCGCCGCCCGGCGAGCCGAGGTCGTCGAAGAAGTCGACGTTGGCCTGGGTGTAGTCGCGCCACTTGTCGGGCAGGTCGTCCTCGTAGAAGATCGCTTCGACCGGACAGACCGGCTCGCACGCGCCGCAGTCGACGCACTCATCCGGGTGGATGTAGAGCATCCGGCCGCCCTCGTAGATGCAGTCGACCGGACACTCCTCGACGCACGCCTTGTCCAGCACGTCGACGCATGGCTCGGCGATCACATAGGTCACTGCGGTCCTCCGGGCGAGGTGTGGAGCATGGTCTGGCGCCAACACGCCTAGTATGCCGTCCGTGCTTGAGCGTGGGTGGGTGGGGCGGCGGGTCGTCGTCCGGTGCGCGGTCCCCGGCGACGAGCCGGGCCGCCTGGCCTTCGCCGACACGGTGGGCGACCTGCTCGACCTCGACTCGGACACCGCGCTGATCGACGCGTCCGGCGATCCGGTGTGGATGCCGCTCTTCCAGGTGGCGCACGCCCGGCTCGTCGAGCCGTCCACCGCCGACATCCTGGCCCTGGAGCGGACCTGCGCGCGCGGCTGGCGTGCGGCCGAGACCGCGGAGCTCGGCGGCTGGACGCTGCGCGCGAACGGCGGATTCACCGGCCGCGCCAATTCAGTGCTCCCCGGCCGGCAGCTCGACCGCCCGCTCGACGATGCCTTGGCCGCAGCCCGCGTCTGGTACGCCGAGCGGGGGCTGCCGCTGCGCATGCAGGTGCCGCTGCCGGCGCGGCGGCTGCTCGACGGCGGGCTCGACCAGCGCGGGTGGCCGGTACAGGTGGACGTGCAGGTGCTCGTCGCGCGGCTCGACGTGCTCCAGGCGCGGGCCGCGCCTGCCACCGCGGTGGACCCGGTGGACATCGACGAGCGGCCCGACGATGCCTGGCTGGCGGTCGTCCGCGACGGCACCCTGCCGCCGACGGCCCGCGACCTGCTCCTCCGGCACGAGCGCGTGGCGTTCGCGCGCGTTCGACTCGACGGTCGCACGGTCGCCGTCGGACGTGGCGCGGTGGACGACGGGTGGCTCGGCATCACCCTGGTCGAGGTCGTCCCCGGCCATCGACGTCAGGGGCTCGCCACCGCGTTGATGGCGGCATTGTGGCGGTGGGGCTCGGCGCAGAGCGCGACTCGCAGCTACCTGCAGGTGGCCACGACCAACGAGCCGGCGCTGCGGCTCTACACCGGGCTCGGCTACTGGCACCACCACGACTACCGCTATCGCCTCGACCCGGCATCGACGGGCTGACCGTCGCGGAGCGGTCAGCGCCGGCGCGGGCCCGCCACGCCGAGCGTCACCGCACCCGCCAGCACCCCGGCGAGCAGCATCCCGAGCGAGACCACCTGCTGGATCCCGCCGCCGGGCAGCAGCACGTCGCCGGACGGGCGCGGCAGCAGGCCGAGCACGATGACCGTGGCGAGCCAGGCGAGGTAGGGCAGCGCGGCGGCGACGGTCGAGTCGATCAGCCGCCGCGCCAGCGTCGGCAGCGCGATGTTGGCGACGATCGCCACCAGCACCGTCACCGGCACGATCGCGGTGCCGATGTGCAGCGGCGAGAGCAGGATCGCCCAGATCCCGGCGAGGATCGCCACCAGGCAGAGCAGCACAACGCCGGCCACGTCCAGCGGATGTATCCGCCCGGGCCGCGGCACCGGCGCCGGCGCGCCGGCATCGCGCTGCCGTCCGGGCGGCGGTGCTGGTGGACGGCTGCTCACGCGCCCAGCTCGACGCCGGCGAACAGATCGGTCTCCCGCCCCGCGTCGTCGCGCTTCCCGGGGGGCTCGCCGCGAGCGAGGCGGAAGTACTCGCGGGCGAGCACCTCCCGGCCCAGCCGGTTCGAGAGCGCGAAGAACGGCCCGTCGACGGTGATCTGAGTCGCGTGCGCCCGCAGGGCAGCGTGCTTCGCGTCGCCGAACCCGCTCGCGTCCACGACGGTGCTGATTACGGAGTCGTCGACGCCGAACGGCAGTTCCTCGACGCGGTCGACACCGAAGAACCTGCTCGCTGACTCGGCCAGCACCGCGAATCCCTCGCGCAGCACCGAGCGCGGGACGGCGGTCCAGTAGAGCTTCGCGACCGTCCAGGGCTCGCCACCGGGATGCGTCGGGTCGTCGGCCGCGACCACGGCTGCCGTGGCGACCCGGTGCGTCATGATGTGGTCCGGATGGCCGTAGTCGCCGTTCGGGTCATAGGTCACGACAACCTGGGGGCGCACCTCGCGGATCACGTCGACCGCCGCCGACACGGCGTCGGCGAACACCTCGGGCCGGGTCGCGGCCTGCCAGAACGCCCGCGGGTGGGCGTTGGCCGGCGTCTCCATCATCCCGCTGTCGCGGAACCGGCCGGCCCCACCGAGGAAGCGGTGGTCGGTGACGCCCAGCGCGCTCATCGCCGCCGCCAGCTCGCCGATGCGGTAGCCGCCGAGCTGGTCGGCCTGATCGGCGGCGAGCCCGGCGAGCTCGGGGACGAGGACCTCGCCCTCTTCGCCCAGCGTCGAGGTGACGAGCACGACCTGTACCCCCTCGGCGGCGTAGCGTGCCATGGTCGCGCCGCAGGTGATCGTCTCGTCGTCGGGGTGGGCGTGGAACAGCAGCAGGCGGCGGCCATCAACGCTCACGTCGGCCAACCCTAGTCAGCGCACCGTCTCATCCGATGATCTCGGGCGAATGTGCGAGTTCTCGCGGATCCGCCCGAGATCATCAGGAGGTGGGCGGGGCGGGGGCGGCGGCGGGACCGGCCGGGCTCTCGGCCAGCGAGCCGGAGTCAGCCAACCCAGAGGTGTTGCCTGCGGCGAGACCACTCGCCTCGACACCGCCGGCCGCGGCAATGTCGGCCGCCAGGCCGGCGTCCTCGGCGGCCGCGATGTCGGCACGCGCCTCGGGGAAGTGGCAGGCTGCGTAGTGGCCCTCGCGCTTGATCTCGAGCGGCGGGACCTCGTCGCGGCAGCGCTGCCGCTCGTCGTCGCCGAGCAGCTCGCGGTACTTCGGGCACCGGGTGTGGAAGACACAGCCGCTGGGCGGGTTGGCGGGGCTGGGCAGGTCGCCGATGAGCAGGATGCGCTGCCGGCGGGACTCCTTGGCCGGGTCGGGTACCGGCACTGCGGACATCAGCGAGTGCGTGTACGGGTGCAGCGGCTCGCGGTAGAGCACGTCCCGGTCGGCCATCTCCATGATCTTGCCGAGGTACATGACGGCGACCCGGTCGGAGATGTGGCGCACCACCGAGAGGTCGTGCGCGACGAAGATGTAGGCCAGCCCGAACTCGTGCTGCAGATCCTCGAGCAGGTTAATAACCTGCGCCTGCACCGACACGTCCAGCGCCGAGACCGGCTCGTCGCAGACGATCAGCTTCGGCCGCAGGGCCAGCGCCCGGGCGATGCCGATGCGCTGCCGCTGGCCGCCGGAGAACTCGTGCGGGTAGCGGTTGTAGTGCTCCGGGTTGAGGCCGACCCGCTCGAGAACCTTCTGCACCTCGGCCTTGATGCCGTGCTCTGTCTTGGTGCGCTGGATGTGGTACGGGGCGCCGACGATCGTGCCGATCGTGTGCCGCGGATTCAGCGACGAATAAGGGTCCTGGAAGATCATCTGCATGTCGCGCCGCAGCCGGCGCATCTGCCGCGGACTGTACTTGCTGATGTCCTTGCCCTGGAAACGGATCGAGCCTGCCGTGGGCTCGAGCAGCTTGGTGACCGCCCGGCCGGTGGTCGACTTGCCGCAGCCGGACTCGCCGACCAGGCCCAGCGTCTCGCCCGGGCGCACCGCGAAGGAGACGCCGTCGACGGCCTTGACGGCGCCGATCTGGCGCTGGAAGAACACGCCGCGGCGGATGGGAAAGTGCTTCTTCACGCCTTCCACGGCGAGCAGCGCGTCCGGGTCGGACGCGATCTCGTGCGCGGTCTGCGCGTGCGCGTCGACTTGGGTCATCTGCTGCCTCTCCTGCTCAGAGCGTCGGCTGGATCTCTGTCTGGAAGATACGCCGACGCTGGTCGACGGTCAGATGGCAGCGCACCCGGTGGTCGGGGCTGGTCTCGATCAGCTCGGGGTGGATCTTGAAGCAGGCCTCGCCGGGGACGCGATCGGAGTACGTGCAGCGTGGGTGGAACACGCAGCCCTGCGGCACGTTGATCAGCGACGGCGGTGACCCGGCGATTGGGGTGAGCCGCTCCTGGCGGGTGCGGTCCAGGCGCGGCATCGAGCCGAGCAGCCCCCAGGTGTAGGGCATCTCCGGCTTGTAGAAGATCTCGTCCACCGGCCCCTGCTCGACGCACTGCCCGCCGTACATGACCACGACGCTGTCGCAGGTCTCGGCGACCACGCCCAAGTCGTGAGTGATCAGGATGATCGCCGAGTTGAATTCGCGCTGCAGATCCTTCATCAGCTCGAGGATCTGGGCCTGCACAGTCACGTCGAGCGCGGTCGTGGGCTCGTCGGCGATCAGCAGCTTCGGGCTGCACACCAGCGCCATGGCGATCATCGCGCGCTGCCGCATGCCGCCGGAGAACTGGTGCGGATAGTCGTCGAAGCGCTTGTCCGGGTTGGGGATGCCCACCCGGTCGAGCATCTCGACCGAGCGCCGCCGGGCCACCTTGCCGCTCCCGCTGTTGTGGACGCGGTAGGCCTCGCTGATCTGGTTCCCGACCGTGTAGAACGGGTGCAGCGACGAGAGTGGGTCCTGGAAGATCATGGCCATCTCGTCGCCGCGCAGGCTGCGCACCTCGGCGTCGCTGGCCCGGAGAAGCTCCTTGCCGCCGAGCCAGACCTCGCCGGTGACCTTGGCGGTCTTGGCGCCCTTGTGCAGGCCGAGGATCGCCTGACTGGTAACCGACTTCCCGGACCCGGACTCGCCGACGATGCCGAGCACCTTGCCCCGCTCCAGGTCGAACGAGAGCCCGTCGACGCTCTTCACCAGACCGTCGGCGGTTGCGAAGTGCACCCGCAGGTCGCGCACCGACAGATAGGCGTCGGTGCTGGTCGCACGGTCGAGGTCAATGGCTTCGACAGTCACCTGCGAGCTCTCCTGTTCACCCATGACATGCCGGCTTCCATGCCGCGCTAGCTGTAGCTCACCCGCGGGTCGACCACCGCGTAGAGCACGTCGACGAGAATGTTCGACACGACCAGTCCCAAGGCCGCGATGAGCGTGACGCCCATGATGACAGGCAGGTCCTGCTGCTTGATGGCCTGGTAGGACAGGTAGCCCAGTCCGCGCAGGTTGAACACCGTCTCGGTGATGATCGTGTTACCGATCAGCGTGCCGATGTCCATGCCGAAGATGGTGACGACCGGCGTCAGCGCCGAACGCAGGGCATGCTTCGTCACGACGGTGCGGCGCGGCAGCCCTTTGGCCCTGGCTGTGCGGATGTAGTCCTCACCCATCGTCTCGAGCACGCTGGCGCGGGTGAGCCGGGCGTAGAGCGCGGCGAAGAGGAAGGCTAGGGCGACCCACGGCAGGATCATGCTCTTGAACCACTGCAGCGGATCCTCGGTGATGCCCTTGTAGGCGACGTTGGGCAGCCACTTCAGGTCGTACTCGAAGATCAGCAGCAGCAGCGGGCCGGTGAAGAAGATCGGCAGCGAGACGCCGGCCAGCGCAGCGGTCATTCCGGCCCGGTCGAAAATGGAGCCGGGCTTGAGGCCGGAGACCGCGCCGACGAAGACGCCGCCGATCAGCCACAGGATCGCCGCGCCGATCATCACGCTGATGCTCACCGGCAGCGCCTGGACGATCAGCGTGCTGACCAGGGTATTGAGCCGGAACGAGTAGCCGAAGCACGGCGCGCCGCAGTGCACCGGCGCGCTCACTCCGTCGGTGATGGACTGGCCGAAGAGGATTCCGTGCAGCCAGTGCCAGTACTGCTGGTACCACGGCAAATCGAACCCGAAGCGGTGCATCAGCAACTGCAGCTGTGGGCCCTGCGGCGGGACCTTTCCGGTGTAGTAGTACACCGGCGAGGTGTGCGACAGGGCAGGCGCCAACTGGAAGATCAGGAACGTCAGGAAGCTCACGATCACGAGGACCACGACGCCGCCGGCCGTGCGGCGGATGATGTATCGGATCATTGCTCGTCCGCTGTCGTGGCCGACCCGGCGGGCGCCGGGCCGGCCACCACCAGCTTCACCTCATCTCTGGTCAGTGGGGAACTGACGGATCAGCCACCGACACCCACGTTGACGAAGTCGTAGATGCCGAACGCGAGCGCGTTGTTGCACGTCACATTGGTCAACCGCGGGTTGCGGTAGTAGAGGTTCTTGCCCCAGTAGATGGGCATGTACACCGCGTCGTTCATGATCTGGTGGTTGAGGTTCTGCCAGTCCGCCGTGGTGTTGGTGCCCTTCGGCCCGTTGTTGAGGATCTTGTTGACGACCGGGTCGTTGAGGCTGACGTAGTTCGACGTGCCGGGATCAGTAATCGCGTTGCCGTTGGCGATCGCCTGGTAGAACCCGACCGGGGTGGGGAAGTCCGCACCCCAACCGGCCAGCCCGAGGCCGATGCCCTGGCTGAGCACGTTGCGCGGCGAGCCGATGAACGTGCTGTAGTACGTCGACGAGTCAGCGGTGGCCGGGGTGACCTTGATGCCGACCCGGGCCAGCGCGGTCTGCTCGGCCAGGAACGCCGCCTGGGCGTGCTGGGACGGCGTGGCGTACGCCATCTTCGTCGAGAAGCCGTTCGGCTGGCCGCACTGCTGCAGCTCGGACTTGGCCTTGGTCAGGTCACCGGTGCTGCTCGTGCCGACCGGGTACGGGTCGTAGCTCGGCTCGTTGCCGGTGATGCCAGGAGGCGTCATCGATCCGGCGATCTGGCCGGACACCGCACCACCATACGCAGCCAGCAGGGTCTGCTTGTTGCTGGCATAGAAGATCGCCCGCCGGCAGTGCACGTTCGTGATCACCGTCTGGAACACCGGCACGTACTGGGTGAACGCAGTCACCGGGTCGTCGGCGTTCTTCTTCAGGTCCGGCTGGGTGAGGATCTGCGTCTGGAAGCCCGCCGTCACGTTCGTCGACGCGTTGGCGTCCGCGCTACCGGCCTTGAGCTTGGCGTCCGCGTCGGTCGGGTTCGTGTCGACGGTCATGATGACCTCGTTCACCAGCGGATGCCGGATGGTGTCGCTGGCCTGCGTCCAGTTGGGGTTGCGCACGAAGGTGATCTGCTTCTGCGGCGTGTACGACTGGACCATGAACGGGCCGGAGGCGACCGGGTGCTTGGTGTAGGTCGCGCCCACGAATCCGGGGCCGCCCTCGACCTTGGCCGGCACCGGCGCGGAGGCGGCCATCGCCATCAGGTAGTTGAAGTCCGCGTTCGGGCCGGTCAGGTGGAAGGTGATCGAGTTACCCGAGACCACCATGCCGACGGTGTTCACGCCCTGCTTGTACGGGCCCTTGTAGTTCGCCGGCGCCTTGATCCCGTTCACGAAGTACGAGAACGGGCCGCCGTTGATCACGTCGGTCGCCCAGAGCCGGCTGATGCCGTACTGGACGTCGGCCGCGGTGATCGGCTGGCCGTTGGACCACTTCAAGCCGTTCTTGAGGGTGTAGGTCCACTGGGTGTAGTCGGCGTTGTGCGTGCCCATGTCGGTGGCCAGGTCGGGTGCCAGCTTGAAGTCGGTGCCGTTCAGCTTCTCGTAACCGATCAGCGACCGGGTGAACAGCCGCTGCATGTTCCAGCACCAGCCGTAGTAGGTGCGCTGCGGATCCCACGCATCGCAGTCAACCGTGGAGATGAGGTTCAGCGTGCCGCCGGTCTTGGTCGACGGGTTCACCACCGCGTCGAAGGCGGCGTTGTAACCCGCCGCCGCGGTGCCGCTACCGCCGGACCCGGTGGTCTTGCCGCCGTTACTGCCACCGCCGTTGCTCTTGCCGCTGCTACACGCGGCGAGCACTGTCGCTGCGACCGCGGCGAGGCTGACCGCGATAGCCAGCCTGGACCTACTTCTCATCAGTGGTTCTCCACCCTTCGGTTAGTGAGTACTGCTGTCGGACTTGCGGACTTGCGGACTTACTCCTGCGGCCGGACGGTTCGCAGGTCGAGAAACGAGCCATCACCGCGACGACTTCGGGTCGAGTGCGTCACGCAGACCGTCGCCCAGCAGGTTGAACGCGAGCACGGCGATGAAGATGGTGAGCCCGGGGGCGAACAGGTAGGTCGGGTCGACCTGGAAGTACTGGCCGGCGTCGCTGAGCATGCTGCCCCAGGACACGGTGGGTGGCTGCACACCCACACCGAGGAAGGCGAGCCCCGCCTCCGCGAGCATGAAGTTCGGGATCGACAGCGTGGCGTAGACCAGGATCGGGCCGAGCAGGTTCGGCAGCAGCTCCCGGGTCATGATCCGGTAATTAGACGCGCCGAGGTTGTGCGCGGCGTCAACAAACTCCTTCTCCCGCAGCGAGAGCACCTGACCGCGGACGATACGGCCGATGTACGGGAAGGCGAAGAACCCGATCACGAAGATGATGACGAAAAAGCGCAGCACCTGCCCGCTCATGCCGAGGAACGTCGGCACGAGGCTGAACACGGTCAACAGCGAAATCGCGAACAGCAGCTGTGGGAATGCGAGGATCAGGTCGAACAGCCGGGACAGGATGCTGTCGGACACGCCGCGGAAGTAGCCGGCCGCGACGCCGGAGGAGACGCCGAGTACCAGCGCGAGGACGACCGCCAGTGACGAGATGATCAGTGAGGTGCGGGCACCGTAGACCAGCTGGGCGAAGATGTCCTGGCCGAGCACGGGCGTGACGCCCAGCCAGTGCGTGCCGGAGATGCCACCGAAGCTGCCCAGCGGCATGGTGGTGGTCGGGTCGGTGAGGTTGACGTGCCCGAGCACGGGGCCCTGGCCGTACCACTGGGTGATCGGCCGGGCGAGGATCGCGATCAGGGCGAACGCGATGACGATGCACCCGCCGATCATGGCCAGCGTGTCCTTGCGCAGCCGGCGCCAGGCGATGGCGCCGAGCGACCGCCCTTGGATCGCCGCGGCCTCTTCGGTCGACGCGTCGGGTGGAGCGGGAGCTTGGGTGGTGAGATCCAGCTCGCCGGCGGCAGGCAGCGTCATGGAACGCACAGCCTCCTTCAGTCCGACCAGCGCTGATGGTGCTGGCCACGCTTCACAGCTTGTGGCTAGCGAAGGACGCTATTCCCTATCCCTCACCGGCCGGCACGGCGGACCCGGGTTGTCGCCAGATCGTGACCGTTCCGCGACAGATCCTCGCCCTTGCGCCGCGCCGGCGCAATGGGGCCCAGTCACCGCGGCCCCGGCGCCGGCAGCGCCGCCTACCTTAGGCGCGGATCGGTACCACGCCAGGCGCGGCAGGGAACAGTTGCCGATTCGTGACCAGTGCGGCGGTGCTTGCACCGCGTCAGTTTGCCGGGTCGGACTCCAGCCGGGAGCGCAGGCCGGCAAGCTGCTTGCGCAACGAGCGAAGCACAGCGCGTCTGGGCGGCCACGGTACGTGCCCGCGACGCTCGAGAGTGACGAGCACGCCAGCGCCGGTCCGTGAGATGTGGGCGGTGATCGGTTCGGGGAGTTCAGCCACGGCCTCGCGGACTGCCGCCAACGAAGCGTCGACGACAGCGGCGACGCGCAGCCGATACACCGACCCGGTTATCGGCGGTCGGCCAGGAACGGGAACCGGGCGCGCACCTCGGACACTCGCTCGGCGCTGACGTCGGTCACCAGCACCGTCTCGACCAGCGACGCCTCGCCGAGCGTGTTGCCGAGCGGGTCGACGATCGCGCTGTCGCCGGTGTGCTCGAGCTCCTTGGCCGCGCCCACCCGGTTGACCCCGAGCACATACGCCTGGTTCTCGATCGCCCGTGCCCGCAGCAGCGCCCGCCAGTGCTCGCGCCGCGGGACGGGCCAGTTGGCCACGACGACGTAGAGGTCGGTGTCGCGGGCGAGCGCCCAGAACTCGTCGGCGAAGCGAAGGTCGTAGCAGACGAACAGGCTCACCCGAAGGCCCTCGACGTCGACCGTGCAGAACTCCCTGCCGGCGGCGTAGCGCTCGTGCTCGCCGGCGAAGCTGAACGGGTGGATCTTGGCGTAGCGGTGCAGGGTGCCGTCCGGTCCGGCCAGCACCGCGACATTTCGTGCCCGGCCGTCGGGGCCGTACTGGGCGATAGAGCCCACGACGAATGCGCCGTGCTCGCGGGCCTGGTCGCCGAGGAACTGCTCGTTCGGGCCGCCCTCGTCCTCGGCGATCCGCTCGGGGTGCATCGAGAAGCCGGTGGCGTACATCTCGGTGAGCGCGATCAGCCGGGCGCCGGCCGCGGCGGCCTGCGCGACGAGCGGCACCAACCGTTTGCGGGTCGCCTCGGCGTCCTCCCAGACGATGTCGTGCTGGACGGCAGCAACTTTCATCGGGGCCCCGGCGAAATCGTGGAGCGCCAGCGGAGCGATCTCGTGGGGTGGTCTTTCATGGCGCGGCGCCTTTCAGCCGGGTGAGCGCTTCTTCGAGGACTTCCGGGCGCTTGCAGAACGCGAATCGGACGTAGCCGTCGCCGGCCGGCGAGTCGTAGAACACCGCGCTCGGTATGGCCACGACGCCGTGTTCGCGCGGCAGTGCGCGGCAGAACCGCATTGCGTCGCCGTGCACGTCCACGGTGGCGAAGTAGGTCGCCTGCGGGCGGACGACGTCGAAGCCGAGCCCGCGGAGGCCGTCGCAGAGCAGGTCGCGCTGCGCGCACAACTGCGCGGCGATGCTCGCGAAGTAGGCGTCGGGCAGCGCCAGCCCATAGGCGATTGCGGGCTGGAACGGACCGCCGTTGACGTAGGTAAGGAACTGCTTCACCGTCCGGGCGGCTGTCGTCAGTGCCGGTGGCGCGCAGATCCAGCCGATCTTCCAGCCGGTGACGCTGAACGTCTTGCCGCCGCTGGAGATGGTGACCGTGCGCTCGCGCATGCCGGGGAGCGTGGCGATCGGCAGGTGCGCGCCGTCGAAGACGAGGTGCTCGTAGACCTCGTCGGCGATGACGATCAGGTCGTGATCGACGGCAAGCTCGGCGATCAGCGTTAGCTCCTCGCGGTCGAAGACCTTGCCAGTCGGGTTGTGCGGCGTGTTCAGCAGGATCGCCCTGGTCCGCGGGGTGATTGCCGCGCGAAGCGCCGCCGGGTCGAACACCCAGCCGCTGCCGGACCGGTGCAGGGTGACCGGTCGCCGGCGCGCTCCGCCGAGCGCGACACACGCCCCGTAGGAGTCGTAGTACGGCTCGAAGACGACCACCTCGTCACCGGTGTCGGTGAGCGCGAGCAACGCTGCGGCGATGGCCTCGGTGGCGCCCGCGGTGACGAGCACCTCGCCGTCGGCGTCATATTCCAGCCCGTACCAGCGCCGCTGATGATCTGCGATGGCCCGGCGCAGCTCCGGAACTCCCGGCCCGGGCGGGTACTGGTTGTGCGTGCCCTGCATGATCGCGTCCGACGCGACGGCCAGCAGATCGGCCGGGCCGTCGGTGTCCGGAAAGCCCTGTCCGAGGTTGACGCTGTTGGTCGCGATCGCCAACGCGGACATTTCCGCGAAGATCGTCGTGCCGAACCCGCGCATGCGTTCGACGAGCGGATCGGTGGGCACGAGGTCGAGCCTAATCGTTACCTTTGCGCAGCCGACGCCGCTCGTCGGGCTGCTTGAATGGGCTGGACCAATCGGTAAGGAGGCCGTGCCGGGTTGCGCCGCTTCTCGTTGCTGCTGCGCGGACTGTGGTGGCGCCGTGGGCTGACCAGCGCGGTACTGGCCGTCGCGATCGTGACCACGACGGCGGCAGCGCTGGGCCCGCTCTATGCCAGGGCGGCTGGCGAATCCACCCTGCACGACCACCTCACGTCCGCCGGCTCCGCGGCCGGCCTGCACTTCCAGACGGCCGTTGCGTCGACGGAGTACGACTCGGTCGACGACGCCATCAGCGAAGCTCCCCTGCCGGGCAGCGTGCGCGGGTACCCGACCGACATCCAAGGCCTCGTCACGGCGAAGGGCGTGACCGCCTCTACTGCGCCCAAAGGGACGGACACGGCAGCCACCCGGGTGGCCTGGCGGCAGGGTGACTGCGCGCACCTGGTGATCGTCGCCGGGCGATGCCCGAGCGCACCCGGCGAGGCCTTGGTGAGCGCGCGCACCGGCGCCACCGGCGTCTACGACTGGACGGTCGGCAAGACGCTCACCGTCGGTGGTTTGCAGTATCAGTACGTCAACGGCAGCACCGGCCAACCTGGCGCCGGCCCCGCGAAGCTGCAGATCGTCGGCACCTACCGCCCGAAGAACACCGCCGACCCGTACTGGTTCGGCCGCAACTACTTCGACGCGCATGCGAGCAGCAGCGGGCCGGACGAGGTCGACACCGTGTTCGTCGACCAGTCCGCGTTCGACGCCGCCAGCGACGCCGACGGGATCGAGGTCGACGTCGACTTCCCGCTCGACGTGAACGCGATCCGGCTCAGTGACCTGGCCGGGCTGCGCCACGCGGTCGGGCAGCTGCGCCTGCAGTACGGCCCGAACTCGTCCATGGCCATGACCACCGGTCTCGACGACGTGCTCTCCGCCGCGGCGCACGAACGCCGGCTGCTCGACACCGGCACGACGCTGGTCATCCTGCAGCTGGCGCTGCTCGCCTGGCTGGTGCTCTTCCAGGTCATCTCCGACGCGATCGAGGCCCGCGGCAACGAGATCGCGATGGCTAAGCTGCGCGGCCACTCCCCCGCGTCCACGATCCGCTTCGGCCTGGGCGAACCGGTGGCGCTGCTCGCCGCCGCGCTGCCGATCGGTCTGCTTGTGGCGTGGCTGCTTACGCACGTCTTCGCGGCGTCGGTGCTGGTGCCCGGCGTCCCGGTGCTGCTGAACTGGTCCGCCGTCGTCGCCGCGCTGGCCGCGTTCGCCGGTGGCCTGCTCGCTGCCGTCCTCGCCGGCCATCGGACGCTGACCCGTTCGGTGCTCGACCAGTGGCGACACACCGCGCACGGCCCGCGCCGCGCCTGGCTCACCATCGTCGTGGACGTGCTGCTCGCCGCCGCGGCCTGCGCCGGTCTGGTGGCGCTACGGATGAACCACAAGGCCGGCTCGCACAACGACACCGCCGCGCTGCTCGCGCCCGGCCTGCTGGTATTCGCCGTTGCCCTGCTGGGCGTACGCCTGCTGCCGGTCGCCTGCCGCGCGCTGTCGCGGTCGACGCGCTCCTCGCGGCGGGTGGGGCTGTTCCTGGCCGGCCGGCAGGTCGCCCGCCGGCCGATCGGCCTGCGCCTCGCCGCGCTGCTCGCGGTCGCCGTCGGGCTCGCGACGTTCGCGGTCGCCGGCGAGACGGTGGCGAGCCACAACCGCGCCGCCCGGGCGCAGTCCGAGGTGGGCGCGGCGCGGGTGGCGTCCATCCAGTACGACGCGAAGCATGACCCGGTGGAGGCGGTGCGCAAGGCCGACCCGGCGGGCGCGTGGGCCATGGCAGCCGCCACCTGGCTGCCCGACGGAGGCGCCTGGGTGGCCGGCACCGTGCTGGCGGTCGACTCCAGCCGGCTGGCCGCCGTGGCCTACCCGGCAACGGGCGGCCCGAGCGTCGCCACGGTGGCCGCGACGATCAACGCCTCGCCCGCGCCGCCGATCACGCTGACCGGCAAGCAGCTGCGCGTGCACGTCACCGCGTCCGACATGTCGGCGGTCGGACCGACGGTGCAGATCGACCTCCGCACGCCGGACCAGCCGTTCCTCTCCGTCGACGCGGGCACGCTCCGCCCGGGCAGCCACGACTACGTCGCCGCACTGCCCTGCCCGCAGGGCTGCACGTTCCAGGGCATCACCTGGAACCACACGTACGAGGCCGGGCTGGTGTACGGCACCGCACTGGTTACCGGTATCGAGCAGGGCGACGGGCGATCGTGGACGCCGGTCGATGCGCGGCTCACCCAGGCCGGGGCATGGCGCAGCGAACTTGCGCAGGGTGAGGCGTCTGACAAGCCGCAGCCAACCGCGCTCGGTCTGCGCGACGACTACCGCAGCGACGAGGGCGGCTACGGCGGGCTCAGCTACGCCTACACACCCAGCCCGTTGCCCTGCGTCGCGACCCGGGCCGCGATCGCGAACGGTACGGCCGCGACCCCGCCGCCGCAGATGTCGGACCTGACCGGCACGGTGGCCACGTTCACCGTGCAGCAGTGGGCGCCCGTCCTGCCCTACGTGCTCGACGACGGGGTGATGTTCGACCTGACGTTCGTTCGGGCGCAGCTACCCGCGTTCGACAACGAGGCGACCTGGCAGGTCTGGCTCGGACCACATGCACCGCCGGACGCCGTGGCCCGGCTCGGTGCAGCCGGGCTCACCGTGCAGAGCGTGCAGAGTGCGCAGGGTCGGGTCGCGCAGCTCGCCCGGCAGGGGCCGGCGCTCGCGCTACTGCTCCTGCTCACCTGCGCGATCGCCGGCGCGGTGCTCGCCGTCGGCGGTACGGCGATCTCCGTCGCGGCCGGCAGCCGCCGGCGATCGTATGAGATCGCCGCGCTTCGGGCGGTGGGGGTGCCCGCCGGCTCTTTGCGGCGGGCCAGCGTGTTCGAGCAGATGCTTCTGCTGGGCAGTGGCGTGGCGCTGGGCGTCCCGACCGGCGTGGTGGCTGCCCTGCTGGCGATGCCCGTCATCCCGGAGTTCTCCGACAGCACGCCGATCGCGATGCGCTACGTCCCGCAGGCGCTGCCGACCGTGCTGTTCGTCTGCGCATTCGTGGTGCTGCTGCTGTTGACGGCGGTGGTGGCCGCCAGCGTGCTGATCCGGCTGGCGGTGCCCGCCCGGCTGCGGGAGGCCGAGGGATGATCGACGGTCAGGTCGGCCTGGGCGTCCGGTGCGCGGACGTCAGCCACACCTACGGCGTGGACGGCGAGCAGGTGCACGCCCTGCGTGACATTCGGCTTTCCATCTTCGCCGGCGAGAGCGTCGCGGTGCTCGGGCCGTCCGGTTCGGGCAAGTCGACGTTGACGTCGCTGTTGGCCGGGCTGCGCCGGCCGACGTCCGGGCGGATCTTCGTCGGCGGGGACGACATCACCGGCATGTCGGAGAGCGACCTGCTCGCGCTGCGCAGTCGGCATATCGGCATCGTGTTGCAGAACCCGAGCCGCAGCCTGCTGCCGTACGGCACGGCCGAGGAGAACATCCGCTTCGCGCAGCGCGCGGTGCAGTCCTACCGGCGCGCGGGCCTGATCGAGCCGCGCTTGCTGCTGCGCCAGCTCGGGCTCGAGGAGCTCGCCGGGCAGCGAGCAGGCCAGCTCTCGGGCGGCGAGCAGCAGCGGCTGTCCGTCGCCGTGGGCATGGCGGGAACGCCCGGCGTCCTGCTCGCCGACGAGCCGACGAGCCAGCTCGACGCCGCCAGCCGCGACCGCGTCGTCGAGCTGCTGGCCCGGGTCGGGCGTGAGTTCGGCTCGACGGTCGTCGTCGTCACCCACGATCCCGCCGTGGCCGGCGCGACCAGCCGGACGATCATCATGAGCGAGGGCCGCATCGTCGACGACGGGATGACCGCCGAGCACTTCGCGACCGTCCGTTACGACGGGAGCATCCCGCTGCCCTCGGACATGCTCGACCGACTACCGCCCGGAAGCCGGGTGCGGGTGGTACGCAAACCGGCGGGCGTGGAGATCCTCGCCGGCGAGGAGGACTGGACGTGAGCCCGCGGCACTCGGCGCCCGAGCCGAACGGGGTCGAGTACTTCGAGATCCAGGCCGTCGAGCCGGTTGCAGCATCGCAATCGTTCCGGGACGGACCTATCGAGGCAACGGCGATCGTCGCCGTCGGCGTGCACTACGCCCGAGCGGGAAGGATCATCCTCGACGACGTCTCGGTCACGGCCGAGCCCGGACAGGCGCTGGCCGTCGTCGGGCCGTCGGGCAGTGGGAAGTCCAGCCTGCTCGCATTGCTGGCGGGTCTGGAACGTCCCGACGCCGGCTCCGTGCGGCGTTGCGGAGCGTCGCGGGACGGATTGATCCTGCAGGGATACGGGCTGGCCAGCGTGCTGACCGCCGCGGAGAACGTCGAGGTTCCGCTGCAGGCCGGTGTGCTCGGCCGGCTCGATCCGGGCGAGGTGCGTGACCGGGCCGGCGTCCTGCTCGAGCAGCTGGGCCTGTCCGCCGTCGCCGATCACCTCGTGGAGGAGCTCTCCGGCGGCCAGCAGCAACGGGTCGCCGTCGCCCGCGCGCTGGCCGTCGACCCGAGTGTCGTGTTCGCCGACGAGCTCACTGCCGAGCTCGACCATGCCTGGAAGGAGCGCGTCGTCGGCATGGTGCTCGACGTCGCGCGGCGCGGCGGCGTGGTGGTGATTGCCACCCACGACCCGAAGATCGCGGCCCGCTGCGACCGCGTGGTCGCGCTGACCGACGGCCGCGTCGCCTGACCGCTCCCGTCCTTTCGCGACTTTGCCCCGCTGTGACACGTTGGCGGGGGCTCGTAGCGTGTCGCAGCGGGGCAAAGTCGGGCCTGAACGTGTCGCAGCGGGGCAAACAGGCGTTCGGCGCGCGGATGAGGGCTGTCCACAGATTGGCTGATCCGGTAGCTCCGGCACCCGGTTGGCCGCCAGGGTTGCGCGCATGCGTGACATCCCGGCCATTGCCGCCGAGCAGTTCGGCGTGTTCACCCGAGCACAGGCGCTCGACGCCGGCTGGACCCGGTCGGCGCTGCTGCACGCGGCATCCACCGGACGCCTGCTCTCACCACGTCCCGGAACGTTCGTCCCGGTTGACGGATTGACTCGTGCCGACGACCCGGCTGCGAATCGGCAACGGTTGGCGGTGGCGACCGCGGCCGCGCTGCTGAGGATGCCGGCCGCCGTCGCCAGCCACGCGTCGGCGGCCGTGCTGGCGCAGCTGCCGATCTGGCGGATGCCCGGGCAGCCATGCCTCACCGTGCCGCCGCAATTCACCGGTGACACCAGCGGCGTCCACCTGCACCGCGCCGGCCGGCCGCACCATCACCTTCGACCGGCCGGGCAACTGGTGCGCACGTCGATCGCCCGCACCGTTGTCGACCTGGCCCGCGAGCACGGAGTCGAAAACGCCGTGGTCACCGGCGATGCCGCTTTACACGGCGCAATGCTCGACATTGCCGATCTGCAAAGATGCCTGCTCCACTGTGCCAACTGGCCGGGGATCCGCCGGGCAAGGGAGGCAGTGCAGCTACTCGACGCGCGGGCCGAGTCGCCGTTGGAGTCGGTGAGCCGGCTGCGGCTGATCACGCTCAACGTGCCGGCGCCGCAACTACAGACCGAGATCTACGACGCGGACGGGGTGTGGCTCGCCCGGGTGGACTTCTACTGGGACGGGGTCGGCGTCGTCGGGGAGGTCGACGGCAAGGCCAAGTACATCGGCGACGCCCTCTGGGCGGAGAAGCTGCGCTAGGAGCGCCTCGAGGACGCCGGGCTGGTCGTCGTGCGATGGGGAATGGCCGAGCTGCGCAATGTCGCCGTGCTGGCAGCGCGGCTGCGGGCCGGGTTCGCCCGGGCGGCCCGGCGCAGCGCCGCCGAGCGCCGGTGGATGACCGTCCAGCGCGACTTTGTCCCGCTGTGACACGCTCAGAGGGCCCGCCAGCGTGTCACAGCGGGGCAAAGTCGGGGGCAAGCAGCTCAGCGGCGGGCGCGGGCCCTTCGTTTCGCTCGGGCTTCCGCGCTGAGCTCCACCTTGCGGAGGCGCACCGTCGCCGGTGTGACCTCCACGCACTCGTCCTCGCGGCAGAACTCCAGCGCCTGCTCCAGGGAGAGCTGCCGGTGCGGGATGAGCCGCACCAGCTCCTCACCGGTGGAGGAGCGCATGTTGGTCAGCTTCTTCTCCTTGGTCGGATTGACGTCCATGTCGTCGGCGCGCGAGTTCTCGCCGACGATCATGCCCTCGTACACCTCGGTGCCCGGCCCGACGAACATGGTGCCCCGCTCCTGCAGGTTGAACAGCGCATAGGCCGTCACCGGGCCGCGCCGATCGGCGACGAGCGAGCCGGTCGGCCGGGTGCGCAGCTCCCCCACCCACGGCTCGTAGCCGTCGAAGACGTGATGCAGCAGGCCCGTTCCCCGTGTCTCGGTGATGAACTCGGTACGGAAACCGATCAGCCCCCGGGCCGGGACGACGTACTCCATCCGCACCCAGCCGGTGCCGTGGTTGACCATCTGCTCCAGCCGCGACCTGCGCAGGCCGAGCAGCTGGGTGACCACGCCGACGTACTCCTCCGGCACGTCCACGGTGAGCCGTTCCATCGGCTCGTGCACCCGACCGTCTACGAGACGGGTGACCACCTGCGGCTTGCCCACGGTCAGCTCGAAGCCCTCGCGGCGCATCAGCTCGACGAGCACGGCCAGCTGCAGCTCACCGCGTCCCTGAACCTCCCACGTGTCGGGGCGCTCGGTGGGGAATATGCGCAGCGAGACGTTGCCGACCAGCTCGGCGTCCAAGCGGCTCAACACCAAACGAGCCGTCAGCTTCGAGCCCGACTCCCCCGCGAGCGGTGAGGTGTTGATGCCAATCGTCATCGAGATGGACGGCTCGTCGACAGTGATCAGCGGCAGCGGGCGGGGATCATCTGCGTCGGCGAGCGTCTCGCCGATGGTGATCTCGGCGATGCCGGCGATGGCGATGATGTCGCCGGGGCCGGCGGCGTCGGCGGGCACCCGCTCCAGCGCGCGCGTCATGAGCAGCTCGCTGATCTTCACCCGCTCGACGCTGCCGTCGGTGCGACACCATGCGGCCGCCTGACCGCGGGTGATCGTGCCGTTGTGGACACGGCACAGAGCCAGCCGGCCGAGGTACGGCGAGGCGTCCAGGTTGGTCACGTGTGCCTGCAGCGGCGCGGCGTCGTCATAGGTCGGCGCGGGGATCGTGGCAAGGATCGTGTCGAACAGCGGGCGCAGGTTGCGCTCGTCCGGCATGGCGCCGTCGGCCGGGCGGGCCAGCGAGGCGCGGCCGGCCCTCGCCGAGGCGTAGACGATCGGGAACTCGATCTGCTCCTCGGTCGCATCCAGGTCGAGGAACAGCTCGTAGGTCTCGTCCACGACGTCGGCGATGCGCGCGTCGGGCCGGTCGACCTTGTTGATGACGAGAACGACGGGCAGCTTGGCGGCCAGCGCCTTGCGCAGCACGAACCGGGTCTGCGGCAAGGGGCCTTCGGACGCGTCGACGAGCAGCACAACGCCGTCCACCATGGACAGGCCGCGCTCGACCTCGCCGCCGAAGTCGGCGTGCCCCGGCGTGTCGATGATGTTGATCGTGACGCGGTCGCCGGCCGGTGTCAGGTAGTCGACGGCGGTGTTCTTCGCGAGGATGGTGATCCCCTTCTCGCGTTCCAGGTCCATGGAGTCCAACGCCCGCTCGGCGACGTGGTCGTGCGCGCCGAATGCCCCGGACTGCCAGAGCATCGCGTCCACGAGGGTCGTCTTGCCGTGGTCGACGTGCGCCACGATTGCCACGTTGCGCAGGCTCTCGCGCTGCCGGATCGCCACGCGGCGAAAGTCTACGGACCGTCCGATTCATGCGAACATATGTTCGTGCCTGATGAGCTGGCGACGATCCTGCATGCCGACCTCGACGCCTTCTACGCGTCGGTCGAGCAGCGTGACGATCCCGGGCTGCGCGGGCGGCCGGTGATCGTCGGCGGTGGGGTCGTGCTGGCGGCCAGCTACGAGGCACGGGCGTGCGGGGTGCGCACGGCGATGGGCGGGGCCGAGGCGCGTCGGCTCTGCCCGCACGCTGTGGTCATCACCCCGCGGATGGACGCCTATGCGGCAGCGAGCAAGGCGGTGTTCGCCGTGTTCGCCGACACGACACCGCTCGTCGAGCCGCTGTCGATCGACGAGGCGTTCCTGGACGTCTCGGGGCTGGGGCACGTGTCCGGAACGCCGGTCGAGATCGCGGTGCGGCTGCGCCGCGAGGTAGGCGAACGAGCCGGGCTGCCGATCACGGTGGGTGTCGCGCGTACGAAGTTCCTGGCCAAGGTCGCCAGCCGGGTGGCCAAACCCGACGGTCTGCTGGTCGTGCCGCCGGAGCGCGAGCTGGCGTTCCTGCGTCCGCTGCCGGTCGAGCGACTATGGGGGGTCGGCGAGGTCACCGCCGGCAAGCTGCGGGAGCGCGGAATCCGCACCGTCGGCGAGATCGCCGCGCTCGAGCAGTCGCTGCTGGTCGGGATGCTCGGCCAGGCGTCGGGACGCCACCTCTCGGCGCTGGCCCGCAACCTCGACCCGCGGCCGGTGCAAGTGGGCCGGCGGCGCCGGTCGATCGGGGCGCAGCATGCGCTCGGCACCCGCGTCCGCGCACCGGCCGAGATCGACGCGATGCTGGCCGCGCTGGTCGACCGGGTGGCGCGCCGCTTGCGCGCCGGTGAGCGATGCGCGCGTACCGTCGTGCTCCGGCTCCGCTTCGCCGACTTCAGCCGAGCGACCCGGTCGCACACTCTGCCCTGGCCGACCGATCGCAGCGAAACAATCCTCGCCGTGGCGCGCAACCTGCTCACCGGGATGCGTCCGGTCACCGACCGGCGCGGGCTGACCCTGATCGGCATCGCGCTGTCGAACCTGTCTCGCGGCGCCGCGCAGCCCGAGTTGCCGTTCGCCGGCCCGGGCCGCGGAACGCTGGACGCGGCGCTCGACGCGCTGCACGATCGGTACGGCTCGTCGGCGATCACCCGTGCCGTGCTCCTCGGCCGCGAGCCGAGGCCAGCCGTCCCGCTGTTACCGGACTGACCCGCCGGCGCGGCGGGACCGAACGCACCAGCCCCACAGCGCCAGGAAGCCGACGGCACCGCTCATCGCGACGATCGTCGAGGCGGGATCCCAGCTGGCGCCGAGCGGGACCACGTCGTCGGCGTTGCCTTCATAGACGACGCGGTAGGTCTTGCGGAGGTTCCAGCGGTAGTCGCCGACCAGCCCCCGTTCGACGATCGTTCCGTCATCACTGGTGAACGTCCCGCTGGTGATGCACAGATCGCGCTGGCAGTTGTGCGAAGTCACCACGAACGAACCCTTGCTGCCGGACGGCGTGCTGTCGACGTGCCGGGCGAGCCGGTCGGCGCCCAGCCCGAACGCGAGCACGCAGAGAGCCGGGAGCAGGAACCAGAAGGCGAACCCCACGGCGACGGGTAGGGCACGGCGGGCGCCGGCCACGGCGTCGCGGCGCAACGCCGAGAGCTGGACGCCGGTCATCACGAATCAGGTTAGTGGTCCGGGCGCCCGCGCTGAGCCGCGCGGACGCGACCGGCGTTGCTCGCCGACGACGCGACAGGAAACGGCGCGCGGATGCAGCACCGCAGGTCATTTCCGTGCAGACTTGGCGTGGGACGTGGCGGGGGGTCCGTCCTACCCCCCGGGGACTGTTCCGCCCCGCCACGTCTCCCTTCGTCTAACGCACCAACCCGGATTGGGGTACGCGGAATCGACAAGCCGTTCAGCGGCTTGTCGATTCCGCGCGCCGCTTGGGGGATCCGGTCAGCCGGCCGCGCCGTCGAGCGCCCGCCACTGAACCATGGCGTCTGCCGCCCACTTCGCGTGGCGCCGCTCGAAGACGGCGGTCGCCGTGACTCCGCTCCACCGCGGCGGCAGCAACTCGGCGGGGAGCGCCGGGTCGATCGCCGGGAAACGTCGCCAAGCGTGGACGAGCTCGCTCACCCGGGCCAGCGGGTCGCGCGCGGTAGTCGCGCTGAACTCGGCCAGGAACCGCTCGTAGTGCTCCTCGACCGCCGCAAGATCCCAGGCCTGCCCCACCATCCCCGCCAGCCGGCCACGGTCGTGGCGAGCGAGGAAGATCTGCGCGCCGTCGAGCAGGGCCGCCTCGGCGAGCACCCGCTCGACCTCGTCCGCCCGCTCGCGATGGGTGCTGATCCACACCCCGGGCGCCGGGCTGCCGAGGCCGGCCCAGGTCAATCTCGTGCGCAGCAGGTGCCGGGCCGGGCGGTCGGTCTCCGGCGCGCGGGCCAGCACGACCAGCCAAGTCCCATCCCAGTCGGGCTGGCAGGCGGTGAAGCCGTAAATCCGCTCGGTGCCCTCGGTGAGCAGGCGCTGCCCGGACGGCGTGAGCTGCCAGCGGGTGCGCCGCCCCGCCCGGGCGGTGACCAGCCAGCCGTCGGCGGCCGTGCGCATCAACGCCTGACGGGCCGCCTTCTCCTCGACGCCCAGCCGCCCGAGCACGTCGAGGAACGTCGAGGTCCAGGCCGAACCGCCCGAAAGCAGCACGAACTCCCCGAGCAGCGTCATGAGCAGCCCCCGCGCGCTCTCCGCGCCGGCCGCGTGCCGCCTCGAGAGCTTCGGCGCGACATCGCCAGCCAGGACGGCATCGCCGATCATCGCTCCTCCTCCCGCCGAGGACATCCCGCAATTATGCTACGTCATCTTGACGACTCTGTAGATGTATGTAGACCATAGAGGCGAGCCCGAAACGTATTGGAGGGCAGTCGCATGTCCAGCCTGGCCACCGAACCGGCCACCGCCGTCCCCGCGGCGCCGCACGTCGACTTCCGCACCGAACCGGCGCGATACCGGCACTGGCGGCTCTGCTTCGACGGCCCCGTCGCCACCTTGACGATGGACGTCGACGAGCAGGGCGGACTCGTGCCGGGCTACGAACTGAAGCTGAACTCCTACGACCTGGGTGTCGACATCGAGCTCTACGACGCGGTGCAGCGGCTGCGGTTCGAGCACCCCGAGGTCCGCACGGTCGCGGTGACCGGCGGAAAGCAGAAGACGTTCTGCGCCGGCGCGAACATCCGGATGCTGGCCAGCTCCCCACATCCGTGGAAGGTGAACTTCTGCAAGTTCACCAACGAGACGCGCAACGGCATCGAGGACGCGAGCGCGAGCTCCGGGCAGACCTATCTCGCGGCGCTCAACGGCACGGCGTCCGGCGGAGGCTACGAACTCGCGCTCGCCTGCGAGCACATCATGCTGGTGGACGACCGTTCCTCCGCCGTTTCGCTTCCCGAAGCGCCGTTGCTGGGCGTCCTGCCGGGCACTGGCGGGCTCACCCGCGTGGTGGACAAGCGCCACGTCCGCCGCGACCTCGCCGACTACTTCTCGACCAAAGCCGAGGGCGTCGGCGGGAAGAAGGCCGTCCAGTGGCGGCTGGTGGACGAGGTCGTTCCGCGAGCCAGGTGGGACGAGACGGTCGCGGCGCGCGCGGGCGAGCTGGCCGAGCGTTCGCAGCGCCCGACGGACGCACCCGGTATCACGCTGACACCGCTCGCCAAGACTCGCAGCGACAGCGAAATCACCTACCGCTATGTCACGGCGCGGCTGGACCGCGAGGCAGGTACCGCCGAAATCACCGTCCGCGGGCCGGAGCCCGACGCGCCCAGCGACGCCGCCGCGGTGCACGAGCAGGGTGCGGACTTCTGGACCCTGGCACTCACCCGGGAGCTGGACGATCTGATCCTCGACCTGCGCACGAACGAACTGGAGCTCGGCACCTGGGTGCTGCACACGGTCGGCGACGCCGACCGCGTCCTGGCCTATGACTCGCTGCTCCTTGGCAATGCCGACGACTGGCTGGTCAACGAGATCGTGCTCTACCTCAAGCGCACCCTAAAGCGGTTGGACGTGACCAGCCGCAGCCTGCTCGCGCTGATCGAACCCGGCTCGTGCTTCGCCGGGTCACTGCTCGAGCTGGCGCTGGTCGCCGACCGCAGCTTCATGCTGGACGGTGTGTTCACCGACTCCGACCCGGACGCGGCGCCGGCCGCGATCACCGTCGGCGAGATGAACCTCGGCGTGCTCGCGATGGGCAATGGGTACAGCCGCTTGCAGACCCGGTTCGCCGGAGACGAGGACGCCGTAGCCGCGGTGCGCGCACGTGCCGGCGAACCGCTGGACGCCGGCGAGGCCGAGGAGCTGGGACTGGTCACGTTCGCCCCCGACGACATCGACTGGGACGACGAGGTGCGGATCGCGCTCGAGGAGCGGGCCAGCTTCAGCCCGGACGTGCTGACCGGGCTGGAGGCGAACTACCGCTTCGCCGGCCCCGAGACGATGGAGACCAAGATCTTCGGCCGGCTCACAGCCTGGCAGAACTGGATCTTCTACCGACCGAACGCGTCCGGGCCGGACGGCGCGCTGCGCCGCTTCGGCACCGGCCAGCGCGCCACCTTTGACAGGAAGCGAGTCTGAGCGAGTGAAGAGCAGGAGAGCACAGTGACGACGACCACCGCTGACTACACCGAAAAGATCCCGAACAATGTCGATCTGCACGAAGATCGCCGCCTGCAGCGGGCTCTGGAGTCGTGGCAGCCCAACTTCCTGCAATGGTGGGAGTCGATGGGTCCGACCCTGCCGACCGAGGAGGTGTACCTGCGCACGGCGATCAACGTCGGGCGGGAGGGGTGGGCCCACTTCGGGCACGTGGCGATGCGCGACTACCGCTGGGGCATCTTCCTGGCCGAGCGGGACAAGGACCGCCAGATCGGGTTCGGTCAGCACAAGGGTGAGCCGGCCTGGCAGAAGGTGCCCGGCGAGTACCGCGCGGACCTGCAGCGGCTGATCGTCATCCAGGGTGACACCGAGCCGGCGAGCGTGGAGCAGCAGCGCAACCTCGGCGCCACCGCGCCGTCGCTGTACGACCTGCGCAATCTCTTCCAGGTCAATGTCGAGGAAGGGCGGCACCTGTGGGCGATGGTGTACCTGCTGCACGCCTTCTTCGGTCGTGAGGGCCGCGAGGAGGCCGAGGAGCTGCTGCATCGCAACTCCGGCAGCGAGGACGCACCGCGCATCCTGGGGGCGTTCAACGAGGAGACGCCGGACTGGCTGTCGTTCTACATGTTCACCTACTTCACCGACCGGGACGGGAAATACCAGCTCGGCACGCTGAAGGAATCCGCGTTCGACCCGCTGTCGCGCACCTGTGAGTTCATGCTGAAAGAGGAGGCGCACCACATGATGGTCGGCACCACCGGCGTCGACCGGGTGGTGGAGCGCACCGCGCAGCTGATGGTCGAGAAGAACACCGACGAGGTCGCCCAACTGGGGGCGATACCGCTGACGACGATCCAGAAGTACCTGAACTTCCACTACGCGGTCTCGCTGGACCTCTTCGGCTCGGAGACCTCGACGAATGTCGCGAACTACTACACGGCCGGGCTGAAAGGTCGGTGGCTCGAGCAACGACGCAAGGACGACCACCGGCTCACCGATGACTCCATCATGGTCGACGCGTTGGACGAGAACGGCGAAATCGGCCAGATCGAGGCATCTGCGCTGGTCGGGCTCAACACCGACCTGCGCCGGGAGTACATCAGCGACTGCGAAGGGGGCGTCAAGCGGTGGAACAAGATACTCGCCGACGCCGGACTGCCGCAGCGTCTGAAGCTGCCGCACGTGGCGTTCAACCGCCAAGTCGGCGCATTCTCCAGCATCGAGGTCAGCCCGGACGGCGAGAAACTCTCCGCGCAGGAGTGGGAGCAGCGCAAGGGTGACTGGCTGCCGACCGACGTCGACAAGACGCACGTCCGTTCGCTCATGCAGCCGGTGTACGAGCGCGGCAAAATCGCGGCCTGGATCGCACCGCCTCGCCAAGGAATCAACGGCCGGCCCTTCGACTACGATTACGTCCACCTGGCATGAACCAGAGTCCACCTGGCATGAACCCCACGCTGGGCTGGCACAAGGAGGCGCCACCGCGCTGGGACGCTGAGAAGCTTGCGCTTTTCGACGATGCTGAGCTCGCGGCAGTGGGGTTGGCTCGGCCCGCAGCCGGCGCCGTCCTGCCCGACGAGTGGTGGCGCGTCACCGACGAGTCCGGTGCGGTCGTCGGATACGGTTGGCTGGATGCCCAGTGGGGCGATGCCCAGATCACGTTCTTCGTCGCGCCTGATCGGCGCGGCCAAGGGGTCGGCGAGTTCATCGTCAGCCAGCTCGAGCGGGAGTCGGCTGCCCGCGGGCTCAACTACATCTACAACGTGGTTCCCGAGTCGCACCCGAATGCGGCGTGGATGAACCACTGGCTCGCGTTGCACGGATTCCTACGCTCCGCCCACGGCGATCTGCGCCGGCAGATCGGCGCGCCGACCGGGGGCGGGTGACCCCGACCTCGCGGCTGCGGCAGCCGGTTACGCCGCCGCGCGCGGATCGACGGGGACCTCGATGGCGACGGTCACGAGCTCCTCGCCCGGGTAGAGGTACACGCTGATCAGCGCTGCCACCGCGCCGCCGACGAGCGGCGCGACGATGAAGAGCCACAGCTGGCTCAGCGCGACACCGCCAACGAACAGCGCCGGTCCGATGCTGCGCGCGGGATTCACCGACGTGCCGGTGAGCCCGATCCCGGCCAGGTGCACCGTCCCTAGTGCGAGCCCGATCGCCACGCCGCCGAGCTGCGGCCACGCCGTCCGGCGCGTCACTGCGAGGACCACCAGCACGAAAAGGAACGTGAGCACCCCCTCGCCGAGGAACGCGCCGGCCGCGTTGAGGTGGATCATCGACTGGCTGCCGTAGCCGTCGGTGCCCAGGCCCTGCTTGCCGGTCGAGTACCCCTGCGCGCCGGCGAACATCGCTCGCAGCACACCGGCGCCGATGATGCCCCCGACGACCTGCGCGACCCAATATCCGACCGCATCGAGGAGGCTGATTCGGCGCGCGACGAGGAAACCCATCGTGACAGCCGGATTGATGTGGCAGCCGGAAATCGGTCCCAAGCCGTAGGCGAGGATCAGCAACACCAGCCCGAACGCGAGTGCCGTGGTCATAATGCCGGCCGACCGACTGGAGCCGGTGAGCAGGAAACCGAAGCACAGAGTGGCCGTGCCGACACCGACGAATACCAGGCAGGCCGTGCCGAGCGCCTCGGCAATGAGTTTGCGGGGATCCATCCGGTACCTCCAAGCCATATGCATCCGCTGTACGGACCTCGTGATGACATGGTGACGCCATGATCACTGCATGTCTAGGCAACGCGCCAGGGCGCGCGCAACTGGGTCAAAGCGTATGGCGCGGCGCGACCGGATGCATTTCCCTGGCCGATGACGAGATCAGACGCTGATTTCGGCTATATACTTGCCCGCGATATCGAGCCTCGGCGCGGGCGACCGAGGAAATGCTTCGAAAGGACTGGCTGGCAATGGCCACAGAGACGATCACCAAGTTACGCGACGACATCGACGGATCAGATGCCGATCGCACCGTCCGCTTCGCCTGGGACGGCGTCGCATACGAGATCGACCTGAGCGCGCAGAACGTGCAAGCACTCGAGCAGGCGCTGGCGCGTTTCGTCGCGGCAGCGCGGCGAGTTTCGCCGGCACGTTCCGGCCGAGGATCTCGAGCCGTTGCCGCGAGGAAGCCGTCGTCGCGACGCAACCGGTCGCGCACCGACCTCGCCGCCGTACGCGCGTGGGCAATCGCCAACGGGCACACGGTCGCCGAACGGGGACGCATTTCCAACTCGGTGATCGAGGCCTACCAGGCCGCGCAGGGCGGCACCGACGGTGCAGCGCCCGCAGCCGGGCCGCGGCAAGCGACGGCACGCAAGGCGGTGTCGCGCAGCGGCCGCGCCGGGCGGCCGGCGAAAAAGGCCGCGGCCAAGGCCGCGCGGGGCAGGCGCCCGGCGAAGAAACAGCAGGCGCGCCCCGCCACCGCCACTAGCTCCTGACATTTCCCGCGGGCGGTGCCCTGTCAGACTGGCAGGGCACCGCCCGCGTCATATCGTCCGGAGCCCGTGAGCGACCATGAGCGAACCCAGTGAGCGAGCCCTCACTGCCGCGGCCGCCACGTTGCCGACACCGTCGTCAGGACTGACCGACGCCGAGGTCGCCGAGCGAATCGCCGCGGGACGCACTAACGCCGTCGAAATTCGCTCCAGCCGCACGCTGGGGGAGATCGTCCGGGCGAACGTCTTCACGGTCTTCAACGGCCTGCTCTTGACGCTGTTCGTCGTGATCGTCGCCACCGGGCGCTGGCAGAATGGCCTGTTCGGCCTGGTGATCGTCGCCAACTCGGCGATCGGCATCGTCCAGGAAGTGCGGGCGAAACGGACCCTCGACCGGTTGGCCGTGCTGAACGCGCCGCGCGCCCGGGTGGTTCGTGGCGGCACCGAGAGCGAGATCGAGGTCGCCGGCGTGGTGGCTGACGACCTGCTCGAGGTCCGGGCCGGTGACCAGGTGCCGGCCGACGGGCTGGTCCACGACTCGGGCGGTCTCGAGATCGACGAGTCGTTGCTGACCGGCGAGTCCGACCCGATCGCGAAACTGCCCGGTGACGAGGTGCGCTCCGGATCGATCGTCGTCGCGGGGCAGGGCCGGTTCCAGGCCACTGCGGTGGGGGCGGACGCGTACGCGACGCGGCTGGCCGCCGAGGCCCGGCGGTTCACCGTCGCCCGTTCCGAGCTGGTGGCCGGGACGAACCGGCTGCTGCGTTGGATCTCCGTCATGCTGCTGGTCGTCGGCCCGATCCTGTTATGGAGTCAGTTCGCCAGCTCGGAGAACCACGGCTGGCAAGACGCGGTCACCGGTACGGTCGCCGCCCTGGTCGGGATGGTGCCAGAAGGACTGGTGCTGCTCACCAGCCTGGCGTTCATGCTGGCCACGCTGACGCTCGCCCGCAAGCAGACACTGGTGCAGGAGCTGCCTGCGGTCGAGGGGCTTGCGCGCGTCGACGTGGTCTGCCTCGACAAGACCGGGACACTCACGCACGGTGACGTGCAGTTCGCCGAGCTGCGGCTGCTCGACGGCGCCGACGACGCCGGGGTCCGCCACGCGCTGGGCCTGCTCTCGTCCGCCGGCGAGGCGAATGCCACTGCCGCCGCGCTGGCCGATGCCTTCCCGCCCTCGGGCTGGCAGGCGAGCGGTGCGGTGCCGTTCTCGTCGGCTCGCAAGTGGTCGGCCGTCACCGCGGACGGCCACGGCAGCTGGGTGCTCGGCGCGCCGGAGATGGTGCTCCCCGACCCGTCCGGGGAGATCCGAGAACGGGCGCGGGCAGCTGCGGACACACTCGCCGCAGAGGGTCGCCGCGTGCTGCTGCTCGCGCACGCGCACCAGCCGCCACCGCAGGTCGATGGCGACGCCCGGCTACCCGACGGGCTCCGCCCTGCAGCGCTGGTCGTGCTCGCCGAGCGCATCCGCGAGGATGCCGCGCAGACGCTGCGCTTCTTCACCGAACAGGGCGTCGCCCTCAAGGTGATCTCCGGCGACAACCCGCGCACGGTCGGCGCCGTCGCCGAGGCCGTCGGGCTGCCGGGCGTGCGCGGCGCGGCCGACGCCACCGACGCGCGCGGGCTGCCCGACGACATCGACGAACTGGCGGACGTCCTGGAGGAGCAAAGCGTGTTCGGCCGGGTCTCCCCGCACCAGAAACGCGCCGTCGTAGCCGCGCTGCAGCGCCGCGGTCACGTCGTCGCCATGACCGGCGACGGTATCAACGACGCGCTCGCCCTCAAGGACGCCGACATCGGGGTGGCCATGGGCAACGGGTCGCCGGCCACCCGTGCGGTGGCGCAGATCGTGCTGCTCGACGGGCGGTTCGCGCACCTGCCCGATGTGGTGGCCGAGGGGCGGCGGGTGATCGCCAATATCGAGCGTGCCGCGAACCTGTTCCTGGTCAAGAACATCTACTCGCTCGTGCTGGCGCTGGTCACCGCCGTCACGCTGGCCGCCTATCCGCTCGCGCCCATCCAGCTCACGCTGATCTCGTCGGTGACGATCGGCATCCCCGGCTTCGTGCTCGCGCTCGGGCCCAACCGACGTCGCTACATCCCGGGATTCCTGCGGCGCGTGCTCCGCTTCGCGATCCCCACCGGGGTGGTGATCGGCGCCGCCGCCTATGTGGGGTACCGGGCCACCCGGCTGCTGGAGGCCGGCGCACGGACCGACGAAGCGCGCACCACCGCCACGCTGGTCGTTCTGATCATCTCGCTGTACGTGCTGCTCGTTCTGGCCCGGCCGCTCGCGGGGTGGAAGCTGGCGCTGGTCGTGGCGATGGCCGGGATCGTCGTCCTCATCGTCGCGATCCCGCCGCTCGGGCACGGCGTCTTCCTGCTCGACGTGACGCCGTTACGGCTCGCGATCGCGGCCGTCGTCGGCGGCGCCGGCGCGGTGCTGGTCGAGCTCTCGCATCGCGCGGTGGCGCTCGCCGTCCGCGGGGTGGAGGCTGGCTGAGGCCGCGAGGGTCCGGACGAGCCGGGACTGGTCCGCGGGAGCGCGCTGCGGCACGATCGGCAGAGAGGAAGGGAAGTCACCGCATGTACATCACTCAGGACGAGCCGCTGACCGCCGGCTTTCTCGCCGGGGACGGGCTGTGCATGGTCCACCTCTGCATCAACTCCACGCCGTGCCCGGAAGAGGTCCCCGACGATCTCGCCGAGCACGTCGAGGCGGTCCGCGACGAGAAGGGAAAGATCCGCGACTGGCGGTTCCACGCCACGCCGTTCCAGCCCGGTCAGCCGGCGACGAACGAGCTGACGCGCTTCCGCCGCTGGCGCGCCGCCTACATCACCGACCGGGTGATGGCCGACCGGGCCACGGTCACGCTGGGGCTGGCCTGGGCCGCACGGCACCTGGACATCTCGGCCCTGCAGGTGCTCCGGCTGCCGAAAGCCCACTGGGAGCTCGGCTCGGCGATCCGCGCCGAGGAGCAGGCCCGCCGCGCGTCGTCGCTGTGCCGGACCACCCGCGAGCACGCGCTGGGCATCGTCGCTCAGGCGGACGCGACGCACGATCACGCGCGGATCCTGCGCGGGTTCGTGGCTGAGGATCAGCCGCTGCTGTTGCTGGTCACCCCCAAGGCATCGGTCCTGGCGACCGGCGACGCGTTGCTGCTCTCGGAGGGCGGCCCCACTTACACCGTGCACGGCTGGCACCTGGAGGGTGACTCGATCACCGCCCGCACCGATGAGGGGCCGGTCGAGCTGGGTGACTCGCCCGGCGCGCACCTGCTCGAGCATCTCGCCCCGGGCGTCGGCGACGTGATCGTCAATCATGTTCCGGTGGCGTCGGTGTTCGGGCTGATGTTCATGACCCTCGCCGAGATGGCGCACGAGGCGACGACGAAGCACGCCCCGCTACGGGCGCACATCGGCGGCAAGTAGCGGGGCGCGCGGGCCGGTTCGGGTGGTTGCCGGGTCAGTCCGCCGGGCCGGTGGCCAGGGTGATCGTGGCGGTGTGCGACTGGCCGTCGGCGCTGCTCGTCCAGGTCACCGAGACCTGCTCGCCGGGGCGGTCCCCGGAGAGGGCCGAGCTGAGGTCGTCCGCCGAGCTGATCTGGTGGCCATTGACCGCCGTGATCACGTCACCGGCCTGCAGGCCCGCGGCCTCGGCCGGACCGCCCGCCACGACGTCGGCGATCTGCGCACCGGCGGTAGCGGAGTAGCTCGAGGCCGCCTGCAGCTCGACGCCCAGGAAGCCCGGGTATCCCTGGTGGATGGCGCTGGACTGCTCACCGGACTCGATCCGCTTGGCGACCGTGAGCGCATCCTTGATCGGGATGGCGTAGGCGGTGTTGGCCGTCGCGTCCTGCGGGGCCTGCCAGCGCCCGTAGCCGCCGCCCGAGCCGGACGTCGACGCCGCGGTGTCCATCCCCACGACCTTGCCCTGCGCGTCGTAGAGCGGACCGCCGGAGTCACCGGCGGCGATCGGCGCGTTGGTCTCGATCAGGTCGTTCAGCGTCTCGGCGTTGGAGCCGTTCTCGTCGCTCGCGGTGATGGTCTGGCCGGTCGCGAGCACCTGGCCGGTGGCCGCGCTCGGGGTGCCGCCCGCGCCGCCCGCGTTCCCGACGCCGGTCACCTTGGCACCGACGGACGGGACCGAGCTGTCGGTCTTGACCGTCTGCAGGCCGGATGCGCCCTTGAGTTGAATGACCGCGACGTCGGCCGTCGGGTCGGTGCCGACCACCGTGGCCGAGTAGGTCCGGCCGGTGCTGACGACCGTGACCGTGATGCTCGTCGAGCCGTCGACGACGTGATTGTTGGTGAGCACCTCGCCTGACGAGGTGAGGATCATGCCGGTGGCTGCAGCCCGCGCGTCCTGGTACTTCAGCACGGTGTCGATGTCGACCACGCCGACCTGCTGCTGCGCGGTGGCCAACCCAGTCGTCGCGGCCTGGTTCTGCGGCACCGATCCGCCGGACTGTCCGTTGCCGGAACCGCTGCCCGACTGGCCGCTGCCCGACTGGCCGCTGCCCGAATCGCCCGCCTGTCCGCTGGACGGCAGCGCAGCCTGCTCGCTACCGCTGCCGGCGGTCGCCGAGTTCACGGCAAGGCCGATGCCGACGATCGCCGCGACCCCGCCCACCAGGCCGCCGAGGACCAACCCGGTCCGGCGGCGCGGGCGCGGCGCCGGGGGCGGTGCAGGCGCC
Source organism: uncultured Actinomycetota bacterium (assembly GCA_963756525.1). Taxonomy (GTDB): domain Bacteria; phylum Actinomycetota; class Actinomycetes; order Mycobacteriales; family Jatrophihabitantaceae; genus CAVWNR01. Next base: position 141,831 of record CAVWNR010000006.1, on the reverse strand, counting down.
CAACCCGGGGCGGACGCGGGCCACGGCTGGGTGTGCCAGTGACCCTGCGCGTCCTGCCACGCCGGGCTGTGCCACTGACCGTGCGCGTCCTGCCACATGGGGCCGTGCCACTGATCCTGCGCGGCGTACCACGTCGGGTCCCACCCCTGGCCGGCCGCTCCGTGCCCTGGCTGGCCCTGTCCTGGCTGGCCCTGTCCCGGCTGGCCCTGCCCGGGGTGGTCCTGTCCGGGTGTCGCCTCGTCCATACCTGCTCCGATGCTCGTCGTCTTCTCGTCGTCTCTTGCACCAAGTGAGCCCTGGCAAGATGACCGAGACCTGAGCGCAAGCATTGAGTGGGCTGAGCGTCTGACGACCAGCCCGGTCAGCCGTTCAGCCGATCAGCAGGTGCAGGATCAACCAGATCAGCGCGGCGACGGCGCCGGCCGCCGGAAGCGTCAGCACCCAGGCGCTGACGATGTTGCCCGCGACGCCCCAGCGCACCGCGGACAGCCGCCGGGTTGCGCCGACGCCCATGATCGACGAGGTGATCACGTGCGTCGTGGAGACGGGCAGTCCGAGCCCGGCCGCACCGAGCATGATCGCGCTTGACACGGTCTGCGCCGCGAACCCGCTCGACGGGGACAGCGCGTAGATGCGCCGGCCGAGGGTGCGCATGATCCGCCAGCCGCCCGAGTACGTCCCCGCCGAGATGGCCGCTGCGGCGGTCAGGATCACCCACAGCGGGATTCCTCCGTGCGGGCCCAGGTCTCCCGCGACGACCAGGGTCAGCGCCATCACACCCATCGTCTTCTGCGCGTCCTGGGTGCCGTGGCCGAACGCCATCGCCGCGGCGGAGACGATCTGCGCCCAGCGGAAGCCGCGGATGGCCCGCCCGGCGTGCACGTTGCGGAACGTCCACAGCACGGCGAGCATGAACAGGTAGCCGGCGGCGAGCCCGACAAGCGGCGAGACCACCATCGGCACGACGACCTTGCCGATCACGCCGCCCCACTTGACGCCGATCGACCCGGCGAGCGCGGCGCCGACCAGCCCGCCGATCAGCGCGTGTGAGGACGAGGACGGCAGCCCGAAGTACCAGGTGCCGAGGTTCCACGCGATGGCCCCGAGCAGCGCGGCCAGGATGACGATCAGCCCGCCACGTCCGCTCGGCGTGTCGATGATGCCCTGCCCGACGGTCAACGCGACCTTCGTCGAGATCAGCGCGCCTACGACGTTCATGACCGCGGCCATGCCGAGCGCTACCCGCGGTGTCAGCGCCTTCGTCGAGATCGAGGTCGCGATCGCGTTCGCTGCGTCGTGGAATCCGTTCGTGTAGTTGAAGCCCAGCGCCACGATGATGATCAGGACGACCAGGGCAGTCATGCTCAATTCATTGCCTCTTCGCGCGAGCGGTCATCGCTCGCTCGTTGCGCACTGGTCCCGCAGCGGCGCCAGCCGCAGAGTGCAATGCTCGCTCGGTCAAGTCAGGACTCCTTGACGGCGATCGTCTCGACCGCGTTGGCCACGTGTTCGAGCGCGTCAGCGGCCTCTTCCAGCTGGTCGGCGACCTCGCGGAGCTTCACCATCTCCAGCGCCTTGTACTCGCCGCTGAACAGCTTGGAGAGCAGCTTGCGGTAGACCCGGTCCGCCTCGTTCTCCAGCCGGTTGACCTCGATCCAGTACGGCTCGAGGTCCTTGAGGGTGCGCAGCCGGGCCATCGCCTCGGCGGTCTCGGTGGCCGAGCGGCGCAGCAGGGCGATCTGCTCGCCCATCAGCAGCGGTAGCCGGGTGAGTCCGGTGAGCGCGACGAAGTCGGCAGCCGCCTCCATCGCGTCGATGACGTCGTCGAGCGCGCCGGCGAGGCGGTAGATGTCCTCGCGGTCGAACGGTGTGACGAAGCTGGTGTTGAGCTGGCGCAGGATGCGGTGCGTCACGTCGTCGCCGATATGCTCGCGCTCGCGTAGGTCCTTGGCGATCAGCTCTGCGTTCGCGTCGGGGTCCATCAGGCCGCCGAGCACGTCGGCCGCGACCGCGACGTTGCGCCCGGCCTCGGTGAACATCTGATAGAACGCGTTGTCTCGCGGCGTCAGGCGAAATGGCACGGCGTGGTCTCCTACCGGATCGGCTGGCCGCGGCGGGCGCGACGGCGTCGGCGCGATCGGCGGATGACCAATAGCAGCACGAGCGCCCCTCCGGCGCCGATGACCGCCCTGCCGGCAGGGGTCTGCGCACGCGCGATCAGCTGCTCCTTGGCCCGGTTAGCGAGTCGCCTGGGGTTGACCCGCTCGGCAAGCTGGTCGATGGTCACCGCCAGCGACGCGCGGGCCTGTTCGACCTCGCGCTGGACGTCGTCGGCCGTCCGCTGGGCCACGCCGGGCTCCTTCCGATGTGCGGTCCGATATGCGGTGCTCCGCGCAGAGCCTAACGGCCGGGCAGAGCCTAACGGCTAGGTTGGGCCCATGACCCGCCTGTCGCCGGGCGACACCGCGCCCGAGTTCGCCCTGCCCGACGCCGACGGCAAGGAGGTCTCGCTGGCCGACTACCGCGGCCGCCGAGCGATCGTCTACTTCTACCCGGCCGCGATGACCCCGGGCTGCACCACACAGGCATGCGACTTCCGCGACAGCCTCGACTCGCTCGCTGCTGCGGGTATCGCCGTTGTGGGCATCTCCAAGGACCGTCCCGAGCAGCTCGCGAAGTTCCGCGACCGCGACGCGCTGACGTTCCCCCTGCTGTCCGACCCCGATCTCGCCGTTCACCAAGCCTACGGCGCGTTCGGCGAGAAGACGATGTACGGCAAGACGGTCACCGGCGTGCTCCGCTCGACGTTCGTCGTGGACGGTGATGGCCGGATCGAGCAGGCCCAGTACAACGTCAAGGCCACCGGCCACGTCGCCAAGCTGCGCCGCGACCTCGGCCTCTGACGCCGAGTTCGCCCTCGACACGGTGGCCCGCACGTAGGCTGCTCGACACGGGGCCGTAGCCCAACGGCAGAGGCGAACGATTTAGGGTCGTTGCAGTGAGGGTTCGAATCCCTCCGGCCCCACCGCCGGCCGTCGTCGAGACGATCGTGTGATCAGGACCCGTTGCCCCGCCGCGGGTGACCGCTCAAGGGGACATGATCACGTGGGCGGGGCACCGACATCTTCAGCGGGCGCGCAGCGCAGGTCGTGGCCGACGCTGGTCAGGCATTTCCCGTCGGCGAGGCGCCACTTCCAGCCGTGCATCTGGCAGGTCAAGAGCGCGCCGTCGCTGTCAGTGTTATCGATCTGTCCGAAGCGCGACAGGTCGGCCTTCAGGTGCGGGCAGCGGTGCTGCATCTCCCAGCCGTCGAGAACGATGGTCTCGGCCGCCTCGGCGGCGTTCTGCTCGGCGAACCAGCCCTCGGCGTAGTTGAGCCGCTCCTCGGACAGGCACTTGAAGAAGACGTAGATGAACTCGTTGTACGGGCCGATCCGGGTCGCCGAGAACCGGCAGGAGAGAAACAGCGAGTTGACCCAGTCGATCTCATGGTCTGCCACGAGCTTTTCCAGGTACGCCCGGCGGGTGCAGAACCGGTAGCGCACCTTCTCCCCGCCGTACTCGCGCACCTCGCGGGCGACGAAGTCGAGCAGGAAGTCCAGATCGCCGCGCTCGCCGTCTTCGGCGGTGAAGCGGATCGCTCCGTTGATGCCGGCGGCCATGTGGTCGGCCTCGGCGAGCAGCGGGGCGAACCAGTCCTTGATCGCCCCCAGCACGTCGAGGTCCGGCCGGGCCCACGTGCTCTTCTGCGCCTCGACGGCCGGCTGCCGGCGAGCCTGGTAGGCCCGCAGGTACGCCGGTTTGTCGGCGAAGACCGTCGCCGGGTCGCACGGATGCTCGACCGGGCAGCCCGGCTCGGCGAGCGAGGCGACCGAGCCCGGCAGCAGCAGCCGCCCCTCGTCATGGCCGTGCTCGCCCAGCCAGGCCAGGTACACCTGCTGGTCGGGGAAGATGTTCGACTCGTCGCCGAAGATGTCGTTGAACCCCCACAGCTCCTCGTCCAGGAAGCACGGCGGCCCCGCGGTCGGGAAGACGTAGCGCGCGCCCAGCTCCTCGATGTAGCGCAGCGTGCGGTCGAACTGCCGCGCCCGCTTCTGCGCGCCGAGGGCCTGCTTGGCCCGCTTGGGAAGCTCGTAGACCATCGGGAACCAGATCGCGCCGGAGAATTGGATCAGGTAGGCGTCCACCGGCCCGAGCCCGGTGAAGGCGCTCAGTTCCGCGGGCCGGGCGTCGTTCTGGTTCAGCAGCCGAGCCGACCCGTCGCTAACCCACAGCGACGAGTCGCCGATCGGTCCGTCCGTCGGGGAGACCAGCGCCTGGATCATGACCTGCAGCCCGTCCACCTCGACCATCTCGCCGGACGCCGGCGCGACGAACCGGTGGAAGCCGATCTCGCGCAGCGCGTCCTCGAGTTCGCTGGTCGGGTACTCGGGCAGCAGCACGGTCGCGTCCTTGTGGACGTGGCGGCGCAGCTGCTCGGGATCGAAGTGGTCGTGGTGCAGGTGGCTGACGAACAGGTAGTCGGCGTGCCCGAAGCGGTCCCAGTCCAGCTGCGAGTTGTCCGGGAACGGGAACCATGACCCGAAGTACGCCGGGTTCACCCAGGGGTCGGTGAGGATGCTGCCGTGGGCGGTCTCGATGAACACGCTGGCGTGGCCGAGGCCGGTGATGCGCATGTCGGGTGCTGGCTCCCAGGTATCGGGTCGGGCTCGCGACCACGGTAACCGGCGCGCCGCGGCGAGCCACACTTGCACCGTGCGCGTCGCGGTCTTTGTTGTCATGGTGCTGGCGCTGTCGGCCTGCAGCTCGCAGAGTGGGACGGTGCGCAGCAGCAACTCGGCACCGGCACCGGTGAGCTCCAGCTCATCGCCGGCGTCCCCGACGAGGTCCGGCCCAGCACACACTGCGGCGGCGCCGGCGAGCACACCGCGCACCACCGCACAGGGCCCCGAGCACATCGTCGTGGTGGTCATGGAGAACCGCTCGTACAGCGACGTCATCGGCAACCCGCAGGCGCCCTACCTCAACTCGCTGGCCGCAGCGGGTGCGTCGTTCACCCAGTCCTTCGCGATCACCCACCCGAGCGAGCCGAACTACCTGGCACTGTTCTCCGGCTCGACGCAGGGCGTCACCGACGACTCGTGCCCGCACACGTTCGGCGCGCCCAATCTCGGCGGCGAACTGATCGCCGCCGGCCGCACGTTCGCCGGGTACGCGCAGGGCCTGCCCGCTCCCGGGTACACCGGATGCAGCAGCGGGTCGTACGCGCGCAAGCACTGCCCGTGGATCGACTTCACCGGCGTTCCGGCCTCCGCCAGCCTGCCGTTCACCGCGTTCCCGCGCGACTACACGCGCCTGCCCAACGTCGCCTTCGCCATTCCCGACCTCGACCATGACATGCACGACGGGTCCATCGCCGAGGCCGACTCGTGGCTGCGCGACCAGCTGGGCGGCTACGTCCAGTGGGCGTCGACCCATCGCAGCGTGCTGATCGTCACGTGGGACGAGGACGACTTCAGCGCGGGCAACCAGATCCCGACGATCATCGTGGGTGCCCGCGTGCGTCCCGGCCGCTATGCCGAGCGGATCGACCACTACCGGATGCTGCGCACGATCGAGGACGCGTTCGGCCTGCCCCACGCCGGGGCAAGCGCTACCGCGGCGCCGATCACCGATATCTGGGCGTCCTGAGCCCGGCCCAGCTTTCGCTGCGAAGTCCGCCACAGTTGTCCACGGGCGCGCACCGGACCTTCGTAGACTCCGCGCAACCGCCGGAGGTGCCCATGCCCTACCCGACCGACGACCGCCGCGACGCCCCCTGGCTGATGCGCACGTACGCCGGCCACTCGTCGGCGAGCGAGTCCAACGCCCTCTACCGGCGCAACCTCGCCAAGGGCCAGACCGGGCTCTCGGTAGCCTTCGACCTGCCGACGCAGACCGGCTACGACCCGGATGCCGAGCTGGCGCGCGGCGAAGTCGGCAGGGTCGGCGTCCCGATCGCGCACATCGGCGATCTGCGTGCACTCTTCGACGGCATCCCGCTCGAGCAGATGAACACGTCGATGACGATCAACGCTCCGGCGATGTGGCTGCTGGCCCTCTACCTGGCCGTGGCCGACGAACAGGGCGCCGACCGGGCCAAGCTCGCCGGCACGACGCAGAACGACATCATCAAGGAGTACCTCTCGCGTGGCACCTACGTGTTCCCGCCGGGACCGTCGCTGCGCCTGATCACCGACCTGATCACCTACACCGTGGTGAAGGTGCCGCGGTGGAATCCGATCAACGTCTGCAGCTACCACCTGCAGGAGGCCGGCGCCACGCCGGTGCAGGAGGTCGCCTTCACGATCTGCACCGCGATCGCCGTGCTGGACTCGGTGCGGGACTCCGGACAGGTGGCGCCCGGCGCGTTCCCCGACGTGGTCGCGCGGATCTCGTTCTTCGTCAACGCCGGCGTGCGCTTCGTCGAGGAGATGTGCAAGCTGCGCGCGTTCGGCCGGCTCTGGGACGAGATCACCCGCGACCGTTACGGCGTGGCCGATCCGGCGAAGCGGCGGTTCCGCTACGGCGTGCAGGTGAACTCGCTCGGGCTCACCGAGGCGCAGCCGGAGAACAACGTCTACCGCATCCTGCTCGAGATGCTCGCGGTGACCGCGTCGCGCGACGCCCGGGCTCGCGCCGTGCAGTTGCCCGCGTGGAACGAGGCGCTCGGCCTGCCCCGGCCGTGGGACCAGCAGTGGTCGCTGCGCATGCAGCAGGTGCTCGCCTTCGAGTCGGACCTGTTGGCCTACGACGATCTGTTCGCCGGCTCGCACGTGGTCGAGGCGAAGACCGCCGAGATCGGGTCCGGCGCCCGAGCGGAGATCGAGCACGTCCTCGGGATGGGCGGCGCGGTGGCCGCGGTCGAGTCCGGGTACCTGAAGTCCGCGCTGGTCGCCTCGCTGGCCGAGCACCGCCGGCGGGTCGAGTCCGGCGAGACGGTGGTGGTCGGGCTGAACCGCTACACCGAGGCCGAGCCCAGCCCGCTGCTGGCCGACGCCGAGGCCGCCATCCACACCGTCGACCCGGCCGCCGAGCAGGCCGCCGTCGATGCCGTCCGCGCGTGGCGGGCCGGCCGCGACGCGGCAACCGTCGAGCAGGCGCTGCGCGCGCTGCGCGACGCCGCCAAGACCGGCGTGAACCTGATGGAGCCGTCGTTGGCCTGTGCTCGCGTCGGCGTGACCACCGGCGAGTGGGCCGGCGTGCTCCGCGAGGTGTTCGGCGAGTACCGCGCGCCCACCGGGGTGGGCGCAGTCGGCGGGCATTCGGGGCCGGAGTCGACGGCGGTGCGCGAGCGGGTGCGGGCCGTCGGGGCCGAGCTCGGCCGGCCGCTGCGCTTGCTGGTCGGCAAGCCCGGCCTGGACGGGCACTCCAACGGCGCGGAGCAGATCGCCGTGCGCGCACGTGATGCCGGCTTCGAGGTGATCTACTCCGGCATCCGGCTGACCCCGGCCCAGATCGTCGCGGCGGCCGTCGAGGAGGACGTCGACGTGGTGGGTCTGTCGGTGCTCTCGGGGTCGCACCTGTCCGTCGTGCCCGAGGTGCTCGCCGGGCTGCGCGCCGAGGGGCTCGCCGACGTGCCCGTCGTGGTCGGCGGCATCATCCCGCGGGCGGACGGGGCCCGGCTGCGCGAGGCCGGCGTCGCCCGGGTGTTCACCGCCAAGGACTTCGCGATCGACGGCGTCCTCGCCGAGGTGGTCGACGCGATCGTCGAAGCCCGCCGCTGAGCCGTCACTCGGACGACTTTGCCCCGCTGTGACACGTTGTCAGGGCGCCGCAGCGTGTCACCGCGGGACAAAGTCGTGCTCAGCTGAACGTGTCGGGGTCCGGGCCGATGCGCTCGTCGCGGTTCAGGCCGTCCAGCGCGGCCATCTGGTCGGCGGTGAGCTCGAAGTCGAAGATGTCGATGTTCTCGGCGATGCGCGACGGCGTGACCGAGCGCGGAATCGCGACGATGCGGTTCTGGACGTGCCAGCGCAGCACGACCTGCGCGGACGACTTGCCGTGGTCGGCGGCGATCGCGGTGACGACCGGGTCGGCGAGCAACGGTCCGCCCCGCCCGATCGGCGACCACGCCTCGGTGACGATGCTGTGCGCGTCTTGGTACTCGCGTAGCGCCCCCTGGGCCAGGTACGGATGCAGCTCCACCTGGTTCACGGCGGGCACCACGCCGGTCTCGCCGAGGAGCCGTTCGAGGTGCGCGATCTGGAAGTTCGACACCCCGATCGCCCGCGCGCGCCCGTCGGCGTAGAGCTTCTCGAGCGCCCGCCAGGTGTCGACGTAGCGGTCCCGCGCCGGTAGCGGCCAGTGGATCAGGTAGAGGTCGACGAACTCCATCTCGAGCCGGCCCAGGCTGACGTCGAACGCGCGCAGCGTCTGGTCGTAACCCTGGTCGGTGTTCCAGACCTTGGTGGTGACGAACAGCTCGTCGCGTGAGATCCCGGAGTCGCGGATAGCCGCGCCGACCTGATCCTCGTTGCGGTAGAGCGTCGCGGTGTCGATGCTGCGATAGCCGGCCCGCAGGGCGGTCCCGACAGCGGCAGCGGTGGCGTTGTTGGGAACCTGGAAGACGCCGAAGCCGAGCATCGGCATCTCCGCGCCGGTGTTCAGGCGCATCGTCGGTATGGACGGCACCAGGCAAAGGTAGCCTCCGCGGAGTGCGCTTGGTCATCGCCCGCTGCTCGGTGGACTACGTCGGCCGGCTCACCGCGCACCTGCCGCTGGCCACCCGGCTGCTCGTGATCAAGGCGGACGGCTCGGTGCTGGTCCACTCCGACGGCGGCTCCTACAAGCCGCTGAACTGGATGAGCCCGCCCTGCACACTCAGCACGGCGGAGTGCACCTGGACGGTGACCAACCGCGTGGGCGAGGCACTGATCATCACCGTCGAGGAGGTCCTGCACGACTTCACCCACGAGCTCGGCGTCGATCCCGGGCTGGTGAAGGACGGCGTCGAGGCGCACCTGCAGGCGCTGCTCGCCCAGCACATCCATACGCTCGGGGCGGGGTACCGGCTGGTGCGCCGGGAGTACCCCACGCCGATCGGGCCGGTCGACATCATGGCGCGCGACCCGGACGGCGTGGCGGTGGCCGTCGAGATCAAGCGGCGCGGCGAGATCGACGGCGTGGAGCAGCTCACCCGCTACCTCGACCTGCTCAATCGCGACCCCCTGCTCGCGCCGGTGCGCGGCGTTCTCGCCGCACAGGAGATCAAGCCGCAGGCCCGCGTGCTCGCCGAGGACCGTGGCATCGCCTGCCTCGTGCTCGACTACGACGCCCTGCGCGGTGCCGACGACCCGTCCCAGCGCCTGTTCTGACCGCGACTCGCGGGTCCGGCACGGCCCGGCGACGGCGCTGGTACGGTGACGGGACTGTCAGCTCTTTCCACCTTGCCCGGAAGGAGAACGACCGCCGATGTCGAGCGCACCGGCCCCGCCACCGGTGACCCTCCGGTCCCGGCTGCGGCTGCTGCGCAGCCTTGTGCTGCCGGCGGCCTGTGGCGCGCTGGCCATCGTGATCGCGGCGATCGCGCAGCACGTCCTGATCGGTGTCTTCATCGCGGTCGGACTTGCCCTTGGCACGCTCAACGGGCTGCTCGCGGAGCGCGCGGCCGCGCGGCTGGTCTCCGCCGGTGGTCCGGCCGGTGGTCCGCCCGGTGGCCCCGCCGGCGGCCCCACGAAGGGCATGGTCATCGGCGGGTCGATGCGCCGGCTGGGCGCGATCACGCTCCTCGCGCTGCTGATCGCCGTCGTGGCGCGCCCCGACGGCTGGACCGTGCTGCTGGGCCTGGCCTTCTACCAGCTGCTCTCCGTCGTGGCGACCCTCGGCGTCGCCGCGCGCGAGGCGCGCCAGGGATGAGCGAGGACGGATGAACGCGCCCGTCGTCCTGGCCGCCGAGATCAACGTCGGCCAGCACCCGACGATCACCGTCTTCGGGCTGACGATCAACAGCGACACCCTGCTGTCGACGGTCGTCGCCGGCGCGGTACTGATCGCGCTCGGGCTGTGGATGCGCTTCACCATCACCGACGGGGTTCCCGGCAAGCTGCAGCTCGCCTTCGAGGGCCTGGTCCGCTACGTCGAGGAGCAGGTGGAGTCGTCGATGGGGCTGCGGACGGCGCCGTTCGTGGTACCCCTCGCAGTCACCCTTTTTGCCTTCATCCTGATCTCGAACTGGGTCGAGGTCATCCCGACGATGGACAAGCTCCCGTCGCCGACCGCGGACATCAACCTGACCGCGGCGATGGCCGTGCTGGTCATCGTCTGGGTGCACGTCATGGGGTTCCGGCGGCGCGGGATGACCGGCTATGTCAAGTCGTTCATGGCAGCCCCGCGATGGCTGATCCCGTTCCGTGCGATCGAGGAGGTCGCCAAGCCGCTCTCGCTCGCGCTACGGCTGTTCGGCAACCTGTTCGCGGGCGGGCTGATGATCGCCTTGATCGGCTTGTTCCCGTCGTTCGTGCTCTGGCTGCCGACCGTGCTGTGGAAGCTGTTCGACATGTTCATCGGCGTCATCCAGGCGCTGATCTTCTGCTTGTTGACGATCGTGTACTTCAGCTTCGCCGTCAGTGCGGAGGGTCACTGACGGCGCCTTACCCGACGCCCGCCTCCTCGCCGCAGCAGCGGAAAGCCACAAGCATCCAAGGGAGAGTCACTCGATGGCAGCAACGACTATCGAACACGCCGTAACGCTCGCCGGGGCAATGGTCGGTGGCGGACTGGCCCTCGGCGGCGGCGCGATCGGCGCGGCCATCGGTGACGGTTTGGCGGGCAGCCAGTACATCGCCGGCGTCGCGCGCCAGCCGGAGGCACAGGGCAGGTTGAGTACCCTTTTCTACATCACGGTCGGCCTCGTGGAGGCGATGTACTTCATCAACCTCGCCTTCATGGGCTACTTCGTCTTCGTCCTCGGCAAGTAAGTAGTTGGTCATGAGCAAGACCGTTCCCCTGGCGTCCGGGAACTTCCTGATCCCGAACGGCACGTTCATCGCCGAGGTCATCGCCTTTCTGATCATCCTTGCGGTGCTGTGGCGCTGGGTGGTCCCGCCGGTACAGCGCTCGATGAGCCAGCGCCAAGACCTGATCCGCAAGCAGTTCGAGGACGTCCGGGCTGCCCGCGAACGGCTGGAGTGGGCCGAGGCGGAGTACAAGACCGCGGCGCGCGAGGCTCGCGCCGAGCTCAACCGCACCCGGCAGGAGGCCGAGCGGCTGCGCCGGGAAGTCATCGACGCGGCGAAGGAGGAGGCGCGCGGTCAGGCCGAGGAAGTCACCCGCCGCGCCGAGGAGCGGCTGGAGTTCGAGCGCCGCCGGGTCCTCGCCGAGCTGCGCCAGGAGGTCGGCCAGATCGCGATCGACCTGGCCGCGCGGGTGCTCGGCGAGCAGCTCGAGAACGAGGCCACGCAGCGCCGGGTCGTCGACCGGTTCCTAGCCGAGCTGGAGATGGACGCCTCCGCGCCGCCGGAGCCGAGCCCGGAGACCAGCCCGGAGGCGAGCTAGCGCCGGTCCCTAGCCGACGAGGGCGGCGATGTGCGGGACCAGGGCCCGCAGCGCCTTGCCGCGGTGACTGATCGCGTCCTTCTGATCGCTCGGCAGCTCGGCGCTGGTCAGCTCGTAGCCGTCCGGGACGAAGATCGGGTCGTAGCCGAATCCGTTGCTGCCCCTGGCCTCGCGCACCAGTCGGCCGGGCATCCGCCCTTCGACCACCGTCTCTGCCCCGGCGGGAGTCACGAGCGCGGCCGCGCAGACGAACGCCGCCCCTAGGCGCTCGTCCGGCACGTCGGCCACCTGCTCGAGCAGCAGGCGCAGGTTCGCCGCGTCGTCGCGGCTGGCTCCGGCCCAGCGTGCGGAGAGCACGCCGGGCATGCCGTTCAGCGCGTCGACAGCCAGCCCGGAGTCGTCGGCCACGCTCATCAGCCCGGTGTGCGCGACCGCCTCGCGGGCCTTGAGCAGCGCGTTGTCGGCGAACGTCGCGCCGGACTCGGGCACCTCGGCGTAGCCGGGCACCTCGTCGAGGTCGATCACCTCGACATCGAGCTGTGCGGCGACGATGCGGCGCAGCTCCGCCAGCTTCTTGCGGTTGCGGGTCGCCAGAAGCAGGCGAGTCATCCGCTGAGCGCCTCGGACTGCAGCTTGGCCAGCTGGGCGCAGCCGGCTACGGCGAGGTCGAGCAGCGCGTCGAGCTCGTGGCGACGCAACGGCGCCCCCTCGGCCGTCCCCTGCACCTCGACGAACTCGCCGCCGCCGGTGACCACGACGTTCATGTCGGTCTCGGCCCGGACGTCCTCGTCGTAGGCCAGGTCGAGGCGCGGTTCGCCGTCGATGACGCCGACGGATACCGCCGAGACCGAGTTGACGATCGGATCGGGGCGGGCCAGCGCATGCTGCGTGCTCAGCCACCGCACCGCGTCGACCAGCGCGACATAGCCGCCGGTGATCGCCGCGGTGCGGGTGCCGCCGTCGGCCTGCAGCACGTCGCAGTCGATGGAGATCGAGTTCTCGCCGAGCGCCGACAGGTCGATGGCGGCGCGCAGTGAGCGCCCCACCAGGCGCGAGATCTCGTGCGTGCGCCCGCCGATGCGTCCCTTGACCGATTCGCGGTCGTTGCGGGTGAGCGTGGCCCGTGGCAGCATCGCGTATTCGGCGGTGACCCAGCCCAGCCCGCTGCCCTTGCGCCAGCGGGGCACGCCGGTGACCACCGACGCCGCGCAGAGCACCTTCGTTTCGCCGAACTCGATCAGCGCGGAACCCTCGGCATACTTCTGCCAGCTCCGGGTGATGGTCACCGGGCGAAGCTGGTCGGGCGCGCGGCCGTCTGGGCGGGGCATGCGTTGGAGCGTAACGACGGCGGCTGACAGCGCGGTGCCAGCCCGTGCCAGCCCGTGCCAGCGCCACGTGCGCCGCCTGCCAGGTGCCGGCCCCAACATCGCTGGCATGAACTATGCGATCGAGGCAGAGGGCCTCACCAAGCGCTTCGGTAACGCCACTACTGGCACTACGGCGCTGAAGGGAATCGACCTGACGGTACGGCCGGGCACCGTGCTCGGCGTGCTCGGGCCGAACGGCGCGGGCAAGACCACCGCGGTGCGCATCCTCAGCACGCTGATCCGCGCCGACGCTGGCAGTGCGCGCGTCGGCGGGTACGACGTGGTGCGCGATGCCCGCAAGGTGCGCCAGACCATCGGCCTCACCGGCCAGTACGCCTCGGTGGACGAGGACCTCACCGGAACGCAGAATCTCGTGCTCATCGGTCAGCTGCTCGACTTGCCGACCCGCGAGGCGAAGGCCCGCGCCCGCGAGCTGCTGCGCTGGTTCGACCTCGGCGACGCGGCCGACCGGATGGCCAAGACCTACTCCGGCGGCATGCGGCGGCGCCTAGACCTGGCCGCGTCGCTCGTCGGGCGCCCGGCGGTGATCTTCCTCGACGAGCCGACCACGGGCCTGGACCCCGCGAAGCGGGAGGACATGTGGGGCGTGGTGCGCAGCCTGGTCTCCGACGGGTCGACGGTGCTGCTCACCACGCAGTACCTGGACGAGGCCGACGCGCTGGCCGACGAGATCACGGTGATCGACCAGGGCTCGCTGATCGCCCACGACACGCCCGAGGGGCTCAAGCAGGTCGTGGGCGGCCAGACCATCGAGGTCCGCCCGACCGACCCGTCCCGGGTCGGCGAGGCGGCCGCGATCCTGGCCCGCGTCTCCGGCGGCGAGCCGGAGCGCCTCGCCCAGGGCAGGGTCAGCGTCCCCGTCGACGGCGAGGCCGCGCTCTACACGGCGCTCGCCGGGTTCGCCGCCGCGGGGATCTCGATCACCGAGGTGTCCCTGCACCTGCCCAGCCTGGACGAGGTGTTCTTCACCCTCACCGGGCACCGCACCGCCGATCTGAGTGAGCAGGCCGCAGCATGACCACCGTTCTGGAGGCACCGACGGCACCGCCGACCCAACACAGCAGCGCGCCGACCCGGCGCTGGCCGTCGCTGCGGCACAGCATCGCGCTGGCCCGGCGCAGCCTGATCAAGACCTGGCGCACGCCGGAGCAGCTGATCGACGTCACGGTCCAGCCGATCATCTTCCTGCTGCTTTTCGTGTACGTGTTCGGCGGCGCGCTCGGCGGCGGATCGCGGCACGACTACCTGCAGTTCCTGCTACCCGGCCTGCTCGCGCAAGGCATCGCGATGGGTAGCGTCGCGCTCGGCCAGAACCTCAACGCCGATATCGAGAAGGGCATCTTCGACCGGTTCCGGTCGCTGCCGATCGCCCGGTCGGCCCCCCTGGTCGGTGCGGTGCTGGCGGACTTCTTCCGCTACCTGATTCTCTGCGTGATCTACGTCGGGTTCGGCTTCATCCTCGGGTTCCGGGTGGAGACGAATGCAGCTGCCGCCCTGGCTGCGATCGGCCTCTCGATCGGGTTCGCCCTGGCATTCTGCTGGATCTCGGTGTTCGTCGGGATGAAGGCGCGCACCGCCGGGTCGGTCCAGGGGATCATGTTTCTGCTGATCTTCCCGCTGGCGTTCGGCAGCAACGTCTACGTCTCGACGAGCACGATGCCCGGCTGGCTGCAGGCGTTCGCGAACGTCAACCCGATGAGCCAGCTCGCCGCTGCCGTGCGCGGGCTGATGGTCGGCGGGCCGACCGCGTCGCACGTCGGCTGGACGCTGCTCTGGATGGCCGTCCTGCTCACGGTGTTCGTCCCGCTCGCGCTGCGCGCCTACCGTCGCCGCACCTGAAATTCTCCGATCGTGCGACTTCCTGCCGCGTTACCCGGGAAGTTGCACGATCGGGTGTGTCAGGGGGAAAGCCGAGCCATCGCCGCCTCGCGGTCGAGCGCGCGGCCCCGGGCGTAGGCCGCGTCGAACGCGGCCTCACCCAGCGCCGCGCGCAGCTCGCCGGTGAGCCGGCGGATGTCGGGGTGCGTCGGATCGGGGCTGCCGCGCAGCTGCGCGGCAGCCCCGAGCACCTCGGCGCCGTCGATCGGGCGTCGCTGCGCCCACGCCAGTTGCGCGACGACGACGCCGACCCCGGCGACCACCGGCATGTCCTTGGTGCGCAGCGCCGTTCGGTATGCGTCGGCGAGCCGCTCTCGCGCGTCGGCCACGGCACCGTCGGCCAGGTCCAGCTTCGCCGCCGCGGCCAGGGTCATCGCCAGGCCGTGGCTCGCCAGCGGATGCGCCGGGGGAAGGGCCGCCATCCGGGCCAGCGCCTCGTCGCGCAGTCGCCGGGCCTCGGCCAGGTCGCCGGTCAGCCGGGCGATCTCGGCCAGCATGATGCCGCTGAACGCCACCTCGCGCGCCGACCCGGTCGCCTCGCTCACCACCCGGGCCCGGCGCACGCTGGCCTCGGCGGCGGCCAGGTCGCCACGACGGACGTGCAGGTCGCCGACCCGAACGTGCAGCCACGCCTCGTCTTCCCGGGCGCCGATCTCGCCGATCAGCCGCAGTGCCTCCAGATAGTCGGCGAGGGCGGCGTCGAGGTTGCCGTCGAGCGTCTCCAGCTGGCCGAGCAGCTGCAGGCAGCTGGCCAGGCCCCAGCGCTCGCCCAGTTTCACGAACTCGGCGTGCGCGGCCTCGGCGGCGGCGCGCATCCCTGCCACGTCGCCATCGTTCTCGGCGAGATTGGCGAGGAACATCCGCACGCTGGCCGCCACCCACGGGTCGCCGGTGGCGAGCGCCCGGTCGGCCAGTTGTCCGCCGTCGACTGTCGAGTCGCCGAAGAAGGCGATCACCACGCCCATCAGGGCGAGCAGCGGGTAGCGGCGGACGTCCGCGCGCTCGAGGCGTTCGAGAAAGTCTGCCATTTGTTGTACGCCGGCCTCGACCTCCTCGGCGCCGGCCGTGCCGCCGGCCGTCGCTGTGATGATCAGCAGGCACTCGGCGAGCAGCCGCAGGTCCGGGTCGACCTCGCCGGGCATGCCGGCGGCAATCTCCATCCACGGCCGCGCCTCGGAGTCCAACCCCTTGATCAGGAAGTACCAGCCCATCCGAACCGCGAGCTCGAGCGTCGGCTGTGCCTGCCCGGTATCGGCGAAGAAGCGCAACGCAGCCAGGACGTTGTCGCGCTCCACGCCGAGCAACTTGATCCAGATCAGCTGGTCGGCGCGGCGCAGGTGCGGCTCCGCCTGCTGCACCAGGTCGGCGAAGTACCCCGCGTGCGCCTGGCGCACGCCCGCCAGCTCGCCGCACTCGGCCAGCCGCTCGACGCCGTACTCGCGGATCGTCTCGAGCATCCGGTAGCGGCCATCGCCGGCTTCCTGCAGCAGCGACTTGTCGACCAGGGAACTGAGCGTGTCGAGCACCTCTTCCGCGGGCAGCGCGCCGTCGGCGCAGATCGCCTCGGCGCTGGCGACACTTACCCCGGCCGGAAAGACGGCGAGCCGCTCGGCGAGCAGCCGCTCGGCGGGGGTGAGCAGCTCCCAGCTCCAGTCGACGACGGCACGCAGCGTGCGGTGCCGCGGCAGGGCGGTGCGACTGCCTCCGGTGAGCAGCCGGAACCGGTCCGACAGGCGCGCGGCGATCTCGTGCACCGGCAGCGACCGCAGCCGGGCCGCGGCGAGTTCGATGGCCAGCGGCAGCCCGTCCAGCCGGCGGACGATCTCGACCACCGACGCGACGCTCGCCTGGTCCACCGCGAAGTCGGGACGCACCGCAGCCGCCCGGTCGGCGAACAGCCGCACCGCCGGGTACTGCAGCGCCTGGGCCGGATCGGCGCCGGGCACCGGCTGGCCGAGCGGCGGGACCGCGATGAGCGACTCGCCGGTGATGCCGAGCGGCTCCCGGCTGGTGGCGAGGATGCGCAGGTCCGGGCAGGCGGCGAGCAACTGGCCGGCGAGCTGAGCGCAGGCCTCGATCAGGTGCTCGCAGTTGTCCAGGACGAGGAGCAGCTCTTTGCCCGGCAGGCTCTCCAGCAGCCGGCCCAGCGCGTCGCGGGGCGTGATCCGCTCCGTCCGGTCGAGCAGGTACGCCTCGCGCAGGCCGAGCGAGCTCAGCACGGTCTGCGGCACGTCCGCGGCGTCGGCGACCGACGCCAGCGCGACGAACCAGATGCCGTCCGGCATGGCGTCGACCAGCCCGGCCACCGCCTCGCTCGCCAGCCGGGTCTTGCCGGCGCCGCCCGGGCCGACCAGCGTGGCCAGCCGCGACTCGCCGAGCACCTTCGCGATGCGGGCCACATCGTCGTCGCGGCCGACGAAGCTGGTGAGCTGCGCGGGCAGGTTGGTACGTCGCGTCGGCGCCTGCGACGGTAGTGGCACCGGCCCTACCTCGCCGCGCAGCACGGCCAGGTGCCGGGCCTGCAGCTCGGCGGACGGGTCGGCGCCGAGCTCGTCAGCGAGCCTGGTGCGCAGCCGCTCGTACGCCGTAAGGGCGTCGGCCGGCCGCCCTGCGGCGCACAGGGTCGCCAACAGCTGCGCGGTCAGCCGCTCGTTGAGCGGATGCTCCTCGGCCAGCGCCTCGAGCTCGGCCACGACCTCGTTCGCCCGACCCATCGCGGTGTCGGCCTCGATGCGGTCGATCGTCGCGACCAGCCGCAGCTCGGCGAGCCGGATCTCGGTGGCCACCGCGAACGGTGCTCCGTCCGCATCGGCCAGCGCGGGGCCGCGCCAGAGTGCGAGCGCCTCACGGAGCAGCCCGGCGGCGCGGTCGTGGTCACCGCCGCGCAGCGCGGCGGCGCCCGCCCGGGCGAGGCGTTCGAAACGGTGCGCGTCGACGTCGTCCGGCCGCACGGCCAGCCGGTAGCCGGCCGGCGACTGCGCCACCAGATGCCCGCCGCCGAGCGCCCGCCGCAGCCGCGACACCAGCGACTGCAGCGCGTTCGCCTCGTCCGCGGGGGGCTGGTCGCCCCAGACGGCGTCGCTGAGCGCGGCCGCGCTCACCGGACGCCCGGCGTCCATGGCCAGGCGGATCAGCAGGGTGCGCAGCCGGGACCCGGTGACCTCATGCTCGCTGCCATCCCGCACCTGCAGCGGCCCGAGGATCCCGATCTGCACCGCTCTACTCTGTCACGCGATGCGTACCGAAATGTTCACCGTGACCACCGGCTCCCGGCCCACAGTCATCGACCTCACCGAGCAGTGCGCGCGATTCACGGCCGGTCAGGGCGACGGGCTGCTCAACGTGTTCGTGCCACACGCCACCGCCGGCGTCGCGATCCTGGAAACCGGTGCCGGCAGCGACGAGGACCTACTGGCCCTGCTGGACGAGCTGCTGCCCCGCGAGCACCAGTGGCGGCACCGGCACGGGTCGTCCGGCCACGGCCGCGATCATGTGCTGCCCGCGCTGGTCGCCCCGTCGGTCACCGTCCCGGTGCTGGACGGCCGGCCGCAACTGGGCACGTGGCAGTCGATCTGCCTGGTCGACACCAACGTCGACAACGCGCAGCGGGCCGTGCGGCTCAGCCTGCTGGCCTAGACCTCGAACCAAGCGTCGGGCTGGGCCGCGTCGACCGGCCCGTCGAAGGCTGCCGACGCCTCGTCGACCGCCAGCTCGCGCGAGCCCCACGGCGGCACGTGCGTGACGACCAGCCGGCGGACGTGGCCGCGCTTGGCCACCTCGCCGGCCTGCCGGCCGGTGAGGTGCAGATCGGGCACGTACGGCTCGTCCGGGCCGAACGTCGCCTCGCAGAGCAGGACATCAGCGCCGTGCGCCAGCGACACCAGCGCGTCGCTCTCGCCGCTGTCGCCGGAGTAGACCAGCGTGCGGTCGCCGAAGGTCAGCCGCACGCCGAACGTCGGGACCGGATGGTTGACCTGCGCGAACGACACCGCGAACGGGCCCAGCTCGCCGCTGCGCGGAGTGGAGAAGTCGAACAGCTCGTGCAGCCCCAGCTTGCGCGCCAGCGGGTCGTAGGCGGCGGCGATGCGGTCGCGGGTGCCGGACGGGCCGATGAGCAGAATCCGGCCTTGCGGGCGTTGCGGCGCGTAGCGTAGCGCGACGACGTAGGCCGTCAGGTCGATGCAATGATCCGCATGCAGATGCGAGATCACAATGGCGTCGACCTCGTGCGGGGCCGCGTGCCGCTGAAGCGCCCCGAACGCCCCGTTGCCCAGGTCGAGCACCAGGCGGTAACCCTCTGCCTCGACGAGGTACCCGGAGGCCGGGGAGTCCGGTCCGGGCATGCTTCCGGAGCAGCCGAGGACGGTGACGTTCATACCAGCGCTCCGGCGAGTTCAGCGACGTCCGGGCCGAGGAAGCGGCGCGACAGCCGGGCGAACGGCTCGGCGGCGCCGGTCGCGCGGAACGCGTGCTGCGGTGGCGGGGCGTCGTCGGGGCGGAGCAGGTCGGCGCCGAGCAGCACCCGGTACACGTCCTTGGCGGTCTCCTCCGCGCTGGACACCAACGTCACCGAATCCCCCATCACCACCGAGAGCAGGCCGGTCAGCAGCGGGTAGTGCGTGCAGCCGAGCACGAGCGTGTCGACACCGGCCCGGTTGAGCGGTGCCAGGTAGGACTCGGCGAGCCCGAGCAGCTGACGCCCGCTCGTCACACCCCGCTCGACGAACTCCGCGAAGCGCGGGCAGGCCGCGCTGAACACCTCGATGCCGGCCGCCGCGCCGAACGCGTCGCCGTACGCGCCGCTGGTGATCGTGGCCACGGTCCCGATGACGCCGACGCGGCCGTTGCGGGTGGCGGCGACGGCGCGGCGCACCGCCGGCAGGATCACCTCGACGACCGGGATGTCGTAGCGCTCCCGCGCGTCGCGCAGGCACGCGGCGCTGGCGCTGTTGCACGCGATCACCAGCGCTTTGACCCTCGAGCCGACCAGTTCGTCCATCACCTCGAGCGCGTAGCCGCGCACGTCGGCGATCGGCTTGGGTCCGTACGGACCGTGCGCGGTATCCCCGACATAGTGCAGCGATTCGTGCGGCAACTGGTCCAGCACGGCGCGCGCGACGGTAAGCCCGCCCACGCCGGAGTCGAAGATGCCGATCGGCGCGGACGGATCGGCGATGCGCAGCGCCCGGTGCACCCGGTCAGGATACGGGCGCGGCCGCGCGTCGCCGTGCAGCCCGGCGGTGCAGCAACCAGCCCGTCAGCACACCGGCCCCGAAGCCGCAGACGTTGCTCTGCCACGTGCTGTGCGAGCCGATGGTCGGCAGCAGCCCGGAGAAGAGCCCGCTGAAGAAGAACGCGGCGGCCACCGCGGCGAGGATCCACAGGACGCGCCGGGCGAACACCGCTCGGGCGAGCAGGTAGCCGAGCCACCCGAAGACCAGCCCGTCGACGCCCACGATCACCCCGGACGGGGCCACGAGCCACGCGGCGAGTCCGCCGAGGAGCATGACCAGCCCGCTGACGATCAGCCAGGTGCGCCAGCCGGACAGGAGCACCGCCCAGCCCAGCAGCACGAACGGGCCGGTGATCGACACCAGCTGCCACCACGAGTGGTGCAGGAACGGCGCGGTGGCCACGCCGACCAGGCCGGAGACGACTCGCGGCTGGAGTCCGTGCTGGTCGAGCCGGTGGTTGCTGAGCATGTCGATCAGCTCCACCGCGTAGAGCACCGCGACGAACACGCCCATCACCAGCAGGGCCCGGGCCCAGCTGATCGCCCGCCGCTTGGCCGGTACCGGCTCGCTCACCGTTCCAGCGTAAATCTCATGCCGCCCGGGCGTGCACGGTCACCGTGTGCAGGCCGGTCGCCGCGCCGGGGTAGGGATCGTGTGGCCGGGTGTCCTGCACCCGTCCGTGGGCGTCGGTGGCCCGAACGCGCAGCGTGTGCTGGCCGGGCGAGGTCACGGTCCACGGCAGCACCCACTGCCGCCAGGTGTCGGCGGACGGCACGGGCGCCAGGCGAGCGGGCTGCCACGCGCCGCCGTCCACCTGCACCTCCACCTTGGAGACGCCGACGTGCTGGTCCCAGGCGACCCCGGCGATCGGCACGGTCGTTCCGGCCATGATCGGACGCGACGGCGTCGGCGTGTCGATCCGCGAGGCGAGCACGACCCGCCCGTCGCTGGTCCAGCCCTGGCCGACCCAGTAGGCCGCGTCGGCGTAGCTGGTGGCGCGCAGGTCGACGATCCACTTGCACGCCGAGACGTAGCCGTACAGGCCGGGCACGATCATCCGCACCGGGAAGCCGTGCTCGACGGTCAGCGGCTCGCCGTTCATGCCGACGGCGAGCAGCGCGTCGCGGCCGTCCATGACCACGGCCGCCGGCGCGCCGATCGTCATCCCGTCCACGGAGGTCGCGAGCAGTTGCTCCGCGCCCGGGCGCAGCCCGGCCTCGCGGAGCAGGTCGGCCAGCCGCACGCCGAGGAAGCGGCTGGTGCTGATCAGCGGACCGCCGACCGGGTTGGACACGCAGCACAGGGTGATCCAACGCTCGACGAGCGGGCGGGCCAGCAGCTCGGGATAACTCAGGTTCAGCTCGTGCTCGACCATGCCGTGCACCCGCAGCCGCCACGTCGTGGGGTTGACCTGCGGGATCGAGAGCGCGGTGTCGACCCGGTAGAACGCCGCGTTCGGGGTGTCGAAGGGCACTGCGCTGCGGCCGAGGTCGGCGCCGTTGGGCAGCGGCGGCGCGGGCTGCGCGGCAGGCGGCAGCACCACCGCAGCCCGGGCCGTCGCTGCGGAGAAGCGGTGCCGCTGCAGGTAGCGTCCGCCGAAGCCCGCCGCCAGCGCCAGGCCCGCCGTGGCGACGCTGCCCTGCAAAAACTGCCGCCGGGACGCATCCAGCTGGGCCGACTCGGGCTCGCTCGCCGCACGCACCAGCTCGCGCAGGATCACTGCGCCCGCCAGCGCCGCCAGCACGGACGGCACCGCGTCGCCGGCCTGCCGGGCAGGGACGGTGAGCGCCGACCAGACGCCGACCGCGCCGAAGACCGCCGTGCCGACGACGCCCAGCCAGAGCCGGTGCACGGCGAGGATGCCGACCACCACCGCAAACAGCGCGATGACGACGTAGATGCCGGCCAGCAGCACGTCCTTGTCGTGCGTGCCGAAGTTGCGGATCGCCCACTGCTTGACCGGCTCCGGGGTCAGCAGCACGAACCGGTTGCCGACCGCGATCACCGGCGAGGCGGCCGGGCGGACCAGCGCCGCGACCAGCTCGCCCACGCCCACCGCGCCGCCGGCGGCGAGCAGCCCGACCACGGCACCCACGGCGCACCTGGCGCGGACGCCCACCGGCCGAGCCTTCACGCCACCATCGTCCCCCCACCCGGCTGTTGATGTTGGAGTAGTGGTCGATATTCGACCACTACTCCAACATCAACAGCGCCCGGGGGCTGTTCCGCGGCGCGGGCCCTACGCCCAGAGCTGACCCTCGAGCCGCTCGGCGGCGTGCTGCAGTGAGCCCTCGTACGCGCCCGTCGAGAGGTACTTCCAGCCGCCGTCGGCCACGATGAACGCGATCTCGGCGGGCTCCCCCGCCGCGGCGGCGCGGTCGGCGATCGACAGCGCGGCATGCAGGATCGCGCCCGACGAGATCCCGGCGAAGATGCCCTCGTGCTCGATGAGATCCCGCGTCCGGCGCAGCGCGTCATACGACGTGACCGAGAACCGCGACGTCAACACCTCGTCGTCGTAGAGCTCCGGCACGAACCCTTCGTCGATATTGCGCAGCCCGTAGACCAGCTCGCCGTAGCGCGGTTCGGCGGCGACGATCTGCACGTCCGGCACCTTCTCGCGCAGGTACCGGCCGGTCCCCATCAGCGTGCCGGTGGTGCCCAGGCCGGCCACCAGATGGGTGATCTCCGGCAGGTCGCGCAGGATCTCCGGGCCGGTGGTCTCGTAGTGCGCCTGGGCGTTGGCCGGGTTGCCGTACTGGTAGAGCATCACCCAGTCCGGGTTCTCGGCTGCCAGCTGCTTGGCGGTCGCTACCGCCTGGTTCGACCCGCCGGCAGCCGGCGAGTAGATGATCCGCGCGCCGAACATCTCCAGCAGCTGGCGCCGCTCGACCGACGTGTTCTCAGGCATGACGCAGACCAGGCCGTAGCCTTTGAGCTTCGCCGCCATGGCCAGCGAGATGCCGGTGTTGCCGGACGTCGGCTCCAGGATCGTGCAGCCGGGGTGCAGGGTGCCGTCCGCCTCGGCCGTGTTGATCATGTACAACGCGGCCCGGTCCTTGATCGACCCGGTCGGGTTGCGATCCTCCAGCTTGGCCCATAGCCGCACCGGCGGTGATCCGTCCCACCGCGGCGACAGGTGCGGCAGCCCGACCAGTGGCGTGTCGCCCAGCGCCTCCAGCAGGCAGGCGTACCTCATCCGCCGGCGACCGCGGGGAGGATGGTCACCGCGTCGCCGTCAGAGAGCGCGGTGTCGAGCGACCCGGTGAAACGCACGTCCTCGTCGTTGACATAGACATTGACGAACCGGTGCAGCTCGCCGTCCTCGGTGACCAGGCGGCCTTTCAGGCCGGGATGGTTGGCGTCCAGGTCGTCGAAGAGGGCGGAGAGCGTGTCGCCCTTGCCTTCGACGGACTTCGCGCCGCCGGTGTAGGTGCGGAGGATGGTGGGGATCTTGACCTCGATGGCCATGAAGTGGTCGCTCCTGTCGTGAAGGTGTGCTGACTGCAACGTGAACGGCGGCGGCGGACTTCCGTGTGATGGCAGGGTCAGCGACAGTCGTACTCGACGTCGGCGCGGGTGTGGCCGAGCAGCACCCGTTCGATGAGCGTGTCAGTCATACGAGTCGACCACCTCGACGGGCTCCTCGCGCACTTCGCCGCCGACGATACGGAACGAGCGGAACTCCGTTGCCTCCTCCTCGCGCGTGGAGACCAGCACGTAGTGCGCGTCCGGCTCGCAGGCGTAGGAGACATCGGTCCGCGACGGGTAGGCCTCGGTCGCGGTGTGCGAGTGGTAGATGATCACGGGTTGCTCACCGCGCTCGTCCATCTCCCGCCAGACCTGCAGCTGCTCGCCGGAGTCGAAGCGGTAGAACGTCGGGGAGCGCTCGGCGTTGGTCATCTCGACGAACCTGGTCGCCCGGTCGCTGCCCTCCGCGCCGGCGACCACGCCGCACGCCTCGTCGGGATGGTCGCGGCGGGCGTGCTTGACGATCGCCTCGTGGGTAGTCCGGTCGATCCTCAGCACGCCAGCCAGGCTACCGACCGGCGCGCGTGCACGTGCCGCGGACTCAGCGCGGGGCAGCCGTCACCATGGAGTCCTGCATCGCGGTGAGCCAGTAGTAGACGGCACGGGTCTGCGAGTCCGGGTCGGTCAGGTCGACGTCCGGATCGTCCTGCTCGGTCACGCCAAGCCGGGTGCCCAGGGCCAGCCGCAGGTCGTTGAGGACGGTGAGCCACCGCTCGAGCGACTCCGGGTCCAGTTCGAGGTTGCCGCCGCCGGATGGGAGTTCGGCGCGACACGCGCCCACTCGCTCGATCTTGCCCTGGTGCAGGGCCGATTCGGTCAGCTCGCGGAACTCGGCTGCCGCGGCCGGGTCGTCGCGGTGGCCGGCAGGGAACAGGCGCTGCCGCACCGGATCGTCCGGGCCGAGTGTGTCCAGCGCCACCGCCAGGTCGTCGAACAGCGCCGCGAGCACGCCGACCTCGGCCTCGGCGAGGTTGACCCTAACCCGTCCGCGCCGCCTGGTGACCCTCACTGGTCCTGTTGCAGGGTGGCCCACAGGCCATAGCCCTGCAGCGTCGTGACGTCGAGTTCCATCCGCTCGCGGCTGCCCGACGAGACGACGGCGCGGCCGCGGTGGTGCACGTCGAGCATCAGCTTCTCCGCCTTCGGCTTGGAGTAGCCGAACACCTTCATGAACACGTGCGTGACGTAGCTCATCAGATTGATCGGGTCGTCCCAGACGATGGTCACCCACGGGTGATCGGCCTCGGGGCGGGCGTCGACGTCGGCGTGTCGCTGTTCCTCGCGTTGCGGGGTGAGCGTGCCAGCCATAGCCCCATGGTGCCCCACCGCGGACCTGACACGATCAGCGCATGACAGTGCTAGCCCGCCGACCTCCGTCGCTCCGCTCCAGTTGTGTGCTCACGCCGGAGGCCGGCTCGTGACTACGGGCCTGCTCACCGACCAGTACGAGTTCACCATGCTCGCTTCGGCGCTGCGCGATGGCACCGCCGAGCGGCACTGCGTCTTCGAAGTGTTCGGGCGGCGGCTGCCGGACGGGCGCCGCTACGGCGTTGTCGCCGGCACCGGCCGGCTGCTCGACGCGATCGCCGAGTTCTCCCTCGACGCCGACAGCGCGCAGTCCTTGCTGCGCGCCGGGGTCATCGACGAGCGCACGGCGGCGTTCCTCGCTGACTATCGGTTCCGCGGCGACATCGACGGCTATCCGGAGGGCGAGCTGTACTTCCCGTACTCGCCGATGCTCACCGTGTGCGGCACGTTCGCCGAGGCCGTCGTCCTCGAGACGCTGGCGCTGTCGGTCCTCAACCACGACACCGCGGTCGCGTCCGCGGCCGCCCGGATGGTCAGCGCGGCCGAGGGGCGACCGATCGTCGAGATGGGCTCCCGCCGCACCCACGAGCGGGCGGCCGTCGCCGCGGCGCGAGCCGCCTACCTCGCTGGGTTCGCGTCGACGTCCAACCTCGCCGCCGGCGCCGAGTTCGGCATCCCGACGTCGGGCACCGCCGCGCACGCATTCACGCTGCTGCACGACGACGAGGCGGCGGCGTTCAAGGCGCAAGTGAGCGCTGCGGGTACCGGAACGACGCTGCTCGTGGACACCTACGACATCACGCGCGGCATCCAGCGGGCGGTCGAAGCGGCGGGGCCGTCGCTCGGCGCGATTCGCATCGACTCCGGTGATCTGCGTGTCTTGGCGCGTCAGGCCCGCGCCCAGCTGGACTCGCTCGGGGCAACCGGCACCAGGATCGTCGTGAGCGGCGACCTCGACGAGTACGCGATCGCCGCGCTCGCCGCCGTCCCCGTGGACGCGTACGGGGCGGGCACGGCGGTCGTCACCGGCTCCGGCGCGCCGACCGCCGGGCTGGTCTACAAGCTGGTCGAGGTCGACGGCCGGCCGGTCGCGAAGCGGTCCGAGCACAAGGAGAGCCACGGCGGGCGGAAAACGTCCTATCGCAGTTACAAGCCGACCGGCACGGCCGTCGAGGAGGTCGTCGTGACCGGCGACAGCACCGATCTCGGCGGCGGTGATCGGCTGCTGCAACGGCCGATGCTGCGGGCCGGCGAGCGGGTGAACGGCCGGCCGAGCCTGGACGAGTCCCGCGAGCACCTGCGTGCGGCGATGGTGAGCCTGCCCTGGGACGGGTTGAAGCTCTCCCGCGGCGAGCCGGCGATCCCGACGCGCCTCGTCACCCGCTGAGCCACGATCAGCGGGTGGTGTCCTCGCACTGATCGGCTAGGCCGGCCCGGTCGGCCTCGGTCCGGCAGAGGCCCAGGACGAAGAGCACCGAGTCGAAGTACGGCAGCCGTTGGGACGCCTCGACCTCGCTTTGCCGCGCGGCCTTGGCATTGACGGCGATGCCGAGCCCGGCCGCGCTGAGCAGGTCGATGTCGTCGGCGCCCTCGCCGACCGCCACCGTCTGCGGCAACGGCACACCGAACTGGCCGGCCAGCCGCTGCAGCGCGCGGGCCTTCCCCTGCCGGTCGATCACCGGATCGATCAGCGCGCCGGTGAGCCGGCCGTCGCGGATCTCGAAATGGTTGGCGACGGCGGCGTCCAGGCCCAGCTCGGTGACGAACCGGTCGGTGAACGCGGTGCATCCGCCGCTGACCGAGCCGACTCGGTAGCCGAGCCACCGGAGGGCACGCACGAAGCGGGCGGCGCCGAGCGCGGGGCGCAGCTGATCACGTGCCGCGGCCAGCTCCGCGGCGGCAAGGCCGGCGAGCAGCGCCACCCGGGCCCGCAGCGCCGCGCCGGCGTCCAGCTTGCCGGCCACGGCACGCGCGGCGATCTCCCCGTCCTGCGCGCCGTTGCCGGCGCGGTGTGCCAGCAGGCTGATCGGGTCGTCGGCGAGCACCGTCGAGTCCAGGTCGAGCACGACCATCCGCTTGGCCCTGCGGCGTAACCCGGCCGGCTGGACGGCCACCTCGAGCCCCGTGTCGTGCGCGGCCCGGATCAGTTCGGCGCACAGCGCCGCTGTGCCGGCGGTGTTGACGATCAGCTCGAGACCACCCACCGGACCGGTCGCGATCTGGGTAATCGACTCGATGCTGCCGCCGGCCTCGCCGACGCGGTCGGCAATGTCGCTGATCGAGCCGGGACGCAGCGGGTGGCCGAGCAGGATGACGTGACAGCGGTCGGGCCATTCCCGTCGGGGCCGCGCGCCGCCGCGGTCGGCGAGCGTGACGTCGCAGTCCATGCCCAGCGCCTGGGCCGCCCGGGTCACTGAGTTCCGCAGCGCGGCGGTGTCGCCGCGCAGGTCGATCAGCGCGGCGAGCATCAGCCGGTCGCGGACGACGACCTGCTCGAGGTCGAGGATCTCGACGTCGTGGGCGGCCATCGCGGCGAGCAACGCGCCGAGGATGCCCGGACGGTTCCGTCCGGATGCGGTGACGAGGATGCTGGTCGGCTGCATGCGTCGTGCCGGGTCGGCGTCGGCCGACTCGACCTGCCTCCCGCGTCGATCGGGTGCGTTGAAAAAGGACCTATCGGGCCCTGGCTCCCAGAATAACCACTATCGCGCCCGCGCGGCCGCCGCTGGGCGGCTACTGGGCGGGGTGCCGTGCCGTGCGTCTACCGCTCGTCGACGATCGCCCGGACGATGCGGTCGAGCGCCTCCAGATCCTCCCGTGGCAGCCGGCGAAGCGCGGGCGGTGGCTCGCCGAGAATGCGCTCGGCCCGGCGCGCCGCGGCCCGTCCCGCGGCGGTGGCGGCGACGATCTTGCGGCGCCGGTCGTCGGGATCGGTGCGGCGCGCGACCAGACCGCGACGCTCCAGGTCGTCGACGACCACCGTGACGTACGGTGCGTCCGTCGACAACGCGGCGGCCAGGTCGCGCATTGTCATCGGTTGCCGGGCCAGCCGCAGCAGTGCCTTCGCCCGGATGAAGCTCATGCCGAGTTCGGCCGCCACATCCGCGCGCCGGTCGTAGCGCTCGGTGACCAGGCTGCGCATCGCGACCCACGCCAATGCGGCCGGGTCCGGACGCGCGACGCCGTTGCCCCCCGAGTCGGCGACGCGACTCCTCGCCCGGGTGCTCACCGCACGCTCCCCATCAGGGCGACGGGCTGCTCGTCCTCGAAGAGGTCCGCGGTGCGCGCCGCGGTACGTTGCGCGCGCCGTCCGGTGGTGATCGCACCCAGGGCGACGACCGCCGCGCCGCAGCCGGCGATGAGCCACCAGGCCGGGTGGCTCGCCGCCGGAAGGCCATCCACCAGGGAACCCTGGATGCCGGCGTTGATGACCGAGCCGACCACGGCGACGCCCAGCACAGCGCCGACCTGACGGCTGGTCGAGGCGATCGCCGCGGCCACTCCGGCCTGCGCGTTGGGCATGCCGGACACCGCGGTGTTGGTGATCGGCGCATTGACCATGCCGAAGCCGATGGCGAAGACGACGTAGCTCGCCAGCAGCCAGCCGTACCCGGTGTGCGCGCTGAGCTGGGTGAGCGCCAGGGCGCCGACGCACATCCCCGTGCCGGCGACGAACAGCGGCAACCGGGGCCCGCGAGCGGCGACCAGCCGGCCGGACAGCGGCGCGACGACGGAGGTCACGGCCGCCATGGGCAGCAGGAAGAGGCCCGCGCGCAGTGGCGAGAGGGCGCGCACGTCCTGCAGGTACAGCGTGCTCAGGAACAGCAAGCCGTTGAACGCGCTGAACGCACAGATAGCGATCACCGTGGCGCCGGCGAACGGGACGCTGCGGAAGAACCGCAGGTCGATGAGTGGGTCGGCGCGGCGCGGCTCGTACGCGAGCAGGCCGAGCAGGCCCAGCGCCACGGCGGCGAAGAGCCCGCAGGTCTGCGCGGAGAGCCAGCCGACCCGGGGTGCTTCAATGATCGCGTAGGTCACCGCGGCGAAGACGACCATGACGAGCAACTGGCCGACCGGATCGAACCGGCGCGCCCGGGTGGCCTTCGACTCGGGCACGAAGAGCGCGACGAGGACGAGCGCGGCCACACCGATCGGCACGTTGATCCAGAAGATCGCCCGCCAGCTGACCGTCTCGACGAGCGCGCCGCCGACGATCGGCCCGAGGCCCATACTGATCCCGACCACGCCGCCCCACACGCCGATGGCCCGGGCCCGCTCGCGGCGTTCGGTGAAGACGTTCGTGATGATCGACATGGCGATCGGGTTGAGCATGCTGCCGCCGACGCCCTGCACCATTCGGAATGCGATCAGCCAGCCCAGCCCCGGAGCCAGGCTGCACAGCAGTGAGCCGGCGATGAAGACAATCAGCCCGGTCTGGAAGGTGCGCTTGCGGCCGATGCGATCACCGGTCGAGCCGGCGAGGATGAGCAAGCTCGCCAACACCACGAGGTAGGCGTCGACCGTCCATTGCAGGCCGGACAGGGATGCGTGCAGGTCTGACCGGATCGACGGGAGCGCGACGTTGACGATTGTGACGTCCATGCCGACCAGCAGCAGGCTCATGCAGCAGATGGCGAGGACTAGCAGCTTGCGCCGCGCGCTCAGCTCGGGCACCGAGGACCTCACGTTAGTTGTACGACCAGAACTATTATTGGCCTACAACCAAGCGGCGGCGCCATCCAATTCCGCCACGCGTTCTTGGCCAGGGCGACGAACACCGCGGACCGCCTCAGCTGACCATCCCGCACGCCGTGCCGCGCGGTCGCTACGCGAGAGAAGGGCGCGGATGCGTATCACGCGCCGCGATGGCGCGTCTGTCAGGCAGGGATGTTCCGGCAGGTGCGCCTGCCAGCAGATCAGCGAAGACCGGGTCGATTGCGCGCACAACGAACGACGTGCGCGCGTGTGACCGCTAGGCGTGGAGGTGACCCAGCAGTATGATCTGCGCACCAACGTGCATTGCACCCGAACAGGCGGCGCCGCGGGGGCGGCTGCTCGGAGAGATGCGCGTCTCGGACGCCACAGCTTGTTGGTCCGGAGCACACGACATGACAGACGGTCCGGAGCTGGTCGATCTGGTTGCGGCCGCGGCAACCGGTGACCAGCGAGCGTGGGACCGACTGGTCGAGCGCTTCATCCCGCTCGTGCGGAGCATCTCTCGTTCGTTTCGACTCTCCCCGAGCGAGAACGAGGACATTTCGCAAGCGGTGTGGCTTCGCCTGGTCGAGCAGCTGACCAGAATTCGCGATCCGCAGTGTCTGCCGGGCTGGATCAGCACTACGACGCGCAATGAGTGTCTGTCGCTGGTTCGAATGCAGAAGCGCACGTATAGCCACGGCGAGATCGGGGACTGGGAGGCACTAGCGGTCGACGTCGATCCGACGGAGTCGCTTTTCCGCGAGCAGCGCGCGCAGGCGTTACGGGAGGGCCTGGCAGAACTGCCCGACAGACAGCGCGACCTGCTCATCATGTTGCTGGCTGATCCGCCGGTCTCCTATGACGAGATCAGCCGGCGGCTCGACATACCGAAGGGAAGTATCGGTCCTACACGCGCGCGGGCGCTGCAGAGACTGCGGGGAACGCGATCGATGGTTGCGATGTTCGGCGTAGCTTCGGAGTACTCGCAATGACGGCCGGCGAAGCTCGAGACGACGAACTCATGCAGGCGCTCGCAGAAGCCATGAGCGGTGTCGGTGGGCCCCCCACTGCGCGCGAGCTTGCCTCCGCTAGCTCGGCGCGAGATCGTGTCGGCGCGATCGATCCGTGGGACATCGCAGAGTTGGTGTCCGACTCGCTGTTCGACCACCCGCTGGAGGTTCGCGGATCCACGCTCGCGAGCGGCCGCCAGCTTGTCTTCTATGCCGACGACATCACGATCTCGCTGGACGTCGGTGCCGACCTTTTGGCTTGTCACATCAACGGTGCGGAGCCAGTGGCAGTGTCGGTTGTGACGGCAACTGACAATCGATATCCGATGCTCGAACTCGGTGGTGGCGAATACGAACTGGCTGATCCGCCGGTGGGAACCGTGCGGCTCGTAATCCAGTCACCGGCCGGTCGGGTGGCCACCGACTGGTTTCGCCTGTAGGCGGTTACGCCGGCTACGACTAATCTTCTTGGCTTTGTTTTGGGGAGGGCACATGGAGCACACGAGGCGGCATTGGATTCATCCCTACAACGTGACCGCGCAACGGCAACCGGATCGCGGTGCGGTCAACCGACGGCAGCTCATCGTCGATGACGCGTACCGAGAGCGGGTCTTACACAAGCTCGCCGAATTCGGAGTCACGCCGATCGAGGTCGGACTCGCCTACGGGCTCACCCGGCTCACCTTGCCCGAACCCTTCGATCAACCTGCCAACCAGGTCCGGCTGATCGACGAGCTCAGTAAGGACGCCGATCTAGCGGGAAGACTCGGACGCAACCGCCTCGTCGCACACAACGTCATGGAATTCGACGATCCGTCGGACGACGTCGAGGGCACGCCGAAGGTGCTTCCGTCGGACGCCAAGCCCCCCGAGCGCGCACCAGCCGGCAAGGAGCTGCCGAGACCATCAGTCCCGTCTTTGGGTCATGCTGCGCGAGGCGCGGGCGTTCGGATCGGCATAGTAGATGGTGCATTCACCAAGCACCGTTACCTCACGGGTGGGGTCCTCTACCACCGGGCCCGGTTCGGTGACCTACTCGATCGCGGCTCAGCGGGAAGAATGACCGGCCATGCCACGTTTGTCGCTAGCCAGATCAAGCGGATCGCTCCCGGAGCGATTATCGAGGCGGAGACGGTTATCTCGTCGGACGGCCTGGGGGATGCCCTCGCTGTCCACGATGCGGTGTGTCGCCTCGTCGAAGCAGGCACTCAGCTGATCAACCTGTCGCTGGGCTGCGTGACTGCGGATGACCAACCGCCTTTCGTGCTCCGCCATGCGATCGACTACTCGCATGCCTGGGCGCGGCGGCACAACCGCCCTTTTCCGATCTTCGTCGCCTCGGCCGGCAACCTCGGCGCCGTTCCTGCGACGCGGGACAAGAAGTTCTGGCCGGCGGCCGATCCGAGGGTGTGGAGCGTCGGTGGAGCCACCTGCACCGACGAGATCTGGCAGCTCGCGCCCTACAGTGGGCGCGGTGACTGGGTCACCGTGGCAGCCCCCGCCGGTCCGCTACTTGGAGCGTGGGCCGACTTGACGGTCGGCCGGGCGGATTGGAACGCTTGGGCGTACGGCACGGGCACCTCGTTCTCGACAGCTGTGATTACCGCTCTGCTCGCTCGGAAGGTTCGCGAATCCGATCCGGCCCAACTGCAGCCGGATGCAACACCGCCCGCGCAGCTGCCCGGACCGGTCGTCAATATTCCCAACGGTGGGCTGAGCATCCCGATGTACGGTTTGCAGCACGTGGTTCTTCGCAACTAGGCATGTAGGGCGGTGCCGCGCGGTGGCTCGGGACGCACTGGTCGGCGGGCGTGGTACCGATCATCCACTGACCTCGCCCGAGTCGCTGCGGCAACGTGCGGAGTACGCGCTGGAGAACGCTCACTCGAATCCGCAGAGTGCTCGAGAGTCGGCGCTCGCAGTCGTCCAGGATGCACATCGTCATAGGGATGACGTCGCAGTCGCCGTCGCCGAGCGGGCGCTCGGGCAGGTGGCCCACCTCTTCGAGGACTCAGGTTCGGCCCGCGCGCACCTCACCCGCTCCATCCGGTACGCACGGCGAGCAGGTGATCGACACGCCGAGGCCGAAGCTCGGTTGAGTCGGGCATTCTCGTTCGCGCAGGACGGGCGGCTGGCCGCCGCGTTCGCGGAGCTCGACCGCGCAGAAGTCGGCCTGATCGGCAATGACCGCGATCTGGGCCGGCTGCACAACCAGCGCGCGCTGATCTGGTGGGTAAAGGGCCAATACACCCAAGCCGTTCCGCACTTCGGACGCGCCATCGCGCACAGTCGGCGCGCTGGTGATGAGCTCAACCTGGCCCGCTCATTGGTGAATCGTGGCGTGCTGAATTGTCAGCTCGGCTCATATCGCGAGGCGGTGCGCGATCTAGAGCAAGCCGAGGGCCTGGCGCAGAGGCTCGACCTTCCGCTGGTCACCGCTGTCGCGCGGCAGGACCTGGGTTGGGTCGCGGCGCAGCGTGGCGACGTGCCCACAGCCCTTCGGTACTACGACCAGGCGGAGCACGACTATCAACCGTACGGCGAGGAGTTGGGCATCCTCCTGCTCGATCGCGGCAACGTACTCATGGCCGCCAGACTGCTCAGCGAGGCGATCGCGGCCGGCCAGCGGGCGCTCGCCATCTTCGCAGATCACGGCGCTGCGACCTCGGCTGCTGAAGCTCGGCTGTTCCTGGCCGAGGCGATGCTTCTTTCCGGATGTCTCGATGATGCCCACGCGCATGCAGTGGCTGCGCAGCACGCTTTCCAGCACCAGCACCGACAGCCATGGAGCGCACTTGCGCGATACGCGGTGCTTCGCTGCCGGTTGCAGCGCGAGGATGTCGGTCACAACGCCGCGCGGCGTGCAGCCCTTCGAGTCGCCTCGTCGTTAGAGAAGTGCGGGCTCGCCGAGCAAGCGATCGACGTACGGGTCGTCGCGGCGCGTCTGGGGCTGAACGCCGGCAATACGAAAGCCGCCAAACGTGAGCTCTCCGCGGCTTCCACGGTGCGCACTCGAGGAACGGTCGAGCGCAGAACTCGAGCCTGGCATGCCGAGGCGCTACTCCGTCTCGCCTCCGGCGACCGGCGCGGGGCACGCTCAGCCCTGCGTTCCGGGTTGCGGATCCTGGAAGAGCACCGGGCGATGTTGGGCGCGACCGACCTGCGGGCCGCCGCGTCGAGCCATCGCGTCGACTTGGCTCGGCTGGGATTCGAAATGTCGATCGCCGACGGCCGGCCGGCCGAGGCACTGACCTGGGTGGAACGCAGCCGAGCGGGTCTCGCCCGACTACGACCTGTACGCCCGCCCGAGGACGAGACCCTCGACCGTCGGTTGACCGAACTCCGCGCAACCCTCTCCGAGATCGACACTTCAGCGCGGGCCGGTCAGCCGATCACGGCGCTGCGGGCCCGCCAGACGCGCCTGGAACGCGCGATCCGGGATCATTGCCGATCACTGCCGGCGGGGACGTTGGACCTCCCGCCACCGCCCCCATCCTTAGCAGCGCTCGCCAGACGACTCGGTCAGCGCAGTCTCGTCGAGTACGTCGTGCATGACGGGCGGATGTTTGCAATCGTCTTCGTCCGGGGCCGCGCGCGGGTTTCTGATCTGGGCAGCGCGGAGAAAATCGAACGTGAGACCCGTCGCCTCGCCATGCTGCTCGATCGCGGCGCCCGCCGGCTAGGCGGAAGCCAACGTCACGATGACACGGTCAATCGGCTGGTTGCGCAGGCGCAACTCGTGGATGACCTGATTCTCACGCCTCTCGCCCTAGACGTGGGTGTGGCGCCGCTCGTCCTGGCACCGACGGCGACGCTGCGCTCCGTACCGTGGCACAGCCTCCCGTCGATCGCAGCACATCCAGTGACCATCGTCCCGTCAGCAACCGTCTGGTACGAGGCGGCCGGGCCGCGACCGCAAACATCCGACGCCGCGGTGCTCACGGCCGGCCCAGACCTTCCGGCCGCCCAGCTCGAGGTTGCGCTGCTGGCAAAGCACTACGGTAATGCCACGGTACTGACCGGTGACGAAGCAACCGTGGAAGCGACGATGCACGCGGTCGATGGAGCAGAACTGGCCCACGTCGCAGCACATGGCATATTTCGAGCCGACAACCCACTCTTCTCGTCATTGCGGCTTGCGGACGGTCCAATGACCGTGTACGACCTGGAACGCGTCTCGACGGCCCCGCGCACGGTCGTGCTGGCGGCATGCGAAGCAGCACGGCACACCTCGCAACCGGGCGACGAATTGCTGGGCTTGGCGACGGCCTTTCTCTCTCTCGGGACGCAAACGTTGATCGCCTCGCTGGTCAGCTTGCCCGACGACGAGTCGACACGCGTGATGGGCGAGCTACATGCTCAGCTGTCATCTGGCGTGCCGCCGGCAGCGGCGCTGGCGGCAATTCGATCGTTCTCCGAGGATCCTGCCAGCGCAGGCTTGATCTGCTTCGGTGCGGACTAATCGACGTATTACAGCCACTAGGCGATCGTCTGTCCGGTGATGCACATGCACCCGTCCCTTTCGGGAGGAACAGATGGACGCCCCACTTGCCGCGACCGTACAGGCAGAGTCCCCGCCGCCTAACGGCAACACACCGCAACCACCACCGCCACCGAACGACCGCACACCCATGCCGGCGAAGGTCAAGACTCTGTTCATCGCACTCGCCGGCCTGGCCACCGCGATCATCGCGTTGCTCACCACGTTTCAGATTGTGCATTGGACGGCATCCCAGGTGACGCTTGTCAGTGCCGAAGCAGCAGCCGTGATCGGCCTCGCGTGTGCTGTGACGATGCATTTGCTCCCCAGCACCAAGCGTGAGCCGGTCGCTGTGGCGGCGACGATCACTGCAGCGGTGTCGGCGACGCTTGCGCTGGGCACCGGCTTCGGCTGGTGGCATCTTTCGGCGGAACAGATCGGGGCGCTGGTTGGTGTTCTGACCGCGGTTGTCGGGGTAGGTAGCGCCATTCTTGCCAGGCAGATGGTCACCCCAACCACGGGTTCGGAGTAAGACGAGCGGCACCGGCTCCGCGAGCCGGTGCCGTGATCCATGGGGCGGCCCAAACTGGATGGACCGTTGTCGGCGCCCCGCGCTTTACTTCTCCCATGGCCAGGCAGCTTCGACAAGGCCAGCGTGCAGTGGAACTGCTGCGCGGCAGGCTTTCCGAGCGCCGGCCGCGCTCCGCCTGACCCGCTGAGACGGCGCGGTCAGCTCTCGTTGCCGAGCCCCGCGGCCACCTGCAGCTCGTCCTCCCGCTCGACACGGTCCAGCTCGTCGGGCTCGGGCTGGGCGATCTCGCCGCGGTCGGCCCGCTCCAGAGCGCGGTGCACGGTGCTGAGCACCAGTGCCGCCGCCACGACTGCGCCGGCGCCCAGCAGGAACGGCACGTGCGTGTTGAAGTGCTCCACCAGCTTGCCGGCCGCGAACGGGGCCAGGCCGCCGCCGATGAACCGCACGAACCCGTAGGTCGCCGACGCCACCGGACGCTCGACCGGCGCGATGCTCATGACCGCGGTGGTGACCAGGGTGTTGTTGATGCCGATGAAGGCACCCGCGACGATCACCGCGGCGATCACGACGGTGCGGTTGCCGGGGAACAGCCCGATGAGCACCAGGTCGGCGGCGAAGAAGGCGAAGTTGACGTAGAGCGTGCGCGGCGTGCCGAAGCGTGCCTTCAGCGCCGGCGCAACCCAGACCGCGAAGATCGCCACCAGGACACCCCATCCGCAGAACACGGCGCCCAGGCGAAGCGGGGACAGGTGCATCAGGAACGGCGAGTAGCCGAGCATGGTGAAAAAGCCCCAGTTGTAGAGCAGGCCGACCACGCTCGTCGTCGCCAGGCTGCGGTGCCGCAGCGCCTTGATCGGCTCGGAGATGCTCTCCTTGCGCGCCGGCTTCGGCGTCGACGGAAGCAGCACCGCCGTGGCGACGAGCGCAATGCCCATCAGCACCGAGACGCCGTAGAACGGCCCGCGCCAGCTGACGTTGCCCAGCAGCCCGCCCAGCAACGGCCCGGATGCGATGCCGACGCCGAGCGCCGTCTCGTAGAGGACGATCGCGCCGGCGAATCCGCCGCTCGCCGAGGCGACGATGACCGCCAGCGACGTGGCGATGAACAGCGCATTCCCCAGGCCCCACCCGGCGCGCAGGCCGACGATGCCGTTGATCGTGCTCGCGTGACCGGCCAGCGCCGCGAACACGACGATGAGCACCAGCCCGATGATCAGCGTCTTCTTGGCGCCGATCCGACTCGACACCCAGCCGGTGACGAGCATCATCACCGCCGTGACGACCAGGTAGCTGGTGAACAGCAGCTCGACCTGACTGGGGGTGGCGTGCAGCTTTGTCGCGAGCGCGGGCAGGATCGGGTCGACCAGGCCGATGCCCATGAACGAGATGACGCACGCGAAGGCGACGGCCCACACGGCCTTCGGCTGGCGAAACGGGCTGACGGTACTGGTAGCGCTCACTGCGGCTTCTTCTCCGGGGATCGGGTCGTCGTCAAGGTTCGCAAGGCGTCGACGGCCGCGGCGAGTGCGGCACGGTGCTCGACGGGCAGCGCGTCGATGTCGACCAGCAGGGCGGCGGCGCGAGCGGCGTGCCGCTCGGCCAGGATCTGGCGCCCCGCGGGTGTGATCCGCACGAGCGTCGCCCGGCCGTCGGTCGGGTCGGGGAAGCGCTCGGCGTAGCCATCCTCGGCCAGCTTGTTGATCAAGGTGGTCATCCCGGGCTGGCTGACCCCCTCCCGCTCGGCCAGCTCGGAGATCCGCAGCGGTCCGGCGTATTCCAGGGTGTCGAGGGTGGTCACCCGGGTCGAGCTCATCTGCACCGGCGCCTTGCGCCGCGCCCACAGGATGAACCGCTCCAGGCTTTCCGCGACCGCGAGCCGGTCGATGTCGGTTTCGGACGATGTCACGTGAGGAATTCTATAGCGCAGTTATATAACTTGGCGATGTACAGTCGCTCACATCGGCGCAGGGCATGATAGGCGGCTGTGAGTTCCCCGCACGAGGACCTGGATGCGCACCTCCGCGCCGCATTGGCCGAGCTGGACGGCACCGGCGCCGGCTCGGCGTCCGACGAGTTGCTGAGCCTCTTCGACGCCATGGCCGGCAGCCGGCACCTCGACCTGCACGCCCGACGGATGCGCGAACGGGGCCAGGGCTTCTACATCATCGGCTCGGCCGGGCACGAGTCCAATGCGTTCGTCGCGGCGGCGCTGCGCCCCACCGACCCCGCCCTGCTGCACTACCGGTCCGGCGCGTTCTACCTGGCCCGCTCGGTGCAGGCCGGGCGTAAGCTCGCCGACGGTCTGCGCGACGTGCTGCTCGGCATGCTCGCGGCGGTCGCCGACCCGGCGTCGGGCGGGCGGCACAAGGTCTTCGGCCACGCCGATCTCGCGGTGATCCCCCAGACGTCCACGATCGCGTCTCACCTGCCGCGAGCGGTGGGCGTGGCGTTCGCGATCGACCGGGCACGCCGGCTGGGCCTGACCACCCGCTGGCCGTCGGACGCGGTGGCGGTGACCAGCTTCGGCGACGCCAGCCTGAACCACTCCACGGCCGCCGGCGCGCTCAACACCGTCGGGTACTGCGTGCAGATGGGGCTCGCGCTGCCGTTGCTGCTGGTATGCGAGGACAACGGGCTCGGCATCTCCGTCGCCACCCCCGCCGGCTGGGTGGCCGAGGCGGCGCGCCGGCCCGGCATCCGCTACCTCGCCGTCGACGGTGACGACCCGGAGCACGTCCAGCTCGCGGTCCGCGATGCGGTCGGCACCGCCCGCACCCAGCGGCGGCCGGCGCTGCTGCACCTGCGCACGGTTCGTTACCTCGGCCACGCCGGGACCGACGTCGAGAGCGGCTACCGCACCACGCGGGCGATCGCCGCCGACCTCGAGCGCGACCCGCTGCTCGCCCTCGCCCGGCACATCGACGCACCCGATCTCGCCGCACGCTACGACGAGATCGGCCGCACGGTCGTCGACATCTGCGACGAGCTGCTCGGCGGGCCGACACTGACTTCGGCCGCGACGGTGGCCGCCCCGCTGGCGCCGCGCGACCCGGCCGCGATCGACGCCGAGGCCGCGCGCGTCGCCGACGACACCGAGCGGGCCCGGGCGTTCGGCGATCGGCTGCCCGAACGGGCCGGCCCGCTGACGCTCGCCCAGTCGATCAACGCCGCGCTCGTCGACGCGATGGCGGCCCGCCCGCAGATGTTCGTCTTCGGCGAGGACGTCGGGCGCAAGGGCGGCGTGTACGGCGTCACCCGCGGATTGCAGCAGCGCTTCCGCTCCGCGCGGGCCTTCGACACGCTGCTGGACGAGCAGGCGATCCTGGGCCTCGGGCTCGGCTTCGGGGTGAGCGGCCTGCTGCCGGTGCCCGAGATCCAGTACCTCGCCTACCTGCACAACGCCGAGGACCAGTTGCGCGGCGAGGCGGCGAGCTTGCGCTTCTTCTCCGACGGCGCGTTCAGCAATCCGATGGTGGTGCGCATCGCCGGGCTGGCCTACCAGAAGGGGTTCGGCGGGCACTTCCACAACGACGACGCCGTTGCGGTCCTGCGCGACATCCCCGGCCTGGTCGTCGCCGTGCCGTCCCGGCCGGACGACGCGGCGCCGATGCTGCGCTCGTGCCTGGCCGCGGCCGTGGCGCACGGCCAGGTGAGCGTCTACCTCGAGCCGATCGCGCTGTACCACGAGCGCGATCTGTACCAGCCGGGTGACCGCGGCTGGCTGGCTGCATACGACCCGACGTCGACCGCGCCGATCGGCCGCGCCCGCACGTACGGCGACGGCGGCGATCTGACCGTCCTGACGTTCGGCAACGGCGTGCGGATGAGCCTGCGCGTCGCCGGGCGCCTAGCGGCATCGGGCATCGACGCGCGCGTGGTCGACCTGCGCTGGATCGCGCCCCTGCCGGTCGAGGACATGCTGCGCGAGTCCGCCGCCACCGGGCGCGTGCTCGTCGCGGACGAGACGCGCGCCGGCGGCGGGGTCGGCGAGGGCGTGATCACGGCACTGGTCGAGCACGGCTTCGACGGGCGGATCACCCGGGTGGCCAGCGCCGACTGCTTCGTGCCGCTGGGCGACGCCGCCTACACGGTGCTGCTCAGCGAGGACGGCATCGAGAGCGCGGCCCACAAGTTGGTCAGCTAGGCCGGCTCAGTCGCGATCGGCGCAACGGGGTTGACACGATTCGAACGAGGACCGCGCCGAACACTGACGGCGCGGCGCGACGGTAGGCGACATGACGGAGCCGCCGCCCCACCAGCCGCCGCCGTGGGCCGCCCAAGAGCCCCCGCTCACGCCGCCGCCGCCCGAGTCGCCGCCCGAGTCGCCGCCCGAGACGCTCCCACCACCGCGACCGCCGCGCAGGCGCCGCGCGCTCATCCTCGGCGCGGGCATCGCGGTCGTCCTGGCGGGGGCCGGCGCGGGTGCCGGGGTCGCCCTCGGTGGGAACACCGCGGTCTCCGGAGCCGGGACGCCGGCCGCGAGCCCTGCCGCCCCGACCGGCGGAGCGTCGGCAAGCCGCAGCCCGTCCCGCCCGGCGACTCACCGGACGGCGGGCACCATTGTCAGCGAGAGCGGCAGCAGTTGGACGCTGCGTACTCGCGCCGGCGCCACGGTCACGGTGCGGATTACCCCGCAGACCAAGTTCGGCACGGCGAAGGCGCCGGCCCAGCAGGCGGCGTTCCCGCCGGGCACCGCGGTGATCATCGCCGGTCCGGACACGAACGGAACGGTCACCGCCCGGCGGGTCGTCCGGGGCAGTTCGTGAGGTCGCAGTTCGTGAGGTCGCAGTTCGTGATCTCGCTCAGCTTGCGGTGCGCTGCAGCGCCAGCGCGGCCACCTTGGCGAGCGCGCTCGGCAGCTTGGCGGAGGCGACGAGCCCCGGCCCGATGCTGACCGCGACGGTGCGCTGGTCGGCGGCCACGACCAGCAGCGGGATGGTGTAGCCGGGCGCGTTCGCGCCGATGAGGATCACCGCCGGATGCCCGCTGACCGTCGTCGGCTGCTGGGACGCGCCGTGGTCGACGTAGTCGGCGATGGTGCCGGTGTAGCGGGTCTGGGCCTGAGCGACCGAGTCGTAGAGGCTCACCCCGATCTCGATCTTCGGGGTCGCTCCCGTGGGCGGCGTCGGGAGGCCGTAGCGGCAATTGATGTAGCCGATCCGCCCGATGTCCTTCTCTGGGACGCCGACGACGAAGGCCGTCGCACCCGGGATCGCGACGCCGGCGGCCTGCTGCACGTCGTACTGGTCGAGCAGCCCGCAGTCACCGGGCAGTTTGGTGACCAGCTTGGGCGCCGTGCTCGTCGGCGGCCGCGGCGGCGTGCTCGTCGTCTTCGCCGGCGTCGGGCTGGCGGTCACCGTCTGGGTCACCGCGGCCTTGGGCGCCGCTGATGACGAACACGCACTCAGCGCCGCAATACCCAGACAGGCGATCACGCTGCCGGCCAGCCACCCCGATCGACGCACACACTCACCGTAGCCGCGCGACCGCCGCTGGACGGTAACGAAACGCCGATACTTTACGACCGTCGCCGGGGCCGCCGCCGCCACATTCGGCGGGTCTTGCCGTTGCCTCCACCCGGGGGCCCGACGACCATGGCCCGCGCGTATCCGGCGACCACCTCGGCCGGTGGCCGTATCGCGCCGAGACCGGGCTCGAGGCGTCGCCGGATCCCTCCGTCGACCGAGACCTCGTCCGGGAGGAGCCCTCGAGATGTCGCTTCGAACCAAGCTGGGCAAGCGCAGCGCTGTCGTCGCCGCGGCCGTCGCAGGGACAGTCGCCGCGCTGGCGGTGCCGGCCGCCGCGTCCGGCCACCCTGGCCCGTCGCGCACGACGACGCCGATCCAGCACGTCGTCGTGATCTACCAAGAGAACCACTCGTTCGACAACTACTTCGGCACCTACCCGGTCGCCGCCAACCCGCCCGGGGAGCCAGCGTTCCACGGCGCCCCGGACACGCCGGCGGTCAACGGCCTGACGCCCGTGTTGCTGACCAGCAACCCGAATCTGGCCAACCCGCAGCGTCTCGACCGCAGCCAGGAGATCACCTGCGACAACAACCACAACTACGTGCCGATGCAGAAAGCCTATGACGGCGGGCTGCTGGACAAGTTCGTCCAGTCGGTCGGTCCGACCGGTGCGGGCTGCGATCCGACGCTGACGATGGACTACTACGACGGCAACACCGTCACCGCGCTGTGGAACTACGCCCAGCGCTTCGCGATGAGCGACGACAACTTCGCCGACACGTTCGGCCCGTCGGTCCCGCAGGCGCTCAACCTGGTCTCCGGGCAGACGCACGGCGCCGTCGCGTCCGCGCCGACCAGCGCGGTCGTCAACGGCACGCTCATCGGCAACCTGCCACCCACCCATGACGACTGCGACGCCTCCGGTGCGGTCAACCCCACCACGCTGCAGATGACCGGTCGCAACATCGGCGACCTGCTCAACGCCAAGGGCGTCACCTGGGGCTGGTTCACCGGCGGTTTCAAGCCGACCGCAGTCGTGAACGGCAAGGCGGTCTGCGGCTCGACGCACAACAACATCGGCGGCGTCCCGCAGAACGACTACTTCAACGGCGAGGACGCGCCGTTCCAGTTCTACCCGTCGACGAACAACGAGCACCACGTGCCGCCGAGCTCGCCGGCAATGATCGGCCGCAGCGACCAGGCGCACCACGAGTACGACCTGAGCGACTTCTGGTACGCCGCCGAGCACGGCAACATGCCGGCCGTGTCGTTCCTGCGGGCGCCGAGCTACCAGCAGGGGCACCCCGGCTACTCGGACCCGCTGGACGAGCAACACTTCCTCGTCGACACCATCAACCGGCTGCAGCAGCTGCCGACCTGGCGCTCGACCGCGGTCGTCATCACCTGGGACGAGTCCGACGGCTGGTACGACCACGTCATGCCGCCGATCGTCAACCCGTCCGACGACCCGGCAAACGACGTCCTCGCCGGTCCAGCGATGTGCGGGACGCCCAAGCCCGGTGCCTACCTGGACCGGTGCGGCTACGGCGCGCGCATTCCGGTATTGGTGATCTCGCCGTACTCGCGGGAAAACTTCGTCGACAGCCAGCTCACGGCGCAGAGCTCGATCATCCGCTTCATCGAGGACAACTGGACCCTCGGGCGGATCGGCGACCAGTCGTTCGACACCCTTTCCGGCACGCTGAACGCGATGTTCGACTTCCGGCACCCGAAGCGGGCGCCGCTCTACCTCGACCCGATCAGCGGAGAGGTAGTCCATCAGCGCTGATGCGGCACGCCGGTCGGGTCTTGCCGGCGCGGCTGAACTGGTGTAGACCAACTGAGGTATTGGTTTAGACCAACTCTGCAGCCGCGCCGGCGTTGGGGGGCGCCCTCGCCAGTCGGCGACGGCGGAAAGGTCGACCGATGGCTCGACGCCTCAGCTCCCGTTCGTCGATCGCAGCGCTCGCCTGCGTGGCGGCCGCCGTCACCGTCGTCTCGTTCGCGCCGGCCACCGCGGCGGCCGCGCCGCGAAGCGCGGCGGCACCGCCGCAGGTGGTGCCCAAGCCGGTCTCGACCACGGTCGGGTCCGGGACGTTCTACCTCACCGCCGGCTCGCACATCGTCGCCGGCACGACCGGCGTGCGAACGGTGGCGGAGGACCTGGCCCGCGACCTGCGCCCGGCCACCGGATTCCGGCTGCCCGTCGTCAGCGGGTCGAGCGGGCGCGGCGACGTCATGCTGCGCATCGGCATGCCGGCCGGGCTCCCGGCGAGCCAGCGCGCGGAGGGCTACGTCCTCGACGTGTCCCGCACCGGCGTGCGGCTCACCGCGCCGACGGCGCACGGTCTCTTCGACGGGGTGCAGACCATCCTGCAACTGCTGCCGGTCTGGATCGCGAGCCCGACCCACGAACCGGGGCCGTGGACGATGCCGGCCGTGCACATCGTCGACTACCCGCGCTACGGCTACCGCGGCGTGATGCTCGACATCGCCCGCCACTTCGAGCCGCCGTCGGCGGTCATGAAACTCATCGACCAGGCGTCGGAGTACAAGGACGACGTGTTCCACCTGCACCTCTCCGACGACCAGGGCTTCCGCATCGTGATCAACGGCTTCCCGCGGCTGGCCACGATCGGCGGCATGGGGTCGGTCGGCACCGACGGGCGCACGATGGACCCGGGCGGCTACTGGACGCAGGCGCAGTACAAGCAGGTCGTCGCCTACGCGGCCGCGCACTTCATGACGCTGGTGCCCGAGGTCGACTCCCCCGGTCACAACAACGCGATCATCATGTCGGAGTACAACGACACGTCGAACCCGCTGCTGGCCGACCCGGCGAGCATCAACTGCAGCATCCACAACCCCCCGCAGTGGAACTACAGCGAGGACGTCGGCTACAGCGCGATGTGCCCGGAGAGCCACGACACCTGGACGATCTACACCGCGATCATCAGCCAGCTCATCGCGATGTCGCCCGGCCCGTACTACGACCTGGGCGGTGACGAGGTGCCGACCACCGTCCTCTCGCAGGCTCGATACGCGGCATTCATCAATACCGAGGCCGG
Source organism: uncultured Actinomycetota bacterium (assembly GCA_963756525.1). Lineage (GTDB taxonomy): Bacteria > Actinomycetota > Actinomycetes > Mycobacteriales > Jatrophihabitantaceae > CAVWNR01. Next base: position 97,701 of record CAVWNR010000006.1, on the reverse strand, counting down.
CATCGTCAACGGGCTGGGCAAGACCGTGATGGGCTGGGCCGACATCGCCGGCTCCGGCACCATGCTCCCGCCGGGCACGGTGGCCGAGTACTGGAACCCGGCCTCCGGCTCCGCGCCCGGAACCGAGACCGGCAGGGAGGCGGTCGCCAAGAACATGAAGATCGTCATGGCGCCGGCCAACCACACCTACCTCGACCAGAAGTACGTCGCGGGGAGCGCCGGGAGCGTGCCGCCCACGCTCGGCCTGTCCTGGGCGTGCCCGACCGGGTGCGACGTCGACCAGTTCTACAACTGGGATCCGGCAACCTACGTCACGGGCGTCACCGACAAGAACGTCATCGGCGTCGAGGCCGCGATGTGGGGCGAGACCGTGCCGACCATCGCCGACGCCGAATACCTGATGTTCCCGCGGCTGCTCGCCACCGCGGAAGTCGGCTGGTCGCCACAGGTGACGCGCACCCTGACCAGCCCCGCCTACCACAACTTCCTGACCCGGCTCGCCGCCCAGGGCGCGCGGCTGATGCTCTCCGGCACCAACTTCTACCCGACTCCGGAGGTGCCGTGGCGGCTCGACGTCGCCGCGGCCGGGCCGGGCGTGATGGGCTTGCACGTCAGCGGCAAGCTGGCCTCGCTCGCCGCGCCCGGGTTCGCCACAAGCAGCATCACCGCGACGATCTACTGGGGCGACGGCACCGTGTCGCTCGGGACGGTGCGCGGCACCGCCGCGACGTCGATCTCGGTGAACGGGCTGTACTCGATCAGCGGCTCGCACACCTACCGTCGCGCGGGCACCTACCATGTGACGGTGCTGGCCAGCGCTCCCGGAACAGCGACGGTTCTCGACGACGCTGACGCTGCGCGTTCGATAGCCCGGACCAGGGACTTGTTGCCGCCTCGCGGCGCCCTGGCCCCGCGAGGCGGCAACAACCTTGGGGCCGGCTCCAGCTCAGTCGACGAGCGCCTGCTGGACGAGCTGTCGCAGGTAGCTGCGGATCGGCAGCGTCGATGACGGCAGCAACTGGGTGAAGAAGAGCAGCGTTGTCTGCGCCACCGGGTCGATGAAGAAGACCGTGGACGCGGCGCCGCCCCAGCCGTACTCCCCCGCGCTGCCGAGCGTGCCCGTCCACGCCGGGTCGAGGACGACGGAGAAGCCGAGGCCGAACCCCACGCCTCGCAGCGGCGTCTCGGCGAAGAGCGGACGGCCGAATGTCTCGAGGTCGGCGCCACCCGGCAGGTGGTTGCGGGTCATGTACCGAACCGTGCGCGGGCTGAGCAGGCGCACGCCGTCCAGCTCGCCACCGCGGATCAGCAGCTCGGTGAAGCGCTGGTAGTCGGCCATCGTCGAGATCAGGCCACCGCCGCCGGAGAGCAGGGAAGGCTGCTCCACCGCCGAGCCGACCTCGTCGCCGGGCACAAACCCGCCAGGTGCGGCGAGGTACAGCCGAGCCAGCCGGTCGGCCTCCTCCGGCGGCAGCCCGAACGACGTGTCGGTCATGTCGAGCGGGCCGAAGATCTCCTTGTCGAAGAACGCGTCGAGCGGCTGGCCGCTGATGACCTCCACAACCCGGCCGAGGACGTCGGTAGCCACCGAGTACGCCCACTCGGCTCCGGGCTGGAAGAGCAGCGGCAGGCCGGCCCAGATCTCGCAGGCAGCGGCGAGGTCGACACCCGGCGGGTTGGTCCACTCGAACCCCGCGGCCCGATACAGCGCGTCGACCGGGTGGTTGCGGTGGAATCCGTAGGTGAGCCCCGCGGTGTGGGTCAGCAGATGGCCCATCCGCACCGGCTCGGTGGCCGGCACGGTCAGCGGCTTCAGGTCGGATCCCCCGGCGTACACCCGCACGTCGGCGAAGGACGGGATGAACGTGCTCACCGGCGTGCTCAGCTCGAAGAGCCCCTGCTCGTAGAGCATCATCGCCGCCACCGAGGTGATCGGCTTGGTCATCGAGTAGATGCGGTACAGCGCGTCGGGGCGCAGTGCCACGCCGTTCTCGACGTGTTGACGCCCGCTGCGCGCGAGGTGCGCGACGCGACCGCCGCGGGTGACCGCCACCGCGAAGCCCGGCAGCCGGCCGTCGTCGACGTAGCGCTGCAGGTGGGCGTCGATGCGGCGTAGGCGGGCGGCGTCGAATCCCAGTTCGGCCGGATCGGTGTCGACGACGAGTTCGGGCACGGCGCTTCCTCTCGTTCGGGCTGCGCGCCGACCCTACTGTCAGCGACTCTGCGCGGAGACCTCGCGGGTGCGCCGCCGCGCGAACCGGGACGGCCGACCCGTCCGGCGGTTGGTCGCGATAGTGACGAGGGCGGCCAGGAACATCAGTGCCGCGGAGAGAATGAGCGCCGCGGTGAGCCCGTCGTGGAATGCCTGGTAGGTGGCGCCGATCACCCGCTGGACGATGTTGCCGTACTGCGCGGTCGCGGCGGCGTCGCCACCGCTGGGCACCGAGCCCTGCTCGATCGCGTTGATGATGATCGACTGGAAGTTGCCGGGCACGCCGAGGTCGGCGAGTCGCCCGCGTAGCCCGCTGGTCAGGTGCGAGTTCACCAGCGAGCCCAGCACCGCGACGCCGACGACGGCGCCGAGCTGCCGGCTGGTGTTGGTGGCCGAGGCCGCCATCCCGGAGTGCTCGGCGGGGACGGCGCTCATCACCGCCGAGGTGAGCGGCACCACCGCGATGCCGAAGCCGAGCCCGGCGAGCGCCAGCGAGATGGCGAGCGCGGCGAACTGCGGATGCACGTTGATGTAGTGCTCGGTGAGCAAGAGCCCGACGCCGCCGAGCAGGCAGCCGGTGATCATCGGGGTCCGGGTGCCGACGTGCGCCACCCAGCGGCCGGCGAGCAGCGACCCGACGATGATCGCGCCGGTCATCGGGGCGAACTCGGCGGCCGTGCGCCAGCCGGAGTAGCCGACGACTTCCTGCAGGTAGAGCGCGGTGAAGAAGAAGATGGAGAACACGCCGAAGTAGACCGCGAACGCCACGAACAGCGCGCCGCTGATGTTCGGCTTGCGCAGGTAGCGCAACTGCAGCATCGGCTCGTCGCGGGCCGACTCGACGCGGACGAACACGATCATGCCGAGGCCGCAGAGCACGAACAGCAGCACGATCCACGGCGCCGAGTAGCCGGCGTTCTCGCCGGCGATGACCGCGAAGACACCGCAGCCCAGCACGGTCGCCCCGAGCAGGAAACCGGCGATGTCCAGCCGCCCGGGCCGCGGGTCTGCGCTCTCCGGCAGGTAGCGGACCGCGGCACCGAACGCGACGAGGCCGATGACCAGGTTGAACCAGAACACCGTCCGCCAGTCGCCGATGCCGATCAGCACCCCGCCGACCACCGGCCCGGCGGCCAGCGCCAGCCCGGACACCGCGGCCCAGGTACCCAGCGCACGCGCCCGGCTGCGCCGCTCGGGAAAGACCTGCCGCAGCAGCGAGAGGGTGCCCGGCTCGGACGCGGCGGCGCCGACGCCCATGATCGCCCTGGCCGTGATCAGCACGCCCACGGACGGCGCCAACGCAGCCAGCACCGAACCGCCGCTGAAGACGAACAGGCCGGCCAGCATGATGCGCCGCCGGCCGAATCGATCGCCGAGACTGCCGGCGGTCAGCATCAGGCTGGCGAATACCAGTGCGTAGGCGTTGACCACCCACTGCAGCGCCACCACGCTGGCATGCAGGTCGGACTGGACGCTGCCCAGCGTCACGCTGACGACCGTCGTGTCGAGGAACGTCACGAAGAGCACGCCGCACGCGGCGCTGAGGGCGGCCTTGCGCCCGCGCAGGGTCATCGCCCCGGCGTCACCGCTCCCCGTCTGATCGCCGGGGCGATCGTATGCCGTTCGTTCGCTGGGGTCACCCACGATGCTCAGCTCGGCACGGTCGTGACGGACGGCTCGTGACATGCCGACGGCGAGGAGCCCTCCAGGGCGAGTAACGCGCAGAACGTGGAGGCCGCGACCTGCCACGTGCCGGACTCGCGCACCGCGTACCCGGTCTGGTCGGTCAGCCCGGCCTGCCCGCTCAGCGAGATCGTATAAACCACGGTCGCCCGGTCAGGCGACTGGACGGTCACCTTCGACACGCTCGCCGTCGTCGACTGGGCCAGCGGCGAGCTGGCCTGGGCAGCGATCACCTGGGAGAACTGCGACCCGTGCTGCAGCAGCGCCTGCTTGCGCGAGGCCGGCGTCTTGCCGCTGAAGAAGTCGACGTAGGCGCCCTTGATCGCGGCTTCGTCGGCGGCGGACGCCGTTCCCGAGCCGCTGCCCGACGCGCTGCCGGATGCCGATGTGGCCGGCGAGCTGGGGGCCGGCGTGGTCGATGCGGCGGGGCTCGTCGGCGAGCTGCCCTTCGAACTGCCGCACGAGCAGAGCACGAGCGCGCACAGCGCCGCGGCGGCCAGCGTGGCCGCGGCCCGAGCGCCTGCCGGCACGAACGACCCCCAATCCATCAGCGCATCGATCTACCTCCATTTGTACGCCTGCGCGCACCCCGTTTCCCGGCGACACGGGCACGAACTGCGCAGTCGGGGCATCTGGCCGCATCCGCGGTCGAGGTGGCAGGCTGCGCAGTGTGCATGCCGAGACCACACATGCCGATGCGACAGCGGCGCCAGCTCACCAGGACGACGTCGTGCTCACCGGGATCGGGGCGGTGACGCCGGTCGGCAACGACCGGGACGCCACCTGGGCGGCGCTGCTCGACGGGAAGTCCGGCGTTAGCACCATCACCGCGTTCGACCCGAGCGAGCTGCCGGTGCACATCGCCGCCGAGGTGCGCGGCTTCGACCCCGCCGCCGTCCTCGACGGCAGGCGGCTGCGCCGCACGGCGCGGTTCAGCCAGCTGGCGATCGCCGCGGCACGCGAGGCCGTCGCGGATGCGGGGCTGGCGATCGACGAAGCGAACGCCGATCGGGTCGGTGTGGTCGTCAACGCCGCCGTCGCCGGCTTCGACACCGTGGAGGACGCCACCCGCCGCGTCGTGGCGGGCGACACCCGGCTAAGCCCCTACTTCGTCGCCTCGTCGCTGACCAACATGCCGGCCTGCGAGGTGGCGATGGACCTCGGCATCCACGGTCCGGTGACAGCCAGTGCCCTCGCGTGCGCCAGCGGCATCGCCGCCGTCCTCGAGGCGCGGCGGCTGATCCTGGACGGGGAGGCGGACGTCGTCGTCTGCGGCGGCACGGACGCTGCGATCAAGCCGGTGATGTTCACCGGGCTGACGACGATGGGTGCGCTCTCCAAGCGCAACGACGACCCGGCGGCGGCGAGCCGGCCCTTCGACGCCGACCGCGACGGGTTCGTCTTCGGCGAGGGCGCCGTAGTCACCGTCGTCGAGTCGGCCGAGCATGCCGGCCGGCGCGGCAAGCGGCCGTACGCGCGGGTGGCCGGCGGCGCGCTGACCTCGGACGCGTTCCACGTGAGCGCGCCCGAGCCGGACGGCGTCCACGCGTCGCAGGCCATCGAGCTCGCGCTGCGTCGATCCGGCGTGGCCGCGGTCGACGTCGACTACATCTGCGCGCACGGCACGTCGACGAAGGCGAACGACCGCACCGAGACCATGGCGATCCGGTCCGCGTTCGGGCCGGCGGCGGACGGGATCGCCATCAGCAGCCCGAAGTCGATGGTCGGCCACCTGATCGGCGCTGCCGGCGCGCTGGGCGCCATGGTTTGCGCGATGGCGATCCGCGACGGCATCGTGCCGCCGACGGTCAACCTGCAGACTCCCGACCCGGAATGTGACCTCGACTACGTCCCGAACGTCGCGCGCACGATGCCCGTCCGCGCCGCCGCCACCAACGCCTTCGGCTTCGGTGGGCAGAACTGCGTGGCCGTCTTCACCGCACCGGCCTGAACGGGGGACCGCTTGACCGAGTACCGCTATGACCCGACGGCGTTGCGCGACGTCTTCGAGCGCCACTTCACCTTCCTGGACGGCTTCCGGCGCAACGTACATCGTTACGCCGGCCGGTTGGCGCTGGCCGACCCGGCGAGTAGCCGGGCCTGGACGTATTCCGAGCTGGGCGCGGACGTCGATCGGTTGGCCGCCGGTCTAGCGTCCCGCGGCGTCCGGGTGGGTGACGTGATCGTCTTCCAGCTGTTCAACTCGCCCGAGTTCGCGCTGCTCTACCTCGCCGCGCAGCGCCTGGGCGCGGTCGCCACGCCGGTCAACTTCCGCTTCTCCCCGGGTGAGACGGCACATGTGCTCGACGACAGCCGGCCCAGCGTGTTCGTCCACGACGCCGCGCTCGCCGACGCCGCGCGCGACGCGCTGAAGCTCGCCACGCACCAGCCGCCGACCGTGCTCACTCCGGACGACGACGAGTGGTCGCAGCTGCTGGCCGGCGCCGGCGCCGTGCCCGAATACGACGGCGCGACGACCTGGGACGAGACCACCCGGCTTTACACCTCCGGCACCACCGGCATGCCGAAAGGCGTCTCGCTGCCCAGCCTGGTGGAGGTGCTCACCGCCCACGACGTGATCATGCACTTCCCGCTGACGCCCGAGGACAAGACGCTGAACATGACGCCGTGGTTCCACCGCGGCGGCATTTCCCCGGGCGGCCCCAACGCGGTGTTCTACGCGGGCGCGGCGGCCGTCGTCATGCGCCAGTTCGACGCCGGCGCCTGCCTCGACATGGTGGCAGAGCACGGCCTGACATTTCTGATCGGTGCCCCGGTGAACCTGGCGATGCTGGCCGAGGCCCAGGAGAGCCACGCGCGCGACCTGTCGACGCTGCGCGGGATCGTGACCATGGGCGCGCCGCTGGACCGGGCGGCCTGCCTCCGCTTCCAGCGGGTGCTCACCCCGCGAATCTTCAACGGCTACGGCACTACCGAGGCGTTCTGGAACACGTTCCTGCGCCCGTCGGACCTGCCGGAGCACGCCGGCAGCGCCGGGCGCGCCTGCACCGACGACGACGTCGCCGTGGTGCACGTCTACGACGACCGGCTCGCCGACCCGTCCGACACGGTCGCGAAGGACGGCAGCGAGACCGGTGAGGTGATCATGCGCTCGCCGAAGTCCGGGTATGCGTACGTCAACACGCCGCACGAGCAGGCCGCCCGCTTCCGCGGCGGCTGGTTCTACTCGGGTGACCTGGGCACGTGGGATGCCCAGGAGTACGTGACGATCGCCGGGCGCAAGGACGACATGATCATCTCCGGTGGGGAGAACGTGCACCCCGTGCAGGTCGAGGCCGCGCTCAACGAGCACCCCCTGGTCAGCGACTCGGTCGTCATCGGGCTACCGGACGAAAAGTGGGGCGAGATCGTCGTCGCGTACGTCGTGCCGGCCGGCCCCGGCCTGACCGCCGCGGACCTGGAGGCGCATTGTCTCGCCCATCCGATGCTGGCCGACTTCAAGCGGCCCCGCGGCTATCGGTTCGTCGACGAGCTGCCACGAACCGCCACCGGCAAGAAGATGCACTACCGGCTGCGGGCCGAGGCCCGGACCGCGCCGGGGCTGGACTACTTCAACCGTCCATGATCAAGACCCGCTCAGCCACCGCAGGCGACGGTTGGACGGGTCGTGATCACCGAGGCGGCGGCGTCAGCCAACGCCGCGAGCACGCGGTCGAGCGCTGCGAGGCCCCGGTCAAGCTGCTCCGCGGTGATCGTCAGCGCCGGGCGGAAGCGCAGGCTCGACGGCCCGCAGCCGAGCAGCATCACCCGCTCGTCCTCGCGCAGCCGCATGAGCACCAGGTCGCGAAGTTCGCCCGAGGGCAGCGTGAACGCGCACATCAGCCCCCGCCCGCGCACCTCGGAGACGATCGCGTGCTTGGCGGCCAAGGCATGCAACCCGTCCAGAAGTTGGGCGCCCAGCTCGGCTGCGCGGTCGATCAGCCGCTCGGACTCGATCACTTCGAGGATGCGCCGGGCGCGCACCATGTCGGTGAGGTTGCCGCCCCAGGTCGAGTTGAGCCGCGACGAGACGGCGAAGACGTTCTGCGGCACCTCGTCCACCCGGCCACCGGCCATGATCCCGCAGACCTGCGTCTTCTTGCCGAACGCGACGACGTCCGGGCGCAGGCCGAGCTGCTGGTAGGCCCAGGCGGTGCCGGTCATGCCGCAGCCGGTCTGCACCTCGTCGAGGATGAACAGGGCGTCGTACTCCTGGCAGAGCGCCTGCATCGCCTGCAGGAACTCGGCGCGGAAGTGGTTGTCGCCGCCCTCGCCCTGGATCGGCTCGGCGATGAAGCACGCGATGTCGTGCGGGTTTTCCACGAAGGCTGCGCGGGCGGCGTCGAGTGCCGCCCGCTCCGCGGCTTGGACGTCGTCGGTGCCGTTGATCGACGGCGCGGGGATGCGCGGCCAGTCGAACTTCGGGAACCGGGCGACCTTGTTCGGGTCGGTGTTGGTCAGCGACATGGTGTAGCCGCTGCGGCCGTGGAACGCGCGCTGCAGATGCAGGACCTTCGTGCCGAGCCCTGGGTCGATGCCGTGCGCCTCGTTCCACCGGCTCTTCCAGTCGAACGCGACCTTCAGCGCGTTCTCGACCGCGAGCGCGCCGCCGTCGATGAAGAACAGGTGGGGCAGCGCAGGATCGCCGAGTACCCGGGCGAACGTGTCGACGAAGCGGGCCATCGGCACGGTGTAGACGTCGGAGTTGCTCGGCTTGTTGAGGGCGACGCTCGCGAGCTCGTCCCGGAACGCTTCGTCGTCGGCCAAAGCCGGATGGTTCATGCCGAGCGCCGACGAGGCGAAGAATGTGAACAGGTCCAGGTAGCGGGCGCCGTTACGCGCGTCGACGAGTGTGCAGCCGACGGAGGCGTCGAGGTCGAGCACGAATTCGAAGCCGTCCGCGAGCATGTGCGAGGCGATCGTCTCGTGGACCTTGGCGGCGGGCAGGTCGTCCATGGCGACGACGGGTCTGAGCATCGTCATAGCCACAGTCTACCGGAAAGTTTTCGGCCAAACTACAGGATTGCCGATGATTTTTCAGCTCTAGGCGGGCTTTGCCGGTGCAGGTCGCTCGTCGGGAATGGGGTGTGAGCGGCGCTGGAAGAACGTCTGGAGCACCACCGTGGTGCGGGTCGACACGTTGGCGCGCTTGCGGATCTCCCGGATCAACGCCTCCAGCGCCGTCGGCGAAGCGACCCGGACGAATAGCACGAAGCTGTCATCGCCGGCCACCGAGTGACAGTCCTCGATCTCGGAGAGGCCGGCGAGGCGTTCGGGGATGTCGTACTCGTGTGCCGGATCGAGCGGGGTCACCGCGACGACAGCCGCCAGTGGCAGGCCGATGGCCTCGGGCTCGACGATCGCCGTGTAGCCGCGGATTACGCCCTCCGTCTCCAGCCGCCGAACCCGCGCCTGCACCGCCGACACCGACAGGCCCGTCGCCTTGGCCAGTGTCTTGAGCGTGCTCCGGCCATCGGCGACCAGCGACGCCGCGATCAGCCGATCGATCGGATCGTCCAGCGTCCGACTCATTGCCTGGAGGCTACCGGTTGCGGCATAGCCTCAACGCGGCCGAAGCGCCGCACCGGCCGGCAGGTTGCGAACGATGGCGAATGCCAGGCCAGCCGCGACGATCAGCCAGACCACCGTCGGCTGGATCTGGCGCGTGCCCTTGCCCCGGGCCGTCCGGAGCAGCGAGTCGAGCCAGTAGGCGCCCAGCAGCGGCAACGCGGCCAGCGCGAGCGCGTTGTCGTGGACGGCGGCGGCGAACCGCAGCTGGGTCAGCTCGTCCATCGCGCGCAGGCCGCCGCAGAGCGGGCACCACAACCTGGTCGCCGCATGCAACGGGCAGAGCGGGACATGCCGGTGCAGCGGGTCGACGAGCCGGATCGCCGCCAGTGCGCACAGCGCGAGCCCCGCAAGCCGCAGCGGCCGGTTCCCTTGCCGCCCGCGGCGCGCGGGCGCTGCCAGCGTCGACGTGGCCAACTGCGCGGCCAACTCGCTAACGCGCCCTGATCGCTATCGAGTTGCTCGCCTTGTCGTGCCATCCCCGTCGGCGCGGGCCGTCGAAGAACGGCGACCAGTAGCCCAGCGTGCAGATCGCTCCGGTCACCGCCATCACCAGCCAGCGCAGGGCCCCGCGACCGGCGCCGATCGGCCCGCCGGTGCTCGGATGTACCACCCGGATGCCGACCGCGCGATGCCCGAGCGTCTGCGTTCGCAGGCCCACGAAATAGGCCGAGTAGAGCATGCCGATCACCAACCCGATGAGGTCGACGCCCCACGTCGAGCCGTACTGGTAGTTGTTCGTGGTGGACTGGTTGTAGGCGCCGAACGCCAGACCGATAAGCGCGGACGGGATGCCGACGATCAACCAGTCGATGATGAGCCCGCCGAGTCGCTGACCCATGCCTGCTGGTAGTCCGGGCAGGCCGCTCAGCGGACCGTACGGGGCGCCGTACGGGCCGGGCGGCGGCATCGGACCGCCCGCGTAGCCGCCCGAGGGCGGATACTGGCCGTACGAAGGCGGCGGCGAGTAGGGCGGCGGTGGCGCCTGCGGATATTGTCCGTAGCCGGGTGGCGGTGGTTGCTGACCGTACGGGGGTTGGCCGCCGGGTCCGTAGGGTTGTTGGCCTTGCCCGTACGGCGGCTGTTGGCCTTGCCCGTACGGCGGCGGCTGTTCGCCTTGCCCGTACGGCGGCTGCTGTCGTGGGTACGGGTCCGGCGTGTCGTCAGAGTTCCAGGAAGTCATGCCGACCCCTCCCTTGCGCCGGCCCCGCGCCGGTCGGCGACGAGGCTTAAGCATTCTCGCCGCCCCGCAAACCGTGCACAAGTCGCGCATCACGAGCGCGTCCAGCGGCCTATACCTCTTCCTCGGCGTCCCGGTCGGCCAACTGCCGGGTCAGCGCGCAGAGCCGGCGGTAGGCGAGCACGTCGGGGGTGAGCAGCGCAACCAGCGCAGCGAAGACCATCACCAGACTCAGCTGTCTGCCACGGTGATCTGTGCCGAGCCGGGTGAGCCGGCCGAGTGCGATCGTCACTGCCACAGCCTGGCCGGTTGGGACAGGCACGGTCATCCGCCCGGGTCGGTGCGTCGGTGCGCGCGCGAAGTGACAATCATGACGATAGAGGTTCGGTGCTGCGCTCCAGCGCCGCCAGCATGACGATCACCGGGAGGATGGCGAGAGTCAGCAGGGAGAGCGCCGAGGCAGACGCCGACGCGCCCAGGCTCAGCAAGCCCCAGACGACGAGCACGGTGAGCACGCCGGCCGTGACCCGGACCGGATGTTCGACATCATCAACGCCTGGATGGTAGGTGGCGGTTGTCGCGGACTCCAGACGGCCGGGGCCGGCCGGCAGGTCGACGGTGGTCCAATCGAGATCGCCGCGGGTGACCGCCCGCCATGCGGCCGCCACCCGCTGATCGAACTCGTCAAGCGTCAACTGCCCAGCGGCGCAGCCGGCGCAGAGCCGTTGCACCGCCCGCGAACGGTCCTCGTCGCCGACGCGCAGCTTGCCGTCGGGCAGCCGGTCGGTCGCCGGAAGCCGCGACTCATTTCTGCGACGTGACGGTAGGCCGGCTTGGATCTCAGCGAGGACCCGTTGCTCGTACTCGGTAAGGGACATGATCGTCTGCCTCTGCATCCGCTTACCGGGGCGGATCAGCCGACGCTATCTGCCGGGTCCAGCCCCGTTAAGAAAGGCATTCCCGCCGCGGTCGCGTCGTCAAACGCACCACCGGACCAGAGGTCGACGCATTCTGCTGTGGGCGGGCGGCAGTGGGTTGGTCAGGCGGCCTCGGCCGCGGCGTTGTCGCGGTGGCCCGGGCTGAGCTGTTGTTCGATCTGTTCCAGGCTGCGGTTGCGGGTCTCCGGGACGCGGGCCGCGAAGACCACCACGGCCAGCACGCCGAAGCCGGCGTAGAGCCAGAATGTGCCGGGCTTGCCGATCCCGGAAACCAGGGAGAGGAAGAAATAGGAGACCAGGAAGTTGAATACCCAGTTCGCCACGGTGCAGACGCTCATCGCCTTGCTGCGGATGCCGAGCGGGAAGATCTCGGAGATCATCAGCCAGAACACCGGACCGAGGCCAACGGCGAAGGATGCGATAAATACGATCAACGCGACCAGCCCGACCCAGCCGGCGGAGTGCTGCAGCGTGCTGGACTCGAAGTAGGCACCGAGCAACCCCAACGCTGCGGTCGCACCGACGGTGCCGGCCAGGAGCAACACCCGCCGGCCCACCCGATCGAGCAACAGGATCGCGACCACGGTGAACACGACGTTGGTGATCCCGACGAACAGCGCCTCACCGATCGACTTCGTGGTGCTGATGCCGGTGTACTTGAGGATGGTGGCCGAGTAATAGATGACGGTGTTGACGCCGATGAGCTGCTGGAAGATCGCCAACGCCAACCCAACGATCATCAGCGGCCGCAGCCGACGGCTGGCCAAGCGGCGCAGTGACGTGCTGCGGTGCTGCTCGACGACATCTTTGATCTCCGCAATTTCCTCGTCGGCCTCCTCGTCGGTGCGGCTTCGGTCGAGCACCTCGCGGGCCTGCTTTTCCCGCCCGGCCTGCATCAGCCAGCGCGGCGTGTGCGGGACGAACAGCATCCCGACCGCGAGGGCCAGGCCGGGCAGCGCACCCAGTCCAAGCATCCACCGCCAATTGTCCGAAACCCCGGCGAACAGGTAGTTGATGATGTAGGCGATCAGGATCCCACTAGTGATCATCAGCTGGTTGAACGAGACGGTGCCTCCCCGGATGCGTGGCGGGGTGTTCTCCGCGATGTACATCGGCGCGACGAAAGAGGCGGTACCCACCGCGAGCCCGAGCACGAACCGGGCGGCGATCAGCCAGACGACGCCCTGGGCCAGCGCCGAGGCCAGGGCAGCGGCGACGTAGACGCAGCCGGAGACGAACTTGGTCCACTTGCGGCTGAACCGATCCGCCGCATACCCGGAGCACACGGCGCCGAGGACCGCGCCGATCAGCAGCGACCCGACCACCCACTGCTGCGCGAACTTGCTGGCGTGCAGATCCGGTGTGATAAATAGCAGCGCCCCGGAGATCACGCCGGTGTCGTAACCGAACAGGAACCCGCCGATCGCGGCGATCACCGAAATCCGCACCACGAACCTGTTCCCGCCGCGGAGCAGCTCTACGGCGAATCCTGGCACGCTTCACCATCCCAACATCGGTCGCCGTCACCGGCACGACGAACGTCACTGTCGACGCACAACAAGCCGCCTCACGAAGCGGCTTCGCCGATGTCAAGGCCGCTCGGGTGTCAGAGCTAGCCGCGGCGGCACAGCAGCTCTGCCCGGATCGCCGGAGTCCTACACGTCGCCGGTGATTTCGGCGCGGGGTCGCGGAGGGCTCACGGAGAACGCGGCCGATGATCTAGTCGCCGGCAGCCCGATTGCGGATGTCTCGCGCGATGACGGCGGCTGTCAAGTAGGCGGCGATGCCGGCCGCAGCGGTCGGCAGGGCCGTCAGTGCGCTGGGGTACAGAACGAGCAGCACTATGAGCCCAGCCAAAATGACCGCGATAGGGATGGCCAGTCGCCGGTGCGCTGCGGTGCCGGCGACGACGTGACTCCAGCGCGGTCGGTCCGACACGTGTCGGAGGCCGGCCTCCAGTTCGTTCAGGATCTGACGTTCGTGGTCTGTGAGCGCCATTGTGATGCCAACCTCGGTCTTGTCGGGCGGGTTCCGCGTCTTGCCGCGCGGCCGCCTGTAATCGGAATGTCCCCCAACATGCCCGCGAATCAAACCGGAGCATTGTGTCGTGCCCACCACTGATCATTAACTCGTCGGCTGTGGCGGTGAGCCCGCGCCCGGCCCGTCCGCGCCTAGGTCAGCGACGGTGACGGTGAACAGCACGTCGTCGAGACCGGCAGCGGCCAGCGCGGTGAGGAACGGGTCACCGGCGCCGGCGAAGACGAGTGTGCCGCGACGAGCCAGCGTCTGTTCGTGAATCTCGAGCAGCGCGTCGGCCGCCGCGCGGTCGCAGAAGCTCAGCTGGGATACGTCGATGCGCAGGATTCGGCATCCCGCGTCGAGTCGGGTCGCGAGGATGGCGCACAGCAGTTCGGCGTTGGCCCGATCAAGCTGACCGGCCAAGGCCAGCCGGCAGTGGGTGGCGTCTTCGGCGAGGACCCGGACCCGGAACTGAGCTGGCCGTGGGGCAGAGCCGCGCGGAGGAAACGGCGGCACCATGGAGGAGACCTCCGCTGGTTGCTTGCCCGAGCGTGTCCCCCGACGTCGTATTCGGCTGGCGGGGCACTGCCAGGCGGCGGGCGGCTACCCTCAGCCGTTTTGCTCAACCTACCCCGTGTTACTGCTGGATAGACACGACGTCGCTGCGCCCAGCGCGGCACCGCGCGTGCCCGGCGCGCACGAGCAGGCGCAGCCGTGGTCCCGTGATGTGGCCGCCCACGGGCGCGGAATCACGCCACCGGCGTGCCGGGATCAGTCAACGTCGGTGAGGTCGGTGAGGACATCGACCAGCCGTCGGCGGCGTACCTGCGGCGTGCGCTGCGCATGCCCGACGCGCAGCAAGACGTGCGGGTACATCGCCAGCGGCAGCTCCGCGCGCAGCAGTTCGTTGGTCTGGGCCACCTCGATCATCTGGGTCAGTGGGCTGGCCGAGTAGCCGTGCCGCGTGATCTCCAACAGCACCCGCTCCAGGGCTTCGCCGGCGCGCAGCCACGCCAGCCGGTCGTTGATCGTGGTGCCGAGTAGCAGCAGGCATTGGCTCATGGTCGAGCGGGTCTGGGTGGGCAACGCGCCGGTCCCGCGGGTGTCGAAGTCGCGGATCGGCACCTCGTCGCCGGATCCGGCGTCCACGTGCGGCACCGCCAGCGAAGGCACGCCGTCGGTGCGGCGCGGGTCGTCGGTGGTCCAGGCCCGTAGCTCGGCTCGGTAAGCCGGGTCGGCGTTCTCGATCCGATCGGCCTGCTGGCTCAGCCGCCCGACCGCCAGCCGATGCCGGATGCTCGTGACGGGCGCCAGCTCCGCCTCCTCGGCGGCGGCAGCCGCTGTCAGCGTGTCGACTACCTCGGCGGGCACCCTTTCGTCCAGGAACGCCCGCCGGTTGGTCTGCCGCTGCGCTATCGCCCAGTCGAGTTCGCCGATCTCCGGCCGCCCAGCGGAGTCCCGCAGCGACACCCGCGCCAGCAAGTCGGGTTCATACGGGTCGGGAAACCGCGCCACCGCAGCGTCGTAGCCCGCCGCGGCGAGCGAAACCCGGGCGTTGAACAGCGCGCACCCGCAGCTGACCAACAGCTGTCGGCCGAGCGGGTCGAGCACCCGCAGCTGCCGGGTGCGATCGGCGCGGACCTCCAGCGCGGATCCGGTGACGACGAATCGCCACGGCTGGGTGTTGTGGATCGACGGCGCTTGGCCGGCCTGCGCGGCGGCCCGGCGCAGCGCTTGGGTCGCGATCAGAGCCTGCACCGAGGTCGATCCTTCACTGCTCGCATCGGGTTTGCATGCTTCAGCCTGCGCCACGGCCGAGCCCACCGGCAGGGTCGAAGGTCCCGGAGGACCGCTGGCAGGAGCTGGATCGGACGGAGTGCTTCGCGCTGCTCGAGCAACGGCGTCTCGGGCGCGTGGCGCTGGTGGTCAACGCATCGATCGCGTCGCCTTCGACGAGGCGGACTACGCCCGATTCCGCGCGCGGCTCGAGCGCTACCTGCGCCACGCCGCCAGCGGAGAGCCCGTGCACACCTGGCCACTTGGCGGGGGGCGCAACGTCGAGACGCCGCGGTGGCCGTGCCGTTAGCTGAGTGAGTCGGCGGCTGCACCGGCGTCGGCGCGCGATGCCGGCTCGTGGTGGGCGGCGCCGACGACAATCACCGGGCAGGAGGTGCTGTGCAGGATGGCGACGGGAACGGGCCCGAGCCGGGTGCTCCACCGGTCGTTACTGTGCTGGCAGCCGACGACGACGAGTTGGGCGTGCTGGGCTTCCCGGAGTAAGGCCTCGGCTGGTTCGCCGTTGATCGACGTCTTCTCGACGGTGACGGTCGGGTATCGCGCACACAGCTGTGCCAGATGGTGCTCGAGGAAGCGTTCCGCGTCCGGCTCGGCGTGCGCGTGGACCGCCTGCAGCACGGCGCTACGGCAATGCGCCTCGCCGAGGGCGAAGTCGAGAGCCATCCGACCGGCCCGCGTATCAGACGCGCCGACGACGACGCGCGGCGTGCCGCCGTCCGCGGTGGGCACGGCTGGTTGTTCGGGTACGACCGCCACCGGGCAGTATGCGTGGGCTGCGACACGGTGGCTCACCGAGCCGAGCATGCTCATGGTGATGCCGCCGCAGCCGCGGGTGCCGACGACGAGCAGTTGAGCATCGTGGCTCTGGTCGATCAGCGCGTCGGCGGCGTTCGCATGGCTGAGCAGCATCGTCACGGGCACCGCTGGCTGGCGGGCCGAGCCGAGCGCGACGTGGGTGCGCAGCAGTTGCTCGGCGGCCTGATCGAGGGAACGGATGCCGGGTTCTCCGGCCCGCGCAAGGCCGGCGGCGTCGGTGTCGTCCGGGGCGTGCGCGACGAGCAGCCCACAGCGACGCAGGCTGGCTTCGTCGGCGGCCCAGAGCAAGGCGGAACGGGCTCCCGGCGAGCCGTCGACACCGACGACGATGCGTTGGCTGGGCAAGGCGTGCCTCCTCGGCGCCGAGCATCCGTGCCGAACACCCGGCGATGACGCAGACGGATCAGCCGTGGTGGGTGGGTATCACCGCGACGGGGCAGGTGGCGTGATGCAGCACGCCTTGGCTGACCGAACCGAGCAGGGTCCCGCTGAGCGCGTGGTGGCTGCGGGTGCCGACGACGAGCAGGTGCGCGCCGGCGGACGAATCGACCAGCCCGGCCACCGGATGTTCCCGCAGCACGGCCTGGTGTACCGCCACGTCGGGATACTTCTCCTCCCACCCGGCGATCGCTTCGGCGAGCCATAGCTCGGCCCGCTCGGGTGGCGGCGCTTCGGAGCGCCACTGCATCGAGGCCAGCGGGTCGGGTCGCCAGAACAGCACGGCGCGCAGCGGCACGTGGTAGCGGTTGGCCTGCTCGAAGGCGTAGGCCAGTTGCGATTCGCCGGAATCGCGACCGTCCACCCCGACGACCACGCCGGCGTCCTCAGCCGGGTTGCCGGCCGGGCCGCGGACGATGACGACCGGGCATTCGCCGCGAGCGGCCACACCGCCGCCGACCGAGCCGAGCACCGCCGAGCCCAGTGTCTTCAGGTGGCGGGAGCCGAGCACCACTTCGACGGCGCGCTGGGACTCGTCGAGCAGAACGCCGACCGGCGCCCCCTCGACCGCTTCGCCGTCGACGGTCAGATTCGATGCAAGCTGCCGCGCCCGGGCCACCGTGCGTGCGACGAGCTGGTCGGCGGCGTGGCGCATCTGCGCGGCATCCGGGTCGCGCACGTCGGCGTACACCGCGCTCCACCGATACTGCAGGACCCACTGGAACGCCGTCACGACCCGCAACGGGATGTTCCGCGACGCCGCGTCGGTGACCGCCCACTCCAGGGCGAGGTCAGTGCCGGGCTTGTCGTCGACTCCGACGACGACGGGACGCAGGTCAGGCATGGATGCCGCCTCCTGCCGGATGCTCATGCAGGGATTCGAGGTCGCCTTCGAACAGGTGCAGGCGTGCCGTCCATTCGCCGGTGTGCTCCATCACGTCCTCCTCGGTCGCCTCGACTCGATCGTCACCCGCCGGGCGCCGGCAAACCCAGGGCCGTTGGTCCCAAGCGTTCGGGACATGCGCCCCTGCCGGCAGAGCCCAACGCGATCGAGTGCATGCTGCTCGGCAGTGTGAGCATGTTCGTGGTCCACCACGCCCGTTGCCCAGTGACGGTTGTCCGATTCGCTCACTGAGGCGTGTCGCGGCCGATGTCCGCGGAGAAGCCTCGATGGTGCAGGCGCGAGCGAAGGAGCCGGCGATGATGGGCTGGTGCGGCACCGGTGGGCACATGAGTGCGGCCGGTTGGCTAGTCATAGCGCTGCCGAGCGTCCTGCTGATCGCCGCGCTGGTGGTGATCGCATACCTGATCGTCGGCGCGACCCGGCATCCCACGGCGGATGGTGCGGCGCGGCGGGTGCTCGATGAACGATTCGCCCGCGGCGAGCTGGACGCCGAGGAGTATCAGCGGCGCCGCACGCTGCTGGACGGCGGCCAGGGGTCATAACGCGGCTACCCATTCTCAGCGGCCGGCAGTGCCACAACGAACACCGCCAACGACGCCTCGCCGAGTCCGATCACCACGACGACGCCGAGGGCATCATCCGCGCCACGTCGTGCACCATGGTGCCCCTAG
Source organism: uncultured Actinomycetota bacterium (assembly GCA_963756525.1). Taxonomy (GTDB): domain Bacteria; phylum Actinomycetota; class Actinomycetes; order Mycobacteriales; family Jatrophihabitantaceae; genus CAVWNR01. Next base: position 79,475 of record CAVWNR010000006.1, on the reverse strand, counting down.
CGCCACCGGTGGCATCGCGGATGGGCCGCCATGGATGGCGGACCGACTCTTACCCATCCAGCCTCGCTAGGGTCGAGTCGATCGTGGTGGTCTTTCGGGGCGGATCCGCACGCGTGGTATTCCGTTTCCGAGCAGACGAGCGGTAGGCAGAGGAGAGGAGTCGACTCGTGACCGGAGCGTCCCCCGAACCGGATGTGTCCTCGGATACGCTGCGGCTGGACCGGGCCAGTGTGGAGACGGCTGTGACAGTGGCGGTACGGGCTCCGTCGATCCACAACACCCAGCCGTGGCGCTGGCGGCTGGTCGGCGGTGAGCTGGCGCTGCTGGCCGACCGCGGCCGCCAGCTTGCCGTCGCCGACCCGGACGGACACTCGCTGTTGATCAGCTGCGGTGCCGCGCTACACCTGACCGAACTGGCGCTGCGGGCCGCCGGCTGGCAGCTCGAGGTCGCCCTGCTGCCTGAACCCGCCGACCCTGATGTCCTGGCCCGGCTACGACCCGTCGGTCGCGGCGAACCGGATGATCGACTCGCCGCCGAGGCGGACGCGGCCCTGCGCCGGCACAGCGACCGGCGCCCGTTCGCGCTGCGCGACCTGCCGACCGGCGCGGTGGAGGAACTGCGCACCGCAGCCAGCACGAGCGACGCGTGGGCCGACTTCCCGACGAATGCGGACCAGCGCATCGATCTCGCGGTCGCGGTCAGCTGGGCAGACCGGGTGGAGCGTAACGACGATGCCTACCGCGCGGAGATGAATCGCTGGCTGCGCGACCCGGACGTGCACGCGATGCTGGACGGGGTGCCCTTGGACGCGGTCCCGCACGTCCCCGACGACGCTCCCCGGCACACCGACGTCCCGCTGCGCGACTTCGAAGTGGGCGTCACCGGCCGGCAGTTGATCGAGCGGGATGTCGACGAGCGGCCGCTGATCGCGGTGATCTTCACCCAGTCGGACACCGCGGCCGACCATCTGCGCTCCGGCCAGGCGATGATGCGGCTGATGGTCCGGGCCGAGCTACTCGAACTGGCCACCTGCCCGCTGAGCCAGGCCGTCGACTTCGCCGCCTTCCGCACCCGCGTGCAGGGCCTGATGGGCTGGATCGGCTACCCGCAGATGATGCTGCGGGTCGGCTACCCCAGCGCACCCGCCGCGCAGCTGCCCTCCACCCCCCGCCGCGGCGTGTCGGCGGTGCTGGACGTCACCGAGGCCGGCTGAGCCGGGCACTGACTGGGCTGGAGTGCCACCTTGCCCGCTGCGCCGCCGACCTTGACGTTCGCGTGCGAACTCGCTCCTGCCCGGCTCACCGCGTTGTTCGCCGACCCTTCGGTGATCGAGGACCTGCGTGCGCTGCGGGCCCGGGTGGCGCTCATGCTTTCGGACTTCAGCGATGAGCGCACAGGGGTGGTTCGGCAGCTGAACGCCGCTGGAATTCCAGTGGTGGGCATTCCGCTGCTGCCCCTGCAGCAGGGCTACTACTTCACCGCCGACAACGCCGCCGAGGCCGCCGAGCGATACCGGGAGTGGCAGGCCTGGAGCGACCGGCACAGCCTGTCATGGGACGCCGTGGGACTCGACATCGAACCGGACGCCCGCATCTATCAGCAAATCATGGACAACCCGTGGGGATTGGTGCCCATGCTGCTGCCCCGGCTATTCGACCGGCACCGTCCGCAACGGTCGCGCAACGCTTACCGGAAGCTGGTTGACCAGATCCGCGCGGACAGCTGGACGGTGGAGAACTACCAATTCCCGCTGATCGCCGATGAGCGACGGACCGGTTCGACGCTGTTGCAACGGCTTGCCCTCGTCGACGTGTCGACCGACCGAAAAGTCTGGATGATCTACTCGTCGTTCATGCGGGCACTGGGCCCGGGATTGATCTGGAGCTACGGACCCGAGGCACCGGCCATCGGCGTCGGCACGACCGGCGGCGGCCCGGACATACCAGGCTCGCCCCAGATGCCGTCGCTGAGCTGGGAGGAGCTGGCAAGGGATCTGCTGCTGGCCCGGCGCTGGTGCGATCAGATCCTGATCCACAGCCTGGAAGGATGCGTCTGGCACGGCTTTCTCGGCCGGCTTCGCTCGTTCGAGTGGAGTGAGATCACAGATCCTCCGCCCGGCGCCTTGACTGCTGCGGTGTTCCGCCGCCTCCTGCAAGCTGGGCTGTGGTCCAGCGCTCATCCCGGGGCATTGCTGGGCATCGCGTCGGTCTGCTATCTCCTCAGCCGACGGATCCGGCACCGTAGGACGCCAGACGCGCCCCGCCCGCAGGACGGTCACCGGGTGCGCATAGCTTGCCGACATCGATAGTCGCCCCGGCACCGGCCGGGTGCGTGCCACCGGGACCATCGGCCCTTGCCGGATGGTTCGCGGGCGGTGTGGGGTGGGTCGGTACGCCCGATATCCGTACCCGAACTGGGAGCAATCTTGACCGACGCGCCCTCGCCCTTGCCACCCGAGTTCCAGCTCGTCGACGCGTACTGGCGGGCGGCGAACTATCTGTCCGTCGGACAGATCTACCTGCTGGACAACCCGCTGCTGCGTCAGCCGCTTGCCCAGGGCAGATCAAGCCGCGGCTGCTGGGGAACTGGGGCACGACGCCCGGTCTGAACTTCCTCTACGCACACCTCAACCGGGTGATCCGCGCGCGGGAGCTGAACCTGATCTACGTGTTCGGGCCGGGACACGGCGGCCCGGCGGCGGTCGCGAACGCCTATCTGGAGGGCACCTACAGCGAGGTCTACCCGCACATCGGTCGGGACACCGAAGGAATGCGCCGGCTGTTTCGGCAGTTCTCCTTCCCGGGCGGCATTCCTAGCCACGTGGCCCCGGAGACCCCCGGCTCGATCCACGAGGGCGGCGAGCTGGGATACGCGCTGGTGCACGCGCACGGCGCGGTGTTCGACAACCCGGATCTGGTCGCGGCGTGCGTGATCGGGGACGGCGAGGCCGAGACCGGCCCACTCGCCGCGAGCTGGCAGTCGAACAAGTTCCTCGACCCGCGCCGCGACGGCGCGGTGCTGCCTATCTTGCACCTGAACGGGTACAAGATCGCCAACTCGACGGTGCTGGCCCGGATCCCGCGCGACGAACTGCTCGCGCTGATCACCGGGTACGGCTACCGGCCGATCCTCGTCGAGGGCGACGACCCGCAGATCATGCATCCGCAGATGGCGGCCGCGTTCGACGACGCGTTCGACGACATCGCCACCATCCAGCGCGGCGCCCGCTCCGGCCGGGATACCGGCCGTCCGCGCTGGCCGGCGATCGTGCTGGTCAGCCCGAAGGGCTGGACCGGGCCGAAGACGGTGGACGGCGTTCAGGTCGAAGGTACGTTCCGGGCGCATCAGGTGCCGCTGAGCGCAGTGCGCACCAATCCGGAGCATCTCGCGCAACTGCAAGAATGGCTGGCTAGCTACCGCCCGGACGAGCTGTTCGATGCCGACGGGCGGCTACGTCGCGAGATCGCCGCGCTGGCACCGGACGCAGCTCGTCGGATGAGCGCGAACCCGCACGCGAATGGCGGGCTGCTGCTGCGCCCGCTCGACCTGCCCGACTTTCGCAGCTACGCGGTGGACGTGCCCAAGCCGGCGAGCACGTTCAGCGAGGCCACCCGCGTGCTCGGCGGGTGGCTGCGCGACGTCACCCGCGCCAACCCGGCCACGTTTCGGCTGTTCGGGCCGGACGAGGTCGCGTCCAACCGGCTCGGCGCGGTCTTCGAAGCCACCGACCGGGCCTGGCAGGCCGAGATCCGGCCCGGCGACGACCACCTCGCGCCGGACGGCCGGGTGCTGGAGGTGCTCTCCGAGCATCTGTGCCAGGGCTGGCTGGAGGGCTACCTGCTCACCGGCCGGCACGGGCTGTTCACCTGCTACGAGGCGTTCATCCACATCGTCGACTCGATGGTCAACCAGCACGCCAAGTGGCTCAAGACCACCCGCGCCATCGCGTGGCGGGCGCCGATCGCATCGTTCACCTACCTGCTCACCTCGCACGTGTGGCGGCAGGACCACAACGGCTTCTCCCACCAGGACCCGGGATTCCTCGACCACCTCGCGAACAAGAAAGCCGAGGTGGTGCGCGTCTACTTGCCGCCGGACACCAACACCCTGCTCTCGGTCGCGGATCACTGCCTACGCAGCCGCAACTACATCAACGTCATCGTCGCCGGCAAGCAGCCGGCGCTGAGCTATCTGAATGTCGAGGATGCGATCGCGCACTGCACCCGCGGGCTGGGCATCTGGGGCTGGGCGAGCACCGACCCGTCCGGTGCTCCGGACGTCGTGCTCGCCTGTGCCGGCGACATCCCCACGCTGGAGACCCTCGCCGCGGCCGACCTGCTGCGCCAGCACCTGCCCGACCTCGCGGTCCGGGTGATCAACGTAGTGGATCTGATGCGGTTGCAGCCGGACACCGAGCACCCGCACGGCCTGTCCGACCGGGAGTTCGACGCGCTGTTCACCACCGACCGGCCGGTGATCTTCGCCTTCCACGGCTATCCGTCGCTGATCCACCGACTCACCTACCGGCGCAGCGGTCACCACAACATTCACGTGCGCGGTTACAAGGAGGAGGGCACCACGACCACGCCGTTCGACATGGTGATGCTCAACGACCTCGACCGCTATCACCTGGTCATGGACGTCATCGACCGTGTCCCCGGGCTGCGGGCGAACGCGGCGCACCTGCGCCAGCAGATGGCCGACGCGCGCCTGTCCGCCCGTGCATACACCCGGGAGCACGGCGAGGACTCCCCGCAGATCGCCGGCTGGACCTGGCCGTACTGAGCCGCGACCGGCCATGCGCGTGCTCACCGTCAACGCCGGCTCGTCAAGTGTGAAGCTTCGCCTGCTCGACGCCGCGGACACCACGGTCGCCGAGCAGAGCCTCCCCGCCGACGCGTCCGGCTTCGACACCGGGCGGCTCGCCGCCGTGCTGCAAGACTGGCCGACACCCGACGCGGTCGGGCATCGCATCGTGCACGGCGGCACCGACTACGCCGGGCCGGTGCGCATCGACGCCACGGTGCGCGAGCGCCTCGACGAGCTCACCGCGCTCGCGCCGCTGCACCAGCCGAAGTCGCTCGCCGCGCTCGACGCCGTCACCGCCCGCCTGCCGGATAGCCCGGCGGTCGCCTGCTTCGACACCGCGTTCCACGCCACATTGCCCCCGGCCGCCGCGACCTATGCCGTGCCGGACGAGTGGCGCGCGCGCTACCGGGTGCGCCGCTACGGCTTCCACGGGCTCTCGCACTCCTACTGTGCGCAACGCGCCGCCAGCCTCCTCGACCGGCCGGCGAGCCAGCTGCGCATCGTCACCTGCCACCTCGGCGCCGGCGCATCACTGGCCGCGGTCGTCGGCGGCCGCAGCGTCGACACGACGATGGGCTTCACCCCGCTGGAAGGGCTGGTCATGGCTACCCGGTCCGGGTCGGTCGACCCCGGCCTGGTTCTGTGGCTCGAGGAGCACGAGCACCTCGAGCCGCGCGAGGTCGCCGCGGCTTTGGAGCACCGCTCCGGGTTGGCCGCGCTCGCCGGCACGCCGGACATGCGCGAGGTCGAAACCCGCGCGGCCGACGGTGACCAGCGCGCACGCCTCGCCCTCGACGTGTTCGTCCACCGCCTCGTCACCGGGATCGGCGCGATGACCGCCGCCGCCGCCGGCCTGGACGCCCTCGCGTTCACCGGCGGCATCGGCGAGAACTCCGCCACCATCCGCCGGCTGGCCACCGACCGGCTCGGCCACCTCGGTGTCACCGTCGACCCCGCCGCCAACGAGACGGCGGGGGTCGACCGCGACATCACCGCCGCCGGTTCGAACGTGGCCACGATGGTGATCGCGGCCCGGGAGGACCTGCAGATCGCGCACGGGACCCGCGCCGTCCTCGACGCCGGTTGACCGGCGCTCGGCGCACCTCATCGCTGATCAACAGGGAGGATTTGGTCGCGCTGACAGCCACTTCTCCGTGTTGATCAGAGGCGACTGGCTACGGTTGGGCGTTGAAGGCGTTGCCCGCTGTGCCCGCGCTGTGGCTGGAGCCCATGTTCGGGCAGTTGTGCATCGGCGCGCTGGTCGAGCCTGTCGATGGTGGCGTACTCGGCGTGGACGGCGACGAGGTGGCGGCGTCCGCGATGCCGTATCCGCCCAGGCTCAGCGCCGCCCCGATCGCGGCGATGATGCCGGCGCGCCGCCACGCGTGGGTTGTGGCCTGCTCGGTCATGGAATGACCCCCGTTCCCCCCGGATGTCGAACCGGCGGAACTTCCGAGTATCGCCGGCGCAGCTGTTGATCGGCGATGAATTGCGCCATAGCCAGGTACGAAAGCGCACCGGGAGCTTGCCCAAACGTCTGGCTTGCGCCCGGTTGCCCTGCTCTGTGCCTGCCACCGGGAGGGACCAATGGCGTTCGCGCCGGGCCGTTCGGCCCTACTCGCGTTGGTGATCGCGCGGCGAGGCTAGGTGCAGGACATCGAGGTAAGGAGTCAACGATGAACCGCAAGACACTCGACCGGGTGCTCGCGGCCGGCGGCCTCGTCGTCGCCGCCGTGTTGCTCATCGCGGGCGGGCTGCTGACCTGGGCGCACACCTACGTGCACAGCGAGGTACGCAGCCAACTGGCCGCGCAGCAGATCTACTTCCCGCCAAAGGGCAGCGAGGCCCTGGCAAGCAAGGCGATCGGCCCGTACCTGAACCAGTACGCCGGCCAGCAGCTGGTGAACGGCACGCAGGCCAAGGCGTACGCCGACCACTTCATCGCCGTCCACCTGCAGGAGATGACCGGCGGAAAGACCTACGCGCAGCTCTCGACCCAGTACAACGCGATGACGCCCGCGCAGCAGGCCAGCCCGGCCGGGCAGAAGCTCAACGGCGAGGTGCAGACGGTGTTCCGCGGTGAGACGCTGCGCGGTCTGCTGCTCAACGCCTACGCCTTCGACACGGTCGGCACCATCGCCTGGATCGGCGCGATCGTGGCCTATGTCGCCGGCGGGCTCATGTTGGTGCTGGCCGCGCTCGGGTTCTGGCACGGGCGCAGGGTGCACATGATGGAACCGCCGCAGTTCCCCGCGCAGGAGATGATCAAGCAGTAGAACAGAAAGCACGCGGAGGGGTGGCCGTCGTGGCGGCCACCCCTCAGGCGTGTCAGTGGCACCGGCCGGTCAGTACGAAGCCGGATTCCGGGATCGCGATAGGGTCCTTCGTCCCGCATGCTCGAGACGAACGTCCCTAGATCGGCCTGCTCCGTTGGGTGATGCTCGATACCTCCGTCGGCCGACGGAGACGCGATGCGCACTGGGTGCAGCCGGATCAACGACCCTAGCGGGGCAGCATGAGCGACGACATGGGGACCGAGGCACACCACACGGCATCGGTGGATGGTCCGACGCCGGGGGTGATCGCGGACTATCGGGCGCGGTTGTCGCGCGGTGAGGACGTGGTGGACCCGGAAGCGTGGGCCGGGTCGTTGCCTGCGGTGTACGGGATCGCGCCCCGGGTGCGGATCGGGCGGGACAAGTGGCTCAATCTGATGTGGCTGGTCCCGATCGGCTTCGTCGTGCTGATCAGCGCGGTGGCCACGGCGCAGGGGCTGCGGGACATGCCCGCGGTGCGGGACTTCGTCGCACGCTACCCGGGCACGCTGACCTCGCCGGGAACCCGACCGGGGCTGCCGTGGTGGGTGCAGGCGCAGCACTGGCTGAACCTGCTGTTCATGATCTTCATCATTCGGGCGGGCATCCAGATCCTCGCCGACCATCCGCGGCTGTACTGGACCAGGCACTGCACTCCCGGTAAGGACTGGTTCCGGTTCCAGCGGCCGGTTCCGGCCGATCCGTTGTGGACCGCGAAGCAAGACTCGGTCGCCCTTCCCCGACACCTCGGATTACCCGGGCTGCGCCACTCGATCGGGCTGGCGCGCTGGTGGCATCTCGGCGTGGACATGCTCTGGCTGCTCAACGGCGCGGTCTTCTACGTGCTGCTGTTCAGCACCGGGCAATGGCGGCGCATTGTGCCGACGAGTTGGAAGGTGTTTCCCAGCGCCGCGTCGGTGCTCATCCAGTACCTGTCGTTGCACTGGCCCACCGACAACGGCTGGACCGCCTACAACAGCCTGCAGCAGATCGCCTACTTCGTCACCGTGTTCCTGGCCGCGCCGCTGGCGCTGATCACCGGGCTGGGCATGTCTCCGGCGTTGTCAACGAGGATCAAACCGGTCAGCCGGGTGCTGTCCATCCAGGTGGCCCGTTCGCTGCACTTCCTCGTGCTGGTCTGGTTCCTGTTCTTCATCGTCATCCACGTCACCTTGGTGTTCACCACCGGATTGCTGCGCAACCTGAACCACATCTACGCCGGTCGCGACGACTCGAGCTGGATCGGGTTCGGCATTTTCTGCGCGGTGATGGCCCTGCTCGCCGTCGCCTGGGTGGCCGCGACCCCGTTCACCCTGCGCCATCCTCGCGTCGTGCAACGGGTCGGATACGCCCTCGTCGGGCCGCTGCAGCGGCTGTTCCAGCACGTCGACGCCACCCCCGGCGAGTACGCCGCGAGAGACGTCTCGCCCTACTTCTGGCACAACGGCGCCTTCCCCACCACCGAGGACTACCGGCGCCTGTTCGACCAAGGCTTCGCCAGCTGGCGGCTCACCGTCGCCGGCCTGGTAGAACACCCGGTTCAGCTCAGCCTCGACGACCTGCGCGCCCTGCCCCGGCACGAACAGATCACCCAGCACTTCTGCATCCAAGGCTGGTCCGGAATCGCCAAGTGGACCGGCGTGTCCATGGCCACCCTGCTCGACCTGGTCCGCCCCAAACCCGACGCCCAATGGGTCGTGTTCTACTCCCTCGGCGACGGACCCGACGGCGGCCTCTACTATGACGCGCACCCCATCGAGCAGATGCGCTACCACCTCAGCATGCTCGCCTACGACATGAACGACCAGCCGCTCAGCTACGGCCACGGTGCGCCACTACGCCTGCGCAACGAAATCCAGCTCGGCTTCAAACAGGTCAAGTGGCTGGCGGGCATCGACTTCGTCGCCGACTTCACCGACATCGGCGGCGGATACGGCGGCTACAACGCCGACCACGAATTCTTCGGCTACCGGCAGACAATCTAACCGCATCTGTCAGCGCACCGTGCGGCCATGTTGTCGTGCCCGCTCAGCACGCGCCTAACAGCAGTGACCCGAGCCATGCGCGTGGTGGCCGAAGGCGAAAGCCTCACTGGTTCGATGCGTCAGAACGCTCCAACTCGAACACCTCGCGAATCTCTATCTCGCCTTCGGCGCCGTACTCGCCGGGGTAGATGCGGGAGAGTGCTTCGAACGGCACCCGCTTGGCCCGGTCGACGGCCTCGTCCATCGACCTGACTTGGAGGATCCAGTAGCCCGCGATCACTTCCTTCGACTCGGCGAACGGCCCATTGACGACGGTGCGTTCTCCCCCCGAGAACTGGACACGCCTTCCCTCGGCGCTCGGGTGAAGACCCGACCGGACGGCGGCCACGATGACGACCCTGCCGCCACTGCCGTTTTCACCGATCAGCTAGTACGACAGCCGTAGTTCGTGATCTCCGCTGCCAGTGAGGCTGGTTTCGGCGTTTCTGCCGGGGAGGGCGCGGCCACCGGGCGAGCATGCGTTGCTTGTGTGGAACAACGAGAACGCCGCGGTGGCCGCGGCACACAGCGTAGATGTTCGCCGGTGGACGGTCGCGTTTGGTGCAGTGATCGATCGGATCGTGCCGCGCTTCACCCGGTATGAGCCGGTGCGGCATGCCGCGGATCTGATGCTGGGCATGGTGTCCGGGTTGGACCGGAAGAACTGCTGGACGATCGCCGAACAGCGCGGCGATCCGACCCCGGACGGGCTGCAGCATCTGCTGGCCCGCGCGAAGTGGGACGCCGACGCCGTCCGCGACGACGTGCGCAGCTATGTGATCGACGCGTTCGGCGAGCCGGACGCGATCTTGGTGGTCGACGAGACCGGAGACGTCAAGAAGGGCGAGCACACCGTCGGGGTGCAGCGGCAATACACCGGCACCGCCGGGCGAATCGAGAATGCCCAGGTCGCGGTATTGCTGACCTACGCCGCCCGCCGCGGGCACGCGCTGATCGACCGGGCCCTGTACTTGCCGAAGTCCTGGGCCGAGGACGAGCAGCGCTGCCAGCGCGCCGGTGTCCCAGTCGAGGTCGAGTTCGCGACCAAGCCAGCGCTGGCCGCGCAGATGATCAGCCGTGCGGTGCAGGCGGGCGTGCCGGCCGCCTGGGTGGCTGGTGATGAGGTCTACGGCGCCGATCCCCACCTGCGCCGGGCGATCCGCGGCCACGGCCTGGGCTACGTGCTGCAAGTCGCCGCCAACCGGCGGGTGCCCACCCACGCCGGGCCGATCCGCGTCGATGCGCTGCCCGCCATGCTGCCCAACCGGTCCTGGCAGAAGTACTCGTCCGGGGCCGGCAGCAAGGGCGAGCGCTACTACTCCTGGGCCTGGATCGCACTACTACCCGAAGACGCCCACGACACCGGCAGTCATCACCTGCTCATCCGCCGCAACGACCGCACCGGCGAACTAGCATACCTGCGCTGCTACAGCCCACGCCCGATCTCGCTCGCCACCCTCGTCCGCGTCGCCGGGCAACGCTGGCGCATCGAAGAAAACATCCAAGCCGCCAAAGGCCTGACCGGCCTCGATCAACACCAGGTGCGGCGCTGGACCTCCTGGCACCGCTGGACCACCCTCGCCATGCTCGCCCACGCCTTCCTCGCCGTCGCCACCGCCATCGAACGCGACCACAGACCGGCACCAGCCGAGCTCATCGAACTGACCGTCAACGAGTTCCGCCACTTGTTCGACGCGCTCCTACTTGCCGGCAAACGCAGCATCGACACGCTGATCGCCTGGTCACGCTGGCGACGACGACACCAAGCCCGCGCCCGCGACTGCCACTACCGACGACACGAACAACAACACCAATGATCACGAACTACGGCTGTCGTACTAGAGGACCGTTGGAAAGCCCCTGGCCGGCGGTGGCCTCGCGAGCTAGGGTTGGCTGCGGGACGACTTGCCGAGGATCGCGATGGCTATCGGCTCTGCTTGGCAGCGTGGCGAGAAGTCCGGCGTGGGACGCGCCTCGGGTCGGGAGTCGGCGGCAGCTGCGCCGCTCGCGGCGCCGGAGGCCACCCGGACGGGGTGGCGTTCCCGGCTGCCGTCCTGGCTACATGCGTGGGTCCAGCGGTTCGAAGGCAGCATCGCCGGCTGCACGACCCAGCTGCTGCGCGACATCGTGATCGTGGACAAGGCCATGCTTATGGCGGCCATGTCCTTCGTCAGCTTCATCCCGATGCTGATCGTGCTCGCGGCGATCTTCCCGGTCGCGCAGATCCATGACTTCACCGATACGCTGCAGTCGGTCATGGGGCTCAACGACGCCGCGGCCAAGGCGTCCGGCACCCTGTTCGCCCCCGCCGGCACGGTCGCCGGGGCGACCACCGTGGGTAGTCTCGCCGTCGTGATCGTCTCGGGGTACGCATTCGTCGCGAACCTTCATCGGACCTACGAACTCGTTTGGCGGATGAAACCGGCACGGCGCGTGCCGTCGTTCGTGCGGCGCTGGGTGTGGCTGGCGGCCTTTCTCGGCTTCGGGCTGGTGTTGGCGCTGCTGCACGCCGCGCTTGGCGTCGGCGCCAAGCAGCAGGTGTTGGCCAACTTCCTCGGGTTCGTGCTCGCCGCCTGCTTTTTCACGTGGAGCCTGCATCTGCTGTTGGGCGGCCGGGTGCGCTGGGTCGAGCTGGTGCCGGGCGGCGTCGCGACCGCGATCGGGCAGCTGGGTCTGCGGGTCTTCTCCATGCTCGTCTTCTCGCCGATGGTCGTCTCGAACGCGGACGAGTACGGCCCGATCGGCGTGGTGTTCGTCCTCATGTCCTGGCTCGTTGGCGCCTGCGTCGTGCTGGTGGGCGGGGCGGTCGTCGGGTTCGCGATCAGCAGCCGGCTCTTCCGTCACCGATGAGCTACCGCTTCAACGGCGGTGTCTGCCAACTGCTGCTGCCGATGCCGCTGTGTGCTGGCTGCCGTCCCGGCAGGTACCGCTGCCCAGGTTTGGATCTGCCCATCCGCACCAGGAACGCCATCACCGGCCACCTCCACCACTCTGCCAGCGACGCCTACAGGACGAGACGAGACCGAGCAGTGGGCGCGCTCATCGCGTCGACCAGCTGGTGGTCTGCGGTCGCCGGCTTCCCTCTCATCAACGCGCGGCTTGATCAAGCTGACGATGGGTCCCGCATACGACGGCATCGGAGGCCGAGCGTGAGCGTCACGCGAACCATCTGGTCGTTGACGTGATCGCGAACTTGCTATGTCCTCAACGCAGCGTGCTGATGAACTTGCCCGGCGTCCTCATCGCGCGGCAAGCGGACCGATCGCGTCACGGAAGGGAGCCGAGGTGGGCCACGAGGCTCCATCGCAGCCGCGCCGTTTGGCAGGTGATCGGACCGGGGCATGATCCACCAGTTCTTCGTCGCACTCCCCGGCCGAATGAAACGGCCCGCAGTAGCGGCGCGGCCCTTGACGAACCCAGGCACCCTGAGTAGACGGGTACTTAGGAAATGCGTCCTTGCAGCTCGGTTCTGGAACCGCGGGACTCAACACCGCACTGCGGGGCGGCGTTGATCCGTGTGATTACCACGTCCGCACGATGACTGGAGAAGGTATGCGTCGCCGTGTTTTGCCTGTCTGTGTCGCGCTGACGAGCGCTGCGGCGCTGGCCGTCGTCCCGACCACCGCCACTGCCGCCCCGTCCCGGCCGGTCGCCCACGCGAACAAGCAGGCAGTGGCGATCGGCACCGGCGGCGCGGTGGCCTCAATGGACCTCGACGCCAGCAAGGCGGGCATCGAGGTGCTGAAGAAGGGCGGCAACGCTATCGATGCAGCGGTCGCGACCGCGAGCGCGCTCGGGGTGACCGTCCCGTTCGTCGCGGGCCCCGGCGGCGGCGGATTCATGGTGATCTACTTGGCCAAGTCCCATCAGGTGGTGACGATCGACGGGCGGGAGAACTGCCCGCGGGCCTGCACCCCGACCATGTTCACCGACCCTAAGACCGGCCAGCCGCTGGGCTACGACCAGGCCTCCGACCAGCCGCTGTCCACCGGCGTTCCCTCGATGGTGGCCACCTGGGCGGAGGCGATCGGCCGCTACGGCCGGTTGAGCCTGGCCGCCGACCTGCGGCCCGCCATCACCGTCGCCGAGCGCGGCTTCCGGGTCGACAAGGACTTCCAGCAACTGACCGAGTCGGCCCTTCCACTGCTGCGGGCCTACCCGGCCAGCAGCGCGATGCTGCTGACGAAGGCCGGCAACCCGCTGCCGCTCGGCTACCGGTTGCGCAACCCCGATCTGGCCAAGACCTACCAGCTGCTGGCCCGTTACGGCCCGTCCTACCTGTACGACGGGCCGCTGGGCAGGGCCATTGTCGACGCCGTCGACCACCCGGTACTTACGCCCGGCCAGCAGGTCGTCACGATGCCCGGGATCATGACGATGAACGACCTGCGCTCCTACGCCACGCGCACGCCGCCGCCGACCCACATGCGCTACCGCGGCCTGGACATCTACGGCATGCAGCCGCCGTCCAGCAGCGGGTCGACCGTCAGTGAGGCGTTGAACATCCTCAGCGGCTGGAACCTCAAGACCGAGCCACGGGCAACAGCGCTGTTCCACTACCTCGAGGCCTCCCGGCTGGCCTACGCCGACCGCAACGCTTACGTGGGCGATCCCCGGTACGTCTCGGTGCCGCTGCGTGGGCTGCTCAGCCCGGCCTTCGCCGCGACCCGCCGCTGCCTGGTGCACGACAAGGCTCTCGTCTCGCCGGTGGCCCCCGGTGACCCGTACCCGCCGTACCGGACGTGCACCGCAACGTCCGGCGCCGTACCCCCGACCAACGAGGGCAGCCACACCAACAACATCGTTACCGCCGACAGGTGGGGCGACATCGTCGGCTACACCAACACGATCAACTTCTTCGGCGGCAGTGGCGAGACGGTGCCCGGCTACGGCTTCCTGCTCAACAACGAGATGACCGACTTCGACTTCACCCCGCCAGCGCCCGGCGCCTACGACCCCAACCTGCCCGCGGGCGGCAAGCAGCCACGATCGAGCATGGGGCCGGTCATTGCGTTGCGCGGCGGCACGCCGGTCTTCAGCGTCGGCGCGGCGGGCGGCTCGACGATCCCCACCACGATCCTGCAGATCATCGTCAACCACGTGGACTTCGGCATGTCGCTGCCGGCCGCCCTCGCTGCGCCACGGGTGAGCCAACGCAACTCGCCGACCTCGCTCGCCGAGCCAGCCTTCTACGACAGCCCGCTCGCGCGCCAACTGACCAGCCAGTTCGGCGAGCAGTTCACGCTCGCCACCGGACCGATCCTGCCGCTAGACAACTACCCCGGCGACGCAACCGCGCTGCAGGTCCTCGGCAACGGGCGCTACGAAGCCGTCGCCGAACCAGTCCGCCTCTACGGCGGTAGCGCGCTCGCATTACACCCGTCCAGATAAGGCCGGCGCAACGCCCGACGCCACCGCACCCCAACAGTTCCTCTGGCGGTGGCGTGGGCGGTCTTGGGCAGGCCAGGGCCCGGCGCCGCCCACAATCCGTTGACGCTGCTGGTCTTGACCAGCAGCATCGTCGCCGCTGGCAACCCGCAACGGCAAGAGCACCTGGGCGCAGTGGCGCAGAGCGCCGCGACCGCGGATCGGCGAATGCCGAACGAACTGACGATCACCGGCAGGCGCGGATGAATCACCGGCCCCCACGATGACCCGTGCAACCCGATTTTGCCGGTGACCACGCTCCGGTTAACCTGCGCACCGGAGGCACCAGCAGATGGCGCTATCAGGTCAGCCGGCCCCCGGCGGCGGATCACTCGGGGCCATGTAGGCGCCGATCTGCCGCCGGATCGGGTCGCTGAGTTGGATGAGTCGCCCTGCGCGTCAAACGCTTGCGGCCCGAAGGTGATGGCCACCGCGATCGCGACCTTCTTGGACGGAAGGTAGCCTTCCGCCGCTGCGTAGCCTGCGAAGCTCGGGGTCTCCAACAGCCCATGAGCCGGAACGGACGATGCCGAGCCCATAGTTGTAGCTGTTCGTCTGTTTGATGCAGGCGCAGGCAGGCGCCGGCGGCTTTTGTGGGTGTCCGAAACCGAGCAGGTTCGGGCCGGTCTGCGCTTGATAGCTGGACTTCGACAGCAGCGCGCCGCTGCCGACACCTTGCGCCGTCTTGGTCATGTCATAGACGTTCGTCGTCTCGACATCGCCAGGGGCCGTTGTCCAGGCCGGGTTCCAGAAGCTGGACTCCTCGTAGAACGGGATCGCCGGGGGGATCTGTAGTGCCTGCCTTCGTTTCGAGCTGAAAGCATGCAGCACCGGGCTCGGGATGGTGGCGGTCTGCGAGGCGACGGTGTTGGTCAGGCCCAACGGCTTGAGCACGTAGTTGCTCAAGAGGGTGGCCAACGGCTTATGGCCGACCAGCTGCAGGATCTGGGCGAGGATCACCATGTTGGTGTGCGCGTAAGCCCAGTTCGTCCCGGGCGGGAAAGAGACCTTGTACTTGCCTGAGAACGCGATGGCAAGGCGCTCAGACGCGGTGAGCAGATGAAATGGATTCTGGTAAAACTCGTTGATGAACGTTGGGTTGGTCACGAAGTCGGGGTATCCCGAGGTCATATTGGCAGCATCTTCAACGTGACTTGGTTAGCTTCGGGCAACTCCGGCATCCAGCAAGCAACCTTGTCAACGGCCAAGTTGTGGTCCCCGCTGGTGGCCAACTGAAAGTCCCCGCTCCTTGGGTGTTTTCGATGTTCGGTTCAGGTCTGGAGTCGGCGGTGTTCGGCGACTCGGCAGGCTGGTGTGCAGTAGCGGCGGGGTTGTCCGCGTTGGTTGGTTGGGCAGTGGAAGGTGCGGTTGCAGAGCCACCGGTCGCAGCGGCGGAGTAGGCAGTGCGGGTGGTCTGGGCAGGGCCAGGCCCGGGTCGCCGGGCTGTAACGATATTCGCGCTGTTGGGTCATCGGACCGGCGTGGCTTCGATGGCGGTGCGGGCGCGGGCCTGTTTCATCCGGTAGCTGTCGCCGTCGGTGATGACGACGTGGCAGTGGTGTAGCAGCCGGTCGAGCAGGCTGACCGCGGTGGTGTGTTCGGGCAGGAACCGTCCCCAGGATTCGAACGGCCAGTGTGAGCCAATGCCCAGCGCGCGGCGTTCGTAGGCGGCGGCGACGAACCGGAACAGCAGTTGCGCGCCGGTGTCGTCCAGCGGTGCGAAGCCGAGTTCGTCGCAGAGGATGAGGTCGTTGCGCAGCAGGGTTTCGATGACCCGCCCGACCGAGTTGTCGGCCAGGGCGCGGTAGAGGGTTTCGACGAGCTCGGCGGCGGTGAAGTACCGCACCCGGTGCCCGGCCTGGACCGCGGCGACACCCATGGCCACCAGGACGTGGCTTTTGCCGGTGCCGGCCGGCCCGATCAGGCAAGTGTTCTCCGCGGCCCGGATCCATTCCAGGCTGGCGAGGTAGTCGAAGGTCGCCTTGTGGATCGAGGACGCGGCGACGTCGAACTGGTCGAGGGTCTTCACCACGGGGAACGCCGCGAGGCGCATGCGGGTGCGGGCGTTGGAGTCGTCGCGGGCGGTGATCTCGGCCTCGACGAGGGTGCGCAGGAACTCCTCGGGGTCCACCGCTGCGTCTTCGCGGTGATCAGCAGTTCGGGGGCGAGGCGGCGCATCGCGGCCATCTTCAACCGTCTCAGCCCGTCGTTGAGATCGCCCGGCAGCGGCGGCGGGGTGGTGGTGCTCATGACGGGTCGCCGCCGATCTTGTAGTCGCTCAGCGGGCGGGTCGGCACGCTGGGCAGGGTCAGTACCAGCGCCTGCCCCGCCTGCCGTGGGCTGGGTGCGGCACCGGCGGCGGCCAGGATCGAGCGCACGTCATCGGCGCGCCAGCGGCGGAACTGGACCGCACGCTCTAGCGCGGCGAGCAGCGCCGTGTCGCCGTGCGCGGCCTGCAGGGTGAGGATCTCGCCGATCTCCCTGGCCAGGTTCGCCACCCCGGCTGCGGCGGCGCCGGTCAGGAAGGACGCGGCGACCTCACCAAGGGACAGGAACCGCTTCTCCTGCGCGGTCTTGGCCCGCGGCGCGCGCCGCGGCTTGTCCGGCCGGCTGCTGCCATAGTGCTCGTCGAGGATGCTGGTCTCACCCGGCGCGACCAGGGCGTGCTCGGCGACGAGTTCGCCGGTGAACACCTCGAGCACCTGTACCCGCTCGGCGAGCACGCTGATCAGCACACTCGCGCCGATGAGCCGGTTCGGCACCGAGTAGCGAGCCGAGCCGAACCGCACACACGACAGCTTGTCGACCTTGCGGCTGATCGGCCTGGCGCCGATCTCGCAGCGCAGCGACGGCAACCCGCCGAGCAGCTTCCGCTCGGCGTCCAGCCGCTGCGCGGGGACCGCGCAGATCTGCGACTGCACCACCGCGTTGACCTCGGCGCACCACCGCACCGCCATGCCGTTCGCGGCGGCCAGGTCGGTCACGGCGGGTTCCTGCGGCACCATCAGGTCGCGTTTCGCGTACCCGACAAGCGCCTCGACGATCCCCTTCGACTCAGGATCGTGGGCCTCACAAAAGTCAGGCCGGAAACCGTAATGGGTCGCGAAGCGTACGTAGTTCGCCGTCGGCACGACGACGTTGGCCACCACACCGGCCTTCAGGCAGCCCATCCGGTCAGCGAGCACCATGCGCGGAACCCCGCCCAGCACCTCGAAGCACTCGGCGAGCAACGCCATCGTGGTGGCCGCTTTCTCATCGGCGGCGAAGCGCACGAACCGGAACCTCGACCACGCCAGCACCGCGCAGAACACGTGCAGCCCGTTCTCCACCCCCCAGTCGATGACCAACGTGTCCCCGGGCGTCCACACCGCCGGACGGCGGCCACGATGATGACCCTGCCGCCACTGCCGTTTCACCGTCGCCACCAGCCGGCGGAAGTTCCGCGCCGACCCCTCATACCCGCCCGCACGTGCCGCGGGCAGCAGCCGCTTCGCCGAGATCCGTCCGCTCGTCTTCCTCACCCGCTCCCCGACCAGCTTCTCCACCTCGTCGTAGTTATGCCCCCGGTCCTTGCGCGCCGGCGCTGCACCGCCGGCGTTGTGCCGCTCGACGATCCGCTTCACCGTCTTATGTGTGGTGCCGCATACCTCCGCCGCACCCCGGTAGCTACCCACCTCCCGGTAGGCCGCGATCACATCCATCCGTTCCCTCGCGTTCATCATTGGTGTCCCCTGCCCGGTGATCGATGATCTGGTTGGCACCGACACCCTCACCGCGCAGCGGCCCACACCGTGGACAGGACACGCGAGAAACGGGGACTTCTACCTGGCCAAAACCGGGGACCTAAACCTGGCCACCACTGGGGACTTTCTCATGGCCACGGACAAACCTTGTCGCTGAGCCTGACCTTGTGCTGGTCCACAAACCTCATCAGCAACGTGGTCAGGTAGGAGAAGCCGACCGAACCGTTGCGAAAGTGCATCGCCGTGGTCGCCGGCACACCGGTCATCGACATGCCGAACGCTCGGGTGACCACAGGCCTACTGTCGACGGTGACCCTGACAATAGCTGCTTGCAGATGGTCGGCTTTCATACCGTTTGGACAATCGCAGCAATGTGCGCCGCCTGACCACCTCGCGTCGCCGCTCCTCCTCGTTTCACCGGGTGTCAACGCCCTGGAGTGTTCAGCCAATCTCGGCGACCGGCTCATTGCCTAAGCCCGACACCGCTACCAGCACCGTCGCTACAAAGAGACGCCGGCAGCCGCGAGGCCTAACCTTCTGAATCCGCAAGATTCGCTCTGGATGAACCGCGTAAATTGAGCTCCTGCTCACCACGCTGGGCGCGACGTCCTATCCCTGGTCGTCATGGCAGACCTACTTCCTTGCTACTTCCTTGCCGTGCTGGCCGTGGTGTTGATTGGGGTTGTTCGCTGCGGTCGAGCGGCGCGCCAGTGAGCCGGTGCTGCCGCTGCGGATGCTCCAGCGCCGAGTGTTCACTGCGCGATACCCCCTGATCGGGTTCGTTGCCGGGTTCGCGATGTCCGGGGCGATCGCCTACCCACCGCAGTAGATGCAGATGGTGCGTGGGCAGAGCCCCACCGGCTCACGGTGGGCATGTGGCTGCTGTCCGGCCTGGGCGTGGCCACCTTTGGAGAGATCACCGCCACGGGTCGGGGCTGGTCAGCCACGGTTCCTAGGGACGGTCCCTAGGGACAGCGGCGGTTGGCGCGGCGAGACTGAGTGAGCGCACCGGTTTGCGGTGGGCAGGTCGGGGCGGGCGAGGGCTGCCGGATGACAGCCTGAACACGAGGGTGCGGACGGAAGGGATAGTCATGCCGCTTTCTGAGGTTGGCCGGCCTACCCGGCCGCGACGTGCCGCGCTGCGTCGATGCTGTCCGCTGGTTGCCGGTGTGGTGGCTGCGGTCGTCGCGTCGCTCCTGGTGGCGCCGGGTGTGCGCGCCGAGCCGGCTCCTGCGGCCCGATCCGCGCGCGGCGGCATCAGCATCGTGGCCCCGGCCTCGGGCATGTCCGTGCCGCGGCGCGATGTGGCCGCCGCGCGGGCCGCCCGGGTGCCGCTGCTCGCCGTCTTCGCGCGCGGCGTGACCGTTACCTCGACCCGGCTGAACGGATCCCCCGTGCGGGGTTTGCGTGTGTCGGGTGACCGGCTGGTTGGGGTCTTGGACGCCGCTGACGGTTTGCGCCCCGGCTTGAACACGTTGCGGATCGACGGGACGAAGCCCGGCGTCCCGCCGGCCGTCAACGCCGTGTCGAGCTTCGTCGTCACCTACCCGGGCGGCGGGTTGATCGATCTCACCGTTCCGCCGTCCGCTCCCGGGACGGTTCCCGCGCCGAGGCTACGGCTGCCACAGTCCGGGCTGCACAGCGTGTCGATCTGGATCAACGGCCGCGATGTCACCGCGGCGTTGATCCCGCGGCGCTGGCAGAGCGGGAACGGCACGGTTGGGCTGTCCGCCGCCGATTTCCTGCACTCGGGACGCAACACCGTGAAGCTCACGGTGGTGATGACCGACGGCCGCGCGCAGACACTGACCCGGTCGTTCACCCTGGACCGCCGTCGGGCGATCCCCGGCGTGCAGGCCGTGGGCGCGTCGCGCGACGGCGCGCACGTCGGGCAGCGGGTGGTCCTGGACGCGGCGTCCTCGCGGTTCCCCGCCAGCCGGTATGGCAGCCGGGCGGTGAGCTGGCGGCTGGTCAGACGGCCGGCGCGCAGTCACGCGGTGCTGGGCGGCGGATCCGGGACGCGGATCGGTTTCGTGCCCGACGTCCCCGGGATCTATCGAGTGCAGGTGACAGTGGGCTCCGGCGCCCAGGCCGGCAGCACAACGCTGGGCGTCGCCGCGACCTACGCCGACCCGCTGGTGCCGCTGAACTCGATGGACACCAGCAGCAACCCGCCGGCGGTAGTGGTCGGCGATCAACGGTACGCGCCGAGCGGGGACATCAAGGTCGTCGTGCTGCAGCGGCTCACGCTGGAACCGGACACCCAGGTCACCTACCAGCAGGGTTTCGGGACCTCGAGTTCGGAGCTGACCCGGCTGAGCACTTTCCTCAAGACGCTGCCGAGCACGGACCTGGTGTTCGTGACGCATCCCTCAACCAGCCCGGTGATAAACCCGTCCGACCTCAACACCCTGAACACGGCGCTGAGCTACCTCGGTGGCGGCTGGCCCGGATACTGGCAATTCACCAACAACGCCTGCTGGTCCGGTGAGGTTCATAACTGCTACAACAACAACCTGCCACCCACGGTGAGCGGGGGATGGGTGCGGCTCAGCGGCGCCGCACCGATCGGGTCGTTCAGCTTCGCCGGCGTGCCGGGGATGACCGTCGGGCAGGCCTGGCGCAGCACCGCGGTGCAGAGCAGAAGCAGCGAGGGGCGGATCACCGGGTACCTGACCCAGGCCACCAGCGCCGACCCGCTCAGCCCGTTCGACTACACGATCGTCGCCGGGCGTGACCAGTACGTGCAGGTCGACACGTGCGCCAGCGGCGGCCCGACCGCATGTGTGATCAAGGTGGGTGGGCAGAGCTTCGCCCCGGCGGCCGGCGCTAACGGGATGAACCTGGTGATCCTCGACCGCACCACCCTGACTCCGATCAGCCATCAGACCGTGACCAGCATCGACCAGCTGGTGGTGGCATTCCAGCAGAACAACGTGGCCACCTCTACGCACGTGGGCCGCACCGTGGTGTACTCCTACTCCGACGACGACCAGGACATCGTGCTGCTGCAAAGCGTCGGCACCGGCAAGCTTGCGCCGAGCAGCTCGAACATCCTGCCGTTCATCGACCATTACGGCGGGACGCCGGAACTGTTCCTCGACGCCTTCACCAACGGCACTCCCTACGCGCTGGTCGGGGTCGCCAACAACCTGCCGTGGCACGGCACCGCGGCGGAGTCCAGCGCCAAAATCGCCCTGCAACCCGGCGTGACACAGTCCGGGCGGCTGCGCACCGTGCTCAGCCGCGGCCGGGACTGGCTGCTCACCCCACGCACCGGCGACCCGTTCAGCACAAGGGACAGCTCCAACTCGACCCCGACCCTGGCCAACCTGGACCTGTTCTCGATCGTCTACCAGGACAAGACGCCATGGAAGTACGTCGGTGACCCGGCGATCGCCTACATCACCCACCAGCTCGGATTCCAAGACGACGACATCCGCACCAAGTACGTCGACAACACCTACGACGGCGACTGGCTCAGCTTCGCCGATCGGGAGTCGAAGTTCACCTGCACCAGCGGGGTCGACATCTGCGGAACGCAGTTCAGCGACGTGCAGCAGCAGTTATACAACGAGTTCAACTGGGTCGACTCCGTCCAGCACATCATCGCGGACCTTCAGCAACCCTTCAACAAGAGCAACAGCCAGTACGTCGACGTCACCAGCACTTACCAGAAGATCCTGAACAGTCTCAAGCCGCCGTCAACGACGACGAGCTTCGACTGGGTGTACGTATTCACCGAGGTGACCAGCATTGCCGGCGCGATCGCCTTCGCGGCCGGGCTCGGTGAATTCGGCACCGCACTCGGCCTGATGTCGGCGATCGGAGAGTTCGTTCAAGACGTGACCCCGTCGTCCGCGAACGGCGACTCCCTCGGCGTGCTGCGCGGGGATGTCAACCAGCTCGACACCCAGATCAGCCAGCAAGACCAGGCCTACGACGACGTCATCCTCCGGCTGGAAGACATCCTGCTCGCCGACCCCGGCAAAATGGCCACCATCTACGACAAGACCCACCAGAAGAACGCTGCTAACTACGGGTGGACGTGGGACAACACCACCACCATTGCCGCGGTTCAAGCGCTCAACGCGAACGCCGTCAGCCAGAGCTACAGCGCCATCCTGCCCGCTGCCTGGGGGATGTACGCCCTGATGCCGGACTTCCCTGACAACATGCCGGCGGACAACCTGGCAAACTACCGGTGCTCCGGACTCGGCCAGGGAGAAGGCCCGGCGCTGTGGGCCGGCGCGCCGCCCGGCAACCAGCTGCTCGCCCCGACCTACGTCAACACCACCAACCTGACCTACGTCGTCGACAACTGGACCTACGCCAGCATCAAAGTCAACAACTTCTACAACGATCCTGCCGGGTCCACCCGAGTACCCACCACCGACTTCTCCAACCCGCTATTCGCCACCACCACCAACGGCGGATTCCAATACCCGGCCCAATGGATCCGCACCACCTACAACCCGCCCGGCAGCGTCGCCTGCACCCCGCTCGCCCAGTTCAGCGGCGTCTCCATCGCCTGGAACCCGCCAACTCTGCCCAACGCCCAAGCCGCTGCCACCACCTGAACCGCGGCGCGCGGCGAGCCCGCGGTCCAGGGCGCCATGCCGGCGATCACGGCCTTGCGCTGCGACACTCGCGGTTCGCGTTCCCGGCACGGTCATCACCACCGCGGCGACACCAGCGCCTATTCCTCGTCCTGGCACGGTAAGAACGTGCCCCAAGGCCTCAACTGACAGCGAAGGACGTGAATGGGACCGCATGCAGCAAGTCAAGCCCGCAATGACCGGCCGCACGCGGGCAGGTCGGCGACGCCGCCGGACGTCAGGTCTGGCGCACGCCGAGCGGGGACGGCGCGGCCGCCAGTCGTCTTGTCAGTGCGCGCCGCGAAGAGATCCCGAACTTGAGATAGATGTTCGTGAGGTGGAATTCGACGGTCTTCTCGCTGACGTACAGACGAGCGGCGACTTCAGCGTTCATCATTCCGTGGGCGACCAGGTGCGCGACCTGCCGTTCCCGTTCGGTGAGTCGCACGACAGGCATTGCCCGGGCGGCGCGCTCGCCGCGTCGGGCGAGCAGCTGCTGACAGCGTTCTTCCCACGGACGCGCGCCGAGCCCAGCGAAGATCGCTTGCGCGCTGCGCAAAGCCGCTTGACCGCCGCCGTCCCCGCCAGCAGATAGCAGATCCGCCCGTGCGAGCTGCACCCGTGCACGCAGGAACGGGTGGCTGAGCGGAATCGCGTCGAGGAGTGTGCCGATCTCGCGGCGCGCGCGGGGAAGGTCGGATCTGGCGAGCGCGACGCCGGCCTGGATCAGGCGTGCTTGCCAGCCGATCGAGCCGTCGGCGCTCGTCAGCGTTGCGGTGAGCCGGTCAGCCTCGTCTAGGCGACCCAGGCCCATCAGCGCTTCGGCGCGCAGAATGCGCAACTCGCCGGCCCGGAAGGTGATCTCCCCGGTCACTGCCGCGTCCAAGGCAGCCAGCATGGCACGCGGGTCGCCACGGGCACGAGCGAGGTACGCGCCAGCCGTTGCGGCGTAGAACCGGTTCGCCGCCGAGGGGATCGCCGTGTCCCACCGCAAGCTGGCATTCACCGCGCTCTGCGCGGCGCTCCAGTCGCCGCGTTCGGCGTGAACCCGGGCATTTACAGCGTGAACGCGGCACAGCGCGAGAGATGCGCCTTCGCCCTCGGCGACGCTGAGCGCCAGACCGGCGTCGGCCGCGGCCGCATCCCAGGAACCGCAGCTGAGCTCGGCCTCGGCCAGCAAGGCCAACGCGGACGGGATGAACCCGGCAAGAAACCGGCCGTGCCGGATGGCGAGCTCGACGGCGCGCAGGTCGACCAGAGCGCCTTCCTCCTCGCCGTTCCACAGCCGCAGGGCGCCCCGCGCCGCAACCAGCGGCAGCTGATCCTGGTCGAGCGAGGTCGCTGACACGCGGGTGGCATCGAGTCGGGCCAACCCATCACGGGCTCGCCCGGCCAGCCCGAGGCTGAATGGGCCGAGCATCAGCGCCTGACGACGCCACTCCGGCAGCGCAGCGGGATTGGCCAATACCTGGTCCGCATCCTCGATGCCGCTGGCACCGACAGCGGTCGCCACGATGAGTCGCGTCAAGTGCGCTGCGGCCTCCACCCGGGCATCGCCGCGAGCCCGGGCATCGTGCGGGGCTGTCCTGAGCAGCTGGCCGGCTTCCTGGAACCGGCCAGCGTGCACGGCCAGGAAAGCCAGCACGACCTCTCGACGCGGGCTCGCCCGGCACAGACGGACCTGGGGTGCGAGCTCGGTAGCCCGCATCATGTCCCCGGCGGTCAACAGCAAGCCGACGCCAAGCAGCAAACGCTGCTCCGCCGCCTCCGAGCCCGGGCTCGCCTCGGCCGCGGCGAGCATCCGGGCGGCGGCCATCCCCACCTCCCCGGCAGCCTCCAGCCGGTAGGCCGCGGCCTCCAGATCAGCAGCGAGCACGTCGTCCGGCCCGGCGGCCACCGCCAGCCGGTGACCCAGCGCCGCGTCACCGCGCAGCACCTGCGAAGCGGCGAGGTGGAACCTCCGCCGACGGGTTTCCCCCACCCCCTCGACCACCGCGGCGGCCAGCAGCGGATGGTCGAACGCCAGACGACGACCTCCCGCAACCGCCCGCTCCACCAGCAAACCGGAGGCCACCGCCTCCTCCACCGCGGCGGCGAGCGCTCCGACCGCGCTGACCGCTGCGGTCACCGCCACCGACGCTGAGCCGCCGAGCACCGCCACCGCCACGACCACGTCTTGCGCCGGTCCGGACAAGGTAGCCAGCCGCGTCAGCACCGTGTCGGTCAGCGACGCCGGCGCGGCCAGGCGCACGGTCGTCGACACCAACTCCTGCCAGCTGGACTGTTCCACGACGAGCCGGACATGCAGCGGATGACCGCCGGTCTCATCGCGTAGACGCGCCACGGCGGCGGGCGGCAACGTTCGGCCGCGCACCAGCTCAGCCAGCTCGCCGACCTCGGGCACCGTCAACGGGCCGAGCCGGACAGCGTGTCCCAGACCCGGTGACTCGGCCAGCCGCGTCCAGCCCACGTCCACCGGCCGGCGCCCGCCGCGGGTCGTCACCACCACCAGCGCGTGCTCCACACCCAGGCGCCGCACCGCGAACTGCAGCGCCTGCGCCGTAGCCCTGTCGAGCCAGTGCGCGTCCTCCACAACGAACACCAGCGGCCCGCCGAGATCCAGATCACCCAGCACCCGAACCAGCTCCGCGCCAACCGACACCGCAGGCACCCCGCGCGGCGGCCCCGCCGACAACAGCGGAAGGCTCTCGACGTGCCGGCTCGGCAAGGTCGCAGTGAGCTGACTGAGCACGCAGTACTCAACAAGCGATTCGCTCTCATCCGCACGGATCACGACCGGACGAAACTCAGGCATCCGCTCCAACGCTGCCGCGACGAGGGTCGTCTTGCCCATGCCGGCTGATCCACAGACGACGACCAGCTCAGCACGCCCCCGCGCCACACGCTGCCCTGCCTCGAGCAGGCGCGCGATCTCAGCCGAGCGGCCGGCGAGCACACCGCCCGCACCGCTGCGCCGAGCGTCGCGCCGATCACTCCCGTCCACCGGCCACCCCCGGGTCCTCCCCGTCGTTGACCAACAATGCCACCCCCGGCCATATGACCGCGCCGTTGCCGGTCGGCGGCATGGGCCCGCCTCCAGCTGGGAACCCGGTCCAACTCCGCACCGACGCGCACGAAGCCCGACCGCGAACGGCAGTACGCCCAGGCGGTATGAGACAGCCGCCGAGTCATGGCCCACGCTGCGCTCCGACCGTATGCGACATGCGGGGACGCTCGGCGTAATGCCGATCGCGTCGTGAGCGGATCCTCAACTGTGACGGTGGCGGTCGCGTCACTGTTGTCGTTAGCTTGGTCGCCGGGATCAGCGACGCCGCTCAAGACCTTGTGCTAGGGCGACCTTCTTCAAGGCGCCTGCTGCGCAACTATGCGACGTCGCTGGCCATCCAGCAGCAGGTCAAGCTGTTCGACACCGTGAACACCTCGATCACTGCCACCATCAGCGTCGGCAACGCGTGGACCGACGCGACCACCACGTCCGAGACGGTGGGCAAGACGGTGAACGGAAACGGCAAGGGCTGTCTTAAACGTGATTCCCGCGACCGAGACCGTGCACGGCGCGGTGACCATGACCGGCAACGCCTCCGCCGGGATCAACTTCAACAACGTGACGTTCAGCGAGCCGGGTCGCGACCCCAGCAACGATCCCGCGCAGGCGTACACCTATGTCCGAGAACTCAGGCCCCGCTAGCAGTTGGGGGCGTCGGCGTAGGCCGCCGTCCGAGCACTTCGGCGCGTAGCGTCTCGGGCATCGTCCTGGCAGGTACGGCAATCGCGCTTCAACTGGTCGACCGCATGGCGAAGGCGTTAGCTTTCTTGGTCGATCTTGAGTACGCCGTCTTGGCGGACGAGGCGGAATTGGGTCTGCTCGGTGACGACCCGGCCGTCCTTGTAGTGGTAGCTGAGCGTCGCGGTCGCGCCGTCGGGTGCTTGCCCGGTCACGTTGCTGACATCGACGCGGTCGATGCTGTTCCAGAAGCTGTCGTAGCCTTGCCGGCTTTGGGCCTTGGTGGCCTGAAACTGCGGGGTCAGCAGGGCCCAGCCGGCGTCGAGGTTGTCGGGCATGAGGTTGAAGTAGTCGACGATCGCGTTCGCGAGTTCCTGGTCGCTCGGCGCGCCGTTTTCATTCGCCGGGCTGGCCGAGGACGGGGCCGCGGAGATGCTCGTCGCCGACCCCGGCGGCGGCGGCACGGCGGACGGCGACGATGGCGGCGCCGAGGAGATGCTCGTCGCGGACCCCGACGGTGCCAGCGACGGGGACCGCGCCGGCGGGGAGGAGCCCGCGCTGGCCCGGTTGGTGGCGTGACCGCTGCGGTTGAGCAGCGCGATCGCGGAGGCGGTCGCGACTGCGATGAGGACCAGCGCGGCGGTGATCGGCAGCCAGGAACGCCGCCGCTTGCGGACCTCCGGGCGCGGGGCCGGGTGTGCGGCCGGGCCCGGGCCCGGCGGCGGGGCGGGGTAGCTGCGGGTGTTGCCGCCCGGGGCGGGTGAGGCTGCCGGCGGTGTCGGCCACTGGGCGGTGAGCAGCTGGGTCGCCGGATCCGGCGGCGCATCACCGGCGATGCTGTGCAGGTCGGACAGGGCGTTCCCGATGTCGATCATGCTGGGTCGCGCGGCCGGGTCGCCAGCCATCATCGCCGTCAGCAACCCGGTCAGCGGACCACTGCGAGTGGGTGGCCGTGGCTGGCCGGAGGCGACGCGGTGCAGCACCGCCATCGGGTTCGGGTCGGTGCCGTAGGGCGGGGTCCCCTCTACGGCGGTGTACAGCGTCGCGGCCAGGGAGTAGACGTCGCTGGCGAAGCCGGCGACGGCCCCGCGCGCGACCTCCGGGGCGAGGAAAGCCGGGGTGCCGGTCACCATCCCGGTCGAGGTCAAGGTGATCTCCTCGAACGCGTGCGAGATACCGAAGTCGGTGATCTTCGCGGTGCCGTCCTCGGCGATCAGCACGTTGCCGGGCTTCACGTCGCGGTGCACGATGCCGGCGCGGTGCGCCGCTGCCAGCGCAGCGGCGACCTGGGTGCCGATCCGCCGGACCTGTTCAGCCGAGAGGGGCCCGTGCGCCTGCAGCACCTCCTGCAGGCTGCGCGATGGGACATACTGCATGATCAGGCACGGGCTGTCGCCCTCGTCGATGACATCGAAGACCTGCACCGCGTTGGGATGATGCAACCGCGCGGCGATCCGCGCCTCACGCATCGCGCGGTTGACCGCGACCTCCCGCTCCGCCTGGTTCAGCCCCGCCGGCACCGACATCCGCTTCACCGCGACCGGGCGCCGCAACCGCTCATCCCAGCCCTGCCACACGGTGCCCATGCCACCGGACGCGAGCTGCCTGTCCAGCCGATACCGCCCGCCGAGGTAGGCGTCGACCTCACCCACGGCATCTCCTCACGCCCGCGCCGGTCGTGAACCGACCCTACGCAGCCCGGACAAACGCCGACCGCCGAACCGGGGCATCAGTGCCCAACCGGGCCGCGATGACCGAACGCGTCGCGGGACTCGCGGGCTACTGCCAGACCAGCGCCGCGGTGGCGTATTCCGCCGGGCTGGCAGAAGGCGTAGAAACGGCACAAGTGGCTGCGATAGCCGGTGGCAGCGCCCTTGGGTGATCGGAGAGGCCATGCCCGGGTTCGATGTTCACGTGCCTGTCAGCCGGCGTCGCGCGCTGGCGCTGGGAGGCGGCCTGGCCGCCGGCGGGGTGCTGTCCAGCGTGTTTCCGGTGGCCGCCGGCGCCGCGGCTACGCCTGGTCGCGGCGGGACCGGTCAGGAGCAGCACGGCCGGCTGCCGGTGACCGAGATCGAGGCGATCCTGCAAGCCCAGGGGACGGTGTCGCAGGGCGTGTTGAGTATCGACATCGACCGCGACGACATCGGTGATGTGACCGGGCCGCGGGGTGTGCGGTTCACGCCCGCGTTTGAGATCAACGGGACGTTGACCTTCCAGCCGCTGGGCGACAACGACGCCTTCTTCAACGGTGACCTCGCGCTCAAACCTCAGGAGTGCAACCCGTTCATCGACGCGATCATCGCCAACGGGCTGATCTTTCAGGCCTTTCACCAGCATTACATCGAAACCAGCCCGAACGTGTGGTTCATCCATTGGCGCGGTGAAGGCCCGCCGGTGCGGCTGGCGCGGGCGATCAAGCGCGTGCTGGACGTGACGTCCACGCCGTTTCCGCAGCGCCCCCCGTCGCATCCGCGGACCCCGCTGGATCCCGATCGGCTGGCCTCGATCCTGCACGGCAGCGCCCAGGTCGGTGACGAGGGCGTGGTCACGGTGACCATCGATCGCACCGACCGGATCGTGATCGACGGCATTCACGTCTCGCCGCAGGCCAACATCTCCACCGAGGTGCAGTTCAAACCGCTGTCCTCATCGCGCTCGAGCGCTGCCGTCGGACCGGATTTCTCGATGACCAGCTCCGAAGTGATGCCGGTGGTCAGCGTGATGCGCCGGCTCGGCTGGTTTCAAGGCTGCCTGTACAACCAGGAGACCAATGAGTACCCGCAACTGTTCTTCGACCACATGCTCAAAACCGGCGACGCTTACACCCTCGCCCACGAAATCCGCCGCGGACTCGACCTGACCCACACCGACTGATCCCCGCGATCACCCGCAACCCGCCACGGTCACGCTCGTCGGCTTCGTCGCCGTGCTCGGCCCGGCGCTGACCGGGACGCTCATCGTGGTCACCTTCGGCGCGAACCAGCAGAACATCCCGCTCCCCGTCCTCGGCGCGGCCGCTGCGGTGCCAATTGTGGTCGCCGCCTCGATTGCCTTTGCAGCAACTCGATTTTAGCTTCACCGCATTCGGCATCGGCCAGGCGCTGCTCGCACCCGCACACGTCGGCGTTTCGCTGCACGACCCCGGCGTGCTGCGCGCCACCATCGGCGGCGGGCTCTACCTCACCGCCGTCGGACTGCTCGGCTTCGGCATCGGCGCCCTCGTCCGACACACCGCCGGCAGCCTGTCCGCGTTCTTCGCCGTGCTCTTCGCGTTCACCGCAATCACCGATCTGCTGCCGACCAACTGGCGCAACGTCGTCATCAACTACCTGCCCGCCAACGCCGGCAACCAAATCTTTGGGCCGGGCTCGGCGTCCTGTGCCTCTACGCACTCGCGGCAATCATCACCGCCGCGGTGCTCATCGAACACCGGGACACCTGAACCGCTCGCGGAACCCGGTACGACCTCACGATCCACTCTCACGATGTGGCCACCAGGCGCGGAGCCGCATTCGGCAGCCCCTGCAGACTCGCGCAGGCAGGCCAAGGCTGCGACCGACCACCAGCTGCCGAACCGCAGCGCGGACCACAGTTGCGAAGGCAAAGACCAGCCGGTCGCCGGACTCGTCGGTCACAAGCCCCCGAGAATTGGCCCGACCGCAGAGGCCACTCATCACAAGATGAGGACGGCCGATAAATTCACCGACATGCCACTGACCGGAGGCCGAATCTGTGAGGACCTTGACAGACGCGGATCTATGTGCACTCCTATATATCTAGGTTCCTAGATGGGTGGTGTGTTCACGCGGTGATCGAGTTCCATCTGGATGCCCGTTCCGGGGTGTCGCCGTATCGGCAGATCGTGGATCAAGTACGCCGGGCGATGCGCCTGGGCCTGCTGGTCGAGGGCGATCAGCTGCCGACGGTGAAGGAGGTGGTCGGCCAGCTCGCGATCAACCCGAACACCGTGCTGAAGGCGTACAAGGAACTCGAGCACACCGGGTTGGTCGCGCCGCGGCCCGGTATCGGCACGTTCGCCACCGCGACGCTGCACGACGGGTCGCTGGCCGCGCACGGGCAGCTGCGCCGCGAGCTGCTCCGCTGGCTGACGAAGGCGCGCCGGGCGGGGCTGGACGAGGAGAGCATCGAGGCGCTGTTCCGCGACACGTTTCGAACCAGCGCCGAACAGGACATAGCGTGAGCGACGTCGTGCGGGCCGAGGGCCTGGGTAAGCGATATCAGCGCCGGTGGGCGCTTTCCGACTGCACGCTGCGGGTACCGGCCGGCCGGGTGGTGGGTCTGGTCGGGGCGAACGGGGCCGGCAAGACCACCCTGCTGAACATGGCGGTGGGCCTGCTCCCGCCGACATGGGGGCAGATCGAGGTGCTCGGTGCGCCGCCCGCGCGCGGGCCGGCCGAGCTGTCCCGTGTCGGGTTCATGGCGCAGGAGTGCCCGGTCTACTCGGCGCTGAGTGTGGCCGACCATCTGCGGATGGGCGCGCGGATGAATCCCGGCTGGGACAGCGAGTTCGCCGAGGACCGCATCCGGCGGCTGGGTCTCGACCCGGCGCAGCGGGCCGGCAAGCTGTCCGCCGGGCAGCGGGCGCAGCTGGCGCTGACCGTGGCGGTGGCCAAACGACCCGAGCTGCTGATCCTCGACGAGCCGGTGGCCAGCCTTGATCCGCTCGCCCGCCGCGAGTTCCTGCAGAGCGTGATGGAGATCGTCGCCGAGCAGGACGTCACCGTGGTGCTCTCGTCGCACCTGATCGCCGACCTGGAGCGGGTCTGCGACTACCTGATCGTCCTGGTCGCGTCGCGGGTCCGGCTGGCCGGCGACGTCGAGGAGTTGCTGGCCACCCATCACCTGCTCACCGGACCGCGCCACGATCCCGAGCGGCTGCCCGCAGACCAGCAGGTCGTCACGGCCCGGCACACCGACCGGCAGTCCACGCTGCTGGTCCGCACCGACGCCCCGATCTTCGACCCGGCCTGGACGGTCGAGCAGGTCGGCCTGGAAGACCTGGTCATCGCCTACATGAGCCCGTCCGGTCCGACGAAGGACCGGCTGCACGAGGTCCCACAATGATCTGGGTGGCGTGGCGGCAGTTCCGCACCCAGGCCGCCGTGATGCTCGCCGGATTGGCGGTCGTCGCGACCGTCGTGCTGATCACCGGCCTGCAGCTTCGGCAGCTGTACGACACCAGCGGCATCCGCGGCTGCAAGGCGGCCGGCGACTGCGACCTGGTCACCGCGGCGTTCACCGCCCACTACGGCTGGCTGCAGACCCTGCTCGGCAGCGTGCTGTTGCAATTCCTGCCGGCCGTCGTCGGCGTGTTCTGGGGCGCACCGCTGATTGCCCGCGAATTCGAGACCGGCACCTTCCGGCTGGCCTGGACCCAGTCCGTCACCCGCACCCGCTGGTTGGCCGCCAGGATCGCCGTCGTGGGCACGGCAAGCGTGGCCGCGGTAGGACTGCTGAGCTGGCTGGTGACCTGGTGGTTCACACCCATCGACAACCTCAGCCACGACAAGTTCGACCCCAGCATCTTCTCCCAACGCGACATCGCCCCGCTCGGCTACGCCGCCCTCGCGTTCGCGTTCGGCCTGACCGCGGGGCTGTTGATCCGGCACACCCTGCCCGCGATGGCCAGCACGCTCGCCGGCTACATCGCCGCACGCATCGCCGTCCTCGCCTGGGTCCGGCCGAACTTCGCCGCGCCGGTGCAGTTCACCACGCCGCTGCCATCCCAGACCCTGCCCCCGGTGACCGGCCTACCGCCCGGCGCCGCCGTGTCCATGCGGCTGAACGGGACCAGCGCGCCAACCGGTTCCTGGCTCGTCTCCAGCCACATCACCAACGCCGCCGGACACGTGGTCGGCGCGCTGCAACTGCCCGCCGACGCGCCGTGCTTCACCACCCACAACTGCCTGGCAGGCTTCCACCAGATGATCGCCTACCAACCGCCCAGCCGCTACTGGCCCTTCCAATGGGCCGAGGCCGGCATGTTCGTCGGCGTCGCCGCCCTCCTGATCGGATTCTGCTTCTGGTGGATCAACGGCCGCCGGCGACCCCGAACCGTCCGAGGCGCCCGACTCACCACCGGACCCGACCAGCCCTCACACCTGCGACCACAACTGTCAGCAACTGCGCCGCAACCTCCGACCGCCCGACTCTCGCGAGATGAGGCCAGTTAGCGCGTACAAGGACATGCCGCTCTCCGCGCGGATGACGGCCACGTCCGCGACCGTGCTGAGACGTATGACCGATCGCCCGAACCGCGGCATGTGCCGGCGAGTCTGCGCTGGCCGGCCGATACATAAACAAGGTTGCGCTATCGCCCGCTCGCCGTGCCGGCGACTATCCGGCGGCGGTGGGGGGCGGGCGGCGGGGGCGGCTTGGTGCTGGGCTTTGGCGTCCTGCGGTTGCCCTATCGGCGCGCGATATCGATGCCCGATAGCATGAGTTGTCTGCCGTCTAGGAAGGAGCCGTCGTGGCCACGGTGAGCGTGCGGTACATCGTCGATGATGTCGACGCGGCGATCGCGTTCTATTGCCAGCATCTGGGGTTCGAGGAGGCGATGCACCCCGCGCCCACGTTGCGATGCTGGCGCGTGGCGATCTGCGGCTGGCCCTGTCCGCGCCGAGTGGGCAGGGCGGCGGTGGTCAGGTGATGCCCGACGGCAGGGTTCCACGACCGGGCGGATGGAACCGCTTTTCGGTAGAGGCGTCCAACCTGGCCGCGACCGTGGCGACGCTGCGCGCGGCGGGGGTGGGCTTCCGCAACGAGATCGTTACCGGGGTGGGCGGTAAGCAAGTGCTCATCGACGACCCGTCCGGCAACCCGGTCGAGTTATTCGAGCCGACCCTGCCGGAGGCGCGGCTACAAGGCCAGCACCCATGACCGGTGCGGGTATCACGCCAGCCAGGCCCCCGCGGGCCCACGCTCGCGGTGGTGTGGCGTGGTGACGGTGGCGGGTGTGCCGGCGTCGCGGCTGGTGGGCCGGTTGCCGGTGGGCTGCGCGGCCGGGCCGATCGCGCGGATGTTCCCGGTGCGGCGCGGCGAGCAGGTGCTCATCGAGCAGCTCGCCCTGGACCCGCGCGGCACCTACCGGGTCGAGGTCCGTATCGCGCCGGGGCCGTTGACCGGCACCGACACGGTGACCGCGCTGGCCTTCGATCTCGATCTCGTGGCGGCGGATGCGCGTGGGTGAGTTCACTCGAGGCGCGGTCCGGCTGCACATCCTGCACCACGCCGCCGAGGGAGAGATCCACGGCGCGTGGATGGCTACCGAACTGGCCCGGCACGGCTACGCGATATCGCCGGGCACCTTGTATCCGCTGCTGCACCGCATGCAAGACGAGGGGCTGTTGACCTCCCGCCGGGACACGGCCGACGGAAAAGTACGGCGGCTGTATGCGCTCACCGCGGCGGGGCGGGTCGAGCTGGCCGCCGAACGGGCCGCGTTGGCCGAACTGGCCCGCGAGGTCCTCGCCCCCGGCCGGTCCGGGGAGCAGGTGTCGTGACACCACCGGATGACCACTGCGGTACGGCCGTCGTGGAGGTGACGCGGTGACGGTGCTGCTGGTGGCCTTGGCGGTCGGATTCGCGTGGAGCATGGGCGCGCACTACACCGGGGCGTGCATGGGGATGCCCCACGCGCTGCGCGCGGTCACCGCGTGGCAGGCGCTGACGATCATGGCGCCGCTGACGCTGCTCGGCGCAGCCTTCGCCAGCCACGCCGTCGAGCACACCGTCGGACACGGCCTGCTCACCGGCGCCGGGCTCGCAGTGCCCGACCAGGTGATCGTCCTCGCGGTCGCGTTCGCGTTGACCACGGTGTTCACCCGGGCGCGGGTACCGACCTCCACCATCCAGATCCTCGTATTCAGCGTCGCCGGCGTCGCGGTCGCCGCCGGCGCCGGGGTGCATTGGGCCGGCATCGGGCAGCTGGCCGGGGTATGGGTCGCCGCGCCACTGGCCGCGGCCGGGCTCGGTTACGCGCTGACCCGGCTGTTCGACCAGGTCCCCGGCCTCCGCGCCGAGGCCGCCGTCGACCACGCGGTGACCGGCGCCACCGTACCGGCCACCGCGCCGCCCACCACCCAACCCACGCCCGAACCCCCGACCGGGCCGGCGTCGACCGTGGTCCGCACCGGCGCCCTGCTCGGCGTCGGGCTGGTCGTCGTCGGAGCGATCGCCTCGTTCGCGATGGGCGCCAACGACGTCGCCAACGCCACCGGCTCACTGGTCGGCACCGACACCTTCTCCCCGCTGGGCGCCGGGCTGCTCGGCGGCGCCGGGCTCGCCCTCGGCGTACTCACCTGGGGACGACCCCTGCTGAACAAGGTCGCCTTCGACATCGTCACCGTGGACCGGCCAATGGCCACCGCCGCCCAACTCATCCAAGGCCTCGTCGTGCTCGCCGCAGTCAGCTTCGGCTACTTCACCTCAATGAACCAGGCCCTGGTCGGCGCCATGCTCGGCACCGGCGCCGCCCGCGGCCGACACAGCGTGCACCGCGCCAGCATCGAAGGCATCCTTCGCGGCTGGCTGATCGGCCCCTCCGCCGGCTTCGCTCTCGGCTACGCCATCACCACCGCCATCACCGCCGCAACCGGCACACACACCCTCCTGGCCAGCTGACCCCAAACCCGCCCGCCGGCGACCAAGACCACCGGACACAGCGGCAAATCGCCGAGTCATGCTCTGTCATTCCTGAAGTAGCGGGGCCGGTCAAGTCCCAATCTCGTTTGTGTTGATCTTTCTTTCGGGGTTCTCTGCCGGGTTTCGGGCGCGCCGGTAAGGCGGCGGTGTCCAGGGTCGGCCGCAGGCCGACCGCGTAGCGGCCGTAGGCCCTGGACTCCGTCGCCGTTCGGCGCATGCTCGATCGGGCGGAGAAGCCTTGTCTTGACAGGGGCGCTGCGCTCGTCGGTGCTGGCGGTGACAAAGGCGACAAAGAACCGCTCCAGCCCGGACCCGTACTGCTCGGTGGGCGCGGCCATCTGCCGGCGTCGCTCAGGCCGGCCGCGGCACCGCACGCAACGATCACCGCGGCCGAGGAGCAACATCCCCGGCATGACAGATCACATCCCTGCATGATCAGCCCATAGCACGCAATCCCAACGGCAACAGCGGCAAGACGGCATCACCGAGTGAGGCAGAGCGTGCAGATGCGCCCGGCCGGGACAGGGAGGAAGGGACATGAGGCCGAAGCCCACCCGGATGGTGACGCGGGCAGACCCTGAGCGCTTGGCCCGTTATGTCACGGGCGTGATTGCCACCCTCGTCGCGATCGGCGGGTTGTACCTTGTCAAGCGGCTGCAACCGACCACGGCCATGGCCGTGGTGGCAGCAGGCGCCCTCGCAATCTGGCTGGCG
The DNA here is from genome assembly GCA_963756525.1 of uncultured Actinomycetota bacterium. GTDB lineage: Bacteria > Actinomycetota > Actinomycetes > Mycobacteriales > Jatrophihabitantaceae > CAVWNR01. The sequence goes on along the minus strand of CAVWNR010000006.1, from coordinate 43,435 downwards.
CGGACCTCCTCAAGAGTGGCGATGCTGCAGGGCAGCGACCAAGTGGGATCCTGCCTACCCGATGGGTTCGCGGAGCTGAGACGGTCCTGGCCGATCGTCGCTGCGGCGATACCCCCGGTGTTGTCCCTAGCTGGCGCGGCCATCAATCTCTGGTCAGTGACGGTAGGTCTGCACATCGGGCAAGCCGTGGCAGTCTGCGGGCTCATCGCAGCCGGCCTGCTCACCGGCCGTCGACTGCAGGCCAGCGGGTGGGCGTTGGCCAGCTATGTCATCTGGCTGACGGTGTCCGGGCTGCTCGCGGTCGGGATCGAAGCGCTGTCCCGCACCGTGTAGCCCGGGCACACCGAAACACCGCGATCGGCACACCGGCCACTGACCAGCCGCTGGCTCACTCCCGGGCGTGCCGCCGGGCTGGCTAGCCGTCGTCCGCGCTGCGAGAGCCGGTCCACCAGTCGGTGCAGATCCGCATAGTCGCGGGCCGCGGTCATGGCCCGAGTGTAGGTCGACCCAGCCGCTTAAAGCTCGGAATAGCCGGGCTCCCAGACGGTCCATTCGGGCCGAACCGCCTATGCAGCTGTCTCTCGCTCGCGGGCTACTTGAACATCAAGGCGCACATTGCCGCATGGTGGACTGTCCAAGCAGAATTCGGGGTCAAACGCAGGGTCACGGCTGCCTCTAACCGCTCTATCGTAGCAATGCAAGTGGAGCGGAGGGTGGAGCTGAGGGGACTCGAACCCCTGACCCCCACACTGCCAGCCCGCCAAGATCACGTTCGCGACGATCCGCTGCTGTCCCGAAGTCCCGGAAAACGGGGCCTGCGAGCACTTGATCGAACGGCGGCGGAAGATCACGAACGCCCGCGAACGCCTCCGATTGCAACCAAAATTGCAACCAGCCCGCCGGCTCCTGGGTCACTGCTCCGCCTACCCACGGATGTATGTCACGCCGAAGGCGACGACCTGCCGGAACTCCTGGCGGCGGGCGGCGAGGTCGTACTGGCTGCCGGAGCCCTTCTGGAAGATGTCGAGACCACGCCCGAGGAGGATCGTCCAGCCGTTGTCGGCGCGGATGGAGCGGTCGTGGATCGTCTCATCCCAGGCGACGGTGAAGTTGATCCCGGCGGCGGCCGCGCTGTCCTGGATGTCCTTGAGCATGAGCAGGTGTGCCTGCTCGTACTGCCCCGTCTCGGCCTTGGTCACGAGGGTGACGCCGATCTCGTCAGCGACGTCCTTCGCCGAGGCAAGCAACGCGAGCAGGTCGACGAGGTTGCGCCCCTGGTGCGGCAGCCGGATGTACGGGTCGATGATCGTGATCTCGGTCGCACCCCTGAGGTACGGCAGCAGCAGGGTCTCGTAGGAGATACCGCGCTGGTTCTCCTGGAACTCGCGGTGCCCCTCGAACAGAACGGGCTCAACCTCGGTCGCGACGGTGGTCTGCCTGGTGTCAGCAGCGGCCTCGGCGCTCCTCGGCGATTCCGTCGCCTCCGCTGCGACCGATGCCCGCTTGTGGTAGTACTCCGGGTACTCCTGCTCCTCCAGCGTGGTCACCGGGGTCCAGGCCCCGGCCTTGTCGGTGTAGCCGAACTTGACGTCGGCCATCGTCGCGTCGATGCGCAGGATCTGGTCTTTGACGCGCTTGCGGCCCTCGATCGCGAAGCGCAGGACCTCCTCGATCTCCTCCCGAGTGGCCTCCCCGTGTGGGTACACGAGCTTCATGAGTCCGGAGAAGGTCTTGTGGATACCGTCACGGTCGCGCGTGGAGATGTCAGGCCGGAGCGTGAAGTGCTGCTGGTAACCGTCGGAGTAGTCGGCCGCCCGCATCGACTTGAGCACTTCGGCGATGTAGTCGACAACGAAGCCGTACCCGTTGGAGAACATCTCCCCGCGGATCGTGTCGACCTCCCACCCGGGGATGTAGTGGTGCAGCCGGTCGAGGTAGGCGGAGTCGTGGTAGCTCTCCGGCAACTCATCAAACAGATCCGAGTGCTTCAACATGTACGGCACGGTGTGCGAGGTGTTGCCTACGAAGACCATCGACGCCTCGGCTCCGAGCGTCTCGACACCGCGGGAGAACGACTTGTTCGCCATGTAGTTCTTCATGATGTCAACGAGCGCCTTGTCGGCCCGCTTCTTCTTGCCCGCAAACTCATCGAAGGCGACGACGTCCCAGTAGCCGACCAGGCCGATGCGTCCGTTGGAGTTGTTGACGAACAGCTTCGGGACGGTGACCTCTCCACCGGAGATGAGCATGCCGTGAGGCGAGAACTCCGAGAAGATGTGCGACTTGCCGGTGCCCTTCGGCCCCAGCTCGACAAGGTTGTAGTTGCGCTCGACGAACGGAATCAGCCGCACAAGCTGGATGAGCTTGGCGCGCCGGCCAAGCAGCTCGGGGTTGAAACCGATGGATTGGATGAGCAGGTCGATCCACTCGTCGGTCGTGAACTCGCGGCGCGCGGCGAGGTAGCCGTCGAAGTCGAAGTTCGAGAGTTGGATCGGCTTGATCGAGCCGAGAATCCAGGGCACGACACGGATGTCGTCGCTATGGAAGTACTCGATGTCGCAGATGCACCACACGCCGCCGACGAGCAACTTGGGGTGGGCCTTGATCGTCGCGGGATCGACGATGACGCCTCGGATGCCGAGGTTGGCGAACTCGGCCTGGTAGACGTCGTCCTTCTCGTTCAACGTCGCCGTGACCTTGTCGATGATCCGATGACGGCCCCGCTCACGGATGGTCGACTTGACCAGTTCGGACTGGTTCCGGTGCACGTAGTGGTCGGCGAGGATCTTGCGGACGGCGTCGATGCCGGCCTGGATCGTGGCCTCGTCGTCGGAGGCCGCGTACTGGCCGAGGAGGTACTCCAGCACGTAGGAGGGAACGATCGCGTTGCCCTTGACCGCCTTGACGAGGTCCTTGCGAACCACGACGCCGGGGAAGAGCCGGTTGATCTTGCGATCGAGCTCGGACTGCACGGGAGGCGCGTCAACCTCCGCTGCCTCCTTCGTGTCGGTGCTGCTGTCGAGACTCATCGATCCCTCCCCTAGAAGTCGAAGTCCGAGGCGAACGAGCGTCGGAGCGTGTAGAGCGCCTTCTGGTAGCCGCGCCATTGGTTGGTGTTAGGGATGCGTTCTTCGAGCCGGAACTCGACGGCACGGTTGTTGAACTCGTTGGCGTCCTGGGTGAGCAGCATGTTCGCGTTCTGGTAGCGGTCGCGCTTGTCGGCCGACTCCTGATCGAAGGTCAGCTCTGGCTGATTGGAGATGAGCGTCTCGCCGACGTACAGGCCCGCGCGAACGGTGCGCGGCTGCACCTTCTCGCTGACCGGCTCGGACTGGAACAGCTTCACCACGAGCTGCCCGGTGGTGATCTTGTCCGACTCCGGCAGGACCTCGACGTGGACCAGCCGGGTGTCGCTGCGGCGCTTCTTGTTGATCGTCAGCACCGGCACGACGATCTCCTGGAGCGATGCCCCTCCGTGGACAAACCTTGAGCCCGCGCCGGGGAGCCGCAGCCGGTGAATGGACTTCGGGATCTGCACCTCAAGGTCGCTGTCCAGCCCGAGCTGCTCGGGCGCGAACGTGCGGAACGCCTGGTCTTGCTTCATGCCGCGGCCCAGCACGTATCGCCGGTTGGTCGTAACGATCTCGTCGCCCTGCGGCAGCGTGGAGAGGTAGAAGGCGTCGGCAAGCGCGGTGTCCTGGAAGAGGAATCCGTGGTCGGCGGTGACGAGGATGTTCGTGGCGTTCGCGTTCGTCAGGCGCTTGACGAGGTCGACGAGTTCCCGCAGGGTCTCCTCGGCTGCCTCGAAGATCTGCCGCTCGGTTCCTGCTTTGTCGCCGGTCGCGTCGATGCGGTTGTGGTAGACGTACAGCACCTGGTGCTGGCTGTAGAGGTCGCGCAGCTCGTCGCGGGACAGCGAGAGCACGTCTTCGGCCTGGATGGCCTTTCCGTCGACCGCGCTGAGCACTTTGGTGCGGTTCGCCGAGCCGTCGGTGCGCTGGCCGTCGACCTGCACCGGGTCGCCGTCCTTGGAGTGGCCGATCTTGCTATGCGGCAGCAGCGCAGCCATCCCGAGCTGCGTGGAGCTGGGCAACACGCCGAGAACCGCGTCGAGGTCGGCGTCGAAGCGATCCTCCTGGCGGATGCGTACGCCGAGTTCGTCGGCGACCTCGTAGCGCAGGGCGTCGGAGATGATGACGACCGCCTTGTTGCGTCCGCCCTTGGTGATCGGGGCGACGTACGCGGGGTAGAACGCGGTCTGCGGGCGCAGTACCGCCGACCGCCACTTGTCGGCCGCGTCGACGTGCGGCTGCCAGGCGTTGCCCAGCTCGAAGAGGAACTTGTTCGCGTAGTACTTCTCGACCTCCACACGCAGCTCCTCCAGCGGCTTCGGGTACTCCGCGGTGCGGGCGGCGTAGACGAACTGCCGATAGAGCTGATCAATCCGGAACCACTGGCGCCGGTACCGGTCGAGTCCGTCGTCGAACGAGTTGATCGTCAGAGAGAGCGTCGCGAGTTCGCTGAGCAGTTCGGAGCCGCTCTCGATCGCGGCGTAGAGCTTGCGGTACCCATCGACCCAGATGCTGCTCTTGCGCCTGCGGACTACCTCTGCCACCTCGCGGGCCGTCGCGGTGCGAGCTGCGACTTCGCGAGCGAGATCGCTGATGATCTTCTGGTCGACCTCCTCGAAGAGGTCATTGCCGACGAGATCGCGGAAGTCGGCGTTCTCGATAGTGCTCGCGTAGTTGATGTCGCCCGCGACCCGCTTGGCGAAAGTCGCGAGGGCGTCCTGGCTGCGCCGGTCGAAACGCAGGCTGTTGAAGTCGAGCTGGATGTTCCGCAGCCCGCCTGGGCGGTCACTGCGGAACCCTCCCATCGCCTGCTGGAACATCCAGAGCACGAAGTCGTCGATGCTCGGCTCGGGTGAGGCGTAGCCATAGATGCTGGCGACGCCGTTCCAGTAGAACTCATCGAGCCCCTGGTCGGCGACGGCCTTGAACTTGGCCTCCCCGCCGGCCGCGTTCTCGATCAGCAGCGTGCGAGTGAGTTCGAGGAGGCTGTGGTCCTGCTGGCCGAGCAGGACTGCGGTCATCTTCGCGCGCAGCCGATCGGGACTGTCGTCGGGCTCCAGAATCGACCTGAGCGCCTGTAATCGCTTGGCAGCGCGGAAGAACTTCTCGTGCGCACGAAGGACCTCGGCCACGCTGTCCAACGTGAGGCCCAGGTCGTTCTGGATCAGCGAGGTCCGGTCTGCGGTGAACACCCCGTAGGCGAGTTCGAGGTCGAGCAGCCAGTTGTCGACGGCCGACGGCAGTCGACCACGCCGGTACACGAGGAACTTCGCCGTCGGCTCCTCGTGGAGCAGTCGGTTCTTGACGCCGTACTCGTCGTTCGCCACCTGGACGACCGATACGCCGGGCAAGTCGAGGCGGTCGAGGTCGGCGGCGTACTCATCCTCAGGGTCATGCCAGAACACCACCCGCTGCCCGGCGAACCGGCGCGCTAGGTGTTCGCGTACTCCTGCGATCTCACTCATCGCTGGCTTCCAAGCCGGGGATCTCCTTCAGAGCGGCACCGAACTTCGGGTAGTTGGCCTTCACGCGGTAGTCGAGGTCGATAGCGATCTGCTGGGTGGCAAGGGGATAGAGCACGTCGTACTCGTATTCGTTCAGTTCGACCAGCACCTTCCGCAGCCGGTCCGCTTCGCGGGCGCTGTTCGACCGCTCTGCCTGCGTCAGGCTGGCCCGGAGCTTGGCCTGAAACTCACGCAGGTACTCATTGAGTACCGTCGAGACGGTCGACGGTGTGTAGCGGTGCATGTAGATCAGCGCGTTGAACGAGCCCTTCGGGCTGGAGAACAGCCAGTAGATCGGGCGCTTCTTGTACCGCTGCACGTGGTCCTTGTAGAACAACTTCACGAAGTACGTGCGGATGTCCTTGACCCCGAGGGAGTCGGTAACGAACCGCAGGTTCTCCTCGAAGTGCTCCTCGCCGAACGCGACACGAAGGAACTGGCGGAATCGCTCGACGATGTCATCCTCGAACCAGTCGCCATCCACGATGGGAATGACGTTGTCGGCGTCTGGCATGAACGTCGGGTTCGGAATCCTCGCGAGGTAGTCCTGCAAGGTCGCGCCCTCGTCCGCGAGGATCAGCCCGGGCTGGTCGAGGCTGTAGCGACCGAACATGCAGCCGACGGCATATGAGACGAGGTCTCGCACCTGCTCACGGGAAGTGGTTGTGGTTTCGGAGTTCCCGGCGTCATCCTGGGCCAGCGGCGCCGCCACGTGTCCGAAGGTCAAACTCAGGATCGCCTCATTGGCCAGCTCAAGATCTCGTACGAGCTGCGCCCTATCCCCACGTCGGCGGTCCACCTGCGCGACGGCGTCCTCCAGTCTGGCCGCTCGGAAGGTCAACAGTGGCAGTTGGCTAAATGAGGCGCTGATCTCCAGCCCATCCCATGCCTCGCGAGCCGCAGCTACGAGAGTCGTGACATTGGAGTGCAGGCACTCCTCGTCGACGAACTCCTTTGGCAGCGGGAGGGTCATGATATCTCCCACGAGAAAGTTAATCGTGGGAGCAACGGCTTCCAAATATTCGGCAGCAAATCGCGAGTTCAGGTACCCGAGAACGGGATACGTGCGCGCCTCATCGTTCAGGAAGATGAACAGCGCCGCATTGTTTGCGATCTCATCGGCCTCAAGAATCCTGAAGGATGCGCGAGTAGTGGACACGGAGGACCAGGTGATCCCCGAGAGATCCCAAAACTCTGACGAGGGGATTCGTGCGATGCGGTCCTTCCGATAGTGGGCGCGAGCGGATGGCGACCAGTCGACGACCGTGTCTACGTTCCCGTACCACCGCCGGAAGCCGCCACCCTTGGGATGAAGCCGCCATCCGGCTTGGGCACCCACGTCGCGACGACTAACTTCCCAGTGCTTTCGCAGGAATCGCGCATTGTCCCCGGTCTTGACCGCGCCCTCTGACTTGGCATGGTCCCGTACCGTTCCCAACGTAAAGGCATGAAGCGCAGCTTCCTGAAGCCAGTATGCGTAGATCCCTCCAGGAATCTCGCCCAGCGCCTGCGGGTCGACGGCGTATCGCTGCGGGTGAGAAGGTTCATGAGCCGCCGCGCGGAGAACCGTTGCCTTGAGCGCCTCGTTAGGCGCATCGACCAGTCGAACGAAGGTAGTCTTGGTCGTACCGCCCGGCGCTTTCAGTATGACGAATGCGCAAGTCGCGACGACCTCGCCACTGATGCTGTCGAAGGCCCCCGCCCCGAGATGTGCCATCGACAGGAGTGTGTTCGCTCGGCGGACGTCGTCCCGCAGGGTTACGTACGACCCGAGGAACATCCAGCTCTCCATCGTGATCATGCCGATGACGCCGCCGCGACTGGCGAGGTCAAGACATCTCTCGATGAACATGGCGTAGAGGTTGGCCTTGCTGCGCGAATAAGCAACCCTGGCCATCTCGCTCAGCGAAGAGGACATGTTGCCCGAGCTCATGTACGGCGGATTCGCGACCACAACCGCGTATTCCGCCGTGAGAATCTCCGCCTGCCGCGCAAGGTTTCTGGCTCGATCGATTACGTTCGCTCTGAGCAGGTGTCCGGAGTCTTCGAGCGTTTCTAGGTGGCGCGATAGCCGAGACGTCAGTTCCGGATTTGGCCGCATCAACGAACCGAACGTGTCAGCCTCCGAGAATTGGTTCCAGAACGCGTGCTCCTCATAGCGGTCACCCCTGCTTGTGGCGAGTTCGTTGAGTTCGTCTTGGCTGAACCAGATTGGTTCGATCACGCAGACATTCGGTTCGACCCGCCTGGTGAAGAAGGCCCGCTGCTTGGCGCGAGCCTTCATCGTCAGGGCGAATGCAGCGAGGGCGCCTGCTCGCGGATCGATCTCGGTGCCGTACAGGTTATGGGTGAGGATCAGGCTCGGGATCTCGGACGGGGCGTAGCCCTGCTCTTCGTAGATTGCGTACAGCAGGTCGAAGGCGTAGGTGAGCAGGTGGCCCGACCCGCAGGCCGGGTCGATCACCGTCAGATCCTCGGGGCTCGCGATCTTGAGGAAGTCCGTCTCCTCGTCGACAGGGGCGATGTAGTAGTCCATCTGGTCGACCAAGCGGGACTCGGGGTGGTTGAGCGTCCACAGTCGGCCGAGGGAGTTCTCTACGAGGTAGCGGACAATCCAGTGCGGGGTGAACAGTTGGGTGGCGGCGGGGATCTCGTCGGCGCCGGCCTTCTTGTTCTTCTTGAACCCGGCGAAGACCTCGTCCTTCCGCTCCGCGATGTAGAACTGGTAGAGCCAGCCGATGACCTCGACGTCCTGGCACACCTCCGGGGTCAGCACGGTGACGGCGTGGGCGAGCACCGAGTCGTCGGCGAGCAAGTTCGCCGGGATCAGCAGCTCCGTGTAGTCGCCCTCGCGCTCGAACATGAAGGGCATCGACCGGTGCCAGTGGCGGCAGTACTCGGCCAACAGCAGGCTGTACGCCTCGCCCTGCGGGTCGCGACTCTGGCGGGTGCCGTCCAGTAGCGCGGTGATCTTCTCGGCAGCATGCTTGCTGACCACGTCGGTGTCGATGACGCCGCGCTTGGCATCGGCGAGCACCTCCGGCTGCGCCGTGGCCTGACCGCGCGGGGGTGACACGACGCCGATGCCGGTGTAGCCGTTCGCGTCCATGAACCGTAGCGCGATGATCCGGTTGCACCACGTGTAGGCGACCCTGTCGGCCACCTTCGCACGCCCTGCTGCGTCGCCACGACCGGCCTTGACGGCGGTCTCCAGGGCTTTGATCGCGGCGGGCTCTTCGACGCGCTCGCTTGATCCGGGGGCGAGGACCGTGGCGATGCGTGCGCCGACCTCGGTGATCAGCGCGGTGCGCGCCCAGGTGGCGAACGACTTCAAGGGGCCGGTTTCCATCAGAGTGCGATGCGCTTTCCGTCAGCAAGGGCCTGGATGAGGGAGCCGCGTAGCGCGGCGAGGTAGGTATCGACGTCGTCGGGTGTCTCAAGAGGCCCGACGACGCCTTGCGTGGTGATCGTCTTGATGGAGACGGTCTGCTTGACCGGTGGGCGCGGCTCATCTGGGTCGGTCTCGCGTGGCGCGGCGGCGAGCAGGTCGAGGACGGCGGGGTATCCGGTCTCCTCGAATCCGTTGGCCAGCTCGCGGATGACGGCGATCTGTTGCTCGGACTCGATTCGAGCGATTAGGGCATCGATCTGCGCCATGGCATCTGCCTGTGCTTCGTCGGTCGCTCCGCCGTAGATGGCACTGCCCAGGAGGGCGTCGCGACGCGCCGCGATCTCGGCCACGGCTTCGGCCTGATTGGCCTTGACGGCGTCGGCGATCTGGCCGCTGAGCGCGTCGGCTGCCTGCTTGAGCTGGGTCATCTTGTTGCCGCGGAACGCCTGAGGGTCGGCCAGCAGACGGGTGACGTCTGTGTCACTGGCGTGGGGCAGGTAGGCCAGGTTGCTCGCGTTGCCGCGCAGCAGCTTCGCGGCGTCGTCGTAGATGGTGCGCTGGTTGCCGTTGAGGAACGCCTGGATCGGGTCGATGACGTCGTCCTTGGCTTCCAGCAGCTCGTCGGCGAGGGCGAATTCGGTCAGGTACCACTCGTCGGGCTTGCCGACGACCTGTTCCAGCAGGGCGATCGGAGCGTCGAGTTGGGCCACGAAGGGGTACTTCGATCCGCTGACCCGGGCCTTGAGTTCATCGAGCTTGGCCCGCACCTTCTCGCCGCCGTAGTGCGCCAGCTCCAGCGGGTCCTTGGTCACGGCCGGGTCGCTGAAGAAGTCGACGCAGAAGCTGCGGAAGGCAGCGACCTTGCGGTCGTCGAAGCTCTTCTGCCGCGCGACCACGACGTGCGGGTGCTTCTGCGTGTTCCGCAGAATCGCGGCGACTTCACTGCGCTTGAGCGTGTTGCCGTCCACCGACAGCATCACCTTCGCAGCACCGACGAGGTGGGCGATCACGACCTCGATCGAAGCGAGATCCCAGCCGTACGGCTTTGCGCCAAACGTGTCAACGAGCGCCTTGACCGTGACCTGCTCACCAAGCCGCTCGCGGCGCAGGACGTGCGAGAGCACCTCGTCGCCGGGGACGGCGAGCTTCGAAAAGCCGGTTGCGTCGAACATGCCGCCGTGATCGGGGTTGGCCGCACCGGCAACCTGCTGCTCGCTGTAGGCCACGCCACCGAGCAGGCTGAGCTGCGTGTAGGTGCGGGCGATGAGGTCCTGGAAGCCGTCGGTCACCCGAGTGAGCGGGTCCTGCGACGACGAGGACACGTCGGCCGCATTGATCACGAGCTGCGCGCTGCCGACGGCGCGCTTGATGCGCTCGACGAGTTCCTTCTCGCGCTCGACGTTCTGCGCGGCCTTGGAGCGCAAGATGCGGTCCTCGTCGGCCGACAGAGAACTGGTCTGCTTGCGCTTGGTGTACTTCTCGGTCTTGATCAGCAACCGCAGGTCGGCCGACACGCGGTCGTCGGGCTGCATGATCACGAGCAGCTCGTCCTTGCCCGCACTGTGCATGCGGGTCTCCTCGGGCGAGTAGGGGTACTCCGGGGTGATGAAGTGCAGCGAGAGTTCGCGCTGCTGGCCGAAGACCTGGTCGTGAGCTTGTAGCCGAAGGCGAAGTCCTGGCCGTTCTTCGCGTATTTCAGCTTCGAGGTCTTGATCACGTCTCCCGACAGGATCTTGTTGAGCCGGGCGGAGAGTTCGGAGGCGTCGATGTCGACGGCCTTGATCTCCTTCTCCATGTCCTGCTCAAGATCGGTCAGGTACTCGTAGGTGTTGCCGTTGCGCTGGATGTAGGTCTGCGTCTCCAGCAGCGTCAGCGCCTCCTGCACCTGCTTGGCCAGCGCGGGCAGGTCGAGGCCAAAGCGGTCGTACACCAGCACCGTGAGGTTGCGGGCGGTCGCGCGGAAGCCGTCGACGTACTTGACCAGGAACAGAGCCTTAAGCAGCCGCACGGCGAGCGGGTTGTCGAGGTTGCGCTCGGCGACGTCGATCGAGCGCTGCGCCGCCGACTTCAACGACGAACGGATGCCCGCGAACATGCTGTCGAACGTGGCGAGCTGGCCGACCTGCACGTCACCGATGTCCTTGGCGACCTGCTGCACGACGCCGAGCATCGAACGCTCGCCGACCGAGCTGTTGCGTCCCTCGAACACGTTGGGTCGGAGATGCCCTCGATGGCGGCCTGGAAGAGCGGGAACTGGTAGTTCACGAACGGGTAGGTGCCGACGAACTGGTCCTCGGTCGTGTAGTTCCGATACGTCTTCGCGCCGTCGACAAAGTCGAACAGGGTCTTGAAGTTCGCCGACTCGGCCGCGTAGACGCCACTCAGGGCGGCAGCACCAGCGTCGTTCTTCTCGAGCAGGCGCTTGCTGATGACTTCTTCGACGTCGGCGCTGGTGAGCTTCACGCGGGTCTTGAAGCGCGACTGGATCTTCGAGAAGTCGTTGCCCTGCTGTTTGGTGCGATCGCCGATGACGCGATCCATGTCCTCCTGCGAGGTCACGAAGATCCACGCGCGTCCCTGGCACTTGGTGTTCAGCGACTCGGCGATGGTCTGGAGGTTCAGCATCAGGTGGGTGTTGTTCCCGATGAACTGGCCCACCTCATCGACGAAGAAGTTCAGCCGGAAGTCCTTCGGCTGCTTGTCCAGCCACGCCTTCACCTCACCGGCGAAGTCCTCGATCGAGACCGAGTAGGTGTCCTGATAGGTCTTGAGGATGTCCGGCGCGCTCGCGGCGTCGATGCCGGCCACCTGCGCATATGCCTCGTTGACCTGCTTGCGGACGGTCGGCAGGCCGAAGCTCGGGCGGCGCTCCTCCCAGTCGCGGCCAGAGATCGTCTGGAACGCGGCCTTGAACGCGTCGAGTTGGCCCTCCTCGTCGAGCTGGTGCTCGAACCGGGCGATGAAGCCCTGGTCGCCGTAGTAGCCGCGGGACTCGTCGAAGACGTGCACGAACACGCGCAGCAGCGCATCGGCCTGGTCCTTGCTGATGAGCGGGGCCTTCTGGTCGATGTTGAACAGCAGGCTCCTCGCCGGAATCCGGTCGGCCTTGGCGATCAGCGCGGGCAGGAACGCGCCCTCGGCTTTGGCGCGGAAGGTCTCGGAGACCTGATCACGCGGGAAGTCCTGACCCTCCACGTCGCCGAGCAGGTGGGCGAGCATCTTGAGCAAGTGCGACTTACCGGAGCCGAAGAAGCCCGAGATCCACACGCCGTTGGCGTTGGTGTAGTTGGTGTACGCCTCCAGGAGCTGTTCGAGGCCCTTGGCGGCCTCGTTGGTGAGGACGTACTCGTCGACCTCTGTGCCCAGGTTCCTGACGTCGTCGGCCTTGACAACGCCTTCGATCGGGCGCTGGACGTCCTTGGCAAAGATCTCTTGTAGCTGCATGACGGTCACGGTTCCTGTTCCAGGATGTTCTTGGCGCGGTAGTACTGGTCGTCCTTCAACCGACCGAACAGCACGAGGGACGACCCCAGCGTGTCCGACTGCTCGTATCGGCCAGGGAAGAACATGAGCATCGGCTTGCGGGTCACCACGCTCTGGAGGTTGTTCAGCACGTTGTGCGACCGGATGTACGGGAAGACCTCACCGATGCCGGTGAGGAAGAAGATGTCGAACCTGCTGTCGGCGATCTTCGCGGCGATCGCCGGCGCCAGGTGCTGCTGCGGGTTGAGCATCGAACGCAGCACTTCGGTGAACCCGGCCTTGTCGACCGTCGGCTCGACCTCCAGGACTTCCTCCCAGTCGCCGCGCTCCTTGAGTATCTCCACCGACAGGTCGTAGAGGTTGACCTCGCGGACCTGGATGCCCTTCTCGGTCGCCAGCCGAGTCTTGATCCGCTTCTTCGCCTTCGCCACCTCAAGCGCGTGCTCGGGCGCGTAGGGGTAGATGAAAAACGGCACCTCGTTGCTGAGGCCCTCCATGTTGAGGAACCGCTTGCCGCTGAGCACCGCGAACAGGTGCTCTTCCTGCCGTGTCAGTTCGCCCGGTGTCATCGTGCGCCGCCTTGGGTCGTCGGGAAGAACCGGAGGTCGCTCGGCTCGCGCGCATCAAAGGCATCCACCAGGCGTCCCGAGAGGACCGCAGGGACGATGTCGCCCTTGTCGGTGAGCAGACCTGCCTCGACGAGCATCCGGAAGACCACCGCGCGGAGCTTCTTCAGCGTCGACTCCTTCAATTCCTCCGGCTCCGGGTGCCACAGCCCTTTGCCGCGCACGAACCCGTCGAACTCGTCGTACGTCAACGTCGGCATGAGCAGAAGGAAGCGTTCACGCACGACCTCCTCGGCGAACTCCCCAATGAAGGCATAGCGGCGGCACGCCGCAGCCCACATGAGGTGACCGCGCTCCGTGGCGCTCGCGTCCACGAGCAGGTCCAACTCGTCGTCCGTGAGCACCGCGAGCCGCTGAACGACCTCTCGTGCCAACCGGAGGCCCGACGACACGGTGCGCGCCTGGAGGAGGTTGTCCTTACCAATCAGGTCGCGCACCGCCGCCCAGTCACGGGTCTCCTGGTAGAGGGGGACAGCGACGACGGACTCGCGGGCGAGCAGGGCACCGCTCGTGAACGACAGCGCATAGCGCGGCGCTGCGGCCAGCTCGCTGCTCACGGGACAGCCCTCTGGAAATCGACAAGCTCATCAGGATACGTCGGCCCTCCGACAGTTGGGGCATCGAGTGGAGCGATGATCAAGTGTCGCCTTCCTCGCTATCGCGTGGCTCCCGTGCCGCTCCGCCGCTGCGGACCCTTTGTCGATCTCGGCGGCCTAGAGCTTCCAGAGCCGACCCCCACAGTGAGCGGGGCATCGTCTTCGCCGTCCTACGACTTCGAGCCGTTGATCCATGAAAGCATCAAAGATTGTCATGCGCACCTGATATCGTGCGTGAATGACACGACAGGCGTCCGTGCTGGCGCCGGTGCTCCGCAGCGAGACGCAGGCGCGCCTGCTTGCCGCTCTGTTGCTCAAGACCGGGCGCGAGGCGACCATCGCCGAACTGGCGCGCGAGATCGGCGCCGATCCTGGCAATCTGCACGCCGAGGTCGAGCGACTGGTTCATGCCGGGATACTCGTCGATCGGCGCGTCGGCCGCAGCCGGCTGCTGCGAGCGGGCGAGTCCGACCTGGTCCCCGCCCTGACCAACCTACTGCTTCTCGGCTACGGTCCCAAGATCGTGTTGGAGGAGGCGCTACGCGGGCAGGAGCGCATCGAGCATGCCTTCATCGGAGGCTCGTGGGCCGCGCGCTACAACGGCGAACCCGGACCATTCCCGCATGACATCGACGTGATCGTCGTCGGCAACCCCAACCGCGACGACACCACGGAGGCGATCACCGCAGCGTTGAACGGCATCGGACACGACGCGCAGGTGATCTTCCGCAGCCCGCCAGCATGGCGCGACGCCAAGGACGCGTTCACCCGCACCGCCCACGCGAACCCCCTCGTCGAACTCGACCTGCAGCGCAACGATGAGTAGCTGGCCGACCGGCGTCGACACCATCAGGCGGCTGCTCGCCAGCGGCGACCTTCAGCGGGTCGCCGCGTCGACCGAGGCCGCGAGCGCCTTCCTCGCCCAAGCGGCCAGGCACCTGGACAGCGCGCTCGCGGTCGCGGACGCCGACCCGGACGGCGCCTACACGCTGCTCTATGACGCCGCCCGCAAGAGCCTGGCCGCAGTCCTTCAAGTACAGGGAGTGCGGTCGACGAGCAAGGGCGGCCACTACGCGATCCAGGAAGCCATCGCCGCCCAGTTCACCAAGCCGCCACCGCACGACGCGTTCCGACCGTTCGGCCGGCTTCGGCGCACCCGCAACCAGGTGGAGTACGACGACATCTCCCCCATCACCGCCGACGACATTCACGCCGACGCGGAAGTCGTGCGCACGCTGCACGCCATGGCCGCCCGCCTCGTCGAGGTGCTCCCTGTCTTCAGCGACTGAACACACGTCGCATCGACGGCCGCGCCTCAGCTGTTATGGATCGTCCTGGACCGCCTGATGCTGCGATCGATCTGGCCCACCGGACTGCCACACCTCTTGCACTCCGGCCGATAATATTTCGTCGTGATGATAAAGTTCTGCCGTGACAAGACGTCGCTACAAGCTCGACGCTCAGCTCATTCGCGAGCGCGCGGCGCGGCGCGCCGCGGCCCAGGCAGAGCCCGCGCCGGTGGCGCGGCCAGCCTCGAACTCGCCAGCCGAGCCGGGCACGCCGGCTTCGGTACGACGCGCCTCGGCAGCCGCGTGCGGCTGGTGCGGCGGTCCCATCGCAGTCAAGGCGCGCGGCCGAATCCCGACGTGGTGCTCCGCCGGCTGCCGCCAGCGTGCCTGGGAGCAGAAGCGCGCGGCGGAGTCCGGATTGGCAGCGGTGCGGGTGGTCGAGAGGCCGGTGCCTGGCCCCACGCCTCGTCACGGTGATTGGTATCAGCTGTTGCGGGAGTTGGGCCGCCAACTTGACGCTGGCGAGATCTACGACCGCGACATGCCAGGGCTGCTCGACTCACTTAACGCGCTCGTCGCGGCGGTCGACCGGCGGGAGTGGGTGCGGTCGAGGACCTTCGATGTCCGATGACCGATCGCCGCCTGGCAATTCCCTGAGAAGCGCGGTCATGGTGACATGCACGAACGGCCTCTCATCGGGACCTAGAAGTCGTGACAGCGAACTCCACCGGAGCGGAGCAGACCATGACGGAGCACGATCACCCCGCGCATCAGCATCGGCTGCTCACAGTCGCGCAGGCTGCTCGGCTACTCAACATCGGGCGCACCACCGTGTATCAGCTGGTCAAGCAGGGCGCGCTGCACGAGGTACACATCGGTCGCAGTGCCCGGTTTACCTGCTGCGAGGTAGACCGATATGTGGAGCGTCTGGACGCGTCGCACCGCACCAGCGGGGACGGGCGCCAACGCAACAACCAGCCGGTCCGACGCGGACAGCGGCGAACAGCCACGACCCAGGACGGCCTGTTCGGCCTCGCTACCGCTCGGGGCGATGCCGACGCTCCGGTTATCGCGTCGTAGCGCGATGGATGATCTCCGGTAGCGAAGGGAGGCGACGGCATGGGCAAGCGGGCTTCGGCAGGCGAGCCGACGATCTACCAGGACAGGGATGGCCGCTGGCACGGCTACATCACCGTCGGCGCCAGGGCCGACGGCCGGCGTGACCGCCGCCACCGCACCGGCCGCAGCCGCGCCGACGTGGCCGCCAAGATCCGCGACCTGGAGGTTAGGCGGGAGACCGGCGGCGTCGGCGCCGTGCGCTCCGACTCGGTCCAGCAGTGGTTGGAACATTGGCTGGCCAACATCGCGGTCCGCCGCGTACGCCCGCGGACGCTGGAAAGCTACGAGTCGATGATCCGCAACCACATTGCGCCGGGCATCGGCCGGCACCGGCTCGACAAGCTGCAGCCCGAGCACTTGGAGCGCTTCTACACCGACCTGATCAGCAACGGGCTGTCCTCCGCGACCGTACTTCGCGTCCACCGCGTCATCTCCCGCGCGCTCAAAGTCGCGATGCAGCGCGGCTGTATCCACCGCAATGTCGCCACGCTTGTTGATCCACCAGCCCAGCGCGTCAGCGACGACGCAACCGCGCTGGATTTGCACGAGGCACGAGCCGTGCTCGCCGCTGCGGCCGGCACGCGGAACGCCGCACGGTGGACGGTCGCCTTGGCGCTCGGCCTGCGGCAGTCCGAAGCGCTGGCGCTGCAGTGGAAGGACATTGACCTGCTGGCCGGCACGCTGTCGATCCAGCGGACGATCCACCGCGTCAAAGGCAAGGGGCTCGTGTACGAGGGACCCAAGACGAAGAAGAGCGAACGACGGCTCGCTCTGCCCCTGCCGCTGATCGCCGCCCTCCATGAACACAAGCGAATCCAGACCGGCGAGCGGATGCTGGTCGCCGACGAGTGGCACGACGAGGACTTGGTTTTCGCCCAGGCGAACGGCCGGCCGATCGACAAGAAGGCCGACTACGACGACTGGTGTGCACTGCTGCAGCGCGCCGGCGTGCGCCACGTCCCGCTGCACGACGGCCGGCACACCGCGGCGACGCTGCTGCTGTCCGAGGGCGTTCACCCTCGTGTGGTGATGGAGTTGCTGGGCCATTCGCAGATGCGGACCACGATGGACATCTACTCGCATGTCATGCCCGCGCTGGCCCGTGAGGCGGCCGACCGGATGGGCGCCGTCCTACTCGCAGCAGAACCCGTTGGCCACCAAATTGGCAACCAGGCCAATCCGGATGATCTTGCGGAGGCCTCTAGCCCTTTAGAAGCGGGTGGAGCTGAGGGGACTCGAACCCCTGACCCCCACACTGCCAGCACCTTCCAGGGCGCAATTGGCTCTATCTGACTGTCGCGGGCAACCGCGTGGCGGCCCCGGAATTACTGGCCTAGAAGCACTTAGATCTTGTTGGCTGTCGACGGCTCACTACGGCCGTTTGCGGACTTCTTGCGGACTAGCTGCGGACTGACGTAGATCAACTGGAATGAGACCGTAGATCAACTAGGCCGCGCCTACAAGATCACATATCGAGCCACGGTGCCGGGCGCGAACGAAGCGGATCACCACGGGTGGTCCGGTCACGGACGCAGTCGCTTCCGTATCCGATGATCGTGTATCTGACGTGCCCGAACACGGCCAGATCCGGGAGCACACCTGCGCCACCACACTCATCCACGGCGGCGCCGACCTCGTCCTAGTCGCCCACTACTCGGGCCACGCCCGCTTCGAAACCGCCCGCGCCTACACCCGACCCCACCGACGCCCACTGCGCCAAGCTCTCACCCTGCTGCCCGCCGACCAGTAGCCACCACACCCAACCAATGCCATCGCCGGCGGCCCAGAGCAAGAGATCGAAGCTACGATAACCGCGTGCACAGCCCAGTCAACCGCTTGGCAATGTTAGGCGTCACCGTGATGATCACTCTGTTCGCCGTCTCGTGCACGCACGGGCCACCAGCACCCACGCGGAGCAGTGCTGCATCTGCCATGCCGACCAGGCAGACCGGATTACCCCCCCGACGATCCGCAATCCTGCTGAGCGCTGGACAGTCGCTGCGTTCATGCGCAAGCCTCGTGGGCAAGCAGTTTGTGGCAGTGATCGCTGGCCAGCTGACGTGCAGCCTCGGCGACGTTCGTCCCGGCGCCGTCACCATCAACGCACGGCGATGCCCGGATGGGTCTCCGTACTACGTGTTCTATGCGACCACGTCTAACCCCGCAGATTCTGCAATCTACTTTGGCTCAGAAGCAGGCACCATGCACAGCATGCCGCGCATAGCGGCAACAGCAGCCATCGAAGAGCGGCTCTCTTGCGGCCTGGGTCGGACGCCCAGTTGAAGGCCACGCCGGTCGTTCGTACACGTGGACTCAAGGCTGGTGAGTGGCGGCGCGGAAGCCGGCCAACTTGAAGTTAAGGGCGGCTGCACCTTCCTCTCGAGCAACTTCCCTTTGAGTTTCAGCACTCCCCTTGGTCGCCTTATTTGTGACAAGGATCGCCTGCGGATCACCGTTCGACCACGATGGGTTCAGCGGTTGGCCGCCATGCTGACGCTGTCTGACGTCGAGGCCTTCGAATGGAATACGTCTTGGCGGGATGTACAGACCGTATATATGGCGCGCCGACGGTTCGTTGTGCGGTCGCTTCAGGGCATTGAGGTTCGATTTGGTGTGAGACGTGCCAAGTCACTAGGTCCGGTCAGGTACTTACTGCTGGAACTCGGCATCCACGTTGTGGAGGTCAAGTCCACGAACCGCCTCAGGCTGCCCGACTAGCTAGGTGCTCTCTGCTCTCGTCGACCGGCATCACACGCGAGTATGGCGGCGCAGCACATTGACCGCGCGGGTCGTGCCAACGACCTCGTCCTTGTTCGAGATCGAGACGCAATCGGACCGCCGTTGGCGTTGAGATAGATCTTGCGGTGCGTTACACGTCAGCGAACATTCGGATTCCCATGTTATGGCCCGGTGGCTCCCAAGCGTGTCGCCGTGCCCAAGCGGCAGTGATCTTGATTGGCAGTGCCGACGCCGGCGAGAGAGGGGGCACTTTCAGACCCGTTCACCGAAGTATCGACAACTCGACGGCCAAGGGCAGCGTCGAGTTGCCGGGTCCAAGCCCCATTCGAAAATCGCGCCGAGTGACTGCGACGGCGCGCCAGGTGCGAAGGCAGGCCGAACCCGGGCAATAGCGTGTTCACGTCACTCCAGTTGGGGCACGGCGACACGCTCGGGAGCAACCGGGTCTACATGTGTTTGGCCGCAATCCGCCGAGGTGCACCTGCACGCCGACACCCGCGAGATCCGCATACCGGGGATGCCCGGCGTGTTCGACTTCGGCTGGATCGTCAATCCCCCACCGCGCGCTCGCAGCTGATCGGCGGAATGATAGCCACGTCGCGGCCAACCTGCCAGTGTCAAGCACATCGACGCGATCTGGCTCGGCGAACCGGTCCGCACAACACAAATCCAACCGGAACCGAAGGGCTCAGCGAGATGGCATCGTCCGCGCGGCAGCAGGCATCGCCACCGCCGCCCACCAGCCACCGGCCGCCGCGTACGCACGCTGCCAATCAAACGCGCGCCAGCTTTTCTGACCCCAGGCAGCGGCTGATCTCGCACAGGCAGCTCGCCGCCGCGGGTACCGGCTAGGCATGAAGCACCACGAGGCGCCTCCCAGCGTCGTGCATCCGGTACGACGGCCGGCCCGCGCCGGGCACTGACGGTTGCCGCAAGCCGAACCTTGCTCGAGGTGACAATCTTGCCGGGCGATCTATCGATCTGGACCGTCGCCGGGTGGCCGCCGTTGGGATTCGGCCCACGCGGAAATGCCTGTCCCCCCACGCAAAAGCCGCCGCCGGCCGACGACCCTCCCGTCATGGAAATGTCCGTGTGGATCTCAGGTGTCCGGAGACGCGGCCGTACGGATCGTGCGCTGTGGCTGCCGTCTGTGGTCATCGGGGACCTGTCATCGGCGCTCGCTGTGTCGCGTGGAGCGCTACTGGGGACACCGAACACGCAGGAGTCCGCGCTGCGCGACCAAGGCCGCCCCGGCGAGCGTGGACAGGTCGTGGCTGTGCGACGAGGTTCGCCAGTGTGCCCCGGACACTGCGTGCGGATTGATCAGCGAGGCGTAAGACGAGGATGCTCGCGTGGCTGCCGGGCGGGTAGGCGCGGATGTCGCCGAGCCCACGATCCAAAGTGATCAGGACGTTGGCTCGCGGTGGCGGCTCGCACCACGTCGGATCGGTGGCGCCGGTGAAGCCTTACTCGGCGACGCTGTCGACATAGTGGCCGGCGGCGGTGAGAACCCTGCGCGGCGAAGCGCGGAAGATTATCGCCCAGCTTCAAGCTCACTCGCCCGGTGCGAGGGGAACGAGTTCGACTCGGGCCAGGAGCGCACCGTAGGCCGCCGCCGCGCGGATGCCAGCGAGCGACACGGACGAATACTCGTCGACGATCTCCTCGGCGGTCATTCCGGCCGCCAGGCAGTCGAGGATCACGCTGACCGGGACTCGGGTGCCGGCGATGACCGCCTGGCCGTGGAGCACCGCTGGGTCGCTCGAGATCAAGGCGAGTTGCTCGACTGTCATGTCACCAGTGTGCCGTCCCGGCCGCCTCGGCGCGTGAGCGAACGGTCTGTTCGGGCTGTTCAACGGCCGATGCCGGGTCCGCGGTCGGGCTCGGCTGTGTAGCTGGGCTGGGGCATGGGCGTGCGGCGGGTGATCGGCTCGTTGCCGACGCCGAGGGGGCGAGCGTGGTCGACGCCGCGGCGGATTTGTCGTTCGTGCTGCCAGAGGCGGGTCGCGGCGGCGAGCAGCGCGGCCGGGTCGGGCTGGCTACTGAGGGCGGGTTCGCGGAGCAGGCGAGCGATCGTGTGGTCGGCGCCGGTGAGCTGGCCTTCGACGATCGGGATCAGTTCGCGCAGTTCGCTGGCCCGCTCCGGCCGGGCCAGGCCCAGGACGTAGTGCTGTTCGGCCAGGGGGGTGTGTTCGCGGCGGGCCCGGGTGTAGGCCGCCTCGGCCTGAGCGGCGGCGTCTTGCTGGGCCGCGTGGTCGGGGTGGCCGGCGTGGACGGTGTCGGCGGCGTGGGCGTAGAGGGCCTCGGCGATGGCGGTGCTGTGCCAGCCGGCGGCCAGCGCGGCCGGGTCGGCCAGGGGTACGGGGAGCCGGTCGAGGATGGGCTGCCAGCGTTCGGCCCAGGCCTCGAGGCGGTCTTGTGCGGCGGTCAGGTCGTGGCGGCCGCGGCCGAACCGGCCGGTGCCGGCCTGGATGCGCCGGGCGGCGGCGTGGGCGGCGGGCCGCTCGTGCTGCCAAGCGGCGTGGAGTCGAGCGGCGTGCTGGTCGGTCTGGGCGGCGATGGCGTGGTCGGTGGCGGCGAGCCGGTGCCGGGCGTCGTCGTAGCCGGTCCGGGCGGCGTGGAGCCGGGCGTCGGCCCGGTCGAGGGTGGGTTGCAGTTCGGCGAGCCGGGCGGCGGCGTCTTCGGCGTTGCGCAGCATGGGCCACAGCCGAGCCAGCTGCTCCCGGGCCTGCTCGCGCGCCAGCCACGCCTCGCGCAGCTCCGCCAGCACGGCATTCACGGGGCGGGGCGGGGCGTAGCGGGCGGCGTCCCGCTCGGCGGCCTGCCGGGCCTGCGCGGGGCCGAGGTCGGCCCGGTCCCGCCCGAACGCCAGGCTCCACTGCTCGCGGGCCTCGGTGTCGGTGGCGGCGATGAGGTGGGCGGTGTTGGCGTGCCGGCCGCGGGTCAGCCCGACGTAGCCGCCGGCGGCGGTGGTGTGCTCGTCGAGCAGCAGGTGGGCGTGGTCGACGGTGAGCCCTTGCGCGCCGTGTCCGGTGGTGGCGTAGGCGAGTTCGACATTGGTCGCGACATAGTCCGCGGGCAGGACACGCTGGCCGGCGGGCCCGCGGACGTGGAGGGCGCCGTCGGGGAGGGTGGCGGTGACGGTCCAGGTGTCCCGGTTGGCCACGGCGAGGTCGCGGTCGTTGCGGCGGGTCGCGACTAGGTCGCCGGCGCCGAGCCGCTCCCCCGCCCGGGTCGTCACCGTAACCGTGTCGTCGACGAGGCCGGCGCTGACCATGGCCTCGCGGATGGCCTGGTTGGCCTCGCCGGCCCGTTCCCGGGTGGCGGCCACGACGCAGCTGGTGCGGCCGGCGCGCCGGTCGGCGACAACCGCGGCTGCGACGGCCTCGTGCAGCGTGGCGGCGTCGGGATGCACGGCGACCTGCCCGCGCCGGTCGAGGGCGCCGTAGACCGCGTCCGGGTCCTGGCCGGTGCGCATGCTCTGGGCCAGGTCGGCGTAGTCCCGGTCCGGGACGGTGAGCTCCCGTCCGGCCGGCGTGGTCGTGGTGACGACGAACCGGTGCGCCACGTCCAGGGTAATCGGCTGGGTCCAGCGGGCGGCGTGATCCAGGACCCCGCCGCGACCGACCGCGGGGAGTTGTGCCGGTCCCCGACGAAGGCGACCCGGGCCCGGGCTTCGTCGGCGAGGGTGAGCAGCGCGCGGGCGGTGTCCTGGTCGAGCATCCCCGCCTCGTCCACCACTAGCAGATCCCCGGCCCGCAGTGCCGCGTCCGCGGGCGCCCCGGTGTAGGTGGCGCCGGTGGCCGGGTCGGTGTCGCCGGGCTGCAGGCGGGTCCAGGCGCCGCGGGCGTCCCAGCGCCAGCCCTGCGCGTAGGCGAGCTTGGCGGCCGAGATGGCCGCGGCGCCGGTCTCGCCCTCGACGACCCGGGCGGCGCGCAGCGTGGGGGTGACCACCACCATGCGGCGGTGCTGGGAGGTGAGCTGGTCGCGGGCCGCGGCCAGGGTGGTGGTCTTGCCCGCCCCGGCGGCGCCCTCAATGACGACAAGGGCCCGGTCGCCGGTCAGCGCCGCGACCGCGGCGGCCTGCCCCGCATCGAGCCCCTCGACAGTCGCGGCCGGCCGGGTCGGGTCGGGGTTGTGGTGGGGTTCGGCGGCGCGGGCGGCCAGCCGGCCGACCAGGTCGGCCTCCACGTCGAGGACGTGCTGGCTGGTCAGCGCGCGGATGTGCGCGGGTGCGCCGGGCCGGTCGAGCAGCGGCACGCACCGCGCGACGGCGCGTGCGGTGAGATCCTCGGCCAACTCGCTCCGGGCGGCCGCCTCGGCGAGCACGTGCAGGGCGCCCAGGTGCTGCTCGACCGCGCCGCGCACATCGGCCGCGTTCCACCCGGACCGCACCGCGCCCAGTTGGGCCAGCACCGCCTCAACGAACCGCTCCCGGTCCACCCCCGCGACCGGCACGCCCGTCAGCTGGGCCGACCGGTCCGGGGCGCGGTAGCCGAGCCCGGCCAGTTCGTCGAGCCACCGCGCCCGCAGTTCCGCCCCGGAGCGTGGTCGGATCTTGTCCGGGCGCGCCTCGGCCCAGGCCCGGGTGTCCCAGCCGCGGCGCAGCCCCGGCCCGGGTTCCTGGCCGGGATGCTCCGCGCGCCAGGCAGCCTCGTAGCGGTCCAGGTGGCGACCTATCTGTGCGGCGCGCTTTGAGAACGCCCCCACGTACGGTGCCAGGTGCACCAATTCCCCATCCGAATTCAGCGTGTAGCCGTGCTCGGCGAGCGCGGCGCGGAATTGCGGATCACAGGCAATTGCGGCGTGCCCGATCCCGTTGACCGCAGCCAGCGATTCGCGGACCGTGACGGTGTCCAGGCCGCGCCATTTCCCCGCTGCGAACACCCGCGCATTCACTTGCAGGTGCAGGTGCCGATGCGGGTCCCCTGCCCGGGAGGTGTAATGCCGCACCACCGCCGCCTCGAGATACTCCACCGGCACAGCGACCTGCTGCGCGCGCGGCCCCACCCGGGTGGTCAGGTGTTTCGCCAGCCAGCCGACGATCTCCTGCGCGGCGCGGTCCTGCGCCGCCTCATACGCCGCCGCGATCTCCGGGTGCAGCTCGGCGGCCAGCGACCAGGACTTCGGCCCATTCACCACTACCTCGACGAACCGCACCGCATTCGCATCCTGGCGTAGCCGACCGCGCGCCGTGCCGGTGTCCGGGTCGAGCCCGGCCACCCACGCCTCATACCGCTCCCCGGACAGCCCAGCGAGTTCCCGCACCGGGTGCTCGACACCGGCGGCGTAACGGCGGGCGACCCCGCTGCCCTCGATCAAGTAGTAGTCATCCGCACGGCACCGACCGGCCTCCAGATAATTGCGCGCGCCAGCCGGCGCACCCCGGTAGACCTTCATCCCGCCGTGCAATTCCCCAACCACTCCCAACAATAGCCAATAACGTTCAGCAATTCGTCCGAATACCTACCGATATTCGTAGCATACGTGCCGTGGAGTAGCAATGGGTCGGTAATTGTTGGCTGTGGTTGGCGTATTGGTTGGGGGGTCATTGCTGGGGTATTTGGGGCGGTTATTCGGGGGTAATCGGGATCGTCTGGTGAGGTCGAGGCGGGAAGGGGCGAGGTCGGGAAGGACGGGTGGTGGTTGGGCGAGCGGGTGGGGGCACGGCGAGGGCATGGCACTGCGGTGTCGCACGTAGGAGTGGCGAACAAGGCCGCCAGACCGCGGCCACGGCGCGATCAGTGACCTGGGTTGCACCCCGCGCGCCGCCTCACAAGTAGCGACAGCACGAGGGAGCCCACCGTCCACGATGACCAACACGCGCAAGCTGTGCGCGACCAATGGTGGTCACCCACCGGCACCGCACCCCAGTGTCACACGTAGCAAGCAGAAGACCAGTCACCTCCGATCGCAAAAAAGTTTGGTTCGCGGGTGACCGAAACGCGCCAGTCGCTGCCTTGGGTAATAGAGGCCGACCAGCAAGGTCGCCGGAAGGGAGCATTCACCATGACCGAGTACCAGCCCGACCTGCTCACCATCACCGAGGCGGCCGCGGTCGTCCGCGCCCCGGTCGCCACCCTGCGCTACTGGCGCCACCTCGGCACCGGACCGCGCAGCTTCCGGCTCGGCCGCCGGGTGATGTACGCCCGCGATGACGTGCAGTCCTGGATCGAGCAGCACCGCAACCGCGGCCAGCGCGATCGGTAGCCCGCGCCCGACCCCCGGACCGCAGCGGGCCGCTACCGTCGCAGGGCCGCCGTAGCCTGCTCGCCAACAGGAGGCGATCCCCATGGCCAACATCCAAAGCGCCCTGACGGCAGCTGGCGCGCCCGCTACCGCGATCCGCGTGGCCGCGAGCACTCGCGTCATTTCGGTCGCAAGGTCGACGCCCAGGCCTGGCTGGACTCGGTGGCGGCATCGCAGGCGACCGGCACGTACGTCGATCCGAAGGCCGGCCAGACGCTGGTCGGCGAATACGCGCAGACCTGGCTGACTCGCCAGGTGCATCTGAAGCCGTCCACCCGCTCGCGCTACCGCACGATCGTGCAGCTGCACATCGAGCCGGCCTTCGGTGCGATGCAGCTGTCGCAGCTCGAGCACGGCGCGGTCGCGGCCTGGGTCGTCGACCTCTTGGACGACGGCATCGCCGGCGCGACGGTGCGCCATATCCACCGAGTGCTGCACCGGATCCTCAACTCCGCCATCGACGACGGCCGGCTGGCCCGCAACCCGGCCTCGCGGGTGAAGCTGCCGCGCGAACGATCCAGGGACAAACGCTTCCTGACCCACAGGCAGGTGGCCGAACTCGCCGATGCGGCGGGTGCGGATCAGCTGATCATCCGCGTACTCGCCTACTGCGGGCTGCGGTTCGGCGAACTCGCGGCACTTCGCGTGCGCAACGTCGATCCGCTGCGTCGCCGGCTGCGGATCGAGGAGTCCGCCACCGAGGTCGACGGACGCATGATGTTCGGCACGCCGAAGTCGCACCAGTGCCGCTCCGTGCCCGTGCCGCGGTCTCTGGTCGAGGAGCTGGCCGCTGCATGCACCGGCAAGACGCCCGACGACCTGGTCTTCACCGCACCCCAGGGTGGCGTGCTGTGGCTGCGCAACTGGCGCCGTCGAGTCTTCGATCCGGCCGTCGCAGCAGCCGGCCTCGGTGAGCTCACTCCACACGAGCTCAGGCACACGGCCGCCAGCCTCGCCGTGGCCGCCGGCGCGAACGTCAAGGCCGTGCAGCGGATGCTCGGGCACGCCAGCGCGGCCATGACACTGGACGTCTACTCCGGGCTCTTCGACGACGACCTCGACGCCGTCGCCGATCGGCTCGACGCCGCGTCACAGTCTGCACGCGAATCCGCTCAGCGCCGCTTGCCTGACTATGCGCGGGAGCCAGCCATCTGATCACGCCTCGCAGCTCTCGCGGCGCCGGCGAACCTTCCGGGGGTCGTCAGCGATCGTTGAGCACGTGCGCGCTCAACTCCACGTCGGTGACACCTACTCGGCGCCACAAAACGGCTGGTTCTTCGTCGAGGCGGGCGGCCGACTGCTGGAAGTAGGTCCACCCGTCCTCGGGTAACCGGCGCCGATAGGCGAGTCGGAAAACGTTGGATCTTCGTGGGCGCACTCGGTCGGTCAGGCCGGGCAACTCCAGCAGGAGCGCGCCGACAGCGCGAAGAGGGTCGTGCCCGAGGCCCTCGACAGCAACCACGACGGCGTTGGTCTTGACGATCGCGGCTAGCTCGGCCGGCACGGCGAGCATCTTGTAGTTGTTCGTGATCAGTCCGTTCCACCCGAGTTGGTGCAGGGCAATGAACAGTTGCCTGTCATCCAGATCGGAGAGTCTGCGATCGATCTGGTGCAGGCTGCGAACCTCAAGGTCCTTGGGCAGGTAGTCGCGGACGGCGTCGATCAACGGGGTGGGGAAGTTCTGGTCCAGCGCGAGGCGCAGCACTCCCCGGGCGGTCACGCCGCGGCGAGGGCGACACCGGCCAACTGCCGCTCCAAGTCGATCGCCTCACCGATTACGTGTACCGGCTCGCCGTACAGTTCGGCGATCTGCTCGGCCTGGTAGCCACGATTAGCAAGGGCGGCGACGGTCTGGGTGGTGAGCCGCGAGTGTTCGATATGAGGTTCGCCGGCCACCTTGGCGGGAACGATCCGCAGATGTGGGCGGGGTCGCCGCAGGTCCGGCCCGGCCATCCCCGCGCTATCGAACGGAGCGGTCAGGCCGAGCACATCCCCGGGTAGCAGCACCTTCTGCCGGCGAAGGTTGAGCACATCGACGTCTGCGCGCACGTAGATCTCCCCGGCTCGATCCACGAGCAGCGGCGACGCGGCGGCAGCGTCGGGACTCCATGGGTCCAGGCCGAGATCGTCGAGGAGCGCAAGGGCGGCCCGCACTTTGGGCATCGGGCTCGCAGGCAGATCGGCCCCATCGTTCGCGGGCTTGCGGTGACGCAGCCACGACACGACCCGCAGGGCCATCAGGTCGGAGTACGACCAGAGCTTCTCCTGCACCGCGGACACGCTCGGCACGACAATGCCATGCCGAGCCCACCAGTAGACCGTGGTCTTCGGCACGCCGGACAGCGCGGCAGCGCGCGGGGCGTCATAGCACCCGTCACCGGCTGCCCGCACGAGCGAGCTGGAACCCACGCGACGAGTATGGCCTACAGAGCTGCCCCACCAACGCTGATCCAAAGACCGATACGCCGGCAATCGCGAGGCCGCAGACCGCCTCGACAGCGGCCCAAGCGAATCCTCGCGCGGACTTCTTGCGGACTTTTTGCGGACTAACGGCCTCTTGATCAAGCTTCAAGATCCGGCCGAGGCGGCTACAGCCCAGCAATTCCGGGCCCTCTAGAGGGTGGAGCTGAGGGGACTCGAACCCCTGACCCCCACACTGCCAGTGTGGTGCGCTACCAGCTGCGCCACAGCCCCAGAACGTGCCGGCTCGGGCCCCGTCGGCCCGGAGAACCGGTCAGTAATGTTACACGCGGCGTCAGGACAGCGCGCCGGCGCGGGCCGGCCCGAAGTGCCGCCTTCGAAGACCCCGCAACACGGGCCCGCAGCGCTCGTCGCCCATACTGGTGATCGGTACACACCACCGATCAAGGGAGATGTCGTGAACCGCAAGGAACTGGTGGCCGCCGTCGCCGACCAGGCCGACCTCGAGCAGAAGACCGTGGACGCGGTCCTGCGTGGCTTGCAGGCCACGCTCGAGGATGCCGCCGCCAAGGGCGAGAAGGTCAGCGTGCCCGGCTTCTTCGCGCTCTCGGTCGGCCACAGTGCGGCCCGCGAAGGCCGCAACCCGGCCACGGGCGAGACCATCTCGATCCCGGCTCGCAACACCGTGAAACTCAGCGTGGGGAGTGCGCTCAAGGACGCCGCCAACCGGTAGCAGGCGCTAGATCCGCTCAGGACGGGCCGGCCGAGCAGCACGCTTGGCCGCCCCGTCGTCGTGTCGGCGGTCAGCCCAGAGCCGAACTCAGGGCGTGGCCGTCGCGCTCGGCGAGCGGGTCGGCGTCGAGGTCGCGCTGGACGACGGGTGCGCACCCGCCTTACCGGCGGCTGTTGTGATGGCGGCGTCGAGCGACTGCTGGCTCGGGTTGCCCAGCTTCTTGCCGTTGACCAGCACGGTCGGCGTCGCGTCGATGCCGCGCTTGCTCGCGTTGTCGGTGATCGCCGAGACGAGCGCCTTGTGCTGCTCGCTCTGCACGCAACTGGTGAACGTCGTCAGATCCGAGCCGCTGATCCCGGCCTGTTTGGCGTAGTTGACGAGGTCGTCGTCCGTCCGCCCGTTGGTGCCCTCGTCGGGCTGGATCGGATTGCCGTGGCTGTCGTTGCCGTAGAGGACTGCGTGGTATTTCTGGAAGTCGGCCACGCTGATGTCCGATGCGCACAGCGCCGCGTTGGCGGCACGCGAAGAGTAGCGGTTGCCGTTGGAGGACGCGTCCAAAATCGAGATCATGTGGTAGCGCGCCTGGATCGTTCCTGCCTTGATCTTGGCGGCGACGTCGGCGGACGCGGCGTTCTCGAACTCCCGGCAGATCGGGCACTGGAAGTCTTCGAAGAGGTCGACGGTGACCGGCGCCTTATTGCCCACGACCACCCCGTTCTGCACGGTGGCGTTCGTCGCGGTGAGATCGCCCTGGATCTTCGCCCGGTTGGCCTGCACGCCGATGCCGATGATGCTGACGAGCACGACGATGGCACCCAGCGCTCCGGACAGGTAGCGGGTGCGCACGCGGGCCGCCTCGCGGCGGGCCTCGAGCAGCGCGTTGTACTTGCGCAGTCCCTGCTCCGAGCGCAGCCGCTTCGGCGACGGTGGGGTGACGTTGTCGTTGCGGGCGAGGTACTCGTCCACGCCGAAGCGGGTCAGCGGCCAGATCACGAGATAGACCGAGAGAGCGATCAGCCCGACGTCGCGCAGGATGTCGAGGGTGTAGCTGGTGGCACCCGTCGTCGTGCCGCCCCCGCCGAAACAGCCGCATTCGAGCTTGATCCCGCGCGCCGCCGCCTGCGCGACGCCGATGACAAACACGGTGAGCAGCGCGACCGACACCGACGCCGCGACCCTGGTGATCACGCCGCACACCAGCAGCAGGCCCACGCAGAACTCGAGCACGGGCAGGCCGTAGCCGATCGCCTTCGACAGCCACTCGGGGGTGGCGTCGTAGGCGCGCACGGCCTGGGTGAAGCCCCGCGGGTCGGGCAGCTTCTCCAGCGCCGCGTACAGCCAGACGCCGCCGAGGAACAGCCTGATGACGGCGCCCAGCCAGGATCGGATCGAGGTCCACGTCACGGACGGATTGTCTCCTTCGCTGCTTGCCCAGCCGGGGCAGCCTACTTGGCGTTCCCATGACCGGCCACGAGCGGCAGGTCATGGGCGATCTGCGCCGACTCGTTATCGCTTTGCAGGTACTCGACGTGCGCGTAGTCGTCGGCGCCGTAGAGCAGGACGGCTGCGGAGTGCTGCTGGCCGTCGTCCTCGGCCAGTGGGATGTGCGCGGCGGCCTGGGCTGCGTCGATCTGCGCCTGGGTTCCGGTGAGGCCGACGAAGTTGTCCGGCAGGCCGGTGTCGAAGTGCGCCAGCCACGCCGCCATGACCGGTCCGGTATCCCGCTTGACGTCGGTGGTCACGAAGACGACGTCGACCTGCTGGCGCAGCGCGGCAGGCACCGCCCGGATCGCCTGCCCGATGTCGGCCATGGTCGTCGGGCAGATGTCGGGGCAGTGCGTGTAGCCGAAGTACAGCAGCGTCGGATGACCCGCCGTCAGCTGGCCGAACGAGTACGGCTTGCCCTCGGTGTCGATCAGGGTGAACGACGGCCGTGGTTGCGGCGGCTGCAGGCCGAAGCCCTGGTACGGGCCGGTCTGGGTCTTGTCGTTCAGCTCGGACGGCGACGGGCTCGCCGTGCCGGAGCTGTGCGACGAGCTGCAGCCGGCCAGCGCCAGAGCGGCCGCGGCCAGTAGCGCAGCGCTCATCCGCCGGATCAATGCGACGCTCCATCGGTCGGCGCCGGCGCGCCGCCGGTCGGCGCCGGCGCGTTGATCGCGATCACCGGCACGGTGACCACCACGGTCCCCGCGCTGGTGAAGTCGAGCTCCACCCGGACGGTCTGGCCCGGCAGCAACGCGCCGTAAAGCTTCTGGATCATCACATGACCCTTACCTGGTGAGAGTGTGACGCTGCTGTGCGCCGGGACGAGCAGCCCGTCAGCTGCGACGACCATGTTGCCGTTCGCGGTCTCGGTGTGCAGCACGGACTGCTGCCCCGCGCCGGTCACGACGGAGACCAGCCGATCGGGCGAGCCGGTCGTGTTGGTGACAGTGAAGTAGGCGGCCGCGACGTCGGGCGAGGCCGGCTGGCGGACGTAGGCGTCGGTGACGACGATCGGCGGGTGGCCGGCGGGCGCCGCGACGGCCGCGCCGCCCTGCGGCACCGCGCCGCGGAACAACCCGGCGAGGCCGATGGTGGTGACGGCTGCGGCCGCGACCAGGGGAAGCGTGACCCGCATCAGCGCGCCCTCCTGGTGAACAGGGCCAAACCCGCCGCCAGCACCGCCACCGCCAGCGCGACGCTTGCCAGCACGAGTGGCAGGGTCGAGTCGTCACCCGACTTCGAGTCGCCCGCGGACTGTCGCGATGTGGACCCGACTGCCGCCGGACTCGGCGAGGCGGCCAGCGCAAGGGTGAGGGTCGGCGCCGGGTGTGGCGGCTCAGCCGTGCTGCCGGGCGCCGGGACGTCCGTCCAGTTGACGGTCGAGCCGTCGCTGTAGACCTGGATCGCCTTGAAGCTCAGCGTCGGCACGTTCGGCAGCGGGCCGACGCTCAGCTGGAACTGGCCGAACTCCCCGGGTTTGATGCCGCTGCCCGAGGTCGCCGTCCAGTCGATCTCGGTGACCGCACCTGCGGTACGGACGGTGCGGTAGGTCCATCCCGGCTGCGGCGCGACGAGGACGGAGCTGAACGGGTGATCCAGCGGCAACTGCACCTTCAATCCGATGGTGGACAGGGTGTCGCTCTCGGTGGGCACGTGGAAGGTCACCACCGTGCCGTCGCTGCCCTCGGTCGCGCCGGGCGCGCTGACGGTGACGTGCGCGGCTGCCGGTGCCGCGAACGCCAGCGCGGCGGCCGACACGCCGGCGAGCAAAGCACACACGCGAAGCAGGCGCATCGGAGCTCTTTCAGTAGAGGCGAACATGGCCGTCCGCGGTGGTGGAGTCGAACTGTGAGGTGCGAACGTCGAGGTCGATTTCCCAGTCGCCCGCGGCGGGCAGCAGCACCCCGGACGCCGCGTAGCTGCCCGGGCCGTCCGGGCTGAGCGGCAGCGGGATGGGGCCGAGCTCTTTGGCCGGCAACGCGGCGGTGGCCGTCAGCCCGAGCGGCGCGGGTCCGCCCGACAGGGTCACCGTGATCGTCACCGGCCCGTGCCGACCGGGGTCGACGACGACGGCTGCGCTTCGTCCGCCGCCGAGTTGGATCGTGGTCTGCCGCGCCGCGGAGTGCGCCGTGGCCTCGGCGGCCGCTCCCGGCGGCTCGGCCACCAGCACCGCGGTCACCGCGAGCACCGCCGCCCCGATCGCCAGCTCGGCGAGGACGGACCGTCGCATCCGCCGCACATTCAGCGGCGGGCCCGCGGACTCGGCCTCGACCGCCGAGACGAGATCGCTGCGTGCCTCGCTCATCGCGTAGGCCACCGGGCGCACGTATCGGCGCTGGATCGCGATCCGGGACACGTCGCCCAAGCCCAGCAACGCTGCGAAGAGCGCGGCCTTGACGAGAACCAGCTGGCCGTACCGGGTCGAGGTCAAGGCGTCGAGGCTTCCCACGCCCAGCCATGCCTGCACTCCCCCGGTCACCGCCAGCACGCAGACCGACCCGAACGCCACGCGGGAGAACACCGGCAGCACCGTGCGCAGCTCACCCGCGTCGCGGCGGGGCAAGACCGCGCCGGCAAGGTAGGCGAGCCCGCCGACCCACGCCGCCATCGCGGCCACGTGCAGCGAGTCGCTGGCGATCGCCAGCCAGCGCGGGTGCTGCGTCCCCGCATGGCCGCTCGTCGCGTACGTAACCAGAACGCCGACCATCAGCAGCCCGGAAACCTCGGCGAGTCGGGTGCGCCGCAGGTCGCGCAGCAACAGCACGATCACCCCGCCGAGCACGCCCAGCAGCACCAACCGGATGGAATGTGCCGTGCCGAACGTCGTGTGCAGCGTCGCGTCCAGCAGGCTCCACCGCGACAGCGCGCCGAGCGTGCTCCCGGCCGCGTACGGCCCCTGCAGCAGCGTCTCGCCGAGCGCGCCGGCGACGGCCGCCGTCCAGCCCGCCCAGACGAGGCGGCGGGCAGCGCGGTCGTCGAGGCCGGCGGGCCACACCGTCAACAGCAGCCAGCCGCCGCCGAGCAGGGCCACGCCACCGAACCCGATCCAGCGGACCGCGTCGAAGGCGGCGCCGGTGGCACCGTCCACGGTCGGCGGCGGCGCGGCAGCGCCCAGGATCGCATTGCCGACGACGAACCGCACGGTGCCCGCGACCGGGTGGGAGTCGGCCGAGACGATGCGAAAGCTCGCCGTGTACGTCCCGTCGCGAAGCCCGGAGGCCAACCGCACCGCGATGACCGCGCCGTTACCTCCCGGATGGCTCGCCGAGCCGATGTCGACCCGGCGGCCGGCCTGGTCGACCACCCGCAGGTAGCCGAAGCCGTCCAACCCGACCGGCTCGTCGAAGGTGATCGTCACCGTCGACGGTGCCGACCGCAGCCGCGCCCCGTCCTGCGGGCTGGACGACACGACCGTGGCGTGCGCCGAGGCCGCCGGCGCGCCGAAGAGGGCGGCGCCGATGAGCG
The DNA here is from genome assembly GCA_963756525.1 of uncultured Actinomycetota bacterium. GTDB lineage: Bacteria > Actinomycetota > Actinomycetes > Mycobacteriales > Jatrophihabitantaceae > CAVWNR01. The sequence goes on along the minus strand of CAVWNR010000006.1, from coordinate 10,264 downwards.
TGGCCAGGGCGGCGAGGCCGAGCAGCGCACGGCGAGCGGCAGCGCTCACGCGACCCCCCGCATCCGGCCGGTCGTGGTCTCGCCGTCGCCTCCCGCGCCGGTCACCCGCGCCGGCGGGGTCGAGTGCTCCAGCCGGCGCAGGGCGTACACGAGCACCAGCCCGGCCGCCACGCCGAGATGGGTCGCCAGGCGGCCGGCGGTCACCGCCGCACCGGCGACGTCGCGGACGCTGAGCACCGCGAGCACGCCGACGAAGGCGACCAGCACCGGCAGCAACCCGCCGGCCCGGCGCGGTTGGACGGCCGTGGCGACGAACGCGACGCCGATCGCGGCGTTCCAGGCCGCGGTCTCGTGGGCGGCGTGCACGGACATCGCCATCGCCAGCCCGTCCCCGAAGGCGGCGGGCGCCGCGACGCCGAACTGCACGGCGGCCAGGAGCAGCAGGCCTGCCCGCAGCCAGGCCCGCCGGCGCAGCACCCGACGGGCGGGCAGGACCGCCCGGGAGAGGATCTGCCCGGTGAGATCGGGCACCTCGACGGTGCCCAGACGCGCCTGGCGGGTGAGCCGGATGGCCTCGTCGTTCCATCGGGCACAATCGACGCAGCTCGCAAGATGGTGGTCCAGCGCGGACGCCGACATGCCGATCGGTTCGCCGTCGAGCCGCGCCGACGCAGCGTCTCGGAACCGGTCGCAGGTCACGTTCGAAGTAGTCGGTGCAGGGGGCCGGCTGGTTCCCGGCGTGACCGCGGTCACTGAGGAAGGGCGCTAGATGGACGTCGACCCCGTCACCGAGGCGGCGCTGCGCGCCCGCAGCGGCGACGCTGCGGCCGCCGCCGAGTTCGTCCGCGCCACCCAGGCCGACGTGTGGCGCCTGTGCGCTCACCTCTTCGACCGCGCCGGCGCCGGTGACCTCACCCAGGAGACGTACGCCCGCGCGTTCGCGTCGCTGCATCGCTATGCCGGTCGCGCCCCGGCCCGCACCTGGCTGCTGTCGATCGCCCGCCGGGCGTGCGCCGACGCGGTGCGCACCGCGGTCCGCAGCCGCCGCGAGCAGCCCACGCCGCCGGCGGCAGTAGCCGACCCGGCCGAGGCGGCGACCCTGCGCGTGCTGCTGGACTCCCTGGACCGCGAGCGACGGGAGGCGTTCGTGCTGACGCAGCTGGTCGGGCTCTCCTACGCCGAGGCGGCCGACGTCTGCGGCTGCCCGATCGGGACGATCCGGTCCCGCGTGGCACGCGCCCGCGCCGATCTCGTTCAGGCCTGCGGCGGCGACCTCGGTGGCCGCGCGGCGCTCGGCTAGCCGTCCGCTTCCGGACCCGGCAGCTCCGGCGGCGACGCTGCGGGCGAGGGCGCATCCTCGCGGGCCGGCTCCCCCGGGCGGGCCGCACGCAGCCCCCTCGGTGCGGCCACGCCGGTCGAGTCGGCGAGCGCGAGCTGCCACAGATAGTCGTTGTACGCACCGTGCACGGGGTCGCCGTCGCTCGGCGTCGGGGCGGTCGCGCTCTGCGGCATGACGTAGCCGCGATACACCACCGGCGGTGCGCCGTCCCGCCGGGCGACCAGGTAAGCCTGCCCGGACCCCGCGTCCGGACGCACGACCAGCTCGCCGCCGGACGACACGGCGCGCCCGCCGTCACGCCGCAGCGCGTCACGCAGTATCCGCAGCCAGAACAGCACCGCACAGATGCTGAACGCCCACCACTGCAGCGAATAGCCGAAGTTCTGCAGGTCGAAGTGCTTGCGGTTGGAAACGTCGAGCTGCCAGCGGCCGAGGAACACCATGACCACGGCCGCGGCCCAGATGAGCACGTGCAGCAGCATCCAGCGCGGCGTCAGGAAGCCGCGCACGGTCTGCCACACAACTTCAGCATAGGAGCCTGCGCCCGCGCCGGGGCAGGCCACGGGCGGGCCACAGTGGAGGTGGCGGGAATCGAACCCGCGTCCTCCGTCGCTTCGACAGGACTTCTCCGGGCGCAGTGTGCCTCGCCTCTACTCGGCCCGACCGGTCATGCACACCAGCCGATCTGACAGGCCCAGTCGCTGTTCGTTGTCCCGCCCGTCCCCGCGACCGCGACGAGCGGTGAGTCACCTAGCTGATGCCAGCGGCCGGGCCGGTGACGAACCCGGGCTGACAGACTTGCCGGTCGCTGATCAGGCAGCGAGGGCGAAGTCGGCGCGACTGTTGTCGGCGCTTATTTTGTGTGCGTCGCATGATTAACGAGGTCAGCAACGCGATCCTCGGCCCGCTTCTCCTGCCTCGACGTCCGGAGTCGAGACCTTTCACCCCCAGATTCGGTAACGCCACCCAGGATAGTCGTCATTCCGCGTCGCTGTCGGCCCGGTCGACGTGCAGCACGCCGTCGACGCCGGCCAGCACGCCGACCGCGCGGTGGTCCACCCCCTCGCCGGCCAGACCGAGCAGCACGCTGACCTCGCGGACGCCGCTGGCGTCGCCGCCGACCAGTTCCGGCAGATCGCCGGAGGGACGGGGCGCCTCGGCGGCCATCTCGGTGATCGTCCAGTGCTGCTCGGTGCAGACCGCGAGCACGCTGCGCAACACCCCGCGGCCGTCCTCGTAGGTGAGGGTGACGCGCGACATCCGCTGCCGCGGCCCGGGCAGCCGGCGGACCAATGGGGTGTATGCGACCACGATCACGAAGTGCAGCCCGGTGACGACCAGCGCCAGCAGCCACAGCCCGGCACCGGCCGCCATGCCGATGGCGGCGACCTCCCAGACAGCAGCAGCGGTGGTGAGGCCGCGCAGCGCGCCGTGCCGGGTGATGATCAGGCCGGCACCGAGGAAACCGATGCCGCTGACGATCTGCGCCGCCACCCGGGACGGGTCCAGGACGACGTGGCCCGGCGAGAGCACGTCGGCGAAGCCGTATTTGCTGATCAGCATGATCAGCGCCGATGCGGTGCCGACGATCGCCTGGGTGCGCAGGCCCGCGCTCTTGCCGCGCATCTCGCGTTCCAGGCCGATCAACGAGGACAGCACGAAGGCGAGCAGCAGCTCACCGACCCGCGACCAGTCCTGGCCGTGTGCGGCGGCCAGCGCGAACACGTGCGCGCCCATCATTGCCGTGACTGTGCCATACCCGAAGCTTGCTGGCCCGGCGCTGCGGTGACGCGGAGCAGCCGGGCGCCGTTGGTCCAGCAGACCGCCTGCAGCCACTCGTCGCCGAGCTGGAAGCCGTCCAGCGCGGCCAGCTGCTCGGCGTACGGGTACGGGATGTTCGGGAAGTCGCTGCCCAGCACGACGCGGTCCTGCAGCTGGGCGAATCTCGGCAGCAGGTCCGGCGGCAGCGGGGCCAGCGCGGCCGTGAACGCCGTGCCGACCATGGTCGTGTCCAGGTGCACGTTCCGGTATCGCTCGGCCAGCGCGACGTGCTCGGCGTACTCCGGCATGCCGCTGTGCGCGATGACCGCCGTCAACGCGGGATGCCGCCGGAGCACCTCGGAGAACGGGCCGGGACCGGTGTGCCGGCCAGGGATCGGACCGCTGCCGCAGTGCACGACCACCGGTACAGCGGCCTCAGCGAGCAAGCCCCAGACCTCGTCGAGCAGCCCATCACGCGGGTCGAAGTCGCCCACCTGAAGGTGCACTTTGAAGATCCGCGTGCCGGCGTCGAGGGCCTTCTGCACGTACCGCGCAGCCCCTGGCTCGGGGTAGAACGTGCCGGTGCTGACGCAACCGGGCGTCCGCGCCGCGAACTCTCGCGCGCCCACCGCGACAGCGATGCGGCCATCCCCGGCTTGTGCGGGTACACCAGCGCCGGGAAGGCACGCACGCCCAGTGCCTGCAGGGTGGCGACCCGCTGCTCGTCGGATGTCCGGTAGGCGATCGGCCAGGCCAGCCCGTAGTGCCGTTCGGCCTCGTCGAAGTACCGCCACACCGCCGCCATGACCCGCTCGGGCAGGAAGTGGACGTGCACGTCGACCAGGCCGGGCAGGCCGAGCCGCCGCCACCACGCCGGCACATCCGCGTCCGACATAGCCCGCTCGCTCACTGCATGCCCTTGCTGCGCCGGCCCAGCGCCCGGCGCACCTCGCGGTCGGCGTCCCGGCGCGCCAACGCCTGCCGCTTGTCGTAGGAGCGCTTGCCCCGGGCGAGCGCCAGCTCGACCTTCACCTTGCCTTCGGAGAAGTACAACGACAGCGGCACCAGCGTCAGGCCGCTCTCCTTGGTCTTGCCGACGAGGCGCAAGATCTCGCCCTTGTGCAGCAGCAGCTTGCGGGTGCGGCGCGGCTCGTGATTTGTCCAGCTGCCCTGGTCGTACTCGGGAATGTGCACGTTGCGCAGGAAGATCTCGCCGTCGTCGATCGTCGCGAACCCGTCGACCAGCGAGGCGCGCCCCAGCCGCAGCGACTTCACCTCGGTGCCGGTCAGGGCGATGCCGGCCTCGAACGTGTCGAGGATCGCGTAGTCGTGACGCGCCTTGCGGTTCTGCGCGATCAGCTGCCGAGGGGAGCTTGCGACCCGAGCATGCTGCCGAGGGGAGCTTGCGACCCGAGCATGCTGCCGAGGGGAGCTTGCGACCCGAGCATGCTGCCGAGGGGAGCTTGCGACCCGAGCATGTTTTCGAGGGGCATGGCCCTGCCCGCTGGTCCGGTTGCTCGATGCGGGCACGGTTAGAGGCGCACGTAGAGCCGCAATGTGGTGTACGAGGTGATCGCGGCAAGCAGGATGCCCGCGACGACGCCGACGCCGCCCCAGACCAGCACGTCGCCTGCGGTGAGGTTGGGCAGTACCTGGTTGTCGACCTGGGTCTTGAGCAGGTTGCCGAGCAGGAACCATTTGCCGACCGAGACCAGCACGATGGCCAGCAGGCCGCCGATAAACGTGGCGATGATCGTCTCGATGATGAACGGCAGCTGAGTCATCCACCGCGACGCCCCGACCAGGCGCATGATGCCGGTCTCGGCGCGACGCTGGGCGGCGGCGACCTGGATCGTCATCGCCATCAGGATCGCCGAGCAGATCATGATCACGATGGCGACGATGATCGAGAACAGCCGGGCGCCGTCGAACAGCTTGAGGATGACCTTCAGGCCCTCGTCCTCGTTCTGCACCTTCTGCACGCCGGCCATGTTGCTGTATTTGGCCTCGAACGCGGCGTAGTCATGACGGATGTCGCGCAGCTTCACCTCGAAGGACGCCGGGAAGGTGCCGACGCCGGCGTTGGCCACGACGTCCGCCCCGAGCAGCTGCTTGGCCTTGGCCAGCGCCTGGGCCTCGTTGATGAACGTATGCGAGGCGACCATCGGGTCGGCGCTCAGTGCCCTGTCGATCCCCTGCTGCTGCCCGGCGGTGTACCGCCCGGTGCAGGTGCTCGGCGCGGCAGCGTCACCGCTTTGCGGGATCGCGGGTGGGCAGAGATAGATCTGCACCGCCAGCTTGCTCTCGTAGTGCGTGTTGAACCGATCGATGTACTTGTTGGTCAGCAGCGCGGCGCCCAGAAAGCCCAGCGAGATCGCCGTCGTCAGGACCAGGGCGATCGTCATCAACAGGTTGCGGCGCAGCCCGTTCGCAACGCCGGACATGACGAAGTTCGCGCGCATGACTTCCTAACTGTGTCGGGTTCGTGCTTAGCGACCGACGCCGTACACGCCGCGAGACTGGTCGCGCACGATCCGGCCGGTATCGAGTTCGATGACACGCCGGCGCATCGCGTCGACGATGTTGTTGTCGTGCGTGGCCATGACGACGGTGGTGCCGGTGCGGTTTATCCGTTCGAGCAGGCTCATGATGCCCTGGCTGGTGTCCGGATCGAGGTTGCCGGTGGGCTCGTCGGCGAGGAGCACGAGCGGTCGGTTGACGAACGCCCGCGCTATGGCGACACGCTGCTGCTCGCCGCCGGAGAGCTCGTGGGGCAGCCGGTGCGCCTTGCCGTCCAGCCCGACCAGGTCGAGCACTTCCGGCACGGTGCGCTTGATCGCCCGCTGCTTCTTGTTGATGACCTCCAGCGCGAACGCCACGTTGTCGTAGACGTTCTTCTTGGGCAGCAGCCGGAAGTCCTGGAAGACGCAGCCGATCTTGCGGCGCAACGCGGGAACCTTGCGCAACGCCATCCGACCCACGTTGCGGTTGTCGACGATTACCGTGCCCTGACTCGGGCGCTCTTCGCGCAGCAGCAGCCGCAGGACGGTCGTCTTGCCGGAACCGGACGGGCCGATGATGAAGACGAACTCGCCCTTCTCGATCTCAACGGTCACGTCGTCCAGAGCCGGTCGGCTGCCCACCGGATAGACCTTCGTCACGTGCTCGAGTTGGATCACGGGAGGGCAGTTTACCTAACAAGTACCGGCGGAGCTGGCATGCGCGCTCGATCAGCCCTTCCGGCGCCAGCGAATACCTGCCTCGATGAAGCCGTCGATGTCGCCGTCGAGCACGGCCTGCGGGTTGCCGACCTCGTACTCGGTGCGCAGGTCCTTGACCATCTGATAGGGGTGCACGACGTAGCTGCGCATCTGGTTGCCCCAGCTGTTCCCGGTGTCCTTGAGCGCGTCGAGTTTGGCCTGCTGCTCCTGACGGCGCCGCTCGAGCAGCTTGGCCTGCAGGACGTTCATCGCGCTGGCGCGGTTCTGGATCTGGCTGCGCTCGTTCTGGCAGCTGACCACGATGCCCGTGGGCAGGTGTGTGATCCGCACCGCAGAGTCGGTGGTGTTCACGCCCTGGCCGCCCGGGCCGCTGCTGCGATACACGTCGACGCGGATGTCGTCGTCGGGGATGTCGATGTGGTCGGACTGCTCGACCGCCGGCAGCACCTCGACGCCGGCGAAGCTGGTCTGGCGGCGCCCCTGGTTGTCGAACGGGCTGATCCGGACCAGACGGTGCGTGCCCTGCTCGACACTCAGCGTGCCGTACGCGTACGGCGCCTTGATCCGGAACGTCGCCGACTTGATGCCGGCCTCCTCCGCGTAGGACGTGTCGAGCACCTCGACCGGGTAGCCGTGCCGCTCGGCCCAGCGCAGGTACATCCGCAGCAGCATCTCGGCCCAGTCGGCCGCGTCCACACCGCCCGCTTCGGAGCGGATGGTGACCAGCGCCTCCCGCTCGTCGTACTCGCCGGACAGAAGCGTGCGGACCTCGAGCTCGTCGATGCTCTTGCGCAGACTGGCGACCTCGGCCTCGGCCTCGGCGCGGACCGCCTGGTCGTCCTCGGCCTCGGCCAGATCCCAGAGGACCTGCGCGTCGTCGGTGCGTCGGCGGAGGTCCTCGACGCGCCGAACCTCACCCTGCACGTAGGAGAGCCGGCTGGTCACTTTCTGCGCGTTCTGGGGGTCGTCCCAGAGGTTCGGCGCCGCCGCCCGCCGCTCGAGGTCGGCCGCCTCGCCGCGCAGCTTGCCCAGGTCGAGGACGGCCTCGATGCTGACGAGCGTGGCGGAGAGCTCCTTGAGCTCGGCGGGCACGTCGGTCACGTGTAGCCAGGGTACGCGTGCGCGTCACTCGGCGTGATCGCAAAGGCGCCGGTCAGGACAGCGGCGCCCGCGCGGCCGAGGTGGTGTGGTGCTCGACACCCGCGCCCTTGCCGAACACCGCCCCGAAGGCGATCTTGGACCGGCTCCGGCAGGACAGCGACACCGATTGCCGGTCCGGGCTGAGCGCGGCGTCGACGTGCACCGCCGACCGCGACGGGTCGCGCCCCAGGTAGGTGTCCACCGCGTCCTGGACGCCGGCAAGCACCAGCGAGTCACCGCTCAGACCCGCGCGTCGCTCGGAGTTCACATCGGCCGAGGACGCCGCCGCGGCCGCGGCCCCGTCGCACACGCTTTGCAGGTCGCGCTGCTGGACGAACGCCTCACCCGCGGCCACTGAGCCCGCCACCATCAGCATGGCGATCAGGAAGACGCCGAGAATCAACGGGATCGTCGACCCTCCGTCGCCCGACGGGCGGCGCCTCACGACGCCTGCACCGTGCGGTAGTCGTCGACGTGCAGCACGTACCGTCCGACCGTCGTAATGCCCCGGCCGGAGACCATCGTCGGCACTCCCGGCAGGAGCGCATGCCGGACCACGCAGACCACGAACTCGGCCCCCGGCGCGAGCACGGGCGCGATCGCGGTGTCCTGGCAGCCGGCACCTACCGGGACGTACCGAATGTCAGCGTCGCCCGGCAGCCCCTGATCGGCCAGGGCGAGACGCACCGCGACCGCCGCTCGAGCCTGACCGTCAGAGGTCGACTCGCCGGTCGCGAACGCCCGCCCGGCTTCGCGGGCCGCCTGGGTCACGGCAAGCGTGCTGCGCTGCACCGAGGCGACGGACGCGACGAAGTACACGAGCGGCACGAGTACGAGCACCGCGACGAAGATGAACTCGACCACCGCGTTCCCGCGATCCGCAGATCCGGACACGACGCGCCGGAGCCGGGCGCGAAACCACGTCACGGCGTGCCCTCCTTGAGCGCACGCGACGTGACGTCGATGCCGAGCAGCGCGCCGATCGGCAGGAAGATCGAGCGCACCTTTCCGTGACACTGCACCACGACGAGCGGCAGGCCGCTTCCCGGATCCTGGCCCGGCGAGCCGGTACAGGGCACAGCTCGAGCGGCGCCGCCGGCCAGGCTGTGCCGGATCTGCTCGGTCGCCCGCTCGCCGCCGACCGAGTACGGCACCTGAGCACTCGCCGCGTAGCGCGCGCCGTCGGCTGCACTCGCGGCGACGATGTTGCGCAGGTAGAAGAACACCGCGACCTGCAGCACGGCGAAGAGCAGGAACACGAGCAGAACCGAGATCATCGCGAACTCGGCGATCGCCGCGCCGCGATCGCCACCCGAGTCCGCCACGACCCGGCGCGCTCGGGCGCCGAATCGCCGCACCGTTACTTCGTCGCGCCGGTGACCGAGTCGATGGCGTTGCTGATCGCGTCGGTGATCTTCGACTTGAACAGCGTGAAGATGACCACCACCAGGCCGGCAGTCATGACGGTGACCATCACCCAGCCGGGCACGTCGCCGCGTTCGGGGTCGCGTCCGCGCACCCGCGCGTACATCGTCGCCACCCAGGCGGCCAGCAAGTCCAGAGGCACGAATCGCCCTTCCTCTCTTAGTGGGGCCTTGTCTAGTGGGGCCTTCTCTAGTGGGGCCTTGTCTAGTGGGGCCTTCTCTAGTGGGGCCTTCTCTAGTGGGTCAGTGACACCAACGTCAGCAGACCCGGGTACAACGCGAACAGCACGGTAACCGGCAGCAGCAGGAACACGACCGGCAGCATCATCGAAATTTCCTTCTTGCCGCCGGCCTCGAGCAGAGCACGCTTGCCGACTTCACGGACATCGGCGGCCTGGGCACGCAACACCTCGGCCAGCGGCGTCCCGCGCTCGACGGCGACGACGATCCCATGCAGGAAGCGGGAGAACGGCTCGAGCGTCGTGCGCTCGGCGAGCCCCGACAACGCCGTGGTGATCGGCGTCCCGGCCCTCGCCTCGGCGAGCGCGGAGTCCAGATCACGGGCGAGCTCGCCACCGGTCAGTCGACACACTCGCAGCAGCGCGTCCGCAGGCGCCTCGCCGGCGACGACCGACAGCGCGAGCAGGTCGGCCACCACGGGGAACTCGGCGAGCATCGCCGCTTCCCGTCGCTGCACCTGCCTGGTCAGGTACCAGTCGCGCGCGAAGACGCCACCGACCAAGCCGAGGAGCGCACCGCCGATCGCCAGCACGACGTCGACGTGACCCCGCACCAGGCCGACCAGCGTCACGAACAACCCCCCGCCGACCATGCCGACGGCCGCCCACAAGACCTGCTCGAAACGGAACTCTTGGAGCGTGAGCCGGTCTCCGAGCCCGCCCAGGCGCCGCCGCACGGACGACGCTCCCCCGACGACCCGGTCAAGGACGGACATCGCCTCGCCGAGCACCGGGCCGAACAGCCGCCGCGCGACCGCGAACGGTGCCGAGGTGGCGCTCGGCCGGGCGAGCAGCTTGGACGGCACCGGGGTGTCGCCGAGGTACGGTGCGACCCGGTCGGCGAGGCGGATCGGTCGCATCGGCGGCGCCGCGCGCACCGCCAGGATCACGCCCACGGCGAGCATCAGCCCGAGCAGTCCGCCGAGCACCAGGTCGCTCACCGCAACACTCGCTGTTCCTCGGGGAGCTGACCGACGCGCAGCATGATCCGGTACGCGACGACGCAGAGCGCGGCGCCGATCGCGAGCAGCAGCACACCGCCGGCGGAGTTGTATGCCGTGAGGGTCGTCGACTGCGTACCGAGCAGCAGTAAGACGATCCACGGTGCCGCGACCGCCAGCCTGGCCGCGTTGACGACCC
>CAVWNR010000005.1:0-121461 GCA_963756525.1 uncultured Actinomycetota bacterium | reverse complement strand
CGCCCTCCGACGGCAACCGTCGGATACCGCGCGACACCCGCCCAGCCCGGCCGATGCCGCCACCCCCGGCTGGCACCGGTAGCCCGGCAATCCGGAAGATCCTGCACCAGACCGTAAGCCAATCGGGCCGGACAGCTCTGCCTGCGGTGCGCGGTCAAGCCCACCCGGCCCGGCGACCCGCGTGGGAGACGCTCCAGCGGCCAGGTGGTTGCGGTCGGCGGCCGGCGTCGGGATCGACGACCAGGCAACATACCCGGCGAGGCGGAGCGCGGTTGAAGGCGAGGCTGCCTCCGGCGAAGATCAGCACACGGTGTGCGGTGGGCCGCCGCGGTGATCTCCGCAGCGGGCTCGCAGGGCACCGGCGCGCGGACGTGGACCACGACGCACACCGGGTCTGCGGCGAACTCCAGCGGCGGGTCACGGGGCTGGTTCGCGGGTCGCCCGGGTGCCGGTGTGTCAGGATGACTGCCGCGGGATGCGCGGATGGTGCGCGACCGGATCGTGCCGCTCGAGGGGGTTCGTCATCGCCCTGGCCGTGCTGACCCGACGGGCCGTGGCCGGCGCGCTGGCCGTGGCCGCGGTCGCGCTGCTTGCCGGCTGCGGCGCGACCCGGCGCGGCGTGCCGGCCGGCGCGCAGCGCTCCGCGCCGCGGGCCGGGTCCTCGCAGCCACCGGCGTCCACCCCGGACATCAGTCCGCGCACCCCGGCGACCCGCCCGGCCGCACCGGCGCCGGCGGTGACCCGGCCGCGCACGCCGACCGCCCGACCGACCCCGCCCGCAGTCCAGTTGCCGCGCGGAGGCCGCACCATCCTGCCCCGTTACCGGGTCGTCGGCTACTACGGCGGCCCGGACGGCCCGACGCTCGGCGTGCTCGGCGCGGCCGACCCGGACACCATCGCCGCCCAGATCGAGCAGACCGCCACCAGCTACGCCGGCTACGGCCGCCCGGTGCAGCCGGCGATGGAACTGATCACCACGGTCGCCAGCCCGTGCACCCCGGCCACACCCCTGTGCACCCGGCCCATCGCCGACGCCGCGATCCAGCGCTACCTCGACGCCGCACACCGCCACCACATGCTGCTCATCTTGGACTTCCAACCCGGCCGCGGACAGTTCCTGCCCCAGGTCCAGGCGGTCGCGCGGTTCCTGCTCGACCCGAGCGTGAGCGTCGCGCTGGACCCGGAATGGAAACTGCAACCCGGCCAGTACCCGATGCAGGTCATCGGCGCGGCCACCGCGGCCAGCATCAACCCGGTCGCCGGCTACCTGTCCGCGCTGGTGCGCCGCGCCCGGCTGCCGGACAAGCTGCTCGTGCTGCACCAGTTCCGGCTCTCCATGCTGCCCGACCGGACCAACATCACCGCCGCCGCCCCCGGCCTGGAACAGGTCATCCAAGACGACGGATTCGGCACCCAGCCCGCCAAACTGGCCACCTGGGCGGCCCTGGCCATCCCCGACCCGCCGTTCCACGCCGGGTTCAAACTGTTCTTCCGCCAAGACACCGCACTGATGACCCCCGCGCAAGTGATGGCCCTCCACCCGCAGCCGGAACTGATCACCTACGAGTAAGCATCACACTGCGCACCGCGCCTACCCGGGCGCGGCCGCCTCGCTGCGCGAAGGACTCGACGACATGTTCACCGTGTCCCGGCTCGGCATCGACGGTCGGCTGGCCAAGACGCTCACCACCTCCAACCCGGTCGAGTCGATGCTCTCCATCGCGCGGAGCACCAACCGCAACGTCACCCGCTGGCGCGACGGACACATGGTGCTGCGCTGGACCGCCGCCGGCATGCTCAACGCCGAACGATCCTTCCGCCGCATCAAGGGCCTTAAGCAGACGCCCCAGCTCGTCACCGCACTGCACCAACACGCCCACCCCGACACCGTCAACCGCCCCGAAACTGTCGGTGCCGCCGCCTAGAAATCACAGTGGATCGTCACCAAAGTTCCACACGGCTCGGGACATGCTCCGTACACGTTCGAGCTCTCGATTCGACAGGTGACCACGCCGAGCACGCCGCCGGCCACGCCGACGTATCCGGCCACGCCGACCCACCAGGTCACCCCGACCCACGTGCCGACACCCTCGCCGCCGGCGCCGAGCACGCCGGCCGTCCCGCTCGCCGCGACCGGTGCGCCACCGGTGCGTCCGCAGCTGGCCGTGGCGGCGCTGCTGCTGGCCGCGGCGCCGCACTGACCCTGTTCGCCGCACGGCGGCGCAGCCGCTAATTCTGCAGGCCCGCGATCACGCTGGCTCACAGGCTCCAGTTCTGCCAGACGCTGAGCATCCACAGCGCGAAGCAGGCGACGATCCCGATCGTGAGCGCGAGGCAGCGGCCGCGGCCCAGCTTGACGGCGGCCACCAAGGCCGCCGCACCCACGCCCGCCGACACCGGGTAAAGGCAGGAGGTGAGCACATACGGCAGGTGCCCCAACAGCAGGTCGCGCACGATGCCGCCGCCGACCGCCGAAACCATGCCCAGCACCACCGCGGCCAGCACGCCGGCGCGATGCTCGAGCACCTTCAGCGCACCTGCGGCGCACAACAGGCCCAGCGCCGCGGCATCGACGGTGGTGATCAGCCAGAACGGGATCGCATCAATCTGGGCGCGCAGCGCAAAGGCCGCCACCCCGCCGAGCAGGGCCGCGATGGGCCAGACCGGCGAGCGCAGTGTGATCGGCGGAGTGTCGCGCAACAGCAGGTCACGCACGATCCCGCCGCCCAGCGACGAGAGAACCGCCATGATCATCGCGAGGCACAGGCCATGACTGGCTTGCACGGTGATCAGCGCCCCGCCGAATCCGAACACGAACACCGCGCCCAGCTTGGCGAGTTGCAGCGCGCCGGCCGGGCTGGCCAGCTGCCACGCGAGCCTGGGCACCGGGGACGTGGTGCCTTCGACCACCCCGGTGCTGCTCGACCCCGCCATTGGACAATCCCGTCATGACTGTGGCCACCCTGTTTGGCCGCACCGCCATCGTCTGCCAGGCCGCCACCGCCGGCGGTCGGCCGATCCGCCGATTCACCAGCCCCCGCGCGTGCCCGCCGACCGGCCGACGCCGGCCGGTCGAGTCCGTCGCCGGAGCGGGATGTTTGTGGCGTTTCCGGTGCTTCGCCGGGCACGCGGTTGCCGGCGTGACCTGACCTGAGTCGTGTCGGCACGTCCACCAATCGGCGCCGCGCGATCGACCCGATCGGTCGAAACGGGTCAGTGTGCGGTGGACAGCTAGCGCCCCACGGCGAGTACGCGACGGTGGTCGTCGTCGCTGACGGCGATGCCCAGCTCCTCGTAAATGTGCGACGCGTGCTGCACAACGGCCTTTTCGGTGATGCAGAGCCGGCGCGCGATCGAGGCGTTGGAGCGTCCCTCCGCCATGAGGGCGAGCACTTCGGATCGACGCGGCGTGAGCCGAGCCAGCGCGTCGTGGTCGCTGCGCGCTCGGGCCACCATCAAGGCGATCACTTCCGGATCGAGGACGGTGCCGCCGGCGCAGACCCGGGCCAGGTCCTCGCAGAACGTCTGCACATCGGCGATGCGCTGCTTGAGCAGGCAGCCGACGCCGCCGGTGGAGTCGGCGATCAATTCGAGGGCGTACCGCCGCTGCAGGTGCTGGGAGAGCACCACGATCGCGATGTGCGGCAGCTCGCGGCGGATCGCGAGCGCGGCCCGCAGCCCTTCATCGGTGAATCCGGGCGGCATCCGGATGTCGACGATCACCAGGTCGGGTTGCTGCGCGCGGGTTTGCGCGATCAGCTCGTCGGCATCGCCGGCCGTGGCGACGACGTCCAAGCCGCCGCGGTCGAGCACCAGCTCGAGCCCTTCGCGGAGCAGGGTCTCGTCCTCGCCGATCACGACTCGCATGGCAGCTCCACGATCAGCCGGGTGCCCTCGCCGGACAGGCTGCTGACCCGTAGCCGCCCGCCGAGCAGGTCGCGGTCTGCCATGCCCCGCAGCCCGAGCCCGGGTCCCGGCGGCCGCTCCGCCGACGCCGTCGTCGGCCACCTCGATGTGCAGGGTGCCGTTCGCGCGGGCCACCCGTACATCCAGGGTCTTGGCGTGCGCGTGTTTGACCGCATTGGTCAGCGCCTCGGCGAGCAGGAAATACGCGGTGGCCTCGACGGTCGCCGGGAGCGCGCCGTCCAGGCTCAGGTCGAGACGGGTCGGGATGGGCATCCGATGACCAAGTCATCGGTCGCCGCGGCCAGCCCGCGTTCGACCAGCGCGGCCGGCATCACGGCATGCACCGGCTCACGCAGCTCCCGGGCCGCGAGATCGATGCGGCGGCGCAGCGCGGTTGCCGAGGCGGTGATCTGCCCGGTGACGCCGGGGTAATCGGCCAGTTGCTGCGCCTGAAGTGCTTCTGGTTCAAGCTCACCGGGTCGAGCACGGCAGCAGGGATCGTCACCACCGCGTTCGCGTTCGGGCTGGTGCTGCTGATCCTCGCCTACGGGCTGGGCCCCATCTCCGGCTGTCACATCAACCCGGCGGTCACCATGGGTCTCTGGTCTCCGGGCGGATCACCCTGCCCGACGCGGCCGGCTACTGGGTCGCGCAACTCGTCGGCGAGATCATCGGCGCCGGGGTGCTGCGGGCGATGTTCGCCGGCGCATCCGGTACTCCAGCAGCAACCAGGGACTGGGCACCGACGGCTACGCCAGCCAGTCGCTGACCCACCTCAACGCCGCCTGCGCGTTCCTCGCCGAGGCCGTGCTCAGCCTGTGCCGTGCTAGCCGAGACGCAGCGTGCTGACCGCGGCGTTGTTGAGCAGGTCCGGTTCCGGCGTGGCCGACAGTGCGCCGGCCACCACCACCGTGCCGTGGGCGTGCGCGTCGGCCTGCGCGGTCGCGGTGAACGTCTTGCTCGCCCAGGTCAGCACCCGGCCTTTCAACCGTGGCGCCACCGGGCGTTGGCGACCCTCAGCCTGCCTGGCTCGGTTAGCGCTGTGGCCGCTTTGCTGGCGGTGGCCGGGCCCTGGTTGGTGACGGTGACCGTCTCAGTCACGCTGGTCGCGTCACCGGCCTGCGCCGGCACGCTCAGGCTCACCGTCAGGGCCGCCTTGTCCGACGCCGGGATGGTAATGGTCGCCGGCCGCCGGGTTGACGGTCTGGGGCAGCGCCGCCGAGGTGCTGGCCGCGAACGCGGTGTCACCGGAGTAGGCGGCGGTGATCGAGTGGGTGCCCGCGCTGGTGTAGGTCACCGGGCAGATGGCCGTGCCGGTGATGGTGCCGACCGGCTGGGCGCGGCACCCGCTGATCGTGCTGCCGCCGTCGGCGAACGCCACCGTGCCGCCATCCGGGGCCGGGCTGACCGTGGCGATGTAGACCACCTGCTGCCCGGCCGCCGACGGGTTCACCGAGGACACGACCGTGGTGGTCGTGGCGGTGGGCACCTGGTAGGTGATGATCACCTCGCCGTTCGGGGCGTCATCGGGGGCGGCCACGCCGTCGGTGACCACCGCGCCGGTGGCCGCGCCGGTGTAGCTGGCACCCCCGCCGCCCCCGCCGCCGCCCCCGCCGCTGAAGCAGTTGTCGCCCGCGCCGCCGCCCCCGCCGCCGCCGCCGTAGTAGCCGCCGCCCCCGCCGCCGCCGCCGCCGGCGTACGGGCCGCCGGCCCCGCCGGTGCCCTGGCTGGTCCCGGTGCCAGCGCTGCTGCCCGCGGCACCGTCGACACCGGAACAGGAGGAGCTCGCCGTGCCGCCGGCCCCGCCGGCACCCGGACCCGTGCTGGTGCCAGCCCCGCCGCCGGCGCCACCGCCCACGTAGTTGCCATCATTGCTTTCAGACGCGCCGGACATCCCGCCCGAGCCGGCGTTCCCGCCGGCGGCGGCGAAGCCCGAGATCGCGCCGCCGCCCCCGCCGCCGCCGGCCACCAGCAGCCGGTTCGCCAGCGGGTAGCTGCCGGGGGAGGCTGGGCTGCGGATGTCGCTGGCCCCGCCGCCCCCGCCGGCTGAAGAACCGGCCGCGCCGCCGCCGCCGAACGCGGCCTTGTAGCCGGCCCGTCCGGCATTGACCGCGCCGGCCTGTCCGACGTTGACCTGCAGCGCGGTCCCGGCGGTGACCGGCAGGTCGTAGGCGGTGACCTCAGCGCCCAGCCCGGCCAGCAGGCCGAGCCCGGTCGGGGAGACGCCCTGCGCGCCGTACAGGGTGACCGTGGCCGAGGCAACCCCGGCGGGCGCAGTCCAGCTCTGAGCGGCGCCGGTCTCGCGGAACACGCAGGTGACCTGGCTGCCGCTGGTGGCGCACCCGGCCGCGGCGGGGTGTCCGTAGCCGGCTGGCGAGATGGTAACCGGGACGATGATGGCGTGGTGCCGGTAGCGGAGGATCAGCGTGTAGCCGCCCGCGGGAATCTCGCGCCAACGTGTGAAGGTGAGCTTGCGGTAGCCGGGGCTGACCCGGCCGGCCGCGTAGGTCACCGCGCCGTGTACCAGGGTCGCCGC
This sequence comes from uncultured Actinomycetota bacterium, assembly GCA_963756525.1. Lineage (GTDB taxonomy): Bacteria > Actinomycetota > Actinomycetes > Mycobacteriales > Jatrophihabitantaceae > CAVWNR01. The sequence continues at coordinate 115,019 of CAVWNR010000005.1, read as the reverse complement.
GGCGCTCGCGCGAAGCGGCGGAAAGCTGCCGGTCAGCGTCCGCACGGCGCACACCGGCCGGTGGCCCGCCGGGCGGGTGCAGATCGTGGCCCGCAGCTGCCGCCCGCCCGGCCCGGGAGGCCCGGCCCCCAGCGTGGCCGAGATCGCGACCGTGATGCTCGCGTCGTCGATGCCGACCGGGTTGGCGGCCTGCACGGTGAACTCGTAGCTGCCGGCCTGGGTGGGAGTGCCGGTCAGCGCCCCGTCGCTGGCCAACGTCAGGCCAGGCGGAACCGTGCCGGAGACCTGGGTGACGGTCGGGGGCGGCGCCCCGGTGACGGTAAAGCCGGAGGAGTAGGGCGTGCCGACGGTCCCGTCCGCCGGGCCGGCGGCGATCACCGGCGCCACCCCCACGCTGAGCGCCCCGCTCGGGGTTGACCAGGGGCTGCTGCCGTCGGCGCTGGTCGCCCGCACAGCGAACACGTACGGGTCACCGTTGGTCAGGCCCTTCACGGTGATCGGAGAGCTGGGGCCGGTGGCGGTCACCGCAGGCGCGGTGGGGGCGTTCTGGTCCGTTGCGGCCACCGTGTAGGAGGTGATCGGCGCGGACCCGCCGGTCGACCCGGAGAACGCCACGCTGACCTGACCATCGCCGTTGCTCAGACCGGTGATGGCCGGCGGGCCGGGAGGGCCGGTCGCGGACAGGTGGACGACCGTCGTCTTGCTGGCCGCCGCCGCCCCGGCCGCCGCGGTCACCTGGATCGGCCCTCCCTGCTGACCTGCGGTGAGCACCGGGGCGGTCGCGACCCCGCCGCTGCCGGTGACGACGACGGTGCCTGTAGCGGAGGCGGCGGAAAGCTTGGAGCCGAAGTACGCCGCTGCGCCCGGCGGCAGCGCGAAGGTGGCCTGCCCTTTGGTGACCTGGAAGGTGACCGCAGCCCCGGGGATCGGGTTGCCTGCGGCGTCCAGGACCATGACGGCCAGGGCCTTCCCGAACGGCTTGCCGGCGGCGGTGTGCTGCCCGTCACCGCTGATCGCGATGACCTCGGCCGGCGGGCCCGGCGCCACGTGCAGCGTCCAGACGGAGGCCGGGCCGACGTTGACGGTCAGGCTATGCGCGGCATCGGGTCCCTCCAGCATGGTGTGGCCCGCGGTCAGGTCCGGCGCGGTGATGGTGCCGTCAGCGGCGACTGTGGCTTCGATGCTGCTCTGGCCGTTCGGCCACGTCGCGCCGGAGGACGGGGACAGCGTCAGGACCTGGTCGGCCGGCGGCGGGTTGGTCACCACGTTGCCGTACTGGTCGACCCAGTGGCCTTGCAGGGCGGCCGGGAACTTCGTGTTGACCGGCACCGTCTGCCCACCGCCCCGTGTCACGACGAAGGCGGTCGCGGGACCCGGCCTGATCGTGAATTTGAACGATGGGGTGCTGACAGCGCCGGGGGCGCTGAGCGTGATGGAGTAGGTGCCGGCGCGGGTTGCGGCCGTGAACGGCGGCGCGAGCGCCGCCCCTCCGGCGTTCGTGTTCCGGGTCACGCTGGTGCCCCCGCCGGGGAACGTCCCGACCGACTTGATGTCGAAGGTTACCGGCACGCCGGGCAGTTGAACACCCTGCGCGGTGAACGCGTTCGCAAAGGTGGAGTACTGAACGCCCGGGGCGTAGGTGAAGGTCTGGCCCGCTTGGCCGATAAGGCCGTCGGGCGCCTCCAGCCGGAAGCCGGTAGCCGGCCCGATGACCACCGTCCAGGTCGTGGCAACCCCGGCCGCCGACGCGGTCACCGTCACCGTGCCCTGACTGTGGTCTCGGTTGAGGTACAGGTCAGCGCCGGGAGAGACGACGCCCTGATCGCCGGCCTGCACCGTGACGGACGGCAGGTGCTCGTCGCCGAAGCCGGCAGTACCCAACACCGGCTGGGAGACGACGTGGTAGGTGATCTCTTGCCCCGGAGTGAGCAATCCTGTCGGCGCCCCCGGTCCTTGATAGCTCGCGGTCGCGGTGAACGCGCTGGCCGGTACCGAAACATCGGCCTGGCTTGCCGTCAACTGCGTGGTCCCGGTGGCCGTGACAGTGTTGGCCGCGAGCGGATAGTCCTCGTCCATGCGGATGACGTCTTGGTATAGCTCGATCTCGTCGAAGAAGTCTCCGGAGACGATGTTTACGTTCTGCTGTGTCGCCGGGTCAGTCACCCATTGGTTGACGAGCGCATCGAGGACCTCTTGCTCTGCGGGCACCAGGGCTGCCGGCGGTATCGGGCAGTCGGCCTCCGGGGTTCCCTGGATGAACAGGGCCCAAATCCCTCCGTTCATGGGCGGACCGAATGAGTCAGGTTCGCCGCCGTCTCCCTGGGTGAACCGGGACCGCGCCGCTTGCAGCACCAGTCTCTGAATGCCGTCACCCTGAAAAAACCAGTCGATCCCGTCGGCGGTGCACTGGTTGGCGTAGTAGTTCGTGTTGGCGTTAACAACCCCGAACGGGGGGTCCGGCGCCCATTGCCCGGCGGACGGGTCCCCGGCGTCCATGCACTGGTCGTTGTTCATGATCACGCGTGCCGCATTCTTCGGATCGGGTAGTGACCAGAGCTGCCCCAGGGTCACCTGGCCGGGGTCGGTGGTGCCGAAGTGGGCCTGCAGCTCGTCGGGGGTGACCAGGGAGCCGCCCAGCGTAGCCGCGAAATTCTGGCAGTCTTGGGTGGGGAAGGGGCCGTTGTTGCTTTGGGTGATGGCCAGGCTGAGGAGGATGACTTCGTGCTCCTGGCCGGGCTGCAGCGCCCACTGGTCGATGGAAGTCAACACGCTCGGCAGCTTCAGCCAGGACGAGTACAGCCCGCCGTGGTTCGCGTAATAGCCATAGCCATTGCTTACGTCGTCGTGCCACCCCACGCGGATGTCGAACGCTCGCATGCCGCCGTTGAGCTGGCCGGTCAGATCCTCGTCCTGGGTTTGCGCCCAATCGTTCCAGAACAGCCCGTTATTCATGCTGTAGGTGAGACTGTCGTGCGTCCCGGGGATCACGATCTGGCTCAGCGGCTGATCCCACAGCTCGGGGCCCAGGTCCCCCATCCACGTCTCCGGATCGCCGAGACCGGAGCTTCCCGGCGACGCTGCCGCCTTCTGGCGTGCCGGCGCCGCCGCGCTCGCGGTCGACGGCAGCGGCCCGGAAACCGTGCGTGTCGCCGCGGCAGCCTGCAAGCTGGCCGGGCTGGCCGGGCTGGCCAAAGCGGTGCCGCTGCCCATGATCGCCAGGGGCAGCGCCGCCAGCGCGGCGGTGGCCACAACCGCACCCGCCCCGCGCCGCGAGCGGCCAGCCGGTATGCGCGGCCGTCGTTCGCGGCGCCGCTGAGACGCCTGGCCGCACGGCCCAGCACCGCCGGCGGGGACGAGATCCGTGCCGGATCGGGTCATGCCGGCCCGGCGGTGGCCCGTGCCGGCTCGCCGGGTTGCCCATGTGATCAGCGTGGTGACGATGGTGCGCATGGCTCATGCTTCCTTCGGTCGGCCGATGGCGTCAGCGGTGCGCGGCGGCCACAGATCCGCCGGGCGTCGGCGGCGCGGGGGCCGGAGCGGCCAACACCTGCTGCAGCCGGTACAGGTCGACGGTCACCGGTGGCCCGTCGGAGGCCTGATGCACCCAGATTTCGGTGCCGCCGTCGCGGGCGGTGCAGGCGGCCCCGCAGCAGGTAGGTCCGCGGCCCGGCGGCCAGCCGGTAGCCGACCAGCCAGGCGGCTCGTAGGCGGTCAGCTCGCCGGCCGCGTCAGCCTCGCCGGCCGCGATGCGGACGGTCAGCGGGAACGCCTGCCCGATGCTGCCTGCGGCGGGGCGGCCGGCGCAGTGGACGGGGTCGGCGACAGGTGCCGCACCGACGCCGAGGCCGACCGCGCGAACGCAGTCCGCGGGGCCGCGACAGCCCGCACCAGCTGCTGTTGCGTCCGCCCGGCGGCCCGACGACAATCCCGAACCACTGCCCGGAACCGGTCCAGCTCCGCCACCAGTCCCCCTACAGTTACGCACCCCGACTCGGCGAGCGATCGCCTCCTCACAGCGCACCAAAAACGCTAGACCAGACACGGCCACAGCGCTACCGGTGAACACTCAAACCCGGCTCGCGCACCGCGCCGGCACCGAGCAACCAGCTGCCGCCAGGGGACTGAGCCTCAGCGGAACAGGAACGCGCGGAGCACCGAGGCGGCTGCTTGATCGACGGTTCGGGCGCCAAGGCCATGTCGAGCTTCGACCCACCCGTGCACCGGGTGCCCTCCAGCGTCCGTTACGGATCGTCCGATGAGCGGACGGGCGGCATGCGCTGTCATCGCGAGCGGACGCATCCGACGATCTTCACGAGTTGATCTCCGCAACTGCTCGCGATGTTTCCGACTCTCGGCAAATCCGGGCGGATTAACCGTAGCTCTCGAGGAGTCGCTGGCTACGTTGGGTGACAGCTTCGATCGTTCGCTGGTGACTATCGGGCCATCGCTTTATCGCCACACCCGGGAGTGCACCGGTGGATGGCTGCTGCTGCCGCCGCGGCCTGAGATGAGCCCGGCGGCCAACCGGGGCGATCTGGCGCGCAATTCGTTCGGCGTCGGTCCGGGTGGAATGAGTGAAAGTGATCATCTGGCGCATGCTCCTGCCCGGCAGGATCGCGACTGTTCGGCAGCAAACAAGACCCGGTCCGGGCACGACTACGGTCGCCTGGACGTCGGCTCAGCAATCGCTCGCCCGGCGACGGCGACGGACAGCACATCGGCCGGCCGATGGACACCATGACGTCCCACCACACGAGACGGCGCTGCTGTGCGCCGGCGCCCTGATCACCGCCGCCGGCACACCTTCGAGTCGGCCGGGTCGGCATGCCGCAGCCGTGGAATCGACCAGCCGCTGCCCACCCAAGGCGGCTCGGAGACCCTGGGCGTGCTCTCGGCCCGGGTGCTGCCCAACCGCAGCAACGGCACCAGCCGCGGCCTGGCGAGCCGATGCAGACCCTGGTCGGCAACGCCGCACCCGGCGCCCTGGGCGTGCTCTGCTCCGGGGTCATCCCCTACCGGCAGAACACCGTGCCCACCGTGCACACCCAGGCCATGCCGACGCTCACCGCCGACCAGATCCCGGGCCTGCTCACCGCGGCCGGCACCATCAAGAACAACGGCGCGATCGACGAGGCGAAATACCGCGCCCACCCGCTGTCCGACCCCCTCGGCACCGTCGTCGGCTCGGCGATCACCCAGGGGATGCTGTTCTCCGGCTGGTACAAGCAGAACGGCAGCCGCGGCGATGAGACCGCACCGCACCCGGTCAGCGACGCGTTCGGCACCCTGACCTCCCGCGACACCACCGCCCTGCTGATGGCCGAGTGGCGGGCCGCGCTCGCCGACCTGCGCCTCGAGGACTGCTACTTCCGGATGATGGCCGCGCACGAGGTCGGGCGCGGCTGCGGGTTCGACGTCGACTTCCCCGGACACGCCGGCACGTTCATCGTCTGGGGCAGCGCCCGCGACCAGGTCGACGGATACGGCAACGCCGTCTCCCCCGCCGTCGGCGAGTGGATCGGCGCCCGACTCCGCGCCGCCCTGCACACCGACCAGGCGGCGTGACGATCCGATCAGGCCGGGCACCGGCTCGGCGTGTTCCACGCGGCACGTTCTGCGCCTAGCCGCACCCCGTCCCGCGCAGCACGCATCGCGCCCACCGACGGCCAGTTGCGCGGCCGCGCAACGCCTGGCGCGGCATGCCCCACGCCAACCCCAGCTCGGTGCTTACCCGCGCGGCGCGCCTGGCGTCTCCACACCAGCCCGGTCAGCGCCAGCATGACGCGCCGGCTCCGGTGTCGGGCCGGTCGGCGCAGCAGCGGGTGTGGCCCGCTTGGTCAGCCGCTGCACGACCGCCGGGGCCAGCCCGCACACCTGCGCCACCTGCACGGTGGACACCCCGGCCCCGAGTAGCGCGCGCAGCCCGCCGGCCATCGTGTCCAGCGCCGCCTCGGCCGCCGCGGCGGCGGCCTCGCGTTGCGCCATGCCGGTGAACACCAGCGCGGCGGCCTGCTCGATCGCCTTGTCACGCGCGGCCCGGTCCCGGTCCAGCTCGGCCCGGGCGGCGCGCGCCCGCAGCCGGGCCTGCTGGGCGAGCGTCATGTTGCCTGTCGTCATCGGTTCCTCCTGCCCCCTGCAGTTACCCCTTCACTGACCCAAGGCAGCACGCGCGCCCGTTCGGTCACCCCGCAGCCCGACGAGTTTCTCCCCGACCCCTACCGACCCGACACGACCCGCACCGCCGACCCGACACGACCCGCACCGCCGACCCGACACGACCCGCACCGCCGACCCGACACGACCCGCACCGCCGACCCGACACGACCCGCACCGCCGACCCGACACGACCCGCACCGCCGACCCGACACGACCCGCACCGCCGACCCGACACGACCCGCACCGCCGACCCGACACGACCCGCACCGCCGACCCGACACCACCTGTCGACCTACCGCCTCCGACCGACCCCTCCTACCGCCTCCGACCGACCCCCCTACCGGATGATCTTCCTCCAGCACACCTCTTGCATTACCGGCCGGTAACTTAAGGGCTCACGCGCATTTCACCCGCCGCTGGGTGACCGAACCCATGATCATGTTGCCTTGGGTAGGTGTAGGGGCCTGCCCGGCCGATCTGAAGTAGGGCGGCGAGGCGGCACCAGCCCCCGACCCGCCAGACGTGAGGAGAGAACAGCCATGACAGCGGTCGTCGACCACCGGCCACCCGAACTCAGCGCCGTGCCAGTTATGCTCACCGTGCCGCAAGCTGCGCACCTGCTCGGCATCGGCCGCACCTTCGCCTACCAGCTCATCCGTACCGGCGCGTGGCCGATTCCCATCGTTCGCACGGGTCGGCTGATCAAAATCCCGTCCGGACCGGTGCTTCAACTGCTCACCATGGGCCGAATCATGGGCACGACCAGATAGACGCACTCCACGCCATCCAATCGGTGGTGCTACCCGCGGCGGACCGGGGGCAGGCCGAGGAACCGGGCGGACTCCATCGCGAGCTGCTGGGTGACCCCTTGGTTGCGGTAGTGACGTAGACGACCGCGATCCGGTCGGAGGCCGGCTGGTGCTCGCGGACCACCAGCTCGTCGGGACGCCCCGTCGCTTAAGCGCGGCGTTGCTGCCGGTGGTCTGCATCCGGGAGGATCGATCCACGCCGGGCTGAGGTCTCCCGCCGGTTCAGCAGGGTGAGCGGCCTGCCCTGCCGGGCCACCTTGCGCACCGTCGAGGTCGCGACCACGACCACCTCGGAGTGGCAATTTAACCCGTGCCGCGTCGTCGCGGTGCATGGTTCCTCGGGGAGCGCCCGTGACTGCCGGTCGGGCAGCAACTCGAACGCACCCGGCGGGGGCTGGACAAACCGCCCGTCACGAACGGCGGGCACGGCGGCGAAGCAGACGCATTGCGACGAACCCGTGGTCGTCCGAGCGTGCCGCTCCCTCGGTCACCAGGCGTTGTCAGATGCCGACAACTTGGCCTCCGCGGTCTCAGCTGTCCCTGGTGAACCGAAGATGCCCGGGATAGATGAGACATGCCCGCGATTCGATGCCGCCCGACACCCAACTGATGCTGTCCCATTCCGTCTCGTCATGTCCTTGGCCACGTGCTGCCATCTCGTGACGCTGGGAATTTGTGGGAACTTTGTGGGAACTGATCAACCTACGGTTGCCTGCCGCTCTCTCTGACCCCCGGATTCCGGGGGTTCAGCTGTGTAGCCCCGAGCGGATTCGAACCGCCGCTACCGCCTTGAGAGGGCGGCGTCCTGGGCCACTAGACGACGGGGCCCCAGTACCTTCCTGTGTTGCTGTTGTACAGCGCTGGGGTACCAGGACTCGAACCTAGACTAACGGAACCAGAATCCGTCGGGCTGCCAATTACCCCATACCCCAATGCAGCCCGCTCGCGGTCACCGACCGGGCCGACGGTCTACTTTACCGGACGTCGCCGGTCGCCCGAAATCGCCCGATCGGTCCGCCAGGCGGCGACCAGTGCCGGCAACTCGGCCAGGCCGGTCACGAGGGGCACGTCCTCTTCGCCGGTCGCCGTGCCGCGACGATCCAGCCAGACTCCGCGAAGGCCGGCGGCGACCGCGGCGAGCGCGTCGAGGTCGAGCCGATCGCCGATGTGGACCGCCTCTACCGCAGGCACGCCGAGACACTCGCAGGCGTGCGCGAAGATTGCCGCGGCCGGCTTGGCCGCCCCGACGTCGCCCGAGATCACGACCGTGTCGAACGCGTCGGAGAGCCCGACGAGGGTCAGCTTGTGCCGCTGGTACACCGGCTCGCTGTTGGTGATCACGCCGAGCGCGATGCCGGATGCGCGCAGGGTCGCCAGGCAGGACAGCACGTCGTCGAAGAGTTCGTACGACGACCACAGCGCATCGAACCGGAGCGCCTCGAGTTCCTCGGCATCGCTCGGCGAGCGGCCGCAGGCGTCGAGGTAGTGCGCCATCCGCTCCGCACGCATCTGCTGGAAGCCGACGTCGCCGCGCCCATAGCGAGCGAAGTGCGGGTCGGACATCGCAAGCCACAGCTCAAAGTCCGCGTCCTCACCCAACGCGCCGTGAAACGCGGCACGCGAGGCCGTGTCGTAGTCGAGCAGGGTGTCGTCGACGTCGAAGAAGACCGCCCGGATCACGTCCGGGCTGCCCGCAGCCGGACCAGCGCGCGCTCGCGGCCGAGCAGCTGCATCGACTCGAACAGCGGCGGCGAGACCGTACGCCCGGTTACCGCGGCGCGCACCGGGCCGTAGGCGTTGCGCGGTTTCAACCCGAGCCCGTCGACTAGCGCGGCACGCAGCGCGGTTTCGATCTCGGGGGCGGCCCAGTCGGGCAGCGGTTCCAACGCAGTGATCGCGGCAGCGAGCACGGCCTGCCCCGCCTCGCCGAGCTGTTTGGCCGCCGCGGCCTCATCGACGGCAAAGTCGGCCTCGTCGACGAGCAGGAAGTGCAGCATGCCGGCGCCTTCGGCCAGCGTCTGGATCCGCTCCTGCACGAGCGGTGCCGCAGCCGTGACGACCGCCGAGTCCGCGCCGGCGAGGAAGCCGACGAGCCGCCGGGCGAAGTCGTCCGGCGCCAACAGCCGGATGTGTGCCGCGTTGATCGCCTCGCACTTCTTCGGGTCGAAGCGCGCGGAGTTGGCGTTGACGTCGGCGAGGTCGAACGCGGCGACCATCGCATCCATCGAGAAGACGTCGCGGTCCGGGCCGATCGACCAGCCGAGGAGCGCGAGGTAGTTGAGCAGCCCCTCGGGCAGGTAGCCGTTGACCCGGTAGGTGTGCAACGAGGCCTGCGGATCGCGTTTGGAGAGCTTGCGGTTCCCCTCGCCCATGACGAACGGCAGGTGGCCGAACTGCGGCACGAAGTCCGTGATGCCAACGTCGATCATGGCGCGGTACAAGGCGATCTGCCGCGGCGTGGACGGCATGAGGTCCTCGCCGCGCAGCACGTGAGTGATCCGCATCAGCGCGTCGTCGACCGGGTTGACCAGCGGGTAGAGCGGGTCGCCGTTGCCCCGGACCAGCACGTAGTCCGGCACGCTGCCTGCGGCGAAGGTCGTTTCACCGCGGATCAGGTCATGCCAGGTGATGTCCTCGTCGGGCATCCGCAGCCGCAGCACCGGCAACCGTCCCTCCGCCCGGTACGCCTCGATGTCTGCGTCGGTCAGGTCACGGTCGAAGTTGTCGTAGCCGAGCTTCGGGTCGCGGCCCGCGGCGCGATGACGCGCCTCGACCTCCTCGTTCGTCGAGTACGACTCGTAAACGTGCCCGCCGGCCCGCAGCTTGTCGACCACGTCGGCGTAGATGTCGCGTCGCTCGCTCTGCCGGTACGGCCCGTGCGGGCCGCCGACCTCCGGGCCTTCGTCCCAGTCCAGGCCCAGCCAGCGCAGGTCGTCGAGCAGCTTGATGTAGGACTGCTGCGTGTCGCGGGCCGCGTCGGTGTCCTCGACCCGGAACACGTAGACGCCGCCGACGTGGCGTGCGTACGCCCAGTTGAACAGCGCCGTGCGCACGTTGCCGACGTGCAGATCCCCCGTCGGGGACGGACAGAACCGCACCCGGACGGTCACTTGCGGATCACCGGGTTCGTCAGCGTGCCGATGCCTTCGACGGTGACGCTCACCGTGTCGCCCTCCTCGAGCGGGCCGACGCCGGCGGGCGTTCCGGTCAGGATGACGTCACCGGGGAGCAGGGTCATCACTCCCGACATGAACGCGATCAACGACGGCACGTTATGGATCATCTCGCTGGTACGGCCCTCCTGGCGCAGCTTGCCGTTGACCTCCGCGGTTATGCGGAGGTCGGACGGATCCAGAAGGGTCTCGATCCACGGGCCGATCGGGCAGAACGAGTCGTAGCCCTTCGCGCGGGTGAACTGCACGTCGGCGCGCTGCTGGTCGCGGGCGGTGACGTCGTTGGCGGCGGTGTAGCCGAGAACGTGATGAAGCGCGAGCTCCACCGGCACGTCCTTGGCGGGACGGCCGATGACGACGGCGAGCTCGGCCTCGTGGTCGACGCGGTCGGACTCGGGCAGCCGGATTGCGTCCCCGTCCCCGATCACCGCCGTCGACGGCTTCATAAAGATCACCGGCGTCGGCGGGGCCGCGCTATCCCCCTGCTCGGGTCGCAAGCTCCCCTCGGCCATTTCCCGCGCGTGCTCCGCGTAGTTCTTGCCGACCGCGACCACCTTGCTGGGCAGGATCGGTGCGAGCATCCACACGTCGGGCAGCGCCCACCGGTCGCCGGTGAACGTGATCGGGCCGAACGGGTGCTCGGCGATCGCCGCGACGGTCAGCTGCTCGGGCTCCGCGCCGGCCGGCCCTTCGACCACTCCCCAGGCGACGCCTTCCGGGACGGTCGACGACGGTGGATGGCGGAAGCGGGCGATTCGCACGAAGTCCAAGGTTAGTGGGGGACGGCACGCCCCGAGCCGTCGCGTCGCGCATACTCGTCCGGTGAGCGCCGCGCTGTCCGCCGTTCCCGCCGCACGCCGCCGCCGAGCCGCTGCCGTAGCCGGATTGCTGGCCGCGCTGCTGGTGGCGGTCGGCGTGCTGCCATGGGTCGCTCCAGCGCCCGTCGTCGTGCGCGTGCTCGCGACACTCGCCCTGCTGCTGGGCGCGTTTTGCGCGCTCGTCGCCTGGGGCCTTGCACGCAGCCTGCGCCTACAGCGGCACGAGGCCGCGCTGGACGCCGCCGTCGCCGAGGCCGTCGTGGCGTCGGGCCGGCAGACATGCGACTGCGGGCACGAGCACGATCCTGAGGAGATGCGCGTGATGCCGGCGTGCGAGCGAGCGCAGGAATGCGATCACAGTTGCGAGTCGTGCGTGCTCTCACGGGGCTGACCGACCATCCGCGCAGCATCGGCTGGTGCGGCGTCACGCCTCGCCGAGCAGGCCGTAGCGGACCGCGTCGTGCAGCGCGAGCCAGGACGCCTCGATGACGTTGCCGTGCACCCCGACGGTGGTCCACTCGCGCTCGCGGTCCGACGTGTCGACGAGTACCCGGGTGACGGCGTCGGTGCCGTGCCTGCCGGGCAGGATGCGCACCTTGTAGTCGATGAGCTCGAAGTCGGCGAGGCGGGGGTAGGCGGCGGTCAGCGCCTTGCGCAGCGCGCGGTCGAGCGCGTTCACCGGGCCGTTCCCCTCCTCCGTGGAGATCACCCGCTCGCCGCCGGCATGCACCTTCACCGTCGCCTCGCTGACCAGCGAGCCGTCCTCACCACGGTCGATCATCACCCGGTACGACTCGACGGTGAAGCGTTGCGGAGCGGTACCCAGCTCGTCGCGCAGCAACAGCTCGAAGGAGGCGTCCGCGGCCTCGTACGACCAGCCCGCCGCCTCACGCTGCTTGACCCGCTCGACCACCTTGCCTACGACGTCCGGGTGGTGCGTCACGTCGACGCCGAGCTCCCGCGACTTCAGCTCGACGGACGCGCGCCCGGCCATCTCGGTGACCAGGATGTGCTGGTCGTTGCCGACCAGCACCGGGTCGAGGTGGTTGTACAGCTCCGGGTCGACCTTGATCGCGGACGCGTGCAGTCCCGCCTTGTGCGAGAACGCCGACGCCCCGACATACGGCGCGTGCGTGTCCGGCGCCAGGTTGGCGATCTCGGCGATGGCATGCGAGACGCGCACCATCTCGGCCAGGCACCCGTCGGGCAGCACGTCGCGGCCCATCTTGGTGACCAACCCACCGATCACCGAGAAGATGTTCGCGTTGCCGGCCCGCTCGCCGTAGCCGTTCGCGGTGCCCTGCACGTGCGTGGCGCCCGCCTCGACAGCGGCAAGAGTGTTGGCGACCGCGCAGCCGGTGTCGTCCTGGGTGTGGATGCCGAGCCGGATGCCGACGCGGCCCTTGACCGCTTGGACGACGGTTTGCACGCCCATCGGCAGCATGCCGCCGTTGGTGTCGCAGAGCACGCCGACGTCCGCGCCCGCGTCGGCTGCCGCGTCCAGCACGCGCGCCCCGTAGTCGGGGTCGTGCCGGTAGCCGTCGAAGAAGTGCTCGCAGTCGAGGAACACGCGGCGGCCTTGCTCGCGCAGGTACGCCACCGTGTCGCGGACCATGGCGAGGTTCTCGTCCAGCGTTGTGCGCAGCGCCCGCTCGACATGCCGGACGTCGGACTTGGCGACGAGCGTGATCACCGGTGCTCGTGCGTCCAGCAGGGCCTGCACCTGCGGGTCGTCGTGGACGCGCACGCCGGCCTTGCGGGTGGAGCCGAATGCGACCAGCGTGGCGTGCTTCAGGGTCAGCTCGCCGTCGGCGGCGCGGGCGAAGAACTCGGTGTCCTTGGGCAGCGCGCCGGGCCAGCCGCCCTCGATGAAGCCGACGCCGAGCTGGTCCAGCAACCGGGCCACGGCGAGCTTGTCGGCCACCGAGTAGCTGATCCCCTCGCGCTGTGCCCCGTCGCGCAGCGTGGTGTCGAAGACGTGGAACTCGTCGGTCAGCATGTGCGGGGTTCCTTTCCGGTTTTGGCAGATCGGGAGCACATACGGTCCCAACCTGCCAAAAGCGTTATGCGGCGGCGGCTTTGGTGAGGCGTTCGCCGATCTCGGTCGTGCTGCCGGGATGCTTCGGGTCGCGGGCGGCGAGGTCGGCGGCGACGGCGGCCTCTACCCGCTCGGCCGCTGCCTGCTCGCCGAGGTGGTCCAGCAGCAGGGCTACCGACAAGACCGCGGCGGTCGGGTCGGCCTTGCCCTGCCCGGCGATGTCGGGGGCCGAGCCGTGCACCGGCTCGAACATCGACGGGTTGCGCCGGGACGGGTCGATGTTGCCGCTCGCGGCCAGCCCGATGCCGCCGGAGACGGCGGCGGCGAGGTCGGTGACGATGTCGCCGAAGAGGTTGTCGGTGACGATCACGTCGTAGCGTCCCGGATCGGTCACCAGGTAGATCGTCGCCGCGTCGACGTGGTGGTAGGCCACCGTGACCTCGGGGTAGTCGGCCGCCACCGCGTCGACCGTGCGCCTCCAGAGATCGCCGGCGTACACGAGGACGTTCGTCTTGTGCAGAAGGGTGAGGTGGCGGCGCGGGCGGCGCTTGGCGCACTCGAAGGCGGCACGCGCGACCCGCTCGACGCCGAACGCGGTGTTGATGCTCACCTCGGTGGCCAGCTCCTGCGGTGTGCCGCGGCGCAGCGCTCCCCCGTTGCCGGCGTACGGGCCTTCGGTGCCCTCGCGGAAGACGACGAAGTCGATCTGCGGATCGCCGGCCAGCGGCGTGGGCACGCCCGGGTAGAGCTTGGCGGGCCGCAGGTTGACGTAGTGGTCGAGCTCGAAGCGCAACCGCAGCAGCAGGCCGCGTTCCAGCACGCCGCTGGGCACGGAAGGATCGCCGACCGCGCCGAGCAGGATCGCGTCGTGCCGCCGGATCTCGTCGAGCTCGGAGTCGGGCAGTGTCTCGCCGGTGCGGTGCCAGCGCGCAGCGCCCAGGTCGAAGCGGGTGGCCTCGACGCCCGGGTGCACGGCGTCGAGCACGCGTAGCGCCTGCTCGGTGACCTCGGCCCCGATCCCGTCCCCGGGAATGACCGCGAGCCTCACCGGGCTGCCGTGCCCTCGGTGTAGTCGTCGTCGGCGGTCGCGACCCAGGACATCAGCCCGCGCAGCCTGCGCCCGACGTCCTCGATGGGGTGCTGCTCACCCTTGGCGCGCAGCGCCTTGAACTCCGGCGCGCCGGCATCCTGGTCCGCGATGAACCGCGCGGCGAACGCGCCGTCCTGGATGTCGTTGAGGATGTCCTGCATGTTCTGTTTCACGTGCGGATCGATCACTCGCGGACCGGAGACGTAGTCGCCGTACTCGGCGGTGTCGGACACCGACCAGCGTTGCTTGGCGATGCCGCCCTCGTACATCAGGTCGACGATCAGCTTCAATTCGTGCAGGCACTCGAAGTAGGCGACCTCGGGCGCGTAGCCGGCCTCAGTGAGCACCTCGAATCCGTACTGCACCAGCTGCGACGCGCCGCCGCAGAGCACCGCCTGCTCGCCGAAGAGGTCGGTCTCGGTCTCTTCGGTGAACGTGGTCTTGATCGCACCGGCGCGGGTGCCGCCGATCCCCTTGGCGTAGGAGAGCGCCAGCGGGAACGCGTTCCCCGAGGCGTCCTGCTCGACGGCGACGAGAACCGGAACGCCCTTCCCGTCGACGAACTGCCGCCGGACGAGGTGCCCCGGGCCCTTCGGCGCGACCATGCAGACGTCGACGTTCCCCGGCGGCTTGATGTAGCCGTAGCGGATGTTGAACCCGTGCCCGAAGAACAGCGCGTCGCCGCCGTCGAGGTTGGGCTCGATCGCGTCGGCGTAGAGCTTGCGCTGGGCCGGGTCCGGCGCCAGCACCATGATCAGGTCCGCCTCGGCGCAGGCCTGCGCGGGCGTCAGCACGCGCAGCCCCTCGTCCTCGGCCTTGCCTCGGCTCTTCGAGCTTTCCGGCAGCCCGACCCGAACGTCCACTCCGGAATCGCGCAGCGAGAGCGCGTGCGCATGGCCCTGGCTGCCGTAGCCGAGTACCGCGACGTGTCGCTGCTGGACGAGCGAGAGGTCGGCGTCGTCGTCGTAGTAGATCTCCACGGCCATGGTGGCGGTGCCTTTCGTGTTCAGGCGCTGCGTTCGACGGAACGCAGCGCGGCCTGGGTCATCGAACGCGGCCCGCGTCCGAGCGCGACCATGCCCGACTGGACCATCTCGCGGATGCCGTAGGGCTCGAGCATCTTCAGCACGGCGTCCAGCTTCGCCGGCGGGCCGGTGACCTCCATCGTCAGCGCCTCGAGGCCGGCGTCGATCACCTTCGCCTTGAACAGCTCGGCGGTCTCGAGCACGCCGCGTCGGGTGGTGTCGTCGGCGCGCACCTTCACCAGCAGCAGCTCGCGCTGGACGGCCTGCCCCTCCTCCAGCTCGACGATCTTGATCACGTTGACGAGCTTGTTGAGCTGCTTGGTGACCTGCTCCAGGGCGGTTCCCTCGACGCTCACCAGGATCGTCATCCGCGAGATCTCGTCGCGCTCGGTGGGGCCAACGGCCAGCGACTCGATGTTGAACCCGCGGCGGCTGAACAGCCCGGCGATCCGGGCCAGCACGCCCGGCTTGTTCTCGACGAGAACGGAAAGGGTGTGCGTACTCATCGGGCTACAACTCCTCGTCGAAGACCGGACGTATCCCGCGGGCGGCGATGATGTCGTCGTTGCTGGTGCCGGCGGCGACCATCGGCCACACCATCGCGTCCTTGCCGACCGTGAAGTCGACGACGACGGGCGCATCGTCGACGGACATGGCCTTGCCGATCGTCGCGTCCACGTCGGACTTGGACTCGCAGCGCAGCCCGATGCAGCCCAGCGACTCGGCGAGCTTGACGAAGTCGGGGATTCGATGTTTGTGCGTGCCGAGGTCGGTCTGGCTGTACCGCTCGTCATAGAACAGCGTCTGCCACTGCCGGACCATGCCGAGATTGCCGTTGTTGATGACCGCGACCTTGATCGGGATCCGCTCGATCGCGCAGGTGGCCAGCTCCTGATTGGTCATCTGGAAGCAGCCGTCGCCGTCGATCGCCCAGACCAGCGCCTCCGGACGGCCTACCTTGGCGCCCATCGCAGCCGGCACCGCATAGCCCATCGTGCCGGCGCCGCCGGAGTTCAGCCAGTTGTTCGGCTTCTCGTAGTCGATGAACTGGGAGGCCCACATCTGGTGCTGGCCGACGCCCGCGACGTAGATCGCGTCCGAGCCGGCGATCTTGCCCAGGCGCTCGATCACGTATTGCGGGGCGAGCGTCCCGTCGGTGGGCTCTTCATAGCCGACCGGGTACGTCGCGCGCCACTGGTCGAGCAGCTGCCACCACCCGGTGAGGTCGGCGCGGTGCCCGGCCTCGAACTCGGCCGTCACCATGGGCAGCAGCTCGGTCAGCACCTCGCGCACGTCCCCGACGATCGGCACGTCCGCCGTCCGGTTCTTGCCGATCTCGGCTGGGTCGATGTCGGCGTGGATGACCGACGCGTTCGGCGCGAACGTGTCGAGCCGGCCGGTGACCCGGTCGTCGAACCGGGTGCCGAGCGCGATCAGCAGATCGGCCTTCTGCAGCGCGGTGACCGCCGCGACCGAGCCGTGCATGCCGGGCATGCCGAGATGCTGGCGGTGGGTGTCGGGGAACGCGCCGCGGGCCATCAGCGTGGTGACCACGGGGATGCCGGTGAGGTCGGCGAGCCGCCGCAGGGCGTCGGTGGCGCGGGCTTTCACAACCCCCCCGCCGACGTAGAGCACCGGTCGGCGGGCGGTCGCGATCACCCTGGCGGCCTCGCGGACCTGCTTGCTGTGCGGGTGGATCACCGGCCGGTAGCCGGGCAGCTCCATCCTGGGCGGCCAGCGGAACGGCGCCCGCTCCTGCAGCACGTCCTTCGGCAGGTCGACCAGCACCGGGCCGGGGCGCCCGGTGGAGGCCAGGTGGAACGCCTCGGCGATCACGCGCGGCACCTCGGCGGCCGACTGGACGAGGAAGTTGTGCTTGGTGATCGGCATGGTGATGCCGGAGATGTCGGCCTCCTGAAAGGCATCCGTGCCGATGAACGCGCGGCCGACCTGCCCGGTGATGGCGACGACCGGCACCGAGTCCATGTACGCGTCGGCGATCGGAGTGACCAGGTTCGTCGCGCCCGGTCCGGACGTCGCCATGCAGACCCCGACCCTGCCGGTCGCCGTGGCGTACCCCTCTGCTGCGTGCCCGGCGCCCTGCTCGTGGCGGACGAGGACGTGCCGCACTCTCGTGGAGTCGTAGAGGGGGTCGTACGCGGGGAGGATCGCTCCCCCGGGGATGCCGAAGACGACGTCGGCGCCGACCTCTTCCAGCGAGCGGACCAGCGCCTGGGCGCCGGTCAGCGGTGCCTCGCCGTTCGTCGAATCGGCCATCTTGCGCCTCTCTGGTCGTCTGATCGTCATGCTCGGACGTGCAACAAAAAACCCCTCGTGCTGGTGCACGAAGGGTTAGCGCGTCGGTGAGGTAGGTGCCCTCATTCGACGCGCTGTTCGATAAGTACGAGCTGACGCACGGGCCAGACGTTACACGCCCCTCGCGTCCCAGTTCAACAGCATGGGACGCCAGTCTCACTTCGCGAGACACAAGCAGTCCGGCATCCGGTCACCGGCAGTCAGATTAGGTCAGCGAGCGCAGTCTGAGCTTTGCAAATACTGATACAAACCAATCCGGAGGAGTTGCATGCTGCTTACGCGCGTGACGGCCTGAGAACCAAGGTCGCCAGAACCAGGCATAGGCGACCAGGACGGGTCCCATCCACGCCATCACGAAGACCGCACCTCTCACGGATGAGGTGTCACGGAACACGATCGTGATCAATTCCTTACCCGCGAGCGCACCGAAGAACACGGCGACGGCGTGCATGCCGTACGCTGCGCCGATCGAGTCGTCCGCGTATCCGATCCGTGCTGCGCAGCTGACGGCGATCAAGAAGAGTGGCGGCAAGGCTGTCACCGCCACCACCTCCACCGCATCGGTGATGAGGTCGCCGCGCGTCTGGCCTACAGCGTGGAGCAACAGCGTGATGGTCATCGGCAGCGCACTGCAGCACGCCAACCCGAGCAGTCCGTAGCACAGCGCCGAACCGTCGCGTTCAGTGCTCAGGATTGTCTTATATCGGGCGACGGTTCGGGTCTTCCGCTCCTCGCCCTCTTGCGAGATCTGGTACCGGCGACGCGCGTCGTTGAGCTGTAGAGCCACAACCCTGACCGCGATCACTGTCACCCCCAAGCCCACGACCAATCCATCGCTCAGGTGGCTGGCCTGATCGAGAGCGCACGCGATGGCGATAGCGACAGCCAGCGACGTCAGCTCCGCGGCGCGGAGCCTGCGCTCCGTCTCTGGCGCGCCGTACAGCCGCATGCCTGGTACTAACGCCGCAACCGTGAGTGCCAGCCCGGTCAGCGACATCGCCTTCGCCGGGTCCAGCGTCGCCTGCAGGCCGGCCAGGCCGTGCCCGTACGCAACTGACAGGTACGCGCCCCGAAGGGTGACACCACAGATCACGATCATGATGCCGGACCAAAGGGTTCCACCAATGCGCAGCTTTCGATGTCGGTGATGCCGTGCCGTCACAGGACCCTCCTCGTCAGTCTTGAGGGTGAGCGTAGGCACGGTGTTGAGCGGGAACGGCGAGGGCGACACGCGGCCGAACGCAAACCGTCGCGCTCGCAAGTGTTGGGATAGGCGAAGTTGTTGCGGCCTCGCGGGTCTGCGGCGCCGGCGAGCCGCAACAACTCGGGCCGGACGACGCCGGGTTACCCGCAGACGGCGCCGGCTGCGGCCGAGCCGACGAGCTTGGCGTACTTGCCCAGCACGCCGTAGTCCAAGTGCGGCGGCAGCGGCTTCCAGTCCGCGCGGCGGGCGTCGAGCTCGGCGTCTTCGACGAGCAGGTCGAGCGTCCGAGTCGACATGTCCAGGCGAATGCGGTCACCGTCGCGGACCAGCGCGATCGTGCCCCCGACCGCGGCCTCGGGCGCGACATGCCCGATGCACAGACCGGTGGTGCCGCCGGAGAACCGGCCGTCGGTCAGCAGCAGCACGTCCTTGCCGAGGCCGGCCCCCTTGATGGCGCTGGTGATGGCGAGCATCTCGCGCATGCCGGGGCCGCCGCGCGGGCCCTCCCAGCGGATCACGACGACGTCGCCGGCCTGCAGCGATCCGGCGGCGAGCGCGTCCATCGCGGCCTGCTCACGGTCGAACACGCGGGCCGTGCCCTCGAAGACCTCGGCGTCGAAGCCGGCACTCTTCACCACCGCGCCTTCGGACGCAAGCGAGCCGTGCAGGATGGTCAGCCCGCCCGTGCGGTGGATCGGGTTGCTCATCGCGCGGATGATCTTGCCGTCGGGGTCCGGCGGGGCGATGTCGTGCAGGTTCTCGGCGACCGACTTGCCGGTGACGGTGAGCGGGTCGCCGTGCAGCAGCCCGGCGTCCAGCAGCGCCTTCATGACGACTGGCACGCCGCCGATCGCGTCGACGTCGGTCATCACGTACTGGCCGAACGGCTTGACATCGGCGAGGTGCGGCACCTTGTCGCCGATCCGGTTGAAGTCGTCGAGGGTGAGCTCGACGTGCGCCTCGTTGGCGATCGCCAGCAGGTGCAGCACGGCGTTGGTCGAGCCGCCGAGCGCCATCACCACGGTGATCGCGTTCTCGAACGCCGCCTTGGTGAGGATCTGCCGCGCGGTGATCCCGGCATCGACCAGGTGCACCGCTGCCTCGCCAGAGCGCTCGGCGTACGCGTCGCGCCGCGAGTCGGGCGACGGCGGCGCGGCCGAGCCGGGCAGCGAGAGACCCAGCGCCTCGCCCGCCGAGGCCATGGTGTTCGCCGTGAACATGCCGCCGCAGGCGCCCTCACCGGGGCAGACGGCTCGCTCGAGCGCGTCGAGGTCCTCGCGGGTGATCCTCCCGGCGAGGCACGCCCCGACCGCCTCGAACGCGTCGACGATCGTGACCGTTCGCTCGCCCAGCTTGCCCGGCAGCGTCGAGCCGGCGTAGAGGAAGACGGCCGCGACGTCCAGCCGCGCGGCCGCCATCATCATCCCGGGCAGCGACTTGTCGCAACCGGCCAGCAACACGGCGCCGTCGAGCTGTTCGGCGCGAAAGACCGTCTCGACCGAGTCGGCGATCACCTCGCGAGAGACCAGCGAGTAGTGCATGCCGTCGTGGCCCATCGAGATCCCGTCGGAGACGGAGATCGTGCCGAATTCCATGGGAAATCCGTCCGAGCCCCGTACGCCGTCCTTGGCCCGCTTGGCCAGCCGGTCGAGCGAGAGGTTGCACGGCGTGATCTCGTTCCACGACGACGCGATGCCGATCTGCGGCTTGCGCCAGTCGTCGTCGCCCATGCCCACCGCGCGGAGCATGCCCCGCGCGCCGGCTCGTTCCAGACCGTCGGTGACGACGCTGCTGTGTGGCTTGCGATGCTGTCGCGGCTGCGCGCTGCTCACGTCGAGCACACTACGACGTAGGGTGCACGGCGACGTAGGGTGCACGGCGTGTCCGCCGAGTCGAGCCGCGCCGTGTTCCGCCTGTCGCGGGTGGCATACCTCGTCGTGCTCTTCCTCGTGTTCGGCGTGACCGCGGTCGTCCAATACCCGATCTTCGCGGTGCTCTACGTGATCCCGCTCGCCGCGATCGTGTTCATCGCCCGGACGGCGACGATCGTCGACGCGTCGGGGATCACGGTGCGCGCACTCGCCGGCCAGGTGCGGCTGCCGTGGGCGGAGGTGCGCGGCCTCTCGGTCACCGGCCGCAACGTCTACGCCGTCACCGACCACGGGTCGGTGCGCCTGCCGTGCGTGCGCCTCGCCGACCTCGCGGCGGTGTCGCGGGCCAGCGAGGGACGGCTGCCGCCGCTGCCTGAGGCGACGCCGAAATACGCCCCGCAGCGCCGACGCCGCTGACCCCGCCAGGGCGCGCCGGCGCTCATCGCGTGGTCAGTAGCCGTCTGTCACCACGTTGGCGAGCGGCTCGCCGGCGAGGTAGCGCTCGATCTGGGCGCGGACGAGCTTCGCGGCGCGGACCGCCCAGCCGGGCGCGCCGCCGCCGACGTGCGGCGTGATCAGCACATTCGGCGCGCGCCAGAGCGGATGCTCGGACGGCAGCGGCTCGGGATCGGTGACGTCGAGGAACGCCCGCAGCCGCCCCGCCTGCAGCTCTGCGAGGAGCGCGTCGGTGGCGACGAGCTGTCCGCGAGCGACGTTCACCAGCACCGCACCGTCCGGCATGGCGGCGAGGAAGCCGGCGTCGACCAGGCCGTGAGTCCCGGGCGTATGCGGCACCGCGAGCACCACGACGTCGTGGCCGGGCAGCAAGTCCGGCAACTCGGCGATCCCGTGGACGCCGTCACGAGCGGTCCGCGCGACCAGCGTTGCGTCGGCGTCGAAGAGCTGTACCGCCCGGGCCGTCCGCTCGCCGATGTCACCGGCACCGATCACGAGGACCCGCTTGCCGGCCAGGCTCTCCCCCTCGTGCCGCCGCCACTCGCCGGCGCGCTGCTGCTCGATGAACGCCGGCAGCTCGCGCAGCACGGCGAGTAGCCCGGCGATGGCGAGTTCAGCGGTGCTGATGCCGTGGACGCCGCGCCCGCTGCACAGCGTGACGCCGTCGGGCACGTCCGGCAGCCACGGCTCGATGCCCGCTGACAGCACCTGGATGACGCGCAGCCCCGGCATGGCGGCGAGCCCCGTCGCCCGGGCGGCCGGCTCGCTGGTCAGGTAGCTGGGCACCCAGAACTCGACCTCCGCTGCCGATGCCGGCGGGCCGCCGACGCCATCCCAGACGACGGTCTGCACACCGTTCGGCGGGGCCTCGGCGACCTCGCTCGGGACGCACACGACGGTCACCGCGCACACGATATGCCGGCGCACAGCACCGGCAGGCAGACTGGGCGGGTGCATCGGTGGGCGCGAGTCGCGGGCCTCGCGCTGGCCGGCGCCCTGCTCGCGGGCTGCGGCGTCGGCGCGAGCGCGGCTGCCCCGCACTGGTCCCCGCAACCGCAGTTCACCGTCGAGGGCGGACCCCAGCCGCAGCTGCCGGATCCGAACGGGCCGCAGAACCCCGGCTCGCCCGGCCCGGGTTCCGGGTCGACACCCGGGAGCGGCGCACCGACTACGCCCGGCGTCGACCCGGCGGTTGTCGCCACGCACCTGCTTGCGCCGACTGGCCTGGTGCTGTTGCCGGACGGATCCGCGCTGGTCGGCGAACGGACGACGGGGCGGATCCTGCGCGTCCAGCCGCAGGGCGGGCAGCCGGTGACCACCGTGCGCACGCTCACCGGCCTTTCCACCTCCGGCGACGGAGGCCTGCTCGACCTCGCGCTCTCCCCGACATACGGCGAAGACGGACTGATCTACGCGTACGTCACCACGCCGACCGACAACCGCGTCATCCACTTCACGATGACCGGACCGTCGACGCCGGTGATCACCGGCATACCGCGCGGCGCCACCGACAACGCCGGGCGGATCGCGTTCGACCCGGCCGGCAACCTGTACGTCGGCACGGGCGACGCCGGTATCCCGGCACACGCCGCGGATCGGGCCAGCCTGGCCGGGAAGATCCTGCGGGTCAATGCCATCGGCCAGCCCGCGGCGGGCAACCCCGGAGCCTCCCCCGTCTACGCCCGCGGCCTGCGGACCGTCGACGGGCTCTGCGTCGACCCCGACACCGGCACCGTCTTCGCCGGCCAGGCCGGCTCGCCCACCACCCCGGACGAGGTGGACATCATCCGCAGTGGCGCGGACTACGGCTGGCCACCGGGACGCCCCGATGCGACGGCGCCCGCCGCCACCCTGCCCGCTGACGAAGGCGACGTGGGCGGATGCGCCGTGCTCGGCAGCCGGCTCTACCTGACGTCACGCACCGGCACGTCGCTGCAGGTGGCACCGTTCGGCAGCGCCGCGCCGGGCAGCACGCCGGCCGTCGCGGCGTTCAGCACCGTCTTCGACAAGCGGTACGGCCGGCTGCTCACCGTCGTCGCTGCGCCCGACGGCGCCCTCTGGCTCACCACCAGCAACCGCGACGGGCACGGCAAGCCGATCCCGGCCGACGACCGGGTCATCCGGATCCTGCCCGCGGCGGGGGGCGGCGGTAGCCCGCCGGTCTGACGCGCGAGTCAGCCGGGCAGCCACTCCAGCGTCTGACCGTGGCCACCGGCGAGCGCGACCGGCTCGCCGTCCAGCGCCAGGACGGTGCGCATCGCGGTCGCGGGCTCGACACCGAGCCGGCGGTCCACCTCGGGCAGGACGCCGGGCGCCTCGTTGGAGATCCAATGTGCCGGCAGCCCGCGGACGGTGGCGACGAACGCGGCCCGGTCGTCCGGCGCGACGTAGGGCAGCACGGCGCTGTGCATGACCACCAGGGTGGCGTCCGGCGGCGCCTCGGCCGCCAGCGGCGTGAGGTCGGTGAGCAGGTCACCGCGGACCAGGCGCGGCGGGTCGGCGCGGGCGATCTCGACGGCGGCGCGCAGCCGCTCGCGCCGCTCGGGATGCTCCGGCCAGATCAGCGCGTCCAGCCAGCGGACGTGGTCGTCGTCGGTGACGTCGAGCGGCTCGAGGTCGAGCCCCGCCCGCCACGCCACGCGGGGCAGTGCCTCGGGCAGCGGCGCCGGGCCCGCGACGCCGCAGGCGATCTCGACCGGCGCGTCGGCCGGGCCGACCACGTGCCCGCCGTAGCGGTAGCGCAACCGGTCGGGGTAGAGGCAGAGGCCGGCGGACGCGCCCACCTCGAGCAGTGCGAGCGGCTGCGGCAGCGCGGCGAGCAGGGGCAGCAGCACCGCGCAGCGGGCCGGCTCGTTCGTCTGGGTCCGGCGGGCGAGCATGGTCGAGGAAGCCTCGTCCCAGTGCGCCAAGAGCCATCCGCGAAACGCCGGGTAGTCGTCGACCGGCCCGTGCAGGAAGCGGACCGCGGCGAAGAGCAGGTTCGGCTGGCGCTTCGGCTCGGGCAGCGTGTCGAGGCGGGCGATCAGCTCGGCGTCGCCGGCCACGCCGAGCGCGAGACGTTCGTAGCTGGGCGCGTAGTCGTGAAACTCCCGCTCGGCCATCGACCGGTACCGCTGCGGCGTGGACGGCTCGACCATGCCGATCATGCCGGGAGCGCTCACCCGCCGAGCTTCTCCAGCAGCAGCGCCTTCACCGCGGCCGCGTCGGCCTGACCGCGGGTCGCCTTCATGACCGCGCCGACCAGCACCCCGACCGCCGCGGTCTTGCCGCCCCGGACCTTCTCGGCGATGTCCGGATGGGCGGCGATCGCCTCGTCGGCCGCGGCACCCAGCGCGTCCGTGTCGGAGACGACCCGCAGGCCGCGCTCGGCGACCACCGCGTCGACGTCGGCCCCGCTCTGGAGCACGCCGTCGACCGCTTGCCGCGCCAGTGCCACCGACAGCGAACCGTTGGCAACCAGCTCGATCACCCGGGCCACCTGGGCCGGTGTGACCCGGAGGTCGGCTGGGTCCACGTCACGCGAGTTGGCCAGCTGTGCCAGGTACTGCAACCACCAGTTGCGCGCCTCATCGACCGGTGCACCGGCGTCTACCGTGGCGCCGACCAGGTCGAGCACGCCCGCGTTGGCCATCTTCTGCAGGTCGTCGGCCGAGACGCCGAGCGACTCGCTGATCCGGGCGCGCCGCACCGCCGGGAGCTCCGGCAGCTCGGCGCGCAGCCGCTCGACCCACGCCGGGTCCGGCGCGATCGGCACGAGATCCGGCTCGGGGAAGTAGCGGTAGTCGGTGGCCTCCTCCTTGCTCCGCCCGGGACGGGTGTCACCGGTCGTCTCGGAGAAGTGCCGTGTCTCCTGGACGATCTTGCCGCCGGCGTCGAGGATCTCCGCTTGACGCAGCATCTCCGACCGCACCGCCCGTTCGACGCTGCGCAGCGAGTTGACGTTCTTCGTCTCGGTGCGCGTACCCCACTCCGCGGACACGACCGGCGTGAGCGAGGTGTTGACGTCGCAGCGCAGGCTGCCCTGTTCCATCCGCACGTCGCTGACACCTAGCGTGCGCACGATGTCGCGTAGCTCGGTGACGTATGCGCGGGCGACCTCGGGGGCGAGCGCGCCGGTGCCCGGCACCGGCTTGGTGACGATCTCGACCAGCGGGATGCCGGCCCGGTTGTAGTCGACCAGCGAGTAGTCGGCCCCGTGGATGCGTCCGGATGTCCCGACGTGGGTGTTCTTGCCGGTGTCTTCCTCCAGGTGCACCCGCTCGATGCCGATGCGGTACGTGGCCCCGTTCAGCTCGATGACGAGATAGCCGTCGACGCAGAGCGGCTCGTCGTACTGCGAGGTCTGGAAGTTCTTCGGCATGTCCGGGTAGAAGTAGTTCTTGCGCGCGAAGCGGCACCACGTGGCGATGCTGCAGTTCAGCGCCAGCCCGATGCGGATCGTCGACTCGATCGCCTTCTCGTTCGCCACCGGCAGTGCGCCGGGCAGGCCCAGGCACACCGGGCAGGTCTGCGTGTTGGGCTCGGCGCCGAATGCCGTGGCGCAGCCGCAGAACATCTTCGACGCGGTGCCCAGCTCCACGTGGGTCTCCAGGCCGATCACCGGGTCGTAGCGCGTGAGGACGTCCTGATACGTGAGCGTCATGCCAGCACCTCCGCGGGCGGCGCGATCCGCTCGGTCGCGGCCTCGAAGGCGGCGGCGACCCGGTAGCAGCGGTCGTCGGCCAGCGCCGGGGCCATCACCTGCAGCCCGACCGGCAGGTTCTCCGACAGGCCGCACGGCACCGAGATGGCGGGCGTGCCGGCCAGGGACGCGGGCAGCGTGCACAGGTCGTTGACGTACATCGCCATCGGGTCGTCGATCCGCTCGCCGATGCCGAACGCGACGAACGGCGACGACGGCGAGACCAGCACGTCGGCCTGCTCGAATGCGGCGGCGAAATCGCGGGAGATCAGCGTCCGCACCTTCTGCGCTTGCCCGTAGTACGCGTCGTAGTAGCCGGACGAGAGCGCGTACGTGCCGATCATGACCCGCCGCTTCACCTCCGGCCCGAACCCAGCCTCGCGGGTCAACGACATGACCGCCTCGAGCGAGTTGACGCCGTCGTCGCCGACGCGCAGCCCGTAGCGCACCGCGTCGAAGCGGGCCAGGTTCGACGAGCACTCGCTGGGCGCGATCAGGTAGTAGGCGGCGAGCGCGTAGTCGAAGTGCGGGCAGGACACCTCGACGACGTCGGCGCCGAGCTTGCGCAGCTGCTGCACCGCCGCCTCGAATGCCGCGAGCACGCCGGCCTGGTAGCCCTCGCCCTGCAGCTCGCGGACCACGCCGACGCGCAGGCCGGAGAGGTCGCTGCCGGCCCCTTCGCGGGCCGCGCGCGCCACGGGTGGCACCGGCTGCGGGATCGACGTGGAGTCGCACGGGTCGTGGCCGGCGATCACCTCGTGCAGCAGCGCGGCGTCGAGCACTGTGCGACCCAGCGGGCCGGCCTGGTCGAGCGACGAGGAGAACGCGATCAGCCCGTAGCGTGACACCCCGCCGTAGGTGGGTTTGTGCCCCACCACGCCGGTGACCGCGGCCGGTTGCCGGATCGAGCCGCCGGTGTCGGTGCCGATCGCGAGCGGCGCCTCGAACGCGGCCACCGCGGCGCTCGAGCCCCCCGACGAGCCGCCGGGGATCCGCGAGAGGTCCCACGGGTTGTGCGTGGGATGGAACGCGGAGTTCTCCGTGGACGAGCCCATGGCGAACTCGTCCATGTTGGTCTTGCCGAGCATGACGATGCCCGCGTCCTTGATCCGCCGGGTGATCGTCGCGTCGTACGGCGGCACCCAGCCGTCGAGGATCTTCGACCCGGCCGTCGTCGGCAGGCCTTCGGTGACGACGACGTCCTTCATCGCGAGCGGCACCCCGGCCAGCGGACCGAGCGGCTCGCCGGCGGCCCGCCGCGCGTCGACGGCGCGGGCCGCGCGCAGCGCGCCTTCGGTGTCGACGTGCAGGAAGGCAAGCACCGCACCGTCGACCGCGGCGATCCGGTCCAGGTGCGCCTGCGTCACCTCGACCGCGGAGACCTCTCCCGCAGCGATCTTCTCGCCGAGTTCGGCCGCCGAGAGCCGGATCACATCGGACATGCCTCGCTGCTCCTCTGGTTTTCGGCCTAGGCCTCATCCGAAAGGATGCGCGGCACGCGGAACTTTGCGTCCTCGACGGCAGGCGCGGCGGCGAGCACGGCTTCGCGCGGCAGGCACGGACGCACCGCGTCGTCGCGGTAGACGTTGGTCAGGGGCACGGCGTGGCTGGTCGGCGGGATGTCCGCTGCCGCGACCTCGCCGACCCTGGCGACCGCCCCGAGGATGACGTCGAGCTGCTGAGCGAACAGGTCGAGCTCGGCGTCGGTGACCGCGAGGCGGGCCAGGTGCGCGAGATGGGCGACTTCGTCGCGGCTGATGTGCGATTCGGCGGGCACGACCTCGGAGTCTACGAGGGTGCCCGGCCGCCAGGCCCGCGCATTTCGGCTGCCGGCCCTGTTCGGGCCCCGTTCACGCGTCCGACACACGGGTCGGCCAAGCTGTGCGGGTGGCCTACCTGCTGCGAGTCGTCCTTCCCGACCGTCCCGGCGCGCTCGGCGCGGTAGCGACCGCGCTCGGCCAGGCGGGCGTCGACATCGAGAGCCTCGACGTGGTCGAGCGGTCTGCCGGACGCGCGGTCGACGACCTGGTGGTCGAACTTCCGCCCGAGGGGCTGCCCGACACGCTGGTCAGCGCGGCGGTGACGGTTGCCGGCGTGCAGGTCGAGTCGATCCGGCCGTACGCCGGGCAGAGCGACCCGCATCGCGAACTGGAGCTCCTCGACGCGCTGGCCGAGCGCCCGCAGCACTCGCCGCAGGTGCTCGCCGACGGCGTGGTCGACATCTTCCGCGCCGGTTGGGCGCTGGTGCTCGGCGCGCCCGCGGACGGGCAGAGCGGCGTCCTGGCGGCGAGCCCCGCCGCCCCCGAGATCGCCGAGCTGGCGGTGCCGTGGTGGCCGCCGCACCCGGCCCGGCTGCTCGACGCGGACGGTTCCTGGGCGCCGCCGGACTGGTCCGGCATCGGCACGGAACTCGCGGTCGCCCCGCTCGGCGACGGGGCGCTGCTCGTCGGGCGACCGGCGCTGCGCTGGCTTCCGGCGGAGCTGGTCCGCCTGCAGCACCTCGCAGCGATCGCCGCGAGCGTCAGCCTGCTGCATGAGGAGGCCTTGCGCTACCTGGAGGGCCTGCGCAACGGGTGACCCGTCGGCCGGTCAGCGGACGGCAGCGGCGATGAGCGCGCTGTACGCGGCGGCGCCGGGCGGCCGCAGATGCAGTCCGTCGGCGTAGAACCAGCCGTGGTGGCCCTGCGAGAGGGCGAACCAGTCGACCAGCACGACGTTGCGGAACTGCTTGGCCGCCGACCGCAACATCGCGTTGTTCGGGTCCTGCCAGTCGCGGGGCACCCGGTCGGTGAGGACGACGACCCGGGTACGGTCGGCCAGCGAGCGCAGCGTCGCCGCGAGCTGATCCGGCGAGATGATCCCGTTGTTGCCGGTGTGGATGACCACCACCGGGGCGAGCATCTCGGCGGCGCGGGACGCGGCGATGTCGGCGAAGACGGCGCGCGCCTGCCGCCCCTCGACGGCGTCCACCCGGGCGTCCGGGACGGTGGCGCGCAGCGCCGGGGCGGCACCGAGCAGGACCGAGTCGCCGAACGCGCTCACCGGCCCGTCGCGGTTGGCTGCGGACGGATGAGGTGCGGCGCTAGTTCGGGGCACGGCCGTCGCCGGCGGGGTGCTCGAACGCTGCGCGGTCGGCGGCGCGTACCGCTCGCCGGGGCGAATCGGCGTGGGCTCCGGCGCGGGGGCGGCCGTCACGGCGCCGGGGTGCGGGGCGGCGTGCGGCGCGGTCGAGTGCGGCGCGTAGCTGAAGGCCGAGACCAGCGAACCGACGACGACGGCGGCAGCGGCGACCGCGACGGGCACCAGCCTTGCCCGCAACCGCGGGGAGAGCCGCCGCCACGGGGCCGCCGAAACCACGCCGCGCAGGCCATGGCGGCGAATCGGCTGTTCGACGAAGCGGTAGCTCGCCTCGGCAAGCCCGAGCGTGAGCAGGATCCGCAGCGCGAGCACGACCGCATCCGGCGCGGTGATGTCCAGACCCGGCCGGGTGACGACAGCCACCGGCCAGTGCCACAGGTAGATCGAGTACGACCGCTGCCCCAGCCAGCGCAGCGGCGCCCGGTCGAGCAACCAGCCCAGCCCGCTGCCGCGCCGCGGCACGGCCATGACGGCGACCGCGCACAGCAGGCTGACCGCGAGGAACCCGCCCCGGTACAGCCTCGGGTCGAACTCGTCGACGCGCAACACGATGCGCACGACCAGGAGCAGCGCCAGCAGCGCGGCGACGTCGGAGAGGAACGCCCCGCGCAGCACCGGCCGCCGGGCGCTGAACCGGGCGCGCACCGCCAGCGCGCCGCCGGCCGCGCCGACCAGCAGACCCATCGCGTGCGTCCCGGTGCCGTAGTACACCCGGCTGGAGTCGGCGCCGTACGGCACGTCGCTGCGGACGGCGATCACGACCATCGCAACCGTCGAGGCGACGGCCAGCAGCGCCGCACCGCCGGCGAGCGTCATCAGGCGGGGCACGCCGAGCACGGCGGTCCGGCGGTGCCACAGGTACGCGCCGACGAGCAGGGTGAGCAGCACCGGCCAGACGAGGTAGAACTGCTCCTCGATCACCAGCGACCAGAGGTGTTGCAGCATCGACGGGCGCCCGGAGGCGACGAAGTAGGACTGGTGGTCCGCGATGAGCCACCAGTTGGCCGCGTAGAACAGGCCGGCCAGTACGCCGGCGCGCAGGGTAGCGAGCTGATCGCGCCAGACCAGCGCCGAGGCCGTCGACACGGTGATGAGCAGGGTGACGACCGCGGGTAGCAGACGGCGCGCTCGGCGCCGGTAGAAGTCGCCCAGCGAAAGCCGCCCGGTACGGTCGATCTCGTCGAGCAGCAGCCGGGTGATCAGGTAGCCGCTGATGACGAAGAACAGGTCGACACCGAGGAAGCCGCCGGGTACCGCGCCCGGCGCGAAGTGGTAGCCGACCACGGCCACCACCGCCAGCGCGCGCAGCCCGTCCAGACCGGCGAGCCAGCGGCGCGGCGCGGCCTGGCCGGTCCCGACTCGACTCACGATCAGGTGATGATCGCAGTTAACACTATCCGAACACGGTTGCGACGCGCGGTCAGCGCCGAGTTGTTTAGCCGGTCAGCTCGTCAGGCGCGGGCGACGGCGCGGGCTGCGTCCGGGCCGTCGTCGAGGAGCACGCCGAAGCCCTGCTCGTCGAGCACCGGGACGCCCAGGGCCAGCGCTTTGTCGTACTTGCCGCCCGGCGAGTCACCGACCACGACGAACGCCGTCTTCTTCGACACCGAGCTCGACGACCGGCCGCCGCGCGAGGTGATCGCCTCGGCGGCGGAGTCCCGCGAGTACGCCGCCAGCGATCCGGTGACGACGATCGACAGCCCGTCGAGCGGGCGCGGGCCCTGCCGCGCGGCCTCCTCGCCGAGCGACACGCCGGCCGCGCGCCATTTCGCCACGATCTCGCGGTGCCAGTCGACGGCGAACCACTCCCGGATCGCCTCGGCGATGGTCGGCCCGACGCCCTCGGCGGCGGCCAGCTCGTCGGTCGACGCGGCTGCGATCCGGTCGAGCGAGCCGAACTCGCGGGCCAGCGCCTGCGCTGCCGTCGGGCCGACGTGCCGGATCGACAGCGCGACGAGCACCCGCCACAGCGGGCGGTGCTTTGCGACGTCGAGATTGTCCAGCAGCCGCTGGGCGTTCGCGGTCAGCCCGCCGTCCTTGCGAGTGAACAGCTCGACCCCGTCGAGGGTCTGCGCATCCAGCGCGAACACGTCGCCCTCGTCGCGCACCACCCCGGCGTCGAGCAGCGCGATCGCGGCTTCGTAGCCGAGCACCTCGATGTCGAGCGCGTTGCGCCCGGCGAGATGGAAGATCCGCTCGCGCAGCTGCGCGGGACACGAGCGGGTGTTCGGGCACCGGATGTCGGCGTCGCCCTCACGTGCCGGGCCGAGCTCGGTGCCGCACTCGGGGCAGCGCTCGGGCATGACGAACTGCCGCTCGGAGCCGTCGCGCAACGCGACCACCGGGCCGACGATCTCGGGAATGACGTCGCCGGCCTTGCGTAGCACCACCGTGTCGCCGATCAGCACCCCCTTGCGCTCGACCTCGGCGGCGTTGTGCAGCGTCGCGTTGACGACGGTCGAGCCGGAGACGCGGACCGGCTCCATGACGCCGTACGGGGTGACCCGCCCGGTGCGCCCGACGTTGACCCGGATGTCGAGCAGCTTGGTGTTCACCTCCTCGGGCGGGTACTTGAACGCGATCGCCCAGCGCGGCGCGCGGCTGGTGGAGCCCAGCCGGCGCTGCAGCGTCAGGTCGTCGACCTTGACGACCACGCCGTCGATCTCGTGTTCGACGGAGTGTCGGTGTTCGCCGTAGTTGTCGATGAAGCGCTGCACCGCGGCCAGGTCGGCGACGACCTCGGCGCGGGCGGACGTCGGCAGGCCCCATCCGCGCAGCGCGTCGTACCACTCGGACTGGGCCTTCACCGTCGGCCCTCCGTCCACCCGGCCAACGCCGTGCACGATCATCCGCAGCGGGCGGGAGGCGGTGATGCGAGGGTCCTTCTGCCGCAGCGAGCCGGCGGCGGCGTTGCGCGGGTTGGCGAACGGCGCCTTGCCGGACTCGACCAGGGCGGCGTTGAGCTGCTCGAACCCGGCCACCGGGAAGAACACCTCGCCGCGGACCTCGAGCACCCGCGGCAGGTCGGGACCGTCCAGGCGGTGCGGGATGCCGTCGATGGTGCGGATGTTGCCCGTCACGTCCTCGCCGGTGCGCCCGTCGCCGCGGGTGGCGCCGCAGACCAGCCGGCCCCGGTCGTAGCGCAGGTTCACCGCGAGCCCGTCCACCTTCAGCTCGCACAGGTACGCGGGGACGGTGCCCGCCTCGCGCTCGACCCGGTGCGCCCAGGCCGTCAGCTCGTCGGCGGAGAAAACGTTGTCGAGACTCTGCATCCGCTCGAGGTGGTCGACCGGGGTGAACAGGGTCGAGTAGGTGCCGCCCACCCGCTGGGTCGGCGAGGACGGCGTACGCAGCTCCGGGTAGTCATTCTCGATCTCCTGTAGCCGGCGCATCATCCGGTCGTACTCGGCGTCGCTGATCGTCGGCGCGTCGAGCACGTGGTAGCGGTAGGCGTTCTCGTCGAGTTCCTGCGCCAGCCGGGCGTGCTCCTCGCGCGCGTGGGTGCTCACGCTCGCTCCGCAAGCGTCGCTCGTGCTCACGCTCGCTCCGCAAGCGTCGCTCGGCGGCGCAGGTGTCGGCTCGTTCACGTCCTCGGACGTTACCGGCAGCCTCTGTCAGCCCGACTCGTCGAGCAGCGCTTTGCCGGTGTCGCGCAGAACCGCCAGCGTGCGCCGGACGTACGCCGGGCTCGCGCCGGCCAGCCCGCACGCCGGGGTGGGCACCACGGACTGGGCCAGCCGCTCCGGCGGGAAACCCAGCGCCTTCCACAGCCGGCGGATGGGTTCACGCGCGGCGTCGAGAGTGATCGCGGCGTCGGTTCCGGGCAGCACCCCGAGCCACAGCGACCCGCCCGCTTCGACGGCCTCGCCGACCGCGTCGTTGTCGGCCTCGCCGAGGCGAGAGGCGTCCAGGCTGATCGCGTCGGCGCCAGCGGCGCCCAGCAGCGTGATCGGTGCGCCGGCGGCGCAGCAGTGCACGACGCGGCCGCCCTGCGGCGCGACGCTCAGCACCTCGCGCAGCGCGTCCTCCGCGGTGCTGCTCTCGATGGCGGCGACGGTGCCGTACCCGGAAGGCGTGCGCACCGTCCCCGCCAGCACAGCGGGCAGCGCCGGCTCGTCGAGCTGCACCACCAGCGCCGCCCCGGGCACGCGGCGGGCCAGGTCGGTCAGGTGCTCGCGCAGGCCCTCGACCAACGACCCGGCCAGGTCGCGCGCGGCACCGTGGTCGGACACCACCCGGTGCCCCGACGGCAGCTCGACGCCGGCGGCGAGCGTCCACGGCCCGGCCAGCTGCACCTTCAGCGGGCCCGCATAGCCGTCGGTCCGGGCCTGCAGCGCGTCGAGGTCGCGTTCGAGCAGGTCGCGCGCGCGGCGCAGGTCGCGGCCGGGATGGGCGGTGAGCCGCCAGCCCGACGGCTGCACCTCGACCGGTAGATCGACGAGCAGCGCGGCCGTGCGGCCGATCATGTCCGCGCCGGCGCCGCGGGCGGGCAGCTCGGGCAGGTGTGGGAAGTCCGGCAGCTCGCCGAAGACGACCCGCAACGCCTCCTCGATGTCGGTGCCGGGCATGGACCCGATGCCGGTCGCCGCTCCCGCCGACCAGGGGTGGCTCATACCGCAGCAGCGTCTCGGCAGGTGGATGTGATGGTGGCCGAGCCGAGGACGGTGTCGCCGTCGTACATCACCAGTGCCTGCCCGGCGGCGATGCCCCGCTGCGGGGCGGCGAGCCGGGCGGTCACGCCGTCGCCGTCCAGGCGCACCCGGGCGGGCGTGACCATGCCGTGCGCGCGCAGCTGCACGAGGCAGTCGAACGCCTCCCCCGGCGCCGCGCCGGCCGTCCAGACCGGGCGGCGCGCCGCCACCTCGTCCGCGTCCAGCGCCACGCCCGGTCCGACGACGACGGTGTTGGTGGCCGGCCGGATCTCCAGCACGTAGCGCGGGTCGCCGCCCGGAGCGCGCCGGTCGAGGTGCAGGCCGCGCCGCTGCCCGACCGTGAAGCCGAACGACCCGGCGTGGCGGCCGACGACCTCCCCGCTGGCCGCGTCGACGATCGGGCCGTCCTGCGGCCCGATCCGCCGGGCGAGGAAGCCCCGGGTGTCGCCGTCGGCGATGAAGCAGATGTCGTGCGAGTCGGGCTTGTCGGCCACGGCGAGCCCACGGGCGGCCGCCTCGGCGCGGACCTCGACCTTGCTCGAGCCGCCCAGCGGGAAGATCGCGTGCGCGAGCTGCCGCGGCGTCAGCACGGCGAGGACGTAGGACTGATCCTTGCCGGCGTCGACCGAGCGCATCAGCCGGCCGGCCACCAGCCGGGCGTGGTGGCCGGTCACGACCGCGTCGAACCCGAGCGCGAGCGCACGGTTCAGCACGGCCGAGAACTTGATCTTCTCGTTGCAGCGCAAGCACGGGTTCGGGGTGTGCCCCGCCGCGTATTCGGCGACGAAGTCGTCGATCACATCGGCGCGGAACCGCTCGGCGAGATCCCAGACGTAGAACGGGATCTCGAGGATGTCGGCGGTGCGCCGGGCGTCACCGGCGTCCTCGAGGGTGCAGCAGCCGCGCGCGCCGTGACGCAGCGACGAGGGCGCAGCCGACAGAGCGAGATGCACGCCGGTGACCTCGTGGCCGGCGTCGACCGCGCGGGCCGCGGCAACCGCGGAGTCGACGCCGCCGCTCATCGCGGCGAGCACCCTCACGTCAGCACCGATGTGACGCCGGCGCGGCGGGCCCGCTCGACCACTGGCCCGATCGCGTCGACCACCGCATCGACGTCGGCCTCCGTCGACGTGTGCCCGAGCGAGAAACGCAACGACCCCCGAGCGCGGGCCGGGTCGGCGCCCATGGCCAGCAGCACGTGCGACGGCTGGGCCACTCCTGCCGAGCACGCCGACCCGGTCGAGCATTCGATGCCGCGCGCGTCGAGCAGCATGAGCAGCGAGTCGCCCTCGCAGCCGGGGAACGACAGGTGCGCGATGCCGGGCAGGTGCTCGACCGGATGCCCGTTCACCAACACGTCGTCGACGACGCCCCGCACGCCGTCGACCAGCCGGCGGCGCAGCGCGTCCAGCCGGCGGCCCTCGGCCGGCTGGCGGCGCACCGCGTCGGCAACCGCGTACGCCAGCCCGACCGCACCCGGGGCGTCGATCGTGCCGGACCGCACGTCACGCTCCTGGCCGCCGCCGTGCAGCAGCGGCACGCATGCCGCGTCGCGGCGCAGCAGCACAGCGCCCGACCCGAACGGGCCGCCGATCTTGTGCCCCGCCAGCGTCAGCGCGTCGGCGCCGCTCTCGGCGAAGTCGACCGGAACCGCGCCGACGGCCTGCACCGCGTCGGTGTGCAACGGCACGCCGTACTCGTGCGCAATCTGGGCGAGCTCGTACACCGGCTCGATCGTGCCGACCTCGTTGTTCGCCCACATGATCGTGACGAGCGCCGCCGCGTCGGGGGCGTCACGCAGCGCGTCGCGCAGCGTGTCCGGCGCGACCATGCCGTAGCCGTCGACCGGCAGCCAGCTGACCGCCGTGCCCTCGTGCGCCCCCAGCCACTCGACGGCGTCGAGCACCGCGTGGTGCTCGACCGCGCTGGCCAGCACCCGGCGGCGGCGCGGGTCTGCTCCCCGGCGAGCCCAGAACATGCCCTTCACAGCAAGGTTGTCGGCCTCGGTGCCGCCGGCCGTGAAGATCACTTCGGACGGGCGGGCGCCGACCGCGGCAGCGAGCTGTTCGCGCGACTCCTCGACCCGCCGACGCGCCCGGCGACCGGAGCCGTGCAGCGAGGACGGGTTGCCGACCTCGGCCATCGCCGCGGTGACGGCCTCGATGGCTCCGGGCAGCATCGGCGTGGTCGCCGCATGATCGAGGTAGGGCATCGCCGGCCAAGTCTACGGTCTGGGCGGGCGCAATATCCGGTCGAAACGGCGCCGTCGGAGGCTGTCGCGTATCCCGGTGCCGACGATCATCAAGATCACCACCAGCAGCGTCGCCGAGGACGCGAAGCCGAGCAGCTGACCCAGCGTCATGACGGTCGGCCCGTTGGGGCTTTTGTGCCAGGTCAGGTAGGCGTGCACGGATGCCGCGAGATCGGCCGCGAAGAGGATCGTCAAGGCGACCGTCCACCGCCACATCGTGCGCGTCATCGGCTCCCTCGTCGCATGAGTCGGTGCATCGCCGATTCTGCCCCCGCGTCCGGGGCCGCGTGCGCGATGCTGTCCCGGTGATATCGGTCGAGGACTACCTCAGCTACCTGGACGACGCGCTCGACGGGATGGTGACGATCGTCGACGAGCTCGGCGACGAGCTGGCGAACCGCCGGCCCGACCTTCCCGGAGCGAACTCGCCGTACGCGATCCTCACCCACTGCCTGGGCGTCATGGAGTACTGGGCCGGGCACGTGGTGGCCGGGCGCACCGTGCACCGCGACCGCCCGGCGGAGTTCCGCGCGACGGGATCGGTCGCCGAGCTGGTCGAACGGGTGCGCGCCGCCCGCGCGCAGCTGGCCGCTGATCTCACCGGTCTGGACCCGTCCGCGCCGCCACGCGGCAGCGTCGCTGCGCAGGACGCCTCGCTGCCGCTGGGCCGGACACAGGGCGGCGCGCTGTTGCACGTGTACGAGGAGCTGGCCCAGCACCGCGGGCAGATGGAGCTCACCCGCGACATCCTCCGCGCCGGCCGCTGATCGCGTCCGCGGCAGCTCTTGCCGCGCGGACCGGCGCTGGTGTAGACCAGTTTGCAGGCAAGTGGTCTACACCACATCGGCAGCCACGTCGGCCGCGCAGGGGGTGGCGCACAGCCGGCGAGGCGGGCAGCGGGCGTTATCGCCCGCGGCACGCAGGAGGAGCGAATGGCCATCCCCGCACGATCCCGTCGACGCACCGTTCTCGCGCTGGCCGCGGTCGTCGCGGTCGCGGTGTCCTTCGCCGTGGCTACGCCTGCCAGCGCAGCCCCGGCCGGCACGGCGAGTGACCGCATCGCCCGGCAGGTCGACGCGGCCCTCGCGGCCATGACGCTGCCGCAGAAGATCGGCCAGCTGTTCGTCACCTACGTCTACGGCGACACCGCGACCACCGAGGATCCGGCGTACACGTCGCAGAACCAGGCGCTGTACGGCGTCGACAACGGCGCGCAGCTGATCGCGGAATACCACCTCGGCGGGATCATCTACTTCGCCTGGACGAGCAACCTGCAGACCCCGCAGCAGATCGGCGGGCTCTCCAACGGGCTGCAGCACGCGGCGATGGCGCAGCAGCCGGCGATCCCGTTGATCATCAACACTGACCAGGAGGGCGGCAACGTCGTCCGCATCGGCGCACCCGCAGCCGTGTCACCCGGTGAGATGGCCACCGGCGCGACGTTCTCGCCGATCGACGCGTTCCGCGACGCGCAGGCGAGCGGCCAGCAGCTGCGGGCGATGGGCATCAACGTCGACAACGCGCCCGTTGTCGACGTGAACACCAACCCGGCCAACACCGCCGACGGGCCGCGCTCGTTCGGCGACAACCCGGCGATGGTCTCGGCGCTCACCGCCACGTCCGTGCTCGGCTTCCAGCTCGGTGCCGGTGAGGGCGCGACCGCCAAGCACTTCCCCGGACTGGGCAGCACGACCGTGAACACCGACACCGGCATCGCGGTCACCGACGAGACCCGCGCCCAGTTCGAGCGCAACGACCTGCCGCCGTTCCGGGCGGCGATCGCATCCGGCATCGACGTGATCATGGCGGCGCACATCGTGGCCCCGGCCCTGGACCCGTCCGGCGCGCCGGCGAGCATGTCCGAACCGATCGTCACCGGCCTGCTGCGCGGCGAGTTGCACTACAACGGCGTGGTGACCACCGATGCGCTCAGCGCCACGGCGCTGGAGAACATCCCGTCGCCGCAACGGGCCGTCGACGCGATCGAGGCCGGCGACGACGAGCTGTTGATGCCCGACAGCCTGACCGACTCGTTCAACGCGGTCCTGCAGGCGGTGCAGAACGGCACCATCAGCGAGGCACGAATCGACCAGTCCGTGCGGCGCATCCTCACTCTGAAGTACAAGCTCGGCCTGTTCACCGACCCGTACGTCGACACCTCGCAGATCGCCTCCCGCGTCGGCACGCCCGCGCAGCTGGCGACGATGGCCGGCGTCGCCCGCCACTCGATCACCCTGGTGAGGAACGAGGATCACACGCTGCCGCTGGCGAACGGCTCGGGCGAGCACGTGCTGGTAACCGGCTGGGGGTCTAGTTCGACGCAGACCCTGGCCAACGACATCGCGGCGCACGGCGTCACGACACAGCTGGTGTACACCGGCGGCAGCCCGAGCTCGGCCCTCATCGCCGCCGCGGTGGCGGCCGCGAAGCAGAACGACATCGTCGTGGTGACGACGAACAGCGCATGGGGCGATCCTGGCCAGCAGCAGCTCGTGCACGCGCTGATCGCCACCGGCAAGCCGGTGATCGCGGTGGCGCTCGCCACGCCGTACGACGTCGCCTACTTCCCGTCGGTGCCGGCGTTCATCGGCGCGTACGGCTACCAGCCCAACACGCTGCAGTCGGTGGCCGACGTGCTCTTCGGCGCCAACCCGACCGGGCACCTGCCGGTGACCGTCCCGGTGGCGGGCAACCCGGCGCAGCCGCTGTACCCGTGGGGGTGGGGGCTCTCCTACCGCCGGTAGCTTTCGCGGGTGACCGCCGCCGAGCGACGCTTGCGGAGCGAGCAGTGAGCGCCGCGCATGCCTCGATATCCGCGGCGGTCGTCGGCGCTGTTCTGGTCTCGGCGGTGCTGCACGCCACCTGGAACGCGATCGCGCACTCGATCGCCGACAAGCTGATCGGGTTCGCGCTCATCGGCGTCGCCGAGACCGCCTGCGCCGTGGTCATCGTGCTGCTGGCCGCACCGCCGGCGACGGCGAGCTGGCCCTATCTCGCCACGTCGGCCGTGCTCCAGGTCGGCTACAACCTGCTGCTCATGCGCTGCTACCGGATCGGCGAGTTCGGCCAGGTCTATCCGCTGGCTCGGGGCACGTCGCCGTGGCTGGTGGCGATCGCAGCGGCCGCCTTCGCCGGCGAGCGCCTCTCCGCGGTCGGGCTGCTCGGCATGGCCCAGATCTCTGCGGGGCTGGCCTGCCTGGTGTTCTCCGCGGGTGTGCCAACGCGGGTCCAGCTGCCGGCCATCGTGGCCGCGCTGCTCACCGGCGTGACCATCGCCGCCTACAGCACGGTCGACGGGCTCGGCGTGCGGCACTCGGCCAGCGTCGCCGGCTACACCGGCTGGCTGTTCCTCGCGCAGGGTCCCGTCCTGCCCCTCGCGGTGCTGGCCCTCCGCCGGAACCGGCTCTGGCGGGACGCGCGGCCGCACCTGAGCGTCGGGCTGGCCGCCGGCGCGCTCTCGCTGGCGGCGTACGGGCTGGTGCTGTGGGCGCAAGCCCACGGCGCGCTCGGACCGGTCGCCGCGCTGCGCGAGACGAGCGTGGTCATCGGCGCCGCGATCGGCGCGCTGGTGTTCAACGAGGCGTTCGGCCGGTGGCGCGTCGTCGCGACGGTGCTGGTCGCGGGCGGTGTCCTGCTGCTCAACGTCTGATGTCCGTCAGCGTCCGTGATCAACTGTTGATCTCGCACGCCTCAGCCCTTGCGCTTGGCGAGCTCCTCGGCGAGCTGCGGCACGACCTGAAACAGGTCGCCCACCACGCCGAAGTCGGCGAGCTCGAAGATCGGCGCCTCCGGGTCCTTGTTGATGGCGACGATCGTCTTGGACGTCTGCATGCCGGCCCGGTGCTGGATCGCCCCGGAGATGCCGACCGCGACGTAGAGCTGCGGTGAGACGGTGACGCCGGTCTGCCCCACCTGCATCTGGTGCGGCACCCATCCGGCGTCGGTCGCCGCGCGGGACGCGCCGACCGCGGCGCCGAGGGTGTCGGCGAGCTTCTCGATGATCGCGAAGTTCTCGGCACCGCCCATTCCCCGACCGCCGGAGACGATCACCGAGGCATCCGTCAGCGACGGGCGGGTGCCGCGCTCCTCGACCACCCGGTCGAGGACCTGTGCGGCCTTCGCGGGGTCCGAGACGCTCACCGAGACCGGCACCTGCTCGGCGGCCGCCGGCGCCGGCTCGGGCGTGACCGAGTTCGCCCGCAGGGTCACGACCGGCACACCGGCGGCGACCTTCGAGCTGACCGTGATCGCGCCGCCGAAGATCGACTGTGTCGCCGTGCCGTCGGCGGTGATGCCGACCGCGTCGGTGAGGATCCCGGAACCGATCTTGAGCGCGAGCCGGGCCGCGATCTCCTTGTTCTCCGGTGTGGACGAGACGAGCACCGCGGCCGGTGAGGCCTGCTCGACGATCGCGGCGAGCGCCTCGGCCTTCGGCGCGATGAGGTAACCGTCGAAGTCGTCCCCCTCGACCACGTACACCTTCGCCGCGCCGTATTCGCCGAGGGTTGCCATCAGTGGCTCGGCGGTACCGGACGCGCCGATCACCACCGCGGACGGCTCGCCGAGCGCACGGGCCGCCGTCAGCAGCTCCAGCGTCGTCTTGCGGATCGTGTTGTCGGCGGCGTCGACCAGGACGAGAACCTCTGCCATGTCGAAATCCCCTCAGACCAGCTTCTTCGACGCGAGGAACTCGGCGATCTTAACGCCGCCGTCGCCTTCGTCCTTGACGACCTGCCCGGCGGCACGCGGCGGAGCCAGTTCGAAGGAGAGCACCTGGCTGGTGGCGTTGGCCAGTCCTACCTCCTCCGCCGAAAGGCCGAGGTCGGCGACGGTGAGTGTCTGCACCGGCTTGCTCTTGGCCGCCATGATGCCCTTGAACGACGGGTAACGCGGGTCGTTGATCTTCTCGACCACGCTGATCACCGCCGGCGTCGAGCCCTGCACCACGTCGTAGCCGGAGTCGCTGACTCGCTCGATCGTGACCGTCGAGCCGTCCACGGTGACCTTGCGGGCGTGCGAGAGTTGCGCGACGCCGAGCACTTCGGCGAGCAGTGCCGGCAGCACGGACAGCCGAGTGTCGGTCGCTTCGGAGCCCGCGATCGCGACGTCCCATTCGAGTGTGCCGAGCGCCGTGGCGATCACCTTCGCCGTCTGGATCGCGCATGACCCGTGCAACGCCTCGTCGGAGATGTGCACCGCCTTGTCGGCGCCCATCGACAGCGCCTTACGGATCGACTCGGTGGCCCGATCCGGCCCAACCGTCAGGATCGTCACCTCCCCGCCGTGCGCCTCCTTCAGCCGCAGTCCCTCTTCGATCGCGTACTCGTCGATCTCGTTGATCACTGCGTCGACCGAGGCGCGATCGAGAGTCTTGTCGGCGGGGTCGAGCCTGCGCTCGGCCTCGGTGTCGGGCACCTGCTTCACCAGTACCACGATGTTCATCTGTCAGAAGGCCTTTCGGGTTTCGGTTCCCGTACGGGTTCTCGTGCGCCGAGCATCCCACGCGCCGCCGCCCAGGCGGCTGTCGGGTGCCGGGCAGCCGGCCGCTGCGGTCAGCCCGCGGCCAGCACCCAGAACCAGCCGGCGAAGTCCAGGCACAGCAACGCCAGCGCGACGGTGTAGGCGTGGTAGAGCTGTGCCAGGCGCGACTCGTTCGCCGCGACGTGTCCCTGCGCGAACCGGGCCAGCCGGCGCTGCAGATCGTCGAGGGTCATCCCCGCGTCCGCGTCGATGTCGCGCAGCAGCGAGTCGGCGTTCACCGACTGCCCGGCCCACTCGCGCGGCAGCAGGATGTAGGCGCAGGTGACGATCAGCAGCACCGACGCGCCGATCGCGAGCCACGCACCGGCCGGCAGGCCCTGCGCCCGGGCCAGGCCCTGCGCGGCGAGGAACGCGGTTCCGGTGCTTGCTCCCAGGATGAGGACGCCGACCCGCGCGCGCAGCTCGTCGATCGAGCGGAACTGCGCGGCCAGCGCGCCCTGCGCCAGCGACCAGATCAGACCGATCCGCTCGTCCGGCGCTCCCGCCGACCCGCCGCCTCCGGCCGCCATGTCGCTCGACGCTAGCGTCGCGCGGCCCGGTTGCTAGGTTGCCACGCGCTGGCGCCACCCGGTTGCCGCTGGGTCGAATGGCGATACAGCGCCCCGAGGCCGACTGCCGTGCCAGCGGTCAGCAGGATCACCGTCACGACGAGAAGCAGCCCGGCGACGTCCCAGGTCGCACTGTCGGCGTCGTCGACCATCACCGGGCCCCAGCCGGCGCAGGCGATGCGCACCGGGCCGCCGGCGGGAGCGACGAACGTAGCCACGACGTGATTCGCCTTGGCGTCACTGCCGAGCGCGGTGACCCGCAGGTGCTGGCTCGCAGC
The DNA here is from genome assembly GCA_963756525.1 of uncultured Actinomycetota bacterium. Lineage (GTDB taxonomy): Bacteria > Actinomycetota > Actinomycetes > Mycobacteriales > Jatrophihabitantaceae > CAVWNR01. The sequence goes on along the minus strand of CAVWNR010000005.1, from coordinate 72,974 downwards.
GGTGCCGGTCGACCAGGTACACGCCGGTGCCGCGACGTCGACGTGCCGGCGGGTCAGGTCGGCGAGGCCGCCGGGGGTCGAGATCTGGTAGGTGCGCCCCTCGGTCAGCTGGTAGCTCGCGGCAGGCAGCGCGCCGCTGTTGTAGGCGTGGTGCTCGGCGGCGTCGGCTACCCGGTACAGCCCGCCGGCGAGGGCCGCGCCGAGCAGCAGGACGATCGCGGCGAGGCCGGTCCGTCGGCGCGCTCGTGCCCGTTCCACCGGTGCATCATCCCCGAGCCTCCGCTGAGCTGGCGCCGGCGGTCACGCAGGCCACTCGCCGGTCGCCAGCACCCGCTCGATCATCGCGCGGTACGGCCCGATGTCGAGCCGGTGCTCGGTGAGCCACTCGTCGCTGAAGTAGGTGTGCGCGTACCGCTCGCCGCCGTCGCAGAGCAGCGTGACGATGCTGCCCGTCGCGCCGGCCGCGCGAAGCTCGCAGGCGATCCGCAGCGCTCCGCACAGGTTGGTGCCGGTGGAGGCGCCGACGCGGCGGCCCAGCAGCGGCTCGACCACCCGGATCATCGCGATCGAGGCGGCGTCCGGCACCGAGATCATCCGGTCGACGACCCCGGGCAGGAAGCTCGGCTCGACCCGCGGCCGGCCGATGCCCTCGATCCGCGAGCCACAGCCGGTCACGTGGGCCGGGTCGTCCTCGCACCAGCCGGGGAAGAACGCGGAGCTCTCCGGGTCGACGACCGCCAACGACGTGTCGTAGCGCCGGTAACGCACATACCGGCCGATGGTCGCGCTCGTGCCGCCTGTGCCCGCGCCGACGACAACCCAGCGCGGCACGGGGAACCGCTCCAGCGCCATCTGCTCGAAGATCGACTCCGCGATGTTGTTGTTGCCGCGCCAGTCCGTCGCCCGCTCGGCGTAGGTGAACTGGTCGAGGTAGTGACCTGCACAGTCGCGGGCCAGCCGGGCGGCCTCGGCGTAGACGGTCGTCGGGTCGTCGACGAGGTGGCAGCGGCCGCCCTCGCGCTCGATCAGCGCCACCTTCTCCGTGCTGGTCGAACGTGGCATGACGGCGACGAACGGCAGGCCGAGCATCCGGGCGAAGTACGCCTCGCTGATCGCGGTGGAGCCCGACGACGCCTCGACGACGGTGCTCCCCTCACGGATCTGCCCGTTGCACAAGGCGTAAAGGAACAGCGACCGGGCCAGGCGATGCTTGAGCGACCCGGTCGGGTGCGTCGACTCGTCCTTCAGGTAGAGGTAGACGTTCCACACCGGCGGCAGCGGGAACGGCACGAGGTGGGTGTCGGCCGAGCGGTTGGCGTCCGCCTCCACCCGCCGCATGGCCTCGTCCGCCCAGGCGCGTAGGGCGCGCGAACTGCGGTCGACGTCCTTCATCGGCGACTCCGCGCGACGCGGGGCGCTCGCGCCGCGCGGCTCAGGCGCTCGCCGCATGGGGTTCCCCGGCCAGCAAACGGTCGTGCGCGGCCAGCAGGTCGCGCGGCGCGGCGAAGACTTCGACGGCACCGGCGGCGGGGAGCTCGCCGGGCAGCGCGTAGCCCCATCCCGCGCCAAGGCACTGGATGCCGTGTGCTGCTGCGCCGATCACGTCGTGTGCGCGGTCGCCGACCATCAGCACGGTGGCCGGATCGGGGCCACCGAGCCGGCTCAGCACCTCGCCGATCACGAGCGCCTTCGTCCCGCGGCCACCGTCCGGCGTGTCGCCGCCGATCGTGACGAAGAACCCGGCCAGGTCGAGATGCTCGACGATCGGCCGCGCCGAGACTTCGGGCTTGCTAGTGGCCAGGGCCATCCTCACGCCGCGCCGCCGCAAGTCGGCGAGGACGTCACGGATGCCGTCGTAGGCGCTGGTGTCGAACTTCGCGCTCGCGTAGTGCACCCGGTACCGGTCGATGATCGTGGGCAGCAGGTCGGTGCCGACGATCGGCGGCAGCGACTCGTAGAACGGCGGTCCGAGCAGCGGCCGTGCTGCTTCATCCGACAGCGGCGCCACGCCGGCGTCGGTGAACGCGCGCCGCAGCGACCCGATGATCCCCGGTGCGGAGTCCGACAGCGTCCCGTCCAGGTCGAACAGCACGGTCGTGATCACGGGGGCGTCCGGTCAGTTCCCGCTGAACGTGGCCTTGCCCGGCCCGCTCTCGATGAACGAGGCCATGCCGGCCGTGCGGTCGTCGGTCGCGAACAGCGAGGCGAACAGGTGCGACTCGAGCCGCAGCCCGGTGCCGAGATCGGTGTCCATGCCGCCGTCGATGGCCGCCTTCGCGGCGGCGAGCGCGAGTGCCGGCCCGCCGGCGTACCGATCTGCCATCTGCCGTGCCTTCGGATACACCTCAGCGGCGGGCACGACGACGTCGACCAGGCCGATCCGCAGCGCCTCGTCCGCGTCGACGAAACGCCCGGTGTAGACGATGTCCTTGGCCAGCGCCGGGCCGATCAGCCGCGGCAGCCGCTGGGTGCCGCCGGCGCCGGGGATGATGCCGAGCAGGATCTCCGGCTGGCCCCACCTGGCGTTGTCGGCGCTGACCCGGAAATCGGCGGTCAGCGCCAGCTCGCAGCCTCCGCCCAGCGCATAGCCGGTCACCGCGGCGATCACCGGCTTGGGCATGCGCGCGATCGCGTCGAGCGACGAGGAGAGCCGGTGCGCGTCACGGACCATGTCGGCGTGGCTCATCGTCGCGAACTCCTTGACGTCCGCGCCGGCGGCGAACACCTTCTCGCCGCCGTAGATGACGACCGCGCGAACCCTGCGGTCGGCGCACAGCTGCGCGGCCGCGTCGCGCAGTTCCTCCTGCAGTTGGGTGTTGAGCGCGTTCATCGGCGGACGGTTCAGGCGGATGGTCGCCACCGCGCCGTCGGTCTCGACCGTCACCAACTCCGCCATGTCACGCGCCCTTCTCGCAGCCGGATCTCTCGCAGCCGAACGCCGCAGAGCCTACGGTGCGACGTCGGCACGGGCGAACCAGCGGCCGTCCTGGCGCCACACCTCGATCGGCATGGCGAAGGTCGCGGATAGGTTCTCGCCGGTCAGCACTTCACGGACCAGGCCAGCAGCGACGACGCGGGCCTCGCGGAGCAGCATGGCGTGCGTGATCCCCTGCGGAATCTCCTCGACGTGGTGGGTCACCAGCACCGACGTGGGCGCCTCCGGGTCGTCGTTGAGCCGGGCGAGCCGCCGTACCAGGTCCTCCCGGCCGCCGAGGTCCATCCCGGCGGCCGGCTCGTCCAGGAGCAGCAGCTCCGGATCGGTCATCAGCGCGCGGGCGATCTGCACGCGCTTGCGCTCCCCCTCGCTCAGCGTGCCGTAGAGCCGTTCGGCGAGCGGGCCGACACCGAGCCGGTCCAGCAGCCTGCCCGCGCGGCGGACGTCCAGCCGCCCGTACGCCTCCCGCCAGCGCCCCAACACCGAGTACCCGGCGCTGACCACGACGTCGACGACCCGCTCGCTCGACGGGATCCGCTGTGCCAGCGCGGCCGACGAGAAGCCGATCCGCGGACGGAGCTCGAACACGTCCACCGCGCCGAGCCGCTCGCCGAGTACGTACGCCGTCCCGCTGGTCGGGTGCAGCAACGCCGCTGCGATCTGCAGCAGGGTCGTCTTGCCAGCGCCGTTCGGCCCGAGAATGGCCCACCGCTCGTCCTCCTCGACGGTCCAGTCGATCGAATCGAGCAGGACCTTCTGACCACGCCGGACCGTGACGCCGCTGAACTGGAGGACCGCGTCGGGGTTGATCTCGGCCACGGCACCTATCAAACAGCACCGGAATCGGTCGGTTACAGTCCGGCACAATGCGTCCTGAGGAGCTCGTCGCCGCCTTGGCCGCCCGCCTGGATCGGGCCTGGCCGGGCAGCCCGTTCCCGCTCGGCGCCAGCTGGGACGGTGAGGGCACCAATTTCGCGCTCTGGTCGTCGACGGCCACCGCCGTCAGCGTCTGCCTGTTCGACGAGGACGGGCGCGAGACACGCATCCCGCTCGACGACGTCACCTACCGGATCTGGCACGGGTACCTGCCCGAGGTGGGGCCCGGGCAGCGGTACGGGTTCCGCGTGGATGGACCGCGGAATCCGGCACGCGGCCTGCTGCACAATCCCGCGAAGCTGCTCGTCGACCCGTACGCGCGCGCCATCGAGGGCGACTTCGTCGACCATCCCGCCGTCTACGGTGACAGCGCCGAGGACTCCGCGCCGTACGTGCCGCGTTCGGTGATCGTCCACGGCGCGTTCCCGTGGGGTGACGACCAGCGGCCACACGTCCCGTGGGACGACACGGTGATCTACGAGCTGCACGTGCGCGGTTTCACCCGGCTGCACCCGGACATTCCGCCGGAGCTGCGCGGCACGTACGCCGGGCTGGCTCATCCGGCCGCGGTGGAGTACCTGCGATCCCTGGGCGTCACCGCGGTAGAGCTGATGCCGGTGCACCACTTCGTCTCCGAACCGCAGCTCCAGCGCCGTGGCATGCGCAACTACTGGGGGTACAACTCGCTGGGCTTCTTCGCCCCGCACGAGGCGTACGCGTCGCGGCGGAGCGGGGATGCTGGAGATGCCGTACGCGAGTTCAAGGCGATGGTGCGCTCGCTGCACCGTGCCGGCATCGAGGTGATCCTCGACGTGGTCTACAACCACACGCCCGAGGGGAGGCCCGATGGGCCGGTGTTGTCGTTCCGCGGCATCGACAACGCCGCGTACTACCGGCTCGCCGACGGCGACCCGTCGCGCTACGTCGACTACACCGGATGCAAGAACACCTTCGACCCGCGGCTGCCGTTCCCGCTGCAGCTGATCACCGACTCGCTGCGCTACTGGCTGACCGAGATGCATGTCGACGGGTTCCGCTTCGACCTCGCATCTGCGCTCGCGCGATCGCTGCACGACGTCGACAAGCTGTCGGCGTTTTTCGACACCATCCACCAGGACCCCTTGATATCCCGGGCGAAACTCATCGCCGAGCCATGGGACGTCGGGAAGGGCGGCTACCAGGTCGGTGAGTTCCCGCCGTTGTGGACGGAGTGGAACGGCCGCTACCGCGACACCGTGCGCTCATTCTGGGCACACGGCTCCGGCGGCGTGCGTGACCTCGCCTATCGCCTCTCCGGCTCGTCGGACCTCTACGCCGACGACGGGCGGTCACCGTTCGCATCGATCAACTTCGTCACCGCGCACGACGGGTTCACCCTGCGCGACCTGGTTTCCTACGAGCGCAAGGACAACAAGGCCAACGGCGAGCAGAACTGCGACGGCACCGACGACAACCGCTCCTACAACTGCGGCGTCGAGGGGGATCCCGCGCCGGATGCGGTGGTCGAGCTGCGGCTGCGGCAAGCGCGCAACCTGTTGGTGACGCTGCTCCTGTCGACCGGTGTGCCGATGCTGCTCGCCGGCGACGAGCGGTGGCGGACCCAGCTGGGCAACAACAATGCGTACGTCCAGGACAACGAGACGTCGTGGGTCTGCTGGGATCCCTCAGCGGCTGCCTCCGACCTGACGGAGTTGACCCGCCGGTTAATCGCCCTGCGGCGCGCATCGCCGGTACTACGCCAGCGGGCCTTCTTCGCGGGGCGATCGGTGCCCGGCGGCGACGGATGCAAGGATCTCGCCTGGTTCCATCCGTCCGGCCGAGAGCTCAGCGATGCCGATTGGTTCTCCGACTCCTTGCGGACGTTGGGCATGTACCTCGACGGGCGGGGGCTGCGTCACCGCGGCCCGCGCGGCGAACTGATCATCGACGACTCCTACTTGCTGCTTGTGCATTCCGGTGACGACGCCGTGTCGTTCACCCTGCCCTCGTCGCCTTGGGCGTCGGCGTATACGACGGTCGTCGACACGTCGCGGGTCTCGGGTCTGCCGGATCCTTCGGCCGGACCGCTGTCGGGTGGTGCGGTGCTAGACCTTGCTGCGCGCAGTACGTTCCTGCTGCGGGTCTGCCGCTGAGCCGAAGCGCTTATGCAGCCTGTCTTGAGTTGGGTGGCGATCCAGTCCAGGTCCGCTGCACGCTCGCACCAATTCGACGAAGCCCTTAGTTTACTGGGCAATTTGCCTTGCGGTGGTTTGCCACTTCCACTAGACTCGAACACATGTTTGAAGCAATGGTGACTGATCGAGAGCCGCCGCCGCTGACCGAGGCGGAGATCTTCGACGCGCCGGACGCGGCGGCGGCTTACCTGGCCGGGTTGCGCCCGGGTGGGGCGGATGGTGCGGCGCTGCGGCTGCTCGATCCGAGCGCGCTGTCGGCGGCGGGGCGGGTGGATGCGCTGGTAGCCATCGAAAAGCAGTTGGCCTGGCTGGCCGGGGTGCAGCAGCGGCTGCTGGCCGGGATGCTGGCCGACCCGCTCACCCCGGACGATCCGCATGATGCGCTCGGTGCGTTGGAGCGCGGCTGGGTGCGCGAGGAGGTGGCCTGCGCGCTGCGGCTGCCGGCCGGGTCCGCGCAGGCCCGGCTGGTTGTGGCCCATGATCTGGTGCACCGCCTGCCCGCCACCTTACGGAAGCTCGAGGACGGTGCGATCAGCCTGCGGCACGCGGAGACCCTGGCCGAGGCGGTGGCCGGGCTGGACCAGTCCGCCGCGACGGCCGTGGAGGCGGCGGTGCTGGACAAGGCAGCCGAGCAGACCCTGCCGGCGTTTCGCCGCGCCGTCGCCCGCGCCGTGGCGACCGCCGACGCGCGCCGGGCCGAGCAGCGCCGGGCGGAGGGCATGGCGCGGCGGCGGGTGAGCCTGCGCCCGGTCGGCGACGGGATGGCCGAGCTGTGGGCGCTGCTGCCCGCCGAAGGCGCCGCCACGATCATCGCCGCGGTGACCGCGCTGGCCGCCGAGACCGCCCGCGGCGACGAGCGCAGCGCCGAGCAGCGCCGCGCCGACGCGCTGGTCGATCTCGGTGTCGCGGCGCTGCACGACCCGCTGCTGCCCCGCTCGCAGGGACTGCGCCCGTGCATCCAGGTCACCGTGGCGCTGTCCACCCTGCTCGGCTGCGACGAGCAGCCCGGCGAGCTGGCCGGGTACGGCCCCATCCCCGCCGCCGTGGCGCGGCGGATCGCCGCCGACCCCACCGGCACCTGGCGGCGGCTGGTCACCGACCCGCTGTCCGGGGCGCTGCTCGACTACGCCCGCAGCACCTACCGGCCGCCGGCCGATCTGGCCGACTTCGTCATCGCCCGAGACCAGACGTGTACGTTCCCCGGCTGCGCCCTCCCGGCGCACCGCTGCGACCTTGACCACGAGGCGCCCTACGACGACGGCGGGCGCACCGCGGAACCAAACCTGGCCGCACTGTGCCGGCGACATCACCGGGCCAAGCACGAAGCCGGCTGGTCGGTGCACCGCGACCCGCACACCCGCATCTCGAACTGGACCAGCCCCACCGGCCACACCTACCGATCCACCCCGCCACCCCTGCCCGTCGACCACACTGGCGACGCGAACGCTGACCGGCCGCCGTTCTGACAGGTGCGCGTCGGCCGAGGTGCGCCCGTGGCAACCAGCGACTAAGCTCAGGGTTCGCGGTGCGCGTGCGCGACCCTTTCCAGCTCGGCCGCCTCCGACGCAGCGATGCGCGTCTCCGCCACAAGGTCGATCGAGCGGCTGAACAGCCAGTACAGGACCGCGGCGACTGGCAGGCCGACGAAGAAGGAGATGTCGGCACCGTTCAGCGAGCGTGCCACCGGTCCCTCGAACAGCGTCCCCGCCGCACCGCTCACGTTGAAGAACGGAACCATCGCGGCGAAGCCCAGCACGTAAGCCGTGACGCCGCGCCAGCCCCAGCGGCCGTACATGCCGTGCGGGTTGAAGATCTCGGCGATGGCGTAGTGCCCGCGCCGCACGATGTAGTAGTCGACCAGGTTGACCGCTGTCCACGGGATGAACAGGTAGAGGATCAGCAGCAGGAAGTTGTTGAAATTGCCGAGGAAGTTCTTCGTCGCAGCGAGCGCGCCGATGAGTGACAGCACAGCCGTAAGCCCGACGGTGACGATCCGGATGAGCAGCGTCGGCCGCACCCGCTTGATCGAGTCGATCGCGCTGATCAGCGTCAGCGAGCCGCCGTACATGTTCAGGGCGGTGACCGACACCAGGCCCAGCGCGGCCAGGATCAGCACGGCCGTGCCGAAGCCGCTGAACACGTGGTCGCCGGCGGACTTGATCTCGGGAATGGCGGTGCCGGAGAACTTGGCGCCCGCCCACGCCGCCAGGACGCTTCCGACGATCATCATCCAGGCGCCGCCGAACGCCGAGCCCCAGTACGTCCAGTAGAACGTCTTGCGCACAGTCACGCTCGGCGGCAGGTACCGCGAGTAGTCCGAAACGTAGATCGCCCAGCTGATCTGGTAACCGGCCACCACGCCGAACTGCGCAAGGAAGGGCGCCACGTGGAACGTGCCGAGATCGAATGTGCCGTGCGGGTAGTGCAGGAAGAACAGCCCGGCGGTGAAGATACCGAAGATCACCAGCATGAGGTAGGTCAGCGTCTGCTCGGCGCGGTGGATGATGTCGTAGCCGACGAGCGCGATCACGAACGCGACCACGGTGACGATCACGATCCACAGCTTCGTGCTGCCGTGCACCGTCGCATGCATCGCGTCGGCACCGAGGATGCTGTTGAAGATGTTGAACCCGGCGTACTGCAGGTACGCGAACGCCCAGACGAGCAAGGCGCCGACGTAGCCGAACTGCGGCCGTGACTGGATCATCTGCGGCAAGCCGAGCTGCGGGCCCTGCGCCGAGTGGAACGCCATGAACAGCGTGCCGATCAGGATGCCGGCGACGATCGCGATGATCGACCACCACAGCGTGCCGCCCTCCGTGATGCTGATCAGGCCGACCGCCAACGTGGCGAGCTGCGCGTTGGACATGAACCACAACGGCCCGAGGTGCCAGAGCTTGCCGTGCCGCTCGTCGAGCGGCACATAGTCGATCGAACGGATCTCGAGGCCGCGGATGCCGGATTCCTGCGTAGCCGTCATGCGTACACCTTGGCCCGCGCCGACCGGCGATGGAATACCGTGCGGCAGCGACCGTGCGATCAGTAGCTGAAGGTCACCGCCGGGTCGTCGCCGATCCACTCCCACAAGGGCACCGTGCCGCCGAGTTGCGCACCGGCGATGAGTTCGCTGTTGTCCAGTCCCTTCGCGTCGAAGCAGATGGGGCAGACCAGGTACCGCCCACCGGCGGAGGCGTAGCGCTCCACGAGGCTCGCCAGCGGCGGGCAGCCGTCGCAGGCCACGCCGACGGCCAGCCCGGTCAGCGCAAGCCGCACGGCCTCTTTGGTCAGGAACATCATCGTCTCGCGTCCGGTCTCCGCCGCCCCCACCGCGACCAGGAACGCCACGGTGACCTTCTCCGCGTCCTCCAGCCCGGTCGACAGGCTGATCGCCGCCTTGTTCGCCATCCCGCACCTCCGAAAAGAAAGAACGATCGGTTCGTTGACGCAGAGAATACGAACGATCGTGCCGTCCACCTTCCCCGGCGGCTGCTCTTCGCCGGCGCCAGCCTGGAGATGGGTACCCGCCCGGGCCCGGTGAAGGACCGGGTGGCCGAGTTTCAGGCGCTGACTCAGCCGCAAGCGCCGACTCGGGCGACGCGCCGTGTCGGCGGCCGGCTGCGCAAGGGTTGCTGCGCTACCCTGCGGCGGTACGACCGATGCCTGCGCCGCCGGCTCAGCCAGCCGGCGCCCTTGTTGGAAGGCGGCCCTTGGCTCGTCACGAACAGACGGCGGTCGCGGGAACCCGACGCGGCTTCCGCCCCGACGTCGAGGGCCTGCGTGCGGTCGCGGTGCTGGCCGTGGTCCTCTACCACGCAGCGGTGCCGGGCATCGGCGGTGGATACGTCGGCGTCGACGTGTTCTTCGTGATCTCCGGGTTCCTGATCACCGGACTGCTCTGGCGAGAGCTCGAGAACAGCCACACGATCTCCTTACCGGCGTTCTACGCGCGACGGGCCCGCCGGCTCCTGCCGGCCGCGATGCTCGTGCTGGTGATCACCGTGGTTGCGTCGGTGGCCTGGCTGCCGCCGTTGCAGGCACGAAGCGTCACCAAGGACGGCCTGGCGTCCGCGTTCTACGTCTCGAACATCCGCTTCGCGATCCAGGGCACCGACTACCTGGCGCAGGGCACGCCCCCGTCGTCGCTATTGCACTACTGGTCGCTCGCCGTCGAGGAGCAGTTCTACCTGGTCTGGCCCGCGGTGGTGCTCCTCGCCGGGCTCGCCTGGCGGCACCGCCGACGGGTACCGGTCGCGCCGGTCGTCGCCGCGCTCGCCGCGATAGCGGTCGGCTCGTTCATCTGGTCTCTGGACTGGACGACCAGCAACCCGCCGTGGGCCTTCTTCTCGCTGCCGACCCGCGCCTGGGAGCTCGCAACCGGCGGCCTGATCGCGCTTGCCGTGCCGGCGCTGCGCCGGCTGCCACACGGGGTCGCCGTCCCGCTCGGCTGGCTGGGGCTGGCCACGATCGTGGCGAGCTGCATCGCGATGACCGGCAGCACGCCGTTCCCCGGGACGGCCGCGCTCGCGCCGGTGCTCGGCACCGCGGCGGTGATCGCGGCGGGCTGCTCGACCGCGCGGGTGGGCGCGCACGTGCTGCTCGGACGCCGCCCGATGCAGGTCATCGGCGGCACCTCATACTCCTGGTACCTCTGGCACTGGCCGGTGCTGATCCTGGCTCCGGCGCTGTTTGGTCACTCGCTCAACCTCGGCGAGCGGCTCATCGCCGTGCTGCTGAGCGCCGTGCTCGCCCGAGTCACCTTCGTCATGGTCGAGGACCCGATCCGGTTCGCCCGGCCGCTGCGCGCCCGTCCCGGCCGCAGCCTCGTCTTCGGCGGCACGCTCAGCGTGGCGGCGCTGCTCGCGTCGGTCGCCTCGGCGCAGGCGCTGCCCAGCCTGCACGGCGCCGGGCCGGCCGCCGCGCCGATCGTGCTTCCTTCGGTTTCCGCGCCGCCGGCAACGCACGCGGCCCGGGCCCCGTCCGGCACGCGGACGACCCAGCCGCCGTCCCCGCTGCAGCTCGCCGAGGCGCCGGTCGCGGCGGCCATCGCGCAGGCGGTGAACACCCGCAACGTCCCGCCGAACCTGCAGCCACCGCTGGCAAACGCACAGATTGACAAGGCCGCGCCGTTCTTCGACGGGTGCGCGCTCAGCTGGACGGACACCGTGCAGGGCGACTGCTCCTACGCCGACACCTCCTCACCCAAGCGGATCGTGCTCTTCGGCGACTCGCATGCCGCCCAGTGGCAGCCGACGTTCGACGCGATCGCCACCGCGCACCATTGGCGGCTCGAGTCGCTGAACAAGACCACCTGCCCGCCGCTCGAACTGCCGATCTTCAGCCCGTACCTCGGCCGCGATTACACCGAATGCGAGCAGTGGCGGCAGGAGATCCTGGCCCGCATCCGCACCGAGCACCCTGCGCTGGTCGTCCTAGGCGTCGCCCGGCACTACGACCCGAGCTACCACTTCACCGTCTACAGCAAGCAGTGGCTGGACGGGATGAGCGCGATGGTGCGTGAGATCCGGGCGATGGGGGTCCAGGTGCTCGTGATGGGAGCGATCCCCAAGCCGCCGCAAGACATCCCCACGTGTCTGTCCGCGCACGTGAGCAACGCCACCGCCTGCACCTTGGACCGCGCGACGACGGTGAACGCCGCCGGTATCCGCGCCGAGCAGGCTGCGACCGAGTCGGCCGGCGGGCACTACCTGAACCTCATCCCGCTGTTCTGCACGGCCACCCGCTGCCCGGTCATCGTCGGCAACAACCTCGTCTACCGCGACGACAACCACCTCACCACGTACTACGCGACGTGGCTCGCGCCGGTGATCGGTGCCGAGCTGCAGACGATCGGGGCACCGTGAGCAGGCGCGCGGGGAACTCCGCCGAGTTCTGGGACGCCGCGGCGCGAGACAACGCCGCCTGGTACATCGCGACCGCATACACCAGCGAGAACCCCGAGTTCTTCGCACAGGGCGCACAAGAGACCGACGAGCTGCTGCGCTACTGCGGGGTGCAGGTAGACCGTGACGACACCGTGCTCGAGATCGGCTGCGGCGTCGGCCGGATGACCCGACGGCTCGCCGAGCTGGCCGGTCACGTCATCGCCACCGACGTCAGCGAAGAGATGCTCGCCGGCGCGCGGCGCAACCTCGCCGACCGACCGAATGTGGAACTGGTCCGCGTGCCCGGCGACGGGCGGCTGCCGGGCGAGGACGCCTCGGTCGACCTGGTCTTCTCCTACATCACCCTGCAGCACGTCCCGACCGCCGAGGCACAGCTGCGCTACCTGCGCGAGGCGATCCGGGTGCTGCGCCCGGGCGGGCACGCGGCCATCCAGCTGCGTTCACCGGGCTTCGCGACCCGCGCCCAGGAATGGATCGCCCACGTCGGGCACCTGCTCCAGGGCCGGCGCACGCTGTCGCGGGCCTGGCGGGGCAGCCGATTGCCGCTGTCCACGCTGTACGCGCTGGCCACGCCGCAGCTACCCGTCCGGGTCGAGCGGCCCAACCGGCACCACATCTGGTTCGTCGCCGGCTGACCGGCGCCCACTGTCGCTCGACAGGCCCGGGCTAGGCAGTGGCGACGACGCCCAGCTCGGCCGGCGAGGCCAGCAGCTCGCTCTTCGGCAGCACCCGCACGGTGTAGCCGAACACGCCGGTCCGGGCCAGCGGCACGTCACCCTCGAACCGGCTCGTCCCGTCGGTGTGCCCGTCCAGCGCGAGCGAAAGGGTGCAGACGTCGACCAGCCGGTCGTCGGCCCCCACCCCGCCGTACACGGCCTGGACGTCGACGTCGCTGGCCCGCAGGCCGTTCAGGGCCACCTCGGCGCGCAGGTGCAGCGTGCCGCCGAGCTGCGGATCGCCGTCGAGCTGGGAGTCGACGTGCAGGACGCTCACCCCGGGCCAGGCGTGCAGCACCGTGGCGCGCCAACGCGCCAGCGACTTGGCCGACTGGTATCCGGCCGCCGACAACCGGGCGGCCGACGCCGCGGCCGGGGCGTAGAGGCGTTCGACGTACTCGCGCACCATCCGCGTCGCGACGACCTTCGGCCCCAGGGTCTTGAGCGTGTGGCGCACCATTTGCATCCAGCGTCCGGGGACCCCGGCCGCGTCGCGGTCGTAGAAGCGCGGCGCGACCTGGTTCTCGATGAGGTCGTAGAGCGCGGCCGCTTCCACATCGTCGCGGCGCTCCGGGTCGGTGACTCCCTCCGCCGACGGGATCGCCCAGCCGTTCTCACCGTCGAACCACTCGTCCCACCAGCCGTCGCGGATCGACAGGTTCAGCGCGCCGTTGAGCGCCGCCTTCATCCCGGACGTGCCGCACGCCTCCAGCGGCCGCAGCGGGTTGTTCAGCCAGACGTCCACGCCCCAGTAGAGGTGGCGCGCCATCCCGATGTCGTAGTCGGGGAGGAACGCGATCCGGTGCCGCACCGCCGACTCGTCGGCAAAGCGCACCATCTGCGCGATCAGCTGCTTGCCGGTCTCGTCGGCGGGGTGGCTCTTACCGGCGATGACGATCTGCACCGGCCGCTCGGGGTGCAGCAGCAGCCGGCGCAGCCGCTCCTGGTCGCGCAGCATCAGGGTCAGCCGCTTGTAGGACGGCACCCGCCGGGCGAAGCCGATGGTGAGCACGTCCGGGTCGAACGCCGAGGAGGCCCAGGCGAGTTCGGCCTCGGCCATACCCCGCTGCCGGCCGGACGCGCGGACGCGCTGGCGGATCTCGGCGACCAGCTGCTCACGCAGGTCGCGGCGCAACGCGCACAGTTCGGCGTCGGTGATCCGGTCGACGGCCTTCCACCCGCCCCCCTCGAAGAGCGCGTCCTCACCGCCGTCACGCTCGGCGATGTCGCGCATCTCCGGGGCCATCCAGGTCGGCGCGTGCACGCCGTTGGTGATCGACCCGATCGGCACCTCGGAGGAGTCGAAGCCCGGCCAGAGCCCGGCGAACATCTCCCGGCTGACCCGCCCGTGCAGGAGCGACACGCCGTTGGCCCGCTGCCCGAGCCGCAGGCCCATGTGCGCCATGTTGAACAGCCCCGGGTCGGCCTCGTCCCCCAAGGTGAGCACCGGCTCGACCGGCACGCCGGGTATCGCGGCGAGATGGGTGGCGACGAGGTCGCGCGGGAAGCGGTCGATGCCGGCCGCGACGGGCGTGTGCGTGGTGAAGACGGTCCCGGCCCGGACGGCTTGCAGCGCCTCGTCGAAGCTGAGGCCGACCCGCTCGACCAGCTCGCGGATGCGCTCGACGCCGAGGAATCCGGCGTGTCCCTCGTTGGTGTGAAACACCTGCGGCGCGGCGGTGCGGGTGGCGGCGCAGTACGCGCGGATGGCCCGCACCCCGCCCATGCCGAGCAGCAGCTCCTGCTGCAGGCGGTGGTCCGCGCCGCCGCCGTAGAGCCGGTCGGTGACCTGCCGGGCCGCGGTGTCGTTCTCCTCGATGTCGCTGTCGAGCAGCAGCAGCGGCACCCGGCCGATCTGGGCGACCCACACCTGCGCGTACAGCGTCCGGCCCTCGGGAAGCGCCAGCGTGACGTGCGCCGGGCGCTCTCCGTCCTGTAGCAACTTGATCGGCAGGCCTTGCGGGTCCAGGGACGGGTATGTCTCGAGCTGCCAGCCGTCGCGGGAGAGCGACTGGCGGAAGTACCCGGCGCGGTAGAGCAGCCCGACGCCGATGATCGGCGCGCCGAGGTCGCTGGCCGCCTTGAGGTGGTCGCCGGCCAGGATGCCCAGGCCGCCGGAGTACTGCGGGAGCACCTCGGTGATGCCGAACTCCGGCGAGAAGTAGGCGATGCACGCGGGCAGGTGCTCGCCGGCCGCCTGGCGATGCTGGTACCAGCGCGGCTGCTGGAGGTACTCGACGAGGTCCTCGTGCACGTCGCCCAGCCGGCGCAGGAACCGGCGGTCGCGGGCCAGTACCGCCAGCCGCTCGGCGCTCACCTCGCCGAGCATCCGGCCCGGGTCCCGGCCGCAGGCCTGCCACAGCTCCGGGTCGACCGATTCGAGCAGGTCCTGTGAGTCCGGGTGCCACGACCAACGCAGGTTGCCGACGATGTCGGCGAGCCGGTCCAGCTCGGGCGGGAACGCGGCCCGCACGGTCAACCGCCGCAATGCCTTCACGGCGGGCTAGCGTAGCCGGTCGCGGGCCGCCGGCCGGCTTTCCTGGCGATCTTTGTCCCGCGGTGACACGCTGCCAGGGCGCCGCAGCGTGTCACCGCGGGGCAAAGTCGCTGGTCAGCGTGACCGCGCGGCATCCGGTGACACCGGCACTCGGTACGGTGACACCCATGGTCGGCCGGCTCGGTATCACGGATGTCTTCCCGGTCGTGTCTGCTGGTGCCCACCCCGCCCGCGCCGTGGTCGGCGAGCACGTCCCGGTGTCGGCGGTGGCCTTGCGCGAGGGGCACGACGCGCTCGGTACGAACCTGGCGGTGCGCGCGCCCGACGGGCGGCGCATCCCGTTCGTGCGAATGTCGGCCGGGGCGCCCGGCACCGACCGCTGGCACGCCACGATCGTCCCCGACGCGCAGGGCTTGTGGAGCTTTGTCGTCGAGGCGTGGAGCGATCCACTCGCCACCTGGCATCACGCGGTCACGGTGAAGATCGAGGCCGGGCAAGGCGCCGAGGACCTCGTCAACGACCTGGAGACGGGCGCTCGGCTCTTCGACCGGCTGGCCAAGACCCTGCCCAAGCAGGATCGTCCGCGCGCGGTGGCGGCGGCGACGGCGCTGCGCGACACGACGCTGGACCTCGCGCACCGCGTCGGCCCCGCGCTCGACCCGTTCTTGCAGAGCCTGGTCCACGACAACCCGGTGCGCGAGCTGGTCACCCGGTCGAAGCGGTACGAGATTTTCGTCGACCGGCCGCGTGCGCTGTACGGATCGTGGTACGAGTTCTTCCCCCGATCGATCGGCGCGCAGCTCGCCGGTGACCCGCAGTCGCCCGCCAAGCCGGTTCGGCACGGCACGTTGAAGGACGCGGCCGAGCACCTCGACTACGTCGCCGGCATGGGCTTCGACATCGCCTACCTCCCGCCGATCCATCCGATCGGTGAGGTGAACCGCAAGGGGGCGAACAACTCGCTCGTCGCGGCGCCGTGGGATGTCGGGTCGCCCTGGGCGATCGGCTCCCGCGAGGGTGGCCACGACGCCATCCACCCCCAGCTCGGCACGATGGCCGATCTCACCGCGCTGGTGCGCCGCGCCGCCGAGCTGGGCATGGAGGTCGCGCTGGACTTCGCGCTGCAGGTGGCGCCCGATCACCCTTGGGTGAGCGAGCATCCGGAGTGGTTCACCACCAAGCCCGACGGCACGATCGCCTACGCCGAGAACCCGCCGAAGAAGTACCAGGACATCTACCCGATCAACTTCGACAACGACCCGGACGGCATCTATCAGGAATGCCGTCGAGTGCTCGAGATCTGGATCGACGCCGGCATCAAGATCTTCCGAGTCGACAACCCGCACACCAAGCCGTTGAACTTCTGGCACTGGCTCCTCGCCGACGTGAAGGAGGATCACCCGGACGTGATCTTCCTCTCCGAGGCGTTCACCCGTCCGGCGATGATGCACGAACTGGCCAAGATCGGTTTCACCCAGAGCTATACGTACTTCACCTGGCGGAATACGAAGGACGAGCTCGAGCGGTACATGGCCGAGCTGGTCGACGCCGCGCACTACATGCGGCCCAACTTCTTCGTCAACACCCCCGACATCCTCAACGAGTACCTGCAGCACGGCGGCCCGGCGGCGTTTCGCATCCGCGCGGTTCTCGCCTCGATGCTGTCGCCGTCGTGGGGGGTCTACTCCGGCTACGAACTCTACGAACACCTGCCGGTGCACCCGGGCAGCGAGGAGTACCTCGACAGCGAGAAGTACCAGTTGCGGCCGCGCGATTTCGTCGGTGCGTTGGCCGACGGCCGGTCGCTGGCCCCGCTGCTCGCGCTGCTCAACGAGATCCGGCGCGAGCATCCGGCGCTGCACTGGCTCGCCAACCTGCGCCTGCACTGGATCGACAACGACGCGATCCTCGCCTTCAGCAAACGCGACGACGCCACCGGCGACACGATTGTGGTGGTCTGCTCGACCGACCCGCACGCGGTGCGTGAGGGATGGACCTCGCTGAACCTGCCGGCACTGGGGCTGGACTGGAACGACCACTTCATCGCCCGTGATCTGCTCACCGGCGCGGAGTACGACTGGGGCCAGCACAACTTCGTCCGCCTCGACCCGCATACCGTCCCCGCGCACGTCTTGACGGTCACCCCCGCACGCTGGTGAATGGTGGAGCAGGGGATGCAGGAAGGCGATGAACCCGCTTCGCGTCGCGCCTTCGGCGAAGCACCAAAGAGTAGAGACCCTCAGTGGTTCAAGCGTGCGGTCTTCTACGAAGTGCTCGTCCGCGGCTTCTACGACTCGAACGGAGACGGTGCCGGCGACCTGCGCGGGCTGACCGAGAAGCTGGACTATCTGCAGTGGCTCGGCGTCGACTGCCTTTGGTTGCCGCCGTTCTACCCATCGCCGCTGCGCGACGGCGGGTACGACGTCAGCGACTACACCAACGTGCTGCCCGAGTTCGGCACCGTTGACGACTTCAAGGCGTTGCTGGACGCCGCGCATGTGCGCGGCATCCGGGTGATCATCGACGTCGTCATGAACCACACGTCCGACCAGCACCCGTGGTTCCAGGCCTCGCGGCGCGACCCGGACGGCCCGTACGGCAACTACTACATCTGGAACGACGACGACCAGCGCTTCCCCGAGGCGCGGATCATCTTCGTCGACACCGAGCAGTCGAACTGGACCTTCGACCCGGTGCGCAAGCAGTACTTCTGGCACCGCTTTTTCGGCCATCAGCCCGATCTGAACTACGACTCCCCCGACGTGCAGCAGGCGATGATCGACAGCCTGCGCTTCTGGCTGGACCTCGGGGTGGACGGTTTCCGGCTGGACGCCGTTCCTTACCTGTACATCCGCGATGGCACCAACGGCGAGAACCTGCCCGAGACGCACGAGTTCTTGCGCCGGATCCGCAAGGAGATCGACCGGGACTACCCGGACCGGGTGCTGCTCTGCGAGGCGAACCAGTGGCCGGACGACGTGGTCGCGTACTTCGGCGGCGTCCCGGACGAGAAGGGCGGCGTTGTCGGCACGGAGTGCCACATGGCGTTCCACTTCCCGGTGATGCCGCGCATCTTCATGGCGGTGCGCCGCGAGCAGCGCTACCCGGTCTCGGAGATCATGGAAAAGACGCCGGCCATCCCGTCGAACTGCCAGTGGGGCATCTTCCTGCGCAACCACGATGAGCTGACCCTCGAGATGGTCAGCGACGAGGAACGCGACTACATGTGGGCCGAGTACGCGAAGGACCCGCGGATGAAGGCCAACATCGGCATCCGCCGCCGGCTGGCGCCGCTGCTGGAGAACGACGCGAACCGCTTCGAGCTGTTCACCGCGTTGCTGCTGTCGTTGCCCGGCTCGCCGGTGCTCTACTACGGCGACGAGATCGCGATGGGCGACAACATCTGGCTCGGCGACCGCGACGGGGTCCGCACCCCGATGCAGTGGACGCCGGACCGCAACGCCGGCTTTTCCACCTGTGACCCGGGCCGGCTGTACCTGCCGGTGAACATGGACTCCATCTACGGCTACCAGGTCACCAACGTCGAGTCGCAGACCCGCAACACCTCCTCGATGCTGCACTGGACCCGGCGGATGATCCAGGTCCGCAAGCGCAACCCCGCCTTCGGACTTGGTTCGTTCACCGACATCGGGGGTAGCAACCCCAGCGTGCTCAGCTTCGTGCGCGAGTTCGGCGACGACATCGTGCTCTGCGTGAACAACCTCTCCCGCTTCGCCCAGCCGGTCGAGCTGGACCTGCGCGCGTGGGAGGGCGCCGAGCCGATCGAGCTGCTCGGCGGCAGCCGGTTCCCGGCGATCGGCGAGCTGTCCTACCTGCTCACCCTCGCCGGGCACGGCTTCTACTGGCTGCGGATCCCGCGCGTGCAGGTGCCCGACGACGAGCCGAGCGCGCAACCGGAGGCCGCGCCGTGACGCCGGCACCCGGCGACATGCAGGGGCTGGTCGCGGGCTGGCTGCCCGGGCAGCGCTGGTTCGCCGGGAAGGGCCGGCCGGTCGATGAGGTCACCGTGACGCTGATCGCGGTTCTGGCGCCGGGGCCGCCCGAGGTGTCCATCTGGACCGCGCAGGTCCGCTACGCCGACGGCGCCACGCACAGCTATCAGGTACCGCTGGTCGTCCGGGACGAGCCGGTGCCGCACCTCGAGCACGTGCTGCTCGGCTCACCCACCGTCGATGACCAGCCGCGCTGGGTGTACGACGCACTGAACGACCGCGAGGTCACACACGCCTGGCTGGAAGGCATCCGCGACGCCGCCACGGTCGGCCCGCTCCGCTTCGAGCGGGTCAGCGCTGCGGACGAGCTGCCCATCGGCCAGGCGAGCCTGGTGCTGACCGCCGAGCAGTCGAACACCTCGCTCGTCTACGGCGACAAGTCGATCCTCAAGGTCTTCCGACGGCTCGAGCCCGGGCTCAACCCGGACATCGAGATCCACCGGGCGCTCACCGAGCTCGGTGCGAGGCACATCGCCCGCCTGCAGGGCAGCATGAGCGCGCAGATCGCCGACCAGCACGTCAGCCTGGCGATGCTCACCGAGTTCATGACGACGGCCACCGACGGCTGGGAGCTGGCCAAGATCAGCGTCCGAGACCTGATGGCCGAGGCCGACCTGCACGCCGAGGAGGCGGGCGGCGACTTCGCCGGCGAGGCCGAGCGGCTCGGCGCGGCCACCGCGGAGGTCCACGCCGACCTGGCGGACGCATTCGGCACCGATGTGCTCGCCCGCGACGAGCTGCGGGCCCGCGCGGCCGCGATGCACGCCCGGCTGGACGCCGCGCTGGCCGTCGTGCCGCAGCTCGGTGAGGTGGCCGACGGGCTGCGCGCGGCGTTCGATGCGTTCGCAGCCCTGAGCGAGCCGATCGGCAGCCAGCGCATCCACGGCGACTTCCATCTGGGCCAGGTGCTGCGCACGGCCCGTCGCTGGATCGTGCTCGACTTCGAGGGCGAGCCGGTCGCTTCGCTGGAACTGCGGCGCGCGTTCGACTCGCCGCTGCGCGACATCGCCGGGATGCTTCGCTCGTTCGACTATGCCGCGCGGCACCAGATCATCGACTCGGTGCCGAACTCCCAGCTGGAGTACCGGGCCAACGAGTGGGCGCAGCGCAACCGTGACGCGTTCTGCTCCGGCTACGCCGAAGTCGCCGGGCACGACCCGCGCGACGAGGCCGTGCTGCTGCGCGGCTTCGAGGCCGACAAGGCCGTCTACGAGGCCATGTACGAAGCGCGCAACCGGCCCAGCTGGCTGCTGATCCCGCTCTCGTCGCTGTCCCGGCTCGGCCGTCTCGCCAGCAAGGAGTCAGCATGAGCCCAACACCTGTGCCTACGGTCGGCGGTGACGCGCTGGACCGGCTGGTGGGCGGTGCCCATCATGACCCGCACGGCATCCTCGGCGCCCACCCGACCTCCGACGGACGCACGATCATCCGCACGCTACGGCCGGAGGCGAGTTCCGTCGTCGCCCTCGTGGACGGCCGGCAGGTGCCGCTGGACCGGCTGCACGCCGGCGGCGTGTTCGGCGGCATCGTCGACGGCGAGCCGGGCGACTACCGGCTGGAGGTCGCCTACGGCCCGGAGAAGTTCACCGTCGACGACCCGTACCGCTGGCTGCCGACCCTGGGCGAGGTCGACCAGCACCTGATCAGGGAGGGCCGCCACGAGAACCTCTGGCAGGTGCTGGGCGCGCATGTGCGCTCCTACGACACGCCGGGCGGGCGGGTCACCGGGACGTCGTTCGCGTTGTGGGCGCCCAACGCCCGCGGGGTGCGGGTGGCCGGCGACTTCGACCGCTGGTCGGGCCGGGCGCACCCGATGCGCGCGCTGGGCTCGTCCGGCGTCTGGGAGTTGTTCGTGCCCGGCGTCGGCGACGGCACCCGGTACAAGTTCCACATCCTCGGGGCCGACAGCGTGTGGCGCGAGAAGGCCGACCCGATGGCGTTCGCGACCGAGGCGCCGCCGGCGACCGCGTCGGTGGTGTGCACGCCGCGCCACAAGTGGCGCGACGGCGACTGGGTCGACCGGCGCGCGGCCACCCGGTGGCACACCTCACCGATGTCGATCTACGAGGTGCACGTGGGTTCCTGGCGGCAGGGCCTCTCCTACCGCGACCTCGCCGACCAGCTCATCGAGCACCTGCGCGAGACCGGGTTCACCCACGTGGAGTTCCTGCCGGTGGCCGAGCATCCCTACGGCGGCTCGTGGGGCTACCAGGTGTCGTCCTACTACGCGCCGAGCGCCCGCTACGGCACGCCGGACGACTTCCGCTACCTGGTCGACCGGCTGCACCAGGCCGGGGTCGGGGTGATCGTCGACTGGGTGCCGGCGCACTTCCCCAAGGACGCGTGGGCGCTCGGCCGCTTCGACGGCACGCCGCTCTACGAGCACGCCGACCCGCGCCGGGGCGAGCAGCCCGACTGGGGCACGTTCGTGTTCGACTTCGGCCGGCGCGAGGTGCGCAACTTCCTCGTCGCCAACGCGCTGTTCTGGCTCGAGGAGTTCCACATCGACGGGCTGCGGGTCGACGCCGTCGCATCCATGCTCTACCTGGACTACTCGCGCCGGGACGGCGAGTGGGTGCCGAACGTCTACGGCGGCCGGGAGAACCTGGAGGCGGTGTCGTTCCTGCAGGAGGTCAACGCGACCGCCTACCGGCGCGTCCCGGGCGTGATCACCGTGGCCGAGGAGTCGACCGCCTGGCCCGGCGTCACCAGGCCGACGCACCTCGGCGGACTCGGGTTCGGCTTCAAATGGAACATGGGCTGGATGCACGACACGCTCGGCTACATCTCCCACCAGCCGATCCACCGGCAGTACCACCACCATCAGATGACGTTCTCGATGATGTACGCCTACTCCGAGAACTACGTGCTGCCGTTGTCGCACGACGAGGTGGTGCACGGCAAGGGCTCGCTGCTGAACAAGATCCCCGGCGACCTCTGGCAGCGGCTGGCCACGCTGCGCGCGCTCTACGGCTACATGTGGGCCCATCCGGGCAAGCAGCTGCTGTTCATGGGGCAGGAGTTCGCGCAGGACGCCGAGTGGGGCGAGGGCCGGTCGCTGGACTGGTGGCTGCTCGACGGGCCCGAGCACCGCGGCGTGCAGCGCTGCGTGGCCGACCTGAACCGGGTCTACCGCGAGACGCCCGCGCTCTGGTCCCAGGACGCCGACCCGGCGGGCTTTCACTGGATCGACGCGAACGACGCCTCCGGCAACGTCTTCTCGTTCCTGCGCTTCGGTGCGGGCAAGTCGGTGCTGGCATGCGTGGCGAACTTCGCGGCAGTCCCGCACGAGGGATACCGGCTGGGCTTGCCGCACGTGGGCCGGTGGGACGAGGTGATCAACACCGACGCGGACACCTACTTCGGCTCCGGGGTCGGCAACTTCGGCGGGGTGGACGCCACCGAGGAGCCGTGGCACGCTCAGCCGGCGTCCGTGTCGCTCCGCGTGCCGCCGCTGGGCACGCTCTGGCTCCGCTTCGCGGGCTGATCTGGCGGGGAATGCGGGGTGGTGCCCCGGCGTTGCGCAGGCATACCGTTGAGCTTGCAACCACTTGGAGGATGCGATGCCCGCCGTCACCGCCGACACCCTCGCCCTGCCCCGGCTGGCCACAGCCACGCTGGGCGACACCGAGCGACCCGTCCGCTCCGTGACCACCGCCCCTCGGGGCTTCGAGGGTGAGGGCTTCCCCGTCCGGCGGGCGTTCGCCGGCGTGTCGGCGGCCGAGCTGGACCCGTTCGTCCACATGGACCAGATGGGCGAGGTCGAATACGCGCCCGGCGAGCCGAAGGGCACGTCCTGGCACCCGCACCGCGGCTTCGAGACGGTCACCTACATGATCGACGGCACCTTCCTGCACCAGGACAGCCACGGCGGTGGCGGCACGATCGAGAACGGCGCCACGCAGTGGATGACCGCCGGCGCGGGCATCCTGCACATCGAGACGCCGCCGGAGCAGCTGGTGATGTCCGGCGGTCTGTTCCACGGCATCCAGCTGTGGGTGAACCTTCCCGCGAAGGACAAGTTCACCCCGCCCCGCTACCAGAGCATCGAGGGCGGCGACGCCACGCTCGTGTCGTCCGCGGACGGCGGCGCGCTGGTGCGGATCGTCGCCGGGTCGATCGGCGCGCACGAAGGCCCGGGCGTGACGCACACCCCGATCACGCTGGCGCACGCGACGATCGCCCCCGGCGCGCAGCTCTCGCTGCCCTGGCAGCCGGACTACAACGCCCTCGTGTACACGCTCTCCGGCGAAGGCACCGTCGGCGCCGAGCGGCGACCGACCCGCAGCGGGCAGCTAGCGCTGCTCGGAGCGGGCGACCGGATCACCGTCACCGCCCGCGACGGGGCGACGGCGCTGGACGTGCTGCTGCTCGGCGGGCGCCCCATCGGCGAGCCGGTGGCACACTACGGACCGTTCGTGATGAACACCGTCGAGGAGCTGCAGCAGGCCGTCGACGACTACCGCGCCGGCCGCCTCGGCGTGATCCCGGCCGACGCGATCATGCCGCACACCTCGGCCTGATCGGCGGGTCAGAACAGCGCGCGGGCCAGCTCGCGGCGGGCCGGGCCGACCCGCGGGTCGTCCGGCCCGAGGACGTCGAAGTACTCGACGAGCCGCTCGCGGACGGTGTCGCGCTGTTCGCCGCCGACCCGCTTGACCAGGCCGATGAGCCGGGTGAACGCGGCGTCGGCGTCGTTGCGGGCAAAGGAATGATCGGCGGCAGCGAGCTGCGCCTCGACGTCGTCGGGCGCCGCCGCGGCGCGGGCGACGAGCGCCGGGTCGAGCGTCTCGACCCGCTGCAGCAGCCCGACCTGGCGCAACGCCAGCGTGGCGTCGGCGTTGCCCGGCTCCTCGTCGAGGATCGCCTGGTAGCGCTCGGCGGCGAGCGCGAAGTTCCCTTCCTCGAGCGCTTCTTCGGCGGCCGCGAATCCTGGATCGGCCGGCGGTTCTTCGCCGGCGGCCGGCTCGCCGGCGTCCGCCGGGCCGGCCGGCGTCCCGGTCAGGCCGGCCTGCGCGCCGGCCTGCAGCACCGCGTCGACGAACTCGCGGACCTGCGCCTCGGGGAGCGCTCCCTGGAAGCCAGGCACGAGCTGCCCGCCGATCACCGCGTACACCGTCGGGATGCTCTGCACCTGCAGGGCCTGCGCGATTCGCGGATTCGCCTCCGTGTCGATCTTGGCGAGCACCCAGCGACCGCCGCCCTCGGTGGCCAGTCTCTCCAGGATCGGCGAGAGCTGCTTGCACGGCTGGCACCAGTCCGCCCACAGGTCGATGAGCACCGGAACCTGGAACGAGCGGTCGAGCACCTCGGACTGGAAGCTCGCCTCGGTGACGTCGACCACGGCCTGCCCGGCGACCGGCCCGGGCTGCTCGGCCGCGCGGGCGGCCGCCTCGGAGCGGGCCTTCACCGCGGCCAGGTCGACGGCGCCGGACATCGCGGCCACCATGGCAGCGCTCGGCTGGGGCTGACGGTTCGTACCAGGACGCATGTCGTCCAGTTTTCCAGACGCCCGACCGGCGCCGCTCAGAAGCGCACCGGCTCCCGGTACTCGCCCCACAACGGCCGGAACGCGTTGCAGATCTCGCCGAGCGTGGCCTCGGCGCGGACGGCGTCCAGCATCGGCGGGACCGTGTTGCGGTCGTTGCGCGCGGCGTCGACCATCGCGGCGAGCGCCGCGTCGACGGCCGACTGGTCGCGAGCGGCCCGCCTGGCGGCGATCACCTCGCGCTGCTCGAGCTCCACCTCGTGCGAGACGCGCAGGATCTCCAGCTGATCGTCGGCACTGGAGGCGCCGTCCCCGGTGTAGACGTTGACGCCGACGACCCGCTTGTCGCCCTTCTCCAGCTTCTGCTGGTACTCGAACGCCGAGTCGGCGATCTCGGTGATGAACCACCCGTCCTCGATGCCGCGCAGCAGGCCGGCCGTCATCGTCGCGTCCCCGCCGAGGTCGCGGATGCGCGCGAAGATCTTCTCCGCCTCGGCCTCGATCCGGTCGGTGAGCTCCTCGACGTACCACGAGCCGCCGAGCGGGTCGACGACGTTGATCGCGCCGGTCTCCTCGCCGATCACCTGCTGGGTGCGCAGCGCGATCTGCGCGGCCTTCGCCGACGGCAGCGCGAGCACCTCGTCGAGCGCATTGGTGTGCAGGGAGTTCGTGCCGCCGAGCACCGCGGCCATCGCCTCGACGGCGGTGCGGACGATGTTGTTGTCGGGCTGCTGGGCCGTCAGCGACACGCCGGCGGTCTGGGTGTGGAAGCGCAGCCACTGCGCGCGATCGGTCTTCGCGCCGTAGACATCGCGCATCCAGCGCGCCCAGATGCGCCGGGCCGCGCGGAACTTGGCGATCTCCTCGAAGAAGTCGATGTGCGCGTCGAAGAAGAACGACAGCCCCGGCGCGAACTGCTCGATGTCCAGCCCCCGGGACAGGCCCAGCTCCACGTAGCCGAACCCGTCGGCGAGCGTGAACGCGAGCTCCTGCGCGGCGGTCGACCCGGCCTCGCGGATGTGGTAACCGGACACCGACAGCGGCTTGTACGCCGGGATGTTCGCTGCGGTGTACTCCATCAGGTCGCCGATCAGCTTCAGGTGCGGCTCGGGTGGGTAGATCCACTCCTTCTGCGCGATGTACTCCTTGAAGATGTCGGTCTGCAGCGTGCCGTTCAGCCGTCCGATGTCGGCGCCTTGCCTTTCAGCTGCCACGACGTACATGCAGAACACCGGCACGGCCGGCCCGCTGATCGTCATGGACGTGGTGGTGGCCGCCAGGTCGATGCCGTCGAAGAGGATGTCCATGTCGGCGGCCGAGTCGATCGCGACCCCGCAGTGCCCGACCTCGCCGAGCGAGCGCGGATCGTCGGAGTCGCGGCCCATCAGCGTCGGCATGTCGAACGCCACCGACAGCCCGCCGCCGCCTTCGGCGAGGATCATCTTGTAGCGCTCGTTGGTCTGCTGCGCATTGCCGAATCCGGCGAACTGCCGGATCGTCCACGGCTTGCCCCGGTAGCCCGTGGGATGGATGCCGCGGGTGAACGGGTACTCCCCCGGCCAGCCGATCCGCTCCATCCGGTCATCCGGTCCGCTCGGCCCGTACAGCGGCTCGACCGCCACCCCGGAGAGGGTGGTGTAGTCGCGCTCCTGCTTGCGTGCCGCGTCATAGCGCGCCCGCCAGCGCTCGCGCCCGGTGGCGATCTGCTCTGCGTCCATGCGAGGAGTTTACTAGGACGTCCTAGTAAATGCCAGTCCCCGGCTACCATGGGGCCGGTGATCAGGCCACCGGCGCTGCGCCCCGGCGACACGATCGCCGTCGTCTCGCTCTCGTCCGGCGCGGGCTGCAGGGCGACGGCGCCGTCGAGGGCACGCTGCTGGGCGGCAACATCGAGGTGCTCGAAATGGCCAAGGGCACGGCCGTCTGGCCCGCCGACGAGGTGTGGGACGGTGCGGTGGTGCTCCTCGAGACGTCGGAGGAGGCGCCGTCGCCGGCCCAGGTCGGCTGCTGGCTGCGCAACTACGCGGCCACCGGCATCCTGGCTCGCATCGGCGCCGTGCTGCTCGCCCGCCCGCAGCACTACGCCCAGCGCGACATGTTCGCTCTCTGGGATACGGTGCAGCGCGTCCTCGCGGAGGCCGGACGAGCCGACCTGGTGGTGGTGGCGAACGTCGACTACGGGCACAGCTCGCCGATGGGCGTGCTGCCGCTCGGCTGCCGCGCACGAGTCGACCCTGTCACGCGGACGATCGGCGTCCTCGAGGCCGCCGTCAGCCGGTGAAGTCGCCCGCGTCGATTCGCAGCCGGCGGAGCACGGTGAACAGCCGGTGCAGGTCGTCCAGGTCGAGCGCGCCGAGCCCGAACCGCGCCGCGTTCAGCTCGGCGGTCGCCTCCCCAGCCACCCGCCGTCCCTCGTCGGTGATCACCGCCAGCGTGCCGCGGCCGTCGCGCGGGTTCGGCTCGCGGCGCACCAGCCCGGAGGCCTCCAGCCGGTCGATGACGTTGGTCACCGAGGTCGCGTGCACCTGCAGTCGCTCGCCGATCTTCGACAGCGGCAGCGCGCCGTCTTTGGAGAACGTCAGCAGCACCAGCGCTTCGTACCGGCTGAACGTCATCCCGTACGGCTTGAGCAGCGTGTCCAGCTCGGCGATGAGCACCTGCTGGGCACGCATGATCGAGGTCACCGCGCGCATCGCCGCGTAGACGTCCGGCTGCTCGCCGGGCGAGTGCTCCTGCCACAGCTCGCCGGCGCGCGCGATCGGGTCGAACGGCAGCGGCGTGGGCACGCCAGGCAGCGTAGCCGCAACCGCCGCGTAGCCTGCCCACCATGAACGATGTGCTCGACCGCATGGACCTGCTCGACCTGGACGCCGACCTCTGCGACGAGAACCGGCTGCTGCGCGACACGGTGCGCAAGTTCGCCGACGACCGGCTGCGCCCGAACATCCGGGACTGGTACGAGGCGGGTGAGCTGCCCGCTCGCGAGCTGGCGCAGGAGTTCGGCGCGCTCGGGGTGCTGGGCATGCACTTGCACGGCTACGGCTGCCAGGGCGCCACGGCGACCCAGTACGGCATCGTCTCCGCCGAGATCGAGGCCGTCGACTCGGGCCTTCGCTCGCTGGTCAGCGTGCAGGGATCGCTTGCCATGTATGCCATCTATGCCTACGGCAGCGAGGAGCAGAAGCAGCGCTGGCTGCCGGCTATGGCGCGCGGCGAGCTGGTGGGCTGCTTCGGCCTGACCGAGCCGGACTCCGGGTCGGACCCGGGCTCCATGCGCACCCGCGCCGTCCGCGACGGCTCCGACTGGATCCTCAACGGCACCAAGATGTGGATCACCAACGGCTCGATCGCGGACGTGGCGGTGGTGTGGGCCCGCACCGACGACGACACGCCCGGGTCGCAAGCTCCCCGGGGAAGGATACGGGGCTTTCTGGTCGAGCGCGGCACGCCCGGGTTCTCCGCGCAGGACGTGCACCACAAGCTCTCGCTGCGCGCGTCGGTGACCAGCTCGCTGGCCTTCGACGACGTCCGGCTGCCGGCATCCGCGCAACTGCCCGAGGGCGCCGGTCTGCGCGCGCCGCTGGGCTGCCTCACCGAGGCCCGATACGGCATCGTCTGGGGCGTCACCGGCTCGGCCCGAGACGCGCTCGCCGCGACGATCGACTACGCCACGACCCGCACCCAGTTCGGCAAGCCGATCGGCGCGTTCCAGCTCACCCAGCGCAAGCTGGCCGAGATGGGCGTCGCGCTCAGCCAGGCACAGCTGACCGCCCGCCGGCTCGGCGAGCTGAAGGACGCGGGGCGGATCACGCCACAGCAGGTCAGCTTCGGCAAGTTCGCCAACGTGAGCGCGGCGCTTTCCATCTGCCGAGAGGCACGCTCGATCCTGGGCGGCTCCGGCATCACCATCGAGTACCCGGTGCTGCGCCACGCGCTGAACCTGGAGACCGTCTACACCTACGAGGGCACGCACGAGGTGCACACGCTCGTCCTCGGCCAGGCGCTCAGCGGGCTCGACGCGTTCCGCTGAGTTGAGTTGAACCGTGGTTGAGGTTGCCCGCTGTCCGGTGTGGCGGTGACCGAGACGACGGGAGCGTCCCGGCGCGGGCTGGTCCTGGTCGCGCTCATGCTCACCATGGCGCTCTCCGCCATGGACACGACCATCGTCGCCACCGCCGTGCCGCAGATCGTCGACGACATCGGCGGATTCTCGCTGTTCAGCTGGCTGTTCTCGATCTACCTGCTGACCCAGACCGTGACGATCCCGGTGTACGGGAAGCTCGCCGACCTGTACGGGCGCAAACCGGTGCTGCTGGCCGGCATCGTGGTCTTCCTGGTCGGATCGGCGCTCTGCTCGTCGGCCTGGTCGATGGTCGCGCTGATCGCGTTCCGCGCGCTGCAGGGTCTCGGCGCCGGCTCCATCCAGGCGACGGTGCAGACGGTGGCCGGCGACCTGTACTCGCTCGAGGAGCGCGGCCGGGTGCAGGGTTGGCTCTCCAGCGTCTGGGGCATCGCCGCGATCGCCGGGCCGACACTCGGCGGGCTGTTCGCCGATTACGCCACCTGGCGGTGGATCTTCCTGGTCAACCTGCCGATCGGCGCGGTCGCCCTGCTGCTGATCATGCGGCACCTGCACGACGAGGCGGCGCACCGCCGGCACAAGGTGGACTACCTGGGCAGCATGTGCATCCTGCTGACCTGCGGGGCGCTGGTCTTCGGGCTGCTGCAGGGCGGGGTGGCGTGGCCGTGGTGGTCGGCGCAGAGCGTCACCGTATTCGCGCTCACCGCCGTGCTCGCGGCGGTGACGGTCGCCGTCGAACGACGTGCTCGTGAGCCGGTCGTCCCCGGCTGGGTGTGGCGACGGCGGGTGCTCGCCGGGTCGAACCTCAGCTACCTCGGCCTGGGTCTGATGGTGATCGGTCCGTCGACGTTCCTGCCGACGTACGCGCAGACCGTCCTCGGCCTCGGCGCGGTCGCCGCAGGCTTCGTGCTCGCGTCGATGAGCCTCACCTGGCCGCTCGCCTCCGCGCTGTGCAGCCGGCTCTACCTGCGCATCGGCTTCCGTGACACGGCGCTGCTCGGAACGGTGATCGCGCTTGTTGCCGCGGCTGCGTTCCCGCTGCTCGGCTACCGGTGCCCGGTGTGGCAGCCGGTAGCGCTGACTATGCTGCTCGGCGTGGGGTTCGGCCTGCTGTCGACGCCGATCGTGGTCGGCCTGCAGTCGACGGTGCCGCACCACGAACGGGGCGTCGCCACCGGGTCGATCATGTTCTGCCGCTACCTCGGGCAGAGCCTCGGCGCGGCGGTGTTCGGCGCGATCGCCAACGCCACGCTCCGCCACCGCCTGCAGATGGCACCGGCGCGGTTGCACGCGTTGCTGCCGCCGCACATCGACCAGATCACGCCCGCGATCGTGGGACGGCGGTTGCATCCGTCCGCGCTGAACTACCTGCGCCACGCAATGGACGCCGCGACCTCGCACGTCTACCTCGGCATCGCCGCCTGCGCCGGGCTCACCCTGGTTGCCCTCGCCGTGGTCGCGCCGCGCAGGTTCCCGCTCCTAGAGCCCGCGTCAACCGCCGCGGCCGCCGAGGTGCCCGGAACGGTGGCGGACTGACCGCGAGCGTGCTTGTCAGGCATGATGCGAGACGTGGACAGCAAGTACGGGCGAGTCGCCGGGTCGGTGAACCGGGCGGCGGCGGTGGCCGCCGCCGCCGGCTCGAGCCTGTGGCGGCTGCGCGATCCGGCCGAGCGGCTGCGCCGTCGACGCCGCCGCGCCCGGTGGGGCGTTGCGATGCGGGCAGTCCCGACCGCCGCGCTGGGCGTTCTGGCCGGTGACGCGATCGCCGCGGGCGAGACGGTCGGCGGCGCATCCGTCGCCGTCGTCGCGGCCGCTGGGGTCGTGGCCACCGGCGCGGCGGCGCGGCGCGCCTGGCGGGTGTACCAGCTGCCGATGCCCGCGCCGGCACCGGTCATCCCGCTGCGCCGGTCCGCCGCGCGGCCCGCGCTGCAACGGCTGGCGGCGCAGGAACGCGCGCTCGACGAGCTGCTGCCGCTGCTCGGCCCGTCCGCGCTCGACACCCGAGCCGAGGCGGATGCCGCGGCGAGCGCGCTGCGCGACTACAGCCGCCGGCTGGCGGCTGTCGAGGCGGCCCGGCCGGCGGGCTCACGCGGCGACCGGCGCAGCCTCGACGCGGCCACCCAGGCTCTCACCGCCCGGCTGGACGACGGCGTCCGAGCGCATGGCCGGCTGGTGGCCGCGGCCGCCGAGGCGGTCGCGGCGAGCTCCGGAGCGCCGGATGCGTTCGCGCTGCAGCGGCTCGGCGAGGAGGCCGACCGGCTCAGCGCCCTGGCCAGTGGCCTGCGCGAGCTGAGCCCCGGGAGCCTGGGCACCGGGAGCCTGGGCACCGGGAGCGTGGGCACCGGGAGCTGAGCCCCGTGGCGCGCCGACCCGCCGACCGCACCGCTGTCGATCACGTTTTCCCCGCCAGTGGCCGGTTGGCGGTCACCGAAGCGGTCACCGGCGGGGAAAACCTGATCAAATTCGTGGGATGGCCACGTCAGGAGGTCAGCGTCTCGACCAGTTCGTCGGCGGCCGTGTACGGGTCGGTCTGCCCCGCCACGACGCGCGCCGCCGCCGCCGAGAGCGCTGCCGTGCCGTGTACCTCGGCGAAGCGCGAGCGGACCTCGGCGACCGCGATCGCCTCGATCTCGGCGCAGGCCCGGGCCTGGCGACGCCGGGCCAGCTCACCGTGCTCGGACAGCCAGCGGCGGTGCTTGTCGAGGGCGGCCAGCAGGTCGTCGACGCCCTCGCCGCGCGAGGCCACCGTCTTGACGATCACCGGCCGCCAGGCGCCGGCCACCGAGTGGCGCCCGCCCAGGGAGAGCATGTAGCGCAGGTCGCGGGCCACTTGATCGGCGCCCTCGCGGTCGGCCTTGTTGACCACGAAGACGTCCGCGATCTCCAGGATGCCGGCCTTCGCCGCCTGGATGCCGTCGCCCATCCCCGGCGCGAGGAGCACCACCGTGGTGTCGGCCAGCGAGGCGATCTCGACCTCCGCCTGCCCCACACCGACCGTCTCGATGAGCACGATGTCGCAGCCGGCCGCGTCGAGCACCCGCAGCGCCTGCGGCGCCGCGGCCGCCAGCCCGCCGAGATGCCCGCGGGCCGCCATCGAACGGATGAACACCCCGGTGTCGGTCGCGTGGTCCTGCATCCGCACCCGGTCGCCGAGCAGCGCTCCGCCGGAGAACGGCGAGGACGGGTCGACGGCGAGAACCGCCACCCGCTGCCCGTCCGCGCGCAGCGCCTGCACCAGCGCGGACGTCGACGTGGACTTGCCAACGCCGGGCGAGCCGGTGATTCCCACGACCTGGGCGTGGCCGGTGTACGGCGCGAGCCGGGCCGCGATCTCGCGCAGCGACGGCGAGTCGTTCTCGACCAGCGAGATCAGCCGCGCGACCGCCCGATGATCGCCGCCGCCGACCCGCTCGACCAGCTCGCCGACGTCCGCGGGCCGGCGCGTCGCCGTCATCAGGCGGTGGTCACTACTTGGCAGGAACGCGAAGCAGCAGCGCGTCGCCCTGGCCGCCGCCGCCGCACAGCGCGGCCGCGCCGGTGCCTCCGCCGCGGCGGCGAAGCTCGAGCGCCAGGCTGAACGCCAGGCGCGCGCCGGACATCCCGATCGGGTGGCCCAACGCGATCGCGCCGCCGTTCACGTTCACCTTGTCCGGGCCTATGCCGAGGTCGCGCATCGACTGGATCCCCACCGCGGCGAACGCCTCGTTGATCTCGAACAGGTCGATGTCGTCGACGGAGAGCCCCGCCTTGCCGAGCGCCTGCTTGATGGCGTTGGAGGGCTGGGACTGCAGCGAGTTGTCCGGCCCGGCGACGTTGCCGTGCGCGCCGATCTCCGCGATCCAGGACAGCCCCAGCTCCTCGGCCTTCGCCTGGCTCATGACGACGACCGCGCAGGCGCCGTCGGAGATCTGTGACGCGGTTCCCGCCGTGATCGTGCCGTCCTTGCTGAACGCCGGGCGGAGCTTGCCCAGCGACTCGGCGGTGGTGTCGGGGCGGATGCCTTCGTCCTCACGGATCTCGATCGGGTCGCCCTTGCGCTGCGGGATCTGCACCGAGGCGATCTCTTCGTCGAATACCCCGTTCTTCTGCGCCAGCGCGGCCCGCTGGTGCGAGCGGGCGGCGAACTCGTCCTGCTCCTCGCGGGTCAGGCCGAGCTTGGTGTTCACCCGGTCGGTCGACTCGCCCATCGGAATGCGGTCGAAGATGTCGGTGAGCCCGTCGAAGGCCATCGCGTCGAGCGCTTCCACGGAGCCGTACTTGTACCCGTGGCGCGCCTTGGGCAGCAGGTGCGGGGCGTTGGTCATCGACTCCTGCCCGCCGGCCACGACGATGTCGAACTCGCCGGCCCGGATGAGCTGATCGGCCAGCGCGATCGCGTCCAGCCCGGAGAGGCAGACTTTGTTGATGGTCAACGCCGGCACGCCCAGCCCGATGCCTGCCTTGTAGGCGGCCTGCCGGGCGGGGATCTGACCCGCGCCCGCCTGCAGCACCTGCCCCATGATCACGTACTGCACCTGCTCGGGGCTGACGCCGGAACGCTCCAGCGCGGCCTTGATCGCAAATCCGCCAAGGTCGGCGCCGGAGAAGTCCTTCAGGCCACCCAGCATCCGCCCCATCGGGGTCCGCGCCCCGTTGACGATCACCGATCCGGACATGTCGACCACCTTCCCGCGGGGGTTCCGAGACTTCCTACCGTACCCACGCCCGGGTGTGACGAGCCGCACGGGATGCTCGCCGAAAGCGCGGGGCAACGACGACCATGTAGCAATGGATGCGTTGTTTCGCCGGATCGACCACGTCGGCATCGCGGTGCCCGACCTGGACGAGGCGATCGCCTTCTACCGCGACACGTT
Source organism: uncultured Actinomycetota bacterium (assembly GCA_963756525.1). Lineage (GTDB taxonomy): Bacteria > Actinomycetota > Actinomycetes > Mycobacteriales > Jatrophihabitantaceae > CAVWNR01. The sequence goes on along the minus strand of CAVWNR010000005.1, from coordinate 39,438 downwards.
CGGCGTGCTGAGCGTGCACGAGGAAGTCAACGAGGAGCAGGGCGTGCGGGAGGCGATGCTGGCCGTCGGCACGGGCGACACGCGCATCCAGCTGCTCGCCCCGCTGAGCGCGGAGTCGACCATCGCCAAGTTCCTGGCTCGCGGCGGACCGGGCATGCAGCAGCTGGCGTATACGGTCGACGACGTGCAGGCCGCGTCGGCCGCACTGCGGGCCAAGGGACTGCGGCTGCTCTACGACGAGCCGCGCCGCGGCACGGCGGGCAGCCGGGTCAATTTCGTCCACCCGAAGGACACCGGCGGGGTGCTGGTCGAGCTCGTCGAACCGGCGGGGTGAAATGTGGGGCAGCTCACGCCCGGCTGGCGCGAGCTGTTACCCGCAAGTAACCTCCGATCCACGCGCGACCGTGGAGGCCACCGTGGACGACATCCGCAACGCGATCCTGGCCGGCGAGAGCTCGGCCGTCGCCGGCCTGCCGGTGCCGGAGTCCTACCGCGGCGTGGTGGTCCGCGCCGACGAGGTCGGCATGTTCGAGGGGCTTACCGCCAAGGAGAAGGATCCGCGTAAGAGCCTGCACGTCGAGCAGGTGCCGACGCCGGAGCTCGGCCCCGGCGAGGCGATCGTCGCGGTGATGGCCAGCGCGATCAACTACAACACCGTCTGGACGTCCATCTTCGAGCCGGTTTCGACGTTCGAGTTCCTCAAGCGGTATGGCCGCTCGTCCGACCTGGCCCGCAAGCATGACCGGCCCTACCACGTCGTCGGCTCCGACCTCGCCGGTGTGGTGCTGCGCGTCGGTCCGGGCGTGACGAGGTGGCGCCCCGGCGACGAGGTCGTCGCACACTGCCTCTCCGTGGAGCTGGAGGATCCGCAGGGCCACGACGACACGATGCTCGATCCGCAGCAGCGCATCTGGGGGTTCGAGACCAACTTCGGCGGCCTGGCCCAGCTGGCGTTGGTGAAGTCCAACCAGCTGCTGGCAAAGCCCGCCCACCTCACCTGGGAGGAGGCTGCCGCGCCTGGGCTGGTCAACTCCACCGCCTACCGCCAACTGGTCAGCCACCACGGCGCCGGGATGAAACAGGGCGACATCGTGCTGATCTGGGGCGCCTCCGGCGGCCTCGGGGGGTACGCCACGCAGTACGCGCTCAACGGCGGGGGGATCCCGGTCTGTGTGGTCTCCTCCCCGGAGAGGGCGGAGCTGTGCCGGCGGATGGGCGCCGAGTTGATCATCGACCGGTGCGCAGAGGAGTACCGGTTCTGGCGGGACGAGACCACGCAGGACCAGCGGGAGTGGAAACGGTTCGGCACCCGCATCCGCGAGCTCACCGGCGGCGACGACCCCGACATCGTCTTCGAGCACCCCGGTCGGGAGACCTTCGGCGCCAGCGTCTACGTCGCCCGGCGCGGCGGCACGATCGTCAGCTGTGCCTCGACCTCCGGGTACCGGCACGAGTACGACAACCGCTACCTGTGGATGAACCTCAAACGGATCATCGGGTCGCACTTCGCGAACTACCGCGAATCGTGGGAGGCGAACCGGCTCATCGCCCGAGGCGCGATCCACCCCACCGTCTCGCGGGTCTACCCGCTCACCGATACTGGCCAGGCCGCCTACGACGTGCACCGCAACCTGCACCAGGGCAAGGTTGCCGTGCTGTGCCTCGCGCCGCAGGAGGGACTCGGCGTCCGCGACCCCGAGCTGCGGGCACGGCACCTGCAGCAGATCAACCGCTTCCGCGACCGGTGAGCCGGCGCGGCTGAGCGCGATACGCCGCCGCGACGCGCTCAGGCCGAGGCGCCTGCGACCTGTCTTCGCCGCAAGTGCGACGATTGCTGTATGTCTGTCGATCACCCCATGGACGCTCTGCCCATTCTGGAAGACCCCGGATTCGACACGGCGATGCGCGGCTACGACCGGCGGCAGGTCGACGAGTACGTCTCCAGGATGGAGGACGAGCTGCGGGCCACCACCGGAGAACGCGAGGCCGCTGCCGCACGCAGCGCCGACCTCGCCGCTCAGCTCGCGAGCGCCGCGGCCCAGATCGAGTCACTGCACCGCCGGCTACGCAGCGCGACGGAGCGGATCACCGACGCCAACATCGAGCCGCACCTGCGCGCGATGCTCGACTCCGCGGCGGCCGAGGCCGCGCAGCTACGGGCCGGCGCCGAGGCCTATGCGGCGACCACCCGCTCGGGCGCCGAGGACGCCGCGGAGCGCATCCGGGCGGCCGCCCGAGGCGAAGCCGACGAGATCGTCGCCGCGGCGACGCAGCGCCGCGCGGAGGCGGAGCAGACGTTCCGCCAGCGGGTCGCCGAGGCCGACCACTACCACGACGAGGTGGTCACCCAAGCGCACACCCAGCTGGCGCAGGCCCGCGAGCAGCAGGAGCAGCTCACCCGGGACGCCGAAACGGAGCGCAACCGACTCGACGCCGAAGCCCTCGCCGAGCGCACCCGGCGCAACGACGAGTCGGCCGCCGAGCGCGCCCGGCTGGAGCAGGAGTCCGCCGCGGAACGCGCCCGGCTGGAGCAGGAGTCCGCCGCGGAACGCAGCCGGTTGGAGCAGGAGTCCGCCGCCGAAATCGCCCGGCTCGACGCCGAGTCCGACGCGCGCCGGCGCACCGCCGAGGAGGACTTCCAGATCGCCCTGCGGGCACGGCGCACGCAGGAGGCGAACAGCTCTGCCACGCAGCTGGCGGCCGCACGGGAGGAGGCCGAGCGGACGGTCACGACGGCGCGGGTCGAGGCGGAACGGACGATCGCCACCGCACGCGCGGAGGCCCAGCGGATGGTGCGCGAGGCGTCCGAGCGGGTTGCGACGCTCGACGCGCACCGCGCCGAATCGCACGCCGAACTGCGCGAGTTTGCCGAGCGGGTCGCCCGGATCGTCGCCGAGACCGCCGACCGGTAGCCGCGTCGGTACTGCGTCGGTACTCGCGTCAGTAGTCGCGGAACCCCTGACCCGTCTTGCGACCGAGCCGCCCGGCGGTGACCAGGTGCTCGAGCAGCGGCGCCGGAGCGAACCCGGGCTCGTGGAACTCCTGGTAGAGCGTGCGCTGGATAGCGAGCGAGACGTCCAGCCCGACGACGTCGAGCAGCTCGAACGGTCCCATCGGGTAGCCGCAGCCGACCTTCATGGCCGCGTCGATGTCCTCGGCGGTCGCATAGTGGGCCTCGAGCATCTTCACCGCATCGTTCAGGTAGGGGAAGAGCAACGCGTTGACGATGAAGCCCGCGCGGTCGCCGCAGCGCACCGGGTGCTTGCGGAGCCGGCGGGTGACGTCGAGGACGGTGGCCTCGACCTCCGGGGCCGTCGACACCGTGCTCACCACCTCGACCAGCCGCATGACCGCCGCCGGGTTGAAGAAGTGCATGCCGACCACGTCCGACGGGCGTGCCGTCGCCGTGGCGCACTCGATCACCGGCAGGCTGGACGTGGTGGTCGCAAGCACGGTGCCCGGCGCGCAGATCTCGTCCAGGCTCGCGAAGAGCGCCTGCTTGACGGAGAGGTCCTCGACTACCGCCTCGACCACCAGCTGCACGTCCGCGAGATCGTCCAGGCTGGTGGACGAGCTGATCCGGGCCAGCGTGGCGTCCCGGTCGGCCTCGGCCAGCTTGCCGCGCTGCACTGCCTTCTCCAGCGAGCGCTGGATCCCGGCCATGGCGCGGGCAGCGCTCTGGCTGCTGCGCGCCACCAGGAGCACGTCGTAGCCGGCCTTGGCGAACACCTCGACGATCCCGGTGGCCATGGTGCCCGAGCCGACCACGCCGACCCGCTCGACCGGGCGTGCACCGGCGACTGTGCCGTCGCCTGCCGGCGTCTGGGCATCCGACACGACCGTCGGTGAGTCCGGGGCGTCGTAGGTGTAGAAGCCGCGCCCGCTCTTGCGGCCCAGCAGCCCGGCAGTGATCATCTGCCGGAACACCGGCGTCGGGGCGTGCAGCCGATCGCGGCTTTGCCGGTACATCGTGTCGAGGATCTCGTAGGCGGTGTCCAGGCCGATCAGGTCCAGCAGGGCGAGCGGCCCCATCGGCAGGCCGCAGCCGAGCCGCATGGCCGCGTCGATGTCCTCGCGGCTGGCGTAGCGCGACTCGTACATGGCCGCCGCGTGGTTGAGGTAGCCGAACAGCAGAGCGTTGGCGATGAAGCCGGCGCGGTCGCCGATCGTGACGTCGACCTTGCCGAGCTTCTGCGCGAACGCCTCGACGTCGTCGACGACCTCCTGCTCGGTGACCACGCTGCGCACGACCTCGACCAGTTTCATCACCGGCGCAGGGTTGAAGAAGTGCAGGCCGACGACCTTGCCCGGGCGGCGCGTCGCCACGGCGATCTCGGTGACCGACAGCGAGGAGGTGTTGGTGGCGAGGATCGCGTCGGGCTTGCAGATCTCGTCGAGGCGGGTGAAGATCTGCCGCTTCAGATCGAGGTGCTCGGGCACCGCCTCGATGACGAGGTCGCATTCGGCGACCGCGTCCAGGTCGGTGCGAAGGTCGATCCGGTCCAGCAGGGCCTTCTGCTCGGCCTCGGTGAGCTTGCCGCCGGCGACGGCGCGCCCGGTAGAGCGCTCGATATGGCGCCGCGCCCGCTCCAGCCCGGCGTCGTCTGGTTCGATGGCGGTCACGGCGATGCCGTCGCGAGCGAAGACCTCGGCGATGCCCGCGCCCATCGTGCCGAGGCCGATGACGCCTATCTGCCGGAGTTCACGGGTCATGACGCTCTCCTTCTGCGGTAGGTGCAGGCTATCCGCCGCGCGCGGCGGCGCGGAACGCGGCAGGTGCCCCGGTCACAGGCCATAGCGGGTCCGGACGAGCCGGCGCAGCCGGGAGAACGCGTTCGCCGGCCGGTTGAACGAGGTCAGCTTGATCGGCGGCGGGAAGCGCAGCCGGGTGACCGAGCGCGGCCAGGCGAACTCACGCAGCCCGTCGGCGCCGTGGATGCGCCCGAACCCCGACTCACCGACGCCCCCGAAGGGCAGCGCCGGCACGGTCGCGAACGTGAACGCCGAGTTGACGCTCACCATGCCGCAGCGCAGCCGGGACGCGATCTGCTCGCCGTGCCGGGCGCTGAACACCGCGGCGCCGAGCCCGTACGCGGTCGCGTTCGCCCGCTCGACCGCCTCGTCCACGTCGCGCACGCGGGCCACGGTGAGCGTCGGCCCGAACGTCTCCTGCTGCACGGCCGGAGCGTCCTCGGGCACGTCGACCAGCACGACCGGGTCGACGTACGGCGGTCGCACCGACTCCGGCCCGCCGGCCACCGCCCGGGCGCCCCGTTCGAGCGCGTCCTCGACGTGCCGGCGCACCACGTCGAGCTGGCCGGGCATCGTCATCGGGCCGAAGTCGTCCGGGGGCCGCAGCTCGCCCGCCCCCCGGGCGATCCGGGCCACCACCTCGTCGTAGACCGGCTCGACGGCGTAGACCCGCTCGATGCCGACGCAGGACTGGCCGGCGTTGGAGATCGCGCCCCACACGGCGGCCTCCGCCGCGGCGGCAAGGTCGGCGTCGTCGGCGACGATCAATGCGTCCTTCCCGCCGGCCTCGATGACCACCGGGGTGAGCGTCTCAGCGCAGGCCGCCATCACCGCGCGGCCCGTGCGGGCCGAGCCGGTGAACGCCAGCTTGCCGACGCCGGCCCGGCACAGCGCGGCACCGGTGTCGGCGAACCCGGTGACGACCTGGAACACCGGCTTTTCGGGCACCACCTCGGCGAACGTGTCGGCCAACCAGCGCCCGACGGCGGGGGTGAACTCGCTGGGCTTGAACACGACCGCGTTCCCGGCGGCAAGGGCGTAGGAGATCGAGCCGAGCGGCGTATGCACGGGGTAGTTCCACGGCCCGATGACGCCGACCACGCCGTATGGGACGTACTCGACGCTGGCCGCGTGGTTGATCGCCAACAGCCCGGGGTGCACGCGGCGCCGGCCGAGCACGCGCTCGGCGTGGGCCGCCGCCCAGTCCAGATGCTCGATGGCCACCGCGACCTCGGCGAGCGCGTCGCCGACCGGCTTGCCGTTCTCGCGGTGCATGAGCTCGGCGATGTCGTCGATGCGCCGGGCGAGCAGGCGGCGCCACGACCGCAGCCGGCGGCGCCGCCCGTCGAAGCCGAGCTGCCGCCACCAGCGCGCGGCGTCGCGGGCCCGCGCGACCGCCGCGCGTACGTCGGCATCGCCGTGGGCGGCGAAGCTGGCCACGACCCGTCCGGTCGCGGGCTCCAGCGACTCGAAGGTGGCCGTCTCGGTCGAGGTCATATCGAGAAGGTACTGGCGCACGACCCGCCGGCGCCCGCGGCTTCGGCGGGCGGCTTGCGAACCGGGCGCTGCTGGCGCAGGGTTGAGGTATATCCGAGCGTTGCGCGAAGGGCCCATGACGCACTCACACCGTGAACCGGCACCGACCGGGATCCTCTCCGGCGACGGCGCGACGCTGGTCCGCGCCCTCGTCTACCACCATCCCACCCCCGAGGTCGTCCCCGCCGCGTTCACCGGCGTCGTCGAGCCGGTGCGCGACGTCGACAGCGCCATCCACGACTGGCGGCTGTGTCTGCGCAAGCTGGTAGCCAGCGGTGACACGCAAGCGCACGACATCTGGGCGACGTTCTCGGCATGGCGGCGCAGCTACGTCACCGAGCGTTACGTCGGTGACGTCGCGACCATGCGCGCCTTCCTGCACTGGGCCGAGCCACTCTGCGAGGTCGAGAGCCTCGGGCGGATGGTGCTCCCCAAGACCCGCATCGACTCCAAAACCGCGCTGCACGCGGCGTGGGAGCTGCACGAGGCAGCCACCGCCTGCCGCGAGCGGGGCGAGGAAGGCCTCGGTGTGAGCGTGCCGCAGCGCGCGCGGCTGGCCAGGGGGTTCGTCCTCGGCGACGAGCCGCTGCTCGTGCTCGCCGACGGCGGCGCGACCCTGCACGCCGACGCCTCGGGGTTTCGCCTCGCCGATCCCTCGCTGCCGTCGATGGTGGTTCACGGCTGGCGCACGGAGGGGGGCGAAGTCACCGCGCTCACCGACGACGGTTCGGTGCCGCTCGACAGCTCCGCGGGCAGCCACCTGCTCGTCGAAGTCGCGCCGGGCGCCGCCGAGGCGTCGGTGCAGCAGGTGCCGCTCACCGATGTGTTCGACGGGCTGTTCACCAACCTGCGCCAGATGGCCAAGCTGGCCGCCGCCGACCACGCGCCGCTGTTCATCCGTCGCGGCAGCCCCACCGACTGAGGCTCAATAGTCGTAGAAGCCGTGGCCGCTCTTGCGGCCCAGCTCGCCGGCGGCCACCATCCGACGCAGCAGCTCGGGCGCTGCGAACTTCGGGTCGCGGGTGTCGGCGTAGACGGTGTCGGTCGCGTGCAGCAGGACGTCCAGGCCGGTGAGGTCGATTGTGGCCAGCGGTCCCATCGCGTGGCCGAAGCCGAGCTTGCAGGCAAGATCGACATCCGCGGGGCTCGCCACACCGGTCTCCACCAGCCGCACCGCCTCGTTCGCCAGGGCGGCGACCAGCCGGGTCGTGACGAAGCCGGCGACGTCGCGGTGCACCACAACGCACGTCTTGCCGACGCTCTGGGCGTACGCGCGGGCCCGCGCGAGCGTCTCGTCGGACGTCTTGCGCCCGCGAACCAGCTCGCAGAGGGCCATCATCGGCACCGGCGAGAAGAAGTGCGTGCCCACGACCGACTCCGGGCGCTGTGTCGCGGCCGCGATCTGGGTGATCGGGATGGCGCTGGTGTTCGAGGCGAGCACGGCGCCCGGCCGGGCCAGCCGGTCGAGGTCGGCGAAGAGCGCACGCTTCGCGTCGACATCTTCGAAGATGGCCTCGACCACCAGCTCTGCCTCGGCGACCGCCGCGAGGTCGGTCGTGGTGCGGATCCGCGCCAGGGCAGCGTCGACATCGCCCATAGCGATGGTGCCCTTGTCGGCGAGCCGGCGAAGCGAGCTTTGCACGGCCCGGACGCCACGGCGCAGCGCCTCGTCGGTGACGTCGTGCAACACGACCTGCCACCCTGCTGCGGCCGACACCTCGGCGATGCCCGAGCCCATCAGTCCGGCGCCCACCACGGCCAGTCGTCCCGCTGCCACCCGGTGCCCTTCCCGCGTCGTTCGATCCTCGCCGCGACCCTACAAGCAGTGCCACGATGAGCGTGTGTCCCCGGACGTCGAGCTGCTGATCCTGCTGGTCGTGGTGGGGCTGCTGACGATCGTCGTGCGCTGGGTGTTCAAGCCGTCCCGGCCGCGCACCGGGCTCCCGGTCGACGCCGCCGACTCCGCCGAGCTGGGCATGCTCGTCGTGGTCGCCGCCCGCGTCACCCGCAGCGAGGCGATGAACCTGCGGGCCACGCTCGGTGAGGAGGGCATCCGCTCGTCCATGTCGCGGCGGCGCGACGGGAACATGGACGTGCTGGTCTTCTACGCCGACGCCGCGCGCGCCCGCGAACTGCTGCGCTGACCCGGCCGATGGTAGCGCGTCAGTAGGCGGCGGACTCCGTGCGGGTGACGTCGGCGCCCAGCGCGCGCAGCTGCTCCTCCAGCCGGACGTAGCCGCGGTCGATGTGGTGAACCTCGGCCACTTCGGTCACGCCGTCGGCGACCAGTCCGGCGATCACCAGTCCGACGCCGGCGCGGATGTCGGTCGCCCGCACCGGCGCGCCGGAGAGCCGCTCACGGCCGCGGACGACCGCGTGGTGGCCGTCGGTGCGCACATCGGCGCCCATCCGGGCGATCTCGTCGCAGAACATGAACCGCGCCTCGAAGAGGTTCTCGGTGATCATCGCGGTGCCGTCGGCGATGGAGAGCAGGGCGATGGCCTGCGGCTGCAGGTCCGTGGCCAGTCCCGGATAGGGCAGGGTGACCACGTCGAAGCTCTTCGGCCGGTCGGCCATCCGCACCCGGAACCCGTCCGCCAACACCTCGACATCGGCGCCGGAGCGCACCAGCTTGTCCAGCGCGATCTCCAGGTGGCCGGGGTCGGCACCGCGGACCGTCACATCGCCGCGGGTCGCGGCGGCGGCGATGCCCCAGGTGCCGGCGACGATCCGGTCGGCGACGGCGACGTGCGAGGTCGGCGCCAGGGCGTCCACTCCGTCGATCTCCAGTGTGGACGAGCCGACACCGCCGATCTGCGCGCCCATCGCCTGCAGCATCCGGCACAGGTCGACGATCTCCGGCTCGCGCGCGGCGTTGTCGATGACGGTGCTGCCCTTGGCGAGCACGGCGGCGGTGAGCAGGTTCTCGGTGGCGCCCACGCTCGGGAAGTCCAGCCAGATGCCGGCGCCGCGCAGCTGCGACGCCTCGGCCACGATGTAGCCGTGCTCGACCCGGATGTCGGCGCCCATCCGTTCCAACCCGGCGAAGTGCATGTCCAGCGGGCGCGAGCCGATCGCGTCGCCGCCGGGCAGCGCGACCCGGGCCTGCCCGGCGCGGGCGAGCAGCGGCCCGAGCACGCAGATCGACCCGCGGATGCGGCGCACCAGCTCGTACGGCGCCTCCGCCAACGGCAGCTCGGGCACCGTGATCCGGACGCTGTCGACCGCGCCGTCCGCGGTCTCGCTGACCTCGCAGCCGAGCCGGCCGAGCAGTTCGTGCATGATCGTCACGTCGGAGATGGCGGGCAGGTTGCGCAAGGTCGTAATACCCGGCGCGAGCAGCGCGGCGGCCATCAGTTTGAGCACGCTGTTCTTGGCGCCGACGACCTGCACCTCGCCGGCCAGTCGCGCACCGCCGACCACCCTCAGCACCCGCACCGCGCCAGGCTACCGTCGCGAGTGAGCAAGCATTCAGCGATGAGCGCTCGCGCGAAGAGCCGCTTCGCAACGCGCCGAAGGCGCGGTGGCCCGAGCGAATGCGAGGGTCACGGCGAAGCAACAATCAGCGATGAGCGCTCGCGCGAAGAGCCAGGAGGAACAGTGGCGGTCCACCTCACCCGGATTTACACCAAGACCGGCGACGACGGAACGACGGCGCTCGGCGACATGTCCCGCGTCCGCAAGACCGACCTGCGGGTAGGCGCGTACGCCGACTGCGACGAGACCAACGCCGCGATCGGCGTCGCGCTGGCGCTAGGGGCGCTGCCGGAGCGGCTCAGCCCGATCCTGGGTGCCGTCCAGAACGATCTCTTCGACGTCGGGGCGGATCTGTGCACCCCGGTCGTCGCCGATCCGCCGCACCCGCAGCTGCGCGTCACGCCTGCCTACGTCGAGCGCCTCGAAGGCTGGTGCGACGAGTTCAACGCCGAGCTGGCGAAGCTCGCGAGCTTCATCCTGCCCGGCGGCACCCCCGCCGCGGCCCTGCTGCATCACGCGCGGACGGTGGCGCGGCGAGCCGAGCGGAGCGCCTGGGCGCTCTACGACGCCGATCCGCAGCGCACCAACCGGGATGCGGTGCTCTACCTGAACCGGCTCTCGGACCTGCTGTTCATCCTGGCGCGGGTCTGCAACCCGGGCGGCGACGTGCTCTGGCGCCCGGGCGGGTGAGGCGCGCCGCCTAGCGCTGTCTGAGTCCGCTGTTGATGTTGGACTTGTGGCTGATATTCAGCCACAAGTCCAACATCAAGACCGGGCCAGCCGTCGCGGGCAGGCCAGCGAAGGCGACCAGCGTCAAAACCGCGGCGCCGAGGCTTCCAGCCAGGAGATGAAGCCGGTGATCGCGCCGTCAGAGAGCGCGACCGTGATCTCGCCGGTGCGATCGCGCAGCTCGACGATCACTGCGCTGGTCGATAACGACGAGAGCTCGTCGGGAGCCGGCGTGCGCCTGCTGAGGATCTGCAGGTCATCGCGCCGTAACACGCGCGTCGGCCGGGTGCCGATGCCGATCGCGCGGTACCACCGCAGCTCGTGGCCGTCGTATCGACCGACGCCGTACAGCCAGCGGTTGCCGCGCCGCACGGCGAGCGGGATCCCGCCGACGCTGTTGAGCATGTGCCGCTGCCGGGCCACGATCAGGGCGAACGACAAGATGACGAGTACCAGCACGACCAGTGCGATCACATCGACGACGCGCACCGGTCTGCCTCCTGCCCGTCGTCAGACCGATTCGCCGGCGGCGCGCAGGCGGGCGAGCGCGCGGTCGCGCGCGGCCGCCGCTTCGGGGCTGTCGTCGCCCTCCGCCCGGGAGAGCGCGGCCCGCGCCCGCTCGACGTCGATGTCGTCGCCGGATTCGGCCATCTCGGCGAGCACCGACACGCCGTCCTCGCGTACGGAGATGAACCCGCCGTGCACGGCCACCCGCAGGTCGGGCTCGCCGTCGCGGACGATGTGCACGGTGTGGCCGGGCACCAGGGCGCCGAGCAGCGGGGTATGCCCGGGGAGCACGCCGAACTCGCCGACCGGCGTGCGGCCGTAGACCGCGCTCGCCTCGCCCGACCAGATCGGCCGTTCGACCGAGACGAGCTCGACGTGCATGCTCGCCATCGTCGCTAGCCCTTCCTCAGCTCGGCGGCCTTGCGCTCGAGGTCCTCGATGCCGCCGCACATGAAGAACGCCTGCTCGGGGTACTCGTCGAACTCTCCGTCGGTGAGCCGCTTGAACGCCTCGATCGTCTCGTCCACGGGCACGAAGGACCCGGCGAGGCCGGTGAACCGCTCGGCCACGAACGTGTTCTGTGACAGGAACCGCTCGACCCGGCGTGCCCGGTTAACGATGATCTTGTCCTCCTCGGAGAGCTCGTCGATGCCGAGGATGGCGATGATGTCCTGCAGCTCCTTGTAGCGCTGCAGGATCTGCTTGGTGCGGTTGGCGACGTCGTAGTGCTCCTGCCCGACGTATTCCGCGGCGAGGATGCGCGAGGTCGAGTCGAGCGGGTCGACCGCCGGGTAGATGCCCTTCTCCGAGATGGGCCGGGAGAGCACCGTGGTCGCGTCCAGGTGGGCGAACGTGGTGTGCGGCGCCGGGTCGGTGATGTCGTCGGCGGGCACGTAGATGGCCTGCATGGACGTGATCGAGTGGCCGCGGGTGGAGGTGATGCGCTCCTGCAGCTGCCCCATCTCGTCGGCCAGTGTCGGCTGGTAACCGACCGCCGACGGCATCCGGCCGAGCAGCGTGGACACTTCCGAGCCGGCTTGGGTGAACCGGAAGATGTTGTCGATGAACAGCAGCACGTCCTGCTTCTGCACGTCGCGGAAGTATTCGGCCATGGTCAGCGCCGAGAGCGCCACCCGCAGCCGGGTGCCGGGCGGCTCGTCCATCTGGCCGAACACCAGCGAGGTGTCCTGGATGACGTCGGTCTCGGTCATCTCGTGAATCAGGTCGTTGCCCTCGCGGGTGCGCTCGCCGACGCCGGCGAACACCGAGACGCCACCGAAGTTCTTCGCGACCCGGAAGATCATCTCCTGGATGAGCACCGTCTTGCCGACGCCGGCGCCGCCGAACAAGCCGATCTTGCCGCCCAGGACGTACGGGGTGAGCAGGTCGACGACCTTGATGCCGGTGGTGAACATCTCGGTCTTGGGCTCCAGCGCGTCGAACGGCGGCGGGTCGCGGTGGATCGGCCAGCGCTCGGTGATGTCCAGCGACGAGGTCGGCACATCCAGCGCCTCGCCGAGCGCGTTGAACACGTGCCCCTTGGTGACGTCGCCGACCGGGACGCTGATCGCCGAACCACTGTCGGTGACCTCAGCGCCGCGAACGAGGCCGTCGGTGGGCTGCATGGAAATCGCGCGCACCATGTCGTCGCCGATGTGCTGGGACACCTCGAGGGTCAGCTTCTTCGACAGCTCGCCGAGCTCGACGTCGACGGTCAACGCGTTGTACAACGCGGGCAGCTCGTTGCGCCCGAACTCGACATCCACCACCGGCCCGATGACCCGCACGACCCGGCCGACCCCGGTGCTCCGCTCGGCGGGGGTCACGATCTCGTCGGCAACCGTCATGCTGACTCTCCCATGCTCGTCACGCGAGCGCTCATCGCCCGCTCACTTACTCGCCGCCCGCTGATGCTGCGGCCAGCGCGTCGGCGCCACCGACGATCTCGCTGATCTCCTGGGTGATCTCGGCCTGGCGCGCCTCGTTCGCCAGCCGGGTGTAGGTGCGGATGAGCTCCTGGGCGTTGTCGCTGGCCGACTTCATCGCCCGCCGACGGGCGGCCGACTCCGACGCGGCCGACTCGAGCAGCGCGGAGAAGATCCGCGAGCTGATATAGCGCGGCAGCAGCGTCGCGAGCAGCTGCGCCGGCTCGGGCTCGAACTCGTAGGACGGCTGCGGCCCGGTGTCGCGCTCAGCCTCCTCGTCGCGCTCCAGCGCGCCGAGCGGCGAGGCCTGCACCACTGTCGGGGACTGGCTGACCATCGACTCGAATCGGGTGTAGACCACGTAGAGCTCATCGATGCCCGGCGCGTCGGCGTACTCGCCCGAGCTGGTGGCCTCGAGCGCGCCGACGATCGCCTCGGTCGCGTCGCGGGCGTCGAGGAAGGACGGCTGCTCGGAGAAGCCCGTCCACCGCCCGGCCAGCTCGACGTTGCGGAAGGCGTAGTACCCGACGCCCTTGCGGCCGATGACGAAGCGGACCGGCTCCTTGCCGTCGTCGCGGAGGCGGTTCGCCAACTCGTTGGCCGTCTTGAGCACGTTGGCGTTGTATGCGCCGGCCAGCCCCCGGTCGCTCGTGATCATCAGGATGCCGGCGCGCTCGGGATTGTCGACACCGGTGAGCAGCGGATGCTTCAGGGTGGCGTTACGGCCCAGCGCGGATAGCGCCCGGGTCAGCTCGTCCGCGTACGGGCGGGCCGCCGTCATCCGGTTCTGGGCCCGGAGGATCCGCGACGCAGCGACGAGCTCCATCGCCTTCGTGATCTTGTTGGTCGACTGCACCGACCGGATCCGGCGCCGGTAGATGCGAAGCTGCGCGCCCATTACCGCCTCTGCTCTGCACGCACCGCGCTCATCCGTTCACCGGCTACTCGCCGACCGCGGCGGCTTCGGCGGACGCCCGGAACTGCGCTTTGACCTCTTCCGCCGCTGCCTGCAGGGCGGCCTCGGTGTCCTCGTCGAGCTTGGCGCCGGTCGCGATGGTCTTGAAGATCTCCGGCTTGTTGTGCGCGATGTACTCGTGCAGCTCCGCCTCGAAACGCCGGACGTCGGAGACCTCGAGATCGTCGAGCTGCCCGGTCGTCCCGGCCCAGATCGAGACCACCTCGCGCTCGGGCGGCAGCGGCGAGGATGCCGGCTGCTTGAGCAGCTCGACCAGCCGGGCCCCGCGGCGCAGCTGCTGCTGGCTGGCCCTGTCCAGGTCGGAGCCGAACGCGGCGAACGCCTCCAGCTCGCGGTACTGCGCGAGGTCCAGGCGCAGCCGCCCGGAGACCCCCCGCAGCGCCTTGGTTTGCGCCGCGCCGCCGACCCGGGAGACCGAGATGCCGACGTTGATGGCCGGCCGGACGCCCGCGTTGAACAGGTCGGTCTCGAGGAAGCACTGGCCGTCGGTGATGGAGATGACGTTGGTCGGGATGTAGGCCGAGACGTCGTTGCCCTTGGTCTCGATGATCGGCAGGCCGGTCATCGAACCCGCACCCAACTCGTCGGAAAGCTTTGCGCATCGCTCGAGCAGCCGGGAGTGCAGGTAGAACACGTCGCCCGGGTACGCCTCACGGCCCGGCGGGCGGCGCAGCAGCAGCGAGACCGCGCGGTAGGCCTCGGCCTGCTTGGTGAGGTCGTCGAAGACGATCAGCACGTGCTCGCCCTGGTACATCCAGTGCTGGCCGATCGCGGAGCCGGTGTAGGGCGCGAGGTACTTGAAGCCGGCCGCGTCCGAGGCCGGGGCGGCGACGATGGTGGTGTAGTCCATGGCGCCGGCGTCCTCGAGTGTCTGCCGGGCCGCGGCGATCGTCGAGCCCTTCTGCCCGATCGCGACGTAGATGCAGCGCACCTGCTTCTTCGGGTCGCCCGACCTCCAGTCGTCGCGCTGGTTGATGATCGCGTCCAGGCAGACGGTGGTCTTGCCGGTCTGCCGGTCGCCGATGATCAGCTGGCGCTGGCCGCGCCCGATCGCGGTCATCGAGTCGATCGCCTTGATGCCGGTCAGCAGCGGCTCGTTGACCTCCTGCCGCTGCACCACGCTGGGCGCCTGCAGTTCGAGGGCACGCCGCCCGTCCAGCGGTGCGATGTCGCCGTTGCCGTCGATGGGCTGGCCGAGCGGGTTGACCACCCGGCCGAGGAAGCCGTCCCCCACTGGCACCGAGAGGATCTCGCCGGTGCGCTTGACCTGCTGACCCTCCTCGATCCGGGACGCGTCACCGAGGACGACGACGCCGATCTCGCGCACGTCCAGGTTCAGCGCGATGCCCAGCGTGCCGCCCTCGAACTCGAGCAGCTCGTTCGTCATGGCGCTCGGCAACCCCTCGACGCGGGCGATGCCGTCGCCGGTCTCGGCGACCACGCCCAGCTCCTCGCGGGAGGCCTCGGGCGTGTAGGAGGCGACGTAGTCCTCGATCGCGCTGCGGATCTCGTCTGCGGAGATCGTGAGCTCTGCCATCAACTCATCCTGTCTCGTGCGGTCGTCTGGTGGTATCTGGCGGACGCGGTGCTCATCCGGCGAGCGCCTTGCGGGCCGCGGCGAAGCGGGCGGCGACGCTGCCGTCGATCACCTCGTCGCCGATGCGGATCAGCAGGCCGCCCTGGACGGACGGCTCGATGGCCGTCCGTACGGCGATGGGCCGCCCGTACATGTCCTGCAGCACAGCGGCGAGGCGGGTCTCCTGCTCGTCGGTGAGCTCGACGGCGGAGATCACTCGGGCGATCCAGCGCGACTGGTAGCCGGCGGCGGCCTCGAGCAGCTGGTCGATGGCCAGCTCGATGCTGCGCCGGCGCGTGCTCGCGACGGCGTGCTCGAGCAGCGACATGGTGATCGGCTGGACCTTCCCGTCCAGCACGCCGTGCAGTAGCTCGACCCGCCGCGGCGCCGGAACGGCCATCTCGTCGAACAGCGTGGTGAGCCGTGATTCCACGTCGAGCACCCGCTCGAAGCGGAACAGCTCGTCCTCGACGTCGTCCAGCACGCCCTGCTGCTGGCCGGCGGCGATCAGCGCGTCGTCGCCGACGAGCTCGAGCGCGTCGGCGAGATCCCATGGTGAGGACCAGCGCTCGCTGACCGCCGCCTGGACGACGTCCAGCGCCCGGTCACTGACCTTGCCGGACAGCAGCGCCGCCGCCAGCCCGCGGCGCCCCTCGGGCGGGGTCGCCGGATCGGCGACGGTGCGCCGCAGCCGCGGCTGGGCGACCAGCAGATCCGCTACCGCGTAAAGGTCCCGGGCCAGCGAAGGCAGCTGGTCGAGCGACACGCCGGCACGGTCGACGTGCGCGCGCAGGCTCGCCAGCGCGGCACGGCTCGCGGCGTGGATCATGCTCGGCTACCCGCCCTGTCCCGTTCCTCGAGGTCGGAGAGGAATGCATCGACGGTAGCGCGTACCTGCGCGTCGTCGGACAGCCGTGCGCCGACGATCTTTTCGGAGAGCTCGATCGCGAGCGTCCCGATCTCTGCGCGCAGCTCGCGGACGACCCGGGCGCGCTGCGCCTGCAGCTGCTCCTCGCCGTGTGCCACGATCCGGGCCGACTGCTCGACGGCCTCCGCCCGTAGCTGCTCGACAATGCGCTGCGCTTCGGCGCGTGCTGCCTCGCGGATCTGCGCCGCCTCGCCGCGGGCCCCGGCGAGCTGGCGGTGATAGAGCTCCAGCTCGCGCTGGGCCTCGTACTGTGCGGCTTCGGCGCGCTCGATGCCGCCTTCGATGGCGTCCCGGCGCGCCTCGAACGCGGCCTCGAACCGGGGCGCGACGAACTTGGCGATCAGGTACCAGAGCGCCAGGAAGATCACGCAGATGAGGATGAACTCCGCCCAGGTCGGCATCAGCGGGTTCGGCTCGTTGACCTTCTCGGCCAGGTGGACACCAGCGGCGAGGTGAGTAGTCATGGTGCTGACCTCGATCTCGTGGGGCGGCGGCGGGTGGTGCTTACTTCAGGACGAAGGCGAGCGCGATACCGATGATGGCAAGCGCCTCGGCGAGCGCGAACCCGAGGATGGCGATCGGCTGCAGGCGGCTCTGCATCTCCGGCTGGCGGGCCGTGCCGTTGATGTAGGCCGCGAAGATCAGGCCGATGCCGATACCCGGGCCAACAGCAGCAAGGCCGTAGCCGATCATGTTGAGCGAGCCAGCCATTGGGGCTTCCTTTCCATCGTGTGTGCGTCCCGGCGAGAACCGCAGGGCGCGGCGGGGTTCGTCAGTGCTCGGACGCCAGCGCGCCCGCGATGTAGGTGGCGGTGAGGAGGGCGAACACGTACGCCTGCAGGATGCCGACGATGAATTCGAGGAAGCCGACGGCGACTCCCATGAGGAACGACAGCACGCCGGCGGGCTTGACCAGCGGCCCGGTGGCGTGGATGAGCAGGTAGGCCGCGCCGCTGGAGAAGAGCAGCAGCAACAGATGCCCGGCGAACATGTTCGCGAACAGCCGCAGCGAGAGCGTCACCGGACGGACGAGGATGTTGGAGAGGAACTCGAGCGGGATAAGCAGCGGAAGGATGACCTTCGGAACGCCCGCGGGAACGGTCGTGTTCTTGAGGTAGCGGATCGGGCCGTATCGCTTGATCCCCACGCCGTTGTAAATGACCCAGACGATGACCGCCAGGCCGTATGCGTAGCTCACCCGCGAGAAGGACGGGAACTGCAGGAACGGCGTCAGCTCGTAGAGGTTGTTGACCAGCACGAAGAAGAAGATCGTGAACAGCAGCGGCACCCAGCGCAGGAACTCGCGTTCGCCGATGATGTCGCGGCCGATGCTGTCGCGCACCCAGGAGTACGCGGACTCGCCGGCGAACTGCAGCCGGCTCGGCACCACCGCCCGGCGGCGGGACGAGGCATAGAAGAACCCGAAGACCAGGATCGCGGCGAGGACGAGCAGCAGCGAGGACTTGGTCAGCAGGACCTCGTTGCCGCCGAAGATGTCCGGGAACTCGAACTCGACCGGACTCGGCGCGTTGAAGCCCGGGTTGGCGGCGAGCAGAAGGCCGTATGTCACTCGGCGCCTCCTCCGTCGTCGGTCGGCTTGTCGGGTGGCGGTACCGCCGCCCGCGGCGTGGTGGTGGTCCGGTCTTGGTCGCTACCCGCACGCGGCCCCCGCCCGTACTGGTGGAACACCAGCCCGAGCGCGAGGGTGGCACCGAAGAGGATCCCGACCGGCGTCAGGTAACTGGCGTGCAACCAGACACCCAGCCCCCAGCCGAGAAATCCGTAGAAGCCGACTCCGGCAACAAGGTAACCGAAGGCCGCCCACGGGTCGCCGCCGCCCTGGGTAGGACTACGTGGCGATGTCTGTTTGGTCATCGCCTCGGGCACTCTAACAGTGTGCGGGTCTGCGGCGCGTGCCGGGGCGATCTCGATCCGGCGTGGCGCGATCATCCGCTGGGAGAGCGCGGTCGCTGCGGCGGCGCGGCGGAGCGGAACTGTGCGGGCGTCCAGACGACCACGGCGCCGACCAGGCCGGCGGCGAAGCCCCACGGATCGATCACGCGTGGGCTGGCCACCGCGAGCACCGCGGCGAAGATCACCATCGTCGTGACGTAGGTGAGCATCGCGACCGCCATTCCCAGTGCCGGCGCCGCCCGGCCGGACCAGCGCACCGCCGCGACCCCACCGCCCAGAACCCCGCCGGCCGCGGCGAGTCCGGCGAGGAAGCTCAGTGCGGCGCGGCTGCCGGCCGGCGACAGCGCCGCGAACCCGACGGTGCCGGCAACCGTGATCAGCGCCAGTAGCACCCAGTGCGCGCGGGCCACTAACGCCCGCTGTCGACGCGGATGGGTTCGAGCGGCGGGGCCGGCTTGGGCGCCCCCGGCGTATGCCCCGGGCGCAATCGGGGCACGGCCGAGACCAGCAGACCGAACAGGGCGAGCACGCCCAGCGCGACGAACACGATCCAGGCCTCTCGCAGGATCGAGAGGGCCACTCCGCCGAACGCCAGCAGACCCGACCAGAAGTAGAGCAGCAGCACGGCCCGCCGGTGCGTGTGCCCGATCTCCAGCATCCGGTGGTGCAGGTGCTGCTTGTCCGGCGCGAACGGCGACTGCCGGCGGCGCATCCGGCGGACGACGGCGAGCAACACGTCGATGAACGGCACCGCCAGCACCGCGATCGGGATGAGCAGCGGCAGCCACAGGGGCAGCGAGCCCATCACGGTGCCGAAGTACTGCGGATCCGCCGACGTCGTCGCGGTTGTCGCCGCGGCCGAGAGCAGCAACCCGACCAGCATGGATCCCGAGTCACCCATAAAGATGCGTGCCGGCGAGAAGTTGTGCGGCAGGAACCCGATGCAGGCGCCGCCCAGCGCCGCCGACAGGAGGGTCGGCGCCGCGGCGACGTCTGTGTCGCCGATCGCCGCGAGGTGGTAGGCGAAGACGAAGAAGGCGATGGCGCCGATGGCGGTGACGCCGGCGGCCAGGCCGTCCAGGCCGTCGATGAAGTTGAGCGCGTTGATCGTCACTACCGCGAGCAGGATGGTCAGCGGGATGGCGACGTCGCGCCCGAGTGAGACCGTGCCCGCCCCGGGCACGTAGACGAATGCCATCTGTACGCCGCCCTGGGTCACCATCAGGCCGGTCGCGGCGACCTGCCCGGCGAGCTTGGTGACCCAGTCCAGCTCGTAGCGGTCGTCGAGCACGCCGATCGCGCAGATCAGCGCCGCGGCGGCAACGACCCAGCCGATGTCGGCGCCGTTCGGGTCGATGAACGTCGAGCGAAGCGTCGGCAGCTGGTTGGCCACGAGGATCGCGAGGCCGAAGCCGGCGAACAGCGCAGTACCTCCGAGCCGCGGGGTGGCCACCGCGTGCACGTCCCGATCGCGGGGTTTGGCGATCGCACCCCACCGGATTGCCACCACGCGGGCTAGCGAGGTGAGCAGGTAGCAACTCGCGGCTGCGACGCAGCAGACGAGCGCGTACTCCAGGCTGGGATGCACCTGGCGGGGTGCTCCTCCCGTGATCGGTGGGCTGCACAGGCACGGCAAGCACCGCGCCGTGCGCATAGAGGTTAGCGAATCCGCCTGTGCAAAGCGCCTATCCGAGGCGCGATGCGCCCTGGCGCCTGGTTAACGCGGACCGGCGTCTGTCGGTCGGCTCACCGCCGCTAAACAGCGACGGACGGCGCGACGGCCCGCAGCGCTTCGACGCTCACCGCGCCCGCACGCAGCACCCGCGGCGTCTCGGTGGTCACGTCGACGATGGTCGACGCGACTCCGACCGTCGCCGGGCCGCCGTCGAGGTAGACCTGCACGCTGTCGCCGAGCTGCTCCTGCGCCTCCGCCGCGCTCAGCGCGGGAGCCCGGCCGGTGCGGTTGGCGCTGGAGACCGCCATCGGCCCGGTCACCGACAGCAGCTCGAGCGCGACGGGGTGCAACGGCATGCGGATGGCAACGGTGCCGCGGGCGTCGCCGAGGTCCCACGACAGGGATGGTGCCTGCTCGACGATGAGCGTGAGCCCACCGGGCCAGAACGCCTCGATGAGCGACCTGGTCTGCGCCGGAACGTAGCTGACCAGCCCGTCGATGGTGTCCCATGACCCGACCAGCACCGGGACCGGCATGTCGCGTCCCCGCCCCTTCGCGGCCAGCAGGTCGGCGACGGCCGCGGCGTCGAACGCGTCCGCGCCGATGCCGTAGACGGTGTCCGTCGGCAGCACGACGAGCTGGCCGGACTGGACGCTGCGGGCTGCGGCGGCGATCGCGTTCGGGCGCACCTGCGGATCGGCGCAGTCGTACACGAGGCTCACCGCGCCATCCTGCCGCATCAGTTGACGGGGACCAGCTCGCTGCGGGCCTGCAGCACGGTCAGCGCAGCGCTGGTGCGCGGTCCCTGCAGTGCGGCGCCGCTGACCGGGTTCCAGTGCGCGCCGTCGAGGCTGTACTCGGCGGTCCACGAGACGGCCAGCTCCAGGGTCATCCGGCCGGTGCTGGTGTAGGTGTGCCCGTAGAAGCCGGGGCACTGCGCCGTGTTGCAGTAGTCGGCTTGGGTGAACGGCTGACCCGGCGTATGGGCGGTGTCGGTGCTGCCGTCGCCGAACACCCAGTCGCCATGGTCGAAGTGCAGGCGCAGGTGCACCGGCAGACCCACCACCCGCACGGTGCCGAGGTCACGGTCCGCGGCGGTCTGCGCCCACACGATCGTCTGGATGTTCACCAGCGTCCGGTGGTTGGGCGGCACGGCCGCGATCGGCACCGCCGGCAGCAGCTTGACCACCTCGTCGTAGATGGTGTTCAGGTCGGGCACCGGAGTGCTGTTCGCGGGACACCACACGCTCTGCAGCGTCCACGCCTTGGTCGCCGGATCCTGCTGCAGCAGTCCCACCGCGTCCACCGGCTTTGGCTTGCCGGTGGCCGGGTCGGCCAGCAGGCAGGCCTTCTCGTTCGCCCCGCACTCGGCGATGTTCCACGAGTCGTGCACGTCGGCCCGCGACGCCCGCGGCCGCCCGCAATTCACCGTCTTCGTCACCGGCGCCGGGGCCGAAGACGACGAATCCCCACCGCCACTGCCGCCGCCCGTTCCGCCCCCGACCGGCCGACACCTGCCATCAACCAAGACCCCTGTCTGATCGTTGAAGCTGCCATATCCCGCATGGAGCGCGCATGGCACACCTGCTCCGGCAACTTCCTGAAAGGCGGGAACAGCTACTCCGAATGCTGCGATAAGCGCCAGTGCGACCATGCACTTGAGGGTGCGGATCATCATTTCGCCGGCGCCATGTCCACGACGGTCCAGCCGCCGTTCTTCTGAGCCAGCCAAATCTGCCTCTTCTCGCCCCTGTAGGCGATATCTGCGTTCTTGTAGTGACCCTGGCTGTCCACGGCCTCAATTGATGTGATGTCGAACGTGACAACAACGGATAGCTGCGCACCGTGTGGGCCGCCGATGCCACCGGCCCCGGCCGAAGCATCCGTGATGGTGAACCGCCCACCGAGATAGTGCCCGCCAGCCTTCCGGGTGTTGTCGATGCCATCGGCGTGGCTGGCGCACTCCACGCAACTGGGCTGGAAATAGTGGCGCATGTAAGCGCCGCTGGTCGTGGCGAAGCCCCAGTCGATGGTCTGGATGAAGAACTTGGCGAAGGCGGTGGCGCCGTCGGGGGTGTGCTTGGTGGCGAGCACCGGCATGACCGGCGGCTTCTCGCCGGGGTGGGTGTTCGGGCCGGTGCGCGGGACGTCGGCGGGCACGGTCGGCACCGCGGGCGCGGTGGCATGGGTCGACGTCGGCGCGGGCGAGGACGGCGTGTTCGACGGTACCGTCGAGGTCGCGTTGGAGCTGGGTGCGGCGGCCTTCGGGTCACCGCTGGAACAAGCCGCAACCACGAGGGCCGGGACCGCCAGCACCGCCAAGAGTCGTCTGAGCACCGAGCGAGCATAGGCGACCGCAACCGGTGCCTGCGGCCGCCTGCGAACGGCCTGTGGACAAACTCACCGGCAGCGCTAGCCGCTGGCACGGCGCGCGGTCGCGTAACGCGGGCGGCCGGTGAGATCTTCGTGGTCGACGACGTCGGCCCACCGCCCGTCGGCACGAAGCAGCGCCGGCACGATCGCGGCGTGGGTGTCGTCGTGCTCGACGGCGAGCAGTCCCCCGGGCCGCAGCAGCTCGCCCGCGCGCGCGATCACCGCAGGCAGCACCGCCAACCCGTCCGGACCGGCGAAGACGGCGCTCGCCGGATCATGCCGGACCTCAGGTGCGAGCACGGTTCCAGAGGGCACGTACGGCGGGTTGCTGACGACGACGTCGACGCGCCCGCGCAGGTCGATCAGCAGCGCCGGGTCGCTGACGTCGCCCGGCTGGACGCCGACCGCTGTCCCGGCGGCATTGCGCCGCAGCCACACCAGGGCACGAGGGTCACGCTCGACGGCGTGCACCTTCACAGCCGGAACCTCGTCGGCCATCGCCAGCGCGAGCGCACCCGAGCCCGCGCACAAATCGACCGCGATCGGCGCGGCGAGCGCCCGCAGGCACGGCAGCACAGCGTCGACGAGCAGCTCGGTCTCCGGACGCGGCACGAAGACGCCCGGGCCGACCTGGACGACGACGTGCCGGAAGGCAGCCGTGCCGAGGATGTGCTGCAGCGGCTCACGCCCAATACGCCGCTCGACCAGCGGCCGGACGAGATCGCAAGGCAGGTCGTCGGCGGCATACAGCTGCGCCGGCTGCAGCCCGCAGGCATGGCAGATCAGCCAGACGGCGTCCGTTCGCGCGGACTCGATCCCGGCGGCGGCGAGCCGCGCCGTCACATCCCGCAGCAGCGCCTGCGGCTTCATCCGCCGGCGAGCAACGCCTCGGTGTCGGCGCGGGCGAGCGCGTCGATGACGTCGTCGAGGGCGCCGTCGAGGACCTGGTCCAGGTTGTACGCCTTGAAGCCGACCCGGTGGTCGCTGATCCGGTTCTCCGGGAAGTTGTAGGTGCGCACCCGCTCGGAGCGGTCGACGGTGCGAACCTGGGAGCGCCTGGCGTCGGCCGCGGCCGCGTCGGCCTGCTCCTGCGCAGCGGCCAGCAGCCGCGCGCGCAGCACGCGCATGCCAGCCTCGCGGTTCTGCAGCTGGCTCTTCTCGTTCTGCATCGACACGACAGTCCCGGTCGGGATGTGCGTGATCCGCACGGCCGAGTCGGTGGTGTTCACGCTCTGACCGCCCGGACCGGACGAACGGAACACGTCGATGCGCAGGTCGTTCGGGTCGATCTCGATGTCGACGTCGTCGGCCTCCGGCATGACCAGCACGCCCGCCGCGGACGTGTGGATCCGGCCCTGCGACTCGGTGACGGGCACGCGCTGCACCCGGTGCACGCCACCCTCGTACTTGAGCTTCGTCCAGACCGGATTGTCCGGGCGGCGCGCGCGTACCGCGACCGTGGCCGACCTCACCCCGCCGAGGTCGGTCGGCTCTTCGTCGAGCAGCTCGGCGGCCCAGCCCTGGCGCTCGGCATAGCGCAGGTACATCCGCAGCAGGTCGCCGGCGAACAGCGCCGACTCCTCGCCGCCCTCCCCCGCCTTGACGTCGAGGATCACGTCCTTGCCGTCGTCGGGGTCCTTGGGCAGCAGCAACTCGCGCAACCGAGCCTCCAGCTCGTCGACCCGGGCGGCGAGCTGGTCGGCTTCGGCGATGAACGACGGGTCCTCGGCGGCCAGCTCGCGGGCAGTGGCGAGATCCCCGCGCGCGGCGTCCAGGTCCGCCGACGTCGCGGCGATCGGCGACAGCTGCGCGAACCGCCGCCCGAGCGAACGCGCGCGGGCCTGGTCGGAGTGCACGGCAGGGTCGGCCAGCGCCTGCTCGACCTGACCGTATTCGTCCAGCAGCTCCGACAGATTTGACATCGCGTCACCTCCTCGATCGGGTCAGGCACAAGAACGGCGCCCGCCGCTCGCGCCGGGGCACGAGACGGCGGGCGCCGTCAGGACAGCTAGGAGTTACGGACGCGCTTGCCGTAGCGCTTCTCGAACCGGTCGACGCGGCCGCCGACGTCCATGATCTTCTGCTTGCCGGTGTAGAACGGGTGGCAGGCCGAGCAGACGTCGACGTGCAGTTGGCCGGACTTGGCGGTGCTGCGCGTGGTGAACGTGTTGCCGCAGGAGCAGGTCACCTGCGTCACGGCGTAGTCGGGGTGGATGCCGCTCTTCACGTGCTGGGTCCCTTCGACGTGGCGCCGGGTCACCGTGCGGGAGCACGGTGTGAACCGGAGCCGGGTGGGTGCGCATCCAGTCTGCCAGGCGGGACGCCCGCCGACCAAACGCAGCAGCCACAACGCCGGAGCCGCCGGCACGTATTCCCGGCGCTCAGCCCTTCACACCGCCCGCGGTCAGCCCGGCGACGATTCGCCGCTGGAAGAGCAGCACCACGATCACCAGCGGGATCGTGACGACCACGCCGGCCGCCATGATCGAGGTGTACGGCACCACCTTCGGGTCCGACCCGGTGAAGCTCGCGATGGCATACGTGACCGGGGCGACGTTCGTATTCCCGTTCGACAGCTGACTAGCCAGCAGGTATTCGTTCCACACCGAGAGGAAGGTGAGGATTGCGGCGGTGAACAGACCCGGAGCGGCGAGCGGGAAGATCACATGCCGGAACGCCTGGCCGGGCGTCGCGCCGTCGACCTTCGCCGCCTCCTCGAGCTCCCACGGCATCTCCGAGAAGAAGCTGGTGAGCACGTAGATGCACAGTGGCAGAGCGAAGGAGAGATCCGGGATGATCAGCGCCTGGTAGGTGCCCAGCCAGCCGATCTTGGTGAAGAACTGGAACAGCGGGGTAGCCAGGGCAACGCCGGGGAACATTGCGGCGGCAAGAATCACGCCGAGCACCGCGAACTTGCCGCGGAAGTGTAGCCGGGCCAGCGCGTACGCCGCGAACACCCCGATGATCATCGCGAGCACGGTGACCGCGGCGCCGATGATCACGCTGTTGAGCAGCGCGCGCCCGAAGTGGTTCTGGCCGTTGAACACGGCTTTGTAGTTGTCGAACGTGACGTGCGTCGGCCACGGCGTCGAGTCGAAGGTGAAGTCCACCTTGCGCAGCGACGCGACCACCATCCAGTAGAACGGCGCGAGGCACCAGAACACGATCAGCAGGATTCCGATCCAGCGCCACACCGCATTGCGGTCGAAGCTGCGCCGGCGGACGGCAACCGTCGTGGCGGAACCTGCGGAGCGTGCTGCAGCGGTCGCGGCGGTCATGCCTTCACCGTCCTTGCCTGGGTGCGGACGACGTTCACGCTGAACACCCGCACGAGGATGAACGCCACGATGAAGATGAAGATGAACGTGATCGTCGAAAGAGCCGCCGCCGCATTCTGGCTCGAGCGGAGCTCGTTCACGGCGAGGATCGACAAGGTCGTGGTGTTGTTGGCGCCGCCCGTGAGAATGTAGGGCAGGTCGAAGATCCGCAGCACGTCGAGCACACGGAAGAGCACCGCCACGAGCAGGGCCGGTTTCGCCAGCGGCAGGGTGATCCGCCAGAAGCGTTGCCAGGCCGACGCGCCGTCGACCTTGGCCGACTCGTAAAGCTCGTCCGGGATCACCTGCAGCCCGGCGAGCAGCAACAAGGCGATGAACGGTGTCGTCTTCCACACGTCGGCTATGATCACTGCGAACCGTGCTGGCCAGGTGCTGCCGGTCCAGATGACGTGCGTGCCGAGCACAGCGTTCACCACCCCGCTCGGCTGGAACATGTACTGCCACATGCGTGCGGTCACTGCGGTCGGGATCGCCCACGGCACGAGGATCGCCGCACGCACGAGCGCGCGCCCCTTGAACGCCCGGTGCATGATCAGCGCCATGATCACGCCGAGCACCACCTCAAGTATGACGGTGGTGACCGTGAAGAAGACCGTGGTGGTCATCGCCGGCCAGAAGTCGTGGCCCTGGGTGCCGTTAGCGCACTGGTTGCCGCACGCCAGCCAGTACCGGTAGTACTTGAAGCCGACGAACTTTCCGCCGGTTTCGAAGTAGCCCTGCGCGTTCAGCCCGGCGTCGTTCTTGTCGAGCTTGAACGACTGCACGATCGCGTAGATGACCGGGTAGCCGATCACCACGCCCAACAGCACCATGGCCGGCAACACCAGCCGGACTGCCAACCGGGCATCACCGCGGGTTGCTCGCGCTCGTCGCTTGCGACGACCCGATGGGGGCGCGGGTCGCTCGGCGACCTCATCGGCAACTGCGCTCATCACTGCCTCCATTCAGAGACCGATCGCAACCTCGCCGTCGGGGTGCACAAACGAAGCGTCGGGGTGGGCCGCCGATCAGCGCGCCCACCCCGACGGGACGATTACTTCCCTCCGGCCGCCTGCGTGATGCCGGTTTGGATGTTCTTCAATGCGGCCTGCGTGGACTGCGTTCCCTGCAGGGCTTCGTACACGTTGGTCTCAATGGTCTGGGTGATCGCCGGGTAGAACGGCGAGACCGGACGTGGGATTGCGGTGTCGATGCTCTTCTCCAGCGTCGGCAGGTAGGCGAACTTGGCGACGAGCGCCGGGTCGCTGTAGGACGACTTGAGCACCGGGGCCAGCGAGCCGACGTTGAGCAGCTCGCTCTGCGCCGGACCGCTCACGATGAACTTCAGGAAGTCGAACGCCGTGGCCTTGTGCTTGGAGTAGACGCTGATCCCGAAGTTGTGGCCGCCGAGGCTGGACACGCCGAGACCATTCAGCCCGGGCAGCGGGGCGATGCCGAACTTCCCCTTGACCTTCGAGTCCGCGTCGTTCACCAGGTGGTTGTAGACGTAGGCCCAGTTCCGGAGGAACAGCAGCTTGCCGCTCTGGAACGCCTCCCGGCTCGGCTCCTCCGTGTAGGTGATCGCCTCCTTGGGGATGTAACCCTGCTTGAAGCCGTTGACCAGGAAGTTCAGGCCGGTCGCCGCCGCCGCGGTGTCGACATCCGGGGTCTTGCCGTCGGACTTGACGATCTGGCCGCCGGCGGAATTGATGGCCTCGGCCGCGTTCACGGTCAGCCCCTCGTACTTGGAGAACTGACCCGCATAGCAGCCCATGCCCGTTGTCTTCTTCGAGCAGTCGCTGATCAGCTGCGCCCAGGTGGTCGGCGGCGTCGGCACGAGATCCTTGCGGTAGTAGAGCAGACCGCCGTCGGAGGTCTCGGGCGCGGCATAGAGCGTCCCGTTGTAGGTCGCCGCCTTGACCGGCCCGGCGAGCAGCCCGCTGGTGTCGAACGCGTAGTTGCCCTTCAGCGGCACCAGCCAGTTCTTGGCGGCGAACTCGGCGGTCCACACGACGTCGACCGACACGACGTCATAGCCGGGGTCCTTGGCCTGGAAGTGCTGCACCAGGTCGTCGTGCTGCTGGTCGGCCTGGTCGGTCTGCTGCTTCATGGTGACCTTTTCGTTCGGGTGGTCCTTGTTCCACAGCGCCGCGAGGCCGGGAAGGATGCCGCTAGTGTCCTTGCCCTGCACGACGGTGATCGGACCGCGAGCGTTGTCACCGCTCGAACTGCTGTTGCTGTTGCTGCTGCTGTT
The DNA here is from genome assembly GCA_963756525.1 of uncultured Actinomycetota bacterium. Taxonomy (GTDB): domain Bacteria; phylum Actinomycetota; class Actinomycetes; order Mycobacteriales; family Jatrophihabitantaceae; genus CAVWNR01. The sequence continues at coordinate 11,499 of CAVWNR010000005.1, read as the reverse complement.
GCTCTTGCCGCTCGAGCAGCTGGCCACGACGAGCGCTGCCGCGGCGAGCGTCGCGGCTGCGCCGATGGTCCTGAATCGCATGGGGGTTCCCTTCTCACCGCACTGGCACCGCTTACATTTGCCGACGAACCATGGCACGGCCGAGCAGGTGTTGTCGGGAGTACGCGCGGACGCGATACCTAACTGTTACCTAGGTTCTCCCCGGCCCCGGGATTGAGCTTGCCGAGCGGCTGTTCGACACTTCCGGGGTGGGCAACGTCGCCGCGCTGGTCGGCGTGATCCTCGCGCCGACGGCGCTGGGCTATGCCGTCGTCGTCGTCGGGCGCGGCTACCGCCGGCTGGTCGACTGGCGGCGTGGACGGGCGCGCCCGACTGCCCCGCCCATCGAGCAGCTCGGCGCCGACCTGCGCCGGCTCAAGGCGCAGCTCGATACGACCGAGGACACCGTGGCCAGCCCGGGCAAGGGGGTTCGGGTGCGTGCCATCCGCGGCGCCTACCTGGATGCGCTGCGCACCGCCTGCGTCGAATTGGACGTCAGCCCGCCCGACGTCTACGGCCAGCAGGTGCCTCGCGCGGAGATCTACCGGGTGGAGGCGGCGCTTCGCGCGCGTGGGCTCGACGTGCGCGCGAGCTGAGCCACCCGCAGAATCGGGACATGGTCCGGGTGCTCGCTGTATCCGACGAGGTGGACGAGGGACTGCGGGCGGACCTCGGGGCGGTCCGTGGGGTGGAGCTGATCGTGGCCTGCGGCGACCTGCCGTTCGACTACCTCGGCTACCTGATGGGCGCCCTGGACGTGCCGCTGGTGTTCGTGCCGGGCAACCACGACCCGGACCTCGCCGGCTATCGCACGTCGCGGGCCGGGCTCACGCTGCGGGCCGGGCTGCCGGCGCACCCGCCCTGGCCTGACGGCGCCGTCAACGCCGACGGTCGGGTGGTGGACCTCGCCGGGTTGCGGCTGGCCGGCCTGGGCGGCTGCCTGCGCTACGGCGACGGGCCGAACCAGTACACCGATCGCCAGCAGGCCCGGCGGGCACGCCTGCTCGCCACCCGGGCGAGCTGGCGGCGGCGGCGCGACGGCAGGCCGGTGGACGTGCTGCTCACGCACGCTCCGCCGCTGGGCGTCGGTGACGGCGAGGACGCGCCGCACCGCGGGTTCGCCGCGCTGCACGGGCTGGTCCGCCGGATGGAGCCCCGGCTGCTGCTGCACGGGCACGTGCACCCTTATGGCAGCCCGCAGCGGGAGCAGCGCCTGCACGCAACGGCCGTGCGCAACGTCGTGGGCCGGCACGTGTTCGAGATCTAGTGGTGTATACCGGTCGGCGTGCCGCGGGACACCGGATTCGCACGGGTGGACGTCGAGAACGACTTTCTGCGGGTGCGGCGCCGGCAGGTGCTGGCCCGGCTGGCCAACAGGCTGCGCCGGGGGCCCGACGACGTCAACATGATCCTGCCGTTCGACGAGGTGATCTCCGCGCTGGGCATGCGCGGGGAGCGCAGCCTCGGCCTGCAGAGCATCCGGCTTTCCAGCATCGTCGGAACCGTGGACTCCGGCCGCGACTTCGACCGCCGGTTCCGCCCGACGTCGAGCCGGGTACGGCCGAGGTGGGAGCGGCTGGCGCTCGCCCAGCGGCGCCGCGAGTCCATCCCGCCCATCGACGTGTATCGCATCGGTGACCTGCACTTCGTCCGCGACGGCCACCATCGGGTGTCGATCGCGATCGCCAGCGGGCAGAAGACGATCGACGCGTACGTCACCGAGGTGCTGACCGTGGTGCCGGCCAAAGGCATCCGCTATCGCGGTGACCTGGTGATGAAGAGCTACGAGCGACTGTTCCGCTCCCGGGTGCCGCTGCCACCGGCGGCCCGCGCCAAGATCACGTTCAGCGACCCGTGGCTCTACGCCGAGCTAGGCGAGGCGGTCGAGGCGTGGGGCTTTCGTTTCATGCAGGACGAGCGACGCTTCGCCGACCGCGAGGAGATCGCGCGCCGCTGGTACGCCGACGAGTACGCACCCGTCGTCCGGATGCTCGGCGAGGCGCGCCTGCTCGGCACCGGCACCGAAGCCGACGGGTACCTGCGGGTCGCCCGGGAGCGCTACCGGCTGCTACGCACCCACGAGTGGAGCGACGAGGTGATCCAGCGGCTTCGCGCCGAGATCAGCTGACCCCGCTGGGCGCCGTCGTCTCGGCGTCGCCGCGGGTGAGGTTCAGGCCGCTCTCCGGGTCGAAGATGTGGATCTTTCGCACGTCGGCCCAGAGCTCGACCTCTTCGCCCTCGCGCACGTGGGTCGCGGCGTCGAGGCGAGCGACAACCGTGTCGCCGCTCGCGCCGGTGTCGGCCCGGCCGGAGTCGCGGGCCAGCTCCTCGAGCTCGGCGCTGCTCGCGACCTCTCCGCCATCCTGCGTGAAATAGACGTACACGTCCGAACCCATGGACTCGAGCACGTCGATGGACGCCCGGAAGGTCACCCCGTTCGATCGGTTGTCCGGGCTGACCAGCGCGACATCCTCGAACGACTCCGGCCGCAGCCCGACGATGACGTCGCGGCCGGCACCCGCGCTCTCGACCGCCCGCCGGATCTGGTCGCGAAGCGGGATCGCGCCGAGCCGCGTCTGCAGGGCGTCGTTCTCCAGGCGGCCGACCATGAAGTTCATCGCCGGCGAGCCGATGAACCCGGCGACGAACAGGTTCGCCGGGTTGCCGTAGAGCTCCTGCGGTGCGCCGACCTGCTGCAGCAGGCCGGCCCGCATGACCGCGACCCGGTCGCCGAGCGTCATCGCCTCGGTCTGGTCGTGCGTGACGTACACCGTCGTGGTGCCCAGCCGGCGCTGCAGCCGGGAGACCTCGGTGCGCATCTGCACCCGCAGCTTCGCGTCCAGGTTGGACAGCGGCTCGTCCATCAGGAACGCGGCCGGGTCGCGCACGATGGCCCGTCCCATCGCGACCCGCTGCCGCTGACCGCCGGAGAGGTTCGCCGGCTTGCGGTCCAGGTGCTGGGTCAGGTCCAGGACGCGGGCCGCCTCGGTGACCTTCTGGTCGACGACGTCCTTGGGCGTCTTCGCGAGCTTGAGCGCGAACGCCATGTTCTCGCGCACCGTCATGTGCGGGTAGAGCGCGTAGCTCTGGAACACCATGGCGATGTCACGATCCTTCGGCGCCATGTTGTTGACGACCTTGCCGCCGATGCGCAGCTCGCCCTCGCTGATGTCCTCGAGGCCCGCGATCATGTTCAGGGTCGTCGACTTGCCGCACCCGGACGGCCCGACCAGGATGACGAACTCGCCGTCGGCGATGTCGAGGCTGATCTTGTCGACCGCCAGCGCGCCGTCCGGAAAGCGCTTGGTGATCTCGTCGAGGATGATCTCGGCCATTTCCCTACCCCTTCACGGCGCCGGAGGTGAGCCCGGCGACGATGCGACGCTGGAAGAACAAGACGAACACGATGATCGGGATGGTGATGATGACTGCCGCCGCCGCGATGGAGCCGGCCGGCTGCTCGAACTGCGAACTGCCGGTGAAGAACGCGATGGCTGCCGGCACGGTGCGCGCCCGGTTCGTCGCGGTCAACGAGATCGCGAAGAGGAACTCGTTCCACGTGGTGATGAACACGAGAATGGCGCAGGTGACCATGCCCGGAGTCGCCAACGGGGCGATCACCCGCAGAAACGCCTGCATGGGCGTCGCGCCGTCGACCTTCGCGGCCTTTTCCAGCTCCCACGGGATCTCCCGGAAGAACGCCGAGAGAATATAGATCGACATGGGCAGCGCGAACGCGATGTCCGGGATGATCAGCGCCCACCAGGTGTCGAAGAGCCCCAGAAAGCGGGTGATGTTGAACAGCGGGGTGACGAGCGAGATCGTCGGAAACATCGCGATGAGCAACGATGTGCCGATCAGCGCACGCTTGCCGGGGAAGCGCAGCCGGGCCACGGCGTAGGCGGCCAGCGACCCGACGGCGACCGCGATCGCGGTCGTGATCACGGCCACGACGATCGAGTTGATCAGCGCTCGGGTGAAGTCGGACGTCTGGAAGATCCCCTTGAAATTCGCCCACGTCCAGTTCGTGGGCCAGAAGTCCTCCCAGTTCGAGATCGACGCCGGCGCCTGGAATGCCACGGCGATGATCCACCACACGGGGAAGAGCGCCCACGCGATGACGACCGCGTCGGCGCTGCCCCAGCCGAGCTTCTGTCTGCTTGTCGTGGCCATCAGCTCGCCTCCTGCCCCGGCGCTGCGGCGCCAAAACCGATGACGAAGAGGAACGAGATGATCGCCACGCAGATGAAGATCAGGATCGATATCGCCGACCCGACGCCGAGGTTCAGGGCGGTGAACAGGTTGTCGTAGCCGAGGATGGACACCGACCCTGTGTTGTGCGCGCCGTTGGTCAGGATGTAGATGTTGTCGAAGATGCGGAACGCGTCGAGCGTCCGGAACAGCAGCGCGACCAGGATCGCCGGCTTCATCAACGGCAGGGTCACCCGCATGAAGCGCTGGGATGCGGTGGCGCCGTCGACCTTGGCGGCCTTCTGCAGGTCCTCTGGCACCAACGCGAGCCCCGCCATCAGGAGCAGCGCCATGAACGGCGTCGTCTTCCAGACTTCGGCAAGGATGATGATTGCGATCGCCGGGACGGTCTGTGTCAACGGCGCGCCACCGGAAAGCCCCGCCAGATACCCGATGCCGGGCGTCCACGCGAACTGCCAGCTGAACGCCGCGACGACCGTGACGATGCCGTAGGGCAGCAGCACCGCGGTGCGCACCCAGCCGCGCAGGTAGAGCGTGCGGTGCATGAGCAAGGCGATCAGCATGCCGAGCACGAATTCGATCGCGACCGACACCACGGTGATGATGACGGTGACCACCAACGCGCGCCACCAGAACGGGGACGAGAGCACGGTGCCGTAGTTCGTGAGGCCGATGAATTTGGCCTGGGAGGGGAAGCGCAGGTCGTAGCGCTCCAGCGAGAGGTAGATGGCGTAACAGATGGGGTAGGCCGTCACCGCCAGCATGATCACGACGGCGGGAAGGCAGAGCAGCCAGCCGAGGCGCCGTTCGGCCCGAGCCCCTTCCGAGAGCGGCGCTCTTCCGCGACGGCGGCCGGTAGGGGCTGCCGCGGTCGCGACCGTCGCCGTTTCGGCAGTCTGGCTCACGGGATCAGCCCCCTTGAGTTCAGCGCATCGCCGATGCCACTATGCAAGGTGTTCACCGCGGACTGCGGGTTCTGCCCGCCCGGCGGCGACAGCGTGTGTGAGATGACGATCGAGACGCTCTGGTAGGCCGGCGTCTGCGGGCGCACGCTGGCGTTCTGCAGCGACTCGTAGATCGCCTGGTACATCGGATAGTTCTGCTTGAAGTCCGGCGTCGGGTTGGTGTAGAAGCTCGAGAGCGTCGGCGGCAGGCCGCCCTTCACCGCGGCGACTTTCTGGTTGTCCTCGTTGCGCAGGCACAGCGCGGCCTGGAACGCTTCCTGCGGGTGCTGGGAGTACTCGCTGATGGCCAGGTCGATGCCGCCGATCGTCACCTTCGACGGCTCGCCCGGCATGATGCCCGGGTAGGCCGCCCACTTGAAGTTGTCGACGAGGGGCTTGCCGTTGAACGTCGGAACCTTCGGCTTGTCCTGCTGCATCGACGGGTACACGAACGGGTAGTTGAGCTCGAACGCTGCATTGCCGGCCTCCATCTGCAGCCGGTTCTGGTCCTCCATCTGGTTGGACAGCGACGGGTCCTTGGCCGGCGACTGGGCGAGGTCGCGCATCGTCTGTACGGCGGTGACCGCCGGCTGGCCGAGGCTGGGTGCGGTGCTGTCCTTGTTCAGGATGCTGCCCCCCGCGCTCGCCACCAGCGTGTTGAACCAGACGGTGAGCCCTTCGTACTGCGCGCCCTGGATCTCGATGAGGTGCGGCTTGCCCTGCTTGGCCAGCTGGGTTGCCATCGAGATCATCTCGGACCACGTCTTGGGCGGGGTCGGGACCAGGTCCGCGCGGTACCACAGCAGCTGGGTGTTGGTGTTGTACGGGACGGCGACGAGCTGGCCTTTCCAGGTGGCCGTCTGCAGCGGAACCGGCAGCGTGCCCTGCATCGCCTGTTGCCTGTTCGCCCCGGTCCACGGCCGGATCCAGCCGGCCTCGGCGAACTCGGCCTCCCAGGTGACGTCCAGGCCCAGGATGTCCATGCCGGCGTCGTGCGCGGCGAGCCGGCGGACCATTTGCTGGCGCTGCCCGTCGGCCGCCGAAGGCAGCTTCAGGTAGTTGACCTTGTACTTGCCGCCGGATGCCGCGGTGCAGGTGTTCGCCGCTTGCTGGATCGCCCCCGAGTTGTCCGGGAAGTTGTAGAAGTTCAGCGTGATCGGGCCGCCGCTGCCGCTGCTACATGCGGCGAGCGTTCCTGCGGCCACCGCGGCAGCGGCGAGACACGCGGCTGCGGATCCTCGCCGGGAACGCCGCCGCCGGAAGCGTGATCCAGCTCGGGCCGGCTGCCAGTCGCTGCGCACGCGGCTCTCCCTTCGCTGCGCAGGCGCGCTGGCTCGACGGGATCCGACCGGGCGTAGCACGCCGTACGTTGCGGACACTGCGGACGCTACGCAGCAACGACCGGGCCCGCAAGATCCGCGCGGTGCGACACAAGCGATCATCCAGGTCAGATGCGCAGCCGTTACCTGCCCTCGACCGCGACGTGATCAAGCCCGCGGTGACCTAGGGGCAGCGCTAGTCCTGACCGGGAGTGGTCTTCGCGATCTGCATCAGGAACTCGATGTTCGTCCGGGTCTTCCTCAGCCGGTCGAGCATCAGGTCGAGGGCCTGCTGGGGATCGAGCGCGTGCAGCACCCGGCGCAGCCTGATCGTGACGGCCAACTCGTCGGGCGAGAGGAGCAGTTCCTCCTTGCGAGTCGACGACTGATCCACGTCCACGGCCGGGAACACCCGCTTGTCGGCGATGTCGCGCCGCAGCCGCAGCTCGGCGTTGCCGGTGCCCTTGAACTCCTCGAAGATGACCGTGTCGCCGGCCGAGCCGGTCTCGACCAGCGCGGTGGCGAGGATGGTCAGCGAGCCGCCGTTTTCGATGTTGCGCGCCGCACCGAGGAAGCGCTTGGGCGGGTAGAGGGCCGTCGAGTCGACGCCGCCGGAGAGGATGCGCCCGCTCGCCGGGGCGGCCAGGTTGTAGGCGCGGCCCAGCCGGGTGATCGAGTCCAGCAGGACCACGACGTCGTGCCCCATCTCGACCAGTCGCTTGGCGCGCTCGATCGAGAGCTCGGCGACCGTCGTGTGGTCGGAGGGGCGGAGGTCAACGTCGAAGCGATGACCTCGCCCTTCACCGAGCGTTGCATGTCGGTGACCTCTTCGGGGCGCTCGTCGACGAGCACGACCATGAGGTGGCATTCCGGATTGTTCACCGCGATCGCGTTGGCGATGGCCTGCAGGATCATCGTCTTGCCCGCCTTGGGCGGCGAGACGATCAGCGCGCGCTGGCCCTTGCCGATCGGCATGACGAGGTCGATGACGCGGGTGGTGAAGATGCGCGGCTCGGTCTCCAGGCGCAGCCGCTCCTGTGGGTAGAGCGGGGTGAGCTTGGTGAACTCGACCCGTCCCTTGGCCTGCTCCGGGTCGCGGCCGTTGACGGTGTCCAGCCGGACCAGCGGGTTGTACTTCTCGCGCCGCTCGCCTTCGCGCGGCTGGCGGATGGCACCGGTGACGGCGTCACCGCGACGCAGGCCGAACCGGCCGCGTAGGAGTTGGCGACGTACACGTCCTCGGGGCTCGCGAAGTAGCCGCCGGTGCGGATGAACCAGGCGTTCTTCTCCTCGATCGTGTCGAGGATGCCGGCGACCGGGACGAGAACGTCGTCTTCCGCGATGACGGGCTCGGTGTCGCCGCCGCTTCCGCCGGCGCGCTCACCAATCCGGTCGCGGTTGCGACCGCGGCGGTCCCGGTAGCGGCGTCCGCGACGGCGGCCGCCGTCGAAGTCATCGTCGTCGCGCTGCCCGGCTTGGCCGCTCGGCGCGGTCTGCGCGGGCTGGCTGCCCTGAGGCTGCTGCTGTCGGGCCGGCTCCTGCCGGGTCTCCGGACGGGGCTGCTCCTCCGCACGACGCTGCTGCTCGTGGCGCTGCCGATCCTCAGCCGGCTGCCGGCGCGGCTGAGCCTGGCGGCCCGCGGCGCCGTCCTCGGACGGCGCGGTGGGCGCGGCGTCGGCGGTCACGGCCGGCTGGGCCGGCGCGCCGTCGGCGGGCGGAGCGGATGGCGCGGCCGGTGGCGCCGACGCGGCGGAGGAGCCGTCGCGAGCCCCGCCGGCGCGGCGAGCCTGGATGGTGGCGACAAGGTCGCCCTTGCGCATCTTGGCGGTGTCGATGCCCATTCCGGCGGCGAGTTGCTGCAACTCGGGCAGCAGCATCGACGAGAGGGAACCGCTCTTGCGCCGTGCGGTGGAGCGGGCTGCCGAGGGCGCCGCGTCGACGGCGAGCAGTGTCTGCTCTGACTGCTCAGTGGTCTGTGTCACTTACTTTCGGATCCTTCCGAAGCGATCCGCGCGGAATATGGGCGCGGACCTATTGACGAGCCGGCCCACGGTTTGGCCGGTTCGACTCCCGAGCGTCAACCGGCTGGGGAAGTCTGCGGTGAGCCAGCCCTTCCTCTGCTACGCCGCGGGATGGGGCGTGGTTTGAGGCGTCGACGCAAGTGAGCTTCGAACCAAGAACCCTGCGGTCGGCGTTCAGGGATACGCCGCGTGGCGGGGAGCCGGCGATTATCGCTGGCGCCAGAGCTGACAGGCCTGAGCGTAGACGCTCGGCGTATCCGTCACAACACAGGGGGTCGGGCGTTTTCCCGAGTCGCTCGCGGTCGCGTCTCACGCTCCCGACCGCGCCGTCCGGATCGACGCCCAGCCGCTGCGCGCGCCAGCCCGCCGGGCACAACGAGCGCGCCAGGCCGGCCTCATCGTCGTCGCGGGCGAGCGCGAGCACGGTCGGACCGCTCCGGACACGACGGCGGGCACGCCGGCGGCGCGCCGCCTCGCAGTCCGGCCGTCTCGGGCATCGCCGGCGCGCGGTACGGCTGGTGCAGGAGGTCGTCGGTGGCCGGCGGCGGCGCGTACGTCGCACCGGTCAGCGCGGCGACCGGCGGGGCAGCCCACCCGGCGTTGAACGCCGCGTCGCCGTCGGCACCTCGGCGGAAGCAGCTTGCGGGTCTCCCCGGTGGGCGCCGGCGCCGAGGAGATCAGCGCGACCGGCCGGATCGCGGGTCGCAGTCCATCGCACGGCCTCGGGACGGCCGCCGCTGGACCAGGCGACGGTGAGCCCGCCCGACAAGCACGCCGCGACGTTGTCGGGATGGCCCTCCAGCGCGGACGCCAGGCCAGGACCTCGGCGTCGGGCAGCCGGTCGTCGCCGTCCGGACGGTCGCGGGCCAGCACGACGCCGGCGACGATCGCCGCCGCCGATGAGCCGAGCCCGCGCCCATGGGGGATCTTGTTCACGGCGCGCAGTTCGACGCCGGACGGCTGGCCGCCGAGCACGTCGAACCCGGCCCGCATCGCCCGCACGACGAGATGCGCCTCGTCCCGCGGCACCTCCTCGGCGCCCTCACCGCTGACGTCGATCGCGATGCCCCGGCCGCTCACTCGGGCCGTGACGTGGTCGTGCAGGGCGAGCGCGAGGCCCACGGCGTCGAAGCCCGGGCCGAGATTGGCGGCCGTCGCGGGCACCCGGACATGCGCCGGGCCGGTGCGGAACACGGGGCGAGCCGGATCAGTTCCGGCGGGCGGCGCCGCCTCAGGCCAGCCCGAGCGCGGTCGCGGCAGCGCGCCCGTCGACCGTGACCGTCACCGGCTTCGGCGCGCCGGCGATCGCCCAGTCCGGATCCTTCAGGCCGTTCCCGGTGACCGTGCAGACGACGGTCGAGCCGGGCGGGATCCGGCCGTCGGCGGCAGTCATCAGCAGGCCGGCGACGCTGGCCGCTGACGCCGGCTCGACGAACACCGCCTCGGCGCGCGCCAGCAGCCGGTCCGCCTCGAGGATCTGCTTGTCGGTGACCGCGGCGATGAGGCCGCCCGACTCGTCACGCGCAGCCTCGGCCAGCCCCCACGATGCCGGGTTACCGATCCGGATCGCCGTGGCGATCGTCGTCGGATGTGCCACCGGCGCACCGATGACGATGGCGTTGGCGCCGGCGGCCTGGAATCCGAACATCTTCGGGGCGCCCGGGACCACACCATCGCGGGCGCGTTCGCGGTAGCCGCGCCAGTACGCGGTGATGTTTCCGGCGTTGCCGACCGGAATGCAGTGCACGTCCGGGGCGCGCCCGAGCTGGTCGCAGACCTCGAACGCTGCGGTCTTCTGCCCTTCCAGGCGGTCCGGGTTGAGCGAGTTGACCAGCGCGACCGGGTAGTCGACCGCCAGCTTGCGGGCCAGGATCTCGAGGCAGTCGTCGAAATTGCCGTCGACCTGCGGCGGCCGGGCACCCATCACCAGCGCCTGCGCCATCTTGCCGAGCGCGATCTTGCCCTGCGGGACCAGCACGGCGCAGGTCATGCCGGCGCGCACCGCGTATGCGGCGGCGCTGGCTGAGGTGTTGCCGGTCGACGCGCAGATCACGGCCTTGGCGCCCACCTCGGCCAACATCGAGATCGCGAGCGTCATGCCGCGGTCCTTGAACGACCCGGTCGGGTTCGCGCCCTCGACCTTGAGGTACACGGTGCAGCCGGTGCGGCCAGACCCAGTTCATCGGCCACCACGAGCGGCATGCGGCGGCTTGAACAGCGTCACCACCGGGGTCGCCAGCGTCACGGGGAACCGGCCGCGGTACGCCCTGATCGCGCCGGGCCAGAAGGCGGCCGTCCGCTGCACGCGCTCGCGGGCGCTCGTCACCTGGCATCCCTTCGACGCGCATGACGCTCGCGGCGCGGCGGATGAAGTCCATGCCGGAGAGCTGCTCGACCGTGCGGGCCAGCGCGGCGTCCGGCGCGGTGTGCGTGACGAGCACGAGCGTTGCGGCGTCCCCGCGGCCTTCCTGGCGGACGGTCTGGATGCTGACGCCCTGCTCGGCGAACGCGCCGGCGACCGTGGCGAGCACGCCTTGGGCGGTCGGCCACGTCGAGCGCGATGTGGATTCTGGGTGAGCACGTCGCCCATCGGGCGGACGCGCAACCCGGCGTACGCGCTCTCGCCCGGACCGCGCCCGCCGTTGATCCGGTTGCGGGCCACCGTGACGAGGTCGCCCAGCACGGCGCTCGCCGTCGGCGGTCCCCCCGCGCGGCGTCCGTAGAACATCAGCGAACCGGCCGCCTCGGCCTCGACGAACACCGCGTTGAACGCGTCGCCGACGCCGGCAAGCGGATGGTCGCGGGGGATCATCGCCGGGTGCACGCGCACCGCCACCGCGTCGTCGGCCCGCTCGCAGATCGCGAGCAGCTTGACCGTGCAGCCCATCGCCCGGGCGCTGGCGATGTCGGCAGCGGTGATCTCGGCGATGCCTTCCCGATAGACGTCCGCGGCGGTGACCCGGC
>CAVWNR010000004.1:0-328715 GCA_963756525.1 uncultured Actinomycetota bacterium | reverse complement strand
GTACACATCAATATCTATAACGGGTTCAGACGTCCAGGGTGATGCGACGGCTGCGCTTGTCACTCGTTTGTCACCGACTTTCGACGCCTCGTTCGAACACCTGCGATCACAGAGCCTGTAATTGCTGACGCGAACGCGCCGAGGTCCCGATCGTCTAGGTGTTTGCCGGTTCGAACGTGGAACAGCAAACGGCCTCTCCCGTCGGGCAAATGGATAGCGAGGCAGCGCGCTCGGGTGACGCGCCGATGCTCGCGCTGGGCGCGCGCGCACTGGTCGGAGCCGCGCCGCAGTGGGGACTTGGCACCCTCACTTCGCGCAGGTGAAGGGCGCCACTGTCGGAGTCGCACGCTTCGAAGGCGTGACCAGTTCGCGCGTCGATTTGCCGGGTCTTCGCATCGGGCCGAGTCCAGGGCTCGAGCCAGCTCTCGACTTTGATCAGGTTGCCAGGATGGCGCGGAGGTCCCAGGATCGTGCCCCGTTGAGCGGCAGGCGCAGGATGGTGCCGGGGCCGCGGTTGGCCGTAAAGCGGTCGCCATTTTCTGTGCCCAGGTAGCGCCGGGCGATCGCACGCCGGGCGTCGACGACGTTGGCGCGGTCGAGCGTCGGGGTGCCTTCGATGCGCACGGCCCGGAACGGGGGTATCGCTTCGAACACGAGCAGCGAGCACAGCGGGCGGCGGTCCAGGTGGCGCAGTTTGACGTCGCCGTCGGCGATGACGACCTCGAGCGTGTCGCCAGCTCGGCGGAACCACACTGGTGAGCCGACGGCGGTGCCGTCTTGTCGGTAGGTGGTTAAGACGGCGGGTGACGGGGCGTCGAGCAGGCTGGCGAGTTGTTCATCGGTTGGCTTCATCGTGTCCCGTCGCGTACTGGGCGGTCATAGGTGTGCGGGCGTGTCGCAGTCTTCGACATCGATGGCGATGCGGAGGCCGCTGGCGTCCACGACGATCGTGTAGGTACCGGAGGTTTCGACGACCGTTCCGTGAATCGGTCGTGGGACGGTGACTGGTCGCGCGTGGACGAGGGTTCCGATGTGGAAGTCCATGGCGCGCCGTCCGGACTTGCGTGGTGCGATGAACACGGATGTGGCCTCCCCGTGGCTGCTCTTCGGTCAGGCCTCGAGGTGCGGGTAGCGGTAATCGGTGACCGCTAGATGGTTGCGCTTGGTCGAGCGCGGGCTGGCAAACCGGATCAGGTTCCAGACGGTGCCGGCCTTGTCGTTGGTGCCGGACGCGCGTGCTCCGCCGAACGGCTGGGCGCCGACGACCGAGCCGGTGGGCTTGTCGTTGACGTAGAAGTTGCCAGCGGTATAGCGCAGCGCGTCGTTGGCCTGCCGGACGGCGGCCTCGTCGGACGCGAACACAGCGCCGGTGAGTCCGTAGGGCGTCGATTCGTCGACCAGCTTGAGCGTGTCCGGCCAGTCGGCGTCGTCGTAGACGTAGGCCGACAGGACGGGCGCGAACAGCTCCTGCGTAATGAACGGCGATCGCGGGTCCTCGACCTGCAGGACTGTCGGGTCGACGAACCAGCCGACCGAGTCGTCGGTGTTGCCGCCGACGACCACCAGGCCCTCGCTGCGGGCGCGGGCGAGCGCTTCGGCGTGCTTGGCGTGCTGCCGGGCGTTGATGACAGCGCCGACGTAGGTCTCGGGCTCGGTGGGGTCGCCGACCACGACGGATTGGGTGAGCTCGACTAGTCGTTCGCGCAGCGCCGGCCAGAGACTGCGCGGCGCGTACAGGCGCGACGCCGCGGAGCACTTCTGGCCCTGGTACTCGTACGCGCCGCGCACGCATGCGACGGCGAGCGCGTCCACGTCAGCCGACGGGTGCGCGAGGATGAAGTCCTTGCCGCCGGTCTCGCCGACGACGCGCGGGTAGTTGCGGTAGTTGGCGACGTTTGCGCCGACCGTTCGCCAGATGTGCTGGAACGTGCCGGTTGACCCGGTGAAGTGGACGGCAGCGAGGTCGCGGTGGTTCAGCGCCACCTCGCCGATCTCGGCGCCGTCGCCGTAGACGACGTTGATCACGCCATCGGGCAGTCCGGCCTCGCGCAGCAGTTGCAGCGACAGGTGCGCGACCAGCGACGCGCTCTCCGCGGGCTTCCAGACGACGGTGTTGCCGAGCACGGCCGGGCCGAACGCGAGGTTGTTCATGCAGGTGAAGTTGAACGGGGTCACCGCGAAGACGAAGCCCTCGAGCGGGCGGTACTCGGCGGAGTTCCACTCCCCCGGCCGGGACGTCGGTTGCACGTCGTACATGTCGAGCATGTTCTTGACGTTGGCCCGGACGAAGTCCAGCGTCTCGCAGGCCGCGTCGATGTCGGCCTGGTACGTGGTCTTCGACAGCTCGAGCATCGTCGCGGCGTTGAGCCTGGCGCGCCACGCCCCGTGCTCGAGCATGTCAGCGGCGCGCAGGAACGGCGCCACCCGCTCCTCCCACGGCAGCCGGCCCCACCACGAGCTCGCGGCCAGCGCCGCGTCGATCGCCTGCTCGGTCTCGGCCGCGCCGGCCCAGTGCGCGGTGCCGAGCTGCACCTTGTGCGCGTGCGGCGTGACGATCGGGACGCGCCGCTCGGTGCGGACCTCCTTGCCGCCGATCACGTTCACGACGTCCCAGTCGGTGCCACGCACGTCCGCGAGCGCCGCGGCGGTGGCCGCGCGCTCGGGGGAGCCGGGGGCGAACGACAGCGGGGTCGTCGGCCCGACGGGGAACAGGGCGGTGCGGGCGGCAGGTGCGGTCATCGCGGCGTCCTCTCAAGGGGTGCTCGGTTCCGATGACGCTAGAACTGAACCTGCCCCTGGCGCTTCGGCTAGGGCGCGGAAACCGCGCCGCTCGTTTCCTATGATTGTCGAAAGCGCAGCGAGCGGAGCGGGCAGCCGATGACGGACATCCAGCAGCAGATCGAGGCCCTGGCCGGCGTACTCGGCTGCGCGGTTCTCGTCGAGGACCAGCAACACCGCCCCCTGTGGTGGAGCGCCCAGGGTGAAGTCGACAGCGTGCGAACGCGCTCGATCTTGCAGCGTGAGGCGCCGGCCGGCGCGGCCGCGCTCGTTGCCCGACTCCGGCTGCCGTCTGCGCCGGGTCCGGTTCGCACCCCGCCGCTGCCCGAGGTCGACATGGCCGAACGCTGGTGCGTGCCGCTGCGGCACGGTCGAGACCTGCTCGGCTACCTGTGGGTACTCGACGCCGAAGGCCGGGTGTCCGAGGACGACCTCGGTCCTGTCGTCGCCTGCGCCAAGGCGGCCTCGGCCGTCATTGCCCGGCTACCGCCGTCCGACAAGGATCGGGCACGCCGACGCGAGCAGCTGCTGACCCGCCTGCTCGCCGGCCTCGACGTCGATGCCGCCGACGAGCTCCTCGAACTGGAGAAACTCGCCCCGAACTCGCATGTCGCCGTCAGCGCACCGGCGAAGCCGCGTGGGTGGCGGCTACCCGGCGGGCTATCGGCACATGTCGATCCCGCGCCCGGGGCACGTCACACCAGCGGCGCCCCGGTCCCGTTGGCCGAACTGTCCGCGGCCGCCGAACGGGCGCGAACGACCGCACGCGTCCTGCAGGCTGGAGCACGATTGCCGTCGCCGTCGTGGGACAGCCTGGGTGAATGGCACCTGATCGCCGCCGCGCCGGTTGACCTGACACCCGCCCGAATTCACCCGGGGGCGCAGAGGTTGGCCGAGCAGAAGCGCCCGGACCTCCTCCAGACCGCGCGGTGCGTGCTCGACAACGGCGGCGACGTGACCGCCAGCGCCGAAGAGCTGCACATCCACCGCACCACGCTGTACTACCGGCTCGAGCGCATCGAAGAGCTCACTGGCGTCAATCTGCGCCTGGCCCCGGGGTGCGATGCGCTGCAGATGGCGCTGCATCTGCTCGCCTACCGCGTCGCTGCGGAGTGACGACCCTCCAACTGGACTTCGGGCGGCCGGCTCACCCGTTGCGACAATTGTCGAACTGCGGTGCGCGGACTTCCGCGTTCGCGCCGAAGCCACGAACCGCTTCTCACTCGTAGCGTTCCGGCTGTTCCGGTGTCATCGGACGCGGAGCAGGCAGGAGAAGCACATGGCGCAAGAGCAAACGGCCGACGTCGTCGTGATTGGCGCCGGCGTGATCGGCGCCAGCGCGGCCCACCACCTCGCGGCCGCCGGCCAGCGAGTCTTCGTGCTCGAGGCCCTTGACGGGCCGGCGGCGGGTTCCACCGGGCGTTCGTTCGCTTCGATCCGCGGGCAGTGGGCCGACGAGCTGAACATCGAGATGTCGTGGCGCAGCATCCAGGCGTTCCGCGATTTTCCCGACCGGTACGGCATCGACGTGGGCTATCGCCCGTCGGGCTACCTGCTGCTCGTGTCGCAGGAGCTGTGGGACGCGCAGCTGCGCGCGGTGGAACTGCAGTGCGCTCACGGCGTCCCGGTCGAGGTGCTCGATTTCGATGCCGCGCAGGCAATCACGCCGTTCTCCGCCGATGGCCTCGGCGGCGCCACCTGGGGATTTGCAGACGGGGTCGTCGACCCGCACCTCGCCACCAGCGCCTACCTCGAACTGGCCCGCCGTGACGCCGCGACGGTCCGCTTCCGCCACGCGGTTAAGGCGATCGACGCTCACGCCGACGGCAGCTGGACCGTCGCCGCCGGTGACCTGGCGGTGCACGCCCAGCATGTCGTCAACGCGTCCGGCGGGTGGGCCGGCGAGGTCGCCGCGCTGGCTGGGCTGGACGTGCCGGTCGTGCATTCGCGCCGCAACGTGTACTCCTCGGCGCCCGGAGCGCTCGCCGGCCCGCTGCCGATGACCGTCGATTTCACCTCGGGCTTCTACCTGCGCACCGAAGGCCCCCGGCTGCTGTTCGGCGGCGCTCGCCCCGATGAGGTCGATGGCTACAGCACCGACGTCGTCTGGTCGTGGATGGAGCAGCTGCTCGCCCTGGGCGCACACCGCTTCCCGTGGCTGGCCGACGTCCCACTAGACCGCTCCGGCTGTTGGGCGGGCACCTACGAGAACACCCCGGACCGCCACGGCGTCCTCGGCGCCATGCCGACCGCGCCGACCTGGGTCAACGCGTGCGGCTTCTCCGGCCACGGCATGATGCAGGCCCCCGAGATTGGACGGCTCGCTGCCGAGCAGATCACCGACGGCGCCATCGGAAGCATCGACGTCACAGCGTTGCGCATCGAACGCTTCACCGCCTCGGACGATACCCGCGCCGTCGAGCTGGTGTTCTGACATGGCCACCGCCGTCAAGGTAGAAGTCGCCCAGGGCGTCGCCTGGGTGACGCTCGACGGTCCGCAGACCCGGAACGCGCTCGATGCGGCGGCAGCGGCAGATCTGGTCGCGTCGTGCGAGCGGATCGATGACGACCCGAGCGTCGGCGCCGCCGTCATCACCGGCGCCGGCGAAGCGTTCTGCTCTGGCGCCGACACCGACGTGCTGAACGGCTTACGCACCGCACCGGCGGACCGCATCTATGAGGGCCTCGAGGATCTGTACCGGGCATTCCGTCGCGTCGGCCACTTGGCCGTTCCCACCGTCGCGGCGATCGACGGCCCGGCGGTCGGCGCCGGCGTCAACCTCGCTCTGGCGTGTGATCTGCGCATCGTCACCGACCGGGCCAGGCTGGTCTCCGGCTTCGCACGGATCGGGCTTCATCCCGGCGGTGGCCACCTGCAACTGCTCGCCCGGGCCAGCAACGCCGGCATCGCGGCCGCCGCCGGTCTGTTCGCCTGCCCGGTCGACGCTGAGCAGGCCGTCGCGTCGGGTCTCGCGTGGGCAGTCGTCGGCACCGCGGACCTGCGCGCCGAGCTGACTCGCATGACCGCGCACCTCGCCGCCGATCCGGCGCTTGCCCGGGCGCTTGCCGTGACGTTCCGCCGCACCGCCCTGGATACCGCCGCGTGGGACCGCGCCGTCGACATCGAGCGCGCCCGCCAGATGTGGTCACTGACCCGTCCGACGCAGTCGAAGGAATCCTGATGTATCCCCTGTTACAGGCCGACCCCGCAAGAGCCGAATGGATCGACGCGACCCGTAAGGAGCTCGCCGCGTTCGGCGATCAGCACCGGGCCGAGTTCGATTCGGCCAACCGGGCCAACAAGTTCCCCCGCGAGCTGTATGCCGAGCTGGGTCGGCTCGGCTACCTCGGCCCGCTCGTGCCGACGGAGTGGGGTGGTCTCGGCGGCGGGGTCGCGGAGTACGCGGTGATCGCGGAGGAGGTCGGCCGGCACGGGCTGGTGTCCGGGCAGATCGCCGCGCAGGGCCAGCGGTGGCTGCTCGACTGGGGCACCGACGAGCAGAAGCAGCGGTGGCTGCGCGGCATCGCCACCGGCGAGATCGTGTTCTCCGAGTCGATCAGTGAGAAGAACGCCGGCTCGTCGTTCAAGGCCATGAAGTCGACCGCCGTCCGTGACGGCGGCGACTGGGTGCTCACCGGCAGCAAGACCCACATCAACCTCGGCGCGGACTGCGACGTCACGCTCTTCTACGCGATCGCCGAGGAGGGGCTGACCTGTTTTCTGGTCGACATGACGCTGCCCGGGATCCGCACGCACGTCACCCGTGCGATCGGGCTGCGGCTGATCCGCACCGCCGACGTCGAACTAGAGCACGTGCGGGTGCCGGACGCGGCGCGGCTCGGCCCGGCCGGCGAGGGCCTGAAGACCTTCCTGTCGACGTTCAACATCAGCCGTCTCGGCAACGCCTCGGAACTGATCGGCCTCGGTCGTCGCGCCACCGAACTCGCACTCGAGTACGCGACGCAGCGGCAGGTCGGCGACAACATGGTCACCGATTTCCAAGGCATCCAGTGGACCGTCGCCGACGCATGGACGGCATTGCAGGCTGCGTCGTTGGCGCGCGACAACGCCGCGGTCGCGCACGCCCGCGGCGAGGACATCGCCATGCACACCACGACCGCGAAGAAACTCGCCATCGACGCCGCCGAGCAAGCGTCGAAGGCCGCCTACAGCCTGGTCGGCGGGCATGGGCTGTACTGGGACACGCCGTACACCGACATCGACAACGACATCAAAGTGCTCAAGGTCGCCGGCGGTTCCAGCGAGATCATGCGCAACTACCTCGCCCGCCGCATCCTCAAGGACACCGGCCACGAGGGCTTGGCATGAACGCCAACCTCGCCGCCACCCTCGTCGCCCAAGCGCACACCAGGCCCGAGCTGCGGCTGGGCACCATCGATGACCAACTGACGCTGCCGGACACGCTTGCCCACGCGGCCGCCCGGGCGCGCGAGCTGCTCGACTCCGGCCTGCAACCCGGCCAGCGGGTCGCGCTCGTCGCGCCCACCTCCACCGACTACCTCGTCACCTGGCTGGCGTGCCTGCTGGCCGGACTGCCGGCAGCACTGGTCAACCCCACCTATCCCGATGACCTGATCACCGCGATGCTGGCCCCGGTTGCGCCCGCCCGGGTGCTCGACGCCGGCGAGATCGCCCGCGCCCGACGCGTGGGCCGCGCCGACGCCAGCCGGTTGCCCGGCTTGGCCGCCGACCGGTACGACGTCGTGTCCTACATGCACACCTCGGGCACGACCGGGCTGCCGAAGTTCTGCGCGCAGACCCACGACTACTTCGCCCGCATGGCCGCGGCCATGTCCGCCGCACTCGAGCTGACCCCGGGCGACCGGGTGCTCGCGCCGCTGCCGCTGTTCCACATCAACCCGATGGGCTACGGCATCATCACCGGACTGCTCACCGGCGCCGACGCAATCACCGTGGACAAGTTCTCCGCACGCCGGTTCTGGCCCTCCGTCGTCGGCGAGCAGATCACGGTGCTCGTGCTGCACGCGCCGCCGGTCGAAATTCTCAAGCGCGCGACCACCGCCGACGACGCGGCTGGGCATTGTGTGCGGAGCATGTTTTACGCCGACCGCGAGTTCCTGCACCGCTTCGCCGTCCCGGCGGCGGTCTCCGGCTACGGCTCGACCGAGGCCGGCGGCGTCTCGCACCTGCACCGCTGGTCGGCAGACGACGACATCCCCGACGACGCCAGCCGGCACGGCGGCGCCCCGCGCGCGGATTTCGACTGGCGCCTCGACGAGCGCGGCATCATCCACGTCCGCGAACGCGAACACGCCGCCATGTTCGACGGCTACGTCACCGCCGACGGGCTCGACCCGCACCGCGACGCCGACGGCTGGTTCGACACCGGCGACCTCGGCCGCACGGACGGGCCGGACCATCTCGTGTTCCTCGAACGCGCCGCCGAATCGATCCGAGTCAAAGGCGAATTCGTCCCGATCCCGTTCGTCGAGAACCACCTGTCCGCCCTGCCCGGCATCGGCGACCACGCCATCTGGAAGCGCAAGGGAACGCTCGTCGACGAAGAGGTCGTGCTCTACGCCGTCGCCGACCCGCTGCCCCTGGACGAGCTCCGCGCCCGGATCGCCGACCTCCCGGTCTTCATGCGCCCGACGGCAGTTGCGCTGGTCGCCGACCTGCCCCGCGACGCTGCGGCCGGAAAGGTGCAGCGGCGCCGTCTCGCCGAGCACCCCGTGCGCGAATGGGTGGAACTCGCATGAGCGCCGAATTGCCCGGCTGGGCGGTCGACATGGTCGACCTGCACGTGCACGCCGCACCCAGCCTGCTGCCCAGACACGGCGACGACGCTCAGACCGTGACGGCCGAGCGGGCGGTCGGGTTCGGCACGGTTGTGCTCAAGTCCCACGAGGGCAGCACCGTCGAACGCGCCGCGATCGCCGGCGGCGTCCTAGCCAGCGTGTACGGCGGCATCGTCCTCAACAGCCCGGTCGGCGGTGCCAACCCTGACGCCGTCCAGGTGGCCGCCCGACTCGGTGGCCGCGTGGTGTGGATGCCCACCGTCTCCGCGCCGAACCACAAGGTCGGCGCGAGCTCGCCGGAACTCTCCGTGCACCGCGGTTTCGAACTCGGCCCCGTCGCCGTCACCGACGACGAGGGACGACTGCTGCCTGTCTGGCACGACGTGCTCGACGTCGTCGTCGAGCACGACCTGCTGCTTGCCAGTGGTCACCTGCACGCCCGCGAGACCGTCACCCTGTTCACCGAAGCGCGGCGACGTGGCGCCCAGCGGCTCATGGTCAACCATCCGCTCATGGCATTCCTGCACTGGACCGAAGACGACGCCCAAGCCTTGCTGGCCTTCGACGTGCATCTGGAACTCGGCATCCTGCCTGATCTTCTCGGCGACGCCGCGCACGCCAGCCTCAACCTGACCCGCACCTACCCGGCGTCGCTGCTGGTGTTCGGCGGCGACCTCGGCCACGCGGAGCACGCCGGGCCCGACACCGCCGTCGCGCCCTGGCTGACCGAGCTCGAGACCCGCGTCGGCGCCGAGCGCGCCGCCGCCATCATGACCACCCAGACGAGGGATCTCCTGTTGCCATGACGACCATCGCACTCCTGCCCGGAGACGGCATCGGCGCCGAAATACTCGACGGCCCGATCGCCTTCCTGCGCCAGCTCGCCCACGACGGCGCGCCAGTCGACCTCACCGGACCCTGGCCGTACGGCACCTCTGGCTGGCAACAGACTGGCTCGACCCTGCCCGAGGAAACGGTCGCGGCGTGCCGCGATGCCGACGTCATCCTGTCCGGCGCGGTCGGCACCCATCCCGGCGTGACCTCGGACGAGTGCCCCAACCCTGAGGCCGCGCTCATCGAGCTGCGGCACCTGTTCGACCTGCGGATCAGCGTGCGCACCGTCCGGGTCCCGGGCGGCGAGGACGTCGTCATCGTCCGCAACATCACCGGCGGCGCCTACGCCGGCCCGGACCAGCGCATCGAGAGCGACGGCGTCCGCGACGCCGAGGACCGCATCGTCCTGAACCCCGCCCGCGTCCAGGAGGTCTTCGACATCGCCGTCGAGCACGCCCGCACGCACCCAGGCCGGCGCGTCATGAGCGTCGACAAAGCGAGCGTCTACGCCACGTCGCGGCTGTGGCGACGCACCTCCCGCGCGACCGCCGCCGCGACCGGCCTGGCCATCGACGACGTCAACGTCGACCGCGCGGCCTACGAACTGGTTAAGTACGAAAATCTGCCGGCCGTGATCGTCACCGAAGGGCTGTTCGGCGACATCCTCTCCGACATCGTCTGCGCCCGCGCCGGGTCCCCCGCGCTATGCGGATCGGCCACCATCAACCCGGACCGGAAGTTCGGCAACGGCGCCACGGCGCTGTTCGAGCCGGCACACGGATCGTCACCGCACCGCACGGGCAGCCGACGGTCAAACCCGACCGGCGCGTGGCTCGCCCTGGCCGACCTTCTCGAGTGGTGCCCGGACGTCGCCGCGCTCGGGTTGCACACCGCGGTCCGGGGCGCACTCGACTCGGTCCTGGACGCCGGCGCGCCGACCTACGACCTCGCCCGCCCCGGCGAACCCACGCTCGACCTCGACCAGTTCAACGAACGGGTCCTCGAAGCGCTCGCGACGGTGACCGCATGACCACCACCTCTGCGAACGCTCCGTGCGCCACGTCCCAAGCGGTGCGCCGGGTTGCGGCCGCATCGCTTCGCGCCGCCCAGCCGGCCACGAACGCCGAGATCGTGTCGCTGGCGATGGGTGAGCCCGGCTTCGACACGCCGCCGAGCATCCGGCTCGCCGCCCACGCGGCGATCGAATCCGGCCACACGCACTACGCCCACCCCAACGGCGACCCCGAACTGCGCCAAGCGCTCGCGGACACGCTGAACCGCGAGCACGCAACCCCCTTCACCGACCAGGACGTACTTGTCACCCACGGCGGAACCGGCGGCCTGGCAGCCGCCATCCTGGCCGTGATCGATCCCGGCGACGTCGTCGTACTGGCCGACCCGACCTACTCGCTCTACGCCGACCTGGTTCGCCTAGCCGGCGGGACCGTACGCGCGGTCCCGCTGGGCGCCGACCTGCACTTCGATCTCGACGACCTCGCACGTGCGCTCGCCGGCGCCCGGATCTTCGTGTTGTGCAACCCGTCCAACCCGACCGGCATCGTCCACACCTGCGCCGAGCTGGCCGCCATCGCCGAAATGCTCGACGGCACCGACACCGTCGTGCTCGCCGACGAGGCCTACAGCGAACTGGTCTATACAGACGCCCCGTTCACCAGCGCGCTCGACGTACCAGCACTCGCCGAGCGCACCCTGTACTGCCAGACCTTCTCCAAGGCTTACGCAATGACTGGCTGGCGCATCGGCTACCTCGCCGGCAACCGCGACATCATCACGGCCGCCGCCCGCATCCACAGTCTCACCGCAGGCCCGCTCAACGCGGCCACCCAACGGGCCGCGCTGCACGCCGTCCTCCAACCCCCAGTCGAGATCGAGCACATGCGTGAGAAGTACCGAGCGCGCCGCGACCAGATGGTCGACGCCCTTGCCGCAATACCGGGGCTGCAACTGAACAAGCCCGACGGCGCGTTCTACGCATTCCCCAGCTACGACGCCAACCTCACCGCCGTCGAAATGACCGCACACCTACGCCGGCACGGCGTGGCCGTCCGCCCCGGCAGCGAGTTCGGCGCCGCCGGCGAAGGCCACATTCGGCTGTCCTTCGCCGCCGACCCGGCCGCCATCTCCGAAGGAATCCAGCGCATCCGCGCCGGTCTCGCCACCCTCTGACCAGGAGCCCGCCTTGAGCACACCGTTCCGCCAACTGCATCACATCTGTCTCGTCGTGCACGACATCGACAAGTCCCAGGCCTACTACGAATCGATCGGCATCGGCCCGTGGCAGCAGTACCCGCCGCTGACGCAGTTCACCGATCTCGACGTGCCCAATCCGCAAGCGTTCGCACAGATGCTCTACCGGTTCGTCGACCTCGACAACGTTCAGCTCCAGCTATGCCAGCCAACTCAACTGGATTGCCCCCAACGGCGCTTCCTCGACAGTCACGGCGAAGGCGTGTTCCACCTCGGCTTCGAACACGATGTCAACGACGCCGTCGCGGCCGCGACCTCACTTGACATGGCCGTCCTGATGCGCGGACAGCGCGCAGACGGCAGCGGCTTCGTCTACTTCGATACCCAGGACGGTGCCGGGGTCGTCCTCGAAACCCGCAAGTCGCCCGCGAGCTGATGGTGGGACTCGACCGCGATGACCTCGCCGAGCTGCTCGATCGGCCGTTGCCCGCCGTCCTGACGACCTGCGGTGAGGCCACGGCACTGCCGTCGCCTCACCCGTGTGGCTGTCGTAGACGCCGAGGGCCGGGTCTATGGGGTGAGCGGGCTGCGAGTGGTCGACGCTTCCATCATCCCCAAGGTGATCACCGGCAATCTTAACGCGCTCTTGCTGATGATGGCGGAAAGAATCAGCGACTCCATCAGGGGGAGCGTCCTCCGCCGTGGCCGCGCCGTTCTTTGCGTCATCCCGTCCCAATGCTCGGCAATGGTGAATGACCGCGCGACTCCGCGCAGGAAGGCAGAACGGTGAGTAGTCCTGGCACAAGCCATTACGACGTTGTGATCGCCGGCGGGGGCGTCATCGGGAGCGCAACAGCTTGGCACCTTCTGGAAGCCGAACCGTCGCTGAAGGTTGCGCTCATCGAACCCAGCAGAAGCTACGAGTCAGCTGCGTCGTCGAAAGCCAGCGGCGGTGTGCGCCAGTTGTTCACTCGACCTGAAAATGTGTTGATGTCGTGATACACCCATGAGGTCATCGACCGGTGGGCGTCTTGGAGGCCGCCGAAGGGCGACCTGCGGCCGAGCGATGTACCGGACATATCGTGGCGTGCGCAGGGCTACCTCTTCATCGCCAGTCCTGAGCGCTCAGAGCAGCTACGAACTGACTACGAAAACCAGCGAGCGCTCGGCGTCGATAACCTCTGGCTCGATCCCAGCGAACTTCAGTGCCGCTATGAACACATCCGGACCGACGACCTTGGTCCGGCGATCCTCTCGCCAGATGACGGCTGGCTGGACCCCCACGCGTTCCTGCGAGGCATGCTAAGTCGCGCCTGCACTCTCGGCGCACACCTGATAGCCGACCAAGTCCGAGCGTTCACGACCGAGCGACGGCGGGTGACTTCCGTCGAATTGGAATCGGGACTACGTCTCACAGGTGACAATTTCGTGAATGCCGCGGGGGTGTGGGGCCCAGGATTGTCGAAGGAGATCGGCCTGGCCCTGCCGGTCGAGCCGATGCGCCGGTTCGATCACTACGTCGAGGTCAGGAAAGACTTCACCAATTATCCGTTCATCAAAGATTCAGCCGGCCTTGCGGTCCGGCCCGAGGGCCCCGGCCTGACCGCTGCGTTGGTCGACTTCAGCACAGCCGGTGGATTCGATCTGAGCATCGACTACGCCCATTTTCAACACGTTGTGTGGCCCGCGCTAGTCGAGCGGATTCCCAGTGCTGACGAACTCCGCTTGGTATCGACCTGGTCTGGTCTCTACGATCAGAACCGGCTCGACGGCAACATGATTGTCGACAGATGGGCTGGGCAACTCGACAACTTCTTCGTTGCTACCGGCTTCTCGGGGCATGGTCTGATGCACGCGCCCGCAGTTG
Source organism: uncultured Actinomycetota bacterium (assembly GCA_963756525.1). Lineage (GTDB taxonomy): Bacteria > Actinomycetota > Actinomycetes > Mycobacteriales > Jatrophihabitantaceae > CAVWNR01. The sequence goes on along the minus strand of CAVWNR010000004.1, from coordinate 315,247 downwards.
GACGGGCGCTCTCGGAGCTTATTGTGCACGGCGTCTTCCAAACGCTGGACCTGACGGCGATGGGCCTACGACGAGTCTACGACGGCGTTCCGTACGCCGAATTGACGATTCGCTGAGTAGCTCAATCGATTCAACAAATCTCCGGTCGGCGGCTGACGCGCGCCACCGCGATCGCCGAGGGTAACACGCCATCGACATGCAGGCGCTGCGTTCGACGGTGCGTCGGTACCTGTACGAGCTGAGGATCAGCGCCGGGAAAGTCCTTCGCATCCGAGCGTCGGACCTACCGACCCTCGGGCTCGACGACGCCGCTCTCACCTCACGGGACTTCGCAGCCTGCCAACGTATCGGCGCCCACGCGGCCTTCCTCGACTACGACGCTCGCCCTGAAGGTTCATCCGAACGCGCTCGGACCTCCCGAGTAGCGGGCACACCGCAGGGTAGTGTCGGAGCCGATGCGCCGCGTGCCGCGCACGGTCTCATTGATTGGTCGCGGCGGCACTGCGCGTTTCTCACCTGGGACGTCGAGCCGACAGCGACCGAAGCGATACTCACGATCCGGCCCGCCCCGGCACGTCGGACGACGTCAGCCATAACTTAGCCACGCTGGCCGGCATGATCGGGCTTGATGATGGGCGACCGTCCCGAAACGGCGGATCGGTCACGTGACGACGATCGTCACCCGGAACTCGTACTGCGGCGGCAGGCAAGCCGGTGTGGTGTGCAGGCACGCCAAATTGCTCTGGCTGCTGAGCTGCCCGGTCCCCCGCGCAACGGCGTGCCAGTCGGCTACAGCAGGGGTGTTGGTGGGGTAACCGCCGTGGTGAGCGAGCTCGCCCAGCACGTGCGGGTTGTCGACGACGGGTGGGTCGAAGCTTTCGCCGTAGGGCTGCAGGGTCACGTAGATTCGCGTCCGGACCTTGACGGTGATGGTGCGCCCGGAATCAGATGCGGTCAGGTAGAGCGTGCCATTGCGCATCGTGAGCGGGCGAGCCGACTGCGTGGGCGGTTCTGGCGGCGCGCTGACCCTGTTGGCCGGGCCTGACGCTGCCCCACCCGCTGGCCCCCGACGCGGCGGTGGGCTGCGCTGTGCCGCCGGCGACGGGCCTGGGTGCGAGCCCGCCCGGACCTGGCAGAGCGGTGGCCGAAGCCACCGTTGTGACCAGGGTGGTCTGTGACGGGTGGCCGGTTGCGAGATGCGAAGACTCCGGTGGGTTCGCGCATGCGGCGACGATGGCGAGCACGGCGGCGGCAGTCGGCACGGCGGCCAGGTGTCGAGCGCTCATGCTCCCACCTCATTTCCGACGCGTCAGTCGACTGGCACGCTGCTCTATTCGACGTGCCGGAACGCACCGCGGGTTCATCCGCTTCGACAACGCTGGGTTGAGGGTTGCGGCCCGCCGCCCGGAGGGTAATGTCCGACCGTGCCCGGCCGCGCCGGGGACTTGCGTGCTCCACGCTCTTGTGGACTGGTGACTTGTGAGTCAGCTCGTGACAAGTAGCGCCGCCCACGTCCCGAGAATGATCAACGGGACCCCGTCGACGCCGATGACTGCGAACCACAGGGCAGGGACGCGGACGCCTCGTGCGTTGCAGCGGCTGCGCCACAGCAGCGTCGCCAGCGATCCGCATAGCAGGATCAGTGGGCCGCCGTTGGTCCCGAACAGCGCCCCGAGCAGCTACGTCTTGTGACGCGCGGGCACGGCGGGCTCGATGGGCGTCAACGTGGGCGGTAGGCGTCGGCTCGGTGGTCGAGGTGAACGACGTACACGCGCTTCGTTTCATCGTCGATGCGGTAGAGCAGCCGGTAGGGACCGCGGCGGGCACTGAACAGGCCGGAGAGCTCGCGTTCGAGGGGCTTGCCGACGCGGCGTGGCTCGCGTGCGAGGTCGCCGAAGGCGAATTCGATGATGGCCGGTAGGACGCGGGGCGGGATGCTCTGCAGTGCGCGCCGGGCTGGTCCGGTCAACTGGACGTCGTAGGCCACGCTGCTGGCTCAGCTGTCGCGCTTGGGAACGCCGAACGCGGCCCGGATCTCGTCCTCGCCGTGGGTGCGTCCTGCCGCGATGTCGCCTTCGGCCTCGGCGATCGTGTCGCGGATGCCGGGCTGCGAGAGCCAGAACAGGGTCTCCTGGATCGACTCCCACTCGTCGGCACCGATCAGCACCGCGGCCGGCGATCCGTTCTTGGTGATCGTGACCTGGTCGTGCGTGAGGGCCACCGAGTCGACGTACTCGTTGAGCTTGTCCTTGACCTTCGAGATCGGTAACGTCTGCATACGTTGAGGGTAGGCTCGAATAATAGCCTGGGCAAGGCCGATATTGAAGCTGTTCGGCCCATCCATCTTTCGGTCGTTGAGAAGGTCGTTAGATTTGGCAGGATGCCTTCGCTTGCCGCTGCGCGGGCGAGCGTAGCCGCCTTCCTCGAGCCGGCCCTGCCGCTGTCGTCTGGCTCCTCTCGATTACCAAGACAGATATCACCATGGCTTGAATGACAGTCAGTGCCGCTCGCTCGGGCGGTTCCTTTGTCGGATGGTGGCGAGTGCGCTGAGGGCGGTGTCGTCGGTTTCGGCGAGCGTGTGCAGGTACTTCTCGGTGGTGACGATGCTGCCGTGCCCGAGCCGCTCCTTGACGGTTTGAAGGTCGGCGCCGCCGGCCAGGAGCCAGGAGGCGTGGGCGTGGCGGAGGTCGTGGGTGCGGACGCGGATGCCGATGCCGGCGGTGTCGAGGGCGGGTTTCCAGATGTGGTCGCGGAACCAGGAGCGGGGGATGTGGCCGTCGGTGGTCAGGGTGCGGCTGCGGGTGGTGCGCGGTGCCGGGTGGGCGTCTTTGCCGGCGGCGCGTCGCTCGGCTCGGTAGGTGGCGTAGGCGCCGCGGCAGTGTTCGCACTTGCAGCCGCCGCCGGAGTAGCCGCTGAGGGTGCCGTGCCGATACTGCCGCCCCGCCGAGTTCGGCGGCGTCAGTCCGAGATCCTCCGGTTCGCTCACGATCTGCAGGGGCGACGTCTGGGGGAACAGCAGGGTCGGGGTGAACAGCAGTTCGTCCGACCGGAGCTGGTATTCGGTGATGTGGGTCTGGAGCTGGTCGGCAATGTGGGGGGCGAGTTTGACGCGGCGGTGTTCGCGGTCTTTGGGGTAGTCCTTGATCAGGAACCGGCCGCCGGTGGGGTGGAACTTGGCGACCAGTTCGACGGCGACGCGGCTCACGGTCAACATCCGCGCCCGCGGGTTGAAGTCGATCGGCCGTAGCTCGATGAGTTCGGCCCAGCGCAGCCCGGACTCGATCAGGACCTCGGCCATCAGCCGTGCGGTGTCAGTCGGGAGGGCGGTGTAGAGCTGGTCGAACTGGTCCGGTGTGATGATCGTCCGGAGCTTCTTGGCTACCGGTGGCGTCTTGACGCCTCGGCAGGGGTGCAGGCGGGTGATCTGGTCGTTGAACGCGGTCGTGAAGACGGCGGACAGGATGGTGTGGCACTGCCGGATGACGGTGGGAGAGGCGCCAGCGGCCTTGAGATCGGAGACCCATTCGCGGACGTCGGCGGGTTGGATCTCGTTGATCCGCATCGCCCCGAAGACGGGCAGGATGTGCTTGTTGAGGTAGTAGGTGTAGGTCTCGCGGGTTCGGGCTTCCATCTCGTGGTGCGGCAGCCATACGTCTTCGACGTAGCGACGGAACCGCTGCCGGGTCCGTCGGGTGTCGGTCCCGCGCCCGTCGGCTTGCCGGTCTTCGGCCCGTTGCCACGCACGGGTGGCTTCGGCTTCGGTGACGAAAGTGCCGGCGGAGCGGCGGTGGCCCTTCACGTCGTCATAGAGTGCTTGGTAGCGCACACCGCGGTTGGTGCCGGGCCGTTCGCGTACGAATCCCACCGGTGTGACTCCATCCCTGCCAGTCTCCAAGGGGGTCCGGTCTTGTCACTCATTTGTCACCCGAACTGCCTTCAGGGGCCGGTATGGGGTGACACGAGGTGGCATGGAATCCCTTATTACATAGGGATTCTACGGCGTTTTGGGCTCTGTCGGTACAGTCCACACGGAGTTCGCATCGAGGGGGTCAGGGGTTCAAATCCCCTCAGCTCCACCACTGAACCCCAACGTTTCCGGGGCCTCCAGCGCATCGCCGGCGATCTCGTTCGGCGAGGTCCACCAGTTCGTGCACCCGAACCCGGTCGTTAGCGGGCGGTCCGGCGATGATCCAGCGGCGGTCCCTGGGGCTGTCCATCGCGAATTGCCGGCCTTCCCCGCCGCCGCGACGATGTCTCACTGGCGTTGCGCCTTGGGGCAGTGCTGCGAGCAGCTGCTCGCGCGGCGGACGGTACTCGACGCCCGCGCCGTGCTCCGCTCCGCCTCACCGAGGCGGTCGCCGACCGGCTGATCAGCCGTAACCCGGCCGCCGCGGTCCGCCTCTCCCCGGCGCGGCCGCGCCGGATGAGTGCGTGTACCGCCAGCAGGCGCGGCAGTTCCTGGCCAGCGCCCGCGACGATCACGACCCTCTCTATCCCGGCTACGTGGTGGTGCTGTGCCTTGGCTGCGACGTGGCGAACTGCTCGGCCTGCACTGGGACGACGTCGACCTCGACGCGGCGACGGTGCACGTGCACCGCGAACTACAGCGCATCGGTGGGCGTCTCGTGCTTAGCGAGACCAAGACTCTCGACTCCGACGCTGGACTTCCGCTCCCGCCGCTCTGTCTCGCTGTCCTGCGGGAACAACTGTTGGTTCGAACAGTCGTCGGCACACAGTTCGTGACTCGACTCGGGCCGGTGGGCCGGTCGATCCGCGCAACCTCTACCGGTCGTTCCAACGTCGCATCGCCTACGCGCACGTCCCGCGAATCCCGCTGCACGGCACTCGCCATACGGGCGCGTCACTGCTCGTCGAACTGGACGTCCATCCGCGCGTGGCGATGCAGATCCTGCGCCACACCAAGATCGCCACCACCATGGACATCTACAGCCATGCGCCAACTCGGTCGACCCGTTTGGCGATGGACCACCTTGGCCACCTCTTGAACGCACAACCGATCACCTCGACAAGCGCAGTAAACCAAGATCACTCGCCCCCAAGCGTGCGGGAATCTGCGGCACCTGGACGGCGAGGTTCCCGGTGCGCCCTGCGCGGCGCAACCGGCCCATGACGATCCAGTGATCAGAATGGAAGCCAACAATCACGCGGCCGCAGCGCTGCAAGGTCTCGAGGCGGGCCGGTGGTAGCGAACGACGACTTCTTCCAGCGCCGGCAAGCTGCCGCCGTCCTCAAGCACGGCGTTCTCGAGCGCTACATGACGATCTTTGCCTCGATGACCGGGTCGGCGAGCCGCGGCGGACGTGTCTACTACATCGACGGGTACGCGGGACCTGGCCGGTATGAACCCGAGGCAGGCCAGACGCTTGGCAGCCCGGGGTCTCCTTTGCTCGCAGCGGCCATTGCGGCGCGACTATCGAAGGCCGGGCGCGATCTGCGCTGTACCTTCATCGAGCGGGACCCTGCCCATGCCGCCAACCTGCAGAGCGTCCTCGACCAGGAGTGGCAGGGCGCTGGAAACTACGAGGTCAAGCAGGGCGAGGTCGAGGATCACCTGGCCGACGCCGTCGGCACCGCCGCTGCAGACCCATTGCTGATCTTTCTCGATCCGTTCGGCACTGCGTTGGCGTACGAGCTGCTCGTCGCGCAGATCGCTGGCCGACCCCGTGCGGCGAAGACCGAGATTCTCTTGAACTTCAACATCGACTCGGTTCGCCGCATTGGCGGACGGCTCTCGGAAACCCTCACGCCGGGCACAGCCAAATACGACGCGCGCGAGCTCACCTTGCGACGGGTCGACGGCTTTCTCGGTGACAAGTGGTGGCGCCAGGTCTACAGCGACAACTTCACCCCTGGTCAGGACGGGTCAGCCAGCCGCGCGGCGACCGTAGTGGCCGACCAGTTCCGCAGTCGCCTCGGTGCCGCGACCGGGCTCAAGTCCATGGATGTGCCGGTACGTCGGCGGCCTGGTCACGTGCCGCTATTTCTCCTGACCTTGTTCTACGGTCACGACGCCGCTGGGTACAAGTTTGCCGATGTCGCATCGCTCGCCAACCGCGACTGGCGGCACTACAACCGACAGCTCGATCTCGCCGAGGAGCTCGACCGGCTTCACTCGGCGCCTACCCTCTTCAACGTCGATTCGATGGTCGAAGACGAGGCCGAGAAGGCCGCCGACACGATAGAGAAACACCTCAACGCAGCGTGGGTCGACGGAGTAGCCGCCAACATCCGGGAGCTCATGCGGACGCGCAGCGCCGTGCCGCTGGCCGAGGTTGACGCAATCTACGGCGACGCTTTCGGTGTCGCAGGCGAGAAGCACCTACGCGCAGCCTGGGACCGGGTCGCCGCGGAAGGATTGGTAGCCCCTCGCGACAAGAGCGACAAGCGGAAGTGGGCGCAGTCGATCAGGCGGGCTACGCCGTAGCAGGCATCTCGTTCCAGATCTGACCGTCGACCTCTCGTCCGCCCGCCTTCGGGGTTCGGCCACCCCACTGTTTGTGGAAGAACGCGACGTGATCGGCAGTGCACTTGTCGCGGATCTCGCGAACCCACTCCGGATCGATGGCACGGGCATTCGGTCCTGACTCGCCACCCGTGATCACCCAGTCGATGCCGCGAACAGATAGATCAGACAACGGTCCCAGCAGCGGCTCGCAGGACAGGAACCGAATTGCCGCCGGAACGACTCGAAGGTCGTCGACACGCGAGAGTTGGGTGGCGTCCTCGACGCTGACCCCGAGCCACAGATTGGCGGGCCAATCCAGGCTGCCAGCAAGCTTGCGGACGCGGGATGACCGCTTCGTGAGCACCTGGTAGGTGTGCTGCGGTGTGTCGGCGACGACGTCGAATACTCGCCGGACGTAGTCCACTGGTACCCGTGCGTGGAAGAGGTCGCTCATCGAGTTGACGAAGACAACCCTGCGGCCACCCCATCGATAAGGCTGCCGAAGGGCAGCCTCGTGAAGTGTCACACCGAAGCCCGGCCCCGAGGTGCGCGGGTCGCCGTCGGCCTGGTACTTGGCCGAACCCATCGCCTTGAGCCGTTTGGCGAGCGCAAGGGCATAACAGTGGTCGCAGCCAGCCGAGATACGGTCACAGCCGGTCGTGGGGTTCCACGTGACCTCAGTCCACTCGATGCCGGATCGCTGACCCATGCTCACCTCCGTCGCTCTGGCGACTATATTACGGGAAGTCCGTAATGGATAGCTCGTAGGATGAGGTCATGTCGTCCACGTCCTACGTCGAGGCACTCCGTGCACTTTCGCGAACTGCCTTCCGGCAGGACTACCGGCTCGAGCTCATGATCGCGATCGCCGATTCCGAGGACGGGCTTGTCTGCCTCTCCGATCTCGCTAGGGCCCTCGATGTGTCGATCAGCAACTTGCAGACGCCGCTGCAGAACCTCGTCGCGTTAGGGCTCATCAGCGCGCTGCCGCGGGGCGACAGCCGACGCAAGTTCTACCTGCGAAACCCCAGTCCCGCCTGGGATTGGGCCCGCGAACTTGCCGCCGCAGCCGCCAACACGACGTCGTCATCTTCATCCGCACCATATAGCGATCCAGCGCATGCAGCCCTATAACCGAACAACATGCACAGCAGCCGATGAGATCGGCCCTTCGCGCGCCACGAGTGTCTGGCTGCGCACCGGGCGACTCGATTGTGGGTTGCCATGCTTCGGGACCATAGAGGCATGACGAGTCAGGTCAGTTGGGACCACCACACCGTCCCAAGGCTCTACCTGCGCGGATTCTGCGCGACCAAGGGTGCTGCCAAAGGGAAAGTGCTGGCCCGTCGTCGCGCGGATGGCGCCGATGTCCTGATGACGACGAAGGAAGCGACCGTCATCCCCGGCTTCTACGACGCCGGCGAGCCCGGTCAACCGAACGACTCGCTTGAGCATTGGTTCGACCGGAACGTCGAGAATCCGGTCGGCGAGGTCATGGCAACACTCCGCAACGGTGTTCTCCCAAGTAGCACGGCGGAGCGGGACGCGCTTGCGACGTTCGTGGCGCTGCAGATGGTAAGGACGATTCGTTTCCGCCACCTGATGGTCGACATGAGTGAACACCTCGGGCCCCTGCTGTTCGCCAACCTGGTGCTACAACGCGCCATCGACAGCGGTCCGGACCTCAAAGATCGTTCCGATCTTCCTGGGCTGCACGCGCAGATAGCGGCTCGTGCCCCGCAGGCGGTTCGAGAAGCGAGCCCCAGGCCCATGATGCGCAACATGGTGCGGGAAGCCGACCGGATCAAGCCGCTGTTGACGTCGATGCATTGGATGATCATTTCCTCAACTGACCCGCTGCTGTTGACCGGTGATGCACCAGTCGTCACGGTCAGTGGGTCTGGCGAGATCGCATCGGTGCCGACGTTGCTGCCCGACCTGCACGAGGTGCAACTGCCTGTCACGCCGCGCCACCTACTGACTATCACCCGTTCCCGGCGCTCGGGCCTCCCGCGTCTCTCACCGAAAACCAAGCTCGCATCGTCAACGAAGCGATCGTGCGAGCCTGCGCTGAGATCGTGATCCGACACCCGGATATGGAGTGGCCGGCCGACCTGGCGTTGCCGCGCACCAGAACCGCGCTTAGACCGCCGAAGGTCACCGTCACCTCGCGGGACGGGGGCAGTCCGACGGTGTCGGCGTGGCCAGACATCATTAATGAGGCGATGGCCCACGCGATCGAGTTGCTCGGAGGAGATCCCGACCTCTGACCGTCGCACGAACGCCGATCCGGGCCACGTTGATCTGTGGCACGACTCGCCGTTCGAGCCGGGAAGGCTGCTCGAGGTACTGGCCGATTCCGAACCGAGAACTCACGCCTCCGACGTCAGAAGGAACTGGTCGGTCATGAAACGGACCGCGCTGGTGATCGCGCGCAAGCGGAATCGGGCTTCGCCGACGGTCGTCATGCCTGGGTAAGAGCCGTTCGTGTGCGTCATCGACCACAAACCCTGGATGAATGTGCCCCCGGTATCGGGTGTTAGCTCACCCTGATCGATCAAGAACCTGATCGCCGTGCCCCTCTCGCCCTGCCGCCGCCGGGCGAATCCCCGCGCGACGGCGGCCTGGATCACCACATCTTCGAACAGGGCACGCAACTGTGCGTTGGCGGACTCGTACCGTTGATCGACTATCGCGTCGGCCGCTTGTCGGTAGCAGTTGGCGGCAACGCCGAGACCGAGCCGCTGCAGGTCGGCCTCGAGTCCACTGATCATTTCGCTCAGCGGCTCGCGCGGGTTTCGAGCGTCAGAATCCGGACGTTCAGTACTCTGGGCGGTCGTGGCGGCCATTCGTTCGCGTTCGAGTCCTCAACGACGCGCCGAAGATCCATGCCATCGGCGCGAAGCGCCTCACGAAGGCGCCAGAAGGGCGAGCCCTCATCTTCAGCGTTGTCGCGGCGACCGACCTCGACAGCAACCTTCGAGATGAAGGCATTGAGCGCATCGGTGACCGCACCGTCAGCTCGCGTCGCCTTATCCAATGCGCGCTCGACCGTGGTCGCGACCAGCTGGGTTTTGCCGTAGCACTTCTTCGGGACGAATGGGCCGAGTCCGGCCTCTATGAACAGCAGCCCGGGCTAGTGCTGATCGTTATCGGCGCCGACGCCGTCTCCACTGTCTTGCGAACCTGGTACGGCAAGGTTTTCGGTGTTCACCTGCGGGCTGGCAAGCACGCATCCGCCGGGCCCAATGGCTGGCGGGCTGCGTCGGTTTCGGGTGCTGCAGGTCGTCATCGGCCGTCACGTCGGACCGACCGGTGGCCGCATCCTGACCGCAGTTGGATGACGACAGAATCACTGCAAGGCATGATCGTTGTCATGCACGGCGCGTCCGAGCATTCCGGTCGCAACGCCCGCTTTACCGAGGCATTAAACGAAGCCGGCTATGGCCTCCTGGCTCCCGATCGTCGCGGTCACGGCGGCACGGCGGAGTCGACGGGCCGCGGGCTTACAGGGCCGCGACGGTTGGTTGGCATCCTTGATGATACCGAGCACGTCGTGGCTTTGGCCCGCGAATCATCTAACGGTCAGCCAGTGTCATTGCTCGGCCATTTGATGGGTTTTTTGTGCTGCCGTATGCGCAGACGCAGCCCTCCGCCCTGAGTGCAATGTGTCGACGTTCAGGTAATTCCTTACCTGCTCATTCACGCAATTTCCTTGTGGCTCGCGGTGTTTGTGTACCTGGTCTGGGGCGGTGTTGCCAGTGAGGGCGGGTTGATCACCTCGCGGATCTGGGAGGCGAGGTGTTCGGCGGATGGGCGGCCGAGTCCGACGGCCATGACCGCGTGGTGGGTGCCGCGGCGGAGTCGGACGAGCTAGACCTGCCCGGTGGGGCGGCCGCGGCTGCTGGTCGAGCCGTGATCGATTTCAACGTGCAGTGGTGCGTGGCTGTCGGGGTGGTGGTAGCGGTGCGCGGGGCGCGGCAGGCCGGGGTGCAGTAGAGCCGGGGCCGGCCGCGAGTGTTGCGGGGCACCGGGTTTCGTTGTGTGACGTAACGCCGGTCGGGTTGGTCATGGCCGGTCCATCGAGTCAGTGGTGGGGCGGGGGCGGGGCCGGTAGGAGCGCCCGGGCATCGCGACGTGGTGCGCGGTGTTGATCACTCGCCAGCATCGACAACTCGCCGGCGATCAGCAGCGCGGCCACGCCGGGCGGCGCGTCACTCAGCGGCTCGCCGCCGGTAGCCCGCGCCGGCGGCCATGGTGGCCAACACCGCGCAGGCCGCGGTGAACACCAGCCGACGCGGTCGGGCCGCCCGGTGCGCACGAGCACAGGCGAATGTGTACCCGCGCAGCGTGGCCACCACCAGGCCGCATACCCGGTTGACAGGCTTACCGCCGCGGCCACCGTCCACACCGACTTCTGGTTGGCGTCGGCGAACCGATCGACATGTGCACGTCAGATCTCGCGCGATCCGCCTCTCTCTCGTGACGGTGCCGAGAGCTCCTGCCGGAGGTGACCGATGTGCGCGGCCGGACGGACAAACACCCCGTGCTGTCGGCCGAGGTCGGGCTATTGACCCATAGATCAAAACGTGGTAAGCGTCGAAGAAGCCTGTCGAGCCGAATTACGCCACACCGTGCGCGTGCGCATCGGCTCCGGCAGACAAACGGGGACACGGGGAATCGCGATGCCGCATGCAGCACGCCGTCAGGTCCAGCACGTTTTTCGCCATCGCGCCAAGGCGGGGGTGGATGGGACGGCAGCAGGCTCTTCATGGCCGTCGGCTCGGCTCTGGCCGGGCTCGCGCTGCTGCTCGTCGGCCTGATGCTCGGCAGCGGCCCGGCGGGTGCCAGCACCCACTCCCAGGCCGTCGCCGGGGTGCAGGGCGGCTGTGACGGGCACTGCACGACGTCGCCTACGCATAAGCCGACGCCGCCGAAGTCGACCTGCCCGACAAAGCCGCCCACGACCCCACCAACCACGCCGCCGACGACCCCACCAACCACGCCGCCGACGACCCCACCAACCACGCCGCCGACGACCCCACCAACCACGCCGCCGACGACCCCACCAACCACGCCACCGACGACCCCACCAACCACGCCACCGACGACTCCACCGACGACTCCGCCGACGACTCCGCCGACCACGACGGCGCCGGTCACTCCCACGACCACGCCGCCGAGCAGCCCGTCGACGACCAGTACGGTCCCGATCCAGCCGTTGACCTCCTCTCCGTTCGTTCCCGGGCCCGGTCAGACAGGTGATACGCCTCCGGGTGGCGGGCTGACGGCGCTGCAGCGGGTGCTGCTCGGCTCCGGCATCGCGCTGCTCGTGGTGGGCTGCGCGCTATTCGCTCCACGGACGGTTCGGGCCATGCGCCGCCATGGCAAACACGCCTAGGGTCTATCTGCTCACCGGCGTCGCCGCCGCGGTGGTGTTGAGCGCCGGTCTGGTAGCGCTGGACTACCACCCCGGCGACACAGCCCCTCGTGCCGAGGCTGCCGCGAGCGGCACGCCGCAGCCGGGCGGCACGGCCCCGACCGGCGGTGACGCCGGGCCGAGCGGCACGAGCGGGCCGTCCGGGCTGCCGCCCGGATCGGGCGGTGCCTCGGTGCCGTCCTCGACGCCACCGGGCACGACCGGCTCGCTCTCCGCTGCGGCGGTGCCGCCGAGTGTGACCGCGCGCGGATTCACCCTGGTCGTCCACACCGCCCGCGGCGCCATCCCGGCGCGAGTCGCCCGGATGAGCGTGGCCAGCAACGAGCCGGTCGACCCGCCGCATGCCACTCCCGAGCAGTGGGACACCGCGGTCTGGGTGGTGCAGTCGGCATATCCCTCAGCGGCGAGCGGCGGCACGACCTACGTCTATGGACACGCCTGCCACTACCACCTCTGCCCGTTCACCAACCTGAAGAACGCCGCAGTCGGCGATCTGATCACGGTCAGCACGCCGCTCGCCGAGTTCAGCTACCGCGTCGGGCGCATCGGACTGTCCCCGAAATCGGCGACCGCGCTGCCAGCCTGGGCCTCCGACAGCCGGGTCCCCAGCAGGTTGGTGCTGGTCACCTGCGAGTTCGAGCAGGGCGATACCAGCCTGAACAACATCGTCGTCGTCGCCAACCTCGTCCCTGCTATACCGGCCGGCGCCGCGGGCTGACCGATATCAGTTTCGCCGAGTCGGTCGCGGCGTCATGGAACGGTCCGACACCGACACTCGGAAAACCTGTGCACCGGTTTCGCCGGCATACCGCCTATTGCTCGCCAGGCAGCGTCCCCGGGTACAACGCCTTGACGATGTCGCCCCACAGCGCCTGCGAGGGCACCCGGTCGCCGTCAGCCTCATTGGCGGCGACGGCGAGCGACACCTTGCGGTCAGGGAGGTAGAAGACCATGTCGCTGTAACCGATGATCGAGCCGTCGTGGCCGATCCACGAGCCGAGCTTGGTCAGGCCCAGCCCGTAGGACGCCAGCCCGTTGGTGCCCTCCAGCGGCACGAACGCCTGTCGCTGCTGGAACGTCCCGGCGACGAGGTGAGCGGCGCATCGTTTGTCTGGCTGTTCGCGGTCCGGAGTGGCTTAAGCGTTGATGCCACTGACCACCCGGCCCTGGATGGCGGCTTGGTGGGCGGCCAGCTCCTCGTCGGGGCTGGGAAGCGGGACAATATCGAAGACCACCTGTCTCACCGTGCCGGTAAAGGCAAACGGAGCCTGGGCGGCGTAGCTGCGCTCCACCACGGTGCCATTGTCGCGGCCCATGTCCATCCCGGCGTAGGCGGTGAAGCGGTGGGGGACGGTGTTGTCGATGTGGCTGCTGGCGACGTCCTGGTCGCCCACGAACAGCCTGACGGTGCCGGCGGTGCCTAGGGTGCCGGGGGAGTCGGCCGTGAACTCCATACGCACCTGGATGTCGCCGGTGGGTAGCGGGCTGGTCGCCTCCAACCGGTAGACCTTCACGCCCAGCATGCTGTACGTGTACTTGAGTTTCCCGTTCTGGACGAACAGCGAGAAGCCGCCCATGTGGTTGGCCTCTGCCACGATCACCCCCTCTGCGCCACCTTCGGGGACGGCCAGGTCGGCGGTAATGCTGTAGGAGTGGGCATAGATGGGCGGGATCATGCCCGGAGCAATATTCTCCACGTCGCCCGCGAACGGGTATGTGCTCTGCGTCGGAGGTGGCGGCAGGATGCCCCAGAAAGAGCCCAGCGCGGCGAGGAGCGGCGTGACGTGGTACTTGTCCATCTCGGCATACATGAGCTGTTGAAGCTCCTGCACTTTTCCAGGGTTCTGCGCCGCCAGGTCATGGGCCTGGCTGAAGTCATCGGGTAGGTAGTACAACTGCACCGGATCGTTGTCCGGGTTCCAGACACCGGGGGCGAATTGGGCCATGGTTTGCGGTGATAGGTCCCACGGCAGGTGCGCAAGCATGGTGGATAGCCACCAACCGTCCTTGTACATACCTCGGTTGCCGTAGATCTCGAAGTACTGCTGGGTGTGGTGCTCGGGGGCGGCCGCGTCGATGAACGACGAGGCCAAGCTGGAGCCGTGCATCGGTTGCTGGTCGATGCCGTCGACTTTCGTGGGCGCCGGGACTTGCGCGACGTCGAGGATGGTAGGGACCACGTCGGTCACATGGCTGAACTGTGACCGGAGCCCACCACCGTCGGGGATGCGAGCCGGCCAGTGAATGACCATCGGGTTGCGGGTGCCGCCCAAGTGCGAGGCCACCTGCTTGCCCCACTGGAATGGGCAGTTCCCGGCCCAGGCCCATGCGGCGGAGTAGTGCGGGAGCAAGAGCTCGGTGCCCCAGGCCGGCAGGCCACCGTGGATGGCCACGAGCTCGAGCTGCTGCTCGGTCGTCAGCGGAATCCCGTTCTCGGTGGTCAGCTCGTTGAAGGTGCCTGTGAGGGTGCCTTCCATGCTGGCGCCGTTGTCACCCCAAATCCAGAGGACCAAGGTGTCGTCGAGTTCCCCCATTTCACCGAGGGCATCGAGTAGCCTGCCCACATTCCAGTCGGCGTTCTCCTGGTAGCCGGCGTACACCTCCATCTGTCGGGCGTAGAGGCGCTTCTCGTGCTCGCTGAGGGAGTCCCACGCCGGGAAGGCGCGGTCGTCTGGCCCGGAACCTTGCGGGTTCGCTGGCGACGTGGTCAGCTGCGCGTCGGGTGGGATGACGCCCAATTCTTTCTGGCGGCGGAAGGTTTCCTCGCGGTATTGGTCCCAGCCGCTGTCGAAGCGGCCCGCATACTTGTCGCTCCACTGCCGCGGCACATGGTGCGGAGCGTGCGAGCAGCCGGTGGAGTAGTACATGAAGAAGGGCTTGTCGGCATCCTGGGCCCGCATGCGGTGCAGCCAGGCGATCGCCTTGCCGGTCATGTCGTCGGGCAGGTAGTAGCCGTCGCCGTCGGGTACGCCGATGATGCGTTGGTTCTCCGCGATGAGCGGGTCGTACTGCCCGCTGTCCCCGCCGAGGAACCCCCAGAAGTAGTCGAAGCCCCAGGCGTTGGGCCAGCGGTCGAGCGGCCCCGCCGGCCCCTGCTGGTGGTCCGGGGTGAGATGCCACTTACCGATGGCGGCGGTGGCGTACCCGTTGCCCTGCAGGATCCTCGGCAGCGACGCGGCGTCCTTGGGGGCGAAGCCGCTGTAGCCGGGGAAGCCGGTCGGCGTCTCGGTCACCGCACCCAGGCCCACCGCGTGATGGTTGCGCCCGGTCAGCAGCGCTGCTCTGGTCGGTGAGCACAGTGCGGTCACATGGAAGCGGTTGTAGCGCAGGCCGCCGTCGGCCATGCGGGTGAAGTTAGGCGTGTCGATGGGGCCACCGAAGGTGCTGGGGTTGCCGAACCCGGCGTCGTCGATGAGGATCAGCAAAACGTTCGGCGCGCCTTGCGGCGGCTCTACCGCGGCCACGATGTTCCAGTCCGGCACCGATCCCTCGAGGGTGCGGTCGATCGTCCCGGCGAAGGTCGGATCGGGTATCGGCAGTTGGGAACGGTCGGTCTGGTCGCCCATCATGCTCCTTCCAGGGCCCGGTTGGGACGTCAATCACCGCGGATGATGCAGCGGAATTGCGTCCCGTCGTCATCCCGCCCCTAACGGTTGATCAGGGAGTGGGAGTACCAGATCCGACGGGCACGCCTTCCGGCTCTGCGGGCGGCTGGGTGGGCAGTTCGCGGCCGGTCCCTTCGATGTCGATATGCGGGGTGATCCGGTCCAGCCAGCGGGGCATCCACCAGGCCCACTTGCCGAGCAACGCCATGACGGCCGGCACGAGGATCATCCGGATGACGCTGGCATCGACGAGGACCGCGACCGCCATGCCCACGGCGAGCATCTTCACCGTTGGGTCGGGGACGAGGACGAAGCTCGTGAACACCACGACCATGATCGCAGCGGCGGTCGTGATCACTCGCGCGGTGCCACCGATGCCGATGGCCACAGCGCGATGCGCGTCGCGGGTCGTCATCCACGCCTCATGAACGCGGGAAATGAGGAACACCTCGTAGTCCATGGACAACCCGAACACGATCGCGAACATGAGCATCGGAACGAAGGCCGGTATGGGCAGGCTTTGGTGAATGCCGACCAGCTCCGAGCCCCAGCGCCACTGGAAGACCGCGACGACCACGCCGTAGGCGGCGCCGATCGAGATGAGGTTGAGCAGCCCGGCCTTGGTGGCGATTACCACCGAGCGGAACGCGACGGTGAGCAGGATGAACGCCAGGGCAACGACGGCGAGGATCAGCCACGGCATGCGCTGGGCGGTCTTCTCGGTGAAGTCGACGTAGCCGGCGGTGGTCCCGACGACGTAGGTCTTGGCGGGCACGGTGGGCAGCACGCTGTCGCGCAAGTGGTTCACGAGCGTGGTTGTGGCGGCGTCTTGCGGCGAGGTGGTGGGGATGACGTTGATCACCGCGGTGGTCCCCGCGGAGTTCACCGACGGCGCGGCGACCGAGGCGACACCCGGCGTCTTGGCCAGCGTCGACTGGGTGTTGGTCAGCAGCGTCTGGTTGTCCTGTTGGGACTGCGTCGGTAGTGCGACCACGACGGTGAGCGGGCCGTTCGCGCCGGGCCCGAAGCCTTCCGCGACAAGGTCGTAGGCGCGGCGGCTGCTGTCGGTGGTGGGGTTGGTGCCGGCGTCAAGTTGCCCGAGCCGCAGCGAGAACAACGGAATCGCCAGCACGCACAGCGCGACCGTGGCCCCGATTGCCCACGGCCAGGGCCGGCCGCTGACTTTTCTTCCCCACCGGGCGAAGGCGCTGCGCTCATGTGCCGCGTCATCGACCGGGTGCCGGGCCCGGTAGCGGGCGAAGGCACGCACGTTCTTCCCGGCCACCCCCATAAACGCGGGCGTCAGCGTCAACGCGGCCAGGATCGTGACCGCGACGACGATGGCCGACGCGGCGCCCATCGCGCCCACGAACGGCACCCCGGACACGTACAGGCCGAGGATCGCGACGACAACGGTGCCGCCGGCCACGACGACCGCCCCGCCCGAGGTCGCGGTGGCATGCCCGGCCGAGTCGACCACGTCCGCGCCGTGATCGACAGTTTCCCGGTGCCGGGCCACCAGGAACAGCCCGTAGTCGATCGCCACGCCCAGGCCCAGCAGCGTCGCCACCGTCGGGGCCGTGGTCGGGAAGTTGGTGGCCGCGGCCAGCAGCCCGACCAGTGACAGCCCGGCCAGCACGCTGAACATCGCCGAGACCAGCGGGATCAGCGCCGCGGCGATGGAGGCGAACATGAACAGCAACAGCAGCAGCGCGCAGGACAGGCCGATGATCTCAGAGGTCTTGTCGTCGGTCTGCTGCCCGATTTGCCCGGCGCCACCGCCGTATTCGACCTGCAGGCCGGCCGAGCGGGCCGGCGCCACCGCAGTGTCCAGCTGGCGCAGGTAATCCTTGCCCAACGACGCCGGCACCACGTTGAACGACACCGTCCCATAGGCGATCGTGCCGTCCTTGGACACCCGCGGCGGATTGCTGGTCAGCGGACTGGACGCGGCGATGACGTCCGGCAGCTTGCTGACGTTGGTCATCGACGTGTTCACCGGAGTCGCCTGGTCCGAGACCGTGCCGCTCTTGGCGTGGAACACGATCTGCCCGGCGTAGCCGCCTTGCTGCGGGAATTGCTTCTGCAGCAGATCCAGGCCTTGGCTGGATTGGCTGCCCGGCACGGAGTAGTCGTTGAAGAAGTCCCCGCCGAATGCGTTGCGTAAGCCGACCACAGCCAGCAGGATGATCAACCAGGCAACGAGCACCGACCAGTGCCGGCGCGCGCAGAACCGTCCGACTCGTTCGAGAACCTCATGCATCGTCGTCCACCTCTGTTCACTCCGGCTCGCCGCCACCTTGGTCGGCCCGGTGCTCATTCGTGGTGAGTCGCTCCATGACCGCGAGCAGTTCGAGCACGCCGCTGAACTGCAAGCACAGCTGGTCACTGACCCGGGTCAGCGATCCCTGGTAGCGCTGGTCGTGCCGACGGACCTGCATGACCAGATCCATCACGCCGCCCCCATCCGTGACCCCGGCCCATTGGGTGTCTGGCTCAGCGTGAGCGGGAGAGGGCGTAGTTGTCCCTAGGGGAAATCCCTAGTGTTCGCCGCCCGCTCACGCCGGCGCACCGGCTTCGGCTCGGGCCAGCACCGCGCGCAGTTGCCGCCGGGAGCTGATGCCCAGCTTGGCGAAGATGTTGCCGAGGTGGTACTCGACGCCCTTGACGCTCAAATACAGCTGCGCGGCGACCTCGCGGTTGGTGGCCCCGTCGGCGACCAGCCGAGCCACCACGCGCTCACGGGCGGTGAGCCCGTCTCGCGCGACCGCGACCGCGCGCGAGGGCGCGGCCTTCGCTGCCACGCCGCAGCGGTGCAGGGCGGCGTCGCAGGCATGGCGAAACGGTCTTGCGGCGAGCTGGTGCAGCACCGAGCGAGCCGCCTGCAGCGGTAGCACCGCGCCGGTCGGCTGCCCGGTATCGAGCAAGAAGCGGCCGTAGTCCAGCGCGAGCAGCGCGGCGGACAACGTCGCCGGCGGGCCGTGCAGGTCGGCCAGGCCACCGACGAACACCGACTCCGCGTCGGTGGCGTCCCCGCGGCAGCGCAGCGCGAGGGCGCGTAGCCGGGCTCGGTCGCACCCTTGTGTGCCCCCCCAGGGCGGCGGGGCGGCCCGGTCGAGTAGGCGCAGGGCGTCACCCGGACGGTCCTGCCCGATCCATGCCTCGGCCAGCCGGTACCGCCACAGGGCCAGGTTGGGATGTTCGGCGACGCCAGCAAGCTCGCCGTCGTGCAGTGGCCCCAGCGCGTCCGTCACCGCCGGCCAATCGCCCAGAGCCCAGGCTCGGTGCGCCGCCGCCAGTGCCGCGTACGCCAAACCCTCACCGACTGACCCTCGCCCGGCGGTCGCCCGCGCCGCCGCGGCGTGTGCGGCGGCGAACGCGTCGTCACCCTGCAGCGCATAGAGGTAGGTGGCCACCTCGTGCGCGTACGGCTGGTACCAGTGGTGATCGAGGTCCTCGGCCAGCGAGGTCGCCAGCTCGACGTGTGTCGCCGCGTCACGCCACGATCCCGATTGGAGCTCCGCCTCGGCCAGCGCCGCGTACACCTGGACGAAGTCGGTGATCGAAGCGCCCAGGCGCATCCACCGCTCGACCGCGCGCAGGTCGGAAATCGCGCCGGAATGATCGCCGGCCCAGGTGCGCACCGTCCCGCGGATCGCCAGCAGGTCGGTCTCGAACGCGAGCGGACGCCCCCGATCGGGGGCGCAGCTCGCGAGCAACGCCAGCGACTCGCTAATTCGTCCGGTCTTTGCGTAACTCCACGCCAGCCCTTGCACGGCCAACTGCTCTGCGGTCTCCGGCCGGCTGGCGACCGTGCGCGCGCGGCGTGCCCACCGGATGGTCTGCTCCGGTTCACCGAGCATTGCCGACAGGAAGGCCAGCGCCGATGTGACACGCGCATACAGATCCGGCTCATCGCGCGATGAGACCGAACCGGCGACGGTGCGCAGCTCGGCGACCGCTTCCACGAGCCGCCCGGTAGGCGTGTCCAGCAGGGCGCTGACATAGCGCTGATACGCGCTGATCGGTCGGGCGTGCACCTGTTCGGCGCGGGCAGCGGCGCCGAAGACATCGCCGCCGATGAGCAGCAACTCCACGGCCTGGTAGAGGTACACATCCGCCGCCTGAGCGTCGGGTTCGACCCGCGATGCCAGCTGCAAATAGCTCGCCGCGGCGCCGAGCGCGCCGACCGCAAGCTCCTCCTGCCCGGCCGTGCGCAGCTCTGCCGACAGCGCCGCGTCCGCGCCCTCGGCGGCCGCCACCCGATGCCGCAACGACGCGGCCCGGTCGACCAGCCCGGCGGCGGCACGATGCAGCCCCCGGCGGCGCGGACCGGGCAGATCGTCGTAGACCGCGGCGCGCATCAACGGATGGACGAAGCTCAGCTCGCCGCCGGCCGGGCCGCGGGTCAACCGCACCAGGCCGGCGGCGGTCGCCTCCTCTGCCGCGTCCATCGGCTGCTCGAGGCCGGCCATCCCGGCCACCGCGTGCAGGGGTGCGCGGGTGCCCAACACTGCGGCAGCGGTGACCAAATCCCGAGTGGACGGCGACAGTCTGGCCAGCCGGGTCAGCACCGTAGCCGCGTACGAGTGCGGCGCCGGCAGCTCGGCTCCGCCGCCGAGCAACGCGTCCTCCGGGAGCTCGGCGAGCAGCGCGCGCAGGTACAGCGGATTACCGCAGGTGTGCACGCGCAGCCGTTCACTCACCGGAGCCGGCAACGCTCGCCCGTCCACGGCGGCCAGCTCGCGCACCTCGTTGCCGGTCAGCCCCGCCAACCGAACCGTGGCCGCCAAGTCATCGTCGGCCAGCAGGCGAGCCCACCCGTCGCCCAGCCGGTGCAGCATGTCGCCCTGCCGCGCGGCGGCCACGAGCAGCAGCCGGTCATGCCGCAACCGGCGCAGCAGGAACAGCAGCGCCCGCGCCGACGCGGCGTCTGCCCACTGCAGGTCATCGACGGCCAGTACCACCGGACCACGCTGCTCGAGCAACCCGACGCTCGCGAGCAGGTCGGCACCGACCGCCAGGCTGTCCTTGCCCGGCCCGGCGGCGGGCTGCACCCCGGTCAGCTCGCGGGGCAGCGCGGCGCGCAGCTGCTCGACCACGCCGAAGTCGAGATCGACCTCAGCCTCGTCGCCGCTCGCCCACAACGCGCAGACCTCATCGCCCGCCCCGCGCAGAAACTGTCGCAACAGCGCGGTCTTGCCCATGCCCGGCTCCCCCCGGGCCAGGACAATCCGCGGACGGCCGGCACGCGCATCGGCGAGGGCTCCCGCCAGCACGCGAAGCTCTCCAGCGCGCCCGACGAAGCGTCCGGCGGACTCCTGCGCAACCGGCCGCGGCCGGCTCACGGCACCGCGCAGCGCGCAGGCGTCCCGCCGTATCGGTCGACCAACGCGCCACCCCCAGGCCGGCAAATGCCCAGCCGGCGTCCTCCAACATCGCGGACGCTACTCCGCGACCCGCCAACCAGCAGCGGATGGGCACGATCACGGGTCAGGCACCCGATCACGGCGTCGACAGATCGGCTTACTGACAGCGGCTCGCGTTGTCCCGATCAGCAAGCCCTGCCGGCCATTTCGAGCGCGTTGCTCGGCCCCACGCCGGCGAAATCTTCGGCGAGTAGGAACCAGTGGCGCTGGGCGCACCGGAGGTACAGGTGCGGCACCGGTCCGTCGGTTGAGGGCAGGTCGGCGCGCCATGCGACCTCGGTCGGCTGCGCGCACTGCGGGCATCCCACGACCTCGAGTGGCGTCTCGACGCGCGGCGCGCGGGCCGAAGTCGAAAGTGCCAGCATGGCGCGGTCGGTCACGGTTGGGCCGGCGGGATGTTCTGGTTGACCCGGAACACGTTGTCCGGGTCATACGCGTGCTTGACGGCGGCGAGCCGGTCGAAGTTGTCGCCGTAGGTCGCGCGCACCCGGTCCTGGCCCTCGTCCATCATGAAGTTCACGTACCCGCCGCCGGCCGAGTAGGGATGCAGGGCGTCGTGGTAGTCCTGCGCCCAGGTGCGGATCGCTGCGGCGTTCGCTGGATCCGGATCCACGCCGACGATTACCTGCGAGAAGCTCACGTCGCGGTGTGCCCAGGCCGTCTCGTTCGCGCCCACGCGATGCACGGCGCCGTCGACCGGGTACAGGTGCATCTGCGAGAGCGCCGTCGGCGCTTGCTCGCTGAACCGGGCATGAACGGCGAGCGCCTCGTCCGGGATTGTCCGGAAGAAGTCACCGCGCCAGTACCAGTGCAGGCCCTTAGGAAACAGTGCGTCGAAGGAGGCCTGCAGCGCCGGGTAGGGCGCCTCGCCGGTGCCGTCCCAGGCCGGTTGCATCGCCCGGACCGGGGCGAACGCGTCGGCGGCGTCGGTCGGGTCGCCGGTGTAGCACCAGATGATCGCGCACGCCTTGTGCAGGTGGAACGGTTCGGGGAACGGCGCCACGGGTGGGACGGTCAGGGTCGCGAGGAAGCCGTAGAGGTCCTCGTGCTGGGCGGGCAGGAACTCGCGGTACCAGTCCAGCACGTCGCTGGTGGCCGACCCCGGCCAGGCGGTCGGTCCGCAGATCACGTTGGTGACCGGGTGCAGCCGCAGCGTGAAGCAGGTGACGACGCCGAAGTTACCGCCGCCACCGCGGATCGCCCAGAACAGGTCGGGATTCTCGTCCTCGGACGCGGTGACCATGCGCCCGTCGGCCAAGACCATCTCGGCCGAGAGCAGGTTGTCAATGGTGAGCCCGTACTTGCGCGACAGGTAGCCGTGTCCGCCGCCAAGGGTGAGGCCGCCGACGCCGGTCGTGCCGACGACGCCGGCCGGTGTTGCCAGGCCGTAGGCGTGCGTCGCCGCGTCGAGCATCGTCAGCGTGGCCCCACCCTGCACGCGGGCGGTGCGGGCATCCGGGTCAACCTCGATGGTCGACATCGGCGAGAGGTCGATGACCAGGCCGTGATCGATGGTGCCGAAGCCAGGCCCGGAATGCCCACCCCCGCGTACCGCTACCGGCAGGCCGGCCCGGCGCGCTGCGGCGAGCGCGGCCTGCACGTCGGCCACCGTGCGGCAGCGGGCAATCCCCGCAGGACGCCGGTCGATCATGGCGTTGTAGACGGAGCGGGCGTCGTCGTAATCGTCGTCGTTCGGCAGGACGAGCCCGCCGTCGGTGCGCAGGTCGAGAGTCGATGTCATGAGCTGGCTCCTATCGTGTTCCGAATACCGGGTCCACGATCCGTGTTGCACCGCGCCCGCGTCATGACCGAAACGGGCCTCCCGGTATCGACAGCCGGATAGTCAGAACTGACCATCGAGCCGCGGCGTCGGCGGCGGTACCGTCCAGGCATGGCGTCGTCGAGGCCGGTGCCGCTGCCGCGCCGCTTTGTCGCGGCTCGCCGGTCACGGCTGGTCGGACGCCGCTACGAACTGGAGAACCTGGAGCGAATCTGGTCGCGGGTCGAGGGGGGCGACGGTCAGGTCGTGCTGCTCGGCGGCGAGCCCGGCGCCGGCAAGACCCGGCTCGCGGCAGAGGTGGCCGGTGCGCTGCACGAGCACGGCGTGACCGTCCTGGTCGGGGCCGCGACTAAGGACGCCGGCGTGCCCTACCAGCCGTTTGTGCAGATCCTCGACCACCTCTTCGAGCACTCGCCGTGTTGTACCGACGGATGTCTGAGCAGCGGACCGGAGCACCATTGCCCGTTCCTGGCCGGCGCGCCGTACGATCTCGGCCGGCTCTCCGCTAGGGCCGCACAGCACCTGCCACCGACGGCGCACGACACGGCCGGTGACCTGCGAGGCGACCTGTTCGACGCGCTCGCCATGCTATTTCGCACGCTGTCTGAGGAGCGGGCTCTCGCCGTCATCCTCGACGATCTGCACTGGGCGACACTGCCCACACTCGCCCTGCTCGAGCATGTAGCGAACGCGGGTATCGACACCCGGATGCTGCTCGTGGGCACCTTCCGGACAACTGCGCCGGACCGCTCGGCACTGCTCAGTGAACGCCTGGCCGACCTGCATCGCCTCGACGGCGTGCACCGCCTCGACCTCGGCGGGCTCGACACCGATGCGATCACGGACTTCGTCAGCGAACGCGGAGGGATCCCGAAGGCGGGGGCGAGGGCTTCGGCGGCGATTCTGCGCGACCGCACCGGCGGCAACCCGTTCTTCCTGCGCGAGCTGTGGGCCGATCTGCAACGTCGCGGTGGGCTGGTCGCACTCCGCGGCCGACAGCACATCCCGGCTTCGATCGGGGACGCGATCGGCGCCCGGCTGGCCGGTCTCGGCCCCGCGGTGCGCGAGGTCGTCGAGCTCGCCGCGGTGTTGGGCGAGACGTTCGACCTCGCGACGCTGGTGCGTGCCGGAAGGGTCGAGCGCGGCCAGAGCATCGACGCGGTCGATGCGGCGACCGCGGTCGGGCTGATCGAGGCGCTCGACGATGCGGCGGGCCGATACCAGTTCGTGCACGCTCTGACCCGGCAGGTGGTCCTCGACCAGCTGCCGGGCGCGCGGCTGCATTTGCTGCACGCCCGCGCCGCCGAGGCGCTGGACCGCGGGCCGGCGAACATCCCGGCGCTGGTCCCCCGGCTGGCGCACCATTACCTGCACGCTCACGTGCTCGGCTACCACGAGCAGGCGGTGCGCTACGCCACCCTGGCGGCGCGTCAGGCTGCGTGCAGCCTGGCTTACGAGGAGGCCGCCCAGTGGTTCGAGCGCGCCGCTGCCTTGCCCGAGTCCGGCCCCGACGAGGTCGCCGACGCACTGTTCGGGGCGGCCGAGAACCACGTGCGGGCCAGTGATTTCGCTCGCGCCCGCGACCTCTACGAACGGTTGACGCACCAGTCCGGCCCGCTCGTCCGGCTGCGGGCCGCAATGGGTTTCGAGGAGGCGAACTGGCGACCGGGGCTCGCCGATACCCACGCCGCGGATACGCTCTCCACGGCGATAGCCGGCTGCGGGCTCGACCAGGACGACGTCCGCTACGTCTGCGCCATCGGCTCGTTGGGGCGCGCCTTGGCCTTCGCCGGGCAGCAGGAGCGAGCCGAGGTTGTGGGTGAGCGGGCCATTGAGATGGCCCGCCGCACCGGTGACCCCCTGGCGATCGCACACACACTGCGGACCAGCCTGTGGCATGGCCTGACCCCGGACGTGGTCGAGCGCGAACTGGACCGGGCCGGCGAGCTTTCCGCACTGGCTGTCGAACTCGGCGACTACGAGGCGCTGAGCGAGGCGGCGCATTTCGGCGCAATGGCGAGCTACCTGGTAGGCCGACCCGCCGACCTGGAGCGCTACGTCCGGCAGGAACGGACCGCCGCGCTGGCCGGCAGGCAGCCGTTCACGCACTACACCGAGGCCTGCATGACCCAAGGGTTCGCCTACCGCCGCGGCGAGTTCGCCGAAGCGGAGCGGCTCGCCGATGCTGCGCTGCAGGTCGGCGAGTTCGACGTCGAGTCGACCGAGGGGCCGCATGCCGTGCAGATGTTCATGGTCCGACGGGAGACCGGCGGCCTGGACGCCGTCCGCGGGTTCATCACCGGCCAGGAGTCCTTCGCCGGGCGTTGGCTGCCGGGGATGCTCGCGCTGTATACGGAGCTCGGCGTCACGGAGGGCATGCGCCGCGCGCTGCGTGCGCTGCTCAACCGCGACCTCGAGTCGCGTCTCGCCGACGCCCAGTGGCCCATCGAACTGGCCTTCATGGCCGATGGTGCGGCGGACCTCGGCGACACGGACGCGATCCGGACCCTGAACCCGTTCGTGGCCCGGTACGCGGGCAAGAACATCGTCGCCGCACAATTCGTCGCCGCGTTCGGCAGCGCGGACCGATACCTGGCACGCTTCGCGGCAGGTTCCGGCGATCACGCACACGCTGACCGGCTGTTCGCCGCCGCGCTGACCATGGACGAGCGGATGGGGTCGGATGTGCACGTCGCCGAGACGCTCGCACGGCACGCCGTCGCCGTCCACCGCCGCGGCGAGGACGCCCCGCGCGCCGCGCGACTCGCCGAGCAGGCGCGCGCGGTCGCCGAGCCGATCGGGCAAACACGCGTGCTGCGCTGGTTGCAGCCCATCCTCGCCACCGCGGGACCGGGCGGACTCACCGACCGCGAGGTCGAGGTGCTGCGCCTGCTCGCCTCAGGGCTGAGCAACCGCCAGATCGGCTCGCAGCTGTACATCAGCGCGAACACGGCCGCCAACCACGTGCGCAGCATCCTGATCAAAACCGGCGCGGCCAACCGTACCCAAGCCGCCCGCTACGCGACCGACCACAACCTGGCCTAACTCAGATCGGCGCGAGACTCGCATCCGGCAGCACCCGGTCGGTGACCTCGACAATGACGTCGGCCGGCATGCCGGCGCGGGCTGCGGCTCGGCGGATCGCCTCGGGCGTCGGCGCCTCGTACAGGCAGTACGTCTTGCGCTTGTCGGCGGACAGGAATGAGTACAGCCAGCGCACGTTCTCGTCGTCGTTGATGCGGTTAACGCCGTCGGCGTCAGTAGCGCTGAGCTCGAGTTCCGCGGCGAACTCTCGCTCCACCATGAAGATCGGCATCCGACACCCCCGGTCGTTTCGCACTAGGCTAACCCGCCCGACCATCAACCGATAGCGACACTGACCGCGATGACGAAGCGGGTTGAGGCTCGGCGATACGCCGCTGCGGACGCGAACGGCGGCGGGTCGGCTGTCTGACCGTCGTCTGATCAGCGCTGATCGGCGTGCGCGGTGTGGTTATCCGCGCCGCGCTGCAACCACAGCACGGCCAGCGGAAGCACGAATGGGACGAGCAGGAGCTTGAGCCAATCCCACAGCGTGTTACCGGCGAAGCCGGTCCAGCGCCAGCCGGCCCCATAGCCCCCGATAACGAGCAGGAGCAGCGTCAGCGCAAGCACCCAAAAGATGAGCCGCCATATTCGCTGGCGCCGCAACCGGGTCGCCTGCCACAGCGGCAGGGTGGCCACGGTGAACGGCAGCAGAACGAGGTTGAGCCAGTCCCACAGTGTCGGGTTGGACTGGAAGCCGGTCCATCTCCAGCCCAAGCCGTATCCGCCGATCGCGGTGATAGCGAGGAAGAGCAGACCGCCGGCGAAGAGCAGGCCGGCGGTCCGGACATGGGATGGACGCGGCCCGGCGACTGCGGTGCTCGATTGCTCTCTCATTTCGATCTCGACCCCCGTTGCTCATGTCACGCCTTGGTCAGCCGGTTGCGTGAGGCCTCGCCCGAGCGCGATCGACTGGCCGAGCCAGCGTGAGTCAGTTGCACGAACCGGCTCCGGTGACTGTCGCGGGGCTGTCGGTTTGGTCTGGGTGGGCGGTGATGAAGGTCCGGTAGTCGGCGTTGCTGCGCAGCCCGGTCGGGGGGAGGGCGTGCGGGCCGCGTTGGGCGGCGAGCAGTTCGGCGTGGATCCGCTGTAGGTGTGCGGGCTGGGCAGCAAGGCTGGTCGGGATGGCCGGTGCGGGCGGCGCGGTGACGGTCGCGAGCGGGTCGTCGCGGCGCGGGTGGGGAAGGGTGAGCACGGCGGCGAGGTCGGGCGCGGCGGCGTCACGGGCGGTCAGCGGCGCGAGGTGGAAGCGGTGTTCGACGGTGGCCAGGATGCTGGTGTGGTCGAACGGGGTCGTCCGGCCCGGGACGCGGTGCACCCGGCCGGCCGGAATGAGTGGGCTCACCAGGATGGTGGGCACGCGTACGCCGTAGCGGGTGAAGGCGAAGCCGTCCTCGCCCAGGCTGGCATCCGGTGGCGCGGCGCCCCAGGGTGGCGGGACGTGGTCGTAGCAGCCGCCGTGCTCGTCGTAGGTGATGATCAGCAGCGTGCTGGCCCAGCCGGGGCCGGCGCGCAGTGCCCGGTAAGTGTCGAGCAGCAGCTGCTCGCCGAGGGCGACGTTGTGGTTGGGGTGCTGGCTGTTGCCGGTAGTGCTCCAGCACGGTTCCAGGAAGGCGTAGCCCGGCAGCGCGCCGGCCGCGGCGTCGGCTTGGAAGTCGGTGAACTGCCCGAAGTGCTCCGAGCTGGCCGCGGCGGTGTCGGGGAAGTTGAGCTTGGTCAGCGCGGGCGAGGTGTAGCCGTAGATCTTCCACGGCACCGCGGCGGTGGACAGCGCGCCGAAGATGGACGGGACGGTGAACTTCTTGGTGGTGTCGTCCAGGTGTCCCTGGCTGGTGCCGGCGCAGGCGAAGGCCCGGTTAGGCATCGTCTGGGTCGGCACGCAGGCGTACCAGTGGTCGCAGACGGCGAACCCGCGCGCCAGCGCAGACAGCACCGGCAGGCTGTCGGGCGTGTGGCAGCCCATGATCCACGATGGGCTGGTGCCCGGCACGACGTAGCAGCCGTTGGCCTGGTCGTCGGCGATCGCGGCGGCGTAGTCGGTGACGAATCCGCTCATCGGTGCGACCGCGTCCCCGGCCGGCGCGGCGGGGCAGCCGTACAGCTGGGTCGTGGTGGCCGGATAGCCTTCGCCCGGGTTCGCGCCTGGCAGAAAGTACCCGTGTGGGGTGTCCGGGCGGATCCGGGACACCGCCACCGGGGAGCCGTCCGGGCCCGGGCAAGCCTCCGCGCCGGTCAGCCCCTCGAACCGGTCTCCCGCCGGGGACAGGTTGCCCGCCTCGGCGTACAACCAGCCCAGCATGTGATCGAACGACCGGTTCTCCAACATCAACACCACGATGTGGTTCACCGCCGCCAACGCCGAAGACGCCACCCCGCCATGCTACGAAGTCGTTTCAATGCCGGTTGGCTGCGAGCCGCCCGGCGCAGACGACGATTGCGGCGCCGTCGCCGGCATGCGGGATGCCGGTGAGGTTGGCCTCGCCGGTGACTTGCAGCGCGGCCAGGTGGTGGCCGAAGTCGGCGATCACTTCGGTGACGAACGCCGTCCAGGCGGCGATGTCGCCGGCCGGGCCGCGGTAGGCGAGTACCAGATCCCAGTTCAGGCCGGTCTCCACCAGGTGCGAGATCTGGTCGAGCGCGGCACCGGCGCTGTCCGCGCCGGTCCAGCCGACGTAGCCGCGGGCCAGCAACGACGGCCCGTTGCCCTGCAGCTGCCGCAGCGCGTCCTTGATCGCGGGGAGGTCGTCGGGTGGTCCGGCGGCGAGGCCGTCGGGTCCGCCGGCCAGGCCGAACGGGAACACGCCGACGGTGAGTGGGCCGGTCACGGCTGGCCCACCACGGCGACGGTGCGGGTGCCGGAGTGGGCGGAGTGGGCGGCGTGAGCGGCGTGGGCGGCGATGTCGGCGGCGAGCAGGCGTTGCAGCCGCAGCCCGCCGAGCGGGCCGGTCAGCATGCACAGCGCGACGATGATTGCGGCGGCGGCGAGGTTGACCAATCCGGCCGCGGTGTGCACCGGGTAGTGCAGCACGATCGCCACCCGGACCATCGCCTCGACCAGCAATCCCAGTCCCCAGAAGACCGCCAGCCGGCGTTGGACGGCGCGGAAGACCGGCGAGGTCTCGGCGAGCCGTTCCCAGGCCGCCAGCCCGTCCGGCCGGCCGCGGGTGAGGATCGGGCGTGCGGTGTAGAAGGTCATCGGCCGGCGGGTGACGGCGCTGGCCAGGCACCACAGCCCGAGCAGCGCGGTGCCAAAGGACTCTTTGACCAGCACGAAGCGAGGGCTACCGGTGACCGCGACCAGCCCCAGGCTGAGCGTGAACAGGGGCGCCATCATCACCGCCAGGTAGTCGGCGCGTCCGGCGCGCGCCAGGGTGCGTAGCGAGCGGCCGAACGGGATCAGCCCGGCGAGGATCAGCGCGGGGGTGTCTGCCGCGCCGAGCGCGCTGAGCAGGTAGTACAGGCCCGTGGGCAGCGCGACGTCGAACAGCAATGGGCTCAGCGCCGGCCACACCGGGCCGCGCTCGGCGCCGTCGCGGCCGGCGGGTTCGGTGAGCGACCCGGCGTGCACGGCGCCGGCTGGGGGTCGCGCTCGAGGCGGGACGGCAGGGCGCGGGCCGGCCGCGGTACGGGCGCTGGTCTGGGCGGCGAGCCGGTCGCGCTCGGCCTGTCCGAGGAGGTCCTTGACGTGTTCAGCGGCGAGCGAGCGCGCGATCACGGGATGCACGGCGTGCTCCTTCGTGTGGTGATGATGCGGCGGGCGGTGGGCTGCCGCCCGTGCCAGGGGTCACCGCGCCGCAGTAAGGCGCGGGTGGGTGGCACAGTCGAAGTTTGGGCGACGGGGCCGGTTGGGACGTCACTCGAAGGTGGCGGCTGCGGTGGAATCTCTCGTCGGAGCGCGGCCGCACGAACGTGCCACATTCGCCGTCGAGAAGGTGCGGGGTGGCGGTGGGCCAGCCGACGCTGGGGGGTTCAGCTGCTCAGGCCGAGCTCCCTGCCGCGGGCGACAGCTTCGGTGCGGTTGGTCGCGCCGAGCTTGTCGAGGATGTGGCTGACGTGCTTCTTGACGGTGTCGAGGCTGACCACGAGTTCGGCGGCGATGGCTTGGTTCGACTTCCCGCCGGCCATCAAGTGCAGGATCTCGGACTCGCGGGCGGTCAGCGGGTCGACCAGCGGTGACGTTCCTGCGGCGGGCGGCGCGGCGCTGGGCCGCGCGGGGCTGAACGATCGCTGTACCCGCGTCAGGTAGCCGGACGGGATCCGGGCGGTGACCCGACCGGTGCGCTGCGCGGCGACGAGCCGCTCGAGCAGCGCCGCCATCGACGGGCCCTCGTCGGTGAAGACGCGGACGTGGCCGTTCGCGCCGGCGAGTTCGAGGGCGTCGCGAACGGCCTGCAGCGCGGACTCGTCGTCGCCGGCGGTGGTGAGGGCGAGCGCCCGCACCGCGGTGATCTCGAGCAGGCTGGCGGTCCGCTGCTGCCGGGCCGCGGCGGCGTGCAGCCGCTCCAGGAGCGCGAGCGCTTCGTCGGGATGGTCGGCGGCGAGCAGGACGCGGGCCAGCACGAGATGGCCCGGCTCGGTGGAGTAGTTGAGTTCATCGTCGGCGGTCAGCCCGGCGCCCGCGGTCCACCGCGCGGCGGCCTCGACGTCGCCCTGCGCGAGGCGCAGCCGAGCGGCCTGCGCCGGGATGGGGTTGAGCAGGCCGGCCGGCCCGGCCGCGACGCGTTCGGCCTCGTTCATGGCGTCGCGAGCCCCGTCCGGATCACCGGTGGCGCGCCGGACCCAGGCCAGCGTGGCCTGGCCGGCCGCCAGCGGCGGGGTGTGCACGAACTGCCGGCACAGCGGGATGCCATCGTCCAGGTACCCGGCCGCGGCCTCGAGATCGTCGCGCTGGTATGCCGCGTCGGCCAGGCCGACGAACGCCGGGCCGGCGGCGGGGAGTGGTCGCCGGTCGGCGCCGATCACGCTGCGCAGAGCCTCGCGGCAGGTCCGGTCACTCGCCGCCAGGTTGCCTTGGGCGCGCTGGATCCGGGCCAGCGAGTAGTAGCGCCAGGCGGTGTTCGTGGGGGCAACGCCCGCGTTGCGCCACACGGCGGTGTGCGCGGCGAAGGCCTGCTCGGCGTCGCCGAGTCGCCCCCGCAGCCAGGCATCCATGGCGAGGAATCCCTGCACCGAGGTAGCGAGCGTCGGTTCGTCCTCACCGACCACCATCCGGGCCCGCGCGGTGTGCGCCGCTGTCGCGTCGGCGTCGCCGCGCAGTTGTGCCAGGTAGCTGCGTTGCAGCGCGATCACCGCCGGGACGTTGATCAGCAGGCTGCGGGCCTTACCGGCGGTCGGCTCGAACGGTTCGAGCGGGTCGGCGTCGGCTGCCCGCTCGGCCGCGTCGATCAACGGCTCCATCGTGTCGGCATCGCCGCGCATCGCGGCCATCTGGGCCTGCGCCAGCAGCAGCCGGGGTCGGGCTCGTACCAGCTCGTCGGGGAGGGTGGGCAACCACTGGCGGATCGTCGCTTCCTCGCCGCGCAGGTTGAACACAGTGTCGAAGTGCGCCTCGACCAGTCGGGTGGCCGAGGCCATGTCACCGCCGGCCAGCGCGTGGTGGATCGCGTCATCGACGAACCCGTGCTGCTCGTACCAGGCCGCGGCCGTGCGGTGCAGCGCCGCCGCACGGTCGCCGTCGCGCTGCAAGCGGGCGCGCAGTAGGTCGGCGAACAGGTGGTGGTAGCGCCACCAGCCGCGCACCTCGTCCAGCGGGATCAGGAACAGCCCGGCCCGCTCGAGCTGTTCGAGCAGGGCTTGGCTGTCGGCGCGGCCGGTGAGGGTGTCACACAGCGGGCCGCTGAGCCGTTCGAGCACCGCCGTATCGGTGAGGAAGGCCCGCACCTGTTCGCCCTGCCGTTGCAGGACCTCCTCGCTCAGGTAGTCCAGCACATGCCGGTGGCTGCCGGTGAACGAGGCGATGAACCCGGCGACGTCCGGGTGCCCACGCAGCGACAGCGCCGCCAGCTGCAGCCCAGCCGCCCAGCCTTCGGTGCGCGCGGCCAGCGCCTGGACCGCCGCCGCGGGCAGCTGCCCACCCGACACCTGCGCGGCGTGGTGCAGCAGCGACGCCGCCTCTTCGGGCGTAAACCGCAGCTGCGCCGCCCGGACCTCGGTCAGCTCGCCTCGGGCGCGCAGCCGCGCCAACGCCAACGGCGGGTCAGATCGGCTGGCGAGCACCAGATGCAGACCCGGCGGGCGGTGCTCCACCAGGAACTCCACCAGCTCGTGGACCGCGGGTGCGTCGATGAGGTGGTAGTCATCGAGCACCAGCACCACCTCGTCGCCGGGCTCACCGGACAGATCGTTGAGCAGCGCCGTCGCCGGCACTTCGAACGATCCCGGCGGCACCGCCACGCCGAACCGCTCGGCAGTCCCCGGACGCACCCGGTCCAGGGCGGCCAGCACATGCCGCCAGAACCGGGCCGGATCGTTGTCACCCGCGTCGAGGGACAACCAGGCCGGCTGGCGCCCACCGGTGCGCGCCCACTCCGCCAGCAGGACCGTCTTGCCGTACCCGGCCGGCGCGCACACAAGCACCAGCCCGCCGCGCGAGTGCTCATCGAGCAGCCGCATCAGCCGAGGTCGCGGCACCCGATCCGGTCGCAGCGTCGGCACATGCAACTTCGTCGCCAACACGGTGTCCAGCACCGCCCCGGCGGCCTGTTCCGAACTCACCACGGGCTCTTGCACATCGTGCACCCGCACCGGCTGCACCTCCAGCGATCCCACGACGCTGGTCAGCACACCATCGTACGGCCGCACGCCGGCGGGACAGAGCCGGCACGTTCGTGCCGCCACCGAGCGCCGACAAGATTCCACCCCCAATCCCACCTTCGGGTGAGGCGGCCGCCGCCCGACCCTTCCTAGCGTGCAGACCGAACGCCACACCACCCAGCGACAGGAGCACACCAATGGCCGCCCACACCGCTACCGAGGCATCCCCGGTCGCCGACGCGCGACAACCGCCCCAGGCGCGGGATAGCCGGCAGGCTGGATCGCCCCGGTGACCAGCCCGGAATCGCGCGGCTGGTACCGGATCCGCGTCAAAGGCGTCCTCAATCCCGGCTGGTCGGAATGGTTCGCCGGCCTCGACGTCCACGACGAGGAACCGGACACGGTGATCTCAGGCCACCTGCCCGACCAGGCCGCACTCCACGGCGTGCTCAACAAGATCCGCGATCTCGACCTGTTCCTGATCTCGGTCAGCTACCGAGACGCCGACGAGGTCGAAAGCCCGGCACCCGCAAGCTCACCCGCCAGCACCCCCTGAGGAGTCAGCACCCCATGTACGACATAGCGGCCCGGCCACGCCGGGCAGCAGACCCAGGCCGATACGACGTCCACCTTGACGACCTCGCAAGTAACACCCGTCCCGGCGCTCGACCGCAGCACTTCGGCATGCCTGTGCGCTGCACCCGCGGGCGAACTGCGGCGCGGCTGCCGTGCCAGCGACACGATCCAGATCTGTGGTTCGCCGAGGACCCGACCGACCTCGAGCGAGCCAAGATGCTCTGCGCTGACTGCCCGGCCCGCAGCCCCTGCCTCGCCGGCGCGATCGAGCGCGCAGAGCACACCGGCGTCTGGGGCGGCGAAATCTTCGACCACGGCCAGATCGTCAGCCACAAGCGGCCGCGCGGCCGCCCCCCGAACAACAGCGTGCCGCCGCGACGCCAGCCGCTGCCCGCCGCGGCCCGGATGTCCGGCCCGCACCCCGTGCCGTCGCCCGGGCACCACCCGCGCCGAACGGTGCCCCACAGCAAAGGAGACACCCCGTGATCAGCACCGTCGACCCGACACCACACGCCGCCGCCAGCGCGAAGCTGCACGACGCGGTCACCGACCACCTAACGGCGATCACCGACCGGCCGGCCCAGCCAGTTCATAGACCGAGATCGATCCCCCTGGAAGGAACGTCATGAGCTCACCGCTGGAAACCCTCCGCCGCAACTTCGGCGGCAACATCATCGAACCCGGTCAGCCGGAGTACGAATCGGCCAGCCGTTCAGTCTTCGCTTCGGGTAGCCCGGCCTATGTCCTACAACCCACGAGCATCGGCGACGTGCAGGCGGGAGTCAGGTTCGCCGCCAGCGGCGGGCTGGTGCTGTCCGTACGCGGCGGCGGCCATGGCTTTCCCGGCTTCGGCACGAACGACGACGGAGTCGTGATCGACCTCCACAAGCTTGCGAACGTGGAGCTCATCGACGACGAACGTCGCCTCGTCCGGATCGGCGGCGGCGCCACCTGGGGTCAGGTCGGGGCCGCCCTCGCCCCGCATCAGCTGGCGATCTCCTCGGGTGACACCAGGAGCGTGGGCGTCGGTGGCTTGACATTGACCGGTGGCATCGGCTGGAAGGTCCGCAAGTACGGGCTGGCCCTGGACAACCTCGTCGCCGCGGAGGTGGTCACCGCCAACGGAGAGACGCTGCACGCCAGCGCGGAGCAACACCCGGAACTGTTCTGGGCGATACGCGGTGGCGGCGGCAACTTCGGGATCGTAACCGCCTTCGAGTTCGTCGCACACGAGACGACAGACGTCTTCCACGGCAAGATCACCTTCCCGGCCGCGGAGGCGGCCAGCGTGATCCACGGCTGGGCAGACTACCTGCGCGCCGCACCCGAAAACCTCACCGCCGTGCTGAACCTCGCGAACCCGTCGGCTGGCGGCGCCGACGCGCCCGTCGAGATACACGTCGCGCTCGACGACGATGACCCGCAAGCGGCGGCCGAGACACTCCACCCGATCCGGCAGCTCGGCGCAATGATCGACGACGACGTCGCGCGGAAACCCTACGCGGACACCCTCGCGGAGGGCGCGATGCCGCCGCCGGGCATCCAGGTCGTCATCCGAAGCGCGTTCGTCAACACCGAATCAGTGCCGCAAGTCCTTCATATCCTTACCGAATCCGCGGCGTCGGAGCGATCGCCGTTCATCAGCGTGCGCAGCCTCGGCGGTGCACTATCCCGAGTCCCCGACCACGCCACCGCGTACGCGCACCGCCAAGCACAGCTGCTGCTGGTGACCATCACCGCGGGCCCTGAGCCCGTCATCGAGGCCGCTCGTCCAGCTCTGGACACGCTTTGGAGGTCACTCACACCGCATGTCAACGGCGCCTACGCCAACTTCCTCACAACCGACACCGAGGCGGACATCGCCGCGATCTATCCACCCGAAACCCGTCAGCGGCTCGCGGCGGCCAAGGGCCAATACGACCCTGGCAACCTGTTCGGCGGCAACCACAACGTCCGGCCCCGACAGCTCCGCGTGCCAGCGCACCGTCTGAACTCGCTCGGGCGCCTCCGAAGCGGCCAAAGTGTGCAGGCACCCCGGGGACGTTCAGCGGCGACCCACCCGGTCGGCCAGCCGCACCAGTCAGGCGCGGCGCACGTGCAAGGACCGGCGACCTGATGACGACAACACAACGCGAACGCTCGGCCACCCGAGCGATGTACGCGGGCCTCGGTCTCACCGTCGCCGCAACGACCCTTCCCTACATCGACCACGCCACCGCGAACGTGCTGGCGAACCATATCCGGGCCGGGTATCCTACATACTCCCCGGCGCGCATCGACTCGGCCGCCACCACCTACCTGGCCTATGTCCGTCGTTGGGCCCTCGGCATCATCGCCTGGCTCTGGACGATCCGGGCCGTCAAGGCGCGCAAGCGGTGGGCCCGCGGGACCGCGACTGCGATGTTCGCGCTCGGCACAGGCACCGCCCTGACCGACCTGCTCATCAAGGACACCTCCGGAGACACCGGCCTGCCCACGTTGTTTGGTGTGATCGGGATGCTTCCATGCCTGGCCGGACTGCTGGCAATCACGCGTCTGTGGAGATCATGACCAGTACGCACGCCGGCATCCGCCGGCTCACCAGCGGCTCATCACCGTCAACACCGATAGAACTGATCTTCGCTCGCTCAGCGGCAGATCTGCGAGGACGCCCTGCGGCCTAATCCTGCGGTGAGCGGACCAGCGGAAGGTGCTCGACCGTCGGACTGTCGCCGCATAGACGTACTCGCACTGGGAGCGGGCGCCTGCCTGTTACTCACGGCGTGACCTTTGCGCCGGTAACGCGGTGCGGTGTCGGTGACTTGGCGCGGTGCCGGACGGGGGCGCACACTCCGCGTATGGCCCTGCTGGAGCGTAACGAGGCGCTGGGCTCGTTGGATGAGTATTTGGCTGCGGCGGGTGAGGGCGCGGGGCGACTTGTGCTCGTCTCGGGCGAGGCGGGGGTCGGGAAGACGTCGCTGGTTGAGGCGTTCCGGGCGCGCGCCTGCGCGGCGCGCTGGTTGTGGGCGGCTTGTGACGGGTTGTTCACCCCGCGGCCGCTCGGCCCGCTCTTCGACATCGCCGAGCAGGTCGGTGGTGAGCTGCAGGTGGCCTGCGCTCAGGGCGCGCCCCGGGAGCGGCTGTTCGCGCTGCTGCTCGACCAATTGCGGGCACCCGGCGCTGCGTGCGCGGTGGTCATCGAGGACGTGCACTGGGCCGATGAGGCGACGCTTGATCTGGTGCGCTTCGTGGCCCGCCGGCTGCGCGACGCGGCGGTGCTGCTGGTGGTCAGCTACCGCGACGACGAGTTGGCGCCGGACCATCCGCTGCGCGTCGTGCTCGGCGAGGTGGCGCCGCTGCGCAGCACCCGTCGGATCACGCTGGCGCCGTTGTCTCGGCGGGCGGTGCGCGGGCTCGCCGAGGGGTGCGGCGTGGAGCCGGAGGAGCTGTACCGGCTCACGGGCGGAAACCCGTTCTTTGTCAGCGAGGTCATCCGGACGGGTGGTGCCGGGATTCCGCGCTCGGCGTCCGATGTGGTGCTCGCGCGGGTTGCGCAGGTGAGCGAGCAGGCACGGCTTGCGCTCGACTGTGCGGCGTTGATCGGTACCCGCGTCGAACCGGAGCTGCTGTCTGCGGTCTCGGGGTGCCCGCCGGCCGCGGTCGATGAAGTTGTCGGGTGCGGGCTGCTGGTCAGTGACGCGGCGGTTCTGCGGTTTCGGCATGAGCTGGCGCGGTTGGCGATCGAGCGGGCAGTGGCTGTGCATCGTCGAGCGCCGAGGCACGCGCGCATCCTCGCCGCGTTGCAGGCACGTGGCTGTACGGATGACGCCCGGCTCGCGCACCATGCCGAGGCCGCGGGGGACGGCAGTGCGGTCTTGCGTTTCGCGTCGGCGGCGGCGCGCCGCGCGTCCGTGCTCGGCTCGCACCGCGAGGCCGCGGCGCAGTATGAGCGGGCGCTTCGCTTCGCCGAGGGGTTGGACGTCGCCGCGTTGGCGGAGCTGTACGACGCGCTCGCGGGCGAGTACGCGCTGATCGATCGGTTCGAGGAAGCGGCAACCGCACAGGAGAACGCCCTGACGCGGTGGCGGCAGGTCGGTGATCGGCTGCGCGAGGGCGACACGATGCGGCAGCTGTCCCGCACGCTATGGCGGCTGTGCCGCGGACCGGACAGTGTGGCGATGGCCGAAGCGGCCCTGGCGACGCTCGAGCCGCTCGGGCCGACCCGCGAGCTGGCATGGGCCTATGCGAACCTTTCCGTCGCAGTGCTGCTCGACCACGAGGTCGAGCGCAGTATCGGCGCGGCTCATCGGGCGCAGCGGCTCGCCGAAGACCTGAACCTGCCCGACGTGCTGAGCTATGCGCTGAACACCGAGGCCTGCGTCGTCGCGAAGTCAGGCGGTGACTGGCTGGGAATGCTGCAGCGCGCGCTGCAGATCGCCTCGGCCGCGGGCGCGGCCGAGCAGGCCGGCCGGGCCTATTCGAATCTGCACACGCTGTTCATCGCCGACATGCGCCTCGCCGAGGCCGACCGCTGGTACCGCGAGGGCGTCGCCTACTGCGACGAGCAGGACATAGGCACCTACGTCACCTGCCTGCGCGGCTGGCACGCCACCGCGCTCGATCTGCTCGGCAGGTGGGACGAAGCGGAGGCTACCGGCCTGCCGATCCTGCAGATCGTGGCCTCACCGGTGAACCGGCTCACCTCGCTGCTGGCGCTGGGCCTGATCCGTGCCCGGCGCGGCGACCCGTCGGCATGGCGGTACCTGGACGAGGCCGTCACCAACGCGCTGGGAACGGGCGAGGACGAGTGGGCCACGCCCGCCCGGCTGGCCCGCGCCGAGGCGCACTGGCTCGGTGGCGACCTCGATGCGGCACGAGGCGAGGTCGAAGCCGCCTACGACGGCGCACTGGCCGACAACGCGTGGGTGCGCGGATCGCTGGCTACCTGGCTGCGGCGCACCGGCTCGTCCCTCAACCCTCCGGCTGATCGCATCGCTGAGCCGGACGCGCTCAGTCTGTCCGGTCGACACGCGCAGGCTGCGGCCGCATGGGACCGGCTGTGCTGCCCGTACGCCGCGGCGTTGGCGATGTTCGACTCGCAAACCGAGGACGGGCTGCGTGTGGCGCTGCGCCGCTTCGACACGCTAGGGGCGGCGGCCGCGGTGCGGGCGGCTCGCCACGCGATGCGCCGCCAGGGCATCAGATCGCTCCCGAACGGCACGCAGGCCGCCACCCGAGCACACCCGGCCGGTCTGACACGCCGCGAGCACGAGGTGCTCGACCTGATCTGCGCCGGCCGCACCAACGGGCAGATCTCCGAGCAACTGGTCATCTCGGTGAAGACCGTCGACCACCACGTCTCGGCCGTACTCGCCAAGCTCGCCGTGCCCTCGCGCACGCTGGCCGCCGCCGAGGCGCACCGCCTGGGCCTGACCCGCTCGGCCGCAGAAACTGGGTAATCACCACGCCGGATCTGGGTAACGCTTCCCGATTCCGGACGGCGCTGCGCGTCCTACGTTTCGGTCATCCGCACCGAGACGAAGGAGTAATCATGCCCCTCTACATGGACGTGCACAGCCTCGACGGCGGCGTCAGCGTCGAGGACGTCGCCAAGGCCCACGTCGCAGATCTGCAGGCACAGGGCCAGTACGACGTGCGCTACCTGCGCTACTGGGTCGATGAGCAGCACGGCAAGGTCTTCTGCCTGGTCGAAGCGCCGTCCGCGCACGCCGCCGAAACCGTGCATCGCGAAGCGCACGGCCTCACCGCAGACGACATCTACCAAGTGCAAGAGGGTGTGTGAGATGCGCAGACGGCTCGCACTGCTCGCCGCGCCGATCGCCGCGGTCGCGTTGTTGACCGGGGCGGCGTCTGTCGCCGCGGCGGTGACCAGCAGCACCGGGGCCGGGGCGGACCATCTCGCGGCGGTCCGCGCCTCGACCGACCAGTTCCACAGCATCGCCGCCGCCGAGCAGCACGGCTACGCGCTGCTCACCGACGCCAAGGGAATCGCCTGCATCGACATGCCATCCATGCCAGGCATGCCCGGCGGCGGCATGGGCGTCCACTGGGCCAACTCGAAGCTGGTCGGCGACCCCGCGATCGTCGCCACCCAACCCGAGGCGCTGGTGTACGCACCCATGCCGGACGGCACTCTGCAACTCGCCGCCGTCGAATACGTCGTGCTCAAAACGGCCTGGGACGCCACCCACAAACAGCCGCCGAAGCTGTTCGGAACCACGTTCAACTTTACCGACGCACCCAACCGATACGGGCTGCCGCCGTTCTACTCGCTGCACGCCTGGGTATGGGAACACAACCCCGCCGGCACGTTCGCGATGTGGAACCCCCGCGTGACCTGCCCGACGCCCTGATCACCCGGCAAGCAAGCCGTCGACATCCCGCATCCGATCATCCGACGATTCGAAACAATTAGGCCGTGCCACAAACCGCGGCCTCGCGGCCCCTCCAGACGGGCCCCACCCGGTCCACGGCTATATCCGTAGCAGCACTTAAGGAGGGCGTCATGGCATTTGCATTTCGCGCGTGGAAGAACATCTCGGCCGGTTTCACCGGCGTCCCCGGTACAGCGGTCACCGCGGTCTCGGGGCGGTCCGTTGTGCGACAGGCTCAAAACATACGGACAGCGCGCAGCAACGATGTTCGCGCATAGCCGCATGTCGCGCGGGCTCAGCCGTCCCGGAACTGTCGCACTGCCCCGCCGACGGCTTGGATCGACTCGACTGTGATGGGGTCAAGGACGAGCTGCACGTGTGCGGCCCCGGCGTCGGCCATCGCGCGTAGGTGCTCCGCGAGGCCGGACAACAGGACGGGTCGGACGGTGCGGTCGTTGTAGGTCTGTCCCATCAGCCGGCCGACCCCGCCCGGCAACTGCACCAACACGGCTGCTGTCGCCTCGACTTCGCCAGGCGCGCGGCCGGCCTGCTCGGTGGTGTCCTCGACTCGTGTGCGTACCGCTGCAAAGCCCTCGGCGTGGTTTCCGTAATCGCTCCACCAGACGTTCCACGCGTCGACGTGTGGCAGGCCGATGCGCATCATGCGTGGGCTGACCGAGCCCAGCATGAGCGGCGGGCCACCGGGCCGCACCGGTCTCGGGTCGAGGACACAGTCGGCAACGTCGTGGTACACACCGCGGAAGTCGCTACGCCCGGTGCGGAGCAGCTCGCGAATGATCGTGAACGCTTCCTCGAAGCGCGAGATCCGCTTGTCGTACGGAAAGCCGAATGCGGTGTACTCCCGCTGGTTCCAGCCTGCACCGAGGCCAAGGATCAGCCGCCCATCCGAAATCGCGTCTACCGTCGCGGCAAGCTTGGCGAGCATTGCCGGCGCGTGAAAGCTCGTCGACGATACGAGCGGGCCTAGCTCGACCCGTTCGGTCACAGAGGCCAACGCGGCAAGCGCGGTCCACACCTCCCATGGCCCGCGCACCTCGCCGGTGGGCAGGTCGTAGAGCAGGTGGTCACCCAGCCAGATCGAGTCGAACCCGGCATGCTCGGCCGCCCGCGCCATCGCGACCATCTCGGGCCAGGGCACCACTCGCTCGACTTCGGGCAGTTGGATGCCGACGCGACAGGGCATCGCCCGAACCTAGTACGCAACCGGTCGGCCCAACTGCTGCGCAACGTCGGCCGGGCGTGCGACACGCTAGTGACCGTGTTCGGTCAGCACATTCAGCCTGCTGGCGGCGCATCAGGGAGTCTTCAGCTGCATCTGCTGGCCCGCTTCCTTCCCGCCGCGCTACTGGTCTGCGCCCGGCGCGGGGAGGCGGCCGCTGCGATGCTCGGACGCAGGTCCCGCACCGCCCTGCTGATCGGCAGCACGCTGGACGGCGTCCTCGCCGGCGTACTGATCGGGCTAGCAGTGACCCCAGCCAGCATGGCGGTAACGGAATCCCCCAGCGGCGGCGCTCCAGCCGAGTCAGTCATGACGGCCGGTTCCGGCCACGCTGACGACCCATTATCACCAGGCCACTAGCCCGCTGCGCAGGCCGCTGATACGTAGTGGCGGTGGGTTGCCGGAACTGGGGTGCGGGCACCCCGGTGTGGACTGGGGTGCCCGCAACCTGGGTTGGGAGTCGGGTTGCCGGGAGGGTTCGCGGTGTCGGCGCACGGCCGACGATCACCGACTCGAAGGGGTTTTCAGTGTTCCGCAACCGCATCAACCGCACGCACAGCGCCACGGCCGCCGCCTCGTCCGCACCTGCCGAGCAGACCGGCACCGGC
The DNA here is from genome assembly GCA_963756525.1 of uncultured Actinomycetota bacterium. GTDB lineage: Bacteria > Actinomycetota > Actinomycetes > Mycobacteriales > Jatrophihabitantaceae > CAVWNR01. Next base: position 273,892 of record CAVWNR010000004.1, on the reverse strand, counting down.
CGCCGCCGCGCGCGCCGCGCCGCCGCCGGCCTGATCCTGGCCGCCGGCGCCGCGGGGCTGCTGGCCGCCGGCACCGGCGTCGCCTCGGCCAGCACCGCCTTCACCGCCCACCTGACCCCGGACAACACGGCGTTCCTGCAACTGGACGTCTCCGGCGCCTCCACCGCACCGGGCGCGCCAGTCATCGACTGGTGGACCAACGGCGGGGCGAACCAGACCTGGACGTTCACGCCGGTCGGCAACGGCAACTACGAGATCGTCAACCAGAACAGCGGACAGTGCCTGACCACCGACGAGGTCGCCGGCGACCAGCTGTTCCAGTACTACTGCCAGAGCGCTCCCAACCAGCTGTGGAAGACCGGGCTCACCAACGATCCGCAAGACTTCTTCATCGGCAAAAGCATCTACAACCAGGCCTCGGGCCTCGACGTCGACGTCTACGGCAACAGCCCGTGGCCCGGCGCCGCCATCGACGCCTGGTACCCCAACGGCGGCTACAACCAGTCCTTCAGCGTCGACTGACCGCCACGCCCATCCCCGGCCCGGTGCGGCTCGCTCTCGGCGGCCGCACCGGGCCGACCTGTTGGCTGACATCGCCGCTCGACGGCCATGGGCCGCTGCGAGACGAAGCCCGGAGGGTCAAGAACAGGACGGCAAGGACCTGACCGAACGGGATGGCGACCTGCTCGTGGTCACCAGCTGGATCGGCCGGATCAGCGCGCCGCGCCTTTTCGGGGCAGCCCCGGCCACCGCGCGGTCCACCGCCTCGGCCTCACCCCCCGCGAGACCGAGGTGCTGTACCTGGTCCGCGACGGGCTAGCCACCAAGAACATCGCCCGACGCCTTGACATCAGCCCACGCACCGTCGACAAGCATCTGGGCAACGTACTGAGCAAGCTCGGCGTCCAAAGCCGACTCCAAGCCGTAACGCTGGTCAGCCAGCCCATCGCCGTCTGGCCAGACACCACCGAACCACCGCCAGACTGACGTCGACTATCAGGCCGTCAATCCGACAACCGCATGATCAGGGCGCCAGGCACACTCGCGGAGTAGCCGCGTTGAGCGCGGACGGGCAGCAGCGCCGGCCGCTCGGCGACTTCACCCAGGATCGGCGCGATCAACGCGCATCAGTCCGGGGCGGGATGTTGCACATCGAGGACGCCTTCCAAGCGGTTTGCGGCGCGGCCCTCGGCGATCTCGGCGTCGAGCACGGCGAGTTCGCCGTCGTCGAGGCACTGGAACGTAAACCATCTGGTATGCAGAGCGCTTCAGCACCGGCAGAGCAGACGGGAGGGCGTCTCGCTGGTCGATCCGCGTCCGGCACTGCAATCTGTCAACTCATCGGGGACACGACCGCGATGTCGGATGTGGTTGCTATGAATGGTCGCGACGCAACCTGCAACTGCTTTCGAGAGGTGCTGATGTCCGACACCACCTGCCACATGTCGATCTCGCTCGACGGCTTCGTCGCCGGGCCCGAGCAGAGCCGGGACAATCCGCTAGGCAAGCGCGGCCGCGAGCTGCACGGCTGGCATATCGGCGACCCGCGCGCGACCGAAGCCGACAGGACAGCCAACGGATGGCTCATGCGTGCTCGCGGCGCTTACGTCATGGGCCGAAACATGTTCGGGCCGATCCGCGGTGAGTGGAACGAGGCGTGGGACGGATGGTGGGGACCTGAGCCGCCCTACCACGCCCCGGTCTTCGTGCTCACCCACCACGCCCGCGAACCGATCGAGATGGATGGCGGGACCGTCTTCCACTTCGTCACCGAGGGCTTCGACGCCGCCTACGCGCGCGCGCTCGAAACGGCCGACGGCAACGGCGTGGACATCGCCGGCGGCGCTTCGACAGTTCGACAGGCACTCAACGCCGGCGTGATCGATGAACTCACCCTCGACATCGCACCCGTCCTACTCGGCAGCGGCGAGCGCATGTTCGACGGCGTCGAGACCTTCGGCTTCGAGCCCGTCGAGGTCCTCCACTCACCGCTGACCACCCATATCCGTTACCGCAGACGCAACGCCGGGTGAGCAGCAACTGTTCTTCGTGCGTCTCTATCGAGGATCGGCTTCCGACGCTGCGGGCGCCGTGGTTAGGCGGAGTTGCTGAGTTGGTGTTCGGCGGCTCGACGGATCCGGTAGGACAGCGATCGGTCGTCGGTTTCGGCCCATGCTCACAGGACAGCGCCGGTGGGGCTGGCAAGCTCGTCCAGGGTCTGGCCGGCCAAGGCGACCGTGTAGGGGTCGTCGGCGTCGGGGAGCTCGAAGACGATGTGATCGATGCTTGCGGCGAGCCAGGGCCGCAGCTGCTCGGCGATCTGGCCTGGCTCGCCCACGAACACGCCTTCCCGGCTGGTCATGATGCCGATGCCGCGTGTCTGCCGCCACTCGTCCCACTTGCGACGGGCACGATCTGCTGAATCCGCGATCGAGAGCATCGCTTTGTAGCTCACCCGGATTTGTGCGGGATCTCGCCCTACGGTGGCGCAGTGGGCCGCGAGCACGGCGCGCTTGTGCGCGATCGTGTCGAGCGAGTCGCCCGACGGAAATGACAGGTTGATGAGGTCGCCGTACCGGGCTGCGATTCGCAATAGCCGCTGCTCGCCGCTACCGGCCACCAGCCTCGTCGAGCAGCCGGACAGTGGGCCGTGCCGTAGCGAGGCGCCGCGCCGAGGCGGGCGTGCCAGAGCAGCGGATCCCAACCTCCTACGGGGCTCGCGGAACGGAGACTGGTCTGAGGCGGGATGTTCAGCAGACCCCGGCGGTTCCCGGAGGTATGCCGGTACACAGCTGCGCCTTCGATACCGAGCCGTCGGCGACCACCGTTGAGGCGATGTTCGTTCTGTCGACGGCGACCGGGGTTTGCAGCACGGCGGGGACGCTGCCGCCGTCGGACGTGCTGAGGTGCCCATTGACCATGGCCGTCGTTGCGCTGCCCTGTACGACGGCGCGGATCAGGCCGGCAGCGGCCTGGGCCGTCGTCGCCGGGTTGGTCTGCACGGTCATGGCCTGGTTGCCGAGAAGGATGTTCCGCAGCGCCGGCAGGGTCGCCCCGGACCCGGTGACCAGCACCTGTCCGGCCAGCTTGCGCTGCGCAAGGACGCCGACCACGGAGGTGGCCATCGCGTCGTTGGCGACCGCCGCGACCTGGACGTTGTTCTGGTTTGCCACCAGCACGCCGTCCATCTCGGTCGCAGCAGTCGCCGGGTCGGCGCCCGGGGTGAACTGGTCGTAGATCTTGCGCAGAGTTGCGTTGTCGAACAACGGCTGCAGCGGGATCGCTTGGCCTTGGCGTTGCAGCAGGGCCAGCGGATCGGTCTGCGCGCCGTTGATCACCGCGACGTTCCGCCTCCCGGCGGCGCCGTAACTGGCGTAGTGGTCGGCGATGTACTGACCCTGCAGCTGGCCGATCTTGACTGCGTCGAACCCGACGAAGTATGCGGTGCTGCGTGACTGGATCGGCTTGACGTAGGCGATGACCGGCACCTTTTTGGCTGCCGCCGCCGAAACGATCTGCGCCGCCGCGACCGGATCGACCGGCGCCACCAGTAGCACGCAGTCCCCGTTGGCCAGATCGGCGGTGGCCCGCGACTGCTGGGTTGCCGCGTTGCCGGCCGCGTTGTCGAAACCGACCTGGAGGCCCGGCGCGGCGGCAGGGATCAGCTTCGCCAGTTGCGGCTTATCCTGCTGCTCCCAGCGCGGATCGGCGGTGTCGGGCAGCAGCACCCCCACCTTCCGGCACGGACCGGCGCCGGTCGTCGATGCTGCCGCGCCGGTCGGCGACGTCGCGGCCTTGTGCGTGCCGGGGCCGCATCCGGCGGCAAGAGCCAGCGCCAGGCCGATGCCGAGCACGGACGCTGTCCTCCGGGCAACCCTGGCGCGCGCCGCGCGTGTCGGCCGACCATCCGCGGGCCACTGTCCGGTCATCGCTCTGCCCTCTCCACGCCGGCCCCGCCCAGCTCGCGGTGCTCGCCGCTTCACCCTTCCAGGTCGACGGCGCCGAGCGAAAACCCCTGCCGATGGCCCCCGGGCCGGGCGTACCTGATGGCAACCTGTACGAACTCGTTTCGAGCGCGACGCTGAAGATCCGGTCGGACGGGGCGCATGACGGTTCGCACATGAGCGACGGGCATCCGGATTGGACAACGGGCCTGGTTTGGCGCCGACGTTCCGGATGACGAACGGATCCCTCACCGGCCCTCGCGAGCATTGTGATCAGACGGAGTGATCCGGGCAGGCGCCGAGCAGCGCGTCTTGGGTCGTGTCCAGTTCGGCGACCGCGCGGTCGAAGGCGTCGGCCACTCCCTCCGCGATCAGCCGGATGGCGGGTTGGTAGCCGGCCTTTGCTGCAGCGCGCAGCACCGCCGCATGGTCGATTGTGCGTCGTCGCACCGCGGCCAGGACGGCGTCGGCGGCTCCGGTCCAGCCGTAGGCGTCAAGAAGCAGCCGAAGTCGACGCCCGCGGTTAAGTTCCGCTGGGAACCCGTCCTGCACCGCGACATCGCTGGCAGTCAGCGGCACCCAGGTGAGCGCGACGTAGGCGAGGTCCCACATCGGGAGGCAGGGGCCGGCCAGGTCCCAGTCGATGAAGCCGACCAGCTCACCCTGCCCGACGTCCCCCCGAGGATGCCCGTTGGCGAGGCGGGCCGCCATACGGCGTTGTACGGAGCCGCGTCGTTATGGCCGATGATCTCTCCATGGCGCAGCTCAGAACGCCCGCCGTGCCAGCGCGCGCCGGGTGGAGGCACGAACGACGCGGCCGCAACGTGGAAGTCCCGTAGCCACATTCCGGCGGCGACTAAGGCGGCGTCACTGTGCGCCCATGCCGGCCACGGTCGGTCCTCCCCGATCGTCTCTCCGTCAAGGTAGGTGAGCACCTCGCGGCCTTGCTCGTCGACGCCGAGCGGTCGCGGAACCCGGTCGAACCCGACGGCGTGCAGATGCTGTAGCAGCGCGTGGACCGCCGGCGTTTCCACCCGCGCCGCGCGGCGGACCGTCTGGTCGGCGCGGACCGCGCCGGCGTTACGACCCCCAGGCAACGGCTGCTCCACCGGTCGACCCTAACCGCACAATCCACCAGAGCCCGCTCTCAAACCTTGCCCGCCCGCGAGCCAGCTTTCTGGCGGGCGCCTGCCAGTGGGCTCTCGACCCGCGATGACTGCGGCGCACGAGTAAAGCGGTGCGGCGTCCTCCTCGGTGAGCGGACGGCGGTAGCCGGCCAGGAAGGCTTTGCGCAGCCCGCGCCGGCCGGACCGCCAGCCGAGGTGCAATCGGGCCAGGTCGGCGAGCCACACATGCTCGGCGGACCACTCGAAGTCGATGACGACGATCTGTCCGGAGGGATCGAGCAGCCAGTTGTGCGGCGTGTAGACCAGGCGGCACGGCACCACCTCGCCCGGCTCGCCGGGCAAGCGACACACGAGATGGCTAACAGCTGACAACGCCGTACGGTCGACCAGCCCGGTGGCGACCCATGGAGCTCGCCGATAAAGACGGGGAGCGCGAGATCTGCCTTCGACGCCCGCTGCGGGCAGGCACCCAATCGGCGCGACGTCGGAGCGCCGCTCCGGTCGAGGCTGTTGGCTACGGTCCGGGGAAGACGCGGCGCAGGAGATCGAGTTCAGGACCGTGCTCGCCCGGAGGCGTGTGCTCGCCGTCGAGGCGCCCGTAGACGAGCCGGGCGAACGCTTCGGCGGGCAGTTCGATGTCCGCTCGCGTGCCCGGTGTCGCGGAGGCGAGGGTGACGGTTCCGGGCGTGAGCGCGACGGTGAAGCCTCGCTGCGGCGCCGTCGTGACGACCGTGATGACGGCGGTGTCGCCGGTCGGCTTGCCGGTGAAGCGGGCGATGAGTTCGAGGTTGTCGACCACCAGCGCGGCGACCTGCGCCGGGATGGCGGCGGTGCGGTCGATCGCGACCTCGATGTCCCACGTGTGGAAGGCGTGCTCGTTGAGGCGCATCCCGACGAACTGTGGGAAGTCCATCGTCATCGGGCCCATCGCGAGTGCGAAGCGGTTCCGTTCGGCCGTGGTGGTCGCGTCGATGCGGGCCAGCAGGGCGGCGTCGGCGACGAGGGCGTCGGCGCGCTGCGCCGCGGGCGTTTTCGCGTTCCAGCTGTCCCAGACACCCGGGGCGTAGTCGTTCGGCGTGGACTGTCCAGCGAGGCTGTCCTCCAGGCGACGCTGCATGATCTGCGCGCCGGAACCGAGGTGGGACAGGACCTGGGCGATCGTCCACTGCGCCGGGTATGCCGGGCCGGTGAGCTGGTCCTCGTCCAGTGGGGTGGTGAGGTCACGCAGTCGGGCGACGGAGGAGCGCAGCGCGTCGATGTGCGCGTCGGTCATCGGCGGCCGCCGATGGGAATGGGATTGCTTCGCAGCATGGTCATGGGACCCATCCTAGCGCGAGTGGGGAACAGTCCCCACTTCATGTAGGTTGTTGTGACCATGACGCTGCGAGCAGATGCCGCCCGCAACCGGGCCGCGATCGTCGAGGCCGCTCGGGCGGCGTTCGCCGAGCAGGGGCTGGCCGCGCCGCTGGACGAGATCGCCAAGCGCGCCGGGACCGGGAACGCGACGCTGTACCGGCGCTTCCCGACCCGGGCCGAGCTGATCGCTGCGGTGTTCGCCGGCCGGATGACCGAGCACGTCCAGGCCGTCGAGGCCGGGCTAGCGGACCAGGATCCATGGCGGGGCTTCGCCTCCTACTTCTCGACCGTCGCGGCGATGCAGGCCCGCGATCGGGGTATCGCGGACCTGGTGACGATGGATGTCTCCAGCGCCGCGGAGATCGAGCAGCTGCGCGCCCGCGCGTACGGCGGCCTTGTGCAGCTGGTCGAGCGAGCCCGCGCCGCCGGCGCGCTCCGCACGGACTTCACCGACCAGGACGTCGTCCTGCTGCTGATGGCCAACGCAGGGCTGGTCGAACGGGCTCACGGCATCGCCGCGGAGGCCTCCGCCCGGCTGATCCACGTCCTGCTCGACGGCCTGCGCGCCGACGCGGCCACCGCCGGCGTCGCCGCGCCGAGCGCCCGGCGGGTGCGTGCGGCGATGCGTCACAACGGCGAGCGGCGGATGGGCTGTCCCCGAACACAGACCTGATCGCGAGCCTCGAACTGGGCGTGTACTCGCTCGGCAACATGATGGAGGTGTCGAGTATGAGAGACGCCCCGTGCATGGGTCTCTCCCATTTCGTCGCAACTGAATAGAATCGCCCGCGGAGTGCGCCGGTGCCCATCGGAGCCCAGGGAGGTGCCTGGTGGCCGTAGAGGGCTTTGTGGAGGTGCCCGGTGGTCGGGTTTGGTATCGCTCGTTCGGGGATGGCGGCATCCCACTGTTGTGCCTGCATGGCGGCCCAGGGTTCACGCACTACTACCTGGAGGCCTTGGAGGATCTGGCCGAGCGGCGGCAGGTCATCTTCTACGACCAGCTCGGGTGTGGGCGATCGGACCGGCCTGACGACGTCTCGCTGTGGACCGTGGAACGCTTCGTCGAGGAGCTCGCCGCGGTTCGCGCCAATCTGGGGGCTGAAGCGCCTGCATCTGTTCGGCAGCTCGTGGGGCGGCATGCTCGCCCAGCAATACGTGTTGGACCGCAAGCCACGCTTGGATAGCCTCACGCTGTGCGGCAGCCCGGCCAGTATGCCGCGGTGGGTGCGCGAGTGCTACGAGCTGCTCGCCGATCAGCCCGCTGAGGTCCGTGACGCGATCCGCGCTCACGAGCAACGCGGGTTCACCGACTGTCCCGAGTACTCGGCAGCCATTCTGGGCTTCTACCGGCGGCACGTGTGCCGGTTGGAGCCGTGGCCCGACGGCCTCGAGCGGTCGTTCGCCGAGGCGGGCTTACCGGTGTATCACCACATGAACGGTCCGAGCGAGTTCACTGTCACCGGGACGCTGAAGGACTGGGACGTCACCGAACGGCTATCCGAAATCGATGTGCCGACGCTGCTCGTCGGCGGTCGCTACGACGAGTGCCGCCCGGCGCACCTGCAGGACATGGCCCGGCGCATCGCCAACTCCCAGCTGGTCATTATCGAGGATGCCTCGCACCTGTGTTTCGCCGAACAGTGTGCACAGTTCATGGGTGTCATGAATGCCTTTCTTGACCGCGTGGAGAGTTTGTAACCCCGACGAGCTACGGCTGCTACGAAAGTAGGTACAACGTGTCGGACGTTTCCTCCGCGGCGCCGCAGGGGCAGCCAGTCAACGGTGACGAGGCGGTGTCGCACCTCGGTTACCGCCAGGAGTTGGCTCGGCGGCTGAAGTTCCGTGACCTGCTCATCTACGGCATGGTGTTCATGGTGCCGATCGCACCGATGGGCATCTACGGCTTCGTTTCTGCCGAAAGCTTCGGCATGGTGCCGCTCGTGTATCTTATCGGCATCATCGCCATGGTGTTCACCGCGCTGAGCTACCGACAGATGAGCAGGCGGTTCCCGGTCGCTGGATCGGTGTACTCCTACGTCCAGCGCGGCCTCAACCCATACTTGGGGTTCGTTTTCGGCTGGATGATCCTGATCGACTACCTGCTGGTGCCCGCGCTACTCTACCGGTTCTCCGCGTTGTGGCTGCACACGCTGATACCAGGCATTCCGCTGTGGGGGTACGTCCTTGCCTTCGTCATCTTCATCAGCGCTGTCAATGTTCTCGGTATCACGGTGGCTGCCTCGGCGAACTTCTTGATGCTGACCATCGAACTACTCACCCTTGCCACGTTCATCGCATTCGCCATCGTCTTCGTCTTCGCTGAAGGACACGGCGCTGGCGGATTCACGAGCGGCGGCTTTTACCAGCCACAGCACATGAACGCTGGCTTCTTCTCGACCGCGACCTCGCTGGCGGTGCTCAGCTTCCTCGGTTTCGATGCCATCAGCACGCTGGCTGAGGAAACTCACAACCCCGAGCGAACCGTGGGCAATGCCACCGTGGCTGCCCTGATCCTGCTTGGTCTGCTCTTCATCCTGCAGACCTATGCCGCCACGCTGATCCACCCCCATTACCAGGACCTCGACCCTAACCTGGCGTTCTTCCAGGTCGGCAAGCAAGCCGGAGGAGAAGCCCTGTACGTGCTGTTGCTGGCTGTCAACGTGATGGCTGCCGGGATCGCTAACGCCCTCGCTGCCCAGCTCGCGGTCTCCCGCATCTTGTATTCTATCAGCCGCGACCGGCTCCTGCCGTATTCTCGCGTCATCGGCAAGGTGTATCCGCGGTTCCAGACACCCGGCAACGCGATTGTCCTCGTCGGTCTCCTGTCGATTGCCATCGCGTTGATCCTCACTGCCGACAGGATCACGTTGCTCGTCAATTTCGGCGCCCTGACATCCTTTATGGCACTGCACGTCGCGGTCTTCTGGCATTTTGTCATCCGCGAGCATCGACGCTCCACGGCGGATCTGTTCACCTTCGCCGTCCTTCCCGGTATTGGTCTGGCGATCATTGCCTACGTCTGGTCGGGCTTCAACTCCCTCACCTTCGAGGTCGGCTTCGGCTGGCTCATCGCAGGTCTGATCCTGCTTGCCACACGGACCGCCGGGTTTCGCCGGCTCCCACCCATTCTCAAAATCGACGAGCAATAAGAGCTTCACGACACGGTGCATTCCAGGAAGTGCGGGTAGGTCCGAGCTGAAGTGGCCACTCCCATCACAGGCTGTTGCGCCCGAGTTGTCGACTGTGAAGTGTTCGGTACAGGGCGCGATCCGGACTGATGTGGTGATCTGCGCCGATCACTCTGCGTGACTGCGGTTGGGTGGCGGGCGAGTGCGGGCTGGGATGGCGGAGCGCGGAAGCGACGCCGATCCGGTTAGGGGGTCGGCGTTGTTGGTGTCCGCCAGTTTCTCTTCGGCGCGGGCGGGCGGGGAGTGTGCGGCGGGCTGGGGATCCTGGCGAAAATGTCGGCCGGGCGGTCTTCGTTGGTTATACCGAGTTATACTGGCGCCGTGAAGACCGCGATTTCCGTTCCGGATGAGACCTTCCAGCGCGTCAGCCGGCGCGCGCGTCAGTTGCACCTGAGCCGGTCGCAGTTCTTCGCCCGGGCGGCCGAGCGCTACCTGGACGAGCTCGACGCGCAGGCGCTGTCGGGGCAGATCGATGCGGCGCTCGAGCGAGTGGGCGGTGGGCTCGACCAGTCCACCGCCGACGCGGTGGCCATCGGGCGGCGCACGCTGGCCGGCGGCGACGAGGCGTGGTGATCGAGCGCGGCGGCATCTACTGGGCCGAGCTGGGCCCGGCGGTGGGCAGCCGACCGGCCAAGCGCCGCCCGGTGCTGGTGGTGCAGGCCGAGGCGTACAACGCGTCGCGGCTGGCGACCGTGCTGGTCGCCGTGATCACCTCGAACACCGCGCTGGCGGTCATGCCGGGCAACGTCTTCCTGCCGGCGGCAGCGGTCGGCCTGCCCCGCGAGTCGGTGGTCAACGTCACCGCGCTGGCCACGTTGAACAAGACGGATCTGACTGACCGTGCCGGGGATGTCCCCGACGCCCTGCTGGCCGAGGTCAGCCGCGGACTTCGCCGCGTACTGGACCTGTAACCGGGAACATCCGGCTCCCGCCGTGGTCGAGTCTGGCCGACCCGACACCCCCGTCAACAGCCGACCAGCCCGGTGGACGCCGCCCCGCTGAGCGACCGGTGTCATGGCCAGATGAGGGCGGATCTCAACGGTGCGACCATGCCGATGAGCGTGTGTCACTTCCGCCAGAGCGGCACACTAAAAGACTCGCGGGCCGTCCGGGCGCAGAGGGAACTCGTCCTGGTGCGGCTCCCCGCGGGGAGCGGACGACTCCGCGTGCTCGGTTTCGCGGTGCGATTCTATGCCGCCGATGCCGAGGTCGTCCTTGAGCCACACCCGCACCGTCGCCGCGACGGTGTCCTCGGCCGACAGGTCCACAGACTTGTAGATCATCCCGACGAAGTCGGTCGGCATCCTCTCGATGGACCGGTCCTTCAGGAGGGCGCAGCGGCGACCGGTCATGAGCATCGCGCCGACCTCGATCAGGAGGTTGTGGTTCAGGCCGCGGTCGACCCGGTCATCGAACAGGGCGACGCCGTAGCGGCAGGCCCACATGTGCGCTGTGACGTTGGCCCACAGGTCGTCGACGATCGCGCGGTCGGACGCCAGGTGGAACTCCAGCCCGGACTCGGAGCATATTTCCCTCACGACGGCCAGGGCACGCCCCACGGGGTCAGCTGTCCCCGCCTGCGCGTCAGGGAACCGGGTCATCCCGAAGACGTTCGTGTCGAAGGGATGGTCCGTGAGGAACGCGCGGAGGGGCTGCACCAGGGCGGGAGGGGCCATGTGCACGGGCACGATAGCGTGCTCCGTGCGACCCAGCACGGGGGCGTTCTCGTGCGCGGACTCGGCGACGAGGGCCACCAGGTCGAGGCCGGTCATCTGCTCGCGAACCTTGGCCTGCCCGGCAGGCGTAACCTTGTAGGCACCCCGCTGCCGCTGCTTCGCGAACCACTTCTTCGTCGTCAGGGCTAGCAAGACGTTCGCGATCTTGGCCGGAGCGGGGAGCCCGAAGTCGTGGAACAACTGCGGGACGGCCGCCGGGGAGAACGCGCCCCCCTCGGACCGGCCGGCGGCCAGTTGACCGAGGACGAGGGTCTGCAGTTGGAGGTCGAGCCGCTGCACCCGGAGCGCGACTGGGTCGTGGGCACCGTCGGTCACGACTCCGCCGCGCCGACCGTCTTGAGGTAGGCATCTCCGTCGTCGGTCATGCGGATCGTCTGGTCGATCGTCGAGCGGTTCATGTACCCGGCGGACTTGCCGCTCCTGAAGGCCCCGGCGACGTGCCCGCTGGGCACGCCTGCCCCGAGGTGGTCGGTCAGCCATGACAAGTCCTTATTGGCGAGCCCCCTAATCCCATGGGACTTCGCGAAGTGGAGGGCCCACAGCAACCTGTCCTTGTCGGACTTCATTTTGGAGTAGGCAGGGACGCCGTCCATCCTGGTGGGGAACTCGTCGATGTCCGCGAAGACCTCGGGCTTGGCCTTGGACTTGGTCGTCGTCTTCGTGGCCCCCCTGGGCCTGCCGCCTCCGCCGGACGTCCCCTTGGGAAACTTGAAGTCGGCGTCGAAGATGCCCTGGGCCTTGGTCGTGACGTAATACTCGTCGCCGTCGCCCTGGGCTATCCAGCCTTCCTTCACGGCGACAGCGAGGTCCCGGCTGAAGTTGCCGGGCGCTGTCTCCCTGGCGCGCCGGAACTGCGCCTTGACGTCCTCGACCTTGAAGGTCTCGCCGCCGTCCTGCAGGACGTACTGCCCGAGGGCGACGATCTTCTCCGGGTTCGTCTTGGCCCCCGATAGGTCCAGCGCCTCGCGGGCACTTCCGACCGCCTTCCCTGTCTTCTTGGCGGTGTCGGTCCGCGAGGCGTCGCCCAGGCCTGCGCCAAGGTCAGGGACGGGCGAGGAGTCGCCCTCGTCGGCATTGAGGAAGGCGATGATCCGGGCCGCCTGGGTGACCGTGATCTCGTCCTCGTAGCCCACCTTGCCCTCTATGGTGATGGTGATCGACTTCTCGCTCATGGTCCAAGTGTAGTACATCATGACTGTGCGTCGCGATGTACGACTTCACGGCCTGTCGGCCGCTTGGAACCTCGGCGCCAGGCGTGCGAGGGGAACGCGAGCGGTCCGGCGCCAGGGCGCGCCTCGGCGCTCCGCCTTGGCCCCCTCGACCGGCTCTACCAGCGCCTCCACGACCGCGCGCCGCCGGTCTAGGTTGAGCCCGGCAGGACGTCCTGACATCGCAGCCATCCGCATCTGCCGCGGTCAACGTGGAACGCCACGCGGCCATCCGCATCTGCCGCGTTGAGGACGTGGGAAGTTCGCGATTGTCAACAGCGCCTGAAAGTTGACCCCCTGGCTGCGGTTGAAAACTGACCCCCTGATCGGTCATTTCGGCTGTTTGGTAAGTCGTCGGGTGCGGCCGCCGTGGTGTTGGCGGGGTGTGTTCTCGGCGATGGCGGCGCGGCGGCGTCGGTAGGCGGCTTGGCGGCAGGCGGGTGTGCAGAACCGTCGTGTGCTTCCGCGGGTCGGGGTGCTGAACAGGCCCTCCACGTCGGTGACGATGAGGCATCCGCAGGCTTGGCAGGTGAACCCGTAGCGGGGGTAGCCGGCGGGGCTGGGCGGTAAAGCGTCACGCATTGCGGTCAGTCCTGCTCGACGGCCGCGGGGACGCGGCCGAGGTCGCGGTCCTTGAGCCGGTAGCTGTCGCCTTTGAGCGCGATGACTTCGGCGTGATGGACCAGCCGGTCGATCATCGCGGCGGCGACGACCTCGTCACCGAACACCTCACCCCAGCGGCCGAACATCTTGTTGGAGGTGACGATCAGCGAGGCGCGCTCATACCTGCTGGAGACCAGTTGGAAGAACAGGTTCGCGGCTTCGGGTTCGAACGGGATGTAGCCGACCTCGTCGACGACGAGTAGCGGGTAGCGGCCCAGGCGGGTCAGTTCGGCTTGCAGCCGGCCGGCGTGGTGGGCTTCGGCCAGGGTGGTGACCCACTGCGCGGCGGTAGCGAAGGCGACCCGGTGTCCGGCCTGGCAGGCGCGGATCGCCAGGCCCGTTGCCAGGTGGGTCTTGCCGGTGTCGGGCGGGCCAAGAAACACGACGTTGTCTTTGGCGGTGACGAAGTCCAGGGTGCCTAGGTGGGCGATCAGGTCGCGTTTCAACCCTCGGGCGTGCTGGTAGTCGAACTCTTCCAGCGACTTGCGGGCCGGGAACTTCGCGGCGCGGATCCGTCCTTCGCCGCCGTGGGACTCGCGGGCGGAGACCTCGCGTTGCAGGCAGGCGACGAGGAACTCCTCGTGCGACCACGATTCGGCGCGGGCCCGCTCGGCGAGCCGGGCCACGGACTCGCGCAGCGTCGGCGCTTTCAGTGCGCGGGTCAGGAACGCGACCTCCGCGGCGAGATCTCGAGCCGGTGCCTTCGCGGCGGGCATCAGCGCCTCACCGCCCCACCGAACGCGCCGCGGGCAGAGAACCGGACAGTATGTCGGGCATGACGCCGAATCTGCCGACGGTCACCGTCACGCTCTGGCGTGCCGACGCGGTCGTGTTGTTCGACGTCTTGCCGGTCAACGAGGAGCAGATTGCTGCCGCGCAGCACGACGTCGCCAAGGACATGGGCTGGTAGCTCGTTGCTGCGCATCAGGCCACCGACCCGTCGGTGTCGAGGCCTAGCGCGGCGTCGTAGTCATCCAGGCAGCGGATCTGCACGTCGGACTCGGCGGCCGGGCGGACCAGGCCGATCCGCTGGTGACGTAGCCGCTTGGCGGCAGCCACGTGCTCGGGATCGGACACGGTCTGGTGCCAAGCCCATACCCGGTCGTGGTCGGCGACGAGCCGCCCATCACAGAACACCCGCACCCGCGCCAGGTCCGCGACGATCTCGACCCGGCGGCCGATCACCGCCGGGTGCACCGAGTAGTCGTTGCCGTCCAGGCGGATGTAGTGGTCTCGCGGCAGCCGGGTCGAGGCCCGCCACCCAGTCGCGGGCCCGACCGGCGGCAACGCCAGCATCGCGGCCCGGTCCGCCGCGATCCGCTCGGTCGGCGCGCACCCCAACACTCGCCGGCGCCGCTGATTCACCAGCGTCAGCCACGCCTGCAGCTGGGCGTTGAAGTCGGCCGGTGAGCTGAACCTGCGCCCGGGCAGGAACGAGGTCTCCAGGTAGTCGTGCGCCCGTTCGATGATCCCCTTCGCCTCCGGGTCCCGCGGGCGGCAGATCAACACCTTCGCCCCGAGCGTGCCGCGGAACGCCTGACACTCGGCGGTGAGCCGATTCCGGCCGCCGCCGTACTGGCCGACCGCGCCCTCACCGTCCCAGACCAGCACCCGCGGCACCGCACCCAACCCGGTGAGGTGACCCCACCAGCCGGCGAACAGGTCCTCCGCAGTCCGAGTCGGGATCAGCATCGCAGACAGCCACCGCGAATAGCCGGTGACCATCGTCAGCACCGGCAACTGCTTGGCGGTGCGGGTCTGCCCATAGCCCACCGGCAGCTCGATGTCGGGGAACCAGAAATCGTTCTGCGCGATCTCTCCAGCCACATACGACGTCCGCGAAGCCGGGTCCGGCGGCAGATACACCGGCCGCAACTCCCGCACCCGCGCGGTCAACACCGTCATCCCGTTCGTCCACCCGATCCGCTCCGCGATCACCGTCGCCGGCATCCTCGGCACCGCCCTAAGCAACTCCCGGATCCGCGGCTCGACCTCATCCACGATCGACCCCGCCGACGCCCGCTCGTACCTCGGCGGCCCGTCCGAGGCCAGCGCCGCCCGTACCGTGTTCTTCGAGATCCCCAGCACCCGCGCGATCACCTTGATCGGCATCTGCTCGCTGCGGTGCATCCGACGGATCTCAGCCCAGTCCTCCACGTCCAACATCGCCTTCGGTCCTCCTGGCTCGGTGGCAGCCAGGATCAGGCGAAGAGGGTCAGTTTTCCGGCGTAGACACGGGGTCAGTTTTCACGCGTCGTCGACACGCGCGATTACGGCAATGACCGGATGCTCGACCTTCAGGAGGGGGAGTGGCGCCCGGCGGGAGGCGGTGTGGCAACTGCAGCCGCGCTGGATGCCGGTCGACCGCGGCAACGGCAGGTGAGCCGGTTTGGGTTCTACCTGTCCCCGCCGTGGGTGCTCGCTGTCAGTGGCTGAGCCGGACAGTCCGCCGATTGGGGGACGGCTGTGTGGTCTGCAGCAGAGCCGGATGGGGGATGGCTTCAAGTCCATCGTCACGACAGGCTCGGTAGTGCGAATAGTTCGGCGAGACATCCGAGCGTTCGGGTGCTTCGTCTCCTACCAGAAAGGGCGATTGCAATGACAGGCGTACAGCGACGGAACAAGCCATGCGAGCGGTGTCGCCGGCTTGCTTACCGGCATAGCACGTTGGCACAGTCGCGGCTAACAGTTCAGTGCGGGCACCCTCGTGTGTCCGCAGCCGGTCAGCCCAGGCACACCGTCGAGCACTCCGGTGAGATCGACCGGTCAGCAGCGGCGCTGGTCGACCAGCGCCGGCTACGACGGCTTATCAGCGACGATGCGGTGATGTTGCGGGTTACCCGAGCGGTGCACGGCACCGACTTCCTGCCAGCGCAGGCCGAGCTGCTGACCTGGCTAGACCAGGTTGATGGCTTGTTGAAAGCCAGGACGTTCTCGGTGGACGAGTTACAGATCGTGCTGGACGAGTGGCGGCGGCGCCGGGCGACCTGGCGGCGAGAGTCGAACCCGGCGGTCCGGATGATGGTCGCTGCCTCGGCGCCGAAGACGCACCGGCGAGGTTGGCCGCTGCCGCGCAGGTCCCGAGCGCCCAAATAACGCTGATGGGCAACGTGCGCATCATGGTCGAGACTCTGCCCATGTCCCTGGATGTGCCGTCAGCGCGGATCTGTCGAGTTGGGTTGGTTAGCAGGTTGGTTCGCCGGGTTCGGGGGTGATGGGTTCGCCGGTGACGGGCCTCCGTTCGCCGATGTCCTCGGGTCAGCGTGCGCGGTTTGCCGTGCTCGTTCCGCGGATGCGGTCGGGGACGCTGTCGGGCGCGCACCCGCAGGCAGCAGCCGCCGCTTGCCTGGGGCGGTCACCACCGCCGGCGAACGAGGGGACTCGTGCAGCGGGCGAAAAGGATGGAACTGGGTCGGGTGGACGCCCGCTGTTACACGTCCTTGGGCCGCCAGATACCGAACCGGTTGCCGTGCGGGTCGACGAGGTGCGCGAACTCGATCTGCCCGTTGTCGACGAGCGGAACAGCGACGGTCGCGCCCAGCTCCTCGGCGCGGCCGAGCGCCGCCTGGACGTCGTCGACCTGGACGTAGAAGATTGCCCAGCTCGTTCCGCCCATCGCGGAGGTATCCCAGAGCCCGCCCTTGTCCTGCTCGATCATGCTGTACCGCGCCGGCATCGCGGGCTCACCGAACGCCCAGCCGAATAGCCCGCCGTAGAACGCCCGTGTTGCCTCAGCATCCGGGGAACCGATCTCGAAGTAGTTCACGATGTTCGACATGGTGGCCTCCGTTTCTTCGCCGATACTGGCACGCTACCTATGCGAAACGGAGGCATGTCCATCGAGGCGATCGCGGCGATGCTCGGCCACCGCCGTCTGGACATCTGCTCGACGCCCGTATCGCCGATCGCACCGTCGTCGACGAGTACTTCGCGGTCAGCACGAAGGTGCGATCCCTCTACGCAGCACCCACACCACTGCCGGAGGACCTGATCAATTCTGTCGCGGCGCATCCACAGCGATAGCCTTCGCGTCGGCGGACCGCGTGGCGAGCGTCGGAGTCGAGAGGCTAAAAGTCGCGGTTACGGCTCGATGACCAGGCAGGTGGACGGCGGCGAGCCGGTCGCGGGGAAGCCGGTGGCCAGGGCGCGGGCCATCAGCTGAGCCTTGTGCTGGTAGCCGGTGGTGGTGGCGTGGATGCCGTCGGGTCCGATCCAGGCGGTCTGGTAGGCGCTGGCCCAGTCGTAGACGCGCATGTTCGGGTAGCTGCTGCACGCGGCGAGCAGGCCCCGGTTCCAGGCCGGGTAGACGCTTTCCCGGAAGTCGCCGTCGGTGCGGATGGTGCGGGTGGTCAGCCACATCACCGGTGACTGCTTGGGGATGGTGTGCATGACGGTGGCGATCCGCTCGGCGATCGACATGGTGTCGGGGGCGTATTTGGCGACGGTGGCGGCGTCGATGTTGCCCAGGGCGATGATCCAGCAGCCGCGATACCCGGCGTTGACCTGCTGCTTGATCACGTCCTCACCGGAGGGCTGGCCCGCATAAGATTCGATGATGCTGCGGGCGCCGGAGATCGCGGCGGTGAAACCGCGCACCCCGACCTCGGCCAGCTGGCCGGCCAGGTTCTGCTGCGGTGACAGCGCCGAGTCCGGCCCGTAGAGGCCCTCGGAGGTGGAATCACCGACCAGGAACACGCTGGTGCACTCGGTACGGGGCAACTGGCTGGGTATGTTCGCCGCGGGTGCTCGAACTTCGGGGCGTGTCGATGTCCGGCCGGGGACGGTTGGCGATGTTCGGCCGGCGGCGGCGGTTAGCGGCGCGGGCGGCGGCGCCATCGCGAGAGCCGAGCGCGGTTCGCGCGGCAGCGCGTGGGGCAGCAACAGCACCGCCACCGCGACCGGCACGAACAGCGCCGCGCCCACCAGCCTGGGTGACCGGCGGCGGCCCGCGGCGGGAGAGGTCCCCGATCGTGCGGTGCTACCCCGCGCCGCCCGCAGGGCGCCGAGCAGGCCGTGGCGGCGGATCGGGTCTTCGATCACCTGCCAGGACAGCGCGGCTAACCCGACGGTGATCGCGATCTGGCACAGGTCGCGCACCGCGGGGCGGGTCGCCAGGACGTCGGCGGGGGTGAACACGATCACCGGCAGATGCCACAGGTACAGCCCGTAGGAGCGTTCGCCCAGCCAGCGCAGCGGCGCTATCGCAAAGATCCTGCCCAACAGCGTGGCCGGGTGTGCCACCGCCGCCAGCAGCGTCACCGTGGCCAGGCTCAGCACCAGCAGCCCCCACCGGTACAGCGACAACGTGTCCTGGTTGGTGGTCTTGACCAGCCAGCCGATGCCGACCAGAGCAGCCAGCCCCAGCGCGTCCAGGGCCGCACCCATGCCCCACCACCGCCGCGGGTCATCTGGGACCTTGCCGGCTGGAGTGCGCCACAGCAGCACCAGGCAGGCCCCGACCAGCAGCCCGCCGGCGCGCGCATCGGTGCCCTCATAGGCGCGGGTGTTATCCATGCCGGGCTGGGCCAGCAGCGCCAACAGCACGAACGACCCCGCCGCCAGCAGCGCGGTCGCGGCGGCGACCGCCGCCATCCGCGCCCGGAACACGATCACCAGCACGGCCAGCAGCAGCGGCCACACCAGGTAGAACTGCTCCTCCACCGACAGCGACCACAGATGATCGAACGGGCCGGGTCCGTGGATTTGGGTGAAGTAGGAGTCACCCGCGTAGATCGTGTGCCAGTTCGCCACATAGCACAGCGCGGCCAGCGCCTGCCCCGCCCGCCTGCCCAGCTCGGACCGATCGGTGATCAGCACGATGAGCAGGCAGGTCACCAGCAGGACCACCACCGCCGGCAGCAGCCGGCGCGCCCGCCGAACCCAGAACGTCTTCAAGCCCCAGTCGTGATGCCGCCGCCAGCCCCCGATCAGCAGGCCGGTGATCAGGTAGCCGCTGAGGGTGAAGAACACGCCGACCCCCAGCAGCCCACCCTGAAACACGCCGAGACCGAGGTGGAACCCGATCACCAGCGCCACCGCAACCGCGCGCATCCCGTCCAGGCCGGGCAGGTAGCTGGTGTAGTTGTCGACCGGCCTGGGCATGGCCCTCCCCCGCTGCTATTGCCCCCGCGGCGACGCTGCACAGTATCGCCCGCGCACCGCCTGCTACCGCGCTACTCGGCCCGGCGCCGCCGACGTGTCGCCCGCCGGAGCATATTTGGGGACCCGGGAACGAGCCGGGCGGCAGAGCGGCCCGTGGGTCAGGGCGGCCCCAGCCGGTCGTAGAGCCGCAGCGGCTCGGTACCGGTGTTGCGAACGTTGTGCCGGGTGCCGGCGGGCACGGCGATGACATCCCCGGGTGCCACCGGCCGCGAGACGCCGTCCAGGTCGGCGATCCCGGTGCCTTCGACGACCGTCAGCAGATGATCGAGACGGTCGACCCGGTCCCCGACCTCGCCGCTGGCGGGCACGGCGAGCAGCCGGCGCGAGGGGTGGTCGTCGTCCGGCGCGCCGGCCGCCGGCCGCGCCTGCTGGTCAACCTCCTGCTCGGCGGCGGTGACCGCCTCGAGCCCGGCGCGGGCCTCGCGGGCGCGCTTGGTGGCGCCGCGTCCATACCAGCTGGCGAGCGGGCCGAGGCTCAGTCCGTGCGCCACGACGCTGAGCAGCACGGTCGCGACCATCACCTCCGCCACCAGGTCGTTCGCGGGCTGCTTGAGGTCGATGAAGGCCAGCAGGCCGAACACGATCGTGGCTAGGCCCCGCGGTCCGAGCCAGCCCAGGAAGGCGGCGTCGCCGCGGCCGATCCCGCTGCCGGCCACGGCAAGCATCACCGGCATGATGCGGACCACGGTCAGGAGCAGCGCGGCGTAGAGGACGACACGCAGGTCGATCCCGGCCGCGAAGGCCTCGTTGACCAGCGCGCCGAGCAGGAACCAGACGGCGAGCGAGAGGACCATCCCGACGTCCTCGGCGAGGTGCAGCGCGTCGTGCGGCAAGCGCCGAGCGGCGGAGCTGAAGAACACCCCGGCGATGAACGCCGCGACGAAGCCGTTCCCGCCCGCGACCAGCGCCAGCCCGTAGGCCAGCAATGGCAGGGCAAGCACACCCATGCGCAGCGCCGTGGGCTGCGTCCAGCCTCGTCGAAAGGCATGGGCCAGCAGCCAGCCGCTCGCCCGGCCGACGAGCAGACCGACGCCGATCGCGATCAGCACCGCGGGGACCGCGTCGATCAACGCGTTGATCCCCTCCGACCCTCGGCCCTCCGCCTTCGCCGCGGCCAGGCAGAACAGGAAGAACGGGGCCACCACCCCGTCGTTGAGCCCGCTCTCTACGTTGAGCAGTCCCCGCAGCCGAGCCGGCACCCGGGTGTCGCGGATCACCGCCGCGGCCGGGGCGAGGTCGGTCGGGATGGTGACGGTCGCGAGCAGGGCGAGCAGCCACCAGCTCTGGCCCGGAAGCACCAGGTAGCCGGCGACGATGGCCAGCCCAGCGCTTAGCGGCAACGCGATCAGCAGCAGCCGCAGCGTCAGCTTCGGTTCGCGGCCCAACACGCCGCCCGGCGACTCGGTCGCGTCCACGAACAGCAGGATCGCCAGGACCACCTCGACCCCGTGCTCGACGCCATGCGCATCCAGATCCAGCGCGATGACGGGGGAGGACCCGTAGGTCAGCCCGATCCCAGCGATCACCATCGCGAGCGGCGCGGTGATGCTCCACCGGGCGAGCCGACCGGCCACCAGCCCCCAGACGAGCAGGATCGCCATGAGCACGACCAGCGCGAGCACGCACACCTCCGCTTCGCCCGGCACGGCGGCGAACCGCGAGCGCCGGCTCAGTCAGACGACGCTAGATCACCCTAGGGCGATGAACACCCACGCAACCGTCCCTGGTAGCCCGATCCCGAACCCAGTGAGCCATGACGGTTGCTGCCGTGATGTCCGACCCCACGGTCATGCGCTCCCGGCACCGGAGGGCGAGTGATCTGCGCGCACTGGCCTGGGCGCGGCCGGCTGATCGTCAAGGCAGGGGCTGTGCGACGTCGGTGACGACTCAGGTCACGACGGCCTGGCGAGGACCGCGAGCGCGCTGATCAGTGGCCGCGGGCGAAGGTGAGCACGCTCAGGTCGAGCGGGAGTTGGTCGGTGTGCTTGCTCGGCCTGATCCCTGCGACGGTGCGCAGAGGCGTCCCGTCGGATTCCGCGGCGTCGAAGTCCGCGGTGCTGGCGCCGCGGGCGGTGACCGTGAACGACGAGATCAGGTAGGGCAACCCTTCGGCGGCGATCGGTGAGGCGTTGTCCATGACGTGCAGGTGCAGATGCGGGGCGATGCTGTTGCCGGATCACGTTGCCCGTGTGCACTCGCTGTCCCGGGCGGAGTCGAAGGCTTCCTCGTTGCAGGTGGGCGTAGTTGACGTAGACCCGTTGCCCAGCTCGAGCACGATGTAGTTGCCGTCGGCTTCTGTGATGGGAAGGTTGGCCGGGTAGGCACCAGGAACCTGGTCGCTGAGGCCGTCGTGCGTCGCGACCACGGTGGCGTCCCCGACGGCCAGGACCGGTTGCCCGTAGATGCGGTAGCTGTGGACGTCGTTCTTGCCTCCGGCGTAGATGCGCCCGTCCGAGCCGAGCTGCTCGCAGTCGATGGCGAAACGCTGTGCGAGGGTGCGCTTGCCGTTGATGGGCAGCAACGCTCGGGTGTGGTGAATGGCGTCGCAGCAGCCGTCGCCGACCAGTTATCCGGATCCCGTGAGCGGTGGCCCCGAGCACCGGAACCCTTCGACTGTTGACTGGGGTGGGTGCCAGCCGCTGGGTGACCGGGGCGCCGGTGACGGGTCGCGGTCAGCTAGTGGACCAGGGAGCGCGGCACCGCCGTGGGGTCGACGACGAGGTGGAGGAACAGCGTGGCGTTCTGCCCGCCGGCGAGGCGCGCTGCGTAGTGACGCGCCGGTCGGCTGGATCCTGGTCGCCAGATCAGCCGCCGTCAGGGTCTGGACGGCCCTGCCGTTGGCGGCGTCGAGCACGGTGAGCTTGTCGATCGGTGATGGGCTGGCGGAGTTGCTTCGGCTTGGTTCAGCGGTAGATGCGTGCCACCGCCGCGTCCATGGCACGGTCGGGTAGCAGCCGGCGGGCGGCGAGGATGGTGCCGGCGCCGTGGCCGACCGGGTAGCGGGCGCGAGGCCGGTCGGCCGTTGCCGCGTGCACGATTTTGCGCGCTACCACATCTGGTCCCGACCCACGGTTGGGACGGTCGGCCGCGGCCATCACCCGGGCTGCGCCGCGGGCTTGGTCGGCGTAGGCGCCGGGCTGGGACTGCGCAAGCAGGTGGTCGCGGGCGATGGTGTTCCATTCGGTGCGGATCGGGCCAGGCTCGATGATGACGACCTGGATGCCGTGTGGGCGCAGCTCGACGCGCAGGCTGTCGCTGAATCCCTCCACGGCGAATTTGGTGGCGTGATACCAGGCGCCGAGCGGCTCGTATATTTTCCCGCCGATCGAGGAGACATTGATGATCCGCCCGCTGTGCTGGGCGCGCATGCCCGGCAACGCCAGCTGTACCAGCCGTGCCAGACCGAACAGGTTCACCTCGAACTGGCGACGTGCCTCCTCCAGCGGGACATCCTCGACCGCGCCGTAGCAGCCGTAGCCGGCGTTGTTGACCAGCACGTCCACCCGTCCGGCCTCGGCCAGGATCCGCTCGATCCCGCTGACCATCGAGGTGTCCTCGGTGAGGTCCATGGCGAACACCTGCACCACGGCGTCGGCGAGCGGCTGGAGTCGATCTACCCGGCGGGCTACCCCATAGACCGTGAACCCGGCCTGGCGGAGCTGGCGCGCGGTGTGCTGCCCGATCCCGGACGACGCGCCGGTCACCAGCGCCACCCCGCCGTCGACCATCCGCGTGCTCTCCACTCCGAGCGGCCTGAACCGGGCCCAGCCCAGCGGTGGCGAGCCTAGTGCGCGCCGCCGTCCCGAACCCGGGCGACCCTCCCGCCGGCTTGGGCCTGGTGCAGGCGCTTCCGCGTGGTGCATGGCTACCGATCCTCTGATTCCGATCAGCCCGATCGCGCCTCCGATGGGCACGCTCACGTGAAGATTCGTGCGAGCGCCGCAGGTATCCCGCGCACCGGTGAGGGGACACGAAGATCCACGTTGGCCGGGACGACCCGATCCGCCCATGTCGCTCGGGTTTGCTGGGCGTCGCTCGCGCCGATAGATCAATCTTGGACGGCTGGGAGGCGAAGACATTCCGGCTGGAGCGCAGATGATCGGGCCGCGGCCGGACCTGGCATCCGGTGCGTGCCGGTGGCGGCGAAGCCTCAGCTCTCGACCGACCGGTCTGCTCGCACATGGCGGCATCACGCAGCTGTGCCGAGGCCGGGGAGTTGGCGATGGTGTGGATCGTCGGCTACTCGCCGTGCGCCGGGTGGATCGACGACGCAACTCTCGCCGCGAGCGCGGCGCGAAGGTCGACGGCGCAGACCATTACATCGCTCCGATTGGCCACAGATTCGCACGTAGACGGCGTGCGCATCCCTGGGGGTGATATCGGCTCGGATGCGGCCGTTCGGGTGATGCTTCACTGGCCGGGTGACGATTCCGGAGTATCTGCGACCGTTCGTCGTGTCGACCGACCCGGTCGACGTGGTTGACGCGGGCGAATTCGACATTTGCCTACCCACGAACACACGCACCCCGGCTCCGGTCGCGGTGCTGGTGCATGGCGGCCCGATGCGCGAGCCGCCAAATGTTGCGCCGAGGCAATGGCCGGTGTTTCGCGGCTACGCCGCGGCGCTGGCGGCACGCGGGATCGCGGCCGTCATGTTCGACCACGCGCTGCTGCGTTCTATCGACTACCCGAAAGCTGCCGGGCAACTGGCCTCGATCCTGCACGCGATCCGAGACAGCGCCGACGTCGACCCCGACCGGGTCGCGATCTGGTTCTTCTCCGGGGGCGGCCCACTCGCGGCCACGGTGCTGCGGCAGCCGGCGCCGTGGCTGCGCACCGTGGCGTTGTCCTACCCGATGTTGCACCCGCTCGGGCCGGCTGCAGGATTCTCCCCGGCCGCGGAACTGACCGCTCGCACCCGGGTACCGATCCTGCTGACCCGGGCGGGCCTGGATTCGCCGACCTTACTTGGCGCACAACAGGAATTCATCGACGCCGCCTTTAGGCACGGTGTCACCTTGACCGTCATCGACGTACCGGACGGTCACCACGCCTTCGACACCACCGACGACAGCGAGCAGTCACGGCTGGCCATCCACCGGGCCCTTGACTTCATTCACGAGCAGCTCAGCTGACCCGGATCGCGATGCGCCCGGACGGCCGGCGTGCGTGACACGCAACCGGCGCCCCTGATCGCGTACCTCCAGAACAGACTGCCGCGGCCAGTTGATCAACCTGGCGGAGAAGCGCACGCACTCCCGTCGATCTGCGGGGCGGGACCCGTCGCCGCCGGCCTATCGGCCGCGATCGCGTGCCGTCGGGTCGTTGGCCGGCGCCGCGGGCGTCGAGCTCGATCAGGAACGCGGCCAGCTCCTTGCCGGCCCGGTCCGCGCGCGGTGCATGTCTGGATCGCCGCAGCCAACGGCCGGCTGATCCTGGATGCACCGTGCGTGAGCGAGGTTGTGGGCGGATACGGTCCAGCGAACCCATGCCCTGCTGCCCTGAACACTCCACCCCCGGGTCACCCGCCTCCACCGAGCCGGGGAGCTGGCGTCGATCTGCGTGCGTGCCGCGTCCACTTGCCGCGTCACCTTCGCGACCTTGCGCAACCACGCTGACGCACACGACATGTCCTGCGCAAGATCTGCGCCGCACTCGCGTCTTTCTATGCCGCGCTGAAGACGGATTCGCCGGTCAGCTCGGCGAGCCCAGCCCGCTCGTCGACGACGTTCGCAATTCGCGGCTAGATCCGGACACCCGGGGTTCGCACGCATCCTGCCGGAGACGGTCGATCACGCGGGGCGACCGGGCCGTGACTGGGATCGAGGCCGGACCCGTCCGGGCCGACGCGTCGCGCGGTCGGCGGGATGCTGGTGCGCTGGTTGGCGCCCCCCGCGGAAGGGACAGAAGGCCAGCCACGCCGCGCCGGGCGGTGCGGACGAGATGCGGGTCGGCCGCGAGGCCGGCCTGCTGTGCGCGGTGCTGGCCGAGCGTCTCGACCCGGCCGGCGCTCACAGCACTGGATGATCGCGATCTCACCTTTCCGGACTGCGCCGGGCTGGGCGCGATCCACTTGGGACGACCGGTGTCGGGCCGCTCGCCGACAGGCTCCTCGGCGAAGCGCAGCCCCGTCACCGGCACAACCCGCTCGTGCACGGTATGACGGCTGATCTGACCGGCGGAACCACCGCGTCGAGTCGCGCCGTGCCCTGCGTCAATCGACGACCCAGCTGCGCCGGCCCTGCCCGAGAAGCAGTCGCCCGAACCTCATGTCGGGGAAGTGGGCGGCCGCCATGGCGACCCCGGTGCCCTCGAACTCGCGGGCCAGCGCCTCCCGGGTGCGCTGCGCGAGCGCCCGATCGACGTCACCGATCATCTCCCACTCATCCTCGAGCAGTTGGACCGGGCAGTGCACGACATCGCCGAGCAGCACCGCGCGCTGTTGGTGGCAGGACAGCACCACGATCGTGCTGCCCGGTGTGTGCCCCGGCGCGGCGCGCAGGTTCACACCCGGCGCGATCGTGACGTCGCCGGACCAGGTCTCCAGTCGGCCCTCGACCGGCGCGAGCCGTTCGGCGGCCGGCAGCCCACCGAAGGCTGCCAGCGCCTGACTTTCGTCGTAGCCGCCCGGTCCCATGAAGAATGTCCAGTCACGTTCATCGCAGCGGTAGGTCGCGTTCTCGAACAGGACCCGCGAGCCGTCACTGGTCCACCCCACGTGGTCGAAATGCAGGTGGGTCAGCACGACGTCGGTAACCTCGTCCGGCCGGAACCCCGAGGCGTCCAGGCTGGCCATGAACTGCCCCGTTCCCGAGCTGTCGGGTCCCGCGCCGGCGTCGACCAGGATCAACCGCGAGCCGGCCCGGACCAAAAACCCGCCGACCTCGCACGGCAACTTCCCGTCCCGGTCGAGAAACTGCCGGTGCGCCAACCAGTCGTCATCCGACCTGGCAAACAGCGCCCCGGGCGCGAGCCGCCAGGTGCCATCGTGCACCGGCAGCACCGCGATGTCGCCCACCTGCATCCGCCGGCCACCCTCCCGACTCGTCCCCGCTACCGTAAGCCCGATCCAGCCGCAGCGCTGCCGCAGAAATACGGCGATCGGCGCGACTCGCGGCATGATGACCGTGAACACGGGTGACATCTGAGTCGTGCATTGTTCACCCCTGCAACGCACCGCGCGACAGGGGAAGGGAATTGGATTTACGTGGTGGGCCCGTGGGGGCGTGCGACCGCTCGGGGCATTGGGTATATCTCGGCGTGCGCGAGCCCGCTGGTTACGGCGGGGTCGCAGTCGGGTAGCCGCTGCGCGTCGTCCTCGCTGTCCACTTCAACGACGGCCAACCCCCATACCCCGTTGGGTTCGAGGACGGGGCCGAAGGCGACGGCGCTGCCGGCGGCCATGTTTGCCCGCCAGTACGCGACGTGCTCGGCCATGATCGCCGCTTCGTCGTTGGTCTGATCGGCGAAGAAGGTGGGGCGGGGCGGGATCAGCTTGTAGAGGTAGGTCTGCTTTGCGGTCAACTTGAGGCCTCCTGGTTTGTGCCGTCGGGGGTTGGGTGCTTTGCGGGGCCTTCTCCTTCGGCGCGCGACATGCCTGACGAGATCGATCCGGTAGTGCGGGTGCGGTCAATGAACGACCGTGCCCGCACGGCTATTCGTTGCGGTGGTGGCTGGTGATCAGGCCGGTCTGGTAGGCGAGGATGACGGCGTGCACCCGGTCGCGGAGGTCGAGTTTGGTGAGGATGCGGCCGATGTGGGTTTTCACGGTGGCTTCGGCCAGGTGCAGCGCGGCGGCGATTTCGGCGTTGGTCAGCCCGCGGGCGATGAGCAATAGCACGTCGCGTTCGCGGTCGGTGAGCGCCTCGAGGCGGATGGCGGGGGGTGGGGTGAGCTGGCCGGAGAGGTGGTCGAGCAGCCGGCGGGTGGTGGACGGGGCGATCACGGCGTCGCCGTGCGCGACGGCGCGGATGGCGGTGAGCAGTTCGGGCGGGGTGACGTCTTTGAGCAGGAAGCCGCTGGCGCCGGCTTGCAGCCCGGCGTAGGCGTACTCGTCGAGGTCGAAGGTGGTCAGGATGATGATCCGGGTGTTCGGCTGGGTGGCCAGGATGCGGCGGGTGGCCTCGACCCCGTCCACGCCGGGCATGCGCACGTCCATCAGGATCACGTCCGGTCGCAGCCGGGCGGCGTCGCGTATGGCGGCCGCGCCGTCGCCGGCTTCGCCGAGCACGGTGAGGTCGGGTTGGGCGTCGAGGATCATCCGGAATCCGGCGCGGAGCAGCGGCTGGTCGTCGACCAGCAGCACGGTGATCATCGGCAGGGGGTGAGCGGGAGCCGGGCGAGGGTTTGCCAGCCGCCGTCTGGGCGTGGCCCGCTGCTCAGCTGCCCGCCAAAGGTGGCGACCCGTTCGCGCATGCCGATCAGCCCGTGCCCGGCCGCAGAGCCGTCCGCGCCCGCAGCGGCTGGGGCGTGGTGAGGCGGATGGTTGGGGTAGTCGTCGATGCAGATGCTCAGCCGGTGTGGGGTGTAGTGCAGCCGCACGGTGCTGGTGGCCGGCCCGGCGTGTTTGAGGGTGTTGGTGAGCGCTTCTTGGATGAGCCGGTAGGCGGTCAGCCCGACCCCGGGGTCGACCGGGACGGGCTCGCCGTCGATGACCAGCCGCACGGCCAGCCCGGCGGCGCCGAGGCGTTCGACCAGCTGCGGGAGCTGACCCAGGCCGGGTTGCGGGGCGAAGGCGGTGTCCACGTCGTCGGCGCTGCGCAGCACGCCGAGCAGCCGGCGCATCTCGCTGAGCGCCTGCCGGCCGGTGGCCGAGATGATTGCCAGCGCGTCCGGGACGCGCTCCGGGTCGGCGGTGAGCGCGTATTGGGCGCCGTCGGCCTGGGTGACCATGACGCTGACGTGGTGGGCGATGATGTCGTGCAGCTCGCGCGCGATCCGGGCCCGTTCGGCGGCGGCCGCGAGCCGGGCCTGCTGCTGCTGTTCGAGCTGCAGCCGCTGCGCGCGTTGCTCGACTTCGCCCAGGTAGGACCGGCGGGTGCGCATGCTCAGCCCGAGCAGCCACGCGCCGGTCACGGCGACCGCGGCGGCGACCGGGAAGCCGAGGGACTGGTGCCGCCAGAACCGCGTCCAGCCCAGCCCGACACCGGCCAGGCCGACCGCGAGCGCCGCCCACGCGTGCCGACCTGTGTGATAGGTCGCGACACTGTAGAGGGCAATCAGCAGCGCGAAATCGGCTCCGCGGACCGGCAGGTCCACCAGCCACTGCGCCAGCCCGGCGAGCGCGACCGCGGCGAACACCAGCTCGGGTTTGCTTCGTCTCCATAGCAGCGGGGTCGCCAGCCCCGCGTCGATGAGCACCGCGACCGGCACACCGCCGGTGCTCTGCACCGCGGCGGCGGGCAGCCCGAGCAGGAACACCACCCCGGCCAGCACCGCGTCGACCACCCTCGGTGTGCTCGCGTAGCGCCGCAACCGCCCCACCAGCGGCGGGGCGGTCGCCGGCGCAGGGGCTGGGTTAGGCATCGCGGCGCTGGATCAGGATCACCCCGGCGGCCAGGATGACGACCCACTGCGCGGTGAAGACTGCGTAGCCGGCCCACGGGGACAGCCCGGCCAGCGGACGCACCGCGGTGATCCGGGTCCCGGCGTTGGCGAGGATGTACTGCTGGGCGGTGCGCCCCCACGCGCCGGGCAGCAGATTGGCCAGCAGCGGCAGCACGAACAGCAGCCCCGCCGCGCTGGTCAGCGCCGCGGCGCTGTGCCGCAGCAGCGTGCCCAGCGCGTAGCCGAGCAGCCCGCAACCCGCAACGTACAGCGCGCCGCCGAGCACCGCGCGCAGCACCCCGGGATCGCCCAGCTGCGCGGCGGCGCCCTCCCGCGCGAAGAACGCCTGCCCGGCGAAGAACGCCGCGAACGTCGACGCCAGCCCGGTGCCCAGCCCGACCACCGCGACCACCCCAGCCTTGCTGGCCAGCACTTTCCACCGTTGCGGGACGGCGACGAAGCTGCTGCGGATCCCGCCCGTGGAATATTCGCTGGTCAACGCCAATGCGCCCAGCGCGGCGATCGCCAGCTGCCCGAAGTACAACCCGCCCAGTGAGTAGCTGGTCGGGTCGAACGACGCCCGGGCCGCCGGGCTGCGGTGCGCCCACCCGGCGACCGTGGTCGCGGCGTACAGCACGCTGAACCCGACCGTGGCCGCCACCGTGGCGGCCACCGTCCAGCGGGTCGAGCGCACCGACCACAGCTTGGTCCACTCCGACCGAAACACGTTGCCCAGCCGGCTCCCGGACGCCGGCACATCCGAGACCGACCATGGTGTCCTCGCGATCGTCGACGCCTGGACCGCGCTGCTCGTTGTCATCGCTGTCCTCCGTTGCTGCTCACGGCGCCCACCGGAGCGCCTGCATCGGTTCGACACCCGACCTCCCCGGCTGGCGTGCTCGCCTGGTAGTCGACGCTGTCGCGGGTCAACTGCATGAACGCCTCCTCCAGCGACGAGCGGTGCGCGACCAGCTCGTGCACGGTCACCCCGTTTCCCGCGGCCAGATCACCCACCTGGGCCGGGGACAGCCCGTCCACCTCCAGCGCGCCGTCGATCATGCGCAGCCCCGCCGCGAGTGGGCGCAGCAGCGACGCCAGCCGCCCGCTGTGCGGGGAGCGCACCCGGGTCCGCCCACCGGAGTGCGCGGCGACGAACTCGCTCATGCTCGCCTCGGCGAGCAGCCGGCCGCGGCCGATCACGATCAGATGATCCGCGGTCAAGGCCATCTCACTCATCAGATGGCTGGACACGAACACCGTCCGGCCCCGCTCGGCCAGACCCTGCATCAGCTGGCGGATCCACACGATGCCCTCCGGGTCCAGCCCGTTCACCGGCTCATCGAAGATCAGCACCTGCGGGTCGCCGAGCAACGCCGCGGCGATCCCCAGCCGCTGCGCCATGCCCAGCGAGAAGCCACCGATCCGCCGGCCCGCTACCGCGGTCAGCCCGGTCAGCGCCAGCACCGCACCCACCCGATCCCGGGAAATGCCATTGGCCTGACACAGCGCGGCCAGATGCGCCCCCGCTGTCCGCCCGCCGTGCACGTCTTTGGCGTCCAGCAGCGCGCCGACCTGCCGCATCGGCACCCGCGCCGAGCAGTAGGCCCGGCCGTTGACCAGCGCCGTCCCCGCGTCCGGGCGGTCCAAGCCCAGGATCATCCGCATCGTGGTCGACTTCCCCGCCCCGTTCGGCCCCAAGAACCCGGTCACCCGCCCCGGCAGCACCGTGAACGACAGACCATCCACCGCCACCGTCGAGCCATACCGTTTAGTCAACCCCTCCGCCGTGATCACCGAACCGCATCCTTTCGCCCGTCTGCACCGACATCGCAAACGGTAGGAACCGACCGGCGCCGCGACGACCACCCACGGGCCCAACCTCACCTCATCCCGCAGTCGTACCCGCACGCCAAACCGCATACCAGGGAATGACCGAAAGCATCGCTCAGCGTGCCGTGCCTAGACGTCGCAACCTCACGGGGCGCTTCAATGGTGGTGAGCCGGTACGACCGGCATCGGGCGGGACTTGCTGCGCGCGATGGCGCAGGATGACGGGCCGTCGAGGTGGCGGACATCCGTGCCCGGCTGAACGTCGATGACAACCACGCGAGCCAGTACTGGCTGCGGCTGATCGCTGCCGAGCGCATCCAGCCGGTGTGCCATGGCTACGTCCACTTCATCTCTGGAGTCCACGGCCGTGGATGCGGCCGTTGGCGGCGACCTGTCCGATGTCGATGTTCGGCACGGTAGCCAGTGTGGTACGGCCCGGAGGAGTGCAGATGGCGACGGTGCTCTGCCGAAGCAGCCAGGCAAATATGCGGGATTTGCGCGTGCGGAAATGATCGCGTAGTCGGTGACGGCGGGGCGGTGGGCAGGTGGCTGGCAGACTGCGCTGGTGCCTGAGGGACATGTGACGCACCGACTCGCCGCTGCGTACGCGAATGCGTTCGGCGGTCGGGCGACCCGGTCGTCTAGCCCGCAGGGACGGTTTACCGCGGAGGCGGTGGTGATCGACGGCCGGACGCTGACCGGTGCTCAGGCCTACGGCAAGCACCTGTTCGCCGAATTCGAGGAGCTGCAGGTGCACGTCCACCTCGGCCTGGCCGGCAAGTTGAACTTCGGCGTCGACGGCGAGCGCCCGGTGGTTGGATTGATCCGCTGGCGACTGGAGACCGACGACCGATACGCGGACCTGCGCGGCCCGGCGGCTTGCGAGCTACTGACTGCTCAACAGGTCGCGGCTATTGAGTTGCGGCTCGGCCCCGACCCGTTGCGCGCCGACGCCGACCCGGACCGTGGCTGGCACCGGGTGAGCCGTTCCAAGACCCCGATCGCCGCGTTGTTGATGGACCAGAAGGTCGCCGCCGGGGTAGGTAACATCTTCCGCGCCGAGGTGCTGCACCGGCACCGGCTGGACCCGATGATGGAGGGCCGGCTGCTGCGCCGGGCCGAGTGGCAGGACGTGTGGTCCGACCTCGTGCAGCTGATGCGCTACGGCGTGCAGCACGGGCGCATCGACACCGTCCGGCCCGAGCATGAGCCGGAGGCCATGGGCCGTCCGCCGCGAGTCGATCGGCACGGCGGCGAGGTGTACGTCTACCGCCGCGCCGGGCAACCCTGCTTGGTATGCGGCACCGTGGTGCGGATGCGCGAGCTGGCCGGCCGGAACCTGTTCTGGTGTCCAAGGTGTCAACGGCCCACTCGACGACGACCCGCCGCCGTCCCGCGTCTGCTCGGTTAGGAGAAGCGTTGCTCGAGCTGACGTACCTCGGACATGCCGATGAGTTCGACGAACTGCTCCAGCGTCGGTGCGTCCGCGCGCTGTGACGGGACACCGTCGTGCAGCTGGGCGAGGTAGGAGCGCATCGCCGCGGTGGCCGCCAGCAGTGGCCCGATCGGGAAGATCACCATCCGGAAGCCGAGCTCGCCGAGTTGCTGCAGGGTCAGTGGCGGCGTGCGGCCGCCCTCGACCCAGTTGAACAGCAGCGGCACGCCGGAGAACTCGTGGGCCACCCGCCGCACCTCCGCCTCGCTCTGCGGAGCCTCGACGAACAGCACATCGGCCCCGGCGTCGAGGTAGGCGCCGGCGCGGCGCAGCGCGTCGTCGAGTCCGTTGACGGCACGGGCGTCGGTGCGCGCGATGAGCACAAAGTCCGGGTCGGTCCGGGCCGCGACCGCTGCTTTGATCTTGGCGACCATGTCTTCCGCTGCGACGACCGCCTTGCCGCTGAGGTGTCCGCAGCGTTTCGGCATGACCTGGTCCTCGAGGTGGATGCCGGCCACGCCGGCCCGCTCGTAGTCGCTCACGGTACGGATGACGTTGAGCGGGTTGCCGTACCCGGTGTCGGCGTCGGCCACCACGGGCACGCCGACCGCGGCGGCGATGCGGCGGGCGTTGTCGACCATCTCGGTGGCGGTGAGCAGGCCGATGTCCGGTCGGCCGAGCAACCCGGCCGCGGTCCCGAACCCGGTCATGTACACGCAGCCGAACCCGGCGGCTTCGACCAGACGCGCGGACAGCGCGTCGTAGGCCCCCGGCGCGAGCACCGGCGTCGGACCGGCAAGCAGCTCACGCAGCCGCCGTGGAGGCGCAGGCATGTGCAGCAGGCCGGCCACCAGGCAAACCTAGCCCCCGCAAAACCGCAGTCAATCTGCGCCGAAGTCCCGCCTGCGCCGCCGGAACCTCGCGGGCGTGGAATCGATGAACGGCGGTGGCTAGCGTGGCGGCCATGACCGACAGCGACTTTCCGTGGGAGCCGCCCGCAGCCGGAACTGAGACCGAGCACCTCCTGGGGGCTCTCGACCGCCTGCGCGCAACCTTCCGCTGGAAGGCCGATGCTCTCGACGCGGCCGGGCTGCGTGCCCGGATCGGCACCTCCTCGTTGACCCTCGGCGGCCTGCTCAAGCATCTGGCCGCCGTGGAGGACTACACGTTCACGACCAAGCTGCGTGGGGAGCCGATCGGCGCGCCGTGGGACGGGATCGGCTGGGACGGCAGCAACGAGTGGGAGTTCGCCTCCGCCGCCGACGACACACCTGAACAGCTCTACCCGCTGTGGGACGGCGCCGTTGAACGGTCCCGCGCGAGGCTGCAGGCGGCACTGGCCGACGGCGGCCCCGAGCAAGTTGTCCACGCTTCTTGGCCCGACGGTCGCCATGCCAGCTTGCGCCGGCTGCTGTGCGATCTCATCGAGGAGTATGGCCGGCACACTGGGCACGCCGACCTGCTCCGCGAGGCGGTGGACGGACTGGTAGGCGAGGACCCGCCGGCCAGATGGCGTCCGGATCCGATCCGATCATCGAGCAACGGTGCCCTGGCGGCAGCAAAACAGCCGTCGACGGGCGGCTCGCTTCAAGGCTGACCGCGTGGTGACGTCGCGATGGTGGGCTGACTTTCGAGCCGACCGATGCTCGGCGTGCGCGCGGAGTTCGCACTACGCGGTCGATGCACCTGGACGATGGACGTCAAGTAATCAGAGCGATGCCAGGCTCGGGCCGAGGGCGGCTCCACGGGGCACCACGAGTACTGGGCAGGCCGCGGTGCGGATCAGTCGGCGGGACACTCCGCCGAGCAGCACCCGGCGGACCGGCCCGTAGCCGCGGGAGCCGCACACCAGCAGGTCGACGCCATGCGCGCTGCGCACGGCCAGCGCAGCCGCGGCGTCACGGCCGGCTAGCGCCTCGACCGACAGGGTGGCTCTCGGCGCGAGCGCCGCAACCCCCGCGGCGAGCTGATCGATCGCCGTCTGCTCCGGCCGGTCGGTGACGGTGAGCAGCACCACCGTGGCTTCGCTACGTTCAGAAACCAGGGCCGCGGTCCGCACCGCCTCTCGCGCTTCGTCGCTGTCAACGTAGGCGACCGCGATCGTGCGCACGGCCGTCGGGTCGGACCCGCGGAATCGGTATCCGCGGGGGGCCACGCCAACCGGGCAGGGCGCCCCGTGCAGCAGCCGCTCGCCGGTGCTGCCCGGGCCGATCCGCCCGAGCATGGTGTCGGCGCTGGAGCCGACGACGATCACCGTGGCGCCGCGGTCCTCGGCCAGGTCGTGCAGGCCACGCGCGGCCGAGCCCGGGCCGACCGTCTCGTAACTGACACCGACGGTGTCACCGAGTACAGCGCGTGCACCGTCCAACATCGCTTGGGCCTGCGCCCGCTGTTTGGCGACCCACTCGGTGTCGTGCATTGCCACGCCGACGCCTGTCTCGTCGCCGGGCCAGACCGCCACCACCAGCAGCGATTCGCCGGTGAGATGGCCGAGGAGCTGCCCGAGGTTGAGCGCATCTTGTCCGCACGGGGTGTCGTCGAATCCGACAATGACGGTCATCGCACACCTTCTTCCGTCAGATCCGGTCGTTGGTGGATGACCGGCCGTGGGTTATCCCTGGGCCCGGCGCTGGGCCGCTGGCCAGCGGGGCCTCGGTCGGTGATGGTGCCCGCCAGACGGCGACCAAGTAGTAGGTGGCAGCGGCAACTCCCGCGCCGATGAACCAGGAGAACGGCGCAATGGTGCCGAGCGCCGGCACCAGCGCGAAGACCGCGGCCAGCGTAGCGGCGGGAAGGAACGCGACGAGCGCGCGAGGGTTCCAGCCCTCTCGGTAGTAGTAGGCCGAGCCTGGGGTTGCGCGGTAAAGGTCCTCGATGACGATGCGTCCTTTGCGGTGCAGGTAGTAGTCGACCATGATGATCCCGAATAGCGGGCCGAGGAACGCGGCCAGGCCGCCGAGGAAGTAGTTGATGATCGCCGGGGTGGAGTAGAGCTTCCACGGCAGCACCAGGATCGCCACCACCGCGCTGATCGCGCCGCCGCGGCGGAACGTGATGTATTTCGGCCACACGTTGGCCAAGTCATAGGCGGGTGACACGAAGTTCGCGACGACATTGATGCCGATGGTCGCGACCACGAACACGATCGCACCGATCACCACCACCGCGGTGTTGTTCACCCGGGCCACCAGGTCGACCGGGTCGGTGATCGCCTTACCGTAAACCGCGATGCTGCCGGCGGTGACCACCACGGACAGGATTGCGAACGCAGTGAAGTTCACCGGCAGGCCGAAGAAGTTGCCGCGGGTGATCGAGCGCCGGTCCGGCGCGAAGCGAGAGAA
The DNA here is from genome assembly GCA_963756525.1 of uncultured Actinomycetota bacterium. Classification (GTDB taxonomy): domain Bacteria; phylum Actinomycetota; class Actinomycetes; order Mycobacteriales; family Jatrophihabitantaceae; genus CAVWNR01. Next base: position 238,356 of record CAVWNR010000004.1, on the reverse strand, counting down.
GTCGCAGTAGTTCAACAGCAGGGTGGAGAAGTAGGCCACGGTCAGCGCGAGAGCGGCGAAGAACTCCCGCCACACGTCCCCGCCGGACAGGTGCTTCGGGCTGACATTGAAATTGAGGTGGCCGTGCGCTGCGATCACGATGGACACCGCCAGCGCGATCATCACCACCCAGATCGCCGGGCCGGCCCAGTCGACGAACTTGCGCACCATCTCCATGCCCCGGATGAACAGGGCCAGCTGCAGCACCCACAGTGCGAGGAAGCACACCCAGCCCGCGCCGGACAGGCCCAGGAACCCGCCCTTTGTGTACGGCTCGAGCGACGGCCAGATCCGAAGCCCAAGCACCAACAACGCCACCGAGGCCAGATAGGTCTGGATGCCGTAGAACGCGATTGCGATGATCGCCCGGACCAGCGCCGGCAGGTTGGCCCCGAACACGCCGAACGACAGCCGGCTGAACACCGGATACGGCACTCCGGTGCGCTGACCGGCCCAGCCGATCAGATTCATCCCGATCAACACCAGGCAGATGCCGGTGATCAGCGCCACCAGCACCTGCCAGCCAAGCAGACCGAGGAAGAACAACCCGGCGGCGAAGGTGTAGCCGCCGATGCTGTGCACGTCCGCGGTCCACAACGCGAAGATGCTGTAACCCTTCCAGTTCCGCTCCTGGGCCGGCGCCAGATCTTCGTTGAACAGCCGCCCGGTGTGATCCAGCGCCCGCAGCCGCTCATGGTCGATCCGGGCCGGGTCGACGAGGCCAGTCATCCAAGTCCCTCCTACTTCCGCCATACGAAATCGATGTGTCGAGATACGAAAAAGTGTCTGGTGCAGCAGGTAGCCTCGTCAAGTCCCGACGCCTCATTGGAATCGGTCCAATTCATTGACTTGCGGCAGAAGCGCTTTCATCCGCTGTGATCGCTAGCGGCCGCCGTGCAAACATCTGCCTGCTGCAGTTAGCGAGCGGCTCGGCGTCTCACGCCTCAGACCCGATCCAGCCGCCGATGAGGCCCTTCGGGCAGCTCGACGACGACCGGATCGCCTGGCGTCACACGGCCACCCTCGACGACGACGCCCATGATCCCGGCCTTGCGCAGCAATGTCCCGTCAGCCGCCCGGTGCAGAACCACTCGCAGCAGCCCGGGACGAAAGGCGTCGATCTGCACGCAGGGGTTACGTAGCCCGGTGACCTGGACAACGGCCCGCGGGCCGAGAATGAGCCGTGTCTCGCGCGGCAGCGCAAGTAGGTCGATGCCCGACGTCGTGATGTTCTCGCCGAGCTGGCCGGGCCGCACGTCGAAGCCCTGCTCGCGCATCTCGTCGAACAACTCGGCGTGCATGAGATGAACCTGCCGAAGGTTCGGCTGGGTAGGGTCCGCGGCCACCCGGGAGCGGTGTTGCACGGTCCGTCCGGCGTGCGCATCTCCTTCAACGCCGAGACCGGTTATCAGGTTGATCGACGAGGCGGCCAGCTTGCTGAACCGGTGCTCGCCGTCCCGGCTGACAGCCAGCACCACTGACGAGCTCATAGACCCATCGTCTCAGCTCAGTGCTTCTCCGTCCCGGCACACCGCGCCTCATCGGTACCAGCCGGGCAACGGGGGATCAGCTACGGGATGAGCACCTTCTGCGTGGCGACGCGAATGCTCGAGACCGTGCCGGCGATCGACGCCCAGAGCCTGATGTCGTCGTCGGGGCGCTTCTGGTACGGCTGCCCCTGCCTGTCGCGACAGTCGTGGACGATCGACGCCTCGACGGAGACGCCGATCGCGTAGGTTCGCCCGCCCTGCAGCTGCAGTGTCACTGACAGATCGTCGTAGGCCTGCTGACGGGTGTGTATCGCGCTCCCGCCCTGGCCGCTGTCGGTGAAGTCGAACAGCGTCCGCCAGCCGAACGGGCGCAGCAGCTCCCACTGTCCGCTGACCGGGTCGATGTGCCAGCCGGCGACGTAGGCGGTGGCGCGGTAGGAAAGCGACGCGTAACCGGCCGCCGGACCCGGCAAGTACCACCAGCGGGACTGCGTGATCAGGTCGACGTCGGCGGTGACCTTCGCGTACGACAGGCTTGCCTTCGGCGCGAACCGGACACCCGTGCCGGCGAATGCCACGTAGCCGGGTGACAGCGCGGAGACGTTGTTCCAGGCAAACAGCCTCCCGTCCGCGCGCGAGGCGGAGCTCGCGGTGGGCCGGCCGCCTGCCGTATCCGCCCACTGGTCGGTGTAGCGGTGGTCGGCGGGCGGTGGCACGGGCCAGTACTGGCGGTAGTCCGCCTCGGCGGGGATGTAGAGCGTGGCCGGCCAACTCAGCGTGTACACCGGCCGGTCGGTGAAGTATTGCGACAGCACGAAGTCGCGGTAGTCGAAGACGCCTTCGAGCTTGTCGTTGAGCAGACCTACCTCGAGTCGGCGATGGATGTCGGCCATCCCGGCCGGGATCCCGAAGCCGATCGGAGCTCCCGGTCCGCCGTCCAGCCCGGCGCCAGCCACCGCCGACTCGTGCACCGCCGTCATGACACCCTCCGTCCGTCGACCCGCACCGAACGGGCAGGACACCCAGGGCGCGGGTGCATTAGCCTGCCCCGCGCGCGGCCGGGCGTACAGGGCAGAACATCCCGGGTCGGCCGGGACTCGTCCCGACCCGCCTGGGCGCGGGTCCGGTTCGCGGGTGTGGCCTGTCCTGGCGACGAGGGCAGCGTCGACCAAGAAAGCCTCGGGTGCGATCCTTCACCCGCTGGCGACGGCAGCTGGCGCCGGTGCCGGTGGCCGGTTGACCCGGCAGCGAAACCCATGCCCGGAGGAGAAGCCAAATGGCCCTGGAAGTGAACGCAGTCGTCAGCCTTGCCAAGGGCGAGCCGGTCAGGCTCACGTCGGTTAGCGTGCCGGATCCGGGGCCGGGTGAGGCGTTGGTGCGGGTTCAGGCGTGCGGGGTCTGTCACACCGACCTGCATTACCGCGAGGGCGGGATCAGTGACGAGTTCCCGTTCCTGCTGGGCCATGAGGCCTCCGGCGTGGTGGAAGCCGTCGGCGAGGGTGTCGACACGGTGGCCCCGGGCGAGTTCGTGATCCTGAACTGGCGGGCGGTGTGCGGGGCGTGCCGGGCGTGCCTGCGCGGCGAGCCGTGGTACTGCTTCGCCACGCACAACGCGGCGCAGAAGATGACCCTCGCCGACGGCACGCCGCTGTCGCCGGCGTTGGGCATCGGCGCGTTCGCGGAGAAGACGCTGGTGCACGCCGGGCAGTGCACGAAAGTCGACCCGGCGGTGGCGCCGGCGGTGGCCGGGCTGCTCGGCTGCGGGGTGATGGCCGGGCTGGGCGCGGCGCTGAACACCGGCGGGGTGCGCCGCGGGCAGTCGGTGGCGGTGATCGGCTGCGGCGGGGTGGGCTGCGCGGCGATCGCCGGGGCGCGGCTGGCCGGCGCGGTGCGGATCGTCGCGGTGGATGTAGATGACCGCAAGCTGGCCACCGCCCGCGAGCTGGGCGCGACGGACACGGTGAACTCCCGCGACGCCGACCCGGTCGAGGTGATCCGTGAGCTCACCGGCGGGTTCGGCGCGGACGTGGTGATCGACGCGGTCGGCCGGCCGGAGACCTACCGGCAGGCCTTCTACGCCCGGGACCTGGCCGGCACCGTGGTGCTGGTCGGCGTGCCCACCCCGGACATGCGACTGGAGCTGCCGCTGCTGGACGTGTTCGGCCGAGGTGGCGCGCTCAAGTCGTCCTGGTACGGCGACTGCCTGCCCTCGCGCGACTTCCCGACGCTGGTCGACCTGCACCTACAGGGCAGGCTGCCGCTGGACGCGTTCGTCACCGAGACCATCGCCCTCGACCAGGTCGAGGACGCCTTCGCCGCGATGCAGCGCGGCGACGTTCTCCGCTCGGTAGTGGTGCTGTGATCACCCCTGCCGACGGCGGGGGCGGGCCACCGCGTTCAGTCGATCAGCTCGTACGCCGGCAGGGTGAGAAACGGGGCGAAGTCGTCGTCGAGGGCGACCCGCTCGAAGAGCTGGCGGGCGTGCTGGTAGTGCGGGTCGTCGAACGCGGAGTCGTCCATGACCGCGCGGACGAGCTCGGGTGTGATGATGGCGCCGGTGTCGGCGAGAGGGGTTTTGGCGTGCACCCATTGCCAGACCTGCGAGCGGGAGATCTCGGCGGTGGCCGCGTCTTCCATCAGGTTGTGGATGGCGGCGGCGCCGTTGCCGGATAGCCAGGAGGCGAGGTAGCGGACGCCGACGTCGACGTTGAGCCGCAGCCCGGCGCTGGTCACGGCGCCGTCGACGCCGCGCAGGTCGATCAGCGCGGCGGGGTTGGGCGTGACGTCGTCGCGGAGCCGGTCGAGCTGGTTGTCCGCGCCTTGCAGCTGCTCGGCGAAGACCTCGGCACAGATCGGGACGAGATCCGGGTGGGCCACCCAGGAGCCGTCGAACCCGTCGTGGGCTTCGCGCTGCTTGTCCTCGCGGACCTTGGCGAACGCCTGTTCGTTCACCTCGGGGTCGCGGCGGGAGGGAATGAACGCGGCCATGCCGCCCATCGCGAACGCGCCGCGGCGGTGGCAGGCGCGCACGAGCAGGTCGGTGTAGGCGCGCATGAACGGCGCGGTCATGCTGACCGCGCCGCGGTCGGGGAGCACGAACTCGGGGCCGGCGTCGCGGAAGTACTTGATGATGCTGAACAGGTAGTCCCAGCGGCCGGCGTTGAGCCCGGAGGCGTGCTCGCGCAGCTCGAAGAGGATCTCCTCCATCTCGAACGCGGCGGGGATGGTCTCGATCAGCGCGGTGGCCCGGATCGTGCCCTGCGGGATGCCCAGCGCGGTTTGCGCGGCGGTGAACACGTCGTTCCACAGCCGCGCCTCGCGGTGGCTTTCCATTTTCGGCAGGTAGAAGTACGGCCCCGACCCCCGCTCGAGCAGCGCGCGGGCGTTGTGGAAGAAGTGCAGCCCGAAGTCGACCAGCGCACCGACCGCGGGCTGCCCGTCGACGGTCAGATGCCGCTCGTCGAGGTGCCAGCCGCGCGGGCGGACCACGACGGTGGCCAGCCGGGCATCGCTGCGCAGCCGGTACTCCCGCCCGTCCGGGCTGGTGAAGGTCGCGGTGCCGCGGATCGCGTCGCGCAGGTTCACCTGCCCGCCGATCACGTTGCGCCAGTGCGGGGTGTTCGCGTCCTCGAGATCGGCCAGCCAGACGTCCGCGCCGGAGTTCAACGCGTTGATCATCATGTGCCGGTCGGTCGGGCCGGTGATCTCCACATGCCGCCGGCGCAGGTCCTCCGGCGCCTCGGCCACCCGCCACCCCTCGTCCGCCCGCACCTCGGCGGTCTCCGCCAGGAAGTCCAGCCGGCCGGTGCGCGCCACCTCCGCGCGCCGCGCCGCCCGCGCCGCCAGCAGTTCCCGCCGCGTCGCCGCAAACCGGCGATGCAACTCCGCCACGAACCCCAACGCGCCGTCGGTCAGGACCTCCTCCGACCGCTCCACCTCCGGACCGGACACCAGCACTGCGTCGCTCATGAACCGTTCTCCGTCATCTGCCCTGCGCGGTAGCCGGAGTCTGCGGGGACGACCTCGACGCGGGGGTAGTCGGGTCGCCACATCGCTTTCTGCACCTGGTCAATCGGGTTGTCGATGGTCCGGCCGGCGACACCCTCCTTCGTCGCGGCGACCGCGACCGCGATCGCCACCGCGGCGGACACGGTGCGCAGGTCGGCGACCGGCGGCAGCAGCGCGGCACCGGGCGTGGCCGCGTTGGACAGGTCGGCGACGGCGTCCGCCGCCGCGGCGATCATCCCGTCGGTGATCCGGGTTGCCCGTGCCACGGTGACGCCGAGGCCGAGCCCGGGGAAGATCAGCGCGTTGTTCGCCTGGGCGATCAGGTAGCTGCGGCCCTCGTACTTGACCGGCGGGAACGGGCTGCCGGTGGCGATCAAGGCGCGACCGTCGGTCCATCGAATGAGGTCCTCGGGCAGCGCCTCGCACCGCGAGGTGGGGTTCGACAGCGGCATGATGACCGGCCGCTCGGCATGCTCGGCCATCTGCCGGACGATGCGCTCGGTGAACGCACCGGCCTGGGTCGACGTGCCGATCAGCATCGTCGGCTGCACCTGCGCCACGACCTCGGCGAGGCGCGGCTTGGCTCCGGGCGCGGACCAGCCGGCGACCTCGGCGGCGGGCCGGGCGTACGGACGCTGGAAGTCGTACATGCCGTCGCTGTCGTCGGTGAGCAGGCCCGAGCGGCCGAGGGCCCAGAATCGGCGGGTGGCCTCCTCGTCGGACAGCCCTTCGCGCACCATCTGGTCGCGCAGCACGTCCGCGACGCCGAGTCCGGCGGTGCCTGCTCCGTGGATGACGATGCGCTGATCGCGCATGCGGGTGCCTGTAACGCGTAGGGCCGCGAAGGCGGCAGCAGTGACGACGGCCGCGGTGCCCTGCATGTCGTCGTTGAACGTGCAGACGGTGTCGGCGTACCGGTCGAGGATGCGCCGGGCGTTGCTGGCGCCGAAGTCCTCCCAGTGCAGCATCGCGTGCGGGAACAGCTTCGTGGCGGCGGTGACGTAGGCGTCGATGAAGTCGTCGTAGGCCTGGCCGCGAACCCGCGCGTGCCGGGTGCCCAAGTACATTTCGTCGTTGAGCAGCTGCAAGTTGTCCGTGCCCACGTCCAGCACCACCGGAATCACCCGGTGCGGGTGCAGCCCCGCGGCGGCGGTGTAGACCGACAGCTTGCCGACGGAGATCTCGATCCCCCCGACGCCCTGGTCGCCGATGCCGAGGATGCCCTCCGCGTCGGTCGCGACCAGCAGGTCCACGTCCTCGGGGCCCTTGCCGAAGTTGCGCAGCCCGGTCTCAACGTCCTCGGGATGGTCGATGTCCAGGAACACGCCGTGGGTGCGGCGGAACTCGTGGCTGAACCGTTCGATGGCAAGCCCGACGGTGGGCGTGTAGACCACCGGCAGCATCTCCGAGATGTGTTCGGAGAGCAGCCGGTAGAACAGAACTTCGTTGCGGTCGCGCAGGGCGGCCAGGTACACCCACTTGCGGAGGTCGTCGCTCAGCACGCTGTACTGCGCGTAGCTGCGGCGCAGCTGCCCGTCCAGCGTCGTGACCATCGGCGGCAGCAGGCCGACCAGCTCGAGCTCGCGGCGCTGTTCAGGGGTGAACGCGCTGCCACGGTTGATCGCCGGTGTGGCGAGCACGGCGTTGCCGCGGGCCCGGATCCGCGCGACGACCCCGCCGTCGTGGTCGGCAAGAAGCTCATAGGGTGGCGCGGATCGATCAGCCATGCTGCTACTTCTTCCTGGGCAGATACAGGTCGGTGATCGTGCCCTCGAACGCCTCGGCTGCCATGGCGACGGTCTCGGAGAGCGTCGGGTGCGGGTGGATGGTGAGCCCGATGTCGGCGGCGTCGGCACCCATTTCGATGGCCAGCGCGGGTTCGGCGATCAGGTCGCCCGCGTTCGGTCCCACGATGCCGCAACCGATGATCCGGTTCGTCGTCTCGTCGAAGAGGACCTTGGTGATCCCCTCGTCACGGCCGAGCGAGAGCGAGCGCCCGCTCGCCGCCCACGGGAAGACGCCCTTGCCGTAGCCCACCCCGGCGGCCTTGGCCTCGTTCTCGGTGATGCCCACCCAGGCGACCTCCGGATCGGTGTAGGCGACCGAGGGGATCACCCTGGCGTCGAAGTAGGAGTTCTGGCCGGCCGTGACCTCGGCGGCCACCTTGCCTTCGTGCGTCGCCTTGTGCGCGAGCATCGGCTGGCCGACGATGTCGCCGATCGCGAAGATGTGCGCCACGTTCGTGCGCTGCTGCTTGTCGACGGGGATGAAGCCGCGCTCGTCGACGCGCACTCCGGCGTTCTGCGCGCCGATGATCGTGCCGCTCGGCTTGCGACCGACTGCGACGAGCAGGCGGTCGAACACGTCGGTGGCCGGCGCCTTACCGCCTTCGAACGACACATGCAGGCCGTCCGGTCGGGCCTGCACGTCAGTGACGCGGGTCTTGAGGAAGATGTTCTCGTATCGTTTGGTGATCCGCCTGGTGAGCGGGTTCACGATGTCCTTGTCCGCGCCGGGGATCAGCTGGTCCATCAGCTCGACGACGGTGACCGCCGAGCCGAGTTCGTAGTAGACCGTGGCCATCTCCAGCCCGATGATCCCGCCGCCGAGGACGAGCAATCGGCGCGGGATCTCCTCGACGGCGAGTGCGCCGGTGGAGTCGATCACGCGTGGATCGTCGTGCGGAACGAACGGCAACGTGATCGGTTCGGAGCCTGCCGCGATGATCGCCTGGTCGAAGCTGACGACGCTCGTTGCGCCGTCATCGGTGGTCACCGCCAGTTGGTTCAGCGACCGGAACGTGCCTCGACCGCGTACCGTCTTGACCTTGCGCTGGGCCGCCAGGCCGGCCAGGCCGCCGGTGAGCCGCGAGACGACGCCGTCCTTCCACCCGCGCAGGGCATCGACGTCGATTGCCGGGGCGCCGAACGCGAGCCCGTGCTCGGCCATCTCCTTCGTCTCGGCGATGATCTTCGCGGCGTGCAGCAGGGCCTTCGAGGGGATGCAGCCGACGTTGAGGCAGACCCCGCCCAGCGTTGCCCCGTCGTCGACGAGGACCACCTGCTTGCCGAGATCGGCGGCGCGGAAGGCCGCGGTGTAGCCGCCCGGACCTGCGCCGAGCACGAGGACCTCGGCGTGCATGTCGCCGCGTTCGGTGACCGGCGGACGGGGTGCCGGCGCCGCGGTAGCCGTCGTGGCCGGTGGGGCGGTCGTCTCGCCGGTAGAGGGCGTCTGCAGGTAGCCGAGCAGGTGTCCGGCCGACACCGTGTCGCCGACCGTCACCGTAACCTCGGTCAGCACACCCGCCGCCGGGGCGGGCACGTCCATCGTGGCCTTGTCGGACTCGAGGGTGACCAACGGGTCTTCGGCCGCCACCGTGTCACCTGGGCGGACATGCACCTCGATGATCGGGACGTCGGTGAAGTTGCCGATATCGGGCACGACGACCTCGACGCGGTCGTAGACGCCGCTCGGTGAACCGTAGCTTGCCGGGCCTTCCGCGGTCGGCTCGGCGTCTTCCCGGACCCGCTCCTTCGGTGCGGTACCCGCAGAACCGGCGGTGTCGACCATCATGATCACCGTGCCCTGGGACACGGTGTCGCCGACGGCAACCCCCAGCTGCGTCACCGTGCCCGCGACGGGTGCCGGCACGTCCATCGTCGCCTTGTCCGACTCCAGCGTGATCAGCGGATCCTCTGCGGCCACGACGTCCCCGGGCTGGACGTGGACCTCGATTACCGGGACGTCGGTGAAGTTGCCGATGTCCGGGATGGTGATCTCCTGCGTGGTCATGCGGCGAGCTCCCTAGAGAAGGAGGCGGCGGTCGTCTTCGAGCAGATGGCACAGCTGCCGGGCGAATCGTGCGGCCAGCGCCCCGTCGATGACCCGGTGGTCGTAGGAGAGTGAGATCGGCAGCATGAGTCGCGGGACGAACTCGGTGCCGTTCCACACCGGCGTCATCCGCGACCGCACCACGCCGAGGATGGCGACCTCGGGGGCGTTGACGATCGGCGTGAACGATGTCCCTCCGATGCCGCCCAGGCTGGAGATGGTGAACGTGCCGCCGGTCAGGTCGGCGGGGGAGAGCTTTCCCTCCCGTGCCTTGGCGGAGACCGTGCCGAACTCGCGGGACAGCTCGAGGATGCCCTTGCGGTCGGCGTCGCGCACCACCGGAACCACGAGCCCGTCGGGGGTGTCGACCGCGATCCCGATGTGGTAGTAGTCCTTGACGATCAGCGCGTCCTTCTCCGGGGAGAGGGAGCTGTTGAATTCGGGGAACTGCTTGAGCGCCGATACGACGGCCTTCACCAGGAACGCCAGCAGGGTGACGCGGTACGGCTCCGGCGCGGCCTTCCCCTCGGCATCGAGCCGCTTGCGGTAGGCCTCCAGATCGGTGATGTCGGCCTCGTCGTTCTGGGTGACGTGTGGGACGTTCAACCACGACCGATGCAGGAACGGTCCGGACAGTCTCTTGATCCGCGACAGCGGCCGGGTGTGGACCGGGCCGAACTGGGCGAAGTCCTGCGGTGGAATCTCCGGGATACCGGCGGCTGCGGCCGGGACAGCCGGTGCGGCGGCCGCGGGTCCCTTGAGCACCGCCAGCAGGTCGTCCTTGGTGATCCGCCCTTTCGGGCCGCTTCCGGTGATCGTGGCGAGATCGACGCCCAATTCGCGCGCGGTGCGGCGCACGCTCGGACCGGCGTGCACGCCGACATGATCGGCGGCCGCGGGACCTGTGGCAGCGGCCGGCGCGGGGGCGGGGGCCGGGGGCGGCGCGACGACCGGAACGGGCGCGGCCGTCTCCGGTTCCTGCTGTTCGACCAGGGACGGCGGCGTGGTGAGCGCGCCATCTCCGGATTCCACCAGCATGATCGGCGTGCCTTCGCTGACCTGGTCGCCGACGTTGACCAGGACGTCGACCACCGATCCGTCGACGGGGCTGGGCACGTCCATCGTCGCCTTGTCCGACTCGAGGGTCACCAGCGGATCCTCGGCGTTGACCCGGTCGCCCTTGCCGACGTGGATCTCGATGATCGGAACGTCGGCGAAGTTGCCGATGTCGGGGATCTTTACCTCGGTTGCGGCTGCCATGTGCTACCCCTTCGATCAGACGGTGACCGGGTTGGGCTTCTCCGGATCGATGCCGTACTTGGCGATTGCGTCGGCGACGACCGATGCCGGCACCGCATCTTCTTCGGCGAGCGCCGACAGCGCGGCGACGGCAACGTAGTGCCGGTCGACCTCGAAGAACTGCCGCAGCCGAACCCGGTAGTCCGACCGGCCGAACCCGTCGGTGCCCAGCACCCGGTAGGGACGCTTGACGAAGGGGCGGATCTGCTCGGCGAAGGTGCGCACGTAGTCCGTCGATGCGACGACGGGGCCGCCCGGCCGGCCGGCGAGCTGGCTCTCGACGTAGCTGGCGCGGCGCGGCTCGGACGGGTGCAGCATGTTCCAGCGGTGCGCCGCGGTGCCCTCCCGGGCCAGCTCGGTGAAGCTCGGGCAGCTCCAGATGTCACTCGCCACGTCGAAGTCCTCGGCGAGCAGGTCGGCGCCGGCGATGACCTCGCGCAGGATCGTGCCGCTGCCCATCAGCTGCACGCGCGGCCGACCCTTCCTGGCGCGCCCCTCGCGGAACAGGTACATCCCCTTGGTGATGCCCTCTTGCGCGCCCTCGGGCATCGCCGGATGGACGTAGTTCTCGTTCATCAGGGTGATGTAGTAGTAAACGTCCTCCTGCTCGGCGTACATCCGGCGCAGCCCGTCGGCGATGATCACCGCGACCTCGTAGGAGAAAGTCGGGTCGTAGGACACGCAGTTCGGGATGATCGAGGACTGGACGTGGCTGTGCCCATCCTCGTGCTGCAGGCCCTCGCCGTTGAGCGTGGTCCGCCCGGCGGTGCCGCCGAGCAGGAACCCGCGGGCGCGCGAGTCACCGGCGGCCCAGGCCAGGTCGCCGAAGCGCTGGAACCCGAACATCGAGTAGTAGATGAAGAACGGGATCATCGGCGTGTCGGAGACGCTGTACGAGGTGGCCGCGGCCATCCACGACGCCATCCCGCCCGGTTCGTTGATGCCCTCCTGCAGCACCTGGCCGCCCTGATCCTCCTTGTAGTACATCAGCTGGTTGGCGTCCTCCGGCTGGTACAGCTGCCCGAGCTGCGACCAGATGCCGAACTGGCGGAACATGCCCTCCATGCCGAAGGTTCGCGACTCGTCCGGAACGATCGGCACGACGTGCTTGCCGATCTTCTTGTCCCGCATCAGCGCGTTCAAGATCCGCACGAAGGCCATCGTGGTCGAGATCTGCCGGTCGCCGGTGTCCTTCAGCTGCGCGTCGAACGCGGAGACGTCGGGCACCGGCAGCGCCTGCAATGATTTGGGCCTGCGCGACGGCATCGTTCCGCCGAGGCGCGTCCGGTTCGCGCGCAGGTAAGAGAGCTCGGGGCTGTCGTCCGGCGGCCGAAGGAACGGCACCGCGTCGAGCTGCTCGTCCGGTACCGGAAGCTCGAACCGGTCACGGAAGGCACGCAGCGCCTCGTAGCCCATCTTCTTCTGCTGGTGGGTGATGTTCTGTCCCTCGCCGGCCTCGCCCATTCCGTACCCCTTGACGGTCTTGGCGAGGATCACCGTCGGCTGGCCGGTATGCGCGACCGCGGCGGCGTAGGCGGCGTAGATCTTGCGTGGGTCGTGGCCGCCGCGCGACAGCGCCCAGATCTCGTCGTCGGACATGTGCGCGACCATGTCGAGCAGTTCCGGGTATCGGCCGAAGAAGTGCTGACGGACGTAGGCACCGTTCTTCGACTTGAAGTCCTGGTACTCGCCGTCGACGCACTCCTCCATCCGCTTGAGCAACAGCCCGGTCTTGTCCGCGGCGATCAGCGGATCCCACCCCGATCCCCAAATCGCTTTGATCACGTTCCAGCCAGCGCCACGGAACAGCGCTTCCAGCTCCTGGATGATCTTTCCGTTGCCGCGGACCGGACCGTCCAGGCGCTGCAGGTTGCAGTTCACCACGAAGATCAAGTTATCCAGGCGTTCCCGGCCCGCCAGCGAGAGCGCACCCGAGGACTCCGGCTCGTCCATCTCGCCGTCGCCGAGGAATGCCCAGACATGACGGTCCGCCGTATTCGCCAAGCCGCGGGAGTGCAGATACTTCAGGAACCGGGCCTGGTAGATCGCCATGAGCGGGCCCAGCCCCATCGACACGGTCGGGAACTGCCAGAACTCGGGCATGAGCCAGGGATGCGGGTAGGAGGACAGCCCGTGGCCGCCGACCTCTTCCCGGAAATCGAGCAGCTGCTCCTCGGAGAGCCGGCCTTCGAGGAACGCGCGGGCGTAGATGCCTGGGGAGGAGTGACCCTGAATGAGCACCAGATCGCCGCCGTGCGAGTCGTTCGGCGCATGCCAGAAGTGCTGGTAGCCGACGTCGAACAGGGTCGCCAGGGACTGGTAGCTCGCGATGTGACCGCCCAGCTCCGAGCTCTCCTTGTTCGCGCGCAGCACGATCGCCACCGCGTTCCACCGGGACAGCGAGCGGATCCGCCGCTCCAGTGCGAGATCACCCGGATACGCCGGTTCCTTGTCCGGTGGAATGGTGTTCAGATACGGAGTGTTCGCCGAGTACGGCACCGGCACTCCGATGCGGTGAGCCTCGGTGAACAGTTCGCGCACCAGGAATCCCGCCCGTTCGGCACCTTCGAACTCGGTGACGGAGTCCAGCGCGTCGATCCACTCGCGGGTCTCGACGGTGTCCAGATCCAGCTGCTCGGACATGGCTTCTCTCCTCTGCGGCCCGGCGGACGCGGGCAGACTACCGCTCGGCTCGGCGGCGCCGTACGCCCCCGCCGCCACAGCACTGTTCTTACTCGTCTTTACTCGTGGAACGGGGTGGGGGAAGCGGCCCGGCCCGCTTCGGGCGCGGCCGGGTGCTCGGGCGGCCGGTGGTGGTACCCGTGCCCGGGCTCCGCACCGCCGAGGACGTCCTCGGCCGGTGTGACCCCCGGCGGGGGCGCCTCGGCGAAGATCGGCGCTTCCTTGTCCTTGCGGCCGACCACGTTGAACACGATGTTCAGCACCACCGCGACCAGCGCCGCGGAGCTGATCCCAGAGTTGAAGATGGTCTGGAACCAAACCGGGAACTTGTCGTAGAAGTTGCTCACGGCGATCGGGATGATGCCGACACCGATGGAGACCGCGACGATCACGAGGTTCGAGTTGCCCTCGAAGTTGACCCGACCCAGGGTGCGGATACCGCTCGCGGCCACCGTCGCGAACAGCACCAGCCCGGCACCGCCGAGCACCGGCAGCGGCAGATCGGCCACGATGGCGCCGAGCCGCGGGACCAAGCCGAGCACGACGAGGATGACGCCGCCGGCCGAGACGACGAACCGGCTCTTGATACCGGTGACGGCGACCAGGCCCACGTTCTGTGCGAACGCGCTGGCGGAGAACGAGTTCAGCAGGCCGCCGGAGACCGCGGTGGATGCCATGTCGGCGCGCAGCCCGTTGGCGACCGTCTTGCCGGAGGCCGGGTGCCCGACCACCTCGCCGACCGCCAGGATGTCCGCCGTCGTCTCCACCATGATCACGAGAGCAACGATGATCATGGAGCCGATCGCGGCGCCGTTGAATACGGGATTGCCGAAGTGGAACGGGTCCGGTGCCTGGAACCACCTGGTCGAACCGACGTTGCTGAAGTCGGTCTTCCCGAGCGGCCAGGCGACGAGCGCGCCGATGATCAACCCGAGCAGGATGGCAATGCGGCTGACGAAGCCGGGCAGGAACCGGTAGATCAGCATGATGATGAGCAGGGTGAGCGCTGCGAGCCCGACATTGGACGGATCCCCGAAGCCGGGGTTGCCCAGCCCGCCGGCCGCCCACTCGATGGCGACGGGCAGCAGCGACAGGCCGATCACCGTGATGACCGAGCCGGTGACCACGGGCGGGAAGTAATGCAGCAGCCGGTTGAACATCGGCGCGAGGACGAAGCCCACCACGCCGCCGATGATCACCGCACCGAAGATCGTGACCAGGCCGGGACGGCCACCTCCGGCGCTCTTGCCGATCGCGAGCATCGACGCGACCGCGGCGAACGACGTGCCCTGCACCAACGGCAGCCGGGCGCCGATGGGACCGATGCCGATCGTCTGCAGCAGCGTCGCGAGGCCGGACACGAACACGGCCGCGGTCAGCAAGTAGGCGGTGTCGGCGAACGGCAGCTTCAGCGCGCCGGCGATGATCAATGGAACCGCGATCACGCCGGCGTACATGCTCATCACGTGCTGCAGCCCGTAGATGAACATCCGGGCGGGCGGCAGCAGCTCGTTGACCGGGTGCGTCTCACCCGGATCTGCGGGGCCACCGATCACGTGTGGTCGGAACACTGCGGCAAACTTGCTCATCGGCGTTCTCGCCTCCTAGCCGATCCGGCTGACTCCTGGCCCGGTCGAGCCCGGGTGATCGTCTCCCGCCGTCGTGCGGGTCGCCGGTGCGTTACCAGCCCTGGCCGGGATCGAAGGCAGCCGACCCCGGATCCGGCGCGTCGTCACGCCGAACGGTTCCTTCGATGAGGCCGTAGGGCCGGTCGTCGGCGTGGAAGACCTCGTTCTTGTTCTCGACACCGAACCGGGCGAGGTCGATCACGAAGTGGTGCTTGTTCGGCAGCGAGAACCGCACCTCGGCGATCTCGGGCTGCTCGTCGATGATCGCCTCACCCATCGCGTACATCGTCTGCTGCAAGGCGTAGCTGTAATGGCCCGCGAAGGTGCCGCTCATCGTGGCGAGCACCCGCTGGTAGGACTCGTTCCAGTCCACGTCCTGGTCGGTGTGCAGCCACTGCGCCGTCACCGACGTCGCCATGATCCGGTCGGTGGTCGGTTCCAGCGTCGTGTACTTGTCCTGGTAGAAGGAGTGGAACTCCGAGTCGGTGGTCTTGAGGACGACGAGATCGCTGATGCCGGAAACCACCCATACCTCGCTGCCGTCGTAGGTCACGGTGGCCGTGCGGATGTAGGAGCCGCGCCGGGCGAACGCGTGCGGGTTCGGCGAGCCGTCCGACTCGAGCCGGTCCCACGGGTACTGCTCGAGCCTTATCCGCGCGCGGCTCACCTGCGCCACGTCGTCGACGAAGTGTTTCGCAAGTGCGATCCCGAACGACTCCGGCTGCCGGGCCGCGTCGCCGGCCTCTTTGGCGAAGGCGTTGACCGTGTTCTTGGTCGCGTCGGTCGTCAGGCAGTTGGAGTTGTCGCCGGTCAGGTGGACGTCGGCGAAGTCGCCGACGAGCGCGACGCTGACGTTGTAGTCGACGATCTCGTGCGGCTCGGAATCCCGGAAGACCCGAACGACCCGGGTTTCCGCCTTTCCGTACTGGTTGTGGCCCAGGGTGACGCCCATGAGATCAGCTCCCTCGGTAGGTGGAGTAGGCGAACGGGGACAGCAGCAACGGGACATGGTGATGACGTTCTGGCTCGGTCACGTCGAACACCACCGAAACCTCCGGGTAGAACCCGCTCACCCCAGTGGCGGCGAAGTAGGCACCGGTGTCGAAGACGAGCCGGTAAACGGCCTGCTCCAGGCCGTCGGGGGCCATGGCCGAGCAGCGGCCATCCTCGTCGGTCACAGCAGAGCCGACGCGCTGCCAGGAGCCCTCGACCAGGCAGTCCAAGGACACCGGGACGTCGACGGCGGCACGTCCGCGGCTGGCGTCTAGCACGTGCGTCGACAGCGTCACTCGGCCAGCAACCTCTCGACTCGCAACCGGGTAATCTGCGCGAGTTGCTCGGTGACCTCGGCCCGCTCGGTGGGCTCGTCATTGTCCAGCCGGCGGCGCAGTTCTCTCAGCATCTCCTCGGGGCTGCGGCCCGCGGCCCGGATCAGGAACACCTGCCCGAACCGCCGCTCGTACTCGGCGTTGCCCTCGGCCAGCGCGTCGCGGACCTGCGCGTCAGCCGCGCCGACCGACGACTGCTCGCGGCGCGACCACGATGCTTCCCGGCCCTCACCCGGCGCACGATCGCCGATTCGCGGATGGGCATCGAGCGCCTGCCGCACGTCATCCCACTCCAGCTCCCGGGCCGCTCGCTCAGCCGTGGCCAGCAACTCCTCGGCCGTCGCGTACGGCCGCTCGGCGACGACGGCGTCCAGCCAACGGCGGGAGGCGTTGCAGGCCGCCAGCTGGTCTACCGCCTGACTCACGCCATCGCGGTTGAGATCGTTCAGCAGCGCCATAGCCATGCTTCCGCCCTGATCTGGCAGCATGCGGAATTGCGATACCACTGGGCGACACGCTAGGTCGCGCCGTGTAGGGGCGTCAAGGGTGCTGGCAAGCAAGTGCGCTCGCTAGCGCGCTCGCTAGCCCGCGGCTGGGCGCTGCGCGGCAAACCGGTCCGCCATCGTCTGGGCAGCGCAGCGCAGTGCCGCCGCTGCTCGGCGCGTGACATCCGGGGTCATCCGCGGGGTCGGCCCGGAGAACGAGATGGCGGTCAGCGCCGGAGCTCCGGGCACCGGGACGGCCACGCAGGACACCCCGAGCTCCTGCTCTCCGGTGTCGGTCTGGTAGCCGAGCGCACGCCCGGCGGAGAGCTCCCGCACAAGGACGTCCGGCTGGGTCACCGTGTTGCCGGTGATGGTCGGCATGCCGGCCATCCGCAGCACGGCGGCGGCCTCACCCTCCGGCAACTGCGCCAGCAGGGCCTTGCCCACGCCGGTCGAATGCAACGGGACCCGCCGTCCGACCTCGGTGAACATTCGCATGGCATGCCGGCCGGCCACCTGCGCGACGTACAGCGCGTGTGCGCCTTCCAGGATGGCCATGTTCGCCGACTCGCCGATCGTGTCGACCAGGCCGGCGAGCACCGGGCTCGCCCAGATGCCGAACTGGCGCGCCGCGCTGTCGCCGAGCACGATGAGGCCGGGCCCGAGGGCATACCGGCGGGCCGAGTCCTGCCGCACGTAGTCGAGCGCCACCAGCGTGCGCACGAAGCGGTGCACGCTCGCGGCCGGCCAGCCGAGGGCCGCGGCGAGTTCGGACAGCGACAACGCGCCGCCTGCGCCGGCGAGCGTCTCGAGGATCTTGAAGGCACGCCCGACAGACTGTATGCCCCCGGCACTCTCGGTATTGCCAGCCTTCGTCACCTGGTCCTCCGACCCGATGCGGCGACGCTCGTCGTTGGTGATCGCGTCGCTGCGTCCCAGCCCCCGCTAGCCCAATTCCATCATGCAGAAGACGCGTACCGAGAATAGCCGCATTCGGCGCCGGAGTCAGGCCCCGTGCTGGCGGAGAGTTAGCCCAGGTGCGGGTGTTCGCACCGCGTGCTGCGATGCGACCGCCTGCCACGGCTCAGCCGCGGCCGAGGTACGGCATCCCGGTGGCGACGATGGTCACGAACGGGACGTTGACGTCGAGCGGCAGCACGGCCAGGTGCGCCACCAGGTCAGCCACCCGGCGAGCGTCGAATGTCGGCTCTGCTCGAAGCGATCCGTCGGCCTGGCGTACCCCGGCGGCAAAGCCGGCGGTGAGGTCGGTCGCGGCGTTGCCGATGTCGATCTGGCCGGCGGCGATGGAATGCCGTCGACCGTCGAGCGCCAGCGACTTGGTGAGCCCGGTGATCGCGTGCTTCGTCGCGGTGTAGGCGATGCTTCCCGGCCTGGGCGAGTGCGCCGAGATCGAGCCGTTGTTGATGATCCGGCCGCCGGAGGGCTGCTGCCGCTTCATGATCGCGAAGGCGATGCGCGCGCACAGGAACGCCCCGGTGAGGTTGACGTCCACCACGGCACGCCAGTCATCGATGCTGAGCTCGTCGGGTTCGCCGCTGGGACCGAAGGTGCCGGCGTTGTTGACCAGCAGGTCCACCCGCTGCCAGCTGCCCGTGATCGCGTCGAATGCGCTCGCCACCGCTGTCTCGCTGGTGACGTCCGTCGGCAACGCCAGTGTCTCGGCCTGGATCCGCCCGGCGGTTTCCTGCAACGCGGCGGCGCGGCGCCCGAGCAACGCCACCCGGAACGCACATCCGGCGAGCGCGATGGCGATTTCCCGGCCGAGCCCGCTGCCGGCGCCGGTGACGACCGCGACGCGATCCATCCGGCCAGGTTACGGCCTGCCCGACGGGTCCTGGCTCGGGTCTGATGTTGGACTCGTGGTCGAATATCCGCCACAAGTCCAACATCAAGAATCGGAGATGCGCACCCAGGCGCTGAGGCGACGAGGCGGGTCAGGCGAGCAGCTTCACGACCGCGACCACGCCGATGACGATGATCACGCCCCGCAGCACGTTCGGTGGCAGCCGCCGGCCGATGCGCGCACCCAGCACCCCACCAATCATCGAACCGATCGCGACCAGCCCCGCAGCAACCCAGTCGACATGTGCGGTGATCATGAACACGATCGCGGCGACGAAGTTGACCAGGCCGGCCAGCACGTTCTTCAACGCGTTCTGTCGCTGCACGTGCTCGTCGAGCAACAGGCCGAAGAAGCCCATCAGCAGCACGCCCTGCGCCGCACCGAAGTATCCGCCGTACACGCCGGTAGCCAACGTGATGAGCCACAGCAGCGGGGTGACCCGCTCGCTCGCCTTGTGCCGGCTGCGCTCTACCAACTTCGCCAGCCGGGGACCGAACACAACCAGCAGCAGGGCCAGGATAATCAGAGCCGGCACCACGGCCTTGAACGCTGCCGGCGGCAGGACGAGCAGCAGCACAGCGCCCGCGATACCGCCGATCACCGACGCGACGCCGAGCCGGACCGCTCGTGCCCGTTGGCCCGCCAGCTCGCGTCGGTAGCCGTAGGCGCCGACGAACGAACCGGGGAAGAGCCCGACCGTGTTCGACACGTTCGCCGTCACCGGCGGCAGGCCGACGCCCAGCAGAGCCGGGAAGGTGATCAGCGTCCCGGAGCCCACGACCGTGTTGATCGTGCCGGCGGCGATGCCGGCGACGAGGACGAGCGCGTCCTGCCAACCGGTCACGTTGACCGGACGCCTCGGACCACGCCTCGCACGGTGCAGACTCTGCCACTTGATCCTAGGGCTCTACGCTGCGCACGGAGGCGAGGCATGTGAACGAGTGGGTCGTCGTTGGTTTGGACAACGGTGGGACGAGCAATAACGCGACGGTGCTCGACGCACGCGGGCACTTCCTGGTGGATCGCCTCGTGGAGAACGCCTCGCTCGTCCACGAGGGGCCGGAGGTCGCGCTGGACGCGCTCGTGGCGGCGTTCCACAGCGTCCTCGCGCTGACCGACACGCCCAGGTCGGCGGTGCGCGCGGTCGGGTTCGACACACCGGGCCCCACCAGTGCGGCAGGCGTCATCTCCTCGCGCGGCGCGACCAACTTCTCCGCTCCGGCCTGGCGCGGCTTCGACTTCCGCACGGCGTTGGAGGAGCGGCTGCAGCTGCCGGTTATCTACAACAACGACGGGAACGCGGCCGCCCTCTACGCGCACCACACCTTCTTCGGCGCCCGCGCGCTCGACGCGTCGTCGGTGTCGGCCATCGTGGGCACCGGGCTCGGTGGCGGGGTCATCGTGTCGGGGCAGGTGGTCAAAGGCGGGGCCGGGATGGCGGGAGAGCTGGGCCACGTGCACATCCCGATGTACGGCCTGCTCGAAGACGGTCAGCCGATGCCCCAGTGCAACTGCGGCTTCGAAGGGGACGCCGAAAGCGTCGCCTCGCTGACGGGCATCGAGAAGAATCTGCTGCCGTTCTGGCTCGGCCGATACCCCGACCACGAGCTGCATCGGATGTCCTCGATCGGGCAGGCTGCCCGGCAGGTCCGCTCCTACGCCGAGCGGGGCGACGCGATGGCCCGCGGCATTCTCACCCAGCAGGCGATGGCGCTTGGCCGGCTGTTCACCATCGCGGCCAACTTCACCGACCCGGACGCGTACTTCCTCGGCGGCGGCGTCGTGGAGACTACGCCCGAACTGCGCCGCTGGTTCCTCGACACCGTGCGGAGCAATACCACGCTGCGCGAGGAGCAGTACGCCGCGACCACGCTGGCGCTGGTGGCGGACCTGGACATGGCCGGTGCCCGCGGCTCGGCGATCGCCGCCCTCACCTCGCTGGCCGAGATAACGATCTCCACGGACCCCGAGTAGCGCCGGAACCGGCCGTGTTCCGCCCGCAAGCCGTTGCCGCGCGCGGTCAGTGCACCTGACGCTCGCGCCCGACCCAATACGGTTCGCGCATCTTGAACTTCTGCAGTTTGCCGGTGGCCGTCCGCGGCAAGGTGTCGACGAACTCGATGCGTTTCGGGCACTTGTAGCCGGCGAGCGAGGCCCGGCAGTGCTCGATCAGCTCCTCGGCCGTGACCGGTGCGCCGGCGGTGACCACCAGACCGGTCACCAGCTCGCCCCACTTCTGGTCCGGAATGCCGATGACGGCGGCCTCACGCACCGCCGGATGCGACGTCAGCGCGTCCTCGACCTCGATCGACGAGACGTTCTCACCACCCGAGATGATCACGTCCTTCTTCCGGTCGGTGATGGTGAGGTATCCGTCGTCGTCGATCTGGCCGCCGTCGCCGGTGTGGAACCAGCCGCCGGCCTGCGCCTTCGCCGTTTCGTCGGGCTGGTTCCAGTAGCCCGCCAGATTGTGGTTGGACGCGGTGAGCACCTCGCCGTCGACGTCCACGGCCACCCGAACGCCGAGCGACGGGCCGCCGGCGCGCAGCAGCCGCCGCGCCTGCTCACGGGTCGGCAGCTCGTCCCACTCGCCGCGCAGCCGGTTGACGGTGACCAGCGGCGCGGTCTCGGTGAGACCGTAGATCTGGATGAACTCCCAACCCAGCTCGGTGAGCACCCGTTCGATCGTGCGCGACGGTGGGGGAGCGCCGGCCACCACGATGCGGACGCGGTCCCGCCCGGGGATGGGGCCATCCCAGGTCGTGGCGGCTTCGAGTGCGGCGTTGACGACGGCCGGTGCGGCGCACATCAGCGTCACGCCGTGCCGCTGCACCCGGCGCAGGATCTCCGTGCCGTCGACCTGGCGGAGCACGATGTGCTGGCCGCCGACGCCGGTGATGCCGTAGGGCATCCCCCAGCCGTTGCAGTGGAACATCGGCAAGGTATGCAGCAGCACGTCGCGATCGCTGATCGTCGTGTGCAGACCTAACACCGTTGCATTCAGCCAGAGGTTGCGGTGAGTCAGCTGTACACCCTTGGGACGGGCCGTCGTACCGGACGTGTAGTTGATCGACGCCGTCGCACCCTCGTCGGGCTCCGCCCATTCCCGTGGCTCGGTCTCGTGCAGGTACAACGCGTCCTCGTCGCCCAAGACAAACCGGTGCGGTGCGACCGAGCTGTCCAGGGCGTCGAGAACGTCCTTGCGGGACGGGTCGGCAAAGACCACCTCAGCGCCGGAGTGCTCGACGATGTAGGTGATCTCCGGCTCGGCCAGCCGGAAGTTGATCGGCACGAGGATGCGTCCCCATCCCGACACACCGAAGAAGGACGTCAGCAGGCGGGCGGAGTTCTGCGAGATCACCGCAACCCGGCCGCCGACCGGCACGCCGAGCTGGTCGAGGCGAGCGGCCTGCGCCCGGGCGAGCGTGGCGAACTGCCGGTAGGTGAGCTCGCCGAGGCTCTGCGCCGGCTGGTCGGGCTCGTCGACGACGGCGACCCGCTCGCCGTAGACGGCCTCGGCCCGGTCGAGAAAGTCGCGCACCGTCAGCGGATAGAACATCGCAGCATCACTCCCCGAGGCGTCTGTCGACAGTTTGTGCCCGTTCTACACCCAGGACGGGAACCACATATGCATGTTCCACTCGCTGTAGGTGAGCATGCCGCCGGTGAACAGCGGCCACATCCAGACAAAGTCGGCGATCACCAGTCCGAGGTAGGCCGA
This sequence comes from uncultured Actinomycetota bacterium, assembly GCA_963756525.1. Lineage (GTDB taxonomy): Bacteria > Actinomycetota > Actinomycetes > Mycobacteriales > Jatrophihabitantaceae > CAVWNR01. The sequence goes on along the minus strand of CAVWNR010000004.1, from coordinate 215,981 downwards.
GACCCCGAACGCGCCCCAGATCCGGCGGCGCTCGGCGGCGAAGCTGGCCGCCCGCGTCAGCGCCGGCCCGAGCATCACCCCCAGAGCGAGCGTCACGCCGAGGATGAGGAACGGCACCAGGGGAGTCATGTAGAAGAGGAACATCGTCCGCTTCGGGTCCTGGAACCACACACCCCAACCGGCTGCGAACGCGACCCAGACCGCGGCGGCCCGCCAGTCGCGGGTCGTGAACCAGTGCCAGGCCAGCCACACCAGCGCCGGCAGGAATGCCCACCACATCAGCGGTGTGCCGATGAGCAGCAACTCTCGCGAGCAACTCGACGAGCCGCATCCGTGCACGCCGCTACCCGCGTAGTAGTAGTCGACCGGCCGGCCGAGGATCAGCCAGCTCCACGGCTTGGACGCGTACGGGTGGCCGCTGTCCAGTCCCTCGTGGAAGCGGTACGCGTCCAGGTGATACGCGCCGAGCGAGCGGATCGCGTTGGGCAGGAAGCCCCAGTTGAACGGGATGCGCAGGCCGAGGATGTTCAACCGGGTGGCGCTCGGGTGGCTGTCCGCCCAGTGCCGTCCCCAGGAGTTCTCCCCGGCGAACCAGCCCAGCCAGGACAGCAGATACGCGCCGAGCGGCGCCACAACGAACGAGCCGATTGCAGGCAGCCACGAGCGGCGCGCCGCCGCCCGCCAGGACGCCTGGACGCCGGCCGACTTCAGCGCGCCACGGTCCCACCACAGGCTGAGGATCACGAAGGCGACGAAGAACGACAGGGCGGTCCACTTGACCGCGTTGGCCAGGCCGAACATCACCCCGGCGACGAGCCGCCACGGCCGTGGCCCGAGCGTCGGCGCGCCGTCGGCCAGATCGGCGCCGTCCGCCAGCAGCAGGGCGAGGCGGCCGCGCACCTGTTCGCGGTCGAGCACCAGTGCGCCGAACCCCGCGACGATGAACACCTGCAGGAAGATGTCGAGCAGCGCGACCCGGGACTGCACCACCGACACGCCGTCGAGCGCGAGCAGCAGGCCGGCGATGCCGCCGAGCACGTTGGAGCGCAACATCCGACGCGCGATGCGGGTCAGCAGCAAGACCGCGACGATGCCAGCGATCGCTGACCCGAGCCGCCACCCGACCTCGCCGTGATTGCCTGTGAGCCACTGCGGAATCGCGATCAGCCACTTACCCAGCGGCGGATGCACGATGAACATGTAGCCGCGGTTGTCCTCGTAGCCGAAGCGGAGAAGCTCGTCGGACTCGGTGTGGTAGTACACCTCGTCGAACTGGTTGCCGGGCGGCCAGCCAATGGCCCAGAGCCGGGTGAAGGCGGCGACGGCGGTCACGACCGCGGCGATCACCCAGCCCACCCGCGGCGAGGGATCATGCCACGGGCGCAAGGCCGGCGGCACCGGCCCTTGCGGCTGCGGCGAGAGGTCGACGGCGGGCGGGTTCGCCTGCACTGTCGCCGTCACGGGCCCGATCGTAAGGTCTGCTCGTGAGTGCCCCGGGCCGCGTCGTCCTGGCCGGCACTCCGCTGGGGGACGCGGGGGATGCCTCGCCGCGGCTGGCCGCCGCGCTGGCCGAGACGCCGGTGATCGCCGCCGAGGACACCCGCCGGCTGCGGCGGCTCTGTGCCGATCTGGGCGTACGCCCGTCCGGCCGGGTCGTGTCCTTCTACGACGCGAACGAGAGCGCCCGGCTGCCGTCCCTGTTGGCTGCGCTGCGCGCAGGGCAGGACGTGCTGGTGGTCACCGACGCCGGGATGCCGTCCGTGTCCGACCCCGGCTACCGGCTGGTCGCCGCGGCCGTGGCCGACGGCTTGCCCGTCACGGTGCTGCCCGGCCCGTCCGCGGTCACCGCGGCGCTCGCCGTCTCCGGCCTGCCGGTCGACCGGTTCTGCTTCGAAGGGTTCCCGCCGCGCCGGTCGGGGGAGCGCCGGCGAGCGCTGGCCGCGCTGGCCCGCGAACCGCGCACGCTGGTGTTCTTCGAGGCGCCGCACCGGCTGGCGACGACCCTCGCCGACCTCGCCGAGGCGTTCGGCGCCGACCGGCCCGCCGCCGTCTGCCGCGAGCTCACCAAGACCTACGAGCAGGTGCGGCGCGGGCCGCTGGGCGAGTTGGCGGGCTGGGCGGGCGACAGCGACGCGCGCGGCGAGATCACGCTGGTGGTCGGCGGCGCACCGGTGATCACGGCAGCGGTGACGCCGGCCGAACTGGCCGCCGCGGTGGTCGCGCGCGAAGCGGCCGGCGAGCCGCGCAAAGCGGCGATCGCCGCGGTGGCCACCGAGCGCGGCGTGCCCAAGCGTGCGGTCTTCGACGCCGTCGTCGCCGCCAAGAGCTGAAACCGTCGTACCCCTGCGTCACGATCGCAGGCAGACTGGACGCCGGAGGTGACCACATGAGTGAGGCGCTGGCCGTCGAACCGCGCGGGTTGGCTACGCGTGCACCCGCGGGCACAGAGTGGACCTACACCGACCTTGCCGCACTGCCCGGCGACACCAGGGGCTACGAGGTCGTCGAGGGGAGCCTTGTCGTGTCGCCGAAGCCAAGCCCGCCGCATCAATATGCGGCCCTGACACTAGCCACGGAGCTGCGCGCCGCCGCACCTGCGGAGCTCGTCGTCTTGCCCGAACTCGATGTCGACTTGGGGCGCAACGTGTTCGAGCCGGACATCGTCGTCATCCAGGCGGACGGATACAAACCGAAGGGACCGTTACACGCCGTCGACCTCGTGCTGGCCGTCGAAGTTACATCGCCGTCGTCGCGGTCGGTGGACCGGATCATCAAGCCGTCCGCGCTGGCCGCGGCCGGGGTGCCGCATTACTGGCGGGCTGATCTCGAGGGTGAGCCGTACATCGAGGTCTTCGTGCTGGACGCCGGCGCGTACCGGCTTGCCGCCACGGCCCGCGCCGGCACGCCGCTGCAGCTCGACCAGCCGTTCCCGATCACGCTCGATCCGGCGGTTCTGCGCCGGTAAATCGGCGATGAGGCGCTCACTAGGCTGGCTGCATGAGCGCCCACATCCTCACCGCGGTCGCCTGGCCGTACGCCAACGGGCCGCGGCACATCGGGCATGTCGCCGGATTCGGCGTGCCGTCCGATGTGTTCAGCCGCTACCAGCGGATGGCGGGCAACCGGGTGCTCATGGTCAGCGGCACCGACGAGCACGGCACGCCGATCCTCGTCCAGGCCGACCGGGAAGGCGTCACGCCGCGCGAGCTCTCCGACCGGTACAACGAGGTGATCGCCCGCGACCTGCAGAAGCTCGGCCTCTCCTACGACCTGTTCACCCGGACCACGACGCGCAACCACTACCAAGTCACCCAGCAGATCTTCCTGGGACTGCTGAAGAACGGGTACCTGTTCGCGCAGAAGCAGCTCGGTGCGATCAGCCCGTCGACCGGGCGGACGTTGCCCGACCGCTACATCGAGGGGACCTGCCCGATCTGCGGCTACGAGTCCGCGCGCGGCGACCAGTGCGACAACTGCGGCAACCAGCTCGACCCGGCTGACCTGATCAATCCGCGCAGCCGGATCAACGGCGAGATGCCACAGTTCGTCGAGACCGAGCAGTACTTCCTGGACCTGCCGGCATTCACGACGACGCTCGGCGACTGGCTGGCCAAGCAGAAGCACTGGCGGCCGAACGTGCTGCGCTTCTCGCAGAACCTGCTCGACGACCTCAGGCCACGGGCGATCACGCGCGACCTGGACTGGGGCGTCCCGGTTCCGCTGCCCGGGTGGCGCGACCGCCCGGACAAGAAGATCTACGTCTGGTTCGACGCCGTGATCGGCTACCTGTCGGCGTCCATCGAGTGGGCGGCACGCACCGGCGATCGCGATGCGTGGCGCCCGTTCTGGCAGGGCACCGACGATGCGCGCGCGTACTACTTCATGGGGAAGGACAACATCGTCTTCCATGCCGAGATCTGGCCGGCGATCCTGTTCGGCTACTCCGGGATCGGCGCCCACGGCGGTGCGCCGGGCGAGCTCGGCGCGCTGGATCGGCCGTACGAGATCGTCTCGAGCGAGTTCCTGACCATGGAGGGCCGGAAGTTCTCCTCGTCGCGCAACGTGGTCATCTACGTCGGGGACGTGCTCTCCCGATACGACCCGGACGCGCTGCGCTACTACCTGGCCGTCGCCGGCCCGGAGAACCAGGACACCGACTTCACCTGGTCGCAGTTCGTCCGCCGCAACAACGACGAGCTGGTCGCCACCTGGGGGAACCTGGTCAACCGGACAATCTCGATGACGGCCAAGAACATCGGCTCGATCCCGCCGCCGGGGGCGCTCACCGACGCCGATCGGGCGCTGTTGACCACGTCGCGCGAGGCGTTCGGCACGGTGGGTGAGCTGCTCGCCCGCTCGCGGCAGAAGGCGGCGGTCGGCGAGGCCATGGGGATCGCCGTCGCCGCGAACAAGTACCTCTCCGACATGGCGCCGTGGAAGCTGCGCACCGAGGACCCGGAGCGGATGGCGTCGGTGCTGCACGTCGCGCTGCAGGTCGTGGACGACGTCAAGACGCTGCTCACCCCGTTCCTGCCGTCGTCGTCGTCGCGGGTGCATGCGCTGCTGGGCGGCAGTAGCTCCCCCGGCGACTGGGCCGCGATGCCCGAGCTGGTCGAGGTGGACGAACCCACCGCCGGCGGATCGCCCTCCTACCGGGTGCTGACCGGTGACTACGACACCGGCGCGCGCTGGGAGTCGACGCCGATCGAGGTGGGCCGTCCGCTCGCCGCGCCCACCCCGGTGTTCGCCAAGCTGGACCCGTCCGTCGTCGACGAGGAGCTGGCGCGGCTGGAGCGCTCGGCATGACGCTTTTGGCAGGATGGGGCCTATATGGGTCCCGTCCTGCCAAAAGCGGCTGAGCCACCGCAGCCGGCGCCGCTGCCGTCGCCGATCTGCGACGCGCACTGCCATCTGGACGCCATGGCCGAACGTGCCGGGGTCGCGCCGAGCCGCGAGTACGTGGCCGCGGTGATGGCCCGGGCCCGGACGGTCGGTGTCACCAGAGTGATCACCGTCGGGGACACGCTGGCCTCCTCCGCCTGGTGCGTGCAGGCGGCGAGCGAGCACCCGGACGTCTACGCCGCGGTCGCCGTCCACCCGAACGAGGTGGCCGGCCTCACCGACGACGACGGGTACGCCGAGCTCGAACGGCTGGCCCGTCATCCGCGCGTCGTCGCCGTGGGCGAGACCGGCCTGGACTACTACTGGGACCGGACCACGCCCGCTGAGCAGCAGGAGCACTTCCGCCGGCACATCGAGCTGGCGAAGCTGGTCGGCAAGCCGCTCATGATCCACGACCGCGACGCGCACGCCGACATCCTGCGGATCCTGGACGAGGAGCACCCGCCCGACCGGGTGGTGTTCCATGCCTTCTCCGGCGACGCGGAGATGGCACAGACCTGCACCCATGCCGGATATGTCGTGAGTTTCGCGGGTGTGGTGACATTCACAAACGCACCGCTGCTGCGGGCTGCGGCGGCCGCCACCCCCGCGCGGAACATACTTGTCGAAACGGACGCGCCCTTCCTCACCCCGCACCCCTTTCGCGGCCGCCCGAACGCCCCGTATTTATTGCCCTACACGCTGTTGGCCATCGCGAAATCGGTCGGCCTCCTTCCCGCCGAACTGTGTGCTGCAATCCGCAAAAACACACGCTTCGTATTCGGTGAGTCCTTCACATTCGACTAACCAGCTTCCATGCGAACTTGTTGCCACTCGACTTGGCCCATCGCGTACCCCGCAGTTATCGTTCCGTGATTTGTTCGAGCGTCCAACGCGAACGACGAAGGGAATATGCGCGTGCGTCGCAGCGTCAAGTACGGCCTCTGCGGGGTAGTCGTAGCCGGACTGGCAGGCGGGACGATTGCCTGGGCCTCCACCGACAAGACGATCACTCTGGATGTGGATGGCCAACCGCATAAGATCCACACCACCGCAGCCACGGTGAGCGGAGCTCTCTCTCACGGCGGCTACCACCTCGGTGCGCACGACTCCGTCACACCGGCCGCGACGGCCAAGGTGCACGACGGCACCGAGATCATTTTCAACCGAGGCCGGCTGCTGCACCTGAGCGTCGACGGCAAGCAGCGCGACGTCTGGGTGACCGTGCACACCGTGGGCGACGCGTTGAGCCAGCTCGGCTACACGACCGCCGACGTCTCGTCGCTGTCGCGGAGCATGACGCTGCCGCTGACACCGACCGACATCGCGGTACGGACGCCCAAGGCGGTCACCATCGTGCACGACGGCAAGACGCAGCGGGTCACGACCACTGACCTGACGGTGTCCGAGCTGTTCGGCGACCTGCGCATCAAGGTCAATCCCGCGGACCAGCTCTCGGTCAAGCCCACGTCGTCGCTGACGACCGGCGAGCGCATCGTGCTCAAGCGGGTGGTGCGCAAGAACGCCGTCGAGCAGCAGGCGATCCCGTACCAGACGACGACCCAGCAAGATCCCACCATGTACAGCGGGCAGAGCACGGTCGTGACGGACGGTAAGCAGGGAACGCTCGCCCTCACGTACGCCGAGGTCTTCGTCGACGGCAAGCTGGTCGGCAAGACGCAGATCGGCCGCAAGGTCGTCGTCGCGCCGGTGGCCGAGGTGCAGAAGGTCGGCACGAAGACCCAGCCCGCCCCGCAGCCGGCGCCCAGCGCGCCCGCGCCGAACCCCGCTCCGGCGCCGAGCCCATCACAGAGCCCATCACCGAGCCCGTCACAGGCCCCCGCGCCGCCCACCGGTGGCAGCAACGGGCTGAACTGGGACGCCGTGGCGGCTTGCGAGTCCGGCGGCAACTGGTCGATCAACACCGGTAACGGCTTCTACGGCGGCCTGCAGTTCGATTACGGCACCTGGCTCGCTTACGGCGGCGGCGCGTACGCACCCACCGCCAACCTCGCCAGCAAGGACGAGCAGATCGCCGTCGCCAACCGGCTCTACGCGGCCCGCGGCTCGAGCCCGTGGCCGGTCTGCGGAGCCAACCTCTAACCAGGGCGCTCGCCGCCCCGGGCGTCGCCGGTTCCGGCCGGCGACGCCCGGGGCTTTCCGCGCCCACCACCGCCGCTCTACACCACGCGAGCCCGAAGGGAGCCCGTGTCGTGCGTCGCAGCGTCAAGTACGGCTTCTACGGCGCCGTACTCGCCGGCCTCGTCAGCGCCACCGTCGCCTGGGCGAACGTCGACAAGACGGTCACGCTGCGCGTCGACGGCCAGGACCGCACGGTGCACACCGTCGCCAGCACCGTGCGCGGCGCCCTTTCCGCGGCCGGGCTGCAGGTCGGGGCGCATGACCTGGTCACGCCAGGCGTCGACACCCGGGTGCGCAACGGCAGCACGATCGTCCTCGACCGGGGCCGGCTGCTGTGCGTCGACGTCGACGGCAACACGCACGACGTCTGGGTCACGGCGCCCACGGTCGGCGCCGCGCTGACCCAGCTGGGTTACTCGGCCGCCGACTTCTTCTCGCTCTCCCGCGACCAGCGGCTGCCGCTCACCGCGACCGACATCTCGGTGCGCACGCCACGGCGGGTCAGCGTCGTGCACGACGGACGCACGCAGAGCGTGACCACCACCGATGCGACGGTCCGTCAGCTGCTCGCCGACCTTGGCATCTCCCTGGGCCCCCTCGACCGGATGGACGCGCCCGCCGGCGGGACCCTGACCGATGGGGAGCGGATCGTCGTCGCCCGGATCCGGCAATTGACCACGACCGCGCAGCAGACGATCCCCTTCGCGACGACGCGGCAGGCCGACGGCTCGGTGCCGGCGGGGCAGACCCTCCTCGTCACGCCGGGCCGGTCCGGCGTGCGCCAGGTCACCTACCAGCTCGTCTACATCGACGGCAGGCTGACCGGGCGGGTTGCGCTGCGCCAGGTGGTGCTCGACGAGCCGGTGCGGCGGGTGGAGAAGCTAGGCACCCAGTCGACGCCCCCGGCGGACCGTGGGCCCACGGAACCGCCGGTCGCCGTCAGCTCCGGATCACCGCAGGCCATCGGGGAGGCCATGGCGGCCGCGCGTGGCTGGGGCGGCGACCAGTTCAGCTGTCTGGTGCAGATGTGGGATCGCGAGAGCGGATGGCGGGTGGACGCCACCAATCCCAGCAGCGGCGCCTACGGCATCCCGCAGGCGCTTCCCGGCAGCAAGATGGCCGGGTATGGCCCGAACTGGCAGACCGACGCCGCCACGCAGATCGCCTGGGGGCTGGACTACATCGCCGGCCGGTACGGCACGCCCTGCGATGCCTGGAGCTTCTGGCAGGCCAACAGTTGGTACTGACACCGGGCTGCTAGGGCCGGCGGAGATCCGCGCGCTCGCTGCCGAGCTCGAGCTGCGTCCGAGGAAGACGCTCGGTCAGAACTTCCTGCACGACCCGAACACCATCCGCCGCATCGTCCGCGCAGCCGAGCTGCGACCGGCCGAGGTGGTGCTCGAGGTCGGGCCGGGCCTGGGCTCGCTGACGCTCGGCCTGCTCGAGGCCGGCGCGGCAGTGCTGGCCGTCGAGATCGACCCACGGCTCGCCACCCGACTCCCGGTCACCACGGTCGAACGCGCCCCAGCCGGTGCCCACCGGCTGACGGTGATCCGCGCGGACGCGCTGCGGCTCGACGCGCTCCCCGATCCCCAGCCGACGGCGCTGGTCGCGAACCTGCCGTACAACGTGGCCGTGCCCGTCGTCTTGCACCTACTGGAGCGGCTGCCGACGCTGCGCGCCGGCCTGGTGCTCGTGCAGGCCGAGGTCGCCGAGCGGCTCGCCGCCGCCCCGGGCTCGAAGACCTACGGCGTGCCCAGCGTGAAAGTGGCCTGGTACGCCTCGGCGACGCGGGCCGGCACCGTGTCGCGGTCGGTGTTCTGGCCGGTGCCCAACGTCGACTCGGGCCTGGTCCGGCTCCTGCGCCGCGAACCGCCGGCCCTGCCGCCGGGCGTCAGCCGCGCGGACGTGTTCGCGGTCGTCGACGCGGCCTTCGCCCAGCGACGCAAGACGCTGCGGGCGGCGCTGACCCCGTGGGCCGGCTCCCGAGCACGCGTCGAAAGCGCGCTGCGCCGGGCTGGCATTGATCCGGGCGCGCGGGGGGAGACGCTCGACGTCGCGGCGTTCGCGCGCATCGCCGCGGCCCGACCTGGCTGAGCCCACGCTCCCTTCCCTGTTGATGTTGGACTTGTGGCTGATATTCGACCACTACTCCAACATCAACAGCGGGGGGTCAGCTGCGGCCGTCGAACAGGCTGGTGACCGAACCGTCCTCGAAGACCTCCTTGATCGCGCGAGCGATCATCGGCGCCACCGAGAGGACGGTGAGCTTGTCGAAGTTCTGCTCCGGGCGCACCGGCAGGGTGTTGGTGACGATGACCTCGCTGATCCGGCTGTTCTTGAGCGTGTCGGTCGCCGGCGGGGAGAAGATGCCGTGGGTGGCGACGACGACGACGTCGGTGGCGTCGTTCGCGAAGAGCAGGTCGGCGGCCTTGCTGACCGACGCGCCGGTGTCGATCATGTCGTCGATCAGCAGGCAGACCCGGCCGGCGACCTCGCCGACCACCCGGTTCGCGACGACCTGGTTCGCCACGTTGGGATCACGGGTCTTGTGCACGAACGCGAGCGGTCGCCCGCCCAGCCGGTCGGCCCACTGCTCGGCCATGCGCACCCGGCCGGTGTCGGGCGAGACGACCACCAGTTCGTCCACCGGGTATTTCTGCTGCACGTAGTCGGCGAGCAACGGAAGGGCGAACAGGTGGTCGACCGGCCCGTCGAAGAAGCCCTGGATCTGGGCGGTGTGCAGGTCGATGGCCATCAGCCGGTCGGCGCCGGCGGTCTTGAACAGGTCGGCGATCAGCCGGGCGGAGATCGGCTCACGACCGCGGTGCTTCTTGTCCTGGCGGGCGTACGGGTAGAACGGCGCGACGACGGTGATCCGCTTGGCGGACGCCCGCTTGAGCGCGTCCAGCAGAATCAGCGTCTCCATCACCCACTGGTTGATCGGCGTGGTGAAGGACTGGATCACGAACGCATCACAGCCGCGCACTGACTCATCCGGCTTGATGAATGTCTCGCCGTTCGCGAATTCGCGTGCCGTGGTCGAGGTGACGGTGACGCCGATCGCCGCGGCGATTTCGTCGGCCAATTCCGGGAATGCGCGCCCGGAGAAAAGCATCAGGCTCTTGCGCCCCGCGACCTGGATAACGCTCATTCGTCCACTCCGCGCTCGCTGTCGTCTTGGCCGGCTCGCTCGGCGGCCTTGGCCGCCGGACTGCCCGCCCGGCGCTTGCGCACCCAGCCTTGCACGTTGCGCTGGGCGGCGCGCGCCACGGCCAGCGCGCCGGGCGGGACATCCTCGGTGATCACCGACCCGGCGGCGGTGTAGGCGCCGTCACCGATCCGCACCGGCGCGACGATCATCGTGTCCGAGCCGATCCGGACGTGGTCGCCGACGGTGCTGCGGTGCTTGGCCACCCCGTCGTAGTTGACGAACACGGTGGCTGCGCCGACGTTTGCCTGCTCGCCGATCGTCGCGTCCCCCACATAAGACAGGTGCGGCACCTTGCTGCCGGCACCCACCTCGCTGTTCTTGACCTCGACATAGCTGCCGACGTGCACCCCGTCAGCCAGCACGGTGCCCGGGCGCAGGTAGGCGTACGGCCCGATCGTCGCGCCGGCGCCGATGACGGCGCCCCGGCACACCGCCCGCTCGACCGTCGCGTCGGCACCGACGGCCGTGTCGGTGAGGGAGGTCTGCGGCCCGATGGTCGCGCCGGCGGCGATCTGCGTCGAGCCGTGCAGGTCGACCGACGGCAGCAGCGTGACATCCGGTTCGAGGGTCACGCCGGCGTCGACCCAGGTCGTGGCCGGGTCCACCACGGTGACCCCGGCGCGCATGTGCCCGTCCAGCAGCCGCCCGTTGTAGGCGCGGTGCGCGGCGGCGAGCTGTACCCGGTCATTGACGCCGGACGCCTCTACCGCGTCGACGACCACTGCGCGCACGGGCCGACCCTCGCCGACCAGGATCGACACCACGTCCGGCAGGTACTCCTCCCCCTGGACGTTGTCAGTCGTGATCTTGCCGAGCGCGGCGCGCAAAGCCGCGTGATCGAAGGCGTACACGCTCGCCGCGACCTCGGTGATCACCCGCTCGGCCTCGGTCGCGTCCCGATGCTCGACAACCCGGACCACCGCGCCGTCCGGGCGGCGGATGACCCGGCCGTACCCCCTGGGATCGGCGGCCACGCTGGTCAGCACCGCGGCCGCGGCGCCGGTGCCGGCCTGCTCGGCGGCCAGCGCCCGCAAGGTCGCGCCGGTCAACAGCGGCGCGTCGCTGGGCACGACGACGATCGTCCCTTCGGCGGCGGAAGGCACCGCCTCGAGCGCCACGCGGACGGCGTGCCCGGTGCCCCGCTGTTCGTCCTGGACGACCGGCACGGCCTGCGGCGCGATCGTCGCCAGATGCTCACGGACCGCGTCACGGCCGTGACCGATCACCACGACGGTCTGCCGGGCGGCGAGCGCCTCGGTAGCGGCCAGCACGTGGCCCAGCAGCGAACGCCCGGCGAAGCCGTGCAGCACCTTGGCAAGCCGCGACTTCATTCGGGTGCCCTCGCCGGCGGCGAGGACGACGACAGCGACCGGTCCGGGCGAGTCGGGCACGACCCAGAGGGTATCCGCCCGGGTGCCCGGCAGAGTCGCTGCGGGGCAAAGTGGGAGTGGCGCGCGAGGCGCTGGCTGGGGGACTCGGACTCGAACCGAGACTGCAAGGCTCCAAAGGCCTGCGGGCTGCCGATTACCCCATCCCCCATCGCGGCGGTGGCGTGCCCGCAACCCTACCGTCGGTAGTCCACCGCGGGCGCTGGTCGCCTGCCCGGTCGTCGGATACGTTGGGGCAACGCGGGACAGTCCGCGCTGCTCCCTTCAGTAGGCGAAAGGCCGCTGTATATGACGCTTCTTGACGACGCCTCGGCGTTTACCGCGGGTCCGAAACCGACCTTCGAGGGCGCCAAGCGGCCCGGCGAGCAGCTGATGCTGTACCTGTTCGTGATCGTCCCGTTCCTGGCGCTGCTCGCCGCCATCCCGGTGGCCTGGGGCTGGGGCCTCGGCTGGACCGACGCGCTGCTGGCGGTCGGCTTCTACTACGTCTCCGGCATGGGCGTCACGATCGGCTACCACCGGATGTTCACGCACGGGTCGTTCAAGGCCAACCGGCCGCTGCGCATCGCGCTGGCGATCGCCGGATCGCTGGCTATCGAGGGCCCGGTGATCCGCTGGGTCGCCGACCACCGCCGCCATCACGCGTTCAGCGACCGAGACGGCGACCCACACTCGCCGTGGCGTTACGGGACGACGACGTCCGCGCTGATGAAGGGGATGGCCTACGCGCACATCGGTTGGCTGTTCGACGAGCAGCACACGAACCGGCAGAAGTACGCGCCGGACCTCATGGCCGACCGTGACATCCGGATCGTCAACGCGCTGTTCCCGGTGTGGGCGCTGGTGTCGCTGCTGGCGCCGGCCGGGCTGGGCTGGTGGATCAGCGGCTCGTGGACGGGCGCGCTGACCGCCTTCTTCTGGGCGTCGCTGGTGCGGATCTGCGTCCTGCACCACGTCACCTGGTCGATCAACTCGGTGTGCCACATGATCGGCGAGCGCCCGTTCGCGGCGCGTGACAAGAGCGCGAACTTCTGGCCGCTCGCCGTGCTGAGCTTCGGCGAGAGCTGGCACAACATGCACCACGCCGACCCGACGGCGGCCCGCCATGGCGTGCTGCGCGGCCAGCTCGACTCCTCCGCCCGCGTCATCTGGCTGTTCGAGAAGTTCGGCTGGGCCAGCGAGGTGCGCTGGCCGCGGCCCGAGCGGCTGGCCAGGCTGCGGGCTACGTGACCGCGGCGGCCGGGTCGCGGGTGTAGGCGGGGTCGCGCCACGCGTCGGTGGCGAGGACGTCGGCGAGGGTGTCCATGGCGTCCCAGACGTCGACGTAGCGCAGGTAGAGCGGGGTGAGCCCGAGGCGCAGCAGGTCGGGGGCGCGGAAGTCGCCGACGACGCCGCGGGCGGCCAGGGCCTGGGTCAGCTGGTAGGCGTGCTCGTGGCGCAGCGCGACCTGTGAGCCGCGGCGGTGGTGCTCGCGCGGGGTCACGCAGGCCAGGCCGAGGGCGTCGGCGCGGGCGATCAGCAGGTCGGTGAGGGCGAGCGATTTGGCCCGTACGTCGGTCAGCTGGACGCCGTCCCAGACGGACAGGGCGGCGTCGAGGGCGAGCATGGACAGGATCGGCGGGGTGCCGATGCGGGCCCGCTGGATGCCGTCGGCGGGCTGGTAGTGATCGTGCAGCGCGAACGGGTCGGCGCGACCGTGCCAGCCGGTGAGCGGCAGGTCGGCGGCGGCCTGGTGGCGGTGCGGAAGGTAGAGGAACGCCGGGGAGCCGGGTCCGCCGTTGAGGTACTTGTAGCTGCAGCCGACCGCGGCGTCGGCGCCGATCGCGTCGAGCCGGACCGGCAGCGCGCCGGCGGCGTGGCAGATATCCCAGACGATGACCGCGCCGGCCTGGTGCGCGGCGGCGGTGATCGCGGCAAGGTCGAACAGCTCCCCGGTGCGGTAGTCGACCGCGCTGAACGCGGCCACCGCGGTGTCGCCGTCGAAGACCGCCGACCCCGGCGCGACCCGGCGGACCCGCAGCCCGAGCAGCCGGCCGACCGCGTCGGCGAGGTACTGGTCGGTGGGGAAGTTGCCGGCGTCGGTGAGCAGCGTGCCCCGCCCGGGCCGCAGCCGGGCAGCCGCGGTGAGCGCCTGGAACAGCTGCACGCTGGTGGAGTCGCCGCAGATCACCTGCCCCGGGGCTGCGCCGACCAATGCACCGACCCGGTCGCCGACCCGGCCGGGCAGGGTCCACCAGCCGTTGCCGTTCCACGAGCCGATCAGCTCGGCGCCCCACTGCCGGGCCACCGCGTCGGCCACCGCCTCGGGCACCGCGGTGGGCAGCGCGCCCAGCGAGTTGCCGTCCAGGTAGATCACCCCGTCCGGCAGGCAGAACCGCGACCGGACGAACCCGAGCGGGTCGGCCGCGTCCAGCGCCGCAGCGTCGGCGCGGGTCTCACAGGTCACCGCGGACCTCCCACAGCTCCGGGAACGCCGGGCGGAACAGCGTCGCGCGCAGGTACCGCGCGCCGGCCGAGCCGCCGGTGCCGATCTGCGCGCCGATGATCCGCTCGACCATCTTCACGTGCCGGTAGCGCCACTCCTGCACCCCCTCGTCGATGTCCACCAGCGCCTCGCACACCTCGGCCGCCGGCTGGGTCTCATCCGCGTACGCCTGCTGCAGCACCTCGCGGACCCCGGACTCGGCTCGCCAGGGCAGCGCCGGATCGCGCTGCAGCGCGGCGGAAGGCACCGCGAACCGGCAGACCGCCAGGTACCGCAGCAGCGAGTCGAACACCGACCGCCGGCTCGCCGCCGCGGCCAGCGCCGGGTCGGCGGCGAGCACCTCGGCGGAGAAGTCGCGTCGCCCGAGCACGGCCTCGAGCTCGCGGAACTGGTAGGACTGGAACCCGCTCGCCGTCCCCAACTCCGGCCGGAACGACGCGAACTGCCGCGGGGTCATCGTCTCCAACACGTCCAGCTGTCCCACGATCGTCTTGAGGATCTTCGCGATCCGCCGCGCGGTGTGCAGCGCCCCCGCGCTGTCGCCCTGCTCCAAGCGCCGCTGCAGCAACCCCGCCTCGTGCAGGATCTGCTTGAACCACAGCTCGTACACCTGATGGATGATCACGAACAGCAGCTCGTCGTGGGCATCTGTCAACGGAGACTGGCAAGCCAGCAGATCGTCCAGACGCAGGTAACTGCCGTAGGTCAGCGGACGCTGCGCCGGGGTCGTCGTCATGCCCCCATCATCTCCTGCACGCGCTCGCGTAGGGGATGTGCATCGTGGGTATGCCTGGGCACAGGCTGCCGCCGTCGGATGCAGCCGCTGCCGCCGAGAGTAAGGAGTGAGCCATGAGCCTGTCCGCCAAGGTGCGCCGCGCGCCCGGACGTATCGTCACCGGACTGTTCATTCTCGACCAGGGCATCTCGAAGCTGACCAGCCAAGACGAAGAGAAGGCCAAGCAGCTGCACGGCGGCGCGGTGGGCGCGTACCCGGTCGTCAACCGGATGCAGCCCAAACCGTTCATGAAGAGCCTGGGCGCGGCCGAGGTCGCGGTCGGCGCTGCGCTGCTGCTGCCGATCGTCCCCGCGGGCGTCGCCGGCGTGGCGCTGGTCGGCTTCTCCGGAGCGCTGGTCGGTCTGTGGTGGCGCACTCCTGGGATGCACGAGGAGGGCAACCCGCGCCCCACCCCGCAGGGCACCGCGATGGCCAAGGACTCGTGGATGCTCGGCATCGGCGCCGGGCTGGTGCTCGACCAGGTGCTGGAG
Source organism: uncultured Actinomycetota bacterium (assembly GCA_963756525.1). Taxonomy (GTDB): domain Bacteria; phylum Actinomycetota; class Actinomycetes; order Mycobacteriales; family Jatrophihabitantaceae; genus CAVWNR01. Next base: position 200,605 of record CAVWNR010000004.1, on the reverse strand, counting down.
TCGGTGACCGGCCGGCCCGCCCGCAAGGCGGCCAAGAAGGTGCGCGCCGCCAAGGCGGAGGTCAAGGAAGCGCAGGCCGAGGCGAAGGAGGCGCAGGCCGAGGCCAAGGCGGCGATGAAAGCCGCCGCCGGGCGCAAGCACGACGCGAAGGCGAGCACCGGTGAGGTGTCCGCGACCGCGAAGAAGCTGCAGGCCGAGACCGCGACTGCGGCGCGCGAGGTGATGGCGGCCGGCAAGGAGCGCAAGGCGGACGTAGCGAGCCTGGCTCGCGACCTCGCGGCGTCGGCCAAGGAGCGGACCTCGGACACCGCCCTGCCCGACACCGTCCGCCAGTGGCAGGACGACACGACGGCGAAGGTCCGCAAGCTCTCCCGCCGCAAGCGCCGCCAGGTGCGTGCCGCGGCCAAGGTCGCCGCCAAAAAGGCGACGATCGCTCAGAAGGCCGCGAAGAGCGCGGCGAAGAGTGCGGTAGCGCCGATCAAGTCCTGAGCTGTGCAGCCCGAGCCGGTCAGAGCAGCAGGTCGGCGCCCCGGCCACTCCGGTCACCCTAGGATCGAGATTGCGCCACATCGCAGCGCCGGTCCTGAGGAGGCACCACCGCATGACGGCATCGCAGACCACCATCCACACCCGCCGGATCACGATCGTGGAAGGGAAGCCGAAACCCGGCTGCATCGCGGAGGCCCTTCTGCGCTACCAGGGTCAGGTGGCGTCATGACGGGTCCTGCGGTCGAAGGCGCCGTATCCGGCGGCGACGCCCTGGTCGGGGTCGATCCGTACCAGCTCGCCGAGGCCGTGCTTGACATGGCGAGCCCCATGGAGCTGGCCAAGGAGGTCTCTGAGCTCAGCTTCGAACTCGGCCGGATCGGCCTGGGGATCTCCAGCGTCGAGATCCCGGAGAAGGACCGGCGCTTCGCCGACCCGACGTGGCGCGACAACCCCTTCTACCACCGGTTGGCGCAGTCCTACCTCGCCTGGTGCGCGTCCGTCGACCGGCTGGCCAAGCGGCCCAACTCGGACTGGCGGCACGACAACCGTGCCCGCTACGCCGTGGACATGCTCACCGCCTTCGCAGCGCCGACCAACCTCCTGCCGGGGAACCCCGCCGCGCTCAAACGGGCCTTCGAGACCGGTGGCGTGAGCCTGTGGCGCGGCGCTCGCAACATGTTCACGGACATGATCCACAACGGCGGCATGCCGGCGGCGGTGGACTCGAGCCCCTACACCGTGGGCGAGAACCTCGCCGCGACGCCCGGCGCGGTGGTGTACCGCGAGGAGATGTTCGAGATCCTGCAGTACACCCCGACCACCGCGACGGTGGGGGCCCGTCCGCTGTTGATGGTGCCGCCGCAGGTGAACAAGCACTACTTCCTTGACCTGGCGCCGGGGCGCAGCCTGGTCGAGTACACGGTCGGGAACGGTGTGCACTTCTTCACGATCGTGTGGCGCAACCCGCGTTCCGAACACGGGCACTGGACGATGAGCGACTATGTCGAGGCCCAGCTGCGCGCCACCGACGTCGTTCGCGAGATCACCGGCTCGCCCGACCTGAACATCCTCGGCGGCTGCGCCGGCGGGTTGACCACGGCGTTGATGACCGCGCACCTTGCCGCGAACCACGACGACCGGGTGCACGCCGCCGCGTTCGTGGTGACCATGATCGACACACACGAGCCGAACCTGCTGCGCGTGCTCGGCAACGACCGGGTGCGCAGCAAGATCGCCGAGGATGCGGCCGCCGGTGTCGTCTACGACAAGAAGGCGGTGGCGGCCAACTTCGCCTGGCTGCGCCCCAACGACCTGGTGTTCAACTACGTGGTGAACAACTGGCTGCTGGGTAATCCGCCGCCGGCATTCGACATCCTCGCGTGGAACGCCGACGCCACTAACCTGTCCGCCGCGTTCGACCACGACCTGATCGAGCTGTACGCGGAGAACAAGGCGGCGACGCCGGGCGAGCTGACGACTCTCGGCACACCGATCGACCTGTCCACCATCAAGTGCGACTGCCTGGTCATCGCCGGCAAGACCGACCACATCACCCCGTGGCGGCCGAGCTACCTCACCAGCCAACTCGTCGGTGGCGACTGCGACGTGATCGTCGCCTCGGCGGGGCACATCCAGACGATCGTCAACCCCCCGGGCAAGCCGCGCGCGTCGTACTGGTACGGGCCCGGCACCTACCCCGACCCGGACACCTGGCTCGCGCGCGCCGAGCGCATCGAGGGTTCCTGGTGGCCGCGTTGGGCCGACTGGATCCGCTCGCGCAGCGGCGAGGAGGTGCCGGCTCCCGCGGAGCTCGGGAGCGCGGCGCACCCGGCAGGCGACCCGGCCCCCGGCTGGTACGTGCGCGAGGCGTGAACCGTGTCGCGGCGGCCGGCTGTGTTAGCTGAGTGTGCTAATCTGCTAACGAGTTCATCGTACCGACAGTGAGGAGCACATCATGGCTGGCGAGAACACCGGCTCGGCGCCGGTCCCGTCGTTGGAGGAGACCACCGAGCGGATCCGCGCGCTCAACGAGCAGCTGATCCAGGCCGCGAAGGCGGCGGGCGGAGCGTCGCTGGACGCCTACGAGCAGTCGCTCGCCAACCTGCTCGACTTCGAGAACAAGGTCGCCGGGGCCTCCCAGCTCGACTGGGTCTCCGCCCTGGCCAAGGCGCACACCGACTTCGTCTCGCAGGTCAGCGGCGCCTACCTCAAGGCCGCTCGGGAAGCCACGAAGTAGCCCAGCCGACGATCAGGTTTTCCCCGCGAATGACCGGATAGCCCGCCGCAAGGCGAGCACAATCGGGGAAGACCTGATCAATTCGGCCGGTGCGCCGGCGCTATCCGTGACCGGACCGCTTCTTGCGCCGCGCGGCGTTGGCTTCCAGGAATGCCACGTACATCTCGGTGACGGCCTTGCGCTGGCTCGCGGTCAGCCGGCGGTCTGCCCGGATCGCTGCGAGCGCCGGCGACTGCGCGGCCTCACCGCCCTGGCGGTCACGGCCGGAGAGCGCGTCGGCGGTGGTCTGCAGCGACTCGGCGATGGCGGAAAGGACCTGCTCGGACGGCTCCCGCAGCCCACGCTCGATCTGCGACAGGTACGGGTTGGAGATGCCGACCATCGCCGCCAGCTGGCGCAGCTGCAGCTGGGCGAGCTCGCGCTGCCGGCGGATCGTTTCGCCCAGCGTGAATACCGGCGCTTGCTGGCTCGCCTCGCCGTCGGCTGATTCCGGGTTCCCCTGGCTGGCCACACCGTCAGAATAGGGACGCCGCGGCCGTCAGCTGTCCGTGTCGCGGCGCGCGCGCAATGATCGGTATCCACAACCACCGGACTTCTGCTCAGGAGGCCAGCATGCCCGGTCACACCTACCGCGTCACCGAGATCGTCGGCACGTCCGCCGACAGCGTCGACGACGCCATCCACGGGGCGGTGGCTCGCGCGGCGGTCACCCTGCGCGGGTTGGACTGGTTCGAGGTCACCGAGATCCGCGGCCACATCGATGACGGCGCCATCGGCCACATCCAGGTCGGGCTGAAGGTCGGCTTCCGCATCGACGAGGCAGGCGCCTAGCACACGGAGCCCGGGGCCGAGCGGGCGAGCGCCGGCCCGGCCCCGGCGCGGCTCAGCCGGTGATCGCCTGCTTGTGGTCGCCGCTGCTGACCTCGATCTTGCGTGGCTTGGCCCGCTCGGCCACCGGGATCCGCAGCTGCAGCACGCCGGCCTGGTAACTGGCGCTCATTTTGTCGGTGTCGAGGCTTTCGCCGAGGAACAGCTGCCGGCTGAACACGCCGCGCGGCCGCTCGGCGGCGAGCATCTCGGTGTCGCCGTCGCGCGCCGGCCGCTCGGCCTTGACCGTGAGCACGTTCTGCTCGACGTCGAGGTCGATCGAGTCGGCGCTCACGCCGGGAAGGTCGAACTCGACCACGAACTCGTCCTTGTCCCGCCAGGCGTCCATCGGCATCACCGCGGGGCGAGCGACCGTGCCGAAGACCTGCTGGGTGAGCCGGTCCAGCTCGCGGAACGGATCGGTGCGCATCAGCATCACGTCCACCTCCCATTTGCTCCGATGCTGCTGGCTGCCGCTACTTATATGTAGTGGCGGCAATAGATTTCATATACCACAGCGGCGACATGCCCGCAAGCTCAGGACGTCGCGTCGAGCGCTGGCGTGACCGCCCGGTCCAGCAGCCGGGTCAGCACGATCACGCTGCGGGTCCGGTCCACCGAAGGATGTTCCCGGATACGCTCCAGAACCCGCTCCAGCGCAGGGATGTCGCTGGCCTGGATGTGCAGCATCGCGTCGCCGTCCCCGCTGACCGTCCACGCGGCGCGTATCTCGATGTGCTGCTGCGCGAGCTTGCGCAGTTGGGCCGGGCTGGTGCGGCCGCGGCAGAAGACCTCGACCAGCGCCTCGGCGTGCGCGGTGGCCGAGTCCGCGTCGATCATGGCGGTGAAGCCGCGGATCACCCCGGCGGCGCGCAGCCGGTCGACGCGGCGTTTGACCGCCGGCGCGCTCAGCCCGACCCGGGCGCCGATCTCGTGGAAGCTGGCACGGGCGTTTTCGCAGAGGCAGGCAACGATCTGCCGATTCACCGCGTCAAGACGCAACGTTTTGCCCCCTTCGTGCAGCGAAGCACGATACTCACCCGCATGCCGTCGGTCTAGCGTCGGATTGATCCGAACACCGCCGGCCGTCGGGGGAGACCGGTCCTGGCTCCTACAACGTCGACGGCGTCGCGGCTCTCCTGAGACGCCACCCGCGTTGCAGGCGCGCGACGGCGAGGAGAGAACCATGATCGGTCGCAAGCAGCTCTGCGTCCTGTCCGCGGCGGCTCTGACGATCGCCACCATCGCGGTCACGCTCTCCCCCGGCCAGGCGCAGGCGGCACCGCCGTCGGGGACACTCACCGTCGGCAAGTGCGCCGGCGCGCACTACCGCAGCATCCAGGCCGCGATCGACGCCGCCCGGCCCGGCGCCACCGTCAAGGTCTGCGCCGGCAGCTACGTCGAGGGGAGCGGCCGGCGCGGCAGCAACGGGCTGACGATCACCAAGAGCCTCGACCTGGTGGGCACCGGCGCCGACCAGGTCACCGTCGAGCCACGGAAGAACCCTGCGACCAATGGGCAGATCACCGAGCCCACGCCCAACATCCGCGACGGCAAGGGCGACATCGTCGCCGTCGTCGGCACGCACTCGTCCAGCCCGGTCACCGTGCACATCTCCGGGATCACGTTCGATGCGGCCGGCGTGTACGCGACCGCCGGCGTCGTCTTCGTCGACGCGGCGGGCTCGGTCGACCGGTCGGCGGTCACGGGCCTCGACCTGGACGAGAGCGCCAGCGGCTACACGGTTCCGGGCGGCTTCCGCAGCAACCAGTTCGGCTACGGCATCGCGACGGTCAGCACCCGATCAGCGTCGCACGCCCGCGTGCTCACCGTCGACCACAGCCGCATCGACCGCTACAACGCGCTCGGCGTGCTGGTCGACGGGGCGGCGACGCAGGTGGTGCTCAGCAACGACCAGATCGTCGGGCGCAACCTGTGCCAGAACTACAACGACCCGACGGCGGGCGGCCCGACGGTGATCGACGGCGACTGCGAGGCGTCGTCGGGCTTCGGCAGCACGCCGGCGATCCCGCCGCCGCTGCCGCTGACGACCGGCCCGCTGTTCGGCCAGGACGGGGTGCGGGTCACCGCCGGCGCAGCGGTGCAGATGCGCGGCGACACGGTCTCGTCCAACCTCGTCAACGGCACCGGATCGCCGATCCGGAGCGTCTTCCCACCGACGCCGAATAATGATCCGTACCCGCTGGGCAACCACGCGGAGAACAACCAGAACCTGCGCCTGGCCGCCGGCGTGCGGCTGGTCGGCGCGGGCGCTTCCAGCATCACTGACAGCAACATCACCGACAACGCGTTCGGCGTCCTCAACGTCATGCCGGACGGGACGACGGCCAACACCAGCACACCGGTGACGGCGAGCGACGACTGGTGGGGCCTGCGCACCGGAACGGTGACCTTGCCGACCCCGGGTCCGGCGATCTGGCCGGACATCGTGACGCCCTCGCCCACGACGTACAACCCGCCGGTGCCGGAGAACCCCGTCAACGGCGCCCCGACACCCGACGCGGCGTGCCCGGCCGGCGTGGCCGACTCGACCGCCGTTCGGTTCTGCCCCTACCGCAGCAGCGACCAGGCCGACACGGTCGGCGGCGAGCTGCCGATCCCGGACGCGCCCGGCACCCCCACCCGCCAGCAGGGGTGCCCGACCAGCGCGTCGGCGTACGACCCGAACATCCCCACCTACGACTCGTTCTTCGGCACCACGCTCGGCAGCGGCAGCACCGGTGACGGGCTGGCCGGGCCGAACCCGTCGGCGAAGAAGACCGCGCAGCTCACCGCCTACCTCCAGGCCGTCGTCCATGCCATCAACGCCCACCCCGCATCCACCGGCCGGCGGGTCGCGGCGAAGCTGGTCCGGGAAGGGACGAGCGTGCTCGGCACGCCGTTCTACTACGTGGTCATCGGCTCGCCGTCCAATATCGCGAACCTGGACTCCGGGCGTAACGACCAGGCGTTCTGGCGCGGCGTGATCGACGGCACCACCCCGCCGGCGATCGCGCGGTCGGAGGTCGCGTTCCGGCCCGCGTTCGCGTGGATCACCGGCACTCCGCACGGCAACGAGCCGGCCGGCGGCGAGGCGTCGGTGAAGGAGCTCTACGAGCTCGCCGCGCGCACCGACTGCGACAACGCGCAGCGGCTGTCGAACCTGGATCTGTTCATCCAGCCGGTCACCGCCCCCGACGACCGCGACAACGACAACCGCACCACCGCCTGGGACTTCGACCCCAACCGCGACCGCGGCACGTTCTTCATGCCCGAGAACCGCGCACTGATCGGCGCGATAACGAAATACCCGGGCCTGTTCTTCATCGACGCGCACCAGCAGCAGTCCGGCTACTTCTTCCCGCCCGACCAGGACGCCGCCCTCAACGAGATCTCCCACCCGGCGCTCTCGTCCATCCAGAACGTGATCGGCCCGGCGATCCAGAAGGCGTTCAACGACCAGACCGGGCAGTACCGCAACTACAACGAGTACGACATGTTCGTCCCCGAGTACGGCGACACGGTGCCCGCGCTGCTGATGGGCGGCGCCGGGATGACCTACGAGAAAGGCAACGACGAGAGCTACGGCAAGCAGGTCTATGACCACTACCTGGCCATGGACACCACGGTCAACGTCGTCGCCGACGACAAGGCCGCGCTGCAGAGCGCCTGGGTCAGCCAGTGGCCGCAGGCCGTCGCGCAGGGCCGCAACTGCACGATCCAGTCGAACACCCAGGTAAGCCCGCCGGTCATCGACCAGTATGAGATCGGGCAGAGCTCCATCGACCAGGAGCCGAACACGACGGCGTGCGGCTACTACTACCTGCCCGGCCAGCACTCCGGTGACGTCGCCACGACGATCAAAGATCTGCAGTACGTCGGTGTCGACGTGTACCGCCTCGACCGGGCGGTGACCGTGCAGGGAGCGCACCCGTTCGGCGATTTCGACATCAGCGCCCCGCAGGGCCAGGGCACGCCGGTGCTCACCAGGACGATCACGCTGCCGGCCGGCACGCTGTACATCCCGCTCAGCCAGGGCAACAAGCACTGGATCCAGGCCGTCCTCGGCGAGAATCCGTACCTGCCGTTCAACTACTTCTACGACGTGGTGACCTGGTCGTACTCGCTGCTGCGCGGTTTCGCCGGTGACGGGTTCCTGACCCAGCAGATGCCGCGCACCGCCCGGCTGAGCCGGATCGGCGCGCCGGCGCTGGGGACCGCACCGAACCGCAAGCACCCGGTATACGCGTTCGACACCGACTCGGCGGCCGGGCTGGCGATGGTGCACCAGCTGCTCGGACAGGGGGCGAGTGTCGCCCGCGCCGCTACCGGGTTCGACGCGGACGGCCGGCACTTCGCCAGCGGCGCGGCGCTGGTCTCGGGTGTCTCACTGCGCACGATCAGGGCCGACGCCGCGGGCTGGGAGACGCCGGTCTACGGCCTGTCCGGCTATCCGATCAGCCACTATGCGATGCGCCTGCCGAAGATCGCGATCTACACCGGCGGACCGACCGTGCCGACCAACCCGGCGTTTCCCGGCACCGGCAACGGCTACTGTGCCGGCTCGGGCTCGACGCGCACCTACTGCGAGGCGTTGTTCGACCTCACCCAGAAGGAAGGCGTGCCCACCTCGCAGATCACGCAGGTCACCTCGACCGACCTGGCCAACGGAGTGCTGCAAACCGGCGGCTTCACCGTGCTGATCGACCCGGCGGCAACGATCTCCGCGACCACCCCCACCGGCACGGCCGGCACGCCCGCCCAGGCGCTACAGACGTTCGTCAACGCCGGCGGCACCTTCCTCGGCACGGGTGCCGGCGGCGCTGCAAGCGCGCTGAACGCGGGCGTGACCACGCTGAACACCAGCACGATCAACGGCATCAGCACGCCGGGCTCGACGTTCGACGCGACGTGGAACACCGCGGACCCGGCGGCGTGGGGAATGGACGCCGGCGGCTGGATCTACCGCGAGTCCAACGGCGACCCGAACTTCGACCCGGCCACGCTGGGCGGCAACGGCGGCACCATCCCGCCGGCCACCGCCGTCTCGACGTTCGCGCCGGCCGGCAACTGCGGCGGCCCTGCCGGGTTCGGCAACTGCTACGGCTACGAGGTCAACGCCGACACCACCCTGCCCGGCCGACCGGCGATCGTCGATCAGCCGTTCGGCGCGGGTCACGCGATCCTGTACGGGTTCGACCCGTGGTTCCGCGCCTGGACCACGGAGGAGGAGCACCTCCTCCTCAATGGCGTGCTCTACCCGGCCGGCAGCGCGATTCCCGCCGGAGCTGCGACCGCGGAGACCGCGAAGGCCGCGGCGCACGCACACGCCGCCGCCCCACCGGTCGCGGCCGGTCACCGGCCGGCGGTGAAGAACCGGCCGGTCAACCCGAGCGGCGGCCGCCGCGACGTGCCACCCGACGCCGACCGTCCGTCGTCCTGACCGGAAAGAAGGTATGTGATGCGCAGGGTTACGACCTGGTGCGCCGTCGCCGGGGCCGCGGTATTAGCGGCGTCGTCCAGTGCGTACGCGGCGACCACCCAGGGGACTGGGTGGGGCGGTGGCTGTTCGTCGGGCGCACGCACGCTCTCGCACTACGGCGACCACGTCTACCCGGCCACCGGAAACGGCGGCTATACCAGCCTGCACACCGACATTCACATGGTGTACGACGCGGTGTCCAACCGATTCCTGGCGGGCAACCATGTTGTGCTCACCGACCGCGCGACACAATGCCTGACTGATTTCAGCCTCGATTTCGAGCGCACCTCGATCGACCCGGTGAATGGCCCGGACATGAGTGTCGGTGCGGTATTCGTCGACGGGCGCCCGGCGCAGTTCCGGTTCGTCCAGCCGACGTATCCGGGTGACCCGCGCGGCCCGAACGACCCGGACCCTCGTGCGCATGAGATGTCGCAGCACACGCCGGTCGGCGGACCCGCCAACAACCCGCTGCCGCCGGCCTGTTCACCGGAGCTCACCGCCGACGATGCGCCCGACGCGCGCGACGGCCAGCAGTGCCCGGCGAACAAGCTCGTCATCACCCCGCGGAACCGGATCCGCGACGGCGCGCCGTTCACCGTGACCGTCTACTACAGCGGCCGGCCAGGGGTGCACAACGACGGCGACGGCACCACCGAGGGCTGGTTCCGCTCCGACACCCCACCGGGCGACGGCGGCTTCGTCACGACCGAACCCGTGGGCACCGAAGACTGGATGCCGCTCAACGACCACCCGAGCGCCAAGCCGACCTACGACTTCTACGACACGGTGACGGCCGGTCGCACCGTCGTCGCCAACGGCGTGCTCGTGTCGTCGCGGGACAACCCGCCGAGCGCGCAGTTCCCGCGCGGTTCGGCGAGCTGGCACTGGCACGCCGGCATGCCCGTCGCCAGTTACCAGGTCGAGAACAGCGTCGGCCACTTCGACCTCACCGAGCGAACGGCCGACAACGGCGTCCGGTACTACGAGGCGCAGGCCAGCTCGATCAGCGCCGCGCAGAAGGCCGCGAATTTGGCCATCATGAACCAGCAGGAGGACATCACCAATTTCCAGAGCCTCTTCAACGGCAGCTATCCGTTCACCTCCGACGGCGTGGTCGTCGGCCAGCCGTGCGCGAGCTTCGAAGAGGAAATGGAGACGATGATCACATTCGCGTGCGGACGGATCGGGTTGAGCACGTTCTACCACGAGAACATCCACCAGTGGTGGGGCGACAACGTCTCCGAGGCGAATTACAATCTGACATTCTTCAAGGAAGGCTTTGCGACGCTCGGCCAATATCTCGCGGCCGCGAGGCAGGCCGAGGCCGCGGCCGGCGGCCCGTACTCGCCGGCCGGGCAGGCCGCGTTCGAGCAGAGCCTGGTCGCGCAGTTCGACAAGAGCTACGCGAGCGGCGGCACGTTCTGGACGGCTGCCCCGTCCGACCCCACGCCGTACGGCCTGTTCTCCGGGTCGGCGACCTACACCCGGCCGGGGATCGCCTACATCGCGCTGCGCCAGATCCTCGGCAAGACCAACTTCGTCCAGGCGCTGCAGCATCTCCAGCGCCGCTACGGCGGCGGGGTGATCACCGAGGCCCAGCTCGAGGCGGGCTTGCACCAGTGGCTGCCCAACCAGAGCCCGGCATGCCAGCACCGGCTCGACCAGTTCTTCCGGCAGTGGTTCGACACCGCCTACCCACCCGGCGGCGGCGCGAACCGCCCGCAGATAACCGGACCGGGCCTTTCCGGCCCGCCGTTCTACACCGCGAGTAGCGGCTGCACCGCATAACTCAGCGCGGTGTCCGCTTTCCCGGAATGTCAAGCCACCTATCAGCGTCGACGGCAGTGTGGCCGCGGAGATCGGCCGACGAGCACGAGGCACATACCGAGTCCGAGCAGGACTCCGCCGAGGACGAGCCACGTCAGCGGACGGGCACCGGTGAACGCGAGCGGGCCGCCGGCGTCGGGCGGCGTTTGGACGGTCGGCGGGAGCGTCGGCTCGGGTGGGGCTGGGGTGGTCGGGCCGCTCGGGGGCGGCGATGTGGGGTTCGTTGGTGGCGCAGAGGTGGTCCCGCTGGGCGGCGCCGTCGGCGTCGAGGGGCTCTGCTCGGTGTTGGTGAGTGTGCAGACCACGTCGGCGCCGAGGTCGATGGACACCGTCGCGTCACTGACCGCGGCGGCGGAGCAGGACCAGGCGGAGGTCCGATACCCGGGTGGGCCGGACTCACTGAGCACGTAGTTCCCTATCGGGACGGCGACGTCGGTGACGGCGGCGGACCCGGTCACGCCGGTGAGCGACGTCGGCCCGTCGGCGCGCAGCGTCCAGGCGGTCGGTGGTTGGGGGTTACCGGAGGCCGCGACCACTCGCTTGATCAGGGTGAGCGTGGCCGCGTCCGCGGTGTTGGTGATGGTGCACGTCGCGGCGTCGCGCTCGGCCAGCGTCACGGTGCTGCCGGTGCTCGACGCCGCCCCGGTGCAGGTCCAGGCCGACGCGGTGTACCCGGTCGGCCCACCGGCCAGGCCGAGGTCGTACGTGCCGACGACCGCAGCCACTCCCGTCACGTCACCGGAACCGCTCCGGCCGCTGATGGTCGTCGATCCGGTCGCGGACAGCGTCCAGTCCGTCGGCTGCGCGGTACCGCCGGTGGTGCCGTTGTCGACCCGGTTGACGAGCGTGAGCGTCGGCACGCGAGCCGTGTTGGTAATGGTGCACGTCGCGGCGTCGTCCAGGGCCAGCGTCAGGGTCGTGCCGTCGAGCGTGCCGCCGGTGCAGGTCCACGTCCCGGCGGTGAAACCGGCCGGGCCCTGCTCGCCGAGCGTGTAGCTGCCGGCGGAGACGGCCTGATCGGTTACGCCGTCGGCGCCGTTCCCGCTGACCGGGGGCTGACCCGGGATGCCGTTCGGGGAGGCGGTGAGCGTCCAGTCGGCAGGGGTCTTGGTGGACCCGCTGGACCCGGGGTCGACGACCTTGCGGAGGGTGAGCCGCGCCGGCTGGTCGGTGTTGACGACCGTGCAGGTCGCGCCGGCGCCGCCGTCGAGGGTGATCGTGTCGCCCGCCGCCGTCCCGGTGCCTGCGCTGATCACGCACTGCCACGGCGCGGCGCTGTAGCCGGGCGGTCCGGACTCGGTGAGCCGATAGACCTCGCGCGGCCGGATCTGAGCGGCTGTTCCCGCCGCGGACGTAGGGTGAGGAATGCTCCGCGGCTGGCGGTGGAGTGTGGTCCTGGCGGCTGCGGCGGCACTGGCGGCGGTCCCGACGCTCGTCGCGGCGCTGCCGGCGAGCGGCGGCGGCCCTTCTGCGGCGCAGCTGCTCGCGCGGATCAAGGCGTCGGCGGCCGTAGGCTACTCCGGTTATGCGGAGTCCTCCGGTGGTCTGGCGCTGCCGGTCACCAGCGACTTCTCCTCGCTGACCGACCTGCTCGGCGACACCAGCCAGCTGCGCGTCTGGTGGCGAAGCGGGCAGGATTGGCGGGTCGACCTGCTCAGCGCGACCGGCGAGTCGGATATGCAGCAGGACGGTCCCACGACCTGGACCTGGGACTACGAGGCGAACGTCGCGACGGTTACGGAGCAATCGCCGTCGCAGCAGGTGCGGCTACCCGTGGCGGCCGACCTGCTGCCACCGAGTCTCGGCCGGCGGCTGCTGAGCGGGGCGACGCCGGCGCAGGTGCGGCGCCTGCCGTCGGTGCGGGTCGCCGGTCGGGATGCCGCCGGTGTGCGGCTGCGGCCGGGTGAGCCGGGCAGCACCATCGACCACGTCGACGTATGGGCCGACCCCCGCACCGGTTTGCCGTTGCGCGTCGAGGTAGCGGGCGCGGGCCTGACCGTGATGTCGACTCAGTTCCTCGACCTCGACACGCGGGCACCGTCGGCGGCCACCACCGGGTTCACGCCGCCGCCCGGTGCGCGGGTTCGCGGCGTAGACCAGCCTGACCTCGCCGCCGAGGTCGAACACCTCGAGGCCGGCGCTCCTCCGGCTCGGCTGGCCGGCTTCGCGCGCAGTGACGTCGTGGCGCCGATCGGCGCGATCGGTGTCTATGGGCAGGGCGTCACGGAGTTCGCCGCCGCGCCGCTGCCCTACTGGGACGCCGACGAGCTGCGCGCGCAGCTCGCCGGCCGACAGGGCAGCTCCGACAACGCGAGCGAGCAGTGGGTGACCGTCGGGCCGCTGAGCCTGGTGCTCACCCAGGATGTCGGCGAACGGGCCTGGCTGCTGACCGGCACTGTCACGCTCGGCACGCTGCGCACGGCGGCCGACGAGCTGCTGCGCGGGGCAGGTGGCTCGTGATCGCCACGTACGGGCTCACCAAGCGGTTCGGATCCGTGCTGGCCGTCGACCGGGTCGACCTGCGCGTCGGCGCCGGGGACATCTACGGGTTCCTCGGGGCGAACGGCTCGGGGAAGACGACGACGGTGCGGATGCTGCTCGGACTGGTCTACGCCACGTCGGGGCGGATGGAGGTGTTCGGCGAGCCGATGCCGCGCGCGGCTCGCCGCGTGCTGCCGCGCGTCGGATCGCTGGTCGAGGCGCCGGCGGCGTACGGGCACCTCTCCGGGCGGGCGAACCTCGCCCTGATCGACGCGAGCGGGCCGGCGACGTCGCGGGGTGATCGCGGGCGGCGCATCGACGATGCGCTGGACCGGGTCGGTCTGGCCGGCATCGGGCGGCGGCCGGTCAAGGCGTACTCGCTGGGCATGCGGCAGCGGCTGGGACTCGCGGCGGCGTTGCTGCGCACGCCGGAGCTGCTGGTGCTCGACGAGCCGACCAACGGCCTCGATCCGCAAGGGATCCGCGAGGTGCGAGACCTGCTTCTCGAGCTCAACGCCGACGGCGTGACCATCTTTCTGTCCAGCCACCTGCTCGCCGAGGTCGAGCAGCTGTGCACCAGGATCGGCGTGCTGAATCAGGGTCGGCTGGCGTTACAGGACGATCTCGACGCCCTGCGCACGCTGACCGGGCGGACGGTGGTCCGCACCCCGGACGCGGCCGCCGCGGCGTCGCTGCTCGACGGGCGAGTGGAACGGCGCGACGGCGACCGGCTGATCGTTCGCGGCGCCGACCCGGCCGAGCTCAATGCGCTGCTGGTCGGGCACCGGCTGCGGGTAGCCGAACTCGCCCCGGAGCGGCGCACGCTCGAGGAGGTCATCCTTGCCGCGACCGGTCCGGCCGGCGATCGGGTCGAGCGATGAGGCGGGCGAGGCGATGAGCCGGGTGCAGCCGTGATCGGCGTCGAACTGGCCAAGCTGTTCCGCCGGCCGCGCACCTGGCTCTCGCTCGTGCTGCTCAACGCGCTGCCGATCACCGTCGCGGTGCTGCTCGCCGTGACGCACCTCGGCCCACGTCCCGGCCAGGGTCCGGCGTTTCTCTCCGCGGTACTGGCCAACGGGTCGCTCTTCGCGGTGGCGGCGCTCGCGATCGTGCTGCCGCTCTTCCTGCCCGCGGCCGTCGCGGTCATCGCCGGCGATGCGATCGCCGGCGAAGCGCAGGCCGGGACGCTGCGCTACCTGCTGCTCCGCCCGGTCGGCCGCACCCGCCTGCTGGTCGCCAAGCTCGCCGCCGTCTTCGTCTACGTCGCGGTCGCCGTGGTGCTCGTCGCCGGCATCGGCTATGTCACCGGGCGGTTGCTGCTCGGCCACGGCTCGCTGGCCCTGTCCAACAGCGCCGTGGTGAGTGTCTCGGGCACCACGCTTACCACGCCGCAGATCACCGAGCGGACCTTCATCGCGATCGGCTACGTCGCCGTGTCGATGCTCGGGGTGGCGGCGACCGCGCTGTTCCTTTCGACGCTCGCCGACTCGCCGCTGTCGGCCGCGCTGGGTGCCCTCGCCGTGCTCATCGGGTCGTCGCTGCTGCTCACCCTCGACGCCGCCCGCGCGCTGGCGCCGTATCTGCCGACCCGGTACTGGCTGTCGTTCATCGACCTGTTCCGCGACCCGATCCTGTGGCGCAACGTGGAGCGGGGCGTGGCGCTGCAGGCCGTCTACGTGGCCGTCCTGCTCGGTGCGGCGTGGGCGAACCTCGCCACGAAGGACATCACCTCGTAGGGCAGCCCGGCGGGACGGGCAGCGGGCGCGGGGCGAGGTCGGCGACCACCAGTTCCTGCACCACCGGGTCAGCGGGCAGGCCGCTGTGCTCGACCGGATCGGTGGGGCAGATGCTTTGCACCGTGGTATTCACCGCGCCGGCCAGCCGGGCCGAGTCCGGCGGCAGCACGACGTCGTCATGGGTGGTCCAGATCGCGAAGAACCGCGGCCCGGCCGGAACCTCCGACCCGGCGTTGAGCGCGCGCAGGACCGCGCTGTCCGGCGCGAGCTGCTGACAGGCGAGCGGACACGTCGACGGGACCAGTGTGCCGGCCTCGGCCAGCAGCGTGCCGTGCTGCGGCGCGCCCAGCGCCACCACCCGCCGGGCCAGGCGCGCCCCGCCGTGGTCGCGCAGCCAGAGCCGGGCGACCACCCCGCCGGCCGAGTACCCCACCACGTCCACGGACGGTGCGTGGGTGCGCTCGCGCAGCTGCCGCGCCGCGTCCGCCAGCACGGTCGCCTGCGCGTCCAGATCGCCGCGCGCCTGATCGGGCAGGGCCACCACCTGCACCACCTTGCCCGCCGCGCGCAGCCGCTGTACCAGCGGCGTCAGCGCCGACACCGACCCGCCGTACCCCGGAACCAGCAGCACCGGGCCGGGGCGGTCCTGCGCGACCGCGGGCGAGCCGTTCGCGCCGACCGCAACGACAACCGCCCCCGCCACCGCGGCCGCGAGCACGCCGCCGGCGAGCGCGAGCACCAGTCGCCGGCGTGCCGGCGAGAGGGCGGACAGCACCGCGCCATCATCCCTCGCCACCGCAGTGCGGTGCGCTCACCGTTTCGCGCTTGACTAGGAACCCTGACGAGTCGAGCCGAGGGAGAGTGGCGATGAGGGACTTCGACTATCAGCAGCTGCGCTTCGACCGCCACGACAATGGCGTGCTGCTGATCACGATGGACCGACCGGACAAGTACAACGCCGCCGACGAGCAGATGCACAACGAGCTCTCCCGGGTGTGGGGCGACGTCTCGGCCGACCCCGAGGTCCGCGTCGCGGTGATCACCGGCGCGGGCCGGGCGTTCTCCGCGGGCGGTGACCTCGCCATGGTCGAACGGATGGCCGGCGACCATGGGCGCGTCACGCACATGCTGACCGAGATGAGCGACCTCGTCTACGGCATGATCGACTGCGAGAAGCCCATCGTCTCGGCAGTCAACGGAGTCGCCGTCGGAGCCGGCACCGTGGTCGCCCTGCTCGCCGATATTGCGATTTGCGCCCAGGACGCCCGGCTGGGTGACGGTCACGTGAAGCTCGGCGTTGCCGCGGGCGACCACGCGGCGATCATCTGGCCGCTGCTGGCCGGCATGGCCAAGGCCCGGTATTACCTGCTGACCGGCGAGATGCTGACCGGCGCCGAGGCGGAGCGGCTCGGCATGGTCGCGAAGGCGGTCCCCCGAGATCAGGTGCTCGAGCAGGCGCTGCAGGTAGCGGACGTGCTTGCCACCGGCTCGCAGCCCGCCATCCGGCTGACCAAGCGGGCACTCGGCAACTGGCTCAAGGCGGCCGGTCCGATCTTCGACCAGTCGGCCGCCTACGAGATGCTGTGCTTCCTCGGTCCGGATGTGGTCGAAGGCGCCGCGGCGCTGCGTGCGAAGCGTCCCCCACGATTTCCGTCCGCTCAGTGACCCCGCGCGGTGCCCGGAGCGGATGGTGTTAGCGCCGGTAGCAGCGGATGATTAGTCGGGTTGACGGCCGGGAGAAGGCGGTCGGTGATGGAGCATCGCACGTCGATCGTCCAGCGCGGTGAGGGTGCGACGCAGGCGGTCTGCTCATGCGGCTGGCGCAGCCCGCTCTACGGCGCGGACAAGAACGAAGGAACCATGGATTCGCTGCAGGAGGCACGCGACGCGGCAGACCTGCACGAGTGGGACGCCGCGCTCTCCTGATCCGTCGGCGCAGGTAGGGACTTGTTCCGATGCCGTGGCCCCCCTTAGCGCGGCAGCGTGATGGCGATGAGAATGTGACCCGCAGGTGAGGGGTTGTCGTGAGCGAGAAGTTGGCCGAGCCAGCCGCGCCGACCGGACCGGTGCGCCGCGCATGGCGGGCGTTTCGCCGGTTCCACGGCGATCAGGTGGAGCTCTGGGAACGGATGATCCTGATCAATCGGCCCTGGGAGGAGGAGTTCCTGCACTGGGCCTTCGACGGGGATAGTTGGCAGCTGCACGGCAGCGTGCCGCCGCCGCTCGGGCGCCGGCGCTATAGCGTCACCGGAAGTGGCTGGTGCCCGGCGCTGGCCGCGAGCCGCTGGCGCGACGCTGTGCGGTGACCGCGATCGAGGAGGCTGCCATGAACGAACCCGCACGGGTGACCGCCGCGCCGCCGCATCTGGATCACGCCGCGCTGGTCGCCGCGCAGCAGCAGACCCTCGATTCGCCCCGGCGGGTGTACGGCGTCGCGGCGCGGGCACTGTTCGCGCTGCTGGACGCGATCTACGGCCGGCCGCGGACGCTGAGCAAGTTCAAGGTGCTCGAGCTCGTGGCCCGCGTGCCCTACCAGGCGTGGGAGCAGGTGGCCTACATCGCCGTCACCCACGTGCATCCCCGCGTCGGGCTGGCGCGGCGCATCCACGACCGCGTGCTGGAGTCGCGGGCGCAGCAGGACAACGAGCAGTGGCACCTGCTCATCCTGGAGGAGATGATCGCCGAATCCGGCAAGCGCGAGTCGCGGCTGAAGTTCTACTGGATCCCGCAGGCGATCGCGTTCGCCTACTACCAGCTGTCCTGGCTGCTGTTCGTAATCCGGCCGGCCTCGTCCTACGCCCTCAACGCCGACTTCGAAGACCACGCCGAGCACGAGTACATGACACTGGTCAGCGAGCACCCGGAATGGGAAACCGAGCCCTACCGGTCGGTCTTCGCGGCCGACTACGGTCCGTTCGACTCGGTGGCCGACCTGTTCCGCCAGATCGGGCACGACGAGCGGGTGCACAAAGAGGAGTCACTGGCGGCGATGCGCGAACCGCGTTTCGCCTGAGATCATCACTGACTATCGTCTGGGCGACGTCGCAGGCCCTAGATCGCCGGGAGGAAGTAGTAGCTGCCGGTGAGCGGCGTGGTGTACCGGGTGAGTGCGTCACACGGTCCGCCGCCCTGGCCGGCCATCTGTTCGAGCATGCGGTGCAGGCGGCGTTGGTCGGTGCTGATCCCGACGAAGATCGTTCCGTGGTCGGTGACGGTGCCGTAGGGCATGTTGCGACGAAAGATCTTGCCGAACTCGTCCTGGTCGGTGCGAGCGACGTGCGAGTCCGCGGGCTTGTCCTCGAGCTCGATGCTGTCCGGCTTGGTCCGGCCCATGACCTGCTGCTGCTCGTCGACGCAGAGCGCCTCCCAGCCGGTCACCTCGTGCGACCACTGCTGCAGCAGCAGCACCGAGCCCGCGGCGCCCGGGTGCCCGGCCGGCACAGTGGCGAGCTCGCTGGCCATGCCGGTGGCTGGCGTGAGCTTGGCGACGCAGTCCCGGGCGACGTCGAAGACGACGTCGTAGGCGCTCCCGGATATCCACAGCAGCAGGTCGTGCTGGGTGGCGGGCATGGTGAAACCGTCGGCACCGGTGAGCGGCGTGTCGAACCCGCGCAGATCTTCGGGGCAGTTCTGGGCGGCGATCGCCCGCCACAGTTCGGGCCGGTAGCCGTGGTGCCGAGCGCGAAGATGCCGGGCTGCGGGGTGCGCATCGCTGCCGCCTCCTGCTGATCGTCGCCTCGCGAACCCGGTGGGTCGCCTAGTTGGCGGATCGTAGCGGGGCCCGGCGCTTCCCTGCCCGCCGCTACGAGGCCGGCGGACAGGCGAAAGGGCGTACCCCGCCAGCCCGTGGTCGGACGGACAACACGCAGGGCGGCACTTCGTCCAGGATGGGCTGATGGATCACGGCGCCTTCGACGACATGATGACGGCCGTAAATTCTGCCCTGGTCGTTGTGACGACGGCCGCGGGCGGTGAGCGCGCCGGGTGCCTGGTCGGCTTCCACACCCAGTCGAGCATCGATCCGCCTAGATTCGGCATCTGGCTGTCGAAGGCGAACCACACCTATCGGGTGGCGCTTCGTTGCACCCATCTCGGCATCCACTTCCTGGGAAGCGGTGATCTCGGCCTGGCCGAGCTGTTCGGCACGCTCACCGGCGACGAGACCGACAAGTTCGCCGGACTGGCCACCGAGTCGGGCGAGAACGACGTGCCGCTGCTCACCGATGTCGCGAACCGGATCGTCGGGCGCCGCACCGCGCTGCTCGACGAGGGCGGCGATCACGTCTGCGTCGTCACCGAGGTCGTCGACGCCTACTCCGCCGGTCCGTTGACGCCGCTGCGCCTCTCCGACGCGGCGCACCTGGCACCGGGTCACGGCAGCGAAGAGCGCAGCTTCCCGCCGACGCAGCGTGCGAGCGACGATGCCGAGCGCTGACCTACGGCGGGTCGCCGCGCAGGGTGCGGGCGGCGACCTCGGGGGAGATGTCGTTGATCCACACGCCGGCGCCGGATTCCGACCCGGCCAGGTACTTCAGCTTGTCCGGCGCCCGGCGCAGGGTGAACAGGTCCGCAGAGAGATGCCATACATCCTCCGCATCCGCGGGTGACTGCTCCCAGCCGGCGATGTACGGAGTGGGCGTCTCGAAGAGCGCGTCGAGGCGCTGCAGCACGTCGAGGTAGACGACGGCGAGCTCGTCGCGCTCCGGCGCGGCAAGCTCCGGTAGTCCGGCGACGTGCCGGCGCGCAACCAGCCGCAGCTCGTAGGGCCAGCGGGCCGCGAACGGCACGTAGGCCACCCAGTGCTCGGCGGCGACAACGATCCGCTCGGCGGCGGCGATCTCGGCGTCCAGGACGTCACACTGCAGGCATCGCCCGGTGCGGTCGGCATGAGCGCGCAGCGACTGCACCGCGCGGTCGGCGCGTGGCGGTACGAACGGATAGGCATAGATCTGGCCGTGCGGATGGGCGAGGGTCACGCCGATCTCGTCGCCGCGATTCTCGAAGCAGTAGACGTATTTGACGGTCGGCAGGGTGCGCAGCTCCGCGGTGCGGTGCGCCCATGCGTCGACGATCGTCTTCGCGCGCCCGGGGGTGAGCGAGCTGAAGTCCTTGTTGTGCTGGTCGGTGAACAGCACGACCTCGCACCGCCCGGTGGCCGGCGCGGCGGCGAAGGGTTCGGTCAGCGTCGGGGCGTGCGCCTGCTCTGACAGCGCCGCGAACCGGTTCTCGAAGACCACGACGTCGTAGCTCTGGTCGGGTACCTCGCTGGCATGCTCGGCCGTCGACGGGCAGAGCGGACACTCCGCGGTGGGCGGCCGGAAAGTGCGTTGCTGGCGGTGCCCGGCGATGACCGCGTGTTCGCGCTGCATCGGGTCCCACCGGATCTGCGACGTGGCGACCGGCGCTTGCAGCCGACGGCTGTCGACGCCCGGGTGCGGGCGCGGCCCGTCGTCGTCGAAGTAGAGCAGCTCGCGCCCGTCGGAGAGCCGGACGCGGGTCGGCTGCGCCGAGGGCCGCGGCGCGACGAGCGTCCACGCGTCGGCGATCATCTCGTCGAGGCCGAATCGTGGCCGCCAGCCGAGTTCGGCGCTCGCCAGCGAGCCGTCGGCCACCAGCACCGCGGGATCGCCCGGCCGGCGAGCACGCTCGGCGGTCGGCAACTCGACGCCGGTTACCTTGCGCACCGCGTCGGCGACCTGCAAGACGCTGGTGCCGGTGCCCGTCCCGAGGTTGTAGACAGCGTGGCGCCCGGGCTGGGCGGCACGCATCGCGAGCAGGTGGGCGTCGGCGAGGTCGCGGACGTGGATGTAGTCGCGGATGGCTGACCCGTCGGCAGTGGGGTAGTCGGTGCCGTAGATCTCGAGGGCGTCGCGGGTGCCCGCGGCGACCTGCAGCGCGATCGGGATGAGGTGGGTCTCGTTGGTGTGCCGCTCGCCGTACGGACCGTATGCGCCGGCCACGTTGAAGTACCGCAGGCTGACCGCGGCCAGGCCGTGCGCGGACGCGAACGTGTCGAGCATCAGGTCGACGGCGAGCTTGCTGGCCCCGTAGGGATTGGTCGGGTTGGGCGCGGCCTCCGTGGTGATCGGCATTTCGGCCGCCTCGCCGTAGACGGCGGCGGTGGACGAGAACACCAGGATGGGCACGTCGGTGCGCCTCATCGCCTCGAGCAGCGCGAGCGTGCCGGCGACGTTGTTGCGCCAGTAGCGCTGCGGCTGCTGCACCGACTCGGCGACCAGCGACTTGGCCGCGAAGTGCATGACCGCGTCGACCGGCGCCTCGGCCAGCACGCCCTCCGCTTCGGTGATCGACGCGTGCACGAACCGCGCGCCGGGCGGCACCGCGTCGCGGTGACCGGTCGAGAGGTCGTCGAGCACGGTCACCTCGTGCCCGTCCTCCAGCAGCAGCTTGCTGACCACGCTGCCGATGTAGCCGGCGCCACCGGTGACGAGTAGCCGCACGCTGCCGCCTTCTATCCGCTCGCGGTGAGGGGGACGAGAACTGCCGTAACCGGCCTACGCCGCGCAAACCACAGGCCGACCGAGCAGATCATGGCACCCGCGACCGGTCCACCGTCGGTCGCCCCTCCGGATCGCGGCTCACGCCGTCGTCGCCTGCAGTTCGATGAGCAGCATGGTCTGCGGGCGGCGGCGCGGGATCCACACCCCCACCGCGGCGAGGACGTCGCCAGGTACTTCTCGCCCGGCGGTCGGGCCGATCGGGTCGAGCGCTGATGCTCGCGACACCACTCCTTCATCGACCGGACCCGCCCAGCGCAGCGCGTAGTTCAGCCCGGGTTCCAGCCCGGGCACGCGCACCGACACCCCGCGGTTGTGCGCGGACTCGTCGAGCTGCACATGCGCGATCAGCGCGCTGCGCCGATCGGCGGCGATCACGCCGTGCAACAGGACGGCGGGGTCGTCCGGTTCCGGGCGGACGACCCGGCCGGTGTGCAGCAGCGGCCGGAGCTGCTTGTACCGCGCTGTCCACTCCGCGAGGCGGTGCAGATCCTCGGCGGTCGCGGTGGTGAGGTCCCATTCGATGCCGAACGAGCCGAACAGGGCGGTCGCCGCCCGGAAGTCGAGCGAGATGTTCCGCCCGGTCTGGTGCGAGACGGGGGCTGAGATGTGTGCGCCGAGGTACTCGGGGGCGACCAGCTGGCCGGTCCAGCGCTGGATGTTCTGTCGGGCGAGCGCGTCGGTGTTGTCGGAGGTCCAGAACCGCTGCACCCGTTCCACGACGGCGAGGTCGACCCGACCACCGCCACCGGCGCAGGACTCCCAGGCGGTGCTGGGGTGGCCGGTGCGCAGCGCGTCGAGCAGCCGGTAGTAGCCGAGGGTGTGTGCGTGCGCCGCGGGTGCGCCCGACCGCACGCTGCCGCCGGCCTCGTGCAGGTCGCGGTTGTGGTCCCACTTGATGAAGTCGATCGCGTGGTCGGTGAGTAGCGCGTCGAACTGGCCGTACAGATGGCGCCAGACCTGCGGGTTGGCGAGGTCGAGGACGAGCTGGTGGCGTTCCAGGCGCGGCAGCCGATCGCCGGTGGCCAGGACCCAGTCGGGATGGGCGCGGTAGAGGTCGGAGTCCGGGTTGACCATTTCCGGTTCGATCCACAGCCCGAACTCCATCCCCAGCGCATGGACCTGGTCGATGAGCGGGGCCAGCCCGTCGGGCCACACGTCGCGGTCGACCTGCCAGTCGCCGAGACCGGATCGGTCGTCGCGGCGGTGGCGGAACCAGCCGTCGTCGAGCACGAACCGCTCCACGCCGACGCTGGCGGCGAGCTCGGCGAGCCGGGCCAGCTCGGCCGGGTCGTGCTGGAAGTAGACCGCCTCCCACACGTTGAGGACGACCGGCTGCGGCTTCGGATGCGCGGACAGGCTGCGCTGCCAGACGTGCAGCGCGGTGGCGATGCCGTCCAGCCCGTCGCTCGCCGCGGCGGCGAACACCCAGGGCATGGCGTAGGACTCGCCCGGTTCGAGGACCAGCTCACCGGGCAGCAGCAGCTCGCCGCCGCCAAGGGTGGCCGGGCGGGCGGGATCCCGCTCGGCGCGGTAGACGCAGTTGCCGCTCCAGGCGACGTGCACCGCGGCGACCTCGCCGGTCGTCGTGCCGAATCCGGCGGCCCCGGCGGCGAGCAGCGTCGGGGCATCGTGTCCCGGTGTGCCGCGGCGGCCTTCGCGCAGCCACAGCCCGTCGCGCAGTGGGTGGCGCTGCGGGGTCCGTTCGGCTTCGTGCCGCCCGGTGAAGTCGAGCAGCTCGGTGGCGGTATCTGCCAGCGGCACGGTGACCTCGAGCCCGTCGACCAGGTAGGCGGTGGTGCCGTGGTTGGCAAGGATGTGCCGGGCGCGCAGCGCACCGCCGGGCAGCGCCTCGAGCTCGGTGTCCAGCGCCAGCTCGGCCACCGGGTCCTCGGCCCGGATCCGAAGCCGTTCAGCGGCGACGTCGATGGCGGTGACCCGAAACGCGGTGGACCAGTCCCGACCCGCCGTGGGCTGGTCACCGAGGCGATGCCCGCGCAGCCCGGGGCGGGTGTAGGGACCGCGGGAGTGCTCGATCAGCAGTGGGGTACCGGTATGCGGCCCGGCGGCCGCCGCGACGCCGGCGGCGAACCCGTCGCCCGCAGCGTGCGGCAGTGGGCCCAGCCAGGCCACGACGGGCAGCCGCTCACCGTCGGGGACCAGCACCAGCCCGGTGCGCTGCGGGCAGGAGGGGTCGGTCGCGGGAAAACAGAGCGGCGGGGCGACTGTGAAGGTCTCCGGGTGGGCGGTCACGCGGCCATCATTTCGCGGTCAGGACGTGCTGGAGATTCGGTAGTCGAGTATCTGATCATCGGCGAGTTCATCCAGGCCCTCGTCAGCGCCGCGGCCGATCACGACCACCACGTTCTGCTCGCCGCCAGCGACGGCGACGAGCTGCGCAACCTGCAACCGTAGGGACCGCCTGGCGTGGGCTACGGCCCGTCTGATGGATCGTCAGCTCGTTCTTGATGTTGGACTTGTGGTCGAATATCCGCCACAAGTCCAACATCAAGAGCAGGCCGGGGGAGCGGTCAGACAGACCCTTAGGCGGGCTTGAGTGAGCCGGCGCGGGCGGCCGTTATGGACGCTGGCCGCGCAGCCGGGCGATGTAGCGCTCGGCGGAACGGCGGATGGCGCCCGGCCCGTCGTTGACGACGACGCGCCCCCACCATCCGCCGTAGATCCGGTCGAAGCCGAAGGGCTCTACCCGCGCGGCGATGTCGTTGATCGTGGCCTCGCCGAGGGGGATGAGGTTGGGGTAGCTCCACATGAAACTCACCCACTCGCGGTCCTGCACCACGGTGATCGTGTCGCCGGTGAGCAACGCGCCCCGCCCGCCGGATCCGGCCGACCAATGCAGCACCGCGGCGCCGTCGAAGTGTCCGCCGATGCGAGCGACGTTGATGCCCGGGACGGGTTCGACCTGATCACCGAAGAGTTCGATCCGCGGCGAGGGGCGCTGGATCCACTCCTGGTCGGCTGCCGGGATGAGGATGCGCGCGTCGAAGGCGTCGGCGAACTCGACGTGTGCGGCGTAGAAGTGCGGGTGCGACATGCAGATCGCGGCAATGCCGCCGAGTTCTCGCAGCTGCGAAGTGGCGTCGTCGTCGAGGAGCGGGATGCAGTCCCACAAGACGTTCCCGCCGGGCGTGCGCACCAGCAGTGCCCGCTGCCCGATCGCCACGGCAGGTTCCACGCCGATGCCGATCAGGTCTGGCTCTTCTTCGCGGAAGACGACCCTGTGCTCACGCGCGAGATCGGCCATGGTCGTCCACTGCTGGCCCTCCCAACCGACGTACTGCCGTTCGTCGGTGCAGATGGGGCAGGACGCAGGCGGTGTGTCGGTGTCGGTTTGCTGCACGCCACAGGTGGCGCAGACCCAGGCAGGCATGACCGGATACTTTCTCTCGTCGTGGCTCGTGGAGCTTAGCCGCCGTACCGGGCGGCCAAACCGAGCCTGGCAGGCCGCCGGGACCGCCGTTTACGCGTGCGGACGGCCCGGGTAGCGTGCCTACCCGAGCGGCCCGGTCTGCTGCCGGGAGCACGACACGAGGAGGATCCCGGTGGCCGAGAGGTACAACGGCTATTGCGTGAAGTGTAAGGAGAAGCGGGACTTCGACGGCGAGGTCAAGGTCAGCGAGTCCGGCCGCCGAATGGCCCAGGGCACCTGCCCGGTATGCGGAACGAAGATGAACCGCATCCTGGGCAAGGCGTAGCGCTGGTAGCTGTCCCGTGAAAAGCGCCTAACCGGCGCTGATCGGGAGTTCCACGTAGCCGTGCAGGGTGAGCCCTTCGCGGTGGACTGGCTCGCCCGCGAGGTGCAGCCGGGGGAATCGCCGGAGCAGCTTCGCAAACATGATCCGCGCTTCGAGTTTGGCGAGCGGTGCTCCGAGGCAGTAGTGGATGCCGCCGCCGAACGACAGGGCGGGCGGCCCAGGGCGGTCGAGACGTAGCTCGTCCGGCGTGTCGTAGACCCAGGGGTCGCGGTTCGCCGCACCCACCAGCGTGATCAGGCGTTGCCCGCCGGTGATCTCGAGGCTGGCCGTCTCCAGGTCGGCTACGGCACTGCGGCCGAAGAGCATCTGGACCGGCGTGTCGAATCGCAGCAGCTCGTTGCTGGCGGACTGCGTCAGCCGGGGTTGCGCGCGAGCGGCCGGAAGCTGGCTCGGATGGCGTAGCAGCGCGAGCAGCCCGTTCGTCAGCAGGCCCGTGGTCGTCTCGAATCCGGCGCCCAGCAGGAGCGCGAGCATGGTGACCAGTTCGTCGCCACTGAGCGCGCCGTGGTTCACCAGCGCGGATATCAGGTCGTCGACACCATCTCGGCGACGCTCATCAGCCAGGGCGGCAAGGTAGGAGCGCAGCTCGTGAGCCGCCCGGTCGGCTCGATCGACGGCCCACGGGACGAGGTACTCGAGCACCAGCGTCCATTCCCGAACCAGATGCTGAAACCGCGCGCGATCGGCCGCCGGTATACCGAGCAACTCGCCGATGACGGCGACCGGGAATGGAAACGCAACGGTGTCGACGAAGTTCACGTCGCCGTCGACCTGGTCCAAGATGTCGTCGGCCAGCGCGTCGATCCTGGCCTCGAGCTGCGCGATCCGGGCCGCGGTAAAGGCCGCCGACACCGCTTGGCGCAGTCGGGCGTGCTCGGGTGGGTTGGTCATCAGCATGCTCCCGTACATGGTTCGCAACGCCGGGCGCTGCCCCCAATCGGGAAAACCGGAGGCGGTCAGCAGCCGGTCCGGCGTCTTCACCAGCCGGTGCTCGCGAAGCAGCGCGGAGCAGGCGTCGTAGCCGACGACCACCAGCGCACCGTCCGGAGCGATCCCGGCGACACCTGCTCGGCGCAGCCGCGCATAGTGCGGATAGGGGTCGACCTGCCCCGCAGGCGTGCGTAGGGCGGACATCGTGTCGGCGACCAGCGCCGGATCGATCAGCGCTAACTCTGGTTTCGCGACGTGCACGGTCATCTCGCTCCTCGCCGGCTCAGGGATTCGTCCCTAATGAGCGCCCACCGCCGGCCTGACCCTTACCGCCGCGCCCTAACATCGGCGGCGTGGTCGACTCACCGTCCGACACCATCCCAGGATGGGCCGGTGATCGGACATCGG
This sequence comes from uncultured Actinomycetota bacterium, assembly GCA_963756525.1. Lineage (GTDB taxonomy): Bacteria > Actinomycetota > Actinomycetes > Mycobacteriales > Jatrophihabitantaceae > CAVWNR01. Next base: position 173,852 of record CAVWNR010000004.1, on the reverse strand, counting down.
GGGAGTGGGTGCGCCGGCTAAGCTCGCCGGGCCGCGACCGGGAGAGCGCACTCTCGGACCTGCACGCGCATCTGCTGCGGTTCGCGCGTGTGCAGGTCAATCAGCGCGGCCCACGCTTCGGGGTCCGCGGACCGGAGGCGGACGACCTCGCGCACCAAGCCGCCGCTGACGCGCTGATCGCGATCTCGGCCAAGCTGGCGGGCTTCCGCGGCGAGAGCCGCTTCACCACGTGGGCGTACCGGTTCGTCATCCTCGAGGTGGCCAACAAGCTCGGGCGGCATTACTGGCGGCACGCCCCGGCGCCGGCGGAGCAAGCCGACTGGGACTGCCTGCCCGACCGGTTCGCTCTGGACCCCGCTGAGGCGAGTGAATGCCGGGATCTGCTGGCGGCGTTGCGGCATGCGGTAGAGACCGAACTCACCGCCCATCAGCGCCGACTCTTCGTCGACATCGTGCTCAACCGGGTTCCGCTCGACGCGCTCTGCGCGCGCATGGGCACAAACCGCAATGCCGTGTACAAGAGCCTTTTCGACGCCCGACGTAAGTTGCGCGGCTTTCTCGTCGCCAATGGATACCTGACCGCAGCAGAGCCGAGAAGAACATGACCGGACTGGAACGCCTCGACCGATTCCTGAGCGTCGATCCGCAGGACCTCGGTTGCGAACGCGCACTGGATCTGCTGCACGTCTATGCCGACCTGCTGGCTACGAACGCCGATGCGGCCACGCGGTATCCGGAGGTGGCCGCTCATCTGCGGGCATGCGGGCCGTGCGCCGAAGATCTCGAAGCGCTCCTCGCTGCGGTGCAAGGTCACGAGCAGCCACCTCCTGGTCAGTCGGACTAGGGTTGGTGATTGGTTCGTCCGCTGTTGATGTTGGACTTGTGGCGGATATTCGACCACTGCTCCAACATCAACAATTTGGGGAGGGGTGGAACGGGAGGCGGATCAGGCGTCCGTCGTCGGAAGCGCAATCGTCTGACCCGGCTGGACGTAGGTCACGTGGTCGGTCAGCCCGCGCCGCTCGACCTCCGCCCGGAATCTCGCGAGCGGTGACTTGAAGACGCCGTAGTCGTCGTTGTGTATCGGTACGGCGATGCGGGGCGAGAGCAGTTCGAGCAGGTCGGTGCCCTGCCGGGCGTCCATGGTCACCAGCAGGCCGCCGGGTAGCTTGGTCCCGCCGAGATGCAGCACGGCGACATCCAGTGCCGGGTACCGGCGCGGGATGTCGCGCAGATCCTCGACGAACAGCGTGTCCCCCGTGATGTAGGTGCGCAGCGCGACGTGACCGCCCGTCGGGCGGAACTCGAGCAGGCTGCCCATCACCGGCGGCAGCAGCTGCTGGGCCCAGCCGGTGGCGTGCCGGCCTGGCAGCGACGTGACGTCCAGCGTCTGCCCGTTTCGGCGCAGGCTGGTGCTTGACCAGGTCGTCAGCCCGAGAGCCTCGGCGAACCCTTGCCGATGTAGGGCCCGCGCCGCCTTCGGCGTGGTGAGTATCCGCAGTTCGCGGTCCAAGCCGCGGCGCGCTACCCGGTCCCAGTGGTCGCCGTGCATGTGCGACAACACAACGGCATCGAGCGCAGGCAGCTCGCCGATCTGCAGCGCCGGTTCGGTACGGCGCGCGGAGGTGAGCCCGTACCCCAGGTAGGCCCGTTGCCCACGATGCAGGAAGTTCGGGTCCGTGAGTACGGTGAACGTCCCGAGCCGCAGCAGCATCGTCGCGGTGCCGACGAACAGCAGCGAGCAGCCGGTGTCCGGATGGGGTCTGCCGACATCGCTCATGACTGGTCGCTCCTCACCCAGTCCCGCAGCCGGGCGACGGTGGTCCGGATGACCGCCTCGAGCGTACCGGCTTCCTCGAACAAATGTGTCGCGCCGGGGATCACCACCAGATCGACCTCAGAGCTCGCCGCGGCGATGGCATCTGCGGCCTGCTCGTTGAGCCGCCGCACGGTTGGGTCACGGCCGCCGACGATCAACAACGTCGGTGCACGCAGGCGGTGCAACACCTCGCCGGCAAGGTCGGGACGGCCGCCTCGGGAGACGACGCCGCGGACCGCTTCCGGCCGAGCGGCAGCGCACATCAGCGCAGCTGCCGCACCCGTGCTCGCGCCGAACAGGAACAGCGGCACGGTAGCCCAACGATCGCTGGTGGTGAGCCAATCGGCCGCCGCCGTGAGCCGTCCCGCGAGCAGCGGTATGTCAAAGCGCAGTTCCGTGGTGCGCCGGTCGACCTCGTCCTCATCGGCCGTGAGCAGATCCATCAGCACCGTGGCGAATCCCGCTTGGTTGAGCGCTTCGGCGACATACCGGTTGCGTGGACTGTGCCGGCTGCTGCCGCTGCCGTGTGCGAACAGCACCACCCCGTCGGTCTGCGACGGCGCCGCGAGATCGCCGTCGAGCGACACCGGTCCGGCAGGTATGCGCACCGGCTCGGTGCGGGCATCGCTTATCACTGTCCAGCTCGCTCCCTCGTCACGACCGGGCTCTGCGAGAGGGAGTACCCGAAATCAGGGGCGGTCCGAACTCCGCAGCGCACGCTTCTCGCTCGGGTCATCCGGGTATACCCGCGGCGGGGCCCCCGGCAAAGGAGAGGGTAGTCGATCATGGCAGGGATGCCCGCGCTGGGCGTCATCGGCTTGGGTGATCTTCCCATCGCCGCCAAGCGGCCAACCTGACCCGCGCCTGAGCACCCCGGGTGAGCAGTCGCGGCGCAACAGCGCACCAAGCGGGCAGCGACGGCGAGGCGCAGGCAGCGAGCCGCCGGCTGCTTGTCATCCTCGTTGTGGCAGTAGTCGGTTTCGCCTTCCAGCAGACGGCCATCGTGCCGGCGGTGTTGACGGTGCAGCGCTCGCTGCATGCGACCAGGGAGTGGTCGGCGTGGCTGGTGACGGTCTACTTGATCGTCGCGACGGTCGCCACTCCGGCGATGGGGCGCCTGGCCGACCTGCACGGACGGCGGCGCATGCTCTTCGCCGGCCTCGGCGTGTTCGTGGCGGGGTCGGTGGGAGCGGCCTTCGCCCCGACCATCGCGGTGCTGCTGCTGTGCCGCGCCGTTCAAGGTGTCGGCGGGTCGGTGTACCCGCTCTGCCTGGCCATCGCACGCGAGCACCTTCCCCGCGAGCGCGTCGGTGCCGGGATCGCCGTGCTGGTCAGCGCGTTCGGCGTCGGCACGGCCGTCGGCTTTCTGGGCGGTGGGCTGCTGGCGCAGTACGCGTCCTGGCGATGGATCTTCGGTGCCGGCGCCGTGGTGGTCGCGGCGGGCACCCTGCTCACTCGCGCGCTCCCGGTCAGCGGGGAACGGGCGGCGGGGACGTTCGACCTGCCCGGGACGGCGGTGTTGTCCGCCGCGGTGATCGGGCTGCTCGTCGCGTTGACCCTCGTCGTGCCGTTGGGTTGGAGCTCGCCGATCACCGGCTGCTTGCTCGCCGCCACCGCGCTGACCGCGGCCGGATGGGTACGCATCGAGATGACCCGCGCCGATCCGCTGGTGGACGTGCACGTGTTGCGGGAGCCGCGTGTTGCGATCGTCAACCTCGCCACGATCGGGCTCGGCTGGGCGCTGTTCAGCAGCTACCTGCTCGTCCCCACGTTCGCCCAGCACCCGCCGGCGCATGGCGGGTTCGGGTTGGGCGCGAGTGCGGCGGTCACCGGATTGGTCATGCTGCCCCTCGCCGTCGCGCAGACCGTCGCGGCACCGTCCGCCGGGTGGCTCGCCCCCAGGGTCGGCGGGCGAGCTGTCTTCGGGTGCGGGCTGGTGCTCGTCGCGGTCGCGCTCGCTCTGCTCTGCCTGGTCCGAACTGACGGGTGGGGCGTCGCCGGAGTATGCGCGCTCCTCGGGGCCGGCGCCGGGCTGTCGTTGCAGGCGAGCAGTGACGTGACCACGCGCGGCGTCTCCGCCGACGTCGCCGCGGTGTCGTCGGCGGTGAACAGTACGGTGCGCCGGTTTGCCGGCGGGATCGGCGGCCAGGTCAGCACGATCATCCTGGCATCGCTCGTCATGCAAGGCACCACGTTGCCCAGCCGCGCCGGCTACGTCACCTGCTACCTGATCTCGGCCGGGCTCTGCCTCGCCGGTGCCGCGGTGGCGTGGTCCTGGCGTAGCTGGCGTTGATGAGGTTGAGCGCGACCGGGTTGGGCGTTACGCGGCATCCGCGGTGACCGTACCTGCCTCGGTGTCCTCGGTGCTCGCCGGGCGATGAACGAAGAACATCAACAGTGCGGAGACGAGCAGGCACCCGGCCAGGAACACGAACGCGGCGCCGGACTTGGTGCCCCCGCCTAACGCGCCGACGACGTAGGCGCCGACGAACCCGCCGAGGCCACCGAAGGCGTTGATCGCGCCGATGGCCGGGCCGGCCGACTCCGCGGGCAGGAACTCGGGAATGAACGCGAAGTACGGTCCGTACGGGGCGTACATCGCCCCGCCGGCGATGATCAGGAGCGCGAAAGAGACCGCGAAGTTGCCCGGACCGAGCAGGTAGGAGGCGTAGAACGCGCCCGTCGCGACCAGCAGGAACGGCCACACGTAGACCCGCCGCCGCCGGGTGCGGTCCGACGCGGTCGACGCGGCGATCATCAGGATGACCGCCAGCGCGTACGGGACCGCGGACAGCGCTCCGGTGGTGCCGATGCCACGCCCCGATCCGGCCTTGATGATGGTCGGCAGCCAGAACACGAACCCGTATACGCCGATGCTCCACAGCATGTACTGGATCGCGAGCACGACGACGTTGCGGGAGGTGAACAGCGCGCGGTAGCCGCCCACCTTCGGCAACGCCGCCTGCTCATCCGCGAGCCGCGATTCCAGCTCCGCGCGCTCGCCCGGATCCAGCCAGGCTGCATCACCGGGCCGATCGTCGGCCACCGCCCGAAAGACGAACGCCCACGCGATCGCGGGCAGGCCCTCGATGATGAACATCCAGCGCCAACTCGTCGCTGCGATCAGGTACCCTGACACCACTGACATCCACAGCAGCGTCACCGGGTTCCCCAGAATCAGAAATGTGTCTGCGCGGCCTCGTTCGGCGGCGCTGAACCAGTGGGTGAGAAAGACGAGCATCGCGGGAATGACCGCGGCCTCTACCACCCCGAGCAGAAATCGGTCCACCAGCAGCAACCAGAACCACGGAATCACACCTTGCAGCGCCGCGAAGATTCCCCACAGAACCAGCGACCAGAACATCAGCTTCTTCACGCTGCGCCGCTCGGCGAAGCTCGCCGCCGGCACCTGGAACACGAAATAGCCGATGAAGAACAAGCCACCCAGCAAGCCGGTCTGCGCCGACGTGATACCCAGCGCATGCTTGAGGCCACCAGCCGCGCCGAGGGAGTAATTCGACCGATCCAGGTAGGCGAAGGTATAGGTGACGAACGCCAGCGGGATCAGCCGTCGCCACCGAGCCGACACCAGCACGCTCGGCGCACCGGCGATGCTCACGGCCGCCACCTCGGCAGTTGCGATTGCCGCCGCGAATTCGCTCCGGGCGTAAATTGGTAGCGCATCTCCGCCTTCTGCCGTCTGTACTTCGCCAGCACCAGTCGTTTTCGGTACCCGGGCAGCGTTCGACCGCCGGCGAAACAGCACTACATCAAGGGCGCCCGTACGATCCCGTCGGTCCCTACGCCTGTGACAGCGATATACCCGTCGGCAGATGCTGGCGAAACCAGGCGCCGGGTCGTTCCGCGGGACTAATCACACTCGCTGCCCTCCCGAGCGGGGACTGTCGATCCCGCGACGACAGCGAGCGACCGCAGGCCGGCAATTGGACGGCGCATACTTCCCTCCTTTCCGGCGCCGTCTGGGCAGACCCGCCGGTGTTCCGAAGAGCGCACGATGGTCCTTCACCATAGTCCGCTCGATCACCAACCTCCGTCAGCGCACGAGACCCACCTATCGACCCGACAAAGTCGCCGGTGCGGCCACCAGCGCGGTGACCTCAGCTTCGGGCGGCGTCTTGGATGCGTTGTTCTGAGGCGATGGCGGTGGCGACGTCGCCGGGGTAGGTGCGCCGGGCGACGAGCAGCAGCAACGCGCAAGCGGCGAACAGTGGCACCAGCATGAGCAGGAAGCTGCGGTCCAGTCCGAGCCCGCCGTGTGGTTGCGCGCCGGTGGGATGACCGAAGCCGCCGCCGCGGCCGCCGAGCACAGTGGAGAGGAATCCGAACAGCAGCGGCGCGGAGGCCTCCAGGGCGGTGCGCAGCACGGTACGGACCGCCTCGGCGCGGCCCCACAGCCGGGACGGCATGATGTCGAGCCGGGCCGCGTCCAGCGGTGGGTTGGAGCCGCCGACACCGGCCGCGGCGAGGAAGAACAGCGGCACCGCGATCAACGCCGACGCGGTGAGCAGGCCGGGGATGAACAGGGTCGCAGCGAGCAGGAACGAGACGCCGGCGACCAGCGGGCGCACGGTGATGTGGTGACGGGCGATGAGGGCGTCGCTGAGCCGCCCGCTGATCAGGATGCCGATCAGGGACCCGGCTCCGATTAGGACTAGCACAATGCTGGCCAGCCCCTGATCGAGCCCGTACCGGGCTTTGGCGAACTCGATGGCGAAGGTACGCAGGCCAGCGAAGAAGAAGTAGCCCAGCGACGATGCGATGATCAGCACCAGGTTGGTGCGGATGGTCAGCACGTAGCGCACCGCCCACCACAGCGACCGGCCGGTCGGGTCCTGGTCGAGCACCAACTCCTCGTGCGGGGTGATCTGCGCCCGTTGCACTTCCTTCTTCAGGCCGGTCTCGGATCGGGGCTGGTCCTCGGTGGCTTCTGGCTCGTGCCCGCGGTTGTCGTCCGCGTCGATGCGTGGTCCGTCGGCCTGCTCGACGTCGTCGGCCGACGGGATCCGGGTGGCGCCGACCGGCAGCTGGCTCTGCCCGCCGCGTGCCGGTTCGGGCAGCAGCGTGTGCACCGCCCAGGCCAGGCCCAGACCGATGACGGCGAGCAGCAGAAACGACACGCGCCAGCTCGTCGCGGCGCCGAGGTCGCCGGAGATCAGCAGCCCGAAACCGCCGCCGACCAGCTCACCGGCCAGGATGAACCCGTAGATCTTGCCGCGTTCGGCGGCGGCGAACAGGTCGCCGGTCAGCGACGCGATCACCGGGCCGGCCGCGGCGACGACCGCACCGAGGGCCAGGCGGGACAGCAGCAGCATGAGGTAGGACTGCGCGGCTCCGCTCGCGACCATCGCGGCGCACCAGAACAGGATGCTGACGGTCAGCAGGTTCACCCGGTTGACCCGGTCGGCGAGCCGCCCGAACGACAGGGTGGTCAGCACGCCGACCGCGCTGGAGACGGTGACCAGCAGGCCGATGGCGGTGTTGCCGACGTGCAGGGCGGATTCCAGCTCGGTGGCCAGGGCGCCGACCGTCGCCTGGTCGGCGCTGGTCAGCGACAAGACGCCGGCCAGCAAGACGATGACCCGCAGCCGGGCCCGACCGCCGGTCGCCGCGGCGAGCTTGTCCTCGACGCCGCGGCGAAACCAGCGCCGCACCCAACGCATCGTCGGAGAGCCGATTCCGCCCATCACCGCACGTCCTTGGCCCGGCCGCCCGGCGCGGCCCGCCGCGGGACGGCGGGGGGCAGCTGCGCCGCGGCGCGCCGGTCACCGTTAGGCGCCCGCGGCGTCGTGCGGATCACCCCGGCCGGATTCCCCAACCGGCCGACGCCGATTGCCCGGGCTCGAGGCGGATCAGGCCCACGCCGGTGCGGAAGGCGTTCGGCGCGCAGGTCATCGGCTCGACGCCGAGGCCGCGGCGCCAATGCGGTGCCGGCTGGGTGTGCGAGGTGTAGATCTCGACGAACGGGTAGCTCGGCTCGACCCAGACCGAGACCCGCCGCCCGCCGGGTGCGGTGAGCCGGACCCAGGCCAGGCCGTCGGCGTCGCGGGGCAGGTCGGTGAAGGTGTAATCGATGTCCTGCTCGCCGATCGCCCGCCCGCCGCGGAAGTCGTAGTCGGAACCGTCGACCGCGGCCTCGCCGGTAGGCAGGCCCCGCTCGTCGGTGGGAAGCCACCGGGCGGCGTCGAGTTCCAGTGTGCACGCGTCGATCAGGTCGGTACCGACGAACAGGTACGGGTGCTGGCCGGCGCCGTACGGGCAGGGCTGATCACCGAGGTTGGTCGCCGTGCTGCGCACGGTCAGCCCGTCCTCGTCGAGCCGGTACTCGACCGCCACGTCCAGAGTGAACGGGTAGCCCATCAGCGGGTGCAGCACGGTGCCCATGACCACCCGGTCGGTGCCCTGCTCACGGCACGTCCAGTTGCGCCAGCGCAGGAAGCCGTGGATGGCGTTGTGCATTTCCGGCTCGGTGAGGGCGACCTGGTAGTCGACGCCGTCGAAGGTGTACGCGCCGTCGGCGATGCGGTTCGGCCACGGGATCAACGGCAGACCACGCGCACCGGTGCAGCGCTGATCGAGCGGATAGCCGTCGAGCAGGTCGTCGCCGGCATAGCGGTACTCGCGTAGCCCGCCGCCGACCTCGACCACGGTGGCCTGCTGCTCACCGCAGCGAATCTCCAACTGCGTCCCCGAGGGCGGCTCCGCCGGGCGCTGCGTCGGTGTCTGCTGCACTGATCCTCCTTAGGTCTCCGGGGGGGCCTGCGGGCGATCCACGGTGAGAGCCAGCAGCGCCGTGTCGTCGGCCAGCCCCGGACCGAACCCGCGCAGCAGATCGCGCAACGCGGCGATGATCTCGGGCGCTGGACGGCCGGCGAGACGGCGGGCGGCCTCCAGCAGGCCGAGTTCGCTGAACATCGCACCGGCCGTGGTGCGAGCCTCGGTGAGCCCGTCGGTGTAGAGCAGCAGCGCGTCACCCGGTGACAGGTGTGCGGTGGTGCTGGTCACCTTGGCGTCGGGCAGGACGCCGAGCAGTTGCCCGCCGCGCAGGGTGAGCAGCTCGGTGGTGCCGTCCGCGCGGATCAGCACCGGCGGTGGGTGGCCGCCGCCCGCGACGGTGAGTGTCGCGCCGGCCGCCTCGACGGTGAGCAGCCCGAACAACACCGTGCAGAACCGGTGGTCGTCGTGGGGCTGGGCGCGCAGCAGCAACGTGTTCAGCCTGGTCAGGACGGTGATCGGGTCGCCGGCGTACACCGCTGCCGAGCGAAGCGAGTATCGGGCCATCGAGGTCACCGCGGCGGCCTGCGGGCCCTTGCCGCACACGTCGCCGATGAACATGCCCCAGCGGTCGCGGTCGAGTGGGAACAGGTCGTAGAAGTCGCCGCCGACCGCGTCCGGGGACGCGGCGTGGTAGTAGGCGCTCACCTGCAGGCCCGGCACCTCTGGCAGTTCGGGCGGCAGCAGCGTTGCGCGCAGCACCTGGTTGACACTGACCAGGTGGGCCCGCTCCTGCTCGACCGCGCGGCGCAGGTCCCGCTCGGTGGTGACCGCACGCATCGCGGCGAGCCTCGTCTCCAGCTCCTCCATCACCACCGACGCCAGATCACGCAGCGTCGTGAGTTGCGCGTCGTCGGCCTGCCGCGGGGCGGTGTCGATGACGTTGACCGTGCCCAGCCGGTAGCCGTCGGGCGTGACGATCGGGGCGGCCGCGTAGAACCGCAGGCCCAGCTCACCGCGGACCAGCGAGTTGGTTGCCGTGCGGCGATCTTGCAAGGCGTCGGTGACCAGGTACGGCTGGTCGGACAGGATCGCCGAAGCGCACAACCCGGGTTCGCGCGGCAGTTCTCGGGCGCCACCGTGCAGGCCCTGCTGGGCCTTTAACCAGATCCGGTCCTCGTCGACGATGGTCACCGTCGCGATCGGCACCCCGAAGGTACGCGCCGCGATCGCCGCGACCCGGTCGAAGGCGCCGTCCGGCGGCGTGTCGAGGATGTCGTAGCGGCGCACCGCGGCGAGCCGCCGCCGTTCGTCGTTTGCCGCAGTAGTTGGCATGCGATCAGTGGTTGGCATGCGATCAGGTCCAGGGTCGGGGTGCTCAATGAGCGGGTTGCCGTGCGCCGCGCCGGCCGGCGCGCACGTCCGGATCGTCGTTCATCGCAGTGCCGTCGAGGATGCGGGCGGCTAGCCGGGACGACAACGCCATGATCGTCAATGCCGGGTTGGCCGAGCCCTGGGTGGGGCAGACCGACCCGTCCGCGAGGAAGAGGTTCGGCACCGCCCACGTCCGCTGGTAGGCGTCGACCACTGAGGTCTCGGGCGACGGACCCATCCGGGCGCCGCCGATGAGGTGCGCGTAGCGGTGGATAGTGAGCACGTCCTGGGCGTCGCCGGCCTGCAGGATGTCGGTGATCACTTTGGTGGAGTAGGCGATGTTGGCCTTGTCGTTGTCGCTGAGGGTGTAGTCCATCCGGGCGACCGGGATGCCGTACTGGTCGGTCTCGTCGGCGATGGTGATCCGGTTGTCCGGCTCGGCGAGCAGTTCGTTGAGCACGCCGATGGTGGCCCAATGGTTGTAGTCGCGCATGTACTCGCGCAGCGCGCGGCCCCAGTGGCCGTCGGCGAGGACGTGCTCGGCCCAACCGATCGGCAGCGGCGAGACGGTCTGGATGGAGAAGCCCCGGGCGAAGCCCCGGCTGGCATCGGTCTCGTAGAAGTCCTCGGAGGAGACCTCGGGCGGGGGCGCCTTGTACATGCGCAGTTCGTCCGGCCACCGGCCGGCGGTCTGCGACGCGCCCTGCACCATGACGTAGCGGCCGACCACGTCCTCGTTGTTGCACAGCCCGTTCGGGAAGCGGGGCGAGGTGGAGTTGAGTAGCAGCCGGGGCGTTTCGATCGAGTAGCCGGCGACCGCGACGAAGCGGGCCCGCTGTAGCCGTTGCGCGCCGCCGACTTCGTCGTGGTAGACCACGCCGAGCGCGCGGCCGCTGGCATCGTCGATCTCGACGCGGGCGGCCATGCAGTTCGCGCGGATCTCCACCGCGTGCGCCAGCGCATCCGGCAGGTGGGTGACGTACGGGCTGGCCTTGGCGTTGACCTTGCAGCCCTGCAGGCAGTAGCCGCGGTAGATGCAGTGCGGCCGATTGCCGAAGGTGCCGTTGACGATGCCGACGGGACCGGTGCGCATCTGGATGCCGAGGTTGAGCGCGCCGCGCCAGAGCCGGGCGGCCGCGCCGGAGATCGGGTGCGGGGAGAACGGGTAGCGGTGCGGGTAGCCCCACGGCCAGTTCTGCCCGGCCACCGGCAGTTCCAGCTCGACCTGCTCGTAGTGCGGGCGCAGGTCCTGATAGCCGATCGGCCAGTCCGCGCCCACCCCGTCGCGGCTGTAGGTCTCCAGGTCGGAGGGATGGAAGCGGGGACAGTAGCCGGCGTAGTGCACCATCGACCCGCCCACGCCGCGGCCGGAGTTGTTCTTGCCCAGCTGGATCGGGTCGGCGCCGCCGACGATCCGCTTCTGCGTCCAGTACAGGTGATGCGAGCCGGCCTCGTCGGAGACCCAGTCGGTGTCCGGGTGCCAGAACGGGCCGGCCTCCAGGATGACGATCCGCCAGCCGTGCCGGGCCAGCCGCTGGGCGAGCACGGACCCACCCGCGCCGGCGCCGACGATCACCAGGTCGACCTCGTCGGTGTCGGCGTAGCGGCGCATGGTGTTCTCGCCGGGCAGTTCCCGGGAGTGCACGTCGAGCAGGTAACGCGAGTCGTTGTCGCGTGGCCCGACAGCGCCCTTGAGCAGCCCGCGCAACAAGTCACTCATCGTCGGACACCGTGCGGACCGGGTCTTCGCTGGTCGCGCCTGGGGTCTCGAACGGTTCGAGTGTGCCCAGCGGGCCGAGCCGCATGAACCCGCGCGGATATGCCGGCCCGCCGAAGCCGATTTCGTTCCACGCCCACGGGTGGGAGTAGAAGCCGGACAGCATCGCGCGGGTGCACACGCTCCAGGCACGGGTGACGTTGAGCCCCGCCCAGCCCGCACCGGAGAGCCGGCCGTGGGCGAAGTCGTCGACGATCGCCTCGCGCGTCTCGGGCTCGGCGGCGGCGAAGTCGGACTTGCCGTACCGGGTGCGGGCGGTCTCGTCCAGCCCGGCGAGCACCCGCCGCCAGGTCTCCCGATCGTCGGGCATGTCGGCGTACTGGTAGCCGTCCAGCTTGCCGTCGGCGAGCTTCTCGTCCACCGACTCGGCGACCGGCACGCGAGGCTCGCCGTCCTGAGCCAGCGCGGTGTCGCAGAACGCGCGCAGCGTCGGCTCTTCGGCCGCGGTGAAGAACCGCAACGGGCCGGGCCGCTCCAGCCGGGCCAGCACCACCTTCTTGGTGGCCTCGTCCCAGGTGTCCACCGCGTCGAGCACGTCGAAGTCGGGGTAGCGGCCGATCATCTGCGGGGTGCTGCCGCGCCGCTGCCGTGGCAGCCAGCCCGGATGCGGTGGCTGCCTGCCCGGGCGCAGGTTGGGCAGGTGATCGGGTCGGCGGAAGTCAGGCACGGCGCCGCCCTGACTTCTCCCGGCGCAGCATGGACGCCAAGAGCCCCATCCCGCCGACGATCGACATCAGCCCGGGGGCGGCGATCGGCGGCCCCATCGGCACGTTGTAGGAGGCCAGCTTCCAGCCGCCCGGCCGGCGAGCCACTCCCCGCGCGTGCAGGTACTCGCCGAGCAGGCCGTTGAGCGTGTAGATCCCCGCGGTGATCGGCAGCGCGGTCTTGGCCCAGCGGCGGCTGAACACCCCGCCGATGCCGGCCACCACCACTGGCGGGGTGACCAGGATCGGCGACCACATCAGCTTGTTTCCGAAGCTGGCTCGGTAGTGCTCGACGTAGATCTCCGCGGTGGTGATCGCCGCGGCCACGGCGGTCATCCCGGACAGCGCCCGCTCGAACCGGCCGTGCGCGATGTTGCTCAGTTCGCGTTCCAGCAACCCCTCGACGTGCTCGCTCATGTGCCTCTCCATTCCCATCACCGTCCTGGCCGGAATTCCTGCACGAACTCCCGCACCGCCTCCACCGCGCCGGGCAGGCCCTCCTTCGGCGCGCCCAGGAACGAGGTGGTCATCGCCTTCATCTGCTCGAAGGTGATGTGCGGCGGGATGGGCGGCTCTTCCGGATCGGTCATCGCGTCTACGATCACCGGACGGTCGGCGGCGAAGGCCGCCCGCCAGGCGTCCGGAATCTGGTCGGAATGATCGATGCGAATGCCCTTCAGGCCGACCATGTCGGCCCACTGGTGGTAGGGCACGTACGGGATGTCCTGCGAGGCATCGAACTTCGGATTGCCCTCCATCGCCCGCTGCTCCCAGGTGACCTGGTTGAGATCCTCGTTGTTGAGCACGAGCACGATCAGCCGCGGGTCGGACCAGGTCCGGTAGTACTTGGCCGCGGTGAGCATCTCGGCCATGCCGCCCATCTGCATCGCGCCGTCACCGACCATCGCCACCGCGACCCGATCCGGGAAGGCGAACTTGGCCGCGATGGCGTACGGCACCCCGGGCACCATGGTCGCGAGGTTCCCGGACAGCGACGCCTTCATGCCGCGGCGGATCTTGACGTGCCGCGCGAACCAGTTCGCCGCCGAGCCGGAGTCCGAGGAGAGCACCGCGTCGTCGGGCAGCTGTTTCGACAGCTCGGCGAACAGCGCCTGCGGGCGCACCCGAGCGCGCCCGTTGCGCTGCACGTCGGCCGGCTGGGCGCGGTCGTCCATCAACCGCCACCACTCCTGCACGTCTTTGACGATCTTCTCCTGCCAGGAGCGATCCTCCTTGCGGTGCAGCAGCGGACGTAGCTCCTGCAGGGTCTGCAAGCTATCGCCGATCAGCGCCAGATCCATCGGATAACGGATCGACAGCATCCGCCCGGACAGGTCGATCTGGATGCCCTTGGCCTGCCCCTCGGTGGGCAGGAACTCCGAGTACGGGAACGACGAACCGACCATCAGCAGGGTGTCTGCCTCGGCCATCAGGTCCCAGCTCGGCTTCGTGCCGAGCAGCCCGATCGACCCGGTGCAGAACGGCACGTCGTCGGGCACCGCCGCCTTACCCAGCAGCGCCTTGGCCACCCCGGCGCCGAGCGTGTCCGCGACCGCGACGACCTCGTCCGTGGCGTGCAGCGCGCCGGCGCCGACCAGCATGGCGACCCGCTCGCCGGCATTGAGCAGGTCCGCGGCGGCCTGCAGGTCGTGCTGCTCGGGGACCCGCCGGCCAGCCCAGAAGCCGATGCCGGAGTGCACCGTGTGCGTCTTCTTCGGCTGCTGCGGCACCGCGTCCATGTCCTGGACGTCCGCCGGTACGATCACCGCGGTCACGGTCCGCTCGGCCTGCGCGGTGCGCAACGCCCGGTCGATGGTGTGCCGGATGGTGCCCGGCTCGTTGGCCTGCTCGCAGTAGGCCGACGCCACATCGCTGTAGAGCTGCAGCAGCTTCACCTCCTGCTGGAAGCTGCCGCCCAGCGCCCGCACGAACGTCTGCCCGACGATCGCCACCACCGGCTGGTGATCCAGCTTCGCGTCGTACAACCCGTTGAGCAGGTGAATCGCCCCAGGGCCGGAGGTGGCCATGCACACCCCGACCTCGCCGGTGTACTTGGCGTGCCCGCACGCCATGAACGCCGCCATCTCCTCGTGCCGGGTCTGCACGAACCGCAACCGGTCCTGGTGCCGGCGCAGCGCGCCCAGAATCCCGTTGATCCCATCACCGGGGAACCCGTAGATCGTGGTGACACCCCACTCGATCAACCGCTCGCACAGGTAATCCGCCGCCGTCTCAGCCATCCGCAATCCCTTCTTGTCAGGCCGAGGCGCTCAGGTTCGCCGAAGCGTCCATTACCGGCCCGCAGCTGTTCTGCCCACGAGTCCTAGATCCCGAAACGGGATGCGTCAGGACTGGCCGCTAGCCCGACGTTGCGGAGTCGGCTGCGGAGTCGGCGATGTGCTGACCGGTCAGCCAGGACAGCACCTGCAGCGCCTGCGGCAGGGTCCAGGCCTGCGGGTCGGGGTGGGTGAGGTTGGCGTGCCCGGTGGCGTCCATGAAGTGCAGCAGCGTCGGCGGGATCGGTGCGCCCGGCGCGACGTGCGGGGCGCCCTCGAGCAGGAACCGCTCATGGCCGCGCGGATCGACGAAGAACGTCTCGTCGGAGTGGGTCAGGTCGTAGCTGAGCGGTTTGCCGGTCAGCCAGTCCCGCGGCGCGGGCGAGGTGTCCGGCACCTTCTGGATGTAGACCCCGAGCGCCTGCCATAACAGCGACAGGGACGGCGGGGCGCCGGTGAGCACCATCCAGTCGGCCGGCGCCGGCGCGTACAGCCGGCGGAAGGCCGCCAGCCGGGTCGGGTCGTCACGAGTCGGGTCGATGGTGATGCTGACGAATTCCACCTTGCTGCCCAGCCCGGCCTGCTCGACCACACGGGCCGCGGCTACCAGGTTCGCGGTGTCGAGCGGACACGTCTCCTGGCAGAGCGTCATCATGTCCGATACGACGACGACCTTGCCGGCCAGCGCGGCGAGGTCGAGGTTCTGCGCAGCCGAGGAGATCAGCGGAGCGTCGCGCACCGTAGCCGGCAGCGGCGCGTCCAGCTGCTCGCCGACGGACGGGCCGGGCGCCGCCGGGGCGGCCTTCGCTGCCGAGCAGCCGGCCACCACCAGCGCAACTGCCGCGAGGGACAGCAGCAGCGTCACGACGCGGACATGGCGGGCGGGCATGGTCAACGGTGCGGAAGGTCAGGCATGGCTCTCGGCTCGGACGACGGCAGTTGCAGGTACGAGGCTACCGAGGCTGCTTACCGGTCCGGGTCGTGCTTGCCGGGCCTATCCTGCTCGGTGGCCACGTCGGGGGGTGGATCTTCGTCGACCGGGAAGTCGGGTTCGTGGATCGGCTCGTCCGGTCCGGTGCGAAGCGCCTGGACGGTGGTGTTGACGAACGCGACGAGCGGCACGGCGATCAGGGCGCCGGGGATCCCGCCCAGCGTGGTGCCGGCGACGACCGCGAGCACGACGGCCAGTGGGTGGACGTGCACGCTGCGGCTCATGATGAACGGCTGCAGGAGATGGGCTTCGGCCTGAACCAGCATGATGATCGCCACGGCGACGATGAGCGCGGTGAGCCATCCGTGTTCGAGCAGGGTGACCGCGACGGCGAGCGCTCCGGTGATGGTGAGGCCGACCAGCGGGATGAAGGAACCGAGGAAGATCAGCACACCAAGGGCGGCCGCGAGCGGCACCCGCAGGACGAACAACAAGATGGTGATGGTGACGCCGTGGAACAGGGCGATGAGCAGTTGCCCGCGCATGTATCCGCCGAAAGTGCGCCATCCGGTGCGGCCGGCGTGGTCGAGGCGGGTGTGCGCGGCGCTGGGGAACAGGCGCACCACCCAGCCCCAGACGAGCTGGCCGTCGCGGAGCAGGTAGAACGTCACCAGCAGCACCAGCAGCAGCCCGGCGACGGCTTCGCTGACCGCGCGGACAGTGCTGATCGCGCCGCTGATCAGCTGACCCTGATGTGACTTGATCGTGTTGGTGATATTGGTCGTGAGCTTGTCCAGGTCCGCGGACTTCACGTGCAGCGGGCCGGTTTCCAACCAATGCTTGGCATGAGTGACCACGTTGGAGACGTCGTTGGCCAGCTGGCTGGTATGTGTACTGATCTCCCAGGCAACGAAATATCCGATGCCGCCGAGCGCGGCTACGCCGGTGAGCAGCGCCAGCAGCGGCGGTAACGAATTCGGCCCACGGATGAACCGGCGGAACCACCGCTCGACCGGGTGCAGCACCGCGGTGAGAAACAGCGCGATGATGACCGCGAAGACCACCAGGCCGATGCGGGTCGACACCCGTACCAGCACGTAGGCTGCCGCCGCCACCACCAGCAGCCGCCAGCTCCACGAGGCGGCGACCCGAACCGGCCAGGTCACCGCCTCGGCGGAGGTCCGGCGGCTGTCGGACAGTATCGGCGTGGTCGGTTCCGGGATCTGCTCGACCGGTCCGTTGGGCGAGGCCCGGTCGAGGGGCGGGCTCGAGGCGGGGACGCCGGGCTTCCAGGGCTGTCCGAATCGCATCTGCCGGAGTCCCGTCGGTTAGCTGGTTGCCTGGCGAGTGGCTTCGCCGTGCTCGGTCGAGAGCGGCGAGGACCCCGGCGCGGACTCCGGCTCGCTGCCGGCTGGTGCCTCGTCGAGCCGGATGCCGCGTTGGCTCCCGATGCGGCTTCGGCGGGTGGTGCTGATGTGCACGTAGCCGGTCAGCTGGGGCTGGTTGATCGCGGCGCGCAGCGTGGGCAGCAGCTCTCCGACGAGGTAGTCCCGTGCCGCGGCGGCGTCGGCGCGCGGGTCGACGGAGAGCGTGATCCGCAGTTCTGGATGGTCGGGGCGCCCGGTGAGGATGGCGGAGACCGCGCGAACACCGGGCTGTGCGCCGAGGTCGGCCTCGACGAGGTCGGTGAGGGCGCCGGCGAGCAGCAGGCTGCGTCCGGCACCGGCTCCGGCGGTGCGGTCGCTGTCCAGCTGGACGCGACTTAGCCGGCCGATGCGCAGCTGGGCGAGCAGCCAGCGCAGGCACAGCAGCCCGACCACGATGGCCACGGCGGCGAGCGCCCACCACAGATGCTGGTTGTCGTGGACGAACCGCCGCGCGGCCGGCGGGTAGATCACCTGACCGCCCGCCGATTGCCCGAAGACCCGGCGCGATTGGGCGGCCAGCGTGCCGCCGGCGAGCAGCAACAGCAGCCCGAGGAAAGCGACTCCGGCGCGGTTACCACCTCCGGCGCGGCGGCGCATCACGGCTCCCTGCTGGCCAGCCGCACCCGGACGGTGCGGCGGCGGCTCGGACGCAGGGCGTCGAGTTGACCGACGGCCACGGTGTGGATCGCTTCGGCCAGGCCGGTGGTGTCCCGTAGCACGGTGGTGGCGAGGATGCGCATCCGCCGCCGGCCGCGGACCCGGGCCGCGCTCACCCCGTCGATGCCGGTGACCTGCGTGGCGATCAGTCGCTGCAGGCTCGGCTGGCCGATACCGGCCGCGAGCCGCGGATCGCCGGTGTCCAGCTCGATCACGCCCCGCCCGGGCGGTAGCACGCCGATGAGCAGCAGGACCAGTCCGACCAACCCGCCCACGATCCCGGCAGCCAGCACCACGCCGTTCTGCCAGCCGGTGTCGCGCCCGTACCGGGTCACCGCATGCACGTCGAACCCGACGGTGTGTGCGGTCACCGCCAGCCAGATCGCCTCCACCGCGACGAACGCGCAGATCGCGGTGGCCACAAGTGCGACCAAGAAGGCGGTGAACGATCGGCCGCCGCGCGGCATCCGCACGGAGGCGCTACCCGGTCGAGCCATTTCTGGAGCGTCGCTGGGTGTCATTTCACAGCACTCATTTCACGGGCTCATTCCACCCGCCGCACGTCGATACCCGGCGCATGCAGGGTGGCCACCGTGATGTCGACATGATCCACTCGCAGACCGCAGAGCCGCTGCACCCGCTCGGTGACGTTGGCGCGCACCGCGCGGGTCAGCGAGACCAGCGGCGCAGGAAACGCCGCGGCCAGTGTCAGCCGCAGCACGGCGATCGAACCTTCCAGTTCGGCGGAGGCACGGATCCGCTCCCGGCCGAGCACCCGGCCGGTGAGGCCTGTCTGCAGTCCGCTGACCTGCTCGATCTCTCCGGCGGCCCGCGCGGCGACCTTCTCCACAACTCGCTGCGCGAGGATCGTCGTGCCGCGATCGGCCGGATCCCGCACCGCCGCGTCGCGCCAGACCGGCGCGCGGGCCGATGCGGGGACCGGCAGTGCCGCCTCGGACCGCGGGGCGCTCACCGGTACTCGCGTGAGCGGCGTCCGCCGAGGTAGGCGGTCAGGTCGAGCTCGCCGTCGATCACCCGGCCGACCAGCAGCCCCACCAGTCCGAGCACGAGCACGATGACGAACGCGCTCCATCCGCCGAACGCTCCGGCGAATCCGAGCGCGAGCCCGGCGATCACCGCGAGCGTGGTCGCGCTGGGTCTGTCCATGGCAATTCCCTTCCTTGCAGTTGGAGCTCGTTGCGCTTCGTTACCTTGCGGATCGGGTCACCAGCCCCGTCTACGGCGCCGACGCCGCCAGCGCCGCCTGCCGATGAGCCGGGTCAACGCGGCCCGCACTCCGCGGCGCCGGTAGAAGACCACCGGCTCGGCCGCCGGATGACCCAGCCACGCCCGCGCCCGCATCCCGGCGACGAAGACCGCCGGGTCGCCGCCGCGGTCGGGATGGTGCGCGGCGATCCAGGCCCGCCGGGCCCGGCGCGCCGCGCCACCGGGGGCGGCCGGCTCGTCCAGCCGCTCGGTCGTCACGGCACTTGTTCACCCAGAGCGGGGCCGGTCGCCGCGCCGTCCGGTTCCGCCGCCTCGCCGGGCACCACGATGTCCTCGACCACGACCCGGAGCGGGCGGTCCGCCAGCAGCGGCGCCAGCGCCGAGCCGATCTGGGTGGCGACCTCGGTCAGCGGCGGCCCGTACCGGGCCACCACGTGCACCTGGACCCGCTCCTCGTCGACCCGCACGCCGGCCACGCTGCGCCCGGGCAGATAGGACCGGATCTCGCCGAACGCACCACCGAACAGGCCGACTACGTCCGGGCAGGCCAACACCGCCTCGCGAATCCGATCCGCGTCCGCGCCGACCGCCGCCGGCGACAGGCCGACCGCGGTAACGTCGGGGCGCGGCTGCCCGGTCATTCCACCCGGGCCTCGGTCTCGGGCTCCTCCTCGCCGGGCAGGTGGATGTCGTCGACGGCAATGTTGACCTCGGTGACCTCCAGGCTGGTCATCCGCTCGATCGAGTTGATGACGTTGCGGCGGATCGCCTTGGTCAACTCGCCGATCTCGACCCCGTACTCGACCACCAGCACCAGGTCAACGGCCGCCTGCCGCTCACCCACCTCCACCGTGACACCCTGTCCGCTCGAGGGCCGCGCACCAGGGATCCGTTCCCGGACCACGCCGAACGCGCGGGCGGTGCCGCCGCCGAGCTGATACACCCCGTTGATCTCTCGGGCGGCTAGCCCGGCGATCTTCTGCACCACCACGTCGGCGATGCTCGTCTTCCCGTACGCGGTGGTCAGCACGGTCTCCTGGTCCGCGCTGGCAACCTCGCCCCGGCCGGCCCCGCGTCCGCCCTCGCCCGGCTGATCGGACCCGCCGGGCCTGGCGGTCGTGCTCGTGGTCATCCCTGACTCCTTCTCCGTGATGCGGCAGCATTCATGGCGGGCACCGATCAGTCGGTGAACGCGTCCTTGGCCTTCTCCCCGGCCTGCTTCAGGTTGCCCTTCGCCTGGTCGGCCTCACCCTCGGCTTGCCACTGCTCGTTGCCCGTGGCATCGCCGATCTTCTCCTTCGCCTTGCCCTTCATTTCCTGGGCCTTGTCCTTGGCCTTGTCGCTCGCGCCCATGACGTCTCCTCTCTGTGCGCCCGGCCGTACTGTCACCACCGGGCCGGCGGCGGAACCCCGCCGCTACCTAGTGAGACACCCCGGGCAGCGAAACCTCACGCCGAGATCCGTGTGAATCACGGCCAAGCTTTGGGGAACATCGGTCCGTGACCCCGGCGCCCCGCCCGGCC
This sequence comes from uncultured Actinomycetota bacterium, assembly GCA_963756525.1. Classification (GTDB taxonomy): domain Bacteria; phylum Actinomycetota; class Actinomycetes; order Mycobacteriales; family Jatrophihabitantaceae; genus CAVWNR01. The sequence goes on along the minus strand of CAVWNR010000004.1, from coordinate 153,405 downwards.
GCGGCCCCAACGGCCGCGGCGTACGGCCCGGTCAGCGAGCAACAGCTCGTCGCCCGGGCTCGTGACGGCGACCCGCACGCCTTCGAGCAGCTGCTGCGCCGTCATCAGCGGGAGATGTACGTGGTCGCGCTACGCATCCTGCTCGACCCCGACGATGCCGAAGACGCAACCCAGAGCGCATTCATCGCGGCGTGGCGGCGGCTACCGCAGTTTCGCGGGCACGCCGCGTTCTCCACCTGGCTCTACCGCATCGTCACCAACCACGCGCTCAACCTGCTTCGCCGCCGGGCACGCGTGCAGGCCTCGGTGCAATCCGTCGATGATTTGACCGCGCTCGCCGGCGCTCGAACACCGGTAACGTCAGAGACCGACCCGTACCGCAGCGCCGAAACCCGCGCCCTGCTCACCGATCTTCGGGCGGCCCTGGCCGCGCTGCCCGACGAGCTGCGGGTGTGCTGGTTGCTGCGCGAGGTCGACAATTGCAGCTACCAGGAGGTCGCCACGCTCACCGGAACCAGCCTGGACACCGTCCGCGGACGGATCTATCGTGCGCGGCACCGACTCGCCGAAGCGATGACACCATGGCGCTAGACGACACCGCGACGATGCTGCCCTGCGGGCGGGACGCGCTCGCCGTCGTCGACGACGCACGGACCGGCCTGCTCGACGACCACGAGCGCAGCTGCCGGTACTGCCTGGCAGCCCAGCACGCCGCCGACCTCGCGCTGCAGGCCGCCCGCGAGCTCGACGCCCAGCCCGTCGACGTCCCCGCCGGCCTGCTCCCGGCGGTCATGCGCACGGTCTGGGCCGAGCTGCGACCCTCACCGCTCATCCCGCTCCCCGCTCCGGCCGGCGGCGCGGCCGTCAGCGCCCTCGCCGTCGCCACCGCACTGCGCACCGATCTCGACACCGTCGACAACCTCAGCGTCTACACCTGTCAGGTCGAGCCCAGCCAACCGACGAGCCGCAATGGGCGACCCGCTGCACTCGAGATCCACCTCACCGCCAGCACCCGCTACCCGTCGCCACTCCCGCCGCTAGCCGACCTGTGCCGGGCGCGGATCACCGCGACGTTGCGCACCCAGTTCGGGCTCGCCGCAGCCGGCGTCGACATCGACTTCATCGACCTGGACCCACCCGAGGTTGCGCAGTGAACCCGCGGCAATTCGCCCAGCTGCACGTCAGCGACCGTGCACTTCGGGTTCTCGCTGCCCACGCTGCGGCCGCCACCCCCGGCGTGGCCCGGCTGCACGTGCCGCTCACCCGGATGTTCCGCCCGCACCTATCCCTGCGTTCCCGATGGGACCCCGATCGAGCCCGGCCCGCGTACGCCGACGATCCCCGGGCCGTCGACGTCGACCGTCCGGACGGCGGCAACGGCACGGTCACGGTAACCATCCGCGTCATCGCCACCGGGCAGCCGCCCGTGCTGGACACCGTCACCGCGGTCCAGCAGCGTGCAGCGGAAACGCTGCACCGTCTGGCGAATACCGACGCCGACGTGCACGTGCACGTCACGGCCATCGACGCGGGGTACCGCGCTACCAGGCCATTTAGCCGATGAGGTGCGCGGACACCACCAGGTTGTCGAGATAGCTGTGCGCCTGCCAGTCGAAGTCGCCGGTGCAGGTGACCAGTCGCAGCTCGGGTATCGGCGTGGGGCCGTAGACGAGCACGGACGGGAACTGCTGCTTGGGGTACTCATGGATCGTGTCGACGATGAAGCGCAGCATGACGCCGTTGGCGTCGCGGACGTCGACGAGGTCGCCGACGTGCAGCCGGCGGAGCCGGTAGAAGACTGCCGGGCCGGACACCGAGTCGACGTGCCCCGCGATCACGGCCGGGCCGGGGTCGCCCGGTCGGATGCCGTCGGCGTACCAGCCGGCCACGTCCCACTGGCTGGGTGCTTGTAATGAACCGTCGGGCAGCAGGCCGAGTGGTTGCAGCGGCGTGTCTACCGCGATCGCCGGGATCTGCAGGCGTACCGGTGTGCTCGCCGGTTTGGGCGCAGGCAGCGCCTGGTGCGCCGGGCCGGTCGGCCCGCCGGGGATCGGCGGCAGCAGCTGCGCAGGGTTGGGGCTGCGGCTCGCAGCCGGGTGCGGCGCGGCTACGGCCGACCGGGCAGCCGCGATCGTCGCGTCGTTCGGATCGGACGGCGTGCCGCTATGGGCAAGCGTCAACCAGGCAAGCACCGCGGCGGCCGTGCCGGCCAGCGCGGTCGCGGTCAGCGCAAGCCGACGCCACCCGCCGCGGGTTCCCGCTCGTCGGCGTCTCACCGGCTCCGCAGCCACCTGCGGCGTCCGGCGAGCACGCAGCCGCAGCACGCCACGAGCGCGAGCGCGGCGCCGCCGACCAGCCCGGCCTCGCCGGCCCAGCCCGCACCCGGCCGAGCGGCGGTGCCACCACCGCCGGCGGGGACGGGCCCGGCCGGGACGGCGGCGGCGCCGGCCGCGTCGACCACGGTGCGCAGCGTGATGCCGTCCTGCTTGCCGTCGAGCACCACGATCGAGTCGACAGTGCCGGATGCGACGTCGACGGGCGCCGTCGCCGTCACGCTCGGCGCGCTGAGCGAGGTGGCGCGAATCGTCCAGTCGCCGGCCGGCACGCTGGTGTACCCGGTGGCTGTCGCGAACGCGGCCGATGGGGTGATCACCGGCCCGCCCACGGCAGCGACGCGGGCCTTCGGCGCGCGGCTGGCTGCCTCGATGACCCTGATCAGACCCTGCCCGGCCGGGGGCTGGTTGAGCTGGTCGTCGAGGATGATGCCGTGCAGCTTGCTGTTCATGCCGACCGCCGCGGCCGTGTACGCCTGGCCGGGCCGGGCGTTGAGGGTCCAGCTCAGCGCCGCTGGCGTGCTGCTGGGTGCGCCGTGGGGGCGCATCGACACCGCGTACAGCCCGGACGGGAATAGCCGGTACGGGCTGACGTCGCCGTAGCCGACGTCGGAGAGCCAAAGCGTCGTCGTGCCGCCGGCGAACGCGGTCAGGTACACGTCGACGCCGGGGGTGTCCGGCGAGAAGTGCGCGCCGCGGATCATCGCGTCCGGGGCGGCGGTCGTTGCGGACGCCGGGAGCGCGCCGACTGCAACCGACCCGATCAAGCCGGTAACCAGGGCGAGTACGCCGGCCGTGGCAGCCCGGCGGAGTGTACGGCCGATCATGGTGTCCCCCGAACCAGCCATCGACCGGAGGCCGTGGCATTTCCCCGTCGGCGCCGTTGCTGGCCGAGTGCCAACCCGACTAGGCGATGCGGTCAGCACACTCGCCGTTGCCTCGGATTGTCAAGTCCCGACAACGCGGCAGGGCCGCCGCACCGAGCCCGGCCCGGTGCGGCGGCCCTGCCACCCCCTCGGCGTCGGCGGTGGACACCGCCGCGCAGTCGTGTCAGGGGTTCGTGCTGCGGCGGCCGGTCGGTTCCATCGCTCCGTGACAACTAGTTGCCGGTCCAGCAGCCGAGGATGTCGGTGGCGACCTCGTAGGCGACGTCGGCGGGTGCGAGGCGCTGCGGCCCGACCGCGGCGCGGGTCGCCGCGAGTCAGCTCTGCCGCGCGGTTCGGCGGCGTGCCACGAGCGCTGCGGCGCCGGCGACGCACCCGGCGGCGAGCAGCCCGCCGCCGGCCGGGAACAGCGACGGGTCTTGCAGGCCGGCGGTGCTGCCGCCGCCGGTGTTTGCCGGCCCGCCCGGCACTGCGCTCATCTGTGCGGCGGCCAGTGTGCCGCACAGCGCCGGAGAGTTCGCGGCCAGCGGCAGCGACGGCACGAGGTCGCTCTTCTCGCCCTGGGCCTGCGTGCTCAGCGTCGTGGGGTCGAGCCCGTGCACGACGATCACCGCGGTGCCGGCCTGGATCGAGGCGAGCGTCTTGGCGTCCAGGTCGATGGTGCGCGAGTAGTCGAAGCCCGACCCGGACGGGGCGATCTTCACGTCGGCTGCAGCCCACGCTGATCAGCCTCCGCGACCAGGGTCAGCCGGTCCAGCAGCGGACCCGACAACGCCACCCCGGCCACCGGCGTTAGGTCGCCCTCCGCGGCGGTGATCATCGGCGTCGGCACCGACCGCTCCGGGCGCGCCAACACGACATCCTCGACATCGAACAACAGGCCGGTAGCATTCACCCCACGGGCGCCCTTCCGTGCAGGAACATCATGACCTGAGCATCACGGTTTTCCCTTGCACGAAGGGCATTCCCGCGTCACCGCACCCCACCGGCGAAGCCCACAACACCAGCGGCTGAAAGATCAGGTCAGAATGGCGGTGGGTCGGCTTGTGCGGCTGTCGTTGTGCGGTCGGCGGGCAGTGGCGGCGGCTCGGATCGGTAGGTGTGGCTGGTGGGGCTGGTCCAGTTCGAGACGCGGGTGTGCGGGTCGCGGTGCACCGACCAGCCGGCTTCGTGTTTGGCCCGGTGGTGTCTTCGGCACATGGCGGCGAGGTTCGGTTCGGCGGTGGGCCCGCCGGTCGTCGTAGGGCGCCTCGTGGTCGAGGTCGCAGCGGTGCGCCGGGAGGGCGCAGCCGGGGAAGGTACACGTCTGGTCGCGGGCGATGACGAAGTCGGCCAGATCGGCCGGCGGCCGGTAGACGCTGCGGGCGTAGTCGAGCAGCCGTCCGGACAGCGGGTCGGTGACCAGTCGCCGCCAGGTGCCGGTGGGGTCGGCGGCGATCCGCCGGGCGACGGCGGCGGGGATGGGGCCGTACCCGGTCAGCTCTCCGGGCTGCTCGTCGCAGCCGAGCAGGGTGGACAGCGCCACCGTCACCTGGATGCACGGGCGCAGCCCTTGCGCTTTCGGGAGCAGCGGGTCGTGCAGCGCCGCGACGCCCAGGTCGACCAGCGCGTCGGCGCGGCGCTGCTCGGCGGTGCGCTCGTCGCCGCGGGCGGTCTCGGCGGCCAGCGCGGTCACCGCGGCGATGATCGTGGCGGCGCCTTCGGCGGGCAGCAGCGCCCACAGCTCGGCCATCCCGTCGCCGACCGGGCGCACGCTCACCCGCCGCCGCGCCATGCCGTGCTCCCGGCGTTCCGCGGCCCGGCGCGCGTCGGCGGTCGCCACGGCGCGGGCGACCGAGCGGCGAAACGCCGGCAGGGTCTGCTCGGCTGCCTTGTCCAGCACCGCCGCCTCGATGGCCGCCGCGGCGGACTGGTCCAGCCCGGCCACCGCCTCGGCCAGGGTCTCCGCGTGCCGCAGGCTGATCGCACCGTCCTCGAGCTTCCGCAGGGTGGCCGGCAGGCGGTGCACCAGATCATGGGCCACAACCAGCCGGGCCTGCGCGGACCCGGCCGGCAGCCGCAGCGCGCAGGCCACCTCCTCGCGCACCCAGCCGCGCTCCAACGCACCGAGCGCATCATGCGGATCGTCCGGGGTGAGCGGGTCGGCCAGCATCCCGGCCAGCAGCCGCTGCTGCACCCCGGCCAGCCAGGCCAACTGCTTTTCGATGGCTACCAGCGCATCCACCCGCCCCGCCGCCGACAGCGCGCTCGGGTCCAGCAGCCGCAGCGCCGCACCATCCGCCCCACCCGGGCGCAACCCGGCCAGGTAAGCCGCCGCCGCGTCCGGCGCGTCGAAGATCTCCGCCTCGGTCAACGGCGGCGGCTCCCGCTCGCCCTCGTCGAACATGTGTGCGAGTCTATCACCGTCTGACCAACCTGTCCACGATTTCGCCTGCAAACAAAGGGATTTCAGTATGTGGGAGCAGACGTTGTCTGAGTTCCGGTAGCTCTTCGAGCTGCTTTGTCGGCGCGTAGCGTGGCGGGATGGTCACCGCCGCGCATCTGGAGCAGCCCACCGACGACGATGCCTTCTGGCGCAGTGCCGAGCGGCACCTGGTGCGCTACTCCGGGGCCGGCGGCTTCACCTCGGAGATCATCGAATCTGCGTCGGGGAGCTACCTGACGACGGCGTCCGGTCGGCGGATTCTCGACTTCACCTCGGGGCAGATGAGTGCGATCCTCGGCCACTCGCATCCGGACGTCGTGCGGACCGTGCGCGAGCAGATCGGCAAGCTCGATCACCTGTTCAGCGGCATGCTCAGCCGCCCGGTCGTCGAGCTCGCGGACCGGCTGGTGGGCACGCTCCCCGCCCCATTGGAGAAGGTGCTGCTGCTTACCACCGGCGCCGAGTCGAACGAGGCCGCGATCCGGATGGCGAAGCTCGTCACCGGCAAACACGAGATCGTCTCCTTCGCCCGTTCCTGGCACGGCATGACCCTGGCCGCGGCGAATGCCACCTACAGCTCGGGCCGCAAGGGATACGGTCCGGCGGCACCGGGCAACTTCGCCATCCCGGTGCCCAACCGTTACCGTCCCGACTTCGCCACCGCCGACGGCGAGCTGGACTGGCGGCGCCAGCTCGACTACGCGTTCGACCTGGTCGACGCGCAGTCGGTCGGCAGTCTCGCGGCGTGCATCGTGGAACCGATCCTCAGCTCGGGTGGCGTCATCGACCCGCCACCTGGGTACCTCACGGCCTTGCAGGGCAAGTGCCGGGAACGCGGGATGCTGCTCATCCTCGACGAGGCGCAGACCGGCCTGTGCCGTACCGGCGACTGGTACGCGTTCCAGCGCGACGGCGTGGTGCCCGACATCCTCACCCTCTCCAAGACGCTCGGCGCCGGGCTGCCGCTCGCCGCCGTGGTCACCAGCAGCGAGATCGAGCAGGCCGCACACGAGCGGGGCTTTCTGTTCTTCACCACGCACGTCTCCGATCCGCTGGTGGCCGCGGTCGGTAACACGGTGCTCGACGTCCTGCAGCGCGACGGCCTTGATCGGCGCGCCCGGGAGCTCGGCAGCTACCTCGCCGACGGGCTGCGCGCGCTCGCCGGCAAGCACGACATCATCGGCGACGTACGCGGCCGCGGCCTGCTCGTCGGCCTCGAGCTCGTCGAGGACCGCGACACCAAGCAGAGCTCCGACCGGCTGGGCGCGCTCGTCACCGCCCGCTGCCTCGAGCTCGGCCTGCACATGAACATCGTCCAGCTGCCCGGCATGGGCGGCGTCTTCCGGATCGCTCCACCGCTGACGTCAACCGAGGAAGAAGTGGCGCTGGGCCTCGACATTCTCGACGAGGCCCTGGCCGGAGCAGCCGGATGATCAGCGTCTCCGGGACGCTGCTCGCGATTTCAGCTTGGTCGCTTCTCGTGCTGGCTGGCGTCGGACGCCGCCTGGGTATCCGCGTCCGGCGCGAAACCGACACCGATCGCCTGGTCTTGCGTGCGCTGCTCGGCGTGGACAATGTCGTGCAGCGCCTGCCGGTCGGCGCGGGTGGGCTCGCCACCGAGCGGCAGCGCGCGAGGGTACAGCGACCGGGCCAGCACCGGATTGAGCTCGGCGGCGTACATGGTGAGTTTGGCCAGCAGCAGCAGGAACGTCACGATGCCGATGACCGAGCCGAACGCTCCGTAGGTCGCCGAGGCGTGCTTGAGCTGGTGGGTCATCAGCCCGGTGCCGACGGTGATCAGCAGCGTGAACCCGAGCGCGGCGACGATTGCGCCCGGCAGCAGGCTCTTCGCCGGCACTCCCTTCGCGGTCAGCACGGTGAAGCTGGCGAAATAGAACCCGATGTTGACCAGGACCAGGGCGGCGATCACCGGAACCCGAACGGCGTAGCTGCCTGTCCCGCCGGTGGCGTAGGTGGTGGTGAAGGCGTTGACGACGAACGCGGCGCCGATGGTCAGCAGGCCGAGCAGGCTGCGCGCGAGCCGCGGAAGAAAGCCGGTTCGCTCCACCTGCGGGATGTCCCACACCGACGCCATGGCCTGCTGCGCGGTCTGCATCACGCCCTGCGCGCCGTATAGCAGGCCGATCAGGCCGATGATGATTGCCGGCACGCTGCCGTGCAGGGTGGTGCTGCTCTCCGGGTTGAAGCTCGAGCCGATCACCGGGAACTTGTGCAGCGTGCTGATGATTCCGGTGCCGATCGACTCTGCGCCGATGAACCCGAAGACGGTGACCACCACGAGCAGCAGCGGGAAGATCGCGGTGAAGCCGTACCAGGCCAGCGCCACCACGAGCAGGTTGGCGTGGTCGTCGCTGAACTTCTTGACCACCGCGTAGGGCACGCCGGCCCCCCGCGTCCGCCGCTGCCAGCGGTCGAGCCGGCCCATGATCCGGCGCAGGTACTCCACGGCGCTTCTGTACCCGCCGCGACGACGCGGCTAAGCAGCGGCATCCTCGCCTCGGGCCCCGCGTCGTGATCATGTAGTTCGGGCAGGAATCCTGCACAAAGAACATGATCACGCCCGACAGGGCGGGGGGGTGGCGACCGACAGTGACCAATTGGAACGGCGCGGAGTACCGCCGAGTCAGCAGCCTGCAGGAATGGCTGGCCGATCGCGCGTTGGACGGCGTCGACCTGACCGGCGCGGGCAGCGTCCTGGATATCGGCTGCGGTGACGGCCGGATAACCGCGCAACTCGCGGACCGTTTGCCGGACGCGGTGGTGGTCGGAATCGACCCGTCGCCGGGGATGCTCGCCGTCGCGCCATCGGGACGGCGGATCGGCTTCTGCCTGGCGGATGCGACTCGCCTGCCATTTCACGAGGCGTTCGACGTCGTGGTCTCGTTCAATGCCTTGCATTGGGTGATGGACCAGGCGGGCGCCCTGCGTCAGGTCGCGAGTGCGCTGCATCCTTGCGGGCGCGCCTTCCTCGTGCTGGTCTGCGCGGGACCGCGGCCCAGCCTGGAACACGTCGCCATGGACGTCACGGTCGCGCCGGCCTGGCGGTCCGATTTCGCGGGCTTCTCCGCCCCCTTCCGGCACCCGGATCCGCGGACCTACCAGGATCTCGCCGAGGCCGCCGGGTGCCGGGTCGTCGACCTGCGCGTCGACGACCTCAGCTGGGACTTCGGCAGCGCAGAAGAATTCCGTCGTTGGGCCACCGTCGGGTTCGACGCATGGACGTCTCGGCTGCCCGCGGGTGCCACCGAGGCATTCATGACGGACGTGATGACCGCCTACCGCGCCGTGACCGGGTCACCGTCGACGTTTCGATTCATGCAGCTGACGACGCACTTGACGCGTGCCGGTTGACGGCTGCGGTCAACGCTTGGGCGGCAAGGAGCGGGCGAACGCGATGCCCCGGCCGAGCCACTCCCGCAGCTGCTCGTCGGTCTCGATCCGCGTGTCGCGCACCCGCAGCCATCCGGGCATCAACCGGCCGCGCATCTCGACGAGTTCGACACCGTCGGTGAGCAGGTCGTCGGATGTCGTCGGGTCGACGCGAACCATCAACCCGCCCCGGCCGCTCACGCTCACCGCCATGTTGCCGTGCACCAGGAACGCCAACCCGCCGAACATCCGCTTCTCCGTGACGCCCCGCTCGTCACCGAGCAGCTCACGCAGACGCTCCGCCAAGCCCTCGTCGTAGGCCATGCAGCACAGTGTGCCGGGTTTGCGGTCGCCGCGTCCCGGGTACCGGAGCGGTCAGCCGCGACACTTGTCGGCCTCGGCGGCGCAGCGCGCAGCCGAACCGCGTAGAAGGTGATCACGATGGCGGACTATCGGGCAACCGTGCAGACTCGCGCCCCCGCGCGGCAGGTGTTCGACTATCTCGTCGACCCGGAAAACCTGACCCGTTACGTGCCGGGAATCGTCTCCGTCGCCCCGGCGGGCGAGGACAAGTTGCACGTGGTCGCCGAGGTCGGTGACCGGCAGGTCGAGGCAGACGGGTGGATGAACGTCGACGCCAATGGGCTCGTCGTCGACTGGGGGGCCGAAGGGCCCGACGACTACCACGGTCAGATGCAGCTGCACGACGACGGCGACGGCGTCACTGGCGTGCTCGCTACCCTCAGCACCGCAGGCGCCGCCGACGAGCAGATCCAGCAGGCCCTCGAGGAGGCGCTCTCCCGGTTGGCGCTGCTCACCGACACCGGGGTCTGACCCGGCGAGGCGCCCCGCGAAGCGCGCCCGTTACAGCGGGTTCCTCGCCTGATCGTCCGGCTGGTCCTCGGCGCCCACGCTGCTCGTCCCGGTCAGCGCCTCTTCGGTCGCGGCCTGCGAGGTCTGTGCCGGGCCGCCGACATCCGAGCCGGTACGCCGGTCCTGCTCGCGGTTGTGGATCGGGTCCGGCTCGCCACCACTGTGCGCCAGCGACTCGATGTTGGCGCTGGTCTCCTGCGGCTCGCTCACGGCGACCTCCCTCTCGACGTAGTCCCCCGGGTAGTACTCCCCGGGGTCTTGATGTTGGACTTGTGGCGGAATATCCGCCACAACTCCAACATCAACTAACTTTAGATCAGCCGGGGATCGATGCTGCTGCTGCGTCAGCGCGGCGCCTTGACCATGCCGATGGCCGTCGGCGCACCGGGCCGGCCGCCGCGCCTGCCCTGGTACTCGGCGACGCCGACGCATGTCCAGAGCAGGCAGGCCAGATCTTGCCCGAGCAGGTCCGCGATGTCGGAGTCCTGGAACGTCATGCCGGACGCACCAGCGCCCAGAGCGTAGGCCATGAGATGGAGTCGCCCCTCGACAACGCCGCTGAGGAGTTGCACCTCGCGGTATCGGCGGTCGTCGACACCGCAGAGCTCGACCGCGGAGATCACGACGAAGGCGGCGTCGCGGGCCAGACCCTGCTCGAGCGAAACCCGATACAGCTCCGCGCGCAGGTTGCCGGTGCGAATCGGTGCGGTGAGGGCAGGCCATTTGTAGAGGCCAGGCTCGAGGTCGTCTACTGCGCTGACGGCCACCCAGTGCGGCACGTCGACACCGCGCATCGCGGCGGCCATCGAGTCGACGAGCCAGGACCTGGGCACCGAGCGGCCCGGGTCCATGAGCCGGGTCGAGCCGCGTCGCAGCACGATCTCGTCCAACGTCGCCCGCGCGCCGCCGGCGGCCGGTACCGGTGCGCCGCGGGGCACCTCGGCGTCGAGGCTCTCGAGGAAGCCGGCGCGCTGGGCGGACGTGACCAGCGGGAACTCGACGGCGTCCTCGTCCAGGAGACCGCGCGCCGCCGGCCCGCCGGCGGTCAGCCCCGGATCACCCGCGCCCAGCCCGACCAGCGCCACCGGAAACTCCTGCCGGCCGTGCGCGCCGACCAGGTCGGCCACCGCGCCGTCCGGGAACCGGGTGTAGAGCCGGGCAACAATGCCGGCGGAGTCGGCCGCCGCGAGCAGCTGGGCGAGCATCGTCCCCGCGTCCCAGTAGATGTGCCGGAAGCCGCGTTCGCGGTAGCGCCACCCGGTTCGCCAGGGCACCCCGGTCAGCACGACCGTCGGCGCACCACCGTCCGGGGCGGGACCGACCTGCACGAGGGCATGATCGGCCGGGTCGTACCAGTGCACGCCCGCCGGCAGCGACGTCCCATCCGGCACGGCTACGTAGAGCTCCAGCGGGAATCGCGCGCCGGCCGAGCCGGCGGCACGGAACAGGAATCGCCGCCCGCGACGCTCGGCCGTCCGCGTCACGCCGGCCGAGAGAAACAGCAGCCGCGACAACGCCGGCAGGTCGATATCGCTCACCGGCACGTCGACCGCGCCGGCCAACACCCGGGTTGCCGGAAGAGCAGGCTCGGGCCAGTCGCGCGGCAAGGCACGCCGCGGCAGATCGCGCCCGTACTCCTTGTAGAAGCGGGGCAGCCGGTCGAAGTCGTTCACGACGAGGTCCTGCACAACTCGCAGGTCGGCGATCGGATCGGTCCAGTCCCGGTTCGGCTCGTACGACGTCAGCCGATGCAGCAGCTGCGTCGCCGTCTCCCCCGCCACGCGCGTGACTGTATCGCCGGTCAGCCACCCGCCGCGTGGATCGAGGACGCGCTTTGCGGTAGACACGGCTGACATGGAGCTGATCGTCGAGCCAGCTGCGGGCCGGGTGGACGTCGTGCCGCGCGTGCTCGTTCCCGGGGCGCGGGGGCCGGTGCGGCTGGAGATCGTCACCACCGATGCCGCCGGGCACCGCTGGCGATCGGCGGGAAGCTACCCGCTCGACGCGGACGGCGCCCTGCGGTTCCACGACGCCGAGCGCCCGTGGTGGGACATGGCCTTCGCCGACGACGGCGCGGTGCCGGTCGCGTTTACCGCCCCGGACACCGACCTGCGCTACCAGGTCACCGTCACGGCGCAGGACGGCGCCGGCGACAGCGCGGCCACTCGCAACGACGCGCTGATCTCCGGCGGCAGCCCGCAGGGCGTCGCACGCGCGCAGCGGGCCAGCTGGGACGCGGTGTTGGCATTCCTGGGCGACGCACTGCGGTAAGTCGGATGGCTGTCCGGGTCCGCCCGCCGGCCGCGTGGGCGTCGCGCGGGCTGCGTCGCCGCAACGGCGCGCAGCTGGCTCGCATCGCCGTGGCCGGCGCCGTCAGCTGGCAACTGTGCATCTGGTTGGGCGCACGGCAGCCGCCGGTGTACGCGGTGATCGTGCCGCTGGTGGCGTTGCGCGACGAGCCGTTCTCGGCGTTCAACGTGTCGCTGGCCCGGCTGGTCGGCGTGGTGGCCGGGCTCGCCACCGGGATCGCGGTTCTGCACGTGCTGCATCCCGGCGCGGCGGCGGTGGCGCTGGTGCTTGCGGTGACGTTGGCGATCGGCTGGACGCTCGGCGCCGGTGGCGCGCTGAACGCGCAGGTCGCCGCCTCCGGGCTGTTGGTCTTCGCCAACGCCGACCCCGACGCCTATGCGGCGCGCCGGCTCTGGGAGACCGCCGTGGGCGTCGGCGTGACGCTGCTGCTCGCGCCGCTGCTCTTCCCGCCGAACCCGTACCGGGCCTTGACGCGCCGAGTAGGCGAGCTGGCCGACCGGTTGGCAGCGAGCCTGCTCGTCGGCGGCACCCTCGGCCAGGCGCCGACGACGGACGCGGCGCTGCAGCAGGCGACGGCTGACGCCGCGATGGACGAGCAGGCAGCGCGGGCCTTGCCGGGCGAGCTGGCCGCGGCAGAGCGGTCGGTGCGGGTCAACCCCCTCTGGTACCGCCACCGAACGCGACTGCCGGCGTGGCGGCCGATCGCCGAGGCGGCCGGCCCGATCGCCGGCTGGGTGCGCGTGTTCGTCGACGAGTTCACCGACTTGATCGGTCGTGCGGACTTCCGCGCGAGCTGGCCGCTCGTCGGGCCGCGGCTGGCCGAGATCGTCCAGCCGTTGGCGACCGCCACCCGGCAGGCGCTTCTCGGCGCGGACGCCGCGCCGGCGCTGGACGAGGCCTGGTCGGCGTTCGAGCGGCACCTCGACGTCGACCCGAGCCGGCTGGGCGCGGTCTCGCGACGTCCCTTGCGACGGCTCGCCACCGAACTGGCCCGGCTCAGCGCCGACAACGCCGGGCGGCGAACGGCGCCCTAGTACGGCGCCCTAGTACCGCGGCAGTGATTGCCAGTTCGCGCGCGACGGCTCGAGCCGGCCGGCCGGCCCCTGCCCGAAGGTGTGCAGCAGGTTGGTGGTGACCCGTTGCACGAAGGCCGCCGGGCAGCGGTGGCCGCGCGCGCAGGGCAGGAGGTCGGGGATCCAGCTGGTCGTGCCGGAGTCGAAGACGCCGGCTTTGCCCGCCGGGTCGGTGTAGTAGGTCATGTCCGCGTAGGACACAGCGCCGAAGGTGACGCTGAGCTGGGCCTGCGCTGCGGGGATCGGCGAGTGGCCGAGGATGTGCAGGTTGCCGGGGTGCGTGCCCGGGTCGAACGCGTCGAGGTCGCCGGCGGCGAGTACGCCGGCGACCGCGCTGCCGGTGTGCACGCCGGTGCCGGCGAACAGCCACGACCGGCCGTCGGCGACGACGAACGATGCCGGCGGTGCGCCGGGCAGCAGATAGCCGAGGTAGCGGGCGCCGACGAAGCCGTTGGCCGGCCAGTTCGCCGGTGGGGATGCCCAGGTGTTGCCGGTGACCTGCAGCGGGTCGCCGTGCCCGTCGAGCGGGTCGGCGGAGGAGTCGCGGTAGTCGACCAGCTCGCGGTCGGCGCCCAGCGGCGAGGGCTGCGCCCGGACGTGGCGCAGGATCGCGCTCGCGCCGAAGAAGATGAGGTTGACGCCGTGCTGTTCGGCGGCGAGGGCGGCGCGCCGCTCGGCCAGGTCCCAGCACTCGTCGTGCCCGAGGGAGATCAGCACCTTGTGCGCCAGGGCGACCTGCGGGTGGGCGGTGAGGGTGAGGTCGGTGACGTAGCTGACGTCCAGGCCGTGCTGTTCCATCAGCTGCACCAGCGGCAGCCCCAGCGTCAGGAAGTCCCCGGCGCCGCGGCCGGTCGCGTAGGGCCGGTCGAAGGACAGCACCCGGGCCCGGTTGCACGGCGGGTATTCGTCCGGCGGGCAGTCGCCCAGCCCGGTGTACAGGTCGTAGCCGCCGTAGGGATTCCACGCCTGCAAGGTGAGCACGTCGTTTTTCACCAGGTAGGTCGCGTGGCTGGCCGGATCCCACACCGTCAGCGGCAGGTAGCCCTGCTGGCCGCCGCTGCCGACCAGCTTGAGCAGGTAGTCGCCGGGCAGCCACGCCGCATCCAGCGTGAAGGTCAGCGAGCGGGCCCAGTTGTCGCAGGCCACCATGTTCGTCGCCGGGTCACGGGGACAGACCGGCTGCTGGCGGCCGGGCAGCTGCCCGGACGTCCACACCAGCCGCGCGCCCGTCCCGCCGTAGAAGCCCATCCGGTAGGCCTCGACGTGAAACGACGCCGCGGCGGTGGACACGTACAGGCCGACCCGCTGCCCGCGCGTCGCATCGACCGCGTCGGCGAAGCCGGCGATCCCGCCCGGCGCTCCGGGAGGGATCCGCCACCCGGGATCACCCGGCCGCGCGTTCTCCTGCACCACCCAGGCCGCCTCGACGCCGGCCGGACCTAACCAGGTCGCAGGCCCGGGGGCCGGCGGAGTTCGAACAGCGGAGCCGGTCTGCGGCGGGCGGGAGGCGACTGTGGTAGTCGTCGGCGTCGGGTGCGCTGCCGGTCGAGCATGCCCGCCGGTGCAGGCGCTGGCGAGCAGGAGCTGGGCGGCCAACACAACCGGTACCCGCCACCACCGCCGGCGAGCGCCCGGCCACATCACCGTTCCAGTGTCGCTCACCGGAACTGATTCGGCAGGCGACAGCCGCTCGACGGGGGCCATTCGCGCGGCCATGCTTGCCATGTGCCGGACGCGCAGAGCGGGGAGGAGCCGCTCGACCTGGCGAAGAGGCAGCCGAGCCACCGGCAAGTCGCCATCGTCGACCGGCCGGCACTGCGGGTGCCCCGCTGGCTGCGCGTGCTGGCCGGGGTCGCGGCCGCCGTCTGGCTGGCGGCCGGTCTGGCCGGCGCTCCGCTGCAGGGCCGGCTGGCGGACGTGCAGCGCAACAACAACGCCGCGTTCCTGCCGGCATCGGCCGAGTCGACCCGGGTGGACGACGAGCTGGCCGGCTTCGGCGACGCGCTGAGCCTGCCGGGTTTCGTGCTCTACCAGCGCGAGCCGAAGCTCACCGGCGCCGACCTGCGGCAGATCGACGCGACAGTGCCGCTGCTGCGCCGGGTGCCGGGCGTGGCGGCCGTCCAGGTGCTGCCCGCGCAGCTCGCGCCGGGCGGCGCGGTGGCGATCGTGTCGGTGCCGCTGGTCAGCCAGACCGGTGCGGCGACGGTGAACGGTCAGCAGTTGTCCGCGACGCAGAAGCAGGTGCTGGCCACCGCGCGGGCGGCGGCACCGGCCGGTGTGGTCGTGCACGGCGCGGGCGCCAGCGCGACCCTGGCCGCGCTCACCGACGCGTTCAGCGGCTTGGAGAGCACCGTGCTGCTCGTCGCGTTGGCGGTAGTGGTGGTGATCCTGCTGCTGGTGTACCGCAGCCCGGTGGTGTGGATCTTCCCGTTGGTCGCCGCGGTGCTCGCCCTCGGTGCCGCGGCACTGATCGTCTACCCGCTGGCCAAGCACGACGTGCTCACCCTCAACGGGCAGACCCAGGGCATCCTCTCCGTGCTGGTGATCGGCGCGGGCACGGACTATGCGCTGCTGCTGGTCGCCCGCTACCGCGAGGCGCTGCACGCCTATCCGCACCGGCTCGATGCGATGATCGCCGCCTGGCGCGGGGCGGCCGGGGCGATCGCCGCGTCGGCTATCACCGTGATCGCCGGGCTGTCCTGCCTCTCGCTCGGCGAGCTGAACTCCGACCGCAGCCTCGGACCGGTCTGCGCGATCGGGATCGCCTGCACGGCGGCGGTGATGCTCACCGTGCTCCCGGCGTTCCTGCTCGCCGGTCGGTGGATCTTCTGGCCGCGCATCCCGCGGGCCGACCAGCGGCTCGACTTGACCAGCCACGGGCTGTGGGGGTGGGTCTCTGCTCTGATCGCGCGCCGGGCCCGTTTCGTGTGGATCGCCGTCAGCGCGCTGCTGCTGGCCTGCGTGGCCGCGCTCGGGACGCTGCACACCAGCGGCATCCCGGTCGTCGACTCCTTTACCAACACCCCGGATGCGGTGGTCGGCCAGCGCATCCTGGACGCGGCCTTCGGCGGCGCCTCGCCGGTGCCGGCCACGATCATCGCGGACGCCGACCAGGCAAGCCAGGTCATCGACACGGTGTCACGTGTTTCCGGCGTCGCCCGCGACCAGGGCGCGGTCTGCGTGCGCCCCGATGCCGCGCTGTTGGCCCGCCTCGCCGCATCCGGTGCATCCGCTGGCGTCCCGCGCGCAGGCTGTGTCCCGCCGCGGCTGCAGCTGCCGCCGGTGAACGGTCGTGTCGTCATCGACGCTCGGCTGGACGCGCCGTACGACAGCGTGCGAGCAGGTCAGACCATCCCGGCGATCCGTACCGCGCTGCACCGCGACGTGCCCGCCGCGCACGCGCTGGTCGGCGGGCAGACCGCGATCGTGTACGACACCCGCGCCGCGTCCCGGCACGATCGGGTGGTGATCATTCCGGTCGTGCTGGTGGTGATCGCACTCGTCCTGGCCATCGTGCTGCGCGCCGTGATCGCGCCGCTACTGCTGCTCGCCACGGTCGGGCTGTCGTTCCTGGCCACGCTGGGTGTCTGCGCGGTGGCGTTCACCCATCTGTTCGGGTTCACCGGCGCCGACCCGAGCTTTCCGTTGTACGCGTTCATCTTCCTGGTCGCGCTCGGCGTGGACTACAACATCTTCCTGATGACCCGGGTCCGCCAGGAGACGCCCGGACACGGGGTACGCCCCGGCATCCGCCGCGGGCTGGCGGTCACCGGCGGCGTGATCACCTCGGCAGGCGTCGTACTAGCGGCGACCTTCGCCGTGCTGACCGTCGTGCCCCTGGTGGCGCTGGCCGAGGTCGGCTTCGCCGTCGCAGCGGGGGTACTCATCGACACGTTCCTCGTTCGGTCGCTGCTGCTGCCCGCGCTCGGATATGACATCGGCCCGCCGATCTGGTGGCCCTCCCGGCTGTCCCGCTACCCGGCCGGGCGTGAACCGGGCTAGCGTGGAGTGGCTGAACAGCAGCCACCCGGCCGGATGCGACGGTCCGCCGACAGCGGCGCTGGGCCGCCGAGGATCCGGCTTCATCGAGCACCGCCGTCGCCGATCGGCGAGCGGTGCCGTAAGGAGGCCCGATGGCCGACGACAGCCCGCGCGACGTGATCGAGATCCTCACCCAGGACCACCGCGAGGTGGAGCAGATGTTCGCCGAACTGCAGGCCATGCCGGCTGATGGCGACGAGTCGACGCGGTCCCGGCGCAAAGATCTGGTCGATCAGGTGATCATCGAACTGGTGCGGCACTCGGTCGCGGAGGAGACCGAGGTGTATCCCCGTGTCCAGGAGCGGATCAACGCGGCCGAAGCAGAGCAGGCCAAGCACGAACACGCCGAGGCGGAGGAGACCATGAAGCGGCTGGACTCCATGGCACCTGACGACCCGGCGTTCGACCAGCAGCTGACGACCCTGATGCGCGAGGTCCGCGAGCACGTCGCCGAAGAGGAAGGCCAGATCTTCCCGCAGATGCGGGAAACCTTCACCCAGCAGGAGCTCCTCGACATGGGTGGCAAGGTCGCGCGGATCAAGAAGATGGCACCGACCCGGCCACATCCGTCCGCGCCGGACGAGCCGCCGGGCAACAAGATGCTCGGTCCGATCGCCGGCATGTTCGACCGGATGCGCGACGCCGTCAGCCACCGCGGCACCGGGTCCTAGGCGGCACGACGCTCCGTCGGGGGCCTACAACTGGGCCCCGATCATGTGCTGGCGCGGCCATGCCCCGCCGGGTACGGTGCTCCCTAGCGGGGGCTCGCCGCTGGTGTGCCGATGGTTTGTGGCCGGCCACTGAGGTGCGGCCCCGCCAGGCATAACCCTCGCCTTCCCACCGGCGCTGGCAGCGAAAGAGCCGGCAGCGCGAGCCGCCGCGGACGGGGTGTACCGGTTGGCCACACGACAGCAGTTGCGCACCTTGCTCGAACGCGGCATGTCCTACGAGGAAGCCGGACGCAGCGCCGGCATCCCACCCGGCCAGGTCTACCTGATCGTCACCGGGCTGGCTGCCGACGGCAGCGACGCCCTAGACGCCGACGCGCTACGGCAGCGCGACGCATTCCTCCTCCCGACCAGCCAGCATCTGGCCAATCCCTCGACCGAGCTGCCGAAGCACAACCCGCAAGTCGAGCAGTGGATCAAACAGCGGGCACGCGATGACCGGCAGATGCGCGACGCCGGCACCGGCCGCACCGCCGAGCCGCCGCCGGTCAAGGGCGCCGACGAGACCGACGACGTGCTCTCCGTGCTCGGCTGGGACCACAACCAGGTGCGCTACCTGCAGGAGCAACTGGAGACGATTCCCGGAGTGCGCCAGGGCGGTTCGGCGGCGCACCAGCAGCGCCGGGTGTCGATCGTGGACATGATCCGCGTGCGGTTGTCGCAACACGAATCTGCCGAGGAGTCCTACTTCTGGCCGGCGGTCCGCGAGACGCTGACCGATGGCGCTGAGCTGGCCGATACCGCCACCGCCCAGGAACAGGAGGGCAAGGACCTGCTGCAGGCGCTGGACGGCCTGCCCGGTGACGCCGACCAGTTCGACGAGCTGGTGGAGAAGCTCGTCGCGGCGCTGCGCAAGCACGTCGCGTTCGAGGAGACCGTCTTCCTGCGACTGGAGCAGGAGATGCCGCAGGCACAGCGCGAAGAGCTCGGCCGCAGGATTCGTTCGCGGAAGCCGAAAGCAGCGAAACGCCCAAGCCGTCCGGCCCACCGCAAGGGCAAACCGGAGAACCCCAACCAGTAGGCGGATTTCGCAGAGACAGGAGCGCGGTGCATGCGCAAGAAGCTCGTCGACCGGTGGCCGCTCGTTCGCCAGTGGCGCGAAGACGATCCGTTCGGGCGCGGCACCGCCGCGAAGTCGCGCAGGTCGAGTGAGCTCGCCCCGCGCACGATCACGGCGGACAAGGTCGTGAAGTCGGTCTGTCCCTACTGCGGCGTGGGATGTGCCCAGAACATCTACGTGAAGGACGACAAGATCGTCCAGATCGAGGGCGACCCGGACTCGCCGATCAACCGCGGCCGGCTCTGCCCCAAAGGCGCCGCAACCCTCGAGCTCGCCACCAGCCCCGCCCGCTGCTATCAGGTGCTGCACCGCCGCCCGCACGCCACCGACTGGGAACCGATGGCACTCGACGAGGCGCTGGACCGGGTCGCCGAACTGGTCATCCAGACCCGCCGCGACAACTGGCAGTGGAAGCAAGAGGACAAGGACGTCCGGCGGACGCTGGGCATCGCGCATCTCGGCGGCGCGACGCTCGACAACGAGGAGAACTACCTCATCAAGAAGCTGTTCACCTCGCTGGGGATCATCCAGATCGAGAACCAGGCCCGGGTCTGCCACAGCTCGACCGTCGGCGGCCTCGGCACCTCGTTCGGCCGCGGCGGCGCGACGACGTGCATGCAGGACCTGCAGAACTCGGACTGCATCGTCATCGAGGGGTCGAATTTCGCCGAGGCGCATCCGGTCGGCTTCCAGTGGGTGATGGAGGCCAAGGCGCGCGGTGCCACGCTTATCCACGTCGACCCGCGGTTCAGCCGCACCAGCGCGCTCGCCGACATCTACGTCCCGATCCGGGCCGGCAGTGATATCGCCTTCCTGGGCGGGCTGATCCACTACACGCTCGAGCACGACAAGTGGTTCCACGACTACGTGCTCAACTACACGAACGCGTCGACGATCATCACCGAGGAGTTCTCCGACACCGAGGACCTCGACGGTGTCTTCGCCGGCCTCCAGCCCGACGAGCGCACCTACCAGAGCGACAAGTGGCAGTACGAGGGGATGGAGGTGCAGGCCGCGGCCGGCGAACGCGACGAGCAGTACGACCAGCGGTTGTCCGCGGTGAACGCGGCCGGGCATTCGGAGTCGCACGGTTCCGGCGGCGCCGGGATGACCGGTGAACCGGAACGCGATCCGAGCTTGCAGCATCCGCGCTGCGTGTTCCAGCTACTGCGCCGGCACTATTCGCGGTACACGCCGGAGATGGTGCACCAGGTGTGCGGCATCCCCCCCGAGTTGTTCGAGCGGGTCGCCCGGGTGATCACGGACAGCTCCGGACGCGACCACACGACGGCCTTCGCCTACGCCGTCGGCTGGACCCAGCACACCGTCGGCGTCCAGTTCATCCGCGCGGCGGCGGTGCTGCAACTGCTGCTCGGCAACATCGGGCGTCCCGGCGGCGGCATCCAAGCGCTGCGCGGACACGCGAGCATCCAGGGCTCGACCGACGTGCCCACCCTCTTCAACCTGCTGCCGGGCTACCTGCCCATGCCGCACGCCCACAGCCACGAAGACCTCGACGCGTATGTCGCCGGCGAGGAGACGGAGAAGGGCTACTGGGGCGACATGAAGGCCTACCTGGTCAGCCTGTTGAAGGCCTGGTACGGGCCGGCCGCCACGCCGGAGAACGACTTCTGCTTCGACTACCTGCCCCGCCTGACCGGCAGCCACAGCACG
This sequence comes from uncultured Actinomycetota bacterium, assembly GCA_963756525.1. Lineage (GTDB taxonomy): Bacteria > Actinomycetota > Actinomycetes > Mycobacteriales > Jatrophihabitantaceae > CAVWNR01. The sequence goes on along the minus strand of CAVWNR010000004.1, from coordinate 132,614 downwards.
TACGAGACGGTGATGGCACAGCTGGACGGCGCCTGCAAGGGCTACTTCATCATGGGCGAGAACCCCGCAGTGGGTTCGGCGAACGCGAAGATGCAGCGGCTCGGCATGGCCAACCTGGACTGGCTCGTCGTGCGCGACTTCTCACTCATCGAGTCGGCGACCTGGTGGAAGGACGGGCCGGAGATCGACACCGGGGAGCTGAAGACCGAGCAGATCGGCACCGAGGTCTTCTTCTTCCCCGCCGCCTCGCATACCGAGAAGAACGGCTCGTTCACCAACACCAATCGCCTGCTGCAATGGCATTACGCCGCCAAGGAGCCCGACGGCGATGCGCGCAGCGAGCTGTGGTTCATGTACCACCTGGGACGCAAGATCCGCGAAAAGCTGGCCGGATCCACCGCCGAGATGGACCGTCCCGTGCTCGACGTGACATGGGACTACCCGACCGAAGGCTCGATCGCCGAGCCCAGCGCCGAGGCGGTGATCGCCGAGGTCAACGGCTGGGACTGGGAAGGCAGCCCGCTGGCGTCCTACGAGCAGCTCAACGAGGACGGATCCACCGCCTGCGGCTGCTGGATCTACTGCGGGGTGTACGCCGACGGCGTCAACCAGGCGGCTCGGCGACTGCCGGCCGCGCAGCAGAACTGGCTCGGACCCGAGTGGTGCTGGGCTTGGCCCGCCAACCGGCGCATCCTCTACAACCGCGCCTCCGCCGACCCGGACGGCAAGCCGTGGAGCGAGGGCAAGGCGCTGGTGTGGTGGGACGAGGAGCAGGCGCTGTGGACCGGCCACGACATCGCCGACTTCTCCGCGGCCAAGAGCCCGCACTACCGGCCACCCGCCGGCGCCACCCGGGCCGAGGCGCTCTCCGGCATCGACCCGTTCGTCATGCAGGCCGACGGCAAGGGCTGGCTCTACGTTCCGGCCGGGCTGGTCGACGGTCCGTTCCCGACGCATTACGAGCCGCAGGAATCCCCGGTGTCGAACCGGCTGTACCGGCAACAGCGCAACCCCGTGCGGCAGGTGTTCTCCCGCGAGCACAACAGATACCACCCGAGCGGCGACGAGCCGGGCGCCGACGTCTTTCCCTACGTCGTGACGACCTGCCGGCTCACCGAGCACTTCACGGCCGGCGGGATGTCCCGCTGGTCGCATTACCTGTCGGAGTTGCAGCCGGAGATGTTCTGCGAGGTCTCGCCGGAGCTGGCGGAGGAACGCGGACTGGAGAACGGCGGCTGGGCCACCCTCGTCACCGCCCGCAACGCCATCGAAGCGCGGGTGCTGGTCACGCCGCGGATGGTGCCGCTGCGGCTCAACGGCAAGACCGTGCACCAGATCGGGTTGCCGTTCCACTGGGGACACAACGGATACTCGCGAGGTGATTCGGCCAACGACCTCACCTCGATCGCGCTCGACCCGAACGTCCACATCCAGGAGGTGAAGGCACTGACCGTCGACATCCGCCCCGGCCGGCGACCCACCGGCCCGGCCCGGGTCGAGCTGGTCCGCGAGTACCAGCGGCGCGCCGGCATCACGCCCGACACCGGCATGGAGGTGATCAGCGAATGACCACAACCCGGCTGGACATGCCGACCTTCCGCAACGGTCAGGACGCCGCCGCAGGCAGCGGCTACCAGGATGCCCCGCCGCGGATGGGTTTTTTCACCGACACGTCGGTGTGCATCGGGTGCAAGGCGTGCGAGGTGGCCTGCAAGGAGTGGAACGCCATTCCCGAGGACGGGCTGAACTTCACCGCGATGTCCTACGACAACACGCAGAGCCTAGGTGCCGACACGTGGCGGCACGTCGCGTTCATCGAGCAGCGCAAGCCGCTCGCCGGGCAGATCACCGGCGGCGCGCAGGGCGACGGCGCGGAGGGCATGCGCTGGCTCATGTCGTCGGACGTGTGCAAGCACTGCACCGAGGCCGCGTGCCTGGACGTCTGCCCGACCGGCGCGCTGTTCCGCACCGAGTTCGGCACCGTGGTCGTGCAGGAGGACATCTGCAACGGCTGCGGGTACTGCGTGCCGGCCTGCCCGTACGGAGTGATCGACCAGCGTAAGGACGACGGGCGGATGTGGAAGTGCACGCTGTGCTACGACCGCATCAGCGTCGGAGCCGAACCCGCCTGCGCGAAGGCATGCCCCACCGACTCCATCCAGTTCGGTCCGCTGGACGAGTTGCGCGAACGCGCGCGGCAACGCGTCGAGCACCTGCACAACGGCGGCGTCCACGACGCTCGGCTGTACGGGCACGACCCGGCCGACGGGGTCGGCGGCGACGGGGCGTTCTTCCTGCTGCTCGACGAGCCGGAGGTGTACGGCCTGCCACCCGATCCGGTCGTCACGACCCGCGACCTGCCGAGGATGTGGCGGATGGTCGGCACGGCAGCAGCATCCCTTCTCGCCGCCGTCGTCGCGGCGTTCGCGGTGGCAGGTCGGCCATGAGCGAGTCGAAGGTCACCAAGGACGGTATGGAGGGCGCCCGTCCCGGCAGCAAGGCGACGACCGGGGTGAACGTCCCGCCGGGCGGCGGCGGCCCGCGCCATGCGCAGCCTCGGCCCGACCGGCAGCAGTTCCAGAGCTATTACGGCAAGCCGATCCTCAACCAGCCGGTATGGCAAGAGCCCGACATCCCCGGATACCTGTTCCTCGGCGGGCTCGCCGGCGCCAGCGCCGTCATCGCGGCCGCGGCCGGGCTGAGCCGACGCCCGGCACTGGCGCGGGTCAGCAAGATCGGCGCGGCTGCGGCCGGCCAGCTCTCGCTCGTCGCGCTCGTGCACGACCTCGGCCGGCCGAGCCGTTTTCTCAACATGCTGCGGATGTTCAAGGTGACCTCGCCGATGAGCGTCGGCTCGTGGCTGCTCGCCGGGTTTGTGCCCGCGGCGAGTGTGGCGGCGTTGACCGACATCACCCGCAAATACCGGGGCATCGGCGCGCTGGCCGCGGCCGGTGCGGCCGTGCTCGGCCCCCCGGTCACCAGCTATACCGCGGCGCTGATCTGCAACACCGCGGTGCCGGCGTGGCACAACGGGCACCGCGAGATGCCGCTGCTCTTTTCCAGCAGCGGACTTGCCGCCGCCTCCGGGCTAGGCCTGTTCGGCGCACCGACCGCCGAAACCGGGCCGCTGCGCCCGCTCGCCGTCGGCGCGGCGCTCGGCGAGGTCGGGCTGAGCAAGCTCATGGAGCGCCGGATGGGGCTCGCCGGCGAGGCCTACCACCAGGGAAAGGCCAAGACGTACCTGCGGGCGGCCGAGGCGCTCACGGCCGGTGGGGCGCTTCTCGTCGCGACGGGCGGGCGCAGCCGGATCCGCAACGCGCTCGGCGGCATGGCACTGCTGGGCGGTTCGGCACTGACCCGGTTCGGGATCTTCCAGGCCGGGCTGGTCTCGGCGGAGGACCCGAAGTACACCGTCGTGCCGCAACGCGAGCGCCTGCGGCGTAACGCTTCGACGTAATACGGTTTTCGGCACGCGGTGACGTCAGGCCGAGCGGCTACGCTTGGCGGATGCGGCACGTCGCGCGCCGGGTCGAGCAGGCGTATCGGGTGGACATGGGGGCCCGGGAACGGTCGGTGCTCCTGTCCTGGATCGGTTTCACGGTGACGTTCGCCGCTGTGCGGGTGATCACGCATGCGATCCGGGCCGGCCGCGGTCCGTTCAAGAACCTCAGCATGGGTGGTGAGCATCTGCACCACTACATGTGGGGAATCGGGTTGATCTCGGGCACCGGCGGCGTGGCCATCTTCGGGCAGCAGCAGCGCCACCGGCATCCGCTCGTCGCACTCGCCTACGGCGCAGGGCTCGCGCTGATCGTCGACGAGTTCGCCCTGCTGCTGGACCTGCAGGACGTCTACTGGGCCAAGCAGGGTCGCATCTCCGTGGACATCGGGGTGATCGCGGTCGCGCTCGGCGGTACCGGCTTCGCGGGCACGCCGATCTGGTACCGCCTGCTGCACGGCCGGCCCGAAGCCGGACACTGACCCGACCCACGTTTCAGGTATCCCGGCCGAGCCACCTCGCCGCTCTGGCCGGCGATGCTCTCGACAGCCAGGCGGCTTCGACCAGTTCAGCGAGCTCTTGACGCGTGAGCTCGCCGATCCGGCTAGCACGCAACAGCACGGAGGGATGTCCGTCGAAGCGCGCAGTGGTGAACAACGGCGTCGCCGGATCCTGCACCAGCGCCTGCTTCTCGGCCTCCGACTCCACCCAGAACACGATCACGTCGGGGTAGCGCTCACCGGTGTCAGGGTCCACCGCGTCCGGCCGCGGATTGCGGAAGAAGATGAACGACTTCCCGCCGACCTGATAGATCGGGTTGCCACCCGAGCCGGGTAGGACCGTCACGTGCGGCATGGCCGCCGCCAGCTCGTGGACATCCTCCAGGCGTGCCCGCGCCGCCTTGCCGACCATCTCGGCAGGATACGGCGGCCGCGTCCTAATCAGATTGACTTTCCAGGTGGGAAAGTCGATACTTTCCAGATGGGAAAGTCGAGACGGAGGATCCATGAGTAGCGATATGAGCGAGACCGAGGCGCGCCTGGCGTTGGAGGCGGTCGCCCGCCGTCGCGAGCAGGTGGTGGCCGAGATCAACGTGCCGGGATGGTACTGGTGGGCGCTCGCCGTGGGTTGGCTGGCGCTCGGCGTGCTCGCCCAATTCGCGCCACCATGGGCAACGACTGTCGGCACGCTCGCGTTCGGCGCGGCACACGCAAGCATCGCGCCCCGGGTGCTCTCCGGACAGGCCGGCTCCTCGCGACTGCGCGTGCGGCGCGAGCTGGTCGGGCACCGGGTGGCGGTTTGGGTCGTCGGCTTCCTGCTTGCCATGACTGGTCTGACGGTCGGTATCGCGCTCGGTCTGGCCGCCGACGGCGCGCAGCACCCGTCGGTGGTGGCGAGCGGGTTCGTCGCGGCGCTGGTGCTCTGCGGCGGGCCGCTGGTGATGGCCAACGTCCGCCGGCTGATCGCCCGCACGCAGCCGCCACGGTGACCGTCGCGCGCTTCGACGAGCTGATCCATCCCAGCACCCGGCTGTCGATCGTCGCGCTGCTGGCCGCGGCGGAGTGGGTGGACTTCGCCTTCGTCCGTGACCGGCTCGGCCTGTCCGACTCGGCGCTGTCGAAACAGTTCGCGACGCTGGAGGCTGCCGGCTACCTCGCCGTCGACCGGCCGGTGAGCGATCACCGGCGACGGGTGCGGGTTCGGCTCACCGACGCAGGACGGCAGGCTTTCGACGGTCACGTCGCCGCGCTGCACGAGGTCATCGAGCTGGCCCGGCTTAGCTCTGCGACCCCGAGGGCAACTACTTCGAGATCGCCTGGGCGGACGCGCCCGACAACCCGGTCGTCGTCGCAACCCGCCGAGCCGCCGGCGGATGACGGCCGACGGCCGTGACGTTGCGCCAGGGTCGCGATGCCCTGGTCCTCGTTCCAGCCTTCAGTCGCGGTGGTCCACGATGTTGATTAGGTTGCCGTCCGGTGCTCGGACGAAGAATCGGCGCACACCCCATGGCTCTGTGGTTATCGGGTGCACGATCTCGTAGCCGAGTCGCTGCGCTTGTTCATACGCTGCCTCGACGTCATCCGTGTGGACGGAAATGACCGAGTCTTCAGGTGCACTTGCGTCGCGCGTTACCAGTTGGACGTTCGCCCTGGTGTCGGGAGAGCTGTAGCGGGCCACCCAGCCCATGTTGAACTCCTCGGTACTGAGCCCGAGGTAGTCGGTGTAGAAGCTCTTCGTTGCCTCGATGTTGGCCACTCGAAGGTTGGCCATAATGCGTGTGGCGCGCATCCCGTCCTCCTGGCTGCAGCGGATGTGCATGAGGAATGCTTTGCCGGCGAGGGCCGGCCTCGTAGGGGAGTGGTTCGCGGGTGAAGTCGCTGGTGGGGAAGCCGGTGGACACTTCGGCGTAGACGATCGGGTTGATCACCAGGTGGCCGGTGTCGCGGGCCCCGGGGAGGGCCCTCGTGCAGGCCGTACCGTTCCCGCAGCGGGGCGGGGATGGTCACCTGGCCTTTGCTGTTGACGCGCATCGCACTCGTTCCCTCATCGCCCGGTCTCCTACTACGCAATACCGCTACTACGTGACACAAACTAGCCTGCGGTGGACAACGAGCGCTGCGCGAGCGAAGGTCGCGTGGAGGAGGTTTCGTTGAGCGCCAACGACGGGCTGCAGCACCATTTGCAGCTCAGGCCGGGTGAGGTCGGCAAGTATGTGTTCCTGCCCGGTGACCCGGGCCGCTGTGAACCCATCGCCCGGCTGCTCGACCAGCCGCGTCATGTGATGACCCATCGCGAGTACACGACCTGGACGGGGTTGCTCGACGGCGAGCTGGTTGCGGTCACCTCGACCGGAATCGGCTTCCCGTCGACGGCCATCGCGGTCGAGGAGCTCGCCAAGCTCGGCGTGGACACCTTTGTGCGGGTAGGGACGTCCGGTTCGATGCAGCCCACCGTCCGTCCCGGCGACCTCGCGGTGGTGCACGCTGCCATCCGCGACGAGGGAACGAGTCGGCACTACCTGCCCATCGAGTTCCCGGCGGTCGCCAATCTCGACGTGACCAATGCGCTGATTCGGGGCGCCGGGCGTAGTGGTGCGGTCGTGCATGTCGGCGTCGCGCAGTCGAAGGACTCCTATTACGGTCAGCGCGAGCCGGACCGCATGCCCGTCGCGGGTCGGCTGCGGGAGCGATGGGCCGCGTGGCGAGCCGGCGGGGCGCTGTGTTCGGAGATGGAGGCAGCTGGCCTGTTCGTGGTGGCCAGCGCCCTCGGTGTCCGGGCAGGCGCGATCATGCAGGTCGCCGGTCACCCCGATCAGTCGCCGATGACCCCCGACGAGGCTGCATGCAACCTTCAGGCGCTCTTGCCTGTCGCGGTTGCCGGGCTACGCGAGCTGATCATCTTTGACCGGTCCGCTTCGACCGACCGACCATCCTCATCATGACGCGGCGAACAGGCGGCGACACGCTAGGGTAGCCAGCGCGCGCAGCCAGTTCGTGCTACATCGAGGATCCAGGCGAAGGACCTGTACGTTGACGGACGCCAGTCTCGCCCCACTGGTCATCATCGCCGCCGCGTTCGCTGTCCAATTCGCGGTGCAGAAGCACATCACCAGCAGGTACGACTACCAATGGGTCAACTGCGGGCGGACGTTCAACCTGTCACCCCTCGCGGCAACGATCACGCCGCATCGCATGGGCGGCCGCAAGTTCACCCGCTGCCCGCGCTGTGGGTCCCGCTCTGGGCCATGCCTGTACCCAAGTCCGACTAGCCAGTTACACCGGCGCGGTCCAGGACGAGAACTGATCGGCTCCAGTCCATTCGTGGTTGTACTTGCCGGCGATCTCCAGGTCCACGATGCCGATGCCGAACACCGTGCCGCCGACCTTCACGTTGATTCCGATGCTGTTTTGTTACCTGAACGTCGAAAGGGCCGAAGGCGGCTTGGCAGGCGGTCTTCTGGGCGCTGGTCAGGCCGACGTGGGTGCGGGGTAAGTCGCGCAGCCGGTGGAGCAGCGCGGTGCTGAACGGCGCCCCGTCGCAGAACAGGGTGCCGGGGACGGGGCCGGGCAGCACGCCGCGTTGGCGTTGGTGCAGGTCGAAGACCGCGTCGATGCCGCGCTGCCAGAGGGGGAAGGCGAAGTCGGCAGGCGACGGCGAAGCTGTAGCCGCGGTCGGCGAGCAGTTCGCGGTTGTGGATGCCGGTGCGGCTGAGGGTGTCCAGCGCGCGGCGGTCTGAATGCGCAGCGGGGTGGACTGCAGCGGCGCCGCGGACCGGTACCAAGCGATCTGCGCGCCGGTGTAGGGCGGCAGCAGGTGCCGCTGGCTGGCCCAGCGGATCGGCGCAGGCCAGCCCGCACCGCGACCGCGCCGGCGAAGGTGCGCAGCTGCGCGGCGCCGGCCGGCGCGGCTGCCCTCGCTTAGGTGCCCGACGCCGAGCAGCTGTACCGGTCCCCATTCTCCGGGATGAGCAGCGCCTCGGCGTCCAGCGGCAGACCCTCGCCGGCCGCCCAGGCGGTGAACTGGCCCAGCACGTACAGGCTGCCGATCGCCCGGGGCGATGTTGCGTCACCGGGTCCGCTTGCCGGGCACGGCGCCCGACGGCGACGAGGCTCGGGAAGTAGCGAACCAAATGTGATAACGATTCCATCTTGTTGCGCGCCTCGGTGTCGGCCGTGTCGAAAGGTTCAGATCGCTCGTTCTAGTCGATACCGAACCGTATCCGGGGCTGTCTTGTCGGGAACGGTCCGCTCAGTTACTTTCGCTGTGGTAAGGATTCCAGGTCTGTGTCTGCCGTCGATCGTTGCTGGGCGACGGCGCCGCAACCGGCCGGCGAGTCCGCCGGTCCTCCCGCTGTCGAAAGGACAGGCAATGAACAGGAAGCAGGGGGGTCTGGCAGTGCTGATGACGGCGGCCTCGCTGGTCGTGGCCGCCGCGTGCGGTTCAGGAGGCGGCTCCAGTACAAATGCTTCAAACGTCAGCTTTTCCGGCACCCCGAAGGGCACCCTGAACGCTTGGGCGTTTAACGGCGCTGATGATGTGGGCAAGGCGCGGATGGCCGACGTGAAGCAGGCGCTCAGCGGCGTCACCATCAAGTACGACCTCACTAGCTTCGATTCGCAGAAGTTCACCACGCGCTTAGCTAGCGGGGACGTGCCCGACGTCGTGCAGATGGACCGCCAGTACGTCCCGACTTACGCGGCGCAGGGTCTCATCCTTCCGTTGGACAAGTGCTACTCGCAGAACAACGTCGACCCGAAGCAGCGCTTCTATTCCGCGGTCCTCGGTGATGTCACGTACAAGGGACAGGTCTGGGGGGTTCCGCAGTTCTGGCAGCCGCCGGCGATCCTGCTGAACAAGACAGTGATGGACGCGGCTGGGGTGACCAACAGCGATATCGACACGTCGAAGCCGGACGTGTTGATGGCTGCCATCAAGAAGATGTACAAGGCGAGCGGCGGCGTGCCGGTTGTGCTGGGCTTCAATGCGCAACCGACTGGCCTGTACAACCTGTGGGTGGTGGGTCTTGGCGGTCAGCTCGTGGACAGTAGCGGGAAGCCGACGCTGAATGACGCGCGTAACGCCTATCCGCTCGAGTTCCTCAAGCAGATCAGCGACGCGCAGGGTGGCTGGGCTAAGGACAAGAGCTTCACCGACGCGTTCGATACGTTCGGGGCGAACAACCAGTTCGTCAAGAAGCAGGTGGGCTCGGAGGTGGACTGGCAGTGGTATCCGAATGTGTTGGCGCCGTACCAGAAGCAGATCAACATTGAGGCGGTGTCGGTTAAGGACAAGAGCGGCAATCCGGTCGCCGTGGCCGGCGGTGAGGCCTTCGTGATTCCGGCGAAGGCGAAGAACCCGGTAGCTGCGTGCGCGTACGCGCTCCGGCTGACCTCGGAGCAGGACTGGATGGCCGGGGCCGCGGCTCGCGCGCAGACATTGGCCAAGAGCGGCGGGATCAATACCGGCTTGTTCACCGGGTCGCCGCAGGCCGACCAGGCGATCCGGGCCAAGTACGTCAAGCCGAGCGGGAACGCGGGCTTCGACGAGGTGATCAATACCTACTACAGCGTGCTGTCGGTGGGGAAGTCTGTCGGGTCGTCGCCGGCCGGGCAGGCCATTCAGCAGGCTTTGATCAATGCCATCAACTCGACGCTGCTTGGCCAGCAGACCGCCACCGCGGCGCTGAACCAAGCGCAGCAGCAAGCGATGAACGCGTACAACAACGCGGCACACTGAGGTGTCACGGTGCCACCCACGGTCGAGAGGGTCGGCGAGCGTGACCCGCTGAGCAACGGCGCATGCCTGAGCGGCTCCCTCACCGGCAATGGGGCACGTGTAGCAGGGCACTGCGCGGCTGCGCCGCAGCGGATGGGCGTAGCGCCGGGAAAGGGAGGCGCTCGGTGACCCAGGTAGCTGCCAGGGCGAGCGTGGCCGGGGCAGAGCGTCCGGCACGGCGCAGGTACAACCGCCGCGAAGCCGTCGCCGGATATTTGTTCATCTTACCGTGGATCATCGGCTTCTTGATCTTCACGCTCGGTACGATGATCTACAGCCTGGTCATCTCGTTCAGTCACTACAACCTTGCGACCAACACTGCCACGCCGGCGGGGGTGAGCAACTACAAACAGTTGTGGGAGGACCCGCTGGTCCGCCAGTCGCTCGGCAACACACTGTTCTATGCCTTGCTCGCGGTTCCATTAGAGATCTGCTTCGCCCTGTTCCTGGCCTCCCTGCTCAACTCCGTCCGGCGCGGCGCGGGCTTCTTCCGCACGGTGTATTACCTTCCGAAGATGACGCCGATGGTCGCGACGGCGTCCATGTTCCTGCTGCTACTCAACGGCAACACCGGGGCCATCAACCAAGCACTGCGGGTGTTCGGCATTCACGGCCCGCAGTGGCTTGTCGACCCAGCCTGGGTGAGGCCATCCATCGTCCTGATCACGCTGTGGGGTGTCGCAGGGACGATGGTAATCTTTCTCGCCGCGCTGAAGAATGTGCCGCGCGAGCTGTATGAAGTTGCCTCACTCGACGGCGCCGGGCCGATCCGCAAGTTTGTGTCGGTGACCCTGCCACAAATTTCGGGTGCCCTATTCTTCAATACGATCGTCTTGACGATCGCGGCGTTCCAGGTATTCGACCAGGTGTACCTGATCTTCTGGCGAGATCAGTCAAACGCCTCACCGAACTCGTCGCTGTTCTACGCTGTCTACTTGTTTCAGGAGGCATTCCGTCAGTTCAACTTCGGCTTCGCGGCTGCCATGGCGTGGCTGCTCTTCGTCATCCTGGTGATTTTGACGTTCATCCAGGTGAAGATCGGCAACCGGTACGTCTACTACGAGGGAGACCGGTGAAGATGAGTATCGATGTCGCCCAGCCGAGCGTTCGCCGCGGTACTGCACGCGGCCGTCGGATCCCGCGTGTCCGTCTCGCCCAGCTCCAGCCGCGCAATATCGGTCGGCTCATCGGACGCTTGATTCTCCTTGCCGTATTGGTCGGATTCGCCGCGCTGTTCCTGTATCCCTTTGCTTGGCTGCTCGCGGCGAGCCTCAAATCGAAAGAGTACGTCTTCGACAACTCGCTGATACCCCATTCGTTCCAGTGGGCGAACTACGCCAAGGTGTGGGACCAGCTTCCGCTGCTGTACTGGCTGTTCAACAGTGTCGCGATCGCGGTACTTGCGGCTGGGTTCGTCGCCATATCTAGCTCGGTCGTGGCCTTCGGATTCGCATATTTTAGGTTTCCGCTGCGTAACGTCTTGTTCGGCCTTGTCCTGGGCTCAATGATGCTGCCGTCATCGGTTACGATGATACCGACGTATCTGATTTGGAAAGACACCGGGTTTTTGGGTACGTGGGTACCACTGTTCGGCGCGAATCTTTTCGGGTCGGCGTTCTACATCTTCCTGCAGCGACAGTTCTATCTCGGCCTGCCACGCGAGCTCTTCGAGGCAGCACGCATAGACGGCGCGAGCTACTGGACGCTGTTCTTGCGGATCGCCATGCCGCTGTCCATTCCATCCTTCATGATCGTCTTCCTGTTCGAGTTCCAGGCAAGCTGGAACAACCTGATGGGCGGACTAATCTATCTGAACGCGGGAAGCATCAAAGGCTTCACGGTGCCGCTGGGCATCGCCTATGCCATGTCCCAATACAGCCCGACCAACGGCGGGCAGGGCGATTACGAGTACGTTATGGTCGCCTCGCTGTTGGTTACCCTGCCGATGCTGGCGCTGTTCGCCTTCGGTCAGCGGTACTTCATCGAAGGAGTCGCGACCCAGGGGCGTAAGGGATAGCTGCGGCGTGCCGTCCCACTTGCAGAGCGTCTCGTCGCTCGGCGTCGATATCGGCACCACGAACATGAAAGTGGTGCTGCTGGAAATCGGAGAACGCGTGATGGTGCACGCCTCCGCCGCCCGGCCCACGCCGGAGCCTTCGACGCTCGGTCGAGCGCTGGCCGGACTGCTGCGCCGGGTGCTGGCCGACCAGCCACCGCCGCAGGCGGTGGGCATCGCGTCGATGGCTGAGACCGGCGTCCCGATCGACGCGTCGGATACGCCCATCGGCGGCTGGCTGCGCTGGGACGGCGAGCGCGTCGGCGACGAGGCGGAGCAGTTGGCCCGCGGCCTCGGCTGGGCGGAGCTCGTGACCGCCACCGGCGTGCGGCCAAGCGCGAAGGTGCCGATGGCGACTTGGGCCTGGCTGCGGCGCCGGCACCCAGAGATCAAGGCCGCGATGACCGGCTGGGCCGGCGTTGCCGACCTGACCTGCCTGCTGCTGACCGGGCGGCTCGCAACTGACCACACGTTGGCGGGGCGGACGATGGCCTACCGGCTGCCCTGCTCGGACGGCACCGTCCCGGACGGATTCGACGCCGACCTGCTCGCCGAGGTCGGACTCGCACCGGCGCAGCTGCCCGCTGTCGTCACGTCCGGCGTAGCGGGCACGGTGCGCGGTGCCGGGTTCGTGGACGCGGGCCTGCGCGCCGGGACCCCGGTGGTCGTCGCCGGGCACGACCATGCGGTCGGCGCATACGCCGCCGGTGTGCGGCACCCCGGACAGGTGGCCGACTCGGTCGGCACGGCGGAGGCGTTGCTGTCGATTACTGACGCGCCGCCCGCTCCAGTGGCGGTGGCCCGGGCTGGAATGAGCTCGATGGTCACCGTGGACCGGTCGGCGCGCGCGGTGCTGGCCGGCTCGCCCGGGGCGGGATCTCTGGTGGGCTGGTGGCTTGACCATGAGCTGGCCGGGTTGCCCGCCGAGACAGTGTTCGACGATGTTTTGGCCCTTGGCGACGAGCCCGACGGCATGGCCGTGCTGCCGTACCCGCGCGGCCGCCAGGCACCGGCGCCCGATCCGTCGGCGACGCTGCGCGTCGTCGGGCGGCGCGTCGGGGCGAGCCCGGCCGAGCTGGCCGGTGCGCTGTTGACCGGACTATGCCTTCACGCCCGGTGGATCCTCGAGGAGCAGGCGCGGCTCGCCAGCATCCGACCAGAGACGGTCACCGTGCTGGGTTGGCCGCTCGTCGGCAACCCGGCATGGCTGCGCCGCAAGGCCGTCACGACACCGTGGCCGCTGCGCGTGGTGCCCGAGCCGGCCGCGGTTGCCGCCGGTGCCGCGCTCGTCGCCGCGGTACGCGCGGGGCTTGTCAGCCCGATAAGCGCTGTGCTCGACACCCGCCCCGCGTCCGCCGCCCCGCGGCAGGAATATGACCGGCCGTTCGCCGACTTCCTCGCCGCGGCCACCGGACCGGCGCACCGATGACGGCCGCGCTCGCCCGTCCGGGCGGTGGCCTGGCGATGGTGGCGATGGACCAGCGGGAAAGCCTGCGCACCATGTTCCGTGACGCCGGCAGGGGGCGCGTCGACGACGCCGCACTGATCGACTTCAAGCTTGCCGTGGCACGCGCGCTCGCGCCGTTGGCGTCGGCCTTTCTCATCGATCGGCACTTTGGCTTCGCCGAGATCAGGCGGGGCATGCTGCCGGAACGGTGCGGGTTGATCCTGGCCGCCGATGCGCTCGTCCAACCCGAGGGCGGCCCGGTCGAGGAGACCGCACTGGACGAAGCCGTGCTCGCCGCGGACTGCGATCTGGCCGGGGTCGCCGCCGTCAAGCTGCTGGTCGTTTGGCGGCGCGACGAGCGGCGCGGCCGCCGAGTGGACCTGGCCCGCCGGTTCATCGACCTCGCCGCGCGACGGGGGCTGCTCTCGGTGCTTGAGGCCGTGGTCCGCCCGACGCCGAGGGAGCTCGCCGACGGCAGCTGGGACGCCGAGGTGGCGATCCGCGAGGCCGCCGCAGAGCTTTCCGGGCTGCGGCCAAGCATCTACAAGGCGCAGGTGCCCCGCGCCGGCAAAGGAAGGCCGGGCGAGCTGCACCGATCCTGCGCGTCGCTGAACGAACGGATCGTGGGGCCGTGGGTGGTGCTCTCGCAAGGCGTGGCCTCCGCGGATTTCCCGATCGCCGTCGAGGCCGCCTGCCGTGGCGGCGCGAGCGGGTTCCTCGCCGGCCGCGCGCTGTGGGGTGATGTTGTCGGCCGGCCGGACGTCGAGCGGGCCCTCTGCGAGGTCGCCGTGCCGCGAATGCGGCGGCTGGTCGAGATTGTCGATCGGGAGGCGCGCGGATGAGGGTGATCCCGCTCGGCGGCGCCGAATGGGCGATGCGCGAGGCGCTCGGTGAGGCGTGGCGCTGGCATGTCGACAGCGACCGTCCGGGCTGGCTGCCGGCTACCGTGCCAGGTTCGGTGATTCACGATCTGTGGACGGCCGGCGACATCCCCGACCCATATCACGGCCGCAACAGCCGCTGCGCCGAGTGGACGGCCACCCGTTGCTGGGTCTACCGGCGCGTCGTCGACCTTCCCGCGCACGATGCGCCGGACCGCGCAGTGCTGGAGTTCGACGGCCTGGACCCGTCCGGCGAAGTCTTCTGGGACGGCCGGCCGCTGGGCCGGGTGGACGGCCTGTACCACCGGCTGCGGGTTCCCACGCCGTCCTCGAGCGGGCGGCACCGGCTGGCCGTTGTCCTCGATCCGGTGCCGACCTCGCAGCCGCAGGTCGGCCGCACCGACCTGGTCCGGGTACACCGCCCGCGTCTGAACGAGGGGTGGGACTTCTGCCCGCGCTTCCCGCATCAGGGCATCTGGCGCCCGGTCCGCCTGGTGCTGGCCGCCGCGCATCTGGCCGATGCCGTGCTGCGCGCGTCGCTGGCCGCGGACGGGACGGGGCGCATCACGGTCACCGCGCGGGTCGAGGCGGCGCAGCCGGTGCCGTTCCGGGTCACCGTCCGGGACCCGGACGGCGAGCTCGTCGCCGCGCACGCGGAGACCGGCGTCGGCGAGCTGGCCGCCGAACTGACGGTGGCCGGGCCAACGCTGTGGCAGCCGCGCGGACTGGGCGCGCCCGCGTTGTACGGCGTCGGCGTGGAGCTTGACGGTGCGCCGGTTTGGCGGCGCACCGTCGGTTTCCGCCGCGCCGAGCTGGTCGGCAACCCGGGCGCCGCGCCGGACTCGCTGCCATACACCGCCGTGGTCAACGGTGCCGCCGTCCCGCTGGTGGGATGGAACTGGGTGCCGGCGGAGGCGCAGTACGGGGCCGTCGACCCGGCTAAGGTGCGCCACCTCATCGAGCTGGCCGCACGCTCGGGGGCCCGGCTGCTGCGCGTGTGGGGCGGCGGGCTCCTGGAAACCGAGGAGTTCTATGACGCCTGCGACCGGTCCGGTCTGCTGGTCTGGCAGGAGTTCTCGCAGTCCGGTTCCGGCATCGACTCGGCGCCCTCAACGGATGCCGGGTTCGTCGAGGTAATGCGCCGCGAGGCGACCGCGGTGATCCCGGCGCGAGCCCATCATCCGTCGCTGCTCGCGTGGGGCGGCGGCAACGAGCTGGCTGCGGACGGCGCGCCGCTGGATGAGACCGGTTCCCCGGTGCTCGCGGCGCTGCGGGAGCGCGTGCGTCGGCTCGACCCCGGCCGCGGCTGGTTCCCTACCTCGCCGAACGGCGCGTCGGGGCGCGGCGACGTCCACGGTCCGTGGGAGTACCAGGGCTTGCGCGAGCAGCAGGCACGCTACGACGACCTGCTCTGCCTGGCACACACCGAGTTCGGCGTCGAGGGGATGACTAATCGCCGGGCGCTGGACCGGCTCGTCGCGGAGCCGGACCGCTGGCCGGCCGACCGCAGCAACGCGGTGTATCGCCACCTCGGCGACTGGTGGAACAACGCGCCCATGGTGCAGGAGTGCTTCGGTCACCGCATCCGCGACCTGGACACGCTGCGTCGCGCCAGCCAGCTGCTGCAGGCAACCGGGCTGGCGTATGCGGTCGAGGCCGGACGGCGCCGGTATCCCCGGCAGTCGATGGTGCTGCCGTGGCAGCTCGATGAGTCCTACCCGAATGCCTGGTGCACTAGTTGCGTCGACCATCTGGGCGAGCCGAAGCCGGCCTACCACGCCGTCGCGCGTGCGTTCGCGGCGCGGCGCGTCACCGTGCGTGTGCCAACGTCGGTGTGGCACGGGTCGGACATGCTGACCGCGCAGGGCTGGGTGTGGTCGGAGACCGGTGAGCCGGCCGGGTCGCGGGTGCGCGCCTGGCTGTGCTCGACGACGGGAGATGTACTTGCCGAGCGGTGCCGGTCTCTCGACGCGGCGGTGCGCGAGCCGCGCCCGGTCGTGACGCTGGCTGTTCCCGCGGCCAATGTGCCAGGCCATGCCGTCGTCGTGTGGCACTTCGACTGGGAGTCGGCCGAGGGGGGAAGGCTCGATTGCGAAGCCGTGCTCGCGTGTACCGGGCCGGACTTTGCGCCGCTGCTCGACGTGCCGATCGCCGAGATCGACGTCACGACCCGGCTTTGCGCGGAGGGCTGGCGGGTGCGGGTGGCGCATCGAGCCGGCCCGCTGCTCATCGGCCTGCAGCTAGTGGACGGCCGGCCCGCCGATGCGCCGGGCTGGCTGCTGATCGGCGGAGACCCACGCCCGCTGCTTCCGCGCGGTGTTCGCGAGTTCCTGGTGCAGACACCCGCCCCGGCGCCCGTGCACGTTCAGGCGTGGAACATCCGGTCGGTCCGGCTTGATCTCGTGGAAGGCCCGACCGGATGAGCCTGGTCTTTCCGGCAGGCTTCCTCTGGGGCGCCGCCACCTCGGCCTACCAGATCGAGGGCAGCCTGGACGTAGACGGGCGCGGCCGGTCGATCTGGGAATCCTTCGCCGCGCGCCCTGGCGCGATCGAGGGCGGCGGCGACGGATCGCGCGCCTGCGACTCATACCGCCGATGGCGCGATGACCTGGACTTGGTCGCCGAACTCGGATTGAACGCCTACCGGTTCGCGATCGGTTGGCCGCGTGTCATGCCGGACGGTCGCGGTCGGGTCGAGTCGCGCGGCCTGGACCACTACGAGCGGATCATCGATCGGCTGCTCGCCGGCGGCGTTACGCCGGTGGTGTCGCTGAACCACTGGGACATGCCCGAGGCGCTGATGGCCGACGGCGGGTGGGTCGGCCGCTCGACGGTGCACGCGTTCGCCGCGTACGCCGCCGCCGTGGCCGACCGGTTCGGCGACCGTGTGCAGTGGTGGATCACGCAGAACGAGCCGTGGATCATCGCGTTGCTCGGTTACCATCTCGGGCTGCATGCGCCCGGCATGCGGGATCTTCGCGCATCGGTGGCCGCCGGGCATCATGTACTGCTCGGGCACGGTGTCGGCGCCGACGTCATCCATTCGCGAAGCTCGCACGCACGGGTGTGCTGCACGCTCAGCCTGTTCCCGTGTGACCCGGCCAGTGACGACCCGGCCGACGCCGAAGCCGCCTGGGGATCGGACGGCTACGTCAACCGCTGGTACCTCGACCCGCTCACCGGCAACGGATACCCCGACGACACGCGCCGCCACTACGAGCACGCCCTCGGCACCGACCTCGACGACATTATCCGCCCCGGCGACACGGAGCTCATCGCCGGCCGCAGCGACTACCTCGGCGTCAATTACTACTCGCGTCGAGTGCTTACCGCGGCAGCGCCGGAGCCGAATCGGCCATTCCCCTGGCGCGTGGTGCCACCGCGGCACGAGACCGAATACACCGATGGCGGCTGGGAGTACGCGCCGGACAACCTTCGCCGGCTGCTGCTCCGGCTGCACGCCGACTACCCCGACCTGCCCCTGGTGGTCACCGAGAACGGTTGCGTCTACGGCGACACGCCCACCCACGACGGACTGGTCCACGACACCGGGCGGATCCGCTTCCTGCTCGACCACCTCGCGGCGACCGTTGCAGCGATGGCGGAGGGTGCCGACGTCCGCGGCTACTTCCACTGGTCGCTGCTGGACAACTTCGAGTGGGCGCTGGGCTACCGCCCGAGGTTCGGCCTGACCTTCGTCGACTACACCACCGGGCGCCGTACGATCAAGGACTCCGGCCGGGTCTATGCGGAGATCGCGCGGACCGGTCGGCTACCCGAGTCGCTGCCCGCCGTGCTCCCGTACGGATGAAGCGATGCAGCTGATTCACGAGCCGGGCCGTCATCTGGTCCGCGGCCTCGAATACTCGGTGCAGCTGCGCGACGGCGCGCTCGGCGCGGTCCTGGCAGACCCGGCCGGTCGCGCCTGGTCCCGGTTGAGCCTGCTCGCCTCGGCCCACCGCACCGACCTCGCAGACGAGTCGTACGACTTCGAGCCGCTGCGGGTGGCACCGGTGCGCCATAACGGTGAAGACGCGGTGGAGTTGCAGCTGCGTGCCGCCAGCTCAGCCTGGCGCAGGAAGGCGGTGCTGCTGCGCTGCTTCGACGACCGGCTGGAGCTCACCGCCCGCGTGGAGGGCACGGGCACCCTGGGAACCGTTCAGCTGCTCGGCGGCGCCGCGCTCCTGCCAACCGGATCCTGCGGGACCTTCCGGTCGTCGGTCGAGTTCGCTTGCCTCTTCGACCCGGCACCGACCGAACCGATCCAGGTCGTGCGGGCGCCGTTCGCCGGCGCGACGCTCGGCGTCATCGGCGACACGGGCCCTGGGCGGCTGCACGGTGTCTTCGCGCCGCCACCGCTATGCCTGGTGCTCGGCCGCCAGCCGGGGCGGCATCCGACGAGGGTGCCGGGCGGGACGCAGTGGCTGGCGCTCGGGGTCGTCGCCCCGATCGACGAGCTCCGCTTTGTGGAACTGCGCTACGTTCCTGAGGACGGCGGGTTCCTGCTCGAGCTCGACTACGACGGACACACCGCCGTCGACGGCGCCTTCGTGACGCCGACGCTGGTTCTGCGGCCGGCGAGCGACCCGTCGCAGGCGCTGCGCGGCTACCGCTTCGATCATGTCAGGCGCGGCTACACCCCTCCGGCGCCGGCCCGCGCGCCGTGGTGGTCACAGCCGCTGTTCTGCGGCTGGGGCGCGCAGTGCGCACGGGCGGCCGCGGTGGCGGGCGTCCGCGACGTGGCCGGTCCCGCCACCGAGTTCTCCAGGAAGGACTTGTACGACCAGTGGCTCAGCGAACTAGCGCAACACGACATCGTCCCGGGGACGGTTGTTATCGACGACCGGTGGCAGCGCGCGTACGGCACCGGCGAGCCAGATCGTGGACGGTGGCCCGGGCTGCGCGAGTGGATCGCTGAGCGGCACGCGGCTGGGCAGCGCGTCCTGCTTTGGTGGAAGGCGTGGGATCCGGAAGGCCTCCCCGCCGCCGAGTGCGTCCTCACACCCTCCGGCGTGCCGGTCGCCGCCGATCCGGGCAGCCCGGCCTACCGCGCGCGGCTCGCCGCCATTGCCCGGCGGCTGGTCGCCCCGGACGGCCTGGATGCCGACGGATTCAAGACCGACTTTCTGCAGCGCGCGCCGGCCGGACGATCGCTGCGCCGTCCAGGCGCCCCGGTCGACGCTGTCTGGGGGATCGCCGGGCTGCATACGCTGCTGGCCACCCTCTACCGCGCCGCGAAGGCGGTGAAGCCTGACGCGCTGGTGATCACTCACAGTCCGCACCCCGGCTTCGGCGACGTCACCGACATGCTGCGCCTCAACGACGTCCTCGTGCACGACGCCGGCGGTGCCTTCGTCCCCGCCGTGGACCAGCTCGCGTTCCGGCACGCGGTCGTGTCGGCGACAATGCCCGACCACCTCATTGACACCGACCAGTGGCCGATCGCCACCCGGGACGGCTGGCGGGACTACGTCGCCGCGCAGTGCGAGCTCGGCGTTCCGTCGCTGTACTACGCGGAGCACTTACATTTCACCGAGTACCTGCACTACGCCGAGCGCGTCGACCGGCTCGGTGATGCGCTCACCGCGGCCGATTTCACTTTCCTGGCCGACACTTGGCGGAACTATCGGGCGACGCACCGGTGACCGATGTGCTCGTTTACGGCGCCACCTCGGCGGGCGTCTGCGCGGCCGTCGCCGCAGCCGAGGCGGGGGCCCGGGTCCAGCTGATCGAGCCGGGACGACACGTCGGCGGGATGACCTCCGGCGGTCTGGGCTATACCGACATCGGCGACCTCAGGGTCCTCGGCGGGATGGCGGCACGGTTCCGGCAGGAGGTGGCCGACCACTATCGCGTCCCAGTGGGCAGATTCGCCGGCCCCGAGCCGCACGTAGCCGAGGACATCTACCTGCGCTGGCTCGACACCGCCGGCGTGGAGCTGGTCTTCGGCGCCCCTCTCGCCTCGGTGGAGCTGGGCGACCGGCGCATCGTTCGGGTGCTCGCAGGCGGCGGCGACCGGTACCAGGCCGGCGTCTACATCGACGCGAGCTACGAGGGCGACCTACTAGCCGCGGCGGGGGTCCCGTACGCGGTCGGCCGTGAGGACCGCAGCCGCTACGGCGAGCGCTGGGCCGGGCGGCAGGAACGGCGCCCCGGCCGACACGCCATGCCTGCCTTCATCTCGCCGTTTCGCGACGACTCGACAGGCCGGCACGAGGGCGCTGCTCTTCCTCAGCTGCGCCAGCCGCCGCTCGCACCGGTCGGTGCCGGCGACGGTGGCGTGATGGCCTACGGCTACCGCGTCTGCCTAACGACCGCTGCCCACCGGATCCCGTTCGACCGGCCGGATGACTACGACGACGACTACTGGGAACTGGGCCGCCGGCTATTCCGACATTGGTCGCGGCACGGCGTCGAACCCGACCCGCGGCAGCTGATCGGTCTCGAGCCGAACCTGCCCCACGGAAAGTGCGATGGCAATTCCCTCGGCCCATTCTCGCTCAACGTCCTAGACGGCTCGGCGTGGCAGTACCCGCAGGCCGACGCCGACCAGCGGCGTGAACTGCGCGGCCATCACCTGCGGCACACCCGCGGCTTTCTACACTTCCTCTCCCGCGATCCCGTTGTCCCCTCGGCGGTACGCACTGAGCTTCAGCGGTGGGGGCTGCCGACCGACGACTTCCAAGACACCGACCACCTGCCGCATCAGCTCTATGTCCGCGAGGCGCGGCGCATGCTCGGCGAGTACGTGCTCACCGAACACGACCTAATTGCGGCGAAGCCACACCAGGACGTCGTCGCGATGGGCTCCTACCACCTCGACATCCGCGAAGTGCAGCGGACCTGGGACTGGGTGCCCGAGCACCCGCTGCCCCTGGCGATGGTCCTCACCGAGGGGTACCTGTCCGTTCCGGTGCCGCCGTACGCCATCCCCTACCGGGCGCTGGTGCCGCGCCGGGACGACTGCCAGAACCTGCTCGCGCCGGTCTGCGTGTCCGCATCGCACGTGGCGTTCTCGTCGATCCGCATGGAGGTGCAGTACTCGATGCTGGGCCACGCAGCCGGTCTCGCGGCGGTGCTGGCGCTGCGCGACGGACGGGCCGTTCAGTCGCTCGACGTGCCGGCGCTGCAGGTGCGGCTCCGCGCCGGCGGTCAGGTGCTGACGCTGTGATCAGCTCAACGCGACGGAGAACGCGGCGGCGACCAACTCCCGCCCGACCGGGCTGAGCAGCCAGTGCGCCGGGCCGTCGTTGCCGAGGAACAGGCCGATTCGAGCCGCGGGTGCGGGCGTGCCGTCGATGAGCGGGTCGCCGGGTGCGTAGCGAAAGAGCGCAGCGCGCTCCCCGTCCGGCGCCTCTGCGACGACGCGGGCACGGCCTGCGACCGCAGCGGTGGTGATCCATCCCGGCCCGCGGTGGGCGGCGACCGTGCCATGATGTCCGGCAGCCAGCGGATCGGCGGGGTTCCTGATCGTGAGGCCGTTCCAGAGGACACCGGTCGCGGCCCGGTTGGCGAGGCGCAACTGGCGAAAGCCGCTCCACGCGACGATCGGCACGGCCAGGCCGGCCAGCCGGGACAGTTGGTCGCGCGGCGTGCTCGGCGTGATCACCACGACGTCCGCGGCGCGGGCGCCGTTCGCCTCGGAACTGGATCGACCGTGTACGGCGAAGCCGGCCGCCTCGAGAAACCTGGCGGTCGCCGCGTCGCCGGCGCTGCCGTCTGCACCGCTGGCCAGTAGCGCGACCGGCCGTTGGGTCGGCACCGGCGGACTGGGCGCGGTCCGCCGCAGAACGGCGCGGACGAAGGGATGCACGACCGGCCTTAGCACGTCGTGGTAGCGGGACTCGGCGACGGTGAGTAGGCGCTCAGTGGTGTGGTAGCGGGCCATGCGATGCTCGGCTCCCCGGCGGTCCGCCGCGCGCAGCAGCTCGACGGCCGAAAGGCCGGCCTCGGCCGTGCGGATCGCGGAGTCCAGCCATGGTCGCAGCTGGGTGATCAGCTCTGGCGGTGTGCGGGCCCGCCGACACGCGGTCGCGAGCTCGGACAGGCGACTCGCGACGGTATGCAGCGCCGCCGCATCGTCGTGGAGTGCCGCTGCCGTGGCGGCGGTCAACTCCGCGTCGCGGGCGGCGCTCGGCGGCCAGCTGCTGCACGCTCGGACGAACGGAGCGAGGTCGCCGGCGCCGCTCTGAGCCACCCGCTGAAGCGCCGCGGCGGCTGACGCGGCCGCGCTGTAGCCCGCTGGATTGGTCGCCCAGTCGGCCACCGTCGCGAGCGGGATCCGCGATGGCAGCGCCTCGATCATCGGGTTCGCCAGCACGCCTGCGACGGGATCCGCGGCCAGATCCGCAGCGCGGGCGGACAGCGGGCCGAGAAACAACCGGGACGGGTCGTGATCATTGACCGGGAAGTTGTCCCAGAGCACGATCCGGCGGCGGTAGCTTGCGGACGCGCGCCGGGCGTCGGCGCCGGTCACCACGCCGGACACAAGCTCTGCGAACTGCCGAAGCTGCCCGGCGCCGTACGGCTCCCGCCACAGCTGACGATGCAGCGGGTCGTGCTTGGGCGCGTAGACGTAGGCATTCAAACCGACACGGGCTGAGAACTCTAGATGGGCCAGCCGCTGCTCATGCGTCCACGGCGGCCCGTAGAAGCCTTCGACGGTTCCGCGTACGGACAGCAATCCGGCAGGCAACGCCATGGGAACGATTCTAGAACGAGTGACTCGGCCGCTTGTCGCGGCGCCGGAAGGCACAGAGCATGCTGAGCCTTTTCGACATCGCAACTGTGGAATCGATATCATAGATGCGTGGGTTCGATTGTCTCGACCGTCGCGCCTGGTGTATTCCGTGTCGCTGACACCTGCAACGTCTACGTCGTCGTAGCCGACGGCCCGTCCGGCCAACGCAGCGCCATCGCGATCGACTTCGGTGCCGGTCTGGTGCTCGACCACCTGGCCGAGATGGGTGTCGACCGGCTGACCGACGTGCTGATGACCCACCACCACCGCGATCAGGGCCAGGGCCTGCACCGCGCGGTCGCCGCCGGCATCCCAATTCATGTCCCGCCGATCGAGCACGACCTCATCGCGCACGTGGACGAGTTCTGGCGTACCCGGCAGCTCTACAACGACTACAACATGCGGCAGGACCGGTTCGCGCTCCTGGATCCGGTCCCTGGCTGCGACGTCGTGACGGAGTATCGGCGCGCGAGCTACGGCGGCATCGAAGTGGGCGTCCTCCCGACGCCCGGACACACCACCGGCTCGGTGACCTACCTCGTCGAGCGCGGCGAATCAACCCTCGCCTTCACCGGCGACCTGATCTACGCACCGGGCAGGGTGTGGTCGCTGGCCGCCACCCAGTGGTCCTACGACGGCAACGAGGGCCCCGCGATGACCGTGCTGAGCTGCCTGCAGCTGATCGACCGTGAGCCGTCTGCGCTTCTGCCCTCGCACGGCGAGGTGATGAGCGACCCGCGCGCGGCGTTAACGCTGCTCGCGGGACGCATGCAGGCCTACGTGAACGCGCGGCGGCCGCGCCCGTGGGACCTGCGCGGTCGCCTCCGGGACCCGTACGTGCCGCTCACCGAGCACCTGCTGCGCAACCGCAGCAGCCACTCCCTCAGCTACGTCCTGATTTCGACGACCGGCGCGGCGCTGTTCTTTGACTACGGCTACGACGTCACGACCGGCCTGCCGGCCGGCGGTGACCGGGCCTCGCGCCGGCCGTGGCTGGCCTCGTTGCCGGCGCTGCGCCGCAATCACGGCGTGCGAGCCGTCGAGGCGGCGCTGCCGACGCATTATCACGACGATCACGTCGCGGGGATGAACCTGCTGCGCGACGTGGAGGGCACCGCGGTGTGGGCGCCGGAGAACATGGTGCGGGTCTTGGAGCACCCGCTCGAGCAAGATCTGCCCTGCTGCTGGTACGACCCGATCCGGGTCGACCGGGCACTTGCGATGGGCGAGACCTTCGCCTGGCACGAGTATGAAATTGCGGTGCACCAACTTCCCGGGCATACCCTCTACGCGGCGGCGTTCGAGTTCGAGGTGGACGGCGTGAAGGTACTCGTCACCGGCGACCAGCAGGACGGCAAGGGTGTCCCGGGCGAGCGCCCGGAGTTCCTGAACTACCAGTATCGTAACCGGTTCCGCATCGATGATTTCCGTCAGTCGGCCGCCCTCTACCGCAAGATCGCTCCCGACCTGATGGTCTCCGGGCACTGGCCGGAGCGCTGGGTGGACGACGACTACCTCAGCCTGCTCGAGCACGGCGGCGAGCAGGTCGCGCAGCTGCATCGGGATCTGCTCCCGGCCGAGGCATACGACCTGGGTACGGACGGGGTCATCGCCCGCATCGAGCCGTATTACTGCCGAGTGCGGATGGGTGAGCCGCTTCGGTTCCGCGTGATGCTGCGCAATCCCTTCGGCAACCCGCGCACGGCGGTGCTCCGGCTCGTCACGCCGGTAGGGTGGCGCACACAGCCCAGCGTCACGGAGCTGTCCCTGCCGGCACGGGGGCCGGTGACGGTCGAGATGGAGGCGGTCGTGGGCGGATCCGCGTCTGAGCGCAACCGGGTGGCGGTCGACCTCACCGTTGGCGATCTGCGGCTCGGCCAGCACGCCGAGGCATTGGTCGACGTGCTGCCTCCCGCCGACGACGGCGGATGACCGGACAGGTGCTCGGCCGCGCCGTGCGGACTTCCGGTCCGCCGCGGCGAGCGACGATCCGCGATGTTGCCGAGGCCGCAACAGTCTCCCGCTCGACCGCCTCGCGAGCGCTCACCGGCCGGGGCTACGTCGCCCCGCCGGTCCGTGACCGAGTGCGCAAAGCCGCCCGTGATCTGGGCTACATCCCGGACGCGATCGCCCGAAATCTCCGGCAGCAGGCGAGTCGCTCGGTGGGCTTGCTCGTCTCGGATCTGCGCAACGGCTTCTATGCCAGCCTCGCCGCCGGGGTGAATCAACAGGCGCACAGTCGGCAGTACACCATGCTGCTCAGCGATAACGGCGCCTCGCCGGCCATGCAGACGGAGGCGGCCGAGGCGTTCGTCGCTCTGCGCGTCGCCGGGGTGATCGTCACGCCGGTGTCCGCCCAGGTCAGCACGTACCTCGCGCGGCACCACATCCCCGTGGTGGAGGTCGACCGGCAGTTCGCACCCGGCACCTGCGACGCGGTTGTGGCCGATAACCACGGCGCTGCCCGGCAGGTCACCACCGAGCTGCTCGACCTTGGCCACCGGCGGATCGCCTTGGTGATCGACGAGACGGACTGGACGACCGGACGAGACAGGCTCGCCGGCTACCAAGCGGCGCTGGCCGCGGCCGGGGTGGCGCTGGACCCACGGCTGGTAGTCACCGCAGGCTGGGATGTCGACAGCGCTCAGCGCGGGACCCGACAGCTGCTGCGGCTCACCGCACCGCCGACGGCGATATTTGCGGCGAACAACGTGCTCGCGCAGGGCGTCTGGCGGGCGGTGGATGAGCTGGGCCAGGAGATCCCGGGTGATGTCAGCCTGGCGTCGTTCGATGACGTGCCGTGGATGAGCATGGTCCGCCCTGGCATCACCGCGGTCGCCCAGGACGCCGCGGCGATGGGAGAGGCCGCGCTCGACCGGCTTCTCGAGCGCATCGAGTCACCCGACGGCCCGGTTCGCACGGTGATGTTCGCGCCGGTGCTGATTCGGCGGGGGTCGATCTCGCCACCTGCACCGGTTTGAACCGCGTCCCCGCTGCCGTTGACCGGCACTGCCATCACCCGTAAACTATCGTGGGATCGATCCCACACAGTCGGGCGTCGCTTTGGTTTTGCTCGGCCATGTCGATCTTGGCACTGCTGGCGGGACGCGGCCACGGGGAGGAGGTCCATGACCGGCTTCGAAGCCCGTTCTCGCCGTCAGCGTGACGGCGCAGACGCCGTTCTTGCCTTGGACATCGGCGGCACGAAGCTGGCCGCGGCCGTCATCACCCCCGACGGTGCCACGCACGGACTGCTCGTGGAGCCGACACACCGAGAACAGCGCTGGCAGACCGTCGTCGATCGACTCTTCCGCTTGGGCCGTCGGGCGATCACACGCGCTGGGCTGGCAAGAGTGCACGCCGTCGGCATTGCATGCGGCGGTCCGCTCGACACCGCCTCCGGGACGCTTTTCTCGCCGATACACCTGCCCGGTTGGCGCGCCGTGCCGATCGCTTCGCTGGCCAGGGAGGCATTCGCCGCCCCGTCGGCGCTGCAGAACGACGCGACCGCGGCGGCTCTCGCTGAGTACCGGTTCGGCGTCGGCAGAGGCGTTGCGTCGATGCTTTACGTGACGATCTCCACTGGTATCGGCGGCGGCGCGGTAATTGGCGGCTCACTGCACGCAGGTGCGGCCGGAAACGGAACCGAGTTCGGGCATGTGACGGTGCGTCGCGGCGGTCGGCGGTGCGGCTGTGGGCGACGCGGGTGCATCGAGGCCTACGCGTCTGGGTCAGCCATCGCACAGCGGGCGCGCGAGGCCCTGGCGGCCGGCCGAACCTCCGTGCTGGCCGCCCTGGCACAGGTGACCGCGGCCGACGTCGCCGCGGCCGCAGCAGCCGGCGACCGACTCGCTCTCGAGCTGTGGGGGGAGACCGTCGACCTCCTGGGCGCCGCGATCACCGACCTGGTGAATGTCTTCGAGCCGAACCTGGTGGTGCTCGGTGGCGGCGTCACCGGGGCAGGCGACATGCTGCTCGACCCCGTCCGCAGCGTGGTAGCGCGCGAGGCCATGCCATCCGCGGCCGCGTCGGCTCGCCTAGCCCTGGCTGAGCTAGGCGACCTCGCTGGCGTCATCGGCGCGGGGATCGTGGGCCTCGAGGCGGCCCAACGCGCGCCCCTGCCGACGAGCGGGCTGCATGTCTGACTCGATCCGTACACGGCTCAGCGGGGACATCGCTGCGGCGCAGCGTGTTGCTGGACGGCTAGGAAGATTCGCCTGGTCGGCCTTCGAGGCCTCGCTTGTGCCCCGCAACGCCAATGCCACGCCCTTGCCGATAGCGTCGCCCCCCAAGTTCAACCGTGGGAGATGCGAGGGACGAGCAACCGGCTGCCATCAGCCGTGGTCGGTGCGCGCGGTGTCGGCCCTGGCCACGAGCCGGCCGTCCGCGCCCCAACCGCACCCATCAGTGGTTGTGGCGACCGAGCGGCGCTGGCATGCACCGAGCATGCGTCGATCATCTCACCGACCGAACGCAGCGGAATCCAGCCGATGCACAGGCTGAGCTTGCTCACGATCAGCGAGGTGGTGGTGGACCGATGGGCCACCGGGGAAGGACTACCTGCCTAATGCCACACAAACCGTCGACAAACTTGAACACCAAGGCGCCGACTTCCAATGCGCCGTCCGGTGAGCAACCCAGCGAGCTCGCCGCCGCGCCCCGACCGCTGGCAACGCCGGACCGGACCCTGCACATGATTGGACACGCGCACCTCGACCCGGTGTGGTTGTGGCCCTGGCAGGAGGGCTACCAGGAGGCGCGCGCCACGTTCTGGTCGGCGATTCACCGGATGGACGAGTATCCCGACTTCGTCTTCACCTGCGATCAGATCGTGCTTCTCGCCTGGGTCGAGGAGTCGGACCCGACGCTGTTCGCGCGGATCCGCGAGCGCGTGGCGGAAGGACGCTGGCAGCTTACCGGTGGCTGGTGGGTGGAGCCCGACTGCAACCTGCCCTGCGCCGAATCCTTCGTCCGGCAAGGCCTCTACGGGCAGCGGTACCTGAAGGACAGATTCGGCGTGACCGCCACGGTCGGCATGAACGTCGACCCATTCGGACACAACGCGATGTTGCCCCAAATCCTGCGTGGGCAGGGCATGGATTCCTACTGCTTCCTGCGACCGGGCCCGCACGAGAGCAGCCTCACCGCCACCGCCTTCTGGTGGGAGTCGCCCGATGGGTCCCGCGTGCTCGCCTACCGGATCCCGTTCGAGTACTCCAGCGCACCGGGCGACGTCGCGGCACAGACGGATAAGTCGCTCGGCAGCGCCGATCAGAGCGTTGGCGACGTGATGATCTTCTATGGTGTCGGCGACCACGGCGGCGGCCCTACCCGGGCCAACATCGACTCGATTCACCGATACGACCGGATGGGCTCTTTCGGCCGCATGGTGATGTCCTCACCGCGCCGATACTTCGATGAGCTAATGGCTCGCGGCGGCGCGGATGGGCTTCCCGTGTGGCGTGGCGGGCTGCAGACGCATGCGGCCGGCTGCTACTCGGCGCACTCCGGTATCAAGCTGTGGCAGCGCCGGGCGCAGGCGGCGGTTCTGTCCGCGGAACGCTGGGCGGTGATTGGCTCAACTCGCTTCGGACTCGACTATCCGCGCGCCGATCTCGCCCGGGCGTGGCAGCAGATTCTGTTCAACCAGTTCCACGATGTGCTGCCGGGCTCGGCGATCGAGCCCGCCTACGACGACGCCCACGATCAGCTGGGCGAAGCGGTGGCCATCGCCAAGCGCATCACCGCCCGCGCGCACAACGTGATCGCCCGACACGTTGACATCCCGCTCCACGCGGGCAGTCAGCCGGTGCTGGTGTTCAACCCGCACCCGTGGCCGGTCACCGCAGACGTCGAGTTGCAGTACGGGTCACAGCCCAACGGTGTGCATGTCGTCGACGCCGACGGCCAGGTGGCGCCATCGCAGCGGACGCAGTCGATCGCTGCTACCGACGACAAGGGACGTGCCGCGACCGTGTTTGAGGCGCGCGTACCGCCGCTGGGCTATCGGCTGTACCGGCTGCGTTCCGGCCGCGCTGACGCCGAAACCCGGACGCTTCACGCCAGCGACACCGTCCTCGAAAACGACGTGCTGCGAGCGCAGTTCGACCGAAGCAGCGGGTGGCTGTGTTCGCTGCTCGACAAGCGCACCGGAGCTGACCTCATGCACGGCGCGCAGGGGGAGCACACCCAGATCTGCCAGGACCCCACCGACACGTGGGGCCACCGAGTGGTGTCCTACCGCTGGACCGGCCGACCGATGCGCACCACCCGCACCCTGCTGAGGGAGAGCGGCCCGCTGCGAGCCCGGCTGCGGGTCGAACGCGCGTGGCATCACTCGACAATGGTGGAGGAGTTCTTGCTCGGACACCGCAGTGACGCTCTCGAGGTGATGGTCACGATCGACTGGCGGGAGCAGGCTCATCTGCTCAAATTGTGCTTCCCCACCGCACTCTCCGGTGCTACCTCCACCTATGAGATCCCGTTCGGCGCGTTAGAGCAGCCGATCGACGGCGCGGAGAATGCCGCGCAGTCTTGGGTCGACGTCAGCGGCAGGATTGACGGGCTGCCGGCGGGCTTAGCCGTGGTGAACAACGCCAAGCACGGCCATGATGTCTCACCCGGGCCAGGCGGCGGCGATGCGCCGAGCATCGGCATCACCGCGGTGCGCAGCCCCGTCTACTCGTGGCACGACCCGCGGCAGCTCGAACCGGATGAGTTCTACAGCTTCCAGGACCAAGGTGTTCAGTCGTTTCGGTACCTGCTCATACCGCATCCGGGTGACTGGCGTGTGGCCGGGCTATCCCGCCGAGCCGCCGAGCTCGGTTCGCCACCGCGGGCGATGCTGGAAGGCTTCCATCCAGGAGCCTTGCCGGCCCAGCAGAGCTTCGCCAGCGACGGCGGAGGGCAGGTGTTGATCACCGCAGTGAAAGGGTGGGAAGAGGGAACCGACGTCGTGATTCGCGCCGTCGAAATCACCGGCCGCCCCGGCCGCGCCCGACTTGAGCTACCGCTCGTTGGCAGCGTTCTCGACGCGGAGTTCGGCCCGAACCAGATCCGCACCTTCCGGCTGTCGCCCGACCGCGGCAAGGTCCGCGAGGTTGACCTGATCGAACACGACCTGGCCGAACCGGGGCGCCCATTCGCCGTGTCGCCGGCCGATGGCGTGCCGGATGGGCGCCTCGAGCTAGAACCGGATCACCAATCCTCGGATGCCACCTCACCGTCTCAGGCGACCGCACCCGGCCAGCGCCGCCTGCGGGACGGCTCACTGTGACGATCATCGCCACGCCGACGCTCCGGCTGTACTGGACGGGAAGCGGCGTGCAGGCGGACGCCCTCAACGGCTTCACGCTACGAATTCTGGTCGGGGAGGCGATGCCGAGCGGGCGCCGCGACGTCCATGTCGACATTGACTACCGGGGCTCGGATGCGCGGGCCGCCGCGGTACTGGTCCGTGCCGAACTGCAGGCGGCGAACGGGCCACCCTGGTGGCTGGTGCCCGGCGCGTTCTACGGCGAGAACCGGCCGGCGAACAGCCGGCGAATCTTCCCACGCTTTGCCGCCGACGCCAACGACCCCGAACGGATGATCAGCGACCACTGGGAGTTCCGCGCCGACCGGGCGGCCACACCGGCGGTGTTCGCGTGGACACCTCGTGCGGGCATCGCGCTCGTCGCCCGCGAGACGAGCCAGCTGGGCATCACCGGGCTCGGCTTCGGATACGACGGCTCGCGAGGCGTGGCCGCCGTACACCTGCGGTTTCCGTTTCGCGAGGAGCCGATCAGCTACCACGGTTCAGCGCTGCCCGCCGCCGCTGAGGCAGCGCTCCACGTCTGGCAGCCGGGCGAGTCCGCCCGCCTGGAGTTCGCCGTCTACGAACTGACGGCGGATCGGCACGGCTACGCCGCCGTGCTGCGCGAAGAGCACACCCGGGCCCGACAGAGCACCCCGCTCAACCCTTGGGTCGATATCGAACGGGCGGCCGACCTGGCGGCCGACGGCCTGACCCGGTGGCACTACGCCGATCCCGGTGTGCTGCTTGAGACCGTCGCCTTCGACCGCGAGGTGACCGGTCAAGACGGGCTGCCGGTCGACCGGCAGGCCATGCACGTCGGCTGGGTCAGCGGCACTCCCTGGGCGTACGCGCTGCTCCGCCACGCGATGCGAGTCGGCGACGCGACGCAGGTCGCCACCGCGCGCAGCGTCTTGGACTTCATCAGCTCGCACCTCTCCCCGTCAGGAACCTTCTGGGCGATATGGCGGCGAAGCCGCGGCTGGGCGCACAGCTGGTCACCCGTGCAGCACAGCCTGCACTCGCGCACCCTGGGCGAGGCGACGCTGTTCCTTATCCGCGCCGGGCAACTCGTCGACTGCCCACTGTGGCAGGACGCGGTGCGTGCCAACCTCGACGCGGTGGTGGCACGCCAGCGCCCCGACGGCAACGTCGGCTCGGCGCATCACGCCATCACCGGCGAGGTGCTGTCCTGGGAAGGCTGTGCCGGCCTCGCCTGGGTGAACGCGCTCGCCGAGGCGCCAGCCCCCGAGCGGTATCTGGATGCCGCACTGCGAGCTGGTCACTACTACGCGAGGTTCATCGACGGCGAGTTCCTTCACGGGGCTCCTGAAGATGTGGATCTCGCTCCGTCCTCCGAGGACGGCTACGTCGCCGTGATGGCCTACCTGGCGCTGTACCGACGCACCGGTGACATCCGGTGGCTGGATCTGGCCCGGCGCGCCGCGGACTGGACGCTCACCTTCCGCTACTCCTACAACGTCGCGTTTCCCATCGGGACGCTTCTGGCGACCTACCGCTTCGCCACCCGCGGTGCGGACACCGCCTCACCGTCGAATCAGCACCTGCATGCCTACGGCTTGGTCTGCACCGCCGAACTGGCCGAACTGTCCGCCGCGCTCGGCGACGGCTACTACATCGAGCGCGCCCGCGAGACATTGGCCTGCTTCCGGCAATTCATCGCCCGCTTCGACGGCGATTTCAACGCCTACCGAGGCATGGCCAGCGAGCGCTACTACCAGACGGCGTGCTTTCAGGCCAAGGGCATGCTGCTGACGCTCTCACACGCATGGAGCGTGGGCGTCCTTCTGCTTGCATGCGAGCAGGCGCTGGCCGATCCATCCCTGAAGCTGGCGCCGAGCTGACGGCAGGGCGGCACCCAAAGGCACCGTTGCTATTTTCCGCCGCTGAGCGATAGATCATCTGGCGCGTATCAATAGCGATGTCCTCCGACCTGCCCCCCGCAAGGTTTGCACGGATCCGTTCACGTTCATCTCCCGGGCAGCTGGCCCGCGTAGCGTGACTTGGATGCCGGAGCTGGACGGGATGGTGGCGCTGGTCACTGGCCCCAGCCGGGGCGGGGGAAGGGGATCGCGCTGGCGCTGGGTGAGCGGGTGCGCGATGGTGTACGTGGCCGGGCGCAGCGTGCGCGGCGCCGACCACGCTGGGCCCGGGGGGCACCATCGAGGAGACCACCGAGGCGGCCACCGCCCGCGGCGGGCGGGGATCGCGGTGCGCTGCGACGCCGGCGACGCGCGGACCCTGGCGGTGTTCGACCGCATCCTCGCCGAGCGGGCTGGCTGGATCTGTTGGTGAACAACGCTTGGAGCGGGTATGAGATCTCCCCCGGCCCGGAGCTGCCGCTGGCCCGCGAGTACCGCTTCACCGACGCCTACCGCAAACAGCAATCGGAGTTCTGGACCCAGCACTAGGCCGGCACGTGCGGCTGAGCCACGCCACGGCGCGTTCTGGTCGGCGGGCTGTGACCGGCCGAAGATCGTGCTCGCATATAGCCGCGATGAGCGAGCATCGTGACGAGCGTCGTCGACGCCCGGCGACGTACGACGGTCCATCCTCGAACGCGACCGGATCCGACTGCCCCATGTCGGCGCTCAAGTAATTGCCCAGCAGGGGGTCGGATCACGACCCGGGGTAGGCCGTGATCTTGGGTGGGATGTAGGTGGTGCCGGGGGCGGTGTTGCCGGTCGGGCCGTAAACGCGTAGCAGCAGGGAGAAGGATCCCCGCGGTATGGGGAGCCAGTTGGCGCGCAGGGCAGGGTTGGCCGGCGGGGTGGGCTGGATGTAGATCGTGATCGACCCGTCGCGACTGGTGCGTAGGTGCGGCGTGTAGCTGGCCACCACGTATTTGCGGGCCGGGTTGGGAACCAGCGTGATGCCGGGTGGGATGTAGGCGGTGAGCGACCAGAACCGCTTCGCCTGCGGGATCTCCGCCTTGGTGAAGGTGAGCCGGTAGGTGTGCGTGGCGCCGTTGAGCGGCACACCGCGGGCGTCGGTGAACGCGTCGTAGTAGCCGGCGGCCTCCGCGTTGTTGCCGTACTGGATGAACTCGTTGAACGCGGCCCGGTCCAGATAGGCGGTGCCCCACTGCCCGGCGTTGTCGAAGTGGATCCAGCGGTTGGCATCGGTGTGGGTCATCCACCGGGCAATGATCTGCGCGTGCGCGGCGCGGGCGGCTTGGATCATCAGGTTCAACGGTCGCGGGTTGCCGTGCCGGGCTGCGGCGTTGGCCGCGGCGAGGTCGCGGTTGAACGCCTGGGAGAGCTGGCGGTCCGAGGCGGTCAGCACCGTGGTCGGCGAGGCGAGCGCGGCCTGGGTGATACGGAAGAACGCTGTGGTGTAGGACAGGACCGCCTGGTCGGCGATGGCCTTGGACCGCGGGTAGTAGTGGATCACTGGGAAGACGTGCGTCTTGCCGGTCAACGGGTCGTTCTCATAGGCCGGCACCGACGCCAGCCGCAGCGAGTCACGGAAGGCCGTCGCCTGCCGGATCATATTCTGGGTCCCGGTGTACTTGTCGGCGCGGATGTTCCAGATGGTGAACGGGAGCGGGACCTCCACTACCTGGGTGACCTGCCGGGGCAGGGTTCCCTGCCAGCCGGGCGGGACCAGCGCGTAGGTTCCCGGTGTCTGATTCGCGATGGTGGTCGGGACCACCGTGCCGAACGGGTCGAGCACCAGCAGCGAGTAGGTCACGTTGGTGCGCGGGATGGTGAAGATCTGCGGGCCGTCGAGCAGGTTAAGGAAGAAGCTGCCGTAGATCGTGTCGTCGTTGATCGCCACCACCGCGCCGTACAGCGGCCCCATGCCGTCCGGGCCCTGCAGATAGTTCGGTGGGCTCAGGCTTTGCTGCACATAGGTGATAAACCGCGGATAGAACCGGATCGTGTAATTCAGCGCGGTCGAGTAGGGCGTCGCGGTGGGCGCCGCCGGAGCCGCAGCCGCTACCGGGGCGGCCCCGGCAGCAGCGGGCGCCATGCTGGCGACCAGGCAGGCGGCGGCCAGACCGACGCACACTCGCGCGAGCCATCGCGACCGCCGGGCGCTTGGCCGACGAACGTCTCCGAGCATGGTGCCCTCCAATCCGGCGCCGGGCTACCGCCGCCGAGAGTTGAATCAGCCAAAATGGCCGACCGTCCTATCCAAATGGCTGCAGTGCTACGACAGATCAACTACCGCTGCCCAGCCCGCGCCGACTCACGGCGGCGGCGGGGCGACCTGCTGTGCCGGCTGGGCCGCCCAGGAAATCCCCAATTGGGTACCGTAGATATCGTAGAACGACTGACAATTCACGAAGCCGGGCGGGTTGTAGGTGTCGCGCCACCACACCGGCGCGTATTGGTAGGCACCGTAATACCAGGTGCCGTTCTGCGAGTGCCCGGTGGCGTACGGTCCGTAGATGTAGTCGGTCAGCGGCGTGGACGGCAACGTCGCACCGCGGGTCCCTGAGGCGTCGGATTGGTTCCAGTGGCCGTTCAGGGTGGCAAAGGTCCACACCTGATCGACCGCCCCGCCATCGCCGGCGATGCTGGTGATGGCGTGGAACTGATTCTGCGGCAGGGCGCTAATGAACGAATGATTGTTGTTGGGGGGAGCACAAGCCAGGCCGCTGACGTCGTTTGACCACATCTGGGCGATGAAGTCAGGGGTGAGGTTGTAGCCCGGCCACGCCACAGGCTCCAGGGCCGAGTAGGCCGAGGCGGTGGCGTTGGCTTGCAGCGCGGTGATCGCCTGCCCGGTGGTCGTGGGGCGCCACGTCCATGCGGGGTTGTTCCCGATCGCGGTCCCGACCGCTGAGAGCTTGCCGTAGTCGTCGAGCAGGATTCCGTCCATCTGATCGACCCATTGGGCGTAGGCGGCCTGCTGTTGGGCCATCTGGGCGGCCAGGTTCTCCGCGGTGCTGGTCACCGCGTCCGCGGGGCCGCCGTTGCTGCCGGGCTGTTGCATGAACTCCGTGGCCAGCGTGCCGGCGCTGCTGATGAGCCCGAACACCGTGGACAGCTCGTCTTGGCCAGCCGCGGTGGCGAGACCGGACGCGACGGACATCACGTCTGCCATGATGTTCAGCCACTTCATCTTGACGTTGGTGGAGGAGGGCACCGGCACGCTGGTTTTGATTTGGTTGGTGACCTGCGCGACGTCGAAGTAGGGGGCCGCACCGACCTGCTGGTAGGGCGCGAGCAGGTTGGCGCCGAGCTGGTAGACCTTCGGCACCCAGGTGAACTCCTTGAGGAGCTCTTTTTTGACCGCCGCGAAGTTGGGCCCGCACTCGCCGGGGTCGTCGCAGCTGAGGTTGGTCAGCAGCGAGTATTCGAACGACCAGCTGGCGGTCAGATTTGCATCTGAGTACGCCGAGCGCACGTCGGGGTAGGCGCCCAGGTCGATATTGTCGGCGATGTAGGCCAGCTCTTGGGTGTCCTCGGCGTACGGCCAGGGCTGGGCCGGTTGGTAGAGGATCCGGTACAGGTCGGTGTTGGTTGCCCCGATCGGGTCGCCGGCCAGCGGCGCGTACAGCCCGTCCCGGTCCCGCTGCAGAGCGCCCGAAACCTTCCCCGTCTGGAAGCGATTCGAACCCGGTATCACCGGGATCGCGGCGGAGGACTCCAGCGCTGAGGGGTTGCGCCACGGCAGATCGGTGGCCGCGCCCACCAGGGCGTACTTGTGATGGCCGGTCATGGTGTCGAGCAGCAGGTCGGGGGTGCCGCCCAGCTCGTCAAGGTATTGCAGCAGCGGCGTGGTCGCCTTCGAGCTGAAGTAGCTGTCGCCGACACTCTGGATGATCACCAGCCGCTGGTCGTCCATCCCGGGGGAGGGAAGGAAATGCCCGACCGTGGCGTAGGGCCCGGTTGTCCGCAACGCGGAGAGCAGGTCGGTGGTGTTGGTCACGGTCTGGTTGAGGATCAGCCGCAACGTGGTGCGGTCGAGGATCACGACGTGCAGGCCGTTCGGGGCCGGGGGCGGTAAGTACGAGGTGACGGTGAGCACCGCCCCGGTCGCGGCAGCGGTCGTAGGTCTGCTGATCGTCAAGGTTGACGAGGGCGCACCCGAGACGATGAACGTTCCGGGTGGGATGCCGGGGCCCTCGATCGTTGATGGCACGTCGGTGGTCACGCGAGGGCTCACATCGGTGATCGTGGTGCTGCCCGCCGAGTAAGATCCCGCGACGGTCGAGCCGAAGCGCACCGTGCAACTATTGCCGTCGCTGTTGGAGCAGGTGTCGATCGACGCGTACTGCTCGGATCCGCCGTTGATCACCGTGTAGTAGTCGGCGTCGCCGGTCGCGGTAGCGACTCCCTTGGTGAGATAGCCGTCAATCCGCCCGTCCGGGACGCCGGTCTGCGCGGCGGTCTCCCGCCACGCCTGCCCCGCCGCCAAGCCGTGAACGCCGATGACGGTAAACGAGCCGGCGTTGAAAGCACCCTGCTGCCATTGCAACCATTGGGCGTAGCAGCAGGCGTTCTGCGGGTTGATGCACCCCGTGTTGGTGTTAACGCCGTTCCCCGGGTTGGGCCCGAATCCGGTCTGCCCGGACCAGCAGTTGCCGGACGGGTAGGTCCACTTGGCCGCGAGTGTCCCGCCGATGTTGCCGAGTGCACTGTTGAGCAGGGACAGGCTGTTCGAGGCCAACGGCGGCGTACCGGCCGGATGCGTGACGATCGCCAGGTCGGTGGCGGGCAGGCCCGCCAGGAAATTCCCGAGGTCGGTGTAGTCATTGCTGGGGCCCCCGTTGTAGAGCAAGCCGAGGTCATCGCGCTCCAGCACCACCACCTGTATCGATGAGAAAGTGCCGTCCGGCGCCGGATCCGGGTAGAAGTTGTCGCCGACCTGCACCCCGGGGACGTCGCCCTCATACTTGATCGTGTTCAGCGGTACCAGCGGCTCGGGGTAAGTGACCGACACGGTGAGCAGGTCATAGCCTGCCTGCGCGCCGCTGCCCACCGCCAAGCCGACCTGGTAGTCGCCCGGCACGTCGAGCCGCAGACTGACCCGGGCGCCCTGGGTGCCGCCCAGCCGGGCGCGGCTCAAGAGCGGCCGGCGCAGCAGTACCCACCGGGCACCGCGGGCCTGGCGCGCGCCGGGCACGATCAGCGACCGGGCCGCGTCCAGCACCACGCTGCCGCCCACCACCGCCGAGCCGGTAAGCCTTGCCACCGCGACGTCGCGGCGCGGATCGAGCCGGAAGGTGCGCGACCAGTCATCGATCCGGCCGTCGGTCATGATCAGCCGGACCCGCAGAGTGTTCGCCCCCCAGCGCACCGCGCCCAGCTGTGCCAGGTCGAGCACCCGCGCCCCGGCCGGCACCCGCACCGGCGCCCCGTTGAGTGTCACGCTCAGGGTGTCGACGCCCGTGCGCGGCAGCCGCAGCGTCGCCGTCGCCGCCGGCAGCGTGCCGGCGCCCAGCCGCAGCCCAACGCCGAGCGCTCGGGTGTCGCGGTAGCCGACCACGAACCGCACCGGGACCACCCAGCGCGGCGGCCCGGTCGCAGTGCCGGCGCTCACCCACAGCAGGTTCTGCCCAACCACCAGGCCATCAGCCGCGTCCAGCGGCACCCCCAGCCGTCCCACTCGGGTCGCCGGCAGGGCGACCGGGTGCCCGTTCAGTTGAACCGACAAGCTGCCCACCCGGCGGGCGATCGACAGCGTGGCGCCCAGCTGCATCGTGTGCGCGGCCGCCGCAGTCGGGGCCACGATCACCGCCCCCGCCCGCGGGGCGAGCACGCTGATCGGTGAACCGCCCCCCTTGGGTGCCGCAGCCGGCGAGGCGGCAGCGCCCGTCCCTGTCGCGACCACCGCGCTCACCACGAGTGCAGCGACGACCAGCAGCCCGACCAGCCGCCGACCTCGACTCCCGTCGCGGCCAACCCACACGTGCTGTCGCATCGCGAGTCACCCCGCCTTCTGCCCGGGCGCGGCATGCGCCGGTCGTCAGTGTGGACTCCCGGCGGCGTCCTGTCCCTAGGGGAAATCCCTAGCCGCGCCCGCCTCGGTACGCCGACATGGCCGTGCGGCCCGGACCGTGGTGCTGGTCCGGGCCGCACGGGTGCGGTGCTGGGTGTGCAGCGGGTCAGCGGCCGCTGCCCGCGGGGCTGGTGGTGCCGGCGGTGATGTCACCGACGGTGCCGCCGATGACGACGTGGTTGCTGCCGTCCGGGCCGGAGCCGCCGCAGTAGGTGTTGATCTCGTCCTGGGTCATCGCCCGGGAGTGCGCTACGTAGGCGTAGTCCAGCGCCGGGTTGCCGGATTGGTTGCGGCCGGGCTCGGAGAACGTGACGTTGGCGAAGTTGATCGGCTGCGCGGCGTTGCCGGTCATGGTGACGGACCCGGTGACGTTCTCGGTGGCCGGGACGGAGTTGATCCACGCCACGTTCATCGGGTCGACGTTCTTGCTCTCGCTGTGCGTGTCGGTCGTGCTGTCGGTCCATGCGTGACCGGCGCTGACGCTGGCAGTGATGCTGGTGTTGATGGTGTCGAACAGCTTGATCTGCTGCTGGACCGAGACGGTGGCCGTGACGGTGGTCGTCTCTGAGTGCTGCGCCTGTCCGCCGATCTGCTCCTGCGCCTCACCGGAGCCGCAGTTCCAGTACGGCGCGCCGGCCAGGGTCTGCGGGCCGTGGCCCCAGCTGATCGGGTTGGCCTGGTCGGGGTTGAAGGTGATCCAGCTGGAGCGGATGTCGGCGATGCCGGACAGGAAGTTGCCCATCGCGGTGGGGTCGGCGTCGGCGGCGTTGGCGTCGAGGTTGAGCGGGTCACTCTGCCGGCTGCCCTCGGTGTTCCACATCGAGATCTGGGTCGGTCCGGCTTCCCCGGCGGTCACGTTCGGGGTCTGCACGATGCAGCCCAACCCCGGGCTCAGGTAGCCGTTGGTGCCTTCCGCGCAGGACTGCACGCCGGGCGCGTTGCCGTGGGTGAGCACGGCATCGACGTCAGAATACGACTCGATCCCGTAGTTATACCTGACCTCCATCGCGGCGTACGGGGTCAGCGTGCTGGCCACCTGGGCCTGCGGGATGAGCACACTCTGTCCGGGCCCGATGCGGGCGATCGCGTTGCTGCCGTCGATCTCCTGGCCGATGGACTCGGTCCACGGCGTGGCGTTGAAGAAGATGATGTCGCCGGTCTTCGCGTTCGGGTAGTGCGGGCCGGTGGCGGTGCGCAGGTTCGCCGGGTGCGCGGTGGCCGCGGTGGCGGCGGTGGCGGTCGCGCCGGCGAGGCCGGCAATGCCGACGGCGGCCAAACCGACTGTGGCTAGTTTGGTGATGCGGTTCATCGTTGAACCTTCCTCTTGGGGGGCCGACTTGCTCGGTCCGATTTGTTTGACGAACTAAATATCCGCCCGTGCCGCGGCTGGCGCGGTCGGCCGACCGGACGAACCAGCGGACGACGCGGCACGCGCCGATCGGCCGACGCCCGCGTCCCCCGATCGGCTGACTCCGCGTGGTTGCTGCCAGGCCGCCGCCTCGTGTTGAGCGACGCACCGGCCGCAGTGGATGCTTGCGCGATGACGAGCATTCGGACCCGCCCGGAATCGGTGCAGATCGCTGTGCTGCTGGCCGGGGTGGGCGGGTTTCTCGACGCCTACACGTTCGTGGGGCACCGGGTGTTCGCGAACGCGCAGACCGGCAATGTGGTGCTCTTCGGCGTTTATGCGGCGTCCCGACAATGGCACTCAGCGGTTGTGCGGCTGGTGCCGGTGCTGGCCTTCATGGTCGGCGTGCTCGCCGTCGAGGTCCTGGGCACGCCGCGGATTCGGGACGCGACCCGCCGGCCAGTACGGCTCGCGGTGGCGGTCCAGATCGGTGTGCTCGCGTTTGTGGCCTCACTGCCTGACGACGCCCCGGCACTGCTGACCACGGTGTGCGTGTCGTTCGCGGCCGCGCTGCAGTTCAGCATGTTCCGGGTGCTGGGCGACAGCCCATACAACACGGTGATGACGAGCGGGAACCTGCGCAGCACCGTGGTCGCCGCCTACCGGTGGCTGATCGTGCGAGAGCAGGCCGCGGCGCCGCGCGCCGGACGGTTCGCAGCGGTGGTGGGTGCCTTTACCGCCGGCGTGGTCGTGGGCGCACTCTGTACCCAGCACCTCGGGCCCCCCGCGGCGGCTGTCCCGGCGGCCCTGCTGATCGTCGTCATGGCGATGCTGATCCGCGAGACGTGGCAGCGCGAGCGGCGAGCCGCTGCGCCCGCTCCGCCGCCAGCGACGGCGCAGCAATCGGCCCCGCCGTTGCCGATGAGAACTGTGCAGATCACCGCGTACTCGTGTACCAAATGATCTGACCTCATCGAGGGACCGGCGGTTCAGCCGCGCGGTGCTGAGCGTCTGGGGTGCGTGCACCCCTAGGCGGGCACACTGGCGCACCGGATGGGATGGGTGGCGAAACTCGGCGAGCCTTCTCTTGTCGCGGTCACCGGGACCGCAGCCACACAGACAGGAGAATCAGATGAACCGCAGTGACCTGCCGACCGGCAGCGCCGAGGACCGCGCGGCGGCGACGGGCGGCGGCCCGGCCGCGCCACGCCGCCGGGTGGTCACCCGGGCGATGGCCGCCCTAGCCGCGGTCGCCGCGATCGTTCCCGTCATGCTCGGCGTCACCGCTACCTCGGCGTCGGCGAGCACGTACTCGATGAGCAACGTGTACCTCTCCCCGGAGCAGAGCCCGTGGCTGTTCGTGGACGTCTCCGGCGCCTCCCAGTCCTGGGGCGCGCCGGTGATCCAGTGGAGCCTGAACGGTGGGGCGAACCAGAAGTGGGACTTCCAGCACCTCGCCGACGGCAATCAGGAGATCATCAATGCCAACAGTGGGCAGTGCCTGACCACCGACGGGGTGGCCGGTGACGGGGTGTACCAATTCCCGTGCGTCGGCGCGCTGAGCCAGGAATGGAGCACCGACTTGCACATCGCCGACGGGAACGTGTATCCGATCCGGAGCGCCTCCAGCGGGCTGTACCTGGACGTCTACGGAGGCAGCAGCAGTGAGGGCGCGGTCATCGACACCTGGTACTGGAACGGCGGGGCGAACCAATACTTCCGCGGCTACCAAGGCTGATCGCGATCCAAAGTCGGCGCCGGCGCCCATCTCGCATCCGGGGTGGGCGCCGATGCCGTGCCGGCAGCTACCCTCGGCATCCTCGACGATGGTGTCGACGGGTGGCTCACTCGGGGGCGAGTGCTTCGCCCACATCGCCGCCGCGCCGGTAGGTGTCCACGATGTCGCGGAGTTCCTCGGTCTCGAACCCGCTGCGCACTGCCCAAAACTGCGTCACCAGGCCGACGCCGATGGCCACGACGGTGCCCCAAGGGAAGGCCAGCGGAGGGTGTGCGAGCGGGCCGTAGTGGCCGAAGTAGCTCAATGGCAGGTAGGCGAGAATGAGCCACACCAGCCATGCGCTGGCCAGGATGTGGCGGCGGCCCTCGGCGTTGGACAGCCACCACATGAGCACACACAGGGCGAGGAAGGCTGCGGAGAACGCCCCGTCGTAGGTCCCGAATGCCCACGCTCCCGCGCGCTGTTTCCCGCTCGCGGTGAGCACCCAGCCGCCGGCGTAGGCGATCCACAGCCACACGCCGAGAAAGACCACTCCGACCACGATGGCCGGCACCTTCGGCATCCAGCCACGCTGCCAGGCGTAGTACCAGCAAAACAACGGCATCCCGATCAGTGCTGCGGTGAACACGTTCGCCAAGGTGGTGAAGCCCGACCAGTAGAGGATCAGCGCGGCGGCGAGGAAGGCGATCGGCGACCAGAACCACGATCCGCGCAGCCGGAACGGCCTCGGCAGACCGGCCGCATGCTTGCGCAGGACCGGCAGTCCGGCACCGCCCATGATGTAGGTCATCACGGCGGCCGCGCTGATGAAGCCGACGAGGGTATACCAGCTGGGGCTGGGAACGAAGAAGACGCAGCCGACCACCGCCGACACCGCGAGCGCCACCCACGGAATGCCGAAGCGGTTGTTGGCCTGGAAGATCGGCGGAATGTTGCGGTGCACCCCGAGGCCGTAGCCGCATCGGGCGGCCGTGCCGAGATATACCCAGCCGGTAGCGCCTGGCGAGATCGCGGCATCGATGATCAGCAGGGTGGCCAGCCCGGCGATGCCCGCCGCGTTCAGCGCGTGGAACAGCGGCGCGTCGGCCCAGTTGCTCTTCGACAGGTCGCCCCAGCTGCCGGCGCCGATGCCCATGACATTCCATTTGATTGCACCGATGAACCCGACCTGCAGCAGCGTGTAGATGATCGCGGGGATCACGATCGAGCCCCAGGTGGCCAGCGGTACGTCCCGTTGCGGGTTGCGGCTCTCACCGCCGTAGTCGAGCGCCTGCCGGAATCCGAGAAGGGAGAAGATGATGCCGGTGGTCGCGATGGCGTGGAAAATCGGCGCCACCCCGGTCGCGGTGAAACCACCGTATGCGGTGAAGTTGCTCCCGTTGAACACGACGAACAACCCGCAGAACGTCGCTGTGGGAAGCAGGATCTTCCACAACGTCACCCACCGGTTGGACTCGGACAAGAACTTCGCGCCGAAGAAGTTGAGCACGAAGAACACCGCCATCAACAGCACGCCAGCCAGGATCCCGTTCGGCCAGGCGAGCAGGCTGCTGTGCGGCTGCAGGAAGTGGGTCTCGGGAAACTTTCCGCCCAGGTAGGTGAGCACGGCGACCGCTTCCAGCGGTGGGATGGTGACCGCTGACAGCCAGTACGCCCAGCCGATGATCCAGCCCGCGAACGAGCCGTGGCTGAGGTAGGTGTAGCGCACGATCGCCCCCGACCGCGGCAGCATCGAACCGAGTTCGGCGTAGCACAGGGCGATCAGTCCCACGAGCACCGCGGCGATGATCCACGACAGCACGGCTGCCGGGCCGGCAACGCCGGCGGCGGACAGCACCGCGAACAGCCAGCCCGAACCGATCTGGGCGCTGACCCCGAGCAGCAGCAACTGGGTCAGCGACATGCTCCTGTGCAGCTTGCGATCCGCCGACTCGAATTGCCCCAGATCCGAACGTTTCCCGCTGTCCACGGTGGTCACGGCCGTCCACCTCCGGTCTCAGAGCATGTACCCCGTCGGCCAAGGTTCGCCTGCTGCGGCCGAACGACGACATATCGATGCAAGGTCGGACGGATACCCCGCCATGCTATGCCCGGACCCGGGGGCTTGATAGCAACGGCGCCGGAAGCGGTCGCCACCCTCTTCGGTCACGAGAGGGCGCATGTGGACCTGTCTCAGCTGTCGATCCGGCTACGAGGCGATGCCGGTGTGCAGCGGTGAGCCCACTCGCACCGCAGTGCCGTCCGGATCGACGTAGACGAACTCACGTAGCTGGTAAGGCGTGTCGTGCGGTTGGACGAAACGGCCCTCGACACCCGCAGCCGTCCATTGCGCATGTAGGGCGTCAGCGTCGCTGACGTAGAGGTACACGGTGGCCGCGTTGCCGTGCGGGTCATGCTCGGCCCACTCGGCAAAGTGCAAGGACACCGCTCCTCGATCGGCGTAGCCGTACCGCTCCGGACCCAGGTATGCGTGCGTCTCGAAGCCCAGCCGACCGTACCGCTGCAGCGCGGCGTCAAGGTCCCGCACAGAGATGACTGGGGACACGCTCAAGAACTCGACATCCGCCACGGCCGACAGTCTCGCAGGCCGATCGGCGGATTCTGGCGGTGGTTGGCCAGATGTCTGTCGCGAGCTGGTTTGCTCGGTCACCGGTCGACGCGGGAGCCGGGGCTGGCGGGTCGGTCGCCGAGGTAGGCGAAGTTGCTCAGCGCGGTGACCGTGGCGTCGCCTTCCTCGTGGTCCAGGCCGGCGGCGAGGGCGGCGAACTTTCTCAGCACGACGACCGCAATGGCGCGTTCGGCCTGGTCCAGGCCGGCCAGCACGCGGCCCATGTCGCGGCGGCGCCGGTCGATGACCCGGTGCACGAGCTGCCGGCCGTTCGCGGTGGCGGTGAGCAGCACCTCGCGGCGGCTCTGCGGGTTGGGCACGCGGCGGATCAGCTCGCTGGCGACCAGCCGATCGCACAGCCGGGTGACCGACGCCGGGGCCGCGCCGATGCGCCCGGCCAGGTCGGTGGCCCGCATGGTGCCGAACTCGCTGAGCGCGAGCAGGGCGCGGAACTGAATCAGTGACACCCGCGCGTCGACCTCGGTCAGCGATTGGCTGGCCAGGCGCACCAGCGCCCCACCGGCGGCGACGAGCGCCTCGACCTGCTCGGCCGGGATCGGCGGTGCGGGGCGGGCGGCCACCGGCCCTCCTTTCGTTCCCGAAGACTTGCCGCCGGCAAGCGTAGCCCGGCCGCGAGGTCGTCGCCCGCGATCCCGGTGCCGGCGCGCCGTAGCCCGGCGGGTGCCGAGCCGGTCTGTCGTCCGGGCGGGCGGTGATGT
This sequence comes from uncultured Actinomycetota bacterium, assembly GCA_963756525.1. Taxonomy (GTDB): domain Bacteria; phylum Actinomycetota; class Actinomycetes; order Mycobacteriales; family Jatrophihabitantaceae; genus CAVWNR01. The sequence goes on along the minus strand of CAVWNR010000004.1, from coordinate 88,031 downwards.
CCTCCGTTCGGATGGCAAGCCGCTCAGCCGGCGGGTCGGCCGGGTGGACGACCGCGCGGACGTCTGCCGGCAGGGATTGTTTCCCTTATCAAACATTCCTGGGACGAAGAGCCCAGCCAACAGAAAGAAGGACCAACTCATGTCCAACAAGCGAAAGATCGCCGGCAAGCTGGTCGGCGCCGCGATGTGCGGCGCGATCCTGGCCGGGGTCGGCGCCGGGGCGGCGCTGGCCGCGCCCGCGCCAGCGGCGAAGGCGGCGGGCGCACCGGTCACGATGCCGATGAACTCGGTCAGCAACCTGACCCCGTACGCCTGGACGCTGGCCGACACCCAGGTCGGGCAGGGCCCGCTGCCGCCGCAGACCGTGCAGCCCGGGCAGACGGCCAGCTGGAACGGCACGCCGCCGCCGTACACCGACCGTCCCGGCAGCACGATCACCGATTACCGGTTCACCGACAAGGACGGCATCAAGCACCAGGTCCTGATCCAGCAGATTACCCCGGGCCACACCCCCAACAGCTACTTCGCCTTCTCCGAGGACTTGGGGGCAGACGGGGCCTACCACGACTCCACGCAGTATTTCCAGATGAAGAACACCGACGGCAACGGCCCACACACCGACGCGGTGTGGAACAACGCGACCACGCTGAAGATCGACGGCGCGAAGGACCCGGCGTCGGCCGCGGCCCTGGTGAACTACGAACTGCCCCGGGCGAATCCCGGCTCGGTGGCCTGGACGCCGAACCCGGGCGCGACGCCGAAGTTCAACACGGCAGATACGAGCAGGGCCAGCAGCATGGTCTACAACTACTCCAGCGCGAAGGCCACCTTGGAGAAGGGGCACGAGACGACCAAGGGGCAGAAGACCTCCCTCGGTGAGGAGATCACCAACTCGATCAGCACCAACATCGACGGGGTTGCCTTCAGTTCCAAGCAGACCGTGTCCTTCGGGCAGGAGTGGGGCAGCTCGGACTCGATCGGGATGTCGGTCGGCACCGAGGTCGACCCCGGGACCGCCGGCTGGCTCAACAAGATCGACTATTCGGCCAGCCTGACCGGCGAGCTGGACTTCACCGCCGGGAACATTACCTTCGACATCACCAACGTCGAAGTCACCAAGGGCAACATCGCCGACACCGGCCCCGGGATGAAGTTCCAAGAAGACGACTGCGCCCTGGGCGGCACCGACTGCGCCGCCGCGACGCCGGAGCCCGCCGGCACCGCCAAAGCCGCCAAGACCGACGCCCGCCCGGCCGCCAAGAAGACCGCCACCCTCTCCGCCTCGCCGGGTCAGATGGTGAGCATCGACGCCACGACCGACCAGGCCGACGCCGTCGAGGCGCTCAAGCACTACCAGGACGCCACCGACCGCAGCTTCACCCCGTCGACCACCGCCGCGAGCTTCGCGCACAGCGACTGGAAACCGGTCCAGGACATCCACGGCGGCAACGAGCCCGCCGTCAGCGGTGGGAAGAAGGCAACCACCGGGACGCTGGACATCAAGCACGACGACTCCTCCAGCTGGTCGCTCGGCGGATCGATCGAAGCCTCGGTCGGCTTCGACCTGGTCGGGATCATCGACGAAGAGCTGAGCGTGAAGTTCACCGCGGACCACACCTGGGAGTCCAGCGCGGCCGACACGCAGAGCATCGAGGTCACCGCCGAACCCGGTAAGACGGTGTGGATCGAGGCATCCACCAGCACCGCCAGCTACACCGGCAACTTCGCGTTCACCAGCGGCGGGGTGCGCTACCTGGTCAACAACGTGACCATCACCCAGCCCGCCTCACCGGCTGTGGACGCCATGTCCAACACCAGCTACCGGGTCATGGAGCAGCCCAACAGCAGCCTTGGGCTGCCCGCCGACACCAGCGGCGGCCTGAAGGCCATCAGCAGCCTGCCCAAGCTGCAGGCCTACATCAACGCCGGGCACTGAGGCACTGAGCAACACCGCCGCGACCCCGCGCACGGCCCACCCGACAGGGCCGTGCGCGGGGCCGTGTCATGCCATCCGGAATGCGCCGGGCGCCGAACGGTTGGCGGGTCCACGCATCCCCGCCCAACACGAACCAGGTCGCCATGTCGACAATGAGCACAGCATGGGGTCATTCCGGCGAGTGGGTGCCATCCAGCGCGGAGGGAGCCACCATGAGACACCACCAGCCCGCCGACACCGCCGGGACAACCATCACCGATCAGGACGTGCCGATGGCTTCGCCGCAGCCGCACAGGACGGTCGGGCACCGCGCGACCGCTGACCCTGCTCGGCCATGAGCGGCCAGCCGCGCCCGCCGCGGTCGGCCGGCGGCGCCGCAAACCCCGCCACGCCGGCCGGTGCGAGCCACGCTGAGGCGGGACCGTCCCGGCGGGCGCGCTGGCCGCGGCTGCCGCTGGCGGTGCTGGGCATGGTCTTCGTCGGCGGCTGCGCCGGCGGCGCCGCCCGTTATGCGGTGACCAGCGGCTGGCCCGTGCCGGCCGACCGCTTTCCCTGGCCGATCTTCGCGGTGAACACCGCCGGAGCGTTCCTGCTCCCGATCGTCGTCGTGATCGCCGTGCAGCTGCGGCCAGGCCGCTGGCTGCGCCCGCTGATCGGCACCGGGTTCTGCGGCGCGTTCACCACCTTCTCCACGGTCGTGGTCGGCGTGGTGCAGCTGGCCAGCCACCACCACGACGGGCTCGCCGCCGCGTACCTGGGCGCCAGCATCCTGGCCGCGCTGGGCGCCGGGTCACTCGGCCTGCTCACCGGCCGCTCGGTGCTCGCCAGCACCGCCCTATCCGTCGGGCCCGCGGGGCATCGCGCCGAGCGGGCCGGTCGCAACGTCGAGAGGAGCCCATGATGAGCACACCGCAGCGGCTGCACGGCCCGGCGCAGCGGTTGACCATCTACATCGGGGAGTCGGACCGGTACCGGCACCACTCGCTGGTCACCGAGATCGTCGATCGGGCCCGACGCGCCCGCCTCGCCGGCTGTTCGGTGTTCAAGGGCGTGGAGGGCTTCGGCGCCACCGGGCACCTGCACACCCCGCGGCTGTTGAGCCTGTCCGAGGACCTGCCGGTCGCCATCGTCATCGTCGACGACCCGGAGCAGATCGCGCAGTTCCTGCCCGAGATCGATGAGCTGATCACCGGCGGGCTGGTCACCCTCGACCGGGTCGAGGTCATCCACCACCGCGCCGCCCCGGCCCGGTCCCGCGGGTCACGCGCCGAGCAGCCGTGATGCTCACGCTCACCGTCGCTCTCGCCGCCGGGGCCGGCGCGCTGGCCCGCTACCTGCTCGACCAGCTGGTGCAGCACCGCATCCGCCGGGAATTCCCGTACGGCACGTTGGTGATCAACGTGACCGGCAGCCTGCTGCTCGGCGTGCTCACCGGCCTGGCCGCGCACCACGGCCTGCCCACCACCGCGACGCTGCTCGCCGGGACCGGGTTCGCCGGCGGCTACACCACGCTGTCCACCTGGGCATGGGAGACCCTCGCCCTCGCCGAGGGCGGTGACCTGCTGCGTGCCGCCGGCAACCTGTTCGGCAGTTTCGCCGCCGGACTCGCCGCGGCTGCTGCCGGACTCGCCCTCGCCGCGCTCTGACCCGCCCCCGCGGCACGCTCAGGCCGGGGCGCGCAGCACGTCGATCACGTCCTTGCTGTGCGTGACCGGCAGCCGGTGGCCCTCCAGCTCTACCCGGCTGCCATCGGCCGCGGCCAGGGTCACGGTGCGCACGTTCACCCGCTGCCCGACCGTCACGGTCAGCCCGGCCCGCGGGAACCGGAAGACCAACTCGCCCGCCTCCCGGCTGCCGGAGCGTCCGCCGTCGAACCCGTACACCCAGCCGGTCGACACCGCGACCAGCAGCCGCGCCGGCAGGCCCCGCGCCCGGCCGGCCGCCCGCTGCCCGGCGAGCGCGCCCCCCACCGTGCCCACCGCGTCGGCGACCCCTCCGACCAGCCCGCCGACCGTGTCGCCCGCGAGACCGCCGGCGAACATCCCTCCGCTCGCGCCACGCGGGCTGAACCGCCCCGCCGCCGTGACCCGGTCATCGATCCCACGACCCGTCAGCGCCGCGTTCACCGCGGCGAGCATCCAGGACTCCGACATGCGCTTGCTCCTTCCCTCGCTCCGACACGAGCATCGGCTTGGTGCTTCGCCAGGACACCGGCCGGCCACCAGACCCACCGGCCCGGACGCGGGCTCCCGATACCGTATGCGTCGCCAGCGGACGTCCGTGCGGCACACTGTGCCTTGTGGACGTCCGCGCACTCCGAGCCCGGCAAGCGCCGCTGAAAGACCGGTATACCGCTGAGCCGGCGGCTGCTCACACGGCGCTCGCGGCGAGCGGGGACTGGCGCGATGCTGAGATCACCACCACGGTCGATGGCTGGGCCGGCCCGGTTCGCGCCGGGCTGCACCCGGCCACTGGTGGTGACGGGGAGGATGCCTGCTCAGCCGACATGCTGCTCGAGGCGCTGGTGGCGTGCACCGGCGTCACTATGCGCAGCGTCGCCACGGCCATGCGCCTGGACCTTCGTCGCGTGCAGCTGCGCGCAGAGGGCTGTTTCGACGCCCGCGGCACGCTGGGATTGGATCGGTCTGTGCCGGTCGGCGTGCAGGGCGTCGTGGTCACGGCCGAGGTTGCCACCGACGCGGACGATGCGGCGCTGGCGCGGCTCGCCGAGCTGACCGAACGCTACTGCGTGGTCGCGCAAAGCCTGCGCGAGATACCACAGTTCGTCGTGCACCGGGTTTGACGTCGCCGCCGGCGAGCGCGCGGTGCCGACGGCTCTGGCAGTGAGCGGATGCGTTCAATGCACTGTCATCGGCCGAAATCCGTGACCACGCTCGCACACTGTGTGAGCGCACGGGTCAGCCGGGCGAAGTCCGCCGGATGAGCGGCCAACAGCGCGGCCCGCTGCTGTTCGCGCAGGGCCGCCCGGCACAGGCCTGCCGCGCGGCGGGCGGCGTCCTCTCCTCGTGCGGTAAGAGTGACGACGCCATGAGGGTCGCGCTCGATGAGCCCCTGACGGGCCATCCGGTCGGCCAGGCATGTCAGCTGCGCAGCGGTCATCGACAGGGCGCGGGCAAGCAACTCGATCGGCAGCTGGTACCCATCGGCGCGCTGCAGCAGGCAGAGCACGGCGAACCACTGCCGGGTTACGGCGGCGGATCCCGCGCAGGCCCCGACACGCCCGCTGTGACACCGACTCACGTTCGCCCCCCACGGGGATAACGAAGCAGAGCCCCAGCTATGACGCCGGAACGCGAAGATGGACCGATGAAGATCTTCTTGTCGTGCGACATGGAAGGCGTGGCCGGGGTCGTGGACTGGTCACAATGCCGGGTCACCGGCGGCGCGGCCTACGAGCTGGGCTGCCGGCTGCTGCTCGGTGAGGTGAACGCGGCGATCGACGGCGCGGTGTCGGCCGGCGCGGACGAGATCGTGGTCAACGACGCGCACGGTGCGATGTTCAACCTCGACCCGCAGGCGATCCACCGGCCGGCGAGTTACCTCTCCGGCCGGCACAAGCCGGGATACATGATGCAGGGCCTCGACGACAGCGTGGACGCGGTGTTCTTCGTCGGCTATCACGGGTCGATCTCCGGCGAGCCGTCGGTGCTGTCGCACACCTACAACCCCGAGGTGATCAGCGGGGCGCGGCTCAACGGCGAGTACGTCGGCGAGAGCGGCATCAACGCACTGGTCGCGCACGCGCACGGCATACCGATCGCGCTGGTCAGCGGTGACGCGGTCACCCTGGCCGAGGCGAAAGCGGTCGCCCCGGATGCCGTGGGCGTGGCCAGCAAGGAATCCATCACCCGGTTCGCGGCGCACGGCCTGCACCCGGAGGTCGCCCGCGAGCGGATCCGCGATGCGGCCGCGGCTGCGGTGACGGCGATCGCGGCAGGACGGATCGCCCCGCCGCACATCGACGTTCCGGCCACCCTGGAGGTCGAGGTGCAGACCGCGGACATGGCCGAGATGGCCAGCTGGGTCAAGGGCGTCGAGCGCAGCGGCACCCGCTGCGTTCGCATCGCCGGCGCGGACACCGCAGCGATGTACGCGTCGTTCGTCGCCCTCACCTATATCACCCGGCAAGCCGGCGGCCGATGAGCCGTTGCGCTCAGCGACCGGTCGAGTCGGCGAGCGGGACGAACCGCTTGAGCTTGCCCGTCGCCGCGTGTCGTTCCAGCTGCGCCACAACGGTTACCCGGACGTCTGGCTGAGTCAGCCCGTACCGGACCAGCGACGCGACGAGGGCCGCCGTGACCGCCACCGGGTCGGCGGAGCCGACCACCAATACGTCCGCGCCGGTGCGGGTCTGGCGTACCTGGTACTCGGAGATCCGCGGGTCGGTGCCGAGCACATAGCGGAAGGCGATCGCCGGGACGGTCTGCGCGCGGTAGCGGAAGTCGTCGTCGCGCCGCCCGGCGATGTCGGCTACCCGAGCCAGCGAGCTGCCGCACGGGCAGCGACCGGGCAGCATGGTGACCTGGTCGCCCAGGTCGTAGCGGATGAATGGGAATGCCCAGTTGGCGAGGCCCGTGGCGAGCGTCCGCGCCGCCGGCTCCTCGGGTCCTACCGGGTCGCCGGACTCGTCGACCCGCTCGAGCACCACCTCGTCCTCGCACACGTGCAGGCCGTCACCATGCCCGCATCCGACCGCCTGCACGCCCACCTCGGTCGATCCCCACAGGTTGTGCACGGGAGCTTGCCAGGCGCGGCGGATCATCTCTCGATCATCGGCGCTGAGCGGCTCGGAGTTGGTGCTGACCCGAACCGGGCTGATATCCAGCTCTCCGGCAAGCGCGGCGCGCGCCAACCGGCCCACCACCGATGCGTACCCGACCAGATGCGTCGGCCGCGCCGCCGCCACCGCCGCGAGGATCTCGTCGAACGGCGCCGCGGCCGGGATCACGACCGTCGCCATCATCGCGGTGTAGGGGACGTCGAACAGCGGCGTGCTCGCGTGCGGTGGCTCGCCGGCCTCCAACACCGCCAGCCGAGACTCGGCGACCGGCGTGCGGAGTTCCTCGCGGGCCTGCATGCGCCACGCCAGGCAGGCCAGTGTCACGAAGGTGTCCCACGGCCACACGTACACCCCGCGCACGCCGCTCGAGCCGCCGGAGCTGAACACCTGCTCCCCGGCCGGGGTGTAGCAGAACCACTGCTGCTCGGCGAGAATCCGCTCGGCTCGGGCCCGGTCGAGGCCAGGGGCGGTGATGATCCGGTCCCACTCCTGCTGCGCCTCCCCCTTGGTTATCGCGGGCAGCCGAGCCAGGTCATGAACGGTCGCCGCGGACGGGTCGAGATCGCGCAGCCGAGCGGCGTAGAACGGGGACCGCTCGCGAGCATGCGCAAGCAGCGCCCGCAGCCGCTCCGTGCGGTACTGCTCGATCTGTTCGGGCGTCCACTCCAGCCGGGCAACGTGATCGTGCAGCGCGGCCCGCACCGCGTGCAGCTGCGCGGCGCGCCGCCGCTCGTAGCCCGCGCGGTCGGCCTGCTCGCTCATTGCCATCTCGTCACCGTCTCGCCTGCGCGCCGGTCGCCGACGTGTCTGAGCCGGTGCGCGCCTCGCCCGGCAATCCGGCGTCGCGGGCCCGCGCGACGGCTTCGGCGCGGCTGCCGACGTGCAGCTTGGTGAGGATGGCACAGACGTGGTTGGTGACCGTCTTCGGGGCGAGGCCGAGCCGGGCGGCGATGTGCGTGGTGGGAAGGCCTTCGGCGAGTAGCTCGAGCACCTCATGTTCACGGGGGGTGAGCTCGGGGAACGGCTCCGGCGGCGCGGTCGCGGGCGCGCCGGCGAGGTGGTCGAGGATGCGCCGGGCGATGCCCGGTCCGAAGATTGCCTGACCGACGGCGACGGCGTGGATGGCGTGGGTGATCTCCTGCTGGCTTGCGCCCTTGAGCAGGTAGCCGCGGGCTCCCGCGCGCAGCGCGGCGTACAGGGACGCGTCGTCGTCGAACATGGTCAGGATCAGCACCGCCACGTCGGGGGCGGCGCGGGTGATCTCGCGGGTGGCGGCGACGCCGTCCAGGTCGGGCATCTGGATGTCGAGCACGAGCACGTCCGGCTGCTGCGTGACGGCGACGCGGACGGCGTCGCGGCCGGTGGCGACGGTGGCGACCACGTCGATGCCGGCGACGGAGGCGAGCAGCGCGGCCAGCCCGTCGCGGACGACGGGGTGATCGTCGGCGAGCGCGACGCGCAGCGGGGCCGGCCCCATCATGGCGCTTCTCCCAGCGGGAGGCGGGCCCAGACCAGCCCGCCACGATCGGTGGGTCCGGCACCCGCTTCCCCGCCGAGCTCGCCGGCGCGTTCCCGGATGGAGGACAGGCCGACCCCGGACGTCCAGCACGAGCCCGGCGTGGCAGCGTCGTCGCGGACGACGATGCGCAGGCTTCGCTCGTCGTCGACGGCCAGCTCGGCGAGGACGCGTCGTGCGCGGGTGGCGTGGCGCAGCGCGTTGGTCACCGCCTCCAGCACGATCCGGTACGCGGCGACCTCGACCGCGGCGGGCAGCGGCGGCAGCCGGTCCGGGGCCTCGAGCGTGATCGCAGGCCGGGTGCGGGCGGACTGCAGCTGCTCGAGCTGGCGGCGCAGTGCGGGAAGCAGACCGAGCTCGTCGAGGATGGGCGGGTGCAGCGCGGCGACCAGCCGGCGGACGTCGGCGATCGCGTCGGCGGCCTGCCGGCGCAGCGCGGTGACCAGCTGCCCGGCCCGCTCCGGGTCGGCGTGCAGCAGGTTGCTTGCGGCGTCGGCCTGCAGCGCGATCCCGGTCAGCGTCGGGCCGAGCCCGTCGTGCAGGTCGCGGCGCAAGCGGCGCCGTTCCTCCTCGCGGGCCGTGACGAGCTGGGCGCGGGAGCGCTGCACCTGCGCGGACAGCGTTCGGGCGTGGACTGCGACCGCGAGCGGGGCGGCGAGCAGCTCGAGCAGGGCGCGGTCGGCGGGATCGAGATGGCGCTGTCCGGCACGGACGCCGACGACGAGCCGGCCCACCTGCTCGCCGCGGTAGGACAGCGGCAAGGTCTCCAGCCGGGACGGAGGCCGGCCGTGCGCGAGGCGCAATCCGGTCGGCTCATGCAGCGCGGCGTAGGGCAGTCGCAGTGCGGAGCGCACCACGGCCACGGTGTCCAGCGCGTCCGCCTCGTCGTCGGACTCGCAACCGTTGCCGTAGCGCAACCGTTGTCCGAGGCGGCTCATCGCTGTCACCGGGTCGGCGCGGTCGCCGTAGACGGCCCGATCGACGAGACGCTGCAGCCGGGTCCGCACCGGGTTGAACCCGACGGCGATGAGCAGGGTGACCGCCGCCGACGCCCCGAGCCCGGCCTGGTGGCGCAGCAGGTGGTCGACCGCCCCCACCAGCCCGAGGTAAGCGCCGATCGCCGCGGCGGACAGCAGCGCATACCCGACGGCGCGCGAGGCCGCCAGTTCAATGTCGAGCAACCGGTGGCGCAGCACGGCGACCCCGATCGCGGCCGGGATCAGCACGAGCACCAGCAGGGTCAGCACCCGTTGCCCTGGTTCGGCATCGCGCCCCCACGTCCCGAGCACGGCGCCTGCCACCGCGACGGCGAGCAACAGCCAGAGCAGCTGCCGGCGGGTCCGCCCGTCGCCGCGCGGGTAGCGCGCCAGCAGTCCGGCGATCACTGCCAGGTAGCTGGCCGCGAGCAGCGCCTTGGACACCGTCCAGATCCCGGCGAGCAGGTCGCTGCTCGGCAGCGCGAGCCAGGACAGCGCGCTCGGATCGGCGGTGATCGAGATCGGGGCGGAGGCATGCGCCAGCACGAACAGCGACCCGCACCCGGCGATCCCGCCGGCCGCCCACCGCCAGCGTGGCGACGGTAGCCGCCCGTCGGGGAACACCAGCAGCGCCATCGGCAGCAGCACCCCGATCGCCCATGGCCAGGTGAACAGGAACGTCGTCGCGAAGCCACGCTGGACGGACGGCGGCCAGCCGAGCCGGTCGCCGAGCCCGGCCAGGCCCGCCGCCGCCACGCTCAGCGCCTGCGCCATCCCGGCACCGAGCAGCAACCAGCCCAGCGGCGGTCGGGGCCGTCGCCAGGCGACCAGCGCGCCGCAGCTGGCGGTGGCGAGCCCGATCGCGGCGTTGGCGATCAGGAACGAGTCGCGCGCGTCGGCAACGGTAATCCCGGCAAGCGCGGCGGCTGTCACGCCGACGGTGACCGCGGCCAGCACCGCTGCGTACATTGCCGCCATGAGCCGCTCGCGGCCCAGCGCCGCGCGGCGCAGGTCGGGGTAGCGGCGGCCGACCCGTCGCCGCCAGCTCGCCGCAGCGGCGGTGCCGGTCATCGAGTCATCATGGGCCAGCCGGCGGGCAATGTCACGGGATACCCGCGGCCACCGGGAGGATCCCGGGCTGCCGGGTGTTGCTGCCCCACTCCATCGCCCCCGACACCGGCCTCGGCGTGCCGGGCATCAGCGGGCAGGTATGGAAGGGCAGGTTCGGTCGGTGACCAGGCTGCTCACCGGCCCACCTGTTGATCAGAGCGGAGGCCCGCGCCGAGTCGTTGCAGCAGCAGTGCCTCGGCCAGGCAGGCCCGCTCGAACATGGCGAGATGCAGGCTCTCGTCGGCGCCGTGCGCCCGGGTGTCCGGGTCTTCCACGCCGGTGATCAGGATCTCGGCGTTCGGATAAAGCCCGGCGAACGTCGAGACGAAGGAGATCGACCCGCCCACACCGATGTCGACGGCCGATGTGCCCCACGCGTCGGCGAAGGCCGAGCGGGCCGCCCGGTAGGCCGGGCCATCCGTCCGCACCGTGTAGGGCGCCACCGAGTTGCCCGGCTCGACGCGCACCTCGGCTGCCCACGGCGCCCTCGCCCGCAGGTGCGTCACCAGCGCCTGCCGCGCGCGTCGCTCATCGTCGCCGGGCGCGATCCGCATGCTGACCTTGGCGCGCGCGGACGGCACCAGCGTGTTGGACGCGTCATCTACGGACGGCGCATCAAGACCGATGACGGCGATCGCCGGCCGCGCCCAGAGCCGGTCGGCGATGCTGCCGCCGCCGATCAGCGCCACGCCGGCCAGCATGCCGGCGTCCCGGCGGAGCCGGTCCGCGTCGAGCGGGGGCGCCTCCGCCGAGCCCGAGACCAGGCCGTCCACCGCCACGTTGCCGCTCTCGTCGTGCAGCGTGGCGAGCAACCGGCACAGTGTGGTCAGCGCGTCGGGCACCGCGCCGCCGTAGACGCCGCTGTGCACGCCGTGGTGCAGCGTGCGGACCTCGACCGTGACGTTGGCGCCGCCGCGCAGCGACGTGGTCAGCGCGGGCACGTCGACGGTCCAGTTCGTCGAGTCGGCCAACACCAACACGTCGGCGCGCAGGGTGTCCTGATGCCTCCGCAGCAGGGCGGCCAGGGTCGGCGAGCCGATCTCCTCCTCGCCGTCGACGAGCACCGTGAGCCCGACGGGCAGCCGGTCACCGAGTGCCCGTAACGTGGCCAGGTGCAACGCGACGCCGGCCTTGTCGTCGGCCGCGCCGCGGCCGAACAGCCGCCCGTCTCGCTCGACCGGCTCGAACGGGTCGGACGTCCACCCGCTCCGGTCGCCGGGTGGCTGCACGTCGTGGTGGGCGTAGAGCAGCACGGTCGGTGCGCCCGCCGGTCCGGGTCGCGTGCCGATGACCGCCGGATGCCCGGCGTCGGCCCGGTGCACGTCCACGTCGCGCAGGCCGGCCGCACGCAGCATCGTCGCGACCGCGTTCGCGCTGGTCTGCAGGTGCGGCGCGGCGGCCGGATCCGCCGACACCGACGGGATGCGGACCAGGCTCTCCAGGTCGCGTCGAACCGAAGGCAGCACGCGCGCTAGCTCCGCGCGGATCTGCGCGGGTGTCCCGCTCATCGGTCCGTCAACCGGCGTAGAGCTGCAGGTCGGTCGCGAACCGTTCCGCGATCTCTACCGTGGTGGTGTAGTCCGGATGCCGGACGATCACCATGCCGTCCGAGATGAGCGTGGAGCGCCAGTTCCGCCGGGGCGCGCCGATCGGCAGCAGCTCGAGCGCGGCGACGTGTTCGCCGTACCTGGTCAGCAACCCGTCCAGGCCGTCGTAGCCGACGATCCGACCGATGCCCTTGGCACGCTTGAAGATGCTCGCCGCGTTGTATTTCCGCTCGATGGTCCGGGAAATCTCACCGCGGGTCACGGCCTCCGCCCATGCGGTGAACAGGTCGGTGTCGGTGGCGTAGTTCATCACGTCGACGGTGCGGCCACCGGGCGGCCGCGCGCCGATCTCGCCGAACACGACCTCGCCGTCAGCCTTGCGATACCACTCCATGTGCGTGAACCCGTCGCGGAAGGCCAGCGCGTCCAGCACCGCTCGACCGAGCGCACGTCCCCCCTCCAGGTACGGGTCGTCGAGATTGCGCACGGCGAGCGTGATCGGGCTGATCCACTCGTGCTGCATGGTTTCCAGCGGGCGGGGGGTGTACCGGCAGACGTTTTCGAACAGCACGTTGCCCGCGGCGCAGATCGTGTCGTAGGTGAACTCCTCGCCGTCCACGAATTCCTCGACGCTGACCTGCGGCACGTGGCGCACCATCGGCAGGACGAGGTCCAGCTCGGCAGCCGAGCCGACGCGGTAGGTGTCGGCCGAGCCGGCGCCCGCGATCGGCTTGACGATAAGCGGGAAGCCGATCTGCTCGGCCGCTGACCACACGCCGGCGACCGTCGTCGTGCTCTGATGTCTCGGCGTGCGCAGCCCCGCGGCGTCGAGCAGTTGCTTCATCCGCTCCTTGTCCCGGAACGGCACCGTCTGCTCGACCGTCAACCCGGGCAGGCCGAGCGCTTCACGCAGCCGGGCGGCGAGGATCATGTACGGCTCCCACAGGCACTCGACGAGCTCGATGTGCACCTGCCGGGCGATGTCGGCCACGGTTCGTAGCACGGCTCGTTCGTCGGCGAGCGAACCCACGTGGACGTAGTTCGCCAGCGCGTCGCGAGCCATGGCAGGCAGCGCCGACGTGGGCTGGTCGCCGATGCCGATCACGGACGCGCCGCTGGCCGCCAGGCCACGGGTGAAGAACGCCATCTCGGCCGGGTAGCCGGGAGAGATCATCACAACGATCATGACGGCCCTAGTTCCACGCGGACCTCGGTGACCAGCCGGTGCAGCGCCTCGGTCACCACGGCCGTCTCGGGGTGCCGGACCATGATGTCCCCGTCGCCCTCGTAACTGTTCGACGAGACCTGGCCCCGGTGCGGCAGGTGGGATTCCACGACCATCCAGCCGAGTTCCTCTTGCAGCTTGTCCAGGCCGTGGACCGCGAGGACCTGCCCCTTTCCCTGTCCGCGCAGGAAGATTGTGCCGACGGACCAGCGACGCAGCGGCGGTTCGAAGGCTCCGTAGATCATGAGCCGAGCCCAATCGCTGTAAAGGTCGACGTCATGCGCGTAGTTGAGCATCGAGGTGAACTGCGCCCCTGGCGGGCGGACGCCGACCTCGGACACGGCGAACGTGCCGTCCGGGCGACGGAACCACTCCATGTGCGTCAGCCCGGTGGTGAGGCCGAGCGCGTGCAGCGCGGCCGCCGCGGTCGTCCGGAGCCGCTCGTACTCGGCCCCGTCGATCGCGCGCGGCATGATCACGGACCATTGGATCCACGGATTGCGCAGCACCTCCAGGGGCGTGGGCAAGTAATGCGACACCGAGTGCCACACCAGCTGGCGGTTCAGCGTCACGCTGTCGAACGAGCCCTCGTCGCCGGTGAGGAACTCTTCCAGCAGGGCGACCCGGTCCGGTGCCGGCGGAGCGCCGTCGAGCCAGACGCGTAAGTCTTCGGCGTGGTCGAGCCGGAACGTGCTCTTCGCGCCGGCGCCGGCCGGCGGCTTCACCACGACGGGGAACCCGACCTCGTCGACGAACTTGACCGCGTCGTCGGCGGATTCGGCCAGCCGATGCCGCGCGCACGGCACGCCGGCCGCACGCAGCACCGTCTTCATCTGCGCCTTGTCACGGAAGTTGACCGCGGTTGCCACGTCGATCCCGTCGATCCCCAGGTGCTCGCGCACCCGGGCGAGCGGCACCTGCAGCTGTTCGAGGACCCCGAGCAGGCACTGCACCCTGCCGATCTGCGCGCTCAGGCCTTGGACGGCGCCGGCGATCTGACCGGCGTCGAGTGCGTCGTCGACGCGCCAGTGTGCGGTGAGGTAGCGGCGCAGGCTTGGCGTGAGCCGCTCGACGGGCTCGCTCGTGATCAGGCCGACGGCGACGCCGGGCAGCCGGGCTGCCCCTTCGACGAATCGGCTGGTGGTTTCGAGCAGGTACGGCGCGACGAAGGCAACGGCCACCATATCCCCCGGAGCGTACTCCCCGGCGGCCCCGCGACCCGGGCGGTTGCGCCACGTCGCGACTTCGGTTGGGCTACGGTCGCGGGATGAACATCGTGTTCGTCGAGCCGCACTTCCCAGCCAACCAACGCCAGTTCGTGCGCGCGCTCGCCGAGGCCGGGGCAACCGTGATCGGCGTCGGGGAGACACCCGGCGACTACCTCGACCAGCAGCTCAAGGACTGGATGTTCCACTACGAGCAGGTGCCGTCGGTCACCGACGTCGACACGATGACCGCCGTCGTCAAGTGGGCGCAGGACAAGATGTGGGTCGACCGGCTCGAGGCGACGATCGAGGCACACATCATGACCACGGCGCAGGTCCGCGAGGCCTGCCAGATTCCCGGCACGTCGGTCCACACGGCATGGCTGTGCCGCGACAAGCCGTCGATGAAGCAGGCGCTTCGTGAGGCCGGGGTACCGACCGCGGCGTCCACCGCGGCCGACAGTGCCGCCGAGGTCCGTGACTTCGCCGAGCAGGTCGGATATCCATTGATCCTCAAGCCCCGCAGCGGCGCCGGAGCCGCCGACACCACCCGCGTCGACGACCCGGCCGGCATCGACCATGCGCTGGCGGTGTTCGGCGCCCAGGGTGTCGGCTCGATCGCCGTCGAGGAGTTCATCGAGGGCCACGAGGGGTTCTACGACACGCTGACGGTCGACGGGCAGGTCGCGCTGGACTTCGCGTCGCACTACTACCCGAACGTCCTGGAGGCGATGCGCACCAGGTGGATCTCGCCGCAGTTCATCTCCACCAACCGAATCGACAGCGCGGCGGAATACGACGAGCTACGCGAGATGGGCCGGCGGGTGATCGCGGCGCTGGGGATCGGTACGTCGGCGACGCACATGGAGTGGTTCTTCGGACCGAAGGGGCTCAAGTTCTCCGAGATCGGCTGCCGGCCGCCGGGCGTCGGGGCGTGGGATCTCTACTCGGCGGGCAACGACATCGACATCTTCCGCGAGTGGGCGAACGCGATCCTCTACGGCAGCACCAACACAGCGCCGTCGCGGCGCTTCGCCTCCGGCATGGTCGCGGTGCGCCCGGAGACGGACGGTCAGATCAGCGGGTACTCCGGTGTCGACGCGCTGCAGCAGGAGTTCGGCGAGTGGGTCATCGACGCGCACCTGCCGTCCCCGGGCACGCCGACCCAGCCGGTCGCCGCCGGGTACATGGCCAACGCCTATGTGCGGATGCGTCATCCTGACTACGACACACTGCACGGAATGCTCGACGCCGTCGGCCGCACGCTGAAGGTGCACGCCGCGTGACCTTCCGCCTCGGCTTGCGGGGCCCGGCGCCGCGATGAAGGTGACGCTGCTCGGGCCACAACGTTCGCCCACGCTGCGCAACGTGGTTCGCTCGCTGGACATCGACGGGCAGATCGCCACGATCACCGCCGGCTGGCAGGAGCGCGAGCCCGACGACGGGGAGCTGAACGACCTGCTCGACTCGCGCGGTGTGAACCTTTCGCTGTATCGGCGGATGCGCGAGGTGCAGGAGCACGACCCGGACTTCGCCGCCGCCGAGCGCCGGTTGCGCGAGGTGCTCGGCGAGGTGCAGGAGTTGTACTGCGTGCGGCTGAACCATGCGTTGAGTGCGATCGAGTCGATCCGGCACGCCGGGCGGGAGGGGACGCGGCGCGACGAGGCGGTGGCCGACGCGGTGGAGTCGGTGCGCGAGCTGGACGCGCGCCATCTCGAGCGGATCGACGAGATCTATCGCGAGTTCTACGAGGGCTGGCCGCCCCACGAGCGGCCGGTCCTCGCCGTGCACCGCGCCGAGGTCGAGGCGCTGCTCGACGCGACAGGAGCGCTGGTCATCACCGGTGGGCATGTCGGCGTGCTGATCTCGGTTCTGTATCTGTTCAACGTCGCCGCGGCAATCCGGTCGCCGGTGATCGCCTGGTCGGCCGGGGCGATGGCACTGACCGAGCGTGCCGTGCTCTTCCACGACCGGGCGCCGCAGGGCACGGGCGATCCGGAGGTGTACGGGCGTGGCGTGTCCGTGGTCCGCAACATCGTCGCGCTGCCGCACGCCCGGGCCCGGCTGCTACTCGACGACGTGGATCGGATGGCGGTCTTCGCGCGCCGGTTCGCGCCGGCCAAGTGCGTCCTGTTCGAGCAAGGCGTCCGGGTGGACACGGATGAAGAGGGCACCGTACCGCCCGGTACTCGCATCCTCGGTGCGGACGGTCGCGTGCAGGTGGTGGCCCGATCATGACCGCGCCGCCGCGGGTAGGCCGCAAGCTGGCGATCAACCGGCTGCGGGAACGCAGGTTCGTCGACGCGGCGACCGTCGAGCGGTTCTTGAGCCGGCACGAGATACCGATCGCAGAAGGCGCGCACTGCACGTTCGTGTTCCGCGGCGACGCCGAGGAGGTCCACCTGGTCCACCGGACGGTAGGCCTGCCGGAAGATATCCGGCTGCGGCGGCTGGCGGGAACCGATCTCTGGTACGCCGTCGTGGAGCTGCCGCCGCAGTCGCGGATCGAGTACCAGATCGAGGTTGTGCACAACGGTGAACGGCACCGGTTCAACGACCCGCTGAATCCTCGTTTGGCACACAGCCCGGTCGGCAGCACATCGGTGTGTTACGCCGAGGGTTACGAGGTGCCGGACTGGACCCGGCCGAGCACCGATTCGCGCCCCGGACGGATGATCGACGTCGTGGTGCGCAGCCGCGCACTGCGGCGCGACTGCCCGGTGAGCGTCTACCTGCCGGCGCGGTTCCCGCGAACCGCCCCCTACCCGCTGCTGGTCGTCCACGACGGCCACGACTACCTCAACTACGCAGCCGCCAAGACCGTGCTCGACAACCTCATCCACCGCCTCGACGTCGCAGAGATCGTCGTCGCATTCACCAGCCCCGGCGATCGGCTGGCCGAGTACGCCAACTCGGCGGCACACGCCCGCTTCGTGACCGCCGAGCTGGTCCCGACCCTGGAAGCGGACCTTCCCCTGGCCGGCACACGCGCCGGCAGATGTCTGATGGGTTCCAGCTTCGGTGCGATCGCCGCGCTCTCGACGGCGTACCGCAACCCGGACGTCTACGGCTCGTTGCTCCTGCAGTCCGGCTCGTTCGTCTTCACCGACATCGGCAGCGATCACGGTGGCGGCCCGGTCTTCGATCCGGTCGTGAAGTTCATGAATCGGTACCGGGCAAACCCGCGCCGGGTCGCCGACCGGATATTTGTGAGCTGCGGGACGTACGAGCCGCTGATCGTCCGCAACAGGTCGATGGTCCCCGTTTTCGAATCAGCAGGGATGACCGTGCGGTATGTCGAAGCCCGCGACGGGCACAGTTGGGAGAACTGGCGCGACCGCCTCCAGGAAGGATTGTCATGGATCTTCCCAGGACCGCAGAAGCTGTACTACGAGTGACGCGATGAAGACCGTCGAACGGTGGTACTCGGCGCGCGTCCAGACGGACACCACGATGGCGCGGTGGGGGCACTGGGGAACGCCGGTGCTCGTGCTGCCCAGTGCCGGCGGTGACGCCGAAGAGATCGAACGCAACGGCCTGGTGCAGGCATGCGGGCACCTGGTCGACCAAGGAAAGATCAAGCTCTACTCGGTCGACAGCGTCGCCGGGCAGGCAATGATGCTCAAGTGGGGCTCGCCGGAGCACCGCACCTGGCTGCTCAACCAGTTCCACCAATACATCCGGTACGAGGTGGTGCCTGCGATCCACGCCGACCTCGGCGGCGAGCAAACCGAGCTGATCGCGGCCGGTGCCTCGATCGGCGCATTCAACGCGGTGGCGCTGCTATGCCGTTATCCCGATGTCTTCTCCGCGGCGATCGGCATGAGCGGGACCTACCGGATCGAACGCTTCTACGACCCGCCCTGGACCGAAGACTTGTACTACGCAGCGCCGCTGCAATTCTTGCCGGGACTGGACGGGCCACAGCTGGATCGGCTCCGGCAACGGTTCGCGATCCTCGCCTCGGGTGAGGGCGCCTGGGAGGACATCGGCGAGTCATGGCGGATGGCCGGCGTGCTGGGCGAGAAGGGCATCCCCAACCGGGTCGACAGCTGGGGCCCGGACTATGAGCACGATTGGGGCACCTGGCACCGCATGCTGCCGCAGTACCTCGACGAGCTCGCCTGATCTCCCGTTACGACGGTCGGTGCTTCTTCGCTAGCTTCGCGACGACGGCATCGTAGGAGGCGTCGACCGCTTCCCGCAGGTCCTCGTCCGGAATCGCGCCGTCGACTCGCAGCGTAATCCAGCCGGACCGTCCGATGTAGGCCATGACGCTGGCGTCCTGCGGATAGCGGGACAGCCACTCGTCGGCCTCGTCACGGCTGGCGCCTGCCTTGACGCCGACCGTCAGCCCGCTGCCCATGAAGGCGAAGATCTTGTCGTGCACCTTGGCGACGAGATCGCCCGCCCAGGGTTCGTCCGGCCACGCGCCCGGCTTACCCAGGCAGTACGCGCGCAGCTCCTCCGGCGTCATGCCTTGAACCTCTCACGCCCGGCGGCCGGGCGTCCACGTCGCCGACGACCCGGCGGCGCGTGGCCGGCTGAGCAGCCACAGGGCGATCCAGCCCAGCTCGCCCGCCGCGTCCAGCAGGTACATCTTGCTGATCCGACCGCGCGGCACGTGGACCAGATCGATCGCGGCAAGCGCGGCGCTGGTCGACAAGCCGAGCACCCGGGCCACCTCGACCGAGTCCGGGTTGCGCGCCGCGACCAGTTGGCTGAGCCCGTTCCCGACCAGCAACCCGGCAACCGTCTGGACCAGCCAGCGATCGGTCTTCGGGCCCAATACCCACTCGAAGCTGCGCAGATGCAGCAGCGGCCAGGCGCCGGCAAGCAGCAACGACACGCCCTGTGCCCGGGCAAGCGTCGGCCGATCCATCACGTGCACCATGCCGGACGTGCTACCCACCGGAGCACGGCGATAACCCCGCCCGGTCCACGCGGCCCGGCACACGCGCTCGGCAACCCGCGTATCACGACCCAGCTGTTCGGACTCCTGATCTGCGTCTCCGGACCCCACCGACAGGATCCAGGAAGAGCGGTAACCAATGCGCTTCTTCGACTGCCGAACGTCCCTCCGCACGCCGACCGGCGGCGTGGATGTCGCCCGCTGGGAGCAGTACGCCCTCGGCAACGCGATGCCGTTCGACGCCATGTGGTACGCCGTGCCGCCGGGTGCGAGCAGCCCGCGCGACTGCCACCCGGAGCCTGAGCTCTCCCTGGTGTTGAGCGGAACTGCGTGGGTCGAAGCCGGCGGTCGGACCACCACCGTCGAGGCCGGCTCGGCGTTCTTGCTGGACAGCGACGAACCGCACATCGTGCACAACCGGTCAGCGGAAGAACTGCTGGTGTTCAGCGCCTACTGGCTGCCTGCCTGCTCGAGTGCCCGGGAGACCCGCAGTGCCTGACCGCAACGGCGGCGTGACGGTCGTCGTGGTTCCGCCGCCCACTGCGAACGGGCCGCTACATCTCGGGCATCTCTGCGGCCCCTACCTCGCCGCAGACATGGCGGCTCGGGCTGCTCGGCAACGCGGCGAGCGGGTCCTCGCACTCGGCGGCGTCGACGTCCACCAGAACTACGTGTTGACCCGAGCCGAGAACGACGGCATCGACGTCGACAAGCTGATCGACGAGTACCGGCGCCGCATCGCGGACGCGTACAGCATGGCGCGGATCGACACCGACGCCGCGGTCGACCCGCAGGATCGCCGGCACCAACGCGAGCTCGCCGGCATCCTGAACGAATTGGTGGCGGACGGCACCTTTGCGCTGGCGCAGCTCACGCTGCACGGCTGCGCCGACTGCGGCCGGACGATGCACCACTCGTACGTGGTGGGCAGGTGCAGCCGCTGCGGAAGCGGGGCAAACGGCGGATCATGCGAGGGCTGCGGCGCGTTCACCTCGGCGCAGGACCTTCTCGACTCGCGCTGTGATCGGTGTGGTGGTGCTCCGCGCCCGTTCTCCGCGACCGTGCCGGTCCTGCGCATGGAGGACTTCCGGGATCAGTTGATCGCGACGTGGATGCGTGCGGAGCTCAGTTCACGCGCCCGCGAGCTGGTCGCCGGCTACCTGGCGGACGGGTTGCCGCAGATTCCGCTGGCCTACCCGACCAACTGGGGAGTGGCGGGTGTCGGCCCGCTCGCCGGGCTGCGCCTGGACGTCTACCTCGAGGTCGGCCTGAGCACGTTCCACTGCGTGGCTCGCGCGCTCGATCCGACTGCGACGACGCTGACCGGCGATCGACGCGCCTGGGCCGATGTCGACGAATTGTGGCACTTCAACGGCATCGACAACGCGTTCTACTTCGCACTGTTCTGGCCGGCTCTCTACCTCGCGCTCGGCGCGACGCCCGAACAGCTCGCCGGCACGGTGGCCAACGAGTTCTTCACCCTCGACGGCTCGAAATTCTCTACCAGCCGTGATCACGCAATCTGGGTCGACGAATTCCTCGCCACCGAGCAGGCCGAAGCCGTTCGGCTGTTCCTGGCCTGGGAGCGTCCCGGTGACTACTCGAGCGACTTCACCAAGGCGGCGTACGAGACGTTCCGCGGCCGGGTGCGGCCGCTGTTGTCCGGC
This sequence comes from uncultured Actinomycetota bacterium, assembly GCA_963756525.1. GTDB lineage: Bacteria > Actinomycetota > Actinomycetes > Mycobacteriales > Jatrophihabitantaceae > CAVWNR01. Next base: position 67,135 of record CAVWNR010000004.1, on the reverse strand, counting down.
ACGTCCTCGAGCAAACCCGACGGGGAGCTCGTGCAGCGTGAACTGGCCCGCGGGGAGCAGGCGCTCCGCCCGCGCAGCTTCGACCCGGCACTGGCCGTCCGGTGCCTGCTCAACGCGCTCAGCGCCGGTGCCGACAGCAGCCAGGCTCGAGCGCTCCGCACTGCGCTGACCGGAAGCGAAGGCTGATGCGCATCCGCGTCATCGGCGGCGGCATCGCCGGCGCCCTGCTCGGCTGGCGGCTCGCCCAGCAAGCTTCGATCGACTCGATCGACCTGTTCCTCGGCTGCGAGCGGCAGCCGGATGCGACGGCCGTCTCCGGCGGCGTCGTGCGTGGTTACGAACCCGTCGCCGAACAGCGTGACCTCGCCATCGACAGCCTGCTGGAGCTCACCGCCGACGACCGGCTGCGCGGCTGGGCGTGCTACCAGGAGATCTCGTCCGTCTACGTAGTCGACGACCGCAGCACGCTGTTCCCCGCCGCAGTCGAAATCGGCAGTCGGTTCCCCGCTTCGGTCGAGCTACTCGATCCTGACGAGTTGACCGCTCGCGGCTGGCACGGCCTGCCGGCGGCCGGCGGCGCGATCCGCGAGCGGCGGGCCGGCGTGATCGACCCGGACGCGCTGCGCCGTGCCATCGTCGGTGACCTCACGACTCGCCGGCGGGTCAGCTTGCACGGCGGCGCGTCGCCGAATCTGCGAAGCCGTGACTACGACGCCACAGTCGTCTCCGCCGGCGCATGGACACCGACGCTTCTCGAGGCCGCCGGCGTTCGGGGGCATGGCCTGCGGACCAAGGCCATCCAGTACACGATCCATCGCGCGACTGGGTTTCGCCCATCCGCGTTCGTGGATGCCATCAGCGGGCTCTACGGCCGGCCCGTGGCGGACGGGCTGCTACTCGGCCTGCCCACACACGAGTGGGATGTCGCGCCCGGCCGCTCGAGGCCCGACCTGTCGCTGTCCGCGCATGCCGCCGACCTGGCGCGCGCCCGGTTCCCCGAGCTGCGGCTCGGCTCGGCGATTCGGCACGTTCGGGCGGCGGACTGCTACGCGAACCCAGGTGTCCTCGCACTACGGCCCGCCGGACACCCGGCACAACGGCTCTATACGTTCACCGGCGGGTCGGGGGGCGCCGCGAAGTCGGTGCTCGCCGCGAGCCGCCAGGCCAGCAGCGCACTCGTCAACCACCACACTGTCATGGGACGGACCATCCAATGAGCACGACCGCACAGCACGACCTGCCTTACTACGACGTCGTCGGTATCGGCGCCGGACCAGCAAACCTCAGCCTGGCCGCGCTGATGCAGTCGCACACCGACCGCTCCATCGCGCTCTTCGACGCGGCGAGCAGCTCGCGTTGGCACTCGAACCTGCTGCACTCGGGCGTGCGGATGCAGACGTCGTGGCTCAAGGACCTGGTTTCCTTCGTCGAGCCGACGCACCGGCTGACCTTCCTCAACTACCTGGTCAGCGAGGGGCGACTGTTCGCGCTGCTCAACTCGCAGTTCGACGTGATTCCGCGCGCGGAGTACATGCGTTACCTGGCGTGGGCCACCGAGCGCATCGACAACGTGTTTCACGACACTCCGGTCGACGACGTCACCTTCCTCGACGGTCAAGGCTTCGTCACCACCTCACGCGGGCGGGCGATCGCCCGGTCCAGGCATCTCGTCCTGGGCGTGGGCACGCGTCCGAAGCTGCCCGCCGCCTTCGCGTCGACGCCGGCCGACCGGGTGTTCCTCGCAGACCACCTCGACGGGTACCTCGGCGAGATGTCGGCGGACCTCACCGCGCCGGTCGCGGTCGTCGGCGGCGGTCAGACGGGTATCGAGGCGGTGTTCCGGCTGCGCGGCGCAGGATTCCGCAACATTCTGTGGCTCGGTCGACGGCAGTGGTTCCAGACGATCGACGATTCGCCGGCGGCCAACGACTTCTACCGGCCGGCCCATCAGCAATTTCTGCAGGAGCTGAGCCGGCCGACCCGCCGGCGCCTCGTCGAGGAGCAGAATCCGACGGGCGACGCGCTCACCCCAGGTGCGTTGCGCACGCTCTACCAGATGAACTACGACGGCCTGCTCGAGTACGGCCGGTTTCCGGTCACCCTCCTGCCCGGCCGCGACGTCGTCGCAGTCGACAGCGACCGTGCGGAGTTGGTGCTGCGCTGCGTCACCTCGGCACGGGTCGAGGAGCATCGGGCCCGCTACGCGGTGATCGCCGTCGGCCGCGAGGCTGCGCCGGTTCCGCTCTCGACGGACTTGCGAGAGCGGCTCGATACCGACGACGACGGCGAGATGGTCGTCGAGTCCGACTACTCGGTGTGCTGGAAGGGCCCGGACGGCAACCGCATCTACGCCATGAACCGCGGGCGATTCAGCCACGGCATCCCGGATGCGAATCTCACCCTGCTGCCGTTCCGGTCCGCCCTGGTCGTCAACTCCATCCTCGATCGCGAGCTCTTCCCGGTGCGCGACGAGCTGTGCCCGATCCAGTGGAGTTGAGCACCCGATGAGCGACCGACGCACGCGACCGCGTCTGCTGCTGATCAGCACCGGCGCGCGCGCGTTCCGCGAATACCTGCTGCGCTCGATCGCCGCCGAATACCGGGTGCACCTGTTCACGACCGCGCAGCCGACTTGGGAGCGCCCATACCTGGACGGCGCAACCGTGCTGGCCAGCACCCTCGACCCCGACGTGATGATCAGCGCAGCGCAGGGTATCGCGGCCGGCGACCCGTTCGCCGGAACGCTCTGCTGGGACGAGGCCCGCATCCTCGCCACCGCCGAGATCGCCGCCGCGCTGCGGCTGCCCGGGCCATACCCGGATGTCGTGGGCCGCTGCCGCGACAAGCACCTCACCCGGGCCGCGCTGGCGGCAGCCGGCGTGCCGCAGCCGCAGTCCGTGCTCGTCGACACGCTGGACGACGCGCTCGCCGCGGGCGAACGGATCGGCTATCCGGTCGTTCTCAAGCCCCGCGCGCTCGCCGCCAGCCTGGGCGTCGTGCTCGTCCGCGACCCCGCAGAGCTCGCCGAGCAGTTCGCGTTCTCCCGCGACGCGACGGTGCCGGAGGCGCCGCACTATGACGTCACCGTGCTTGTCGAGGAGTTCGCGGACGGGCCGGAGGTCAGCGTCGACTGTGCGGCCTTTCGTGGCGAGCTGCATCCGATCTGCCTGGCACGCAAGGAGATCGGCTACCCGCCGTACTTCGAAGAGATCGGCCACCGGGTCGACGCGGCCGATCCGTTGCTCGGCGATCCCACGCTGCTGCGGATCCTTGCGGCAGCCCATGCGGCGGTCGGGTTCACCGACGGGATGACGCACACCGAACTACGGCTCACGACGACCGGCCCCAAGATCATCGAAATTAACGCCCGCATCGGCGGTGACCTCGTTCCCTACCTCGGGCTACGCACGACGGGCGTCGATCCAGGCCTGGCCGCCGCCGCGATCGCCTGCGGCCGCAGGCCCGCGACGAGCCCGGACCGGAAGCTGCACGGGGCGGTTCGGTTCAGCTACGTGGAGAAGGAGACCACCGTCGGCAGCGTGGACTTCGACGAGACGCGGCTGCCAGCTGCCGTCGACCTGACCGAGGTGCTCGCCGTGTCGGGCAAGACCTACGCACCGCCGCCCGACGGCATCGTGTGGGGGCGGATCGCCTACGTCACCGCGATCGCGGATGATCCGGCCGAGTGCGCCGCGGCGATTGCTGCGGCCGGCGAAGCGCTGCGGATCGAGGCGGCATGACGGCGGCCGTTCTCGACGCCGACGCCGAGCGGCGCGCACCGGGTGTAATCCAGACGTGGACCGGCTCGGCGGCACCGGTCAAGGCGATGTTGCTCGGCACGTTCGTCAACAAGTTGGGCGCGTTCTTCCAGACCTTCCTGGTGCTGTTCCTGACACACCGCGGGTTCAGCGAGGTACAGGCCGGCGTCGCACTGGGCTGCTTCGGTGCCGGCGCACTGGCCGGGGTGTTCACCGGCGGCTCCATAGCCGACCGCCTCGGCCCGCGCACCGCGACGCTCATCTCGATGGCCGGCAGCGCCGCGCTGCTGCTGAGCGTGCTGTACGTGCACACGCTGCCGGCGCTGCTGGTCGTGGTGGCCCTCGTCGGGCTGGTGGGCCAGCTCTACCGCCCGGCATCCGCCACGCTGCTCACCGAGCTGACGCCGCAACATCGACAGGTGATGGTGTTCGCCCTCTATCGCTGGGCGCTGAACCTCGGCACCACCGCGGCGCCGCTGCTGGGCGCGCTGCTGATCACCATGTCGTACCAGCTGCTGTTCTGGTCCGAAGCCGCGGCGGCCGCCGCATTCGCCGTGATCGCTGCCATAGCGTTGCCGCGCCGAGCGTGCGTGGCATCGGCGCCGTCTCGCAAGGTCGGCGACCGCGGTGGTTACCGGGCCGTGCTGGCCGACCGTCGCTACGTCCGATTCCTGCTCGCCACCGCACTCAACTCGCTGGTCTACATCCAGTACGTCGCGACCCTGCCACTCGCCATGCGCGACGCAGGGCTCGCGACGATCTGGTTCAGCTGCATGATCGCGCTGAACGGCTTCCTCGTGATCAGCTGCGAACTGCTGGTCACCAAGCTCACCCAGCGATGGCCGGTGCGCCGAGTGATCACGATTGGGTTCGTCCTGCTGGGCATCGGTTTCTCGGTCTACGCGCTGCCGTTCGGCCTTGCCGCGTTCGCTATGGGCACGCTGGTCTGGACCTCAGCGGAGATCGTCGGTGGCCCGACCATGTTCGCCTATCCCGGCCTCGTGGCTCCGGATCACCTGCGCGGCCGTTACGTCGGTGCCATGCAGGTGATGTTCAGCCTCGGCAGCGTCGCCGGTCCAGCCCTGGGTGTTGTGCTCTACCGGTTGATCGGGGCGAACACCTGGTGGTGCTGCGGCGCGGTATGTCTCGTCGGCCTCGTGCTTGCGGTGAGCGCGGTCGGCCGTCCCGTTCGAGAAATGCAGGTGAAGCCATGACTCGGTACGCAGCGATTGTCGACCCGGTGTCGACCGGCCAGGAGTACGCGGACGCCTTCCGTGCGGCCGGCATCGACCCGATCGCCGTGCTGAGCGGCGGGGAACGCCTTGCGGCGGTGCGCGCGTCCTGGCATCCGGACAGATTCCCTCACACGCTTCATATCGACGATTTCCCGGGTGGTCCAGCCGAACTCGCGGCGCGACTGCGTTCCTTCGACCCGATCTGCCTGATCCCCGGCTCGGAGATCGGCGTGCTGCTCTACGAAGCCCTGGTCGGCCTGGTCGCACCCGGAAGCGGCAACGTCGCGGCACTCGCCGCTGCCCGCCGTGACAAGTGGGCAATGGCCCGGGCGCTCGCCGTCGGCGGTGTGCCGCACCTGCGCCAGATCTGCTCGGCAGACCCATCCGAAATTCAGGCATGGATCTGCGCCGAGCGCCTCGAGGCATCCCATCTCGTCGTGAAGCCACCGAGCAGCGCAGCCACCGATGAAGTGCATATCGTCCCGCCGGGGGGTGATTGGCGGTCCCTGGTCGATCGGCTGGTCGGCGCCGTCAATCTCACCGGCCTGGTCAACGACGCGGTGCTCGTCCAGGAGTTCGCCGACGGCCCGGAGTTTCTCGTCGACAGCTATTCCGTCGAGGGAGCACACGGCCTGGTCGACGTGTGCCGCTACACGAAGGTCCGCCGCGGTGACCGCATCGGCATCTACGACCGCGTCGACTTCCTTTCGCCAGAGCATGCACACGTTCGTAAGGTGTGGCCGTACGTCCGAGACGTGCTCGACGCCGTCGGAATCCGCAACGGCTGCGGGCACTGCGAGGTCATCCTCACCGCCGCCGGACCACGCCTGCTCGAGGTGGCCGAGCGGCCCGCCGGCGGCGGCCATCAGCTCATATCCAAGCTGGCCACCGGCGACAACCACATCCTGCGCACCATCGCACATCGCGTGCACGGCCGATTCGTGCCCGGATACCAGCTGGCGCAGCACGTCCGCGGGGTGTTCATCTCCGCGCCGGCCGCCGGCATCTGGCACAACGCCGAGGTGTTCGACCACGTCGACGAGCTGCCCACCTTCTACGCGAAGCATTTCCCGCAGGCCGCCGGCGACTGGGTGCCCGAGACCGTGGACCTGAGCAATATCGTCGGCTGGGTGATCCTGACCGGCCCGGACGAGGCGGAGATCGATGCCGACTACCGGCGCATCAAGGCGATGGAACGGGCCATCCTGATCGGCACATCGGCGGCTGCCGCCTGAGCAGGTTCGTGCTCTGCCCAACGCCCGCCCCGTGCAGGCCGTATCAGTCCAGGCTGCCGCAGCGGCGTTTTAGCGTCCATCGCCGCCGAGCGGGTCGTGCATAGTGTTGCGGATCGGTCGTTGATCGGGGTCGACGTGTGGTGGCGGGATCCATTCGGGCAGGCCGTCGGTGATGCGGACGTGCCAGCCGCGGCGTTCGAAGTTGCGGTGGTGGTGTGCGCAGAGCAGGGTGAGGTTGTCGGTCTCGGTGAGCCCCTGGTCGAGCCAGTCGATGACGTGGTGGGCCTGGCACCAGGCGGGCGGGTAGTCACATCCTGGGAAGGAGCATCCGCCGTCTCGGACGGTCAGCGTGATGCGCTGCCCGGCCGACGCGGTGCGCCGGGCGCGGCCGTAGTCCATGACCGCGCCGGTGGTGTCGCGCAGGACGGTGTAGATGCTGGCTTGGTCGGCTAGGCGCAGCGCGTCGCGGACCGGGACCAGCCCGCCGTGCCCGGTGCTGGCGTAGCGGTGCCCGGTGTGGGCCTGTTCGGGGGTCAGGGTGAACAGCACGGTCGCCGGGGTGCCGCCGCAGTCGGGCAGCGTCCCTGCGCAGGAGCCGCTGCGCGCAGTCGGCCAGGGCGTCGTGTAGCCGCTGCCCGGCGGTGCGGGTGTCCGGGCCGTCGGCGTCGCTGGGGCGGGGCGCGGCGAGCGGGTCGAGCACCGCCTGCCACATCGCGAGCGATTCCGGGGTCAGATACGCCCGCAGTTCGCCGGTGCCGTCCCGGTTCGGGTCAGCGCCGCGTGCCGGGTCCGCTCGCGGTCGGCGTGCTCGGTGAGGGTGCCGTCCGGGTCCAGGTGTGCGGTGATCAGCGCGGCCAGCTTGGCCAGCAGGTCGGGGTCGAACTGTGCGGCGTCGGCGACCAGCCGGGCCTCCACGGCGGGCCCGTGTTCGAGCTGCACCGCGGCGGGCAGCCGTGCCACGCAGCGGGTGATCACCCGCGCCTGCTCCGGGCTGATCGCGCCGTCGGCTTGCGCCGCGGCCACGGCCGGGAAGATCGGGGCGAGCGGCTCGCCGCTGACCGCGCGGCGCGGCCCGAGGTCCACCGCCGCGGCGTAGCGTGCGGTCGCCTCCCGCGCCGAGAGCCGCAGCGTCTCACGCAGCAGGGTCTTGGTGTCCCGGCAGCAGCGCTCGCCGGCCACCCCGCGCGCGTCCAACTCGGCGATCAGCCGATGGTCGTGCACCGGCAGCCGCCGCCGCTGGGTCTCCACCCCGCGCAGCAACGCCAGCAGATGGTCCGGAGCCAGTGCGGTGAGGTTCAGCTCGGCTAGGTCGTCGACCACTTCCGACAGCCGGCCGAGGATCTCCTCAACCGGGTCGGCGACGTCGACTGACATGCCTCAAGTGTATCGAACACATGTTCGCACAGCAAGGAATATGCCGAGAAAATAAGGAAGAACTCACCACGAGCGACAGGCAACCCGGCGACGTGACCGGCCCAAAAGGCCAACTCCTCGTAACTGCCGCTCTTCAAACCCCGAGCGCAACCGAACCTGTCAACCGCGCAATGCTGCGACGAAATCGTCGTGCAGCAGGCCATTGCTCGCCGCGGCATCGCCTTCCTGCAACCAATCGTCTCCGTTCAACGCGGTGAACCGCCCGCCGGCCTCGACCACGATCGGAGCGAGCGCGGCCATATCCCACATCGACAGTGTCGGCTCGGCCGCGAGGTCGACGGCGCCTTCGGCCACGAGCATGTACGACCAGAAGTCCCCGTACGCGCGGCTGCGCCACACGTTGCCGATGAGCGCGATGAACTGCTCGCGCAGGCCACGCGAGCGCCAGCCGCCGAGTGAGGAGTACGAGAGGCTGGCATCGGCCAGCGAGCCAACCCGTGAGACGCGCAGCCGCCGCGGCTCGTCGCCGAGCGCGGACACCCACGCGCCGCCGCCCTCTGCGGCCCACCAGCGGCGGCCGAGCGCGGGGGCCGACACCACGCCTACCCGAGCCGAGTCGTCGTCGAGGAGCGCGATCAACGTCGCCCAGACAGGAACGCCGCGGACGAAGTTCTTCGTGCCGTCGATCGGGTCGAGCACCCATCTGCGCGAGCCCGATCCGGCCGAACCGAACTCCTCGCCCGAGATCGCGTCGGACGGCCGCGCCGTCGCCAGGCGAGCGCGCAGCGACTCCTCGACGGCGCGGTCGGCATCGCTGACCGGCGTGAGATCCGGCTTGCTCTCGACGTGAAGATCACCAGCACCGAACCGCGCGACCGAGATCGCGTCCGCCGCGTCGGCGAGCGAGAGCGCAAGCGCCAAGTCGTCGGCATACCCGCTCATTGCCGCGACCCTACTCAGCGGCGTACGGACGTCAGCCGGCCGCGCAGGCTGACCGGCGGCAGCAGTTCGCCGACAACGTCGCGGTGCCACCACATGCCGGTCTCGCGCCGTTCCCGCCAGGTCGTGAAGCGGTAGCGGTACAGCAGCGCGCGGACGGCCGCGGGGGGTTCGTCCGCGAACGGGTTGACGCGCAGAAGTTTCAGCGTCGGCCGATCATTGCGCAGCAGCCGCACGAGCAGCCCGGTCAGCCAGCGGTCACCGTAGGACGGAGAAAGTGCGACGAACCACATCAGCCAGTCCAGCCGCAGGTGGTACGGCGCGACCTGCGGCGGACGCCTGCGCGGGTCGCCGGGCTTGCCCTTGAACTCGTACTCCCGCCAGACCGACCCGTCGGTCGGCGCGGGATCGGACGTGCCCTCGATGACCACCTCGTGCCGGATCTTGCTGATGCTGCCGAACGCGCCGTACGTGTTGACCAGATGAAGGGGGTTGAAACTCGAGTTCATCAGTTGCCGCCGCGACGCGAGGTTGCGCGCCGGCCAGTAACTCAAGACCACGACGACGGCCGCGACCGCGATGACGAGCGCGTCGAACCACGTCGGCGATGGGCCTGGCCGAGGCGGCGTGACCGGCAGGACCGCGCGCCACACCCGGTCGCCGACGGCGGATGTCGCGATCGCGACCGTCAGCCAGTTCAGCCAGGAGAAGTTGCCGCTGATGATCAGCCAGAGCTGCGTGGCAATCATGATCAGCGCCGCAACCGTCGACACCGGAGCCGGCGTGAACAGCAGGAACGGCACGATCAGCTGGGTGGCGTGGTTGGCCGCGACCTCCACCCGATGCAGCGGCCGAGGCAGGTGGTGGAAGTACCAGCTCAGCGGATTGGGCATCGGCTGCGTCTCGTGGTGGTAGTACAGGCAGGTTAGCTGCCGCCAGCAGCGGTCGCCGCGCATCTTGATCAGCCCCGCGCCGAACTCGAGGCGGAACAGCAGCCAGCGCAGCGCCAGCAGCATCACCAACGGCGGCGCCGCGCGCCCCGACCCCAGGAAGATCGCGTAGAAGCCGGTCTCGCAGAGCAGCGTCTCCCAGCCGAAGCCGTACCAGAGCTGGCCGACGTTGACGATCGACAGGTACAGCAGCCAGGGCAGCGTCCACAGCAGCATCGACGCCCACAGCGGCACCGCGTCGCCCGCGCCGAATATCAACGCGGCGCTCACCGCAACGCCGCTCCACGCCGCTGCGGCGAAGAACGCGTCCGAGTAGTGCGCATAGAACAGGCTCGGCGAGCGGCGGAACGGCACGCGGCGCAGTTGCGCGGGGATCGGCAACATCCCGTCCGAGCCGAGCAGCGCACGGAACTGCAGCGCGGCGGTGAGGAAGCCGACCGCATAGATCGCGGCGATCGACCGCTGGCAGACCAGCCGGGCCAGCCAGTAGTTCTCCGCGTGCAACCAGCTCATGAGGGCTCACACCTCGACCGGCCGTCCGACCTGGTGACGGATGCCGAACACGCGTCGCAGCACGATTCGTGCCGCGTGGTGGCCGCACATCCCGTGCACCCCCGGCCCGGGGGGCGTCGCGGACGAGCAGAGATACACCGAATTGTTCGGCGTGGCGTAGGGAACCGCCGCGAGGACCGGGCGGCGGAACAGCGCCTGCATGCCGGCGAAGCGTCCGCACGCGATGTCGCCGCCGGGGTAGTTCCGGTTACCCGCGAAGAGCTCCGCAGGTCCGGTGGCGTGCCGGGCGAGGACGAGATCGCGGAAGCCAGGCGCGAAGCGTTCCACCTGCCGCTCGACGGCGTCGGTGAGATCGCCGGTCCAGCCGTTCGGCACGTGCGCGTAGACCCAGAAGACGTGTTTCCCGGCGGGGGCTCGGCCGCCGTCGACGACGCTCGGCTGCGCTGTGATGAGGAACGGCGGCCGCGGCGCCCGGCCGCGACCGACCGCGCTTAACGCTGAGGAGATCTCCTCGTATGACGGGCCGATGTGCACGCTGCCGGCTCGACGGCATTCCTCCGCGCGCCACGGCACCGGCCCGTCCAGCGCGTAGTCCAGTTTGAACACCGCCGGCCCGTAGCGGTAGCGCAGCAGCCTGCGGCGATACGCCAGGGGCAGCAGAGTGCCGGCGATACCGGCAAGATCTCGCGGCGACACGTCCAGCAGGTAGGCACGCGCGCGCGGCAGGGCGTCGAGCGTCGCGATCTCGCAGCCGGTGTTGATCTCGCCGCCCAGCGACCGGAGTTGCCCGGTCAGCGCGTCGGTGACGGCCTGCGAGCCGCCTCGTGGAACGGGCCAGCCGACCTCGTGCCCGGCCAGCGCGAACAGCAGCGCCGCGCCGGCGGTGAACGGTAGGTGAAGCGGGGCGATGGCGTGCGCGGCCAGGCCGGCGACGAGGCCGCGGGCGGCCGTCCCGCGGAATGCGCGAGCCAGCACGTCAGCCGGAAGCGCGGCCACCAGGCCGAATCGGGCGAGCAAGAAAGGGTGCCGCGGCAGACCGGTCAGCTGCGCTCGCAGCACGTCCGGCGCCAGCTCGCCCCAGCGGCCGCGGAACGGCTGCACCAGCCGCCGGTAGGTCGGCCCGTCGCCGCCCAACGCCTGCGCCGTCTGCTCGACCGACCGGGCGAGCACGGCCGCGCCGCCATCCGGCAGCGGGTGCGCGAGCGGCAGCTCGGGCTGCATCCACTCCAGGCCGTAGCGCCCCAAGTCCAGCTGGCCGAATGCGGGGGAGCCGATCCCGAGCGGATGCACGGCTGAGCACGGGTCGTGCCGGAAGCCGGGCAGGGTGAGCTCGGCGGTGCGTGCGCCGCCCCCGATGTCGTCGGACGCCTCGTACACCGCGACGGAGAGGCCGGCCCGGGCGAGGATTACCGCCGCGGTGAGCCCGTTCGGACCGCTGCCCACGACGACCGCGTCAACGTCGGTCATGTCCTTCAGGTTGCCACGACGGAGGCTGCTGTCACGCTAGTCAAGGCGAGTCGGCGAGTTGATGTTGGACTTGTGGTCGATATTGAGCCTGTCGCAGAATCCCCTGGCACCTTCCCGCGATCACAAGATCTCGCGCCCGCGACGCGAGCCGATCCCAGATGTTGTGGCCCAAACGATCTTTCGCTGCATTTTGCGACAGCCTCTATTCGACCACAAGTCCAACATCAACACGTGCGGGGAGCGGGTCGTAGGCTGGGACGGTGAGGAGCGAGGTCGAGCGGGCGGCGCGGCTGCGCATCGCGCAACGCGGGCAAGTGCCGCCGTTCTACGCGATGCGCGTGTTCGAGGCGGCCGCGCTCCGGCGTGCGCAAGGGCTGCCGGTGTACAACCTGACCGCGGGCCAGCCGGGCACGCCGGCTCCCGCCCCCGTCCTGGCCGCCGCGCACCGCGCCCTGCAGACCGACCGCATCGGCTACACCGAGGCGTGCGGCATCCCGCAGCTGCGCGACGCGATCGCCGCCCATTACCGCCGCTGGTACGACCTCGACGTGCAGCGGCGCGACGTCGTTGCCACCACCGGCTCGTCCGGCGGCTTCCTGCTCGCGTTCCTCGCCGCATTCGAGCCGGGCGATGCGGTGCTGCTAGCCCGTCCGGGCTACCCCGCCTACCGCAACATGCTCACCGCGCTCGACTGCCGGGTAATCGAGTTGCCATGCGGGCCGGACACCCGGTTCCAGCCGACGCTCGCCGCGCTGCAGGCGCTGGACGAGCGGCCCGCGGGCCTGGTCGTGGCCAGCCCGGCCAACCCCACCGGAACGATGGTGACGCCCGACGAGCTCGCGGCGATCGCGGCGTGGTGCGAGACGAACGACGTCCGGCTGGTCAGCGACGAGATCTATCACGGCATCAGCTATGCCGGCCCTACGGCGTGCGCCTGGCAGACCAGCCGGAACGCCATCATCGTCAACTCGTTCAGCAAGTACTTCTCGATGACCGGATGGCGGCTCGGCTGGCTGCTCGTCCCGGAGGAGCTCGCCGACTCCATCGACCGGCTGGCAAGCAACTTCGCGCTCTGCCCGCCGACGCTCGCCCAGCATGCGGCGACCGCCGCGTTTGACGCGTACGACGAATGCGACCGCAACGTCGCCCGCTACCGGGCCAATCGCGACCTGCTGCTCGCCCGGCTGCCCGGGATCGGGCTTGACCGGCTCGCGCCCGCCGACGGCGCGTTCTACGTCTACGCGGACGTCTCGCGCTGGACGGATGATTCGCTGGCCTTCGGCGCCCGGCTGCTCGACGAGGTCGGCGTCGCCGTCGCGCCGGGCATCGACTTCGACCCGGTCGACGGCGGCCGGTTCATCCGGCTGTCGTTCGCCGGGGATACCGCCGAGATCGCCCAGGCGGTCGACGTGCTGGGGGAGTGGCTGGCGCGACAGGGCTGAGCGGACCTACGCTGCCCGGACATGGACGTCGTCGAGTTCACACCGTCGGCAGAGCAGCTCGCGTACACGTTCGGCGGTGTCGCTCCGGTCCGCAAGATCGCGCCGGGCACGGCATTGCGGCTGTGGTCCGAGGACGCGTTCGGCGGCGTGCTGCGCAGCCCCGACGACAGGTCTGCTGACAAGGTCGATCTCAGCCGGGTCAACGGGCAGACCGGGCCGTTCTACGTCGAGGGTGCCGAGCCGGGCGACGCGCTGGCGCTGCACTTCGTCGCCGTCGAACCGGCCCGCGACTGGGGCGCTTCGGCGGCGATCCCGTTCTTCGGCGGGCTGACCAGCACCGACCGCACCGCCACGCTGCAGGATGCGCTGCCCGACTCGACCTGGATCTACCACCTCGACTCCGCGCGGGGAACGGTCGGCTTCCAATCTCGATACAGCGCCCGGCACGGCGAGTTCAGCGTCGAGCTGCCGCTGGCGCCCATGCTCGGCACCGTCGGCGTCGCGCCGACCGGCGGCGAGGTGCGCAGCTCGCTCGTGCCCGACCGGTTCGGCGGCAACATGGACAGCCCGCAGCTGCATGCCGGCGTCACCTGTTATCTGGGCGTCAACGTCGAGGGGGCGCTGTTCTCCATCGGCGACGGGCATTACCGGCAGGGCGAAGGCGAGGCATGCGGCACCGCCGTCGAAGGCGCGATGACCACGACGCTCATCGTCGAGCTGGTCAAGGGCGCCGGGCCGGCGTGGCCGCGGCTGGAGGACGACGACCACTGGATGGTCGTCGGCTCGGCCCGCCCGCTCGAAGATGCGTGGCGGATCGCCCAGGTCGAGCTCGTGCGATGGTTCGGCGAGCTGTACGGGCTGCATCCGATGGACGCCTACCAGCTGCTCTCCCAGGTCGTCGAGGCGCCGCTTGCCAACGTCGTCGACGTCAACTACAGCGCCGTGGTGAAGGCGCCCAAGTCCCTGCTACCGGCCGCCGACGTGTTCGGCGGGCTGCACTGGGACCTGCGCGCCCGCGGCGCCGGACTGGCCTGAACGGGAGCCGATCATGGATCTGCAACTGGCCGGGCTGCGCACGCTGGTCACCGGTGGCACGCGCGGGATCGGGCGCGCCACCGTCGAGACGTTCCTGGACGAGGGCGCGGCGGTGGCGTTCTGCGCGCGCGGCGCGGACGAGGTCGAGTCGGCCGAGACGGCGCTGCGCGAGCGGGGGGACGCACACGGCGCGGTCGCCGACGTGGCCGACCCGGAGAGCCTCACCGCGTGGGTGCGGCAGGCGGCCGAGCGCCTGGGCGGCATCGACATCGTCGTCTCCAACGTCAGCGCGCTGGCCATCCCCGACACGGAGGAGAACTGGGCGGCGTCCCTGGCTACCGACCTGATGGGTACCGTCCACCTGGTCAACGCGGCGCTGCCGTGGCTGGAGGACAGTCCCGCGGCGTCGATCGTCGCGGTATCCAGCGTGTCCGGCCGCGAGATCGACTTCGCCGCCGGACCGTACGGCACGGCCAAGGCGGCGCTGATCCACTACATCTCGAGCCTGGCCTATCGGCTGGCGGCCAAGGGGATCCGCGCGAACACGGTCTCGCCCGGCAACACGTTCTTCGAGGGCGGTGTGTGGGACAACATCAAGCGCGGCAACCCGGAGCTCTACGCCACGGCGCTTGGCCTCAACCCGACCGGGCGCATGGGCACTCCGGAGGAGATGGCCCACGCGATCGTGTTCATCGCCAGCCCCGCGTCCAGCTTCACGAGCGGGACCAACCTGGTCGTCGACGGTGCGCTCACCCGCGGCGTGCAGTTCTAGCACAGCGGCTGGTCCGCCGGTACCTCGTCCAGGACCTCGACCTCGTCGCCGACGTTGATCGGTCCCAGATCGTCGGGGATGAGGTTGACGGCGAACCAGGTCTTGCCGTCCCAACGGCGGTACCGCGCGAGCGTGGCGATCGGCTCCTTGCCTTTCGCGGCGGTGTCCGGGTCGATCGTGGTGAGCACACAACGGTCGCAGGACTTCACCACGCGAAAGGTGGCCGCGCCGATGCGCAGCCGCCGCCATCCGTCCTCGGCCCACGCCGGCGCTCCGGAGACGACGACGCTGGGCCGGAAGCGGCGCATCGGGAGCGGGCCCTCCTGCGCCAGCGGCCCTTCGGCGATCCAGCCGTTCACCGCGTCGAGCGACTCCCGCGTGGCGAGGATGAGGGGATAGCCGTCCGCGAACGACACCCGGTCGCAGTCGCGGCTGTAGGCAGGATTGGGTCGCCGGCGGGTCGGGTCGTCCAGGTAGACCAGGCGGACCGACATGCCGGCCACCTTGCTGAACCAGGCGTCCGCCTCGGGTGACACCAGCGCGGCGCGCAGCCGGCTGCGCCAGATGGTGACGACGATCAGGTCGCTCCCGTCGGGCACCCGCACGACGAGCGGCGCGATATCCGGCGCCTCGGCGCGCAGCGCTCCGCTCTCGACCCGCGGCCGCGCGAGTACCAGGCGCGGGTGCTCGCGGGCGGTGACGACGGCGTCGTCGTCGTCGACGAGCATGAACCGACGGTCGCCGGCGAGGCCCCACGGCTCGACCGTCGCCTCGGTGAGCCGCTCGCCGCGGCAGGACTTGACCGGGTAGCGGTAGATGTCGGTCAGCGTGATCGGCACCCGCCCAGCCTATTGGGCGGCGCGGCGGCGGCTACGCTTCCGGCACGGTGCCGCGGGCGCACCAGGCGCGCGCATCGAGCTGGAACGATCCGCTCGGCAGGGCCACCCGGCAGGCGTCGCGTACCCGCGCCTGCTCCGCGTCGGCGAGCCGGGCGAGATATTGGCCGGTCGGACCGACGGCGTAGGTGAACGGCTGCCAGAAGTCGTCGAAGTCGGCGTAGTCGGCTCGTGCGGTCAACTCGCCGGCGGTCACGTCGAGCAGCCCCGCTCGGTCGAGGCGCTCGGCGATGTCGCCGTCGGCGGTGCCGGCCATCGGCCGCTCGCCCACAGCGGCCGGGTCGACCGTGCCCACCGCGTTCCAGAAGACCCGCAGCATCGTCATGCCACCTGCCGCGATGTCCCACATGCAGGCCGCGACGGTGCCGCCGGGGCGGACCACACGGGCCATCTCCCGCATCCCCCGGTCAGGATCGCGCATGAAGCCGATCACCAGCGCGGACAGGGCCAGATCGAACTCGCCGGTCGGCCAGGGCAGCTGCTCTGCGACGCCTTCTCGCACGTCGACACCCGGGTTGCGGTCGCGGCATGCGGCGGCGAACTGCGGTGCGGGGTCGATCGCGGCCACCTGGGCGGCGCCGACCCGGGCCGCCAGCTCGCGGGTGAGCCCGCCTGGGCCGCACCCCACGTCGAGAACTCGCAGACCGGCCGCCACGCCCGCGAAATCCGCCAGCGCGAGGGCCAGCGTCGGTGCGTAGCGCCCCATGAACCGGTCATACTGCTCGGCCGCCGCGGTGAACTGCATGCGCAAGCCAAGCCCGGCGATGCCCCTGCGGTCAAGGCGCCGGGGGCCGTACCAGCTATTCGGACGCGCGGCTGGCCACTAACCGGCGGAACGCGGCGAGCCGGTCCGGCGTCGACTCGCCGCCGGCCACCCAGGCGTCGAGCGTGCACCCGGCGGCTGCCGAGAGGTGCTCGCAGCCGGGGGGACAGCGCACCGCGCCGTCCTCCAGATCCGGGAACGCCCAGAGCAGGTCGTCCGCGGTGACATGCGCGAGCCCGAACGAGCGCAGCCCGGGCGTGTCGATCACCCAGCCGCCGCCGGGCAGCGGGAGGGCGATCGCCGAGCTGGACGTGTGCCGCCCCTTGCCGGTGACGGCGCTGACCCGCCCGGTCGCGCGGTTTGCCTCGGGCACCAGCGCGTTGATGAGCGTCGACTTCCCCACGCCGGAGTGCCCGACGAACACCGACGTCTGCTCGTGCAGCCGGTCGCGCAACGGACTCAGGTCGCCGCCCTTGCGGGTGACGACCGCCGGAACGTCCAGTTGGGCGTAGCGCACCAGCGTCTCGTCCGGCGGCGCGAGGTCGGATTTCGTCAGGCAGAGCAGGGGTTCCAGGCCGGCGGTGAGCGCGGCGACCACGCAGCGGTCGATCAGCCCGTAGCTCGGCTCGGGGTTGGCGAGCGACGCGACGATGACCATCTGCTCGGCGTTCGCGACGATCACCCGTTCCAGCGGGTCGTCGTCGTCGGCGGTGCGCCGCAGCACTGTCTCCCGCTCGGCGAGGCGGACGATGCGGGCCAGCGCGTCGGGGGCGCCGGAGAGGTCGCCGACGACGCTCACCCGGTCGCCGACGGCGATTCCCTTGCGCCCTAGCTCGCGGGCGCGCATGGCGGTAACGGTGACGTTGCCGACCAGGACGGCGTAGCGGCCACGGTCGACGGTCAACACCACGCCCTCGGCGGCGTCGCGGTGGCCGGGTCGCTGCTTGGACCGTGGACGGGTGCCCCGGCCGGGGCGCACCCGCACGTCGTCCTCGTCGAGACGGCGAACGTCACCCGAGCGAGCCGGCATCCGCGCCTACCCGCCGACCAGCCGAGCCCACATGCCCGGGAAGTCAGGCAGCGTCTTGCCGGTGGTGGCGATGTCGTCGACCTGGACGCCGTCGACGGCGAGGCCGGCGAGCGCGCCCGCGGTGGCCATCCGGTGGTCGGCGTAGGCGTGCCACACCCCGCCGTGCAGCGGCCGCGGGTTGATCACCAGGCCGTCGGGCAACTCCGTGACATCGGCGCCCAGACCGCTCAGCTCGGCGGCGAGCGCGGCGAGCCGATCGGTCTCGTGGCCACGGGTGTGGGCCAGGCCGGTCAGCCGGGACGGGCCGTCGGCGAGCACGGCGAGCGCCGCCAGCACGGTGGCCAGCTCGGTGACGTCGTGCAGGTCGGCGTCGAGCGGGACGATGCCGCCGGTGCCGCGGACGGTGAGCCCGCCCGCGTGCAGCGTGACCTCGGCACCCATCGCGGCAAGCAGGCCGCGCAGCGCGTCCCCCGGCTGAGTCGTCGCGGTCGGCCAGTGCCGGACGGTCACCTCGCCGCCGGCGACGAGCGGGGCGGCGAGGAACGGCGCCGCGTTCGACAGGTCAGGTTCGACGGTCGTGTCCACGGCGCTGATCCGCCCCGGCGCGACCTGCCAGCAGGCCGGCACCGGCTGGGTGGCCTCGACCCCGGCCACGCGCAGCATCTGCAGGGTCATCTCGATGTGCGGCTGCGACGGCACCGGCCCGTCGCCGGTGTGGACGACCTCGATGCCCTTGTCGTAGCGCGCCCCGGCCAGCAGCAGACCGGACACGAACTGCGACGACGCAGCCGTGTCGATACGGACGGTGCCGCCGGGCGCCGCGGCCGCGCCGCGAACCGTGAACGGCAGCCGCCCCCGCCCGCCGTCGTCGACCACGACGCCCGCCTGGCGCAGCCCGTCGACCAGGGTCCCCATCGGACGTTCCCGCGCCCGGTCGTCACCGTCGAAGGCGACCGGGCCGTCGGCGAGCGCGGCGAGTGGTGGCACGAACCGCATCACCGTTCCGGCGAGCCCGGTGTCGACTTCTCCCGCGTGCAGCGGTGCTGGCTCGACCAGCCAGTCCTCGCCGTCGTCACGCACGTCCACGCCCACCGCACGCAGCGCGCCGGCCATCAGCAGCGTGTCCCGGGCCCGCAGCGGCCGGCTGATCCGCGAACTGCCGTCGGCCAGGGCGGCGAGCACCAGCGCCCGGTTGGTCTGCGACTTCGAGCCGGGGAGCGTGACGCTGGCGTGCAGCGCGCCGGGCGCCCGGGGAGCGTCCCACGGCGCGGCGTCGGCGGTCACGAGGATCAGTGTGCCCGACGGTGCGGGTTGCGGTGCCAGACTGGCAGCGTGTGTGGGCGATACGTGAACGTGGCCGCGACGGCGGACCTGACTGAGGAGTTCGACGTCGAAGAGGTGCTCGACGACGACGTGCCGCCGTCCTGGAACGTGGCCCCTACCGACCCGGTGCGGATCGTCGTCGAGCGCCCGCCTCGCGACGGCGGCGAAGACGCCCCGCCCGTGCGGCAACTTCGGACCGCCCGGTGGGGGCTGGTCCCCAACTGGTCGCGGGACCGTTCCGGCGGTGCAAAGATGATCAATGCCCGGATCGAGACGGTGACCAGCAAGCCGGCGTTCAAGGCCGCCGCGGGGCGCCGGCGCTGCCTCGTACCCGCGCTGGGCTACTACGAGTGGCAGCAGACCGAGCGGGGCAAGGTGCCGTATTTCCTGCATGATCCGCAGGGCCGGCTGCTCGCGATGGCCGGGCTCTACGAGCTGTGGCGCGATCCCGCGCTGCCGGACGACCACCCGGAGCGCTGGCTGTGCACCTGCACCGTCATCACCCAGCAGGCCCCCGACCTGCTCGGTGTCATCCACGACCGCAACCCCGTGGTCGTCCCCGCCGAACTGCGCGAGCAGTGGCTGGACTGTTCCAGCGGCGACCCGGCCGCCGGCCGCCGCGTCCTCGACCGGATACCCGAGGCGCGCCTCGAGCCGTATGTCGTCTCCTCCGCCGTCGGGAACGTGCGCAACAACGGCCCCGAGCTCATCGAGCCGGTCGACGAACCGGGCCTGCCGCAGCAGGCAGAGCCGCAAGCCCTGTTCTGATGCGGCTGGAAGTTCCGACTCCGACCGGGACGGCGTGGGCGGACCTCGACCGGCCGCGGGGCACGCCGAGCGCGATCCTCTTCGCCGGCCACGGCGCTGGCGGCGGCGTCGACGCGCCTGACCTGCTGGCCACCCGCCAGGCAGCGCTCGACTGCGGTCTGCTCGTCGCCCGGATCACCCAGCCGTACCGGGTCGCCGGGCGCCGCACGCCGGCGTCCGCGCCACGGCTGGATGAGGCGTGGCTCACCGTCACCGGTGTGCTCCGCCGCCGGCGCGGCCTCGGCGACCTGCCGGCCGTCCACTGCGGGCGGTCCAGCGGCGCCCGGGTCGCATGCCGCACCGCCGCGGCCAGCGGCGCCGCGGCGGTGATCGCGCTCGCGTTTCCCGTCCACCCGCCCGGCAAGCCCGCGAAAACCCGGCTCGACGAGCTGGATGCCGTGCCGGTTCCGTTGCTCGTCGTGCAGGGCGAGCGGGACGCCTTCGGTATACCGCCCGAAGATCCGCGCCGTCGCCGCGTCGTCATCCGCGGAGCGGATCACTCGCTGAAGGACCGGGCCGCGGTCGCCGACGCCGTCCGAGAGTTCCTCGACGCAGCCGGGCTCGCGAGCGTCGCCGAGCGCCCGCGTCGCCGGGCCCGCCGCGCGTAGTGCGGCAGACTGGCCACGTGGCGGCGACGGGCATCGGCGATCGCGCGCGGCCGTGGCGCGCCGGCGCGCTCGCCGCGAACTCGACGGTCTGGGTCTTCTGGCTGTCCACTGCGGTCGTCGCAGTCGTCGCGATCGCCCGCGCCGCGTACCTGTTCACCACGCCGACCCAGGAGCAGGGCGACGGAGCGCTCAACTCGCTACTCGTGCTGCGCGCCGAGCACTTCGAGCAGCTCGTCGGCAACTACTCACGGGTGGGCTTTCACCATCCGGGGCCGGCGCTGCTCTACCTGCTCGCCGCCGGAGAGGGCTTGTTCCACGGTCTGCTGCACGTCGCCGCGCCGTACAACGCGCAGGAACTCGGCGCGATCGTCTTCAGCGCCGCGCTGATCGGTCTGACCGTCTTGACGATCTACCGCTGCACCGGCTCGCTGCCCGCGGCGGCCGTCGCGCTCGGCGTCGTGTTTCTCTTCGCCGCGCACCACGCGATGCTCGGCAACGTCTGGTTCCCGTACCTGTACCTGGCGCCGTTCCTGCTGTTCATGGTGGCCGGGGCAGCGCTCGCCGCGGGCCGGACCGTCGAGCTGCCGTCCTACGTCCTCGCAGCCGGCCTGCTGGCACACGGCCACGTCAGCTTCCTGATGTTCGTGGCGGTCACGACGCCGGCGGTGCTGCTCTGCTGGGCACTGGCGCATCGCTCACGGCTGCGTGCCGAGCTGCGCGCGCACCGGCGCGCCGGGGTCGGGGCGCTGGGGCTGCTGGGGTTGTTCGCGCTGCCGATCGTGGCGGAGCTGGCGCTGCACTATCCGGGCCCGTGGCGTAGCTATTGGCGCTACATCCAGCTGCCCAGCCGGCAGCACAGCCCCGCCGACGTGCTGCGGTTCGCGGGCTGGTACTGGCAGCACGGCGTGCCGGTGCTCTTCACGGTCGCCGCCATCGTCGTGGCCGTGGCGCTGCTGGTGGGCGAGCGGCAGCGGCTGTTCCCTTACCTGTACGGGATGATCGCGCTGCAGAGCGTGCTGTTCCTCTACTACGTCAAGCGCGGCGTCGACGCGCTGACCGGCGTCGACCGCTACGTCGGCTTCTTCTACCTGACCGTTCCGCTGCTGCTCGTCGTCACCGCCGGCGTGCAGCTCACCGTCCGGCTCGAGGCGGCGCTGCCCCGCGGCCGGGTGGTCCCCCTGGCCGGCGCCGCCGCGCTCGTCCTCGTCGTGCTGGCAGCCGGTGCCCCGCAGCCGCGCGACCACAACGTCGGCCAGACCAACTACCAGGCCGTCGCCGCCAGGCTTGCCGACGACCCGGCCCGCGACGGGCGCACGGTCGCCCTCGACTTCAAGCACGACCTCTGGGTTCAGGCGGCCGGGATCGGCATCGCCGCGCAGCGCCGGCACCTGGGCTGGTGCGTCAGCAACCCGCGCTGGGAGAACCTCTTCACTGCCGAATACGTGTGCCAGCCCCGCCGGGCGCAGTGGACACTCGCGGTACGCGCGGCCTCGGACGTCCCGCCCGGCGCCGACGTCGTGTGGCGCGACGCCCGGATCGCGGTGGTCGAGCGCGCGCCGGGTGCGCCGCTGCTGCCGGCTCAGCCCTGAGTGGTGATCGGCGCGAGCGAGGCCCCGGTGAGCCGGACCAGGTCGCCCGGCGACAGCTCAACCTGCAGCCCGCGCCGGCCGGCCGAGACGTACACGGTGTCCAAGCCGCCCGCCGACTCGTCGAGGACGAGCGGCAGCCGGGACTTTTGCGCGATCGGCGAGATGCCGCCGACGACGTAGCCCGTCGCTCGCTGCGCCGCCGCGGGCTCTGCCAGGACGGCGCGCTTACCGCCCAGCGCCGCCGCAAGCGCCTTCAGGTCCAGGCGGCCGGCCACCGGGACGACGGCGCAGGCGAGCTTGCCGTCCACGGCGGCGATCAACGTCTTGAAGATGCGCTCCGTCGCGACACCCAGCGCGGCTGCGGCCTCGTCGCCGTAGGCGTCGGCGCGCGGATCGTGCGAGTACGCGTGTAGCCGATGCGCCACGCCCTGCCGGGCGAGCAGCGCCGTCGCCGGGGTACCGGTACCCACGGCCGACCACCTTACGGCCTGTCCAATGGATCTTAACCCACTGTTGATGTTGGACTAGTGGTCGAATATCAGCCACAAGTCCAACATCAACAGCGGGGTGGGGGCGGGAATGCCGGGCGGTGGCCCGGCTGTTTGGTTCGTCGTGATCGCGACGACGGTGGGACGGCGCTTCGTGCCCTGGCCGAGCGCCGAGGCCGCTCCAACGTACGCCGGCGGCGACGCGAAGGATGCCAGCGCCGTATCCTCCTTGACACGGATGGCTGGTTGCCTCGAGAGCCCGAAGAGCCCGAAGAGCCTGGAGAGCGGTGGGAGCACGGTGGCGGAAGAAGCGGTCGAAGAGCGTCGCGCGCGGTTCGAACGCGACGCGCTGCCCTTCCTCGACCAGCTCTACGCAGCCGCGATGCGGATGACCCGCAACCCCGCCGACGCCGAGGATCTGGTGCAGGAGACCTACGTCAAGGCGTTCGCCGCGTTCCACCAGTTCACCGAGGGCACCAACCTCAAGGCCTGGCTCTACCGGATCCTGACCAACACGTTCATCAACAACTACCGCAAGAAGCAGCGCCAGCCGCAGGAGGCGAACAGCGAGAACGTCGAGGACTGGCAGCTCGCCCGCGCGGAGTCACACACCTCCAACGGCCTGCGTTCGGCCGAGACGGAGGCGCTCGACCACCTGCCCGACTCCGACGTCAAGGAGGCGTTGCAGCAACTCCCCGAGGATTTCCGGCTGGCCGTCTACCTGGCCGACGTCGAGGGGTTCGCGTACAAGGAGATCGCCGAGATCATGGGTACCCCGATCGGGACGGTGATGTCCCGGCTGCACCGGGGTCGCCGCCAGCTGCAACGCCTGCTCGCCGAGTACGCGCGGGAGCGCGGGCTGATCCCGGCCGGCGTCGGAGGTGACTCGTAGGCATGGTCATGGGATTCGGCCCGGGCGGCATCGACTGCGACGACGTCCTCAAGGATGTCTTCACCTACCTCGACGACGAGTCGGATCCCGCGCTGCGCGAGCGCATCCGCCAGCACCTCGACGGCTGCGCGCCATGCCTGCGCCAGTTCGGTCTCGAGCAGGATGTCAAGTCGCTGATCGCACGCTGCTGCGGCGGAGACGTCGCCCCGGAGAGCCTGCGCACCCGCATCCGGATACGGCTCACCGAGGTCACGATCGAGACCGGCTACCTCGAGTATCGCCCCGAGTAGCCATTCGGATACGGCGTCGCACCGGGCATCGCGACACACCGCATCAGTCCCGCGCAGAGTCTCCCGAAACGGATCGCAAGGCCTTACCGTAAGTGCGCGCCGCCGGTCCCACCGGGACGTCACGCCTATAGACAGGCTCGTGGGCAGACTCGTTGGCAGAGAGGTGTCGTGATGAGTCAGGTCACACCCGGCTCCGATCCCAACCGACCGCCGACCGTGCGGGACATGCCGGTCACCTACATCGTGACGGCCGTGCTGCTCGGGTCGTGCTTCGTCGCCCTGCTGTGGGTCTCGAGCTACTCCTCGATCAAGCCGACGCTGGCCGGTTTCCCGTTCTTCTACTGGTACTCGATCCTGTGGCTGCTGATCAACGCCGCGACCCAGATCCTCGCCTACTACCTGCTCGTGCTCCGCCCCCGGCGGCGCCGGCGGCGGCAGGGGGTGGACCGATGAGCCTCGACACCACAGCCTTAGCGATCTTCCTGGTCCTGTTCGCCCTCGTCACCGTGGTCGGGTTCGTGGCGGCACGCTGGCGACGGACCGGTTCCTTCGACACGATCGACGAGTGGGGGCTCGGCGGCCGCTCGTTCGGCGGATTCGTCACCTGGTTCCTGCTCGGCGGTGATCTCTACACCGCTTACACGTTCATCGCGGTCCCCGGCGCGATGTACGCGCTCGGCGCGATCAGTGGATGGTTCGCCGTCGCCTACACCATCCTGGTCTGGCCGATCGTGTTCGTGCTCATGCCGCGGATGTGGTCGGTGGCGCACCGGCATGGGTACTCGACCCCGGCCGACTTCGTGTTCGGCTGGTTCGGCTCGCGCTGGCTGTCGCTGGCGATCGCATTCACCGGGATCCTCGCCTTGATGCCCTACATCGCGCTGCAGTTGGTGGGCATCCAGGCGGTGCTGCAGGTGATGGGCGTGGGCAACGGCCAGTCCACGTTCGTCAAGGACCTGCCGTTGATCATCGCGTTCGTCCTGCTGGCCGGCTACACCTACACCTCCGGCCTCCGTGCCCCGGCGATGATCGCGTTCGTCAAGGACAGCCTGATCTACATCACGATCATCGTCGCGGTGATCTATATCCCGATCCGGCTAGGTGGGTACGGGCACATCTTCGCCGCCGTCGAACACCACCAGGCGACCACCGCCGCGGCGGCGAAGGCGGCGCACAAGCCGGCGACGTTCGTCTTCCTGCCCAGCTCGAAGAACTACTGGGCCTACGCCACCCTCGCGCTCGGCTCGGCGATGGCGCTGTTCATGTATCCGCACGCGGTCACCGGCGTGCTCGCCAGCAAGGAACGCGAAACCGTCCGGCGCAATACCGCCGCGCTGCCGCTCTACTCGTTGGCGCTGGCCTTCATCGCCCTGCTCGGCTACATGGCCATCGCGGCCGGGATCAAGACGACGAACAGCCGACTGGCCGCGCCGTTGCTCTTCCGGGACATGTTCCCGAGCTGGTTCGCCGGCGTGGCCTACGCGGCGGTGGCCATCGGCGCGCTGGTCCCCGCAGCCATCATGTCGATCGCGGCGGCGAACCTGTTCACCCGCAACATCTACCGGGACTTCATCCGGCCGCACGCGAGCCCGTCGGAGGAGGCGCAGGTCTCCAAGCTGGCGTCGCTGGTGGTGAAGTTCGGCGCGCTGGCGTTCGTGCTCGGGATGAACACCCAGAACGCGATCAACCTGCAACTGCTCGGCGGCATCTGGATCCTGCAGACCTTCCCGGCCGTGGCCATCGGGCTGTTCACCCGCTGGCTGAACCGGTGGGCGCTGCTCGCCGGCTGGTTCGCCGGCATGGTGTACGGCACCTACGAGGCGTACAACGTCTCTAGCCCGACGGTGCACCACTTCGCCGGGTCGGTCGCGCATATCCCCGGCACGAACCAGACCGGCTACATCGCGCTCACCGCGATGGTGTTCAACCTGCTCGTCGCGATCGCGCTGACGCTGATCCTGCACTTCGTGCCCCGGGCCGGTGGCCTGGACATGACGACGGCGGAGGACTACGTCGTCGACCGCGGCGCCGAGCGCCTGGTGAAGGTGCCGACCCTGACCGGCGAGCCGGAACAGCGTCCGGCCCGGTAGCCCGGCGGGGTCAGGACGGGCTGGTCAGCCGCGCCACGAAGATGTACCGGTCGCCCCGGTACCAGCTTCGCACCCACTCGACGGGGCGTCCGTCGCCGTCGAAGCTGTGCCGGCCGAGCACGAGCATCGGGGCGCCGGTGTCGGTGTGCAGCAGTCCGGCCTCGCGGGGCGAGGCGGCCGCGGTCTCGATGGTCTCCTCGGCGCTCAGCGGGACCACGCCGTACGCCTCCTCGAGCACCTGGTACAGCGAGGAGACCCGGCGAAGCCGTTTGATCAGCCCCGGGAACCGCGACGCCGACAGGTGCGAGGTCTCGACCGCCATGGGCGTCTCGTCGGCCAGCCGCAGCCGCTCGATGCGATACACCGGCGCGCCGGGGCGCAGGTCGAGCCGGTCGGCGACGCCGTCCTCGGCGTAGGTGCGCTCGGCGTTGAGCAGTTGCGCGGAGGCGGTCAGACCGTTGGCCGCGGCCTGAGCGGTGAAGCTCGTCATCTGCAGCGGCCAGCTCATCTTCGGCTCGGCGACATAGGTGCCCGACCCTTGCCGGCGCACCAGCCGGCCCTCGCCGACGAGCTCGATCAGCGCCTGGCGGACGGTGGTGCGCGAGGTTGCGAGCTCGGCCGTCAGCACCCGCTCGGTCGGTACCGGGCTGCCCGGTGGCAGGGAGCCGATGATGTCGAGCAGGTGCCGCTTGACGGTGTAGTACTTCGGTTCGCGCGGCAGGCGCTGGCTCGCGGCGCTGGTCACGGCTACCCTCCTCGGCAACTTGACTGCCCGTAGGGTATCGAATTGTCTACACCATTGACAGTCGGGCCCAATCCCTGGACGATGCCGATTGGTCTAGTCCACTCGATCTACGTTCGGATGCCCCGGGTAGGCTCGCGGAGATCGCGGCCGGGGCAGAATCGAGGAGTGTCGGTGGTGACGAGCGACGCTTGCGGAGCGCGCGACCGGCCGGCCCTCGATCTGCTGCCCAGCGACCGGATCGTCGAGCTGCTGCTCGACGCCGAGGCGCGGGTCGTGCCGGCGCTACGCTGCGCGGTCCCGCGAATCGCCGCGGCCGCCGAACTGGTCGCGGCCCGGCTGGCCGCCGGAGGCAGGCTGGCACTCGCCGGCGCCGGCACGTCGGGACGGTTGGCCGTGGTCGAGGCCGCAGAGCTGCCCGGGACGTTCGGGCTGCCCGACGGCCTGGTCGTGGCCCGGGTGGCGGGCGGCGGTCCTGATGGGCTCGCCGGCACCGACTGGGACGAGGACGACATCGAGGCGGCGCTGCGCGACCTCGACGAGCTGGCGCTCTGCAGCGCCGATGTGCTGATCGCCGTCGCGGCCAGCGGGCGCACCCCGTACACGCTCGCTCTCGCGGGCGCCGCGGCCGAGCGAGGGGTGGCGCTCATCGCGGTCGTCAACCAGCCGGGCTCGCCGCTCGCGTCATGCGCGCGTGTGCCGGTCGAGGTGCCGGTCGGGCCCGAGGTGCTGCGCGGATCGACCCGGCTCAGCGCCGGCACCGCGCAGAAGGTCGCGCTGAACGCGATCACGACCGTGGCGATGGTGCGGCTCGGCCGCGTGCACGGCGACCTGATGGTCGACGTCGTCGCGGCCAACGCCAAGCTGCGCGAGCGCGTCGCCGGCATCGTCGCCGAGATCACCGGTGCGTCGGCCGAGCGGGCGTACGCCGTGCTCGACGCGTGCGAGTGGAACGCGCGCGCCGCGGTCGTCCACCTGGTCACCGGCCTCGCTGCCTCGGAAGCGGCCGCCCGCGCGGCCGCCCACCCGACCCTGCGGGCGGCGCTTTCCGGAGTCGTGTCAGGCTGACGGGCGGTGTCCGCTCTCTCCGACCTGCTCGCCGCGCGCACGTCGCTCGACGACGCGCAGATCGGCCACATCCAGCGACTGGTCGGTGAGTGGCAGCTGCTGTCGGATCTGTCCTTCGCCGACGTGCTGCTCTGGGTGCCGGTCGGCGAGGATGGGCTACTCTGCGCGGCCCAGTGCCGGCCGACCACCGGGCCGACCGCGTACCTCAACGACGAGGTCGGCCGGGTCGTTCGCGGCGCTCGGGCTACGTCGCTTCGGGTCGCCCTGCTGGAGGGGCGGATCTACCGCGAGGGCGAGCCGGACTGGCATGGCGACCTGCCCATCCGCCGCGAGGCGATCCCGATCCGCAGCGGCGGCCCGGAAAGCCCGGTGCTCGCCGTCCTGGGCCGTGACAGCAACCTGGCGAGCGTCCGGACCCCCAGCCAGTTGGAGCTGGTCTACCTGCAAAGCGCTGCGGACCTGGCCGCGATGGTGGCCGAAGGGACGTTCCCCGGCGCTTCCGGATCCGGCGAGGAGGGCGCGGGGCCGCGGGTCGGCGACGGCATCGTGCGGGTCGAGCGGGACGGCACCATCCTGTATGCCAGCCCCAACGCGCTCTCGGCGTTCCGCCGCCTCGGCGTCACCGGCAACGTTCTCGGCGAGCCGGTCGACGCGCTGACCAGCACCGTCGCGGACGACCCGTTCGACGCGAGCGACCTGGCCGCCACCGTCGAGGCCGCGATTGCGGGTGGCAACCCGACCGGCCTGGAGGTGGAAGGCGGCGGCGCGACCGTCCAGTTCCGCGCGCTGCCGCTGCGCCCCCGGGGCGAGACGCTCGGCGCGCTGGTGCTGATGCAGGACGTCACCGAGCTACGCCGCCGCGACCGGCAGATCATGAGCAAGGACGCCACCATCCGCGAGATCCACCATCGGGTGAAGAACAACCTGCAGACGGTGGCCGCGCTGCTGCGCCTGCAGGCACGCCGGGTGACGGTGCCGGCCGCGCGTGCCGCCCTGGAGGAGTCGATGCGGCGGATTGCCTCGATCGCTCTGGTGCACGAGACGCTGTCGGAGTCGCTGGACGAGGCGGTCCCGTTCGACGAGATCGTCGATCGGCTGCTGGTCATGCTCGCGGACGTGACCGGGTCGGCCGGCCGGGTGCGGGTGGCCCGCGCGGGAACGTTCGGCGAGATCCCCGCCGAGACCGCGACGGCGCTGGTGCTCGTGCTCACCGAACTGGTCCAGAACGCGATCGAGCACGCCTACGAGCCGGATCAGCCCGGCTCGGTGGTGGTAGGCGCACAGCGCGCCCGGGGAAGGCTCAGCGTCACGGTCACCGACGACGGGCGGGGCCTGCCGGCCGGCTTCGCCGCCGAGGCGAGCGACCGGCTGGGCCTGCAGATCGTGCGCACGCTCGTGGGAGCGGAACTCGCCGGCTCGCTGGAGCTGCACTCGCGCGAGGACGGGGTGGCCGGCACGCAGGCCGTGGTGTCGATGACCGTGCCGGCCGGGCGCCAGCGGGAGAGTGCCGTCGGATGAGGTGAGCCCGACAGCCCGCTCAGCCCATTCGGGCGCGTGCGCGAGCGTTGCGCCGCTTCAGCGCGCGCCGTTCGTCCTCGGAGAGTCCGCCCCATACCCCGGCGTCCTGGCCTGTCTCGAGCGCCCACGCCAAACACTCCTGGATGACGGGGCAGCGACGGCAGACGGCCTTGGCTTGCTCGATCTGCAGCAGCGCGGGCCCGGTGTTGCCGATCGGGAAGAACAGCTCCGGGTCCTCGTCACGGCAGATCGCGCGGTGACGCCAATCCATGGGTCGAATCTCCTCACTTGGCCACGGCGAGGCGGCCGGTTCTGCCTCGTTCGTGCTTGTGAATTCTTTCACGAGCTAACTCATGTTGCAACCAGTTGCCGCGACGCGGCGCCGGGCACATCTCACACCACGTTGGGTGAGTGACCGGTTCCGCACCGCCGACGGTCAAGCCTTGCCCAACGGCGTGCCGACGGCAAGCCTTAGGACGAGAATTCCTGCTTCTCTCACACGTCACGCTGGGCGAATCGGGCAATATGCCACGCTACATCGCGACGCAGACGGCGTGCGGCACCGAGCGGAAGAGGAACTTCTCCCGCGGCTCGAGCACGTCGCCGTCGACCTGCACCGGGAGCGGCTCGTCGGCTCGGAATACCAGGCTGGGCAGGTCGTGCTCGACCCGGGCGCCCCAGCCGGGACGGGGCGTCGCGCGGGCCATCTGCACCAGGCTGTGCAGGGCGCTCACGCTGTTCATCCGCCGCCTGGCGTAGACGTCCAGGCCGGTCTCGAACGACGCCCGAGGCGTCGGCCGCAGCGGCCGATGGCCGAGGAACGTCCACGGATCGGCGTTCGCCACGATCGCGTAGAACAGCTCGTCCAGCACCGCGCCGTCGGGCAGCTCGAGGTGCAGCTTCGGATGGCGGCGGTCGGAGGCGAAGAACTCGCGCACACCCAGCCGGGCGTAGAGCGCGTGGGTGGACCGCCTGCCTTGGCGGCGGCGCCGCTCGACGGCGGCGATGAGCGCGGCATCGAAGCCGATGCCGGCAGTGAAGGTGAACCAGCGCTCGTCGAGCATGCCCAGACTCACCGGCCGGCGCCGGCCGGCCCGCAGCGCGTCGAGCAGCACCCCGGTGGCCTCGATCGGGTCGTTGGGCAGGCCGAGTGCCCGGGCGAAGACGTTCGTCGAGCCCGCCGGCACGATTCCGAGCGCGGGCACCCGCGGATGCACGCCGTCGGTGAGCAGGCCGTTGACGACCTCGTTCACCGTGCCGTCGCCGCCGAGGGCCACGACGACCTCGACGCCGTCACGCATCGCCCGGCAGGCGAGCGCGGCGGCGTGGCCGCGGTTGGCCGTCTCGACGACCGCCAGCTCGTCGGCGCTGCCGAGGGCGTGTGCGAGCACGTCGCGTTCCCGCGGTGAGGTGGCGCTCGCCCGCGGGTTGCTCACGACGACGATCCGCACGCCGGCGAGCCTACCCATGGGTACTGTTTCGATGTGACCGCGAGCAGCACCGTGCCCGGGCAGCTGCGTGCCGCCGCGGGCATCGTGGGCCTCGAGGCGGTCGGCCTGCTCGCCGCCGCGGTGGTGCTGGTGGTGAAGACGGTGGCCGGCCACCCCGGCAACATCGGTCGGGCGCTCGTCGGCGCGGCGCTCGCCGTTCTCGGCGCGGTCGTGCTCGTGGCCTGCGCACGCGGGATGCTTGCGCTGCGGACCGCGGCGCGCACTCCGGTGATCGTGATCCAGCTGCTGGCGCTGCCGGTCGGTTTCAGCCTCGGCTTTCAGGCCGGACTGATCGTGTACGGCGGCCCGATGTTGCTCGCCGCACTCGCGGTGCTCTACCTGCTGTTCACGCCGCCCGCTCGCCGGGTGCTCGACCACCGCTCGCGCTGAGCCGCGCGGGCCGTCGCGCCAGCGGCCGCCGGCCAGCTCAGTCGGCCGCGGGATTGGGGATGTTCCACCGGGTGATCACCGGCGCCCCGTGCTCCGCACCGAGCAGGGAGGGTGCGGCGGTGCCCAGCGCGAACCGCGCGCCATCCGCCGGTGCCAGGCCGATCCAACGAGCGGCGATCACCCGGCTGACGTGTCCGTGCGCGAACAGCACGACCGGCCCGTCCGAGATGCGGCTCAGTGCCCGGCGGAGCACCCGGTCGGCGCGCGCGCCGACCTGCGCGGGGGTCTCGCCGCCCGGCACCGGGTCGCTCCAGATCGTCCAGCCGGGCACCCGGCTGCGGATCTGCGCGGTGGTGAGCCCCTCGTAGTCGCCGTAGTCCCATTCGGCGAGGTCGTCGTCGATGCCGTCGACGGAAAGCCCGGTGAGTTCGGCCGTGCGCCGGGAACGGATGCGCGGACTGCTGAGTACGAGCGCGGGTCGCAGCCCGTCGACCATGCCCCGCAGCGCTATTGCCTGGCGCTCGCCGGCCGGCGTCATCGTCAGGTCGGTACGCCCGGTGTGCTGGCCCGAGCGGCTCCACTCGGTCTCGCCGTGGCGGATCAGCCAGATCGCGACGTCGTTCGGCAGCGGCCCGGGGACGACGAAGGCCGGCTCCGAAGTGGAGCCGACCCTGTCGGATTCGTCAGCCGTCATGCGCCCGCGAAACCGCTGCTCTCATGCGGCGTTCTTGGTTTCCCAGAAGATCGTGTCGATCTCGGCGATCAGGTCGAGCAGCTTCTGCCCCTCGGCCGGGTCGACGCTGCCTTTGCCACCCGCGGCACCGGCAGCCTTCGTGGCCCGGTTGAAGAGGTCGTTGAGCTGCGGGTACTTCTCGAAGTGCGGCGGCTTGAAGTAGTCCGTCCAGAGCACCCACAGGTGGTGCTTGACCAGTTCGGCCCGCTGCTCCTTGATGATCAGCGCCCGGGTGCGGAAGATCGGGTCGTCGTTGCCCTGGTACTTCTCCATGATCGCCTTTACCGACTCGGCCTCGATCCGGGCCTGAGCCGGGTCGTAGACGCCGCAGGGCAGGTCGCAGTGCGCGTAGGCGGTGACGGTCGGGCGGAGCAGTCGCATCGCGGATGACCTCCTGTTGGCCTGAAGTGACCTTTTCGCCGACCCTACTCCCCGCTGAATGGGGAGAATGTGGCGTGCTGCTGCCCTGGCAGACGGTCCGGGTGAGCGGGCCGTCGATGGTGCCGACGCTGGGCGACGGCGACCTGGTGCTGGTGCGCCACGGGGCCCGGATCCGGCCGGATGACGTCGTCCTCGCCCGGTTCCGCGCACTCCCCGATCGCTACGTGGTCAAGCGCGCCGCCTACCCGGTGGACGACGGCTGGTGGCTGGCGAGCGACAACGGCGCGGCCGGAGGCGACAGCCGAACGCACGGCGCCGCGGACGTGCTGGCCCGAGCGGTGCTGCGCCGCCCGGCGGGCCGCTGGCTGCCGCGCCGGGTTGCGCGCAAGCCGCGGGGTTAGGGCGCCTAGCCGCGCAGGGTGCGATAGAACGCCAGGCACTGCTCGTAGCTCGGCAGCAGGCCTTGACCGGCGGCCTCCTTCAGCGTCGGCGCCTCGGCGTCCTTCGGCGAGAGGATCGGCTCGACGTCGTCGGGCCAGGGCAGCTCGAGCTCCGCGTCGAGGGGATGGGTGCCGAACTCGCGCCCCGGGTGGTAGCCGGTGGTGCAGAGGTAGGTGACCACGCTGTCGTCCTGCAGCGACATGAACGCGTGCCCGAGGCCTTCGGACAGATACACCGCACGCCGCTCGACCTCGTCGAGGCGCACCGCGTCCGACCGCCCGAACGTCGGTGAGCCGACCCGGATGTCGACGACGACGTCGAGCACCGCGCCGCGGGGGCAGTAGACGTACTTGCCCTGACTCGGCGGCACGGCCGCGAAGTGGATACCGCGGACGACCCCGCGCCGCGACACCGACTGGTTCGCCTGCGCGATGGTCAGCGACTGGCCGACCGTCTCGGCGAACACGTCCGCCTTGAACCACTCCAGAAACAGGCCGCGGTCGTCACCGAACGTCCGCGGGGTGAACTCCCAGGCTCCGTCGATGGCGAGCGCTCGCGTCTGCACGGTGAGCGACGCTAGCAACCGGGCGCGGGGTTACCCATCCCGACCGAAGCCGCCGTGCGAGACTCACCGGATCGGGCGACCCCCGGTCACACGCCGACGTGCGGCGCCGCGGGAACCGGCGCGCGAACCGCCAGCGGCAGCGATCAACGACGATTGTGGGGCGAGCGCGGTGTCTTTCGACCCGGAAAGCCCGGTGTTCCGGGTGCACGAGGGCGGCAAGCTGTCGGTCCGCAGCAAGCTGGCCCTGGCCGACAGGGCGGCGCTCTCGCTCGCCTACACGCCCGGCGTCGCTGAGGTATGCACCGCGATCGCCGAAGAGCCGGCGCTCGCCCGCACCTACACCTGGCGTTCGCGGCTCGTGGCCGTGGTCAGCGACGGCACCGCGGTGCTGGGGTTGGGTGCGATCGGGCCGGCCGCGGCCCTGCCGGTGATGGAGGGCAAGGCTGCGCTGTTCCGGGAGTTCGCCGGGCTGGACTGCGTGCCCATCGTCTTGGACACCACCGACGTGGACGCGATCGTCGAGACGGTGGCCCGCATCGCGCCGTCCTTCGCAGGGATCAACCTGGAAGACATCGCCGCTCCGCGCTGCTTCGACGTCGAGGCGCGGCTGCGGGAGCGGCTCGACATCCCGGTCTTCCACGACGACCAGCACGGGACGGCGATCGTCGTGCTGGCCGCGCTGCGCAATGCGGCGGCGGTGACCGGCCGCGACCTGACGCAGTTGCGGGTGGTCGTCTCCGGCGCGGGCGCAGCCGGCGTCGCCTGCGCCAAGATCCTGCTGGCCGCGGGCATCGGTGACATCGCGGTCGCCGACTCGCGGGGCATCCTGCACGCCGAGCGATCCGGACTGAGCCCGGTCAAGGCCGAGCTGGCCGCGCTCACCAACCGCGCCGGGCACACCGGGTCGCTGGCGGACGCCCTGGCCGGTGCCGACGTCTTCCTCGGGCTGAGCGCGGGGCAGGTGCCGGAGGCAGCCGTGGCACGGATGGCTCCCGGGGCCGTGGTGTTCGCCCTGGCCAATCCGACGCCGGAGATCGAGCCGGTGGTCGCCCATCGCTACGCCGCGGTCGTCGCGACCGGACGAAGCGACTACCCGAACCAGATCAACAACGTGCTGGCGTTCCCCGGCGTCTTCGCGGGTGCGTTCGACGCGGACGCTCGGGCGATCACCGAGAACATGAAGCTCGCCGCGGCGCGAGCGCTCGGTGATGTCGTCGGCGACCACCTGGCGCCGGACTACATCGTGCCCACGCCGTTCGACCCGCGCGTCGTCCCAGCGGTCGCGGCGGCCGTGGCCGAGCAGGCGCGGATCGACGGGGTTGCCCGTGCTGACCCGGCGACGGCTCAGCCGGCGACCCACGCGGCGGGTCAGGCGACGGGTCAGGCGACGACGAGCTGACGCAGCGCGGTATCGGCGCGGTCGACGCTCGCCCAGGCCAGCGCCAGCCGCCCGACGGCCTCGTCCAACCGGGCCGCCGGCAGGGCGAACGGCAGGCGCAGGAACCGCTCGAGCGTCCCATCGACGCCGAAGCGTGAACCGGGCACGATCTGCACGCCGAGGCCGGCTGCCGCGAGCGTCAGCGGGGTAGCGAGCGGCGCGTCCAGCTCGACCCACACCGACAGACCGCCGGCCGGGACGGGTGCATGCCAGTGCGGCAGCCGCGCGGCCAGCGCCTCGAGCAGCGCGTCGCGGCGCGGGCGCAACTCGGCGCGGCGCGCGGCCGCGATCTCGTCCAGCCGGGCGAAGAGCGTGATGCCGACGAGCTGGTCGAGCGCCGAGCCGGCCAGGTCGATCGCTGCTCGTTGCACCGCCAGGCGGCGGATCAGGTCGGCCGAGCCGCGGACCCAACCCAGCCGCACGCCGCCCCACACCGGCTTGGAGAGCGACCCGATCGTGAGCACCGACGGGTCGAGCGATGCGGTCGGCCGCTCCGGCTGCGCTTCGTAGCCGAGCTCGACGAACGACTCGTCGACGATCACCGTCGTTCCGGTGCGCCGGGCCGCGCGGAGCACCTCGCGCCGGTCCTGGCTGCCGACCAGGGCGCCCGTCGGGTTGTGGAAGTCGGGAACGAGGTAGGCCAGCCTCGGCGACGTCTGGCGCAGCGTCGCCTGCAGTTGACCGACCTGCCAGCCTCCGCCGGCCGCGACGGGAACCGGCACGATGCGCGCGCCGTTCGCCCGCAGTGCGTCGAGCGCGCCCGGGTAGGTCGGCAGCTCGGTGAGCACCCGATCGCCTGGGCCGACCAGCAGCCGCAGCAGGAGGTCGAGCGCGTGCAGCGAGCCGTTGGTGACCAGGATCTGGTCGGGGCGGGTGGGCACGCCGCGGACCGTGAAGCGATCGGCGATCGCCGTGCGCACGGCGGGCAGGCCCATCGGGTCGTACCCGCTGCCCGACCCGACGAGCGGCAGCTGCCGGCTGGCCTCGGCCAGCGCCTCCGCGAGCACGCCCCCGGGCGCGGACAGCGCTGCGCAGGACAGATCGATCTCGTCGTGCTGCGGCGAGAGTTGGGTCCACCGGGCGAGCGACGGGCTCGGCCGGGCGTCGCGCGGCAGCGTGATGAAGCTGCCCGCACCGGTACGGCTGGCGAGGAAGCCCCGGCCGCGCAGCTCGTCGTAGCCGGCGGTGATCGTCGCGCGGCTCAGCCCGAGCTGGCCGGCCAGCTCGCGCTCGGACGGCAAGCGCGTCTCCGGCGCCACCCGCCCGTCGAGGACGAGGGCGACGATCGAGTCGGCGAGTGCGGCGTAGACCGGGCCGGGCAGGTGCTGCAACTCGGGCAGGAGCGAGGCGAGGGCTCGAGCGCTGAGGCGAGACACCGGTGCCATCAGGCCATCGTTGCACATATTGGCCTGCTCTGCCGTTCCATTTCTTGTTGATTGGCCAGGGGCCGGCCGCGCAGTGATCGGCCAGGATGGGTTCATGCGGCATGATGGCCTGATACGGCGACTGGTTCAGCTCTACATTGGCCTGGTGCTCTACGGCACCTCCAGCGCGCTGCTGGTCCGCGCCGGCCTGGGCCTGGATCCGTGGGACGTGCTGCACCAAGGGATCGCCCGTCGGCTGCACGTGTCGATCGGCGCGGTGGTCATCGTCGTCGGCGCGCTGGTGCTGCTGATTTGGATTCCGCTGCGGCAGCGGCCCGGATTGGGCACGCTCAGCAATGTGGTGCTCATCGGCTGCGCGCTCGACGCCGCGCTCGCCGTGCTCCCGACGCCGCACCTGCTCGCCGCCCGCATCGGGTATCTGGCCGTCGGCATCGTGCTCTGCGGCGTCGCGACCGGCCTCTACATCGGCGCGCGCTTCGGGCCCGGGCCGCGGGACGGGCTGATGACCGGATTGGCGCGGCGCAGCGGGTGGTCGATCCGGGTCGTCCGCACCGGGATCGAGCTGACCGTGCTGGCGGCCGGCTGGCTCCTCGGCGGCACCGTCGGGGTGGGCACCGTGGCGTACGCGCTCGCCATCGGGCCGCTCGCCCAGGTCTTCCTGCGGCTGTTTGCCGTCCGGCCGCGGACGGCGGAGGCGCCTACCCACGACTTTGCCCCGCTGTGACACGCAAATCGGCGCCGCCAGCGTGTCGGGGCGGGGCAAAGTGGGTTGCCAGTGAGCTACTCCTCGTCGTCGGCGCGGGCCAGCCAGGTCGCCAGCCGATCCACCGCCGTCTCGAACTCGGGGTTGGCGTCGACGAAGCCCTGCAGCCGGTCGGCGAGCCAGGCCAAGCTGACCTGCTCGTCGCCGCGCCGGTCGGCGAGCTCCTCGATGCCCCGGTCGGTGAAGTACATCGCGCTACGCGAAGGCGGTGGCGACAACCTCGCGCTGCTGCGCCTCGTGCACGCTGGCCGAGCCCACCGCCGGTGAGGCCGAGGACCGCCGCGACGCGCGCAGCAGCGGCCGTCCGCCGAGCTGCTCGGGCAGGTTGAGCGCGATGAACGGGAACGGCCCCTGGTTGGCGGGCTCCTCCTGGACCCAGACCACCTCGACCGCCTCCGGGTAGCGCGCGAGCTCGGCGCGGATCTGCTCTCCCGGCAGCGGGTACAGCTGCTCCATACGCGCGATCGCGATGTCGGCGCGGCCGCGCTCGGCCCGCTCGTGCGCCAGGTCGTAGTAGATCTTGCCGCTGCACAGCAGCACCCGGCGCACGGCGGACGGCTGCGCGTCCGCGTCGCCGATCACCGGCCGGAACGTGCCGGTGGTGAAGTCGTCCAGCTGGCTCACCGCCGCCTTGAGCCGCAGCAGCGACTTGGGCGTGAACCCGATCAGCGGCCGGCGCACCGGCGAGAGGCCCTGGCGGCGTAGCAGGTGGAAGTGGCTGGCCGGCGTCGAGCAGACGGCGACCGTCATGTTCTTCTCGCCGCACAGCTGCAAGAACCGCTCGATGCGCCCTGAGGAGTGGTCGGGTCCCTGCCCTTCGTAGCCGTGCGGCAGCAGCAGGGTGACCGCGGAGCGCTGGCCCCACTTGGCCTCACCGGACGAGATGAACTCGTCGATGATCGTCTGGGCGCCGTTGGCGAAGTCGCCGAACTGGGCCTCCCAGCAGACCAGCGCATCCTCGCGCGCGACGGAGTACCCGTACTCGAAGCCCATCGCCGCGTACTCCGACAGCAGCGAGTCGTAGGCCCAGAACGGCGCCTGCTCCTGCGCCAGGTAGCGCAGCGGCGTGTACTCCTCGCCGGTCTTTCGATCGACGAGCACCGCATGCCGCTGGGTGAACGTGCCGCGCCGGGAATCCTGCCCGGCGAGGCGCACCAGCCGGCCTTCCAGCACCAACGAGCCGAACGCGAACAGCTCGGCGGTGGCCCAGTCGACGTCGCCGCTGCTCGCCATCGCCACCCGCCGGTCGATCTGCGGCTTGAGCCGCGGATGGACGGTGAACCCCTCGGGCGGGTTCGCGTACGCGTCGGCGATGCGCTTGATCACCTCGACGCCGATGGCGGTGGTGACGTCCTGCTCGGGGGAGAGGTCCTCCAGCTCCGGCTGGGGCGCGGGGCGGCCGGTGGCGTTGCGCGTCTCGACGAAGACCTTCTCCAGCTGTTGCCGGAAGTCTTTCAGCGCCGCCTCGGCGTCGTCGATGGTGATGTCGCCGCGGCCGACCAGCGCCTCGGTGTAGAGCTTTCGCACGCTGCGCTTGTTGTCGATGATGTCGTACATCACCGGCTGGGTGAACGACGGGTTGTCGGCCTCGTTGTGGCCGCGCCGCCGGTAGCAGAGCATGTCGATGACGACGTCCTTCTTGAACTCCCGCCGATAGGCGACCGCGAGCCGAGCCACCCGCACACACGCCTCCGGATCGTCGCCGTTGACGTGGAAGATCGGCGCGGCGATCATCCGGGCGATGTCGGTGGCGTACAGGCTCGACCGCGACGCGGACGGCGACGTGGTGAACCCGACCTGGTTGTTGACCACGACGTGGACGGTGCCGCCGGTACGGTAGCCGCGCAGCTGCGACAGGTTGAGCGTCTCCGCCACCACGCCCTGGCCGGCGAACGCCGCGTCGCCGTGCAGCAGGACCGGCAGCACGGTGAAGCCGGACTCGCCCTTGTTGAGCTTGTCCTGCTTCGCCCGGACGATGCCTTCGAGCACCGGGTCGACCGCCTCGAGGTGTGACGGGTTGGCCGTGAGCGAGACCGCGATGTCCTTGCCACTCGGCGCACGGAAGGTGCCCTCGGCCCCGAGGTGGTACTTGACGTCACCGGAGCCCTGGGCGGTTCCCGGGTCGATGTTCCCCTCGAACTCGTTGAAGATCTTCGAATACGGCTTGCCGACGATGTTGGCGAGCACGTTGAGCCGGCCGCGGTGCGGCATGCCGACGACCACCTCGTCGAGCCCCGCGTCGGCCGACTCGGCGAGCACCGCGTCGAGCAGCGCGATCACCGTCTCGGCGCCCTCGAGGCTGAAGCGCTTCTGCCCGACGTACTTGGTCTGCAGGAACGTCTCGAACGCCTCGGCGGCGTTGAGCCGGCCGAGAATGTGCAGCTGTGCAGTCCGATCGAGCTGATCGTGCTTGATCTCAACCCGCTGCTGGATCCACTGCCGCTGCTCGGGGTCGGTGATGTGCATGTACTCGACGCCGACCCGGCGGCAGTACGCGTCGCGGAGCACGCCGAGGATGTCGCGCAGCTTCATCAGCTTCGCGCCGGCGAAACCACCGACCGAGAACTCACGGTCGAGGTCCCACAGGGTTAGGCCGTGCCGGGTGATGTCGAGGTCCGGGTGGCTGCGGACGGTGTACTCGAGCGGGTCGGTGTCGGCCATCAGATGGCCGTTGGTGCGGTAGGCGTTGATCAGCTCGATGACCCGGGCGGCCTTGTCGATCTGACCCTCGTGGTGGAACTCACGGTCGACCAGCCAGCGGACCGGCTCGTACGGGATGCGCAGCGAGGCGAAGATCTCGTCGTAGAACACGTCGGCCAGCAGCAGCTTGTGGATCCGGCCCAGGAACTCGCCGGACTGCGCGCCCTGGATGATCCGGTGGTCGTACGTCGACGTCAGAGTCATGATCTTGCTGATCGCCCGCTCGGTGATCTGCTCCTCGCTCATCCCGCTGAACTCGGCGGGGTATTCCATTGCGCCGACGCCGACGATCGTGCCCTGCCCGGCCATCAGCCGCGGCACCGAGTGGTTCGTGCCGATGGTGCCCGGGTTGGTCAGGCTGATCGTCGTCCCGGCGAAGTCATCGGCGGTGAGCTTGCCGTTGCGGGCGCGGCGGATGATGTCCTCGTACGCGCTCCAGAACGCGGCGAAGCCCATCGCCTCGGCGGCCTTGATGCTCGCGACGACGAGCGAGCGCGCGCCGTCCTTGCCCGGCAGGTCGATGGCCAGCCCGAAGTTGACGTGCTCGGGGGTGACCAGCGTCGGCTTGCCGTCGATCTCGGCGAAGTGGTTGTTCATCTCCGGGTGGTCGGCGACCGCCTTGACCACCGCGTACCCGACGATGTGGGTGAAGCTCACCTTGCCGCCGCGCGACCGGCGCAGGTGGTTGTTGATCACGAGCCGGTTGTCGGCGATCAGCTTGGCCGGGACGGCGCGCACGCTGGTGGCGGTGGGCACGGACAGCGACTGGTTCATGTTCGCGACCACTCGAGCGGCCGCGCCCCGCAGTTGGATCGTCTCGCCGCCCTCGGCCTTGCCCGCGCCCGCGCCCTCGGCCTTGCCCGCGGCCGCCTTGCGCGCGGCCTCCGCCTTGCCCGCACGCTCGGACTTGGTGGCGCCGTCGGCTTTGCCCGAGGCGTCGGCCTTGGTCGACGCCCGGTGCCCCTCGGTCGACGCGTCGCCACCCTTCGCCCGGCGCTCGTCAGCCGCCCGGTCCGCGGCTGCCGCGG
Organism: uncultured Actinomycetota bacterium; assembly: GCA_963756525.1. Classification (GTDB taxonomy): domain Bacteria; phylum Actinomycetota; class Actinomycetes; order Mycobacteriales; family Jatrophihabitantaceae; genus CAVWNR01. The sequence continues at coordinate 26,997 of CAVWNR010000004.1, read as the reverse complement.
CGGGCGGCGTCGGAGGCTGGCCGGTGTCGTGCTCGGCGGCGGGTTTGCGCTGGCGCGCCTCCGGAGCGGGGACCGCGGGCGGTGCCTCGGTCGTCGCCGCCGGGCGGTAGTCCTCGAAGAAGTCGTGCCAGGCGGCGTCGACGCTTTCCGGATCGGCCCGGTAGCGCTCGTACATCTCCTCGACGAGCCACTCGTTGGCACCGAAGTCGCCGCCGATCGAAGGGGTGGATCGACTGGTTCTCGACTGGTCCGTCGTCGCCACGTTCTACGGCCGCCTTCGTCGTCTCTCGATGTCGAGAGGTCTGCTGCTTACCCGGCCTCTCAGGTTACGCCGGCGCGCGGCTCAGGTGATGTCGCGGTTGAGGGTCAGGCTGGCGCCGAGGATGGCCGGGACAAAGGCCCACAGCAGCAGCACCACCACGCCGCCGGCGGTCGGCAGCAGGTGCACGTCGTTGACCGTTCGGTCGGCCACCGTTCCGAGGATCGCCGCGTCGGCGCCGCCCGGCAGGTACGGATAGGCGTGCTTGACGACCGGAATGATCAGCACGAGGTTCTGCAGGATCAGCAGGAACACCACGCCGATCGTCACCGCGACGATCTGGTTGCGCAACAGCGCACCGATGCCCATCCCGACGATGCCGAACAGCGCGACGACGGCGAACACGCCGGCCAGGGCACCGGGGATCCCGTAGTCGCCGAGCGACACGCTGAAGCCCTTGGCCGACAGCCACGGCAGGGCCATCGCGATCTGCAGGAGGACGCACAGCGTCGCGTAGACCGCCCCTGCGATCGCGTACGTGATCATCTTGGCGGTGACCAGCGCCCACCGCGACGGCGTGGCAAGCACCGTCGGGGTGATCGTCTGATAGCGGAACTCAGTGGTCACGCTGAGCACACCGAGCACGAACACCGCGATGTAGGCATTGTCCGCCGTGGTGAACACGGTGCGAATGTCGTGGGGAGTGTTGTGCACGGCATCGCTCGGTGCGAGCTGGGCGACTACGCCAAGCGCGGTGAGCGCCAGCGTGGCGAGCAGCAGCCAGAACCACACCTGGGTCGTGATGAGCTTTCGGAACTCTGACTTGATCAGCCCGCCCACGGCGTACCTCCCTGGGTCGGCGCGGGTCCCTGCAGAGGCACACCGGGCGGCTGCACCGGGTAGCCGCCCATCGGCACGCCCGCGTACTGGCCCTGGGTCAGCGAGAAGAACAGCTGCTCGAGGTCGAACCGCTCGACGCTGAGTTCGTGCAGCTCGACGCCGGCGACGAACGCCAGGTGGCCCACCTCGGCGATATCGCAACCGCGGATGCGCAGCGTGGCCGGGTCGGGCTGATCCGGCCTGACGCCGCGCTCGGCCAGCGCGCGGGCCAGGGCGCCGATGTCGGGAGAGCGCACCACCACGACGTCGGTGCCCTTGGTGAGCTCGGCGATGGAGCCGGCCCGCACCAGCTGCCCGCGGTTGAGGATCACGACCCGGTCGGCGAACTCCTCGACCTCGTTGAGCTGGTGGCTGGAGACCAGCACCGTGCGCCCCTCACCGGCCAGGTGCCGGAAGAAGCCACGTAGCCAGCGGATACCTTCCGGGTCGAGGCCGTTCGCCGGCTCGTCGAGGATGAGCACGCGAGGGTCGCCCAGCAGGGTAGCGGCGAGCGCGAGCCGCTGGCGCATCCCCATCGAATAGCCCCTGACCTTGCGCCCGGCCGCGTCGCCCAGGCCGACCAGGTCGAGCACCTCGTCCGCGCGCCGGTCGGCGATGCCGGCGGCCGCGCAGAGGATGCGCAGGTGGTTGCGGCCGGTTCGCGCCGGATGGAAGCTCGCCGCCTCGAGCGCGGCGCCGACGACGCGCAGCGGGTCGCGGATGTCGTGATAAGCCAGGCCACCGATGGTCGCCCGCCCGGCTGTCGGATGCACCAGGCCGAGCAGCATGCGCAGGGTGGTCGTCTTGCCGGCGCCGTTCGGACCGAGGAAGCCGGTAACCGAGCCCGGCTCGACGGTGAACGTCAGCCGGTCGACGGCCCGCACCTTGCCACCGAAGACCTTGGTCAGCTCCTGCACCACGATCTGCCCCGCGTGCGGCTCGACGCCGTAGCCGGTCGGCTGGGTGGCCGGCGCAGGGGTCACCCCATAGCTCTGGCTCACTCAGGTATCCAAACACGGACGCAGCCGCAGGTCGTGCCGTTTCGACGGGCGGCGCTCAGCGCCCTACCAGCTTGCCTGCCTGTTCGGGCAGCGCTGCGGGTCAAGCCTTTACCGGCGCGCTTCGGTACGGGATTGTGTGCGCCATGACTGACGACACAGCCGATGGCGCATCGGACGAGCCGACCCGTCGCTCCGTGGCCCGCTACGGGTGGGTGCGTGACCTGCCCGACGCGCGTGACCGCATCTACTCGACGCCGCCGGCGACGCTGACCGCGCCGCCGCCCTCGGTGGACCTCCGGCCGGAGTGCTGCCCGGTGTTCGACCAGGGCAAGCTCGGCAGCTGCACGGCCAACGCGCTGTCTGGCGCGTTCGAGTTCGACCTTCGCAAGCAGGGCCTCGCCGACTTCACCCCGTCGCGGCTGTTCATCTATTACAACGAACGGCGCATCGAGGGAACCGTCGGAACCGACAGCGGAGCGCAGATCCGCGACGGCGTAAAGACGCTCGTCAAGCAGGGCGTGTGCACCGAGGACGAGTGGCCCTACGACATCACCCAATTCACCAGCCAGCCCGGGGCGGCGTGCTACACGGCGGCCAAGCAGAACCGCGCGACGAGCTACTCACGGGTGCCGCAGTCGCTCGCCCAGCTCAAGGGCTGCCTGGCCGAGGGCTATCCGGTCGTGTTCGGTTTCACCGTCTACGACAGCTTCGAGACGCCGGGGGTGGCCAAGACCGGCGTCGTGCCCATGCCGACCACGGGCGAGACCGTTCTCGGCGGGCATGCCGTGGTCGCGGTCGGCTACGACGACGCGTCGCAACGGTTCACCGTGCGCAACTCGTGGGGCACCACATGGGGGATGGACGGCTACTTCACCATGCCCTACGCCTACCTCACCGACAGCACCCTCTCGGCGGACTTCTGGACGCTGCGGATGGTCAGCTGACCGCACTGCGGCGGGTCACGGACTGACCGGCGCGGCCCTGTCGATGCTGCCGCGCGCGACGACGCCGGCCGACGTCCACCGGCGCGCCGGCGCGGCCAGCGCGGGCGGCTCGGCGAAGTGCGCGTGGTCGAAGTCGAGGCAGTTCAGCGGTGCGGTCGCCGCGGCGTCGCGCCGGGTCAGCGAGGGCAGGTTCCACTTCTGTTCGAGGAGCTTGAGCACCGAGGTGTGGTCGTACACGGTGGAGTCGACGAAGTCCGGCTTCGCGTAGGGCGACACGATCACCGCGGGCACGCGGAACCCGTACCGGTCGTAGCGCCGGTCAGGCCACTCGTCGATCGCCCGAAGGTAGTTCGGCGGCTTGCGCAGCAGGCGCAGCGCCACCGCCCGCACCCAGCCGGGCGCCTGCAGCAGGCTGCGCCCCTCCTTGTCATCCGGCGGCTCGGCGCGCGGCGGAGCGACGTGGTCGTAGTAGCCGCCCGGCTCGTCGTAGAGCCAGATGAGCACCGTCGTCGACCACTTGTTCCCGTGCATGACCCGGTTGATCACCTCGGCGGCGAACGCCTCGCCGTCCTGCGCATCCTGCGGGTTCTCCTCGGAGAATCTCTCGAAGTTCGGGTCGACGAGGCTGAATGCCGGCAGCGTCCCGGCATCGACGTCGCGGAAGAAGCGGTCCAGGCTGTGCAGGCGACCGTGCGCGCTCGCCAGGCCCAAGGGATACAGGTCGGCGGTGAATTGCAGGTTGCCCAGCGCGGAGTGCAGCACCTTCGGGAACACCTTGCCGATGGCGATCATCGCCCGGCGCGCCGCGACGAGCGTGGCGGTTCCGAGTACCCGCTTGCTGTGAATGCGCAACGCCGCGACGTCGTGGTAGTTCGCCCAGCTGATGTCGTTGCGGGTGAGCAGGTCGAAGATGGTTCCGGCGTGCGGATACCCCACCATCCCAAACGGCAGGTCGTCGATCAGCGCGTCGGCGGTACCGGCGATCAGGAACCGACGATTGGGGAATGTCGGCCCGAGGCAGGAGGAGAACCACCGGTCGGCGACAGGAAACGTTCGAGCGAGGCTGGCATAGAACGGCAGCTGCCGCTCGGTCCAGTAGCCCATCGGCACCTCGATCTGTTCGGGAGTCGCGGGATCGACGGTGCATTCGATGCTGGCAACGAAGCCATCATTGCGGCCTTCGCCGTACTGGATGTGGCTCGCATGCCAGCTCTGTGTCGGGGCGTCCGGCAGCTGGCCGGTCCTGCGCATTTCGAACGATCGCACGAGGCTGCCGTCGGCGCGGGCGTTCGCACTGCTTGGCGCTCCGGTGGCGGGGTCGACCGGCAGGCCGTCGCCTTTTCCGAGCATGCCGAAGTAGCTGTCGAACGAGTGGTTTTCCATCATCAGCACCACGACGTGCTCGATCTGCGGCAGCAGGTCGGTGCCCGGCGGCAGGTCGGGCCGCGGGCGCACCGCCTCGAACCGCTCGTCGGAGCCGGCGTAGAAGCGCTGAACGCGGCGTTGCTCGGACTTCTCCCAGAGCTTGGCCATGAACCCGCCTTTCCGTGCCGCGGAGCCGACGTGGCTCTCGCTCCAGCTCGGTGTTGATGTTGGACTAATGGTCGAATATCCGCCACAAGTCCAACATCAACAAGGGCCCGACTCGGCGGCGAGGCGCTCGAGGTCCTCCGACGGTGCCCCTCGCCCGCCGCCGAGATCGGCGAGCAGGCGCCATTTGTCGGGGGACTCCGGACGGAAGGCATAGAGCAGTGCCTGGTGCAGCAGCGTCTGCTCGAAGTTGAGCAGCTCGGCGACGTGCTGCACGCGCGGCGTCTGCGGCAGTCGCTCCAGCCGCTGCCTGAGGTGCGCGTAATCGATCATGATGCGGCCGCCGTCGCGTGCGAGCTCCGAACCGGGGCAGGTGTCGTCCTTGCAACGCTGGACGAGCTCCTCGACCGTTCGCACCCGCGCGGCGGCTTCGCGGATCACCAGGCCGATCTCGCGATCGACCGCATCGGGCGAGGCCGGGTCCGGTTCACGACGGTGGTGGTGCAGCATCGGCATCAGTCTCACGGCCGAGGTGGACGCGGGTGTCGACGTCGAGAGTACGCAGCCCGCGTCCACGGCCCATGTACGACCGCATGGTCGACGCAGTCTCGTCGCCGGTGGGAGGATCAGGCTGCGCCTTCGCGTCGAGGGGCGACCTGCGAAACCGGCGAGGTGAGTCGATGGGCAGCCAGACCGCGAACGGGTCGGATCCCGAAGAGCTCGCCGGGGCAGCCGGGGCGCTGGACTTCCTGCTGGCCGACGCCGCGCTGGGACCGGCCGGGCGACTCCTTCCGGGGCAGGCCGGTGTCCGCGCGGTGCGCAGTCTGCTCAGCCGGCCGAGCCGTCCGGGCCGGCGGCTGGCGGACTTCGCGGTGGAACTGGCACGGGTCGCCGCGGGTGAGTCGACCCTCGCCCCGTCAAAGCGCGACCGGCGCTTCGCCGATCCGGCGTGGCGGGACAACCCGCTGCTGGCCCGGACGGTGCAGGCCTACCTGGCATTCGAGCAGGCGGCACAGGGCCTGCTGGCGGACGCCGAGCTGTCGTGGGCGGATCGCGAGCGGCTGACGTTCGCGCTGGACAACGCGGTGCAGGCGGTCGCGCCGAGCAACAATCCGCTGCTGAGTCCGGTGGGCTGGAAGGCGTTGATCGACACCGGCGGTGGCAACGTCCTGCGCGGCGTGCGCAACTTCGCGCGGGACATGGCAAGCCCGCCGCGCGTGCCGACGATGGTGGAACCCGACGCGTTCGAGGTCGGGGAGTCCCTGGCAATCACGCCGGGCGCGGTGGTGCTGCGGACGCCGGTGTTCGAGCTGATCCAGTACCAACCGCAGACGCCGACGGTGCAGGCGGTACCGCTGCTGCTCGTGCCGCCGACGATCAACAAGTACTACATCACCGACCTGGCGCCCGGGCGAAGCATGGTCGAGTACCTGGTGAGCCAGCGGCAGCAGGTGTTCCTCATGTCGTGGCGCAACCCCGATGCGCGCCACCGGGACTGGAACTTCGACACCTACGGCGCAGCGATCTTGGAGGCGATGGAGGCCACGCGGGCGGTCACCGGGGCGGAGGAGAGCCACCTGCTGGGCATCTGCTCGGGGGGCATCCTGGCCGCGATGACCGCGGCGCACCTGGCTGATACCGGGCGGCTTGCGACGGTGGCGAGCCTGACGCTCGCGGTGTCCGTGCTCGACCAGTCCAGGGCAGGGACGACGCGGGCGATGCTCGACCGCAACACGGCGCGCGCGGCGATCGCATCGTCCCGGGTCCGCGGGTACCTCGACGGGCGCTCGCTGGCCGAGATCTTCGCCTGGTTGCGGCCGAACGACCTCGTCTGGAACTACTGGGTGAACAACTATCTCGCCGGCCGCAGCCCGGCACCGTTCGACATCCTCTACTGGAACGCGGACACGACCCGGATGAGCGCCGGACTGCACGCCGACTTCGTCACCGCCGCGCAGGACAACACAATGACCAAGCCGGGCGGGGTGTCCTTGCTGGGCACTCCGGTGGATCTCTCCACCGTCGACGTCGACTCTTACCTGATCGCGGGCATAGCCGACCACCTCTGCCCATGGCGGTCCTGCTACGCCACCACGCAGCTGCTCGGTGGCCGTAGCCGGTTCGTGCTCTCCACGTCGGGGCATATCGCGGCCATGGTGAATCCGCCCGGCAACGAGAAGGCGCGCTTCCAGGTCGGCAAACAGCATCCGGCAGACCCGGACGCCTGGATCGCCGAGGCCGAGACGGTCACCGGGTCCTGGTGGCCGGACTACGCGGAGTGGCTGGCCGAACGGGGCGGGGCGCAGGTCGAAGTGCCGCAAAGCCTGGGTTCCGCGCGGTTCGCGCCGGTCGAACCGGCCCCCGGCAGCTACGTGTTGGATCGCTGATGCCCAGCGGCCCGGGTACGGCCACCCGGTTGCAGACGACCACGGCGCTGGTCGGCCGCCAGCCGGTGCGCGTGAACACCCGTCCCGGCGACGGCGGTACGACGCCGCTGGTGGTGTGCAACGGCATCGGGATCAGCCTGGAGGCGCTCGATCCGCTGGTGGCGGCGCTGGATCCGCGACGCGAGGTGGTGCGGTTCGACGTGCCCGGAGTGGGTGGATCGCCTTTGCCGGGGCGGCCGTACCGGTTGCCGGAGCTGGCCCGAACCCTGGCGCGGCTGTTGACGGACCTGGGGTATAGGCGCGCGGACGTGCTGGGCATCTCGTGGGGCGGCGCGCTGGCTCAGCAGTTCGCCTTGCTGTATCCGCGCCGGTGCCACCGGCTGGTGCTGGTGGCGACGGGGACCGGCAGCGTCATGGTGCCCGGGCATCCGGCGGTGCTGGCGCGGATGCTGAGCCCGCGACGGCATCGCGATCCGGAGTACGTGCGACGGGTGGCCGGCGAGATGTACGGCGGCAGCGCCCGCGACGACCCGCAGCGGGTCATGGAGCTGCTCCATGCGGCCACCCGGGTCGGGCCGCGGCGCGGCTACCTCTACCAGTTGCTCGCCGGGTCGGGGTGGACCAGCCTGCCGTTCCTGCCGTTCATCCGACAACCCACGCTGATCTTGACGGGCGACGACGATCCGATCGTCCCGGTGGCCAACGGCCGGATCATGGCGAGGCTTCTGCCGCACGGGCGGCTGCGCGTCTACTCGGGCGGCCACCTCGGCCTGGTCACCGAGGCGGATGAGCTGGCGCCGGTGGTGGACGCGTTTCTCGACGAGGATGACCACTAGGCAGCGTGGAGGTGGCGATGGATCTCAGCGTGGGCGTCGGCGCGGCGCTCGGAACCGACTACTACCTGATCAAGGAGCAGCTCAGCGCGCAGCAGAAGGGCTACCTCGATCGGACCCGCGCCTTCGTCGAGTCCGAGGTACTGCCGGTGATCAACGGCTACTGGGAGCGGGCCGAGTTTCCCTGGCCGCTGATCGAGAAGCTCGCCGCCGTCGGGATCGTCGGCGACGGGATCAAGGGCTACGGGTGCCCGGAGATGGACCGGCTGTCGGCCGGGCTGGTGTGCATGGAGCTTTCCCGCGGCGACGGCAGCCTGGGCACCTTCCTCGGCGTGCAGGCCGGACTCGCGATGCAGTCGATCGCCATGCATGGCTCGGAGGAGCAGAAGCAGCTCTGGCTGCCGGCGATGGCCCGGCTGGAGAAGCTGGGCGCGTTCGCGCTCACCGAACCCGATCACGGGTCGGACTCGATCGCGCTGGAGAGCACCGCGCGCCGCGACGGCGACGACTACGTACTCAACGGCGCGAAGAAGTGGATCGGCAACGGCAGCATCGCGGACGTGGTCGTGGTGTGGGCCCGTGACACCGACGACGGGCAGGTCAAGGGGTTCCTGCTGGAGAAGGACACCCCTGGGTTCACCGCGCGGCTCATCGAAGGCAAGGGGTCGCTGCGCGCGGTGTGGCAGGCGGAGCTGGGCTTCGACGACGTGCGGCTGCCCGCGGAGGCCAAGCTGCCGGGCGCGAACACGTTCAAGGACGCCGCCGCGGTGCTCACCGGCACCCGCGGCGCGTGCGCCTGGATGGCGCTGGGCCATGCGGTGGCAGGATTCGACGCGGCGCTGACTTATGCCAAGCGTCGGAAGCAGTTCGGCAAGCCTCTGGTGAGCTTCCAGATCATCCAGCAGCGGCTGGTGAACATGCTCGCTGACGTGACCGCGATGCAGCTGTACTGCGTGCAGATCGGCCGGCTTTCCGAACGCGGCGAGGACGCGGCGACGCTGGCGGGGCTGGCCAAGATGCACAACACGTCCAAGGCGCGGACGGTGCTGGCCGAGGCACGGGACCTGCTCGGCGGCAACGGCATCCTGCTCGACTTCCACGTGATCCGGCACATGGCCGACATCGAGGCCGTGCACACCTTCGAGGGCACCGAGACGATCCAGACGTTGATCGTCGGCCGGGACATCACCGGCGTCTCCGCCTTCACCTGACTCAACACCGAAAGGAAACGCGATGAACCTGGCGAACAATCTGGTCAGCACGGCGCAGCGGCATCCGGATCGCCCGGCGCTGGCGATGGGCGAGCAGGAGTTGACCTACCGGGAGTTCCTCGACCGGGCACAGGCTGGGGCCGGGTTCCTGCGCGCCCGCGGCGCCAGCCTCGGCGACCGGGTCGGGCTGATGCTGCCGAACGTCCCGGCGTTCGCGCTGCTCTACTACGCGGCCCTGTTCGCCGGGTGCACGGTGGTGCCGATGAACCCGTTGCTGGCGGGTCGCGAGGTGGCGTACTACCTCTCCGACTCCGGCGCGCGGCTGCTGTTCGCGGTCGACGCCTGCGCGGACGCCGCCCGCGAGGGTGCCGGGGAGGCCGGCGCGGACTGCGTGGTGGTCGATGCCCTGGGCCTGGACGCGGAGCAGCTGGCCGGCGTCGAGCCGCCGGCCGAGCCGGTCGAGCGGGCCGACGACGACACCGCGGTGATCCTCTACACCTCCGGGACTACGGGGGAGCCGAAGGGCGCCGAGCTGACCCACCACAGCATGGCCAGCAACGCCCGGGTCACCCGGGAAACCCTGCTCTACGCCACGGAGCAGGACGTGATCATGGGGTGCCTGCCGCTCTTTCACGTGTTCGGTCTGACCTGCGCGCTCAACGCCGCCGTCATCGCCGGCTCGTGCCTGGCGCTGCTGCCCCGCTTCCGCGCCGAGGACGCGCTGGAGCTGATCGCCGCCCGGCAGGTCACGATCTTCGAAAGCGTGCCGACCATGTACTCGGACATCCTGCATGCTCCCGGCGCGGCCGGCTACGACACCAACAGCCTGCGTACCTGCGTCTCGGGCGGCGCGGCGCTGCCGGTGGAGGTGCTCCGCGCGTTCGAGGAGACCTTCGGCGCCACCATCCTCGAAGGGTACGGGCTGTCGGAAACCTCGCCGGTGGTGTCGTTCAACCATCCCGACCAGCCGCGCAAGGTCGGCTCCATCGGCCGGCCGATCGCGGGGGTCCGGGTGCGAATCGTGGCCGAGGACGGCAGCGACGTCCCGGTCGGTGAGGTCGGGGAGCTGGCGGTGGCCGGCGAGAACGTGATGAAGGGCTACTGGCGCCGGCCGGAGGCGACCGCCGAGACGATCCCGGACGGCTGGCTGCGCACCGGCGACCTGGCCCGCGCCGACGAAGACGGCTACCTGTACATCGTCGACCGCAAGAAGCGCCTGATCATCCGCGGCGGCTACAACGTCTACCCCCGCGAGATCGAGGAGGTGCTGCATCAGCACCCCGCGGTCGCCGAGGTGGCGGTCATCGGGCTGAAGCACTCCCGGCTGGGCGAGGAGGTCGGGGCCGCCGTCATGCTCGCACCCGGCCGAAGCGCTACGGCGGAAGAGCTGCGCGAGTTCTGCAAGCAGCGCGTCGCCGCGTACAAGTATCCCCGGCAAGTGTGGCTGGTCGACTCGCTGCCCACCGGGCCCACCGGCAAGATCCTGCACCGCGAAGTGGTAGCCCCGGCGGAGGCGGCCGTCGAGTGAGCGGCGGGCATCGCTGGCGTCTGGTTTTACCGGCGGTTGCGCGTTCCGCTCGGGATTCGGACCGCTCACTCTGACGCAGAGATTCGCCTTATCCCGCTGGGCAAATCTCTTGCGCTGCGAACACGTGTTCGATACACTTGAGGCATGTCAGTCGACGTCGCCGACCCGGTCGAGGAGATCCTCGGCCGGCTGTCGGAGGTGGTCGATGACCTGACCGAGCTCAGCCTCACCGCACTGGCTCCGGACCATCTGCTGGCGTTGCTGCGCGGGGTGGAGGTGCAGCGGCGGCGGCTGCCGGTGCACGACCATCGGCTGATCGCCGAACTGGACAGCCGCGGGGTGGCCGGCGAGCGCGGCTGCCGGGACACCAAGACGCTGCTCCGCGAGACGCTGCGGCTCTCGGCCCGGGAGGCGACCGCTCGCTACGCCGCGGCGGTGGACCTCGGCCCGCGCCGCGCGGTCAGCGGCGAGCCGCTCGCCCCGATCTTCCCGGCCGTGGCCGCGGCGCAAGCCGACGGCGCGATCAGCCCGGAGCAGGCGCGGGTGATCACCCGCTGCGTGCAACGGCTGCCCGCCGCGGTGCAGCTCGAACACGGGCCCGCCGTCGAGCAGCGGCTGGTCGGCGACGCCGCACAGTTCGACCCCGACCTGCTGGCCAAGCTGGCCGCGCTGATCACCGCACACCTGGACCCGGACGGCACCCTCACCGAGCACGCCGACCGGCAGCGGACCCGGCACGCGGCGCTGACCCGAACCGGGACGGCACCGGCGAACTCCGCGCCCATCTGACCCCGGAATCCCTGGCGATGTGGCAGGCGGTGCTCGACCCGCTCGCCGCGCCCCGCCCCACCGACGCCGACGGCCCGGACACCCGCACCGCCGGGCAGCGGCTGCACGACGCCTTGGCCGACTGCGCGCAGCGGCTGCTGCGCGCAGGGACGCTGCCCGACTGCGGCGGCACCCCGGCCACCGTGCTGTTCACCCTGACCCCCGACCAGGCCCACACCGGCCACGGCTACGCCAGCACCGGGCACGGCGGGCTGGTCCCGGTCCGCGACGCGCTGCGCCTGGCCGACCAAGCCAGCATCTACACCGTCCTGCGCGACACCACCGGCGGCATCCTGGACTACGGTCGCGCCCGGCGCACCGCGTCGGCCGGGCAGCGGATCGCGCTGGGCGTCCGGGATGGCGGGTGTTCGTTCCCAGGATGTGACTATCCGCCCGCGTGGTGCCAGGCCCATCACGTCATCGACTCGTTCGATGACGGGCTGACCGAGACCGACAACCTCACCCTGCTCTGTGGTCACCACCACCGCAACTTCGCCCGCCGCGGCTGGCGGGTGACCATGACCGACGGCCTGCCCGAATGGATCCCGCCGCCACACATCGACTCCGAGCAAAAGCCGATCCGCAACACCATGCACACCCGGGGCGTGGACCCGCCTCCTTATGTGCCAGAGAGTTGACGTCACGACGGGCCGCTGCGATCCGGACCACCCACCGGAGAACTGGCGTCAAACTCGGCGCCGCGGAGAACCCCGCTCTTGGAGAGGATTCTCGCTCAATCCCGTGATCACGGCGTGCCTGAGGATGGGTGGTTAACCGAGAGACATCCGCTGGAGGCGTCAGCAGAATCGTCGGGGTGAGCGTGCTGACATTGGTGCCCGGGCACCGGGCGTGGTGGGTGGATCAGTTTGCACCGGTCGCGGATCGGGTGCGGACGGTCGGCGTGTGGCGCGCAGTGCCGGCCAGCCTCGCGCTCGCGGCGGCGAGCCTGGTGGCCACCGCGGCCGCCCGGCTGCCCAGCCCGATCCAGCACGCGGCCGGCGGTGCGTTCGCCTATCGGGGCGCGGACTTCTACCGCGGTGCGTGGTGGAAGCTGCCGGTCAGTGGGCTGCTGGCGCAGAGCTGGCCGCAGTGGTTGTGGACGCTGCTGATGGCGGCGGTGCTCTTCGCCGCGCTCGAGGTGCGCGTCGGGGCGCGGATCATGCTCGTCTGCGTGTTTGCCAGTCAGGTGCTCTCGACAGCCGTGGTTGCGATCTTCGCGCCGGCCATCGGACACTCCGACGTCCTGTCGCGGCCGGACTTCGGCACGTCCTGCCTGGTCGTGGGTGCCGCCGCCGGGCTCTGTTGGGTGCGCCGGTCGTGGCTGCTCAGCATTGTGATTCTGGTCAGCCTGGCCGTCGACGCCTTCCTCAGCGCGCCGGCCACCGCCGTCGAGCATTGCGTCGCGGCCGTGGTTGGCGTCGTGGTCGCGGTCCTCGCCAGCACGGATTCTCGCGGCCTTCAGGCCCGGGTCCTCCGGCAGGATTCGAACCTGCGCTCCCGCCTCCGCCGAGCGATCTCGGCGCTTTTGAAGATCGTTGGTCAGTGTTTCCCGGCAGTGCGCTGTTCGAATCGACTTGGACGTGCGCGATCAGAGCGCAGTTCGAACGGCCTCGATGATCGCCTCGGCGTGGGCGAGATCGGCGGTGAGCTCGGCGCGGCCGATCGCGATGTCCTCGTACTCGGCCGTATTGCGCCGGCGCCGCATCCGCTGGAACTCGCGTGCGCTTGGGGCTGGCGATCACGGCTCGGCGTAAATGCCAACTGCCTCGTGAGCGCCGGCGACGGCGCGCACCCGGTAACCGGCGGCGAGCATGTGCGCGGTCACCGCGATGCGCGTCGCGTCGTAGCCGGTCACGTACGCGACCTCGACATCGATGGCGGCGATCTTGCGCGCCGCGTCGAGCTTCTCCTCGGCACGCGTCAGACGCACCAGTGCACTCGCGCGATCGGCAGGTACCTGCTCGATGCGCCGCGCGGTGATCAGGGTGGCTACGGCGCGAGGCAGCGTCATCGCAGCAGGTCCAGTTCGACCTGCGGTTCGGACTTCAGGTGCGCGACGAAGCCAGTCTGCCTGCTGTCCCATTCCTCCGGCGTCAGCACCGAGACGTTGACGTCACGGCCGAGCTTGCGGGAGGCGCTGTCGGCTTCCGCGCGAATCTCGCCGACATCACCGGTGCCAATGACCATCAGGTCGACGTCTTGCGGGAGGGGGCCCGCTTCACCGTTGTAGCGGCGCGCCCACGAGCCGTAGATCAGGGCACGGTCGATGCCGCGCAGTCCGCGGAACTGGTTCTCCAAGACCGCCTTAGGGCCGATGGTCTTGAGCAAGATCGAGTGCAGCTCATCGAAGATCGGAGAGGTGGTGTTCGCCCAGACACTGCGCCGACCACTTCGTAGCCTGGTCTCGAGCAGCCCTGCTTCGACGAGTCGCTCAACCTCGCGCGCGACCGTAGGCTGAGGACGGCTCGACCGTTCGACGAGCTCCGGAATGGTGAAGTGCCGCTCGGGCTCGAGATACGTCGCGCCGAGGATCTGCAGCTGGGTGTCGCTGCGAAAGATCGGCGCAAGCGGAGGCGGCGCGGTACTCACACAACGCATCGTTGCATGCGTTGTGTGAGTAATCAACATCTCGGTGCGGCGGCGGTAAGAATCGTCTCAGGTCGCTGAAGCTTCGCTCGTGGTCAGCCATCGAGTCCATCAGATGTGGTCGAGAGGCTTCGACAGCGAAGGTAACAAGCGAAGCGCTGTCGCCTGTTGAATCCGTTCGACGAGTTGGTGGAGACCGAGCAGGCACGCAGCAAAGGCGCCGCCCCCCGGCCAGCACCGCCTCGGGCAGCTTCCTGGTGCCTATGTAGGTCAGGACCCCGGCGGCGATGCCGAACAGCGCTGCCCGGTTTTCGTCTTGCGATTCCGCGTGGAACTTGATCACGTTAAGCGGTCCGCGATCAGCTCGAGTGGGGTTGCGTAGCGGCCGTCGCGTTTGCAAGATTCGCCGCTGCTCGCGGTCGAGTTCGTCGATGTCGCACCGGGCCAGTCCGCCGGCGTCGGCAATCGCATACTGCGGCCGAATTCGCGATCATGGATGCGGTCCAGAAACGCCTGCAGCCCTACAATGTCGGACCTGCACGGTGGTGCCCCCGGCAGGATTCGAACCTGCGCTCCCGCCTCCGGAGGGCGGTGCTCTATCCCCTGAGCTACGGGGGCCGTCAGGCCGCGCGACGCTGGCCCTGGAAACCGGGAAAGCCTAGCAGCCGCACCGCAGCACACGCGGCTCGGCAAGAGCGCTGAGCGCGACGCAGCGCCGGCAAATCCCCACCTCACAGCGCACTAGGATTCCTCAGGTGAACCCCGCCGAGCTGGCTGACGCCGTGCGATCGGCGGTGTCCGACTGCCTAGAGGCCGGCGACTTCACCGGCTCGCCGCCGGAGGAGGTCGTCGTCGAGCGGCCGAAGGTCCGCGAGCACGGCGACTACGCGACCAACGTCGCACTGCGGCTGGCCAGGCCAGCGGGCAAGCCGCCCCGTGAGGTCGCCGAGTCCATGGCAGTGCGGCTGCGCAAGATCGACGGCATCGCCAGGGTCGACGTCGCGGGACCGGGTTTCCTGAACATCACTCTCGCCCCGGCGGCACTCGGGCAACTCGCCCGCACCATCGTCGAAGCAGGACCAGCCTACGGGCGCGGCGATTCCCTGCGCGGCCAGCGGCTGAACCTGGAGTTCGTCTCGGCGAACCCCACCGGGCCGGTGCATATCGGGGCGGTGCGCTGGGCGGCGGTCGGCGACGCGCTGGCTCGGCTGCTGGAAGCCGCAGGCGGCGAGGTCACCCGCGAGTACTACTTCAACGACGCCGGCAGCCAGATCGAGCGGTTCGCCCGAACGCTGCGCGAGCTCGCCAACGGCCGCCCTGTCCCGGAGGACGGCTACGCGGGCGAGTACGTCGACGAGATCGCCGCCGCGGTCGTCGCGCGCAACCCCGATGTGCTGGGTCTGCCGCAGACCGAGCAGACCGAGGTCTTCCGCCGTGACGGGGTGGAGTTGATGTTCGCTGAGATCCGCGAGTCACTCGCCGGATTCGGCGTCGTTTTCGATGTCTACTTCAACGAGCGCGACCTGCACGGTCGCGGCGAACTCGGCGCCGCGCTGACGCGGCTGTGCCAGCAGGGGAACGTCTACGAGGCTGATGGAGCCACCTGGCTGCGGACCACCGACTACGGCGACGACCGCGACCGCGTCCTGGTCCGCGGCAGCGGCGAGTGGACATATTTCGCGGCCGACTGCGCGTACTACCTAGACAA
The DNA here is from genome assembly GCA_963756525.1 of uncultured Actinomycetota bacterium. Taxonomy (GTDB): domain Bacteria; phylum Actinomycetota; class Actinomycetes; order Mycobacteriales; family Jatrophihabitantaceae; genus CAVWNR01. Next base: position 11,303 of record CAVWNR010000004.1, on the reverse strand, counting down.
GCGCGAGCGCGGTTTCGACAAGCTTGTGATCATGCTCGGCGCCGACCATCACGGCTACATCAACCGAATGCGGGCGATGGCCACCTGCTTCGGCGACGACCCGGACCAGACGCTGGACATCCTCATCGGGCAGCTGGTCAACCTGGTCAAGGACGGCGAGCCGGTCCGGATGAGCAAGCGCGCCGGCAACGTGCTCCTGCTCTCCGACCTCGTCGACGCGATCGGCGTGGATGCGGCCCGTTACGCGCTGGCCCGTTACTCCACAGATCAGACGATCGACCTCGACCTCGATCTCTGGGCGCGTCGGTCGAACGACAACCCGGTCTACTACGTGCAATACGCCCACGCCCGGCTGTCGTCGCTGCAGCGCAACGCCGCCGAGATGGGGATCGTGCGCGCTGACGAACCGGAGTTGGCACTGTTGGATCACGATCGCGAGGTCGACCTGCTCGGCGCGCTCGGCGAATTCCCACGGGTGGTCGCGTCCTCGGCCGAGCTGCGGGCGCCGCACCGGGTGGCCCATTACCTGGAGAGCCTGGCCGGGGTCTACCACCGCTTCTATGACACGTGTCGCGTGCTGCCGATGGGCGACGACCCGGTCACGCCGCTGACGCACGCCCGGTTGTGGCTCTGCGAGGCCACCCGGGTCGTGCTGGCCAACGGTCTGGCCTTGCTGGGCGTCTCTGCCCCGGAACGGATGTGACCACGCGATGAGCGAGGGCCACCGCGAGGCAGGAGAACCATGAGCCGCTCGGCGCACCCGGCCGGCCCCCGGCACGCCGACGTCCTGCCGGAGGCCGTGCCGTTCGCCGCACCGCCGGACCTCAACGACCTCGATCCCGCGATCTGGCCGACATCGGCCCGACGAGTCGACGGCGCGCTGCAGCTCGGCGGCGTCGCGCTTCCCGACCTCGCTGCCGAGCACGGCACGCCGGCGGTATTCCTCGACGAGGACGACGTTCGGGCCCGCGCCCGGGCGTACGCGAACGCCTTTGCGGGCGCCGACATCTACTACGCCGCGAAGGCGTTCCTCTGCACCGGACTCGCCCGGTGGATCGCCGAGGAGGACCTAGGCCTGGACGTGTGCACGGGCGGCGAGCTGGGCGTCGCGCTCGCGGCCGGTTTCCCGCCGGAGCGCATCGGCGTGCACGGCAACAACAAGTCCCACGCCGAACTGCAGCGTGCGGTCGTGGCCGGCGTCCGGGTGATCATCGTCGATTCGTTCACCGAGATCGCTCGCCTGGACGAGATCGCCGCGGCGGCGGGCGTCCGGCAGCGCGTCCTGGTGCGCGCCACCGTCGGCGTCGAGGCGCACACCCACGAGTTCATCGCCACCGCGCACGAGGACCAGAAGTTCGGGTTCGCGCTGACCGACGGCGTCGCCCTGCAGGCCGTTGGCGCGGTGCTCGCCGCCGGGTCGCTCGATCTCGCCGGCCTGCACTCGCACATCGGCTCGCAGATCTTCGACACGGCCGGGTTCGAGGTCGCCGCGCACCGGGTGGCGGGCTTGGCGGCGGCGGTCCGCGACCGGTACGGCGTCGAGGTCGGCGTGATCAACCTGGGCGGTGGGCTCGGCATCGCCTACCTGTCCGGCGACGATCCCGAGCCACCGAAGCGGATCGCCGAACGGCTGCGCACCATCGTCGAACGGGAGTGCGCCGCCGGCGGGCTGACGGTGCCGCGGCTCGCCGTCGAGCCGGGCCGCGCGATCGTGGGGCCGGGCGGGGTCACCGTCTACGAGGTGGGCACGGTCAAGGACGTTTCGCTCGATGCCGGGCTGATCCGGTCCTACGTGTCGGTCGACGGCGGGATGAGCGACAACATCCGCACCGCTCTCTACGACGCGGCCTACACCTGCGCGCTGGCCAACCGCGCGTCGAACGCCCCGCCGAAGCTCGCCCGGGTGGTCGGCAAGCACTGCGAGAGCGGCGACGTGGTGGTCCGCGACACCTGGCTCCCGGCCGACGTCGAGCCCGGTGACCTGATCGCCGTCGCCGCCACCGGCGCCTACTGCCGCAGCATGGCAAGCAACTACAACTTCGTGCTGCGCCCGCCCGTGATCGCCGTCCGCGACGGGCGGTCGGAGGTGCTGGTGCGCCGGGAGACCGATGCCGACCTGCTCCGCCTGGACACGGGTATAGCGCGATGACTGGACTCCGCCACAAGGCGATGAGCGCTCACAACCCGATGAGCGCCCACAACGCGATGAGCGCTTGCGCGAAGAGTGCTCGCCGACGCCGTGAGGCGTTCGGTCGGACGACGGACCCGAGCGGAGCGAGCGGTCCTGAGGAGGACCGATGGGCGATGCGTTGAGAATTGCGCTGCTCGGCTGCGGCGTGGTGGGCTCGCAGGTCGCCCGGCTGCTGCGTGAGCACGCCGACGACCTCGCGGCGCGGGTCGGGGTGCCACTCGAGCTCGCGGGCATCGCGGTGCGCCGGCCGAACCGCCATCCCGACATCCCGGCCGACCTGCTGACCACCGACGCGTCCGCCCTGGTCGAGCGCGACGACGTGGACCTGGTCGTCGAGGTGATCGGCGGTATCGAGCCGGTACGAACGCTGTTGCTCAGCGCGCTGGGCTCCGGTAAGAGCGTGGTCACCGCCAACAAGGCCCTGCTCGCCGAGGACGGCGCGACGCTGCACGATGCCGCCGCTCGGTCCGGTGCCGACCTCTATTACGAGGCCGCGGTGGCCGGTGCGATTCCGCTGCTGCGGCCGCTACGCGACTCGCTCGCCGGCGACCGGATCACCCGCGTCATCGGCATCGTGAACGGGACGACCAACTACATCCTCTCCCGCATGGACGCCACCGGAGCGGGATTCGACGAGGCGCTCGCCGAAGCCACCGGGCAGGGCTACGCCGAGGCCGACCCCACGGCGGACGTCGACGGCTTCGACGCCGCGGCCAAGGCCGCGATCCTCGCGGGACTCGCCTTCCACAGCCGGGTCACCGCCGCGGACGTCTATCGGGAAGGCATCGCCGAGATCACCGCTGCCGACATCGCCAGCGCCCGGGCGATGGGCTGCACGGTCAAGCTGCTCGCGATCTGCGAGCGGGCCGACGACGCGGTGGCGGTGCGCGTGCACCCGGCGATGATCCCCCGCGACCATCCGCTTGCCGGCGTCGGCGACGCGTTCAACGCGGTGTTCGTCGAGGCCGAGGCGGCCGGTTCGCTGATGTTCTACGGACGCGGCGCGGGGGGACCGCCTACGGCGAGCGCCGTGCTGGGCGACCTCGTCACGGTGGCCCGCAACCGGATCAACGGCGGGCGCGGTCCGGGCGAGAGCGCGTACGCCGGGTTGCGTGTCCGCCCGATGGGCGACGTGCTCACCCGGTATCACATCGCGCTCGACGTGGCCGACCGCCCAGGCGTGCTCGCCACGGTCGCCGGCGCGTTCGCCGAGCAGGGCGTCAGCATCCAGACCGTCCGCCAGGAAGGCCGCGGGGACGCCGCAACGCTCGTGCTCGTCACGCACACCGCGCCGGACGCCGCGCTGGCCCGCACGGTCGAGCAGCTCTCCGGCATGGACTTCATCCGCCGCGCCGCGAGCGTCATGCGCGTCGAAGGGATGCCAGGTGACTAGCGCCCGCGAGCGCGTGCAGCGGACGGCCGCCTTCTGGCCCGGCGTGATCGAGGCGTACCGCGGCCGGCTGCCCGTGACGCTGGCGACCCCGGTGGTGACGCTGTTCGAGGGCGGCACGCCGCTGGTGGTGGCCGATGAGCTGTCCCGCCGCACCGGCTGCACCGTGTACCTCAAGGTCGAGGGCGCGAACCCGACCGGGTCGTTCAAGGACCGCGGCATGACGCTCGCGATCTCGAAGGCGGCCGAGGTGGGCGCCAAGGCCGTGATCTGCGCGTCGACCGGCAACACCTCAGCCAGCGCCGCCGCATACGCGGTGCGCGCCGGCATGACCTGCGCCGTGCTGGTCCCGCAGGGCAAGATCGCGCTCGGCAAGATGGCGCAGGCGCTGGTGTACGGTGCCCGGCTGCTGCAGGTCGACGGCAATTTCGACGACTGCCTCGAGATGGCCCGCAAGCTGGCGGTCGACTACCCGGTCGCGCTGGTCAACTCGCTCAACCCGGACCGCCTGGAAGGGCAGAAGACCGCAGCGTTCGAGGTCTGCGACCAGCTCGGGCGCGCCCCGGACGTGCACTGCATTCCGGTCGGCAACGCCGGAAACATCACCGCGTACTGGCGCGGCTACCGCGAATACGCCCGCGATGGTGTGGTCCCGGGCGCCCCGAAGATGTTCGGATTCCAGGCCGCCGGCGCCGCCCCCATCGTCATCGGTGCGCCGGTGGCACATCCGATGACGATCGCCACGGCGATCCGGATCGGTAACCCGGCATCGTGGGGGCTGGCCGAGGCTGCGCGTGACGAGTCGGGCGGCCTCATCGCCGCGGTCACCGACAAGCAGATCCTCGAGGCGTACCGGCTGCTGGCGCGCGCCGAGGCGGTGTTCGTCGAGCCGGCGTCAGCGGCCAGCGTCGCCGGCCTGCTGATGACTGCCGCCGACGGCCGGATCCCGCCCGGCTCGACCGTCGTCTGCACGGTCACCGGGAACGGCCTGAAGGATCCGGACTGGGCGATCGCCGGCGCGCCGAAGCCGGTGACGGTCACGGTCGACGGGCGCGCTGCCGCGACCGCGCTCGGGCTGGCCTGAGGTGGCGCCGCCCGCCGGAACCGATCCGGCTCGCCCCGTGTTCCGCACCGGCCCGGCGCATGTCCGGGTGCCCGCGACGGCCGCCAATCTCGGCCCGGGCTTCGACGCCGTGGGCCTCGCGCTCGCCCTGCACGACCACGTCACGGCCCGAGTGAGCGGCCGGGGCATCGCGATCGACGTCAGCGGTGAGGGCGCCGAGGAGGTGCCGCGGGACGAGGCGCATCTCGTCGTGCGGGCGATGCGGGCCGGGTTCGACGTGCTCGGCGGCCAGCCGTCCGGCGTCGAACTGCGCGCCGTGAACAAGATCCCCCATGGGCGCGGGCTCGGCTCATCGGCGGCGGCGATCGTCGCCGGCGTCGTGCTGGCCCGCGAGCTCGTCCCGGACGGCGACGACCGGCTGCCCGACGCCGAGGTCCTGGCCCTGGCGTCCGCGCTGGAGGGCCATCCCGACAACGTCGCGGCGTGCTTGTTCGGCGGGCTCACCGTCGCCTGGTCCAGCGGCGGCCGTCCCGAGGCCGTGCGACTGGACTGCGACCCCGCGATCCGGCCGGTCGTGCTGATCTCCTCGGCGCCGGCGCCCACCGGGGAGACCCGCAAGCTGCTTCCTGCCGAGGTGCCGTACGGCGACGCGGCGTTCAACGCCGGGCGGGCTGCCCTGCTGGTCGCCGCGCTGACCGGTGCGACGCACGCGCTGCTGCCGGCCACCGACGACCTCCTGCACCAGCCGTACCGCGCGCCGGCGATGCCCGAGACGGCCGGACTGGTGGCCAGGCTGCGCGCCGCCGGCGTGCCCGCCGTCGTGTCCGGAGCGGGTCCGACCGTGCTCGCGCTCGCCCGCGACGACGATGAGGCCGGCCTGGCGCGCTCGTTGTGCCCGGCGGGCTGGCGCGCGCAGCGGCTGGGCGTCGATCCGGACGGCGCGCGGTCGGGAGCGTGAGACGCGACCGCGAGCGACTCGGGAACACGCCGCGACCCCCCTGTGTTGCTACGGATACGCCGAGCGTCTACGCTCAGGCCTGTCAGCTCTGGCGCCAGCGATAATCGCCGGCTCCCCGCCACGCGGCGTATCCCCGCAACGCCGACCGCAGGGTTCTTGGTTCGAAGCTCACTTGCGTCGACGCCTCAAACCACGCCCCATCCCGCGGCGTAGCAGAGGAAGGGCTGGCTCACCGCAGACTTCCCGAGCCGGTTGACGCTCGGGAGTCGAACCGGCCAAACCGTGGGCCGGCTCGTCAATAGGTCCGCGCCCATATTCCGCGCGGATCGCTTCGGAAGGATCCGAAAGTAAGTGACACAGACCACTGAGCAGTCAGAGCAGACACTGCTCGCCGTCGACGCGGCGCCCTCGGCAGCCCGCTCCACCGCACGGCGCAAGAGCGGTTCCCTCTCGTCGATGCTGCTGCCCGAGTTGCAGCAACTCGCCGCCGGAATGGGCATCGACACCGCCAAGATGCGCAAGGGCGACCTTGTCGCCACCATCCAGGCTCGCCGCGCCGGCGGGGCTCGCGACGGCTCCTCCGCCGCGTCGGCGCCACCGGCCGCGCCATCCGCTCCGCCCGCCGACGGCGCGCCGGCCCAGCCGGCCGTGACCGCCGACGCCGCGCCCACCGCGCCGTCCGAGGACGGCGCCGCGGGCCGCCAGGCTCAGCCGCGCCGGCAGCCGGCTGAGGATCGGCAGCGCCACGAGCAGCAGCGTCGTGCGGAGGAGCAGCCCCGTCCGGAGACCCGGCAGGAGCCGGCCCGACAGCAGCAGCCTCAGGGCAGCCAGCCCGCGCAGACCGCGCCGAGCGGCCAAGCCGGGCAGCGCGACGACGATGACTTCGACGGCGGCCGCCGTCGCGGACGCCGCTACCGGGACCGCCGCGGTCGCAACCGCGACCGGATTGGTGAGCGCGCCGGCGGAAGCGGCGGCGACACCGAGCCCGTCATCGCGGAAGACGACGTTCTCGTCCCGGTCGCCGGCATCCTCGACACGATCGAGGAGAAGAACGCCTGGTTCATCCGCACCGGCGGCTACTTCGCGAGCCCCGAGGACGTGTACGTCGCCAACTCCTACGCGCGCCGGTTCGGCCTGCGTCGCGGTGACGCCGTCACCGGTGCCATCCGCCAGCCGCGCGAAGGCGAGCGGCGCGAGAAGTACAACCCGCTGGTCCGGCTGGACACCGTCAACGGCCGCGACCCGGAGCAGGCCAAGGGACGGGTCGAGTTCACCAAGCTCACCCCGCTCTACCCACAGGAGCGGCTGCGCCTGGAGACCGAGCCGCACATCTTCACCACCCGCGTCATCGACCTCGTCATGCCGATCGGCAAGGGCCAGCGCGCGCTGATCGTCTCGCCGCCCAAGGCGGGCAAGACGATGATCCTGCAGGCCATCGCCAACGCGATCGCGGTGAACAATCCGGAATGCCACCTCATGGTCGTGCTCGTCGACGAGCGCCCCGAAGAGGTCACCGACATGCAACGCTCGGTGAAGGGCGAGGTCATCGCTTCGACGTTCGACCTCCGCCCCTCCGACCACACGACGGTCGCCGAGCTCTCGATCGAGCGCGCCAAGCGACTGGTCGAGATGGGGCACGACGTCGTGGTCCTGCTGGACTCGATCACCCGGCTGGGCCGCGCCTACAACCTGGCCGCCCCGGCGAGCGGGCGCATCCTCTCCGGCGGCGTCGACTCGACGGCCCTCTACCCGCCCAAGCGCTTCCTCGGTGCGGCGCGCAACATCGAAAACGGCGGCTCGCTGACCATCCTCGCCACCGCGCTGGTCGAGACCGGCTCGGCCGGCGACACGGTCATCTTCGAGGAGTTCAAGGGCACCGGCAACGCCGAGCTGCGGCTGCGGCGCGACATCGCCGACAAGCGGGTGTTCCCGGCCGTGGACGTGGATCAGTCGTCGACTCGCAAGGAGGAACTGCTCCTCTCGCCCGACGAGTTGGCCGTCACGATCAGGCTGCGCCGGGTGCTGCACGCGCTCGATCCCCAGCAGGCCCTCGACCTGATGCTCGACCGGCTGAGGAAGACCCGGACGAACATCGAGTTCCTGATGCAGATCGCGAAGACCACTCCCGGTCAGGACTAGCGCTGCCCCTAGGTCACCGCGGGCTTGATCACGTCGCGGTCGAGGGCAGGTAACGGCTGCGCATCTGACCTGGATGATCGCTTGTGTCGCACCGCGCGGATCTTGCGGGCCCGGTCGTTGCTGCGTAGCGTCCGCAGTGTCCGCAACGTACGGCGTGCTACGCCCGGTCGGATCCCGTCGAGCCAGCGCGCCTGCGCAGCGAAGGGAGAGCCGCGTGCGCAGCGACTGGCAGCCGGCCCGAGCTGGATCACGCTTCCGGCGGCGGCGTTCCCGGCGAGGATCCGCAGCCGCGTGTCTCGCCGCTGCCGCGGTGGCCGCAGGAACGCTCGCCGCATGTAGCAGCGGCAGCGGCGGCCCGATCACGCTGAACTTCTACAACTTCCCGGACAACTCGGGGGCGATCCAGCAAGCGGCGAACACCTGCACCGCGGCATCCGGCGGCAAGTACAAGGTCAACTACCTGAAGCTGCCTTCGGCGGCCGACGGGCAGCGCCAGCAAATGGTCCGCCGGCTCGCCGCGCACGACGCCGGCATGGACATCCTGGGCCTGGACGTCACCTGGGAGGCCGAGTTCGCCGAGGCCGGCTGGATCCGGCCGTGGACCGGGGCGAACAGGCAACAGGCGATGCAGGGCACGCTGCCGGTTCCGCTGCAGACGGCCACCTGGAAAGGCCAGCTCGTCGCCGTCCCGTACAACACCAACACCCAGCTGCTGTGGTACCGCGCGGACCTGGTCCCGACCCCGCCCAAGACGTGGTCCGAGATGATCTCGATGGCAACCCAGCTGGCCAAGCAGGGCAAGCCGCACCTCATCGAGATCCAGGGCGCGCAGTACGAAGGGCTCACCGTCTGGTTCAACACGCTGGTGGCGAGCGCGGGGGGCAGCATCCTGAACAAGGACAGCACCGCACCCAGCCTCGGCCAGCCGGCGGTCACCGCCGTACAGACGATGCGCGACCTCGCCCAGTCGCCGGCCAAGGACCCGTCGCTGTCCAACCAGATGGAGGACCAGAACCGGCTGCAGATGGAGGCCGGCAATGCAGCGTTCGAGCTCAACTACCCGTTCGTGTACCCGTCGATGCAGCAGGACAAGCCGAAGGTTCCGACGTTCAACGGCAAGCCCCTCGTCGACAACTTCAAGTGGGCGGCCTACCCGGGCATCATGCCGGGCGAGCCGTCGAAGGTGACGATCGGCGGCATCGACCTGGCCATCAGCGAGTACTCCCAGCACCCGCAGGAAGCGTTCCAGGCCGCGCTGTGCCTGCGCAACGAGGACAACCAGAAAGTCGCCGCGGTGAAGGGCGGCCTGCCGCCGACGCTCTCGAGCTTCTACACCAACCCGACGCCGGACTTCAAGCAGAACTATCCGATGTACCAGGCGATCTACGAGTCGCTGCAGAACGCCAGCGTGCGCCCGCAGACGCCGGCCTACCAGAGCGTCTCGATCGTCATCTCACACACGCTGTCGCCGCCGGGCGGGCAGAACCCGCAGTCCGCGGTGAACACCTTGCATAGTGGCATCGGCGATGCGCTGAACTCAAGGGGGCTGATCCCGTGAGCCAGACTGCCGAAACGGCGACGGTCGCGACCGCGGCAGCCCCTACCGGCCGCCGTCGCGGAAGAGCGCCGCTCTCGGAAGGGGCTCGGGCCGAACGGCGCCTCGGCTGGCTGCTCTGCCTTCCCGCCGTCGTGATCATGCTGGCGGTGACGGCCTACCCCATCTGTTACGCCATCTACCTCTCGCTGGAGCGCTACGACCTGCGCTTCCCCTCCCAGGCCAAATTCATCGGCCTCACGAACTACGGCACCGTGCTCTCGTCCCCGTTCTGGTGGCGCGCGTTGGTGGTCACCGTCATCATCACCGTGGTGTCGGTCGCGATCGAATTCGTGCTCGGCATGCTGATCGCCTTGCTCATGCACCGCACGCTCTACCTGCGCGGCTGGGTGCGCACCGCGGTGCTGCTGCCCTACGGCATCGTCACGGTCGTCGCGGCGTTCAGCTGGCAGTTCGCGTGGACGCCCGGCATCGGGTATCTGGCGGGGCTTTCCGGTGGCGCGCCGTTGACACAGACCGTCCCGGCGATCGCAATCATCATCCTTGCCGAAGTCTGGAAGACGACGCCGTTCATGGCGCTGCTCCTGATGGCGGGGCTCGCGTTGGTGCCAGAGGACCTGCAGAAGGCCGCCAAGGTCGACGGCGCCACCGCATCCCAGCGCTTCATGCGGGTGACCCTGCCGTTGATGAAGCCGGCGATCCTGGTCGCGCTGCTGTTCCGGACGCTCGACGCGTTCCGCATCTTCGACAACATCTACATCCTGACCAACGGCGCGCACAACACAGGGTCGGTGTCCATCCTCGGCTACGACAACCTGTTCACCGCCCTGAACCTCGGCGTCGGGTCGGCGATATCGATCCTGATCTTCATCTGCGTGGCGATCATCTCGTTCCTCTTCGTCATCGGTTTTGGCGCCGCAGCGCCGGGGCAGGAGGCGAGCTGATGGCCACGACAAGCAGACAGAAGCTCGGCTGGGGCAGCGCCGACGCGGTCGTCATCGCGTGGGCGCTCTTCCCCGTGTGGTGGATCATCGCCGTGGCATTCCAGGCGCCGGCGTCGATCTCGAACTGGGAGGACTTCTGGCCCACGAACTGGACGTGGGCGAATTTCAAGGGGATCTTCCAGACGTCCGACTTCACCCGAGCGCTGATCAACTCGATCGTCGTGGCCGTGATCACGACCGCGATCGCGGTCGCCGTCGGGTCGCTGGCCGCCTACGCCGTGGCCCGGCTGCGCTTCCCCGGCAAGCGTGCGCTGATCGGCACATCGTTGCTCATCGCGATGTTTCCGACGATCTCGCTCGTCACCCCGCTGTTCAACATCACCCGCTTTCTGGGGCTCTTCGACACCTGGTGGGCGCTGATCATCCCGGACATCGCGTTCGCGCTGCCCATGTCGATCTATATTCTCTCGGCGTTCTTCCGGGAGATCCCGTGGGAGCTGGAAAAGGCCGCGAAGGTCGACGGCGCGACGCCCATGCAGGCGTTTCTGCGGGTGATCGCCCCGTTGGCGACTCCGGGCATGGTCACCTGCGCCATTCTCGTGTTCATCACCACGTGGAACGAGTTCCTCTTCGCGATCTCGTTGACCGCGACGAACCGGGCGCGCACCGTGCCGGCAGCCATCGCGTTCTTCACCGGCAGTTCGCAGTTCGAGCAGCCGGCCGGCTCCATCGCGGCGGCGGCAGTCATCATCACCATCCCGATCATCGTGTTCGTCTTGTTCTTCCAGCGTCGCATCGTCGCCGGGCTCACCTCCGGCGCCGTGAAGGGGTAGGGAAATGGCCGAGATCATCCTCGACGAGATCACCAAGCGCTTTCCGGACGGCGCGCTGGCGGTCGACAAGATCAGCCTCGACATCGCCGACGGCGAGTTCGTCATCCTGGTCGGGCCGTCCGGGTGCGGCAAGTCGACGACCCTGAACATGATCGCGGGCCTCGAGGACATCAGCGAGGGCGAGCTGCATCGGCGGCAAGGTCGTCAACAACATGGCGCCGAAGGATCGT
>CAVWNR010000003.1:0-714035 GCA_963756525.1 uncultured Actinomycetota bacterium | reverse complement strand
GCGTGAGGTGATCGCTGATCGCTATGCAGGTGGCACCGATGTCGTCGAGTCGCTGTGCGCTCGTACCGGCTCACAGCGGCACCAGGTCGGCGAGCGCTTCGGTGCGGACCAGCGCCTTGAGATCGGCGGCCGGGATCAGTTCCACCGGCGCGCCCACAATCTGTTCCAGTTCATGCCGGATGCGGGCCACCCCGAGCAGCCCGACCTCGCGGGGCAGGTCGACCAGCAGGTCGATATCGCTGTCCGGCCGGTCCTCGCCGCGGGCCACACTGCCGAACACCCCATGCACCCGCACCCCCTGCGCACCCGCTGCCCGCAGCAACTCCGCGCGATGCCGGCGCAACCGCAGCCCCACCGGGGTGCGGGCCGCCGGCCAGCCGTTCGTCAGCTACGCCGCTGACGCGCTGGCCGTCGCCACCCCGACCGGGTCCACCGCTTACAGCTTCTCCGCGGGCGGGCCCATCGTCAGCCCCGGGGTCGAGGCTCTGCTGGTCACCCGGCCGCGCCGCACTCGGCCTACAACCGCGGACTGGTGCTCTCGGTCCACGACAGCCTCGCGCTGGACATCCGCCCCACCAGCGGCCGGCTCGCCGTGGAAGTCGACGGACAGCTCGCCGCGCATGTCAGCCGCGGCGATCGGATCTACCTGCCGCCGCGGCGCGGCGCCGCCCACGTCGTCCGCCTGGGCCGCAGCACCTTCTACCAACGGGCCCGACGCAAGTTGCGCCTGACCGACTCCGCGGAAATCCCCGTCAGCCCGCCCTGGCCCCAACCCGCCAAGCGGAGCGCGCTCGCGGCCGGACGGGTCGATGCTCGTCCCCGCGCAGACGCGGCGGTCCGCAGCCGGCGCGACCGCAGCTTGACGATGCTCGACCGCCGCAACGTCCAGCCATGCAGATCTGCTATGCGCGTCCCAACGCCGACCTCGCGCCGCTGACCGGCCAGGAACGAACACAGGTCGATGAGACGCCGCCCCGTGCTTCGTGCTTAGCGGACTACAGCAATTCCACGGCTGCGTTGTTCGACGCCGGGACCGCCGTACGGGTAGTCGGCGGCGGCCGGGTCGCTGACGTCGTCCAGCCGCTCCTTCTCGTCGGAGGTCAGATGCAGCCCGGCCGCGCCGAGGTTGTCGTCGAGCTGCTCGACGTTGCGCGCGCCGAGGATCACCGACGTGACCGACGGACGATCGACGAGCCAGGCGAGTGCCACCTGTGCCATCGAAGCACCGCGCTTCTCGGCGATCTCGTGCACCGCGTCGATCACGTCCCAGGTGCGTTCGACGTCGCTGCGCCGGGCATACGCCTCGACGCCACGGTCGGGATTCTCGCCGAGGCGGGTGGCTCCCGTGGGCGACTCCTCGCGGCGGTACTTGCCGGTCAGCCAGCCACCGCCGAGGGGCGACCAGGGCAGCAGGCCCAGCCCCGCGGAATGGACCGCCGGGACGATCTCCCACTCGATCTCGCGCACCAGCAGGTTGTACTGGGGCTGCAGCGTGACCGGGCGGGCCAGCCCGCGGAACTCGGCGATGTCGACGGCCTTCTGCAGCTGCCAGCCGGCGAAGTTCGACAGGCCGACATAGTGGATCTTACCTGCGCGGACGGCGTCGTCGAGGAAGCGCAGCGTCTCCTCCAGTGGTGTCAACGGGTCAAACGAATGCAGCTGGTACAGGTCGATCGTGGCGGCGCCTAGGCGCCGCAGCGACGCGTCGAGCGCGGCACCGAGGTGTCGGCGGGACAGCCCGAGATCGTTAGCGCCGGCGCCGGTGGTGAAGCGACCTTTGGTGGCAAGGACGATCTGGTCGCGGGCACCTTCCCGCGCGGCCAGCCAGCGGCCGATGATCTGCTCACTCAGCCCGGCGCCGTACACATCCGCGGTGTCGACTAGGTTGCCGCCCACCTCGAGGTAACGGTCGAGTTGGGCGTGCGCGCCCACCTCGTCGGTCTCGGTGCCAAACGTCATCGTGCCCAGGGCCAGCGTCGACACGACGGCGCCGGTCGCGCCGAGCATCCGGTATTCCATCGTCAGTCTCCCTACGCTCGCGTCGAGCCGTCGCCCGCGCCGCTCGCGGCGCTCGGCCCCGGCCAGTTCGTCCAGATCCTCCTCGGTCAGCGTGAGCTGTGCGACCGGCAGCCACTGCGACCGCGAACGCCGACCCTGAGACTGCTCTCGATCTGCAGATCGCGGCCGCGATGCTCCTGGGCCCACGTGCGTCGTGCGGAGCACGTCTAGCGAACTTCAGCGGGTCGCGCACAAAGAAGATCGGCGTGTTGTTGCCGACGATGTCGAGGTTGCCCTGCGACGTGTAGAACTTCACCGCGAAGCCACGCGGGTCGCGCCAGGTGTCCGGGCTGCCCTCGCTCCCCGGCCACGGCTGGTCCTTGCTGGTGGCGACGTTGAGCACGACATAGCAGAGTCCAGCTCGACCAGATCCCGCTCTACCAGTTCCCACCGGCTCGGACGCAGAAAGGGTGCGCACGCAACAATTGACGAACGCTACTAACCGAAGTTTGCGCCAAAGCGGATCACGAAACCAAGGTCGGGTTTGTCGAAACCCATGCCCAGGGCCGGCGTCGCGACAAGCGCCTTGACCCGGTTGTCGATCAGATCGTCCTCGGCGGCCAGCCGGTGCGTCGGCTCGGTCTGCCCGGAGCACGCAACCACCGCGAACCCGCGACCCCCGCGGGGAGGCGAGATTCTCGGCAAGCCACGCCAACCGTTGCGGGTTTGTTGCCAGGTCCAGGACAGCCAAGTACAGCGACTCGCGGTCCAGGCTGCCGCGCAGCACCACAACATCCGCCGCCTGCTGGCCGAGACCCAGTACGTCGGCGACGTCGGCGATGACCCGCGCGTTGGCGGTAGCGGTGGTCACCAGCACCGGAATGCCGTCGGGCAGCGCGGGCAGCAGTGTGCGCAGCCGACGGAAGTCGGGCCGAAGCTCCTGGTCCCAGTCCGAAATGCAATGCGCCTCATCGACGACAAGCGGCCGGGCAGCCGGCGAAGAACTCCCACGCCGCCACGTGGGCGGCCACCCACGTGCGCGGCCACCCACGAACTCTGGTCCATGCGCAGCACCGGCCGCACGACCATGTGCCGGGACCAGGCCAGCACGATCACGAACGCGCACACCCGGCGGACCCGTTCGGCCAGCGGGGTCCAGCCACCGGGCTACTCACCCACACCCGCAGCCCATGCTCGTCGCGCGGCTGATGGTGTGGGTGGATGTGGGTCGGGGAGGGCGAGCGAGCGCTCACCCCGCTGGATTCGTCGTTTCATCGGTGCGTGATCTTGGGGCACGATGGGGTAAGGACCTGCGCTGCGCTCAGACGGGAGAGGACCAAGGATGGCACTCGATGAGGACACGGTTCGCCTCGCGAAAGGCAAGAACCTTGCGACCGTGGTGACTTTGATGCCCGACGGCCAACCTCAGGCACTGCTCACCTGGGTGGACACCGACGGGGAGAACGTGCTGGTGAACACCGAACCTACCCGCCAGCGCGCGAAGAATCTGGCTCGCGACCCCCGGATCACGGTGCTGATTCACTGCGCGGAGAACCCGTGGGACTGGGCCGAAGTCCGTGGCACGGTCACCGAGACCGTCGGCGGCGAACAAGCTCGTGACCACATCGACGAGCTGTCCCACAAGTACCTCGGCACGGACTACCAGCAGCCGATCGGCCCGGCGGGCCGGATCATCCTCATAGTGGCGCCAACGAAGATCAACACACCGAAGACCGTCTTCCGTTGATCAGCCGGCCGCGGCCGCCCGCGGTGTCAGTGCAAACCGCGCCCGCGCGGACGCCAGCCGGTCATCGACGTCGACGCCGGCGGGGCGGGCGGATCGCGCTCGGCGAGGTCGGCGGCCGGCCGCACCAACAATTCCCTGTGACCGCGTTGCGGACGGTTTCCTCGCTTGCGGTCATGAAGGCCCTGCTATGGCCCGTGCTGGGGCGTGGTCACGCCTCCTCGAGGCGTCGGCGGCTGCTCGCCGGCCTCGCTGCCGCCACCGCGGTCCTGCCCGCCGCGTCCAGCTGGTCCACACCCGCCCACGGTCGGCTCGACCAGTGACGCGGTACCCGTTCACGGGCCGCGGCGCGCCGCTCAGCCCCGGCTGCGCGGCGGGCCGGGTTTGAGACGGTGTGCGGATCGTCCTCGTGTCTGGACCGGTGACCAGGCCATCCGCCGTCGGATTCGAGCACCACACGAAGCGAGGTCCGGGAAACCCCGTCGGTCAGCGTCCCAGCGCTCCGATACGGCTGCGGGTCGGGCCCGAATTCGGCGTCACTGGCCTTCTCGACGTCGACCGCGGTCTCCTCGTCGACGATCAGCACCAGCTACCTGGAGAGGTGCCTACGCGCACCTTCGTCCTCCTCTGCCAGCGTGATGAATCGAGAGTAACCGCGTCAGCCCGCCGGAAACTGCGTCGGCTGAAACGCTAGGAACTGCCACCGGCCGGCCCGCCGCACCCACACCGCGAGGCAGGCGCTGTTCAGCTGCCGGACCGCGGTGTTGATCAGCACGTCTCCGCTCATCCGGCCGACCACCAGCGCACAGTCACCCGCGAGGATCGTCCGATCGGTTTGATGATCAAGCCGCTGGTAGTCGAAGAAGCCGTCCCGGACGCGCTGCAGGTAGCTGTCCCGGCTGTCTCGCGAGCCGTCGGAGTGCGTGTACGTCAGCTCCGGATCGCACAGATCAGCGAGCACCTCATGATCGCCGCGCAGCATCGCCTCGTACCGGCGATCCTCGAGGTTGGCGATCACCCGCGCGTCGTCCGTCATGACTCCACGCTAACCGCCGACTCGTTGACCGATGAACTACTCTGGCGTAGAACCGGTTGGTGAGCCCTGAGGAGCGCCGCCAGTTCGTCCGCGATCATCGCACCGCGATTTTCGGGTACAACCGGCGCGAGCACGGCCCGGCGATGACCGTCGTCTACTACCTGATGAACGGCGAGGACGAGCTGCTGGTGTCGACGATGGCCCAGCGCGCCAAGGCGAAGGCAGTGCGCCGCGACGGACACGTCAGCCTGTGCGTGCTCGACGAGAACTGGCCAATCACCTACCTGCAGGTCTACGGCACCGCGCGGGTCGATGACGACTTCGAGACCGCGGTAGACGTGCTGTCCCGGGTGCTTGAGCTGATGGCCGGCAGGCCGATGCCGGCCAGCACGCGGCCTGACGTCGAGCGGATGGTGCGCGACGAGCGGCGCCTCGTGGTCCGCATCAAGCCGTACGCAACCTTCGCGACCCCGCCCCGGCACGTCCATCAAGTCGAGGACGTAGCCACCCTCACGCACTGGACGAGCAGGAGCGAACCATGGTGAACCCGAAACGCGCACTGGCCGACGTCGACGCCGTCGCCGACGCGGACGGATTCGTGTTCCGCAATGCGACGGTGGTGAGCGTCGACGATGCGATCGGCACGCTCGAGGATGCGGATGTACTCGTCACCGGCGACACGATCGCTGCGGTCGGGCCGTCGCTGGACGTGCCGCCGACCGCTGTGGAGATCGAGGCGCGAGGCGGCATCCTGATGCCCGGCATGATCGACACACACCGGCACATGTGGCAGACGCTGATGCGCGGCTACGGCGCGGACTGGACACTGACTAACTACTTCACCTTCTACTACCTCGACTGGGGGCACGTCTTCCGGCCGGAAGAGATCTACGCGGGCAACCTGCTCGCCGGCCTCGACTCGCTGGACGCCGGCGTCACCACGACGCTCGACTGGTCGCACGGGCTGCGCACCACCGATCACGCAGAAGCCGCCGTCGACGCGCTGGAACGGCTGCCCGGCCGGTTCGTGTTCGCATACGGCAACCTGGCCGAAGCGCCGTGGGAATGGTCCACCCGATCGGAGTTCCGCGACTTCGTCACGCGTCGCCTGGACGGACGCGGGGATCTGCTGCGCTGGCAGATGGCGTTCGACGTACCCGGCGATCCTGCCTTCCCGGAGGGGCCGGCCTTCGCGATGGCCCGCGAACTGGACGCGCGGGTAACCACGCACAGCGGCGTCTGGGGTGCGACGTCTGACGCCAGCATCCGGCTGATGGCCGAGCACGGCTACCTCACGGACAAGGTGACGCACGTGCACCTCGGAAGCCTGGCCGAGGACTCGTATCAGCGCATCGCGGCGTCGGGCGGCCACGCGTCGATCGCGACGGAGAGCGAATGCAGCGCGGGCCAGGGCTATTCGCCCACCGCGCGGCTGCGCAGGTACGGCATTCCGGTCTCGCTGTCGGTGGACACCAGCACGTGGTGGTCCGGCGACATGTTCGCGGCGATGCGCGCGACGCTGAACGCCGACCGGGCGCTGCAACACCTCGAAGCGCACCGCGAGGGCAGCACTACGCTGAACCTCGCGCTCCGCGCGGACGAGGTGGTGCGGTATGCCACCCTCAGCGGCGCAGCGGCGGTCGGGCTGGACGATGTCGTCGGCTCGATCACAGTTGGCAAGAAGGCCGATCTGGTGCTCGTGCTCAACGAGGAATCACCCGTCATGTTCCCGATCCTGAATCCTGCCGGACACCTCGTCTATCAGGCTGGCCGCAACGACGTGCATACGGTGCTCGTCAACGGCAAAGCGGTGAAGTTCAACCACCGCATGCTCGCCCTCGACCAGCTGGACGAGGCACGCCGGCTATGCGCGGCATCGATCGAATACGTGCGGAGCGTGCTTGGTGACGAGGCGTGGTACAAAGGCATGCATCCGGACCAGCCGGAGGACGAGCTAATCGACAATCCGTATCAATATTCGGAATTCGAAGGTGCGGAGGTCCAAGCTCGCGACGAGGGGTGACGCTCACGTCGCGGCGAGCAGCCCTTGATAAAGCTGAGGGTGGCTGAGCTCAGAGACGCCGAGCTGATTGCATAAACGATCCGCACCGGCTGGCGGTGGCACGACCTCCGTCGTTACCCGCCGGGCCAGCGACCTCCGCCACACCCTTATCCACCACTACGAACCTTAAATCAGGTCACCCTCGCGTCCAGGCCCGGCTCTGGCGGTGACCGGAACGCCGAACGCACCGGTCTCGGCGGCGTGGTCGCGCTCGTCTGACGATTTTGGCCGCGACTGGGCGGCCTACTCGAGTTCCCGATCGTTAGTGTTCACGCTCACGGCCGCGATACGTGAAGGGTCGGTGATCTTTAGATGGTTATGCTGCGTGTCATGCGCCGTTAGTCGATCTTCGCTGTGGACGCCGGCTATTTGCGGTGCTGTGGTTGTCGTGCGTCGGCTTGGGTCTGAACCCGCGCGGGAGCCGCGCGTTGATGCGGTTAGAGCCAGGCCTCGCCGTTGGCCAGGTCGTCGTCGCGGGGGTGTTGGGTGAGGATCGTCTCGAGCGCATTGATGATCTTTCCGGTGTCGGCTTTGGTGCGGCGGTAGGCGCTGGGGATGAAGATCATGCCGTAGTGGCCTGGTCCTCCGGGGGTGATCGCTTCGTGGTGCAGCGGGCGGAAGTCGCGCAGGTTGTTGGTGATGAGCGCGCGGTGTTCGGCGCGGGCGAGGGCGAGCACGTCGGGGTCGGAGAGTGCCTCACGGTCGGGGTGTCCGGCGACGGGTTCGACGTCGTGTCCGTGCGCGCGCAGGTGGCGGGCGACGGCCGGGCTGAGCATTTCGTCCAGGAGCAGCCTCACCGTTGCGCGGCCTGCTGTCCGGCCAGGTAGGCGGCATGCGCGGCGGCGGCCTCGTCCTGGTTGGCGGCGATCTGCTCGTCGATCTCGGCGGTGTAGGCGCCGTAGTAGGAGATCGCGGCCTGGACGAGACCGAGCGGGATCTCGAGGTAACGGGCGGTCGCGGCGGGGTCGCCGTCGTTGTCGCGGACGACCTCGATCACCTCCCAGACGTCCTTGCCGGTGCCGACGAGGCGGGCGCGGCGGCCGGCTGGGCCGTCGGCGAAGCGAACCAGCGGATGCTCGTCCATCCGCAGCCCTTCCTCGACGTAGCGTTGCGCGAGGGTCCGCGGCGGCAGGTGCACCCGCCGGGCTCGGGCCGCCAGGCGGGTGATGGTGGCGTCGTTCAGGCGGACACTCATCGGTTGACCCATGTAGTCCAGCGTAGCGCAGAGTAACACTGCTGGTTATTCTTATTCGCCAGCGGGGAAGCCGTATGTGTCCTGTCCGGGCGAAGGCTGAAGTGTCCGGGCTCAGGTTGCAGCGCCCGTTGCAGTGTCCGGGCGCAGGTTGCGAGTCGCTGCCGGGTTCCGGCTGGATGATCGCGAAGAATGTCGGCTTGTGACGACCGTGCTGCGACCGCGACCGCGACCGCGACCGAGCCGGCCGCCGCACCCGGCCGCGGACGGGGTTGAGACACCTTCGACCCGCGAGACACCCACCGCAGGCGCGCGCGGGCCACCCCGCCGGCGAGCGCACAAGCAGCACGACGACAACCGCGAGCACGTTCCTCAACAACTGGGCGCGGAGGTGACGCACGGCCGGACCGCAGAAGTCCAGGACCGCACCGACGTCTCGGCATCCCGCGCGTCGTCATCGACCAATCCGTTGTCGTAACCCGCGCCTAGCGTGATGCCGTCGAGCCCCTCCGGGCATCACATATTGGCGGGAGCGGCTCGGGCCGGGCGCGGTGAGAGGGGAGGCGGCCACCATGAAGATCGCCCTGCTGGGCACCGGGTTCGGGCAGGCGCATGCCGCCGTCTACGCGCAGCGCGCGGACGTCGATGAGGTCGTGGTGTTCGGTCGAACGCCGGACAAGCTGGCCACGATCAGTGACCAGTTCGGGTTCGCCACGACCACTGACCTGGACGCCGCGATCAGCGACGCGTCGGTGGATCTCGTGGACATCTGCCTGCCTACCCGGCTGCACGCCGAGGTGGCGGTGCGCGCCATGCACGCCGGCCACGACGTGCTCATCGAGCTGCCGCTCGCCGACAGCATCCAGGACGCGAACCGGATCCTCGAGGTCCCGCGCGGCACCGGGCGGCGCGCGTTCGTGGACATGTTCACCCGGTTCAGCCCGGCCCACCAGCAGCTGCGGCAGGCGGTGACCGAGCAGCGGCACGGGCAGCTGCTGGAGCTGGAGATCGAGGGCCGCACCGCGCTGCTCTGGCCCGGATACGACCTGGCCCTGGACAGCCTCGCGCTGGACATGATGCACGTCGACTTCGACCTGGTCACCGGCCTGCTCGGCCGACCCGACACCGTCCACGTCCACGGTGTCAGCAACCCGGCCGGGCCCGGGTCGGCCGCCACCGTCACCCTCGGCTACCCGCACGCGCTCGCCCGCTGCGCCAGCTCGGCGCTGATGCCCCAGCCCTACGGGATGCGCGGCGGCTGGCGGGCCACCTTCACCGACGCGGTCCTCGAATACGCGATGCGCGCCGGGTTCACCGGACAAGGCCCCGCCACCCTGACCGAATACACCACCGACGCAGAACGGGACATCGAACTACCCACCGCCGACCCCTACGCAGCGATGATCGACCACGTGCTGGCCTGCCTCACCGGCCAAACCGAGAACCTCATCGAGCCCGCCAGCGCCCTCCCGGCACTCAAGGTCACCCTCGAAGTGCGCGACCGGCTCGCGGAGACACGGGGCTAACTGCTCCGCGTCTGCCTAAATTGCAATCCAAGTCTGGACAGAGTCTCGGGCAGCGTCCAGAACAGCCCTGCAAACCGCCCCATTCCGGGGCCGGCCCTCGCAACCTTCATTCGGACAGGACAGTATGAGAGGCGGACCAAGCCCATCGCGGCGCACCCGAGCCGACTACCGCGCCTGAACATGCCTGGTTGAGCGCCGCGCTCGAAACGGCCCTCACCGGCGCCCTCGACTGCGCCATCACCCTATGGCACGGCAGCGACGATCGGGTGACGCACACCGCCGCACGGGTCACCACTGGCTGGTACGCCGACAACCTTGCCGACTCCGACCGGGCCATGCCGAACCGCTACCCGCCCGGCGAGCCGGACGAAGAGGACTGCATCACCGCGCAGGTCGCCGCCTTGTCCGGCCACATCTTCCACCTCGCCGATCCGGACGCGCTCGATCGAGCCGACGAGATCAGCGCCGACGCCCTGGCGATCACTGCGCACCTGCAGCGCGAGGGTGCCGGGTGCGGGTACTCGAGACCGCCGACTGGTTCCCGCCGTTCGACTCAGCGACCATCGTGCGCGACGCTCGCTCTCATCGGGCGAGTACTCAACGAATTGGCCGACCGCCTCGCCTACCCGCTCGGTGAGCACCTACGTCTCATCGACCCGCACGCGCCAAGTCCCGTACAGGCTCAACGGCCACCCGGCTGGTGGCTTGAGCACCGCTGGATCGACACCGGCAACGGCATCCTGATCCATCAACTCGGCCTCGAACGCTGATCAAGATCCCGCCAGTGCCATCACCGCGCGCGGTGAAGCACGCCCGAGCGCCGCACACACATCCGCTCATCGCGATGTGCGAGAACTTCCCCCCCGGCCCCTAATTGTCCCGGTCGGGCTGCTGGTGCTCGTTGAGCTGGGCGAACAGTCCGCCACGGTCGAACATGGTCCAGCGTTCGACGATCTTCTCGACCGCGATCCGAACGATGTCGAAGATTTCCAGCGTGATCGTCTGCTTGGTGGCGGGAATGCCGCGGAATTCGCCGAGATGGGTGCCCACGGCGACCAGTCGGGCAGCGACCCGGTCACCGTCAGCGAGCAGATCGGCGATAGTCAGCGTTTGGTCGGGGAACCCGGCATGCACCTGGCGGCGGAACGCCTTCAACGCCGCACGCCCGTCGCACAGACCACCGGGCAGATCGTGGGCGACGAACCGGTCGGCCAGCACCTCATCGAGCGCCCGATCCATCGCGTCGGCGTCTTTGATGGTCAGGGCGTGCAGATAGCGTCGATAGAGCTCCTTCTGGCCAGACATCGACGCCTCCCGTGCCGACCGCCTGCCGAGCGCACGGAGCTGTTCGCACCGCGGCTGATTGTCTCTGCCCTTCGGCGTCCATGTCACGCGACGGCTACATTTCCTGATCTTGTCTGATCCGTGTACTTCGAGCCGACATGATCATCGCGCCCATGCCGATGGTGGGAAACATCCAGAGCGGTCATAAGACGCCGATGGCGCTGATCGGCTCGCGCAGCGGGCCGTGTCCGGGGCGCAGCGCACCGGTGATCAGCCAGGTGCCGGTGAACAGCGCCGCGCCGACCAGTCCGGCGCACAGCGCCAACCGGTGCCGTGGCCGCATCGGGAGGATGTGCTTGTCGGGTGCTGTGTCCCGGCCGGGTAGAGCCGAGGGGCGGGCGGCGGTGTAGTCACGACGAACTCCGGTCCTGGGCGCCGGCGGGCGGATCAGTGGGCGGTGTAGCCGGTGACGGCCTGTTCGAGGGTGGGGGTGTAGCGGCTCCAGTCGGCGGCGGAGGTGGCCGCGATGAGAACGCTGGCGCCGTGCGCGCCTTGGACCAGGCAGGCGATCTCGCGGTAGTGGTGGGCTGCCACGCGGCTGAGGTAGTCGTCGAGTAGGCAGGAGCCGGTGCCGCCGAGGAAGGTGAGGTGTTCGGCGTGCGCGTCGGCGGTGACCGTGGTGGCGTCGTCGTCGCGGAGGTGGTCGACGCGGAACGCGGCCCAGCCGGGCAGGGTCTCCTCGCCTTGGTGGGGGGTGGCGTTGAGATAGATCTGGGCGCCGGTGCCGGCGGGCAGGCCGACCGTGATGCTGCCCGGGTCGCCGTGCATGCGGGGCAGGGACGGTGGGGCGGCGAGGGTGGCGGCGCCGTCGGGCAGGGTGATCCGCGGCCAGTTCGCCGGGGCGGCCCGGGCGGTGAGCCAGGCGAACGGGCCGTTGGCGGGTCGGCGGTGGGGGTGGCCGGGCTGGGCCCGCGCGGTGAGCAGGGTGGCCGCGGCGGCCGCCGCGGCCACCGCGGCGAGGACCGCGGCGAGCCGGGCGGCGGCGCGGGGGCGCGTGGTCATGATCAGACGTTGCCGTCGCCGTCGCTGGGGCCGCCGTTGTTGTCGGCGTCGCCGTCCCCGCCGCCGTTCTGCGGGATCGGGTTGGCGGCGGGCGGGGGCGTCGAACTGGACGGCGGGGGTGCGGGCGCCGCGGCTGGGGCTGGGGCGGCCGCGACGGGGGCGGGCGCTGGGGCGGTGTGGGCGATCCAGGTTCCGGCCGGGGTGAGCACCCACCACTGACCGCCGGCGAGTTTCTTGCCCTGCCCGGCGGTGGCGCCGGGGCGGGTGTCGCCGGCGAAGGTGTAGACCGGGAACCCCGAGACGGTGAGCTGCCGGCCGCCGTCCGGGCGGGTCAGCACGCCGAGGGTGGCAGTGATGCCGGGCAGGTGAGCGGGCAGCGTGGCCGGGGCGGGGACGATCGGCCAGAACTGCAGGCAGGCGCCGGTGCAGGCGGAGTGGCCGCGGGTGTCGGCGGTGAACACGTAGATCGTCTTGCCGCGCGCGTCGACCAGCACCGGGCCGAGCGCGGTCCGGGTGGTGCCTAGCAGCCGGGCCGCGGGGACGGCGGCCACCGGCGCGGCCGGGGCGGCGGGTGCAGCGCTGCTGGCGGGCGCGCTGTGCGCGGGGCTGGCCGCGTGCGCGGCCTGGTGGGTGGCGCCGCTGCAGGCCGCGGCGAGCAGCCCGGTGCCGGTGATCGCGGCGAAGATCGCGGCCCGGCGCCGGATCCGCGGCGCGCGGGCCGGGGCGGGTGGCGGCTGGGCGTGCGGGTTGTTCTGGCGGGTTCGAGTGATCATTGTTTTCCTTCCGGGGTGCTTGCCCCTAGCACGCGCTCACGGCCCGCCGGGTTCAGCCGGCGTCGCCGACGTCACCGCGACGGGTCGATGCGGCGGGTCGGCGTCGGCGGGTCGGCATGCGGTGGTGGGTTGGTCAGTGGTGCGCCGTAGAACCCGCAGCCGCCGATCGACTGGGCCACGGTGCGGGTGGAGAGCGGGGCGGGGCGAACCGGAAGCCGTACCGGCGGTAGCGGGGGGCGGCACGGATGCGGGGGGCCATGCGGAGCGTGGATGTGGTGGCGGCGTCGCGACGCTCGCCGAGGGGCCCGCGCTCGCTCAGGCCGTGGGCCCGTCTGGCCAGTCCTCGGCGAGCAGGCCGAGAATCGTCTCGTCGGCGAAGCCGCCGTTGACCCAGGCCGAGCGGCGCAGGGTGCCCTCGAGCACGAACCCGGCGCGGTGCGCGGCGTGGATCATGGCCGGGTTGTCGGCGAGGGTGTCGATCTGCAGCCGGTGCAGGCCGCGGATCGCGAAGCCGTACCGGCACAGCACCCGTACCGTGTCACCGCCCAGGCCGCGGCCACGGAACGCCGGTCGCAGCGCGACGCCCAGGTGCGCGGCCCGGTTGTGGGTGTCGATGCCCCATAGCAGCGCCTCGCCGGCGAGTTGGTCGTCGCGCAGCTCGAGGACGGAGAAGTAGGCGGTGCGCTCGTCCGGGTCGCGGATCGCGAATGGGGACGCGGCGGTGCCGGGGGAGATGGGCTGCCAGGCCCGGGTGTCGGCCCGGGCGCGGGTGGCGACGTCGTCGTAGAGCTCGGCGTGCAGCACCGCGACGTCCTGCTCGTGCCGGGCGCGCAGGGCGACCTTCTCGCCGTGCATCATCCGTTCATCATGTCCTCATCGCCGTGCAAGCGGGTCGAGCGGCCGGGGTAGCGGCGGTCAGCCGCGCAGCGCGGCCTCGGTCCGCAGGTGCGCGAGCACGGCCTGGTGCGCCGGTCGGCGGCGGCGTCGCGGGCGGCGACGCGCCTGGCCTGGTCGGGGTTTGCACCGGCGCGGGTGGGTCGGTGTGCGGGCGCGGTGGTGGCGGTCATGGCGTGCTTTCTGCGGGGGTGCCGGTGCGGCCGGGATGAGCCGCATCCTCACAGTGCGCCTGAGCTGGCCGGGCCGCATCGGGTCTTCTGGGTATCTTTTCGGCGCTGCGGTGTGTTGGCGCTGCGGGATCTAGGAGGTGGGGCCGGCCCGTCGTGCGACCGCGCCGGCCTGGTTGCGGTTGCTCACGCCGAGCTTGGCGAGGATGTGCGTGACGTGCACGCTCACCGTCTTCTCGCTGATGAACAGCTCCTGCGCGATACGACGGTTGCCGTGTCCGTCGGCGAGTAGGGCGAGGATCTGCCGCTCGCGCTGGGTGAGCCCGTCGACGGGCTGGGCTGCTGCGCCCGGCTGGGTGTCGTCGTCGGGAAGCGGGATGCGGGCCCGTTCGGCGAGCGCGAGGATGTGCCGGCGCAGCGGTTCGGCGCCGAGCATGCTGGCGCCCTGCCAGGCGGCGGTGAGTTCGCTGCTGGCCTGCTCGAGGTGCGCACCGGTTTGCAGCAGCGCGTCGGCGAGCCGCCACCGGGCGTAGGCGACCGGGTGCGGGAAGGACAGCTCGTCCCAGCGGGCGACCGCCTCGCGCCAGCGTTCCGCCGCGCCGCCTCGCCCGGGGTGCAGCCGGCTCCATTCGGCTTCGGCGGTGGCCAGTTCGGCTTGCACGATGGGCATCCGCGCCGCGGTCTCGGCGAGTGCCCGCACCCGGTCGATGAGTGTCGCCGCGACCTGGAGGTCGCGGCCAGCGTCCGCGCCGGCGCGGCGGCGGGGGCCGGTCGGCTTCGGCGGCCAGCCCGGCGAGGTAGAGCCGGCTGGTGCAGCTGGGGGCGTCGGTCCCGGCGCAGCCGGCCAGGCCCGCGGTGACCGCGCCGCGGGCGGCGTCGAAGCGCCGGTGCGCGAGCGCGACCCGGGCCAGCCGGGCGTGCCCGCAGCTGGCTAGCGCGGGGACCCGGTGCTGCTCGCCGCTGCCGAGCGCCTCGGTGAGCTCGGCCTGCGCGGCGTCCAGCTCGCCCTGCCACAGCCGCAGCAATCCCGAGGTGAGCAGCGGACGGGCCCGGGCGCCGGGCGGCGGGTCAAGGGCGAGCAGTTCGTTGAGCAGCCGGCGGGCGCCTGCGCTTGGCTATCGGCCCGGTGTGGTCGCCGAACGATTGCTCGCCGTGGTCGGCGCCGAGTCGAAAAGATGCGCGCAGATCCTGCCGGTGGTCGGCCCCTTCGCGGACAGCGAGATCACCAAATCCTCGATGCCGGTCAGCCGCGGCTGATGTTTGCGCACCAGTCTGGGCTCGAAGGTGCCGTCCCGGTCTCGGAGCACCGCGATCTCCACGGTGGCGCACCGGGGCCTGGCTGACCGTGCCGGCGACCGGGTTGGAGAACTCCGCGACCAGCGTCGACGGGCCGGGCGCCGGGTGCAGCGCGCGCGTGCGGCCACGGACTCGGCACGCAGCCCGGCGAGCCGCGCATGGTCGGCGACAGCGTGTCCAGTTCGCCGCACCCAACGCCGGGCACCGCGGGACGGGCGTGCGATCACCAAAGCCCGCGCGTCGCGCGCAGTGACACTCACCGGCCGCTCCGAACGACGGCAACCGGGCGGTCCGCATGACCGCTGGGGGTGCCTGCGGTGCTCGCGCCGGAGCGAGAGGTGGCTGGTTTAGCGGGGTGCGAGGTGGTAGCGATTTTCGGGGCGGCCGGTCGCCCCGTAGCGCAGGTGGAGTGTGACCAGGCCGCGGCGTTCCAAGTAGGTGAGGTAGCGCTGGGCGGTGGCGCGGCTGATGCCGACGGTGTCGGCGACTTCGGCGGCGGAAACGTCGGTGTCGCTGGCGGCGACGGCGTTACGGACGGATTCGAGGGTGGGCGTCGAGTGCCGCCCGGCGGGTCGGGGGGTCGCTGGTGCGGGAGTGCGGAGCATCTCGAAGATTGCGTCGACGTCGTCCTGTTCGGCCTGGTCGTTGAGCCCGGCCAGGTGTTGGTGTAGTCGCTGGTAGGCGGTGAGCCGTTCGGCGAGCGCGTCGAAGCCGAAGGGTTTGACGAGGTAGTGCACCGCGCCTAGTTGCATGGCCTGGCGGACGGTGGCGATTTCCCGGGCCGCGGAGATGACGATGATGGCGGGGGGTCGCGGCTGGTCGAGCAGCGTACGCACGACCTGCAGGCCGCTGCCGTCGGGTAGGTAGATGTCCATCAGTACCAGGTGCGGGTGCAGGCTCAGCGCCATGGTCAGGGCCTGCGCGGCGGTGTGTGCTTGGCCGGTGACGGTGTATCCGGGTACCCGTTCGACGAACGCGGCGTGGATGGCGGCGACTCGGTAGTCGTCGTCGACGACGAGCACGTCGAGGGTCTCGGTGTTCATCGCGGGCTTCCGGAGTTGACCGGGGCGGGGGGTGGCTCCTTGGGCAGAAGCACGGTGATTTCGGCGCCGGGTCCGGTGCTGACCGCGATCGACCCGTGCAGCCGGGTGACGTGTCGGTGGACCAGCGCCAGCCCGAGCCCGCGGCGCCGGCCGGCGGTGTTCGGTTTGGTGGTATAGCCGTCGCGGAAGATCGACTGTTCAGTGCCGGGGGGGATGCCGGGGCCGTTGTCGGTCACGGTGACGGTGAGCAGCCCGGGCTGCTCGATGATCTCGACGACGACGCGGCGCGGTGCGGGGGCGGCGGTGAGGGCGTCGAGGGCATTGTCGATGAGGTTGCCGACGATGCTGGTGAGTGCCTGGATGCGCTCGGGTGTGTCGGCGAGCCAGGTTTCTGGGGAGATGAGCAGCTCGATGCCGCGTTCGCTGGCTTCGGCCGCCTTGCCGAGCAGCAGCCCGACGAGTTGCGGCGCGGCGATGTGGGTGCGCAGGGTGTTGTCGAACTCGGCGGCGGTGCCGCGGATCTCGGTGACGAAGCTGAGCGCCTCGTCGGCGCGGCCGAGTTCGAGCAGCCCGGCGACGGCGTGCATCCGGTTGGCGAACTCGTGCTGCTGAGCGCGCAGCGACTCGGTGAGGCTGCGCTCGCCGTGCAGTTCGCGCAGCAGGCCTTCCATCTCGGTTCGGTCGCGCAGGGTCACCACCGCACCGTGTGGCCGGCCGCCGAGGGTGACCGGCATGCGGTTGATGACCAGGCAGAAATCGTCGGTGAATACGATGTCGTCTTGCTGGGTGCCGTGCCCGGATAGCACGTCGCGCAGGCGGCCTTCGGGCAGCACGTCGCGCAGTTGCCTGCCGACAGCCGGCAGGCGCAAGAGCCGCCGTGCCTCGTCGTTGAGCACGCTGATCCGCCCGGTCGCGTCGAAGGCGATGACCCCTTCCCGGATGCCGTGCAGGGTCGCCTCGCGCTCTTGCAGCAGCCGGGCGATCTCGTCCAGCTCCAGGCCGAAGGTGCGGTGCTTGAGGCGTCTGGCCAGCCCCCAGGAGGCGAGGCCCCCGATGCCGAGGGCAATGGCGAACCAGATCCCGTAGGAGGGCAGCTGGTGCCATAGCGCGCTGGACACCGAGCTTTCCCGGATGCCGACGGAGATCTCGCCGACCATCGCGCCGTCCGGGCCATATAGCGGCGCGCGGGCGTTCGCGGAGCGGCCGAGGCTGCCGGGATCCACGCCGAGGTGCACCTTGCCGTCGCGGGTGACGATCGGCTCGCTGACCTGCTGCCCGATCAGGGCGGGGTTGGGGTGGGAGTGCCGGACCCGATTCAGGTCGATCAGCACCACGTAGGAGGCGCCGGTCTGCTGCTCGGTGGCGGTGGCCAGGTTCTGGATGGTGACCGCGCAGCCCGGGCCCTCGCTGGCCATGCAGCCGCGAATGGCCGGGACCGCGGCGACGGTCTCGGCGATCGCGGCGGCGCGGGCCTGATATTGGGCGTCGAGATGGTTGCGCTGCGCCCAGGCGAACAGCACGAACCCGACCGCCATGGTGGCGATCAGGATCGCCAGCTGGGCGACGAAGATCTGGCTGGAAAGCTTGCGTATCCGGGACGGCACGGCGCTCATTGTGAGGTCCGGATGGGCCGCGGACAAGGTGAGCGCCGCCGCGAGCAGAACGCGCAAAACCGCGATCAATGCGGGAAAGCGCGGGATAGGACCGAAAGCGCGACGTGGCCGGGGCGCTGCGCTTACGGTGCTGGCACAGGTCACGTCGCCGAGGAAAGGGACCCAACGCTGATGGCCGAGCCCGCAGACCGCCCCCCCGCCGCGGCCTCGAGCGCCGCCGCAGGCGACGCCGCGCACGCCGCCCGCATCGAGATCACCGGGCTGACCAAACGGTTCCTCACCCCCAAGGGCGAGCCGTTCACCGCCATCAGCGAGGTCAGCTTCACCGTCGAGCCGGGCCAGTTCTGCGCGATCGTCGGCCCGACCGGATGCGGCAAGTCCACCACCCTGGGGCAGGTATCGGGGCTGGACCGGCCCAGCGCCGGATCGGTGAAGGTGGGCGGCCGGGAGGTGCACGGGATCACCCGGGGAGTCAGCTTCATGTTCCAGACCGACGCGCTGTTCCCGTGGAAGACCGTGCTCGGCAACGTGATGATCGGCCCCACCCTGAACGGGATGGCCAAAAAGCAGGCGATCACGCTGGCCCGCGACTGGCTGCGGCGCGTCGGGCTGGCCGGGTTCGAGGACCGCTACCCGCACCAGCTCTCCGGCGGCATGCGCAAACGGGTCGCGATGGCCACCGCGCTGATCAACAACCCGACGATCCTGCTGATGGACGAGCCGTTCGGCGCGCTGGACGTGCAGACCAAGGCCATCATGCAGACCGAGCTGCTCGGCCTGTGGGAGCAGACGCGTCCCTCGGTCCTGTTCATCACCCACGACCTGGACGAGGCCGTCGCGCTCGCCGACCGGGTGCTGATCATGACCAGCAGCCCGGGAACGATCAAACACAGCTACGACATCGACCTTCCCCGACCGCGCGGCGAGGTGCAGGAGATCCGTCACGAGGCCCGGTTCCTGCAGCTGCAGAACCAGATCTGGGCGGCGCTGAAGGACGAGGTCGAGCGCGCCTACGCGCAGACGGCGGTGGCGGCATGAGCGCCACCATCGCCACCCCGGCGGCCTCGGCCGGCGCCGGACAGACCGACACCGGCCTGCAGGCCGCGGCCCGCCGCGCCCGCCGACGCCGCAGCCAGCTCATTTGGCTGGGCCGCATCCTGCTACCCGTACTGATCATCGGCGGATGGCAGCTATTCACCGCGGCCGGCATCGTGGACAAGTTCTTCTTCGGCCAGCCGTCCGGGGTATGGAACAGCCTGGTCAGCTTGTTCCGGGACGGCACCGCGTTCGGCTCGATCTGGCTGAACTTGGAGGTGACGGTCAAAGAGGCCGTCTACGGCTTCCTGCTCGGCACCGGCGCGGGCATCGTGCTCGGCCTGCTGCTCGGCCAGAACCGGTTCCTCGCCGCGGTCATCGGTCCCTACATCAAGATCGCCAACTCGATCCCGCGGATCATCCTCGGCGCCATCTTCATCGTCGCCTTCGGCCTGGGCACCTTCCCGAAGGTGCTGCTCGCCGCGGTGCTGGTGTTCTTCATCGTGTTCTTCAACGCCTTCCAGGGCGTGCGCGAGGTCGACCCGAACCTGGTCGCCAACGTCAAGGTGCTCGGCGCCTCACCGCTGCAGGTGGCCCGCCATGTCACCATCCCCTCCGCGCTGACCTGGATCATCGCGAGCCTGCACACCGCGTTCGGGTTCGCGATCATCGGCGCCCTGGTCGCCGAGGTGCTCGGCGCGCAACACGGCATCGGCCTGATCATCAGCCAGGCGCAGGGCAAGTTCGACATGGACACCGTCTTCGCGGCCATGCTGATCATGGCGGCGGTCACCCTCATCGGCGAGTTCCTGATCACCCTGCTGGAGAAGCGGGTGCTGGCCTGGCGCCCGCCGAGCCGCGCCGAGGTATCGAGCATCTGAACCCCCGGTCCACCTTCTGCTCCACCCCACGAAAGGACGAATCACATGCTCAAACGTGCGCTCTGCGCGGCCGCGGTCGGCGCGCTGACGGTGGGCGTCGCCGCCTGCTCCAGCGGCAAGCCCGCCAGCAGCTCCGGCTCGGGCAACACCGGGCAGTCCGGCTCCACCCCGACGGTCAGCATGATGGTCGGCGGCATCGACAAGCAGATCTACCTGCCCTACCAGCTCGCTCAGGATCTCGGCTTCTACCAGAAGTACGGCGTCAAGGTGGTGCTCTCCACCGAAACCCAAGGCGGGGTCGGCGCCGAGGACGCCATGGCCTCCGGCCAGGTCGACCTCGCCGGCGCCTGGTACATCCACACCATCGATTTCCAGGCCAAGGGCAAAAACGTCACCAACCTCGTCCAACTGTCCGGCGCGCCCGGCGAGCGGGAGATGTGCGGCACCAACAGCGGTGTGCACTCCGCGGCCGACTTCAAGGGCAAGACCCTCGGTGTCACCGACCTCGGCTCGGGCACCGACGAACTCACCCAGTTCCTCGCCTCCCAAAAGGGCATCTCGCATAGCCAGTACCACACCCTCGCCGTCGGCGCCGGCGCCACCGCCATCGCCGCGATCCAACGCGGCTCCGCGCAGTGCGTGATGACCACCCAGCCCACCGTCGGCGCGCTGGAAGCCAAACACCTCGCCTACCCGGCGATCGACCTGGCCACCACCGCCGGCGCGACCGCCGCGCTCGGCGGCGCCTGGCCCGCGGCCGGCGTGCTCGCCCGCGCGGACTGGGTCAAGTCCCACCAGGCCGCCGCGCAGGACGTCGTCAACGCCCTGGTCGCGACCATGCACTGGATCAGCACCCACACCGCGACCGACATCGCCAACAACATGCCCAAACAGTTCGTGTCCAACAGCACCATCACCAAAGACCAGTACATCGCCGGGCTGACCACCGACAAAGGCCAGTTCCTGCCCGACGGCATCATGCCCGTCGGCGGCCCGAAGACCATCTACGCCATGGAAAAGGTCCTCGGCGTCGACGTCGGCAAGGTGACACTCAGCAGCACCTTCACCAACACCTACGCGCTCAAGGCCAACAAGCTCGAAGGCCTCACCGTCACCACCAACCCCGCAGGCGCCGCCGGCTGAACCGGCGCAACTAGCCCGATCTCGGCGGGTCCGCGCGACCACTGCGACCCGCCGAGATCTGTGCATCGGAGGCTGCGCGGTGCGCTAGGGCGGTGACGCAGACCTTCACGGCCTTCGGCAGGCATGTTCAACGAGCTGTGGTCGGCGTGCGGCGTTCTGCGCGGTTGACTGACGGCTGAGTCGGGTGAGTTGCAGATCGCGTCTGCCGGTAGTGAATTGCCCAGGGTCGAGCTGATTTCAGCAGCGCGGCGGTAGCGGCGTAGCTGATGCCGACGGCGACGCCGAGCAGCGCGGCGGTGCGGGCGCCGTTCCGGAGGCTGCGGTGGCTCGCCTGTCCGGTCAACGGTGCCGGCCGTGTGCGGTCGCGGGTTGGTCGGTCTCGGCATCCTGCTGGGTGGGATCGCTGGTCGGTCCTGCACCTCTGATCGCTGCGGTGCACCGCCGGGCGCCTACGTGAGCGGCGTGCAGAGCGGAAAATGGCACGGGAT
Source organism: uncultured Actinomycetota bacterium (assembly GCA_963756525.1). Classification (GTDB taxonomy): domain Bacteria; phylum Actinomycetota; class Actinomycetes; order Mycobacteriales; family Jatrophihabitantaceae; genus CAVWNR01. The sequence continues at coordinate 692,795 of CAVWNR010000003.1, read as the reverse complement.
CGTACGCACCGTCACCCGGCTCGGCGACAGGCGCCTCACCGTCTGCTCTGAACGCAACGCCGACCGCTGGATCGGCGTGCCCTCAGCCTCAGTCGCCGCGGCACTCACCTGCGGGAACACGATCGGTCCTGTCAGACACGCGCTTTAGCCGGTGGGTGGCGGGGTGGCGCGACGTGCTGCGCGGGCCAGGGTGCGGTGCGCCGGCGGCTTGGCATGATGCGCCGGGACGGGCGGCGTCGGCAGCAGACCGCCGGTGAGCACCATCGGCGCGAGCGGCGCGGTGAGCCGCTGGGAGATCCAGTCGAAGGCGACCGGCTCGAGCGCCCGGCAGACGGCGAAGCTGTGCCCGCCGCGAGGCAGTCGCAGCAGGTACACGCTGGTCGGACTGCGCGTCGCGGCCGCGAACTGCACCGCTTCGGTGGCCGGGACGCGGTCCTGGCCGCCCTCGGCAAGTAGCAGCGAGACCTTCGGCGGCGGCAGATGCTCGACCCGCCACAGCGGATCGTTGAGATGTCGGGCCAACGCGCTGGTGCCGAACAGGTTCCCGGTGGTCCGGTCGAGATACGGCTGGTCGTAGCCGGACAGTGACACGGCCGCCGCATACCGGTCCGGCTGGCGCAGCACGATATCCAGCGCGCAGAACCCGCCGGTGGAGTAGCCCATCACCGCCCAGCTGGCGGGGCCGTCGCCGACCCGCAGCTCGCGGTCAACGACGGCGCGGACGTTGGTTGTCAGCGTGGTCTGCACCTGCGGACCGTGCACGGCGTCGATGCACTCGGCGTCGTGGCGGCCCAGGTAGTTCTGCTGCGGCAGCACTGCGACGAACGGCAGCGCCCGCCCGGCCGCGATCTCGCCGTCGGCCACGTGCTGCACGCCGAGCGTCCGCGTCCAGGTCAGCGGGCTGCCCGGGAACCCGTCGAGCAGCTCGACCACCGGGAAGGCCCGATGCGCATACCCCGGATCGAAGTAGGCGGCGGGCAGGTAGACCAGCGCGTCGTGGGCGCGCCCATCGCCGGCGTCCGGGATCGGCACGGTGACGACGATGCTGTGGTGCGTGCGGTAACCGGCCGCGAGCTGGCCCTGCAGCAGCGCGTCGGCCGCGCCGGCCCGGCCCGCCTGCGCGCTGACGCCCACGTCGGTGCCGAAAAGCTCGCTCCACGAGGTGAAGAACTGCCCGGCGTCGTTGACCGCGGCGGCCAGTGCCGCGCAGCCGGTGAGCTGGCAGGCGAGCAGCAACCCGACGCGCGCCGGCCAGCGCAACCAGGCCGACCGGCCGGTGCGGTTCCACGCCGCCGCGGCGACCACCGGCGCGGCAAGCGCCAGCAGGATCAACACGGCCAGCGTCGCGCCGCTGGTCAGCCCCACGACCGACCCCTCACAGTCAGCGATCGTAGGCATTGCGCGACGTGCCGCCGGGCCGGTTTCATCGAACCTTCATCCAACTGAACCCACGCCGCGACCCGGCGCCAGTGATCAGCCGCGTCCCAACCTCACGATGCGCTGCGCGGTGCTGCTGCCCTACGTCGGCGGGCTGGGGCTGGTCGCGGGCCATGAGAGCGGCAAGTTCCTCGACACCCAGTGCAACTTGCAGGAGACGCCGCCGCCGCAGCGGACCGTGTTCTACGCCCGCGACGGCAAGACGGTCATCGCGACGATCTTCACCCAGAACCGGGTGCCGGTGCCGCTGAGCCAGATCCCCACGACCCTGCAGCAGGCGCTGATCGACACCGAGGACCGCCGCTTCTACAAGCACCACGGCGTGGACATGCGCGGCCTGGTGCGCTCGGCGTTCAACACGAGCAGCGGCGACACGCAGGGCGGCTCGACGTTGACCATGCAGTACGTCAAGCAGGTCCGCTACTACCAGGCGAGCGAGATCACCGACCCGGCCAAGCAGCAGGCCGCGCAGCAGGCCGCGATCGCGCAGACCGGTACCCGCAAGATGGAAGACGCGCAGTGCGCCATCGAGTGGGAAAAGCACGAGTCCAAGGCGCAAATCCTGGACAACTACCTCAACATCGCCTTCTTCGGCGAGAACGCGTACGGCATCCAGGTCGCGGCGAAGACCTATTTCGGCAAGGACGTCAGCCAGCTCAGCCTGCCCGAGTCGGCGATGCTGGTCGGGTTACTGCGCGCGCCCAGCCTCTACGACCCGTTCCAGGACGCCAAGGCGGCCAAGGACCGGCGTAACCAGGTCATCCAGAACATGGTCTCGATCGGTGACATCAGCGCAGCGGAGGCGGCGAGGTACGAAGCCGCGCCGCTGAGCCTGGCCACCACCCAGGCGCCGCAGCAGTCCTCGGGGTGCACCGCGGCGAATACCGCGATCGCCAACTCCGGCTTCTTCTGCGACTACGTCGAACACTGGCTGGCCACCCAGAACGGCATCACCGACATCGACACCGGCGGCTACCGGATCCTCACCACGCTCGATGCGACCGTGCAGAACTCCACCCAGCACGGGCTCGCGGCGCAGTTCCCGGCGACCTCGCCGATGACCGCTGTCATGCCGGTGGTGCAGCCCAAGACCGGCGACATCCTGGCCACGGCGGCGAGCAAGCCGAGTCGGGTGGATGCCTGGCCGCCTGCTCACGGTTGTCACAGCGCGCGGCGCCGGTGGAGGTGGCGGGTGGCCAGGACGCCGAGGAGGGCCGGCGCCCAGAAGGTGATCAGCCGGAAGATGAGGACCTGTTCGATGGCCTGCGGTGTCGGCACCCTGGCGCTGACCAGGACCACGACCAACGCGGCCTCGGTGGAGCCGAGCCCGGCCGGCACGGGGACCGCCGATCCGGCCGCAGAGCCGAGCATAAACGCGATCAGCAGCGCGCCGCTGCCTTCGGCCGGGGGTGGGCCGGGAAGCATCCGGGTGGTGGCCACGAACGCGCAGCCGAGCAGCAGGGTGGTCGCGCCGGAGGCGGCCAGCAGCGCGGCGAGCGAGCGTGGCTGGCGGGCCAGGCGGCGCAGCGGAGCCCACAGCGGCGCCCAGCGCCCCGCGCGCCCGCCGTGATGCCGAACCAGCCAGGCGCCCAGCGCCGTGCCGCCGGCCACCGCGACGGCCAGCCACAGCCACGGCGAGCGGATCGGGCCGAGTAGCCCGGTGACATGGCCGACCAGCCGCCGGAACAGCTGCGTCGAACCGGTCAACCCGAGCGACGCGCCGGCCAGCGCCAGCGCGCACAGCACCAGCAGGTCGGCCAGCGCGCCGAGCACCGCCAGCGCGCCGACCGCACCGACCGCGCCCTGAACGGGCATCCCGCGTCGGGTGAAATACCGCGCGGTCAGCGCTGACCCGCCGAGCCCGGCCGGGGTGAGCCGGTTGGCCGCGGCCGCGGCGAGCTGCACCAGCACGGTCTCCCCGAGCGGCAGCGGAACCCCGGCGGCGGCCCGGGCGGCGACCGCGGTGGCCAGATAGTGCAGGCCGGCAAGCACGACCACCACACCGGTGAACTGCCACCGCAGCCGGGCCAGCTGGCCCCCGAGCTCGCGGGCCAGCCCGGCCAGGTCGGTGCCGCTGTCGGAGTCCACCGTGGCCGCGCTGACCACCGCCGCGGCAGCAAGCAGCCCGAGCGCTGCCACGAACACCCACAGCCACAGACGGCGACGGCGCCGAGCCGGGACGACCGGGCCCGCGGCCGCAGGCAGCTCGACGAGCCGTCCGGCCCGCTCGGCGATCGTCACCGGCCCACCCCCTCGCCGTCGTCTCGCTGTTGCCTCGCTGTTGCCTCACTGTGCACCGGCAAGCTGTGCGCCCCGATCAACACCCCTCCGGTGTCCAGCACCGCGCCGCCAACCGGGCCACCGCAGGCGCCACGTTGAGTGTCCGGGCCGGTCGCGCGTGATCACCCGGACACGGCCACGCCATGCCAGCCGCCACCCACCGGCCGGACACTAGGGTCACAGGCCACGGGCGCAGCCCGATCCGTCGGCGCCCCGGGGGATCGACGCCCCGGAATCGAAGAAGGTAGTCGCCGGTGCGGCACGAGTGGCTGGTGGTCGCGTTCGGGCTGGCCGCGGCGTTCGCGTTCGCCATGTCCAGCTCGCTCAAACACGTCAGCGCCGGGCACGTGCCCGACGCGCAGAGCCTGCACCCCGGAAAGCTCGCCCGACTGGTCCGCGCGACCCTGGCCCATCCGCTGTGGCTGGGCGGCATCGGCTGCGACGTGCTCGGCCTGGCGCTACAGATTCTCGCGCTGCACCTGGGTGCGCTGGTCGTCGTGCAGCCGCTGCTGATCAGCGGGCTGGTGTTCGCGCTGGTCTTGCGGCAGCGTTTCGAGCACCACCAGGTCAACGCGGCCCAGATCGGCTGGGCGATCCTGCTCAGCGGCGCACTGGCCGGTTTCCTGCTGCTCGCCACCACCGGCGTGCCTCCACCCGCCGCGGGCAGCGCCGACCGGCTTCCCGCGGTCACCGCGGGCGTGCTCGGCCTGCTCCTGACCGCGGGCTGCGTCGAGCTCGGCCGCCGCCAGCAAAGCGACGCCCGCTCCGCCGTGCTGCTCGGCGCCGCGGTGGGCGTCGTTTACGCCGCCACCGCCGCCCTGCTCAAATCACTGAGCTACATCGCCGTGCGTGCCCCCGTGCACCTGCTCATCAGCTGGCAGCTCTACACCCTCATCGCCGCTGGCGCCGCCGGGCTGCTGCTCAACCAACTCGCCTTCCAGGCCGGACCCATCACCGCCAGCCTGCCCGCCACCGCCACCGTCGACCCGCTGCTCAGCATCGTGATCGGCGTGGCCGTTTACGACGAACACATCCGCCGCGGCCCCGCCGACGGAACCGTGCTCATCGCCCTGCTCCTGCTCCTCGGCGCCGCGGTTATCCAGCTCACCCGATCCACCCCCTAAAACATCGCCGGCCGAGTGCCCAGCGGGCCGAGCTCGACGTCGTGACCGGTCCGCCGACTCCCCGCCGCCGCGCCGAAGCCGGGCCACAGCCGGCCGACGGAAGGCCAACGCTGCCGCACCGCCGGTTACCTTGCCGGTCGAGCGTCACTTCTCCCCTGGCCGGGTGACCCGCGAGCGGCCGCCGCCGATCCGCGGCAAGGTGCAGCAGCCGGCCACCCCGCCAGACGACAGGGCCGACACCGACGACAAACGCCACCTCGCCACAATTCCACCTTGGAGGACTGACGCATGCACACCAGAACACTCGGACAGGGCCTTCAGGTCTCGGGGGTAGGGCTCGGCGCGATGGGCATGTCCCATCCGATGGTGGCCGGTGGGGCGCGACGTGACTTGGGGTACTTCAGGCGCGTTTTGAGTGACGTAGTGCTGGAAGGCAGTCGCGAACCCCTCGGCGGTGGCGAAGCGAGCTACTAGCCGCTGGTCTCGACCAGCGAGTCCTCATCCCAGCGTCGAAAGAACTCCGCGGCCATCTGCGCCTCACGGCCGCGGCGCGCCTCACGCACCTGTTGGGCGCCGAGGACCGCCGCTGCCACTGCCCCGAAAACGCCGAGCGCCAACACTGCGGTAGCGATCGCGACCATTTGCTCGGCCCAGTTCGGTGCCGCCGCCGAGACGATCACACTCGGCCGCCGACGCGCTTTGCCCGTCGCTCGCCGCGGCGTGCTGCCCGTCCTAGGTGCACGACGGCGAGCCTAATCTAGGTGCGCGTGTTCCAGTCCGCTCGGCCGTGAGACGTCTCGTCCCCGCGGCGCCGAGGTGACGATGCCGGGTAGTCGGCCCCGTCCGGAACAGCCCGACAGCGGCAAGACGAGGACGTCACCCAACTGCGTGCTCATGCCGCCGGCGAGACTAGGGGTGTGCCCTAGGGACAGCGCGCCGCCGAGGGTGCACCCTGGCGATCGGCGCACCCGCGCCCGGGCGGAAAGCGGGGTACTGGCGATGCGGCAGCAGCTGGGGGTTCGCCGCCACGGCGACCGGTTCACCGGGAGCGGGTATCGGCCGGGGTGTGTGGCTGGGGTCGGGGTCACGGCGGCGAGGCGGGGTGCGAGTCGACGACGGTGGCTGCTCGGCGTGCTGGTCGTCGCCGCGCTGGTGGTGAGCGCGGTCGTCGCGACTGGAACGGATGCTGCCGCCTCGCCAACTGCGGCATCTAACCGGGGCGGGTCGCCGGTGAGCGTGCTCGCGCCACGTGCGGGGTCGGTGATCGTGGCCCCGACTGCGGCGGCCGCGCACACGATGCGGCTGGGCGCCACGCTGTCGATCGCCCGCCGGGTGGGCAGCTTGTCGGTTCAGTTGAACGGGCACCCGGTCGGTCTTCCGGCGGCCCGGTCGGGGCGGCTGCGCGTGCCGCTGGACGCGGCGGATGGCCTGGTGGTTGGGCAGAACCTGCTGTGGGTGAGCGCCGCCCCGACGCCCGGGCCGCCGCGCTGGGTGGTCCCGGTGCGGTTCGTGGTCGGTTACCGCGACACCCGAGCGCTCGGCGTCGGGCTGCGGCTGGGCGCCGGCACGCTGCCGGCGGCGACGGCGACGCTGCGGCTGCCGCGCGCGGGCGTCGACACGTTGAGCGTGACGCTGAACGGGGCCCCGGTCCGGGTGCCGGCCGGGGCGCGGGTGCTCGACCTGGCCCAGCTGGGGGCGGTGCGGTGGGGCTCGAACACGCTGCGGGCGCGGGTGATCATGATAGATGGCCGGGTCGATGACTGGTCGCGGATGTTCCGGCTCGATCCGCGCCGCGACGTCGCGGTGGCAAGGCTTACCGGCTCGGCGGCGGTGGGCGGCAGCGTGGTGCTGGACGCGGCCCGGTCGCTGATCGTGCCCGGCGCACGCCAGGCGCGGGGTGTCCGCTGGGTGCTGCTGCGCCGGCCGGTGCTGAGCCACGCCCGGCTGGGCAGCACCCAGGGCGCCCGGGTCAGTCTGCGGCTCGACGTGCCCGGCACCTACCAGGTCGGCTTGGCGGTGGGCAGCGGCCCGCAGGCAGGCTATGACCTGCTCACCGTGTCGGCGACGCCTGGCGAGGTACTGGTGCCTCTGGACACGATCAAATACAACGGCGCGTTCCCCGGGATCCAGGTCGGGGACATTTTTTACGGGGACCCGCCTCTGTTCCAGCCGCCGGGTCCGGCACCGATCCAGGTCCTGGCCCTTAACCAGTTCACTCTCGGCTTTGTGGACGAGCGTGGCTTCGACGTGGGCCCGGCCCCCAACTATTGGAACTCCCTAACGCAATTCCTGCAGACGCTCAACAGCAACGATCTGGTTATTATCACGCACCCACCCACGACGGTGCCGATTTTCCCGGCTACTTTTGCGAACCTCGACACCGCGCTGCGCAAGGTCGGCGGGACCCTCCCGGCCAAGTGGACGTTCCCCAAGGCGGGCTGTTGGTCGGGAGCGACCACCGGATGTGTCTCCACCCCGAATACCGGCAACTGGGTGAGCTGGCAGAAGGCTGCTATGGACGGGGGCTCGTTTAGCGTCATCGGCGTGCCCGGCATGGCGGCGGGCCAGGCCTGGCGGGCGACGTCCGCACAGGCCGGCAATGCGTCCGGGCGGATCAGCGGCTACCTCACCAAGGGCGTCCCGACCGGTACGACCAACAATGCCTACACGGTGATCAACGGCGGACCCGACCAGTACGCATCGGTCAACACCTGCCTCAACACTGGCGACGACAGCTGCGCGGTGACCGTCGCCTCGACCGTTACCGGATCCGTCACGGCGGGCAGCAGCACGATCACCGACGTGAGCCCTCCCGTCGCCACTTCCGCCCCATCAACGATCGAAGGCCCCGGCGTGCCAGGCGCGGTCATTCTCACGGGCGGCGGCACCTCAAGGTTGACGATCAGCCAACCTGCGAGCGCGTCGGCGAGCGGGGTCGGATTCACCGTCACCTCCTACTACCACGCCCCGGGCGCGAACGGGCTGCACGTGGTGACCCTCGACCGCACAACGCTCGCGCCGATCCTCAACCAGACCGTGACCACCACGACGGACCTGGCCTCGGCGCTCACCACCCCGGGGCCGTCCACAGTCGGTCATTTCCTTCCCTCCCCCGGGATGGACGACCAGCGGCTGGTCATCCTGCAAAGCGTCGGCAATGGGCGCGTCACCGGCACCGCCACCACCGCGCTGCTGCAATACCTCGACGAGCTGGGCGGCACCCCGGACCTGCTGCCCGGCATCCTGACCGGCCACAAGTACGCGCTGGTCGGCGCGGCCACCAACCTGCCGTGGCGCAACCCGTCGGCGCTGGAGTCCTCGACCGCGATACTCGCGGTGCCGAATGATCCACAGCAGCTCTACCAGAGCGGGCAGGTCTCCGGCGCGCTCGAGCGTGATCGTGACGGGCTCTACGCGCCGTTGGGCGGTAGTCCGGTCGGGGCCACGAACACCGACCTGCTCCGGATCATCTACCAGCCGGCCCAGCCCTGGCCCTACCAGGGAAATCCCGCCCTGCCCTACATCGCGAACGGGATCCAGCTCAGTGGCTACCCCGACGTGCGCTCGGCCTACACCAACACCAACCTCGACTGGACCTCGGAGCTGGAGCTGCTGGACGGTCTGGGCTGTACCGGTCAGCCGTTCTGCGGGCCGGACTTCGATGCCGTGAAAGCTGAGCTGCAGCGCGAGTTCGTCTGGGTGCCGAGGATCTACCGCTTTGCTACCAACCTGATCAAGCCCTTCCTGCAGCAGGGGGGGAATCCGTACTTCGACGTGCAGCAGGTCACCATGCAGGTGCTGAACAGCGTGCCAGCGTCGGGCTCCAGCACCGTCAACATGGGGTGGCTGAGCATTATGGCCGACGTGATGTCGGTCGGGTCCAGCATCCTCTACGCGGATGACCTACCCGGCGGGGCCGAGCTCGGGCTGCTCAGCGCCGCCGGCTCGCTGGCCACCGACCTTATGCAGCCGACCGCCAGCACCGGTGGCGCCAAGGCCCAGGTGGTCACCACCGCCGCGCAGCTCGCTCAGGCGATGGCATACCGGACGACCGCGTACCAGGCCTGGGTTGCGATGATGCAAACGAGTCTGCTCACCGACTACGGCAAGCTGGCCGCGGTCGGCACCGCGATAGGTAGCGATCCGAGCTGGGACTGGGAACCCGAGACCACCACCCAGGCGATCGCCGTGCTGCAAGCCACCACGACGGCGTCGGCCTATTCGGCACTGGTGCCCGTGCCGTGGGAAGGCGGCTACAACCTCACACCCGACTTCGACACCGAGCATTCCTCAGACAACGTCGGCACGCTGATCTGCTATCCGCCCGAGAACAATCATCCATTCGCGGCCGAGCCGCCGCAAAACCAGTTCCATGCCCTCACCAGCATCGCCGGCGATGGCAGCACAGTCGACCAAGCGTGGGTACTCGCCCATCTCAACCTCTCCCAATGGGTCGCGGGCAGCGGCGCGAACCGCACCGCACAAATGCCGCCCGCATCACTGACCGACTACATCTACGGGCCCTATGCCACCGGACACACCCAAGGCAACATCGAATATTACGGCGCATATCAGTACGCACCCCAATGGTGGCGGGACACCTACAACCCGCCGTCGCATACAGTGTGCGGGTCGACCAGCGGCAGTAGGGGCTTCCTGTCCCTCGCGTTTGGCCCCCCGAACATCGCCACTCCCCCGCCGTGACCGCCCCGCCCGGGACCCAGGCCGCAGCGGCAAGCCAACACCCGCGCTAGATAAAGCGTCACTAGCCGTCCGGGCCGTTCCGGTAACCGTTCGATGACGCGTACTCATCGCACGACTGGCTGCCGCTCCGCGCTCACGGCCAAGATGCGGACGCCGCGCCCGTTTCCGCTCTTGCCGCCGAGCGGGCGGATGACGGGCGCCGTCGTCGGCGGTCCGCGACGTACGACGGGCTCAGCGCGGCATGATCAGGTGCATGGTCGCTGTCACCGTTCGGCTCGCCGAGGTCGCCGACGCCGACACCGTTGGCCGACTGCTGCGCGACTTCAACGAGGAGTTCGACACCACGGGCCCAACCGCCCCTGAGTTCGCGGACCGGTTCCGCACACTCCTGGCCCGGGACGACGTTGCCGTCGTCCTGGCCGACGACGGCCACCGAGACGTTGGCTTCGCCTTCCTCACACTGCGGCCGACGCCCTACTACGACGGATCGCTCGCACAGCTCGAGGAGTTGTATGTCGTGCCTGCGCTCCGCGACCAAGGCATCGGCACGCAGATCCTCAAGATGACGATCGACACCGTCCGCACCAAGGGAGCCGCCGAGATGCAAATCAACGTCGACGAGATCGATGAGGCCACCCGCCGGTTCTACGAGCGCCACGGCTTCACCAACATCGAGGCGGGCAAGGACTACCGAATGCTCTGTTACGTCCAGGAACTCTAGCCAGGCCCCGGATCCGATCCGGATCGCGGCATGATCGTGAGTCTTGGACGTCCTCACATTTCTGAAGTAGGAACGTCGCAGGGGCGCGGTCACCCGTCAGGGATGAGGCAGCCTTCGATCGGATCGTTCGCGACACGGCCGATCTAGAGGGCCTGTTGCAAATAGCCCGCAGCGATCATCCGGGCCACGACATCTGCTGTCGACTGACGCTTGGGGAGCCAGATCTTGTCGTGGCGGGAACATGGCAGCGCATTTTGCAACAGATTCTTGTTGCCATGGCTGGCTGGGGCGACAGACCGGTGGCGGATCGTCGGCCCGTCGTAACGGACACCGGGCCCGGCCGTCGAGCGGACCAGCAGCCATTGAGGAGCTTTCGGGACGGACGGTCCGACCCTCTGCAGCAGGCGCACAGCAGGTTGTGGCCCAAGCGCTCGTCAGCTGATTGGGGGACAACGGATCGTCCGGTGAACCGGCCGCCCGGCGGGCGGTGTTGAGACGGCTGCAGCGGGAGGGTCGAGGTGTCGGAAAACGGTTCAGGCGGTTATCCGGAAAGGCCCGGATACAAGCTAACTTCAAAGGAGAGACATCATCATGAGCACCGTCACCAAAGCCGCTGGCGTGCTACTGGCCGCGGGCGCGTTGTGCGGCATCGGCGCCGGGACCGCGCTGGCCGCGACCCCGTCCGTCGCCCCCGGCGGTCAGCAGCCCGCCGCCACCACCTCGGTCACTCCGGCCGCCAAAGGCCACGCCGGCGACGTTGTGTTCTTCAACGCCATGCCATGGCGGGAGGGCATCAGTCCGCTCGACGGTAGCTGGTCCACGACCATCAACCCCGGGGCGAGCCTGCTGCTCACCCGGCAACAGCTGATCGAGCACCACCTCGACAAGAGCGTCCAGATCTCCAGCTTCACCATGCCCATGCTCCAACTGCAGGTGCCGACCGCCGGCAACCCGCTCGGCGTCTCGTCCTGCCCGGCCAACGGGACCGGCGGGGTGGGATGCGTCATCCACACCCCGAACGTCCGCGCCGGCGAGGACGTGCCGACCCAGATTTCGGTCTGGGGCGTCGATCCCGACGAGACCCAGCCGGTGAGCTTCGACGCGGAGGCGCCCGGCGCTGACCCGGCCGCGATGGGCAACTTCCTGTCCGACATCGCCCTGATCCAGCCGAGCTGGATCAGCTTCAACCCGGCCGACGTCGACCCGATCAGCTTTGGCCCCGGGCCGCAGAGCCAGGCCGGTCCGGCGCTGTACAACTGCGGCGCCGACAACGCTTCGATTCAGGTGGGTGGGCAGTCCTCACACTCCGAAACCACCAACATCTCCGCGTCGATCGCGGTGCAACAGCAGATCAAGCTGTTCGACACGGTGAACACCTCCATCACGGCGACGTTCAGCGTCGGGCATGCCTGGACCGACACCACCACCGACACCCACACCGAGACCGATAACATCAAGCCGGAATGGGTGGGCTGGCTCTCGGCGATCCCGTCCACCGAGACGGTCACCGGCACGGTCACCATGCAGGGCAACAGCCCGGTCGCGATCAACTTCGCGAACGTGACCTTCTCCGAGCCCGGCCGCACCCCGTCCAACAACCCCGCGCTGAACTTCAGCTACGTCGCGCACGAGGTGCCCATGACGCCCGACCAGATCACCAACATCTGCGGCGGCGGACCCAGCAACCACGTGCAGCACGTCGTCGCGGTCAACGCGGTCCCGCAGCAGGCCAGCAGCACCAACGCGACGCCCGGCTCCGCCGGCCAACCGGCGACCGACGACCAGCCGGCCACGCCGCCGACCACCGCCTCGAGCAGCCGGCCCCACACCGGGCCGGCCGCGACTGCACACTAATCCCCAGCGCATCCCCGCTACTGCCCGGACGGCAACACCGTCCGGGCAGTACCACGTCTTCAGCTCCCAACGCGCGGCCCGCGCGAGGCCACCGCCGGCATCGGCGTCGGCGACGCTCGCGCGGGTGATCGGCCGCGCACCGGGCGCGGTCTGCCGCCGCGCTCAGCCCGCAGCATGCAGCTTGGCGACACCGGCCTTCACCCCCGCCGCCTGGCACACCGACGCGGGGTGCGCCGTTGGTTGTCTGGCACACCGCGGCGGTGATCACATTCGCCGTGCCGAGGACGGCCGTGGCGATCGGCGAGTTCGGGTCGGCCAGCTCGTCGGCGATCTGCTGATGCCTTTTGCCCTGCAGCAGCTGCGGGTCCTAGGACGCGACGGTGATCAGGTACTTCCCGCCGAGGTCCATGAACGGGATCGCACCCTGGCCGCTCTGAGTCACACGGCGGTGCGTCGTATGTCTTGGTCGCGGGTGCATAGCCATGCGACACTCGCCGCTCGGCGAGGCCGTCCCCGTCAGCAACATGCTCGCGCGCCGGCAGCACACCCCGCCGCAGGGACAACCGCGCGGATCTGTCCATAAGTAAGACCCATCAATTGCGCTGTCATCGGCGTGGTCGCGCTCATCCGACGATCTTGAACGCCACCCCGATCGCGCCCGATCTGTCGCTTGTCAAAGTTCGCGGATCCGCCGCGATCAATGATCAGTCGATCAGGGTGAGGTCGATGGCTAGGGGTGGGCGTCGCGCCAGGCCTGCCAGATCTCGGGTCGGAGCCGGCCGCGGTCGGGAACTGGCATTCCGGCGGTGCGGGCCCAGGCGCGGATCTCGCCGGCGGTCGGGTCCGGGCCGGGTGGCGCGGCGGCGGTCTCGACAATCGTCGCGTCGGCGCCGATGCGGTCCGTGGCGGCGGGTTCGGCGGCGGCCCAGGTGTGGGCGGCGGCGAGGTAGCGGTTATTCCGATCTCGGAATAATTGGTATTACTCCGATTCGCGGGTTATTCCGATGCCGGCTCCTTCGAGCGTGTGATCGGCCTGCAGGGCTGGGGTAACGAACTCGGGTAGGTGTCGCCTGTCGGAATAATCTGGTGTCACTGCTTGAGTCCGCACAGGCGCTGGATGATGTCCTCGCGGTCGTGCCATAGCGGAGGCGGGAACGGGCTACGAGTTGTTGCGCTGTTTGCCTTTTCCAGAGCGTGGCGCTTCATCTCGGTGTCGGCGTTTGCGTAGATGAGCGTGGTCTCGGGGTCGGCGTGACCGAGCCATTCGGTGAGCAGGGCCAGCGGCATGCCACCCTGGTAGAGGTGCATCGCCCGTGAGTGCCTGAGCATATGTGGGTGGACCCGGGCCGGAACTTCGTGACATCTGGCTTTGGCGGTAGCGGCGTGCTGGCGGATGAACCTGGCGACGTTGTCGTCGGACATCCGTGTCGGACGATGATTTCGCACGCTGTGGAACATCGGGGTCGCCGGTTCCAGGCTGGGGTGGAAAATGGCGGCGTAGCGTCCGAAGTGCTGGGCGGTCTCGCTGGTGATGGGCAGACGTCTTGGTTTGGAGCCTTTGCCGAGCAGGTCCACGGTGAGCCGTCTGGTGTCGATGTCGGCGAGGTTCATGGCGAGCATCTCGGCGTCGCGGGCAGCGAGGTCATACATGAGGATCATGAAGAACTGATCACGCAGCCCGGTCCGGGTGCTCGGGTCCGGGGCGGCGAGCAGCGCCGTGACGGCGGTTGTGCTCATGTATTTCACGGGTGCTGCGGTGGGGCCTTTGAGCCGCGGGATGGCGGCGAGATCGGCCAGGTAGATCGCGAGCGTCGGTTCGGCGGCTGCCGCGTAGGTGAAGAACGAGCGGATGCATGCCAGGCGCTGGTTGTAGGTCGAGGCCGTCCACGACTTGCTGGCCCGCATGTGGTCTAGGAACCCGGTGACGGTGGCCCGGTCGAGGATCGTGAAGGTGACCTTCTCGACTGCGACGCGGTGATGTTCAGCGACATAGCCCAAAAGCAGGTCCAGGTCTGACGGCACGAGGTGATCGTGTTCTGGGCTGCGCCGCGCTGGCGGGGCAGAAACGCGGTGAACCATTCGCGAAGGTGCCGGTAGAAGCCGTCCGCAACGTCTCGGTGAGTCTTCATGACGTCACCGCCGGGATGATGCCGGCCGCGCGGGTTAAGCCGGTCGCCGCGAGCCGCTCGGGCCGCAGATGGACGTACCAGGCCGTCGAGGAGTACTTCTGGTGCCCCATGTAGGCAGCCAGATAGGGCAGCCAGGCCTCAATGTCCTTGCCTTCTTCGACCCACCGCATCAGGGTGCGAGAGGCGTAATTGTGCCGCAGCGAATACGGGGTTGAGCAAGGTGCGATCCCGCCCGCGCGCTCGCAGCAGCGGTGGTAGTTGGCGATGAGCCAGGCCGGGGAATACTGATGGCCGTGCTGGTCCTCAAAGAACCACTCACGGTCCGGGCGCCGTAGATCGGCCAGCCGATCGAAGCGGGCAAGCAGCCCGGCGAGGTCCGCGCTAACGGGAACCCTGCGGTCCTTGTTCCGCTTTGAGCGTTCGATCAGCACCATCGCGTTGTCGGCGTCAACGTTGCGGCGGTGCAGGCGGCGGGCTTCGGGCGGGCGCAGTCCCGCGCTGAGAATCAGCCGGAAGATGACCGGGATCGTGTACTCGCGGAACGGGCTGCAGTACTCGGTGTCGAGGGAGTCGGCCGCCCGGAAGAAGGCAGTCAGCTCGTCATCGGTGAATATGTGCGGCAGGCCGCGGGTCGGCCTGGAAATCCACGCGGAGGGCACGATGAACCCGTCCACGCCGACCAGCTGCAGGTACTTACCGAACTCACGGACCGCGCGGCTCCGGTAGGCGCCCCACGTGCCCGTCGCCGTGTCCCGGCACCACGCGGTCACCAGCTCCCGGGTCAGAACCGTTTCGCCGGGGTAACGCGAGGAGCAGAACCTGTCGAAACCCATCATCGCGTTCCTCATGTCACGCAGGCTGTGCCCCAGAGAGGTTCGCCACTCGAGCATCGCCTCGATGTGGGGCGCGAAATTGCTGGTGAACGTGCTCACCGCAGCCCCTCCTTGACGCAAGCGAACTCTCCCAACGGCAGGCAGCACTCGCGAAGCTGCTCGCTGGCCAAAGCGACGTAGCGGCGGGAGGAATCGATGCGGGCATGGCCCAGGATCTGCGCGGCCAGAGGCAGCCCGGCCCCCGACTCAATGAGCCTTGTCCCCGCGGTGCGCCGCAGGGCATGGAACGACTTGCCGTCGCCGGCCACGTGCTCGATACCGGCCCGGGTCAGGCGGCGGCGCATGAGGGTCGACCCCGTCGATTTCCCCAGCTTCACGAACGGCGCCTGGAGCCGGACGAACACCTCCGGGGCTTCACAATCGGGCCGGCCGCGCAAGAGCCACTCAGCCACAGCGTTGCCTGCCAGCGCTGGCAGCGGCAGCACCAGCGGCTCGAAGGTCTTGGCCTGGACCAACCGGATCTCGTCACGACGCCAGTCGATCGCGTCCAGACGCAGGGCGACAATGTCGCAGCAGCGCAGCCCGGTCGTAACCGCCAGCACAACCATCGCGTAGTCCCTCTTCCCGCAGGCAGTCTCGGTCTCCATCCCCACAAGCAGACGGTCGGTCTCCTCACGGGTGAAGCACGGCAGCGCCCGCACCCGCCGCGGCGCAACACGCGCGAGCAGGCCATCGACGCGGACGTCGCTCAGCCCAGCGACGTTGAGGAAGGCGAAGAACCTCTTCAGCGACCACACCACGTTGCCCATGCCCGCAGGCCGCCTGGGCGCCATCTCGACCAGGAACCCCCGCACGTCGTCCACCGTGACCGCGCCGAGAACGCACCGTCCGATCCGGTCGAGATAGGCCAGGAAATGGCGAATCTCGCCGACCAGCAGCCTCACCGATCCCGGGGCCACGTCCCGGCCAGCCTGGGCGGCGAACTGCTCCAGGACTTCCCGGGACCTGTCGCTCAGGTCAAGGCCCGGGCTCATCACCCGCCAGGCGACCGCGCCGGTTCTCTGGAACTCCAGCATCATGCGAGCCGACCGCACCAGAGCCTTCCGCCTGTTCCGTCCGATCTCACCGCGACGCGCACGCTCGACCTGGCACGCGATGAACTCATCGACCACCCTGACCGACAACACGTCGACGCCTCGCCGGTCGTAGAACTCCACGACCGCCCCGCAGCACTTGCCGTAGCGAGCGACCGTGTAACTCGACAAACCCACGCCCTCCGCTACGCCGAGCACGGCATCAGCCAGGCCCGACACCGTAGACCCCATGGCACTGTCCTTTCATCCGGTGAACCGCCGGCCCAGGACGGACATGGCGGCACCTTCACCATGGGCGCGGAACGTCAGGGAAAGAATTCCCAGGTGGCAAGCGACGCTCTGGCTTATTCCGACAGGCGACAGCTACCCGAGTTCGTTACCCCAGCCCTGCAGGCCGATCACACGCTCGAAGGAGCCGGCATCGGAATAACCCGCGAATCGGAGTAATAGCGGTAGGTGTATTCCTCGGCGAGTTGGCGGGTTTCGCAGAACATGATCGGCACGTCGGGCCAGCGGATTTGCAGTTCGGCGAGCCCGTCAGCGACCCGCGCGGGCCGTACGTGGTCGAGTTTGAAGATCTGGGAGTAGCGGTCCTCCACGACGATGGCCGCGCGGGGGAGTGCGGCCAGTTCGCCGAGCCGGTAGCGGAGTGTGCCGCCGATGAGGCTGGTGGTGAGGTCGGGCAGCGATTTGCGTTCCACCACGGCGACGAGCCGGTCGTTGATGGTGATGGCGTAGTCGCCGCAGGGCAGCGCGCGCCGCACGGTGCTCACCTGCTGGGTGGGGAAGCGGTAGGGGTACTGCTCGCGGCTGTCGATGATGATGTCGAGCTGGCCGAGGCCGGCGGCGCGGGCGGTCGGGGTGGCGACGTTGGTCGTGCCTGTTTGCGGGTGCGTGGGGATTGCCAGAACACCGCATCTCGGCCGCGGGCGGTGGTGAAGACCAGCTGGGAGCGGTTCTCGCGCGCCCGGTCGAGGACCAGGTCGATCGCCGCCCCGCGCCGCGCACAGGCGCGAATCGGTACCCGTTCGACGATCTGCGGCTCGGCCGGCCAATCGTCCAGGCTGAGCGGGTAGCAGAACAGAGCTTTGGTGCGCGGCCAGGTGCCTGCGGTGCGGAACACCAGCCCGGCGCCGAGCGGGACGCGCAGCAGGTAGGGCAGCCGGGAGTCCGGGTCGGGGTTCACGGCCACGAGCAGCTCGTCGTTCGTCATCGCGTACATGCTGGCAGCTGGGGGAACGGTTGGCTTGCCGGCGGCGCGGCAGAGTCATCGAGGTCGCGGCTGAGCGCGGCTGAAGTTAGTCGAACGGTCGCGCTGGCAGTCGCTGACGCTTCGGTTCGACGGTGCCGGGGTGCGGGTCGCCGTTGGGAGCTCAGGCCGTGTGCAGGGCGATGTTCGCGCATTGTGGGCAGGTCGTTTCGGGGATGACGCCGAGCCGGATGAGTGTCGCGAATGCGCGGCAGCCGAGGCGGTAGCCGAAGATCGATTCCAGCCGGGATGCGGCGATCATCACGCCGAGCAGCGCCTGGGTGGCGATCGGCTGGCCGACGGCGAGCAGCACGGTGGCGGTGACGAGCAGGCCGATGCCCTGGGCGAAGCGTTTGGGTGGTCCGGGGACGGGTTTGGCCGGGCCAAGGCGCGGCGCGAGCACCCTGGTGGCCAGTTGGCCGAGCGGGCTCAGGGTCGGGCCGGTGAGCACCCGGGCCAGGAACCCGACGGCGAGCGGCGCGACCAACCACAGCCACGCGCTGCCCGCGGCGAGGCTAAAGACCAGTGTGGTGGCACTGGCGATGAGCACACCGGCGGTCCGGGAATCCGAACAACGTCGACATGTCCTGCCTGCTTTCGAGCGAGCCGAAGCATGCGGGTATCACTGCCGCATGCGGGACGGGTTGGCGCCGGGTTTCAGCCGGCCGGGCGACATGCCGCGCTGGCTACGCGCAGCAGGTCCACGCGCCGGCGCGCGACGAGCCGGACGGCGGACATGATGCGATTTTCGCAGATTGGCCGAGCCGGTTGCGTCGGGCCGACGCGAACGCCCGGCGGAGGTCGATCACGGTGGACGGGCCGGGGCCGAACGGGCAGGCATGCGCGCGAATGCGCGCGGTGCGCTAAAGTGTGCGGTATGACGGTGATGCAGGAGCTGCTGGACCGGTTCGGTCTCGATGAGGACGAACTCGCCGCCGCGGTCGCCGACGCGATCGCCGACCTGCCGGCGCGCGGCGCGGCGGCGCTTACCGAGGATGAGATGCGGGTGCTGGCGCGGGCCGGGCTCGAGTTCGGGAATGAGGCGGTGACCGCGGGGCGCCGGGCGCATCGCGATGCGCTGGCCGAGCAGGTGGCGCTGCTGGCCGGGTCGGACACCGCCGCGGTGGCCCGGGCGCTCGGGGTGTCCGAGTCGCGGGTGCGGCACCAGGCCGCGGCCGGGACGCTGCTCGCGGTGCGGGTGGGCCGCGGGCTGCGGTTTCCGGCGTTCCAGTTCGACGCCCAGGGCCGGCCACTGCCCGGCCTGCCGGCGGTGCTCGCCGCGACGCCGCCGAGCTGGCCGCCGGCCCAGCTGGCGGCGTTCATGACCACCCCGCAGCCGGAGCTAGCCATGCGCGACGACCGCCCGCAAACCCCGGCGACCTGGCTGGCCGCCGGGGGAGACCCGGCCGCTGTCACCGCGCTGCTCGGCCCCGACTGGGCGTGAGCAAGCTACCCAACCCGCCCGATCCGGCCCCCCTGCGCAAGCGCGCGCCGATCGGACGCGCGCTGCACACCCTCGGCCAGCGGGTCACCCTGTGGCGCATCCACCACACCGTCGGCGCGCACGTGCTGGCCTGGAACCAGCTGCGCCGCTACGGCCCTGCCGCCGGCCGGTTCGACCCACACCCGCTCCCGCCCGGCGCCACGTCGAGTCTCGGCGTGCTGTACCTGGCCGCCGAGCGGGTCGAGATCGCGGTGGCCGAGGTGTTCCAACGCACCCGCCGGGTCGACGTCACCGCCGGCGGCCCCTGGCTAACCGGGCTGCGGCTCACCCGCCCGGTCAGGCTGCTCGACCTCACCGGCACGTGGCCCACCCGCGCCGGCGCCTCCCAGACCCTGTGCAGCGGGCCGCGGCCGCGCGCGCAGGCCTGGGCCCGCACCATCGCCCAGGCCTGGCCCGACCTCGAAGGCGTCTGGTACCCCGCCTCCATGCTCGGCGGCGGACACTGCGCCGCGCTGTGGGCCCCAGCCGCCGACGCGCTCCCAGACACCCCGGCGCTCGCCGTCCCGCTCGCCCACCCCTCACTATGGGGGCCGCTCGCCGTCACCTGCCAACGCATCGGCTACCGCCTCGGATAACCCACCCACCGATCCAGCACGATCAGGCACAACGCCACCCGGCCCCGTCGACCGCATCACGGATTCCTACCTGTCCGCTCACGGTCTGTTGCGGAAACATTCGCGTCTCCTGATCATTCCGGACGTGCCGATGGTCGGAAACATAGACAAGCGCCTCACCAAGATCACCGCGGTTCACCTTGGTGTGTCGCGCTCGCCGGTGCGACCGCCGGGTATCGGGTCTCCGCGGGCCGGGGGTGCGGCCGCGTGCAGGAGTTAGCGGCGGACGTCTTCGGGTCGCGGCGTCGATGGCGGTGGCCGCCAGGGCGGTGCTGGGTGCGGCAGACTCCGCAGCGGATCTCGAAGCCCTACCGAGCGCTGAAGTTGTCGTCGGGGTCCGTGGGCCATGGTGGTTGGTTGGCGATCACATCGAAAGCGATGTTCGGGTTGCCCCGGACGTCGGCGTCGCCGAAATCTCCAGTGACCTGATACGTGGCGACCGTTCGGGAGTCGACCAGCACGCCGCCTGTGGACTCGATTGAGACAACCTGGCTCGGCGGGTCGACGAGGACCTCGGGTTCGGCTGAATGCGCCCACATGACGATGAGCGGGGGACTGTCCTGCTCGGTCGAGGACGCTCGAAGGTTGGCGAAGTGACGCATAGCGGAGCGGACCATGGTCGCGGCGGCGCTCTCGGTCAGTTCGGCCTCATCGAAAGGTTGAAAGGTCTCGATCATCCGGATGTGATCGGGCCGTATCCCGGGAAGGTAACCGTCACGGATGTGTTGCCAGAACTCGGCGCCGGCCGCCACGTAGGGCATCCGGTGTAGTTCTACGTCGGGTTCATCGATCGCGGCGCAGACACGCCGGGCGGTGGCGAAGATCGCTGAGTCAAAGACTTCGCTGACTGCGTCGACGAACGAGACGGACGAGCCGATCCATCGCTTCGCGGACGTCACTGGGCAAGGCGCAGTGCACGCCGATTCGGCCGCTGCCGTCCCCACCGGTTGCAACGGTTGCACGGAATATCCGCTCGCCGCGCAGTTGATTCCACAGATCATTGAGCGACGCCCGCGCCTCGGCGGCGGCATCGACAGCCGCCCAGGCCGGCGCGAATGGGCTCACCGGTTCCGCTTCGCGCTCTGTAGGCTCCACGACACCAGATTCTCTCGCCTGCTTCTGACAGAACCGAGCTGCCCCAATCGGATCGAGGCGCCGAGGCACGCGTGAGTCGAGATACGCCTCAGCCGAGTTTGCGGCCATACCCGTGTGCCAGGCGGTCAGTGGTCTGCGGCCGGATAGATTGACGACCGCGCCTGAGCGATCGATCTGCGCGGTGCTCGGACGTCGGGGCGGCGCGCAGATCGACGGTCCGTGTGTGCAGCCTCAAGCCGGGCAAACCACTCCTGGTCACCGAACCGCCCACAGTCGGCCACGCGTTCGGATCTTGCCGTGACCGGTCACCCGAACACGCCTGCGTAAGATCACTTGGGAGCTGCCGGGCACTCCTGACGGCCGAGTTGATGTCTACCGCACGCCGCCTTGCGCGCGGATCGTACTTCGCTTCCTGGTCACGCAGGGTGCCGATCAACGTCGGGCGGGGTGGTGGCGGGTGTGAGCGTCTCCCCGCCGGTCGGCGTCTGTCCGCTGATGCGCCCGAGGTTCAGGCGTGGATGAGCGGCAGTCTGGGGTCGATCGCGGCGATGTCGTCGGGGTCGCTGGTGACGACGGCGTGGTGGCGTTCGCGGGCGCAGAGCGCGACGTGGACGTCGATGACGTCGCTGTGCCCGCTGGCGGCGCAGATGGTTCCGACGGTGCGGGCGATTGGCAGGGTGAGCAGGGCGATGTCGATGTCGGGGGAGCGGAGTAGCCGGGCCAGGCGGGCCTGGCGGGGGCCGCGCCAGGCTTGCGCGATGACGCCGATCGGGATGCAGATGCTGCCGCCGCGGCGGCGGGTCTCGGCGAGGCGCGCTTGCATGCGCAGCGCCTTGCTGGGCTGGTCGAGGGCGAGCAGGGCGCCGGTGTCGAAGGTGAGGCCGGCGCTGGGTGCGTTCACCCGGCCCGCCGCCGCCTGGCGGGGTGGGGGAGGCCGGCGTCGTCGAGTTCGGCGGCGACCTGGCGGCGCAGCTCGTCGCGGACGGGTGTCTCGGCTTGCCAGGCGGCGAGGATCTCCTGGAGGGTTTCTCGCTGTTGGTAGTCGGCGAGTGCGGTGGCGACGTAGGAGCTGACCTGCCCTTCGCCGCCGGCGGCCTGCCGGATCTTGTCGACCAGCTCGTCGGGGAGGCTCACCGTGATCCGTTTCATAACTTCATCATACCCTCCTACCGGGTCCGGCGCGTGCTGCTGCGCACCGGGCCAGACAGGTGGTCGGGTGCCACGGCGTCGCACTGGACGCGGCTCATCGCCTCCCGCGCCACGATGCCACCGGCGGTAGGGCGTTACCGTCCGGGCATGCCCGGGCTGAGCGCCGCGTTGCTGTCCGAACTGACCTACGCGCTGGACTGCGCGGTCACGCTGCGCCGGACCGGCGACGATCGGCTCACCCAAGCCGGCGTGGTCGTCAACACCGGGTGGGACGTCGACCAGTTCAGCGAGAACGACCGCAAGCTGCTGGCCCGGCAGGTGTCCGGCGAACCGGACGAGGACGGCTGGCTCACCGCCCGGGTGGCTGCGCTGTCCGGATATTTGCTCGACCTGGCCGATCCGGACCTGCTCGATCAGGCCGACGAGATCAGCGCCGGACTGCTGGCCGCGGCCGTCCGGCTCCGCGACGACGGTGACCGGGTGTTCGTCGTGGAGGACGCGGACTGGTTCCCGCCGTTCGACCCGCCGCCGCTGGCCCGCGCGACGCTCGAATTGCTCAGGCGGGTCCTCGGCGGCTGGCTGACCGGCTCGCCTACCTGACCGGCGCGCACCTCGGCGCGGTTGATCCTCAGGCGACCGTCGCGCCGCCGCTGGAGCCTCCACCGGCTGGTGGACCGACCGGGGCTGGGCCGACCTGGGCGGCGGCATCCTGGTCTACCCCCTCGACTCAAGCCACCACACCTGAACGGTTGAAGCCGCAGCAGACACAGCGCCACGCACCCGGCCCGACCGCCGTCCGCCGACCATCTCGATCAGCATAGGTATGCCACGCGGGACGTAGCCACGGCGCAAATAAAGCAGCCCGTCGTCCAGGTGGCCCTGAGGCCGTACCTCATCCGCTCACTGCGATGAGCGGAAGCTTCGGAATCAAACGATCAGTGCGACATTGCCGATGATCGGAAGCGTCAACTCTGTTCATGTGTAGATCAACTTGTCAAGATCGCCAGATCCCATCCGCAGGTTATCGCGCAGTCAACTGGTCCGATCATCGGAAGATCCGCGCGTACTGTCGCTGCGGAACCGCCGAGGCGGTAAGCGGCGCGGGGGCTGGCGGTGGGTTGGTTCAGCTCACCGGTCGCGGATGGCGGCTATGACGTCGCGGTGGGCGGCCTGCTCGATCTTGAGTTTCTTGGCGGCCCGCTTGTGCTTGATGGGCTGGCTGGGTGTCTTGATGGTGGCGTGGCGTGGGGACTTGTCTGGCATGGTTCTCCCTGCCCGGCCGGGCGGGTGAGCGTTGGCCGGGCTGTTGGTGCGGACGCGATGCGAGACGATCGACGATGCTGTGCCTGCCGGGCTGTGGTTTCTTCGGGTCTCAACGGCCGCTGGATGATCGTCGGCCGCGGTCGTCGAGCGCGCTGCCGCTGACGGAGATCTACGCGGTGGGTGCGAAGGCGGCGAGCAGGTGATCGCTGTCTTGGAAGCGGAGCACCAGGATGCCGGCTTGCGCGAACTCGAAGCCGATACCGCCGAGTCCGTGCTCCGCGTGGTAGGAGCGCAGCGATCCGTCGGGGAAGGTGACGGTCGCCCGGTCGGGTTCCCAGCTGCTCGACGGCGGGCAGTTCCTGGTATTCCTCGACCTGGCCGTTTGGGCGGTGCACGACGTGTCGGGCCATAGCGGGGTCGGCTAGTACGACAGCCGTAGTTCGTGATCTCCGCTGCCAGTGAGGCTGGTTTCGGCGTTTCTGCCGGGGAGGGCGCGGCCACCGGGCGAGCATGCGTTGCTTGTGTGGAACAACGAGAACGCCGCGGTGGCCGCGGCACACAGCGTAGATGTTCGCCGGTGGACGGTCGCGTTTGGTGCAGTGATCGATCGGATCGTGCCGCGCTTCACCCGGTATGAGCCGGTGCGGCATGCCGCGGATCTGATGCTGGGCATGGTGTCCGGGTTGGACCGGAAGAACTGCTGGACGATCGCCGAACAGCGCGGCGATCCGACCCCGGACGGGCTGCAGCATCTGCTGGCCCGCGCGAAGTGGGACGCCGACGCCGTCCGCGACGACGTGCGCAGCTATGTGATCGACGCGTTCGGCGAGCCGGACGCGATCTTGGTGGTCGACGAGACCGGAGACGTCAAGAAGGGCGAGCACACCGTCGGGGTGCAGCGGCAATACACCGGCACCGCCGGGCGAATCGAGAATGCCCAGGTCGCGGTATTGCTGACCTACGCCGCCCGCCGCGGGCACGCGCTGATCGACCGGGCCCTGTACTTGCCGAAGTCCTGGGCCGAGGACGAGCAGCGCTGCCAGCGCGCCGGTGTCCCAGTCGAGGTCGAGTTCGCGACCAAGCCAGCGCTGGCCGCGCAGATGATCAGCCGTGCGGTGCAGGCGGGCGTGCCGGCCGCCTGGGTGGCTGGTGATGAGGTCTACGGCGCCGATCCCCACCTGCGCCGGGCGATCCGCGGCCACGGCCTGGGCTACGTGCTGCAAGTCGCCGCCAACCGGCGGGTGCCCACCCACGCCGGGCCGATCCGCGTCGATGCGCTGCCCGCCATGCTGCCCAACCGGTCCTGGCAGAAGTACTCGTCCGGGGCCGGCAGCAAGGGCGAGCGCTACTACTCCTGGGCCTGGATCGCACTACTACCCGAAGACGCCCACGACACCGGCAGTCATCACCTGCTCATCCGCCGCAACGACCGCACCGGCGAACTAGCATACCTGCGCTGCTACAGCCCACGCCCGATCTCGCTCGCCACCCTCGTCCGCGTCGCCGGGCAACGCTGGCGCATCGAAGAAAACATCCAAGCCGCCAAAGGCCTGACCGGCCTCGATCAACACCAGGTGCGGCGCTGGACCTCCTGGCACCGCTGGACCACCCTCGCCATGCTCGCCCACGCCTTCCTCGCCGTCGCCACCGCCATCGAACGCGACCACAGACCGGCACCAGCCGAGCTCATCGAACTGACCGTCAACGAGTTCCGCCACTTGTTCGACGCGCTCCTACTTGCCGGCAAACGCAGCATCGACACGCTGATCGCCTGGTCACGCTGGCGACGACGACACCAAGCCCGCGCCCGCGACTGCCACTACCGACGACACGAACAACAACACCAATGATCACGAACTACGGCTGTCGTACTAGCCGGTGAGCTCGCCGCGGTCGGTGTCGGCGGCGCTGACGGTGATCTTGCGGGGTTTCGCCTTTTCGGCGATCGGGATACGCAGGGTGAGCACACCGGCGGTGTAGCTGGCCTGCACCCGGTCGGTGTCCAGCGTGTCGCCGAGGATCAGCTGCCGGCTGAACACCCCGCGCGGGCGTTCGGCGGCGATCATCTCGGTGTCCTGTGCGGTGGACGGGCCACGCTCGGCCCGCACGGTGAGCACGTTGCGCTCCACGTCGAGGTCCACGGTGTCCAGGTCCACCCCCGGCAGGTCGAACTCGACCACGATCTGCTCCCCGTCGCGCCAGGCGTCCATCGGCATCGCCGCCGGACGGGCGGTGGTGCCCCAGATCTGCTGGGCGAGTCGGTCGAAGTCACGGAACGGATCGGTGCGTACAAGCATCGTTCTCACCTCATCCCGCAGCCTCCGCCGCCGGGAAGCTGCGGGAGGCAACCGTGTTGTGCCGCCGGCCGGGGTCCGCGTGGCGTGTCGTGTTCGTCGCGCGTCCCAGCCGGAAGCAGACCCTTCTGCCGGCACCCTGCGACCGTGCCGGGAGCGCGTACTAGTCGTCTCGGCGACTGTCGATTGATCACACCGTGGCTGTCCGGCTGCGGCGCGCCGACACCGCCTACCGTACGCTGCTGGGTGGACGTCCGTCCAGTGAATCGGTCAACGATCCCGAGGACCGCCCGTGCCCGGCACCCGCAACCGACGCGACACGCTGCTCACCGCCGCCCTGCACGGCTTCACCCGCCGCGGCTACGACGCGACCAGCGTCGCCGAGCTGGCCGACGCCACCGGCATGAGCAAGGCCGCGGTCAGCTACCACTTCCCCACCAAGAACGACCTGCTGCACGCGCTCGCCGACCCGCTGCTCGATGAGCTGGACGCGCTGCTCGACCGTCACCCGCGAGCACCGCGCTGGCCCGGCGGCGTACGGGCCCTGCTCGGCGACTACCTCGACACGCTCACCGGACACGCCCAGGTCGCCGGCTGGGTCGACAGCGACAAAGCCGTCCTCAACCATCCCGAGATCGGCGCCCGGCTGCACCGCAACACCGACCGCGTCTGCCAGGCCATCGCCGCCACCGCCGCCACCGCCGGCGGGCACGCCGGCACCGCTGATCACGCGGCGGCGACCGTGCGCGCCACCGCGGCTCTGGGCTCACTGTGGCGCCCGATCCGCACCCTCACCCCCGCCCAGCTCGCCACCCACCGCGACGCCCTCCTCCACGCCGCGATGGCCGGCTGCGCACCCACCAACACCGCGCCCAAACCACCGCATGCAGCGACCGGCCCCCGCGCGCCCGGCCCACCCGCAGCCGGTCAGCGCGCCGACACACGGTCACCGCGCTGAGGCGGACCGGCAAGATGTTCCCGCCTCGGCCGGGTGCTCGGCGAACGCGAACCCGGGTTCCGGATGATCATCCCGTTCGTCGACGTGCTGCGCCGGGTGTCGCCGCTGCGGATCATCACCATGCCGATCCAGTCCCAGGCATCATCACCCGCGACAACGTCAGCGTCGACGTCTCCGCGATGGCCCCGCGCCCACGGTGCCGTCACCAATCGAGCTGGGTGAAGAAGCCGTGGACGGTGATCGCCCCCCAAAAGTGCTTGACATGGAACGCCACCTGCGAAGCGGCCCGGTCGAGCAGCCACGCGCCGGCCGCGCCGCCACTGGGATCGCGCAGCAGCAGCGAACGGTGGCCCCACGGCATGGTCGTCGGCGGTTGCGCCACGGTCCTGCGCTCGTCGGGCGTAGGCATTCTACTTCGGGCGACGTGCCGCCTGCGATCCCGGCGGTCCGGTCCCCGGGGGACGGGCTGGCGCGGTCTGCCCGGTGGTGGACCAGTGTGCACCGGCGGCCTTCACCCTGGACGGACGGATCGCCGCCCTCACCGGGCCGGTGGTCGACTGCCTGATCGTTCTACTTCGCCGGGCCGCGGGTCGGGATATGCACTCGGGCGTCCTTACTCGCCGCCGTGGCCTTCTTCTCGGCGCGTTTTTGTTTAAGCGACTTGTCGGACTTCTTGCTGGACGACTGGCGCGGCGACTTGTCGGCCACGGCTGACTCCCTTTCGGTTCACGTGGCGGCGCGCCACGCCCGGTTCCGCGCCTGCCGCGCGTGCCGAGCCGGATCCTCACCGGACCTCACGCCAACTGTCCTCGCGCCGCTCAGCGCAAGCAACCAGATCGCGGACGCGCGCCGCCCGGCTGCTGCTCGGCGGCACGCACGCCATACCGGGGTGGTTGGGTGGCGTGGCCGGTGACTGTCCCGGCAGGCTCACGGGCCGGTGGTGAAGTCGATCCGCTTGACGGCGTTTCGCGGGATGACGGTGATGCTGGCCTGGTCCGGGGAGAAGCCCAGGCAGCTGTCGGTTTGCAGACGTCGGGTCACTTCCTCGGCGAAAAAGGGCAGGTCACCGCCGAAGTGGGCATAGCCGCCGTGCAGCGGCCACAGGCGGCGGCGTCGAAGCCGACGGTCGTTTGTTGGAGCAGGTGGATGGTCACGTGCAGGCGCGTGGCCTCGGCGGCAGCCATCACGCCATGATGTCCGGCGCCCCGGTTGCCGCGCGCAGCGTTCACAACGCAACGGCGGCCCTCGATCCTGGTGGCCGAACAGGCCGCCGTGCGTGCCATCACCGGACCCAGGAACGGTACCTACCGTTGTCGTCGGTCACAGCCACGCCAGCATCCATCCGGTCCGCGGCACCGGCCCGTAAGAGCCTCTCCCCGACGCGACGGTGGATCAGTCACTGCCCGCGCTCATCGATACCGATCGCGAATTGCTGATTGAACTTGGCTTCGTCGTTCGGCCGATGGAACCCGATCTGGCCGCGCTCGATGTGGCGCAGGATGAGTAACTCGTTCAGGTCCGTGAGATCGGCACCCGGCGGCAGGCTCAGCCCGATCCCGATGTGCCACACGCCATCGGCGGTCGGCCAAGCCATGTACTGACTCATGACCACGACCGTACGCCGGAACGACCCGGTGTCCGACCAAGCCGCGAGGATGACCA
The DNA here is from genome assembly GCA_963756525.1 of uncultured Actinomycetota bacterium. Lineage (GTDB taxonomy): Bacteria > Actinomycetota > Actinomycetes > Mycobacteriales > Jatrophihabitantaceae > CAVWNR01. Next base: position 664,831 of record CAVWNR010000003.1, on the reverse strand, counting down.
GGGGGACACTCCAAGTCACCGCCCAGTTCGACGACCAGCGCACAACCGTGCAATAACCGGCACAACCCCAGCCCAGGCCGAGCCCAGGGCCGCCGTCGAACCCCGTCCGCTCAGGGAAACGACGGAGGCTGGCGCAGTTCACGGAGATGCCGACGAGCGGAAACAGCCCGCGGTATGCCGAGACCAACTCATAAAGATCGACATATATCCGTCCGCTCGCGCGGATGAGGGTGGAAAACATCGTGGCCGCGCCCTCGGCGCGTTCTCACCGACGCGACGATCAGTCGGAGCCAATGAGCGTGCGTTCGGTAGGGCGGCCACTCTTGGCGAGATCCGCGTGCGGTTCGCGCGCTCCGGGGCCCTGTGCCCGGTTGCGGGTTCGTTGATCGGACCTTTTTGTTCGTCTCGGCAGGCGCCGAGAGTGAAGCGAGGCCGAGGCGTTGCTGGATAGCCTCTCAGCAAAAGTCGGTCACGACATGGTCGAGCACGTCGACGCGGAGCTAGCTAATAGGTCATTTCGTCCAAGCACTATTCCGTTTCTGTCAGCAGGAAGCCGTCCGCGATGTTGCCACGGTTCAATGTCGATCACAGCCTTACCGCGCCACGGTGGAAGTGCCGCTACGTCTCTAAACAATGGGTCCGTCGAGATCCGAGGTGTCAACAGATGCAATATCGAGTAAAAACGGCTAACTGACGCCCAGTTTGGTTTAAGGTACCCCTGCTGTTCCAAGATCTGTGTGTCCGCGACCCCTTGCTGCCGCTGCGCTTCGTGCTCAACATCTGTCAGTCGGTCAGGCTGGCTGGCGAGCTGGTGTCGGCTCTCGGCGTGTCCGGCTTGCGTAGGGTGGGTCGGCTGACGGCACACCGTGGATAGAGCACGCGGAAGTGCTGCTTGACGTCATTGAGCTGCTGATCCGTCCAATCGCCGATCGGGCCATACCGAATGCTGCTCGCGACCTGATAGAGGTAGTCGAGCGAGTCACCGATTGGATCGTCGTACAACACGGCAACCAGCGGATTTGAAGCCCATTCCCACCTTTGATCGCGGGTGAGTCCCTAATATCACGTAGGGCGCCGCCCTCGTGGCTGCTGGTCTCACCTGCCGCCTTGTGCAGGTTTGCGGGCAGGTTCTGACGGCGGAGCGCCGTTTGGTCGGGTCACCGCGCACCGTGAACGGCGTCGGCGTCCACTGCGCCCACCCGCGCAGTTCCAAAACGGCGGGCCGCTTAGCTGGATGACGATCGAGCAGGGTGAGCCGCCACCGCGCGTCGGCTCGCCGCTGGTCGTGTTAGCGGAGCGGGCAGCTGACTACTCCTGTTCGCTCACCCAGATCGGAATCCCGGCCGACACCAGGAACGACCACTGCCGGCCAGCGATGTCGGTGACCGTCACCCAGCCGCCGCGGCTGGCGTGCGCGCCGACCGCCTCCATAGCCAGCTTGATGGCGGATGGATCGAGTTGGACTCGCAGTTCGGACCCGTAGTGCAGAAAGGTCATGCGATTCCTCCTCTCGCGTCGCCTCAGCGTAAGCGTGAGACCGCATCTCCATAGCGGGATGCGCCCGCGCGGAGCGCCGCCGCTCGGCATCATCACCGCCGCGGCACCCAACGACCAGCGAGCAGGCGCTGACTGACCCAGGGCATCGCTGCGCGGCACGTGCCGTAGCACAGACCTTACCCGGGACATGATCAAGCTGACTTGCCACCTCTTACGCCCGGACGGCGGACCGTTGCAGTTGCCCCGCCCTCTCTTGAGCAGGTAGGCGCGGTACAGCTTGGGGTTGGTGGCGGCGATCCATGCCAGTCGTTGCTGCTGGTGTTCGGTGAGGACTTCGGGTTCTTCCACAGCGCATATCGGGCCTTCTTCAGCTCCCTCGCCGCGCCGGTGGCCCGCCCGGCCAGCCGGCGGGGGCGACCGGGCAGCGGACAGCTTGCGGGCAGCGTTCGGCCACCACGTCGGCGATCCACTCCGCCGCGTCGACGGACACGTGGCTGATCAGCGCGCAGCGTTGCGGGCCGAGGGCGTCGAAGAAGCCGCGCAGGATGTCCTTGCCCCGCCCCGCCCCGGCGCGGCCCAGACCAGCCGCCGCCGGTCGTGATCGACCACCACGGTCAGGTAGCTGTGCCCGTTCTTGTAGCTGATCTCGTCGATGCCGATCCGGCGCAGCCCGGCAAACCGGTCGGTCCCGGCCATCGCGTCCCCGGCGACCCAGGTCACGGTCGCCCCCACGGTGCGCTAGGCGATGCGCATCAACGCCATCACCGCGGGCTTCGAACAGGCCACCGCCAGCCAGGCCACCTGATCACCGAAGAAACGGGTATGCCCGGCGCCGTGCCGCGCCCACGGCACCGCCGCACCATCCGATGCCGCGGACACGACACCCGCGACGCGTCGGCCTCCACGGAGGCCTGCACCATGCCCAGATCCAGGCTCCGCCAGCGCCGCCGCCCCCTCCGGCCTCATAGCCCGCGCACCGCCGCCGGCACACCTTGCACCGGCCCCGCTCACCCCGCCGCGGCGGCACATGCAGCACCGGCAGCTGCGCCCATACCCTTCCGTTATGCACGCTGCTCCCCGTCCATGATCGATTCCAGTCCAAAAAGCCGGAACCGTAGACATGGAACGGCGTGCCGCAGCTACGACACGCTCACGCCACCCACGGATGAGTCAGAAGAGCCACAAATCTGGCGAAGTAGGACTGTCGGCTGCCACGGGTGCAGCAAAGCCGGACCTGGTCATCGTCACGCCGGACCGGGTGACCAGCCGGCAGGCGTCGTCAACTGACCTGGATCACGACTTTGCCCTTGGCGTGGCCGCCCTCGACCGCGGCCAGCGCGTCACCGGCCCGGTCCAGCGGCAGGATGTCTTCGACGTGTGGGTCCAGCTTGCCGTCGGCGACCAGCGCCGCGACGAGGTCGAGCACTGCCCGGGTGCGGTCGCGTTCGATCACCTGACCGCCGAGTTCACCGACCGTGCCCGGGTCGCCGGCGCTGATCAGCTTGCCGCGGTCGTGGAGCACGGACGCGACCGCGCGCAGGCTGTCACCTCCGGCCAGGTCGAAGATCGCATCGACCCCGTAGGGCATGATCTCGCGGATCCGCTCGGCTACGCCGGCGCCGTAGGCGACGTGTGTCGCTCCGAGCGACTCGACCAGCGCCCGTTTGTCGTCGCTGGCGACGCCGAGGACATTCACGCCGAGGTCACGGGCGATCTGCGCCGCGGCCACGCCGACCCCACCGCCGACGCCATTGATCAACAGTGTCTGACCCGGTTGCAGGTCGAGCTGAGTCACCCCGTCGTAGCCGGTAGCGGCGGCGACGCTGAGCGTGGCGGCATCGGTGAACGACACATGCACCGGCTTGGCAGCGGTGGCCTTGGCCGTGGTCAGCGTGTACTCGGCGTACCCGCCGGAGCCGGGCGCCACGCTGCCGAAGACCTCGTCGCCAACCGCGAAACCCTCGACGTCCTGGCCGACGTCGCGGACCACCCCCGACACCTCCGAGCCGAGCACGGCCGGTAGCCGCACTTCGCCGTAAAGGCCGGCCCGAATCTTCCAGTCGACGGGATTCACGCCCGCCGCCCGCACCTGCACGAGCAGCTCACCGGCCATCGGAGCCGGCATGTCCAGCTCGAGGAACTCCTGCACGTCCGGTCCGCCGTGCGCGTTGAATCCGTACGCCTTCACCACTCGCTACCTCCCGTCACGCAGCCCATGCACCGGTAGCGGACATGCTGGCGTGGGACGCGCACCACTGCCCACGTTGAGGATGGCGAGGCTCAGCCGTTCTCGGCCTGCGGCTCTTCAGCGGCTCGCGGATCCAGCTGGGCGAGCAGTTCGCGGGCCGGCGGCGCCGGCTCGTCGCCGCTCTGGACCGCGACCTCGGCGTTGCGCTCGACCTCACGCACCTTCGCGTATCGCCGCTCCACCGACTCGGACGGGCCGACCGCAGACCGCTTGCCGGGTCGCGCCCTGCGGCGGGCGCTGCGGCGTGTCGTCCTGCCTACGTCCTCGCTCACGCCGTCCACCATACGCACGGCAGCCCGCCGGCGACGGCGTGCGGACACCGTTGCCGTCCAGCCACTTGCCCGCAACCCTGCACCTCCTTGCCCGTTACGGTGATTGACGGCAACCCCACCCGGACTTCCACGCATCGACAGCGACGCCGCTGCCCGAACACCGTCACCTGATTGCGAAGCTCGCGTATCCCGAGGAGCGTGCCAGGTCCGGGCCGGTCTGCCGCAGCCGCCACGACCACCGCCGAGCCGGAGAACCGCAATGGCCGACCAGAACAAGCACAGCCACATCGACATCAACGACGGCGAACACGCGGTCACCTCCGCCGAGGTCATCACATCCACCGACGGCCAGGGACCAGCCAGAGTCTCGCTGCACGCCGAATCCGGTCACATCCCTCCCGGCAGGCGAGCCGGCCTCGTCGATGCCGTCCTCGACCTGCCCGATGTACGAGACAGCCAACAGCTCCAGGCTGCGGTTCCCCTCGGAGACACCGAATCGCTGCAGCGCCTACACGAGCGATGCCACGACATGACCACAAAAGCCGCCGGATCTACCGCCCTCGTCGAGGCGAACCTCCCCGCGGCGACCGAACACCACTGACTCGAGCGGACGCTCCCGAATCAACGGCTTTGCCGCCGGCGGGGCCGTGTCCGTGGTGGGGTTGACGCGCCGCTGCGGACGGCGCCGCACCCGCCGGGGTGCGCAGCCGCTTGACCGTCTGCAGCGACGCGGCGTAGGCGTGGATGACACCGGAGTGTACGGCCGGCGGAAGCTTCGCAAGTACGGCCGGGCTCGCGCCCGCCTGGGCGTTGAATCCCGCCGGGACCGGAATCCCCGCCAGGTAGCGGGCCAGGTTGCCGGTCAGGGCATTGGCGAAGATGGCACCGAAGACCGCCGTCCCGAAGGAGCCACCGATCGACCGGAAGAAGGTCGCCCCGGAGGTGGCCACGCCCAGGTCTTTATCGTCGACGTCGTTCTGGACCGCGAGCACCAGCACCTGCATCACCCCGCCGATGCCCACACCGAGCATGAACATGTAGACCGAGTACTGCACCGGGCTGGTGTCCACGCCCAGCCGGGACGACAGCCACATGCCCACCACCATCACCGCGGTACCGGCGCCCGGCTGCGGCACATCCGCAGCGGCAGCACCGGCTCGCTCGCTCGCCGCTCGACCACGATAAAAGCCGCGATCAGCACGGCTCCCGAGACGCCGAGGGTGTATATCGGCGCCGAGAACCACGGGTAGGTCGTACCGCCCAGCGTGGTCAGCAGCACCAGCGCGGTGGCCGCCGCGGCAAGCAGCACCGTGCCCAGGTAGTCGATCACGTGCCGGATGCGTTCCGTTCGGCCAGGAAGGACCGCCGCGGTCACCACCAGCGCCACCACCCCGACCGGCAGGTTGATGTAGAACAACCACCGCCACGTCAGCGTGTCGACGAAAAAGCCCCCGAGCAGCGGGCCGATCACGCTGGTCACCCTGAAAACCGCACCGAAGATCCCCTGGTAGCGGCCCTGGTCACGAGGCGAGACGACGTCGCCGACGATCGCCTGAGCGCTGATCATGAGGCCGCCGCCGCCGATGCCCTGCAGGGCCCGGAAGGCGATCAGCTCGCCCATCGAGGTGCTGATCCCCGACAGCACCGAGCCCACCAGGAAGATCACGATCGCAGCCTGGAAGAACGTCTTGCGGCCGTAGAGGTCACCGAGCTTGTCCCACAGCGGTGTCGACGCGGTCGAGGCCAGGATGTAGGCGGTCACCACCCAGGACAGCTCCGACAGGCCGTGCAGACCGCCCGCGATCGTGGGCAGCGCCGTGGCCACGATCGTCTGATCCAGCGCGGCCATGAACATGCCCAGGCAGCAGCGCCCCAATGATCACCAGGATGCGCCGTTGGGTCAGTTCACGCTCCTGCGGAACGGACGGCCGGGCACTACTGGCTGGCACAATCCGGCGGGGTGCGACCGCGTGCTAGACGACCCAGCCGGCGCTGCGGCTCTCGCTCGAGGAGCGGAACGATCTCGCGTGGGCTGGCGCAGCGCAAGACGCTCACCGACATTGCCGACGAGCTGGTCCGCTCGGTCTCGACCATCTCCGGCGAGGTGAAGCGCAACAGCGGCCCGAACGGGTATCGGGCCGCCCGCGCCGACCGGCTCGCGACGGCCCGCACCGCGCGGCCACGGCCCGGGTAGCTCGCCGAGGATCGCGTTGCTTCGCGACTACGTCGAGGACAAGCTCGAGCAGTGCTGGCCCCACGGCAGATCAGCGAGCGGCTCGAGCAGGACTACTGTGACGACCCGTCGATGCGGGTCTCGCACGAGACGATCTACAGGTCGCTGTTCGTGCAGACGAAAGCGGTGCTGTGCACCGAACCATCGACTCAGCTGCGGACCGGCAGGGTGCGGCGCCAGCCGCAGCCGCCGCGCAATACGGCGAGCAAGTCTTTCTGCACCACTGGAACACCCTCGCCCACCAGCAGGCCGCCGAAGACTAACCGGGAACAGGCGGATCCGGCGCCAGCGTGCGTGAGCGTCCCTTGGACATCGGGTGTTGCCGTGCTGTATCGATTGGCGGTCGTGGTTGCTCGGGGCTTGCTGCGCCGACCGCGGTGAGGGCGGTGGTGACGGCTTCAAGGCAGGCCAGGGCGATAAACAGGCCGGTGAGTGACGCGGCTGTGATGGTGGGTCCGGCACCGATGCGCCCGCTGATGCCGCGAGCCAAGTGACGGTGCTGATGGCGGTGAGTGCTGTGGATCGTGTGGTGCGGCACGAGCCGGACAGCACCACGCCGGACCTCGCCGTCGCCACTGGCCGAGGGGTGCTGCTCGCCCGGCACCGCCGCGAACCCGATGGCGCCGGGACGAGTCCTTCCGGCCGACCAGCCCGCCCAAGGTCAGCGCGCACTACCCCGACGCCCGGAAGAACGCCGAGCCGGCACTGGCCGTGTAGCCTCGCGCGGCGCTGTGCTCGCCCTGCCGCTAATCGTCGGAGGCGGGTAGGTTTGCGGAGATCGGACTTCAGCGACGACGGAAGATCGGGTCAAATGAATGGTGCGGACTGGATCGCGCTAGCGGCAGCCGTGATCAGCCTTTTGATCGCGGTGGCGTCCTTCAATAGCGCACACTCCGCGAAGACGCAGGTGGCCGCGGCGCTGAGGCAAGCAAGCGCAGCAGAGGCTCAGGTGGACGAGGCGAAGCGCGCCTCGCTCGCAGCTGAGGACAGCGCCGCGACGGCACGGCAGGCGCTACAGTCCATGGTGGATTTCACGCCTGTGCTGATAATGAGGGGAACTCTGATCAGCCCGGACAGTGAATATCCGTGGCTTGAGGTTCGGTGGACTGGCCCTAAGGTCATCATTGAACGGGTGCTGGCCACTAAATGGTGCGGCTTCGACGCGCGCCACCAGCCTATTGCGGGACAGCTCTCAGCCAACGAAGTGGCGCTTCAACCGTCCGAACACGGACAAGCGCCGATGCAGCTGAGCAATGGCGAAAGGCGGCTATTCGACTGGCCGGGTCCGCCGCCCGGCCCGGGTGGGCTAGCTGCCGAGGTGAGGGTTGACTATCGACTTGGCAATGAGCCGTACACCTTGACCCGAGACGTCGAGATAGCTGGCTATGGCGGTTTCCGATCCTGATCGCCGTCATGCAGGCCCGTAGTCAGCCGGCGAAATCGACGACTCGACCCAGAAGGCAGGTCGCTCTGCAATCCCAATGATCTCTCCTGATCCGCCGCCGGTCGAGCGCTCGCCCGCCGGCTGTCCTGTTGCGCTGAGTAGGCGGAAACCGGAGGTGATCTCCGTTCAGCAAGCTGTGTGGTCGACAAGCTGGGCGGGGAGTTGATCGCGCCGGTGGCTAGGCTCCGGTGGGCCGGGCTGCCCGGAAGGCGCGGGGCTGCCGCCGAACTTTTCTGCGGTGATGTTCGCGGCGGGTCAGATGAAGATCTTGCCGATCGCGCATGTCACGTCGATGGCGGCGGGATGGTCGATGTACAGCGGCCGTGCTCGGGTTGGTTGGTGACGCGGCGGCTGGTGTCACGGTTTGCGGGCGACGGCGGCGGCGATGCACTGTTCGACCTGGTTGAGCGGGCGCAGCCGGGGACCGTCCGGCCACCACAGGTCGCAGAGCTCGAGCTGGCCGGTTCGGCCTGGGCCCGGCGGGATGATCTGCAGGCCGGGCAGCAACTGGGTGATCTGCGCGGCGGTGCGAAACCGCCCCGAGCGCATTGGGCTGTGCAGAAACACTTGCTCCATCCGCCGGGCCAACGGTCCTAGCTCGGCGGTCTGCGGGTCGAGGAAGTGCGCGATCGCGACGAAGCTGCCCGACGGGAGGGCGTCGATGTAGCGGCGCATCAGCTGCGCGCCGTCCTCGCCCGGGTAGTGGTGCAAGGTGCCCACCTGCAGCAGTGCCAGGGGTCGGGCGAAGTCGAGGTGGCCGCGCACGACCGGGTGGTCGAGCACCTGTTCGGGCTGGAAAATGTCGGCGGCCAGCACGGCGGTCAGCTCGTCGTCGGCGAGCAGTGCGCTGCCGTGGGCGAGAACCGCGGGGTCATTATCGACGTAGACCACGCGGGTGCTGGTGTGGACCCGGCGGGCGATCTGGTGGGTGTTCTCCGCGGTGGGCAGCCCGGAGCCGCAGTCAAGGAACTGCCGGATCTCGCCCTGATCGGCCAGGAATCGCACGGCGCGGGCCAGAAACCGCCGGTTCGACCAGGCCAGGTCGTTCACCTCGGGGGCCACCGCCCGGACCTGCGCGAGTACCCGACGGTCGACCTCGAAGTTGTCCGTGCCGCCGAGGGCCGCGTCGTACACCCGGGCGATGCTCGCCTGCGCGAGCTCCGCGGTGTCGGTCGGCTCCATCGTCGCGCTCACCGGTGCAGCCTGCCGGGACTCGTCTGAGAACTGTCGTTCGGCACGAACACCCCACCCTGGCGCCGGCGACGAAACGCCGCCTCCCCCGACCGTAGACCTCACCGCTGCTGGCGACCAGGGGTGAGACCCGCCCGCGAGCGTGACCGCCCGACGCGGGTAAGTCGGGGTCATGATGAGCGGCCGGCTCCGTTGCGCGGGCCTTGGTTGATGTCTGGGTCATCCATTCCCAGACGATGTAGGTTCTCCTGCGACCGCACCCGGTCGCCGGCATCCGGTCCGGCACGCCGTCCAGCTGCGTTCTGGGGGGTCTCCAGCCGCCAGATCTCCAGGCTGTTGCCGCTGCTGATGCGGCGCAGCAGTTCGCGCCCCACTTCGTTCGCGGATAGCACGGTGCCCGGCACGAACACTGGCCCGGGTTCGGTGTCGCGGACGAGCAGATCCACCAGCGGGATTGGCAGGGCGATGGCGAGCGCGTCGAGGGTCTCGATGGTCGGATTGCCCCGCCCGGCCTCAAGCTGCGAGAGCGTCACCTTGCTCAGGCCCGCTCGCCGCGCCAGCTCGGCACTGCTCATGGCGCGCTGCTCCCGGCGCCGCCGGATCTGGGCCCCGACCGCGATGGCCGTACTGCTCGCGGGCCGGCGCTCACCCGGTGGCGGCGTCATGACCGCTCGCGGCGGGTGGCGCTGAAGGAGACGCGGATCCGGCCCCTCTTGACCTTCAGGGTCGGTAGCATCACGTCGGTGAGGTCGCCGAGACTGTTCACGTGGGTGCCCGCGCACCGAGCTGAGTGCAGACCGGCCACGTGCACGATGCGGCGCCCGTCGGCATCGTTCTCACAGCTCACGGGCAGGTCCTGGGTGATGGCGTTGAGGACCTCCGCGCGGAGCGCCTCGGTGGCCTGCTCCCGGCCGTGCGGGCTGTCCAGGCGGGCGTCGGGCTGCGGCGCGGTGAACTCGATCCAGGCCTGCCCGGGGAAATGTTTGTTCGCGGCCAGGGCCCAGCCCTGCGCCCGTCCGGCCGCCTCGATCAGGTGACCGGATGTGTGCAGCGCGGCATACGCGGTGCGCAGCGGCAGGTCGATGCGGACCGCGACGGGCTGCCCCACCGAAAAGGCCGGCAGCGCGTCCTCCCCGGAGGCCACCGCCACAACCAGCTCGGAGTCAGGGTCGCGCACAGGAGTGATCTCGTGGCCGTCCACCCACTCGCGGTCGGCGGGCTGGCCGCCGCCCTGCGGACACGCGCTCCGCGCCTAGCCGGCACTCTTAGCCTTCGAAGGACTCCCGATGCCACGCTCACGCCCATTCGCGCAGGTCGACGTGTTCTCGCCCACGCCCTACCTCGGCAACCCGGTCGCCGTGGTCCTCGACGCCGACGAACTGGGTGACGAAGCGATGCAGCGAATTGCCCGATGGACGAATCTGTCGGAGACAACGTTCGTGCTGCCGCCCACAACCCCGGACGGGGACTACCGGCTGCGGATCTTCACGCCCGGCGGCGAGCTCCCGTTCGCCGGCCACCCCACCCTCTGCTCTGCCCACGCCTGGCTCGAAAATGGCGGGCGGCCGCGAAGCGCGGAGCGAGTCGTGCAGGAATGTGGTGCAGGACTGGTCGAAGTCCGCCGCGGTGACGGGATCCTGTCCTTCGCCGCGCCGCCGACGCACCGCGGTGGCGACCTCGAGGACGAATATCTCGAGAATGGCGGCAGGTTTCCGGGGGGTTGCTAGTCGGGCGGGGTGACTCGCTCGGTGGCGATCCTCAGAGCGGCGCGTGCCTGCTGGGCGAGTTGCTCGACGAGGTCGGCGGCGGGGACTGCCTCACTGAGCCGGTACGCCTGTCCGGCCCAGAGATGAAAGCCGTCGGTGTCGCCGCGCGCTCGTGCGGCCGCGCGCAGGGGCGCGGTCAGGTTATGAACCTCTGGATATGCGCTGGGAGCATCGTCCGAATGCTCGCGCAGGAAGCGATTCACGATGCCTCGCGCGGCGCGCCCGGTGAAGGCACGAGTGAGCGCGGTCGGAGCGACGCCGCGGGCGATAGCCTCGCGGTGAGCGGGCGCGGTTCCCGCCTCGGGGCACAGCATGAATGCCGTGCCCAAGCCGGCGGCCGCAGCCCCGGCCGCCAGCACGGCCGCGACTGCATGTCCGGTCGCCACCCCGCGCGCTGCGACCAGCGGGAGCCTGTCGCCGACCGCCGCGCGGACCAGTTGCAGCAGCGCGAGCAGCCCGATGTCGCCCGGCGCTGCGTCATCGAACCCTCCACGATGCCCGCCCGCCTCGACGCCCTGCACAACCAAGGCGTCGGCGCCGACGACGCGCGCGGCGTGCGCTTCGCTCGGTGTGGTGACCGTGACCCAGACCGCCACATCGGCTTCATGCAGCCGATCGACGTCCTCGCGGGACGGGCATCCGAAGGTGAACGAAATGACGGGCACTGCTTCGTGGATGAGCAGGTCGAGCTTGTCGGCGTAGCGGTCGTCGTCCCAGCGCGGTACGCCGAGCTCAACGCTGTGGCGCGTGGCCTCACCAGTGAGCGTGTCGGCATAGGCGGCGACCTCGGCGGCCCCCGACCCATGACCGGGCGGCGCGAACACGTTGACACCGAACGCGACGTCGTCGGCCACCAGCGACCGCAGCTCGTCGAGGGCCGCCCGGACGGCATCCACCGGCTTGTAGCCCGCGGCGAGAAAACCAAGCCCACCAACGCCCGAGACCGCGGCCGCGAGCGCAGGCGTCGACGGCCCGCCCGCCATCGGTGCCTGCACAATCGGGTAAGTCAGCGCATCGAACACGAACGACGGCATGCCCACAAGCCTGCCCAACGCGATCCGTCCCGGCAATCCGCCCTTCGAGTAGCCCGCCCGCCGGCGGTGCACTGACCGATGCGCGGGCGAAGCGATCGCGTGCCGCGATCGTTCTCATCGAGCAGGATGAGGAGGCTCCGGATCTTCTATGCCGCTGATCGTGCCGATCGCGGGGGGCGCCGCAATGAGCCGCGATGGCCGGGTGATCCGCGCTCACGGCGGCAGAACCGGATGTCTCCGCGCGCCGGTTGAGGCGCGGGAGGTTGCCGGCGAGTGCTGCGGGTCAGTGAACGACACCTGGAGGTTGCGGCCGCTGAGTTCGTGCTTGTTCCTCGACTTGAAAGGAGCCCAGGGATCCGGTAGCGGCGGCTTGCAACGTCATGGGCGGCAGGTCGCGTTGTCCGTTCGGCGGGGACGGGGATGTCTCGGTGATCCCGCGATCGGACAGCGTCCACTCGGACGGGAGTCGCTACGTTGATCCGATTTTGGTAGCGTCACCGAACCGAATACCCGGTGGCGGGACGACCTCCCGGCCCCCCGGCTACCCGCTCGTCTATATCAGTCAGTCCTGCAGGTAGATGGTCTGCATTCCCTGAGTCGATGAGATGGGGCGAACGTGCAACTCGCCCTCTGCGCCCTCGTACTTGCCGGAGCCACCGGTGATCGGCGCAACGTATGGTGTTGGGTTTCCTAGGTTGATCAGCCCCTGTACGGTGATCTCACCGTCGGGGAACCGGAAGGTACCGATGCATTGCGCCTCTTGGCGCTGGAGCGAGACGGTGGTGCACACCGCGCCCTCATGGCCAATTTCGTGGCCTGCCCGCGTCAGCTTCTCGGAGAACACGATCTCGTCACCGAGGGAGGCGCCTTGAGGGTAAACATCAACGAGATTCAGCTCCGTGACGGTGCCGAGGAAGCCGATTGTGTGATGCGCACGGGCGTCATTTGATGAGCCTGCAGCGGGGCTGGCTAGACCAGCCGTGAACGCTACGACTGCGATGCCCGCGCTGAGCACGCCGAAACGCTTGGTCATGAGGTCTCCTTCCTTCGTCGCCGTCCGCGACGGTGGGATGGCGGGATGACGCCGTCCTACAGCCCCGGGACGCAGCTTGCAAGGGGTCACAGGTTCCAAGCCTCGAACGCTGGAGCCGCCGCCTCCGCTAGACCCATTCCGCGGTGGCGGCGCTTACGCACGTCCGCTTCTCGGCGAAGTCGCGATTCTCTACCGATCTTCCTCCCGGCAGCGCTGTGCCCGACCCGCCGCTTGCCAAATGTTCCCGGATCCGCCGCTGAGCGTGACATCTTGCTTCCATCCGACTTTCGCAAGATGAGGTCGGATGGAGCGAGCACAGGGGCGTCTCGAGGCGCCTTCATCAACGCTCGGTCATGTCCACTCACCGTACTTGCCGGTGGCCGCGATGCTCCCGTGACCGAGACGTTCCTTTGCGATCTGCAGGTCCGCGCCGCCGGCGAGGAGCCATGATGCGTGCGAGTGACGGAGGTCGTGTTGCCGGGGGCGTGGCTCTAGACCGGCTGCCTCCCAGGCCGGTGTCCAGATTCGCCGACATGGCGCTGTTCCAGCGCGACGTCGAAGACCTGCTGGGCAAGCGCGTCGACTTCCTCACCGATGGTCTCTTCGACAAGCCCGGGGTCAGCGCAGATCTGCTGGCTGCCCGCCCCTGTGAGTCCGGCGTCGCCGACGCGGCCCGGACCGGCAGCCCCTGCTCGAACTCGGCGCGCCGCAGCGCAATCTACTGACACATCGCCGTCGGCCGGACATCGACGAAGATCGCGTCTGGCGCAACACCACGATTCGCGCCGAACAGTTCCGGTCCGCAGTGCGGGCCAGCCTCACCCGAATTTGCGCCAGGGCTGAGACGTCCAGAGCAGTTGCCGGTCGTGGTGACGCAACGCCCGCTCCGGCGGACCGACGGCGCTGGCGCTACGAGATGAACTCCTGGCGTCGGCGATGGAGTCGAGGACCCGTGCCGGGCGGTAGGGGAACCGGTTCAGATCGGAGCGTCTGGTGGAGCCGGTGAGCACGAGGCTGGTGTCCACGCCGGTCTCGATGCCGGCGACGATGCCGGTGTTCATGCGGTCGCGATCATGACGGTGTTCTCCGACTGCGCGCAGATGCGGTTGAGTGCGCTGCGAACATCATCGGGTTGGGCTTGCCGACGAAGTACGGCTCCCGGCCGGTGGCGGCGGTGATGAGCGCCGCCACCGAGCCGGTTGCCGGCAGCGGTCCTCCGCGGATGGCCCGGTGACGTCCGGGTTGGTGGCGATGAACCGGGCGCGGGGTTGACCGCCGTCGCGTGCTGCGATTCGCTGGCCGGTGAGGACCGGAAAGGAGTCGGACGATGAGCGAGCCAGACGAGGAACTGCGCGAGCAGGCGCGCGAACGGATGCAGGACATGCCCGGTGAGACCGCAGCCGGTCGGATCGACCCTGAGACGCTTCCCGAGCGTGAGCGAGAGGACCTTGCTCGGCGAGTGCCGCGCGGTGACGACGAGGACACCGACTGACCGATCTGCGCTGGGTCGAAGGCGGCCATACGCTGGTGGCGGAGTGAACCAGTACGGGCCGCAGACGTCAGAAGTCGAGGTTCGATGACCCGCACGGAGCTAGCTGACCTTGCCGCGTGGGCCGAGGCTCGACTGCCCCGCCTGATCAATGACGCATGCGCTGCGACCGTCGACCGCATCCCGTTCTATCGCGACGACCAGATCATCTCGAGCGAGGAGTTGCAGCGTTCCGTAAAGCAGAACATGCGTTTCCTCGTGACTGCCATCGGTCATCCGCACGCCCCCCTGGACCTCACCGCACCCGAGGAGACCGGTCGTCGACGCGCTCACCAGGGAGCTCCGCTGCCCGAGGTCCTGCAGTGCTACCGGATCTGCTTCGCGACATTGTGGGACGTCCTGGTAGAGCACGCCCGCGGCAGCCATTCGCCGGCGGTGGCGGACGCGCTGCTCACCGCCGCCAGCCTGATCTTCCAAATCACCGATCAGCACGCTCTCGCGCTCACCGAGGCGTACCGAGCGGCGACCGCCGAGATGCTGCTCGCGCAGCAGCGGCGACGCTCCGCCTTGGTGGAGGCGCTGCTCACCGGACATCCGATCCCGGAGGCCGGACCCTGGGAGGCCGCTGCGCTTCTCGGCCTGCCTCCCGACGGCCAGCTGGTGGTCGTGGCCGCAGACACCCGCGGCCTGGCCGAGGAGAGTCTGCCCGGCATCGAGCGGCGGCTCGCCGCCCGCGGGATCGTCTCAGGATGGCGGCTCACGCCGGCCCAGCAACTGGGCGTGGTCTCCCTCAACGCCGACCAACGCGACATTGTGCTCGACGCGCTGCGTGAGGCGGCGAGCGCGCGCACCGGCGTGAGCCCGCCGTACCGGTCGCTGGCCGACACCCCCCGTGCCCTGCACTTGGCTCAGGCTGCGCTCGCCGGCATCCAGTCCGGGGTGGCCGAGGTGCGCATGTTCAAGGCGAGTCCGCTAGCGGCCCTCGCGGTCTGCGAGCCCGCCGAAGGGCGACGCCTTGCCGAACAGGTCCTCGGCGCCGTGCTCGGCCTGCCCGCCGACGACCGCGCCACACTGCTGGACACGCTCAACGCCTACCTCGATCAGGCAGGCTCGATAGAACGCGCCGCAGACATCCTGTACTGCCATCCCAACACGGTTCGTTACCGGCTTCGGCGCCTGCAGGAACTCACCGGTCGTTCATTGTCCGACCCGTACGGCATGGCCGAACTGGCCACGGCCGCATGCGCCGTGGGCCTCGACTCTGCCACCGCGTTATGGGTCAGCGCCCACCCACCGGCTGGCAACGGGCGTATGCGATCTGCCTCGGAACGACGTGCTCGACCATGATCAGGCTGCGGCGGCGTGCTCCGCGGCGGATTCCAGCGCGGTGGCGAGGATGTCGACGACGTCGCTGACCAGGCGGATGTCCAGACCGTCGCGGACCTCGGCGGGCACGTCGTCGAGGTCGGGCTCGTTGCGCGCCGGCAGGAACACGGTGGTCAGTCCGGCGCGTTGCGCAGCGAGCAGCTTCTGCTTGACCCCGCCGATGGGCAGCACCCGGCCGTTGAGGGTGACCTCGCCGGTCATCCCGACGTCGGAGCGGACCGGGCGGCCGGTGGCCAGCGAGGCGAGCGCGCTCACCATGGTGACGCCGGCGGACGGGCCGTCTTTGGGGACGGCGCCGGCCGGGACGTGCAGGTGCACCGCGCCGTGCAGGGCGGCCGTGTCGAGACCCAGCGCGGCGGCGTGCGAGCGCAGGTAGGACAGCGCGATCTGCGCGGATTCCTTCATCACCTCGCCGAGCTGGCCGGTGAGCGTCAGCCCGGGTCGGCCGGGCATCGCGGTGGCCTCGATGAACAGCACGTCACCGCCCGTGCCGGTGACCGCGAGCCCGGTGGCCACGCCGGGCACCGCGGTGCGCTCGGCCGATTCCGGGGTGAACCGGGCGCGGCCCAGGTAGTCGGCTAGCTGGTCGACGCCGATGTGGACAGGCGTGTCGCCGCTGTCGGCGAGCCTGGTGGCCACCTTGCGCAGGACTCGGGCGAGGGCGCGTTCGAGCTGGCGTACCCCGGCCTCCCGGGTGTAGTCACTGGCGATCAGTCGCAGCGCGGCGTCGTCGATCACGACGTCGGCGCCGGTGAGCGCGGCTCGCTCGAGTTGCCGGGGCAGGAGGTGCTCGCGGGCGATCACCAGCTTGTCGTCTTCGGTGTAGCCGTCCAGGCTGACCAGCTCCATCCGGTCCAGCAGCGGGCCGGGGATGGTGTCGGCGACGTTGGCGGTGGCCAGGAAAAGCACGTCGGACAGGTCCAGGTCCAGGTCGAGGTAGTGGTCGCGGAAGGTGTGGTTCTGCGCCGGGTCGAGCACCTCCAGCAGCGCCGCGGCCGGGTCGCCGCGGAAGTCCGCGCCGAGCTTGTCGACCTCGTCGAGCAGCACGACCGGGTTCATCGAGCCGGCTTCGTTGATGGCGCGGACGATCCGCCCGGGCAGCGCGCCGACGTAGGTGCGGCGGTGGCCGCGGATCTCCGCCTCGTCGCGCACCCCGCCCAACGCCACCCGGACGAACTTTCGTCCTAGCGCGCGGGCCACGCTCTCCCCGAGCGAGGTCTTGCCCACCCCGGGCGGGCCGACCAGCACCAGCACCGCGCCAGAGCCGCGGCCGCCGACCACGTCCAGGCCACGCGCCGCACGGCGGCCCCGCACCGCGAGGTACTCGACGATGCGGTCCTTGACGTCGGTCAGGCCGTGGTGGTCGGCGTCGAGGACCGCCCGGGCAGCGACGATGTCGGTGTTGTCGGCGGTCTTCGTGCCCCACGGCAGGTCCAGCACGGTGTCCAGCCAGGTGCGGATCCAGCCCGCCTCCGGGTTCTGCTCGCCGGTGCGCTCCAGCTTGCCGACCTCGCGCAGCGCGGCGGCGCGCACCGCGTCGGGCAGCTGCGCCGCCTCGACCCGGGCCCGGTAGTCCTCGCCGCCGGTACCCTCGTCCTCTCCGAGTTCCTTGCGGATTGCGGCCAGTTGCTGGCGCAGCAGGAACTCCCGCTGGCCCTTCTCCATCCCCTCGCGTACGTCGTCGCGGATCTTGTCGGCGACCTCCAGCTCGGCCAGGTGCTCCCGCGCCCAGCCGATGACCTGGGTGAGCCGGGCCTCGACGTCCGGCGTTTCGAGCAACTGCCGCTTCTGCTCGTCGGATAGGTAGGAGGCGTAGCCCGCGGTGTCGGCGATCGCGGACGGGTCGGTGAGCCGCTGCACCGAGTCGACCACCTGCCACGCACCGCGCCGCTGCAAGATCGCGATCACCAGCGCCTTGTACTCACCGGCTAGCGCACGCGCCGCCTCCGACGGCCCGGCGTCCTCGACGGGCTCGGCCTCGACCCACAGCGCGGCACCGGGCCCGGCAACCCCGGACCCGATCCGGGCGCGATCGCCCGCACGCAGCACCGCGGCCGGGGCCCCGCCCGGTAACCGGCCGACCTGCTCAATCGTGGCAACCACGCCGTAGTTCGGGTACCGGTCCGCTAGCCGTGGGGTGAGCAGTAGCCGATCCTCGGCTGCGGATCGGGCGGCATCGATCGCCGCCTGCGCCGCTTCGTCGAGCTGCACGGGGACGACCATCCCCGGGAGCACCACAAGATCGGGCAGGGCGAGCAGGGGAAGGCGTAACGAGAAAACTTGAGTCACGGTGACTCAAGCCGGTTGGCCGCTTGGCTGTTCCCTCGGCCGATGTGACAGCGCTCACTTGAGGACGTTGACCGCGCGGGCGATGACCAGCGCAGTGGTGGTTACCGCGACGATGCTCTGCAGGGTCATCAGGGTCTTGGCCCATCGCGACAGCGGCATGGTGTCGGTCGGCGAGAACGCGACCACGTTGGTGAAGCTCACGTAGAGGTAATCCAGGAAGCGGGGTTCCCAGTGCGGTGGGGCAAGTTCTGGGCTGGCCATCTGCGGGAACAGGAAGTCCGGGTGCGGGTGGGCGCCGGCGGTGCGCGCGAACGGACCGCCACGGTCGAGTTCCCAGTACCAGATGCCAAAGGCAATGATGTTGGTCAAGTAGATCGCCGCGCCGGCGGCGAGTAGCCCGCTCGCATCGCCGCTGGCCTTGCCGGTGAGGATGGCATGGTTGAGCAGTGCGGCGGACGTGGTGTTGTCGACGGTGATCGCGGCGACCAGGGCGAAGCTGGCGTAACGGCCGGCGCGGGTGGCCCGGGTCAACCGGATGGGGTTGAGCCCGACCAGCACGCCGAGCAGCACCAGTTCCAGGACCGGCATCAGCCACCGCGGATGCAGCCCGTACTTGTCCGGCAGCGCCCACTGCAGCGCGACTGCCGCGAGGATCGCCGCCGCGACCGGCAACCGGTTCTCCGGCTCGGTGGGTCGAAGCCACGCCGGCACCAGGTGCTCTTCCACCTGGTGCGCGTCGTGCGCGAGCCGTTTCGCCGCGCCGGCCCGGGGCCGCCGTTCGGGCGGAGCGGTTTTCGGCTCGGGTTCGTCGGAGGTCATGGCCGACATCCTCGTCTTTGTTACCGACCGCAGCGGTGGCTACTTCGCGCGAGAGGCGGCGGGCTTCTTTACGCGTTCCTGGGCCGGTCGGCGGCGGGGTGATGCGGCGTCGGGTTCGGGATGCAGCGCGTACATCGCGGTGGCTAGCTCGGCGAGTGCCAACGGCTCGGACAGCGAGCGACCGGTGGATTCCTGCACGCGGCGCAGCCGGTAGCGGACGGTGTTGGGGTGGCACTCCAGCGCCTGCGCGGTGCGCTCTGCGGAGCCACCGTGATTGACGTACGCGTACAGGGTGTCCAGCAGCGTGGCGCGGTCGTCGGGCTGCAGGTCGAGCACCACGCCGAGGACCTGGTGAGCGAGGCGCCGGCCTTCGTCGGGTTCGCAGGCCATGAGAGCGGCCAACGGGCTGGCGCTGAACACCCGCACCTCCGCCCGACCGGCGGGGATGGCGGCGAGTGCCGCCCGGGCCAGGCGCAGCGCGCGCGGGGTGTCGGCCAGGGACCGGTAAGGCGCGCTGACCCCGGTGCGGGCGCTGGCCGCCGCGCGCGCCACAGCCAGCAGGGTGTCGCATTGATCGGCGTGCAAGGACGCGATGCCCAGTTGCAGGCCAGGGCAGAGCCGCCAGGCGGAGATGATCTCGCGGGCGGCAAGTTGCTGTTCGACTCCGGTCAGGCTCTCCTCGGCCAGCCCGCGGGTCTCGGCGGCGACGACGACCAACTGCCCGTCTGCGGGAAGGCCGAGCAGCGTGGCGGCCTCCCACGGGCCGCCCTCGCGGCCAGGGTGTCCGGTAAGCAGTGCCTCGACCAGGGCGGAACGGCGCCGTTGCTGCGTGGTGAGCAACTCGGCGGTGGCCGCCCGGTACGCCTCGGTAATGGCGAGCGCATGCTCGTCGACGAGCTGCCAGATGATGCTGCTCGCGTCGAGCAGCGCGTCCGTGGCTGGCTGTTCGCTTTGCCGCGTGTGGTCGACGACGGTGTCCCACAGCGTGGCGAACCCGATGCGGTAGGCGTGCAAGACCTCGGGCAGCGGGGCGCCTTGATGCGCGCGACGGCGTCCGGTTTCCGCCGGTACCGTCAGGTCGTGTCGCGCGCGCGGGTCGGCGATCGCGGTGACGATGAACCGCAGGTTGTGCGCAACGCAGCGGTGCAGGTCGTCGTGCGGCACGGGCTGATCGGTGCGGTAGAGCTCGATGCTTTCCAGGATTCGCGCGTAGACGTCATCGGTCAGCCGGTCCAGCCTGGCGTCGGCCCACTCTGCCAGCTGGGCCAGCGCGCCGCGGCTCATCCGACCTCGACCTCCGGCGACGAAATGATCACCTAGTGGCAATGTTTCCATCGGCCGGCCGCCGCGTCGATGTCGATCGCATCAACATGCGCTGTCGCCGGCGACAAAGCTGCCGCCGTTTGCGGCGCTCCCGCCGTCGTGGCCTTGACGCCTCGTCCGGGCACGGATAGACCGAGTCTTGGGTCAGGCGGTTCCCGCCCGGCATGCCTCCTGCCGGATCGCGGCAGAGCAGCGATCGGAGGAATGGCAGACATGGACACGGATCGGGTCGCAGACATCTGGGGTGCGCGTACCCCGCATCGCGGTGGCACGGCCTGGCCGGCCCGAGCCGACCAATTCCTCGTCGACGGTGTCAACGAAGCCGACGTCGAGCGGTGGGTGCGTGGGGCGTGTCTGTTGTGTTCGAACGGCTGCGGCCTGGAGGTTGCGGTCGCCGGCGGGCGGATGGTCGGGGTA
This sequence comes from uncultured Actinomycetota bacterium, assembly GCA_963756525.1. Classification (GTDB taxonomy): domain Bacteria; phylum Actinomycetota; class Actinomycetes; order Mycobacteriales; family Jatrophihabitantaceae; genus CAVWNR01. The sequence goes on along the minus strand of CAVWNR010000003.1, from coordinate 644,390 downwards.
CGAGGCCGGGCCGAGGACCGGATCAACCACGGCCGGCTCGGCCCGAAAGGGCTGTACGGATGGCAGGGTCAGCAGCACGATCGGCTGACCACGCCGCTGATCCGAGAAGGCGGACGGCTGGTCGAGGCCGACTGGGACACCGCCATGACGCGGGTGGTGCAGCGGTCGCGGTCGCTGCTGGACAGCAAAGGCCCGTTGAGCCATGGGTTCTTCACGTCCGGCCAGCTGATGATCGAGGAGTACTACACGCTGGCGGTGATCGGCAAGGCCGGGATCGGCACCCCGCATATGGACGGCAACACCCGCTGGTGCACGTCGACCGCGGCGGCGGCCTTCGGCGAGACGTTCGGTTGCGACGGCCAGCCGGGGTCCTACACCGACGTGGACCACTGCGAGGCGCTGTTCTTGTTCGGCCACAACGTCGCCGAGACGCAGACGGTGCTGTGGGCCCGGATGCTCGACCGGCTGGACGGGCCCGACCCGCCGCGGCTGGTGTGCGTGGATCCGCGGCGCACCAAGGTCGCCGAGCGGGCCACGGTGCATCTTGCGGTCAAGAACGGCACGAACCTGGCGTTGATGAATGCGCTGGTGCACGAGCTCATCGCTCGTGACTACCTGGACCGGGCGTATGTCGACGCGCACACCGTCGGCTTCGATCGGCTGGCCGAGATCACCGCGCGGGCCACCCCGGAGTGGGCGGCCGAGATCTGCGGTGTGGATTCGAATGACATCCGCCGGGCGGCGGAGATATTCGGCACCAGCGAACGGGTGGTGTCGACCTGCTCGATGGGCTTCTACCAGTCGCATCAGGCCACCGCCGCGTCCTGCCAGGTGAACAACCTGCACCTGCTGCGCGGCATGCTCGGCCGTCCGGGTGCGGGGATCTTGCAGATGAACGGTCAGCCGTCGGCGCAGAACAACCGGGAGACCGGCTGCGGCCCAGCCCTGCCGGGCTTTCGCAACTGGGACAACCCGCGCCACGTCGAGGAGCTGGCCGAGTTGTGGAATGTCGACCCGATCGTGATCCCGCACTGGGCGGCGCCGACCGACGCCAACGCGATCTTCAGGTATGCCGAGCAGGGCTCGATCAGCTTCTTGTGGATCTCCGCCACCAACCCCGCGGTGTCCATGCCGGACCTCGCCCGGGTCCGGCGCATCCTGTCCGGTGAGCAGTGCTTCGTCGTGGTTTCCGACGCCTACCGCAACGAGACGTCCGAGCTGGCCGACGTGGTCCTGCCGGCGGCGCTGTGGGCGGAGAAGACCGGCACGTTCACCAACGTCGACCGCACGGTGCACCTGCAGGAGCAGGCCGTCGACCCGCCGGGACAGGCCCGCGGTGACCTGGTGATCTTTTTGGATTATGCGCGGCGGCTGGGCTTGGCCGACCGGGACGGGCGGCCGCTGCCGCCCTGGGAAACCGCCGAGGAGGCCTTCGCCGCCTGGCAGGCGGTCAGCGCCGGCCGGCCGTGTGACTACTCCGGGCTGAGCTACGTCAAGTTGCACGACCTCGGGGGCATCCAGTGGCCGTGCACCGCCCAGGCCCCGGAGGGGACGGAACGTCTTTACCGCGATGGGGAGTTCCCGTCCGATCCGGAGGTGTGTGAGACGTACGGGCACGAGCTGGCCACCGGCGCCCCGGTGGGTGTGGTCGAGTACCGGGCGCTGCGCCCCGACGGGCGGGCGCTGCTCAAAGCCGTCGATTACCAGCCGCCGTACGAGGAGCCCGACGAGCGTTACCCGTTCCGGCTGACCACCGGCCGCACCGTCTTCCACTGGCACACCCGGACCAAGACCAAGCGCGCCCGGGAACTCGACCAGGCCGCGCCGGCGATGTGGGTGGAGATCTCCGAACCGGACGCGAACCGGCTCGGCATCGCCGAAGGTGACATCGTGCGGGTCACCTCGCGGCGCGGCGCCATCGAGGCTCCGGCCCGGATCAGCCACCCGCGCGAAGGCGTGATCTTCGCGCCCTGGCATTACGGGGATGCGGGCAACGGGCACACCGCCGCCAACGACCTGACCCTTGACGCGTGGGATCCGGTGTCCAAGCAACCCGAGTTCAAAGTCTGCGCCGTGTCGATCGAGCGGATCGGCCCCGGCGACGGTCCCGCACCCGCACCGACCAACACCGCCTCGGCGCCGGTGCACCCCCTCGACGGCATCTCGACCGGGCGGGAGTGAGGACCGGATGCACCTCGTCACCTACCTCGATTTCCTGCAGCGAACCGAAGAGACCTTGGGACGCAGCTACCGGATGATCTCCGAGGGCCACGCCGCAGACTCAGACGTGCACTACGCGAGCGCCGGCTTCGCCCGCGACTGCGCTGCCCATGCCGCTGCGCTGGCGCCCGTGCTGGCCCGCTGCGACCCGGCGACCGAACCGGAGCCCGAGCGGCTGCACGTCCGTGCGCCGGATTCCCACCGGGCGGGGCCCATCGGCCTGTTGCGTGACCTGCAAGACCTCTACCAGCTCGCCAACCTCGTCGACATCACCTGGACCCTCGTCGGGCAGGCGGCCCAGGGTGCCCGCGACCGGGACCTGATCCGGGTGGTCCAGCGCTGTGCTCCGCAGACGAGCGCGCAGCTCGCCTGGCTCCGGATGCGCATGACAGCCGCCGCCCCGCAGACCCTGCTCGTCGCACCCTGAGCGGCCATCAGGTCGGGCGGGTCGGGTCGGGCAGCCAGGGCGGCTGCCATGGCGGGTAGCCGGACAGCAGCGCATCGGCTTGCGGCGGTCCCCACGACGCGGCCGGGTACCCGTGCACGGGCGGCGGGTAGGCCACCAGGGGCTGCAGGATCCGCCAGCTCTGCTCGACGGCGTCCTGCCGCACGAACAGCCGGTCGTCGCCGGTCAGCGCGTCATACAGCAGCCGTTCGTAAGGCGGTTGGGGTTCGCCCAGATCGCGTGCGAACTCCGTGTCCAGCCGAACCGGGCGCCAGGCGCGGTTCTCGTCCAGTCCGGACAGTTGCAGCCGCAGGCCTGGGTCCGGGGAGATGCGCAGCACGATCTGGTTCGCCTCCACCCGGGCCGCATCGGGCAGGAACCGCAGTCGGGGGGTGTGCCGCAGCAGCAGCCGCACTTCGGTGTCGCGCACCGGCAGGTGCTTGCCGGCCCGGATGAAGATCGGCACGCCGGCCCACCGCCAGCTGTCGATATCGAGCCGCAGCGCGACGAACGTTTCGGTGCCCGACCCGGCGGCGACGGCGGGCACCTGCAGGTAGCCGTCGTACTGGCCGCGGACGCAGTGCTGCGGATCTGCGGGAGGGATGGCCTTGAGCACCTCGCACTGCTTGTCGCGCAGTTCGTCGGCGGACGCTCCGATCGGTGGGTCCATGGAGACCAGGCTCAGCACCTGCAGCAGGTGGTTCTGCACGACGTCACGCAGCGCGCCGACGTTGTCGTAGAACCGGCCGCGGCCCTCGACACCGAAGTTCTCCGCCATGGTGATCTGGATGGCCTCGACGCTGGTGCGATGCCACAGCTCGGCCATGGCGAAGTTGGCGAAGCGCAGATACTCGATCTCGATCACCGGCTCCTTGCCCAGGAAGTGGTCGACGAGCAGCAGTTGCCGGTCGTCGAGCACTTGGCGCAGGCGGGCGCTGAGCTCGCGCGCCGAGGCGAGGTCGTTTCCGAACGGCTTCTCCACCGCAACGTGGGCATCGCCGAGCAGTCCGGCGGCATCCAGTCGCTCAACGATCGGCGCGAACAGCGACGGCGGCATTTCCAGGTAGTACAGAGGGCGCCGGGCTCGCGCCAGCGATACTTCCAGCGTCTTGTACAGCTGTGGCTCGGTCACGTCACCGGCCAGGTACGTCAGCCGCCGCGTCAGCCGTCCGAGCACCGCGTCGTCGACGCGCTCGCCGGACTCCGCGATCGCCTGGCGCGCGCGCTCGGCCAACTCCTGCGTACTCATCGGGGTGGACGCGATGCCGACGACGGGGCAGGTCAGCGCGCCGCGTCGCTCCAACCGGTACAGCGCCGGGAAGGTCATCTTCCGGGCTAGGTCGCCGGTTATCCCGAAGATCACCAGCGAGTCCGCGACCCAGCCGGACACGGGCACGTCAGCCCTCCGCGATCTCGACGTCGTTCCGCGCTAGCGTCCGCACCGTCGCCTCCGCTCAAAGAAAACACTCGCCCTGGTCGGCAGTCCCGGGCTCGCCGATCCATCGTCGCCCGACAGCGCGGTGGAGGCAACGGCGCAGCTCGGCCGGCCCCGGCGTTGTGACCCGCCCGACAACCGAGGCTGTCCGTTCCGACAAACCCCTCGCCTCGGCAACGTCCGGAGTCGGCTGCGCGCGATAGCGTGACCTGACCCCTTCCCCGTTTGCGATCGGAGGACTACGGGTGGAACCAAAGGGTGGCGCCGCGGCGCCGCGGCAGTCCCAAGACGTGTTGCAGATGCCGGCCAGGGCGGCGATCTTCCTGGTGGTTACGGTGCGTCCGGGCGCAGAGGACGACGTGCGCGACATGCTCGCCGACGTCGGAGGGTACAAGCGCGCAGTGGCGTTTCGGCTGCCGGAAGACGGGCTGAGCTGCGTGGTGGGCATCGGGTCGCAGCTGTGGGACCGCCTGTATGGCGCGCCGCGCCCGGCCGGCCTGCATCCATTCCGGGAACTTCACGGCGCGGCGCACACGGCGCCCGCCACGCCCGGCGACCTGCTGTTCCACCTACGGGCGCGGCACATGGATCTGTGCTTCGAACTGGCCAACCAGCTCATGGTCCGACTCGCCGGGCACGCCGAGGTCGTCGACGAAGTGCACGGGTTCCGGTACTTCGACGAACGCGATCTACTCGGATTCGTCGACGGCACGGAGAGCCCACCGATGCACACCCATGCCGCGGTGACCGCCGTGCGCATCGGCGACGAGGACCCGACCTTCGCCGGCGGCAGCTACGTCATCGTGCAGAAATACCTGCACAAGCTCACCGCGTGGAATGCGCTCACGGTCGAGGAGCAGGAGCGCGCGTTCGGCCGGCACAAGCTCAGCGATATCGAGTTCCCGGACGAGGACAAGCCGTCGAACTCGCACCTCGTGTTGAACACGATCTTCGACCCGGATGGCACGCAGAAGCAGATCGTGCGCGACAACATGCCGTTCGGCTCGATCGGCGCCGGGGAGTTCGGCACCTATTTCATCGGATACTCCGCCGACTCGGGTGTCATCGAGCAGATGTTGCAGAACATGTTCATCGGCAAGCCGCCGGGAAATCACGACCGGATCCTGGACTTCTCGACGGCGGTCACCGGCAGCCTGTTCTTCGTGCCCACCGCGGACTTCCTCAACGACCAGCCCCCGTACCACCCCATTGCAGCCACTGACCGAACGCCCGGATGAGCGCGGCGCTTCAGCGTTTCGCGGGGTGGATCAATAGGTCGGCGAGGACGGTTGCCTCGCTGATATCGGCTCGTTTCGCGGCGGTGAGCAGGGTCAGTGGGCCGTGCGCGGCCAGCTCACGGAGCTGGTCCAACGCGCCGGCGCGTTCCGGGTCGCCGAGTTCGGCGCGGTAGCGGCGGGCGAACTCCTCGTAGCGGTCCGGGTCGTGGCCGTACCACTTGCGCAGCTCGGTCGACGGCGCCACCTGCTTGCACCACTCGTCGAGGTGCGCCCGCTGCTTGCTGAGCCCACGCGGCCACAGCCGGTCGACCAGCACCCGCTGACCGTCGTCGGGCAGCGGCGGGTCATAGGCCCGGCGAACCTGCACGTGACCTGCGCCGACCACGGGCTGCCTCCTTCACGACCTCGAACATCACCTGCCGAGCGCAGTGGCCGCACACAACGCGGGCTGTCGCACCCTACAGGCTTGCCGGGGAAGGGCTGCCGAGAGGCGGACCCGGACGATAGCTTGGCTGCATCGTCGTCGTCCGGAGCGACAGCGATCGCCATCGGATGTGTCGACGGCTGAGAGGAGCCCAGCACCGTGACCGATGAGGATCTTCAGCGCGCGGTCGCCGACGAGCTTGCGTGGGACCCCAAGGTGGACAACAGCGCCGTCGCGGTCGAGGCGAACGACGGGGTCATCACCCTGCGCGGGACGGTCGGCAATCTGCCGGAAAAGACCGACGCAAAGCTGGACGCGCAGCGGCTCGCGGGCGTGCTCCGCGTCGACGACGAGCTCGAGGTGGCGTTGCTCGACGAGAATCGCCGACCCGACGCGGACCTGCGCGGCGCGGTGCTTCGGGCGCTGGAACTCGACAGCCGCGTGCCCGCCAGCGTCGACGCGCAGGTCGACGCGGCGTGGGTGACGCTCACCGGCACGGCCACCTGGCAGTTCCAGCGCGAGGAGGCGGAGCAGGTCGCCGGGCGCGTGCCGGGCGTGCGCGGCGTCGGCAGCGACATCAAACTGGTGCCGGCCGGGCCCAGCGCCGGGGACGTCAAGCAGGCGATCACCCAGGCGATGCAACGCAGCGCCCGGCTCGATGCCTCGAAGATCTCGGTGGAGTGCTCGAGCGGGACGGTGACGCTCAGCGGCACGGTCAGTTCCTGGGCCGACCACGACGACGCGATCATCGCAGCGTGGAAGGCGCCGGGGGTCGTCAACGTGATCGACGATGTGCAGGTGACACAGTGAGCAGGCTTCGGTGTCATTCGAGCCAAACCGTCCTGCAGGCCCGCGCCCGGCTGCGCGAATTGAGCGCACAACTACGTACGGACGCGGACACGGTGGCGGACGCGCACACGAAGGCTTTGTTCGCGACGACCTCGGATCTGCTCACCGCGCTGGAGCAGGCGTTCGCCGACGCGGACCACCACGCCGCGCCTACCTGGCGCGCGTAGCAGGTTGTCCCGGTCGACAGCGTCGGCTGTCATCGCCGACAGGCGCAGCGTCTTGGCCCTGCCCTTCGCCGCCACATCCGCGTAACGTCGCGATTGGGGCACTTCAGCGCCGTTCGAGGACGTGCTCCAGACGCGCTGAGTGCGCGACCTGAGCTGAGCAGGCCGGTTGACAGAAGACGACACCACCCGAAGGAAAGGGGAACCGGATGGCCAAGGCGGTCGGCATCGACTTGGGAACCACCAATTCGGCGGTGGCTGCGACGATGGAGGGCGGTCGCGCCGAGATCATTCCGAATGCGGAGGGTGGGCGCACGACGCCGTCGGTGGTGGCGTTCACCGAGGACGGGCAGCGGCTGGTCGGCCAGGTCGCGCGCCGGCAGGCCATCCTCAACCCGGAGGCGACGATCTACTCCGCGAAGCGGTTCATCGGCCGCAAGTGGGGGGAGGTCGACGAGGAGGCCAGGATCGTCTCCTACAAGGTGGTCAAGGGCCCCAATGATGCGGTGCGCTTCGAGGTGCGCGGCCGCGAGTACGCGCCCGAGGAAATTTCGGCGCTCGTGCTGCGCAAGCTGGCCGAGGATGCCGGCAAGTTCCTCGGCGAGCGGGTGACCGAGGCGGTCATCACGGTTCCGGCGTACTTCAACGACGCGCAGCGGCAGGCGACCAAGGATGCGGGCCGGATCGCCGGGCTGGAGGTGCTGCGGATCATCAACGAGCCGACGGCTGCGGCGCTCGCGTACGGCCTGGACAAGAAGGGCTCGGAGACCGTGCTGGTGTTCGACCTGGGCGGTGGCACGTTCGACGTGTCCATCCTGGATGTCGGCGACGGCGTGGTCGAGGTGCGGTCCACCAGCGGGGACGGCCACCTCGGTGGCGATGACTTCGACAAGCGGGTGGTCGACTGGCTGGCGGAGGAGTTCAGACGCGATCAGGGGATCGACCTGCGCAACGATCCGCAAGCGTTGCAGCGCCTCTACGAGGCGGCCGAGAAGGCCAAGGTCGAGCTGTCGACGACCACCACGACGACGGTCAACCTGCCGTTCATCACCGCCGACGCCGCGGGGCCCAAGCACCTGAACCTGACGCTGTCGCGGTCGAAGTTCGACCAGCTGACCCACGACCTGGTGGAGCGGACCCGCGGGCCGGTGCAGCAGGCGCTCAGCGACGCGAAGCTGACCGCGGACGACATCGACGAGGTGATCCTGGTCGGTGGGTCGACGCGCATCCCGGCGGTGCAGGAGCTGGTGCGCCGGCTGACCGGCGGCAAGGACCCCAACATGTCCGTCAACCCCGACGAGGTGGTGGCGATCGGCGCAGCGCTGCAGGCCGGGGTGCTCAAGGGCGAGGTCGAGGACGTCGTACTGCTCGACGTCACCCCGCTCTCGCTGGGCCTGGAGACGCTGGGCGGCGTGATGACCAAGGTCATCGAGCGGAACACGACGATCCCGGCACGACGGACCGAGGTCTTCTCCACCGCCGACGACAACCAGACCGCGGTCGACGTCGTGGTGCTGCAGGGCGAGCGGGAGCTGGCCGCCGACAACCGGCAGCTGGCCCGCTTCCGGCTGGAGGGGATCCGCCCGGCGCCGCGGGGCATGCCGCAGGTCGAGGTGACCTTCGATACCGACGCCAACGGCATCCTCAACGTCTCGGCACGCGACAAAGACACCGGTGCCGAGCAGCGGGTGGAGATCACCGAGTCGGCCAACCTGATGCAGGACGAGATCGAGCGGATGATCTCGGAGGCTCAGCAGCACGCCGCGGAGGACAAGCGCCGGCGCGAGGAGGTTGACGCCCGTAACCAGCTCGACACGCTCGCCTACCAGGCCGATCAGCTGATCGGACAGCTGCAGGACAGGCTGCCGGTGCACGAGAAGGCGCGGGCCGAGCAGCTGATCGCCGACGCCCGCAAGGCCGTCGAGGAGCAGGCGACGCTGGAGCGGGTACGGCCGTTGACCGCCGACCTGCAGCAGATCATCCACGCTCTGCCGGCCGCTGCGGCGTCGGCGCCCGCCGGCGCGGGCGATGGCGGTGCACCGCGGGGCGGCGCTGACCGCAGTGGCGATGACGAAGAGGTCGTCGATGCCGATTTCACCCGCGAATGACGAGCCACAAGACGACGCGCGTGCGCAGGTGAGCACCTCCGGCGACCCGTCGAAGACACCGAGTGAGGGCGAGGTCGCCGCTCTGCAGGAGCAAGTCGCCGCGCTGCGCGAAGAGCTTTCGCGCGTGCAGGATCGGCACCGACGCGCGCTGGCCGACCTCGACAACTACCGCAAACGCGTCGAGCGCGAAGGTGACCGGCGCGCGGCCGAAGCGCGCCAGACGCTGCTGCGTGAGTGGCTGGAAGCCGTCGACAGCGTGGAGCGAGCACTGGTGATGGAGCCCGGCGATCCGGGCCTGACCGCCGTGCTCGAGCAGATGGAGGCGATCCTCGCCCGCCACGGCGTTGGCCGGTTGGACGCGGTCGGGACACAATTCGACCCCGAGCGGCACGAGGCGATCGCCATACAACCTGCGCCCGACACCCCGGATTACACGGTGCTCGAGGTGGCGCGCTCGGGCTTCGGCCGCGACGACGGGGAGATCCTTCGGCCGGCCCAGGTGGTGGTGGCCCGACGCCCGGTGGGCGAGGGCTGATGGCTGTCGGCTACCACGACTACTACGAGGCGCTCGGCGTGCCGCGCGACGCCAGCGCCGACGACATCCGTCGCGCGTACCGCAAGCTGGCCCGCGAAAACCACCCCGACGTGAACAAGGACCCGGGTGCCGAGGACCGCTTCAAGGAGGTGGCCGAGGCCTACGAGGTGCTGCGCGACCCGGAGAAGCGGGAACGCTACGACCGGCTCGGTGCCAACTGGCGGACCGGGCAGGACGTCTCGGGTGCCCAGGGCTTCGGCGAGGGCGGTTTCCCCGGCGGCGGCTTCCGTGACGTGCGTGTCGACTTCGGGGAAGGCGGCGACTTCAGCGACTTCTTCCAGGACCTGTTCGGTGCGCAGCGCCGCCGCACCGGGGGAGCGCGGCGCGGCGGTGACGGGTTCGGCGGCGGATTCGGTGGCATTGCCATGCGTGGCGCCGACCACGAGGCCGTGCTCGATCTCACCCTCGAAGAGGCTGCAGCCGGCGGGAGTCGGCACATCACCTTCGGCGACGGCCGCGACTACGACGTCAAGATCCCGGTGGGTGTGCGCGACGGCCAGCGCATCCGGCTGGCCGGCGAGGGTGGGCCCGGCGTCGAGGGCGGCCCGTCCGGCGACCTGTTCCTGCGGGTGCGTATCGCGCCGCATCCGCGGTTCCGCGTCGAGGGAAACGATCTGCACGTCGACCTGCCGGTGTCGCCGTCGGAGGCCGCGCTCGGTGCGCGGGTGCCGGTGCCGACGCTCGGCGGCACCGCTCGAGTGTTGGTTCCGGCCGGGTCGTCGAGCGGACGACGGCTACGGCTGCGCGGCGAGGGCATGCCGACATCCGGTGGCGGGCACGGCGACCTGTTCGCCCACGTCCAGATCATGGTGCCGAAACAGCTCGACGAGCGTGAGCGCGAGCTCTATGAGCAGCTCGCGGCGACCCATTTCGATCCGCGCGAGGCACGGCGATGAGCGCTCGGTACGTGCTCGCGGTTCGGCGCACCGCACCGGACGGCGCGCCGCTGGTGGCGCTCGAGGTGCTCGCCCGCGAGGCCGGACTACACCCTGAGCTGGTGCGGCGGCTGATCGCCCTCGGCGCGCTGGAGCCGCGCGGCGGCAGCCCCGACGCGCCGCTGTTTACCCGCGACGCGGCCGCGCGGCTGGCGCGGATCGCCCGGCTGCGCCGCGACCTGGGTCTGAACTACGCCGGGGCGATGCTGGCCTGCGACCTGCTGGCGCGCATCGAGGCGCTCGAGGACCTGCTCTCCCGCTACGAGCCCCCACCCCGCAAGTCCCAACCCCGGACGCCCCGACCCCGGAGGTGACATCAGCATGGATCTCAACCGGCTCACCGAGAAGTCCCAGCAGGCACTGCACGATGCACAGACCATCGCGCTGCGGCACGGCAACACCGAGGTCGGCGTGGAGCATCTGCTGCTCGCGCTGGTCGACCAGCGCGACGGGCTGATCGGGCGGCTGCTCGAACGTCTCGGCGTCGACGTCGCCTCACTGCACAACGAACTCGAACGCCACCTGGCGCGGCTGCCGCGGGTGACCGGTCCCGGCGCCTCCGGCCAGATCAACGTCTCGCGCACGCTCGCCGAAGTCCTCGACGCTGCCGGCCGCGAGGCCGAGCGGCTCAAGGACGACTACATCTCGGTCGAGCACCTGCTGCTCGCAATCGTCGACACCGGCTCGCGCACGGCGGCCGGGCGGCTGCTCGGCGAACACGGCGTCACCTCCGAGCGCGTGCTGGAGGCGCTGACCGACGTTCGGGGCAGCCAGCGGGTCACCAGCGCCAACCCGGAGACCGCGTACGAGGCGCTGGAGAAGTACGGCCGCGACCTGGTCGCCGCGGCCCGCGCGGGCAGCCTCGATCCGGTCATCGGCCGCGACGCCGAGATCCGCCGAGTGATCCAGATCCTGTCCCGCAAGACGAAGAACAACCCGGTCTTGATCGGTGACCCCGGCGTCGGCAAGACCGCCATTGTCGAGGGCCTGGCCCAGCGGATCGTGCGCGGCGACGTCCCCGAGGGGCTCCGCGACAAGACGATCTTCGCGCTGGACATGGGGTCGCTGGTCGCCGGCGCCAAGTACCGCGGCGAGTTCGAGGAACGGCTCAAAGCCGTACTCCAGGAGATCAAGGGCGCCGAGGGTCGGATTCTGCTGTTCATCGACGAACTGCACACCGTCGTCGGGGCCGGCGCGGCCGAGGGCGCGATGGACGCCGGCAACATGCTAAAGCCGATGCTGGCCCGCGGCGAGCTGCACTGCATCGGGGCCACCACCCTCGACGAGTACCGCCGCTACATCGAGAAGGACGCCGCGCTGGAGCGACGGTTCCAGACCGTGATGGTCGACGAGCCCAGTGTCGAGGACACCATCTCGATCCTGCGCGGGCTGCGCGAACGCTTCGAGGTGCACCACGGCGTCAAGATCCAGGACGCGGCGCTGGTCGCCGCCGCGATTCTCTCGCACCGCTACATCACCGACCGGTACCTGCCCGACAAGGCGATCGACCTGGTCGACGAGGCATGCGCGGTGATCCGCACGGAGATCGACTCAATGCCGGCCGAGCTCGACCAGATCACCCGTCAGGTCATGCGGCTGGAGATCGAAGAGGCCGCGCTGCGCAACGAGAGCGACGAGGCGTCGCGGCAGCGTCTCGATGCGCTGCGCAAGGAGCTCGCCGAGCAGCGCGCCCAGGCCGACGCGATGACCGCTCAGTGGGAGGCCGAGCGGCAGGCCATCCGCAAGCTGCAGGCGCTGCGCTCGGACATCGAGCAAGTGCGGTACCAGATCGAGGAGGCCGAACGCAGTTACGACCTCAACCGGGCCGCCGAGCTTCGCCACGGCAAGCTGCCCGAACTCGAACGGCGCCTGGCCGGCGAGGAAGAGCGCCTGAACCAGAAGCAGGGCCGTGAGCAGCTGCTGCGTGAGGAGGTCACCGCAGACGAGATCGCCGAGATCGTAGCGCGCTGGACCGGCATCCCGGTCGGCCGGCTGGTCGAGGGCGAGCGCGGCAAGCTACTGCGCCTCGACGAGATCCTGCACGAGCGGGTGATCGGCCAGGAGGAGGCTGTCAACCTGGTCGCCGACGCGGTGATCCGCGCTCGATCGGGGATCAAAGACCCGCGCCGGCCGATCGGCTCGTTCATCTTCCTCGGCCCCACCGGCGTCGGCAAGACCGAGCTCGCCCGCGCACTCGCCGAGGGCCTGTTCGACTCCGAGGACAACATCATCCGGCTGGACATGAGCGAGTACCAGGAGCGGCACACGGTCAGCCGGCTGATGGGGGCCCCGCCCGGCTACGTCGGCTACGAAGAGGGTGGCCAGCTGACCGAGCAGGTGCGCCGCAAGCCCTACTCGGTCGTGCTGTTCGACGAGATCGAAAAGGCGCATGCCGACGTGTTCAACACGCTGCTGCAGATTCTCGACGACGGCCGGCTCACCGATGCGCAGGGGCGCACCGTCGACTTCCGCAACACGGTGATCATCATGACGTCCAACATCGGCTCGATTTACCTGCTCGACGGTGTCGGTTCCGACGGTGAGATCAGCGAGACGGCCCGGGAGAAGGTGATGGGCGACCTGCGGTCACACTTCCGGCCGGAATTTCTCAACCGGGTCGAGGACATCGTGCTGTTCAAGCCGCTCACCCTTCCCGAGATCGAGCAGATCGTCGACCTGCAGATCGCCGACGTGCGCCGGCGGCTGGCTGACCGGCGGATCACGCTGGAGCTCACCGAGTCCGGCCGCGAGCTCATCGCCCGCGAGGGCTACGACCCGGTCTACGGCGCCCGGCCGCTGCGCCGCTTCATCTCCCACGAAGTCGAAACCCGGATCGGCCGCGCGCTGCTGACCGGTGAGATCCACGACGGCGCCACGATCACCCTCGACGCCAAGGACGGTGAACTCATCGTGCGCTGGGCCAATCAGGAGACCGCTGACCTGGCCGCAATATCGTGAGCACCTCGTCCGAGGGCACCGTCATCCGCTGCCCGCACTGCGCCAAGCCCAACCGGGTACGCCCAGTCCCCGCGGGCATCCCGCGCTGCGCTAACTGCCATCAGCCACTGCCCTGGATCGTCAGCGCCGATCAGGCCGGCTACGACGCCGAGATCAGCGCCTCGGTACCGGTGCTCGTGGACTTCTGGGCCCCGTGGTGCGGGCCTTGCCGGATGGTGTCGCCGGTGCTCGAACGTCTCGCGAACCGGTTCGCCGGCCGGCTGAAGCTGGTCAAGGTCAACGTCGACGACAACCCGCACCTCGCCGGCCGCTACGGCGCGATGAGCATTCCGCTGCTCGTGCTCATCGCACACGGCCAGGAGGTCGATCGGCAGGTCGGCGCGGCGCCCGAGGCGCAACTGATCGGATGGCTCGAGCCGCGGCTGTCCGCCGGCACGTCGTCGTCTGGCCGGACGGGTAGCTGAGGCTGAGCAGGTTGAGCCCGGCGCCGCCAGCAAAACAGCTACTGCCGGTCCTCATCGGGTGATAAACGCGAGAGGAAACGGTCCCGGTCGACGATCGCCCGGTCGATCTCGCCTGCGCCGACGAGCCGGCCGGAGTTGTCGCTCGCCTGGACGAGGAAGCTGAGTATGCGATCGGCCGCGCTGAGCGGCGGTTTCGCGGTGATGTCGACCTGGCCGCCGACGGGAGTGGCCCGGTGGTGTGCGATGCGGATCGCCGTGCCGACGGTCGTCTGGCCCGGACCGAGGAACGGTGCCGCGGCGCGCACGGTTTCCGCTTCCATCCAGGCGATCAGCCGCGGCGTGGCGAGCACCGGCACGTCGCCGCTGCCCAGCACGATGGCGGTGTCGTCGTCGGTCACCTCGTGGCGCATGTGGGCCACCTTATGGCTTCATAGGGCTGCGGCGCGGGGCTCGCTCAGTCGGGGTTGCCGTATTCGCCGAACCAATGGGCGAGCGGGCCGCGGCGATTGACCGCTCGTAGCCGGCGTTCGGCCGCGTCGCGTCGGGCGCCCGTGGTGATGACCAGGAGCTCGTCACCGGCCTGCAGCCGGGTGTCGAGGTCGGGCACGAAGCTGTGCCCGTCACGGATGATCAGAGTGATGACGGCGGGGTCCGGCAGGCGCAGTTCGAGCACCGACACCGAGTTCAGCCCGGACGCGGGCGGGACGGTCATGGTCAGCAGTTCGGCGTCGAGCACGTCCAAGGGAGCGGACTCGACCAGGATCTGGCGGGTTGCCTCGCGTGGCGCGAGCCGGAGCACTCGGGCCAGCGGGCGCAGGCTCGGTCCCTGCACCAGCGTGAAGATCACGACGAGAACGAAGACGATGTTGAGTACGCGTTCACTGTGCGGGGCGCCCGTGACGACCGGGAATGTTGCGAGCACGATCGGCACCGCGCCGCGCAGCCCGGCCCAGGACATAAACGCCTGCTCACGTATCGGTACCCGAAACGGCGACAGGCAGGCCAGAACGGCCAGGGGACGCGCCAGCAGCAGCAGGACCAGCCCGACGACGATCGCGGGCACCACCTCGCCGGGCAGTTCGGTGGGGGTGATGAGCAGGCCGAGGAGGACGAACAGGCCGATCTGGGCGAGCCAACCGACTCCCTCGGCGAACGAGCGGGTTGCCGCGCGGTGAGGTAGGCGCGCGTTGGCCATGATCAGCGCGGCGAGGTAGGCGGCAAGAAAGCCGCTGGCGTGCGCGGCACCCGCCGCGGCGAACGCCACCATTGCCAGCCCGAAGATGGCCACCGGATAGAGCCCGGAGCCGGGCAACGCCAGTCGGGATAATGTCGACCGGCCGATCCAGCCCACGCCGAGGCCGATGGCTGCGCCGGCCGCGAGTTCATACGCCAGCTGGCCGGCAAACGCTGCGACAGTCGGGTGAAACGGAGTTTGGCTGAACAGCACGACGAGAATGACGGCCGGCGCGTCGTTGAAACCAGACTCGGCCTCCAGCAACCCGGCGATACGCCGGGGCAGCGGCAACACCCGCAGCACGGCGAATACCGCTGCCGCGTCGGTGGAGGACACGATCGCGCCGATCAGCAGCGCTCCCTGCCATCCCAGGCCGATCAGGAAGTGCGCCCCGACCGCCGTGACAGCCGTGCTGATCCCCACCCCGGCCGTGGCGAGCACACCCGCCGGTGCCATCAGCGCGCGTACGTCCGACCAGCGGGTGGACAAGCCCCCCTCGACCAGGATGATGCCAAGGGCGGCAGTGCCCAGGCCCTGCGCGAGCCGCGCGTCGTCGAACCGGATGCCGATCGCGTCGTCGCCGAGCGCGATACCCAACCCCAGGTACAGCAGCAGGCTGGGTAGGCCCACCCGCGACGCGACTCGGGTGGCGACGATCCCAGCAAGCAATACCAGCGCGCCGATGAGCAGTATCAGGTAGACCTGATGCAACGTCACGCTGGCTCGTCACTCCTCCCTGGCTTGCGCCACGACCGTGGCAGCTGCGGTAGAGACTGGTGCACTACAGACTAGGGAACGCGCGGCTCGCGGGCGTGGTCTCGCGGCCGGCAAGGGAGCACGACATGCGCGTCGCGATCGCCGGAGCCGGCGTGGTCGGGCGATCGATCGCCAATGACCTGCTCGCCGCCGGGCACCGGGTGCTGCTGATCGAACGGGATCGGCGCAGCTACCAGCCGCACCTCGCCGCCGAGGCCGACTGGATGCTCGCCGACGCCTGCGAGATGGGGACGCTGCAGGCAGCGGGCATCCAGACCTGCGACGTGGTAATGGCCGCGACCGGCGACGACAAGGCCAACCTGGTATTCGCGCTGCTGGCCAAGACGCAATTCGGGGTGCCCCGGGTCGTGGCCCGCATCAACGAGCCCGGCAATCAGTGGCTGTTCACCGAATCCTGGGGCGTCGACGTCGCGGTGTCCACTCCGGACAGGCTGGTCGCCGCGGTCGATGAAGCCGTCACGGTCGGCGACGTCGTCCGACTGATGACCCTGCAGCAAGGCCGTGGCAACATCGTGACCCTGACGCTCCCTCAGGATTCACCGATGATCGGCATACCGATCGGTGAACTCGGACTGCCCGCCGGTGCGGCCCTACTGGCGGTTCTCCGCCTCCGGACGCGCATCACGCCACAGCCGAGCGAGCGGCTCCAACCCGGGGACGAGCTCATGCTCGCCGTCACCGCCGACGCCGAACGCGAGATGCGGTCAGTGCTGCTTGCGCAGCAATAGCCGACTCGCTTACCGACTCGTCGGTACCGACATCGACCGAGGGGTTGACTGCATGGCACGGCAGCCGAGGATGGACGGATGACCGGGATGCAGTTCGGGATCTTCACCGTGGGCGACGTGACGCCCGATCCGACCACCGGGACCGTCCCGAGCGAGGCCGAGCGGATCCGCGCCAGCGTGGCCATCGCGATGAAGGCCGAGGAGGTCGGGCTCGACGTCTTCGCCACCGGCGAGCACCACAACCCGCCGTTCGTCCCGTCGTCGCCGACGACGCTGCTCGGCTACATCGCCGGACGGACCGAGCGGATCATCCTGTCGACGTCCACCACGCTGATCACCACGAACGATCCGGTCAAGATCGGCGAAGACTTCGACGTGCTGCAGCATCTGGCCGACGGGCGTGTCGACATCATGCTCGGACGGGGCAACACCGGGCCGGTCTACCCCTGGTTCGGCCAGGACATCCGCCAGGCGGTACAGCTGACGGTGGAGCACTACGCCCTGCTGCGCCGGCTCTGGGGCGAGGAGACCGTGGACTGGGAGGGCCGGTTCCGCTCCCCGCTGCAGGGATTCACCCTGGTGCCCAGGCCACTGGACGGCGTGCCGCCGTTCGTGTGGCACGGGTCGATCCGCACGCCGGAGATCGCGGAACTCGCGGCGTTCTATGGGGACGGGTTTTTCGCCAACCACATCTTCTGGCCGGCCTCGCATACGGCACGGATGGTGCAGCTGTATCGGCAGCGCTTCGAGCACTACGGGCACGGCACCGCCGCGCAGGCCATTGTCGGGCTGGGTGGCCAGATATTCATGCGCAAGAGCAGCCAGGATGCGGTGCGTGAGTTCCGTCCGTACTTCGACAACGCGCCGGTGTACGGGCACGGCCCGTCGCTGGAGGACTTCACCGCGCAGACCCCGCTGACCGTGGGCTCGCCGCAGCAGGTGATCGAGCGGACGCTCGGGTTCCGCGACTACGTGGGCGACTACCAGCGCCAGCTGTTCCTGGTCGACCACGCCGGGCTACCGCTGAAAACCGTGCTGGAACAGCTCGACCTGCTGGGTGAGGAGGTGGTGCCGGTGCTGCGCAAGGAGTTCGAGATCGGCCGGCCGGCCGACGTTCCGGGTGCCCCGACGCACGAGTCGCTGGTCGCGGCCCGGAACGCGGCAGCATCCCGGTCCGCAGGGGCCGGACAATGACCGCGCTCGCCGTGGTGAGCGGTGGTCTGCGCGAACCGTCGTCGACCCGGTTACTGGCCGACCGGCTCGACGCCGCGGTGCGCAAGGACCTGAACGCGGCCGGGGTCAGCACGTCGTCAACCGTGATCGAGTTGCGTCCGCTCGGGCGGGCGATCATGGACGCGATGCTGACCGGGTTCCCGTCCGCGCCACTGGGCGAGGCGTTCGACACGCTCGCGAACGCGGACGGCCTGATCGCGGTGACACCCGCGTTCAATGCGTCCTTCGGCGGGCTGTTCAAGTCCTTCTTCGACGTGCTGCCCGAAGAAACGCTGACCGATATGCCGGTGCTGATCGGGGCCACCGGCGGCACCGAGCGGCATTCGCTGGTGCTCGAGCACGCGCTGCGCCCGATGTTCAGCTACCTGCACGCCGTCGTCTCGCCGACCGGCGTGTACGCCGCCAACGACGACTTCGGTGCGCAGCAGGGGGCATCGTTGCACGAACGCATCGACAAAGCGGCAGCCGACTTCACCCGGCTGCTGCGCTCCTGCGGCGCACGGCAGCGGCGCGACGTGTTCACCGAGGAGGTCGCCTCGATGCAGCGGCTGCTCGGGGCGGCGGACCCTAGCGGCGCGGAGTCGGGCAGCCTCAGCTGATCGGGGGCGGATTCCCCTGCGCGCTGGCCGGCAGCGCGGGATCCCAGCCGCACACGGTGCACGAGTGTTGGAATGCCGAGCGGGCGAATTCGAGCGCTGACCCGTGCGGATCGCGGCTCACGACGACGTCGTCCCAGTCGAGCAGGTACTCGCCGAGGGCCTTGTCCCAGTGTGCGGCTTGCGGCGAGAGTTCGAGACTGTCGAAGGCCGGAGGCGTTGGGTACGCGTAGGCGTAGAAGGCCGCCTTGCCGTACCTCGGATCCCCGGGCCACCAGCCCACCGCGACTTCCTGGGCGTCCATCGCGTTGCGCATGATGAATTCGTCGGACGGCGGATCGGCGGACGCGCCGGAGAACAGGCTCACCGCCAGGTCGAACGATCCCCACCAGGCGTTGACCGGGGTGGAGCGGCCGCGGTACGGGGCGCGGTATGCGGCCAGCACGAGGGCGGCGCGGGTGGCCGCGGTGAAGTAGGCAGCCACCTCGTCCGGGTCGTAGGTCGCGTGCTCCGAATCCTCGTCCAGCGGCACGCTCCACCAGACCTCCTGCGGCGTCGGGTCGATCTCGACGCGGCCGCCGAGCTCACGGATGCTGTCCAGCACCTGTCGGGTCACCTGGCCCACCGGACGGTCGGGCGTCAGCGCGACGCGCCGGCTGCGACCGTCGCTGTGCTCGAGCAGTACTTCGTGTACGTGCAAGTCGAGGGTCGCGACGAGGGCCCCGGAGCCATCGGGGGCCGGCAGCGGAAGTGTCTCCCAGCCGCGTGCGCTCAGCCGTAGCGCGGTGTGCTGCAGTTGCGGCTCGGGTGGCGCGAGCACCGCGGCGAGCTTGCCGAGCACTTGGCTGTGCGCGTGCAGCGTGTCGCAGGTCGCGCGCCAGTCGTGGTAGTTGACGGACACGGGGTCAGGCGTCCGCGGGTGCGGATGAGCGGACGTAGATCCGGCCGCCGTCGGCTTTCACGTCCCAGCGCGGTTGCGGGATCGCCGCAGGACCGCGGACCACTTCGCCGTCGGCGAGCCGGAAGGTGCTGTTGTGCCATGGGCAGCGCAGGTCGCCGTCGTGCACGAGGGTGCCTTGGTCGAGCGGGCCGCTGGCGTGCACGCAGGTGGCCGAGAGCGCGTACACGGTGCCGTTGTGCCGGACCAGGACGACTGGCACGTCGCCGGCGATGACCCGGATGGGCTTGTCCGGGCTCAACGCGGACGCCGCCGCGACGTCGGTCCAGTCGGTGACGGCCGGCTGGAACGCGGTGTTGTTCACCCCGACACCGAGCACGAAGGACAGGTGCCCACCGAGGTAGGCGGAGCACACGGTGATGCCCAGGCCTGCTCCGCTCAACACCATCCCGGTCAACCGCCGGCCGCGGCGCCGCGCCGCCCAGGAACTGGCCTGCAGCACGGTCGCGGCCAGGTTCGACGCCGCATGCACGAAGCCCACGCGCTGCCCCGGGCCGTAGGTGTTGGACCAGTCGGACGCGCCGGACGCCGCGGTCGGCAGCGCGGCGAGCACGCCCAGCGCGACCAGGCGGCGGGCGGCCTTGGCGCCGGACCGGCCGGTGGTGCAGTCCAGCGCGGAGGCCATCACCCACGCGCCGATGGGCAGATCGGTCAGCACCGGATGCAGCTGATGGCCCAGCCAACCCCCGGACAGTGCGTTCTTCACCACATCCCGGCGGGTTGCCCGCCCGATCCACCCGGCGAGCCGGCCGTCGAGCTTGTCCAGCGCCGCCAAGCCCGCGATCTCGTCGACGACGCCCTTGATCTGCTCCCGGAATGCGGCCATGCCTGCCTCGCCTCGACGCTGCCATTAGCTGCTGGGCTCCACAGCAACCTAAGCGCGGCGCGGACCGGGCGGCAAGGGCCTGCGCCACCGTGATGCGAAGGACTGTCCGGACGAATAACGCCGCGTGTCGACGTCAACAACAATCGTCGCCACCGAGCGCCTTTGTCTGCGAAGTGCTCAGGCTCTGCGGTCCCTGGCCACGCCGGCAGTCGGCTCGAGATACCAGGCGGGCAGTTGCCCGGGTCGCAGATCGGTGGTGTCGCCCGGCCGGGTGAGGGTCAGCAGCGCCCGCTCAATTTCCGGTCGCGCACTCAACGCCTGCTCGACGGCATGCAGCCGCGCGGCGACGTCGGACTCCGGCGCGTTGCCCACAATGTCGACCGCGGCGACCAGGAAGATCTTGTCGGCGCCGACCCACTCCATGTGCAGGAAGCTGACCCGCTCGATCTCCTCCTGGTCGAGCAGCGCCTGCAGCGCGCGGTTGCGCGCGAGCGGCGTCACCGCCTCGCCGGTGAGGAAGTCCATGTTGCGTCCGATGAGGAACAACGCGACGCAGCCGAGCAGCAGGCCGACGACGATCGATCCGATCGCGTCCCAGGCGGCGTTGCCGGTGAGCTGGTGCAGCATGATGCCGAGCGTCGCGATGACGATGCCGATCAGCGCCGACAGGTCTTCGGCGAACACCGCGCGCAGCATGGGGTTCGAGGTGACGTGCACGTAGCGCAGCGGGTGCAGTCGGCGCTGCACCGCGCCGGCCGTCGTCTGCCGCAGCGCCTGCAGGAACGACGTGCCCTCCAGTGCGAAGGAGACGCCAAGCACGACGTACGCCCACAGGTAGGACGCGTCCTGCTCCTCGCCGTTACGCAGCGACTGGATGCCGTGCCAGATCGACACCGCCGCACCGACGGCGAACAATCCGAACGCCGCGAACATCGACCAGACATAGCCAACCCGGCCGTACCCCAGCGGGTGTGTCGAGTCGGCCCGCTTCACGGCCTTGCGCGCGCCGACCAGGAGGAACACCTCGTTGCCGGTGTCCGCCCAGGAGTGCGCGGCCTCTGCCGTCATCGACGCCGACCCGGTGATGGCCGCGACGAACGTCTTGGCCAGCGCGATCAGCAGGTTGGCGCCCAGGGCGACGATGACGGTCAGCAGGCTCTCGGCACCCGTCGCCGCGGCTGTGTCCTTCGCGGTGCTCACGGCACCGTGCGCTTGCCAGCGGCGATCTCGAACTCGGTGCGCGGTCGCTGAATCTGGCCGAGCGTGACCACCTCGCGGCGGAAGAACAACGCCGCGGTCCAGTCGGTGAGGATGCGCACCTTGCGGTTGAACGTCGGCATCCGCATCACGTGGTAGGTGCGGTGCATGAACCAGGCGAGGATGCCGCGCAGTTTGATGCCGTAGATCTCGGCCACCCCGCGGTAGAGGCCGAGCGAGGCGACCGACCCGGCGTAGGCGTGCTCGTAGTCCTTGCGTTGCCGGCCGTACACCGTGGCGACGATGTTGGCGGCCAGCCGCTTGGCCTCCCGCACAGCATGTTGCGCGCTCGGGCTGCACAGCGCGTGCGGGTCCTCCTTGGTGCGGGACAGGTCCGGGACCGCCGCGCAGTCGCCGGCCGAGAACACCCCGTCCACGTCGCGGACGGTGAGGTCGGCGTTGCAGGGCAGCCGGCCCTGCTCGTCCAGCGGCAGGTCGGTCTGCCGCAGCACCGGGTTGGCCCGCACGCCCGCCGTCCAGACCAGCGTCTCGGCGTCGAACTCCTCGCCGTCGCTGAGCACCACGCGCCCGCCGGTCGCCGAGTCCAGCCGGGTGTTCAGCCGCACGTCGATGCCGCGCTCGGTCAGCCGGTCGACGGTGTAGAGGGCCAGCCCGACCGAGACCTCCGGCATGATCCGGGTGGCCGCCTCGACCAGTACCCAGCGCATGTCGTGAGGCTCGACGCCGTCGACGAAGCGCAGCGCGTACCGGGCCATGTCCTCCAGTTCGGCGATCGCCTCCACGCCGGCGTACCCACCGCCGACGAACACGAACGTCAGCGCCTGGCGGCGCAATTCCGGCTCCGGCGTCGACGCGGCGAGGTACAGCCGCGCCAGCACGTGGTTGCGCAGGTAGATCGCCTCACCGATGGTCTTGAAGCCGATGCCGTGCTCGGCCAAGCCGGGTATCGGCAGCAACCGGGACACCGAGCCCGGACACATCACCAGCAGGTCGTACGCCACCTCGTACGACTCGCCTTCCGCCGGCTGCACGGTGGCCACCCGTCGCGCGTGCTCCACTCGGGTGACGGTTGCGGTCAGCACTCGGCACCGGCGCAGCACCCGGTGCAGCGAGACGACGACGTGCCGCGGCTCGACCGACCCGGCCGCCGCCTCTGGCAGGAACGGCTGGTAGGTCATGTTGGATTGGGGGTCGACGATCGTGATCTCCGCCCGGCCGGCTTTGAGTTTCGACTGCAGCCGCAACGCGGTGTACATGCCGACATACCCGCCGCCGACGATCAGGATGCGCACCGGTCCCGTAAAGGCAGTCATCCTCGAAGGCTACAGATGGGAGACACCGTTTGTATCCGGGCACTATGTCGGCTGACGTGCGGTACAAACGTGCATTGAAAAGCGTGATCAGTCGGCGCCATTCGCGCTAACGTAAAAGTGTCGCGGTGCTGGCCGGCCGATGACGCTCGTCTGCCGAGGCATCCGAGAGGGCGGCAAATGTCCAAGCTGGACGGCACGTTCTGGTATTGCATGACGCACCGCGGCGTCGAGCCCTACCACGGCTGCAAGAACGCCGACCGCATCGGGCCATTCCCAACCGAGACCGAGGCCGCGCACGCGCTGCAGACCATCGCAGAACGCGAAAAACGCTACGAGAGGGAGGACGCCGAGCAGCGCGACGACCAGCAGCCCTAGCCGCTACGGCGCCGGGTACGTCAACTGCCTATTCCCGTCGATCGACGGGGTCGCGCCCCACTGGCCGAGTTGGTGCCGTCGTGGCGGAGCATCGTCGATCAGGTGCCATACCGTCCAGCCCGCGGCGGTGAGGGTGTTGGCGATGAGCAGCCGGTGGCAGCGCCAGGGCATCGGTTCACCGCACATGATCGCTACCCGGTGGGCGGTGGCCAACTCGGTGAGTTGCTGGATGCCGTGCCGGTAGTCGGCTCCCAAGCTGTAGTCGGCGTAGTTCTTGAAGCTGGGCTGGCGCCAACCTCCATTGATGCCCTCATCGACAGCCTGTCGCCCGCGGCGTCCGCCGAGCTCCGGCAGATGCACGTAGTCGATCCCGGCACGAGCGAGCCAGTCGGGCATCTGCTCACGGTCGAACTGCGGGCTGCGCCGCGATCCGGGCTGCGAGCGCACGTCGGCGAGCAGTTCGATGCCCTGTGCGCGCAGTGGCCGGATAAACGTCGGCTCCGGGCAGGTCCAATGCCCGATCGTCCACAGCTCGCGCGCGTTCTCCGGATCTGCCCGCACCACCCGCTCAACGCTAACCCCGCGGCACGACCCCGCCCGCGCGCCGGTCATGACTTTGTCCCGCCCTGACACGCTAAGACGCCCCGCTGACGTGTCAGCGCGGGGCAAAGTCGGCGGCCTGCACGACCGTTCGGTGGTTCGCGTCCACCCGCCGGGTCCAGCCCCGAGCGTCGAGGTGTTCCAGCAGCGGAATCGTGACTCGTCGGCTGGTGCCTAGTACCTGCCGGGCCTGGCTGGTGGTGAAGGGCTGCTCCAGCCGGGCGAGTTCACGCATCGCCAGCGCGGGCGTGGTCGGCAGCAGCACCACCCCGTCAGTCAGGCGCAGCAGCCGTCCGGCGCGTTCGGCCGCGGCGAGCTCGCGGACGCCGAGGTGCAGGCCGGTCAGCTCGTCGGCCTCCGGTGCGTGAAACGGGTCGGCCTGGAGCCGGCGTTCGAGCTCGGTAACCGCGCTCTCAGCGGGACCCAGGTCGTTGCGGCTGCCTGGCAGCCGGATGTGGCCGCTGTCCTGCTCGACGCCTGTGTCGCGGATGACCGCGTCGAGCAGGGAATCGTCGGGCAGGGCGAGCAGGGCACGGGCCGCGCCGCGGGAGAGGCCGGCCGCCAGCCGGTCTCGTTCGTGCAGCTCGAATAGGGCGGTGCGCAGCCGCCGCTGCCAGTCGGCGTAGGTGACGTTATGAACCCACCACCCGTGCACCACGCGCACCCCGTCAGGTGGCGCCGCGCCCGCTGCGGACAGCAGCCCCAGCCGACGCAGAGACTGCTCCTGGACCGCACCTCGGCGGGCCACCTCGCCGCGCAGGTCGCCGCTGCTGGTCATCTCGGTCAGCGCGGCGGCTCGGCGGGTGCTGTCGCCGCGTCGGCGTAGCGCCGGGGGGTCGGCGTCCAAAACCTGTGCACCGCCGAGCACGCGACGGTTGCTCGGGTCGCGCAGCACCAGCCGGTCGCCGAGCACGAGCGGAAGTGGCCGGTTGAGCGCCAGCCGGGCGTGCTCGTCGTCGAACGGGCGGAATCGGGTCGGCACGGCCGCGGTGCCGACGTGCACGATCAGCTGGTCGGGCGCCTCGCCGAATGGCACGCCCGTGGTGCGGCGCACGTCGAGCGTGCACGTTGTCTGCCACGCGTCGGGGGTTACCAGCACGTCGCCGCGGCGGACGTCCTGCGGCGATGCACCCCGCAGATTGAGGGCCACCCGGGCGGTCGCTCTCAGGCGGGTGTACGACTCGCCGCGGCTTTCCAGTCCGCGGACCACGACCGGGCGCGTCCGCCCGCGGCCGCGCAGCTGCAGGCGGTCGCCCCGCGTGATGGTGCCGGCCACCAGGGTGCCCGTCACGACGGTCCCGGCGCCGGTGATGGTGAACGAACGGTCCACCCACAGCCGCAGCCGGCCGGTCGCCTCGGGCGCGGGCACCCGAGCCAGCACGTCGTCGAGAGCACGCCGCAGTTCGGCCAGCCCGGTGCCGGCGACGGCGGACACGGTGACCGCGGGTGCGTCATGCAGGCCGGTCTCCGCGAGCTCCGCACGCGCTTGGCCGAGTACCTCGCCGACCCGGTCCGGCGCCAGGTCCGCACGTGTGATGACCACCAGGCCGTGCCGGATCCCGAGCGCGGCGACGGCGTCGCGGTGGTCGCTGGACTGCGCCCGCCAGCCCTCGTCGGCGGCCACGACGAAGCACACCACCGGTGCCGGGCCGAGGCCGGCCAGCATGTTGCCCAGGAACCGTTCGTGACCGGGGACGTCGATGAACGCCACCTCGCGCCCGGACGGCAGGGTGGTCCAGGCGAAGCCCAGGTCGATCGTGAGCCCGCGGCGCCGTTCCTCCGCCCACCGGTCGGGCTCCATTCCGGTGAGCGCGCGGACGAGCGTGCTCTTGCCGTGGTCGACGTGGCCGGCGGTGGCGACGACGTGCACGTTCAGCCGCCCTCGCCGCTGAGGGTGGCCAATGCCGCGCGCACCGCGGCGAGCAGCCGGTCGTCGTCGGCCTCGGGCACGCAGCGCAGATCGAGCAGGCAGGCGCCGTCGTGCACGCGTGGCAGCACTGCGGGATCACCGGTGCGCAACACGACCGCCGCCGCATCCGGCAGCCGGACCGCCCATCCCGGCAGCGGCACACCCGGGGCGCCGCCGCCACCGACTCGCCCGTCGTGTGCGACCACGGAGGCGCCGACGGCGGCGGCGAGCCGCTCGGCGCGGGTGCGCAGCGCAGCGGTGTCGGCGTGCAGCGCCTGCGTGACCGGAGGCATGCCGCCGCAAAGGGTCGCTTCCAACGCGGCGAGGGCGAGCTTGTCGGCGCGGACGGCGCGCGCCAGTGGGTGGCGGGCCATCCGGGTGACGGCGGCGGCGCGGCCGAGCACCACGCCGGCCTGCGGCCCGCCGAGCAGCTTGTCGCCGCTCGCGGTGAGGACATCAGCGCCCTCGTCCAAGGCGGTGGCGGCGTCCGGCTCGTCGGGAAGCAGGGGGTCGGGCGCGAGGAGTCCGCTGCCGAGGTCGGCCACGAGCGGCACGTCGTGCGCGTCGGCCAGCGGCCGCAGGTCGGCAATGGGGACGATGGAGGTGAACCCCTCCATCCGGAAGTTACTGGCATGCACCTTCAGCACGCAGCCGGTCTCGGGTCCGATCGCGTCGGCGTAGTCGCGCAGGTGGGTGCGGTTCGTGGTCCCCACCTCACGCAGCCGCGCTCCCGTCGATGCGATCAGGTCGGGCAGCCGGAAACCGGCGCCGATTTCCAGCAGCTCACCGCGGCTCACGACCACCTCGCGACCAGCCGCGAGCGCGGTGGTGGCCAGCACCAGTGCCGCGGCGCCGTTGTTGACCACCAGCGCATCCTCGGCGGCGGGACAGGCCGCGAGCAGGGCCGCACGGGCCGCGGCGCCGCGCCGGGAGCGGGTACCGGTGGCGAGGTCGAGTTCGACGTCGACATAACCGCTGGCCGACACCAGCGCGTCGATCGCCGCAGCGGACAGCGGAGCGCGCCCCAGGTTGGTGTGCACGATGACGCCCGTCGCGTTGAGCACCGCACGCAACGCCGTGGCGGTCCGTGCCGCGAGCGACGCGATGACGGCCGGTTCCACGTCGCCGGGTGCGATGGCACCGCGTCGGGCGCGTTCTTGCACGTCGTGCACGAGCGCGCGGACGACACGGTCGCCCAGGCGGCCCCGTGCCTGGTGCACGGCCGGCAGCGCAAGCAACTGATCGGTACGGGGGATCAGGCGGCGCGGATCGACCCGGGTCACGGCCCACCTCCCCCACTACATTTCGCGGTGAACGGCAATTGTGCTCGCGAAATTGCCTGGCGGAGGCGGACGGGAATCGAACCCGCCAGGCCGAGTTACTCGACCTCACCGGTTTTGAAGACCGGGGAGCCCACCAGAACCCATACGCCTCCGGGGCGGACATTAGCCAATACGCTCGACGGGTGGTGACCGGGATCAGCCGACTGACCAGCTACGCGCACGGCGGCGGCTGCGCCTGCAAGATTCCACCGGGCGAACTGGAAGACGCGGTGCGCGGTCTGACCGGACAGTCGGGCAGCGCCGTGCTGGTCGGGCTCGAGGACGGCGACGACGCCGCGGCCGTCTTGGTACGGCGCGATCTTGCGGTGCTGTCCACCGCGGACTTCTTCACGCCGGTCGTCGACGATGCGTATGACTGGGGCCGGATCGCCGCCGCCAACGCACTGTCGGATGTGTATGCAATGGGTGGGCGTCCGGTCGTCGCGATCAACCTTGTCGGCTGGCCGCGCGACGTGCTTCCGCTGGAGTTGATGACCGAGGTCCTCCACGGCGGCCTGGCGGTGGCATCTGAAGCGGGCTGTCCGGTAATCGGCGGGCACTCGATCGACGACCCGGAGCCGAAATACGGCATGGCGGTCACCGGCGTTGCCGACCCGCACCGGTTGCTGCGCATCAATGCCGCCGAACCGGGGTTGCCACTCACCCTCACCAAGCCGATCGGTGTCGGGCTGCTCAACAACCGGCACAAGCGCACCGGCGAGATCTTCACCGAGGCCGTCGCCTCGATGACGCGGCTCAACCGGGACGCCGCCGAGGCCGCGGTGGCGGCGGGGGTCCGTGCGGCCACCGACGTGACCGGCTTCGGCCTGCTCGGCCATCTGTACAAGATGTGCCGGGCCTCCGGCGTCGGCGCGGTCATCGACCTGGATGTCGTGCCCGTCATCGACGGCGCACGTAACGCACTCGGCGACGGCTTCGTCTCCGGTGGCACCCGGCGCAACCTGGACTGGGTGCGGCCGCATCTACATGCCGCCGCCGGCGTCACCGAGGACGACCTGCTGCTCCTTGCGGACGCGCAAACCTCGGGCGGCCTGCTGGTCGTCGGCGAGTTGCCCGGCTACCCGGTCATCGGCCACACGGTCGCCGGCGACGGCATCGCCCTGCGCTGAGCGCGTGTTACGCCACGCCGGCCAGCCGGGCGCGACACCGTGGGGTGTGGTCACCTCGAGACGCACAATCTGCTGGGCCTCGATCGCGCGAGGTTGTCCTGGCACGGGCGCACCATCGGTGCGGGCACGAGCGGTTCCTCGCGCCGAATGCAGTGGAGGCGTTGGCGCCCGGGCTGGGCGCCAACCCCTCACGATTTCGGTAGGGCCGTCGTTACATTCGGGGTGACCAGCTGGTGGTGTCGCCCTGGCTGGTCTGCATGGTCAGGCCCGTGCCGTTACCGACCGACGCCGAGGCGGTCTGGGTGGCCAGGTATTGCCCGGAGGGCCATCCGTGCCAGTGATCGTCAGTGGGCTTAGCCCGCCAATGTTGATGGCGTCCGATGCTGACGCCGACGAGCTCCAGCCGTAGCTATATCCCTTTGGCAGCGCCCCGGACCCCGTGCTCATCGAACTGAACTGGGCCTGGACGCTGTGGCTGCCGGCCGGCAGCGCGCTGAGGGCGGAGTCGACGGCCGCCAGGATACCGACGGTGCCGGCTGTGACCGCCACCGGGGAGGCGACGGCGGCTCCGTCGACGAGGACGGTGACTTCCCCATCGACCGGCGCGAACGACGCCGAGGAGCTCACCGCCACGGCCGCCGCGACCGGCTGCAAGGAACCACCGGCGCCGGACACGCTCAACGTGGTGGTGGTCGTGGTCGGGATTCTCCAGAGGAAAGCGACGCCCGCCGCGGCCGACGACACAGTGTTGTTGAGTGGTGTTGTTGAGTGCGCCACCGCCCCCGCCGGCACTGGGCACGCCGACCTCCCCTGAGGCGTCCAGGTTGCTGCCGGCGCCTCCGTGCAAACCGCCGCCGCCGCCACCGCCGGACGCATCGGTAAGCAATGCTCCGGTGGGCGACGTCTCTTGGCTGGCGACACCGCCGGCGCCGCCGGCAGAGCCCTTGCGCTGCCGACGCCTCCATTGCACGGCGACGCCGCGTCGGCCTGGCCGCCCGCGGTGGGGCTACCGCCCTGCCCGCCGCAGTCGCCGGCCCCGGACTGGCCGCCCGCACCCCCGGGTTTGGCCGGGCTGCCGGTCACCCCGGAGCTGCGGGGGATCGCTTCGGCCGCGCCGCCGCCGCCAGCGCTAATGGCGATCACGGTCGCGGTGTTGGCCGGAGGCGGCACTGGGCCCGACTCGGCGTACCCGCTGCTCGCCCCGCCGCCACCACCGCCGTCGTCCGGATAACCGTCGCCGAGGGCCAGCCCGTAGATGGGACTTCCGAGACCGCTGGCGCCCGCCCCGCCAGAGCCGAGGCCCCCGCCGCTGCTGCCTGCCGCCCCGCCGGTACCGGGACTGAACAGGTGCCCGCACTGCCGGCACCCCCATTGGAGCCCACGTCATAGGCGAATGCCGCTTCCGGAACCGTCGGCGTGTAGAACACGGTCGCCTCCCCGGGCGAGCCGCCCGGGGTTCCGTCTCCGGCGGCGCCGCCATGGCCGGCCACCGCTTCGATTTGGATGCTAGAGGCGCCGTCCCAGTCCCAGTTCGCCGTGTTCGTCGTCCCAGAGGAGGTGAACGTCTCTTGGCAGACGACACCCGACACCCGGTCGTTGCACGACGGCTGACCGGCGGCCGAACCCGTTGCGGCTTGCGCCATCGGACTGGTTGCGAGCGACACACAACCGACACCGGCGAACACGACCACCGCGGTGGAGGCGATCGTGGCCCGACGAGCTGACGACCGTAGCCGATCGAGGCGGCTTCGACCGGCTTGACGGCTGTTGTCGCGGACGTGAGAACTCTCAGTGGACATAACTGGTGCGTTGTCGTAGCTCACGGTAATTGCTCATTGGGTGGCGGAGGTGGGTGATGGCGAAGCCTGACCGCGCCGCCGTGCTTGGTCATCAGTAGTCGGCTACTGCATCTGCACGGTCTAAGTACTGAACCGGCGCCGACGCGTCCGCCAGCATTCGGAAGATCAAGCGACCGGTGTGCGCGGTCTTCACGGCGGTCATGCCGAACTGCCGAAAGCGGCCACCATCCTCTGCCCGCCGATGGCCACGCCGTCACAGAGCGTGCTTGCCCACGGGGCTGCATCTTCCGGCGACAACAGACCGAGTCGGGCGAGGCGTCTCCCGCGGCCGCCGGGCTGTTCCGCGCTCCCGCTGTTGCAATGTCCGATCACGAGCCGATGTGCGGGCAGCTTAGAGCCAGGATGTATCCTCATGATCATGGCTTTCCGGCAGGAATCCTGCCGCTTTCACATGATCATGACTGGTCGACGAGCGCATGGTGCCGCTTCCGGATTTGCCGCTCATGGGACGGATGTTGGGTGGGCAGGCGGCGGGACGTTCCTGCCCGGTGTGGTCGCTGTGTGTAGCCGAACGGCGTGTCGGTCACTCACCGGAGCGTGCGGCGGGCGCGATCGGCGATCGCCGCGGCCCGCTCGTCGCGGGATCGAGGCGCTGGACCGCGTCACCGCCCGGCAGTCGATCGTCAGCGGGCGGGCGCGGATCGCGGCGGGCAGCCGGGCCAGCTCGTCCTCGGTGAGGTGCACATGCTCGCGGTAGCCGCTGATCACCGCGTCCACGAGCGAGAGGTCGCGAGTCCCGGCGGCCCACCGCAGGAAACCGAGTGACCACAGCCGCGGCCCGCGTCCGGACCTGGCCCAGTCCACGACGACCATGTCGCGCGCGGGCCGCAAGAAGACGTCCGCCGAGACAAAGTCGGGTGCACGATCGCGTGCGGCAGGTTGGCGTCGTCGTCGAGGTCGCGCAGCTCGGCCATCAGCGTCGCTCGGGCAGACGGGTCGCCGTCCGCGGCGGCGATCTCGTCTGCGGGTGGCCTTGCGGGGCCTGGCTCGGGGGATTCTCGTCGACCGGCGGCGTGTGCCGGCAGCGGTGGCGTGGCGATGGGTGCGGGTCAGCATCGCGTCCACCGACAGGCGCGACTCCGAACAAGCCGGTTGTCGGTCACGGCGCGGCGCGGCGAGGATCTGCTCGCATGTGCCGTCCGCCGACCAGCGACGGTGTCGATCGTCTTGTACGGGTGGCGTGAGGCCGCGACCGCCCGCCCCCGCGGGACTCAGTTGTTCTGGTACAGCACGTTGGTGATGGCCGCCTCGTCGGACAGTACTGCGATCACGTCCTCGAGGCTCTTGAGTGTGCCGTAGTTGTTGAGAATGATGGCGTAGGCAAGCCGGTGGCCGCTTTTGGCGTCGATGTAGCCGGCCAGGTTCTGCGCGACCAGCTTCCCGTCGGTCACGGTCGTCCCGGTCTTGCCGTAGATGTGGCCCTTGCCCGGCAGGTTGGTCCCGGTCTCGGCCAGTGACCCGTCGACGCCCAGCAACGGCAGCGCGGTGCGGTAGTCGTCGGCGACCGAGGTCTTGCTCATGTCCGCCAACATGTCCACGAGCGCCTGCGGTGAGGCCTGACTGTCCGGGCTGCCGCTGCCGTTGGTTGGGAAGTCGAACGAGCTGCCCGGAATACCCATCGTGGTCAGCGCGGTGCGCTCGGCGGCGAGGGCTCCGCTGAGCGTCTTCTGTCCCTTGGCTAGGCCGTACTGGGTCAGAGCTAGGTTCGCGCCCAGGTTCAGGCTGACCTTCAGGATCAGTCGCGCCTGCTGGGCGTACGGCGGCGACGTGTAGGCGGCGATTCGGTCCGCGGGCGAGTAGTCGGTCGAGGCCGGCAGTATCGAAGTCGGGTTGGGCCCGACCGCCGGCGCGCTCATCGTGATGCCCTCACGCTGCAAAGCCTGGATGAACGCCGCGCGGCCGAAGCTTTCCGGATTGTCGATACGAAACGTGCCCACGAATTGCGGCCGTGCCGACAGCGGCGCCTTGTAATCGACTGGGATCGTGCCCGAGATGCTGCCGGTGCACTTGGGCTTTTCGACGCAGTTGACCACGCCGGTGACCGAGCCGCCGGCCGGGGTGGTGCCGGCCGGAATGGCGAGGGTCGGGTCGGTGCCGGCGGCCGTGGTCATGACTGTGCCGGTGACGGCGAACGCCGGCGTCTTCGGGCGATAGTCGATTATTGCCGGGTGTCCGGGCGTAGTGGGGGTGACGGTGACGTCGACCATGTTCTCGTTCAACATGGTGGGCGTGATCAACAATTGCTGGTTGGGAACTCGATAGGACGGGAAGAGCCGGTCGTCGATCACGATGTTGCCATCGATCTGCTTGATCCCGGTCGCCTTGATCTGCTCGGCCAGCGCCTGCAGGCCGGTCAGCGGGTCCTGCGGAGTCAGGATCGCGGTACCGAGGTTGTTGGCATCGTTGTGGTCGAAGTCGGTGTATTCGATCTGGTTAGCGGCGCTGCGCCGGCCGCCGAGGGTGAGATCGCCGGCCCCGACGAAGTCGACGTTGCCGTGCAGGACGCCGGAACCGTCCACGGTGCCGCGGCGATAGACCGCCGTGGTGGTCGTGTAGCCGGCGCCGAGTTGCTTGAGCGCAAGCCCAACCGAGAACAGCTTGCGGGTCGAGCCGGTGTAGGCCAGTTTGATCGCGTTGCGGCTGTCGAGCGTCCTACCGGTGTTCAGGTCTACCGCCAGCAGGCTCCAGGTGGCGTGTGTGTAGACGGGCTTGTCGATGATCTTCTTAATCGCATCCGGCAGCCCGGTGGCGGCGCGACTCGGGCCCGCCGTCGACGAGTGGTGCGAGGTGCAGGCCGCCAACGCCAGCGCGGCGGTCAGACCCGACGCGAGCACAGCGTGACGGACGGCGGTCCATCTCATTTCAGCGCCTGCTGGAAGGCGGCGGCAACGTCACCGACGTCATCGCCGACCTGGGTGATGCCGCTGATCGGGTCGGTGAACGTCGCTCCGCTCACCAACACGTCGAAGACCAGGGTCTGGCCGTTCGCCGCGGTCATGTAGCCGGCCAAGGCCTGTACGTTGAACAGCGCGCGACCGGTGACCGGGTCGCCGGCCGCGCTCGTTCCGGTCTTGGCCTCGATCTTGCCCTTGGCTGGGCTGTCCTGACCGCTCGCGGCCAGCGTGCCGGTCTCGCCCAGTACCGGCAGGCCGGCCTTGAGCGCGGCTCCCCAAGGCTGCTTGTCGACGAACCGCAGCCAATTCACCATCTGCCCCGGGGGGATCGAGGCGGGATCACCACCCTGTCCGTCGATGAGAACGACATCGTTCGTGTTCAAACCCGCTTTGATGATCAGCGACCTGATCGTCTTGAGCCCGTCGGTGCATTCGCTCGATCCCGCGCGGACCGCGAGCAGACACAGGAACGCGTTCGCACCGGTGTTGTAGCTGGTCACCAGGATCATCGACCCGAGCGCCGAAAGCGGCGGCGAGTGGAAGGACGCCACCTGTTGTGCGGACCGGTAGCTCCCCCTGGCTGGTAGCACGGCGGGGTCATTGTTCGCGCTCGCCGCGGTCGCGACGGTGACCCCAGCCCGGGCCAGGGCCTCCACGAACAAGGTGCGGGCCCACGATGCGGCATCCTTGACCCGATAGATGGTCAGCCGCGGGCCGGCCGAGTCGCCGATGGTGCCGGTCACGTGCAGCAGGTGCGGATTCCGGCCGTCAGCGCTCACCGCGATCGACGCATCCGACCCGCTGACCGTCTGCACGGTCGACTCGACCTGGAACGCCTTGGTCCGCGGAGCGGTGACGAGCCGAGCCGGCCGGCCGACACTGGCTGGCTTCACGGTGATGTCGAACACGTTGTCGTTCACGTAGATCGGCGGAACCGGCCCCTCCTGGGCCGTGTACGGATCCCACAGCCGGTCATCGATCACGACGTCGCCGTCGACGCGGTGGATGCCCTTCGCGGCAACCTGCTGGGCCAGACTGTTCAGCCCGGCCAGTGGGTCGCCGGCCGGAATGGCGCCGTTCGGCGCCACGTCGCCATACACATGATCGATCGTCTTGGCCGTGAACGAGTCCACCGCCTTGCCCTCGGCGGCGTCCCGACCGCCCAGCGTGAGGTCACCTGCCGCGACCAGGTCGAGGTTGCCGGTGAGCACACCCCCCGTGACCAAACCCTGCGCGTAGACCGGAGTAGTCACCTTCGTGCTTGTGCCCAGAGCGTCGTACACAGCGCCTACCGTGAATAACTTCATGGTCGAGGCAGTAAACGCCATCTCGTTCGCACGATTGGAAAACAGCACCTTGCCGCTTTCCAGGTCACTGACCTGGTAGAGCCAGCGCGCCGTCTGATAGGCCGGCTTGGACATGATCTTCTGAGCCGATGAGGGTAGCAAACCCACCGGCTTTGGACCGGCCGGCGCGCTGCTGGACGAACCACCCGAGCACGCCGCCAGCACAAGCGCACCGACAGCGATCACAGGCAGGGCGACGCGGAGCCTGACCCGCCATGGGCGCATTCCACGACCGGTCATTCCAGCATCTCCCGGGGTCGCTCGAACGTGAGACTGCAGGGCCGGCTTGTCGCTCTCGCGACCCCTCTCGGCGAGTCGATCAAGTGTAAGAGTCGTGATCAGACGGCGTCAACACATTCGGTATACACACCGGTACACCGCGTATAGATGGGTTAACGGGCTGAGCCACGCCTCGCAACGACACGCGGAACCGTCTTTCTATCGGCGCGACCGGGCGAATGTCCATGTCGAATCTCATGACCGCAAGCGACACACTGAGCCTGGCGGTGGCAACCGGACGTTTCCGCTCACGCCCCGGATTGATCGTTTGAGGCTAGTCGCGACGGTGCGTAGTCGGATCCGGTTGGTGATCTTCGGTGGTGAACCGTCGCCGTGCTCGGTGAGCGCTGTCGGAGTGGAGGGGGTCGCGTGTGCCCGCGTGCCCGAGTCACCACGGGCAGGGTTGGCTGGGGCTCAGGCGGTCGGCGGGAGGCAGTCGATGCGAATCAGTCGTCGCTCAAGCAGGAGGCGATCAGCAGCGGCGAGCGCTACACCGTGTCCGACACACCGTGGGGCGTGCGGATGGGCATCCTGATCTGCTACGCGTGTTCAGCGGCGCCTGATCCGGCCGGCACGCCCGGGGTTGCGCCGGTGAGCTCGGCCAGCTCGGCCTGGGCCATCTGTGGGTGCATCTGGGCGACAGGCAGGTGGCCGGTGGCGAACTGCTTGATGTGGGCGTTACTGCCCGTCGGACTGCGCGGTGATGCCGAGCACCACTTGTTCAGATGCACGGCCAGGCCGAGCAGGTAGAGGTCGAGCGGGCCAGGACGAGGTCAGGATCGGGCATCCGGCGGCGGCTGCCGCGGTCGGCGCGGCGGTGGTCTGCTGGCCGATGCTGATGGGGACCTGTTACTAGGCCGCTGGCGCTGCCTAGGTTCAGGGTGCCGACGGCCAAGATCGGGCGCAGGTGATATGCCATCGGTGATTGTTTCGCTATCCACATCACGGCGCGCTTGCGGCGCGGGCTGGCGGGCTGGGACACTCGGCCAGGCGGCGGATTTCGCGGCGGGAGGAAGATTGGTGTCCAGGTATATTCTTGGTCAGGCGGTAGCGTGCGGCGGGACTGCGCGAGGATTTAGCCAGGGCCGCGGTTCGGCTAGCTGCGGAGTCTTCGCGAGTGACTGGCTGGCCGATCGGTTGGCGAATACCGACACGGTATTCCAGAATGCGGCTCCGGTGCAGAAGGAGCTGTGTGCCCTTGCGGACTACTTCGCCGGGACGGCTGGCTGCACGGTTCCTGGCCGTTACTCCTTGGCCGAGGTCATAAACGCCAACGATGGTACGCAAAAGGTCTTGGTTACCGTCTATGACCACGTGCCGACAGCGGATTACGTCGCGGCTGCCGATGCGATCAAGAAGAGCTGGGGAACACCCATGGCCGTGAACCTAAAGCCTAAGGTCGCACGCTATCTCCAGGAAAAGGCCGGCCTGGTGAAACCGCAGAAGGACGTGGACTACCCAGTCACCGGTCTCCCTATACCAGGTGAGGGGCCGACTGTCGGCCCGGACGAGGAGCAGGCCCGGCTGGCTTTACTCGCCTACTTTCGGCAGGCTGGAATGAATCTGTGGACACTGAGTCCCGCGCAAGGGACTGGCCATCTCATGGCCACGCACGTCACGGCCACCGAATTCTGGATTTTCGATTCGCTGGTAGGCGAGGCAATGATTCCGCTGGTCCAGCTCGACAACTGGTTCAAGAGCAAGGAAGTGGTTAACTACCTGAATAAGTACCTGAGCATGAGCAGTATGAATTTTGTTCCCCAAAAGCGGTACATATAGCCAAGGGCGTGGACTCCGCATCGTTGCGGTGAACGTCAAGCGCGTGGGTCGCTAGCGACGCGGCTCACACCTACCGTGCTGTTTGAGTGGGCGTTCAAGCTTGTGCGGGCCCGCAGAAGCACAGAAAACACTTGCTACATAAGGGGCCAATTCGGCCCGGCCGGTGAACGATTCGGCTGACGGTAAGCGTCCCGGTTGACTCGATCCCATCGACCGTGCCGCTCACCGTGGTCGTGAGACTGGCCTTGGGCTTGTGGACCACCGCGGAGTTGGCCGAGCGTGCGGTCGACGCGGCGGCGAAGGTGCCGAATGTTCCCTCATCCGCCGCGATCCGGTCGCACATCACGATCGGCGCCAGGCTTTCCGGGCACACGCGGATTTGTCTGCGGTGACAGGCGGCGCGTGTCCGATCGAATCGTGCGCTATCCCGTGGTGGTGATCGAGTCGTCGGTGATTCCCGCCGCGCGGCGGGCGGCCAGCCGACGCTTCTGCGGCTCGATCGTGTAACGCGGATCCTTCGCAGACTCCATGCCTGCCTCGAAGACGCCGAACCGGGTCAGTGCCGAGGCGGCCATCAGGCACAAGCCGGACACGACGGCGACGGGACGGTGACGGCCGCCGAGCAGACTTCCCAACGCCCCGGCGGCGGCCAGCCGCCCGCTCCACCGCAGCATCTGCCCGGCCCTGCCGCGGCGCAGCGGCTCAGCGGCGACCGGATCCATCCGGCGCTGCATGACTCTTGTGGCGGACAGGTCGCCGGCCACGCCGAGGACGGCGAGACACCGGGCCGGCCCGGTCTCGGCGACCGGCGTGGTGACCATCGCGAGCCCGGCCGATGCGAGGCTCGCCGAACTGACGAACACGAACGGAAGATCTTCGTGCGCGGCGTTCCAGGTCGGTGTGGTCGTGTCGCCGAGCAGCACCGCGGTGTACACCGCCAGGGCGGGGGCAAACGCTGCGGCTTCGAGCCCGGCGGGTCCTTCGACGGCCCGCAAGACGCGGCGTAGCGGGCCGAGCGGCAGCCGCTCTCCGGTCATCCGGTCGATCTCGGCGGCGGCGGCGATCCCCGCGCCGGTGCTGAATGCGCTGAGAATCCACGAGCCCAGGCTCATCGGCGAGGTGAGCTTGATCGTTCGCAGCATGTTGACGAAGCGCTCTGGCCGGCCGAGGTCGTGGATCAGCGCCGCTGCGCTGAGCGTGACGGCGGTCAGCGCCGACAGCCGGCAGTTGCGCCGCAGCGTGGGCCGTCCGGTGAGCTGCCCGCCGGCCGCGAGCAGACCCGAGCCGGCGGCGACTCCGCCGAGAAAGAGGTACCCCGCGATCTCATGACCCCACGGCGCCGGCTTGACCACCGGGCGGCCGTAGTAGGAGGTGAACTCCGCCTCCGGGACCATCGACATCTCGCGCGAGCCGTCTCGGTCGCTCGGCGGCGTGGCGCCCCGCCGGCGACGCTGGTCTCCGCGCCGGTGGCCGTGGGCGGGTTCCGGCGGCCGCAGGCTGTCGTATTCCGAGGTGCTCATGTCGGGGCCCCCGCGGAAACGTGGAGCGTTCTCTGCGGAGCGTTTTCGTGGGGTGGCTTCACAATCCGCCCTTCACGAACGAGAGGACGGCGGCGGCGAGCATGCCTGCCGCGGCGATGCCGGCCCGTTTGAACATCCGCATCAGATCCGCGGTCGGCACTCGCGGGTCGGGCGGGAGGCCGTAGACCTCCGGTTCGTCGAGCAGCAGGAAGATCGACCCGGTGCCGCCGACGCCGTCGAGGTCGTTGGCGCCATAGAGCCGTGCCTCGGTGCGCCCCTGGGCGTGCAGTTCGGCAACCCGCGCGCGAGCCTGCTCCACAAGTTGATCGTGGTTGCCGAACTTGATGGACGTCGTCGGGCAGGTCTGTGCGCAGGCCGGCGTCTGGTCCTCGAGCAGCCGGTCGTAGCACAGCGTGCACTTCTGCGCGATGCCGATGTTGGGTACTTCGGGCTGGGCGCGCTTGGTGTTCGGGGCGGCGGTGCCGTCCGAGCGGCGCTCGACGACGCCGAACGGGCAGCCGGCCACGCAGGTGCCGCAGCCGTTGCAGACATCCGGCTGCACGACCACGGTGCCGAACTCGGTGCGGAACAGCGCACCGGTCGGGCATACGTCCAGGCAGCCGGCGTGCGTGCAGTGCTTGCACACGTCCGACGACATCAGCCAGCGGAACTCCGGCGTGTCCGGCGGCGTGGTGTCGACATCGGCTGCGGCCGGGGAACTCACTCGCGGCATGCCGAGATTGACCAGCGCGCGGCCCGACGCCCGCGCCTGCGCGATGCGGTCGCGGCCCTGCTCGATGAACGCGACGTGGCGCCAGGTGCTCGCGCCCAACGCCCCGGTGTTGTCGTAGGACGATCCGAGCAGTTCGAGGTCCCCGTCGCGAGGGATCCGGTTCCACTCCTTGCAGGCCACCTCGCAGGCCTTGCAGCCGATGCAGATCGACGTGTCGGTGAAGAAACCCTTGCGACGCTTGGGTTTCTTCCAGCGTGCGTCGGCAGCGGGGTTCGTCGGTCCGGCTAGCTGACCCATCAGCGAAGCCCTTCCCGCGCGGGGTCGGTGATCCGCGCGTTGTCGGTCTCGATCGTCGCGCCGGAGCGGGCCTGGTACTCGGCCACCAGGCGCAGCAGCTCCGCACCCCTCGGGCGGCGGCCCGCCCGGATGTCGCACGACCCGGCCTTGGACTCCTGGATCAGCACGTTGGGATCGAGGGTCACGCCGAGCAGGTCGTTCGCGGCGTCACCGCTCACCACGGCATCGCTGCCCACACCCCAGTGATAGGGCAGCCCGATCTGATGCACGGTGTGACCGCCGATGGAAAGCGGCGTCATCCGTTCGGTGACCAGCACCTTCGCCTCAATCGCCGCGCGCGGCGAAATGATCGTTGCCCAGCCGTCGTTCGTGAGGCCGCGTTCGGCGGCCAGCTCGGGGGAGACCTCGCAGAACATCTCCGGTTGCAGCTCGGACAGATAGGGCAGCCAGCGGCTCATCCCGCCCGCGGTGTGGTGCTCGGTGAGTCGATAGGTGGTGAACACGTACGGGTAGACGTCCGCGCCGGGGGCGCCGGCGCTGGGCGCGCTGAGGTTGTCTATGCGCGGGAACGTGATCCGCGCGGGGCTCTGCTGCTGCGGGTAGAGCGCGTTGGCGACCGGCGACTCCTGCGGCTCGTAGTGCGTGGGCAGCGGCCCGTCGACCAAGCCCTTCGGCGCGAAAAGCCAGCCCTTCCCGTCGGACTGCATGACGAACGGGTCGTCGCCGGCCAGCGCGGCCGGGCCGCCGAG
This sequence comes from uncultured Actinomycetota bacterium, assembly GCA_963756525.1. GTDB lineage: Bacteria > Actinomycetota > Actinomycetes > Mycobacteriales > Jatrophihabitantaceae > CAVWNR01. The sequence goes on along the minus strand of CAVWNR010000003.1, from coordinate 604,880 downwards.
GTCCGGGTCGGGGCGGGCGTCCGGTGCGCGGTCGGGCACGAAGTCGGGCACGTCGTCGCCGACCCAGCGGCCCTGCGCCCCGTCCCACCACACCCACTTCTTGCGTTCGCTCCACGGCCTGCCGCCCGGGTCGGCCGAGGCCCGGTTGTAGAGGATGCGCCGGTTGGCCGGCCACGCCCAGCCCCACTGCGACTGGCTCGGCCCGGGCCCGCCGTGCGGCACGCGGTTGGCCGCCTGGTTCACCCCGTCGGCGTACACCCCGGTGTAGATCCAGCAGCCCGCGGCGGTGGACCCATCGGCGCGCAGCTCGGTGTACGACGAGAGCGTCGTGCCGGCGTCCGAACCGGCGAGCTGATAGCCGTTGATCTCTGCCAGCACCGACTCGGAGTCGGGCTCGCCGTACTCGTCCGTCGGGTAGTCCCAGGTCAGCTCGAGCAGTGGCCGGTCGCGCTCGTCGGTCGAACCGGCCAGCCTCGCCCTGATCCGTTTGCCGAGCTCGATGGTGAACTGCAGGTCGCTCTGGCAGTCGCCCGGCGGGTCGATCGCCTTGTGCCGCCATTGCAGCAGCCGCTGGGTCTGGGTGAACGACCCGGCCTTCTCCACGTGGCTAGCGGCAGGTAGGAAGAACACCTCGGTCGCGATGTCCTCGGTACGCAGTTCGCCGGAGGCGGTCTCCGGCGAGTCCTTCCAGAACGTCGCCGACTCGATCAGGTTGAGATCACGCACCACCAGCCACTTCAGATGCGACATGCCCAGTCGCTGCATCCGGCCGTTCGCGGATCCCACCGCGGGGTTCTGGCCGAACAGGAAGTAGCCCTCCACCTCGTCGGCCAGCATCCCGGTCACCGTCTGATAGGTGCCGTGCGGCCCGGTCAATCGCGGCAGGTAGTCGTAACACCAGTTGTTGTCCTCGCGGGCCGCGTCGCCCCACCACGCCTTGAGCAGGCTGATCGTGTAGGCGTCGGCGTCGGCCCAGAAGCCCTTCTGCTGCTTGGACGCGATCGAGTTCAGGTACTGCTCGAACGTGTCGTGCTGGCCGGCTTTGGGCATCGGCAGGTAACCCGGCAGCAAGTTGAACAACGTCGGGATGTCGGTGGACCCCTGAATGCTGGCATGGCCGCGCAGCGCCATGATGCCGCTACCCGGGCGGCCCACGTTGCCCAGCAACAGCTGCAGGATCGCCGCTGTACGGATGAACTGTGAACCCAGGGTGTGCTGCGTCCAGCCGACGGCGTAGGCGAAGCAGGTGGTGCGCTCCCGCCCGGAATTCTGCGTCACCGAACGGGCCAGGTACGCGAAGTCGTCGACGCTGATCCCGCAGACATCGCGGACCATCTCAGGGGTGTAACGGGCATAGTGCCGTTTGAGGATCTGGAACACCGTACGCGGATCCTGCAGCGTCTCGTCGCGCCGCACCCGGGCGTGCTCCAGGACCGGCCCGCCGCTGCCGTGCTCCTGACCGGCCGCGCGGGCGGAGGCGCTGGCGCCGTGCTCCTGGCGGCCGCTCGCGGCGTCCTCTCCGTCCGGCTCGGCGTACGCCCACGTCGACAGGTCGTACTGCCCGGTCTCCGGGTCGAATCCCGAGAACAGCCCGCCGAGATCCTCGGTGTCCCGGAAGTTCTCGTTCACCAGCGTCGCCGCGTTCGTGTACGCCAAGACGTACTCCTTGAACCACAGGTCCTGGGTGAGCACGTGGTTGATCAAAGCGCCGAGCAGCACCACGTCGGACCCGGCGCGGATCGGGATGTGCTTGTCGGCGATCGCCGACGTGCGAGTGAATCGCGGATCGACATGGATCACCGTCGCCCCGCGGGCCCTGGCTTCCTCCACCCACTGGAACCCAACGGGATGACATTCAGCCATGTTGGAGCCCTGGATGACGATGCAGTCCGCATTGGCCATGTCCTGCAGGAACTGTGTCGCGCCGCCGCGCCCGAACGAGGCTCCCAAACTGGGAACCGTCGCGGAGTGTCAAATGCGGGCCTGGTTCTCGATCTGGATCGCGCCCGCCGCGGTGAACAGCTTCTTGATGAGGTAGTTCTCCTCGTTGTCCAGCGTCGCGCCGCCCAGCGCGGCGATACCCATGGCGCGGCGCAGCAGGCGACCCTGCCCGTCGACCTGCTGCCAGCTGTTGCGGCGCGACTCGAGGAACCGGTCGGCGACCATGTCCAGCGCGGTGTCCAGGTCGAGGCGCTGCCACTCGGTCGCGTGCGGAGCGCGGTAGAGCACCTTGGTCTGCCGACCGGGGGAGTTGACCAGTTGCTCGCTCGCCGCCCCCTTCGGGCACAGCCGACCGCGGGAGATCGGGGAATCCGGGTCGCCCTCGATCTGCACGACCCGCTCGTCCTTGACGAAGATCCGTTGGCCACAGCCGACCGCGCAGTACGGGCACACACTCTGTACCACGCGATCAGCGGTCGACGTCCGCGGCATGAGCTCGCGGGAGCGTTGCGAGGTCACCGCCGGGCCGCGGCCGAGCAGGTCACCGGACCGCAGCTGTCGCACGACCGGCCACTCCAGCAAACTCCATCGCCGCATGCCCCGAGGCTAGCCCGGTCACATTCTCAGCGACAGAAGTCGTATGTGCACTGACAACCGCAGTCGTCCACTGGGACAAACGCCTCGAGCGGCCGGCGCCACGGCGCCGGCTAGCCGTAGCCAGGCTCGGCACGCGCCTGCTCTCGGTCGCGCCTGCCGGGCTGTCGGCGTTTGTCGTGGATCTGGACGTGCCCGTACCGCCCTGCTATGAATCGTGTGTCGCTCGCCCGTGGTGCTGCGGGCCGACCGCGAGGGGTTGCCGATGGTCATCAGCCGGCGTGTCATGTCGCTTGTCGCCGCGGTAGTCGGGGCGGTGACGGTTGTCGGGCTAACCGCAATGCCGGTGGCTGCGGCCGAACCGGGTCGTCCGGCCGGGCGTTTGGTGATCGTGCCGGTGTCCAATCCGCATCCCGGGCTGGTCAGTGGCGGGGAGGTGCTGCTGCGGATAGACCTGCCGCCGTGGGTTCGTGCCGGGGCCGTGCGGGTGCGCGAGAACGGCCGCGACATCACCTCGCAGTTCGTTTCCCAACCTGACGGATCGTTGTTGGGTCTGGCGCACGACCTGCGCATTGGTGGCAACCTGTTCGTCGCGATGGCCGGTGGCCGCACGGACACCCTGCGGGTCTGGAACCATCCGATCTCCGGGCCGGTGTTTTCCGGCCCGCAGCAGCGACCGTTCTACTGCCAGACGACGGCGTTCGGTCTCGCGCCCGCCGTGCAGCCGTTGTGCATGGCGCCGACGCAGATCAGCTACCTCTACCGCACCACGGCGGGCAGTTTCCAGCCGTTGAGCGACCCGTCGGCGCGGCCGGCGGACCTGGCTACGGCGAGCGTGCAGGGTCGCCAAGTGCCCTACATCGTCCGCCTCGAGACCGGCACGATCGATCGGGCGGTCTATCAGATCGCCGCACTCTATGACGGCGTCGACCCGTCGCCGCTACGGTCGGATCGCAGCTGGAACGGCAGGTTGGTCTATACCTTCGGCGGCGGCTGCAACGGCGGGTACCACCAAGGAGATTCCACCGGCGGCGTGGTCAATGACTTGTTCCTGTCGCAGGGGTACGCGGTTGCCTCCTCCAGCCTGAACGTGCTGGACACCAACTGCAGCACCATCATCTCCGCTGAGGCCGCCATGATGGTCAAGGAGCACTTCATCGACACGTACGGCCCGGTGCGCCACACGATCGGGTGGGGCGGGTCCGGCGGCGCCATTCAGCAGTACGACATCGCCGACGCCTACCCGGGGATCCTGGACGGCATCATCCCGGGGGTCTCCTTCCCGGACCCGTTGAGCACCCTGGACCCGGTCACCGACTGCCGGCTGCTGAACCGGTTCTTCGCCGGGCCGGGCGCCTCGTTCACTGCGGCGCAACGGCTGGCCATCTCCGGCTTCCCGACCTATGACACCTGCGTGTCGTGGGATGCGACCTTCGCCAACCGGATCACCGCGACCGACAGTTGCAACCCGGCTATCCCGGTTGCCGCCCGGTGGGACCCGGTCACCAACCCGCGCGGTGTCAAATGCAGCGCGTTCGAGCAGTACGTCAACCAGCTCGGTCGCAACCCGCGGCCCGGTTTCGTGCGCAGCACACTGGACAACGTCGGCGTCCAGTACGGGCTGCAGGCGTTGAACTCCGGTCAGCTCACACCCGGGCAGTTCGTGCAACTCAACGCGAGCATCGGCGGTTTCGACTACACCGGTCAGCCGGTGCCGCAGCGCTCGACCGCTGATCCCGCCGCGCTGCGCGCCGCTTACGCCGACGACCTGGTCAACAGCGCCGGCCTCGGGTTACGCACCACACCGATCATCGACCAGCGCACCGACCTGGACTACGCCGGCTTCGGCAACGACATCCACACCACCCAGTGGTCATTTGTGATGCGCGACCGGCTCTTGCACGCTAACGGCACCTACGGCAACCAGGTGATCATCGAGAACCAGCCCGTCGCCGACCAGGTCGCCGCCGCCAACGCCTACGAACTGAACGCCATGGACCATTGGCTCACTCGGATCGAGGCCGACCACTCCGCCCTCAGTCAGCAACTCAAGGTTCTCACCGACAAGCCCGCCGGCCTCGGCGACGGCTGCTACCTGTCCGCGACGCAACGGATCGTGGCAACCCTGACCTACCCGGCCAGCGGCGCGTGCGCCAGCCTCTACCCAGTCGCCGCCGACACCCGGCTGGCGGCCGGCGAGCCCCTGTCGGAGAACGTCCTCAAGTGCAGGCTGCGGCCGTTGAACTTCGCCGACTACCCGGTGACGTTCACCGCCACCGAGAAGGCGCAGTTGCGCAAGGTCTTCCCCACCGGGGTCTGCGATTACAGCCGGCCCGGCATCGGGCAACGGCCGCCGCTCGGCACCTGGCTCACGTACGGACCGGCTGGACGGTCGACCTGAGCAGCGAGAACGCTCGCGACGGCGAGCGATGGGCGGGGCCCGCATCTGATCCCGTGTGGCGATAGCGATGGATCGGACGGCGCTCATCCTCCGAGGATGACCACGATCGGCGTCGGGCAGGGTTTGCTGGCAGCATGCTTGCTCGTTTCGCCGTTCGGCTCGTGGTGCTCGCGGTGGTGATCGCTTTCGTGGCCTGGCTGGTGCCCGGTATACATGTGCACGGGGGCATTGCGTCGCTGCTGTGGATCGCCGTGCTCTTCTCGCTGGTGAACTTGATTCTCGGGCCGATCTTCCACCTGCTGAGCCTGCCGCTGATCATCCTCACGCTGGGGCTCTTCCTGCTCGTGATCAATGCGGCGATGCTGGCGATCACCGCGGGGTTGACGAGCGACCTCGACATCGACAGCTTCGGCGCGGCGGTGCTCGGCGGACTGCTGATCGCCGTGTTCAGCTGGTTGGCCGAGCTGCTGCTGCCCGCCCGGTTGACCTCCCGCGGGCGGCGGAGCCGGCAGTGAGCAAGCGACGTTGCGTGGCAGCAATGTTCCTCGACAGCATCGAGTGAGAAGGAGAGCCTGATGGATGTGGGGCCCGTCGAGTTGGTGGTGCTCTCGTTCCCCGGTGAGCGGGCCGACCCGGAGGTCGTCGCCGCGCTGGCCGAGGTGGTCGCGCGTGGCGACGTGACGCTGCTCGATTTGACGTTCATCAGCCGCGGCGTGGACGGCCAGGTGCGCGTGGTCGACGTCGACGACGATCTCGACGCGGTCGGGCTCGCGGCGCTGCCGCTCGACCCGCGCGCCCTGGTCAGCGAGGAGGATCTCGAGGTTGTCGGGGAGTCGCTGCCGCCGGGCACGTCCGCCGCGGTGATCGTCTACGAGGAGAGCTGGGCGCGTCGGGTCGCCGCGGCGGTGCGCAATGCCGGCGGAGAGGTCGAGCTGCACGTCCAGCTGCCCCGCGACGTTCTCGAGGCCGCGCTGGCCGCGGCCGGCTGAGCGAAACGAGCTAGGAGTGTGTGATGTTGCGTAGAGGTGGACGTCCGGGTCTACTCGGGACGATGGCGCGCACCACAGTCATCGCGGGCACGGCGACCGCGACGGCCGGCGCGGTTAATCGGCGCGCTCAGGAGCGGGCCATCGAACAGCAGGAGGCGGCGGCGTTCCGCGCTGGCCAGGCCGCCCCCCAGCCCGCGCCGCCCCCACCGCCGCCGCCGCCGCCACCCCCGCCCGCCGCATCGCCGGCTGAGCCGCCGCCCGCGGCCGCACCCGCCGGCTCGCCCACGGACGTGCTCATCGGTCACCTGCAGTCCCTCGGCTCGCTGCACGACGCCGGCGTGCTCACCGAAGAGGAGTTCAACGCCGCCAAGGCGCGGCTGCTCGCCCGCTGACCGCGCCGTCAGGCTGCTGCGATGCGGCCGGTATCGGGGAGTACGACGGTAGCGTGACCGCGTGAAGATCTGGTCGACCGCGTGCACGGCGATCGGATCGGTATTGCTGTTGCTCGGCATTCTCGCCGGGCTGGTGAACCGCAACGTCCTCGACGGCGACCGCTTCGCCCAGCACGTGGACTCGATCCGCCGCGACCCTGCGGTGTCGCGCCAGATCGGCCAGGCGATCAGCAACCGGGCCGTGGCGGCCGACCCGCAGCTGCTGGCGGTGCGCCCGCTGGTCGAGGCGGCAAGCACGTCGCTTGCCGCCAGCCCGACGTTCAGCCCAGTCGTCCGGGCGGCGGCCGCTGCGCTGCACCGGACGATCACCGGGCAGGATTCCGGTGACATCACGCTGCGGCTGCTGGATGTGGGGGTCGCGATCGTCGGCATCCTGCCGGCGATCGCGCCGGGTGCCGCCGCGTACCTGCCCGGGGACCTGCAGGTGACCCTGGCCCGGGTCAGCGGCCGCGGGCTGGCCGCGGATGTGGTGCATCTGAGCCGGCTGGTCGGCGTGCTGTCCTGGCTCCTGCCGCTGCTCGCGGCCGTGTTCCTCGTCGCGGGCGTCTGGGCAGCGCCGGACCGGCACCGTGCCGGCGTGCGGACCGGATGGGGCATTGCCGCGAGCGGTGCGGCCATCGGGCTGCTGGCGTTCACCGGATCGCTCTACGCGTCGACCGCCGACGAGCAGACACTGCACGGCGCGCTGGTGGCGGCGTCGTGGCGGGAGTTCGGCGGCCTGCTGTGGTGGGCGGCCGGCCTCACCCTGCTCGCCGGCGTGGTGATCGTCGCGGCGGTCACCGCCTGGCTGCCGGAGGGTGACCTGGGCGCCTGGGCGTCCCGGGCGTGGTCGGTCGTGGTGCATCGGCCGGCACGACGACCCGGGCGCATCGTGCACGGTGCCGTCCTCCTGGTGGTCGGGACGGGTGCCATCCTGCGGCCCGCCCTGACATTCGGCGTGCTGGCCGCGCTGGTCGGGATCGCGCTGGTCGTCGCCGGGCTCGGCGAGATCGCCTCCGCCGCCGGGGCCCGCCGGCTGCCCAGGGCCGCCCGGCCGGGACGCCGCCGGCGGTGGGTTCCCGCGGTGGCGCTCGGCGCGGCCGTCGCCCTGGTGGTGGCGACCGTGGCGGTCGGGGCGGTGCCGGTCAGCCAGCGGGTCGCGGTCGCGGCCGAGTCGAGCGTCGGGCCGGCGTCGGCGGCCTGCAACGGGCACGTCGAGCTCTGCTCGCGGCGGTACAACGACGTGGCGTTCCCGGCCACGCACAACGCGATGTCGGCGGCGGACGAGTCCGGCTGGTTCATCCCCGAGCAGCCCACCGGCGTCATCGGGCAGCTCGATGCCGGCATCCGGGTGCTGCTCATCGACAGCTACTACGGCCAGACCACCCAGCAAACCGGCCTGGTCGCCACGGCGCCGCAGAGCTACGCCGCCGCGCTGGCCGATGCCGAGGCGTCGTACGGGCCCGATGTCGTGGCCAGCGCGCTGCGGCTACGCAACGCGATCACGTCCCGCCCGACCGGTCCGGTGACGCCCTACCTGTGCCACGGCCTTTGCGAGCTCGGCGCTACGCAATGGGAGCCGCTGATGATGGAGGTGCGGGCTTGGCTGCAGGCGCATCCGCGGCAGGTCGTCACATTCTTCATCGAAGATTCGGTGAGCCCGGCCGACACGGCGGCGATCTTCTCGCGGACCGGCCTGCTGCCCTACGTCTACACGCCGACGCCGGGGGGCCAGTGGCCGACGCTCGGGCAGATGATCGATTCCGGGCATCGGCTGGTGGTGTTGATGGAGCGGCACGGCGGCGGCAGCGCCGACCCGTGGCTGCTGCAGGGTTTCCACTGGGTGCAGGACACCCCGTTCAGCAACCCGACCGTCGCGTCGCTGACCTGCCGGCTCAACCGTGGGGCGGCGGCCAGCCCGCTGTTCCTGGTGAACTACTGGCTCACCGGGTTCCGGTCGCTGCTCTCGAACGCGCAGAAGATCAACGCGTACGACGTCATGTGGCCCTACGTGTCCCGGTGCGAGCAGGAACGCCGGCGCGTCCCGAACTTCGTCGCGGTGAACTTCTACAACGAAGGTGACCTCTTCCGGGTCATCGACCGCCTGAACGGGGTCGGCTGAGCCGCGCTGATGGCGGAGCAGGTGCGGCTGACGGCGCGGGTGGACGGCCACGTCCAGGGTGTGGGCTTTCGCTGGTGGGTGCGAGCCCGGGCGCGCGAGGCGGGGCTCGCCGGTTCGGCGGCGAACCTCGACGACGGGCGCGTTCTCGTGGTGGTCGAGGGCACCGAGCCGGACTGCTCCGCGTTCCTCGAGCTGCTGCGCTCGCCGGGGGCGCCCGGGCGGGTCACGGACGTGCGCGCGGAGTGGGGCGCCGCGACCGGGGCGTCCGGCTTCCGGATCGGCTGATGCCGATCAGCTAGCGTGCCTGGACGGCGATCTCGACCCGGTTGCGCCCGCCTCGCTTGGCTTCGTACAGCGCGGCGTCGGCGGCGTGCAGCAGGCGCTCGACGTCGGTGCCGTGGCGGGGGTAGCAGGCGAGCCCGAGGGAAGCCGACAGCGTCCCGTCGGCCGGCGTGGCGCCCAGCCCGGCGGTGACGTCGGCGAGGCGCAGCGCGGAGATCCGGGCCCGGATCCGCTCCGCGGCGACTGCGGCTTCGGCGAGCTCGACGTTCGGAAGCAGCGCGACGAACTCCTCGCCGCCGAAACGGCCGACGGTGTCGAAGTCGCGCAGCTCGTGGGTCAGGCACTGGCCGATCGCCCGAAGCGCCGCGTCGCCCAGCAGGTGCCCGTGCGTGTCGTTGACCAGCTTGAAGTGGTCCAGGTCGATCAGCAGAACCGCCGCGCGGCCGCCGACGCGCTCGGCTCGGGAGAGCTCGCGCTGCGCTACGTGCTGCCAGGCGACGGCGTTGAGCAGTCCCGTCTTGGCGTCCGTGGAGGCCTCGCGCTCGAGCTGCTTGACCAGAGCGCCGCGCTGCAGCAATGCCATCGGCAGCAGCAGCAGCACCGTCAGCCAGGGCTGGTGCAGGATGGCAAGAGCGGCGAGCGTGCCGAGACACAGCGTGGCCAGCTCGAGCGCGTTGTCGTCGGCGCTACCGAGCAGGGCCTGCCGGCTCGCGTTGCCGGCGAGGAACACCGCCAACGAGATCAGCAGCCGGTTGACGACGGTGTAGACGACGAGGGCGATGACCACGGCGAGCGCGGTGCGCAGGCCGGCCGAGCCAGCGTCTGGCGCGCGGTACGTCGCGGGTATGACCGTGCTCGCGGCCAAGCACGCGAGCACCACCGTGGACGCCGAGTACACCCGCCGGTATGGGTATTGACCGGACGCGCGCACCCGGCGAAGCCATACGTACACACCGACGAAGACCGCGAAGCATCCGGCGTAGGCCACGGGGAGGGTGAGGACGGCGGCGGATAGCCACACCGACGTCATGTCCGGCTGCGGACCCGTGCGGATGATCAACCGAAGCCGGCCGGTGCGGCGGAGCAGTTCCTCGGACGCGACCAGCAGCACGGCCAGCAGCCCCGTGCGGACGATCGCCTGGGTCGACGGCTCGGCCCGCAGCACCGCGGCGACCAGCCAGCTCGCGGCGGCGACCTCGACGGCGAGCAGCGCCGCGACGACCCGGGCAGGGAGCGATCGCAGGCCAGTTCTGGCGTGCACCCCTGATCTGGGAGCGCGCTGCTGGCCGCTGCTAGACAATTCTGGCCCTTCGACGTCGGCTGGGATGAAGAGTAGCTGGGCGCCGTGAATTGGTCACGCAGAGCCCCGGCGGCGGACGCGCAGCTCCTGCATCGGCGGTCACCACGAGCGCGTCGGGGATCGATGACTGGTGCGGCACAAGACTGCTCCCAGCGGGCCGTCGAAGCGTATTCTCCGAGCGGGCCCTGGCCATCGCGGTTGGCCGAATACGCGCGAAGGGGGGATTCATGAGCGCCTGGGAGTGGTGAACCTAGGAGTCGTGAACGAAGGGCAGGGTCACCAGGGCTACGGACGCTCTGGGATGCGGTCGCTGTTGTTCCGGAGTCTTGCCGCGGATGGCGCGGCAATATCCGGCTGGGGCTGCCGCGCGCTAATAGCGCCCTCTGCGGCTGCCGGCTGACGCGCGCGCTGCCATGCGAAGCCGAGCGGAATCGCCAGCGCGAGCGCGATCGCCCCGGCCAGCGCGATCGCATCGGCTGCCCCGAGCTGGTCGGCCGCAACGCCGAAGAGCAGCACGCCCAGGCCTTGTACCGCCAACAGCCCGGAGCTGGCGAGCCCGACGGTCTGCCCGCGGTGCCGGTTCGGTACCGCGCGCACGAACGACGCCGCCGCCTGCACCTGGTAGGCGGCGAACAGCCCGCTCACGCCCCAGAGGGCGATCGAGGCGGGCAGGCCGGGCTCGAGGATGGTGCCGGTGAGCGCCAGCCCGGACGCAGCCGCGAGCGGGCCGATCAGCACGACCCGGCGGCGTTCCGGGATCCGGACGAACAGGTAGGCGCCGAGCGCTCCGCCGGCCGGGCCTGCCGCCATGAGCAGGCCGATCGCGGTGGCGCCCGCGCTCAGTTGATGGGCATACGGCGCGGCGAGTCCCTCCGGGACGACGAGGAACGCCGCCAGCCAGCCCAGTGCGAGCAACGTCCGCAGCCTCGAGTCGGTCGCGATCAACCGGGTTGCAGCGCTCAGTTGCCGCCAGGTGGACGGGCGGGTGCCGTCCTCCTCGGGGTTGTGAGCCGGTGCCGGACGGTGCCGCACCGTCAACGTGATGATCAGGGCCGAGAGCGCGAACGTCGCCGCGTCGACAGCCAGGCCCGCCCGCGGACCGATCACGCTGATCACGACGCCTCCGACGGCGAAGCCGGCCAGCTGCGCGGTCTGGTTCGTCATCATCCGCAGGGCGGAGCCCACGACGTAGGCGTCGCCCTCGAGGATGTCCGGCAGCAGCGCCTGCTCCGCCGAGGAGAACGGGCGGCCGGCCAGCACCGAGGCCACCAGCAGCACGCAGATCGCCCAGAGCGACAGGTGCGGCATGGCCATCGCCGCGAGCAGCACGGCGCGGATGACGTCGCAACCGATCATGACCGAGCGTCGCGGCAGCCGGTCGGCCAGCCCGGACAGCAGCGCGCCGCCCACGATCGCGGGCAGGAAGGTCAGCGCGTAGGTCAGCGCAGTGAGCGCCGCGGAGTTGGTGCGCTCGAAGACGAGGATGGAGAGCGCTACCCGGGCGAGCTGGTCGCCGGCCATGGATTGCGCGTCGGCCATCCACAGGGAGCGGAACTCCGCGACGCGCAGTACATCGCCGAAGGTGATGCGATCAGCGGCGTCGTCGCTCATCCTGTTCGGCCCTCCCCGTGCCCGCCGGTTCCACCCTAGTGTCGTTCGGCTGGGCGCTGATCAGTGACCGAACACCGGCACGATCAAGGCGCGGGCCAGCGTGTGCATGGCCAGGTTGAACGACACCACCGCCGGGCTGGCGTCGGCGTCCACGCCGAGGCTCTCGACGTCGACCGCGTGCACGGCGAAGTAGTACCGGTGCGCGGGATCGCCTGGGGGCGGGTACGCGCCGCCGTAGTCACGGCTGCCCCAGTCGTTGCGGACGTGGAACGCGTTGCCCGGCAAGTCCTGGCCGGCCTTGCCGGCGCCGGTCGGCAACGACGTCGTCGAGGCGGGCAGATCGACCAGCACCCAATGCCAGAAGCCGGAAGGTGTCGGCGCATCGGGATCGAAGCAGGTGACCGTGAAGCTCTTGGTCTGCTCGGGGAAGCCCGACCAGGCCAGTTGCGGCGACGTGTTGCCGGCGTCCGGCTCGGCCCCCTCGTAGAGGTGCGCGGGCCCGAGCTGCTCGCCTTCGGCGACGTCGGTGCTGGTCACGGTGAATGACGCGACGGCTGGGAGCAGCGAGTACGGGTCGGGTGCACGCGGTCGGTCGAGATTCATGCCGCCACCATAGAACGTCCCAAACCGCCCCGTACAAAAGTTGATGTTGGACTTGTGGCTGGTATTCGACCACAAGTCCAACATCAACTTTGAATGGGACGGGCGGGCGCTGTCAGCCGGTCGGAGTGAGCACCCGTGCGGAAGGTGCAGCAGCCGGAGCGGTGCGCGGCGGCAGCGGCGACGGCTCGACGCGCAGCAGGCGGGCGCACCAGCAGGGCAGCCACCAGTTCCACCGGCCCAGCACGCCGACCAGGGCCGGGACGAGCAGCGACCGGACGACGATGGCGTCGAGCAGAATGCCGGCGCCGAGCCCCGTGGCGAGCACCTTCACGTCGGTGTTCGGCGCCGTGGACATCGACACGAAGCCGAGGAAGAGGATCAGCGCGGCGCTGGTGACCAGCCGGCCGGTGCGCCCGATCCCGGTGACGACGGCGCGGTCGGTGCAGCCGGTGCGGTCGTACTCCTCGCGCATCCGGGCCAGGATGAACACCTCGTAGTCCATGGAGAGCCCGAACAGGAACGCGAACACCATGATCGGCACCCACACCGTCACCGATCCGGCGGCCGGGATGCCCCACAGCGCGTGGCTGCCGTAGCCGTACTGCCAGACCAGCACCATCACGCCGTAGGCGGCGCCGACCGACAGCAGGTTGAACAGCACCGCCTTGGCCGCCAGCACGATCGAGCGGAACGCCCGGGTCAGCAGCAGGAACGTCAGCAACGCAATGACCGCAAGCATCAACGGGAAGCTGCCGTAGACCGCGTCGATGAAGTCGTGCTGAGTCGGGCCCGCGCCGCCCACGCCGAGCACGCCCGGCAGCTGGTGCGCCGCATGCTCCACCCGGGCGACCGTCGCGTCGCCGGCGGGCGTGCTCGGCTCGGCGACCGGCAGCACGTCGACGATCGCGGTAGCGCCCGAGTGCCCGGTCACCGCGGCGGTGTAGACGCCGGGCACGTGCGCGAGCTGAGCGGCCACGGCGTTCGCGGTGTTCGGCCGGGTGAGCAGCTCCATCGGCGCGATCGCGCCGGAAGGCACCCCACCGCCGGTCAGCTGCGCCAGGGCCTCGTGCGCGGGTCCGCGCTGCGCGAGAGCGTTGGTCGTCGGCTCACCCAGCCGCATGCTCGTCAGCGGCACGATCAGCGCGAGCAGTGCGCCGGCACCGGCGATCGCGGCGAGCTTGCGGTGGCGCAACACCAGGCGCGCCCAGGCACTCCACGGGCGGCTGGCGTGCATTTCGTGCCGCAGCCGGGGCCGGTCGATGCGTGGCCCGATGGTGGCCAGCAGCACCGGCAGCAGCGTCGTCGCGGCGGCGATGGATACCAGCGGGATGAAGAAGCCGGCGATCGCCATGTCACGCAGGAACGGCACCGGCACGACGAGCAGGGCGAGCAGGCTGGTCGCGACGGTGAGCCCGGAGAACAGCACGGCGCGCCCGGCATGCCGCATGGACTCGCGGACGGCCACAGCGTTCGGGGAGCACCGAGCGACATCTTGTGGAGCGAGCAGGGGATTGTCGCGGGCCTCGCGCCAGCGGGTGACGACCAGCAACGAGTAGTCGATCGCGACGCCCAGGCCGATCAGCGCCACCAGGAACTCCACCAGCATGCTCACGCTGGTCACGTGCTCCAGGCCGTTGATCAGCAGGAACGTCGACGGGATGGCCACCATCGCCATCAGCAGCGGCAGGAAGGCGAGCAGGCTGCCGAAGACGAACGCCAGCACGGCGAGCGAGCCGAGCGCGCCGAACATCGCCTCGGCCATGACGCTGGTGCCCTTGGCCGAGCTGCTGCCGGCTTCGAGCTGGGTCAGCCCGGTGGCCGCGGTGTGCCAGCCGGCCGGGGCGCTCGCCGCCGCGGCGTGGCTGATCGCCGGAGTCATCACGTCCGCGCCGAAGCCCGTGCTCGGCGGTGTGAAGAGCAGCGCGAACCCGGTGCGCCCGTCGGCTGTCGCGAAGTGCGGGTCGCCGGTGGTGACGGCGTCGGCGAGCCGGACGTCCGGGACGGCGCCGGCGGCCGTGGCGAACACCCGGTGCGCGGTCTGCGCGTCGACGCGCTGGCCGGACGGCGCGGTCAACGTGAGCACGGTCGGCTGTTCGTCGCCGCCGTTGTGGTAGAGCGCGGTGATCTTCGCGTCGGTGACGTAGCCCGGCTGGCCGGGCAACGCGAAGTTGGCGGACATGTGCTTGGTCGTCGAGCTCAACGTCGCCACGCCCGCCAGGGCCGCGAGTAGCCAGAAGGCGACGACGACGAGCTTGTGCCGCAGGACGAGGTCGGTGATCCGTGTCATGGCGCCAAGCGTCGCCGCCGGGCGGGCGCCCGTCGTCCGGCTGGCGGCGGCATTTCGCGCACCACGACCGGGGTAGCGCGGCCCGATTGCTACACCCGTAGGAGTACGCCACGGCCTCCCCTTGGACGACGCCCCGCACAGCCCGGCGCGCCTACGCTCGCGGATGTGAGCGAACCCCGTCCGGGCTGGCGGCTGCCGCCGCGCCTGTTCGACGTGGTCTTTGCGCTGTTCATGACCGTGGTGGTCGTTGTCGGATCGATCGGCGAGTCCTACCCGCGCCAGCCGGGCGACAAGGTGTCGCACGGGCACGTCACGCCGGTGGCGCCCTGGCCGGCGTACCTGCTGGTGGCCGCCGCCGGTCTGGTGTTGATCTGGCGGCGCCGTCACCCGGTGCCGGTGCTCGGCGTGTCGCTGGCCTGCGTGGCCGCGTACTCCGCGCTGGGGTATGTGAACGGCTCGGCGCTGCTCGCCCCCACCGTCGCGCTGTATGCGGTGGCGCTCACGGTTTCGTGGCGGCGGGCCGTGGGGTACGCGCTGCTCACCCTCTCGGTCCTGGCCGGGTTCACCGCCGGCTTCAATCCGTTCGGCACGTTCGGCGGTGGGTTCGTCCTCATCCCCGGACTGGTCGCGGCGGGGCTCTTCGCCGGGCTCGCGGTCGCCAACCGGCGTGCGTACGTCGAGGCCATCCGGCAGCGTGCCGAACTCGCCGAGCGCACCCGCGACGAGGAGGCCCGGCGCCGCGTGGACGACGAGCGGCTGCGCATCGCCCGCGAACTGCACGACGTCGTCGCGCACACCATGGCGACGATCAACGTGCAGGCCGGTGTGGCCGCGCACGTCGACCGCGACCTTCCCGAGCAGACCGCGTCGGCGCTGGCCGCGATCCGCGACGCCAGCAAGTCCGGCCTGCGCGAGCTGCGCGCGATCCTCGCGGTGCTGCGCCAGGCCGACGAGGCGGAGCCGACCCAACCCGCGCCGGGCCTCGCGGAGATCGAGACGCTGGCGCGGACGGTGTCGGCGGCGGGCCTGCCGACGGTCGTCGAGGTGGTCGGGCGCCGGCGCCCGCTCTCCGCCTCGGTCGAGCTCGCGGCGTATCGGATCATCCAGGAGTCGTTGACGAACGCGCTGCGCCACGCCGGCCCGGCCCGCGCCACGGTCCGTCTCGACTACCGCGACCGCGCGCTGGCGGTCGAGGTCTCCGACACCGGCCGCGGCCGCGCCACCGCGTCGAGCGAGGGGTCCGGGCACGGCCTGGTCGGCATGCGGGAACGAGCCGCCGCCGTCGGCGGGACGCTGCGGGCCGGACCGGGTGAGCACGGCGGCTTCTGGGTGCGCGCCGACCTTCCCGCCGATGACGGCGTCCCGCCACCGGCTGCCGATCTGGTCCGCACTCCGGGTCACGGCGCGCCGTGATCCGCGTCCTGCTGGCCGACGACCAGGCGCTCATCCGCGCCGGCTTCCGCGCCCTGCTCGACTCGGCCGACGACATCGAGGTAGTCGGCGAGGCGGTGGACGGCGCGCAGGCCGTCGAGCTGGCTGCTGCCACCCGCGCGGACGTGGTCCTCATGGACATCCGCATGCCCGGAGTCGACGGTCTGGAGGCGACCCGGCGCATCGCCGCGAACGAGGACCTCGCCGGAGTCCGGGTGCTCATCCTCACCACGTTCGAGGCCGACGAGTACGTCTACCAGGCGCTGCGGGCGGGCGCATCCGGCTTCCTGGTCAAGGACACCGAGCCCGCCGAGCTGCTGCAGGCGGTGCGCGTGGTCGCCCGCGGCGATGCCCTCCTCTCGCCGGGGATCACCCGGCGGCTGATCGCGGACGTCGTGGCTCGGCCAGCCCCGGGCGCCCGCGTCGACGACGCCCGGCTCGCCCAGCTCACCGACCGCGAACGCGAGGTGTTGACGCTCGTCGGCGGCGGCCTGGCCAACGACGAGATCGCCGCGCAACTGTTCCTGAGCCCGCTCACCGCGAAGACGCACGTCAGCCGGATCATGACCAAGCTCGGCGCGCGGGACCGGGCCCAGCTGGTGGTGGCCGCGTACGAGTCCGGGTTGGTCACCCCGGGCGCCCACTGAGCCGGCGCTCACGTACGGTCGGCGCGTGGACGCGACGCCCGGCACCGACGGGTACAGTCCGCTGATCGTCGGCATCGGCGGCTCGACCCGCGGCGGGTCGCTCACCGACCGGCTGTTGCGGATCGCCCTCGGCCACGCCGAGGCCTCCGGGGCGCGGACCATCCTCTTCGCCGGCCGGTCACTGGCCGGACTGCCGGTCTTCGGCGCCGACGACGAGCCGTCCGATGAGGCACGCGAGTTCACCGGCGCGGTGGCGGCCGCCGACGGGCTGCTGATCGGCACGCCCGGCTATCACGGCGGGATGTCCGGCCTGATCAAGAACGCCCTCGATCATCTCGAGACGCTGCGCGACGACGAGCGCCCATACCTGGACGGGCGCGCGGTCGGTGTCATCGTCACCGCTGCAGGGTGGCAGGCATGCGGGACCACGCTCGTCGCGGTCCGCTCCACCATCCACTCGCTGCGCGGCTGGCCGACACCGTTCGGCGCGGCGATCAACTCGGTCGAGCCGGTCTTCGGCGACGGCGGCGAGCTGGTCGAGCGGGTCGCCGGCGCGTTGCGACTCGTGGCCGGGCAGGTGGTCGACTTCGCACGCTGGCGCCGCGGCGCTGCTATGACCGCGGTCCGGTGAGGTTCAGCCTCGCTCGCTCGACGGCCAGGCAACGGTTCTCGACGTAGATCAGGCCGGCGTCCTCCGCGATCCGGCGCGCCTCGTCGCTCGAGATGCCCAGTTGCAGCCAGAGCGCGGTCGCGCCGACGGCGACGGCCTGGCGTGCGATGTCCGGAGTCTGTGGCGACGGGCGGAACACGTTCACGAACTGCACCGCTTCCTCGACGTCGGCCAGGCTGCGATACACCCGCTCGCCGAGAATCTCGTCGGCATGTGGGTTGACCGGAATGATCCGCCAGCCGAACGACTGCATCCGGGCGGGAACGGTGTGCGCCGCCTTGGCCGGATGCGTGCTCGCCCCGACCACGGTGATCGTGTCGTAGCGGCGCAGGATCGCCTCGACCGCGGTACTCAACGCTGCAGCTCCTCGCGGATACCCGGCAGCACCCGGTTGGTCACGTCGACAGCCACCTCGGCAGACTACGGGCATGGTCGGTCCCGGCATCCTTCCGTGGTCTCCGGCGAGCGGCGATCTCGTCGCGCCGCCAGTCGAGGCCGCGCTCGGCGCATGGCCGCACGAGGTGCTCGCGGCGCCTATCGACCCGTCGCTGGCCGACACAGCCGCGTTCTGCGACCGATACGACGTGAGCCTGGACGTGTCGGCGAACTGCGTCGTCGTCGCCGGCCGGCGCGGTTCGACCACCACCTACGCCGCCTGCCTGATCCTCGCGAGCACCCGCGCGGATGTCAACGGCGTGGTGCGGCGGTTGCTGGGTGCCCGGAAGGCGTCGTTCGCGCCGATGGACGATGCGGTGCGCCTCACCGGCATGGAGTACGGCGGCATCACGCCGATCGGGCTGCCTGACGGATGGCCGGTGCTGGTCGACCGGGCGGTCACCGAACGAGAGGTCGTGGTGGTGGGCAGCGGGCTGCGCCGGTCCAAGCTCGCGCTCACCGGTGCGTCGGCGGCCGACCTGCCCGGGGCCCAGGTGATCGATGGGCTAGCCGCGTAGCACCGACGGCAGGAACGCAGCCCCCGGTCCGCTGACGGCCGCCGCGTCGGCCGGGTTGGTGAACGCGCAGGTGCGCAGCGACAGGCAGCCGCACCCGATGCACGACGTGAGGCCATCGCGCAGCTTGGTCAGCGCGGCAATCTGGTCGTCGAGCCGCTCGCGCCATCCCCGTGACAGGCGTGCCCAGTCGGCCTTCGTCGGGGTCCGGCCGTTCGGCAACTGCGCCAGCGCATCGGCGACCTCGTCCAGCGAGAGCCCGACGTTGCGTGCCGCGCGGATGAACGCCAGCCGGCGCAAGACGCTGCGCTCGTAGCGTCGCTGACCGCCGGACGTACGGGCGGCGGTGATCAGCCCTTCCCGTTCGTAGAAGCGCAGCGCGGACGGGGCGAATCCGCTGCGTTGCGCAACCTCGCCGACCGTCAACCGGTCGGTTGTCAGCATCGACATCTGCAAATCCTTGACTTGAAGTCAGCTTCAAGTACCAGCATGGCTTTATCGGTTCGTCGATCGCAAGGAGATTCGGATGGCTGTCGCGCTCGTCACCGGCGCATCAAAGGGCTTCGGTCGCGCGCTCGCCCGTGCGCTGGCCGGGCGAGGATGGTCGTTGGTCGTCGACGCGCGCGGCGCGCCGGAGTTGACGGTGGTCGCCGAGGCGCTGCCGGGCGTAGTCGCGATTGTCGGCGACGTCACTGACGCCGAGCACCGGGCGGCCCTCGTCGACGCGGTGTCCCGGCTCGGCGGCCTAGACGTGCTGGTGAACAACGCGAGCCACCTCGGCCCGAGCCCACAGCCGCGCCTGGCCGAATACCCGCTCGATGACCTGTTCCGGGTGTATCAGGTTGACGTGCTAGCTCCGCTGGCGCTGATTCAGGCGGTGCTGCCGCAGCTGCTGGCGAGCTCGGGCGTCGTCGTGAACGTCAGCTCCGACGCCGCCGTCGAAGCGTACGAGGGTTGGGGCGGATACGGCTCGGCCAAGGCGGCGCTCGACCAGCTCAGCGCGGTGCTCGCCGCCGAGCATCCGGCATTGTCGGTGTACTCCTTCGACCCAGGCGACATGCGGACCGAGCTGCACCAGCAGGCGTTTCCGGGCGAGGACATCTGCGACCGCCCCGAGCCGGAAACGGTAGTTCCCGCCCTGCTGCGGTTGCTCGACTCACGACCGGCCAGCGGACGCTACCGCGCCGTCGACCTGCAGGTTCTGGCATGAGCATTGCGTTCACACTGCCGGACGGCTTTTCGGCCGGCGAGCCCCCCGAGGCGCGGGGGATCGCGCGGGACGGGGTCCGGCTGCTCGTCGCGTCGCCCGCCGGCGTCCAGCACGCGCTGTTCTCCGACCTGCCGGCGTTCCTAAGGTCCGGAGACCTGCTCGTCATCAACACCTCGGCGACCCTGGCGGCTGCCGTCGACGGGCGCCGTGCGGATGGGCGCGCGGTGACCGTGCACTT
Organism: uncultured Actinomycetota bacterium; assembly: GCA_963756525.1. Lineage (GTDB taxonomy): Bacteria > Actinomycetota > Actinomycetes > Mycobacteriales > Jatrophihabitantaceae > CAVWNR01. The sequence goes on along the minus strand of CAVWNR010000003.1, from coordinate 585,173 downwards.
CTCTAGCGCGCTGGACGACACGTCGTGGGCGGTCGAGTTGCGTCCTGCAGTGCACCCCACCGGGCCGATCGGCGACGCGGCCGCCGGGGAGCAGGTCGTGCTGCCCGACGGGATCGCGCTGACCCTGCTCAGCCCGTTCCCGGACTCGTCGGTCACCCGGCTATGGCGGGCTGAGGTCGTCGTAGAAGGCGGCGTCGCGGCGTATCTCGCCCGGCGCGGTCGACCGATCCGGTACTCGTACGTGCCGGGACGCTGGCCGCTGTCGGCGTACCAGACGGTGTTCTCCCGTGACCCCGGCAGCGCGGAGATGCCGAGTGCGGGCCGACCGTTCACCGCTGAGCTGGTCACTGCGCTCGTCGCGCAGGGTGTCTCGGTTGCGCCGATCACCTTGCATGCCGGCGTTTCCTCGCTCGAGGCGGAAGAGCGACCGCTCGCCGAGCCGTATCGAGTGCCGGGCGCGACCGCTCGGCTCGTCAACTTCACCCGCTCATCGGGCGGACGAGTCATCGCGGTCGGCACCACGGTCACCCGGGCGCTGGAAACGGTCGCTCGCCCGGACGGCACGGTCGAGCCCGGCGCAGGATGGACGTCGCTCGTCCTAGGTGCCGAGCGTCCCGCGCGGGTCGTTCGCGGACTGGTCACCGGCTGGCACGCACCCGGTGCCTCGCACCTGGACTTGTTGGACGCTGTCGCCGGGCCCGCACTGGTACGTGTGGCCTACGCGGAGGCGCTGCGCAAGCACTACCTCTGGCACGAGTTCGGCGACAGCTGCCTGCTGCTGCCATGACGTTGTCGGCCCCGTGCGGCACTGTCCAAATATGGCGACTGTCGATGACGTGCGCCGGGTGACGCATTCCCTGCCACGCACCGAGGAGCGGGTCGTCGGCGATCGGGTGAAATTCCGAGTCGGCCGAATCGTCTACGCCTCGCTGTCGCGGGACGAGACGCTGCTCGGCTTCGGCTATCCGAAGGAGGAGCGCGCCGCGCTCGTGGCCAGCGACCCTGACAAGTTCCTCATGCCGTTGCGTTCCGACGAGCGCTACAACTGGGTGCGGCTGCGGCTCGCCGCAGTCGACACCGACGAGCTGACCGAGCTTCTGGTCGACGCTTGGCGGATGGTCGTCCCCAAACGTGTCGCCGCCGCCTACCTGAATGGCTCGTGACGGCTGCCGGCACGGAGTTAGGTGTCTCTGCCGACTGGGTGGTGCATGGTGTTGCGGATCGGTCGTTGATCCGGGTCGATGTGTGGTGGCGGGATCCACTCGGGCAGGCCGTCGGTGATGCGCACGTGCCAGCCGCGGCGTTCGAAGTTGCGGTGGTGGTGACCACACAGCAGGGTGAGGTTGTCGGTCTCGGTGAGCCCGTCATCGAGCCAGTCGATGACGTGATGGGCCTGGCACCAGGCGGGCGGGTAGTCACATCCTGGGAAGGAGCAGCCGCCGTCTCGGACGCCCAGCGTGATGCGCTGCCCGGCCGACGCGGTGCGCCGGGCGCGGCCGTAGTCCATGACCGCGCCGGTGGTGTCGCGCAGGACGGTGTAGATGCTGGCTTGGTCGGCCAGGCGCAGCGCGTCGCGGACCGGGACCAGCCCGCCGTGCCCGGTGCTGGCGTAGCCGTGGCCGGTGTGGGCCTGTTCGGGGGTCAGGGTGAACAGCACGGTGGCCGGGGTGCCGCCGCGGTCGGGCAGCGTCCCTGCGCGCAGCAGCCGCTGCGCGCAGTCGGCCAAGGCGTCGTGTAGCCGCTGCCCGGCGGTGCGGGTGTCCGGGCCGTCGGCGTCGCTGGGGCGGGGCGCGGCGAGCGGGTCGAGCACCGCCTGCCACATCGCCAGGGATTCCGGGGTCAGATACGCGCGGAGTTCGCCGGTGCCGTCCCGGTTCGGGTCAGCGCCGCGTGCCGGGTCCGCTGCCGGTCGGCGTGCTCGGTGAGGGTGCCGTCCGGGTCCAGGTGTGCGGTGATCAGCGCGGCCAGCTTGGCCAGCAGGTCGGGGTCGAACTGTGCGGCGTCGCCGACCAGCCGCTGCTCGACGGCGGGCCCGTGTTCGAGCTGCACCGCGGCGGGCAGCCGTTGCACGCAGCGGGTGATCACCCGCGCCTGCTCCGGGCTGATCGCGCCGTCGGCTTGCGCCGCGGCCACGGCCGGGAAGATCGGGGGCAGCGGCTCGCCGCTGACCGCGCGGCGCGGGCCGAGGTCCACCGCCGCGGCGTAGCGAGCCGTGGCCTCCCGGGCCGAGAGCCGCAGCGTCTCGCGGAGCAGGGTCTTGGTGTCCCGGCAGCCGCGCTCGCCGGCCACCCCGCGGCTGTCCAGTTCGGCGATCAGCCGGTGGTCGTGCACCGGCAGCCGCCGCCGCTGCGTCTCGACGCCGCGCAGCAGGGTGAGCAGGTCGTCCGGTTGCAGAGCGGTGAGGTCGAGTTCGGTGAGTCGGGTGACCGCGGAGCTGAGCTGGTCGAGCGCCTCCTCGACCGGTGTCGCGACCGCGGCTGACATGAGTTGATTCTATCGAACACACGTTCGTAGAGCAAGAGATTTGCCTAGCGAGATAAGGCAAATCTCCTAAGGCAGCGACGGCGGCCGGCCCGAAGACCAACTCGCTCGTCGCTGCCGCTTTTCAAACCCGAGCGAACACCGCAGCGGCGGCCCGACCCGGCGATCCCGGCCCGGACTCGCCAGGGAAGAGTGAGCGCATGACGGCCAACGCCAACAACCCCGAACTCGGTCCGGCAGAGCTGATCGAGGTGGGCGACCGGGTCTTCGGCTACATCCAGCCGGACGGCTCCTGGTACATCAACAACACCGGGTTCATCGTGGGCGACACGTCGGTGATCACCATCGACGCATGCTCGACCGAGCGACGCACCCGCGACTTCCGCGAACGGATCGCGTCGGTGACCCCGGCGCCGGTGAGCATGCTCGTGAACACCCATCACCACGGCGATCACACGTACGGCAACTGCGTCATCGGCGCGGCGGCCATCATCGGTCAGGAGAACTGCCGGACGGAGATCATCAACACCGGGCTGTTGGGGAACACCGGCCTGTGGGAGCCGGTGGAGTGGGGCGCGCTGTCACTCGCCCCGCCGACGATCACCTTCCGCGACGCGCTGCGCCTGTGGTCCGACGACCGTCCGGTGGAGGTGAGCTACGTCGGGCAGCCCGCGCACACCACCAACGACAGCCTGGTGTGGCTCCCCGACCAGCAGGTGCTGTTCTGCGGCGACCTGCTCTTCAACGGCGGAACTCCGTTCCTGCTGATGGGCTCGGTGCTCGGTGCGCTCGACGTGCTGACCAGCGTCGTCGCGCCCATCCCGGCGCGGGTGATCGTCCCCGGGCACGGACCCGTGTGCGACCGCGGACTCATCGAGCCGGTCGTCGGCTACCTGCGGTTCGTGATCGCGACGGCCGAGGAAGGCCGGCGAGCCGGGCTGGCCCCGCTCGAGCTCGCCCGCGAGACGGATCTCGGCGAGTACGCGGGATGGCTCGACAGCGAACGCATCGTCGGCAACCTGCATCGCGCATACCACGATCTCGACCCGTCGCTGCCCGAGCCCGACATGCTGGCGGTGCTGCGCGAGATGGTCGAGTATCACGGCGGCCCGCTGGCCTGCCACGCCTAGCCTCCCGACCCGCCGCGACGATGTTGTTGATGTTGGAGTAGTGGCTGAATATCAGCCACTACTCCAACATCAACAGCGAGGGAGTGGGCTCAGTGGGCGAGGTGGGAGAGGTGGGAGAGCTGGGCGCCGCCGAGCAGGTTGCGGACCGGGCGGGGGAGCCGGCTCAGTGTGTTCAGCAGGTGCTGGGCGTCGGCGCCGGCGGCGTGGCGGGCGACGAACAGCGCCAGGCAGAACGCGAGGACCACGCTGATCGCGGTCACGGCGAGCGCGCGGTTGGAGGTGGCGCGGCGGGTGATCGTCTGGGTGGTCATTTGGGGCTCCTGGGCTGGTGTCGATCCGTTGCCAGAAGCCTCGCCCGGATGAGGAGCTGCCACGGTCGACCGACGGGGCCATCGGGCGGGTGACGTCGATGTCGGCCGGTCGGGGGACACCGCGCCGCAAACGGCGGCGCCCGATCAGAGCTCAGTGCACGACGCAGCCCGGACTCGGCGAACCGGACGCAGCGAGGCGTGGCCAGTGCATCGGCGATCAACCGGGCGCGGTTGGCGTAGCCGGTCGACGTGTAGTGGATGCCGTCAGCGATGAACCAGCTGTTCTGCGCCGCGGAGGCCCAGTCGTAGACGGCATGTTGGGGTAGGCGGGGCACGCGGGCAGCAGCGCGCTGTTCCACGCCGGCATGTTGGTTTCGGCATACGGACCGGTCGTGACGAGGGATCCGACGGTGATCCAGAGCACGGGCTGGCCGGCGAGCACGCTCTTCGTGATCCGGCCGACCCGGTCCAGCGCTGAGCCGACCGAGACGTCGGCGGTGTCGTTGGTGCCAAGTGCGAGTACCCGGCAGCCGTGCACGCCGCCGGCGATCAGCCCGGCGGCGGTCTGGTAGGCGTTCGCCTGCCCGGGCTGGACGGTCTCGAGGATCCACGTGCCCCGGTGATCTCGAGGTGCTGGCTGGTGACCCCGATCCGGCGGTACTGCGCGTCGATTCGCTGGGCCGGGTCGGGCAGGTAGTCGGGGGAGACCAGCCCGTCGGAGGTGGAATCGCCGAGATGAACCGCGACAGCGCGCAACCCGTCCAAGCCGGCCATTCGCTGGGCAGGCGCACCCATCGATCGAGCCACTACCATGCCGACATCACCTGTGACGCGACGAGGTTTTCGGCGAACGGGTCGGCGCGGTGAGGGCGCCCGGTCGGTGGACCATCGCGCCCTCGCTGATGGCGCTCATGTTGGGTATCTGCGTCGCATGTTCGACGTCCCACAGTGCCGTCTGCGACGCCGCGACGCCGTCAGCCTCGCTGACCCCAACGGCCACGATCCGGCCAGGCGCCCTGCCGGTCGCGATTGTCGGCGATTCGCTCAGCTCCGGCTTCAAGACGCCGGGCGATCCGTGGACGAGGCCCGCGCAGGCCAGCCTCGACGCCGCGCACGTTCCTGCTCAGCTGGTGAACTCCGCGGAGGCCGGCGCCGGCTACGTGGCGTGCGGCGACCAGCAGCACAACTTCGCCGATCTGGCCAGGTTGGCGGTTGACGCGCACACCGCGGTCGTCGTGTTCTTCGGCTCGGACAACGACCTCGGTGCGTCGGGGCTCGCGAGCGCCGTCCGCAGCACGCTCGCCCTCGCCCGGCATTTGGCGCCGCACTCCCAATTGCTCGTCATCGGCCCGCCCGGCACGAACGTCCACCCGCCGAGTGAGCTCACCGACATCCGCGACACCCTCAAAGCCGCCGCGGGTGCCATCGGCGCGCAGTTCGTCGACGCCCTCAACTGGTTCGCCGGCGCCAGCGCCACCTATCTGGGCCCGGACGGCGAACATCCCAACACAGCCGGGGAGGACTACCTCGCCGGGAAGATGGTCCCGTTGATCGAGTCTGCCGTTCATCGCACGCCCACCGGTTGAGTCGTCCGCGCATCGCTGAACCGACGCGGTTTGATAACGATGACTCTTTTTCTGGAGGACGGTCATGGATCTGCTGCCTGGTGTCCGGTCACATACCGTCACCACCGCGCGGTTAGGGATGCACGTGCTGGAATCGGGTCCGGTCGACGGCGTGCCGGTGGTCCTGGTGCACGGCAACCTCTCGACCGGCCGCTTTTTCGAGCACCTGATGCCGGGCGCGCCGGCTGAGTTTCGGCTGATCGCACCGGACATGCGCGGCTTTGGTGACACCCAGCGGGTGCCCATCGACGCCACCCGCGGTCTGCGCGATTGGGCCGACGACACAGCGGAACTGCTGCGGACACTGGGCATCGAGCGGCCGCCGCACCTCGCCGGATGGTCGACCGGAGGTGCCGCGATCGCCCACTACGCGATGGACCGCCCGGTCGCGTCGCTGACATTCATCGATCCGGTTTCGCCTTACGGCTACGGCGCGGTACGCGTCGACGGCACGCCATGCGCCCCGGACTGGGCGGGCACCGGCGGCGGCACCGGCAACCCCGAGTTCACTCGCCGCATTGCTGAGGGCGACCGGTCCAGCGACGACGCCGCCTCACCGCGGGTGGTCATGAACATGTCGTACTGGGCGAGCTGGCACCGCGAACCGCTTGAGCGCGAGGACCTGCTGCTCGACGAGATCCTCAAGTCCGTGACCGGCGACGACGGCTACCCGGGCGACGTCGTCGCCTCGCCGCACTGGCCCGGGGTCGCGCCGGGCACCCGCGGCATCCTGAACGCCTTGTCCGGCAAGTACTGCAACTGGGCCGGGATCGTGGATCTGGCAGCCAAGCCGCCGGTGCTGTGGACGCACGGCACCGCCGACATTGTAGTGGCCGACGGCTCGCCCTGGGAGATGGGCAGCCTCGGCAAGCTGGGTGCGGTGTCGGGATGGCCGGGCGAGGACGCCTTCCCGCCGCAGCCGATGGTCAGCCAGATTCGTGAGGTGCTCGAGCGTTATCGCCACGCCGGCGGTCACGTGGAGGTGGAGATGTTCGAAGGCTCCGGGCACTTTCCCGCCATCGACGCAGCCGAACGCTGGAGTGCGCGCTTCTTCGGATTCGTGCAGTCGGCGGAGCAACCCTGAGCGGGCGCGGACGTTGCCGGTGCAGGGTGTGGCGAACCGGCTGGTGCGCGGCTTATTGCGCACTCCACTGCTGTGCCGGGTAGTGGTTGCGCTGACTCGAGAGCGTTCGTCGCTGTTGATGTTGGACTAGTGGTCGAATATCAGCCACAAGTCCAACATCAACACATTCAGGGGGTGCCGGGTGGGTGTTTGAAGGCCACCGTCGTCAGGAAGTTGTAGAGCAGCTGTCGCCACGTGTACCACTCGTGCCCGCCGATGACCAGGTCCATAGTGAACGGAATGCCGTTGGTCTCCAGGCTTGCCGCGTAGTCGTTGATGCCCGGCACGGTGAGCGAGTCGAATATTCCGCCGCCCAGTTGAATGCCTAGCCGGGTGCGCAATTGCGGGTTCTGCCACAGCGTGCTGGTGGTCGCGGGCGTGCCGAGTGTCCCGATGCTCCAGCTGCCGTAGTAACCGAACAGCGTGGTGTCGTTGAACAGCAGGTAATTAGCCCGCAATCCGCCGAGCGACAATCCGGCGAATGCCTGCTGATTCGGGTCGTTCGAGACGTTGAAGTGACGGTTCACGAACGGAATGACGTAGTTGGTGAGGTCGAGCGCGTAGCAGCTCGAGTCGAACACCGTGCAGCTGCCCAGGTTGTTGAAGTCGGTCATGATGACGACCATGGGCTGGATCTTCCCGGCCGCGATCAGGTTGTCCAGGATGGAGTTCGCCGCGCCCTGGGTCGTCCAGTCGATCTCGCTACCGCCGCCGCCGTGGCTGAGATACAGCGTCGGGTACGGCGCGTGTCGGCGTGCCTGGTAGCCGGGTGGCAGGTAGACCGCCAGCGGGTGCGAGCCCACCGGGTCGGTCGACTGTGGGTCGGGGTAGGAGACGTCGAGCAGCGTGCCGCGGCCATGCCGGCGCGGCGCCTGCCAGGACAGGTCCAGCGTGCCGAACCGCGGATCGGAGGGGACGTAGACCTGACTGGTCGGCTCGACCGAGCCGACGACCGTGCCGTTCCGCTGGTTCCAGGGCGGGTTGCTCGGATCCGAGAGCTCCGTGCAGCCGGTCAGCGCGGGAGGCGGACTGGTGCAGTCGACGTAGAAGCCGTAGGTGAACGTGCCGGACGGCAGCGGGGTGGTGTACGACCAGATGCCGGTGGCCTTGTTGAGCGTCATCTGGGCGACCGGCCAGTTCGGGGCTGGCCCCTGGTTGGGATACGCGATGGGGAAGTCACCGGGCTGCCACTGCGTCGGCAGCAGGCCCTGCGAGGACGTCAGGGTGGTGTCGGCGGGGTTGGAGAAGAACCACTCGCCGCGGATCTGCACCGTAGTCGCGCCCGGGTCGTAGTAACGGAAAGTCACCACATAGCCGGTCGGCGCCGTGCCAGTATGCACCACCTGCGGCGAGACCGGGTGGTGCCGGTCATGCAGTGGCGAGGCCGCGGCCGCTGCGCCGGAGGCGGTGAGCGCCGCCGCGGCGAGCAGTGCCGCCGCTGCGACCCTGGCGAGCACTCGGCCTCGACTTCCCGTCGTGGCGACGCTGCGGCTGCGGAACCACCGGTTCATGGCTGGCCTCCCGGATCGAGTCGGCCCCCCGCGACATGTCGCGCTGCTTCGACCGGCTTGTGGTCGAAAATGCCCAGTCGGGCAGCGCGCACACGCTACAACTGCGCTGTTCGCAGATCAAGGCCCACGATTAGAGCCAGCTATTGACGGCATTGCCGCACAGGAATACGGTGGCACGCGCCTCAAAGGTGACGGCATCGCCGATCTGATCTGATTGCCCCCCGTTGTTGCGCTGGCTGCGACCGCAGACTGGCCGCGGCGAGCGAGGATCGAGCGCCTGGTGAGTCGACCTTCGCCGAAGCCGAGGACTCTCTCCGCCGCGCTGAGCTCGGTGCGCCTCGACTGCGCCGACCGCTGCGGCCCAGCTCATTCATTTCCCTCTGTGGGCGTCCACCGCTGAAGGCTGCCATGGCCTGGAAGGGAGCATCATGAGAGCGATCCGTTCACGGCGGACCCTCGGCGCGGTCGCCGCGGTCGCCGTCCTGGCGAGCACACCGTTCGCCGCCGGCACAGTGGCCACGGGCACGGCGAGCGTGGCGGCGAGCGCAGCCAGCTGCCCCTGGGTGGACTCGCACGCGCCCATCGCGACCCGCGTCAAGCAGCTCCTCGCCCAGATGACGCTCGATGACAAGATCACGATGGTCGACGGGGTGGGCTTCAGCTATGGCACCGCGGGCTACGTCGGGCACATCGCGGCCATTCCCCGGCTCTGCGTGCCGGGACTGAACCTCGAGGACGGCCCGCAGGGCGTGGCCGACGGCGTCCCGGGCGTCACCCAGCTCCCTGCTCCGGAGTCCCTGGCGTCGTCCTGGGATCCGGCGCTGGCCGGGCAGTACGGCGGCGTCATCGGCGCCGAGGAGCGCGGCAAGGGCGCTGACGTGAATCTCGGGCCGACGGTGAACATCGTTCGCGACCCGCGCTGGGGCCGGGCGTTCGAAAGCTACGGCGAGGACCCGTACCTGTCCGGACAGACCGCCGTCGGTTACATCAACGGCGTGCAATCAAACAACGTGATGGCACAGGTGAAGCACTGGGACGCGTACAACAACGAGACCAACCGGAACACCCCGCAGGACAACGTCATCGTCAGCCAGCGCACGCTGCACGAGATCTACATGCCACAGTTCCAGACCGCCGTGCAGCAGGGCAAGGCGTCCTCGGTCATGTGCAGCTACTCGATGATCAACGGCGTGTTCGCCTGCGAGAACCCCTACATCATGGACGTCCTCAAGGGTGAGTGGCACTTCCCGGGATTCGTCACCTCCGACTGGGGCGCCACCCACTCGACGGTGCCCTCGGCGATTGCCGGCCTGGACATGGACATGCCCGGCGGGCAGGGCTTCGGCCCCAACTACTACGGGGACCCGCTCGAGCAGGCGGTCCTCGCAGGAGAGGTGCCGATGGCGCAGCTTGACGACATGGTGAGCCGCATCCTCACCGAGATGTTCCGGTTCAAGCTGTTCACCAACCCATCGACCGGGTCGCTCACCGACACGGTGACCAACGCGGCGCACGCGGCGGTCGGGCGGACGGTTGCGGAGAACGGCACGGTGCTGCTGAAGAACGCCGCGAACGTTCTGCCGCTGGCCGGTGGGTCCGGCAACGGCATTGCCGTGCTCGGCTCTGACGCCGGGTCGGCGGCGATGACCAGCGGCGGCGGAAGCGCCGGCGTCATTGCGCCGTACACGGTCACGCCGATACAGGGAATCAAGGCGCGCGCGGCCAAGGCAGGCGTCCCGGTCAGCTACGCCCAGGGCGACGTCCCGGTGATGGGACCACTCTCGACGGTGCCGGCCTCGGCGTTCCCGGGCGGGCTGACCGCGGCCTTCTACAACAACGCCACGACGACCGGATCCCCGGCGGCTACCGCGACTCTGGCGAACCTGAACCAGAACTGGAATGGCTCGCCGGCTCCCGGGGTGACCGCCACCGGATGGTCGGCGAAGATCACCGGCAGCATCAACCTGCCGAGCAGCGGCACGTACCAGCTGTCGATGACCCTGACCGGCCAGGCCACGGTGCTCATCAACGGCAAGCAAGTAATCGCCGGAAGTGGAGGGTTCTTCGGCGCGGGGACCGACCGGGCCACCGTGCAGCTCCCGGCCGGCACGACGACGATCGAGGTCGACTACGTCGCGCCCAGCACAGGCACGGCGACGTTCATCCTCGGCTGGGCGACGCCGACCGCACCGGCCCGGCTGCTGCAGCAGGCGGTCAACGCCGCCGGCAACGCCCGCGTCGCCGTCGTCTTCGCCAGCCTCTACGAGACCGAAGGCGCCGACCTGTCCAACATCGATCTGCCGGCCAGCGAGAATAACTTGATCTCCGCGGTTGCTGCAGTCAACCGCAACACGGTGGTCGTGCTCAACACCGGTTCGGCGGTAACCATGCCGTGGCTGGCGCAGGTGCGCGGCGTCATCGAGGCGTGGTACCCGGGCCAGGATGACGGCAACGAGATCGCCGCCGTGCTGTTTGGTGACGTGACCCCGTCCGGCAAGCTCCCGGTCACGTTCCCGACCAGCCTCGCCCAGGTGCCCGACAGCACGCCGGCTCAGTGGCCGGGTGCCAACGGCCGGGTCGAGTACAGCGAGGGCTTGCTCGTCGGGTACCGGTGGTACTCCACCGAGAACATCCGGCCGATGTTCCCGTTCGGGTACGGCCTGTCCTACACCAGTTTCGCGTTCCGCAACGAGCGGGTGTGGCGCAGCGGCAGCGGCACCGCGGTGTCGGTGGACGTCACGAACACCGGCAACCGGACCGGGGCTGACGTCGTGCAGGCTTACGTGCAGGATCCGGCCAGCACCGGCGAACCTGCCCGGCAGCTTCGCGGATTCACCAAGGTCACGCTGCGGCCGCACCAGACGGCGCGGGTGTGGGTCACGCTGGACAGCCACAGCTTCTCCTGGTGGAACCCGCAGACCCGCAGGTGGACCGTCACCCCCGAGCGGTACGCCGTCCTGGTCGGTGACTCCTCGACCCACCTGCCGCTCACCCAGCAGGTGACCATCACCCGCTGAGCGCTGCGCCAGCGAGGACGCACCAGCGGGAGCGGACCACACCGATCCCTTGTCCCTGGCGAGATGATCTTAGGGTTGCGGTGGCTGTCCGATCACAACCCCTAAGATCATCACAGAGGCGCAGGTCAGGGGTTACGGCGTCGGTGGCGGGGCGGCCTTCTCCGCAGCGGTCATGAGGCGTTCTCTGCCCTTGGGGGACCAGTCGAACACGCCGGACGGCGCACCGGGCTTCTGGTCGGGCGTAGTGAAGGTCATGTCCTGCAGCGTCCACCAGTCATTGCCGACGCCGACGCGGAAGTTGCCGCTGACCTGCAGGGCAGGTATGTCCGCGGTGATGTAACCGACGTTGTCGGGGTCGATATAAACGCCGTTGGTGATCTTGTCGGCGTGGCTGGTGCCCCACTCGTGCTCATAAGTGATCTTGACTTCGACCTTCACCACTTTCTCCACGTCGATGTCGACCGGGGACCAGGAGCCGCCGACCTTGTAACTGGTGCCGGTCTCCCAGCCCTGGGTCCAGGCGTGTTTGGTCTTCTCGCCGGTGTAGTTGTACTGGTCGTCGCCGAGGTGCCCGATCGACAGTGTCGTCGGTTGCAGCTGCTTGCTGGTTGGGGTGAAGGTGCAGTGCACGGCGGGGTTGTCGGGTTGGCAGAGCGCTTGCAGCAGCTGTGCCTGAAGCGTCGGGTCGCTGGCCGGGACGACGGTGTCGTGGCTGGTGGTGTCGATGACGTCGCCGGCATTGGAATAGGCCGGCACGTGGCAGGTCCAGGCCGGGCTGTCGGTGTGGCAGTCGTAGTAGGTCTGGTGGCCCGGCCAGCCCTTGCCGTTGTTCCACATGTACACGTGGACGGCCGGGCCGCCCCGGCCGATTGTGTAGTCGACCCACGCCTGGTTCTCGATGATGTTGCCCGCCGGCCCGTTGTACCAGAACGACAGGTCGATGGTGGCGGCGTGGCCTGGCTGGACAGCCTGGCCCGGGTAGGGGAACGAGTTCGAGAACGCGTAGCTCAAATTCCTTCCGCTCGCCACTCGGACGTCGGTGACGATCAGCGGGTACTGCGTCAGGTTGCGGATGCTGAACACGTCCGGGGCGTCGTCCGCCGGCGCCACGGGGGGCACCGCCACCAGCCCGGCCGCGGTAAGCCCCAGGGCGGCCACGCACAGCCGCGCCCGCCGCACCCAGCCGCTCATTGCCCGCCTGCCTTGCGACGGGCGATCGCCTGCGGTGAGCACTGCGCGCTCTTCTCCGCCGCGGTCATCGGCCGCGAGGCGAGCGCCACCTTGCCGGAATCGCCCGGAGCGGTGTCCGGCACGTCGAAACTGACGCCCACCAGCTGGTAGGACGCGCTCTTGTCGTAGTACGCATTGGCTGAACTGCGGATGATCACGTCGCCGGTGGTGCGCAGCATCGGCGCCGCCCGGTACATGTACCCCCAGGTGTAGGGGGGCAGCTCGAGCTCGTCTTCCAGCTCGGTGGTCTGGCTCTGCGTCCAGGTTTCGCTGAAGGAGCCTTCCCAGGCCTGCTTGACCATGTTGCCGACCTCCACTGAGACGCTCACCCCCAGGCTGTTGCTGACCTCGCTGGTATCCGAGCGGCTCACCGACTCGAAGCCGGACGGCTCGCACACCGGGTACGGGTGGCCCAGCAGCTGGTACTGACCCAGGACATGCTGCAGCGGCCCGCTGGGCGCGTACACGCACGTCACGCCCGCGACCGGGTTCTCGCAGTTGGTCCGCATGAGTGCGGCCTGCTGCGCCCGGTCGGAGGCTGGTACGACCTGATACCCGACTGCGCCGCTGTTCGCGCCGACGCCAGCTTCCGTCCCGACCGCACCGAGCCGGCTTAACGACGACTTGGCCGCGGCGGCGGTGGAGGCACCGGCGGCGGTCGACGGGCCGGCGGCGGCCGATGAGCCGGTCGCCGGTTGCTTGCCGCCGCCGGTGCACCCGGCCAGCACGAGCGCTGCCGCGACGGCGATCGCGGCCGTCGCGATCGCCCGGCGCCAGCCGGCACCTCGGACGTACATGGTGTTGACGGTGACCGGCGCGGACGCTGATGCCAATAGACCTACGTCGCGTCTTGACCCCGGGCGCGGCTATGCATGGCGACGGCCGACGCCGCCGGGTGGCTGGGCGTCGGGCCGTCGCGGGCTGGTTACTTGGCGATCTTGAGGGTCGGGATCTGGTCGGTGATGGTCTTCAGCTGGGGCAGCTCACCGGTCGGGGTCACCTGCGGAGTGTCGGTGACCTCCGCGGCGGCCATGTCGGCGGTGTCGTGCACGGTGCCGTAGTCGGTCTCGTAGACGGCGTAGGTGGTGGCGGTGAGCTTGTCCCCGCCGCTGCCCGGTTGCGGAGCGGGTTCGGTGATCTGCACGTTGGTCACCTTGTATTTCGTGCCGTTGGTGGTGAAGGTGTAGTCGCCGGAGAAGGTCACCTCACTGTTCGAAGCGATGATCCACACCACCTTGCCGGGCTTGGCCTTGGCACTGACCGTGGTGGCGCTGCTGACCTGGCTGTCCCACTGGTGGCCGTAGCTGAACTTGACGCTGACCTTGGCGTTGGCGAAGCCGAGCGCCTTGAGTTCCCAGCCGCCGCCGACCGACCCGCCGATTGACGAGCTGGAGGTCTCGGTGTGCGTGGCCTCGAGGTCCTGCTCCACGTCCTTGCCGGAGTTCGGTGGGTTGTTGATCGAAGAGGCGCTGGCCAGGTCCCACTTGGTCTGCGAATAGACGGTGTCGATGGTCGGGTTGAACGACCGGTCGGTGGCCGTGTCGAACAGCTGCATTGCCTTGGCCGCCCCGGCGGGGTCGGCCTTGGCGTCGATGGTGACGCCGGGGACCTGGGTGGCGGAGGCGTAGGCGATCGAGCCGCCGACCACGCCGGCCACGGCGAAGGCGGCGAGCACGCCGCCCGCGGCCAGCCGGGTCTTGGTGAGTTTCATGATGTCTTCCTTCGTGATTGTGCCGCCGGTGGCGGCGTGAATTCGGGTTGAAATGCGGGTTGTTGGTTGGTGGATGGGTGTGTCGGGTCAGCTTTGCGGAAATGCTCAGCGGGGTGGCGCGATGGGGCCGGTTTCGACGTGCGGCGTGAACCCGGTGCCCGGTACCGGGATGCCGTTGGTCGTCCTGGACACGCCCTGCTGGGAGACGGTCACATTGGTCACGTGGTAGTTCGCGGCGCCGTTGTAGGCGGTGAAGTTGAAGTCACCGGTGACCGACTGCACCTGGGTGGTCTTGACGAACCAGCCCACCTGCCCCGGGTCGACGCTCATCTGGTTGCCGTTTCGCACCTCGTCCGTCGACCCCCACTGGTGGCCACCCTCGACGGAGGCCGAGACGGTGACCGTGGCCAGGTCGAGCAGGCTCAGATTCGTCTCCCAGCTCAACTCCGCCGATAGTGAGTTGCTCTGCCCGTTCAGCGTGCCGGTGGTCGATTTGATCCAGGCTTCCGAGCTGCTCCAGTTGATCAGCTTGGCGGAGCCCTGCACCGGGTCGGACTGCGACCAGGTGGGCGGGGCGGTCAGCTTGTAGGACTTGTTGGTCGCCCCGTCGAAGAGCTTCATCGCGTTCGCCGCGCCGTTCGGGTTGGTCTTCGCGTCGATGGTGATTTCCGCCGGCTTGGTCATGAACGCGCCCACCGAGTTGGGCGGAGCACCCGGCTGCCATTGCATATTGAACGTCGCGGTGGTCTGCACAAACTTGCTGCCATCCCAATCCGCGCTGAAACTGCTCAGGATGTCTGATGCGTCGTCGTGCACCTGCACCAGATGCCGCTTGCCGTCGGCGTCGGTGAACGTGTAGCTCAGCCAAACGTTGTGGCCGTCGAAAGGATCGTAGGTTGAGTGGCCGGATTTGGACATACGCATCACTTCGCCTGGCTGCAGCGTCTTTGGCGGTTGGCCCCAAGCCCAGGCGGGCTGGATGTCATGCCAGTGCCGATTGCCGATGGGTGTCCACTGGTTGCCATCCAGGTAGTTGATGTTCGACCACTGCGGCTCGAAGGTGAATGTGAACGGCGTGTTGTTGTACAGGTAGATCAGACGGCACCGGACATTCTGCACGTCCGCGCAATCGGGACCCTGCGGGTCGCCCGCCGCCGCTGACGTGGCCGCCGCGGTCGTCTGGGCCTGCGGCGGGTGAGTCGGGGTGGCCAGGGCCGCGCCGGCGCCGACTCCGGCCAGCAGCGCGCCGCCGAGCACGGCGGTGGCCAGTTTTCCGGCGATCCTTCGGTTGGGCATGACAGAAACTCCTTGCTGTGTTGGTTGATTGGTGGGGCGACCATCCGGGCCGCGCTGTTGTCCGGATAACCGTCTCATCGGGCGGCGGCTCGAACGGTCGACCGGACGACTGACCACGCAGATGATCAGCCCCGCCGACCGGCCGACGGCGCGACTGGACCCAGGTCCAGTTGCGGTCGCGACCTGCGCCGCCTTGCCTGTTGGGGCCACCGTTGGCAGCCTGGGACCGTGCCGGGAAAGTTTCGACGGGTGGCGGCGGTCCTGGCCAGCCTGTCGGTAGTAGCCATGCTCGCCGCCCCGGCGGCGACGGCGAATGTGCCGTTGCGGCTGGTTGCCGTGCACGATGCGTCCGGGATGACGGCTGCCGAGAGTGAGGTGTTCGGCGAGCCGCCGGACCCGACCGGCGCGGTGAGCCCGGCCTTCTACGTCCAGGCGGTGAATCCGCGCCTCGCGGTGTATCGGCGCACCGCCGGAGGTTTGCGGCGGGTGGCCATGGCCACCGGGATGAGCTTCTTCACCGGCATCGTCTCGCCGTACGCGTCGCTGCAGGACCCGCAGATCGCCTGGGACCGGCAGGCCCAGCGCTGGTACTTCGTCATCTTGAGCAACTCCCCGTCGACGCACAACGGGCTGCTGCTGGCCTGGTCGAAGACGGCCGACCCGAGCGATCTGGCCACCGGCTGGTGCCGGATGGACATCCCGTCCGAGCCGGCGACCGGAGTCGACGACTTCCCCAAGCTCGGCTTCGACGCCAACCACCTGATCATCGGCACCAACCTGGCCGTGGAGGAGCCGGACGGATACCGGATAGTGACGAGCAAGATCTGGGTGGTCGGCAAGCCGAAGACCGTTGCCGGCGGCTGCGACCGGCCGCGGGTCACCTCGTTCGGCAGCCCGACGCAGCCGCTGACCGATCCGGCCGGGCGGCCGCTGTTCACCCCCGTCCCGGTGGTGCCCATCGACGACACCGACGCCGGCTACATCGTCGCCGCGCAGTGCGTCGCCGACCCGTACGAGGACCCGTCGGACCGCTTGGACCCGAAGCTGTGCGGTGAGCACGGGAACGAGCTGAGCCTGTGGCACGTCGCCGGTCCGCCCGATCGGCCCCAGCTGGTCCGCGACGGCCTGGTGCCGGTGCCCGCGTTTGCCGTGCCGTCCCGGATCCCGCAGCAGGGGTCTGACCGGCTGCTCGACCCGAGCGACACCCGGCTCACCCAGGCCGTCTCCGCCCCGGACCCGGGCCGAACGCTGATCTGGACCCAGCACACCATCGCCGGGCCCGGCGGGCGTTCAGTGGTCGCCTGGTACGCGATCGACCCGCAGACCCGGGCACTGGTGCGTAACGGCACGGTCGATGACGCCGGCCTGTGGGCGTTCAACGCCGCCATCTCACCCACCAGCCGCGGCGACCAGGCGATCATCGACTACAACGTCGGCGGGCCGCATCAGCCGTCACAGATCCGCGCCAGCGTCGCCGGCCAACCCGGCACCGAACTCACCCTCGCCACCAGCGCTGCTCCGGACGGGCGCTGTGACCCACCGCCGGAGGACCCGTATTGCCGGTGGGGCGACTACGCCGGTGCGGTCCCGGACCCGGCCGACCCGGACACCGTGTGGGGCACCGACGAGATGACCGATCCGGCCAGCCAGCACAACGTCTTCGGCGCGCACTGGGGCACGTACACCTTCGAGCTGTCCATCCGTCAACTGCCCACCCCGACGCCCACGCCGACGCCCACCCCGACTCACCCAGCCACCCCGACCCACGTGCCGACGCCCTCGCCGCCGGCGCCGAGCACTCCCGCCGTCCCGCTCGCCGCGACCGGGGCGACACCGGTGCGTCCTCAGCTGGCCGTGGCGGCGCTGCTCCTGGCCGCCGGCGCGACACTGACGCTGCTCGCGGGGCGGCGGCGAAGCCGGTAATCCTGCCGGGCCGCGATCGCGCTGGCTCACAGGCTCCAGTTCTGCCAGACGCTGAGCATCCACAACGCGAAGCAGGCGACGATCCCGATCATGAGCGCGAGGCAGCGGCCGCGGCCCAGCTTGACGGCGGCCACCAAGGCCGCCGCGCCCACGGCCGCCGACACGGGGTACAGGGACGAGGTAAGCACGTACGGCACGTGCCCCAACAGCAGGTCGCGCACGATGCCGCCGCCGACCGCGGAAACCACGCCCAGCACCACCGCGGCCAGCACGCCGTCGCGATGGTCGAGCACCTTCAGCGCACCCGCCGCGCAAAACAGGGCCAGCGCCGCGGCATCGACGGTGGTGATCAGCCAGAACGGGATGGCATCAAGCTGGGCGCGCAGCGCGAAGGCCGCCGCCCCGCCGAGGATGGCTGCGATGAGCCAGACCGGTGAACGCAGAGTGGTCGGCGGAGTGTCGCGCAACAGCAGGTCACGCGCGATCCCCCCGCCCAGCGACGAGAGAACCGCCATGATCATCGCGAGGTACAGGCCATGACCGGCTTGAACGGTGATCAGCGCCCCGCCGAATCCGAACACGAACACCGCGCCCAGCTTGGCCAGCTGCAGCGCGCCGGCCGGGCTGGCCAGCCGCCACGCGATGGTGCTGCTCGACGCCGCCATTGGACAATCCCGTCATGAATGTGGCCACCCTGTTGTGGCCGCACCCCACCGTCTGCGAGACCGCCACCGCGGGCGGTCGGCCGATCCGTCGATTCACCAGCCGACGTGCATGCCCGCCGACCGGCCGACGCCGGCGCGTCGACTCGGTCGCCAGAGCGGGATGATTGTGGCGTTTCTGATGCTTCGCCGGGGACGCGCGTGCCCGCGCGGCCTGACCTGGGTCGCGTCGGCACGTCCACCAATCGGCGTCGCGCAGTCGACTCGAGCGGTCGAACGGGTCAGTGTGCGGTGGACAGGTAGCGCACCACGGCCAGTACGCGACGGTGGTCGTCGTCGCTGACGGCGATACCGAGCTCGTGGTAGATGTGCGACGCGTGCTGCACAACGGCCTTTTCAGTGATGGAGAGCCGGCGCGCGATCGAGGCGTTGGAGCGTCCCTCCGCCATGAGGGCGAGCACTTCTGATTGGCGCGCGGTGAGCCGGGCCAGCGCGTCGTGGTCGCTTCGGGCTCGGGCGACCATCAGGGCGATCACTTCCGGATCGAGGACGGTGCCGCCGGCGCAGACCCGGGCCAGGTCGTCGCAGAACGTCTGCACATCGGCGATGCGCTGCTTGAGCAGGTAGCCGATGCCGACCGAGGAGTCGGCGATCAGTTCGAGGGCGTATCGGCGCTGCAGGTGCTGGGAGAGCACGACGATCGCGATGTGCGGCAGCTCGCGGCGGATCGCGAGCGCGGCCCGCAGCCCTTCATCGGTGAATCCGGGCGGCATCCGAATGTCGGTGATCACCAGATCGGGTTGCTGCGCGCGGGTTTGCGCGATCAGCTCGTCGGCATCGCCGGCCGTGGCGACGACGTCGAAGCCGCCGCGGTCGAGCACCAGCTCGAGCCCTTCGCGGAGCAGGGTCTCGTCCTCGCCGATCACGACTCGCATGGCAGCTCCACGGTCAGCCGGGTGCCCTCGCCGGACGGGCTACTCACCCACAGCCGGCCGCCGAGCACGTCGACGCGGTCTGCCATGCCCCGCAGCCCGAGCCCGGGTCCCGGCGGCCGCTCCGCCGACGCCGTCGTCGGCGACCTCGATGTGCAGGGTGCCGTCGGCGCGGGCGACCCGCACGTCCAGGGTCTTGGCGTGCGCGTGTTTGACCGCGTTGGTCAGCGCCTCGGCGAGCAAGAAGTACGCAGTGGCCTCGACGCTCGCGGGCAGTGCGCCGTCTAGCCTCAGGTCGAGACGGGTCGGGATGGGCATCCGATGACCAAGTCATCGGTCGCCGCGGCCAGCCCGCGTTCGACCAGCGCGGCCGGCATCACCGCATGCACCGGCTCACGCAGCTCCCGGGCCGCGAGATCGATGCGGCGCCGCAGTGCGGTCGCCGACGCGGTGATCTGCCCGGTGTCGCTGGGGCAATCGGCCAGCTGCTGCGCCTGAAGGGCCAGCAGCACCAGCTCACCCTGCAACCCGTCGTGCAGCTGCTGGGCGACCCTCCGCCGCTCCTGCAGGGCGGTCTCCACGATCCGAGCCCGTGATGCGCGCAGCGCGTCGCGGCTGGCCAGCAGCTCGGCGGTGAGTCGCTGCCGGTCGATGGCCAGCGCGGTCACTCGACCCGCGGCACGCACCAGTTCGCCGTCCTCAATCAGCGTCGAGTCGTAGACGATCGCGGCGATCCGCCGGTGGCCCAGTGCGACGTCGACCACGGATTGTTCCGAGCCGGCGGCCGGCAGCGCGGCAGGGTGGCCGTCGACGTCGACGTAGTCGCGGCGGTCGTCGGCCCAGAACAGCAGTTGCAGCGAGGGATCCCCGAGCGCTCTGGCGAGTGCTCGGCCAAGCGGGGGACGGGCCGCGACACTGGTACCGAGCCACGCCCCGAGCTCCTGCACCTCGCTCGTGCGGGCGAACCCGCCGAGCAGCATGGCGCAGCTGAACGCGATCGGGATCCCACTCATCAGGCCAATCTGCAGCGCATTGGACAGCGCGGTGGAGATTCCGTTCAGCGGGACGACTGCATCCGGCAGCAGTGGAACCAGCAGCACCGCCACGATCCCATATCCGTACAGCGGTGCGAGCACCCGCCGCTGCGGGCGGTTGGCGGCATGCAGCCGGCCGGCGAGCAGCACCGCGGTCACGATCATGGCGGCGATGCCGACGCCGCGCTGCAGCCACACGCCGGCCGTCGCGAGGCCGGGACGGTCCGCGGCGGCGAGCATGCCGTTCGGGCTGTTCGCCGGCGTGAACAGGTACACCGGAACCTGCAACACCAGGCAGGTGGCGTAGCCCGTGATGACCGTCCATCGGGAGATCGGCGTCCGCAGCCGTCCGGACGGGAACGCGTGCAGCAGATGCACCGGCACGGCCAGCACGACGGTCGCCAGCACCACGCCCACGGCCGCGAGCTCTGGTATGTCCACGCCACCGAGTGCGGCGAGCATCCAGACCAGACCGCCGCCGACAAGGATTGCGCCGATGCGGTTGCTGGGCCGGCGCCACCAGGCGACCAGCCCAGCGGCCACATAGACGAGGCCGGCGACCGGAAAGAGGACGAGCAGCCACGCCAGATCGCCGCCCTCTTGGACGAACAGGGCGATCTCGATGCCGGCACCCAGCAGCGCGGCACCCCCCAGCAGCCCAAGACCGCTACCGAGGGTGCGCAGCACGGCAGAGCGTCCGCCTCCCGGCGGAGTCATGCGCTAAGCGTCTCACCGACCGGCCGGGTAGGCACTAGACCGGCGTCGGTTATGCCGATGGGACCTGGGTCCAGGGCGGCCGCCGCCTGACGGCGACCCGGCAGCGGGACTTGCCAATGCGTGCACTGTGCCGGCCCTGATGCCTTGCCAACCTTGACGATCCGTGCAGCCTGCCGTCCGTCTGGGTCGCTGTGGGTCGACGCTGGGCCGGGCACTCTTTGGCGGGCTGGGCGATGCAGCGGAATTGGGCGCTCGCGAGCGCACTGATGATCGGCGTGACCCTAGCGTCCTCTGGCTCGGCGGCGAGCACGCCGACGCACCCGCCTGCCGCTCGGCCTCCACAGCGCGTTGTCGTCGACGTCCCTGGGACTTCCGGAGGACCGAAGTGCGGTCAACTGCTGGTCGGTGATTCGGCCTTTGCTGGCTGCCGCAGCGGGATCCCCGACCGTCGGGCGTCCAGCTGGCCGAGTCGCTTCGCCGCAACCTGGGGCTGGTGACGCTCCGGCCGGCCTGACGGGTCCTTGGCCTCGCTGTTGATGTTGGACTAATGGTCGAATATATCCGCCACAAGTCCAACATCAAGAGGAGAAGAGGCGACCTGGGCCCATTGGCGTCGGTAACAGTGCCAATCACTCTGGAATGGATGCGCGTGACCGGAACAGCGCATCGATTCCGAGGAGGCGGTATGAATCAGGAGAAGGCCCGACGCGCGGCGCAAGCACTGCTGATCCGCGATGGCATTCATGACCCGATCGAAGTGATCGGCGCATTTTTTCCGCGCGGCCGGGCGCTGCGCCAGTTCATCGGCATGGACGTCGGCTCTCTTGCCGGCGACGCTATCGGCGGCATTGGCGGCGCCATCGGCGATGCGGTCGGCACCATCGGTGGGGCGGAGGCCGGCGCCGACTACGGCGAGCGCCGCACCGGCCTGCCGCCTCGGGTGTTCCTGGCAGTCGGCCGGCAAGGCCTCTACGTGTTCGGAGCAGGCAAGCATGGCAGCGTCCCGCTCAACTTCTTCACTACCCTGCCCCTCAGCACGCAGGTCCGGGTCCGCCGGCGACTCACCGTCCGCGTCGTCGAACTGAGCGACGGGAGCGGGCAGAAGCTGCTCGAGGTGGAAGGACCGTACGGGCCGCTCTACGCCGGTCACCGCACGGTCACGGCGATCCAGCAACTCTCCACCAGGCCGCGCTCCGCCGAACGGGCCTGACCGGATGCTCGGCTTCATCACCTCGCTGCCTGCCTGGCTCGTCTGCCTGGTCGTCTTCGCCGCGGTCGGTGTGGAGAGCATGGGGGTGCCGGTGCCCGGTGAGACGATCCTTATTGCCGCGGCGCTGCTGTCCGTCGCCGGGGACACGCCGGTGTGGGCGGTGGCGCTCGCCGCCGCGGTCGGGGCGATCCTGGGTGACGGCGTCGGCTACTGGGTCGGCAGCCGGTACGGGGAACGGCTCTTCGCCGCGGTGGGCCGGCGCTTCCCCCGCCACGCCGGTCCGGAGAAGGTCGCCAAGGCGGTGCGGTTCTTCGACCGGTACGGCGCCTGGGCGGTGATGTTCGGCCGGTTCATCGCCGTGTTGCGCATCTTCGCCGGACCGATCGCCGGCTGGCTCGGTATGCGCTATCGCAACTTCCTCGCCGCCAACGCGGCCGGCGCGGTCGTCTGGGCCGGGTCGATCACCGCGCTGGTGTGGCTGCTCGGCGAGAGCGCCAAGCACGTGCTGCACCACGTCGCCTGGATCGGGCTGGCCGTCGCCGTGGCGGTGATCGCGGCGATCGTGCTGGTCAAGTGGCGGGCCCGCCGTCGTGTGCCCAAGGACCGCAATGATCTTACGGTTGTCGTCGACTAGCGAGTGAAGCGCTAGGTTTTGCCTACGTCGACCCGGTGTCGCAAGGGGATTGGTGGGCAGTGTCCTGCTGCCGGGGTGGAGGCGTGCTCTACTGAGCTGTTTCCATCCTGATGTCAGTTGGTGTTTTCGAGTACACGTATTGCGCTGACGATTCGTCCGATGCGGTCGGTGTTGGGGCGGTAGCGGCGCAGGATGCGCCAGTTCTTCTCGAGCGCGAAGCCGCGTTCGCTGATCGAACGCAGCGCGGCGTGGGCGCGGTTCGCCTGCCGGTAGGGCGGCGTGAGCTCGCGGCCCTTGTACGGGGTAAGCACGCCATGTTCGATGCCTTTAGTAGCCCTTGTCTGCCAGCACGACCACGCCGTGCCGGGCGAGCCAGTCCAAGGTGGGCAGCAGCCCGGTGGCGCGGATCGCGGTCAGATCGTGGGTGCCGCCGGCCAGCCTCGGACCCGACCAGATCGGCGCGCCGGTGCCGTCGGTGAACTGCTGCACGTTGACCCCGTAGTGCTTGTGTTTGCCCGAGTAGTAGGCACGCTCGGCAACCCGGTCGGTGACGATCAGCGTGCCGTCCAGGATCAACACGGCGCCCGGTCGGGCGCGCAGCAGCACCGCGGGTCGGGCAACCGGCCAGCGCGGCGAACAGGTCGCATCGAGGCTCCTTGGCAGGTCGTGATCTTGAGCAATCACCTCCCTACCGGGAGCCTCGATCTTCGTCATGCCACCACGCCGTCCATGATCGACATCACATCGACGTCCAACCAGGATCGAAACGGCTCACTGTTGGTGCGCGCGCGTGTCGCTGTACGGCAACGGGTGTGGCGGCTCACCACGAGCGAATGGCTTTCCGACCCAGCTGATGTGGGGCCTGTCCCGGCGAACGTGATCGGGCAGGTGAGCGGGGTGCGCTGCGGGGCGCTGGCCTGCAGGTCCGACGCCAGCGAAGCCGCGTTGCTGTTTCAGATCAAGGAAGGCTCCTGAAATCGTCGTCGACGATCTTGTTGCGAATCCGTTCAATGAGCGACAGATCCGCAACAAGATCACGTTCGGTGAGCGCGGCGAAGGGGCCGTTGCGTTGCATGAGCTCGTCGAAGGTGTCGGACTCGACGTTGCGGCCTGCTTCCACGACATGGATCTGGTGTGCCGGTCGAGGCCGCGATCTTTCCCTTGGCGGGTCTGCCGGTGTTGGCGCCATCGAGGGTGGTGTTCGTGCCGGCAGTTCCGGTGCGGTGGGTGGTGGCTACGAGACCTGACTGATTTTGCCGCCGGTGATCGGCTCCTCGAAGATGTGCCAATCGGATTTCCCGGACGGGTCCGGGCTGTCGAAATACACTCCGCGCAGCTGCCAGGTGGTGTTTCCCATGGTGACGGTGAAGTCGCCGGTGTCACGGATGACTGGGTTGGTGCCGGCCAGCCAGGCCTTGTACCCCGTCTTGACCGGGATGGTCACCTCCTGACTGAAGTGGTGGCTCTCGGTCCACTCATGCTGGTACTTGCCGGTGAGCGTAGTCTCCACCAGCTTGAACAGCGTGCCCGTGAACGACAGCTCGACGCCGATGCTGTTGGTGATGCTGGAGTCGTCACCCTCGCGGTAGACGGTGGTGGTGTCGGTACCGGTCCGGTTGGAGACCGGCTTGCTGATGACGTGCCATGCGCCCTGGGTCCGTTGCCGCTTGGTCGGGGTGAACGTGCACTTCGCGGCGGTCGGATCGACGCACAGCTGGTTGAGCAGCGCCGCCTGCTGCTGCCCCTGCCCGGCCGGGATGTCATGCACGGTCGTCGTCGGGTCCATGAGCAGAACCCTGCGCGACTGGGCCACGCAGGCAAGGCCGCTGGCGTCGACGCATCCGGTGGCGGTGGTGTTCTTGCCGGTGATCAGCATGTCGATGTCGACGGACAGCCAGCGACCGCCTACGCCGACGCCGTAGTGGATCCGCCAGCGAGAGTTGATGCCGAAGAGGAAGACGCCCTCGAAGTGCTGAGCCTCCCCTGGGTGCACCCAGTTTTTGTTCAGCGGGCCATCCACCCAGGTGGAGGCGGCATCGCGGTCCCAAACCAGCTGCAGCGGTGCACCGCTCAGGTTGTACACGTCGAAGCCCTGGGTGAGCGACCCGGCCGGCGGGTTGCCCGGCCTCGCGTGCGCGGCGTGGGTGCGGTGCGATTGGGAAAGATCAGCAGCGAGCAATGCCGCCGCCGCCGCGACGACCACGACCCCGCCGACCAGCAGCGCTCGCCGGCGCCGTCGTCGTGGGCGCGGCTGCTCAGCGGCCGGTGTGCCGGCCGGCGCGTCAGACTCGGCTCGCATTGACTCCCCCGGATCGGTGCTTTGAACCAGGATGACCGGGGCGCCCGAGCCTGCCAATAGACCCAGGTCGCCACGGGTCGGGGACCTGGATCCCTCTGCGCGCCCACTGGTCGGGTGCGGCGCGCGACCGGCGCCGTAGTGGGAGTCAACAACCACGCGGCCCCGGTCGGGGTTGCCTCTACCAATAAGAGAGAACCTGATGCTTACCAACACCATGGCCGGCAAGGTGGCCGCGGCCGTAGTCGGCGGCGCCATCCTGGCCGGCGTCGGCGTCGGCGCTGGCCACCCCGGCGCACGGCTCCGCCGCGAGCGCCGCGGCGCAGGCGACGGCCACACAGGCCGAGTCCACCTTCTACCACTTCTACCTGTACAACAACACGCCGTACACCTTCACGTTCGACCCGGCCAATTCGGCCCAGCAGTATTTTGGGAACGGGGCAGTGGGTCAAGATCCCCGGCTGGCCGTATGGCGCGCCACCGGCGCAGACCGTGCAGCCCGGCGAGCGCATGAGCATGCAGAAGCTCGCGGCGTTACCGCGGCGGCACCCGAAGCGGCCCAGACACCTGGGTGAGCTACACGTTCACCGACCACGACGGCAAGAAGCACCTGGTACGGGTGCACGCCAACCAGTGGGACGTGCTGACCAGCTTCAGCCGCGACTGGGACCCGGCGAGCAACAGCTTCGTGAACTCCACCGCGACATTCAACATGCAGGGGCAGCGCGGCGCGCAGCCGAACAGCGTAGATGCGTTCCTGTCCAAGCCCGCCACCTTGACCATCGATGCCGAGACCAACCCGAAAGGGGCAGCCGAGCTAATCTCGCACTTCCACGACGCGGACGCGACCGACTAGAAGTTCACCAAGACCGCGCCGGAGACCTGGACCGAATCGGACACCGTGCAGGCCTCGGCCAAGCTGATCAACGGCAGCAGCGCCCCGGCGGAGCTGGAAGACGCCTCGGGCACGGTGAACGCGGAGCGGACCTCACTGTCGGCGGAGCTGTCGATGAAGGCCGAGCCGGACTTCTTCAAGGTCGCCAACGCGAGCATCACGGTCAGCGTCATCGGCGGGCACGCGTAGGGCACCAGCAAGGGCGTCGAGTTCGCCTCCGGGTCGAGGTGGAGCCGGGCAAGACCGGCTGGATCGAGAAGTCCAACCTGGTCGAGCACGTCACCGGCACCTTCGAGTTCTCCTGGCAGAACGGGATGCTCAAGTACAAGCTCACCAACCTGACCGTGCCGATGCCCGGTATCGCCACCCGACCGACCCGCGCCCGGCCACGGTCTTCACCAACGGCTACGAGGACACGCCCGCGACGCACTGAGTTGCGGCCCACCCAAGCATCGGCACAGCCCGCGGCCTTTTGCACCCCACGTGCGAGCCACGGACTGAGTGCCCCATACCCATCGGCTGCCGTTAGCGGCCCACCCGAAAGGAAATCAGAATCATGAAGTTCA
The DNA here is from genome assembly GCA_963756525.1 of uncultured Actinomycetota bacterium. GTDB lineage: Bacteria > Actinomycetota > Actinomycetes > Mycobacteriales > Jatrophihabitantaceae > CAVWNR01. The sequence continues at coordinate 558,869 of CAVWNR010000003.1, read as the reverse complement.
CCAGGACCCGGCTGATCGCCGCCGCGCTGCTCGGGCGCGTTGGCGGTCGCCGGCGTGGCCGGCGGCTCGCTGGCCTACGCCGGTGTCAAAGACGGCAACACGGCCACGATCAACGACAAGGTGACCTACGGCCAGTCGCCGCCACAGGTGGTGAGCCCGGCCATCGCCGCAAAGAGCGACCAGCCGGCGAAGAAGGGCACGCTGAGCACCGAATACACCACCGAGTCCGGCTGGACGCTCGGCGGATCGGTGGAGGTCGCCGCCGGGATGGCCAACCTCGAGTTCAGCGCCAAGTTCACCGGCGAGTACGAGTGGAGCACCCAACAGACTGGCAAGGACACGGTCACCGTGAACGCCACGCCCAGCAAGGTGGCCTGGATCGTCGCCTCCCACCGGCAGATGTCCATCACCGCCAACTACACCTTCACCGCGGACGGCACTACCTACCACGTGAGCAACGTCAGCATCACCCAGCCGGTACGCGCCCACAACAGCGACGGCGACCAGCTCACCGCCACCACCTACCGGGCGGTCGAGGCTGACTACAAGAAGGTCTTCCCGGCCGACGAGAGGCGACCGGTGAGATGGGGACCGCGGATGGCGAGCCGTCCGGGATGATCCCGCAAGCCGAGCTCCCGCAGCTGCAGAAGCTCATCGACGAGATGCTCAACCGCTAGCACGCCGCAACACCCACAGGGTCTGGCGCTTCGAGATCACCTCGGGACGCCAGACCTTTCCTCGTGTGCACCGGCGCCTCGAGAAAGGCCGCGGGTCTATTGGCGGGATCCGTCGCGCCGCCCGGGCTGTAGTACCGGCAAGCTGCGCCACCACGAGGGCAGGAGATGGCGGGCATGGACGGGCAGAGTCGACCTGCTCGGCGATCCGGCGCGGCGTCGCTTGGTCGTGACCGTGCTCGGGCTAACCCTGTGTGTGAGTGCCCCGCCGGCATCGGCCGATCACCTACACGTTCGACTACACCGGTGGGGCGCAGCAGTGGTCGGTGCCGGCGGGCATTATCGAGACGACATTCGACGTCTACGGAGTAAGGGCGGCGGCGATGCCGCGTTTCCGCCGAGGCTCGGCGGGCGACAGCCACTCTTGCGGTCACTCCCGGCGAAACGTTCACGATCATGGTCGGCGGTGAAGGCCATACGACGCAGTGTGGGGCCGCGCCCCCGCCCGCGCCGGGTGGCTTCAACGGCGGCGGTGCCTCCGACGTGCGTCTCGGCGGCGCAGGGCTCACCAAATCGCGTCCTCGTCGCCGGCGGGGGCGGCGGGAACTCCCATCACGTCTTCCTCCTGTGCGGGCCGTTCGCGCCGGCCAGCGGGGGCTCGGCGGTGGCCTGGCCGATGGCAGCGGGCGGTGCGGCGGCGGCTCAGGTGGCGACGAGACAGGCAAGAGCGGCAGCGGCCGATCCGGCGCGTCGGCAGCGACGGCGCCGACCCGTGCGGCGGCCTAACCTGCCAGGTAGAAGGCGGCGGCGGTGGCGGCGGTGGCTTCTACGGCGGTGCCGGCGGAGCAACTGAGCACGGCGGTGGCGGTGGCAGCGGCTACGGGCCGGCGGGCACCGAGTTCTCGACCGGTGCACGAGCGGCAATGGCCTGGTCACCATCACAACCGGGTACCCAGCGGTACTGACGCTGGTCAAGACGGTCTACAACGACGCCACCGGCAGTACCGCGACGCCGCGGGACTGGACGTTGAGCGCGGCCGGTCCGGTCACTATCGCCGGGGCGAGTGGCGACGCGTCGCACGAATGCGGTGGTGCCGGTGGGAAGTTACCGGTTGAGCGAGTCGGGTGGGCCGCCCGGCTACAGCGCCTCGGGGTGGAGCTGCAGCGGCGGCGCCGTCGCTGGTGACCAGGTCGCAGTGCCGCTAGGCGCAGACGTCATCTACACCCTCACCGCGGCGCGGTGTGTTGAGCAGCGGCTTGGTCAGGTGTTGCTGGCGGCTGGCCGTGAACTTCGACGGCCCCGCAGGGACGGCGCGTGACGTCGTCCCTGCCGGGATGCGGGTCGCGGGGTCAGGGCTGCAAGTAGCCGCGGTCATGGTCGGCGGTGCAGCGGAGCCGGATGACCAGCTTCACCTCGGACAAGCCCCAGTTCGTCGCGGTGGCACCAGTGCCAGACGTGCCGATGACGATGCCATAGGAGTTCCCGGTTTGCACGCCCGGGATGGTCACCCCTACGCCACCCGATTCGAGGACCTGCACGCCGCGCGGCACGGCCCGTCCGGGGGAGTAGACCTGGTTAACCAGGTAGCGGGGCTGCATCCCTCCGAGATACCCTTTGTAGCGGGGGCAGGTCAGGGCCGGAATGTCGACGCCGCCCCAAGGTTTCACCGACGCCTCGAAGGCGTCCACCCACATATCCTCAGGCTCCGGGCCGGTCTGGGTCGCGGGTGGCCCGGCGGAGCGCCCGGGCTGGGTTGCCGATGCGCTGACGGCGGTCGCCCCGGCCAGGGCTATCCCGGCCAGCGTCGCAGCCGCGGCACCGATCTTGGTGATGCGGTTCATGATGTGTTCCTCCTGGTGGTTGTCAGCGCCGGTTGGTGCGGCGCCGCGGTTTTGATTGACAGCCATCAGCCTGCCCGCCACGGCGCCTGGGGACGGTCGGCCAACGGGCCACCGCCCGGTTGAGCGCCAAGGCGGCCAACCGGCGGGTCGGCGGCTCGACCTAGGCCCTGTTCCGCAGGCGGCCCATGTTCTGCCGGGCGCTCTCACGCGGCGGCCTCGTTTTGGGGGGCGGTGCGAGCAGTGTTACCGCTGGGTGGGCGTGCGCTATCGCCATTTCCTCGCCGCCAACGCCGCGGGCGCGGTCGTCTGGGCCGGTCAATATCCGCGCTGGTGTGGCTGCTCGCCGAGCCCGCCGAGCAGGTGCTATGCCACGTCGCCCGGATCGGGCTGGCCGTCACCCTGATGCTGCATACCGGCCCTCGCCGACGCTAGGCCGTGTCGGTAACCCCGTGCTCTACTTCTACTGCGCGACGCTCGGATCGGCGCCTGGCGGCGTTGTCCTCCTGCGCGCAGTGATCGGTGGTGGGCTATACCTTGCGTTGCCGGTGGGTGCTGAGCAGCGGGCCGAGTTGATGCGGATGACGCGGTCGACAACGTTGTCGCATCGCAAGGTGGTCCAGGCGAAGGCGCTGTTGATGGCGGCCGATGGGCTGGCCAATGAGCAGATCGCGCGCCGTTGCGAGGTCGACCGGACACGGTGCGTCGATGGCGTGCACGTTTCGCCGAGACCGGTCCGGGCGGGGTCGGGACGATTGCGAAGGGCCGCGGGCGTAAGTCGTCGCTGCCGGCGGGCACGGTCGCCGAGGTACTGCTCCTGACCCAGCATGAGCGGCCTGCCGATGGATCGACGCACTGGACAACGCGTTCGCTCGGCGCGCGGGTCGGGATCGGCAAGGACGCGGTAGCCCGAATCTGGGCGGACCATGGACTCAAGCCCTGGAAGGTGGACAGCTTCAAGATCACCAATGATCCGCGGTTCGAGGAGAAGCTGGTTGATGTTGTTGGTTTCTATCTCAACCCGCGGCGCGGGCGGTGGTGTTCAGCTTCGACGAGAAGACGCAATGTCAAGCACTGGATCGCACCCAGCCGTTGTTGCCGATGAAGCGGGGCCGGGCCGGCACGATGACCCACGACGACAAGCGCAACGGCACGATCGACTTGTTCGCGGCGACGAACATCGCGACCGTGAAGCGCTCACCGATCTGCAGAAGCATCACGCCGCGAGCGACGTGCTGCGGTTCTTCAAGCAGATCGACGCCTCGGTCCCGCGCGGACTGGCCGTGCACGTGGTGCTGGACAACCTCTGCGCCCACTCCGCGCCGGAGATCACCAAGTGGCTCGCGCACAAGGATCGGCGCCGCTGGCATCTGCACTTCACTCCGACCTCAAGCTCGTGGCTGAACCTGATCGAGCGCTGGTTCAAGGAACTCACCGACAAGCGGCTGCGCCGAGGCCGATTCACCAGCGTCGCCGACCTCACCGACGCCATCACCACCTGGGCCGAGCACTGGAACATCGACCCCAAGCCATTCATCTGGAAGGCCACCGCCGACGACATCATCGCCAAGGTCCAACGCGGCCGCGAAGTGCTCCACCAGACCAAATCAACGACGGACCACTAGCCATCGGCTTGTTGGAGCGGCACACCGCCGGCACAATCGCTTTCGCCGTCGCGTGCCAGCTTGTTCTGCCGTTCATGCCGGGCCTATTCGCCAGGTGTGGCAAGAACGTCGAACCGTACCTCACCAGCAATGCGGGCAAGGCGATCTACGCGACCCACAAGACCGCCAGCCACCTCGCCCCGTGGGCCGGGCTCGGGGTTTCTGCCTAGGGTTCGTCGTGCGCTTGTGGCCGGCGCGTTAATCCTGCAGTGCCGCGACACCTGACACTCATGGCCTCGACCGTGGCCGCGACGCGCTGTGTCGAGCGGCGGCTTGGTCAGGTGTTGCTGGCGGCGGGGCGTGAACCCCGACCGCCCGGCAGGGACGACGCGTGACATCGTCCCTGCCGGGCTGCGGGTCGCCGGATCAGGGCGCCCAGTAGCCGTCGGTAGGGCTGGCACTGCAGTGCAGCCTGATGGTCAGCTTCACATCGGAGAAGCCATAGTTCGTCGCCATGGCACCGGCGCCGGACGTGCCGATGACCCAGCCCGGCTCGTTCGGGACCCTCTTTTGCACGAACGGGATGGTCACCCCTACGCCACCCGGTTCGAGGACCTGCACGCCGCGCGGCACGATCCGCCCGGGGGAGTAGTTCTGGTCGACCAGGTAGGGGTGCTGCTTCGGGCAGGTGAGGGACGGAATGACGACGTCGCCCCAAGACTTCACCTCCGTCACGACGGCGTTGACCCACACATCCCGAGGGGGTGGGTCGGCCTGTGTCGCGGTTTGTCCGGCGGAGCGCTCGGGCTGGGTTGCCGATGCGCTGGCAGCGCCCGCCCCGGCGAGGGCGATCCCGGCCAGCGTCGCGGCGGCAGCGCCGATCTTGATGCTGCGGTTCATGGTGTGTTCCTTCTGGTGGTTGTGAGCGCTGGTTGGTGCGGCGCTGCGGTTTGATTGATAGCCATCAGCCTGCCCGCTATGGCGCCGCGCGACGGTCGTACGAACGGGCCATCGCCGGGTTGAGCGCCGGGCAGCCAGCCGGCCGATCGGCGGCTCGACCTAGGCCCAGTTCCCCAGGAGACACATGCTCGGCGAGACCGCCAAGCACGTGCTACACCATGTTGCCCGGATCGGGCTGATCGTCGCCGCGATCTTGTGTACCAGCGCGTAGAGGGTGAGCGCGGAGCTCGTGCGGACTGTGGCCGTACTCGGCCCGGAATGCGCGGCTGAAGTGGGCTGGGTCGGGCAGCCCCACCTGGGCGGCGATGTCGGCGACGGTGTCGGTGCGGGTCGCGTCGAGTAACAGCTCGCGGGCCCGTTCCAGGCGCAGCCGGCGAATCTCCGCGGCGACGCCGTGTCCGGCCCGAGCTTGATCATCAGTGGCGAAGGCCTCGTATAGGCTGCGCCGGGAGAGGTACAGCCCGGCCGCGACGTCCGCCGGGGAGAGGTTTGGATTGGTCAACTGCGCGCGGATGAACCGCCGTGCCTGCACCCGCCGGGCCGGAGCCAGCTCGACGCCGTTCAGGTCGTGACCGGTCATGGAGCGCACCAGCATGGTGACCAGCGATGTCCAGGCCGCGGCGAACTGGACCGGATCGGCGTTTACCAGGGTGTTGAGCCGGCCAGCCATCCCGACGAGGGCGGGGCGGACCAGAGAGCTGAGCACCGGGTTGGTCAGCAGCAGGTAAGGGTCGTTGACCCGGTGTAGCTCGGCGTCGGTGATCGGCAGCACGGTTGCGGGCAGGTCCAACTCGATGCCCCGCAGACCGGCGGGGGCACGCCACCAGCCGTCGGTGCTGCCGACCAGCGCCGCACCACCGTGAGTCAGCGTCACGTCCTGACCGTGCCAGTGTGCGGTAGCCACCGGCGCCGGGGCCAGGACCATGAGCCGCAGCCGGCCCTCGGCCTCGCCGACCTCCGCCCCCAGCTGGCCGTCGCCGCATCCCGGTTCATCTCGATCACATTCACATCGCGCATCCGCAGCGACTCGCCGGTGACCCGGAAGTCGCGCGGCGGCGTGCCGATCGGCTCCAGACGCAGCGGCGCGACCCGCGTTCGCCACAGCTCGAAGCGGTCACGGGCGGGAACCACGCTGCTGTCCACACGTCGGTATTGCCCCGCTGTACTCATCGCCGCCCCTAGGGCCTGTCTGCGGTCATCGCCCCCCCGTACGGCGAGTGGATCCAGTCTGGCCGTTCCGCGGATCGCCGACAAGCAGGCAGGTCGCGTACCCACCAGACCTGGAGCCTGCGCGGCAAGACGCGACCTAGGCCCATTGGCATGACCCTATGCGATGGGCACCGTAGGGGCGCAGGGTCCGCGTGTGGCGAGTGCGGTGCCGCCAACCCGTTGCCCGCAGAGGTCGGTGGCGGCGTTGCAATACCGCAGTTGCCTGCAGGTAGGAGGAGGGCACGTGATCCAGATTCGTGGTCTGAGCAAGCGATTCGGCCAGACGCTGGCGGTGGATGACCTGAGCTTCGCGGTGTCGCCGGGGCTCGTCACTGGCTTCCTCGGCCCGAACGGGTCCGGCAAATCGACGACGATGCGCTGCATCCTCGGTCTGGACCGTCCGACTGCCGGGCAGGCGCTGGTGAACGGTCGCCCCTTCGCAGAGGCGAAGCATCCGCTGCGCGAGGTGGGTGCCCTGCTCGATCCCAAGGACGTGCACCGCGGCCGGCGCGTCTACAAGCACCTGCTGGCCATCGCGCAGAGCAACGGCATCCCGTCGCGGCGGATAGACGAGGTCCTCGCGATGGTGGGGCTGACCAGCGTCGCGAACAAGCGTATCCGCGGGTTCTCGCTCGGCATGTCACAGCGGCTCGGGATCGCGGCCGCGATGCTGGGCGACCCCGGCGTGCTGCTGTTCGACGAGCCGGTGAACGGACTCGACCCCGAGGGCATCTTGTGGATCCGCAACTTCATGAAGGGGCTCGCCGGCGAGGGACGCACCGTCCTGGTCTCCAGCCACCTGATGAGCGAGATGGCGCTCACCGCGCAACACCTCGTGGTGATCGGCCGGGGCAAGCTGATCGCCGACCGGAGCATGGACGAGCTCGTCGCTGCCAGCTCAGGCAGCGTGGTGCGGGTCCGCACCCCGCAAACTGGCGTGCTCTGCGCCGCGATCGCCCAGACCGGCCACCGGGTCGACGAGGTGGGCGGCTACCTGGACGTGATCGGGTTGTCCACCGAGGAGGTCGCCGACATCGCTGCTGCCCATGGGTGCACGATCTACGAGCTGTACCAGCAGAACGCCTCTTTGGAGACGGCGTTCCTTGAACTCACCCACGACAGCGTGGACTACCACGCAGCGTCCCCGGCGGACAGTCCGGTCTTGGAGGCGAGCCGATGACCACAATCACCGCGCCGACGCAGCTCGTCGCCGCGCACACAACGCCGAGCTTCGGGAACGTGTTCCGTTCGGAGTGGACCAAGCTGAGCTCCGTCCGCTCCACCGGCTGGGCGCTGCTCATCCTTTTCCTGGTGAGCGTCGGATTCGGCACACTCAGCTGCCAGGCCGCCAACAGCTCCTGGCCCAACATGGATGCTCAGGTCAGGCGAACGTTCGATCCGGTCGGCACCAGCCTGTCCGGGTTGGAGATGGCGCAGTTGGTCATCGTGGTGCTCGGCGCGCTGGTGATCACCAGTGAGTACTCCAGCGGCAGCATTCGCACCTCGCTGGCCGCGGTACCCAGGCGCATGCGCCTGCTCGCCGGCAAGATCGGCGTGTTCCTGGTGATTGCGCTCGTCAGCGGGCTGATCTCCTCGTTCGTCGCCTTCTTCCTCGGCCAGTCGCTGATGACGCATCCCGGTATGGCCGCGTCGATCACCGACCCCGGTGTGCTGCGCGCGGTGATCGGTGGTGGGCTGTACCTCGCCGGCAGCGGGCTCTTCGGCCTGGCGATCGGCTTGTTGGTGCGGCACACGGCCGGCGCGATCACTACCGCGGTCGCGTTCCAGCTCGTTCTACCGTTCATGCCCCTAGTCCTCGGCAAGTCGGGCAAAACGGTCGACCGCTACCTCACCAGCAATGCGGGTAAGGCGATCTACGCGACCCAACAGACTGGCAGCCACCTCACGCCGTGGGTCGGGTTCGGGGTGTTCTGCCTGTGGTTCGCCGTGCCGCTCGCGATCGGCGCGTACTTGATGCAGCGCCGCGACGCCTGACGCCGGGTCACGACATGCGGCGGCCGTCGCTCATCGAGGCAGAGCAGTTCAGCCTGATGGTGAGCTTCACCTCGGAGAAGCCTCAGTTCGTCGCGTCGGCTGTCCACACGCCGGTATTGCCCCGCTGTACTCATCGCTGTCCCTAGGGCCTGTCTGCGGTCATCGCCCCCCCGTACGGCGAGTGCATCCAGTCTGGCCGTTCCGCGGATCGCCGACAAGCAGGGCACGGTGGCCGGCGGTACCGGACAGCGCCGTTCGCTTACCGGATCGGTCCTTGATCAACAGGGCGAAGTGGTCGTTTCAGCAGCCACTTCTCCCTCTTGATCACCGTCGCGAGGCACGCTAGACCAGTTGCTGGGCGGCGAGCGCGGCGAACGGCCCGTCGTGCGGCATCAGTTCGTCGTAGATGCCGGACTCGACGATGCGGCCGGCTTCCACGACATGTATCTGGTCGGCATTCATCACGGCGCTGAGGCGGTGCGCGATCACCATCCGGGTCGCCTTGAGGCGGTCCAGGCTTTCGCTGATGACTGCCTGGGTGCGGTTGTCCAGCGCGCTCGTCGCCTCGTCGAAGAGGAGGATCCGCGGCTTGCCGATGATGGCCCGGGCGGTCATCAGCCGCTGCCGCTGACCGCGGGACAGGCCTGTTCCACCCTCCATGACCATGGTGTGCATGCCCATCGGCATGCGTTCGATGTCCTCGTCCAGCCCGGCGCTGCGCGCGGCCTCCCAGGCCTGATCCATCGTCAACGGCGAGGAGCCTACGATGTTCTGGTAGATGCTGCCCGAGGCAAGCTTGCCGTTCTGCAGCACGATACCCATCTGCCGCCGGACCGCCCGCAGATCAAGGGTCGCGAGGTCCTTGGCGTCGAGGTGGACGCTCCCGCTCTCCGGTGACTCGAGGCCGACGAGCAGCCGCAGGATGGTCGACTTGCCCGAGCCGGACGGGCCGACGAGGGCCACGAAATCACCGGGACGAGCGCGAAACGAGATGTCCCCCAGCACGGGTGGACCGGCACCGGACCGACCGAGCACACTTCTGTTGGCGAACTCCTGCTCGGTTCGGCAGGCGGTCACGGGTCGCTGACGGGTCCTTCGAATTTCCCGTCTGCCGGGTTCGAGGTGCAGTGAATGGTCACGGTCCAGCCGGTTGGCCCGAGGCTCCAGTTCGTCACCGAGTTCATGATGACGTCGCGGTCGCCGCTGATGCCGGTGCGCATGTGCCCCTGGACCTTGTCCTTCGTGTAGGGGACGCGAAGTGAACTCATCGCGACGGCGTCGAAGCCCGGGTTGTAGCCGGTGAACTCGACGCCCGGGTCGATCCGGAAGCCGCTGCCCTCGTTGAACTGCTTCTTCAGCAGCCAGGGATGGCTCCCCGGGCATTGCACGCGCGGCACGAAGGCCGAGTGCAGCCCGGGCAGGTCCGGGCCGCGAACGCTCACCGTGGTGGTGTCGGCGGCGGCGCTCGCGGCATTCCTGTCGTTCGCTGCCGGACGATGAGTCGCGTGCGCGGACTGCGTGAGCGCGACGGTGGCGACGCCCGCCGCCGCGACGCCGAGCAGCGTCCCGCCCACGATCCGCCGCGCCCGCCGGGCACTGGTGCTGTTCAAGGGGACCTCCATGCGATGCGGGGCCGCCGGGTGCGGCCCGTTGCAGCAACGATCCCCACTGCCGGTGGCGCAACGGGTCGGCCGGCCGGCCGAACCGCGGGTGGATTGGCCGTCGCTGACTGGCGGGCACGGCGACAGGACTTGGGTCTCTGTGACGGCAGCACGCACGTCCACGCAACGACGCGCCGCAACGTCGGCAGGCTCACCAGTCACTCTGATGAGAAGACTTCGACGTTGTAGTTCAACGCGACGTGTCATCCGCGGCACGTAATCCGACCAGAATTCGGGCAGGTCCTTCCTGGAAGGCGAGATCACCCTCTCGTCGGGCGAGCCGGTCTAAGTCCCCGTAGCAGTGGTTTCGCGCGTCCCGATGCGCGCGGCCGACGAGCCTATGGCGATGGGGCGGTCGCCGCTGCGCCCATCGAGCCGGGCGCGAGCAATGTCGATGAGTCCGTGGTGTCGGCCCCGGGCCCGGACCTAGCTCCAGTGAAAAAAGGGGACCTGCGCCTATTGGCATCGGCAACCCGCGCGCCCATCGTCGAGGTCTGGATCTGCGGGCGTCGCCCGCGGCGGCTACAACGGGGCCTCCATGGTCGGATTGGAGTAAACCATGTCCGCAGACAACGACGGGGGGCGGGGCGTTGAGCGCCCCCCCACGACGCATTCCCGAGGCAAATGGCGGCGGCTGATCGCGATTCCGGTCGCGCTCGCCGGCGTCAGCATGTTCGCTCTCGGGCTGTTCGCCGGCGCCGGTGTGGCCGGAGCGTGGAACGTACATGCATCGGCGCTATCTGGGTGCAATTCCGACCAGGCCGTCATCGTCGGCTTTTTCGGCAACATCGAGCGCAGACCGTCGGGCGACATGTACGTGACCATGACCTGGAACGGCCTATCGGACGGGCCGAGGCTGGTAGCGAACCAGAGCACCCGCAGCTTCACGATCCGCACGAGCCTGCAGTCGTTGCCGGCCGGCCAGGTCACGTTCGACATGACCTGGGCCGACGGCCGATCCGGCACGGACAGTACCACCGCGTCGTTCGAGGGGCGGGACTGTACGCCACCGCCGACGAGTGTCACGCCGAGCGCGCCGACGACGACCACACCGATCTGCCAGAACCCGGATGAGGTCGTGACGCCGAGCACCCAGACCGGGGTGATTTGGACCCCGTCCGGGAGCACCACGCTCAAGCCCGGCGACTCGGTGACCTACCACGCCACCCCCGCGCAGGGTTACACCTTCCCTAGCGGCGCGCAGACCGAGTGGTTCTTCAAGAACTGGTTCGACCCGTCCGACTGCACGCAGCTGGTGACGCCGACTGAGCCGACGACGACCACCCCGACCTGCCAGAGCCCGGACGAGGTCGTGACGCCGAGCACCCAGACCGGTGTGGTGGAGCCCGTCCGCTGGGTGAGCGGCGGGACACGATCCAGAGCGGAGAGGTCGTGACGCCGAGCACCCAGACCGGTGTGGTGTGGAGCCCGTCCGGGCGCACGACGCTCAAGCCCGGCGACTCGGTGACCTACCTCGCCACTCCGGCGGCCGGGTACGCGTTCCCCGGCAAGCAGGCACGAAGCTGGACGTTCACTGACACGCTCAACCCGGACGACTGCCCGTCACCGCCTCCGGTATCGCGCACGGTGACGCCGGTCGAGCCGGCGGCAACGACCCCGACCTGCCAGCAGCAGAACGAGGTCGTCACCCCGGGCAGCCAGACCGGCGTGGTGTCGAGCCCGTCCGGGAGCACAACGGTCAAGCCCGGCCAGTCAGTGGTCTACACCGCCAGCCCTGCCGGCGGGTACGCGTTCCCCGGCAAGCAGGCCCGAAGCTGGACGTTCAGCAACTCGCTGAACACCGGTAGCTGCAGCACGCCGGCCACGCCGGCGAACAACACCACGCCGCCGGCGCCGAACGGCACACCGTCCGGGCTACCGGTCGGCGCAACTGGCGACAGTCTGCCACCGTCCAGCGGCAGCAACCTACCCCTCATCGGTGCCGGCCTGGCCCTGCTTATGCTGGCCGGCGGGCTGGTGGCTCCTCGGCTCCGTCGCGGTGCCCGCTCCTAGCGTTTGCGCCGCGTGGATAGCGGCCGCGGTGCTCGTCACCGCGGCCGCCTGCCACGCCGACGCCACGCCCGCCGTGCCGGCACCGAGCTACGCGCCGTATACGCCGCCGCCGGCAGCAGCAACGCACATGCCGCCGGCCCCGCGCCAGACCGGGTCGCGATCCGCGGATAGTGAGGTTCCGGCCGCGGCTCCCAACTGGCTCGCCATCGTGACCTCCGCCGGGACGCCGGTGCTGCAGACCGCGGTCGGCCGGCTCACCGCGCCGATCCAGCCGGACGGCAGCTGGGGGCAGGTGGAGCCGCCCGCGTGGAACGTGGCCGACTGGATCACCCAGACCGCCGCGCCCGCGTCCGCCACCCGGCAGCTCACCGCCGTCTACGGACATGCCTGCCACCACCACATCTGCTCGTTCGACCGGCTCGCCGCCGCCCGAGTCGGCGACCTGGTGCACCTGATCACGCCCGCCGGAAAGCTCAGCTATCGGGTCAGCGAAGTCAGCCAAGATCCGAAGGGCGGCCCGGGTTCACTCAACGCGCTCACCCGCGACGCCGCGAATACGCTGGTCCTCGTCACCTGCGCCTATGAACAGGGCGACGAATCGCTGAACAACCTCGTCGTCGCCGCACGGTTGATCGCCGCGCAGCCCCGACGCTGAGTACCGCAGCCGCCCACCCGATCAAAGGCCGTTCTTCCCGTCCGCCGCCGGTCGGGCCACACTGATCGGCGAGCACGGGGGTTAGCGGAGGAGGGCCGTCATGACGGGCGTTTGCGAGTACCAGCGCTTCGATACGGCGGGAGTGCCACCAAGAGATCGGTTCGACTACTGGCGCACGTGGTACGGCGAGGCGGTCGACGTGCCGATGCGGCTGACCCCGCACGGCAGCGCGCCACCCGACTTTCACGCCAGCGCCGACGCGCTGGCCGTCGGTGGCCTGGAGATCGTCGAGGTTCGCTGCGACCGGGCCTTCGGCGCGTGGGACCGGCAGGCCACGGCCACGCGCGACCTGCTCCGCCTCGCGATGATCGCCCCGACGCCTGGCGGCACCGCGCGCTGGCACGGTCACGTTCTCTCGCTGGACGGCGGCGCGACGACCCTGCTCGGCCGCACCGGCGGCACCTGGCATGCGCCCGGCGGGCTGCACGGCATCCAGGTCAACCTGCCGCGTGCGGGCTTGCCCGTCACCGATGCCGAACTGGACCGACTTCTCGACCGGCACCCCGATCCGCCACGTGCGATCATGACTGCGCTGGTCGGGCCCGCGCTGACCGGCATGTCGGGCCACCTGGCGGAGCTGCACGGAGCCGACGCCGCGGAGCTCGCCGCCACCTGGACCGCGCTCATCAGCCTCCTGCTGCGCGCCATGACCGGCGGCGACATCGCCAGCACGACGCTCGCCCCGGCCAGGCGGTTGCAAGCCGAGCGGTACATTCAGGCGCATCTGGCCGACCCGCGGTTGTCTCCGGAGAGCGTCGCCGCCGCGCTGCGCCTCTCGCGCCGCAGCCTCTACGCGCTCCTCTCCGATGACGGGCAGAACGGCGGATCCGGCGTCGCGGCGCACATCCGCCGGCAGCGTCTCGCTACGGCGCACCGGCTGCTAGCCGACCCCGCCCACACCTACGCCATCCACGTGATCGGCGCCTTGGTCGGCCTTCCTGACCCGGCACACTTCGCCCGGCAATTCCGCGCCGCATACGGTTGCGCGCCGAGCGACGTGCGGGATGCCGCGCACGCCGAGACAGCGACCCTCGACCCCGCGACCGGGTAGCTGGAATCAGTGACGCGGGTCAGTTCGTGAACTGCACGACGGTGCGGTCGAGCGGCAGCTGGTCGTGTCGCTCGCCCGGCGCGCTCGCCGGAGCGAACGGCAGCACACCGGTCGGCTGGAGGCCGAGGTTGTCGTCCCAGAGCCGCTTGGTGATCGATCCGATCAGAGTGAACCGGTCGAAGACCCACGGCTTGCTGTCGGTCGGGAAGAACGTCGGCGTGTCGAGGATCTGGAAGTGCAGGTGTGGCGTGGTGGAGTTCCCGCTGGTGCCGATCAGCCCGAGTAGCTCGCCGCGTTTGACGTGCTGGCCGGCGTGCACCTTCACCGAGCCCGGGTCGAAGTGGGCGTAGAGGACGTAGACGCCTGGGGTGATCTGTTCGATGACGTGGTTGCCGACGGTCTGCTGGATCGGCGGCGGCTTAGGGGGGTTCGGCAGGGCGGTGCTGTTCGGGATGCCGTCGGTGGCCTCCACCACGGTGCCGTCGGCGGCCGCGATGACCGGCTGCCGGTAGGACAGGTAGCTCGACGGCCGCCGTGGGTCGCCGACCCAGGTCCGGTGCTGCGCGTCGAGCTTGAAGAAGTCGATGGCGTAGCGCTGCGGCACCAACAACTGGCCGTTGATCGGTGCGAGCCCGCGCCGATGGTGGGTGTCGTCGCTGCAGCAACCTTCGCTCATGTACCAGGTGCCGGGTTGCACCGGCGGGCTCAGTACGACCGGCGGCCGGGTGACGGTGGCGATCGTGCCGATCAGGTTGTCGAACGGCACCTCGCCGCCCGGGGTGGCGAGCGCGCCGACGACCCGGTGTTCGAGGCGAGCCGGCGCCTGGGCGGCCGACCCGACGGTTACGTCCAGCCAGACGATCGAGGTCGACGACGGCGCGATCCGCAGCGCCGCGGCCGACGAGGCCGGGTCCTCGCTGTCCTCGTCACCTGGCCGGCCGGACAGCGGGGTCGCGTCGGCGGCCAACCTGGCCTTGTTCAGTGACAGCAGGGCGCGGTGGTTAGCGGCGTCCTGCACGTCGATCCGGTTCACCATCACCGGCAGGGCAGAGGCGTTGGTGAGCAGCAGTTCGTACGCGAGGTGGGTCTTCCCGTCCGTGCCGGTAACCACGGCCGGAGTAGTGAGGAAGCTCGCGGACAGCGCGGTGAACCGGGTGTCCGGCGCGATCCCGCCCGGCGGCGCCGAGGGCGATCCCGACGACGGAGCCGTGCCCGACGCCGACGCGCGCTTGGACGACCCGGTCGAACCGGTACAGCCCGCGAGCACCCCCGCGCTGAGCACCAGAGCGGCGGCAACTGCCAGCACGCGCCGATTCCTGCAACCCGTGTTCGCTGACATCCGGGCGCTCCCTCCTGACTCGCTCGCCAAGTCTCGCAGGTGTCCGTCCAGTCTCGAGTGAGCGCCCGGACACGCGGTGTGCAGCGTGATAGGACGACGCTGCGGTGGGTATGACGCGAATGTGTGGGTCTCGCCCGTGCCGCCGGACCCGGCAGGTGCGGCTGAGATGACGGCCCCGACGTGGAAACCGGAGGAGGCGTGATGGTCAGGCTGCTGGGCCGCGGCACGGTGACGGTCCCGGTCAAGACCGATCCGCGGGTACCCGGTGAGCCGCGCTCCCGGCGGAGCATCGACGCGTCGGGCTCGCGCCGCGCGCTGGCCGAATCGGTGTCCGGCGAGGTCCGCTTCGACGACGCCTCGCGGGCCATGTACGCCCACGACGGAGAGTCCTGCTCACCTCGGAAGAGGACGAGTGGCAGATATCATGACGAGGTCAAGACATGGTGGCGGATCCTCGACGACCGGGCGCACCACGAGGCCGATCCGGTCAACCCGCAGCTGGTGTTCTACGAGCTGAACAAGCGGCTTGCGGACGACACCGTGATGACCTCCGACTCCGGCTCGGCCACCAACTGGTGGGCTCGTCAGGTGGCCATGCGTGGGAACATGCGCTCGTCGCTGTCCGGAACGCTGGCGACCATGCTGCCGGCGGTGCCGTATGCGATCAGCGCCAAGTTCGCCCATCCCGACCGGCCGGTCATCGCGTTCACCGGTGACGGCGCGTTCTCCATGCTCGGCATGAACGAGCTGCTGACCGTCCGCCGATACGCCAAGGAGCTGCTCAGCAAGAACCCCACGCTGATCTTCGCGGTGCTCGTCAACGAGGACCTCAACCAGGTTTCCTTCGAGCAACGAGCCGAAGCGGGTGATCCGAAGAATCCGGCGACCCAGACCGTGCCCTACGTTCCGGCCGCCGACTGGGCCCGGCTGATGGGCTTCGAGGGAATCAAGGTGAACACTCCGGAGGCCGTCGGGCCGGCGTGGGACCGGGCCCTGGCCGCCGACAAGCCGGTCGTACTGGAGTTCGTCACCGACCCGCAGATCTCCCCGCTGCCGGCGCATGTGCGTCCCTCGATGATGAAGAAGACCGTCAAGGGGTTGCTGCACGGTGACGAGGACGCGCGAGGCGTCGCCATCAAGGGCATCAGGGACAAGCTCACCGAGGTGAAGGAACACCTGCCCGGCCGCGGCGAGTGACGTCAGCCCAACTCTGCGGCGGCGGGTAGCCGAGTTCGGTGGCGGCGTGGCGTGAAAATCGTCATGAACATGTCGAGCAGTACGACGATCAGCAGCACCGCACCGCCCGCGCTGGCCGCGATGACTCCCACCGACCCCATGAACGATCACTGCCCGCTCCGGCGTCGGATCATTCGGGCGATGCGCGATGATCAGGCGGTGCAGGTTGTGGTCGGTGCTGCGCTCGTCCGCGGCGGGCGGCTCCTCGCGGCTCGTCGTGCCGCGCCGCCTCAGCTGGCCGGTCGGTGGGAATTCCCCGGTGGAAAGGTCGAACCCGGCGAGGAGGAGCGGGCTGCGGTGGTCCGTGAATGCCGGGAAGAACTCGGTGTCGTCGTTCGGGTCGGCGAGCTCATCGGACGCGCCGGGATCGACGACCGTCTCGAACTGGCCGTCTTCGCCGCCGAAGCGCTTCGTGGCCGGCCACGGCCCGGCACGGACCACGACGAGCTCCGCTTGCTGACCGGCGTCGAGCTGGACTGCCTGCCCTGGCTCGACGCCGACCTCGCCATCCTGCCTGCCGTCAAACGCCGACTCTCGCTAGCCGCCGACGGTGACTGATGACTGTGGGCGAGCTCGCTCGGCGACGACCAGTTGCGGTTCGGACTTCTCGTCAGGCGACCAGATCACCTGGACGGTGAGGCTCGGGCCGTCCGGGACGTCGACCTGGTAGGTGCTGACCTGCTGGGCGGTGTCATCGGGCGAGTCGTCGATCGAGGCGATGCCCCGCGCGATCCACCTGCTCGCCGCGGGAACCAGGACGAGCGGCATGAGGATGGGAACGATGAGCAGCTTCGTCCAGTCCCAGAGCGTGTTGCCGACGAAGCCGGTCCACGCGATCGGCAGCAGGTAGGCGCAGGCGGTGAATACGGCGAACCCGATGGTCAGGGCGGCGACGCCGAGACGGTGTTTGCTCTCGATGGTCCGCTCGGTCGTCCAGAACCTCGCCGTGGCGATGCTGACGGGCAGCACCAGCAGCTGCAGCCAGTCCCACAAGGTGTTGCCGGAGAACCCGGTCCAGGTCAAGTGCAGGGCGTAGCCCAAGGTGATCAGCAGCCCGCTGCCGACGATCACGGTGCCGATCACGACGCGACGGGAACTGCTCAGCTCACGGTGCGAGCGCAGCAATATCGGTAGGGCGGCCAGCGACAACGGGAGCACGAGCAGTTGCAGCCAAGCCCACAGGCTGTCGTTGTCGGAGAATCCGGTCCACGACCAGTGGTTGCGGTACCCGCCCCAGAGCAGGACGGCGGCCGCGGCGATGCCGATGGGCCAGGCCAGCCGGGACAGGGAACGCCGATCGATGTGCGGCGCCGGCATGATCGTCATGAGGGGCTCCAGATGCTGATCGCGGGTTGGTGCATCCAGCATCGACTCGCCCGTCGCTGCGGACCGTCAGCCGCATGGCCGAACAGCGAGTGGACCCCGATGTCCCCCGTTCGGCGGGCACCCCGGCTAGGTCTGGATCGTGACCGTGGTGCCGGTGTCGACCCATCGGAACAGCCAGCTCATCGCGGGCAGTGGCAGGTGCACGCACCCGTGCGACCCGTTCGAACGGTAGCCGGGCGCGCCATACGGCATGGTTTGCCAGGCCGCGTCGTGGAAGCCGAAGTCGCCGTCGAAGGGCAGCCAGTAGTGCACGAAGTCGCGGTAGCCGGGGCCTTCCAGGTAGCGGTCGGTCTGCTTGTCCTGGATGTGCCACGTTCCGAGCGGGGTGCCGTCGCCGACGTTGACCGCCCCGGTGGTGACCAGCGTGGAGTAGACCTGGGTGGACCGCTGGCACATCCAGGCGCGCTGCGCCGAGACGCTGACCAGGATCAGCCGGGCCGATGCGTTGGTCGCGCACGGTGTGCGGTCGGCCGGCAGCGCGACCGTGCCCGGCTGCGCTGCCCCGCTCGGCGAGGCGGTCGCCGTGGCGGTCGCGGTGGCGGTCACGGTCGCGGGCGCGGGCGCCCGCGCGGTGATCGGCGGCGGGGCGGAGCTCCGCGTTGTCCCAGCGCGGTGAGCCACGTGCGCCGGCTGAAGCGCGGCAACCAGGGTGACCACGCTGAGCACGGGCAGCGCGTACGCCCGCCACCCGTAGCGGTAGAAGAACCCACGCACCCACGCCGCGGCCGGGCTGCGGGCCGGGCGGGCGTCGGGCCGGCGCACGGCCGGGCCGGAGGGGCCGCCGGTGATCACCGGACCAGGCTCCCACGGCCGGGCTTGCACTCCCGGCAGCGGCACGCCGAGCCGCCGCCATCCGGCAGCGGCTGCTTGGTCGCGACGGCTCAGCGGTGCCGCTTGCGGCGGGTGTCGTCGCTGAACTGCTCGTCGCCGAGCAGGGTCCGTTCGACGCGGCGGTCGGGAATCAGCCACATCAACGCCACCACTACGTACATCGCGATGCCGAGCCACTGGTCGACGAAGGACAGCCCGATGCCCAGGCAGTACAGCAGCGGTGAGGCCTTTCCCTTGCGGTCGGACCCGACGGCCGCGGCGAGCCGGGACCCGCTGCCTTCGGCTCGCAGCAGCGCCGTCTGCAACACGTAGTAGGCCAGGGCAGCGCACAGCAGCACGATGCCGTACGCGGCAGCGGGGGTGGCCGCGAAGTGGTTCTCGCTCAGCCATGCCGTGGTAAGCGGGACGAGGGAGAGCCAGAACAGCAGGTGCAGGTTCGCCCAGAGCACGCTGCCGCTGATCCGGCTGACGACGGACAGCATGTGATGGTGGTTGTTCCAGTAGATGCCGAGGTTGACGAAGCTGAGCACGTAAGCGAGCAGCACCGGCAGGTCGTCGCGCAGCGCCTGCCACGACGTGCCATGCGGGGTACGCAGCTCCAGCACCATCACCGTGATCAGGATGGCGATCACGCCGTCACTGAAAGCTTCCATCCGACTGGTCGTCATAGCTCACGCTAACGTCATGCTCGCTGGACGGACGGGTCATCCGGGGTGGGTGACAGGTCGGCTGCGGCCTCGGTTTACGGTCGGCTGTGTCGCAATGGCGTCGGTGGGGTGTGCCGGTCAGGCGTTCGCTCATGCCGAGTCAGCGGGTGGACGAGCCGCAGGCAAGGCTGCAGGAGTTCCTCGCCGAGCTCGGCGGCGCGCTCGTGGGCGCCGGGCTGGGGGTCACCGAGGCGGCCGGGACGCTGCGCCAGGCCGCGATCGCGATGGGCGCGCCGGACGCCCAGCTGATCGTGTTCCCGACCGCGCTGATCGTGAGTATTCCCGGCGTCGAGGGGCGTAGCGGTGAGGCGACGGCGCTGCGTTCGGCGGAGAACGCGACGCTGCGCTTCGATCAGCTCACCGCGCTGTATGCCCTCGCTGACAAGGCTCGCCGGGCCGCGGTGACGCCGGACGACGGCCTGTGGGAGCTGGAGGCCATCCGGAATCTGCGGCCGCGGTTCCGCTGGTGGATGCGCATCGCGGGGCATGGGGTCGCGGCTGCGGGCGTGAGCCTGCTGCTGCAGCCGGGCTGGTTGGCAGTGATCCTCGCGCTGGCGTTGGGCATGGCGGTCGGCTGCTGGGTGCTGGTGTCGGCGTCGCTGGTCGCGGGTCGGGTGTTGGCCCCGGCGGTGGCGGCGCTGGGCGTAGGCGTGGTGGTGTTCGCGCTTGCCGCTCACGGGATCGGTCATGCGCCGATGACGGAGTTGGTGCCTCCGCTGATGACCTACCTTCCGGGCAGCGTGGTGACCGTCGCCGTCGGCGAGCTCGCCGCCGGGGACATGATCGCCGGGTCCAGCCGGCTGGTACATGGCGCCATGGTCTTTACCCAGCTCGCGCTCGGTGTGCTCGCCGCCGACGTCATCGTCGGATTGCCACGCGCCAGCGCGCTGGAGACCGCCCCCGCGCACACCCTCGGCGCGCTGACGCCGTGGCTCGGGGTGCTGTTCGTCGGCGCGGGGTACTTCCTGCTGTACTGCGGCCCACGTGGTTCGCTGGGCTGGCTGCTGGCCGTCTTGCTGGTCGCCTACGCCGGACAGGTGATCGGCAGCGCAACACTCGGCGGCCTGCTCAGCGGTCTGGTCGGTGCCGTGCTGATGACCCTCACCGCTTACACCGTCCAGGCGATTCCATCTGCCCCGCCGGTCGCCGTGCTGTTCCTCCCGGGTTTCTGGCTGCTCGTGCCCGGCGCGGTCGGCCTGATCGGTCTCACCAGGTTCGTCGGCGCGCATGCGTCGACGGGCACCGGCTTTCTCGGTTTCGCCGGCACCATCCTCACCGTCTCGGCGGGCGTGCTGATCGGAACGGCCGGTTACCGGCTGCTCTTCCGCTACGCCCCGGTCAGCTGGGGCCTGCGCCGGGCGTGAGAGGCGGCTGGTTGACGACCAATTCGTCCATCCGCCGGCGGCACTCGGCGGCCAGGCGTGCTGAGTCTAGCCGGGCCGCGTCGGCCCGCGGGGTGTCTCCGGCGCGGACGCTGGAGTCCAGCGCGGCGCGCAGCGCGGCGACGGCTTGGGCCGATTCCCGTGCGCGGGTCTCCCGCATCGGATCCGGCGCGGCATGCGCGGCGCCGAGGAGGCTGCGTTCGAGATCGGTCACGGTGGGTCGCGCTTCTGCCCACTTGCCTGCGCCCTGGGCGCTCGCCAGCTCCGGGTCGGCCAGCTCGACGGCGAGCCGGTCGGTGAGCCAGCGTCCTGTTCGCAGCAGCGGGCCGAGCGTGGCATCCCACTCGGCTGCATCCATCCGCCGATGCGCGCGACCCCGACTGGCGAGATAGACCGCCAGCGCGCCGAGCGCCGCGGCGAGTATCCCGATCGCGACGACCAGCGCGATCCAGCTTCGGCCGCTGTCGCCCGCGTGCGTCTGGGTCGGCGAGGCAGGGGCAGTGACCGTCGTGGTCGGCCCAGCCGGTCTGGGCGAGGTCGGCTGGTGGCTCGCCGTCACCGTCGCGGTGACCGTTGCCGTCGCGGTTGCCGTCGGCGTGGCCGTGACGGTCACCGTCGCGGTCGGCTGTCCGGGGCTGGTGGGTGCCGTCGGCGACGTGGGCGCGGTCGGCGGCGAAGTCGGCGTCCCGCTTGCCGGAACCGACGGCGAGGACGGCGCGCCGCTCGCCGGCTGCGCGCCGTGGGCCAGTGGCCCGAGGCCGACCGCGGCCAGGACAGCAAGCGCCGCTGCGCCGCGCCTGACCCGTCGGCAAGTCACGCCTCATGCTCGACTCTCGACGCCCGAGTGAGATCACCCGTGGGGGATGAGCGGTCAGGGTTTGGCCGCGAGGAAGAGGAACGCGGCGCATACGCACAGATGCACGACCGCCTGCAGCAGCGTGGCGCGTCCGGGCATGATGGTGAGGATGCCGACGCCCGCGGTGAGGGTGAGCAGCACGATCTGCACCGCGCCGAGGCCGAGCAGCAGCGGCCCGGATAGCCAGATCGAGGCGATCGCGATGGTCGGGATGGTGAGGCCGACGCTCGCGATCCCCGAGCCGAGCGCGAGGTTGAGGCCGATCTGCACCCGCTCGCGGACCGCGTTGCGGGCCGCGGCGAGCGTCTCGGGCAGCAGCACGAGCAGCGCGATGATCACCCCGACGAACGACGGTGGCAGGCCCGCCGCCGAGACGGCCGACTCGATCGGGTGCGATTCGACCTTGGCCAGCCCGACCACGCCGAGCAGCGCCGCGGCCAACAGCGCGAGACTGATCAGGGCCGAGCGGCCGGTCGGCGCAGTGGCGTGCTCACCCGTCCCGGCATCGGCCCGACCGGGGCGGACCGGCGGCAGGAAGTAGTCGCGGTGCCGCACGTTCTGCACCACGACGAACAGGCCGTACAAGGTGATCGAGGCGATCGCCGCGAATGTCAGCTGCGCCGGGGAGAATTCCGGGCCCCGGCTGCTCGTGGTGAAGGTCGGCAGCACCAGGCTCAGCACCGTCAGCGTGATCACGGTGCCCAGTGCGGCGCCGGTGCCTTCCGGGTTGAACACCGCGACCCGCTCCCGCAGCGCGCCGATCAACAACGTCAACCCGAAGATGCCGTTACAGGTGATCATCACCGCGGCGAAGACGGTGTCTCGCGCCAGGGTGTCGACGCCCTTGCCACCGGAGATCATCAGCGTGACGATCAGCCCGACCTCGATGACGGTCACCGCCACGGCCAGGATCAGCGACCCGAACGGCTCACCCACCCGGTGCGCCACGACCTCGGCATGGTGTACGGCGGCCAGCACCGCCCCGGCGAGCGGGATGGCTACCACCACCTCGACCGCGGTCGGCAGGTGCCGACCCCACACCGCGGCCACGGTGACCAGGGCGAGCAGCGGGAAGGCGACGTTGGCAACCTGCGCCACAGAGCGGCGCGCGGCACCGGCTGACGACAAGGCTGGCTCCACGATCGGAGATGATCTCAGGGTTTTCGCCGCTGAGCGACCGCAACCCTGAGATCATCGCCGCCGGTGGCGGGCTATCGGCTCGTGGCCAGGGCGATGACGCTGTCGCCGGCGCCGTAGTACATCCACCAATGCCCGCGGTAGAACAAGATGCTGTTCATGAACACGGTGTGCGGGGTGAATCCGTAGATCTCGTAGGGCGCCTGCGGCGCGAGAACCGGCTGATGGAGCTGGTGGGCCGGCGCGGTGAGGTCGCGGCGCGTGAAGCTGATCTCGCTGATGGCGTAGTACCAGCGGCCCCGACCCATCAGCTCTCCAGCGACGAACAGCACGATGTCGCTGCTCGGGCGGGCGTTATGCCGGGTGGGATAGTCGGTGACCGCGACGCAGAACTCGAACGGGTTGTAGCTGGCCGGGAAGTGCGGGTTGACCGTGGCGACAGTGGCCCAGTGGGTCAGGTCGGACGAGGCAGCCAGGTACGTGCCGCCGGTCTGCCCGTAGTACATCAGGTACCTGCTGCCGATCTTCACCGGTCGGGCTTGTGGGTCCGCGATCACCGCGGCGTTCTTTGTGTTGGGGATGACCGGCCCGAGCTGGCGCCAGTGGATCGCGTCGGAGGAGACCGCTTCGTTGATATTGATGTGGGTGCCGTCGTAGCCGGTGAAGAAGGCGTAGTAGCGCCCGGCGAGGTAGTACATCCGCGGGTCTTCCACGCCGTGGGTCTCCGAGGGGAGCGTGCGGCGAATCACCGGGTTGCCCGGGTATTGCCTGAAGTGGTACCCATCGGTGCTCGTCGCCGCACCGATCGAGGAGTAGTTCCCGGACGCGGCGCCGCGATAGAGCATGTGGAACACGCCGTTGACCACGACCACGGACGGGTTGAACGCTTCCGGCCATTCCCAGCTGGTCGCCGCGGTGGGCACGATCGGCGGGGTAAGGATCGGATTGCCCGGGTAGCGGACGAACGGGCCGATCGCCCATGACGGCAGCCCTGAGTTCCCCGCGCTCGCGGCCGCCGGGGCGACCGGCTGGCCCGCGGCAGTCGCCGAGTGCTGACCGGAACGCCCGGCCGTCACGACGCCGATCGCCACGCCGGCGACCAGCGTCGTGCTCGCGATCATCGACAGCCACGACCGTGCACCACTCATGATCGGCTCCTCTCACCTGCTGCCCGAGACCGTGCCGGATTCGGGCACACACAGCGCAGCCACGCACTGCGTACCCGGCCAGCGCGGCGCGCCAAACTCCGGCCAGTAGGCAGAGCCGCGGCTACCCGGCTATCGGTTGGCGTGGTTGTCCAGCCAGCGACCTTCGACAGGACTCATGCAATACCGCGCCCGCGCAGCGACGACTGCGTCCCAGACGTCGAGCAGGTAAGCGTTGTATACCCGTCGGAGAGCATCCGGACCAACCCGACCATCCGGCCGTCCAGCCAGGCGACTATGACGTGATGTGATTGCTCGAAGGAGCGCCGCAAGGCGGCAGCCGACCGCCCGCTGTCGAAATGGTCGGCGGCCAGGTCGGATTTGGCCTGCTCCCAGTCGACTCGCTCGGTCCGGCCGTCGAGGACGAGCCCCGTCGCGCGGTTGCATGCAGCGATTCTGCCGCTAGCTGGATCGGGGTCGTCCTCGGCGCGGGATCGGTTTGGCCGCCTTGGGCATCCGACCTGCATCGGTGAGCGCGCGGCGCAGCAACATCTCCACCTGCGCGTTGAGGCTGCGGAATTCGTCGGAGGCCCATCGGGCCAGGGCGTTGTGCACGGCTGGATCGATCCGCAGCAGGATCTGCTTGCGGGGATACGTCACGAGTAGAGCGAACCGGTGTTGACGATGGGGGAGGGTGGCTGGTCGCCGCAGAGGACCACCATCAGGTTGCTGACCATGGCCGCCTTGCGTTCCTCGTCCAGTTCGACGATGTCGTGTTCGCTGAGCCGGTCGAGGGCCATTTCGACCATGCCGACGGCACCTTCGACGATCCGCGAGCGTGCCGCGACGACGGCGTTGGCCTGCTGGCGGCGCAGCATGGCTTGGGCGATCTCCGAGGCGTACGCGAGATGGCTGATCCGCACCTCGACGATCTGCACGCCCGCGACGGCGACTCGCTCCGCCACCTCGCCGGCGAGTTCGTCGGCGACCACGTCGGTGGATCCGCGCAACGAGGTGCCCTGCCCGGCCGGGTCGTCGTAGGGGTGGGTGTTGGCGACGTGCCGCAGCGCCGACTCGGATTGCACCCGGACGAAGTCGCGGTAGTCCTCAACCGCGAACATCGCTCGGGCAGTGTCGGCCACCTGCCACACCACGATCGCCGCGATCTCGACCGGGTTGCCGTCGGCATCGTTGACCTTGAGCCGGTTGGTCTCGAAGTTGCGCACCCGGATGCTGACCGTTCGTCGCGTGGTCAGCGGCGTGGTGAGGGCGAATCCCGCCGAGCGAACTGTGCCCACGTAGCGTCCGAAGAAGAGCACCACCCGGGTTTGCCCGGGCGGCACCACGACCAGGCATGCCAGCAGGACCACCGCAGCGAGCAGTGGCACCACGGCAACCCCGGGGACTGCGCTGCCCAGCAGCACCCACACCAACACCCCGCATACCGCCACGCCGAGCACACCGAACCATCCGCTGATCGACCAGGTTCGCCGCTCGTTGATCTCTACAGCTGTGCCAGAGTGTCCGACCGGCTGTGCCGTCGCGTTCACAGACCCTCCTCGCTCCAAGCTGATATCTCGATGATGTCACTTTTTTCGGAGCGACGCGGCGCATTACGTCGCGGCGTCGAGGACGGCGCAGACGTCGTCGGTGTCGGCGATCAGTGCGTCGCCGGCGAACTCGATGCTGGCCAGGGCGCGCTCGCCGGCGGACGGGTGTCCGGCACCGCAGGCGTCGCGTACGACGACGGGGAGGTAGCCGAGGTCTGTGGAGTGCCGCACGGTCGGTTCGATGCCCACCTCGGTGGCGACCCCGGCGATCAGATAGGCACGCACGCCACAGTCGCGCAGCACGATGTCGAGCGCAGTTCCCTCGAACGCCGACATGGTGATCTTGTCGATGATCGCCTCGCCGGGTCGCGGATCCAGGCCGTCGACCAGCTCGAAGCCGGCTGAGCCATGCGCAATCAAGGGCCGCGTGTCGGCTGCCCGGTCCTTGTGCTGCCAGATCTTGGCCTGGCGGAGTTGGTAGACGCCGGCCAGCTCCGTTGGCATGAAGTAGTGGCGCAGGAAGACGGTGCGAACCCGTTGGCGGCGCGCGGCGGCAAGCAGACGCAGCACGTTGCCGAGCACTCGATCACCTTCGGAGATCTGGGAGAGAATGCCGACCTGTATGTCATAGACGAGCAGCGCGAGGGTCGCGCGTTCGAGCGCGTCGGCCAGCGACTCCGGAATATCCAGGCCGTTGAAGCGATCCATCGTCGAGAGGTTACCGGCCGGCCATGGTCGCCTCGCGCCGTCGACGGTCGCTGCATGCTTGCCGGCCGCCGCACGCGTGGTTGGATCAGCTCGGGGTGGCGACATTGCGTGACGGTGTGAACCGGAGACCGACGATAGGTGCGGAGCGGTGAGCGCGCCGGCCGAGCTGCTGCTGGTCGCCGCCGCGGTGGTGGCGGTCGGGTTCCTCGCCGGGCTGGCCGCCCGGCTGCTCGTCGCGCGCGTGACGGGCGCGCCGCGGCTCGGGCTCGCCGCCAGCACGCTCTGCGGCATTCTCGGCGGCGTCATCGCCGGCGCCGCGACGGCAGTCGGATTCGGGCAGCCGGCGCGGGAGATACCGCTGCGGGTGATCCTCGGCGGGCTCGCCGGCACCATCCTGTTGCTCGCCGCGGCCGAGTGGATCGCCCGCCGCCGGGCGCCCGCACCACCGGGGCCGGCCCAGCTCATCGCCGGCGGCGAAAGCGGCACCGTCGAGTTCAAGTCCACCGCCCGGTACAACCGGCACACCCAGGCCCGCGACCCGCGGCTGGAACTGGTCATCGCCACCGCCGTAGCCGGCTTCTTCAACGCACACGGCGGAACGCTGCTCATCGGGGTCGCCGACGACGGCACCGTCCTCGGGTTGGACGACGACTACCAGCTGCTGCGCCAGCCCGACGCCGACCGTTACCAGCTCTGGCTGCGTGACCTGCTCAGCACCACCCTCGGCGCCCCCGCCGCCGCACAGGTCGATATCGGCTTCCACCGCATCGCCGGGCACGAGATTTGCCTGCTACGCGTTCCGGCCGCTCGCCGCCCGGTGTTCCTCCGCGCGCCCAAGCAGGCCGGTACTCAATTCGTCGCCCGCATCGGCAACTCCACCCGCGAACTGTCCGGTCAGGAGATGTTGCACTACGCGGTGGCCCGCTGGCCGGCCCGCAGCCTGGCCGGCCCGGCGCACCGGCGCCTGCCCGGTACCCGTCGCACGCCCCGCCCGCGACGGGTCGAGCCAACCCGGCCATAGCCACCCGTGTCAGCCGCTGGAGCGCGTACCGCCCCTGCGGGTGAGCGGCACCGCAACGTTTCTGCGGATCCGACCCCGCTGCCCGTCGACCGAACGCTGCTGGACGCGGCGCAGCGCCGTTACGGGGACCAGAGATCTGCGAGCGTATATCCCTCGGGGAACGGATCTGCGGCGTCGACAACGAGCTGGCCGATTCCCGTTATCCATGCGCTACCGGCAATCCAAGGGCGAACCGCGCCCCTCGGATGGTCGGGGATGACTTCTTCCAGGTGTCCGGTGAATCGGGTGCCGATCAGGCTTTCGTGCACGAAGGTTGAATTCAGCGAGAGTTCGCCGCGGGCATGCTTGGCCGCCATCCGGGCGCAGGTTCCGGTGCCGCACGGCGACCGATCGAGACTCCCGGTCCAGGTTTGCGGATCGTCGAAGTCGACGACTCCGTTGCAGATGACGACGGCGTTGCGCCCATCCGCATCTGACGTGCCGGCCGGCCCGTGCAGCATGACCAGTTCGATGTCGCTGATGTTGGGGTTGTCCGGGTGCTTGACCTCGATCTGCTCCCGAGCGGCGGCTCGGATCAGCGCGCCGGCGCGCGTGATCGCCTTGGCGGCGGCGGGCCGGAGCTCGACGCCGACGTCGGACGCGCGTGCCTGGACGAAATACTGACCACCGAATACGACATCGACCGCCACGGTGCCGAGGTGCGGAACGTTGAGCGGGTAATCGAGCACCTCGACGAACGCGGGCACGTTGCGGACGGCGACCTCAGTAACCTTGCCGTGCTGAACGGTGGCCATTGCTTCGACCAGGCCGACCGCGGTGTCGATGAGCAGCCGTCGCCGGCTGTCGGTGACGGGGAGCGCGCCGGTCTCGAGCAACGCGGTGACCGCGCACATGGTGTTGCTGCCGGACATGGGGCGAAATCCGCCCTGCTCCAAGATGATGATTCCGACGTCCGCGCGCGGGTCGCACGGCGGGGTGACGAGCACGGCGCACATCGCCGGGTACCCGCGCGGCTCGCGCAGTACCAGCCGGCGCAGCCACTCGAGGTTCGTGTGGGCGTACTCGAGCTTCTCGGCCATCGTGCGCCCCTTGACGTGCAGATGGCTCCCGATCAGAACCCGTCCCGGTTCTCCCGCCGCGTGTACGTCGACGGTCGGGATGAGATGCCTCGGATTCACCCCTCGATTATGTCTTGATGTTGGACTCGTGGTCGAATATCCGCTAAAAGTCCAACATCAAGAGCAGACTGGAGATCCGTCAGATAGGCGCTAGCCGGCCGCGTCAGCGGGGCCCGCGCCAGCCACCGGCGGTGGCGGCTTCGGCGAGCTCTCGTGCGATGTGCCGATGGTCGCCGGCGACGAGCCCGGCGGTGATCCGCACATGGCCGGGCTCGCTGCGCCGAACCGTGAACGGGCGCCCGGCCGCGACGCCGATGCCACGGCCGGCCAGCCGAACGAGGGCGGCGGCTTCGTCTTCGACGGGGAGCCAGATGTTGATGCCGTCCGGCGCGCAGAGTGCGATCTGCTCCTCCCGCAGGCCGGAGATCAGCAGCTCGCGCCGGCGGCGGTATTCGGCCGCAGCGGCCGCGACGCGCGCCGTGGTGGCCGGGTCGCTGAGCAGTTCGACCAGCAGCGCCTGGAGCAGGCGTGATGTCCAGCCCTGGCCGAGCAGCCGCCGCTCGACGATCGGGTCGACCAGTTCGGCCGGCCCGCCGAGCGCGGCGAGGCGCAGATCGGGGCCGTGAGACTTGGAGAAGCTGCGCACGTGCAGGACTCGGTCGGGTAGCCGGCAGGCCAGGCTGATCGGCGCGGTGGTGGCGATGTCGCCGGTGGCGTCGTCCTCGACGATCAGGACCGCGGAGTCGGCGAGGACGCCGGCCAGCTCGTCGACCCGGCGCGGTGTCAGCGTGGCGCCGGTTGGGTTGTGGCCACGTGGTTGCAGGAAGACGGCCCGGACGTTCCCGGTGAGGGCCTCGGCGAGGGCGTCCGGCCCGATCCCCTCGTCGTCGACGGGAACGCCGAGCACCGTGGCGCCGACGCTGTCGAGGAGGTCGAGTAGCGGGGGAAAGGTCGGATCCTCGACGATCACCATGTCACCGAAGCGCAACGCCGCGGCCGCGATCTGCTGTAGTGCGTCCATCGCGCCGTCCACCATGGTCAGCCGATCGACGTCGGACGGCCAGCTGCCGCGTAGCAGTTCCTCGAGCTGCGGCAGGACCGGCCGATCGAGATAGCTTCCCGACCCGACGGACGGTGACACTCGGCGCAACGCCGGGCGAATGTTGGGCAGCAGAGCTGGATCCGGGACGCCGGTGGACAGGTCCAGGTCGAAGGACGTCCGGGACTCGAGCGCCGTCCGGTAGCGCACCGGGCCGGACCGCCCCGCGACGACCCGGGTGCCTCGACGCCCGTCGGTCACGATCATTCCGGCACGGGCAAGCAGCGACCACGCGGCACTCACGGTCGTCGGCGACACGTCGAGCTCTCTGGCCACTGCGCGGATCGGCGGCAGCCGGTCACTGTCATGCAGTTCCCCGGCGCGGATCGTCGCGATCACCGCGTCGGCCACCCCGCGCCCGGTCCGATGCAACAACCGGGCACGAATAGCTTCGGTCATATTGTAACAGTACAATAGATGGGTTGTATTACCAACTAGGATGACGTACTGTTCGGGGATGACAGCGCAGATCCCCCATTGGCTCGACGGCGTGCGGACCGCTGGCCGGTCCGGGCGTAGCGGCCCGGTGTTCAACCCGGCCACGGGCGAGCTGACCGGCCAGGTCGACCTCGCCAGCGCCGCGGAAGTCGCCGCCGCGGTGGCGTCGGCTAAGGCGGCGGCCCGGGAGTGGCGCAGCACGTCGCTGTCGCGGCGCAGCTCGGTGCTGTTCGCGTTCCGGCAGCTGCTGCACGACAACGCCGACCGGTTGGCCGCGGCGGTGACGGCCGAGCACGGCAAGGTCCTTGCCGACGCGCACGGCGAGGTGGCCCGCGGCCTGGAGAACGTCGAGTTCGCCTGCGGCGTGCCGCAGCTGATGAAGGGCGGGTTCAGCGAGCAGGCGACGACCGGGGTGGACGTGTACTCCATCCGCCAGCCGCTCGGCGTCGTGGCGGGAATCACGCCGTTCAACTTCCCGGTGATGGTGCCGCTGTGGATGTGCGCCAACGCCATCGCCTGCGGCAATGCATTCGTGCTCAAGCCGTCGGAGAAGGATCCGTCCGCATCGCTTATCCTCGCCGAGCTGTGGCAGCAGGCCGGCCTCCCGGACGGCGTGTTCACCGTGGTGCAGGGCGACAAGGAGGCGGTCGACGCGCTGCTCCGCCATCCGGACGTCGCGGCCGTGAGCTTCGTCGGATCGACGCCCATCGCCCGCTACATCTACCAGACCGGCACCGCCCGCGGTAAGCGCGTCCAGGCGCTCGGCGGCGCCAAGAACCACATGCTCGTCCTGCCCGACGCCGACGTCGACCTCGCCGCGGACGCCGCGGTGTCGGCGGCGTTCGGCGCCGCCGGTGAGCGGTGCATGGCGGTCTCGGTCGCCGTCGCGGTCGGCGACGTCGGCGACCGCCTGGTCGAGGCCATCGCGGCCCGCATGCCCAAGCTGCGCATCGGCGACGGGAGCGATCCCGACGCGCAGATGGGCCCGCTGATCACTCGCGAGCACCGGGACAAGGTCGCCGGCTATATCGCCGCCGGCCAGGCCTCCGGCGCGAGGGTGATCGTGGACGGGCGCGAGGCCGACCTACCGGCCGGCGGGTTCTTCCTGGGCACCAGCCTGCTCGACGACGTCACACCCGACATGAGCGTCTACGCCGACGAGATCTTCGGTCCGGTGCTCGCCGTCGTCCGCGCCGACACCTACGACGAGGCCGTCACGCTGATCAACGCCAATGAGTACGCCAACGGGACGGCGATCTTCACCCGCGACGGCGGCGCGGCGCGCCGGTTCCAGTTCGACGTCGAGGTCGGCATGGTAGGCGTCAACGTGCCCATCCCGGTACCGGTCGCCTACTACTCCTTCGGCGGGTGGAAGGCGTCACTGTTCGGCGACACCCACATGTACGGGCCGGAGGGCATCAACTTCTACACCCGCGGGAAGGTCGTCACTTCCCGCTGGCCCGACCCTGCGACATCCACGATCGACCTCGGCTTCCCGAGAACGCGATGAACGAGGCCACCGTCCGCGAACTCGACTGCGCACACGTCTTCCACTCCTGGTCGGCGCAGGCACTGATCGACCCACTGCCGATCGCCAGCGCTAGCGGCTCCTACTTCACCGACCACGCCGGAAACCGCTACCTCGACTTCTCCAGCCAGCTGGTGAACGTCAACATCGGCTACCAGCATCCGCGCCTGGTCGCCGCGATCCAGCAGCAGGCCGCGAAGTTGTGCACGATCCAGCCGGCGTTCGCCAACGACGCCCGCAGCCGGGCCGCGCAGCTGATCGCCGACCTGGCACCCGGCGACCTCAACCAGGTGTTTTTCACCAACGGCGGCGCAGAGGCCAACGAGAACGCGGTCCGGATGGCCCGGCTGCACACCGGCCGGCAGAAGATCCTCGCCGCCTACCGCAGTTACCACGGAGCCACCGCCGGCGCCATCGCGCTGACCGGTGACCCGCGACGCTGGCCCAGCGAGCCCGGCCTGCCCGGCGTCATCCACTACTGGGGGCCCTACCTCTACCGCTCCGCGTTCCACGCCACCACCGAGGCCGAAGAGTGCGAACGCGCGCTGCAGCACCTGGGCGACCTGATCGCCGTCGAGGGCGCGCACACCATCGCCGCGGTCATCCTCGAGACCGTGGTCGGCACCAACGGCATCCTCGTCCCGCCGCCCGGGTACCTGGCCGGCGTGCGGCAGATCTGCGACGAGCACGGCATCGTCATGATCGCCGACGAGGTCATGGCCGGCTTCGGGCGTTGCGGCGAATGGTTCGCGGTCGACCACTGGAAGGTGACGCCCGACCTGATCACCTTCGCCAAGGGCGTCAACTCCGGATATGTCCCGCTCGGCGGCGTCATCATCAGCGAGCGCGTCGCCGAGACGTTCCAGCAGCGTCCCTATCCCGGCGGGCTCACCTACTCCGGCCACCCGCTCGCCTGCGCCAGCGCGGTTGCCTCCATCGAGATCTTCAACGACGAGGGCGTCATCGAACATGCCCGCCGCCTGGGCACCGAGGTCATCGGGCCCGAACTGACCAAGTTCGCCCGACGGCACCCGTCGGTCGGCGACATCCGCGGCCTTGGCGTGTTCTGGGCCATCGAGCTCGTCCGCAACCGCGACACGCGCGAACCGCTCGTCCCGTTCAACGCTGCCGGACCGGACGCCGCCCCGATGTACGAGTTCGCCGCCGCCTGCAAGCAGCGCGGCCTGTGGCCGTTCATCCACTTCAACCGCACCCACGTCGTGCCGCCCTGCACCATCAGCGAGACCGAGCTGCATGAAGGCTTCGGCGCGCTCGACGCCGCACTCGATGTCGCCGACAGCTACTGCGTCGACTCCTGAGCTGCGCTCACCCGCGCACCTTCAGCAGCACCTTGCCCGTGGCCCTGCGCTCATCCACGAACCTGAGAGCGGCGGCGGCTTGCGCTAGCGGAAAGACCGATGAGATCGGCGGGTTCAGGCTGCCGGATGCCAACAACGGGAGCAGCTCCTGCCACTGCGTGCGCGCGTAGTCCGGCTCCTGCCGCCAGTATTCGGCCACCCCGACGCCCACCACCGACGTGTTCGTGAGCAGGAGGCGGTTGACCTTGACCGTCGGGATCTCCCCTCCTGCGAATCCGAGCACGAGAAGGCGTCCCCCCGCGCGCAGTGATCGCAATGAATCAGTGAAGCGGTCACCCCCAACGGGATCGACGACGAGATCCACTCCGTTGCCCTCGGTGAGCCGCTTTGCTTCGTCGCCGAAGTCGGTGACGTCGACGATCTCGTGCGCACCGGCGCGTCGGGCAACGTCGGCCTTCTCCTGGGTCGAGACGACGGCGATGACCCGCGCGCCGTAGGCAGCTGCGACCTGACATGCTGCGCTGCCGACGCCGCCCGCGGCCCCGTGGATCATCACCACCTCGCCGGGCCTGAGGGCACCCCGGTTGAGCAGTGCATAGTGCGCAGTCAGGTAGTTCAACGGCAGCGCCGCGCCCCGGCGCATGTCCAGGTTGTCCGGCAGCGGAAACACCATCCGAGCGTCGACCACGACCGTCTCGGCGAAGCCGCCGGTGACTGATATGCCGGCGACGCGGTCACCGGCCCGGAAGCCCGCGGCATCCGCACGCACCGTTCCGGCGACCTCCCACCCGGGAGCAAACGGCAGTTCCGGCCGGGTCTGATAGGCCCCTCGGGTCTGCAGTAGGTCAGCGAAGGAAACCCCGGCGTAAGCCACGGCGATACTGACCTGATCCTCGCCAGGCTTCGGCTCAGGAACGTTTTTCACCACCAAGGCGTCCGGACCCGCGAAAGCGGTGATGAGAACGCTCAACATGGCAGCCTCCATGGCGGAGTCGCATCGGCGACGAAAATCCGGCCCCGGCTCGGCGGGTCGTGACTGCCCTTGGTCGATGCTTGCCAGAACCGCAGGTCTTAGGGTCCGTCGCCGCCGATCGGGTCGTGCATAGTGTTGCGGATCGGCTTTTGCTCGGGGTCGACGTGTGGGGGCGGGATCCATTCGGGCAGGCCGTCGGTGATGCGCACGTGCCAGCCGCGGCGGGCGAAGTTGCGGTGGTGGTGTCCGCAGAGCAGGGTGAGGTTGTCGGTCTCGGTGAGCCCGTCATCGAGCCAGTCGATGACGTGATGGGCCTGGCACCAGGCGGGCGGGTAGTCACATCCTGGGAAGGAGCAGCCGCCGTCGCGGGCGGCGAGCGCGATCCGCTGCCCGGCCGACGCGGTGCGCCGGGCGCGGCCGTAGTGCAGGATGCCGCCGGTGGTGTCGCGCAGGACGGTGTAGATGCTGGCTTGGTCGGCTAGGTGCAGCGCGTCGCGGACCGGGACCAGCCCGCCGTGCCCGGTCGTGGCGTAGCCGTGGCCGGTGTGGGCCTGTTCGGGGGTCAGGGTGAACAGCACGGTGGCCGGGGTGCCGCCGCGGTCGGGCAGCGTGCCGGAGCGTAGTAGCCGCTGCGCGCAGTCGGTGAGCGCGTCGTGTAGCCGCTGCCCGGCGGTGCGGGTGTCCGGGCCGTCGGCGTCGCTGGGGCGGGGCGCGGCGAGCGGGTCGAGCACCGTCTGCCACATCGCCAGGGATTCCGGGGTGAGGTGCGCGCGCAGTTCGCCGGTGCCGTCCCGGTTCGGGGTCAGCGCCGCGTGCCTGCTGCGTTGCCGGTCCTGCTGGTCGGTGAGGGTGCCGTCCGGGTCCAGGTGTGCGGTGATCAGCGCGGCCAGTTTGGCCAGCAGGTCGGGGTCGAACTGTGCGGCGTCGCCGACCAGCCGCTGCTCGACGGCGGCCCCGTGTTCGAGCTGCACCGCGGCGGGCAGCCGTTGCACGCAGCGGGTGATCACCCGCGCCTGCTCCGGGCTGATCGCGCCGTCGGCTTGGGCCGCGGCCACGGCCGGGAAGATCGGGGGCAGCGGCTCGCCGCTGACCGCCCGGCGCGGGCCGAGGTCCACCGCGGCGGCGTAGCGTGCGGTGGCCTCCCGGGGCGAGAGCCGCAGCGTCTCGCGGAGCAGGGTCTTGGTGTCCCGGCAGCCGCGCTCGCCGGCCACCCCGCGGGCGTCCAGTTCGGCGATCAGCCGGTGGTCGTGTGCCGGCAGCCGCCGCCGCTGGGTCTCCACCCCGCGCAGCAGCGCCAGCAGATGGTCCGGAGCCAGTGCGGTGAGGCTGAGCTCGGCTAGGTCGTCGACCAGCTCCGACAGCCGGCCGAGGATCTCCTCGACCGGGTCGGCGACCTCGACTGACATGCCTCAAGTGTATCGAACACGTGTTCGCAGAGCAAGAGATTTGCCCGGCGGAATAAGGCGAATCTCCGCCAAGACGGAGCCAGCGGGCAGCAGCGCTAGCGCGTCGCAACAGAGCAGCGGCGCCCGGCCCGAAAGGCCAACTCCTCGTCGCTGCCGCTTTTCAACCGGAGCGAAAACCGCAGCGGCGGCTAACGACCGATCAACCGTATGCGTGACGGGTGCGCGGCAGACCCCGCTCACCCGCCGGGACAAGGCTCCGGGTGGCGACCGGTTCTCGATCGCCACCCGGAGGTGTGCTGCCCGCGCGTGCCGCCCCCCGTACGGTCGCGCGGGCTGGTCTGGGTCCGGTCGGCCGGCTCAGTGGGCGAGGTGGGAGAGCTGGGCGCCGCCGAGCAGGTTGCGGACCGGGCGGGGGAGCCGGCTCAGTGTGTTCAGCAGGTGCTGGGCGTCGGCGCCGGCGGCGTGGCGGGCGACGATCAGCGCCAGGCAGAACGCGAGGACCACGCTGATCGCGGTCACGGCGAGCGCGCGGTTGGAGGTGGTGCGGCGGGTGATCGTCTGGGTGGTCATTTGGGGCTCCTGGGCTGGTGTCGATCCGTTGCCAGAAGCCTCGCCCGGATGAGGAGCTGCCACGGTCGACCGACGGGGCCATCGGGCGGGTGACGACGATGTCGGGCGGTCGGGGGACACCCCGACGCAAACGGTGCCGGCCGGATCGATGTGCGCCCGGCGCGGACGACCGGTTACCCCCGCTGCCGAGTGTCGCTCTCGCGCCAGAGGGCGGCGACGTGACGGTGGTCGGTGCCGCAGCAGCCGCCGATGATCGTCAGCCCGGGTAGCTGCCTGGTGAGCTCGGCCTGGGCCGTGGCGAGCGCGTCGATGTCACCCTCGTCGAGGTCGTCGGCGTCGTCCAGCTCGGCGTGGCTCTTCAGCGAGGCGTTGGCGCGGGTGCCGAGGATGCGCTCGCGCCAGGGACCGGGCTCGTCGAGTCCACTGCAGACGTGGCCGGGGTGCGCGCAGTTGATCAGGTAGTAGTCGGGCGCGGCGGCGGCGTCGACGGTGGCGATGGCCTGCGCGATGGTCGCGCCGTTGGGCAGCCGGCCGTCGGTCTCAACGGTGAACGAGATCGCGATCGGCATGCCGACCGAGCGGGCGGCGCGGACGATGCCGATGGCCTCGCCGGTGTCGGTGAGGGTGTAGGCAGTCGCCATGTCGGCGCCTGCCGTGGCGAAGGCCTCCAGCTGCGGACGGTGATAGTCGGCCGCGTGCTGCGCAGTCAGGCAGTGAGCCGCCGAGTACCCGTCGCCGCGGGGACCGATCATGCCGTTGATGACGACCTCGTCAATGGCATTGTGATAGCGGGCATTGTGATAGCGGGCACGTAGCGCGGTGAGGAACACGATCGCGGCGGTGTTGATCCGGGTCAGCTCCGGCACGGAGTAGCCCAACCGCATCCCCCAGTCGGGGTTCGCCCGCCAAGTGGGCGATTCGAGCATCAGCCCGGCGCCGGCCGCGGTGGCGATCGCGGCGTAGTCGTCGTAGTACCGCTGCAGCATTGCCCGGCCGGGCGAGGTCTCCAGCAGCGGGAACGCAGCGAACGCGGGCAGCTCGACGCCGTGATGAAAGATCAGGTCGGTCTCCATCCCGCCGTCCGTCACGAACTTCGTGCCGCGCAGGTGAGGCAGTGGGCGCCTGGGCGACGCGGGTGCGGTCATGATGGCGGTCCTCCCTCAGTCGTTCCAGACTGTTCAGTCTGTTGTACCAGACCGGCTGGTCTGGTACAAGGGTGAGGTGCCACGTGACGGATCGGCCACCCGAGAGCGGATCTTGGATACCGCCGAACGGCTGGTCATCGAGAACGGCTTCGCCGCGACCTCGGTGGACGAGGTGATCAACGCCTCCGGCACGTCCAAAGGCGCGTTCTTCCACCACTTCGCCTCCAAGCTCGACCTGGCCCGCGACCTGGTCGCCCGTTACGCAGCCGCGGACGTTGCACATCTGCACCACGCGCTGGCCACCGCGCGGGTCGACTACGACGACCCGGCGCGTCAGCTCGTCGAGTTCGTCCGGTTGTTCGAGAATGCCGCCGACGAACTGATGTCCGCGCAGTCGAGCTGTCTGTACGTCTCGATCCTCACCGAGCGCCAGCTGGCCCAGGCGGGCACCGGCGATCAGATCGTGGACGCGGTCCTGGCCTGGCGAACGGAGCTATCCGCACTGATCCGCCACGCGCTCGACACGCACAAGACCGACACCGCGATTGACCCCGGCGCACTCGCCGACCATCTGTTCGTCACCTTCGAAGGTGCCTTCATCCTGTGCCGGTCCACCGGCGACCCCTCCCACATGCGCGCCCAGCTCGCCGTTCTGCGCCAACTCCTGGAAGCGCTCTTCTCGGCAGGGGCCCGCACATAGGCCAGATGTCAGCTGATCTCGTCGTGTTCGTCGTAGTGCTCGCCGTGCTCGGCGTGCCGGTGGCCGTCGTGCAGATAGTCGATGTGGTCGTCATGCGGGACGGCGTCGTGGCCGCATTGCGGTCCGTGGCGGTGCTCGTGGTCGTCGGCGTCGTGGGGGCGATGTGCTGTCTCGGTCATGGTCGATAACTCCTCACCTGGACGGCTGACGGAATGCCGTCTAGGGAAAGGAGTACCCGCTATCGACGGTCGGGTCACCGCCGGCGCGCTCAGTGGGCGAGGTGGGAGAGTTCCGTGCCACCGATCAGGTTACGGACCGGCGCGGGGAGCATCCCGACTCCGTGGAGCAGGTGGTGCGCGTCGAGGCCGACGGCGTGCCGCGCGAAGAGCACGCCGAGCGCGACGGTGACGATCACCGCGACGACGGCCAGGGCAAGCGCGCCGACGCGAGCGGCGCCGGTCCGGGTGGCCGGGGTGAGCGTCTGAGTGGTCATTGCGGGCTCCTGACTGAGTGGTCGTTGTCGCTGTCAGAAGCCTCGCCGCCCGGCCGCTTCGCGGGTGCCGACCGAGTGGGTGACCGAGCGGGGGAAAGGCGTGTCGGCCGATCGGGGGACACGACCGGCTGCCCCTCATCGATTCGCCGCAATGGCCTGGCGGTAACAGGCCCAGCTGGTGGAGACGACCAGGAACAGCCCTCCGGCGATGATGAGGCTGCCGGTCGCGGTGTTCAGCAGGGGTAGCTCGATCAGGATCGCGGCGATGCCGAGAGCGATCATGCCCAGACCGCAGAGGATCGTGGCGGCCGCCAGGAGCGGGT
This sequence comes from uncultured Actinomycetota bacterium, assembly GCA_963756525.1. Taxonomy (GTDB): domain Bacteria; phylum Actinomycetota; class Actinomycetes; order Mycobacteriales; family Jatrophihabitantaceae; genus CAVWNR01. Next base: position 520,738 of record CAVWNR010000003.1, on the reverse strand, counting down.
TGGAACCGGTCCGTTCGACTCCCTCACGCGCGCGCTCGCGTGCCCATCCGAGCAGCCCTCGCGCCCACCTGTACTGGGTGGCGAGTAGGGCGAGTCCGCCGACGCACACAATCATGCCGGGGCCGGGTAGCACCAGAGCCGCGATGCCGCACAGCAGCAGTGCGCCACCGACGATGGTGACCACGAGGCGTTTCATGAGCCGGCTCGCCGATGGCGATCTGCGCGAACCGGCGCACCGACCGGTGCCCGCTGCCTGGTCGCATAGTGGCTGCTGACGATGCTCCCGGCGAAGGCGAGGATGGCTGCTAATCCGATCTCGAGATGGGTGAAGCGCTGCATGATGTCGACAACCAGAAAGTACAGGGCCCGCAAGCCGAGGATGGCGAAAGCGTTCGCCCAGATGGGCGCGCTGTTCGGGTGCGGTCATGGTGATGACGACGGCCCGGGACTGCTAGAGCTGCTGTTGTTCATGCTGGTCGGCCCGCTCGCCGCCGGACTGCTGCCGGCCGCGATCAGCCGGTCGCTGGAGTACCAGGCCGACGCGCTGGCTGGGACGGCTGCGGCCGGCTGACGGCACCCTGACATCGGCCTCGCACCGGTGGGATTTGATCGGATCGTGACGTGCCGCTGGCGCTCGCCGAATCCGGCTGTGCTGGGCTAGGGCGATGAGGCGGCAACGTCGTGCGGTAGTGGCGGCCATTGCGGTGGCCGCGGTGGTGCTCGCGGCGTGTACCAAATCGACTCATCACGCGGCAGGTAGCACCTCGCCGGGCACAGTGCGCGCGTCCGGTCCGGCAACCGGTGCGCCGTCGGCGGCAGCGACGGGCATCCACAAGATCGCGCACGTGATCGTGATCATGCAGGAGAACCGGTCGTTCGACACCTACTTCGGCACCTTCCCCGGCGCGGACGGCTTGCCGGCCGGCATGTGCATCCCGGCGGGAGCGGGAAAGCCCTGCGCGCGGCCGTACGTCGATCACGCGGATGTCAACGGCGGGGGACCACACGGGCAAGCCAACGCGACGGCGGACATCAACGGCGGGCGGATGGACGGCTTCGTCGAGCAGGCCGAGCGGGCGCGCAAAGGCTGCACCGATCCGACCAACCCGGCCTGCGCGAACTCGGCCGTCCCGGACGTGCTGGGCTACCACACCGCGAGCGACATCCCGAACTACTGGGCCTACGCCCAGCACTTCGTGCTGCAAGACCACATGTTCGAGCCGAACGCGTCGTGGAGCCTGCCCGCGCACTTGTTCCTGGTCTCGGAGTGGTCGGCGCACTGCACGCAGCACGACAACCCGGGCAGCTGCACCAACGCCCTGCAGGCGCCCGGCACGCCGCAGCACGCCGGCCTGCCCAACCCGGCCATCCAAAGTGGAACCGGCAAGGGACCGATCTACGCCTGGACCGACCTGACCTACCTGCTGCACAAGGAGAATGTCTCCTGGGGCTACTACCTGGTGGCCGGCACCGAACCGGACTGCGAGAACGACGCCGCGGTCTCCTGCGCGCCGGTGAAGCAGAACGCGAAGACGCCGGGCATCTGGAACCCGCTGCCCGACTTCGACACCGTCCGCGCCGACGGGCAGGAAGGCAACATCCAGTCGGTCGACAAGTTCTACGCCGCAGCGAAAGCCGGCACGCTACCGGCGGTGAGCTGGGTGGTCCCGTCCGGCGAGGTGAGCGAGCACCCGCCCTCACCGGTGAGCTACGGCCAGTCGTATGTGACCAGCCTGGTCAACGCGGTGATGTCCGGACCCGATTGGAGTTCGACGGCGATCTTCCTGGCCTGGGACGACTGGGGTGGCTTCTACGACCACGTCGCCCCGCCGAGCGTGGACGAGAACGGCTACGGGCTGCGGGTGCCCGGCATCGTGATCAGTCCCTACGCCAGGACCGGCTACGTCGACCACCAGACGCTCTCCTTCGACGCCTACGACAAGTTCATCGAAGACGACTTCCTGCGCGGCCAGCGCCTGGACCCGCGCACCGATGGCCGCCCCGACCCGCGCCCGGACGTGCGGGAGAACGCGGCCATCCTCGGCGATCTCACCGCGGACTTCGACTTCAGCCAGCCACCGCGTCCGCCGCTGCTCTTGCCGGTACACCCCAAGACCACCCTCACCGGAACCCCGGCCGCAGGCCAGCTCAGCCCGGCGCAGCGGGCCGGCGACCCGGACGGCTGAGCCGACACCACCTGCCGCCGGACCGAGCACGTTCGCCGCAGCATCCCGGCACGCGGTAAGGATGGTGGGGTGAACCCGATCGAGCGGGGCCTGCGGGTGGTGGATGCCTGGCAGCAGCGTCACCTGGTACCGGCTTTCGTGTTCGCAGTGGTGAAGAAGTTCGGCGACGACAACGGCGGCTATCTGATCGGCCTGCTGACCTATTACGCCTTCCTCGCCACGTTTCCGCTGCTACTCGCCCTGGTCGGCATCCTGGGCATCGTGCTGCGCAGCCATCCCGCGTTGGAACAGCGGCTGGTGAACTCCGCGTTCACCGAATTCCCGATCATCGGCCCGCAGTTGCGCTCCCAGCTGGGGCTCAGTTCCCTGCACCACTCCGGGTGGGCCCTGGTGATCGGCATCATCGGATCGATCCTCGGCGGTCGCGGGCTTGCCAATGCGGTCCAGTACGCGCTCAACACCATGTGGCAGGTGCCAAGAGTGGACTGGCCGGGGTTCGCGCCACGCTACCTGCGCAGTTTCGCGCTACTCGGCGTGCTCGGCGTCGGAGTGCTGCTCACCGCCGGGAGCGCGGCCGCGGCTGCTGGCGCGGGACGGTTGATCGGGCTGCCTGGCGAGGGCGTGCAGGTGCTGGCTGCGGTGCTGTCCACTGTGGTCGACGCCCTGCTGTTCATGGCCGCCTTCCGGCTGGGGGTCGCCCGGGGCGTGCGCACCCGCGATCTGATCATCGGTGCGGTGTTATCGGCGATCGCCTGGCAACTCTTGCTGCTTGCGGCGGGCTTGCTCGTCACGCACGACCTGCGTCATGCCCAGTCCATCGCCGGCCTGTTCGGCATCGTGCTCGGCCTGCTCGCCTGGTTTGCGCTGCAGGCCACCGTCACTGTGTACGCGGTAGAGGCCGACGTGGTGCGCGTGCGCCGGCTGTGGCCGCGCAGCATCACCCAGCCGCCGCTGACCGGCGGCGACCGCCGCTACCTCGCCGCCGTGGCTGCGCTGGAAACGCGCCGCCCGGAGCAGGTCATCTCCACCGCATTCACCGGTGAGGCCGACCGTGACCCGCTACGTGAGGCAAAGCCGGTGGCCAGCACCGACACCGACCCCGAGGACCGCCCGCCGCCGTGATCTGGTTACGGTTGTGTTCAATGGGCGACGGAACCGCAACCAGATCGGTGGTAGGAGGAAGCGATGAGTGAGAACTCGCCGGGCTCGGCGGACGCCCCCCTGACGGGTGGCAGCGGGCTGGGCTCCGATGCGGCGGACCAGGGCGGCACGGCAGGGCAGCAGGCGCGCACGGACATGGTCGCCAAGCTCAGGCACCAGCTCGAGTCGGTAACCGAGGAGTTCCAGAAGGGAGCCGGCGCGATCAAGGACCCGGCTCGACGCCGGGAGCTGACGGTCTCCTACATCGAGATGCTGCAGAAGTACCTCGCGCGAGCTCAGGAGGGCCTGGACCGGTACAAGGAGAAGCACGCGAATGATGAACAAACGGGGGCCCGCGAGTAGGGAGAGCTTGCCATGTCCAGCACGTTCGACGCGGGTCGACTGGAAGGCCGGACCGCGCTCGACCGCGCAGGAAACAAGATCGGCAAGATCGGCCAGGTGTATGCGGACGAGCAGGCCGGCCAGCCCACCTGGATCACCGTCCACACCGGCTTGCTCGGTACCGGGCAGAGTATCGCCCCGCTGCTGGGAGCCAGCGACGACGGGGAGAACGTCGTTCTCGCCGTCGATCGGGAGTTGGTGAAGCAAGCGCCGGACGTAGCGGATGCCGCGGATCTGCAACCGGCCGAGAAAGAAGCGCTCCACCGCCACTACGCCAGATACCTCGACGCCGGTGGCGCCGCTGCCGGATCCGGCGACGAAACCGGCGTCCCGGACGAAGACGAGGGCCGGGCGGGTACCGGCGCCGCGACAGGCGAGGATGCGATAGCCCTCTCGGAGGAACGGCTGCGCGCGGTGACGGAGCGGGTGGAGGCCGGGCAGGGCGCCCCCGAGGAGCTGTTCGACGACGAGGACGAGGGCAGGCACTGAGGTCCAGATGCGTGGAAGATCGTCGGGCGGCTGGTGGGGTGTGGCGCTGGAGGCGCCGGACCCGCCGGCGCTGGCCGCCTTCTACGCCGAGGTGCTGGGCTGGACGGTGAGCAAGTCCGACCCGAACTGGTCGACGATCGGCGCACCCACCGGCACTGGATACCTCGCCTTTCAGCGATCGACGACGTTCACCGCGCCGACCTGGCCAGCGGAACGAGGCAAGCAGCAGATGACCATGCACGTCGACGTCGGAGTGGGCAATCTCGACCAGGCGGTTGCACACGCCGTCGCGCTGGGCGCACGCCTCGCGGACTTCCAGCCGCAGGAGGAGGTCCGTGTCATGATCGACCTGGCCGGGCATCCGTTCTGCCTCTACGTGGACGCAGACTCCGCCTGACGAGCAGTGTCGCGGACGGGAATTAGTCGCTCGGATGGCACCCGATCTACAGGCCGGCCAAGTCGAGCGCACCGAGCCGCTCCGGGTCGGCCAAGATGTCGATCTCCACGATCCGATCGCCCAGCAGGGTGAACCCGACGACCGACACCGCCCGGCCGTCCTCGATCGCCACCGCGCCGGGCAGGGCGGCGACGCATCAGATAGCCGGCGCGTGGACCGGTTGAGAGGGGCGGCCTAGCCAGGCGTGGCAAGTGCGATTCGGACGGGATTGCCTGCTGGGACGGCGTGCTCCTCGCCGTGGACGACGACCGTCTCCGGGTCTCCGGGATCGGCGTGCTCGCGCGGCTGGATATGAATCTCGACGTGCTCCGCTGTCACCGTGACGTGAATTCGCCGGCCGCGCCAGGTGACTCGGTAGCGCACGCCGTCCCACTCCGGAGGCAACCACGGGCGGAAGGTGAGCCGGCCGTCGACGATGCGCAGCCCGCCGAAGCCGCAGACCAGGGCCTGCCAGGTGCCGCCGGCCGAGGCGATGTGCATGCCCTCGGCGGTGTTGCCTTGGTTGTCGGCGAGGTCGACGAACGCCGAGTGCTCGAAGTACTGCACGGCCCGCTGGGGGTCGCCGACTTCGATACCCATGATCGCGTGGATGGACGGGCTGAGCGATGACTTGTGCAGAGTGCGCGGCTCGTAGAACTCGTAGTTGGCGTGTTTGGCGGTTTGGCTGAAGTCCGCTGGCAGCAGGTACATGAGCATGAGCACGTCCGGCTGCTTGAGCAGGGTCGTTGTCTCGCAGGTGAAGTGGTCGCGGCCGGGCGGGTATTTCGGCATGCCGTGCGCGTCCCGGTCGGTGACGCGCACATCCTCGCGGGCGAAGTACCCGTCGAACTGCTCGATCACCCCGTCGTCACGCACCATCGGCCGGCGCAGACCGGCGGCTACCGCCCGCCAGCGGGTTGGCTCCTCCGGCGACAGCCCGATCCGGGCAGTCAACCCGGCAAGGGCGGCTGGGTGCTCGCGGGCGAGAAGGTCGTGCAATTCGGCCGCGCGACGGAGATGCCAGGCGGCGAGATGGTTGGTGAAGGCATTGTCATCGACATGCGAGTGGAATTCGTCGGGGCCCATGACCTGGAGGAGTCGGTAGCCGTTACCCGCCTGGGTTGTGGCCCGGTCGACGAAGAACCGGCTGGTCTCGAAGAGCACCTCTGCGCCGGCATCGAGCAGCAAGCCGGGGTCCGCGGTCGCCTCGACGTAGCGGAGAATGCCGTAGCCGACATCGGAGGAGACGTGGACCTCCTCTTCGCGGGCCCAGAACCGGTTGGCGCCATCCGGGGTGTGCGTCGGGCATTCTTCCAGGCCGGTGTCGGCTGACTCCCAGGCGTAGCGGGCTCCGCCGGTTCCGTGCTCCCGCGAGTTAGTTCGGGCGCCGGGCAGGGTGTGGTGGCGGTAACCGAGCAGCGCCTGGGCCGTGCGCGGCTGGGTGAGGGTGAAGAAGGGCAGCATCATGATCTCGGTGTCCCAGAATACGTGCCCGCGGTATCCCTCACCGGACAGCGATTTCGCCCCGATGCTCACCGTCGGGTCGTCCGGATTGGCCGCGATGAGCAGGTGATAGAGGCTGAACCGGACCGCGCGGGTGTAGTCCGCGCGGCCGAGCACCTCGCAGTCGCTGGCGTCCCAGAGCGCCGACCAGGCAGCGCGGCTCGCCTCCACCAGCGCTGGGAATCCGGCGGCACGCCCGCGCTCCAGCGCGGCGCGGCACCGTTGCGCGATCGGCTCGTCGGCGTGGGTGACATCCCGGGATGTGCAGATCGCGGCGAGCTTGTCGATCCTGATAGTGCGGCCGGGTGTGCCTGCGACGGTGAGCCGCTCGGTGATCTGCTCACTCCGTTCGAGCACCACACGCTGATCGGGCTGGCCCGCGGCGACGGCGGTGGCTGCGGCGTAGCCGAGCGTGTGACCGGTCTGCACGGTCTGCATCTGCAGGTAGATCCAATCCGTCCCGGCGGCCCGGTCGGTTTCCCGCAGGTGCCGGGTCATCGCCCACTTCTCCCACCGATCCTCCGGGGGAAAGGTGGTGCCGGGCGGGTACTGGGGTAGGCGTTCGAGATTGCGCCGATTGCCGTTCAGGCCGGTGTGGATCTCGATGACCGAGGCGTGGTCCTCCGGCGTTATCTCGACGCGCAGGGCGCATAGCTCGCGGTCGGCCATGCTCACGCAACGCAACGACTCCAGCCGGGTGCGCCGGCCGGCGGCGTCTTCGAAGACGGTGCGCCGCCACAAGAGCCCCGTCCGCATATCGAGCGCGCGCTGATGGTCCACGACCGTGCAGGTGTCCACGTCCAGACGACTGCCGTCGACATAGACGGCGCAGTCCACCCAGTCCGGTGCGTTCACCAGGTCGATGACGGGCGCATCGCTCTTGTCGAACACGCCGGCCAGGAAGGTGCCGGACCGCTGCCCGCGGTGCCCTTCTTCGAGGCTGCCCCGGGTGCCGAGTCGGCCGTTGCCCACGGTGAACAGGGTTTCGAAGCGGTTGGCCGTCGCTCGGTCGAAGCCGGTCTCGCGGACGAGCCAGTCCTCCGGGCTGAGCAGCTCGCTCAACGCGGGGCTCGGATCCGCCTGGCTTGGCGACCGCGACGGATCCAGCCGTGCGGTCATGCTTGCACCACCGACCGCTGCGCGTACGCATCGACGATCTGAGCTTGGGTCTCGGGCAGAGAGCGGTAGATCGCCAGCTCACGTCCGGCGCAGCGTTGCGCGCCGAGCGCATTGCCGTACTGGCATGCCGCCAGGATGTCGCCGTGGCCGAGGTAGCCGAAGGCCAAGCCGGCGGCGAACGAGTCACCGCAGCCGGTGGTGTCGACGACGTCGTCGACCGGCACCGCGGGTACATAGTGCCCGTCGAGCTGGCCGCCGGGGCCGAGCCGGTAGGCCAGGCAGCCGTTCGCGTCGAGCGTCACGCACACTGCCTGCACCCCCTGATGCAGGCAGTGCTCGGCGAGCAGTGCCACCCACACTCGTTCGTCCACCGCGCCTGTCGCGGGCGTGTCCGCCTCGAACCAGCTGCGGCCGGCCTCTTCCAGGTTCATCTTCAGGATGTCGATGGAGGGCAGCCAGCTGTCCCGCTCGACCCACAGCCGCGCGCGCCGCTCGCCACCGGGGCCGAGGGCCACGGTGGGGCCGTGCGCGTCGAGGATGATCGTGCCCGTGCTGCGGGCGCGGATGAACTCGAGGGTTCCGCGCGGGACCTCGTAATCGGTGATCGGCACGCAGACGAACGCGTCGGCGTCCAAGGCGAATTCGACGTCCTGAGGCAGGATCGGGCTCATGAAGCCGGTCTGCCGCTCGATACGGGTGTTCTGGTCGACGTAGCGCAACTCGACGACGTCGCCTCGATCCGTGGCGGACCGCAGCCCGGTCAGGTCGATGTTGGGAAATGCCGACAGCAGCTGGCTGATCGGCTCCTCGTCCTCTTTACTGACATGCACGATCGGATACACCGTGCCGCCATCGCCGAGCAGGGTCGCCATGGCCGCCGCCGTGTAGAGCACGCAGCCGTACTTGTCGAACGTTTCGTCCCGGTGGGTGATCACCCGATCCCGGGGGATCGGTCCGAGCACGGCCACGGTGCGCTTCGCTGGCATCGGCAAGTTCTCCAACATCGCGATGGAATCCGGTTGAAGTTCTCGAGCGCCGCGCGCCCCCGCTCACGTGCCGCGCCATGCGCCGCCGACCGCTCCCGGTCGATCGGCGCATGAGACGCGAGGAGTGTCGCGCCTCCCACCGCTCAGAGTCAAGGCGTGAATGCACAATGCCGGGGAAGGCCAGTCCATCCTTCGGAGCTGAACGATCCTTGGCGTGGTCACCAGCCACTCCGCCCGGCCGGACCTGGACGAACTCGCCGAGCTCGTCGTCAGGGCGTACCGGCAGAGCGATCGTCCGCTCGCCGCGACGGTGACGTAACGCTGCTAGCGAGGCGCAAGCGTAGGCACACGACCTCGGTCGAGTCGTCCACCTGTTCGCCGCCGGCCGTCCAGAACCGTCGGTGGCCGGCGCGCCAGTCGTCTATCGAGGTGAATCCCTCGCCTTCGGCGTCGGCGAACTCCCAGCTGACGGTCCCGAACGGCACCACCTCCACCGACGTGACTTGCACGCGCGCGACGGGCTGGGTGTGATCGTCCACTAGCACCAGCTCTTCGCCGACGCTTTCGAGTGGCTCGTCTTCGTCTCGATAGTCGCTGCTCAGCAGGCCAGCGGTGGCGGTCTTTCGTCGGGCGATGACCAGTTGGTTGAGCCGCTGACGCATCGCTCCCGGCGTGCCCAGCTCCAGAACCCGTAGTCCGTCAATGCGCGCCCACATGTCTCGAACGATACGTCCGACCGGTGAATGCCGACGCTCCATGCGTTGCTGCATCGGCTAGCGCTGTCGGCTGGTGGACGCTGCCTTTCGCCGCGCTGCGCTTCGGTCGCGCGGCGGACGTGATTGTGCCGTCGCGGTCGGCACAGGCAGGGTCGGGTGTTCGGTGGGGTAGAGGCCGGCGACGAACCCGTAGACGGTGTCCCCGTCGCGGGGAATCTGGGCGAACTCTCGGGCGAGCGCCTGTACGCGTGACCAGAACTGCACGACCTGATGCCTCGGGATCCGGGCATGGTGCAGGAGCGCGCGCAGGTCGTCGTCGCGATGCGCCGCGGCGGATTCGGCCGCTGCCGTGGAGAGGCGGTTCAGGCCGGCGGCGAGCGGCTGGTCCGCTGGTCGGGTGACCGCGCCGACATAGATGGTGCGGGCGATGCGCCCGTAGTAGCGCTCCTCGATCGCCCGCACCCGCCGGGTACGCACAACCCGGAGCAGCCGAGCGTTGACGAGGACGTCAACGTGATGGGCGACCGTGCTGTGTGGGCGGCCGACCGCGGCGGCGAACTCCTTCACGGTAGCGGCCCGTTCGAGCGCTAGGTCGAGCAGAGTAAGCCGCAACGGGTCGGCGAGGGCGCGCAGCTGTACAGGTTCGGTTACCACGACCAGCTCCGGTAGGTCGTAGTCCGGCACACCGCTATTGACCGACATAATTCGAGCATTCTAAACTATTGGATCGTTGGAGCGGATCAGGACATGGTCTCGCGGAAGGACAGACCACCGATGGCCGAGGTATTGCTGTTCCACCATGTGCAGGGTCTCACCGCGGGTGTCGTCGCCTTCGCCGACCAGCTCCGCGGCGCCGGACATACCGTGCACACTCCTGACCTGTTCGACCAGCGCACGTTCGACAGCATCGCCGACGGGCAGGAGTATCTGGAACAGGTCGGCTTCGACGAGATCGTCGAGCGCGGCGTGCGTTGCGCAGACGGGCTTCCCGACGCGCTGGTCTACGCCGGGATTTCGCTCGGCGTGGTCCCGGCCCAGGGACTGGCGCAGACCCGGCCGGGCGCCCGCGGCGCGCTGCTCATCTCCGGGTGCGTGCCGGCGTCGTCGTTCGGCTCGTGGCCGGACGGCGTCGCCGTCCAGATCCACGCCATGCAGGACGATCCATTGTTCGTCGACGAGGGCGACCTCGACGCCGCCCGCGAACTCGTCGCCCAGGCCGCCGACGCCGAGCTACTCCGCTATCCCGGTAACCAGCACCTGTTCGCCGACTCCTCGCTGCCCTCTTACGACGCGGAGGCCACCCGGCTGCTCACCCGCCGGGTGCTCGACTTCCTTGCCGTGCACTAGCCGTCAACCCGGGCGCGTATTCGTCGTGTCGGCCTGTCACATGCGACTCAGCTGAGGTCGAACCGATCGAGGTTCATCACCTTGTCCCACGCGGCCACGAAATCGCGCACGAACGTCCCGTCCGCGTCGTCGCACGCGTATGCCTCGGAGAGGGCGCGGAGCTGGGAGTTCGAACCGAAGACCAGGTCGGCGGCGGTGGCGGTCCACCTCAGTTCGCCTGTGGCGCGATCCCGACCCTCGTACACGTTCTCCGTCGAGGACACCTTCCACTCGGTGCCCATGTCGCACAGGTTCACGAAGAAGTCGTTGGTCAGCGTCTCCGGCCGGTCGGTGAGGACACCGAGCTCGGACTGTCCGAAGTTGGCATTCAGCACCCGCATGCCGCCGACCAGCGCCGCCATCTCCGGGGGGGTCAGCCGCAACATGTTGGCCCGCTCGACCAGCAGAGTCTCCGGTGACAACTTCTCTCCGGCGCGGAGGTAATTGCGGAACCCGTCGAACTTCGGCTCGAGCACAGCGAATGAGTCGACGTCGGTCTGCTCCTGCGAGGCGTCGCTGCGCCCCGGCGCGAACGGGACGGTGACGTCGTGCCCGGCGTTCCTCGCCGCTTGCTCGACCGCCGCGCACCCGCCGAGGACGATCACGTCAGCGAGCGAGACCTTCTTGCCACCGGACTGCGACAGGTTGTAGTCCTGCTGGATCTGCTCGAGCGTCTGCAGCACCTTGGCCAGTTCGGTCGGCTCGTTGATCTCCCAGTCTTTCTGCGGCGCGAGTCGGATACGTGCTCCGTTCGCCCCGCCGCGCTTGTCGGTGCCGCGGAAGCTCGCCGCAGACGCCCACGCGGTGCGGACCAGCTGCGGGATCGACAGCCCGGACGCGAGGATCTTGCTCTTGAGCGCGGCGATGTCCTGGTCCCCGATCAGCTCGTGATCGACGGCGGGGACGGGATCCTGCCACACTTGCGGCGGCGCAACCCATGGGCCGAGCAGCCGCGAGACCGGCCCCATGTCGCGGTGGATCAGCTTGTACCACGACTTGGCGAAGGCATCGGCCAACTCATCGGGATGCTCCAGGAAGCGGCGCGCGATCGGCTCGTAGATCGGGTCCACCCGCAGCGCGATGTCGGTCACGAGCATCGTCGGCGGTCGCGTCGGTTCGCTGGTTTCCGGGTCCGGGACCGTGCCGGCCCCCGCGCGGTCCTTCGCTTGGTACTGCCAGGCGCCGGCGGGGCTCTTGGTCAGCTCCCACTCGAATCCGAACAGGGTCTCGAGGAAGCTGTTGTCCCACTTGGTCGGCGTCGGCGTCCACACGACCTCGAGCCCGCTGGTGATGGTGTCTCTGCCCTTGCCGGTCCCGAACGTGTTCTTCCAGCCGAGACCCATCTGCTCGATGGGGGCAGCCTCGGGCTCGGGGCCGACGTAGTGGGCGGGCGCCGCCCCGTGCGTCTTGCCGAACGTGTGCCCGCCGGCGATCAGCGCGAACGTCTCCTCGTCGTTCATCGCCATCCGGCGGAAGGTCTCCCGAATGTCCTTCGCGGCCTTCAGCGGATCCGGTTCACCGTTCGGCCCCTCCGGGTTCACGTAGATCAGGCCCATCTGCACGGCACCGAACGGCTCGGCGAGCTCGCGGTCGCCGCTGTAACGCTCGTCGCCGAGCCACGTGTCCTCAGACCCCCAGAAGATCTCGTCGGCCTCCCAGACGTCCTCTCGCCCGAAGCCGAAGCCGAAGGTCTTGAACCCCATCGACTCCAGGGCACAGTTGCCGGCAAAGATGATCAGATCTGCCCAGGAGAGCTTCCGGCCGTACTTCTTCTTGATCGGCCAGAGCAGCCGGCGGGCCTTGTCGAGGCTCGCGTTGTCCGGCCAGCTGCTGAGCGGGGCGAAGCGCTGCGCGCCCTGACCGCCGCCCCCGCGGCCGTCGTGGATGCGGTACGTGCCGGCCGAGTGCCAGCTCATTCGGATGAACAGCGGACCGTAGTGGCCGTAGTCGGCCGGCCACCAGTCCTGCGAGGACTTCATCAGCTCGAACATGTCCCGCTTGAGCGCTTCGACGTCGAGGTCCTTGAACTCTTCCGCGTAGTTGTAGTCATCGCCCATCGGGGTGGCGGCCGGTCCGTGCTGGCGCAAGACCGCGAGGTCCGGCTGATTCGGCCACCAGTCCCGGTTCGTCCTCGGCCGGGTCCGCGCCGGGGTCGGGGACGGGATTACCGGGTTTTCGCTTTCAGACACGACGGTTCATCTCCTGTCTCGCTGTTTGGTTCTGATGGCTGGTTGTTCTCGACCTTTGCACGGCGTCCAATGCTGTGCTGCCCTGCGGATGTCGAGCGCTGCGCGTCCGTGATCGTCGGGACCTGACAGAAGCTGCCGCGACGCAGTCCCGACATCGGCCCCAGTAGGTGACCTCGGCTTCGTCGATCTCGTAGCCCGAGTCGTCGGCGGCCGTCAGGCACGGGGTCTCGCCGACCGCGCAGTCGACATCGGTGATCGCACCGCACGACCGGCAGACGACGTGGTGGTGGTTGTCGCCGACTCGCGCCTCGTAGCGCGCGACTGAGCCCATCGGCTGCAGACGCCGGACAAGACCCGCGGCGGTCAGCGCTCGCAGTACGTCGTAGACGGCCTGATGGGAGACCTCGCCGAGATCCGCACGCACCACACCGATGATCGAGTCCGTGTCGGCATGCGGACGATCGTGCACCGCGGTCAGCACCGCCACCCGTGGACGCGTCACCCGCAGCGCAGCGCCGCGCAGCATCCGCTCGCACTCCGCGGTCGTCGGCACACTTCAGAGTCTGGCCCACTTTCTGGAATCAATCAAGAAGCAGCCGTCATCGGACGCCCGGTGGTGCTTGCCCCCGGCCGCTGCCGCACTCGGAAAGCGTGTTTCGGATGCTGCGAGATCTTCCTTGTATTGCAAGGGATTATCTCGACAGGACAGCTGCTCTACTGCTACACATCGTACATGTGTTCGATGGCATTGATTCCTTCGACGAGGAACGTGAGCCGCCGCCGCTGACCGACGCTGAGATCCTTGACGCGCCGGATTCTGCGGCAGCGTATCTGGCTGCGCTCGCGCCGGGTGGTGAGGCGGTAGGCGGTCTGGCCCGGCTGGATGTCGGAGTGCTGTCGCGGGGCGGCCAGGTCGACGTGCTGCTGGCCGTGGAGAAGCAGCTGGCTTGGCTGGCCGGGGTGCAGCAGCGGGTCCTGGTCGGGATGCTGGCCGATCCGCTCGCCCCGGACGATCCGCATGATGCGCTCGGTGCGTTGGAGCGCGGCTGGGTGCGCGAGGAGGTGGCCTGCGCGCTGCGGCTGCCGGCCACGCTGCGGAAGCTCGAGGACGGTGCGATCGGCCTGCGGCATGCGGAGACCCTGGCCGAGGCGGTGGCCGGGCTGGACCAGTCCGCCGCGGCGGCCGTGGAGGCGGCGGTGCTGGACAAGGCGCCCGAGCAGACCCTGCCGGCGTTTCGCCGCTCGGTCGCCCGCGCCGTGGCGACCGCCGACGCGCGCCGGGCCGAGGAACGCCGGGAGCACGGGGTGGCGCGGCGGCGGGTGAGCCTGCGCCCGGTCGGCGACGGGATGGCCGAGCTGTGGGCGCTGCTGCCCGCCGAAGGCGCCGCGGCGATCATGTCCGCGGTGACCGCGCTGGCCGCCGAGACCGCCCGCGGTGACGAGCGCACCGCCGATCAGCGCCGCGCCGACGCGCTGGTCGACCTGGGTGTCGCGGCGCTGCACGACCCGCTGCTGCCCCGCTCGCAGGGGCTGCGCCCGTGCATCCAGGTGACGGTGGCGCTGTCCACCCTGCTCGGTTGCGACGAGCAGCCCGGCGAGCTGGCCGGGTACGGCCCGATCCCGGCCGCCGTGGCGCGGCGGATCGCCGCCGACCCGACCGGCATCTGGCGGCGGCTGGTCACCGACCCGCTGTCCGGGGCGCTGCTCGACTACGCCCGCAGCACCTACCGGCCGCCGGCCGACCTGGCCGACTTCGTCCTCGCCCGCGATCAGACGTGTACCTTCCCCGGCTGCGCCCTCCCGGCGCACCGCTGCGACCTCGACCACCAGGCGCCCTACGACGACGGCGGGCGCACCGCCGAACCGAACCTCGCCGCCATCTGCCGGCGACATCACCGGGCCAAACACGAAGCCGGCTGGTCGGTGCACCGCGACCCGCACACCCGCGTCTCGAACTGGACCAGCCCCACCGGCCACCGCTACCGATCCGAGCCGCCGCCACTGCCCGTCGACCACACCGGCGAAGCGGACGCAGAGCGGCCGCCGTTCTGATGCTGATCTTTCGCCGGGCCGCATCGCGCAGCAGCCACCAGCACCGATCATCAAGAACCGTTCGTGTCCCGCATTCGCGATCGCCGGCATCGGCGGTGGCTCGATCGCCTACGCCGCCGGTATTCCGAGGGCGCGGACCAGGCGCTCGACAATCCGGCGAACGCCACCCACGACACCGATCAGACCTACGAGGTCAAGCACACCGTGTCCAGCAACCTGGTCGGTCGGCGGATCGTTCGAGCTATCCGGCGGACTCAACGCGATCGGATTCGCCAACCGTCGAGCCTCATCCTCGTCCGCCTCATGGAGCCGAGCGGATGGTGAAGAAGGAGTCGAGCCCGACCAGCTTCAGCAATTCCGTCACACGGTCAGACGGTTGCTGCAGCGCGAAGTGCTTGGACAGCTTGTTGGCGGCGTTGTGCAGGTCGACGAGGACTCCGATGCCGATGGAGTCGATGAACGTGACCGCGGACAGGTCAACGGTGATTTCCTGGCACTCGGGGTAGTCGATGGCCGTCATGCCTGTGGCCCGTAGCTCGTCTCCGGTCGCGAGGTCGACCTCTCCCGCGACGACCATGCGGAGGGTGTCGCAATCGCGCTCGGTCGTCAGCTCCACCGGGCGAGCGTAGCGGACGGTGGAGTGTCGGGCCTGCCGGTCGGGCGCATGGTTCGTTGGCCGGACGGGGAGTCTGTTCCAGCGGGCTGGCGATGGATGCTGCCCCGCAATGGACTGGATTGAGGGGCGGTATGTGCCAGGAGCTGCTGGTGCGGTTCGGGTGGAGCGACGCGCGGATCCCGACCAATGCGCGGCAGCTGTGTGTGGATCAGCTGTCAGCGTTGCTGCCGCCGGGCGCGGCCTCGGAGACGGTGACGCAGACGGCAGGGCTGGTGATCAGCGAGCTGGTCACCAATTCCGTGCAGGCGAGCACCTCACGCGTGACGGTGACCTTCACCGCCCACCGTGACCACGTGCAGATAGTGGTGCACGATGACGCACCCGAGTTGCCGCGACTGCAGACCGCGTTGCCGACCGATACCCACGGGCGCGGCTTGATGATCGTGCAGGCGTTGAGCAGCTCGTGGGGGGTCGAAGTGGCCGAGCTGGGCAAGCGGGTCTGGGCACTGGTTCCGTTTCCGACGCAGCTGCACGCCGCCGTGCGGTGCACGCTCGGCGAATCCGGCACTGCCGGGCAGGAACGCGAGAAAACGGGGGAGGGAATCCTCGAGGATCAGATCCGCGACGCCGCGGATGCGCTGGCCTGGCTGCCAGGCGATGCCGACGGCGGTGACGGCGCGGGGGATCGGTCGGCGAGCGACGAGTTGCTCCTCGACGTGTTGGACCGCACCCGCACATTGCTGAGCGCGGACACCGCGGCGGTGCTGCTGCGTGACGGCGACTCCAATGAGCTTCTCGCCCGCGCGGCCCGCGGCTTGGAGGAAGAGGTGCGCCAGGGCCTGCGCCTGCCGATCGGCCGCGGTTTCGCCGGCGGTATCGCGGCGACCGGTCAGGCTCGGGCGCTCGATCACGTGGATCCGTCCACCGTCGTCAACCCGATCCTGTGGCGCAAGGGGATCCGAACAATGCTTGGCGTGCCGTTGCACGACGGAGCCGGCGGGGTCCTCGGCGTACTGCATGTCGGGCGGTTGAGCGACCAACACTTCACCGCAGCCGACGCCGAGCTGCTGCAAGCGGCGGCCAGCCGAGTGGTCAATGCTCTGCAGTCTCATCGGCTGGTGGTCGAAGCCGCGGCGGCGAACCTGCTCGAGCACAGCCTGCTGCCTACCCGAATGCCCCGGGTTCCCGGGCTGGAGTTCGCGGCGCGCTACGTTGCCGCGGAAAGCCAGATGGTCGGTGGGGACTGGTACGACGCGTACACCCTGCCCTCCGGTGACCTCTGCGTGATTGTCGGCGACGTCGCGGGGCACGGGCTGAACGCCGCGGTGATCATGGGGCGGCTCAAGAGCGCGCTGCGCGCATACACGCTCATCGCCGACACTCCTGAACGGATGCTCGAACTCGCCGACCGCAAGATGCAGCACTTCGAGTTCGGAACCATGGTCACCGTAATCTGCGGCGTCGCCAAGCCACCGTTCGACCGGATCACGCTCAGTTGCGCCGGGCACCCGCCGCCCATCCTCGCCGCCCCGGACGCCGACCCGGCGCTCGTCCCGCTTCCCATCGGCCCACCGCTTGGCGTCGCGCCGGGCATTCGACGCGAGTCGGCTACGGTCCCCCTGCCGGCTGGCGGCGCGCTCGTCCTCTACACCGACGGCCTCGTCGAACGACGCAGCGAACCGATCAGCGACCGTATCCAGCTGCTGCGTGCGTCCGTTCCAGCTGATCATGCGGAAACTGTCTGTCACAGCGTGATGAACGAGCTCGTCGGCGCCACTCCCACCACTGACGACATCGCCCTGCTCGTGATCTACCGAAGCCGCTCATTGTGAGCAAGAGTGCCCACGCTTGCCGCGCGCAACTCGGCGATGGCAAGACCCGAACGCCCCCGACCGCGTCCGCGCGGGGGCCGCGGCGTCGGCGAGCTGACCATTGCGCCGCCGGAGGGTGGCGAATAGAAACCGAAACTGGGTGGCCGCCATCAATAGGAGCGCACCATGACAGTTCTGGCTCGGCTCCGAATGCGTTGGTTGGCGACCGTTGCGGTGCTGCTACTGGTGACTGCGCTGGCGGTGGTCCCGTCGGGGCAGCGGCGGGCCGCCGCCGCGGTGGGCGGCGCGCAAGGGGTGCCGTTGCACGGCGCGCCGATCCGGGCGGTTGCTGCGGGCGGTGCCGCGCCGGGCTACGCCTACTGTGAGGCGCAGCTGCACGTCCCCTGTTACCCGCCGCAGCTGCTGCGGACCGCGTACGGGCTCAGCGGGCTGATCGACAGCGGGAACGGCGGCCGCGGGCAGACCATCGTGATCATCGACTCGTATGGCAGCCCGACCGTCGCCTCGGACCTAGCCACCTACGACGCCGGCTACGGACTGCCCACTCCGCCCACCCTTCGTGTGCTCGCCCCGCTGGGTAGCGTGCCGTTCGACCCGTCGGTGTACCCCGATCAGCTCGGCTGGGCTAAGGAGACGTCGCTGGACGTGCAGATCTCGCACGCGCTTGCGCCCTACGCCGGCATCGTGGTGCTCACCAGCCCGGTCGACGAAACCGAGGGCGTCCAGGGTCTGCCGCAATTCCTGCAGCTAGAGCAGTACGCGTTGCACCATCACCTCGGTTCGGTGATCTCACAGAGCTGGGCGGCCACCGAGAACACCCTGTTCACCCCGGCCGGCAAGCAGCTGATGGCCCAGTTCAACGCCTTCTACCAGTGGGCGACGACCGTGCAGCACGTCACCTTCCTCGGCTCGACCGGGGACAGCGGCACCGCGAACCCTGACGTCAACGGCAACATCTACCCGTTCCCGACGGTGAACTTCCCGGCGATCTCCCCGTGGGTCACCGCGGTCGGCGGCACCAGCCTGTACGCCGACGCCAACGGAACCTACCGGTACGAGACGGTGTGGAACGACCAGCACGGGGCGACCGGCGGCGGGGTGAGCCAATACACCCCGGAGCCGCTCTACCAGCGGCTGCTGCCGCGGGCCGACCAGCAGCTATTGGGCGGGCACCGCGCGATCCCGGACATTGCGTTCAACGCCGACCCGAACACCCCGGTGCCGATCTACCTCGGCGCCCGCAACGGCTACTACTTCTTCGGCGGCACGAGTGAAGGCTCACCGGCGTGGGCGGGCATCGTCGCCGACCTGAACCAGTACGCCCACCATCCACTGGGGTTCCTCAACCCGACGCTGTACCTGCTCGGTGCAGTGCACGCGCTTTACCCGTCGCCGCTGCGTGATGTGACGGTCGGCAACAATGCTCAACAGCCGATCCCGGGGTACGCGGCCGGCCCCGGCTGGGATGCGGCCACCGGATGGGGCACGCCGAACTTGGTCCGGCTCGCCGACGCGCTGATCCATCCGGGCAGCCGCGGTCGGTGAGCCGCGTGATCATGTTCTTTGGGCAGCAATCCTGCACGAACAACATGATCACGACGGGGTGTTCGACCCGGCGAGACCTACACTCGGGCAGAGCTCGTGCAGGAGGTGACGATGGCGGTCCGGCTCGACCACACGATCGTGCACGCGCACGACAAGCATGAGTCGGCGCAGTTCTTGGCGGAGATGCTCGGCCTCGGCGAGCCGGGCGTGTTCGGGCCGTTCGTGACCGTCCAGGTCGCCAACGACGTCAGCCTGGACTACGCCGACGGCGGTCCCGTGCACCCGCAGCATTACGCGTTCCTCGTCGACGACCCCGAGTTCGACGAGATCTTCGCGCGGATCCGCGACCGCGGCCTGCCGTACTGGGCCGATCCCGGACGCCGGCGGGCGAACGAGATCAACCACCGCGACGGCGGCCGCGGCGTGTACTGGGACGACCCGAACGGGCACAACCTAGAGATCCTCACCCGACCCTACGGCAGCGGCTGACCGTCGCCGCCGAGACGCGTCGGCCGATCGGTCGACATCAATGTCATCCGGTCAGTCCGCCGGGTGGCCGACATCGAACCGGCACATCCAGCGGCAACCTGGGTTTGACGCTCACTACAAACCCAAGGAAACCCCAAGGAGCCACAATGACACGCCTTCTGCACTCCGCCGCCCACCGCGCCGGCGACGGAATCAAGCGCGCCGCCCGTCGCTACGTCGAGACGATGGCCTATGCCGACCCGAGCGGCCTCGGCTTCGTCCCGCTCGACGCGCAACCCCTCTACCCGGTCGCCGAAACCGGGCCGCGCCGGGCGCGCTGACGCCGAACTCCTCTTGATCAACCGGCGGTTCCGTGTGCGGCCTGGGGTAGCCACGCGCTAGAACTCCACGCCCCCGACGACACCGAGCACCTGGGTTCGCCAGTCCTCGTAGGACAGTGCCGAACCCATGTCGCCGAGCTGGTCGGCGTCCGCTTCGCTCTCCTCGCCGAGGGCCAGCCGGGCCAGCTGCTCGCTGGTCCAGTCCCGATGGGCGAGGCGCACGCGGACCCGACGCGGGGCGATGTCCGCGCGGATGGCATGCCCGAGCACACGCATCAGTGCCAGCCGGGCCGCCCGGTCGTCGGGCACGTCCTCACCCGGGGTGTGCCCGGCGGCGAGCACCACGACGGCACCGTCGGACAGCGCCGGGGCGACCTCCGCGGCCGCGGTGAACCTGCCGAGCAGCCCCTCGGCCAGGAAGTGGCGCACCCGGTCGAGCATGGTGTCACCGACAGCGGGCACGGCGATGGGCAGCTGCACGTATCCGTCGAAGCTGCGCCCGGTCACGACCGAGGCAAGCTCGCCGGGCGCGGCAGCGACGGCCGTGGCCCCGGCCTGCTCCAGGGCCCGAACCACCGCGCCCGCCCCGTCGACCGGTCCGCTGACCAGGACGGTATTTGTCATGGCCGTTGCCCCCTTCTCGCCCGAAGCTCTGCGGCCGCACCGCCATCACCGAGCGCCGCGACCTCACTGCCTCGTGATCTTAGAACCGGTCCACACTGGTGGACGTGTTGACCGACGATATGCGCGAGATCGTCGACGCCGCCCGGCTGTGCTTCGTCGCGACGGTGTGCGCGGATAGCGAACCGGATCTGGAACGCGCCCGGCGGGCCGTCTACCAGGGCGACGCCACGGCCACGCGCAGCACCGGTGCCGGCGAGTGAGCGGTGCTGCCGCGATGACCGCGGCGTACATCACCGGACCCGGGCCGGCGGAGACGATCCGGGTCGGTGAATTGCCCGTGCCGGCACCGGGCCCGACCGACGTGCTGGTCCGCACCACAGCGCTGGTGGTCAACCACGTCGACACGTTCGTCCGCGCCGGCAGCTACCCGACCCCGCTCCCGCTGCCGTTCATCGTCGGTCGCGACCTAGCCGGCGTCGTCGCCACAACCGGCCCGGGTGCGACCGGGTTTCAGGTCGGCGACGCCGTGTGGTGCAACAGCCTGGGCCACGCCGGCCGGCAAGGATCGTTCGCGCAGTTCGCGGTGGTGCCGGTCGAGCGGCTCTACCACCTCCCGGCGGGGGTCGATCCGCAGGCTGCGGTCGCGGTGGCGCACACTGCGGCCACGGCGCACCTGGCGCTGTTCCGCGAGGCCCGGCTGCGCCTCGGTGACACGGTCGTGGTCGGCGGCGCCGGCGGCGGGGTAGGTAGCGCAGCCGTGCAGCTGGCCCATGCCGCCGGGGCCCGGGTGATTGCCACAGCCGCCGAGCGCGACACAAACTGGTGCCGCAGCTGCGGCGCCGACCTCGTTCTCGACTACCGAGATCCGCAGCTGCCCGCCCGGATCCGCGACGCCGCCCCGTACGGCGTCGACGTGCACCTGGACACCTCCGGGCACCACGACCTGCAGGCCACCGTGCCGCTGCTCGCGCCCGGCGGCCGGATCATCGTCGTCGCGGCCGCCACCGGGCAGCCCACCCTTCCGGTGCAGCGGTTCTACACCCGCGACGCGAGCCTGCGCGGGTTCGTCATCAGCAACGCGTCTACCGCCGACCTCGCCATCGCCGCGCGCACCATCAACGCCCTGCTCGCCGAGGGCCGGCTGCCCGTACGGATCAGCACCCGGCTACCACTCACCGAGGCGGCGAAGGCGCACCGGCTGCTGGAGAATCCGGACCCCGCACGGCCACCCGGGCGCATCCTGGTGCTGCCCTGACCACGGCGACCGGTAGTCCCTCGACTCACCCCTCGCGGATGAGGCGGTCGTTGAGCCACGCGACGATAGTTGGGTCGGCGCGATCCGACGGAAGGTGGGGCGATGGCTGACGCAGACCGGCCGAATATCCTGGTGATCTGGGGCGACGACATCGGCATCACCAATCTGAGCTGTTACAGCCATGGACTGATGGGCTACCGGACGCCGAACATCGACCGAATCGCGGACGAGGGGATGCTGTTCACCGACTCCTACGGTGAGCAGTCCTGCACAGCGGGACGGTCGTCCTTCATCACCGGGCAGAGTGTCTTCCGTACCGGCTTGAGCAAAGTAGGCATTCCGGGCGCAAATGTCGGACTGCACGCGGAGGATCCGACGATCGCCGAGCTGCTAAAACCACTGGGGTACGCCACTGGCCAGTTCGGGAAGAACCACCTGGGCGACAAGAACGAGTTTCTGCCTACCGTGCACGGCTTCGACGAGTTCTTCGGCAACCTCTACCATCTCAATGCCGAGGAGGAGCCGGAACTGCCGAATTACCCGCCGCCGGAGGATTTTCCCAACTTCAACGCGCGGTTCGGGCCGCGTGGCGTGATTCATTCCTGGGCGACGGACGAGGACGACCCCAGCGAGCAGGGGCGCTTCGGCAGGGTAGGTAAGCAGCGGATCGAGGACACCGGGCGGCTGACGAAAAAGCGGATGGAAACCGTCGACGACGAGACGATCGCCGCGGCCAAGGACTTCATCGCGCGACAGCACGCTGCCGGAACGCCGTTCTTCGTATGGATGAACACGACGCACATGCACTTCAGGACGCACACGAAACCGGAGAGCCTTGGCCAGTCGGGCCGATGGCAGTCGCCGTACCACGACACGATGATCGACCATGACGGTCACGTCGGGCAGCTACTCGACCAGCTGGACGAGCTGGGCATCGTCGACGACACCATCGTCATCTACAGCACCGACAACGGCCCGCACATGAACAGCTGGCCGGATGCCGGGATGACACCGTTCCGTAACGAGAAGAACAGCAACTGGGAGGGAGCATTCCGGGTTCCCGAGCTGATCCGTTGGCCCGGCAAGATCCCAGCGCGCGCGGTTTCGAACGGAATCGTGCAGCATCACGACTGGTTGCCGACCCTGCTCGCCGCGGCGGGAGACACCGAGGTTGTCGAGAAGCTGAAGGCCGGCCACACCATCGGCGACGTCACCTACAAGGTGCACATCGACGGGTACAACTTGCTGCCCTACCTCACCGGCGAGGTCGACAAGAGCCCCCGGCAGGGCATGGTCTACTTCTCCGACGACGGCGACGTGCTGGCGATGCGCTTCGACAACTGGAAAGTCGTCTTCATGGAGCAGCGTGTCCAGGGCACCTTGCAGATCTGGGCGGAACCCTTCATCCTGCTGCGCATCCCGAAACTGTTCAACCTGCGCACCGACCCGTTCGAGCGAGCTGACATCACCTCGAACACCTACTACGACTGGCTGCTCGACAGCGCCTACCTCGTCATCGCAGCCCAGTTCCTCATGACGGAGTTCCTGGCCACATTCAAGGAGTTCCCGCCGCGGCAACGGGCAGCGAGCTTCACCATCGACCAGGCCATGGAGAAGCTCGAGGAGGCGCTGACCAGCGGCCAGTAGACAAGCCGCCGTATTCTCCACAGCGTGACTCGGTCCACCACGACAACTTCGGATACGGTGCGGATCCCGGGCGGCACGTACTCGCTCGGGTCGGACCGGCATTACCCGGAAGAAGCACCGATCCGCCGAGTGAGCGTCGACGCGTTCTGGATCGACCGGCACGCGGTCACGAACCGGCAGTTCGCCGAGTTCGTGCGGGCTACCGGCTACATCACCGTGGCCGAGCGGCCGCTCGACCCGGCAGACTTCCCGGGCGCGCCTACGGAGAATCTCGTGCCTGGCTCGCTTGTCTTCACCCGGACTCGTGGCCCGGTGGATCTGCGCCACCTCAGCCAATGGTGGACCTGGACGCCACACGCTAGCTGGGCGCACCCGGAGGGGCCGGGCTCGGACGTGGACGCGCGGGTCGATCACCCGGTAGTACATGTCGCCTATCAGGATGCGGCCGCGTACTGCGACTGGGCCGACGCCGCGCTGCCCACCGAGGCACAGTGGGAGGTCGCCGCCCGCGGCGGGCTGGAGGCGGAGATCTATACCTGGGGCGACGAGCCCGAGCCGCCTGGCGGCAGGCTGGCCAACTACTGGCACGGCGACTTCCCCTGGCGTTCCGACCCCGGCTATGGGGCGACGACGCCGGTCGGCTCGTTTCCGCCGAACGGCTACGGACTGCATGATATGGCCGGAAACGTCTGGGAATTGACTTCAGACTGGTACGCGGAACGCCGGCCCGATGACATCGACAAGCCCTGCTGCGTCCCGCACAACCCCCGCGGCGGCACCAAGCGGGGCAGCCTGGATCCCGCTCAACCGCAATTCCGCGTACCGCGCAGGGTTATCAAGGGCGGCTCGTACCTCTGCGCCGACAGCTACTGCCAGCGCTACCGGCCGGCAGCGCGCCGGCCGCAGATGATCGACACAGGTATGAGCCATATCGGATTCCGCTGCGTCCGCATGCGATAGGCCGGATGCCGCGTCTCCACGTGTCAGTTAGTCAGGCAGCCCGGCGATCAGCTTGTCGAGAGTGATCGGCAGGTCGCGGATCCGGACGCCCGTAGCGTGATAGACGGCGTTGGATACGGCCGCGGCGGTGCCCACGATGCCGATCTCACCGATCCCCTTGGACCCCATGGGGTTGACGTGCGGGTCGTATTCGTCGATCCAGTGCGCCTCGATCTCGCCGACGTCGGCGTTGACGACGATGTGGTACTCGGCGAGGTCGTGGTTGACCACGTGACCGGTCTGCGGGTCGAGCACGCTCTGCTCCTCCAGGGCCATGGACAGCCCCATCGTCATCCCGCCGATGAACTGCGAACGTGCCGTGCGCGGGTTGATGATCCGCCCGGCGGCGAAGACGCCGAGCAGCCGCGGCATCCGGATCTCGCCGGTGTCGGCGTGCACGTGCGCTTCGACGAACTGGGCGCCGAAGGCGTGCATCGCGTACTGCTCGGTAGCCGGGTTGGTGGGGATCGAGCCGTCGGCCTCGTCGCCGTCGGACGGGTCGGCGCCGAACTTGGTCCGGAAGGCACGCCCGGCCTCCACCACCGCCGAGCCCCACACCGTCATCCCTGACGAGCCGCCGGCGACCGAGGCCGGCGGGTATCGGGTGTCGCCGATGCGCATCTCGACCTGATCGACCGGCACCTGCAAGGCGTCCGCGGCGATCTGCGCAAGGGTGGTCCAGGTGCCGGTGCCCAGGTCCGCCGCCCCGATCTCGGCGATGTAACGCCCGGATTCCAAGCGGACTGTGGCAGTGGAGTAGGGGAACCGGTTGACCGGATAGGTCGACGCGGCCATCCCGGTGCCGACGAGCCAGTCGCCCTGCCGGCGCACGCCCGGGGTCGGGTCGCGGTCGGCCCAGTCGAACCGCGCCGCGCCCTCGCGCAGGCAGGCGACGAGGTTGCGGCTGGAGAACGGCTTGCCGCTGTCCGGGTCGACCTCGGGTTCGTTGCGGATCCGCAGCTCGATCGGGTCCAGGCCCAGCCGGTAGGCCAGTTCGTCCATCGCGACCTCGGGCCCGAACATGCCCGGGCATTCGCCGGGCGCGCGCATCCATGAGGGCACGGGGACGTCGAGTGCGGCAAGCCGGTGGGTGGTGCGGCGGTTGGGCGCGGCGTACATCATCCGGGCGGGCACCCCGGTCTGCTCGGCGAACTCCTTGATCTTCGAGGTCTGTTCGACGACGTCGACGGCGATCGCCTGCAGTGCGCCGCTGCGATCGGCGGCGAGCTGCACGTGCTGGATGGTCGGGGTGCGGTAGCCGGTCAGGGAGAACATCTGCTGGCGGGTCAGCGCCAGCTTCACCGCCCGGCCGGGGACGGCACGCGCGGCCAGCGTGGCGAGTGCGACGTGGGCGTGCACGGTTCCCTTCGACCCGAATCCGCCGCCGATGTAGGGACAGATCACCCGGACCTGTTCCTGGTCCAGGCCGAACAGCTTGGCCACGGCCGACCGGTCGGGGTGCACGCCCTGCGTGGAGTTCCACAGCGTGAACGACCCACGCCCGGTTTCATCCCAGAGCGCGGTGGTGGTGTGCGGCTCCATCGGGTTGTTGTGGTACAGCGCCGTGGTGTAGGTCTCGTCCACGCTGACCTCGGCACCGGCAATCGCGGTGTCCGCGTCCCCCTCTGCCGTGTCGGTCGGAAAGGACGGATTGACGACCTCAGGCGCGTACAGGTCCGTGCGGTCGGCGGACAACTCGACATCGTGCGGCTGCGGGTCGTAGCTGACCCGGACGAGCGCCGCGGCCTGGCGGCCCAGCTCCGAGGTCTCGGCGATCACCGCCCCGACCAGCTGCCCGCGGAAGGCGATCTCGTCGCTTTGCAGCACCGCGAGTTCCTTGTCGTCGGTGGACGCCAGCCGTTCGGCATTGCGGGGGGTAAGGACGGCCAGCACTCCGTCGAGCCGCTCCGCCTCGGCGGTGTCGATGTCGCGGATATGGCCACGGACGATCGTGGCCTGCACCGGGTGCACATATGCAGGCCTGTCGACGGGCGCCTCGTAGGCGTAGGCCGCAGTGCCGGTGACCTTTCGCTGCCCGTCCCGGCGCGCCAGCCCGGTGCCGATTGCGTGTGCTTCCAGCAGGTCGGTCATCAGGCCTCTTCTCGGGCGAGGTCGCGCAATGTGGCGACGCAGGTGCGCGTCAGGAGCGGGATCTTGAAGCCGTTACCGCCGTCGATCCCGTCCTGAGCCCGAGCCTCGCCGAGCTCGGCGGTCACCGCCGCACGGAAAGTCTCTTCAGTGGCGGGTGCTCCGCGCAGCGTCTCCTCGCCGCGGTAGGCACGCCAGGGCTTGTGTGCGACGCCGCCGAACGCGAGCCGCACGTCGACAATCATTCCCTCGTTGACCTCGAGCGCCGCGGCGACGCTAACCAGCGCGAACGCGTACGACGCCCGGTCGCGGACCTTCCGGTAGGCCGAGCGTCGCGCCATCGGCAGCGGCGGCACATCGATGGCCGTGATGAGCTCGCCGTGGCTGAGAGTTGTGTCCCGATCGGGCTCGTCGCCCGGCAGCCGGTGCAGCTCGACGAACGGGATCGTCCGCTCCCCGCTGGGCCCGAGCACCTGCACCTGGGCGTCGAGCGCCGCCAGGGCCACCGCCATGTCCGAGGGATGCGTGGCGATGCAGTGCTCTGACGCGCCGAGGATCGCGTGATACCGCGTCCACCCGCCGATCGCCGAACACCCGGAGCCAGGCGTGCGCTTGTTGCACGGCGTGGTGACGTCCTGGAAGTAGACGCATCGGGTGCGCTGCAACGGGTTGCCGCCGGTGGTCGCCATGTTGCGCAGCTGCCCGGACGCGCCGGACAACAGCGCCTGTGACAGCACCGGGAAGCGGTGCCGCACCAGCGGGTGCGCGGCGAGGTCGCTGTTGGGAACGGCGGCTCCGATCCGCAGCCCGCCGCCGAGGTCCCGCACCTCCGCGGAGGTGATCCGCGTGACGTTCACGAGCAGGTCGGGTTCGATGATGCCCAGGCGCAGATGGTCGACGAGGTTGGTCCCACCGCCGAGGAACATCGCATCCGGGCGCTCTGCGACACGGCGTACCGCGTCCGTCGCCTCGACGGGCGCTTGATATCCGAACGGTTTCATCGCCGCACCTGGCTTGCCGCCTGCTGCACCGCCGCGACGATGTTCGGGTACGCCCCGCAGCGGCACAGGTTGCCGCTCATCCGCTCGGCGATCTCATCATGATCAAGGCCGGGCTCCGCGTCACCGGTGACCGCACTGGGCCAGCCCTGGGCGAGCTCGTCGAGGACGCCGACCGCCGAGCAGACCTGCCCCGGTGTGCAGTATCCGCACTGGAAGGCGTCATAGTCGATGAACGCCTGCTGCACCGGGTGCAGTTCGCCACCGGGCGCGAGCCCGGCCGCCGTGGTGATTGCCCGACCGTCCACGGTGACCGCCAGTGTCAGGCAGCTCAGCACCCGCCTACCGTCGGCCAGCACCGTGCACGCCCCGCACTGGCCGTGGTCGCAGCCCTTCTTCGGGCTGATCACCCCGAGCCGCTCGCGCAGCGCGTCCAGCAACGACGTTCGGGTGTCGACCGTGAGCGTCCGCACAGTGCCGTCCACCTGGAAGGAGATCTCGGCATCCACCCAATCTGCGTTCCCGCCGCTTCGCCGGCCGAAACTGCCTGCGGCGATCGCACGATGCGCAGCGCCGCTTTCAGACCGGCCCTAGTTGATCCGGGTCGACCAGCTCGACGAGGTCATGACCTTGAAAGCTCACTGCGAGGCGAGAGTCGTCGGTGCGCGCGATCACGATGCCGACCGTGCCGCGGCGGACGCGGGGCCGGAAGAAGCCACCCAGGTCATCGCGCACCCGGACGCGATCGCCCGGTTCCAGGTCGGGCTGGCCGTTCGGGTCGGACATGCCCCCATGCTCTGGTGGACCACCCGCACCGTCAAGCGTCCGGTGACCTGGTGAGCGCATCGGGTTAGGGAGGGTGCGTGCGGGGAACGACTGAGGCGGTCCCGCCGTCCGGGCGGATCGTGGGCAGCGTGCGGCTGGATGGCGGGTATGGATAACGTCGGGCATGGCTGAGCACGATGAACTCGAAGAGCTGGGCGCCGCCGCTATGGTCGCGGCGGGTGACGTGCCAGCTGCGCTGCGGTTCGCCGTTACCTATGGTTCGCGGATCGCGCCTGTCGGCGTCGGCCAGACCATACAGCGGTGGCGGCAGCTGGCAGAGGTCGCGGCGGCGGATCTGACGGTTGCCCGGGTACTGGAGCCGCACGTCGACGCCTTGGCGATCCTTCGCGAGGCGAGCATGGACGTGCCTGCCGGTTTGTTCGGCGTGTACGCCGCGAACGCGCCGGATGTCAGCCTGACCGCGCGTGAGACCGATGGTCACTGGAGGCTGGACGGCACCAGAGCGTGGTGCTCGCTGGCGGCGCGGCTGGATCATGCGCTGATCACCGCGGAATGCGCGCAGGGAGGCAGGTTGTTCCTGGTGTCCCTGCGCGCGCCGGGCGTCACGGTGCATCGGTCGGGTTGGGTTGCCCGAGGCCTGGCCGGTGTCGAGAGCGGTCCGGTGCGCTTCGATCAGGTCCCAGCAGAGCCGGTGGGTTCGCCGGGTTGGTATATCGACCGGCCGGGCTTCGCCTGGGGCGGCATCGGGGTGGCCGCCGTCTGGTACGGCGCGGCGCGTGCGCTCGGTCGCACGCTGCACGCAGCTGCGCGCGGCCGCGCCGCGACGGATCTGCGGATGTTCAACCTCGGCGTGGTCGATACCCGGCTGTACGCAGCGTGGTCGTGCCTGGTCCGGTCCGCAGCCGAGATCGACTCCGGCGCTGCCCCCGGCGCGGCCGCGCGGTTGCTCGCCGCGCGGGTGCGTGGAGTCGTGGCGGAGGCGGTCGAGACCACCCTGATCATGGTGGGGCACGCGCTGGGCCCGGCACCGATGGCATTCGACGAGGTGCACGCACGACGCGTCGCCGACCTGGAGTTGTACGTGCGCCAACACCATGCCGAGCGTGACCTCGCCGCGCTCGGCGCGCTGCTGGCCCAACTGGACGCGGCGTTGTGAACCCGACATTCAGCCACCTGGATCCGGGCACGCCGGCCGAGGCGTGGCAGCCATTGCTGCGGGATGCTCCATTCCTGGACCTGCCGCCGCCGAATTCGCGCGTGGTGGTTGTCGTGGCGCATCCCGACGATGAAACGCTCGGCGCCGGCGGAATGATCGCGCAGGCCGCCGCGCGCGGAGTCGGCATCGTGGTGGTATTCGCAACCGACGGCGAGGGCTCCCATCCGCGCTCGCCGACACATTCACCACAGCGGCTGGCCGCAATTCGCCGCGACGAGTCCGGGCGCGCCGTTCGCGCACTCGCACCCGATGCCGTAATCCATCACCTCGGCCTGCCCGACGGCCAGCTGGCCGATCACATGGATGAGCTGCGTCGGATCGTGGCCGGCATCGTCGCCGAAACCGACTGGCTGCTGTCGCCGTGGCTGGAGGACGGCCACCCCGATCACGAGGCTTGCGCGATAGCCTGCCGCGCCGTGGCGACGCTTTACCACTCGGTCGTCCACAGAGAATTTGCTATCTGGGCCTGGCACTGGGCCGATCCGCGGACCGCGCCGTTCGCGGCCTCGCAGTTGCGCCGGGTAGCGCTCGAACCCGCAGCGCGGGCAGCCCGTGATCGTGCGCTCGCCTGCTACCCCAGCCAGCTAACCGCGCTGTCGGATGCGCCCGGCGACGAGCGGATGCTGTCCGAGTCATTTTGCCGGCACTTCACCCGCCAGTACGACGTGCTGATCGACGTCGGGCCGGGCACGGTCGCCGACGAATATTTCGTGAGCTTGTACGAGAACGATCCCGATCCATGGGGGCTGGCCGAACGCTGGTACGAGCAGCGCAAACGCGGCCTGCTTGCCGCCGCGCTACCCCGACCCAGATTCGCGAGCATCTTCGAACCGGGATGTTCGATCGGCCTGCTCACCGCTGAACTCGCCACCCGCGGCGAGCGGGTGCTCGCGGTCGACGCCAATGCATGCGCGGTCGAGCAGGCTAGGCGCCGGCTGGTCGGTTATTCCAACGTCTGCATCCGTCAGGCGCGCATCCCGCACGAGTGGCCCGTCGAGCGATTCGACCTGATCGTGCTCAGCGAGGTCGGCTACTACTTCGCCGACCTCGGCCCGCTGGCCGCACGGATCGCCGACACACTCACCGACGACGGCGTTCTCGCGTTGTGCCACTGGCGGCGAGCAGTACCCGAGCACGCCCGCAGCGGCGAGAGCGTGCACGCGTGGCTACCCGAGCGGCTCGGCCTGACCAGACAGTCCCACTATGCGGACGCCGATTTCCTGCTCGACATCTGCTCCGCGCGACCGGAGTCGGTGGCGCAGCGCGCCGGGATCGTTGCGTGATCGACGCCGTCGGCGTCGTCATCCCGGCGCGAAACGAGCAGGAGTCCATCACCGCGTGCCTTCGAGCAGTGCACCGGGCCGCGCGCCGGCTGCAGGTTCGCGACCGGAGATTCGGCCGCGTCCGGGTCATCGTCGTTCTCGATGCCTGCATCGACGCGACCGCCCGCATCGTCGCCGGTCACCCCGACGTTGAGGCGATCGCGGTGCATGCCGGCTCGACCGGCGCCGCGCGGGCCGCCGGCGCCCGGCGGCTACTGGCGAGATCATCGGGTCCGCCGAGCCGGCTGTGGATTGCTAACACCGACGCCGATTCCGAGGTGCCCGGTGAGTGGCTGACCCGGACGATCACGTTCGCCGACGCCGGCGCCCAACTGGTGCTGGGGACCGTGGTGCCGCGCCCCGGCCAGCTCCCGCACGGGATCGAGGCAGCCTGGCATGCCCGGCACGCCGGTGGCGATCCGCATCCGCACGTGCACGGGGCGAACTTCGGCATCCGGGCAGACACCTACCTGGCACTGGGCGGATGGCCGGATGCGGCGACCGGCGAGGACGTGCTGCTCGCCGCCCGGGCAGAACAGGCCGGCCTGCGGATAGCCCGGACGACGAGCCTCGCGGTGGTCACCAGCGCGCGGACGGCCGGACGATCACCCCGCGGATTCGCCCACTACCTGGCCAGACTTGCGCAGCAACAACCGCGCTCCCCGGTTTGATCTCGGTCGCATCTGCCAGATCTCGCAGATCTGCCCGAGATCATCGCGCAAGTGGCCGCCCAGGTCTAGGGTCGGCCAATGAGCGCGCCGGGATTGCGTGAGCTTCCGGGTGACCGTGGGCTGCCGGTGTTCGGCAGTACTTTCGAAGTGTTGTCCGGCCGGGTGTACAACACCCGGCGGCGCTACGACCGGTACGGCCCGGTGTCGTGGCTGCGGGCGTTCGGCCGTCGCATGGTGACGGTGCGCGGTCCAGAACCGGCCGGTGTGGTCTTGCAGGACCGCGGCCGGGCGTTTGCCAGTGGACCGGGCTGGTCCACACTGATCGGGCCGTTCTTCCACGGCGGGTTGATGCTGCTGGATTTCGACGAGCATCACCGGCAGCGGCGGATCATGCAGCAGGCGTTCACCGCCGAACGGCTGGCCGGCTACCTGGAACCGATGAACACGACCCTGGTCAACGCCGTGGCCGGGTGGCCGACCGGCCAGCGGTTCAAGCTGTACCCGGCGTTCAAGCAGTTGACGCTGGACATGGCGACCCGCACGTTCATGGGCTGCGAGTTGGGAGAATAGACTGACCGGCTGAACCGGGCGTTCGCCGACTGCGTCCGGGCCGGAACAGCCGTGCTGCGCGTGCCGGTTCCGGGATTGCGCTGGTCGCGCGGTCTGCGCGGCCGGCGCCAATTGGAGCGCTTCCTGTATCCGCGCATTTCGGCTAAGCGGGCCAGCGACACCGGCGACCTGTTCAGCGCACTGTGCCATGCCCACGCCGACGAGGACGGCGCGACGTTCCGCGATGACGAGATCGTCAATCACATGATCTTCTTGCTGATGGCGGCACACGACACGACGACGATCACCATGACGACGATGGCTTACTACCTCGGCAAATACCCGCAGTGGCAGCAACGGTGCCGCGCCGAATCACAAGCGATCGGCACGCCGAGCATTGCGTTACAGGATCTGGACCGGCTGGTGGCGCTGGACCTGGTGATGAAGGAGTGCATGCGACGGATTACCGCGGTGCCGGGCATCATGCGCAAGACCGTCAAGGACACCGAAATCTGCGGCTACCGCATCCCGGCCGATAGCTTCGTGTCGGTGAACGTGCAGGGCACGCACAACCTCACCGAATACTGGCCCGACCCGCAGAATTTCGATCCCTGCCGCTTCGCCACCGACCGGCGCGAGGACAAGGTGCACCGCACCGCCTGGATCCCGTTCGGCAGCGGCGTGCACAAGTGCATCGGCTTGCACTTCGCTGGCATGCAGGTTAAAGCCACCATGCACCACCTTCTCATCGGCCACCGATGGCACGTCCCGCCGGATTACCGCATGCCGATCGACTGGACCTCGCTGCCACGCCCGAAAGACGGCCTGCCCGTCCAACTCGAAGCGCTGTAAGCGGTCGTATCACGTGACCACTCCGGCAGTGACGGATCTGGTGTGCAGACCCGTGTGCGGGTCGATGTCATCGAGGTCGGCTATCGCGCGTAACTGAAGCAGCGGCGATCGGAGCAGCCAGAGGACCGACAGAGCGCCACCGGCTGCGGCGAGCAGAAACGTGGGCCGGATGCCGATCGTGGCACCGAGGACGCCGCCGAGGATGGAACCGATCGGGCGGATTCCGTAGTTGATGGTGCTATATGCGCCGGACACCCTGCTCCGCATTCCGTCGGGCGTGACGGCGGTCTTGACGGCGTTGAAACTCACGTCGTAGAACATCACCCCGATGCCACTTGCGACCTCGGCCGCGGCGAGGACGGCTGCGCGGGCGGCGGCGGATCCGCCGGCGAGCACCGGTACCGCCGTGGCGAGGGAGAAGACGAGCGCGCCGACGAACCCAACCCGCCCGGTGCCCCACCATCGTCCGAAGCGGGGCGCGGTCACCGCGCCGACCAGGGAGCCGACAGCGCCGACACCGAAGGCCAGGCCGATCACGCCGGCGGAAAGCCCGAGCGTGCGGCGGGCGAATAACACCAGCAGCGGGGCGGCGAGGAAGCTGAAGAAGTTGACCGTTGTCGAGCAGCCAAGCATGACCCGCAGGTACTTGTGGCGCGCCACGAAGCACAGGCCCTCCCACGCGCGGCGGCCCACACTGCCGGGTGCCACGACTGGTTCAGGCTCCCGCAATGGAATACGCCCCAGCAACAAGGCCGAGCAGCCGAAGGACAGTGCGTCGGCGAGCAGCGCGAACGGCCCGTTCAGCAGTTGAACCAACCAGCCGCCCAGGGCCGGCCCCGCGATGAAGGAACCCGACCGGCTGGCGCTCACAGCGCTGCTCGCGGCAATATAGGACTCCCGCCCGACCAGTGCGACAAAGACGTTGGGCAGCGCGGTGTTGAAGAACACCTCGCCCAGCCCGAGCAGGATCGCGACCGCATACAGCTGGCCAAGTGTCAGCATGCCTGCGACGGCGGCCACCGGCACGCTGCCCAGGACGGCAAGCCGGCCCACATCGGCCCACACCAGAATGCGTCGCTTGTGCTGGCGGTGATCCACCCAGCTGCCGACGAACAGCGAGCCCAGATAGGGCAGCCACACCGCGGCGACGAGGACGCCGACCTCGGCGGCGGTGGCGTGCAGCACGATCACCGCGATCAGCGGAAGCGCCAACTCACTGACCCGGTCGCCGAGCTGGGAGACCGTCTGGGCACTCCAGTAGGCCGCGAACCGGCGATTGCCGCGCAGCGAGACCGACCGCGCCGGCGCCATGCTCATCGCGCGGCGGTGTGCTCGGCGGCCGCCGGAAGGGTGAGGCGCACCATCCGGACGTAGCGCTCATCCGGATCGGGCCCGCGTTCATCGCGGCGGCGTACGTACGGTGCGAGAAGCTTCTCGATCGCGTCCAGGATCTGCTCGACCTCCGCCGCGGTCGCCAGCACCCTCGTATTGGACACGCCGGCCACGGCCTGCCACTGCGCCTCGAGGCGTGGCTGCGTCTCCCGCTGCCAGGTCTGCACCTGATCGCTCGCCTGCGCGATCAGCTGCGAACTCACCGCCCGATACGCCGCATCGGTTCCTGCCGACTCTGCCGCGCCGGCGCCCGGGTGCACGACCCGGATCCCGCGTGCCGCGGCGCGCCACCAGCGTTGCCGTGCGTCGGTGCCGCCGGCCCAGTCGGTGATCAACCCGTACCGCGCCAGATGACGCAGATGCCAGCTGGTGACCGACGGCGTCGCGCCGACGATGGGCGCGAGCTGGGTCGCCGTCGCCGGGCCGTGGCTCTGCAGGTAGGACAGCGCCGCCAACCGCACCGGATGGGCCAACACCCGCATCACGCGCGGATCGGTGACCTCGACGTCGTCGTACGCGTCATGCCGGGGAGTCTTGAGAGACATATCTCGAGAGTACCCTCTCAGATCTGTGTGGCAAGGAACCGCGGGGCGCGAGCGAGCTGTATCAGGACGGCGTTCGGGTGCTCGGTACTGGTAGGCGGGCGGCGCGGCGCAGCTGGCGAACCAGCGGGCCGTCGTCGCCGGGACAGGGAATGTGGTCGTGCATACCCGCCGGCCTGCGTAAGGGGATCGAAATGAGCACACCGAGGCTAGGACAGGTGCGGTGCCGGATGAAGGCCGCGCGGGGTGATCCGGACGGGCGCGAGGACGTGGCCCGCCGTCTCTACGATGCGGAGGTCGCGCTGCACATTGCCCGGCAGAGCGGTGTCGATGGGTGGGTCGCTGCCGCGTCGGATCGGTTGCACGAGGCGGTGATCGCGTACCGGGCGCGCCTGCCCGAGACCGGTCGTCCGGCCGCGTAGCGACTGCACAGCTGCCCGCGGCCGGGCGCGAGCCGGCGAATGGCTACTTCTGCTGGGCTGCCTGGTACTGGTCGTCGGTGACGGCTTCGAGCCAGCTGGTGCTGTCACCATCGTCGGCGCCTTCCAGCATGGCGAGGTGGCACATCATGTTGTCGGTGGTGGCGCCGTGCCAGTGTTGTTCGCCGGGTGGGGTCCAGACGGTGTCGCCGGGGCGGATGCGGATGACGGTGCCGTCGCGGTTGGCGACGAGGCCGATGCCGTCGGTGCAGTGCAGGGTCTGGCCGTGGACATGGGAATGCCAGTTGGCGCGTGCCCCCGGCGCAAAGCGGACCATGCTGGCGATCAGTTTCGACGACGCGTCGGCGGCTTTGATGGGGTCGACGTAGACCTCGCCGGTGAAGTTCTGCTCCGGAGCCTTCGCGGTCGGGCTGACGGGGACGAGTTCCATGGATGTTCCTCCTCGGTCAGGCGTGCTGCGTGCGGTCGGCGCCGCGGGCCAAAGCTGTCGGCCTCGCCGTCCTGGCCGGTGGTTTAGCTGCCGAGCAGGTCGAGGGCCTTGCCCGAGTCGGAACCGGGTTGGGCGGTCGCCGACGGGCGGGTGGTGAAAGAGCTGGATGCCGCTGCGATGGTACTTGACGTGAGCCGATGGAGCTGCGACTCATCGCCCACCAGGATCTACCACCTCGGCCTCGCCCGGCAGAACGGCGCGACCGAGACCGAACTCATCGAAACGATCACCCACCTGGCCTTCTACGCCGGCTGGCCCAAGGCCATGTCCGCGATGGCCGTCGCCAAGCAGCTATTCACCAAGAACGAAGAGCAGTCACGAAGTGGTCCCGATAGTTAGCGTGGGTGCGTGCCCGCTTCACCGGAGGACCGACCGCAGCCAGCCGACAGTCAACCCCACCAAGCCAGACAGATGGCGGAGTCGTTCGGTGTCGACCCGGAACGCTACGACCGGATCCGCCCCCGCTATCCCGATGCGCTGGTGGAGCGCATTGTTGCCGGTAGCTCCGGACCGGTGACCCTCGACGTGGGCTGCGGCACCGGTATCGCAGCTAGACAGTTCGAGGCCGCCGGCTGCACGGTGCTCGGCGTCGAACCCGATGCCCGGATGGCCGATTTGGCGCGGGCACGCGGGGTGCAGGTCGAGGTGGTGACCTTTGAAGCCTGGGATCCGGCGGGGCGGTCGTTCGACGCGGTGATCGCGGCGCAGTCCTGGCACTGGGTGGACCCCGCCGCCGGCGCGGCCAAGGCGGCGCAGGTGCTGCGTGCGGGTGGGCGGCTGGCGCTGTTCGGGCACGTGTTCGAGCCGCCGACCGAGGTGGCCGAGGCGTTTGCGGCGACCTATCGGCGAGTGGTGCCCGACTCGCCATTCAACAGCCAGCCGGCGCGGCGCGGCTTGGACGTTTACCAGGCGATGTACGGCAAGTTCGCCGACGACATCCGGGCGACCGCACAGTTCAGCGCGCCGGAACACTGGCGGTTCGACTGGGAGCACTCCTACACCCGCGGCCAATGGCTCGACCTGTTGCCCACGACCGGCGGGCTTACCTGGCTATCGCCGGACGAGCTAGCCGAGGTGCTGGACGGCGTCGGTGCGGCGATCGACTCCCTAGGCGGGCAGTTCACGATGCGGTACACCACCCTGGCGGTCACCGCAGTGCGCTACGGCGCCGTCTGACCGGGCGCGGCGAGCTCCGATCGGTTCGTCGGGTGGCTGCGCCGATCAGTTGCCGCTGTGGAAGTAGCTGCCGGGGGTGAGCCCGGTCTCGCGGCGGAATGCGGCGACGAACGCGCTGGGTGTCTCGTAGCCGACGTGGCGGGCAACGGCGTTCACCGGCTCGCCGGCGGAGAGGTGGGGTAGCGCCGCACGCAGCCGGGCGGCGCCGCGCCAACGGCCGAACGGTCCGG
This sequence comes from uncultured Actinomycetota bacterium, assembly GCA_963756525.1. GTDB lineage: Bacteria > Actinomycetota > Actinomycetes > Mycobacteriales > Jatrophihabitantaceae > CAVWNR01. Next base: position 484,055 of record CAVWNR010000003.1, on the reverse strand, counting down.
GACCATCGGAAAACGTCTTGATCAGGATCGCGCCGGGCGGGTCGGGCGTCGCGGACCGACATTGGCCGTCTGGTGACACGGAACGGCACGATACGCCCTGGCCGCTGGCCGCGCGCCCGCCTAACGTCAGGCGGCGTGAGCGAGAACCACGCGATGTTATGTCGGAGCCCGCAATGGGCGGGCCCGGCCGGTAGCGCAGCACGCTTGGCCCAGCACGCGGCACCCGAATGCGCCTGGCGCGACAATGCTCGCGAGACCGAGGAGCGGAGGAGCTGGTATGGCACGGGTGGCACATTTCGAGATCCAGGCCGACGACGTCGAGCGCGCGAAGACGTTCTATGCCACCGCGTTCGGTTGGACGTTCCAGGACTGGAGCGGTCAAGCCGGCTCAACATACTGGGGCATCGTGACCGGGACCGACGACGAACCTGGCATCAACGGCGGCCTACTTCCTCGCCCGGTGCCGGCGCCGGCTCCCCAGCAGGGCACGAACGCGTTCGTCTGCACCGTCGTGGTGGACGACTACGACGCTGCGGAGCAGCGCATCCTCGCCGGGGGCGGTGTGGTGGCGCTGCCCAAGATGGCGTTGCCAGGCATGGCCTGGCAGGGCTACTACCTGGATCCCGAGGGCAACACTTTCGGCGTTCATCAACCGGACCCGAACGCGGCGTGAGGCTCGGCGCTGGGTAAGGCCGCCGAACGTCGGCAACAGAGGTCATCCCCTCTTGCTCACCCGCACGGAGTGTCGATCGAGCTGCCCGGCTGCCGCACGCTGGTGTCCCCAGCCGCGAGGCCATGCCTCCGGTCGACACGGGCTGCTTGGGCCTGGCTGAGGGCTGTGCCGAGCTCGGTGAGCTGGCGGGCGTAGGTGCGGCCGTCCTGGAGTTGGGCGGCCAGCTCGCCGAGCATGTCGCGCCACTCGCCGTGCCGGTCTCCGCGCGAATTGAGCCACGCCTCGCAGATCAGGGCGAGCACGTCGTTGCCGTGATATCGCGGATCGGGTTCGGGTCTGGCAGGCAAGCAATGTGAGGCACACATGAGGCATTGATGAGGTTGTGCGACCGTCGGCTGCTCCGTCACGCTCAATGCACCGGACGCACCGACGAGAGGACGAGGCCATGACCGCCTACAGCGGTTCCTGGGCGAGCTCGGGATGGTTCACCGCGGACGACTGCCGCCTGGACGACTTCCCCGCCGTCGTCGAGACCACCACCGACCTGGCCGAGTGCCCCTATGCCGGCGAGCTGCGCGAGAACGTCCTGGCGTACCGATCGCAGCTCCGTCATCACATAGACACCCCGGACGGCCAGCGCGAGGTGCGGCCTGAGTTGGCTCAGACGCTGGCTGACGGTCCGCACATCGTCGTCTTCGCGGGCGCATTCGACGACCTCGCTGTGGGCGATCGTGCCACCGCCGCCTTCGAGGCGATGATCGCCGAGCAGAAGGCCGCGGATGTGGTCGCCAGTGATCACTTCGCCAGGCGGGGTGTCAACGAGCGCTACAGCGGCTGGTACGTGCTTGAGCAGGACACCGTGCGAACGCAGGACCCGGTCGGAGAGGGTCCCGTCGCCGACGTCCGCGTCAGCGCTGACCATCCCTGCGCGCTGCAGTTCGATCGGCTGGCGGTCGTGTCATGAGTACCGCCGACGAATTGCTCGCCACCTGCTGGACCACCGCGGGAGATGCCGCTCCGTCACGAGGGGACTGGCGCAGCCCTGTCCCGCTGCGTGAGCGCATTGAGGCGGCGTCGGCCGCGGGTTTCGCCGGCTTCGGGGTGCTCGCCGCGGACTTGGTCGTCGCCGAACGCGAGCACGGCCTGTCCGGTATCCGCGTGATGCTCGCGGACGGCATCGTGCACCTGGAATTGGAGGGGCTGCCTGACTGGTGGAGCGCCGGCCCGGTGCGGGCACGGTCGGACGAGCTACGCCGGTTCCTGCTGAGCGCCGCCGAGAAGCTCGGTGCCCGCCAGTTGAAGGTGACGCCGGACACCAGCGGCGCGGCATGGGATTCTGCGGGGTGGGCGGCGGAGTTCGCCGTGCTCGCCGGCCAGGCCGCCGATGTCGGGGCACGCCTCGGCATCGAGTTCCTGCCCTGGTCGAACGTCCGGACTGCCCAGGAGGCACTGCGGCTAGTCGAGGACGCGGGGCACCCGGCCGGCGGCATCGTCGTTGACGTCTGGCACGTCGAGCGCGCCGGCACGCCGCCGGACGAGCTCGCCGATCTCCCACTGCACCGGATCGTCGGCGTGGAGCTGAACGATGCCGACGAGGAGGCGTTGGGAACGCTGTTCGAGGACACCGTCGACCGGCGCCGCTACTGCGGCGAAGGGTCATTCGACCTGGCTGGCATTATCGCCGCGCTGCGCGCCGCTGGCTGGACGGGGCCGTGGGGCGTCGAGATCCTCTCGACCACGCATCGACTCTGTGATGTGCGCCGGGCCGCCGCTCATGCAGCCACCACCGCCCGAAGCGTTCTGACGCGCTACGCGTAATAATCCCTAGGCCCCGTCCCGGCCAGCCGGCGTTTTCGTGCAACACTCTCTCCCACCGTGGCGCGCCGATCCGCGAGCGCGTGGTCCCTGGGGGCAGGACAGTCAAACGGGCAGCGGCAGCAGTGACCGAACTATTTGGTGGCTGGGAGATTGTCAGGATGTTCTCGCGCCTTCCACGCCGACCGGCAGCAGCGCTGATCATGCTTGCCGCGGCGATCGCGGTCGTGTTCACGCCCACTCCTAGCCTGACCGGTCCTGCGTCGGCCGCCGACGTCGGCTACCTGATGTCGAAGCCGCGCATGGGCATCGTCCCCACCGGACTGGACGTGTGGGTCGTGCCCGGCCGCCACACGGCGGTCGACGTGGAACTCACCCGATACGCGGTCGACAGGCTTCGTTCCCGGCAGGTGCCAATCCGCTTTCGGGGAATATCAGCGCATCCGAGCAGGAGTCACACCGTGATCGTCGCGGAGCGGCCCACGGTGCCCGCCGACGGGGCCGGGTACGGCGGTTGCTCAGTCACAAGCAAGGCCGGGTATACGGTCGTGACCTCCGGATACGTGCTTATCAGCGACCGGCGCGGGTATGGGCGGCCGACTGCAGCGGAACGCAACCTGTGGCTGCACGAGTTCGGCCATGTCGTTGGTTTGAATCACTACACCGCGCTCTACGCCGGGCACGTACAGGTGATGTACCCGTTGGTTCTGCCCATCGACGATTATCAAGCCGGGGATATCAACGGGCTGCGGGCCGTGGTCGCCAACAGTGCGGCGATCCAGGTGCTGACCGGCCACGATCGGTGGTGAACCGACACCTCGACCTGGACTGTGTCACATCCTCCAGCCAGCGCGGCCGAGCCCTGCGTCCCGTTCCCCACGTGCGGTCCGGCCCGAGGGAGCACGCACGAAGCGGCGCAGGTAGAAGGCACGCGCATGCTGGCCTGAGTGCGGCATGCAAGCTTTTCCAGCGAAGAGACCAACGCGCGATCAGGGCGACAGCAGCGAAAACTCGAACCGATACCGGCTGGCCGCGTAGATGTGGGTGCCGTACTCGACTGCGCGGCCTTGATCGTCCAGCGTAGTGCGCTGCATGGTGAGCAACGCCGCGTTACGCCGCTCGTCGAGCAGCCGGGACTCGCCCGCGGTTGCAGTCCGCGCACCGACTACCTGGTTCGCGGAGTGTAGCCGAACGCCACGCGCGCGGATAATCTCGTACAGGCCGCGCTTCTCCAGCTCCTCGCCGGTGATGTCGACGAATGTGATCGGCAGGTAATTGGTCATCCTGGCGATCGGCGTCCGCATGGCAAAGCGCAACCGCACCAGCGTCACCACGTCGGAGTTGCCCGGCACCTGGAGCGCGCGGGCGACCTCGCCCGCTGCCGGCTCGACGGTCAGCGACAGTACCTGCGTCGTCGGCCGTTGGTTGCTGCGCACCAGGTCGTCGTAGAGGCTGCTCAACTCGAGGGGACGACGCACGCCCGGGGACACCACCCTGGTGCCAGCTCCCCGGCGACGTGCGATCAAGCCCTTGTCGACCAGGTACTCCATCGCCTGTCGGACCGTAGGCCGGGACAGCCGGAGTTGGCGCGCCAGTTCCAGTTCGGTATCAATGCGAGTACCAGGAGTCAGGCGCCCGTCGTTGATCGCCGTCTCGAACTGCTGCGCCAGCTGAAAGTACAACGGAATGGGAGTCGACCGATCGACGCGCAGTCCCTCAAGAAGGGGGTCCGCCGCCGTCGTCACGCCTTCAGTATGTCAGATCATTCAGGCAAGGACGCGCTCACAGCTGCACCGTCTTCGAGGCTCAACGGACCGTACATGGTGTGCAGCACGGCTGCCGCCTCGCGCCGATGATGTCGCCACGAATTTATCCGCAAGTCGGGCATCTGCAACAATTGGGACGGCGATGTCCCGCCGTCGACTCCGCTCCGCAGGATTCGTAGCCACGATCGGCGATCGCGCCGGACCAAAGTCACGTTCAACGGTCAGTCGGGGCTGGGCACAACGACATCACGCACGAGCGCTTCAAGTTCGTTGTTGGCGGCGAGGAACTGGCGGAGGGTGCGGCGGGTGGGCGGGAAGCCGTCGAATTCTGCCTGGGTCATCCCGTCAACATCGTAGGCACGGCGGAAGTCCGCCAGCCGCGCGTGAAGCGTCTTGACTACGTCCTCGGCGACTAGGACATCGATGCGCGGTGCGGCATCGAAGGGGTTCTCGTTGATTCGCATCTGCCAGTCGAACGGGGGGGAAATCACCAGATCGCCACCTACGAACTCGCTCCAGTGCAGGTGGTTGCGGAAGGCAGCCGAGAGCATCCGGGTGCGGTAGCCACGCTCGCGGTAGATCTCGTAGGCGCGCTTGAGAACGGCAACCCCAGCCCACTCGAAATAGCCCGGGTCGATCAGTACGTGTTCCTTGTTAGCCTCGACCTTGAGCCAGTCGTCCAGCCGTCCGACCATGATCGTGCAGACCGGCCCCATGGACGAGGTGTCCTCACCGTCCGCCTCGCGTCGCCCCAGTCCGCGTTCGACTGCCGCGCCAACTGCGATCGCTTGCGACACGGAAAACGAGACGGTCGCGTTGATGCTCACGCCGCGATACGTCGCCTCCTCTATCGCGGTGATGCCTGCGTTGGTGGCAGGAATCTTCACGATGACGTTCGGCGCCAGCCCAGCCAGGTGCACGGCGTGCGAGACCAAGCCGTCCGGGTTGCGGTGTAGGCGCGGATCGGTCTGGATCGACACCCGTCCGTTGCGCCCTGCGTACTCGACGAAGCTGGGTTCGAGCTGTTTAGCCGCAGCGATCGACAGCTCCTCGACCGCTAACCAACCGATCTGATCTTCAGAAAGGGTGGCGTTCGCGGCGGCCATCTCGCGCAGTCGCGGTCCCCATATGTCGAGTCGCCGCTTGATGGCGGTGAGGGCGATCACCGGGTTACACGTGGCCCCGACGGCGCCGTACTCGATTGACCTCGACAACTCGTCCGGATCCGCAGAGTCGTTCCACAACTTCGTAGGAGTCGTGACGCTGGCGCGCAGCGTGGGCGGCAGGGTTGCAGCGTCTCCGACAACTCTTGGGTCAGTGCCCACCGTCTGGGTCACAGTGCCTCCTGTCTGTCTTGGTGGGCCACACCGGGCGAGCATCCGATAGCGGTCGGCGGCCTATGCGACTGCTGCAAGCGGAAAAGAGCGTAGCATCCTCAGATCAATACTACGTCCTGACATAGCTGCCGAAGTCACGGTGCGAGCGAACGAGTGCGCCACGAGTGGCGCGCCGCGTCTGCGACGCGATCACCACCGCGCCGACCGCCTCATCGGTGATCAAGTCCCTCGGCGAGCACCGGTCAGCGGTGCGCCACCCGCCCGGACGCGGAGGTCACCGGGCACCGCGGGTCCGGCGCGACGTGCTCCCAAGCCGCGCGGATCCAGTGGTGCGACGGGTCGTCGCAAAACGCCATCGAGCGACGGTCACCAGGGCCCGCCAGGACATTGAGGTAGTACATGGGATAACCGTCGGCCGCGGTGCACGGGCCGTGGTAGCCGTGCGGCACGAGCACGACGTCGCCGTCGCGCACCTCGAACAGGTCGTCCAGCGCCGGCAGCCCCGCGTCCCCGTGCTCCTTCCCGGTGTACGTCCGGTGCAGCCCGAAACCATTCCGGTCGGGCGTGACCTGGTCGGTCCCGGCAATGCGGTAGTAGTAGATCTCTTCGTTGGTGACCTCACAGGGCTCGCTCGGATCGTGCTTGTGCGGCGGGTAACTCGACCAGTTGCCCGGCGGAGTGATCAGCTCGCAGCACATCAAGTTCTCGGCGTGGTTCCAGCCGCCGGGCACACCGAAGTTCGTCACTTGCCGGCTCGCCGCACCCGCTCCGCGCACTTCGACCGGAACGTCCTCGGCGGCTCCGTAGGCGGCTGGTCGCCGACTACCGCATCGGGCCGACGGGATCGCCACCTCGGCGGGCTGCTCGGCGGTGATCGTCAGCACGCTGTCTCGGCCGGCGTAGACGAAATCGGTCACCCGGGTGAACACCGAGTCGCGGCCCTCCAGGAGGAAGCTGTGCTCAGGCCGTCCCGCCTCGTCGGCAACATCGACCGCCAGCGCGCCTGCCAGCGGGAGCACAAAGACCTCGGCCTCGCCGGTAGCCACAGTGTGCGGGGCCCCCGGCATTACCCGCGCCACCCGGATCCCGGTGTACTGCCAGCCGGCCTCATCCGGCGTGATGTGCAGCAGCTCGCCTGCGGCCGGCCGAGCGTCGGCGCTCACGTGCCGCTTCATCGCCGGTTGTCGCTGCCCGTGGCCGGCAGGTGCGCGCGTATAACCCGAAGTGTCACCACGAGCTTGTGTGCATTTTCATCTGCTCGAGCATGAAGATGCTCGACTCGCGGGCCCGCTCCTCCCAGGCGAAGACGCAGGATGTCATCGTGCCGTCGAAGCCGAGCCGCCCGAGCGTCCCGAAGAATTCCGTCCAATTGACCTCTCCCTGCCCGATGTCGAGATGCTGGTGAATCGTGGCGGTGGAGCCGGGCGGGTTGACGATGTATCGGTTGGCCGACGAGGCGCGGTGGTCGAAGGTGTCCGCGACGTGCAGGTTGGTGAGAAGGTCGCCGGCGTATTCCATGATCCCCACCATGTCACCGCCCTGATGGAACGTGTGTGGAGCGCAGTAGAGGAACGACACTATCGGGGAGTTCAGGCCGCGCACCATGTCCACCGCGGTCCGTCCGTCCTCGACGAAGTCGTAGGGGTGTGGCTCGAGAACCAGCCGAACGCCCTCGCGCTCGAAGACCGGGAGCAGTTCCTCCATAGACCTCCAGAACATGCCCTCGCACCGGCTGGGTTGGTCGTGCGTGCCGTTGAACTCCGAGTTCATCACCGGACAGCCGAGCTCGGCGCAGATCTGGATAGCGCGCTTCCAGTAGAGGACTGCTGCCCGCCGCTCGTCTTCATCCGGGCCAGCCCACCGGAACAGCGGGAGAACAGAGGACAGCTTCACGCCGGCTGCGTTCAGTGCCGCCTTGAAGGACGAGATCGTTGCGGTGTCCGCCCGTGGATGGAGGTAGAACGGAATGAAATCCTCGCGCGGCGACAGCTCGATGTACTCGTATCCCAGATCCGCCACCAGCCCGGGTAGTTCGGTCAGCGGCGTTCGGCGGAGCATGTAAGGATCAAGTGCGATCTGCATTCGTGTTCCTCAACTCCTCTCAGGCGTCTGGCGAGGATCAGCGCTGCAGCTCGTGCGAGAGTTCCGCGAGCTCGCGGCCGCCCGCCATCTCCGTTGTGAGCTCGTCCAGGGTCACTTCGGAGCGCTTCTTGTCGAGGACGGCAGCGCCGAGCTTGAGGATGACGAAGTGGTCGCCTACGAGGTATGCGTGATGTGGGTTGTGCGTGATGAACACGACGCCCAGACCCGCGTCCCGCGCCGCAGCCGTGTACTTCAGCACGACTCCGGACTGCTTGACGCCGAGCGCCGCGGTCGGCTCGTCGAGGATGAGCACGCGGGCGCCGAAGTAGACCGAACGAGCGATCGCGACGCACTGGCGCTGGCCGCCGGACAGGCTGCCGATGGGTTGGTCGATGTCCTTGACGACGATCCCCATCTTCCGCAATTCGGCGTCGGCGGTCGCCTTCATGTCCTTGACCTTGAGTGGCGCGAAGGGCAGCTTGCCGGCCGTCACCTCGGAGCCGAGGAAGAAGTTCCGCCAAACCTCCATGAGCGATACAACGGCGAGGTCCTGGTAGACGGTGGCGATGCCGTGATCGAGCGCGTCGCGCGGCGACCGGAAGGTGACCGGCTGCCCGTCGACCCGCATTACTCCCTCACTGGGCCGGTGCAAGCCAGAGATGACTTTGATCAGCGTCGACTTTCCGGCCCCGTTGTCGCCCAGTACGCATGCGACCTCCCCGGAGTTGACCGTCAGGTTGATTCCGCGCAGCGCTCGGATGGCGCCGTAGAACTTTCCCACGTCGGTCATCTGGACGAGGGGCTCGCCCCGCGTCAGACTGTGATCGGCGTGTTCGATGAGCATGTCCGTCACGGCTAACCGACCTTCCTCGCAGTAGCCAGCTTCTTGACGTAGGAGTTCAGGCCGACGGCGAGCAGGAGCATGACGCCGAGGAACGCCTTGAACCAGTTCGGGTCCCAGCCGGCGTAGACGATGCCCAAACTGGTCATGCCGAAGATGAACGCACCGATCGCGACACCGATCGCGTTGCCGAACCCACCGGTGAGCAGCGTCCCACCCACAACGGCCGCGATGATGAAGATGAACTCGTCACCCACACCGTTGTTCGCCTGCAGCGTGTTGAACCGGTACAGGTAGTGCATCCCGTCGAACCACCCGAGGAAGGATACGGTCATGAAGAGGCCGATCTTCACCTTGGTCACCGGCACACCGACGGCGCGCGCGCTCGCCGCGTTGCCACCGACGGCGTAGATCCAGTTCCCGATCTTCGTGCGGGTGAGCACGTAGGTCGAGATGGCCACGAAGCCGATCCACCAGAGGACCGTCCCCCAGATCGTCACACCGCCGATCTTCCAGCTCCCGGCGAAGACTGACCCCAGCGACTTGTACCCATCCATTTGAGAGATGTCCTGCGACGAGACCGAGCCAGTGACCAGCTTGGTAACCCCGAGATTCGCACCTTGCAAAACGAAAAATGTACCGAGCGTGATCAAGAAGCTCGGGATGCCGGTGCGCATCACGAGGAAACCGTTCAGGTAGCCAATGCCCAGCGCAAACACCAGCGCAAGCGCAGCACCTACCCACAGGTTGATTCCCAGGTTGTAGCAGAACATCGCGTTCAGCAGGCCGCAGGAGAATACGAGAACGCCTGCGGACAGATCGAACTCGCCTCCGATCATCAACATGCCGACGCCGACTGCGACGATGCCGTAGGTGGACGACTGGTAGAGCACGGTAAAGAAGGAATCCGCGTCTCGGAACGCCGGTGCGACGACAAGGAAGAAGATCAGGATGGCGATGGCCGCCACCAGCGCACCGACCTCGGGGCGCGCAAGCAAGCGATTGGACCAGCCCAACTTGACTCGGTTGGCATCTTCTTGAGTTCCGGGCGGGGCAGGTGGGACGGTCGGCTGGAGAGTCTGGCTCATGAAACTGCTCCGATCAGTGCGATCACTGCGAAGGGGAGGCTGCCGCTGGCGACCGCGCGAGCGGCAGCCCCGGGAACTGCGACTAGCGCGTGTTGTTCTTGATGAAGGGGAGGATCTTGCTGATGTTGCTCTTGTCGACGTAGGACGGCCCGGTCAGCACCGGGCTGCCGCCGCCCATGTCATTGCCGTTCTTGATGTACAGGTACAGGGCGGTGACCGACATGAAGCCCTGCACGTAGGGCTGCTGGTCGATCGAGAACTCAACCTTCCCGCTCAGAATATCCTCGCCGACCTGTTGGTTCAGGTCGAACGTCACCAGATGCGGATGCGTATTCGTCGCCGACATTGCCTTCTCGGCGTCGATGGCCTGCGGCGCACCCAGCGTGACGATCGCGTCGATCGACTTGTCTTGGACGAGCTTGGCCTGCAGCGTTGAGGTCACCGATGCGTCGTTCGCGCCGTTGACCTGGATGATCTCGGTACCCGGGATCGCGCTCTTCACGCCCGCGCACCGGGACTCCAGAGCGATCTGGCCGGACTCCTGGATGGTGCACAGCGGGTGCTTGACTCCCTCACCGGCCAGCCGTTTGCCCGCTGTTTGCCCGGCCAGTGTCTCGTCCGAGCCGAAATACATCAACGCCCCGACTTGCTTGTACTGCTGAATACCGGAGTTGAACGCGACGACCGGGATGTGCGCGTTGAGCGCCGACTTCACCGCACCCGCGAGCGCGGTCGGAGTCGCAAGTGTCGTCGCGATCCCGTCGACGTGCGAATCGACTGCGTTCTGAATGAGGACCGCCTGCTTTGAGGCGTCGGGGTCGTTGGAGTACTTGAGCGTAATACCCTCGTTCTTGGCGGCCTGTTGCGCGCCGGCACGGATGCGGTCCCAGAACGTGTCACCCGGCGTCTCGTGGGTGATCATGGCAATGGTGTATCCGGATTTGTCCCCGCCGCCGACGGCGTTGTTGTTGTCGTTCGTATTGCTGCTGGGCTTGCCACCACCGCTGCAGGCGGCAAGGGCGAGGGCCGCGACGGTGGCTCCCGCCACCACTCGCAGCACGCGTTGAGTTCGGCTCGACATGTTTACGAGTCCTTTCAGGCCGACGCCGGCTCAGACCGGCGAAACGATGGGTGCATGGACTGTGCGGGTCACGTCAGGTCGCCGTCGGGAAATGCAGACTGGCGTTGCTAGAGGAGGTCACGTGCGGCCAGCGAGAGGTCACCACCTTCCCACGCGTATAGAAGGAAACGCCCTCAGGGCCGTGGACATGCTTGTCACCGAACAGCGAGTCCTTCCAGCCACCGAAGGAGTAGTACGCCATCGGAACCGGGATGGGCACGTTGATGCCGATCATCCCGACGTTCACGCCGCGCATAAATGTCCGCGCGGCCTCGCCGCTGTTGGTGAAGATCGCCGTACCGTTGCCGTACGGGTTCGAGTTGATCAGGTTGATGGCGCTTTGCACGTCGTCGGCGCGCAGCACCGACAACACCGGCCCAAATATCTCCTCCTGGTAGACGTCCATCGTCGGGGCCACCTGATCGATCACGGTGGGGCCGACGAAGAAGCCCTCCTCGAAGCCGGAAACGCGCAGGCCGCGGCCGTCGACCGCCACCTTGGCACCCTGCTCCTCACCGCGGCCGATGAGCCCGACGATGCGGTCACGGGCGGCCGCCGTCACAACCGGTCCCATCTCGCTCTGCGGGTCGCGCCCCGACCCCACCCGGACCGCCTTCGCCCTCGGCACCAGCGCATCCATCAGCGGATCGGCGGCCGAACCGACCACGACCGCGGCCGAGATCGCCATACAGCGCTCACCGGCGGAGCCGAAGGCGGCCGCGGTCAGGTGGTCGGACGCAAAGCCCATGTCGGCGTCCGGTAGCACGATTGCGTGATTCTTCGCACCCCCGAGCGCCTGGACCCGCTTGCCGTTCGCGTTGGCGCGGTTGTGGATGTACCGCGCTATCGGTGTGGAGCCGACGAAGGACACAGCAGCGACGTCCGGGTGGTCGAGCAACGCGTCGACCGCCGACTTGTCGCCGTGGACCACGTTGAACACGCCGCTGGGCAGGCCGGCTTCGGCCCACAGCCGCGCGACGTAGTTCGACGCCGAGGGATCGCGTTCGCTCGGCTTCAGCACGAACGTGTTGCCGCAAGCGATGGCGACCGGGTACATCCACAGGGGAACCATCGCGGGGAAGTTGAACGGCGTGATACCGGCGACGACACCGAGCGGTGACCGGAAGGAGAAAACGTCCACGGACGTCGACACCTGATCGGAGTATTCGCCCTTGAGCAGTTGTGGAATTCCGCAGGCAAACTCCACCACCTCGAGCCCGCGTTGCACCTCTCCCGCCGCGTCCGAGAGCACCTTGCCGTGCTCGTCGGAGATGATCTCTGCGAGGTCCTTGACGTGTTGATTCAGCAGCTCGCGGAACGCAAATATGATCTTCGTCCGCTTGCTGAGCGACGCGTCGGCCCAGGCGGGCAGCACCGCCCGCGCCGCGGCCACGGCGGCGTCGACGTCGGCCCGCTCGGCCAGCAGCACCTCGGCCTGCTCCGCGCCGGTCGCCGGGTTGTAGACCGGACCCCGCCGGACGGACGTTCCGGCGGTCGTCGACCCGCCGATCCAGTGCTCGATCGTGGCAGCCATCTGATCGTTCCTTCCGTTGTCCGCTGGAGGGGTAGGCAGCTTGAGAGGTAGAGGCGTTGGTCGGCCTTGTGGTTGTGGCACTGGCCATAGGCATCCCGGGTGCTGTCCTGCTGCGCGGTCGGCGAGACGGGCACGTCCCACCAGCTCTCGGACGACCGGACCGGTGCCAGCGGGTCGGTCTCGCCGTGGACGACGGTGGTGCGCTGGGCGACACGTGCATGGACCTGCTCGACGTTGCCCGCGTCTGCCTGGACACGGCGCAGTTTCCGCCCCGACTGTTCGGAGAGCTGTGCCGCGATGCGATCGCCAACGGCCTTGCGTCGTCCCGTGATCATGACGTCGGCGCAATTGCGCACCGGGGCGGTAGCGACGGACACGTCCAAGCCCTGCGTCCGCCGCTGACCAGAACACGTTTGCCCTCGAGCAGGGCTTCGCTGAGCGGTCGAGACATGATTGGCTCCCAAATAAGCAGCGGACTGGCCGTGGCGGGGTGCTGAACTGCGGGCGAAGCCAGTGACCCTAGACACAGAACCGTAGGCTTGATCCGTGGCCATGCCAACGCCGAATTGACTCAAAGACGCCTCAGAGGCGCCCCGGAAGTGCACGACCGCCTGCGCCACGGTCAGCCGCTCGGCGCGCTCAGCCATCAGTTGCGTCCCCCGATCGCTCGGGCCTCACGAGCGATGCGGCGGTGTCGACGGCGAGCTCGACGTCGCCGTCCGGTGGATAGAGCAGCGCCCGTCCGACGACCAGGCCGCGCACGCCCGGCAGCTCTAGCGCCTTCCCCCACGTCGCGTAGGTTTCGTCCGGCGCCGTCGACGGGTCGCCGCCGAGCAGCAAGCTCGGCAGGGTCGTCGCCGCCATCACCCGCTCCATGTCATCGACGACCGGCAGCTTGAGCCAGGTATAGGCGCTGGCCACCCCGAGCGCGGCACACACCGCAATCGACCGGATGCAGCCTTCGGCAGTGAGGTCGTGCCGGACTCGCCCGTCCACCCAGGACGACAGGAACGGCTCGACGATCGCGACGAGACCGCGCCGGGCGAGATCCGACACCGCGTTCGCGCAGGCCTCGAGTGTCGTGGCCGTCAATGGATCACCCAGCGCGACGCGGGTGAGCATCTTGCCGCCCTCGTAGCCCATTCGCTCGATGGTCTCGGCGTCGTAGCCGGTAAACCGGTCGTCCATCTCGAAGACCGAGCCCTGGAGGCCCCCACGGTTCATCGAGCCGAATACGAGCTTGTCGTCGAGCGCGCCGAGCAGCAGCAGGTCGTCGATGATATCCGGGGTCCCCAGCACGCCGTCGACCCCGGGGCGCGACAGCGCCGCGACCAAGCGGGCGAGCAACTCGCCCCGGTCGGCCATCGCCATGGCGTCGCCGCGCACGCCGAAGGCGTTGCGCGCGGGATGGTCAGCGGCGACGATCATCAGCCGGCCGGTCTCGTCGAACAGGGCGCGCCGCTTGCGGGACGCCGCCATCCGCGTCAGCTCATCGGGATACCTGGCGCGGATCTCGCGCACCCGGTCGAGTTCCAGGTCAGACATGGCTCGCTCGGCTCAGCAGAGCCTGGACCTCGTCGGTGGTGGGCATAGCGGTGGAGCATTCGAGCCGCGAGGCGACGATCGCTCCGGCTACGTTGGCGAAACGCAGGACGTGCTCGAGGTCCCAGCCGGCGAGCAGGCCGTGGCACAGCGCACCACCGAAGCCGTCGCCCGCTCCAAGGCCGTTGACGACGTCGACCGCGAACGGCGGCACCTCGACGCTCTCCTCGGCGGTGCGGCCGAGGACGCCCTTTGGGCCCTGCTTGACGATGGCCAACTGCACGCCGCGCTCGAGCAGCGCGTCGGCGGCCCGCGGCGCGTCGCTCTCGCCCACCGCGGCCTCGCACTCCTCGCGATTGCCGACAGCGACGGTGGCGTACTCGAGCGCGGTGGCGTAATGCCCGCGTGCGTGTTGCAGCGACTCCCAGAACATCGGTCGGTAGTCGAGGTCGAAGACGGTGAACTCCGAGCCGCGATCGGAGCCGGCACGGGCGCGCAGGGCGGTGAGGTGTGTCGATCGGCTTGGCTGCACCGCCAGCCCGGTGCCGGTGAACCAAAAGATCCTCGCTGCACAGATGGCCGGTAGGTCGAGCTGCGCGGCCGACAGCTCGAGGTCGGGCGCCTTCGGCTGGCGGTAAAAGTACAGCGGGAAATCGTCCGGCGGGAAGATTTCGCAGAATGTCACGGGCGTCTGCAGGTGGCCGACCGGTGTAACGAACCGGTCGTCGACGCCCAGGTCGCGCAAGGCCCGGTGTACGAACTTGCCGAATGGGTCGTCACCGGTGCGTGAGATCAGCCCGACTGCGTGGCCGTGGCGCGCGGCGGCCACCGCCACGTTAGCCGCCGACCCACCGAGGTATTTGGCAAAGGTCTCGACGTCCTCGAGCCCGACGCCGATCTGTTGCGGATACAGGTCCACACCTACCCGACCGATGCACAGGACGTCGTGGTTGCCCACCGGACCCACCTGCACCTCCGACGTCGTCTCCATCAATGCTGTGTCCCCCCGGCGGTGGCCGGGCTGGGTATCCGAAGTCTTGATCCGATTTACCGCGTGTCGCTGGCGCGTTGCGCATAGCCTCCTCGGTGAGCGGCACGATGTCAATAGGAAGTGCAGATGTCCGTACATTGCTACCTAACGACGAAGACCCTATCCTGCTTGCATACGCCGTGGTACGAACCGGACCCAGGCAAGGAGGGTTCACGTGACGCAACGGTCCGTCGAGCCCGACCGCTCGAGCCCGGTACCCCTCTACTTTCAGGTGGCCCGCCAGATCGAGTCCGCGATCCAGAACGGAGCGCTCGGGCTCGGTGATCGGCTTGAGACCGAGGTAGACCTCGCCGACCGCACCGGGCTGTCCCGGCAGACGATGCGTCGGGCGGTCCAGCAACTCGTCGCCAAGGGCCTCCTGGTGCGAATACGTTGCGTCGGCACGGAGGTCGCGCACCGGCACGCTGGCCCTGGGTTGAGCCGGCGAGCCTTCGGGATGATTCGGTCTGCCCCGAGCAGGAGCCATTCACTCGCGTGCTCGTCGATAAGTCGATGCCGCCGACGACACCGTCACCGATCGCCTTGGTGTGGCACCGGGTGGCGAGGTGGTTCCTCTGCAACCACTCATCAGCGCCGAGCGCGTCACCTACGACGATCGGGGCGTCGCGATCCAGTTCGCCCGACACGTTACCCTCGGACAACTCTTGGCCGGAGTTGCCCTCGGCGAGCCGTACCCGAAACAGCGTAGCCACAGCACAGGACTAGGAGCGAGATGACCGATCTGAGCCACCTACGCCTCGGCACGGCGCCCGACTCGTGGGGAGTGTGGTTCCCGAGCGACCCGCACCAGGTCACCTGGGACGTCTATCTCGACGAAATCGCCCGGGTGGGTTACGTCTACACCGAACTCGGCCCACAGGGATTCATGCCTCAGGACGCCGAACAGCTCAAGGACGAGCTGGCCCGACGCAACCTCACCGTGTGCGGCGGTACCGTGTTCGCGGGACTGCACAAGGGCGCCGAGGCGTTGAAAAAGGCAAAGGCCGACTTCGGCCGCGAAGCGGCGCTGCTCAGCGCCGTCGGCGCCGAGTACCTGGTGCACCTGCCCGAGCAGTACACCGACATGCATACCGGGATCGCCACCGACGGTGCTGACATCGACCCCGAGCAGTGGAAAAACTTGGTGACCGGGACCGACGAGCTCGCGAAGTTCCTGCTGGAGGAGCACGGCGTGAAGCTCGTCTTTCATCCCCACGTGGACACCCACGTTGACACTCAGCCGCGCATCGAGCGCTTTCTGTCTGACACTGATTCCGATTATGTCAACCTCTGCCTCGACACCGGGCACATCGCGTACTGCGAGGGCGACAACATCGAGATCGTGCGGCAGTTTCCCGAACGCGTCACCTATGTGCACCTGAAGTCCGTGGATCCTGTGGTACGCGCTCAGGCTTTGGTGGAGAACCTGCCGCTCTCGGACGCGGTCAAGCTAGGCGTGATGTGTGAGCCTCCATACGGCGAGCCCGACATGCCGCCGCTGCTTGACGCCTTGAACTCTCTCGGTCGCGACGTCTACGCGGTAATCGAGCAGGATCTGTACCCAGTCGAACCGGATGTTCCGCTGCCGATCGGCGCGAGGACAGCTGGCTACTACGTTGCCTGCGGACTCGGCCCGGTGCGTCGGTGGCCCTACGGGGCCACGGGCGAGTCGTCGCCCGATCAATCGTTTCCAGAAGGGCACTGAGATGACGGTGCGAGTTGGGGTGATCGGCACCGGCATGATCGGCCAGGACCACATCCGTCGGCTCACGACCGTGCTGTCTGGAGCGGAGGTCGTGGCCGTGTCGGATGCCAACCCGGATGTCGCCGGTCAAGTAGCGGCCGGACTCCAGGGCGCCGACGTGCACCCGTCCGGGCTCGACCTGATCGCGAACGCAGGCGTCGATGCCGTCCTCGTCTCATCGTGGGGACCGACACACGAGGAATACGTCATGGCGTCCATTGCCGCGGGCAAGCCAGTGTTCTGTGAAAAGCCGCTAGCCACCACCGAAGTGGCCTGCCGGAACATCATCGAGGCCGAGGTTGCAGGCGGCCGACGCATGGTGCAAGTCGGCTTCATGCGCCGCTACGACGCCGCATACCGCCTGCTGAAGCAGACCGTCGATAGCGGCGACATCGGCGCACCGCTCCTTTACTACTCGGCCCACCGCAACCCGTCCGTGCCGTCGCACCACACCAAGGACATGGCGATCACCGACACCGCCGTCCACGACTTTGACGTCATCCGTTGGATGCTGGGCGAGGAGCTCACCAGTATCCAGGTGCTGGCGGCGAAGCCGAACAGCCTGGGCCGGGGCCTACAGGACCCGCTGCTGATGCTGTTGCGAACCGCAAGCGGTGTGCTCGTCACGGTTGAGACGTCGGTGAACATCCGCTACGGGTACGACATTCGCGGTGAAGTCGTGGGCGAGCAAGGGACGGCTGCACTGGCCGACGGCGGTGCCGTGGTATTGCGTAGGGACAACCGGGTTGGTACCGCGGTACCCGTCGACTGGCGGGAGCGCTTCGTCGCGGCGTACGACATCGAGCTCCAAGAATGGCTCAACGCCGTCGCCGCCGGTAACGGTGCGACCGGTCCGAGCTCTTGGGACGGATACGCGGCCCAGGTGGTCTGCGACGCGGGCGTGGCCGCGCTCTACAGCGGCGAGCGGGTGGCCGTGCAGCTAATCGACAAGCCGCGGATCTACTCCTGACCGTTCCCGCGCGAGCGTGCGACTCGTCGCGGCACCTACTGCGCCGAGCGGCGATACCTGGCGAACGGCTCGGTGATGATCGCCCGACGACAAGCCGCGGTGGGCACCCGCTGTGACCGTGAGGAGAGCCTCAAATTGGTCCGCGACGCTCGGACGGTTGCCGGTCGGTGGCAGGCTCTCTTCGCATTCTCGCCTTCAGCGCGCGCGGCGCGGCCTGGGTGACATACCCGCAGCCTCGTAGCAGGCGTCGATGAGTTGCATGTTCAGGATCGCGTCGTCTGCATCGATCGGCAGCGGGTGTCCGTTACGAACCGCGGAAGCGAAAGCCTCAAGCTGATAGGTGTAAGACGACCGCTTGCCTAGCGTCTCGATGCGCGAGCCAGAAGAGGTGTTAACCGTGACTCGGTCATCTAGATGCGGCTGAACAAAGTTGTGCGCCATCGCTTCGCCGCGCGTTCCCTGGATGCGGAACGTCATCTGTACTTCGCCGTAGGCCATGTGGCAGCGCGCCGACCCGGTCGCTCCTTCAGGGAACACGAGATCAGCCTCTAGCCACTCGTCGATGTCCATCAGCCCTGGTTTTCGGCCGCCTCGCGCAGACACGAGCTCGGGAGGTCCACCGGCGAACCTGCCGATCATGCGCTGTGCATGAACGCTGTAACAGCCGAGGTCCATCATTGCGCCGCCGGCGAGTTCGAGAGACCAGCGGGGGTCGGCATCGGCTGGAGCCGGAATGGCGACCATGGTTTCAACGTGCTCAATCTGGCCCAATTCTCCCGACTCGGCGATGGCCAGGAGTCGTTGGGTCACCGGGTGGAACAGGTAGTGGAACGCCTCCATGTACCTGGTGCCGGCGGCGCGGGCCGCGTCGCGAATCTCCGCCGCCTCCTGTGCGTTGCTTGCAGACGGCTTCTCCGACAGGACGTGCTTGCCGACCTGAAGCGCGAAACGGTTCCACGGAGCATGCAGGCCATTGGGCAACGGGTTGTAGACGACCTCGACCTCTGGATCGGTGATCACGTCCACGTAGGTGTCAACTACGCGCTCAATTCCGCGCTTACGGGCGAACGTCTCAGCGCGAGCTCGATTCCTCGCCGCGACCGCCACGAGCCGCTGACCGGTCGCTGCGGCCGGCGCCACGATGGAGAGATCGGTGATTCGCGCCGCTCCTAGGACACCGATGCGAAGAGGTTCCTTCACGTGCGGCATGACTGGTGGCCTCCTTTGGGCTCACTCCGATGCCGCTTCGAACGCGTCATGATCGGCTCCCTTCACGTCGTCGCGAGGGCAGGATGATCGCCTGAAACATCGACCGGCGCCTTCCTGAGCGGACGGCTGGACCTCGAAGGCCGGACGAGTCGACCGGCCACCTCGTAAACTCGGAAATCGACCCAGTAACGCCTCATGACGAGGTGAGGGCGTGGGCGGCCGACAGGAGGAGCCGTGGGCGCTCGTCGCGAATATCGCGTGGTCGACATCGCGGCCCAGGCAGGGCTCAGCCGGGCGACGGTCGATCGGGTGTTGCACGCTCGCGACAGGGTGCGACCGGAGACGGCGGCGCAGGTGAACCGCGCGATCAGTGAGCTTACACGGCAACGGGATCAACTTAGTCTGTCTGGCCGTACGGTCATCGTCGACCTAGTCATGCAGACTCCGGAACGCTTCGCCATGGCCTCACGCGACGCGTTGGAGGCCGAACTGCGGACGGCACGGTCGGCGGTGTTGCGGGCGCGTTCGCATCTGAGCGAGCACAGCGATCCAGGCGCGGTGGCGACGCTCCTCGACACGCTGGGCGACAGGGGGTCGCAAGGGGTCATCCTCAAAGCGCCCGACCATCCACTCGTGATCGACGCCGTCGGGCGCCTGGCCGATCGGGGCATTCCCACGGTGACGTTCGTGACGGACATACCGGCCAGCCAGCGCGCGGCGTACGTCGGCATGGACAACTCCGCTGCCGGCGCGACGGCTGCGTACTTGCTCACGCAGTGGGCCGGCCGGTCTGGAGGCGTGCTCGCTACCATCAGTCACTCCTCATTCCGCGGTGAAGAGGAACGCGTCCGCGGTTTCCGGCGGACATTGTCGGAATTGGCACCAAGGCGGAAGGTCTATGAAGTGCGGGACACGGACGGCTTGGACAAGGCGATTCTCGCAGCAGTTCGGTACGCACTGGCGCTGCAGCCGTCGATCAACGCCGTCTACTCTGCAGGTGGCGGGAATCGGGCCACGTTCGGGGCCTTCGACGAGGTCGGGATGACCCCGAAGGTGTATGTGGCGCACGATCTCGATGGCGACAACCGGGCGCTGCTGCGAACCCGGCGGATCTCCGCGGTCTTGTATCACGACCTGAGGGCGGACATGAGGCGCGCCTGCCGACTTCTGCTGCAAGCGCGCGGACTCATAGCGGGCAGGCCGCGGACCGTCCCCTCCCAGGTGCACGTGATCACGCCGTACAACGAACCGCCGTCGTGGTACGGCCGCTCCGCACTGTAAACGCTCACCTTGCGAGCAGACCGCGCAGGTAGTTGACGCTGGTCCGGACGTCCGCGACCGGGCCTTCGCCCGCGGGCGGTCCGGTGAGCATGGTGTCCTGCTCGAGGGTGTACCAGCCGTCGTAGCCGCTGCCTCGAAGATGCTTCACGATGGCGGCGACGTCGACGTCTCCAGTGCCTAGCGGGCGGTACATGCCGGCCCGCACGGCCTCGGTGTAGGTGAGGCGCCCGGCTTGGACCTGACGCGCGTAGCCGAGGTCGACGTCCTTGAAGTGGGTGTGGGCGATACGCTCAGGCACCTCTGCGGCGAGGACGGCGGGATCCGTGCCGCCGATGAGCAGGTGGCCTGTGTCCAGGCACAGCGCGATGGTCGAACCGTCCAGCACGCGCTGTACGTCTTGTCCGTTCTCGACCATGGTGCCGACGTGTGGGTGGAGAACGGCGCGGATGCCCTGTTCGGCGGCCCGGGCGGCCACCCGGTCGAGGTTGTTGAGCAGCCGCCGCCATCCGTCGTCGTCGAGGTCTGGCCGCGAGTCGTAGCCGGTCAGTCCGGCGTCGGCGGAGAGGACCATGACGCCGGCGCGCGCCGCCGAGAATGCGGGCAGGAGCCGGTCGAGTTCGATCATCGGGTCGACGTCGGCACGGTGCAGGACGAACGGGGTGAAGCCGCCAACGGCTTGCAGGTGGTGGTCGGCGAGGGTCTTGGCGAGCTGGTCGGGGTCGGCGGGCAGGAAGCCGTCCGGGCCCAATTCGGTGGCAGATAGGCCCACTTCGGTCATCTCCGTAAGCACTTGGTCGGCGGGTAGCTGGTAGCCCCAGCCGGTAACCTCGCAGACCCCCCAGCTGATGGGGGCGCCGGCGACGCGGTCAACGTGGTCGGTCAGGTCGTCGGTCACTGTTCCTCCTGCATGGGCGTGCCGCGGTCGGCAAAGTTCCATCCGGGGTCCGCGAGGGCAGCGGGGCGTCGTCCGTCGAGGACGTCTGCCACACCCCGCGCGGCTGCGGTGAAGGTGGCGCGGGTGGCGCCTGCGCTCAGGCCCATGAGATGGGGCGAGAGGACGACGTCGTGACGGTCGAAGACTGGATGGTAGGGAGGCGGTTCGGGGTCGAATACGTCAAGTCCGAGGCCGGCGAGCCGGCCGTCGGCGAGCGCGCTGGCGGCCGCGTCAAGGTCGAGTAGCCCGCCTCGGCCACAGTTGACCAATATCGAGCCGGCGGGCATGGCGGCCAGGAAGTCGGCGTCGACGAGGTGGTGCGTCTGCGAGGTGAGCGGCAGATGCAGCGTGACGACCTGAGATCGGGCGCGGAGCTCGTCGACAGTGACGAGCGCGGCGGGTCCGCGCGCTTCGGACGGCGGAAGGTAAGGGTCGGCGGCCAGAACGGTCATGCCGAACGCTGCGGCGAGGGAGCCGACCCGGCGGCCGATCCGGCCGTAGCCGACGATGCCGATGGTGGCGCCGTCGAGGTCACCGACAGCGATGGATCCGCGGTCGGCCCAGCGGCCCTGGGCGACGCACTCGGTGGTGACGCGTAGCCGCTTGACCAGGTGCAGAACCATCGCCAGTGCCCCCTCGGCGACGGCGTGCGTGCCGGCGCCCGGCGTTACGACCACGGCGATGCCGCGCCGGGTGGCTTCGGGCACGTCGACGCGCTCGACGCCAACGCCGGTGCGCGCGATCACGCGAAGGTTCGGCATCCGCTCCAGCATCGCCCTGTCCACTAAGGCGTCCGCCCGCACGATCGCGCCGGTAGCATCGCCGAGGTCCCGCGGTGTTGGATCGGCGACGAACCGGACGTCCGGGGGCAGTTGCCCGGCGACGAGGTCGGGGGCGACGGCGCCTAGGGCCACAACGACGCGTCGGTCGACGGCAGTCATCACGAGTCCTCACCTGCCCTGCGCAGTTCGGCGGCGACGGCGCCGGCGAGCAGGGTGGTGTCCGAGCCGATGGCGAGGAACTGCCAGCCGGCCGCCGTCATTCGGGCGGCCGCCGCCCCGTCGGGCACCAGGAGTCCGGCGGCCTTGGCGTTACCCTTGGCTGCGCCGAGGACCCGATCGAGGGCGGCAAGGTAGACCGGTGCCTGGGTCTGGCCGGGGACGTCGAGGGCGTGAGTGAGGTCGCGGGGGCCGACGAACAAGACGTCGACACCGTCGATCGCCGCGATGTCCTCGACGGCCTCGAGGGCGGGACGGGTCTCGATCTGGACGACGCCGAGGACGTCGGCGTCGGAGCGGTCGAGGGCGCCAGGGTCCAATCCGTACTGGCACATCCGGTTATAGGTGGCGACTCCTCGGTCCCCGGCCGGTGGGTAGCGCAGGTGCCGGACGCATGTGGCGGCCTGATCGGCGGTGTCAATGCGGGGGAACATGATGCCGGCGGCGCCGAGGTCGAGCAGGCGGCCGGCGCGAATCCGCTCGGTCGACTCCGCCCGGACGATCGTCGGGACGGCGTAGGAGGCCGCGGCGGCGATGACGCCACCGGCCTGCTCCTCGCCGCCGGCGCCGTGCTCGAGATCGAGCAGGACCCAGTCAACACCGGCTGCGGCGCACACCTCTGCGGTGACCGGCGTCGCCGCCCCGACGAACGTGCCGTTCGTGGTCTCCCCGCGCGCGAGGCGCCGTCGCAGCTCGCCGCGGTCCAGTGCATAGCGGTTGGGCGTCATCCGTGCCACCGCTGCGTGGCGCGCCCCGCCTCGTACTCGGCCCGGGCGGCGCGGACGGTATCGGACTCGGAAACCTCGGCGGGCGCGACGTCCCACCAGCAGCCTGCCGGCGGCAGGTCGGCATGCGGGATGACCGGAACGACGATAACCACCGGACGGGTCTCGGACCGGGTCTCTTGCAGAGCCTGCCGAACCTCGGTGGCAGTCGTGGCACGCAGCGCCCGAGCGCCTAGCCCAGCCGCCACCTGCACAAGGTCCAGGTGGAGATAGTCGCCGGTGAGTGCGGCATCCTTGCCCGAGTCGAGCGTCAACGGGTCGGTGCGATAGCGGAACTCGTTGCCGAACTCGCGGCCCATGGTGAGCATCTGCAGCCGGTGGATGACCTGGTAGCCGTGGTTGTCGGGCACGACCACCGTGATGGGCAGACCCTCCTGGGCTGCGGTGGCGAGCTCGGAGGGTGCCATGAGGAAGGTGCCGTCACCGATGAAGGCGGTGACGCGGTGTGCAGGGTCGGCGTCCGCGAGCCGGGTGCCGATGGCGGCCGGGATCTCATAGCCCATGCAGGAGAACCCGAACTCGAGGTGGCAGGTGCGTTCGTCGGTGGCGTCCCACATCTTCAGCAGGTCTCCGGGCGGGCCGCCGGCGGCCGCCACGATGCTGTCGCCGCGCTGGGCGTGCTCGTGCAGCAGCCCGATGAGCTGGCCTTGGGTAAGCACGGCGTCTGTGTCCGGGATGACGTCGGCAGACTTAGCGCGCAATCCCTCCAGGTCGACGGGCGTGTCGGCGTTAAGGGCCTCCGCACGGGCCGGCGCCCAGCCAGCCTTGGCGGCGGTCACGGCGTCGCGCCACGCGCTGGATGAGGTGACGCCATCGGCGACCAGCGTGTCGGTCAGGTCTCTTAGGGACAGCTTGGCGTCGGCGAGCACGGACACGGCTCCGAGGCGGTCGGCGTCGCGCGGATCGACGTTGATGCTCGCGAACCGCACGTCGGGGTGCGCGAACAGCGACTGCGACGCGGTGGCGAAGTCGGTCAGGCGCGAACCGACGGCGACGACCAGGTCGGCGGACCGAGCCACCTCGTTGGTCGCTGGATTGCCCTCCAGTCCGATGCCGCCGAGCTGCCACCAGGCGTCGGTGCCGACGGCGCCCTTGCCAGCGAAGGTCTCGGCGACCGGGATACCCGCGACGTCAGCGAGCCGCTCGAGCTCGGAGCTCGCGCCGGCATACACGACGCCGCCCCCGGCGATGATGAGCGGCCGCTGCGCAGCCTTGATCATCCCGGCCAGGGCCGCCACCTCTTCCCGGTCGGGCGCCGGCCGGCGGATGATCCAGTCGCGTTCGGCGAAGAACTCCGCCGGGAATTCGTCGGCCACCGACTGGATGTCCTGCGGAAGCGCCAGGACGACCGCGCCGGTGTGCACGGGATCGACGAGCACGCGCATCGCGGCTGGGAGCGCGGTGAGAAGCTGCTCGGGACGGGTGATGCGGTCGAAGAACCGGGCCACCGGGCGGAAGGCGTCGTTGACGCTGGCGTCCGCCTCGATCGGGTGCTGCAGCTGCTGCAGCACCGGGCCCTGGCGTCGGGTTGCGTAGGAGTCTCCTGGAAGCAGCAGCACGGGCAACCGGTTGACCGTCGCCAGAGCGGCACCGGTGACCATGTTCAAAGCGCCGGGCCCGATGGAGGCGGTGACCGCCAGGGCGGCGCGCCGGCGGGAGGCCTTGGCAAAGCCGCTGGCCAGGTGCACGAGGTTCTGCTCGTTGCGGCCCTGGATGAACGGCAGGTCGGCGGAGTACTGGTCCAGCGCCTGGCCCATCCCAGCTACATTGCCGTGTCCGAAAATTCCAAGAGCGGCCGGAATCAGGCGACGCCGCTCACCGTCGCTGATGCTGTGCTGCTTGGACAGGTAGAGGACCAAGGCTTGGGCCGTGGTGAGCCGCAGGGAGCGGTTGCTGGTCATGTCGTTCTCCTCGGGATGCGCAGGACGCGCTTGAACAGCACGGGACGTCGGGGCGCTTACCAGGGCCGGCCGTGCAGGATGATCGTCTTCTCCTCGGTCATCTCCGACACGGCGGTGCGGAAGCCTTCCTTGCCGATGCCGGAAGCCTTCAGGCCGCCGTAGGGCATCAGGTCGGCGCGCCACAGCGGGGTCCAGTTGATGTGGATGACCCCTGCGTCGATCTGGCGCATGGCGCGCACGGCGGCGGAGACGTCCTTGGTGAACACGCCGGCGCCGAGCCCGTACGGGGTGGAGTTGGCGTACGCGATGGCGGTGGTCCAGTCCTCCGCGGTTGACACAGCTACGGCGGGGCCGAAGAGCTCCTCCTGGTTCAGCGCCGCGGTCGGTGCGACGCCGTCGACGACGGCCGGCGCGACCAGGGCGCCGTCTCGCTCTCCGCCGGTGAGCAGCTTGGCCCCGTCCTCGACGGCCGCGCGAAGCGTGTCCTCGACGCGGCGGGCCTCTGCCTCGCTGATGAGCGTCCCCAGCCGCGTGCCGTCCTTCGACGGGTCCCCGTACGGGATGGCCTGCACCCTGGGGACGAGGGCATCCAGGAGATCGCCGTGAACGGCCGGATGAGTGATGACGCGCTGAACGGAGATGCATACCTGTCCGGCGTTGATGTAGCCGCCCGATGCGATGGCATCGGCCGCGGCCTCAACGTCCGCGTCCGGCAGAACGACCACGGGGCACGACGCGCCGAGCTCGAGGGACAACTTCTTCACCCCGGCGGTGCGGGCGATCTGCTCGCCGACCGCGGTCGACCCGGTGAAGGAGACCTTACGGACCCTCGGATCGCTGACCAGTGCGTTCCCGAGCTGCCCACCCGGCCCGGTGAGGACGTTGAGCACACCCGCGGGCAGCCCGGCGTCGGCGAACGCGCGCGCCAACGCCAACGCGGTCAGCGGAGTCGCTCGCGCCGGCTTGAGGACGACGGCGTTACCGGCGGCGAGCGCCGGCGCCACCTTGTGCAGCACGAGCAGCGACGGGTAGTTGAACGGCGTAATCGCGACCACCACCCCGCAGGGCTGGCGCAGCGTAAAGCCGATCTTGTCCAGGCCCGTACCGCGGTGGGCGTCCAGTGGCAGGCTGTCGCCGTACAGCTGGGTGCCTTCGTACCCGGCCAGCCTGATCATGTCGCTGGCCCGACCGACCTCGCCGCGCGCTTCGGTGATGGTCTTGCCGTTTTCCCCGGTGAGGAGTTCCGCGATGGCTTCGCCGCGCTGGTCGACGAGCGCGGCGGCCCGCATGAGCACGTCGAGGCGCGCGTGGGCAGGTGTCTCGCGCCACACCGCCGCGCCGTGCTCGGCGGCGGCCAGCGCCCGATCGGCGTCGGCGCCGCTGGCGACAGCGACCTGGCCGACGACCCGGCCGTCGTACGGGGAGCGGACGTCCTCGATCCGGCCGTCGGCGCTTGACGCCCACTCGCCGTTGATGAGCAACTGTCCTCCGGTCATCCGACTCCTGCCTCCCGGTTCAGAGCGTGATCCAGCGCTGTTCGGCATTCGAGCGCAGCATCGCGTCGGCGAGTCGTGCCGCGAGCACCATGTCAGCGATGGTGGCGCCTTGTGGGTTGCCGGTGACGATGGACGTGAGCAGCCGTTTGGCTTCGATGACCTTTAGGTCGTCGAAGCTAAGCGGAATCGCGGTGTCCGGCTGGAACGCCGCAGCCTCGCCGTCATTCGGCCCGATACGGTGGGTCGTCCACGACGCCCCCTGGTACTCCTGATCGAGGCAGACCTGGAGTTCGCCCATGCGCCGGAAGTCCCAGGCGAGCGAGCCGGTACTTCCGTGGACCTCGATGGTGTACGCGTTTTGCTCACCCACCGAAGCGCGGCTGGCCTCCAACACACCGCGGGCTCCGGAGGCGAACCGCAGCACGGCGATCACGTGGTCCTCGTTCTCGACGGGAAGCAGCGGGCCGCCTGCGCCCCGCGAGAAGTGAGAGGCGGCGCCGACCGCCTGGGGTCGTTCTGGAATGAACGTGTCCGCCTCGGCCAGCAGCGCGGCGACCGGACCGACGACATACTGCGCTAGGTCCAGGCCGTGTGACGCGAGGTCACCGATGACACCGCTGCCGGCGAGCTCGCGCACGAAGCGCCAGGTCAGGGCGCCGTCCGGATGCGCGCAGTAGTCGCCCAACATCTGCACGCGGACGTGGCGCACTGCGCCGATTCCGCCCGAGGCGACCACCTCGCGAGCGAGCTCGACGGCCGGGGCGTTCCGGTAGTTGAACCCAACAGCCGAGGCGACTCCCGCGGCCGCGATGCTGTCCGCGATCTCCTGGGTCTCGCCGAGGTTGCGTCCGGCGGGCTTCTCGATCCAGACGTGTTTGCCGGCCTTCGCTGCGGCGACCGCAACGTCACGGTGGGTGAAGTTCGGGCCGGCGACGCAGACGAGATCGATGTCGTCCCGGGCGATCAGCTCGTTCCAGTCAGCCGTGGTCCAGGCGATGTCGAAGACGTCGCGGGCGTAATCAAGACGGCCGTCGTCGGCCGGATCACCGACGGCGACCAAGCGCGGGTTCGCGGCAAGATCCGGGTAGTGCTGCCGGACCCGGGTCAGCGCCTTCGCGTGCAGTTGCCCCATCCAGCCGAAGCCGACGATGCCGACGTTGATGGTCTTAGTCATGCGTATACCTGCGGCGGACAACAGCCGCCCACCTTTCTGCGAGTTAGCGGACCTCGTCGACGCGGACCGGCCGGTGCTCGCGCCAGGCGCGGGTGGCGGCCTCGGCGATCAGCGATGCCTCGACGCCATCGTGCAGGGTGCAGGGTGAGGGCCGGGTGCCGGCCACGACCTCGGTGAAGGCGGTCAGCTCAGCGCGGAACGCGTCGGCGAAGCGGTCCATGTAGAAGTCCCAGGGGATGCCGGGTGGAAAGCCGATCGCCGGGTCTGCGGAGCGCAGCGGCAGCCGGTCATCCAGGCCGGCCGCCACCGAGTCCTTGCTGCCCAGAAGTTCCAGGCGGACGTCGTGGCCGCGTCCGTTGGAGCGGCTGTTGGACACCACCGCCAGGGTGCCGCCGCTGAGCGTCAGCACCGCCGTGACCGATTCGGCGTCGCCGGCAGCGTCGATGTAGGGAACGCCCTGATTCGTGCCGGCCGCGTAGACCTCGACAACCTCCTGGCCGGTAACGTAGCGAATGGCGTCGTAGTCGTGAATGGCGCAGTCGTTGAAGATCCCGCCCGATCCCCGGATGTACGCCTCCGGCGGAGGCGCCGGGTCCAAGGTCGTCGTGCGGACGGTGTGCACATATCCGAGCACGCCGGCGACGAGGTCTGCTCGGGCTGCCATGTAGCCGGCGTCGAACCGGCGCGGAAAGCCGATTTGGATCGGCGTCTCGTCCTCGGCCAATTCGTCGCGCAGGGCGACAGCCTCCGTGTACCGGGCGGCGACGGGCTTCTCGCAGAACGTGGGTATTCCGGCCCGGACACAGGCCCGAATCAGATCCGGATGCGTGCCCGTAGAGGATGCGATGATAATTCCGTCCACGCTCGCGGCGAGCAGGTCAGCCGGCTCCGAGGCGACGCCGACGTCAAATCGCTTTGCAATTCCGAGTGCGAGCTCCGGGACGGCATCGGTGACGATGAGCTCGTCGACCGCTGGCAGGCTCGCGAGCGTCTGGGCGTGAAACGTTCCGACCCGTCCCACGCCGATAAGTCCGATGCGCATGACTCAAATCCTCCTGACGTGTTGACGACTGGTGTGTGCTTACTCGTAGGCGCCCGGCACGACTTGGTCCCAGTCGATGACGGACCCGGTGACGACACCACTCCGGGACGAGAGCAGAAAGACGACGAAGTCCGCGATTTCATCGACCTGGCCGAGTTTGCCCATGGGCTGTGCCGCCGCCGCCTTGACCAGCCAGTCGTCGTCGGCATCGTGAAAGCGTCGCTGCGTCGCATCCTCGCCTTCGGTCTCGGTCCAGCCGATGTTCACGCCGTTGATCCGGATTCGGTCCCAGCGGTGAGCGAAAGCGGCATTACGAGTGAGTCCTACGACGCCGGATTTCGACGCCGCATACGGCGCCAAATACGGCTGGCCGCCGTGCGCGGCCATCGAGATGATGTTGACGATGGACCCTCCGTTGCCCTGCTTCATCATCGCTTTGATCGCCGCCTGCATGAGGAAGAACGGGCCGCGCAGATTCACCGCAACGTGCTCGTCGAACAGCTCTGGCGTGGTGTCGAGCATCGTGCCGCGAGTCGTCAGCCCGGCGCAGTTGACCAGGCAGTCGACCCGACCGAACCAGTCGACCGTCTCAGCGACCGCGGCGCGGATCTGCCCGACGTTGCCCGCGTCCGCCTGTACATAACGGACTTTGCGCCCTGACTGTTCGGAGAGCTGTGCCGCGATGCGATCGCCAACGGCCTTGCGTCGTCCTGTGATCATGACGTCGGCGCAATTGCGCGCCGCGGCGGCAGCGACGGACGCGCCCAAGCCCTGCGTCCCGCCGCTGACCAGAACAGCTTTGCCCTCGAGCAGGGCGTCGCTGAGCGGTCGAGACATGATCGGCTCCCAATAAGCAGGGGACTGGCCGGGCCGGGTGCTCAACTGCGAGCGCGGCCGGTGACCCTCGACACCGAACGTAGGGCTGATCCGTGGCCATGCCAACGCGGAATTGACTCAAAGATGCCTCAGACGCACATAGCCGCTGCCACTGGAAACAGGGCACCGGCACCTATGGCCGGCTTCGATACCGACTGAACCCCGGTCTACGCTGACTGGCGGCGCTACGCCAACGGAGTCTGTCATCCTGCTGCAGCCGACTACGAGCACGGCTGCACCGCGGCCACCGACGCGCACCCGGGCGAGG
This sequence comes from uncultured Actinomycetota bacterium, assembly GCA_963756525.1. GTDB lineage: Bacteria > Actinomycetota > Actinomycetes > Mycobacteriales > Jatrophihabitantaceae > CAVWNR01. Next base: position 454,549 of record CAVWNR010000003.1, on the reverse strand, counting down.
ATGTCCTCCGCCGATATGGTGGGGAGCGGGCCGTGGCTGGTGTCGTGGTCCGGCTCGTGGCTGGTATCCACCTAGAGCCGGTTCATGTCGCGGCCGCGGCTGGCGGCGACGTAGAGCACCTGCCGGGACGTCGCTGAGGTGACCAGGCTGTGCGCGGTGTCGACGGTGCGTCCTTGGGCGCGGTGCGCGGTGGTCGCGTAGCCGAGTTCGACGTGCTGGCGCGTGTAGTCGGCGGGCAGGCGACCGCTCCGGCGCCGTGGGTGCGGCGCACGGTGAGCCGGCCATCGCGGTGCGCGACGGTGACGAGCCACGCGTCGCCGTTTTTCACCCAGCGGCGGCCGGTGGCAAGGGTGCGCTCGTTGAGCCGGTTCTCGGACCGGAATTACCCGGCCAAATTCCGGCCATTGATCTTGATCCGGCTGACGCGGCCGAAAGCCCCACGGACCAGACTGTGGGCCCCGTGGGACTCGAACCCACAACCTACGTTTAAAAGATCGTTCGGCAGCCTTCTCGCCTGATATCTACTGATGTTGGAAAGGACTTGTAGACCCGAGTTCGCTGGCCTGGGTGCGGTTGGATGATGACGGCTCGTCACGGCCGAAATTGACCGTTCTCGAAATTCTTGCGGACTGTTTGCGGATCGAACCAAGATCACTAACCATCATCTGGCACGCCCATAACTCGGGTGGCAACCCAAGGCAGCGCGCTCTTGCCGACGACAGCAAGCACCTCGCTTCGCGGAAGTGCAGGTTGCCGCGCGCGTGCCGTAACTCGTACCTGTCCGTGACACTGTCACCGGCCGGCCTTGCGGGAGGACCGGTGTCTCATGTTGAGGCGCGGTCGCACGAGTGATCAGTCGCGCCCGCACGCGTTCGGCATGCGACACGGCGGCTTCGCTTCGAAGGCAGCCCTGCGAGGATGATGCGGTGCGGATGGCGGCGGTGGTGTTCGACTTCTACGGCACGCTCACTGTCGGCAGGTCTGCGAGTACGCAAGCCGCGGCCCGGGCCGAGCAGGCGGCGGCGCTGGGTGTGGACCCGGAGGAATATGACCGGCTGTTGACGGTGAGTTACCGCGACCGGTTCCGCGGCTTGACCGGCGGGGTGCGGCAGTCACTGGCGTGGGCGGCCGCGCGGCTTGGCGTGGTGCCGGACGAGGAGGCACTTGACCGGGCCGAGCAGATCCGGCTAGCCAGTGAACGCCGCTTAGCCGAGCCGCGCCCCGCGGCCGTGCCGCTGCTGCGCCGGTTGCGCAGCGGCGGGCTGCGGATTGGGGTGGTCAGCGACTGCACTGCCGAACTGCCCATCTTCTTCGATGAGCTGCCGATCGCCGCACTCGTTGACGCCGCCGTGTTCTCCTGCCAGAGCGGGCACGTTAAGCCGGATCCGCCCAACTTCCTCCTTCTGCTGTGGCGGATTGATGTTGCCCCGCAGCAGTGTGTCTACGTCGGTGACGGGGGCAGCAACGAGCTGCACGGCGCAACGGAGCTGGGCATGCACCCGGTTCACCTGGACGTACCCGTTGAGCGCGGCGACGTCATCTACGGCCGTCACGCCGCCTTCGCGACGATCGGCAGCTGCGGCGGTTGCGGCGGCTTGCGCACGCTCACCGACTCGACCAGCTGAGAGCGAGCGCTCAGTGCGGCTGCGGTGTCAGTGCGCTGGAGTCCAGATCTGGCGGGGGCGGTAACCGTTCCGGCGCAGCCGTGGGCGGTGTAACGATGCGATGCGCGGTGATGTCGTGAGGGGGTCGGTGGGCGGGGCGGTGAGGTCGCGGCCACGTTCGACATGCTCGGATTGCCAGCGGAACGCTTCCCAGTAGCACGCCGGCGTCCGTTTCTCGCGGGTGATCGCGGCGGTGCCGTAGTGCACGTCGCGACTGCTGGCCTGTCCGACCAACGGCGCGACGATCGCCGCGGAGATACGAGGGTCACGACGCAGGTTGCGTGACTTCGGCGATTCGTGCCAGCTGGTGAACATGATCTCGAAGCCGAGGGAGAAGTACCGCACCGGTGTGCGTCTGAAGTGCCAGCCCGCGGCGTGGCGATGCTCGTCGTTGTACGTGCAGCCGATTAGGATCCGCTCCTCGAGCATGTCGCGGGGGCAGTCGACGTCCGGCGCCGGGCCGGAGAGCCACGGATTGCTGAGCGGCGCCATCCCGACCTACCACCCCGCCGCTGAGTCCAGGCCGGGCATGGTGCGCGCGCGTGCCAGGCGCGGCTTGAACCGCTGCGGAGCTACCGTGCCCAGGTCACCAGCCAGCCACCAGCGCACCGCGACGAACTCGCGGAGATCCCCATCCAGCTGTTGACCGATCAGACGGTTCCCCACATGGTCGCCAATCGGGAGCGACCCGACCAGACGACGTACAGCCGGCTGCCTCGTTCTGGACACCGGCCAATCCTCCCGCACGTCCCAACGCTGTATGAGGCAACCACAGAACCTTTGGGTTTCGACGATCCTCGTTCGGGACGCCCCGATCGTTGGTCATCAGCGTCGAAAGAACTCGGCGTGGAACTCGCTCGAACCGAGTCCGCGCAGAAGCCTGCCTGTCACGCGCAGGAGCACTTCGTGCGGCTGTTCGAGCATCTCGGTCGTGAACGCCTCGGTTCCATCCGCGTAGGGGTCGTCCGATCTCGGCCAGAACTGCGGCATCACGTCCAGTCGCTGGTGTAAGGACGAGTCGCCCAGCCCGCCCAACCTGTTGAGACCGAGCGCAACCAGCCAGGCCGCGATAGCCGGCCTCAGCGCCAAGCATGGCGGCTGTGCGGATGGCCGACTCGCACCAGACCAGGATGCGGATTGTGATCAGCCATTCGCCCTCCGACTCAGGGGCAGGAGAGCCTTTCGATGCGCCGCGCAGAAGAACTCGACAGTGTCGTCGTCGTGCATCTCGAGCTTCATCGCGTTGCTTTCATTGACCTGCGCGCTCTGACCGTTGCTGAGCCGCTAGCGGGGGTGCCGGCGGCGAAAGCCGGGGTGGCGGCGGAGGGCAGCTTGGACGTTCGTCAGAGCGGTGTCGAGGTCAGTGAGTTCGCGGGCGTAGATGCGGCCGTCGTCGAGTTGGGTGGCCAGCTCGTGCAGCACGTCTGGCCACTCGCCGTGACGCGCGATTCGCACCCGCTCGACCGGGGTCTGGATGACCCGCTCGATCACCTGCACCGCGGCGCGTCCGGAGGCGCCGCGCGGGACTGTTCCCAGGCCCGCTGCTGGCAGGCCGGGGAGCACCACTTGGGGATGCGCCCGGTGGGCTTGATGTCGATGGCGCTGCCGCACCACGCACAACTGCGCGCCGCCTCGCGGCGCGATGCCGCAGGCGCAGCGGCGCGCCCGCACGCGCGCGCCGTGCGCGCTCGCGCGCCAACGCGTGTGACTTCGCCCGCGGCGCGTCGTCACCCTCCTCATGAATCGTCACGACGAATCTACCGCAAATCGGCAGCATGCGTGCCGCCGATCACGAAGGTTTGAAGGTCGTTGGCTGCTGATGGCTTGGCAGTGCACGCGGGCGGCCTCGATCGAGTCGAACCGGCTGGGGAAGTCGGCATGCGCCGGCTCGGATCGTCGGCGGTGTCCGCGAGGTTCAGCAGAAGGACGGCGGCCTGCTCCTCGGCGGTGCGCGCGACCCGGCGAAATAGCACGACGCTGGGCAGACTGGCGTTCGACGTCGCGAGCAACTCGCCGAAGTCAGTATCCATCGAGATCAGCACCCGTGATTCCGCCACGGCGGCGGCCATGACGTCCTCGTCGGGCGCGCCGAGCAGTTCGCGATCCCGGGCGTGAACGCAGTCGTGCCCGGCGTCGACGAGGAGGCCGGTCAGCCGAGCGCTCACGCACTCGTCCAGCAGGAACCTCAACCAGGCGCCCGCAGCGGGAGGTGTCGCTCGTCGACCGCAGCCGCGGCGAACTCAAGCGCGGCCCGCACGTCCTCGGCGGTCAGCTGCGGGTACTCCGCGATGACACCGTCCGCAGTAAGACCCTCGGCGATCAACCCGACGATGGTGGCGACCGGGATGCGCGTACCGGCGATGCACGGCACGCCGCCCATGATCCTGTGATCAGTCACCACGCGGTCGGTCCCCACATCGAACAGGGTAGCCGCGTCGGCCTTTGACGATCGATTGTCGACGGTGGTCGTTGGCTGTTGCCGTGGCGCTCGAAGGCGACAGATCGCCGTGGTACACCGAGGTGGTCACACGGCTCGGAGGCGATCATGGCCAACATTGCGAAGCGTCCGGACGGACGGTGGCGGGCGCGATACCGCGACGCTGCGGGCAAGGAGCATTCGCGTCACTTCAAGCGCAAGATCGACGCTCAGCGCTGGCTCGACGAGGTGACGACCGCCATCACCACCGGCGTGTACGTCGACCCCAGCCGGAGCCGCATCACTGTCGGCGCGTGGTCGCGACGCTGGCTCGATTACGAAGGTCGACCTCAAGCCGTCGACGCGGTCCCGTTACGAGGGACTGCTGCGGGTGAACGTGCTGCCGCGCTGGCGCGACGTTCCGTTGGCGGACGTGACGCACGAGGGCGTCGCCGCGTGGGTTGCCGATCTGACCGCGTCCGGTCTCGCGCCGGCAACCGTACGCCAGGCGCACCGTGTGCTATCGCTGGCATTCTCACTGGCCGTCCGCGACGGCCGGCTGGCGCGCAATCCCGCAGACCACGTGCCGCTGCCGCGCGGCCAGGGGGAGAAGGTCTTCCTCACGGTCGACCAGGTCGAGCTGCTCGCCGAAACCGCCGGCGACTACCGCCTCGCGATCCTCTTCCTCGCCTACACCGGCGTCCGGTTCGGCGAGCTGTCCGCGCTGCGGGTGCGCCGACTCGACCTGATGCGCCGACGTGCCGAGATCGTCGAAGCGGTCGCCGAGGTCGGCGGGCACGCGGTGTTCAGCACGCCGAAGACCCATCAGGTGCGCACCGTGGGGATCCCGCGCTTCCTCGTCGACGAGCTCGCGAACCACGTGGCCGGGAAGAACGCGGAGGCCTACGTGTTCACGTCGCCGCGCGGCGGCCTGTTGCGGCTGCAGAACTTCCGGCACACAGTCTTCGACCGCGCGGCGCGCGCCGCCGGCCTCGACGGTCTGACGCCGCACAGCCTGCGGCACACCGCCGCGTCCCTGGCCAAATGCACGAATTGCATTTGATGCAACATCCGACGCGCATTGTGATTGCTTGCCCTAGGGAAAGGCTGTTCTTGGGATTGTTGGCTGCCTGACGTCACGGGCCGACACGCCGGTGACCGGGGTTTCCGTGTCCTGGTTGCAGCTGATGCCCGACGTCGTCTGTACTGTGCGTCGGCTGACGCGACGTGGCGGTTGGTGCAACGGGGCTCTCGGGGGTGCGGGTGGCGGACGGCGGCAGGGTGGGGTCGGCAGCGTTGACGCTGGTGGCGGGTGTGACGCCGCTGCGTGAGGCAGATTCGCTGTTCGAGGCGATGTTGTCTGGTTGGCAGCGGCAGCAGCGCTCGCGTCGGTTGGGGGATCGATCGTCGGCTCGCGGGTCGGACGGTGCGCCGGTTCGTGGAGTTCACCGGGGCCTGGCCGTGGGAGTGGGCGCCGGGGCAGGTGGGGCGTGGATCGCCCAGGGCAGGTGGGCGCTTCGACGGTGCGGTCGTATCAGGGCGCGTTGGCGGTGTTTTTGGAGTACGTGTGCGCCGCGCTTGGCTGGGTGGCCGAGTGCGGCAGCGGGTGGGCGCCCGGCCGGTGCAGGTGGTGGGCGAGTGGCGCCGCGGTGCACGTGGCCGACTACGAGGGGCGGCCGGGTCGGCGGGCGCTGTCTCGGGAGGAGCTGCAGGCATTCTTCGATGCCGCCGATGGTGGGTGGGCCGCGGTCGGTCGGGCGGAAGGGCTGGCTGGCGTCGTATCGGGACGCGACGCTTTTGTAGGTGTGTTACGCGTTCGGGCTGCGCCGCCGGGAGGTCGGGTGCTCGACGTCGTCGACTTCAGTGCGAATCCGGCCGCGCCGCAGCTGGGCCGGTTGGGGGTCTGTCAGGTTCGGTACGGCAAGGCGATGCGCGGTTCACCGCCGCGGCGGCGCTCGGTGCTGGCGGTGATGCCGTGGGCCGGGGAGGCGCTGGGCGTATCTGGATGCGGTGCGGCCGCGTTACGGCGCAGGGTCGGCGCATCCGGCGCTGTGGTTGACCGAGCGGGGCGGGCGGATCTCGCTGCGGCAGATCGATGACCGGTTCGCCCAGTGGCGGGCGGCGGCCGGGCTGCCGGGGGAGTTGTCGGTGCACTGCCTGCGCCATTCCTACATTTCGCACCTGATGAGGACGGCGCGGACCCGTTGTCGTGCAGCAGCAGGTCGGCCATTCCTGGGCATCCACGACCGCCGTCTACACCCACGTCGGGGCGGATGCGAGAACCGCATGTTGGCCCAGGCGTTGCGGATCGCGTTCGGCGCCGAGCAGGGGCCGGTCGTGCGATCAAGGTGGGGTATCACTGGCACCTGCGGCGATTGATGGCCGAGTCCGCATGTTCGCCACCTCGGACCTGGTGCCGCTGCTGGCCGAGCGCGGGTGCGGCTGTCCCGCGACAGGTCTACCGGCTGGTCGCGCACCCCCGGAGCGGCTGTCGCTGCCACGCTCGCAGCGTTGTGCGACATCCTCGGCTGCGGCCCGTCGGATCTGATCGAGCCCTACCGAGCGCAACGCCCTCACCCCGCACGGCGAACCGGCGCTGGCGCCGACGCGGTGCCGCGGCCGACGCGGCCCGGATCCTGCGCGGCGGCAAGGACGCCGGCACGCGGTGAAGGCCGCGAGACCGCCGAGCATCGGGGCGTGATCATCGAGGCGGCGCTGCGGCGGACCCCTCACTGCCGCCGGATGCGGTCGTGGCGGCGGTGGGCGCGGTGCTCACCGGTCCGGCCGCGGCCCGGGAGCTGGCCACCGCGTTGACCGCCGACCCGAAGCCCTTCGCGTCGGGGCGCCGGCCTCGGTCGGCCGGCTGGTCACGCCTTGCGCGAGCGCGGGTCGCGTTACCCGAGCCGGCCTGCGCGGGCTGCCGCCGCACCGGCAAGCCGTTGACCCGATCACCGTCCGGTGGGGTGTGTCGCCGCTGCTGGGACCGGCAGCAAACCACCGCCTGCGCCCGCTGCGGGCTGGTGAAACTGGTCCGCGGCCACGACGAGCAGCACCGGCCGTTGTGTCGTCGCTGCGCCGATTGGCCGCACGCGGCTGCGGCCGGTGCGGGCGGACCCGGCGCATCGCGGTCCGCGGCCGGGACGGGCACCGGACATCTGCGATGCCTGCTACCGGCTACCGGTCGCGACCTGCAGCCGCTGCGCCCGCCGCCGGGCGTGCGTGTCGGCCGCCGGTGCCGAGCCGATCTGCGTCGCCTGCACCCCGCGGCGACGGCGATCTGCGCGCACTGCGGCCAGCAGCGGCCACCGACGGCCCGCTGGCCGGAAGGACCGGTCTGCGATCCGTGCTACCAGGCGGCGCTGCAGCGGCGGGGCGTCTGCGCCAGCTGCCGCGCACCCGCCGCCTCGTCGACCCGCCCGGCCCGGACGCCATCCGCTGCGCCGAGTGCGCCGGGCAGCCGATCACCCACGCCTGCATCGATTGCGGGATCGAGGACAAGCTCTACGAACGCGGCCGCTGCAATCGCTGTTCGCTGCGTGGCCGCACCGAGGCACTACTGCGCAGCGGCGGAGACCAGATCCCCGCCGAACTCGTGCCGGTCTACGAGTCGATCATCGCGACCGGCACCCCGCGCAGCGCATTGAACTGGCTGCGCAACGGCGCCGGCGCGAACTGCTGGCCGACCTCGCTGCCGGCGCACTCGCCTGCAGCCATGAGACGCTCGACGCCCACCCACGACGGCAGGCCGCCGACTACCTGCGGCATCTCCTCGTCGCCAACGCCGTCCTGCCCGCCCGCGACGAATCCCTCGTCAGCGTCGAACGGTTCCTCGCCGACACCGTCGCCGAACTTGGCCGCGACCATGACCGGCGCCTGGTCCAGGCCTACGCCACCTGGCGGGTGCTGCGCCGACTCCGCCGCTGCGCCGAACGCGCCGGCCGGCCCCGCGCTACACCCGCCACGCCCGCGCCAACATCACCGCCGCGGCGGCGTTCCTGAACTGGATCGCCGACCTCAGCCTCGCCCTCGCCGAGGTCGGCCAAGGCGACATCGACACCTGGCTTTCCGGCGGCCCGGCCCGCTACCAGGTGCGGGACTTCCTACTCTGGGCCGCCACCGCCGGGCACGCCCGCCGGCTCACCGTCCCCACCACACGCAGCCGCACCGGCCCATCCGGCAGCGACGAACAGCGCTGGGCACAGGTCCGCCGGCTGCTGCACGACGACACCCTCGAGCTCACCGACCGGGTCGCCGGCACCCTGCTGCTGCTCTACGGCCAGCAACTCTCCAGGATCGCCGCGATGACCACCGACCAGATAATCACCCAGGCTGACAAGGTGTTTCTCCGTTTCGGCCGCGACGACGTGCACATCCCCGAACCGCTCGCCGGCTGCTTCTTGCCCTGGTCCAGCAACGCCGCCGCTACCTCGGCGTCGGCACACCGGCCGGCAGCCGCTGGCTGTTTCCCGGCCTGCAACCCGGCCGGCCGCTCACCGCCGCCCGCCTCGGCGAACGCCTGCGCGCCCTCGACATCCGCGCCCAACCCGGACGCCGCGCGGCGATGACCCACCTCGCCGCGCAAGTCCCCGCCGCCGTGCTCGCCGACATGCTCAACCTCGCCCCCACCACCGCCGTCAAATGGGTCAGCGACGCCGGCGGCGACTGGTCCCGCTACGCCGGCGAACTCGCCCGGCAAGCCAATCACCAACCATGACGAATGCGTGCCGCGTCGGCGCTGACTACGCACCAATTCGCACGGTCAGAACATTGCCGCTTACCAGTTTCACCAGCCACGGTCACTCGCCGCGCGCGGCCTTGCGGCTGCAGAACTTCCGGCACACAGTCTTCGACCGCGCGGCGCGCGCCGCCGGCCTCGACGGTCTGACGCCGCACAGCCTGCGGCACACCGCCGCGTCCCTGGCCATCACTAGCGGTGCCGACGTGAAGGTCGTCCAGCAGATGCTCGGCCACGCGAGCGCCACGATGACGCTCGATCTGTGCGGGCACCTGTACGGCGATCGGCTCGACGAAGTTGCCGATCGGATGGACGCGTTGCGGACCGCGCGCGGACCTTCTGCGGACTTTTTGCGGACTGAACCGCAGTTGATCATCTTTCCGGAACTCGACCGGAGCGCTGCAGGCCAGCAAATCCGGGACCTGCAGTCGGTGGGCCCCGTGGGACTCGAACCCACAACCTACGGATTAAAAGTCCGCAGCTCTGCCTATTGAGCTAGAGGCCCAGGCCGGCGCTTGATGACGCGGCGGCCCGCGTGCGCCCAGTGTCGCAGACCGCGTGGCATGTCGGCACGTCGGCGGAGTCGGGGCGACCAGCGGGTAACCTCGCGCAGCGTGCCGTCCCGAATCGCCGACCTGACGACGCTGCGGCTCGGCGGTCCGATCGCAAACCTGCTGACGGCCACGACGATCGCCGAACTGGTCGACGCTGTGCGGTCGGCCGACAGCTCTGGCACCCCGCTGCTGCTGCTCGGCGGCGGCAGCAACCTGGTCGCCGGCGACGACGGGTGGCCGGGCGTGGTGGTCGCGCTGCGCACGCGTGGCGTCGATCGCGCGAACGGCTACGAGAGCGCCGAGTTCACCGTCGCGGCGGGCGAATCCTGGGACGAGCTGGTCGAGCACACGGTCGACGAGGGCTGGTCAGGATTGGAAGCGATGTCGGGTATCCCCGGCCTGGCCGGCGCGACGCCTGTGCAGAACGTCGGCGCGTACGGCAGCGAGGTCGCCGACTGCATCACCGGCGTAACCGTGTTCGACCGGCACACCGGTGCCGTCGAACGATGGGCGCCATGGCAGTGCGGTTTCGGATTCCGAACCAGCGCGTTCAAGCACACCGACCGCTTCCTGGTGCTGGACGTGACCTTCCGGCTGCGGCGCTCTGCTGACTCGGTTCCGGTGCGTTACGCGGAGCTGGCCCGTCGCCTCGGGGTCGAGCAGGGCGCCACGGCGCCGGCGAAGCGGGTTCGCGAGACGGTGCTGGAACTTCGACGCAGCAAGGGCATGGTCCTCGACGCCACCGACCACGACACCTGGAGTGTCGGCTCGTTCTTCGTGAACCCGTTCGTCGAGACGAATCTCGCGCCGCCAGAGTGCCCCCAGTGGACGGTCGACGGACGAGTGAAGCTCTCGGCAGCGTGGCTGATCGAGAACGCCGGATTCCCGCGCGGCTACGGCCTGCCCGGACCGGTCGCGGTATCCACGAAGCACACCCTGGCGCTCACCAACCGCGGTGGTGCCACGACGGCCGAGCTGCTCGCGACAGCACGCGAGATCCGCGCCGGTGTCGAGGCGCGCTTCGGCATCCGCCTGCGCCCCGAGGCACACCTCGCACCCGGCGTCGGCCTGTAACCCGCGGCTCACGAGCGCCGGCTCTAGGAGAGTAGGCCAGCAGAGTAGGAATGACCACGGCGGCGACGCCGTTTCACCCATCGGTCGTCGAAGGGAGCCGGGCTCGTGCAGCGCGTGGCGATGCTCAGCGTGCACACCTCGCCCCTCGACACCCCCGGCGCTGGCGACGCGGGCGGGATGAACGTCTACATCGTCGAGACCGCCAAGCGCCTGGCCGCGGCCGGCATCGACGTCGAGGTCTTCACCCGGGCGACGTCCAGCGACCAGCCGCCCAGCCTGGAGATGCTCCCGGGGGTGCTCGTCCGGCACGTGACCGCCGGCCCGTTCGAGGGCCTGGCAAAGGGCGACCTGCCGGCCCAGCTGTGCGCGTTCACCGCGGCCGTGCTCCGCGCCGAGGCGCATCACGAGCCCGGCTGGTACGACGTGATCCACTCGCACTACTGGCTCTCCGGGCAGGTCGGCTGGCTGGCCCGCGACCGCTGGGGCGTTCCGCTGGTGCACGCCGCGCACACGCTGGGAAAGGTGAAGAACGCCGCGCTCGCCGAGGGTGACATGCCCGAACCGCGGGCGCGCATCATCGGCGAGGAGCAGGTGGTCGCCGAGGCCGACCGGCTGGTGGCGTCGACGGTCGAGGAGGCTCATGAGCTGATCGAGCACTACAACGCCGAGGCAGACCGGGTCGCCGTCGTGCCGCCTGGCGTCGACCTGCGCACCTACGCGCCCGGCACGGTCGTGCGGGCGAAGCTCGGCATCCCGTCCGATGCGCTGGTGCTCCTCTACGTCGGACGAATCCAGCCGCTCAAGGCCCCTGACCTGTTGCTGCGCGTCGCCGCGGCGATCCGTGCGTCCGATCCTGAACTCGGGCGACGGCTGCGGGTTGTCGTCGTCGGCGCGCCGAGCGGCACCGGGCTCGCCGATCCCGATTGGCTCGCCGGCCTGGCGCGTGAGCTGGGCATCGCCGATATGGTGCTGTTCCGGCCACCCGTCGGTAGCGACCTGCTCGCGGACTACTACCGCGCCGCCGACCTCACCGTCGTGCCGAGTTACAACGAGTCGTTCGGCTTGGTCGCGCTGGAGTCCCAGGCGTGCGGGACCCCGGTGGTGGCGGCCGCGGTGGGCGGACTGCCGACGGCCGTGGCGGCCGGAGTGTCCGGCGTCCTGGTCGGCGGGCACGATCCGGCCTTGTGGGCCGAGATCATCGGCGACCTGCTCCACTCGCCGCGCCGCCGCGCCGAACTGGCCGAGAAAGCGCGGCCGCACGCCGAGCAGTTCTCCTGGGACCGGACCACCGAGGGTCTGCTCGACGCCTACCGCGACGCCGTCGACAGCTTCGCCGCCGCGATGCGTCCTGCGATGATCGAGCCGTGACGCCAGCCGAGGTCATCGAGTCCGCGCTTCGTGAACGCGACGTCACGTTCCGTCGCTTCGGCGACGCCCAGTTCATGGTGGAGCTGCCGGGGGAGCGGCGCCTGAAGACGTCCTGCTGGCTGACGCTGGGCGAGCACGCGCTCACCGTCGAGGCGTTCGTCGTGCGAAAGCCCGAGGAGAACCTGCAGGAGGTGCATGCCTACCTGCTGCGGCACAACGCCCGCATGTACGTGGTGTCCTGGTCGATCGACGACTCGGGTGACATCTACCTGACCGGTCGGCTGTCGCTGCCGGCGATCACCGGCGAGGAGATCGACCGGGTGCTCGGCGCGGTGCTGGAGTATGCCGACGGATCGTTCAACACCTTGCTGCAGATGGGCTTCGGCTCGTCCATTCGCCGTGAGTGGGCGTGGCGGGTGAAGAACGGCGAGTCGCTAGCCAACCTGGCGGCGTTCGAGGGCTTCGTCAACCGCTCACGATCGCTTCAACCGGGTGGCGATACCGGCGACCAGTAGCCACACCTCGTCGCTGGCCGCGGCGATGCGCTGGTTGAGCCGCCCCAGCTCGTCGCGGTACCGGCGCCCGGACGCGGTGGCGGGAACCACGCCGAAGCCGACCTCGTTGGTGACCGCGATCGCCGTTCGGGCTGTGCTGGCCCAGGCGTCGACGAGCTCGTCGCATCCCAGGGCGAGTTCCGCGTCACCGCGACCGTCCCACGTGCCGACGTCGTCCATCAGCCGGGCGAGCCAGGTCGACAGGCAGTCGACCAGTACCGGCCGCGTCGCATCGGCTCGCAGCACCGACGCGATATCGAGTGTCTCGAGCGTGCGCCAGCCCGCCGGCCGGCGCTCGCGGTGTCGGCGTACCCGCTCTGCCCACTCCGGGTCGTCGTCGCCCGGCAGGTTGCCGGGCGCAACGAAGTCGACGGCCTCGGCGCCGGCCAGCAGCGACTCGGCGTGCGCGGACTTGCCTGACCTCGCGCCGCCGATCACCAGCTGCCGCCCCATCATCGAGGCGAGTATCCCGGTGTCCGCCATTACGAGACGATTGCGTAGCGGAATGCCGAGGACTACGCTACGCAGCCGTAGCGAAAGTTGAGGAGGCACCGTGGACCAGACGACGATCCATCGCCGACGTTGGGCGATCCTCTCCGTGCTCGTGATCTGCCTGCTGGTGGTGATCCTCGACAACACGATCCTCAACGTCGCGCTGAAGACCATCCAGGAAGATCTCGACGCGTCGCAGAGCGAGATGCAGTGGGCCGTCGACTCCTACGCACTGGTCTTCGCCGGTCTGCTGATCACCTGGGGCGTCCTCGGGGACCGGCTGGGCCGCAAGAAGGTGCTGCTGTTCGGCATGCTGGCCTTCGGCGCGACCTCGGCGTTGTGCTCGTTCGCGTCCTCTCCGACGACGCTGATCTTCTTCCGGGCGCTGATGGGCATCGGCGCCGCGGCCGTGCAGCCGCAGACCCTGTCGATCATCCAGAACGTGTTCGAGCCGAAGGAACGCCCCAAGGCCATCGGCATCTGGGCCGGGGCGTCCGGGGCGGCGATCGCACTCGGCCCGATCGCCGGCGGAGCGCTGCTGAAGTACTTCTGGTGGGGCTCGATCTTCCTCGTGAACGTGCCGATCGTCGTCATCGGGGTCATCGCCATCGTGCTGCTGGTGCCCGACTCGAAGGACCCGCATCCGAAGCGCCTCGAGCCGACCGGCGTCTTGCTCTCCATCGTCGCGCTCGTCGTCCTGGTGTACGGCATCATCGAGGGCGGCAACACGAACGACTGGTTGCGGTGGAACACACTCGGTGCGATCGTGCTCGGCCTCGCACTGCTCGCGTTGTTCATCTACCTCGAAAAGCGGAGCACCCACCCGACCATCGACGTGACCCTGTTCCAGAACAAGCACTTCTCGGCCGGTACGGCGGCGATCGCGCTGACGTTCTTCGCCTTGATGGGTTCGACGTTCTACCTCGCCTACTACCTGCAGGCGGTGCGTGGCTACACCGCACTGTCGGCCGGTGTCGCGCTGATCGCGGTGGCGGCGGCGGTCATGCTCTCCGCGCCGCTGTCGGCGCGGCTCTCCCGGCGATTCGGCCCGCGCATCGTCGCCGGGTCGGGCCTCGCGATATTCGGCCTGACCATGCTCTCGTACGGACTGTCGACGCGGGGCCAGCCGATCTGGGTCGTCGAGATCCAGATGTTCTGCATGGGACTGGGTATGGGCCTGACCATGGCGCCCGCCACCAACTCGATCATGAGCGCGGTGCCGCGCGAGAAGGCCGGCGCCGGCTCGGCGGTCAACAACACGGCGCGCCAGGTGGCCGGTGCGCTCGGCGTGGCGATCCTCGGTTCGCTGCTGGCGGTGGTGTTCCGCAACCAGCTCGGCGCCGGCACGCCGGCGCAGCTCGCCGCCCAGCTCGATCGGCCGCCGGCGGTGGTGGCGCAGCTGCCACAGTCGGCGCAGGTGGCGCCGCAGGTGCGCAGTGACGCCAGCGAGTCGATCGGCGGCGCATTGGAGTTTGTCGGGCGCGCGGCGGCGGCGCTGCAGCAGCGCGGCCAGCTGCCGGCCGCGCAGCACCTGCCGCCCGCGCAGGTCGGCGTGCAGCGAGCGCATGCCGAGCAGGCGATCGGCACGTTCGTCGGCGAGTCGAAGGACGCCTTTATGGTCGCCATGCGCGTCACCTCCATGGCCGGCGGCCTCTTCGGCCTGCTCGGCTCGGCCGTCGCCTTCTGCTTCCTGCCCAGCCGGCGGGAGTTCGCGGCGATGGGCGCACCCCGCGGCGAGCCCGAACCGGCGATGGCGCACTGATGACCACGCTCGAGCGGCGGCGCGGCCGCCCCCGCGACGAGACCGTCGATGCGGCCATCCTCGACGCAACAGTGGATCTGCTCGCCGAGAGCGGTTACGTCGGCTTGTCGATCGAGGCGGTCGCGGCGCGCGCCGGCGTTGCGAAGACGACGGTGTACCGCCGCTGGCCGGGCAAGGACGAGCTGGTGTTCGACGCGATCAACGAGCTGAAGGGGCCGGTCGTCGAGCCGCGCTCCGGCGGCAGCGTCCGGGAGGACCTGCGGTACCTGCTGCTGAAAATGCGCGAGCACTGGGTCGACAGCCGCCACGGCCGGGTGATGCGCCGCCTGGCCGCCGACGGCAGCGAGCGGCCGGAGCTCTACCGGGCGTTCCGCGACCGGCTGGTGCAGCCCCGCCAGGCGGTCCTGCGCGCGGTGCTGCAGCGCGGCGTCGACGAGGAGCTGATCCGCGCGGATGCCGATCTGCAATGGGTGATCGATGCGCTCTGCGCCCCGGTGATCGTCGCGGTGATGACCCACCGCGACCGGGTCACCGCCGCTCAGGTCGAGTTCATCCTCGACACCATGCTGGCAGGATTGCGCCCGTGAGCCTGACGTTGATCCTGCTCCGCCACGGCGAGAGCGACTGGAACCAGCAGAACCTGTTCACCGGCTGGGTGGACGTCGACCTCAGCGAGGCAGGCGTCGCCGAGGGCCGCCGCGGCGGCGAGCTGCTCGTCGAGCACGGGCTGCTGCCCGATGTCGTGCACACCTCGGTGCTGCGCCGGGCGATCAACACCGCCAACATCACCCTGGACGTGGCCGATCGGCACTGGATCCCGGTGCGCCGCTCGTGGCGGCTCAACGAGCGCCACTACGGCGCGCTGCAGGGCAAGGACAAGTCGGCGGTGCGGGCCGAGTTCGGCGACGAGCAGTTCATGCTGTGGCGCCGCTCGTACGACGTTGCGCCACCGCCGTTGCCCGACGAGGACAAATTCAGCCAGGTCGGTGACCCGCGCTACGCCGACCTGCTCGAGCTGATGCCGCGCACCGAATGCCTCAAGGACGTCGTGACTCGGTTCCTGCCCTACTGGTACGACGGGATCGTGCCTGACTTGCGTCGCGGGCTCACCGTCCTGGTCGCCGCGCACGGCAACTCGCTGCGCGGGCTGATCAAGTACCTGGACGGGCTCTCCGACGAGGCGGTGGTCGCGTTGAACGTGCCGACCGGCATTCCGCTGCGCTACGAACTCGACCCGGTGAGCCTGCGCCCGGCGCGGCCGGGTGAGTACCTCGACCCCGAGGCCGCCGCCGCGGCCATCGAAGCGGTGGCCAACCAGGGCAAGAAATAGCGACCGTGCAACTTGTGGCCGCCTCACGCGGGCGAAAGTTGCACAATTCAGCGGCCGCGCCGCCGGCGAGCCACCGCCACGGTCGCCCGTACCATCTTCAGCTGTGTCGCTCGTCGCCGTGGCGCTGACGGCCGCCGCAGCCGCGGTGGCCGGCCTCCTGGTCGGCGCGCTGATGGCCCGGCGACGGAGTGCACGCGCGGCACAACCAGCCGCGCCGCCATCGCCGCTGCCAGGTCTTGTCGTGGAATCGTTGGCGAACGGCGTCGTCGTGCTCGACGCGGACGAGCGCGCGGTCCTGGTCAATCCCGTGGCGCGCGGCATGGGCGTGCTCGCCGGCGACCGGCTCGCCTTCGACGAGCTGACCCGCCTGGTTCGTACCGCCGCACGGACCCGCCGCGCCGAACAGGGCTCCGTCGACCTGCCGATGGGGCGGCTCGGCCGCGAGCCGATCGCGCTCGCGGCGACCGCCGTGCCGTTACCCGCAGCGGGCTCGACCGCGCTGCTGCTCGACGACGTCACCGACGCGCGCCGCCTCGACGCGGTTCGACGCGACTTCGTCGCGAACGTGTCGCACGAACTGAAGACGCCGGTCGGCGCGCTCAGCCTGCTCGCCGAAGCGGTCCAGGACGCGGCCGGCGACCCCGAGGCGGTGGACCGCTTCTCCGCCCGGATGCAGCACGAGGCAACCCGGTTGGGCCGGCTGGTCCGGGAGCTGCTCGAGCTGTCGCGGTTGGAAGGCGCCGAAGCCCTGCCTGGTGATCACGAAGTTGCCGTCATCGCCGTCCTCGACGAGGCATTCGAGCGCACCCGGATGCTGGCCGACGAGTGCGCCGTCACCGTCGTCGTGCACCCCCCGGGCGGGCTGGTCGTGCGCGGCAACGAGGCACAGCTCAGCACCGCCGTCGCCAATCTCATCGACAACGCGGTGACCTACAGTCCGAGCGGCAGCCAGGTCACGGTCAGCGCGCACGCCGCCGACGGCATGATCGACATCGTGGTGAGCGACGAGGGCACCGGCATCGCCGAGGCCGATCTGACGCGGGTGTTCGAGCGGTTCTACCGGGTCGACCAGGCGCGGTCGCGGGCCACCGGCGGAACCGGTCTGGGTCTGGCGATCGTCAAGCACGTCGCCGCCAACCACGGAGGCAGCGTGTCGGCGCGCAGCGTGGAGGGCGCCGGGTCTACGTTCACCGTCCGGTTACCTGCCGTTCACCTGAATGGGGGATCGTTCGCAGGGCAGCCGCCGGTGTCCG
Source organism: uncultured Actinomycetota bacterium (assembly GCA_963756525.1). Lineage (GTDB taxonomy): Bacteria > Actinomycetota > Actinomycetes > Mycobacteriales > Jatrophihabitantaceae > CAVWNR01. The sequence goes on along the minus strand of CAVWNR010000003.1, from coordinate 437,347 downwards.
TCGCGAAAGGTTCCTGATGACGCGCGTGCTCGTCGTCGAGGACGAGGAGTCGTTCTCCGACGCGCTGTCCTACATGCTGCGGCGGGAAGGCTACGAGGTGGTCGCCGCGGCCGACGGCCCGCAGGCGCTGACCGCGTTCGACCGCAGCGGCGCCGATCTGGTGCTCCTCGACCTGATGCTGCCCGGCCTGTCGGGCACCGAAGTGTGCCGCGCGCTTCGGCAGCGCTCAGCCGTGCCGATCATCATCGTGACCGCCAAGGACAGCGAGGTCGACAAGGTCGTCGGCCTCGAGCTGGGCGCGGACGACTACGTCACCAAGCCGTTCTCGTCCCGCGAGCTGCTCGCCCGCATCCGGGCGGTGCTGCGTCGCGGGTTCGACCCGGACGACGTCACCGACACCGCCATCGAGGCCGGCCCCGTGCGGATGGACGTCGACCGGCACACGGTGACCGTCGACGGCGAACCGATCACCCTGCCGCTGAAGGAATTCGACCTGCTCGAGCTGCTGCTGCGCAACGCCGGCCGGGTGCTCACCCGGGCGCAGCTGATCGACCGGGTGTGGGGCGCGGACTACGTCGGCGACACGAAGACCCTCGACGTCCACGTCAAACGGCTGCGCAGCAAGATCGAGCCTGATCCGAGCGCCCCGAAGTACCTGGTCACCGTCCGGGGACTGGGCTACAAGTTCGACGCCTGACCCGCGCGGCGACGGTGGCCGGATGCTCGGCAACCAGGCCCCGTTCGAACCGCTCAGCGCAGAGCCGGGCGAGCTCGGCGTAGCACTTCTCCCCGAGCAGCTCGGTGAGTTCGGCCGTATACGACACATACAGCGGCTCGTGCCCGACGTGCGCGTCCGGCGACGACGTGCAGTACCAGGCGAGGTCGTGCCCGCCCTCGCCCCAGCCGCGACGGTCGAACTCCGACACGGTGGAGACCAGAATGCGCGTGCCGTCCGGGCGGTCGACCCAGTCCTGCGCACGGCGCACCGGCAGCTGCCAGCACACCTCGGGCTTGGTCTCGATCGGGAGGCGCCCCGTGCGCAGCGCGAACGCGTGCAGCGCGCACCCCGCGCCGCCCACGAAATGCTCGCGATTGGCGAAGATGCACGCGCCGTCGACCGTTCGGGTGCGCCGCCGGTGCGGGTCGTCGTCGAGGCTGTCCTCGACCACGACGTCGAGCCTGCCGTTGCCGCGGTGCCCGGCGTCGAAGAGTTGCCAGTCGTCGCGGGTCAGCTCACGTGCAAATGTCTTGACGCGCCGTTCATCGGCTTTGTCGGAGAAGAACGCACCGTGCGTGCAGCAGCCGAGGTTCGCGCCGCCCTCGGCGATGCCCTGGCAGCCGCGACCGAAGATGCACGTCCAGCGCGAGCAGAGCCAGGTGACGTCGGCCCTGATCCAGTGCGAGCCGTCATCCGGATCGGGGAACTCGATCCATTCGCGGGGGAAGTCGAGCGACACCTCGGGCGCGGGCGTGATCAGCGGCAGCGGCGCGGACGGCACTACACGAGACTACGGCCCGTGCGGCGTTAGGGTCGCAGTATGCGGCTGGGCGTGCTCGATGTCGGATCGAACACTGTCCACCTCCTCGTCGTCGACGCACACCGCGGCGCGCAGCCGACCCCGCAGCTGTCCCGCAGCAGCGCGCTGCGCCTCGCCGAACACATCGACAAACGCGGCAACCTCGCCGTCGAAGGCGCGGACGCACTGGTCGGCGCTGTCATCGGCGCACGGCGCCAGGCCAAGGAGCTGCACTGCGCCGAGCTGCTCGCCTTCGCTACGTCCGCGGTCCGCGACGCGCGCAACAGCGCGGATGTTCTGGAGCGGGTTCGCATCGAGGCCGGCGTCGACCTCAACGTGCTGACCGGCGAGGAGGAGGCGCGGCTGACGTTCCTGGCGGCGCGCCGCTGGTTCGGCTGGAGTGCCGGGAACCTGCTCTGTCTCGACGTCGGCGGCGGGTCGTTGGAGGCCGCGGCGGGCGCTGACGAGGATCCGCGCTGCGCGATCTCGCTTCCGCTCGGGGCGGCTCGGCTGACCAGCGACCGGCTCGACGGCGACCCGCCAGCCAAGGCCAAGCTGGCTGCGCTGCGCAAGTTCGCCGACGACGTGCTGAAGGCGCCGATGCGCGAACTGCTGCGCGGCGGCCCGCCGGACCGAGTGGTCGCGACCAGCAAGACGCTGCGCACCCTCGCCCGGCTCGCCGGTGCCGCCCCGTCGTCGGCGGGGCCGCGTGAGCGCCGCGTGCTCACCCGCCACGGTCTGCACCAGGTCAGCGAGTTCATCTCTCGGATGTCCTCGACCGACCTCGCCGAGCTGGACGGCGTCAGCTCCGAGCGAGCCCATCAGATGCTCGCCGGCGCGGCGGTCGCGGCCGCCGCCATGGACGCCCTGAACGTCGCGGAGTTCGAACTGTGCCCATGGGCGCTGCGCGAGGGCATCATCCTGCGCAGGATCGACCAGCTTGCCGGCGGATGACCAGGGCGCGAAAACGGCGGGCGCTGCATTCCCCGTCCGCGCGGGTCGGGCTCTCGACGGCGTCGGTGTACCCGGAGCCGACCACCGTGGCGTTCGAGCTGGCGAGCAGCCTCGGCTACGAAGGCATCGAGGTGATGGTCTGGACCGACCCGATCAGCCAGGATCCGCAGGCGCTGCGTCGGCTCTCCGAGCACTACTCCGTGCCGATCCTCGCGATACATGCGCCGTGCCTGATCATCACCCAGCGGGTCTGGTCGACCGATCCGTGGGCGAAGCTGCGGCGCGCGCAGGCGGCCGCCGAGTTCTTGGGCGCGCAGACCGTGGTCGTCCATCCGCCGTTTCGCTGGCAGCGCGACTACGCCCGGCAGTTCCGGGCCGGCCTGCGTGCCATGGCCGGCGAGACCGACGTTCGCTTCGCGGTCGAGAACATGTTCCCCTTGCGGGTCCGGGGACGGGAGGTGTCGGCCTACCAGCCGAGCTGGGACGTCGCATCCGACGGCGAGCCGTACCCGCACTACACGCTGGATCTCTCGCACACCGCGGTTTCGCAGTCCGACGCCATCGCGATGCTCGACGCGATGGGTCCGCGCCTGGCGCACCTGCACGTCGCCGACGGCGTCGGCACCGGCCGGGACGAGCACCTGGTGCCGGGCCGTGGCGACCAGCCGTGCGCCGAGGTCCTGGAGCGGATGGCAGCGCATGGCTTCACCGGCCACGTCGTCGTCGAGGTAAACACCCGCCGGGCGATGGACCGGGCCGAGCGGGAGGCCGACCTCGCCGAGGCGCTCGCGTTCTGCCGGCTACATCTGGTGACGGCACCACGCTCCGATCAGGCGCAGCCGGTCGGCTGAGCCTGGTTACCCTCTGGGCATGCTGCTGCGTTCCGCGATCCTCGCCGCCGCCCGCAACCGTCGCCTGGAGGATCTGGTATCCGGCAGCCCTATCTCGCGCGGCATCGTGCATCGGTTCGTCGCCGGATCCGACACCGCATCAGCGGTCGGGGTGACGACGGCGCTGGTGAACCAGGGCCTCACCGTGAGCCTCGACTACCTGGGCGAGGACACGACCGACGTCGCGCACGCCGACTCCGTCGTCGACGCGTATTGCCGGGGCCTCGACGCGCTGCACAATGCCGGACTCACCGAGTTGATCGCCCCGCTGACCGCGCGCGTCGACATCAGCGTCAAGCTCTCTGCGATCGGCCAGGCGCTCGGGGCGGACGGTGAGAAGATCGCGCTCGAGCACGCGGCGACGATCTGCGGGACCGCCCGCCGCGTCGGCGCAACCGTCACCCTCGACATGGAGGACCACACCACCACCGACTCGACGCTGTCGATCCTGGCCGATCTGCGCGCAGACTTTCCCGAGACGGCGGCAGTGCTGCAGGCCTACCTGCGCCGCACCGAGGCCGACTGCCGTGCGCTCTCCCGCGCGGGAAGCCGGGTGCGGCTGTGCAAGGGCGCATACGACGAGCCGCCGTCGGTGGCCTTCCGCACCCGCGACGAGGTAGATCGCTCGTACGTGCGCTGCATGAACGCGCTGCTCCGGGGCGACGGCTACCCGATGTTCGCCACCCACGATCCGCGGCTGATCGCGATCGCCGCCGAGCGCGCCAGGTACCACGGCAAGTCGCCCGGCCAGTTCGAGTTCCAGATGCTCTACGGCATCCGTCCGGACGAGCAACGCCGGCTCGCCGCCGCCGGGCAGACCGTCCGTGTCTATGTCCCTTATGGCGGCGAGTGGTACGGCTATCTGATGCGGCGGCTGGCCGAACGTCCGGCCAATCTGACGTTCTTCTTGCGGTCGCTGGCGACGAGGGGCTGACGCGGCGTGGACGGCCTGGCGATCCTCGGCGGTGGGAAGATCGGTGAGGCGCTGCTGTCCGGGCTGCTGCGCGACGGCTACCCGCGCGAGGACGTGGTCGTCGTGGAGAAGCACCCGGAGCGGGCCGCGTACCTCACCGCGACGCACGGCGTGCGCACCGTCGCGGTCGGGCAGGCGGCGGCGCTCGCCCGAACCATGCTGCTCGCTGTCAAGCCACAGGACATCGACTCGCTGCTGGCGGAGATGCACGACCACGTCGACTCCGGCCACGTCGTGGTGTCGGTGGCGGCCGGCGTCCCCACCGCGCGGATCGAGCGAGCGCTGCACGACGGGGTGCCGGTCGTGCGCTGCATGCCGAACACGCCGGCGTTGGTCGACCAGGCGATGACAGCCATCTCGGCGGGTGCGCACGCCGGCGAGTCGCACCTGGCCGTCGCCGAGTCGCTGCTCTCGTCGGTGGGCAAGGTCGTCCAGGTGCCGGAGTCGCAGCTGGACGCCGTCACGGCGCTGTCCGGATCCGGTCCGGCCTACTTCTTCTACCTGGTAGAGGCGATGATCGACGCCGGCATCTTGCTGGGCCTGCCCCGGACGCTGGCCGCGGAGCTGATCGTGCAGACCGCCATCGGCTCGGCGATTATGCTGCGAGACTCCGGGGAGCACCCGGTGCAGCTGCGCGAGGCGGTCACCAGCCCGGGCGGGACGACGATCGCCGCCATCCGCGAGCTGGAGAACCACGGCGTGCGGGCGGCGCTGCTCGCGGCGATCGAGGCCGCGTGCCTACGCAGCCGGGAACTCGGCGCGGCCGGTTGATCCGCGCCGGCGTGCGCCCGATGTTGCCCCGGCGTGCGTGGCGATGTTGCACGACCGTTGTGAATCTCGGTGGGGCACAGCTATCGCTATTGCCCCACCAGTACCGCTAGGCTTCGCACAGCACGTGCGTGTCCCGTCCGCCGGTGGGGAAGCCGGCGCACCGACACGTGCCGAAGGTCGGTGACCCATGAGCGCGTCAGGGCAGCGGGGCACCCGTAAGCAGGCCACCCCTGCTACATCGCCGCCGCGACGGCAGTCCGGTGACAGCGCTTCGGACGGACTCGCCGATGTGCGGTTCCTGACCGTCGCCGAAGTGGCGGCAGTGATGCGGGTGTCGAAGATGACGGTGTACCGGCTGGTGCACGGCGGTGAGCTTCCCGCGGTCCGGGTGGGACGCTCGTTCCGCGTTCCGGAGCAGGCGGTGCACGACTATCTGCGCGCGGCGTTCATCGAGGCCGGTTGACCGCGCCCGTCCCGCACGGCGCTCGTCGCGGGTAGGCTGGCGGGCTGGTATGCGCGCTCGGTGAACCACCGGCCGGGCGATCCACGACAACTTGCCGGGTGACGCCTGGCGCTGGTGAGGTCCTTTCATGGGTTCTGTGATCAAGAAGCGGCGCAAGAGGATGGCGAAGAAGAAGCATCGCAAACTGCTCAAGCGCACCCGCGTCCAGCGCCGCAACAAGAAGTAGCGCGACTGCGCCCTCGCGCGCGGAGCAACGCATGGGAAGCGTCGTCCTGGTCACCGGCGTGAGCCGCAATCCCGGCGCGCGGCTCGCCGCCCGACTCGCCGCGGAATCCTCCGTCGAGCGGATCATCGGGGTCGACACCACCGCCCCGGCCGAGACCGATCGCGCGCTGCTCGGGCGCACCGAGTTCGTGCGCGCCGACATCCGTAACCCGCTGATCGCCCGGGTGATCGCGCGTGCCGGCGTCGACACGGTCGTGCACGCGTCGGTCACCGCCATGCCGCGCGAGGCCGGCGGCCGGGGCCCGATGAAGGAGTTCAACGTCATCGGCACGATGCAGCTGCTGGCCGCCTGCCAGAAGTCGGAGTCGATGCGCCGCCTGGTGGTGAAGTCGACGACCGCCGTGTACGGATCCAGCGCGCGTGACCCGGCTGTGTTCACCGAGCAGATGCAGGCCAAGGCCGTGCCGCGGTCCGGTTACGCCAAGGACGCCGTGGAGGTCGAGGGCTACGTGCGCGGTTTCAGTCGCCGCCGACCGGATATCGCGGTCACCGTGCTCCGCTTCGCCAACTTCATCGGGCCGGCCGTCGACACGCCGCTCACCCGCTATTTCGCGCTGCCGATCGTCCCGACCGGGTTCGGGTTCGACCCTCGCCTGCAACTGGTGCACGAGGACGACGCCGTCGCCGTGCTGAGCATGGCGGCGCTGGCGGATCGGCCGGGCGTGTTCAACGTGGCAGGCGACGGCGTGCTGCTGCTGTCGCAGGCGCTGCGGCGCGCCGGGCGGATGCAGCTGCCGCTCCCGCAGTTCACGCTCGACTTCTTCGGCGGTCTCGTGCGCCGCAGCGGCGCCATCGACTTCTCGCCGGAGCAGTTGCGGCTGCTGAACTTCGGACGTGTCGTGGACACCACCCGGCTGCGGGAGCGGTTCGCTTACACGCCGCGATATACGACGGCCGAGGCGTTGGCCTCGTTCGGGCACGCCGGCCGGCTGCCGCTGAGCGTTCCGGCCGCGCGCGTGCGGCAGGCGGAGCGGGTCGCCGGGCGGCTCCTCGGGGTGCGAGCGGGGGTGAGCTTGGATGGCTGACACCCGGCTGGTCGGCGAACCGGAAGCGGTGATCGGGCGGGTCAACGGTTTCCATCTGGGGGCAGCTGTGCGGCGCACGGCCGCCGAGGAGCCGGTCGTTGCGGCGGCATCGGGGTGGGAGCGTCGCGTCGCGTCCGGTCTGGCGTTCCTGCGCGAGCGGCTCACCGGCGACTACGAGGTCGACGAGTTCGGCTTCGACCCGCATCTGGCCGAGAACGTGCTGCTGCCGGCGTTCCGCCCGCTCTACGAGCAGTGGTTCCGCGTCGACGTCTCGGGGATCCTGAACGTGCCGAGCACCGGCGGTGCGCTGCTCGTAGGCAATCACGCCGGCGGTTTGTGGGCCGTCGACGCGGTGATGACGGCCCTGGCGGTGCACCAGGAGCATCCGGCGAGGCGGTTCCTGCGCCTGCTGGGCGCGGACCTGGTCTTCACCACGCCGGTGCTCGGCGAGCTCGCGCGCAAGTCGGGGAGCACCCTGGCCTGCAACCCCGACGCCGAGCGGCTGCTCGGCGGCGGCGAGCTGGTCGGCGTCTGGCCCGAGGGTTTCAAGGGCATCGGCAAGCCGTACCGCGACCGGTACCGGCTGCAGCGTTTCGGTCGGGGTGGCTTCGTCGCGGCGGCGCTTCGAGCCGAGGCACCGATCGTGCCGGTGTCGGTCGTCGGCTCGGAGGAGATCCATCCCGTGCTCACCAACGCCAAGACGCTGGCTCGGGTGCTGAACCTGCCGTACTTCCCGATCACCCCGACGTTCCCGTGGCTCGGCCCGTTGGGCCTCGTTCCGCTGCCGAGCAAATGGCACATCGAGTTCGGCGAGCCGATCGCGACCGACAGCTACGGCCCGGCCGCCGCCGACGACCACATGCTGGTGTTCGAGCTGACCGATCGGGTGCGCGAGACGATCCAGAGCACGCTTTACCGGATGCTGGCCCAGCGCCGATCCGTCTGGCGGTAGCCGCGCCGGCGCAGCGTCACGCCGGCGACCAGGCCGCCGGCGAGCGCGCCGACGCCCAGCACGGCCGGCGCGCCCATCCGGACGGCCTTGCGGCCGGTGCGGAAGTCGCGAATCTCCCAGCCGCGGGCGCGGGCCTCTACCCGCAATGCTGAGTCAGGGTTGACTGCCACCGGGTGGCCGACGAGCGACAGCAGCGGCAGGTCGTTGATCGAGTCGGAGTACGCGGCGCAGCTTTGCAGATCGAGACCTTCCCGCTCGGCGAGCGCGCGCACCGCCGCGGCCTTCGCATCGCCGTGCAGGACCTCGCCGATGAGCCGGCCGGTGTATGCGCCGTCGGCGGACTCGGCGACGGTGCCCAGCGCGCCGGTCAGACCCAGCCGGTCCGCGATGATCTGCGCCAGCTCCTGCGGCGTCGCGGTGACCAGCCAGACCTGCTCGCCGGCGGCCAGATGTCCCTCGGCGAGGGCTCGCGTACCGGACCAGATCTTGTCGGCCATCGTCTCGTCGTAGATCTCCTGGCCGAGCGCCACGATCTCGCTGGCCTTCTTTCCGGCGACGAAGGCAAGCGCCGAGTCGCGGGTTCGGTGCATGTGGGTCGCCGACTCGCCGCGCAGCCGCAGCCGCGCCTGGCGCATCGCAAACCGGACGAGGTCGTGCCAGCTGAAGAACTTGCGCGCGGCAAGACCCTTCGCGAAGTGAAAGATCGACGCGCCGACCATCATCGTGTTGTCGACGTCGAAGAACGCCGCTGCCCGGCTCGAGGTGCAAGGTGGCGATGCCTCGACAACGCCTGGGTCGGTCACTGCGGGCCTCCGGCGGTCGGCGGTGTCGGCGGGCTGAGTGGCCAGCGTAGGCGCCGACGGTGATGCTCAGCTGGCAGACCCGTGCCCGGACCCCGGCCGCGGTGACGAGCGCGCGGACGCCGAACCCGGCGATCCCACAGAGCCGGAACCTCCTGGCCGTGCCGGCGATGCCGGCACTGCGGGCTTGGCCGGGGAGGCGCCCGAGCAGGTCAGGCAGGGTAGCGGCCCGAGATCGTCGCTGGATGTCGTGCCCTGGCACGCACAGTGCACCCTGGGCTTCAACTGCTCGGCGCGGGCCAGCAACCGCTGGACCAGCTGCTGCGACAGCCCCACGCGGTTATGCAACGCACCGGCCGGCACGGCGTGCGCCATGGCCTCCAGCCGGCTGGCCTGCGGCCGCGCCCAGGCGATAGTCGAGTCGAGCGGCGCCGTCGTCTGGTCTCGAACCGCGGCCCCGGTGAGCAGCTGTGCCCCGCTGGTCGTGTCGGAGTCGGCGTCGTTGAGGGCGCTGGTCATCAGCGATGCGGTATGTGGGTCGACGGCACCGGACGCCTGCCGCCCCGCGCCCAGCGATGTCGGGCTGCTGCGCGACCAGAGCGACGCTGCCTCCTCGACACGGGTCTTGGCGAGGTCCAGGTACGCCCGCCCGCGCGACACGTCCCCGCTGGTCAACGAGAGTTGCACGTTCTCGCTGGCCCGCTTGACGCCGTAGAGCACATCACCGGGGATGGCGCTTCCGCTTAGCCACACCGCGCCGACCAGCAGCACGACGAGCACGGTGGCGGCCACCGCGAGGACCGCGACCGGGCGGCGCATCGGCCGGGTGACGCGGCGCAGCCGGCCGGGCCGCGGACCGTCCCGCGCAGCCGCGGGGGTCACTCCCTCGGCGACCAAGCGGGGGGTGACGGCGACGAGCTGAGCGCGAAGCTCGGCGCGGAATTCCGGGCGAGTCGGCGGCGGCGGCAGCTCGCGCAGCCCGTCGACGACCGCGCGCACCGCCGGGTCGGTCGAGGTGGCCGGGTCCGGATAGGAGCGCAGCGGGAGGCGAGGCCGTCGCAGCGCCATGCCTACCGCCCCCTTCCAGACTCCCGTCGCCGCCGCCCGTCGCACGACAGACCATCCGACGTGTTCAACGAGCGTGCGGCCGGCGAGTTACGCAGTCTTGCGGTCACTGCACGTCGCCGCCGAGCAGCTCGGCGAGCTTGCGTATCGCGCGGTGCTGCAGTGCCTTGACCGCTCCGTCGTTCTTGCCCATGATTTGGGCTGTCTCGCCCACCGAGAGCCCCTGCAGGAAGCGAAGGATCACGCACTCCCGCTGCTCGTCGCCGAGCTGTCTCACCGCGCGCAGCAGCCGCTCGGAACTGAGATTCTGCAGCACGGTCGCCTCCGGGCTGGGCGAGCTGTCACCGCTCTCGATGACGTCTGCGGTGGGCACTTCCAATCTGTGCCGCGCGGACTTCACGTGGTCGAGCACGATGTTGCGGGCGATAGTCACGAACCAGGCCCCGATGTCACGGCCCTGGTAGGCGATTCCGCCGATTCGCCGCAGCGCCCGCAGGAACGTCTCGCTGGTGAAGTCCTCGGCCAGCGCCCGGTCGTTCACCCGGTAGTAGATGTAGCGGTACACCGTGTCGAAGTAGCGGTCGTACAGCTGGCCGAACGCCTCGCCGTTGCCGGCCTGCGCTTCCTTGACCAGCTGCCAGGTCTCGGCGTGCTCCGCGTCGACGGTCGGCTGGTCGCCGCCCCGCGACTCGCCGCCCGTGGCTGCCGGCATCGCCGACATCGCCGCGACCCCCGGGGGCGCAACGCGGTCGCCTGGGCGGCGCGGGCCCGGCGCGTACCCGCCGGCGAGCGCCGGCGACAGGCGGCCACCCGCGCGTAGCGCCGCTTCGACCTGGACGGCGAGCACGAGCAGGCTGCGGGTCAGGCAGGCGCGTGGGATGTCGTCCAACTGCGCGCGCCTGCGGACCATGACCAACCTCTCCGCAGGCGGCCGGATGCCGGGGGGTCCTGCGCCAAGGACAGCCCATACCGTACCCGGACATTGTGCCGGCAACACGCACCCTTTGCCGCGCTTCCCGGCCGGCCCGTGGTGAAATGGCCGCTGGCTCACCGAAGGATCTCGATGCCGCCCGCCGAGCACCACGTCACACTGATCACCCGCTCGGGCTGCCACCTGTGCGAGGACGCCGAGCGGCTGTTGCGTGCGCTCTCCGCCGAGCTCGGCTTCGGGTACGAGGAGTTCGACGTCGACGCCGATGCAGCCCGCGCCGACGAGTACTCCGACCGCGTGCCGGTGATCTTGATCGACGGGCGTGAGCACGGCTACTGGCGGGTCGAGGAGGCGAGGTTGCGGGCCGCGCTGACGCGCTGAGGCACACTCTAGGGAAATCGGCGGTGGCAGCCGGCCGGTCAGCCCGCCGAGTTCGCTGCATCTTCCCGATTCGAGCGGCGCCACCTTAGCCGGACAGTCATGGACATGACCTACTCCACGTTCTCCGTAGCCCTCGAACTAGCCGAACAGCGCCGGCAGGAGCTCACCGCACAGGCCGACGCGTGGCGCCTGGCGCGGGTTGCCCGCCCGGCCCCGCAGACCCGTTCCCGCGCGCCCCGTCGGACGTTCGTCCTGCGCCGTCCCCGCCGCCTCCCGGCCGTCTGAGCCGGGCGGCAAACGCCGCCACCAAAACGCCCTATAGCACAGTCGTGGGCGATTTGGGAAAGCATTCACAAACGCGTACCGTCACCGGAGTCCGACCAGCTTCTAGCACACCGATCGTGCGCGGCTTTGCCGGGTAGGCGAGCCGCCCGCGCGGTCGGAGCATGATCGAGGAGCCGATGACCGTGCAACGCGGCGCGAACGGCGCGCCGGGCGGCCAGGTGCCCCGTACGGCGCTCGCCCGTAGCGTTCCCGACGCCACCGTCGCGCGGCTCGCGGTCTACTTGCGCGTGCTGGGCGGCATGGGCGATGGGGACGCCACCACGGTCTCCTCCGAGGAGCTGGCAGCAGCGGCCGGAGTCAACTCCGCGATGCTGCGCAAGGATCTGTCCTTCCTCGGCTCCTGCGGCATCCGCGGCGTCGGCTACGACGTGGCCACGCTCACCGACCAGATCGCCCGGACGCTCGGGGTCGCGGTCGATCGCAGCGTCGCGCTGATCGGCGTCGGAAACCTCGGCCAGGCGCTCGCCGGGTACGCCGGCTTCGCTTCGCGCGGGTTCCGCATCGCCGCGCTCTTGGACGCCGACCCGACCCGCATCGGCTCCGTGATCCGAGGTCTGGTCGTCCACGACATCGCCGACCTCGACACGGTGGTCAACGCGGAGGGGATCAGCATCGCGGTGCTGGCCATTCCGGCGGCCGCCGCGCAGGAGGTGTGCGACCGGGTGGTCGCCGCCGGCGTGGCGAGCATCCTGAACTTCGCGCCGATCGTGCTGAGCGTTCCGCCGCACGTCAACGTGCGCAAGGTCGATCTCGCCGCGGAACTGCAGATCCTCTCCTTCCACGAGAGCCGCAAGGCCGCCTTCGGCGCGACGGCGGTGAGCCGGTGAGCGTGCTGGTCGTCGGCCTGTCGCATCGCACCGCGCCGGTGCCGGTGCTGGAGCGGGCCAGCGTCTGCGTCGACGACGTGCCCAAGCTGCTCGACGAGCTGCACCGCAGCGAGGCGATCGGCGAGGTGCTGCTGCTCTCGACGTGCAACCGCGTCGAGGTCTACGCCGAGGTCGCCCGCTTCCATCCCGCCGTGGCCGAGATCAGCGCAGTGCTGGCCCGTAAGGCGGGGACGAGCGTCTCCGAGCTCGGCGAGCACCTCTACGTCCACTTCGCCGAGGCCGCGGTGCAGCACATGTTCGCGGTGGCCTGCGGGCTGGATTCGATGGTGGTGGGCGAGTCACAGATCCTCGGCCAGCTGCGCGCGGCCTACGCGGCCAGCGCCGACGCGGCGACGGTCGGCACCGTGCTGCACGAGCTCGCGCAGACGGCGCTGCGGGTCGGCAAGCGGGTGCACGCCGAAACCGGAATCGACCGGGCCGGCGCCTCGGTGGTCTCCGTGGCGCTCGACCGTGCCGAGGCCGCACTGGGACGGCTGCCGGGCCGGCGGGCGCTCATCGTCGGAGCCGGTTCGATGGGCGCGCTCAGCGGGGCCACGCTGCGCCGCAGGGGCCTCACCGACATCGTGATCGCGAACCGCTCCCCCGAGCGCGGGGCGCGCCTGGCCGAGACGCTGGGCGGCCGCGTCGTCGCGCTCGACGCCGTTGCCGACGTGATCGGCGGGGCGGATCTGGTGATCAGTTCCACCGGCGCGACCGGGCTGGTGCTAGACAGCGGGGCGTTCGCAGGCCAGGCCGGCCGGACGTTGGTCGTCCTCGACCTGGCCCTGCCTCGCGACGTCGACCCCGCGGTGGCGAGCCTGCCCGGTGTCACCCTCGTCGACCTCGAGGCGCTGCGCGCGGGTGGGGCTGTCGTCAGCGACGCCGCGGTCCGGGCGGCCACCGCGCTGGTCGCCGAGGAGCTGGAGGCGTATCTGGCCGAGCAGCAGCGGCTCGCCGTGGCACCTACCGTCACCGCACTGCGGTCACGCGCCAACCAGGTGATCGAAGCAGAGCTGGCACGGCTGGACGCTCGGCTGCCTCGGTTGGACGGCGCGACCCGCGGCGAGGTCGCCGACGCGGTGCGCCGCGCAGTGGAGAAGGTGCTGCACGCGCCGACCGTCCGGGTAAAAGAACTGGCCAGCACGCCGGGCGGTGACCAGTACGCCGCCGCGCTGCGGGAGCTCTTCGACCTCGACCCGGCGGCCCCGGAATCCGTGGTGACGGTGGGCGCGATGAGCGCTCGCGCGAAGAGCCCGCTTCGCGGTGCGCGTCCGCGCGCGTGGCCCGAGCGCACGCGAGGAACACGGCGAAGCAGGAGACAGCGATGACAGTTACTCGCGTCCTGCGCGTCGGTACCCGCCGCAGTGCGCTGGCCCGAATCCAGACGGAGTCGGTCGCCGCGGCGCTGGGCGTCCCGGTCGACATCGTGCCGATCGTCACCGAGGGCGACCGCTCGTCGGCCGCGCTTCGCGAGCTCGGTGGCACCGGCGTGTTCGTCTCCGCGCTGCGCGCGGCGCTGCTCGACGGCCGGCTCGACGTCGCGGTGCATTCGTTCAAGGATCTGCCGACAGCCCCGGCCGACGGCGTCGTCGTGGCCGCCGTCCCCGCTCGCGAGGATCCGCGTGACGCGCTCGTCGCCCGAGACGGCCTGGCCCTCGCCGAGTTGCCACCCGGTGCGCGGGTGGGCACCGGCTCGCCGCGCCGAGCTGCGCAGCTGCGCGCGCTGGGGCTGGGCCTTTCGGTCGTCGACCTGCGCGGCAACGTCGACACCCGGCTCGGCAAGGTCGGCACCGAACTGGACGCGGTCGTGCTCGCGCTGGCCGGACTGCGCCGGCTCGGGCGTGAGCAGGCGGTGACCGAGGTGCTCGACCCGATCCAGCTGCTGCCGGCGCCGGCGCAGGGCGCGCTCGCGGTCGAGGCCCGCGCCGACGACCAGGCGACGATCTCGGCGCTGGCCGCGGTGGAGTGCGCGGACGCGCGGGCGGCCGTCACCGCCGAGCGAGCGCTGCTGGTCGCGCTCGAGGCGGGCTGCTCCGCGCCGATCGGCGCGCTGGCCGACATCGCCGACGACGGCGAACTGTTCCTCCGTTGCTCGGTGACGGCAGTGGACGGCAGCGACGCCGTCCGGCTGTCGGCAACCGGCCCGGTAACCGACGCCGAGGGGGTCGGCCGGCGGCTTGCCGCCGAGCTGATCGCCGCCGGCGCTGACACGATAATGGGGAGCTCGAGATGACCCGAGTCCGTAAGACCGTCGGCCGCGTCACGTTCGTGGGCGCCGGCCCCGGTGACCCGGGATTGCTGGCGGTGCACGCCGCCGAGGTGCTGGCCGCCGCGGACGTGGTGTACGCCGACGCATCCGTCCCGGCGGCGGTCGTGGCGCTGGCCGGCGGTCAGCTCCGCCGGCCGGAGGCAACGCCGGCCGAGACCGCCAAGGCGGTGCTGGCCGAGGCGCGCGCCGGCTCTGCCGTGGTGCGCCTGGTGGCGGGCGACGTGTTCACCGACGACGGCGCCGTGCGCGAGGCGCTCGCCGTGTCGAAGACGGTCGTGCCGTTCGAGGTGGTGCCAGGGCTTGCCGTCGGCGCGGGTACCGCGACGTATGCCGGGGTTCCGGCCGGATCGGTGCGTACCGAGGCCGACATCTCCTCCCTCGACGCCGTCGACTTCGACGTGCTGGCGCACGCTCCGGGAACGCTGGTGTTGACCATCCGCGCGGCCGACGCGCAGACGGTCGCCGAGCAGCTGGTCTCCGGCGGGCTCAAGCCGGACACCCCGGTGACGGTGAGCTGCGACGGCACCGGCACCGGGCAGCACACCGTATCCGGCACGCTCGGCGAGCTGGATCTCGCCGCGGTCGGGATGACCGGCACGATCGTGGTGACGGTGGGCAAGGCGGCCGCCCAGCGCGAGAAGCTGGCCTGGTGGGAGTCGCGCCCGCTCTACGGCTGGCGGGTGCTCGTGCCGCGGACCAAGGAGCAGGCCGGCGCGATGAGCGAGCGGCTGCGCCACCACGGTGCGGTTGCGGTCGAGGTGCCGACGATCGCCGTCGAGCCGCCGCGCACCCCGACCCAGATGGAGCGCGCGATCAAGGGCCTCGTCACCGGCCGCTACGAGTGGCTCGTCTTCACCTCGACCAACGCCGTGCGCGCGGTGCGGGAGAAGTTCGAGGAGTTCGGCCTCGACGCCCGGGCGTTCGCCGGCGTGAAGATCGCCTGCGTGGGCGAGTCGACCGCGGACGCGGTTCGCGCGTTCGGGATCAAGCCCGAGCTCGTGCCGTCGGGGGAGCAGTCGTCCGACGGGCTGCTCGCGGACTTCCCGCCCTACGACGACATCCTCGACCCGATCGACCGGGTGCTGCTGCCCCGCGCCGACATCGCAACCGAGACGCTCGCTGCCGGGCTGCGCGAGCGCGGCTGGGAGATCGACGACGTGACGGCGTACCGGACGGTGCGGGCGGCGCCGCCCGCCGCCGACATCCGCGACGCGATCAAGTCCGGCGGCTTCCAGGCGGTCTGCTTCACCTCGTCGTCGACGGTGCGCAACCTGGTCGGTATCGCCGGCAAGCCGCACGCCCGGACGGTGGTCGCCTGCATCGGCCCGCAGACCGCCGCCACGGCCCGGGAGTTCGGCCTGCGGGTGGACGTGCAGCCCGAGACTGCCACGGTGCCGGCGCTGGTCGACGCGCTGGCCGAGCTCGCCTCGGCCCGCGCCGCAGCCGAGCGGGAGAAGGCGGCGGCGAAGAAGCCGGTCCGCCCGTCCCGCCGCGCCGCCCGCTGACTTGTTCTGGCAGGGCGGCTCGGCAGCGCCGCGAAGGCGGAGCAACGTGTCAACCCAAGCGCCGGGCGTAGCCTCGGCGCGGTGAGCACGCTGCCGGAGCTGCCGGGGTTTCCGACCTCCCGGCCGAGGCGGCTGCGCGCCACCGCGGCCCTGCGCCGGCTGGCCGGCGACGTGACGATCCGGCCGAGCGACCTGATCCTGCCGATGTTCGTCCGCGAGGGCATCGACGAGCCGCAGCAGATCGCCAGCATGCCCGGCGTGGTGCAGCACAGTTACGAGTCGCTGGCGAAGGCGGCGGCCGAGGCGGTCGAGGCCGGCGTCGGCGGGCTGATGCTCTTCGGCATTCCGGTGACCAAGGACGCCCAGGGTTCCGGCGCCGACGACCCGGACGGCGTGCTCAACACGGCGCTACGCCGGCTGCGCGACGAGCTGGGCGAGGCCACCGTGCTGATGGCGGACCTGTGCCTGGACGAGTTCACCGACCACGGGCACTGCGGCATGCTGGACCGGCACGGACGGGTCGACAACGACGCCACGCTGCACCGTTACGCCGCTATGGCCGTCGCCCAGGCCGAAGCGGGCGCGCACATGCTCGGCACCAGCGGCATGATGGACGGCCAGGTCGGCGTCGTCCGCGCCGCGCTCGACGCAGCCGGGCACCACCAGGCCGCGATCCTCGCCTACGCGGCCAAGTACGCCTCCGCGTTCTACGGCCCGTTCCGCGAGGCCGTCGACTCGTCGCTGCGCGGCGACCGCAAGACCTATCAGCAGGACCATGCCCGCAGCGTCCGCGAGGCCCTCGCCGAAACCGCGCTCGACGTCGCAGAGGGTGCGGACGTGGTCATGGTCAAGCCGGCCCTGCCCTACCTGGACATCGTCGCCGCGGTGGCCGACGCAAGCCCCGTCCCGGTTGCCGCATACCAGGTGAGCGGGGAGTACACGATGGTCGAGGCGGCGGCCCGCAACGGCTGGCTGGACCGCGACCGGGTGATGCTCGAGACGCTGACCGCGATCCGCCGCGCCGGCGCGTCGATGATCCTCACCTACTGGGCGCTCGACGCGGCGCGCGCCCTGCGCTGAGAGACTCGATCCCGTGACGAGCGACATCTTGTGGAGCGAGCGTGTCTGACGCTCCGATCTCGGCCGAGCTGTTCGAGCGCGCGCAGCAGGTCATCCCGGGCGGGGTCAACTCGCCGGTGCGCGCGTTCCGCGCCGTCGGTGGCACGCCGCGGTTCATGGTCAGCGGCCACGGTGCCTACCTCACGGACGCGGACGGGCGCGAGTACGTCGACCTCGTCTCGTCCTGGGGGCCGATGGTGCTCGGGCACGCCCATCCGGCGGTGGTCGAGGCGGTGCGCGCCGCCGCGCAGCGCGGCCTCTCCTTCGGCACCCCGACCCAGGGCGAGGTCGAGCTCGCGGTCGAGATCGTCGATCGCGTCCAGCCGGTGGAGCAGGTGCGGCTGGTCAACTCCGGCACCGAGGCGACCATGAGCGCGATCCGGCTGGCCCGCGGCTTCACCGGCCGGCACCAGGTGGTGAAGTTCGCCGGCTGCTACCACGGGCATGTCGACGCCCTGCTCGCCGCGGCGGGTTCCGGGGTGGTGACCTTCGGGCTGCCCGACACGCCGGGGGTGACCGGGGCGCAGACCGCCGAGACGCTGGTGCTGCCGTACAACGACCTGGCGGCCGCCGAGGCGGCCTTCGCCGAGCACGGGCCGGACATCGCCTGCCTGATCACCGAGGCCGCGGCGGGGAACATGGGCGCCGTCCCGCCGCTGCCCGGCTTCAACGAGGGACTGCGCCGGATCACGGCCGAGCACGGCGCGCTGTTGATCAGTGACGAGGTGATGACCGGTTTCCGGGTGAGCCCGGCGGGCTGGTACGGGTTGGAGCCGGTGGACGCGGACCTGTTCACGTTCGGCAAGGTGATGAGCGGAGGCCTGCCCGCGGCGGCATTCGGCGGGCGGGCGGATGTGATGGCGCTGCTCGCCCCGTCCGGGCCGGTGTACCAGGCCGGGACGCTGTCGGGGAATCCGGTCGCCGTCGCCGCCGGGCTCGCCACGCTGCGCGCCTGTGTGTCCGAGGTCTACGAGCGCCTGGACGCGTCGGCACGCACGATCGGCGGGCTGGTCGACGAGGCGCTCGACAAGGAGGGCGTGCCGCACCAGGTGCAGTACGCGGGCAACCTCTTCTCGGTGTTCTTCAGCGCTGAACCGGTCACCAACTTCGCCGAGGCGCAGGCGGCCGAGACGTTGCGTTACAAGCCGTTCTTCCACGCGATGCTCGACGCCGGCGTGTACCTGCCGCCGAGCGCGTTCGAGGCATGGTTCGTCAGCGCCGCGCACGACGGGGATGCGATCGAACGGATCGCCGGGGCCCTGCCGGACGCCGCACGAGCGGCGGCGACGGCGATGGCAACGCCGTGATCGTCCACCTGTTGCGGCACGGCGAGGTCGACAATCCCGACCGGGTGCTCTACGGGCGCTTGCCGGGATACGGGCTCTCGCTGCGCGGCAAGCGGCAGGCCGAGCTGGCCGCGGACTCCCTCGCCGACCGCGACATCGGCTACCTCGCGTCGTCCCCGCTCGACCGCGCACGGCAGACCGCCGCACCGCTGGCCGCGCGCTTCGGCCTGGACGTCGCGATCGACGAGCGCCTCACCGAGGCCGACAACTACCTCGAAGGCCGCCGCGTCGCGGGCGGTAAGGGCGTCTTCGCCGACGTCACGAGCTGGCGTTACTACTACAACCCGCTGCGCCCGTCCTGGGGCGAGCCGTACCTGCAGGTCGCGCAGCGGGTGCTCGCCGCGGCCAGGTCGGCGGGGGAGCGGGCCGGCGGACGCGAGGCGGTGTGCGTGACGCATCAGCTGCCGATCGTCGCCGCGCGACGGTACGCCGAAGGGCGGCGGCTGGCGCACGATCCGCGGCGACGGCAGTGCGCGCTGGCCTCGGTCACGAGCTTCACGTTCATCGACGGAGTCGTCGTGCGGGTGGACTACGCGCAGCCCGCCGGGGCCACGCCGAGCGGCGCCATCGCCGGCGCGTAGGCACCACAGTGCCCTCGCTCAGGATCATGGCCCGGGTGCGGCGCATTCGCTCGTGTCTTGCACACTGGACGCCTATGATTCGCCGCTCCCGCCTGCTCGCCGCAGTTGCCGCGTGCCTGCTGGCGGCCACCGCGTGCTCGACCGGCAACGACGCCGTGGACCAATCCGCGGGTGGCCAGTTCCGGTTCGTCGGCGCGACGGCGAAGGGCACCACCATCCCGGCGAACGACCGCAAGACCGCGGGTGACATGCACGGCACGCTGCTCGACGGCGGATCGTTCCAGCTCAGCACCGACCGCGGAAAGGTCGTCGTCATCAACTACTGGGCCAGCTGGTGCGGGCCGTGCGTCGCCGAGACCCCGCAGCTGGACGCGCTCTACCGCGAGGTGAAGCCGAAGGGCATTCAGTTCGTGGGCGTCGACACCAAGGACGAGCAGAGCGCCGCGCAGGCGTTTGTCACCGACAACCACATCAGCTACCCGATCGTCTTCGACCAGAACGCGCAGACCGCGCTGCAACTCGGCAAGGTCCCGGCGCTCTCCCTGCCGTTCACCGTCGTCATCGACAAGGCGCAGCGCGTCGCCGCGGTGTACGTCGGCTCGGTGCTGCCGGCTGACCTCCAGCCGGTCCTCACCTCCCTGAACGCCGAGTCGTAAGTGCACTCGGCGAGCGCGTTCACCGAGGCGGTCCAGAACGGGCCGCTGCTCGTCGCCGCCGGCGTGGCCGCGCTGGTCGGCGTGATCGGCTTCCTCTCGCCGTGCGTTCTGCCGCTGGTGCCGGGTTACCTCTCCTATGTCGCCGGGCTCTCCGGCGCGCAGGCCGAGAACAACCGCGCCCGGATGGTCGGCGGCGCGCTGCTGTTCGTCGCCGGGTTCACCGCCGTCCTCGTCGCGGTCGAGAGCCTGCTCTTCGGCGGGTTCGGGGCCGCGATCCGCGACCACACCGTGCTGCTGGAGCGGATCTTCGGCGTCGTGACGATCCTCATGGGTTTCGTCTTCCTCGGCTATGTGCCGTTGCTGCAGCGGGAAGTGCGTTTCCGCCGGCTGCCGCGCGCCGGGTTGGTGGGTGCGCCGCTGCTGGGCGTTGCCTTCGGTTTCGCCTGGGGGCCGTGCCTGACGCCGACGCTGAGCGCGGTCTTCTCGCTCGCCCTCAGCCAAGGCTCGACCGGTCGCGGCTCGCTGCTGATGGTGTTCTACTGCCTCGGTCTCGGCATCCCGTTCGTCTTGGTAGCGCTGGGGATCGGCTGGGTGTCCGGCGCGCTGGGGTTCGTCCGCCGACACCGGCGAGCGGTGAGCCAGGTCGGCGGCGTGCTCCTGATCGCGATGGGCGTGCTGCTGGCCACCGGCGTGTGGGCGCAGTGGATGGACATGCTGCGGGCCACTGTCGGCTCGAACGCCGGCGTCGGGGCAAGCCTATGAACACCCTTGTCCGGCCGCTGCGGCTGGCGTGGCGGCGTCTGATCAGCATGCGCACGGCGCTGGTGCTGCTCTTCCTGCTCGCGCTCGCGGCCGTGCCCGGATCGCTGCTCCCGCAGCGTCCGCTCAACCCCACCAAGGTGCAGAGCTACCTCGCCACGCACGGCTGGTGGGGGCGGCTGCTCGACCACCTCGGCATGTTCGACGTGTTCGCCTCGGCGTGGTTCGCGGCGATCTACCTGCTGCTGTTCGTCTCGCTGGTCGGCTGCCTGGTGCCGCGCATCCGGCTGCACGCGCGGGCGATGCTGCGCCAGCCGCTGCCCGCGCCCCGCAACCTCGACCGGCTCCCCGAGTCCGGCCGCTTCGGGGCGGGCGAGTCCGCCGAGTCCTATGCTGCCGCCGCCCGGGCGGCGCTGGGGCGGCGCTGGCGTGTTGTCCGCCGGGACGAGCCGGGCGGCGGGGTCACCCTGTCCGCCGAGAAGGGGTATAGCCGCGAGACCGGCAACCTGATCTTCCACCTGGCGCTTCTGGCCGGGCTGGTGCTCATCGCGGTCGGCCGGCTCTACACCTACGAGGGGTCGGTGATCGTCCAGCAGGGGAAGGGCTTCTGCAACACCGTCGTTCAGTACGACTCGTGGCGCCCCGGCCGGTTCGCGCAGGAAGGCAAGATCAGCCCCGCGCCGTTCTGCATCGACTCCATGCAGAAGTTCACCGCTACCTATCTCGCAAGCGGCGAGCCGTCCCAGTTCCAGGCCGACGTCACCTACTCGCGCACCGCCGACGCCGCCCCGCAGCATGCCACCATCACCGTCAACCACCCGCTACGCCTCGAGGGTGACCGGGTCTACCTCATCGGCCACGGCTACGCGCCGCAGGTCACCGTGCGGATGCCGGACGGCACCGTCCGCACCGACACCGAGACGTTCGTCCCCACCGACGCGACCACGCTGCTCTCGGAGGGCGCGTTCAAATTGCAGGGCAAGCCCGACGCGAACCAGGACGTCGGCATCGAAGGGTTCTTCGCCCCCACGCCGCAGGACACCGGCGGCGGCGTGATCACGTCGGTCTCCCCGCGGATCGACAACCCGGTGCTGGGCATCTTCGTCTACCAGGGCAACCTCAACTACGAGGGCCAGCCGCAGTCGGTCTACACGCTCGACACCACGAAGATGAAGCGGGTCGGGCAAGCGAACCTCACCGTCGGCAAGACGCTCACCATGCCCAACGGCGTCTCAGTGACCTTCGACGGCTGGGTGCCCTGGGCGAGTATCCAGGTCTCGCACGACCCGACCCAGGGCTGGCTGCTGATCGCCGCGGTCGCGATGGTGGTCGGGCTGATCGGGTCGCTGGGTATTCGGCGGCGCCGGCTGTGGCTGCGGATCACCCCGGCATCGGACGAGAGTGCCGACTCGCCTACGGTTGTCTCGGTGGGCGGGCTCGCCCGCAGCGACTCGGGCAACTTCACGACGGAATTCGCCGGCCTGCTCGACCGGCTTCGGTCGGCTCAGCGCGCCGCGGGTGCCGATCTCGTCGGTGCAGGAAGGGAGTGACGCGGTGGCGGTCAGCTCGAACATGGCGCACCTGTCCGACACACTGTTCACCACGGCGATCGCGACCTACGCGGTCGCGATGATCGGCTACACCGCCGAGTACGCGTTCGGCCGGCGCGGGCGGGTGGCGACGACCTCAACAGCGGTTTCCGCGCCCGCCGAGCCGCGCGTCCTGGCCGGCGCCGGAGGGCCGGACGCCGTCGAGCCGCCGTCGTCCGGATCTGCCGGGCAGCCGCCGTCCGCCGAGCCGCCGGTGACCGCGTCCGGCGTCGCCCGCCGCTCGATCGGCGACCGTTGCGGGCGCTTCGCGGTTGCGATCACGGTGCTCGGGGCGCTGATCCATGCCGCCTCGATCGCGGTGCGCGGCGTCGCGGTGGACGAGGTGCCGTGGAGCAACATGTACGAGTTCGCCTCGGTGGCCGGGCTCGTCGCGGTGCTCGCGTTCCTCGGTGCGCTCTGGCGCATGCCGAAGATCCGCTACCTCGGTCTGTTCATCATGTTCCCGGTCATCGTGATGATGTTCCTGGCTGGCACGGTGCTCTACGCGCGGGCCCAGCCACTGGTGCCGGCGCTGCGCTCCTACTGGCTGGCGATCCACGTCACCGCCGCGGCCACGGCCGAGGGCGCGCTGCTCACCAGCTCGGCGATCACCATCCTGTTCCTTGTCAAGCAGCGGTGGGACCGCAACGTCTCCGCCGCCCGCACCAGCCGCTTCCCGGTCACGCTCGGCGGGCGGCTGCCGGACGCGCAGACCCTCGACAAGGTCGCCTACCGGATCGTCGCGTTCGCCTTCCCGATCTACACGTTCGGCATCATCTGCGGGGCCATCTGGGCCGAGGCGGCATGGGGACGGTACTGGGGCTGGGATCCCAAGGAAACCTGGGCGTTCATCGTCTGGGTCGTCTACGCGGCATACCTGCACGCCCGCGCCACCGCCGGTTGGAAGGGGCGCGCCGCCGCCTGGATCAACCTCGCCGGTTTCGCCGCGATCACGTTCAACTTCTTCGTCGTCAACATCGTCATCTCCGGCCTGCACTCCTACGCCGGCATCAACTGATCGCTGCGGCGGCGCCGGCGTCGGTACGGTGCAGACGTGGCGTTCAACGACCTGCAGGACTTCCTCGCCGCGCTCGACAGCGACCGCGACCTCGCCCGGGTGCGCGTCCCGGTCGACCCGCGCCTGGAGGTCAACGGCATCGTGCAGCGCGTGCTGGCCGAGCGGGGACCGGCGCTGCTGTTCGAGCGACCGTCCCGTGGCCGGCTGCCGCTCGCGATCAACCTCTTCGGCACCCAGCGTCGGATGGCCCGCGCGCTGGGCGTCTGCTCGCTGGACGAGATCGGCGCGCGGCTGGCCGAGCTGCTGCGACCGGAGCTGCCGCGTGGCGTCGGGGGGTTGCGCGACGCGCTGGGCAAGGCGGCGCAGCTGCGGACCGTCCCACCCCGACGGGTCAAGACCGCGCCGTGCCAGGAGGTCGTGCTGCGCGGCGGCGACGTCGACCTGTCGATCCTGCCCGGCGTGCAGGCCTGGCCGGAGGACGGCGGGGTGTTCCTCAACCTCGGGCTGACCCACACCCGCCATCCCGAGACCGGCGCGCGCAACCTGGGTCTGTACCGCCTGCAGCTGCAGGACGAGCGGACGGTGAGCCTGCACTGGCAGATCCACAAGGACTCCACCTCGCACGCCGCCGTCGCCGAGCGGCGCGGCGAACGGCTGCCGGTGGCGATCGCGTTCGGCTGCCCGCCGGCGGTCACCTACGCCGCCTCCGCGCCGCTGCCCGGCGACATCGACGAGTACCTCTTCGCCGGGTTCCTCGCCCGGGAACGTGTCGACCTCGTCGACTGTGTCTCGGTGCCCTTGCAGGTCCCGGCCGGTGCCCAGGTCGTCCTCGAGGGATGGGTGGTGCCGGGCGAACGGCTGCCCGAGGGCCCGTTCGGCGACCATACCGGCTTCTACACGCCGACCGAGCCGTTCCCGTACCTGCGCGTCGAGACGATGACGATGCGCTCCGACGCCGTCTTCCAGTCGATCATCGTGGGACGCCCGCCGCAGGAGGACGGGCCGCTGGGCAAGGCCACCGAGCGGATCTTCCTGCCGCTGATCCGGACGATGATCCCGGAGATCGTCGACTACGACCTCCCCGAGGCCGGCGTGTTCCACAACTGCGTGATCGTCTCGATCGAGAAGCGCTTCCCGAAGCACGCGCAGAAGGTGATGAACGCGGTCTGGGGCGCCGGTTTGCTCTCCCTGTCGAAGCTGGTCGTCGTCGTCGACGCCGACTGCGACGTGCACGACTACGCCGAGGTCGCCTGGCGCGCGTTCGGCAACGTCGACTACGCGCACGACGTGCTGCACACCGTCGGCCCGGTGGACCACCTCGACCACGCGTCCTACGAGCAGTTCTTCGGCGGCAAGCTCGGCGTGGACGCGACGCGGAAGCTGCCCACCGAGGGGTACCGCCGTGCCGGCGGTTGGCCGGCCGAGTGCGCGCTCGACGACGCCACCCGCTTCCTCGTCGACCGGCGCTGGCGTGAGTACGGCATCAGGTCGCGTCCTGGCTCCGCCGCTGCTCGCTAGGCTCGTCTGGTGATCGCCCAGCTCGCCGAGCGGCCTGGCCGCGTCCGGGCGTTCCTGCGGCTGGTGATGATCGAGCACTCGGTGTTCGCGCTGCCGTTCGCCTACATCGCCGCGCTCACCGCGATGTGGCGGGCGACCGGCTCGGTGCACTGGGTACAGCTGGCGCTGATCACCGTGGCGATGGTGTCGGCGCGCACGGTCGCCATGTCGGCCAACCGGATACTCGACCGCCGCTTCGACGCCCTCAACCCGCGCACCGCCAACCGGGAGCTGGTGACCGGTGTCGTTTCGGTGCGCACCGCGTGGATCGGCACGCTCGTCTCGCTCGCCGTCTTCCTCGCCTCGGCTGCTGCGCTGTCCTGGCTCTGCCTGGCGCTCGCGCCCGTGGCGATCTTCCTGCTGGTGCTCTACTCGTACGGCAAGCGGTTCACCGACTTCCCGCAGGTGCTGCTGGGGCTGGCGCAGCTGGTGGCCCCGGTCGGGGCATGGATCGCGGTCACGGGTCGGTTCGAGCGCCCGGCGTTCGCGCTGGGCCTCGCCGTCGGCTCGTGGATCGGCGGCTTCGACCTGATCTACTCCTGCCAGGACACCGAAGTGGACCGGCGCATCGGGTCCCGGTCGTTTCCCGCCCGGTTCGGCGTGCCGGCGGCGCTGCGGACCTCGGCGGTCGCGCACGTCGCGACGTTCGCCGCCTTCGCCTGGTTCGGCGTGGCCGCGGGCCTCGGCTGGCTGTGGTGGCTGGGCCTGGCGCTCACCGCCGTCGTCCTTGCATATGAACATCTGATCGTGCGTTCAGATGATTTGAGCAGGGTCAACCGGGCCTTCTTCACCGCCAACGGTGTGATCGGGATCGGGCTGTTCGCGTTCGCCCTGGCCGATCTGGTCGTGCTCGGGGGGCTGCACGCATGACACGTCGGCCCTGGATGGTCGGCGTCTCCGGCGCGTCGGGAACCCCGTACGCCCGCGCGGTCCTGAACGGGCTGCTGGACGCCGGGTCGTCGGTCGACCTCGTGATCTCGCGTGCGGCCCGGCTGACCCTGCTCGACGAGACCGGCATAGCGTTTCGTGACGCCCGCTGGCGGGAGGATCTGGCCGAGTGGCTGGGCCGGGAGCCGGCCGACGTCGGGTACTGGGCCCCCGCCGACCTCGCCGCCGGCCCCTCGTCAGGGTCGTACCCGACGCGCGGCATGGTGGTCGTGCCGGCGTCGAGCGCCGCCGTCGCCGGCATCGCGCTCGGGCTCTCGAAGGACCTGCTGCAGCGCGCCGCCGACGTCACGCTCAAGGAGCGCCGCCCGCTCGTCGTCGTTCCCCGCGAGGCGCCCTACACCCGCTCGACGCTGCAGCACATGCTCGACCTGCACGATGCGGGCGCAGTGGTGCTGCCGGCCAGTCCGGGCTTCTACGGGGCGCCGCAGACGGTGCAGCAACTGGTCGACTTCGTCGCCGCGAAGGTGCTCGACGTGCTCGGCGTCGAGCACAAGCTGCTCACCCGTTGGACCGGCGCGCTCGGGGGCGCGCGGACAGGATCGGCTCTGAATGCTTGAGGTCTGCTCCGGAAGTGGAGCAGACCTCGAGCGTCGCGCCACGAGATCCCGAGCGGCAGCAGGTCGCGGCCCGAACGGGCTGACGCCGGTGCCAGACTGCGGCCATGGATGCCGTCGACCGAAAGCTGCTCGATGCCCTGCGGGCGAACGCCCGCGCCACCTACGCCGAGCTGGCCCGCATCGTCGGCCTGTCCGCACCGGCGGTGCACGAGCGGGTCGGCAAGCTGGAGGCAAACCGGGTGATCACCGGCTATCACGCGGCGGTGGCGCCGGAGGCGCTCGGCTACTCGATGAGCGCGCTGATCGGGATCTTTCTCGGCGACCGCGCCGAAGCGCGCACGCTCACCGCGGCGATCGCGGAGGTGCCCGAGGTCGAGGACTGCTGGTTCGTCGCCGGCGAGGAGTCCTACGTGGTCAAGGTGCGGGTGACCGACGTCGGCGAGCTGGAGCAGATGATCGGCACGCTCAACGCGTTGCCCGGGGTTGCCCGCACCCGCACCACGGTCGTGCTCTCGACGAAGTTCGAGGGCCGGGTCCAGCCTGCGGACGGTGCGTCAGTCGGCCGGGACGCGGCGCATGGCGTCGGCGAGCGGATGTTCACCCAACCCGGCGATCACTCCTGACCGGTCGGCCGCAGAGCGGTTCTGGCTTAGCTTGGCCTTCGCCTCGATCCGGCTGATCCGCAGCTCGACCCCGACGATCGCTCGCAGCTGCCCGTCGATGTAGGGCGCCGGGGCGTCGCTGACCGCCCACGGGTCCAGCTGACCGGCCTCGTGGCGCTCGGTGAGCCGAGTGACGAACGCGCGCAGCCACGCGACGTCGTCGTGCACGACCAGCTCTCCGTAGACGTGCGCGGTGAGGTAGTTCCAGGTCGGCACCACCCGGCCGTGCTCACGCTTGCTTGCGTACCACGACGGCGACACGTACGCCTCCGGTCCGTGCGCGATCACCAGCGACTCCGCGCCCGGCGCCACCTCGCGCCAATGCGGATTGTTCCGCGCGACGTGGCCGAGCAGCGAGTCACCGCCGCGCAGCATCGGCAGCGGGGTCGCGATGAGCCCGCAGTCGACGGTCGGCGAGACCAGGTCGACGATGTGCGTGCCGTCGAGCAGTTCGGCGAGCTCGGCTTCGGAGGCCGCGTGGTACCCCGGGATGTACATGTGACCAGCCTCCCAGACGCCGGCCCGTACCCTGAACGTCATGCCGCTGATCGAGGAGCGCAAGGCCGAGCTGTCCGAGAAGGTCGCCGCCGGGGAGCGGCTCACCCGGCAGGACGGCGAGGACCTCTACGAGTCCGGCGACCTGGCCTGGCTGGGCGGCCTGGCGCACAGTGTCCGCACGGCGAAGAACGGCGACCGGACGTACTTCAACGTCAACCGGCACCTGAACCTGACCAACGTGTGCGCGGCCTCGTGCGCGTACTGCAGCTTCGAGCGCAAGCCAGGCCAGAAGGACGCGTACACGATGCGCGTCGAGGAGGCCGTCGAGAAGGCGCTCGCGATGAAGGACGACGGGCTGACCGAGCTGCACATCGTCAACGGGCTGCACCCGACGCTGCCGTGGAAGTACTACCCGCGGGTGCTGCGCGAGCTCAAGGCGGCGCTGCCCGATGTCGCGCTCAAGGCGTTCACCGCCACCGAGGTGCACTGGTTCGAGCAGATCAGCGGCCTGTCCGCCGACCAGATCCTCGACGAGCTGATCGACGCGGGGCTGGAGTCGCTCACCGGCGGCGGCGCGGAGATCTTCGACTGGGACGTGCGCAAACAGATCGTCGACCACAGCACCCACTGGCAGGATTGGTCGCGCATCCACCGGCTCGCCCACGCCAAGGGTCTGCGCACGCCGGCGACGATGCTCTACGGGCACATCGAGGAACCGCGGCACCGGGTCGATCACGTGCTGCGGCTGCGTGAGCTGCAGGATGAGACCGGAGGGTTTGTCGTCTTCATCCCGCTGCGCTTCCACAACGACCACAACCGGCTCAGCCACCTGCCCATGGCGCAGCCCGCGGACGTGCTGCGCACGTTCGCCGTTTCCCGGCTGATGCTCGACAACTTCGACCACATCAAGGTGTTCTGGGTGATGCACGGCCTGTCCACGTCGCAGCTCGCGCTCAGCTGGGGCGCCGACGACATGGACGGTTCCGTGGTCGAGTACAAGATCACGCACGACGCCGACCACTTCGGCACGCCCGACAAGCTGACCCGCGACGACCTGCTCGGCCTGATCCGCGATGCCGGGTTCCGGCCGGTCGAGCGGAGCACCCGTTACCGAGTTCTGCGCGAGTACGATGGCCCGGTGCCGCTGGCGGAACGCCGCGCAGAACCGCAAGCAGTTTGGGCTTAGGACGAATGGTTGATCAGCACCCCACGTTCCGGCGCTCGTTCGGGCTGCTGTGGCTCTACACCGGGCTGCGCGTCGTGCTCTTCGCCGTTGTCTTCGGGATTCTCTGGCTCGTCGGCGTCTCGGGACTGCTCGCCGCGATGATCGCGCTGGTGCTGACGCTGCCGCTGTCCTACGTGCTCCTCGCCAAGCCGCGCGCGCTCCTGGCCGCGAACATCGAGCAGCGGATGAACGCCCACCGCAGCCGCAGCGAGGAACTCAGCGCACGCTTGAACGGTGACGACGAGGACTGACGTTCGCTGACAAATCGCACTGGGCGCGGGGCATGATCGCGGCGCATGATGGACCGGTGACCACGCCAGACCCGCACCGCCAGATCCGGATCGGTACCTCCGAGCGAGAGGCCGCGATCGGGGCGCTCGGCGAGCACATGGCCGCCGGCAGACTCGAACCCGATGAGTACGGCGACCGGGTTGCGAGCGCCAGTTCTGCCCGGTTCCGCGACGAGCTGGACGCGCTCTTCGCCGACCTCCCGGCCCCGCACCCGTTCGCACAGACACCGCCGCGGCCGGCCCAGCCACCCCGCACCGACCGCTCATGGGAGCGCTACGTCCCCGCCTCGCCGTTCCTGCGTGTCGCCCTCGGGGTGGCCGCCACTGTGCTGCTGCTGTCGGTGCTGCCGTTCGTGGCGGCCGCCGCGGTGCTCTGGTTCTTCGTGCTCCCCGCGCTGACCTGCGGTGGGCCGTGGCACCGTTACGGCTTGCGCATGTGGCGTGGCCCGGTGCGCCGCTGGTAGCTGGCGGCGAATACTTCAGCCGCCGAGCAGTTCGCCGATCTCGCGAACGACCCGCCGGGACCCGGCGAGGTGCCAGCGGTGCACACCCAGTCGCCGTACGTCGGTGCCGCCGCCCGCGCCGCGCACCAGCGCCGCGCCGGGGAGCCAGTCCCAGTCCAGGCAGTTGGCCTGCAGGAAGCCGCCCAGCCGGCCGTCCGCGACCCAGGCGAGCTCGACCGAGCCCGAGCCGAACGTGCGGATGGTCGCCGCCGGCCGCAACGCACGCAGCAGCGGGGCGCGCAGCGCGCTGTCGGGCAGCGTGGTCGGATGCAGGTAGGTGGCGATGCTGACCTCGCACAGCGGCCGGTCCACGATCGGCGGCACCGGCTTGCCGTTGCATGTCGTCGGCTGCCCCGGGCCGCCCGTCCACAGCTCGTCGGCCACGGGGTGGTACACCGCGCCCAGCACCGGGCCGTCCGCGTCGGCGAGGGCGAGCGCGCAGCACCAGACCGGCAGCCCGGCGGCGTAGTTGTAGGTGCCGTCGATCGGGTCGACGTACCAGGTGCGCCCGCCGGCGCGGTCGGTGCCCTCCTCGCCGACGACGCCGTCGTGTGGACGCTGATCGCGCAGCCGCTGCGCGATCAGGCGCTCGGCGGCGCGGTCGGCCTCGGTCACGATGTCGGAGACCGACGTCTTCTGCTCGCTCTGGACGCCGGCGCGGCGCATCCGGGCGGCCAGCAGGCCGGCGTCGCGCACGAGTGACGCCGCCAGCTCCAGGTCGTCCACGGCGACCGACCCTATCCGGGTCTCGCGTAGGGTCGGCCGACGTGAACGCACCCCGCGAGAACGCTCGGCCGCGGGTCGGCCATATCCAGTTCCTCAACTGCCTGCCGATCTACTGGGGACTGGTCCGGTCCGGGGCTTTGCTGGATGTCGAGCTGACCAAGGACACGCCCGACCGGCTCGGCGAGATGCTGGTCGACGGCGAACTGGACATCGGGCCGATCTCGCTGGTCGAGTACCTGCGCAACGCGGACTCGCTGCGGCTGCTGCCGGGTCTCGCCGTCGGCTCGGACGGACCGGTGCTCTCGGTCAACCTCGTCGCCCAAGTGCCGCTGGGCCAGCTGGCCGGTCGACGGGTGGCCCTCGGCTCCACGTCGCGCACCTCTGTGCTCCTGGCTCGGATGTGGCTTGCCGAGGTGCACGGCGTGGCGCCGACGTACTTCACCTGCCCGCCGGACCTGACCACGATGCTGCTCGAGGCCGACGCAGCCGTGCTGATCGGCGATGCTGCCCTGCGCGCGACCTACCATGCGCCGCGGCACGGCCTCGACGTCTACGACCTCGGCGCAGTGTGGCGTGACTGGACCGGTCTGCCGATGGTCTTCGCGGTCTGGGCGGCGCGCCGCGACTACGCCGAGGCGAACCCCGGCCTGGTCAAGGACGTGCACGCGGCGTTCGTGCGCAGCCGCGACGAGGCGCTGGCACACGTCGACGAGGTCGCCGCGCAGGCGGCCCGCTGGGAGGTGTTCGACGCAGCGACGCTGGCGCGCTACTTCCGCACGCTCGACTTCTCGCTGGGGGAGCGCCAGCTGACTGGGCTGCGCGACTTCGCGCGACGGGCCGCGGATGCCGGGGCGGTGCCGCGGGTCGATGCGCCGAGCTTCGCCGACGTTTGAGCTGATGACCGACACTGCGGCGCTGCTCGCCGCCTACGACGCGCAGCTGCGCGGCGCCGCAGAAGGCCTCGACCCGCCCGCCGACTTCGACGGCCCGCTGGTTCGGGTGCACTATCCGCACCGCGGCTTCGTGTCCTATCGAACACTCGACGGCGTCGACGACCTGGACGCGCTCATCGCCCGGCAGGTCGAGCATTTCGCCGGGCTGGGCCAGCCGTTCGAATGGAAGACACGCGGTCACGACCGGCCCGTCGACCTTCCGGAGCGGCTGCGCGCCGCCGGGTTCGTCGCCGAATCGACCGAGACGGTGCTCGTCGGCCTCGCAGCCGAGATGGCCCACGACCCGGTGCTGCCGGCCGGCGTGGCGCTGCGCCACGTCGACAGCGATGCCGACTTCGCGCGGATCGCCGCGCTGGAGTCGGCGGTGTGGGGCGACGACTGGGGCTGGCTGGCCGAGGACCTGCGGCGGCGCGCGGCGACCTCCGACGTGCTCGTCGCCGAGGCGGAGGCGCAGGTCGTCAGCGCCGCGTGGATCGTCTACAAGCCGGGCACCGACTTCGCGGGCCTCTGGGGCGGCTCGACGCTGGTGGAGTGGCGTGGGCGCGGCATCTACCGCGCGTTGGTGGCGCGGCGGGCGCAGCTCGCGGTGGCCCGCGGCGTGCGCTACCTGCAGGTCGACGCGTCCGACGACAGCCGGCCGATCCTGCAGCGCCTCGGCTTCGTGGCGATCACCACGACCACGCCCTACATCTGGTCGCCGTCCACGTAGGCTGGCCGGCATGGCGCGCGCGATCGAGGAGTTGCTGGCCCACGCCGCCGACGGGGGGCGAATCACGCCGGACCAGGCGCTGCTGCTGTACACCGACGCTGCGCTGCACGCTCTGGGGCGGGCCGCCGACACGGTGCGCCGCCGGCGCTACCCGGACAACATCGCGACCTACATCATCGATCGCAACATCAACTACACCAACGTCTGCGTCACCGCGTGCAAGTTCTGCGCGTTCTACCGCGCACCCAAGCACGCAGAGGGCTGGACGCACAGCGACGAGGAGATCCTGCGCCGTTGCGGCGAGGCGGTCGAGCTGGGCGCCACCCAGATCATGCTGCAGGGCGGCCACTCGCCCGAGCTGGGCATCGAGTGGTACGAGCGGATCTTCGCCGCCATCAAGCGCGAGTACCCGTCGCTGGTGCTGCACTCGCTCGGCGGCTCGGAGGTCGTGCACATCGCCCGGACCTCGCAGCTCGACTTCGAGACGGTGATCCGCCGACTGCACGCCGCCGGGCTCGACTCGTTCGCCGGCGCCGGCGCGGAGATCCTCGTGCAACGCCCGCGCACCGCGATCGCGCCGCTGAAGGAGCCCGGCGAGACCTGGCTCGAGGTGATGGAGACCGCCCATCATCTCGGCGTCGAGTCCACCGCGACGTTCATGATGGGCACCGGCGAGACGAACGCCGAGCGGATCGAGCACCTGCGCATGATCCGTGACGTGCAGGACCGCACCGGCGGGTTTCGCAGTTTCATCCCGTGGACCTATCAGCCGGAGAACAACCACCTGCGCGGGCACACCCAGGCGACCTCGCTGGAGTACCTGCGGATGATCGCCGTCGCCCGGCTGTTCTTCGACAACATCGCCCACCTGCAGGGTTCCTGGCTGACCACCGGCAAGGACATCGGCCAGCTGACGCTCCACTTCGGCGCGGACGATCTCGGCTCGGTGATGCTCGAGGAGAACGTGGTCTCGTCCGCCGGTGCGCGGCACCGCTCGAACCGCACCGAGCTGATCGAGCTGATCCGCGGCGCTGGGCGGATCCCGGCACAGCGCGACACCCTCTACCGGCATCTGGCCGTCCACCGTGACCCGGCGGACGACCCGGTCGACCCGCGCGTGCATTCCCACTTTTCGTCGACGGCGCTGCCGGTGGTCGCCGCCTCCTAACCTGTTCCGCCTCGGCGGCGCGATAGTCCCGCGAAGCCGCAACAAGTGGCCTACGCATGGGCGAACCGCATCCGCCGAAGCTGGTCGACCACCTGATTCGGCCGAAGCCGAAGGGTGATCGAGTCGAAGCGCAATACCGGCTGACCGCGGATGACGAGCTCGTTCTGCCGCGACATGTCGCCCCACCATTCCAGCGGTTTTAGGTGGACGGCGCCGTCGATCTCGACGGCGAGCACCGTGCCGTCCGGCAAGTCGAACTCCGCGTCGACATAGCGGACGCGGCCGTCCGGCTCGCGACGTAACGCCTGGCGGCGCGGGCGCGGCAGACCGGCGCGGCGCGCGAGCGGACCGAGGTCCAGCTCGGCCAGCGTGTGACCGCCGCCAGCGATGTCGCCCAGCACCGCGCGCAGGATCGCGCCGTGCCGAACGGCGCCCGCGCGCTCGAGCTCGGCCGACAGCGCACCGGCCGACACGAGGCGCTGTTGGACGCCGGCACAGAGGATCGCGCAGGCCTGCCGCGCCGCGACCGACCAAGCTGCGGCGTCGACGATCGACCGCGCGATCCGGGTGCGCGGTGGGCCGCTGGCCGGATGGACATCGCGTGCCGCGAAGCGACGCGAGTTGTGCAGGCGCACCCACATCGGAAGGGCCGCGCCGCACGAGCCGCGCACGACGAGGTGCACGCGCTCGGTGGCAAATCCCCGCAGGCCGCCTGCGATCGCCGCGCTCAAGCCGGCCAACACGCATAGCTGGTTCGGCGCCTGGACCGCCGCCCACTGACGCTGGGTGAGGGTCAGCGGTGCGTTGTCGAGCACCACGACACGCCGCCCGATCGCCTGCCAGCGACGTGCCGATATCGCGGCACGCACCTGGTCGCGCCCGATGCCGAAGTCGCGCAGTTGGTCGCGGGTCAGTACCCCGGCTCGGGCGTCGGCGAGGTCGGCGAGACGCGTGGGGACCGCGACGAGCCGAGTGCCGGCCGGCCCGGCATCGCGTCGGCGTAGCGGCTGCATGCACCGATCGTCGGGGTGGCGGACATCGGCCCGCCATGCCCGGAAACGATCTGTGGATAGCGGCTCGCGCTGTGGACAACGGGACCCGTTCCGTCCCCGCGGCGTAATGGCCCCGCGACGGCGCAACAAATCGTCGGCCAGCGTGCGAACCGAGCGATACCGTCGCCTTCGTGTCACTCGCCGTAGCCGTGCCGTGCGCGATCGCGGCGGCCGTCGCGTACGGCGCGAGCACGGCGGTGCAGCACTCGGCCGCGCACACCGGCACCGGGCGGGCGGACGCGCGCGGGTTGCTCGGGCTGGTACGCAACCCGCGCTGGCTGCTGGCGATCGGGGGGGACGGGCTGGGGCTGGTGTTCCAGGTGATCGCGCTGGCTACCGGCCCGGTCGTGCTCATCCAGCCGCTGCTCGTGCTCGCGGTGCCGGTGTCGCTGCCGGTCGGCTGGGCACTCGGCGGCCCGCGGCCGCGCGGCGCCGACTACGCGGCCTGTGCGGCGATCCTCGGCGGCCTCGGCGCGTTCTTCGGCCTGCTGGGCAACCCGGGGGCGGGCACCGCGATGTCCGGCAGGGCGGCGCTGATTGCCTCGGTGATCGCGCTGGCCGCCGGGGCCGGCGCCTGTCTTGCGGTTCGGGGGCGCGGCGCCGGGGTGCGTGCCGCCGTCTACGGGGCGGTCGCCGGCGGCTGGTACGGGTTGGTGGGCGTGCTGCTCAACACCGCGTCCACGGTGTGGCGGCAGGATGGGCTGGACGGATTCTCGCGCGCGGCCGGCCTCGTACCGCTCATCGCGATCATCGTCGTCGGCGGGTGCGCGCTCGCGGTCACCCAGATCTCGTTCCAGGTTGGTGCGCTCGCAGCCAGCTTCGCGGCCAACGAAGCGACCGCCCCGGTGGTCGCGGTGATCCTCGGCGGCACCCTCCTGCACGAGAACGTGCCGTTCTCAGCGGGCTTTCTCATCGCGTATCTCGCCTGCCTCGTGGCGGTGACCGCCGGCGCGATCTGGCTCGCCCGCGAATGATCCTCGGCGGCCGGGCGGTGCTAGCGTCCCCGCCGTGAGCATTCTGGGCACCCGCGTCGCGCGCGTCGAAGATCCGGGCTTCCTCACCCGCGGCGCCGTCTACACCGAAGACGTCGTCGACGACCGGCTGACCGGCGCCGCGTACCTGACGATGGTCCGCTCCCCGGTCGCCCACGCCCGGATCGTGTCGATCGACACCTCGGCGGCCGCGGCGACACCCGGGGTGCTCGCGGTGCTGACCGCCGCCGATCTCGCCGATGTCCCCCCGCAGCGGCCGGCGTTCCCGATGTTGCCCGAGCAAATGGGTCAGCCGCTGTTGGCCGACGGGGTGGTGCGCTTCGTCGGCGAGCCGGTCGCCGCGGTGATCACCGACGACAGGTACCGCGGCGAGGACGCCGCCGAGCTGGTCGAGGTCGACTACGACCCGCTGCCCGTGCTGGTCGACCCGCGCGAGGCCGTCAAGGACGAGACGCTGCTCTTCCCGGACGCCGGCACCAACGTGGCGTTTCGCGTCGACCCGGCACCGCACGACGACCTGTTCGCCGGCTGCGAGGTGGTCGTCAGCAAGGAGATCGTCAACCAGCGGGTCGCCGTCGCGCCGCTAGAAGTGCGCGCCGCGGCCGCGGTATGGGGCGACGACGGCCGGCTCACCTTGTGGTGCCCCAACCAGGGCGCGCAGGGCACCAAGGCGCTGATCGCGACGATGCTCGGCGTGCAGCCCGAGCAGGTGCGCGTCATCACCCCCGACGTGGGCGGGGCGTTCGGCGCGAAGTTCGGCGCCGACCCCGAGCACGCGCTGGTGGCCTGGGCCGCCCGCCGCCTGCGCCGCCCGGTGCGGTGGACCGAGACCCGCTCGGAGAACATGCTCGCGATGAACCACGGCCGCGGGCAGGTCCAGACCGTGACCATCGGCGGCCGTCGCGACGGCACGGTCGAGGCGTACCGGCTCGACATCCTGCAGGACGCCGGCGCGTACCTGCGCATCGGCGCGTTCCTGCCGTACCTGACCGCACTGATGGCGCCCGGCGTCTACAACCTGGACCGCGTCGAGGTGAGCGCCCGCAGCGTCGTCACCAACACCACCCCGATGGGTGCCTACCGCGGCGCCGGCCGCCCGGAGGCGACCGCGGCGATCGAGCGGGCGATCGACTTGTTCGCCGCCGAGATCGGGACCGACCCGGCCGAGGTGCGCCGGCGAAGCCTGCGCCCGCCGTTCACCGAACCGGTCACCACGGTGACCGGCGCGCAGTACGACACCGGCGACTACACCGGCGCGCTGGACCGCGTCCTCGACGCTGCCGACTACGCAGGCCTGCGCCGCGAGCAGTCCGCCCGCCGCGAGCGGGGCGACGTGCTGCAGCTGGGCATCGGGCTGTCGACCTACGTGGAGATCACCGGAATGGGTGTGGAGGCCGGCGCCCCGCACGAAAACGCCACGGTCGAGGTGCACCCGGACGGCTCGGCGACGATCCTTACCGGCACGTCGCCGCACGGGCAGGGGCACGCGACCGTGTGGGGGATGCTGGCCAGCGACGAGCTGGGCATCCCGATGGAGAAGATCACCGTCAAGTGGGGCGACACCGACCTCGTCCCCGAAGGCGGCGGCACCGGGGGCTCGCGCAGCCTCCAGCAGGGCGGTGCGGCCGTCCGCCAGGCGTCCCGTGAGCTGATCGAGCTGGCCAAGCAGCGCGCGGCCGACGTGCTCGAGGCCGACCCCAACGACCTCGTCGTCGACACCGCCCGCGCCGGGCTGGCGGTCACCGGCGTGCCGAACACCGGGATCACGTTCGCCGAGCTGGCGGCGCGCGAGCCGCTGGTGGTGCACACGGTCTTCTCCGCGCCCGGGGCCACCTACCCGTTCGGCGCGCACCTGGCCGTCGTCGAGGTCGACACCGAGTCGGGCAAGGCGGTGCTGCGCCGGTTGGTCGCGGTCGACGACGCCGGTACGGTGCTCAACCCGCTGATCGCGGAGGGGCAACGGCACGGCGGGCTGGCCCAGGGCGCCGCGCAGGCGCTGCTCGAAGAGGTGCTCTACGACGGCGACGGCAACCCGACCACCACCACGTTGGCCGACTACCCGATCGTGGCGGCCACCGAGCTGCCGAGCTTCGAGCTGGTGTCGATGGAGACGCCGACCACGTACAACCCACTGGGCGCGAAGGGCCTCGGCGAAGCGGCGACGATCGGATCGACGCCGGCCGTGCAGAACGCGGTGATCGACGCCGTGGCCCACCTCGGCGTGCGGCACATCGACATGCCCACCACGTCACAACGGATCTGGCGGGCGATCAGAGAGGCGAGCAACTGATGCGGGTGACGATCACCGTCAACGGCGAGCAGCGCGAAGACGACGTCGAGCCGCGGCTGCTGCTGGTGCACTACCTGCGCGACGTGTGCGGGCTACGTGCGACGAACGTCGGCTGCGATACCACGTCGTGCGGCGCGTGCACGGTGCACTTGGACGGCGCGGCCGTGAAGTCGTGCACGGTGCTCACCGCGCAGGCGTCCGGCTCGTCGGTGGTGACGCTGGAAGGGCTGTCGTCCGAGGACGGGCTGCACCCGGTGGCGGCAGCATTCCGCGCCGAGCACGGGCTGCAGTGCGGGTTCTGCACTCCCGGAATGGTGATGGCCGCGGTCGACCTGCTGCGGGAGAATCCGCATCCGACGGACGAGCAGGTGCGCGAGGGGCTCGAGGGGAACATCTGCCGCTGCACCGGCTATCACAACATCGTCCGGGCCGTGCTCGCGGCGGCGGAAGCCCCGGCGGTTTCAGCATGATCCCGGCGCCGTTCGAGTACGTCCGGGCGGAGTCCGTTGACGCCGCACTGGCCGCACTTGCAGAGCACGGCGACGACGCGAAGCTGCTCGCCGGCGGGCACTCGCTGCTGCCGATGATGAAGCTGCGGCTGGCGTTCCCGTCCGTGCTGGTCGACGTCGCCGGGCTGCATGACCTCTCCTACGCCCGGGTCGAGGGCGAGGAGGTCGCAGTGGGCGCGTTGACCCGGCATGCCGACCTGGCAGCGTCGGACGTGCTCCGCGCCGAGGCGCCGTTGCTCGCCCACGTCGCGACGTTCGTCGGCGACCGGCAGGTGCGCCACCGTGGCACGATCGGCGGCTCGCTCGCGCACGCCGATCCGGCGGCGGATTTGCCATGTGCGGTAAGGGCGCTGGACGCGGCACTGGTGCTGCAGGGCCCCGGCGGCACGCGACGGGTCGACGCCGCGGACTTCTTCCGCGGCTACTTCGAGACCGCGCTGCGGCCCGACGAGATGCTCATCGAGGTGCGGATTCCCCGCCGTCCCGGGGGATTCGCGTACGAGAAGTTCGTCCGGCGCGCGAACGACTGGGCGATCGTTGCCGTTGCCGTCGCCGACGGACGGGTGGCGCTGGCGAACATGGGCAGCGTGCCGCTCCGCGCGGTCGGTGTCGAGCAGGCGCTGGCGGCCGGGTCGCCGATCGCCAAGGCGGCCGAGCACGCCGCCGAGGGAACCGAGCCGGTCAGCGACATGCACGCCGACCCGGAGTACCGCCGCCACCTGGCCCGGGTGCTGACCCGCCGCGCGCTAGAGGCGGCGGCCGGCTGAGCCCCGGAGGCGGCTGCCAGAATGGCCGCCGATGAACCGTGCCACGCTCGAGAAGCGGCCGCGCGAAGTCGCGCGCATGTTCGACGGTGTCGCCCGCCGATACGACCTGACCAACACGATCCTCTCGCTCGGGCAGGATCACCGCTGGCGCCGCCGCACGCGGCAGGCGTTGGAACTCTCGCCCGGGGAGCGCGTGCTGGACCTCGCCGCCGGCACCGGCGTGTCGACCGTCGAGCTGGCCCAGTCCGGGGCGTGCGCGGTGGCCTGCGACTTCTCGCTGGGCATGCTGCGGGCCGGACGGTCGCGGCACGACCGTCGGTCGGTGCCCTTCGTCGCCGGCGACGCGCTCTGCCTGCCGTTCGCGGACGGATCGTTCGACGCTGCGACGATCTCGTTCGGGCTCCGCAACGTGGCCGACACGGATCGGGCGCTGCGCGAGCTGGCCCGGGTGGTCCGCCCCGGCGGGCGGCTGGTGGTCTGCGAGTTCAGCACCCCGACCTGGCAGCCATTTCGCGCGCTCTACCTGAACTACCTGATGGGCGCGCTGCCTTGGATCGCCCGCCGAGTGTCGTCCAACCCGGACGCCTACGTCTACCTCGCCGAGTCGATCCGCAGCTGGCCGGATCAGGTGGCGCTGGCGCGGCGCATCGCAGCGGCCGGCTGGTCGGACGTGCGCTGGCGCGACCTCACCGGCGGGATCGTCGCCCTGCACCGCGCCGAGCACATCGCCGGTTAGCCGCCGTGACCCGGCGGGTACGTTGAAGATCGCGGCCGACCGGCCGATCATCCGAACCGGAAGGGGAATGCGATGAGTCTCGACGACGACACCACCAGGCCGAGCGACGGTGGCGCCGACGGTGGCGCGGACGGCGGCGCTGACAGTGGCGCGGACGGCGGGGCCGACGGTGGCGCCGGTGGCACCCCTGCCAGCACGGGTGGCGGCGCGGACGGCGGTGCGGCCGACCGCGGTGCGGACGGCGGTGCGGCCGACCGAGGCGCCGACGGCGGCGCCCTTGACCGTGGTGCCGACGGTGGCGCGGACGGCGGAGCCGACGGCGGGGCCGGCGGCAGGGCCGTCTAGGACGCGGTGACCTGCGAGACCGACGCCGCGGCGGCCGGGCAGCAGCCCGGCCGCCGCGGCGCGCTGTGCCGCTGCATCGCCTGCCCCACAAGCGAATTCGCCAGCCAATACTGGGGGCAGCGCCCGCTGCTCGCCCGCTGCGCCGAGCTGCCGCGAGGCTTCGCCGACCTGCTCGACCCGGCCGCGGTGGACGAGCTCGTCTCGCGGCGCGGCCTGCGCACCCCGTTCCTGCGCATGGCCCGCGACGGCACCGTCATCCCGGAAGGCCGCTACACCCGCGGCGGCGGCGCCGGCGCGACGATCGCCGACCAGGCCGCCGACGACCGCGTCCTTGCCCTGCTCGCCGACGGCGCCACGCTCGTCCTGCAGGGACTGCACCGCACCTGGCCGCCGCTGGTCGGGTTCGCCAGCGAGCTGGCCGCCGAGCTCGGCCATCCCGTCCAGATCAACGCGTACGTGACTCCTGCCCAGAACCAGGGATTCGCCGCGCACTACGACGTCCACGACGTGTTCGTGCTGCAGGTCGTCGGCCGCAAACGGTGGCGCATCCACGAGCCGGTGCTCACCGATCCACTGGGCGACCAGCCCTGGGAACAGCGCCGCGCCGAGGTCCAGGCCCGGGCCGGTGAGCCGCCGCTGATCGACGCTGTCCTCGAGCCGGGCGACGCGCTGTACCTGCCGCGCGGCTACCTGCACTCCGCGGCGGCGCTCGGCGAGACCACGATCCACCTGACCGTCGGGGTCCACCCGCTCACCCGCTACCAGCTGGCCCGGCACCTGCTGGCAGCCGCGGCGGACGAGCGCGCGCTGCGCGCCTCGCTCCCGGTCGGCGTCGACCTCGCTGACCCCGCTCTGCTCGCGCCGCACCTGCGGGCGGCTGTCGACGCGCTGCGCGCGGCGATCGACCGCGCGGACGTCGCCGCAGTCGCCGACCGGGTGGCCGCCGACCTGGCCCGCCAGACCCGCGCCGCCCCGATCGGACCGCTGGCCCAGATCGACGCCGCGGGGTCGCTCACCGGCGACACCCCGCTTCGGCTCCGTCCGGGCCTGCGCTGCCGGGTCAGCCACGAGCCGGACGGCATCCGGCTGCGCCTCGCCGACCGGTCCGTCACCGTCTCGCCGACCGCCGACGACGCGCTCAAGACCCTGCTCGCCGGCGCGCCGTTCACCCCGGCGCAGCTGCCGGGGATGAGCGCGCACGAGCAGCGAGACCTCGCCGTACGGCTGCTGCGCGAAGGCATCGTCGTCCCGGCATGACTCGGCCACCGGGCCAGCTCGGATGAGGCGTCATCCGCGCCCGCGCGAGTCGGCCGACCGGTGCGCGCTGCGGGCTCAGCTGCGCGGCGACCCGATGCTCGGCACCGCCTTCCCGGCCAGCCGGCTGCTCCTCGTCGAGGAGCCCGGGCCGTGGGGCCACGACGGGCTTCGCGAATCGCACTTCGACCGTGCCCTCGCCGGCCAGCTGGAAGAGCGGGCCGCGCGCAGCGGGGTACGGGTGCTCGCCATCCGCCGGCCCGGCCGCACCCCGCGCGGCGCGACCCGGCACTGGGCGTTCGCCGACTGCCGCCCGGGGCGGGAAGGGCTGGGCTGGGGCAGCTACGACCGCGACGCGGACCTGCTCGACGTGCCACTCGACGGCTCGTCCGCGACGCCGGACGGGTCGCCCGCGTACTTCGTCTGCACGCACAGCAAGCACGACGCCTGCTGCGCGCTTCGCGGGCGGCCGGTCGCCGCCGCGCTCGACGAGGTCCGCCCCGGCAGGGTATGGGAGTGCAGCCACGTCGGCGGTGAGCGGTTCGCCGCCAACGTCCTGGTGCTGCCCGCCGGCCTGCTCTACGGGCGGGTGCTCCCGTTCGCCGCGCCCGAGTTCGCCGCGACCACCGACGCCGGTGAGGTGGTCGGGGCGCTGCTGCGCGGACGGGTCGGACTCCCGCCGGCCGCGCAGGCCGCGCTGGCCTACGCCTACGAGCAGCTGGCGGTACGCCGCGCCGCCGATCTTCGCGTCATCCGTACCTCCCCGGTCACCGATGGCACCGCGCACGTCGAGATCGCCGGCCCGCACGGCCGGGTGGCGGTCACCGTCCGGGTCGAGCGGCACGACGCGGTCGGGCTCACCTGCGGCCGTCCCGGGCCCGCGTGGTACCTCGGCTACCGGCCAGTGGGCATCGCCGCGGTCGAGTAACCCCGCTCAGTGCGGGACGGCGTCGGGGTGCTCGGCGATCCGCTTGCGGGATGCTTCGATCTCCGCCTCCGCCTCCGCGCGCCCGACCCAGGTCGCGCCCTCGACGCTCTTGCCGGGCTCGAGCTCCTTGTACACCGAGAAGAAATGCTGGATCTCCAGCCGGTCGAACTCCGGCAGGTGGTAGATGTCGCGCAGGTGCTCCAGCCGCGGGTCGCTGACCGGAACGCAAAGCACCTTGTCGTCCGGGCCCTTCTCGTCGGTCATCCGGAACATGCCGATCGGCCGGCACCGCACCAGCACGCCGGGGAACAGCGGCTCGCCACCCGGGATGATCACCAGGGCGTCGAGCGGGTCGCCGTCCAGGCCGAGTGTGTTGTCCACGTAGCCGTAGTCGGCCGGGTACTGCGTCGAGGTGAACAGCGTCCGATCGAGCCGCATCCGCCCGCTGTGATGGTCCACCTCGTACTTGTTGTGGCTGCCCTTCGGGATCTCGATCAGGACGTCGAACTCCACGGCTGCTCCTCGAGTTCTGCTGCGGCGCAACCCGACGGCGCCGCGGTCAGCGCATAGTGTCTCGCATCGTGATCCGGCACCGGTTGCTCACCACCGTGCTGGTCATCGTGCTCGCCGCAGCGGCGGCCGGCGGATTCCTGGCCATTCGCGTGTGGCCACGCCACGCCGCGGCATTCCGACCGACCCCGTCCAGCGCTGACTCGCCGACACCCTCGACAAGCGCGCCGCCGACGCCGCAGCCGCCCGCGGTGCGGATGCCCACCGCTGCCGGGGTGGCCCGGGTGCTGGCCGCGCCGCTCGCGTCCCCGCGGCTGGGCAGCCGGGTGCTCGCCGAGGTCGTGGACGGACAGAGCGGCGCGCTGCTCTACGACCGGGGCGCCCCCACTGCTGCCGCGCCGGCGTCCACCGCCAAGCTGGCCACCGCGGTGGCACTGCTGAGCGTGCGCCACCCGAGCGACCGGATCACCACCCAGGTCGTCACCGGGCCGGCGCCCGGCACGGTCGTCCTCGTCGGCGGCGGCGACCCGACGCTCACCGCCGCCGCGCCGGGCCAGCCCGGCGCGTACGCCGGCGCCGCCCGGGTCAGCGACCTCGCGGCGCAACTGGCCCGCCGGCACGTCAGCCGGGTGGTGGTCGACGCGTCGCTGTTCAGCGGACCGGCGGTGTCGCCCGACTGGGCGCCCGCGGACGTGCCCAGCGACTACGCCGCGCCCATCACCGCCGCGATGGTCGACGGCGGCCGCGACTCCCCGCACGCGCTTGTCCGCAGCGCCGATCCTGCGCTGGCCGCGGGCCGGG
Organism: uncultured Actinomycetota bacterium; assembly: GCA_963756525.1. Lineage (GTDB taxonomy): Bacteria > Actinomycetota > Actinomycetes > Mycobacteriales > Jatrophihabitantaceae > CAVWNR01. The sequence goes on along the minus strand of CAVWNR010000003.1, from coordinate 394,307 downwards.
AGCTGGCGGCCGCGCTGCACCTGCCGGCGTGGGCGGTGTCGTTCGGGCGCGCGCCGACCGGTGCGCCGGTGCTCGCCCGGGTCGAGTCGCCGCCACTTTCCGAACTGGTCGCCCAGATGCTGGAGCAGTCCGACGACGTGATCGCCGAGTGCCTCGCCCGACTCGTCGCCGTCGCGCGCGGCGAACCGGCGTCGTTCACCGGCGCCGCGGCTGCGATCCGTGCGGTGATCCGCGGCCTGGGCGTCGACATCGGCGCCGGATTGCTCGACGGAAGCGGCCTCGCCGCCGCCGACCGGCTCACCCCGGCCACGCTCACCGCGCTGCTGCGCCTGGCCGCGACGCCAGCGCATCCGACGCTGCACGATGTGCTCGCGGGCCTGCCCGTCGCCGGTTGGACCGGCACGCTGGCCGACCGCTACCGGGGCTCGCCCGGCGCGGGCCTGATCAGGGCCAAGACCGGCACGCTCAGCGGCGTCTCCACGCTGGCCGGGCTCGTCCACGACCGCGATGGGCGGGTGCTCGTCTTCGCGCTGCTGGCCGAAGCCGTGGGTCCGAGCCAAGCCGACACCCGGGCGGCCGAGACCGCGCTGGACACCGTCGCCTCGACGCTGGTCGGCTGCGGCTGCCGCTGACCCGCATCGGCCGTCCGGCGTCGACCCGGCGTTGTCCGGACCCGGCTGGGTACCGTGGCCGTCATGAGCTCGCTCATCGACTGGGATCTCGCGGCACGCGCGGCAAAGGGGCTCAGCCCGTCACCGCCGGGGGTGTCCCGCGACGTGGCCGACTCCGTGGTCGGCGAGCTCTACCGCGACGCCGAGATCGCGGCCGGCCACGTCGCCGAGCTGACCCGGCTCACCGAGCCGCCGGTCACCGCGCTGACCCGGGTGGTCGACCGCGCCGGCTGGATCGACGTCAACGCCAACGGCATGCGCACGGTGATGAGCCCGCTCGTCGACCGGCTGGCCGAGGCTAACCGGATCGGTGCGTTCACCGAGCAGATCGGCGGCCGGCTCACCGGGCTGCAGGCCGGCGCGGTGCTGGGCTTCCTGTCCGGCAAGGTGCTCGGCCAGTTCGAGTTCTTCGACCGCCCGGACGGCCAGCTGCTGCTCGTCGCGCCCAACCTGGTCACCGTCGAGCAGCAGCTCGGCGTCGACCCATCCGACTTCCGGCTCTGGGTGTGCCTGCACGAGGTGACCCACCGGGTGCAGTTCACCGCCGTGCCGTGGCTTCGCCAGCACATGCTCGACGAGGTCGGCGCGCTCACCGCGACGGTCGACACCGACCCGGAAGCGATGCGCCAGCGGATGAAGGCGATCGTCGCGGACCTGGCGCGGGTGGCGCGTGGCGAGGGCGACGGCTCCGGCCTGATCGGCATCATCGCCACGCCGGAGCAGCGGGAGGTCATCGACCGGGTCACCGCGTTGATGTCCCTGGTCGAGGGGCACGCCGAGTACGTCATGAACGCGGTTTCACCGGCCGTCATCCCCAGCCAGAAGCTCATCGAGGACCGCTTCGGGCTGCGGCGCCGCAAGGGCGCCAACCCGCTGGACAAGCTGCTGCGCCGGCTGCTCGGCCTGGATGCGAAGACCCGCCAGTACGTGCAGGGGGCGTCGTTCGTCCGTGGGGTCGTCGACAAGATCGGCCTGGACGGCTTCAACACCGTCTGGACGTCCACCGGCACCCTGCCGCGCAAGGACGAGATCACCGCGCCCGAGGCGTGGGTGGCCCGCGTCCACGGCTGACTCCGCACGTAGCGCGATGGGCCCGCATCCGGCGGTCGCGGAGGTGCGCCGCGCCGTCCGGGCTGCTTTTGGCAGGACGGGACCCTATAAGCTCCCGAACTGCCAAAAGCGGGTGCTGGTCGCCTGCTCGGGTGGCGCGGACTCCTTGGCGCTGGCGGCGGCAGCGGCGTTCGAGGCGCCGCGCGCCGGGCTCGCCGCCGGGCTGGTCACCGTCGACCACGGGCTGCAGCCGGATTCGGCGCAGCAGGCGGCGGCGGTCGCCGCGCTCGGCTACGAGCTGGGGCTCGACCCGGTCGAGACGGTGCGCGTCGCGGTCGGCGCGGCCCGCGGCCCAGAGGCGGCCGCCCGCACCGCCCGCTACGGCGCCCTCGACGCCGTCGCGGCCGCGCTGGACGCCGACCTGCTGTTGGGGCACACGCTCGACGACCAGGCCGAGACGGTGCTCCTCGGCCTGGGCCGGGGCTCAGGGCCGCGCTCGATCGCCGGCATGCGCCCGGCGGACGGGCGCCACCTGCGCCCGCTGCTCGCCGTGCGCCGGGCCACCACCCGGGCCGCGTGCCGGGCGCTGGGGCTCACGCCGTGGGACGACCCGCACAACGGCGACCCGTCCTACCAGCGGGTGCGGCTCCGTCGCGAGGTGCTGCCGCTGCTCGAGGAGGTGTTGCACGGTGGGGTCGCCGAGGCGCTGGCCCGCACCGCCACCCTGCTGCGCGACGACCTCGACGCGCTGGACGCCCTCGCCCGCGACGAGCTGACCCACCTATCCGCCGTGATCATGCAGAACGGGCAGGAATCCTGCACGAAAGCTCATGATCACGACGCGAAGAGCGGGTTGGTCGTCGCGGAGCTGGCGGGACTGCCGAAGGCCCTGCGCACCCGGGTGCTACGGGCCTGGGCGCACGAGCAGGGCGCCGCGCCGCTGACCGCGCAGCACGTCGCGGACCTGGACGCGCTGGTCACCGCCTGGCACGGCCAAGGAGCGATCGACCTCCCCGGCGGGCTGCGGGCGACCAGGGCATCTGGCAGGCTGCAGGTGCAACGGCACCCCCAACTGCAGGAGTGACATGCCGTCCGTGCTCGATGCCGACATCGCAGAGCAGCTCGTCTCCGCCGAGCAGATCGGTAACCGGATCATCGAGCTGGCCAAGGCAGTCGACGACGATTACGCCGACCGCGAACCGCTGCTCGTCGGCGTGCTCAAGGGCGCGGCGATGTTCATGTCCGACCTCGCCCGCGCGCTCACCCGCCCCACCACGATGGAGTTCATGGCGGTGAGCTCCTACGGCAGCGCGACGACCAGTTCCGGCGTCGTGCGGATCCTCAAGGACCTCGACCGGGATATCGCCGGCCAGCACGTGCTGATCGTCGAGGACATCATCGACTCCGGGCTCACCCTTTCCTGGCTGCTGAAGAACCTCGCCAGCCGCAACCCGGCCTCGATCGAGATCGTCACGTTGCTGCGCAAGCCCGACGCGGTGAAAGTCGACGTCCCGGTGAAGTACGTCGGCTTCGACATCCCCAACGAGTTCGTGGTGGGCTACGGCCTGGACTATGCCGAGCGCTACCGTGACCTGCCCTACATCGGCCGGCTCAAGGCATCTGTCTATAGCGGTCTAGGGTGAGCCTGTCTAGTCGCTGAGAGCGGGCCTCGGGCCGGAACGAGAGCTTCCCGCGTGGCGTTTCACAGGTAACCGGCGTAATGCCGCGATTCCCGGAAAACCGGGGCCGCCGTGTACCGTCATCAGGTATCACGCGCGGGTACTTCGGGCTGAGCAGGAGGAATGCGGGAAGGCCAACCGTCCCGCGATGACACGAATGGATCGCAAGCGCATCTTCCGGGCATGGTGGCTATGGGCCATCGTGATCGTCGTCCTGTTCTTCGTGATGCAGTCCGTTGTGTCCAGTGGCGGCGACTACAAGTCCGTGAAGACGTCCGATGCGATCTCCCAGATCACCTCGGGCAACGTGGCCAGCGCGACCATCCATGACAAGGAGCAGTCGCTCGACCTGCAGCTCAAGCAGCCGTTCCAGGGCAGTACGAAGATCACCACGTCGTACCCGGCCAACGCCAGCCAAGAAATCTACGATGACTTGCTGCACGCCAAGGGCACCACGTTCACGACGAAGGTCACGCACGGCAACTCGTGGCTCAGCCTGCTGATCGGACTGTTGCCGATCCTGCTGATCGTCGGCGTGCTGTTCTTCGTGATGAGCCAGGTGCAAGGCGGCGGCAACCGGGTGATGAGCTTCGGCCGCAGCAAGGCCAAGCTCGTCAGCAAGGACACTCCCAAGACGACCTTCGCCGACGTCGCCGGCGCGGACGAGGCGATCGAGGAACTGCAGGAAATCAAGGACTTCCTGCAGAATCCGGCGCGCTACCAGGCGCTCGGCGCGAAGATCCCCAAGGGCGTGCTGCTCTACGGGCCGCCCGGAACCGGCAAGACGCTGCTCGCCCGCGCGGTGGCGGGCGAGGCGGGCGTGCCGTTCTACTCGATCTCCGGGTCGGACTTCGTCGAGATGTTCGTCGGCGTGGGCGCATCACGGGTGCGTGACTTGTTCGAGCAGGCCAAATCGAACGCGCCCGCGATCATCTTCGTGGACGAGATCGACGCGGTCGGCCGGCACCGTGGCGCGGGCCTCGGCGGCGGCCACGACGAGCGCGAGCAGACGCTGAACCAGATGCTCGTCGAGATGGACGGCTTCGACGTCAAGGGCGGCGTGATCATGATCGCGGCCACGAACCGCCCGGACATCCTCGACCCCGCGCTGCTGCGTCCCGGTCGCTTCGACCGGCAGATCGCGGTCGCGCCGCCGGACGTCGAGGGCCGCAAGGCGGTGCTCGCCGTGCACGCCAAGGGCAAGCCGTTCGCCGCCGACGTCGACCTCGGGGTCATCGCGCGGCGCACTCCCGGGTTCACCGGCGCGGATCTCGCCAACGTCATCAACGAGGCGGCGCTGCTCACCGCTCGGCAGGGCGGCCGGCTGATCACCAACCAAGCCCTCGAGGAGTCCATCGACCGGGTCATCGCCGGCCCCGAGCGCAAGACCCGGGCCATGAGCGACAAGGAAAAGCGGGTCACCGCCTACCACGAGTCCGGGCACGCCCTCACCGCGTGGGCGATGCCGAACCTCGACCCCGTGCACAAGGTGACGATCCTGCCGCGCGGTCGCTCGCTCGGGCACACCCTCGTGCTGCCGCTCGAGGACCGCTACACCCAGACCCGCTCGGAGCTGCTCGACCAGCTGGTGTACGCGCTGGGCGGACGGGCCGCCGAGGAGCTGGTCTTCCACGAGCCGACCACCGGCGCGTCCAACGACATCGAGAAGGCCACCACTATGGCCCGCTCGATGGTCACCGAGTACGGCATGAGCGCCAAGCTCGGTGCGGTGAAGTACGGCGTCAAGGACTCCGAGCCGTTTCTTGGCCGCGACTACGGCCACCAGCGCGACTACTCGGAGGACATCGCGGCCGACATCGACTCCGAGGTGCGCGACCTGATCGAGGCTGCGCACGACGAGGCGTGGGAGATCCTGGTCCAGTACCGCGACGTCCTCGACTCGATGGTGCTGGAGCTGGTCGAGAAGGAGACGCTGAGCAAGGAGGATCTCGAGCGGATCCTCGCGCCGGTGCGCAAGCGCCCGCCGCACAACAGCTTCACCGGCTTCGGCAAGCGCACGCCCAGCGACAAGCCGCCGGTCGAGATCCCGCCGACCGCTCGGTCGAACGGCGTGGCGGTGAGCAAGAACGGCTCGCCGAACGGGCAACCGGCGCCGTGGCCGGAGCCACAGGGCCAGCCGACCGCCCCCTTCCCGCCGGCATCCGCGGGCGCGCCAGGGCAGCCGGCTGGTTGGCAGCCGCCGGGGTACCCGCCGTCCTACGGTGGGCCGTCCCAGCCGCCCTACGGTTCGACCCAGCCGCCCTACGGCGGTCAGCAGCCTTACGGCGGTCAGCAGCCCTACGGCGGGGCGCCTTCGCAGCCGCCCGACCGGCCGACCGAGGTGCTGCCGCCGGTGCCGCCACAGTCTGCGCCGTACCCAGAGCCGTACCCAGAGCCGTACCCCACTCATCCGGAGCGACATTCGGACGGCGGCGCGCAGGGTCCCAAGTGAGCCGCGCCGAGGGCGGCGTCGACCTGGCGCGCGCCGAGGCGGCGATCCGCGAGCTGCTGATCGCGGTCGGCGAGAACCCTGACCGCGACGGGCTGCAGCGCACCCCGGGTCGGGTCGCCCGGTCGTACGCCGAGGTCTTCGGCGGCCTGTTCGTCGATCCGGACAGCGTGCTCGAGACGACGTTCGACGAGGACCACGACGAGCTGGTGCTCGTCAAGGACATCCCGATCTACTCGACCTGCGAGCACCACTTGGTGCCGTGGCACGGCACGGCCGCCGTGGGCTACATCCCCGGCAACGACGGGCGGATCACCGGGCTGTCGAAGCTCGCCCGGCTGGTCGACCTCTACGCCCGGCGGCCGCAGGTGCAGGAGCGGCTGACCTCGCAGGTGGCCGACGCGGTGATGAAGGGCCTGCACCCGCAGGGCGTCATCGTCGTCGTCTCCGCCGAGCACCTGTGCATGGCCATGCGCGGGGTTCGCAAGCCCGGCTCGCAGACCGTCACCTCGGCGGTGCGCGGCATCTTCAAGTCCGACCCGCGCACCCGCGCCGAGGCCATGAGCCTCATCCTCGGCAAGTGAGCGATCTGCCGCGCCGCGACGACCGGATCGTAGTGATCGGTGTCCTCAACGTCACCCCGGACTCGTTCTCCGACGGCGGCCGCTACAAATCGCCCGACGCCGCCGTCGCGCACGCGCTCGAGATGCGCAACGAGGGCGCGGACCTGATCGACGTGGGCGGCGAGTCCACCCGCCCGGGAGCACAGCGGGTCGACGCCGCGGAGGAGATCAAGCGCGTCCTGCCGGTCATCGAAACCCTTGCCGCGGAAGGGATTGCGCTCAGCGTCGACACCTACCGAGCCACCGTGGCCGAAGCCGCGCTAGCCGCCGGCGCCCAGGTGATCAACGACGTTTCCGGCGGCCTCGGCGACCCGGACATGGCCCGCGTGGCCCGCGACGCACGCTGTCCCTGGATCCTCATGCACTGGCGCGGGCACAGCCGCGTTATGCAGCAGCTCGCCTGCTACGTCGACGTGGTAGCCGACGTCCGCCGCGAGCTGTCCGAGCGGGTCGACAGCGCGGTGCGGGCGGGCATCGACCTGGCGCAGCTGGTGCTCGACCCGGGGCTGGGCTTTGCCAAGACCGCCGAGCACAACTGGGCGCTGCTGGCCCGGCTCGACGAGCTGACCGGCATGGGACTGCCGGTACTGCTCGGCGCGTCACGCAAGTCGTTCCTCGGACGGCTGCTGGCCGCAGCCGACGGTGAGCCGCGCCCGGTCGGTGCGCGAGACGACGCCACCGCGGCGATCACCGCCTATGCGGTGCTACGGGGTGTGTGGGGCGTGCGCGTGCACGAGGTACGGCCGAACGTCGACGCAGCGCTGGCCATGGCGGCGATCCGGGGCGCGGCACAGTGATCAACGGGCCCGGGGCCGGCCGGTGAACGACCGGATCGTGCTGCGCGGGCTGCGGGTTCGCGGCCACCACGGGGTGTACGACGCCGAACGGCACGACGGGCAGGACTTCCTCGTCGACGCCGAGCTCGAGCTGGACACCCGCGCCGCAGCGCGGTCCGACCAGGTCGCCGACACCGTCCACTACGGCGAGCTGGCCGAGGCGCTGGCCGAGATCGTCGGCGGCGAGCCGCTGAACCTGATCGAGACGCTCGCCGCTCGGCTGGCCGACGTCTGCCTCGCCGACGCGCGGGTGGCTGCCGCCACGGTGACGGTGCACAAGCCGCAGGCACCCATCCCGCTGAGCTTCGCCGACGTCGCCGTGACGATCCGCCGGGAGCGGGCCCGATGAGCCGGGCGGTGCTCTCCATCGGGTCCAACCTGGGCGACCGGCTGGCGCACCTGCAGTCGGCCGTCGACGCACTGCGGCCGTGGCTCGTCGCCGTGTCGCCGGTGTACGAGACCGCGCCGTGGGGGCCGGTCGCCCAGGACGACTACCTCAACGCCGTCCTCATCGCGAACGACCCGGCGGCGAGCGCGCAAACCTGGCTACAGCGCGCGCGGGCGGCCGAGCGTGGCGCAGCCCGAGCACGGGACGTGCGCTGGGGGCCGCGCACGCTCGACGTCGACGTGATCTGCGTCGACGGCATCGCAAGCGACGACCCGGAGCTGACGCTGCCGCATCCGCGCGCCGCCCAGCGCGGGTTCGTCCTCGTCCCGTGGCTCGTGGCCGACCCGGACGCCCAGCTGCCGCAGGGTCGGGTCGCCGAGCTGGTGGCCGGTCTCGACGCAGAAGACGTCGCCGGGGTTCGCCGGCGTCCGGATCTGGGTCTCGGGTAGGCGCAGGTGCGGCGCACCACTGTCGGCGATCTGGCCGTGCCGTTCTTCATCATCGGCGCGACCGTGTACGTTCTGCTGCGCCTGTCCTACGGGTCCATCCCGCCGCTGCAGTACCTGCTCCCTGTGCCCCTCGCCGTGCTCGCCATCGCCGAATACCTGCTCGCCCGTCGGGTGCGCGCCGCGGTGCGGCACGACCCGCACGCCCGGCCGATGGCGGCCATCGTGATCGCCCGGTGCGTGGCGCTCGGCAAGGCTTCGGCGCTCGTTGCGGCCGGTGTGCTGGGCGCGGGCGTGGCGCTGCTGACCCGGGTCTCGCCGGACGCGACGACCGTCAAGGCGGCGGGCAACGATCTGCGCGTCGGCATCGCCTTGCTGGTCGCCGCGGCGCTGTTGCTGGCGGCGGGCTTGCTGCTCGAACGCGCGGGCATCGACCCGAGCCGCCGCGATCATCCGCCGGACAAGGTCGATCGGCGCGATCGTTAGACTGCGAGCCGTGCCCGACGCGCCCGGCCCATCCGCGCGCGGCGTCTGGCGGGTCGTCGGCCTCTGCGTCGCGGCGGCCCTGGGGGTGGCCGCCGTCGTCGTTGTGGTGTTCGCGCATACCCAAAGGCAGCAGACGGTGGGCCTGCTCATCGGGCTGTGGGGCGCGCTGATCGGGTTCTTTCTCGGGCCGCGCCGAGGCGCGCCTAACGACGACCACGCGCAGCTGCGACAGCTCGAGCTGCGCCACGATCAGGAGCTGCAGTTGGAGGTGACCCTTCGGCGCGAGATCGAGACGGCACTGCGCGCCGAGCTCTCGCAGCTGCGCAATGAGGTGGCGGCGCTACGTGGCGATGTCGCCGAACGGCTCAACGGGCAGCTGAAGCTGGAACGGGTCGAGACCACCCGGCTGATCGGCTCGGACCTGGGAACGCTGGAGCAGCAGGTGCGCCGGCTCGCCACAGCCGAGGTCCCGGCACCCACGCGGCACGCAGCAGTTCTGGATGCGGTCACGCCCAGCCCGCAGCCCGCCTCCGAGCAGACCAGCGCCTTCGACCGCGACCCGTTCGCGGCCCTGCCGCGGCTCGGCCCGTTCGTCGACGCCGACGACGCGCCCCCCGTCGACCGGCCACCCGAGGTTGCCGGGCCAGCAGAGCGGCCGACTCCCGAGCCGGAAGGCTACGTCGGCCGCCGCCGGGCGGACGCGCACGAGCACGCCGCCGGGCACGCCCCGGCACCGAGCTCCGTCGCCCCGGGTAGCGGTGGGCGCCGACGACGAGCCGACGACGAGCCGAACGAGGTGCTGGCGCGCCTGCTCGGGCACTGACCGTCGCGACTCGATCGCGTAAGCGCAGCGATCCCAGAAGTTGCCCGATCGGGGTTACGCCGTCTCGAAGGGCCACCCGCTCTCGGTGGCCGCTTGGCCGGCGCGACGCTGCACGGTCTGCACGGTGTCGAGCACCTCGCGGGCGATGTCGACGCCGGTCTGGTCGGCGAGCAGGTAGACCCCGTAGGCCAGCTCGCCCAGCCGGGCCGACCAGTCCGGCGTGGGACGAAACGGCCGCCGGCCCCGCTCGGTTGCCGCCGACGCGTTCGCGGCCAGCGCGCCGAGCAGCGTCTGCAGCTCGAGCAGCACGGCCGGGGCGGTCGCGTGCAGGCCGGCCGCGTCGGCGCTGCGCGCCACGATGAGTTGCAGATCGCTCACGTCTCGCTCCCCGAGCGTGCTTTGTCCGTCACGGGGCGCAAACCTATCGGATGGCTGGCCTATCGGATGGCTGGCCTATCGGATGGCTGGCCTATCGGATGGCTGGCCGCGCAGTAGTGTCGAGCGGCGCCTGCCCGTCGATGCCCTGAGGGGTGCCGTGACCACATCGCATGCCGAGGCCCGGTTGCGCGTCGGCGTCATCGGCACCGGCCGAGTCGGCAGCGTGCTGAGTGCGGCGCTGGCCCGGGCCGGCCACCGGATCGTCGCCGCGAGCGGCGTCTCGGCGGAATCGCGCCGGCGGGCCGAACGGATGCTCCCCGGCGTGCCGATGAAGCCGCCCGACGAGCTGGCCGCGGCCGCCGACCTGGTACTCGTCGCCGTGCCGGACGACGCGCTCCGCCCGCTCGTCGCCGGGCTGGCCGCCGTGGACGCGTGGCGGGCGGGCCAGCTTGTCGCGCACACGTCCGGCGCGCACGGCATCGGTGTGCTCGATCCGGCGTCCGCACGGGGCGCGGTGCCGCTCGCTCTGCACCCGGTGATGACCTTCGCCGGGCGGCCGGAGGATCTCGACCGGCTCGACGGCGCCTCCTTCGGCGTCACCGCGCCGGAGGAGCTGCGGCCGGTCGCCGAGGCGCTCGTCGTCGAGGTCGGCGGCGAGCCGGTGTGGGTGCCGGAGACCGCGCGCCCGCTCTACCACGCCGCGCTGACCATCGGCGCCAACCACCTCGTCACGCTGGTGAACGACGCGCTCGACGCGCTGCGCGGCGCCGGCGTCGACGAGCCGGCCCGGCTGCTCGCCCCGCTGCTCTCGGCCGCGCTGGACAACGTGCTCCGACTCGGCGACGCGGCGCTCACCGGGCCGGTCTCTCGCGGCGACACGGCAACGGTGGCGCAGCACGTCTCGGTCCTGTCGCGGGACGCGCCGCAGGCCGTCGCCGGCTACGTGGCGATGGCCCGGCGCACCGCGCAGCGGGCCAGCGCATCCGGGCGGCTCTCCGCCGAGCAGGCCGAGCAGATCCTGCACGTGCTGGAGGAGCCCGGATGAGACTGGTGCACGCCCGCGCCGACCTGGCCGAGCTGTGCGACGCCCTGCCGGGGCCGCTCGCCCTCGTGCCCACGATGGGCGCCCTGCACGCCGGCCACCTCGCGCTGATCGAGCACGCTCGTCGGTTCGCCGAGTCGGTGCTCGTCACGATCTTCGTGAACCCGTTGCAGTTCGGGCCGGCCGAGGACCTCGCCGTCTATCCGCGCACGCTCGACGACGACCTGCGGACGTGCGAACGGGCCGGGGTCGACGCGGTCTGGGCGCCCGCGGTCGCCGACGTCTACCCGGGTGGGGAGCCGCGGGTACGCGTCGACCCGGGGCCGCTCGGCGCCGAGCTGGAGGGTGCCACCCGGCCGACTCACTTCGCCGGCGTGCTCACCGTGGTGGCGAAGCTCTTCGCGCTGATCCGGCCCGCCGTCGCGTTCTTCGGCGAGAAGGACTACCAGCAGCTCACGCTTGTCCGGCAGATGGTCGGCGATCTGGACCTCGGGGTGGGGGTCGCCGGGGTGCCGACCGTCCGCGAGGCGGACGGCCTGGCGCTCTCCAGCCGCAACGCGTTCCTGTCCGCGTCAGATCGGGCTCGCGCACTGGCGCTCTCCCGCGCCCTGTTCGCCGGCCGGGACGCCGCGGCCGGCGGTGCCGACGCGGTGCTGGCCGCCGCGCGGGAAGAACTCGCGGACCTCGCGGTCGACTACCTCGCGCTGCGCAGTGGGGACCTCGCGGCGCCGCCCGAGCACGGCCCGGCCCGGCTGCTCGTCGCCGCGCGGGTCGGGCGGACCCGGCTCATCGACAACGTCGGGCTCACCCTGTGACCGACCTGGCACTCAACATCGAGGCTTCGCCATGCTGCTCGCGATCGACATCGGCAACACCAACACCGTCCTCGGCGTGTTCGAGGGCGACAAGCTCGACCGCTCGTGGCGGATCAAGACCGACGCGCGGCACACCGCCGACGAACTGGCGCTGACCTACCGCGGACTGCTCGCCGACCACGAGGTCACCGCCGTCGCGGCCTGCTCGACCGTCCCGGCCGCGCTGCACGAGCTGCGGATCATGCTCGCGACCTACTACGCCGAGCTACCCACCGTCCTCGTCGAACCCGGCGTGCGCACCGGCGTGAACCTGCTCTACGACAACCCCAAGGAGGTCGGCGCCGACCGGATCGTCAACACCCTGGCCGCGTACCACCTGGTGCACGGACCGGCCATCGTCGTCGACTTCGGCACCACCACCAACTTCGACGTGGTGAGTGCGCGCGGCGACTTCCTCGGTGGCGCGCTCGCCCCCGGCATCGAGATATCCCTCGACGCGCTGGCCGCCCGCGCCGCGCAGCTGCGGAAGGTGGAGCTGGTCGAGCCGCGCGCGCCGATCGGCAAGAGCACCGTCGAGGCGCTGCAGTCGGGCATCCTCTACGGCTTCGCCGGACAGGTGGACGGGCTGGTGCGCCGGCTCTCCGCGGCGCTCGCCCGCGAGGACCCCGGCGGCGTCGAGGTGATCGCCACCGGAGGGCTGGCGCCGCTGGTGATCGCGCATTGCGAGACCGTTACCCGGCACGAGCCGGACCTGACCCTGCTCGGGCTACGCCTCGTCTACGAGCGCAACGCGTAGGGTCGGCGGGCGTGCAGCTGCGAATCTTCACCGAGCCCCAGCAGGGCGCCTCCTACGACGAGCTGCTCCGCGTCGCGAAGGCCGCCGAGGAACTCGGCTTCGACGCCTTCTTCCGCTCCGACCACTTCCTGAAGATGGGTGACGTGACCGGCCTGCCCGGGCCGTCCGAGTCCTGGGTCACGCTGGCCGGCATCGCCCGCGAGACGAGCCGGATCCGGCTGGGCACGCTGGTCACCTCGGCGACGTTCCGGCTGCCCGGACCGCTCGCCGTCGCCGTCGCGAACGTCGACGCGATGAGCGGTGGACGGGTGGAGCTGGGCATCGGCGCGGGCTGGTTCAAGCGCGAGCACGAGGCATACGGCATCCCGTTCCCGCACCCACGCGAGCGGTTCGACCGCCTCGAGGAGCAGCTGGCGATCATCGACGGGCTGTGGCGCACCCCGCCCGGGAAGACGTTCGACTTCACCGGCAAGCACTACGAGGTGGCCGACTCGCCGGGGCTGCCGAAGCCGGTGCAGTCGCCGCGGCCGCCGATCATCATCGGCGGGCATGGCCGGCGGCGTACCCCGGCGCTGGCGGCCCAGTACGCCGACGAGTTCAATGTCGCGTTCAGCGACGTCGACGCGACGGGCGAGATCTTCGGCTGGGTGCGCGAGGCCGCGGACCGGCCGCTCGTCTACTCCGCCGCGCAGACCGTCTGCGTCGGACGCGACGACGCCGAGGTGGCGCGCCGCGCGGAAGCGATCGGCCGGGACCCGCGCGAGTTGCAAACCTCCGGCGTCGTGGGCACCCCCGCCGAGGCAGTGCAGCGCATCGGCCGGTTCGCCGAGCTGGGCGCCACCCGGGTCTACCTGCAGGTGCTCGACCTCGCCGACCTCGACCAGCTCGAGCTCGTCGCCGCGGAGGTCATGCCGCAACTCTGACGGCGCGCAGGGTGATCGTGAGGTACGGCAGCTCCACCTCGCCGTCGCCGGCCTGCGCCACGGCAACCTCGCGCACCCGGGCGAGCAATGCCTGCCGCTCGCGATCCGGCATCGCGATGACGTAGGACCGCGACGCAACCAGGTCGACCAGCCCCTCGGCGGTGACCCGCTGGACGTGCGGGAAGTGGCGCCGCTCGGTCGGCGTGAACCAGCGCGGGTCGAGCACGGTGTCGGAGTTGTCCTCCGGATGCGGCTCGGTGCTGTGCCGCTGCGCGGCGTCGAACGCGGCCACGAGCGGCGAGGACGGGTCGCGCTGGTTCCACAACAGGCCGACGACGCCGGCGGGCCGCAGCACGCGGGCCATCTCGGCGTCGGCGGCCGGGCGGGCGAACCAGTGAAACGCGGACCCCGCCACCACCGCGTCCACCGACCCGTCCGGCAGCTCGAGAGCCTCGGCACTGCCGAGCCGGGCGTCCACCTGCGGCAGCCGGGCGCTCAGCTGGGCGAGCATGGCCGGCGACGGGTCGATCGCCACGACGTCGAGCCCGCGGGCGACGAGCGAGGCGGTGAGCTTGCCGGTGCCCGCCCCGAGGTCAAGCACCTTGCGCGCGCCGGAGGGGAGCACCCAGTCCAGCGCCGTGTCGGGGAATCCCGGACGCGCCCGTTCGTACAGCTCGGCTGCCGAGTCGAACGTCGCCGCTAGGCGCTGCCGGTCTCCGTCGCTGAACTGGCTGCTCGACCCCACCGACCCCACCGACCCCACCGACCCCACCGACCCCACCGACCCCCATCCACCCCTGGCTGTTGATGTTGGACTTGTGGCTGATATTCGACCACTACTCAAAGATCAACAGTGGGAAAGCGGGTCGGCCTCAGAGCCAGCCGCGCTCGTCGGCCACCCGCACGGCCTCCACCCGGTTCCGTGACCCGGTCTTGGCGATCGCCGCGGAGAGGTAGTTGCGCACCGTCCCCTCGGACAGGAACAGTTTGCCGGCGATGTCGGCCACCGTGGCGCCGTCACGCGCCGCCACCAGCACGTCGCGTTCCCGCCCGGTCAGCGGCGAGACCCCGCCGGCCAGCGTCTCGGCGGCCAACGCCGGGTCGACCACCCGCTCCCCGTGGGCCACTCGCCGTACGGCGTCCGCGAGCTGCTCGGCCGGGGCATCCTTGACGACGAACCCCAGGGCCCCGGATTCCATCGCCCGGCGCAGGTAGCCCGGCCGGCCGAACGCGGTCACGATGATCACCCGGCAGGCCGGGAGCTCGTGGGTGAGCGCCGTCGCCGCGGCCAGCCCGTCCATGCCGGGCATCTCGATGTCGACGAGCGTGACGTCTGGACGATGCGCCAGAGCCGCCGCCACCACCTGGTCGCCGCGGCCCACCTGCGCCACCACCTCGAAGTCGTCTTCGAGTTCGAGCAGGGCGGCGAGCGCCGAGCGGATCAGCGACTGGTCGTCTGCGAGCAGCAGGCGGATCACGCCACGATTGTCGGCGTTTCGGCGCACTCGCCGCGAGCCGGCTCCCTGACGGCCGGCACGTCCACACGCACCCGCCAGCCGGAGAGCGTGCCGCCCGCGTGCGCGGTGCCGCCGGCCGCCGCAACCCGCTCGCGCAGCCCGAGCAGCCCGTTGCCCGCCCCGTCCGCCCCGCCCCGCCCGTCGTCGGCGATCTCGATCCAGTTCCGGCCGAGCGTGATCGTGCAATGCGTGGCCCGGGAATGCCGCACCACGTTGGTGACGGCCTCGCGCACCACCCAGCCGAACAGCTCGGAGCGGGCCGGGTCGGCCACGTCGACCGACCCGGGCAGCTCGGCGATGATCGCCGCTGCCCGCAGTACCTCCCGGGCGGTGGCCAGCTCGCCGGCGAGCGTGACGTCTCGGTGCCCGGCGACAGCGGCCCGCACGTCGGCCAGCGTGCGCCGGGAGAGTGTCTCCACCTCCCGGATCTCGCTCAGCGAGCGCTCCTCTTCTCCCCGCTCCGCCAGCCGCCGCGCCAGCCCCACCTTGACGGTGATCGTGGTGAGCGAGTGGCCGAGCAGGTCGTGCAGGTCGCGCGCGATCCGGCTGCGCTCGTTCTCGGCGGCGAGCCGTGCCACCTCGGCCCGAGCCTTGGTCAGCGCGATGTTCGACTCGATGATCGAGAAGAACCCGTACATCGCCAGGCCGACGAGCCCGATCGCGAAGGCGTCGCTGAAATCGGCGTGCGCGTGCCAGGACGGCACCAGCGCCGGCACCACCAGGGTGATCAGCGCCATCGCCGCCAGGATGGCGACGCTGCGCTCGCGGAAGGCGGCCACGCTGAGCACACCCAGGTAGACGAAGAACACGAACGCGTCCTGGTGCGCGAAGAGCGCCACGACGGCGGTCAGCGCGAAGCCGGCCACGTAGCAGCCCCAGAATCGCGGCCCAATCCCGTCCCACCCGGCGGGTAGCGCCACCAGGTAGCACCCCGCGAACGCGACGATGATCAGGTAGCCGGCCACCGCGGCCGCGCCGGACGAGTGGGCCGACACGCCGCCGACCGCCTGGCCGAGGTAGACCAGCCAGATGCCGGGGAAGACCCAGCGCCGCCAGCCGCGCCGCCACTGCCGGCGCCGTTCGGCAATGGCGGCGTCGACGGCCGACTGGCCGGGATCGCTGGTCATCGCGATCTCAAGCGTAGGTCAGACGCGTTTGGTGTCGCGTCGGTACGCACGCTGGGCCAGGATGACGAACGCGGCGGTCCAGACGGCGATCACGATCCAGCCCTTGGCGCCCCAGCCTTCCCCGGTGAACGCGGCATGCCCGGCCTGCACCAGCCAGTACGAGGGCAGCAGTTCGGCCAGATCGTGCATGAACCCGGCCGAGCCGCCGAGCGGTCCCCATGCGCCGCCGAGCAGTGCGAACAGCGAGGTGATGCCACCCAGGGCCGGGCCCATCGAGTCGACGCTGACCAGGTGCCCGAGCCAGATGCCGATCGCCGCGAACGGGATCAGCCCGACGAGGATCAGCCAGGTCATCGTCACCCAGTGCCCGAAAGGCATGCGCACGCCGATCGCCAGCGCGGCCGCGTAGACCAGGACGATCGTCGCCACCGCCATCATGTAGCCGGTGAGCACCTTGGCGCGGAAGTAGGTTCGCGTCGACAGCGGGGTGAGCCGCAGCTGCCGGTTCCATCCGACGCTGCGCTCGGCGGCGATCCGCGCCCCGCCGGCGATCACCGCTGCCATCGTCCCCCAGCCGACCATGCCGGCCAGGTAGTACACGGGAAACGGGATGCCGCCGAGCTTCACGTCCTTGTTGGGGGTGGCGACCGCGAGGAAGAGGATCAGTGGGAACGCCAGCGAGAAGACGGAGAACCGCCAGTTGCGGACGGCCCGCAGCAGCTCGAAGCGGGTGTAGGTGAGCGCGCTGCCAGGGCGCGCGGCGACGGATGGGCTGCTCACTTCACGGGCTCCTCGATCATGGCACCGACAACGTCCTCGCCGGTGAGTTGCAGGAAGGCTTGCTCGAGACCGGCGCCGACGACCTCGATGTCGCGGGCCTGCGGGTAGGCGGGCAGCAACGCGCGGATCGCGGCGTCGGAGTCGGTGCAGTGCAAGATGACCGCCTCGCCGCGCGAGTCGGTGCTGGTGACGCCGGGCAGCTGGGCCAGCGCGGCCAGATCGGCGCCCGGCAGGGTGGCCTTGATCGTGCGCAGCCCCACCGTCGCCTTGATCTCGGTGGCCGGACCGTCCGCGACGACCTGCCCGCGCGCCATCAGGATGATCCGGTCGGCGTACGAGTCGGCCTCTTCGAGGTAGTGCGTGGCGAAGACGACCGTCTTGCCGCGCGCGGCGAACGTGCGCATGGTCGTCCAGAAGCCGTGCCGCCCCTCGACGTCCATTGCGACCGTCGGCTCGTCCAGGACGAGCAGGTCCGGGTTGCTGACGAGCGCGATCGCGAAGCGGACCCGCTGAGTCTGTCCGCCGGAAAGCTTGTGCGTGCGCTGCTTGGCGTACTCGGCGGTGCCGGTGAGCTCCAGCACCTCGTCCACCGGCAGCGCGTTCGGGTAGAGCGAGGCCATCATCGTGATCAGCTCGCGCACCGACAGGTCTCGGATCAGCGACCCGGTCTGCAGCATCGCGCCGATCGCCCCGGTCTTCACCGCCTGCTGCGGCGTCATGCCGAACAGCGACACCCGGCCGCCGTCCGGCGGCAGCAGCCCCAGCAGCATGTCGATCGTCGTGGACTTGCCCGCCCCGTTCGGGCCGAGCAACGCCACGGTCTCGCCGGGAGCGATGGCGATGTCGACCCCGCGCACGGCGTGCACCTGCCCGTGCGGCGTGCGGAAGGATTTCACCAGGCCGGCGAGCTGGATGCCCGCGGTCGGCGGGCTAACGGTATGCGTTGTCATGGCGGTCACTCTGCCGGATGGCCGTCCGCCGGCGTAGTGCCTTTCCCGCCGCAATCGGTCGTGACATTCGTCAGCCGCGGTCGGGAGGGGAAACGTCGCGGTGCACGCCGATACGCTCGGCGGGTGGCCGACGACGAAGCGGGCGACCTTCCGGAGCAGCTGCGCATCCGGCGCGAGAAGTACGACCGGCTCGCCGCGAGCGGCGACGTGTTTCCGGTCGGCGTCGCGCGCACGCACTCCCTCGCCGCGGTCCGCGCCGCCTACCCCGACCTCGCCCCGGACGAGCACACCGGCGCGCAGGTCGGCGTCACCGGACGGGTGATCTTCGTCCGGAACACCGGCAAACTGTGTTTCGCCACATTGCGGGAGGGCGGCGTCGAGCTGCAGGTCATGCTCTCCCTGGACCGGGTTGGCGCCGAGTCGCTCACCGCGTGGAAGGCCGACGTCGACCTCGGCGACCTTGTCTACGTGCACGGCGAGGTGATCTCGTCGCGGCGCGGCGAGCTCTCCGTGCTCGCCGACGCCTGGCAGATCACCGCGAAGGCGCTGCGTCCGCTACCGGTCGCGCACAAGCCGCTCTCGGAGGAGACGCGCGTCCGGCAGCGCTACGTCGACCTCATCGTGCGTCCGGAGGCGCGGCGGATGGTCGAGCTGCGGGCGCAGGTGCTCCGCTCGTTACGCGAGACGTTGCATTCCCGCGGCTACCTCGAAGTCGAGACGCCGATCCTCCAGCTCGTTCACGGCGGTGCCGCGGCCAGGCCGTTCCATACCCACCTCAATGCCTTCGATCTGCAGATGTCGTTGCGGATCGCCACTGAACTGTATTTGAAGCGGTGCATAGTCGGCGGCATCGAGCGCGCCTACGAGATGGGAAAGGCGTTCCGCAACGAGGGTGTCGACTCCACGCATTCTCCGGAATACACCCTGCTCGAGGCGTACGAGGCCTACGGCGACTACGACACAATGGCCGAACTCACCCGGGCGCTGATCATCGACGCCGCTCGCGCGGCAGGCGTCTCGGTCGCGATCGCCCATGACGGGACGGAGGTGGATCTCGCCGCAGAGTGGCGCACGACGACGATCCACCAGGCCGTCTCGGAGGCGCTGGGGGAGAAGATCGACGCCGACACCGACGTCGAGACGCTGCGCCGGCAGGCCGACGAGCACGACGTCACGCTCCAGTCGGACTGGACGGCCGGCGAGATCGTCCTAGAACTCTTCGAAAAGCTTGTCGAGCACACGCTGATGCAACCGACGTTCGTGCGCGACTATCCGGTCGACGTGCGCCCGCTCGCCCGGCCGCACCGCGACGATCGGCGGCTCGCGGAGGCCTGGGATCTCGTCATCTGCGGCATCGAGGTAGGTGTGGCATTCTCCGAGCTGACCGACCCGGTCGAGCAGCGTCGGCGACTGGTCGAGCAGTCGTTCGCCGCTGCCCAGGGCGATCCGGAGGCGATGCAGCTCGACGAAGACTTTCTGCAGGCGCTCGAATACGGCATGCCACCGACTGGGGGAATGGGGCTGGGCGTCGACCGGCTTGTCATGCTGTTGGCCGGCAGAGGCATTCGCGAGACGATTCTGTTTCCACTTCTGAAGCCGCTCTGAGAGTATGTCACGCACATCCCGATAGCCGTGCGTTACGCTCTGCTCGTCTTCGATTTGTGAGCAGAGGAGCGGCGAATAATGGCGCAGAAAGTCCAAGTAACCCTTGTCGACGATCTCGACGACAGCAAGGCCGCCGAAACGGTGAGGTTCGGGCTGGACGGCGCGACGTACGAGATCGACCTGTCGACCGCGAACGCGAAGAAGCTGCGCGACGCGCTGGCGGTCTACATCGCGCATGCCCGGCGGGGCACTGCCCGCGGCGCCGCCCGGCGGGGCCCGGCCAGGACAGCCGCGCGCGGACCGGCGCGCACCGATCGTGAGCAGATGCACGCGATCCGGGACTGGGCCCGCAAGAACGGTTACAAGGTCAGCGACCGTGGCCGCGTTCCCGCCAACGTGCTGGAGGCTTACCACTCCGCGAACTGACCTCACAGGCGGCGGAGCAGTCAGATAACGTGAATAACCTGGCGAACCGGGCAAATGCCCAGGGCGCCCGGCGTTCGCTGGCAGCGGACGCGAGGCGGGCATGACGGCGGTCGGCGGTTCGTTGGAGCAGGCGGATGTCGCTGTTTCTCGCGCCTGCGGCGTCCCCGGACCTGGGTGCGGGCGGTGTGAACCGGTGCCGTCGTGCCCAATCTGCGACCTAGCCGGCGAGCTGTCAGGACTAGAGTCGTAAGTGCAGGAAGGTCCGCTCCGCGCGCACCGCACGACGACGTCGGCGCACGCGGAGCGGAAGTACCGCGGCCTGTACCAGCGGTTCAGCGGCGCGGGAAGGAGCTACGGAGATGTTCGAGAGGTTCACCGACCGCGCGCGTCGGGTTGTCGTCCTGGCCCAGGAAGAGGCCCGGATGCTCAACCACAACTACATCGGCACCGAGCACATCCTGCTGGGACTGATCCACGAGGGCGAGGGCGTCGCCGCCAAGGCCCTCGAGTCGCTCGGTATCTCGCTGGAGGCCGTCCGCTCCCAGGTCGAGGAGATCATCGGCCAGGGTCAGCAGGCGCCCAGCGGGCACATCCCGTTCACGCCGCGGGCCAAGAAGGTGCTCGAGCTGTCGCTGCGCGAGGCGCTGCAGCTCGGGCACAACTACATCGGCACGGAGCACATCCTGCTGGGCCTGATCCGCGAAGGCGAGGGGGTCGCCGCCCAGGTGCTCGTGAAGCTGGGCGCCGACCTCAACCGCGTGCGTCAACAGGTCATCCAGCTGCTCAACGGCTACCAGAGCAAGGAGCCGGCGGGCACCGCGTCCGAGTCGACGCCGTCCACGTCGCTGGTGCTCGACCAGTTCGGCCGCAACCTCACCCAGGCCGCCCGCGAGGGGAAGCTCGACCCGGTCATCGGCCGGGAGAAGGAGATCGAGCGCCTCATGCAGGTGCTCAGCCGCCGCACGAAGAACAACCCGGTGCTGATCGGCGAGCCCGGCGTCGGCAAGACCGCGGTCGTCGAGGGTCTTGCCCAGGCGATCGTCAAGGGCGAGGTGCCCGAGACGCTGAAGGACAAGCAGCTCTACACCCTCGACCTGGGCTCCCTGGTCGCCGGGAGCCGCTACCGCGGTGACTTCGAGGAGCGCCTGAAGAAGGTGCTCAAGGAGATCAAGACCCGCGGCGACATCATCATGTTCATCGACGAGATCCACACCCTCGTCGGGGCCGGCGCCGCCGAGGGCGCCATCGACGCGGCCTCCATCCTCAAGCCGATGCTGGCCCGCGGCGAGCTGCAGACCATCGGCGCCACGACGCTGGACGAGTACCGCAAGTACCTGGAGAAGGACGCCGCGCTCGAACGGCGCTTCCAGCCGGTGCAGGTGGGCGAGCCGACCGTCGCGCACACCATCGAGATCCTCAAGGGGCTGCGCGACCGCTACGAGGCGCACCACCGCGTCTCGATCACCGACGCCGCCCTGGTCGCCGCCGCTGGGCTGGCCGACCGCTACATCTCCGACCGGTTCCTGCCCGACAAGGCCATCGACCTCATCGACGAGGCGGGCTCGCGGATGCGCATCCGCCGGATGACGGCCCCGCCCGACCTGCGCGAGTTCGACGAGCGGATCTCCGGCGTGCGGCGCGACAAGGAGTCCGCGATCGACGCGCAGGACTTCGAGAAGGCCGCGGCGTTGCGCGACCGGGAGAAGACGCTGCTGGCCGAGAAGGCCCGCCGCGAGCAGGAGTGGAAGGCCGGCGACATGGACGTCGTCGCCGAGGTCGACGACGAGCAGATCGCAGAGGTGCTGGCGACCTGGACCGGCATCCCGGTGTTCAAGCTCACCGAGGAGGAGACCGCGCGGCTGTTGCGCATGGAAGACGAGCTGCACAAGCGGGTCATCGGCCAGCAGCAGGCGATCAAGGCCGTCTCACAGGCCATCCGGCGCACCCGCGCCGGGCTGAAGGACCCGAAGCGCCCCGGCGGCTCGTTCATCTTCGCCGGCCCGTCCGGGGTCGGTAAGACCGAGCTGTCCAAGGCGCTGGCCGAGTTCCTCTTCGGCGACGACGACGCCCTCATCCAGCTCGACATGTCCGAGTTCCACGACCGCTACACCGTCTCGCGCCTGGTCGGGGCGCCTCCCGGCTACGTCGGCTACGACGAGGGCGGCCAGCTCACCGAGAAGGTGCGCCGCAAGCCGTTCAGCGTCGTGCTCTTCGACGAGGTCGAGAAGGCGCACCCGGACGTGTTCAACACGCTGCTGCAGGTGCTCGAGGACGGCCGGCTCACCGATGGGCAGGGGCGCATCGTGGACTTCAAGAACACGGTGCTGATCCTCACCACCAACCTCGGCACGCGCGACGTCTCCAAGGCGGTGAGCCTGGGCTTCCAGGCCGCGCATGACGCCTCGTCGAACTACGACCGGATGAAGCAGCGGGTCACCGACGAGCTCAAGCAGCACTTCCGGCCGGAGTTCCTCAACCGCATCGACGACATCATCGTGTTCCACCAGCTCAGCGAAGAGGAGATCGTCGAGATCGTCGACCTCATGCTGGCCCGGGTCGACACGCAGATGCGCAACAAGGACATGGGCCTCGAGCTCACCTCGTCCGCGAAGGCGCTGCTGGCGAAGAAGGGCTGGGATCCGGTGCTCGGTGCCCGGCCGCTGCGCCGCACCATCCAGCGTGAGATCGAGGACTCGCTCTCGGAGAAGATCCTCTTCGGCGAGCTATCCGCCGGGCAGATCGTCGTGGTCGACACCGAGCCCGAGGACCCGACCGTCGAGAGCTCTCCGCGCAAGTTCACCTTCCGCGGCGAGCCGAAGCCGACCCCGGTGCCGGACATGCTCACCAAGGCAAACGCTGCCGCGGAGTAACCCATCCGAGGCCATTGCTCATCCGCGGTGGCCCGGCAGTGCGAACCTGCCGTCCGGCAGCGGGTCGACGAGCCCGTCCGCGACGAGGGTGTCCAGCGCTCGTTCGCGCTGGCCGGCGTCGTGCCAGGCCAGGTCGAGTGCGCGGCGCCGCACCGGCTCGGCGCGGCCGCGGAGCACGTCCAGCAGCCGACCGCGCACCTGGCGGTCTGTACCGGCGTATGGCTGCGCGGGTGCGCTGGGGCCCTCGGGTGCGGGTGACCCGGCCCGTCGCCAGGCGCACTGCGCCGCGACGGGGCACTCGGCGCAGCGCGGCGCGCGAGCGGTGCACAGCAGTGCGCCGAGTTCCATCAGCGCGACGCTGAACCGTGCGGCTTCTGCCGGGTCGTGGGGGAGGAGCGTCTCGGCCGTTCGCAGGTCGCGTGCGACGGCCGGGCGGCCGGGCTGAGCCTGCCCGTCGACCAGCCGGGCCACCACCCGGCGCACGTTGGTGTCGACGACCGGGTGCCGCTGCCGGAAGGCGAACGCGGCAACGGCCCGCGCCGTGTACGCACCGATTCCGGGCAGCGCCAGCAGCGCGTCGACGTCGGCCGGCACCGCGCCGCCATGCCGCTCGGCGATGGCCAGCGCGCAATCATGTAGCCACAGCGCCCGTCGCGGGTAGCCCAGCTTGCCCCAAATCCGCACCGCGTCGCCCGGCGAGGCTGCGGCGAGATCGGCCGGGGTCGGCCAGCGCGCCAGCCATGCCAGATAGGCCGGCAGCACCCGACGCACCGGCGTCTGCTGCAGCATGACTTCGCTGACCAGCACCGCCCACGCGCAGGTGCCGGAGCGACGCCAGGGCAGGTCCCGAGCGTTGCGGTCATACCAGACCAGCAGCGGCGGGACGAGATCCGGCATGCCGCGATGCTCGCACGCGTTCGCTGTTGATGTTGGACTAATGGCTGGTATCCAACCACTTCTCCAACATCAACAGTGCGCGGGGCGGGCGCGGCGTGGCCGGACCGCCCAGGGGGTGAGATAGCGTCGATCGGCGATGCTGCACCCGCTCGGCCCGCTACCGTCCGTCGTCTACTGGCGCCGGCGGATTCTGCTGTTAGCGCCGATCGTCCTCGTTGTGCTGACCCTCTACGTGGCCTGCTCCAGCGGCCCTGACAAGCGCTCCGCGCAGCCCCCTCCCGCCGGCGGCCACACTTCGACCGCTGGCGGGCCGGCCACCGAGCCCGGCACGCGGTCGTCCGCGCCGAGCCACTCCGCGACGGCGACGTCCACGGATTCCGGCGCGGCTGCGGCGCCGACGGCCTCCCGCTTCGCCGGGACGCCGGCAAGCTGCGCCAAGTCGTCGCTGAAGATCGCCGCGGCGACGAGCGCGCCGAGCTACCACGTCGGCGACCAGCCGGTGCTCTATTTGCAGGCCATCAACGCCAGCTCGACGCCGTGCGTCCAGGACCTCGCCGATCCGCAGATCGAGCTGACCGTCTACAACGGCGCCGCCCGGGTGTGGGGAAGCCACGACTGCCTGATCACACCGGGCACAAGTGAGCAGACGCTGCCGATCGGCCAACCGATCCGCCGCTCGATCACCTGGACCGGTCTGTCGTCACAGCCACAGTGCGCGGGTACCCGACAGCGTGTCGGCCCCGGCAGGTACACACTGCACGCGAAGCTCTCCGGCGTGGAGGGGACGCCGGCGCAGTTCTCCATCTCCTGACCGGACTTGATCCGCGAACCAGATTGCCGGCTACGGGTACCGGTCAATGATCGACGCGTCGGCCAGCCGGGAAACCGCCTCGCGGACGGCGCGGGCACGCGCCTCGCCGATGCCGTCGACAGACTGCAGGTCCTCGACGGTGGCGGCGAGCAGCTTCTGCAGGCCGCCGAAATGCTCGACGACGCGGCTCAGCAATGTCGCGGGCAGCCGCGGAACCCGGGAGAGCAGCCGATAGCCACGCGGCGTGACCGCCGTGTCGAGCGCCTCGGCCGTCGAGCCCAGGCCCATCGCCCGCGCGACGAGGGTGAGATCGAGCAGGTCAGTGGCCGAAAGCGCACACAGCTCGGCGAGCACCTGGCCCGACGTTCGCCCGCGCCGCCCGGTCGGCAGGTAGTCCCGCGCGATCAGCTCGAGGTCGGAGTCCACTCCGGCCATGAGCTCGTCGAGCTGTAGAGCGAGCAGCCGCCCGTCGGTGCCCAGCTCGACCACGTAGCCGATAATCTCGTCGGCGATCCGGCGGACCATCTCGAGCCGTTGGGCGACCACGGCGGCATCGCGCACCGTGGCCAGGTCCTCGATCTCCAGCGCAGACAGGGTGTTCGAGACCTCGTCCAGCCGAGCCTTGTACCGCTCCAGCGTGGCGATCGCTTGGTTGGCCCGGGTGAGCAGCTCACCGGTGCTCTCCAGCACGTACCGGCGCGCGCCGAGGTAGAGGCTGATGATCCGCATCGACTGAGACACCGAGATCACCGGGTAGCCGGTCTGCTGCGCGACCCGCTGCGCAGTGCGATGCCGGGTGCCCGACTCCTCGGTGGGGAGGGCCGGGTCCGGCATCAGATGCGTGCCCGAGCGCAGGATGCGGCAACCGTCGGACGACAGCACCACCGCACCGTCCATCTTCGCCAGCTCACGTAGTCGGGTGGCCGACGACTCGACGTCGAGCGGGAAGCCGCCGGTGCACAGCGCCTCGACGGCGGGGTCGAAGCCGATGACGATCAGGGCGCCGGTGTTGCCGCGCAGGATCCGCTCCAGCCCGTCGCGCAGCCACGTGCCGGGGGCGACCGTGGCGAGGACGGCGCGCAGCGCCTCGTCCTGTTCGGTCGTCGGCACGGCACCTCCCCGCCGCGAGTCGTGCAGCGAGCGCGACTCGTCGCGTCTGCAGCGCGAGTTCTCGCATTTGCAGCGCGAGTCGTCGCACAGTCTAGGAGGGCGCCGCACGCCACGCCGATTGGCCGACGCCATCCGGTTGCGACGAGGCGCGCGCTCGCCGCGGGCTCACCGCGGCGGTCCGCACCGCAGCCTCCTACGCTCCACCCGCGCTGGGCACGCTGCGTAGCAGCGGCCGGCGCGGGTCGTGGTGTTCGCTCAGGTTGGCCGCCGCCGCGAGAGCGTCGCAGAGGGTCGCGACTGGCATCGTCCGCATGCCGTCGACCGCGGCCGGAGCGACCGCCTCACCCGCGTGCCCGGCCGGCACCAGGGCGGTGGTGAAGCCCAGCCGGGCGGCCTCGGCCAGCCTGCGGCCGAGACCGCTGACTCGCCGCACATCACCGGAGAGGGAGACCTCTCCGATCGCGCACAGCGACGGCGGCAGCGAAGCCTGCCGGGCCGCCGACGCTAACGCCAGAGCCACCGCCAGGTCGGCGGCGGGCTCGGTGGCCGACAGGCCACCGACGGTCGACGCGTACACCTCCTGGTCGGCCAGCGGGATGCTGGCATGGCGGGAAACCACCGCAATCAGCATGGCGACGCGCCCGGCGTCGAGGTTGGATACAGCCCGCCGCGCCGAGCCGCCCGTCCACGCCTTGGTCACCAGCGCCTGTACCTCGGTGACCAGTGGACGGCGGCCCTCCAGGGTCACCGCGACGCACGTGCCCGGCACGGCGACGGCGCGCTCTGACAGGAACAGCCCTGACGGATCGGTGAGGCCGACGATGCCGTCCTCACGCATCTCGAAGCAGCCGATCTCGTCCACGGCGCCGTACCGGTTCTTGGTGGCGCGAATAAGCCGCAACGACGAATGCCGATCGCCTTCGAAGTGCAGCACGACGTCGACGAGGTGCTCGAGAACCCGCGGCCCGGCGATCGAACCGTCCTTGGTGACGTGTCCGACGAGCACGGTGGCCATGCCGCGCTCCTTGGCTGTCGAGATGAGGGCCGCGGCCACCGCGCGGATCTGCGCGACGCCGCCCGCGCCGCTGTCCAGGCTGCGCGTCGAGATCGTCTGCACCGAGTCCACGACCAGCAACCCCGGGCGCACCTGATCGAGGTGGGTCAGCAGGGCGCCGAGGTCGTTCTCGGCCGCGAGGTAGACCGCCGGGTGGAGCGCGCCGGTGCGCTCGGCCCGCAGGCGCACCTGCGCCGGGGACTCCTCGCCGGTGACGATCAGCGCCGGTGGGCCCTCCGTCGCGGCGTAGCAGCGTGCGACATCCAGCAGCAGCGTCGACTTGCCCACCCCGGGCTCGCCGGCGAGCAGGACCACGGAGCCTGGCACGAGACCACCGCCGAGGACGCGGTCGAGCTCGGCGACGCCCGTCGGGCGCGCGCGGGCGTCGTCGGGATCGAGCTCGCTGATCGGGCGAGCCGCCGCCTGGACCGGCCCGGGACGAGCCGGCGGCACCCGAGCACCGACCTCGGCCACCGTTCCCCACGCCTGGCATTCCGGGCAGCGGCCGACCCATCGGATCGATGTCGCGCCACACTCGTCGCAGCGGAAGGACGGGGCGGCGGCCCTCGGTCTGGTCATGGCGGAGACGCTAGGGGCGACGTCCGACAGAAACGCGCTGTCGACGAATAAGCGACGGACGCGATCAGCCGCTGACCGGCGCGGTGGCCGGGCTCGGCGGCAGCGGTGCGAGCTGGACCGGGACGTCGACGGTGACGGAGCCGGCGTTGGCGAACTGGAAGGTGATGTTGATGGCCTGGGCCGGCCACAGCTGGCCGGTGAGGCCCTTGAGCACGATCGCGGCCTCGGTGGAGGTGTAGCCGATCGCAACGGCCTGCCCGGTCGGCACGTCGATCGAGGAGACGGACCCGGTAGTGGGCACACTCGGCGACGAGGGCGACCCGGATCCGGCGCTCGGATTGGCGCTGGGCGACATGCTGGCGGTTGGTGAGCCGCTCGCGCGCGGTGCGGCGCTGCCGGTAGGCGACGGGCTGGGTGTCGAGCTGCCGCTGGGCGAGGTGCTGCCGTTGGCGGAGGTGCCGCTGCCGGACGCGGATGACCCGGCTCCGGCGCCGGCCGAGTAGAAGGTGACCGAGCTGGCGATGTTCGTGGTCACGCTGGTCAGCTTGTCCGGGGACGAGCCGTCATTGGCGATGTGCAGCTGCAGGTCGGCGTCGCTGCCCTGCGGGTAACTGCGGTTCGGTGGCGCGGCGACATTCACGTTGAGCAGGCGCAGGTTGCCGATCGATCCGGAACCGCCGACACCCGCCGGGACCTCTTCGGCAGTGTGCGCCCGCTGGCCCGCGGCGCAGCCGGCGAGGACGAGCATCCCGGTCGCGGCGAGAGCGAGCACGCCGGTCACTCTCCTGCGGCGCCGATCGGTCCCGGGCTCTGCGATCACGTGCGCTGACTCGTCGCTCACGCTGGTTCCTTCGCGGTGGTGCTTGGCGGTGGTCTCGGTGGTGGTGTCGGTGGTGTGTCGGTGGTGGTCTTGCCAGTCCGTGCCGTCGAAGCTGGCCGCGCGCCCGAGCTGGTCGTGCAACGACGCGACCGGCCACAGCCTAGCGAGCGCGCCAAGCGGCGGCGCGGCCACCCGCTACGGCACGGAACCTCCTGCGCCCGACGGCGTTCGTGCCTGACACGCCGGGTATCTGCCGGTTCGCTGTTATTGGCTCCGTGTTACCCTTGAGGAAGTGGAAAGGGGCCCGATCACATGACGTTCAAGGTCGGCGAGACCGTTGTTTACCCGCATCACGGGGCCGCAAAGATCGAGGCGATCGAAGAGCGCACGATCAACGGCGAGACCAAGACCTATCTCCGGCTGACGGTGGCCCAGGGCGACCTCAAGGTGCTGGTTCCCGCCGACAAGACCGAGTTGGTCGGCGTCCGCGACGTGGTGGGGCAGGAGGGCCTGGACCGCGTCTTCGAGGTGCTGCGCGCACCGCACACCGAAGAGCCCACGAACTGGTCGCGCCGGTACAAGGCCAACGGCGAGAAGCTCGCCTCCGGCGACATCAACAAGGTGGCCGAGGTCGTGCGCGATCTGTGGCGGCGCGATAAGGATCGGGGCCTTTCCGCCGGCGAGAAGCGGATGCTGGCCAAGGCCCGGCAGATCCTGGTCAGCGAGCTCGCGCTGGCTGAGGGCACCAACGAGGACAAGGCCGAAATCGTCCTCGACGAGGTGCTCGCCGAGGCTGTCGCCTGACCCAATCTCTCGAGGTGGCGGCGCACGGTCGACTGACCGTCGCCGCCATTCTCGTTGCCGCGGGGTCCGGGCAGCGGCTCGGCGCTGAGGTGCCCAAGGCGTTCTGCGAGGTACGCGGTGCGAGCCTGCTCGCCCATGCGCTGCGCCCGTTCGCATCGCACCCGGCGGTGCGGGACGTGCTCGTGGTCGCGCCACCGGAGCATCTCGGCGCCGCTCGGAAGATCACCGGCACGGTTGCGGTCGTGGCCGGCGGCGCGACTCGGCAGGCATCGGTGTCGCACGGCCTCGCGATGCTCGCCCCAGACGTCGACACGGTGCTCGTGCACGACGTCGCCCGCCCGTTCGTCCCGGTCGCGGTTATCGACCGGGTGATCGCCGCGCTGGCCGGCGGCGCCGAAGCGGTCGTCCCGGCGTGTTCCGTCAGCGACACGATCAAGCGCGTCGATGCGACGGCCGCCGTGGTCGAGACGCTCGACCGATCGACGTTGGTGGCGGTACAGACGCCGCAGGGCTTTCGCCGCGCAGTGCTCGCCGCCGCCCACGACTGCGCGTCGCCGGGCTCGGCTGCGGCCGCGACCGACGACGCCGGGCTGGTCGAAGCGTGCGGCGGGCGCGTCCTGGTCGTCGACGGCGCCGCCGAGGCGTTCAAGATCACGCGACCGTGGGACCTTGCCCTCGCCGAGGCGCTGGCGCTGGCGTGATTCGCACCGGCATCGGCGTGGATGTGCATCCGGTGCAGGCCGGGCGGCCGTGCTGGCTTGCCGGGTTGTTCTGGCACGGGGTGGACGGCTGCGCGGGGCACTCCGACGGTGACGTCGCCGCGCATGCGGCGTGCGACGCCCTGCTCTCGGCGGCCGGGTTGGGTGATCTCGGCGCGGTGTTCGGCACAGCCGACCCGAACTGGGCGGGCGCCTCGGGGAGCACGCTGCTCGCGGAGGTGGCCCGTCGGGTGGCCGTCGCCGGCTGGACGGTCGGCAACGTCGCCGTCCAGGTCGTCGGCAATGCGCCCAAGATCGCGTCCCGGCGGGCCGAGGCCGAGGCGGCACTGAGCACGGCCGCCGGCGGTCCGGTCTCGGTGAGCGCGACCAGCACCGACGGGCTGGGGCTGACCGGCCGCGGCGAGGGCTTGGCCGCGATCGCGTCCGCCCTACTGCTGCGTCCCGACAGCGGATCACCTGCCACCTGGTGATCTTGATATGTCCGGTGTCGCATCCGTCGTTCCGGCTATCAAGATCGGCTGGAGAGGGCGCGGCCGAGCTGACCAACCACCAGCGCTTCCTCCTCGCGCACCACCACGCTCGGGTAGCGCAGCAGCATCGTCCCGGCGAGGGAGAGTTCGTTCTGCCGAAGCTGGTCGTCGAACCAGCGTCGCGGGGCGATGTGAACCGCGCCGTCGACCTCCACGGCCACCACCCTCCCGTCACTGAGCCGCCACTCGGCGTCGAGGTAGCGTCGCCGGCCGCTCGGCTCGGTGCGCACCGCTTGCAGCGTCGGCGCCGGTAGCCCGTGGCGGCGGCAGAGGCGGACGAAGTCGATCTCGCTCAGTGCCTGCGCGCCCATCGCGATGTCGTCCGCGGCAGCGAGCAGCGCACGGTGATGTCGGGTGCGCGGCGCCGCGACGATTGCGGCCCGCAACTCGTCCGGGCGGACCAGCCGTTGCTGGACGGTCGCGGCCATCAGGCCACAGGCCGGGCGGGCGGTGCCGAACGCCGCGGCGGCGAGCACCGCGGCGGGCGCCGGTCGCTCGCACCGGCGGGCGGCATAGTGCCGATGCGGAGCCCACGATGCGCTGCGGTGCAGCACGACGGCCAGGTCGATGCACGGCGCGGCGACGCCGGCCGGGGCGAGCAGGTGGATCTCTGGGCGCGTCCAGCCGGTGAGGCCGAGCGCCTCGAGCGCGGTGAACGACGCCAACACGCAGCGCGGCCCGCAGTTGACCAGCGCGGCGCGCCAGCGTTCATCCGGGGCGAGCGGCCCGTTGTGTAGGACGACCGCCCGACCGAGCATGCGCCAGCGGCCGGCCTGCACCTGGCGCCGGATCGCGTCGGATGCCCAGCCCAGCGTCGCCAGTTCGGCGCGCGAGAGCACGCTGTCGCCACCCTCGGCGTCGACCTGGGCGGCGCGCGCGGCGGAACGGGTGAGCACACACGATGCTGGCCGGAGGCGGCGCTTCCGGGCACCCCGAACCGCGATCTGTGGACAGCGATGGGAATTGTCCACAGGCCGCGTCCGCGGATCTTGATATCGGGCGCGCCGCCATGCGTCACCAGCGATATCAAGATCGTCTATAGAGCAGGGCCCGCTTGACCTCGGCGATCGCCTCGGTGACCTCGATGCCACGGGGGCACGCCTCGGTGCAGTTGAACGTGGTGCGGCAGCGCCAGACGCCCTCCCGGTCGTTGAGGATCTCCAGCCGCTGCTCGCCCCCCTCGTCGCGGCTGTCGAAGATGAACCGGTGGGCGTTGACGATAGCCGCGGGGCCGAAGTACGAGCCGTCCGTCCAGTACACCGGGCAGGACGTGGTGCACGCGGCGCAGAGGATGCACTTGGTGGTGTCGTCGAAGCGGTCCCGCTCGGCCTGCGACTGCTGCCGCTCACGCGTCGGCGGGTTGCCGTAGGTGATGAGGAACGGCTTGATCGCCCGGTAGGCGTCGAAGAACGGCTCCATGTCGACGACGAGGTCTTTCTCCAGCGGCAGCCCCTTGATGGCCTCGATGGTGATCTCGTCCGGCATGTCCTTGACGAGCACCTTGCAGGCCAAGCGGTTCACGCCGTTGATGCGCATGGCATCCGAACCGCACACCCCGTGCGCGCACGAGCGGCGGTAGGTCAGTGAGCCGTCGATCTCCCACTTGACGTAGTTCAGCAGGTTCAGCACCCGGTCGGTCGGCTGCGCGGGAACGCGGTAGGTCTCCCAGTGCGGGTCGGTGTCGACCTCGGGGATGAACCGCCTGATCTTCAGCATGATCCTGCGCGCGCGCTGCGCCGACTCACTCATCAGTATTTGCGCTCCATCGGCTGATAGCGGGTCATCACGACGGGCTTGTAGTCGAGCAGGATGCTCCCGTCGGGCTGCCGGTAGGCCATGGTGTGCCGCATGAAGTTGACGTCGTCGCGGGTGGGGTAGTCCTCGCGGAAGTGCCCACCCCGTGACTCGTTGCGGGCCCGCGCGCCCACCACGAGGACCTCGGCGAGGTCGAGCAGGAAACCCAGCTCGATCGTCTCCAGCAGGTCGGTGTTGAACCGCTTGCCCTTGTCCTGGATGGCCACATTCGCGTAGCGCACCTTGAGCGCGGCGATGTCTTCTTCGGCCTGCTTGAGGGACTCCTCGGTGCGGTAGACCTGCGCGTTGCGGTCCATGGTGTCCTGCAGTTCCCGGCGGATCGCCGCCACCCGCTGCGAACCGGTCGACTCGAGCAGCGCCGACACCATGCCGGTGACGACGCCGGCCGGATCCGGTGGCAACTCGGCATGCGACACCGACGAGGCGTACGCCGCCGCCGCGATGCCCGCCCGGCGCCCGAACACGTTGATGTCGAGTAGCGAATTCGTGCCGAGCCGATTGGACCCGTGCACCGACACGCAGGCCACCTCGCCGGCCGCGTAGAGGCCGGGGACGACGCCGGTGTTGTCGCGCAGCACCTCGGCGCGGACGTTCGTCGGCACACCGCCCATCGCATAGTGCGCGGTCGGGTAGACCGGCACAGCATCGGTGTACGGCTCGACGCCAAGGTAGGTGCGGGCGAACTCGGTGATGTCGGGGAGCTTGGCGTCGATCTGCTCACGCGGCAGGTGGGTGAGATCGAGCAGCACGTAGTCCTTGTCCGGCCCGGCGCCGCGCCCCTCGCGGACCTCGTTGGCCATCGAGCGGGCCACGATGTCGCGGGGCGCGAGGTCCTTGATGGTCGGCGCGTACCGCTCCATGAACCGCTCGCCGCCGGCGTTGCGCAGCATGCCGCCCTCGCCGCGCGCCGCCTCCGACAGCAGGATGCCGAGGCCGGCCAGGCCGGTCGGATGGAACTGGAAGAACTCCATGTCCTCCAGCGGCAGGCCCCGGCGCCACACGATGCCCATGCCGTCGCCGGTGAGCGTGTGCGCGTTGGAGGTGGTCTTGTACACCTTGCCGAACCCGCCGGTGGCCAGTACGACGGCCTTGGCGGCGAAGACGTGGATCTCGCCGCTGGCCAGTTCGTAGGCGACCACGCCGGACGCCCGGCCCGCACTCAACAGCAGGTCGAGCACGTAGAACTCGTTGAAGAACTCGACGCCCTGCTTGACGCAGTTCTGGTACAGCGTCTGCAGGATCATGTGGCCGGTGCGGTCGGCGGCGAAGCAGGACCGCCGCACCGCCGCCTCGCCGTGGTTGCGGGTGTGCCCGCCGAAGCGGCGCTGGTCGATGCGCCCCTCGGGCGTGCGGTTGAACGGCAGCCCCATCTTCTCCAGGTCGAGGACGGCGTCGATCGCCTCGCGGCACATGACCTCGGCGGCGTCCTGGTCGACCAGGTAGTCGCCGCCCTTGATCGTGTCGAACGTGTGCCACTCCCAGTTGTCCTCCTCGACGTTCGCCAGCGCCGCGCACATCCCGCCCTGCGCTGCACCGGTATGCGACCGGGTCGGGTAGAGCTTGGTGAGCACGGCCGTGCGCACCCGCGGACTGGACTCCAGCGCCGCGCGCATCCCCGCGCCGCCAGCCCCGACAATCACCACGTCATAGGCGTGCTGCTGCATCGCTGTTACCGGATGTTCGGGTCGAAGGTGAAGATCACCAGGGTGCCGAGCGCGACGGTGATCGTCGTGGCGGTGTAGAGCAGGGACTTCAGCCAGAACCGGGTGGCGTCGCGTGCGGTGTAGTCGTTGATGATCGTGCGTAGGCCGTTCGTGCCGTGGATCATCGCCAGCCAGAGCATCAGCAGGTCCCACACCTGCCAGAACGGCGATGACCACCGCCCAGCCACGAAGGCGAAGTTGATGCGCTGCACCCCGCCGTCGAGAATGTTCATGATGAACAGGTGCCCGAGCACGAGCACGACGAGCACGAGCCCCGACAGGCGCATGAAGACCCAGGCGTAGAGCTCGACGTTCGTCCGCGCCCGGCGCCGGCGTGCTGACGAGCGCGGTGCCTCGATCACGGGCGGGATCGGCGAGTGCATGCTCATTACGGGCTCCCGAAGAGCGCTTGGAAGCTCTGCTTGAACATGAAGTACGCCCCGGGCACCATCACGACGAACCAGACGACCACGATCGTCCACAGCATCAGCCGCTGGTACCTCGGTCCCCTGCTCCAGAAGTCGACCAGGATGATCCGAATCCCGTTGAGCGCGTGGTAGAGCACGGCGCCGACCAGGCCGATCTCCATGAGGTTGACGAAGGGGTTCTTGTAGGTGTCGATGACCCGGTCGTAGGACTCCGGCGACACCCGGACAAGCGCGGTGTCCAGCACGTGCGCGAAGAGGAAGAAGAACGTGAGCACGCCGGTGATGCGGTGCACCACCCACGACCACATGCCCTCGCCGCCGCGGTACAGGGTGCCGCCGCCGGCACGTGACGAGCGCGACTTGGCCGCATGAGCGCCCGGCGCGACCGTCGACACTTGCGATCACCTCCGCGTCCGCACACACGGTGCCGCACAGACCCTAACCGCTGCGCGCGACCGTCCGGACCGGGCCCCACCGCGCCGGGTACGCCCGCGGGCGCAAGGTCGAGAGTTGACAGTCTTGTGACCTCCCGTTGACCTCCCGTTCGGCGCGGACCAGGGCACAATCAGGGATGCACCAGCCGGTGCAACGATCCGGTGACGACGCAGGCCAGGTCGGCTAACGTTCTCGCCGATGCGGCTAACGTGACGGCACATCGACGTACCCGGCGGCGGGCGGGAGAAACGGGGCTGAGCAACACGCCGAGCAGCCGGTCGAGCACCGGCGGCGCCCGGAAATCGGGTGCCTACACATCGGACGACCAGGATGAAAGAGGTGATGGCGTTGCGTCGCAAGTACAGCATCGTGGCTGTCGCCGGCGTCGCGGTGGTGGCCCTGGGGATCGCGGCCTGTAGCAGCAAGCCGACGGCCGGCTCTACCACGGCGCCGGCCACCGGTGGCAGCGGCGGGTCGGGCAGCGGCGGTTCGAGCGCGTCGGCATCGAGCCTCAACGCCTGCATGGTCCTCGACACCGGTGGCATCGACGACCACTCGTTCAACGAGACGTCCTACGCCGGGATGACGCAAGCGCACGCGGCGCACCCGAACATCAAGATCAGCTACATTCCGTCCAACTCGGGCAACGACTACACGCCGAACCTCACGACCGAGGTCAGCAAGAAGTGCGACCCGATCATCGCGGTCGGCGGTCTGATGGCCTCCAACGTGAAGGCCGCGGCGCAGGCCAACCCGACTGTGCACTTCGCCGAGGTCGACAACCCGTCCGAGGCGTCGAACATGTACGGCATGCAGTTCAACACCGCGCAGGGCGCGTTTCTGGGCGGCATGCTGGCGGCGGGGATGAGCAAGTCCGGCGTGGTGGGCACCTGGGGCGGCGCGAAGATCGGCCCGGTGACGATCTACATGGACGGATTCTGGGAGGGCGTTCAGTACTACAACCAGCAGAACCACAAGAACGTGAAGGTGCTGGGCTGGAATGAGAACAACCAGAGCGGTGGCACCTTCGTGCCGGGCAACAACCCGTTCGGGGACCCGAACGACGGCAAGTCGATCAGCCAAGCGATGATCAACCAGGGTGCCGACGTCATCTTCCCGGTGGCCGGTGGCTCCGGCCTCGGCGCGGGTGCCGCGGCGGCGGCGTCCGGCGGCAAGGTCAACGTGATGTGGGTCGACACCGACGGCTGTGAGTCGGCGGCGCAGTACTGCAAGTACTTCGTCTCCAGCGTGACCAAGGGTCTCGCCCAGGCGGTGAGCGCGTACCTGGACCAGGCCGCGACCGGCACGTTCCCGTCCGGGAACTACATCGGCACGTTGGCCAACGGCGGCACCGGGCTGGCGCCGTATCACGACTTCCAGGGCAAGGTGCCGGCATCGCTGACCGCGCAGATCGACAAGGCGAAGCAGGACATCATCAGCGGCACGATCAAGATCACCTCGCCGAGCCAGCCGAAGGCCTGAGCGAGCCCACGGCGCCGCGCCGGCCGAGCACCGGTGCGGCGCCGTGGCATTCGCGCGCGATGGAGTAGCGGATGAAACTCGAGCTCCAGGGCATCACCAAGCGGTTCGGCTCGCTGGTCGCCAACGACGCGATCGATCTCACCGTCCGGTCGGGTGAGATCCATGCACTGCTCGGCGAGAACGGGGCCGGTAAGAGCACCCTGATGAACGTCCTGTACGGGCTCTACCAGCCGGACGACGGCCGCATCCTCATCGACGACGAGCCGGTGTCGTTCAAGGGCCCGGGTGACGCCATGCGGGCCGGGATCGGCATGGTGCACCAGCACTTCATGCTGATCCCGGTGTTCACGGTGATCGAAAACGTCATGCTCGGCCACGAGATCGCCGGCGGGCTGGGCTGGTTGAACACGCGGCGCGCCCGTCGCCGGGTCGTGGAGATCTCCGAACGGTTTGGGCTGCAGGTGCCGCCGGATGCCAAGGTCGAGGATCTGCCGGTCGGCGTCCAGCAACGCGTCGAGATCCTCAAGGCGCTCAGCCGCGACGCCAGGCTGCTGGTGCTCGACGAGCCGACCGCGGTGCTGACCCCGCAGGAGACCGAGGAGCTCATGACGGTCATGCGCGAACTGCGCGACGCCGGCACCTCGATCGTGTTCATCAGCCACAAGCTGCACGAGGTGCGCGAGGTGGCCGACACGATTACCGTCATCCGGCGTGGCAGGGTCGTCGGCAACGCCGAGCCGAGCGCCAGCGCAAACGAACTCGCCGCCATGATGGTCGGCCGGCCCGTGCAGCTCGTCGTCGACAAGGCGCCGGCCGAACCGGGCGCTCCGGTGCTGGACGTCGACGGGCTGAGCATCATCGACGTGCAGGGCGTCGTGCTGGTCGACGACGTCTCGCTGGCGGTGCAGGCCGGCGAGATCTACGCGATCGCCGGCGTGCAGGGCAACGGGCAGACCGAACTCACCGAGGCGTTGGTCGGCCTGCAGACCCCGGCGAGCGGCACGATCACGATCGACGGCCGGCGGACCAGTTCGATGACCACCAAGGACATCCTGGAGGCCGGGGTCGGCTACGTGCCCGAGGACCGTCTGCACGACGGGCTGATCGGCTCGTTCACGGTCGCCGAGAACATGGTCCTGGACGTGCACGCCCAGCCGCCGTTCGCCGCCGCCGGTACCCTGAACCTGCGCCAGATCCGGGCCAACGCGAGCGCCCGGGTCGAGGAGTTCGACGTCCGGCCGCCGACGCCCGGCGCGGCCGCGAGCACGCTGTCGGGCGGCAACCAGCAGAAGGTCGTGCTCGCCCGCGAGTTGTCCCGCCCGCTGCGCCTGCTGATCGTCGCGCAGCCGACTCGCGGCCTGGACGTCGGCTCGATGGAGTTCGTTCACAACCGCATCGTCGCCGCGCGCGACGCCGGGGCCGCCGTGGTGCTCGTCTCCACCGAGTTGGACGAGGTGCTCGGCCTCGCCGACCGGATCGCGGTCATGTACCGCGGCAAGATCGCCGGCGAGGTGCCGCCGGGCACCGCGCCCGAGGTGATCGGTCTGCTGATGGCCGGCTCCACTCCCGAGGACGCCGAGGCTCATGCCACCCCGCTGTCCGAGGCGGCGTCGGGCAATCCCGAGTCGGGGGGTGTGTTATGAGCGAGCTTGCGAGCGAGTCAGGAAGCACAGCAGCCATGCGAATCCCTCGCCGAGCGCAGCGAGGCCGGCAATGAGCGTATCGACGGAGAAGGCGCGCGAGCCGGCGCCGGCAGCCGAGCCCGAGCAGCCCGGTAAGCCCGGTCTCGGCCGGCGAATCCTGAATGCGTACCTCAACGGCAGCACGCCGGTGCTGGTAGTGCTGGCGTTCATCATCGCCCTGGTGGTCGGCGCGATCTTGATCGTCTGCGCCGACGAACCCACCCGCATGGCCATGGGGTACTTCTTCCAGCACCCGAGCGACACGTTCAGCCGGGGCTGGCACGCGATCTCGTCGGCCTACAGCACGATGTTCCAGGGCGCGATCGTCAACCGCAACTCGTTCTACACGAACGGCGGCGTGGCCATCCTCTACCCGATATCGCAGACGATCAGCCGGGCCACACCGTTGATCTTCGCCGGCCTGGCGGTCGCGATCGCCTTCCGCGCCGGGCTGTTCAACATCGGTGGGCAGGGGCAGGTCCTGACCGGCGCGGCGCTGGCCGGCTACGTCGGGTTCGCGTGGCACTTGCCGCCAGGCCTACACGTGATCGTCGCTGTGCTTGCCGGCGCGCTGGGTGGGCTGATCTGGGCCGGGATCGCGGGCGCGCTGAAGGCATGGACGGGCGCACACGAGGTGATCACCACGATCATGCTCAACTACATCGCGTTCTACGTGCTCGCCTACATCCTCACGCTCAACTGGTACAAGAACCCGGGGCAGAACAACGGCATTTCCAAGCAGATCGACAACTCGGCGTACCTGCCGCACCTGCTCGGTGACAGCGAGCCGGCCAACATCGGCTTCCTGTTGGCGCTGGCCGCCGCGGTCGGTTGCTGGTGGCTGCTGAGCCGCTCGACACTGGGCTTCCGGCTGCGGGCCGTCGGGGCCAACCAGTTCGCCGCTCGCACGGCGGGGATGAGCGTGGCACGCAGTTACCTGTGGGTGATGCTGATATCTGGGCTGCTGATGGGGCTGGCCGGCGCGTACGAGGTGCTGGGGCACAGCAACAGCGGGCAGGTCACCGCCACGATCGATGCGAACGTCGGCTTCGACGGGATCACCGTGGCACTGCTCGGTCTCGCTACGCCGACCGGCACGGTGCTCGCCGCGCTGTTGTTCGGAGCGCTGAACGCCGGTGGCCAGGCGGCGGTGGGCATCGGCGTCCCGCAGCAGTTGCCGCAGGTGATGGAGGCGGTCATCGTCTTGTTCATCGCGGCGCCGCAGTTAGTGCGCCTGATCTTCCGGTTGCGCGAGTCCCGCGGCGGCGGTGGGCAGCTCGCGAAGGGCTGGGGAGCATGAACACCCCACGAAGTTCTCTCGCCCAGAACGCTCGACAACTTCGCGGGGACCCCGAAATATCGCCCAGCGACAGCGTGTGGAGCGAATATGAGTGACAGGACGGCCGCCGTCGACGAGGTGCAGGAACTCGTCGTCACCCGCGAGGTCGTGGCGCGCCTGCCGCGCCGCCGCCAGCGGCTGACCGGGGCGGCCATCGTCGCGATCGGGCTGTTCACCGCGCTGGGCTTCGGGTGGGGGGCCAACTCGGGCAACGCAGTCTTCCTGCTGTCCGACCCCGGCGACAGCATCTCGATCCCGACGCTGCGCATCCCCGGCGGGACCGCGGCGATCGCCTGCGGCGCGATCATCTGTGCGCTCGGCGTTTGGCACCTCGCACACGGATTCTCCAGGTGGGCGATGCGCTGGGTGAGCTCCGTCGTCGGGGTACTGTTCGTGCTCGGCTTCTTCTTCTGGGCCGGCACCGGTTCGGTGGGCAAGATCGACATCGAGGGTCTGCTCAGCGGCTCGCTGATATTCGCTGTGCCGATCATCCTGGGCGCGATGTCCGGCGTGATGTGTGAGCGGTCCGGCGTCATCAACATCGCCATCGAGGGGCAGATGCTCATCGGCGCGTTCGCTGGGGCGCTGGCGGCCAGCCTGGCCGACAACCTCGGCGCGGGTGTGATCGCGGCCGTGGTGGCGGCGGGGCTGATCGGGGCGCTGCTCGCCGTGTTCGCGATCAAGTTCCTCGTCAACCAGGTGGTGCTGGGCGTCGTGCTCGACCTGCTCGTGCTCGGTCTGACCGGCTACCTCTTCCAGGCGTTCATGGCCAGTAACTCCGCGCTGTACAACAACGTCGGCGGCAGCGCGCACTTGACCATGGCGAATCACGCAATCCCCGGGCTGCGCGACATCCCGATCCTCGGCGCCGTGCTGTTCGACACCAACTGGATCGTCTACGGCATGTACGTGATCGTGATCGTGATCTCGGTCGCGCTGTTCCGCACCCGCTGGGGGCTGCGCACCCGGGCGGTCGGCGAGCACCCGCGGGCGGCGGCGACCGTCGGCATCCGGGTGTATTGGACGCGCTACCGCAACGTCATCATCGGCGGCATGATCGCCGGGCTGGGCGGTGCGTTTTTCACGGTGGGTTCCGGAATTGCCTTCCAGCAGAACGCGGCGGGCATGACTTCTGGCAAGGGCTACATCGCGTTGGCCGCTCTGATCTTCGGGCGGTGGCAGCCGGTGCGCGCGCTGGCTGCAGC
The DNA here is from genome assembly GCA_963756525.1 of uncultured Actinomycetota bacterium. Taxonomy (GTDB): domain Bacteria; phylum Actinomycetota; class Actinomycetes; order Mycobacteriales; family Jatrophihabitantaceae; genus CAVWNR01. The sequence goes on along the minus strand of CAVWNR010000003.1, from coordinate 354,214 downwards.
GCTGCTGTTCGGGTTCACTTTGGAGATGCAACCGCTCTTCTCGAACAACACGCCGGTGAGCATCCCGGCGTTCTTCTGGCTTTCGCTGCCCTATCTCGTCACTATTTTCGCGGTCGCCGGCCTCGTCGGTAAGGTGAGCCCTCCGGCGGCTGACGGCGAACCGTACACGGGTTGAGCCCCATGGAGGGCGTCGATTGGGCGGCGTTGCGGCGCGCCGCGCTCGAGGCGATGGGCCGCGCTTACGCGCCGTACTCGCAGTTCCCGGTCGGGGCGGCGGCGCTCGTGGACGACGGGCGGGTGGTGGTCGGCTGCAACGTCGAGAACGCGTCGTACGGGATCGGCCTGTGCGCCGAGTGCGGGCTGGTCTCGGCGCTGCATGCCACGGGCGGCGGTCGGTTGGTGGCCTTCGCGTGCGTCGACTTCCACGGCGGGGTGCTGATGCCGTGCGGACGCTGCCGCCAGCTGCTCTGGGAGCACGGCGGCCCCGACCTGCTGGTCGACACGGTCGACGGCCCCGAGCCGCTGATCGACCTGCTGCCGCGGGCGTTCGGCCGCGAAGACCTGCCATGACCGAGCGATTCGCGGCGGTGGACGTGATCGTCGCCAAGCGCGAGGGGCGCCGCATCCCGGACGAGCAGATCGACTGGGTGATTGACGCCTACACCCGCGGCGCGGTGGCCGAGGAGCAGATGGCCGCGCTGGCCATGGCGATCCTGCTCAACGGCATGGCCCCGGACGAGCTGGCCCGCTGGACGGCGGCGATGATTGGGTCCGGTGAGCGGCTGGACCTCTCGAGCGTGCCGCGGCCGACGACCGACAAGCACTCCACCGGCGGGGTCGGCGACAAGATCACCCTTCCGCTGGCGCCCCTCGTGGCGGCCTGCGGCGCAGCGGTGCCGCAGCTCTCCGGACGCGGCCTCGGCCACACCGGCGGCACGCTGGACAAGCTCGAGTCCATCCCCGGCTGGCGCGCGACGCTGTCCAACGACGAGTTCCTCGCCCAGCTGCGCTCGGTGGGCGCCGTCGTCTGCGCGGCCGGCGAGAGCCTCGCACCCGCCGACCGCAAGTTGTACGCGCTGCGCGACGTCACCGGAACCGTCGAGTCGATCCCGCTCATCGCCAGCTCGATCATGAGCAAGAAACTGGCGGAGGGCTCGGCCGCACTGGTGCTCGACGTGAAGGTCGGCTCGGGCGCGTTCATGAAATCCGTCGATGCGGCCCGGGAGCTGGCTCGCGTCATGGTCGAGCTGGGCAGCGCGCAGGGGGTGCGGACGGTCGCCCTGCTCACCGACATGTCGACCCCGCTCGGGCGTACGGCGGGCAACGCGCTGGAGGTGGCCGAGGCGGTGGAGGTACTCGCCGGTGGTGGCCCACCCGACGTGGTCGAGTTGACGCTGGCGCTCGCGGCGGAGATGCTCGCCAGCGCCGGCGTGTCCGACGTCGACCCCGCCGACGTGCTGCGTGACGGGCGGGCGATGGACGCGTGGCGTGCGATGATCAGCGCCCAGAGCGGCGATCCGCTCGCCCCGCTGCCCGTGGCGCGGGAGCGGCAGGTCGTGCCGGCGCCGGCATCGGGCATGCTCACCAGGCTGGACGCATACCGGGTCGGCATCGCGGCGTGGCGGCTCGGCGCGGGGCGGGCACGCAAGGAGGATGCCGTCTCAGCGGCCGCCGGAGTGGTGCTGTTCGCCAAGCCCGGCGACGACGTCCGGGCCGGCCAGCCGTTGCTGGAGCTGCACGCCGACGACCCGACGCGATTCGAGTCCGCGCTCGCCGCACTGGACGGCGCGATCGAGGTGGACGGCCCGAGCTCCCCGTCCCCGCTCGTCATCGACCGGATCCCCGGCTGAACGCCCCACCGCCCGACGCCCGCCGGGTGAGCGTTCCGGCGTCGCGCCTGTCGCGCTGGCTGGACGGGTTCGCCGAGCGGCATGGGGCGCTCACCACCAGCGGGTATGAGACCCAGGTGGTCGTCACTGCCTCGGACGGCTCACGCGCGTGGGTCGAGGTGCCCTTCCCGCCGCTGGCCGATTTCGCCGCCCTGCCGCTCACCGCGCTGCAGGTCCACGTCGCGCAGCGCCGGCGAGTCGGCGTGCTGCTCGTGCGTCGCGGCGGGTACGCGGCCGGCGTCTTCGACGGCGACGCGCTCGTCGCGTCGAAGGTCGGCGCGGCGTATGTGCAGGGCGCCACGAAGGCCGGCGGCTGGTCGCAGCAGCGCTTCGCCCGGCGCCGCGCCAACCAGGCCCGGGCGGCGTTCGCCGAGGCTGCCGACACGGCGGCCCGAGTACTCCTGCCCGAGGCGGCGAGCCTCGATGCCCTGGTCTGCGGCGGGGACCGGGCCGCCGTCGACGCCGTGCTCGCCGACCCGCGCCTGGCGCCGCTGACTGCGCTGCGGACCGGCCGGCTGCTCGCGGTCGGTGATCCCCGGCTGCGCGTGTTGCAGGCCGCGCCGGAGCAGTTCCTGGCGGTGCAGATCGCCGTCCATCCATAGTTGCTAGCCGTTAGCTCTGCGACAGAGGTATCGTGTTTGGGCGTGACGAGTGCCGTGCCGAACGCGGACGATCTGGCGCTGGCCGAGGAGCTGTTCGCGGCGCTCGGTCTGCTGCGCCGGCATGCCCGCCGCAGCGCAGGCCAGCCCTGGCCGCTGACGACCGGGCTGACCGGCTCGCAGGTGGAGCTGCTGCGGCTGATCCGCCGCCAGCCGGAGACCTCGGTGGCCGACGCCGCGGCCGAGCTGGGCCTGGCGGCGAACACCGTCTCGACGCTGGTCGGCCAGCTCACCGAGCTGCGCCTCCTGCGCCGCATCGCCGACCCGGCTGATCGGCGGGTCGCCCGGCTCACCCTCACCGCGGCCGCCCGCCGGCGCGTCGAGGCGTGGCGCGACCGCCGCGCGGCTCTCGCCGCGCACGCCCTCGGTGAGCTAGCGGCAGGGGACCGCGAGGCGATCGAGTCGGCCCTGCCCGCGCTGACCCGGCTCGCAGAGCGACTGGCGGCTGCAGCGCGATGAGCGCTCGCGCGAAGAGCCCGCGTCGCGCCGTGCCGACCGGCACGGGTGGCCCGAGCGCACGCGAGGGCCACGGCGACGCAAGAGAAGCAGCGATCGCTCTGGAGGGAGTCAGCTACCGGTTCGGCGAGCATGTGGCCATCGATCACCTCGACCTCACCGTCGAGCCCGGTGAGGCGTTCGGACTGCTCGGTCCGAACGGCGCCGGCAAGACCACCACGATCCGGCTGCTGAACACGCTGCTGCCCTTGCAGCAGGGGACGATCCACGTCCTCGGCCGGGACGTTCGGCGGCAGGCGATGGCGGTGCGCCGGCTGCTCGGCTACGTGCCGCAGCAGTTGTCCATCGAAGGTGCGCTCACCGGCCGGGAGAACGTCGCGTGGTTCGCCCGCCTCTTCGACGTGCCGCGCCGGGAACGGGCCGCCCGGGTGGCCGAGGTGCTCGCCATCGTCGACCTCACCGATGCCGCCGACCGGCTCGCCGCCACCTACTCGGGCGGCATGGTGCGCCGCCTGGAGCTGGCGCAGGCGCTGGTGAACCGGCCGGCGCTGCTGGTGCTCGACGAGCCGACTGTCGGGCTGGATCCGGTGGCCCGCGACAGCGTATGGACCCGGGTGCGCGACATGCAGGACCAGTACGGCATGACCGTGCTGCTCACCACGCACTACATGGAGGAGGCGGATGCGCTGTGCGACCGGGTCGCGCTGATGCACCGCGGGGTGCTGCGCGCTGTCGGGACGCCGACCGAGCTGAAGGTTGCGCTCGGCCCTGGCGCCAGCCTCGAAGACGTCTTCCGCCACCACACCGGTGACAGTCTCACCGAGGAGGAGAGAGGAGGGTTGCGCAGTGTCCGCAGCACCCGCCGCACCGCCCGCCGTATGGGCTGACCGCCAGCACGTCCCGTCGCCACTGACCAGGCTCGGCTCGCGGATCGCGACGTTCTGCCTGGTCGAGCTGCAGCGGCTGCGCCACGACCGCAGCGAACTGCTCACCAGGGCGATCCAGCCGATCCTGTGGCTGGTCGTCTTCGGCGAGACGTTCAGCCGGATCAGGGCGATCCCCACCGGCCACGTCCGCTACCTCGACTACCTCGCACCCGGAATCATCGCCCAATCAGCGCTGTTCATCGCGATCTTCTACGGCATCCAGATCATCTGGGAGCGTGACGCCGGCGTGCTGACAAAGCTGCTCGTGACGCCGACGCCGCGTGCGGCGCTCGTCTCGGGCAAGGCGTTTGCCGCCGGCATTCGCGCGGTGTCGCAGGCGGTCGTCGTGGTCATCGTCGCCGCGTTGCTCGGTGTCGGGATGACGTGGAACCCGCTGCGGCTGCTGGGTGTGATCGTCGTCGTGGTGCTCGGGGCGGCGTTCTTCTCCTGCCTTTCGGTGACGATCGCCGGGATCGTGCTCAAGCGCGACCGGCTGATGGGCATCGGGCAGGCGATTACGATGCCGCTCTTCTTCGCCTCCAGCGCGCTCTACCCGCTGGCGCTCATGCCCGGGTGGCTGCGCGTGATCAGCCGCGGGAACCCGCTGAGCTACGAGGTCTCCGCGCTGCGCGGGCTGCTCATCGGGCAGCCGACGAACCTGTGGCTGGATTTCGCCGTGCTCACCGGCGCCGCCGTGGCAGGCATCGCCGCCGCATCGGCGCTGCTCGGCCGGCTCGCTCGCTGAGGACGGTGGCCGGGGCCAGGGGATACGGTGCAAGCATGGCCAGCCCGCTCAATCCCGACACGATCCGGTCGGCCCCCAAGGTGGTGCTGCACGATCATCTCGACGGTGGGCTGCGGCCGGAGACGGTCGTCGAGCTGGCCGGCCCGATCGGCTACGACGCGCTGCCGGCCAGCGACCCGGACAAGCTCGCCCAGTGGTTCCGCGAGGCGGCGGGCTCCGGCTCGCTGGAGCGTTACCTGGAGACCTTCCGGCACACGGTCGCGGTCATGCAGACGCCGGAGGGGATCGCCCGGGTCGCCCGCGAAGCCGCGGAGGACCTCGCCGACGACGGCGTCGTGTACGCCGAGGTGCGCTGGGCGCCGGAACAGCACGTCGAGCGCGGGCTCACCCTCGAGCAGGTGGTCGACGCGACGCTCGCCGGCTTCCGGGAAGGGGAGGCCGCGGCGGCCCGGCGCGGCAGGCGGATCCGGGTCGGCGCGCTGCTCACCGCGATGCGTCACGCCGCCCGGTCTCGGGAGATCGCCGAGCTGGCGGTGATCTACCGCGACCGGGGCGTGGTCGGCTTCGACATCGCCGGCGCCGAGGCGGGCTTCCCGCCCACCCGGCACCTGGACGCGTTCGAGTACCTGCGTCGGGAGAACTTCCACTTCACCATCCACGCCGGCGAGGCGTTCGGGCTGCCGTCGATCTGGGAGGCGATCCAGTGGTGCGGCGCGGACCGGCTCGGCCACGGCGTGCGGATCACCGACGACATCGTCGACGTGTCGGATGACCCGGCGCACGACTACACGCTCGGCCGGCTCGCGCAGTACGTCCGCGACAAGCGGATCCCGCTCGAGATGTGCCCGTCGTCGAACGTGCAGACCGGGGCGGCGCCGTCGATCGCGGCGCATCCGATCGGGTTGTTGCGGCGGCTCTACTTCCGGGTGACGGTCAACACCGACAACCGGCTGATGAGCAACACGTCGATGACCCGCGAGATGTCGCTGCTCGTCGACGCGTTCGGTTACGGCTGGGCCGACCTGCAATGGTTCACGATCAACGCGATGAAGAGCGCGTTCATCCCGTTCGACGAGCGGTTGGCGCTCATCAACAAGGTGATCAAGCCCGGGTACGCGGCGTTGATGACATGAGCGAGCCGGAGAACGTGAACCTGCTCGCCGCCGTGGTGAGCCGGCAGAGCCTGGACCTCAACGTCTACGCGGGATTCCTGCTGAACTCACTCAGCGACGCGCTGCCACCCGGCTACGTCGAGGTGCAGCGGCGCAAGTCGATGCTGGGCCGGCTGCGGGGCGGGGAGGCTCCCGTGGTCGAGGTGTCGGTGCGGCTGGGCGAACAGCGGTTCACGCTGCGCCGGCCGGACGAGAGGGCGCCGGCCACCGCGACGATCGGCCACGAGGTGGGCGGCATCGTGCTGCGCACCGAACCGGTCGAGCTCACCGAGTGGTCGCGCCGGCTCGCCGTCGCGCTCGCCGACCTGGCCAGGCGCAACGAGGCAGCCGCCGCGGCGCTGGCCCGGATGACGGGCATGGAGGTGTGACCGCTGGCGTTGGACGGACGGCCCGTCACGCCAGGCCGAGTGCCTGCTTGGCTCGCAGCACGCGCAGTGCCGCCGCGTCGACCAGCGCGCGGAACGCCGGGTCGGCCTGGGCCCGCGCCAGCACCGCGCCGGCCATCGCGGGGATCTGTCCCGCGTCCACGGTGAGCACGATGTCGCCGCCGGCGGCCACGAAGTCCACGGCCCGCTCGGCGACCGGGTAGGACGCCACCTGCTGCGCCGCCCCCAGGTCGTCGCTGACAACGACGCCGCCGAAGCCGAGCTTGCCGCGTAGCAGCCCGCCGATGATTGCCGGCGAAAACGCGGCCGGGTGCGCGGCATCCAGCCGCGGGTAGACGGCGGTCGACATCATCACGAACCCGGCGCCGGCCTTGACGGCCGCGGCGAACGGCGCGAGGTACGAGTCGCCCGGACCGGTCACCGGGTCGGTGACGCCGCTGGTGGTGTCGGTGTTGCCGGTGACCCGGCCCAGCCCGGGGAAGTGCTTGAGCGTCGCACCGACGCCCGCCTCGGCCAGCCCCCGGGCGAAGGCGACGCCGTGCGCCGCGACGGTCGCCGGGTCGTAACCGAACTCGCGGTCCAGCGCGCCGATCGGTGGGTTGGCCGACGCGTAGCCCGGGCTCGGGACGGTGTCCATGACGGGGGCGAGGTCGAGATTGACGCCTGCTGCGTGCAGCTGCTGACCCCACGTCCGAGCCTCGGCCTGCAGGACGGCCGGTGCCAGCTGCCCCTGCTCCAGCGCGCTGGGCATCGGCGAGAACCCCGGCCCGCGCAGCCGCTGCACCTGACCGCCCTCCTGGTCGGTGGCAAGCAGAAGCCCGACCGGCCCGGCCAGCCGCTGCAGCCGGGTCGACACGCTCGCCACGTCGTTCAGGCTCACCGGATCGTCGCCCATCAAGATCACCGAACCGACGTGGTAGCCGGTGACCGCGCTCGCCACCGATCGGTCCACGCCGGACGTCGAGCCGGCCACCATGAACAGCTGCCCGACCCGCTGGACCTCGCTCATCCGGGCCAGCCGGGCCGAGGTCGGGTCAGCACGCGGCGTGCTACGGGTCGGAACCGGCCGGGAGGTCGAGGACGGTGCGGGCGGGCGCGTCGGGCCGCTTCGGGGCGGCCGGGTCATCGAACTGCGCGGTGCGCGGCTTGGGCGGACAGAGGTCGACGATGCCGCGCGGGCGGACGTCGACGGAGTCGGCCGCGCGGCCGTCGTCGACGGCGCGTCGCAGGCGGCCAGCAAGACGAGTCCGGCGGTACCGAGGGCGGCGACGCGACGCCGGCTCCCGCGCGTCCGCATCCTGCCCACGCGCCAACTATGACAGTGCCCGACCGGTGCCAGCGCCAGTCCTAACAAGCCCCGACAAGCCTGACAAGCGTTGACAAGCGTTGACAAGCCTTGACAAGCCTTGCCCGGCGCACGAGCATGGCCGACGGCGGCTGGCTGCTCAGGCGGGGTGGTTGCACCACTGCAGGCCTACCGGACGCGCGGCCGCCCGGACGGACGGGAGACCGCTGGCAATCGAGGCGATGCGGCCGGTGTCGGCCGCGCTGCGTCGCAATGCGCTCAGTGCCAGCTGTGGGTGGCTCGTGCCCGCCTGGCTCGTGCCCGATCGGCGGAACGTCTGAGGGGTGGTTGATCATGCGCGCACGGCGTTTGACGGCTCTGCTGGTCGCCGGACTCCTCGTCGTCGGTGTCAGCACCGGGGTGGCGCAGGCCGCCCCGCCGCCGACACCCGCGGGCGGCCTGCCTGCGCTCAGCGCGCCGGCGGCGGCCGGCCTGGCGCAGGACGTGAGCAAGAACGTCATCGTCGTGATGAAGAACCAGTTCCAGAACATCCCGGCGACGCGCCCCAATACGCACGCCCGGGCCGGCGCGGTGGCCGCCAACCAGAGCCCGGTGATCAACGATCTCGAGCACACCGGCGCCAAGCACGTCCGCTCCTACTCGCTGCTCAACAGCGTCGCGGCCACCGTGTCGCCGGCCGAGTCGAGCCGGCTCGCTGCCGACCCGAACGTCGCCGCGGTGGTGCCCGACGCGACCGTACCGATCCGTGAGCCGGTGGTGCAGCAGCCGCCGACCGGCATGCCCAACTGCCAACCCGGCCCGGACGGCGTCGAACTCGATCCCGAGGCGCTGTCAGTCATCCACGCCAAATCGACCAACCCGAACGAGCAGACCGCCGCCGGCCTCGGCATCACCGGAAAGGACGTCACGGTCGCCTACATGGCCGAGCAGACGAACGTCGACGAACCCGGCTTCATCCGGAGCGATGGCTCGCACGTGTTCGTCGACTACAAGGACTTCACCGGCGAAGGCTCGGTCAACGACGGCAGCTTCGGCGGCGAGGCCATTCTGGACGCCAGCTCGGTCGCCGCGCAGGGCAACCAGATCTTCACGATCAACGGCTGCAAGTTCCGGGTCGAGGGCGCCGCGCCCGGCGCCAGCCTGGTCGGCCTGAAGGTGTTCCCCGAGGGCAATTTGGCCGCCACCACGTCCGCGCTGCTCGAGGCGATCGACTACGCGGTCACGGTCGACCACGTCGACGTGCTCAACCAGTCCTTCGGCTACAACCCGCTGCCGGACACCACCGTGGACCTGATCCGCCAGGCCGACCAGCAGGCGATCGAGGCCGGGACGACGGTCGTGGTCTCCACCGGCGACGCCGGGCCGACTAACACGGTCGGCTCCCCGTCCACCGACCCGGACGTCATCAGCGCCGCCGCCTCCACCACGTTCCGCGCCTATGCACAGGCCGACATCGCCAACTACACCGAGGTCGGCGCCACCGGCTGGGTGAACAACAACATGAGCGCGCTCAGCTCCGGCGGGATCACCGAAGGCGTCAAGAGCCCCAACATCACCGCGCCCGGCGACCTGAACTGGACGCTGTACAACCCGAAAAAGGGCACGTACGGCGCCGCCATCAGCGGCGGCACCAGCGAGGCCGCGCCGCTCACCTCCGCCACCGCGGCCCTGGTCATCCAGGCCTACCGCAACACCCACCACGGCGCCAGCCCGACACCAGCGCTGATCAAACAGATCATCCTCTCGACCGCCGACGACCTCGGCCACCCCGGCTACGAGCAGGGCAGCGGCCTGCTCGACGCCTACAAGGCCGTGCAGGCCGCCATGTCGGTGCGCACCCCGGACGGCTCGCCCAAGCCGACCGGCAGCACCCTGCTCACCGACACCAGCCAGCTGGCCGCCACCGCCGCGCCGGGCACGGCCGAGAACTTCCGGGTGCGGGTAACCAACACCGGGCAGAGCACCCAGACAGTGCGGCTTTCCGGGCGCACTCTCGGCGCCTACCAGCCGGTGCGCACGACCACGGTCACCCTCGGCACGAACAGCGAGCACTTCAACGGGCTGAACGTCGAGAAGCTCACCTTCCGGGTGCCGGTCGGCGCCTCCCGACTGGCGGCCAACATCGCCGCGCCGACAAACGACTCCAGCCTCGACCTCACCCTGCTCGACCCGCTGGGTCAGCTGGAGGCGTACAGCCTGCCGCAGGGCACCGGTAACCACGGCGCGGTCGAGGTGCGCTATCCGGCGTTCGGCACCTGGACGGCGATCATCACCGACGTACCCGCCGCATCCGGCGGCTACGAGGGTCCGGTCCGGTTCCAGGCCGCGGTGGCGAACTACCAGCCGTTCGGCCAGGTCTCGCCCGCGTCGATCACGCTGGCACCGGGCGCCGTGCAGACGGTGACGGTGCACACCGTCACCCCGTGGGCCCCGGGTGACCTCAGCGCGGCGCTGGTGCTCAGCGCGCCGTTCGGCCGGCAAACCTCGATCCCGATCAGCCTGCGCAGCCTGGTCCCGCTGGCTGGCGGCGCCGGAAGCTTCCGCACCACGGTGACCGGCGGCAACGGGCGTGGCGGCGCGCCGGCGGACACGAAGTTCTACCAGTTCGACGTGCCGGCCGGCCAGCAGGCGCTGGATGTCCAGACCGCAATCACGGCGGGGGCCGTCGACGACTACAACCTGTTCCTGGTCGACCCGAGCGGGGAGACGGTGGGGCACGCGAGCAACCAGCTCATCGTTGGGACCGGCCCGAACGGCCCGATCACGGTGACTGAGCGGGGCGCCCGCGCCCACGCCCTGGATCCGGCGCCCGGCCGGTGGACGCTCGTCGCGGAGTTCTCCAACCCGGTCGCCGGCACCGCGCTGACCACCACGTTCGCCGGCACGGTCAGCCTGGCGGCGGTGACCCCACGGGTGAGCGGGCTGCCGGACAGCGCGGCGACCAAGCTGCCCGCCGGCAAGCCAGTCACGGCGACGGTGACCGTGCACAACAACGGCCCGGCTCCGGAGACCTACTTCGTCGACCCGCGGCTGAACTCGACTGCGACGATCGAGCTGCCGTCCTACACCCCGGCGACGAACCTCACCCTGCCGCGGGGACCGGCCAGCGTGGCCACCCCGCAGTGGATCGTGCCGACCGAGACCACCGTGCTGAACGCGGCCGCCGAGGCCACCGCACCGGTGACGTTCGACTGGGCGCCGTACCTCGGCAACCTGGGCGGTGACCTCAACGGCGACCCGGACCTCGGCGCCATCAACACCGGCAACACCGCGCACGGCACCTGGACCGGCTCGCCGGTCACGCCGGGCGACTGGATGATCAGTCCGGCGCTGATCGGGCCGTTCACCGCGCCCGCGCCTCCCGCGACGGTGAACCTGGCCATGGCCGCGACGACCAAGGCGTTCGACCGGGCGACCGGCTCGACGACCGGCGACTTCTGGGCGGTCGAGGCCGGCCAGGGTGGGACGTTCACTCCGGTCATCGTCGGGCCGGGGCAGACCACGACGATCTACGTGACGATCACGCCGTCGGGCAAGCCGGGGACCGTGGTGAGCGGCACGCTCTACCTCGACGACGCCTCGTCGCTCTCCCCGTTCGGCCAGGCGATCCCGGCCGGTGAGGAATTGGCCGCCATCCCGTACAAGTACACGATCGGCTAGTCAGCGCCCCGGTAGCTGGCCAGCGCCCCGGTAGCCGGTGGCCGGAATCAGCCCCGGCCGCCGGACTGGCGCTGGCCCGGCAGGAAGAATCCGGTTACCGAGGAGACCGACGCGGAGATCGATGCAGGCGGCCGCGGGGTGGTAGCGGCAACCACCTCCAGGGCTCCGTCGGGCAGCCGGTAGCCCTGGAGGTGGACGTCGAAGAAGCCGGCCACCTTCGCCGCAGTGCCGGTGAAGTGCACTTCGCCGGGCAGGCTCGCGGTGACGGTGAAGCCGGCGGCCGCGAGCACCCGTGCCACCTGCTGCCGGGCGCTCTCGGCCGTGCCTGGCTCGAGGATCAGCGCGAGCCGGAGCGGCGCGTCCGGCGGCGCAGCTCCGACGAGGCGTCCCGGGATGAGGATCGGCGGACCGGTCTTGGGGTTCGTGCCGGACGGCACAACCGACGGGTTCACCGCCGCGTCGGGGCCGTTGACGGCCGGTGCCGTCGTCGAGTTGGCGTGATGGTGGATGCCGCCGCACGGCGCGGCCGCCGAGCCGCCGGCACAGGCGTGCTTGAGCGCCGGCGGCGCGCCACACCCGGCGACCGAGGTCCCGGCCACCGAGATGCCGGCGACCGCGGCCGCGCCGATCAGCGCCGCCCGTCGCATCATCACGCCCTCACGGTACGGACGCACGGCCCTGCGCGGAACGTTGTCGACGGCAAGGCGGCAACCTTCTTCCGGGCTGGACACGCTAGCGTTGCCCGAGTGGCGGAGGATCCGGCGCCGACGATCCCGCGCGGCGGCGCGGCATCCCGGCTGGACGGCAACTACCGCGAGGCCGCCTGGCGGCGGCTGGCCACCGACTCGTTCGACGTGGTGGTCGTCGGCGGCGGGGTGACCGGAGCCGGCGCCGCCCTCGACGCCGCGACCCGCGGGCTCACCGTGGCCCTGATCGAGATGCGCGATTTCGCCTCGGGCACGTCCAGCCGGTCGTCGAAGCTGATCCACGGCGGGCTGCGCTACCTGGAACAGCTGGAGTTCGGCCTGGTCCGCGAGGCGCTGCGGGAGCGCGATCTGATCACGAACCACCTCGCGCCGCACCTGGTCAAACCGGTGCCCTTCCTGTACCCGCTCAGCCACCGGGGGTGGGAGCGACCCTACGTCGCAAGCGGCCTGGCCCTTTACGACACGATGGGCGGACGCAGCAGCGTGCCGCCGCAGAAGCACCTGACCAGGGCAGCGGCGCTGCGGACCTTCCCCGGATTGCGCCGGGACGCGCTGATCGGCGCGGTGTGCTTCTTCGACGCGCAGGCCGACGACGCGCGGCACACGCTCACCGTCGCTCGCACCGCCGCCCGGTACGGCGCGGTCGTGCGCGCCTCGACCCGCGCGGTGGGCTTCGCCCGGGAGTCCGACCGGGTCGTCGGCGTCGAGGTGCGCGACAGCGAGGACGGCCGCGAAACCACTGTGCGCGCCGGCGTCGTCCTGAACTGCACCGGCGTCTGGACCGACGAGATCCAGGCGATGTCGGGCGGCCGCGGCCGGTTCGAGGTCCGCGCGTCCAAGGGCGTGCACCTCGTCGTGCCGAGGCGGAAGATCGTCGGTGACGCCGGCCTGATCCTGCGCACCGAGACCTCGGTGCTGCTGGTCATCCCCTGGAAGAATCACTGGCTCATCGGCACGACCGACACCGACTGGCAGCTGGACCTGGCTCACCCGGCGGCCACCCGATCCGACATCGACTACCTGCTCGAGCACGTCAATCGCGTGCTCGTCACGCCGCTGACCCAGGACGACATCGAGGGTGTCTACGCCGGGCTGCGACCGCTGCTCGCCGGCGAGTCGGAAGAAACCTCCAAGCTCTCCCGCGAGCACGATGTGGCCCGGGTGGTTCCCGGGCTGATCTCGATCGCGGGCGGCAAGTACACCACCTACCGGGTGATGGCCGCCGACGCCGTGGACGCCGGCGCCGATGACCTGCCGGTGCGGGTCGCGCCGTCGTGCACCGACAAGGTGCCGCTGCTCGGCGCGGACGGGTACTTCGCCATGCGCAACCAGGTCGAGGCGCTCGCCGCCGAGTACGGGCTGCACCCTTACCGGGTGACCCACGTGCTCGATCGGTACGGCTCGATGATCCGCGACGTGCTCGAGCCGGGCCTGGCCGATCGTGCGCTGCTGCAGACCGTGCCCGGCGCGCCGGACTACCTGATGGCCGAGATCCGCTACGCGGTCACCCACGAGGGCGCGCTGCACCTAGAGGATGTGCTGGCCCGGCGCACCCGTATCTCGATCGAGTACCCGCACCGCGGCATCGAGTCGGCGCCGGCGGTCGCCGAGCTGATCGGACGGGTGCTCGGCTGGGACGCCGCGACGCGCGAGTCGGAGACCGCTCAGTATGCGGCCCGGGTCGACGCCGAGCGGGCGTCGCAGACTCGGGTCGAGGACGCCGACGCCGACGCGGCGCGGTCGGTGGCGCCGGAGGTCCGCCGCGCGCTGGCGCAGAGCGCGTGATGGCCGCCGACTCGGCCGACGAGCGGCACGCTGTGCCGCGTTACCCGATCTGCGGGGGCCGTCGGGCAGCCGCCCGCTGCTCGAACGCGCTCGCCAGCCGCAGCAGCCACCCGTCCTGGCCGTGGCCGCCGAGGAAGCTGATTCCGACGGGCAGTGTGCCGACGAAACCAGCCGGAATCGTCACCGACGGGTACCCCGCCACCGCGGCCGGGGTCGCGGTGGCGACGCGGTAGTCGTCACCGGCGGCGTAGTCGATCGGCCAGGCGGGGTTGTTCGCGAGCGTGACGATGGCGTCGAGGCGGTGCGTCGCGAGCGGGGCGTCGATTGCCCGGCGGGCCAGCTCGCGCGCCTGCGCGCGCCGCGCCCGATGAGCGGGATCGGTCACGCCCGGCGCGTCCAGCGCCTGCTCGAAGCGGTCCTGGCCGAAGAGCGCCAGCTCGTCCGGATCGCGGCGGTTGAACTCGACCAGCGCGGCCAGGTCGCGCGGCCCGGATCCGGGCGCGGCGGCCAGGTAGGAGTCGAGCTCATGGCGGAACTCCGCGCACATCGCCGGCATCTCCAGCGCGCCGATCCCGTCGGTGTCCAGGCGTACCTCGACCAGCTCCGCGCCGGCGTCGCGGGCGATGCCGGCCGCGGCGTCGAGCACGGCGTCGGTGTCGTCGTCCGATCTGCGCGGCCGCCACAGCCCGAGCCGCGTCCCGGCGAGGCTCGCTCCGGCCAGGTCGAACGGCCGCGTGCCGGCCAGTACCGCTTGGGTGATCGCGATGTCGACGACATTCCGGCCGATCGGTCCCGCGGTGTCCTGCGCCGACGAGACCGGAACGATCCCCTCGCCGGGCACCGCGCCGAGCGTCGGTTTCAGGCCGACGACGCCGCAGACGGCCGCCGGCGAGACGATCGAGCCGTCGGTCTCGGTGCCGATCGCGACCTGCGCGAGCGACGCGGCTACCGCGGCGGCCGAGCCGGACGACGAGCCGGACGGGCTGCGGTCCAGGGCGTGCGGGTTGCGCGTCTGCCCGCCGATGAGGCTCCACCCGCTGGTCGAGCGGGTGCAGCGGAAGTTGGCCCACTCCGACAGGTTCGCCTTGCCGAGGATCACCGCGCCGGCGGCGCGCAGCCGTCGCACGAGGGTCGCGTCCGGCGGCGCCGAGTCCGCGAGCGCCCGTGACCCCGCCGTCGTGGGGAGCCCGGTGACCGCGATGTTGTCCTTGACCAGCAGCGGGACACCGTCCAGCGGGCCGCGGGCGTCCCCGGCGCGGTAACGCTCGGCGCTGGCTCGAGCGTTCGAGAGCGCGTCCGGATGAAGGGCGAGCACCGCGCGCACGGACGGGTCGACGGCGGCGATCCGGTCCAGATACGCCTCGGTGAGCTCGACGGCGTCCAGCGTCCCGGCGAGCAGAGCGTCGTGCAGTCGGGGGATCGTCGCCGGATCGAGGTCGGGCATCAGCGCTGCGGCTG
Source organism: uncultured Actinomycetota bacterium (assembly GCA_963756525.1). Taxonomy (GTDB): domain Bacteria; phylum Actinomycetota; class Actinomycetes; order Mycobacteriales; family Jatrophihabitantaceae; genus CAVWNR01. The sequence continues at coordinate 339,065 of CAVWNR010000003.1, read as the reverse complement.
CAGGCAGGTTTCGACCTCGGCGACCAGGTTGTCCCAACGCTGCGGGTCGACGGGGTCGACCAGCGCGTCGGCGTCGGCGTCGAGCCGGCAGAACGTCGCGAGTTCGCGCAGCACCTCGCCCGCGCGGGTCGACGGCGAGGTGAGGTCGTAGCTGGCGTCGAGCGCGGGCTCGAACTCCTCGTCGCCCGCGTCGGCGAGCTCCTCCCAGTCCGGCAGCCGGGTCAGTTCGTGGCTGCGCGCGGTACGGCAGTACTGGGCGAGCTCTGTGGGGTCGCTGAACACCGCGACCGTGAGGTCCTCGCCGAGGAAGAGCACCTCGCCGTCGAGGTATCCGCGCACGGTCAGGTAGGTGGCGTCGGACAGCGTCAGCTCGATGGGTTCGGCCCCGATGCGGTCCCAGATCGTCTCTGCGTCGAGGTCGGTCGTCGCGAAATCGCCGCGCCACTCGAGCCAGCTCTCCACCCGAGTGATCGCACGTTCCCAGCTATCGGCGATCACGTCGCCGAGCTCGTTCCAGCGCTTGCGGCCGTCCTTGCCTTGGTAGCTGACGTCCTCGCTGACCAGGTCTTCGTACTCGGGCGTGTTCGCGACCAGGCGGCGCAGCGCGCCGTCGTCGCAGCAGTCCGCGATCTTGCCGACCATGTCGACGACGTTGGCCAGCGACGACACGCTCACCGGGTCGGGCTCGCCCGACGCCCAGTCGTAGACCTGGTCGAGGTCGTAGCTGTCGTCCGGCGACGGGCGCAACTGGTCGGGCGTGAGCTTGCGGACCCGGCCCCAGGCCGGGTGGTCGGAGAGGTCGTTATCCTCCCCGGACGCGACGAAGTCGGCCAACTCGCGGGCGCTCGGGAAGAGCAGGATCTTCGCGCCGTCACCGAGGAATCCCTGCCATTCTTCGCCCTCTTCGTCCTCCCAGGGGGGCGCCCAGAGGGTGAGACCGATCCGCCCGTTGACGGTGAGGGTGATCGGGACGATCGACGCGTCGAGGGGACTGCTCATAGGCGGCTAACCTACCCGGCCGCGAGGCCGTCGCGTGATCTAGTTGCGGTTGCGTTGAGCAGGCGAGGAATTGGCAACTTGATCGCAGGAGTGAACGATCACACGCCGATCGGGTGCCAGACGGTCTTGGTCTCGACGAACGCGTCGATCCGCTCGATGCCCGGCTCGTCCGTCCAATCCTCGGCTGCCGGCGCGTAGACGCGCTTGACGTTGTCGGCGGCGGCCTGCTGCAGCGCGGTCCGCGCGCCCGGCTCGACGCCGGTGAGGTCGATCGCGTTGACGTCGCGGTGGCTGGCGAGCCAGGGGGCGAGCTCGGCGGTCAGCCCGGTGAGCAGATTGACGACGCCGCCGGGCAGGTCGGATGTGGCGAGCACCTCGGCGAAGGAGATCGCGGGCAGCGGGCGGTCCTGGGCGGCGACCGCGACGGCGGTGTTCCCGGTGACGATGACCGGGGCGAGCACGCTGACCAGGCCGAGCAGGCTCGACTGTTGTGGGGCCAGGACGCCGACCACGCCGTTCGGTTCGGGCAGCGAGAAGTTGAAGTAGGGTCCGGCCACCGGATTGGTTCCGCCGACGACCTGGGCGTACTTGTCGGCCCATCCGGCGTACCAGACCCAGCGGTCGACGGCGGCGTCGACCAGTGCGCCCGCGCGCGCCGCCGGCATGCCCTCGGCGTCGGCGACCTCGGTCGCGAACTGGTCGCGGCGGCCGTCCAGCATCTCGGCGATGCGGTAGAGGATCTGGCCGCGGTTGTACGCAGTCGCGCCCGACCAACCGCCGAAGGCGGCGCGGGCGGCACGCACCGCGTCCCGGACGTCCTTGCGGGAGGCCTGCGCCGCATGGGCGAGCAGCTCTCGGGAGGCCGACCGGACCGGGTAGGAACGGCCGGACTCCGAACGCGGGAATGCACCGGCGACGTAGAGCTTGTATGTCTTGCGCACCCGCAACCGTTGCGGCTTACTGGTTGTTGGCTCAGCGGGCACGGGACGACCCGCCGTCCAGGTAGGGAGCCAGGCCGTGCCGGCCACCCTCACGGCCGAAGCCGGACTCCTTGTAGCCGCCGAACGGTGCAGCCGGATCGAACCGGTTGAACGTGTTGGCCCAGATCACGCCCGCGCGCAGCTTGGCCGCCATGGACAGGATCCGCGACCCCTTCTCCGTCCAGACACCCGCGGAAAGCCCGTAGGGCGTGTTGTTGGCCTTCTCAACCGCTTCGCCCGGGGTGCGGAAGGTCAGCACGGAGAGCACCGGGCCGAAGATCTCCTCGCGGGCGATCCGGTGTGCCGGCGAAACCTGGGTGAACACGGTCGGGGCGAACCAGTACCCGCGCTCGGGCAGTGGGCACGGCGCCGTCCACCGGTCCGCGCCCTCGGCCTCGCCCGAGTCCGTGAGTTCACGGATGCGCGCCAGCTGCGCAGCGGAGTTGATCGCGCCGATGTCGGTGTTCTTGTCGAGCGGGTCGCCGAGCCGCAGCGTGCCGATCCGCCGCTGCAGTGCCGCGATCACCTCGTCCACGACCGACTCCTGCACGAACAGCCGCGAACCGGCGCAGCAGACGTGACCCTGGTTGAAGAAGATCCCGTTGACGATGCCCTCGACGGCCTGGTCCAGCGGCGCGTCGTCGAAGATGATGTTCGCCGCCTTGCCGCCGAGCTCGAGCGAGAGCCGCTTGCCGGTGCCCGCCGCGGAGCGCTGGATCAGCTTGCCCACCTCGGTGGAGCCGGTGAACGCGATCTTGTCGATGTCCGGGTGCTCGACCAGCGCCCGCCCGATGGCCGGGCCGCCGGCGAGCACGTTCACCACACCCGGCGGCAGGTCGGCGTCGGCGACGATCTCGGCGAGCGTCAGCGCGGTGAGCGGCGTGGTCTCGGCCGGCTTGAGCACCACGGTGTTGCCGCAGGCGAGTGCCGGGGCGATCTTCCAGGCGGCCATCAGCAGCGGGAAGTTCCACGGAATCACCTGACCGGCGACGCCGACCGGCCGCGGATCGGGCCCGAATCCGGCGTACGCCAGCTTGTCCGCCCAGCCGGCGTAGTAGAAGAAGTGCGCCGCGGCGAGCGGGATGTCGATGTCGCGCGACTCGCGGATCGGCTTGCCGTTGTCGAGGGATTCGAGCACGGCCAGCTCGCGAGCCCGCTCCTGGATGGCCCGCGCGATGCGGAACAGGTACTTCGCCCGCTCCTTGCCGGGCAGCCGCGACCACACCTTGAACGCCCGGCGCGCGGCGGCCACCGCGTCGTCGACGTCGGACGGGCCGGCCTCGGCGACCTCGGCGAGCGGCTCCTCGTTCGCCGGGTTGATGGTCTTGATCGCCTCGCCGCTACCGTCGCGGAACGCGCCGTCGACGAAGATGCCGTAGGACGCGCGCAGCCGGGCGATCTCGCGCGACTCGGGCGCCGGGGCATAGTCGAATTTCATGTCAATCCACCGTCACGTAGTCCGGGCCGTCGTAGGCGCCGGTGGCGAGCTTGTGCCGCTGCTCCAGCAGGTCGTTGAGCAGGCTGGATGCGCCGAAGCGGAACAGCCGCGGCGTCAGCCACTGCTCGCCGGCGACCTCGTTGACCATCACCAGGTAGCGCACGGCCTGCTTGCTGGCCCGGATCCCGCCGGCCAGCTTCACGCCGCGAAGTTCTGCGGTCGACGCAAAGAAGTCGCGCACCGACTCCAGCATCACCAGCGCCACCGGCGGGGTGGCCGCCGGCGTCACCTTGCCCGTCGACGTCTTGATGAAGTCGCCGCCCGCGAGCAGCGCCAGCCAGGACGCGCGGCGCACGTTGTCGAGGGTGACCAACTCGCCGGTCTCCAGGATCACCTTCAGATGCGCGGTTGCACATGCATTCTTCGTTGCGACGATCTCGTCGAACACCTGCAGGTATCGCCCGGCTAGGAAGGCGCCCCGGTCGATGACCATGTCGATCTCACCGGCCCCGGCGGCCACCGCCTCCCGCACGTCGGAGAGCTTGGTTGCCAGCGACGCCCGCCCGGACGGGAACGCCGTCGCCACACTGGCCACCGCCACCGGCGAGGCGCGCAGCGCGTCGACCGCTGTCGCAACGAGATCCGGGTACACGCACACCGCGGCCACCGGCGGCACCGAAGGATCGGCCGGGTCGGGGCGCACCGCCTTCGCGCACAGCGAGCGCACCTTGCCCGGCGTGTCCGCGCCCTCCAGCGTGGTGAGATCCACCATCGAGATCGCGGTGTCGATCGCCCATGCCTTGGCAGTCGTCTTGATGCTGCGCGTGGCGAGCCCCGCCGCCCGTGCCTCGGCGCCGACCTGATCCACGCCGGGCAGGCCGAACAGGAAACGCCGCAGCGACGCGTCGTCGCGGGTGACGTCGTGCAGGACGGGCGCAAGCGTGGTGCTCATCCAAACCAGTCTAGGAGCGGACGACGACCTCCCGCTGTGCAACAGTTGCCGGTTCCGGACGTCGAGCCCGGCCGGCGACGCTGGTGCAGCGACACGCCGTGCGGTTCGCCTGCCCGCGTGCGGGCACACCGGGCGCGAACCCGGGCGAGCGCAGCGCAGGGTTAGTGTCGCGGCGTGCACGCCATGCAGACAACCGTCGTCGCCCATCCCATCGTCGCCTCCCGACTGACCGTGATGCGCGACGAGCGGAGCAGCAACGCCGAGTTCCGCGCCGCGCTGCGCGAGCTGGCCACGCTGCTCGTGTACGAGGCCACACGCGACCTCGCGACGAAGCCCATGCCGATCACCACGCCCGTGGGCCCGACGCTCGGCGCGACCCTCGCCGATCCGCCGCTACTCGTGCCGGTGTTGCGTGCCGGCCTCGGCATGGCCGAGGCCGCGTTCAACCTCCTCCCGGAGTCGCAGATGGGCTTCGTCGGGCTCGCACGAGACGAACAGACCCACGAGCCGGACGCGTACATGGCCTCGTTGCCGGAGTCGCTAGCCGGCCGGGCGGTGCTCGTGCTCGACCCGATGCTGGCGACCGGCGGGTCGCTGCTGCACTGCGTCTGTTTGCTCGCCGCGCGCGGCGCCGAGCAGATCACCGTCGTCTGCGCGCTGGCCGCGCCCGAGGGGCTGGCTCGGCTTGAGGCCAGCGGCCTACCGCTGCACGTCTTCACCGCGAGCGTCGACGAGGGGCTCAACGACCGCGCCTACATCGTGCCCGGGCTGGGCGACGCCGGCGATCGGCAGTTCGGTCGGCGTTAGCGGCCGAACCATCGGCATCGCGGCCCGCGTCAGCGGACGTGCGTTAGCGGACGTGCGCTAGCTGTGCGCGCCTGAGTGCCTGCGGATCGTTACCAATTCGTGGCCGCAAAATGCCGTCATCTCTGTCCTGTCCGGGGTCAACTTGACGCCGGGGCACGGATCTGCCCCGCTGGCAGGGGAGCGCCGATGCCGGGAATCGACGCGTGGCTTGGTCGGGTGGCCACGTGCGCCCTGGCTGCCCTTGCGCTAATGCTCGTCGGATGCGAGTCGGCCAGCCACCCGGCGGCAAGTTCCGCAGCGTCCGGCAGCAGGCCAGCCGTGTCGGCGACCCCGCAGGCAGCGACGCCCGGTTCGCGCGCCGCGCCGATGCCCGCGCAGTGCGGGCAGTGGGGATGCCGGCCGCAGCAGACCGAGCAATTGACCGACGGCTATGCGGTGACGCTGTGGCTGAGCCCGAATCAGCAGGACTACCGCAGCCGCCCGGTGGTGCAACTGCTCGACCACGCCGTCGCGGTGCAGTGGTGGATCTCCCCCCAGGGGGATAGCTGGAACGGATCCGTCACCTGCGATACGAAAAGCGCGCACCCCAACTGCGCCCTGCTCGACACGACGGGGATGCATGCCGGCGTCGCCGAGATCCTGCTTCTGCAGGAAGGGCACCTCGTCCACCCACAGGGCGCGGAGGCGACCGCGGACTCCGGCGCCATGCGCGCCGCCGACCTCGACGGCGACGGCTACCTGGACGTCATCGGCAGCACGAACGACTACAAGCCGAACTACGCGCAGGGCCACAACTTCTGGCAGACCTTCCGCTATGCCGCCGGCCGGCTGGTCGCGACCGGTTGCGCCCCGGAACCGACCGGGTCGGCCGCCCCGACCCACCTGCTCACCGGCGCCTGCCCGAAGATCTAGCTCGACTGCACTGAAACGCCGAGCACCTCGGCGACCTCGGCCCGCAGGGCGCCGAGCCGCCGGGCCGCCTCGTCGGCGGAGCCGTCCGCGACGACGACCTCCAGGTACGCCTTGAGCTTCGGTTCGGTGCCGGAGGGCCGGACGACGACCCGGCCGCCGGGCACGGCCAGCGTTAGCACGTCGGCGTCGGGCAGGCGGTCGGTGACGGTGACCGGCTGGTCGAGCAGCGATCGTGGCGGGTCGGCTCGCAGCCGCGCCATCAGCCCGGCGATGAGCGTCAGGTCGTCGACGCGGACCGAGACCTGGTCGGTGACGTAGCGGCCGTACTCCGCGGCGAGCTCGTCCAGCCGCTCGAGCAGCGACGAGCCGGCGGCCTTCAGCGACGCGGCGAGCTCGGCGACCAGTAGCGCCGCGCTGATGCCGTCCTTGTCGCGCACCAGATCCGGGGCGACGGCGTAGCCGAGCGCCTCCTCGTAGCCGTACACGAGGTCCGGCGCAGCGCGGGAGATCCACTTGAAGCCGGTGAGCGTCTCGGCGTAGCCCACGCCATGTCGCGCGGCGATCGCCCGCAGCATCGTCGACGAGACGATCGTCGTGGCGTATGTGCCGCGCACGCCCTTGCGCAGCAGGGCATCTGCCAGCAGCACGCCCAGCTCGTCACCGCGCAGCGTCCGCCAGCCGTCGCTGCCGGGCACGGCGACCGCGCACCGGTCGGCGTCCGGGTCGTTGGCGATGACCAGGTCGGCCCCTGCCGTCCGAGCCTGCTCGACCGCGAGGTCGAGCGCGCCCGGCTCCTCGGGGTTCGGGAACGCGACGCTGGGGAAGTCCGGGTCGGGGTCGGCCTGGCGGGGCACGACGAGCAGCGGCGCGAACCCGGCGGCCGCGAACACCGCGCGAACCACCTCGTTGCCCACCCCGTGCAGGGCGGTGTGCACGATCCGCACGTCCCGCGGGCCGTCGCCGACCAGGCCGGCGACCGCCCGGACGTAATCGCGCACGATCGACTCGTCCAGCACGGCGTAGTCGTCCGACAGCGGGATCTCCCGCGCCGGGCCGACCGCCCGGATCGCTGCCTCGATCTCGGCGTCCGCGGGCGGGATGATCTGCGCGCCGTCGCCGGCGTAGACCTTGTAGCCGTTGTCGGCGGGCGGGTTGTGCGACGCGGTCACCATCACGCCTGCGGCGGCGTGCAGGTGCTGCACCGCGAAGGCCAGCACCGGGGTCGGCAGCAGCCGCGGAAGCAACACCGCCTCGAACCCGGCCGCGGCGAAGATCCCCGCCGAGTCGCGGGCGAACTCGGCCGAGCCGTGCCGGGCGTCGTAGCCGACCACCACCCGTGCGCCGGCGGCAGCCTTGTCCCGCAGCCAGGCCGCCAAGCCGGCGGCTGCGCGGCGGACAACGGTCCGGTTCATGCCGTTCGGGCCGGCGCGCATCCTGCCGCGCAGCCCCGCCGTGCCGAACGTCAGTTGACCGGCGAACCGGTCGGCGAGCTCTGCCTCGGCGCCCGCGTCGAGCAGCGATCGTAGTTCGGCCGCCGCGGCGTCGTCGACTTCGTCGGCGATCCAGGTTTCGACCTGGGAACGCAGCGGCGCGTTCACAGCCGGGGGACGAGCTGTGCCAGCAGGGCGCCCATCCGGCTGGCCGCCGCCCGGCCCGCGGCCAGCACCTCGGCGTGGTCGAGCGGCTCGCCGGTGATTCCGGCGGCCAGGTTGGTGACCAGCGAGATGCCGAGCACCTCGCAGCCCTCGGCGCGGGCGGCGATTGCCTCCAGCACCGTCGACATCCCGACCAGGTCGGCGCCCAGTGTGTCGAGCATCCGGATCTCCGCGGGCGTCTCGTACTGCGGGCCGGGCAACTGGGCGTAGACGCCCTCGCCGATCGACGGGTCGATCGCGTGCACCAGTGCGCGCAGCCGGGCCGAGTAGAGGTCGGTCAGGTCGACGAACCTCGGCCCCACCAGCGGGGACGCGCCGGTCAGGTTCAGGTGGTCGCTGATCAGTACCGGTGCCCCGACCTGCATGCCCGGTCGCAGGCCGCCGCACGCGTTGGTCAGCACCACCACCCGGCAGCCGGCCCCGGCCGCGACCCGCACGCCATGCGCGACGGCGGCGACGTCGCGTCGCTCGTAGTAGTGCGTGCGGCCGAGAAACGCGAGCACCCGCTTGTCGCCGATGCGTAGCGAGCGGAGCCGCCCGGCATGCCCGGCCACCGCCGGCGGGCTGAACCCCGGCAGGTCGGTGACCGGCAGGTCGGCGTCGGCCGGGCCCATCTCGTCGACGGCGGGAACCCATCCGCTGCCGAGCACGACTGCCACGTCGTGGCTCGCGCCGCCGACCCGCTCGGCGAGCAGACGTGCCGCGTCCTTCGCGACGGCCGCGGGATCGGGCGGAGTCGTCACGACCGCGCAGCCTACCGCTGGGCGTCATGATCTCGGGCGAGCGTGCGAGCTCTCGCAGATTCGCCCGAGATCATCGCAAAATGCCGGGCCGGCTTACTGGCCGGCTTACGGGCCGGCTTACGGGCCGGCGCGGTGCTGGCAGGCGATGCACAGGGCGACGTAGGGCAGCACCTCGAGGCGCGCGATGGGCAGCTGGGTGCCGCACTCGACGCACCGGCCGTAGGTTCCGTCGGTCATCCGGGTACGCGCGGCCTCGATGTCGGCGAGCGCCTGCCGCGCACCGCGGAGCAGGGTGCCGGTGATCTCCCGGTCGACGTCGGTGAGCGCGCGGCGGGCGGGGGTGGCGCTGGCCTCGAGCTGGGCCACCTGGCCGGCCCGGAACTGCCGCTGCTCGTCGAGCATGGCCGACAGCATGGACAGTTGCGCCTGATCGAGCGTGTCGTGCTGGATCGATCTGGTGATCATGTTGAGCTCCTGGCTGGGGAACCGCAGCTAGCCCGACTGCGACGATGGCCGCAGCGGGTGTGACGCGGATGGGCGTGAGTTAGGCGGTTGCCCAAGCCGGGGGCGCGCGGTCGCGCCGCAGGTCCGGTGTGCCACCGGGCCAGGTCGCGGCCTGCGGCGCGGCGCCGGCGCTGCTCGGCTGGTGAGCCGCGAGCCAGGCGGCCTCCGCGTCGACGGCGTCGAGCGCCAGCTGCAGATGCTGGCGGTCGGGCGAGCGGAAGTAATGCGCGCCGCTCGTCGCCTCGACCGCGTGGTAGGCGACGGTGCGCAGATGATGGTGGGCCGAGGTGTCCGACGTCGACGCCGATCCATACGCCGCTGGGGCGACGGTCAACAAGATTGCGCAGACGACGGCGACCAGGCCGGCTGGCAGGCCCACACGGCGCCGAGCCAGCCTGAGCCTCATACCCTGGCAACGTACCGGTTCGGTCAAGGTTCTGTCGTTTTTCTGCCGGTACTCTCAGCGCAATACCTCGCAACCGGTACTAGCCGGACGCCGGCTGCTGGCACGCTGGCCGCAGCGGAAGGAGTGAGGCCGTGACGCGCAAGTCCGAGTCCGGGTTCGAGATCGCGCCGGTCTACCGCGCCGAGGACGTCGGCGACGGCCTGGCCGAGCGCCTCGGCGAGCCCGGCGGCTATCCGTTCACCCGCGGCGTCTACCCGACGATGTACACCCACCGCCCGTGGACCATGCGCCAGTACGCCGGGTTCGGGACCGCCCGCGAGTCCAACGCCCGGTACCACCAGCTGCTGCACGCGGGCACGACCGGGCTGTCCGTCGCGTTCGACCTGCCCACCCAGATGGGAATGGACTCCGACGCCTCGCTCGCGCACGGCGAGGTCGGCAAGGTCGGCGTCGCGATCGACTCGGTCGAGGACATGCGCCTGCTGTTCGACGGCATCCCGCTCGGCGAGGTGTCGACGTCCATGACGATCAATGCGCCGGCGTCGGTGCTGCTGCTGCTCTACCAGCTGGTCGCCGAGGAGCAGGGCGTGCCGGCCGACAAGCTCAACGGCACCATCCAGAACGACGTCCTGAAGGAGTACGTCGCCCGCGGCACGTACATCTATCCGCCCGAGCCGTCGCTGCGGCTGGTCGCCGACACCTTCGCTTACTGCCGCGCCGAGGTCCCCAGGTGGAACACGATCTCGATCTCCGGCTACCACATGGCCGAAGCCGGGGCGACGCCTGCGCAGGAGGTCGCGTTCACCCTCGCCGACGGGGTCGCCTACGTGCAGGCTGCGCTGGACGCCGGCCTCGCCGTCGACGACTTCGCACCGCGGCTGTCGTTCTTCTTCGTCTCGCGCACGACGTTCCTCGAAGAGGTCGCCAAGTTCCGCGCCGCCCGCCGGGTATGGGCGCGGATCATGCGCGACCGGTTTAGCGCCCGCGACGCCAAGTCGCAGATGCTGCGCTTGCACACCCAGACCGCCGGGGTGCAGCTCACCGCGCAGCAACCGGAGGTGAACCTCGTCCGGGTGTCGGTGCAGGCGCTGGCCGCGGTGCTCGGCGGCACCCAGTCGCTCCACACCAACTCCTTCGACGAGGCGATCGCGCTGCCGACGGAGAAGGCGGCCCGGCTGGCCCTGCGCACCCAGCAAGTCATCGCCTACGAGACGGACGTGACCGCCACCGTCGACCCGTTCGCCGGCTCGTACGTCGTCGAGTCGATGACCGACGCGCTCGAGGCGGAAGTGGACGAGCTGATGGCCCGGGTCGACGACCTGGGCGGCGCGGTGGCGGCGATCGAGCGGGGCTTCCAGAAAGCCGAGATCGAGCGCTCGGCGTACACGGTGGCTCAGCAGATCGACTCCGGCGAGCGGGTCGTCGTCGGCGTGAACCGCTTCGCGCTCGACGAGGAGGAGGACTACCAGCCGCTGCGCGTCGACCCGGCCATCGAGGCGGAGCAGCGGGCCCGGCTGGCGGCGCTGCGTGCCGGCCGTGACCACGCCGCCGTCGAAAAGGCACTCGCCGCGCTGCGCGGTGCCGCCTCCGGCACGTCCGAGAACGTGCTCCACCCGATGAAGGACGCGCTGCGGGCCCGCGCCACCGTCGGGGAGGTCTGCGACGCGCTGCGTGAGATCTGGGGCACCTACCGTCCGCCCGAGACGTTTTGAGCCCGGCCCCGGCTGGCATGATCTGGCCGTGACCGAACCCAGCGGCCAGGACATCTTCGACATCCTCGACAGCGACCACCGGGCGATCCTCGGGCTCGTCGACCGCGCGGGCGCCGAGCACGAACCTGACGAGCTGGCGGCGCTTTGTGAGCAGCTGGTGATGGAGGTCGTGCGGCACTTCGTCGCCGAGGAGCAGTACCTGCTGCCGCTCGTGCGGGCGAGGCTGGCGGGCGGTGAGAAGCACTCCGACGACGCGTTCGCGGAGCACCGCGCCGTCGAGGACGAGCTGCGCAAGCTCGAGCACGCCGAGCGGGACCCGGGCGCGGTCCACCCGCTGCTCGCGAAGGTCCGCGCCGGGCTGAAGGCGCACATCGCCCGCCAGCACGACTCGCTGTTCCCGGCGCTGCGGGCCTCGGTCGAGCGGCTCGAGCTGGACCGGCTGGCCGACGAGGTGCTCGGCGCGGAGCAGCTCGCGCCGACCCGCCCGCGCGAGCTGCGCCCGGAGTCACCGGCCGCGAACAAGCTGCTCAGTTACGTGGAGGGATGGGTCGACCGTGTCCGGGACTCGTTCTCCCGCCGCGGCGTCGAGCCGGAGCGTGAGCGCTGAGCATGCTGACCGACGGCGAGCTCATCGCGCTGCGCCGCGACCTCCACGCCCACCCCGAGACCGCGTTCAACGAGAAGCGCACCACCGAGGTGATCGTTGAGCTGTTGCACGCGCACGACCTGCGGCCCCGGGTGCTGCCCGGGGGCACCGGCGTCCTCTGCGACGTCGGCGACACCGCCGGCCCGCTCGTCGCGCTGCGCGCCGACATCGACGCGCTACCGCTCGCGGACGCCAAGCACGTGCCCTACCGATCGCAGGTCGACGGCACCTGCCACGCCTGCGGCCACGACGCGCACACCGCGATCCTGCTCGGCGCCGCCGCCGAGCTGGCCGGCACGTCGCTGCCCGGCCGGGTCCGGCTGATCTTCCAGCCCGCCGAGGAGCAGCTGCCCGGCGGCGCGCTTTCGGTGATCGCCGCGGGCGGCATGGACGGCGTGGACCAGGTCTATGCGCTGCACTGTGACCCGCGCCTGCCCGCCGGCCAGGTGGGCGTGCGCACCGGTCCCATCACGGCGGCGTGCGACACGATCTCGGTGCACCTGAGCGGCGCCGGCGGGCATACCGCGCGCCCGCAGCTGACCGCTGACATCGTGTACGCGCTCGGCCGGCTGATCACCGACGTGCCCGGCCTGCTGACCCGGCGGGTCGATCCGCGTGCCGCGATGTCGCTGATCTGGGGCGCCGTCGAGGCGGGGACCGCGCCCAACGCCATCCCGGCCTCGGGCTATGCACGCGGCACGCTGCGCGTCCTCGACCGCGCCGCGTGGGACGCCGCCGAGCCGTTGGTGCGGGCGCTCGTCGACGAGGTCATCGTGCCCACCGGGGCGCGCGCCGAGACGGCCTACGTCCGCGGCGTGCCGCCCGTCGTCAACGACCCCGCCTGCACGGACGTGCAACGCGCCGCCGCCGGCAGCGCGCTGGGACCGGACGGGCTGGCCGACGCTGCGCAGAGCATGGGCGCCGAGGACTTCGCCTGGTACCTCGAGCACGCCCCCGGCGCGTTGGCCCGGCTCGGCGTCCAGCCGCCGGGCGGCCGGCCGATCGCCGACCTGCACCAGCCGACGTTCGACATCGACGAGTCGGCGTTGGGCGTCGGCGTGCGGTTCACCGTGGCCGTGGCCCGCGGCGCGCTGGAATCAGCCGCGGCGTGAGAACCACACCGTCGCGGCGACGAACGTGACACCGGCGAGCGCGGCGAGCCCGCAGAAGACGCCGACGTAGCGCGACCCGGCGGCCAGCGCCCACATCGCTCCGGCGACGACCGCGAGGACGAGCACGTGAGCGGTCGCCGCCGAGGCGCGCAGCTGGATCTGCGCTCGCCGTTCGTCCGACCCGCTGCCGGCGAGCAGCGCCGCAACCTCGCTGCGTCGGCTGAAGCTGAGGACCGCTGCCCCGTAGGCCAGCATCACGAGCAAGCCGAAGACGCCGAACCCGTAATCCGCCCTGGCGATGCCGATACCCAGATACGCCAGGCCGACGAAAACGCACAGGCCGGGCACCGCCCAGCGGTTACCTACCGTCGACATGGAAAATCTCCTCCACGGTCTTCCCGAAGTGGCGGGCGATCTTGATCGCGAGTGGCAGCGACGGGTCGTAACGGCCCGTCTCGATCGCGATCACCGTTTGGCGGGAGACGCCGAGGTCGTCACCGAGCGTGGCCTGGGAGAGTCCCTTGGCCTGGCGCAGCTCCCGGACGTCGTTCCGCACACTGTCAAGTGTACTTGACAGTGTCAAGTGTCATTGACCAGCTGGCCGGCACGGCCGGGCGAGCAACCCTGCGACATACTCCTCCGGCGCACCGAGGCGGCGCGCGGCGTCCGCGATCAGCTCGACGTACGCCGCCGACGGCAGGCCGCCCTCGTAGTCGCCTAGCACGTAGACGAATGCGACGACGTCGCCGTCGTCCGTCGCCACGCGCACCCGGATCTTGTCGGACATCCCGGAATCGGCCGCCTCCCAGCGGTCGAGCTCGGCGTGGTCGTGCGGGGAGAGTTCGTACAGCGCGACGAACACCTTCCCGGCCGCGTCCTCGACGATGGTCGCTCGCGCGCCCTCCCAGCCGGCCCGCTCGCCGCCGAAGGTGAGCCGCCAACCGTCGATCCAACCGGTGCCCGCGAACGGCGACTGCGGGCATCGTTCGAGCATCTGCTCGGGGTCCATGTTCGGGCCGTACGCCGCGTAGAGCCCGCTGGAGGCTGCCATTTGTCACGCAGCGTACCTACCTCGGCTCGCCTCGGGGAGCCGTGCACGGGAGAATGCAGCCATGAGCCGAGTGGTGGTCGTCGGCGGCGGACCGGCCGGCTACGAGGCCGCACTGGTGGCCGCTCAGCTCGGCGCCGAGGTCACCGTCGTCGACCGGGACGGCGTCGGCGGCTCGTGCGTGCTCACCGACTGCGTGCCCAGCAAGACGCTGATCGCCACCAGCGACAAGGTCACCGCTTTTCGGGACGCGCCGCGGGTCGGCGTCCGTGCCGGCAACGGCGAGGTGCAGGTCGACCTGGTCGCGGTGAACGACCGGAACAAGGGGCTGGCGCGGCAGCAGTCCGAGGACATCACCGCGCGGCTGATCCGGGAGGGCGTGACCGTGCTCGCGGGTGCCGGCCGGTTCAGCGAGCAGCAGGCCGGGCGGACGCACCGCATCGAGGTCGTCGACTCGGACGGGTCGGTGGCCGACGGGGTGGAGGCCGACGTCGTGCTGTTGGCTACCGGCGGTACGCCGCGGGTTCTTCCCGAGGCGGTGCCGGACGGCGAGCGGATCCTCTCCTGGCGCGACGTCTACGAGCTCAAAGAACTGCCCGAGCACCTGGTCGTGGTCGGCTCCGGCGTGACCGGCGCGGAGTTCGCTAGCGGGTACAGCGAGCTGGGTGTGCCGGTCACGCTGGTGTCCAGCCGCGACCGGGTGCTCCCGGGTGAGGATCCCGACGCCGCCGACGTGATCGAGCAGGTGTTCACCTCGCGCGGCGGCACCCTGGTCAAGCGGGCGCGGGCCGGCGCCGTGCGGCGGCTCGACGGCGGGGTGCTGGTCGAGCTGCTCGACGGACGGACGGTGTCCGGTTCGCAGGCGCTGATGTGTGTCGGCTCGGTGCCGAACACGTCCGGGCTCGGGCTCGAGCACGCCGGCGTCAGGGTGAACGAGGCCGGCTACATCCAGGTCGACCGCGTCTCGCGCACGGCCGTTCCGGCCGTCTACGCGGCCGGTGACTGCACCGGCGTGCTGCTGCTCGCGTCGGTGGCGGCGATGCAGGGGCGCATCGCGATGTGGCACGCGCTCGGCGAGGCGGTCACGCCGCTTCGGCTGAAGACCGTCGCGGCCAACATCTTCACCCATCCCGAGATCGCGACGGTGGGAGTGGGCTATCAGGCGATCGCGTCCGGCGCCGTGCCGTCGCGGCAGGTCACGCTGCCGCTCGCCGGCAACGCCCGCGCCAAGATGGCCGATCACCACGACGGGTTCGTCAAGCTCTACTGCCGCCCGGCTACCGGCGTGATCGTCGGCGGCACGATCGTCGCGCCCGAGGCGTCGGAGCTGATCTTCCCACTGACGCTGGCCGTGCAACGCGGGTTGACCGTTTCCGACGTCGCCGCGACGATCGGCGTGTACCCGTCGCTGTCCGGTTCGCTCGCCGAGGCCGCCCGCCGGCTGATGCACCATGACGATCTGGGCTGACTGATGGCTGATCTCTCACCGGAGGCGCGCGAGCGGGCGCAGCACACGATCCTGGTCTCCGAGGTGTTCGGCGCGCACGCCGACGAGATCGCGCTCGCCGTGGCGGGCGTTGCGGAGGGGCGCGTGCTGGTGGCCGTCGTCGACCGCACACACGCCTTCACCGGCACGCACCATGTCGACAAGGACGAGCTCGTCGAGCGGGTGCCGGAACTCGAGGGCTCGGACGGCTGGGCCATGGTGTTCTCACCCGGGGCGGACGCCGAGCATGTCCGGCGCCGTGCGGCCGAGATGGCGGCCATCGCCGAGGCTCGGATCGCCGCGATCGACCGGATCCTGGCACGCCGCTCCCAGCCCCCCACCTAGGCTCACCTAGGCCAGCTGTTGATGTTGGACAAGTGGTCGAATATCAGCCACAAGTCCAACATCAACAGCTGGTGGTTAGTCGGGGTCGGGGCCGGACGGTGGCAGCAGGCCGTGCTGGCGCAGCCGGTAGGCGCGCATCTCGTCGGCGTAGGCCGACCCGACGAACAGCGGCCCGACCACCAGGAAGATGCAGGTCATCAGCCGCAGCCCGATGCTGCCGGGCAGGAACATCACCCCGACGATGAACGGGATCGGCAGCACCATGATCCGCCCGACCTCGCGGATCGCCCAGCCACGGTCGTTGAGATTGTGGAACACCCAGTCGTCGTAACGGTCCGGCAGCCGGAAGCCGATCGCGAACAGCAGCCACCGGCCCGGCGGTGGACGGCGGGCCATGCCTCTATCGTGCTACGCGTCCGCGACCGGTTACCCGCGCGCGTCCCGCGGCGGGCCGTCGTCGGCGGGCGGCCAGCCACGCCCCGCCTCGCCGTCAGCCGGCAGCACGACCTGCGTGCACCGGCTGGTGGCGAGCAGCTCGCCGCCGCCGTCGCGCAACTCCGCCGCGCAGAACACCACCCGTCGGGTGCGCCGCACGACGGTGCCGGTGGCGCGCAGCTCGCCCGGCCGGCTCGCCCGCAGGAACTCCACCCGCAGGTCCGCGGTCAGGAACGCCTGCTCGGCGTCCAGCACGGACCAACAGGCGCCGCCCATCGCCGCGTCGAGCAGCGCGGTCACCAGCCCACCCTGCACGATCGGGCCGCCGCTGGACGGGAAGCAGTAGTCGACCGTGGCATCCCAGCCGATGGTCGTGCTGCCGGGCGACCAGGCCAGGCGCCGGTAGCCGAGGGTGTTCCAGATGTGGCGCCCATCCAGCGCGGGTGCCGTCTCGTCGATCATGCTCAGTCTTTGATGTCGCAGATCGTGGCGCCCGAGGTGACGACCGCGCCGACCTCGGCGGCGAGGCCGGTGATCGTCCCGGCCTTGTGCGCGTTCAGCGGCTGCTCCATCTTCATCGCCTCGAGCACGACGACGAGGTCGCCCGCGGCCACCGTGTCGCCGTCGCTCACGGCCACCTTGACGATCGTGCCCTGCATCGGCGCGGTGAGGGAGTCCCCGGACGCGGCGGCGCCGGACTTCTTGCCCGCGGAGCGCTTCGGCGCCGCCTTCCGCGCGCCACCGCCGCCGGCGCCTGCGCCGAATCCTGCGGGCAGGGAGACCTCGAGCCGCTTGCCGCCGACCTCGACGACGACCGTCTCGCGCGGCTCCGCCTCGGCGGCGGCCTCGGCGCCCCCGGCGTAGGGCGGGATCTGGTTGTCGAACTCGGTCTCGATCCACCGGGTGAAGATGGTGAACGGCTCGGCCGTGAACGCCGGGTCGCGCACCACCGCGCGGTGGAACGGCAGCACGGTGGCCATTCCGTCGATGAGGTACTCGTCGAGGGCGCGGCGTGAGCGGGCGAGCGCCTCGGCGCGGGTCTCGCCGTGCACGATCAGCTTGGCCAGCAGCGAGTCGAACGCCCCCCCGACGACGGAGTTCGCCTGCACGCCGGAGTCGACGCGTACGCCCGGCCCCGCCGGCTCGCGGTAGGTGGTGACGACGCCGGGGGCGGGCAGGAAGTTGCGACCGGCGTCCTCGCCGTTGATGCGGAACTCGAACGCGTGCCCGTGCGGCGTCGGGTCCTCGGCGAGGCGGAGCACCTCGCCGTCGGCGATGCGGAACTGCTCGCGGACCAGGTCGATGCCGCTGGTCTCCTCGGTGATCGGGTGCTCGACCTGCAGCCGGGTGTTCACCTCCAGGAAGCTGATCACGCCGTCGTTGCCGACCAGGAACTCGACCGTGCCGGCGCCGTGGTAGTGCGCCTCGCGGCAGATCGCCTTCGCCGCCTCGTGGATCGTCGCGCGCTGCTCGGCGGTGAGGAACGGCGCGGGTGCCTCTTCGACCAGCTTCTGGTTGCGCCGCTGCAGCGAGCAGTCGCGGGTGCCGACGACGACGACGTTGCCGTGCTCGTCCGCGAGCACCTGGGCCTCGACGTGCCGCGAGCGGTCCAGGTAGCGTTCGACGAAGCACTCGCCGCGGCCGAACGCGCCGACCGCCTCGCGCACCGCGCTGTCGTAGAGGTGTGGGATCTCTTCCATCGTGCGGGCGATCTTCAGCCCTCGGCCGCCGCCCCCGAACGCCGCCTTGATCGCCACCGGCAGCCCGTGCTCCTCGGCGAAGGCGGCGACCTCGTCGGCGTCCTTGACCGGGTCCGGCGTGCCGGGGACGAGCGGGGCGCCCGCGCGCAAGGCGATGTGCCGGGCCGTCACCTTGTCGCCGAGGTCGCGGATCGACTGGGCGGACGGACCGATCCAGGTCACTCCCGCGTCGAGCACGGCCTGGGCGAACTCGGCGTTCTCCGACAGGAACCCGTACCCGGGATGGACGGCGTCGGCGCCGGACTGCGCACAGGCCCGGATGACCTTGTCGATGACGAGGTAGGAGTCGCCGGGGGTCGTGCCGCCGAGCGCGTACGCCTCGTCAGCCATCCGCACGTGCAGCGCGTCCCGGTCCGGCTCGGCGTACACCGCGACCGATGTGAGCCCGGCGTCGCGGCAGGCGCGGATGACTCGCACCGCGATCTCCCCCCGGTTCGCGATGAGCACCTTCTGCACTTTGCCGGCCTCCGATTCGACCTCACCCGCCTGCGGCGGACCTTACTCGTGTTGAAGCTCGCCGAGCCTCGCGCGACACTGTCGGGCGACCTCGCCCACCTCGGCGAGGGTGCGCCGCAGGTCGGCCTGCCGGGCGCGCAGGTCGGCGGCGATCTCGTCCAGCCGGCCGAGCAGGATCTCGAGCTGCCGGCGCTCCGACGACGCCGCCCCGTCGTACATGCCGACGATCTCGCGGATCTCGGCGAGCGTCATGCCGAGCCGCTTGCCGCGCAGGATCAGCCGCAACCGGGTCCGGTCACGGGTGCTGTACACGCGGTTGGCCCCCGACCGCTGCGGCGCGATCAGCCCCTCGGACTCGTAGAAGCGCAGCGTGCGCGTGGTGACGCCGAGCTCGTCGGCCAGCTCGCCGACCGTCCAGCTCTTGCCCGCTTCCCTTGTCGCCGTCACGGGTCTATCCTGGCTTTACGTTGACGTAAACGTCAAGCAGATGGGGACCTGAGATGTTCGAGCTCTCCGAGGACCACGAGCTGTTCCGCAAGGTGGTGCGCGACTTCGCGCAGACGGAGATCGCGCCCCATGTGGCGCAATGGGACCGCGAGCACCACTTCCCCGTCGACATCGTCCACAAGATGGGCGAGCTGGGGCTGTTCGGACTGGCGGTGCCGGAGCAGTACGGCGGCTCTGCCACCAGCGGCGGGGGTGATTTCACCTCGCTGTGCGTGGCGATCGAAGAGCTCGGCCGGGTCGACCAGTCGATCGGCATCACCCTCGAGGCCGGCATGGGCCTGGGCATCAACCCGATCCTGCAGTTCGGCACGGAGGAGCAGAAACAGCGCTGGCTGCCGGATCTCGCAGCCGGACGAGCGCTCGCCGGCTTCGGGCTCACCGAGCCGGAGGCCGGCTCGGACGCCGCCGCCTCGAAGACGCGCGCGGAGCTCGTCGACGGTAAATGGGTGATCAACGGCGCCAAGGCGTTTATCACGAACTCCGGCACGGAGATCACCTCGTTGGTGACGATCACAGCCCGCACCGGTCCGGACGAGATCTCGGCGATCATCGTCCCGTCCGGCACGCCGGGGTTCGTCGTCGAGCCGGCCTACGACAAGCTCGGCTGGCACATATCCGACACGCACGGCCTGACGTTCAGCGACTGCCGGGTGCCCGCGGAGAACCTGCTCGGCGAGCGTGGCGCGGGGTTCCGCCAGTTCCTGGCCGCACTGGACGACGGACGGATCGCGATCTCCGCGCTAGCCGTCGGGTTGGCGCAGGCGTGCCTTTCCGAATCGCTGCGCTATGCGAAAGAGCGGCATACGTTCGGCGCGCCGATCGGCTCTCGGCAGGCGGTGGCGTTCGCGCTGTCGGATCTGGCGGTTGCCGTCGAGGCGGCCCGGCTGCTCACTTACAAGGCCGCCTGGCTGAAGGACGCGGGGCGCCCGCGCGCCGAGGTCAAGCAGGCGGCGGCACGCGCCAAGCTGTTCTCGTCGGAGGCGGCGGTCTCCGCGACGCGCACCGCGACGCAGGTCTTCGGCGGCAACGGCTTCATGGAGGAGTTCCCGGTCGCCCGCTTCTACCGGGACGCGAAGATCCTCGAGATCGGCGAGGGCACCTCCGAGGTGCAGCGCCTGCTCCTGGCCCGCGGCCTCGGCCTCCCGGTCGCATGACACGCTTTTGGCAGGACGGGACCGCATGCGGTCCCGTCCTGCCAAAAGCGGAGGAGAGGGTGGGCGCATGAGCGCGAAGGAGATCGCGGTTGCCCGTGAGGCGACGCTGGGCCCGCCCGAGCGTGCGGCGGCGAAGCTGGCCGCCCAGCGCAAGCTGTATGTGCGCGACCGGATCGGTCTGTTGTTCGACGGCGGCAGCTTCGTCGAGGACGGCCAGCTCGCCAATGCGCTGGCAACCGGGCTTCCCGCCGACGGCGTGGTGACCGGCCAGGGCCTGGTCGACGGTCGTCCGGCGCTGGTGGTTGCCAACGACCCCACGGTCAAGGCCGGCTCCTGGGGGGCGCGGACCGTCGAGAAGATCATCCGGGTGACCGAGCGGGCGCTCACCGAGGAGCTGCCGGTGTTCTGGTTCATCGACTCCGGCGGCGCGCGGATCACCGACCAGGTCGCCATGTTCCCGGGCCGGCGCGGCGCCGGGCGGATCTTCCACAACCAGGTCGCGCTGTCGGGCAAGGTGCCGCAGATCTGCTGCCTGTTCGGGCCGTCGGCGGCGGGCGGCGCGTACATCCCGTCCTTCTGCGACGTGGTGATCATGGTGGAGGGGAACGCGTCGATGTACCTCGGCTCGCCCCGCATGGCCGAGATGGTCGTGGGCGAGAAGGTGACGCTGGAGGAGATGGGCGGCGCGCGGATGCACGCCACCGTCTCGGGCTGCGGCGACAACCTGGCCGTCGACGACGAGGACGCGATCGAGCAGGCGAAGCTCTTGTTCTCCTACCTGCCGACCTGCTGGCGCGAGCAGCCACCGGACCTGCTCGCGGACGAGCCCGCGGGCACGCTCACCGCCGACCTGGTACCCGCCGACGAGTCCGTTCCGTTCGACATGCACGTGCTCATCGACGGCATCGTCGACGCCGACTCCTTCTTCGAGGTCAAGCCGCTCTTCGCCGCCGAGCTGATCACCGGCTTCGCCCGCGTCGACGGCCGGCCGGTAGGGCTGCTGGCGAACAACAGCATGGTGCGCGGGGGAGTGCTCTTCGTCGACTCGGCGGACAAGGCCGCCCGGTTCATCTGGCTCTGTGACGCGTTCAACGTGCCGTTGATCTACCTCGCCGACGTGCCGGGGTTCATGATCGGCAGTGAGGTGGAGCGGCAGGGGATCATCCGGCACGGCGCGAAGATGATCACCGCCGTGTCCGAGGCCACCGTGCCGCAGCTGTCGGTGATCGTGCGCAAGGCCTACGGCGCGGGCCTGTACGCGATGGACGGACCGGGCTTCATGCCCGACACCTGCATCGCGCTGCCGACTGCCAAGATCGCGGTGATGGGCCCGCAGGCGGCGGTGAACGCCGTCTACGCCAACAAGATCGCCGCGATCGACGACCCGGAGCAGCGGGATGCGTTCGTGGCGCGGATGCGGGCCGAGTACGAGCAGGACGTCGACCTGATGCGCCTGGCCTCGGACCTCGTGGTCGACACGGTGATCGAGCCGTCCGAGCTGCGCGCCGAAGTCGTGCGGCGGCTGCGCGCGCTCGTCGGCAAGTCGCGGCACCTCGCGTCGAAGCGGCACGGGGTGCCGCCGACGTGATCGAGGTGCGCGGCGGGGCCAACGCCGAGGAGATCGCCGCGCTGCTTGCGGCGCTGGCCGACCGGACGCCGGCGCCCGACCAGGCCGCCGCGGGCGACCGCTACGAGCGCTGGCGCGCCGGCCGGCTGGCGGCCCTGCGGCACACCCAGATCCCGCACCCCCCGCCGCGCTGACGGGGCGTTACCCGTCCGCTCCCGACGCTGGATCCGGATAGCCCAGGTCGGCGAGGGTGACGCCGGCGTCGCGCAGCATCCGGCGCAGCAGCGGCAACGACAACCCGACCACGTTGTGGTGGTCGCCGTCGACCGCCTCGACGAACCAGCCGCCCAGCCCGTCGATGGTGAACGCTCCGGCCACGGCCAGCGGCTCGCCGGTCGCCAGGTAGGCAGTGAGCTCCGCGTCGTCGATCTCGGCGAAACGGACCGTCGTGCAGGCCACCGCAACAGCGCGCCGCGCCACCACCCCCGCCGTCACCGTGAGCAGGGCGTGGCCGGTGTGCAGCACCCCGGAGCGTCCGCGCATCGCCTTCCAGCGCAGTGCGGCCTCCTCCGCGCCGGACGGCTTGCCCAGCGCTTCACCACCGAACTCGAGCAGCGAGTCGCAGCCGAGCACCAGCGCGTCGCGCTCGACACCGGCCGCGACCGCGTCGGCCTTGGCCAGGGCGAGCGCCCGGACCAGTCCAGATGCGTCGGCGGCGGTGACGGCACGCTCGTCCACACCGCTGACGATCACCTCCGGCTGGACCCCGGCCGCCCGCAGCGTGGCTAGCCGGGCCGGCGACGCTGAGGCGAGGACGAACCGCACGTGGCGAGCATCCGTCATAGACCGAGCGACTTGGAGACCACGCTCTTGAGGATCTCCGTGGTGCCGCCGTAAATCCGAGTCACCCGTGCGTCGGCGTAGGCCCGGGCGATCGGGTACTCCATCATGTAGCCGTAGCCGCCGTGCAGCTGCAGGCAGCGATCGACGACCCGCCCCTGCAGCTCGCTGCACCACCATTTGGCCTTCGCGGCGTCCACGGGTGTCAGCTCGCCCTCGTTGAGCCGGTCGACACAGGTGTCGACGAAGGTCTGCGCGATGTCGACCTCCGTGGCGATCTCGGCCAGCACGAACTTGGTGTTCTGGAACGAGCCGACCGACGTGCCGAACGCCTTGCGCTCCTTCACGTAGCGCAGCGTGTTGTCCAGCGCGGCCCGCGCCTCGGCCAGCGCCGAGACGGCGAGCGACATCCGCTCCTGCGGCAGCTTCTGGGTGAGCTGTGCGAAGCCTTGGCCCTCGTCGCCGAGCAGGTTGGCGACCGGGACGTGGACGTCGTTGAACGACAGCTCTGCGGTGTCCTGGCTGTGCAGGCCGAGTTTGTCGAGGTTGCGGCCGCGCTCGAATCCGGGCATGCCGCGCTCGACGATCACCAGCGACATCCCGCCGTGCCGGTCCTCGCCGGTGCGCACGGCGGTAATCACCAGGTCGCAGTTGATGCCGTTCGTGATGAACGTCTTCGCACCGTTGACAAGGTAATAGTCGTCGCCGTCACTGGACACTCTGCGGGCGGTCGTCCGGATGCCGGCGAGGTCGGAGCCGCAGCCGGGCTCGGTCATCGCCACCGCGGTGATCAGTTCGCCGCTGACGATGCCGGGCAGCCAACGTTGCTTCTGCTCGTCGTTGCAGAAGGAGAGGAAGTACGGCAGGCAGGTGTCGTTGTGCAATACGATGCCGAGCCCGGCGCCGGTGACCCCGGCGAGTGCCACCTGCTCGTCGAGCGCCTGGTTGAACCGGAAGTCGCTGATCCCGCCGCCGCCGTACTGCTCGGGCACGGCCATGCCGAGAAATCCGCTGCGTCCGGCCGCGGTGAACACCTCCCGCGGGGCGATCCCGTCGCGCTCCCAGTCGAGGTAGTGCGGCACGACCTCCTTCTCCAGGAAGCCACGGACGGCCTCGCCGAATGCCTGCTGCTCGGGGTCGAAGTGCCGGCGCTTCATCACCACTCCCTGGCTACCGCGCCACTCGGTCGGGCGCGGTAGCCAGGGTAGTCGGGCGGGCTACTTGGCGCCGGTGTCGAGCAGGCGCTGCGCGGTGATCGTCGACCCGCTCTTGGTGCCGCCGACGAGGACGTGGTCGTTCACCTTCACCTCGCTCGCCGTGCCCTTCTTGGCCGAGCCCTTGCCGTTCTCGCGCAGCACCAGCTTGGTCTGCGCGTCGAGCCGGAACGTCATGCTCGTCCCGTCCGCGGCCTTCACCACGACCGACGACGGGCTGATCGCGCTCACCGTGCCCTTGATGGCATCGTGCGTCACGTTCTTGGTTCCGTTGCCGGTCACCCACTCGGCGTGCTCGAGGCTCTTGAGCCGGGTCAGTGCCGCCGCGTGATGATGTGCCTTCGCCTTCGCGCTGCTCGTGCTGGACGGCGCCGGCTGGCTCGGCGTGGACGGGCTGGTGGTGGCGGCGAGGGCCGCTGCGCCTCCGCCGAGGGCCGCCGCGCCGGCGATGCCGGCAGCCGCGATCTTCTTCCACATATCGGTGCTCCTTTGTCGTTGTGGTCAGCTACCAGGTTGGTGCAGCCAGATCAGAGCCGCCGCTGCCACATGTCAAGGTTTCGTTCGGGTCCCCGCTTCGCCGGGCGGCGGGCCACGACGGTCGGGCCGCTACCGTTCGAGCCTATGACGGATGCGCTCGCCGACGTCGGCGTCATCGGCGGTTCCGGCTTCTACTCGCTGCTCGACGACGCCGAGCCGGTTGCCGTCGACACCCCCTACGGCGCGCCGAGCGAGCCGCCGGCGGTCGGCATCCTCGCCGGGCGGCGCGTGGCGTTCCTACCCCGGCACGCGCACGACCACCGCTTCGCGCCGCACGCGGTTGCGTACCGGGCGAACCTGTGGGCGCTGCGTTCGCTCGGCGCGCGGCAGGTCGTGGCGCTCTCCGCGGTCGGCTCGTTGCGGGCCGGGCTCGGCGCCGGCTCGCTGGTGATTCCCGACCAGCTCATCGACCGGACATACGGCCGGCCCGCGACGTTCGTGCGCGACGGCGCCGGCGTGGTGCACGTTCCGTTCGCCGACCCGTACTGCCCCCG
Source organism: uncultured Actinomycetota bacterium (assembly GCA_963756525.1). GTDB lineage: Bacteria > Actinomycetota > Actinomycetes > Mycobacteriales > Jatrophihabitantaceae > CAVWNR01. The sequence goes on along the minus strand of CAVWNR010000003.1, from coordinate 314,356 downwards.
CGGACGTGCGGCGGCCGGCGCCGGCGCGTCCTCGATAGGTCTCGAGCTGACCGATATCGCCACGCTGGTCGTGATAAACGGGCCGCGGTTCTCCACGCGCGCCGAGTCGCTGGAGTGGCAGCGCGCCGGCGCAACGATCATCGGAATGACCGGCATGCCGGAGGCGGTGCTGGCCCGCGAGCTCGCGCTCTGCTACACGACCCTTGCTCTGGTCACCGACCTGGACGCCGGCGTGCAGGCCGGCCAAGGCGTGACGCACGCCGAGGTGCTGGCACAGTTCGCGGCGAACCTGCCTCGCTTGCGCGAGTTGCTCGTCGCCACCATCGAGCGGCTGCCGGCCGAGCAGGGCGACTGCGGCTGCGCCAGCCTGTACGACGAGCTGCCGCCGCCGTTCCAGCTGCCCTGAGGCCGTGGGCACATACGTCCCGTGATCATGGCGCGCGGACCGGTCAGCGGCGACGGGCACGAGGGCCGTGATCTTGCCCGGTGGTCGCGTTATCCACAGATCTTCGCGAGTGCTTCCGGCGCCCGGGATGGTTCGGCCAGCATCGAACCCATGGATCTCGACGAACTGGTGCCGCTGCTCGACCCGACCGCGCTGCCGCGCGTTATCGGTCGGACCGACGCGCTTTCGCGTGGTCTCACCGTCGCAATGATCGAGCGGCGGCTGCGCAGCGGGCAGTGGCGGCGGGTGCTGCCCCGCACGTACCTCACGGTCGACACGCTCACCTGGCGCGATCGGCTGGACGCGGCGTTGGCATTCGCCGGGCGGGGCTCGCTGCTTTCCGGGGCAGCGGTCCTTTGCGATGCCGGGCTGCCGAGCGTGCCGCGCCCAGACCGGGTGTTGGTGCTCGTGCCCCGGTCCACCCGGGCACGATCGACGCGCTGGGTCGAGCTGCGCCGCACAGGCCGGCTTCCGGAACGCGACCTCGGCCCGGGTCCTGCGCGGGCGCCGGCGGCCCGTGCGGTTGCCGATCATTGCCTGCAAGCCGGCGAGCTGGACCACGTCCGTGCCGTCGTCGCGCAGGCGGTCCGGCGCCGGTTCTGCACGATCGGCGAACTCGCCGGCGAACTGGCCGCCGGTCCGCGCAACGGCAGCGGATTCCTCCGGCGAGCGATCGACGAGGTGACAGCCGGGGCATGGTCGGCGCCGGAGGCGCGCGCGGCACGGCTGATGCGAGGTGCCGGTCTGCCGACCTTCGAGCAGAATGCCCGGATCGCGCTTCCCCGCGGCCGGTACCTTGTCGCTGACTTCCTGTGGCGGCAGCTGCGCGCGGTCCTCGAGATCGACAGCGACGCCCACCACCTCGACGACCCAGCCGACCTCGATGCCACGCTGGATCGGGATCTCGAGCTGCAGACGCTCGGCTTCAGTGTCGTGCACCGCCGGCCCGCGTTCATCCGGGCCCATCCGCAGCGGTTCGTGGCCGGGATCGCGGCGTGGCTGGACGGTCGAGCGCGGCTCGTGAGCTGATCATGACCCGCTCACCCGTCGCGCACGACGGGTCAGCGGGTCGTGATCAGTGCTTGCGACGGCGGCGGAGCAGGCTCAGCAGCCCGATCAGCAGCACCAGACCGCCGGCGACGGGAGCGAGCCGCTTGAGCACGGCCGGCCCGGCCGAGGTCACCAGCTGGATCGGCTCGGGCTCCGCAGGCGCGCTGCGCCGCCCGGCCGCCGCCGGTTCCTCCTCAGCGGCGGGCTCAGCGGCGGGCTCAGCGGCGGGCCCAGCGGCGGGCTCAGCGGCGGTCCGGTCGCTCGGCGCCGGAGCGGACGGCATGACCATCGCCGTCGGAGCGGTCACCTGAGCGGGGGCAGCGGCGGGTGCGGCGCCGTTCGACGGGGCTGCGGGCGCCGTCGCGGCGGCTGACTCGGGCGCCGTCGCGGCAGACTCGGGCGCCGCCTCCGAAGCCTGCGATTCGGTCGGCTCCGGCTCCTTGGCGGCGAGCTTGCCGGCCAGGCAGTCGGCGAACTGCCCGATCAGCTTGTTCCCGACGTCGACCATGACACCGCGCCCGAACTGCGCCGGCTTGCCGGTGATCGACAGGTCGGTGCGGACGTCGACCTTGGTCTCCTCGCCCTGCCCCTGCAGCGTGGCGGTGACCTTCGCCGACGCCGTCCCGTTGCCCCGCGAATCCTTCCCCTGCGCGTCGATGACCGCGCGGTGCGCCGCCTCGTCCTTCTCGACGAAGCTGGCCTTTCCCTTGTAGGTGAGCCCGATCGGGCCGAGCTTCACCTTTACCGTCCCGGTGAAGTCGTCGCCGTCGACGCTGTCGACCGCGGCACCCGGCATGCACGGGGCGATGCGTCGGATGTCGAGGAGCACCTGCCAGGCCTCGTCGACGGCGACCGGGACGGTGAAGGAGTGTTCGAGCTGCATCGTGCGACCCTACAAGCCGGCCGCGGCAGTGACCGCCCGCCGGGTGAGCACCGTGGCCAGGTGGTTGCGGTAGTCGGCCTGCCCGGACAGGTCGCTGGGCGCGTGGGTGCCCTCCGCGGCGTGGTCGGCAGCCGCGCCGATCGCCTCGGCATTGGCGTCGGCGCCGGCGAGTGCCGACTCGACCGCGCTCGCCCGCACCGGCGTGGAGTCCATGTTCGTCAGCGCCACCCGGGCCTCGGCGATCGAGCCGTTCGACCGCCGCACGGCCGCCGCGACCGCCACGATCGACCACGCCTGCGCCACCCGGTTGAACTTCTCGTAGTGCGTCGACCAGCCGCCCCCCAGCTTCGGGATCCGGATGGCGGTGAGGATCTCGCCCGGCTCCATCGCGGTGGTCAGGTAGTCGACGAAGAAGTCCCGCGCGGCGACGGTGCGCTCGCCGCCTGCGCCCTGGACGACCATTTCGGCGTCGAGAGCCAGCGCGACCGACGGCAGGTCGCCGGCCGGGTCGGCGTGCGAGAGCGAGCCACCGAACGTGCCGAGGTGGCGCACCTGCCGGTCGCCGACCGTCTCGGCGGCCTGCGCCAGCAGCGGCGCATGCTGGCGGACAAGCGAATCGGTGACCACCTCGGCGTGCGTGGTCATCGCGCCGACGACGATCGCGTCACCGTCTTCACGCACGCCGCGCAGTTCGTCGATGCCGCCGAGGTCGACGAGCGTGGACGGGTAGGCGAGCCGCAGCCGCAGTACCGGCAGCAGTGACTGGCCGCCGGCGAGCACCTTGCCGTCCTCGCCGGCCGCGCCCAGCGCGGACACCGCCTCGTTCAGCGACGACGGCCGGACGTACTCGAAGGACGCGGGAATCATCGTCTGTCTCCCTCCGTCGCGGCACCGCCGTAGGCGACGGTGCCCTCGGCGGCGCGCTCGGACTTCTCCGCGCCTTGGCTGACCGCGCGCCAGATCCGTTCCGGCGTGCATGGCATCTGCACGTCGTTGATGCCGAACGGGCGCAGCGCGTCGACCACCGCGTTGACGACCGCCGGCGTGGACGCGATCGTGCCGGCCTCTCCGACCCCCTTGACGCCCAGCGGGTTCGTCGTCGAACGGGTCACCGTGCGGTCGGTGGTGAACGAGGGCAGGTCAGCGGCCGACGGCAGCAGATAGTCGACGAACGTTCCGGTGGTCAGGTTGCCGTCGGCGTCGTAGACGGCCTCCTCGTACAGCGCCTGGGCGATGCCCTGCGCCAGCCCGCCGTGCACCTGGCCTTCGACGATGAGCGGGTTCACCACCTCGCCCACGTCGTCCACGCAGACGTACTTGCGGATCGTCGCCCGCCCGGTCTCGGTGTCGATGTCGACCGCGCACAGGTGGGTGCCGTGCGGGAACGAGAAGTTCTCCGGGTCGTAGGTGGCGTCGGAGTCCAGCGACGGCTCGACGCCGTCGGGCAGGTCGTGCGCCGCGAATACCGCGAGCGCGATCTCCTGGATCGTCTTGCCGCTGCCCGGCGCGCCGCGCACGCTGAACGTGCCACCGGAGAACTCCAGGTCGTCCTCGCTCGCCTCGAGCATGTGCGCGGCGACCTTGCGCGCCTTCTCGATCACCTTGCCGGCGGCCTGCACCACGGCGATGCCGCCGACGGCCAGCGACCGCGAGCCGTAGGTGTCCAGACCCTTGTGCGAGGACTGGGTGTCGCCGTGGATCACCTCGACGTCCTCGAACGGCACGCCGAGCTGGTCGGCCACGATCTGGCTCCACGCCGTCTCGTGCCCCTGGCCGTGCGGGCTGGACCCGGTGACCACCTCGACCTTGCCGGTGGGCAGCATCCTGATCTGCGCGTGCTCCCACCCACCGGCGCCGTAGTCGAGCGAGCCGAGCACCCGCGACGGGGCCAGGCCGCACATCTCGGTGAACGTGGAGATGCCCAGCCCGAGCTGGACGGGATCTTTGGCGGCTCGGCGAGCGTCCCGTTCGCGTCTGAGCTCGTTCCACCCCATCAGCTCGAGCGCGCGCTCGGTGGCGGCCTCGTAGTTCCCGCTGTCGTAGGTCAGCCCGCACACGGTGGTGTACGGGAACTCCTCGTGCTTGATCCAGTTGCGGCGGCGCAGCTCGAGCGGGTCCATGTCGAGCTCGGCGGCCAGTTCGTCCACGATCCGCTCGATGGCGAACGTCGCCTCCGGCCGCCCTGCGCCGCGGTAGGCGTCCGTGGGCGTCTTGTTCGTGAAGATGCCTTCGCAGACGAACCGGTAAGCCGGGATCTTGTAGATCGCCGGGTACATGAACGCGCCAAGAATCGGTATCCCCGGTGTCACCAGGCGCAGGTATGCGCCCATGTTCGCGAGCAGGTGCACGTCCAGGCCGGTGATAGTGCCGTCCCGCTTCGCGGTGATCGTGACGTCCTGGATCTGGTCGCGGCCGTGGTGGGCGCTCATCAGCGACTCCGAGCGCGACTCGGTGTACTTCACCGGCTTGCCCAAGCGCCGGGCGACCATCGCGCAGATGACCTCCTCGGGGGTGACCTGCAGCTTGCCGCCGAACCCGCCGCCGACGTCCGGCGCGATCACCCGCACCCTCTGCTCGGGGATCGCGAGGGTCAGCGCGGTCATCGTGCGCAGGATGTGCGGCACCTGGGTGGCCGACCACATGGTCACGCCGTCGCCGACCGGCTGCACGACGGTCGACCGCGGCTCCATAAACGCCGGGATCAGCCGCTGCTCGATGAACCGGCGGTGCACGGTGACCTCGCCGTCGCGCAGCGCGTCGTCGATCGGCGCACCCGTCCCGGCGGCGCCCGACTCGAAGGACCAGGTGTAGGAACGGTTGGACGTCGTGCTCGGATGGACCAGCGGGGCGCCGTCGGCGATGGCGGCCTGCATGTCGAGCACCGGCGGCAGCGGGTCGTAGTCCACGTCGATGGCCTCCAGCGCGTCCTGCGCCTCGGCCTTCGACCGCGCTGCGACCACCGCGACCGCCTCGCCGACGTGGTTCACCTGGTCGACCGCCAGCGCGGGATGGCCGGGGTTGACCATGTCCGGCGTCACCGGCCATGCGCAGGGGATCGAGCCCTGCTCGTCGGCGAAGTCCTTGCCGGAGAAGGCGGCGATGACACCTGGCCGCTTCAGCGCACCGGTGACGTCGACGTTCGTGATCTTGGCGTGAGCCATCGGACTGCGCAGGACGGCCAGGTGAAGCATTCCGGGCAGGGCGAGGTTGTCGGTCCAGGTCGTGCGGCCGGTGATCAGATGCGCGTCTTCCTTGCGGGTGCGGGCCTTGCCGATCTCGGCGGCCGGCCGCTCAGCGGTCGCGGTCATGCGGGGCCCCCGGAAAATCGCGAAGCGCCAGCGGAGCGATTTTGTGGGGTGCTCATGAGCTCACCATCGCCTTACCGGCGGCCTGCACCGCATGGACGATGTTCTGGTAACCGGTACACCTGCAGAGGTTGCCCTCGATCCCCTCGCGCACGTCCTCCTCGGACGGCTCGGGGTTCTCGCGCAGCAGGTCGACCGCCGCCATGATCATCCCCGGCGTGCAGAAGCCGCACTGCAACGCGTGGTTGTCGTGGAAGGCTTGCTGCACCGGATGCAGCTTGCCGTCCGAGGCGAGCCCTTCGATCGTGGTCACCTCGCGGCCGTCGGCCTGCACGGCGAGCACCGAGCAGCTCTTCACACTCTTGCCGTCCAGCAGAACCGTGCACGCCCCGCAGTTGCTCGTGTCGCAGCCGACGACCGTGCCGACCTTGCCGAGCCGCTCGCGCAGGTAATGCACCAGCAGCGTCCGCGGCTCTACGTCATCGTCGTATCTGACCTGGTCGACCGTCACGCTGATTCGAGCCATGGCGCCTCCTGCGCATGAAGTTGTGTCCTGCACTACACACAATCGTCAAACAGCGTCGGGCGCAAGGGCGGCCCGGCTGCGCCCATGGATGGGACCGCTCGCCTCCCGCAGCGGCGTGCCGGCGCCGCCCCAGTGCCCGGAGATGATCTCTGCGGCGATCGAGACCGCGGTCTCCTCCGGCGTGCGCGAGCCCAGGTCCAGGCCGATCGGCGCGTGCAGCCGCGCCAGCTCGTCGTCGGTGACGCCCCGCTCGCGCAGCTTGGCGCTGCGATCGTCGTTGGTGCGCCGCGAGCCCATTGCGCCGACGTAGGCGAGCGGCATGCGCAGCGCCAGCTCGAGCAGCGGCACGTCGAACTTCGGGTCGTGGGTGAGCACGCAGACGACGGTCCGCTCGTCGACCTCGCTGGCGTCGGCGAGCTTGGCGAGGTAGCGGTGCGGCCACTCGACGACCACCTCGTCAGCGTCCGGGAACCGCTTGGGCGTGGCGAAGGTCGGCCGCGCGTCGCAGACGGTGACCCGGTAGCCGAGGAACGACCCGATCCGGGCCACCGCCGCGGCGAAATCGATCGCCCCAAACACGATCATGTGCGGGCGGGGAGCGTAGGAGGCGACGAACACCGCGATGTCGTCGAGGCGGCGCTCACCGTCCGGGCCGTAGTGGACGATGCCGGTCTGGCCCTGGCCGAGCAGTCCGCGCGCGTCGTCGCGCACCGCGTCGTCCAGCCGCGGCGAGCCGAGCGTGCCGCTGACGCTGTCCGGGCGGATCACCATGCGCCGGCCACGCCGGTCGTCGCGCACCCCGTCGATCAGCGTGGCGACCGCGACGGGACGGCCGTGCGTGATGTCCTCGGCGACCTCGCCCAGCTCCGGGAAGGTCGAACGGTCGACCCGCTCGACGAACAAGTCGATGATGCCGCCGCAGGTGAGCCCGACGCTGAACGCGTCGTCGTCGCTGACGCCGTAACGCTGCAGCACCGGCGGGGCGCCGTCGCGCACCCCGGTGGCGAGCTCGTAGACCGCGCCTTCGACGCAACCGCCGGAAACGCTGCCCACCGCGCTGCCGTCGGGGCCGACCGCCATCGCCGCGCCGGGCTGGCGGGGCGAGGACTTCCAGGTGCCGACCACCGTGCCCAACCCGACGGTCTGTCCCGCGCGCCACCAGGCCAGCACCTCGTCCAGCACGTCACGCATCGGCAATGACCTCCACCAGTCGCTCGAGTGCCGCGAAGCTGTGCCCGGCCACCAGGTGGTCGAGGTGCGGCAACGCAGCCATCATGCCTCCGGTGACTGGCGCGAACCCGTCCTTGCCCTTGTGCGGATTCACCCAGACGACGCAATGCGCCAACCGGGCCAGCCGGGCGAGTTGTTCCGCGAGCAGGGTCGGGTCGCCGCGCTCCCACCCGTCCGAGCAGAGGACGACCGTCGCGCCACGGGCCGCACCGCGCTGCCCCCAACGGTCGAGGAACGCCTTGACCTCTTCGCCGAGGCGGGTGCCGCCGCTCCAGTCCGGGATGGCCCGACCGGCGGCCTCCAGCGCCCGGTCCGGGTCGCGCAGGCGCAACTCGCGGGTGACCCTGGTCAGCCGGGTGCCGAGGGTGAAGACGTCAGTGCTCGCCGGGTTGGCACGGACGGCGGCGTGCGCGAAGCGGAGCAGGGCGTCGGCGTAGGGCGCCATCGAGCCGCTGATGTCGACCAGCAGCACCAGCCGCCTGGGCTTGGTGCGGCGGGCACGGCGGGCCAGCTGACCGGGCTCGCCGCCGTCGCGCAGCATGCGGCGCACGGTGCCGTCCAGGTCGATGCGGCCCTTCGGCCCGGCCTTGTAACGGCGCGACCGCCGCCGGCCGACCCGCGGGGCGAGCAGCGCGAACAGCCGGGCCACCTCGGCCCGCTCGGCAGCCGACAGCGCCGAGACATCGCGGTGGCGCAGCACCTCCTGCCGGCTGGCCTGGACGGTCAGCTGCTGGGCGTCCTCTGCACGGTGCGGGTCGCCCTCGGGCGCCTCCACGGCGAACGGCGCGGCGACGTAGCGGACCGGCGGCGGGGTGTGCGGATGCCGCGGCGGCGCACCGCGCCCGCCGAAGTAGGCGGCGAAGGCCGCGTCGTAGCGGTCCAGGTCGACCGGATCGCCGCAGAGGGTGAGCCGGCCGGCCCAGTAGACCTGCTCCGGGTCGAGGACGTCGAGCTCACCCAGCGCGGTGACCATCGCCTGCACCCGGTCGGGGGTCGCCGGAACGCCGGCATGGCGCAGCGTCCGGGCGAAGCCCAGCACGATCTCGATGACGTCGCGCGACTTCGCGTCATGATCTCGGGCGGAGCTGCCAGCTTTCGCAGATATGGCCGTGATCATCGCGAGCTCACCAGGTCGGCCAGCACGGTCTCGCGGGCGCGCGCGGCGTCCTCGTGGTACTTGAGCACCGCGCCGAGCGTGGCGGCGGCACGTTCCGGATCCAGCGACTGGGCCCCCAGCAGGTGTAACGCCTGCGCCCAGTCGATCGACTCGGCGACGCCGGGCGGTTTGAGCAGGTCGGCGTCGCGCAGCCGGGCCGTGGCGTGGGCGACCTCGCGGGCCAGCCGCTCACTCACCTCAGGGAGCCGGCGGCGCAGGATCGCCACCTCACGCTCGAACGACGGGTGGGCCACCCAGTGGTAGAGGCAGCGCCGCTTCAGCGCGTCGTGCACCTCACGGGTACGGTTGGAGGTGAGCACGACGAGCGGCGCAGTCGTCGCCCGGATCGTGCCCAGCTCGGGGATGGTGATCGCGTTGTCGGCCAGCGCCTCCAGCAGGAACGCCTCGAACTCGTCGTCGGCGCGATCGATCTCGTCGATGAGCAGCACGCTCGGCGGGTTCTCGATCGCCTGCAGGATGGGACGGGCGACGAGAAAGCGCCGCTCGTAGAGCGAGCGCTCCAGCTCCTCGGCGTCGGCGGGGGCGCCGTCGGAGCGGGCGGCCTCGGCGGCGCGCAGGTGCAGCACCTGCCGGGGGAAGTTCCAGTCGTAGAGCGCCTGTGCGGCGTCGATGCCCTCGTAGCACTGCAACCGAACCAGCGTCGCCCCGGTCACGTCCGCGAGGGCCTGGGCCAGGCTGGTCTTGCCGACCCCGGCGTCGCCCTCGAGGAACAGCGGCCGGGCCATCCGCAACGCGAGGAAGGCGGCCGTCGCGAGCCCGTCGTCGGGCAGGTAACCAGTGGCCTCGATCGCGGTGGCCAGCTCGTCGGGGTTCGCGTACGGCTGCATCCGTCCAGCATGGCCCATCTGGCGGGGCAGCGTCTTGGGCCGCCGTCAGCGGGCGGCGGCGCGCCAGCCGCCCGGGCCGGCCGGCCAGTAACGGCGGTGCGCGTGGGCCGGGTCGTTCCACCGGCCGCGCGTCGGCGGCTCCGGCTCCGACCGAGCCTGCGGGCCGACGGCGGTGACCAGAGCCGTCAGGGCCGCGAGCTCCTCCGGCGTCGGCTCGCCGCGAACGATGCGCAGCGGCGGCGTGTTCGCAGCACTCATAGCGGAATGTTTCCGTGCTTCTTCGGCGGCAGCGCCTGGCGCTTGTTGCGCAGCATCCGCAGTGACCGGATCAGGTACGAGCGGGTGTGCGACGGCGCGATCACCGAGTCGATATAGCCCCGCTCCGCGGCCATGTACGGGTTGACCAGGGTGTCCTCGTACTCGGCGACCCGCTTGGCGCGCGCCACGTCGGTATCTTCGGCGGCGGAGAGTTCGCGCCGGTAAAGGATGTTGACCGCCCCCTGGGCGCCCATCACCGCGATCTGCGCGGTCGGCCAGGCGATGTTCACGTCCGCGCCGAGGTGCTTGGAGCCCATCACGTCGTAGGCGCCGCCGAAGGCCTTGCGAGTCACGATGGTGATCTTCGCAACGGTGGCCTCGGCATAGGCGTAGATGAGCTTGGCGCCGTGCCGGATGATGCCGTTGTGTTCCTGGTCGACGCCGGGCAGGAAACCGGGGACGTCGACGAACGTGACGATCGGGATGTTGAACGCGTCGCACGTCCGCACGAAGCGGGCCGCCTTCTCCGACGCGTCGATGTCCAGGCAGCCCGCGAAATGCATCGGCTGGTTGGCGACCACCCCGACCGGGTGCCCCTCGATCCGACCGAAGCCGACGACGACGTTCGGCGCGAACAGCGCGTGCACCTCGAGGAACTCCTGGTCGTCGAGCAGGTGCGTGATGATCTCGTGCATGTCGTAGGGCTGGTTGGCCGAGTCGGGGATGAACGTGTCCAGGAACGCGTCCTGCTCGTGCACGTCATCGGCGACGTCGGTGTCGTAGACCGGGAGCGGGTCGAGGTTGTTGCTCGGCAGGTAGGAGAGCAGGGCCTTGACGTAACCGATCGCGTCGTCTTCGTCACTGGCCAGGTAGTGCGCGTTGCCGCTGGTGGTGTTGTGGGTTCGAGCACCACCCAGTTCTTCTAACGTGACGTCCTCGCCGGTGACGGTCTTCACCACGTCCGGTCCGGTGATGAACATCTGCGAGGTCTTGTCGACCATGACGACGAAGTCGGTGAGCGCGGGGGAGTAGACGTGGCCGCCGGCCGCCGCACCCATGATCAGCGAGATCTGCGGGATCACACCGGATGCCTGCGTGTTCCGGTAGAAGATCTCCCCGTAGAGGCCGAGGCTGACCACGCCCTCCTGGATGCGCGCGCCGCCGCCCTCGTTGATGCCGATCACCGGGCAGCCGGTTCGCATCGCGAAGTCGAGCACCTTCACGATCTTCTCGCCGTACACCTGCCCCAGGCTGCCGCCGAACACCGTGACGTCCTGGCTGAACACGCACACCGGCCGGCCGTCCACCGTGCCGTAGCCGGTGACGACGCCATCGCCGAACGGCCGGTTGCGCTGCATCCCGAAATTCGTCGACCGGTGCCGGGCGAACTCGTCCAGCTCGATGAACGACCCCTCATCCAGCAGCGCCGTGATCCGCTCCCGCGCGGTCTTCTTGCCCTTCGTGTGCTGCTTCTCCACCGCGCGTGCCGACCCGGCGTGGACCGCCTCCTCGTAGCGCCGCTGCAGGTCGGCGAGCTTGCCCGCAGTGGTATGCGAATCGGGCGGTTCTGCGGCAGGGGCGGCCATAGCTGCGGAGCCTAGGGCACACGCCTGTTGACAGGGACGCTCCGCCGGGCAAGCGTGAGGGAATACCCGCTGCGCGGAGGTTCGCCATGGCGACTGCAACGAAGCTGTCCATCCTCGACTGCGGCGCGATGAGCTGCGACCTGACCTGGCTGCTGCTCAAGCCCGGCCGCAGCATCCGGCCCAGATCCGAGCGCGACAAGCCGGTGGAGTGGTACCCGTGTACCACCCACGCGGTGCTGGTCGAGACGCCCGAGGGGACGCTGCTCTGGGACACCAGCTGCCCCAGGGACTGGGAGACCCGCTGGCAGCCGACCGGGCTGCAGGAGTTCTTCCCGTACGACCAGGTCAGCGAGGAGCAGTACCTCGACTCGCGGCTGGGCCAGCTCGGCGTGAGCCCGGAGAAGCTCGACTACGTGGTGCTCTCCCATCTGCATTTCGACCACGCCGGCAACGTCAAGCTGTTCGCCGGCACCGGCGCAAAGCTGGTCTGCTCGGACAAGGAGAAGGAGTTCGCGTTCGGCTACGGCGGCGCGTTCAACGGCGCGCACCTCAAGGCCGACTACGACGGCCTCGAGTTCGAGACCGTCAGCGGTGACGCCGAATTCCTGCCGGGCGTGACGCTGATCCAGGCGCCGGGTCACACGCCAGGGGAGATGGCGATGCAGGTCGACCTCGCCGACTCCGGCACGATGATCTTCACATCGGATGCCGTCTACATGGGTGACTCGTACGGACCTCCCGCCACGCCGGCGGCGATCGTCAACGACCTGTCGGCGTGGTACGGCTCCGTGGAGAAGATCCGCAATCTTGCCGAGAAGACCGACGCCACCGTGGTGTTCGGTCACGACGCCGAGCAGATGCGCTCCATGCGACGCGCGCCGGAAGGGAGCTACACATGAGCGAGATCGCCGTTCCCGCCAATCCGGAGAACATCTTCACCTACGGTGCGCCGGCGCTGAAGTTCGGCCCCGGCGCGTCGGCGGAGATCGGGTTCGACCTCTCCCAGTACGGTGTCCGCCGGGCGCTGGTGGTCACCGACCGCGGCATCGCCGGCACCGGCCTGCCGCAGCGGGTCGCCGACCAGATGGCCGCGTTCGACATCGCCGCCGAGGTGTTCGACGGGGTGCACGTCGAGCCGACAGACGCCAGCATGGTCGCCGCGGTCGAGTGGGCCCGCGAGCACGGCCCGTTCGACGCGCTGGTCGCGGTCGGCGGCGGGTCGAGCATCGACACCGCCAAGGCGATCAACCTGCTCAGCACGAACCCCGGCGAGCTGATGGACTACATCAACCCGCCCGTCGGCGGCGGCCAGTCGCCGAGCAAGCCGCTGCACCCGCTGATCGCCGTGCCGACCACCACCGGCACCGGCGCCGAGTCGACGACGGTCTGCGTGCTCGACGTGCTGGCGCTGAAGGTAAAGACCGGCATCAGCCATGCCCGGCTGCGCCCGACCCTGGCGGTCATCGACCCGGACCTCACGATCACCCAGCCGCCCGGCGTCACCGCTTCGGCCGGCATGGACATCCTCTGCCACGCGCTGGAGAGCTACACCGCCCGTCCGTACACCACCTACGAGCACAAGCGGCCCGAGCAGCGGGTGCCCTACTGCGGGTCGAACCCGATCGCCGACATGTGGTCGGAGAAGGCGCTGACGCTGCTGTCCGTCTCGTTCCGGCGCGCGGTCAACCACGGCGACGACCGCGACGCCCGGGGCGCGATGGCGATGGCCGCGACGTTCGCCGGGATGGGATTCGGAAACGCCGGGGTGCACATCCCGCACGCCAACGCCTATCCGATCGCCGGGCGGGTGCGCGAGTTCCATCCCAAGGACTACCCGGCCGACGAGGCGATGGTGCCGCACGGCATGTCGGTGGCGCTCACCGCTCCCGAGGCGTTCCGGTTCACCTTCGACGCCAACCCCGACCGGCATGTGCGGGCCGCGCAGCTGCTCGCGCCGAACGCCGGCAGGCCCGACGACGCGCGCGAGTTCCTGCCGACCGTGGTCGCCGACCTGATGCGCGACATCGACATCCCCAACGGCGTGGGCGCGGTCGGCTACGCCGAAGGCGACATCCCCGACCTCGTCGGCGGGACGATGAAGCAGCAGCGCCTGCTCGCCACCTGCCCCAAGCCGGTCACCGAGGACGACATCGCCGGCATCTTCCACCGCTCGCTGGAACTCTGGTAGGTGGCCATCTACGACCTGCGGTGCGCGCAGGGGCACGCGTTCGAGGTGATCCAGTCGTTCAGCGCGCCGCTGCCACCGTGCCCGGCCTGCGGCGCGGCTACGGCCAAGGTGCCGTCGCGGATCGGCCTGCGCGGCGCCGCTCGTCTGCCGCCGGCGCACGACCGGCTGCCGCAGACCTGGCGCGGCACCTACCACGGCGACCGCGAGTACCTGCGCGAACTGCGCTCCAGCGCGCAGGCGCGCACCCGGCTGGAGCACAAGCATCCCGAGCTGGCCGGTGACCGCCGTCCGATCGTCGCGCACGAGGGACCGTACGAGGGCAAGCCGCTGCGCGCCGGCGACCCGCACCCCCATCCGCATCAGTGACCACCGCGCCGGATCGTGCGCCGCTCGACGCCTCACGGGTGCAGGCGCGTCTGCGACCACCATGGACCCAGCTGCGGGTCGTCGCGGCGACCGAGTCGACCAACGCCGACCTGGTCGGCGCGGCCGGCGGCACGCCGTCCGGCACCGTGCTCGTCGCCGAGCACCAGCGTGCGGGGCGCGGGCGGCTCGACCGCGGCTGGACGTCGCCGCCGCGGGCCGGGCTCACGTTCTCGGTGCTGGTGCGGCCGAGGGTGCCGGCGGCGAGCTGGGGCTGGCTGCCGCTGCTGGCCGGCGTCGCGCTGCACGACGCGGTGCGGGAGGTCGTCGGTATCGACGGCCGGCTCAAATGGCCCAACGACCTGCTGCTCGGCACCCCGCCGGGCAAGGCTGCGGGCATTCTCACCCAGGTCGCCGGCGACGCCGTGGTGGTCGGCATCGGGCTCAACATCTCGACCACGCAGGAGGAGCTGGCATATCCGAGCGCCACGTCGCTGGCCGTCGAGGGCGCGACGGACGTCGACCGCGCCGAGTTGCTGGTCGCGATCCTTACCGCACTGGGCCGCCGGTACACCAGCTGGCAGGACTGCCGCGGCGACGCCGAGGCCAGCGGTCTCGCCGACGCATATCGGGACTGCTGCTGCACCGTGGGCCAGCAGGTTGCCGTTACCGGCACAGCCGGTGCGACCGTGCACGGCGTCGCCGTGGGAGTCGACGCGGCCGGTCGGCTGCGGCTCGCCGCGGGCGGCACCGAGCGGGTCGTCGCGGCCGGCGATGTCGAACACCTGCGCCCAACGCCGGCGAGTTAGTGTCGATTCGCGCACCGATCGGCAGGGAGGTCCGGCGTGGGGTACCCGGAGAAGCTCCTCGCCGAAGACGAGCAGCTCGTCCTTCACCTCCACCCGCACTGGATCACGCTCGTGCCGGCGACGCTCTGGTTCCTGCTGATCTGCGCGGCCACCGGCGCCGGCCTCGCATTCGTCCCGTCGGGTGGGCCAGGTGGTGTGCTGACGATCGTCCTGCTCGCCGTCGCGTTCCTGCTGGTGTGCTGGCTGGCAGTGCGTCCGTGGATCCGGTGGCGCAGCGCGCACTACGTATTCACCACGCGGCGAGTGCTGATCCGCCGCGGCGTGCTCCGGCGCGTCGGTCGCGACATCTCGCTGCAGCGCATCAATGACGTCGGGTTCTCCCAGACGCTGTGGGATCGGATCGTGCAGGCCGGAACGCTGACGATCGAGTCAGCCGGTGAGCACGGCCAGGAGGCGCTCGCCGACATCCCGCATTCGGACGAGGTCCAGCAGTTGCTCAACCGGCTGATCGAGCAGGACGACGCGCGCCGCGCCCGCCAGGCCTACCAGGCCGGCGCCTGGCCGCCGTACCCGCCGCCGCAGTGCACGTAGCCTGGGCGGCATGAACGCGCTGCCGTCGGCCGTGACGATTCGCGAGGTGGGGCCGCGCGACGGCCTGCAGAACGAGGACCCGATCGCAACGGACCAGAAGATCGCGCTGATCGACGCGCTGTCGCGCACCGGCGTCTCGCGGATCGAGGCGGTCTCGTTCGTCCACCCGAAGGCGATCCCGCAGATGGCCGACGCGGACGAGGTATGGGCGCGCATCGAGCGCAACCCGGCAGTGCGCTACTGCGCCCTGGTGCCCAACTCCCGGGGCGCGGCACGCGCGCTCGATGCCGGGTTCACCGAGATGGAGGTCGTCGTCTCGGCCTCGGACACGCACAACCGCAAGAACGTCAACCGCTCGACCGACGAGTCGCTGGCTGACATCGCCTCGATCGTCGAGCAGCTGCACGCCGCGGGCGGCACGCTCGAGGTCATCGTCTCCACCGCATGGGGATGCCCGTACGAGGGGGAGGTGCCGGTCGAGCGGGTGATCTCCGTCGCGCGCCGCGCGGTCGACGCCGGCGCCGACTCGCTCACCTACGGCGACACCACCGGGATGGGCACGCCGACCCGGGTCCGGGAGCTGGTCGAGCGCACCCGCGAGAGCGTCGGCGATCTGCCGCTGGCGCTGCACTTCCACAACACGCGGGGCACGGGCCTGGCCAACCTGTATGCCGCGCTGCAGCTCGGCGTCACCGACTTCGACGCGAGCGTGGGCGGCCTGGGCGGCTGCCCGTACGCCGCCGGCGCCACCGGCAACATCGCCACCGAGGAGGTAGTGGCGATGGTCGAGGACATGGGCGTCGCCACCGGCATCGACCTCGACGCGCTGCTCGACGCGGCGGCCCTGGCGCAGCGGGCGGTGGGCAAAGCGCTGCCGTCGAACGTCCTGCGTGCCGGCCCGCGCAGCCGGCTCACCCCGCTGGACGCCACCGTCTGCTGAGCCCGCGCCGCCTGCTCGGTCTGTGCCGAGTCGGTTTCAGCCGCGCGTGATGTACTGCTCCAGCTGACCGCGGTCGATCTCCAGCTGGCGCATACGCGCCGCCACCACGTCGCCGATGCTGACGATGCCGGTCAGCCTGCCGCCGGTCAGCACCGGCATGTGCCGGATGTGCAGCTCGGTCATCCTGCTCGCGATGCTGTCGATCGAGTCGTCCGGCGTGCAGCTGACGATCGAGGCGGTCATCAGGTCGGCCACCGTGGCGTCGAGCAGCGCGGCACCCCGTTCGTTGAGGTGGCGGGCGATGTCACGCTCGGAAACGATGCCCGCGACCGAGTCGCCGTCGAGGACGACCAGCGCACCGATGTTGTGCTCGGCGAGCTTGGCGAGCACGTCAGGTACCGGATCGGTCGGGGCAACCGTGACAACCGTCGAGCCCTTGTGCCGAAGAATGTCCGAGATCTTCACGCGAACACCTCGATCCCGATCCGTGCACGCGCCCTGTGGACGTGCGGTACTCGATCACGCTAGCCACATCAGCACTCAGCGGGAAGCCCGCGCGGGCGGCCCGCGGGCCTCCTCGACCAGGCGACGTAGCCGTTCGGCGTACCGGAGCGGCGCGTAGTCGGTGCCGGAGTAGCGGCGCAGGTAGTCGCGGTGCAGCACCGGATCATGCTCGGCGAGCCAGCTCAGGAAGTGCTCGCGGACGCCGGGGCGCAGGTGCAGCGCAAACGCACCGAGCACCTCGCCGCCCGCGTCCTCGACTGTCCGCACCACGTCACGTACCTGCGCGGGATGGTCGCTGAGCGCCGGCAGGATCGGGGCGATCAGCGCGCCGGTGCGGATGCCGGCCTCGGCCAGTCGCCGCATCGCCTCGACCCGCCGACGCGGATGGGGCGTGCCCGGCTCGGTGGCCCGCCATACCCGCTCGTCCAGCGTGCCGACCGAAAAGTTGACCGTGACGTCGGTGGTCTGCGCGGCGTCGGTCAGGATGTCTAGATCGCGCACTACGAGTGGCGACTTGGTCAGGATGGACAACGGCGTGCCGTGCTCGGCCAGTGCCTCGAGCACGCCGCGGGTGAGCCGGTACTTGCCCTCGCAGCGCTGGTACGGGTCGGTGTTGGTGCCCATGGCGACGGCCTCGTTCGTCCAGTGCGGGTCGGCCAGCTCGGCGCGCAGCCGCTCGACGGCGTTGATCTTGACGATGATCTTGCGGTCGAAGTCGTCGCCGGTGTTCAGCCCGAGGTAGGCGTGCGTCGGCCGGGCGAAGCAATAGCGGCACGCATGGCTGCAGCCTCGGTAGACGTTGATGGTCCAGCGGAATGGCACGCGCGAGCGCTCGGGAACGCGGTTGAGGATGCGTTTGGCGGCGACGTGCAGGAACTCCAGCCCGGAGAGCCGGCCCGTGCCACGCTCGGGGCCGACCAGCTCGTCGACGCCGAAGAGCGTGCCCTGTGGTCCGTCCGCGCCATCGGCCAGCTTCCAACGGAATTCCGTCATCGGAAGTCCCGTGATCGGGTGCGCAGCCCGAGCGGCAGCCGCTCGATCCGTTCGGCGAGGACGTTGCGCACCTCCCCGGTGCATTCGAGCATTCCGCGGATGAGCAACCCGCCCGACTCGCGGGCCACCCGCCGATACCGCGACCACACCGTCTCGTCGCAGATGACGTTCACCATGCCCGTCTCGTCCTCGAGGTTGAGGAAGGTGACGCCGCGAGCGGTGGCCGGGCGCTGCCGGTGGGTGACGATGCCGCCGACGGTCACCCGGGTGCGGTTGTCGAGGGCGCGCAGCCCTGCGGCGGTGAGCACGCCGAGTGCGTCGAGGCGGTCGCGGATCAGTGCGGTGGGATAGCGGTCGGGGGTGATGCCGGTGGCCCATATGTCGGCGATCAGCTGCTCGGGCTCGGTCATCGCGGGCAGGGCCGGCATGCGGGTTTCGTCGAACGTGCTGATATCCAGCTGCCCGGGACGGGACGCGGCCACCGCGCCGGCCGCCCAGAGCGCGTCGCGGCGACCGACGTCGAGGCAGCCGAACGCTCCGGCGGTGGCCAGCGCCTCGACCTGCTCGGCGGAGAGCCCGACCCGCCGGGCCAGGTCGGTCATGCTGCGGTACCGGCCGTCGACCGTCCGGCACTCGACGATCCGCTCGGCCAGCTCGTCGCCGATGCCGCGCACGCTGGACAGCCCCAGCCGCACCGCCGGTTGCGGCACATTCACGCACGGGCACTGCACCGGGCCGTCGCCTCTTTCCAGCGATGCGCCCGCCGCCGAGACGTCGAGTGCCGGGCGGCGCACCTCGATGCCGTGCCGCCGGGCGTCGTGCACCAGCGACTGCGGCGAGTAGAAGCCCATCGGCTGCGAGTTGAGCAGCGCCGCGCAGAACGCCGCCGGGTAGTGCCGCTTGAGCCAGGACGAGGCGTAGACGAGCAGCGCGAAGCTGATCGCGTGGCTCTCCGCAAAGCCGAACGACGCGAACGCCTCGATCTTGTCGTAGATTGCGTCGGCCGTCGCGTCGGTGATCCCGTTGTGGGCCATGCCGGCGTAGAGCCGCTCGCGCAGCGCGTCGATCCGCTCGACGGCCCGCTTGGAGCCCATCGCCCGGCGCAGCTTGTCCGCCTCGGCCGCGGTGAAGCCGGCCGCCGCGGTGGCCACCTGCATCAGCTGCTCCTGGAACAGCGGGATGCCCAGCGTCCGCTTCAACACCGGTTCCAGCGACGGATGCAGGTAAGTGGTCGGCTCGTCGCCGTCGCGGCGGCGGATGTAGGGGTGCACCGCGTCGCCCTGAATGGGTCCGGGGCGGATCAGCGCCACCTCGATCGCCAGGTCATAGAGGCTACGCGGCTTGAGCCGGGGCAGAGTTGCCATCTGTGCCCGGGACTCGACCTGGAACGTCCCGATCGAGTCGGCCACGCAGAGCATGTCGTACACGCAGGGCTGCTCCTTCGGGATGGAGTCGAGCGTGTACCGCACGCCGTGCCAGTCGGCGACCAGGTCGAAGCATTTCTGCAGCGCCGAGAGCATGCCCAGGCCCAGCAGGTCGAACTTCACCAGCCCGGTGGCCTCGCAGTCGTCCTTGTCCCACTGCAGGACGGTCCTGTTGGGCATCCGGCCCCACTCGACCGGGCAGACCTCGACGATCGGCCGGTCGCAGATCACCATGCCGCCGGAGTGGATGCCCAGGTGCCGCGGACTGTTTTGCAACTCCGCCGCCAATTCCAATACCGCCGAGGGTGTATCGCCGTCTCGGCCACTCGCTGCGCTCGGGCCGATCCCTCGATCCACACCTCGCTTCGCTCGGGCCGCGTCGCGGCCGGCGGGTTCCAATACCGCCGAGGGTGTATCGCCGTCTCGGCCACTCGCTGCGCTCGGGCCGATCCCTCGATCCACACCTCGCTTCGCTCGGGCCGCGTCGCGGCCGGCGGGTTCCAATACCGCCGAGGGTGTATCGCCGTCGCGGCCGGCGGGCTCTTCGCGCGAGCGCTCATCGCGTTCGTGGTTCGGGTCCGCGATGTCCGGCGTCCAGTAATAACCCTGCTCGATCTGCTTGCTCCAGGCGTCCTGCTGGCCGGGGGAATAGCCGAGCGCCTTGGCGACGTCGCGGATCGCCGACTTGGGCCGGTAGGTGATCACGTTCGCGACCTGCGCGGCACGGTCACGGCCGTGCTTGTCGTAGACGTACTGGATGACCTCCTCCCGCCGGCCGGAGTCGATGTCGATGTCGATGTCGGGTGCCTCTTCCCGCTCAGGCGCCAGGAACCGTTCGAAGAGCAGCTCGTGCTCCACCGCATCGACCGCGGTGACCCCGATCGCGTAGCAGACGGCGGAGTTGGCCGCCGACCCCCTGCCCTGGCAGAGGATGCCCTGCTCGCGGCAGAACCGGGCGATGTCCCAGACCACGAGGAAGTAGCCGGGGAAGTCCAGCTGCTCGATGATCTCCAGCTCGTGTTCGAGCTGCGCGTACGCCCGCGCTTCGTGATCCTTGCCGCGGAACCGCTCGGCCGCGCCGGCTGCGGCCAGCTCGCGCAGATAGCTGGCCTCGGTGTGTCCGGCGGGGACGGGGAACGGCGGCAGCTTCGGGGCGATCAGCCGCAGCTCGAACGCGAGCTCCTTGCCCAGCAGGGCGGCTTGGTGGACGGCGTTGGGCCAGCCGGCGAACCGGGCGGCGAGCTCGGCGCCCGAGCGCAGGTGTGCGTCGGCCCAGCCGGGCAGCCAGCCGTCGATCTCGTCCAGGCTGCTGCGGGCCCGGACGGCGGCCAGCGCCGTGGCCAGCGGGCGGCGCCCCGGTGCGTGGTAGTGCGCGGCCGTGCTGGCGATGACCGGCAGCCGCGCCTCACCGGCCAGTGACGCCAGCGCGTCGTATCGCTCGTCGGCGAGCGGGTCGAGGGCATAGCTCAGCTCGACGACGACGTTCTCGCGGCCGAACCGGTCGACCAACTCGGCGAGCACCCGCCGGGCCGGGTCGAGCGCGAACGTACCGGTGCCGCCGGCGTCCAGCGCGCTGCGCAGCGGGCCCTTGCGGCAGCCGGTGAGGATCAGCCAGTGATCACCGGCGAGCCCGGTCAGCTCGTCGAGTTCGTACAGCGGACGCCCCTTGACCCCGCCGCGCCGCTGCGCCGCGCTGATGCCACGGCACAGCCGGGCATACCCGTCCGGATCGCGGGCCAGTACGGACAGGTGCCGGCCGGGTGGATCCGGCGTGCCGACCCGGGCCGTGACCATCCGCTCGACCTGGGTGCGGGGGAGTGCGCCGTCCAGGGAGAGCTCGGCGCCGAAGACGGTCGGCAGGCCGTACTCCTTGGCCGCCTCGGCGAAGCGCACCACCCCGTACATGCCGTCGTGGTCGGTGAGGGCGAGCGCATCCAGGCCCAGGCGGACGGCCTCTTCCACCAGCTCCTCCGGCGAGCTGGCACCGTCGAGGAAGCTGAACGACGAGTGAGCGTGCAGCTCGGCGTAGGGCACGCGCGGGCCACTGGACAAAGACGCCGGCGCAACCGGCGCCGGCCGGTACTTCGGCCGCTTGCGCGACCAGGCGGGTGAGTCGCCCCCGTCCCCGGCGACGTCCCCGTTGCGGCCGCGCCCGGAGAGCCGGCGTTCCAGCTCGCGCCACGGGATCGGAGGGTTCTGCCAGCCCATCCCCCCATTGTTCGAACGTGCGTTCGAGTTGTCAAGTGCGGCCGGTCGCGGCCGCACCCCTCTGCTGTTGATGTTGGACTTGTGGCTGATATTCGACCATTAGTCCAACATCAACAACTAGACGGGTGCACCTCAGTGGGAGGCGGGCGCGGTGGCGTCGGACGGCATGGCCGGCGCCCGGCGAGCGGCGCGGGCGCGCAGCTTGGCCGCGACCCCGAAGAACACGGTGAGCGTGACGCCGAGGTAGACCACATACACCACCACTTGCAGGACGGTCGGGCTGTCGGCGTAGCCGACGAAGCTGTGTGCGATATCGCCCCACGTGCCGTCCTCGCTCAGCACCCCGCCGGTGTGCCACAGCGCCTGCGTGCCGACCGGCAGCCAACCCAGTTCCTGCAGGTTCTCGACTGCATCGACGAGCAGTCCGGCGGCGAAGATCATCAGCAGTCCGCCGACGACCGCGAAGAACCGGCCGAGATTGAGCCGGTGGCCCAGCCGGTAGATGACGAAGGCGATGCCGATCGCGCCGGCGAGGCCGATCGCTGCCCCCATCAGCGTGGCCTGCTGGCTGGTGGAGAACGCGATGGCGAGCGTGAACACAACCGTCTCGAGGCCCTCGCGGCCGACGGCCTGGAAGGCGAGCAGCGCCAGCCCGGCGCGGGCCCCGCCCGTCATCGCCGCATCCGCCCGGGCCCGCAACTCCTTCGACAGGCCGCGGGCATGCCCGTGCATCCAGAACGTCATGTAGGTGAGCACGACGGCGGCCAGCAGGTAGGTGGCGGTCTCGAAGATCGTCTGTACCCGCGACCCGTCGTAGGACTTGATCGTCAGGTACGCCGCGACCCCGCCGCCCGCCGCGAGCAGGACCGCCGCCCCGACGCCGACGAACACGTCGCGAAAGTAGCTGCGTCGGCCGGTCCGGCTCAGGTAGGCGAGCAGAATCGCGACGATCATGCTGGCTTCGACGCCTTCCCGAAGGAAGATCACCAGGGCGGCGACCACCGGACCTCCTCGCGTAGTTAGGCGAGCCTAACCATACCCCCGCCTGGCGGCGCAGAAACCGGTCATCGATAGCCGGCGGCCTGCAGCTCGAACAGCGCGGGGCGGGTGCCGGCCAGCGCGCGCTGCTCGGCGGCGTGATCTTCCAGCCAGAACAGCCGGTCCGCCGTCGTCAGGGTCGACACCAGCGCGCCCGACGTCTGCGCTGCCGAGGCGAGCTGGTTGCGTGACCGGCGGATCAGCGACACCGCCGCGGGCGGAGTCCTTCTACGAGGTTGCCCGTGCTCAGATCGCCGAGGCGATTCGGTCGCGGCTGACGTCGACGTCGCCGGCCGGCTCAGCGCGCACGCCACCTCCGTGACATGGTCTGCATGTGCCGTCCTTGCTGGTCATCCACCACACGACTTCGCCGTCCTTGCAGGCGATGTTGGACGCGATGCTTGCCGGCACGCGTACGGACGGGATCATCGGCGTAGACGTGGCGGTGCGCCCGGCCCTGGCCGCCACGGCGGTGGACGTGCTTGCCTCGGACGGTTTCCTGCTCGGCACGTCGGCGAACATCGGCTACATGTCGGGCGCGCTCAAGCACTTCTTCGACACCGTCTACTACCCGTGCCTCATCGCCAAGCCGGGCGCGCCGTACGGCGTGTACGTGCACGGCAACACCGACACCACCGGCGCACTGCGAGCGATCGAGTCGATCACCAAGGGAATGGGCTGGCGCCCGGCGCACGCCCCGGTCACCGTGCACGGCGAGCCGGCCAAGGAGGATCTGGAATCCTGCTGGGACCTCGGCGCGACCGTTGCGGCGACGCTGATGGCGTGAGCTGTCTCAGACCCGGATGATCTGCAAGCCGGCAACGCGGTCGAGCGGATCGACGGCGCCGGTTGCGTAGCGGGACGCTTTCCGCGACCGGGCGGCCGTGCACCGTGATGACCAGCTCCTCGCCGGCCTGAACGCGGCGCAGCACGTCCGCGGTGTGGTTGCGCAGCTCTCGGGACGCGACCTCAGGCTGCTACGAATGGTAGCCACGATGTAGCACATCAGTCGTAGACCGCCTCGAGAGTCCAGCGCGGTACGGCCAGCTCACAGCGGACGAGGAAGGCCCGGCCGCGGACGTCGACGAGCTGGAATCGCGCGGCCCGGCGCGCCGACGCGGCATCCCACCACCGCTCGTCCACCGGCCACGGTCCGGCCCAGGACGTCACCGCCACCGGCTGCTCGCCGCCGAGTCCGAACCGGGCCGGTGGCATCGGCACCGCGCCGCGGTCGGTGACGCGCACCGGGCGCCCGGCTTCGTCGAGCACCTGCACCGGGCGGGGCGGGTCGATCAGCACCGACGGCGCGGGTGCGGGAAGCCGGGCGGGCCAGGGAGGGTCGGGTGCGCGCTCGGGTTCGGGAGCGTCGCCCCACGGGGTGAGCCGGGTACGCTGCGCCGGGTCGCGGCCGCCCTGGACGGACGCGGTGAGCACCGACCCGTGCCCGAGCAGGGTCTGCACCCGGGCCAGGGCGCGGTGGGCCCGCTCGTCGTCGGCGCCCGAACCGCCCCACAACGCCTGCTGATGGGTGCCGGTGGGCACCGTCTCGACCGGCACGAGCCGCAGCCGGCTCACTCCGCCGGTGGGCCGGCGGGCCCCGCAGAGCCATCCCTCGAGCTGCCAGCGGATGCGGTCGACCACGTCGAGCGCGCCGAGCACGCCGGCATGCCGCCACCGGCGCAGCGTCTCCTCGCCGTTCGTCGTGACGGCCTGCAGCTCCAGGCAGGTGCAGGCCAGCCCATGCCCGGCGAGGTTGGCGATGAACCGCTCGGTCATCGGCCGAGCGCTGAACGCCACGGTGTCGACCCGGTCGACGGGCGGTTCGAGGGCGAGTTCGGTGGCGAACTCCGGTGGTGGCCGCCGGGCCGCGACCGGGCGGTCGTCGTGCCCGCCGGCCTGCCGGTGCGCCCAGGCGCCGTCCGGGCCGAACCGGGCCAGCACGTCCCGGGCCGGCAGCGCGGCGAACGCACCGAGCGTGCGCAGCCCGAGCCGCTGCAACAGGTCGATCAGCGGCGACGCCCCTGACGGGTCGAGCGTGCTCACCGGCAACCCGGCCAGGAACTGCGCCGACTCGCCGGCCGGGACGACGATGCCGCGGCGGGCGGCCTGCTCGGCGGCGAACGCGCCGTCGGCGACGCCGATCAGCACGTCGGTGGCCAGCTCGGCGATCGCCCGGGAGAGCGTGTGGAGCACTCCCGTCTCGCCGCCGAAGTAGCGGCTGGGGCCGCGGGCGCCGATCGCCGCCAGGCCCGGCCGGGTGACCTCGACGCCCGGGGCGATCGACTCGAGGGCGAGCACGACCGGCTCGAAGGTGCGCGCCTCGGCGGTCTCGTCTCGGGGGAGGACGACGAGCTCGGGGCAGCGGGCCTGGGCCTCTCGGCGGCGTAGACCGCGCTGCACCCCGGCAGCGCGCGCGGGGTGCGAGCAGGCCACCACCCGGTTGGCGGTGACGACGGCAACCGGGGCATCGTCGGGCACGCCGGCGGCGCCGCGGGCGGTGGTGACCGGCCAGTCCGGGCACCAGACCGCGATCGTCCGCGGCGGGGCGGTGATCATGACGACCTCGCTGAATCGACTCGAGTGTCACCCGATGTCGATCAGGTCTTCCCCGCGTGTGGCCGCTCGGCGGCGATCCATGCGGTCAGAAGCGGGGAAGACCTGATCGGCTCGGTGGTTTGCCGGCGTAGCGGGACGACCGGTGCGACCGGCTCGTCGAGCAGCACCCCACCGCCCGCGGCGGGGAGCCACAGCGTGGCCGAGCGGGCACGCGCCGCCTGCCCCCGCCCCTCCGCGGTGACGGTGAGCCGCCGCTGCCGCAGCCGGCCGTGACCTGCCCCGATGCCCTCCCACTGCCCGCCCTGTACACCGAGCCGCACATCGGCGCCGGGCCAGGCCGCGTCGCCGAAGTCGCCGGAGAGGAACGGCACGAACACGGCGTCCCGGTTGCGTGCCCGAGCCGCGAGCCGCCGCACGTCCCCGGGCACGATCCGCGGCGGGGGCCGGGCCGCCACCACGTCGACCGCGTCGAGCAGCGCGCCCACCGCGGTCGTCCAGCTCGGCCCCGGCTGGGGCACGATCGCCAGCCGGGGAAGCTCGATGCCGTACTCCCCGGCGGCCTCGGCACTGAGCGTCGGAAGGCCGACCAGTGCGCACCACGCCCCGGCCGCCGAGGCGGCTCCGAGTAGGGCCAGCAGCAGCGACACCGACCCGCTGACGCTGACCGTGTTGCCCCGGCGCAGCCCATCCGGCAACACCCGCTGCAACGCCGGCAGGACCGGAAGGGGCGGCGCGGCCCGGCGCCCCAGGTCGACGGCGGTGGAGCCGTCGAGCCTGCGGATGGCGACGTCGAGCATCCTCCGAGTCTCGAACAGGCGTTCGAGAATGTCAACCGGTAAGACGCCCCGGACGACGATCAGCTCTCGGCGAGCTCCTCGTCGAGGTCGATGGGGTGGCTGTGCACGCGATCGGGGTGCAGGAACACGAACCGCTTGTAGCTCCAGAACCGGAACAAGGTGCCGATCGCGATCGCTGCGAGGTTCACGACGTTCATCACGACGCCGTCGTGGCGATAACCCAGCGGGTAGGCGAACAAGGCGAGCAGCAGCTCGCCGAACAGGAACGCGATGGCGTTGATGCCGAAGAAGAATCCGGCCTCGCGACCCAGCCCGGTGCGGGCACGGTGGGAGAAGGAAAGGTTCCGGTTGCCGAGGTAGGCGATGACCGTGGCGACGCACATGGCGATCGCGTTGGCCGTCAGCGGCCCGACGTGGTGGTGGTAGTAGAGGTAATTGAACAGCCCGATCTGCACGAGAAAGCTGATCGCACCGACCGCACCGAACGCGGTGACCTCTTTGAGAAGAATGCGCCAAGAGCTACGGAGATAGTCGCGCAGCGTCGTGACCGGGGTCGTCTCGAGCATGATGACCCGGAAGTCTACCCGGTCACGCTTGGCGTCTCGCCTCTGCGGACGGTTCGGCGCGCCGGTCAGGCTCACCCGAGCCGGTTAGGCTCACACCCCGTGGACGCCCGCACCGGACTGCCCGTGGTCGGGATGGTCGGTGCGGGCCAGCTGGCCCGGATGACTCATCAGGCGGCGATCGCCCTCGGCCAGTCCCTGCGCATCCTCGCCGAGTCGCCTGACGACGGCGCGGCGCTGGTGGCCGCCGACGTCGTGGTGGGCGACTACCGGTCGCTGGCTGACCTTCGGGCCTTCGCCGCCGGCTGCGACGTGCTGACGTTCGACCACGAGCATGTCCCGAACGAGCACCTGCAGGCGCTCGCCGCCGACGGCGTGAACCTCCAGCCGGGCCCCGAGGCGCTGCGCTTCGCCCAGGACAAGCTGGCCATGCGGACCAGGCTCACCGGGCTGGGCGTCCCCTGCCCGCCCTGGACGCCGGTCGGCGACGCGGCGGAACTGGCCGCATTCGGGGACGAAGTGGGCTGGCCGCTCGTAGTCAAGGCCGCCACCGGCGGGTACGACGGTAAGGGCGTCTGGACGCTCGACTCGGTCGACGACGCGGCCCAACTGTTGCGGGCCGGCATCCGGCTGCTCGCCGAGGCGAAGGTGCCCATCGTCCGGGAGCTGGCCGCCGTCGTCGCCCGTTCGCCGTTCGGGCAGGGCGCTGCCTGGCCGGTGGTCGAGACGGTGCAGTCCGAGGGCATCTGCGTCGAGGTGCTCGCCCCGGCGCCCGGGCTGGACGCCGGCCGCGCGGACGAGGCGCAGCGGCTGGCGCTGCGGATCGCCGCCGAGCTGGGCGTCACGGGCGTGCTGGCCGTCGAGCTGTTCGACGGGCCGGGCGGCCTGCTGGTCAACGAGCTGGCGATGCGCCCGCACAACTCCGGGCACTGGACGATCGAGGGAGCGCGCACCTCGCAGTTCGAGCAGCACGTCCGGGCCGTCCTCGACTACCCGCTCGGCGTCACGACGATGACCGCGCCGGCGGTGGTCATGGCCAACGTCCTCGCCGGCCCGGACGACGTCACGCCGAAGAGCCTCGACGAGCGCGTCCACCACTGCCTGGCCCGCTGGCCGGACGCGAAGATCCACCTGTACGGCAAGGGCTTCCGCTCCGGCCGGAAGGTCGGCCACGTCACGGCGCTGGGGAACGACCCCGACCAGACGCGGGCCCGGGCGCGGGCTGCCGCCGACTACCTCGCGAACGGTGACCGGGTGTGACCGAGCCAAGAGTCGGCGTGATCATGGGCAGCGACTCGGACTTCGAGGTGATGGGCGCCGCCGCCGAGGCGCTGGCCGAGTTCGACGTCCCGCACGAAATGCGGGTGGTGTCGGCGCACCGCACGCCGCTGGGCATGGCCGCCTACGCGCAGGAGGCGGCCGGACGAGGGCTCAAGGTGATCATCGCGGGCGCCGGGGGAGCCGCGCACCTGCCCGGCATGGTGGCTTCGCTCACCACGCTGCCGGTGATCGGCGTGCCGGTGCCGCTGCGCTACCTCGACGGCCTGGATTCGCTGCTGTCGATCGTGCAGATGCCGGCGGGTATTCCGGTGGCC
This sequence comes from uncultured Actinomycetota bacterium, assembly GCA_963756525.1. Taxonomy (GTDB): domain Bacteria; phylum Actinomycetota; class Actinomycetes; order Mycobacteriales; family Jatrophihabitantaceae; genus CAVWNR01. The sequence continues at coordinate 286,500 of CAVWNR010000003.1, read as the reverse complement.
ACGGTATCGATCGCGGGAGCGCGCAACGCCGGGTTGCTGGCGGTCCGCATCCTCGCCGCGTCCGACGACGCACTGGCGCAGCGGGTGCGGGCCTTCCAAGAGCAACTCGCGCAAGCGGCCCGAGCCAAGGACGCCGACCTGTCCCGCCGGCTCCGCGGCTGACGGTAATCGGCGGCCGTCCGCGACTTCGCCCCGCTACGACACGCTGGCGGGCGACTTTGCACCGCCATGACACGCTGCCAAGCCTCCGTAACGTGTCACAGCGGGGCAAAGTCGCAGGTAGTCCGCCAGGAGCGAGGCTCAGCCGAAGGTCTGCGGACGCCGGGTGAACGGGTAGCCGGCCCAGAGCATCCGGGTCACCTCGCCGGACTGCGAGCGCTCGACGCGCAGCCATTCGCCCTGCTCGCGCCCGGAGACGGTCCGGTACACGTCGTCGCGCACCTTTTCGAACACGGCGGGCGGCTTGGTCGGGGGCTGGCTGTCCAGCCGCGCCTCCAAATGCCCGTCCAGAACGGAGAACGTGAACGGGCTGCCCTCCGACCACCACCGCCCGACGAGCGGGGCCAGCTCGGCGGGCACCGGCGGCCCGGGGCGCCAGGGGTCGGCCGGCGCGGGCTCGGCGTCCAGCACGGTCGAGACCAGCTCGACGGCCAGCGCGGGAGCGTCCACCCCGGCCGACGTGTTCGCCAGCACGATCGCGGCGGTGCGGTCGGGACGGCGCACCGCGAGCCCGGCGAGGAAGCCGGGCATCGCCCCGCCGTGCCCGACCATGATCCGCTCGCCGGAACGGAACAGCTGCAGCCCGAGGCCCCACGCAAGCGTCCAGTTCTCCAGGTCGACCATGATTTCCGGGCGGCTCATCTCGTCCAGCGTGTCCGCGGAGAGGACGCCGTCCGCTCCGGACACGAGGAACGACGCCCAGCGCGCCAGATCCCGCACGGTCGACCACAGCCCGCCCGCCGCGGTGAACGCGGCCATGTCGATCCACTTCTCGACGTGTACCTGGTCGGTGAACGGGTCGGTGTAGTAGCCCACCGCCACCGGCGCAGCCGCCACCAGCGACGTACGGGACATGCCGAGCGGGTCGAGCAGCCGGGCCTGCACGGCGTCCGCCCACGGCCGCCCGTCGGCCCGCGCGACCACCTCGCCGAGTAGCGCGTACGCCAGGTTGGAGTAGTGCCAGCGCAGCCGGACGGGAAGCACCTGTTCGGCGTCGCCCAGCCGCGTCACCACCTCGTCGATGGACGGCATGACGAGCGTGTCCCACACGTCGCCGACCGGCTCGCGCTGCAGCCCGGAGGCGTGCGCCAGGAGCTCGCGCAGGGTCAGCTCGGCGTGCGGGCCCGCCGGCAGGTGCACCCCGAGCCGGTCGGAGAGGATGAGCTTTCCTTCGTCGCGCAACGCCATGATCAGCGCCGCGGTGAACGTCTTGGTGATCGATCCGGTCGCGAATGCGGTGTCGGCGTCGGGCACGACATCCGGCGCCGTCACGTCGGACGCGCCGACTCCCGCCGACCAGCTGAGCGTGCCGTCACGCATCACGCCGGCGACGAGGCCTGGCGCGCGCCACTCGCGCTGCCGGTCGCGGACCCGCCGGTCGAGCACCCGCTCGAGGGAGGACGGCAGCACTTACGGCCTGCCGAGAGCGCGGTAGCGCCAGCCGGCCGCACGCCAGATGTCCGGGTCGAGCACATTGCGCCCGTCGACGATGTTGCGCGCCGCGACGAGCGTGCCCACCGCAGCGGGATCCATCGCCCGGAACTCGTCCCACTCGGTGAGCAGCATCGTCAGGTCAGCGCCGCGCAGGGCCGCGTCGAATGACTCGGCGTAGGTCAGGTCGGGATGAGTGCGGCGCGCGTTCTCCATCGCCTGCGGGTCGTAGACGATGACCTCGCCGCCCCGGCGGCCGATCGCAGAGGCCACGTCCAGCGCGGGGGAGTCGCGGATGTCGTCGCTGTTGGGTTTGAACGCCGCGCCGAGCACGGCGATCCGCGTGCCGTGGTAGCTGCCGTCGACGAGGTCCAGGCCGATCTCGAGCGTGCGGGCGCGGCGGCGCATGTTGATCTCGTCCACCTCGCGCAGGAACCCCACTGCCTGGTCGACCCCCAGCTCGCCGGCGCGGGCGATGAACGCACGGATGTCCTTGGGCAGGCAGCCGCCGCCGAAGCCGAGGCCCGGGCGCAGGAAGCGATGCCCGATCCGACCGTCGTGACCGATCGCGGTGGCCAGCTGCGTGACGTCTGCTCCGGTCGCCTCGCACACCTCGGCCATCGCGTTGATGAACGAGATCTTGGTTGCCAGGAAGGAGTTAGCGGCCACCTTCACCAGTTCGGCGGTGGCGAAGTCGGTGATGACGACCGGTGTGCCCTCGTCGATCACCGGCGCGAACACGGCGCGCAGCCGCTGCTCGGCCCACGCCGAGCGCACGCCGAACACCAGGCGGTCCGGGCGTAGCGTGTCCTCGACCGCGAACCCCTCGCGCAGGAACTCGGGGTTCCACGCCAGCTCCACCTCGTCGCAGGGCGCCAGCCGGTGCAGCAGTGCGTCCATCAGCGCCGCCGTCCCGGCCGGGACGGTCGACTTGCCGACGACCAGCGCCTTGCGGTTCAGGCACGGCGCCAGCGAGCTGAACGCCGCCTCGACGTAGCGCAGGTCGGCGGCGTACTCACCCTTGCGCTGCGGGGTTCCGACGCAGACGAAGTGCACGTCGGCGAACTCCGCGACCTCCGCGTAGGAGGTGGTGAACCGCAGCCGGCCGCCGTCGATGTGCTTTCTCAGCAGCTCGGGCAGCCCCGGCTCGTAGAAGGGCACATCGCCGGCAGCCAGGCGGGCGACCTTGGCCTCATCGACGTCGAGCCCGACGACGTCGTAGCCCAGCTCGACCATGCACACCGCATGGGTGGCGCCGAGGTACCCGGTGCCGATCACGGACAGCTTCGGCCGCTCACTCGTCACTGCAGGACATCCCCTGTCTGTCATCGGTCGACCGATGACATTAGCCGTCGTCGGTTCTGCGCGAGGTAAGCGCCTCGCACGGGGCGGCTGGCGTCGAGTGCGGGCACGGTGCTGAGATTGGGGCTATGGCCCAGTCGGCAGTCCTGCCCCTTCGTCAGCGCCCGGCCTGGTCGGCCCTGGCCGCCCAGCACGCACAGATCCGCGACACCACGCTGCGCGAACTCTTCGACGACGATCCGAAGCGGGGTGAGCGGCTGACCGCCGAGGCGTGCGGCATCTACCTCGACTACTCCAAGAACCGGGTCACCGACGAGACATTGCGGCTGCTGCTGCAGCTCGCCGACGAGTCGGGCCTGCGCGAGCGGATCGACGCGATGTTCGCCGGTGAGAAGATCAACTTTACCGAGGACCGGGCCGTGCTCCACGTGGCGCTGCGGGCTCCGCGCAACGAGCGGATCAGCGTCGACGGCATCGACGTCGTGCCAGCCGTCCACGAAGTCCTCGACCGGATGGCTGAATTCGCGCGGCGCATCCGCGACGGGCAATGGCGTGGCCACACCGGCGAGCCGATCCGCAACATCGTCAACATCGGCATCGGCGGCTCCGACCTCGGCCCGGTGATGGCCTACGAGGCGCTGCGCCACTACAGCCAGCGCGACCTCACGTTCCGGTTCGTGTCCAATGTCGACGGCACCGACTTCGCCGAAGCGACCCGCGACCTCGACCCGGCTCGGACGCTGTTCATCATCTCTTCCAAGACGTTCACCACGCTCGAGACGATGACCAACGCGCACACCGCGCGGTCTTGGACTCTCGATGCGCTGCACGACGATTCCGCGATCGCCAAGCATTTCGTCGCGGTCTCGACGAACGCCGACGAGGTCGCGAAGTTCGGCATCGACGTGATGAACATGTTCGGCTTCTGGGACTGGGTCGGCGGCCGCTACTCGATGGACTCCGCGATCGGCCTGTCGACGATGATCGCGATCGGCCCGGACTCGTTCGGCCACTTGCTGGCCGGCTTCCACGCCATGGACGAGCACTTCCGCACCGCGCCGTTCGAGGCCAACCTTCCGGTCATCCTCGGCCTGCTGACCGTCTGGTACAGCGACTTCTTCGGTGCGCAGACCGAGGCGGTGCTGCCCTACGACCAGTACCTCAAGCGGTTTCCCGCGTACCTACAGCAGCTGACGATGGAGTCCAATGGCAAGTCGGTGACAATCGCCGGCGGCCGCGTGGACTACGACACCTCACCGGTCTACTGGGGCGAGCCGGGCACGAACGGCCAGCACAGCTTCTACCAGCTGATCCACCAGGGCACCCGACTCATTCCCTGCGACTTCATCGGCTTCCTGCATACGCTGAACCCGCTGGGCAATCACCACGATCTGCTCGTCGCCAATGTCTTCGCGCAGACCGAGGCGCTGGCGTTCGGCAAGACCGCCCAGCAGGTGCGCGCCGAGGGCACGCCCGACTGGCTCGTGCCGCACCGCGTCTTCGCCGGGAACCGGCCGTCGAACACGCTGCTGCTCGACCGGCTCACCCCGTGGGCGCTGGGCACCCTGGTCGCGCTGTACGAGCACAGCGTGTTCGTGCAGGGCACGGTGTGGAGCATCAACTCCTTCGACCAGTGGGGCGTCGAGCTCGGCAAGGTGTTGGCCAAGAAGGTCGCCGCGCAACTCGTCGACGACTCGGAGCTCGACCACGACAGCTCGACCAACGCACTCATCCGCCGGTATCGTGCGGAAGCACGAAATGTGAATAGCCGAGCGGCCCGTTCGTAAGAGGAGTCTCGAAATGCAACTGGGCATGATCGGTCTGGGCCGGATGGGCGCCAACATCGTGCGCCGGCTGATGCGCGACGGCCACGAGTGTGTCGTCTACGACGTCAGCGCCGACGTGGTGAAGGACCTCGAGGGCGAGGGCGCAACCGGCGCGTTGACGCTGGAGGAGTTCGTCGACAAACTGCAGACGCCCCGAGTGGCCTGGGTGATGATCCCGGCCGGCATCACCGGCAAGACGGTCGAGACGCTCGGTGAGCTGATGGACTCCGGCGACATCATCATCGACGGCGGCAACTCGAACTACCGCGACGACGTCCGCCGTGCGAAAGCCCTACGAGAGAAGGGGATCCACTACGTCGACGCAGGAACAAGCGGCGGCGTCTGGGGCCTGGACCGTGGCTACTGCCTGATGGTCGGCGGCGACGACGACGCAGTAGCGCACATCGACCCGCTGCTCCGCTCGATCGCGCCCGGCCTGGGCGACGTGGCGCGCACGCCCGGGCGCACCGGTGACCCGGCGCCCGAGGAGCAGGGGTACCTGCACTGCGGGCCGTCCGGCGCCGGGCACTTCGTGAAGATGGTGCACAACGGCATCGAGTACGGGATCATGGCCGCGTACGCCGAGGGGCTGAACATCCTGCACAACGCCGACGCCGGCATCCGCCAGCAGGAACACTCCGCCGAGGTCGCGCCGCTCGAGGAGCCGGAGTACTACCAGTTCGACATCAACGTCGCCGAGGTCGCCGAGGTCTGGCGACGCGGCTCGGTCGTCGCGTCCTGGCTGCTGGACCTCACCGCCGCGGCGCTGCAGGAGAACCCCACGCTCGACGGTCTGGCCGGGCGGGTCTCCGACTCCGGTGAGGGGCGCTGGACCGTCAAGGCGGCCATCGACACCGGCGTCCCTGCGCCGGTGCTCGCGGCCGCGCTCTTCGAGCGGTTCAGCTCCCGCGACGAGGACCACTTCGCCAACCAGCTGCTCTCGGCGATGCGCAAGCAGTTCGGCGGGCACAACGAGCTGCCGGCCGGCGACTCGCTGGAGGCCGGGACCGCCAAGGCCGACCACGGCGGCCCGTCGCAGACCTGAGGCCAAACTGTCAGCACCCCGCCGTAGGCTCGGCGCACCAACCGGGACGGGAGAGGTGCATGACTGCTGGAAATGGGCTCGAAGGCGCGCTGGCTCGTACCGAGTCGGAGCTCGATGCGACGCTGCGGGCGCTCGCCGCGCTGGGGCGCGAGCTCAAACGCGGGCGACACGCGGCTGCTACCGGTCACGTCCGTGACCTGCGCCGCGCCCTGCAGGCGGCGGCCACGCAGGCCGACGAGCTGGCCGAGCAGGTGCGTTCCGCCGAGGCGTCCTACGACGTGGACGAGAGCGAGCTCATGTCCTCCGGCGCGTACGCCAAGGAGCTGCTCGCGACGGCCGCCGACGCCGACGTCGCGATGTTCGAGGAGGACGACCGGCTGCTCTGCTACCCGTCCATCGTGCGCATCCTGCCCGGTGACCTGGCGCTGGAGATCGACCGGCGGCGAGTACGCGGCGTGCGCCCGTCCGTCGTGGTCGACGAGCTCGCTCGGGCGCAGCAGGCCGGCCCGCGCTTCAAGCCCGAACCGTTCCTCGCCAGCCTGCTGGGCGCGTACGACTACGTGCTCGCCCAGCAGGGCAAGGCGCCGGGAGCGGTCGTGCGGCTGCTGGACGTCTACGGCGTGCTGACCCTGCTGCCCGGCCAGGCGCGGGAATACACCAAGCCCGAGTTCGCCCGTGACCTGTACCTGCTCGACCAGCTCGGCGTGACCACCGTCGGCTCGACCGGACGGACGCTTCGCTGGGCCGCGAGCACCGGCACCCGGCAGGCCGGCGTGCTCTCCACGGTCGCCAAGAGCGGCCAGCAACAGCGCTACTGGGGCATCGCCTTCGAGCAGGCGAATCGGTGAGCGAGGGACGCGGCGTCGGCCTGCCGCTGGGCGGCGCCGGGATGGCTGTCGAGTCCTACGTCGACTTCCTGGCCAAGGAGTACCTCGGCGACTACGTGCGCGGTGGCGGCGCAGCTGTGCGCTTTACCGTCGTGGGCAACGACGAGGTGGCGGACCGGTGGCACCGTGGCCTCGCCGGCGCGGCATCGGCCGAGGGCTACCTGTACGTGTCGCTCGACGCCGCGGACGTGCGCGTCCACATGGTCGACCAGGTGTACGCCGCGGTCGCGCGCGAGGTCGACTGGCGCGACCTCGCCCGCCGTGAGGTGTACGCGGCCTGGGACGGGCTGGGTCTCCCGCCGCCTGCGGCGGAGCAGCTCGCCGTCGCAGACGTGGCCACGCATCACGACGTCGATCCGCGCGAGGCGGCGCGCAGCATCCGCCGCCGGCTCGAGGCGACGCTGCTGCACGACGCGTCGCTCACCCGCGAGTTCCGGCTCGCCGTGCTCCGGCTCTGCCAGGCCGAACTGGGAACCGGCGAGGTCGCCGACGCCGAGCGCGAGGCGGTCCTCGGCTGGCTGCGGGTCGAGCCGGTAGCGCTGCGCGCGTTGCGCTCGGCGTCCCTGTACACCCGGGTCGGGCGGAACAATGCCCGCTCGATGCTCACGGCGTTGGCCGCGTGGCGGGCGCGGGTGAGTGGTACCGGCGTGGTGCTCGATTTCGACCTGGCTCGCCTCGCGGTGGGCCGCCGACCGCCGATGGACGAGCGGATCGGCAGCTACTACAGCAAGGCGGCGGTACTGGACGCCTACGAGGTGCTCCGCCAGCTCGTCGACGCCACCGACAACCTGCGCGGCGTGTTCCTCGCGGCCAGCTTGCCCCCTGCTCTGGTCAGCGACGACGTACGCGGCCTGCCCGCCTACAGCGCGCTGCACCTGCGCGTGATCGACGAGGTACGCGACCGGCGCCGGACCAATCCCTACGCCGCGCTCGTCCGGCTCGAGACCAGGTTGGAGGCCGCGCCGTGACGGTTATCGACGACCGCCTGTCGGCCCGGCGAGCGGTCGAGGCGCTGCGGTCCGGCGTGCCCAGCCGGGATGCCGTCGCAGCTCTGGGCAGCGGGCAGGGTGAGATCGAGGACCGTTTCATCGACCTGCTGGACGGCGTGGGCACCGTGCGGTCCGGCTCACGCGGGCTGCTCCTCGGCGGCGGGTTCGGGGCGGGGAAGAGCCACGTGCTGGAGCACCTCGCGCACCTGGCGCTCGAGCAGGGCTTCGCGGTGAGCCGGATCGTTGTCAGCAAGGAGACCCCGCTGCACGACCCGGCGAAGGTGCTGCGTGCCGCCGTAGAGTCCGCTGTCACCGAGGGCGGGTCGATCGGCGCGGTCGCGGACGCGGCGGGCGGCCTCGACCCAGGCAGCCCGGCATTCGCCGAGCTGCTGCGCTGGGCGGGCAGCGGCGCCTCCCCGGTGGACGAGCGGTTCGCGCTGACCCTGAGTCTGCTACCGCGGACGCAGGCGAGCGACGAGGACTTCGCCGAGGCGATCGTCCGGTTCTGGTCCGGCGATCGGCTCGGCGTCGCCGAGCTGCGCAGGCAGGCCAAGCTGGCCGGTGAGGGACGGCCGGCGCTCGCGGCAGTACCGGCGCGCGAGCTCGCCGTGCAACGGTTTCGCTTCCTGGCACGCCTGTTCGTCGCGGCCGGGTACCGGGGATGGCTGCTGCTGTTCGACGAGGTCGAGCTGATCGGCCGGTACACCCTGCTGCAACGGGCGAAGTCCTACGCCGAGCTGGCCGGCTGGCTGCAAACCGACCCGGACGATCCGGCCGGGCCGATCGCGACGGTGATCGCGATGACCGACGACTTCGACGCTGCCGTACTCACCGCCAAGAACGACCGCCAGGTGGTGCCCGCCAAGCTGCGCGCCAAGCAAACAACCGCCTGGGATCTCGTCGCGGCCCGGGCCGAAGTCGGCATCCGGCTGATCGAGCGGGAGATGGTTCTGCTCCAAGCGCCCGACGAGGAGGAGCTCGACCGGGCATACCTGCGGTTGAAAGCGATGCACAGCGAGGCGTTTGCCTGGGACGCCCCCGACGTCGCGGGGCTTGAGCGCCTGGGTGCCACCCGCATGCGACAGTACGTCCGCGCCTGGATCAACGAGTGGGATCTCGTCCGGCTCGATCCGGCATTCCTGCCGCAGACCGAGGTCGCGACGATCGACACCAGCTACGACGAGCAACCCGAACTGGACCTCGACCAGGCCGACCAAGACTGAACGCGCCCGCGCGTCAATGCGGTGTCCGCTGATATCGCTCGCTACTTGTCGCCGGTGCTGATCAATACATCATCCAGCCAGTTCAGCGCTGCTGTCCAAAACACGATAGGAGCCATGCCTTCGCAGTGACCTTCGGCACCCTCGGCGCGAGTGAAGAGGCGGAAGTCTTTCGGGCAGGTGAAGTGCTCGTAGAGCTGCCTGCCCTGGCCGGTGGATACGTGGTCGGTTTCGTTGTCGGTCACGAAGGACGGGCAGGTGATGCCGGCCGCGGTTTCGCGATTGTGGTATCGGGTCATGTCGTTGAAGTAGCCGCGTACCGTCGGCGTCCCGTGGGTAACCATGCGGGGGGCCAGGAACGTCGCCGTCGCCGGCTTATTGAGCAGATCCTCAAATACTGGGTCGGCCGTCGGATCATCGAGCCGCGAGGCGAGGTCGCCCAGTCGGCCGACGACCGCAGCACCCATGTCGTACTGGCCGGGATCGGCGATTAGGGCGGCCAGCCTGTGCTCGCCGGATGCGCCGCGTGGGGCAAGCAGCCCGCCGAAGGACCGTCCGACCAGCGTGATGCGGCGTTCGTCCACCGTGGTGTTCTCGGCCAGCGCATCGACCATGGCCGGCACGACGTTTTCCCAGTCGGGGCGCATCGGGATCCGCTGATCGTAGAGGACCGTCCCCTGGCCGGGGCCGTCCACGGCGGCGAATGCGTAACCGCGCTCCAAGGCGGGATAAGCCGACGCCCACAGCTCCTCGGCGGTGCCGTCGTAGCCTCCCAGGTGCAGCAAGGTGGGCAGCGGGTCACTGGCGCCGGCGGGTGTGAACAAATAGCCGGAGACTGCTCCAGTCAGCACGGTTGCGTCATGGTCGAGCAAGGGTAACGCACGTCGGAAGGCAGCGACGCTTGCCGAATACGCCGTCCGCAGCTCGTGACCGTCCAAATCCTCTCGGTGGAAGAAGAAAGCTTGTCGGAAATACTCGCACGCTCGCAGATACGCGCTGCGGGCGCTGACTCGGTGACCCGCTGCCTGCGCAGCGTCGGCCTCTGCGGCGAGCCGAGCGGCGAAGTCGGACCAACTCCGGTACCAACTGTCGCGGTCGCCAGGGGTGACCTGTGCCGCAATAGCCAGGCACTCGCCCACGTTCGCCATGCCGGAGTCAGCTTTACCGACGGCGCGCTGCAACTGGCCGTCGAAGTTTTCGTCGTCGAAGAACAGCTTCATCTCGCCTCGATGTGTCGCAGCCCGCTGCAGAGATCTACACCGTAGAGTAATTCTATGTGCCGGTCAATGTCACCTCTCCGCAACGCGGGCGTCCCCCGCGCATCTCACGTGATCAAATCTTGGTCGCCGCGTTGCGCATCGTCGACGAGCACGGCCTTGAGCGCTTGACCATGCGCCGGCTCGGCGCGCAACTGGGTGTTGACCCGATGGCCGTCTACGGTCATGTCCCGGACAAGGCGGCGCTCATCGACGGCCTCGTCGAACGAGTCGTTGCCGAAGTTCGAATACCCCCGCCCACTGGCGAGTGGGTCGAGGACCTGCGAGCCGTGACGCGCGCAGCGCGGACAACCCTCCTCGCCCACCCGAGCCTCATCTCATTGCTCGGCACACGACCCCCCATCACCGAGCCGGCATTCACGCTGCCAGAGGTGATCACCTCGATTCTGCTCACCGCAGGCTTCACCGAAGAACAAGCCGCAGATGGATTCGACTGCGCCGGACGACTGCTCATCGGGCACACGCTCGCCGAAGGCGGCCGACCCCCCGGCAACGACATCAACGGTGGCGAGCAGGAACACGTCCAAGCGCAACAGACCCTTCCCGCCGACCGCTTCCCAGCCCTGGCCCGTGTGCAGCACGCCGACGTTCGTCACGACCCGGACCGGCTTTTCGAACTGGCCCTCGACGGCCTTATTCTGGCGCTCGCCGCCCGGCACCCGACCAATCCGTTGGCCGCCGCTCCGTGAACCGGGTGAAGGTCCGCGCCGAGCAACAGCAGTACCAAATCTCCGCGTCGTAGTTTTGCACCCGTAGAGCCGGACCGGGAAAGACTGCGCGGGCCTGCCATGATGCCCAGGTGACGCATCGTGCCGCGGATTGTGAGGCACTGGTCGGGGTCGTCATCGCCGGCGGGTTCGGCATCGGCTGGGCGTTCTGGGCGGCATCTGGACTGTCCGGCAGCGCAGCAGCGGCGGTGCGGATCGTCGGCGCGGTCGTCGGAGCGGCCGTCGTGGCGGGTGCGCTATTCCGCCGCCACAGCGCCGCAGGTGCGGGTGAGTCAGTGCCGAACCGCGGGTCGGGGTCGATGTTCGGTTCCCGTGGCTATCTGGCCTGGGTCGCGGCGGAACTGGCCGCGCTCGTCGCAGGAAACGTGATCCTCGGTGCAACCGGGCACAGCGGGTATGTCGCGGCGTGGACGGCGTTGGTCGTCGGCGTGCACTTCCTCGGTTTCGGACGGCTATTCGCGGCGATGTTCTATTGGCTCGGCGTGGCGTTCCTCGCCGCGGCCTTCATCGGCGCGGCCGCGGGCGCTGCCAGCGGCACGACGCAGGCCGTCGAGGCCTCGACCGGCCTCATCGCCGCTGCCAGCCTGTTCGCTGCCGGCGCATGGGGTTTGCTCGCATCCCGTCCGTCCGACACGCCGCCGACTGCGCCGTGAGCGTTCCGGCATGTACGCCGAGTCCGCCGCAGCGGCGGCGGGTCGTCCGGGGTGGCCGGCCGGACGGATTGGGCTTAGCTTTGAGTGTCGTCGGCTCGTCGCGGAGGTGATTCAGCCATGCGTGCGCGGCTGATCCCAATGTGCCGGTCGCCATGGCCGCTGCTGGCGGGTTTGTGTCTCCTGGTGATGACGCGAGCGCTGCCGGCCGGCATGGCGGACGCAGCGGCGCCGATGATGGTCACCGTTCTCGCCGTTGTCGCGCTTGGGCTGGCTCTGGCGGCGGCCGTTGTCTGCGACGGCGTGGCGGACGTCGGGCTCGGTTTTGCGTTCGGGTGCTCAGTCGGCGAGCGCGGTTTGGTGCGCCAGTGCGATCCCGATGCGGCGGGACGGGTGCGCTCGCGAGCTCCGGACGAGGGTCTGCTGCTAGCCGGCCGGGGATTGCGCTTACCTCCGGATGGAACTGCGTGTCCCGGTTCGATGGGCGAGCCGGGAAGACGACCTTGATCTGGGCGCCTGAGCACGCCGCCGCCCATCGCCACTGAACTTTGCTGCTCTTCGTGGAGCTCGGTTTGTCATTCGACTTTCTTTACATCGGCGTGTCGTGGGTGCTGCTGCGCTGCATGACCTGTTCACCTGGCTGGGGTTGAACCAGGACAGCGGGATCAACTGGACGCTGTCGATCATTTTCCTGGTGATCACGGCCCGGTTGGTGCTGTTCCGGTTTTTCGTCAAGCAGGTGCATTACCAGCGCAACATGCAGGCGATGCAGCCGCGGTTGCAGGAGGTCCGGCAGAAGTACAAGAACGACCGCGCGGCGCAGCAGCGCGAGATGATGAAGCTGCAGCAGGAGGAGGGGTTCAACCCGCTGATGGGCTGCCTGCCGCTGCTGCTGCAGTGGCCGATCTTCATCGGCTTGTATCACGTGCTGCGGCACCTGGCGAACTCGGCTGGGCTGTGCCCGCCGGCTAGTCCGCCGGCGTCGCGGTTGACGCTTTACGGGTTCACCGCCAGCCAGACCTGCAGCGCGGCCAAGGCCCGGCTGCTCGGCGCGCCGCTGGCCGGCTCGCTGCGCGACCCGGCGAAGGTGATCGCTCAGCTGGGCGGGGATCTCACCTCCACCCGGATCGTGATCCTGGTGCTGGTGCTGATCAGCGCCACCGCGACCTTCAGCACCCAGCTGCTGGTGCGCGCGGGGCAGGTCACCGAGCCGGTCGGCACCGCGGCGACCATGCAGCGGCTGATGCTCTGGGTGATCCCGGTGATGACCCTGGGATCCGGGCTGTTCTTCCCGCTGGGCGTGCTCATCTACTGGTTCGCCAGCAACACCTGGACCACCGCCCAGCAGTTCTACATCAACAAATACCACCCGCAGGTTCCGCCGCCTGGCGCGAGCGGAACCCTCGCGACCGACCGCCGGTGAATCCCAACGGCGGCCAACCAGGGTCACCCGCCGACGCGACCGCGGCCGAAACCCGCGCGTCGCCGGTCGGCCAGCGCCCCGCGAGACGAACCAGCACTCGCTCGTCCAAGCGACGCAAGAGGGAAAGCCGGCAGTCCGCCAACCTGCCGCCAGCGGCGGTGCGAGACGGCGGGCTCAGCCCAGGTCCAGACCCGGGTAGAGCGGATGCGCGTCGAGCAGTTCGGCGGCGGCTGCGGCGGTGCGCTTGGCCACGTCGTCGGGCAGCTGGTAGCGGGCCTTGGACGGTGACCCGTCGGGTGCGGCGGCGGGCTCGGTGGCGGTGAGCACGTCGACGATCAGCGAGGCCACCTGGTCGAAGTCGTCGGTGCCGAAACCGCGCGAGGTGAGCGCCGGGGTGCCGAGTCGCACGCCGGAGGTGTACCAGGCGCCGTTCGGGTCGCGCGGCACCGAGTTGCGGTTCGTGACCACGCCGGCATCGACGAGCGCCGACTCGGCCTGCCGACCGGTGAGCCCGAACGCCGAGACGTCCAGCAGGACCAGATGGTTGTCGGTGCCGCCGGTGACGAGCTTGCCGCCGCGTTTCATCAGGCCCTCGGCCAGCGCCACGGCGTTGTCGGCCACCGCCTGGGCGTACGTGCGGAACGACGGTAGCTGAGCCTCGGCCAGCGCCACCGCCTTCGCCGCCATCACGTGCCCGAGCGGGCCGCCCAGCACCATCGGGCAGCCGCGGTCGACCGAGTCGGCGAACTCCGGCTGGCAGAGCACCAGCCCGCCCCGCGGCCCGCGCAGCGACTTGTGCGTCGTCGTCGTGGTCACGTGGGCGAACGGCACCGGGTCGAAGTCGTCGGTGAACACCTTCCCCGCGACCAATCCGGCGAAGTGCGCCATGTCGACGACGAGCGTCGCGCCCACCTCGTCCGCGATCTCTCGCATGATCGCAAAGTTGATCCTGCGCGGATAGGCCGAGTACCCGGCGATGAGGATCAGCGGGTGGAACTCGCGAGCCTGCGCGCGCAGCGCGTCGTAGTCGAGCAGCCCGGTCTCGGGGTCGGTGCCGTAGGAGGACTGGTGGAACATCTTTCCGGAGATGTTCGGCCGGAACCCGTGCGTGAGGTGGCCACCGGCGTCCAGCGACATGCCGAGCATCCGCTGCTCGCCGAACGCCCGGCGCAGCTCGGCCCAGTCGTCCTCCGAGAGTTCGTTCACGTGGCGCGCGCCCGCCTCGGCCAGCGCCGGCGTCTCGATCCGCTGCGCCAGCACCGCCCAGAACGCCACGAGGTTCGCGTCGATGCCGGAGTGCGGCTGGACATACGCGTGCGGTGCGCCGAAGACCGCCTTCGCGTGGTCGGCGGCGAGCTGCTCGACGGTGTCGATGTTCTGGCAACCGGCGTAGAACCGGTGCCCGATCGTGCCCTCGGCGTACTTGTCCGAGAGCCAGGTGCCCATCGCGAGCAGCGTGGCCAGCGAGGCGTAGTTCTCGCTGGCGATCAGCTTCAGCGACGAGCGCTGGTCGGCGAGCTCCGCGCGGATGGCGTCGACGACGTTGGGCTCGACGGCGCCGATGACGTCGAGCGCGTTGCGATACGCGGTCGAGGCCGCGTCCGCGTCGAACGTGGGGTCGAATGGCTGGGACATGGCGCGCCTCCTAGTTCGTTACGAGGCCCAGGCGCGCGGCGTATGAACTCGGGCCGCTTCGCTGGATTGCTCAGTGGTTGGACCCACCTTACGAACACGCCAGTCACGGTCCGCCCGCAGCCTACCCCGGATCGTCCGGCACGCTGTGTTCATGTTCCTGGAGCTGCACGTGCTGAAGGTGTTTGTCGGGCCGGACGGGCGCGGCGGCAACCTGCTGGGCGTGTTCCTCGACGCCGTCCCCGAGTCACGGCGGCAGGCCATCGCCGCCGACCTGGGCTTCTCCGAGACGGTTTTCGTGACCGATGCCGCCCGCGGCGAACTGCGGATCCACACCCCGGCTCTCGAGCTACCGCTGGCCGGGCACCCGTTGGTCGGGACGGCGTGGCTGCTGGCCCGGCAGGGTCTGCCGGCCGACCTGCTCCGCCCGCCGGCGGGCGACGTGCTGACGTGGAGCGCCGGCGAGCACACCTGGATCAGGGCTCGACCGGAATGGGCTCCGGACTTCGACATGCGCCAGCTGGCGTCCCCGGCCGACGTGGACGCCCATCCCGGTGCCGGGCGCGGCGAGAACCTGCAGGTCTGGGCCTGGCGGGACGAGCCGGCCAGCACAGTCCGGGTGCGCGTCTTCCCGGTCGCCATGGGCATCGCCGAGGACGAGGCGACCGGTGCCGCGGCGCTGCGGCTGGGCGCTGCCCTGCGCCGCCCACTGGCCATCCGGCAGGGAGTCGGCTCGGAGATCTTGGTCCGTCCCGGCGAGGACGGCACGGTGGCCGTCGGCGGGCGGGTGGAGCTGGTCGAGACCCGGCCGTATTCGTGACGACCCGAGCGGCGTTCGAGCGCCCTACGATTCGGCTATGAGCTTCGGCAATCGGCACTTCGACTCCTACCGCCTCACCGACGAGCAGGCCATGCTCCGCGCCGCCGTCCGCGAGCTGGCCGAGGACAAGATCGTGCCGCGGGCGGCGGCCGTCGACGAAACCGCCGAGTTCCCGTGGGACGTCCACGACGCGCTGGTGCGCGCCGGATTCCACGCCGTGCACATTCCCGAGGAGTACGGCGGCGCCGGCGCCGACTCGCTCGCCACCGTCATCGTCATCGAAGAGGTCGCGCGCGCCTGCGCGTCGTCGGCGCTCATCCCCGCGGTGAACAAGCTGGGTACGATGCCGCTGCTGCTGTCCGCCTCCGAGGAGCTGAAGAAGCAGGTGCTGCCGGCGGTGGCGGCGGGCACGGCGATGTTCAGCTACGCGCTCTCCGAGCGCGAGGCCGGCTCGGACGCGGCCGCCATGCGCACCCGGGCCGTGCTCGACGGCGACCACTGGGTGCTCAACGGCACCAAGTGCTGGATCACCAACGCCGGCGTCTCGACGTACTACACCGTGATGGCGGTGACCGAACCGGGCGCCGGGGCACGCGGTATCTCCGCGTTCGTGGTGCACAAGGACGACCCGGGGTTCTCGGTCGGCCCGAAGGAGCGCAAGCTCGGCATCAAGGGCTCGCCCACCTGCGAGATCTACTTCGAGAACTGCACCATCCCGGCCGACCGGATCATCGGCAAGCCGGGCACCGGCTTCAAGACCGCGCTGCGCACCCTGGACCACACCCGGCTGACGATCGGCGCTCAGGCGCTCGGCCTGGCGCAGGGCGCCATCGACGCGTCGATCGGCTACATGAAGCAGCGCAGGCAGTTCGGCCGGTCGATCGCGAACTTTCAGGGCTTGCAGTTCATGCTCGCCGACATGGCGATGCGCACCGAGGCGGCCCGCCAACTCGTCTACGCCGCGGCCGCGAAGGCCGAGCGCGGCGAGCCGGACCTCACCTGGGTGTCCGCCGCGGCGAAGTCCTTCGCGTCCGACACCGCGATGGCCGTCACCACCGACGCGGTCCAGCTGTTCGGTGGGTACGGCTACACCCGCGACTTCCCGGTAGAGCGGATGATGCGCGACGCCAAGATCACTCAGATCTATGAGGGCACGAACCAGATCAACCGGATGGTGATCGCCCGCAACCTGCTGAAGTAGCGGTCAGATCCAGCCGTGGCGCACGGCCTGTGCCACCGCCTGGGTCCGATTGCGCATCTGCAGCCGCGTCGTGACGTCCTGCAGCACGTTCTTGATCGTGCGCTCCGAGTAGCACATCCGGCGCGCCACCTCGCGGGTCGAGAGTCCCTCCGCGAGCAGCATGAGCACCTGCCGCTCCCGCGGCACCAACATCGTCTCGGTCACCGTTGTCTCCCACCCCTGCCAGCGGTAACACCGTGTCGTAACTGAAGAGCGCAACGCGACCGCCCTGATACCCGATCGCGCGACTTTGGCAGCGCAGCGCTGCCAAAGTCGCATGGGTCGAGGGTTATCCGCCCGCCGGCAGCTGCATCTCCCGCAGGTCGTGGGCCTCGACCAGCGGCGGCTCGGTGGCCGCCCGTACCTCCCGCACGGTGACGCCGGGCGCCAGCTCGCGCAGCATCAGCCCCGAGTCGGTGACGTCGATGACCGCGAGGTCGGTGATGATCTGCTGGACGCACGTCTTGCCGGTCAGCGGCAGGCTGCACTCGTCGACGATCTTGGGTGAGCGGTCTCGGGCGGTGTGCTCCATCAGCGCGATCACCCGCTTGGCCCCGTGCACGAGATCCATCGCCCCGCCCATCCCTTTGATCATCTTGCCGGGAATGGTCCAGTTGGCCAGGTCGCCGTTCACCGAGACCTGCATCGCGCCGAGGATCGCGATGTCGATGTGCCCGCCGCGGATCATCCCGAACGAGGTGGCCGAGTCGAAGAACGCCGCGCCGGGCAGGACGGTCACCGTCTCCTTGCCGGCATTGATCAGGTCCGGGTCGACCTCGTCGTCGTACGGGTACGGGCCGACGCCGAGGATCCCGTTCTCCGACTGCAGCACGACGTGCACGCCGTCCGGCACGAAGTTCGGCACCATCGTGGGCAGACCGATGCCGAGGTTCACGTACTGCCCGTCGCGCAGCTCGGCGGCGGCGCGGGCGGCCATCTCGTCGCGGGTGAGTGCCATCACGCCTCCGTCCGTGGGCGGACCGTCCGCTTCTCGATCAGCTTGCCTTCCTCGCCGACCTCGACCACCCGCTGCACGAACACGCCCGGGGTGTCGATGTGCTCGGCGTCGAGCTCACCCGGCTCCACCAGCTGCTCCACCTCGGCGATCGTGATCCGGCCGGACATCGCGCACAGCGGATTGAAGTTGCGCGCCGACGCGTCGTAGACGAGGTTGCCGTGCCGGTCGCCGCGGGCGGCGCGGACGAGCCCGAAGTCGCAGACGACGCCGGCCTCGAGGACGTAGTCGCGCTCGCCGAAGCGGCGCACCTCCTTCGGCGGCGACGCGACGGCCACCGACCCGTCCGGGCCGTACCGCCACGGCAGGCCACCCTCGGCGATCATCGTCCCCACCCCGGTCGGGGTGTAGAACGCCGCGACGCCCGCGCCGCCGGCGCGCAGCCGCTCGGCGAGCGTGCCCTGCGGGGTGAGCTCCAGCTCGAGCTCACCGTGCAGGTACTGCCGCGCGAACTCCTTGTTCTCGCCGACGTAGGAGCTGATCGTGCGCCGGATGCGCCCGGCGCCGAGCAGCACACCTAACCCCTCGCCGTCGATGCCGCAGTTGTTCGACACCGTCTCGAGATCGGTGCTGCCGAGTTCGAGCAACGCCTGGATCAGCCTGATCGGCACCCCACAGAGACCGAACCCGCCGACCGCCAGCGAGGCCCCGTCAGGGATGTCGGCTACCGCCTCCGCCGCGGAGGCGAACGTCTTGTCCATTGCGGCTCCCCGCCTCGAGTGTGCGACTCTCGGACCATACCCACAGGCGAACGACGAGGACCCACAGACCGGACGACTAAGGTGCCCGCGTCACGCGGGAGTTAGTGTCGTGCGAGGGAGAGCACATGGCGGTTGCGGCATCCACCGCGATCGCGGCACCCGCCGGGCGTGCGCCGGCCTCGACGCTCGCCCGATTCGTCCTCGGCGCACCCGAGCTGGTGGCCGCCGGCGTGGCCGGGTTCGGCGTGGCGCCGATGGTCTTGCTGCTGGCCGGCCACTTCACCGCGCCGCTGGTGCTCCCGCTCGGCGTCGCGGGCGCGGCGGCGGCGATGGTCGTTTGCGGCGCGCCCGCGCGGCCGGCCGACCGCCGGGCGGTCGCGCTCACGCTGGTTGCCATCGGCATCGCGCTCGGCTGGTTCGTCGCGAACGCGTTCTACTCGGCGCAGGACGTGTTCGCGCACCGTGACCCCGCCACGTACGGCCTCACTGCCCGGTGGCTGATGCAGCACGGATCGCTGCCCGTCCCCACCCATCCGGAGATCTTCGGCGCGCCCGGCGGGTACGTCGACACCTCAGCCGGCTTCGGCGCCAACGGTTTCGGCAGCGTCTACTCCCAGGGCAACCACTTGCTTCCCGCGCTGCTCGCGCCGGCCGGCTGGGTCTTCGGCACGGCGGGCATGCTCAAGGCGAACGTCGCGATCGGTGCGCTCGCCCTGCTCGCGTTCTTCGGCCTGGCCCGGCGCGTCGTCGGAGAGGCGTCCGCGCTGGTGGCGATGTGCGCGCTTGCGGTATCCATCCCGATGATCTTCGTCAGTCGGGACACCTACTCCGAGCCGCTCGCGCTCCTGCTGCTCATCGGCGGACTGGGCCTGCTGCACCGCGCCGTCGCGTCGGGTCGCATCGCCGACTTCGCGCTCGCCGGCTTCGTCGCGGGGTCGGCCGCGATGGCGCGCATCGACAGTGATGTGAGCCTGCTCGCGCTGATCGTGGCCGGCGCCGTGCTGCTCGCCGTCGCTGCACCCGCGCAGCGGCGCATGCGCGCGTGGCAGGTGGGCGCGCTCCTCGGCGCTGCGCTGTCGATGACCCTGCTCGGCTGGGCGGACGTGACCAGGCTCTCCAGCGGCTACTACCGCGACGAGAGGCACCAGATCCTGCCGATCGGATGGATGGCGGTGGCGCTGGCACTGCTCGGCGGCGTCGTCGTCGTCATCGTGTGGCGACCGGGGCTGTATCGACGGCTGCGGGCGAGCGTCGTGCGCACTCACGTGTACCGGTGGGCAGGTGTGGCGGTGTTCGCCGGCGTCGGCTTGCTGGTCAGCCGGCCGCTGTGGCTGGTGACGCACGGCAAGCCCAACCCCAGCCTGGCCGGCATACAAGCCCAGCTCGGGCTGGCCGTCGACGGCACCCGTACGTACAACGAGCACACGGTCAACTGGCTAGCGATGTACTACGGCTGGCCGGCCGTCGGGCTGGCGGTCATCGGATATGTCGTGCTGCTGCGTCGGCTGATCCTGCGTCGCGAATACGCGCTGGTCGGTGTGCTGGCGATGGGCGCGGCGATGAGCGCGCTCTACCTGTGGAGCGCCGAGATCACGCCGGACCAGCCCTGGGCGATTCGCCGGTACGTCCCGGTGGTGATCCCGGTGCTGCTGGTGGCGGCTGCCGCCACTCTTCGTGAGCTGTGGCGCCGCCGAAGCCGGTTGCTGCGGGCGATCGCGGTGGCGGGGGGCGCGGCGGTGCTGGTGGTTCCGCTGTTGGTCACCCTGCCCGTCGCCGGCCTGCGCGAGGAGGTGCCCCAGCTCAGCCAGGTGCGCGCGATCTGCGCCGCCACCGGTCCGGACGGGGCGCTCGTCGCGGTCGACGGCAGCGCCCAGGTGAGTTACCTGCAGACCATCCGCTCGTACTGCGACGTGCCGGCGATCGGCTTGGTCGACGCGGCACCGGCGCAGCTCGCGACCGTGCGGGCGGCGGTCGCGGCTCACGGCCGGACGCTGTATGTCCTGTCGACCGACGCGGCGGCCATGCACTTCGTGGGGGCGGCGCCGCCGCCGTTCTCGACGGTCACGACCAGCCGCTGGCCGAGCGTCATCGACACTTCCCCGCGGCACGCCAGCGCGGAGACCGTCACCGTCTATCTCGGCACCGTCCGGCCAGACGGCCTATCGCAGCCGGTCACAGCACGTTCGTAGCGCGTTCCTGCTCCGCGCGGCGGGCCAGCTGGGCGGGGTCGCCGTGGCGGACCAGGACGAGCGACCCGCCGACCGAGAGCGGAGCGAGCAGTGTGTCGATCCAGTCGTCCGGGCCGTGCCACTCCCGGCTGGTCAACAATCGGGCGCTGGGTTCGAGGCCCAGTTCAGCGGCGCGCCGCGCGGCGGCGGCCGCGACCTCCGCCCGGGGCATCGCGTCGATCGCCGGGTCGGCCGGCGAGGCGGGCATGTGCACGGTCGGCCACTTGTCCGGCTGCGGGCGCACCGCGGCGACGTAGTCGTCGGCGCCGTGCGGCGGGGCGGACCGGAATCCGGTGGCCGGTGAGTCAGGCGCGATCGCGTACACGTCCGGCACGCCGGCCGCCCGCGCCAGCGTGGCGGGGGCGACGAACGCGACCGACGCCGAACCCGGCTCGGACGTCACGGTCAGACCGGCGGTCCAGCAGCCGAGCAGCGCCGGCACGCAGATCCAGTGCGCGGGCAGGTCGACGAATGCGGCATCGCCGACGCCAAGTCCGAGCCCGTCCATCAAGAGAAAGTGCGTCTTCGCAACCCAGTTGGCCAGCGACTTCGCCGACAGCTCAGCACGCTCGCCGGTGGCCTCGTCGTAGTAGGTGACACACGGCTGCGCCGGCGCGCCGGCCAGCACGGCGTCGAACAGCGCCTCGGGGGAGGTCATGCTCAGTTGATGCAGCCGGTGTTGCTGGCGGCGCTGGTGACCTTCGGCGCGCTGGACGGCGCACTGTTCGGCGCCGCGCCGGACGCCCCGGAGACCTGCCGGCCGTCGGTGCCGAGCACCAGAGTCACGGTGTGCACGCTGCCGCTTTGCTGCAGCGTCGCGCCGGACACCTTGGCGGCGACGACCCGGGCCTGCGCCTGCATGCCGGCCGGGTACTCGACGACGGTCTGCGCGACCGGTGCCGGAGCGTCACCGGTGGCGCCGATCTTGAAGCCGGCCTGCTGCAGCGCAGCGGCGTTGCGTGCCGCGACGCCGGTGGCTGCGGCGCCGTTGAGGACGTCCACGGTGATCCCCGACGGTGCCGGGCCCTGCGACGCGGGCGGTTTGCTCGCCGGCGGGTTGATCAGCTGACGGACGAAGCCCTGCACCTGCGCCGGGTTGACGACAACCACCGAACCCGCGTCGGTGTCGGCGAAGCCGTCGGTCGGGATGGTGGTGAAGGTGAGGTTGCCGGCGGTGAGGTTCTGCATCTGCTCGGCCAGCTTGAGCGGGTCGAGGGAGTCGTCCATCTGCAGCGACTGGGTGACCGCGGTGAGCAGCTTCTGCAGCTTGAGCGGGTTGAGCAGCACCCCGGCAGTGGATAGCTTGCGGAACACCGCGGAGAGGAAGTACTGCTGCCGCTTGATCCGGTCCAGGTCGCCGTTGGGCAGCCCGTAGCGCTGCCGGACGAACGCCAGCGCCTGCTTGCCCTGGATCGTCGACACGCCGGCGGGCAGGTCGATGCCCGAGTTCGGCTCTTTCTGCGCCTGGCACAGGTCGACCTGCACGCCGCCGATCGCGTTGCTGATCCGGTAGAAGCCGAGCAGGTCGACCTGCACGAAGTGGTCGATGGTCAGCCCGGTGAGGTTCTGGATGGTCTGCACGAGCAGCCGCGCGCCCGCGGCCTTGGAGCCGTTGCTGTCGTTGATGCCGTCGGGGTAGGCCGAGTTGAGCTTGTTCATGCCGTGACCGGGGATCGCGACGTAGGAGTCACGCGGGAAGGAGATCACTGTCGCCTTCGACCCATTGGCCGGCACGTGCATGAGCATCATCGTGTCGGTGTTGTAGCTGCCGCCGTCCCGGGTCGTGCCGAGCTGGGCGAGTTCCGCGTCGGTGGCGGTGTCCCGGTCGTCGTTGCCGACGATGAGGATGTTCTGGTCCTTGCCGTCGATGTCCTGCTTGGGCTTCTGGGCCGGGGCGGTGGCGATCGCGTTGACGCGCTTGATGTTGCCCTTGAAGTCGGTCCAGGTGTTCCAGGCCCAGCCGCTGGCGACCAGGACGGCGATCGATGCGAGCGCGGCGATCACCCCGGTGCCCAGGCGCAGTCCGCGCAGGAGGTCCCGGCGCCCCGGACCGCCGGCGGCCGGCTCCGCGTTCCGCGCAGCGGCGGACTGCTCGGGGGCCTGCTGCGCGGCAGCGGCCTGTGCCGCCCGCCACTCGCGACGGCCCGCGCGGCGTCCGCGCGGGTTCAATTCCGGGGGGAGCGGAGCCTGTGGATCGACGCGGTCGCGCGGCGGGTCGCCGTCGTCGTCGCGTGAAGTCACGGGGCTCAGGGTAACGGCGCAACCCTCAACCACCGGTTGAGCGCTTTGCCCGGTCTCAGCGCACGGCGACTTTGCCCCGCTATGACACGCTGGAAACGCCCGACAGCGTGTCGCAGCGGGGCAAAGTCACCGCGGACGAGCTCAGTTGATGCAGCCGAGCCCGGTGGGCGCTGCGGGCGTGGTCGATGCTGTGGATGCCGTTGGTGCCGGTGCGGCCGCGCTCACGGCTGTCATCAGGCTCTTGGCCTGGATCCGATTGGTGCCCAGCACGAGGGTGACCCGCTGCGCCGAGCCGGTGCGCTCCAGCCGCGCACCGGGTACCGCGGCGGCCACCGCCTTGGCCTGGCTCTCCCGGCCGGGCGGGAACTCGACCGTGGTCGCCGCGGTCTGGTCGGCGGAGTCCACGGTGTCGACGTGGAAGCCGGCCTTGCGCAGCGCGTCGGCGTTGCGGCCGGCGAGCCCGGCGGTCGAGGTGCCGTTGAGCACGTCGAGCGTCACTAACGAAGCTGCGGCCGGGCGCGCGCCGGCCAGCGCCGGGTCTGCCGGCTTGCCCTGCAGCGTGTTGACGAAGCCAGGCAGCGCGGCGGCGTCGATCGCGACGATGGATGTCGGTACGCCGTCCGGGTAGATCATCTGCGAACCGTCGTTGGGGATCGTCGCGAAGGTGATGTTTCCCGACGACATCCGCTCGAACTGCTGGGCCAGCGAGACGAGGTTCAAGCCGGGGTCGGTGAGCAGGGACAAGCTGACCGCCTTGAGCAGGTCGTGCAGCTTGAACGGGTTGAGCAAAACTCCGCCGGAAACGATCTTGTGGAATGCCGATGCCAGGAAGTACTGCTGCCGCTTGATCCGGTCGAGGTCGCCGCCGGGGAGGCCGTGCCGCTGCCGGACGAACGCGAGCGCCTGTGAGCCCTTGATGACCGAGTGCCCGGCCGGGAGGTTGATGCCGGAGTAGCCGTTGCCGTAGGCGTCGCTGTCGGTGGACGGGTTCTGCGCGTGCAGCAGGCAGACGTCGACGCCGCCGATCGCGTTGCTGATGCGGTAGAAGCCGAGCAGGTTCACCTGCGCGTAGTGGTCGATGTGCAGTCCGGTCAGTTGGTCGATCGTGCGGATCACCATCTGGACGCCGGCGCTCTCGTTGGCGAGCTCGTTACCACCGGCCTGCTTGGACGCGTCGTAGCCGTCGGGGTACGCGGCGTTCAGCTTCCCCTTGCCGTTGTCGGGGATGTCGACCCAAGAGTCGCGGGGAAAGGAGATCACGGTCGCGCGCGAGCCGTTGGCCGGGATGTGCAGCACCATCATGGTGTCGGTGTTGACGCTGCCCCCATCGTCCTGCGTGGAGAGCGCTTTCAACTCGGCCGGTGTCGCTCCCGCCCGGCTGTCGTTGCCGAGCAGCAGGATGTTCTGGTCCTGGCCGTCGACATCCTTCTGCCCGCGCGCGAGCGGCGGCACCGCCGCCCCGTGCGGGACGCTCGCGGTGAAGTTCCGGTACGTGGCCCAGGCCAGGCCGCTGCCCACCATCGTGACGAGCGACAGGCCGGCCACAGTCGCGCGCAGGCCGACCCGCCAGCGCGGCTGCGCGTCACCGCTGGCGTCGTGCTCGAACACGGATCGAGGCTAACGGCGCGGACCGGCAATTGCGGGTATTCGCGCATCCGGCGAGCCGCGTCGTCGGGCGCGGACTGATCGCTCTGGGATACTGCACGTCATGCGTGTGCTCGTCACCGGCGGCGCCGGGTTCATCGGCGCGAACTTTGTCCACCGCACCGTCGCCACCCGCCCGGAGGCGCGGGTGACCGTGCTGGACCTGCTGACCTACGCGGGCGACGAGGCCAACCTGGACCCGGTGCGGCCCAGCGTCGAGCTGGTTAAGGGGGACGTCGCCGACGCCGACCTGGTCGACCGGCTGGTCGCCGACGCGGACCTCGTCGTGCACTTCGCCGCCGAGTCGCACAACGACAACTCGCTGCGTGACCCGTCGCCGTTCGTGCACACCAACCTGGTGGGCACGTTTACGCTGCTCGAGGCGGTGCGCCGGCACGGTGTCCGCTACCACCACATCTCCACCGACGAGGTCTACGGCGATCTCGAGCTGGACGACCCGGCGAAGTTCACCCCGCAGACGCCGTACAACCCGTCGTCGCCGTACTCGTCGACGAAGGCCGGCTCGGATCTGCTGGTCCGCGCGTGGGCGCGCTCCTTCGGGGTGCGGGCCACCATCTCGAACTGCTCGAACAACTACGGCCCGTACCAGCACATCGAGAAGTTCATCCCCCGACAGATCACCAACGTGCTCTGCGGCATCCGGCCGAAGTTGTACGGCGCCGGCGCGAACGTGCGCGACTGGATCCACGTGGACGACCACAACGACGCCGTCTGGACGATCGTCGACCAGGGGCGGGTCGGCGAGACCTACCTGATCGGCGCCGACGGCGAGCAGGACAACAAGCGGGTGCTGGAGACCATCCTGGAGCTGATGGGCAAGCCGGCCGGCTGGTACGACCACGTCACCGACCGCGCCGGGCATGACATGCGGTACGCGATCGACGCGACGAAGCTGCGCTCCGAGCTCGGCTGGCGGCCGACCTACACCGACCTGCGCGCCGGCCTGGAGCAGACGATCGCCTGGTATGCGGAGCATGAGCAGTGGTGGCGGCCGTTGAAGGACGCGGTCGAGGCGCGCTACGCCGAGGCCGGTCAGTAGCCGTGCGCTGGCTGATCACCGGCGCGCGCGGGCAGCTCGGCAGCGACCTCTGCGCGGCGCTCCGTGACGAGGAGGTCCTCGCCGTCGGCCACGCCGAGCTCGACATCGCCGACTCGGCCGCGGTCGCCCGAGCGATGGCCGAGTTCGCGCCGGACGTCGTGCTGAACGCCGCGGCCTATACCGTCGTCGACGCGGCTGAGACCGACGAGGATGCCGCCTACCGGGTGAACGCGACCGGCCCGGCGCTGCTCGCCGCGGCCCTCGCCGACCGTCCGGGCCGGCTGATCCACGTCTCCACCGACTACGTCTTCGCCGGCGACGCGACCCGCCCGTACGAGGTCGACGACCCGACCGGGCCGAAATCGGCGTACGGGCGCACGAAGCTCGCCGGCGAACAGGCCGTGCGCGAGCTGCTGCCCGAGCGCGGCTACGTCGTGCGCACCGCGTGGGTGTACGGCGCGACCGGAACCAACTTCGTCAAGACGATGGCCCGCCTGAAAGGCGAACGCGACACCGTCAGCGTGGTCGACGACCAGCGCGGCTGCCCGACCTGGTCTGCCGATCTGGCAGGCGGGCTGGTCGAACTCGGCCAGTCGGACGCGGCGCCCGGCACGTACCACCTGACCAATGCGGGACAGACCACCTGGTTCGGCTTCGCGCAGGTGATCTTCGCCGCGCTCGGGGCCCATCCGGCGCGCGTCCTGCCGACGACCACGGATGCCTTCCCGCGCCCGGCTCCACGCCCCGCCTACTCGGTGCTCTCGAACGCCGCCTGGCGCGCGGCCGGCCTCACGCCGTTGCGGTCCTGGCACGAGGCCCTGCGGGCGGCCCTTCCCGTTGTGGCCGGTGCGGCGTGACAGCCGCCACGGGCCGCGCCGCCTACCATCAGCAGTCGTGACGACGCTCCCCGCCGCAACGGCGGGCATCGCCGGTCGACGGTCGATAGGTGATCTCTTCCGGAGATGGTCCACGCCGATCTACCTCGGCCTGATGGTGCTCGGCTCGGTGGTGAGCCTGCTCGCGCGGCGTGAGGTGCCGACCATGGTCGGCGCGTCGCCCTACGACTCGGGGCTCTTTGTCCGCCAGGCCAACTACCTCGTCGACGGGCGCTGGTTGGGCCCGTTCGACAACCTAACGCTGGCCAAGGGGCCGGCCTATCCGCTGTTCATCGCCTTCACCCATGAGGTCGGTATTCCGCTGAAGCTGGGCGAGCACCTGACGTGGCTTGCGGCCGCGCTGGCCGTGGCCGGTTGTTTCTGGTTGGTGACCCGTCGGCGCGCGCTGAGCGCTGCGATCTACCTGGTCCTGGTCCTCTGCCCGGACAGCTTCGGCGACGCGAACGCCGGCGTGGTGCGGGACGGCTGGTATGCCTCGCTCACCTTGCTGTTCCTGTCCTCGCTGTTCCTCGCCCTCTACGGTGCGCTGTGCCGGGTACGCCTGGTGTGGGTCGTCATCAGCTCTGCGGTCTGTGGGCTCAGCGGTGCGGCGTTCTGGCTGTGCCGTGAGGAGGGTCCGTGGATCCTGCCTGCCGCCGCGGTGATCGCAGTGGCTATGCCCCTGGCGGCGGTGCTTCGGTGGTTGGGCCGCTCGCGCCGGCGGCGAACGACCGGGCGGCCGCTTCTTCGCTATGCCGGCCGGTATGTCCTGGCCGCGTCGGTGGTCGGCGCCCTGTTCGCCGCGCCCGTCGCTTTCGTGATGGTCCAGAACCACGAGCGCTACGGCACCACCCTCACCAACGACTTCGCTTCCGGGGCGTTCGCTCGTGCCTACGCGGACTGGGGCAGGGTCGAGGCCGGATCCCCAGAACCGCTGGTCCCGATCACCCGCGCGCAGCGCGCAGCTGTGTACCGGGTCAGCCCGGCGGCGCGCGAACTCGAGCCGGCACTGGAGAGTCCAAGCAACAGGTGGCTGCGGCTCAGCTGCCCGGCCGAGCACGAGATCACGGGCTGTGACATTCTCGGGTCGGTAACCGCGTGGGCGATCCGCGATGCCGCGGCGCGTGCCGGCCATTTCGGGTCGGAGCCCGCAGCGCAGCGATTCTTCGCCGAAGTGTCCGAGCAGATCGATGCTGCCTGTGCGGCTCATCAACTGGCCTGCCGGCCGCGACTGCCGCTGTACCTGCAGCCCGTGCAGCAGCTGAACGCACGTCAGGCAGTGCACACGTTCGGGGATAACGCCCACGAGGCCGTCTGGTCCGCGGAGTTCACGACGCCGACGCGGGTTGCCGTGCCGCTGCCTCAGCCCGCGCACGACGCCGCACGTGCCGTGGTCCGGCCAATTGCGTCCAACCAGCAGGCGCAGGTCGATCAGCTGAGGCAATTCGCGAGCCGTCACTGGCCCTACCGGGTGCTCGCCGACGTCTATCGGTTGATACTGCCGCTGATACTGATGCTCGGCCTGGCCGGCGCGGTGCTCGGCTTCGCCCGCCCGCGATGGCCCCGTGTCGCCCTGTCCGTCCTGTGCCTGGCCTTCGCCATGGGCGTGGTATCCCGTCTGGCGCTGCTCACAATCGTCGATCTCACTCAGTTCAGCGCTGATGTCGCTCGATATCAGCTGCCCACCCGTGCGCTGCTATATGCCTTCGGCACGGTCGGCACCGCGCTGCTATTCGACCAGCTCGGGAATTGGCGACACAGCCGCCGCCGAGTCGCGACCACCGGACCAGCGCACGACCCGTCCCTGGACCAGGCGCCGCAAGCCAATCCAGCCGGCGCGGTGAGCACGGGGCCATGACAAGCTGCGGCGATCAGCGGCGCCGGAAGACGAACAGGTTGTTTAGACCCAGCTGGAACCTGCGCCGTTTGATCAGTTCGAGTTGCGCAGAGGTGAAGATTCCCGGTACCCAGCTCGGACGAAAGCCATAGTGCTCGTGTGCCGACATTCCGGCCACCAGGCGGAGCCGCATCAACAGATGCAGGATGGGATCGACGAGCGGTGATGGGACGGTGAGGACGAGCACTCCTCCCGGTCTGAGGATTCCGGGCAGCGCCGCGGACCAGCGGCGCAGTTCCTCGGGCTGCACGTGTTCGGCGACGGCGAGCATGACGACGGCGTCGAAATGCTCGCCGTCTCTAACTGCGTCGGGAAAGCTTCCCCTGCGCAGCTCCACGCCCACTCGCGGCCTCGACACCTCCCGAGGCTTGAGGTCGATGCCGACGCCGGTGCTCGCCACCTCGGGAAAGGTGTCGAAGAAGGCGAGGTCGCTGCTACCGACGTCCACGACGTGTGAGCCCGGTCGGAGGTGTCGCGCGGCCATGCGGAAGCGGCGGCGGCGAAGGTAGTTGTCCAGAGCGCTGAGCGTCTCGGGTTCGGTGTGTGTCGCGATCGTCTCGGGTACTGAGTTCACTGGTCGTCGGCTCCGATCGTTGCGGACGTTGCCGTGGTTTGTCGGCTGACCGTCGCCGGAAGGTCCCACACGCTCAGCGCGTCGGGGCGGGCGGTCTTGATGGTGAGAATGCCGATGAACATGCTCGAGAGCACAGTCTGCAGGCCCAGCACGATGGCCAGCGTCACCGGCACGGCGAGGCGGATCGTGTCGGACGCGTTCAGCTCACCAAATCCGGTATGCGCCCAGCGCGCCACCTGCACGGCGGCGAACGCCAGACCGGCCAGAACCAGACCCAGCCCGACGCAGAGCCCACGCTCGACGCTGAAGCGGGCCGCGAACCCGCGGAATCGCTGGCTGGGCGGCAGGAGACCCTCGTGCTGCGCGTACAGCCGGGACAGCACGGCGAACAGCATCGATTGGTAGCCGACCATTGCGAACGCGGCTGCGTAGACCGTGGTCACCGCGTCGAAGGTCACCGAGCCGACCCGGATGGGACTGAAGATCAGCGCGCCCACTGTGACGATTCCGATCAGGAAGAGTGCGAGTCCCGGAATGAAGAACAGCCAGCGCGGGCTGTACAGCAGAAGGAACCGGAGGTGGCGCCACCCGTCGCGCCAACTCCGCAGGTGCGGAGGCCGGCTGCGGCCGTCGCGGCGAAGTCGAGTGGGAACCTCGTCGATCCGGAGGTTGGCAATGCTCGCCCGGACGACCAGCTCGCTGGCGAACTCCATCCCGGTCGTTCGCAGTGACAGCGCCAGTATCGCCTCACGATCGAATCCGCGCAGCCCGCAGTGAAAGTCGCCAACTTGGCTGCGGAAGAAGAGACGCCCGATCCAGGAGAGAACGGGATTGCCGAGGTACTTGTGCAACCGCGGCATGGCACCGGCGTCGATTCCGCCGGCGAACCGGTTGCCCATGACGAGTTGGCAGCCCTCGCGCAGCTTCGCCACGAAGCCGTCGAGGTCGCTGAAGTCGTAGCTGTCGTCGGCATCGCCCATGATCACGTATCGGCCGCGCGCGGCCTCGATACCGCCACGCAGGGCGCTGCCATAACCCTTTTCGATCACCGATACCACTCGAGCGCCCTCTGCCAAGGCGATGGCTTGCGAACCGTCGCTGCTGCCGTTGTCGGCGACGAGCACTTCGCCGCGGATCCTCGCCCTGCTGAGGTATCCCGTGGCTTTACGGATGCAGCTGGCGAGCGTTTCGGACTCGTTGAGGCACGGCATGAGGATGGTCAGCTCGACGTCGTCGCCCAGGGAGGCGTCGGTGACCGCAGCCGCCGAGCCGTGCGCGTGGTCGCCCATCGATTCTCCGTTCACACCCGTTGGCGGTCCCCTGCGTCCCGTCACGTCCTGCCGTCTCCTTGCGCACCCGTCAGGATAGACGGCAGCTAAGCGTGCGATGTGTAGCCAGCCGACGCTATCCACAAAGAAGATGTCCGTTGCCCTATTAGTGGAGATCGCTACACCTGAAGGTCGTCACCCACGGTCGCGGTGAGATCGCGATCTGGACCGGGCCTCGAGGCGGCCGCGCCGCGCACGTCGCCCGGGCTTTGCTGAGCTCGGTACTCCACGCCGGGCCGGTCATCCGGACATTGGCCACGCGAAAGTCGACCACCATCGGAACCGCCAGGCCCACGACCACAACGATCGACGCGACGCGGCGTACCAGACCAGCAGGGCACGCCGTCAGCGCGGCGAGAAGCAGCGTCAGGAGCAGCAGGATCGGAAGCACCGTGTATCGCGCATACACGAACAAGAACAGGCCCGATGGCTGCGGCAGCCAGGCCGGCGCCCAGCCGGCCAGGGACGTGAGCGCGTAGAACAAGACCGACGCGGCGGCAGCCGTCACGGCAAGCCACGCCGCCGTTCCTCTGCGCGCAACCGCCAGCCCGAGGGCGGCGACGAGGAGAGCGACGGCCGCGACGACCGCCCCGTAACCCCATGCACCGTACAGCGACTCCGTACCGGACTTGCCCGCGAGGGACTGCAGGGCGACGCGAATCCCGTACGACCGGCCGAACTGACCGATGGTCGGCCGGGTACCGGCGAGGCTCCGGGCCGGCGCGTGGACCGCCACCATCCCCTGCACGAGGCCGACGCCGCAGAACACCACGGCCAGGAGGCGGTCGCCACGACCGGTGCGGCCAAGCAGCCGCAGCACCACCAATGGCAGCAGCAGCCAGGTCAGCGGGTCGCTGCCGACTGCAGCACCGACGACGACCGCGGCGACGGCGACACCTGCCGGTGACCGGGGAACCCAGAGCAGCACCCAGAAAGCGGCGAAGATGAGGTACCAATGCAGGTTCGCGACGTTGTTCAGCGTCTCCTGCGTCCCGATCGGCACCGCGACGACCGCTACCGCGAGGAAGCCGCGCAGCAGCGGATCCGGAAGATGACCTGCTGCCGCGCGAAAGACGACCAGCGCCAGCGCCGCGACGCTCGCCGCAGCGAGTATCGCCAGGACGTCCGAGGCGTCTGCGATCGGGAACCAGGTCGCGACCTCCGCCTCGGTTCGTGGAACGAGGTGCAGGTAGCCGTTGTAGGGACGAAAGAGTGCGTCGAAATACGAACGGTTCAGCGCGTCGGCGTAGAAGATCTTGCCGTCCTCGGCCCAGATGCTGTTCGTCGAAGGAACGCCCGGTTGTCGCGACAGCCCCGCCGCAGTGAGGCACAGGAACGCCAGCGCGTACCCGGCTGTCGTCCGTCGGCGATGGGCGGGAGCTGACGACGGCGCTGGAAAGAGAGCCCGGATGAGCCGATCCCGCCAAGCTGACCGGGGGAGACCGCCCGCCGGGCTTTCGGCCGCGGTGGGGTGGACGCGACCGACCGAGAGCCTGCGAATGGTCAGATCGTGCCATCCGCGATCGCTTGGCGGATCCACGGGATGACCTCGTCGAGCATCTCATCGAGCGTGGTGGTGGCGTGGAAGCCGAGCACCTGCCCGGCCTTCTCGACGCTGGGGATCCGCTTGGCGACATCGTGCTCGAACGGCTCGTCGTGGACGAGGCGCAGCGGCACGTCCGGTCCCTTAATCTTGCGCCAGATCGCTTCGGCGAGTTCGGCGACGGTGGTCGCGACCGACGTGGAGAGGTTGAAGTCCTCGTTGGCGGCCGCGGGGTTGGTCATGCAGTCGACCACGCCCCGGGCGAGGTCGCCGCCGTAGGTGTAGCAGCGCACCTGGGTACCGTCGCCGAGGATGTGCAGCGGGTCCTGGCCCTTGAGCACCTTCTGCACCAGGTCGGGAACCACGTGGCTCATCGCGAGCTTGACGTTGCCTGAGTCGATCTCGACGTCACCGAGCGCCCGGGATTCGCCGACACCGACGCAGTTGAACGGCCGCACGATCGTGAACGGCACCCGGTACTGGTCCCACGCGGCGCGGGCGAAGTACTCGACGGCCAGCTTCTGGAAGCCGTAACTGGACAACGGCGGCGCCACCCGCCGCTCGTCGCCCTCCCGGCTCGGCCAGCGGTCGGTGGACTCGAACACCATCGAGCTGGACAGGTAGGTCACCTTCTGCAGCCGGCCCGCCTCGTGCGCTTTGATCGCGGCGTCGCAGGACGAAGCGATGATTCGCTCGTTCGTGGCGAGCAGGTCGTAGGCGTAGGTGTGGAAGTAGGAGATGCCGCCGATCATCGCGGCCCCGGCGACGAAGTGGTCACAGTCGGCGAGCAGCTCGGTGACCAGCGCGGTGTCCCGGGCGTCGCCCTCGACAAGGGTGTAGTTCGGGTCGTCGTCGTAGGACTTGTGCACCTTCCCGTACTTGGAGAAGTTGTCCAGCCCGATGACCGCGAAGCCGCGGCGCAGCAGCTCCGCGATGACGTAGCCGCCGATGAAGCCGGACGAGCCGGTGACGAGGACCTTCTGCACAGAGCTACTCCTTCGTATCTGTTTCGCCGGACGGCTCGCCGTGCGCGGTCTGCGCGTCGCGCAGCTGTTCGGCGGTGAGCCGAGGCCCGAATGCAAACCGGTACCAGCGCAGGTACTTCGGCACCCAGCCGGCGAGCTTGAAGTTCGAGACGCCCGCCTGCCGGTCGAGCCAGATCGTCGGCAGCTCGGCGACCGGCCGACCGAGACGCTTCGCCTTCGCCGTCAGCTCCAACCCGATCTCGAAGCCGTCGCGGCTGTTGATGCCGACGCTGCGCACGAAGTCGGTCGGGTACGCCTTGAACGAGTTGGTGGCGTCGCGGGTGCCGATGTGCGCGAACCAGTAGAGCGAGCGCCCGGCGGTCTTGGACATCAGCCCCTTCAGGCGTGGACCACCGACCTGCTGACCGCCGGGCATGTACCGGCTCGCCGCGGCGACGACCACGCCACGCTCGACCAGGCGCACCAGGTCGTCGATGAGCATCGGGTCGTCGCACCCGTCGGCCATCGTCACGACCGTCACGGGCGCCACGGCGGCGTCGAAGCCGAACCGAATGGCGTTCGCCGGCCCGCGCCCGTAGGTGTTCACGACGCAGCGCAGGCGCGACTCGTCGCGCCCGTACTTCTCGACGACCGTGACGGTGGTGTCCTCCGGGAAGTCGACGACGACGAGCACCTCGCACGGCAGCGTGACAGCTTCGAAGAGCCGCCCGAGTACCGGCACGATCGCATCGCCCTCGTTGTATGCGGGGATGACGATGCTGACTCGTGGTTGTCCGTCCACATCAGATCCGCACGCCGTTGCCGAGCACGTCCCACAGGTCGGCGACTGGCGTGTCGGTCTTCAGCTCGCGGTACTCGGGGTGCGGGGTCGCGATGATCAGCAGGTCGCACTCGGCGAGCACCTTGTCCAGCGGCGCGAGATCCGGGTCGTGCGCGACGTACGGGTCGGTGGTGAGCACCCGCGCCGCCTTGAACGCCAGGATCCGCTTCAGCTTGTAGGAGAGGCTGGACCGCACGTCGTCCGATCCGGCCTTGAAGGCCATGCCGAGGATGCCGACGGTCATCGCCGATAGGTCATAGCGTTCCTCGAGCTGGGAGACGACGTACAGCGGCAGGCCCTCGTTGACGAGCATCGCGGCGTGGCCGAGCACGAAGTTGTTCTTGTTGAACGCGGCCAGTTGCATGGTGTCCTTGAACAGGCAAGGACCGGCGGCGAACCCTGCGCTCGGCATGTCGACAGCCCTCGGGTAGTCGGTGGTGACGGCGTGCCGGATCCGCTCGAAGTCCAGCCCGGCGCTATTTGCGATCATGTAGAACTGGTTGACCGCCGCGAACTTCAGGTAGCGCCACACGTTGGTGAACAGCTTCGCGAGTTCGGCCTCCTCCGGCTCGACGACCAGGATGGAGTCGGTGAGCCTGCGGAACAGGCCACTGGCGCGCGCGATCGCCGCGTCGGTGCGGGCGCCGACAATCTGCGGGAGCGTGTACAGCTCGATCATGGCGTGCCCCTCGGCGATCCGCTCCGGGCAAAACGCGACATCCATCCGCAGGCCCAGCTCCGCCAGCCGAGCCTCCACCCGCGCGGTCACCCCCGGGTAGACGGTGCTGCGCAGGACAAGCAGCTGACCGTCGCGGAAGTGCGGCTGGCAGGCGCCGAGCGCCTTGAGGATCGCGTTCGGGTCCGGGTTCAGGTGCTCGTCGACCGGCGTGCCGATCACCACGATCACCGCGTCCGCGTCAGCCACGAGCGCGGGATCGGTGCTCGCCTCCAGCCGCCCGGCACCGAGGACCCGCTCGAGCACCGGGGCGGCGCCCGGCTCGTCGAACGGGAGCTGCCCACCGTTCACCAGCGCGGTGGCCGCCTCGCTGGTGTCATAGATGCCGACGCGCGCACCGGAGTCCGCTAGCGCGATCGCGAGCGGCAACCCGACGTGGCCCGCACCGCCAACCACGACGACGTCGAGCAGAGTTTCGGTCATCAATTCGCTCCTGGAATGACTAGTCCATAGCAAGCGCGGGTGGCTTGTGCAGGATAACTGAGGCAGGCTCGCGGGCCCGCGCGCGAGACATCCAGTAGAGGCACGAGAGGCAGGCGACGACGGCCGCGATGACGAGAACTGCGTTACCCGAGTCGACCCTCGCGGTCAGCGGTGTTCCCGGGCCGGTCCGCGTCGGCGTGAGCACGCTGTAGATCCACATTGTCCACAAGGACTGGATACCTACAACCAGATACGTCGCCCAATGCGAGAGCGCCCACCAGCCGAGTACACCTACCGTGAACCCAACGAGATTCAGGAAATAGCTGCCTTGGTGAATGACCGTCCACCCCGGATTGAAGAGCACCAACGCCCAGACGACGTAGCAGACGCCAACGCACAGCAGCAGCAGCCATTCCACGCGGAAAGCCCGCAACGCACCGCTCCCGTGCTGCCTCCAAGTGGCAATGAGTAGCATTACTGGGCCGAGTGCGTACAGTCCGAAGCTCGCAATCAAGTCGTAATAGTTGATGTCCCGGATCGCGATCGAGGCAGCATTGCGTTCAGTGGTAGCTCGGGCACCATCGTTGAATGCCGTCCGCAGCAAAGTTCCCGTACCACTCAGTGCCCGGCCGATCCCATGGAATGGCGTGGCGAGATTCTCCAGCTTGGCATGCAGGACCCAGGAGAAGCCGGCTCGCTGATAGGACTCGATTACCATGCTGAGCAATCCCCGATGGAATCGCTCACCCTGAGGCGTAAGCGGGGCGAGTTGCAGCCAGGTGAGATGATTGCCGGGTGGGTCGTAATACCGCTGGTACAACATCCACGGGCCGAACAGCACGACCACGCCGATGATGGCGACCATCACAGATCTCGCCGGGAGGGCGCGGCGGATGATCAGCATGGTCACTGCGATGGCTGCGAGCCCGAAGAAGCTTCCGGTGTGGCTCAGTAGCGCGAATCCGGCGAGCAGGCCCGCCGCCCAACCGGCGGCCCGACGATGGCTTAGTTGCTCGAAGTCGGCGGTGAGTGTCATCGCAGCTAGTGCGAGGAGGAACGTGGCTGCGAGCAGCTTCGGCCAAGTGAAGAAGGTGTTGACGATGGTGAAGCCGGAGAACATCGCAGCAGCGAGCCCGAGCGCGACCGTCTGGGTGCCCCGCCGTGCCGCACGCAGCAACGCCCAGAGCCCGAAAATCCACAACGATTGGGCAAGAACCCCGAGGATCTGGTAGTTCAGCATCGTGGTGTCTGCGCGCAGGAATGCCTGCTCAGCCAGGTAGATGCCGGTCTGCAGTGGCGGTCGATCGCTACCCTGCCATACGCCGTGCGGTGGCAATGTGGCTGGCAACGGTCGATGCGAGCTCTGCATTTGTTGGGCGAGCCAGAACGGCAACGCGTTGTCGTAGGGGAGCGGGTGGGTATAGCGGAACTGCGCGGTCAGTTCGTGTCCTTTGACACCGCCGTGCAGGTAGCCCAGCGCGACCGATGCCATGCTGTAGGCCAGCCACAGAGCAGTTGCCGGCACCAGTTCCCGTACGGCCGTGCGTTGCGCGCCGTCAAGTCTGACCGCCGCCCACACTGCCGCGGCGAGAGTCGCGAACGTCGCCGCGATCGCAAAGATCCGGCCGCTGCTCGCGGACAGCAGGTAGACGCCGAAGGTCGTGATGCCGAGTAGGCCCACACCGCACAGCCCGAAGGACACCAGCAGGGTGCGCTGCGTGGCACGGAACCGCACTGCCAGCAGAACGCCGGCCGCGAACGGCACCAGCATCAACACTGCCAAGAGCGCGGTGAGTGCGGCCAGATGCGCAGCGGTCAATACCCGCTCCTCTCGTTGCTCGCCGACGCGCTCAGCCCGGCAGGAGTGGATCGTACGGCTGACTGGGCGGCACCCGTGGGAACAGCCGCGCCGGCCAGGCCCGGCGGGTCGACGGATCGACAGCCGTGCCGGGACCTTGGCACGGTTCAGCCGTTCAGCGCGCAGACGGAACCCCCGGGGTCGCCCGATACCGGCACGGCGCGGCGCGCGGCACGGGTGGTGACCAGCCGGCGCAGTTTGCGTCCCGCGCCCGGCTCGAAACTCTTGATCAACCAGGCGTTCAGCTCCCGGCTCGTCAGCACCCGGCCCCGCTGGATCTCCCGGCGCTGCCGCCAGACCGCGGGCGCCATCCGGGCGGCGCGGAGCAGCGATCGGGCGTGCGCGCGCTGCAGCCCGGTCACGAACGAGGTGCCGAAGAACGCCGCCTGGTAGGCGACGAACCCGGGTAGGTAGGCGGCGAGCAGCGGGCCGGGCAGGTTCTTGCAGAACGTGTACCACTGGTTCTTGACGGTGTGGTAGCGGCTGAAGTCGCTGATCGCGCCGCCGGAGGTGGCGCCCATCTGGTGGCGCACGACCGCGGCGGGCTCGTATCTCGTGCGGAATCCGGCAAGCCGGGCACGCAGCGACAGGTCGACGTCCTCGTAATAGGCGAAGAACTCCTCGTCGAAGAGGCCGACCCGGTCGAAGAGCGCCCGGCGGTAGAGCGTGGCGGCGCCGGTTGCACCGAACACCTCGCCGGGCGTGTCGTACTGGCCGACGTCGATCTCGTCGCGGCCGCGAGCGTGCGCCCGGCCGAAGATCGTGTAGTAATCGCCGGTGGTGTCGAACTGAACCGGCCCGCTGCGGCCGGCCTGGACGATCTTCGAGGTACACGCCCCGACGCCTGCCTCTTCCCCAAGGCCGGCGATCAGCCGCGCGAGCCACGGCGGCTCGGGTACCGCGTCGTTGTTGAGCAGTGCGACGAGCTCACCGGACGCCGCCCGGATGCCGGCATTCACCCCGCCGGCGAAGCCGCGGTTCACGGGCAGCGAGACGACGCGCACGGCGGGATAGCGCTCGGCGATCAGCGCCGCCGTCCCGTCGCGGGAGCCGTTGTCGACGACGATCGTTTCCAGCTCGACGCCGTCCGGGAGTTCCTGCGCCGCCAGGCCGTCCAGTGCCGCTGGCAGGATGTGCGCGCCGTCCCAGGTGGGGATGACGACGCTCACCTTGGCCATGGCGCAACCCTCCAGTCGACGGCGCGTACGAGGCCGAACGCACCGGATGGCGGGCGGCCCCCGCTTAGACTAGGTCGACACGACAAGGAGTGGCATGACGGTATTGTCCGATCTGGTCTCGTCGCGCGAGCTGCTGGCGAATCTCACGCTGCGCGAACTGCGAGGCAAGTTCCGGGGCACCGTGCTCGGCTGGGGATGGTCGCTGCTCAACCCGTTGGCCAGCATGGTCGTCTTCACCCTCGTCTTCCACTACGTCTTCCGCTTCCAGAACCCGCCCGGAGCCGGCGGGCTCGACAGCTACCCACTCTTCCTGCTCTGCGGCCTGCTGCCCTGGAACTTCCTCGTCGCCGGGCTCCTCGGCGGCATGGGGTCCGTGCTCGGCAACGCGAACCTGATCAAGAAGACGTACTTCCCGCGCGAGCTGCTGGTCATCTCCACCGTCGTGTCCTCGCTGGTGATGTTCCTGATCGAGATGGTCGTGCTGCTCGTCGCGCTGGCCGCCTACGGCAGTATCGCCATCGCGTGGGTGCCCTTGGCGCTGCTGCACATCGCGCTGCTCTGCGCGTTCGTGCTCGGCTTCTCGCTCATCCTCGCCGTCGCCAACGTGTACTTCCGCGACACCGAACACTTCCTCGCGATCGCGCTGCAGATGTGGTTCTACCTGACGCCGATCATCTACTCGCTCGCCGCGGTCACCGCCGGCAACGGGCACCGGGAGAAGATCGTCGCCCGCTACCACATCCTCACGCTGTTCCACCTCAACCCGATGACCAACTACGTGGAGGGCATCCGCAACGCGCTCTACTACCACACCGGCATGGAGGGCACGTACCTCGCTTACGGTGCAGCGGTCGCAATCATCACGCTGATCGCGGGCCTGGCGCTGTTCCGGCGCTACGAGGGCCGCCTGGCCGAGGAGCTCTGAGCAGGATGACCCGGCCCGCGGTCGCCGTCGACCACCTGACCAAGCACTTCCGGCTCTATCACGAACGCAACCAGACGCTCAAGGCGGCGCTGCTGCGGCGCCGGCGGGCCCGCTACGAGGAGTTCCGCGCGCTCGACGACGTCAGCTTCGAGATCCCGGCGGGCACCACGTTCGGGCTGGTGGGCCCGAACGGGTCGGGCAAGAGCACGTTGCTGAAGTGCATTGCGCGCATCCTGCGGCCGGATCAGGGCACGGTGTCGGTCAACGGCTCGGTCTCCGCGCTGCTGGAGCTGGGCGCGGGCTTTCATCCCGAGCTCTCCGGACGCGACAACGTCTACCTCAACGGCTCGATTCTCGGCCTGAGCAAGCGGCAGTTGCAGCGGCGCTTCGACGACATCGTCGCGTTCTCCGGGCTGGAGAAGTTCATCGACCAGCCGGTGAAGAACTACTCGTCCGGCATGTACGTCCGGCTGGGCTTCTCCATCGCGATCAACGTCGACCCGGAGATCCTGCTGGTCGACGAAGTGCTGGCGGTCGGCGACCAGGAGTTCCAGCGCAAGTGCGAGGAGAAGTTCGCCGACCTCAAGGCGGGCGGGCGGACGATCGTCTTGGTGAGCCACGGCTTGGACAGCGTGCGGGCGATGTGCGACGAGGTGGCCTGGCTCGAACACGGCGTCGTCCAAGACATCGGCTCGCCCGGCCGGGTCATCGACAAGTACGTCGACCAGGTGGCCGAGACGCAGGTACACGCCACGGACGATCCGGGCGAGCCGGCGCGCGCGGGCTCCGGCGAGATCCGCTGCGAGCGGATCGAGGTCCTCGACGGCCATGGGCTGCCGCTGCACCGGATCCGTACCGGACAACCGCTGGTCATCCGGGTTCACTACCGCGCGACCCGCCCGGTGACCGACCCGGCCTTCCGCGTCGCGCTGAACCGGCACGACGGCGTGCACGTCGCGACGTCGTCGACGCGCTACACGTCGTTGGACCTGCACAGCGTGGACGGCCGCGGCGTGGTCGAGTTGCGCGTCCCGGCGGTCCCGCTCGTGCCCGCCCAGTACGAGGTGGACGTCGCGATCCGCGACCGGGACGGGCTCAAGCTCTACGACAAGAGTCGCAAGGCCGCGCGCTTCGAAGTCACACCCTCCGCCGTGCGAGATGTCGAAGGCATCGCCGCATTGGGCGGCGAGTGGGCGATCGTCGCGACCGACGCCCCGCCGGCCGGCGTCGCAGCGACGCTGACGGGATTGTGAGCGTCCGGCCGAGCCGAAGGCTCTTTGCGTATCGTTGCAAAGCCGCCCGGCCGCCGCTGGCCGCGCGTGAGCGATGACGAAGGGACGGCAATGCCCGAGGCGTACGTCGAGGCGACACCGCTGCGGCGGATCGTCGGCGAGGAGTCGACGAGCCTGCCGGTACTTCGGGAGTCGAGCCTGCGCTACGCGGACGGCGCGGAGCAGCGCTTGGCGTCTGTCATCGGTGCCGCTGACGAGCTCGACTCTCTCTCCGCCGAACTGGCGATAGCGGCCGAGACATGGCCGGAGACGTACTCGCTGTCCCGCTCGCGCGCGAACATCCTCCGACCGCTCACCCTGGATCGCTCGATGCGGGTGCTGGAGATCGGCTGCGGCTGCGGGCCGCTTACCCGCTACCTCGGCGAGGTCTGTGGCCAGGTCGACGCCGTCGAGCCGATGACGTCGCGGGCGGAGGTGGCGCGGTTGCGCACCCGCGACCAGGACAACGTGCGGGTATTCGTCGGCGGCGCGGAGGACGTACCCGCCGAGCCTGCGTACGACCTCGTTGTCGTTGTCGGGGTTCTGGAGTACGTGGCCGGTGGCGCAGGTGACTCGGCGGTCTACGCCGAGTTCCTCGCCAGGCTGCACGAGCGGCTGGTCGACGGCGGGCACCTGGTCCTCGCGATCGAGAACGCCCTCGGCGTGAAGTACCTCGCCGGAGCATCAGAGGACCACAGCGGCATCCCGTTCCAGTCGATCGAGGGCTACCGCACGCCAGGACCGGCGAGGACGTTCGGCCGGGCCGCGCTGCGCGGCCTTCTGACCGAGGCAGGTTTCAGCAGTCTGCGCTTCTTCGGCGTGTTTCCGGACTACAAGGTGCCCCGTGCGGTGTTCGCCGATGAGCTCTATGAGGCTGCGCCGCAGCTGGCTTTCGAGATTCCGCAGTGGCCGAGTCCCGACTGGATCGGCGTGCGCGCTCGCGCGGCAGCCGAGGGCGCGCTGTGGATGTCGTTGCTGGACGACGGCGACGCCGCGCCGCACGCGAACTCGCACCTCGTCATCGCCCGCAAAGGCACGCAAGCACCGATGTTATGGCCGCGGGAGCGGCTGGCGAGCTTCTTTTCAGCCGAGCGTGCGCGGCGCTTCGCCACCCAGACCGACGTTGTGGATACCGGCGGTTCGGTGTGCCTCGAGCGGCGCTATCTCACCGATGCGCCGGAGCAGAGCGGCCCGGTCCGGCACGCTGCGGTTGGCCAAACGCCGTTGTATCCCGGCACGAACCTCGTCACCGTGCTCGAGCCGGCGGACGAGGCGAAGATCAGGCATTGGCTGGGCAAGTGGGCAGCTCTGGTAGCCAGCGCCCAGCCCGACCCAAACGGGATGCGCAGCGTGGATCTCATCCCGCAGAACCTGCTCGTTGTCGGCGACGCAGAGTTGCGCATCATCGATGACGAGTGGCACATGACGGCCACTGTGGAGGCGGTGCTCGCCCGCGGGGCGTTGCTCACGGCTCGCCAACTGAGCCTGCGGTGCGTGCCTGATCGGCTGCCCGGCGAGACGATCGCGGACGTTGCCGCCTGGCTCGGCGAGATGGTCGGCCTGGACGGCCCGTGGTGGGAGCAGGCGGTGCAAGCCGAGGCAGCCTTCCAAGCGGTGGTGTGGGGCTTCGCGCCCGACGACGAACGGGTCGAGGAATGGGCGAAGGGCTACACCGCGAGCCAGCTCG
This sequence comes from uncultured Actinomycetota bacterium, assembly GCA_963756525.1. Lineage (GTDB taxonomy): Bacteria > Actinomycetota > Actinomycetes > Mycobacteriales > Jatrophihabitantaceae > CAVWNR01. The sequence continues at coordinate 244,821 of CAVWNR010000003.1, read as the reverse complement.
ACGCGCTGGCCACACCGTTGCGGATGACCCCGTTGGGTGACCGGGACGGTGACCTGCGGCGTGCCGCGGAAGCGGCGCTCGCCGCGAGCCGGCAGGAGGCGCAACAGCTCGAGGTGCACCTCGAGCAGGCCCGGATCCGTGATGTGCACGCCCGGGCGTCGGCCGAGCAGTCGGCGGAGGAGATCGCCCGCCTGCGTCAAGCGCTCACCGACGCCGAAGTTGTGCTGACCGAGACGCGCAAGGACGCAGCCGGCGCGCACGCGACCATCGACGAGCTGCTGTCTTCGCAGAGCTGGCGGATCACGGCGCCGATGCGTGCGGCCAGTGGGGCAGTCAGCAAAGCCCGGCAGCATTGGAGGCGAGGGTAATGCGCGGGCGACACAAGATCGTGATCGTGACCGCTGACGCGATCACCGAGAAGATGGCGGGTCCCGCCATTCGCGCCTGGCACATCGCTACCGAGCTCTCCCGCGATCACCAGGTCGCGCTGGTCACCACCGGCGCCTGCACCCGGACTTCGGCGGACTTCCGTTGCGTATCGGTCAGGTCGCCCAACCTGCTGCGCCAATGGGAACGCTGGTGTGATGTGTTCGTCCTCCAGGGCTTCATCATGGTTGCCAATCCCTGGCTGCGCACGAGCGACAAGGTGATCGTCGTCGACCTGTACGACCCGTTCCACCTGGAGCAGCTCGAGCAGACTCGCGATCTAGATCCGATGGCACGTCGCACGTTGTTCGACCTCACCCTGTCCGCGGTGAACGATCAGCTGCTGCGTGGGGATTTCTTCCTCTGCGCAAGCGAAAAGCAGCGCGACTTCTGGCTTGGACAGCTCGCGGCGGTCAGCCGGTTGAACACCCTGACCTACGACGAGCAGCCCAACCTGTACCGGTTGATCGACGTCGCACCGTTCGGGCTGCCCGACGACCCGCCGGTGCAGACCCGGCATGCGATCAAGGGCGCCGTGAACGGCATCGGCGCCGACGACAAGGTCGTGATCTGGGGCGGCGGCATCTACAACTGGTTCGATCCGCTCACCTTGGTGCGCGCGATCGACCGGCTGCAGCGGGAACGGACGGATATCCGCCTGTTCTTCCTCGGCACCAAGCATCCGAACCCCGACGTGCCGACGATGCGCGTGGCTGCCGAGACGGCGCAGCTGGCCGACAAGCTTTCGCTGACCGACAAGTTCGTCTTCTTCAACGACGGCTGGGTCGACTACTCCGACCGCCAGAACTACCTGCTCGACGCGGACATCGGCATCAGCACCCACCTCGACCACGTCGAGACGGCGTTCTCCTTCCGCACCCGGATCCTCGACTATCTGTGGTGCGGCCTGCCGATCGTGTGCACCGAGGGCGACACGTTCGCCGACCTGGTCGAGCGGCGCGACCTCGGTCGTACGGTCGCGCCGGAGGACGACGTGGCGCTGGCTGAGGCCATCGATGCGCTGCTGTGCAACCAGCACGATCTCGACGCCTACCGCGGCCGGGTCCGCGCCGCCGCGGGGGACTACCACTGGCGCCGCGCTCTCGAGCCGTTGCTCGAGTTCTGCGCCGAGCCGCGTCGCGCACCGGACCTCCTCGACCCCGAGCGGCAGCGACGTTTCACCTCTGTGGCCCAGGGTTTCGCGCCGCGCCGGTCGGTGCCCAACGACCTCGAGCTGCTGCGGGCGTACTACCGGACCGGCGGCATGCGGATGGTGCTGCACAAGGTGAAGGTGCGCGTTCAACGGCACCTGTCGCGGCTGCTCCCGTTCGTGCCCCCGCCGCGCGCGTTATGAGTCACCCGTCCTCGGGCCGGCGCATCCTGCATGTCTCCGCGCACTACCCGCCGAACTTCGTCAGCGGCGGCACCCTGGTTCCGCAGCGGCTGGCCCGCGCGCAGCGCGACCGCGGCCACGACGCCCGCGTGTACGCGGGCTTCCTCGACGAGCAGCGCCCGCCGCTGCAGGCCTGGGACGAGTCGGACGAGACGGGGTTGCCGGTGCGCTGGATCGTCACCACACCCTGGACCGCCTGGCACGACCGAACGAACTACTGCAATCCGCCGGTCGAATTCGACTTCCAGGAGTACCTGCACGGTTTCCGGCCGGACATCGTGCACGTGCACAGCCTGCAGACTCTCGGCGCCGGTCTGCTGAGCACCGCGGCTGACTCAGGCGCGCGCGTGGTCTTGACGATGCACGACTTCTGGTGGCTGTGCGCCAGGCAGTTCCTCGTCGACCGCGACCTGGTGCCGTGTTGCCTGGTGGTCGACGCAGGTGTCTGCCAGTGCCAGGTCGACCGCGCCTACCTGGCGGAACGGCACGAGTACCTGTCCGGTCAGCTGACTCGGGCCGACGCCATCCTCGCGCCCTCCGCGTCGGCGGCCGCCGTGCTCGCTGCCAACGGGATACCCGAAGCCCGGCTGAGGGTGGACGAGAACGGCCTTCCGGAAAGCGCGCAGCAACGCACGCACCCGCATCGCGAGGCGCGGGCGGGGGCTCCCAATGCGGTCCGCTTCCTGTTCACCGGCGGCCCCGATCCGATGAAGGGCGCGCAGGTTCTCTTCGCGGCCGCCTCGAAGCTTGCGGACACTCCCGGGTGGGCCGTCGACGCATACGGATTCGCTGATGGCGACGATGCTGTCCCGGCGGAGCTGCCCGCGCAGGTGCGGATCCGCGGCCAGTACGCACCCGACGAGCTCGACGAGGTGATGTTGCAGCACGACGTGCTGATCGTCCCGTCGCTCATGCGGGAATCGCACTCGATCGTGACCAGGGAGGCGCTGATCCGAGGCCTGGCTGTCGTCTGCACGGACACGCTCGGCCCGGAGGAGGCCGTCGCGCACGGCGTCAACGGGCTGGTCGTGCCGGCCGGCGACGCCGACGGCCTGGCAGACGCCATAGCCACTCTGGTCGGCGACCGGGCGCTGGTGCAGCGGCTGCGCGCGGCCGGCACGGTCACGCCCGTTCGCTCGCTCGGTCAACAACTGGACGGCCTCGACCAGCTGTACCAGCAGCTCGCGCAACGCCCGGCACCATCCTTGCCGGGCGGCTCTGCTCGTCGATGGGTGCCCGACTCGGTGCTCTTCGTCGTGGGAATCGACGGGGCGCCGTTGCGGTATCGTGCCTGGCTGCCCGCCGAGGCCCTCGCTCTGCACGGCGTCGCCGCGTCCGTGGTCCACTACCGCGACCCGGAGGCCGCGCGACTGGCCGAGACGGCGGATGCGGTCGTCTTCTACCGGGTGCCCGCGACCGTGCAGGTGCTCGAGATGATCGCTGCTATCCGACTGCGCCCCGAGCCGGTGCCCGTGCTCTTCGACGTCGACGACCTGATCTTCGACCCGGATCTGCGCAGCGAGATTCCGGCGATGAAGCTTCTCGACGAAGCTGACGCCGAACTGTGGATCGAAGGCGTTCGCCGGTACCGGACCACGATGGAGGCCTGCGACTTCTTCGTCGGCAGCACCGAGGAGCTCTGCCGTTACGCCACCGCCGTCACGGGTATGCCGTCGGCTCGCTTCCCCAACGGTGCCGGCCTGCTGCTGTCCCAGGCGTCCGATGTCGCGCTCAGGCGCGCGCGCCGGCCGGGGCCGCTGCGGATCGGCTACCTGAGCGGCACGACGACACACGACCACGACTGGCTGGAGGTCGAGGACGCGGTCGTCGAAACGATGCGCCGTCGCACCGACATCGAGCTGTGGCTCGGCGGACACATCAACCCGTCGTCGCGCATCGGCGCGGTCGCTGACCGGGTCCGCTACCTGCCGATGATGCCGTGGCACGAGCTGCCTGACGTGCTTCGCGACCTCGACGTCAACCTCGCGCCGCTGGAACCGGTCGGGCGTTTCAACGAGGCAAAGAGCGCGATCAAGTGGCTGGAGGCCGCCCTGGTGGCGACGCCCACCATCGCATCACCGACCCAGCCGTTCCGCGAGGCGATCGTCCCCGGAGTGAACGGCCTACTCGCGGCGACCCACGAGGATTGGCTCGGCGGGTTGGAGTTGCTGTTGACGGATCCGCTCGCGCGCCGGCGGCTGGCAAGTCGAGCCCGCCGCGACGCCCTGTTGCGCTACTCCGCGCACCGCCAGGCCGAGCTCTACCTCGATGTGCTGGAGCAGGCACGCGCGGTGCGTGTCGAGCGTGGCGCACACCAACCGTCGCCGGATTGGGCGCCCATCGCGCACGACGAGCCGTTCACGCCGACCCGGCTCGCCCCGTACGTTTTCTCCACGCCGGTCAGCGGTGCGCTCATTGCGCCGGCCGCGATGCGCAGCCGGGTGAAGCGTTACGCGAGAGCTACGGTCGAGGTCTACCGCCAGGACGGCTGGGCCGAGGTTGCCCGCCGCGCCACGCTCGTCGGACGCCGAGCCGCGAACACCGCGGCCGGACGGGTGCGCCAGGCGGCGGGCGATCGCCGCAACGTGCCCGGCCGCTGAGCTGTCGGGCCTCACCGATGTAGGCGAGCACGGATCGAGCTCATCAGCGCGCGTTTGCGCATGATCAGATCCCGCTCCCGGAGGCTGACGGTCATCTCCAGGGTCTCGGGCCCCTCGTGCGCCCTCCGCTCCTCGGCCTCGGCGGCGACGATCTCCTGCTCGGTCGGTCCGGCCAGGCCGTCCGTCTGCTTCGACAGCATCGCGAAGAATTCGTACGATCCGCGCTCGGTCGGATGGATGGCCTGTACCCGAAGAGCACAGAGCTCCAGCTTTGCCAGGGTTGCTAGCAGCCGCAGAAAGGAGACCGGAGTGAACGTGCTGCAGTGCTCGTCGCGGTACTCGCCGCTGGCCGCGATCTGCAGACATAGCTGGTAGGCATGCACGTCCGGATCAGGAACGTCCGTTCGTCGCCGCTGCGACACATCCACACCCGCCCAGAGCTCGTCGGCGCTGACGTCCATGAAGTTGGCTTCGCAGTCATAGATCTGGCGTGTGCTGGGTGCCTCGAGTCCGCGCAGGTACGCATCGACCAGATCGGCCACCGTGGTGAGTTGCCGGTTGGCGTCGAAGCAGTAACGCTTGTCCGGGACGACCAGCGAGAGCCGGCCGCCGTCGGTGAGAAGCTCGCTCACCTGCGCCAGCCAGCCGATCGGGTTGGCGACGTGCTCGATGACGTGCGAGGCGATGACCAGGTCGAACGTCTGGCCACCCGCGGCGTCGTGCAGGGTCTGTCCCGGCTTCCAGATGTAGTCGACGTCCACCAGGTTCTCGAGGTGCGGGGCTGCCTTGGGGTTCTCCTGGTACTTGCTGCGAAGTGCGTCCGCGGGAGCGATGTCCAGGTAGGAGACATCGGCTTCGTCCTTGCGCAGGCGTGGGTTGTGCAGCGCGCCGATCTCCAGGACGCGGGCGCGGCTGAGGTCGGTGTCACCGAGCACCTTCTGCCTGACGTCCATCGTCACCTCGCTGGTTGTTCTGTCATAGCGGTCGCCTCCGGTCAGGCTCGCGTAGGCTATCGACTACCCGTGCTCGTCGGAGGTTTGAATGGTTGCAGAGTTCGTGCGGCGTACCGCGCTGTGGGCCGCTGACACGGCGCCCGGCCGGCGGCTGCTGACCTTCTACGTCCGCCGCGGTGTGGTCGGTCCCGCGCTGGAACCAGCCGATGCTGCAGGATCTGCGATGGGCCTCGCCGCGCTCATACCTGACGCGCCCACCGAGATGACGTTTGTCGAACGGATGTTTCTCTACTCGCTGGTGCGCGGCGCCCGCCCGTCCCGTGTCCTGGAGATCGGCACGTCCCAGGGCGGCTCCACGCTGATCATCGCCAGTGCGCTCGAGGAGAACGGGCACGGCCGGATCTTCAGCGTCGACCCGATGCCGCGCATCGAACTGAACGAGAACGTGTTCCACGGCCGGCTCGAGCTCGTCACCGGGGAGTCCCCGCAAGCCGTGGACGAGATCGGACAGGCCGGCGCCGGGCCGTTCGACTTCGTGCTGATCGACGGCATCCACGTCTACGACCAGGCTGAGCTCGACCTCGCCGCGTCGCTGCGCTACATCGCGCCGAACGCCTACATCCTGCTGCACGACTCGTTCCACCTCGGCGTCAGCCGGGCCATCGCCGAACTCGCCGCCGGCGACGCCCGGGTGCACGACTGTGGCTATGTCTGCAACACGCCGCGCCCGACCGGCGATCTGTTGACGCATGCCGGATTCCGGCTGCTGCGGGTGGGCGCGGAAGTCGTCGACGCCGAGGAGTTCGTGCGCCCGGCGTGGGACGCGATCGGCAAGCCCCCGCCGCTCGACCCTGATCTCGTCAACCACGACATCTACTACTGCCAATACATCACGCCGTGCGCGTACTGCCAGCGCCGAGCCGCGCTGGAAGAGCAGTCCTCGCGCGCCGCCAGTTGACGCACACCGGTCGGGCAGCAGGCTCAGGCCGGCAGTGCGTCGCGCGTCGGCGGCGGTAATTCTGTCCTCGACCGCGCCGTCCAGACCGCGAAGACCAGAGCTGCCACGCCGCCGACGGCGGCGACGACGATGCAGGCGAGCGTGAACGCCGAGGGCCACGGCGACCATCGGTCGACGGCCTGAAACGCGCGGTGCAGCCAGCCCAGCCGCCCGCCGCTGCCGGGCAGCGCCCAGTACTTGTTCAGGATGGCCTTGACCGCCAGGTACTGAAGGGCGCCGGCGGCGAGCAAGAGCAGCAGCGGAGCGAGGCGCGCCAGGCGACCGAGAACGGCGCAGAGCCCGAGCGCGACGGCGGGGGCCAGCCAGACGACGCCGAGGTACAGGTAACGTCCCTGCGCGCCGGCGACGACGAGGTCGCTGTGGTAGGTCTTGTAGGACTGGTAGGTCTCCGCGGCCAGCGTGAGCACGAGCGGCAGGCACGCGGCCAGCAGGACCCACCGGCCGCCGGTGCGCCGCGTCCCGGTCACGATGCCGACGACGACCAGCGCGATCGAGATGTACAGCGCGAGCAGGGTCGCCACGCGAGGGATCTCCGGCGGCAACGGCACGCCCAGCCCGGACCAGAACGTCCGCGCCACCAGGTTGAAGTAGAACCCGGCCCAGTGCTCGTAGTGGCGGGCAACGCTCGCCGCCGCCGCGTGCCCGTAGATGTCCACGCCCGGCCCGTAGCCGCTCGGCTGAACCGTTCGGAAGTCGACGACATTACGGACCCACCACCAGCCACCACCGACCACAGCGATGACCAGCGCGCTCACCGCCGGCATCCAGGGCAGCCGGCCGCCTCGGCGCCGCCACCCGAGCAGATAGCAGACCACGATGACCGGCAGGGCGATGAAACCGAACGCCTTGGTAAGGATCGCCAGAAGGGCGACCACGCCGACCCACACGCCCGTCCGCCGGCGCAGGTCCCCGGTTGCCACCCCGAGCAGTTGGACCGCCAGGATGGAAAAGAGCAGCGTGATGAGGTTGTCGTTGTTGACGCTGGCGCCGATCCGGGTCAGCCCCGGGATGGCGGCGGGCACCACCGCGGCCGCGGACGCGGCGATCCGGTTCTCAGTGACCTGCCGGCAGGCCGCCCAGGCGAGCACCGGCAACGGCATGATCATGAGGACGCTGATCAGTCGGAGCACCCACACGAACCGGTCGTAGGACATTCGGTCGTGGCCGGGGGTCGCCTTCATGACCGCAGCGCCGATCGCGTAGTACAGCGGCGGATGCTGCACGATCTGGTTGATCATGCGGTTGCTGGCCGGCTTGTCGTCGCCCAGCTCCGCCAGGCTGGGCCGGTTCCCCTCGGGCGCGATCGGCCTGCTGGCGAATGGCGTGATGATGTGACTGGGCGATCCCATCACGATCTGCGAGCTGGTCACGACGCCCTGCGAGACGATGCGGTGGCCGGGTGCCGGCCAGCCGTCGCCGTGCAGCAGCGATACCACCATGTCGACGTGCTGCGGCTCGTCGAAGGAGATGTAGGGCGGGTAGAGGATCGTGAAGAGCAGCAGCAGTCCGGTATGGGCGGCCGTCACGGCCCACACGAACGCGGGCACGCGCCGCCACCAGCGACGTGGTGGCGGCTGCGCACGGTCCGCCGGCGCATCGGCAAGCCCTTCCGAACGGATCGTCGGACGCTCCGCTCCGCCGGTCGGGGCGGACGCGGGCGGTCGCGCGACGTCGCGCGCCTCCTGACCGGTCGGCAGGCTGTCACCCACTCGGCGCGGCTCCTCACTGTTCGGACGTGGGTGTCGACCGGTCCACACGGCCACCGCACAGAGTTAGGGTGCGCGGCGACCGAGGTGGCTGCGCCACTTTGCGCGCAAATCCCTCGTCTCCGCCCCAAGAGGCTACCCGCTCGCTGCGGTTGGAGGCTGCAGCGCTGCCTCGTGTCCGTGGGGTCTTTGCCAAGTAGCATGCACGGTCGTGCGCCTTTCCATCCTGATGCCGGTCTACAACGAGGTCACGACGCTCAGCGAGGCGGTCAAGGATGTCCTTGCTGTGGATTACCCTTGCGAGATCGAACTGATCATCGTTGATGACGGGAGCACCGACGGCACGCGTGAGCTGTACGACGGGCTGGTGGATGACGAGCGCGTCCAGGTACATCTGCAACCACGCAACCAGGGCAAGGGTACGGCGATCCGCAAGGCCGCAGAACTGGCCAGCGGCGACTACGTGATCCCGTGTGACGCCGACCTGGAGTACTCACCGGCCGAGATCCCGTCGTTGCTGGCGGTCGTCATCGCCGGCGAGGCCGAGGTGGTCTACGGGACACGGACCTTCGGCAGCCACAACGCGTACTCTTACCTCTACGTTCTCGGCAATCGCGCGGTGACAACAGCCGCCAACGTGCTTTTCAATGTCTACATCAGCGATCTGGAAACCTGCTTCAAGCTCATGCCTCGGCGCATCTATCGAGAGCTCGACATCAGCTCGGCGGGCTTCGGGATGGAAGCAGAGATCACCGGGAAGTTGCTGCGGCGCGGTTACCGGCCGTACGAGGTCGCGATCTCCTACCGGGCGCGCAGCCGAGAGGCCGGCAAGAAGCTCACCTGGCGCGACGGCGTCGAGGCGCTGGGGATCCTGCTGCGCGAACGGCTACGCTGCCTGCCGGCACGCTGAGGCGGTCGGACGGTGACGCGGCTCGAGCGCTCGCCCGCCCTGCCGGCTGGTACGCCGACCCGGATCGGGCTGGCCCGGAATCGGGCCTTCATCACCGCTGCCGCTTTGGTGCTCGCCACCATCGGGGCGAGGCTCGCCTACTTGCTCAGCGGGCAGGACCGGTTCAACGGCGACGAGGCCGCGACCGGGATCATGGTGCACCGGATCCTCCAGGGGCACGGGTACCTTTTCTTCGCCGGGCAGAACTACGGCGGTGCGCTGGAGCAGTACTTCCAGGCGGCCATGTACTTCGTCACCCGCCTGCCGCAGGACCGGCTGACGCTGCGGTTCGTGCAGCTCGCGCTGGCAGCCGGGACCTGTGCGCTGATCTACGCGTGCGGCAGGCGGATGCTGCCGAGTCCAGGGCACGCGGTCGTCGCGGCGCTATTGTTCGCGATCTCGCCCTGGTACAATGTCCAGGGCGTCATGTCCATGGGCTTCTACACGCTCAGCCAGACGCTCGCGATCTGCGGCGTCTACTTCGTGATCCGTCTGTCCGACCGGCCGGCCCAGCTGCGGTGGGCCGGCCTGCTCGGTCTTGTCTGCGGGCTCGCCTACTGGAACGCGCTGATCGCCGCGTACGCGCTGGTGCCGGCGCTCATCTGGCTGCTGCCGACGTTCGTGCGCCGCCTGCGTGCCGTGGTCGTCCTGCTTGCCGGGGCGGTGGTTGGCGCCTCGCCGCTCATACCGTGGATGGTGCGCACGCATCACCTGATTCCCGCACCGCACAAGAACGTCCTTATCAGCGTCGCCGACCGGCTGGAGAACCTATTCGGACCGGTGGTTCGCGAGTTCATCGGCGTAGGTATCACCGACGGCTCGCCCCAGCCGGGTCTGCCGTGGTGGTTTGCACGTGCGATCGAGGCTGCGCTTGCTCTCGGTTACGTGGTCCTGGTCTGGCGTCGGCGCCGCGGCTTACTGTCGCTTCTGCGCCTGCGGCAGGCCGATAGATCGCCCATCGACATTGTCCTGCTGTCGGCTCCGGCAATTGTGGTGCTCTACTGCTCTTCCGCGTCGGCCATCTGGACGACCGACCCCAAGTACCTGCTCTCGGCGTATCCGCTGTTCGTGCTGGGCCTCGCAGCCATGTTGCCGCGCCGACCGGCGTCCTTCGCCGCGGCGGCAGCGATCGTGCTGGTGCTCTCCGGTGGGCTCTGCGTGCGCTACTGGATGAATCCGGCGTGGCACATCTCGCACCAGGGAATGGCGGGGCAGAGCACGCTGCCGAACTCGCGGGAGCGCGATGCCCAGTTGCAGAAGGCGATCGACTACCTGGTCGCGACGCACCAGCGGGCAGCCTGCTCGACCTACTGGACCGCGATGCCGGCCAAGTACGTTGCCGGGAATCGCCTGGACGTCGCGACACTCTTCCTGACCCGCGAGCGGTTCCCGGACCAGGCCAAGGCCGTCCTCGCCGCGCCAACCGTTGCCTACCTCATCGACCTGCAGGATCCGGAGAACCGCTACCTGGTCACAACGCTGGAGAGTCACCACATCTCCTTCCAGACGCACCGGTTCGGAAGCCTGATCGAAGTCGTGGATCACGTCGGCCCGGGCGGTCGCCCGGAGCAACTCGGTTGGATGGCACGCTAACCGGATTTCGGCTCGCTCGGCGATTCAACCCGGCATATCTGCGGAGAGCGCTTACCCTCGATCTGCTATCGCAGGCTCAGCGGCGCAGGGCCGCACGGACGCGGAGGACCCGGCTCGTGGCGATTGCATTCCGGCGCGTCACTCTCGTGTCTCTCCTCGCAACGTTGACCGTGGCAACAGTGGCATTGCCGGTCGTGGCATCGCCGGTTGCCGCGGCACCCAGTGGGCCCACGATCCCCGGCGGCGGCGGCACGCCACAGGCCGGAAGTATGCCGCATTCGGCACAGCCCGCAGTCCCCAGCACGCCCGACGTGGCACCGCCCAGCGGCTATTCCGTTCGGGGCATCGACGTGTCGGCCTACCAGGGCAACGTCAACTGGGGCGCCGCGGCGAATGCCGGGATCAAGTTCGCGTATGTCAAAGCGACCGAGGGCACGACGTACACGAATCCTTACTTCAACGGGCAATACAACGGTGCAAAGAACAATGGCCTGTTCGCCGGGGCCTACGCCTTCGCCCGACCCGATGAGCCGAACGCCAAGGCCCAGGCCGACTACTTCGTGAACAACGCGCAATGGAGGGTGGACGGGCGGACGCTGCCACTCATGCTCGACCTGGAGTGGCCCTACTCGGGTAGCGGCGTGAGCAACGCCTGCTGGGGGCTCAGCCCGGCGGCGATGGTGAATTGGATCCATACGTTCGTCACCGAGGCTCGGGCCCGCACCGGCAAGCCGATGCTCATCTACACCAGCCCCTACTGGTGGAACCCCTGCACCAACTCGAGCAGGGCGTTCGCGGACCAGTGGCTGAACATCCCGTACTGGAATCCGGGACCGCCGACGTATCTTCCGGCGGGCTGGTCGAGATGGACCATCTGGCAGTACGACGATGCGGGGTCGCAGCCGGGCGACCAGGACGTGTTCAACGGCAGCCTCGCCCAGATGGCCGCCTGGGCGGGCACCAACCCGGCCGGGGTGAGCGTCCCGGCGACGGTCTCGTCCGGGCCTGGGCATGTCGCGGTCTTCTTCAAGGGCGCTGACGGGACGCTGTGGCAGAAGGCCTACACCGCATCCAATGGTCAGGGATGGCAGTGGCAGCCAGCCGCCGGATCCGGCAGCCTGGGTGGCAACCCAATCGTCGCGGCTCCGCCGGACGGCATCGTTGACGCGTTCTGGCGTGGAACGAACGCCGCGCTGTGGCACATGTGGTTCGTCGATGGTCGATGGTTCGGGCCGGCGAGCATGGGCGGCTCGATGGTCGGCGACCCCGCCGTGGCGGCGACGGGAAACGGGAACCTGGACGTCTTCTACACCGGCACAGACGGCCAGCTGTGGCACCGTAGCTTCCGCGGGGCCTGGCGTCCGGCAGAGGTACTGAGCGCCGGTCGGGTCAGCCACTCACCCCGGGCCGTGGGGTATCCCGACGGGTCGGTCGAGGTCTACTGGCGGGGCAACAACAACGTGCTGTACTTCCTGAGGTGGACCCCGAGCGGCTGGTCACGGGCGGGGGTCCTTGCCGGTGGGCTGAGCAGCGACCCGGCGCCGGTGACCAGCTCACCTGGCGTCACCGACGTCTTCTACCGGGGCGGCGACGGTGGGCTGTGGCACTCGTGGCGCTCTGGCAGCGCGTGGTCCGGCCCGCAGGGTCTCAACGCCGGACGGCTGGGCAGCGGACCGGCGGCCGCCGCGCAGTCCAGCGGCGTGATCGACGTGTTCTGGATGGGAACCAATCGCCAGCTCTGGCACAAGTGGTACATGCGCGGGTGGTGGGGCCCGCAGTCCCTCGGCGGCACGCTCGACACACCGCCGACCGCCACTGCACAGTCGGCGACCGGCATCGTCGACGTCTTCTACAACAACTCCATCCGGTCGCTGGGACACAGCTGGTACATAGGCCGACATTGGTGGGGTCCGGAGACCCAGGGCGGGTTCCTCAGCTGACGCGTCGGCAGACCGCGCCACGGTGTGCGCTGACGCGTTCTGCCCGGGCGGGGTCGGTAGACTTGCTCGACGCGTCGCGGGGGCGCAGACGACCATCGGGAGCCGGCTTCTCAGTGACCTCATCAGCGCCGGTCGCCGACCCCGAAGTTGCTCCCCGAAGCAGCCCGCTGAGCCTCTTCGTCAAGATTGGGTTCGGAGTTGCCGTCCTGGCCTTCGGCATCGCGTTCGTGGTCAGTCGGTGGCACAGCCTGCAAGCAGCGCTGGACCGGATCCGTCCCGGCTGGGTGGTGCTCGCGCTCGCGTTCGCCGTTGTCGCACAGTGGTCGGCGGCGCTCGGCTTCCGCGCAGTGCTCACTGCCGTCGCGCGCCGCCTACCGTTCCTTGACGTTGCCCGCGTCTACTTCGTCAGCCAGCTGGGCAAGTACATTCCCGGCTCCGTGTGGCCGATCGTGGCGGTCAGCCAGATGTGTCGCCGCTACGGCATGCCGACCCGCGCCGGCGCCGCCGCCGGGGTGCTCACGCTGCTCTTCTCGCTGATCATGGGCGCCCTGGTCGGCATCGCACTGACATTGGTCGGCGCCGCCGGCAGCGCGGCTGGGTTGTGGTGGTTGCTGCTGCTGGTGCCGGTCGCGCTGGCCGCCGTCCACCCGCGCGTGCTCGTGCCGACCGTCGACTTCTGCATGCGGGTGCTCCGACGGGCGCCGGTGCCGCTGAAGTTCGCGGGCTCGGCGCTGCGCGGTTCCCTGGGCTGGCCGGTCGTGTCCTGGCTGCTGCTCGGCCTGCAGTGCTGGGCGCTGGTCGTCGGTCTCGGTGGCGGCGCGCTGAGCTCGCTCGCGCCCGCCGTGGGCGGGTTCGCGCTCGCCTACACCGCGGGGACGCTCTTCGTGCCCGCGCCGGCCGGCGCCGGGGTGCGCGAGGCGGTGCTCGCCCTTGCGCTCACGGAGGTGATCAAGGATGGCTCGCCGTTCAACCACGACAGTGTGATCGTCGTGGTCCTGCTCTCGCGCGTGCTCCTTGCCGTGCTCGACTTCGCCCAGGCGGGCGCGTTCCTGCTGGCGACGCGTCGCCAGCAGGTCCCGGCGGGATCTAGCAAATGAGCACCGAGCGACGCTTGCGGAGCGAGACATGAGCACCGAGCGACGCTTGCGGAGCGAGCGATGACTATCGCCGTCGTCACAGTGACCTACTCGCCGGGCGAGGCGCTGGAGGCCTTCCTCGATTCGCTGGAGAAAGCATCCGTTGAGCAAGTCGAGGTAGTACTGGCCGACAACGGGTCCACGGACGGCGCCGTTAACGCGGCCGCCCGTCGCCCCGACGTTCGGGTGGTCACGACGGGGGGCAACTTGGGCTATGGCGCCGGCGCGAATGCGGGCGTGACGGCCACCGAAGCCGAGTATGTGCTCATCGCCAATCCCGACATCGTCTGGCAACCCGGCTCGCTCGACGAGTTGCTGACCGCAGCCGAACGCTGGCCACGAGCCGGCTCGCTGGGACCACTCATCCGCACGCCCCACGGCGACATCTACCCGTCCGCGCGGGCCGTGCCCTCGCTCGGGCGGGGCATCGGGCATGCGCTCGCCGGCTGGTGGTGGCCGTCGAACCCGTGGACGGCGTCCTACCGGCGCGAGCGCGGCGAGCCTGTGGAGGGCCCGACGGGGTGGCTCTCCGGATCATGCCTGCTCGTACGGCGAGTCGCATTCGAGCAGGTCGGCGGCTTCGACCCGTCCTACTTCATGTACTTCGAGGACGTCGACCTCGGTGAGCGGCTGGGCCGAGCGGGGTGGCTGAACGTGTACGTGCCGAGCGCCGTCGTCGTGCACACCGGCGGTCACGCGACGTCCCGCGAACCCGTGCACATGGCGGCTCAGCACCACCGCAGCGCGTGGATCTACCTGTCCCGGCGCTATGCGGGCTGGCGCTGGCTGCCGGTGCGCTGGGCGATCCGAGCCGGGCTGGCCGCCCGCTCGCTGCTCGCCCGGCGGATGCCGCGGGTCGCGGCTGGGGCCGCGCCGCAGCGTCGCGACGGCGCGTAACGGCACAATCGCCGGGTAGGTTCGTGTGTCGGATGAGCAGCTGGACGGGCGTTGCGGGTATTCTCAGCGACGCTGAACGCTGACGCCCGCGGGCGGTGGTGTCTGGAGCGAGGATCGAGCAATTGCGACTGGTAGTGCAGGTTCCGTGCCTGAACGAGGAAGAGACCCTTCCCCTGGTGCTGGGGTCCATTCCCAAGCAGATCCCCGGCATCGACGAGATCATCGTCCTCATCATCGATGATGGGTCGACTGACCGAACCGTCGAGGTCGCCGAGTCATACGGGGTCACCGAGTTCGTCCGGCACGCGCGCAACCGTGGCCTCGGGCAGTCGTTCCACGACGGCGTCCAGCGCGCCCTCGAACTCGGCGCGGACATCGTCGTCAATACCGACGGTGACAACCAGTACCCGCAGGCGCGCATCGCGGACCTCGTCCAGCCGATCCTGCGCGGCGAGGCCGAGATCGTGATCGCCGACCGGCAGGTGCAGCTGGTCGAGCACTTCTCCAAATCGAAGATCATGCTACAGAAGTTCGGTAGCCGGGTCGTCAACCGCGCCGCGCGGACCAGCCTGCCGGACGCGGCCAGCGGCTTCCGCGCCTACTCGCGCGAAAGCCTGATGGTGCTCAACACGATCACCCGGTTCAGCTACTGCATGGAGACGATCATCCAGGCGGGCAACAAGCGGCTCGCGATCGCCAGCATCCCGGTGGTCACCAACCCGAAGACGCGCGAGTCCCGGCTATTCAAGTCGACGCGCCAACACGTGCTGCTCTCGGCCGCTGCGATCGTCCGCAGCTACATCATGTACCGGCCATACGTGATCTTCGCGTGGGCCGCGGCGTTCTTCGGCGTGCTCGGACTGATCCCGTTCGTCCGGTTCGGTGCACTGGCCATCGAGGACGGGCACCCCGGCGGACATATCCAGTCTTTGATCATTGGTGCGGTGTTACTGATCATCGCGTTTCTTACCGTGATCCTCGGCGTGGTCTCCGACCTCATCCGTACCAACCGCATCCTCATCGAGGACTCACTGGAGCACACGAAGAAGATGCGTTTCGGCAAGGACGAGCCGCGAAGCGTCCGCACCCGCACGCTGCGTGCGCGCGATGCCGCGCTCCGCTCAGGGATGGCTGCGGCGGTCGGCGAACCGGCCATGAGGCGACAGGTAGACTTTCCCGGCTGAGCCGCCACCCGCGCCGCCGTTCAACAGATCAGCTGACACACGGAGCCGTTTCCATGTTCACCGAATGGATCGACGACGACACTAACGCCCTCGTATGAGCGGCGACGCGTTACGAGTCTCGATCATCGGTCCCGCCCACCCCTACAAGGGCGGGGCGGTGCACCACACCACCGCTCTTGCCCACCATGCCGCCGCGGCCGGACATTGCGTCGCCGTCGAGTCGTGGCGCGCGCAGTACCCGAAGCTGCTCTATCCCGGGCAGTTGACCGTCGCAGAGCCCGAGGTCGAGCTCTTCGAGCCGACGTGGCGCCGGTTGTCGTGGCGCCGCCCCGACGGCTGGATCCGCGAAGGCCGGCGCATCGCACGGCAGTCGGACGTCGTGGTGATGCAGTATCACAACCCGCTCCAGGCGGTCTGCTACGTCGGGATGCTGCGCGGGATGCGCGGCATCGGCGCGCGCACCGTCGTGATCATGAACAACGTCCAGTCGCACGAGGCGCGCCGCTTCGACCGGGCACTGGTCTCGGCGATGGTCAATCGGGTCGACCTGGTCGTCGTCCACGACGAGGAGTCCGCAACGCGCGCGCGGGAGCTCGGCGCGGCGCGGGTCCGGATCGCGAGGCTCCCGCCGCACCTGCCTGTCGCACGGCAGCCCGTGGCGCCGGCCGACTCCCGCTCGACGGGCGTCCGTGACTGCCTGCTCTTCTTCGGACTGGTCCGGCCGTACAAGGGATTGGACGTGCTGCTACGCGCAATGGCCAAGGCGGATATCAGCGCGCGACTGGTGGTCGCGGGAGAATTCTGGTCGGGCGTGGACGAGACGAGGCAGCTGGCCACCGCGCTCGGGCTGGCGGACCGGGTGACGCTGCGCGAGGGCTACGTGCCAGCCGGCGAGATTGCGCAACTGTTCGACGCCTGCGACGCGCTCGTGCTGCCCTACCGGACGGCCACCGGGTCGCAGAATGTGCTCATGGCGTTCGCGCACGACCGGCCGGTCATCGTCACCAAGACGGGAAGTCTCGCCGACCCGGTCGCCGACGGCGTGGACGGGATCGTCTGCCGGCCCGACGACGTCGAGGACCTGGCCCGGGCGCTGGAGCGCTTCTACTCGCCGGGGACGCCGGAGCGCCTGCGCGCCAACGTCAAGCGGCCGGACGACTCCACCGCGTGGCCGCCGTACCTCGATGCGCTCCTCGCGGCGCCGGATGGGCGGTAGGAGCGGTATGGTCATTCGAGCGAAGGCGCCGCTGCGCGTCAGCTTCGCCGGGGGAGGCACCGACGTCCCGCCGTTCCCCGCCAGGGAAGGCGGCCTGGTGCTGTCGTCGACGATCAACCGTTACGCCTACGGTTCGCTTCGTCCGCGAGATGACGGGCGGATCACCGTCGAGAGCGTCGACTTCGGGCTCGCCCTCGACGTCTCCGTCGACGACGAACTGGCATTCGACGGCCAACTCGACCTGGTCAAGGCGGCGATCCGGCGCCTCGGCCAGGACGAGCGGCGCGGATACGACCTGGTATTGCGGTCCAGCGCGCCTCCCGGCTCCGGGCTGGGGTCGTCCTCGACCGTCATGGTCGCGCTCGTCGCCCTGCTGCAGGAGTACTACCGGCTGCCGTTGACCGAGTACGAAACCGCGCAACTGGCATTCGTGATCGAGCGGGAAGACCTAGGCATCCAGGGAGGCCTGCAGGATCACTACGCGGCGACGTTCGGCGGATTCAACTTCATGGAGTTCGGCGAACACGTCGTCGTGAACCCGCTGCGCGTGCGCGAAT
This sequence comes from uncultured Actinomycetota bacterium, assembly GCA_963756525.1. Lineage (GTDB taxonomy): Bacteria > Actinomycetota > Actinomycetes > Mycobacteriales > Jatrophihabitantaceae > CAVWNR01. The sequence continues at coordinate 227,253 of CAVWNR010000003.1, read as the reverse complement.
CGGTGATCAACGAGCTCGAGATCAACCTGGTGCTGTGCTTCACCGGCGTCACCCGCGAGTCGGCCGGCATCATCGTCGACCAGACGGCTCGGGTGCACGAGAAGGAGGATCGCGCGCTGGAGGGGCTCCGCGCGCAAAAAGAGCTCGCGGCGGCGATGAAGGCGGCGCTGTTGCGGGGCGAGCTCTCGCAGTTCGGCTACTTGCTCGGCGAGGCCTGGACCGAGAAGAAGAAGATGTCCCCGTTGATCACCACACCGCGCATCGAGGAGGCGTACGACCTCGCGGTGCGCAACGGAGCGATCGGCGGGAAGGTGACCGGCGCCGGCGGCGGTGGCTACATCCTGTTCTACTGCGAGTTCGACAAGATGCACCGGATGACGCGTGCCCTCGAGTCGTTCGGTGCGGCGGTCACCCAGTTCAGCTTCGACAAGGAAGGTGTCACCACGTGGCGAGCGTGAGTCCGGATGCCGCGTCGCTCGTTCGTCGCCGCCTGGAGGACACGATCGACGTGAAGAAGCAGATGCTCGACGCGGAGTGTGTCGAGCAGGCCGTGGACGTCGCCCGCCGGATCGTCGCGGCTCTCTCGGCCGGGCGGAAGGTGCTCTTCTTCGGCAACGGCGGATCGTCGATGGACGCGGGCCACCTCGCGGCCGAGTTGCTCGGGCGCTTCTACTATGACCGGCCGTCGCTGCCGGCCATTAGCCTGCCCGACAGCACCGCCGCGATGACCGCGATCGGCAACGACTACGCGTACGAGCAGGTGTTCGCCCGTCAGGTCCGAGGGCTCGGTCGGGCCGATGACGTGCTGGTCGGATTGTCGACGAGCGGCTCGTCGCCGAACGTGCTTCGTGCGATGGAGGCTGGCCGCGAGAGCGGCATGGTGACGGTGGGGCTGACCGGTGCCCGCGGTGATGCGCTGGCGGCGGTCACCGACGTGTGCATCATGGTGCCGAGCACGGATACCCCCCGTGTACAGGAAGCATGCATGCACCTCGGCCACTCGATCTGCGAGCTCGTGGAAGCGGCGCTGTTCCCGGCCACGAGTGGCTGATGCCGCCGCGGTTCGGCACGGTGTTCGTCGACCGTGACGGCACGCTCAATGTGAAAGCGGCCGAGGGCGACTACGTCACCGCGCCCGACCAGATGCGCCTCATCGACGGGGTGGCCGCGGGCGTGCGCCGCCTGAACGAGGCAGCGTGCCGCGTGTTCGTCGTGTCGAATCAGCGATGCGTGGCGCGGGGCCTGGTTAGCGACGAGGAGATGACGGCGATCAACGCCCGGCTGGAGTCGCTGTTGCGCTCACACGGCGCGCACGTCGACGGCATCTACGTCTGCCCGCACGACGACGGGGAATGTGACTGCCGGAAACCGCTGCCCGGGTTGCTGCTGCGCGCCGCCGGCCAGCATCCCGAGGTGCGCCTGGCCGACTCGGTCCTGATCGGCGACGCGGAGACCGACGTCCAGGCCGCAGCGGCGGCGGGAGTGACCGCGGTGCGGCTCGCGCCTGCGGGATCGGTCAGCGCAGCGGAGCGGGTGGTCACCGACTTCGGCGCGGCCGTCGACTGGGTGCTGTCGGTCAGCTGACCTTGAACAACCAGTGCACTCCGCCGCGGGCGAGCGCCACCGGCTCGAAGGTGAGCTTCGAGCGGGAGCGCAGCTCCATGAACGCTCGCATCTCGTGGTCGCGGTCCGGGAACTCGTCGAAGTAGATCAGGCTGCCGGGACGCAGCTGCGGCTCGACCGCCTCGAGTACCGTCACGGCACTCGAGTAAAGGTCGGAGTCGACGTTCACTATCAGCTGGTCGTGCTCCGGCCAGCTGAACTCGGGCAGCGTCTGGTCGAACCAGCCGACCTGGAACGTGACTCGCTCGTCGTCGATCCGCGGCGGGTTGCCGGTGTGGAAGTGCCCGGCGTCTAGGCCGGGCCGCCAGTCCTCCGGAAGTCCTTGGAAGCTGTCGAAGCCGACCAGGGACGCCCCAGGCGCCGTGAGATGGCTCGACCACCAGCGCATCGACCGGCCTTCGTACACACCGAATTCGAGGTAGAGCGGCTGGGAGCCGACGACGAGCTTCAGCGCCCGCTCGAAGAGCTCGAACTCACCGGCGACGTCATTCGGCTGGCGCACCCGCTCGTCCGCCAGCCAGCGTCCGAGTTCGAGGTAGCTCAGCACCGATCGGAGGTTGGCCAGTTGCCGCGGCGTCGCCCGTCGACCGAGTCGCAGCAACGACCGGCGGATCCGCACGCGCAGATCGCTCTTCGCATCGCCCATCGGCCGCAATGTACAGGGTTGCACCGCCGTCACAGCCCAGGCCACGGTTAGGCTCTGGCACGGCGGCGCACCGGGCGCCGCGCCCGGAACGTGAGAGGTGTTAGTGGCGGAGTCGCGCGGCGGCCGGATTCGCGCAGCGGCCAAGTGGGGCCTGGAGCAGGCGCTGTGGGCTCGCGTCGCGGCGGAGCTCGCCGTCGCCCAGCGGTTGCTCTGGCCCCGCCCGCTTCCAGCGCCGTGCCCGCCGACGGCCGTGCTGGCAACCCGCGCGGAGTGGCAACAGGCGGTGGCCGAGTGCCGGCGGCTGAAGCTGCCGCTGCACGTCGACCGGCCGAAGAACTGGGACACGCTCGGCGCGTTGAGCACGGTCCTGCACGAGCTCGGAACCGACCTCGCCGTCCTGGATGCGGGTAGTGCGCGCTATTCGACGATGCTGGCCGGACTTCGCCTCTACGGCGCTACCCGGCTGGTCGGCACCAACCTCGAGTTCGGCGCCGAGCATCGGCACGCAACGGTGCGTTTCCGCTACGGCGACATCACGGCGTCCGATTTCTGCGACGGCGAATTGGATGCCATCACCTGCCTGAGCGTGATCGAACACGGCGTGCCGGTCAGCGCCTTTCTGGCGGAGTCGGCTCGTATCCTGCGGTCGGGCGGGCTGCTGGTCGTCTCGACCGACTTCGACCGCGAGCCGCCGGACACATCGGGCCTGCGCGCCTACGGTGTGCCGGTCCACATTTTTTCGCCGGCAGAGATCCACGATCTCGTCGCGTCGGCGAAGGATTCCGGCCTGGAGCTGGTCGGCGACCTGCGCCTCGAGCATGTCGAGCGTCCGATTCACTGGAAGCGGTTCGGCTTGGACTACACCTACCTCCGGCTGACGTTCCGGAAGGCGGCTTAGCGTGGATCAGCCGGTCGACGCGGTGGTGCTGGTCGGCGGCCAGGGAACGCGCCTTCGCCCGCTGACGCTGTCGGCCCCCAAGCCGATGCTGCCGACCGCCGGCGTTCCGTTGCTGACGCACCTGCTCGGCCGGATCCGCGACGCCGGCGTGCGGCACATCGTGCTGGGCACCTCGTACCAGTCGGAGGTGTTCTCGTCGTACTTCGGCGACGGAAGCGCGCTCGGCGTCGACCTGGAGTGCGTCTGCGAGGCCGAGCCGCTGGGCACCGGCGGCGGGATCCGCAACGTCGCCGATCGGCTGCGCAACGACACGGTGCTGATCCTCAACGGCGACGTCCTGTCCGGAGTGGATCTCGCGGCGCTGCTGGACCGCCACGCGGAGTGGGACGCGGCCGTCACGCTGTACCTCACCAAGGTCGCCGACGCACGCCCGTTCGGCTGCGTGCCGACGGACGCGCAGTCCCGGGTGATGGCCTTCCTCGAGAAGGATCCGCAGCCGGTCAGCGACCAGATCAACGCCGGTGCGTACGTCTTCCGGCGATCGGTCGTCGACCGGATTCCGGCCGGCCGGCCGGTGTCCGTCGAGCGCGAGACGTTTCCGCAGCTGCTCGCCTCTGGCGCGAACGTGATGGGGTTCGTCGACGCCTCGTACTGGCGCGACCTCGGCACTCCCGCGGACTTCGTGGCCGGGTCGGCCGATCTCGTGCAGGGACTGGCGCCCAGCCCGATGCTGCCCGGGCCGGTCGGCGCGGCACTCGTGCTACCCGGCGCGTCGGTGTCGCCGACGGCATCGATCGGCGACGGCTCGACGGTCGGCGCGGGCTGCGTGATCGAGGACGGCGCGGTGGTGGCCGGGTCGGTGCTCTTCGACGGAGCGCGCGTCTGCGCCGGCGCCGTGGTTCGGCGCAGCATCCTCGGCCGCGATGCCGTCGTCGCTGCCGGCGCGGTCGTCGAGGATTCGGTGATCGGCGACCGGGCGCGAGTCGGTCGGCGTGTCGAGTTGCTCGGCGGCGCTCGGGTGTGGCCGGATATGGTCCTCGCCGACGGCTCGGTGAGATTCTCCTCGGATGCGTGAGCGACGCTGGTCGCCGGGCCGGCCGGTCGACATCGCCGGCACGCTCGGGCCGCTGCGCCGCGGCGTCGGCGATCCGGCGCACCGGGTCGACGCGGACCTGACGTTCTGGCGTGCCTGTGTGACCCCCGACGGGCCGGGCACGTTGGCCTTGCGCGGCGCGTCCGGCGAGGTGCACGCAGCGGCGTGGGGGCCGGGCGCGGGGTGGCTGCTGGAGTCGGTGCCGTCCCTTCTGGGCGACGGCGATGACTGGTCGGCGCTGTCCTTCCCCGCACATCCGGGATTGGCTGAGGTGCGGCGGCGACGCCCCGGGCTGCGGCTGCCGCGCACCGGACTGGTCCTCGACGCTCTGGTGCCGGCCGTGCTGGAGCAGCGGGTGACCGGGCACGAGTCGCGCCGGTCGTGGCGTGGGCTGCTGTACCGCTTCGGGTCGCCCGCGCCGGGCCCGTGCGGTGCGCTGCGTGTTCCGCCGCCGGCTGGCGTGCTGCTGGACGTGCCGACGTGGGACTGGCACCGCCTCGGCGTCGACCTGGGAAGGCAGCGGGCGATCCGGGCGGCGGCCACCGTCGCGTCCCGGCTGGAGGAGTGCGTGAGCCTGCTGTCGGACGCCGCGCTGGCGCGGCTGCGGCTGATACCCGGCGTGGGGGAGTGGACGGCGGCGGAGACCGCGCAGCGCGCGCTCGGCGACCCGGACGCGGTGAGCGTCGGCGACTACCACATCCACGACCTCGTCGTGTACGCGCTGACCGGGCGCCCGCGCGGCGACGATGCCGAGATGCTGGCGCTGCTGCGGCCTTGGCAGGGGCAGCGGCAGCGGGTGGTGCGGCTGATCGAGGTGTCCGGGGTGCGCAAGCCGCGCTTCGGCCCCCGCTATGCCCCGCTCGACGTCCGCGCGATGTAGCCGGAGTCGGGCTCCCGGCCGACTTTGCCCCGCTACGACACGCTGGCAAGGCACCCTGGCGTGTCACAGCGGGGCAAAGTCGTCGCTCAGCGTGTCATGGCGGGGCAAAGTCGGCGCTCGGCGTTCGCGGCGGAGCGAGGGAGCGGCTCAGGCGCCCAGCACAGCGTCGGAGAAAGCCGGCCACGCCTCGGCGGCCCACGGGCCGAACGCCCGGTCGGCGAGCACGACCAGACCGATGCCCGCCACCGGGTCGACCCAGAACATGGTGCCGCTCTGCCCGAAGTGGCCGTAGGTCGCGGGCGAGTTCGCCGACCCGGTCCAGTGCGGCGACTTGTGGTCGCGGATCTCGAAGCCCAGCCCCCAGTCGTTCGGGTCCTGACCGCCGAATCCCGGCAGCACGCCACGCAGGCCCGGGTACTGCACCGAGGTCGCGTCGGCCAGCGTGGAGGGCGCGAGCAGCCGGGTGGGTGAGAGCAGCTCGCCCACCACCCGCGTCAGGTCGTCCACCGTCGAGACGCCGTCGCGGGCGGGCGAGCCGGGCAGCGAGGTTGCGCGAAGCCCGAGCGGCTCGAGCGCGGCAACCAGGTAAGCGGCGAACGGCATCCCGACCGCGCGCTCGACCAGCCGCGCTGCGAGCTCGATGCCGACGTTGGAGTACACCCGCCGCTTCGCGGGCGGGAACGAGCGCATCAACCCGTCCGGAGCCAGCCCAGACGCATGCGCGAGCACATGCCGCAGCGTCGCGCCGGGGATCAGCGACTCGTCGGCGGGATCGCTCAGCTCCAGTGCGCCCTCCTCCACCGCGACCAGGATGGCTAGCGCGGCAAGGGGCTTGGTCACCGAGGCGAGCGGGAAGGGCCGGTCGGTCGGGCCGCGCACGGCAAGCACGCCGGACGGACCGACCACCGCCGCGGCCGCCGACGGCACCGGCCACCCGTCGATCGCTGCGAGCGCGTCCATCAGATCCCCAGCCGCAGCCGGGCCGCGTCGATCAGCGCGGGCATCTCGGGCGGCACGCCGTCGGGCAGCGCGTCCCAGCTGAACCAGCGCAGGTCCAGCGACTCGTGACTGATCGTCGGTTCGGCGCCCTGCGGCGCGACGGCCAGGTAGGAGACGTCGAAGTGCCGGGTCGGCACGCCGAGCGAGCAGGTGATCGGGTGCACGTCGAGGGACAGCGGCGACGGGTCGAACGACAGCGCGCCGATGCCGCTCTCCTCCCGCGCCTCGCGAGCGGCCGCGTCGAGCAGGGTCTGGTCGCCGCGCTCGCAGTGCCCACCCAGCTGCAGCCACAGGCCGGTCCGCGGGTGCAGGGTCAACAACGTCGCCCCGCGGGACGGATCGATCACCAGCGCGCTGCCGGTGAGGTGTCCCGGCACGCAGCTGCGCCACATCGCGTCCGGACGGGCGGCCAGGAAGGCGAGGAACGCCTGCCGGGTCGAGGCGTCGCCGCGTGACGTCGGCGCGAAGGCGGTCACCACGTCGACGGCGTCGGCGTGCAGCGGCGGAGGCCGGTCGGTGGCGCCGCCGGCGTCCTCGCGGCCGACCGCGATCGCCTCGGCGGTGCCCAGCCGGAACATGTCCTCGTCCGCGCCGCGCAGCAGCGAGCCGGCGCCGAGCCCGTCGTCGACCAGCTTGCCGTTGCTGGATAGCCCGCGCACCACGGCCACCGGGATGTCGGCAAGCTTGCCCTTAACCAGGTCGGCCGCGGCGGCGATCTCGTCGGCGACCGCAACCTGGGTCACGGTCAGGATATTGCCGTGCCGGTCGTGGCGCCCGCGCGCGTCGTGCAGCGCCGACAGGCCCGCGACGCCGATCGCCGCGTCGGTGATTCCGGCCCGCCAGGGGCGGCCCAGCGAGTCGCTGACGATCACGCCGACGTCGACGCCGAGCCCGGTGCGCAACGCGTCGCGGAGCCCGGCGGCCGACGCGTCCGGATCCAGCGGCAACAGCGCCAGCTCCTTGCCGGTGACGTTGGAGGCGTCGACGCCCGCCGCCGCCAGCACCAGCCCGTGCCGGGTCTGCACGATCCGCAGCGTGCCCCGGGACGCGACCTCGCGCACCGTTTCGGTGTCCACCGCGGCCTGCCGGGCCGCCTCGCGCGCGTCGGGGTCCGCGCTGGCGAGCGTGACGAGCCGGCCCTCGACCTTGGAGACCGCTTTGGAGGTCACGACGAGCACGTCGCCGTCCTGCAGCGGCGGGGCGTGTTCTGCTATCTCGGCCGCGAGGTCGGCTCCGGGCCGCAGCTCGCCGATGCCGAGAACCGGGAACACCTCGAGCCGGGCCGCCGCGTGGTCGCCGTCGTCAGACACCGGCCAGCTCCAGCGCGTCGCGCACCATCCGGGCGGTGGTGGCGTCGTCGGTCATCAGCAGCGGCACCGCGCGGACCTCGACTCCGGGCACGTCGGCGGCATCAGCGTCATGGATCAGCCAGCCGTCCAGGATGCCATCGGCCGAACGGGCGCCGTAATGGCGCGCGACCGCTTCCGCGCTGACCTCGACGCCGATCGCCCGCAGGCAGGCGTCGGCCATGCCGCGCACCGGGGCGCGCCCGATGATCGGTGAGAGACCGACGACCGGCGCGGGCGTGGCCGCCAGGGCATCGCGCACGCCGGGCACGCCAAGGATCGTGCCGATGCTGACGACCGGGTTGCTCGGCGCGAGCAGCACGACGTCGGCGCCGGTGATCGCCTCGGCGACGCCGGGCGCGGCCTTCGCCTCGTCCAGCCCGACCTGGACGAACGCCTGCGCCGGCAGCGCGGCGCGGTGCTTGATCCACCACTCCTGGAAGTGGATCGCCTTCCTGCGAGCGCTTGCGCGAGCAGCAGTGTCAGCAGCCCCGTCATCCGCTACGACGACGTGCGTTTCGCAACGCTGGTCGGTCATCGGCAGCAGCCGGACGCCGGGGCGCCACCGCTCGCACAGCGCCGCCGTCACATCCGAGAGCGCGTAGCCGGCGTCCAGCATCCGGGTGCGCACCAGGTGGGTGGCGATGTCCAGATCGCCGAGCCCGAACCAAGCGGGCTCGGCGCCGTAGGCGGCCAACTCGTCGCGGATCCGCCATGACTCGTCGCGCCGCCCCCAGCCACGCTCCTCGTCATGGGCGCCGCCGAGGGTGTACATCACGCTGTCGAGGTCGGGGCAGATGCGCAGCCCGTGCAGCGTGATGTCGTCGCCGGTGTTCACCACCGCGGTGACCTCGCCGAGCCCGGCGGCGCGCACGCCGCGCAGGAAGCGCGCACCCCCGATGCCGCCTGCCAGGACCGCGATCCACACGCGTTCGAACCTACGCGCAGCACGGACAGGGGCTGCCCAGGACTTGCGCGGGTGAAAGCCCTACTGTTGCCTGCCCCGAGCGTGATGTTGTCTCACCGCAGCGCACGCCGTACCGGTCCGCGGCCGGTGCGGGCGCGGCGCACCGTCGAGGCGGCCGAGAACAGCGCGTGCTGCACGGTGATGCGAATCGGGTCTTCCGGTACGCCGATCTCGTCCAAGAGCGGCCGGAGCTCGTCGCGCATCGCCCGTGGACGCGGCCGGGCGTCGACCGCGCCGCAGATCGCGCACAGGGTGCCCAGCACCGCGTCGGCCGCGTCACGCGGCGGGGTCCGGCGGACAGCGACCGCGTTGGCATGTTCGGCGAGCTCGATCGCGCCCGGCTGGTCGACGTCGTCGTACCTGGCCGGAATCCGGCTGCGACGCACCCAGCGGCCGTGCTCGACCAGGTCGCCGATGAGCGCGGTGCGGTCGTCGTGCACGTGCCGGTACCACCGTGGCCACGAGACGCCGGGCCGCCCCGCGACCGCGCGGGCGACGGCGTCGAGGAACCGGTCGCCGGTCGTGCCGATGTCGATGGCGAGCGGGGCGGCGTCGTTGCTGATCACCGCGCCGGCGAGCGCCAGGTCCGCGAACAGCCCGGCCCGCAGGCCGATGTCGAGCGTGTTGCCGTGCCCGACGCGTCCCGACGCCGGGTTGCGGGCGATGCGCAGCAGGCTGGTCGCGATCCGGTCCGGCACGTCCGTCGACCCTACTGCGGCGCGCGGCGCCGGGCGGCGCGCACGGCGTCCCGCCGGGCGCGCAGCAGGGCACCGACCTCGTGCATGTTCGCCTCGACGGCGCCGAGTCGCAGCGCGTCGGCACGCAGCGGCCCCGGCAGGTCGTAGTGCCAGCGCCACGGATGGTCCTGGAACGCCCGGCGCGGCATGCCCAGCGCATCGGCCATCGCGTGCAGCTCGTCGCGGCCGTCGGCGAGCAAGTGGCAGTACTCGGTGAAGCGCAGACCGGCCCGCGGGTAGGAGCGCACCGCGTCGACGTAGCACGCCATGCCGTCAGATACCGGGCGAGAACCGGTCAGCGTTTGACCGCGACGAGCAGGCCGTCGCCGACCGGCAGCAGCGCCGGGACGAGCCGCTCGTCGTCGCGCACCGCACGGACCAGCTCCCGGGTGGTCACCGTCTCCGCGTCCCGCGCGCTCAGGTCGGCGACCTGGTCGTGGCGCAGCGCATTGTCGTAGGCGAGCACCCCGCCGGAGCGGAGCAGGCGCACGGCCTGCGGCAGGTAGTCCAGGTAGGCGGTCTTGTCGGCGTCGACGAAGACCAGGTCGTACGCGCCGTCGGTGAGCCGGGGTAGGACGTCGCCCGCCGGCCCGTTGATCAGCCGATAGCGGTTGGACGCGATCCCCGCAGCCGCGTAGGTCTGCTTGGCCAGGCGCTGGTGCTCGGCCTCGATGTCGACGGTGGTGAGTACGCCGTCGGGTCGCATGCCGCGCAGCAGCCACAGCCCGGACGTGCCGGCGCCGGTGCCGACCTCCACCACGGCCTTCGCGCTGACCACGGCAGCGAGGAAGCGCAGCACCGCGCCACCACCGGATCCGATCGGCACGCAGGTGCCGAGCTCGGCGGCGTGCGCGCGCGCTGTGGCGAGCGGCTCGTCCTCGGCCAGCCAGTTCTCGACGAAGGTGAGGCTGGGCGTGCCGATCATCGCGTCGAAAGGCATGGCCAGCAGCGTAGCGCCGCCGCTAACTCCTCGATCGCGCAATCGCCGGGCTGCGCTGTCCAGCGCTCGTCGAGTCAGCGCATCGAGTCGATGATCAACGCGAGGTCCTCGGCGGTGGTGAGCGGGTTGACGATCGCGAACCGGGTGCAGACCTGCCCGCGGTGCCGGGTCGGGGTGACGAACGCGAACTGCTCGTCGAGCAGGTGGGCGCTCCAGCGGGCGTAGTCGTCGTCCGTCCAGCCGATCCGTTCGAAGATCAGCACGGTCAGGTCGGGCTCGACGAGCAGCCGCAGGTGCTCGGCGGCGCGGATCAGCTCAGCGCCGGCACGGGCCACGGCGAGCGTCTGCTCGACCGCGTCGCGGTAGGCGTCGGTTCCGTGCACGGCAAGGGAGAACCAGAACGGCAGCCCGCGAGCCCGCCGGGTCAGCTGCACCGCGAAGTCGGACGGGTTCCACTCGCCTTCGACGTTGACCGGATCGAGGTAGCCCGCGCGCTGGGTGTGCGCGGCCCGACCCTGCCGCGGGTCGCGGTAGATCAGCGCGCAGCTGTCGAACGGCGCGAAGAGCCACTTGTGCGGGTCGACGATGAACGAGTCGGCACGCTCCACGCCGGCGAACAGCTGCCGGACGCTCGGCGCGGCCAAACCGGCACCCCCGTACGCCCCGTCCACGTGCAACCACCAGCCCTGCTCCGCCGCGACCTCCGCCACACCGGCGATGTCGTCGACCACGCCGAGGTTGGTGGTGCCCGCCGTGACGACGACGGCGAACATGCCCTCGATGACCTCCGCGGGCAGGTCTGCCAGCGTCCGGCGCAGGGCCGGGCCGGTCATCCGGCCACGCTCGTCGCCGGACACCTGCACCGCGTCGACGTCCAGAACGACGCGCAGCGCATGCTTGACCGACGAGTGGCTCTCGTCGCTGACGCAGACCGCCCAGCGGGCCGGCCGCCCCCCGCGCCGCTCCAGCGCCGCCTCGCGCGCCGCCACCAGCGCGGAGAGGTTGCCGATCGTGCCGCCCTGCACGAACGCCCCACCGGACGTCGGCGGCAGCCCGGCCAGCTCGGCGATCCAGCGCAGCGCCTGGTTCTCGGCGTACACGGCGCCGGCGCCCTCCAGCCAGGAGCCCGCGTAGACGCTGGACGCGCCGACGAGCATGTCGAAGCTGGCGGCGGCTTTCGTCGGCGCGCTTGGGATGAACGACAGGTACCGGGGATGGTCCACGGACAGGCACGCGGGTCCGAGCACGTCGGCCCACAGCCGCACCGCCTTCTCCCCCCCGAGGCCCTGCGCGGTGATCGTCGCCCCGGCGGCGGCTTCCAACTGCTGCGCAGTGGCCGGCCGGTCCAGCGGCGCGTTCATCGCCAGGCGGTCCAAGCAGTAGTCCGCCAGCGCCCGGGCGGTGACGTCGTCGTCGTGCGTGTAGCGGTGCATGGCGCTCAGCGTAGGGCGGGCAGCTTGCACAGCTTGCACAGCTAGCGCACAGTGCATCCCTAGCTGGCGACTTATCTCGACTGGGAACGTAAAGGAGCGCTGAGGCGTTTGACCTGGATCGGCGCTGCCGCTGGTTGGCTGGACCGGACACAATCGGCGTCAGCAGATGGGGGAGCCACTCGTGACGGATACGGCGGTGTGGGTGCCGCCCACATGGGACGAGGTCGTGCGCGAACACGCCGACCGCGTCTACCGGCTCGCCTATCGGCTCTCCGGCAACCGCGCCGATGCCGAGGACCTCACGCAGGAGACGTTCGTCCGGGTCTTCAAGTCCCTGGCCGAATACACGCCCGGGACGTTCGAGGGCTGGCTGCACCGGATCACCACGAACCTCTTCCTCGACATGGCGCGTCGCCGGCAGCGGATCCGCTTCGACGCGCTTCCCGAGGACGCGAGCGACCGGCTGGCCGCCACGACGGCGGGCCCGGAGCAGGCGTACGCCGAGATGCACCTCGACCCGGAGATCCAGCAGGCGCTCGACGCCCTGCCTGCCGACTTCCGCGCTGCGGTGGTGCTCTGCGACCTGGAGCAGCTGTCCTACGAAGAGATCGCCGCGACGCTCGGCGTCAAGGTCGGCACCGTCCGCTCCCGGATCCACCGCGGACGGGTGCTGCTGCGGGAGGCGCTCGCCCACCGCGCGCCTGGCGTGCGCCCGGCAGAGCCGGACATGCCGGCGTCAGCTGAACTTGCGGGTGGTCCTCGGCCGTGAGCCGCCCTGCCCTGCCCGCGCAGCACCTCTCCGACGAGGCGGTCGCCGCCTACGCCGACGGCGTGCTCAGCGCGACCGCCCGCGGGCGCGCCGACCGCCATATCGCCGGATGCCCGGAGTGTGCGCACGCCGTCAGGGTCCAGCGCGAGGCGGTCTGGGCGCTGCGCGCCGCGCCCGCGCCGGCACTGCCGAGCGGGCTGCTCGACCGGCTCCGCGAGCTGCCGGCCACCACCCCGCTCGGGCGTGCGCCGGCCGCGATGAGCGCCGACGGCTCCGCGCTGTTCCGCGCGTTCGGGACGTCACCCGCCGACCGGATGGCCATGCTGCCGGCGGTGCCGCAGCACCCCCGGAACCTCGAACGCATCGGCCGCCGGCACGGCGCGCTCGGCGTGCTCGCCGTCGCCACCATCGCCGCAATCGGCGCGGCCAGCGCAGGGGTGGCCGCCGCGGGCGGCACACCTCGGTCGCCCGCGCCGGAGCCGGCGTCGCGGGTCACGTCCGTCGGCTTCCACCCGGCGCCGGCCGTCAACGTCGTCTCCGACCTGCTTCCCGACCCGGAATCGACGCCAGGGTGGGCTGCCCCGTCGCGCCCGTAGCGCCAGCTCCTCAGTGCGGGCAGCGCGAAGCGTGCGGCAGACTCGACAGTCTCAGGTGAGGAGAACTGCACAGCATGGGCGACGAGCACCCGACCGGCCGGCCGGCACCCGGCCAAGCCGACGACGGCCTGCTCGCGCACGATGACGGCGAGGCGGCGTTCGGGCGCCCGCACGGGGTCAGCGGCGGGTTCGCGCCGCGCCAGCCCGAGCCGTTGTACTCGCCGCCGCCCCCGACGGTCTCCCCGCACGAGCGGGTCGAGTTCGCCCGCCCGGCCGGTAGCAGTGCCGAGTTCGCACCGCTTGCGGGCGAACGCATCCGTCCGGCTCACACCGCGGCGGCACCAGTACATCCCGAGCTGACCCGGGCGTTCGGGCGCACCGAACACGCCGGTCGCGACGGGTTCGACCCCGAGCCCGGCAGCCGGATCGGTCCCGGCGGGCCGACCAGGGAGTCCCCCTGGTGGAAGCCCGACGCGCGTCACGACCCGTGGCGCGATCCCTACTCGCCGTTCTGGCTGGGCCGGCCGGCCGTGTTCAGCCAGGGCGCTGCGAACCAACTCGACCCGGAGCTCGACACCGAGCAGGCGGACGAGGACGTCGCGCCCGAGCCGGACGCGGACGAGGCGGTTGCCCGGCCAGGCCGGCGGGCCAGGTTCGGCCTGTCCGCCCTGCTGCTGGCCGTACTGGTGGCGCTCATCGCCGGATCACTTGGCGGCGGCGCCGGCTACTGGCTGGCCAACCGAGCGCACAGCATGCTGACCAATCCGGACGTCAAGCTCGCCCAGGGCGGCACGCCGGCGAACCGGCCCCCCGGCTCGGTCGCCGACATCGCCCGCCGGGTCTCGCCGGCGGTGGTGTCGATCCAGGAGACGACGCAGGACGTGGTCGGCGTCGGCTCCGGCGTCGTGATCGACAAGCACGGCTACATCCTCACCAACAACCACGTGATCTCCGCGGCCGCGAGCGGCGGAACGATCCGGGTGACCTTCGCCGACAAGTCGCGCCAGGTCGCGAAAATCGTCGGGCGGGACCCGGTCACCGACCTCGCCGTGCTCAAGGTCGAGCCCACGAACCTGACCGTGGCGACGCTCGGCGACTCCAGCAAGCTGGCGGTCGGCGACCCGGTGATCGCGATCGGCTCGCCGCTGGGCCTGTCCGGAACGGTCACCTCGGGCATCGTCTCGGCGCTCAACCGGCCGGTGCACGTGGCCGGTGAGGGCAACGACCCTGACGTGGTCTTCAGCGCCATCCAGACCGATGCCGCGATCAATCCGGGCAACTCCGGTGGTGCGCTGGTCGACGCATCCGGGACGGTCATCGGCGTCAACTCGGCGAACGCCTCGCTGCCCAGCCAGAACGTCGGCGGCAGCAGCAACGGCAACATCGGTCTCGGCTTCGCCATCCCGATCGACCAGGCTCGCCAGATCGCCACCGAGCTGATCCACACCGGCGAGGTGGCGCACGCGTCCATCGGCCTGTCCAGCCGCAGCGTCACCGACGGCAGCCGCGACGGCGCGTACATCCTGCAGGTCGTCCCCGGCGGTCCGGCCGACAAGGCGGGGCTCAAGGAGGGCGACGTGATCACGCTGGTCGACCACACCCTGATCGACTCGGCCGACGAGCTCACGGTCACCGTCCAGTCCTACAAGCCGGGAAACGTGGTCACGGTGCACTTCTTCCGCGGTAACAGCGGCGAGGAGGTCACCGTGAAGGTGACTCTCGGCAACAGCTGACGGGCCGCGGGCGGCCTACACTCGGCGCATGTTCAACGTCGGGCCGATGGAGCTCGGGGTGCTCATCCTCGTCGGCCTGATCGTCCTCGGCCCGGAGCGGCTACCCGGCCTGGCCCGCGACGCGGCCCGCATGCTCAAGACGCTGCGCGAGCTGTCGACCGGCGCGCGAAGCCAGCTGCGCGATGAGCTCGGCCCGGAGTTCGCCAACCTCGACCTGGACGCGCTGAAGGAGCTCCGTTCGCTGAACCCGCGCACCGCCATCCAGCGGGCGCTCCTCGGCGACGACGAGACGCCGGCGGCGCCGCCGGCCGCAGAGGTTCCGGCGAGCGCAGCCAAGCCGCCGGGGCAGCAGCCGCTCGGCCGCGGTGAGCGCGCTCCGTTCGACCCCGACGCCACCTGATTCGCCCCCAGCCCCCGCGCGCCGGCCCCCGGTTAGATCGGCCCCCTTGTTGGATCACCTTTTCCCCGCTCGTGCCCGGTTGCGAGCCGTCCAACCGGTCACCAGCGGGGAAAAGGTGATCGACGAGCGTGGCCCGAATGCTCAGCGGGCGGGGCTGAGCCCGAGGGAGCGGCCGACCAGGCTCGTCTGCCGGCCGGCCAGCGTGTCGGCGACTCGACGCAGCGCCGCAGCGGCCGGGGAGTCGGGGTCGGTGAGCACCACCGGCGCGCCGGCGTCGCCGCCCTCGCGTATGCGCTGGTCGATCGGGATCTGGCCGAGCAGCGGCACCCGGGTGCCGGTGGCCGCCGCGAGCGAGTCGGCGACCGACTGGCCGCCGCCGCTGCCGAAGAGCTCCATCCGCGAGCCGTCGGGCATGTCCAGCCAGCTCATGTTCTCGACGACGCCGACGAGCTGCTGGTGGGTCTGCAGCGCGATCGACCCCGCCCGCTCGGCGACCTCCCGGGCGGCGAGCTGCGGCGTGGTCACCACCAGCAGCTCCGTCGACGGCACCAGCTGCGCCACCGAGATCGCGATGTCGCCGGTGCCCGGCGGAAGGTCCATGAGCAGCACGTCCAAGTCGCCCCAGAACACGTCGGCGAGGAACTGTTGCAACGCGCGGTGCAGCATCGGGCCGCGCCACACCACGGCGGTGTTGCCCTGGATGAACATGCCGATCGAGATCACCTTTACGCCGTGCGCCACCGGCGGCAGGATCATCTGCTCGACCTGGGTGGGCCGCCCGGTGACGCCCAGCATGCGCGGCACCGAGAAGCCGTAGATGTCGGCGTCCAGCACGCCCACGGCGAGCCCACCCGCTGCCAGCGCGGCCGCCACGTTGACCGTCACCGACGACTTGCCCACCCCGCCCTTGCCGGACGCCACCGCGTATACCCGGGTACGTGAGCCCGGCTGCGCGAACGGGATCTCGTTCACCTGCTCGCCGCCGCGCAGCTTCTGCCGCAGCGCCGTGCGCTGCGCATCGGTCATCACGCCCAGGTTCACCCGGACGTCGGTGACGCCGTCGACCCGGGCGACGGCGGCGGTCACGTCACGCGTCAGCTGCGCCTTCATCGGGCAGCCGGCGACGGTCAGCAGCACCGACACGTCCACCACACCGCCGTCGCCGACCCGGACAGACTCGACCATGTCCAGCTCGGTGATCGGCTTGCGGATCTCGGGGTCGAGGACGGTGGCCAGGGCGGCATGCAGGGTTTCGGGGGAGGGTCGAGGCACGCAGCCGATCCTACGTGCGGTGGGGTTGAGCAGGCGCTCAGTAACATCGTCGCCCGTGACCGGTGTGACGCAGCCGCTTCGGGCCACCGACTGGCGGGTCGGCATCTGGCGGGCGTTCCTGCACGCGCACAGCGCGGTCGTTCGCCAGCTCGAGCGGGATCTCAACGACGAGGCCGGTCTGCCACTGACCTGGTACGACGTGCTGCTGCAGCTGGTGGAGGCGCCGGGCCACCGGCTTCGGATGGCCGAGCTGGCCGACCGGGTGCTGCTCTCCCGGTCCGGGCTCACCCGGCTGGTCGACCGGCTTTCGGCCGAGGGGCTGGTCACCCGTGAGCCGTACCCGGGCGACGCGCGCGGCATGTACACCGTGCTGACCGACGCCGGCCTGGCCCGGTTGCGCGCGGCCGCGCCGACCCATCTCGCCGGCATCCAGGAGTACTGGCTGTCGCGGTTCTCCGACGACGAGCTGCACGAGCTGGGCCGGCTGTTCGCGCGCCTCGCGCCCGCGAGCGTCAACCATTGTTGATGTTGGGGTAGTGGCTGATATTCGACCACGAGTCCAACATCAACAGCGGGGGATGGGGTGGGGCGGGGGCCGGCGCCAGCGCGAGCGCGAGCGTGGGCGTCAGGCCGAGTCGGGCTCTTTCGCCTCGCGGTCGAGCCGGGTCAGTTCCGAGCGCAGGAAGTCCCGGGTGACCAGGTCGCCCATCGCGAGCCGCACCGCCGCAATCTCGCGGGCGAGGTATTCGGTGTCGGCGATCGCGCGTTCGTCGCGGGCGCGGTCGGCCTCCGACACGACGCGGTCGCGGTCGGCCTGCCGGTTCTGCGCCAGCAAGATCAGCGGCGCCGCGTACGCCGCCTGAGTGGAGAACATGAGATTCAGCAGGATGAACGGGTACGGGTCAAAGCGCAGGGTGACCGCGATTGCGTTGAAGATGATCCAGGCGGCGACGAAAACCGTCTGGATAACGAGGAACCGGGCGGTGCCGAAGTAGCGCGCGACCCGCTCCGACCACTCGCCGAACGCGTCGGCGTCGATGCGCGGGGCGCGCAGCCCGCGCGGGGTGCGCGGCTGGTCGAGTCGGGTCCGGCGCTCAGCCACGGTGCCCGTTGCCCTCGGCGTCGATGTCGCGCCAGTCCTCCGGTAGCAGGTGGTCGAGGACGTCGTCGACCGAGACCGCGCCCAGCAGCCGGTCGTTCTCGTCGACGACCGGGGCGGCCACCAGGTTGTAGGTGGCGAGGTGCCGGGTGACGCCGGTGATCGGGGTGTCGGGACGCAGCGGGACGGTGTCCTTCTCGGCCAGCCCGCTGACCAGCGCGGACGGCGGCTCGCGCAGCAGCCGCTGGAAGTGCGCGGTGCCGAGGAACAGTCCGGTGGGCGTGGCCTGCGGCGGGCGGACCACGTATACCTGGGCGGCCAGCGCCGGGGAGAGATCCGGGTTGCGGACCATCGCCAGCGCCTCGGCGACGGTGGCGTCGGGCAGCAGGATGACCGGCTCGCTGGTCATCAGGCCACCGGCGGTGTAGTCGGCGTAGGTCATCAGTCGGCGCACCGGCTCGGCCTCGTCGGGTTCCATCAGCTTGAGCAGCCGTTCCTGCTCGTCGGCCGGCATCTCACCGAGCAGGTCGGCTGCGTCGTCGTCGTTCATCGCCTCCAGGACGTCCGCGGCGCGCTCGTCGGCCAGCGACGTGAGCAGGCTGACCTGGTCGTCGTCGGGCAGCTCCTCGAGGACGTCGGCCAGCCGCTCGTCGTCCAGCGCGGCCGCGACCTCCCGCCGGCGCTTATCGGGCATGTCCTGCAGGGCGGCGGCGACGTCGGCGGGGCGCAGTCCGGCCAGCACCGACAGCAGCGTCTCGGTGCCCTGGCTGGCCTCCGACAGCGACAGCCCGTCCACCTCGTCCCACTCCACCTGGAACAGCTGACCGCGCCGCCGGGTCAGCCGCCCGCCGGCATTCACCGCCAGCCGGGTGATCACCCAGTCGCGCATGCGGTTCTGCTCCATGCCGGCGTCGACGATGCTGACCCGCCGGCCGCTCTCGGTGATGGTGACCGTCCGGTCGAGCAGCTCGGAGAGGACGAGCAGCTCGCTCGCGCGCCGCTCGAACCGCTTCATGTTCACCGTGCCGCTGGAGAGCACGACCGCGTCGACCTCGATCCGGGTGACCCGGCCCATCGGGACGAAGATGCGGTGCCGGTGCTGCAACTCGACGACCAGGCCGAGGACCCGGGGCGGCTGCCGGCCGATGCGTAGCGTGGCCACCGCGTCACGCACCCGGCCGAGCGCATCGCCGTTCGGGTCGAACACGCCGATGCCGCTCAGGCGGGCGATGAACACGCGCGTCGCGGTCGTCACGCGTGAAGCGTAGTAGGCAAATGCCCCCCAAACCCGCGCGTGGCGGCGGCCGGCGTGCTGGCAGGATCGGCCCGTGACGGCGGGCGCCCGGCGTGAGGCGTTGGCGGCGCCGCCCGCCCTGGACATGGTCCTGCTGGCGGTGGCGGTCACCGGCGTGTCGTTCTCCGGGCCACTGATCGCCGCCACTGCGGCCCCCGCGCTGGCCATCGCGTTCTGGCGCAACGCGCTGGGCAGCGGGGTGACGCTCCCGATCGCGGCGCTGCGGCACCCGGCAGAGCTGCGCGGGCTGTCCCGCCGCTCGTGGGTGATGGCCGGGATCGCCGGCGCCGCGCTCGCCGCGCACTTCGGCACCTGGGTGCCGAGCCTGACGATGACGACGGTGGCCTCGGCGACGGCGCTCGCGTCGACGCAGACCGTGTTCGCAGCGCTGATCGCCACCGTGGTGGGCCGGCGCCTGCCCAGGCCGGCGTGGGTCGGCATCGGCGTTGCGACGATCGGCACGGGGCTGATCACCGGGGCGGATGTCGGTACGTCCGGCCGGGCGCTGCTCGGCGACCTGCTGGCGATCATCGGCGGCTTCGCTGCCGCGGTGTACGTGACGGTCGGCGCGTCGGCGCGCACCCGGATGACCACCGCGTCCTACACCGCGATCTGCTACAGCATCTGCTCGCTGCTGCTTCTCGCGGTCTGCCTGGCCGGTGGCGTCCGACTCGGCGGCTACCCGGCGAACGCCTGGCTGAAGATCGTGCTCGTCACGGTGTGCGCGCAGCTGCTCGGGCACAGCCTCATCAACGTGGTGCTCCGCTCGACGAGCCCGACGATGGTCAGCCTGGCCATCCTGTTCGAGACGCCGGGCGCGGCGATCGTCGCCTACCTCTGGCTGGGCCAGCACCCGCCGCTGACCGCCGTCCCGGGCATCGCGCTGCTGCTCATCGGGCTGGTGCTGGTCGTCCGGGTACGCACCGCGCCGGTGGAGCCATCCGGCTAGTCCGTCGATCGTTGCACGATCGTGGGATGCTCGCCGGCATGACGAGCCCGTCCCGTGCCCTGCGCCCACGCCGCTCCTGCCTGGCCGTGCCGGGCAGCAATCCCCGCTTCCTCGACAAGGCGAAGGACCTGCCCGCCGACCAGGTGTTCCTCGACCTCGAGGACGCCGTCGCCCCGCTGGCCAAGCCGGACGCGCGCAAGAACGTCGTCGCCGCGCTGAACGAGGGCGGCTGGGGCGAGAAGATCCGGGTGGTGCGGGTCAACGACCTGACCACGCAGTGGACCTACCGGGACGTGGCCGAAGTGGTCGAGGGCGCCGGCGCGAACCTCGACTGCGTCATGCTGCCGAAGGTGGCAAGCGCCGCCCAGGTGCAGTGGCTGGACCTCACGCTCACCCAGATCGAGAAGACGATGGGCTACGACGTGGGGCGCATCGGCATCGAGGCGCAGATCGAGAACGCCGCCGGGCTGCTCGCCGTCGACGCGATCGCCCAGGCGTCGCCCCGCGTCGAGACCATCATCTTCGGACCGGCCGACTTCATGGCGTCCATCAACATGAAGTCGCTCGTCGTGGGCGAGCAGCCGCCGGGATACGACGTCGGCGACGCGTACCACCACATTCTCATGTCGATCCTGATGGCGGCCCGAGCGCACGACAAGCAGGCCATCGACGGGCCGTACCTGCAGATCCGCGACGTGGACGGGTTCCGCCGGGTCGCCGGGCGGAGCGCCGCGCTGGGCTTCGACGGCAAGTGGGTGCTGCATCCCGGGCAGATCGACGCCGCCAACGAGATGTATGCGCCGAGCCAGCAGGACTACGACCACGCCGAGCTGATCCTCGACGCCTACGGGTACTACACGTCGGAGGTGGGCGGAGCGAAGGGCTCGGCGATGCTCGGCGACGAGATGATCGACGAGGCGTCGCGCAAGATGGCCCTCGTCGTGGCCGCGAAGGGCCGTGCCGCCGGCCTGTCACGGACGTCGACGTTCACCCCGCCGGAGAGCTGAGCCCACCGCGCCGCATGCCCCGGCGCGGGTCGTCGCATACCCTCGGGCGGCAAGGTCCGCAGTATGTGGGAGGGTCCTCGTGCGCAAGTTGGTGCTGCCGGTTGCGGCAGCGGCCGCGGTCGCGGCCCTGATCGCCGGATGCAGTTCCAACAAGCCGAACAGCAGTGGGTCGGCGAGCTCGGCGAACTCGGCCAGCTCCGCCAGCTCGGCCAATCAGGGCGATCTCTCGTCGCTTCCGGCGAGCCAGATCGCCGACAAGGCCAAGGCGGCGCTCAGCGCGGCGCAGAGCTTCCACGTCGCGGGCACGGTCACCAGCGACGGCCAGCCCGGTGCCATCGACATGAACTTCACCGCCACCGGGTCATCCGGCTCGGTCACCCTGTCCGGCTCGAAGATCGAACTCGTCGCGCTGGGCAAGACCGTCTACTTCAAGGCGCCGGACGAGTTCTGGAAGAAGGAGGCCGGCGCCGCGGCCGGCGCGGTGCTGCCCATCGTCTCCGGCAAGTGGATCAAGGCGTCGACCGACAGCTCGCAGTTCAGCGAGCTGGCCGGCGTGGCCGACAAGCAGAGCTTCCTCGACCAGGCGTTTCGCGACTACCACAGCGCCGACGTGACCAAGATCGGCCAGCAGACCGTCAACGGCGCCGACTGCGTGGTGCTGAAGTATCAGGACACGACGGTCAGCGTCGACCGGAGCACCGCGCAGCCGGTCGCGGTGGCCAGCACCGGGTCTACCGCCGGCAAGGTCGTCATCGACCACTACAACTCGGAGCCGGCGCCGACCGCGCCGCCCGCCACGCAGACGATCGACGCCAGCATGCTGGGCGGCTGAGAGTCTTCTCACGCAGCCGTCGCCGGGTCTGCCCGGGCGTCCGATACTGCTCGGAAACCGAACGAGGGAGCCTCGCATGCCTCGCCTTGCTCAGACCGCCGGCCTCACCGAGTTCCAGACCGACATCGTGCGGACGGTGCGCGAGTTCGTGGACAAGGAGATCCTGCCTTACGCCAGCGACCTCGAGCACAAGGACGAGTTTCCCGAGGCGATCGTCGAGCAGATGAAACAGATGGGCCTGTTCGGGCTGACCATCTCCGAGGAGTACGGCGGGCTGGGCGAGTCGCTGCTGACCTACGCCCTGGTGGTCGAGCAGATCGCGCGCGGCTGGATGTCGATCTCCGGTGTGATCAACACGCACTTCATCGTTGCCTACCTGATCGCCCAGCACGGCACGGACGAGCAGAAGCAGCGAATGCTGCCGCGGATGGCCACCGGTGAGCTGCGCGGGGCGTTCTCGATGAGCGAGCCGGAGTGCGGCTCCGACGTCGCGGCGATCAAGTCGCGCGCGAGCGCCGACGGGCACGACTTCTTGTTGACCGGGCAGAAGATGTGGCTGACCAACGGGGCCCGCGCCGGAGTGGTCGCCACGCTGATGCGCGACGATCTGGGCGCGGACAGCGTGTACAAAAACATGACGACCTTCCTCGTCGAGAAGCAGCCCGGCTTCGGCGAGACGGCGCCCGGCCTCACCATCCCCGGCAAGATCGACAAGATGGGGTACAAGGGCGTCGAGACCACCGAGATGGTGCTCGACGGCGTGCGGGTACCGGCCTCGTCCGTCCTCGGCGGCGCCGACGGCCGGGGCCGCGGCTTCTACCAGATGATGGACGGCATCGAGGTGGGCCGGGTCAACGTCGCCGCTCGCGGCTGCGGGGTGGCGCTACGCGCGTTCGAGCTGGCCATCGGCTACGCCCAGCAGCGCAAGACGTTCGGCAAGCACATCGCCCACCACCAGGCCGTCGCGTTCAAGCTCGCCGAGATGGCCACCAAGATCGAAGCCGCGCACCTGATGATGGTCAACGCCGCGCGGCTGAAGGACGCCGGCGAGCGCAACGACGTGGAGGCGGGGATGGCCAAGCTGCTCGCATCCGAGTACTGCGCCGAGGTGACCCAGGACTCGTTCCGGATCCACGGCGGCTACGGTTACTCCAAGGAGTACGAGATCGAGCGGCTCATGCGTGAGGCGCCGTTCCTGCTCATCGGCGAGGGCACCTCCGAGATCCAGAAGACCATCATCAGCCGCGGGCTGCTGCGCGACTACCGCACCTGAGGCCCCTTCGCCCCCGCGCGTGCGTCCGGCGAGCAGCCGTCCGGTTGTTGATCACCTTTTCCCCGCTTCTGGCCGGTTCAAGGTGCGGCAAGCGGGCAGAAGCGGGGAAAACGTGATCGACAGCGGTGGCGAGGAGGTCGGCACCCAGCGACGAACCGGGTTGCACCACCGCCAGCCTCCGGCGTACCGTTAGTTTAGCTAACGAAGGTAGCTGCGTTCGGAAGGCCAGGCGTGAGTTCACCCGGCAGGTCGCTGTCGAAGTTCACCGTCGAGCGGGACCATCCGCACTACAAGTGGGTGGCGCTGTCCAACACCACGCTCGGCGTGCTGATGGCGACGATCAACGCGTCCATCGTCATTATCTCGCTGCCGGACATCTTCCGCGGCATAAAGCTCAACCCGCTGCAGCCCGGCAACGTCAGCTACCTGCTCTGGATGT
The DNA here is from genome assembly GCA_963756525.1 of uncultured Actinomycetota bacterium. Taxonomy (GTDB): domain Bacteria; phylum Actinomycetota; class Actinomycetes; order Mycobacteriales; family Jatrophihabitantaceae; genus CAVWNR01. The sequence goes on along the minus strand of CAVWNR010000003.1, from coordinate 204,028 downwards.
TGATGGGCTTCCTGCTCGTCACCGCGGTGCTCGTCGTGTCGCTGGGCCGGCTCGGCGACATCTACGGCCGCGTCAAGATCTACAACCTCGGCTTCGCCGTCTTCACGATCGGCTCCATCCTGCTGGTGTTCGACCCGCTGACAGCAGGCGGGGGCGCGATGTGGCTGATCCTCTGGCGGGTGGTGCAGGGGATCGGCGCGGCGATGCTCTTCGCGAACTCGACGGCGATCCTGACCGACGCCTTTCCCGTCGAGCGGCGCGGGCTGGCGCTGGGCATCAACCAGGTGGCGGCGATCGCCGGCTCGTTCATCGGCCTGATCGTCGGCGGGCTGCTGGCGCCGGTCGACTGGCGGCTCGTGTTCTTCGTGTCGGTGCCCTTCGGCCTGCTCGGAACGGTGTGGTCCTACCGCAGCCTGCGCGAGACGAGCGCGCGGACCGCGGCGCGCATCGACTGGTGGGGGAATGCGCTCTTCGCCGTGGGGCTGACCGCGATCCTCGCCGCGATCACGTACGGCATCCAGCCCTATGCCGGGCACGACATGGGATGGACGAACCCCTGGGTGCTGGCCGGCCTGATCGGCGGCGGCCTGTTGCTCGTGGTGTTCTGCATCGTCGAGGCGCGCGTGGACCAGCCCATGTTCGACATGTCGCTGTTCCGGATCAAGGCGTTCTCGGCGGGCAACCTCGCCGGCCTGCTCGCCTCGATCAGCCGCGGCGGGCTGCAGTTCATGCTGATCATCTGGCTGCAGGGCATCTGGCTGCCGCTGCACGGCTACAGCTTCGCCAGCACCCCGCTATGGGCCGGCATCTACCTGCTGCCGCTCACCGTCGCCTTCCTCGTGGCCGGGCCGATCTCGGGCTACTACTCCGACCGGTTCGGCGCCCGGGCGTTCGCCACGGGCGGGCTGATCATCGTGGCGGTGAGCTTCGCCGGTCTGATGCTGCTACCGACCGACTTCAACTACTGGGCGTTCGCCGGCCTGCTCGTCCTCAACGGCATCGGCTCGGGCCTGTTCTCCGCGCCGAACACGACTGCAATCATGAACAGCGTCCCCGCGAAGCGACGGGGTGCCGCCGCGGGTATGCGCGGCACGTTCTTCAACTCCGGCACGTCGCTGTCCATCGGCATCTTCTTCACGATGATGATCATCGGGTTGGCGGCGACCCTGCCCGCGGCGCTCACCTCGGGGCTGCGGGCGCACGGCGTGCCGGCGCCGACGGCGGTGGCCATCGGCCACCAGCCGCCGGTGGGCAGCCTGTTCGCCGCCTTCCTCGGCTACAACCCGATCGGCACCATGCTCGGCGCGCTGCCTGCGGCGGCCACGCATGGCGCGGACCTGTCCACGCTGACGAGCAAGGCGTACTTCCCGCAGCTGATCTCGGCGCCGTTCCACCACGGGCTGGTGATCGTGTTCGTCGTGGCGATCGCGATGTCGCTGGTCGGCGCGGTTGCCTCGCTGTTCCGCGGCGCCCGCTACATCCACGTCGAGACGACCGCCGCCGAGGCTCCGGGGCGCCGGTCACCGTCGACGCACCCGCTCAGCGAGGCGTCATAGCCCCCGCTCGTCCGCGATCGCGCAACTTCTTCCCTCCTGGGGCGGGAGCGAGTTGCTCGATCCGGTGGAGCGGGCGGGGCGGCGCGCAGCGGTCATCCGCACGGCCGCGATCGCGAGCGCGCCGCCCGAGCAGGTGAAGACCGGCAGCAGCCACAGTGCGAACGGCACGCTTGTCGCCTGGGCGATGAGGCCGATCGCCGTTGGACCGGCGAGGAAGCCGGTGTAGCCGAGGGTCGAGACGGTGGCGATCGCCGGCCCCGGCGCGGCGCCGTCGGACGCCGTGCTGAACAGGACCGGCACCAGCACCGAGAGCCCGATCCCCAGCGTCGCGAACCCCAGCACGGTCCCGATGAGCCCTCGGGTGGCGAGTCCGGCAGCCAGCCCGAGAGAGCCGACCACGGTGATCACGGCGATCGTGCGCGCGCGGCCCAGGGCTTGCACGACGCGGTCGCCGGCGAGCCGGCCGCCGGTCATCGTGACGCTGAACGCGGCATAGCCGAGCCCTACCTGAGTGGGCCGCGCGTGCAGGGTGTCACGCAGCAGGACGCCACTCCAGTCGGCCACCGCGCCCTCGGACATCAGCGCGAAGAGCGCGGCCAGGCCGAGCAGCAGCAGCCGCAGCTCGGGCAGCCCGCGGCGAACCGGCAGAGCAACCTCGGCGTGCTGCGGCGGGTCGGCCAGGAGCCCCCGGTCGACGATGAGCGCCCCGCCGACGACGATGACCGCCAGCACGCCCTGCTGGGCCGCAATCGGGATGCCCAGCCCGGCGCCGAGGCCGCCGAGGAGCGCGCCGGCGAGCGAGCCCAGGCTCCATGTCGCGTGGAATCCGGAGAGGACGGGACGGCCGTACGCCTGCTCGACGGTGACGCCCTGGGCATTCATCGCCACGTCGAGGCCGCCGATCGTCGAACCCCAGACGAGCAGCGCGAGAAAGAGCAGCGCCAAATTGGGCGCGAGGCCAGGCAGCCACGCGAGCGCGCCGAAGCTGACCAGCATGACGCGGGTGACCGGTCCGCTGCCGAACCGCGCGCACGCCCGCCCGCAGACCCTCATCGACGCGAGCGATCCCACGGCCGGTGCGAGCAGGGCCACACCGAGGGCCGCGGCGGAGAGCCCGAGGTGGCTCTTCACCTCGGGGATGCGTGGCACCCAGGACCCGAACAGGAAGCCGTTGGCGGCGAAGGTGACCACGACGGCGAGGCGGGCGAACCGGAGAGGGGTCCGCGGCGGCAGGCTCAACCGGGTCACCGGACCCATTGTCGCTGGACCGCGCGGGCGCCGGCCAGCGGGTTGGAGCCGCCCCGCCGGAATGCGCGCGGCACGCAGAACGGCGGGCAGGCGCGAAACGCCTGCCCGCCGTACGACCGGTAACCCCCGGCAGCCCTCGACGCGTCACCCCCGTTAAACCCGCCGAGCAATGGAAACTCTAGCGGTGACTTCACACCGATGTCACCCCTGGGCAGGTCTTTTTGCCAGTCGTTACCATTTTGTAAGCGACTTTGGGTAGCTGAGTAGTTACCGATGCTCTGCCACCATCCCACTATCGGCGCGGGTATCGTCGAAGACATGTTGGTGGCTCTGATCGCGCTCGTCGTCGTCCTGTTCATCGTGTTGCCGCTTGCCGGGATGGCACTGTGGGCCCTCGTCAGCACCGCGATCGTCGGACTGATCATCGGTGCGCTCGCTCGGCTCGTGGTTCCGGGCACGCGCGGCATGGGCCTGCTGCCCACGCTGCTGCTCGGCTGGATCGGCTCGATCGTCGGCGGCTTCATCGGCAACCACATCCTGCACATCGGCCTGCTCACCGTGCTGCTCGAGATCGCTCTCGCGGCGATCCTGGTCGCCGTCTACACAGCCAGTAACCGCAACAGCGTGACCGGCGGGCGCCGACCCTCGCTGCGCCGGTAGCCGATCGGCTGCCGGGCCAAGCAGTCCCGCCAGTCGATCGCGTCCGCGTCCCCTACGCTGAGCGACGAGTTCGGGTGGAAGGGACTGCAGATGACCGTGCATGCCGCGCAGCTCGGGCCGTTCTTCGACGACGTCGTGGTGGGCGACGTGTACCAGCACCCGTTCGGCCGGACCATCAGCGAGGCCGACTCGACCTGGTTCACGCTGCTGACCTGCAACACCAACCAGAACCACTTCAACGCCCATCTCGCTGCGTCCAACCCGATCACCGCCGGGCGGATCATCGTCAATTCCGGGTTGACGGTGGCGCTGGTGCTGGGCCTGTCAGTAATCGACACGAGTCAGAACGCGGTGGCCAACCTCGGCTGGACGGACATCAAGCTGGTCCACCCCGTCTACGTCGGCGACACGCTCTACGCGGAGAGCCTCATCACCGACAAGCGCGAGAGCGCGTCCCGGCCGGGCATGGGGATCATCACCATGCTGACGCGCGGGCTGAACCAGGACGGTGAACCGGTTGTCACCTGGACCCGGTCGGTCATGATCCCGAAGCGGGAGACCGGCATCGGCCAGGGCTACTTTCCCGAGTGCACCGCCGGCCCCCTGGTGGAGGCCTAACCGCGCCGGCGGCCGTCGCGCCGCACGCGGCCGGCCGCCTCGCGCTCGGTGTGTGCGCCGGTGGTCGCCAGCTCGCCGCTCGGCTGCTCGAGATGCGCCCGCACGAACCAGTGGAAGAGCTCCAACTGCTCGGCCTGCTCGATCAGCATGTCCTGGGTCACCGGGTCGGTGTCGCCGGTGGCGCCGATGGCCGCACGGTGCGCCTGGATGACCCCGGCGTAGACGACGTCGAGCGCGGCCATGTGCGCCATCGCATCGGCCCGGCCGAGCTCGTAGTCGTCCCAGTCACGCTGTTCGACGAGGGCACCCGGCGTGCCGCACGGCGATCCGCCCAGGGTCGCGATCCGCTCCGCCACGTCGTCGGCCATGATCCGCACCGCGTCGACCTGCGGATCGAGCATGGTATGCACCGCGATGAAGTGCGGGCCGACGACGTTCCAGTGCACGTGCTTGAGGCTCAGCGCCAGATCGTTGAGCGCGTTGAGCCGGTCCTGCAGCAGGTCGATAATCTTCGCCGCGGCTGCCGGCTTCATGCCCGGCACCGTGTACTTCAACTGGGGCCCCAACTGGGGCGGCGCGTGGTCATGCCGCTGCTTGGCCATGACTGTCCTTCCTCGTAGCGTCCGTGGTCGCTCGTCGCCGGTGGCGCCGAAGGCCGGTCGGGCGCCGTCAGCGGAATGGCCACCAGCCGTGCGGGCGGTTCCAGCGGCCGTGCTCGGCATCCCAGTGGAAGCGGGCGGCCAGTCGAGCGTTGCGCAGCTCGAACTGGATCTCGATATCGGTCAGGATGCGCTGCTCGCGAGCGGACAACGGCGACCGCTCGAGTTGGTACACACGATCAATTCCAGCCCCGTCGGGCTGGCCCCTGTTCTCCATGCTCATGCTGGATTTGTACCCTGCGGACGTGTCGACGCAAACGCGTTCGAGCGCGCCGCGGGGGGCCAAATGGCGGGTGGTCGTGACGGCGACGGCGGCCCGCGCTAGCCTGCCATGAAAGGCTCGACCGCCAGCCGATCCGGATCACGAATGGGGGCCGCCGCGGTGCCGATCTCGGAGCCCAGGGCGCCAGTGAGCCCCAGCCGTACGCGCCGGCCACGCACCCCGCAGGGAAAGCTTGCGCTCTACGTCGACCAGCGGACCCGGCTCTCGTCGCCGCTGCGCGACCAGTTGAACAAGGTCTTCCCCGACAACTGGTCGTTCATGATGGGCGAGATCGCGCTCTACTCGTTCATCATCTTGATCCTCACCGGCACCTACCTCTCGTTCTTCTTCGACGACTCGCTGACCGACGTCGTCTACCAGGGCAGCTACGTGCCGCTCAAGGGCGTCACGATGTCCAAGGCGTACAGCTCGGTGCTGGACATCTCCTTCGACGTGCGCGGCGGGCTGGTCATCCGCCAGATCCACCACTGGGCGGCGCTGATGTTCGTCGCCGCGATGGTGATCCACATGCTCCGGATCTTCTTCACCGGAGCGTTCCGCCGGCCGCGGGAGTTCAACTGGCTGATCGGCATCACGCTGCTGATCCTCGGCGTGATCGAAGGCTTCGTCGGCTACTCGATGCCCGACGACCTGCTCTCCGGCACCGGGTTGCGGATCGCCGACGCGATCATGCTCTCGGTGCCCATCATCGGCACCTGGCTCGCCTTCCTGGTCTTCGGCGGCGACTTCCCCGGGGACGTGATCATCGAAAGGTTCTATATCGCGCACGTGCTGCTGATACCGGGCATCCTGGCAGCGCTGATCGGGCTGCATCTGGCGCTCATCGTCCGGCAGAAGCACACCGACTTCCCCGGCCCGGGCAAGACGGAGACGACCGTCGTCGGCGAGCGGGTCTTCCCGACGTACGCCGCCAAAGCGGGCGGGTTCTTCTTCCTTATCTTCGGCATCCTAGCGGTGCTGGGCGGCCTGTTCCAGATCAACCCGATCTGGCTGTGGGGGCCGTACAACCCGGCGCAGGTGACCTCCTATGCGCAACCGGACTTCTACATGGGCGTGCCGGAAGGCTCGCTGCGCCTGATGCCCTCCTGGGAGATCCGCGCCATCGGCCATGACGTGCCACCGGTGTTCTGGGCGGCGGTCGTCATCCCGACGGCGATGATCATCCTCGCGTTGATCTACCCGTTCCTGGAAGCCAAGATCACCGGCGATCATCTGCATCACAACCTGCTGCAGCGCCCTCGCGACGTGCCGGTACGCACCGGCTTGGGTGCGATGGCGCTCACGTTTACGGTGGTGCTGTTCATCTCCGGCGGCAACGACGTGGTGGCGCACACGTTCGACATCTCGTTGAACGCGATGACCTGGGGCGGGCGGATCGCCTTGGTCGTGCTTCCGCCACTCGCGTACGGAATCGCCCACCGGCTCTGTCTGGGCTTTCAGCACCACGACCGGGAGGTGCTCGAGCACGGCCTGGAGACCGGCATCATCAAGCGGCTGCCCACCGGGGAGTTCATCGAGGTGCATCAGCCGCTCGGCCCGGTCGACGAGCACGGGCACGGGCTGCTGACGTACGCCGGTGCCCCGGTGCCGAAGCGGATGAACAAGTTGGGCAAGAACCCGATCCGGCACATGCGAGGGTTCTTCTACCCGGTGCGGGAGAAGCCGGAGATCGCCGCCCGGATCGCCGAACTGGAACAGGCCGAGTACGAACCCGGGCGCCACGCCGCTATCGGCGGGCGGGTCAGCGGCGAGTCCGGCTCGCCCGGCGAAGCCGAGTAGCGCGCCTCGAGGCGCCGGCGCCGCGCGGGCTCAGTCCTTCTGGCCGGGCAGGTACTGCTGCGCCTTCTGCTTCACACCCTCGACGACCACACCCCACGCGTCCTCGTCGCCGTGCAGCAGGGCCGACGCGGTCTCTTTCGCCTGTTCCAGTGTCGCGTGCGGCGGGATCGGCGCGACGTTCGGGTCGCAGCGCACGTCCAGCAGCGTCGGCCGGTCGGCGCCTAGCGCGGTCTCCCAGGCCGGCCCGAGCTGGTCGGGTTTGTCGACATTGATGCCGGCGAGGCCGATGTCGCGGGCGAACCGGCCGTAGTCGACGTCCGGGAGCGTCTGGGATGCCGCGAACTTCGGCGCGCCCTCCATCGCCCGCATCTCCCAGGTCACCTGGTTGAGGTCGTTGTTGTGCAGGACGGCGACGATCAGCCGCGGGTCACGCCACTGCCGCCAGTAGTGCACGACCGTCAGCAGCTCGGCCATGCCGTTCATCTGCATGGCCCCGTCGCCGACCATCGCGATCGACGGCCGGTCCGGATGCGCCCACTTCGCGCCGATGGCATAGGGCACGCCCGGCCCCATGGTCGCGAGCGTTCCGGACAGCGAGCCGCGGATTTCGCCGTGGAACTTCAGGTGCCGCGCGTACCAGTTGGCCGCGCTCCCCGAGTCGGAGCTGATGATCGCGTTGCCGGGCAGGCGCACGGAGAGCTCGTGGAAGATGCGCATCGGGTTCGTCGGCTCGGCATCGGTGAGCGCTCGTCGCTCGGCGATCTGCCACCAGCGCTCGACGTCCTTCTCGATCCGCTCCTGCCAGGACCGGTCATCCTTGCGGTTCAGCATCGGGATGAGTGCCTGCAGGGTCTCCTTCGCGTCGCCGACCAGGTTCAGCTCGTACGGGTAGCGCATGCCGATCCACTTGCCGGAGTGGTCGATCTGGATGGCCCGCGCCTGATCGAGCTTCGGCAGGAACTGGGTGTACGGGAAGTTCGACCCGACGGTGAGAAGAGTGTCGCAGCCGGTCATCAGGTGGTAGCTCGGAATGGTGCCGAGCAGGCCGATCGAACCGGTGACCCAGGGCAGGGTGTCGGGCAGCACGTCCTTGCCCAGCAAGGCTTTCGCTGCGCCGGCGCCGAGCCGGTCGGCGACCTCGGTGAGCTCCTCGACGCAGCCGCGCGCACCCTGGCCGACCAGCATGGCGACCTTCTGCCCGGCGTTGAGCAGATCGGCGGCCTGGCGCAGCGCGTCATCGGCGGGGCGCACGATGGCCCGGGCCATCCCCAGGCTCGAGGGCACCTGCTTGAAGGCGTGCTCCGGCGGCTCGTAGGGCAGCTCGAAGACGTCGGACGGGAAGATCAGCGCGGTGGGTGCGTGTTCGGACTCCGCGATGCGGATAGCGCGGTCGATCAGGTTGGGCAGCTGCTGGGGAACCGTGCACATCTGCACGTAGTCGCTGCAGACATCCTTGAACAGGCTGAGCAGGTCGACTTCCTGCTGGTAGGAGCCGCCCATCGCGCTGCGCTCGGTCTGCCCGACGATCGCGACGACGGGAACATGGTCGAGCTTCGCGTCGTACAGGCCGTTGAGCAGGTGGATCGCCCCCGGCCCGCTCGTCGCGGCGCAGACGCCGACGTGGCCGCTGAACTTGGCGTAGCCCACCGCCTCGAATGCCGCCATCTCCTCGTGGCGAGCCTGCACGAACTGGGGGTCGTCGCCGGCGCGACCCCACGCTGCCAGCAGGCCGTTGATGCCGTCACCGGGATAGCCGAAGACCTGCCGCACCCCCCACTCCCGCAGCCGCGCGAGCAGCACATCAGCAACCGTGTCAGCCATGGCATCTCCTCGTTGGAATGCGATCCGGCAAGGCCGGCGCCCGACCACCGGCGAGGCCTTCGTGTTAAGGTTCCCGGCTGCTCTGCGGCGCAAACCGCACTGCGGTTTGACGCCGGTTGCGGGCGGGTAGCCATGGCGGTGGCATGGCCTCGGCACCGCGGAGGTGAGCGTTGACAACGACGTCTGGCGATCCCGCCCCGTCGGCCCAGCTTCCGCCGCCAGTCGCCGAGCTGCCCGAGCCACCGGACGTCGATCTCACCGCTCTGGAGCGCGAACTGCGACGCAGGGTGGACGGCGAGGTCCGCTTCGACGCCGGCTCACGCGCTGCCTACTCGACCGACGGATCGAACTTCCGGCAGGTGCCGCTGGGCGTGGTGGTGCCACGAACCGTCGACGCCGGGGTCGAGGCGGTGGCGGTGTGCCGCAAGCACGCTGCCCCGTTGCTTTCGCGCGGTGGCGGCACCAGCCTCGCGGGCCAGTGCACGAACACCGCCGTCATGATTGACTGGGCGAAGTACTGCAACCGGCTGATCTCAGTCGACGCCGACAAGCGCACCTGCATCGTCGAGCCGGGGATCGTGCTGGACATGCTGAACAAGGCGCTCGGTGAGTACGACCTGCGTTACGGGCCCGAGCCGGCGACGCACCCGAACTGCACGCTCGGCGGGATGATCGGCAACAACTCGTGTGGCGCGACCGCGCAGCGCACCGGGAAGGTCGTCGACAACATCGCCCGGCTCGAGGTGCTGCTCTACGACGGCACGCGGTTCTGGTGCGGCGAGACGAGCGACGACGAGTACGTCCAGATCGAGCGGCGCGGCGACCGGCAGGCCTCCGTCTACCGGCAACTGCGCCGGCTGCGCGACACCTATGCCGACGAGATCCGCCGCCGGTTTCCGGACATCCCGCGCCGGGTGTCGGGCTACAATCTGGACTCGCTGCTGCCGGAGAAGCACTTCGACGTCGCGGGCGCGCTGGTGGGCAGCGAGTCCACGCTGGTCACCGTCCTGCGGGCGGAGCTGGAGCTCGTGCCCGTCCTGCACGAGAGAACCCTTGTCGTGCTGGGCTTTCCCAGCATCGCTGCGGCCGCCGACGCGGTGCCCGAGATCCTGCCGCACGAACCGATCGCGCTCGAGGGCGTCGACCACCGGCTTATCCGCGACGAGCAGATCAAGGACATCGACCCGCAGGCGCTGCAGGAACTGCCTGAGGGATCCGGGTTTCTCATGGTGCAGTTCGGCGCGGATGCCAAGCAGACCGTGGACGAGGCCGCCGACCGAATGCTGCACGCGCTGCACGAGTCCGAGCACGACCCGAACGTCGCGTTCCTGTCCGAACCGGAGCGGGAGGACGAGCTCTGGCAGGTGCGCGAGGCTGGGCTGGGCGCGACGGCGCACATCCCCGGCCGGCAGGACACGTTCGAAGGCTGGGAGGACTCCGCCGTCGCCCCGGAGCGGCTCGGCGACTACCTGCGCGACCTGGAGAAGCTCTACGAGGACTTCGGGTACGCCAGCGAGACCGGTCCCGCGCTGTACGGGCACTTCGGCCAGGGCTGCGTGCACACCCGCATCCCGTTCGGGTTGTACAGCGCGGAGGGTGTCGCGAAGTACCGGCGGTTCATGGAGAGCGCCGCGGATCTGGTTGCGTCCTACGGCGGGTCGTTCTCCGGTGAGCACGGCGACGGCCAGTCGCGCGGGGAGCTGCTCCCACGGATGTTCGGCGCGCAGATCGTGCGCGCATTCGGTGAGCTCAAGGCGATCTTCGACCCGATGGACCGGATGAACCCCGGCAAGGTCGTCGCGCCGTACCGGCTGGACCAGAACCTGCGGCTGGGCGGCACCTGGACTCCGCGTGACCTGGGGCCGCTGTACTTCTCCTATCCCGATGACGGCGGCTCGTTCGTCGACGCTGCCAACCGCTGCGTCGGCGTCGGGAAGTGCCGCCAGCACCAGCACCCCAACGGCGCCGTGATGTGCCCCAGCTACCAGGCCACGCAGGAGGAGGAGCACGCCACGCGGGGGCGGGCGCGGCTGCTCTTCGAGATGCTCAACGGGCACGGCGACGGCCCGATCTCCGATGGCTGGCAATCGACGGCCGTGCGTGACGCGCTGGACCTCTGCCTCGCGTGCAAGGGTTGCAAGGCCGACTGCCCGGTGAACGTCGACATGGCCACGTACAAGGCGGAGTTCCTAGCCCAGCACTACGCCGGCCGGTTGCGTCCGCGCAGCCACTACGCGCTTGGTTGGCTTCCGGTGCTCGCCGCGGTGGTCGGGCGGGCCCGTGCGGCGGGTGCGGTGAATGCGGCTACCCACGCTCCGCTGCTGCACCGCACTCTCGCCGCGCTGGGTGGCGTGGAACCACGCGAGGTCCCGCTGTTTGCCGGCGAGACGCTGCAGCAGTGGTGGGCGCGCCGTCCCCCGTCGCGGGCCGGCCGGCACGGCAAGGTGCTGCTCTGGCCGGACACGTTCACCAATACCTTCCACCCGCATATCGGGCAGGCCGCGGTCCGCGTGCTGGAGGCCGCCGGCTGGCAGGTCGAGATCCCGACCCAGCCGATCTGCTGCGGGCTGACCTGGATCTCCACCGGCCAGCTGGCATTCGCCAAGCGCGTGTTGCGCAGAACGGTCACCCAGCTCGCGGAGCACATCGAGGGCGGCGGGTTGCTCGTCGGTCTCGAACCGAGCTGCACCACGGTGTTTCGTTCGGACGCGCCGGAGCTGCTGCCTGACGACCACGACATCGCCCGGCTACGCGATCAGACGCTGACCTTGGCCGAGTTGCTGACGCAGCGCACGCCGGGCTGGCGGGCGCCCACCGGGCTCAGCGGCGTGCACGCGCTGGCACAGGTGCACTGCCATCAGCACGCGGTGCTGAAATGGGAGGCCGACCAGAAGCTGCTGTCCGATGCCGGGGTGTCGGCGGAGCAGCTCGAGTCGGGATGCTGCGGGCTGGCCGGAAACTTCGGATTCGAGCGGGGCCACTTCGAGGTGAGCCGGACCTGCGCGGAGGCGGTGCTGCTGCCGGCGGTGCGGGACGCGTCGCCGTCCACCGTGCTGTTGGCGGACGGGTTCAGCTGCCGCACGCAGATCGAGGAGCTCGCCGGCAACGGCCGCCAGGCCGTGCACTTGGCCGAGCTCCTGGCAGCGCACGTCATATCGGCGGACGCGTCGGCTGGCGTCTCGGCAGACGGTGCTGTGCCCGTCGAGCGGCGGATCGCGTCCCGTCCGTCCGCCCCCGCGCCGTGGGCACGCTACCTGGCGACGGCCGCCGCGGTCGCGGGCGCTGCCGGCGCGGGAAGTGCGCTCACCGGCCTCACCCGCCGGCTGTTGCGGCACAGCGGCTGAGCCGGGGTCGCCGTAGGCGCCGCTGCGCCCCGCGGTCGGTCTGCGAGGCCCGCAAAATAGGATTACGTCAGCGCGTATCCCGATCACCGCCGGCTCGTTGGACCCTTCGGTACGCCCGGGACCGGAGCGCGTCTAATCGGGGGGGCGCCCCCGCGACGGGGATAGGAGATGCCGGACATGCACCGATCGTGCGCCATTGCGGTGGCTGGCCGTCCGACGGCTGCCGCTGGGGGCGCGCGGGGTCTCCTCGTACCACCGGGCGCATCGCCGACGCCGGAGGGAAGCGCGGCGGTGCCGCCCGGTCCAAACAAATTCGAGTGCGTTAATGGCGCGAGGAGAATGGGTACAAGACTCCGCACGACAGCGTCGTATTCGCATTCCCTTTCACCCGGATTGGGGGCTGGCCATGGCGCGTCGGCACGGCCGCATTGGTCACAGGGCTTTCCGGTCGGACCGTCGAGAGCTGGCTAGCTCAGTCCGAGTCGGGAAAGCGTGGAACTCGTTCGGGGGCGAAGTCATGAATACCTCAAGTCGGCGAAGCAGACGAATCAGCTTCTGGCTGGCGGGCACGGGCGGAATCGCACTCGGCGTACTCGCGATGGGGCCGACGGGCTTGGCCGCCGCCGCGCCGCAGCTGCCGGTGCCGACGACGGCAGTGCCGCTCCCGGTGAGCACCTCAGTGGTGCCGGTCAGCGTGCCCAGCTCCGTCGCCGTCCCGACGCCGACCGCGCCGACCTCAGCGGTATCGAAGCCGGCTGCGCCAACCTCAGCGGCTCCTGCTTCGGTTGCGCCAACTCCGGCCGCGCCGACCTCTGCGGCCGCGCCGACCTCTGCGGCCGCGCCGACCTCTGCGGCCGCGCCGACCTCTGCGGCCGCCAAGCCCGCTGCGCCTAGCTCGGCGGCTCCGAGCCCGGCGGTTCCTAGCCCCGCGGTTCCTAGCCCGGCGGTTCCTAGCCCGGCTGCGCCAACTCCCGCGGCGCCGACTCCCGCGCCGCCGACGTCGCTGGTCTCGAAGGCCGCCGCCGCCCTCACTTCCGCGGTGCCAGTGCCGCCCGCGGCAGTATCGGCGGTTCACAGCTCGGCTGCTTCGCAGCTCGCCGCTTCGACATCGGCTGTGTCGACGCCGGCCGCGCCGTCGTCTGTGGCTACGAGCGCCGCCGTCCCGAAGCCGGTCGTTCCGGCGCCCGTCAGCTCGGCCGTGAACTCGGTGGTGAGCGCGGCGGCGTCGGCACCGACGGTGCACGCGCCGGTCGCGCCCGTGCCGAGTGCTGTCCCGACGCCGGCCGTTCCGGTGCCTTCGGTAAGCCCGGCTATCCCGTCGGCGAATGTGACCGGGCCGACGGCGAATGTGAATGGACCTTCGGTTAATGCGACCATCCCAGGGCTCACCGCAAATGGGTCGCAGGCAAACACTACCGACGGAGCGGCCACAATTAGTGGGCTCTCTGGGGATGTAGGTTTGCCGTCAGTGAGCCCGACGCTGCCGGTGAATCCGGATGTGCCTTCTCTAAACTCCGCGCTACCATCGGCGCCGGTTCCGCCGCAGTCAGTTAGCAACTCGCCGACCGACGTCAATGTGCCCGGTGTAAAGGCCGTTTTGCCCTCAGTAACTGTTACGCTGCCGGCCGTCAACGCGGCCGTGCCTGCAGTGACCGCGACGGTGCCATCCGTAACCGCGATCGTGCCAGCTGTGACCGCAAGCGTGCCGCCGGTGACCGCGACGCTGCCGAATGTGGCCGCGAGTCTGCCGTCGGTCAGTGCCGTGGTACCGCCGGTGACCGCGAGCCTCCCTCAGGTCAGCGTGAGCCTGCCGCCGGTGGCCGCCACGCTGCCGAACGTGGCCGCGACCCTTCCGTCGGTGAGTGCCAGCCTGCCGTCGCTGAGTGCGACCCTCCCGTCGGTGAGTGCGAGCCTGCCGTCGGTGAGTGCGAGCCTGCCGTCGGTGAGTGCGAGCCTGCCGTCGGTGAGTGCGAGCCTGCCGTCGGTGAGTGCGAGCCTGCCGTCGGTGAGCGCGACCCTGCCGTCGGTGAGCGCGACCCTGCCGTCGGTGAGCGCGACCCTGCCGTCGGTGAGTGCGCCCCTGCCGCCGGTGAGTGCCACGCTGCCGCCGGTGAGTGCCACGCTGCCGCCGGTGCGTGCCACGCTGCCGCCGGTGCGTGCCACGCTGCCGCCGGTGCGTGCGACCCTGCCGCCGGTGCGTGCCACGCTGCCGCCGGTGAGTGCGACCCTTCCGCCGGTGAGTGCGACCCTTCCGCCGGTGAGTGCCACGCTGCCGCCGGTGAGTGCGACCCTGCCGCCGGTGAGCGCCACGCTGCCCCCAGTGGGTGCGACCGTGCCGTCCACGAACCCAGGTCTATCGCTACCCGGCACGCAGACCGGCGCAGCGCAGCAGGGCGCCTCGACCGGATCGACCGGGTCTACGGTCGGCGCCGCCTCGCAGGGTGGGGCCGCGGCCTCCGGCACGGCCCGCACTGACAGCCAGGCCAGCGCCGCCGCTGCGGCCGCCTCCCGACTCACGCCCGAGAGCATCCTGGCCAGCCTGCTCAACCCGAATGGCGCTGGGACCGGGCTCACCCCGACCGCGTTCAGCGGGCTCGCCGCCCCGATCCCCGGCGTGAGCGACAACGCGAGCGACAACGGAGTGCTCGGCCGGCAGTCACTCGGACTGACGAGCCAGCCGGCGACGTCGACGACCCCGCCGTTCGCCCGGATGCCGGTGCTCTTGGCGCTGATCGCGATCCTCGCGCTGTCGGTCATCACCGCGTCCTACGCCCGGTTCATGATGCTTCGATCCGGCAACGAGCGGTGACCGAGCGCCCTCGCTGAGCCCCCCGCGACGCCGCCCGCACGCTGTGTGCGGGCGGCGTTTCGTTGGCGGGGCCTGTGGCGGCGGGTGGGTGTGCGCGGTGGTGGTGGCTCGCCGAGTGCTCACCTTGATGACCGACATCACCAGCTGATCGAGCGTGGCGCATCGCGACGCCGTAAGGGCGTACCTGTCCAGGACATCATCACCCGGCGGGGCAGAGAAGACGCCGCATGGCACAGCAAGACGCCGAGCCACGCAGGCGATCTTGGCGGCCGCTGCCGGCTGCGCGCGGAATGCGATGAGGGGCTTTGAAAGAATCAGAGCATGGACGCCTTGCCTGCCCGTGGGGAAGGGCAGCAAGAGTTGCTTACCGGCGGCAACGTCGGCCGGGTGTGGCGTGTCGGCGAGACGGTCTGCGTTCCCCTTTATCGACCCCTGACGTTGGTGACCCCGACTCGTGGTCTGCCGCCCGGCTCAAGCTCCTCGCCGCGGCCTACGGTGGCGTCGATGCAATCGATGTGCTCACCGCGACACTGACTCGAACTGAGCACACGATCATCGACATGCAGGCGGCCGCCGCAGCTGGTGACCACGGGATGCAAACGGCTCATGGAGGTGACGGGGCAGCCCGGCCCGACGCGCCGCGCCCTGCAGACACTGCAAGCCCAGGTGCGAGCCATCGAAGATCGGCTCTGAAGCCCGGATACGGATGGAGAATGAGACGTGAGGATAGCGGTCGTAGGGGGCACCGGCGTTGTGGGCCGGAAGGCCGTCGAGGCCGTCCGCGCAGTGGGGCACGAGCCGTTGGTGCTGGCGCGCTCGACCGGGGTAGACGTCACCACCGGCGCCGGCTTGGTCGAGGCGCTGGACGGTGCTGGAGCGGTCATCGACACCAGCAACGTCACCACGAACAGTTCGAAGAAGGCCGTCGCGTTCTTCGACGCGGCGACCCGCAACCTGCTGGCTGCGGCTGCCAAGACCGCGACGGCGCACGTCGTCGTGCTGTCGATCGTCGGGATCGACCGGGTGCCGTTCGGCTACTACGCCGGCAAGCTGCGGCAGGAACAGGTCCTCGCCGAGTCCGGCGTGCCGTACAGCATTTTGCGGGCCACGCAGTTTCACGAGTTCGCCGGGCAGGTCCTCGACCGGGTGCCCGGACCGATCGCGTTGGCGCCGAAAATGCGGACGCAACCCGTCGCCGCGGCGGAGGTCGGGCAGGTCCTCGCCGAGCTCGCCGGCGGCCCAGCCATCCCGATGACCCAGCTGGCCGGGCCGCAGGAAGAGTACCTGCCCGATCTGATCCGCCGCCTGCTGCGCGCCCGCGGCTCGCGCAGGCCCGTTTGGCCAGTGCGGCTGCCCGGCAAGGCCGGCACGGCGATGGCGACCGGCGACAACCTGCCCACGGGCGACTACCGGCATGGCACGCAAAGCTTCCAGGAGTGGCTCAACGGCGGAGCTCGCTGAGCCGCGACCAGGTGCTGGCGAGTGCCCGGTAGCCGGATCCGCGGAATTCACCGCGCACCACCTGTTTGCGGATGAGGAGCCGGTGCTCGTCAATCCGGCCCACCTCGATGCCGCGCCGACATAGCCGATGGCTCGTTGCTGGGTTGCGTCTAACGATGCGCATTCCCGTCGACGGCTCGCCGACAATCACGCGGGCCGCGGGCCGTCGACCTACTCGAACCACTGCGCGCCGCGCTCACCGACCACACGCGCGACGCCATCCTTGCGATCAAAGAAGACGCGCTGGACCGCGGCCAGCCGATCCACGGCATCCGGTCTACCAAGCCGTCCTCCACCATGGCGTCCGGTCCTTCGCCGACTACCAAACCTGGTCCGCAAACAACCCGGGCACCGACCTCACCAACTGGCGCCCGTAACCGGACCGTCAATGCGACACGCCCCTGGCCGCAACGCGCGGACGATCAACGCCATCAACGGTCTCACAGGTCGGGCGCCGTGCCAAAAGGCCGACGCCGCTGCCGACTGGCGGTCAGCTGCGCCAGGGGCCGCGAACCGGAACAGCACGCTATGTGCGGGCGGCGTTGCGTTCGAGCATCCGGTCGGTGACGACGTCGGTGATCGCGGCGAGCAGCGCGGCGAGAACGAAACCGATCGCAATGAGCACGCCGGCTTGGTACGCGGTCGCGTAGTCGCCGCGGCTGCTGGCCACGTGGGCGAAGAACGCCGACCCAACGGCGGCGATCCCTACCGCGGTGCCGATGCGCTGGCCGGTCTGCAGCAGGCCGCCCGCCGTGCCTGCCTGATCTACCGGGACCTCGGACAGGGTGAGCGTCTGGTTCGGCGCGATGACCAGGCCACTGCCCAGACCGGCCACGAGCAGGGGCAGCAGTGTCGCCCACCCGGTGCCGTGGCGCGGCACGGCATGCACGGCGAGGATAGAGCCGGCAAGCCCTATCCCGACGATCAGCAGCCCGGCCGCGACCAGTGGTCGGCCCAGCTGCGTGACCTTGCGCCCGCCGATGCCCGCGGCGACGGCCGAACCGATCGCGAACGGCGTTACCGCCAGACCCGCGTCGAGCGGCGAGTAGCGCAGGCCGATCTGCAGGTAGAGCGTGAACACGAAGAACAGCGGCGTGAACCCGGCGAAGTACAGCGTGATCATCGACGTGCCGAAGGAGTAGGAGCGCCGCCGGAACAGGCCCAGGTCGACGACGGGCTCCCGGCCCGATGCGCGATAATGCCGTTCCCACAGCACGAAGGCGGCCGACACGGCGAACGCGGCGGGGATCAACGCCCACTTCGCGACGCCGTGCCACTCCTGCTCCTCGACGAGCGGCAGGAGGAGCAGGACCACCGCCACACCCAGCATCGACACCCCGATCGGGTCGAGGTCGCGGTGCCGATCGGCGCGCTGCTCGGGAGCCGGCGGCCCGGGCAGCAGCCGCAACGCCAGCGGGATCGCCACCACGCCGATCGGCACGTTCACGAAGAACACCCACCGCCAGCCGTCCTGCTGGCCGAAGACGTCGATCAGCACGCCGCCGAGCAGCGGTCCGACGGCGGTCGAGATCCCGACGACAGAGCCGAACACGCCGAACGCCGTGCCGCGTTCCCGACCGGAGAACATCTGTTGGATCAGTGCGCTGATCTGCGGAGTCAGGACGCCGCCGGCGAACCCTTGCAACAGCCGAGCGATCACCAGCCAGATGCTGTTCTGGGCGATGCCGCAGGCAATGCTCGCCAAGGTGAACAATCCGAGCGCGACGACGAACAGTCGGCGCCGCCCGTACACGTCGCCGAGCCGCCCCGCAGGCACGAGCAGCAGCCCGAACGTCAGCGCGTAACCGGAAACCACCCACTGCAGGTCGCTCTGCGGCGCGTGCAGCCCTTCGCGGATGGACGGAAGCGCGACGTTCACGATCGACACGTCGAGCAGCACCATGAAGCCACCGACGAGGCACACCGCGAGCGCACGCCAGCGGCGCGGGTCGGGTGGCCGCTCGCCGCCGGCCGAGGGTGCCTGTGTCATCGGGCCCGGACACTACGCCGCCCGGCAACGCAGCACAGACTGAGTCGATAAGACGCTGCGGCCCCGGGTATACCGCAAACGTGACACGATCTGCGCGCGGCGCGAGGCTCGGACGAGCCGCTGGGCTCGGGGCTCTCGCCGGTGTGGCGGGAGCCGCGGTGATGGCCGGTGGGGAGAAACTCGAGCAGGCGTTCACCCACCGCCCGAATTCTTTTGTGCCGGGCCGGGCGCTGTTGACATTGCTCCGGCGCCCCGCGCCGGACGACCGCAAGCCCGTGCTGTGGAACCTGGCTATGCACTACGTGACCGGGGCGGTCGTCGGGGCACTGCGCGGCGTTTGGGCCGCGGTTGGCATGCGTGGGCCACGGGCCAACATCGCGCACACCGCCTTTCGGCTTTCGACCGACCAGACCATCGAGAACGCCACCGGTGTCGGCGCGCCGCCGCACACCTGGCCGCCGCGGGAGCAGGCCGTCGACTTCGGGCACAAGGCCGTGTACTCGTTCGTCACCGGCATCCTCGCCGATCGTCTGATCGAGTCGACGCTGCGATCCGAGCGCGGCCGGGTCAGTCATTGACGGCGACGGGTTCTACTGCTCGGCGGCAGCTCGCAGCGGTCGACCAAGAACTGTCGCACGCGGCGGGCGTAGTCATCCGGGGCGACGTTCCACGAGCACTCGTGCGGTGCTCCGGCAACCTCACGCAGCTCGACAAGGTGCGGGTTAGCGGCGACCCAGGCGCGGCTTGTCGCAATAGGACCAGGGCACCAGCCCGGCGTGAGCCGAGTGCGCGAGAAACTGCGTGCAGATCACCGCACCCATCGACAGGCCGACCAGGACGACCGACCGGGCGCCGCGTCCGACGGCGAATGCCACAGCCCGGTGGACCACTGCGCCACCGCCGCCACGACGGCACCGGCACTCGCCGCGGCGGCCGTCGCCGCCAGCCCGACAGCGCGGCCGCCCATGGGCCGTCTTTGCTCTCATCCGGCACAGTTATCCCGGGCCATCGGTTAGCTGATTCACGACTCGCGGCATGCTGTGGCGCGGATCGCACGCGGCGGAACCGGCGGCGTCGATGGGTGCTTGATGGGCATGCATCACACCCGGCTATCACCGGCCGGTTGTGGGGTATTGACATCCCATCGGGCCGCGTCCCGCTTTGTCGCGGAAATGGCGGACATCGCGGAGGGCGCGCAGCGATCACCGTCTCGAGCGTGGAGGAGTCCTGATGGCAGAGCGGCAGAAGGTAGCCGTCGTTACCGGCGGAACCGCAGGGGTGGGGCGGGCGACCGTCCGTGAACTTGCCAGGCGCGGCTACGACGTTGCCATCCTGGCCCGCGGGCAAGCCGGTCTGGACGCAGCGGCAAACGACGTGACCAAGGCAGGGCGGCGAGCGCTGCCGGTCAGGTGCGACGTCGCCGAGCACGAGGCCGTAGAGCGGGCGGCGACGCAGATCGAGTCGGAACTGGGTGAGATCGACCTGTGGGTCAACGTCGCGTTCGTCGGCTCGCTCGCCTTCTCGTGGGACACGTCGATGGAGGAGTTCCGCCGGATGACCGAGGTGACCTACTTCGGTCAGGTGCACGGCACGCTGGCTGCGTTGAAGCGGATGCGCCCGCGAGACCGTGGCGTCATCGTCAACGTCGGCTCCGCGATGGCCTTCCGGTCGATCCCGTTGCAATCTGCCTACTGCGGCGCCAAGCACGCGGTGAAGGGCTTTACCGAATCGGTGATCACCGAGCTGGCGCACGAGAAGAGCAAGGTCAAGCTGTGCATGGTGCAGTTGCCGGGTCTGAACACCCGCAGTTCGCGTGGAACTTGAACAAGATGCCCAAGCACCCGATGCCGGTGCCCCCGATCTTCCAGCCTGAGCTGCCGGCGAAGGCGATCGGGTTCCTCGCCGAGCATCCGCGGCGCAACATGTGGGTGGGCGTGTCGACGGCGTACACGATCCTCGGCGAACGCCTCGCGCCGCGATTGCTGGACTGGTACCTGGGCCGCTCCGGGGTGAAGTCTCAACAGACCGGCAAGGACGCCCCGCGCTTCGGCTCGAACGTCTTCGAACCGCAGGACGAGCACGACGACCGCGGGGCACACGGCGCGTTCGATGAGAAGGCGCACGCCAGAGACCCACAGCTGTGGGCCTCGATACACCGCCGGGCGATCCTGTCCGGTATGGCGGCGGCTGGCGCCGCGGCGGTAGCCGCGCTCACCCGTGTTCTGCGCGACTGAGTTGCGCCTGGTACGTGGTGGCAGCGCTGATCAGCGCCAGGTGTGACAGCGCCTGCGGCATGTTGCCGACCAGGTCGTCGGTGCTCGGGTCGATCTCCTCGGTCAGCAGCCCGACGTCGTTGGTCAACGCGACCGCGGCATCCATGGTGTCGCGGGCTTCGTCCAGGCGACCGGCTATCGCCAGCGCCTCGACCAGCCAGAACGTGCAGGCGAGAAACGCGCCTTCCTCGTCCTGCATCCCCGAGTACCGGTACAGCTTGGGTCCGCCTGCGGACAGCTCGCCGCGAATGGCGTCGATCGTCGCGTGCAGCCGCGGATCATCACCGGCACAGAAGCGGGTGCGGGCCGCGAGCAGGGTGGCGCAGTCGAGGTCGTCGGTGCCGGCATAGAAGGTGTAGGAGTTGCCGGTCGGTGACCAGCAGGCCCGATTGACGTAGTCGCGGATCTGCTCGGCGGTGCCCTGCCAGCGCTCGACGTGATCGTCGGGCACCTGGCCGAGCCCGGCAAGCTCGACCGCCCGATCAAGGGCGACCCAGCAGCCGATCTTGGAGATCGTGTACGGCCGCTGCTGTCCAAGCTCCCACAGCCCGGCGTCGTCCTGCGTCCACTGCTCGCATACTCGCTGGGCGAGCTGGTAGATCACCCGTCCGGTACCCGGGTCGAGCCGGTTGCCGTGCCGCACGTAGCGCGCCACCGCCTCGAGCAGGTCGCCGTAGGTCCCCAGCTGCTGCTGCGCCGCCGCCTGGTTGCCCAGTTGCACCGGCGCCGAGCCCCGGTAACCGCGCCACAGCGGGACCGACGCCATCTGCGCACTCGGCTGCCCACCGCGCATCGGGTAGAAGACCTTGATGTCCGGCGCCGTCTTTGACACCGCGTCCAGGATGAACGACAGTGCGGCGTGCACCTCCTCAGCGAGGCCGAGCCCGGTCAGCGCGTCGAGCGCAAAGCCGGTATCGCGCACCCAACAAAAGCGGTAGTCGAAATTGCGGCTCCCGCCGACCTTCTCCGGCAGTGAGGTTGTGGCAGCGGCTTGCACCCCGCCTCCAGGCTGCAGCGTGAGCTGCTTGTGCACGAGCGCCGAGCGCCGCACCGCCGAGCTCCACGGCCCGTGGTAGCTGATCTGTCCGGTCCACTGCGACCAGCGACGGATCGTGTCATCCAGGCGCGCGAGGATGGCATCGACGGCGGGCACGGGAACGGGCTCACCGTCAGTGGCGATAACCGCCAGAACCGCCGGCGCGCCAGGGCGGGCGGTGAACCGGCCGCAGAACCCGCCAGGAACCTGCTCGGCATCGCCAACCCGGTGACAAATCAGCGCCAATTCCTGATCGCCCACGGTGATCCGCGCAGTCCCGTCATCCAGGCGCTGCCAGGGCTGCGTGCGCTCGAATTGGGTGCCTGGCACGACCTCCCATCGCATCTCCACGGCGCCGTCCAGCACGTCGACCCGGCGCGCCAACTCGGTCCACGGCAGCAGCGCAACGATGCCCCAGGTGAGCGCCTCGGTAACCTGAACGGTCCCGCCGTCGCCGCGGTACACCGTCCTGAGCACGCCACCGCCGTCGACGTAACTGCGGTGCAGCCGGAAGTCCCCGACCGGCCGCAGCACGAAACTGCCGCCCCGCTCGGGGTCAAGCACCGCGCCGAAGCACGGCGCGTCAGCCATCGTCGGCAGCGCCCACCAGTCGATCGCACCGTCCTCTCCCAGCAGCGCGCAGCTGCGCTGATCACCGAGCACGGCATACCCGCGCAGCGGCAAGAAGCCGTCGACCCGCGGCATCAAAGCACGCAGCCGCTGCCCTTCCTGACCGTCAGCCGTCACAGACACATCGTCCTCACACCGCGTGCGCCGGCTCGTCTTGCGCCGACAGCGGAGTGGCGATGTCTTCGAGACTGCGCCGTTCCGCGTCGACGGCAAGGAACACCGCGACCACGCCGCCTGCCACCATCAGTGCTCCGCCGATGGCGAAGGCGATCGCGCCGCTGGTCAGATTGCCGTTCAGAAGCTTGGCGAACAGCAGCGGCCCGGCGATCCCTCCCGCCGCCGTGCCGATCGCGTAGAAGAATGCGATCGCCAAGGCCCTGGTCTCCAGCGGGAACACCTCGCTGACAGTGAGGTAGGCGGAGCTCGCTCCAGCCGAGGCGAAGAAGAGCACCACGAACCAGCAGGCGGTGACCGTGAATCCGGTCAGCAGGCCGGCGCCGAAGACGATGGCGGTCACGATCAGCAGCGTTCCGGAGAGCAGGTACGTTCCGGAGATCATCACCCGGCGCCCGACCGTGTCGAAGAGCGGGGCCAGCAGTAGCGGGCCGATGAAGTTGCCGGCGGCGACGACCGCGTAGTAGTAGCCGGTCGTGTCGGACGAGACGCCGAAGTAGCTGTTCAAGATCGAGCCGAAGCTGAACGTGATCGCGTTGTAGAGGAATGCCTGGCCGATGAACAGCGCGAAGCCGAGCGTCGCCCGGCGCGGATACGTGCCGAACATCGTCCGCGCGATCGTCACGAAGCTGGTCGCCGGGCGCTGCTGGATCTTGATCTCGTCGTCGGCCTCGGGCAGATCCTTGCCGGTTTCTTTCGACACCCCCTGCTCGATCTCC
The DNA here is from genome assembly GCA_963756525.1 of uncultured Actinomycetota bacterium. Lineage (GTDB taxonomy): Bacteria > Actinomycetota > Actinomycetes > Mycobacteriales > Jatrophihabitantaceae > CAVWNR01. Next base: position 180,929 of record CAVWNR010000003.1, on the reverse strand, counting down.
TCGACGATGCGCTCCGCCTCGCGTTCCCTGCCGTGGATGAACAGCCAGCGCGGGCTTTCCGGGACGTTGCGGCGCACGAGCAAGATGGACAGCCCGAAGATCACGCCGAGGACGAAAGTCAGCCGCCAGCCGACGTCGGCCGGGAAGATCGCCGTGTTGAGCGCGGGGATCGACAGTAGCGCGCCGCCGATCGCGCCGAGCCAGTAGCTGCCGTTGATCACGATGTCGACCCGGCCGCGGTGGTTGCGCGGGATCAGTTCGTCGATGGCGGAGTTGATGGCCGCATATTCGCCACCGATGCCGAAACCGGTGAGGAAGCGGAACAGGAAGAACCACCACGCCGTGAAGGACACCGCGGTGAGCGCGGTGGCGAGCAGGTAGACGCCTAGCGTCACCATGAACAGCTTCTTGCGGCCGAAGCGGTCGGTGAGCCAGCCGAAGAACAGTGCGCCCACGCAGGCGCCGAGCACGTAAAGCGCCGCACCGAGTCCGGTTACCTGGCTGGTGGTGATGTCGATTCCGCTGCCCGGCTCGCCGAGCCGCGTGGCGACGTTGCCGACGATGGTGACCTCGAGCCCGTCGAGGATCCACACCGTGCCGAGCCCGATGATCACCATCCAGTGGAACCGCGACCAGGGCAGTCGATCCAGTCGCGCTGGGATCTTCGTGCGGATCGTGCGGAAGCGGGTTTCGTCGGCCATCGGCGCTCCTCCGGGGACTACCGCGGACATACCCGGCCGCACGCTCACGAAAACGGCGCGTCAGCGCACCTCCGCCGCCGCCAGCCGCTGGTCGGTGGCCGATGCGGTCGCGACGTCGCGGGCGTAGGTGCGCAGCGCGAAGAGGCCGAGCAAGCCGCCCGCGATCATCGGCGCGAGCATGACCAGGAACGTCGAGCGCATGCCGATCGCCTCGGACACGAAGCCGAAGACGGCCGGCGCCGAGGCATCGGCCGAGTTGCGCAGCAGCGATCGGAACGCCTCGGCCCGGCCGAGCAACGCCACCGGCATGATGTCGATGCGCGCCGCGTCGAGCGGTGGGTTCACCGCGCCGAGGCAGCCCGACGCCACCATGAGCAACGGCAGGCCGATCGCCAGCGTGCTGACCGCGATCGCCGGGCTCAGCAGCACGACGGCGCCGAAGTATGCGATCAGCACGGCCCACACGCGAGCATTCACCACGCCCCGGCGCAGCAGGCGGTCGCTGGCGAACCCGCCGACCAACACACCGGCCAGCGCACCGACGCCGAGGATCGGGAAGAGCAATGACACCGTGGTCTGGGCGAGGTGGTATTGGGTCTCCAGGTAGCTGACGGCGAACGTGCGCAGCCCGGTGAAGAAGTAGTAGCCGACGACCGACGCGACGACGAGCACCACGTTGGTCTTGATGCGAAAGACGTAGCGTGCCGCCTGCCAGACATTGAGCTTGGAGGGGTCCTGGCTGAGCACGGCGTCCTCCTCCGGCTCGACGCCGGCCCGCCGCACGACCTCAGTAGCCGTGCCGTCCCGCGACCGGGCCTCCTGCTTCCGATGCCCGCGCTCGGGCTCGGGAAGCCGGCGCAGCAGCCAGGCCAAGACAAGACTCGGGGCCACCAACCACCAGTACGCCCAGCGCCACCCGATCAGCCCCGCGATTTCCCCGGAGACCACCAGGCCCAACCCCGTGCCGCCGAGTTCACCGGCGAGCAGGAAGCTGTAGACCCGGCCGCGCTGGCTGGGGTCGACGGTGTCGCCGATGAGCGACGCGGCGACCGGCGTCGCGACCGCGGTCACGATGCCCAGACCGACCCGCGCGGCGAGCATCCACCAGAATCCGGTCGACGCGCCGACGAACAGCATCGCTACCGCCCAGACCAGCACCGCCCAGCTCAGCAGGCGGACGCGGTTCACCCGGTCGGCGAGCACGCCCATCGGCACCGTCGCGAACGCGCCGATCAGTGACGACGTCGAGGCGAGCAGCCCGATCTTCCCGTTCGAGAAGCCAAGCTGCGTGTGCAGCAGGTGGGCGGTCGCTCCGACGGTTCCCGAGTCGCAGCTCTCCAGCGCCATCGACGCGGTGAGCAGCACGATCAGCCGGCGGGGAACGGCATCTTCCGGCGGCGGACGCAGTGCAGCTATGGCATGGCGCCACAGACCCGTGGACACCCGCTAATACCTTGGCAGGGATGCCGCGAGCGGCCGGTCATCCGCAGCGGCGAGCGCAGGGCGAGGCAGCGCCAACGCGCGACCGTCGGCGCAGAGATCGCCGAGATCGCCGATTCCGGCGGCGGGCGGTAGGAGCATGTGTCCTTCACGAGACGACGGTTCAGCCGAAGCGCCGGGCGAGCACTCGGTACAGGGACGGGACCGCAGCGCGCGTCGCTGGTGCAGCGCGCAGCCAGCTCGGCACGACGGCCGACGGGCGGTCGCGCTCGATGCTGCGCACGACGACGGCCGCCACCCGCTGCGGCGGGATCGGGCGCGGAAAGCGTCGCTGGTAGGGCACTCCGCGGGTCGCGCAGAACTCGGTGTCGACCGCGCCGGGCGAGATCACGGACACGCCGACACCGATCCCTGCGAGTTCGAGGCGCAGGCTGTCGGCGAACGTCACAACCGCGGCCTTGGTGGCCGAGTAGACCGCCTCGCGGGCCACTCCGGTGAGTCCGGCGATCGAGGCGACGAACGAGACGTGTCCGCGCCCGGCGCGGATCATGCCGGGCAGCAGGCACCGGGTGAGTTGCACGGCGGCCACCAGGTTGACGCTCACCAGCTCCTCGACGCTTCCCGGCGGCATGTCTGCGGTCGCGCCACACCATCCGACGCCCGCCGCGTGGACCACGCCGTCGACCCGGCCGTAGACATCCAGCGCCCGCAGGGCAAGCTCCTCGGCGGCACCCCGGCCGGTGAGGTCGACGTCGAGCGCCTTGGCGCCGAGTGCGGAGGCGTTCGCGTCGAGTCGGTCGACGCATCGACCGTGCAGCAGCACCTGCGCCCCCCGCTGCCCGAGTTGCGCCGCGATCGCCTCGCCGATGCCGCGGCTGGAGCCGGTGACCAGGAACACCGAGTCGGAGATACGCACTGGTGTCACTCCTCTGACGCGGACCCGGGTTCGGCCGCGCACACGCCAGCACGACGTCGGTTCCGCGCCGCTGGCTATGTGCACCATTCCCGGATCGGCCCAGGGCCTATCACCGACTGGTTAGTGAGTCGATGCGCCGGGTAGGCACTGCGCACGAGTGGACGCGTCGACGGAGGATTGGGCCGGCCCGAGATGAGGATCCCGCAGGCGATCGGGGAGCTGTACCGGCATGCCGGCCCGTTCGCGACCGCGTACCTCGACACGTCGCGGGACGCCGAAAACGCCGACCACGAGATCGAGCTGCGCTGGCGGGAGCTGGCCGGCCGGCTCTCGGACGCCGGAGCCGATCGCGGCACTCTCGACGCGATGGCGGCGGTCGCCGGGGCGCACCGCGAGCGAGGCGGTCGCCGCGGACAGGCGCTGGTCGGCGCGGGCGGCGCCGTCCTGGCCGACCTGTCGCTGCCTCGCCCGCCGCGCCGCGACCTCGCACGGTGGTCGCCGCTGCCGCACCTGATGCCCTACTTCGCCCAGCTGGACCCGGCGGTGCCCTACGTCCTGGTGGTTACCGATCGCACCGGCGCCGACCTCTACTGGGCGGACTCGGGGGCCGCGGCGCAGCACAGCGGCGCGGATCACCGCGGAGTCGACGCGGAACACGGCCCGGTGCACAAGACGTCCACCGCGGACTGGTCGGAACGGCACTTCCAGCAGCGCGTCGACAACGCCTGGGCGGCGAACGCCCGCGACGTGGCCGACGCCGTGGCGGGATGTGTGGCACGCGTCGATGCCGAACTGGTCGTGCTGGCCGGCGACGTCCGGGCGCGGGCGCTGGTCGCCGAGAGCCTGCCGGCGGCCGTGGCGAAGCACGTCGCTGTCGAGCAGGTCGAACCCGGTGCGCGCGGCGCCGGCGCCTCCGACGATGCGCTGGATGACGCGGTGCGCGACGCGCTGCACCGTCAGGAGTGGCGCCGGCGGCGCCTCCTGCTCGAACAGTTGCGCGAGCAGCTGGCTCGCGACGGGGTCGCCGTGCAGGGCATCGAACCGGTCGTCGAGGCGCTGCAGCGGGCGCAGGCCGAGACCGTGGTGATCTCCGACGATCCGACGTCGACCGCTCACGCGTGGATCGGCCCGGAGCCGCTGCAGCTGGCGACCCGCCGCGAGGAGCTGGACGACGCCGGCGTCGACGCGATCGGCGAAGACCGGCTCGACGCGGCGCTGGTGCGGGCCGTCGCCGGCAGCGGTGCCGAGCTCGTCGTCACGCCTAACGCGCATCACTACCTGTGCGAGGGGATCGCGGCGTTGCTGCGCTACCGCGACGCCGCGACCGGCGAGGCGGGCGAGCGTGCCTAGGCCCCCGGCGGGCAGCTCCACCGTCCGCGAGGGTGAGACGTCGGCCGCACCGTTCGTGCCGGAGCGCGCGGGGCTGCGCCGGCTGGCCGAGGCGGCTGCGAAATGCCGTGGCTGCGAGCTGTACGAGCACGCGACGCAGACGGTGTTCGGCACCGGCCCGGCGCGGGCCCGGGCCGTCTTCGTCGGCGAGCAGCCCGGCGACGTGGAGGACCGGCGCGGCGAGCCGTTCGTCGGACCGGCTGGCCGGCTGCTCGATCGTGCGTTCGCCGACGCGGGCATCGACCGGGAGGCGGCGTATCTGACGAACGCGGTCAAGCATTTCCGCTGGAAGAGCACCGCGTCCAGCAAGCGCCGCATCCACGACAAGCCCGATGCGCGGCACGTCCACGCCTGCCGTCCCTGGCTGTCGGCGGAGCTCGCGGCGGTCCGACCGCAGGTCGTGGTGGCGCTGGGCGCGGTCGCGGGTCAGGCGCTGTTCGGCGCGTCGTTCCGGCTCACCCAGCACCGCGGCGAGCTGCTGGACTGGCCACCGGCCGACGGACCCTACGCCGGCGACGGCACGCCGATCGAGTTCGCGGCCGCCACCGTCCACCCGTCGGCTGTGCTGCGTGCGCGCGACCCGGACCGCGCGAACGCCTACGACGCGTTCGTCCGCGACCTGCGCGGGATCGCCGGCGCGCTGGCGAAGTGAGGAGGTGCCGTGTCAGGCAAGGCGGATGCGCCGCTGGTCGTCGTCGGTGACGCGATCCTCGACATCGACGCCGTCGGGCGTGCTGAGCGGCTGTGCCCGGACGCGCCGGTTCCGGTGCTCGACGATCTCGCGGAGCGGCCGCGCCCCGGCGGCGCGGCGCTCGCCGCGAGCCTCTCGGCCGCCGGTGGCGAGCGCCCGGTCGTGCTGGTGACGCCGCTGGCCGACGACGCCGACGCCGCTCGTCTCTGCGAAGTCCTCGATGGCCGCGTCGAGCTGGTCGCGCTGCCGTGGGCCGGCAGCACGCCGGTGAAGACGCGGCTGCGCGCGGACGGGCAGACGGTGGCGCGCCTGGACCGCGGCGGAGCGCCGGGGCAGGTTGGGCCGCTGCCAGCGCGCGCCCGGTCGGTGCTCGCGGATGCCGCTGCGGTGCTCGTCTGCGACTACGGCGTCGGGTGCACCGCGGCGCCGCAGCTGCGCGAGGCGCTGTCCGGCGCGGCACGACGGGCGCCCCTAGTCTGGGACCCGCACCCGCGCGGGCAGCTGCCGATCACTGGTGCTCAGCTGGCCACGCCCAACGCCCGTGAGGCGGCTGCGTTCGTGCCCGAGGTGGACGGCAGCGGCTACTCGGCCGATCGGCGTCGCGCCGAATTACTGGTGCAGCGGTGGGGCGTGCACTCGGTAGCGGTGACCCGCGGGGCCGACGGGGCGCTTCTCTCCTTCGGCAACGGCGATTCCCTGGCGGTGCCGTGTAGCTCGCCGGCGGCCGGCGACGCCTGCGGGGCGGGCGACTGCTTCGCCGCGGCGGTGGCGGACGCCTTGGCCGACGGCGCGGTGTTGAGCGAGGCGGTCGTCGCCGGTGTTCGCACCGCGGAGCGCTTCGTGGCGGCAGGTGGCGCGGCCGGCGTGATCGATGCCGCGGATGCCCTGGCCACCGACGCCGCCGCCGACCGGCCGGGTGACGCCCCGGCTGTGCTGGCGGCGGTCCGGCGCCACGGGGGGCGGGTGGTCGCCACCGGCGGCTGCTTCGACCTGATCCACGCCGGTCACATCGCGACGCTGCGCGCGGCCCGTGCGCTCGGCGACTGCCTGATCGTCTGCCTGAACTCCGACGCGTCGGTGCGCCGGCTCAAGGGCGAGCCGCGACCGCTGCAACCGGCGGCCGACCGGGCGCGGGTGCTGGCCGCGCTGCGCTGCGTCGACGCCGTGACGATCTTCGACGAAGACACGCCGGTGCGGGTGCTGCGCGACATCCGCCCGGATATCTGGGTCAAGGGCGGCGACTACGACGGTGCGTGGCTGCCAGAGGCCGAGGTGCTTCGGGAATGGGGCGGCGAGGTGGTCACCGTCCCGTATCTGTCCGGCCGTTCGACGTCGGGACTGGTGCGGCTGGCTCGCCGCTGAGCGACGTCACGTACCTCCGTTCGGCTCAGATCGGGCCGGGCGGCGACGGCTTCGGGAACGGCGTCGGCGGTTGCGGTGGTGAGGGCGGCGGTGGTGGCTCGGGATCGGGCCAGGGCGGCCCGGGCTCCGGTCGGGGTTGCGGCTCAGGCTCAATCGGCGGCATGACCCCGCCGAGGCGTTCCGCCGGCGGTATCGGGGAGCTGGTGGGCTGGTGGCTGCGTTGGTGGGTGCTGCCTGTCATCGCGTTACTCCTCGCGAGAGCGGCTGTCTTCGCGATCTACCCGCGGCACGGTCGCGGCCAAACCGCGTCGCGCGGTTTCGCCGCTCGGGTGACCGGGTATCCGACACGGCGAGGAGGTGCCGATGGCACGGGAGCTGGCCGGCAAGCGCATCGCGTTCCTGACCGCCAATACCGGAGTGGAGCAGGACGAGCTCACCAGGCCGTGGGATGCGCTGCGCGAGGCGGGCGCCGAAACGGCGCTGATCGCCCCGGAGCCGGGCAAGGTACAGGCGGTGCGCGGAGATCTCGATCGTGGCGACACGTTCGAGGCCGATCTCACGGTGGCCGATGCGTCGGCGCGCGACTTCGACGCGCTGGTGTTGCCGGGCGGTGTCGTCAATCCGGACCGGCTGCGCACGATCCCGGAGGCGGTCGGGTTCGTCGCCTCATTCGTGCATTCGGCCAAGCCGGTGGCGGCGATCTGCCACGGGCCGTGGACGCTTGTCGAGGCCGGTGTCCTCGACGGCAAGACGCTCACCAGCTGGCCCAGCCTGCGCACCGACATCCGCAACGCGGGCGGACACTGGGTCGACGTCGAGTCGTTCAGCTGTCAGGCGCACGGCTGGACGCTCGTCACCAGTCGTAAGCCCGACGACCTTCCCGCGTTCATCGAGGCCACCGTCGCGGCCGTCGCCGGCGCGGCCGGGTAAGGCGGCGTCAATGCGCATCGGATACTTCCTGTCCTGCGAGGAGTACGCGCCGGCCGAACTGGTGCGCCAGGCGGTGCTCGCCGAGCGGGCGGGCTTCGAGGCGCTGTGGATCTCCGACCACTTCCACCCGTGGAACGACGCGCAAGGTCACAGTCCGCTGGTCTGGTCGGTGATCGGGGCGCTGTCGCAGGTCTGCGGCCTGCCGGTGACCACCGCGGTCACCTGCCCGACGGTGCGGGTGCACCCGGCGATCGTCGCGCAGGCCGCCGCCACGAGCGCGGTCCTTCTCGGCGGCGACTTCATCCTCGGCGTCGGGTCGGGCGAGGCGTTGAACGAGCACGTCACCGGTGAGCGCTGGCCGTCGGCCGAGGTGCGGCTGGAGATGCTCGAAGAAGCGGTGGCGGTGATCCGCGAGCTGTTCGGCGGCGGGTTCGTCGACCACTACGGCAAGCACTACACCGTCGACAACGCGCGGCTCTATACGCTGCCGGACAACCCGCCGCCGATCTATGTCTCCGGCTTCGGCCCGCGCTCGGTCGAGTTGGCCGGACGCATCGGCGACGGCTACATCTCGACGATGCCGGACCAGGATCTGATCAAGCTGTTCCGCGACAGTGGCGGGGCCGGCAAGCCGATCCAGGCCGGATACAAGGTCTGCTGGGGCACCGACGACGACGTCTGCGTCCGGACCGCGCACCGCGTCTGGCGCAGCCAGGGGATCCCCGGCGAGCTGTCCCAGGTGCTGCCGAGCCCGCGGCACATCGAGCAGGCCAGCGAGCTCGTCACCGAGGACATGATGCGCGACTCGGTCGCATACGGGGCCGACGTCGAGCGGCACGTCGCCGCGTTCCGCCCCTACGCCCAAGCCGGCTTCGACGACGTCTACATCTCCCAGATCGGCGGCACGCAGTCGCAGACCAGCGCCGACGGGTTCTTCGAGTTCTACCGGGACCGCGTGCTGCCCCGGCTGCGTGAGGAGGCCGCTGATGTCTGAAGGCGAACCAGTCGTCGCATATACCCCGAGCGCTGGCTCCGGCGAACCGGGAACCGCTGAGCTGATCAGCCGGCTGACCGACCAGATCAGCCGCCTGATCCGCGACGAGCTGCGCTTCGCGCAGAAGGAGATGACTCGTCAGGGCAAGCGGGCCGGAGTCGGCGGCGCGGCACTGGGCGGGGCAGGGCTGCTCGCGGCGTTCGGCCTCGGCGCCCTCGCCGCGGCGGGCGGGCTGGGCCTTACCCGGCTGATCCCGGACTGGGCGGCCGCGCTGGTTGTGGCCGGTGGCCTGCTCGGCATCGCCGGATTTTCCGCGCTGATCGGCATCATGGTGCTGCGGCGCATCCGTCCGATGCCGGACGAGACTCTCGAGAACGTGCGCACCGACGTGCAGACCGTGAAGGCGGGCTTGAAGAAATGAGCGAGCCGGACGACAGGCACGAGCCGGAAACCCCGAACGAGCTCCGGGCCGACATCGCGGCCACCAGAGCCGAACTGGCCGACACCGTCGAGCAGCTTTCCGCCAAGCTGGACGTCCAGGCACGGGCGCGTGACGAGGTGCAGCAGCTGCGCGTTCGCGCGCAAGCCAAGGCGCGCGAACTGAACACCAAGCTCGAGCCCTACCGCGCGCGGATCGCCGCCGGAATGGGCGCGTTCCTACTGCTGATGTTGGTACGTCGCTCGCGCCGCAGGCGCCGGGCCCGGCGCGCCCGCCGAGCCCAGCGCGCCGACTGAACCCGACGCTGTGCAGGCGCTGCGGACGCTAGGTGGCGGCAAGCAGCACGAGCATCGCGCAGACCAGGCCGGCTGCGGTGAACGTCGCGTAGTCGTTGACCGATCCGGTGTGGATGGCCCGGAGCACCCGTACGGGCAGGGGTTCGCGGATGCGCAGGTAGGCCGCGGCGAGGGCCAGCCCCAGCACCGTCGTGACCGACGCGATGATCAGATCGCTCGGTTTGGTGTAGTCGAACGTCACCATGTGCTGCTGGATCGTGGTGGCCCCGGAGAAGATGCCGTTGGCGTACCGGTCAGGATCGAGCACGATCCCCGCGGCGGGGACGGCGAGGTGGCGGACCAGGAACTGCGGGAAGATGCCGAACGCGACACATCCCGCGCCCAGCGTGGCCAGCGAGGTGATCATGCCGGGGCGCAGCGGCTCGATGTGGTCGTACGCCTCGGCCCGGCGGCGGAAGAACGCCAGGTACGCCGCCCGGGAGAGCGCGGCGATGGTGATCACCTGGGCGATCAGGGCCAGCACGAAGATCGTCGGCTGACCGGTCTCCTGCAGGCTCTCGTGGATCAGCCCTAGCGAGACGTACCCGTTCATCGGCGGGATGCCGGCGATGGCCCAGACACCGACGGTGAACCCGGCGGCGAGCGCCGGCTTGAGCCGGGCCAGCCCGCCCATCTCCGAAAGCCCGGTCTTCCCCGTCGCGTGCACGATGGCGCCGGCGCAGAGGAAGAGCAGCCCCTTGAACAGGGCGTGGTTGACGAGGTGGTAGGTAGCACCGGCGACCCCGGTGTGGCTGGCTGTCGCGAACCCGACGAGGAGAATGCCCATCTGCGACACGGTGTCCCAGGCCAGCAGGCGTTTGAGGTCGTCCTGCGCCAGCGCCATCAGCGCGCCCAGCAGCGCGGAGCTGATCCCCAACGCGGTGAGCAGGCCGAGCACGGCGTGGCCCATGCCGGCGCCGTAGATCTGCAGCACCAGCCGGACGATCGCGACCACGCCGAGGTTCACCATCAACCCGGAGAACATCGCCGACACCGACCCCGGTGGCGCCGTGTGCGCGTCCGGCAGCCAGGTGTGGAACGGCACGATTCCGGCCTTGGTGCCGAAGCCGCAGAGCATCAGGGCCAGCGCGAGCAGGCTGGGTGCCCCGATGTGACCGACGAGTGCATGATGCAGCTGCCCGAAGTTCAGCGCGCCGTGCGCCGAGTAGAGCAGGGCCACCGCCACGAAGACCGCGAAGCTGGCGATCGTGGTGAGCACGAGCAGCTTGAACGCGGCCTCGAGGGCGATGGGTCGCTCCAGGAAGAAGCCGGTGAGCCCGTAGCTGGCCAGGGCGGCCACCTCGAACCAGACGAACAGGTTCATCGTGTCGGCGGTGAGTGCCGCGCCGATCAGCGCGGCGAGCAGCAGCTGGAACAGGCAGGCGAACCAGCCGAGCTCCCGCGGCCCGAGCCCGCCGAGCTCGGAGAGCGCGGAGAGTAAGAACAGCGCACCCAGTGCCGAGCTGGCCAGCGCGAACGCCAGCCCGAACGGGTCGGCGGCGAACGCGATGCCCAGCGCGTTGCCGTTGACGGGCCCCCAGTGCCCCATGAAGTGCGAAAGGAGATGCCCGGGGCCGGCGTACACGCGCGCCGCGATGATGCACAGCACGGCGGTGGACCCGGCCATCGCCAGCAGTGAGCCGATCAGCGGCAGCCGCCGGTGCAGGTGTCTGAGCAGTGGCGCGGCGATCGCCCCGCAGGCGGGGATCACCACCGGTAACGGCAGCAGCGCCGCGACGCCGGCGGCGCTCATCCCCGCAGCGTGCGGATGTCGTCCGCGTCGAGTGTCCGGTAGTGCTGCGCCGCGCGGACCGCCACGGTCAGGAAGACGGCCGTCACCGCAACGCCGATCACGATCGCGGTGAGGCAGAAGTTCTGCAGCACCGGGTCGGCGACGTTGCCGTGCGAGAGCTGCGTCGGTGTCTCGTTGTTGGGCGGGTTGAGCAGCACCGGGGCGGTCGAGCCGCGCCGGTAGGCCATCGAGATCAGCAGCAGGTAGGTCGACGACTCCATCAGCGAGAGGCCCATCACAATCTTGATGAGGTTGCGATGGGCGAGCGTGGCGTAGAGCCCGCCGCAGAACAGCGCCGCGCTGGTGAGGTAGTTGGCGAGGATCACGAGTCGCCACCTCCGTCCTCGGACTCATCCTGTTCCTCGTCCGGTGTCCACTCGTGCTTCATCCCGAGCAACGCGAAGATCGCGATCGTGAGACCGGTGGCCACCTCGACCAACTCTGCGCCGGAGAACCACTGCAGCACGCCGCCGCTGCGAATCGTCTGTGGCGGCGCCAACCTGAGCCAGTTCGCGGTGAAGGATCCTTTCAGGATCAGCCCTAGCAGGCCGCTGGCGATGATCAGCACCGCGCCGAAGATCTCTACCGGCTCGAGCACGTCGGGGCGGACCACGCGGCGCACCGCCCGGTAGCCGAGCGCGGCGTAGAGCAGCACCGCCACGCCGGCGAGCACCACGCCGGCCGGGAACCCGCCGCCCGGCGAATATCCCCAGGCGGCCAGGTAGACGCCGGCAACGGCGAGGATCACCGCGGCCGCGCGCGCCGAGACCCGAACCACGACCGTCATCGCCTCGGACCGCTCCGGCCCGGGCTGACCGATCGGGCCCAGGTCGGCCTCGTACGGCGGCGCTTCAGGCTCCTCGGACTCCTCGGTCTCCTCCGCCGTGCGCGCCTCGGCCTCCTCGCCGCCGTCCCCGCCACCGCCGCCGGGATCGCTCTCTCCCTGCTCCTTGGCGGCGGCCGCCGATTCGCCCACGTACTCGCTGCGATGCTCTCGGCCGCGTGCCAGCAGGACCACCGAGATCACCGCCGCAAGGAGGATGAATGTCTCACCGAACGTGTCAAAGCCCCGGGTGCCGTAGACGATCTCGTTCACCGGCTCGGTGGTGCGCCAGTAAGGCAGCGCGACGTCTAGCGCATAGTGCGCGATCGCCGGCAGTGCAGCGCCTTCTCGCGGCAGCCGCACATAGCCGACCGTCATCAGCGCGAAGGTGCCCGCGACCAGCAGGCCGCCGAGCCACGGGCGGTGCACCGGCTCGTGCGCGTGGGCCTCGTGCGCGGCGTGCCGTTGCGCGCTGGTCTCAGTCGTCGCCATCTTCCTGCTCCCCGAGCTCGCCCTGATCGGGCACGTCGGTGCGGGTCTTGCCGATTGCGATCAGGTACAGCACCGGCAGGGCGATCGCGCCGACGACGACCTCGGAGTGCGCCACGTCCGGCGCGCCGAGCAGCACGAACAGCAGGGTCAGCACGGTCCCGATCGCCGAGAGCGCTACGACGGCGCCGTTGAGGTTGCGCAGCCGCAAGACCAGCCAGCCAGCGGCCAGGATGGCGGCCAGGCACAGGTAGTCGAGCACCCAGAAGCCGGTCACCTCTGCCTCGGCTCGTCTCGCACCGCGCCGTGCCACATGGGCACGCCGGTCTTGTACGCGGCGCGAGCCAGCGCGTGCGACGCGGGCGGATTGACCAGCAACAGCAGCACCGCGACCAGCAATGCCCGCCCCCCGTAGCTTGTCAGCGGTCCCTCGCCGATCATCAGGGCGATCAGCACCGGCAGCGCGCCCATCGTGATCGTCTTGCTGGAGCACTGGATCCGGCAGTACACATCGGGCATCCGCACGATCCCCACCGCGCCGCTGAGGCTGAAAATGAAGCCGATCGCGCAGAGCACGATCACCACGGTCTCTTTCACAGCAGGCCCCGTTCCAGGTAGCGGGCCCAGACGATCGCGGCCAGGTAGCTGAACGACGCGAGCCAAAGGGCGACGTCGAGGTAGACGGTGCGGTCGGCGAACGCGGCGACGAAGAGCACGCCGAGCGCGCACTGGGTGGAGATCGTGTTGAGCGCGACGATCCGATCGGTAACCGAAGGCCCGCGGGCGAGACGAATCAGCAAGACGCCGACCATGGCGAATTCGGCGATCGCGACGGCGATGTAAACCTTGTGCATCATGACCTCCCGATGATCGGCGGCAGCAAGCGCTCGACCGGGGCGTTGATCTCCGCCTCCGGATGCGGGTCGGTGCCATTGGGGATGGACACGCCGTGGTACTGCAGCTGGTTCTGCTCCCGGTCGAGGTCGACGATCTGGTTGTCGACGATCAGGGAGGTGATGGATCCGGTTGCGGCGAGCCCGCCGTCGGTGTGCTGCTCCGTCGGCACGATGACCATGCCGCTGTGCAGCGGACGGCTGGGTGCCCAGATGCGCAGGGCCAGACCGACGTTCGCCCGCGCGATGCTCCACGCCGCGGCCAGCAACAGCCGGATCAGCCCGAGTAGGCGGGTCGGTTGCAGCACCCGCCACGGCTCCACGACCGGGCCGAGTGGCCACATGGCGATGGCCACCAGCAGCGCGAGCACCAGCCCGAACAGCTGCTGCTCGAGGGTGAGTGTCCAGCTGAGGACGACCCAGGTCAGGTATCCCCAGACGGTCAGCGCGACGAATCGGTTCACGCCAACCGTCCGAATGGGCCGGAGTCGAACGACTCGACCAGCTGCGCCGGATCGCGGTAGGTGGCCACCGCGCCGGCCCGGCGCAGCTCGTCCACGCCGATGCCACCGCAGACCACGGCCACGAACGGCAGCTTGGCCCGGCCGGCGGCTTGCCCGTCCCAGACGGCATCACCGACGAAGACCGCCCGCTCGCGGTCGACCTTCCCGGCCCGCAGTGCGGCGTCGATGATGTCCGGGTCCGGCTTGGACGCGTCGACGTCGTCCGCTCCGATGGCGGCCGTGATCGCGTTGTCCGCGTCCAGCGCGCTACGGAGCACGGCCAGCTCCTCGGCCGAGGCGGAGGAGGCGAGCACGACGGCGAGGCCGCGCTTTGCGCAAAGCCGGAGCAGATCGGCTGCGCCGGGCAGCGGCCGCAGCCCCGGCCAGAACTGCCGATACAGCGTGAGATGTGCGGCTTTCAGCTCGTCGTCCTGACCGCGGTCGCGATCGTCGCCCAGCATCTCGTCGAGGATCCGGTCCGACCCGAGCCCGATCGCGCGGTGGGCTTGAGCCATCGGCACGTCGTACCCGTGCTGGTGCAGGGCATCGGACCAGGTGAGCGCATGCAGGTAGGACGTGTCCACGAGCGTGCCGTCGACGTCGAAGAGAACACCCGGCTTCATCGGCGCCGCGTCAATGACGGCGGCGGACCAGGTCGCGCGCGCGGTCCAGCACGGTGGTGAACGGGCCGGCCAGCATGTTCTGGGCGGCGAGCTCCATCCCGGGGTGCGGACGGGTAGGGCCGACCGCCTCGACCAAGCGGACGGCACGGGCCATCCGGCGCAGTTGGCCCTGCGACATGCGCTCACGCATGCGCGGGAACTCGTGCAGCTCCTCCTGCTCGGCGTGCGCGAGCACCGCGGAGCGCAGGTCGGCGAACAGCTCAACGAACTCGGCGGAGTCCACGTCGAGCTTCTCCAGGTCCAGCAGCAGCTGCTTGGCCTGCTCCTCCTCGTGCAGCCGGTCGTCGGCGATCACGTCGCCGTTCTGCAGCTTGCGCCGGGTCTGCGGGTGAACGATCTGCTCTTCGGCCGCCTCATGCGTGGAAAGGAACTTGCGCAGCCGGAAGAACGCCTCGTGCCGCTCGCCGCCGTGCAGCGCGAGCGTCTGTTCGAACATGCCGGGGAGCTGTTCGTGCTGCGCGACCAGGACCGCGACGACATCCGCCGCGCCGTCGGCACGCCGATCGGAGCTAGTCACGGTGCACACCTACCCCGGGTGACCGCCGGGTAAACGGAGGCCCCACGTTTCCCGCCCGTCAGGACCGGGTACCGACGCCGCGGAGCTACCGATCGACCCCAAAAGGAGCGTTCGCCATGACGCAGCCCAGCGTGCAGTCGGGCAAGGACGTCGTCGACTTTCTGGTGCGCCAGCACGAGCAGGTCAAGCAAGGCTTCGCCGCGGTGACCGCCGCGACCGGCGACGCCCGTGCCGAGGCCTTCACCGAGCTACGCCGGCTCCTCGCGGTACACGAGACCGCCGAGGAAGAGATCGTCCACCCGCGCGCCCGCAAGGAGATCCCGGGTGGCGAGTCCATCGTGTCGGCCCGGCTGGAGGAGGAGAAGGAGGCCAAGCAGGCCCTGGCAGAGTTGGAGAAGCTCGACGTCGACTCCGCGGAGTTCACGGAGAAGTTCACCGCCCTGCGCGACGCGGTCATCCAGCACGCCCAGCACGAGGAGACCGAGGAGTTCTCCCAGCTGAAGGCCGAGCTTGACCAGGAGGAACTCGAGCGCATGCGCAAGGCCGTCGAGCTGGCCGAGCAGACGGCGCCGACCCGGCCACATGCCGGCGTCGAGAGCCGCGCCGCGAACCTGCTCGTCGGCCCGTTCGCCGCGATGACCGACCGGATCCGCGACCTGATGAGCAAGCACTGACCGACCGCGTGCCGTCGCGCGGCAGGCCACTTTGCCCCGCTGTGACACGCTGACGCGCGACTTTGCCCCGCTGTGACACGCTAGCGACCCCCCGCAGCGTGTCACAGCGGGGCAAAGTCGTTCTCAGCTGCCGCCGCCGGTGAGCTGCCGCTCGTCCTGCGGGCCACGGCGCAGCCTGCCATGTGCCTCCTCGGCCAGCCGCTCACGCAGGTGGGGGTAGTGGAACTCGAACGCGGGCCGCTCGGAGCGGATGCGCGGGATGGCGGTGAAGTTGTGCCGCGGCGGCGGGCACGGCGTGGCCCACTCGAGCGAGTTGCCGTGCCCCCAGGGATCGTCAGCGGTGACGATCTCGCCGTAGCGGTAGGAGCGGTAGACGTTGTAGATGAACGGCAGCGTGGCGGCGCCGAGCACGAACGACCCGATCGTCGACACCGTGTTCAGCGTGGTGAACCCGTCGGACGGGAGGTAGTCGGCGTACCGGCGGGGCATGCCTTCCGCGCCGAGCCAGTGCATCACCAGGAACGTGATCTGGAAACCGACGAACGTCATCCAGAAATGCAGCTTGCCGAGCCGCTCGTCCAGGTACCGGCCGGTAAATTTGGGGAACCAGAAGTAGAAGCCACTGAACACCGAGAAGACGATGGTGCCGAAAAGCACGTAGTGGAAATGCGCCACGACGAAGTAGGTGTCGGAGACGTGGAAGTCCATCGGGGGCGAGGCGAGGATGACGCCGGAGAGCCCGCCGAACAGGAACGTCACCATGAACCCGAGGCTCCACAGCATCGGTGTCTCGAACGTGATCGCACCACGCCACATCGAGCCGATCCAGTTGAAGAACTTGATACCGGTGGGCACCGCGATCAGGAACGACATGATCGAGAAGAACGGCAGGAGAACCGCGCCGGTGGTGAACATGTGGTGCGCCCACACCGTCATGGAGAGCGCGGCGATGGCGCCGGTCGCGATCAGCATGCCCTTGTAGCCGAAGAGCGGCTTGCGACTGAATACCGGGATGACCTCGGTGACGATGCCGAAGAACGGGATGGCCACGATGTACACCTCGGGATGGCCGAAGAACCAGAACAGATGCTGCCAGAGGATCGCGCCGCCGTTGTTCGCCTCGAAGACCTGCGAATGGAGATGGCGGTCCGCCCATAGGACGGCAAGCGCCGAGGTGAGCAGCGGGAAGGCCATCAGCACCATCAGGCTGGTGATGAGCATGTTCCACGTGAAGATGGGTAGCCGGAAGAACGTCATACCCGGGGCGCGCAGGCAGATGATCGTGGTGACCATGTTGACCGCGACGAGAATCGTGCCCAGCCCGGCAATGATGAGCCCGACGATCCACAGGTCATTGCCCACTCCGGGAGAGTTCAGCTTGTCGTTCAACGGCGCGTAGGCGAACCAGCCGAAATCGGCCGCGCCGTTCGGCGTGATGAATCCGGACAGTACGGTGGTGCCGCCCAGCAGGAACAGCCAGTAGGAGAGTGCGTTCAGCCGCGGGAATGCGACGTCCGGGGCGCCGATCTGCAGCGGCAATACCAGGTTCGCGAATCCGAACGCGATCGGCGTCGCGAACAGCAGCAGCATGATCGTGCCGTGTTCGGTGAACAGTTCGTTGTACTGCTCGGGGGAGAGGAACTGCATGCCGGGCCGGGCGAGCTCGGCGCGCATCAGCATCGCCATCGCGCCGGCGATCGTGAAGAACGTCAGCGAGGTGACCATGTACATCCGGCCGATCACCTTGTGATCGGTGGTGCCGATCAGTTCGCGCAGCCAGGATCCGCGCGGTGACCGTTGCGGGCCGGGGCCGATGGGGCGGATCCGGATCTCCGACAGGTCGAGCGGTGCGATCGCCACCGGGCTCCTCCGCAGCTGCCCATGTCCCCCGACGGCGGGGTCTGGAGTGGCTGCTTGCTGAGCCCGATTCCGACAGTACCCAGAACCGAGGGGCGGGAAAAGCGGTACGGTCGGTGATTCGAGGAGGTCGTGGTGACTGACGATCTTGCGGGGGACGTCGACCGGATGCTGCGGGAGTTCGACGAGCTCGCGCGCTGGCTGCAGGAGGAAGCCGGCACCGACCGCGCGCTGGACCGCATCGTGCGGCTGGCGGTGCGGACCGTCGAGGGATGCGCCTTCGCCGGGATCACCATGGTGCGCGGCCATGAGCTGCGTACATCGGCGGCCACTGGGGAAGTCGTGGCAAGCCTCGACGCGCTGCAGTCAGAGTTGCAGGAGGGTCCGTGCCGGGAATCGGGCGTGGAGAATCGAGCGTTCTACAGCGCTGATCTGCGCCACGACAGGCGCTGGCCCCGGTTCGGCGAGAGGGCGGCGAGCCAGCTCGGCGTGCTCAGCGTGCTGGCGCTGCGGCTCGTCCAGCCGCCACCGTTCGGCTCGGCGCTGAACTTCTTCGGCCAGGAGCCCGACGCCTTCGCGGGAAGTTCGCTGGTGGAGGCCACGATCTTCGCCTCGCAGGTGGATATGGTGCTGCGGCTGGCCGAGGCGGAGCGGCGCAGCATGCATCTGCAGCGGGCACTGGACTCGAACCGGCAGATCGGCGTGGCCATCGGCATCCTGATGGCCGAGCTGAAGATCCCGCAGGATGAGGCGTTCGCGGTGCTGACCCGAGCCAGCCAGCACCTGCATCGCAAGCTGCGCGACGTCGCCGCGGACGTGGTCTTCACCGGCACGCTCGAGAACCGGCCACCATGGTGAGGCCACGAAGAAGAAAGGGGCGCGAGGATGCCAGGTGAGAGCCGAGACGTGCTGTCAATCCTGACCGACGACCACCGGGCGCTGCAGGAGCTCTTCGGCCAGGTCGAGGCACTGGAGGGCGCCGACGACGACCAGGCGGCGAGCCGGCGGCACGCCCTGTTCGAGCGGGTGGTCATCGAGCTGTCGCGCCATTCCGCCGCCGAGGAGGCCGAGGTCTACCCGGCCGTCCGGAAGAAGATCAACCCCGAACTCGCCGAGCGCGCTTTGCAGGACCACGTCGACGCCGAGCGCACGATGAAGCAGCTCACCGAGATGTCGCCCGACGACCCGCACTACGCCGAGGACATGTCCAGCCTCTTCAACGATGTGCGCGAGCACATCGCCGACGAGGAGGCGACGCTGTTTCCCCTTATCCGGGCGGCGCTGACACCCGACGAGCTGGCCAAGCTGGGGCGCAAAGTTCAGCTTCTCGAGCGCGTTGCACCGACCCGGCCGCATACCTTCTCGCCGAAGCGTTCGCCGGAGAACAAGCTGCTCGGTCCGCTGACCGGAATGCTGGACCGGCTTCGCGACGCGCTGGGCAATCGCGGCAGCGGCGCCTGAGCGATCCGCCTCGAACGCCCGCTCGACCCGGCGGCTGTCGCGCGCTGTTGCGTCCCGCCGCGACGGGCGGCTAGCGTAAGTGCGCGGGCTGAACCCTCAGCCGGATCCTCCGGACAATTGGCACCGGTCGCATCGGCGCCGGGAAGCCGTCATGGCTATGCAACTCTCCCCGTGGCCCGCGCTTGCGCGCCCCTCCGGCAACGGCAGTACGGTGCGGGCGGCCCAGGCCGACTTCAGCGTCTACCCGGACGGCGGCAGCACCCGGCTCTCCTGCCGGGGCGAGCTGGACCTGGCCGAAGCGCCGCGGCTGGACGCGATTCTCGCGGTCCTGGAGTGGCAGGAGGTGCCGGTGAACGTCGCGCTCGGCGATGTCACCTTCGCCGACAGCAGCGGCGTCCGCCCGCTCGTCGACGCCGCGCATCGCCGGGCCGACCTCAACCTGCCGCCGTTGCGCCTCGAGGGCGCCAGCCGGCCGGTATGCCGCGTGTTCGGCCTGCTCGGCATCGCACTCCAAGAGGTCTTCGACCCTGCCGGGCTGGCCTGACCGGTCGGTGGCCGTCAGGCGTCGTCGCCGGCGCTCACCGCGTCGTCGACGGTCGCTCGGGCACCTGCCGATCGCCTCGCGCGGCGGGCGACTCCGGGTCGTGAGAGTGCTCTGCCGCAGAGGCGCGAGCAAGCGCGAGCACAGCGACGATTATCGCGAGGGCGGCCAGACCGGTGAGGACGAGGATCGGGCCGGTTCGCGGTGCCTCGCCGAAGATCACGATGCCCCACATGAGCGACACCAGCGGATCGACGAGCGTGAGCCCCGGTTGCGCGGCCACCAGCGTGCCCGCGTGCAGCGCCGCCTGGACGAGCAGCACAGAGCACGCGCCGGCGGCGGCCATCGCGTAGGTCGGCCAGGACACGAACAGTTGATCGAACCGACTGACGACCAGCTTGAGCAGCGACGCCGTGAGCCCGAAACCGGCCCCGGCCGCGACACCGTAGAGCGCCGCCCGGCTGAGCTGTGGCCCGAGGGCAGCGATCGCAGCGATCAGCCCGATGCCTACCGCGGTGCCGGCCGCGGCCGGTGCCGTGACCGACGTCGGCACGCTCTGCGCGTCGCCGCCGCTGGGCGCCAGCGTGGCGACGAACACCGCCAGTCCGGCGGCCATGACGCCCACCGCGACCCAGTCCTGGCGAGGCAGCCGGCGCTTGAACAGTACTGAGGCGAACAGCAGGGTGAGCGGCAGTTCGACGGCGAGCACCGGCTCGACGACCGCCAGCGGTCCCAGCCGCAGCGCCAATCCCTGAAGCAGGAAGGACACGAGCATCGCGGCGAAGCCGAGCAGCCAGGCGGGCTGGCGAATGATTCGGGTAAGCATGCTCGCGTTCAGCCGCCGGCTGGCAGGCATCTGCCGGTTCGCCTTGCGCTGCATGGTGCTCGACGCCGCGTTACAGCCGGCCGCGACGACGGCCAGCAGCGCGCTAGTCACCAGCATCGCGGCACCCCTTCCTTCAGCGGTACCCGCGGTCCGCCGTTGGTATGCGGCCGCGAGGCGGAGGCTCCGCTTCGGGTGCGGACTCGGTTGCCGGCTCTGCGCTTTCCTGGGCGACGGGCGGGTAGCTCCAGCGCACGGCCGAGCGCCGGCCCTTTGCGCCGCTCGACGGCGCTGGTCTCCGTTCGCGCCGTGGCGTCGAGGAAGAGCTGGTCGACTTCCGGGACCACCTCGTGCAGGCGCTGCTCGATGCGGGCACTGACCTGCTCGATCTGATCGGAGGAGAGCCTCGGACCGAAGTCGAGACGCGCGGCGACGAGCAGCCGCCGGGTGCCGATGCGCATGGTCTGCAGGTCGATCAGCTCATCTACCTCGTCGAACGCGCGGAGTTCGTCGGCCAACCGCCGCCGCACCTCCTGCGGCGCCGCCTCGCCGATCAGCAGGCCCATGTTGTCCCGGCCGAGGGCGAACGCGACGTAGACCAGAACGGTACCGATCAGCAGCGAGGCGATGCCGTCGTACACGGCCGAGCCGGTGAGCTGGTGCAGCAGGATGCCGAGGAACGCGATCAGGACGCCGATCAGCGCGGCGCTGTCCTCGCTCGCGACGGTCTTGACGGTCGGGTCGTCGCTGGTGCGGATGTAGGTCACCATGCCGCGGCCGTGCGCCCGCGCCTCGCCGCGCAGCTGGTGCACGGCGCGCAGCCAGGAGGCGCCCTCCAGTACCCCGGCGATCGCCAGCACCACGTACGGGGCGATGAACCCGCCGCTGGCACCGCGCGGCTCGGACAGCGTGCGGTAGCCCTCGAAGAACGCGAACATCGCGCCGGCGACGAAGATGCCGACCGCGGCCAGCAGCGACCGAAGAAGCGCTCCTTGCCGTAGCCGAACGGGTGTTGCTCGTCGGCGGGCCGGTCCCCCCGGCGCAGCGCGGTCAGCAGGAACGCTTCGTTGAGCGTGTCGGCCACCGAGTGCGCCGCTTCCGACATCAGTGCGCCGGAACCGCTGAGCGCGCCGCCCACGGCCTTGGCGATCGCGATCAGCGCGTTGGCGGTGAGGGCGATGAGCACCGTGCGGGTGCTGCCCTCGTCGCGACTCACCGGATGACCTGACGCACGTCAGCCGGGCAGCGAGCCCAGCGTGACGTCGACGCTCTGCGTGCCGCCGCCCGCGCGGTTGACCTTTACCGACACCGTCTGGCCGGGCTGCAGATTCGCCAGGACCGACGTCAGGGCCTGTACGGTCGGCGTCGCGGTGCCGTTGACGCTGACGATGACGTCACCGGCGCGCAGCCCCGCCTTGCCGGCGGCACTGCCGGGCTCGACGGCGTAGATTCCGGCGCCCGCCGGCTGGCCGTTGGCGTCGGTGACCGTGGTCGCCTGGATGCCGAGCGCGGCGCGGTGCGAGTGAATGACCTTGCCGTGCGCCGCGATCTGCCCGGCGATGTCCTTGACGATGTTGCTCGAGATGGCGAACCCGATCCCCGGAGCAGCTCCGCCGCCGGTCTGCTGGTCCAGTGCGGCGAGCGTGGGGATGCCGACCACCTCGCCGGCCAGATCCACCAGGGCTCCGCCGCTGTTGCCGGGGTTGATCGCGGCGCTGGTCTGGATGGTGTCGGGCAAGGTCGCCCCGGGCGAGCCGCCGCCGCTGGGCTCGGTGACCGTACGCCCGACCGCGGAGACGATGCCGTTCGTGACGCTGCTCGCGAGCCCGAGCGGATTGCCCATCGCGAGGACGATGTCGCCCACCTGCAGCTTCGACGAGTCGGCGAACGTGGCCGGGTGGAGTGACTTGGCGCCATTCACCTTGACCACGGCCAGGTCGTCCGGCGGATATGCGCCGACGAGCTTCGCGGAGAGCGGGGTGGTACTGCCGCTGAGCACAATCTGGAACGTCGTCGCCGAGCCGACGACGTGGTCATTGGTAACGATGTCGCCGTGGTCGTCGAAGACGACGCCGGACCCGAGATCTTGCTGCGTTCTGATGAGCACCACGGAGGGAAGCGCCTTGTCGATCACGGAGACATACGCGCTTTGTAGTGCGACGGCGTTGCCGCTCGTCGTGCTCGGCGACGACGTCGAACCGGTGGACGTCGAGGTCGCAGAGGTGGATTCCTGCGCGGACTTCGGCGACGAGCCGGTGCAGCCGGCAAGCACGGCGCAAGCGCACATGATGCCAACCGCCGAACTCGCGATCAGCCGCCGGCTGCCCACACCTCTCCCCTCCACCGCACCACTAAGGACACGGACCCGTCCGCTCCGGTCAATTGAGGACTACCCCATGCAGGACACCGCTAACCGGGCACGCCGCGCCGTGCAGGGACCGGACGCTTTGCGCCCGCCCAGCCGCGGCGCTAGCGTCAACAGCGGCTCAACCAGCAGCCGAGCGCGCGGTGATCGCGGAGGCTGCTGTGACCGAGATTCCCATGCCGGAAATGCTGGAGCCCGACTACGCGCGGCAGGAGCTCGCAAGCGCCCGCCAGAGTGGCGACGCGGACCAGGCGCTGGCGTCGGTGGGCCATGCGTTGGAGGAGGCCTGCGCGTACGCCCGGTCCCTCTGGCGCGAGCTGGACACCACCCGCGGCTACCTGCTGGAGCATGTGGCCCGCGGTGGCGGCGAGGGACCGGTCCTCAGCGCGGAGTCGCTGCTGCGCACCGACGATCACTGGGCCGCCTGGGCACGGCGGTACGCCGCGATGTACAGCGCGCTCTGCGGGCCGCACGGCGACGAAGGGCTCGGCGAGAGCGAGGCGGTGCACGAGGCGAACGAGCACGGCCACCTGCGCGCCGAGTCGCCCCCGAGCATGTCACCCCGCGGCACCTAGCGGCTGTGCCTGAACGCGGTTTGCCCTTGTGTCGGCGGGGGAATGCTGCCGGCATCGAACGAGCGGAAGGGCTCGAGCCGCGCTAAGGGGTGAGTCAATTGAGTGGCATCGACAAGTGGGCCGACGAGATCTTGCGCGTGCCGTCCTTCGCGCAACCCATGCACTCGCACACCGACGAGGCGGCCCATGCCGAGGCGCGCTGTCGCGCCGTCCGCGCCGTGGCGGCGAACAGCATCGACGCCACCGAGTGCCGGACGCTGCTCGAGGCGCTAGGCCTGACGATGAGCGACGTGCGGGCCGCACGCCGTTCGGCCCGGGCGGTCCGGCCGCTCAGCAAAGCCCCTGCCGCGTGACCACGACCACCCGTGAGCGGGTCGGCCGCTGGGTGCGCGACCAGGCGAGTGCCTACCGCGGCGAGCAGCCGCGCCCACTGTCGGGCTATATCGGGGCCATGGCGGTGTACTCGGGGATGGTCGGCGCGGCCGGGTCCGCGGCCTGGCTGTCCGGGCGGCACGGCCCGGAGCGGGTGACGCCTTGGGACGTCGCCTTGCTGGGGCTCGCTACGCACAAGCTGAGCCGGCTGCTGAGCAAGGACGCCGTGACCAGTCCACTGCGCGCGCCGTTCGTCCGATACCAGGAGCCGGGCGCACCGGCGGAGGTGAACGAGGAGGTGCGCGAGCACGGCGGGGCGAAGCACACGATGGGCGAGCTGAGCACGTGCCCGTTCTGCCTGGCGCAGTGGGTGGCTACCGCTCTGGTCGCCGGATGGGTGCTCGCGCCGCGGCTGACTCGGCTGGCGTCGGCGACCCTGGCCGGCGTTGCCGCGTCCGACTGGCTGCAAATGGCCTACGCCGCTCTGGAACGCGTCGCCACCGACTAGCGAGCGTTGGCCAGCCGGCGCCGTCACATGTCGACGACGATCGGTCGGTGGTCCGACAGCGGCAGCTGCGGCGCGGTGACCGAGCGCGGTGCGGCCAGCCGTCCGCGCAGCAGCACATGATCGAGCTGGCGCTGCGGCTGGTTCGCGGGGAAGGTCGGTACCCGGCCGAGCGGGCGGTACCGGGTGACCCGGGCCGGGCGGTTGCCCGGCATGTTCAGGTCTCCCATCAGCAGCAGCGGATCCGGGAACGCGGCGAGATCGCGCCCCAGGCGGCGCAGCTGCCAGGCGTTCCACCCGGGCACGAACGACAGGTGGGTGCTGGCGACCGTCAGCTCGCCCAGCGGCGATCGGACGACGGCGATCACCGCGACACGCGGCTCCTCGGAGACGATCAGCACCTTGCGCGGGCCGGGCAGCCACATCGGGAACCGGAACGGGATGCCCGGCAGGCGCACCACCTGCCAGCACGTCACGGAATAGCGGGACAGCAGCGCGATGCCGTACGCCGCGGTGCCGGGCTGCTCGTTGCCGGTGGCGGCCATCCACGTCGCGCCGGGCGTGCCGGCGATCGCGGCCACGAAGCGGTGATCGACCGCGCCCATCGTCTCGGCGGCAACGGCGGTGAAGTCGGCAAGCTGCGAGCGCGGCTGGTCGCGGTCGACCTCCTGCAACGCGAGGATGTCCGCATCCAGCTGGCGGATCGCCGAGCGGAACCGCGCGATGTCGACCAGCCCGTCGCGCAGCGAGCGGCCGTGCAGCGTGTTGAAGCTCGCCAGGCGCACGGACACTAGTGTTACCCCGATACCGCCGACGTGGATCAGCAAGAGGTACGCGTGACAGCTGCGAACCAGGAGAGTCTCCGGACCGCGTTGAAGCGCACGGCATCGGTGCTCAAGCAGAGCGGAGAGCGCTTCGCGCTGGCCGGGAGTTACGCGCTGTGGGCGCGCGGCGGTCCGGAGCCCGAGCACGACGTCGACTTCGTCATCGCCGAGGACGACGTCGAAGCGGTGGCGACGGCCCTCGCCGGCGCAGGTTTGCCGGTGCAGCGTCCGCCGGAGGACTGGCTGTTCAAAATCTGCGTCGATCCGGTGACGGTCGACGTCCTGCACCGGGTCGCCGGCGACCCGGTCACCCACGCGTTGCTCGACCGGGCGACGGAGATCGAGGTGCTGTCGGTGCGGATGCCCGTACTCGACGCCACGGATGCGACGGGCGCGCGATTGCGTGCGATGTCCGAGCATTACTGCGACTTCGGCGCGCTGCTGCCCGCTGCGCGCGCCGTTCGGGAGCAGATCGACTGGCACCGGCTACGGCGAGACAGTGCCGACAACGACTTCGCGCTGGCGTTTCTCTACCTTGTCGAGCGGCTCGGCATCACCGACCCGGCCTAACCACAGTCGTGCAACTTCTGCCGCCCTACACCGCAAGCCGTTGCACGATCGAAAGGAGACCAGCGATGGCCAACGACATCGACCCGACGGCGGAGGTGCCGGAGGCCGACCGGCTCGAGCAGCAGGCCGACAACGCCGACACCGACGATGCGGCGCCCGTGGTCGCCGGGTCGCTGCTTACCGACGAGGCCGACGTCGCCGACGTCCAGGAGCAGCAGACCCCGGCGACGACGGCCGACGACGAGGAGTACCCGTACGACGCGCCGTGAGCGCACTAGGACGCGGCGAGCGCTTCCGGCTGGAACAGGCAGAGGGTGAGCAGCAGGACGGCCGGCGGGATCACGGCAGCGTGCGCCGACACGGCGTGAAACAGGAAGGCGGTGCCGACCGCGCAGGCGCCGTAGGCGGCCAGCACCGCGCCCTGCATGCCGTGCTGGCTCGCGCCATGCGAGGGCTCGGCGTCCCGCCGCGGCAGGGAGGCCAACCACCGGCTCAGCGCGGCCCAGGTGCCGGTGATGTAGGTCGCGTTCGCCGGCACGTCGAGCCAGGAGAACATGCTTCCCTGGATGCCCATGGCGAGCCCGAACAGCACGATCAGCCCGTACCGGGAACCGCTGTCGAGCGGCATCCCGTGCAGCTGCCACCAGGTGGCCGCCGCAGCCAGCGCGGCGAACTCGGCGACGAGCGCGAAACGAACCGCGCGCGGCGTCGGACGCTGCCCGCCGATCATGCCGACCCACACAGCGCCGGTGACGAATGCGCCGAGCGCCACCGCGGAACGGATCGCCGCCGGGGCGTCGCGGTTCGCCGCGCCGATGCCGAGCAGCACGGTGTTGCCGGTCATGTTCGCGGTGAACACATGCCCGAGGCCCAGGTAGCTCACCGCGTCGGCGCTCGCCGCGACGGCGGCGAGCGCCGGTAGCGCAGCCTGCCGCCGCGCTAGCACTACTTCGGATGCTCGTCGTCGGCCTGGTCACGCAGCTTTGCCGCGAGCCCGGCCGCCAGCTGGCCGACCTTGCCGGGGATGATGTGCCCGGGGCTGGCCGAGAAGCTGGACTCGTCGAGCATGTCCTTCACCATCTGCATGGCAATCCGGTTGCGGTTCGGCGTTCCCTCCCGCAACGCCTGGGCCAGCGCCTTGACCTGATGGTCCTTGACCTTGGCGGGCATGGGCGGCTCGTGCTGGTCCACGACGCACTCGACGATCACCGGACCGTCCCAGCTCAACGCCTCACGCATCTGCTCGGCGCAGCGCGTCGGATCCTCGATGTGCATACCGCGCGCGCCGCACGCCTCGGCGAACTTGACGAAGTCGAGAGGCGCGAAGTTCACGCCGTACTCCGGGTTGCCGAGGAAGACCATCTGCTCCCACTTGATGAGCCCCAGCGTGTCGTTCTTGATCACGACGATCTTGATCGGCAGGTTGTGCTGCACAGCGGTGAGGAAGTCGCCGAGCTGCATGGTGAGCGAGCCGTCCCCGGTGAACACGACGACCTGCCGCTTCGGGAAGGCGGTCTGCGCGCCGATCGCGTACGGCAGCCCCGCCGCCATCGAGCAGTTCGTGCCCGAGAACGAGAAGAGCTGGCCGCGCCGCGTCTTGATCTCCCGGGCCGCCCAGGTCGTCACCGTGCCGGAGTCGCCGCAAACGATGGCGTCCGGCGCGAGCGCCTCGTTCAGCGCCCACGCCGGAACCTGCGGTTTCATCGGCACATCCGTGCTCGTCCCGCGGTGCTCGATCAGCTCCCACCACTCGGCCATGCCGCGCTGCGCCTGCTCCAGGAACGAGCGGTCGTCGTTGCGGGCCAACAGCGGAAGCAACGCCGAGAGGGTGGCCCGCGCGTCGCCGGCGAGCGGCACGTCCACCGGGTAGCGCAGCCCGATCCGCTCCGGCTTGTCGTCGATCTGCACGCACGCCGCCTGACCGGGCGCCGGGTAGAACTCGATGTAGGGCATCGTCGAGCCGACGATGAGCAGCGCGTCGCACTGCTCCAGCGCCTCCTCGCTCGGGCGTGACCCGACCAGCGCGATCGGCCCGGTGGTGTACGGGCTGTCGTCGGGGACGCAGTCCTTGCCCAGCTGCGCCTTGATGATCGGCGCGGCGAGCTTGTCGGCGACCGCCTCGAGTTCG
Source organism: uncultured Actinomycetota bacterium (assembly GCA_963756525.1). GTDB lineage: Bacteria > Actinomycetota > Actinomycetes > Mycobacteriales > Jatrophihabitantaceae > CAVWNR01. The sequence goes on along the minus strand of CAVWNR010000003.1, from coordinate 153,337 downwards.
GCGCCCGCGCCGCGCGCGCCGGCGCCGGCCAGAATGGCGATCTTCGTCTTGTCGGCGAGCAGCCGCACCGCGGCGTCGAGATCCTGCCGCTGCGGCACCCGTGCCGGCGGCCGGTAGGCCGTCGAGGTATGACCCGGGACGTTGCGGCGGAACCGCATCCCGGAGTCGGCCGGTGCGGACTGGAAGTCGATGGGAAACGCGATGTGCGCCGGACCGCGCTGGGTGAGCGCGGTCCGAACCGCGTAGTCGACGACGTTTACCACATGCGCCGGCCCCATGATCCGCTGGTTGTACAGCGCCACGTCGTTGAACAGGTAGTCGGTGTTGATGTCCTGCAGGTAGCTGGTGCCGATCAGGTCGTGGTAGCTCATCCCGGTGATCGCCAGTAGCGGGGCCTGCTCGACGCGCGCGTCGAGCAAGCCGTTGAGCAGGTGCGCCGCGCCCGGGCCGGACGTCGAGAAGCAGACGCCGAGCTTGCCGGTGAACTTGGCATAGCCCACCGCCGCCATGGCGGCGACTTCTTCGTGCCGCACGTGGATGTAGCGCAGCTTGTCCTGCCGCGTGCGCAAGGCATCCATGAAGCCGTTGATGCCGTCGCCGGGGAGGCCGAAGATCACTTCGACCCCCCACTCCATCAACCGGTCGACGAGGACGTCGGAAGCGGTGCTGTCGTCGGCCATCTCGGACGCCTACCCCACCCGCTCGGTCTGCGTGTTCTCGACGCGCGCAGGTGACCAGAGCGGGATCATCGGCAGCACGGTGCGGCTGTAGACGCTGTTCAGCACCAAGGCGCCGGCGGCGTAGAACGCGAACCCGGCGGAGACGATGAGGAACCAGCCGCCGATCTGCCCGATGATGGTGGGCGCGCCGACGTTGTAGATGCCGGTCAGCGCGTAGCCCGGCCAGAGCGCGCCCAGCACCAGGAAGTACGCGGCGTTGAACCGCGGCGACGCCAGCCACAGCATCAATGCGATGTAGCCGAAGCAGATCAGGTTGATGCCGAGCAGGGTCATCTCACCGGTGCCCTTCGTCAGCGCACCGGCTCCGGCGAACAGGAAGAACGCCGAGACCACCACGTTGTTCGCGCCGAAGCAGCAGAACGCCGTTGCGGCGAACGTGTTCCCCTTCCGGTAGGTGAGCAGTCCGCCGATGAACTGCGCGAGGCCGGCGAAGATGAGCAGGGTCGGAATCGCCCCGGTCACCGTGCTCATCGGCAGGAAGGTGGTGAACGGAATCGCCACCAGCAGCGTGCCGACGGCGAAGCCGAACAGCGCCATCGCCGCCGGATCGCCGATGGACGCCTCGGCGACCTCCTGTAGCTCGTCCACCCGTTGATCGGGCAAGTGCGATTCGACCGGACCCGCCTTCGTCCAACGGTGATGCATGGTTCCCCACTGGGTGGCCAGCGCTCCGCCGTCGCCGGGGTACGCAACCCCACCGTTACGTGCTTGCGTCATGACAGTTCCTCTCGCGAGTGACTTATGGATTGGGTGTTCCCTGCCCTTCACGCAGGGCGAGGTCGAGCACCTGGGCAAGGTGCAGCCCGGTGCGGTTGGTTCCGGACGCGATCTGCCCGCGGCAGCTGAAGCCGTCGGCGACGATCAGCGTGTCGTCGTCGGCGGCGCGCACGGCCGGCAGCAGCACCCGCTCGCCGGCGGCCATCGAGACGTCGTAGCGTTCGCCGGCCTCATAGCCGAAGCTGCCCGCCATCCCGCAGCAGCCGGAGTCAGGCACGGTGACGTCCAGACCCATGTCGTCGAGCAGCTTGCGCTCGGTATCGAAGCCGATCACCGAATGGTGGTGGCAATGTGGCTGCACCAGTGCGCGACGGTTGAGGCGCGGCAGCGGCCAGTCCATCTTGTCGGAAAGGAACTCCGACAACGTCAGGCTCTGCGCGTGCAGCCGCTGCGCGTCCGCGTCACCGGGGAGCATGTTCACCAGCTCGTCGCGGAACACCGCCAGGCAGCTGGGCTCCAGGCCGACGACCGGCAGGCCAGCCTGGATCTCGTCGCGCATCCCGGCGAGCACCTGGCGCAGGTAGCGGCGGGCGAGCGTCAACATCCCGTAGTCGTAGAGCGGTCGGCCGCAGCACAGCCGCTGCCGCGGAAGGACCACTCGCCGGCCGGCCGCCTCGAGTACGTTGACCGCGGCAATGCCGACCTCGGGCTCGAAGTAGTTGGTGAACGTGTCCGGCCACAGCAGCACCGGCTCGCCGTCCGGGTGCACCGGCCGGTGCTCGTCGAACCAGGCCCGGAACGTGCGCTGCGCCAGGCGCGGGGGTGTGCGCTGCTGGGCGACACCGCCGGCCGCCTTGACCACGTTGCGAAGCCCGGGCACGTTGAGCATCGCGTTGGCCAGCCGTGGCGTGCGCGAGCCGATTGCGGCCCACCGGTCGATCAGGCCGAGCGCGTACGCCTGCCGGGGGCGCAGTCGGCGCGCGTAGTAGTGATGCAGGAACTCGGCCTTGTAGGTGGCCATGTCCACGCGCACCGGGCAGTCGCCGCGGCATCCCTTGCAGGCCAGGCAAAGGTCCAGCGCATCCTTGACCTCCTCGCTGCGCCAGCCGTCGCGGATCGGGCCGCCGTCTTGCGCCATCTCCTGCAGCAGCCGGGCCCGTCCGCGAGTGGAGTGCCGCTCCTCGCGGGTGACCATGTAGCTCGGGCACATCACGCCGCCCTCGATGTGGCGGCACTTACCGACACCGAAGCAGCGCCCCACGGCATCGGTGAAGCTGCCGCCGTCCTTTGGGTAGGCGAACGACGTCTTCAACTGCAGCGGCCGGTAGCCCGAGCCCTCGCGCAGGTGGGTGTCGAGCGGGTACGGGTCGACGAGCTTGTGCGGGTTCATCCGCCCGTCCGGATCCCAGATGCGCTTGAAGTCCGCGAAGGCGCGCATCAGCTCGGGCCCGAACATCCTCGGCCACAGCTCCGCGCGACCGTGCCCGTCGCCGTGCTCGCCGGAGAGCGATCCGCCGTAGGCGACGACCAGATCGGCCGCGAGCTCCATGAACTCCCGGTAGCGACGGATGCCCTCCGCTGTGCGCAGGTCCCAGTTGATCCGGCAGTGGATGCAGCCCTGACCCCAGTGGCCGAAGAACGTCCCGTCGTAGTCGAACCGTTGCAACAGCTTTAGGAAGTCGCGCAGGTAGTCACCGAGGCGTTCCGGCGGCACGGCGGCGTCCTCCCAGTTCGGCCAGCCGTTGTGGCCGCCCGCGGCGATCGGCATGCGCGTGGTGCCGGCGGAGTGCCGCCGCACCTCCCACACGGCGGTCTCGTCGTCGGGGCTCTCGTAGAGCTTGTAGGACGGCGCGTTCGGCCGGGAGCGCAACTGGGAGAACAGCTGCTCGGCCTTGGCGTCGGCTTCTCGCTTGGTGTCACCGCCGAACTCGACGAGCACCCAGGCGTTGCCGTCGGGCAGCCGGTCCTCGCCGCCGAAGTTCATCTCCTTGGCGTGCATGTTCGCAAGGACATGGCGGCTGGTGAACTCGACGGCGAGCACGTCGAAGCCCATCAGCCAGTCGACGTCGTCGCCGGACGACGGAATGTCCTGGTAGCCGAGCACAACGAGTGAGCGTTCCGGCGGCGAGTGCACCAACGTGCACGTCGCTTCGAGGGTGAGCGCGCAGGTGCTCTCCGTGCCCACCAGGGCGCGGGCGACGTTGAATCCTTTCTCCGGCAACAGCTCGTCGAGGTTGTAGCCGGACACGCGCCGCGGGATGTCGGGGAGGCCCTTGCGGATGACGTCGGCGTAGGTGTCGCGCAGGTGCCGTAGCCCCTCGTAGATAGCGCCACGACGGCCGCCGGCTGCGATGATCAGCTCCAGCTCGCGGTCGCTGGTCGGGCCGACGCGCATCCGGGTGCCGTCGTAGGTGACAATGTCGAGTTCTTCGATGTTGTCGACGGTCTTGCCGGCCATCACCGAATGCGTGCCGCAGGAGTTGTTGCCGATCATGCCGCCCAGCGTGGCGTGGTCGTGCGTCGCCGGGTCCGGCCCGAACGTCAGCTGGTGCTCCTCGGCTGCGTCGCGCAACGAGTCGCAGATGACGCCGGGCTGGACGCGGGCACGGCGACCCACCGGGTCGAGTTCGAGAATCTGGTCCATGTAGCGGGAAAAGTCGAAGCAGACCGCAGCGTTCACCGTCTGCCCGGCCAGCCCCGTTCCCGTGCCCCGGCCGAACACCGGGGCGTCGAAGCGGCGGCATACGCCCAGCGCCGCCTCGACATCGCCCGCGTGGCGCGGGAGGACGACGCCGATCGGAACCTGCCGGAAGATCGAGGCGTCGTAGGCGTAGAGCGCCCGCTCGCCAGGTCCGAATCGCACGTCGCCCTCGATGGCCTGGCGTAACTCGCGGGCCAGATCATCGGCGTACTCCGGCGGTGCCGGATCTCGTTCGACCGAACCAATTGGCATTCGGGGACTCCCACCCGGGCGCGACGACGACCGGCCATCCGGGCTGGGGCTGCGGCTCGTCTGCCGCGATGCCCGGTCTATACCCGCATGTCCGACCGGCCAATCACAGCGCCAGGTAACAGCAGCCCTGTGGCGAGTCGAGGAACTCTGTGATATCTGATTGAGTGAGCCGTTGAACCGCAGCGGCCGGGATGACGCGGCGACCGCCGCCGCTGATGTCGCCTGCGCGCCGAAGATGCCGGCGCGTCGGCGATCCTCGCGATAGGACGGGCAATGCGGATTCTCGGCGTCAACGCGATTTACCATGACCCGGCTGCCGCGCTGGTCGTCGACGGGGTGACCGTCGCCGCAGCGGAGGAGGAGCGCTTCAGTCGGCGCAAGCACGGTAAGCGGCCGGTGCCGTTCGCTGCATGGGAGACGCCGGACCAGGCGGCTCGCTGGTGCCTCGCCGAGGGGGGCGTGCGGGCTGAGGACCTGGATGCGATCACGTATTCCTTCGATCCGGCCTTGCACCTGCCGCCGGAGCAGCTCGGCCTGCACGACCCCTGGGATCACCTTCGGCACACCTACGCCGAGCGCGCGGGGGAGTTCCTGGCGGCGGCGCTTTCGGGTCTCGACCCGGCGAAGCTGCGCTACGTCGCGCACCACGTCGCGCACGCGGCGTCCGCGGCGCTCGCTGCCCCGTTCGGGGGCGACTGTGCCGTGCTCGTGCTGGACGGCCGCGGCGAGCGGCACAGTCACCTGGCCGGTCATTACCGGCAGGGCGAGCTGCAACCGCTTTACTCGCAGCTCTTGCCGCACTCGCTGGGACTTCTCTACGAGGAGGCCACCGACCATCTCGGCTTCCTGCGCAGCAGCGACGAATACAAGGTGATGGCGCTGGCGTCCTACGGCAAGCCGCGCCACCTCGACTACCTGCGCGAGCTGGTCCACGCCACCGGCGACGGAGGCTTCGTCGCTGCAGGGGTCGACTGGGACGTGCTGGCCAAACGGCGGGATCCGGCGGAGGCGTGGACAGCGGATCATGCAGACCTGGCCGCCAGCCTGCAGGCGGTGCTGGAAGAGACGCTGCTGCAACTGGCTCGCTGGCTGCACGAGCAGACCGGCGCCCGCCGGCTGGCGCTCGCCGGCGGCGTCGCGCTCAACTGCGTGGCCAACTCGCGGATCTACGCCGAGACGCCGTTCGACGAGGTCTGGGTGCAGCCCGCGGCGGGCGACGCCGGCACGGCACTCGGCGGCGCGCTGGCCGTCGCCGGCGAGCTCGGCGAGCAGGTCGCAGCGATGGACACGGCCGCGCTGGGCCGCGGATTCGGCGACGAGACGATCGAGGCGGCCCTGCGGACGGCTCGGCTGCCGTTCGAGCGTCCGCCGGACATCGCCGAGGCGGTCGCCGCCGAGCTGGCCGCCGACCGCATCGTCGCGTGGTTCCAGGGGCGCAGCGAGTACGGGCCCCGTGCGCTCGGGCACCGATCGCTGCTCGCCCATCCCGGTCGCGCAGACAACCTCGAGCGGCTCAACGCGATCAAGGGACGCGAGCAGTTTCGCCCGGTGGCGCCGATGGTTGTGCTGGAGCGGGCCGGCGAACTGTTCGGCCGCGGACCGGTTCCCTCGCCGTACATGCTGTTCGTGCACGACGTCGACCCCGCTTGGCGCGAGCGCATCCCCGCCGTCGTCCACGTCGACGGCACGGCGCGCATCCAGACCGTCGACCGTCGCGACGAGCCGGCGCTCGGGCGGCTGCTCGACGGATTCGAGCGGCGCACCGGACTGCCGGTCGTGGTCAACACCAGCCTGAACACCGCCGGCCGGCCGATGGTCGACGACATCCGCGACGCGCTGGAGTGCTTCGGCTCGACGCCGCTGGACGTGCTGGCCATCGGGCCGTTCCTGCTCCGGAGGCCCGGATGACCGTCTCGGTTGTCATCCCGACGGTCGGGCGCGCGTCGCTCGCCACGCTGCTCCGGTCGCTGGGCGCGTGCGACGGTCCGCGCCCGGCGCGCGTGATCGTCGTCGACGACCGCCCCCGGCCGGACGGCCCGCTGCGGGTGGCCTCGCCGGGCTGGCTCGACGGGCGGGTCACGCTGCGCCGCTCCGGCGGTCGCGGCCCGGCGGCGGCGCGTAACACCGGATGGCGCGCGGCGGTGGGCGCGGAGTGGGTGGTCTTCCTGGACGACGACGTGCAGGTGACGCCGTCCTGGCTGACCGACCTGCAGCGCGACCTGCAGCAGGCCGAACCGGATGTGGCCGGCGTGCAAGGCATCCTGGCCGTGCCGGCGCCCGCCGGTAGGCGCCCCACCGACGCCGAGCGACAGACGATGGGCCTCGCCGGCGCGCGGTGGATCACCGCCGACATGGCCTACCGGCGCGCAATCCTGAGCGAAGTCGGCGGTTTCGATGAGCGGTTCACCCGCGCCTTCCGGGAGGACTCCGAGCTCGCGCTGCGCGTGCTCGACGCCGGATGCCGGTTGACGACCGGAAGCCGCCGCACGCTGCACCCGGTTCGGCCGCAGAGCTGGTGGATCAGCGTGGCCCGGCAGCGCGGCAACGCCGACGACGCGCTGATGCGGCGCCTGCACGGCCGGGACTGGCGCCGCCGAGCAGGCGCGACGATCGGTCGACGGCCGATGCACGTTCTCGTGACGACGATGGCCGTCGCCACATGCACCGCCTCGGCCGCGCGCCGCCGCCGGTTGGCCACGGTTCTCGCCGCCGGCTGGACGTCTGCCACCGCGCAGTTCGCCTGGGCCCGGATCGCGCCCGGTCCGCGGACCGCACGCGAGGTCGCCGCGATGACGGTGACGAGCGCGGCGATTCCCCCGGCGGCGGTGGCGCATTGGCTGCACGGCACGTTGCGCTACCGCCGCGCGCCGTCGTGGGCGGCGGTGCGCCGCTACCGCGTCGCCGCCGTGTTGCTCGACCGCGACGGGACGCTGGTGCGCGACGTCCCGTACAACGGTGACCCGGACCGCGTCGAGCCGATGCCCGGTGCGGCCGCCGCGCTGGACCGGCTGCGCGCCGCCGGCGTCGCGCTCGGCGTGGTGAGCAACCAGTCGGCGATCGGCAGAGGCGCGCTGACCCGCGAGCAGGTCGACGCCGTGAACGAGCGGGTCGAACGGCTGCTGGGTCCGTTCGACGTGTGGCGGATCTGCCCGCACGCGCCGGGTGAGGGCTGCGACTGCCGCAAGCCGCGTCCCGGCTTGGTGCGCGAGGCGGCCGCGGAGCTGGGGGTGACGCCGCAGCAGTGCGTGCTGATAGGCGACATCGGCGCCGACGTCGACGCCGCGCACGGCGCCGGCGCATCCCCGGTGTTGGTACCGACCACCGCCACCGAGCAGGGTGAGATCGACTCCGCGCCGACGGTGTACGCCACGCTCCCCGACGCGGTCGATGCCGTGCTGCCAGGGGTTCGGCCGTGAGCGAGCGCGCGCTGGTCGTTCGCCTCGACGGCATGGGCGACATGCTGGTCTGCGGACCGGCCATCCGCGCGGTGGCGGCGGCCGGCGGACCGGCGGCGGTGCTCGCCGGACCGCACGGTGCCGCGGTGGCCCGGCTGCTGCCCGGCGTCGAGACGGTGCTGACCTGGAACTGCCCGTGGATCGCGGCCGACCCGCCCAGTGTCGACAGCGGTGATCTCGTCGGCGTCGTCGGGCAGATCGCAGCGCTGCAGGCGGGCACCGCACTGATCCTCACGTCCTTCCATCAATCGGCGCTACCGACCGCGCTGCTGTTGCGGATGGCGGGCGTGCAGCGGATCGCGGCGATCAGCGACGACTATCCGGGCGCGCTGCTCGACGTGCGGGTGCCGTCCCCGCCGGATGCGCCCGAGCCGGTGCGGATGCTTGCCGTCGCGCGGGCCGCCGGTTTCGAGTTGCCCGCCGGCGACGACGGCCGACTCGCCCTGCGTGAGCCGTTGACGGCGCCGATCGCGTTGCCGGCACGCCCTTATGTGGCCGTTCATCCCGGCACCAGCGCGCCGGCGCGGGCCTACCCGCAGCAGCGGTGGTGCGAGGTCGTCGCAACGTTGACCGCTCGTGGCTGGCCGGTGCTGGTCACCGGCGGTGCGGGGGAGGCGGAGCTGACCGCGCAGGTCGCCGGCGCGGGGCAGCTTCCCGGACAGGTGCGTGACCTCGGCGGCCAACTGGACGTCATGGGCCTCGCCGCGCTGCTGCAGCGGGCCACCGTGGCCGTGGTCGCCAACACCGGGCCGGCGCACCTGGCCGCGGCGGTCGGCACGCCGGTGGTGTCACTGTTCGCGCCGACCGTGCCGGCCGTCCGCTGGGCGCCCTACGGCGCCGACACGGTCGTGCTCGGCGAGCAATCCGCGCCCTGCCGGGACACTCGCGCGCGAACCTGCCCCGTTCCCGGGCATCCCTGCCTCAGCTCCGTCACCGCCGAGCAGGTAGTCGCGGCCGTCGACCAGCTAGCTTCCCGGCGGATCGGCGTCCCCGCATGAGAACCACCCCACGAAATCGCTTCGCTGGCGCTCCACGATCCCGCGGGGGCCCTGGATGAGAATCCTGCTCTGGCACGTCCACGGCAGCTGGACGACGGCGTTCGTGCAGGGCCCGCACGAGTACGTCGTCCCGGTGCTACCCGATCGCGGCCCGGACGGGCTGGGCCGGGCGCGGACCTGGCGTTGGCCGGAGAGCGTCGTCGAGCGCACGCCCGACCAGCTCGCCACCGAGCCGCTGGACCTGATCCTGCTGCAGCGGCCGCACGAGCTCGCGCTCGCCGAGAGCTGGACGCGCCGCGTGCCCGGGCGAGACGTGCCGGCCGTCTACCTCGAGCACAATGCCCCCGAGCCGCACCCGGTGGCCAGCCGGCACCCGCTCGCCGACCGCGCCGACATCCGGCTGGTCCACGTCACGCATTTCAACGCGACCTACTGGGACAGCGGCCGCGGGCCGACTCGGGTGATCGAGCACGGCGTCGTCGACCCGGGCCCGCGCTACACCGGCGAGCTGCCGCGCGCTGCCGTCGTGGTGAACGAGCCGTGCCGCCGCGGCCGGATGGTCGGCACCGACCTGCTGCCGGCGTTCGCGAGGGCCGCGCCGCTCGACGTCTTCGGCATGGGCGTGCGAGAACTGCCCCCTCCGATAAGGGCATTCGAGGACCTGCCGCAGCACGCGATGCACGCCGAACTGGCCCGGCGACGGGTGTACCTGCACCCGGTGCGGTGGACCTCGCTGGGTCTGTCGTTGATCGAGGCGATGCAGCTCGGCATGCCGGTCGTCGCGCTGGCCGGCACCGAGGTCGTCGAGGCGGTTCCACCCGGTGGGGGCGTTGTGAGCACCGACGTGGGGCTGCTGGTCGACGCCGTGCGCGGCTACCTGCACGAACCCGAGGCGGCTCGGCTGGCCGGCAAGACCGCCCGGGCGTACGCGCTGCAGCGCTACGGCCTAGCGCGTTTCCTCGCCGATTGGAACAGCGTGCTCGAGGAGGTGACCGGATGAAAACCCAAAGGAAGCACTCGCTTCGCTCACGCTTCGCCGGGGACCCCGGATGAGGGTCGCCCTGGTTTCCGAACACGCCAGCCCACTGGCCGCGATCGGAGGCGTCGACGCCGGCGGCCAGAACGTGCATGTCGCGTCGCTCGCTTCGTCGCTGGCCGAGCGCGGGCACAGCGTGGTCGTCTACACCCGGCGCGACTCGCCGGACCTGCCGAGCCGGGTGCTGCTCTGCCCCGGGGTGGTTGTCGAGCACCTGCCGTGCGGACCGGCTGCACCCGTCGGCAAGGACGAGCTGCTGCCGCACATCCCGCCGCTCGCCGCGGTGCTCGCCCGGCGACTGGCGCGCAGGCCGCCGGCGGTTGTGCACGCGCACTTCTGGATGAGTGGGCTGGCCGCGCTGGAGGCGACGGCCGAGCTGAACATCCCGGTACTGCAGACGTTTCACGCGCTGGGGACGGTCAAGCGGCGCTTCCAGGGCCGCGCCGACACGAGCCCGCCGGAGCGGATCGGCATCGAGGCGCGGGTCGCACGTGAGGCGACGCGGATCGTCGCGACCTGCACCGACGAAGTGCGTGAGCTAGCGGCGCTGCGGGCGTCGCGGCAGCGGATCGACGTGGTCCCATCGGGTGTCGACACCGAGCTGTTCGTGCCGGAGGGGCCGATTGCCCCGCGCGGCGACCGGCCGCGGCTGCTCGTCATCGGACGTCTCGTGCCACGCAAAGGTGTGGACGACGCAATCGTTGCGCTGCGCGAACTACCGGACGCCGAGCTGCTCGTCGCCGGCGGACCTCCCGCGGCGGACCTGGCCAATGATGTCGAAGCGCGGCGGCTGATGCGGGCGGCCCGCGACGCCGGCGTCGGCGACCGGGTGCGCCTGCTCGGTCAGGTGCCCCACGCCGAGCTGCCGTCGCTGATCCGTTCCGCCGATGTCGTGGTCTGCCTGCCCTGGTACGAGCCGTTCGGCATCGTTGCGCTAGAGGCGATGGCCTGCGGCGTGCCGGTCGTCGGTGCCGCGGTCGGCGGGCTGATCGACACCGTCGTCGACGGCGTGACCGGCGCGCTGCTCCCGCCCCGCTCCCCGGACCTGGCCGGCCGAGTGATCGCCGACCTGCTGGCCGACCCGCCACGCCGGCGGGCGTACGGAATGGCCGGCGAGCAGCGCGTGCGCAAGCACTACACCTGGTCACAGGTGGCGCGGCTCACCGAGCGCAGCTACCTGCACGCCGCTCACGATCGTGCAACTTTCTCCGGCGCCTCGCGGGAGAAAGTTGCGCAATCACGAAGGGGCGGCTCATGAGCGCACGCCCCACCGTCCTGGTGCTCCGCGCGCTCGGCCTCGGCGACTTCCTGACCGGCCTGCCGGCGTTGTCCCTCCTGCGCCGGGCGCTGCCGGGGCATGAGATCGTCCTGGCCACGCCGCGGGAGCTGCACGACCTGGCGCGCCTGAGCGGGCTCGTCGACGACACCGTTCACGCGCACGAGCTGGACCCGATCGACGCTGCGCCGCGCGGCGCCGAGCTGGCGATCGACCTGCACGGCAACGGGCCGGCCAGCCGCCGGCTGCTGGCCGAGCACGCCCCGCGCCGCCTGCTCGCCTTCCAGGCCGGCCCGCCGGCTTTCCAGGCCGGCGGCCCGCAGTGGCGCGACGACGAGCACGAGGTGCATCGCTGGTGCCGTCTCGTCGCGGAAGGCTTGCAGCTGCCGGAGCGGGACTGGCCCGGCGTGGCCGGCATGCTGCCCGTCCCGCCCGGCCAGGACGTCCCCCGTGGGGTCACCGTCGTGCACGTCGGCGCGAAGGCGGCGGCGCGGCGCTGGCCGCCGGGACGCTTCGCCGCCTTGGCGATCATGCTGCGCGCCGCGGGGCACCGGCCGCTGATCACCGCCGGACCGGCGGAGCAGCAGATCGCGCGCGCCGTGGCCAGCGCGGCCCGGGTGCACGACGCCGGGCCGCTCGACCTGGCCGAGCTGCTCGCCCTGGTCGCGCACGCCCGCCTGGTCGTCAGCGGCGACACCGGCGTCGCGCACGCCGCGGCCAACTACCGCACCCCGTCGGTGACGCTGTTCGGCCCGGTCTCGCCGGCAGTCTGGGGCCCGCCGGCCGACCCGCGGCATCGGGTCGTGTGGCACGGTAACGGCCGGGGCGACCCGCACGCCGATCACCCGGACCCGGCGCTGCTCGCCATACCGGTGTGGGAGGCGTTCCGCGCCTGCGTCCAACTCGAAGCCCAGGAGGTGAACGACGATGACGGACGATCTCGCCCGGCGGGTCAGCATCGTGCTGCTGACCTACAACTGCGCGCACCGGCTGCGGCGGATTCTCGACGAGCTGGTCGCCCTGCGCTTGCCGGTCATCGCCGTCGATAACGCCTCGACCGACGAGACACCTAGCGTGCTCGCTGAGTATCCGCAACTCGAGGTGATCACCCTGCCGCGCAACATCGGCGCGGCCGGCCGCAACGTCGGAGTGGCCGCTGCCCGTACGCCCTACGTGGCGATCTGCGACGACGACGGCTGGTACCAACGCGACGGGCTGGCGACCGCGGCCGACCTGCTCGACCGGCACCCCCGGTTGGGACTGGTGAACGCGCGGATCCTGGTCGGCGACAGCGGCGAGCTCGACCCGATCTCCGTGGAGATGGCCGAGAGCCCACTGCCCGACGGGCACGGCATGCCCGGGACGGTGCTGCTGAGCTTCATGGCCGGCGCGGTGATCGTCCGTGTCGCCGCGTACGAGCAGGCCGGAGGCTACGACCCGCGGTTCTTCATCGGCGGCGAGGAGGAGACGCTCGCGTTCAAGCTGGCCCGGCTCGGCTGGCAGATGCGCTACGTGCCCGAGATCGTGATGCGCCACCAGCCCAGCCAGGCGAACGCGCCGTACCTGCGCGCATTCGGCATGCGCAACACCCTGTGGAACGCGTGGCTGCATCGGCCGCTGCCCGGTGCGCTGCGCTGGACGGCATTCACCCTGGCGGATACGCCGAAGAACCGTGACTACCTGCGCGGGCTGGCCCTGACCCTGGCCGGCGCCGGATGGGTGGCCCGCAGCCGCCGGCCGTGGTCACCGGATCTGGAAGAGCAGGCGCGTTTGCTCGATCAGCGGCGGTTCCGCCGCCGCCGCCCGCTGCTCACCGTCCGCGGGCCGTATGACCCAGGCAGCCTGCGGCGCCGCGACCGCGCGGCCGCCCCGTCGTCATGACCGTGCCGGGCGCCGACCTCGCCGACCAGCTGGCCGACATCTTCGCCCGGCATCGCGTCGTCGACCTGACCGTGCCGCTCGCCGAGGAACTGCCGTGCACCTGGCCCGGACACATGCCCTTCCGGGCCACCGTGTGGACCTGGTTCGCCGAGCGGGACGGCGTGCAGCCCGTCCACCCGCGGATGGGCGGCGCCTACCAGACCCGCTGGCTGGTGATGGACGAGCACGTCGGCACGCACGTCGACGCGCCGCGCCACTTCGTCCCGCCCGCCGACTCGGGCCTGCCGAACGCGGGGCCCGGCGGGGCGATCGGCGTGGATGGCTTGGCGCTACTCGCGGCGTGCGGGGCCGCCGCGGTGGTGGACGTCGCGCCGGCGCCTGCCCAGCCAGGGTCGAGCCCACCGATAGGCAGCGACCAGCTGCTCGCCTGGGAACGCGCGCACGGCGAGTTCGGCTCCGGCGACGTGGTGCTGCTGCGCAGCGGTTGGAGCACGCGCTACCGCACCGGTGACGAGGCGGCGCGCTACACCGAGGACGTGCTCGTCCGCGGGTCCGTGCCCGGTTGGCCGGCGCCGAGCCCGGCTGCCATCGACCTGCTCGTCGAGCGCGGCGTCCGCTGCCTCGGCACCGACGGGCCGTCGGTCGGAGCGGCGCAGGACGGTGCCCCGGCCCACCTGGCCGGCCTCACCCGCGGCATGGTCTACGTCGAGGCGCTCACCGGTCTCGCCGCCTTACCGGCCCGCGGCGCCTGGTTCCTGTTCCTGCCCATCCGGCTGGTCGGCGGCACCGGCGGACCCGGGCGGGCACTCGCCGTCCTGCCCGAGCCCGCTGCATCTCACGAGGAGGCGCAGTGAAGGTCAAGCAGCTCCAGAGCGGTCCGGTGCGCAGCTTCGCGGTTGTCTGCGATCCGGGCGACGAGGCGTTCGACTCCCTGACCCGGTTCGCCCGCGAGAACGAGCTCACCGCCGCGCACGCTGCCGTCGGCGAGGCCGAGCACGACATGGGCATGCACCTGCGGGCTGGCTGCGCAGCGCCGAGGTCTGGCCGACGCTCGAGGTGATCGTCCGCGAGTCGCCCGCGTCCCTGCGCAAGACGATGCGCCCGGACATCGGCCTCGCGCTGATCGACCTGGGCTGAACCCGCCCGGGCAGTTTGCCCCGGTGCGGCAGCGGGTAGGCAGTGAGCCGGAAGCCAATGCCAGCGCGCAGCGGAGCCCGTCGGCATCGACGGACGGAGGATGGAGTGTCGTGACCGAGCCGGCCGCGCCGAGTCCGACGGTGCCACCAGTCGACCCGAGTCCACGCGTCCCCCCGGTGGACCCGAGCCCGCGGGTGCCGCCGATCACGCCAGATCCGCTGCCCACGCCGCCGAATCCGCCGCCGACACCGGACCGTCCGCAATCGGCGGGCGGTCAGGACGGGCAGGGAGAGCACGCCGATGAACAGACATCAGACAGCCTCCACCGTGCCGCGCAACGCTTACCGTGACGGCGGCACAGTGAACCGGTCGGTGTCCTGATGGCCGTCCAGCACAACCGGGACGTCGCCGCGGCGGCCGAGAGTTCGCAGCACAACGCCCGGCGTTCGGTCGACGGAGAGGTCGAACTGCGGGTGCCGGCCGACCCCGCGTACGTCGTCTGCGTGCGGATGCTCGTCGCCGGGCTCGGCGCACGCTGCGATCTGACCATCGACGATATCGAGGATCTACGTATCGCCGTCGACGAGGCGTGCGCGCTGCTACTGCCCCACGCGCTTGCGCACAGCTCGTTGACGGCGCGGTTCATCGCGGGTGCGGGACAGCTGGAAGTCGAGGTCACGGTGCCGCCCGTGGCCGGAGCGGAGATCGACCGCAGCGGGTTCGCCTGGACGGTGCTCGAGGCGCTGGTCGCCCCGGTGAGCGTCGTCGAGAGCGATGACGTACTCGCCGTGGCCATGAGTAAGCGGCGCGAGGCTCAATCGCAGTGAGCGGTCGCGGCGACCCCGGGGAGGCGCGGGCGCAGGCGACGGCGATGCTGGCGCTGCTGCACCAGTTGCCTCCGCACAGCGACGAGCGGCGGCGGGTACGCGACCGGCTGGTCGAGATGCATCTGCCCCTGGTCGAGTATCTGGCGCGACGATTCAGCGGCCGCAGCGAGCCGGTGGCGGATCTGGTCCAGGTCGGCGCGATCGGGCTGTTGAAGGCGATCGACCGCTTCGACCCGGAGCGGGGCGTGGAATTCTCGACGTACGCGGCGCCGACGATCGTCGGGGAGATCAAGCGGCACTTTCGTGACACCGGCTGGCTGGTGCACGTGCCGCGCCGAGCCCAGGAGCTGCAGACGACGCTGGGCAGCGCCCGCGCGGAGCTGAGCCAGGAGCTCGGCCGAGCCCCGACGGTGGCCGAACTCGCCGAGCGGGCCGGGCTCGGCGAGGACGAGGTACTCGACGCGTTGGAGGCGGCGCGCGGCTACGCCGGTGTGCCGCTCGACGCGCTCACCGAGCCCGGGTCCGGCCGCGGCGACCATCCCGCCCTCGCCGACACGAGCCAGCCGCTGGAGCGGGTGGAGCAGCGCGCGCTACTGCTGCCGGCGATCAAGACGCTGCCCCCGCGCGAGCAGGAGATCCTGATGCTGCGCTTTCTGGCCGGCAAGACGCAGACCGAGATCGCAGGCATCGTCGGCGTCTCGCAGATGCAGGTGTCGCGGCTCATCGCGCGCAGCCTGGCGACCCTGCGCGACCGGCTCGGCGTCGCTGAGACCGCCGCCGACGCCGGCTGAGTGGCTGCGCCTCAGCGATTGATATCGGGCGCCAGGCGGGCCGAGCACTCCACCATCAGCGCGTGCACGAACGCCTGGGGCAGGTTGCCCCGCAGCTGGTGCTGCGCGACGTCGAACTCCTCCGAGTACAGCACCGGCGGACCGCACGCGGCGCGCGTGCGCTCGTACCAGCCGATCGCGTCGGTCGGCCGGCCCTGCTGGTGGGTGGCCAACGCCATAAGGAACCCGCAGAGCAGGAACGCGCCCTCCGCCTGGCCGAGCGGGCGCTCGTCGTGGCGGAACCGGTAGGCATAACCCTCCTCGCAGAGCTCCTCCTCGTACCCGGCGAGGGTGCTGATCGAGCGGGGGTCGTCGGCGGGGATCGCGCCGCGCAGCGCGCAGAGCAGCAGCGCGCCGTCCAGGCCGGGATCGTCGGGTGAGCGCTGCCAGCGGCCGGAGGGCTGGGTCGCGTGCGCGGCGGTGTGCGCGACGATCCGGTCGGCCAGGGCGAGCCAGTCGGCGGCGTGCGCCGACCCGGAGCGCGCCGCGGCGACGGCCTTCAGCCCGGCCGCACAGGTCAGCCGGCTGTGCGTCCACGGCCGGTCGTCGATCTCCCAGATGCCGGCGTCGGGTTCCTGCCAGCGCTGGCCGATCGCTCCGGCCGCCGCCTCGGCGGCCCGCCATCCGTCGTCGTCGAGCCGGTCCAGCCGGGCGGCTGCCGCGAGCAGGAGCAGCGACTCCCCGAACGCGTCGAGCTGGAACTGCTTGTTGACCCAGTTCCCCACCAGGTCGTACCCGCCGGGGTAGCCGGGCAGGTCGATCTGGCGCTGATCCGGCACCCGGCCGCCGCTCGTCGTGTAGGCGGGGGCGAGGCGGGGGCCGTGCTCGAGCAGCCGTGCGGTGACGAATCGCACCGCGTCGTCGAGAAGCGGATGCCCGCCGGCGGCGGCGACCGCCTGCCCCGCGAAGCACTGGTCGCGGATCCACACGTATCGGTAGTCGTAGTTGCGGCCCTGCTCGGCGCGCTCCGGCAACGAGGTGGTGGCCGCGGCCACCATGCCGCCGCTCGCGGCGGTGAGCCCGCGCAATACCGCGTAGGAGTGCCGGGTCTCGCGGGGTGCCAGGCAGTTGTCCAGGGCCGGCACGGCGGAGCGCCACGCGTTCTCGGTGGCCTCCCACGCGGTCCGGGGCTCGACCGGGTTGTCCGGCAGCGGTCGGTCGGAGAGTTCGAGGACCAGGTCGTGCTGTGCCCCGGCCGGCAGCCGCAGCTGGCCGAGCAGCCCCTTGCCCGACTGCTGGCGCACGCCGGTCGCGCCCGTCCAGCGCCAGTAGACGCCACCGGTACGGCCGGACCAGATGCCCTTGCTGTGGTTGACGCCGGTCAGCGGGCGGGTGCCGTAGCCGCCGCGCGGATGCAGCCAGAGATCCACCCGGGCCGGCGCATCGTCGGCGAGAATGCGGCGCAGCACCACGGCGCGGTGCGGATCGGCCGGGAAGGCCAGCGCGTCGCGGCATTCCACCACGCCGTCCTCGGTGACCCAGCGGTTGCGCCAGATCAGCGTCCCCTCGTCGTAGTAGCCGCCCCACACGAACCGGCCCGCCGGCGTGACGGCGTAGCAACCGCCGCCACCGATCAGCGCGGCGAAGACGGCGTCGCTCTCCCAGCTCGGGATGCACAGCCAGACCAGCTCGCCGTGCGGACCGATCACCGCGCCGCGCTCGCCGTCCGCGATCACCGCGTACTCGCGCAGGACGTGCGGTGGGAACGGGGTCGTCGGCCGGCTAGGCATGCGGCCGCCCGGCGATCATCGCGCTCACCGCCGCGGACCCTACGGCGACGCCCGCGGAGAGCAGGGCGGCCCGTCGATACCGGGGCAGCAGGACCGCGGCGGCGACCATGCTGGCGGCGTGTGTGCCGTCCACGGCAGCACAGGCCGCCGCGAGTCGCCGGTCGGGCCGGGCCGCGAGCAGCGCGCCCTGCAGCAGCATCCGGGCGCCGAGCAGGCGCACGATTCGCGCCTCCGGCGGGGTGCCCCGGCTGACCGCCCGGGCCACCTGACCCGGGCGGGCGACCAGCACGAGGCCGGCGGTGCACGTGAGCGCGCCGAGCCCGCGGGCCATCCGGATCATCGATTACCTGCTCTTCGGGCAAGCACTCATCGACGTCCCTCAGCGCCGGCGGCGCAGCGCCGCCGCGACCGATCCCACGAGCACCCCGCTGGCCGCACCGCACGCCGCCAGCACGCCGTGATGCCGGGACGCCCAGAACTGCGGGTCGCTGGTGTGCGCGACGTCGTCGAAGATGCCGCGCGGACCGTAGTCCTTGCCCTGCGGCCCGTCGGCCGGGTTCCACAGGTTGGCGGCGGTATTCGGGTCGCGGTAGTGGTCGGTCTGCTGCGAGTCGAAGCCGGTGCGGGCCAGGTAACGGTCGAGCAGGCCGGGAGCGAGCGCGTTGGCGGCCAGGGTCAGCGCCGTGCTCGTCCCTACCCAGTACTCCCGGCGCTTGGGATGGTCGGCGGCGTACAGCACCGCATGCGCGACCGATTCTGGCTGATAGATGGGCGGCACCGGCTGCGGGTGCTTGGGCAGCCTGGAGAGCACCCAGGAGAACTGCGGGGTGTTCACCGCCGGCATCTGCACCATCGTCACGTGCACGTTGCTCTTCTCGTGCATCAGCTCGCAGCGCAGCGCCTCGTTGAAACCCTGGATGGCGTGCTTGGCACCGCAGTACGCGGTCTGCAGCGGGATGCCCCGATACGCCAGCGCCGAGCCGACCTGGACGATCGTGCCGCGATCGCGCGGCATCATCCGATGCAGTACGGCCATCGTCGAGTAGACGAAGCCGAGATAGCTGATCTCGGTGACCCGGCGGTATTCCGCCGGCTCGATCTGCCAGAACGGCGAGAACACCGAGGAGAACGCGACATTCACCCACACGTCGATCGGCCCGGCCTCGGACTCGATCCGCTCGACCGCGGCCTCGACCGCGTCCGCGTCGGCGACGTCGACCGGGATCGTCAGGGGCTCTCCGCCGGCCGCCTTGACGTCACTCGCCGCGCCGGCCAGGCCCTCATCACCCCGAGCGAGCAGGGCAACCGTGGCATGCCGCGCCGCGAACGCAGCGGCCACGGCTCGGCCGATCCCGCCGCTGGCGCCGGTGACCGCGACGACCTCTCGCTGCTCAGCGGCTGGCACGAGCGGTCGCTTTGCGGTTGGCCTTCTTCAGGGCGCTGACAAGTTCCTTCTTGTTCATCGTCGAGCGCCCCGGGACGTCGAGTTTGCGGGCCAGCTCGCGCAGGTGACTCATCGGCGCGTTGGCATCGACCCCCTCGGCGGTCGGTCCGCCACGGCGGGCCGCCGCGCCGGTCTTCGCGCTCTGCCGATCCGACGGACCCTTGCGGCCGCCGGCCTTCGGCTCCCAGTGGTCGCCGACCTTCTCGAACGAGTGCTTCAACGCGCCGTACGCGGTTCGGTGGGCCCGCTCACCCTCGCCGTACTCCTCCACCGCGGAGTCGTGTGTCTTCGCCCATGTCCGCTGCGCCTTCGCGGGCGAACGCTTCAGCGTCGAGGGCATCTCCTCCCTTGCGGGCATGCCTCCTCCTTCGTCGACACGTCCGTCGTCGACCTCGTGGGCGTCCTACCCGCATCAGCAGCCGATCAATCGGGCTGCTCGCCGCGCGGCTCCTCGTACCGTCCGAGCGGCGGCGGCTCCTCCTCGTCCTCGGGGTCTGGGTCGAGCGGCTCGGTCTGTCGCCACGGCTCGATGTGCGTGGCGCCGACGCCGCGAACGATGCTCTCGGTCTCCTTCTCCATCTCGTCGTCCAGCCGCGGGCCATGCTTGTCGCTTCCTCGTTGCATGCCTGGGTGATACCCGTTCGGTGCCCGAATGCTGCATGCCCTCGGACCTGGGCGGGAAGACTGCGCTCATGTCCGACAGCGGAATCTACGGAGACACCGTTTACGAGTCCGGCGACGCCGTCGGCGACGCGGAGAACCTCGACCCGATCGAGGACCTCACCGGCGACGACCCGGACGAGATCATGCAGACCGGGTACTCGCCGCCGGATCGCGAGCCGCACAGCCTCCGGGACGCGCCCACGCCCGCCGAGGAACGCGCGGGCGAGTCGCTGGACGAGCGGCTGCGCGCCGAGGAGCCCGACGTCACGCCCGCTGACGTGCCGCTCGAGGATGCCGCACCGCGCTCCGGCCGCCTGGTGGCGCCGGACGAGGGCGCCCACCCGGACCGCGAGCCGGACGAGATCGCCGACGACGTCGGGCCGGCGGGCTACGCGTCCAGTGCCGAGGAGGCCGCGGTGCACGTCATCGGGGAGTCCGACTGGCCGGCGCAGTAGCCGGATGACCCGGGCCCTGCTCACCGGGTGGTTCAGCTTCGCCGATGTGGTAGCGACGGTGGGGGACGAGCTCGCCGCGCTGACCGTCACCGGGTGGCTGGACGATCTCGGCGTGCCGTACGACGTGGCGTGGGCGCCGTTCCTCGACCGTCCGGTGGACTGGCAGCAGGTCGATCCGACGAGCTACACGCACCTGGTCTTCGTCGGCGGGCCGCTCACCGACCACCCGTTGCTGCGGGAGCTCGCCCGCCGCTTCGCCGACGTGCAGCGCTGGGCGCTGAACGTCTCGGTGATCGACCAGGCGGCGTGCCGGCTCTTTCACCGGGTATGGGAACGCGACAGCACTCACACCGTCCGGGCCGATCTCGCCGCCGGCGCTCCGGTGCAGCATGCGCCGCTGGTCGCAGTGGCCGTCGCGCCGCAGCAGGACGAGTACCGCGAGTCGACGGCAGCCGACCGGGTGACCGCCGCGATCTGCCGCTGGCTCGGCGAGCGGCGGCACCCGTGGTTCGAGGTGGAGGTGGACCAGTACCGGGACGGGTACGTGCGCACGCCTGCGCAGGTCGAGTCGCTGATCGCGCGTGCCGACGTGGTGGTCACCTCCCGGCTGCACGCGATGGTGCGGGCGATCCGCCTCGGCGTGCCGCCGATCGTCTGCGACCCGATCATCGGCGGGGCGAAGGTCACCCGGCAGGCCGAGCGCCTGGGCTGGCCGGCCGTGCTGCCCGCCGAGCAGGTCAGCGCAACCGCCCTGGACGCCGAGTTCGAGCGATGCCGCTCCGGCGCGCTCGTGCCGGCGCTCGCCCATGCGCGGCGAACCGCGCAGGCCGACATCTCGCAAGTCGGCGAGTTGGTCGCGGCTTCGCTCGCCGACGACGCCGCACTGCGTACCGATGATGTGGTTAGCAGCCGCGCCGCCGAGGGAAGGTAGATCGCTATGGACCAGAACCAGCCCGGATCCGGCGAGTCGCCGAGGCCAGAGCCGCAGCAGCCGTCGTCAGGCGAGCAGCCACCGGAGAGTACCGGCTTCGTCGAACGCACCAAGCGCGCGTTCGGCAAGTTCTTCGGCAGCGAGGGGCGCCGGGCCGGGCACCGCGATCCCGACCCAGGCGCCTGACGCCCACGATCCAGCGCGGCGCCTATGCGGGTGGCGCGCCGTCGGGCGGCCCGGAGCGGATCCGTCCCCGCTGCTGTTCGTACGGATCGGGACCCTGGCTCACGTCAGCGGACTCCGGTCCGTCTTCACGGTCGGCCGCGTCGCCGCCCGGCTCGTACCGTCGCTGCGACTTGCCGGGATTCCCCTGCCCGGTCGGGTCGTCAGTGGTGATCCGGTCGAGCTGCGGGACGTCGTCGGTCTGCTCTTCGCTCATGTGGCGCTCCTCTGGTTGCTCGGGTCACGGGTTACTGGCTTCCCGGCGGCGTCGCGCGCGAAACGCCGGCCGTTTGCCGGCCGGACCGGACCGGGAAGGAACAGCCACGTGACACGCGCAGACGACGATCCCGCTCCAGCCGGCGGCGAGCCTCGCGAGCCGGGTGCGACTGGCGACCCGCTACCGACCGACGACCCGGACACCGACGATCCGGACGGGTTCGGTCGCTGGCTGATCACGCCGGGCGAGAAGAGCCCGCCGCAGGGGCCACAGGCACCGACCATGCCGTCGACTGCCGAGTCAGCCGAGGACGACCTCCTTCGCGCCGACAGGAGCGATCCCGGAGTCTCCTCCGACTCGCTGCACGAGCAGCCTGCGCAGTAGCCCCAGCAGCACCCGTTCGTCCGGCGCGAGGAACGGCGAGCGAGCGGGGCGCGCCGCGGCGAGGTCGTCGGCGAGGCGCCCGCTCTGGTAGCTCTCCAGCACGTCGGGATGAACGTAGTGCGCCCGCGCGACGGCGCGGGTGTTCGACAGGGCAGCAGCGGCGGCGTCGACCGCGGCCACCGCGACGCTGTCGCGGTCACGGCTGTCCAACCGGGCGCGGATGAAGTCGAACGCCACGACGGTGCCCCGCCAGGTGCGGAAGTCCTTGGCCGTGACGTGCTCACCGGTGAGCGCCGCGAGCAGGGCGTTCAGGTCGGCGGCGTCCACCCGCACGCCGTCGACCGTGAATAGCCGCCGGTGCCGTTGCGCAGCGAGTTGAGCGACCACCTGGGCGACCGGAGGGTCCCGCAGGGTGTGCTGGGCGATCCGGCCCGATTTGGCGGGGAAGTTGAGCTCGACGTAGTCGCCGCGCACCTTGACGTGGCGGCGGGTGAGCGTGGTCAGCCCGTACGTCTCGTTCTCCTCGGCGTATTCCTCGCCGCCGATGCGGATGCCGTGGCGGTCGACGATGTGCACCAGCACGGCCAGCACCCGGTCGCGGTCGAGCGTCCGGCGGCGCAGCTGCTGTTGGACGTGGTCGCGCACGGCGGGCAGCCGCTCCCCGAGCCGGATCAGCCGGTAGGCGTTGAGCACGTCACGCAGTTGGCGCCACCGGTCGTGGTAGCGGTACTGGCGCCGGCCGCGGTCGTCGACGCCGATTGCGGCGATGTGTCCGTCCGGGTCGGCACAGATCCACACCTGTTGCCAGGCCGGCGGGATGGCGAGCCCGGCGATCCGCGCTCGCACGTCAGGCTCGCGCACCGGCCGCCCGCTGGCGTCGGTGTAGGAGAAGCCGCGACCCCGGCGCCGCCGGCAGATTCCGGTCGGATCCTCGTCCAGGCTGACGTAGCTCAGGCCGGCCGCCGCGGCACAGGCGGCCGGATCGTCGTAGAGCTCGAACACCCGGCGGCTGAGTTCGGCCACCTGCGCGGCGACCTTGCCCGCGCGGGCCCCGCGGGCGGCGGTTCGCGCACCGGCACCTCCAGGACGGCATCAGCAACGGACGGGCCCCGCCGGAGCCTAGTTGTCCGGCGGGGTCCTCGGCGCGGCGGACACCCGGGCGCCGTCGCCGCCTTACCGGGGAGCGTGCCCTCGACCGCACAATTCGATTCGTCCGACGCGTGCGTCGCGGCGCCGACGTTTTCCGGCCGGTTGAGTTGATCACGTCTTCCCCGGTTGTGCTCGCCTCGCGGTGGCCCAACCGGTCACTCGCGGGGAAGACCTGATCACGAAGCAGTTCCGCCGGAGTCGGTGACCCCTGCTGGTCACCGGCGGCATTCGGGGGGTTTAGCCTCGCGATCAGCCGGGAAAAGGTCGGTATGCGTACGTTGTTCGTTCATCCAAGCTGCCTGCTGTACTCCGAACTCTTCCTGCGCCTGGAACCCCTCGGCTTGGAGCGCGCGGCCGCCGCCGCCCGCGCCGGCGGGCACGACGTGCGCGTGCTGGACCTGCAGGTCTTCACGCACGCCGAGCTGGACCGCGAGCTCGCCGAGTTCCAGCCGGAGGCGGTGGCATTCGGCCTGAACTACCTGGCCAACGTTCCCGAGGTGATCGACCTGGCCCGGCACGTCAAGGCGATGCTGCCCGGTTGCTTCGTCTTCGTCGGCGGACATTCGGTTTCGTTCATCGCCGAGCACGTTCTGACCCAGGCCGACGGCGCGATCGACGCGGTGATCCGCGGCGAAGGCGAGCCGGCGACGCCGCTGCTGCTGTCGGCCTGGCGCGACGGCGGGGCGCGTGAGGTGCCGGGCGTGGTCACGCTCGACGGCTCCGGCCCGCCGCCGGAACTGATGCAGAGCATCGACGAGCCGCGCCCAGCGCGGGATCTGATGCGCCGCCGACGCAAGTACTTCATCGGTGTGCTCGACCCGGCGGCATCGGTCGAGTTCACCCGCGGCTGCCCGTGGGACTGCTCGTTCTGCTCGGCGTGGACGTTCTACGGTCGCAGCTACCGCAAGGCGACACCCGAAGCCGCGGCCGAGGAGGTGGCCTCGATCCGCGAGCCGGGGATCTTCATCGTCGACGACGTCGCGTTCATCCGTCCCGAGCACGGCGACGCCATCGCCGCCGAACTGGAAAAGCGCAAGGTGCACAAGGAGTTCTACCTCGAGACGCGCGCCGACGTGCTACTGCGCCACCCCGAGGTGTTCGAGCGGTGGCGCCGGCTGGGGCTGACCTACCTCTTCCTCGGCATGGAGGCGCTGGACGAGGCGGGGCTGGAGCTGTACCGCAAGCGGGTGCACCCCGACGAGAACTTCCACGCGCTCGAGGCGGCCCGCGCGATGGGCCTGCAAGTCGCGATCAACCTGATCGTCGACCCGCAGTGGGACGCCCGCCAGTTCGCGCTGGTGCGCGAGTGGGCGCAGTCGGTTCCCGAGATCGTGCACCTGACCGTGATGACGCCCTACCCAGGCACGGAGATCTGGCACACCGAGCAGCGCAAGCTCACCACCCGCGACTACCGGCTCTTCGACATCCAGCACGCGGTGCTGCCGACCAAGCTGCCGCTTTCCGAGTTCTACCGCGAACTGGTCCGCACCCAGGCGGTGCTGGCGCGCAAGCACCTGGGCTTCGTGGCCGCGGCGAGCGCGCTGCGCATCCTCGGCGAGCGACTGGTGCACGGGCAGACGAACTTCGCCCGGATGCTGGTGCGGTTCAACAAGGTCTACAACGCCGAACGGCAGTACGGTGACCACTTGCGCGAGGTGCGCTACGAGCTGCCGGTGGCAGAGCACCACGCGGTCGCGCAGAAGGACCGCCGCGCGCTCTACATCCACCACGGTCGGGACCGGCGCGCCTCCTGAGCTGCCCGGGTGGCTTCCGGCCCGCTAGCGCGCCGAATCGGGAAGCGGCGGGGAGCCGTTGGGGTGCGCGCCGCGGCGCATCCCGGCCCGAAGCGCCAGCTCGGCGTCGACCTCCGCCTCGGCCACCGACCAGGCCCGCGCCCGGGCGCTCGCGAAGTACTCGTCAGGGTCGGTCAGGATCGCGGCGATCCGCTGTTCCGGGCTGAGCGCGTGGGGCTCGATCATGGTCACCGCCGTGCTGTCGAAGACGCGTATTGCTCTAGTCAATGCCCAACCCGCCGTCCGGATCAAGCGGGCTGCTGACCGCCCGGTTTGCGGAGCCGGCACGGGCGCTCGTCAATGGCACAGCGCCGCCGCCAGCAGGTCGGCCAGCAGTCGGACCAGCGGCAGGTCCACTTGCGCCAGCTCCCCCGGGCCGAGCGCGTCGAGGGTGAGCAGACCGTGGACGGTGTGCTCACTGGCAACCGGGCCGGCCAGCAGGGTTCGGTAGGCCGGCTGCGGGTCCCACCAGAACTGTGGTGGGGTCGCCTCGGTGTCGTCGACGAACACCCAGTTGCCGCGGTCGAGGGTCCGCAGCGCGGCATCGCCCGCCGTCGTCCCTTCGGTGAAGACGACGTTCGGCGCGCCGTAGCGTCCGGCGAAGCGCTCCGGACGCAGCGAACGCGGCGGGCCGGCGTCATGGACGAAGTAGGAGACCCGCACCCGCTCGGCGTCGGAGAGCGCCGCGATCGTGGTGACCGCGAGCTGGATCGCCTCGCCGCGCAGCAGCGGCTTGTCGGCGGCACGCGCCTCGGTCAGCCGGATGATGAGGTGTACGAACGGGTCAAGGGCGTCCTCTAGCGCAACGCGCATCGCGGCCCGAGCCGACCTCGCGGCGATGACCGCGTCGACTCGGGCCTCACCGGCCTGACGCTGCTGCCACAGCGGCAGGCCCATTGCGCCTGCGGTCAGCACCGCGCCCGCGACAATCAGCGCGATCCGCTGGTCGCCGTGAGCGCGTCCGGAGAGCGCACCGGCCACCCACGCCGCAGCTCCGACGGCGACCGTGGCGGGCACCAGCCAGCGCCACTGCCCAACCGTCCAGCCGCTGGTGGGCTGCC
The DNA here is from genome assembly GCA_963756525.1 of uncultured Actinomycetota bacterium. Taxonomy (GTDB): domain Bacteria; phylum Actinomycetota; class Actinomycetes; order Mycobacteriales; family Jatrophihabitantaceae; genus CAVWNR01. The sequence continues at coordinate 127,438 of CAVWNR010000003.1, read as the reverse complement.
GCGGCTCGCGCAGCGGCGACGCGCCGGGGAACCCTACATCACCAAGCGCGGTCGATCCGGTCCGTGGCGTGACCACACTTTCAGGATGCGCTCACGCAGCACGCCGCGCACCTGGGGTTAGCCGCGCAGGCGGGAGGCAAGCAGCTGCTTGCCCTGCTCGGCGCCCTTGCGGCTTTCCGCCTGAGCCCGCTGGAAGAACTCGACCAGGTCGTTGTCACCCTCGCGCTCGGCATCCTTGATGTAGGCCTCGAGCCGCAGCGCGTTGCTCAGGCACGCCTCGGTGAACCAGATGATGTTGTAGTCCTTGTCCTTCGTGCCGGTGACGCCGCCGGTTTCCTCGCCTGCCATGGCTGTCCTTCCGTCGAAGTGGATCGGGCTGTCCCTTGTTCTTCCCCACAGAGCGAGGGCTAATCACGGACTTGGTCCCCAGCCCTCGGATAGCCGGGTGGGGACCAGGGGAGGGGGAGCAGCTATGCAGTGCGCAGCAGCACCGGGCGCGGGGCAGCGCGCTGTGTGGAGTCGAGCTGGCGCCCCTGCTCGCGCTGCCGGTGCCAGTCGCCGCGGCGCAGCGCGAGATCGGTTTCGACGCAGCGGCGGATGCGGTGCAGAACCGCCCTGGCGGCGCGCTGGGCGTCCTCGCCGAGCGCGCCGGCGGGCGCGGATTCGACGGCTAGCCAGAGCTGGCTGACGGTGCAGTCGCCGTAGACGTGCAGGCTGCCGGCCGCGCGGTACGGCGCGAGCAGCCACCAGCGGAACCGGTGCGCGGCCGGTTCGGCGGCGAAGGCCCACCTGGCCGGCATCCCCGCCGAGCGGACGCGGGCGTGGCTGGACAGGGGCGACCCTGGGGCGACCGCGCCGCTCATGTAGCGCTGCACGTTTCCCGGCTGGGCGAGGAAGTTCACGACATACGGAACCGGCGCTGTGATCACGACGGTCGCGAGGTCGACAGGCATCGGGGGGTCCGCACCTCCAGCGGCCGATCTGCACTCGGCCGAGACGGCGTCCGCGACGGGCTCGGCGGGAGGCACCGCGACCGGTGGCCGGGCGCGGACTTTCTGTAACGCTACGGCGTATGTCCTGTTGCGACAAGCGTGGAGGTATTTGGCGGCGCCCGGATGTCCGCCACTCGGCGGATGCTGCGTTCTGGACACACGGTCCGGGAACGTTTGACCGCTGTGGCCCGGGGGTAGCCATCGATCGTGTCCACTGCCCAGCAGACCGCCGAACATCCGCTGCAGGACATCGCCGAGCTCGCTACCCAGCTGCGCGTCGACTCGATCCGGGCAGCCACCGAGGTCGCCTCGGGGCATGTGACATCGAGTCTGTCCGCGGCCGACCTGCTCGCCGTCCTGATCAGCCGTCACCTGCACTACGACTGGTCCGACCCGCACGCGCCGGGTAACGACCACTTGATCTTCTCCAAGGGGCATGCGTCGCCGCTGCTCTACGCGGTGTTCAAGGCCGCCGGCGTGATCTCCGACAGCGAGCTCGTCGACACCTATCGCCGGTTCGGCTCGCGACTGCAAGGGCATCCCACTCCGGTGCTGCCATGGGTCGACGTAGCCACCGGCTCGCTCGGCCAGGGCCTGCCCGTCGGCGTGGGCATCGCGCTCGGCCTTCGCCAGCTGGAGGGTTCCCCGGCTCACGTCTGGGTGCTCTGCGGTGACAGCGAGATGGCCGAAGGGTCGATCTGGGAGGCGCTGGACAAGGCCGGCCAGCACCGGCTGGGCAACCTCACCGCGATCGTCGACGTCAACCGGCTCGGCCAGCGCGGACCGACCGAGCTGCAGTGGGATCTCGAGGCCTATGCGCGGCGGGTCAGCGCGTTCGGCTGCACGCCGATCGTCATCGACGGTCACGACCTTGCCGCGATCGACGACGCGCTCACCCGCGCCGACGGTGCCGACGCGCCGTCCGTGGTGGTCGCCCGCACCATCAAGGGCAAGGGCGTGCCCGAGGTCGAGGACAAGGGTGGCTGGCACGGCAAGGCGTTTCCGGCCGACCTCGCCGAGCGTGCCGTCGCCGCGCTCGGCGGCCGCCGCGACGCTCAGGTGCGCGGTCCCGGCCAGCGAAAGGCGCCGGAGCGCCGCACACAGCAGCCGTCGAAGGACATCTCGCTGCCGAGCTACGAACTGGGCGAGAAGCTGGCGACGCGAAAGGCCTACGGCGACGCGCTCGCCGCGGTGGGTGCGCGTGCTGACATCGTCGCGATGGACGGCGAGGTTTCGAACTCAACCCACGCCGAGGAGTTCGCGCAGGAGTACCCCGACCGGTTCTTCGAGATGTACATCGCCGAACAGCAGATGGTCGCGACCGCGGTGGGGATGTCGGTGCTCGGCTACCGTCCCTTCGCGTCCACGTTCGCCGCCTTCATCTCGCGGGCGTACGACTTCGTGCGGATGGCGGCGATCTCGCAGGCGAACGTCCGGTTGTGCGGTTCGCACGCCGGTGTCGAGATCGGCGAGGACGGCCCGTCGCAGATGGCGCTCGAAGATATCGCCGCCCTGCGGGCGATCTACGGCTCGACCGTGCTCTATCCGGCCGACGGCAACGCCTGTGCCCGGCTCGTCGGCGAGATGGTCGACCGGGACGGCATCGTGTACCTGCGCACGACGCGCGGCGCCTACCCGGTGATCTACGGCCCGGACGAAGCGTTCCCGATCGGCGGCTGCAAGGTGGTCCGCTCGAGCGGCGACGACCGGATCACCCTGGTCGGCGCCGGTGTCACGCTGCACACCTGCCTGGCCGCCGCGGATCGGCTCGCCGAGCGGGGCATCGCCGCGCGCGTCATCGACCTGTACAGCGTGAAGCCGCTGGACGCGGAAACCCTGATTCAGTCGGTGACCGCGACGGGCGGAAACCTGGTCACGGTGGAGGATCACCGCATCGAGGGTGGGATCGGCTCGGCGGTGCTGGCCGCTGTTGCCGGGCACATCGAGCCGCTACGGGTACGGATGCTCGCCGTGCAGGGCATGCCCGGCTCCGGCACGCCCGAGGAGCTGATGAACGCGGCCGGGATCGGTGCCGAGGACGTAGTCGACGCCGTGGATGGCCTGCTCGCGGCCAATTCCGGGTGATCTACGCTTTGTGCTCGCTGAGCGAGCGTCACCCTGAGATCATCAGCGATTGCCGGAGCCGGTTCGGTCGCGCATCCAGGGGATCAGCCCGCCGCGGAGCAGGAGGTCGACCTGGCGCGGCGAGAGCCGGTGCCGGGTCGCGTACTGCTCGTCGCGGGTGGTGTTGAGCACGGTGACGTCAGGACCGCGTTGCAGCGCGTCGCGGATGCCGTCGAGCACCAGGACGTCGCCCTGTTCCACCCGGCCATGGTCGTCTGCGTCGACGAACTCGAGTGGCAGCACCCCGAAGTTGACCAGGTTCTGCCAGTGGATGCGCGCGAACGACTCCGCGACCACGGCGCGCAGGCCGAGATAGCGCGGCGCGATCGCGGCATGCTCGCGTGAGGAGCCCTGCCCATAGTTCGCGCCGGCCACGAGCACGTGCCCCGGACCGTCCTTCGTCACGCCGGCGCGTTCGGCGTAGCTTTCGTCGAACTGGCTGAACGCGAACTCGGCAATCTTGGGAATGTTGCTGCGATAGGGGAGCGCCTTCGCGCCCGCCGGGAGTATCTCGTCGGTGGAGACGTCGTCGCCGAGGACGAGCGCAACCGGCGCCTCGATGCGCTCCGGCAACGGGTCGAAGTCGGGCAGCGCGGCGATGTTCGGGCCCTTCACCAGTTCCACGTTCGCCGCTTCGTCCGGTGGCAGCGGCGGTTCGAGCATCTGGGTGTTGACGCTGGACTGCGCGGGCAGGTCGAGGCTCGGGTAGTCGATGCCGAACAGCCGCGGCAGCTCGCGCGGGTCGGTGATCTCGCCGGTGAGCGCGGAGGCGGCGGCGGTCTCGGGCGAGCAGAGGTAGACCGCGTCGTCGGATGTGCCGGTGCGGCCGGGGAAGTTGCGCGGCATGGTGCGCAGGCTGTTCTGCCCGGTCGCGGGGGCTTGCCCCATGCCGATGCAGCCGAGGCAGCCGGCCTGATGCAGCCGCGCGCCGCAGGCGATCAGGTCGAGCGTCGCGCCCATCTTGGTGAGATCCTGCAGGATCTGCCGGGAGGTCGGGTTCACGTCCAGCGAGACGCCGGGATGTGCCTGCCGCCCGCGCAGGATCGCCGCGACGATCGCGAAGTCGCGCAGCCCCGGGTTGGCCGACGAGCCGACGACGACCTGCCCGATGGGCGTGCCCGCGACCTTGCTTACCGGAACGACGTTGCCGGGGGAGCTGGGCTGTGCGACGAGGGGCTCGAGCTCGGACAGCTCGATTTCCTCGGTGACGTCGTAGGCCGCGTCGTCGTCGGCGGTGATCGGCGCGAAGTCGTTCGCGCGCTGCTCGGCGCGAAGGAATGCCCGCACCTGCTCGTCCGCCGGGAAGACCGTGCTGGTCGCACCGAGCTCGGCGCCCATGTTCGCGATGACGTGGCGGTCCATCGCGGACAGGTGCGCCAGCCCGGGGCCGTGGTACTCGATGATCCGGTTCACTCCGCCCTTGACGCCGTGGCGGCGCAGCATCTCCAGGATGACGTCCTTGGCGCTCACCCACTCGGGCAGCTTGCCGGTCAGCCGGATGCCCCAGATCTGCGGCATCCGCAGGTGAATCGGCTCGCCCGCGATCGCCAGGGCCACCTCGATGCCGCCGAGCCCGATCGCCAGCATGCCCAGCGAGCCGGCCGCCGGCGTGTGACTGTCCGAGCCGACAAGCGTCTTGCCGGGCGCGCCGAAGCGCTGCATGTGCGTCGGATGCGACACGCCGTTGCCCGGCTTGGAGTACCAGAGCCCGAATCGGCGGCAGGCCGAGCGCAGGAACTCGTGATCCTCCGCGTTGCGGCTGTCGGCCTGCAACAGGTTGTGGTCGACGTACTGCACCGAGACCTCGGTGCGCGCCCGGTCCAGGTCCAGGCCCTCCAGCTCGAGCATGACCAGCGTGCCGGTGGCGTCCTGCGTCAGCGTCTGGTCGATGCGCAGGGCGATCTCCTCACCCGGCTGCATCTTTCCGCTGACCAGGTGTGCGGCGATCAGCTTCTGCGCGACGTTCTGCGACGCCATCAGACTGCCGTCGAAAGAGGGGGATGTTCCTCACGGGCCTGCCGCTCGAAGACATGGATCACTTGCTCCACCGAAAGCTCCTTCGTCTCGGGCAGGTATCGCGCGACGAACAGCGCGCCGCCGACCGCGAGTGCGGCGAGGCAGACCATCACCCAGGCCAGTCCGATCGCGCTATGCCAGGCGGGGAAGAACTGAACGATGAGGAAGTTCGACAGCCAGTTCACGCACGCGCAGATCGCCGCCGCCCGGCCGCGTACCGCCGTCGGGAAGACCTCACCCTGCAGCAGCCATCCCGTGCCGCCGACGCCGATCGCGAACGACGCGATGAAGAGGTTCAGGCCGATCATCACGATGATGGTCTTCGGCAGGCCCGCCGCGAACGCGACGCCGCCGGCGGCGACCAGCATGAATGCCGACATGAACAGGTAGCCGCCGAGGGAGAGCGCCCGCCGGCCGAGCCGGTCGATGTAGCGGAACGCGAAGTAGGTCGTGAACACGTTGACCGCGCCCATGATCGCGGTGACTTCGACGCCGGCGATCTCGGTGCTCACCTTGGACGAGCCGCCCTGCAGGATGCCGGCCATCAGCTGCGGGCCGTAGTAGAAGGGCACATTGATGCCGCTGACCTGCTGGAAGAAGAAGAAGACGCAGACGACGATCAGGGCGTGCCGCACTCCCGGCGTCCACTGCGTATGCCGCTTTCGTTCACGCTCCTGCGCGGTGAGCTGGCGGGCGGTCTGCCGCACCTCGTCGTCGGTGACCTCCAGGCCTAGCCGTTCGAGCGCCTTTCGTGCGCCGTCGAAGCGGCCGTGCTCGATCAGCCACCGCGGCGATTCCGGCATGTTCGCCCGCAATGCCAAGGCGATCACGGCCGGTATCGCGCCGAGGCCCAACATGAGCCGCCAGTCCAGGCCGCCTGCGGAGCCGGGCATCGTCTGCAGCACGATCACCGCGACGATGTAGGACACCAGAATGCCGACCGTGATCATCCACTGCTGGATGATGCTCAGCGAGCCGCGCTTGTGGCGTGGGGCGAACTCGGCGATGTAGGCGGTCGCGATCGCCGAGTCGGCGCCGACAGCGAGGCCGATCAGGGTGCGGGATCCGAGCAGCATGTCCGCGTTCACCGTGACCGCGGAAAGGATCGCGCCGACGCCGTAGATGCCGGCGTCGGCGATCAGCAGCGACTTCCGGCCGAACCGGTCGGTCGCGGGGCCGGCGAGCAGGGCGCCCACTGCGGCGCCGATGGACGCGCCGGCCACCAGGTAGCCGGTCGCGAAGCTGCCGAGCTGGTAGGGAACGAAGTTGAGCGCTGATCCGATGTCGGCGGTGTCGTAGCCGAAGAGGAACCCGCCGATACAGGCCAGCGTCGCGAGGTACCAGTAGAAGGACGTTGTCGGGCGGTTGTCGAGGCGATCGAGCACGCCGCTCCCATCGGATGTGTGCTCAGTCCCCGTCGTCACCGCTGATCCTCCGCGTCAGCCTCGCTTCTTCACATCACGCGCTGCGTCACACCACCGGGTGCCCGGCATCCTCCATCGGGCCGCGGCCCACAGTTCCGGTGCGGACGCGCCGCCGCACCCACACCCGGCGTGACAGGCCGATCAGCCACAGCCCGAAGCAGAAGATCAGGCCCAGCGCGATTCCGGTGCAGAACACCCCGAGAGTGTTGAGCGTCGGCAGGCTGACCCCGAAGATCGTGGCGGTGTAGTCCGGGCCGCCGCCCAGGTTGTACGCGATGAGCAGGCCGGCGAATGCGCCGCTGCCGCACAGCAAGATCAGTCCTAGCAGGATGAGCATCTCCCATGCTCCTTCCGGTAGACAGGGCTTCCGGAGCGTCACCGCGGACATGCCCTGGGCTCTGCAATCGTCCATTTCACGATGTAAGATCTGTACCCCGTGTGACGGTGGGCTAACCGTGACGGATCCGGCCTAACAGCGAGCTGACGGCGGTGTTCGGCCCTGCTTTCGCCGGCACAGTGGCGCGGTGCGCGACCGGTAGCGTCACCGGGCATGGAGGAGCTGCATTACGCGTCGGCGCGCGATCTACTGCGCGCGCTGCGGCGCCGGGAGGTCTCCGCCCGAGAGGTTCTGCACGCGCACCTCGCCCGCATCGAGGCGACGAACCCGCAGGTGAACGCGGTCGTCACGCTGACCGCCGAGCGCGCGTTGGACGAGGCCGCCGCCGCGGACGATGCGCTCGTGGCCGGCGCCGAGGTCGGCCCGCTGCACGGCCTACCCATGCTCTACAAGGACACGCACGACACGGCGGGCATCCGCACGACCTACGGCTCACCCATCTTCGCCGACAATGTGCCGGACCGTGACGAGCTCGTGGTGCAGCGGGTCCGGGCGGCCGGCGCGATCACGCTCGGCAAGTCGAACGTGCCGGAGTTCGCGGCCGGATCGCACACGGTGAACCCGGTGTTCGGGCTCACCCGCAACCCGTACGACCTGTCCCGCTCGGCGGGCGGGTCGAGCGGTGGCGCGGCGGCCGCGCTGGCCTGCGGCATGACGCCGCTGGCGGACGGCAGCGACATGGGCGGGTCGCTGCGCAACCCGGCGTCGTTCTGCAACGTCGTCGGCCTGCGTCCGTCGCCGGGCCGCGTGCCGAGCTGGCCCGATGCCGTGCCGTGGTCGACCCTCAGCGTTCAGGGGCCGCTAGCGCGCACCGTCGCCGACGCGGCGCTGCTGCTATCCGTGCAGGCCGGCCCCGACCCACGCTCGCCGATCGCGATCGAGCAGCCCGGCTCCGGGTTCGCCGCGCCGCTCGACCGCGAGTTGACCGGACTGCGGGTCGCCTGGTCACCCGACTTCGGCGGCGCGCTCCCGGTGGAGGCTGCGGTCGTCGACGCGCTGCGTCCGGCGGCGGACGTGTTCGAGCGGCTCGGCTGCGTCGTCGAGGAGGCATGCCCGGACTTCGCCGGCGCCGACGAGGCGTTTCGCGTCTTGCGCGCCTGGCAGTTCGAGCTGGCGTTCGGCGACCTGCGCCGTCAGCACCCGGACACGCTGAAACCGAGCCTGGTCTGGAACATCGACGAAGGGCGCAAGCTCACCGGGCCGGACATCGGCCGGGCTGAGGTCCTGCACGCCGCGCTCTTCGAGCGCATGCGCGAGTTCTTCGAGAGCTTCGACGTGCTGCTGCTGCCGACGAGCCAGGTTCCGCCGTTCCCCGCCGAGCAGGAGTACCCGACGAGCGTCGCCGGGGTGCCGCAGCGTACCTATCTCGACTGGATGCGCTCGGCGTATTTCGTGACGATCACCGGCTCGCCGGCCCTCTCCGTCCCGGCCGGCTTCACGCCGAACGGGCTGCCGGTCGGTCTGCAGATCGTCGGGCCACACCGCGCGGACCTCGCGGTGCTGCAGGTCGGGCATGGCTTCGAGCGGGCGACGGGGTGGGGCGAGCGCCGCCCGCTCGTGGCCGGGTTGTGACGCCGGGCTCGCTCACATCGCCCGGACCTGGGTGAGTCTCAGGTGGTTGCCGGACGGGTCGCGGAACCCGGCGTCGATGCCGTACGGGCGATCCTCCGGCTTCTCGACGAACTCCACGCCGCGGGCGACGAGCTCGTCATAGGACGCCCGGCAGTCGTCTGTGGTGAGGAAGATCGTCCCCGCGAAGCCCTTGCCCATCAGATCACGCACCTGCTCGGCGGTCGCGGCGTCCATCACCGGGGGTCCGGGGATGGCCATCAGGACGACGGAGATGTCGGGCTGGTGTGCCGGGCCGACGGCGAGCCAGCGGAAGTTTCCCATCTCCGGCACGGTGACGTCCGAGCGAACCTCCCAGCCGAGCTTGCGGGTGTAGAACTCGAGCGCGGCGTCCTGGTCGTGCACCCACAGCTGGGCGTTGGCCATGCTGATCATCGGATCCTCCTGGTCTAATCGGTCTGGTGACCGGTCGATCAGGAGGCTATGCGCCGCGGCGCCGGCGTGTCTTCTCGAAACGTGCGGTGTTGCGGGCGGCCGTACACCCGCCACACGCAACTGGGAATCAGCGCCGCCGCCGGCGGGAAGCCCGCCCGGTAGGCGGTCGGCGACTTGCCGAACATGCGGGTAAAGCTCGTCGTGAACGAGCCGACGGCCTCCAGACCGACGGCCGTGCAGATGTCGGCGACGCTGCGGTCGGTGTCGCGCAGCAGCGCCGCCGCGCGTTCCAGGCGGCGGGTCAGCAGGTAGGCGTGCGGCGACTCCCCGAACACGCGCCGGAACTCGCGGCTGAAATGCGCGCGGGACAGTCCCGCCGCGTGGGCGAGATCGTCGACACTCAGCGGCTCGAAGTAGCGCGCGTCGGCGAGGTCTTTGGCCTGCAGCAGGTGCCGGGATGCGGGGACGGACGCCACGTGCCGAGTATCGCGGACCGGACCGACATGCTGCTGCTGAATTACGCCACGCCCCTTGGATCACAGGGTTGGCTCACGGAACCAAGCCCCCGGCTGCGGCTGCCCGGCCCTGGATAGAGAGATTTTCCCTTGCACGCACGGGAATCTACGTCGACAGACTGGTCAAGCAGTGATAGACTCGCACACGTGTTCGATGAGGATGAGCCGGAGCCGCCGCCGCTGAGCGAGGCGGAGATCTTCGACGCGCCGGATGCCGCGGCTGCGTATCTGGCGGCGCTGCGGCCGGGTGGGGCGGATGGTGCGGCGCTGCGGCTGCTGGACCCGGCGGCGCTGTCCGCGGGCGGGCGGGTGGATGCGCTGGTAGCGGTGGAGAAGCAGCTGGCTTGGCTGGCCGGGGTGCAGCAGCGGCTGCTGGCCGGGATGCTGGCCGATCCGCTCGCCCCGGACGATCCGCATGATGCGCTTGGTGCGTTGGAGCGCGGCTGGGTGCGCGAGGAGGTGGCCTGTGCGCTGCGGCTCCGCGCAGGCCCGGCTGGTTGTGGCCCATGATCTGGTGCACCGCCTGCCCGCCACCCTGCGGAAGCTCGAGGACGGTGCGATCAGCCTGCGGCACGCGGAGACCCTGGCCGAGGCGGTGGCCGGGCTGGACCAGTCCGCCGCGGCGGCCATCGAGGCGGCGGTGCTGGACAAGGCAGCCGAGCAGACCCTGCCGGCGTTTCGCCGCTCGGTCGCCCGCGCCGTGGCGACCGCCGACGCGCGCCGGGCCGAGCAGCGCCGGGAGCACGGCATGGCGCGGCGGCGGGTGAGCCTGCGCCCGGTCGGCGACGGGATGGCCGAGCTGTGGGCGCTGCTGCCCGCCGAAGGCGCCGCCACGATCATCGCCGCGGTGACCGCGCTGGCCGCCGAGACCGCCCGCGGCGACGAGCGCACCGCCGAGCAGCGCCGCGCCGACGCGCTGGTCGACCTGGGCGTCGCGGCGCTGCACGACCCGCTGCTGCCGAAAGCGCAAGGGCTGCGCCCGTGCATCCAGGTCACGGTGGCGCTGTCCACCCTGCTGGGTTGCGACGAGCAGCCCGGAGAGCTGACCGGGTACGGCCCGATCCCCGCCGCCGTCGCCCGGCGGTTGGCGGCCGACCCGACCGGCACCTGGCGGCGGCTGGTCACCGACCCGCTGTCCGGGGCGCTGCTCGACTACGCCCGCAGCGTCTACCGGCCGCCGGCGGATCTGGCCGACTTCGTCCTCGCCCGCGACCAGACCTGTACCTTCCCCGGCTGCGCCCGCCCGGCGCACCGCTGCGACCTGGACCATGAGACCGCCTACGACGACGGCGGGCGCACCGCCGAACCGAACCTCGCCGCACTGTGCCGAAGACACCACCGGGCCAAGCACGAAGCCGGCTGGTCGGTGCACCGCGACCCGCACACCCGCATCTCGCACTGGACCAGCCCCACCAGCCACACCTACCGATCCGAGCCGCCACCCCTGCCCGCCGACCGCACAACCACAGCCGCAGAAACCGACCCCCCGGCGTTCTGATCAGAAACGGCCGTCAACCTGGGGCCCGCGAGCTGCGCGCCGGACGGGGGAAACACCCAAGCGGCGCGACGGCGTCCGCGTGGCGAACTTCCACGGCGAAGTCCTGCGGCGTCTCGTGGGTTGCCTGCGGTCCGATCGGGGTAGGCAGATGGGCAATGCGCGGCCGCCGCGGCGCGGCCCGCGACCCATCCGGAGGTGAGACAAACGTGAGCGCTGACTCTGAGCGGGAGCAGGTCGAATACGGTCAGGAGTCCATCGAGCGGGCCGCCGGCGGCGAGACCCATCAAGTAGCCGGCGGCGAGCGGGCGAGTCTCACCACCCAACAGGGAGTGGTCGTCGGCGACGACCAGAACACTCTGCGGGTCGGCGAGCGCGGCCCCGCCTTGCTCGAGGACTTCCACTTCCGGGAGAAGGTGTTCCACTTCGACCACGAGAGGATCCCCGAACGGGTGGTGCACGCACGAGGCTTCGGGGCGCACGGCTTCTTCGAGAACTACGAGCCGCTGAGCGAGCTGACGCAGGCGGACCTCTTCCAGCGCGCCGGGGAGCGGACTGAGACGTTCGTGCGCTTCTCCACTGTGGCGGGGAACAAGGGCTCGTTCGACCTGGCTCGGGACGTGCGCGGGTTCGCCGTCAAGTTCTACACGCGGCAGGGCAATTGGGATCTGGTCGGCAACAACATCCCGGTGTTCTTCATCCAGGACGCGATGAAGTTCCCCGATGTCGTGCACGCCGCCAAGCAGGAGCCGGACCGGGGCTTCCCGCAGGCGCAGACGGCCCACGACAACTTCTGGGACTTCGTCTCGCTGACACCCGAGTCGACCCACATGCTGCTGTGGATCATGTCCGACCGGGCCATTCCGCGGTCGTTCCGGTTCATGGAGGGCTTCGGTGTGCACACCTTCCGGCTGGTCAACGCGCAGGGCCGCTCGACGTTCGTCAAGTTCCACTGGCGGCCAAGGCAGGGCATGCAGTCGGTGATGTGGAACGAAGCCGTGAAGATCAACGGGGCGGACCCGGACTTCCACCGGCGCGACCTGTGGGATGCGATCCGGCAGGGCACCTTCCCGGAATGGGAGCTGAGCCTGCAACTCTTCGACGACGAGTTCGCCGACCGGTTCCAGTTCGACATCCTCGACCCGACGAAGATCATCCCCGAGGAGGAGGTGCCGCTGCGGCCGGTCGGGCGGCTCGTGCTGGACCGCACCGTCGACAACTTCTTCGCCGAGACCGAGCAGGTCGCCTTCTGCACGCAGAACATCGTTCCCGGCATCGACTTCAGCGACGACCCGCTGCTGCAAGGCCGCAACTTCTCCTACCTGGACACCCAGCTCAAGCGGCTCGGCAGCCCCAACTTCACCCAGCTGCCGGTGAACGCGCCGCGCTGCCCGGTCGCGCTGTTCCAGCAGGACGGCCATATGGCGATGCGCAACCCGACCTCGCGCGCCAACTACGAGCCGAACTCCTGGCCCGGCGCGGAAGGCGGCCCGCGCGAGGACCCGGCCCGCGGCTTCACCACGTACCCGGAGGAGGTTGCCGGGCCGAAGCGGCGGCTGCGCCCGGAGAGCTTCGCCGACCACTACAGCCAGGCCCGGCAGTTCTACATCAGCCAGACCGAGGCCGAGCAGCGGCACATCGCCAACGCGTTCGTCTTCGAGCTGAGCAAGTGCGAGGTCGAGGAGATCCGCGCCCGGATGGTGGCCGGGCTGCGCAACGTGCACGAGGAGCTGGCGCAGGCCGTCGCCGACGGGCTAGGCCTCCTCGGACTGCCGGAGGCCGTGACGCCCGCCCGGCAGCCGGTGACCGACCTACCGCCGTCCCCGGCCTTGTCGATCATCGCCAAGGGCCCGGACACGTTCTCCGGCCGCAAACTCGGCGTGCTCGTCACCGACGGTGCGGACGCAGCCCTGCTGGCCTCGCTGCGCAACGCGGCCGACAAGCAGGACGTGACCGTCGAAATCGTCGCGCCCGTCGTGGGCGGTGTCGCCACCAGCGACGGCAGCAAGGTCGCTGCTGACCAGAAGCTCGACGGCGGCCCGTCGGTGCTCTACGACGCCGTCGCGATCATCACCAACGGCGCGGGCGCCGCCAAGCTGGCCGAGGCGCCGGCGGCCCGCGACTTCGTCAACGACGCCTTCGCGCACTGCAAGTTCGTCGGCTACACCGAGGCGGCGACGGTCCTGTTCAGCGCGGTCGGGCTCGACGGCAAGCTCGACCAGGGCTTCCTGCGGCTGGACGGCGGCGAGGTCAACGGGTTCTTCCGCAGCTGCGCCCAACTGCGGTTCTGGCAGCGCGAGGCGACGTTCGCCTGATCGACGGCCCGCATAGCGAGGCGCCCTCCCGCTGCACAGGCCGCGCCCGGCTCGGGTGGCTATGCTGCTGCCGCTCGTCCGAGGCGCGGGCGACGACGGGAGGGCGACGGTGAGCCTGCCGGTCGAGGGCTGGTACCCCGATCCGTATCAGCCCGGGCAGCTTCGCCTGTGGGACGGCGGCAGGTGGACGCCGCACGCGGTCGCCGTGCCGGCGCCGCCTCCCTACCGGCCGCAACCGGCTCCCGACCGGGACCGCTGGCGGCGACTCGACCGGCGGATCGCGCAGCTGCGCCAGTCCGGCGAGCCGTGGGGCGTGCGCCCGATCCTCGTTCCGATCCTGGCGTTTCTGGCCGTCATCGGGTCGGGGCTGCTTCTGGGTGCGCTTTGGACACCGCACGGGCCGTTCCGCTACACCGCCGGGCTGCTGCTGACGGTCGCCGGGTACGCCGTCATCGCCGCGGCAGTCTGGGTCGCTGGGCGGCCGATCGCGCGACGGCACGGGGGATGGGCCGCGACGTTCGGCTGGGCGCGGCCGACGCTGCGCGACGCGGTGCCGGTCGTGCCGTGGTTCTTCGCGAACATGCTGGCCCGGCTGCTCGCCGGCCTGCTGGTGTTGCTGGCGGTTCCGTCGTGGCGCGACGTGCACGCGTCGAACGTCAACCTGCACGGCCGCCCGACGAGCGTGGTCATCGAGGCGATCGTCGTCGTCGCGGTGATCGCGCCGCCGATCGAGGAGCTGATGTTTCGCGGGCTCATCCTGCGCACGCTGATGCGCAGGCTCGGCTTCTGGCCTGCGGCGATCGCCTGCTCGCTGCTGTTCGGCCTGTTCCACACCTACGAGTTGGACACGCTCGCCGGTGCCGTCCTGCTCGGGGTGAGCACGGCTGTGTTCGGGCTCGGCCAGTGCCTGCTCGTGCGCCGGCACGTCCGGCTCAACGCCGCGATCGGGGTGCACTCACTGAGCAACCTCGTCGCCGCCCTGCTCAGCCTTGTGGTGCTGACCAACCTGCTGCCCTCGCCGTGATCATGTTGTTTGTGCAGGATTTCTGGACAAAGAACATGATCACGACGAGGATCGGCGGCGCGTGTCGAACCGCTCAGTTGGGTGCCGAGTCCACTAGTTCATAGCGGGGGTTTGCCAGGGCCAGGTGACCCTTGTACTCGCCGATCATCCCGGTCGCGCGCAGGGTTGCCCCTGGCGTCAGCCCCGGGATGCGGGTGCGGCCGAAGAAGAGCAGCCGGATGCCGCCTGTTCCGTCGTAGATCTGCACCTCGAGCGACCTGCCGGCCGTGGTCCCGGCCTGCACGAGCTTGATCCGCCCCTCGACGGTGACCCGCTGCTTCCAGCTGACCGAACCGATCGGGGCGACGCCGTCGGCGCGTGCGACATGGCCGTTGCCGCTGACCACCACCGGCTGTGATGTCTCGGCAAGCGCGGGCTCCTGCGCCGCTTGTTGCTGGCGCGCCTCGATGCGCAGCACTGCCTCATGGGGGAGCGTGGTGTCGAACGGCACGATCGTCGCCGAGACGTGTGGGATGCGTCCGACGGCGGCTGCGATGCGGTCGGCGGTCCGGTCGTGCAGCAGCCGGTTCCAGAAGCGGGGGAACGTCCGGCGCGGCAGCAGCACGGTCACCTCGGCGCGATCCTGCACGACCGTGCCCAGTGCCAGCTCCGCCGCCGAGCGCAGCAGCCGGCGGTCGGGGCACTCCACGACCTCCAGCGGGAAACGGTCGCCGAGACCGCGTTCGATCCAGGCGCGCTGCAACTCGTTGGCGACCTCATTGTCGATCATCAAGTGGACGGCGCGGATCTCGCTCGGGCGCAGGCTTCCCGCGTAGCGCACGGCACGCAGCACCGCCAGGTCGAGCCGGTCGATCAGCACCAGGACGACGTGCCGCGGATAGTGCGGGGCCTCGGCCTGGTCCTGGCGGACCCAGGTGGCCAGATCGAGGGAACGCGTCTCGTCGCGGTACTGGTGGTTGAGCCGGATCAGGCCGAACCAGCCCAGCGGGAAGAGGATGACCACCAGCCAGGCGCCTTCGGTGAACTTCACCACCGCGAAGATCAAGACGACGAGCAGCGAGACGATACCGCCGGCGAAGTTGATGGCCAGCCGCCGCCGCCAACCCGCTTCGCGCTTGGTGTGGTGGTACTTGGCCATGCCGAGCCCGGCCATGGTGAATCCGGTGAAGACGCCGATCGCATAGAACGGCACGAGGCTGTCGACGTTCGCGCCGACGCCGAGCAGCAGCGCGACGGCGAGCGCGGTGAGCACGATGATGCCGTTGCTGAACGCCAACCGGTGCCCGCGCCGGGTCAGCTGGCGGGGCAGGAAGGAGTCCTCGGCGACGAAGCTGGTCAGGAACGGGAAGCCGGTGAACGGGGTGTTCGCACCGGTGTAGAGGATGAGCGCCGTCGCGATCTGCACGATCAGGAAGCCGATGTGCGCATACCACGACGTGCCGAACGCGGCCTTCGCCACCTGGCTGATCACCGTGGGGGAGCCGCTGGTGTAGGGCGTCGCATGCGTCTGCATCGCCAGGTAGGAAACCCCGAGGACCAGGAAGCCGAGCATTACGCTCATCGTCGAGAGCGTGCGCCGGGCGTTCGATCCCTCCGGCGGCTGGAATGCGCTCACCCCGTTCGAGATCGCCTCCAGACCGGTCAGCGACGATCCGCCGTTGGCGAACGCCTTCAGCAGTACATAGATCGCCGCACCGGACAGGATGGCGTGGCCCTTGTTGTCGACCGTGAACTGCCCAGCGACGTCAGTGGCGTAGTGCGGCAGGTCCCCGGCGATCTCGCGGACGACGCCGACGACGACAACCAAAGCCAGCGACCCGAAGAAGAAGTAGGTGGGGAAGGCGAACGCCTTGCCGGCCTCGCGGACGCCACGCAGGTTTCCGAAGGCCAGGATCAGCACCACGGCGATGGTGATCTCCATCGTGTACGGCCGCAGCCCCGACGCCGCCGAGGTGATCGCCGCCGTGCCGGCGGCCGACTGCACCGCGACGGTGACGATGTAGTCGATCATCAAGGCGACGGAGGCGATCTGCGCGACCTTAGGGCCGAAGTTGTCGCGTGCCACGACGTAGGAGCCGCCTGCCTTGGTGTAAACCATGACGACCTCTCGGTAGGAGAGGGTCATCAGGATCAGCACGCCGATCACGACGGCGGTCATCGGCATCAGGATGTGGAATGCGGACAGGCCGAATACGCCGACGAGCGCGACCAGCATCTCCTCGGTGCCGTACGCCGACGAGGAGATGCAGTCGCTGGAGAGCACCCCCAGAGCAGCCTTCTTCGACAGCTTCTCGCCGTGCAACTCGGCGGTGACCAATGGGCGACCGAGCAGCACCCGCTTGGCGCGGTAGGTCAGCCGTTCCGGTATGTCGATGGCGGTGGGCGTC
Organism: uncultured Actinomycetota bacterium; assembly: GCA_963756525.1. Classification (GTDB taxonomy): domain Bacteria; phylum Actinomycetota; class Actinomycetes; order Mycobacteriales; family Jatrophihabitantaceae; genus CAVWNR01. Next base: position 110,745 of record CAVWNR010000003.1, on the reverse strand, counting down.
ACGACACCTAGCGAACTCGGCCGTCCGTGGGTCGGTGCCGCTCGCGACGCGACGCTCACGGCGCATTCACGCAACTCTCACGGCGCCGGTCGTCTCCGTAGCAGGATGGTTCGGTGACCAGGGGCGCGGCCCAATGCATCGTGGTCGGCCTGTCCGGCGGCCCGGAAGGCGACCTGCTGATCAGGCGCGCGGCGTCGTTGGCCGGCGAGCAGGGGGCGTTCCTCGCAGTGCACGTCACCCGCAGCGATGCGCTCGCCGATTCCGGCTTCGGCGCGTTGGCCACCCAGCGGCTGCTCGCCGAATCCCTGGGCGGCAGCTACCACTCCGTCGTCGCCGACGATGTGCCGCGGGCGTTGCTGGAATTCGCGCGCCAGGTGCACGCGACGCAGTTGCTGCTGGGCGCGCCCCGGCGGCGGCCGCGACCGTGGCCCGGCCTGCGCCCGCACGGGCTGGCCAGGCGGCTGACCGGGCGGATCGAGCTCGTCCTGGTGGCGCACGGCGAAACGCCCCGCCCGGCGCGCCCCGCGCCACGTCCCGCGCTGACCACCCGACGCCGGGCCGCCGGGCTGGTCACTGCGGCCGTGTTGCTCGCCGGCACGACCGCTGCGTTGACGGCCCTGCGCGGGCACGTCTCTTTCGCCAGCGACGTCTCGATTTACCTGCTCATCGTGGTGGTCACCAGCCTGGTCGGCGGCTTCTACCCCGCGGTGCTCTCGGCGGTCTTCGGCAGCTTGCTGCTCAACTACTTCTTCGTCCCGCCGATCCACACGTTCACGATCGACCATCCCGACAACATCGTCGCGCTGTTGATCTTCCTGCTGGTTGCGGTGCTCGTCTCCCGGGTGGTCGACCTGGCTGCCCGGCGCTCCGCCAGTGCCGCGCGGGCCAGCGCCGAGGCGGAGACCATCTCGACATTCGCCGGCAGCCTGCTGCGCGGCGACCAGGCGCTGCCCGCATTGCTGACGCGGGTGCAGGAGGCGTTCGGGATGCGCGGGGTGAGCCTGCTCGGCCGATCGCCGGATGGCTCGTGGGACGTGCTCGCCGGGGTCGGCGACACGCCGCCCACCCGATCGGACGAGGCCGACCACGTCGCCTCGGTCGGCGCCGACCAGTTGCTCGCGCTGTACGGCCGCGCCCTGCCGGCGGAGGACCTGCGGGTGCTCTCCGCGTTCGCGGCGCACGTCGCGGTCGCCTACCGGGAGCGCGCGCTGGCCGAAAGCGTCGCGCCGCTCGCCGAATCCGAGCGGGCCCGCACCGCGCTGCTCAACGCGGTCAGCCACGACCTGCGCACACCGATCGCCGCGGCGAAGGCGGCAGTGTCGAGCCTGCGCGCTCACGACGTCAGCTGGTCGCAGGATCAGTCCGGGGAGCTGCTGGCCACAGCGGATACCGCGCTGGACCGGCTCACCGAACTGGTGACCAACCTGCTGGACCTGTCCCGGCTGCAGGCCGGCGTGCTCCCCGTCATCACCGGGCCGGTCGGCCTGGACGACGTCGTCTCGCGCGCGCTCGATCACGCCGCGCCGAGCGGCGCGCCGATCGACGTGGACGTGCCACCCGACCTTCCCGAGGTGAGTGCCGATGCCGGGCTGCTCGAGCGGGTGGTCGCCAACCTCGTGCAAAATGCGCTGCGGCACGCGCCGTCGGGAAGCCGGGTGCGCATCGAGGGGCGCGCCGACGGCCGTCGCGCCGAGCTGCGGGTGATCGACCGTGGGCCGGGAATCGCCGATGCCGACTCCGAGGCGGTGTTCACCGCGTTCCAGCGCGGCGATGACGCGCCGGGGCCGGGCAGCGGGGTCGGGCTGGGCTTGGCGATCGCCCGTGGTTTCGCGGAGGCGATGGACGGCGCGGTCACGGTCGAGGGGACACCGGGCGGCGGCGCGACGTTCGTCGTCCAGGTCCCGCTCCCGGCGGCAGCGCGATGACCCGGGTCCTGATCGTCGAGGACGAGCAGCCACTGCTACGGGCGCTCGCGATGAACCTCACCGCCCGCGGCTACCAGGTCACCGAGGCGGCCACCGCAACGCAGGCGCTGACCGCGGCCGCGGCCGGCGAGCACGACCTCGTCCTGCTCGACCTCGGCCTGCCCGACCTCAGCGGTCTGGACGTGATCCGCACGGTACGGCAGTACTCCGGCATGCCGATCATCGTGCTCTCCGCGCGCACCGGCAGCGGCGACAAGGTCACCGCGCTCGACCTCGGAGCCGACGACTACGTCACCAAGCCGTTCAACATGAACGAGCTCGTCGCCCGGCTGCGCGCCGCCACCCGACGGGCCGGCGCCGCCGACACGCCGGGCGTCTTCACCATCGGTGCCTTCACCGTCGACCGCGACGCGAAGACGGTGACCGACGCGCAGGGCGAGCGCGTCCACCTCACCCCCACCGAGTGGCACCTGCTCGAGGCGCTGCTGCGCCAGCCCGGCAAGCTCGTCACCGGACGCGTGCTGCTCACCGAGTTGCGGGGCACGCCGGACCACACCGATCCCAGCTATCTGCGCATCTACATGGCTCAACTGCGCCGGAAGCTGGAACCGGAACCCAGCCGGCCGCGGCACCTGATCACCGAGCCGGGGATGGGATACCGGTTCCAGCCCTGACCGGGGGCGCTGTTCAGCGCGTCCCGACCAGCTCCGGCGCCGCGTCGACGTGGTAGGCGATCTGCTGCGACGTCCCGAGCGAGGGCTGCGGTGCCGCGGTGATGCGCGCCAGCTGCACGACGCCGACCGCGACGACCGCGGCCTCGACCAGCGCGAGGAGCGGATGGGCGACCCCGGCCGGCTGGTGCAACAGCGCCGCCCCGGCCAGCACGGCCACCAGCGGGTCGGTCACCGCCATGCCGGCGACCGCGACCGCGAGATGACCGCTCTTGTAGGCGGCCTGCTCGAGCAGCACGCCGGTGACCGCGGCCGCGACGACGATCGGGGTGGCCCAGCTGACCAGGGCGACGACGCCGTGGCTCGCGATGTCGTGGGCGAGCAGGCTCGCCAGCGCGGCGGTGACCCCGAACGCGACTCCGGCGCCGCAGGCCAGCAGCATCGTCCGCGCAGCGCCGCCGGCTCGGCGCGCGGCGATGATCGTCCCGACGAGTGCGACGGCGGTGAGGCAGGTCAGCGCAATCAGCCCCGCGCCGGTGATCGACGGCGGCGCGTCGGTGATGTGCAGCCCGGCGAGTAGTGCGACGAGCCCGGCTACCGTGATCGCGGCCGGAGCCAGTTCGGACATCCGCGGGCGGCGCTTGGCGAGCGCGGCCCCCAGTACCAGCGCAAAGATCACCGTGGCGACGCCGAGGGGTTGCACCAGAGCCAGCGGCGCCCACGCCAGCGCCGCCAGGTGCAGCGCCTCGCCGAGGGCGCCGACGGCCATCCCGGCCAGCCACATCGGGCGCCGCAGCAGTTCCAGCAGCAGGCCCGGGCGGACGACGCCATCGGTGTGCGAGGCTGCGGCCTGGCGTTGTTGCACCGCGGCACACAACGCGTAGCAGAACGAGGCCGCCAGGGTCGTCACGATCGCCGCCGTGATCATCGATATCCCGCCATGCATCCACCGTGCCGGCGGGCGGCGCCGCGCACATCCGGGCCAGCCCCCCAACTGTGGGTAGGGAAATCCCCACCCTGCCCGGGGGTTAGGGCCCCTCGACCGGCAGAAGAGTCGTAACCCACGGCAGAAGGAGGCCGCGGCATGCGATGTTGGTACATCGCCCGGGAACTCGACCCCGCCGGTGGATCAACCGCCGGTGATCGTCCCACCGAGTGTCGCAGCGATGGCGGCGAAGCCGGGCTGGTTCGGCAGCTCCTCGAGCGGCACGGCAAGCGCGCGGCTCCAGTTGGCCCGGTCGCGGCTGCCGGGCATGTTCGGGCGGGACGGCTCCGCGAGGGCGTCGTCGACGCTTGCGGCACGCAGGACGCACGGCGCCTGCGCCAGCAGCCGGTAGGCGCCGAGCACCGCATCGGCGCTGCTGGACTGCGGCGGCACCCCCGCCCGATCGACCACCAGCTGGCGGAGCCGCTCGGTGGCGACCGCGTCGGCGGGCAGGCCGTGCCGGCGCTGGTCGGCCAGATCGCTGCCGTCCCAGAGGCCGGCGACCGTGGGCAGGTCGTGCGTGCTCACCGCGGCAAGCGCCTGCTCCGGCCACTGCGTAGGCGGGCTGTCTTCGAACCAGAGCAGCCGGTAGGAGAGCAGGTTCCGGGCCGCCAGCTCCTCGCGGACGCCCGGCTCGACAGTGCCGAGGTCCTCGCCCACCACCGGTGCGGCCGCGCGTGCGCTCTCCAGCGAGACGATGTCGAGCAGATCGTGCGCCGGGTAGCGGATGTAACCGCCCCGGTCGGCGGAGCAGCCGCCGGGGATCCACCACAGCCGGAACAGGCCCATGACGTGGTCGATGCGCAGCCCGCCGGCCAACGCCATAGTCGCCCGCACCGCAGCGACGAACGGCTCGTAGTCCGCGGCGCGCAGCCGCCACGGGACGAACGGCGGCAGCGCCCAGTCCTGCCCGGCGCGGTTGAACGGATCGGGCGGCGCGCCGATGGTCACGCCGTCGGCCAGCAGATCCTGATAGGCCCAGGCGTCCGCACCGTCCGGGTCGACGCCGACCGGAAGATCCTGCAGCACCGGAAGCTGCCGGCCGGCGGCGCGCAGCTGGATCTGCGCCTGCCACTGCAGCCACGCCGCGAACGCCACGTCGTCGGCGGGCTGCTCACGGACCGCCCTCGCCAGGTGCCCCTCCGGGCGCCGCGCGCCGGCCGGCCAACGGCGCCAACTGCCGTGGTGGCGTTGGGCGAGCACCCACCAGACCGCGAACTCCTCCAGGGCCGGCCCGCGCTCGCGCCGCCACGCGGCGAACGCCGGGCGGCGAGCGGCGTCGGTCCGGTCGAAGATCTCGCGCAGCGCTTGATGCTTGAGCCGCCAGACCGCGTCCCGGTCGATGCCCCGGTCGGCGTTGAGCGTCTCTCCGGCGGCGGCCAGCTCGGCCAGCCGCGTGCCGGGCAGCGCGCCAGCACCGTCGACATGCGGTACCGCGATCAGCAGCGGGTTGAGGAATCGTCGACTGGACGGCAAGTACGGGCTGGGTTGCTGCGGCGCGTCGACGGCGGGGCAGCCGGCCTGGTGCAGCGGGTTCACCAGCACGAACCCGGCGCCCTGCGCCCGAGCCAGCTCGGTCAGCCGGGCCAGGTCGGCGAGGTCGCCGATGCCCCAGCTGGCCCGCGACCGCGTGGCATACAGCTGAGCGGTCCATACCCAGCCGGGTTCGGTGGGAAGGGTGCATCGCCCCGGCGAGACGATCAACCGGCGCCGCATCCCGTCATCGAGCCAGTGATAGCCCAGCGGCAGGCTCAGCGGGGCGGTGGGCTCGATCTCGGTCTCGGTGCCGTCCTCCAGCGTCACCCCGCACACCGGCGCGGCAACGTCGAGCCGATCACCCGGATGCGCGATCAACGGTCCGCGCGCCGCAAGATCCTCGCCCGGGCCGCCCAGCGCAGCCCGCAGCGCCTCCACCGTCTCCGGCGGCAGCGTCGCCGGCCTGCCGGCATGGTCGAGGTAGTCGCGCTGGATCACCAGTTTCACGCACGGTCTCGGTGGCTCGGCATGCGGTCGACGTCTAGGGCTCGGCGGAGAAAGTCGAGCTGCAGCAGGAGCAGGTTCTCGGCGACGGTCTCGTCGTTGGCGAGGTGCGTCGTGCCGGTGAGCGGCAGGTACTCGTGCGGCCGGCCGGCGGCGAGCAGGGCGGCGGAGAGCCGCAGCGAGTGCGCGATGTGCACGTTGTCGTCGGCCACCCCATGGATGATCATCAGCGGTCTGCTCAGCCGGGGCGCGAGCTCCAGGAGACTGTTCGCGTCGTAGACCGCGGGGTTCTCGTCGGGGTGGCCGAGGTAGCGCTCGCTGTAGCAGGTGTCGTAGAGGCGTTCGTCGGTGGTGGGTGCGCCGGCGATCGCGGCGGCGAACACGTCCGGGCGGGCGAGCACGCCGAGCGCGGCGAGGTAGCCGCCGAACGACCAGCCGCGGATCGCGACCCGGGACGGGTCGACGTCGTCCGGATAACGCTCAACGACCGCGGCGAGCACCTCGGCCTGGTCGTCGATCGTCCCGCGCCGGTCGTTCTTGGCGAGCCGCTCGCACGCCGGGCCGCGTCCAGGTGTGCCGCGCCCGTCGGCGACGATGACGACGAAGCCCTGCTCGGCGAACCACTGCGGGGTCAGGTAGGCGCGCGCGGCGTTGACGACGCGCTGCCCGTGCGGGCCGCCGTAGGGATCCATCAGCACCGGCAGCCGGCCGTCGCCGGGCCGGTGCCAGCTGGGGAACAGCACGGTCGTCGGGTGGCCGCCCGACCCGGCCTGCAGCGTGTGCGCGATGACGTCCAGCGGCGGCCGCTCGGCAGGCGAGGTCAGCTCGCCGACCTTTCCGTCGGCCGCATGGACGGTGGTCGTGACGGTCGGATCGGTGAGGCGTTGCTGGACGACGACCACCGTGCCGCCGCCTGCCGCGCCGGAGGCGAAACCCTCGGGGTCGCTGAGCAGCTCGACGCTGCCGTCCAGGCCGAGCCGGGCGAGCGCCACCGAGCCGATCTTCGGGACGACCGTCGCCACGACGGCGTCGCGCTCGAGCGCCTCCACCGAGCGCACCAGGACGTCCGGTGGAGTGAACGGCGCCCCGTCGAGCCAGAGCCGGCGGGTCTCGCCGTCGTCGACGCTGTACAGCAGTCGGCCGTCGTCGAATCGCTGCGCGGTGCCGGGCAGCAGCTCCATCCAAGCCTCGTCGGTGAACGCGTCGATCAGCCGCGTGCTGCCACTCGCGGAATCCACCGCGCGGAACTCCAGGCGGCGCTGGTCGCGGGTCAGCAGCGCCAGGAGCGGATCGCCGGTGCTCCACTCCACGCCGGCCAGGTACTCCAGCACCCCGCCGTCCAGGTCGCGGTCCGACCGCCAGGCCACCTCGACCCGTTCGCCGTCGAGCTGGATCAGCCACAACGAGACGGTGGCGTTGCGCGTCCCGGCGCGCGGATAGCGCACCCGTACCGGCTCCCGCTCCGGCTGGGACGGATCGGCGATGTGCCACACCTGCACCGGCGACTCGTCGTAGCGCTCGACCAGCAGTGACTGGCCGTCCGGCGCCCACCAGAACCCGCGCGAGCGGTCCAGCTCCTCGGCGGCGATGAACTCCGCCAGCCCCCAGGCCACCTCTGCCGGATCGGCGGCCTCCGGACCGACCAGCAGCCGGTCGGCACCGGAGGCCAAGTCGACCACGCGAACCGAGCGGTCGCCGGCGTAGGCCACCTGCCGGCCGGTCGGATCCAGCTGCGGATCGATCACGGCCGTCGCGACGTGGTACTCACGGGCCGGCGCAGTGCCGGTGAGGTCGGCCAGGAACAGCCGCGACGACAGGGCGAACGCCGCCGTCGTCACCGCCTTGTCGGTGCTGAACGCCACGACGCCCGACGCTGCGACCCGCATCCGCTCCCGCCGCGCCCGCTCCTCGGCACTGAGCGTCTCGGTGCGCAGGTCGTCGAGCAGCGCAGCCGGGTCGGCCACCAACCGCTCGGTGCCGGTCGGCACGTCGTAGACCCAGAGCGCCTGCGCCCGCGACGTGCCGTTCGGCGAGCGCAGGAAAGCGACCCGCGAGCCGTCCGGGCTGACGACGAAGTCGCGCGGCAGCCCGAGCCGGAAGTTCATCGTGCGCGCGGCGAGCCGCGGGAACGAGTCCGAGTTCACGGCATCATCCTGGCAGGCAGAAGCGCACGGCACTGCGTGGAAGAGCACGACGTGTCAGGCTGTGGGCGGGCCGAGCGCCGAATAGGTGATCGCGCCGTAGACCAGGTGCGGGACCGCGTCGCTGGCCCAATCCTGGGCACTCCATGACGCCGGGTCGCTGATGCCCAGCAGTTTGAGCGGGATGTCGGAGAGGGCCATCGCGGCCGCGCCGATGAGGGTGATCCCGAGGGGCGCGGGCAGCGAGCGGGCTCGCCTGGCGAGTGCCTGGTGCAGCGCCCCCGCCGCCGCGCCGACCGCGACGCCGACCGCGGTGCCGGCGAGCGGGCCCAGCCCCTGCCGCCGGGTTCTCCCGCTGGGTAGCGTCACCGGGAATGCGCACTCCGGTCAGGTCGGCGAGCTTGTCGACGAGTCGCTCGGCGGTGTCGCTGGCCGGACGCCCCCGGATCGCCATGTCCAGGTATGTGGCCGCGTTCAACGCGGTCGTGCCGGCCGCGCCGGCAAGCGCGCCGCGAACAATGCCGGTAATCACACAGCTGCCATACCCGAGCGTCGACGCTGCGAACCGCGCTGCGCCGCCGGACGACTGCTCGTGATAGGCAGGTGGCTGCCCGGCCGGGGTCGTCCGGCGTGTCGAGCAGGTGCTAAGTGCGGCCCAGGCAGACTGGCTGGAGCGCGTTCTGTAGAGGGAGAGTTATGGGTCTTCGGCTGGTTGCCGTCGGTGTCGTGCTGGCTGCGGCGGGCGGCGTGCTCGCGTGTTCGGGGCCGGCCGCGGTTCCGGCTGGGTCCGCGCCGAGCTCGGCCCGGTCTTCGGACCCGACGGCTTCCGCGTCGACGGGCGCCACGGCAACCCGGGCCACCACCCGTCCGGCGCCTCGGCCGACGGCCACCAGCACGGCCCGGCGGTCCGTTGCCCCGTCGCGGTCGGCGACCCGGCCGGCAAGCGGTCGGCCCGGCCGCTCGCCGGACGCGCAGCTGCCCGGCGGTGGGTGGCAGATCCTGCCCCGGTATCGGGTGGTCGCCTACTACGGCGCCGCCGACACCCCGGCGCTCGGCGTGCTCGGAGAAGGCACGCCGGATCAGGCCGCGGCCGCGATCGACGCACAGGCCGCCGCCTACGCCCGATTCGGTCGGCCGGTGCAGCCGGCGATGGAGCTACTGGCCACCGTCGCGCAGCGTTCACCCGGCCCGGACGGGTTGTACTCCGCGGCGGTCCCCGACGCCGACATCGCCGCCTACCTGGCCGCCGCACATCGGCACCGGATGCTGCTCATTCTCGACATCCAGCCCGGCCGCGGCGAGTTCCTGCCGCAGGTGCGCCAGCTCGCGCCGTTCCTCGGCGACCCGTCGGTGAGCATCGCGCTCGACCCGGAGTGGAAGGTCAGCGCCGGGGAGGTGCCCGGCACCGTCATCGGCTCCGCCTCCGCGGCCAGCATCAATGCCGTCGCCGACTACCTGTCCAACCTGGTCACCGCGCGCCGGCTGCCGGACAAGCTGCTGGTGGTGCACGAGTTCACCGCCAGCATGCTGCCCGACCGTTCCGCGATCGCTCGACCGCCCGGTCTCGAGGTCGTCCTGCATGCGGACGGGCACGCCGATCCCGGCGCAAAGATCGACGTCTACCACCGGTTGGCGATACCTGCCCCGCCGTACTACGCCGGGTTCAAGCTGTTCTACCGGCAGGACCAGCCGATGATGAGCCCCGCCCAGGTCATGGCACTGCGCCCGCAACCGAACGTCATCACCTACGAGTAGCGCGTCGCCGGCGTCAGTAGCCGGCCGGCCGAGGTGGTCGATGACCGGGCCGATCCGGCACTCTGGGCCGATGCGTGTCGCCGTCCTGTCCGACACTCACTCACCGCGCCGGTGGAAACGCTGCCCGCCGACGGTTGCCGCGGCCTTGCACGGCGTCGACGTCATCCTGCATGCCGGAGACATTTGCCTGGCCGAGACCCTCGACGAACTGGCCCAGTTCGCGCCGGTGTACGCGGTACTCGGCAACAACGACGGCCCGGAGGTGGCCGAGCGCGGGATCCCCGAGGTACTGGAGACCAATCTCGCCGGGCTCCCGGTCGCGATGGTGCACGACAGCGGGCCGGCGGCCGGTCGCGGTGCCCGGCTCCGGCGCCGCTTCCCAACAGCCGCGCTTGTCGTCTTCGGGCACTCGCATATCCCGTGGGACGAGACGGTGGCCGGGCAGCGCATCCTCAACCCCGGCTCCCCAACCGACCGGCGGCGCCAGGCCCACGGCACCATGGCCGAGCTGCTGATCGAAGACGGGTCGCTGATCGACGCACGGGTCTTTCCGGTCACCTGAGATCGACGTGATGGTGGGCGCTGATCAGCTGCCCACGAGCTGCCAGCCGTCGCCATGGGCCGGGTCCGTGGCCAGGGTGTAGATGGTGACGATCGGCGGCGTGGCAGCGCCGCTGCCGTCGAACGCCCAGGTGGTGCCGATGCCGTGGTAGCTGATGGCGGCGACCGCGGCCTGGACCGCGGCCCGGGTCGGCGTGCCGTGGCCCTGCGCGGCTTTGACCGCCTGGATGAGGACCATCGTGGCGTCATACGCGGCGGCACTGTATGTGCTGATCGCGTTCGCCCCGAACCGTGCCGTGAACGCGGCGCGGAATGCGGCGTTGTCACTGCCGTCCGGGCCGGCGGTGGCGGAGTACGTGGCGGCCGCCGGCCCGAGCGTGCGGGCGAACGTCGCGGTGTGCACGCCGTCGCCCCCCACCAGCGGGGTGTTCTTCAGCGCGGGTACCTGCGCCATCTGCTGCCGGAGGTCGATTCCGCCGGTCGCGGCGTCACCGCCGTAGAAGACCAGGTCCGGACGGGTGACGGCGGCTTGGGTGAGCGCGTTGACGTAGGAGGCGGTGCCGGCCGGCACGCTGACATGTCCGTTGATCTTGCCGCCGAGCTTCGTCCATTCCGCGGCGAACCCGTTGGCCAGCTCTACGCCGCCGGGCTGCGTGTCGTCGATCAGGTAGGCGGTGCGGAAGTGCTTTTGCTGGTAGGCGAAGTCGGCAAGCACGGTGCCCTGGGTGCTCGCCGGGGCGGCGAGCCGGAAGAACGGCATGGTGCCGGCTGGCCGGTCACCAGCCGATGGGCTGACGACGGCGAGCGGGGCGGTGGCGCCGGCCGGCAGGTCGCTGCCCGCCTCGGCGCTGGTGGTGGGGCCGACCAGGCCGAGCACCGTCGGGTCGGCGATGGCCGCGCGGACGCCGGCCGAACCGGTCTCGGGCAGCAGTTGGAGCTGGTCGCCGGGCAGCAGGTTCTGCCGCCCCGCGTCGTCGATCGCCAGCTGGACGCCGTCCGCTTCGGATGGCCCGAATGCGCTGGTCGCGGGCAGATCGGTGGCGATGCGGATCACCTGCGGCTGGTGCGTGGTGGCGTGTGCGGTGCCGCATGCGGCCAGACCCCCGGCGGCGAGCAGCGCGGTGAGCAGGCCGGCGACGTGCCGGTTCGGGCGGATGCGCATGATGGTTCGGGTTCCTTCGGGATCAGCCGACGAGTGACGGGTCGCGGTCGGCGGGTTGGCTTGCCGCGGTCTCGGCCTGCGGCTGGTTCGTGAGGTGGGTGAGCACGGCCGGCAGGACGAACGGGACAAGCAGCAGCTGCATCCAGTCCCAGGCGGTGTTGCCGCGGAACCCGGTCCACGACCAGTCCAGGGCGTATCCACCGATGGCGAGCACGCTGAGCGTCCCGGCGGCGAGGGCCCACCCGGCGCGCCAGCGCAGCTCCAGCCGGCTGCGGGTGCGCAGCCACAAGGGCAGAACCGACAGCACGACCGGCAGGATCAGCAGGTGCAACCAGTCCCACACGGTGTTGCCGCGGAACCCGGTCCACGACCAGTCGCCGGCGTACCCGCCGATGGCCAGCACGCCCAGGAAGGTGAACGCGCCGCTGACGTGCACCTTGTAGTTGCGGTACACGGGACGCACGTCGTGGCCGGTCTGCCGGCGAGTGCTGCCGTCCGCGCGGGTCGTCCGCTGATCGGCGGACGGCTCGGCGGGTAGGTGTGGTGCAGCGCTCACGATCGATTCCCTTTCGTCTTTCGGGCTAAGGACGTCGATGACGTTGCCGGGCTGCGCTGGGGCCGCCGCCAGAGGTGTCGGGGGAACTGCGGGGTGTTAGCGGCTTGACAAACTGCACATACGGCGGCCTGGTTACGCGACGATCGCTCGGAACGCTCGCCGCCGATAATGGGCGGTCCCACTGCGCAACGGCCGCGGATCTTTCCGCTCATCTCGGCGCCGCCGGTCCAGATTCGCCGAGATCCATGCATTCGAGGCTTCCGATCACGGCAAAATCGGGGTCATGCGCGTGGGCCAGTAGTTGATGTTCGAAAGCGCGGCTTGTTCATCGTCGCCATGCTGGACTCGATTGCCCTAATTTGAGGGGCGCGACGCGCGACTGGCACAGCCGAGGCGGTGGCTGACTCGTACGGATTTCCGTACGATGCTTTGCATGGCGACGGATGTGGTGACGACGGGTGAGGCGCGTGAGGCGCTGCATCGGATCGCGAAGCGGTTCTCCCAGGGGGACGGCGAGCCGGTGTATTTCGGCTCGCACCGGCGTGCCCAGGCGGTGATCGTTCCGGTCGACGTGTGGGAGAAGTTGCTCGAGGCGGCCGAGGATGAGCTGGATATCGAGCTGGCGCAGCGTCGGCTTGCTGAGGGCGGCATGACGTCGTCACGGCGCGATCTGGACGCGGCCTTGCGTCGGGCCGCCGAGGTGGCGCGCAAGCCGGCGTGAGCCGGACCGGGAAGGTTCCGCGATTCGAGATCACCATCCGGGCGGCGGTGCTCGCTGACGTGGCGGCGCTGGCCGAGTTCGGTGCGGAGGTGGTCGAGGCCGCCGAGGCGATCGTCGAGGACCTGGCTCGTGGGAGCGTGACCGGTAAGGAACTGGGTGACAGGCATGTCAGCGGGGATCTCACCGGACTGGCCCGGGTGAAGTTCGACGCACCGGGGCAGCGGCCCCAGCGGTTCCGGCTGATCTACCGGCAGGTCGACGTCGATATTCGCGAGGTCGTGGCGATCGGACCGCGCGACGAGCATGCTATCTATCGCGCGGCAGTGCGGCGTTTGTCGGACCCGCGGTGAGCGGAGCGGCGCGTCGCGGCCGGCGTGTCGCCGGCGACCGATTCGGGTGGGCGCCCCGCGAGGTTGGGGCTAGCGGCTCGGATGAGTAGCCGTTCGGCGGGCGTTCAGCCGGCTGTGGCGACATGTCGGGGACATATCGGGCCGACGAGGTCATCGATCCAGTGTCGACCGGGCGAGCTGGTTAGCGGCGTGATGAAGTAGGTGTCTGTCGGCTGGCCGTCGATGGTCGCGGTCACCGGGATGGGCCAGTCGCCGACCGGCAGTCGGTGCAGGAGTCGGTCGAGCAGGTGGTAGCTGATCACGAGGACGGAGTGGACGAACGCGCCTACGACCAGCCGATGTAGACCCGGCCTGCCGGCACGTCCCAGCAGCGGCCGAACGGTGAGCGGACACTAGGGCCGTGGCAGTCCGACGCGTGGCGGCGTTCGTCGTGGCGCTCGCCACGACGGCGACGCTCGCAGGCTGCACCGGCGCGCAACGCCGCCCCGCCCCGACACCGGCCGCGTCGACCGCGCAACGCCACACGAGCGACACGGCAACGACGGCCGGCGGCTCGGCCACGTCGGGTCCCTGCACCGCACCGTCGATGACGGCATTGGTGACGAGGTTTGTCGCCGCGTTCAATGCTGGCGACGGTCCACTGCTGACCAGCCTGTGGGGCCCGCCCGGGCAGGGCTTCATGTGGTACACGGTCGGCCCGCCGATGCCCGGCCAGATCACCTACCAGAATCGCTCACCGCTGCTCGGGTACTTCCTCGCCCGACACGCTCACCACGAACGGCTACGGCTCACTTCCTTCCAATACAACGGGATCGCCGGCGACTACGGGAACTTCCAGTACACCCTTATCCGCCAAGCCGACGGGCTGCCGCCGACCGCCTACGGCGGTAAAGGGGCGGCCTATTGCCAGCCCCCCAGCCCGGGGCGGCTGTTCGTCTGGTCCATGGCGGCCGCGACCAACGACACGGGCACTCCGACACGCTGACCGACGAACGGCGCACAACACGCCCCGAGACTGCCCGATCGGCGGCTCCGTCAGGTCGAGCAGCCCACCCGCTCACCGCCAGAACCGGAAGCCAACGATCAGCGCGCACATGCCGCTCTGCGTGCCGCGGCGGCGCACGTACGGCACTGCCCGCCACGTGCGCGATCACGTGTAAGCGTGCCGGCGTGTGCGGCGTGCCTTGCACAAGATCTGCAATGGACTCGCGGACGGATTTGCCGCATGGCGAGCGGTGCTGGTGTCGATGGCTACAGCTGGAGGTGGAGCCGCAGGGCGTCGTCGAGTTCGGCCATCAGCTGTACCGGGACGCGCCCGATCACGGGTCCGATGCGTTCCACGGCTACCGAGCGGACCTGCTCGGCGTGGGCCTTGGAGTCCATCCGCAATCCGGTGGCCGCGGCCGGCATGAGGGTCTGGAACGGGTACACCCGCGCCACGGTGCTGGTCACCGGTACCACGGTCAGCACACCGCGGCCGAGCCGTTCGGCGGTGGCGTTGGCGCGGTCGTTGCTGACCACCACTGCGGGGCGACGCTTGGCGGCCTCGCTGCCGCGCGCCGGGTCGAGGTCGGTCAGGCGGATCTCACCGCGCCGCATCGGCGAGCCCGTCGGCGGCGGCCTGTTCCCAGGCGGCCTGCTCGCCGGAGGACTCCCATTCCTCCCATGCCGCGGCGTAGTCCTGCTCGAGTCCGGGCTCGCGCAGCAGCCGGATCGCCGCGCGGGCTGCGCGAGCGAGCCGCCGCGCGGGCTGAGCGCTGAGTGAGCCGCGGGTCGTCATCGACCCGAACGTCTGGATCTCCGCATTGATCAATCCGCGCGGGACGCCGGCCCGCGTGGTGGCTGTGGTCGCTGCGAAGCGGGTCATCGCCGTGGTCAGCCAGCACCTCCTCGACGAATTGGCCGCGGTGCTCGCCCGTGCCGAGTTCTGCCGCTGGATCACCCTCGACGACGCCATCGCGTTCGTCGACGCGCTGGGTCGCGACGGCGATCCGCGCCCCGAACCGGACGAGGTTCCGCACCGGGTCCGCGACCCCGACGACGACTACCTGGCCGCCCTCGCCGGCACGACCGCAGCGACGATCGTCACCGGAGACGACGATCTCCTCGCCGCCGACCTTGAACCCCCGGCGATCACACCCCGGCAGCTACTCGACCGGATCGACTCCTCCTGACGAGCCGGACCCGCTATGTGATGTATGCTTACATCATGATGCGTACCCAGATCTCGCTCACCAGCGAGGAACGTCGCGTCCTCGACGCCGCAGCGGCGCGCACCGGTAAGTCGATCGCCGCTCTCATCCGCGACGCCGTACGCGCCGTCTACGGCGCGGAACGGTCGAGCGACGACGACCTGGTCGCCATGCGTCAGGCGTTTGGCTCATGGCGAGACCGCGATCTCGACGGCGCCGAGTGGGTGGACCGGCTTCGTTCCGGATCACGCCTGGCGCGCAACTCGTGACAGCGCTAGTCGACACCTCGGTGCTGATCGACTATCTGCGTGGCCACGAGGGCGCCGCGGCGGTGCTCGAACGCGAACGCGTCGCAGCACCACTGCAGTCCAGTGAGATCACCCGGCTCGAGGTGCTCGCCGGAATGCGTCCGGCGGAACAGGACGCCACCCGCTCATTGCTCTCGATCCTGCGCTGGCATCCCGTCGACGCCGATGTGGCCGAAGATGCCGGTGCACTTGGTCGACGGTGGCTGTCCAGTCATCACACCATCGACAGCGCGGACCTTGCCATCGCCGCCACGGTCATCCGCACCGGCTCGCACCTACTGACGCGCAATGTCCGGCGCTTCCCGATGTTCCCCGGCCTGCAGGCACCGTACTGACCACCGAACGCGCAGAGTCGGGCGTTTCGATGCGTTCGGTCACCGCAGGATGAAAGCGCCTCCGTAGTGCTCGCTTATGCGCGTATACGAGTCGGTGCTCGTCAGTGACCCCGGGTGACCAGTATCCGGCGAAGTCGTGCTTGAGCGGTCCAGGCTTGCCGATGCCCTGGTTGCCGTTGCCGGGGGTGTCCTCGATGTCGTCAGGTACTGATGCCGCCAACACGGGGCGCCGCGCGATCACGCGTGGACGCGTAGCTCCTGAACGGCAACGCGCCAGCCGTCGTCGGTTCCCCGGCAGATGACCGCCGACGCCCGGCCGTGCCGCGTGACGTCGACGCCGTCCGCGTCACTTCCCCGGGCCGTCCAGGTGGCGTGCAGCAACGCGACGGAGCCGGTGGTCCACAGCCGCACCACCCGGACGTCGACGGCGAGGCGAGCGTCGACCAGGCGCGCCAGCATCCGCTCGAGCTGACGATGGCCGGCGGTCACCGCGCGGCCGGACCCGGCGACCAGCGCATCCGGCTGGTAGTAGCTGAGCGCAGCGGGCAGGTCGCCGTCGCCGAGCGCGTCAGCGATCAGCCGGCCCAGCTGCTGCGGGCCGGTCGCGAGCGGCGGCCCGATCACCTCGAGCGCCTGATCGCCGATGACCACGGTGCGGCCCATGCGGCCTCCTTCGCCTCGTCCGCCAGGGTCGCGATCGGTGCTGGGGGCTACGCCGGGGGGCGGCGTACGCTGCCAGCGGACTGACGCCCGCCCGCATCGGGCGCGGCGTTCGACAGGGTCGGAGGGCATGGCGGACCGGGGCGTGGATCACATCGGCAACGCTGCCGCCCGGCCCGTGCCGCGCACCGAGCTTGTGGGGCGCGAGGACGATCTGGCCGGCGTGCTCGCGGCGGTCGGCCGATCCCGGCTCGTCACGCTCACCGGGCCGGGTGGGGCGGGCAAGACCCGCCTCGCGCTCGCCGCTGCCGCAGATCTCGCGGCGCCGGCCGGCGTCGCGTGGGTGGAACTGGCCGACGTCGCCGAACCGCAGCTGGTCGCCGACACCGTGCGCACCAGCCTGGGCGTGCCGAGCCGGGCCGACGCGAGTCCGGTGCGGGCGATCGTGGAGCGTCTCCGCGACGCACCGCTAGTCATCGCGCTCGACAACTGCGAGCACCTGCTCAGCGCAGCCGCCGAGCTGGTCGACGAGCTGCTCGACGGCTGCCCGCGGCTGCGGGTGCTTGCCACCAGCCGGGAACCGCTGGCCGTCGAAGGTGAGTTGGTCTGGCCGGTCGCGCCGCTGGAGCTGCCGTCCCGTGACGTGACGACGGCTGCGGTTCGCAGCTGGCCGGCCGTCCGGTTGTTCGAGCTGCGCGCGCAGGCCGCGCTGCCCGCGTTTCGGATCACCGACGAGAACGCCGCGGCGCTGGCTCGGCTCTGCCGCAGGCTCGGCGGCCTGCCACTGGCCATCGAACTGGCCGCGGCGCGAGTGCGGACGCTCTCGGTGGCCGAGATCACCGCAGGCCTGGACGGCAACCCCGCGCTGCTGTCCGGCACGGCGCGCGGCACGCCGGCGCGGCAGCAGAGCCTGCGGGCCACGCTCGACTGGAGCCACGACCTGCTCAGCGAGCCGGAACGGATCGTCTTCCGCCGCCTGGGCGTCTTCCCCGGCGAGTTCGATCTGCCCGCTGCGCAAGCGGTAGCAGCCGGCGCTGAGATCGCACCAGCTGCGATCGTCGATTTGATCACGCGGCTGGTCGACCGCTCGCTGCTCACCGCGCGCCCGGCCGGCGAGCAGATGCGTTACGGGTTGCTCGGCCCGGTGCGTCGGTACGCGCGCCGACGGCTGGCCGCATCGGGCGAGGAGCCCGCCGTCGCCACGGCTCATCTGGCGCACTACGCCGATCAGGTTGAGCAGGCCGAACCGCTGCTCACCGGACCGGGCCAGGTGGCCGAACTGGACCGGCTGGAGCTCGAGGGAAACAACCTGCGGGCCGCCCTGGCGTTCGCGGCGGCGCACAGCCCGCCGCCGATCGCCGGGCTGCGGCTCGCCGCCGGCCTGTCCCGGCTCTGCGCGCTGCGCGGCCACTACGCCGAAGGCCGGCGGTGGCTGGACTGGGCGGCCACCGTCGAGTCGGACGCCCCGCCGGCGCTGCGGGCCAAGGCGCTGCTCGGCAGCGGCTCGCTCGCGCACCTGCAATGCGACTACCCGGCCGCGGTCAGGCGACTGGAGGCCGCCCGGCTTCGCTACGAAGAGGCCGGTGACCGTGCTGGCGTCGCCGCTGCGCTGCAAATCCTCGGTTGCGTCGCCCGGGAGCGGGGACGCTATCCCCGTGCCGAGACTTTGCACCGGGAGAGCCTGCGGCTGGCCGAACAGGACGGTGCCGAACTGCGGATCGCCCAATGCCACGGCTATCTCGGCTTCGTCGCCTGGCTACAAGGACATTGGGCGGACGCGACCCGCGAATGCCAGCACGCGCTCACCGCGTTCCGGCGGCTCGGCGACGGCGAAGGCATTGCCTGGTCGCTGCTCAGCCTGGGCACCGTCGCCCAGTACCAGGGCGAACTGGGCACCGCGGCCGACCTGCTCACCCAGGGCCGCAGCAATGCGCAGCATCTTCGCTACCGCGAGGGAATCGCCTGGACCGCCCATGAGCTCGGTCTGCTCGCGCTGCGCCGCGGCGACTGCGCGGCCGGAGCACTGTTGCGGGAAGCGCTCGCCCGGCACCGCGCGCTCGGCGACCGATGGCGCATGGCGAGCGTGCTCGATGACTTGGCGGCCTGTGCCCAGGCCCGCGGCGACGACGCTCGCGCCGTCGCGCTGCTCGCCGCCGCCGCGGCGATTCGCGCCGAGATCGGCACCGACCTCGCGCCCTGTGAACGCCCGGACCACGATCGCGTCGACGCCACTGCCCGGGCCCGGATGGGCGCCGACGAGTTCGCCCGCGCCTGGGCGCACGGCCAGACCGCCGTGCTGGACGACCTGCTCGCCGACACCGCCGACACCGCCGACACCCCCCGGCAGCCAGTCGAGCCGCAGCTGGCCGAAACCCGCGCCCGCACCACCCAGCCTGACCAGCTGCGCGTCCGGGTACTCGGCGATACCACGGTGCACCTCGGGCGACGGCTGCTCACCCCGGCCGACTTCGGCTACGCCAAACCCCGCGAGCTGCTCTTCCTGCTGCTCGCGTTGCCCCCGCAGAGCAAGGCGGAGATCGGCCTGGCGCTCTGGCCCGACCTCGCCGGATCGCAACTGCGCAACGCATTCCACACCGCGCTGCGCGACCTGCGCCGCGCCCTCGGCGATCCCGGCTGGGTGACCTTCTCCGCCGGCCGCTACAGCGTCGATCGCCGGCGCGATCACTGGTGCGACCTGGAGATCTTCGAGGAGGCCCTCGCCGCCGCCCGGCAGGCCCGCCCGGCGGCCGCCGCGCTGCCCCACCTGCAACGAGCGATCGACGTCTATCAGGGCGAGCTCGGCACCGGCCTTCCCGACGCCGAGTGGCTGCTCCCGCGCCGCGCTGAACTGGCGGCGGCCTTCGCCGGCGCACTCGCCAGCGCAGGGCGCCTGCTCCTCGCCGCGGGCCGAGTCCACGAGGCCATCGACGTCTACCGGCGCGGTGTCGCGCATGACCCCTTCGACGAGTCCGCGCACCGGCACCTGATGACCGCGCTCGTGCGCGCCGGCGAGACCGGCCAAGCCGCTCAGCTGTACCGGCAACTGGCCGACCGGCTGCGCGCCGAGCTCGGCGTCGCGCCGGCCGCGCAGACCCGCGCCCTCTACGAGCAGCTCAGCCGGCCAACCCAACCCCGATGATCTACGGGTTACGTTCGCTGAGCCGTCACAAGCCTAAGATCATCGCATCATGGGCATCGACGAGGTACGTGACGGCGTCGCGCTGACCAACCTCGACCAAACCCTGTTCGACGGCGCGGAGGCCAGCAAGCGGCAGCTAGTCGACTACCTGGACGCGGTCGCCGACCGGATCATCACGCAACTTCGCGACCGGCCGCTCTCGGTCGTGCGCAACCTGCGCGGGCAGGCGCCGTTCATGCAGAAGAACGTGCCGAAGTACACCCCGGGGTGGGTTTCGACCGTCCCGGTGTGGGCCGAGGCGTCGAAGCGGACGATCTCCTACGCACTGTGCAACGACCGGCGCACGTTGCTGTGGTTCGCCAACCAGCGCGCCATCGAGTACCACCCCACGCTCTTCCGGGTCGAGGACCGGGACCGGCCGACGCACCTGGTGCTCGACATCGATCCGCCCGACGGCGGGGCGTTCGATCTGGCCGTGCGCGCCGCCCAGCTGGTGCGCGGCACTGACCGACGCCGGACTGGAAGCCGCGGTGAAGACGAGCGGCGCCAAGGGCCTGCACGTCCTCGTCCCGGTCGCTGCGGCGACGACCGAGCAGGTCGCGGCGCCCACTCGCGCGCTGGCTGCCCGCGCCGAACGGCTCGAGCCGGCACTGGCCACCACCGCGTTCGTACGCACCGACCGGGACGGCAAGGTTTTTCTCGACTCCACGCGCGCCGGCGGGGCCACCGTCGTGGCGGCCTACAGCCCGCGCGTGCGCGCCGGCGTACCGGTGTCGTTCCCGGTGGCCTGGCCGGATCTGGACCGGATCACGCCGCGCGACTTCACGATGCGCACCGTGCCGGATCTCGTCTCTGCGTCCGACCCGTGGACCCGCCTGATGCCCGAACCGCAGCAGCTGCCGGAACACCTGATCGCCGAAGGCCAGGAGATTCCGATTGCACGCGTGCAAGCAATGCACGAGGGCAAACGACGGGCGCGCGCCCGTCAGAAAGCCGAGTGAGAGTCCCGCCGCGTCACGAGGTCAGGAAGTCGACGAGCAGCCGGTTGACGATCTCGGGCTCTTCCAGCTGCAGCCAGTGCCCGACGCCGGATACCCGCTCGTAGCGCCACGGGCCACGTACCTGCTCGCTCGACCCGGTCATCTGGGCCTCGGTGAGGGCGAGGTCGCCGTCGCTCCACACCCCCATCGTCGGCGCCTGCACCGCGGGCATCGTCGGCCGCCCCACCAGTAGCGACTCCGGTGGGACGTTCGCCCGGTACCAGTTCAGCGCGGCGGTGAGCGAGCCGGGAGCCTGGAATCCGGCGATCACCTCGTCGGCATCGGGGTGCCTGGCCCAGAGCCGGAAGTTCGCCCAGTCGTTGTCGGAGAGCCACCGCTCGGCGATGCCGCGGAACTGGAACAACAGCATGTACCACGACCTCGCCCGCTGTCCGAACCCCGCCGCGGCGAACGCGGCGGGATGTCCGACGGAGAGCACGGCCAGATGATCCACCCGTTCCGGTAGGTGCGCGGCCAGCGCCCACGCGAGCGCGGCGCCCCAGTCGTGGCCGACCACGTGCGCGCGGGACACGCCCTGTTGGTCCAGCACGCCCACGACGTCGCCGACGAGCTGCGACATGGAATACGCCTCGACAGCTGCCGGCTTGTCCGATCGCCCGTAGCCGCGCAGGTCGGGCACGATCACCTGCAGCCCGGCATCGCGCAGTGCGGGCACCTGCCGGCGCCAGACCCGCCCGCTGTCGGGAAAGCCATGCAGCAGCACCACCGGCGTGCCCTCGCCTGCGACGTCGTACTCGATCCCGACGCCGTTCATCTCGACCCGCACCCTGACACCTCCTTGCCGAGCACCGAGACACCTGCCGGGCCGCGCCCGCGGGGCCAACGTACCGTCTCGTTCTCAGCCGAGCGCACGGCGAAGCAAGCGGGCGAGCAGGTTCACCGCCGCCGGATAGGCCTGCTCCGACGGTCGCGCGAAGCCGACGACCAGCCCCTGCGCGGCGGCGGTGCCCTCGTGCCAGTGCGGGCCCAGCCCCTCGAGGGTGAGCCCTTCCGCGGCGGCCAGCTCGATGATCTCCGCCTCGGTCGGGCCACCGCCGGGTAGGCGGACTAGTGCCTGCAGGCCGGCGGAGATTCCGGTGATCAGATGCGGGCGCACGCGGTCGAGCGTGCTGATCAGCACGTCCCGTCGCCTCTGGTACCGCCGGCGCATGGCGCGGACATGGCGGTCGTAGCCGTGGCTGGTGAGCATCTCGTGGAACGTCAGCTGGGTGATCGCGTCGGTGCTCAGGTCCGTGTACTGCTTGGCGGTGATCACCGGCGCGGTGAGCTGATCTGGGAGCACCATCCAGCCCAGGCGCAGGCCCGGGCCGAGGGTCTTCGACGCGGTCCCGATGTAGGCAACGCGGTCAGGGGCAATGCCCTGCAATGCTCCGACGGGCTGGCGGTCGTAGCGGAACTCGCCGTCGTAGTCGTCCTCGATGATCAGCCCGTCCGTGGCTCGGGCCCACGCGATGAACGCGTGTCGGCGTGCCGGGTGCATGGTGACGCCGGTCGGGTATTGGTGTGCCGGGGTGAGCACGACCGCGGCGGCGTCGGCGAGCTGCTCGGTGGTGGCTCCCTGCGGGTCGACCGGTATCGGGACCACCGCGTGTGCGGTCTGGCGCACGAGGCCGCGATGGAAGTTGAAGCCCGGGTTCTCCAGCGCGATCGAGCCGCGGCCGGCTGCGGTGAGAGCGATGGCAAGCAACGACAGGGCCTGGGTCGCGCCGGAGGTGATCACGATCTGCTCCGGTCGCGCTTGCACGCCGCGGGTGCGGCCCAGGTAGTCGGCCAGCGCGGCGCGCAGCCGGTACCGTCCGCGCAGGTCGCCGTAGCCGAACGCCGTCACCGGTGCTTGTGCCAGCGCACGGCGAGCGCAGCGCAGCCATTCGGCGACCGGGAACGAGGCCACATCCGGCGTGCCGGGCCGCAGGTCGAGCCGGTTCGGACGCGGCGCGCGCCGATCCGCCACCGGTTGACTGAGCGGACCCAGATCGGCCACCCGGGTGCCCGCGCGGGGACGGGCGAGCAAGTACCCCTCGGCGACCAGTTGGTCATAGGCCGCGGCCACGGTGCCCCGGGCCACTCCGAGGTCCTGGGCAAGCACCCGGGTGGAGGGCAGCTGGGTGCCCGCGGCCAAGCGGCGCGTCTGGATCGCGCTGCGCAGGCCGTCCTCCAGGCCGGCGCGCCGGCGCGTCCCGGTGGTCTGGACGAACAGATCGAGCCCACTGGCCCAAGAATCGGGCATAGCACTGGACCTTACCGGTGAACCATTGCCTGCCTAACGTCTTTATCCATGCCAGCGAATCCGCCCGTGGCCCATGTGGTGCCGGCGACCCGGCTTCCGGTTCACCGGCTGGTGCCAGCCGCTGACCGGGCCATGACCGCGCTCGACCAGGCCGTGCGCAAGTCCACGATCGAGCCCGACCTGCTCGAGCTGGTGCGGCTGCGCGCAGCGCAGATCAACGGGTGCGCCTACTGCGTGGACGTGCACAGCCGCGACGCGCTCGCCGCCGGCGAGACCGAACGGCGGCTGTTCGCGCTTCCGGTGTGGCAGGAGACGCCGTTCTTCACCGCCCGGCAGCGCGCCGCGCTCGAGCTGGCCGAAGCCATGACACGGCTCGCCGACCATCCCGTCCCCAACCGAGTCCTCGACCAAGCCGCGAACGAGTTCACCGACCGCGAGCTCGCCGAGCTGATCTGGGTGATCACCGTGATCAACGCCTGGAGTCGGCTCGGCGCCACGGCCCGACCCTGGTCACTCAGCTGATGCCCAGCGACACCGCGCCACGCCCAGGAATGCCGCCATGAGCCATCCAGCCACCACTACGACCCAGCGCCGCACCGTGTCGACCCGACCCCACCCGGTTCGCGCTGAGCTGGCCGCGCTGCCGTGCCGCCGGGACGACCCGGAACTGTGGTTCGCCGAGGGTCCCGCCGAGGTCGAACGGGCCCGAGCGCTCTGCGCAACCTGCCCGGTGCGGCTGACCTGCCTCGCCGTCGCCGTCGAGCGTGCGGAGTACGCCGGCGTCTGGGGCGGGCAGATCTTCGAGCGCGGCCGGATCATCCCGCACAAGCGCGCCCGCGGCCGGCCCCGCAAACACAGCCCGGCGGGCGGCGGGCGGCCCGGGTGGAGGCAGCCGGTGATGAGCACGCTGGCAAGTCGGGCGGCCAGTCGCATGGGGGCTGCCGCCGGGAACCTCTACGACGCGGAGTCCGCGCTGCGCCTCGCGCACGAGAGCGGTAGGCAAGCATGGATCGTGGCCGCGGAGCGGGAGCTACGGCAGGCGGTCTCGGCCTACCTCACCGTCCTCGACGAGGAGCGGCGGCCGCCCGCCGCGTGAGCGCCGGATCGGCCGCCGGTCCGCTCAGCCGGCCACGGTGAACGTTCGCGACTGGTCGAGCAGCATGCTGGTCACCGTCAAGGTGTGCCGTCCCGCCGCGATGTTCTTGCCGGCCGGCGTGAACGCATAGGTGATGTTGCCCGACGTGTCGGCGGTGACCGTCGCCAGCGCGGTGCCGTCCACCGAGATCGTCACCGGGTGGTCGGGGAGGAAGCCGGTCGAGGTGACGTCCAGCGGCGCGGCCGTCGCCACCCGCGAAGACGGGGTGAGCGCGAGGGTGTCCCTCAGCCGGTCCAGTGCGAAGGCGGCCTCGGCGGGCATCCGGTTGCGCCAAGCCGCCTGCGCGAGCGCTGGCACGAACCGCGACGCGTCGACAGTGCCCCAGCCGGAGGCCACGTCATAGCCCGGACCGGCGGTGTAGCCGGGAATGTCGTCGATGGTGTTGTTGCCGCTCGTGACGTCGACCAGGCCGTTGCCGGCCGGATCGCGGGCCAGCCGCTCGTAGAGGACCTCGTTGATCGGACCGAGGTTGCGCCCACGCACCTGGGTGGCCAACGCGAGGACGCCGGCGAAGAGCGGCGCCGCTTCGGAGGTGCCGTCCCGGCTGTTCATGGTGATGTCGGGGAGCGATCGCTGCGTGCTGCCGGTGATCCGCGCGATGCCGTCCTGGTAGGACGGGCGGGGGTACATCTCCGACAGGCCGGCGCCCTCGATCGGGTCGAGCGGGAAGGAGTCCTCACCGTTCGGCCCGGTGCACGGCGGGCACGGCGCGGTGTGCTGCGGGCTCGAGCCGCCCACCGCGGTGACCCACGGCGAGTCCGCCCACGTGGCCGACGCCGGGCCGGACGAGAGCGCGCCGCACTGCCGGGTGGCCGTGGTCAAGTTCTGCGCCGCGCCGCAGTCGCCGGTGGCGTTCGCGACCGGGACGCCGGCCGCGGCCGCGGTGAGCTCGCCAGGATCCTGGGCGTGGATTTCGGCGGCGCCCCGGCTGTAGTCGGTCTCGCTGCTCCCGTCGCTGATCGACGCGACGTTCGCGAGATTGTTGGCGCTCACGTACTCCAGGCCCTTCATGATCTCCGGCATGGCTACCTCGCTGGACGGATCACCGACGATCTCGCTGTCCGACGGCGTCGCCGAGATCACGATCTTCGCGTACGGCGCGATCATGTGCACCGCCTGCACGTCCAGGAAGAGCTCACCCTGCCAGGCGTCGCACGAGCCGTACGAGCCGAGTTTCACCATGCCCGGCGGGCACTGCGCCGGCAGCGGGCCGTCCGGATACACCGTGTGCAGCGTGGTGTCCGGCAGCCCGATCTGCGCGTCGAGCGCGTTCAGCTGGGTCTGCATCTGCGGGTAGTCCCAGCCCTCCATGACGGCCACCGCGGTGCCGTCCCCGTCGATGCTGCGCAGCCAGAGCTGGTCGACCTTGTAGGAGAAGAGATCGCGCAGGTCGAGCGCGCCCCAGCGGGAGTTCCCCGCGGCGATGCGTGCCTTGATGTTCGTCAACGCGGTCTGCAGCGCCTGGATCTGCCCCTGCCGGTCGGACGGTGACTGTGGGGTCACCGCGCGTTGGCCGGCGGCCGCCGGAGCGGGCGTGGTGGGTGCGGCGTCTGCGCTGATCACGCCCCCCAGCAGCGCCGCCACCCCGATCGTCGCCATGATCATGAGCTGTCGCTTGCGCATGGCTCGTCTCCCGTCGCGCGATCGGAAAGGGGAGCCCGGCGAGTGCCGGCGCCTCACCTGCGCAGTTTCGACCGATTCCGTGCCGGAGTCAACGGCGCCGTGAGATGGGTTCGCGGCGCCGCCGAAAACATCTTCAGCCGCCGGCCATGGCCCCGATCACGAGGTACGGCTCGCGTCCCGCGGCCACCGGTTCGGGGAGCGGGGCGTCTGGCGCGTCGTGGGAAAGGTCCTCCTCGCAGGCGAAGAACCGGACGAACGGGCGGCGTTGCCCGGTGCGCGGATCGCGGATCGTGCCGCGCAGCGCCGGGTATTGCTGCTCGACGGCGTCGAGCAGGGCACGCTGGGTCGGCACCGCGTCGACCGCGATGTCGACAGAGATCTCGCGCGCGCAGTGCGCGAGTTGGCGTAGGTGGGCGGGGAGTTGCACGCGGATCACGGCAGCGTCTGCACCTCCACCGAGAGCACGGCGGGCAGGTCGCGCACGGCCGCCGTCCAGGTGTCACCGGAGTCGGCCGAGGCATACACCTGACCACCGGTGGTGCCGAAGTAGACACCGCAGTCGGGCAGCGCGTCGATCGCCATCGCGTCGCGCAGCACGTTGACGTAGCAGTTGTGCTGCGGCAGGCCGTCGGTGAGTGGCTGCCACTCCTCTCCGCCGGTGCGGCTGCGGTAGACGCGCAGCCGGCCGTCGGGCGGGAAGTGGTGCGAATCGCTGGTGATCGGCACGACGTAGACGGTGTCCGGCTCGTGCGCGTGCACGGCGATCGGGAAACCGAAGTCGGTGGGAAGATTGCCGCTGATCTCGCGCCAGCTCTCGGCGCCGTCGTCGCTGCGCATGACGTCCCAATGCTTCTGCATGTACAGCGTGTCCGGACGCGACGGGTGCATCGCGAGGTTGTGCACGCAGTGGCCCACTTGCGCGGCGGGAGAGGGGATGCCGTCGGAGAGCAGCCCCGCGTTGGTCGGACGCCATGACTTGCCGCCGTCGTCGGTGCGGAACACGCCGGCGGCGGAGATCGCGATGACGATGCGGTCCGGATCGCGCGGGTCGAGGAGGATCGTGTGCAGGCACATGCCACCGGCACCGGGCTGCCACTGCGGTCCTGAGCCGTGCTCGCGCAGGCCCGGCAGCTCGGCCCAACTGGCGCCGCCGTCGACGCTCTTGAACAGCGCGGCATCCTGGACGCCCGCGTAGACCGTGTCCGGATCGGTGGGGGACGGCTCGAGGTGCCAGACCCGGGTGAACTCCCACGGTCGCGACGTCCCGTCGTACCACTGGTGGGTGCCCGGCACGCCGGCGTAGCTGAACTCATTGCCGACCGGCTCCCACGTCGCGCCGCCGTCGTTCGAGCGCTGGACCAGCTGGCCGAACCAGCCCGTCGACGGCGCCGCGTAGAGCCGATCAGGGTCGGCCGGGGAGCCCGTCACGTGGTAGACCTCCCAGCCGGGGAAGTGCGGACCGCTCACTTCCCACGCCTGCCGCCGCTCGTCCGATGTCAGCACGAACGCGCCCTTGCGGGTGCCGACCAGTACACGTACTGCGCTCATACGCCACCTCCTGCACGGATAGACCCGCCGCCGTCGAAAAACTTATCGGTCTGCTTGACGGAAGTCTCGGTAAGACGTACCTTACCGTTCGTGCAGGCTAACGGAGCGGGTTGGGATATCCTCGCCGACCCGACCCGCCGCACGATATTGGAGCAGCTCGCGCAACGGCCCCGAGCGGTCGGCGATCTGGCCGAGGACCTTCCCATCAGCCGGCCAGCCGTCTCCCAGCATCTGAAGATCCTCAAAGACGCTGGGCTGGTCGCCGAGCAGGCTGCCGGCACTCGCCGGATCTACCGGCTCAACCCCGCAGGTGTGGCCGCGCTGCGCGATCAACTCGACGCCTTCTGGCGTCGAGCACTTGCCGCCTACCGCCACGCCACGCAACTATCGGATGGAGCGCAGCAATGAACGACACCGATCCGGCCGTCGTCCGAAAGCAGGTGGTCGTCGACGCTCCCGTCGCCGAGGCGTTCGCCACCTTCACCGACCGGTTCGGTGATTTCAAGCCGCCCGAGCACAACCTGCTCGGTGTCCAGATCGTGCAGACCGTCTTCGACCACCACGTCGGTGGCCACATCTACGACCGCGCCGCCGACGGCAGCGAGTGCCGTTGGGCCCGGATCCTGGCCTTCGAGCCGCCGCACCGGGTCGTATTCAGCTGGGACATCAGCCCGTCCTGGCAGATCGAGGACAACCCGGCCAACAGCAGTGAGGTCGAAGTCCGCTTCGTCGCCGAAGCCTCCGACCGCACGCGGGTTGAGCTCGAGCACCGAAACATCGACCGGCACGGCCCGGATTGGCGCGCGGTCGCCGACGGCGTCGAGGGCGCCCAGGGCTGGCCGCTCTACCTCGACCGGTACGCGGCGCTTCTCGAGGCCTGATCCCAGGGCCTAGTCCCAGCGACTAGTCCTTGACCACCTGGTAGATGCCGTAGATGACGCCGGGTACGTGCCCGCACAGCTGTAGCAGGAACGCCCAGAGCACTTTCAGACTCGGCCCGTCCTTGAGCAGCACCGCCAGGAACGGCAAGACGAAACACAGCAGGACGAGAAGGACCTTCACCATCTGCGGGCCACCTCCACGGGGCGTAGGGAATAACGACTGCCGGCGTGCGCGCCGGTTCAATCCTCGGTGGGTGCTGGCGGCCGCCGGCCGGGCGAGCCGCCGATCCCCGGCGGTGCATGCTCCTTCGAACCGCCATCGTCGGTGACCGGGCGGATCGTCCCATCGGCCAACGCCAGCTGCCACAGGTAGTCGTTGTAGGCATTGCGGTAGGCGTCGCCACGCACGGCCGGGCGGTCGGTGGTCTCGTCGCTGCTGGGCGCGAGTGCCGCACTCGCGGGATCGCCGGAGCTCGGACCGAGCGAGCGGCCATACCGGTCGGCCAGCCGCACCGCCCGTCGCCACCGCTGCGGCGCAGTGTCCTCGCGGCGGGCCAGCGAGGTGGTGCCGCGCACGGCGAGCGCGGCGTCGCTCGACGTACTGCCGGTCAGCGCGGGCTGCGGGTCATGCTCGGCCGCGTCGAGTTGCGCACTACCCGCATCCACGCCGAGGAAGCGGCGCTGCGCCTCGCGGATCTCGTGTCGCGCCATGGCGAACGGCGCGGCCAGGGCAAGCAGCGCGAACAGGTACCACTGCACTATGTAGGCCAGCAGCTGCGGCCCGATCGCCCCGCCGGTCGGGTTGGACAGGTCGGGTGCCGGCAGCACCTGGACGCCCGACGTGCCGGGCTGGCCGGCGGTCAACGTCAGGTAGGCGTCGTACACCGGCTGGCCCAGCCGAGCCGATTGCTCGGCGGGATTGATCGAGTCCACTTCGCCGCCGGCGGCAGCGTCGGGCGTGGTTGCGGCGGTCTGCAGCCGTCCCGCGATCTGCACCAGGCCCGCAGGTGGAGCCGGCACGCTCGGCGACTGCCCGGTTGCGCCGGCGACGAATCCGCGCACGACCAACACCACTGCGTCGGCCGAACGGAGTGGGGTGAGCACGTAGAAGCCGCTCGTGTCGTCCAGGGACTGGCCGCGCACTAGCTGCTGCTGGTCGGCCGCGAACACCCCCCGTGCCGTCACGGTGCGGTACTCGATCGCGAACCGGTCCGGCGCCGGACCGTGCCCGACGAGTGGCACCGGCGTCGCGGTGATCGGCGCCGGTGCAGCGTCCGCGTTCGCCACCAGCGCGCCGTTCTGCCGCGTCTTCTGCTGGAACCGGGTGACCTCGAACGTGCCCGCTCCGACGCAGATCAGCGCGACGACCACCATCAGCGCGGCTAGGCCCGCATACCGGCGCTGCCGGAGCGTCCACACCGCCGTCCGCAACACATCCTCACGCTACCCGCAGGATGCGCTCTGGTCGGACGGCGCCGATGGCCGCCCGCGTTGCCGAGCGTCCTCTCCCCGCGTCAGCGGTCACAGGTGTCGGCGGACTGCGAACCAGGCGTGGGATGGTAGTCGCACGGCTGCCGACCAGAATGGAGGCCCGACGTGGTCGAGTTCAAGCACGGCAAGATCTGCTACCTGTTCATGCCCAGTCGAGACCCGCAACGGTCCAGCGAGTTCTACCGCACGGTTTTCGGCTGGAACATACGGACCAACGGCGAGGGTGACCTGTCGTTCGACGACTCGACCGGGCACGTCTCGGGAACCTGGGTCATCGATCGGCCGCCGGCCAGCGAGCACAACCTCGAAGTACACATCATGGTCAACGAGCTCGACGCGGTCATCGCCGCGATCCGCGATGCGGGTGGCACCGTCGACCCGGCCGACGTCCACACCGAAGCTGAGCGATGGGGCGTCTTCACCGATCCCGACGGAAACCGGCTAGGCATCTATCAGCAGCCCGGCCTCGGAGACTGACCCGCAGGCGATCGAGGGCGCTGCCTGGATCAACATTGACGACGAGTTTGCCGGGCAGGTCGCGCAGTTCGGTCATCGCAATGTTGCATACGCCGCGGCCTGCAGGTCGGCGTGCACCGCGGGCGGCTGCGGGCTATCCCAGAGCCGCTGGGTCAGCACGATCACGATGAGGTCGCGCACCGGGTCGACAAGGAACGATGAGCCGAGCCCGCCGTCCCAGCCGAACGCACCCGCTCGCTCCCCGGAGGTGATCACCGATTGGCACAGCCCCCACGAACGGTCGGCCAGGATCGCCTCCTGACCTACCCGCTGAGTTGGGATCAGCTGGTCGCGGGTCATGGCGGCAACCGATTCGCGAGACAGCACCGGCGAACCACCCTGCAGCAGCATTCTGCCGAACGCGAATAGGTCGTCGACAGTGGACACCAGTCCTGCCGCGCCGTCTTCGAACGCCGGTTGCCGCGACCAGCATCCCTGCGGCGGATCCCATACCGTCAGCCCCTCCGCGGTGTTGACGTACGCCGTGGCCAGCCGTGACACATCCGCCCCGACGAAGGACGTATCGGCCATGCCGAGCGGTTCGAAGATGCGGGTTCGCAGGACCTCAGCGTAGGACGGCGCACCTGTCGCACGCTGGCACAGCACGCCGAGCAGCTGCGCGCCGGTGTTGTAGAGCCACCGCTCACCCGGTTGTGCAAGCAGCGGCAGGGAGCCCAGGCGGGCAATCCATTCATCCGCGGCGGGAGGGGTCTTTGGATCCGGCGGGCCAAACGTCGCCAGCTGCGCGCTCGCCGCGGCCGCCACGACCGGCCATGGCGTCTGCGCGGAGAACATGCCGACATGCATCCCGAAGCCGAAGGTGAACGTCAACAGGTCACGTACCGCGATCTCGCGGTCGGCCGGCACCGTGTCGTTCAGGGGACTATCCATCCGCCGCAGCACGCGCGGTGCCGCGAGCTCCGGAAGCAGCCGCACTACCGGCTCGTCCAGGTCGAGCGCACCCTCGTCGACCAGCGCCATCGTCGCTGCACCGGTGATCGGCTTCGTCGTCGAGGCGATGCGAAACAGCGAGTCACGGTGCACCGCCGCGCCGCCGATCGTCAGCGACCCTAGCGCCTCGACGTGCACCTCGTCGCCCGACGCGACGAGAGCGACCAGTCCTGGTACGCGGTCCGACGCGACGTGCGACGCAGCCACGTCAGCCAACCGCCGCAGCCCCGCAGGTGACAACCCGCTCATGCCGCTCCCTCCACGTCAGGTCCTTCATAGAGACCCGCGGCAGGAGACGGAGTCATCGCCTCGGCGACGCCGGCCTGTTCCGTTCGGCAGCGCGGTCAGGGAACGGGTGGCCAGGGGTATGACGCCGGTGTCCAGCGTGAGCCGTCGGTGCCGGGCAGGACGGTGATCTGTATGCCCTCGGCGTGGCAGACGTCGAGCAGGTGTGGGTCCGAGGTGGCCAGCGGTCGGGCGTGTTGGCGGGCGGCTTCGGCGGCCAGGCAGTCGGCCATGCTGACGGGGCAGCGGGTGCGGTGGTAGTGGCGAGCGCGCAGTCGCCCGGCGGACGCACCGAGCGCCGCTTCGACCGGGAGCGGGTCGAGCAAGCCCAGTTCGGCGAGGTCGAGGCCGATCTCTTCTTCGTCGGCGTGGTAGCGCCGGAGGAGCTGGTCGAACACTTCGCCGAGGCCGACTGCGGTGAACTCCGCGTCGCCGGTGGTGAGCAGCCGGGCGACGGCGTCGGCGGCGGGTTCGTCACGCAGGTAGGCGAGGATGGCGTAGGCGTCCAGGACGCTCATCGGCGCCGTTCGCGGGCGGCTTGGGCGCGTCGTTCCTGGCCGCGGGCGGTGTCGGTGGCCGGTCCTTGGCCGCGGTACTTGCCTCTCAGTTCTGCGATCGGGTGGGTGCTCACCGGCCGCATGACCACGCGGTCGCCGAGGTCGACCACGATCAATTGCCGGGTGTTCCACCGGGCGCGGGTTTGGGCAGGGATGGAGACCTGCCCGTTGCGGGACAAGGTCATCAGATGCTCGCGTGCAGACACGAGTGCATTGTAGTATATCGCGTTCCTGTTGTATGGGCTCGTTGCACCAGCCCGGTCGATCGGGGTGTGGCACGGCGGCAGGGCGCCCGGACGGGCTTTCACCGGCAGCTGACTGCGGCCGGGCGGGTCGATCAGGATGAGCCTGCGCTGGGCCAGGGGAGGCAATGGGCCGGGTGGGGTCGGTGCGGCGGACCTCCCGGTTGTGCTTGTCCTCGTGGAGGTTCGCCGCATCGAGGACGACCGCGCAGCTCAGCTCAGTGAGGCCCGGCCCGGTTGTCGCTGCTGCGTCCGGCCGACCCAGTTCCGTTACGGGCCATAAGCGGCACCATATGACGCGCCGCCGACAGCAAACGAGCAAAAGCGGTACTCAATCAGCGTGTCGCAAGTGGGTCCGTAGCCGGCGCGATGACCTCAGCGTGGTGGACCAAGTGGTCGATCATCGCGCGTGCCGTTGACAAGGACTAGCGACACCAAGGAATCGGCAACTCGCGCCGACCTACGACCTGATACCCAAATTTTTGGGCGACGCTCTGCGCGCACCTGACCGCGCAGCTGCCATCTGTCTACCCCGGAGGTGCAGGGGCATGTCCCCCCGTTGGGGGACAGGGCCGCGGACCTGGGCTCACCCGATTGATCGACAGGGACGCGGCGGCTGATAGGCGACGGTGGGTTCTGACAGCGAAATCCTCGTTAGAAAGGAATGCACCGATGACGAAGACAGCCAACAAGGCCGGCCGCGGCCTAGCGGCCAAGCTGATCGGCGCCGGCGCGTGCGGCGCCCTGCTGGCCGGCGCGGGTACCGCCGCCGCGCTCGCCGCGCCGGCGCACAACACCGCACCGCCGATCAAGCCGGGCGCGGCGACGACCGGCACATTCGACGTCGACCAGGTCACCAACCTCACGCCCTACACCTGGCATTTCGACGCGGCGATCAGCTCGAAGGGCGACATCTTCCAGGTCGCGCCAACGCAGACTGTCGCGCCGGGGCAGACGGCGACCTGGAGCATGCTCCCGGAGCAGAAGGGCGACAAGTTTCTGTGGTGGACGTTCACCGACGACCAGGGCGCCCAGCACGGGGTGGCCGCGCAGGACCTGCAGGACGACACGGTGGCCACGTTCGCCGACGACCTGCCCGCCGCCCAGCCGTCGAGCGTGTTCCAGATGGCCGCTGACCCGGACGGCGTCGCGCGGCACGTCGACGCGGTGTGGAACTCGCCGGTGACGATCACCATCGACGCCGCCAAGGACCCGTCCGCCGCGGCGCAGATCGTGAACAGCGAACTGCCTCGGGTGGCGACCGACCAGATCAGCTGGACACCGAACCCTGGCGCGAAGGCGACCTACACCTACAGCGGCAAGATCCGCGCCACCAGCACCCTGACGAACTACAGCTCGGCGCCGGCCACGATCGACAAGGGCCAGGAGACCACCAAGGGCGACTCGACCTCTCTCGGGGAGGAGGTCACCGCCTCGGTCAGCTCTAAGGCGTTCGGCGTCGCGGACAAGGTCGCGGCCAGCTTCACCCACGAGCAGGAATGGGGCAGCTCGGACTCGGTGAGCGTCAACATCGACACCGACATCGAGCCGGGCCACGTCGGCTGGATCGACAAGATCATCACCACCGGGCACCTGACCGGGCACCTGGTCTTCACCACCCCCGAGGGCACCACCTTCGACCTGCTCAGCGTGTCGATCAGCAAGGGCGACCTGATCAACCCCGATGGGGGCATCCCCAGCGGCATCGCCTTCAAGCCCACCGAACAAGCCGTCGCCGGCCCGCCGACCGACAACTGACCACCCGATCACCGGACCACCTGACCACCGACCGACAACGACACCAAAGGAATCGTCATGAACGTCCGCAAGACCGCCATCATCGGAACCGCAATCGCCTTGTTCGCCGGCATCGGCGCGGCCTCGATCGGGGTCGCCACCGCCGGCACGACCTCCCCGCACGCGCTGGACGCCGGCCCCGGGCAGATCACCGTCATCAACGCGGCTACCGACCCGCAGGGCGCCCTCGACGCGCTCAAGCTCTACCAGGACGCCACCGACCGCAGCTTCACACCGACCGGCACACCGACCTACGCAGAGACCAAGTGGGGCCCGGTGACCGACACGGACGGCAACCCCGCCCCGGTCATCATCGGAGGCGATGACCAGCCGATCACCGAGAAGGTCGACATCAAGCACGAGACGTCTTCCAGCTGGTCGCTGGGTGGGTCCATCGAGACCTCGATGGGCTTCGACCTGGCCGAGCTCGTCGACGCCGAACTCAGCGTCAAGTTCACCGCCAACCACACTTGGGAGTCCAGCAGCGCCGACTCCCAAGGCATCTGGGTCACTGCCAAGCCCGGCAAGACCGTGTGGATCGAAGCGTCGACCAGCACCGCCAGCTACACCGGCGACTTCGAGTTCGCCAGCAACGGCGCGCGGTACGAGGTCGACAACGTGACCATCACCCAACCGGCTTCGCCGACCACGGACGCGATGGCCGTGACCAACTACCGGGTCATGGAGGTCAACTCGACCGACATCAGCGTGCCGACCAACCTCAAGCACGGCCTCGCGCAACTGAACGCCCTGCCCAAGCTCGGCCGATACATCGCCGCTGGGCACTGACCCGGCGCTCACCACGCGCGACGGCGCCCGATCGCACGGACGCTGGACCGTCGCACGAACCCTGGACCGCCGCCGACGCCACCGTCGGCGGCGGTCCAGCGCGTCCTACAGCCAACGCGACAGGCGCCGATGGGCAGCGATCGCGAGCAACCTCGGACACCGTCCCACCCCGCCAACCCAGGCGGTGCCCATTTACCCGCCCATGAAAATTGCCCGGTGAGCCGACGTCATGCGGGACGAACACATCCGGCGCATCGACTTGCTCGTCCACACCTCCGGCGCATCGACTTGCTCGTCCACACCTCCGGCTTCCTCCTCACCGCGACATGACTGGCCAGCGGGGACGCTGGGCGGGGCGACGGGGGCCCCACTCGGTCTGCGTCGCTCGGCTAACCCGCCTCATGCCCCGCGGCCGGCCTACCGACCAGCATCGACGCAAGCAGAGCCGGCTCGAAAGCCTCGGCCGTCTGCGCGTCGAGCTGGGTGCCGAGGCCGTCCAGCACCCGCGTGAAGAACGAGCGGGCGGCGGCGGCGAACACCACGTCGGCGATGTCGCGGTCGTCCAGGCCCACGGCGCGCAGCGCGTCGATGTCGGACCGCCCGACGGACGCTGCGTCGGCGGCGACCTTCGTGGAGAACTCGTACACCGCGCGGTCCTGCGGGCTCAGTGTCGCCCCGCTCGGGTCCTCGGCAATCAGGTGCAGGCTGGCTTGGTCGCCGCACACATCGCGGAGGAACTTCGAATGCGCCGCGGTGCAGTAGGTCGAGCGGAGCGCTCGTGCCGCGGCGATGGTGGCGAGTTCGAATCGCCGCCGGTCCATGCCGTTGCGGATTGTGGTATTGAGCTCGTTCCAGGCTCGCGCGACATCGGGTCGGGTGGAGAATGCGGCGGCGTAGTTGGGCAGGAACCCCCAGGCCTGGCGCTGCTGATGGTAGTAGTCGGCGAGCTCGCCGGTGGCGGCGTCCTCGGGTACGGCGTCGATGAACATCACGCCAGTCTGGTCGACTTGCCGTGCGTACAGAAGCGCCTGGTTCAGTGCCGGCCGGAATAGTACAACCGTGCGCTCCCGCCGATCTTGATACTGGGGATGGCGCATGTGACACCCGGTTTATCCAGATCGCTGGGAGGCACTGACTGATGAACGACACCGGTCCGTCGAGGTTCGGCGACTACCAGCTCGAGATCTACCTGGCCGGCTTGCGTGGCGTGCTGCCCGATCTGCCGATGTCGTTTGCCGAGTTGGAAAGCCGGGCGGCGCAGGCGCTACCGCCCTCGGTGCTCTCCTATGTGGCTGGCGGGGCAGGCGACGAGCACACCCAGCGGGCGAACGTCGCCGCGTTCGCCGGGTGGGGATTGGTGCCGCGGATGTTCGTGGGCGCGAGCACACGTGATCTCTCCGTCGAGGTGTTCGGGCTACGGCTGCCGAGCCCGATGTTCCTCGCGCCGATCGGTGTGATCGGGCTGTGTGCACCGGACGGACATGGCGATCTCGCGACGGCCGAGGCGGCCGCACGCACTGGCGTGCCGATGGTCGCCTCGACGCTCAGTGTCGATGCGATGGAGCAGGTCGCGCCGCGTTTCGGTGACACGCCCGGGTTCTTCCAGCTCTATACGCCGACCGACCGCGAACTTGCCGAGAGCTTGGTGCACCGAGCCGAAGCCGCGGGCTTCAGAGCGATTGTGGTCACCCTCGACACCTGGCTCACCGGCTGGCGTCCCCGCGACCTGGCGAGCAGCAACTTCCCGCAGTTGCGCGGGCATTGCCTGGCTAACTACACATCCGACCCGGTGTTTCGCGCCCGCCTCGGCCAGCCGCCCGAGCAGGACATGACGGCGACTGTCGAGCTGTGGGCACGGCTGTTCGGTTGCCCCCTGACCTGGGACGACCTGCCGTGGCTGCGTTCGATCACCGACCTGCCCCTTGTCGTCAAGGGCATCTGCCACCCCGACGACGCCCGTCGGGCCAAGGATGGTGGCGTCGACGGCATTTACTGCTCCAACCACGGCGGTCGGCAGGCCAACGGCGGTCTTCCGGCGTTGGACTGCCTGCCGGGCGTCATCGACGCGGTGGACGGGTTGCCGGTGCTCTTCGACTCCGGCGTCCGTTCCGGGGCCGACATCGTCAAGGCACTCGCCATGGGTGCCGCCGCGGTCGGCATCGGCCGGCCCTACGCGTATGGGCTTGCGCTCGGCGGCGTGGCCGGCATCGTCCACGTGCTGCGGACGATGCTCG
The DNA here is from genome assembly GCA_963756525.1 of uncultured Actinomycetota bacterium. Lineage (GTDB taxonomy): Bacteria > Actinomycetota > Actinomycetes > Mycobacteriales > Jatrophihabitantaceae > CAVWNR01. The sequence continues at coordinate 73,946 of CAVWNR010000003.1, read as the reverse complement.
CCGAAGCTGACCTGATCATGGCCGTCGACGGCTATCCCGCCATCGGCGACCTGACGCCACTGGCCCTACGACCGGTCCGGACCTGAACGGGCTCGACCCTGCCAGCACCAGGGCGCGCCGACGGGTGTCCCCCGATCGTCGCACCGGCCGCCGAGCCTTCTCACCTCAGCCACTGACCGGGAGCAGGCTCGGGTTTCGGGCCGCGGACGGCCGATGTCAGACTTGGCGGCGGGGACGCTGTACCGGTCGACGGCGGGGGAATGAATGGCAGTGCGACTGGATCCGGCGGGGGTGTTCCGCCACATCCCCTTGCAGCCGCACCAGCTGATCGACGAGGTCACCCCGGTCGAAGATTGCTTCACGCTCGCGCACGTGGGGATCGCCCGCCTGGACGGCGCCGAGTGGCAGCTGATGATCGACGGGCTGGCCGATCGGCCGCGCACGCTGACGCTGGACGAGCTGCACGCGCGGCCGCGGCTCGAGCTCACCTGCTTTCACGAATGCGCCGGAAATCCGCTGGAGCCGACCGTCGCGCAACGGCGGATCGTCAACGTGGTCTGGGGCGGCGCGAGCTTGGCGGACCTGCTCGCCGAGGTAGGTGTCGCGTCGGCAGCTCGCTACGTGTGGTCCTTCGGCGCGGACGCGGGCGTCTTCGCCGGCGTGGACGTCGGCGTGTACGCCAAGGACCTGCCGCTGCCGCGGGCGTTGGGCGGTGACGTGCTGCTGGCCTACCAGCTCAACGGGCGGCCACTCAGCGCCGAGCACGGGTACCCGGTCCGGCTGGTCGTCCCGGGCTGGTACGGCACCAACAGCGTGAAGTGGCTGACCCGGCTGCGGCTGTCCGACCGCCGTTGGGACGGCCCGTTCACCACCCGGTTCTACGCCGACCCGGATCCAGACCGGCCCGGGGCCACCCTGCCGGTGTGGCAGGTCGCGCCGGAGTCGGTGATCGTCGCCCCGGCTCCGGCCAATCGGGTGGCGCTGGGCGCGCAGACGCAGGTCTGGGGCCGAGCGTGGGGCGCGCAAGAGATCGTGGTCGTCGAGGTCAGCACCGACGGCGGCGTGTCCTGGCGTCGCGCACATGTCCGGCCACGGGTAGGGCACGCGTGGCAGCGATTCACCCTGCGCTGGCGCCCGCAACAGTGCGGTGCTACCACGCTGCTGGCGCGGGCCACCGACGCGGCCGGGGGCACCCAGCCCGTCGCCGGGGCCCGCAACGCCATCCACACCGTGCACGTCACGGTCGGCAATGAGCCGGCCTGATGCGCGGGCTGCGCGCGGTCGACATCCGAGGAGGTCCTCGTGCCTGAGCATTCAGGTGATGTTTTCCCGCGGTTCCGGGTCGCCGCGGTGCAGGCCGCCCCGGTGTTCCTCGACCGGGACGCGACGCTGGAGCGGCTTGGCGAACTGGTGGCAGCCGCGGCCAGGACCGGCGCCCGCCTGGTCGTCTTCGGCGAGTCGTTCGTTCCCGGCTTTCCGGTGTGGAACAACGTGCTGGCGCCGATGGACCAGCACCCGTTCTTTCGCCGGCTCTACGAGAACGCGGTCCTGGTGCCGAGTACGCACACCGACCGCATCGCGGCGATGGCCCGCCGGCACGGCCTGTACCTGTCTGTCGGGGTCACCGAGCGCAGCCCGATCAGCATGGGCGGGCTGTACAACACGAACCTGCTGTTCGGCCCGGACGGTGCGTTGCTCAATCGGCACCGCAAGCTCGTCCCCACCTGGGCAGAGAAGCTGACCTGGGCCGGCGGCGACGGCAGCCAGCTGCGCCCGGTCGACACCGAACTCGGCCGGCTCGGCGTACTTATCTGCGGAGAGAACACCAACCCGCTGGCCCGCTACGCCCTACTGGCCCAGGGCGAGCAGCTGCACATCTCCAGCTATCCGACGCCCTGGCCGTTCAAGCCCGCCGGCGCGGGCGGCAACTACGACCTGCGCCGCGCGATCGAGATCCGCGCCGCCGCGCACGCCTTCGAGGGAAAGCTGTACAACGTGGTGGCCTGCCTGATCCTCGACGAGGACGCGATCGACCAGGTCGCCCGCGGCGACGAGCGGGTCGAGGCCGCGTTGCGCGCCGCCCCGCCGCCGAGCGCGCTCGTCGTGGACCCCGACGGGAACTCCTGCGGCTCTGCCGCGCCGGCCGGCGAGGGAATCGTCCACGCTGACGTCGACCTGGCCGACTCCATCGAGCCCAAGCAGATCCACGACATCATCGGCTACTACCAGCGCTACGACGTGCTCTCGCTCCGTCTCGACCGTCGCCGGCAGGCCGCGCTGGAGACGATCGATGAAACCTGGCCGGATGCCACCGCTGAGCCGCTCGCCGACTCGAATCGCGCCGGCGACGTACCGCTCGGCGATTGACCGCCAAGGCTTGACGGCGTCGCTGTTGGGCGAATGCATTTCGACTCGGAACTGTCGGCGTCAACGCCGGGGCGGCCCGTGTTGGGCATCGTGATCGTGCAGGTCAGTCTCTCCCCGGGGTCACCGGGCCGTCGTCACCAAGACCGCCTCCGGTGGCAACGCTCGCTACAAGATCGAATGACGCGGCTAGCCCGCCGGTGAACCGGTGTCGGCGAGACGGCTGGGCAAGTCGCGGCGAGAGGTCACGCCCAGCTTGTGGAAGACGCTGTGCAGGTGCGTCTCGACCGTCTTCTCGGTGACGAACAGGGTTTGCGCGATCTTGCGGTTGCTGAGTCCGGCGGCGGCATGTTGCGCGACGGTCCGCTCGGCCGGCGTGAGTGCCGCCGCCCCGGTGGCGGGGCGACGCGGCCGGGCGCCGGCGGCCAGCAGATCCGCGGCTGCGCGGTCAGCAAGTCTGGTCGCGCCGCACGCCGTGGCGATCTCGTGTGCCGTGGCCAGTGCGGTCCGCGCGTCCCGGCCGCGGCCATCGGCCAGCTGGGCGCGGCCTAGATCGGCCAGGGTCCAGGCGCGTTCCAACCGGGTAGCGGCGGCGTCCAACACGTTCGCGGCTTCGACGAGCAGCTCGGTTCGGGATGCGCCGTGCGCCAGAAGGCCATGTGCGCGCAGCGCGATCCCGACTGCCCGAGCTACCTGCGAACGCCGGGCCACGTCCAGTTCGGCCTCGACCAGCTCAGCCAGCCGGCCGGTCGGGACGGCGGTATCGCTCGCTCGCAACGCCAGCGCCAACTGGGAGCGCCACGGGCTGGCCACCCCGCGCCAGCCGAGCTCGAGATTGAGCCGGCCATACCGGTCGAACGCCTGCGCCGCTGCGGCCGGCTCGCCCCGCGCGAGCAGCAGTTCGGCGCGGCTGTAAGCCAACAATCGAACCGCGATGCTGTCCGGTTCGATGTCGTCGACCAGCAGCGCCAGTGGCGGATCGGTCCCCTGCTGCGCCGCGACCGAGAGCAGCACAGCCGCCGCCCGGGGTAGCAGGTTGCGGTTTGTCCCGGTGGCCGCGCCCAGCGCCAACGCCCGCTCGGCTTCGGCCCGGGCCCCGCTGAGCTGCCCCGTGCGCAGCCACAGACTGGCCCGCTGCGCGAGCATTGCCGCCTGTCGGTCGGCGTAACCCGGGTCGCGCGTCTGCTCGACCAACGCGGTGAAGATGCGCTCCGCCTGGTCCAGGTCGTCGATCAGCAACTGCGCCAGCCCGACCAGCGACATCACGACGCCTTCTAGCGGCCGGGCGACCGCACTGTGCAAACCGGCCAAGGCGCCGGCGGCATGTGCTGCGACGACCCGGCGCGGCTCGCCGTCCAACGCACCGTCCAGTGCCGCAGTCGCAGCCACCATCCGCTCCCACCCGCCGGCGTCGGCGGGAACGGAGCGGTCGGCGGTCACCCGGGCGCGCCAGCCGGTCAGCCGGCGACGCGCGGTGATACTGATCGCGCTGCAGGCCAGCAGTTCCATGTTCACCTGCTCGGCCAGCCGGTCGTCGCCCGGGTCTGCCGAGGATCGCAGCGGCTGCACCGCGAGCAGGGTGTCCACCGCGGCCGAGCCCTGTCCGATGACTCGCTGCACCCGAGACAGCTCGATCGCCGCTCGCACCCTGGTCGGCAGGTGTGCGGCGGCCGCCGCCGCCCGCGTGAGCTGCTCGATGGCTGCGGCCGCGTCGAATGCCGCGCTGACCCGACCGAGCTCGATAAGGATCTGGGCGAACAGATCGGTGTCCGCCGCTTCGGCCGCGTCCGGGCCGCGGGCGTCCGCGGCGACATCGTCAGCGGCGCGGTGCAGGTAGGTCGCGGCAACCGAGGCCAGCCCGGTCGCCGCCGCCTGGCTCGCCGCTGCGCGTAGCGTCGCAACGGCCCAGTGGGTCGGCGGCGGCGCCAGCAGCACGTGCGGTGCGATCCGCTCGGCAGCCTCCCCGCCCGCCAGCAGCAGTTGTGCCGCCCGGGCGTGCCCGGCCGCCCGGTCTTCCGACGAGAGCTGCTCATAGACCGCCGTGCGCAGCAGGGGATGCGCGAACCGCAGCGGCTGCTCGCCGGCCAACACGCCACGGCGAGCCAGTTCTGCCGCCGCGGCCCGAGCCGACGCGTCGGACAGATCGGCCAGTGCCGCGGCGAGCGAGACGTCGCAGACCTCCAAGACCGCCGCCGTCCGGACCAGCGCCCACGCTGCCTCACTGGCGCCGGCCAGCCGCAGCAGCACCGCCGTGGCCACCCCGCGCGGCGAGAGCGACTCCACGCGTGCGGCTCGCGCATCGTCGGGGCCGATCCGTTCGGCGGCCAGCTCCCGAATGACCTCGCGGACCAGCAGCGGGTTACCGCCGGTCACCTGCGCCACTGCGTCGACGAACGCCGCGCCGGGTACCTGCTGCAGCTCGCTTTCCAGCCAGCTCGCCACCGAGTCTCGGCCGAGCGGCGACAACCGGATCATCCGCACCGCGGGGTCCGTTGCCAGGCTGTCCGAGCCGGTCCATCCCGGCCGGCATGCGACGATGACCGCGACCGGAAGGTCCTGCAGTCGCGCGCCGAGGAAGCGCAAGAACCGCAGCGACAACTCGTCTGCCCAGCGCGCGTCGTCGATCAGCACTACCACGGGCGCCGCGTCGGACAGTTCGACCAACATCCAATACAGCTCCTGCAGGACGGCGAAGCCGACACCGGCCGCGCTGAATTCCCGGTCGGTGACCGAACCGTGCAGCACCGCCAGCATCGCGGGCAGGTCGGTCCCGCCCGACTGCCCGCCATCCCGCGGCGCGACCAGCGAGGTTCCGAACAGCTGCCGAACCACCCCGGCAGGAAAGCCCTGTTCCAACTCCGAGCCGCGCGCGCTCAGCACCCGGGCGGCTGCGGTCGCGGCCCGGTCAACGGCCACCTTGAGTAGCGCCGTCTTACCCAGCCCGGCCGGGCCGTCCACGACAAGCATGCCGCCGACGCCGTTGCTCGCCGCCGCGATGACCGCGTCCACCGCAGCCACGTCAGCCGCGCGATCCAACAGGTCGTGCTCAGCCATCACACCCCCTGGGTGGCGACTCGGCGAGAGCGTGCACCTCACTCCGGGCCCCCGGCCGTCATGATCGTCAGACGGCACGACCGGCCTGTCAAGAACGCGGCGGCGTGCAAATCTCGGGGTGGTCTCGGGGATGCTCGGGGTGTTCCGGGTGCCGAATGCGGTGCGAGGGTCGCCATTGAGACGGTGCCCGATCGGAGGGCGGCCGGTTACCTGCTTCGGAGGCTGTCATGGGCTCGGCTTACGGTCCGTTGATCACACCGCTGATCGCGGTTATCGGCATCTTGGCGCATGTTCGGCGGCTTCCCCGGCCCCGGGACAGGGCTCGGGTGGTGGAGGTCTGCCTGCTGTGGTTCTTCGGCGTGGTGGTCGGCTTGGGCGGGCTGTTCATCGCGGGCAGCCACGTGTTCACCGCGGCGGCGATCGCTCATCAGATCGGGTTCCCGGCCGGTAACCCGTTCCAGTTCGAGGTGGCCATGGCCAACTTGTCCTACGCGGTGATCGGGCTGCTGTGCCTGCGCTGGCGGGGTCCGTTCTGGAACGCCACGATGATCGGTTTCGCGGTCTTCTACTGGGGCGCGAGCTACGGGCACCTCGACCAGTACCTGTTCCACGGCAACGACGCGCCCTACAACGCCGGCCCGATCCTGTATACCGACATCGGGCTGCCGCTGGTCGGGATCGGGTTGCTGATCGCGCTGCACCGTCTACAACACCGCAGCCCTGCTCGCGTCGTCGCGGCTCGCGAAGCGGTACGTCATGCCGCCGACGTATCCAGCTAGCAAGATCGCCCAGCCCGATCGGATCTGCCCTATGAGCAAGAGCGGCTCGTCGGTGACCCGATTACATCTGCACTTGACCATCGAGGCCGGCGGCATCAGCGGTGACGCCGTCGACGACACCGGACGGATCTGGACCGTCGACGGCTGGCTCGGCCTGATCGGGCTGGTCAACCAGCTCAGCACCGACGCCGCACCGCAGCATGCCCCGCCGGACGCGCCACAGCCTCGGGAGTAAAGGAGCCAGACATGAGCACAGATGTGCAGCTGACCGATCCGCCGTTTCACCTGGCCGGCATTTACGCGCCGGTCGCTGACGAGATCACCAGCGGGGAGCTGCCGGTCGACGGCAGCATTCCGCGGGAGCTTTCCGGCCGGTACTTCCGCAACGGCCCGAACCCGCGCTCGGGCTGGTCGGCGCACCCATTCCTGGGCGACGGGATGATCCACGGCGTGCGGCTGCACCAGGGCAGAGCCGGGTGGTACCGCAACCGGTGGGTCCGCACACCCCTGTGGCAGGGGCAGGAAAGCGAGGAGGGGGACGGCGCGGTGGACCGCACCGGTGGGGTGGCCAATACCCATGTGGTCACTCACGCCGGGCGGATCCTCGCCCTGGTGGAGAACGCGTACCCCACCGAGATCACCCGCGAACTGGACACCATCGGGCCGTACGACTTCGCGGGTCGGCTGGCCACCGCGATGACCGCCCACCCGCACGTCTGCCCGCAGACCGGGGAGATGCACTTTTTCGGCTACGGCCTCACCCCGCCATTCCTCACCTACCACCGCGCCGACGCCACCGGCCAGCTGGTGCACAGCCAGGCCATCGACGTGCCCGGCCCGGCGATGATCCACGACTTCGCGATCACCGGCCGGTACGTGGTCTTCCTCGACCTGCCGGTGGTCTTCGACCTGCAACTCGCGATGACCGGCAACCAGATGCCGTTCCGGTGGAGCGACAGCTACGGCGCCCGGGTCGGGCTGATGGCCCGCGACCACCCCGCCGGGCAGGTCCGCTGGTTCGACGTCGAGCCCTGCTACGTGTTCCACGTCCTCAACGCCGTCGACCAGCCCGACGGCGCGGTCGCGGTGGACGTCTGCCGGTACCGCGAGCTGTGGCGGGCCGGCCCGGACGACTGGACTTCCCCGAATCTGCACCGGTGGACGCTCGACCCGACCACCGGGCGGGTGCGGGAAGCGGTCCTGGACGAGCGGGCGTGGGAGTTCCCACGGGTTGATGACCGGCGCACCGGACAGGGCTACCGCCACGGCTACCTGGTCGAAGATGTCGGCACCCAGGGCGCGGACCCGCCGCAGGCGCGGCTGGTCAAGACCGACCTCAGCACCGGCCGGTGCGAGTTCAGCCAGCTGGGTCCCGGCACGGTCGCCGGCGAAGGCGTCTTCGTCCCGGCCGCCGCCGGGCGAAACGACGACGAGGGATGGATTCTCAGCTACGTCTACGACCGTGCCCGCGGCAGCAGCGACCTGGTGATCCTCGACGCCGACGACTTCTCCGGCCCGCCCCAGGCGGTGATCCACCTGCCCCGCCGCGTCCCGTACGGCTTTCACGGCAACTGGATCAGCGACAACGACTAGGCCCGCACCACCTCACCCAGGAGAACCCCATGACCGACATGCGAACCCCGCACCCGTCCCCGCCCAACGACCGGCTCGCCGACGCCGGCCCGGCCGGGAGCCCGGCCGCCGGCCCCTCCGGCTCGCCGGGTAGCCGACTGGCCAACAACCCGATGCTCACCTTCGTGCCCTGGGTGATCTTCTGGGTCGTCGCCGGGCCCCGTGACTGGGAGCTGGCCACCGGCTGCGCGCTGCTCGCCTCCGTGGTGCTGCTGCTGCTCAGCGTCGACGCCGCCCCCGCGCTCGCCCGCGCCGCCCAGCGCAGCGTCGGCATCCCTGGGACAACCCGCGGACCGGCGCTGCGGCTGCAGACTCCGAAGGTCCTCGACCTGGGCACCACGGGGTTCTTCCTCGCCCTGGTCATCGTCGGGTTCTTCGTCGACCGGCAGACACTGATCGTGCTCGAGAAGTACTCGCAGGCTATCTCCAGCGCCGCGCTCGGGCTGATCGTCGTGCTCTCCATCGCCGTCGGGCACCCGTTCACCGAGCAGTACGCCCGCGCCGACACGCCCCCCGAGGTCTGGAACACCCCGGTGTTCCGCCGGATGATGCTGGTGATGTCCGGGATATGGGCGGTCATCTTCGGGATCATGGCCATCCTCGGCCTCATCGCCGAAACCGGCGTCAGCGGCAGCGGCAGCAGCGACATCCTCAACTGGTACATCCCGATCGCGCTCATCGTGGTCGGCCTGAAGTTCAACGAGTGGTACCCCCGCCAAGTCGAGAGGCAGCTGCAACCACCCAGCCGCGAGCAGGGCACCCGCTGACCATGTCCGACGGCCTCGCCCGCTCCGCAGACCTCGACGTCGCGCAGCAGCCGGCCGCAGCCGAGCCACGCAACGGGCGCGACGCCCGGTCCGCACCACCGGTGCGCCGCGCATTCGTGGTCTACCTCGTTGTCTTCACCGGCTTCGTCGGCTACAGCCTGATGATCACCGTGTTCACCCCGCTGCTGCTGCGCGACCACGGCCACCTGCTCGCGCCGGACACCTCCCGCGCGACGCGGACGGTGCTGCTCGGCGTGCTCCTCTCGCTGTACCCGCTGGGTCAGTTCCTCGGCGCCCCGGTGCTCGGCGCTCTCTCCGACCGGTGGGGACGCCGGCCGGTGCTGTTGGCCAGCCTGGCGGTAAGCCTCTCGGGGTACGCGGTGATCACCGCCTCGATCACCGTCGGCAGCCTGCCCACCCTCATGGTGGTCTGCTTCGTGACCGGCCTCGGCGAGGCCAACATCACCCTCGCGCAGAGCGTCATCGCCGACATCACCGACGACGGGGCGCAACGCGCAACGCTGTTCGGCTACGTGTACCTGGCCTCCAGCCTGGCCTACGTCGCCGGGCCCCTGGCCGGCGGGCCGCTCGCCGATCCCCGGGTCGTCAGCTGGGCACGCGACTGGGCACCGTTCGCGGCGGTCACCGGCCTGGTCGCGCTCACCCTGATCGCCGTCGCGGTGCTGCTGCCCAACACCCGGCCAGTGACCCCCGCCCTCGCACCGACCGGCCTGACCAACATCGTCCGCGACACCCGGTTCCGCCGGCTGTACCTGATCAACGCTGTGTTCTACCTGTCCGTGTTCGGGTTCCTGCGGATGTACCCGCTCTACCTCGTCGACCGGTTTCACCTCACCGTCGGCCACGAGTCGCTGTTCGTGGCCTGGGTCGCCGTCCCCATCGTGGTCGCGAATCTCTGGCTGGTCCGGCTACTGTTTCGCCGCTGCTCGCCGCGGGCCGTGCTCGTTGCCGCCGGGCTGCTCGCCGGCGTTTCGTCGCTCACCGTTCCGCTGCCTGGGGTGCTTGGGTCACTCTGGCTGACCCTCGCCACGACCTCGCTGGGCATCGGCATCCTGCTCGCCTTCTGCGCCGTGCAACTGTCCACCGCCGCGACCAACGGCGAACAAGGCCGTGTCCTCGGCACGAACCAGTCCCTTCAAGTCGGCGCCCAAGTGCTCTCCGGCCTGCTCGGCGGGGCCATCGCCGCGCTGAGCACCGGCGCGCCGCTGATCCTGTTCGGCGGCTTGTCCATCATTGCCGCTGCGCTGAGCTTCGGCCGCTTCGGGGCGCGCCGTGTTCGGCACGTTGATCGCCGCCTGCCTCGCGCGCGCCCGCGGCCGGCTCACCGGCGATCCCACTGCGTTCGCCGAGGCAGTTGCCGGCTTCGAGCGGATCGGTGCGGAATTCGAACGGGCCTGCACGCTGCTCTACCTGCCAGACCGGGCTGACGAAGGTCGCGCGGAGTTGGGGCGTCTCGGCTGTGCGGAGCCGGCAGAACCGCCCTGACTCGTGAATCCGTCGTACCGACTGGGCTCGCGGGCACTGGGGGAGGCGCTGGTTGGCAGCATCATCGAGGAACGGTCACGATGATCGCGTGACGGGCGACGCCGATCCGACCGGCTTGAGCGCGACGATCCATCTCCTCCAGCAGGCCACGATCTCCTTCGACGCGCGCGAGCTGTGGCCGCAGACCCAGGACGAGACGATCAGCGCAGATCTGGCCGCGTTCGCGGCCGAGGTCGCTCGCCGGCTGCGTACAGACGGTTTCCTCGGCTACCGGCGCGGCACGGAGATCACGCTGATTCCCTCGCAGGCCGTGAAGCGCATCGACTGCACCATCGCGTCGCGGTCGTCGTAGGCCACGGTCATGACGGCACCGTTTCACTCCAGGGGACGCCGGGCGATGGTGGTCGGGGTGCGGCCGAAGGCCCAGCCGCCGATCAATGCAGCGACCGGTAGGCCGAAGACGAGCGCGGCGAGGTCGAGGACGGGCGGGTGGGCGAGGTAGCCGATGTCGTGCCAGTGCCACGCGATCAGCGCCAGGTAGGCGCCTGCGCTACCGAGAATCCCGCCGAGCAGGGCCAGCGCCGCGGCGGTGGCTGCGGTGAGGCTGCGGCGGGTGTGGCTGCTGGCTCCGGTGGCGGTCAGGGTGCGCAGGTCGTTGGCGGTCTCGCTGCGGATGAGCCCGACGGTCATGGCCAGCACGCCGAGGGCCAGCAGTGCGCCGGCGGTGGTGGAGTAGTCGCGCAGCCGCTGCAGTGAGTGATCCGGCGCGGTTCGGGTTTCGATGGTGATCCCGGCAGCGGCGGCGCGGTGCCGGGCGTCGGTGATCTGCGCGCCGGTCAGCGGGTGCGGGGTCTGCAACAGCCAGCCGGCCGGCTGCGGAGCCAGCCCCAAGGCGCTCACCGCGCGTTCGGTGATCAGCGTGTTCGGCGCGGAGGTGTAGTTCGGCAGCCGCGTGTTGACTTGGATCCTCGCCGGTTGGAACGAGCCCCGGCCTCCCTCGCCGAGTTGCGTGCCGGATAGGTCGGTGCGGGAAGTGAGGACGTCGGTGCCCGAGCCGATGGAGTCGGTCGGGATGCGGTAGAAGTCGAGGATCGCCGGGGTGGCGAGCAACGGGGTGGTGAGCAGGGTGAATCCGTGCTGGCCCTGATAGGTCACAGGGTGGACGAGGCTGGCGCGGTTGTCCCCGGGCAGTGAGCCGGCAGGCGGGTTCGGGTCGGTGGCCACGTCCAGTTCGAGGACGATGCGCGCGTTCACCGCCTGGGCGATCGCGTCGGCGGCACTGCGGGCTTCCCCGACGACGGCCGGGCTCGGCCCGGACGGCGTAGCGGCGCCGATCCCGGCGGGTACGGCGTTCAGCTTGGGACCACCCTGGTCGCTCGGGTCCTGCAACCAGACGATGAGCTGGTTGGTGGGCAGGTTCCCGCCGCTGAGGGTGTGGTCTGCCGCCTGCTCTGCGGCGGCGCTGATCGCGATCGTGGCCGCGATGCCGATTGCGAGGCTGGCGGCGGCGAGTGCCGCGCCGGAACGCGCCTGGTAACGGGCGAGGTCACGCAACGCCAGGCGCACCGCGACCGGTGCCCGGTGCGCGGTGGCGGCTAGCGCGCGGATGCCGAGCGGGGCGAGGAGCAGCATGCCGCCGGTGGTGGCGACGATTCCGGTGACGATCAGCACAGTGTGCTGGGCGTGGGCGAGGACGAGCAGCACGAAGCCGAGTGCGGCGAGGGCCACGCCGAGCAGGGCGAACCGGTGCGCCGGCTGCGGCGGGCTGGGGCGCCCCGACAGCACCGCCACGATCGGCATCCGGGCGGCCGAGCGGGCCGGCCACCACGACGCGGCCAACGCGGTGAGGACCGCCAGCGCTGCCCCGGCAACGACCGCCCACCAGGGAATGTCGAGCGGGTCGATGCGGTGTCCGACGAGGTGTTCGAATGCCGGTCGCAACGCGAACCACACGGCCAGCCCGGACACTATTCCGACCGCGGCGCCGACCGCGCCGACCGCCGCGCCGTTGGCCAGCATCACTCGACGAACCTGCCGGTCGGTCGCGCCGATCGCCGCGATCATGCCCAGCGCGCGCAGCCGCCGCTGCGCCATCACGGTGAACCCGGCGACCGCGAGCAGCCCGATGAACGTGAGCCCGATGGTGGCCAGCAGCAACACCGCCAACGCCTGGGTGCGTTGCTGCTCCGCGGCATCCGCCCCGGCCGACATGACCCCCACCCGCGTCCCGGCCGGCGGCCGGAACCGCATCACCGCCGACCCGCTGGCGTCGGTGAGCAGGGTCAGGCTTGACGGCGACCCGATCTGTCCCGGCGCGACGAGCGCGAACGTGTCCTGCAAATTCTTCGGATTCTCGACGATGCCGACGACCCGCAGCGGGTGCCCATTCACCGTCCAGTCGCTGCCGATCTCGAGGCCGAACGTGGCTGCCGCAGCCGCGGTGACCGCGGCCTGCGCGTCGCCGGTCGGCCAGCTGCCGCTGACCAGCCGGAGCATCGGCGCGCCGAACACCCCGTGCGGGTCCTGCCCGCGCAGGTCGACCGGGGTGACCGAGCCGGGCACCGGCACGTTCGCGTGCTCGATCGCCTCCACCGTGCCGAACGCCTGCCGCGCCGCCGCGAGGTCGGCGTTGAGCTGACCGCCCGGGTTGACGATGTCCAGCCGGGTGGTCGCCCTGCCGGTCAGCGCCTGGTCGGAGCCTTGCACGTTCACCACCAGGCCGAGCCCGACCGTGGTCGCCGCGACCGCGACGCTGAGCAGGGCCAGCATCAGTAACTGCTGGCGCCACTCACGGCGCAGCAGCCGCCACACCCAGCGCCTGATCGCGCGGCGCCCGGCACGCCGACCGGGCGGTGCCGGCGGTGTGACGTGCGCAGGCGGGGCCAGGGTTGTGGTCATCGGGCCGGGTCGGCTTCCAGCAGCGATTCCGGGCCGTCGGGACGTGCGGTCTGGTCCGCGACCCGCCCGTCACGGAGGAACACGACCCGGTCAGCCCACGACGCCAGCTGCGCGTCATGGGTGACGACCACCCCGGCGACGCCGCGCTCGCAGGTGGCGCGGACCAGGCGCATCACTGCCTCGCCATTGACCGAGTCCAGCGCCCCGGACGGCTCGTCGGCCAGGAGCAGGTGCCGCTCGCCGACCACCGCCCGGGCGATCGCCACCCGCTGCCGCTCGCCGCCGGACAGCTCGTCCGGGAACCGGTCCGCGTTCTCGACCAGGCCGAGCCGCTCCAGCGCGGCCAACCCCGCCCTGCGCGCCGCCCGCGCCGGGGTGCCGTCCAGATCCAAGGGCAGCGAGACGTTCTCCGCGGCGGTCAGCCCGGCCAGCAGATTGAAGTCCTGGAAGACATAACCGATCGCGCGGCGGCGCAGCGCGGCCCGCTCGTTGCGCGACAGCCGCGACAGCGCCATGCCGCCGACGGTGACTTCCCCGCCGGTCGGCTCCTCCAGGCTGCCGGCGATGGTCAGCAGGGTGCTCTTGCCCGAGCCGCTCGGCCCCATCACCGCGACCAGCTCACCCGGCTCGACGCGCAGGTCGACGCCGCGCAGCGCGTGCACCTCGCTCGCGCCGCTGCCGTAGACCTTGCTGACCCGGCTCAGCTGCAGCGCGCTCATTGCCGCGTCCCCGTCCGAAGCTCCGGCGCGGTCAGCGGTTCACCCGTGCTGCGCACCGCCGTCCGATCCGTCGCCGCTCGCGGCTCGACCGGCGAGCGACGCAACCTGCTCTCCGCCGCGTCCAGCCAGCGGATGACCGAATCCAGCCGGAACAGCTCCGCGTCGACCACCAGCGCCAGGCTGACGTCCTCGGCGCGCGCATCGCGCTTGACCCTGGTCCACTCCTGCATCAGCTCGACCACCCGCCGGCGGTGCGCCTGGATCACGACGTGCACGTCGACGCCGGGCACCCGCGTCGCAACCAACACCTTGATCACCAACTCGTTCCGCGGGGGAGAGCTCAGATCCGGCGGGGTGCGCAGCCAGGCGCCCAGTTCACCCGTCCCGGCGTGGGTGATCCGGAACGACTTCTGCGGACCGGCCCCATCGTCGCCGTCGGACTCGACCAGCCCATCCCGCTCGAGGCGCTGCAGCGTGGTGTAGACCTGCCCGACGTTCAGCGGCCACACCTCCCCGGTGCGCTCTTCGAACTCTTGCCGCAGCTGCAGCCCGTACTTCGGTCCTTCACTCAACAGCGCGAGCAACGCGTGCCGGACACTCATCGGCGCACCCCGATCTCGGTATACCGAGTATGTATACGCGGTATAGCCCGTTTCGTCAACGGCCGTCCGGGCGCGCAGTCAACGTCAGCCGCGCCGCACCAGCTGTTGCAGGGTCCAGCGGTTGCCGTCCGGGTCGGTGAAGCTGACAAACGAACCCCACGGCTGCACATCGACCTCGCTGGCCGCCACGCCGCGGCCGAGCAGCTGCTCGCGGGCGGCGGCCGCGTCGTCGACGACGACTTGGATACCGCGTTGCGAACCGGGCGGCATGTCAGTCAGGCCCTGGCCGAGGGCGATCGAGCAGGCGGAGCCAGGAGGCGTCAGCTGCACGAACCGGATCTGGTCGCTGACCCGCTGGTCGTGATCGGCGTGCAAGCCGACCTTGTCGACGTAGAAGTCCTTGGCCCGGTCGACGTCGGTGACCGGCACGAAGATCAGTTCGATTCTCCAGTCCATGCCGCGACCCTACGACAGAGCTGTGACACCGCGTTGTGGCGCTTCGCTAATCGTGCTTGCATGGGCAAGTTCACACCGGTGAAGCCTGGGGGTTGTCATGGCCCGGTACATCTCGTTGATCAATTGGACCGATCAGGGAGCCCGCGCGTTCCACGACACCGCTGCGCGAGCGGACGCCGCGGCACAGTTGTTCGAGTCGTTCGGCGGCTCGATGGTCGACATCTACTGGACGCTCGGCCAGTACGACCTGCTGACGATCGCCGAATTCCCCGACGACGAGACGGCAACCGCGGCACTGCTGCGGGTGGCCGAGTTGGGTAACGTCCGGACGACCACCCTGCGCGCGTTCGACCGCGAGGCGATGCAGGCGATCGTCCAGCGCGCAAGCTGATAAGCCGAGCGCGGGAGGCACGTCGGACCGTCGTTGAGCCCCTGTGGTATTCGCGCCCTGGCCGCGGGAGTCGGCGGACGTTCAGCGGACCTCGACGATCAGCAGCACGTTCCCCTCGGGGTCGCGCAGCCAAAGCATCGGCGGGATCGGATCGCCCATCCGGCTCACCTCAGCGTCGACGTCGACGCCGGCTGCCTTCAGTTCGGCGTGCAGCGCGTCGATGTCCGCGGTCTGCAGGCTGATGCCGGTCTGCCGGCCGCCGCTTTCGCCGCCCGGCCCAGGTGGCGCGATCGCGATCACGGTGTCCGCGCCGGCGGGCGCGACCTCGACCCAGCGGTACTGGCCGCCAAACGGAAGGTCGGTGCGCTTGTCCAAGCCGAGCGGGCCGGTGTAGAAGTCGATCGCTCTGTCGACGTCCGCGACCGGAATCACGACGTTGGCGACCTTGCTGATGCGTGAGTTGGTGGCGGTCATTTTGAAGCCTCCTGCTCTGAGGACGGTTATGCCCTTCAGACCACTCACCGCGCCGAAACTCATCGCTGCCATCCGGCGCGCGGCGGCCGGTCAGTGCGCCGGTTCGGTCTGGCGCCGGGCCATGGCGACGCGCAGCCCAACGCCGACGAGTAGCCAGCCGACCCGTACGCGCACGGCGCGGGGCTTCTCCGGTCGCGGGCCGGGACGGCACGTCGCGAGCCGGGCGGCGCGGATGTCGGCTTGCCGCGCGCGGGCGAGCTCTTCGGACAGGTGTGAGTGGAGCGGATGCATGGAATTCCCCTTTTCGACGATCTCGGTGGGTAAGTGGGTCACGCCGCTTTGTCGTAGCGCTTCCGGCCTGTCGTTTGCTGCTCGGCGAGCGCGGCGAGGCGTACGCGATCGTCGATGACGTTGGTGGAGGCATAGGTGCTGGTCACGGTGTGCTCCTGAACGGGACGTGGTGCGCCGCTGGCCGGTCGGCGGATACCGCGGGTACGGGCCGGTAGCGGCGGGGGGCGATGCTGCCTTTTCGCGGTCGGCCGCGGGGCCGTTTGTGGGTCACGATCCGGCCGTTGTCGAAGATCTGACCGCCCCAGACACCGGTGAACTCGCGTCGATCCAGTGCACCGGCCAGGCAGCCGGCACGTACGGGGCAGTCAGCACAGAGGGCCTTCGCTCGTTCGAGATCGGCCGGATCGTCGGCAAACCACAGTTCGGCGTCGTGCACCTGGCAGGGCAAGTCCGCCGGCGCGCACCGGCCGATCAATCGCGCGATTCCGTCCGGTGTATTGGCCGGGCGCGCATCGGCGAGCCTGATGAGGGTAGTGAAGCTGTTCATGGCAAACCTCGTGCGCTTGGTTATGTAGGCATTCAGCCTGCGGTGAGACGCTGCAGCGAGACATCCGCTAGCTGGCCTATATCGACTCGGGATCGTCGCGCGGCTCATCGGTGCGACGCCGATAAGCGCGATAAGCGGACCGCGGTTACCCCGCCGGATCTCGATCCGGTCATGAGCCGGCCTCCGGCGTGAGCACACAGCTGGAGCGACGGAGGCCGGCGGGCTGGCACGGTCACGAACTGCCGTGCGGGGACCGTCCGGCCGTCCCGGTCACCTCCGATAACGCCCGCAGCAAGCCCAACCATCCGACGAATGGGACCGCGCCGGCATGCTCGCGGTCAGGAACCGGTTCGGACGCGGATACGACCCACAGGGTGCCGCCCGGCGGCTCCACCCCGTCCAGCACGATGCGGATCTCCATAACACCCAGCGTGCGCGATGCGGCGCGGTGCAGACATCGGCCAGCTGGCGGATGCCTTCAAGCGGTCGCCGGCCGGTGCCGGTTCACTTCGGGCGCGGATCCCAACGGAACCGGCGAATGGCGACGAACGCCCCGGCCGCGCCCCGGACGAGCAACACGGCGAGGTGCCTGCAGTCCGGGCCCGCGTGCCCGGTGAACGGGGCGAGCAACGCCCGGTTGAACGGCCGCAACGGCCGGACGCTGCCCAGCCTCCGGCGGGCGCAACTTGGCAGACATCGTCCAGCTGGCTGATCTCGTCGGGGTCCTAGCATCGGGCCAATGGGAGCGCGTACCCGGCTTCCGCGGCTGGTGGGACGCGGGCCAGAAGCCGCGGCCTTGCGTGCGGCGCTGGATCGGGTCTGTTCCGGACGGTCGGCGATCGTGCTGATCGAAGGCGAGGCCGGCATCGGCAAGACCCGCTTGCTCGACGACGCCTTGGCCGACGCGCAGGCCCGGGCCATCCCGGTCGTCTCCGGCCGCGCGGCAGAGCTGGAGCGGACCCGCCCGTTCGGCCTGATCGCCGACGTTCTTGGTTGCAGCAGGCCGAACGTGGCATCGGCCGACCCGCAACGCATGGCGATAGCAGCATTGTTGTCGCCTCCGGGCGATGCCGACCTGGGGCCGGTCACGGTCACTAGCGATGCCGGGTTGCAGTACCGGGTGGTGGATGCTTTCACCGACCTGGTCGAGCAACTTGCGCTCAGCGGGCCGTTCGTGATGGGCGTCGACGACCTCCAGTGGGCCGACCCGTCCAGCCTGCTGACGCTCGGCGCGATAGCGCGCCGCACGAGCGATCTTCCGGTCGCCCTGCTGGGCTGCTATCGCCCGCTTCCGCGTAGCGAGGACTTGGCCCGACTCACGAGCGGCCTGTCGGCGGCCGGTGCACGCCAGCTCACCGTCGGACCCCTCGACAACAGCGCCGTGCGTGACCTGGTCTCCGAGATCCTCGCCGCCGAGCCGGGAGCGGGCCTGCTTGCCCAGGTCGCCGGCGCGTCGGGCAATCCGCTGTTCATCACCGAACTGCTCGATGCTCTGGCTCGTGACGGGGCCATCCGCACGGCTGGTGCGCATGCCGACTCGGCAACGGCGACGCTGCCGCCGACACTGCGGCTTACGATCCTGCACCGCGTGAGCTACCTGTCCGACGACACGCTGGCGGTGCTGCGCGCCGCTTCCATCTTGGGGACGCGTTTCTCCCTCGCCGATCTGGCCACGATCACCGACCGGTCAGCGCTGCAGCTGTCCGCAGCGTTGATCCAGGCGCTCGCCGCGCGTGTGGTGGAGGAGGACGGGGATCGACTGCGTTTCCGGCACGATCTGATCCGGGATGCCTTCTACGACGAGCTTCCGGTGAGCGTGCGCCGCGGGCTGCACCGCGAGGCCGGGCAGCGGTTGGCCCGTGCGGGTGCCGCACCGCTGCAGGTCGCCGAGCACCTGGCCCGCGGAGCAGCGACCGGCGACGCCGAGGCAATCGACTGGCTGACCCGGGCCGCCCGCGAGGCCGCTGCCAGATCACCGCACATCGCCGCGGACCTCATCGGGCGCGCGGTGGAGTTGATGAGTCCTGCGGACCCTGGCCGCGACACGCTGCTCGCGGAGCGGGCCAACGACCTGATGTGGGCCGGCCGTATTCCGGACGCTCTGGTCGTCTGCCGCAGCTTGCTAGATCGCCAGCACGATCCCGCGGTGGACGGGCAGGTCCGGATCTGCCTGGGGCATGCCCTACTCGCGCAGGGACGCGTGCGCGACGCCCTGCGAGAGCTGGAACGGATCGGGGCATCGATTCCGTCCGAAACCGAGTACGCCGCCGCCCGGGCATGGGCTGGCTTCGCCCGGTTCTCGCTCGGCGACCTCTCCGGCGCGGCCGCCGCATCGGAGGCGGCCCGCACGGCCGCGGCGGCAGCGGGCGACCACCAGACCGCCAGTATCGCCCGGTCCACGCTCGCCACGGTCGCGCAGTTTCGGGGTGATCCCCAGCGGGCACTGGAGATCGTGGATGAGGCGGTAGAGCTGGCCGACCAGAGCCCGAACCGCGTCGGACACCGCTACCCGGTCCACGTCGTCCGAGGCCACATTCTCCTGCAACTCGACCGGCTCGCGGACGCGACGTCGGCATTCGGCACGGGCATGCGCGTCAGTGACGAACTCGGCGTCCGCTGGCCACTCGCGACCTGTCACACCTACCTCGCCGTCGCGCATCTCCTGGCCGGTGACTGGGACGATGCGATCGCCGAGGCCGAGGCAAGCCTCGTCCTTGCCGAGGAGACCGGTGAGGCGTACAGCAGCGTGCACGCCAACTCCGTGGTGGCGCTGATCAGCGTGCATCGAAACGACCTGCTACGCGCGCGGGAAGCAACCCGAATCGCGCTCCGCCACCTCGACCAGACCGGGGCCCGATACGGCGCGCAATGGGCGCGGTGGGCCCACGCGCTCCTTCTCGAGGCGGACGGCAGCGCCGCCGACGCGTACGCCGCCCTCGTCAGCATCTGGGACACGTCCAGCCCGCTGGGCCTCGCCCTCGAGCATCCCATGCTCGGGGCCGATCTCGTACGCCTCGCATTGGTCAGCGGCGACCGTGCCCGGGCCGAGGTGGTGACCGCGGCCGTCGCGGCAATCGCAGAGCGCGCCCAGGTCTGCTCGTGGCAGGCCGCGGCGCTGCGCTGCCGGGGCCTGGTCGACGACGACCCGGAGACTCTTGGCTCGGCGGCGGCCCTGTGCGCCGACGGACCGCGGATGCTGGAGCAGGCTCTCGCCTACGAGGATGCGGGTGCCGCGTTCGCCCGCCGAGCCGCGGTTGACCGTGCCCGTCCGCTGCTCGAGCGCGCGCTTGACATCTACGGCCGCCTCGACGCTGCGCGCGACATCGCCCGGGTGGAGGCTGTGGCGCGAAGTGCGGGCATGCCCCGCGGTCGCCGCGGACCGCGTCGCAGGCCGTCATCCGGTTGGCGAAGCCTCACCGACACCGAGCGCGCCGTCGCTGCCCTCGTCGCCGAAGGCCTGTCCAATCCGGAGATCGGCGCGCGGCTTTTCATCTCGCGGCGAACTGTGCAGACCCATCTCGGGCACGCCTTCGCCAAGCTCGACATCGCCTCGCGCGCCCAGTTGGCGACGGAGGTGACGCGGCGACGGCACGGTGGGTAGCCTCCGGGCGCCCGATCTCGGCCAGCTGGCCGATGTTCCGCGGGCAGCGTCCGCGCACGCTCGACAGGTCAGCGCGCGGGCAACCGACCCGCCGTCATGCCGGACGTGCAAGGGAAGAAGCGGTATGCCGATCGGTTACTTGATCACGGTGGTTCTCGCGGCGGTGCCGACGGCCGCGGCGCTCGCTCCGGCTCCCCGTAGCTGGACGCTGGGGCAGCTTTGCTGGCGGCTGGGCTTTCAAGTCAACGAGCTACCGCTGCTGGTCGCCGGTTGGGTGCTGGCCGCCACCGCGTTAGCCGCCCTGCAGGGCGATCTGAGCACGCCGACAGGCGTCGCTGGTATGAGTGTGGCGACGCTGACCGTGGCCGGGCTAACGGTCGCGTCGTGGCGCGCGGTGCAGGCCGGTCCGGCCGCCGTCCGGGCGCTCTCCGACGGGCTCGGCACCGGGTGGCGCGGCGAGCTGCCGTGGCAGATGACGGCGCGGCTCGCACAGCGCCGCCCGTGGCTACGGCTGCTGTTCGCGCCGCTGGCCGTGCGCCGGCACGATGTCGTGCGACGGGCTGGCCTCGCCTACGGCCCGGCGGGTCGGCAGAACCTGCTCGACGTGTACCGGCCACGATCGGGCATGGCAACCGGACCGTGTCTGGTCTACTTCCACGGCGGCGGATACCGCAGCGGCCGGAAGGACCGCGAGGCCCGGGCACTCATCTACCGGCTCGCGAGCCAAGGCTGGGTATGCGTCAGCGCCAACTACCGGCTCGCCCGCACCGCGCCGTATCCAGCGCCGCTCGTCGACGCGAAGCGGGTCATCGCCTGGATGCGTGAGCATGCCCCGAGCTACGGTGCCGACCCAACGACCATCGTTGTCGCGGGCAGCTCTTCGGGGGCGCACCTCGCGGCGATGGTCGCGCTCACCCCGAACATGACGGCGCTGCAACCCGGCTTCGAACGAGCCGACACTCACGTCTGCGCCGCGATCTGCCTATACGGCTTCTACGGCAGCCCGACCTGGGTCGAACGTGAACCCGGCGCGCCGTCAGCTCCCGGCGAGCACGTCCAGGATGGCGCACCGGCCATGTTCATTGCCCACGGCACGCACGACTCGTTCGTCCCCGTCTTCGCGGCTCGCGAGTTCGTCGAACGGTTTCGCGCGGCTGCGCCGGGCAGCCCGCTGGTCTACCTCGAGCTACCCGGTGCCCAGCACACCTTCGACCTGTATCACTCGGTCCGCTTCCACGCCGTCATCGAAGCTGCCGACGTGTTCACCGCATGCGTCGTCCGACAGCGCGCTCCAGCCGCAGGCGCTGATCATGCCGCCGCTGGGCAGGCAGAGCGTGGCTCAGCGAACCGTTCTTGCGGATAGATGCGCGCGATCCTTGCTTTGGCGAGCGGCGCAAGAATTGGCGTTGTCCAGTGGCGAATAGTCAACTCCGGGATGCGAGTCGCCGCCGCGAGCCCCGGGCTTTCGGGAATGGTGCCGGTGCCGAGTATGCGGTTGCGCTCGCCGTGCTCACCGTGCTGCTGCTGGCAGTGGTGGTGTGACCGCTTGCGCATCGGGTCGGGCTGGGCGGCGACTCTTGAGCGGTACTGTGCATTCCGCTCGCGGCGGTAGCGACCACGGTTGTTGCGCTGCGCTGGCCGCGCCGTTGTTGACGCGTCAGACAGGCACCCGGGGGGTTGAATTTCAGATCGGAGCTGATGACGTGAACCACCTGACTGCGAGCGCGTTTACCCTTCCCGAGCACCTCTACCGCAAGGCCGACCCGACGCTGATCGCCGGCGACGAGCAGCACTTCGCGGCTATCGCAGGGAGCCTCCAGCAGTCGATCGCGGACCTGTCCGACCGCCTCGACGTCGAGCGCAAGGCGCCCGGCGGCATCGGCCAGCAGGCGTTGGACCGGGACATGGAGATCCATCGACTGACCGCTCGGCTGCGCCTCCTGCGTCGCTACGGTTTGGACCTGTGCCTCGGACATATCGTCCGCGCAGACAACCCTGAACCCGTGTACGTCGGACGACTCGGCCTCACCGACCGCGCGGGTCGTCGGCTGCTGGTCGACTGGCGATCACCCGCGGCTGAGCCGTTTTTCGGAGCGACCCACGCCAACCCGATGGGTCTGGCGTGCCGCCGCAGATATCGGTGGACCGGCGGCCGGGTCAGCGACTACTGGGACGAGGTGTTCACCTCGGACGGATTTCAGGGGCACGCCGCCGCGCTCGACGACCAGTCCGCCTTTATCGCGAGCCTGGGCAGCAGCCGGTCGCCCCGGATGCGAGACGTGCTCGGCACCATCCAGGCCGACCAGGACGCCATCATCCGCGCGGGATCCCGCGGCGCTCTCGTCGTCGACGGTGGTCCGGGCACGGGAAAGACCGTCGTCGCGCTGCACCGCTCCGCCTACCTCCTCTACGCCGACCCTCGCCTCGGTCACCACCGCGGCGGCGTGCTGTTCGTCGGTCCGCACCAGCCCTACCTGGCCTACGTCGCCGACGTGCTGCCCAGCCTGGGCGAGGAGGGCGTGCAGACCTGCACGCTGCGCGATCTCCTGCCAGAGGGGCGCGCCGCGCCGGCCGAGACAGACCCGGACGTCGGCCGGCTGAAGTCGTCCGCGGACATGGTCAAGGCGGTCGAGACGGCCGTCAGGTTCTACGAGGAGCCGCCCACCAAGGCGATGACGGTCACCACCTTCGAGTCCGACATCCGGCTGAGCGCCGACGACTGGGCCGAGGCGTTCGCGGCACCCGATCCGGGCACACCGCACAACGAGGCCCGTGACCAGATCTGGGAAGAGCTGCTCACGATCCTGATCGACAAGTACGACGGCGAGGAACCGGATGACCTGCTGCGCCGGTCGCTGCTGCGGAACAGGGAGCTGCTCAGCACGTTCAACCGCGCATGGCCGCTGCTCGAAGCGGCCGACCTCGTCGGAGACCTGTGGTCGGTGCCCGCCTACCTGCGCAAGTGCGCTCCCTGGCTGGATCCTGACGAGCTCCGGACCCTGCAGCGCGCAGACGCCCAGGCCTGGACGGCCTCCGACCTGCCGCTGCTGGACGCGGCACGGCAGCGGCTCGGCGACCCGGCGGCATCGCGTCGTCGGCGTCGGCACGACGCCGCTGTCGCCGCCGACCGGGAGCGCATGACCAGGGTCGTGGACGACCTGCGCGAGGTGACCGACGATGAGTACGGCGTGGGCCTGGTGACGATGCTGCGCGGCGAGGACTTCCACGACGCCCTCGTCGACGAAAGCGCACTGCCCGGCTCTGACCCGGACCTGCTCGCCGGCCCGTTCGCGCACATCGTGGTGGACGAAGCTCAAGAACTGACCGACGCAGAATGGCAGATGCTGCTGCTCCGCTGCCCATCCCGCAGCTTCACCATCGTCGGCGACCGCGCGCAGGCCAGGCACGGTTTCGCCGAGTCGTGGCAGGAACGGCTCCAGCGGATCGGGTTTGACCAGATCAACCTGGCGTCCCTGAGCATCAACTACCGCACGCCGCAAGAGGTCATGGTCGAAGCCGAGCCGGTGATCCGCGCCGTGCTGCCGGACGCGAACGTGCCGACCTCCATTCGCAGCACCGGCATTCCTGTCGTACACGGATCTGCTTCGGAACTGGGATCGACCCTCGATACCTGGCTCGCCACCCATGCCCAGGGAATCGCGTGCGTAATCAGCGCCTATGACGTTGAAGACCGCACCTTCCGGGCGGCGTCCCGCGTCCGGTCGCTGACCCCGGAGCTGTCGAAGGGGCTCGAGTTCGACCTGGTCATCCTCATCGACCCGGAGGCGTTCGGCTGCGGCATCGAAGCAGCGGTGGACCACTATGTCGCGATGACCCGAGCGACCCAGCAACTCGTCATCCTCACGAGCTGTTGACTATCTAGGCGATGATCTCGGGCTAGTGTCCGAGTTTTCGCAGATGCGACTGAGATCGTCACGCGGTATTGAGGCGCACCCAGCGTGCCGATCGCGCGGCAAAACGGGTCGCCGTATTTTCCGACGCGTTCGGCCACCATAGACGGCTGCGCCTGCCTCGCGCAGCGCGTCCGCCCACCGGGCGCGTTCTGGAACCGTCGCCCGCCCATGCACGAGCCCAGCTACACAGCCCAGCCGGACCGCGGACCCGCCATCGGCCGTTGAACCTGCGCCACACGGTGGCCGCCCACGCGTCGAGGCAGCCGGGACGGGCACACTGGTGACATGACCGTCGAGCAGCTCGCCTTGATCTCGACCGACCCGGCGGTGCTCCACGGCCAGGCGGTCATCGCCGGCACGCGAGTCCCGGTCAGCGTGATCCTCGACTGTCTGGCGGCCGGAATGACCGCGGAGGAGATCGTCGACGAGTATCCCTCCGTGACGCTCGCCGGCGTCCATGCGGCGGCGGCCTATGGTGCGCTACTGGCGCCAGACGAACTCGTTCCTCTCCCACCGGGCGAGTGAGATTCAAGTGGACGAGAACCTCCCGCGCTCCGCCGCGCAGGTGCTCACCGGCGCCGGCCACGACGTCGACGGCGTCGCTGAAGAGGGCCTCACCGGCGCCTCGCGCTCCTGCTCGCGGTCGCCGTCCGCGACGGTCGGCTTGCCCGCAACCCGGCAGACGGTGTGCCGCTGCCCACGCCGGCGAAGGGCGAACAGCTGTTGAGGAGTCATGCGCAGCTCGAGTCGCTGGCCGACGCCGCGGGCCGTGATCGCCTGGCGATTCTGTTCCTCGGCTACACCGGCGTGCGATAGGGCGAGATGGCAGCGCTGCGCGTACACAACCTCGACCTCCTGCGGCGGCGCGCGCTGATCGCCGAAGCCGTCACCGACGTCAACGGCCGCGCGGTGTTCGACACTCCCAAGAAACGCCTCCGGCGCACCGTGCCGGTCCCGCGGTTCCTCGCCGACGAACTCGCCGATCACATCGCCGGCAAGAGTCGGGACGACTACCTTTTCGCGGCGGAGAGAAGCGGCGTGCTGCACCTGCGCAACTTCGATCATCCGGACTTTTTGCGGATCGAACCGGTCGTCCGTGATCTTGACGAAGCGCGCCAGAGTGCTACAGGCCGGTGATCCGGGGCATTGTCGGTGCGCCGCCAGGGACTCGAACCCCGAACCCGCTGATTAAGAGTCACAAACGGCCGCTCTTTGGTAATCAACGGTGATCCCTTGTAAGTGTTGGAGGTCCCGGATTTGCTGGCCTATAACGCTCTCAGATTCGTTGGCGCTCGTTGATCGTTAACGGCAGTTTTTGAAATTCTTGCGGACTTTTTGCGGACTGACGGAGATCCACTCGGTCCTGGCAAAGATCAAGTGAAGATCGTTAGCCCCCTTACGGGAATTGTACCGGCTGGCAGAACCCGGCCACGACGAGTAGGTCAAATAAGGACTCCAGGCCCAGGCCACGCTTCCGATCAAGTAGCCGATGTGCGCGCACCCGACGTTCGGCACTCACCGCCAGATGCGCGCACCTGTCGTTCCTGTCACGAAGATCAGCTGGGCGTGACGCCGCACCTGCGGATGGCGGCTGCCGCAAGGGCCTTTCGTCTTTCGACGCGCTGACGCGGGTGATGTCATCCCCGTGCACAGTCGTTGGGCGACGAGTCACGAATCACCACCAGCGCGCCACTGGCCATGGTGGCATGCAGGAGTGCCCATACCAGCGGTTGATCGCGAAGTTTCGGTAAACCTCGGCCTCCTTGCCATCAACCATTGCGTTGATACGTTCGGTGATGAGTGCCGCATCCGGCGCGGGAGGTACTCGGAGCCGTTCGGTGACGTGGCGGTTGGGGCGCTCGAACGCGTACCTGTGTGCAGATGCGAGGACCTCCCGGTTGATGTCAGTGACCTCTATGTGGTCGAGGTCGAGCATGCCACGGATGATCTCGCCTGGGCGTAACGTCACAAGCAGGCGCGACGGTGACAACGGAAAGGAAACGATTCCCGCAGTAGCTAGGCCTGCCCGTTCACCGCGAGGCAGGCCCGGGCCGCCCATTACGATGATGGGCTCATCGCACGTGATCAAGATTGGTGGAGCTCGGAAGATCAGCCATTCACGGTTGTAGAAGACCTCGACGGCTTGCTCGACACTGCTCAGGGCAAGAGCGACCGCCTGGGCAGGCGGTGAGCCGACCCTGACACCGCCGGACTGGAGATCGGCGAGAAAGCGGCGGGTACGCTCAATGTCCACCGCGCTGGGTTGCGCACCGTTCCGCACTAGATGTGAGCGAATATCCTCGTCGGTGTAGCCCTCAAACATGAGCCGGCTTGTCGCGTTGACCATCTCCTGGATCTGGTCGCGCTCGGCGCGTCCTCGCGCAAACTGAAACGCGAGGAAGGTAGCGAAGTGCAAGCGACGCTCGTCTGTCAGCGTGTCGATGCCGTCCTCGATGAGCCGATCGACGATGTCCGCGGCAGAGCCCTCTACTTCAGAGCGGATCGTTTCCACCAGGAGCGGTGGCACGTCGGCTGCATGAAGGTTCTTGTCACTGAGGCTGTAGAAGTCGGTTTGCCTGGCGGCCTTCTCGGGCGTCGTTATGTAGCTGCGTCGCTGATCGATCTCCGTCACGCGCAACCACCTCCTACCGTCGCACCAGTGACGGAGGTAGAAGGCAGGCACGATGTGCTGCTTGCGCGGTGGCGTGCCGGCCTGACTCTTCGCGCCGCCTCGAAGAGTCGCTCGACCTCGCGCTCGACCGCGGGTTTGATTCGGTCCATAGAGGGAGGATGCACTCCGGCACGGACAGTGCATCGTTGACCCCGATCCAGCTGGCACAGGGCTTACGGACTGTCCGACATGATGCTGGCTGGCCCAAGCTGACGCGGACTCGTCACTCTGACGCTCGGCTCGGTGAGCTTCGTCGCGGTGGTGGTTCACATCAGTCACGAGACGATGGGAGCGTGAGCACTCCGCCGCTTCGGCGGCCCCTCCACCCGGGCCAAGCCGATACCCTTGTCCACTTCTGCGGCCGCGGGCGATACACGACCGCTGCCGACG
Source organism: uncultured Actinomycetota bacterium (assembly GCA_963756525.1). Taxonomy (GTDB): domain Bacteria; phylum Actinomycetota; class Actinomycetes; order Mycobacteriales; family Jatrophihabitantaceae; genus CAVWNR01. The sequence goes on along the minus strand of CAVWNR010000003.1, from coordinate 46,890 downwards.
TCGCGGATCTCACCGCCGACGGGCGGCTGGACTCCATCCTGCGGGAAGGGGCACTTCGTGCCTACCCGCCCTACGGATCGAGCTCGCCAGTTGTGTGCTTCAGCGAGAGCGACACGGGCGGCGTCGAAGCCATGTTGTCGGTGGCTGGCTGGGAGCCGTGGGGCGTCATCGTCAGTCGCGACTGGGTGTGGCGGCAAGGTGGAGGTCCTGTCTGGTATGTGCGCGATGAGGTACGCGCGCTGCTCGAACCGCGGTTGGACGAGCGCCTTCGCTCATGGCTGGTGCGAACCGAGCCTCAGTCGTCAGACTGGCTGCACGAGCGCGAATGGCGCGTCCCGTGCACGGACCCGTCTAGGATGTCGCTGCCCCTTGCTGGAGGTGCACTGGTAGCCATCCTGGTGGGCGATGGGGAGTGGGAACCGTCCCCGATCGACGACATCGACATGAACCCGATGACCGGCCGCCTTACCTACACCCAGCGGACACCGGGAATCGCACTGGTGCCGCGCTGGCTGTGGAATGGACAGCGAATCGAGCAACTCTCGCCGGTTCCCGCCCGGGTTGAGTGCTACTTCGATATCTGAGCCGATGCCTGCCATCGCCCGACGACAGAGCGCGCGCACGTCGCGCGGCACCACGAACCTCACGTCGCCGCCAGCCATCACGAAATTGATCGGGGAAGGTTCGCTCAAAGCAGGATCCGTGCAGGTCGTGGCCATCCGCATCTGCCGCGTGGGGGAAGACCCGCCTCGCGCTCGCCGAGGTCAACGGCGAGATGATCTCTGATCGGCGCCGCTCGCGCCGATCAGCATCGCCTAGCCTGTATCGCGTGACAGTGCTGGCGCCAGTGATCATCGCAGGCGTCGTCGTGTGCACCGTCCTCTGGGTGCTCGCAGACGCACGGCGCTGGGCACGACAGGGGACGCCGGTCGTGTTCCGCTTCGGCGCGTTGACGATCGGGACTCCACAAGCATGGGCTGTCGCCTGCCTCGTGCTGTTCGTGATCTTCATGCCGATCTACGCGGTAGCGCGACGTCCTTGAGTGGTACGGGCCGAGACGCCGGGAGCCGTTTCCGCATCTGCCGCTGGTAGTGCTGATGCGAGGCGTGCGGACGACAACCGAAACTCCGACTTCGTTGAGTGCGGGGTATCTGAGCCGTGACGCTGGTCGGCTCCAGCGTCAGACCGCAGCGATGTCGAGCATGTTCTGCAGGCCGACGAGATCATCAGCGTTGCGGGTGTAGAGCCGGGCATCGTGGGCGTGCGCGGTCGCTGCGATCAGAAGATCCATCACGCGGGCGCGAGGCTGACGCCCGGCCGCTGCGACTGCGGCCGCGAGCTGGCCGTAGCTGGCTGCCACCACCTCGTCGATCGGCAACGCGTCGAACTGCCGCTGCAAGACCGACAGGCGTCGCAGCCTTTCTGCCCGCACCATGGGGTCGGCGGCGACCAACACGCCGAAATGCAGCTCGGCGAGCGTGGCCGAACTGATCGCCAGCTCCCCGTCTAGGCGCCCCACATCGGTGGCGATGACGACGCTTGTGTCGAGCACTGCTTTCATGGGCGACGCTGGGCCCACGGATCGCTCAGCGCATCGTCCAGGCGCGCCCGGTCATCAGACCAAGCGGTATCTGCCGGGCCGGCAAACAGCTCGGTCACGTCCTCCCACCGGCGCCAGGTCCGCGGCGCCACCGCGACCAGCCGGGCAGCAGGCCGCCCGGACACGGTGATCGTCATTTCCTCGCCAGCCTCGACCCGACGCACCAGCTCCGATGCCTGCTGGCGCAGCTCTCGTAAGCCAACCACGGTCATACCGCGACTGTAGCACAAGTGCTATTCACTTGCACGGTGTCTCGATCTCCATACGTGCCTCGCGCCGCAGGGCCAGAGACCCACCAACACGGCCTACTCGCAGCATGGGGACGACAAGCATGTTCCGCTCTTGCCGCGTTGCGCGGGGATCACGGCAGCGCCGCCCTGCCTTCGGCAACGTAGGACGAGCCGGCCGACGCGCTCGTCGTGCCTCGGTCGCCGCGTGCCGCATGCCTCCAGCCGCGACAACGTGCAGTCCTGGATCAACCAGCAACGCAACGGCGGCCAGCGCGGTCATTAGACCGCGCGGTGCCCGGACTGCGGCGAGCGGCTACCGTCGCACTGCCGCCGTAGCCTGCTCGCCAACAGGAGGCGATCACCATGGCCAACATCCAAAAGCGTCCGGACGGCAGCTGGCGCGCCCGCTACCGCGACCCAGCCGGACGCGAACACTCGCGTCACTTCGATCGCAAGGTCGACGCGCAGGCCTGGCTCGACTCGATTGCCACCGCCATCCAAACCGGCGGATACGTCGACCCGCGAGCGGCAAGGATCACTGTGGGGGAGTGGGCCGAGCGCTGGCTCGCGACCAAGGTCAACCTCAAAGCGACTACCCGCCGGACATTGACGGACTGCTGCGCAATCACGTCCTGCCGACGTGGCAGGCAACGAAACTCGCGGACGTGACGCATGAGGGCGTTGCCGCGTGGGTTTCGGCGTTGTCGGCGCGCGGCTTGTCCGCGGCTACGGTCCGCCAAGCGCACCGGGTGTTGTCGTTGATGTTCGGCCTCGCGGTCCGCGACGGGCGCCTCGCCCGAAACCCGGCCAACGGAGTGCCGTTGCCTCGCGCCGTTAAGGGCGACCAGATCTACCATCTGCGCAACTTCCGCCGCAAGGTCTTCGACCGGCCGCCCGCGAAGTCGGACTAGACAAGATCACCCCGCACTCGCTGCGCCACACGGCCGCCTCGCAAGCCATCGCCGCCGGCGCCAACGTCAAGATCGTGCAGCAGATGCTCGGGCACAAGTCGGCCACGATGACCCTCGACCTGTACGGACATCTGTTCGCCGACCAGCTCGACGAAGTCGCCGACGCGATGGACGCGGCGCGGACCTCGGCACAAGATCATGCGGACTTTTTGCGGACTAACGGCCACTTGATCAAGCTGCCAAGATCGACTGAACTAGCTGCAGATCAATGATTCCGGGGATGTAGCTGGTGCGCCGCCAGGGACTCGAACCCCGAACCCGCTGATTAAGAGTCAGCTGCTCTGCCAGTTGAGCTAGCGGCGCCTGCATGTCGTCGACCCCCGGGGAGCCAGCCCGACGGTAGCACGGTCGGTCCGGGTGAGTGACGGGACTTGAACCCGCGACACCTGGGACCACAACCCAGTGCTCTACCAGCTGAGCTACACCCACCGCGCGACGGGGCGCAACCTCGCCGAGCCGGCTCAGTTTACAGGTCGGCCGGTCTCGCCCAGTACCGCGATAGCCGCGGCGTGTGCCTCCTCCGAGGTCGGCCCGGGTTGGGCGACGAAGACCGTGCGCCGGTAGTAGGCAAGCTCCTGCACGCTCTCGCGGATGTCGGCCAGCGCCCGATGGGCCAGTCCCTTGACCGGCTGGGCGTAGTAGACCCGCGGATACCAGCGGCGCGCCAGCTCCTTGATCGACGACACGTCGATCATGCGGTAGTGCAGGTGCTCGTCCAGGTTCGGCATGTCGCGAGCCAGGAAGCCGCGGTCTGTGGCGATGGAGTTGCCGCACAGGGGTGCGGCCTTCGGCTCGGGCACGTGCGACTTGACGTAGTCGAGGACGAGCTTCTCCGCCTCGCCGAGCGTGACCGTCGACGCACGCACCTCGTCGCTCAGCCCGGAGGTGGCGTGCATTTCGCGGACGAACTCCACCATCGTGTCCAGCACGTCGTCGTGGACATGGATGACGATGTCCAACCCGTCATCGAGCGTGTTGAGCTCGGCGTCGGTGACGAGCACGGCGACCTCCACCAGCGCATCGCGACGGAGGTCGAGGCCGGTCATCTCGCAGTCGATCCACACCAGGCGGTCGGTCACGGGCGTGAGCGTATCCGTCACGGCTAACGTGGGCAGCAATCCGCGGTCGAAGGGAGCCGATCATGTCGCGAGAGCCGCTCGCCCAGGACGCGATCGACGCCGGCCTGGCATCGCTGCACCCCGGCTGGTCGGGCACCACCGAGCAACTGGCCCGGTCCATCGAGTTCGCCGACTTCTCGACCGCAGTGCAGTTCGTGAACGCCCTGGCGCCCATCTGCGAGGAACTCGACCACCACCCAGATCTCACGCTTCGTTGGCGCTGGGTCGACGTCGCACTCAGCACGCACAGTGCCGGCGGAGTGACCGACATGGATCTGCGGCTGGCCGGCAGCGTCGACGAGGTCGCCGCCAGCTTGCCGCAGATCGCCTGAGGCCGCCACGGGCGTCAGGATCACCGGCGGGTGAGGATCACGCGCGTTCCGCGCGCCGGAGTGAGCGTGACGTTGCGGCTACGCGGCGGTTCGGGTCTTGCACGTTCGGGACGGATCGCGAACCGCAGCAGGACCTCGCGCAGCACGACCGTTGCCTCGATCAGCGAGAAACCGGCGCCGAGGCAGCGGCGGACCCCACCGCCGAAGGGAATCCAGGTGTTGGCGGGAGGTTGTCCATCGAGGAACCGCTCCGGTCGGAAATCGGCGGGATCGGGATGGTACGTGGCATCGGCTTGCACGAGCCCGATTCCGGGCATGACCGTCGTCCCGACGGGCAGCAAATATCCCGCGACCTCGACCGGCTCGGCGAGCCGCCGGGCGACCTCGTAGATCACCGGGTGCAGGCGCAGCGCCTCCTTCGCAACGGCCTCCAAGTAGGCGTCGTCGCCCTCGTCGGCGGCGCGCTGCGCTCGGGCCTGTTGTTCCGGCCGGCGGGCGAGCTCGTGAAACGCCCAGGCCAACGCGGTCGCGGTCGTCTCGTGCCCCGCGAGCAGCAGCGTGACGAGGTTGTCGCGTAGTTCCACATCGCTGAAGGCGCCGGCTGAGGCCCGCAGCAGAAGCGACAGCATGTCCCGCCGGTCAGCCAGGTCCGCCGTCCGGCGGTCGGCGATCTCGGCGTACAGCAGCCGGTCCAACGCCCGCTGAATGGCGGCGAAGCGGCGCCACGGCCAGAACCGGCGCAGCCTCGGATACGACCAGCCGAGCATGATGATCGGCGAGACGTCGACGGTCTGGGTCACGACGGGACGCAGTGCGGCGAGCTTCCGGTTGTCGGTGACGCCGAACACCACGCGGAGAATGATCTCCAGGGTCAGCGCCTGCATCCGCGGATGCAGGGCACATGCCGTGCCGGTCGGCCAGCTTGTCACCTCGGCGTGCGCCAGCTCAGCGATCAGGTGCCGGTAACCGCGCAGCGGCTCGCCGTGGAACGCGGGCATCAGCCGGGAACGGATGCGCAGGTGCTCGTCCTCGTCGAGTAGCAGCACCGAGTGATCACCCATAACCGGACGCAGGATCGCGTTCCCCTCGCCGGCATGCAGCGCCGACGTCGGCCCGGTGAAGACCGCGCGGATGTCGTCCGGATCGCTGAGCATCACGATCTGCCGAGCGTGTGGTGCCAGGCGGATGCTGAACGTGTCGCCGTATCGGCGTCGCAGCGCAGGGAGGTAGCGATGACGGTAGCTGCCGAACAGCAGCGTCTGCACCGTCACCGGCAGCCGCGGTCCGGGCGGCAGGGTGGATCTCGTCGCCTCGGCCCGGTCCGTCTCGTCGGTGGTCATCGGGTCGAGATATACCCCGGGACGCAACCCGGCGCCAGTGCAACGGATCGAGCCGGGTCAGCCTCCAGATCCATCTCGCCGCCGCCGGCGTCCGCGATCAGCGCCAGTCTGGTGGGTCCGCGCCACGCGCGCTAGATTCGCCGAATGGTGCTGTGTGGGCGGCGAATCCGTTCTCTGGTCGCGGTGGTTGCCGGGCTGTCGGTGACCGCCAGCATGGCTATTGCGCCGGGGCGGGCGGCTGCGGCGTCGGTCTCGAACGCCGACACGGTCCACTCTAGGTTGGGGTGGCAGCTGGTCGACACGGGGAGCATGACGCACTTTCGCGGATTGTCGGTGGTGAGCCGCACGGTGGTGTGGCTGGGCGGCTACAACGGTGTCGTGCTGCGGACGGTGGACGGTGGCCGCAGCTGGCTCGACGCCTCTCCCGCCGGCGCATCCTCTCTGCAGTTTCGCGACATCGAGGCGTTCGATGCGACGCACGCGGTCGCGATGGCGGCGGGTTCGGGCACGGACTCTCGGCTCTACGCCACCGCCGACGGCGGGCGCAGTTGGCGGTTGGCGTATGAGAACAGCAACTCGCAGGCGTTCTTCGACTGCATGTCCTTCGTCGACCGACAGCACGGACTGGTGCTCAGCGACCCCGTCGACGGCAAGTTCCGCATCCTCGCCACGCACGACGGCGGCCGTACCTGGACCGTGCTGCCCAACGCCGGCATGCCGCCGGCGCTGCAGGGCGAGGCAGGGTTCGCCGCCAGCGGCGAGTGCCTGACCACTTGGGGCCGCGACGCGTGGTTCGGCAGCGGCGGCAGCAGCACGGCGCGCATCTACCATTCCCGTGATGGCGGCCTGAACTGGTCGGTGCGCGCCACGCCGTTGGCCGCTGGCAGCACCGCCGGCGTGTTCGGCTTGGCGTTCCGGACACCGTTGTTCGGCGTCGCGGTCGGCGGTGACTTCGCCAACCCGACCGCCGCGTCGGCCGTGGCTGCGGTGTCGGACTTCGGCCTGCCGTGGACGTTGTCAGTGACCCAGCCGTCGGGGTACCGCTCGGGGGTCAGCTGGGTGCCGGGCACCCTGGCCACCGTGCTCGCCGTCGGCCTCACCGGGTCGGACGTTTCCTATGACGGCGGATGGCACTGGTCGACGTTCGACACCGGCCAGTTCGACACCGTCAGTTGTGCCCGCGACGGCTCGTGCTGGGCCTCGGGCGACCTGGGACGGGTTGCCCGACTGCGCCGCTGACCCCCCGCGCTTCCGCCGGCGGACGGCGCCGGCGCGTCTGCTTGCCGTCGGCGGCGCCCGGATGCACTCCGGATCCGTGATCAACAGGGAGAACTGGTCGCTTTGGCGGCTACTTCTCTTTGTTGATCACCGAAGGATCGCGCTCGCCCGCTGTTGACGGCGTCGACGGCGAGGGCCAGCGCGCCGGCCGCGTGAGCGGGAGTACGCGACCGGTTGTCGACTTGAGAGGCGTGGGCAGCCGCGAACGAGCGGCACCGAGAAGCGTTGGTGCCGGTGGGTGGTTCAGTGAGGCCGCGGGCGTGCGGCGATCGAATCGCGTACGACCAGCTGCCCTTTCAACCAGCGGCGGGCGGGCAACGACTCGCCGTCCATCAGCCTGAGTATCGAGCGCACGCCCTCGATGCCCATCTCGTAGTGGGGAAGGCGGACCGTGGTCAGTGCGGGGTAAACCGAATCAGCGAGGAACTCTTGGTCGTCATAGCCCACCAGTGACATTTCATTCGGCACCTCTAGGCCCAGCTCGTGCAGGCCGAATAGCACGCCCATGGCCACTCGGTCGTTGGCGCACAGCACTGCGGTCGGTCGTCTTCGTTTGGGTCGTCCGATCACCTGCTTGATCCGGTCGTATCCGGAGGAGGGGACGTAGTCGCCGTAGAGCACTGAATCTTCTCTGAAGGCGACGCCGGCGTCTCGTAGCGCGCGCCGCATGCCTCGCGTGCGCATCCGGGTGGCCCAGGACGGGTAGTCGCCGGCCAGGAAAACGATGTTCCGATGGCCGGCATCGAGTACCGCGCGTGTCGCCAGATAGCCCCCGTACACCTCGCTGGGTACGATCGCCGGGAGTCGATCGTGCGGTGCTGCATAGCAGTTGACCAACACCATCGGCACCGCCCGGACGCGTTCAGGCACGCGAACTCGGCGGGCGGACTGGGCGGCGTAGATCAGGCCTTCGACTCGGCGGTCCAGGAGCAGGTCGACCGCGGCCGTCTCGAACTGGGTGTCGCCGCCCGTGTTAATCAAGAGCAATAGCCTGTCGTTTGTCCAGGCGACCTGTTGGGCCCCGAGCACGACCTGCCCGGCGAAGGCTGATGACGCGATCTCGTCGGTCAGCATGCCGAGGGTGTGCGTGCGACGGGCGCGAAGCGCTCGCGCGTTCAGATTGGGTCGGAATCCGAGTTCGGCGACCGCATCGAGTACTCGCTGACGGGTGTCCTGGGCGATGCGCATCTCGTGTCGATCGTTTATCACGAACGACACGGTGCTCTGGGAGACACCGGCCAGGGCCGCGACGTCACGCATCGTCGGCGGGCTCATGCGCCGTGTCCGTCCGGCCATGCGCTACATCGTATTATGGACCGCACTCCACGGTCCGCTCGCAGATGATCAGGTACGCGCGGTGGGGTGTTTGAGGGACCAGGCGCGGATCGGCACTGAGCCGTCGGTCGCGGTGTGCTCGATCCGGATTTGGCTGATCTGGGGCATGGACAGGTCGGTCCGTGTGGCCGGAGTCCCAGATCGGAACAGTTCGACGATCCCGTGGTCGAACAGCATGGTCAGCTGCGCGTGGTTGTCGGGGTCGGGGTAGAGGGGTATGTCGGTCAGGTCGAGGTCCAGCTGTTTGCCGGTGTCATGGTCGATCAGATGCACCGTGGTGACGTGCAGCTGTGCTTCGTCGATGACGACTTCGACGGCCGCAGTGGGTTCGAGCGTGACCGTGGTGCTCGTGCTGGCGGCGTCGGTGTAAGTCTGCGCAGGCTGCGCTCGCAGAGCGGCGAGTTCACGGGCGGGTGTGCACCGCATCCTGCCGCCGCGAACCGTCAGTTCCCGGGGCGCGGACATCGTGCCGCGGCTCGGCCCGGTGGCCGCGGCGTCGAGGTCGGTGCGTATCCAGCCAAACTGGATACGCCGGCCGTCGTCCGTCCAATAGGACTGGGGCGCGTAGAACCGGTTGCCGTAGTCGAGCCGTGCGGTGGTGTGCGGCTGGAGCCGTCCGTCGGCCCAGTGCCCGATCGCGTACCAGACGAGCGGCTCGGCGACGGCAAACGGCCGGGTCTTGTCCAGCAGGGACACGATCAACGTGGTCGCGTCGCCGGCGTCAAATAGGTCGGGACATTCCCATACCGCGTCGGGGATGTCGCAGCGGCTGGCGTCGATCACAATCTGGTCGTACTCCCAGTCGCGGAGGTCCGCCGAGGTGTAGCCGTAGACCGCACCGCCCCGCCGCGTGGTTCGCCCGCCAATGGCCTGGTGCCATCGGCCGTCCTGCCGGCGGACACTGTGGTCGCGGAAGGCCTCCGAGTCGGATAGCGGGGGGGTCGCGATGACCGGGTTCACGGGATCCTTCGCGAAAGTGAGCAGGTTGGGGTCGGTGGCATACGCGAGGCAGGGTCGTTGCTGGTCACCGTCCACGCCGGTGTAGACGAGCGCCACATGTCCGTCGAGGGCGACCGCGCATCCGCTGTAGCAGCCGTCGACGTCGTAGTTGGAACCGCCTCCGCCCGGCCGCAGCGCCTCGCCGTGCTCCTGCCACCTGATGAGATCAGCCGAGCTGGCATGCCCCCAGCCGATGTTGGCGAACTGGGTGCTGTGCGGGTTGTGCTGGTAGAAGAGGTGGTGGCGTCCGTTCCATTGAATCAGGCCGTTGGGGTCGTTCATCCACCCCGCTAAAGGCGCGAAGTGGAAAAGCATCGAACGAACGCTCCTCTTGGGCTGGCCCACCCCCTCGTGGGCTGGATCAGCGGAACGAGCCGGCCACGATGCCTTGCACGAAGTACCGCTGTGCGAACAGGAACACCACCACGCTGGGGATGAGCGCGATCACGACCCCGGCGAGCACGATAGAGATGCTGCCGGTGCCGAAGTTGCCCTGCAGGGAGACCAGGCCGACCGGCAGGGTGAACTTGTCGTTGGACTGCAGGAAGATCAGCGGACGGTAGAACTCGTTCCAGTAGGACGCGAAGGTGAGCACGCCGAGGGTGGCCATCGGCGGGAAGGCCATCGGCGCGTAGATGCGGAGGAAGACCTGCCAATGGCTCGCGCCGTCCACGCGGGCCGCTTCGCCAATCTCCAGCGGCATCTGCAAGAAGTACTGCCGCATCAGAAATGTGCCGAACGCGCTGGCTGCGGCGGGCAGCACCAGGCCGAACTGGTTGTCGACCAGGCCCAAATAGTTGATGATCAAGAACACGGGGATGATGGTTGATTGCAGCGGCACCATCATGGTGGCCAGGATCATCGCGAAGGTCAGCCCACGACCGCGGAAGCGGACCATCGCGAACGCGTAGCCACTCATCGTGCAGGCGATGATTTGCGCGATCACGATCAGCCCGGTGATGAGGAAGCTGTTGCCGATGAACTTCCACATCGGAACCTGGTCGAACACTGCGCTGTAGTTGGACCAGTCGGGGTGGGTCGGGATCCACTGCGGCGGGTTGTTGAAGGACTGCGCCGGCGTGCGCAGGGAGGTGCTGATGGCCCACAGGACCGGCGCGACGGTCAGCACCGCGAAGACGGTGAGCACGAGCACCGACAGCACCGGGCCGATCCGGATCCGCCGGCGGGCAGCGGTCCCGACGGGTGCGACCTGAGTCACGGCGCTCATCCGTAGAACACCCACTTCCTGCTAGCCACGAACTGCAGAGCGGTGACGATCATCAGTAAGACGAACAGCATCACCGAGATGGCCGAGGCGTACCCGAAGCGGATGTTCTGGAACGCCTCCTCGTAGATCAGGTACACCGTCGTCTTGGTGGCATCACCGGGGCCGCCCTTGGTCATGACGTACGGCTGGTCGAACAGTTGCATGGCGTTGATCAGGCCGACTACGCAGGCGAACAGCACGGTCGGGCTGATCAGCGGAAGCTTGACGTGCAAGAACATCCGGACCGGTCCGACGCCGTCGATGGCGGCCGCCTCGAGCACGTCGAGCGGCAGCCCGTTAAGTGCCGCGACGAACAGGATGAACGTGAAGCCCAGCTGCTGCCAGACCGCGACGATGACGATCGTCGCGGTCGCGCCGCCCGAGGTGCCCAGCCAGTCGATCGTGGGTAGGTGGAGCAGCGAAAGGTAGTAGTTGACCAGCCCGAAGTGGGCGTCGAACAGGTAACTCATCACGATCGAGATCGACGCCGCGGAGGCCAGCAGCGGGACGAAGAACGCAGTACGGAAGATGCTCCGGGCCCACTTCGACGTCCGCTGAGCCACGAGTAGCGCCAGCATCAGACCGATACCGACCTGCAGGACGACGATCAACACCGCCAGCACGATGGTGACCTGCAGCGACTGCCACACCGCGGAGTCATGCGCCATCTCCCGGAAGTTGCCGAACCCGACGAACTTGGGCGGGCTGATCGCGTCCCAGTTGAAGAACGCCAGCACGAACGACGCGACGATCGGGATCGCGGTGAACACCACGACGATGATTAGCCCCGGGCCGGCCAGCGCCCATCCGAACCGTGCCTCGCGCCGCGCGGCGCGGCGTCGGCGACGCTGCCGGCCGGGCGAACGGGCAATCCCGGCCGCCGGGGGTGGCGCGTGCTCGACGGCCGGTCCTAGCGGCGTGAGCGGTTGTTCCAGGGGAGTGCTCATCTCGGCCCACCTACGTTGTGTTAAACGCCGCTACGCTTGGAGGCGGCTTCCAGGTCCTTTTGCAGCCCGTCCAATGCCCGCTTCGCGTTCCCGGAGGAGATCGCCTGGGTGGTGCGCGAGTTGAGTGCGTTGGCCAGCGCGTTGTAGTACGGCGGTGCCGGGATCGGCGCGGTGTTCGGCAGGTCGGTGAGCGTGTCGTAGAACACCTCCCAGTGCGCCGGGCCGGTGCTCGCATAGCGCTGCGCGGTCATCATCGATTTGCGAGTCGGGGTGCTGCTGTTGCCCGGGATCAGACCGTTTATCCCGGCCGGCGTGATGATCGACTTGAGGAACTCCCAGGCCAGGTCCTTGTTCTTGGACCGGGCGAAGATGCCGTAACCATTGGTACCGAACAGGTGCCGTTGGCTCTGCCACTTCGGGAACAACTGCACATCGAAACTGCCCGGCGGCATTCCCGCGTTATGCAACCCGCCGGCCCAGAACCCGCCACCGATCGACATCGCGATCTTCTGAGCGGCGAACAAACCCTGCAGCGTGCCCCCACCGCCCACATCCGGCTGCGGCGCCAATCCTGCCTTCTTCAACTGCACCATGTAATCCAGCGCCTCGACGGTGCCCGCGGAGTTCGCGGTGGGCTCACCCCATTTCCATCCGCCGTGGCGGCCTGCGGCGGCCGGTACCCCGGGGTAGAAGGTCTGCCACAGCCAGTCGCCTCCCGGCCACTTCCCCTCGGTGAGCAGGTTCGCGTTGTTCGCATACATCCACGACGTCCAACTCCCCCACAACCGGACCACCCAGTCGTACGGCACGACCCCCGACGACGCAGTCTTGATCTTCTTCGCAGCGGTGAAGAACTCGTCGCGGGTCCAGTCCGGCCGGGGCTGCTCCACACCCGCCTTGTCGAACAGGCTGGTGACGTAGAACATGTTCCCGGCGTTGAAGTCGGTGGGCAGCTCGTACAGGTGGCCCCGATACATCATCGCCTCGATCAGCGCCGGATGGACATCCGCGAAGTACGGCTTCAACTCCGCGGCATCCCGTTGTACGAACTCGTCCAACGGATAGGCCAGCCCCTTCTCGGCGAACAGTTGCAGTCCCTCGGTAGCCACCGTTGCGATATCCGGCTGCCGCCCACTGACGATGCCGATCAGCACCCGGCCGAAGAAGTCGTTCCAATCCGTACCGTTGGTCGCGTTGAACTCGACGCGCACACCGGGATGGGTCGCCTCGAACGGCCCGACGACCGCCGCCTGGACCTGCGCCGCGGCCTGCTGCGTGCCGAAGAACGCCACCCGCAGTGTCGTGGTGTTTCCGCCGGCCCCCGACCCGCTGCCACATCCGACCAACGCCGGACCGGCCGCGCCGGCGAGCGCGAGCGCAGCTCCGGCCTTCAACACGCCACGGCGAGTGACCGGCCGCGTCAGGAAGGAATCCGACATCTGCCGCCTTCTCCCAGGGTAAGGCGTGATACCGAGCTAAACCGGTTGTGCACGTCCAGTGAAGGCGCGCAGGTGCGCCGGGTCAACGCCTGTTATCAAACCGTTACCAAAGTGCGGGCGCCAGCGACGAACCCGACTGGACTGCCCCAAGCCACCTATCGTTACCCCCGCCCGCCGGCACGGGTGATCCTCATCCGGCTCGCAGCGACCCACCAACGGCATGCGTTGCTCGTACCCCCAGATGCGGCACGTGTCAAAATTCGACGCGCTTCCCAAACCCGTACAGTGTTCTCGCCGGCCCGCACATGAATGCGCTTTCACCGGTCCGGGATGTCCGGATCATTTCGGCAGCCGCAAATGCCTTAGTGTGCCGCGATATTCCGATCATTGCCGGATGAGTTTGGCCATCGCGCGCATGGCACAGCTCGTTCCCGTCGACAATCGGGCCTTCGGTATCTGTCCGTGAGCGAGTACATCGAATGAGCGCCACCGGCCACGACCCGGCGGGTCTACTGATCAACAGCTCGTGCTATCGATATGCGGATTAACGCAGCGTGCCGAACCGGGGCGTGCGAGCCGGCTGTCCTGTGGTCGTGCCCATCGAGCGGTCCGGTTTGGCACAGACGCCCCGCCGTGGCTACTCCCCGTTTGGGCTTCTAGCGTCGCCCGCTGGAGATTAGGAGTTGGCAGGCTGTGCTGGCGGTTTTGAGGGCGTCGTTGGTGTCGGTGTCGGGTCCGCCGGTGATGGTGCGGATGGCGAGGCCGTCGAGGAGGGCGGCGATGGTGTCGGCGGCGCGGTGCGGGTCGGTGGGGTGGAAGTGGCCGCTGTCGGTGCCGGCTTGGATGATGGCGGTCAGGTCGTGCTGCCAGTGGCTGTCGAGTTCAAGCTGGATGGCGGACAGGTCGGGGTCGGCGCGGGAACGGTTCCAGACTCGATCCACAGTGACCAACGCGGGTCGCGGGCGTTGGTGGGTAGGTAGAGCTTGAAGTAGCGGTACAGCCTGCGCGGCGGGGTCGCGGCGCTGGCGACGATGGCGGCGCGCTCGTCGTCGAGTTGGGCTTCGACCTCTTTGAGGGCTTCGACGAACAGGGTGTCTTTGGTGCCGAAGTAATAGAGCACGTGGCCGGCGCTCATCCCGACGGCGCCGCCGATTTCGGCGACGGAGAGGTTGGTGAGTTCTTCGCGGCCGATGGCGTCGACGACGGCGTCGAGCACGCGCCGGCGGGCTTGGGCGCCTTTGCGCAGTGATCGTGCCGCCGTCGCGGTCCTCTCCCCGCGAAACGGCCCCACGGTAGCGAGCGCGGTCACGAGCGGCTTGGAACGCTCGGGGACCACGGTGCGGTGGTGGACACTTTCACGAGCGACTGGCTTTGGATACGTGTGTACGTGCGGCGGTCGGTGCGGTGATCGTGACCAGTGTCATGACTGTTCTGCGTCGAGCAGTACGCCAGGGTTGAGTACGCCAAGAGGGTCGAGGGCAGCTTTCGCGCTGCGCAGCGCCGCCGTGAACGGGTTTGACCGCTGCCGGTCGTACCAGGGGCGGTGGTCGCGCCCGACGGCGTGGTGGTGGGTGATGGTGCCGCCGCCCGCGGTTATCGCATCCGATACCGCAGCCTTGATCTCGTCCCACTGTTCCACGGTGGAGCCCCAGCGACCACCGGCACGGATGCCGTAGTAGGGCGCAGGACCATCGGTGGCCGGTTGAAGCGACTGCCGTGTCTTCGGCCGGTGCTGCTTGAGTCTCGATGGTCTTGCGATTTCGGTGCTCGTCAAGCTGGACGACGCTTACCGAGGCGGCGGAGATCGTGTCCCCGCGCAGCGTCGCGTGGATGGTCACGTGCTTGGCGGCATGGTCGTAGTGAATCTTGAGTCCGCACGCGTCGTACAGCGCGCGCTGCAGCGCATCGGGTGCCTCGATGAGGCGCACCGCGAGCTGCGGCAGGGCGTCGAGTAGCGCGGGGTCTTGCGGCCGGTCGCTTTCGGCCTCGCGCTGTAGCTGCTCGAGTTCGGCTTCCTTGGCGCAGCGTTGGGTTTCGAGGTCGGCGAAGCGGGCTCGTAGCCGTTCGGCCCAGGCGCGGGCGGCCGGGTCGTCGCGGTCGGCTGATCCGGACTCGCGTTCCTGGAGCAGGTTGTCCTGTCGCCGGGCCAGATCGGCGATGGTCTTTTGCAGCCTGGCGATGCGGCGGGTCTGCTCGTTGTTCTGTCGGATGTGGCGGCGGGACAGTTGGGCGGCGAGGTGGGCGGCGCGGTCGGGTCCGAAGACCCGTTCAGCGAAGAAGGCTTGCACGCACTCCAGCAGCCGGTCTTCGCGGGCGTAGAGGGCGCGGGGGTGCTCGGCGCAGGTCTCGGGGTGCGCGACGCGGTCGAGTTGGGGTTGGCAGGTGTAGTAGGCGATGTTCTTGCGGGTCTTGCCGAACATCCGCTTGTCACACAGGCCGCAGTGCACGTAGTGACGGAGCACGTAGGTGCGCCGGGTCGCGGGGTGGCTGTTCATGCCGTCGTGGCGGGAGCCGCGGCGGGCGGCGGCAAGTTGCTGCACGGCGTCGTAGACCTCTCGGCTGACGAGCGGCTCGTGGGTGGGTTCGGGTGACCAGACCCACGCCGAGACCGGGTTCACGGCGCCGCCCTTTTTGGTGGCGCGCCGGTTCCACACCATGTAGCCGGCGTGCTTCGGGTTGATCACCACCTCTCGTACCGAGGAGGTGGTCCAGCAGCGGCGGGCCCGGTCGGGCCGGTTCGGCTGCGGCGGCGGGTAGCGGTCGGGGTCGGCGTTGAGCCGCTGGGCGATGCTCTTGTAGGCGAGCTGCTCGTCGGCGCGCCAGGTGAAGATCTGCACCACCACCGGACCGCGGATCGGGTCGACGGTCAGCCGGGATTTGGTCTTGCCTTCCTCGCGCTTGGCCGGGACGGGGTGGGTGATGCGGTCAGCCGAGTATCCGTAGGGAGGTTTGCCGATGTTCCAGCCTTGCCGGGTGTGCTCGCGAAATCCGTCCCAGGACTGCTCCAAGGTGTGCCGCAGGTACCACTCGGCCACCCCCTGCTTCATCCGCCGGACCAGGATCTGGGTGGCCCGCTTCTCCGAGAGCGCGATTGGGCCTTCGTCGGCGGCGAACAGCGGCACCCCGGCCCGTTCGAGGGTGTGCTCGAGCTGGGTGGACTGGTAGACCATGCGGCCGGCGCGTTCGATCTCCTCGACTACGACGGCCTCGAACCGTCGCCCGGGGTGGGCGGCTTCGGCGAGCAGGTCCGCGAGCCCGCCGTCGCGGGGGATGGGGATGTTGAAGGCTTCGTGCGCGTGGCCGAGGCCGCGCCGGTCGAGGTCGATGCGGGAGGACTCGATGTCGTAGAAGATTGCGACGATCTCGAATCCGGCCGGCAGCACCCGGCGGCACTGGTCGAGCTGGCGCGGCAGCGACAGGGTGGGGTCTTGCAGATCCTTGGTCGAGGTGCGCAGCAGCACCGCGACCGGAACCGGTGGCACCCCCGTGGCCACCGGTTCCAGCCCGAGCGGTGAGACCGGGAAGTTGTCGTGTGCGTTCGCCGCACTGATCACCGGGGGTGTTCCTACTCTCGATCCGCCTACTCGTCCGTATCGCGGCGATGCGGAGGCGCGGCCCAACGGGCGAGGGCAGCAATCGCCTCGGCCTGCCGGGCCGCGACCCGCTCACCCTTTTCGCCGGTCACGTAACGCACGTCAAAGGTGAGGGTGAGCGTGCCGATCGTGGTCGTGTCCGTCGATGGACGCTCCACGTCGGGCGTGATGTCAAGTCCACCCGTGACCTCGGCGGGAGCACTGGATGAGGGTGTCGGTCGGTGTGCCGTCACCGCGCCGAAGCCTGCGTCGCCGGGGGCGGCGCTGTTGAAGCTAGGGCGGCTGCTCGTCGGTGGAGCAGGGCGATCGCGTGTTCGGCTTGCTGGGGAGCGACGGCGTTGCCGAGGATGCGCAGTTGCGCGATACGGGGCAGGTCGAGGTCGCAGACGTAACCCGGCTCGGTGAGTCCGCTGAGCCATTCGACGAAGGGTCCGGCCAGCCTTGGGCGTCCGCCACGGCCGGGCTCAACAGGACTGGGTGCTGGCCGGCCGAGGGTCGCTTCCCACCGGCGGATCGCGTCCTCGTCGGGCCCCCACGCCATTTGCGTGTTGGATCGCCCCGGGTCACCGATGGTCGCACAGTCTTGATGGCGCGGACGACGTCGAAGAACAGACCGCTCCCGGGGCCTTCTTTGACGCCTGCGCGGCGGCCGGCGGCCGACACGTCCTGGCATGGGAACCCCGCGGTCACGACGTCGACGGGCTCGACGCTGTACCAGTCGACGGTGTGGATGTAGCCGAGGTTCGGTACACCGGGCAGCCTCGCCTTGAGCAGGGTGGTGACGTGGGAGTCGGGGTCGGCGACCTAGGCGATCCGTCCGCCGCCGAAAGCGGCCAGTGCGGCGTGGTCGAGGCCGCCGTAGCCGGTGCACAGCGACCCGGCGACGACGCTGACCGCTGTCCCTGTGTGGCGGTCGGCTCAGCGCTCGCGGCGAGCGACTTCACCACACCGGGCAGCAGCAGTTCCTCAGAGCGGCTGGCCGAGCGGGACCGGTGCCCACCGAGCGCGTCGGGCACGCTCGGAGCGGGCAACAACCGGGCCGCGTCGGTGAGGGTCACGTAACCGCGTGGGATAGGCCGGCCGGCGTCAGGAACGGTGTGAATCGCCGAGGAGCGGGCATCGCCGGCGGTCGGAGTCGGCAACAGGTGCACGGTGCTGGTCAGCGTTAGGTCGCCGGAGCTGCCGTGCTGGTGCAGGCTGCCCTTGGTCGCGTCAGTGGCCCGGGGGGTGGGCGGCAGGGCCACGGCCTGGTTGAGATCGACCCCGTTCGGATTCGGGTCGGCGCCTTTGCCGTCGCGGCCCTGGGGCGTCGGTAGCAGGGTGCGGTGATCAATGTGGTGAGGCGCGCGGCCGAGGTGCGGCTGCTGGCGGGCGGATGGTGCCGCTGCGCGGGGGCGCTCATGCCGGCCGCCCGGAGCTTGGATCGTGGTTGGCAGTGCGCCGTTCGCCGGGCGGGCTGATGACCACTTCGGGAACCGACGATGGGTGGGGCCGTACGTCGCGGGTGCCGTCGTGACACGTCCTGCCGGTGGCCTCGCGCGAGTACGGTGCGAGCCTGCTAGGGGCGTCGAGGTCCGTGGTCGTCCACAGTGTCGGGGTCTCATGCCGCGTCCCGGACCTCGGCGGGCACCGGGTCCGGCGCTGGGTCCGAGCCGGCGGCATCGCTTGGGTGCGATTCGCCAGCGAAGACGATGACGTCCTCGTGGGCGATCAGATGCCGCGGGCGGCCGGTGGCCCGGGCTCGGCGGACCTGATTGAGCTGGAAGAACGAGGCGCGGGTAACGAGGTGATCGTTGCGAAGCGCGGCCAGCAGTGCGACGTTGCGGTCCAGCAGCCGCAGTTCGGTCCGCTCGGTGACGGCGGTGGTGAGCTGTCCGGGGAGGTCCACCAGGACGCCTTTCTCCCAGTAGGGGCGCACGGTTATGGCGACGATCCCGCCCGGGCGCAGCAGCGGCGCGCAGCCGGTGAGGATCTGCACCACGCCGTCCAGCAGCCGGTCGAGGCCGACGTGGGCGAGGTTGTCGGGGTCGCGGCTGTAACGGTAGTCGCGCTTGACTACGCCGCGGCCGGGTCGGGCGGTGACCTGACCGTGCAGCGACGCCCCGTATGGCGGTGAGGTGAGCACGAGCGCGACATGGCCGCGCAGCTCTTCGGCGAGCAGCGCATCGATGTGGCGGGCGTCGCCGTGCACGACGCGTCCCATGCCATTAGCGCCTTGGGTGCGGGCGTGGTGCAGGTTGCGGCGCGCCAGTTGCACCCAGGTCGGCTCGTACTCGACCCCCACCGCGTCGCGGCCGGCGTGGACGGCTTCGACCAGAGTGGTGCCGATCCCGCACATTGGGTCGAGCACCAGATCACCCGGCTGGGTGTAGGCGAGGATCGCATGCCGCGCGATAGCGGGCAGCATCTTGCCCGGATGCGCGACCGACGCCGGAACGTAGCGGCCCGCGCGCTGGGCGCGGGCGGTCTGCTGCCCGGTTAGCCAGACCGACAACGGCGCCGGCTCTGGCATCGGTGTCGGTTGGCTCACCGCAATGGTCCCGACTCGGTGATCGCCGCCTGTTGCGGCGCGTGGAGCCGGTCGGGTCGGGGCCGAGCGGAAGCACCGGGGTCGGGTGGAGCGACAGGGTTGGTGAGCACGCGCGCCTTCCTGGCTGGCAGTCATGACGTTGCTGAACTCCGCCGCCGGGACTCCGATTGGACACCACCCCCCGAGCTGTCGCCGCCTCGCGTCCGGCGCCTCGGACCGGACCGTCAAATCAGCAGCCAGCCGGATGACGCGCGACGACGACAGGCCGACTGCAGATTGACTACAAATTGACTACAACCCCAGCGCAGCAGGCCCTGGGACTATGTGCGCGCCCGCGCCTTCCTGCTGGTGGCACCGGCCTGGCTTTGTGCGCCGGTGGTGTTCGATCCGCGCCGCCGGATCGCTGCGCGGCGACTGTCGTCTGGCGTTTGTCGTCGGGTTGTGGTCGACCGGCAGTCCAGACGTAGCTGGGCCGTAGTCGCGCTCGTGGCGTCCTGATCGGCGTCCCTGATCTGACCCACTGTCGGGAGCTCGATCATGCCCAACCAGTCCTCCAGTTACCGCCCCGCATCGGTTCCGTCCGTGACCGGGCAACCAGCCCGCAGGCGGCATCGCGGCGACCGACCCAACCCGAGCGACCTGCCCCGCCGGCGGCCCCGAGCGACCGAGGTGAACGCGCTCGACGTGACCCGCGACGCCTTCACGGCGCTCGTCATCGGACCACGACGGCTCTCGCTGGACGGGTCGGACTTTCCCGGGCTGCCCGACCGAAGGCTGCCGTTGACCCAGCTGCGCACGTTGTTGTTGGCGCGATCCTGCCCTCAACAGACCCGTGACGCGGTCTGGCGGGAACTGATCACCCGGTCCCGCCGCGAGGGCGGGGCGTGGACGGTGGGCTGTGTCGGGGTGGCACTGCCGGCGCTGACGAGGTCTGCGGCGCAGTTGACGGCCCGGTTCGCCGACGACCCGGCCGACATCGTCGCCGCGGTACTGGCCGGGTTCGTGACCGCGCTGTCCTCGGCGGACCTGGACCGGCCTCGGGTGATGCTGCGGCTGCGGTGGGCGGCCTACCGCGCCGGACGGATCGCCTTGGCTGAGGCGCTGCAGGCGCCACCGCCGGCCCCGGCCGGTGCCGGGTCGCTGCTGCCGCACCTGCCCTGGGGGCACCCGGACCTGGTGCTGGCCCGTGCGGTCGCCGAGGGCGCGATCACCCGGCTGGAGGCCGACGTGATCGGCTCGACCCGCCTGGAGGACACCGCGGTCGCCGACTGGGCCGCCGCCCACGGGCTGGGGACCTGGGCGGTCTACAAGTTCCGCAAGCGCGCCGAACAACGCCTGGCGGCCTACCTGCTGGAGGTCGACTCGGAGTCCGACGTCGACCTCGCCGTGCCCTCGACCAGGCTGCCGGCGACGGGATCGGCGGCCGTTCCGGACCGCTCACCGACATCGACTCGGGAGGCCGCGGAGGAGCTGTCCAAGACAAGCGCCGAGACCGGAGTTCAGTTACGTCGGCAAGTCCTGCCGGCACATCGTGTCCCAGAGGATCCCCGATGCGCCTGACGCCCACCGCTCGCTGCCGCCTCCGTGACGATTCGCGTCGCCTAGCGGTCCGACGTCATCGATCAACCGGCCGGCTGGTGGTGCGGACTGTGGCACGCGGCCTCGCAACGACCGCCCCCATTGTTCTGATGCTGCTGGCTGACGCTCCGGCACCGGCCGTTCCTCCTGCTGGCTCGGCCGTGCACGTGCTCGCCTTGGCTGGCTCGGTCGGCGCGGTGTTGGACAACGTCCGCAACTGGATCATGGGCATCCTCGCCGGCCTGGCGACGGTGTTCTTGACCATCGGCGGCCTCCGGTATGTGATGGCCGCGGGCGATCCGGGGGAAGTCGCCAAGGCCAAGCTCGCCTTCAAGTCGGCCGGGATCGGGTACGGGCTGGCGGCATTGGCGCCGCTGGTCATGACGGTGCTCAAGGGCATTGTCGGTGCCTAACCCATGGCCCGCACCGTTACCAGGAGCCTGCCGCTGCGGACGCTCAGCCGCGGGCGACCCACATCCCGAACCCCTTCAGCTGGGGCGCCCGCAAAGTGATCGGCTGGATCGTTTCCGGCGTCGCGAAGGCGATCAACGCCTTCTTCGGCGGCCTGGTCAAAGACGCCCTCAACCCGCTGCTGAAGCTGCTCGGCCAAACCCTGCTGACCACCCCCGACCCGTCGAAACTGCCGCGCGTCGCAGCGCTGTGGGAGAACTCCCGGGAGATCGCCGTCGCCGCCTACGTGCTGCTCACCCTGCTCGCGGGAATCCTGGTGATGGCGTACGAGACGGTGCAGACCCGGCACTCCATTAAGGAGGTCGCACCTCGGGTCGTGGTTGGGTTCATCACCGCCAACATGAGCCTGCTGCTCGCCGGCAAGGCGGTCGCGTTTGCCAACGCGCTCTCGATCGGGGTGATGTCCGACGGTGTCGATCCGAAGTCTGCCGCGTCCACATTGACGTCGCTGGTGATGAACGCGGTCACCAACGGCGGCATGTTCCTGGTGTTCATCGGCATCGGCCTCGCGGTGATCCTGCTGGCGCTGCTGGTGTGCTACGTCATCCGGGTCGCGCTCACGGTGATCCTGATCGCGGGGGCGCCGCTGGCGCTGATGTGCCACGCCCTCCCGCAGACGGAGGGGATCGCCCGCTGGTGGTGGCGCGCCTTAGTGGGTGTGCTCGCGATCCAGTTGGCCCAGTCGCTGGCACTGATCGCGGCGTTGAACGTGTTCCTGACCAAGGGTGGATTCACCTTCTTCGGCCCCACGGGTGGCGGGTTGGTCGATCTGATCGTCATCCTGGCGTTGCTTTACATCCTCTGGAAGATCCCGTTCTGGGTCCTGCACAGCATCCAGGTCGGCGGCGGGCGCTCACTGATCGGCGGCGTGATCAAGGGCGTTGTCGCCTACAAGACCCTCGGCGTGCTCGGCCTCGGCCGCGGAGCCGGCGCCGCAGTCCGCCGAACCGGGGGCGGCGGCGCCGGCCCACGCCGAGGCCCAGGCACGGGACTCGCCGGGCCAGGTCCGCGCCCTGGTGGGCCGTTCCGCCCGGCCGGAGGCGGTCCGTCAGCCGGACGCTCCCGCACCCCCCGACCTACAGCAGGTAGCGGCCGGCAGCCGCGGCCCCGCACGCCTCCGCGCGGCGCCCCTGCCACCGTCCACTCGGCGCATGGCGCGGCTCCTGGTCAGCTTCTGCTTCCGCTCGACGTCCCCGTGGCCGATCGCGGCCGGCGTGAGCGAGGCGCCGGTACGAGCAGCGCGGCAGCGTCTGCGCGCCCGGCGCGCCCAGCGCCGACCACGGTCAGCGATCCGGGCCGCCAGCCCACGGCTGGCACGAAGCTGGCGCTACCCCGCCCGCCGGTGGATGTTGCCCGGCCGCCCCGAGCCTCGGCGCCGGGGATCCGCACACTCAACGCTCCCGCGGCCCGATCGCGTCCGCTGGGCACTCCGCGCGTCGGGCAGCAGAGAGGAGCCCGCTGATGCCCACACTCCACAACCACGGCTGCGGTCCCGGCGCCGGTTTCGATGCCGGGTCGTACCGGATCCCGGCTGACGTGGACCGGCCCGACCGGGTGCTGGCCAACCTGACCGCCCGGCAGGTCGCGATCCTTGCCGTGATCGGTGCGCTGCTGTATGCCGGCTATGCCGGCACTCGCACAGTCGTGCCGCCGGTGGTGTTCGCGATCGGGGCGGTGCCGGTCGCCGTGGTTTCGGGGGTGCTGGTCCTCGGCAGCCGAGACGGCCTGAGCCTGGACCGCTCGTCGTGGCCGCGATCCGCCAACGCCTCACGCCGCGGATCCGGGTCGCCGCCGAGGGCGGGATCATGCGGGTCCCGGACTGGCTGGCCGCTCGGGCCGTGACCCCCGCCGGCCAGCCGTACCGCAGTGACGCCGCGGCACCGGCGACGCTGCGCCTGCCAGCGCACGCGGTCGACGGCCTGGCAGACGGTGCGGCAGGCGAGGTTGGGGTCGTGGATCTCGGCGCGGACGGGCTGGCCGTGGTCTGTGTCTGCTCGACGGTGAACTTCGCGCTGCGCACCGAGGTGGAACAGGAAGCCCTGGTTGCCTCCTTCGGCCGCTACCTGCACTCGCTGTCTGCGTCGGTGCAGATTCTGATCCGGGCGCAGCGGCTGGATCTGTCCGGCCAGATCGCGGATCTGCGGGAGCGTGCTGCGAGCCTGCCGCACCCCGCGCTGGAGGCCGCGGCCCGCGAGCACGCCGACTACCTGGACCGGTTGGCCGACCATGCCGACCTGCTGCGTCGGCAGGTGCTGCTCGTGCTGCGCGAACCCGCCCACGTGTCCGGCGCCGGGAGCGCGTCTCGGCTGTCGCCGCGGCTGCGACCCTCGCGCCGCTCGCGTCAGGCCCTGCGCGGCGTACCCGATGACCGTGTGCGGCGGCCGGCTGAGACCAGGCTGGTGCGACGGGTCACCGAAACCGTGCAGTTGCTCGCTCCGGCCGGGATCGTGGTCACCCCACTCGAGGCCGGGCAGGCCACCGCGGTCCTGGCCGCCGCCTGCAACCCCGACACCCTGATCCGCCCCAACACCGCGTTCGCCGCCGCATCCGAGGTCATCACCCTGACCGCCCCGGACAGCGACCTTCCTCTCGACGCGCATGCCGATGCTGACGCGGCGGCACCGGACCTGTGGGGCGCGGCGCCGGTCGAGGCGACCGCTGCGGTCACCACCACGGGCACCGGCTACGACGCGTCGACCGGCGTGCATGACTCTTCCGATGACGAGATGTGGTGGGTTCGATGAACCTCCATAACCAGCGAGCGAACCAGCGGGATCGATGGGCGGAGACCGGCGCTGCTGGCGCGTTCGTGCCGGACGCGATCGAGGTCGCGCCACGGCACGTCGTGGTCGGCGGCGAGCAGGTCGCCACGTTCGCGGTCACCGGCTACCCCCGCGAAGTGCACCCGGGCTGGTTGCAGCCGCTGCTGACCTACCCGGGTCGCCTGGACGTAGCGGTGCACGTGGAGCCGATCGACCCGGTCACCGCCGCCGACCGTCTCAAGAGACAACTCGCCCGGCTGGAATCAGGCCGACGCCACGCCGACGAGCACGGCCGGCTGGTCGACCCGTACGTGGAGGCCGCGACCGAAGACGCGTACGACCTCGCCGCCCGAGTCGCCCGCGGCGAGGGCAAGCTCTACCGCCTCGGGCTCTACCTCACCGTGCACGCAGACAGCAGCGAGACGCTCGCCGACGACATCGCCGCCGTCCGCTCGCTGGCGGCGAGCCTGCTGCTGGATGCGAAAGCCGCCTCCTACCGGTCGCTGCAAGGGTGGATCACCTGCCTGCCGATGGGCCTGGACCTCCTGGCGGTGCGGCGCACATTCGACACCGGGGCCCTGTCGGCGGCATTCCCGTTCACCAGCCCCGACCTCCCGCCAGCCGACCCCGCGTCGCTGTCGGCCCCCCCCGGGGTGCTCTACGGCTACAACCTCGGCTCGTCCGGGCTGGTGCAGTGGGACCGCTTCGCGCCCAGTGTCGACAACCACAACTCGGTCATCCTCGGCCGCTCCGGTGCCGGCAAGTCCTACCTGGTCAAACTCGAGGCGCTGCGGTTGCTCTACCGCGGGGCGCAGGTCGCGATCATCGATCCGGAAGACGAGTACCGCCGTCTCGCCGCCGCGGTAGGCGGCACCGACATCCACCTCGGCGCCGCAACCGGCGACGGGTCGGCCGTGAGGCTAAACCCGTTCGACCTGCCAATCCACACCCGCGCTGACGGCTCCCGCACCGCGCCCCGCGACGCGTTGCTGCGCCGATCCCTGTTCGTGCATACCGTCCTCGCCGTCCTGTGTGGGAACCTGTCGGCGGCCGAGCGGGCCGTGCTCGACACCGCGATCACCCGCACCTACCAGCAGGCGGGCATCACCGCGGACGCTCGGACCTGGCAGCGGCCCGCTCCGATCCTCGGTGAGCTGCGCGATGTCCTCGTCGGCATCGGGGGGCCTGTGGCGGAAAACCTCGCCGCCCGGCTGCACGCCTATGTTGACGGCGCGTTCGCGAGCCTGCTCAACGGCCCGACCACCACCCGCCCGGACGGGCACCTGTTGCTGTTCTCCCTGCGTGACCTGGCTGATGAGCTCAAACCGATCGGGACGCTGCTCACCCTGGACGCGATCTGGCGACGAGTGTCGAACCCGGCTGACCGGCGACCGCGGCTGGTGGTGGTCGATGAGGCGTGGCTGCTGATGCGCCAGCACGCCGGGGCCGAGTTCTTGTTCCGGCTAGCCAAATCGGCGCGCAAGCACTGGGCAGGGCTCACTGTCGCTACCCAGGACGTCGCCGACGTCCTCGGCTCCGACCTCGGCCGTGCCGTGGTCGCTAATGCGGCCACCCAGATCCTGCTGCGTCAAGCCCCGCAAGCGATCGAGGAGATCGCGGCCGCCTTCGCCCTCTCGGCTGGGGAGCGCGGGTTCCTGCTCTCTGCCGACAGGGGGCAAGGGCTTTTGGCGGTCAGCGCGCAACAGCGCGGATGCTGCGCGAACACCGCGTGCTGACCTCCACCCAGATCACCCAGACCGCATTTCCCTCAGCCCGCTCGGCCAACACCCGGCTGCTGGAGCTATACCGGTGGCGGGTGACCGACCGGTTCCAGCCCTTCCTCACCGTGGGATCGGCGCCGATGCACTACGTCCTCGACGTCGCCGGAGCAGGCGTGCTCGCGGCCGAAGACGGCCTCGATCCCAAGGCGCTCGGCTACCGGCACGAGCGAGCGATCGGCATCGCGCACAGCCTGCATCTCGCGCACACCGTTGGCGTCAACGGCTTCTTCTGCGCGTTGATCGCGATCGCCCGCCACTCCGGCGCCGAGCCCAGTAGCACGAGTGGTCGGGCGTTGACCGTGTGGTGGGGCGAGATCCGCTGCCGGCGGCTGTTCGGCGATCTCGTCCGCCCGGACGGCTACGGCCGCTGGCGCGAACCCCGCGGCGGCGGCCTACGGGAAGCGGAGTTCTTCCTGGAGTACGACACCGGCAGCGAGAACCTCACCCAGCTGACCCACAAGCTGGCTGGCTATCACGCATTGGCCGCGGCGACCGGGATCCGCACACCGGTGCTGATCTGGCTTTCGAGTACGCGACGGGAGATCACGGCCCGCCACGCGCTCGCTGCCGCGTTGGCCCGGCTGGAGCGGCCCGGCCTGGTCCCCGTCGCGACCAGCGCCGCCGACCTCACCAGCGCCCAGGCCGGTCCCCTCGGTGCCGAGCGGCGAAGCGGTGTGGCGGACAGTCCGGCTGGCGCCCGCTGGCTACCCCTCGCGCCGGCACCCCACACAGCCGGGACCCGGGATCGGCTGCGGCTGGCCGCGCTGGCCGAGCTGTGGCCCGCCGCTCTCGTCCACCGACCGACTAGTGCTGCCGGGCACGACGACGACGCCGAGGACCGCGTCGGTGATGACCGCCGCGCGCCCGCGCCACCTCCCATGCCACCGACATCGACCCCGCCGCCAGCACTGTGGTCTCGCGCGGTGCCGGGGCCGCGGAGGTGATCAAGGCCGCCGCCGCGGGAGCGGCCGGACTCGTCATGACGATGGTGCTCATCGCTGCCTCGGTCGGCGGCGTCGCCTCCAGCCTGCTCGGCGCGGGCGTCGGCGGCAGTGCCCCGAGAACGACCGCCGTCGAGCAGATCCCAGCCGACTACCTCGCCCTCTACATGCTCGCCGCCCAGACCTGTCCCGGGCTGGACTGGACGGTGCTGGCCGGCATCGGGAAAGTCGAAAGCGACCACGGCCAATCCAGCCTCCCCGGTGTTGGCGAGGGGGCCAACAGGGCCGGAGCCGAGGCCCCATGCAGTTCCTGCCGGCCACGTTCGCCGCATACGACCAGCCCATCCCACCCGGCGGCGCCACCCCGCCATCCCCGTACGACCCAGCGACGCGATCTACGCCGCGGCGCGGATGCTGTGCGCCAACGGCGCCCGCAACGGCCAGGATCTCCACGGTGCGATCTTCGCCTACAACCACACCGACAGCTACGTCACCGCCGTTCTCGAAGCGGCCCAGTCCTATGCCGCGACCAGCGCCAGCGGCGACGACGGCCTAGCCCGGCCGGCGGGCGGGGCGTGGAGCGCGGCCATCGGGCAGCAGATCGCCGACCGCGGCCTGCAGTGGTTGGGCTGGCCCTACACCTTCGACGGCGGCAACGCCGCCGGCCCAACCTACGGTAAGGCTGTTGACTACGACTCCCGCAACGACGCCCACGTCGACGGGTTCGACTGCTCGGGCCTCGTGCTCTACGCCTTGGCGCCGTGGAAGGCGCTGGCCCACGACGCCGCCACCCAATACACCCACGCTGGCACGCTGCACCCGAGCGTGGCAAAGCTGCTGCCAGGCGATCTCGTGTTCTGGTCCGACAACGGCGCGATCGCCGGCATCGGGCACGTCGCCATCTACCTCGGCGACGGGCAGGTCGCGCAAGCCCCGTACAGCGGCGCCTACATCGAGGTCACCGCACTGAGCCAGGTCGAGTCGGGCTACTTCGGCGCCACCCGTCCGCTCAGCTGACCGGCTCGTGTCTCATCGGCATGCGATCAGCCGTAGCCTGGCCGGCTCCGGCACAAGGAGGACCGCAGCTCACGCCAAGGTGCGCATGAGCTGCGGACTCGCTCCCTCGCGGGAGCACGGGCAAGCAGCGATCAGGCGGTGCGACCCGGTAGCGGCGCGGAGCGTCGCTGACCAGCAGCGCGTCGCCGGTGGCCGCGAACTTGGCCATCGCGTTCGCCACGGCACCGCTTGACCGGCCCAGGCCGGTGGCCACCGCAGCGGGCTAAGCCCCTGCTCCTGCTCGGCGTCGGCGAGCAGATACTCCAGCACCACGGGTGGCGAGCTGGCCGAGACCGCAGCCGCTGACCCGGTCCGAGAGTGTCTCACCGGATTCGCTCAGACGCTGCAGGCAGCACCTGCCGCCGTGGCTCGGCCGCCGCGGCCATGGCGGGGGCGCCTGGGAGCTGGCCGAGCGTGCCGGGGGGTCGGCGTGATCGGGCTTGAGCTGGCCGAGCCGGCGGCGACCGCCCACCGGATCGGCCAGCTCACGGTACGACGTGCCGGTCGCCTCCATCGCGGCCAGGGCCTTGGTCACCGCCTGGCCGAGCCCGGCGAGCGCGGCCAGCTCCGCTGCCGTCGAACCGGGGGTGCGCCGGGAAAGCCTCGATGACTAGCTCGGCGGCTGGCCGCGTCGCGCGTGGCCCGTTTCGGGCAGGGCTCATGACAACCTCCAGAGGAGTCAGGGATTTGGGCTATTCGCCCATCGATTTGCGCCGGCCCGGAGCCCGCATTTCGCTCTCGTTCCGACCAGTCAACCTTAGCTCGACAAGGCTGCTGTTCGAAGTGGTTTCTTGACGATGACAGAGCCAGAGGAATTCATCCGATGGAGTTGAGGAATTATTGGACTGCGATTTACGACGGCAGTTAGCGTGATGGTCAAATAGCCCACGACGGGCACCTGGCAACATGCCAGCACGTCGACGGTGTGCGCAGGTCGGAGGCACGAGCGGCGACCGCCGACATCCGACAGGTCAGGCGGGGAAGTCCGGTGCGGGGCGGACGCGTCAGGCACTCCTGTAGTGGCCAGGCGGGCCGAGCAGCCGGGGGCGCGACGTGGGCCGGTGTCGCGGCCCGCGAGGGATCGGATTGAGCTGCTGTTTTGGACTTGACAGCCTGGGTGTGCGCCGGATCCCCACGGCGGCCGTTGACCGCCCGCGTGTCCGGCCGCACACATTCGTGAGGGTCCAGCGGTGGAGGGCGTGGCCTAGCAGGAGCCCCGATCCGAACCCCGATCGGTACTCCGATCCGCACCCCAGTTGCGGCGGCACGGTCGCAGGTCTTGCGGTCGATCGTGTTCGGCCTCCCGCTGTAGCTGCTCCAGTTCATCCTGTTTGATGGCGTGCTGCGCATGCGGAGCCCATCCCAGGACCGCCCCAGGGGTGCGCAAGTACCACTCCGCGACGGGTCACGGCCAGGCTGCGCGAGCCAACGGGCCGACGCCATGGACTTCGCTCGAATATTTAGCGCGAATGTCCCTGCAACGCTACGCCTTGCCAATCGGGGTAGCTGGGACGGGCCGACCGCCGGCTGGCGCCTCTTCGTCGCCGAGGCGGACCATTGTGGCGACCAGCCGATCTCAGCCGGTGTTGTTGCCGAGCCCGGGCATTCCCGGACCCGTGGCCAGCATCTCCAGAACCGAAGATCACGGCGAGCGCGTCGCGCAGGAGTTCGTCGGCGACACGGTCGGGCGTTGCCCCGCATGCAGTGCAAGCGTGTGTCGCCGCGTAGGTACGCCGAAGCGAGTGAGGTGGCAGCCCGGGCGAGTTCATGGCCGACGACGGCGAGATCGACCAAATCGATGGATCTGACCCGCTACGCTACGTAGCCGAATCAGCCATCACAGCTGTAAAGGAGATGTTTCCGTATCTGCCGATGTCCGGAAACATCATCGGTCAATGTAGAGATCAGTTGCCGCTCCTGCGCCGAGCGGTCTGCTCGCGATGACCGGAAGATCGACTTGCGCCTTCGACCATTAGCTCGCGAGCAGAACAGGCACCGGATCCCCGCGGTACGCCGGTTTCCCCGCATTCCCCGCGTTCGGGCAGGAGATCCGTGCGGGCGTCGCAGGATCTCCGGCGCACGGGTGAGTTCAAGATCTGCATACACTGAGGCGCAGGCTAACCCGTCGCTTATCTTTCCGTGCAACCCGAGCCTGCTCGTGCGCATGGATCGGTTAGTCCGGCGGGCGCGTCGCCTGGCGGTTGATGCCGGGAGCGGCAGTCCCTCGCGCCGTCTCCGGATCAGCGCCGACGCACGGCGCTGGTAGGACATGGTCGGCACCCGCTGGCAGGATTGGGCATATGACCGAGACTGTGTACGTTCTCGGCGCGGGGTTCGACGTGTCGGTCCTCGATGACATCGAGCGCAGGAATGCGCCGTTGGCCAGCGACTTTTTCAAGGTCCTGTTTGGGTCCGGCCAGTGGCAGGAGTCGGGTGTGCGTTTGCGCGACGACTTGCAGGTTGACCGCTTGTTGCGCGAAATTCAGCGATACTGGAAGGTGACGGAGGTGAACCTCGCTGAAGAATCCTTCGACGTCGAAGAGTGCCTGACGCTGTTCGAGTCGATCGTGGCCGACGGGCCGGACCCGTCGCGTGCCTCCTCGTTGAAGGAGGCGTCCTTGACGCTGCGGCGTCTGCTGCTTGTGAAGCTGGCTGAGGTTCCGACGCCTACCTCCCCTTACAGCAGGATCGGCACGTTCTTCGGCTGCGAGGTCTTACGCGACTACTCGGACGTCATCACCTTCAACTACGACATCGTCGCTGAGAGGTGCATCGAGGGTGCCAGCGGGTCGGGTCGCCAGGGCGGTGTTCGCCGCAATCTTCAGGATGACTTTTGCCTCGATCGGCACAAGGCGACCGCCGAAGATCGTGTCTAGGCTGCCTACGGCCGCCGATTTCGTTGGGACGGTGTGGCAGAAAGCTTCCACTCATGGGTGCGCCCACTCGCCTACGGCGTCGCTTTCGATGAGGTTGATATGCCAACGGCTGGGAACTTCCGTACGGTTCGCGGAGACACGTACTTCGGAGACTTTCGGAATGCGTTGTACTCGGATGCACGGGTGCTTAAGCTGCACGGGTGAATCGGTTGGGCGTCGCCGGTCTCTGAGTCCGACTACGAGCTGATGCGAGGCAGCCCTCCGGAGGGTGCCAACCTGTCCTCAGAGATCCATCTTCAATCGGCCATGGATTTCCGTTTGGCTGGCGGCTATCGGATGAAGCGACCAGCCGACCAGTGGCCGCTGGAACCGCTGATCATACCGCCCACCCTTAACAAACAGCTTCGTGTGCGGCCGTTCGCCGAGATCTGGGCCTGGCGCTTCAGACCCTGTCGGAATGCTCGCGTTTGATTATCGTCGGTTACTCATTCCCGCCGACGGATTTCCGCACTCGCCGCCTGTTCCTGGAGGCATTCAGTGACAATGTGCCAGCGGACGTGGTTGTGGTGAACCCCGGACAATAGCGTCTGTGAGACTGTGCGACGACTCACCCACGTCCGGGATGTGCAGCACCATCACAACCTCGCCAGTTTCTATGGTGACGATTTGCAGCGACGCTAGCGTCTCGATGGGTGCCGGCGTTCGCGTGGGTGCGGCTCAATGTCGCTTTCTCGAATCGTTCGTCCGGTCGCCGTATCGAGGTATGGGAAATGGTGCGGTCGGGGTCGGACGGGCTGGTGGTGTCGGACGCGCGGGTCAGTTGGGTGCACGATCACCTGAAGGTGGCGACCGGCGGTTGGTTGGGCCGGTGGCGTGTCACGGTGACGGAGTGCGTGATCGACGAGCTTGCCCCTTGATTGTCGGTGACGGTGAGCGTGACCGGATAGGTGCCCGCCGATGCGAACGTGTGACTGGGTGTCGGGCCGGTTGCCTGGTTGCCGTCGCCGAGGTCCCAGCCGTAGGAGGAGATGCTGCCGTCCGGGTCGGAGGAGCTGGAACCGTCGAACGTGCAGGCCAGTCGGATGCAGGAGGAGGTGAATGCGGCGACTGGTGGCTGGTTGGCCGGCGGGGCGCTGGTTGCCGACGCGAGGAATGAGGTCACCTTGACCGAGATCGGCGCGTTGGTCGCGGTCGAGGACAGGTAGGCGATCATGCCGACGGTGCCCGGCGCCTGCAGCGCCGCGGCGGAATCGGTCGCCGTCAGCTGCCAGGTGTCCGGCTGCGGGGCGCTTGCCGCCCATACCCGCGCGTTGAGCGTGGTCGGGCTGGTGCCGTAGGTTTGCAGGCGGATCTGCAGCGGGGTGCCCGCGCGGCAGCCCAGCCCGCTGACCGGCTCGGAGGCGAGAAACAGCTCTGAGTCGCTGAGCACGCGGCTCAGCATGATCAGCGTCGTGCCGTCGGGATTGCACCGCAGTTCGGCCGCGTAGTCGGTGCTTGTGCTCACGCGCCGGCCGGTCACGCTGAAGTAGACCGGTCCGCCGGACGGGAGCGGATCAAGCGACATGGTGACGGTGACGTCCGAGTCGATCTGGTCAGGCCCGACGTATGCCTCGTCCTGGGTCGCCGAGTGATCCAGCAACAGCGTTGCCGCCCCCGGGTTGACGCTGAAGTCGCCGGTCGTTCCGACCGTTGACCAGGCGCCGCCGGTGTCCGCGGCGCCTAGGCCGCCGGTGACCATGCGGTTGAAGCTGTCCGAGACGAACACCGTCCCGGCCGCGGTGGCGGTGACCGTGTGGGCGACAGTGCCGGTCAGGCCGTGATCGTCGGTGACGGTGAGGGTCACCGGGTAGCTGCCGCCCGCGGCGAAGGTATGCCTCGCTGTCACCCCGGTGCCGCTGGCGCCATCACCGAAGTCCCACTGGTAGGAGGCGATCGAGCCGTCCGGGTCGCTCGACGCAGAGCCGTCAAACGCGCAGCTCAACTGGCCGCATGAGGACGTGAACGAGGCGACCGGCGGCTGGCTAACGCCGCCGGCAGACCAGATGTCGCTGATCGGGTTCGCGGTGGCGCTGGCCCCGACCGCAGCCAGACCGTAGGCATCCTCCAGGGTGCGCAACAGGTTGTAGTGATTGATTTGCTCACTGTATGCGCCCGACACCACGCCAGCGCCGGTAATGATCGTCGGGATCTGGTTCTGTACCGTGCCGTCGTCCTCGTCGAAGGTCAGCACGAACAGGCTGTTGTGTGTCTGCGCCCAGGTGATGTAACCGGACAGGTTGGCCTGCAGCCAGCTGTCACCCTCGGCGATGGTGCCATCGTGCATGTCGTCGTTCAGATTGGGAATGACGAACGACACCTGCGGAAGCGTCGAGTAGTCGCTCGGGAAGGCTGCGAACGGCTGACTCGCCGCGGCCGGGATATTGCTGAAGTCCGACCACGGGTTGTGCTTTCGCGCGTACTGGCCGCTCGCGCAGCCGGTGAAGCCGACGCTGGGCAGGCCTTCTGAGTAGCCGACAAAACCCAGGCCGGTGGCTTGCAGTTCGGAGCCGAGGTTGGCCGCGCTGAACGTCTGCGGGCACCCGTCGTCGGTCACGCCCTGCGTCGAGCCGGAGAACAGGGCCAGGTAGTTGGGCTGACTGGGATGCGTCTCGGCATGGAAATCGGTGAAGTTCGCCCCGGAGGACGCCAGCGAGTTGATGTACGGCGCCG
Source organism: uncultured Actinomycetota bacterium (assembly GCA_963756525.1). Classification (GTDB taxonomy): domain Bacteria; phylum Actinomycetota; class Actinomycetes; order Mycobacteriales; family Jatrophihabitantaceae; genus CAVWNR01. Next base: position 13,737 of record CAVWNR010000003.1, on the reverse strand, counting down.
CACTGTTACCCGATATTGACTGCTCGGAGTGGTTCTCCTCGACCACGACCACGACGTGGTCCGGTCGCGGCACCAAGCCCGAGGCGCCCACGGCACCGGCCGCGGCCGGGCCTGTGCCGACCAGCGCGGGAGCAACCCCGACAAGCAGCGCCCCGACGGCGATGCCGATACCGTAGCGACATCCACCCATGGCACACCTCGCGAATAGTCGGGCGATCGTTGTAATTTGCAACCCACAGCGGCGCCGGTACGGGACGACGGACATCCAGCCGCACGGTCAAGACCAATCTGGGGAGATACCCAGGGCTGTGGTGCCAGATGACACCCGTCCTGACCACGCCGGACCCCCCGACTGCTGTGGTAACCAGCCAGCCTAGCACCGACATCGGGGCAGCGCGATCGTCGGCCAACAGCGAACCCCGCGCCGCGCATCCGTCCTCGCCCGCCGGCGCCTCCCGGTCGGCATCAGCTGCAACTGCGTGAAGAGATCAGATTGTCCTTTCTTTGGTTTCCTATCGGTCGACCCACCCTGTTAGTGAGGCCGGTAATGATTGACGCAGTAACAAATCCGGCTCAGCAGGCGCGCCTGGAGTCACCCACCCACCGACCCGCCGGCTGACAACGGCGCCCCCAAACGGGGGACGCCGCCGCCCACCCGGACGACCGACCGGTCAACAACTGGTCCGTCTCGTCCGCCGGGCCACCGCGCCAACACCGGCCACCACCCGAGCCCGGTTACGCTCTCCAGCGCTAAGTCTTCGGATCAGCAAAAGAGAACGTGACCGCCCGCCCTGCGCGCCGAGCAGGGCGAGGTGCTCATCGTCGCCGCAACGGTCGCCTATCCGCCGCGGCGGCCTCGCGGCTGACCTCAGGCGCCGGTGGCATGCCGGCCGCCGGCTGGTTCTGAGCAGACGGCACCTGGATCACCACAGGACCGGCGGGTACTCCCGGCCGGTTCAGCCGCGCCGCGACACGAACCGACGCCACCGCCAGGGCCGTCGCGCACCGTCCCCGATCGGTGCATCCGCCGGTCACCTGCCCGCTCATCGCCGCGGCCGGCAGACCCGCGCTGCGGCGACTCGGGCCGGGTCAGGGGAGCTAGTGGTGTGTCTCCAAAATAGTTAACTGCTTCTGGGTTAGACTTCGTGGATGATGACGCCGGCTGCTGCCTTGGTTGTGTCCGAGGGTCAACGTGAGGCGTTGGAGGCCATCGCCAAGTCGCAGACCGCGCCGTATCGGCAGGTTCAGCGCGCTCGTGTGCTGTTGTTGGCCGCCGACGGGGTGGCGAATTCGCGGATCGCCGAGCAGGTCTCGGTGACGGCGACGACGGTGCGGGCGTGGCGTTCGCGCTTCGAGCAGGAGGGTCTGGCCAAGCTGGGCAAGATCCGGGCAGGACGCGGCCGCAAGTCGACGATCCCGCAGGACAAGATCGAGGAGATCTCGAGCTGACCCGCAACTCCAAGCCGGCGGGTCAGACCCATTGGTCGTGTCGAACGATGGCCACGCAGGTCGGGGTGTCGCCGGCGACGGTGCAGCGGGTGTGGGCCGCGCGCGGGCTCAAGCCGCACCGGGTCAAGACGTTCAAGTTGTCCACCGACCCGCGTTTCGAAGAGAAGCTGATCGATGTGGTCGGGCTGTATCTGGTGCCGCCGGGCAACGCGATCGTGCTGTGCTTGGACGAGAAATCCTCGGTTCAGGCGCTGGACCGCAGCCAGCCTTCGTTGCCGATGACCAAGGGTCGGGCATCGACGATGACCCACGACTACAAGCGCCACGGCACCACGACGCTGTTCGCGGCACTGGACGTCCTCACCGGCAAGGTCATCGGCCAGTGCCTGCCTCGGTACCGGCACGAGGAGTTCCTAAAGTTCCTGCGCAAACTCGAACGTCAGGTCCCCAAGGGCCTGCAGGTGCATCTGATCTGCGACAACTACGCCACCCACGTGTGTCCTGAAAGGGAGTGATGACGATGTAGAAGATCGCCAGCATGACGTGTGCTGTGCCAGTGATGGAGGTAGGTCCTCCGGGTTCGCCGAGCAGACGGAGAGCCCAAACCGCCGCAGTGTCATGCCGGTCAAGAGCCGGGGTGGGAAGCGACTGCGGAGAAGGCCCGCTGTCAGCGGGTCAGGTGTGCGATGAGAAGGCGAACATGCGTGAACCACTGCTGACGCACCGAGACGTAGAACGATGACATCGAAACCGGGGGTTGTGGGTATTCCTGGGACAAAGACGCGCGAGGTGCGTGTCCTGAGCCGGGGGGCGGTCTGCGTGTTGCCCCGGCGGTGTCCGGTGTATAGGTGGCGCGAGCTTGTCGCAGGCGCTGGCATGGAACAGGAGAACCTGTCGTCTCGAAACCGACGGCCAGAAGTGAGCCGGGCGAAGGTGACCCGACTGGTCGCGAGAGGGAGGACCGCGAGCGGGGAGACCGTGAGCGGCAGAGTACCGCGAGGCACAGGGGCGGACCGGCTCGTAGTAGCGATGAAGGCCCTGTAATGGGGCTGGAGCCAAGGGGCCGGGCAGGTCAGGTCACCCAGAGGTCAACCCTTCTGGGGAGGAACTGATGGGCGGATCGAAGCCGACGATGGTGAAGTCGTTTGAGATCGACAAGCGTCTCGTTTACGAGGCGTGGGAGAAAGTCCGGGCCAATGACGGAGCACCGGGCGTGGATGGTGTCAGCGTCGCCGAGTTCGGCAGCGATGAGAAGAACAATCTCTATAAGCTGTGGAACCGGATGTGCGCTGGCAGCTATTTTCCCGCTCCGGTGCGGGCGGTGGAAATACCGAAGGATCACGGGACAGGGGTCAGGGTTCTCGGAGTGCCTAATGTGGCCGACCGAATTGCCCAGACCGCAGCCGCCAGGCTGCTGGAAGAAGAGCTGGAGCCGATCTTCCACCCCGACAGCTACGGCTATCGCCCTGGGCGAAGTGCCCACGACGCATTAGCCCAGGCTCGGCAACGCTGCTGGAAGCAGGACTGGGTTGTCGATCTTGACATCCGAGCGTTCTTCGACAGCGTTCCCCATGATCTGCTCCTCAAGGCGGTAGCCCACCACACCAGCGAACGCTGGGTTCTGCTCTGCATCTATCGGTGGCTCAAAGCCCCTATGCTGATGCCGGACGGAACCCTTGTTGCCCGAGAAAGAGGAACTCCGCAGGGATCTCCGATCTCGGCGTTGCTGGCTAACCTGTTCATGCATTACGCGTTCGATACTTGGATGGCTCGTGTGCATCCGAGATGTCCATTCGAGCGCTACGCGGACGACATCGTTGCCCACTGCGACAACGAGGACCAAGCCCGCGACCTTCAGCGCGACATTGCATTCCGGCTCAAGACCCTTGGCCTTGAGCTGCATCCCGATAAGACGAAGATCGTGTTCTGCAAAGACGCGAACCGCCCGGGGCATTCGGAGCACACCAGCTTCGCTTTCTTGGGCTATACCTTCCGGGGTCGCCTGGCCCGTGGCCGTCGAGGCTACTTCGTGAGCTTCGCTCCAGCCATGAGCACCAAGGCGAGGAAGGCAGTCGCCCAGCAGGTCAGGCATTGGCACCTCAACCGTCGCAGCGGGACGGACCTGTTCAGTGTCGCTGCGGAGATCAACGCCGCGGTCAGAGGCTGGATCGGCTACTACGGAGCCTTCTACCGCTCCGAGCTGCACTCCGTTGCTAGGCACATTGATCAGCATCTGCTGCGATGGGTCATGCAGAAGTTCAAACGACTCCGCGGCAGAAGAGCCAAGGCGCGAGCGTGGCTGGATCATGTTCGACAACACCAGCCCCGGCTGTTCGCGCACTGGCACCTCGTCGCATCCACTCGCGGCCGACCTGTGGGAGCCGTATGACGGGAGACTGTCAAGTACGGTTCTGCGAGCGCCGGAGGGTGCGACTCCCTCCGGCGACTCACCAAGCACCCCGAGGTGAGGGCGTGGCTCGGTAAGCACCCCCGCTTCCACATGCACTTCACCCCGACATCGTCGAGCTGGTTGAACCTGGTCGAACGCTGGTTCCGGGAGCTGACCGACAAGGCGTTACGCCGCGGCGTGTTCCACTCCGTGCCCGACCTGATCGCCAAGATCGAGGAATACCTCGACGCCCACAACGACGATCCGAAACCGTTCATCTGGACCGCCACGCCGACGACATCCTCGCCAAAGTCGCCCGCGGCCGCGTAGCACTCCAAGCGGTCAGCTAATGACGAGACACACCACTAGTTATCCGATTGCCGTCCCGAACAGGTAACCGATGCCGTAGGTGAAGGCGAGGCCGATGGCTCCGCCGATGACGACGCGGGCGACGGCTAGGCGCACGTTGCTCTCGCCGATCCGGGCGCTGATGGCGCCGGCGATCCCTAGGGCAAGCAGGACGACCACGAAGGTCACCGGCACGCGCCAGCTCGGCGGAGGCAGCAGGATCGCCAGCAGCGGCAGTACTGCGCCGATGGTGAACGCCAGCGCGGACGCGGCCGCCGCTTGAATCGGGTTTGCCAGGTCCGCGGGGTCCAGATTCAGTTCGGCGTCTAGATGCGCGGCCAGAGGATCGCGGGCAGTCAGTTCGACAGCCACGGTGCGCGCGGTGGCGGCCGACAACCCCTTGGCTTCATACAGCGCGGTGAGCTCGGCGAGCTCCGCGTCAGGGGTTTCGGCGAGTTCACGTTTCTCCTGCGCTAGTTGGGCGTTCTGACTGTCGCGTTGGCTGCTCACCGACACGTACTCGCCCAGCGACATCGACACCGCGCCGGCCACCAGCCCGGCAAGACCGGCGGTGAAGATCGGCCCCCGCGAAGCGGTTGCCCCAGCCACCCGACCACGATGCCGGCGACCGAGACGATGCCGTCGTTGGCTCCCAACCCTCCCGCGCGCAGCCGGTTCAACCGTCCCGCCCCACCTGCGGTGTGCCGCTCGCCGGCATGGGTTGGCTGACGCTGGGCGGCGGCGCGCACCTGAGCGGGCGACGGCATTACCTCGTCCTCATCGGCCATGACCACTGAACTACCAGACACCCACCGCACTGGACCAGCAAGCCAAGCCTGTCCTCACTATCCGTCTCTGCCGCAGGAGCCGCATGGCTCACAGAAGGTGATGTCAGCATCAGCGTGTTATGTGGGTCGTCGACGCTTGCCCACTTACGGTCACTTAGACTGTCGCGAACCGGCCTCACGGAGGCAAGGCATGGATCAGTATGCGACGCTGGCTCGCCCGGTCCACGCCGTCTTCAGCTGCCTGGCCAGCCCGGCCTGCCTGGATGACTGGCTATGCGAGGTCGCGGCCGCGCTGGCTGGCCCGGGGCGCGCGGCGGGTATCGGCGAGAAGTTCCGGCTGAGGGTCCGCATCGATGCGGCGGAGATCGAGGCCACCGGTGAGGTGACCGCCGTCGAGCCGCCCTGGCTGGTCGGGCTACTGGCTGTTCGCGGGTCACGGACCTACCTGCTGCGAGCCAGCTGCGCTGCCCGTGACCGGGGGACGCGGGTTCACCTGCACCAGGCAGCCGATGGCGCGCCGTTCACTTCACCGTCGACCTCGCGGCCCTGGAGCGGGCCCTGGCGGCCCCGCCATGCGGAGATGACCCGTCAGCGACCCGATCCCCGGGCCAGCGCAGCACTCAGCCGGGCACGCGACCGAACCAGGGCTCTCCCTGAGGGCCTGCCTCACACCGTACTTCGGGCCCAACCGGAGGGGATGCACAAGCAATGGGCACCATCATCACCGCGCTGATCTCGCGCGCAAGGCGGCAGGCGGGGCCGCCCAGCCGCCGCGCCGGCATGACCCAATCCGGCGGGCCGGACCGGCCCGGCGGGCGGCGGCGGACGACCGCGGCCGGGCGACGGCACCGTTTCGCCGCCGGCCGGAGCTCTTTCGCTCACCTCAGCCCATCACCAGCACGCCCTGCGGGGCTGGGGCAAGGCCCCGTCAGGCCCTGGTGCCAGCGGGCCGGCGTCAACGGCGCCGACGCGGTCACTGACGCCCGTGCCGGCGGCGGGCACGCGGACCGCAGCCGGCCAGTCCCGGCCGGCCACCTGCTGGCCGGGCAGCCCTGAAAGGCAGGCACAGATGAACCACATCAAGAACGCGTGGCTTCGGGCCGCGATCGCCGGGCTGTGCGCGCTGACCGCGATAGGGCTGGTTTCGGCGGTGAGCGCTTCGACCGCGAGCGCTGCGGCCACGCCGCACAAGAGCGCTGCGGCCACGCCGCACAAGAGCGCTGCGGCCACGCCGCACAAGAAGCCGCACAAGAAGCCGCGCAAGAAGGCCACGGCAGGTGCCGGCGACGTGTCGGGCGCGACGTGGATGCACGACCTTGCCGCTCGCCTGTGGGATCGCAAGCTGACCGACATCGTGATCCCCGGGTCGCACGACAGCGCCACCTACGGCCTGGCGCCTCCCGCTGATGATATGTGGCACGCCCAGGACGAGAATCTCGCCGCCCAGCTGAACGGCGGCATCCGGGAGCTCGACATCCGCGTGGAGCGGCACGAGTATTCCGATGGCTGGGACTATTACGCGCACCACGGCCAAGGGATTACCGATGGATTCTCTGATTGGCTGACACTGAATAGCATTTTCAGTTCCATCAATCAGTGGGCGGTCGTGCCCGGCCACGAGCAAGAGATCATCATGCTCAACCTGAGCATCGCCCAAAACGGCGGAGCTTTCCCGGAACAGGACTGCAAGGATTTTGTGGCTGCGCTGGGAGGCTCCCTGGTCACTCCCGCCGAGCTCCAGGCCCACTTCGGGACCACCGACCCGGGCCAGGTGACCCTGGGGCAGCTGTGGTCACTGCCCGATCCCCGGCATGCGGCCCGCGTGATCATGGACAACACCCAGTGCATGAACGACGCGGTCCCGTACGCCGGGCAATGGAGCACCGCTATAACTGGGGGCTTGTTCAGCGGCTACTACGCCGACCAGTGCACCGCCGGCGGGATACCATATAATTCTCAGACGGGTCAAACAGATCAAGAGGCGGGCATCCAGAGCCTGGTGCTGCAGGCGGCGCGGTACCGGGCCGCCGCGGTCCCGAATACGGCTGAACCTGTTCAGCTGGGTGAGCAGAAGGTCGGCGGGTTGTGGCTGCTCCAAATTTCAGGGACCCCGGAGGCGGATTGCCTCAGAACGCCGTCGTGGATGCGGCCCGACGAGCAACAGGTCCTGGTAGCTCTGGCTGACCAATGGCTGAATGAACCGGACACAACACAGCAGAGCGTGAACGTCGTCGCCGGGGACTTCGTCCAGGACACCGCCCTCTACCAGGACGTCATCGCCATGGACGAGACCTATCCGGAGGTGGCCGACGCGGTCACCCGCACCGGGGCCGAGCAGGTGACCGCAACCCAGGACGATGTCACTGTACCGGCCAGCGCGTTCGCCGCGCTCGTGAGCTATCAGGGAGCGGGGATACCCGGGGACGTGACCTACCAGGTCTCCGGCCCGGGTGGGGTCGGCCTCGGCCCCCAAAAGCGGGCAGCACTCACAGTGCAGGCCAACGGGCAGGGCGTTGCCAATCCCGGCGCTGACCTGTACCTCAGCGGGTTCGGCGCCACGGGCACGTGGACGGTGACCGCATTCTGGGGTGATGGCTCGACCCTGGCAGTCCCGAAAACGACCTGGACGGTGGCCGTCGTGCCGGATACCGGCTTCGACCTGAAGGTGCTCGGCGGCCCATTCACCGCCCAAGCGGGCCAGGCCTTCGCGGATCCGAGCGATCGGTACTCGTTCGCGGCAGAAGCGATCAACGCGCACGGTGGCCAACTGCCCGACGTGCCGGTGACGTTTGACGCCGGGTCGGCCGGGACGTTCCCCGGCGGGAGCAACAGCGCAACCCCAAACACGTCTGACACCTGGCCAGTCGCGTTGGCGCCCCCGTTCACGGCGGGAACCCGCGCCGGCACGTTCCCCATCTCGGTCACCGCCCCCGGCGCTGCTAACACCCTGTCCCTGCCCTTCACGATCACCCCGGGTCCCGCGACTACCTTCGTTGTGACGCAGGGCGGCGGGCAGTCGGCGCCGATCAACACCAAGTTCCCCGCCGCGTTGAAAGGCCACTGGGCGGACCAGTACGGCAACGTGGTCACCGACCCGCCGCCGGCCGACCGGGAACTCACGCTGTCCCCGTCCTCCGGCGCGACGTGGCCGAACGGCCAGGGCAGCGTCGAGGTCACGCCCGGCGCCGACGGCACCATCACCGCGCCGGACCTGACCGCCGGCCACACCGTGCTGGACGGGCCGGGCGCCGCCCATAGCCTGATCGTCCAGGCCGGCCCAGCCTCCGGCTGGACGCTGGACGTGACGCCGGGCCCGGCGGCCAACATCGCCGCCACCAGCGGTGACGGCCAGCAAACCGCCGTCGGCAAGCCATTCGCGCAGGCCCTGGCCGTCAAGGTCACCGACGCCGCAGGCAACCCGGTCCCCGGGGCTGCGGTCACCTTCCAGGTCACCACTGGCCAGGCTACCTTCGCACTGCCGCCGGGGGCAGCGGCCTACTTCGGCCCGGCGCTGACCGGCGCCCCGCCACCCACCAGCGCGGTGGTAGCCGCCGGCAGCGACGGGGTCGCCACCGCCCCGGTGCTCACCGCCGGGCAGCAGCCCGGGCCGATCGAGGTGACCGCGTCGGCCGGGGCGGCGCCCGCGGTCGAGCAGGCGGTCTTCCACCTGTCCGCAACCGGCCCTCCCACCGCCCCGGCGATCACCGGTCTGACCAACGGCGACGGCCAGGTCACCGTGGCGTTTTCCGGGGCGAGCGCCGGGGGCGCGCCGATCACCTCTTACACGGTCAGCGCAACCGACCAGAACCACCCCGCCGCGCCGCCGGTGACCGCCACCGGCCCCAGCTCCCCGATCACGGTCAAGGGGCTGACCAACGGCGACCCGTACGTGTTCACGGTGACCGCGACCAGCGCCGACGGCACCAGCCCGCCGTCGGCGCCCAGCGGCGCGCTCAACGTGGGGGTGCCGCCGGCCTTCACGGCGGGGCCGGCGGACGGGATCGTGGGCAAGCCCTACTCCTCCGGCTTCACCGTCACCGGGGCGCCGCGCCCCACCGTCACACTGAACCCTGGCACCGGCGACCTTCCGCCCGGCCTGACCCTGGGCAGCGGCGGGACGCTGACCGGCACCCCCACCCAGGCCGGCAGCTACCAGTTCACCGTGCAGGCCGACAACCCGGTGGGCCTCGTCTACGACACCGTCACGGTCACGATCTCGCCCGCCACGGTTGGCGGCGAGTGGCAGCTGCGCGCCACGTTCTGCACCACCCCGGCGGGCCACGAGCCCGCGTGCGCCGTCCGGACGCTGACCGGCACCTTCCCGCCGCTCAGCGCTAGCGCCGCCGCGACGCTGGTGCGCGGTACGGTGACCTACGCGGCCGGGCGCGTCACCGCCAACTACGGCAAGCTCACCTTCCGCTGTCGACGTGAGATTCCCGCGGGGAGCTACACGCTGATCCTCCGCCGCGGGCACCACGCCATCACCGTTCCGGTCACGATCCGGTAGCGGTCAGCACGATGGCTGATCAGGCCGAGCGTGAGATGAGCGCTATCGGGGTGCCGGTAACAACGGCGCGACGAACCCCCTTTGGCCGCCGGTTTGCCGGAACGGGTTGTACAGACCCGTGAATAGGTGATTTGGAGCGCGCGCGTCAGCGCCCGGGCGCAGCCCGGGTGGTTGTTGGTCGCTGGATCAGGCGGCGGGTGGCGTGTCCAGGGCGACGGTGTGCCCGAGCCGTTCGAGCTGATGGACGAGCCGGCGGGTGTGCGCTTCGGCGCTGCGGCGCACATGCCAGTCCGGGCCGAGGTCGCGGTAGGGCTCATCGCGCTTGAGCATCCAGTACGCCGCGACCAGGATCGAGTGCGCGACGGCGACCTGCGCGCGGCCCATGCCACGGCGTTTGACCAGGCGGGCGTGCTGGACGGCGAGGTAGTTCTTGCCGTGCATGCGCCCGACCGATCCGGCGGACTCGACGAGCATGTGGTTGAGCCACTTGTTGCCGTGCCGGGCACCGACCGGGGTGCGTTTACCGGCCGACTCGTAGATCGCCGGCGCCAGCCCCGCCCAGGCGGCCAAGTGCGCCGCTGTCGGGAACCGGGACGTGTCGCCCCCGGTTTCGGCGATGAACACCTGCGCGACCTTCTCTCCGACGCCGGGGATCGTCTGCAGCAGCTGCATCTGGTGCGCCCACGGCCGGCACGCCTCGGCGATCACACCGTCCAGCTCGGCCAGCGCCGCCTCGACCAGGTCCAGCCGGTGCACGATCGAGCGGGCCAGGCGCGCATGGTGGGCGTCGAAGTGCCCGGTCAGCGCCTCGGTCAGCTGCCGGATCTTGCTGCGCAACGTGCCCTTCGCCAGCTGCGCGAGAACCTGCGGGTCGGTCTCGCCGTCGATCAGCGCGGCCAGCATTGCCCGCGCCGAAACGGTCTTCAAGCTGGACACCGCCGCGGACAGTTTGCTCGAGGCGTCCTCGAGCATCGCTTCCAGGCGAATCATCTCTCGCACCCGGTCGCCGAGCAGCTGATCGCGACAACGGGTCAGCATCCGCAGCCGACGGATCTGCGGCGGCGGCATGAACGAGGGCCGCAGCAGCCCATGTCCGAGCAGCTGCGCGATCCACTCTGCGTCGCGCACGTCTTCTGCCCCGGGACAGCCTTCATTTGCGCGGCGTTGAGCAGCCACACGTCCATGACCTCTGGGAGGCGCTGTTGATGGCCCTTAGCCGATCATGGTGACGATGGCGAGGCCGAGGCTCCAGTAGCTGGAGCGTCATGGGTTTCCTGGTCGTCGCCGAGGTGCTGGTGCCGAGCGGGTCGGTGCCCGGGCCGGCTTACCTGGTGCGCGGGATGCGCCGGGGATGGGCCGGGCGGCCCGTTACTGGCAGATCAGCAGATGTCGTCGAGGGCAGATAGTTCTGTCGGGTACACGGCGCGATCGTCCGTCGAAGCGATCCGTGCACCACGCTGCCTTCGACCCCGCCGGCACAACGCGTCCAGCCCACGGCGCCCGCAACCCCGGCCGCTGCGCGCAACGCTTCAAAGGCCCCGCCCTCGCCGGGCGGCTGCGCTGCCCCAAGACCCTCGCCTCGCTGCGGCTACCGATCAGCCTGCCCACCACCAGCTGCCCACCCCACCAGCCCGGCGGCTGCGGCATCACCATCACCCTGGGCCCCGAGCACCACCCCCGCGAACGCCAATCCGCGCTGGGCACACCATCCACTGGGCCGCCAGCTACGCCCTGACGAGTCCGCGCTGATCAATACGGCGAGCAATCCGCACCGGCTGACCCTTGATCACTCCTCGAACGCCCGAACCGGCCCTGTCCGGATCTTGCGGTGAGCGAGAAGATCGAGTACGCGCTCGTCGGCGTGGTGGTGCTAGTCGAGCGGTCTTGAAGCGGCGCCGTCCATGGCCGATCTGCCAGTTGCAGAATGTTCCCGGGTAGCCGCTGATGGTACGCGTCTGGGGCTGGTCATGGCGGTGACACAGAGTGGCGATCATGGGGGTGATGCTGTGACGGGGTCGGTTGCGTCTGAATCGGCAAGCGCGGTTGCAGGTCACGGTGTTGCTCCGGAGAGGCGCAGCGGGGCCACGGCGTCGACGTGTAACGCGTGCACGACCAGGGCAGCGGCGTCGGCTATCCGGTGGACGAGCCGATCCAGTCGATACCGGGTTCAGCGTGTTCATCTGCCGTTCATCTGACGGTCGCTGCGGCGTGGTCTGCGCTGGCTAGTTTGAGGTTGTGTCTCGTCGAGCGAGCACAGCGCGGCCCGTGGCGGGGCAGCCGGCTGAGCAGGCGGGGGTGCGGCGTGAGCGAGCGGCGGTCCGCGGATTTGATCGTGAGCCTGGATGAGGCGTCGCTGAGCAGGTTTCACTGGCGTGCGGTGCTGGTCTCGGGGATGGGCTTTTTCACCGACGCGTATGACCTGTTCATTATCGGGATCGCGTCGGCGCTGATCGCCAAGGACTGGCAGCTCGGTTCCGGTCGGTTGGCGTTACTTACCAGCACGATGCTGGCTGCCGCGTTCGTCGGCGCGTTCGTGTTCGGGCGGTTTGCCGATGTCGTCGGCCGCAAGCGGGTGTATTGGCTGGTCGCCGCGATCATGATCGTGGGTTCGCTCGGCTCCGCGGTTGCGCCGAGCTATTGGGTTCTGATCGGGTTCCGGTTTCTGCTTGGGTTTGGGGTCGGTGGTGACTATCCGGTCAGCGCGGTGTTGATGAGCGAGTACGCCAACCGCGAGGACCGCGGCAAGCTGGTCGGCATGGTGTTCTCCACCCAGGCGCTGGGACTCATCGTCGGGCCGGTGATCGCCCTGATGCTGTTGGGTGCTGGGATCAGCGACAACGCCGCGTGGCGGGTCATGCTGGGGATGGGCGCGCTGCCCGCTGCCCTGGTGGTGTATCTGCGCGGCCGGATGCCTGAATCGCCGCGCTACCGGCTGCACGTGCAGGGCCGGGCGGACCGGGCGGCGAGTGAGACGTCCGATTTCACCGGTGTGCGAGTGGACGCCCGGGCAACCCGGGCGAGCGCGGCGGGTCGCCGGCTCGGGGTGCGGGCGTTTCTGACCAGTAGGCGCTACCTGATCCTGCTGGCCGGGACGGCCGGCACCTGGTTCCTGCTCGACTACGCCTACTACGGAAACACCATCTCCACCCCGCAGATCCTCAGCCTGATCTCCCCGCACGCCTCGACGATGACCAAGATCGCTGTCCAGCTGGCGATCTTCGTGGTCGCGGCGGTGCCCGGTTATCTGCTCGGGATTGCTCGCATGGACCGGATCGGGCACCGCCGGCTGCAGTTGATCGGCTTCGCGATGATGGGGCTGTGCTTCGCGGTGATCGCGCTGGTGCCCGGCCTGACCAGCATGGTCGTCCCGTTCCTGCTCGTGTACGGGGTGAGCTACTTCTTCACCGAATTCGGCCCGAACATGACCACCTTCGTGATACCCAGCGAGGTGTACCCCGTCGAAATGCGCGCGACCGGGCACGGCATCTCGGCGGGTGTCGGAAAGCTCGGCGCCTTCATCGGGGTCTTCCTGTTCCCGCTGCTGCAAACATCGCTCGGGCTGCGCGGCACACTGCTGCTCACCGCGGCGGTATCCGGACTAGGTTTCGCGCTCACCCGAGTCCTGCCAGAGACCGCCCGGATCAGCCTGGAAGACATCAGCCATCCCCGCGAGCTCGCCCTGCCCGACGCAGCTAGCGACACACACCAGCCGGCCGACTCCGCGCCGCGGTTAGCCGACCACACCGGCGCGCCAATACCGGTGGCCGAGAAAGCCTCCGCCATCTGAGCGCTCCTGCCGACCGAGCGCCCTGCGCCACAGTCACGGTGCGGCATGGTTGGGCCGACCACGCTGGTCTGCGCAACCTTCGAGGCGGTCCGCTGCAGGAACGCGACCCTCCGACCCGCGGTTATCTCGACATTCTGACCGGCCAGTCCGGCCAGCGTGGCGAAGGGGCACGAGACCAGCAAAGGGCAGAGCACCTCCCTCGGCGAGGAGGTCACCCACTCGGCCAGCACCGACGTGTACGGGGTTGCCCTCAAGGCCGCCGAGAGCTTCACCGCCGATCAGGAGTGGGGCAGCTCGGGCTCGGCCTGACCGGCGAGCTGGTGTTCACCACCACGGAGGGGATCACCTTCGACATCAGCAACGTCACGATCGCCAAGGGCGACATCATCAACATCGGCGCCGGCGGGGTGCCGGTCGGGATGGACTTCACCCCGGACCAGTGCAGCCTCGGCACCGCCGACTGCGGGCC
>CAVWNR010000002.1:0-350955 GCA_963756525.1 uncultured Actinomycetota bacterium | reverse complement strand
CTCACCAGTTCGCCGACTCTGCTCGCCCAGCGCGTCGCGCAGCCGCCGTTCTCGGCGCGCGGCGTACCCGGAGACGTCGGCGGTCACGTGCACCCGATCCGCGCCGACGTGTGCGGCGACGCGGCACACCTGCTCGGCCGGATCGCCGGTCCGCACGACGAGGCCGCCGCCGAGCCGGTGCAGCGACGCGTCCAGGTCGGCCAGGCACTCCGCGAGGAACGCGCCCCGGCCCGGTCTGCTGAACCCGATCCGGTCGACGCCGGAGCGACGATGAACGGCGGCAGCATCCGGTCGGCTTGCGCCGCGGCCGTCAAGACCGGGTTGTCCTGCACGCGCAGGTCACGGGTGAACAGGGCCACGCTGGTGGTCACTGCGACCAGCCGGTCCAGGCGCGCACCACGCTCACCGCGGCGGGCAGGTCGGTGAGCGGGGCGAGTGGGTCGCCCGGGCGGCGGGCGGCCCAACCGGGGCCGGCCGGATAGGCGGCGGGAACCTCGAGCGCGAGGTTGCGCAGCAGCCTGGTGTCCGCGGTGCCGGGCGCGTGCGCCCACAACACGAGGACCGCGGGCGTGAGCCCGTCGATCGCGGCGCGCAAGGCGCGGGGTGGCAGGTCGGTGAGGACGAGGCTGGTCACCGCGTGCGCGGCAAGGGCCGCGGCGAGCGCGTGCAGCGGCAGCACGTGCGCCTCGCCGGGTGCGGCGACCGCGAGCAGCGCCGGCCGGCGCGCGGGCGGCACATGCCGCCGGACGTAGCCGGTCAGCGCCTCCTGGGCCGCGTCGGTGGCCAGGTGTTCGCGCTCGACGCAGGTGCCGGTGCGCGCCCACCGCTCGCCGAGCTCCCGCAGCGTGGGCGCGAGCACTTCGAACCATGCGGCGACCGGGCCGAGGCGGGTCACCGCCCGCTCGGCGAGTCGCCGCGCTGCGACCGGGTCCAGGGTGTCGGCCGCGGCGGCGAAGCGGGTTGCCGGGTCGGTACCGGACGGTGGCCGGAGGACCGGTGCGGCCACCGCTTGCGCGGCGGCGCCCGTGGCCAGCCCGGACGCGGTGAGCCGCCGCAGTTGCTGCAGCGCGGCGATGTCGGCGGCGGTGTACCGGCGATGCCCACCCGAGGTCCGCCCCGACGGGGCAAGACCGTAGCGGCGCTCCCAGCTGTGCAGAGTCGAGACCGACACGCCCAGCCGGCGCGCGGCCTCGGCGACCCGCGCGCCGCCGGGACTCGACGCCGCTACAGACACGTCCACCATGCTCTCATCGATCCGGCCGCCACCGGTGTGCATAGGTTGTGCGTAGGTTACTGTCAAGCCGGGCGCGGGTACGGACGTGCCCGAGGAGGCGGCGAATGGCTGACGAATGCGGCGGTGCGGGCGGGTGAGCGAGCAGGCCGACGTCCTGGTGGTGGGCGCCGGGCTGGCCGGCCTCGCGGCCGCAGCGGGTGGCCCGGTCTGGGCGCGAGGAGGTGGTGCTGGAGTCGGGCGATGCGCCTGGTGGCCGGGTGCGCACCGATCGGCCGGAGCGGTGATCGTGGCCGTCGACCCCGCATGCGCCGCGGCACTGACCGGCCGGCCGGCGCCGGCGATGAAGCCGCTGACCACCTTCTACCACCGGGTCCGGCGCCGCCACCGCATGCCGGCTGGCTTCATGTGGACCCTGGCCGCCACGGGCCGGTGGTGAACACGGTGGCGGTCTCGGCGGTGGCGCCGCGCTACGCCGAGCGGGGCACGCTGGTCGCCTCGACCGTGCTCGGCGTGCACGGCGGCGCGTTCGAGCCGGCGGTGCGCGCCCACGCGGGACGGCTGCACGGCTGCGGCACGGCCGGCTGGGAATTCGTCACCGCCTATCCGATCCATGCCGCGCTGCCCCCGGAGGTGTTCCCCTGGCGGCACCGGCACGAGCGTGCCGGATCCGGCCGGCCGGCTCCACGGCCGGAACCGGGCGGGCAAAGCGTACCCGCGCGGCGCCCCGCCACACCTTTGCTTCGAAAGGGCACCCAAATGACGATCACCTCTGCGATCGACACCGCGCTGGACCGAACGCTGCTCGGCTACGGCAACCTGGGCTACCTGCTGCGCCGGCACTGGTGGCCGCCCGACCCACCGGCAGATGCATTGGCCGGGCGCGTCGCCGCGGTGACCGGTGCCAAGACCGGGCTGGGCAAGGCGACGGCCACGGGCCTCGCCGGGTTGGGCGCCACGGTGCACCTGCTCATCCGCGGCCGGGCCGAAGGCGAGACGGCCCGATCCGACATTCTCGCCGCGGTGCCGGGCGCGCGGGTGGTGGTCGATGAATGCGACGTGTCGTCCTTCGCCGCCGTGCGGCGCTATGCAGACGCGTTCACCGGGCCGCTGCACCTGCTGGTGCACAACGCGGGGGTGATGCCCGAACAGCGCACGACGAGCGTCGACGGGCACGAACTGGCGTTCGCCACCCACGTGCTGGGCCCGCACCTGCTGACCGGCTTGCTCCGCCCCGCGCTGAGCGCCGACCCGCCGGCGCGGGTCATCTGGGTGACCTCGGGTGGCATGTACGCTCAGCGGCTGCCGATCGACGACCTGGAGTACGAGCGGAGCAGCTACCGTCCGGCCGTCGGATACGCCCGCACCAAGCGGATGCAGGCGGTACTGACCACGTGCTGGGCCGAGAAGATGCACGGCTCGGGCGTGGTTGTGCACGCGGTGCACCCGGGGTGGGCCGACACGCCTGGCGTGCAACGGTGGCTGCCGAAGTTCCGGGCGCTGACCCGACCGCTGCAGCGCACCCCGCAGCAGGGCGCCGACACCTTCGTGTGGGTGGCCGCCGCGGACCCACCCGGCCGCTGCACCGGCCAGTTGTGGCAAGACCGCGCGGTACGCCCGTACCACTACACGAGCCGCACCCGCGAGTCGGCTGCCGACCGGAGCGCGCTGTGGGACGCCTGCCAGCGGCTGACCGGGCTGGCCGGATGAGCCGGGTACCCGCCGGCGGATCAGCCGCCGTCGACCGGGCGCGTCGCCATCTCGGCCAGCCGGTCCAGCGTGGCCGTAATGCCGGCCCGGTTGCGTTCGGGGAAGCCGAGCAGGACCAGCGCAAACCGGTTCCACGTCCGGGTGGCATCCCACTGCTCGGTCACCCGCGTGCCGTCGGGGGCCGGGTCGAACAGATAACGCCACAGATGGCCGTTGAAGTGGCGCCACGCGATGCGCCGCCCGTCCTCGAACTCGACGACCCGGTTCTCGATCCGGTACCGGGCGCCCAGGCGCATGTCCATGCCGAACCGGGCGTCCAGAAAGAGCCGCTCCGGGTTGCCCGGCCGTGCGGCACGCACCGAGCGGGACCCGTCGATGACCGGGTGCATGGCCGGGTCGGCGACGATGTCGAACAGCCGCTGTGGCTCGGCCGGAATGATCCGCTGCTCGCAGACGAGGTAGCTGCTCATCACTGCCACTCTGCCACTCTGCCGCGTGCGGCGGGTCGGAAACGGATGGTCCTCGGGTAATGTTTGTTGCATAGGATTTGAATAGGTTCGGGCGAGGCCATGAGCCAGACCCTGGCGGTGCATCCGAATCGGTACGCGCAACGAACTAGTGAACGGGCCGCTGTGGCTTGTCGCGAGGTGAGGGAGACGACGGTGGGTGGACCGCGCCGGGTGGCGGTGGTGGGCGGCGGGGTGGCCGGGCTGACCGCGGCGTACGCGCTGTCCTTCAGCGCGGAGGTGACGCTGTACGAGGCGGAGCCGCGGCTCGGCGGGCATGCGCACACCCACGAGATAGCCGAGCCGTCCGGCGGCGTGGTCGCGGTAGACACCGGGTTCATCGTGCACAACCGTCGCACCTACCCCACGCTGGTCCGGCTGTTCGACGAACTCGGTGTGGCCACCCGCGACGCTGAGATGAGCATGTCGATCTCTTGCCGCGGCTGCGGGCTGGTTTACACCGGTGGGCGCGGACCCGGCGGCCTCTTTCCCACCCCGGCGGCGGCGACGCGGCCACGGTACTTGGCGCTGCTCGCCGAGGTCGGCCGCTTCCACCGACGCGCCCGCGCCGCCCTCGCCGGCCAGGACATGCGTGGCGACGCGGAAACCCTTGGCGAGTTTCTGCGCCGTCATCGGTTCAGCCGCTATTTCGCCCATCACTTCGCGTTGCCGCTGGTCGCTGCGGTGTGGTCATGCCCAGCCGGGACGGCGGCGCGGTACCCGGCCCGGTATCTGTTCCGCTTCCTCGACCAGCACGGCATGCTCAGCGCGCGTCGCGCGCCGCGCTGGTGCACCGTCGTCGGCGGGTCGGCCCGTTACGTCGAGCGCATCGCCAAACGGCTGACCGCCGCGCACACCGCCACCCCGGTGCGGGCGGTGATTCGCGACGCCGACGGAGTGAGCGTGCGCGACGACGCCGACCAGCTGTCCGCATTCGACGCGGCCGTGATCGCCACACACTCCGGGCAGGCGCTGACGTTACTGGCCGCGCCCACCCCGCTCGAGGCCAGCGTGCTCGGCGCGATCGCCTACCAGGCCAACCCGGCGCTGCTGCATACCGACGCGTCCGTGCTGCCGGCCATGCCCGCCGCGCGGGCCTGCTGGAATTACCGGCTGCCGTCCTGCGACGCCCGCAGCGGGCCGGTGCGCATCAGCTACGACCTTTCCCGCCTGCAAGGCCTGTCCGGTCCCCGTCGCTTCCTGCTCACGGTCAATGACGACGGCGCGGTGCCGGCGGGCGCGGTGCTCGCCCGGATGGCCTACGAGCATCCCGTCTACACCCCGGACTCGGTCGCCGCGCGCGCCGAGCTGCCTACCCTCAACGACGGGGTGCTGGCCTTCGCCGGCGCGTACCACGGGTGGGGTTTCCACGAGGACGGTGCCCGCTCCGGGCTCGCCGCCGCCGCGAGCCTCGGCGGGCGCTGGTGACCGGGCCGGGGCCAACGGTGCCGGCCTGTTACCGGGTGCGGATCGTCCATGAGCGCCGTGATCCGCTGCGCTACCGGTTCGCGCACCGCGGCCGGGTGTGGCTGGTCGACCTGGACGGCCCGCCGCGGCTGCCTCGCGGGTTGGGCTGGGCATGCCGGTTCGACGGGCGGGATCATCTCGGTGGCGGGCCGGCCCGGCTGCGCGCCGGTGTCGATCGCGAACTGGCCCGGCTCGGCGCGCCGCGCCCGGCGCGCGTGTTGCTGCTGGCCCGGCCGCGGGTCTTCGGGTATGTGTTCAACCCGCTGAGCCTGTACTACTGCTACGCGCCGTCCGGGCGGCTGGCCTGCGTGCTGGTCGAGGTGCGCAACACCTACCACGGCCGGCACAGTTACCTGCTGCATCCGGACCAGGCCGGCCGTGCGGACGCCGGCAAGGTGTTCTACGTCTCCCCGTTTCACCCGGTCGAGGGCAGCTACCGGCTGCGCGTCCCGGCGCCGGAGGACACGCTGGTCGTCGCGGCCACCCTGCGCCGCCCCGGCGCGGCGCCGTTCACCGCCACGATGACCGGCCGACGAGTCCCGCGGGCCAGCCTGTGGGGCGAGCTCGCTCAGCCCCTGGGTACCCGGGCGGTGATGGCCCGGATCTGGGCGCACGGGCTGCGGCTCTATGCGGCTGGCCTGCGCCCCTACCGGCGAACGACGGAGACCGCATGACCGCCGTATGCATCGCCTCGCCCGGCGTGGACCCGGCCCGCTGGCCGGACGTGGCCACCGTCCCCCATGCTCCGGTCCGCGCCGCGCTCACCCGCCGGCTGACCCGTCTTGCGCTGTCCCGGCTGCCGCTGCGGGTCACCACCGTCGCCGGGGACCGGTTCGGCGCCGGCGGCCCGACCGATCCGGGCCTGCACCTCGCCCGCCCGGACGCGTTCTACCGCCGGGTAGGCACTAGCGGCCTGATCGGCTTCGGCGAGGCCTATATGGCCGGCGACTGGCACAGCGACGACCTGGTCGGCGTCCTTACCGTGCTCGCCGCGCACGCCGACCGGCTCGTCCCCGCGCCGCTGCAGCGGCTTCGCCGCCTCGTCCTCCCCGCCCGCCCCACCGGGCAGGACAACACCCCGGACGGAGCACGGCGCAACATCGCCCGCCATTACGACCTGCCCGTCGAGCTGTTCGGCGTGTTCCTCGATCAGACGCTCACCTACTCCGCGGCGCTGTTCGCCGCCGACCCGCCGGACCCGGCCGAACCGCTCGCCGCCGCGCAGCACCGCAAGATCGACCGCATCCTCGACCTCGCCGGCGTGACTACCGGGAGCCGGCTGCTGGAGATCGGCACCGGCTGGGGCGAACTTGCGGTGCGCGCAGCCGCCCGGGGTGCGGTCGTCACCACCGTCACCCTCTCCGCGGAGCAAGCGCGCCTCGCCCAGGCGCGCATCGCCGCCGCCGGATACGCCGAACGGGTGCGCGTCCAGCTTGCCGACTACCGGCATATCGTCGGCAGCTACGACGCGCTGGTCAGCGTCGAGATGATCGAAGCCGTCGGCGGCGCGCACTGGGAGGAATACTTCAAGACCATCGGCCGGCTGCTCGCGCCCGGCGGCCGGGCCGCGATCCAGGCCATCGTCATGCCGCATCGGCGGATGCTCGCCACCGCCGATACCTACACCTGGATCGTCAAGTACATCTTCCCCGGCGGCCAGGCTCCGTCGCTGACGGCCATTGCGGACTGCGCGGGCCGCGCCGGGCTGCGGACCGGCGTGCCCTTCCGCTTCGGCGCCCACTACGCCGAAACGCTGCGCCGCTGGCGGCACGCCTTCACCGCGCACGGCGACCGGGTCGACCGGTTCGGCTTGGACGACACGTTTCGCGCCATGTGGACGCTCTACCTCGCCTACTCGGAGGCCGGCTTCCGGGCCGGCTACCTCGACGTCGCGCAGCTCGAGCTGACGAAGCCTGGCCCGTGACAACCGCCGCACGACTGATCACCCAGCGGCTGCCCGGCCGCCCGGACGCCGCCGTGCTGGTATTACACGGCGGCGCCGCCCGCCGCGGACGCCCCACGACCGTCTCGTCCGCTCAACTGCCGGTACTGCGGATGATCCCCATCGCGAGCAGGATCGCGCGCGCCGGTCACGGTCGGCTCGCCGTGTTCCGGCTGCTCAATACCGCCCGCGGCTGGGACAGCCGACACACGCCCGTCGACGACGTCCGCTGGGCGCTGGACCGGATCCGCGAGCGCCTCGGACAGCCGCTGCCCGCCGGCCTGGTCGGCCACTCGTTGGGTGGGCGCGCCGCGCTGCTCGCCGCCGGCCATCCCGACGTCACCACCACAGTCGCGCTCAACCCTTGGCTCGACCGCGGCGACCGGGTCGACCTTCCCGCGCGGCGGGTGCTCATCGTGCACGGCTCCGCCGACCGGGTCGCCGACCCGGCCCGCTCCGCCGCCCTGGCCCGCGCCCTGTCCGGCACCGCTCAGGTGGGCTACGCCCTCGTCAACGGCGGCACGCACGCCATGCTGCGCCGCCGTGGCACGTTCGAGCGGCTCGCCGCCGACTACCTCGCCGGTAGCCTGCTCGACACCCCTACCGTCGGAGCCGCCGGCCGAATCCTCGCCGGCGCGTCCTGCGTGATCACCTGAGCACCCCGGCATCGGTGCCGGGCGAAGAACAACGGGTATGCAATCGACGGACCCCCGATCCGAGACAGGCTTGACCGGAACCGCCGCGGCGGCGGTCGAGCCGAGCAACAGGAGGACGGATGCTTCTCGCACGACCACTCGCCGCGGCAGCGGCCACCGCCGCCGCCGCCGCGCTCGGACAGGCCGGCGCCGACCCGGACACCGCCTGGTTCCATCGACTGGACAAGCCGAACTGGCAGGCGCCCAACGCCGCGTTCGGCCCCGTGTGGGGCGAGCTGTACGCCGCGCTGGCCCGGGCCGGAATGGAGCTCGCCCGCCACGACCGGGGCGGCCGGCGGGACCTGTCCGGAGTCGTTGTCGCTTCGCGGGCTTCCACCCCCGCCAAGCGGTAATCAGGTCATTTCACCGACACGCGTGACCGGTTTCGCGTTGCGCTAAACGGGTGCCTGCCTGGGTAACCGGGGCATCCTCTCGTCCAGACAACCTATCGTCACATCGTCCGTCCGCCACCCGCTTGAGCCCAGGGGTGGCGGACGGACGGGGCTACGAAAACGAGGTCAGACCAGGGACGCGCACTGACCGATTGCGTGGCGGCCGACGACGTTGACCTCGCCGGGAGCGAAGCCGCCGGACACGCCTGGGGCGAGTCCGAAGCAAACGAGGTTCCGCTCGATCGTGTTGCGAACCACGAAGACGCCCGGAGCACCCGGGTCGGTGTCGGTCACCTTGATGCCAAGCAGCGTCGCGTTCCCGCCGATCCGGTTGAAGAGCACGCCGAGCCAGTTGGTCGTCTGCCCGAATACCGTGAGATTGCCGCGGATCGTGTTGTTCTTGATTGACCAGGGAATGTCGCCGCCGCCTCCGGCCAGCGTGACGTTTCCTTTGACCCTGATTCCGTTCAGCAGGACGGTGTCCGCGGCGAGGGTGGTGACGTTACCGTTCACGGCGATGGTGGAGTGCCCGTCTGGGTCGACGGTGCACGGATGTGCCGAGTTGCCGGTGTAGGAAGTCGGCTGGCAACCCAACCCGAGCAGCGAGCCGGTAACCGCGGTGACGTTGCGCCCGACGGTGATCGTCGACGGCGCGCTCTGCGCATCGAGCACACCATGGGCGGCAACGAACACATTGCCGGCGACCCTTATCACGGCGTGAGCCGGTACGTCACACGTGCCGGTGACCGTGATGCTGGCGTAGTTTCCCGACGGAATGTGGCCACCAGTGCACGTGTACGCCCTATGCCACGTGCTAGACCCGGCAGTGCCGTTTGCAGACGCGACGGCAGTGCCCGACAACACCAGTGCCACCGCGCCTGCCGAGACCGCGAGTACCTGCAGAACTTTGCGCATCTCTCCGTTCCTCCCCCGATCGAAGTGGTTTGTTGGCTGGACGCTAGCGGAAGCCGATCAGTCAGGGTAGTAGGGCTTTCGTCGCATTTCCGGCAACTCGTGACTCAGTTCACGTGTTGCTAAGTACTTGATCTGCTTCGGGGCATGGTGAAGACATTCGCCGAGGCGCTGATGGGCGCGGAGGTGGACGCGACCTGCGGCGCGCGGTACGGCAAGCGCAGCGCCGAGCGGGTCACGAACCGCATCCGCGGCGGCGTCGGCGCTCGACGTCGAAGGCGCGTCGTGTCCCATCCCGCGGTCGTAGAGGTCGCGGTCATCGGCAGACCGGACCAGGAAGTGGGGAACGGTCGCTGCGG
Organism: uncultured Actinomycetota bacterium; assembly: GCA_963756525.1. Lineage (GTDB taxonomy): Bacteria > Actinomycetota > Actinomycetes > Mycobacteriales > Jatrophihabitantaceae > CAVWNR01. Next base: position 341,741 of record CAVWNR010000002.1, on the reverse strand, counting down.
TTGTCGTTGCATTCGCGGAGGTGGGCGCAGATGATTTCGTCCATGCGGTGTCGTGCGTCGCTCGCGGCCTCCGAGTGGCCCAAGCGGGCCGGGTTCGTCAACACCGTGCCGAGCCGGATCGGCTGCTGGTCGCCGAGCGTGGGACCGGCCGGCGAGTGGGTGCGCGCTCGACGAAGTTCAGCAGGTCAATGGTCCAGGCGAGCAAGGCGGCCGCGATGTGCCCGATCGCTCCGCTACATGTATTGGCCGCCATTGACGGAGTAGATCTGGCCGGTGATAAAGGCGGATTCCGGGTCGGCGAGGAATTCGACGACTCGGGCCACCTCGTCTGGTTCGCCGAGGCGCCCGACCGGGATCTTGGCGATGACCTTGTCGAGGGCTTCCTTCGGCACGGCGGCGACCATCTCGGTCGAGATGTAACCGGGCGCGACCGAGTTGACGGTGATCCCTTTGCGGGCGGTCTCCTGCGCCAGGCTCATGGTCAGGCCGAACAGCCCGGCCTTGGCCGAGGCATAGTTGGCCTGGCCGATGTTGCCGGCTTCGCCGATGATCGAGCTGATGTTGACGATCCGCCCGTAATTTCGGTCGAGCATATGCTGCAGGATTGCCCGGGACAGATAGAACGCGCCGGACAGGTTGACCTGGACGACGCGGTCCCAGTCGGCCGGGCTCATCTTCCGGACCGTCTTGTCCACGGTGATGCCGGCGTTGTTGACCAGGATGTCCAGCTTCCCGTGGGCATCCAGGACCTCTTGGATGACGCGTTCGCAGTCCTCGACGTTGCCGATGTTGCCCTGGTGCACGCTCGCGCCGGGGTGGTCGTGCTTGAACCGGTCCGCGGCGTCCTTGTCCCGCGAGTAGCCGGCTGCGACGCTCACCCCGCGGCCGGCGAGGCGATCGCAGATCGCCCGCCCGATCCCCCGGACGCCGCCAGTGACGAGCGCTACCTGTCCGGTCATGTCTGCCATGTGCTCTGCCCTTCTGTCAGCCATTTCCTTGGGTAGAAGGTCCCCGCGCCGATGAGCCGATGTGCGCTGGGGTCGAAGAGGAGTTTAGTGGTGGCTTCACTGCGTCCGAGGGTGAGGGAGCGGGCGCGGCGACTGGTCTGGTCATGATCCTCATCGGCGCCAGTGACCAGTTCGGGAGAGGCGGAGATTCCCGCCAGGGCTTGTGTACCACCGAGATGTGGCTAGGGTCACCCTTGTCCAGGGCTCGCGGCGGGTGCGCACGCGACCGCCCTTCCCGCCGGGCGGCCCGAAGCGGTTGCACGCGCGATGGGAGCTTCGATGAGGATGCGTCGGCGGAGCTTGGTGACGGTCGGCGCCGCAGCGGCGCTGATCACTGTAGGTGGGCTCGTCAGCGGCGTCAGCGCGGCGGCCCCGGCGCCGAACGGGCCCTCGGTCGCCAACCGGCGGCCGGTACTCACGCCGGTCAAGCACGCCAAACCGGCATTCGCGCCGAACGTGTCGACGAACCAGAGCTCGCCGTGGGCGAAGCTGCGCCATGCGCCGCCGTTCCCCCCGGGTTCAATGCTGCTCGCCAGCGACGGCACCGTCTTGGTGCATGCCGAGCCCGAGTCCGGCGGCACCAACCTGTGGTACAAGCTCACGCCCGACTCGCACGGCAGCTACGCCGACGGCACCTGGAGCCAGATCGCGTCGATGCCTGCGTCGTACAACCCGCTGTACTTCAGCTCGGCGATCCTGCCGGACGGCCGGATGATCGTCGAGGGCGGCGAGTACCTCGGCGGCACCCCGACCTGGACGAACAAGGGCGCGATCTACAACCCGGTGACCGACACTTGGCGGTCGGTTGCCCCGCCGGCGGGTTGGACGAACATCGGCGACGCGATGGGCATCGTGCTTTCGAACGGCACCTACATGCAGCAGCAGGCCTGCCAGAATTGCACGAGCTCGAACCCCATCCTTTCCACCGCCTTGCGCTGTTCAATGCCACCGGGCTGAACTGGTTACCGTTGTCCGGGCAGGGCAAGAACGATCCCAACGACGAGGAGGGCTGGACCCTTCAGCCCGACGGCAGCCTGTTGACCGTCGACACCTGGCTGACGCCCACCACCGAGCGGTTCATCCCCAGCACGCTGAACTGGACGTTCGCCGGCAACACGGTGCGGTCACCGGTCAACACCCCGTCGGCTGAGATCGGGCCGCAGCTGCTGCTGCCGAACGGTGACACCTTCGTGGTCGGCGCAGGGTCCGGCCCGGAGGCCCCGGCCCCGTGCACGACCCGCAGCCCGGCGGCCACCGCCTTGCACACGTCGGCCGGGACGTGGGTCAACGGCCCGGCGATTCCCACGATCGGCGGCATGCAGTACGACAGCGCCGACGGACCCGGGGCAGTGCTGCCGGACGGCAACGCGCTCTTCGACGTCAGCCCATGCGTGTACAACGCCCCGATCGTGTTCATGCTGTACAACGCCCAGACCCGCACGCTCAGCCCGGTGCCGAACGTGCCGAACGCCGGGAACGACTCGACCTACTACACGCGGCTGCTGGTGTTGCCGAACGGGCAGGTGCTGTTCAACGACGGAAGTTCGGACATGGAGGTCTACACCGCCGGTGGCACGGCCAACCCGGCATGGGCGCCGTCGATCAACTCGATCAGCACCACCAACCTGAAGGCGGGCAAGTCGGCGACCCTGTCCGGAACCCAGCTCGCCGGCCTCGACCAGGGCGCCGCATACGGTGACGACGTCCAGGACGCCACCAACTTCCCGATCGTGCGGATCACGAACACGTCCAGCCACGTCGTCACCTACGCGCGCACCAGCGACTGGAGTTCGGTGTCGGTCGCGCCGGGCGCGGCGTCGTCGACCCGGTTCACGCTGCCCGCCTCGACGCCGACCGGAGCCAGCAGCCTCGAGGTGATCGCCAACGGCATCGCTTCTTCGCCCGTCCCGGTGACGGTCAGCTGAGGCGATGCCGAGCGGCGATGAGATCCGAGACGTTCGCGTACATGTTCTTCCCCGACGTCGCCAAAGCGACTGCCGAGGTCGCGCGCGTCCTCGAGCCGGGCGGACGTGTCTGCTCGTCGGCGCTGCGTCGCAGTGTGGCCGGTCAGGCGGGCTTCTTGTTGTTGCGTGGCGGCCGCCAGCGGCGTGGTAGGTCTCCGGCGTTGGCGGGGAGGCGGCCGGCTTCACGCAAGGCTTCGCGTAGGAGTAGTTCGATCTGGGTGGTGGTGCTGCGGACTTCGTCTGCGGCCCAGCGGGCGAGTGCGTCGTAGACGCGGGGGTCGATGCGGATGAGGACGTTCTTGCGTTGCGCCATGTGTGCCTTGCTCCTGGGTTCAGAGGTACAGCGATCCGGCGTTGACCATGGGCTGGGTGGCGTGGTCGCTGCAGAGCACCACGAGCAGGTTGCTGACCATGGTTGCTTTGCGTTCCTCGTCGAGGTCGACGACGTGCTCTGACTCGAGCCGGTCGAGGGCGAGCTGCACCATGCCGACCGCGCCGTCGACGATCTGCTGGCGGGCGGCGACGATGGCCGCGGCCTGCTGACGGCGCAGCATGGCATGGGCGATTTCCGGTGCGTAGGCGATGTGGGTGAGCTGGCTGTCCGCGACGGTGATTCCGGCCGGTTCGACCCGCTGGCGGACTTCCTTGGCCAGCTCGGCGGTGAGCTGCCCGCCGCTGGTGCGTAGCGACGGCTCCGCCGGGTCGGCGGACTCGTAGCGGTGGCTGGCCGCGACGTGCCGCAGGGCCATCTCGCACTGGCCGGTCACGAACCGCGAGAAGTCGTCGACCGTGAACAGCGCGCGGGCGGTGTCGGTGACGCGCCAGGTGACGACCATGGCGAGTTCGACCGGGATCCCGTCGGCGTCGTTGACCTTCACGATCGCGCTCTGGTGGGTGCGCACCGTTGTTGCGATGCGGCGCCGGGTGGCCCACGGGCTGACCCACCACAGGCCAGGGGTGCGCAGGGTTCCGAGGTAGCGGCCGAACAGTTGCACCACCGCGGCCTCGCCGGGCGCGAGCCTGGTCAGCCCGCGCAGCCCGTTGATCGCCGCCACGGCAACGATGACGGCCGCGGCCCAGAGGCCGGCCCGCCCGCCGTCGGTGCCGTGCACCGCGGCCCGCACGGCGAAGCCGAACAGCACCGCGGACCCGGCCAGTGCGATGACGCACGCGGGCAATACGCGGCGGCCGGCAACAACGGGCACGGTCAGCTCGTGGACGTCACCGGAAACCTCCCGCGGTGCGAGGTCGTCGCTCACCTGCGCCTCCGTCCAGTTGACCGTTGCCCAGTCTAGTGATATCACAAAGGAGTGCTATCACTTTCGAACGTTGGCCGCCGGCCGCATCGCGGTGATCGCCCCGTGACCGGCGGGAGGGATGAGGCGACAGCTCTTGGCGATACCGCCGCCGCGCGAGCGACCGGGAAGGCTCCCGCGCTGGTGGTCGATCATCTGACGAAACGGTTCGGTGAGCGGGTGGCCGTGTCGGACGTATGTTTCGAGGTCGGCCACGGAGAAGTGTTCGGCTTCCTCGGCCCGAACGGCGCAGGCAAGACCACGACCGTACGCATGCTCGCGACGTTGATCGCGCCCAGCGCGGGTACGGCGATCGTGGCGGGCATGCCGCTGGGCGCGGAGAACGGGCCGCGGATCCGGGCGCGGATCTCGATCATGCCCGAGTCGCCGGGGCTGTATCTGCGGCTGACCGTCGCGGAGAATCTGCGCTGCTTCGCCGGGCTGTACCAACTGCCTGACGCGCCGGCGCGGATCGAGCGGGCGTTGTGCGCGGTCAACCTCGTCGAGCGGGCCGGCGACACCTGCGGGGCGCTGTCGAAAGGGCTGCGTCAGCGGGTGGCGCTGGCGCGGGCGCTGCTCAACGACCCGACGGTGCTCTTCCTCGACGAGCCGACCTCCGGGCTCGACCCGGTCGCGGCGCGCGAGGTACACCAGCTCATCGCCGAGTTGCGGGAACGGGGGGTCACCATCTTCTTGACCACGCATCGGCTGGAGGAGGCCGAGCAGCTGTGCGACCGGGTGGCGATCTTGAACACGACGTTGCGCCTGGTCGGCCGGCCTGACGAGCTACGCGCGCAGCTGTTCACCCGCAAGCTCGCCGTGCGCACCCGCGCGCCGCTGCCCGACCCGGCCGGGGTGTTCGCCGGCCTGCCCGCGGTCACCGGCTGGCAGCCCGACGCCGCCGGTGGGTATCTGCTCGCCGTCACCGACCCACAGCTCGCCGCCCCGGCGGTGGCCCGGGTGCTGGTGGCGGCCGGCGCGGACATCCTGTCCCTCGCCGAGTCACGGCACTCGCTGCAAGACGTCTACCTCGAGCTCGTCGACGAGGACGTGGAGGCGCGCAGATGACCAACCTCAACCGCACCCGGATCACGGCGATCACCGCCAAGGAACTGCGCGACTACCGGCGCAACCGGTTCATCGTCCTCACCATGGTGATCGTGCCGCTCGTCTTCATAGTCGTGCCGACGATCCAGCTGTTCGCCATCCCCACGACGGCACCCAGCAGCAAGCTCGACACCCGAATCGGGTTGTCCCTGCTGTACCTGCTGCTCATCCCCGCGTTCGTGCCGTCCGCCCTGTCGGCCTACTCGGTGGTCGGCGAACGCGAGCAGGGCACCCTCGAACCTGTCCTGGCCACGCCGATTCGCCGCGAGGAGTTCCTGCTCGGTAAGGCGCTAGCGATTCTGCTGCCGACCCTGCTAATCGGCTACGCCCTGTTCGGGATCTTCCTCGGCGCCGCGGCGCTGCTCGCCCACCCGGCCGTCGCATCGGCGGTATTCCAACGCTCCCACCTGCTGGTCCAGTTGCTGTTCACGCCGCTGCTGGCCGGCTGGTCGATCTGGGTCGGCATCGCGATCTCCACCCGCTCCAGCGATGTGCGCGCCGCCCAGCAGCTCGCCGTGCTCGCCAGCCTCCCGCCGCTCGCCGTGGTCGCGCTGATGTCCCTGAACGTGATCAGCCTGTCGCTCGGGCTCGCGCTCGGCCTGGCCGCCGTCCTGCTCGTCATCGACGGGCTCGGCTGGCGCGCCGTCGCCACGCTGTTCGACCGAGAACGGCTCCTCACTGGGCGACGGAGTTGAGACCTTCGACCTACAAACAACGATCAGGATTGCTCGCCGGAAGGGAGACCCCAGTGCCAGCCACTGTCAAGCTGACGCGAACAATCGTTGGTATCGGTCGCATCGAACTCCGTCGCGGCACGTTCGACGTCCTGATCGACGGCAACGGCGCCGGCTCGATCGAGTGGCACGAGACGATCGAGATCTCCGTCCCATCCGGCACTCACACATTGCTAGTCCGCAAAGGCCGATACTCGAGCCGAGGCCGCACCTTCGACGCGGCCGACGGCGAGCTCGTTACCTTCCGATGCCATGGAGCCAACCTCTGGCCGACATGGCTCCTGTCGTTCGCCGTTCCGAACCTTGCGCTGTCTCTCAGCCGCGAGTAGTCAGTCACCCCGGCCGCGATGACGTGTGGACTACCCGACTCACGCACGATCCGGAAGCCAAAACGGATTCGCGGTCATAGTAGGGAGTGCCAGGAGCGCGAACATGCGAATGGTCCTCATCCTGCTGGAGCCGGATCATCCGCAACACTGCGTGGCCGAGGACCAGCGGAGATGTGCGTGGCGCGTCGGCAGCCAGTAGATCTGGTGGTGACGGGGTCGCGTGAGACGGCGATGCTTGGTCGGCCTGGTGTTGTGATGACGCCGCCCAAGATGATGCCTCGGACGGTCGGCTCGCGTGTTGTCGCCGACTTGGTGGGCTTGGTGGACCTGCCGCTCGACATCGCTGCTGGCCCCTGAGGCTACACAGGAGTTCATTCCCAGGATCGATCTCGACGGTCAAAGGTGGTTCGGTCTGCTCATGCATGCTCAACTGGCCGGGCAACGGCTACCCGGTACGGCCGGCCGGAACTCGCCTCGGCGCGTGGCCAGGGGATCGGCCCGAGACGTCCGGACTTCTACGCCCTATCATGCGAAACAACGAGCTGGTTGACTGTTGTCATGGTCGCGCCACTCCCGGAACCGGATCCGATCATCAATCCCGCTGAGCCGGTGCCAGACGACCCGGCTGAACTGCTTCCGGACGCACCGGAGCCACTTCCGCCCGCACCGATCGAATCGACACCTGACGATCCTGGCGGTGACTCTGCCGGCGTGCCGGAGCCCGCCTGATTCAGCGATCAGCAAGCCGGCGGCCGGCGATGAACTGCAGTGCGGTGGCGTTACAGGTATGTGATCCAGCATCAGCAGGAAGTTCGACCACGTCCGTGAGCTCTGCTGCGTGCGCCCGGAAACCGCGGCCTGCCGCACGAGAAGCACCAAGGTCGGGGCCGGGAGCGGAGCCGGGAGAAGCGCAGGCGGCTGACTGCCTCGGTCAGGTGGTCTTGTGTGAAACCCGACCGTAGATCGAGATGCCGATTGCGGCCAGGATCGCACCCACGATCCAGTACCACCAGCGGATCCCACCGTTGGCGTTCTGGTAACCGAAGAAACCGCCGAGGATCGCCGTGGCGACCAGCGATGCGATGATGCCGATGACGATCGTCATCAGAATCGAGATGTCCTGCTTACCCGGCAGGAGGAGACGACCGAGCGCTCCTATGATTAGTCCGGCCACGATGGCCCCGATGAACGTGCCGAGCATTTAGCGTTCCTCCTGTTCGATCCACCACGGGCATCATGTGGGCCCGGTTTCTTCACCTGATGATGAACCTACCGGAGCTACCCTCGTGGAGAGCCGAGCTCAAGCGAAGGCTACGCTTCAGATCACGTCAGCGATCAGCAGCATCATTGATCACTATCCGGAGTGTCTCGCGGTTAAGCGGATGCAAGCAGGTCGTGGTACTCGCGGCCGGGAATGTCGGCCTCGGCCCACACCGGGTCCACGTCATGTGTCGTCACAATGACAGCCGAACCCGCTCGGCGGCACTGACTCAATGCAGTTCTCGTTCGGCGCCGGGTCAGGGTGCTGGCCGGTCAGACAACGGTGATGACTTCCTCGACGCGGAGGCTGTCCGCGCTGGGGTGCCAGTGAAACCGGATCAGGTCGGCGCAGGCGCCCGCGGTGAGCCTGCCGCGCCGGGGCACGGCGGTGTTGGGCAGGAAGCGGGCGGGGTTGGTGCTGGCCAGCGCGAGGACGTGGTTGAGGGGCAGCCCGGTCAGATCGGCGGCGACCGCGACGTCGTCGGCCAGCGAGCGTACGGCGCCGGCGAGATATCGGGTGCCGGTGACGTAGAGGCCCCCGTCGGCGCGCAGGGTCACTCGGTCGCCGACCGATGTGTGGTACCGGCCGGGTGGCATGCCGGCGAGCGCGACCGAGTCGGAGACGAGTAGTGAGCGTCGCAGGCCCTTGGCGCGCAGCATCACGGTCAGGGTGTCGGCGGGCAGGTGGTGACCGTCGGCGATGAAGCTGGCGCAGAGCCGGTCGTCGGCCAGTTGGGCCCACAGGTAGTTGGGGTGGCGCGGCAGCATCAGGTGTGCGGCGTTGCCGAGATGGGTGCACAGCGTGGCCCCGGCGGTGGCGGCATCGGCGACCTGGCTGGGTGTGGCGTGGGTGTGGCCGATCGCCACCTGCACGGCGTCGCCGCGCAGCGCACGGATGTACCGCGCCGCCGTTGGGTAGTGCGGTGAGAGGGTCACCATGCCGACGATGCCGCGTCCGGCGCGTTGCCAGCGCCGGTACTCCGCGACCGAGGGTGGTCGGATCCACCTCGCGTCGTGCGCGCCGCGTGGTCCATCCTGGTCGGACAGGTGCGGCCCTTCCAGATGCACATAGGGGATCGCGTGCCGGATCGCGGCGTCGGCATCCCGGGCGTCGGCGATCACCCGCAGCCCATGCAGGATTTGTTCTTCTGGCGCGCTGACCAGCGTGGGTACCAGGGTCGTCACGCCGGCGGCCTGAAGTACCGCCACCAAGCCGGCCACCGTGTCGGCGCTGCAGCTCTCGGCGTTGACGTCCAAGCCGCGGAATCCGTTCACCTGCAAGTCGATCAGCCCGGGCCAGATCCACGGCGTCTCATCTGCGGGGCGTGATCTGACGGGTTCGATGAGCCGGATGCGGCGATGTGCGAGGTGCACGCGGATCAGCGCGCCGCTGGCCGGATGCCGGCCGACCAGCGTCCGGTCGCGGTCAGCCATCGGCGCGGTCAGCTGCCCGCCGAGCGCAGGTCGTGGCCGGCCTCGGCGTCCAGGTACACCTCGCACCGCGGATGCAGCCGCAGTGCGCTGGCCGGGCAGGCGGGGTCGATGCTGCCGCGCAGGGCGCGCGTCACGGCCATCCGTTTGGCCGGGCCGGTCACCACGCAGTACAACCGTTGCGCCGCCAGAATCGGCGGAATGGTCACCGTGATCGCCACCGTTGGCACCTCGGCCAGGGACGAGAAGCAGCCGTCGTCGACCTGCTGGCGGCGCGACGCGAGGTCAAGGTTGACCACCTTGACCGCTTGAGGGTCATCGAAGTCGGTGATCGGAGGATCGTTGAACGCGAGGTGACCATTGACCCCAATGCCGAGGCAGATGATGTCGATCGGCGCGATGCCCAGCAGGGCCGCATAGCCGGCGGCTGCCCGCTCCGGTTCGGCGTCGGTGGCAATCAGATGAGCCGCGCGCAGCGGCACCCGGTCGAAAAGGCGCCGCCGCAGCCACGGTCCGAACTGCCGCGGATCGCCGGCTGGCAGACCCACATATTCATCCAGATGAAACGCGGTGACCCGTCCCCAGTCGATCCCGGTGCTGCCAGCCAGGTAGGCGAGCATCACCTGCTGGCTCGGTGCCGCGGCAAAGACGATGCGCACCTCGGGCTGATCGGCCAGTCGGCGCTGCAACTCCGCGGTGATGCCGGCGCCGGCCGCCCGGCCAGCACCCTCCCGGCTGTCATGGACGTGGATACGTGGCACGAACTCGGGCACTCCCGCGCCCGGGTTGTGCTGCGCCGTTCGGTCGACCACGACGGGCAGCGTAGTGCCACCACCGCGGACCGGCACCGCGCCCGCGGAGATCCGAGTCGAGGTGTCAAGCGGCGGCCGCCCGACGGCCTGAGCCGGGTGTGGTCTGCTTAGCGGATGAGGATTGCGGTCATTGGCGGGTCGGGCTGGCTGGGTGGTGCCGTCGCGCGGGAGGCGTTGCACCGCGGGCACGACGTCACGGCGATCGGCCGGCACGCCGAGACCCTCGCCCAGGTCGCCGGGGCACAGGTCGCGGTCGCCGACCTGGACGATCCCGACTCGGTGGTGCGCGGGGTTCGCGGTAGCGATGTCGTGGTCGCCGCGGTCACCGACCGGTCGACGCTGGATCGCTCCCGCATCCCGAAGACGGTGCGCACGCTACTGGAGATCGCGCCGCGGGCCGGGATCGGCCGGCTCGCGTTCGTGGGCGGGGGCGGGAGCCTGGAGGTTGAGCCGGGGCTGCGGGCGGTCGACGCGCCGGGCTTCCCCGACCAGTACCGCGCCGAAGGGCTGGCCCAAGACCAGGCGCTGCAGATCCTGCGGTCCTACGGCGGGCCGATCGAGTGGACGTACATGAGCCCGCCGCCGCATCAGCTGATCCCCGGAGAGAAGACCGGCGAATACCAGGTGCGCGCGGGGGACGCCCCGGTGCGCAGCGCCGACGGCCAGAGTCGGATCACCAGTGGCGATTTCGCCGCCGCGTTCGTCGACGAACTGGAGAACAACCGGTTCGCCCGGCAGCGTTTCACCGCCGGATCATGAAGCCGGTCGCCGGCGGGACAAGAAGCAGCGTGTCCGGCGCCGGTGGTCCCCGGCTCCTCATCGGCGATCAGGCCGCCCGCGCCGATGAGCGGGAGCTTGCGTCAGCCCTGCGCGTACCAGTTGGGCTGGACTTGTCCATCGAATGCTCGGGCTGGACAGGAGCAGCGACGCGAGCGCGACCTGACCGCCGTGATCGAGCCACTGCACTGATTACCGGCGGCCGCTGGCGGGAATCCTCGCGGTATGGGTGGTATCCGCAATCTCGACGACGGTGAACATCTCGCCGCCGCCAGGCAACGCGAGGACGAGATCCGACAGGTCGTGGAAGGGGAGGACACGGCCGAGCCCGACGTGCAGGTCGATCCGGAGGAGACCGGCGCGGAGCAGCGGACGACCGAGTCCTAGCTACTTCGCCCCGAGGGGCTGTTCCGAGCATTTCAACGTGCCCGGCGCGGGTGCCGCCTCGTCCAGGCGTCGGGCGGGGGACGAGGCCGCACAGCGTGCGTTCAGCGTCTGGTTCGTACGCTGCGCGGGTGGCGTGCGCGGGGGAGCAGGCCCGATACGGGCCGGTGGTGCGGGGTGCGGTGCGGGTAGCGCCGGTGACGGCCATGTTCTGGCTGATCAAGCTGTTGAGCACGGCGATGGGCGAGGCCAGTTCGGATTATCTGGTGCATGTGATGGCGCCGCAGGTGGCGGTGCTGTTGGGGTTCGCCGGGTTGCTGGTGGCGCTGGCGGTGCAGCTGCGCCGGGGCCGGTACGTGGCCGGGGCGTACTGGTTCGCGGTGGTGATGGTCGGCGTTTTCGGCACGATGGCCGCGGACGTGCTGCACGTCGGGCTCGGGGTGTCGTACCCGGTGTCGACCGTGCTGTACGCGGTGGTGCTGGCAGCGGTGTTCGCGGCGTGGCGGTGGAGCGAGCCGACCCTGTCGATGCACAGCATCGACACCGCGCGACGGGAGCTGTTCTACTGGGCCGCAGTGGTGGCCACGTTCGCGATGGGCACCGCGCTGGGCGATTTCACCGCCATGACGCTGCACCTAGGGTATTTCCCGTCCGCGGCGTTGTTCGCCGCGCTGATCGCGGTGCCGGCGGTGGGCTATCGGTTCGGGCGCTGGAACGCGGTGGGTTGTTTCTGGTCCGCCTACGTGCTGACCCGCCCGCTGGGTGCCTCGCTGGCCGACGGGTTCGGCAAGCCTCGCGACGCGGGGGGACTGGGCCTGGGCGATGGCGGGGTCGCGCTGGTCATCGGGGTGCTGATCGTGGTCCTGGTGGGCTGCCTGGCGGTCGCCGGCGCCGGGGTGCGGCCGGCTGTGGCCCAGTCCTGACCGGTGCGCGGCCGCACGCATCGCGGCAACGCCGGGAACACCGCCACCGGATCGTGCGCTGGAGCGAGTCAGTGCGCGAGGTCTGCGAGGTGTGCGTCAAGCCGCTTGACGGTGCCGTCAACGTCGGTGAGCTTATCCAGGCCGAACAGGCCTAAGCGGAAGGTGGAGAAGTCGGCGCGCTCGCCGCACATCAGGGGCACGCCTGCGGCGACCTGGAGACCGCGCTGCTTGAGCTTCGCGCCGCTGCGGATTACCGGATCGTCGGTGTAGGCGACCACCACACTGGGCGCGGCGTATTTCTCCGCGGCGACCGAGGGGAAGCCGCGTTCGTCGAGCAGGGCGCGGACGCGCGCGCCGAGGGCGATCTGCGCCTTCTTCAACTCGCCGAGGCCGGCATCTCGCGTCTCGAGCATCAGCGCGGCGTCGTGCGCGAGGGTGTCAGTCGGCATCGTGGCGTGGTAGGGGGTCTGGCCCCGGGTGTAGGCCTCGGTGATCGTAAGCCAGATCTGGAGGTCCATCGCGAAGCTGGTCGAGGTGGTCGCCATGACCTGCGCCCGGCCATACTCGCGGAGCATCACGTAGCCCGCGCCCGGTGAACCGCTCCAGCCCTTCTGTGGGGCGCTGAGAAGGACGTCGACGTCGAGGTCAGTCATGTCGACCCAGACCGCGCCGGAGGCGATGCAGTCGAGGACGAAGAGGCCGCCAGCCGCGTGCGTCGCGGCAGCGACGGCGCGGACGTAGTCGTCGGGCAAGAGCATGCCCGCGGCGGTCTCGACATGGGCGGCGAACACGACCGCGGGGCGGGTGCGCTCGATGGCGTCGACCACCTCGGCTACCGGGGCGGGCATCCACGGAGCCTGCCGCTCGTCCGAGACGGGCCGCGCCGGGCAAACCGCCGTCTCGCTGGCCACCGAGCCGACCTCGAGGATCGCCGACCAGCGGTAAGAGAACAGGCCGTTGCGGATCACCAGGCAGCGGCGATCCGTAGCGAGCTGTCGGGCGACGGCCTCCATGGCGTAGGTACCGCCACCCGGGACGACCGCCACCGTCTCGGCGCGGTAGGTAGTGCGCAGCACGTCGACAATGTCCTGCATCACCCCGACGAAGCGCTGGGACATGTGATTCAGGGACCGGTCGGTGAAGACCACCGAGTACTCGAGCAGCCCATCGGGATCGACATCGCGGCGAGGCAGTTGCACGCCTTAACACTGCCACAACCCACGATCCGTCCTCGGTGGCGTTGGCTGGAGCGTCGTGTGCGTGGCAACCTTCAAGGCGGCACCCGCACAACTGCGGGGGTGCTCGGTCGTGATCTCGATCCGTGGTGTGTGCGTTTGTCGGGTCATGCCTTCCGGGTGAGTACAGGAATGAGCTATGTCGACATCCTGGTTCCCGTCGACGGTGCTGCAGCTTGGAGGCGTGCGTTGGTCGGTACCGACAGGGCTCGCGTGGCGGCTGCGCAGGCGGGTTACGTATTCGGGTACGCGATGGTGGAGAACTACCGGACCATGTACGCGCAGGCGGTTGATGCGGCTGATCATCGCTATGTGGGTGGTTTCGGGGTGTATCGGCACTACTCGCAGCCGGCCCGACCAGAGAACACCGACATCGTGACGCCGAACAACGACACCCCGTATTCGTGGGCATGGCTGGATCTGCGGGCCGAGCCGTGGGTGGTCACCGTGCCGGCGATCGAGCGGTACTACATCCTGCCCTTCCACGACCTGTACACGGTGTACGCGGGTTACGTTGGCGCGGCCACGACCGGTCCCGGGCCAGGCTCCTACCTGCTCGCTGGCCCGCGCTGGGACGGCACGGTCCCGGACGGGATCACCGGTGTCGTGCGGTCGAGCACCGACTTCGTCGGCACCCTGAGCCGGACGGAACTGACCAGCGACGGTGTCCAGTCGCTGCGGGACGTGCAGAATTCCTACCAGCTCGCCCCGCTCAGCCGCTTCAGCGGCGCATCGCCCGCGCCTGATGCTGGGCCGATCGAGTGGCCGACGTGGGACGAGCAAGCCTTCACCAAGACCCCGCGATTCTTCGCGCTACTCGACTTCCTCCTGCAGTTCGCCCCGGCCCTCCCCGAAGACGCGCAGGCCCGGGACGCACTCGCCACATTGGGCGTGAACGGTCAGGGCTCGTTTTCCGTCGACGATCAAGACGCCGACACGCTCGCCGACCTGCGCGCCGGACTCGATGCCGGGACCGCCGATCTCGCTGCTCGCGCGCAGCAGACCGCATCCTCGCTCGGACTGTTCGGCACCCGCGAGCAGATGGCCGGCCGGTACGAGGAACGCGACATGGGGGCCATGAAAGGCATCTACGGGCTGCCCGCCTCCGAAGCCTGGTACGGCGGTTGGCTCCTCGATGCCGAGGGCGAACGCCCCACCGGCACCCGGTCCTACACCGTCACGTTCGCCGCCGACCAACTGCCCAAGGTCCGCTTCTTCTGGTCGGCAACCATGTACCGGCTCCCCGAACGACTCCTCACGGCCAACCCCATCGACCGGTACTCCATCGGTGACCGAACCCCCGGCCTCACCTACCAGGACGACGGCTCCCTCACGCTCACCATCTCCCACGACCAACCCACCGACTCCGCCGCCGCCAACTGGCTACCCGCTCCCGCCGGACCGTTCACCGTCATACTGCGCGCCTACGGCGGCGATGAACGCATTACCACCGGGACCTACCAGCTACCCCCACTACGGCCCACCTGACCATCGATTCACCGCCGACGGCTGCTCGCCGGCGGTGCTGCGTGCGGTGGCCCTCGCCGTCATCCGGCCCCGCTGGCGCTCACCTCGTCGCCGGAGCCGGCTGCGATGTCGCGGATTATCCGTGCCGGGTTGCCGACCGCGACGACGTTCGGCGGCAGGTCTTTGGTCACCACCGCCCCGGCTCCGACGACCGTGTTGGCGCTGACCGTCACCCCGGGTAGGACGATGACCCCGCCGCCGAGCCACACGTTGTCGCCGATGGTGATTGGCCTAGCCGCCTCCCACCGCGCCCGGCGCATCTTCGGCTCCACCGGATGCAGTGCGGTGAGCAGCTGCACATTGGGACCGATCTGGCAGTCTGCCCCGATTGTGATCGGCGCGACGTCGAGTGCGACCAGGTTGTAGTTGGCGAAGGTTCGCGGTCCCACGCTCAGGTGCTCGCCGTAGTCCACATACAGCGGCGGCTTGATGAATGCACCCGCGCCCAACGAGCCGACCAGCTCGGCCAGGATCGGCAGCGCCGAGGCCTCGTCGGCGATCGACGCGCGAAGGTAGGCATCGGCCAGCTGCACCGCGCGTTGCGCCAGGCGCGCGTTCTCCGGGTCCTCGGCGATGTACCAATCACCAGCGAGCATCCGCTCCCGCATGCTGCGCGCATCGTCCTCGCGAAGTGGCCCCGGCATACCGCCACCGTATCGGCGCCCGTGTGGATGTTCGTCCATCATGCTGCCGCTAGCGCAGGATCCGACGAGCTCGCGCAGTACTTCACCGATGTCGGCGACGCTGACCCTCGCCGGACGGTCGCTCAGAAGAACCAGTTGACCGGCTCGTGGCCGCGGTCGGTGTAATCGCCGAAGCGGCCGCCGAGAAAGGCGAGCGGCTGACCGTCGCGCTGGCAGGTGCGCTGCACGGTGCCGAGGACGATGACGTGATCGCCGGCGTCGAGGTGGCGTTCGACGGTGCATTCGAGATGGGCCAGGGCCTCCGGGACGACGGGCACGCTGTGCTCGCCGTAGTTGACGGGCAGGCCGGCGAAATGGTCCTCGCCGCGGCCGGCGAAGCGCCGGGCGATCGGCTCGTGGCGGCTGGCGAGGACGGAGACGGCGAAGCGGCCGGAGTCGAGGATCGTTTCGGCGGTGCGGGCGCCGTGGGTGAAGCAGACCAGTAGCAGCGGCGGGTCGAGCGACACCGAGGTGAGCGAGCTGACGGTCATACCATGCGGCTGCCCGGCGCGGTCGACGGTGGTGATCACCGCGACGCCGGTGGCCCAGCGCCCCATGGCGGCGCGCATGGTGGCGGCATCGACGGCGGGCGTATGGACCGGCGAGGACATCGCGGTGCTCCTCGACTCAGGCTGGGTAGCGGACTTCGAAGGTGAGGCAACCGTCCGGGCTGTGCCACGGGCCGTGCGGCATGCCGGGCGGCCGGCAGGCGTACATCCCGGCGCCGAACGTCTGATTCGCGAGCTCCGCTACGTGCGCGGCGACCGCGTCCCGATCGCGGCCGGTGTAGCCGGCGACGATCAGCCGAGGTGCGGCGAGGGAGAAGTCCGGCTCGCCGTCATTGGGGTGAAGCCGCAGTGGGGTGCTCTGGCGCATTACCCGATCTCCTTGCTCTTCTCGTCGCGTCGCGGGGCACTCCAGGCGAGCCTTCGGTCGTCGAGCACCGGGAACTCGGTGCGCGTGCGTCGCACGACGGCGGGGTCGACATCACACGACGTGATTCCCTCCGCGTCCCCGGCCTCGACCAGCAGCGCGCCCCATGGGTCGACCACCCGGCTGTGTCCGCCGAGCTGCACGTCGCCCTGGCTCCCGACCGCGTTGCAGGCGACGAGCAGCACCTGCTCCTCCACGGCGCGGCAGGAGGTGAACAGCCACCAGTGGTCGCGGCGGGCTGCCGGCCAGGCCGCCGGCACGATCACGGTGTGCGCGCCGCAGTCGACCAGGGCACGCCACAGCTCGGGGAATCGCAGGTCGTAGCAGGTGGTCGCGGAAACGGGACCCAACACGGTGTCCACGACCGACACGTCCGTTCCGGCGGTGAGCAGCGCTGGCTCGCGCGACCGGTACCCGAACACGTGGATCTTCCGGTAGGTGTGCGCGATCTCCCCGGCCGGGTCGATGAGCACCGCGGTGTTGTGCAGCGTGCCAGGCGCGGTCCGTTCCAGCACGCTGCCCAGGTGCAGGTAGCAGCCCAGCCGTTTCGCCCACTCCCGCCCGGCGGTAACCGTGTCGCCGTCCAGTGGCTCGGCCAGCTCCGCGTAGCGGTCGAAGGCGAAATACCCCGGTGCCCACAGCTCGGGAAGGACCACGAGGTCGGCACCCGCGGCGTCCGCGACCAACTGCCCGACCCGATCCCGCCGTGTGGACACCGTTTCACCCGCCGGTGACGCGATCTGGACCAGCGACACCTTCATCGCGGCTCACCCGTCTCCGGCCGCCAGTGCGACACCGCGGGCAGGTGCAGCGCCGTCAGCGTCCCGGCCAGGTGCGCGGCCACCGCAGCGGCCGCCGTCGCCGCATCACCCGAGCGCACGCCGTCGACGATGGCCGAGTGCTCGGCGAGCACGACGCGAGTGCGCTCGGCCGACGCGGCGATCGCTCGCAGCCCCATCCGGACCTGCCGATCCCGCAACGTCTCGTAGAAGTCAGCTAGCACCGGGTTGCCGCCAGCCCGCACGATCGTGCGGTGGAACTCACGATCGCACTCGATAAACTCCACGGGCGCGCCCTGCAGCGCGCGTTGACGCTCGACGAGCCGGGTCAGCTCCATCGACAGCGACTCGGCGAGCGGGACGCACCGCCGCACGCACCAGTCCTCGACCAGTCCACGTGCTTGCATCACCGCCGCCACCTCGGCATCGGTGACCGGGGGCACGAACGCGCCCTTCTTCGGCACGATCTGCAGGAATCCCTCCGCCTCCAGCCGCAGCAGTGCCTCCCGCACCGGAGTGCGCGAGGTCCCGGTCGCTTCGGCCACCTCGCCCTCGGTGAGAAACGTGCCCTCGTGGCGCGGCAGCGTCGCGACGTGCCGCTTCAACCAGCCGTAGGCGACGTCCTGCGCACTACTTCCACGCGGCGCCGCGGCTCGTAGGCTTGACATAGACGACATGTATACAACACGTCGATGTGTTGTGCAAGTGGCTGTGCTGTCGGCCGCAGGCGGGTCAGGTGATGGTCAGTCCGCCGTCCACGGCAAGTGTCTGGCCGGTGATATAGCCGGCGGCGTCCGACGCGAGAAAGACCGCCGCCGCGGCGAGTTCCCGCGGATCGCCCATGCGCGCGACGATCATTCGCGACGCCTGGGCGGCGACGTACTCCTCGGGATACTGGTCGGTCATCTCGGATGCGAAGAAGCCGGGCGCGAGCGCGTTGACCCGGATGCCTTTGCGGCCGGT
The DNA here is from genome assembly GCA_963756525.1 of uncultured Actinomycetota bacterium. GTDB lineage: Bacteria > Actinomycetota > Actinomycetes > Mycobacteriales > Jatrophihabitantaceae > CAVWNR01. Next base: position 323,598 of record CAVWNR010000002.1, on the reverse strand, counting down.
CCACTGCTGGGCAAGGTCGCGCGTCAGGCCGATCAGTCCCGCCTTGGACGCGGCGTAGGCGGCCTGCGGCAGCCCGGCCGTCGTGATCCCGAGGATCGAAGAGATATTGATGATGGAGCTGCCCGGCTGCATGACCCGTCCGCATGCTTGCGCCATCCAGTAGCAGCCGTTGAGATTGATGTCGATGACCTGGCGGAACTGTTCGGGCGTCTCGCGAGTCGCCGGCACGGCCGTGCCGACGCCCGCATTATTGAGCAGTATGTCGACTCGTCCGAGCTCATTCATGGTGGCCTGGACAAGCGCCTGGCAGTCCTCCGGCTTGGTGACGTCGGTGCCGACGCTCACGGCGCGGCGGCCGGCTCCCTCGACGAGCTTGGCGGTGTCGACGAGCCGATCCACGCGCCGGGCACCCAGCGCGACGTCGGCACCGGCCTCGGCCAGTGCCTGCGCGAACGCCACGCCGAGACCGGACGATGCGCCGGTGACGACTGCGACCTTGCCGTCGAGGCGGAACATGTCGAGAACTGGCATGCGGACACCATCCCAGGCGCACGCCAACGGGTCTAGACGTGGCAGCTACTCGACATCGCGGATCGCCTCCCGTGTCGCAATGCTGCAGCTTCCGACCGGTCGGTTTGTGGGCTACAGTGACGCGAATCGGCCGCCGGGGGGCGACCCTCGGCCCGGGCCGCCGGGAGCCGGTTCGGCGACGGGCGTGTGACGAGACGAAGGAGTCGAGGCACGATGACCAGCGCGATTGCCGAGCAGCCGGCGCGGCCACCGACCGGGCGTCGACCGTGGACGCGTCAGCTCTATCAGTACCCGAACCCAGGGGTTCGATACACCTCGCTCGCGCTGGTGGTGCTCGCCACCATCGTCTTGTACTACCAGCTGTACCTGGCCGGCGGCGTGGCGGTGCAGATCTTCGCCGACTACAACATCTCGTTCACCTGGTTCGTCTTCCTGCAGGTGGTCGCTGTCGCCATCGCGGCCATCGCGGCGTACGCCGCCCGAATCACCGACCGGTACGGACGGGCCAACATCATCACCGTTGGCCTGTTCGTCGTCGGACTGCTCAGCCTCGTTGCCATTCCGCTGGCCCACGGCAAGTGGCCGTTCGCGATCGTGTTCTGCGTGCTCAACGCGGCGGAGGGGCTGATCCTGGTGGCCACCCCCGCCGTAGTGCGCGACTTCAGCCCGCAGTTGGGCCGCGCCTCGGCGATGGGGTTCTGGACGATGGGACCGGTGCTCGGCAGCTTGGTGATCACCATCGTGGTCGGCAGTGGCACCGGTTCGACGCCCTGGCAGGACCACTACATGGCCGCCGGTATCGCGGGCCTGATCGTGGCGGTCCTGTCGATCTTCTTCCTGAAGGAACTCGCCCCGGCGCTGCGTGACCAGATCATGGTGGACGCACGCGACCGGGCGCTCGTCGAGGCTCGGATGAAAGGCATCGACGTCGAGGCGAGCCTGAAGCATCCGGCGCGGCAGATGCTCAAGCCGGACATCATCCTGTCCAGCATTGCGATCAGCCTCTTCCTGCTGTTCTACATCATGCTCGTCGCCTGGGTACCGACCTACTTCCAGGTGACCTTCGGGTTCAGCCAGTCGACGGCCAACAACGTGATCATCTGGGGCTGGGCCTTCAATGTCGGCGGGCTGGTTCTCTGCGGCTTCTTGTCGGACAGGACGGTGGTCCGCAAGCCGTTCATGCTCGTCGGCGGGGTCATCGCAGCGGCCATGATCATCGTCTTCCTCACCCGCGCCACCCATCCGCACACGCCGTACAGCACGTTCGCGTGGATCTTGGCCGTCATGATGTTCTTCTCGGGCATGGCGTACGTGGCATGGATGGCGAGCTTCACCGAGACGGTCGAGCGCCGCAATCCGGCGCTCACCGCGACCGGCCTGTCGATCTGGGGGCTCATCATCCGGGTCATCTTCGCCGTCAGCTTCTTGATCCTGCCGTTCGTGGTGAACACGGTGACCACGATCGTCGAGAAGGGACCGATCGTCGCGGAGATGGCCGCGGGCAAGGACCCGAGCCTCACCGTGGCGCAGAACGCCACGGTGGCCGCCGTGGCCAAGGACCCGACGATCGTGCCGAGGGTGCAGTCGCTCGCGACGAAGTACGCCTCCCAATTGCAGACCGCGTCGGCGATCGACCCCGCAACACAGGCGGCGCTCGCAGCCAATCCCACCAACCTGGCCGCTGCGGCGAAGGCTGTCGGCGAGATCGCGACGACCTTGCACGTCTCGCCCGCGGTGGCGACCGCTCGCCTGGTTGCGCTGGCGAGCGTACCCAGGGCCGACCTGGCCTTCCTGAACACGTACGGCAAGCCGCTGCAGGATCCCAAGGTGCAGTCCAACCTCAAGTACCTGCAGGCAAATGCGCCGAAGGTGATCCAGGCGCAGAAGGACGGTCCGGGGCAGTGGCAGAACTACTTCTGGATCGCGGCCGGCGGGGCGATCGTCTTCATCCCGCTCATCTGGGTGATGGCCGGCTACTGGGATCCACGCCACGCGAAGCGGGCGATCCGCGAACACGACGCCGCGGTGCAGGCGGAGCTGGCGAAGGCCACGCCTGGCAGGTGACTTGCAGCTTCTTGACAGACGAGGAGGCAGGGCGTGAGCGAGGTCGAGTCCGTCCGCGGCCCGATCGATGCCGCGGAGCTCGGCGTGACTTTGATGCACGAACACGTCTTCGTCCTGACCGCCGACATGTGGCAGAACTACCCGGCCGAGTGGGGATCGGAGGACGAGCGGGTCGCGGACGCGGTGCGCAAGCTGCAGGCGACCTACGACGCCGGTGTGCGCACCATCGTCGACCCGACCGTGGTGGGGCTCGGTCGCTACATCCCGCGTATCCAGCGGATCGCCGAGCAGGTGCCGCTACAGATCGTCGTCGCAACCGGCATCTACACCTACAACGACGTTCCGTTCTATTTCCACTACCGCGGGCCCGCGCTCAGCGAGGTACTCGGCACGGACCTGCCCGACCCGATGGTCGACCTGTTCGTCGGCGACATCCGCGACGGAATCGCGGGCACCGGCGTAAAGGCCGGCATGCTCAAGTGCGCCATCGACCAGGAAGGGTTGACGCCTGGCGTCGAGCGGGTGATGCGCGCGGTGGCGAAAGCTCATCTGCAGACCGGCACGCCGATCACCGTGCACACCCATCCGGGCTCGCAAACCGGCCTCGAGGTCAAACGGGTGATGTGTGACGAGGAGGGCGTCGAACCATCACGCATAGTCCTGGGCCACAGCGGCGACACGACCGACTGCGCACACCTCTGCGAGCTGGCCGACGCGGGTTTCGTCCTCGGGATGGACCGTTTCGGCATCAATCTCGACACGACGTTCGAGGCTCGCGCCGACACGCTGATCGAGATGGTGCGCCGCGGGTACGCCGAGCGGATGGTGCTCTCGCAGGATGCCAGCTGCTACATCGATTGGATCGACCCGGGTGTTATGCAGTATCTGCCGCAGTGGCATTACACGCACCTGTTCGACGACGTCTTCCCGTACGTAGGCGAGCACGGCGTCACCCAGCAGCAGATCGACACGATGCTCGTCGATGTGCCGCGCGCGTTCTTCGACGGCTCTCGCGCTTGACAGCCGGTCTACAACTGTCTGAAGGTGGGCGAGTGAGTTCGCGGCCCGTCGCTGTCATCGGGGCCGGCACGCTCGGGCGACGGATCGCACTGATGTTCGCTAGTCGCGGCGGCGTCGTGCGAGTCTGTGACCACTCGGAGCCGCAGCGGGCCGAAGCGGCCGCATACATCGAGACACAGCTTCCCGCCGTCGTCGACAGCATCGATGACGGCACACCCGGCAGGCACGAGTTCACCGCCGACATCCAGTCAGCTGTCGCGGACGCCTGGTTGGTCGTCGAGTCGCTGCCAGAGCGCCTCGGCCTGAAGCGGATGATCTTCGGCGAGCTGGACCGGCTCGCGCCCGACGACGCGGTGCTCGCCACCAACTCCTCGTCCTACCCGTCGAGCCGGGTGATCGATGAGGTAAACAACCCGGCTCGAGTCGTGAACATGCATTTCTTCATGCCCCCGACGGTTACCGCCGTCGAACTGATGTCGTGCGGGCACACCGACCCGGCCGTGCTCGACCGCCTGATGCAGCTGCTGCCTGCGTACGGCTTGACACCGTTCCTCGTCAAGCGCGAAAGCATGGGCTTCATCTACAACCGGATCTGGGCGGCGATCAAGCGCGAGTCGCTGATGGTCGCCGCCGAGGGCGTCGCGGAACCCGCGGACATCGATCGGCTGTTCGCGATGGTGCTGCGCACGCCGTCCGGGCCGTTCCGGACGATGGACCGGGTCGGTCTCGACGTCGTATTGGACATCGAGAACAATTACGCCGCCGAGCGGGCTGAAGTGCCGGAGAGCCCCCGCGAGCTGCTGCATCGCTACATCGACGAAGGCCGGCTCGGCGTGAAGACCGGCCGGGGGTTTTACGACGACTACGGGCAGTCGGGCAGCCGCTCGGGGGGCTGAAAAGCGGCAGCTACGAGGAGTTGGTCTTCGGGCCGGGCGCCGCTGCTCTGTTGCGACGCGCTCGTGCTGCTGCGCCACTGGCTCCTTCTCGGCAGAGATTCGCCTTATTTTCGTGGGCAATCTCTTGCGCTGCGAACATGTGTTCGATAGAATCAACTCATGTCAGCCGCGGTCGCGACACCGGTCGAGGAGGCGCTCGACCAGCTCAGCTCCGCGGTCACCCGACTCACCGAACTCGACCTCACCGCTCTGCAACCGGACGATCTGCTCACCCTGCTGCGCGGCGTGGAGACCCAGCGGCGGCGGCTGCCGGTACACGACCACCGGCTGATCGCCGAACTCGACAGCCGTGGGGTGGCCGGCGAGCGCGGCTGCCGGGACACCAAGACCCTGCTCCGCGACACGCTGCGGCTCTCGGCGCGGGAGGCCACGGCCCGCTACGCCGCGGCGGTGGACCTCGGCCCGCGCCGCGCGGTCAGCGGCGAGCCGCTCGCGCCGATCTTCCCGGCCGTGGCCGCGGCGCAAGCCGACGGCGCGATCAGCCCGGAGCAGGCGCGGGTGATCACCCGCTGCGTGCAACGGCTGCCCGCCGCGGTGCAACTCGAACACGGGCCCGCCGTCGAGCAGCGGCTGGTCGGCGACGCCGCACAGTTCGACCCCGACCTGCTGGCCAAGCTGGCCGCGCTGATCACCGCACACCTGGACCCGGACGGCACCCTCACCGACCACGCCGACCGCGAGCGCACCCGGCACGCGTCGCTGACCCCGAACCGGGACGGCACCGGCGAACTCCGGGCGCACCTGACCCCGGAATCGCTGGCGATGTGGCAGACGGTGCTCGACCCGCTCGCCGCGCCCCGCCCCAGCGACGCCGACGGCCCGGACACCCGCACCGCCGGGCAGCGGCTACACGACGCCCTGGCCGACTGCGCGCAGCGGCTCCTGCGCGCAGGGACGCTGCCCGACTGCGGCGGCACCCCGGCGACCGTGCTGTTCACCCTGACCCCCGAACAGGCCCACACCGGGCACGGCTACGCGACGACCGGGCACGGCGGGCTGGTCCCGGTCCGCGACGCGCTGCGCCTAGCCGACCAAGCCAGCATCTACACCGTCCTGCGCGACACCACCGGCGCGGTCATGGACTACGGCCGCGCCCGGCGGGTCGCCTCACCCGGGCAGCGCATCACCCTGACCGCCCGAGACGGCGGCTGCTCCTTCCCCGGATGTGACTACCCGCCCGCCTGGTGCCAGGCCCACCACGTCATCGACTGGCTCGATGACGGGCTCACCGAGACCGACAACCTCACCCTGCTCTGTGGTCACCACCACCGCAACTTCGCCCGCCGCGGCTGGCACGTCCGCATCACCGACGGCCTGCCCGAATGGATCCCCCCACCACACATCGACCCCGATCAAAAGCCGATCCGCAACACCATGCACCACCCGATCGGCGGCGGAGGCTAGTCGGGATCGGGCAGGACCTTCAGCTCACAATGCGCTGCACGAAACTCGATCGCATGTATTGGCTCGCTGAGCGCCCTGCGCGAATCCCTGGTGTGGTGGCGGTGACGCTGGGCGGTTCGCGGGCTCGCGGAGCCGGGTTGCCAGGCAGTAACTGGTACCTATCCAGGTGAGTTGCGTGATCGAGCGCCCAGCAACTGGCGGTGGCGCGGGGACTTACGCACCGCGGCTACACGGCGGCTGATGACCAGCGGGCGACGCCCGAACAACCGCGGCACTGCGGGTCCGTGTCGTCCCGGGTGCGCCATTGAGCGCTTGACGTACAACGCACGCGCGTGGTTCGGTCAGTGGCAGGTGGAAGGGACAACGCAGAGATGCCGGACACCGAGGAGGCGCTGGCCGACCTGGGGCGCTACATCCGGGCCCAGCGTGAGCTTGCGCAGCTGTCGCTGCGGCACTTGGCGCGCATGATCAACGTGTCCGACTCCTACCTGAGTCAGATCGAGCGCGGGCAGCACCGCCCGTCCGGTGATGTCCTCAAGGCGATCTCCAGCGGTCTCGGCCTGTCTCCCGACGCGTTGTTCCAGCGAGCGGGTTGGCTGCCCGGGTTCGGCCCGGGCAAATCGGCGAGCGTGCCGGACGCGATCGCAGCGGACAAGAAACTGAGTAAGGCGCAAAAGTCGGCGCTGGTGCAGATGTATAAGACGATGGTCCAACCACAAGGAGGTAAGCCAAGTGAGTGCGTACAGCGACTGGACCAAGCAGGTCGGTGACGCCTGGGTGGCGGCGCTGAAGCGCGCCGAGGACGCGGTCGACGCGGTCTCGACGGGCGTGCGCGAATCCCGCGAGAAGGTGGACCTGCCGCCGATTCAGGTGCCCGAGCAGGTCACCAAGCTGAGCGACGCGGTGTCGGAGCGGCTGCCGAAGCCGGCGGAGATCGTCGAGGCGAACTTCGAGCTGACCACCCGGCTGTTGGAGGCGCAGCGCGAGCTCACCCTCAAGCTGCTCGACGCGAGCACGCCGCCAACCCGCGCAGCCAGGAAGTCGTCGTCGACCTCGGCCACGTCGGCGTCGGCCACCACGTCGAGCACCGCCACCCGCTCGTCGACGACCGCCAAGAAGGCTTCGCCGCGCAAGCGCACGACTCGTTCCTGACAGACACTGGTGAGGACGATCAGCGCAGGCTGATGAGTAGATCGTCGGCGTAGTAGCGGGCGATCTCCTCGGCCGACCGGCGTCCGCGCGGCCGATACCACGCGTGGGGCCAACGTGGTCGTGACGAGGTCGACCGCCATCGAGTGCAGCCGATCCGCGACAGGCCCTTCGACCCGACGTAGTGGCACATCGCGCCGTTGGTCATGCCGACCGCGGGAGCAGATGCGACTTGTACCGACCGGTCGGTCGGCGGGCAGCGCGGCGCGCAGTCCGCACCGCGCTGCCCTTCCCCCCGGATCGGCCGCCCCCCAGTTGGCGCTGGCGCAGTCAGCGGGGCTGCCCGTACAGGGCGTCGAAGACCGCGGCGTACTTGTCGCTGATGACCTGTCGCTTGACCTTCTGCGTCGGTGTTAGCTCGCCGGTCTCTTGCGAGAAGTCATGATCCAGAATCGCGAACCGCTTAATCTGGGCGACCTTGGCATAGCGGGCGTTGACCTTGTCGAGGACCTGCTGAATCACGCCCCGCACGTTGTCCTGGCCGGCCAGGCTGGCCACGTCGACGGGAAGCCCCTGCGACTGCGCCCACGGCAGCACGTACTCGGCATCCAAGGTGATCAGCGCGACCGGGTAGGGCCGACGGTCGCCGTACATGACCGCCTGGGAGATGAACGGACACTGCCGCAGATCGTTCTCGATCTCGGACGGGGTGAGGTTCTTGCCGCCGGCGGTGATGATGATGTCCTTCTTGCGACCAGTGATCCGCACGAAGCCGTCCTCGTCGATCGCGCCGAGGTCGCCCGTCTTCAGCCAGCCGTCCTCGAACACCTCGGCCGTCGCCTCAGGGTTGTGCCAATAGCCGGCGAAGACGTTCGGACCGCGCATGAGCAACTCGCCATCGGGTGCGACGCGGAACTCGACCCCGGGCAGCGGTCGGCCGATCGTGCCGACCCGCCACGCATTCTCGGTGTTCACCGTGCCGTTTGCCGCCGATTCGCTGAGCCCGTAGCCCTCGTATACCGGAACGCCGGCGGCCTGGAAGAACTCGACGATCTCCGGCGCGATTGGCGCGGCACCGGAAATCGCCCAGCGGATCCGCCCGCCGAACACCTGCCGCACCCCGGCAAACAGCTGCTCGGCGCTCGCCGCGCTTGCGCGAAGGTCTTCCGGGACGGGCTCCCCGTCAGCCTCCAGCCGGCGCACGGCCAGGGTGTCGCGGACCATCGCGGTGAGCTTGTCCGGCGCGACATCGCCGGCGACCTTGGTGTAGATCTTCTCGAAAATGCGGGGTACCGACGGGAATCCGGTCGGCTGCACCTCGGCCAGATCCGACATGATGTTCTTGGCGCCCTGCGAGCAGTACGCGACCGTCGCTCCGATCGCCGAGGCATCGATGTTGATGGTCTGCGCGAAGACGTGCGCCAGCGGGAGGAACAGGTAGTCCACGTCGTCGGGCTGGGCGATGCCGAGCTCCGGCGCGATGGCGGCGCAGCTCATCAGGTTGTGGTCGGTGAGCACGCAGCCCTTGGGGCGACCGGTCGTGCCCGACGTGTAGATGATCAGGATCGGGTCGTCCGGAGTGCTCGCGTCGACCCGTCGTCGCACCTCGGCGCGGTCACCGTCGCGGCCGATCGCACGAAGCTCGTCCAGGGACTGGCGTTCCGGCACCGGGTCGATCAGCACGACGTGCTTCAGGTCGGGCAACGCGTCGCGGACCCGCTCGATCTTCAGCAGCTGCGCGGCGTCCTCGCAGAACACCGCGACGGCGCCTGAGTTGCCGGCCACCCATTCGCACTCTTCCGCGCTGTTGGACGGGTAGATCGGTACGACGACGGCACCGGCCGCGGCGCAACCGAATTGCAGCTGCGCCCACTCCGGCCGGGTCTCGGCCAGGATGCAGACCCGGTCGCCGGGCTGGACCCCGAGCGCGACGAGCCCGCAGGCGATCTCCTCGACGATCGTGCCGAGCTCGGCGTAGGAGAGATCTCGCCAGGCGCCGTCCTGCTTGAAGCGCTGCGCGGGGCGGTCGCCGAACTGTGCGGCGCCGTCGAACGCGAGATGGGCCAGCGTCTTCGGAATTGTGGTCGGCATGGCCTGATCCTCCCCGGCTGAGTCGTACCGACTGGTCGGTGTGTGCATCCTAGGCCGGGGCCAGAGCGCCGCTCAAGGGCCAGCCGCGCTGCGCGGTCCGGCATCCTTCGCCAGCGCCGCGATGGCCTCGACTACGACGGGCCACACCGCACGGGGCAGGTCGTGACCCATGCCCGGTACGACGATCAGCCGCGAGCCGCTGAGCGCGGCCGCGGTCGCCTGGCCGCCCTCGACGGTGACCAGCGGATCGTCCGCGCCGTGGATGACGAGTGCCGGCACGTTGAGCTTTCGCAGCCCGGCTGTGCGGTCGCCGGATGCGCCGATGGCGGCCAGCTGACGCATGACGCCAGCCGGGTCGGACGCCCGGTCGTAGCTGCGTCGCCCCATGTCGGCAACCCGCTGCTCGTCGAAGGGGTAACCGGGCGAACCGATAATCCGAAACACCTCGACGGTACGGCGGCCGGCCTCCTCCCGGTTGGTCGGCGGCGCGAGCATGAGCGCGGCTTGGGCCCGCTGCGTGGGTGGCCCGATGTTCGGCGCCGGGGTCGACATGATCGAGGTGAGGCTGAGCGTGCGGTCCGGATGCCGGATGGCGACCGTCTGCGCGATCATCCCGCCCATCGACGCACCGACGAAGTGCGCGCGCTGGATGCCGAGCGCGGTGAGCAGCCCTACGGCGTCGTCGGCCATGTCCTCCAGCCGGTAGGTGGCGTCGGAGGTGTCGCCGCGGAAGAGCTTCATTGGATCGGGTGGACGCACGTGAGTGAGGTGCGTCGAGAGCCCGATGTCGCGATTGTCGAACCGGATGACGTAGAACCCGGCGTCGGCCAACGCGGCGCAGAACTCGTCGGGCCACGCCAGCATCTGCGAGGCCAGGCCCATGATCAGCAGCAGCGGCGGGTCGTCGGCGGAGCCGAACGTCTCGTATGCGATCTCCAGCTCGCCGACTCTCACCCGCCGGGGCGTGGCCGATTCCGCGGCCGCCGTCATGAGCCGGCCTCCGGCGTGAGCACACAACTGGAGCGGAGCGACGGAGGCCGGCGGGCTAGCACGGTCATGCCGACGCCTTCACGCCGCGGCCGCGACGATATGGCCGCCACTGACCTTCGGGCTGCACCAGCCGATCCAGGACGACGGACACCGTCCGCGGGTCGAACCCGAGCCCGCAGTGGCTGGCCGTCACCTCGACGTTCTCGTGCGTCGCGTCGACCGTGCCGAGGCACGCCCGCCAGGGCACGACGCCGTCGCTGCGCGAGTAAATGGACGTCGACGGGCACGGCAGGTCCGCCTGCGCCCATTCCCGTCGCTGGCGGTCGAAGCGCTGGTCTCGCAATGGGCGGACCGCGCGGTAGATCTGCCCGACGTTCGTCGCGTCGCGGTGCTCGCCGGGGCGCAGCCGGAACGGGCTGCCCAGCGTCACCACATCGCGCACATGCTCGCGGCAGCGGCGGGCGAACTCACGGGCGAGAATGCCGCCGAGGCTCCACCCGACGAGGCTCACCGTCTGCCCGGACTGCTCGTGCAACTGCGCGATGCGACGCGGGACGGCCGCCATGATCTCCCGCGACGGCCCGCCGTTGCGGCCCATCTCCCAGGCGAGAGCCCGCAGCCCACGCGCGGCGATGATCGCGCGCAGCGGAGCCGTGCTCGCATCGTCGGCGAGCAGCCCGGGCAACACGAGCACCGGGTGGCCGTCGCCGCGCGGCCCGACGGCGAGCAGCGGAAATGCCGCCCAGAACGTGGCAAGCTCCCGTGGCGCGCGGACGAACTCGCTCAGCCAGAGCGCTTGGCCCGGTCGTCGCCCGATGTCCCCGTCGAGGGGTTGGTTGCTACTGCTCATGTGAGCCTCGCGTCCTTTCCGGCTGGCGCGCTACGCTACCAACCGACCGGTCGGAACGTCCACGGTAGTGCAGCCGCCCGCGATCTCGAGTCGAAACACGCCGCTCTGTGGAGTGAGGAGCAATCCCGATGAGGCAGTTGACGGGCGTCGACGCGTCCTTCTTGTTCATGGAGAACGAGCGGACGTTAGGGCATGTGGCGAGCCTGATCGTCGTCGACCCGTCGACGGCGCCGAAACCGATCACGGCGGAGACGCTGCGCGAGTACATCGGCAAGCGGATCCACATGGTCGAGCCCCTGCGGTGGCGCCTCGTCGACGTGCCGTTCGGGATCGACCTGCCCTACTGGATCACCGATCCCAACCCCGACCTGCACTATCACATCCACGGCTTCGCGCTCGAGCCGCCGGGAACCGACCGTCAGCTCGCCGACGCGGTGGCGTATCTGGCCACGCGCCGGCTAGATCGTTCCCATCCACTGTGGGAGATCTACGTCATCAACGGGCTGCAGGACGGAACCGTCGCCATCATGACGAAGGTGCACCACGCCGCGGTGGACGGGAAGGCCGGCGTGCAGCTGACCATGGCGATGCTCGACCCGGACCCGGATCCAAACGTGCGCGAGATCCCACCGCGGCCGGACACCACCGAGTCCGAACGCGTCCCATCCGAGGTGGAGATGCTGGCCCGCGGCTGGGTGGGTCTGCTGACCCGGCCGGAGGTGATGATGCGGGTCGCCGCGGATGTCGCCAAGCTCGGGCGCGGACTTGGCCGGCTGTGGACGGCCGGTGGCGAACAGCGCGGAAGGCTGCCGAAGCTGCCGGCGACCAGCGCCCCGAAACTGTCGTTCAACCGCACGCTGTCGGCCCGGCGCAACTGGGCCTTCCGAACCCTGTCGCTGGCCACCGTGAAGCAGATCAAGTCGGAGCTGGGCTGCACGGTGAATGACGTCGTGATGGCCATCTGCGCCGGCGCGTTGCGTCGGTGGCTCATCGACCACGACGAGTTGCCGGACGTCCCGCTGCTCGCCTTTGTGCCCGTCTCGATCCGCGCTGCAGAGCAGACCGCCGACGCGGGCAACCAAGTGTCGGCAATGATCAGTGAGCTGCCGACGCACCTCGCCGATCCGCTGGAGCGGCTGCAGGCAGCACATCAAGCGATGTCGGCCGCCAAGGACATCCACCACGCGGTGCCGGCGCGCCTGCTCCAGGACATGAGCCGGTTCGCCGCCCCCGCCGCTGCCGAGCTGATCACCCGCACGGTCGCCAATCTGAAAGTCGCCGACCGTGTGCCGATGCCGTTCAACGTCTGCATCTCGAACGTGCCCGGCCCGCGCATTCCGCTGTATTACGCCGGCGCGCGGATGACTTCGTTCTATCCGGTATCCATGGTCGCCGACGGTATGGGCCTCAACATCACCGTGCAGAGCTACCTCGACAGCCTGGACTTCGGCCTGATCAGCACCCCCGAACTCGTGCCCGACATCTGGCAGCTCATCGACTACTTCGACGAGGCGTTGGCCGAACTGGCCGCCGCCGCGGCCGGCGTCGCAGCGCCCGAGTCGCGAACCACCGAGCGTGCGGCCGCCGCGGCAAACGCAAGCCCGCGCAAGACGAGCGCCCGCAAGGCTGCACCGGCGAAGGCGGCGAAGGCGGCCAAGGCCAAGGCGGCTCCGGCGAAGGCGGCGAAGGCGGCGAAGGCGGCGAGGGCGAGCCAAACCAAGGCCACGCCGGCGAAGGCCGCGACCGCGCGCAAGGCGACTGCGCGCAAGACCACCCCGCGCAAGACCACCCCGCGCAAGGCCACCCCGGGCTGATCAGCTGGGGGGCTCGATCGGCTACGGCCGGTTGCGGCCGAGCTTGTCGTGGCTGGTAACCCAGTCGCCGTGGATGACCGCCGCGCTCAGCGAGGTCTCTCCAGCCAGCACCACCGCCGCGCAGATCTCGGCGAACTTCATCACCTTGCCGGAGCCGTAGCAGCCGAGCATCTCGAGACATTCGCGCTGGGTCGCGAGACCGGTGCCCCCGCCATAAGTTGCGACGATCAGCGCGGGCAGGGTGATCGACCAGTAGTAGTCGCCGTTGTCCAGCAACTGGGCATAGACCACGCCGGCGTGTGACTCGGATACGTTCGCTGCGTCCTGGCCGGTCGCGATGAACAGCGCCGTCAGCCCGTTGGCCGCATGCGAGCCGTTGTTCGCGGAACCGACCAGGAATGACCCCGCATTCGAGATCTGCCGCGCCCAGAACAGCGTCCTGGTGTCGACGCCCATGAGCGACTGCACCACGTCGTTCTTGATCGTCGCTTCGGCGACTACCCGCTTGCCGCGGGTGAGCAGCATGTTGATCCGTGAGTGCTTCTTGTCGGTGTCGATGTTGCCGGAGAGGATGAACTGCGGCCGCAGCGGATGGTTGGCCTGAATCCACTCGCACGCGGCCAGCGTCGCCTTGCCGGTCATGTTCTGCCCGGCAGCATCCCCGGTGGTGTAGTTCAGCCGCAGGTACAGCAGCGGGCCGAGCTGGTACTGGCCGATGTAGGTGAGGCTGCCCGAGCGTGTCGTGCTCTCGGCCGCCGCGCGAACGTCCTCGGAGCGTTCGACGACCCAGGCGCCGAAATCCCGAGCCTGTGACGCGTCGTCGAAGATGAACACCGGCGAGCGCTGCATGTGGTTGTCGACGACCGTCGCCTTGACGCCGCCGCACTCGGTGAGCAGCCGCATCCCGCGGTTGTAGCTGGCCACCAACGTGCCCTCGGTTGTGGCCATCGGGACGTAGAACTCGCCCTGCGCATGCTCGCCGTTAATGAGCAACGGGCCGGCGAGCCCGATCGGCACCTGGGCGACACCGATGAAGTTCTCGATGTTGCCAGGCAGGATTGCCGGGTCGAACGAGTACTGGCCGGTGTGTCGCAGATCGACACCGGTCTGTTCTCGGACGAACTCGCGGCGGCGCTGGGCGAGCTCGTGCGTGTAGTCCTTTTCCCGGTCTCGGGGTATTCGCAGCCGCTCGGCCATGGTGCCTCCTTCGCCGCCGTACGACACAGGAATCGCGGCGCGGGCCGGATGATCCGCCCGGGCTTGGCGCTGAGCGTAGTAGCCGGGTGCGGTCATGACCAGAGCAGGAAAGAAAACGCCGCGATGCGACCGGATGGTCGGTATGTTGAGAGCGGCAACCGCCGAAGCGCCGCTCGTCGAGTGGATTGGAGTGATCTCGGTGGCCCGACCGCAGGCCCGGCCCAGGACCGGAAGGCCGCAGACGACGGTCGGCGGGCGCACGATTCCCGAGCGGCTGCTCGTCGCTTCCCGAAGGCTCTTCGCCGAGCGGGGGTTCGAGGGGACGTCGGTGCAGGACGTGGTCGAGGCGGCCGGCGTCACCAAGGGCGCGATGTATCACTACTTCTCGTCCAAGGACGACCTGCTGTACGAGATCTACGCCCGGATCCTCAGGATGCAGGTGGAGCGGCTGGAGAAGTTCGTCGCCAGTGAGGCGCCCGTCGAAGAGCGGCTGCACGACGCGGCCGCGGACGTGGTGGTCACGACGATCGCGAATCTTCCGGACACCGTGATCTTCTTCCGTTCGCTGCACCAGTTGAGCGAGGACAAGCAGCGCGAGGTGCGCCGGGAGCGGCGGCACTATCACGAGCTGTTCCGCGGCATGATCGAGGAGGGTCAGCGCGCCGGCGCCTTCCGTCCCGATCTCATGCCCAATCTCGCCGTCGACTATTTCTTCGGCGCGGTGCATCACCTGCCGACGTGGTACCGGCCGCGGGGCCGGCTCTCACCGGCGGAGATCGGCCGATCCTTCGCCGACATGTTCCTCACCGCCCTGCGTCGTTAGCGGGCGGAGGGGTCGTGTCGGGCGAGCTTGCGCAGGTCATCTATCGCGCGGCAACCGTGCACGCGCAGGCCGGTGTACCGGTGGAGGCGTTCGCGGTCGCGGCGCAGCGCGTCTGGGCGATCGGCAGCCTCGACGCGCTGCGGGAACGCTGCCCCGGTGCCGACGTCCGCGACTTCGGCGACGCGACAATCGTGCCCGGTTTCAACGACGCCCACACCCACCTGGCGATCGCCGCCGAGAACGCGCTGCACCTCGACCTGTCGCACGCAGCGGTGAGCACGCGGGACGGCTTGCTCGAACGCGTCCGCACAGCCGCATCCGCGACGTCACCCGGCGGATGGGTGCGCGGGAGTCGATACGACGACGCGAAGACCGGCGTCGTGACTCGCGACGATCTCGACTCGGCCGCTGGCCCCGTCCCGACGTTGGTGCTGCACGTGGCCTCGCACTGGGCGGTTGCGAACAGCGCGGCACTGCAAGCGTTCGGCTACCGCGACGACAGCGTGCCGCCGTCCGGCGGAGCGTTCGGCCGCGACAGCACGGGCCGGCTCGACGGCAAGCTGATCGAGCGCGCGCTGCTCGACGTCGCGTATCCCGCCACCGGCCGGACGGCATCGCCGCTGCCGGTGAGCACGCGGGCGGACCGGCTTGTGGGCCTGCGCCGTGTGCTCACCGAGTGGCATGCGGCCGGGCTTACCTCCGCCTGTGACGCGCTCGTCGGCCCGGACGACATCGAGCTGCTGCAAGCCGCGCGGCGAGCCGGGGAGCTCAGCCTGCGTACCGGCTTCCTGCTTTCCGCCGAGCATTACGACAAGGCACGGCAGCTCGGGATCGGCAGCGGATTCGGTGACGACTGGCTGCGCTTCGTCGGCGTCAAGGCGTTCGTGGACGGCGCGATCGGCGGCCGGACCTGCCTGCTCCGCGAGCCGTTCGTCGGCACCGACGATCGCGGCCAGCAGATCACCAGCACGTCCGAGCTGCGCGAGATCGTCACGCAGGTGCACCGCGACGGGAACCGGATCGGCGTGCACGCCAACGGTGACGCCGCGATCCGGCTGCTCCTTTCCATCTACGCCGATGTGGCGCGGGAGTTCCCCGTGTCCGGGCTGCGGCATCGGATCGAGCACTGCAGCGTGGTCGACGACGAGATCGTCGAGCGGATCCGCGCACTGGCGGCGATCGTGGTTCCGTTCGCCGGTTACGTGGCCTACTACGGCGCGGCTCTGGACGACTGGTACGGCGCAAAGCGAACGGCCGCCATGTTCGCCCACCGGTCGTTCCTGGATGCGGGGATCACCGTCGCCGGCTCGTCGGACTACCCCTGCGGTCCGTTCGAGCCGCTGGTCGGCGTGCAGAGCATGGTCACCCGCAAGGGCCTGACTGACGGCGCCCTGGTGGGGGCGAATCAGCGGGTGAGCCCGGCCGAAGCATTGCAGATCTTCACCGTCGGATCGGCTGTCGCAAGCGGCGACGAGCAGCGCAAGGGCCGGCTCGCCCCCGGCTACCTGGCCGATTTCGTGGTGCTGGCCGCGGACCCGCTCGCCGTGGAGCCCGACTCGATCTCGGCCATCCCGGTGCGCGAGACCTATGTGGGCGGTCGCCGGGTGTGGCCAGCGGCCTGAGACATCAGGCGATAAGGCGGCAGGCGGCGGCGTAGGGGTGCCAGCCGCCCTCGGGCAGGGCGAGCCGGTCGAGGACCACCGCGAGGGCGGCCGGGTTGTGGCCGAGTCCGGAGTGGCTGCCCAGAACCTCGACGCTCTCGCTGGTCGCACCCTCCAGCTCCAGGCAGGCGCGCCACGGCACGACGCCGTCGGTGCGGGTGTAGACCGCGGTCGCCGGCACCGGCATCGGCAGCTGATCCGCTCCCGACGGCCGGCTCTCGACGAAGCCGGTAGAGTGCAACGGACGCAGCGCATCGTAGAGCTGGCCCGGGTAGGTGCGCAGATGCTCCTGCTCGTGCGGGTCGAGCAGGAACGGGCTGCCCAAGGAGATCACCTGACGCACCTGATCTGGGAACCGGCGGGCCAGGTCGCGGGCCAGGATGCCGCCGAGGCTCCAGCCCACGAGCGTGACCTTGCGCCCGCTGCGGGCATGCAGGTGTCGCAGCCGCTCGGCAATGCCGTCGAGGATGCGCGTGGACGGTCCGATGTTGGCACCGAGCCGCCATGGCTCGGCGCGGTAGCCGCGAGCGGCGAGCACGGTGCGCAGCGGCGCGGTGGTGTTGTCGGCCGCGGTGAAGCCGGGGAACACGAGCACGGTGTGCCCGTCGCCGCGCAGACCTGCGGTGAGGAAGGGGAAGGTGGCCCAGAACTGCACCAGCTCGAGTAGCGCGCGAGGCGCCTCGAGTTGCCAGAGGACGCGGGGCGGGAGAGCGAAGGGGTCCTGGCCCTGGTCCGCCGGGCGGTTTCTTCCGGGTAAGGTGCTGCGCCGATCGGTGATCATGAACGTCCCCCTCGTTTGACGATCTGCCGCCGCCGACCGGGCGGTGGCAGGCAGCCTACGCCGACTTGGTCAATTAGCGAGGTAGGAGCGGAAGACGGTGATCAGCGCCTGTTTCTGTTCTTCGGTGAGCCGATCCTCGGCGCGGATCGCAGACTCGACGTCGGGCGCACCGCTGCGCGCTGGCTCGGATTCGCCAGCGAAGCGGAGCATGCCGGCGCGGGCGAGCACCTGCTCCGGCGGAATGCCGAGCGCATCGGCCACGGCGCGGATCACGCGCACCGACGGCTGGTGCAGGCCGCGCTCGATCTGGCTGAGATAGGCGTTGGACACCCTGGTGTGCGCGGCAAGCTCCCGCAGGGACATCTCGGCGAGCCGCCGCTGCGTACGGAGGTACTCCCCAAACGCCTCGGCCTGGGCGCGCCATATGTCGTCGCTGCGCATAGCAGTCCGGCAGTCTACGGCTTAGATCCGGCTGGACGGGATCGTGCGCGGGGCGCTCAGGCAAGACATCCCGCGCACCATCCCGGGCCGGCGCGCCGTGATCAGGCGGCCTTGCTCCGCGGCGTGCTGGTGGAGGCGGGCTTGCGCGCCGACTCGACCCATGACGTGGCGTCGCTGCCGGCCTTCTCGGCCACCGGCGTCCATGCGTCGGAGAGGCTGCGCAGGACCTTCTCCTGCAGCTCGAGCAGCTGGGCGGCACGGTCGTAGCCGCGAGCGATCAGGTCTCCCACGCTCGGCGAGGCCTCGTTCGAAACCAGCGCGAGGTCGCTCTGCGCGATGTCGAGGTACTCCTGAGTCGCCTCGAAGAACGCCTGGTTGCTCTTCTCGACGGCGACCCGGACAAGTGCGAACTGGCCCTTGGCGGAGTCGAGCAGGCTCTGCTGCACGCCCGCAATCTGGGCCGAATACTGCGGTGCCATGATGGCTCCTCACTGGTGACGGTCCCGGGCCGGTCCCGGGCCGTTCTGCTAACTATACTTATCACAACTACGCTGCATCAAGCAAACTGCATCGAGCAAGGTGCGCAGCACGGCGCCTTCTGATCGCGGCCCCTTGTCACCGCGTTGGTGACGCGGAAAGGTCGGTTTCGCGCCACAACCGGGCGACGATGCCCGGTCGACGCCGATTCTGGAGGTGCTCGTTGGCTCGCTTGGTCTCACCTCGATCCCCGGGGTCCCGGCGATCCCGCCGCACGCTGCTCGCGGCGGCGCTCGCGGTAGTGACGCTGGCCGCGGTCGGCGGGGGCGCCGGAGCGGCCTCCGCGGCCGCGGTCCACCCGAGTTCGCAGACACATCGGCAGCCGCCGGTGACGGCCGGCTCGGACTACCTCGCCCTCGGCGACTCGGTCAGTTTCGGTTACCGCGAGGCGACCAACCTGCCGACCCCGAACTACCTCGATGCGGCCAGCTTCGTCGGCTACCCGGAGGATGTCGCCGCGGGGCTCGGGCTGCGGCTCGCCAACGCGTCGTGTCCCGGCGAGACCTCGGCGAGCCTGGTACGCCCGGGCGCGCCGAGCAACGGCTGCGAGAACAGCCCGACCAGCCCGGTCGGGTACCGCACCGCGTATCCGCTGCACGTGAGCTACCGCGGCACCCAGCTCGCCTACGCCGTCGACTACCTCCGCACGCACCGCGACACCCGACTGGTCACCTTGATGATCGGCGCCAACGACGGGTTCCTCTGCCAGGAGACGACCCCGGACCACTGCACGTCGCCGGCGGAGCTAGCCGCCGTGCGGGCCAAGATAACTGCCAACGTGGCGATCATCCTGACCGCGGTGCGCTATTTCGCCGGCTACCGCGGGCAGATCGTGATCCTCAACTACTACTCGCTCGACTACCGGTCCACTGCGGACAATGCCAGCACCCAGGCGATCAACGCGGCGCAGGACGCGGGTGCCCGACCGTTCGGCGTCAGCATCGCGGATGGGTACGGGGCCTTCCAGCAGGCGGCTGCCCAGGCGAGTGGTGACACGTGTGCGGCCGGGTTGCTCACCCAGCTGACCACCGGAGGATGCGGGGTGCACCCGAGCGTCGCGGGGCAAGCTCTGCTGGCGCTGACGGTGGAGAAGGCCATCCGGCACTGACGATCGACCGGACAAGCCCGTAGCCGGATACCGACCGGGTGGTATGGTCCGCTGACGATGCACGCCGTCCTGATCGCCAACCGGGGCGAGATCGCGGTGCGGGTGGCCCGCGCCGCGCGCTCGCTGCGAATGCGGACGGTCGGTGTCTACGCGCCCGACGACCGGGCCGGTATGCACGTGCGGGCCGTGGACGAGGCGCACCCGGTTGATTCCTACCTCGACGCCGAGCAGTTCGTCGCGATCGCGCGAAGCACCGGATGCACGCTGGTGCATCCGGGTTACGGCTTCCTCAGCGAGAACGCCGAGTTCGCCACGCGCTGCGGCAAGAACGGGCTCACCTTCGTCGGCCCGGCGCCCGAGGCGCTGACCCTGTTCGGCGACAAGCCCCGAGCTCGCGAGCTGGCCGAGCAGCAGGGTGTGCCCGTGCTTCCCGCGACGGGGCCGGGCACCACCCTGGCCGAGGCGCAAGCGTTCCTCAGCGGGCTGGGCGCCGGCGGCGCGGTGATGGTGAAGGCCGCCGCCGGCGGCGGCGGGCGCGGCATGCGGGCGGTGCGGCGGCTCGACGACCTCCCGGCGGCCTTCGAGCGGTGCCGCTCGGAGGCGGCGCGCTCGTTCGGCAACGGCGACCTGTACGTCGAGCGGCTCCTTCTCGACGCCAAGCACGTCGAGGTGCAGGTGATCGGCGACGGCACCGGGGCGGTCAGCCACCTCTGGGACCGCGAGTGCAGCGTCCAACGCCGGCAGCAGAAGCTCGTCGAGATCGCGCCCTGCCCGACCCTGCCGCTCGCCCGGCGGCGTCCGCTACTCGACGCCGCCTGCCGGATGGCCGCCGCGGTCGGCTACCGCGGACTGGGCACGTTCGAGTTCCTGCTGGACGGCGCGGCTTACTACTTCCTCGAGGCGAACCCACGCGTGCAGGTCGAGCACACCGTCACCGAGGCGGTCACCGGCATCGACCTGGTCGCGGCGCAGCTGGAGCTGGCCGCGGGCCGGACGCTCGGCGAGCTCGGCCTGACGCAGGACCGGCTGCCCGAGCCGCGCGGCATCGCGGTCCAGTCGCGAGTCAACCTCGAGCACCTCGACGCGGATGGGGTCGCGCGCGCGACCACCGGAACCGTCGAGGTGTTCGAGGTGCCGACCGGCCCCGGCGTCCGGGTCGACACCCACGGGCACGCCGGCTTCGTCGCCACCGGGCACTACGACTCGCTGCTGGCGAAAGTCGTCACCCACGGGCAAGCACGCGGCGGCACAGCAGGCTTGGTCGCGGCCGCCGACCGCGCCGACGCCGCGCTCGCCGAATTCCGGATCGCCGGGCCCGGCACGAACATCCCGTTGCTGCGCGCGATCCTGCGGCACCCGTCCTTCCGCGACGGGTCGTTCACCACCACGTTCATCGACGACCACCTCGCCGAGCTGCTCCCGGAGGACGCGTCCGCGCCGGCCGCCGACTCCGACACCCTTGTCGCGCGGTTCGCCGGCACCGTCGTCGCGGTGCCGGTCGAGGCCGGCACGCACGTCGACCGCGGGAGCGGCCTGATGGTGCTGGAGTCGATGAAGATGGAGCACGTCCTGGCTGCGTCGGTGAGCGGCACGGTCGCCGAGGTGCACGTCGGCGTCGGGGAGACCGTCGCCGAGGGCGCGCTCCTGGTGCGGCTGGTGCCCGACTCGACGCAGCAAGACGCGGCCGCGGCGCGCGCCGAGGTCGACCTCGACGCCGACCGTCGCGACCTCGCCGAGGTCATCGAGCGGCACCGCGTCGGCCTGGACGAGGCACGCCCGGACGCGGTCGCGCGGCGGCGCCGCAGCGGCCAGCGCACCGCGCGCGAGAACATCGCCGACCTCTGCGACGACGGAAGCTTCGTCGAGTACGGCGCGCTCGCGATCGCCGCCCAACGGCGGCGTCGCGCGCTTGACGACCTGATCGTCAACACCCCGGGCGACGGGATGGTCACCGGGATCGGGACGGTGGGCGGCGGTCGGTGTGCCGTGCTCTCCTACGACTACACCGTGCTGGCCGGCACGCAGGGCTACCAGAACCACCGCAAGACCGACCGGATGCTCGAGCTGGCCGAGCGGCAACGGCTGCCGGTCGTGCTCTTCGCCGAGGGCGGGGGTGGGCGGCCCGGCGACACCGACACGAGCACCGCATCCGGCCTGGACGTGCCGACGTTCGCCACGATGGGCCGGCTCAGCGGCAGCGTGCCGACGGTGGGGATCGCGTCCGGCCGCTGCTTCGCCGGGAACGCCGCGCTGCTCGGCTGCTGCGACGTCGTCATCGCCACCCGCGACGCGACGATCGGGATGGGCGGCCCGGCGATGATCGAGGGCGGTGGCCTGGGCCGGTATGCACCGGAGGAGGTCGGCCCGGTGTCGGTCCAGGTGCCCAACGGCGTGGTCGACGTGCTCGTCGCCGACGAGGCGGAGGCGGTCGCGGTGGCGCGGCGCTACCTGTCGTACTTCCAGGGATGTCGCGACCGCTGGGAGTGCGCCGACCAGCGCCGGCTGCGCCACGTCGTCCCGGAGAACCGGGTGCGCGCGTACGACGTGCGACGCGCCGTCGAGCTGGTCGCCGACACCGATTCGGTGCTGGAGCTACGCCCGTCCTTCGGGGTCGGTGTGCTCACCGCGCTCGTCCGGGTCGAAGGCCGGCCGATGGGCCTGGTCGCGAACAACCCGTTGCACCTCGGCGGCGCCATCGACACACCGGCCGCCGACAAGCTGGCCCGCTTCCTGCAGCTGTGCGACGCGCACGGCCTGCCGGTCGTCTCGCTGGTCGACACGCCGGGCTTCATGGTCGGCCCCGACGCGGAGCGCACCGCGACGGTGCGGCACTTCAGCCGGCTGTTCGTCGTCGGCGCCAACCTGTCCGTGCCCGTGGTCGCGGTCGTGCTGCGGAAGGCGTACGGGCTCGGCGCGCAGGGCATGGTCGGCGGCAGCTTCAAGAACCCGACCGCCACCGTCGCCTGGCCGAGCGGCGAGCTGGGCGGGATGGGGCTGGAGGGCGCCGTGCGGCTCGGCTACCGGCGCGAGCTCGAGGCGATCGCCGATCCGGCGGCTCGCGTGCAGGCCTTCGAAGAGCTGCTCGCCGCGCAGTACGCGAAGGGCAAGGCGGTCAATGCCGCGACGGTGTTCGAGCTCGACGACGTGATCGACCCGGCGGACACCCGCGCGCTGATCACCCGCGTGCTGCCGCCGCCGGACGCCCTCCGCCCGGCCCGGCGGGCATTCGTGGACACCTGGTGAACGGAGGCTCCTGATGACGATGGAGGAGTACCTGACCGACGTGCGGGCCCGGCAGGAGAAGGTGCGCCCGGCCGGCACGCCGCGCGAGGTCGTCTACCCGCTGGGCGAGATCTCCATCCCGGCGCACGTCACGCACTGGGCGAGCCAGCACCCGCATCGCGCCGCGATCGTCTTCGAAGGGCGCACGGTGAGCTACGCCGAGCTCGACGAGCTGGCCGCTCGCCTCTCCGGTTGGCTCGATTCGGTCGGCGTCCGGCCGGGTGATCGGGTCGGCGTATACCTGCCGAACTGCCCGCAGTTCGTCGTCGCGATGCTCGCCGTGCTGCGGCTCGGCGCGGTCCACGTCCCGGTGAACCCGATGTTCCAGGCCGCCGAGCTCGCGCACGAGCTGGCCGACAGCGACACCGAGGTCGTCGTCACGCTCGACGCGCTGCTGCCCACGCTGGACGCCGTGCGCGCCGAGACGCCGGTGCGGCACGTCCTCGTCACCACCGCCACCGAGCTGGCCGCCGCCGGCGGCCCAGCGGACGCGCCCGACGGCACCGCCGAATGGGCGCAGGCGTGCGCCTACCAGCCGCTGCGCGAGCGCCCGGCCGACCTGGACGCGCTGGCTGCGTTGAACTACACCGGCGGCACGACCGGACTGCCGAAGGGCTGCGAGCACACCCAGCGGCACATGCTCTATACCGCCGCCAGCAGCGCCGGCGCCATCGGCGCCGCGGCGGACGGCGGCATGGTGGCGCTCTGCTACATCCCGATCTTCTGGATCGCCGGGGAAGACCTCGGCATCCTCAACCCGCTCGTGCTCGGCGGCACGTCGGTGTTGATGCCGCGCTGGAACGCGGGGCAGGCGTTGGAGCTCATCCAGCGGCACCGTGTCTCGATCATGGTCGGCACGGTGGAGAACTACCTCGAGCTGCTCGACCAGCCCGGCGTCGCCGATTTCGACCTGGCGAGCCTGACCCACCCGCTGGCGGTGTCGTTCGTCCGCAAGCTGACCCCGGACGTCCGGCACCGCTGGGCCGCCGTGGTGGGTCCGCATTCGGTGCTGCGCGAGGCCGCGTACGGCATGACCGAGACGAACACGTTCGACGTGACGCCGTTCGGGTTCGACGAGGGTGATCGTGATTTGCTCGCCGAGCCGGTCTTCTGCGGCGTGCCGGTGCCCGGCACCGACGTCGCGGTGGTGTCATGGCAGACCGGCGAGCCGCTGCCGCTGGGCGAGGTCGGCGAGATCGTCGTCCGAAGCCCGTCGGTCATGACCGGCTACTGGCGCAACCCGGACGCCACCACGGCGCAGCTGCGGGACGGCTGGCTGCACACCGGCGACAACGGCCGATTCGACGAGGACGGCTGCCTGTCCTACCTTGGCCGCGACAAAGACATGATCAAGGTCAAGGGGATGAGCGTGTTCCCGGCCGAGGTCGAGATGCTGCTCGCCCGCCATCCGGACGTGCGCACCGTCGCCGTCGTCGCGGCCGAGGACGCCGGCAAGGGGCAGCTGCCGGTGGCGTTCGTCAGCCTGCAGCCCGGGTCCGACCTGACCGCGGAACAGTTGCACGCCTGGGCGAAGCAGAACATGGCGCCGTACAAGGTGCCGCTCGTGGAGATCGTCACCGACTTTCCGATGACCACCACCGGCAAGATCCGCAAGGTCGATCTGGTAGAGCGCGCGCAGCGGCTGGCCGGCGCCCGGTGAGCGCAGTAACGCCGGCTCAGGCGGTCGTGTTCGACTACGGCGGCGTGCTCACCACGCCGGTGCGGGACTCGATCGCGGCCTGGCTGGAAAGCGACGGCATCGACCCGCGCACGTTCTCCGCGACGTTGCGCGAGTGGCTCTCCCGCACCGCCGAGGACGGCACGCCGATCCACCAGCTGGAGACCGGGGCGCTGCCGGTCGCCGAGTTCGAGCGGGTGCTGGCGGCCCGGCTGCGACGCCACGACGGCGTCGCGGTCATCCCGGCCGGGGTGCTCAGCCGGCTGTTCGCCGGGATGCGGCCCGATCCGGCGATGTTCGCTCTCGCCGAGGAGCTGCGCGCCGCCGGCGTGAAGGTCGCGCTGCTGTCGAACAGCTGGGGCAACACCTACCCGCGGGACCGGCTCGACGCGCTGTTCGACCCGGTGGTGATCTCCTCCGAGGTCGGCCTGCGCAAGCCGGAGCCGGCGATCTACCAGCTCACGGTGTCCCGGCTCGGCGTGCCCGCCGGCGACGTGGTCTTAATCGACGACGCCGAGCCGAACCTCGAGGGTGCCGCCCGGGCGGCCCTGCGCACCGTCTTGCACACCGATGCCGCGACGACCCGGTCCGCACTCGCCGAGAACATCCCGCAGCTCGCCGCCGTCGTCTGAATGGAAGGAGAGATCATGCAGGTTTTCCAAGGTCTTCCCGAGCTCGAGAAGACGGTCGGCACCCATCTGGGATACAGCGACTGGCACACGATCACCCAGCAGCAGGTCAACCTGTTCGCCGACGCCACCGGCGACCACCAGTGGATCCACGTCGACCCGGAACGCGCGGCGGCCGGACCGTTCGGCAGGACGATCGCGCACGGCTACCTGACCCTGTCGCTGCTGCCGATGCTGGTCTGGCAGGTGTACCGGGTCGAGGGGCTATCGATGGGCGTGAACTACGGGCTGAACAAGGTGCGCTTCCCGGCGCCGGTGCCGGTCGGCTCGCGGGTGCGGGCCGGCGTCGAGCTGCTCTCACTCGCTCCGGCGTCCAACGGCGCGCAGACCACCGCGCGGGTGACCGTCGAGCTGGAAGGCTCGGCCAAGCCGGGCTGCGTCGCCGAGGCGCTCTCGCTGCTGGTGCCCTGAAATGGAGCAGTTACCCGGGCTCGACCTGGCGCGGTTCGCCGCGTGGTTCCAGCGCGCCTGCCCGGACGAGGTCACCGGGCCGCTGCGGGGACGACTGCTCGCCGGCGGGCGGTCGAACCTCACCTACGAGGTGAGCGACGGGGCGCGCAGCTGGGTGGTGCGCCGGCCTCCGCTCGGGCACGTGCTCGCGACCGCCCACGACATGGCCCGCGAGCACCGGGTGATCACCGCGCTTTCCGGCACGGCGGTGCCGGTGCCGGCGACGTACGCGCTATGCACCGACGCGGAGGTGATCGGCGCGCCGTTCTACGTGATGCAGCGCATCGACGGCACGGCCTACCGGCGCGCCGAGCGGCTCGCCGTCCTGGGCCCGGACCGCACCCGCGCCATCGCCCACCGGATGGTCGACATCCTGGCCGCGTTGCACCAAGTCGACCCGCAGGCCGTCGGCCTCGGCGATTTCGGCCGTCCGGCCGGCTTTCTCGCGCGCCAGGTGCGCCGCTGGACGCAGCAGCTCGACGCCTCGCGCAGCCGCTCGCTGGCCGGCATCGACGAGCTTTCCGACCGGCTCGCCGCCGACCCGCCGGACGGCGCCGCGGCCACGGTCGTGCACGGCGACTACCGGCTGGACAACCTGCTCGTCGACCGCGACGACCGGGTCGCGGCCGTCGTCGACTGGGAGATGGCGACGTTGGCCGATCCACTCACTGACGTGGGGCTCTTTGTCGTGTACCAGCGCCTCGGCGACCTCGGTGGCGGTCCCGGCGTCGCAGACGCCAGCGCCGCCCCCGGCTATCCCGGCGAGAACGAGCTGCTCACCCGCTACGCCGAGCGCACCGGTCGGGACCTGTCCGACCTCGGCTTCCACATCGCCCTCGCCTGCTTCAAGCTCGCCGTGATCCTCGAAGGAATTCACTACCGGCACATCCACGGCCAGACCGTCGGCGCAGGCTTCGAGCACGTCGGCGCGCTCGTCGAACCCCTCGCCGACGCCGGCCTATCCGCCCTGAAGGAGCGCATCTGATGGACTTCACCTTCGACGCCAAGACCGAGCAGTTGCAGGCCGAGCTGCTCGACTTCATGGACAGCCACGTCCGCCCGGCCGAGCCGGTGTTCGCCGAACAGCTTGCCGCGCTGGACAACCGCTGGGCCTGGAGCACCGTGCCGGTGCTGGCCGAGCTGCGCAAGCAAGCTCGCTCGCGCGGGCTGTGGAACCTGTTCCTGCCCGGCGAGCACGGCGCGGGCCTGACCAACCTGCAGTACGCGCCGCTGGCCGAGATCACCGGCCGCAGCCCGCACCTCGCGCCGCCCGCGCTGAACTGCTCCGCGCCGGACACCGGCAACATGGAGGTGCTGGCGCTGTTCGGCACGCCCGAGCAGAAGAAGCGCTGGCTCGAGCCGCTGCTCAACGCCGAGATCCGCTCGTCGTTCGCGATGACCGAGCCGGACGTCGCCTCCTCCGACGCGACCAACATCGCCACCCGCATCGAACGCGACGGCGACGACTTCCTGATCAACGGACGCAAGTGGTGGATCAGCGGGGCGATGAACCCGCAGGCGGAGATCTTCATCGTGATGGGCAAGACCGACCCGTCGGCCGACCGGCACCGCCAGCAGTCGATGATCCTGGTGCCGCGCGACACGCCCGGTGTCGATATCCGGCGCGGCATGCAGGTCTTCGGCTACGACGACCACGACCACGGCGGTCACGCCGAGATGCTGTTCACCGACGCCCGGGTTCCGGCCGACAACCTCATCGGCGCGGAGGGCGACGGGTTCGCGATCGCGCAGGCGCGGCTCGGACCGGGACGGATTCATCACTGCATGCGCTCGATCGGGCTCGCCGAGCGGGCCATCGAGGCGATGTGCGCGCGGGCCGACGAGCGGGTCGCGTTCGGCAAGCCGTTGGCCGAGCAGGGCGTCGTGCGCGACTGGATCGCCGAGGCGCGGGTGCGGGTGGAGCAGCTGCGGCTGCTCGTGCTCAAGGCTGCCTGGCTGATGGACACCAAGGGCAACAAGGCGGCCCACTCGGAGATCCAGGCCATCAAGATCGCCACGCCGATCACCGTCGAGTGGATCCTCGACAAGGCGATTCAGGTGCACGGCGCGGGCGGGCTCTCCCAGGACTTCCCGCTCGCCGCTGCGTTCGCCGGCATCCGCACGCTGCGCTTCGCCGACGGCCCGGACGAGGTGCACAAGAACGCGCTGGCCCGCGCCGAGCTCAAGCGGCAGCGGGCGCGGCGGGAGGGGACCGCCCGATGAGCGACGCCTACGAAGCGAAGATGAGCGAGCAGGACGAGTTGCGGGTGCGGGTGGAGCGGCTGCTCGCCGAGCACCCGCCCGCGTCGACGGAACGGCTGGCGTTCTTGCGGGCGCGGTTCGACGCCGGCCTGGCCTGGGTGCATTTCCCGCCCGGGCTGGGCGGGCTGGGCTTGTCCCGCACACTGCAGCCGTTCGTCGAAGGGTTGCTGGCGGCTGCGAGCGCTCCGGACAACGAGCCGCGCCGCATCGGCATCGGCCTGGGCATGGCCGCCCCGACCATCCTCACGTTCGGCACCGAGGAGCAGAAGCAGCGCTTCCTCCGTCCGCTGTGGACCGGCGAGCAGGTGTGGTGCCAGCTGTTCAGTGAGCCCGGCGCTGGTTCCGACCTCGCGGGGCTGGCCACCCGCGCCGTCCCCGACGGCGATGGGTGGATCGTGAACGGGCAGAAGGTGTGGACGTCCACTGCGCACACCGCCGACTTCGGCATCCTGGTTACCCGCACCGATCCGGACGTCCCCAAGCACGTCGGCCTCACCTACTTCATCTGCGACATGCACGACCCGGGCGTCGAGGTGCGGCCGCTGCGCCAGATCACCGGAGAGGCCGAGTTCAACGAGGTGTTCTTCACCGACGTCCGCATCCCCGACGCCAACCGGCTCGGCGCCGTCGGCGACGGATGGCGGGTCGCCACCGGGACGCTGATGAACGAGCGGGTCGCGATCGGCGGGGCCGCGATGCCACGCGAGAGCGGGCTGATCGGGCTCGTGGCGCGCACCTGGCGGGAATCGCCGCAGCTGCGCACCCACGACGTGCATCGGCGCCTGCTGCGGCTGTGGGTCGAGGCGGAGGTGTTCCGGCTCACCGGGCAGCGGCTGCGGCAGAAGCTCGCGGCGGGCGCTCCGGGCCCGGAAGGGTCGGCGATGAAGCTCAGCTACGCGCGGTTGAACCAGGAGATCTCCGGCCTGGAGCTGGAGCTGCGCGGCGCCGAGGGCCTGCGGTACGACGAATGGACGATGACCCGTCCGGAGAGCGTCGACTTCGCCGGTCGCGATCCCGGTTACCGCTACCTGCGGGCGAAGGGCAACTCGATCGAGGGCGGCACCTCGGAGATCCTGCGCAACATCGTCGCCGAGCGGGTGCTCGGCCTGCCCGCAGAGCCGCGGGTGGACAAGGACATCCCGTGGAAGGACGTGCCGCGATGAGCACTTGCGCGAAGAGCCGGGGGCCGATGAATGCGGACCTGCTCTACACCGACGTGGAGGAGTCGCTACGCGCCAGCGTCCGTGACCTGCTCGTCGACCGCTGCCCGGCCAAGGCGGTCACGGCCTGCTACGACGGCGACCGCAGCCTGACGCCCGGCCTGTGGAAGGCCCTGTCGGTCGACCTCGGGCTCGCCGCGCTGCTCGTGCCGCAGCAGCACGGGGGTGCCGGCGCCTCGGCCCGCGAGGCCGCCGTGGTGCTCGAGGAGCTCGGCCGGTCGGTCGCGCCGGTGCCGTTCCTGACCAGCGCGGTGGTCGGCACGACCGTCCTCGCCGCGGCCGGAACGCCCGAGGCCGCGGCGCTACTCGCCGACCTCGCGACCGGCCAGAAGACCGTTGCCCTGGCGCTGCCGCTCACCTCGCTGACCGCCGACTCCGCGGTGAGCGTCGGACCCGGCGGCGGGCTGGGCGGATCGGTACGCAACGCCGCCGCCGTGTTGGACGCCGACGTGCTGCTCGTCCCGGTGGCCGGCGGAGCAGTGCACGCGCTGCCGACCGTCGAGGCGCAGATCGGCGCGGTGTCGTCGCTTGACATGACCCGGCCCGTCGCCGACGTCACGTTCACCGGGGCGCGGGGCCAGCTCGTCGTGCCCGCGGATGCCGGCGCGGAGGCGGTGCGCCGCGGGCTGGAAACCGGCGCGGCGCTGCTGGCATCCGAGCAGCTCGGGGTGGCCCAGTGGTGTCTGGACGAGACCGTGGCATACCTCAAGCAGCGTCGGCAATTCGGCCGCATCGTCGGCGGTTTCCAGGCGCTCAAGCACCGGCTCGCCGACCTGTACGTCGCCGTCGAATCGGCCCGCGCCGCCGCCCGGTACGCCGCGGTCACCCTGGCCGTCGAGGATGACGACCGTCCGGTCGCGACCGCGCTCGCGCAGGCGTTCTGCAGCGACGTCGCGGTGCGCGCCGCCGAGGAGGCCGTGCAGCTGCACGGCGGCATCGGGATGACCTGGGAGCACCCGACGCACCTGTACCTCAAGCGGGCCAAGGCCGACCAGCTCGCGTTCGGCACGCCCGGCACCCATCTCGACCGGCTGGCCGAGCTGGTCGACCTCCAGCCGCCGAACTGAACGCCGCCGGCTGTCTTCATGGGTGTCGGAGTCCTTCCGTGCGGCGAGACGTCGCGGGCAGGACGGCGGTGCGTGCTCCGGTGAACGCCCGGCGCCGCGCCGACAGAGTCCGGTTACGTCATTGGGCGATGTCGCGGAGTTGGTCGGCGACGTCTTGCAGCCCAGGTGATTGGGCGACGACGGCATCGTCGGTGAGCATGGCGGCCTTGCGCCGTGCGCCGTGCTCTCCGCCCTCAAGTGCTTCGACGAGGTGTTCGGCCTGGGCCGGCTTGAGGGTCTCGGCGAAGGGCGATTCGTCGACGTCGACCCAACAGTCGACCAGCGACGGGCCGCGATGGGCGACGGCGGCGGCGATGATCTCGCCAGCTTGGGCGGGCTCGTCGAGGTGGAAGCCGCGTAGACTGCAGCCTTCGGCGACTTTGGCGAAGTCGATGCGGGACAGGTCGCAGAGGTGTTCGGGATGGCCGAGGTAGGCCATCTGTTCCCACACGATCAGCCCGAGGGAAGCGTTGTTGAGCACGACGACGGTGATGTCGAGCTGTTCTTGGGCGAGCGTTGCCAGCGCGCCCATGAGCATGGCGGCGCCGCCGTCGCCTTGGATGGCGATGACTTGCCGGTCGGGGTAGGCGGTCTTGGCGCCGATCGCGTACGGGACGGCCGAGGCCATGGAGCAGTTGGTGCCGGAGAAGCTGAACTGCTGCCCGGTGCGCATCCGCAGCCGGCCCTGCCAGACGGTGACGGTGCCGGCGTCGCCGCAGACGATGGCGTCGTCGGCCAACTGCTCGGCCAGCCGGGCGGTGACCACCTGCGGCTTCATCGGCTGTTCGGTGCTGCTGGACTGCTGGTCGATCAGCTGCCACCAAGCCTGCAACCGGTCCTGCGATTGGTCGAGGAATCCCCGATCGGCGCGGCGCGACAACCGCTCGGCCAGCCCGGTGAGCGCGGCGCGGGCGTCGCCAAGCACGGCGACCTCGACCGGGTAGCGCAGCCCGATCCGGGCCGCGTCGAGATCGATCTGGACGGCGCGGGCTTGGCCGGGTTGGGCCCAGAAGTCGAAGTAGCCGCTGGAGCTGCCGACGATGAGCAGGCCGTCGCATTCCCCGAGCGCCCACTGGCCCGGTGAAGTGCCGGCGAAGGCGGTGCCGCCGAGCACGTAGGGGCTGTCGTCGCCGATGCAGTCCTTGCCCAGTGCGGGTTTGACGATGGGCGCGGCCAGCTTCTCGGCGACAGCTTCCAACTCGGCGTGCGCCCCCCGCGCGCCGGCACCGCCCACGATCACGACCTTGCCGCAGTCGGCCAGTAGGTCGGCGGCCGCGTCCAAGTCAGCCGGTGCAGGCTCGGCAACGCGGTGCGCGAGCGCGGTGCTCGCGCGGTTGGGCAGGTTCTTGTCCGAACGCGGCACCTGCTCCTGCTCCCAGCCCTGCACGTCGATCGGGATCGCGAGATGGGCGGGTCCGCGTCGGGCGGTCGCGGTCCGATACGCGAGGTCGACCATGTTGATCGCGTGCGCCGGCCCGTTGACCTGCTGGTTGAACACGCACGCGTTATCGAAGGCGTAGTGGTGGTTGATGTCTTGCAGGTAGTGAGTGCCGAGCATGTCGTGGAATTGCAGCCCGGTGATCGCGATCAGCGGCGCGCCCTCGACGGCGGCGTCGTACAAGCCGTTGAGGATGTGCACCGCCCCGGGCCCAGACGTGGTGACCACGACGGCGGGGTGACCGGTGAACTTCGCGTATCCCACGGCGGCGAGCGCGGCTTCCTCCTCGTGCCGGGTGTGCACGAACCGCACCCTGTCCTGACGCTTGCGCAGACCCTCGAAGAAGTTGTTGATCCCGTCGCCCGGCAGGCCGAAGTACGTGTCAACGCCCCACTCAAGCAACCGGTCGATGATCAATTCAGACGTGGTCGGCATCGAGCCTCCTCGACGGGATTCGGTTGCTCAGTACCAGAGTGTCTTCCCGTGCGCCCCGTTCGGTACGCGAGACCGGGCGACCCTCTCGGTACCGAACGAGCAGCGAGGCGACCGACGCCTCACCGCCTGCTGACGACCGCGATCTCACGCCACCCAGCAGCCCCGTCCGCGTCGAACGCTGGTGCCCGTAAGGCATCCATGACTGGGGAGCATTCCTCAAAGATCGAGGACGAAACCCAGGGCTTGGTCGATCGCTCGCATCTGGTCGGGGCCGACCATCCCCAGACGAGCCGACAGCCGCTCGATGGAGACCACCCGCAGTTGGTCGCAGCGTGCGTAGCAGATGTGGTCTAGCCCGCTGCCCTCTGGATCCAGTTCGACGTGGCTTCGCAGCCCATAGCCGGTGCTCGTCATCGGTACGACGACCACGAGCCCACCGGGGCCGTTGTTGAGGATGTCGACGGACACCACGACGGCTGGTCGTCGGAAGGCCGGCTCGTGACCGACGGGCTGGCCGAGATCGACGTAGTAGATCTCTCCGCGCCAGATCAAGCCAGCGCATCCCACTCGTGGCACTCGGCGAGGTATTGCTCCCACTGTTCGGGATCGCTACGCAGGCGCTGGTAGTCCGCGTTGAGCCCGCGCAGGAACTCTTGTCGTTCTAGGGCGTCGATGGCTGCGTGCACGACGTCGACGACGGCGGCCTGACGTGCTCTGGCCAGTGATTGGAGACGCTCGGAATCTGGTCGGCGGACCCGGACGGTCGTTGTGTCTACTGCCATGTGCGCAGTGTAGACGAAATGTAGACACCCGTGTGTCCTTCAAGGAGTATGCGGGTGACCGACCCGGCACCGATCTCGACCGGCTGGCCGAGCTGATCCACCTCCCCGCCGAACTGAGCCCCACAGAGGATCATCGCGGGCTGGGCGCGCCTCGGGGCATGACCACGACCGGCACCGGCGCCCGTCGGATGATCTTGGACGCGTTCGAGCCGACGAAGACCTGGGCGAGCGGGCCGCTCGGGCTGGAGCCGACCGCGAGCAGGTCGCCGTCGGCCCACTCGACGTCGTCGAGCGCTTCTCGCCAGGAGCCTCCCTGGGCGATGACGGTCTGCGACAAGGCAGCCAGCCCGCGTACCTCGTCGATGGCGGCGTTGAGATCGGCGTCGATCGCCTTGAGCCACTGCTCGACGACGAGGCGCTCGGCGTCGACGTCGATCGCGCCCGCGAACGCGGCCACGGGTCGCACCGCGAAGCAGGCGATGCGCAGCGTCGCGCCGGCGCGGGCCGCAAGCTCCCCGGCCGCGGCGACGAGCTGCACCGACCCGGCGCTGCCGGGAAACGCCGCGGTTACCCGGGTCAGTCCAGTCGCGGCCCGGCAGCGGAA
The DNA here is from genome assembly GCA_963756525.1 of uncultured Actinomycetota bacterium. Lineage (GTDB taxonomy): Bacteria > Actinomycetota > Actinomycetes > Mycobacteriales > Jatrophihabitantaceae > CAVWNR01. The sequence goes on along the minus strand of CAVWNR010000002.1, from coordinate 290,235 downwards.
TCCGCGGGGAGCGACCACGACCGCAACGCCGGCGCTGTGCAGCAGCCGGTCGGTGACCGTGCCCGGCACGACCTGCCCGACCGCCCCCCATCGCGACGATCCCACCACGATCAGGGCGGCGCTGAGTTCGCCGGCGAGCTCGCACAGCCCGGCGGGGGCCGAGCGAGCCTGCCGGACGACGAACTCTGCCTCGACGTCGGCGTCCAGTCGGCTGCGGGCCTGCAGCAACGCCTGCTCAGCCGCGTTCTGCAGGCTGTCCCGGTACGGTGCGTCCACGGCGCCCGGGCGTGGCGGCCATGGCGTCGGGGTAACGGCGCAGACCACGAGCTGATCCCCCAGGCTGCGGGCGAGCAGCCCGGCGAGCCTGACTACACCGGCGTTGCCCTCGCGCGGGTGACAGCCGACGACGATCGTCACGGGCTCGGCTCCGCGACGGGACTGGCCCCGACAAGGACCGGCGTGCGCGCGATGACGTGGGTCACCGGGATCTGGTAGTCGGCGCGGGCCCGATCCACGACGTCGTAGCGCAGCCAGACCGAGCTCTCGACGGGATGGGTGGAGATCACCAGCTGATCCGGGTGGAACTCGGCCACCGCGTCGGCGAGGGCGCGCAGCGGACGGTAGTCACCGAGCGCGCCGTCAGCGACAAGCCCTTCGGCGCGCAGCGCGGACAGCGTGTAGTCCAGTCGCTCCTGGGCTGCCTCGACGGTGGCCGGCCAGATGAACGCCGCACCTTTGTGCTCGGCCTGGCCGGTGTCGACCGGATTGGCCGGCACGCACACGTAGTATTCGGCCCGGCCGGCCCGGTCGATGCTGCGCAGCTCCTCACGCAGCTCGTCGGCCGCGACCGTCTCGTTCGCAAGCACCAGCACCCGCCGCGCCGGACCGGCCGGCACGGCTGGCTCGGTGCGCTCGGCCTGCGCGGCCGCCGCGCGGGCGCGCCAGCGGGTGATCAGGTACAGCAGGAGGACCACACCCCAGGCCAGCAGGCTCAGCAGCAGCTGCGAGCGCGCATCGTGCTGAAAACCCATCTGCACCAGCACGGCGAGCATCCCGGCGACGGCGAGGATCGACAGGTACGGGTGGAACCACATCTTGACCTTCATCTGCTCCGCCGGAGTCTCGCGCCGCAGCACGATCTGGGAGATCGCGATCAGCAGGTAGACGAACAGGATGATCGCGCCCGACGAGTTGAGCAGGAACAGGAACACCGTGTTCGGCGAGACCTTAGCCGCGATGACGCACAAGAAGCCCACGACGGTGGAGCCGAGAATCGCCAGGTACGGCACCCCGCGCCGATTCACCTTGATCAGCTGCAGCGGTGCCTCCCGGCGGGCGGCCAGCACGAACAGCATCCGCGAGGCCGTGTACAGCCCCGAGTTCAAACAGGACAGGACCGCGGTGAGCACGACCGCGTTCATGACATCGGCCGCTGCCGGAATGCCGAACGCCTGGAACGCCGCGACATAGGGCGAGGCGCCGACTTTGTCCGAGTCCCACGGCACGATCACCACGATCAGGAACACCGAGCCGACGAAGAAGATCGCGATCCGGGTAATCACCGAGTTCGTCGCTCGGGCGATCGCCCGAGCCGGATTCGGCGACTCCGCGGCCGCGATCGTCGCTATCTCGGCCCCGACCATCGAGAAGATCACTACCACGATCGCCGAGAAGATCTGGCCGACGCCGTGCGGGAAGAACCCGCCGTGCGCGGTCAAATTGCTGAAGTCCATATGGCGGTGCGGCCACAGGCCGAATACGAACAGCGTCCCGAGCCCGAGCACGACGCAGATCGCCGCAACCTTGATGCTGGCGAACCAGAACTCGAACTCCCCGAACGAGGAGACGGAGAACAGGTTGGTCGCGGTCATCAGCGTCATCAAGCCCAGCGAGAGCAGCCACAGCGGGGCGTTGAACCAGTAGGTGAGTACCTTGGCTCCCGCGACCGCTTCGAAGCCGACCACGATGACCCAGAAGTACCAGTAGAGCCAGCCCACCGAGAACCCGGCCCAGCCGCCCAGCGCCGTTCGCGCGTAGTCGGCGAACGAGCCGGTCGACGGGTTGGCCGTCGCCATCTCGCCGAGCATCCGCATCACCAGAATGATCAGCAAACCGGTGACGGCGTAGGTGATGAACGCCCCGGGTCCGGTGGTGTTGATTACGACCCCGGCGCCGACGAACAGGCCGGCTCCGATCACCCCGCCGATCGCAATCATGTTCAGCTGCCGCTGGCTGAGGCCCTTCTGCAGTTCCGGCGCAGCGCCCATGACACCCTCCCTAAGTCACCGTGGGACGGACACGATTCGACGGCCCGTGTTCCCGGGTGAACACCATCACAACAAGATCGGGCCCACACAGTCAAGGCGCCATCCGGAAGAACGGCAGGCTCACGTCTCATTCGCCCTTGCCTGCGGATACTGCGGTATACATCTGGGATGGCGCCCACGCTCGTCATGAACGGCGCGGAGGCTCTGCTGCGCACTCTTGTCGACAGCGGCGTCGAAGTCTGCTTCGCCAACCCGGGTACGTCCGAGATGCATTTCGTCGCGGCGCTGGACCGGGTACCGGGGATGCGGGCGGTGCTCGGCTTGTTCGAAGGCGTGGTGACCGGCGCGGCGGACGGCTACGGCCGGATGGCGGGCAAACCCGCGGCCACGCTGCTACACCTCGGGCCAGGCCTCGGCAACGGGTTCGCGAACCTGCACAACGCGCGCCGAGCCCGCACGCCGATCGTCAACGTGATCGGGGACCACGCCACCTACCACCAGCGCTTCGACGCGCCGCTGCAGAGCGACATCGAGTCCGTCACGAGCGCGCTCGAGGGTTGGACCCGTCGCTGCGACTCGACTACCGATGTTGCCTACGACGGTGCCGCCGCGGTGGCCGCTGCATATGGGCCACCAGGTCGGCTGGCCAATCTGATTTTGCCGGCGGACGTGTCCTGGACGGAGGGTGCGGAACCGGCCCCGCCGCGCCCGACGGGACGGTTGCGCGCGGTCGGCTCCGATGCGGTGTCGTCGGTGGTCGGTGCGCTGCGTTCCGGGCGTTCCGGTGAGCGCCCGGTGCTGCTGCTCGGCGGTGATGCGCTGCGCGAGCCCGGGCTGGTCGCCGCGGGCCGGGTAGCCGCGGCAACTGGAGCGGCGCAGTTCGCGGAGGTTTTCCCCGCCCGAATGCAACGCGGGGCCGGAGTGCCGTTCGTGGCCAGGTTGGCGTATTTCGCCGAGATGGCGCAGGCGCAGCTCGCCGGCGCGCGCCATCTCGTTCTCGCCGGCGCGCTCGCGCCGGTGTCGTTCTTCGGCTATCCGGGCAAGGCCTCGGTGCTCACTCCGAGCGGCTGCCAGGTGCACGTGCTTGCCGAGCCGGGCGACGATGTCGTGTCAGCGCTGGCCCGAGTGGCTGACGAGCTCGGGGCAGATGCCGACGCGCCGCGGCAACCAGCGTCGCGCGTTGCCCGACCCGCCGGTGCGTTGACGCCCGAGACGTTTGCCGCTGCGGTGGCGGCCGTGCTGCCCGAAGGCGCGATCATCTCAGATGAGGGCGCTACATCGGGGGGCTTCCTCGAGCGGTATCTCGCCGGTGCCCCTCGACATGACGTGCTCACCCTCACCGGTGGTGCGATCGGCCAAGGCGTGCCGCTCGCGGTCGGCGCAGCGGTCGCCTGCCCGGACCGTCCAGTGCTGGCGGTGCAGGCCGACGGCGGCGCCATGTACACGATTTCGGCGTTGTGGACCATGGCCCGGGAAAGCCTGAACACGACGGTCGTGATCCTCGACAACGGCGCGTACGCGATCCTGCGGATGGAATTGCAGCGGGTCGGCGCGGATGCGCAGAGCCCCGCCGCTGGCAACCTGCTGGACCTGACCCGGCCGCGAATCGACTTCGTGGCGCTCGGCAACGGAATGGGTGTTCCGTCAACGCTCGTCACGACGGCCGAGGAGTTGACGGTGCAGCTCGAGCGATCCTTCGCCGAACCCGGGCCGCACCTGATTCACGCCCTATTGCCGCGGATGACGTGACGCCCTTACGACAACGGGGTTATCTCCGTCGTCCGGTCCGCGCCGGCCGGTTTGGGAAAGCACGGGCGAAGCAGCAGCGGGGCGCGGAACGGTTTCCAGGTGTCTGCCGGCTGGGCGAGGCGGTCGGCGACCGCCCAGATCACTGCGGGGTGGTGGCCGAAGCCGAGATGGCTGGCGAGCACGGCGATGTTCTCCGTGCGTGGCCCGGGTTCGTCCAGACAGGACCGCCATGCGACGATGCCGTCCAGCTGCGAGTAGATCGACGTGGCGGGTACCGGCAAGTGGCCCTCGCCGCCCTCGAGCGGCAGGTTCCACGTCTCGACGTGCAGGTGGGAGTAGCGGCGGAACAGCCGATCGGCCCGGCTCTGCTCGCGCCGCGCCAGCCGGATCGGGCTACCCAGCGTGATGACCTGGCGGACCGCGTGCGGCGTGCGCCTGGCGAGTTGCCGCGCGTAGATCCCGCCGAGGCTCCATCCGATGAGTGAGATGGACGTGCCGAAGCGGTCGGCCAACCGGTCGAGTCGCTCGGACATGCCGTGGACCGCCCGTGCGGTGGGGCCGACGTTTCGGCCCAGCCGCCATCCGTAGGCGCGGTAACCGAGCCCACGAACGACGCCCCGCAACACCCGGGTGGAGCTGTCCGTCGCGAGCAGCCCGGGCAGCACGAGCACCGGGTGACCGTCGCCGCGGGGCAGCCCGACTACGAGCGGCGAGGCTTGGACGAGGAGCCCCAAGTCGACGACGGCACGTGCCGGATCGGTGTAGTAGAGCAGCTGGTTGGGCGCTCTGCTGCCGCGTTCGAAGCGGGTGGTCGGGCTGGTCATTTGTCCGCTCATCACGTCGTGAGCATCCCGCCCTCCACGGGCGGGCGGTCGTCGAGGCGGAAGCGGTCGAGGATGGTCATCCCGCCGTCCCTTCGACCGCGAGTTCGTCCGCCACGCCGACGGTGTCCATGGCGGCCCAGTTCTCGTCGACGAAGTGGGCGAGCATCACCAGATCACGCAAGTCGCCGCGGCGGTCGCGGATGTGGTCGCGTAGCAGGGCCTCGCCGGTGAACCCCAGCGAGGAGAACATCGCGAGCGCGTGTTCCTGATCGGCGGCGAGTTCCACCACCACCTTGCGGCGTCCGGCGCGCACCGCCTCGGTCAGCGCGTGCCGGGCCAACGCCCGGCCGACGCCGCCCCGCCGACGTCGCGGATGCACCACCAGCCGCAGCTCGCCGACGTGATCCGACCAGCCCGGCAACGGCCGCACCGCGGCATACCCGACGACCTGCTCGCCGTCCAGCGCGAGCCACTGCTGCGCGGGACGGCGCACCAAGCCGCGGACCGCGTCCGGGTCGGTGACGTCCTCCTTGATGAACGTGAGGTCGCCGTCGGGAAGCTGACCGAAGAAGTCGATCAGCGCGTCGATGTGCTCCGGGTCCAACGCGATGATGTTCACGCGCGCGTCACCTCGCTCCGTTGCCGCAGGAAATCCATGATCGTCGGGACGGTCGTCTTCGCCGCGGTCCTGCCGACGAGCAGGCCCACGTGTCCCGCGTCCAGGCGGAGCTCATGCTTGTCCGGCGACCCGATCAGCCCGATCAGCGGGGCCGCGGACGCTAACGGGACGATGTGGTCGCGGTTGCCGACGACGTGCAGGAACGGCAGCTCGATGTCGGACAGGTGCACCCGGTCCCCGCCGAGTACCAGCCGATCGTTGATGATCGCGTTGTCGCTCATCATCTGCGCGAGCTGCCGCGCCACCCCGCCAGCCAGCGGAATGTGGTCGGTGGCCCACCCGGTCATCGCCTGATAGGCCGCGACATACTCGTCGCTCCACAGCCGCTCCCAGAGGTCGACGTACTTGGTCACCTCCGCGGTCGGGGTCAGCGCACGGAACCCCTGCAGGATGATCTCCGGGGGCACGTTCCCGTTGGCGTCCAGCACGGTGTCGACGTCGAGCCCGCCGAGCCGGAGCACATCAGCCAGGGGGCCCAGCTGCTGCAGGTCAGCCGGAGTGGTCAGCACGGTCAGGCTGCGCAGCGGCGAGTCCAGATGGTGGGCCGCGTGCAGCACCGCGAGGACCCCGCCGAAGCAGTACCCCAGCATGTTGATCTGATCGACTCCGGCGCCTCGGCGCACCTGCCGGATCGCCGCCGGCAGGTAGTCGTCGACGTAGTCCTCGAGCTGGTTGGCCGCGTCGCGCTCGTCGGGCACGCCCCAGTCGAGCAGGTACACGTCGAAGCCGGCGGCGAGCAGCTGCTCGATGAAACTGTTGCCCGGGCGGAGGTCAAGGATGTAGCTGCGGCTGACCAGGCTGAACACGATCAGCAGCGGCGGCGAGACCCGCACGTCGTCGTTTCGGTAGTGCCACAACTCGCTGCGGCCCTGCTGCCACACGACGTCCTTCGGCGTCTGCCCGAGCTCCGGATGCGAGATCCCGGTGGCCAGGCGGATGCCGTTACGGGCTCGCAGGGCGTTTCGCTCGACTTCGCGGCGCACGCGGTCGAGGGCGCTTATCGGGTTCGGGACGGACGGCACGGTCGATCACCTCCTCGATCTTCTCGTCGGCCTGCTGGGCCTGCTGGGCCTGCAGGCTCAGCCGCCGGATTTCGCGATCCAGCGCGCCGACCTGGGCGCGCAGCCGCTGCAGGTCGGTGCCGGCGGGCAGGTTCACCAGATGCCAGAACCTGGCGTAGCCGGTATTGACGCGGTCGCGCACGGCCGACCGGGCCTTGGCCGCCAGCGCGCTGGCCTGCGCGAACTCGGGGGATCGCACCAGCGAGTTCAGCCGCGGCGAGACCTCGCGTTCGACGGCGTCGTAGAGCTGGCGCCATGCCGGCGGGGCGCTCACCGGGTCGCCCCCGCAGCGACGGGGTGCGACACTGCGAGGGGGCTCGTCTCGATCGCCATCTACTTCTCCTGTGGTCGAGCGTCGCCGGTGATTATGTCGGTGACCGCAGCGGCTCGGTCATGCGCATCCCAGTACAGATCACGGCAGACCGATCACGTCGCCGGCGGCGAAGGAGCGCAGCTCGTCGTCGGAGAGCCCGAGTTCGCTGAGCACCTCGGCGGTGTGCTGACCGATCTCCGGGGCCGGCCCTCGCGGCCGCACATCGGCGCCGGCGATCGACAACGGTGGGCTGACCGTCCGGATGGGCCCCGCCGGCGTCTCCAGCGTCGGGAACAACCCGATCTGCTCGGCCTGCGGGTCGGCGGCGAACTCGGCCACGGTCGCAGCCGGTCCCCAGATGAACCCGTGCGCGTCGAACAGCTCACCCCATTCGCGCAGCGTCCGCTCGGCGAAGAGCTGGTCCATCTCGTCGGTCAGCTCGGACATGTTCGCCTTGCGGGCCGGGTAGGTCGCGAACCGCTCGTCGCTGCGCCACCGCGGCCGGCCGACCGCGTCGCAGAAGGCCGGCCACCACCGCTCTTCCGGCATGAACAGCAGCACCCAGCGCTCGTCGGCGGTCTTGAAGGATCCGTGCAGGGCATGCGGGCGCCCGCGTCGTCCCAGCTGGGTGGGGTTGTTCCCGTCGACCAGGGTCGCCGCGAGGTCGGTGGCCATCATCCAGGCCGCGGTGGCGTAGAGGCTCACGTCGACGACCTGGCCGGCGCCGGTGCGCTCGACGAGCCGCAGGGCCGCCAGCACCGAGGACAACAACGCCAGCGACGCGGCGTGGTCACCCATCGCCGGCCGCACCCGCGGCGCCCAGCTGCCGGGCTCGGCCATCGTGTGCACCAGTCCGCCGCGGCCGAAGAACGCGGTGATGTCGTAGCCCGCTCGCTCGACGTCCGGGCCGGTGACGCCGTAGCCGGTCAGCGTCGCGTGCACCAGCCGCGGGTTCAGCGCGAGCAGCGAGTCGCTGTCCAGCCCGTATTTCAGCTGCCGGCGCGGCAGCAGGTTGCAGACGAACACATCGGCCCGCGACGCCAGCCGACGCACCAGATCGGCGCCCTCGGGCTTGTTCACCGCGACCGCGATACCGCGCTTGCCGCGGTTGTCGTGCTGGAAGCTGGCGTCTACTTTCGGCACTCCGTCGCCTTCCGGCTGACGGGTCGCGCCGCGCATCGCGTCACCGCGCAATGGCTCGACCTTGACGACGTCCGCGCCGAGGTCGGCCATCATCGCCGTCGCTCCCGGCCCGGCCATCCAGCTGGCCAGCTCGACGACGCGGATGCCGTCGAGGGCCGTTGTCATGAGCCGGCCTCCGGCGTGAGCACACAACTGGAGCGGAGCGACGGAGGCCGGCGGGCTAGCACCGTCATGCTGGCGGCTCCTCGGCCAGGTAGTCGAAGACCGGGGTGAATCGGCCGAGGGTGAGGTCGACGCGGATGTGGCTGGCCGAGACCACCTCGCGCACCGGCAGGTCGGCCAGCGGCGCCAGCGCGTGCTCGAACAGCTGCAGCCGGGCCGGCCCGGTCCACGCTTCTTTCACGGTGACGTCGGGGATCTGGCTGCGGACGAGTTCGAGGATGCGGGGGCGCCGGTCGTAGCCGGGAACGATCTTCAGCGCGTAGGTGGGGGCGGTGATCTCGGCCCGGGCGTCCTCCTCGGCCAGCGGGGCGTGCTTGAAGCCCATCGTCGCGTTCGCCACCCGCAGCGTGCCGTAGTCGAGCGTGCCGACGAGGGTGTCGGAGTCCACGTAGAGCGACGGCGCGCCGAGCTTCTTGGGGTAGGCGCTGATCTCGCGGCCGCTGGCGATCGAGGCGAGGCTGTCGACGTACATGGCATGCAGGTAGTCGGCGGGCTGCCCCTCGTACTCCACCCGGAGCACCTGGCCCGACTCGTTGAAGCTGCCGAGGCCGGTCACGTTCGGCATCTTCATCACCTCGAACTTGACCAGTGGCTCGGCGACGGTAAGCGGCTCCGGGACGACCGCCCGCAGCGCCTCGGGATCGGTCCGGTAGACGATGTTGAAGTACTCCCGGTCGTAGAAGCGGTAGGACCCGCCACCCGGGTAGGCGGGTGCTCCGATCGGTGTGGTCTGCAGCCGCCGGACCTGGTCGATGCGCACGGGGTCTCCTGCCGGCTCAGGCCGGGCCCGTAGGCGGCTCGGCGATGCGTTTCCGTGCGGCCAGCACGGCGAGTTGCGCCCGGTCGCGCTCGGCGGTGAGCTCGGCGTAGCTGCGCCCGGCGAACCGCGCCTCTATCTCGCTCGCCAGCCGGTCCGCCGCCTCCGGGGTCAGCTCCGGATCGCCCAGCGACTTCCACCGCCGCCGCATGCCGGGCCCGAGGTGTTCGAACATGTGCCGGAGCCCGCCGGGGCCGCCGCCGAGGTGCATGCTCTGGAACGGTCCGGCGGTCGCCCAGCGCACGCCGATCGACTCGGTGACGATCCGGTCGAGCTCCTCCTCCGAGACGACCCCTTCGAGCACGAGGTAGACCGACTCGCGGAAGATCGCCGACTGCAGGCGGTTCGCGACGAAGCCGCCGATCTCCTTGTGCAGCACCACCGGCACCTTCCCGAGCGCGGTGTAGAAAGCCACGGCGGCCTCGACCGTCGCCGGGTCGGTCTTCGCGCCAGGGACGACCTCGACCAGCGGGAGGACGTGGGGCGGGTTGAACGGATGCCCGATGAGCAGCCGTCCGGGGTGCGCCAGCTTCTCGGCGAGATCGCTGGGCATGATGCCCGACGTGGAGGAGAAAATGAACGCCTCCGGCCCGACGTGCGCCTCGACGGTGGAGTAGAGCTCGCGCTTGAGCTCGATGCGCTCCGGGCCGTTCTCCTGCACGACCTGAGCGTCGCGGACGGCGCTCGCGACGTCGTCGCAGACCTCGATTGCCGCGAGCAGCTCGGCCGGGTCGCGCGGCCCTTCGGGCAGCGCCCCGGCGAACTGGGTGACGCTCTCCCGGAGTTCGTCGCGGATATCGCGTGGATCCCAGACGCGCACGGTGAGCCCGCGGGCGGCGAACAGGGTCGCCCACGACATGCCGATCACCCCGGCGCCCAGCACCGCCACCGTCCGGGGCGTCTCGTCGATGTCGGTCACCGCTGCCTCCCCGTCCTTTGTTGATCACTGCGGTCTAGAGTACGGGGCACCTCCCAACGGCACGATCATCGAGCGGATCTGCGCATGACGATCAGCACCGACGCACACCCAGGGCGGCGCAACCACTGGACCGCGCACCTCGAGCGGCACGCCTTCGCCATACCCGATCGGGCCGCGCTGCGCTTCCAGGGACGGACCACGACCTGGCGGGAACTGCGTGATCGGGTGCACGCCCTGGCCGGCGCTTTGGCGCGGCGCGGCGTGTCCTTCGGCGACCGCGTGGCCCTGCTCACGACGAACCGGCCCGAGTTCCTCGAGACGGTGCTTGCGGCCAACCTGCTGGGGGCGAGCGCGGTGCCGGTGAACTTCCGGCTCACCGCGCCGGAGGTGGCCTACCTGCTCGACGACTCGGGCGCAGCGCTGCTCGTCGCCGACGACGGCACCGCGCAGGTGGCGCAGCAGGCCGCCGCACAAGGCGCGCGCCGGCTGCCCACGGTCGTCGTCGGCTCGGCGCAATGGCCGGGCGCCGAGGACTACGACTCCCTGCTCGCCGAGGCGGGCGAATCACAGCAGCCGGTGGACGTTGCGGAGGAAACCCCGGCGCTGATCATGTACACCTCGGGCACGACGGGTCGGCCGAAGGGCGCGGTGCTCGCGCATCGGAACTTGCAGGGGCAGGCGATCACGGTCATCCGGGCGTGGCGGCTGTGCGCCGAGGGCGACGTGAACCTGGTGGCTGTACCGATGTTCCACATCGGCGCCGTCGGCTCGATCGTGGCGATGATCCTCGTCGGCGGCACCCTGGTGATCGAGCCCAGCGGCGCGTTCGACCCGACGACGGTGCTGGACGTGCTCGAGCGCGAGCGGGTCAGCACGGTGTTCCTGGTACCTGCGCAGTGGCAGGCGCTCTGCGCGGACCCCGGCGTCGCTCGGCGTGACCTGTCGGCGCTGCGGGTGATGAGCTGGGGGGCAGCCCCGGCCGCGGAGACGCTGCTGCGCCGGATGGCCGAGGTCTTCCCGGACGCGCTCAACGTCGCGTTGTTCGGGCAGACGGAGATGTCGCCGGTCACCTGCGCCCTGGAGGGCGCCGACGCGCTGCGCAAGATCGGCTCGGTCGGCCGGCCGGTGGCCACCATCGCGATAAGGGTCGTCGACACCGCGATGAACGACGTTCCGCCAGGCGAGATCGGCGAAATCGTGTACCAGGGCCCTACCGTCATGCAGGGTTACTGGCGTAACCCGGAGGCGACCGAGAAGGCTTTCGCCGGCGGCTGGTTCCACTCCGGCGACCTCGTACGGGTGGACGAGGACGGCTTCGTCTACGTCGTCGACCGGGTCAAGGACATGATCATCTCAGGTGGGGAGAACGTCTACTGCGCCGAGGTCGAGAACGCGCTGGCCGGCCATCCCGACATCGTCGAGGTCAGCGTCATCGGACGGCCGCACCCGAAGTGGGGCGAGACCCCGGTGGCCGTCGCCGCGCTGCGCGCCGGCTCGACGCTTGACATCGACGCGCTGCGGACCTGGACAACCGGCTCCCTCGCCCGGTACAAGCTGCCGACCGCGCTGGAGGTCGTCGACGCGTTGCCGCGCAACGCCGCCGGCAAGGTCGCGAAGGAGGCGCTGCGCCAGCGCTACGCCCCCGTCGAAGGGAACTCCAGCCGATGACGACCATGACGGCGGGCGAACTCGACGAGTTCGCCGCGGGCATCCGCGGCTACTGCCGCAAACGCCTGCCCGAGCCCACCGTCGCCCGGCCGGGACGGATCCGCGACGCCAGCGCGGCCCGGGAGCAGTGGCGGCAGCTGTCGGCCGAGCTGGGCATCGGCGCGCTGCTCGTGCCGGATGCGTTCGGCGGCGCCGGTGCATCGCTCGTCGAGGCAGGACGCGTGGCCGAGGCGCTCGGCGCGGAGCTGGCCGCGGTGCCGTTCCTGTCGAGCGGGGTGCTCGCGCCGGCGCTGTTGGCCGGCCTGGTCGAGGGTGGCGCGGGTGCGCCGGCCGGTCAGCTGCTCGCGGCGATCGGGTCCGGTGAGCGGATCGCCGCGGTGGCCTGGGTGGGCGACTACGCACAGTTCCGGTACGTCCTCGACGGTGACCTCGCCGATGTCATCCTGCTGGTCGGCGACGGCGGCGATCGCATCGTTGTTGCTAGCGAGTTTGCCGTTACGCCGCGGGTGTCCTTCGATCTGACCCGCGGCTACGCCGACGTCAGCGCAGATGCCGCCTCGGCGATCGCGCTTGCCGAGGGTGACGCGGCACGCGCGGCCTTCGGACGCATGCTGGCAGCCGGGCGGCTGGCGGTGGCCGCAGAATGCGCAGGCGGTGCTCGCGCCGCACTCGACCAGGCCGTCGACTACGCGCGGCAGCGCGTGCAGTTCGGCCGGGAGATCGGCAGCTTCCAGGCGATCAAGCACATCCTCGCGGATTGCTACGTCGACGCGGAATCGGCGCTGTCGGTGGTCCGGCTGGCGATCGCCGCATACGTCGCCGAGTCGCCGGACGCGGCGGAGCTGCTCGCCCTGGCCGCGTTCTACTGCGCCGACAAGTTCGCCGACGTCGCCGCGGCGAACATCCAGGTGCACGGCGGCATCGGGTTCACCGTCGAGTGCAGCGCCCACCTGTACCGGCGGCGCGCGGAGTCCGACCGGTACATCTTCGGCGAGCCCGCCCGGCTGCGTGCCGAGTACGTACAGCGCGTTGCCGGCGAGCAGGTGCACCCGTGACTGTGCTAGCCCGCCGGCCTCCGTCGCTCCGCTCCAGTTGTGTACTCACGCCGGAGGCCGGCTCGTGACTGCCCGGGACGAGGTGCGCCGTTGGCTGGATGAGAACTGGCAGGGCGGGGCTGATCTGCGACGGTTCCGCGAGGCCGCGCTCGACGCCGGCTGGCTGGTGCCGACCTGGAGCCGGGAGTGGTTCGGCCGGGAGCTGTCGGTGCCCGACGCGGAGATCGTGGGCGACGAGTTTGCGCGGGTGGGCGCACCCGGCCGGGCCGATCGCACCAACCTGCACGCGCGGGTCATCTACCACCTCGGTTCCGACACGCTGCGGCGGACCTACCTGCGTGACCTGCTGACCGGAGCGGCGACCGGATGCCTGCTCTACAGCGAGCCCGGCGCCGGCTCGGACCTCGCGAGCCTGCGCACGAGCGCGGTACGCGAAGGCGACCGGTGGCGGGTGAACGGCCAGAAAGTATGGACTTCGGGCGCGCAGCGCGCGACCTTCGGCCTGCTCGCGGGGCGCACCGATCGCAGCGTGCCGAAGCATCGGGGGATCACGTTCTTCGTGCTCCCGATGCGCCAGCCCGGTGTCGAGGTGCGTCCGATTGTGCAGATCACGGGAGACGAGCACTTCACCGAAGTTTTTCTCACCGACGCGTTCGTCGACGACACCAACCGGCTGGGCGAGGTCAACGCGGGATGGCAGACGCTGATGACCGCGCTCGGTTTCGAGCGGTCGGTGATGGGCGTGCGCGGTGTCGGCTCGCGCGCGGCGGACCCTCGCTACATCGGTACGGCGGACGACCTGATCGGGCTCGCGCGTCGGCACGGCAAGCTCGACGATGCGGCGACCGTCGCGGCGCTCGCGGACGTCTACGCCGCGCGGGCCGCGGCGCGCCTCAACACGGTCCGCTACGCGGCCGAGGGACGCGGCGCAGACCCGGCATCGGTGTCGATGGGCAAGCTCGCGATGTCGCGGATCCTGCACGGTACGGCGCGCGTCCGCCGCGACATCGTCGGCGCGGCCACACTGCTCGACGAGCACACCGAGCCGCCGAACGAGGCGGAGCTGGCGAACTTCTTCACCCTCGACGCCTACTTCACCTCGATCGGCGGCGGCACCGACCAGATCCAGCGGAACATCATCAGCGAGCGGATCCTCGGCCTGCCGAAGGAGGCGGACCCGTCGAAGGACGTCCCGTTCGACGAGGTGCGGCAATGACAGCCGCGCCGCTGGCCGGCCTGCGGATCGTCACGCTCGCCGACGACGCGCTGCCGTCGCTCGGCAAGTCCTTCGTCGATCTCGGCGCGGACGTGCAGGTGCTGCGGGCGGACGGTGCGAGCGACTCCGCCCGCCCGCTGCGCGATCTGCTGGAGTCGCGCGGGAAGCGTTTCAGCACCGTGCCGGATGACCCGTCGGCGGCGCGGACGCAGCTCGCGGACCGGTTGGGCGGCGCCGACGCGTTGATCGTGACGCCGGCAGCAGCCGCGGCCTGTGGGTTCGCCGACATCATGCAGATCGCCGAGGAGCATCCGCACCTGGTGATCGCGGTGCTCACCGACTTCGGCCTGACCGGCGAGCGCGCGGGCTGGATCGGCACCGAGGCCGTCTACAAGGCGCTCAGCGGCACGCTGTCGCGCTCGGGCGAGCCCGGGCGCCCGCCGCTGCTGCAGCCCGGGGAGATCTTCACCCGCAGCGCGGCGCAGCAGATCGTCTGGGCGATCATGGTCGCCGTGTACCGGTCGTTCACCGGTGCGCAGCGGCCGGGCGCGGTGCTGGACTGCTCGATCTTCGAGTGCGGCGCGGTCTGCCTGGATCCCTCGTACGGGATGAGCGGCTCCGGGACGCCGGACCTGTTGGATGCGTCCGATCGCCCGGATGCGGCGCACCTGTACCCGATCTACCGGGTGCGCGACGGGTACGTCCGGGTGTGCGTGCTGGCGAAGGGCCAGTGGCTGTCGCTGCTGGACTGGATGGGCAGCCCCGCGCCGTTGCTGGGCGACGAGCTGCTCACCAACCCCGGACGGCTGGCCCACGCGGATCTGATCCTGCCCATGCTGCGCGACTTCTTCGCGCGGATGACCTGCGCCGAGCTGGTGCAGCAGTGCCGGCAGCGACGCATCCCGGCCGCTGCGGTGCTCTCGCTCGGCGACGTGCTGGACGAGGAGCATTTCCAGCACGCCGGCCTGTTGACCGACGTGGGTCGGCTGGACGGGCGGTCGGTGATCGCCGCCGAGGGAATGGCCTGCATCAACGGCAGGCGAACCGTGCCACGCTCACCCTCGGACGACGAGCCGGCCGTCGGCTGGCAGCTACCGGGCAGCGGGGCGTCCGGGCGGTATCCGTTGAGCGGTCTGACGGTGCTCGATCTCGGGGTCATCGTGGCTGGTGCCGTGGTCGGCGAGCTCTTCGCCGAGCAGGGCGCGCGGGTGATCCGGGTCGAGAACACCAACTTCCCCGACGGCATGCGCCGCTCGTTCGACTCCGTCACGCCGGCGCTTGCCCGCGGGCATCGTGGCAAGGAGTCGGTCGGCCTGGATCTGCGTAGCGAGCTGGGCCGGGAGCTGTTCTACGAGCTGGTCCGCCGCGCCGACATCGTGACGTCCAACTTCAAACCTGGAACCGTCGAGCGGCTCGGCATCTCCTATGACGAGCTCCTCACGATCAACCCGCGGGTCGTGTGCGTCGAGACGAGCGCCTTCGGTGACACCGGCCCCTGGCGCACCGCGATGGGTTACGGCCCGCTGGTGCGCGCTGCTACGGGCCAGACCTGGCTGTGGCGCGCGAATGCGGATTCCGACTACTTCGCCGACGGCATCACGATCTACCCCGATCATCTGGTCGGCCGGGTGTGCGCCGTCGCCGCGCTCGCTTGCCTGCTCGACCGGATTCGCACCGGCCGCGCTGCCCATGTCACGGTGGCCCAATCCGATGTCGCGCTGGTGCAACTGGCCGAGTTGCTGGCCACCGAGTCCGTCGCGCCCGGCGCGGCGCGGCCGCCCGGCGACGTGGCAACGCACCTGCTGGACCAGATCGTGCTGCAGGCGGCCGGCGCGGACGAGTGGTGCATCGTCGACCCGCAGACTCCCGAGCAACTCGCCACGCTGCGCCGGGTGCTCGGCGTACCGACCGGGTCGGATCCGGCCGAACAGCTGGCCGGTTTCGTGCGCGAGCGTTCTGCGGAGAAGGTCGCCCGCGAGCTGCAGGCGGCAGGCGTGCCTGCCGGTGCGATGCGCCGGATCCCCGAGCTGCCCGACGATCCCGGGATTCGCAGTCGCAATCTCTACGAGATCACGCAGGTGATGGGCACGCCGGAGCAGGTGCTGGTCGAGCGCTATCCGATTCGCTCGGAACAGCTGCGCGTGCCGCAGCTGGCTGCGATGCCGATGTTCGGTGCGCAGACTCGGACCGTGCTCGCCGAGCTGGGCCGCACACCGGAGCAGATCGAGCGACTCGTCGCCGACGGCATCGCTCAGGAGTCGCCGCAAGTTCACCGCGATTGATCTCAGGGTCACGGCGGCTCAGCCACCACAAGGCTGAGATCATCGGCGCGCGAGGCTATCGTACTTTCGCTAAAGCACTTCGACGTCGATGCGAAAGCGGCCCATGGTGGACCTGCCCGGAAAGGCGCGCAGCTCGCTGGTGTTCATGCGGGCCAACGCCGTCGTCCCGGAACGGCCGGATCGGGTCGGCCGGGCATGGTGCGCCGCGCTGCCCTACGGCACGGGCATGCTCGGCGCGGTGGCCGCCTCGGTCGCGCGTTACCCGGCCGCGCCGGCGATCGTGACGCCGGACGAGCAGGTGACCTACCGGCAGCTGTGGCGCGGCTCTGCCGCCCTCGCCCGCGGGTTGGCCGAGCGCGGTGTGACGTCGCAGAGCCGGGTGGGGGTGCTGTGCCGGAACTCCCCGCTGTTCGGTTACGCGCTGCTCGGCGCCGTCCGGCTGGGTGCCGACGTCGTGTTCCTCAACACCGGGCTCGGCCCCGCACAGCTGTCGGACACGATCGCCGCCGAGGCGATCGACCTGGTGCTGCATGACCACGAGTTCGCCGGCATGCTCGACGCGCCGGCCCGGATCGGCGCGGACGAGCTGCGGTCGCTGATCGCGTCGCCGCCCCGGGGGCCCCTGCGCCGTGCGCCGCGGCAAAGCCGCTTGGTGATCCTCACCTCGGGCACCACCGGCCGCCCCAAGGGCGCCACCCGGCCGTCCGGCGGCCCGGCGGTCGACGGGGTGGCCGCGTTGCTGGGCCGGATCCCGCTGCGCGCCCGCGACACCATGGTGATCCCGGCGCCGTTCTTCCACGCCTGGGGGCTGGCCGCGCTGCTCATGGGCCTCGGCCTCTCGGCGACCGTGGTGACCTGCCCGGAGTTCGACCCGGGGCGCACCCTGGATCTCGTGGTGCGGCATCGGGCCCGTGTGCTGGCCGTCGTGCCGACGATGCTGCAGCGGATCTGTGCGCTGCCGCCGGCGCAGCTCGCCGCCGCGGACACGGACCCGCTGAAGGTCATCGCGTCCAGCGGCTCGGCAATCCCCGGTCGGCTGGTCACCGAGGTTCTCGACCGGTTCGGCCCGGTGCTCTACAACATCTACGGCTCGACGGAGGTGGCGATCGCCACCATCGCGGGCCCGGCAGAGCTGCGCGAAGCACCGGCGACCGCGGGACGACCGGCGCCCGGCGCGCGGGTGACGATCCTCGACGACGCCGGGCACCCGGTGACCGGTGCGGCCACCGGACGGATCTTCGTCGGCAACGCCGCCCGCTTCGACGGCTACACCGGCGGCGGCGGAAAGGAGATCGTCCACGGGCTGGTCTGCTCCGGGGATCTCGGCCACTTCGACCAGCGGGGCCGGCTGTTCGTGGACGGCAGGGAGGACGACATGATCGTGTCTGGTGGGGAGAACGTCTACCCGTCGGAGGTGGAAGAGCTGCTCAACCGGCACGAGCGCGTCGAGGAGGCCGTCGTCGTGGGCGTCGCCGACGAGCGGTTCGGGCAGGCGCTGAAGGCGGTGGTCGTGGCCAAGCCGGGGCAGCGGGTGGCCGCCGAGGAGCTCAAGGGGTACGTTGCGCAGCGGCTGGCCCGGTACAAAGTGCCGCGCGTGGTCGCGTTCGTCGACGAGTTGCCGCGCACGGCGACCGGCAAGGTGCTGCGCCGGGAGCTGGTATGAGCAGCGACGCGATCCCGGATTCCGCGCAGCGCTGGCTCGTCCAGGCCATGCTCCCGCTCGCCGCAAGCGAGCCGTTCGCCGCGGCGGTCGAGCTTGGCGTTCGCACCGAGGCGGTATGGCGCCGATTGGCGGAGCTGCAACTTTCCGTCACCGCGGCCGCATTCGGCACGACGACCCGCCTCGACCGGCGCCGCGCCAAGGAACATGCGCACGCCGCTCGGCTGCATCCCGAGCTGAACGGTCAGGTCCGGCGCCCGGTGGTCAACTGGCACGAGAGCGGGAGCGGACCGGTCCTGTTGTTGCTCAACGGCTGGACGGCGAGCGGCCTGCTCTGGCCGGCCCAGTGGTTGCGCCGCCTGGAACGCGCCTTCCACGTGATCCGCATCGACAACCGCGGTACCGGCTGGTCCCGCTCGGCGCCCCGGCCGTTCACGGTGGGTGACCTGGCCGACGACGCGCGCGACGTGCTGCGCGCCCGCGGCATCGACCGGGCCACCGTGCTGGGCCTGTCGATGGGCGGGATGATCGCGCAGGAGCTCGCGCTGCGCTACCCGGGTTACGTCGAGCGGCTCGTCCTGGTCGCCACCATGCCGCCGAAGCCGGCACAGATCATGCCCGATCTGGCGCCGTTCCAGGCCGCGCTGAGCCGGCCAGCCCCCGGGCAACCGCTAGCGGACTTCTTCGCGCAGATATGGGGTGGCTACACCGGCCCCGAGTTCGCCGCCAGCCATCCGGACATCCTCGACGAGCTGATCCCGCAGATCATGCAACGGGTCACGCCCCGCGAGCTGGTGCTCGACCAGGTCCGCGCCATCGCGTCCTGGCACGGCGCGGGCCGGCTGCGCCGGCTTGGCGTGCCCACCACGGTCGTGCACGGCAACCGTGATGCGCTGATGCCCGTCGGCAACGGCATGCGGCTATCCCGGCTCATCCCGCACGCGCAGTATCTGGAGCTGGCCGGGGTGGGTCACCTGGTCCCGCACGAGGCCGGTGACGAGCTGCTGCAGCTGCTCGGCGCTTCGACAGGCTGATTGGCACGAGCCGATGGATATCCTGCGCGTATTCGACGGCAACGCCGCCAAGCATCCCGACAAGGACTACCTGCGCTACCGAGGCGATCGTCTGACCTACGCGCAGGTGCGCGACGAGTCCCGCCGGGTCGTCTTCGCCGCGACGTTGCCGCGCACGCCGTCGGGCAAGGTGCAAAAGCATCTGCTCAAGGCGGAGACACTCGACGAGCGGGAGGTGTGATGGCCGCAGTCAGCGCTGCGATCGCGGGCCTGGGGCTCACCGAGGTCGGCAAGGTGTACGGGCGCACCGCGACGGACTTCGCCGCCCAGGCGGTCCGGTTCGCCGCGCACGACGCGGGGCTGGACGTGGCCGAGTTGGACGGCCTGCTCGTGAGTTACGGCCTCAAGCACGATGTCACGCTGCAGCTGCAGAACGAGCTGGGCCTGCGAGATCTGCGGTTGCTGGCCGAGATGAACTCGTTCGGGGCCAGCGCCGGCGCGATGATCTCCTATGCGGCGATGGCGGTCTCGACGGGCATGGCGACGGCGGTCGGCTGCGTGTTCGCCGACGCCTCCCGACGCCCGCGTGGATCCAGCGGTGAGGCATACGGGGCCGGGCGCCAGCACGTGTTGGAAGGGATCGCCGGGCTGCGGGTCGTCGCCGGCGCCGGCAGCCCGAACGTCCGCTACGCGATGGCGGCGCGGCGGCACATGGAGACCTACGGCACCACCAGCGAACAGCTCGGCGCGATCGCGGTGGCGCAGCGGCAGTGGGCGACGATGAACCCGCTGGCGCAGATGCGCACGCCGCTGACCCTCGAGGAACATCAGCGCTCGCGGTGGATCGCTGAACCGCTGCACCTGTTCGACTGCTGCCTGGTGTCCAACGGCGGTGCCGCGGTGATCGTCACCACGGCCCGGCGCGCGGCCGACCTGGCGCAGCCGCCGGTGCACATTCTGGGCTTCGCGCAAGGCCATCCGGGGCAACCGCTGGAGCGGGGCTGGCAGTTCGGGCTCACCTCGGGTGCGGCCGTCTCCGGCCCGACCGCGCTGCGGATGGCTGGGCTGAGCGTGGCCGACGTGGATCTGCTCGAGCTCTACGACTGCTATACGTACACGGTGCTGATCACCTTGGAGGACTACGGGTTCTGCCCGAAGGGCGAGGGTGGCAAGTACGTCGCGGAGGGGCACACCGCGCCGGGCGGTGACCTGCCGGTCAACACCGGCGGCGGGCAGCTGTCCAGCTACTACCTGTGGGGCATGACGCCGGTGACCGAGGCGGTCATCCAGGCCCGCGGGCAGGCCGGTGAGCGGCAGGTCGCGAAACACGACGTGCTGATGGTGAGCGGCAACGGCGGCATCCTCGACCATCATTCGACGCTTGTGCTATCGCCGCACGAACGGAGCGGCTCATGATGGCCGCAGACCTCTCCGGCGTGCATGGGCCGATGATCGAACGCGACGAGCACACCGCGCCGTTCTTCGACGCAGCACAGGGCGACAAGCTACTGCTGCAGCGCTGCACGGCATGCGACAAGTGGCTCGGCCCGCAGGCGACGAACTGCCCCGGCTGCGGTGGTGAGCTCGCCTGGCGGCCCGCGGCCGGTACCGCCCAGCTGATCACCTGGGCCGTGGTGCACAGCGCGCCGCACCGCGCCTTCGCCGACCAGCTGCCCTACCTCACCGGCTACGTCGAGTTGGCCGAGGGCCCGTGGCTGTCGGCGCGTATCGCCGGTGCCGACCCGGCGCAGCTGCACGCCGGTGCGCCGCTGCGCGCACAATTCGTGCACCCGCCCGAAGGCGAGAGCTACCCGGTCTTCGTCCCGCCGACCTGAGGAGTCATCGATGTCCGACGAGGTCCGCAGCGAGCAGACCGGTGAGCTGCTCACCGTGACGATCAACCGCCCGCAGGCGCGTAACGCCGTCGACCGGGCCGTCGCCCACGGCATCGCGGCGGCGTTGCAGCGGCTGGACGACGACCCGGCCCTGCGGGTGGGGATCATCACCGGCGCGGGCGGGATGTTCTGCGCCGGCATGGACCTCAAGGCGTTCGTACGTGGCGAACGCCCGGTGGTCGAAGGCCGGGGATTCGCCGGGTTGGTCGAGCGGCCCCCGGTCAAGCCACTGATCGCCGCGGTCGAGGGGTATGCGCTCGCCGGCGGATTCGAGATCGTGCTCGCCTGCGATCTGGTGGTCGCTGCCGAGGGCGGGTCGTTCGGGCTTCCCGAGGTCAAGCGCGGACTGGTCGCCGCTGGCGGCGGCCTGCTCCGGCTGCCCCGTCGCGTGTCGCAGGCGCTGGCGATGGAGGTGGCGCTGGTCGGCGAGATCCTGCCCGCGCGACGAGCTTTCGAGCTCGGCCTGGTGAACCGGCTCGTCCCGGACGGTACCGCCCTCGACGTGGCGCGTGAGCTCGCCGGCAAGATCGCGGCGAACGGCCCGCTCGCCGTTGCGGCCAGCAAGAAGATCATCATGGACTCGGCGGACTGGCCTGCCGGGGAGGCGTTCGAGCGACAGACGAAAGTCGCCCGGCCGGTAGCGGAGTCCCGCGACGCCCGCGAGGGCGCGACCGCGTTCGCGGAGAAGCGCGCACCGGTCTGGGAGGGTCGATGAAGAGCACCATGATGGATGTTCCGCTGACCGTGGCGGCAATCCTGCGGCACGGCCAGCAGTGGCACTCGACGCGCGAGGTGGCCACCGAGCAAGCGGACGGGTCTCGTCGCCGGGCCACCTTCGCCAAGGTCGGCGCCCGCGCCGCCCGGCTGGCCAACGGACTCACCGCGCTCGGCATCACCGGTGACGAGCGGGTGGGCAGCTTCATGTGGAACAACCAGGAGCATCTCGAGGCCTACCTCGCCGTGCCGGCGATGGGCGCGGTGCTGCACACCGCGAACATCCGGCTGTTCCCCGACCAGGTGAGCTACACGATCAACGCAGCCGAGGACCGGGTGCTGCTCGTCGACGAGTCGCTCCTACCGGCGATCGCGAAGCTGCTGCCCGAGCTGCGCACGGTGCACACCGTCGTGGTCAATGGCGCCGTCGACGCGGCGCTGTTCGAGGGCAGCGGAAAGCACATCGTCGGCTACGACGAACTGCTCGCCGGGCAGCCGGACGAGCGGGCCTGGGCCGACGTCGACGAGCGGGACGCGGCGAGCATCTGCTTCACCACCGGCACGACCGGCAACCCGAAAGGGGTCGCGTACAGCCACCGCTCGATAGCCATGCAGTCGCTGTCGTCGGCGACCGAGAATGCACTGCGGATCGGCGCCGATGACCGGATGCTCATCGCCGTCCCGATGTTTCATGCCACCGCCTGGGGTTACCCGTACAGCGGATTCTGGTTCGGCGCCGACATGATCCTGCTCGACCGCTTCCTCAAACCGGCCACCATCGTGCGCGCCGTCGAGCAGGAGCGGATCACCTTCGCCAACGGCGTGCCGACGATCTGGAACGACGTGCTGCGGCTGGTGCGCACCGAACCAGGGCACGACATGTCGTCGCTGCGGCGCATCGTCGTCGGCGGCGCACCCGCGACCCGAACGCTGCTCGAGGGCTTCGACGCCGAGGTCGGCGCCCCCATCCTGCAGGGCTACGGGATGACCGAGACCTCTCCGCTGGTCACCGTCGCCCGACCGCCGCGGGACGCCACCGCCGAGACGGCAATGTCCGCGCGGCTGTCACAGGGACGCGTGCTGGCCGGCGTGGAGGCCCGCATCGTCGACCCCGACACGCTCGCCCCGCTGCCCGCGGACGGCACGACGATCGGCGAACTCGAACTGCGCGGTCCGTGGATCGCCGGCTCGTACGTCGGTGACGAAGGCCCGGACAAGTTCCACGACGGCTGGCTACGCGCCGGTGATCTCGGCACGCTCGACCCGTCCGGCTACGTGCGGCTGACCGACCGCGCCAAGGATGTGATCAAGTCCGGCGGTGAGTGGATCTCCTCGGTCGACCTGGAGGGCGTGCTGCTGGCGCATCCGGACATCTGCGAGGTAGCGGTGATCGGCGTGCCGGACGAGCGCTGGGACGAGCGGCCGTGCGCTGTCGTCGTCCCGGTCGCCGGGGCACGTCTCGACCCCGAGGCGCTGCGTGCCTGGCTGCTCGGTCGAGTCGCCCGTTGGTGGATCCCGGAGTACTGGGCGTCCGCCGACGCGATCCCGCTCACCAGCGTCGGCAAGATCGACAAGAAGCTGCTGCGCAGCCGGCACGCGACACGCGAGCTGGACGTCATCGCGGTGTCCACGCCGCTGCCGGCGGACGCCGAACGCTGACTGCGATCACGGCGACCGCCGGCGTCCGGGCCGGAATGCAACGTTGCGGCGAGTGCCCCGGCGCGCCGGTGGCACGATGACGGGATGCCTCGCCTGGCCGACGTAGATCCCGGTTCTCGAGTGGCGAAGAAGGAGGCGATCGAGCGGCTGGACTCCGCGCAGCAGCGGCTGCTCCGGCTGCGGCTCACGCTCGGCGGGCAGCTCGGCGAGCCGATCGGACCGGCGCTGTGCGTGGTCTTCGAGGGATGGGACGCGTCGGGGAAGGGTGGCGCCATCAAGCGCCTCGTCGACCCGCTCGATCCCCGGCATGTGCGGGTAGCGCAGTTCGCCGCGCCGACCTACCGCGAGAAGCGCCACCACTTCCTGTGGCGGTTCTGGCCGATCCTGCCCGGTCGGGGCGGCATGGTCGTGCTCGACCGGTCGTGGTACGGCCGGGTGCTCGTCGAGCGGGTCGAGTCGTTCGCCACCGTCGAGCAGTGGTCACGTGCGTATGGGGAGATCGCGGACTTCGAACGCGCGCTCACCGACGAGGGCATGATCCTCGTCAAGTTCTGGATGCACGTCAGCCCCGAGGAGCAGGCGCGCCGCTTCGAGAGCCGCGCCCAGGACCCGTTGCGCCGCTGGAAGCTCACCGACGAGGACTGGCGCAACCGGGAGAAGCGCGCCGACTACGAGCAGGCGGTCGAGGACATGCTCAGCCGCACGTCGCAGCCGAAGGCGCCGTGGTCGGTAGTGCCGGGCGATCACAAGCCGACGGCCCGTGCTCTGGTTGTCGAACTGGTATGTGAGGCGATCGAGACGGCGCTGCGCGAGCAGGCCGCCCGCGGGGTCCGCGCCGGGTACGGGTAGCGGTGAGGCGAGGTGTTTGTGCGGCAATCCGGCCGTGGTGGCACAGCGAGCGAGCAGGGCACGGACGCAGCGGGGGTGGGCTTACCTGGTGCGTACGGGATTGGGGCAGCGGGCCGGGCAGGCGCCCCCGGTCGGGGTCCCGCGTGCGGGATGGTGTGCGTCAGTCGTCTGAGCGATATGCGTGCCGCAGGAGCGCCGGGACGTTATCGATCCCGAGCGGGGAGCTTGGTACCGACCGACAGGCCGCACGACCTGGGCCGTGTGCTGGACGGTGCAGCTTGTACTCTGTCACGCGGGTTGCCCGCCGCCTCGGCGAGCGTCGTGTCGATCAGTGCGTGCGCGGCCCAGGTGGTGACCCGCCGCTCGGTGGCTGGATGTAGCCCGCGGGTGTCGCGCAGGACGATCATTGCCTCCCAGCCGATCACGACGGCCAGTGCGGAGACGAGCCGTTCGAACTGCTGTTTGGACAGTTGGCTGCGTAGCGGCGTGAGGGCGAGTTCGATCCATTCGACTCGGCGATAGCCGCGTCGGGGTGAGGTGGCGGGCGGGTGCGCTGCCGGGTCGACCGTCAGCCTGAGCAGCCGCCGACCCAGCGGCAGCGCTTGGTCGGACATGTCGAGCAGTGTGCTGATCAGTGCGTCGATGCGGGCGTGGGTGTCGTCGCCGTAGCGGTCGAAGTCCAGCCGGGCGCCGTATCCGGCGCTGGCGATTTCGCCGAGTGTGGCGTCGATCAGCAGTTGGTCGAGGCTGGGAAAATACATGTAGACGGTGCGCCGCGAGACGTCGGCCTCTGCGGCTATGGCGGCGACCGAGGGTTCGGCTCCGCCGCGTAGCAGACGCCCGGCCGCCTCCACGATCGCCTTGCGGGTGCGCCGACGCTGCGCGACCCGACCGCTGCCGTTCGGCTCGCTCATCGCAGCCGGCGCCGTTGACAGGAGGCCATCCCCGGACTATACACATCTGCATTCACCGCACATGAGTGCAATTGGGGGTTGGCATGACGATGATCCGACTGATCAACTGCTTCGAAGTGCCGGAGATCCGCGACGAAGAGTTCCTGGCCCGGTTCCGCGAGGTGAACACCTACATGTCGGGCCAGCCCGGCTACCTCGGTCACCGCCTGCACCGGGCGCTGGTCCCGGGGGCTCGCTATCGGTTCGTGAACTACGTTGAATGGCGCTCGGCCGACCACCTGGCCGCGGCCCGCGACGAGCGCTACCGCGACCTTGTCCGCGCCGTCCAGGCGGCGGGTTTCAGCTCGACCCACGCCATCTACGACATCGTCCATCAGGGGTCGGTCGAGGACTGACCGGCGGCAGCGCGAAGCCCGGTCGCTCGCAGCGCAGGAGATCAACCGCGCCAAACCGCGCCTTCGCCGGCGGCTCGCCAGACCCATCGCCCTGGGATACCAGGACACCGCGCTGACGTCGGCGCGGTTGCGCGTCCTGCAGCCGATCCGTCAGAGGCCGGCGTCGTCCACGAAGGCCGCTGGGCAGTGGGGACGCGGTCAGCCGCGCAGTCGCACGCGATAATCCCGTGGCGACGTCGGTGGTCATCTCGCGGTGCTGGCCGACGTGGAGAAGGTCGAGGTCGTCGTCGCCCATGACGAGCGCGCGACGCGCTGCGCGTCGGCGACGTGTTCCTGAAGATCGGCTCTGATCAGACGTGCACCGACGTTGAGGTCGAGGCGATGGCTATGGCGCCGATCCCGACCCTGTGGCGCAGGCCGCCCGTGCTCGCGCTCGCCGCCCTCCCAGGGACGGCACTCGGCCCCCTCGGCGAGCCGTCGACCGCGTCGCCGGCGGCGTGGGCCGGGGCGGGTGCCGCCGCACGGATGCTGCACCACGCGAACATTGCCCTGCCCGTCCCGCTCGCCGATGGTTGGACGGCGCGGTCGTCGGCCGCCCGTAGGCTCCGAGCGAGTACCAGCGGTAGGAGGCCAGCATGGCGTACGTCTTCGGTGATGAACTGGTCATCGACGCGGAGCCGGACTGGGTCTGGGACGTATGGACGGACTTGGCCAGCTTTCCCCGGTGGGATCCGCGCGAGGAGCGGACCGAGCCGAGGGGTCCATTTGCAGTCGGCACGACGGTGTGGTCCAAGCAGCGCGGCAACCCCGGCGGCGAAAGCATTATCACCGCCATTGAACCGCACCGACGGTGGACCGCTGAGTCACCGCTACCAGGCGGACGACTGGTCATCGATCATCTCCTCGAGCCGGCAGGAGCGGGCCGCGTCAAGGTCGCCAAGCGTTATGAAGTGCACGGCCCCCTGGTCGTGCTTTTCCGTCTCTACTGCGGCCCACGAGTCCGGCGAGCACTGCCCGAGACGTTCCGGGCGCTGCAGCGCGAGTCAGCCCAGCGCGCCACCGGCGGCTCATCCCCCGGCGACCGACTCCGGTAAGCCGAACGGTCTGAAGGTCGCGTCGGCGACCCCAGCCGCTCCACCTCCGAACAGTCTTGGTCGTCCCGCAAGCGCTACGTGAGCGAGCGGCTCGGCGGCCGTGTCAGATGTGGATCCGCTTGCGGGCTCAGCTGGCGTGGAGGTATTCGTCGAGGCCGCGGCGGATGACTTCGGAGACGCTGGTGTGGTCGCGGGCGGCGCGAAGGAGTAGGTCGCGTTTGAGGTCAGGATCGAGGCGGACAGATTCGACGGTGCCTGCCGCAGCGCCGCGGGGTGGGCGGCCGGCGCGGCGGCGCGGGATCTTGTCGACGTCGTAGCCGCGTTCGGCTTCGTCGGCCAGCTGCTCGACCTCGGCAGGAGTCGGCATCGCTTTCGGCTTGGTGGTCATCTGATGGTCACCTCCCTCCGGGGAGTAGGCGTCGGTATTGGGGTCGCATCGGCATCGCGTGGATAACGGCCGGGCCGTGTGGCCGGTCGAGGACGACGAGTTCGAGGAGGTTCGCGGCCTGGTCCGGGCCGAGAACGAGGTATCGGTCGGGGTCCTCGCCGACTTGGTCGACGGTGAGGGCCTAGGTGAGGGCGTGCTGGACGTCCTCCGGGTCGACGCTGTGGCGTAGCGCCGAGGGGAGCACCTCCACTCGAGAATCGTACTACGAAACCTTGGGGGTGTCGGGATGCGTGGGTGATGCACGACAGCTCAACCCAGAACAGTGAGTAATCACGCCAATGGCGTTACCGATAGGGATCCCTTGCGGTCAGGCCTGGGTGCCGTGCAGTTGCACTCGCCGGGCGACGTGCACCTGATGAAGGGCGCCCGGGCCACGATAGCTGCAGATCGTGTCGGGTCACGCTGTGTCGCCGCCGGCGTCACACGGCAGTTGCTGGTGGACACCGCCCCGCCGCCGGTGTGGGTGATGACGCGGTGGCTCGTGGTCGCGACGCTGGCTGCCCGTCGTTGATCGGGTGCGAATCGGCGGGCCAGCGCTGGGTCGGCTTGCGGGGTTGCAGCCGAGACAGGACGAGGCGGGCCAGGTTTTCAGCCGTGGCCAGCCCGTGATCGGGCGAGGCGCTGATGTGCGGACCGTGGATCGAGATCTCAAATCCGATGCTGTCTTCGCGCACCACTAGCGCTGGGAACTGCGCACCGGAGAAGCCGCTGCCGGCTTGATCGCCGAGCCCGCTGATCGGGGTCAGCGTGATCTTGTTGGTACGGAAGACGTCGGTGATGTTCTTCCAGGTGCTGACGGCGATCAAACCGCCGGCGATGCTGCCGTCCGTCGAGTCGTAGGTGCACGCGCTAGCGCCGGCTTTGGCTTGTACCGTGCCGGTTCCGACGGGCTGGCCGATCGCTGTGGTGACGTCAGCTTGGGTGAGCAGCGCACACGGGTGGCTGGTGCCCATCCCGGCGGCTGGTGAGGATCCGGTCGCGGTGGTGCCTGCAGTGGGCGACGATGCCGGCGGATTCGATGAGGGCGGCGGGCTCACTGATGTCGGCGGGTTCGATGATGACGACGAGGCGGCCCTTGGCGCGGGCGGCTTCGCTGCCGTGATGGTGCCGCCGCTGGAGCAGGCGGCCAGTCCGATGCCGGCCAGCGCGGCGGCGCCGATCGTGAGCGCGGCCCGCGTTCGGGCGGTCGTCCTCGGTGTCGCGATACTGATCATTGTTGTCTCCATTAGGTTGGCACATCGGGCTGGTGGGGGCCGTCGCCGGGAGCGCGCGCAGGCTGGCGGTCGCGGCG
Source organism: uncultured Actinomycetota bacterium (assembly GCA_963756525.1). Lineage (GTDB taxonomy): Bacteria > Actinomycetota > Actinomycetes > Mycobacteriales > Jatrophihabitantaceae > CAVWNR01. The sequence goes on along the minus strand of CAVWNR010000002.1, from coordinate 262,088 downwards.
TGGTGCTCATACTCGGCCGGCTGCCGCGGTCGCCAAGGCGACGGCCTTGTCCTTGGGCGGCGCACCGGCGGGAACCGCGAGGTCGATGGATACCTCGGTCTGGCCCTTGACGAAGTAGATCGAGGTTTGCGAGGCCCCGCTTGGTGCTTCGAAGGCCCGGTCACCGACCCCGGGCACGTCGACGACGAGCGCGGCGTTGCCGGCTGTCACCGACCGGTGATAGCCGTCGTACACGATCTCACCGTTCGGGTGATGGATTGTCACGCGCACAAACGAGGGCGAGGTCATCGAGCCGTAGAGGCATGACCCCACGCCGGCGACGCTGGCGTTTCGACGCCCGCGCCGGGGTCGGTGCCGAGCGCGGTGCTGGCCTCGGCTTCGGTCACCACCGTGCACGCGTGATCGTTGCCGGCAACAGCCGCCGGGTCCGTGTTCGAGGTGGTGGCCGGTTTCGCCGCAGCGCTATGCGTTGGGTGACCGACACCGGCGGATGCGCCTGCCTTGGTTTGCGCTGCTGGAGCAGGCGCTCAGGCCGATGCAGATGGTCACGGCGGCGCCGAGCGCGAGCGCGGACCGCAGGCAGGCGAGGGCTCGGGACGGAATGGTAGTCATGCTGCTCTCCTAGATCGTGTTGCTGATGCCGGTGGGAGCTACCGTGGCGACGGTTGACGGTGTCGGCGGGTTCGCCAGGCAGGTGGGCACCGTTCGCACCGACCGGCTCGGGTCGAACCGGAATCCGGGTTCGAGCCTTGGGATCCGGTGTGCTGTTGAAGATCATGGCGTCCTGCGTGAGGTTGGTTGCTTGACCGCAGCCCGGATAGCCATGACGAGGGTTGCGAGTCCGGCGAGGAGGAGGATGACCCCGCCGACGGCGTGTGGCAGCGACTCGGGGTGCACGATCGCGGGGATCTGGTGTGGGCCGTCTGCGGCGAGCACGACCAGCGCGTAGATCACCATTGGCCAGGCGGTCCAGCGTCGTCGGACGGTCGCGCTCAGGCCGGCGACGGCCAAGCCGGCTGCGCTGAGGACCACCAGTGGTATGAGAACTGAGTGGTCTTCGAGGTAGATGACGAGCACCAGCAGCGCCAGCAGGAGCGCGTACGCGGCGGTCGCGATCGCTGCGGATGTTAGCGCGTTGCGGACCGCCGTGGGTCGGTTAGTGGGCACGTCGGACGGCAGACTCGGGTGTTCTTGCCAAGGGGTAGTGGTCACGCTTCGCTCCTGGATCTTGTGATCGCACAGACCGAGACCGATGAGGGTGACGGCGTCTGCGCCATCACGCCTGGTGCCTGTCCGGTCGCATCCTGAACGCGGCGTTGGCCAGGCTGGCGGCTCCAAGGACGGTGACGACCGCCCAGAACGCCGTCGGCAGCCCGGCGGCGGCATGTACGACACCGACGATCCCGGCGGTGACAGCCAGCAGGCCGAAGAGGATGTAGAGCCAAACTGGTATGCGCGTCATCACGCTCTCCTACTGCTCGTTTCGGATTCACTGCATGAAGCGTGTTCCCGATGACCTGTCGGTGTCGTCAGCTCAGGGGTTCCCGTAGCTGCTATGCGGGAGTGAGGGTCCAGTACTGTGGTATCGACCGAGTGGTCCCAGCGGGTGACGCCGCGCGGGCTGCTTCGGCGATACGCTTCCCCTATGAGCGCGGTCCCCCGGTGGCGGCCGCTGCCGTTCGACGTGGTGCTTGCGGTGGCTTTGCTGATCCTGGGCGAGCTTCAGATCCGCTTCCCGGACCCGCACCGGGTCATTGCTTACCCGGTGTTCTCTGCTGTCGTCTGGGCGGTGGGATGTACCGCGCTGGCATGGCGGCGGCGATGGCCGTGGTCGGCATTCGCGGTCGTCGTCGTGGCACTGACGGTCGAGGCGTTGCCGGCCCCAGATAGCGGAACGTTCGCTGGGTTCCTGGCCCTGTGCCTGGTGCTGTATACGGTCGCGCGGCGAGATCACCGGTTGGAGAAGACCGTGGCAGCGTCGGCGATCGCGTTGCTGGCGTTGGTCTTCCATTACTCGCGCGACCCGTTCGCATCCACTGCAGTGGAAAGCATCCAGGCGACCTACCTGGTGCTGCTCGCCTGCCCCGTCGTCGCCCGGATCGTGGCCTCCAGAGCGACCCGAGGTGCGGCGATCGAGGCTGAGCTGGCGGTCGCGCAGCTACGCCGCGAGCAGGCGACGAAGATGGCCGTTGAAGCCGAGCGGGCACGCATCGCCGCCGAGCTGCACGACGTCATCGCGCACAGTGTCACCGTGACGATCGTGCAGTCGATGGCCGCGCGGTCGGCCATCGACGACCGTCAGCTGCCTGACGCACGTCACCGGGTCGACGCGATCGAGGAGTCCGCTCGGCAGGCGCTGGCAGATATGCGCCGGCTCGTCGCCATCAACGATGCCGATGTGCCCACGCCCACGCACGCGCAACCACGAATGACCGGTCTCGCCACCCTCGTCGAACGGCTACAGGCGGGAGGCGGCCGGATCATCCTGCAACAGCGAGGAACATGGACCGACGTGCCCCTCGGCGTCGACCTCGCGCTGTTTCGGATCACGCAGGAGGCGCTGACTAATGCCATCAACCACGCCCCCGGCGCGTCAATCGAAGTGCGAGTGACCCGCGCGAACGGCTTCATCGAATCGGAGGTGACCAATGGTCCAGCGGCCGGTGCTGACCCGGGGCCCGGAACGGGCCGAGGACTGACCGGCATGCGCGACCGCGTGCAGCTCTACGGAGGCACGCTGCACACCGGCCCGCAGCCCGACGGCGGCTACCAAGTTCGTGCCTTCCTTCCGGTCGCGGCGGCTGAGGGTTGATCCGGATCCTGCTGGCCGATGACCAGTCCCTGGTCCGCGACGGGTTCCGCGCGCTGATCGAGCGCGAGCCGGACATGACGGTGATCGCTGAGGCGGGTAACGGTGCCGAAGCTGTGACGTTGGGCCGTCAACACCACCCCGACGTCGTCCTCATGGACATCCGGATGCCAGGCACCGACGGCCTTGACGCCACCGCACAGCTCCTCGCAGCCGGCGGCGAGGACATCAAGGTCTTGATCCTTACTACCTTCGACCAAGCCGACTACCTCTACCAAGCGCTACGTGCAGGAGCGAGCGGGTTCTTGCTGAAAGACGTACGCCACACGGAGCTGATCAACGCCATCCGCACAGTCAGCTCTGGTGAAGCGCTCCTCGCTCCCAGCATCACCCGTCGGTTGATCGAAAGCTTCTGCCGACGCCCGGCGCCGGCAACCGCAGGAACCTCACCAGCGCTGAAGACGCTGACCTCACGGGAATTGGAGATCCTCCGCTTGATCGCCGAGGGCCTGTCCAACACGGAAATCGGGCAGCGTCTGTTCCTCAGCGAAAGCACCATCAAGACCCACATCGGACGAGTCCTCAGGAAGACAAACGCGAGAGACCGCGTCCAAGCAGTCGTGCTCGCCTACGAGACCGGACTGGTCGAACCAGGCACAAGACAGTGACAGACCCAACCAGTCCCCCGACGATTCAGAAGGTTCATGCCTTCGCGCCGATGGCCCCTCGGGCTACCGCCCAAGAGGTGCTCGGTTTGGCAGGACGGGACCGCATGCGGTCCCGTCCTGCCAAAACCGTGGGCGGAGCCACGTCATGCCAGGTTGTTGTTCGTGACACGTTCGGAGTGCTGAGCCCGGACCGCGGGGCTGCGCCGGATGTCGACCGGGACGTTGCCGGTGGTCCACCCGTTCTCATCGAGCAGGCGTCCGACGAGCTTGACGGGCCGCATGACGATCGCGCGGTCGACGATGGTGAGTTGGGGCAGCTTGCCGGCCAGTTCCGCCTCGAGCGCCTGGACGTGCGCGAGCGAGCGGAGCCAGACCGCGAGGAAGAGATTGTGTGGGCCGGCGGTGGAGGTGACGGTGCGGACTTCCGGCAGCCGGCTCAGCGCCCGGCCGGTGGCACCGATCTTGTCGGCCGGGCAGTCGGCGAAGAAGGTGGCCTGGATCGGCCAGCCGGAAAGCGTGCGGGCCAGCTCGCACCGCAGCATGGACTGCCGGCCGAGGACGTGCTCGAGGCGGCGGCGCGCGGTGGCCGGGCTGACGCCCAATGCCGCGCCGAGATCGCGGATGGTGATGCGCGGGTCTTCGGCCAGGCAGCGGGCAACCGTCCAGTCCTGCTCGCTCAGCGGTGCTCGAGGTTCTCCGATCGCGGTCGGCGCGGGGGGCGCGGCGCCGCGCAGCCGGCGTTGGCTAGCCGGGTCGAGGCTGCGCAGCCGCCAACGGGCCGCCTCGGTATAGATGCCGATGATCGGGTGGGTGCGTACGTCGCGGATGCCGTCGACGGCGGCGAGGCGGTCGAGGCCGAAGGCGGCGAAGTCGCGGGCGTCGCGGGTGACCAATTCGACGAGGATGTCCCGGCCGCCGGCGGTGATGTTGACGGTCATGGTGTGCGGGTCGCCGGCCAGTTCCGCCGCGACGCGTGTAGCGCGGCCGTGGGCGCAGTCGATCTCGACATAGGCCATCGTCGTCTGCTGCTCGAACGGCGGGTAGCAGGAGATCCAGGCCGCTCCGGCTTGGACCAGGCGCTCCCAGCGGCGCGCCGCGGTGCTCGGATCGGTGCCCACGACCGAGCCGACGAGGCGCCACGGCGCTCTGGGCTGGATCTGCAGCGCGTTGACGATTCGCAGATCCAGCTCGTCCAGCTTGAACGAATCCTGCATGGCCAGACCTCACAGTACCGGAACCTGCAGATTGGCAGCTGACTCTGATCTAGCCGTGAGAGTAAAGGGCATTCGCGATCAGTCCCTGCCGGCGGCGGGGCGCAGCCAAGGAGAAAGGTCCCTCCATGAGCGATACCCGGGTTTTCGAGCGGCGGGCGTTAGGAACGTTCCTCGCCGTCCTCGTGCTGGTCGAGCTGTTCAGCGGCGTGATCCAGATCTACTTCACCCCGATCTACGCCACGCTGGCCAAGCACTTCGACGTCAGCGTCGGCACGCTGTCCTGGACGCTGACCGGGTTCACGCTCGCGACCGCAGTGAGCACACCGGTCTTCGCCAAACTCGGCGACATCTGGGGGCACCGGCGCATCCTGCGCATCGAGGTCGGCATCGTCGCGCTCGGCTCGGTGCTGATCGCCGTCGCACCGAACTTCCCGCTGCTCGTCACCGGCCGGGTGCTGCAAGGAATGTATGCGGCCTACCTGCCGCTGATGTTCGGCCTGGTACGCAGCCGCTACTCCCACGACGACACCCGCCGGTCGGTAAGCTACCTGACCTCAGTGCTGATCTTCGGGATCATCGCCGGACTCGTCTCGGTCGGCATGATCTTCCGCTACACCGGCGGGATCACCTGGGCGCTGTGGCTGCCGGCGATCGGAACGCTGGTCGGCTTCGTCGGGCTGCTGGTGGTCCGCGGCGAGAAGGTCGTGGTGCACCCGGAGGTGCGGGTGGACTGGCTTGGGGCGGCGCTGCTCATCGTCGGCCTCGGCGGCCTGCTGCTCGGCCTGAGCCAGGGCCCGGAGTGGCACTGGACCTCGACCCGAGTGCTCGCCTGCCTGATCGGTGGCGCCGCCTTGCTGGCCGTATGGTGCCTCGTCGAGCTGCGCACCGCCCAGCCGCTGGCCGACCTGCGCTTCCTGTTCAAGCCACTGTTCGTGCCCATCTACCTCATCGGGTTCTGCGTCTACTTCGGTGCCGTCGGTGGTCAGGTCGCCAACTCGACGTTCATGGCTGCGCCGCACAAGCTGCTCGGCTACGGACTGAGCCTGGACGCGTTCCACATCGCGCTGTGGCTTCCGGTCGGCCTGGCATTCATGTTCTTCGGTGTGTTGGGCACCGCCCGGTTGGGTCGGGCGATCGGGTTCCGCAACGTGATGATGCTCGGGGCGATCTGCGCCGCGCTCGGCCCCGCCCTGCTTGCCGTCTGGCACGGTAGCCTCGCCACCTTCCTGGTGCTCTACGCGCTCAGCGCGCTCGGCGTGGGCCTGATCGAGAGCTCCACCCGCACCCTCGTCGTCGACGGGCTGCGCGAGGGTGAGGTCGCGATCGGCGAGGGCGTCTACGAACTCGCCATCACCGTGGGTGGCGCCGTCGGTTCGGCGGTGCTCGGTGCGGTGCTCGCCGAGCACGCTTCCAAGCTGCCGGGGATCGCGACGCAGAGCGGTTACATTATGTGCTGGCTGGTCTCGGCCGGCGTCGGCCTGATCGCCGCGGTCGTGGCGATCGGCTACGCCATCGCCGGGCGGCGTGCCGCGCCGGTTGGCACCGCGCAGGTCGTCACCGTCGAACTGGCCGGCGAGGCGGTGCTGTGACCGGCCTGCGAACGGTCCTCACCGGCGGACAGGTCTTCGACGGCACCGGATCGGCGCCCGCCGACGCCGACCTGGCCATCGAGGGCGACCGGATCGTCGAGGTCGGGCCGGATCTGGTCGGTGACGAGCAGCTCGACGTGAGCGGGATGACGCTGCTGCCAGGGCTCTTCGACTGCCACGTGCACGTCACCAGCTCCGGAATCGACCCGCTGCAACGGTTGCATCGCCCGTTCTCGTACCAGTTCTTCGAGGCCGCGGCGAACCTGGCCGCGACGCTGGACAGCGGAATCACCACCGTGCGCGACGCCGGTGGCGCCGACCTCGGCATCCAGACCGCGCTCGCCGACGGGCTGATCGACGGCCCGCACCTGCAGATCGCGATCACGATCCTGAGCCAGACCGGCGGGCACGCCGACGGGTGGTTGCCGTCCGGCGCGTCCGTGTCCCGGGTGAGCTACCCCGGCCGGCCGGACGGGGTGGTCGACGGTCCGGACGAGATCCGCAAGAAGGTACGCGAGCTCGTGCGCGCCGGCGCCGACGTGATCAAAGTCTGCGCGTCCGGCGGAGTGCTCTCCCCGCGCGACAAGCCGCAGCATGCCCACTTCCGCGCCGACGAGCTGGACGCCCTGGTCGCCGAGGCCCGCGCCGCCGACGTCCCGGTGATGGCGCACGCCCAGGGCGCCGACGGAATCAAGAACGCGGTCCGGGCCGGGGTCCGCTCGATCGAGCACGGCGTCTACCTCGACGACGAGGCGATCGGGATGATGCTCGACAACGGCACCTGGCTGGTGCCGACGCTGCTCGCGCCCGCCGCGGTGCTGGATGCCGCCGAACGCGGAGTGGGTCTGCCGCCGGTGGTGCAGGCCAAGGCCCGCGAGGTGATCGACGTGCACCAGGAGTCGTTCGCCCGCGCGGTCGAGGCCGGTGTGAAGATCGCGATGGGCACCGACAGCGGCGTCGAACCGCACGGCCGCAATCTCGACGAGCTGGCCTTGATGCACGCCGGTGGGATGACGCCGAGCGAGGTCCTCGTCGCGGCGACCTCCTCGGCCGCGCAGCTGCTGCGGGTGGCCGACGACCGGGGAACGCTGCAACCAGACAAGCGGGCCGACCTCGTGGTGGTCGCCGGCGACCCGTTCGACTTCGCCATGCTCCGGCAGAACATTCGCGCGGTCTACCGCGACGGCCGCCAGGTGCGCGGCGAACTGGCCAAGAACTGACAGCAGAAAGGCGCTTTCCGACATGGACTTCAAGACGGCCGCCCAGCAGCGGCTGGACGATCTCGACGCGGCGGCCATCGGGCTGAGCCACCGCATCCACGCCAACCCCGAACTCAGCTTCGCCGAACACCAGGCCGCGCAGGTGGTCGCGCAGACGCTCGAGGACGACGGCTTCGCCGTGCGGCGCGGCGTCGCCGACCTGCCCACCGCGCTCGAGGCGAGCTACGGCAGCGGCGAGCTCGTCGTCGGCCTGTTCGCCGAGTACGACGCGCTGCCCGATATCGGCCACGCGTGCGGTCACAACATCATCGCCGCCTCCGCGGTGACCGCGGCGTGGCTGCTCGCTCCGCTGGCGGACGAGCTGGGCATCACCGTCAAGCTGTTCGGCACGCCCGCCGAAGAGGCCGGCGGCGGCAAGGTGCTCATGCTCGAACGCGGCGCCTTCGACGGCCTGCATGCGGCGATGATGGTCCACCCTGCGCCGCGCGACGTCGCCCAGGCGCAAACCCTGGCCGTGGCGCAGATCGAGGTGAGCTACGCCGGCAAGACCGCGCACGCCGCCATGGCACCGGAGAAGGGCGTCAACGCCGCGGACGCGCTGACCGTCGCCCAGGTCGGAATCGGCCTGCTCCGCCAGCACCTGCCAGCCCGGGTGCGGGTGCACGGCATCGTGACCAGAGGAGGCGAGGCGCCCAATGTCGTGCCGGGCCACAGCGCCGGCCGCTTCAACATCCGCGCCGAGACCGTCGCCGACCTGCAAACCGTGCGCCCCCGGGTCGAGGCATGCTTCACCGCGGGGGGCCTCGCCACCGGCTGCGAGACCGCGGTCCGCCTCGAGGGCCCGATCTACAGCGAATTCGACAGTGACCCCGCCATGCACCAGCTCTACCAGGCCAACGCGGAAAAGCTCGGCCGCGAGTTCTACGTCGACCCCAACCGGGCGACCGGCTCGACCGACATGGCCAACGTCTCGCTTTTCATCCCGACCATCCATCCCGCGCTCGGGCTGGACTGCGGCGAGGCGGTCAACCACCAGCCGGAGTTCACCGCCTACTGTGCCGCGCCGACCGGCGACAAGGCCGTACTCGACGGGGCGCTGGCCATGGCGTGGACCGTCATCGACCTGGCCACCCAGCCCGACCAGCGAGCCAGGCTGCTGGCGCGCAGCAACCGATACGCCGCCACGAACGGTGCGCGGCTAGCGACCGAAGGTGCGTCCGGCCAGCTCGGTTTCGGCGGCTAGCACCGCGCTGCCGGCCGACTTGCCCAGCGCGATCCGGTGCATGCCCTCGCTGATCCGCCAGCGGCCGGCGCCGTCGTCGAAGCGGGCGAGCAGCCGCGGGTCGGCGGTGATCGTCACCTGACCGGACTCGCCCGGCTGCAGCTCGACCCGCGCGAACCCGAGCAGCCGAGTGCGTGATTTGCCGGCGGCCTCGGTGAGGTAGAGCTGGGGGACGTCCGCGCCGGGCCGCTCGCCGGTGTTGGTGACCGTCAACGTCGCCGTCACGGTGTCGCCGCCGCTGACCTGCAGGTCGGCGTAGTCGAAGCTCGTGTAGCTGAGCCCATGGCCGAACGGATGACGCGGCGTGGCGCCGGTCTTGGCGAACCAGCGGTAGCCGACCTCGGCCCCTTCGTCATAGTCGATGGTCGTCGGCGTGCCCCACGGCGTGCCGAGGCCGGGCAACTCCGGGCGCGGGGTCTGCCCCAGGTCGGCCGGGAACGTGATCGGCAGCCGGCCCGACGGGTTCACCGCGCCGGTGAGCACTTCGGCGATCGCCTGCCCGCCGGCCTGCCCGGGGTACCACGCCTGCACGACGGCACGCACATCGTCATGCCACGGCATGGCCACCGGATTGCCCGTCTCGAGCACGACGACCGTGTTCGGGTTGGCCGCCGCGACCGCCTCGATCACCGCGTCCTGACCCCACGGCAGGGAGAGGTCGGCGCTGTCGAAGCCCTCGCCCTCGACCCGGATCGCGAACACGATGGCGAGGTCCGCGGTGCGCACGGCGAGCCCGGCCTCCGCCGGCGTCATCCCTGGGTCGAACTCGATCTGGGCGTCGGGCAGCAGCTTGGCCAGCTCGGCGACCGGTGACGACGGGAGCAGGAACAGGTTGCGGGACGCGCCCATGATTCCCGGGCCGCCGATCTTGATCACCTCGGCGTACCCGCCCGGTGGGACGACGGCGCTGGAGCCGCAGCCGGTCGGCACGCCGACCTGGGCGTGCCCGCCGATCACGGCGATCCGGGCCGGAGCAGCCAGCGGCAGCACGCCGTCGTTCTTCAGCAGCACGATGCCCTGCCGGGCGGTGTCCAGCGCGATGTCGTGGTGCGCCGCCATGTCGACCTCGGGCGCCGGGCCCCACGCGTCGACGCCGACCGCGTACATCGAGCGCAGGATGCGACGCACCATCTCCGACAGCCGCGCCTTCGGCAACTCGCCTGCCGCATAGGCGTCCTGCAGCGGGCCGGTGAACGCCTCCGCGCCCCACATCAGCACGTCGATCTGCAGGCCGGATTCCTGGTCCAGGCCGGCCAGGGCGAACTCCCAGCTCGGGGTGGCGCCCCAGTCCGACATCACCCATCCCGGATAACCCCACGCCCCCTTCAGCACGTCCTGCAGCAGCGTGCCGTTGCCGCCGGCGTACTCACCGTTGATCTTGTTGTAGCCGGTCATCACCGAGCCCGGCTGGGCGCGCTCGATCGCCATCTCGAACGCCAGCAGGTCGGACTCGCGGTGCGCGGCCGGATCGACGATCGCGTCCAGCCAGTGCCGGTTCGTCTCGTTGCAGTTCAGCGAGAAGTGCTTGATCGTGGAGATCACGCCCTCGCCCTGGATGCCGTTGATCGATTCGGCGGCGAGGACGGCGCTGAGCAGCGGATCCTCCGACAGGTACTCGAAGTTGCGGCCGTTGCGCGGGTCGCGGGCCAGGTTGATGCCACCGGCCAGCAGCACATTCAGCCCTCGGCTGCGTGCCTCCCGCCCCAGCATGGCGCCCGACGCCCGCGCCAGCTCCGGGTTGAAGCTCGCGGCGAGCGCGAGCGCGGCCGGCAGGGCGGTGGCGGTGTCGCCCGCGCGGTAGCCGGGATTGGTCACGCCCAGGCTGGCGTCGCTCATCCGCAACGCCGGAATGCCCAGCCGCGGCACGCCCGGCACGTAGCCGGCGCTCATCGGCGTGCCGTCGGGGATCCGCTCGTCCTGCACGGGGACCATGTCGTTCGTCCCCATCACGCTGACCAGCAGGGCGAACCGCTCGTCGTCGGTCAGCTTCGACTCGACCTCACGCGCTCGCGCGTCGGCCGCCGACTCCTCTCGTCCGCCGGTCATGTCGCTGGGTCCTGCGCGGACTTGCTCCCCGACGGTCTGGCGTCGCGCAGGGACTGGTACAGCTCGACGGTGCGGTGCGCGATGGCGTCCCAGCCGAACTCGTGCACCGCGCGTTCCCGACCGGCGTGGCCCATCGCCGCGGCCCGCTCGGGGTCGGCGCAGAGCTCGTTCACCGCCGCGGCGAGGCCGGCCTCGAACTCCTCGGTCTCGACGGCGTGGTAGGGGACGAGCACGCCGGTGACCCCGTCGGCGACCACCTCGGGGATGCCGCCGACGGCACTGGCCACCACCGCGGTGCCGCAGGCCATGGCCTCCAGGTTGACGATGCCCTGCGGCTCGTACACCGAGGGGCAGACGAACACGGTGGCGGCGGTGAGCAGCTGCATCAGCTCGCCGCGGGGCAGCATCTCGCGGATCCACACCACGCCGGTGCGCGACGCCGACAGCGCGGCCACCGCGGCCTCGGTCTCGGCGGCGATCTCCGCAGTGTCCGGCGCGCCGGCGCAGAGCACCAGCTGCACCGCCGGGTCGAACCGCGACGCGGCGGCGAGCAGGTGCGCCACGCCCTTCTGCCGGGTGATCCGCCCGACGAAGATCGCCGACGGGCGGGCCGGGTCGATGCCGTAGCCCTGCAGCGTGCCGGCCGAAGGCGGGGACGGCGTGTAGAGCGCGGTGTCGATGCCGTTGTGGATGACGTGCACTCTGGCCGGGTCGACGAACGGGTAGGCGTCGAGCACGTCAGCGCGCATGCCGTAGCTGACCGCAACGATCGCGTCGGCGGTCTCGTAGGCCTGCCGCTCGGCCCAGGACGAGATGCGGTAGCCGCCGCCTAGCTGCTCGGCCTTCCACGGCCGGTGCGGTTCGAGGGAGTGCGCGGTGAGCACGTGCGGGACGCCGAGCAGCTGCGCGGCGAGCACACCGGCCAGGTTGGCGTACCAGGTGTGCGAGTGCACCAGCTCGACCCGGTCGAGCCCAGCCACCATCGCCATGTCCACGCCGAGCGTCTGCAGCGCAGGGTTCGCGCCGGCCAGCGCGTCCGGCGGGCGATGGGCGTGCACACCCGGCTCGCTACGCTCGGCGCCGAAACACTGCACCTCGACGTCGATGAGCTTGCGCAGCTCGCGCACCAGGAACTCCACGTGCACACCCGCCCCTCCGTATACCTCCGGCGGGTATTCCCGGGTGAGCACGCCGACGCGCAGCGAGCCGGTCATTGCTCACCGGTCTGCAGGGCGGCGCTGATGACGGATCGGGCCTCGTCCTGGATGCGGGCGAGGTGGTCCGGGCCGCGGAAGGACTCGGCGTAGAGCTTGTACACGTCCTCCGTGCCGGACGGGCGGGCAGCGAACCAGCCGGACGCCGTGCTGACCTTCAGCCCGCCGATCGGGGCGCCGTTGCCGGGGGCGGTGGTCAGGATGGCGATGATCGGCTCGCCGGCGAGCTCGCCGGCCGGCACCTGCTCCGGGGAGAGCCGGCCGAGGGCCGCCTTCTGCTCGCGGGTGGCGGGCGAGTCGATCCGCGCGTACGCCGGGGCGCCGTACTGCGCGGTCAGCTCGGCGTACCACTGCGACGGCGACGTGCCGCTGATCGCGCTGATCTCCGCGGCCAGCAGGCAGCAGATGATGCCGTCCTTGTCGGTGCTCCACGCGCTGCCGTCGCGGGCGAGGAACGAACCGCCCGCGCTCTCCTCGCCGCCGAAGCCCACCGACCCGTCGAGCAGCCCGGGCACGAACCACTTGAAGCCGACCGGCACCTCGTAGAGCCGCCGGCCGACGCCGGCGGCGACCCGGTCGATCATCGACGAGCTGACCAGCGTCTTGCCGACTGCCGCGTCGACCGGCCAGGACGGGCGGTGCGAGAAGAGGTACTCGATCGCCACGGCTAGGTAGTGGTTCGGGTTCATCAGCCCGCCGTCCGGGGTGACGATGCCGTGCCGGTCGGCGTCGGTGTCGTTGCCGGTGGCGATGTCGAACTCGTGCTGCCGGGCGATGAGCGAGGCCATCGCGTACTGCGACGAGCAGTCCATGCGGATCTTGCCGTCCCAGTCCAGGGTCATGAACGCGAACGTCGAATCCACCTTCGGGTTCACGACGGTGAGCTCCAGCCGGTGCCGGTCGGCGATCTCGCCCCAGTACGCGACGCTGGCCCCGCCCAGCGGGTCGGCGCCGATCCGCACGCCGGCCGAGCGGATCGCGTCCAGGTCGATCACCTGCGGCAGCGCCGCGACGTACTCGCCGAGGAAGTCGTACTGCCCGGTCGTGTCGGCCGCGCGGGCGGCCTCGATGGGCACCCGGCGAACCTCGGCCAGCCCGGCGGCCAGCAGCTCGTTCGCCCGCCGCTGGATCCAGCCGGTGACCTCGGTGCCGGCCGGGCCGCCGTCCGGCGGGTTGTACTTGAACCCGCCGTCCGGCGGCGGGTTGTGCGACGGGGTGACCACCACCCCGTCCGCCTGCGCGCCGATACCCGCCGCCGCGCTGTGAGCATTGTGCGCCAGGATCGCCCGCGACACCGCCGGCGTCGGGGTATACCCGTCGCGGGAGTCGACCAGCACGTTCACCGCGTTGCCGGCGAACACCTCCAGCGCGGTATCGGTGGCCGGACCGGAGAGCGCATGCGTGTCCGCGCCGAGGAACAGCGGGCCGGTGATGCCCTCCGCGGCGCGATACTCGCAGATCGCCTGGCTGGTCGCGGCGATGTGATCCTCGTTGAACGTCGAGGCCAGCGACGAGCCGCGGTGCCCGGAGGTGCCGAAGCTGACCCGCTGCTCCGGTAGCGCCGGGTCGGGGTGCCGGTCGTAGTAGGCGGCGATCAGCGCGTCGATGTCGATGAGGTCGGCGGGCGCGGCCGGCTGCCCGGCGCGGGGGTGGGTCATCGCAGCCTCCACAGCATTGTGTCCGGGTCCGATCAGACTACGGCCTGCCCGATGCCTCCCCGACTTTCAGTGTTGATGTTGGACTAGTGGTCGAATATGAGCCTGTCGCAGAATCCCCTGGCACCTTCCCGCGATCACAAGATCTCGCGCCCGCGACGCGAGCCGATCCCAGATGTTGTGGCCCAAACGATCTTTCGCTGCATTTTGCGACAGCCTCATATCCGCCACAAGTCCAACATCAACAGGGCGGCAAGGGCCGGCATGATCGTCAGTGGCCGCCCGGGGAGTGGGTGCCGAACTCCTCGCGCGCCTTGCGGGAGGCCTCGGCCTCCGCCGCGGTGACCGGCGGCGGCGGACTGAGCAGGACCCAGAGCGAGAAGATAATGCCGATGGCGAGCATGATCCCGCCCACCCACAGGCCGAGATGGATCCCGGCCGCTTTCTCGATCGTGGCCTGGCTGGCCACGGCGCCGGGGATGATGACCATTATCCCGAAGATCACGAAGAGGCTGCCGATGAACGTGCGCAGGTCGAACAGCTTGGCCAGCCGCCAGTTGCGGGCCTCCTCCTCGGTGAGTTGGATCTTGCCGCGCTTGGGCTGCGATCTTGTGCTCATGGTGCGCTACTCCACCGGCTCGGATCAAACGACTTCGATGTAGACGTACAACAGCCCGCACAGTACGAGCGCGCACGCGCCCAGGAATATCGGGGACCCGTACCAGGACACGTGGTGGGGTTTCGCCTCGCTGTGCTCCTGCAAGCCGAATACCAGCCCGCCCAGCTCCTCGATCGGTTTGGGGCGGCTGAAGATAGTCGCAATCGCCATGGCGAGCAGCCCGGCGGCGAAGCCGATCATCGCGCCCCACTGAGTCTCGGCAAGGTCGCTGCGGAAGGACAGCACACCCTGTTTGTACAGCAGCCAGGTGGTGAACGCGGCCAGGGTGCCGGCGATCATGCCATAGAAGCCGGAGCCGCGCCCGGCCTTGCGCCAGGTCATCCCGACGATGAACGCGACGAAGATCGGCACGTTGAAGAAGGAGAACAGCGTCTGGATGTAGTTGGCGATGTTGCTATATCCGGCGGCGATGAACGCGGTCAGGATGCCGACGAAGACCCCCACCACGGTGGTGATCCGGCCGACGTTGAGGTAGTAGCGGTCCGCCCGGCCGGGGCGGATGTAGTTCTGCCAGATGTCGTACGTCCAAACGGCGTTGAACGACGAGACGTTAGCGGCCATGCCGGCCATGAACGCGGCGAGCAGTCCGGTGATGGCGACCCCGAGCACACCGACTGGGAGGTACTTGTTCATTAGCGCAGGGATGGCGTCGTTGTACGGCAGGCCGCCGCCCTCGCCGAGGCCTGGAATGAGCAGTACCGCGGCCATGCCTGGAATGACAATGCCTAGCGGGATGATCGCCTTGGGGAATGCCCCGATGATCGGCGTTAGCCGGGCGGCATTGTCATCCTTCGCGGACATGGCCCGCTGCACCTCGGCAAAGTTGGTCGTCCAGTAGCCGAAGGACAGGCAGAATGCCAGCCCGAACACCAGGCCGATCCAGTCTCCGACCGGGTTGTGTCCGCCCAGCCCGACGCCGGACCACGCGGAGGTGAAATCGTGGCCGCTGGTGGACAGCTTGGCGAACAGGCCGTGGATGCCGCCGGATTCCTTCAGCGCCACGATGACCATCGGAATGAGCCCCGCGCAGATCACGAAGAACTGCATCACCTCGTTGTAGATGGCGCTGGACAGCCCACCCAGCAAGATGTAGGAGAGCACGAACAGCGCGGCGATGACGATTGCCACCGCCAGCGGGATGCCTAGCAGGGAGTCGAGCACCGCGGCCAGCGCGTACAGGTTCACCCCGGCGATGAGCACCGAGGAGATCACGAAAATAATGGCGTTGATCAGATGGGTCTTGCGGTCGTAGCGGCGCAACAGGTACTCGGGGACGCTGCGCACCTTGGACCCGTAGTAGAACGGCATCATTACGACGCCGAGGAACACCATCGCCGGCACCGCACCGATCCAGTAGTAGTGCACGATGCTGATGCCGTACTGCGCGCCGGACGCCGACATGCCCAGGATCTCGATCGCGCCGAGGTTGGCGGAGATGAACGCGATCCCGGTGATCCACGCCGGTAGCGACCGGCCGGACAGGAAGAAGTCGGTGGAGGTCTTGACCAGCCGGCGCAGCGCGATACCGATGCCGATCACGAAGCAGAAGTAGATCGCCAACAGCGCGATGTCCAGCCCGGACAGCGACAGTTTCAGCGCCGCGTCGGCCAGCGGTCGGGCTGCCTCTGACGGGCTCACGGCCGTTCACCCCCTCGTGGCGTCGTCCGGCCAAGAGCCATACCACGGCCGCGGCGGCTCATGCGGGGTACCCGCCATTGAACAGCGGAATGCCGGTGCTCTTGTAGAGCTGCGCGACCTTGGCGGCGTTCCCCTTGGTGACCAGGCTGGGGCCGGTGTAGATCGGGCCGTACGGATGCTGGCCGAATCGGACCTGGAACGCGGCCACCTGCACCGCGGCGTACCCCTCCAGGAACGGCTGCTGGTCGATCACGAACAGCGACTGGCCGTTCTGCACAGCGGTCAATGCTGTCTGCGAGACGTCGAAACTGCCCAGCTTGATCCGGCCGAACGCGTTCAGGCTCTTCACCGCGCCCCCGGCGGCACTGAACCCGAGAATGGTGGTGGAGAGCACCCCCGTGATCTGGGGGTGCTGCCGCAGCGTGTTCGTGATCGCCTGCTGCGCATCGTGCAGCTGGTTCGCGTTGACCTGCAGGACCTGCGCCGAGCCGCCGGCGGCCTGCAGGCGCTTGGCGAATCCGGCGCAGCGGGTGTTCAGCGCGCTGTTGTTCGCCTCGGTGATCACGCACAATCCCTGGCGCACCCCGGCGGCGGCCATCTGCGCGCCGGCCTCGGTGCCGGCGGCCTGCTCGTCCTGTCCGACGAAGGTCAACGCCCCCACCTGCTGCCAGTCCGCGGCACCGACGTTCATCGCGACCACCGGCAGCCCAGCGCTGACGGCCTGCCGGATCGGCGGATCGAGCACCGCCGCGTCCGGGATGGTGACCACCATCGCGTCCGGCTTCTTCGCGGCCGCCTGGCTGATCATCGACGCCTGCGCGGACGGGTCGGTGCTCTTCGGCGACTGGTAGTTCAGCGCCACGTTGAAGTCCGCGGCGGCCTGCTGGGCGCCCTTCTGCACCAGCGCCCAGAACGGGTCGCCCGCCTGGCCGTGGGTCACCATGTCCACGGTGAGCCGAGTCTTGGTCGCGGAGTTCGCCGGCGTGGTGCCCGACGTGCTTTGGCTCGAGCATCCACTGATGACCAGCGCCGCCGCGGCAACCAGCGCCGCACAGCAGGTCGCGGACCGTGCAGACCACCACCAGCGCCTCATGACAGCCTCCTGCCGATGCCCGGCTGGCGACGCTGGTTGCTCACGCTCGCGGGTGCGCCGCTCGCCAGTTGTCTCGACCCGTAATTGGAACGGCACTGAGTGTGGCCCGGCTCACCTACCAGGTCAAGCCGTGAACGCGGATCAGCGGTATGTCCCGATTTCAGGCTTCGCGCGTGAAGGCGGCATCCTGATCCGCGGCCAGCGGCACCTGGCCTGCGGCCAGCGCGACCGCGCCGCGCAGCTGCGCCCGGTCACCGAGCTCGCCGATCACCAGGTCCAGGTCGTCGACGGCGGACGGGATGCCGTAGCGGCACAGCGTGAGCCGGATCGGGTCGAGCAGCAGCGGCCCCGCGGCGGCCAGCTCCCCGCCGACGATGATCCGGTCCGGGTTGACGAGGTTGCACAGGTTCGCCGCGGCGATCCCGACCTGCCGGCCGGTGTCGGCGAGCACCCGCCGGCATCCCGCGTCCCCGTGGTGGGCGAGCTCGACCGCCCGGGCCACGCTAAGCCGCGGCCCGTGTGTCGGGCGCAGCAGCGCAAGGACTGCCTCGGTCGAGGCCAGCGTCTCCAGGCAGCCCCGGTTCCCGCACCGGCACAGCGCCCCGAACTCCTGCAGCGTGGTGTGCCCGATCTCCCCGGCGGTGCCGATCCGGCCCTGGTAGAGCTGGCCGCCCAGCATCAGCCCGGCGCCGACCCCGTCGGAGAGCTTGAGGTACGCCGAGTTCGCCACACCGCGCCCGGCGCCCCAGGTCGCCTCGGCCAGCGCGCCCAGATTGGCATCGTTGTCAACGAAGACCGCAACGCCGAACCGCGTTTCGCCCAGCGCCGCCGGGTCGACCCCGACCCAGCCCGGGAGAATCGTCGGCGCGCCCACCAAGCCGGTGCGCGAGTCGATCGGCGCCGGCAGGCCGAGCCCGACCCCGAGCACGCCGCCGCGGGGCACATCGGCCTGCTCGAGGACGCTGTCCAGCAGGTGAGCGGCATGCGCCAGCCCGTCGACGGCGCGATGCCGGTCGGGCAGATCCATCCGAGCCTCGGCGAGCACCCGGCAGGTCAGGTCGGCCACCGCCACCCGCAGGTGCCGATGGCCGAAGTCCATCCCGGCCACCAGCCCGACCGGCGTGGCCAGCCGCACCGCCCGGGCCCGCCGGCCGGCGCGCACCGTGCCGGTGACAGCTACCAGGCCGGTGTCCTCGAGTTCGTGGACCAGGTTGGAGACCGTCGCCGCGGCCAAGCCGGTCGTCCGCGACAGCTCCGCCTGGGTGATCACTCCGGCAAACTGCACCGCACGCAGCACCCGGCGCCGGTTCGCCGCCCGCAGCGCCGCAGACGACCCGGGGCCCGCTCGCCGTGGCTGCCCTGTGTCCACGCCCGCACACGATAAGCCCCACGTCGTGATCATGGGAATGGTGCAAGAATTTTGCACAAATCGCATGATCACGAGGTCGGGCTGATCCGCGCTCCCTTACTGTTGCGCGGTTGCGGCTGCGGCTGCCGCTGCCGCTGCGAAGCGCTCGAGCTCGCCGGGGATGTCCGGGCCGGCCGGTTGGTAGGCGATCTCGGTGATGCCGGCAGCCGCCCACGACTCGAGTTGGCGCCGCACGCTGGCGGCGTCGCCGACCAACGAGGCCTTGGCGATCATCGGCTCCGCGCCGGGGAAGAGCAGCCGGTCGCTGTCGCTGAGTTCGATCTGGTGCCCGGCGTGCACGGCGAGGTGCCGGCGCTGCGCGGGGGTTTGCTCGATGTGTTCCCGCCAGGCCCGTCCCCCGGGCAGTGGATCAACGGCTGGAGCGCCCCCGCGCTCGTAGCGGACGTGGTAGAGCACCGCGCTCGCCGCGGCAAGCGCACTCACCACATGCGGCGAGTCGGCTTCTTCACCCGGCTCGAGAACGGTTCCCCACATGAGCAGCGTGCGGCGCGCGTCCTCGCATCCCGCCAGGAAGCCGGCGTTGGCGGAGAACAGCCCCGCGCCGACTTCCCGGGCGACCGCGAGTCCCCGAGGACCGTCGGCGCCGATGAGCAGCGGCACGTCGATCGGACGAGGCGCGCCGCACCGCTCGGGGTGCAGCATGCCGATCTCGGCGCCGTCCCACATGACGACCTCGCCGTGCAGCAGGGCCTGCACGGTCCGCACGTATCGGCGCACGTCCGCCCAGCGCATCGGGCGCTGACCCATGCTGATCCGGCCGGTGAAGCCGCTACCGATGCCCACCGCGACCCGGCCGGGGGCTTGCGCGGACAGGGCTGCAATCGCTGCCGCGGTCACCATCGGGTGCCGCAAGCTCGGGATGAGCACACCGGGACCGAGACCGATCGTCGAGGTGCGCTCCGCGGCCAGCGCGAGGATCATCCAGACGTCGGGATACAGCGCCGGCGAGTCGTAGCACCAGGCCCGGCGATAGCCGAGCCGCTCGGCCACCGCGATGTGGTCGGGGGTGGCCAGTTCGGTGGCGAAGGCACACGAAATCTCGAGCTGCATGCGTCCACCTTCGACTCGGTGCGTGCGGTCAGCGACTCGCCCGGTCTCCGTCGACGCGCTCGCGCACGGCGGGGACGACCTCGTCGACGAACCGGCGGACCTGGTTGAGGTCGTCGTCGGCGGCCCCGAAGACGAAGCTGTCCATGCCGGCGTCCAGGGCGAGTTCGCTCAGCGTGTCGATCCACTGCCGGGCCGGCCCGTCGAATCCGCCCCGGGAGGGGCCGTCGGTGATCGTGCCGAAGACGTTGTAGATACGCCGGATCTGAGCCGGGTCGCGGCCCGCGCCGGTCGCGGCGGTGTCGATGCGCGCCTGCATCGCCGGAAGCGTCTCGGGCGGGAAGTAGCTGCTGGACGGCACCCAGCCGTCGGCAACCCGTCCCACCAGCGCGAGCATGCGGGGTCCGCCGACGCCGAGCCAGATCCCGATCGGGTGCGCCGGCGCCGGGCCGGGGTGGACGCCGGCGAGCTGGTAATGGCGCCCGCTGTAGCGCGCCGAGCGCTCTGCGGACCACATAGCGCGGATGACGTCGATCGCCTCGGCCAGTGCCGCACCGGCCTCACCCGGCGTACGCCGGGGGCCGCCCATCGCGGCGATCGCGTCCCAGAACCCACCCGCGCCGAGGCCGAGCTCGAAGCGTCCGCCGGAGAGCAGGTCGAGGCTGGCCGCGGCTTTGGCGAGCACCGCGGGCGGTCGGAGCGGGAGATTGGCCACGTCCGGGAAGACGTGCACGCGCTCGGTGCGGGCCAGCACGTGACCGATCAACGTCCAGGTGTCCAGGAAACGGGCCTGGTAGGGATGGTCCTGGATTCCGACCAGATCCAAGCCGCCTTGGTCGGCCGCCTGGGCCGCCGCCAGCGTCTCCTGCAGCTTGCTCGCCTCGGGGGAGGGGAAGACACCGAACCGTAGCGCTTGCCCGTAGTCGCCCATGCGCTCCAGCGTGCCAGGCCTCAGCTGCCGTCGTGCCCGAGGCGCGCGTTGATGTGCAGCAGCGCCGCCGGCAGGACGAACGGCACGATCAGCAGCTGGAGCCACTCCCACACGGTGTTGCCGTGGAATCCGGTCCACCGCCAGTCCAGGGCGTAACCGCCGATGATCGTTACGGCGAAGCCGACCATGATGGCCCCGATCGCCAAGCGCCACAGCCGCTCGTGGCTCTCCCGGGTCCGCAGCCAGGTCGGCAGCACGGCCAGCACGACCGGCAGGATGAACAGCCGCAGCCAGTCCCACAGCGTGTTGCCGTGAAAGCCCGTCCACCGCCAGCCGAAGACATCGCCGCCGATGGCGAGCACGGCGAGTACGCCCAGCGCGGCGCCGGCCAGCAGCGGGGTGCGCGAGCGGGCCGCGCGAGCGACATGCAGCGTCGCGGGATGCCAGTTGACCGCATGCTGCGCGAGGTCCAGGTCGCTAGTGCGGGACGAGATGGTGGCCGTGCTGCTCATCGGGTCTCCTTCGACGGCGGGGCGGCGCGATTTGCGGCCGTGCATCTGATCGTCCAGCGCCCGGGGCGCAACCACGATGGTGCGGACACGCGACTGCCGACGGGGGTGCTGGCACCCCATCCACACGTGACCCAACCGAACCGGGCGGACCGGCGTATCGCCCACGGGATTCAGCGGCGGGCGGCCTATTCTGGGCGCGCACCGGCGTCGTCGGATGCGGGAGGAGCCGCGTGCGATGAGTACGAGCACGCGGGCGCGGACCGGGATTGCGTTCCGGGTGATCTTCGGCCTCTATACCGCGGCGCTGCTGGTATGGCTCGTGCTGGGCCTGCTGCCGAGCGTCGCCGACAACGTCGCCGCGCTGCGGCACGCTCTTGCGACGCTCGCGGCGGGCAACGGGCTGTGGGCCGGCCCGGCAGGGCGAGTGCTCCACCCGCCGGCCGACATGGCGACGCGGCCGAGCGGTGCGCAGGTCGTCTGGCAATACCTGTTCAGCCTGCTCAACCTCGTGCTGGGCCTGCTGCTGATGGTGCGCCGCGGCGGGGAGCTGGTGCCCCGGCTGCTCGGGTTCGCGCTGTTGGGCACCGCGGCGACGTTCAACGAGCCGAGCCACCGGGTGTTCCACATTCTCGGTGAGCCGTGGCCGATCACCCTGGCGCACTTCACCTTCCACATCGTGTCGGGTGTCGCCTACCTATGGGCGGTGATCCTCTTTCCGGACGGGGTGCTGCCACCACGGCTGCGGGTGCGGCCCGCCTGGCTGCGGGTTTGGGTCGTCGGCGTCACGGCGGCTACAGCGCTGATCTGTTGGCGTAGCAGCTTCCTCGCCCATCCGCAGTTCTTCGTCGTCTTCTTCGGCGTCGCCGTGCCGGTCGTGGGGGTGGGCGCCCAGCTGCTGCGGCTGGCCGACCCCGAGACCCCACCCGAGGATCGGCGGTTGTCGCGGCTGCTCTGCGCGGCGCTGCTCCCCGCGCTCGGCGTTGCCCTCGTCTGGCTGGCTGCCCGCGTGCTGGCCGCCGCCGGAAGCGAGGCCGCCGGGAGGCTCGATGTCAGCCTGCAGCAGGTCTTCCCGGCCGCGTTCGCGCTCGTTCCGGTCGCGTTGGTCGCAGGCATGATCCGCTATCGGCTGTGGGACTTGGACCGGGCGCTCACCCGCGTGCTCGGCTACGGGGTGCTGCTGGCCGTGGTGAGCGCGGTGTACGTCGCTGCGGTGTCGACGGGGGGTTGGCTAGCCGGCGGGCGGCTGTGGTGGGCAGTGCTGGCCTTGTCGGTGCTGGCCGTGGTCATCGAGCCGATCCGAACGTTCAGCGCGCGCTGGGCGAACCGGGTGGTCTACGGCCAGGCGTTGAGCCCGGCCGAGGCGTTGCGCACGCTGGTGGACGGGCTGCAGCAGCTGACGCCGACCGGCGAGCTCGATCAACTGGCGGCCGTCGCCGTGCGGGCGACGCGGGCGCAGGAGTGCGCGCTCTGGGTCTGCGACGGTGACGCCCTGGTGCGCGCCGCGGCGGCGCCCGCAGCCGACGAGTTCGAGCGGCGTGTGCCCCTGCCTGCCGGCGATGCGCCGGCGGCGGCCGTCGGCGCGGATCAGACCTGGCCGGTGACTCACCAGGGCGCGCTGCTCGGGGTCCTCGCGGTCTGCGTGCCGGGCGGCGGCGCGCTGCCCGAGACCGACGCGCGGCTGCTTGCCGACCTGGCCGCCCATGCCGGCCTGCTGGTGCAGAATGCGCTGCTGACCGTTCGCCTAGCCCGGCACGTCGCCGCGTTGAGCGCGCGCGCCGACCAGCTGCGCACGGCGCGCCGCCAGCTCGTAGCGGCGCAGGACGCCGAGCGGCGCCGGCTCGAGCGTGACCTGCACGACGGTGCGCAGCAGGCGCTGGTGGCGACCATCATTGGCGTGCGGACGCTGGGCGCGGACGGGCTCGACGCGGCCGAGCGCGATCGTGAGCTGGCCGAGCTCGCCGAACTGATCTCCGGTGTGCGGGCCGAGCTGGCCGAGCTGGGCGCGGCGCCGGTGCCCCGTGCGCTCGCCGAGCTCGGGCTGGCCGGCGCGCTGCGGTCGGCCGCGTCGCTGGCCGCGCGGGCCGGGCTTGCCGTCGACGTGGACGTCGACACCATCGGCCTGCACGGGGCCGGCGACGGGGTCGACGCGGCCCAGGCCGCCGTCTATTACTGCTGCGTCGAGGCGTTGCAGAACATGGCCAAGCACGCTGGCGCGCGGCACGGGCTGGTGCAGGTGCGAGTGACCGGTGGCGAGCTCTGCTTCGCGGTAGTCGACGACGGCTCCGGATTCGACGCGGCCCGGACCGGCGATCCGGTGGCCGGGCTTGCCCAGCTCGCCAACCGGTTGACCGTGCTAGGTGGCTCGCTGGTCGTCAACAGCGCGCCCGGCCAGGGCACCCGGGTGCGCGGCGCCGTCCCGCTCGCCGAAGCGGCGGCCGACGCGATGCCGGTCGGAGCGAGCCGGTGACCGCCCGCCCACGGCCTGCGCGCATGCCGCGCGCCCTGGCCATTTCGCTGGTGCGGTTCGCCATCGGCCTGGCGGTCTATGGCACGGCGGCGCTCGCCTATCGCTACGGCCTGGGGCGCACCGGCCGGCCGCCGCTGGCCGCGGTGGTCGCGGTGACGGCGCTGGTGGCCGTGCTGCTCTGGCTGGCCCGTGCCCGGATCGACCAGCTCGCCGACCGGCTGGCGTTCGGTTCCGCCGGCCGCGGCTACCAGGCGGTGCGCGGCCTGCTCGCCCGGATGGCAACCAGCCTTCCGGTCGACGAGGTCGTGCCGAGGTTGGCCGAGGCCGCCGGGCGCACCGCGCACAGCCCGCGGGCCGAGGTGCGGCTCTGGCTCGACGACGGCCAGCGCTGGTCGCAGGTGTGGCCCGCGCCCGCGCCGCCTTCCCCGGCGCAGCTCACCGTCTCGGTGCAGCACCGCGGTGAGCAGGTGGGCGAGATAGAGGTGGACGCGTCCGGCGACAGCGTTTCGCCGTTCGATCGCCGGCTGCTCGACCAGCTCGCCGCGCCGGCCGGGTTGGCGCTGTCCACCGTGCGGCTCACCTACGCCTTGCGCGCCCGCAGCGACGAGCTCGAGCGGGTCACCGCGGCGCTGCACGCGTCGCGCGCCCGGTTGCTAGACGCGCAGCGCGTCGAGCAGCGCCGGCTACAGGCCGAGGTGGACGATCAGGTCATGCCGCACCTGGATGCGGCCGCGCGGGCCGTCGCGGCGGGTGCGGCCGCCGCGGACCGATACGAACCGCCCCGGCTGGACGCGGCCGGCATCGCCGCGGGACGGGCGCTCGACGCGCTGCGGCTGATCGCCCGCGGCGTGTTCCCACCCCGGCTGGCCGACGCGGGGCTGGCCGACTCGGTGCAGAGTTGGCAGCAACGGCGCGGCGTCGCGGTCCGGGTTGCCGCCACCGGCGACCAGGGCCTGCTGCACTCGCGGCCGGACCTCGAGGCGTCGCTCTACTTCAGCGTGGTGACCGCGCTGGGCGCTCTCGCCGACAAGGCGGCCCGTGATCTCGCCGTTGACCTGCGGGTCACCGCCGACGCGGCCGACGTGCGGATCAGCGGGCGCGGCGCGGCCGCGGTCAACCCGGACGCAGTCGTGGCGGTGCGCGACCGGATCGAGGCGTTCGACGGCACCCTGCAGTTCGACGACGACGGCACGAGCGTTTCGTTCGTGGCCCGCGTGCCGATCGCCGACGCGGTGGTCGTGGCGCCGTGAGCGTGCTGCGGGTGGTGCTCGCCGAGGACAGCTTCCTGGTCCGCGAGGGAGTGCGCCGCATGCTCAACGGCGCCGACGGGGTAGAGGTCGTCGCCGCGTGCGGCGACCTCGACGAGACGATCGCCGCGCTCGACGCCCAGCTGCCGGACGTCGTGCTGGCCGACATCCGGATGCCTCCGAGCTGGTCGGACGAGGGCGTGCGGGTGGCCACGCACTGCCGCGCGGCACATCCGGCGATGGGCGTCGTCCTGCTCAGCCAGTACGTCGACGCCGGCTACGTCAAGCTGTTGCTCGACCAGGGCACCGACGGCCGGGGTTACCTGCTCAAGGAGCGCGTCGCCGACCTCGACCAGCTGCTCGAGGCGATCCGCGGCGTGGCGGCCGGCGGCACGGCCATCGACCCGAAGGTGGTCGAAGCGCTGGTGCGCGGCCGGTCGCTCTCCGACGACCGTGGCCTGGCTCGGCTCACTCCGCGCGAACGGGAGGTTCTCGCAGCGATCGCGGCCGGACGGACGAACGCCGCGATCGCCGCCGAGCTGGTCCTGACCCGGCACGCCGTGGAGAAGCACATCAACTCGATCTTCGCCAAGCTCGGGCTCAGCGGAGACGAGCGGATCCACCCACGGGTTCGTGCCGCGCTGATGTATCTCGCCGAGGGTCCATCGACATGACCGGCGCCACCGTGACCGAGCCGATCGGCGTGCTGATCGTCGACGATCAGCCGCTCGGCCGCCGGGCCGCCGCCACGCTGGTGCGGGCCAGCCCCGGCCTGGTCATCGCGGCCGAGGCTGGATCCGGCGAGCAGGCCGTCGCGCTGGCCGCCGGGCTGTGCCCGGGCCTGGTCCTGATGGACGTCCGGCTACCCGGCATCGACGGGGTCGAGGCCACCCGGCGCATCCTCGCCCGCTGCCCGAGCGCGCGGGTGCTGCTCACGTCCACGTACGAGCTCGCCGACCTGCCCGACATGGCCGAGTGCGGCGCGATCGGCTTCACCCGCAAGCAGGATCTCGACGTGCCCACGCTGCTGCGCCACGCCCGAGCGGGCGGCTGATCGGTTCGGTCAGGCGAGCCGAACCGGTCCAGGCAGCGCAGCTTCAGCAGCTCGACCCGGCCGCTCGTGCTCGCTACCTGCGAGTGCCATTCGGCGCCCGCCGGAGCGCCGCACTCCGGGCAGCGCACTGGGCAGAACGCCGTCGGGTCGATCTCTGGCACCGCCGGATGCTGGGTGTCCATGACCCCTCCCCATTTAGGTGATCCGTCCTGGCCTCACCCTTGCCGTCGCGTACCGCGAGAAGGAGGGTGCGAACCGGTGTGTTGAGACAGGGGTGCCGGCACCCGTCCGGGGCCGCGCGGCGGTCGACGGGCGGTGGTGCCCGCACCCGTGTCGCGGAACGCGTGCAGCCACCATCGCCTCGACCCGTGCCGCTGGGAGACCTTCGACGGGCGGCGATCCACCGGGGATCGCCCAAGACGGAGGGGGAAACCCAATGCGCACATCGAAGGCTCGGCGACGCGCCGCGCTGCTGGCTGTCTCGTCGGGCGCGCTGCTCGGCGCCCTGGCGGCAGGCGGCGCGGCACAGGCCGGAGCGAGCCTGAGCGGGGCCAGCAACCCGCCCGGGCCGTACACGTTCCACACGCTGGACAACCAGCGCGACACCACCTTTAACCAGCTGCTCGGCATCAACCAGCACGGCGTGATCGCCGGCTACTTCGGTTCCGGAGCGGCCGGTCATCCCAACCAGGGCTACACGCTGGCCGGGCACACGTACCACAACGAGAACTTTCCGGGCTCGGTGCAGACGCAGGTCACCGGCCTCAACGACCGCGGCGTCACCGTCGGGTTCTGGTCGGACATGAACAACGCCAACCAGGTCAACGACAACTTCGGTTTCTGGGCGCAGAACGGCCACTTCCACACGGTCAACTTCCCGACCAAGGCCAACGCGACGCCGCCGGTCAACCAGCTGCTCGGAGTCAACGACCACGACGTCGCGGTCGGCTTCTACACCGACCCGAACGGCAACAACCACGGCTACAGCTACGACATCGGCCACGGCCAGTTCCGCACGATCAGCGTGGCAGCGTCGCCCAGCGTCACCGCGACAGCGATCAACAACCGTGGTGACGTGGCCGGCTTCTTCACCAACGCGTCCGGCGCCACCGTCGGGTTCCTGCGCGACGGCGGCAAGATCACCGACCTGGCGTTCCCCGGCGCGAGCATGACCCAGCCGCTCGGGGTGAACGACGCCGACGAGGTCGTCGGCGTCTACCAGGTCGGCAGCGGCGACGGCGCGGCCACGCACGGCTTCACCTGGACGCCGCAGCACGGCTTCATCACCGTCGACGACCCGAACGGGATCGGTACGACGACCGTCAACGGCGTCAACGACGCCGGTGACCTGGTCGGCTTCTACACCGACGCCGCGAACAACGTCGACGGCATGCTGGCCGTGCCGACCCGCACCACGTCACAGACGACGCTTGCGCCGCAGCCGGTCGGCACCGTCTCGTTGGCCCAGACGTCGAGCGGGACGGTCCGCGCCGACCTGGACATCACCGGGCTGGCCCCGGGCGTCGCGCACGCGGTCGACATCCAGTCGGGCAGCTGCGACGCGCTCGGCCCGGCCGTGGTCAACTTCTCGCCGGTCACCGCCGACGCGTCCGGTCGGGCGGTCGCCAGCCTGACCAGCGCGGGCTCGCTGCCGCGGCTGTCCCAGGCTGCGCTGATGATCCACCTCGGCGCCAACGTCACCGACCCGACCGAGAACCTGCCGGTCGCGTGCGTGAACCTCACCGGCTGGCACGGCTCCTCGACCAACCGGTCGGTCATGCCGCTGTCGGACCAGAGCGGGCCGGCGCACGGCGGCGCGGTGCTGCACTACGACGGCGCCACCGAGACGCTCACTGCGCACGTCGTGGTCAGCGGGCTCGCGCCCTACTCGCAGCACGCCGCGCACCTGCACGCCGGCTCCTGCGCCACGCAGGGCCCGGTCGTGCTCGGCCTGCCCGACCTGGTGGCCAACCGGTGGGGCGTCGCTGACCAGACCGCGACGATCTCCGGTGTGACCTCGGCGCCGCCGGCCTCCGGCTGGTACCTCAACGTCCACCTCGGCGCGATGAGCCAGATCCTCGGCGCCTCCGGACAGCCGACCGTGCTCTTCCAGCCGCTCGCCTGCGGCAACGTGACGACGCACTGACCCACCCGAACTGCCGCCCCGACATGGCGTGATCATGTTCTTTGTGCAGGATTCCTGCACAAAGAACATGATCACGCCGGAGAGCCGCCCGGAGAGCCGCCCGGAGCGCCGCCCGGAGAGCCGCCCGGAGAGCCGCCCGGCGGGCGGAGAGCTACATCCACTCGCCGAGCGGCGTCTGGGTGAACCCGCCGCCGAGGAAGGGGTCGCCGGGCGCGGGCTGCTCCGGTCCGGGCACATCGTCCGCGTACCGCTCCGCGTCGTCGCGCGGCCGGTAGCCGAGCTCGAGCGCCGGGCCGATGTCGAGCCGGCCCCGGGTGTTCGCCGAGACGCCAAACGTCACGACGAAGCCGGGCGACGGCGCGGTGAGGCAGGCGTGGAAGAGGTCCACCGCGTCGGCCGGGCTCAGCCAGAGCGCCAGGTGCCGGCGAGTGGTGGGCCGTTCGGTGCACGAGCCGATGCGGACGCAGATCACGTCCATGCCGAACCGCTCGTGGTACAGCCGCCCCAGCGCCTCGCCGAACACCTTCGACACCCCGTAGTAGGTGTCCGGACGCGGCGGCGCCTCGACGGACACAGCAGAGTCGGCGGGCGCGTACCCGGCGACGTGGTTGCTGCTGGCGTACACGACCCGGCGCACGCCGCTGCGCAGCGCCGCGTCGAAGACCCGGTACGTGCCGTCGATGTTCGACTCGAGGATGTCGGCGAACGGCGCCTCGACGGGGATGCCGGCGAGGTGGACGACGGCCTGGACGCCGGCCATGGCCGCGTCCAGCCGAGCGGTGTCACGCAGGTCGGCGACCACGGCGTCCGGTGCCTCGGGAACCGGCGCCCGGTCGAAGAGCCGCAGCTGCCAGCCGCGCTCGGCCAGCCCGCGACGCAGCACCGTGCCGACGCCGCCGGCCGCGCCGGTGATCAGGGCGGTAGGCATCGGCCTCCTCGAGATGTTGAACTCACCGCGATACTGGATGCGGCGTCGAGCGGAAGGAATCGCCATCATGACAAGGTTCCCGCACGCGTTGCCGACCGGGCTTGGCCCGGGATCCGTCCGATGACCGACCTGGCGGTGACCCGCGCGGTGGTGACGCCGATCGCGGTCAAGGACCCGCCGCTGCTCAACGCCGACGGCGTACACCAGCCGTATGCGCTGCGCGCCGTGATCGAGCTGCACACCGACTCGGGCGTCGTCGGACTGGGCGAGGCCTACGGCGACGACCCGTCGTTGCAACGCCTGCTCCGGGTCGCCGCCGCGCTGCCCGGCCTGGACCCGTTCGACCTGGTCGAGCTCGGCCGCCGCACCGCCGCCGCAGTCGGCCAGGCGCCGGCGGACCTGCCGACCGGGCTGATCGGCCCGGCGACGGCCGCGAAGGCGCTCGCCGCAACGTTCGCCGCCTTCGAGGTCGCCTGCCTGGACGCCCAGGGGCGCGCGACCGGCCGCCCGGTGAGCGACCTGCTCGGCGGCGCCGCCCGGGCCGCCGTGCCGTTCTCCGGCTATCTCTTCTACCGCTGGGCCGAGCACCCCGGTCTGCCGCCCGACGGGTACGGCGCGGCACTCACGCCGGACGGGATCGTGGCGCAGGCAGAGCGGCTGGTCGAGCGCTACGGGTTCGGCTCGCTCAAGCTCAAGGGCGGGGTCCGGCCCCCGGACGAGGAGATCGCCGCGATCCGCGCGCTTCGCGAGGCATTCCCGGACCACCCGCTGCGGCTGGATCCCAACGCGAACTGGTCGGTGCCGACGAGCATCCGGGTCGGCACCTCGCTCGCGGGGGTGCTCGAATACCTCGAAGACCCGACCGCCGGCTTGGCCGGCATGGCCCAGGTCGCCCGGGCAGTGCCGATGCCGCTGGCCACGAACATGTGCGTGACGTCCTTCGAGGATCTCCCCGCTGCGGTCGAGAAGAACTCCGTGCAGGTCGTGCTCTGCGACCACCATTACTGGGGCGGGATGCGTGAATCGCAGCTGCTGGCCGGCATCTGCCGGACGTTCGGGCTCGGGGTGTCGATGCACTCCAACACGCATCTCGGCATCAGCCTCGCCGCGATGACCCACCTCGCCGCCGCGACGCCGAACGTCAGCTATGCCTGCGACACGCACATCCCCTGGCAGAGCGAGGACGTCGTCGAGCCGGGCGCCCTGAGGTTCGTCGACGGGTCGATACCCGTGCCGCGGTCGCCGGGGCTCGGCGTCGAGCTGGACCGCGACGCGCTCGGCCGGCTGCACGAGCAGTACCAGAGCTGCGGTATCCGGCGCCGCGACGACGCCGGATACCTGCACTCGATCGACCCGTCCTGGTCGGGCACCCACCCGCGTTTCTGACCGCGGGTCAGGAGGCCTCGAGCAGCTCGCCGACCTCGACGCCGCCGCCCTGCTGCAGCCCCGGGCAGCCCTTGGCGAGCGCGACGGCCGCGCTCAGATTGTCCGCATTGACCACGATGTAGCCACCGACAACAGACGAACCCGCACCAGACTGGCCCAGGCTCTCCACCTCGCCCACCTGGTTGCCGAAGTCGGCGATGGACGAGCCGATCTCGCCGAACCAGGCCATCCACGCGTCCCGGTCCGCCTCGGTCGGCGTGCGCTCCCGGCTGCCGCGGAAGACGAAGATGTACTCGCTCATGGCGGTGCTCCCTTCTGGGTCCGCGCCGGCCGTGGTGCCGGCGCACTTACCCGACGCGCGGCAGTGGGCGGAATCGACAAGGAACGCGGCTGCGTCAGCCGGTCAACCGCCCGATACCGTCGTCAGCGGAGGAGGTGGTCAGCGTGACGCCGACGGTGACCGACAGCCCGGCCGAGAGCCGGTTCGAGATTCGCGACGACGAGGGCACGCTCGCTGGCCTTGCCGAATACCACCTCTACCGCGGCACGATCGCGCTCACCCATACCGAGATCAAGCCCGCCTTCGAGGGACAGGGGCTGGCCGGCACGCTGGTCCGCCACACGCTGGACGACGCTCGAAGCCGCGGCCGCACCGTCGAGCCGTTCTGCCCCTTCGTGCGCGGATACATCGGCAAGCATCCCGAGTACCGCGACCTCGTCCGAGAAGACGAGTGGGAGCGTTTCGGCCTCGCCTGACAGGTCGCTGATCGGCCGCGACCGGGGGCGGTAGAAAGAGCGCCATGACGTCGACGACCTCGCAGAGCGAGACGAGCTGGCTCGAACGCGACGAGCTGGAGTCGCTGCGGCAGCGGCTGCCCATCCTCTACGTCGACGTGATCCCGGTGCGCGTCGACGGGCAGGGCAGCGTGACCGCGGTGGGGCTGCTGCTGCGCATCACGGGCAAGGGCACGATCACCCGCGCGCTGGTCTCCGGCCGGGTGCTCTACCACGAGCGGGTCCGCGCCGCGCTGCTCCGCCACATCGAGAAGGATCTCGGCCCGCTCGCGCTGCCGCAGATTCCGCCGTCGCCGCAGCCGTTCACGATCGCCGAGTACTTCCCGACACCAGGGGTCACCGCGTTCCACGATCCGCGCCAGCACGCCGTGTCGCTGGCCTATGTCGTCCCGGTCGAGGGCGATTGCGAGCCGCAGCAGGACGCGCTGGAGCTGAGCTGGTTGAGCCCGGCGGAAGCCGTGCAGGACGCCGTCCTCGCCGAGATGGCGGGCGGGCAGGGCGTGCTGCTGCGGCAAGGGCTCGCGCACGCCGGCTTCTGAACGCGCCGCCGGCGCATCGACTGGTCCTGCTCGCGTCGGCGTTCATCGTCGCCGCTAACATCGTCGTCGATGTCATCTATGCGGTCCTCGACCCACGGGTACGCCTGTCCTGACGTTTGGGTGCCCGGGCTGTTGCGCTGGGCTATCAGCAGTCATACGGTCTCTACTGTTCAGACCGGTGAGCCGCACCGGTCGGTGGGAGTGCGCGCATGACCGTTCGGCAAGGTAACGATCAGCGGGGTATTTCCCGCCGGTCTCCGTCGCTCCGCTCCAGCCCTGGGCTCACGCCGGGGGCCGGTTCGTGACCACTACCGCCGAGCCCGGCACGCCGGACGCTGCCGACACGCTCATCCCGCGCCCGATCGTCAGCCGGCCGTTCCCGATTCACGACGCGGGCGCCCGCGGGTCGAAGCTGGGCTACCTGCTGCGCACCACCGACCACAAGCTGATCGGTGAGATGTACCTGGTCACCTCGCTGGCCTTCTTCCTGCTCGGCGGCGCGATGGCCATGCTCATGCGGGCCGAGCTGGCCCGCCCGGGGATGCAGTTCCTGTCGCCCGAGCAGTACAACCAGCTGTTCACCATGCACGGCACGATCATGCTGCTGTTCTTCGCGACGCCGATGGTGTTCGCGTTCGCCAACCTGATCATGCCGCTGCAGATCGGCGCGCCCGACGTCGCGTTCCCGCGGCTGAACGCATTCTCCTACTGGCTGTTCCTCTTCGGCGCCAGCACGGCGGTGGCGGGCTTCCTCACGCCCAACGGCGCCGCCGACGCCGGCTGGACCATGTACATACCGCTGAGCGACGCGGTGAACTCGCCGGGCGTCGGCACCGATTTCTGGATCTTCGGTATCGCGCTCTCCGGCCTGGGCACCATCCTCGGCGGGGTCAACATGATCACGACGATGATCTGCCTGCGTGCGCCCGGCATGACGTTCTTCCGGATGCCGCTGTTCTGCTGGGGCCTGCTGGTCACCATGCTGCTGGTGCTGGTGGCGTTCCCGATCCTGACCGCGGCGCTGCTCGTGCTATGGGTGGATCGACATCTGGGTGCGCAGGTCTACGCCTCCTCGAACGGCGGAGCGATCCTCTACCAGCACCTGTTCTGGTTCTTCGGCCATCCCGAGGTGTACATCGTCGCCTTACCCTTCTTCGGGATCATCTCCGAGGTCGTCCCGGTGTTCAGCCGCAAGCCGCTCTTCGGCTACAAAGGGATGATCTTCGCGAACCTCGCGATCGCCGCGCTCTCCATGACCGTGTGGGCGCACCACATGTTCACCACCGGAGCGGTGCTCCTCCCGTTCTTCTCGATCATGACGTTCCTGATCGCGGTGCCGACCGGGATCAAGTTCTTCAACTGGATCGGCACCATGTGGCGGGGGTCGATTACCTTCGAGACGCCCATGCTCTTCGCGGTCGGGTTCATGGTGACGTTCCTCTTCGGCGGCCTGACCGGCGTGCTCATCGCCTCCCCGCCGGTCGACTTCCACGTCTCGGACACCTACTTCATCGTCGCCCACTTCCACTACGTCCTGTTCGGAACGATCGTGTTCTCGGTCTACTCCGGGATCTATTTCTGGTTCCCGAAGTACACCGGGCGCTACCTGGACGAGAAGCTCGGGCAGTGGCACTTCTGGTTGACGTTCATCGGCTTCAACCTGACGTTCCTGGTGCAGCACTGGCTGGGCGCCGAGGGTATGGCGCGCCGTTACGCCGACTACCTGCCGAGCGACGGGTTCACCACGTTGAACACGGTCTCGACGATCGGTGCGTTCGTGCTCGGCTTCTCGATGGTGCCGTTCGTCTACAACCTGTACCGGTCCTACCGCTACGGCGAGGTCGTGACCGCCGACGACCCGTGGGGGCACGGCAACTCGCTGGAGTGGGCGACCTCCTGCCCGCCGCCGCGGCATAACTTCACGTTCATCCCGCGCATCCGCTCCGAGCGTCCGGCGTTCGAGTACCACTACCCGCATCTGCTCGAGCGGCTGGAAACCGAGGCGCATGCCGGCCGTCGGCACGAGCTGACCAGCGCGACCTGACCGCCAGGGTGAGCCGGGTGACGCACACCCACCGCCTGGAACTCGACGACGCCACGGTCCGTGAGTGGGACGCCACGGTGCTCGCCGTCGACCCCGAGCACGGCATCGTCCTGGACCGGTCGGCCTTCTACCCGGGCGGTGGTGGGCAGCCACCGGACGAGGGCGTGCTGCTCTGGGACGGCGTGCGCACCCGCATCGTCGGGGCCCGCAAGGGCGACGATCTATATCTGGTGCCGGCGGACGGTGATCCCCTGCCGCCGGTCGGGACGGCGGTGCGCGGCGCGCTCGACGACGAGCGGCGGACCGCGCTGATGCGCACCCACTCCGGGCTGCACGTGCTGACCGGGGTGGTGTATCGCGACTTTGGAGCGCTGGTCACCGGCGGCAACATGGAGCCGTTGACCGCCCGGATGGACTTCAACCTCACCGAGGTCGCGCCGGACTTCCGGGATCGGGTGGCCGAAGCGGTCAACGCCGAGATCGCCGAGGACCGCCGGATCGAGGTGACGACGTTGCCCCGCGATGAGGCGTTCGCGCTTCGGCGAAGCTCGCGAGCCGAACAGGGTGCACTGCCTGACATCATCCGGACCGCGACGAACTTGCTCCCGCCCGAGATTGAGCTGGTGCGCATCGTCGACATCGTGGGGCTGGACGCGCAGGCGGACGGCGGCACGCACGTCGCGTCCACCGCGATGATCGGCCGAGTGGAAGTCGTGAAGATGGAGAACAAGGGTCGCGGCTTCCGGCGGCTGCGGGTGCGGGTCATCTGATGCCGGTCGCGATGGGCCTGGTCGGGGCCGGCCCGTGGGCCACCCGCTTCCACGCCCCGTTGCTCGCCGCGGGGCCGGAGACCCGGCTCGCCGCGGTGTGGGCACGGCGTCCGGACGCGGCGGCGGCGCTGGCCGCGGCGCACGGCGCGGTCGCCGCGGACTCGTTCGACGAGCTGCTCGACTCGTGCGACGCAGTCGCGTTCGCGGTGCCGCCGGACATTCAGGCGGGCTACGCCGTCCGAGCCGCCGCGGCCGGGAAGGCGCTGCTGCTGGAGAAGCCGCTCGGGCTGACCCTCGACCAGGCGCAGCAGGTGGTGGACGCGGTGGGCGCGTCCGGGGTGGTCAGCATGCTGATGCTGACGAACCGGTACACGCCGCGGGTGCGGGCGTTCCTGGCCGCCGTCGCGGGTCTGGCACCGATCGGCACGATCGCCCGCTCGGTGTCCGGTGCGGTGCTGCCGGGCGAGTACTTCGCCACGCCCTGGCGGATCGAGTACGGCGCGCTGCTCGACGTCGGCCCGCACATTCTTGACCTGCTCGACGCCGCCGCCGGGCCGATCGTCGACGTGCAGGCGACCGGCGACCCGCGGCGCTGGGTAGTGCTGGTTGTTCGGCACGAGAACGGCTCGCTGAGCCAGGCGGCGATGTCGCTGGCGGTGCCGGGCGTCGCCGGGTCGCTCGACGTGGCGCTCTACAGCGATCGTGGCGAGGTGGTGCTCGGCGACGCCGAGCCCGGCGACGACGAACGGACCGCGGCGACGATCCGGGCCGAGTTCGGCTCCGCCGTGGCGAGCGGCCGGCCGCCCGAGCTGGCCGTCCAGCGCGGGCTCTACCTGCAGCGGCTCATCGACGCCGCGACACGATCGCTGTGACGGCGGCGATCTCGTCCGGGCCGACCCGGCAGCAGCCGCCGACGAGACGCGCGCCGGCGGCGACCCAGCCGGTCACGTCGGCCGGGTCGAACGCCGCCTGTCCCACCCAGGCGTGCCCCGTCGCGTCCCAGGCCTCGCCGCTGTTGGGGTAGGCGACGGCGGGCTTGCCGCTCGCCGAGACCGCGATCTCAACGAGCGTGCGCACGTCGGCCGGCGCGGTGCAGTTCACCCCGACCGCGACGACGGACGGGCAGTCACGGGCCATCGCGAACGCCGTCTCGGCCGGCTCGCCCGCCCGGGTGCGCGCGCCAGCGCAGCAGAGCGAGAGCCAGGCCGGTAGGCCCAGCCCGTCGAGTTCGGTGAGCAGGGCCTCGACCTCGGCCAGGCAGGGAATCGTCTCGACGGCGAGCAGGTCCGGCTCGGCCGTGGCGAGGACGTCGAGGCGGGGACGGTGGAAGCGCCGCAGCTCGGCGACGGAGCGCCCGTAGTCGCCGCGGTACTCCGACCCGTCGGCGAGCACTGCCCCGTACGGACCGACGGACGCGGCGACGTACCCGGACCCGTCAGCTGCCTCGCGGGCGAGCGCCACGCTGCGGCGCAGCAGTTCCGGCGCGTCATCACCGAGGTTCTCGAAGGACGCCTGGTAGCTCGCGGTCGTCGCCACCTGCGCGCCGGCGGCGAAGAACGCCCGATGCGCCCCGACGATCTCGCTGGGAGCGTCGCGCAGCAGCCGGGCCGACCAGAGGGCGGAGGACAGGTCGTTGCCGCGCCGCTCGAGCTCGGTCGCCAGCCCGCCGTCGAGGACGACGACGCCGTCCCGCACCGCGTCCGGGAAACTCACATCGTCAGCAGTTCGAACGAGACGGCGTGCCGTACGCCCAGCCGGGTTCCGGTGGCCCGGGCGAACGCGTCGAGGAACTCCTCCGGCTCGGACATCGGCCCGCCGCCGAGGCCCGCCAGGTACACCTTGTGCGCGTGCAGCGACTCGACACCGCGCTCGAAGTACTCGGTGACGTCGACACCGTGCGCCGCCTGCGGCGAGGCGGCGACGAGCACCATCCGCACGCCCGCCCACGGCTCGAGACCCTCGCTGAGCAGCTCGCGGAAGACCCAGCGATTGCCCGCGTCGCGCACCGCATCCACCGCGGCGCGGCCGACCGCGATGTGATCGGCCTGGTTCAGCGGCGCGCCCGGGCCCCATCGCTCCTGGTAGTTACCGATGATCACGACTTCGGGACGGTGCCGCCGGATCGCCGCCGAGATAGCCCGCCGCAGCGCCAGCCCGTACTCGAGCACGCCGTCGGCAAAGTCCAGGAACTCGACGGCGTCCACGCCGACGATCCGCGCGGACTCCCGTTGCTCGGCCTCCCGCAGCGGGCCCGCCTCCTCCGGGGCCATGCCGTCGATGCCCGCCTCGCCACGGGTGGCCAGGCAGTAGACGATCCGCTTGCCCTGCGCCGTCCACCGCGCGATCGTCGCGGCCGCGCCGTACTCCAGGTCGTCCGGATGGGCCACCACGGCCAGCGCGCTGGTCCACTCCTCGTCCACCGGCTGCAGCGGTTTCGGCTCGCCCAGATGCGGCTCAGTCATGTATGCCTCCATGCCCTCGATGAAACGATCAGGGACGAGCCGCCACCAGGTTGGTGGCGACCAGGCTCATCGCCACCCCGCCGTCCTGGTTGATCACCTGGACCAAGGTGCGGACGATCCCGCGATCGGGCTTGGACTGCGACCGGCGCGCCTCGCGCACGGTGGCGCGCACGGTCAGCCGGTCGCCCGGACGCACCGGCAGCAGCCAGCGCAGGTCGTCGATGCCGGGCGAGCCGAGGCTGGACGCCGGCGACAGGTACCCCTCGGTGACCAGCACCCGCATCATCAGCGCGCAGGTGTGCCAGCCGCTGGCGATCAGGCCGCCGTACATGCTGCGCGCCGCGGCGTCGGGGTCGACGTGGAACGGCTGCGGGTCGTACTGCCGGGCGAAGGCGAGCACATCTTCGGCGCTCACCGTGATCGGCCCGAGTTCGGCGGTCGAGCCCGGCGGGTAGTCCTCGAAGTACCGGTCGGTCACCCGCCGACCCTACTGTCAAGCGTCAGTGAGATCCGCCCTCGGGGCTCGGCGCCCGTGCCACGACTACCTCCTGGGAGTCACGCCACGGGTCGCACAGCAGCCGACACGTCGAAGCAACTCTGACCGTTTGCACGAAGCGTGCCAAGATCCGTACACGGGGTGACGATACTGCGGAGGAGGGACGAGCCGTGCCGCTACCGGCCTGGACTCCTAGCGGACTGCTGCCGCCCGGAATCCACCGTGCGACGCTTGACGACATCTACGAGCGCTGTGTGAGGGACGTCGATCAACATGTCGAGTGGCGGGAGGCGCTGTTCAACGCTCTGAAGGCATATGTCCGTGTGACACAGCGAGTCATACCAGAGGCATTGGCCTGGGTCGATGGCGGCTTCATGACAGCTAAGCAGGCGGCACCGTTCGACATCGACGTCGTGATCCATCCTGCGGACTGGCAGGCGATCAACAGCCTCAACGTCCAAGAACAGGGCGCCCTACTCGGTGCGCTCACGCTCCAAGACGCGATCATCGGCTCGCCAGATGTGTCGTACGCGCCGCGTATACAACCTGTGAGTGGCGCGCTCGACTCGTTCCTCTGCTACCCAGGCGAGGAGGACTATTGGACTCGGTGGTGGAGTTCGGTCAGGACCGATGACGGCATGATCATTAATGGGGCGACGAAAGGGTTTGCGGAGGTGAGCTGGTGAGCTTTCGAGACGCCGCAGCGCGCATTACGGGCGATGACTTCGCCGCCCGGCTGGCTCGCATGTCCGCGCACGCTGCTGCTGCCAAGTTTGAGCCGCAGCCTCCCACGCCGTTCCTCCGCGTGGACTTCTTGACCGGTCTCCCGGATGCCTTCGCCCTCGGCAAGACCATCGAACAAGTGCACTCCGCGACGGCCCAAGTCGCAAAGTGGATTCGCAGCCCAGCTGGTTCATCCGACATCACCCGGGCTGACCGCGAACGGGTACCGCTGCAACCTCGTGCGGCGGGTACCTCGATCTTCTTCGATTTCCCTGACACGAGCGCGACGGCAGACATGCTCGTTCAAGGCCGCGCGGAGACGTTGGCCGAGATCGCAGCCTTCCAACTCATTGAGCGACTGCCAGAGACAGCAGAAGATGATCGCACACTAGACGCGCTGCTATCTGAGCCAAGTCTGATCAAGCTGGCCGTCGAACGGCTCGCGAAGGCGGCTGTCGTCGCATCGGGGATTCGGCTCGAAATTGGTACGCGAGACCAGCGTGGCGAAAACGCATTCTTGACTGCCGATCAAGGCCGAGTGCTCGGGGAGAATTTGCAACTCCCCACGCGTCAGGTCCGCATCAAGACTATTCGAGGAAGCCTTGACGGTATGCGGACCCGGCGGCGTCTCTTCTACCTCATTACAGCAAGCGACAAGGAACTATCTGGTGCGGTAGCCGACGAAATGCTTTACGAGGTGCGCAAGCATATCGGCGAGGAAGTGGAGGCGGTGATTGAGACGACGGAGTTGACGACACCAGCTGGGCGAACCCGCTCCTCGAATCGCCTGCTCAGCGTCCGCGCGATACCGCGGCTGAACGGCACCTGATCCGCGCTAGGGATGGACGAGCTGGACGTCGAGGTCGTGCCGGGTGAACCCGAAGCGTTCGTAGAGCCGGATCGCCGGCGTGTTGTCGCCGTCGACGTAGAGGAGCACCCCGCCGACGCCGCGCCCGGCGAGGTGGCGCAGCCCGGCCGCGAGCAGCGCCGGGCCGAGCCGCGCCCCCTGCGCCGCCGGGGCCACGCCGAGCACGTACACCTCACCCATCCCGTCCGGATGGAGCTTCGTCCAGTGAAAGCCCAGCAGCTCGTCCGCTCGCCACGCGAGCAGGAACCCGGCCGGGTCGAACCACTCCTCCGCCTCCCGCGCCGCCAGGTCGTGCCGCGTCCACGCACCCTGCTCGGCGTGCGTGGCGAACGCCGCCGCGTTCACGGCCAGCCAGGCGTCCTCATCCCGGCCCGGGACGAACGGGCGGATCACCACGTCGTCGGGCACCGCGGCGTCCGGCACCGGCTCGTCCGCGGCGCGGCGCAGCTGCCACAGCTCGCGGACCCGCCGGTAGCCGCGGCCGGCCGCGGCCGCGAGCACCGGGCTGTGCCGCCCGTGCGCCCAGACCACCCGCGCGCCGGCCTGTTCCGCAGCGACCAGCAGCGGGTCCGGCGACAGCGCGGCGATCTCGGCGGATTCGCCGTCGAGCTGGCCGTAGCCGGTCACCCGTTCCCCGTCGCGGGCAAGCAGGTGAACCAGGCCGGGGCGCGTCTCGCCCAGCTGCAGTAGCGTCTGGTCGTTGAGCGGCGGCGCGCCGGTCTCGTTCGAGACCGCGGCGGCCAGCGCCCGAATCTCCGCCTGCTCCTGTGCGGTGAGCCGGTCGACGCGGGCGATCGAGATCACCCGGCGACGGTAGCGCCCTCCTGCACGGCGGTCCCGGACGCCGGCCGAACGAACTTGTACCCGACGTTGCGGACGGTGCCGATCATCGACTCGTGCTCCGGCCCCAGCTTGGCCCGCAGCCGCCGGACATGCACGTCCACCGTCCGGGTGCCGCCGAAGTAGTCGTAGCCCCACACCTCCTGCACCAGGTGCGCCCGGGTGAAGACCCGACCGGGGTGCTGGGCCAGGAACTTCAGCAGCTCGAACTCCTTGTAGGTGAGGTCGAGCGCGCGGCCCTGCAGGCGCGCGCTGTAGGTGGCCTCGTCGATCGAGAGCTCTCCGACGGTAACGTGCTCGAGGCGCGACGTGGTGGCCGCCGCGCGTCGCTCGACAGCGAACCGGAGCCGAGCGTCGAGCTCGGCCGGCCCCGACGTGTCGAGGATCAGGTCGTCCACCGACCACTGCGCCGAGAGCGCGACCAGGCCGCCTTCGGTGAGCACGGCGATGACCGGGACGGGCAGCTCGGCGGCGAACAGCACCCGGGTGAACGCCCGGGCGGCGGACAGGTCGCGCCGGGCGTCGACCAGTATCGCGTCGCCGCCCACCCGGTCGACCAGGGCCCCGGCATCAAGCGGCAGCACGGTGACGGTGTGCGGCAGCAGGCCGAGGGCCGGCAGGATTTCGGTCGTGGACTGGCCGGCCGCGGTGAACAGCAGAAGATCCACACGCGCCTCCCTGGTGATCGGTGAGGGCGGCGCTGCCCGGCGTCCTTATGGGACGGATGCTTTCGGGCAGGATAGCAACATGGCCTTCTTTCGCCCGATCCAGCTCGTCACCGCGGACGGCGTGCAACTCGCCGCCCGGTACGGCCCGGGCGAGAGCAGCCTCGGCTATGTGGTCGGGCACGGATTCACCGGCTCGTCAACGGCGATGCACGTGCAGGCCATCTGCAGGCACCTGGCCGCCACCGGAGCGTCGGTTCTGGCGCCGGACTTTCGCGGGCACGGGCGCTCGGGCGGGCGCTGCACGCTCGGCCAGTCCGAGGTGCACGACGTGGCGGCGGCGGTCGAGTTCCTGCGTGCCGAGGGGCTCAAGAGCATCGCCGCGCTCGGCTGGTCGATGGGCGGTTCGATAGTGCTCCGCTACGCCGGCCTCGGCGGGGACGCCGACGCGGTGGTCAGCGTCAGCTCGCCGGCGCACTGGTGGGAGCGTGGCACCCCGGCCATGCGGCTGGTGCACTGGGCCGTCGAGACGCGCCTCGGCCGGCTCTCGACCCGGCTGCTCCGGCGCACGCGGCTGTGCGCCGGATGGGACCAGCTGCCCGAGTCACCGGTCGAACTCGTCGACCGGATCGCGCCGACGCCGCTGCTGATCGTGCACGGCGACGCCGATCATTACTTCCCGTCCCGGCACGCCGAGCTGCTGGCGGCCGCCGCGCCGTCCGCCGAGCTCTGGCTGGAGCCTGGGATGGGCCACGCCGAGAC
Organism: uncultured Actinomycetota bacterium; assembly: GCA_963756525.1. Classification (GTDB taxonomy): domain Bacteria; phylum Actinomycetota; class Actinomycetes; order Mycobacteriales; family Jatrophihabitantaceae; genus CAVWNR01. The sequence goes on along the minus strand of CAVWNR010000002.1, from coordinate 220,870 downwards.
GGCCACCTCCGAGCGGCTGGTTGGCCGCATCGACCGGTGGGTGCGTGACGCCGTGGCGGCGTCGGCCGATCTGCGACGATGGTCGGCGTGAAACGTCCGACGGGCGCTCGATGAGCGAGCAGCCGCCGGGCGCCGTCGCGGCCGCCCCGGCCGAGCCGACTGCGCTCGCCGGGCCAGATGTCGACCATCTCGGCGGCGCGCTGACGGCGTTGGTCTTCGGCGGCGGGCTGGTGGCGCTTGCCAGCCAGGGTGCGCTGCCGTTGCTGGCCGGCGTGGCGGTGTGCCAGGCGGTGCTCATCCCGGCCTGGGTGCTCGGCACCCGCCTTCCGGGACGGATCGGCGGGCTGCTCATCGGCGGCCTGGCCGCAGCAGGAGCGGATGTCGTCGTGTCCCGCTGGCCGACCAGCCAGCTCGGCACGTTGCTGCCGGTGCTCGTGTTCGTGGTGCCGGTGCTCTTCCTGCACCAACTGGCCCGCGGTGTCGTGCGCCTCCGGGTGGTCGAGTCGCTCTCGTCCATCGCGCTGCTGGTGGTGCCCGTCGTCGCGGTGGCGGCTTTGCCGCTGCTGCGGCACGAAACCGACGGTGGGGGGATGGCGGTCGCGGTGCTCGGCGCGATGGGTGGCGCGCTGCTCGTCGGCCATCTCGTGGACATGCTGTGGGCCGAGCCGCGGTTCGACGAGGCGGTTTCCCGCGGTCTGCTGGCGGTGGTCGTCGCGGTGGCGGTGGGCGCGGCGGTCGGCTACCTGGGGCTGCGCGCAACGGTCGAGTTCAGCGCAGCGCGGGCGGCCTTTCTCGGCGGCGCCGTCGCTCTCGTCGTGAGCCTGTTCGCTGTCGGCACCGGCTTCGTGCAGCGTGTGCTGGCCGCGCCGCAGGAGCGCGCGGCGAGGCTACCGGCGCTCTACGGCGTGCTCCTTCCGCTGGCGCTGGTGGCGCCGGTGGCGTACCTGCTGTGCCTCGCGATTCGTGTCTAGCTCTGTTGCCCGGCGAGGCGTCTTCTGGATCAGCTTCGCGGTCGTCCTCCTGGTTGTGGTCGCGGTGCTCGACCGGGTCGGCGTCGTCGTGGCGCAGAACGCTGCCGAGTCCAAGCTCGCGGGGTACGCCCAGTTCGGGCAGCGCCCGACGGTGCGCGTGCACGGAGTCCCGTTCATCACCCAGGCGATCCGCGGCGTGTACCGCGACATCGAGGTGACCAGCGACGACCTCCGCCTCGGCGACATCAGCAACGCCCAACTGGACGTGCACCTTCACGGCGCGCACGTCCCGCTGTCCCAACTGGTCCGTGGCCGGGTCACCCGGCTGCCGGTCGACCGCATCGACGGGACGGTGACGCTGCCCTATGCCGAGGTGGCACAGCGCAGCGGGGTGCCGGGCCTCACTCTCGCACCCGCCGGCGGCGCGGGCGACGCGGCGGATGACACCCTCGTCGTGTCGGCTCCGCTGGCTGTGCCTGGCTTCGGCCAGACGGTGAACGCGACGGCGCAGGCGACCGCGACGCTCTCGGGCGACGCGCTGCACGTCTCGGTCACCAGGCTGCAGGTGGCCGGAGTGTCGCTCCCGGACAGCGTCGCGGCGCTGCTGGCGGGCCGGCTCGCGGTGACGATCCCGCTGCCCGAGCTGCCGTACGGGCTGCAGGTGCGCTCGATCACGATGCGCCCGGACGGCATCGCGGTAAGCGGCGCCGGCCAGGACGTCGTGCTGCACGCTCAGTAGCGATCCCGGGATGTGAGATCACCGTCTCGCAACTGGTTGGCCTTACCGGTGCACCGCCAGCTACCCTGTGCGGCATGGGCATCGCGGCACCCCGCGCGGGCATTCGCTTCGTGCTGCCGCCGATCACGGCGACGCCGGCCAAGTACGGCCTTCGCTGCTCGCTGACCCGCCGCCGCACGGTCGACCTGTGCCGTGTGGGCAGCTGCCTGTGTTCGATGCGCTGAGCGCAGGCTGATCTCCCGTCCGTTGCGCCGGGATCCGCCGCGCTGAAATCGTCCCGCTATTCGCCGGGCTCCGGCGTGCCGCGCCGCGCCCGCCCATCACTGACGGAGGAGTCAAACCACATGAGCCGCGCTGACGTGCTCGTCTCGGCCGACTGGGCCGAGCAGAATCTGGATACCCCGGGCGTCGTCTTCGTCGAGGTCGACGAGGACACCACCGCCTACGACGGCGGCCACATCGAAGGCGCCGTCAAGCTCGACTGGAAGGCCGACCTACAGGACCCGGTGCGCCGCGACTTCGTGAGCAGGGAGCAGTTCGAGAAGCTGCTCGGCTCCCGGGGCATCGGCAACGACGACACCGTGATCCTCTACGGCGGCAACAACAACTGGTTCGCCGCGTACGCGTACTGGTACTTCAAGCTGTACGGTCACGACAAGATCAAGCTGCTGGACGGTGGCCGCAAGAGGTGGGAACTCGACGGCCGCCCGCTGTCCACCGATGCCGTCTCCCGCCCGGAAACCGTCTACACCGCCAAGGATCAGGACGTCGCCATCCGCGCGTTCCGCGACGAGGTGTTCGACGCGATCGGGAGCAAGAACCTCATCGACGTGCGCGCGCCCGACGAGTTCAGCGGCAAGCTGCTCGCCCCGGCGCACCTGCCGCAGGAGCAGTCACAGCGCGGCGGGCACATCCCCACCGCGCTGAACGTGCCGTGGAGCAAGGCGGCCAACGAGGACGGCACGTTCAAGTCCGACGACCAATTGCGCGCACTCTACGCCGAGGCTGGCCTGGACGAGTCGAAGGACACGATCGCCTACTGCCGGATCGGCGAGCGGTCCAGCCACACCTGGTTCGCGCTGCACGAGCTGCTCGACCACCCGAACGTCAAGAACTACGACGGCTCGTGGACCGAGTACGGCTCGCTCGTCGGCGTGCCGATCGAGAAAGGAGTCTGACGCCATGTGTGGAGCCCCCGCCCAGAGCCCGACGCTGCCTGCGGGCGTCGACATCAGCAAGGAGACGGTGATCTACGGCGTCGTCACCCACGACGGCGTGCCGGTGCCGTCGGCGTACGTTCGGCTGCTCGACGCGACCGAGGAGTTCACCGCCGAGGTCGTCACCAGCGCCACCGGCGACTTCCGGTTCTTCGCCGCGCCCGGCACGTGGACGCTCTCCGTGCTGCACCGCGACGGCGCCGCCCGCAAGGAGATCCGCGCGCTCGAGCCCGGCCTGGTGGAGACCAAGCTCGTCCTCTCCTGACCGGTCCGGGGCTCTCGTGCCGATATCCTCGCCGGTATGGAAGTCGCGTACCTCGTCGTCCTCGTCGTGACGTTCCTGGCGATCGCGCTGCTGTCGCTCTACATCCTCTACAAGCTCTTCGCCGGCCAGCGCTGAGCGTTCGGATGACCCAGCCCGGCGGCACCGACACCGCCGACCTGCGGGTAGGCGCGCCGATCAATGACGCCTTGCTCGCGCTTCTGCCGCTGGTCGGGGTGTGGGAGGGAAGCGGCAGCGGCGTGGTGCCGTCGACCGGCAAGGAGTTCACGTTCGGTCAGCGGCTGCGCTTCGCGCACGACGGCCGGCCGTTTCTCGCCTACGAGTCGCGGGCGTGGCTGCTCGACGCGGACGGCGGCATCGTCCGCAATGCGCTGCGCGAGACCGGCTTCTGGCGTCCCGGCGCCGCGCCGGACGACGTCGAGGTCACGCTGGTGACCATCACCGGCGTGCTCCTGTCGTTCGTCGGGCAGGCCGGCGACCTGCGCTGGGATCTCGCCACCGCCGCCACTGTGACCACGCCCACCGCGCGCGACGTCGCGGGCGAACGCCGCCTCTACGCGATCGCCGACGAGGCGCTCGTCTACGCCACGGAACTTGCCGTGACACCCGGCGAGTACAACCCGCACCTGAACGCGACGCTGCGCCGCGTCCGCTAAAGTCCTGTCCGCTCGGATGTCGGGCGGCGCGCCGGTGGCAGCAGCCCGAAACCAGCCGGCAGCTCCAGCCCCTTCGGCGGGTCGGTCTGGTTCATGGCGGCCATACTGCTGGAGCGCCGCAGCTGCCCTCTCTCAACCCGCCGAGCTGACACCGGGTAACCGAAGCTTATCGAGGGTCAGTCTGAGCCGCCGTCGGGGCGCCGTTGTTACCGACCTCGCTATCTGCACACGTGATGGCAGCTCTATGGGGACCGCTCGGCATCTGTCGCTGGGCATCTAATCCTGTGGCAGGCAGGCGCTGCGACGGAAACCCACGGTGACGAGTCGACCCGACAGACTGCAGGCGCGTCCGCCTTGCTCTAACTGTCCATTCCCGAATGTCGGGCCTTCACCGGGCATTCTTCTCGGGCAGGGCATACGGCGACGACGACCGCGCGGCAGCCAGCAGCTGATCGAGTCGGGGACCGCCGCCCGTACATCGATCCGCTTACGGGCTTCGCTCTGGTCGGGTTCCGACGGCTGGTGGAACGGCCGTGGTTAGGTCAGTCCGGCGATGGTGAGCGCTTCGGCGCGGTCCCGGCAGGCGTGGATCGCAGTGATGCGGCCGTCACGCACGGTGAACACGTTAAAGTTGCGGTCGTCGGCGGCGCGGAGCCGGTGCGCGTCTGCGCCCGGGGTGTGGACGACGACCATGACCTGGTCGTTGGCGCCGGGGCGCATCTCCTGCAGGTGGGAGGTGAAACCCCGTTCGGCCTGACCGCGCAGCGCGGCCTCTAGTTCGTCGCGGCCGTGGCAGGTCTGGGGCTCGGGGTCGGCCAGGCCGGGGTCGAGGTAGAACCATTCCAGGTCGGGGTCGATGAGGCCCAGCATCTGCTCGAGGTCGCCGCGGGCGTAATGCTCGTAGGCCGCTCGGATGACGGCTTCGCCGTTCTGAACAGTCATGACATCTCCTCAGTCGTAGGGGTGGCGGGCAGCTTCGCGGGCCGGGGCTGTGCCCCGGCGATCGAAGGTGGGGCGCGAGGGCAAGCCGGCTCGCGATCGGGCCGGCACCGACGTACCACCGCCCCGCCTGGGAGATGACGCCAAGCGGGTTTGCTGGAGAGGGTGGAGGTTCAGAGTCAACCGAACGGGCGTGTCACTCAACGAGTGTCGGCCGCGCGCACTTCACCGCGCAAGACCCCGACGACGGACGGCGAGGTCCAGATGCCCCGCATACCGATCGCTCAGCGCGTCCCGCGCAAGGATCGTCTACGAGACCGCGTGATCTTGACAAACGCGTGCTGCCGGGTATCGACGCGGTTCGTATCGTTCCGGTATGGCATCCCCCGCGCCGAGCGTGCACGAGCAGATCGCTCGCGGGCTGCGCGGGCATCCGGCGAAGAAGGGGCTGGCCTTCAACCTGCTGGTCACGGCGGTGGAGGTCGCTGGCAGCATCGCGTTGTTCCACCTTGCCCGGCGCATGGGCGCCAGCAACGTGGTCGCTTACCTGGTGGGCAGTATCGCCCCGGTCCTCGGCGGGATGCTGGTGTGGGCGCGGGCGCGTAAGTTCAGCGGTGCCTCGGCGGCGATCTTCGCGTTCACCGCGGTGTCCGCACTGATTGCCCTGATCGGCAGCACCAGCCCGAAGGTGCTGCTTTACAAGGACTGCGCGACCACGGCGCTGATCGGCCTGCTGTTCTTGGCCTCGTGCGTCGTGGCCCGCAAACCGATCGTGTTCTACTTCGCGCAGCGCTACGGCACCGACGGTAGCCACGACGGAATGGCCGTCTTCGACGCGATGTGGGACGTTTACCCCGACTTCCGCCGCGGGATGTACGTGACCGGCTACCTCTGGGCGGCGCTGTTCCTGATCCAGGCCGCCGGAACCGGACTGATCATTCGGCAGAGCAGCTACTCGACCGGCTACACCTACGACCAGATCCTGCCCTTCGCCGCGACCGGGCTGGGCATCCTCGGCTCCGTCGCGATCGGCCGCTACTACGCCGCGCGAGGCAAGGCCCGCGCGAGAGCCAACACGCCCGGGTAGCCGACAACCGTGTCGCAGCGCAGCGGTTGAGCGCCAGATCGACGGCGGAGCTGCCTGGAAGCGGATCGGTCTGCGATCTGGGCGGTGAGCTGCTACTGGTGAAGCTCTCGCCCGGTGTGCGAGTCGGCGGTCAGGTTCGTGCGGCTGCCACGCCGAGGAGGGCGAGCCCGGTCGCGTTGAGGATGTTGCCGGCGGTGTGGAATTGGTCCCAGCGCCGGCGGGTCTGGGTCCTGAGCGCGGTGTCCATCCTGGTCGTCCCGCGCGGGGTTGCCGCGTTGAGCGGCATGTTGCCGAGCAGCGTGACCGCCATCATCGCCGTGTAGGCGCGGGTGCCGGCCCGCAGGTAGGACCGGGCAGGCGGTCGGCTGCCGGCGGCGGCCCAGATTCCGGTGCCGACCGTGGCGGACATCCAGGCTGCCATCGGGGCGATGAACAGTTGGGTGAGTCGTTTTTCGACGGCGAGTTCGTCTTCCATCGCTAGCCGCTTGGTGGCGCGGTGGACGAATGCCCAGGTGCAGAACTCGTTGCCGGTCAGAGTCGCGGCCGCGATGAGGTTGATCAGTTGGGCGGTTTTCATCGGCCTGTCTCCGGTTGCAGCTGGATGCGGATGCCGACTCGGCCGTCGGCGACGGCTCGGTCGAGGTCCGGGCCGCCCGGCGACCTCGCCGGCCCGGCGGGCGCGGTTGATGTCTGCCTCCTCGGCTTGCCCCTCCGCGGTACGAAAGTGTCGGCCCGCTCGGCTATCCAATCAACCATCCACCTGCGGGACGCAGTGCAGATGCGCGTGGACCGGCTGAACAAGCGGCCGCCGCCGCCGCGAGCGGTTCGGCTCTAGAGTCAGATCGTGAGTTATACGACCATGCCCCTCACCGCTGAGACGTGGGCAGATTTCGCCGGTCTGGTCGAGGCCCACAAGGGTGTATGGGGTGGATGCTGGTGCATGGGGTTCCATCCCGAAAGCGTCGGCCGAGGTCACACGGCCGACGGCAACCGGGACGCCAAACGGGCACACACGATGGCCGGAACGGTCCATCAGATCTTGGTATACACAGACGACGAATGCGTCGGCTGGTGCCAGTACGGGACGCCCGCCGAACTGCCGAACATCAACAACCGGAAGAAGTACGAGCTGGGCGCCGAGGACGCTCCGAGGTGGCGGATCGGATGCATCTTCACCGCCGCCAAGCACCGCGAACGAGGAGTTGCTCGCGCTGCTGTGCGTGGCGCCTTGGATGCCATCGCTCAGGCCGGTGGCGGGGTTGTCGAGGCCTACCCCGAGCAGACCGCGGAGCGACCGCCGCAGCGCGGCGCCTACCTACACACCGGTCCCGAGGCACTGTACGAGCAGTTCGGCTTCGTGCGCGATCGCAAAATCGCTAAGTGGCGATGGGTGATGCGTGCCGAGGTGCCCGCCGCACGACAGGTGAGACGCCGATGACTCCGACGCTCGTCGTCGTTTTCGGCCTAACCGCATCTGCGCTCGTGCCGGACTCCCGCTAGCCGATCCGCTACGCGTACGCGTCCGCTGGCCGCTCCACTTCGATCGCCACCTGTTCAAGCGCCGCCACGACATCCGAGACGGACGCTCTGGCATCGATCTCGTGATCGGCGCCAGCACGCAGCAACGGCTCGAACTCGGCCAGGTCGGCTGCGATCTTTTCCCGCTGCAGGGGATGCGATCCGAAGGGATTGGCCCGATCGGTGACGCGAGCCAGAATGACTTCGATCGGTGCGCTCAGGAGCACCACCGCGTCGAAGCGGCCATAGAACGCACCCTGGTTGGCCACACAGCCGCAGACGAACAGCCAACCTGCCCGGTGCCGGTCCAGCAGGTCACAGATCGGCTCGACGTTCCACATCGGCTCGACGCCGCGTGACGTCGCGACCTCGATGATCCAGCCCGGCTCGTCGGTGTCGACCACCGGGTGGCCGCGGCGGCCGAGCTCGGCAAGCGCGGTCGACTTCCCGGTGCCGGACATGCCGGTCACCAGAACGACTGAACGACCGCCTGGTTCGACCACCTGCTCATTCTCCTTCGGGAGCCAACCCAGCGTCGCAAGCGCGGGTCGTTGACCGGGTCGGTTGCGTCAGCGTTCAGCGTGCGCCGGCAGCGTTGCTAATCCTGGCGCCTGTCGGTCAGATCGAGGCGAGGCCGACTCCGCTGGCGATCCCTGAACTACGAGGGCGCCGGCAGGTCGTTGTCCCAGCCTGCGCCGTCACTCGTCGGCCGGCTGGTCACACTGATTGTCCTCGACCGGTCTCGCCTCATGCCGGCCAGGCCTGCCCGCTTCTTGCGCCGCCCACGGTGCCTGAGCCTTTAGCCTGGCGTACGTAAGAGGGCCGATCGCCGAGAGACGACCGGCGCCGAGGCAGAGGCTGTAGGTCAGATTGATGTTTCGATCGGCGTCATACCCCAAGGCGTCGAGCGAGGTACCCTGACATAGACCGAGGCACCGACCGCTAACGCGTATTCAGCCCCGAGCGTGGCAAGCACGACCGTCGAGAAGGCGTCCCGCAGACGACGCGGGGCATCTGCACCTCCGTCCCGCATCATCGTGAGCATGGTCGCGACGTTCGCCAGCCCCAGCACCGGCCCGATCGTCGCCGTAGCGATCCAGAAGTCCGGGTGGTAGAGGGCATCCATTCACGGAGAATGGCAGCCGACCGAGCCGCTACGCGAGTCGATGGAACTCGCAACGTTTCGCGCCCGCCGGCTAGCACGCCGACCCGTCCGCGCCGGCGTGCAACCGGTGGACCCGGAGCTGGGTCGTCGCAGAACCGGTGGATTACGAACGCCGGCCGATGCAGCCGCTCGACCTTCGAGCATGAGACAACCCCCGAGCCTGTCCGCCTGGGGCGGGTCGGCTGGACGGGCCGACGGCTCGGGGGCCGGGTAGCTGTCGGGGTTTCGCTGCCGCCGAAGCCTCGGCGTGCGATACCTCGTGTCCGATGGTCGTCAGCGGCTAGCGGACAGCCACCTCACGTGTCCGGTATGTACTCAAAGCCTGGACCACCTCCTCTCTCGTGTACCGCAACCGTAGGGCTGGGACGCCGCTGCGGCAAGACATTTCGCCGGTAGCGTCACCGTGCGGATGAGTAGCCGGCGAGCCGGCGGATCTCTGCGTCGAGTGCCGGGTCACGGCGGCGCCCCTTGCCGTCGAGCTCGATGATGTCGACCGGCCCGCGGACCGTGCTGACCAGCCAGACGACCTCGGCGGCGTGCAGGTCGTCGACGGTCGCGAGGGTGTACGCCGTCTGCCAGCGTTCGGCCGCGGCGCGCCGGAAGAGCAGCTGCTGCGTGGTGCCCGCGAGGATGCCGGTGCCGTCGACGGGCGTGGTGTGCAGCGTGTGTCCCACCGCCCAGACGACGGAGGCCGTCGGCGCCTCCAGCACGAACCCGTCGCTGCTCACGAAGATCACGTCGTCCGCGCCCCGGCGCACCGCCTCGCGCTGACCGGCCATGTTCACCGCGTAGGAGAGCGTCTTCACCCCGCCGAGCAGGCACGGCGCGTCGGCGAACGCGTCGCTCGCGAAGCCCCGCGGCAGGGTGATCACCCGCAGCCCGTCGCGGCGCTGGGCGAGTACCGGCTCGGGGAGCGGCCGCAGGCTCACCAGGCCGGTCGGCCGGTCGTCGCGGCCGCGGGTGAGCACCAGCTTCAGGGAGGTCTCACCCGGGGTCGTCCACGCGGCGAGCACGTCGGCGACCAACGCCCGCCAGGCGTCCTCGTCGAAGCCGATCTGCAGCGCCGCGGCCGAGCGGCGCATCCGCGCCAGGTGTGCGTCGAGTTTGTCCACCCGGCTCACCCCGGCCGGGTCCGTGCGCACGTGGCAGCCCTCGAAGCAGCCGTCGCCGCGGTCCAGGCCGGCGTCGTCGGCGCGGAGCACCGGCGCCTCTGGGTCGATCAGGCCGGCGCCGAGGAGTGCCAGCAGGTGCACGGTCACCGCGCCAGGTTACCTACCATGGATGCGATGCCCCCCGACGCCGAGCTCGCCAACCGGCTGCGTTCGCGTGGCCTGCGGATGACGCCGCAGCGTGACCAGGTGCTGGCCGCGGTGCGCGAGCTTGAGCACGCGACACCTGAGCAGGTCAGCGAGGCGGTACCCGGCGTCGATGTCACAACCGTGTACCGGACGCTCGAGCTGCTGGAGGAGATCGGCTTGGTACGACACACCCACCTCGGCCACGGGGCGCCGTCGTTCCGGCCGGCCGACGACGACCATGTGCACGTCGTGTGCCACACCTGCGGGCGGGTGGTCGACGCGCCGCACGAGCTCGTCGACGCGCTCGCGGAGCGGCTGGCGGCCGAGCGGGGGTTCATGTTGGACCGGTCGCACTTCACGGTCTTCGGGCACTGCCGCGACTGCGCGGCGGAACAATCCGTCCCGGCAGGGCGATGAAACTGTCGTGACCGCATTGCTGACTGACGGCGTCGACGCCGGAATCGCATGGCACTACGGCGACCCGATGCGCGAGCAGCGGGTGCTGGCCACCGGCGCCGGCGTGGTCGACCGTTCCAACCGCGGCGTGCTCGTCGTGCCAGGCGAGGATCGCCTGTCCTGGCTGCATTCGATCATCTCCCAGCACGTCACCGATCTGCGCGACGGAGACTCGACCGAGACGCTCGTGCTCTCACCGCACGGTCACGTGGAACAACACTGGCAGCTCACCGAGCTGGACGAGCGGGTCTGGCTGGACGTCGAGCCGGGCATGGCCGGTGACGCGCTGGACTACCTGCAGAAGATGCGCTTCCTCAAGCGAGTCGAGCCGGCCGACGTGTCCCCGGACTGGGCGGTGCTTTCGGTCGCCGGGCCGGCCAGCGACGACGTGCTGGCGCTGGCCGCGCTGCCGGTTCCGGCAGCCGGCGCCCGAGCGCTGCCCGGCGGCGGGTTCGTGCGGCGAATGGCCTTCGGCGGCGTCGACCTGGTCGTCCCCCGATCCAACGTCGACGGGGTGCTGAGCACGCTGCGCGGGGCGGGCGCTGAATCGGCGGGGATGTGGGCGTTCGAGGCGCTGCGGGTCGAGGCGCGCCGCCCCCGGCTGCGGTTCGAGACCGATCACCGCACGATCCCGCACGAGGTGGACTGGATCGGCGTCGCGGTGCACCTGAACAAGGGCTGCTATCGGGGGCAGGAGACCGTGGCCCGGGTGCAGAACCTCGGCCGGCCGCCGCGGCGGCTGGTGCTGCTGCACCTCGCGGGGATGTCGGACGTGCTGCCGCCGCCCGGCACTCCGGTCGAGCTCGACGGCCGCGCGGTCGGGTTCCTCGGCACCGCGGTGCAGCACTTCGAGCTGGGCCCGATCGCGCTCGCGGTGGTCAAGCGCTCGGTCGGCGACGACGCCACACTGAACGTCGCCGGTGAGCCGGCCGCGATCGGCTGAACCCGGTCAGTCCGACGGCTGCTCGATCAGCTGGGCGAGGTAGAGCGGCTCACCGAGGCTGTCGAGCAGCCCGAGCTGCGTCTCGAGGTAGTCGATGTGCGACTCCTCGTCGGCCAGGATGCCCTCGAACAGCGTGGCGCTGGTGATGTCGCCGACCCCGCGCATGTGCTCGGCACCGCGGCGCAGCCGATCGACGGCGTCGACCTCGATCGCAATGTCGGACTCGAACATCTCCCGAACCGTCTGCCCGACGCGCAGCATGGAGAGCCGCTGGTAGTTGGGGAGGCCCTCCAGGAACAAGATCCGGTCGGTGAGCAGCTCGGCGTGGCGCATCTCGTCGATCGACTCGGCCCGGGTGTGCGAGGCGAGCTTCACCCAGCCGTTGTTCTGCTGCATCTTGGCGTGCAGGAAATACTGGTTGATCGCCGTGAGCTCGGCGGTGAGCTGCTCGTTGAGGAACTCGATCACCCGATGATCACCACGCATGGCGGGCAGCCTATCGGGTCAGGCGACGGCCAGCCGGGCGAGCGGGCAGGCACCGCAGGAGTCGATCAGGTCGTCGAGCGTGTCGTGGCAGGTATGACAGCTGGTGCCCGCCCGCGTCCGCTGGCCGATCGCCTCGACGGTGGTGGCGCCGGCGTGTACCGCGTCGGCCACCTCATGCTCGGTGACTGCGTGGCAGATGCAGGCGTACACCCTGAGCCTCCGTCCGGATAGGTAAGCCTAACCATAGCGGACGGCCTGGTTGCTGCCCAGACGCCAACCGGCCCCGCCCAGGAGTGGGCGGGGCCGGCCGGCGCGCGGGGGTCGCGTCTCAGACGCGGGCGAGTTGGTCGTCGCCGCGCTCGGCTTCCAGTTCCTCCGGCGGCTCGACCGAGACGCGCGGAGTGATCTTCTCGAGCCACTTCGGGAAGTACCAGTTCGCCTTGCCGAACATGTGCATCAGCGACGGGACGAGCATCGTGCGCAAAATGAACGCATCGAGGAATACCGCTGACGCCAGGCCGAGACCGAAGATCTTGATCGGGCGCCCAGGCGTGAGCAGGAAGCCCAGGAACACGGCCATCATGATGAGCGCAGCCGCGGTGATGATGCCGCCGGTTTCGCCCTGGCCGACCGTGACCGCCCGCTTGTTGTCCTTCGTGTGCACCCACTCCTCGTGCATCCGGCTGACCAGGAACACCTGGTAGTCCATCGACAGCCCGAACAGGATGGCGAACAGCATGACCGGCGCCCACGCGTCGATCGGCGCTCCCGGCCCGGCGTCGAGGCGGTCGGAGAACCAGCCGTACTGAAAGATCGCGACGATCAACCCGAACGATGCCGCCGCGGCCAGCAGGTTCATCACGGCCGCCGTCGCCGGTATGGCCAGGCTGCGGAAGGCGATGAGCAGCAGGAGGAACGACAAGCCGACGACGACCGCGATGAACAGCGGCATCTTGCGGGCGAGCACCTTGGCGAAGTCGACGTTGATGGCGGTGTCGCCGTATGTGTAGATGTGGTTGGCCGTGCCCGTGTACAGCGGCGGCAGGACGTCGGAGCGTAGGTCACGTACCAACTGGTACGTCTTCTCCGACTGCGGCGACGTCGTCGTCTTGAACGACACGAAGGCGATGTTCCCGTTCAGCTTCGCGATTCCCAGGCTGGTCGCATCGACCCCTGGCGTGGCGGCGAGCGTCTGCGAGACGTGCTGCAGGAACGCCGGGTCGGACGCGCCTGGGCCGTTGACGACTGCTTCTAGCGTCGAGTTGTATCCGACGCCGAACTCGGAGCTGATGAGGTCGTACCCAACTCGCGTTGTGGAGCCCTTCGGGTCGCTGCCCTGGTCGCTGTTGCCGAGTTGCATCGAGAAGAACGGGATCGCGAGCGCCACCATCACTGCGCCCGATCCGATCGCGACGATCACCCGGCGACGCGCGACGAACTGCGACCAGCGGGCCCAGAACCCGACCGGACGAGCGTCGATGAACTCGCCGCGACGAACGGCCGCTCGCTGCTTGCGCGGCAGCACCTTCAGCCCGAACAGGCTGAGCAGGGCCGGCAGAAGTGTCAGGGACGCGGCCATCGTGAAGCTGACCGCCAACGCGGTGGCCACGGCCATGCCGTTGAAGAAGCTGACGCCGAGCGCGATCAGGCCGAGAATGGCGATGCACACGGTGGTGCCGGCGAAGAGCACGGCACGTCCTGACGTGTTGATCGCCGTCGCGATGGACTCGGCTACCGGCATGCCGCGACGCAGATTTCGGCGGTGCCGGGTGACGATGAACAACGCGTAGTCGACGCCGACGCCGATCACCATCAGCTCGGCCAGGTATGGCGTGATGTTCGAGACGTTGATGGCGTGGCTGAGGATGTCAATCACCCCGAGGCCGCTGACCAGTGCAACCGCTGCGCTCGCCAGCGGGAGGGCGGTCGCGGCGACGGTGCGGAAAACCAGCGCAAGTATGATCAACGCGGCGAGGAAACCGATGAAGACCGACGCCCCCGAGCCGCTGCTCTGCCCAATGCCGGCGAACGCGTTTCCGGTGAATTCGACCTGCAGGGTGGAGCTGTTCAACGTCTTCAACGAGTCGTAGACGTCCTTGAACAACGCGGGTTCGTAGTGCGAGTTCTCCCATCTGATGGTGACGAGAGCCGTGTTCGACCCGTGTGCCTTGTTCAGCAGCTGCGGGTCCCCGGGACCGACCGCGCCGCCTTTCGAGCAGTCGATCGACTGCCAGGGTGTTGCCATCAGCGCCACGTGGTCGCCCGAGGTGCACAGCTTGGCAAGTGCCGGCTGGAGCTGCGCCGGCGCACCGGTGAACGCCGCGTTGCTCTTGTTGTGGATGACAACCGTGCCGGACATGCCGTTCTGGTTGTTCAAGCCGGCCGACTTGAGCAGGTTCGCCACGGCTGCGGTCTCGGTGTGCGGCAGGCTGAAGGTGTCCTTGTAGTTCGCTCCGCCGAGCGCGCTGGCGACGCCTTGCGCCAGGACGACGAACGCGATCCAGGCGACGATGACCAGCCACCGTCGTCGGATCGCGAACTGGGCAAGTCTCTGCATTCGGGCTCCCGTGGGTGTTGCCGTTAACGGTCGCCCGCCAGCGTGCCTGCGACGGTGCGTGGCGTCGCGGGATTCTCAGGTAGTTGACAGTCTCAGTGCGGATGCGTGGTGTTGAGCGGCCGCGGGGCCGCCGGGCGGCGGGATTACGCTCGGTGAGCTGGTCGGCGCGGACCGCTCATACCGCTGACGCTCGCGGCTAGGCTGAGCCGGGCCGGGATCAGCCAGCCCGGGCTGCCGCCGATCGGCGGCACAGCTGGGATGCGGACGCGTTTCGGTGCTGGCTCGGTCCGACACCGAGGCGACGCGGGCCGCCCGCCTCGGCGAGCTGCGGCGGGAGATCGACGCCGGGGTGCAGGCGCGGTGGGCTGACCGGGAGGTCTGCTTCGGCCCGGCATGCAACACACCCGTCCTGCCTACGGTTGATCGGTCGTTAGCCGCCGCTGCGGTGTTCGCTCGGGTTAAAAAGCGGCGGCGACGAGGAGTTGGTCTTCCGGGCGGCCGCCGTCGTCTGGTTGACTTCCGCTCACCTTCAGTTCTGCGCAGATTCCGCTTATTTCATCGGGCAAATCCCTTGTTTTGCGAACACGTGTTCGATACAGTTGAGGCATGTCAGTCGACGTCGCCGACCCGGTCGAGGAGATCCTCGGCCGGTTCGCCGATGCGGTGGATGGGTTGGCCGAGCTGAATCTCACCGCGCTGACCCCGGACGGTCTGTTGGCGCTGCTGCGCGGGGTGGAGGTGCAGCGGCGGCGGCTGCCGGTGCACGACCATCGGCTGATCGCCGAGTTGGACGCGCGCGGGGTGGCCGGCGAGCGCGGCTGCCGGGACACCAAGACCCTGCTGCGTGAGACGCTGCGGCTCTCGCCGCGGGAGGCGACGGCCCGCTACGCCGCGGCGGTGGACCTCGGCCCGCGCCGGGCGGTGACCGGCGAGCCGCTCGCCCCGATCTTCCCGGCCGTGGCCGCGGCGCAAGCCGACGGCGCGATCAGCCCGGAGCAGGCGCGGGTGATCACCCGCTGCGTGCAGCGGCTGCCCGCCGCGGTGCAGCTCGAACACGGGGCCGCCGTGGAGGCCCGGCTGGTCGCCGACGCCGCACAGTTCGACCCCGACCTGCTGGCGAAGCTGGCCGCGCTGATCACCGCGCGCCTGGACCCGGACGGCACCCTCACCGAGCACGCCGACCGCGAGCGCACCCGGCACGCGTCGCTGACCCCGAACCGGGACGGCACCGGCGAACTCCGGGCGCACCTGACCCCGGAATCGCTGGCGATGTGGCAGACGGTGCTCGACCCGCTCGCCGCGCCCCGCCCCAGCGACGCCGACGGCCCGGACACCCGCACCGCCGGGCAGCGGCTACACGACGCCCTGGCCGACTGCGCGCAGCGGCTCCTGCGCGCAGGGACGCTGCCCGACTGCGGCGGCACCCCGGCGACCGTGCTGTTCACCCTGACCCCCGAACAGGCCCACACCGGCCACGGCTACGCCACGACCGGGCACGGCGGGCTGGTCCCGGTCCGCGACGCGCTGCGCCTAGCCGACCAAGCCAGCATCTACACCGTCCTGCGCGACACCACCGGCGCGGTCATGGACTACGCCGCGCCCGGCGGGTCGCCTCACCCGGGCAGCGGATCGCGCTGGGCGTCCGAGATGGCGGGTGTTCGTTCCCAGGATGTGACTACCCGCCCGCATGGTGCGAGTGCCATCACGTCCTTGAGTGGGTGGACGACGGCGAGACCGACATCGACAACCTGATCTTGATTTGCGGTCTCCACCACCGCGAGTTCCAACGCCGCGGCTGGCGGGTAATCATGACCGACGGCACGCCCGAGTGGATCCCGCCACCACACATCGATCCAGATCAAAAGCCGATCCGCAACACCATGCATGACCCGATCGGCCGCGAGGAACACTAGTCCCGCAAGTGGGACCAGCTCCACCGGCATGGCCTGCAGGCGTTGACCTGTGGATGAACGCCACGGACGCGATCGGCGGTACCCTGGCGCGCACCGGCGTCGATGGCCCTATCCACGTCGTGGAGCGCCCGGTGCGCACGGTGGAACCGCACCGGCTCGCGAGGCACAGACCGCGAAGGCGTCGGCTCGCAAGTCCCAGACGGCCAAGACCGCGGCCGGCACGGCCCAGCGGCGTGCGACGTCCACGACCCGCAAGACCACGCCGCGCAAGACCACGCAGCGCAAGACCACGCCGCGCAAGGCCACGCCGCGCAAGGCGTCGGCCACGCGGGCTAGCTCGCCCGAAATCGGCGCGGCTCGCGCCTCTGCGCAACGGCTACGCTCGTCGTGTGGGCGTCCTGAACATGATCGAAACCTGGTTCAACCAGGTGGTGTTCTGGGGGCTAGTGGCACTGCGGGCCTGGGCGTTCGTCGACTGCCTGCTGCGCAAGGGCGCCGCCTTCCCGGCCGTCAACAAGCTGACCAAGCCGGCCTGGCTCGGCATCCTCGCGGCCAGCGAGCTGCTGGGGATGATCCTGCCGTCGCTGCTGTTCTGGATGCTTTCGGTCATCGCGTCGCTGATCTACCTGGTCGACGTGCGACCGGCTGTGCGGGAGATATCCGGCGGCGGCCGCTGACCGCATCGAGCGACGCGGCTATGCGGCGTGCCGGGCCGGCTTCTCCGTCCAGTCGGCGACCTCGCGGCGCGGGTGGCTCGCCAGCCACTCGGCGGCGATCGCGCTCAGTTCGGCGTCCCGTCCGCGCAGCAGGTAACCGACCATGGCGAAGTCGCCCCGCAACGACCACAGCGGGTGGCCGAACATCGCGGGGTTGTTCTGCTCGACGAACCAGTGCGACGGCCAGGCGAAGCCGTAGCCGACCACCGGCCACGCGACGAGGAGCCGCGGACGACCGCTCAGCAGCCCGGCGAGCGCGATGAGCGCGCCCAGCGCGGTGCCGGCGAAATGCAGCCGGCGGCTCAGCGGCTTGCTATGCATCGCGACGTAGTACGGCCAGAATTCCGCATAGCTCGTGAACTGCCTGGTGGCCATGCCAGGAGGCTACGCGCGCACCCGCCGGCGGCGAGAGGCATGAGAGGTGGTCGACGTGGGCGTCGACGTGGCTTCGGTGGACGCGATCGATGTGCATGTACACGTCGAGTCGGACGGGGACGGGCACTTCTCGATGGACGACGAGTTGCTCGAGGCCTCGGCGGCGTATTTCAAGGCCGGCCAGAACCGCGCGCCGAGCCTGGACGAGATCGCCGGCTACTACCGGGAGCGCCGGCTGGCGGCCGTGGTGTTCACGGTGGACGCGCAGACCGCGACCGGGCATCCGCCGCTGTCGAGTGAGGCGATCGTCGAGCGGGCCGGCGCGCATGCCGACGTGCTGATCCCGTTCTGCTCGGTGGACCCGCTTGCCGGCGCCGACGCGGTGGCTCGGCTGCGCAACCTGCTTGCCGGCGGCGCTCGAGGTGTGAAGTTCCACCCGTCGCTGCAGGGCTTCCTGCCGAACGATCCTGCGTACTACCCGCTCTACGAGGTGGCCGCGGCGGCCGGGGTACCGGCGGTGTTCCACACCGGTCAGACCGGCATCGGGGCCGGGCTGCCGGGCGGGCGGGGCATCAAGTTGCGGTACTCCGACCCGATGCTGCTCGACGACGTGGCCGCTGATTTCCCGTCCCTGACGGTGATCCTGGCGCATCCGTCGGTGCCCTGGCAGGACGCCGCGATCTCCATGGCCACGCACAAGGCCAACGTCTTCATCGACCTGTCGGGCTGGTCGCCGCGGTACTTCCCGCCGCAGCTGGTGCGCGCGGCGAACGGGCTGCTGAAGCACAAGATGCTCTTCGGCTCCGACTACCCGCTGATCACGCCCGATCGGTGGATGGCGGACTTCGCGGCCCTCGACGTGAAGGACGAGGTGCGGCCGCTGATCCTGAAGGAGAACGCGGTGGACCTGCTCGGGCTGGCGGGATGACCGACCTCGGCGTCGGCAGCTGGCCGGCGCGTCGGGCCCGGATGGCGCCGGAGCCGATTGCGCTGCGGCAGGGAACGCTGACCCGCAGCTACGGCGAGCTCGCGGCGCGGGTCGAGGCGCTGGCCGGCGCGCTCGCCGCGCTGGGTGTGCGTGCCGGCGACCGGGTCGCGCATCTGGGGCCGAACGACGTAGCGACGTTCGAGACGCTCTTCGCCGCCGGGCGTCTCGGCGCGATCTTCGTGCCGCTGAACACCCGGCTCACCGCGACCGAGATCGGCAGCCTGCTCGAGGACTGCGCGCCGGCGTTGCTGGTCTACGGCGCCGAGTCGGCCGCGCTGGTGGCCGAGCTCTCACCGGGGCCGCCGCTGGTCGCGATCGATCCCGGCAGCCGGGTCGGCGAGGGGTTCGAGGAGCTGATCGCGCGCGGTGGCGCAGTGCCCGCGACGGACGTCGGGCTCGACGACGACGCGGTGATCCTCTACACCAGCGGCACCACCGGCATCCCCAAAGGCGCGGTGCTCACCCACGGCAACCTCACGTTCAACACCATCAACCAGCTCGCCCATCTGGACGTACTCAGCACCGACGTGGTGGTGTGCACGTCGCCGCTGTTCCACGCCACCGGGTTGGGGCAGGTCAACCTGCCGACCCTGTTCAAGGGCGGCACGGTGGTGGTGACGCCGAAGTTCGACCCGGCCTGGCTGCTGCGCACGATCGGCGAGCTACGGATCACGGCGTTCTCGGCGGTGCCGACCATGCTGCAGCTGCTCTGCGACCACCCGGACTGGGCCGCCGCCGACCTCTCGTCGCTGCGCTACGTCAACTACGGCGGCTCGTCGGTGCTGCCGCGGGTGGCCCGGGCATGGCTGGAACGCGGCGTGCGCGTCGTGCAGGGCTATGGGATGACCGAGGCCTCGCCCGCGGTCACCATGGAGCTCCCCGACGCGCCGCCCGGCCGCCCGGTCTCCGCCGGCGTGCCGCACTTCTTCAGCGACGTCGCGCTGCTGGATCCTGAGGGTGAGCCGCGCGCTCGTCCCGGCGTGGGGGAGCTGCTCGTCCGCGGGCCGAACGTGTTCCGCGGCTACTGGAACCGCCCTGACGAGACGACGGCGGCCTTCACCGCCGACGGGTGGTTCCTCAGCGGCGACGTCGCCCGCCTCGACGAGGACGGCAACACCTACATCGTCGACCGGGTCAAGGACCTGATCATCTCCGGCGGGGAGAACGTCTACCCCGCCGAGGTCGAAGCAGCGATCAACGCGCAGCCGGAGGTGCTCGACTGCGCCGTCGTCGCCGTCCCCGACGAGCGCTGGGGGGAGGTGGGCGCCGCCTGCGTGGTGCGGCGCGAGGGCACCTCCCTGGACGAGAAGGAGCTGCGCGTTCGCCTCGACGGCACGCTCGCCCGGTTCAAGATTCCCAAGCACGTTCGGTTTGTCGACGAGCTGCCGCGCAACGCCACCGGAAAGGTCCGCCGCGCCGATCTGCGCGCGCAGTTCCGTGGCCCGGGCAACGGCTAGGGTCGCTGCGGTGAGCATGCCGACGACGAACTGGGCCGGGAACGTCACGTTTCGTGCCGCCAGCTGTCATGCCCCGTCCAGCATGGACGAGCTCCGCGCGCTGGTGGCCGGCAATCCCCGCGTTCGCGCGCTCGGCACCGGGCACTCGTTCAACCGGATCGCCGACACGACCGGTGCTCAGGTGTCCCTCGCCGGAATGCCCCGCACGATCGATATCGACTCCCAGGTTCGCCGCGTCACGGTCGGCCCGGGGGTCCGGTACGGCGAGCTGACGCCGCGGCTGCACGACGCCGGGTTGGCGCTGCGCAACCTCGGCTCGCTACCGCACATCAGCGTTGCGGGCGCGTGCGCCACGGGGACGCATGGATCCGGTGTGCGGAACGGGACGCTCGCCAGCTCGGTGACGGCGGTGCAGCTGCTGACAGCGTCCGGCGATGTGGTCCGCGCAAGCCGGTCCGATGACCCGGACGGGTTCACCGGCATGATCATCGCCCTGGGCTGTCTTGGCATCGTCACCCGGCTGACGCTGGACGTGGTGCCGAAATACGACATCGCCCAGTACGTCTACGAGGGGCTGAGCGACGTCGACCTCGACCAGCACATCGACGGGATCCTCGCTGACGGCTACAGCGTCAGCGTCTTTACCGACCTGTACGAGAACCGCGTCTGGCGCAAGTGTTCGGCCGACCAGCCGGTGGAACCGGTGTGGTTCGGGGCGCGGCTCGCCACGGTCGCGCGCAATCCGGTACCCGGCATGCCTGCGGACAACTGCACGGTGCAGCTGGGCGTGCCCGGCCCGTGGTACGAGCGGTTGCCGCACTTCCGGCTCGAGTTCACGCCCAGCAGCGGCAACGAACTGCAAAGCGAGTACCTGCTGCCACGCGAACACGCCGCAGCCGCGCTCGAGGCGCTGCGCCGAGTGCGCGACCGGATCGGCCCGGTCCTTCAGATCGCCGAGATCCGCACCGTCGCCGCGGACGAGCTGTGGCTGAGCCCGAGTTACCGGCGCGACACGGTCGCCTTCCATTTCACCTGGGTCCACGACTGGTCTGCGGTGCGCCCGGTGCTGGCGGCGGTCGAGCAGCAGCTGGCTCCGTTCGACCCGCGACCGCACTGGGGCAAGGCGTTTCTGCTCGACACGGCAACCGTTCGCGCCCAGTACCAGCGGCTGCCGGACTTCCAGCGGCTGCGCGACGAACTCGATCCGGACCGCAAGTTCGGCAACGAGCTCGTCGACCGCTACCTCGGCTAGCGCCGCACTGCCGTTCGGTCCGCCTGAGTTGAGCTCAGCTATCGCCGCAGCACCGACCGCCGCGCTCTGCCTGCCGCCCGTCCCGCCCGCTGCGCAGTCCGTGGGATCACACAAGTTCACGGTCGGAACCGGTGAACCCACACCCGCTGCCACGGTGTCTCGACCGCCCGCGGGTTGTACTCCCGGCGGACGTACTTGACGGCATCTGCTGCTGGCAGCCCGTCGAGCACAGTCAGGCAGGCCAGCACGGTGCCGGTGCGTCCTAGACCGCCGGTGCAGGCGACCTCGACGCGTTCGTGCGCAGACCGCTCGTACAGTTCCTGCACGGCCGCACGAGCAGTGCCAGGGTCAGCGGGCAGCCACCGGTCGCGCCAGCGAATCCAGCGGTAAGGCCAGGGTGGTGGAGTGCACGGCTTGCTCTGGAGGTAGACGCCGAACTCTGGCTCGGGGCCAGCGGGCATGGCCTGCCGAAGCCCGCGACCGCGCACCAGCCGCCCCGATGGAAGACGGAGAACACCGGGCGCGGCCGGCTCCCAGCTACCCACTTCGCCGACCGTAGCTGTCCACCACCGGGCGCGAGAATGTGCCCCGGAACCCCGGCATTAACTGTCGGCGCGATCCACCGATGCGCCGCTGACGGCGGTGCGGGGTGACTGCCGTCAGCGATTCAGGAGCGCGTCCAGTACTAGGTCGACGGTGGCGGTGAGCTGGCCGGTGCCAAGCCAGCGGGTGGTGGTCACGGCATGCAGCGCCAGCCCGTCGGCTAGGGCGATCGCTGCGTGCGCGGCGAGCCGGCAGCGCGCCCGCGGTACCTCGGCACCCCAGGCCTGGGCAAAGGCGTCGGTGAGCGCGGTGTGTAGTTCGGCGAGGGCGCCCTGCTGGATCTCGGCCAAGGCCGGTGAGGTCGGTGCGGCCGCGGCGAATGCGAGGTAGACCTGGGCCTCGATGCGGCGTCGCTTGTCTAGTGGGAGCAGCTCGCGCAGCACGAGCGTCATGTTGTGTCGGTGGTCCGGGCCGAGCTGTAGCCCTTGCAGCCGGGCGCGGATGCGTCGGAGGGACTCGGCATACGCGGCGCAGAGCATCTGCTCTTTGGAGGGGAAATAGTGCTGCACAGTTCCGATCGAGACGCCGGCTGCGGTGGCGGCCTCCCGGACGCTGACCTGGTCGAGGCCGCGCTCGGCGACGATCGTGATCACCGCGTCGGTGACGGCCTGTCGACGTGAGGGGCTTGACTCCTGCTCCATATCCAAGCATCATACAGTCGTATGGAGCCATACGACTGTATTAGGATTCCACGCGGACTGATCGCCGGCACCACCGCAGCCCTAGCCCTGGTGTGGGGCATCTATGCGCTCACGCCGGGTCGCGGGATCACCTCCGCGATCGTGCAGAGCGGGATCTATCTCGCCCTGCTCGCCATCACCGCGCGCAGCCGACGGCTCAAGGTCCTGATCGTGCGGAACTTCCAGCGGTGGACTATCAACCCGCTGATGCGCGCGCTGTTCGCGGTTGGGCTCAACCCGCTCGGCCTGGCGATCCTGGAGACCCGTGGCCGTGCCTCCGGACGAGCGCGCCGGACGCCGGTCGGTAACGGACGCCACGGCGACTCGTTCTGGATTGTCGCCGAGCACGGGTGGCGCGCGAACTACGTGCGCAACATCCAGGCCGATCCGCGGGTGCGGGTGCGCTTGCGTATCGGCTGGCGGTACCGCTGGGTGCGCGGCGTCGCGACCGTGCTGCCCGCTGACGACCCACTCGCCCGCCAGCACCGCATCGTCCGCTGGCACCCGCTGCGCGCCCTCAACGCCATCAACGTGCGGGTGCTCGGCGGTGACCTGCTCACTGTGCACGTGCTACTCGAACTAGACGCACCGGACCAGCAGACGGACACGCCGGTAAACGCCGCCGCCGGCGCCAACCGATGACACTTGCGCCGTCCGGTCGAGTCGTTCGCGCGGCACGGGTCAGGCCGCAGGCCGCGGCCGCTCGACCGCCTGAGTTCGACGTTGTGATTGCGCGCGAACCGGTTGTCCGGATCGTAGGCGGCTTGACCGCGGCCAGCCGGGAGCCTCGATCGTCTCGTCGTCGAGCGGCGCGACGAGAGTGTTGCGGGCGACTAGTCGCAGGCCCGGCGCGTGTGCGGCGTCGTCGAGAATCTCGGCGTAGCGGCGTGCGCGGATCACCGCCTTGGTCACCGCGCCCAGGTCGAGTAGTGGCTCGATCGCGACCACGGCTGCGGTGCTCAACGTCAGTGACCGCACAATCGCGTATCGGATTCACGGCATCGAGGACCCGTGGAGTGGGATGACGCCCTCGCCGAGCTCGAGACGAGCACCGCGGTGGCCGAGGACACAGGTGACACGTTCAGCATCCCGCTCAGCCACAGCCTGCTTGCGCTGATCCGACTGCACCGCAACGACCTTGCCGGTGCTGCGCAGGCCGCGGACACCGCCGGGAGCCGGCTCGCGGCCGCCGACCTGTGCTACCACGCCGCCTGGTCGCGGTGGGCGCGTGCTCTGGTGCTCGAGGCGGAAGGTAAGCCGGCCGACGCATACCGCGCACTGAGCGCCGGCTGGGACGACTGCGCCCGGGTGGCGCGGCGCCGCGCGCAGACCGGCCGGGCCAGCCTCACCGGCACCGAGCACACGACCGCCGCGCTGGTCACCGACGGGCTCTCCAACCCGCAGATCGGCGCGCGGCTCTACGTGTCACGCCGCGCTCAACTGAGCACGACTTTGCCCCGCGGTGACACGCTGCGACGCCGTGAGAACGTGTCACAGCGGGGCAAAGTCGTTCGAGGCAATCTGCTAGCCGACCGCGACGCCGCGGCGGGCCGGGGTGCTGCGCAGGTCGGCCTCGATGCGGGCGACGGTCTGCTGCAAGCGGGGCAGCACATCGCGGCGAGCAGTCTCCATCGTGCCGCGATTGGCCTGCAGGGACACGTTGGCCGCGGCGATCACCTCGCCGTCGCGTCCGTGGATCGGTACCGCCACCGAGCGCAGGCCCTCCTCCAGCTCCTGGTCGACGATCGCCCAGCCGCGGCCGCGGATGCGGGCCAGCTCTGCGCGCAGCAGGTACGGGTCGGTGATCGTCTTGCGGGTGCGTGGCGCCAGGTCGGCGTCGGCCAGGAAGCTGTCGAGCGCATCCGGGATCAGCGCCGCGAGCATCACGCGTCCCATCGAGGTGCAGTACGCCGGGAAGCGGGTGCCGATGGTGATCGCCACGGTCATGATGCGGCTGGTGGCGACCCGCGCCACGTAGGCGATCTCGTGCCCGTCGAGCACGGACACCGACGCGGACTCGTGGACGTCGGCGACCAGCCGCTCGAGGTGCGGCTCCGCGACGTCGGGCAAGGTGAGGCTGGACAGGTAGGAGTAGCCGAGTTCCAGCACGCGCGGGGTCAGCCGGAAGACCCGGCTGTCGGTGTGCACGTACCCGAGCTCGGCCAGGGTGAGCAGGAACCGGCGCGCGGCGGCCCGGGTGAGGCCGGTGGCCCGAGCGACCGCGCTCAGCGTCATCTCCGGGTGGTCGGCGTCGAACGCGCGGATCACCGACAGGCCGCGAGCGAGGGACTGCACATACTCAGGTCCGGGCGAGCGCCGCTCAGTCATCCGCGTCCTCCGTCGTCTCGGCGAGCACCTGCTGGGCGATCGCGAACGCCCGGTTGGCGCGCGGAAGCCCGGCGTAGAGCGCGGCATGCAGCAGCACCTCGCGTATCTCGCCGCGAGTGAGTCCATTGTGTAGGGCGGCGCGCACGTGCAGTGCGATCTCGTGCTCGGCGCCGAGCGCGGTCAGCACGGCGAGCGTGACGGCGGAGCGGTCGCGGCGGGAAAGGCCGGATCGCTGCCAGACGTCGCCCCATGCGTAGCGGGTGATGAACTCCTGGAACGGCGCGGTGAACTCGGTCGTAGCTGCGATGGCGGCGTCGACGTGCGCGTCGCCCAGGATCTCCCGCCGGGTGCGCTCGCCGTCTGACACCGTGAAATGGTCGAGCAGCAACCGGGTGATCGACCCGGCCTGCTCCAGCGTCGCGACGTGTGCGGCGTTGTGCAACACCTCGACACGGGCGCCGACGATGCCCTCCGCGATCGCGTACGCGTGCGCGGGTGGCGTGGACGGGTCGTCGTCACCGGCGATGACCAGCGTCGGCGCGGCGATCCGCGCGAGGTCGGGGCGGAGGTCCATCGAGGCAATCGCCTCGCAGCACTGGGCATATCCCTCGGGGTCGGCGGCGGCGACCATCTCCCGGCAGCGGGCGGCGAGGACCGGGTCGCGGCGGATCAGCTCCGCGGTGAGCCAGCGGCCGACCGACGCCTCGGCGACAGCGCCCATTCCCACGGCGCGGACGGTGGCGGCACGGTCGAGCCAGTCTTGTCTGGGCGGCAGATACGCCGACGTGCAGAGCACCCCCAGCCGGTTGACCCGCTGCGGTGTGTGCGCGGCCAGCCACATCGCGGTCATCCCGCCCAGCGAGAGCCCGGCGACGTGCGCGCGTTCGACGCCGAGCTTGTCGAGGACGCCCAGGGCGTCGGCGCCGAGGTCCTCGAGTGTGCAAGGCTTTCCGGGCGGTCCGGCGGGGGACCGGCCGTGCCCGCGTGTGTCGATGCGGACGACCCGGAAGCGTTCGGCCAGCGCGCCGACCTGTGCATCCCACATCTTCGTGGTCGCGCCGATCGAGCTGAGCAGCACCAGGTGCGGCGCGTCCGCCGGCCCGTCCAGGCGGTAGTCGAGCTCGACGGTCACCTCTCGCCGTCCCCTCCGCGCTGGTGCAGGTAGGCGTCGACCAGGTCGACCGCGTGGCCCAGGTCGGACGTATCGACGATGCCGTCGAGACGGGCGAGGTTGCGGGCCATCGCGCCGGTGTCGATGGCCAGCCCGGTGAGTGAGGTCCGCAGCCGGGCCGCCGCACCACCGGTCGCCGTGAGCAACGCGGTGAGCGGGCGCCACTCCGCATGCCAGGAGCCGGCGGCGCGCTGCAGCTCACCGGGCATTGCGGCGAGCAGCGTCGCCACAAGGCCGGGCGCCTGCGCGGCCGCCGCACGTGCGGTGATCGCCGCGACGGGATTCGCCTTGTGCGCCATGGCACTCGACCCGCCGCTGGCGGCCTCGCGCACCTCACCGACGTCGGTCTGCGCGAGCAGCACCACATCGGTGGCTGCCTTGCCGATCGCGCCGCACGCGACACCGAGCGCTCCGGCCAGCTCGCCGACGCGGCTGCGCTCGGCATGCCAGACGGCGCCCGGGTCGGCCAACCGCAGCTCGGCCGCGAACACCGCGCGGACCGCCGGGCCGTGCGGGTGCCACCCGGCCAGCGTGCCGGCGGCCCCGCCCAGCTGCACCGGCAGCTCGGTCGCGGCAAGGCCGGCGGCTGTCCGGTCGAGTCCCGTGCCCCACACCGCGGCCAGCGCCCCGAACGTCGTGGGGACCGCCTGCTGCAGCAAGGTTCTCGCCGCCATCGGGGTGTCGCGGTACGCGCCGGCGAGGGCCGCGGCAGCATTCGCCGCGCCGAGCAGGTCGGTGAGGATCACCTGCTGCGCGCGCGAGGTGACGAGCATCGCCGCCGTGTCGAGGATGTCCTGGCTGGTCGCCCCGAAGTGCACAGCGGATCCGGCGTCGCCGACCCGCTCGCGCAGCGCACGCACGAGCGGGATAACCGGATTGCCGTCGGTGGCGGCTCGTTCGCCCAGCTCCCGCGGATCGAGCCACGACGGCTCGGCGCAGGCACGGCTTATCGTTTCGGCGGCCGTCTCGTCGACCAGACCAACTCCAGCGCAGGCCCGCGCCAACGCGCCCTCGACGTCGAGCATGGCCCGCACCCAGGAGTCGTCATCCAGCTCCGCCGCAACGGCCGACGCGCCGAAGATCGGATCCCAGAGGCTCATAGCAGGAAGAACGGCGTTTCGCGCTCGCCCTGCAGCCGGATGTCGAAGCGTAGCGAGCCACCGTCGTTCGGCTCGGCGGTGAGCAGCGCGCGGTCGCCGTCCGGCAACTCGCGCAGCACCGGGTCGGCGGCGTTCGCCTCGGCTTCGTCGGGGAAGTACAGCCGCGTGGTGAGTTGCTTCAGCAGCCCGCGCGCCAGCACGGTGACCGTCAGGTGCGGCGCCTCTGTCCCGCCGTCGTCGCACGGCAACGGGCCTGGTTTCACGGTCAGGAACCAGAACCGGCCGGCGTCATCGGTGTGGCAGCGGCCGAAACCGCGAAACCCGCCCGGGACGGTCACCATGCCGCGGGGGTCGTCCGGGTGGGCGAAGCGCCCGGACGGGTCGGCCTGCCAGACCTCGACGACGCCGTCCGGAACGGGTTCGCCGGCGCCGTCGGTCAGCGTCCCGGTGATGCGCACCGCGCCCGGCGTGCCTTCCGCAACGACGTACGGCCCGTCCGCCCAGGGCAGCGCGATATGCAGGAACGGTCCGACCGTCTGCGAGGGCGTGGTGTCAAGCATGCGGACCGTCCTCGAACGGGGTGGCCTCCCGGCCGCGCAGCACGATGTCGAAGCGGAAGCCGAGAGCCCAGTGGTCGGTCGTCGTCTCGTGGTCGTAGCTGGAGACCATCCGCTGCCGGGCCTTCTCGTCCGGCACCGAGTTGTAGATCGGGTCCTGGAAGAAGAGCGGATCGTCGGGGAAGTACATCTGCGTCACCAGCCGCTGCGGCAAAGCGCGCCCGAACAGCGAGAAGTGAATGTGCGCCGGGCGCCAGGCGTTGTGGTGGTTCTTCCACGGGTAGGCACCGGGCCGGATCGTCGTGAACCGGTAGTAGCCGTCGGCGTCGGTGACCGCGCGGCCCAGGCCGGTGAAGTTCGGGTCGAGCGGCGCGGGCCACTGGTCGTTGACGTGCGCGTACCGGCCGGCGGCGTTGGCCTGCCACACCTCGATAAGGCTGTTCCCGACGCCGCGTCCGTCACCGTCGAGCACCCGACCGTGGACGACGATGCGCTGCCCGATCGCCTCGCCGTCGCACCCGGCGACCCGCGTCATGTCGGCATCCCCGGGCTGGACGCGGTCCTCGCCGAACAGCGGCCCGGTGAGCTCGGTGAGTCGCTGCGGCAGCAGGCGCAGCGGGCGGGAGGGATGGCGCAGCGCGGTGCTGCGGTAGTCCGGCGAGTCGTACTCGGGCTGGCTGCCCGGCGGGTCGGCGCGGTACGGCGGGGGGAGTCGCATGCTCAGCATCCTTCGAGGACGACGGCGAGTCCCTGGCCGACGCCGATGCAGATCGCCGCCAGCCCGATGCCCCCGCCGCGTGCGTGCAGCGCGTGCGCCAGGTGGGTGACGATGCGCGCGCCGGAGCAGCCGAGCGGGTGCCCGATCGCGATCGCGCCGCCATGGATATTGACGATCGCCGGGTCGAGGTCGGGCCATTCGGCCAGGCAGGCCAGCGACTGTGCGGCGAACGCTTCGTTCAGCTCGACCATCGCGAGATCACCCCACGCGACGCCGGCCCGGCGCAGCGCGACATTGGCGGCCTGCACCGGGCCGATGCCGAAGAACTGCGGCTCGACTGCCGCGACGCCGCGCGCGACGATCCGCGCGAGCGGTTCACGCCCGGCGGCGCGTGCCCCGGCCTGGTCGCCGAGCAGCAGCGCCGCGGCGCCGTCGTTGAGCGGCGAGGCGTTGCCGGCGGTGATCGTGCCGTCGGCGCGAAAGGCCGGCTTGAGCTTGGCGAGCACCTCGACGGAGGTGTCGGGGCGTATCCCCTCGTCGCGCGCCAGGTCGACGCCGGGCGCCGGCACCACCTCGGCCGCGTAGTGACCGGCCTGCCAGGCGGCGGCCGCGTTGCGGTGGCTGGCGACGGCGAACGCGTCCTGCTCCGCGCGGCCGATGCCATACTTCTCGGCCAGCTGCTCGGTGGCCTCGCCCAGGCTCACCGTCCACTCCGCGGGCATGGTCGGGTTCACCATCCGCCAACCCAGCGTCGTCGAGTGCAGGGTCTCGTGGCCGGCCGGGTAGCCGCGCGAGGGTTTGAGCAGCACCCACGGCGCCCGGCTCATCGACTCCACCCCGCCGGCGATCGCGACCGATACGTCGCCCACCGCGATCGCCCGGTTGGCCCCGATCACCGCCTCCAGGCCCGAGCCGCACAGCCGGTTCAGTGTCGCCCCGGGCGTGCTGGTCGGCAGCCCGGCGAGTAGCGCCGCCATCCGGGCGACGTTGCGGTTGTCCTCGCCCGCGCCGTTCGCGTCGCCGAACAGCACGTCATCGATCGACGTCGGGTCCAGCTGCGGGCTGCGTTCGACCAGCGATCGCACCACGTGCGCGGCCAGGTCGTCGGGCCGGATGCCGGCCAGCGCGCCGCCGTAGCGCCCGATCGGCGTGCGCACCGCGTCCAGGATGTAGGTCTCGTTCATGCCGCTGCTTCCTTGGTGTGCTGCGTGGCGAGGAGTTCCCGCAGGATACGTAGCTCGTCGTCGGTGGGTGGTCCGGTGACGGTGACGTCGGCGGCGACGCGCAGCGGCCACCCGGTGGCCTCGCGCACCTGCTGCACGGTGACGCCGGGATGGGTTGCCGTCAGGACCAGCTCGCAACTCTCGCGATCCGGCTCGAGGACGCCGAGATCGGTGATCACCCGCGTCGGGCCGGCGCCGCGCAGGCCGAGCCGTTCGCGCTCGCCGGCGCCGCCGCCGTGGCCGAACGAGGTGACGAAGTCGACCCGCTCGACGAACGAGCGCCGCGACTGGCGCATGACGATCAACACCTCACCGCACGAGGCCGCGATCTCCGGGGCGCCGCCGGCACCGGGCAGCCGGACCTTCGGATGCAGGTAGTCGCCGATCACGGTCGTGTTGATGTTCGCGAACCGGTCCAGCTGCGCGCCGCCCAGGAACCCGACGTCGACCCGTCCGGCCTGCAGCCAGTAGTTGAACACCTCGGGCACGCCGATCACCGCGTCGGCGGTGTCGGCCAGCACGCCGTCGCCGATCGACAACGGCAACCGGTCCGGCTTCGCGCCGAGCGTGCCGGACTCGTAGATCAGCACAAGATCCGGAGCGTGGGTCCGTCGCGCGAGATTCGCCGCGGTGCTGGGAATCCCGATGCCGACGAAGCAAACCTGCCCGCCATGTAGCGTGCGCGACGCCACGACGATCATCGTCTCGTCCGCCGTGATCATGCCGCCTCGCCGAGTATCTCCGCCGCCAACCAGGCCTGGAACGCCTGCCGGTCACGGCTGATCGGATCCCATGCCCGGTAGTAGTCGTTGTCGCGTTGGGAGTAGCCGTGCGCGTAGGACGGATGCGCGCCGCCCGCGACGCGCGCGACGGCGGTCAGCGCCCAGGATGGGAGCACCATCGCGCCGGGACGCGGCCGCAGCACGTCCACGACCTCCTCGACGGTGACCAAGGAGCGGCGCGCGCCGAGCACCGCCTCCTTCTGCACGCCGATGATCCCCCACAACTGCACGTTGCCGGCCTGATCAGCCTGCTGCGCATGGATGATCGCAACATCCAGGTCGAGCGCCGGAACCGCGGTGAGCACCTCACCGGTGAACGGGCAGGTGATCGGCTTGATCGTCGGCGTGTGCGCAGCAAGATCGGTGCCGGTGTAGCCGCGCAGGACGGCGAACGGCAGGCCGGACGCGCTGGCTACGTATCGGTTGGCCATCCCGGCATGGCTGTGTTCCTCGATCTCCAGAGGCGCGGGCCAGCCGTTCTGCACCGCGTCACGGAACCGATGCAGCGAGCCCACGCCCGGGTTCCCACCCCACGAGAAGATCAGCTTTCGAGCACAGCCGGCGCCGATCATCTGGTCGTAGACGATGTCCGGCGTCATCCGAACCAGGGTGAGTTTCCGCTTGCGCTGCCGGATGATCTCGTGCCCGGCGGCGACCGGGATGAGATGCGTGAAGCCCTCCAGCGCCACGGTGTCGCCGTCGTGCACCAGCTCGGCGACCGCGTCGGACAGGGCCATCTGCCGCGCGTTCACCGGTACGACCAGCTCTGGCTGAACGGCAGGCCGGTGTAGTTCTCGGCGAGCGCGGTCGCCTGGGCCCGCGACGAGGCCACGTAGCGCAGCTGCGCCAGGTTCAGCCGCTCGCCGAACGCGTCATCGTCGGGCCGCTTGTGCAGCATCGACGTCATCCACCAGGAGAAGTGGGTCGAGCGCCACACCCGCCGCAGCGCGGTCTCGGTGTAGGCGGCGAGCAGGTCGGTGCGCCCGTCCGCGTAATAGGCCGCCAGCGCGAGCGCCAGCACGCGGACGTCGGCCACCGCGAGGTTCATCCCCTTGGCCCCGGTGGGCGGGACGATGTGCGCGGCGTCGCCGGCGAGGTACAGCCGGCCGTACTGCATCGGCTCGACGACGAAGCTGCGCATAGGCGTGATGCCCTTGTCGAGGACGTGCCCGTCATCGAGCTCGAACCCGTCGTCGGTGGCCAGGCGGGTGCGCAGCTCCGACCAGATCCGCTCGTCCGGCCAGGTCGCCAGGTCCTCGTCCGGATCGACTTGCAGGTACATCCGGGTGACGTGCGCCGAACGCATCGAGTGCAGCGCGAAGCCGCGCTCGCTACGGCAGTAGATCAGCTCTTCGGACGAGGGAGGGGCGTCGGCGAGGATGCCCAGCCAGGCGAACGGGTAGTGGTGCTCGTACACCGTGGTCGCGGCGGCCGGCAGGTAGCCGCGGCTCACCCCGTGGAAGCCGTCGCACCCGGCGACGAAGTCGCACTCCAGGCGTTGCGCCGGCCCCGCGTCGGTGAACGTGATCCACGGACGCTCGCCGTCGAGGTCGTGCAGTGCCACCTCGTCGACCTCGAAGCGGACGTCGCCGCCGTCTGCCAGCCTGGCATCGATGAGGTCCTTGACGACCTCCTGCTGGCCGTACACGGTGATGTGCCGGCCGGTCAGCTCGGTGAAGTCGATGCGGTGCCGGACCCGTTCGAAGCGCAGCTCGGTGCCCTCGTGCGCAAGGCCCTCGGCGTCGAGCCGCTTTCCGAGCCCGGTCTCGCGCAGCGTCTCGGCCGTGCCGTGCTCGAGGACGCCGGCGCGGACGCGATGCTGTACGTAGTCACGGTCGCGCCGCTCGAGGACGACCGACTCGATGCCCTGCAGGTGCAGCAGGTGCGATAGCAGCAGACCGGCTGGCCCACCACCGACGATGCCGACCTGCGTCCGCATGGTGTGACGGTACACCTGCCGCACAACCGTTCGTCTACCGAACGCAACTCCGGCCACTCGGAGAGTTGATGTTGGACTTGTGGTCGAATAACAGCCACAACTCAAAGATCATCGCGGATGGGGTGGGTGGCCCGGCGGCAAGCGCGACCTGGCCCACCTCAGCAGTTCGTCGGCGTATGACGCGGCGCAGGTTAGGCTGGCCCTCCGTGACCGCGTGCCCGAGATGCCGGCATGACAACGCCGCGCCGGCGTGGCGCTGCGGCCGCTGCGGCCTTGCGCTCCCGTACTCGGCCGGCGCGCCCGACACAACCACCGGCACCGGCACCGCGTCCGACACCGCCGCCCGCACGGGCACGGGCACCGCGCCGCCGAGCGAATCGACGGTCACCGCCTGGGACGACACGGCCATCCTGCCGGCGGTCGTCGACGATCCCGAGCCGACACGACGGCGCGACCGGCGGCGGGGCATCGTCTTGGCAGCAACCGCGGCGGCGGTGCTGCTCGCCGCGGCCGTGGTCGCCGACATCTCGCTGGCTCCGAGCGACCACCGCGACGCGGTGTTGAGCGGGCCGTTCGTCCCGTCGCCGCCGCTGCCCGCGCCGGTGTCGAGCGACGCACCGTCGGCCCCGCCGAGCACGCCGACCACGCCCAGCACCGCAAGCACGCCGAGCCGGCTGGCGCCGACGACGCCGAAGCCCACCGTGCGACCGTCGCAGTCCCGCCCGGCCACCACGTCGGCCGAGCTGGCGCAGGCCCGCACGATCGACGGCTACCTCCGGCAAAGTGCGGCTGCGCGCAAGGCCATCGGCCCGGCCATCGCCGCCATCGGCGCGTGCTCCTCGATACCCGCCGCGGCGCAGACGCTGCGCAACGCGGCGGCGAGCCGCAGCAGGATCGTCGACCGGCTGCGCGCCGGCCACGTCGACGCGATCCCGGGCGGCACGCGGATCGCCGGCGACCTGGCGCGTGCGATGAGCGCCTCGGCTGCCGCTGACCTGCGCTACGCGGCCTGGGGCGTGGCCGTGCAGTCCGGCTGCCGGCGCCGTGCCGCCCACACGGCGGACTTCCGGCAGGCGCAGCGCGACGACGCGCAGGCCACCGTCGACAAGCGGCGGTTCGCGGCCGAGTGGAATCCCGTTGCCCGCAAGCTCGGCCTTCCCGCCGCCGACCCGGGCCAGTTCTGACGGCCCTCATCCGGTGCGCCCCTTCCACGCACCACCACGGCCGCGGGCGTGCCGCCACGCCGAATCCAGCCGCGGGTACGGGCGCAGGCTGCGGATATCGCCGGACAGGCCGAGCCAGATCCGCCGTCCAGATCGCTTGATGAGCCGGCCGAGGGCCACGTCGTCGATCAGCGCGCCGGCGATTCTCGCGAACCCTCCGGCTTCGTCGAGAGCGACGCGACGAACCAGCATGCAGCCGCCGGCGGCCGCCGCGGTGCGCGAACCCGGCTGGTTCACCCGCGAGAA
The DNA here is from genome assembly GCA_963756525.1 of uncultured Actinomycetota bacterium. Taxonomy (GTDB): domain Bacteria; phylum Actinomycetota; class Actinomycetes; order Mycobacteriales; family Jatrophihabitantaceae; genus CAVWNR01. The sequence continues at coordinate 187,284 of CAVWNR010000002.1, read as the reverse complement.
CGGGTACAGCTGGGCGAAGAAGTAGACGAACGCGGGGACGACCAACCGCTCCCATCCGCTCCGCGTCCGCAGCCGCACCATCTGCGAAACCAGATCCAGCCGATTCCCGAGCGCAACCCGTACGAGCTCGGTCAGCGCACCCGGCGGGTAGGTGATGTCGGCGTCGGCGAACAGCAGGTACTCGGCGTCCCCGGCAGAGCGCATGCCGGCCGCCATCGCCGCGACCTTCCCCGCCCAGCCGGGTGGCGGCCCACCCGAGGCGAGCACCCGGGCGCCGAGCGAGCGGGCGAGCTCGCCGGTGCCGTCGCTGCTCTCGTCGTCGACGACGACCACCGCGAACTCGCCCGGGTACTGCTGCGCGAGCAGGCTCGGCAGCGTCTGCGGCAGCAACGTCGCCTCATCACGCGCCGGCACGATCGCCACGACGGCGGGCCAGCGTGGCGGTGGATGGCCCTGGGGAAACCGAACCGACGTCCGCCAGAACGCGCCGCGCCCGACCAGCAGATACACCCATGCCGCAAGCGAGAACGCCGCGGGCACGAGCCAGATCATGGGTGGTGATTCTTGCGCGGCACCGCGTACGTTGGTGGCATTGGCCCGTCTTGCGGTAGGTGCGCACGGCGGGTCGTCGACGGGATGGAGGGCTGCTGGCGTGTTCGAAGCGGAGAACATCCGTGACTGGCGTGACCACAGCGTCGTCGACGATGGCGGCGCCAAGATCGGCACGCTGGAGGCGATCTACTTCGACACGGCAACCGACCAGCCCAGCTTCGGTACCGTCAAGATCGGGATGTTGGGGCGGCAGCGGCTCGTCTTCGTTCCGCTGACCGGCGCCGTGGTCGGGCCGGGGTGGCTGAAGGTGCGCTACGAGAAGTCGCAGGTCAAGGACGCGCCCGCTATCGACACCGACGGGGAGCTCCCCGCCGCCGAGGAGCCCGCCGTCTTCGAGCACTACGAGATCCCCTACCAGGCCGGGGCCACCGGCGAGCGTCGCCTGGCTCGACGCTGACACCGGGAGCACACTGTAAGCCGGAGGTGCATCGTGCTGACGCTGATATTGGTGCTCGTGGTGATATGGGTCATCGCCGGCGTGATCGGCTTCGTGGTGCACGGCCTGTTCTGGCTGTTCGTCATCGCGTGCGTGCTCTTCGCCCTGACCTTGATCTTCGGTGGGATCGGGCACGGGCGACGGTCGGTGCGCCCACCCCGCTGACCGCGTTCGCCGGTGCCGTTACCGTGTCACTGCATTGGAGACGACACGGATCGGAGCAACGCGATGGCTGCTAGCCCGGATATCGACGTGATCGGCGGGCAGGCGGTAGCCGTCCACGAGCCGGACGTCGACACAGTCGAGGTGGTCGACGGCGACCTGCTGGTCGAGGAAGTCTCGATCGACGGCATGTGCGGTGTCTACTGAGCCGACAGCGAGTGAGCATCGCAGCGAGCGTTAGCGAGCGCGCAGCGCAGCGAGCGCGGAGGCGAAGCGTGGGCACTGACTTCGACGTGGACGCGGCCTGGGCGCTGCACCCGCAGGTAGCCGTCCGGCCCGAGCGGTTCGGCGCGTTGCTCTACCACTTCGGCACCCGACGGCTGTCGTTCCTCAAGAGCCCCCGGCTGCTCGACGTGGTTCGCGCGCTCGGCGAGGAGGAGAGCGCCCGGGCGGCGTGCACCGCGGCTGGCGTGCCGGACGCAGAACTCCCGGCGTACGCGCGGGCACTCGGCACGCTGGCTGCCTCGCAGATGATCTGTGCCCGGACCGGCTCGTGACGGCGCTCGTCGAGCAGTTCCAGTCCGGGCTGGACGCGCCGATCTGCCTGACCTGGGAGCTCACCTACGCGTGCAATCTCTCCTGCGTGCACTGCCTGTCCAGCTCCGGTCGCCGTGACCCGCGCGAGCTGTCCACCGCAGAATGTCGCGCGCTGATCGACGAACTCGAGCGGATGCAGGTCTTCTACGTCAACATCGGCGGCGGCGAGCCGACCGTCCGCCCCGACTTCTGGTCGCTGGTCGACTATGCGACCGCGCACCGGGTCGGCGTGAAGTTCTCGACGAATGGTGTGAAGATCACGCCCTCCGTGGCTCGGCGGCTCGCGGCGAGCGACTACGTCGACGTGCAGATCTCGCTGGACGGCGCGACGTCCGCGGTGAACGACGCGGTGCGCGGTGCCGGCTCGTATCAGACGGCCTTGCGCGCTATGGAGAATCTCGCTGACGCAGGCTTCGCTGGTTTCAAGATCTCGGTGGTGGTCACCCGGCAGAACGCCACCCAGCTCGACGCCTTCCAGGCGCTGGCGGCCCGATTCGGTGCGCAGCTTCGGCTGACCCGGCTGCGCCCTTCCGGCCGCGGTGCCGACGTGTGGGACGAGTTGCACCCGACCGTGCAGCAGCAGCGAGCGGTCTACGACTGGCTGCTCGCGCACGGCGAGCGGGTCCTCACCGGCGACTCGTTTTTCCACCTCGCGGGTTACGGCGAGGCGCTGCCCGGGCTGAACCTGTGCGGGGCGGGTCGGGTGGTCTGCCTGATCGACCCGGTGGGCGACGTGTACGCCTGCCCGTTCGCGATCCATCAGAACTTCCTGGCGGGCAACGTCCGTTGCGCCGGCGGCTTCAGTCGGGTCTGGCGGGACTCCGCGCTCTTCGCCGAGCTCCGCCGCCCGCAGACCGGCGGGGCGTGCCGGTCGTGCTCGGCGTTCGACGCGTGCCGCGGTGGGTGCATGGCCGCGAAGTTCTTCACCGGCCTGCCGCTGGACGGCCCGGACCCGGAGTGCGTGCAAGGGCATGGTGCGCGGGCGCTGCGGCTGGTCGACCCCGCCGCGACGCCGCGACCCGCCGTAGACCGCTCGCACCGCTCCGCGCCGGTGCCGGTGGCGCTCGGCCGGCGGCCGCCGGAGCGAGCCTGCGACGAGAGCCCGGTGGCCGATTTCGTCCGGCCGGCATGAACGTCGCGGTGGTCACCGGCGCGGCGCGGGGGATCGGCGCGGCCACGGTACGGGCGCTCGTCGCGGACGGATGGCGGGTGATCGCCATCGACCGCGCCCGCGACGACCCGGCCATGCCCTACCGGCTCGGCAGCGAAGCGGATCTGGCCGCGCTCGGCTCGGATCTCGGTGCGGCCGTGCACCCGTTCGTGGCCGACGTCCGTGAGCCGGCGGCGCTGGGCGCGGCCGTCGCCGAGGCGGAGTCGCGCTGGGGCGGAGTGGACGCCGCGGTCGCGGCGGCCGCGGTGATCGCCGGCGGCGCGCCGCAAGCCGAGGTCCCGCTCGAGCAGGAACGGGCCGTGCTAGACGTCGACCTCGGCGGTGCGCTCAACCTTGCCCGGGCCGCGATCCCTGCGCTGCTGCGCCGGCCGCAGCCGCGCTCGGGCCGGTTCGTCGCAGTGGCGTCGGCGGCGGCTGTTCGCGGGCTGCCGATGCTGGCCGCGTACTGCGCGGCGAAGGCGGGCGTCACCGGGCTGATCCGCGCGCTGGCGGCCGAGCTCGCGGAGACCGGCGTGACGGCCAACGCGGTGAGTCCGGGAGCGACCGCCACCTCGATTCTCGACGAGAGCGCCCGGCTCTACGGACTGGTCGGCGCGGACGACTTCGCGCTGCAGCAGCCGATGCGCCGGTTGCTCGAGCCGGCAGAGGTGGCCGCGGTCGTCGCCTTCCTGGCGAGCCCGGCGAGCAGCGGGATGACCGGCGCGATCGTGCCGGTCGACGCGGGGCTCGCCCTGTGACGATGCCTACTCCAGGGCCCGTCCCGCGCGGTTTCGGCATCGTGCTCGACCCGTCGACCCGGCAACTCGACGCGACGACGCTCTTCGGCGGCGCGTCGGGCCGGGTGTTGCGGCTCAACCGGGCCGGCGCCGCCGCGTGGCCGCAGCTATGCGCCGGCACGGTCGACTCGGCCGCCGCCGGCGTCCTGGCCCGCCGGCTCACCGACGCCGGGCTCGCCCATCCGCGCCCGCCGGCGATCCGCGAACGCCCGGACGTCACGGTGGTCGTCCCGGTGCGCGACCGCGCCGGGTCGCTCGACTGTTGCCTCGCCGCCCTCGGCACCGACCATCCGGTGATCGTCGTGGACGACGCCTCGCGCAACCCCGCCGCGGTGGCCGAGGTCGCGGCCGGCCACGGGGCGAAACTGCTCCGCCGCGACGTGAACGGCGGCGCCGCCGTGGCCCGCAACACCGCGCTCGTCGGGGTGCGCAGCGCGCTGATCGGGTTCGTCGACAGCGACTGTCGGCCTGAGCCGGGCTGGGTCGAGCGGCTGGCCGGGCACTTCGCCGACCCCCTGGTCGGCGCGGTCGCGCCGCGCATCGTTGCTCTCGACGACCGCGGCGTCGTCGGGCGATACGGTGCCGCGAACGGCAGTCTGGACCTCGGCGAGCGGGAGGCGCGGGTAACCCCCGGTTCGCCGGTGCCGTACGTGCCCACCGCGGCGCTCGTGGTGCGGACCGCGGCGATCGACGCCCTGGGCGATGCGGCGTTCGACCCGGCGTTGCGGGTCGGCGAGGATGTCGACCTGGTCTGGCGGCTGGGTCGTGCCGGCTGGCGGATTCGCTACGACCCGAGCGTGCGAGCCCGCCACGAGGAGCCGCTGACCTGGCGCGCGCTCCTGGCGCGCCGGTTCCGCTACGGCACGTCGACGGCGCCGCTCGCCCGGCGCCATCCCGGCGCGGTGCCGCCGCTGGTGCTCCACCCGTGGTCCGCCGCCCCGGTCGTCGCACTCCTCGCCGGGCGGCCCGGGCTGGCCGTCGCCGCGCTGGCCGGGTCGGCGGCGAGCCTGCATCGCGCTCTGCGCCGGGTCGGAATGCCGGCCCGCGGAATGCTGCCGGCGACGGTGACCGCGACCGGCCGCACGTTCCTCGGACTCGGCCGCTACGCCACGCAGTTCGCCGCCCCGGCGCTGCTCGCCGCGATCGTGTCGGCGGGGGGCCGGGGTGGCGCGCGAAGGGTCGCCGCGGCGGCCTTGCTGCTCGCGCCGCCGCTGGTGAGCTGGGTGCAGCGCCGTCCGCGACTCGACCCTGTCCGCTACGCCGTCGCGCAGATCGCCGACGACGTGGCCTACGGCGCGGGCGTCTGGACGGGGTGCGTGCGCGCGCGCAGCACGGCGCCGCTGCGCCCGGTGCTGCGCCGCCACCGCATCCAGGTCGGACGGTGAGAGGGGACGCATGGCGAGCGGATGGTTCGAGACGGTTGCCGAGGCGCAGCGGCGGGCAAAGCGGCGCCTGCCGAAATCCGTCTACGGCGCCCTGCTCGCGGGTTCGGAGAAGGGGCTGACCGTCCACGACAACCAGGCGGCGTTCGACGAGCTCGGCTTCGCCCCGCACGTCGCCGGCGCGCTCCGACCGCGCGATCTCTCGACGACCGTGTTGGGTCAGCAGCTCGCGCTGCCCGTACTGATCTCACCGACCGGCGTGCAGGCCGTCCATCCCGACGGTGAGCTCGCCGTGGCGCGCGCCGCGGCGGCGCGCGGCACTGCGATGGGGCTGAGCTCGTTCGCGAGCAAGCCGGTGGAGGAGGTCGTCGCGGCCAACCCGAAGGTCCTCATGCAGGTCTACTGGTCGGGAACTCGAGAGCAGATCGCCGAACACATCCGGCGGGCGCGCAATGCCGGCGCGGTCGGGTTGATCGTCACGCTGGACTGGTCGTTCTCGCATCGACGCGACTGGGGCAGCCCGTACATCCCCGAACGGATCACCCCGCGTGAGCTCGTTCGGTTCGCGCCGCAGGGGCTCTCCCGTCCGCGCTGGCTGATCGACTACGCGCGCACCGGCCGGCTGCCCGACCTGGCCGTGCCGAATATGACCATGCCAGGGTCGCCGGCACCGACGTTCTTCGGCGCGTACGGCGAATGGATGCAGGCATCACCGCCGACGTGGGACGACGTCGCCTGGCTGCGCGAGCAATGGGACGGGACGTTCCTGCTCAAGGGCGTGACCCGGGTCGACGACGCGCGGCGCGCCGTCGACGTCGGCGTCACCGCGATCTCGGTGTCCAACCACGGCGGCAACAACCTCGACGGCACACCCGCGACCATCCGCCTGCTGCCGGGCATCGCGGACGCGGTCGGTGACCGGGTCGAGGTGCTGCTGGACGGCGGGATCCGCCGCGGAAGCGACGTGGTGAAGGCGCTCGCCCTCGGCGCGCGGGCGGTCATGATCGGACGGGCCTACCTGTGGGGTCTCGCCGCGAACGGGCAGGCCGGCGTCGAGAACGTGCTGGACATCCTGCGCGGGGGCATGGAGTCAACGCTGCTCGGGCTGCGCCGTGCATCCGTCCACGAGCTGCGCCGTGACGACGTGCTGGTGCCCCCGGGGTTCACCCGCACGATGGGCGGATGAGAGGCGTCTGCCGGCTCACGGGATGATGGCCGGTGTGAGCGCACACCGAGCCGACATGTTCCTCGACGCCGTCGACGATCCGCGGGAAGCCGGCCCGGGCCTCGGCGACGAGCGCGCCACGCTCGCCGAGTTCCTGCATTGGCAGCGGCTGACGCTGCAGCTCAAGTGCGACGGCCTCGACCCGGAGCAGCTCGCGAGTCGTTCCGTCCCGCCGTCGACGATGTCCCTGCTGGGCCTGATCCGGCACATGGCCGAGGTCGAACGCACCTGGTTCCGGCGCCGCTTCGCCCACCAGGACGTGCCGAAGCGGTACCAGACCGAGGCTGACCCCGACGGCGACTTCAACGGCGCGGTCGCCGATCCAGCGCTGGTGGAGCAGGCGTGGGCCGCGTGGCGTGAGGAGGTCGCGTTCGCCGAGCAGTTCGCGCAGGACACCGACCTCGACTTCGTCGGGCAGGACAGCGAAGGCAATGCCGTCTCGCTGCGCGAGCTGCTGGTGCACATGATCGAGGAGTACGCGCGGCACAACGGCCATGCCGATCTGCTGCGGGAACGTATCGACGGACGGGTCGGCCAGTAGCAAGGTAGGGGACAGCCGTCCCTGGAGGAGCCCATGCCTGTCCTGCCCGCCCTCGTCGACGCGTTGCGCAGCGGCTCGGTGGAGGTGGTCGACCTGACCGCGCCACTGTCGGCGTCCACGCCGGTGATTCAGCTGCCGCCGCAGTTCGGGCAGACCGCGACGTTCCAGCTCGACGAGATCAGCCGGTACGACGAGCGCGGGCCGGCCTGGTACTGGAACAACTTCCGCAGCGGCGAGCACACCGGCACGCACTTCGACGCGCCGAACCACTGGGTCACCGGCCGCGAGCTCGCCGACGTGGCGTCGGTGCCGGCGTCCCGGCTGATCGCGCCGGCTGTCGTGCTCGACTTCTCGGCCGAGGCGGCGAAGGATCCCGACTTCCTCGTCGACGTCGAGCACATCCGCGCCTGGGAGGCCGAGAACGGGCCGCTCCCCGACGGAGGCTGGCTGTTGCTGCGGACCGGCTGGGACGCGCGGTCGGAGTCTCAGGAGGCGTTCGTGAACGCCGACGAGAGCGGCGCGCACACGCCGGGCCTCTCGCCGCAGTGCGCTCGCTGGGTGGCACACGAATGCCCGGTGATCGGCGTCGGCGTCGAGACCGTCGGCACCGACGCGGGGCAGGCGCCGACTTTCGACCCGGCGTTCCCGTGTCACTCGTTCCTGATGGGCAGCGGCAAGTACGGGCTGACGCAGCTGCAGAACCTGGCTGTCCTGCCGCCCACCGGGGCGGTCGTCATCGCCGCGCCGCTGCCGATCGTCACCGGGTCCGGCGCGCCGGCTCGGGTTCTCGCTCTCGTCGAGCGTTCGTGAAGGTCGCCGAGGCGGTCGGCCGAGCGGTCGCCGCGGCGGGCGTCGAGCGCGTCTTCGGTGTCGTCGGCTCGGGCAACTTCCACGTGACCAACGCCCTGATCGCCGGGGGCGCGCGGTTCGTCGCGGCGCGGCACGAGGGCGGCGCCGCGACGATGGCCGATGCGTACGCGCGGATGAGCGGCACCATCGCGGCGCTCAGCGTGCACCAGGGATGCGGGCTCAGCAACGCGATGACCGGGATCGCCGAGGCCGCGAAGAGCCGCACGCCGCTGCTCGTGCTCGCCGCGGAGGTGGCCGAGCCGCACTCGAACTTCTACGTCGACCAGGAGTCCTTGGCTCGCGCGGTGGGTGCCGTGCCGCGGCGCGTCACGTCCGCCGAGACCGCCGCTGCGGACGCCGTCGCCGCGGTGGCGACGGCCCGCTGCGAGCGGCGGACCGTGCTGCTCAACCTGCCGCTGCCGGTGCAGGCGCTCGACGCGCCGGACGAGCTGCCGGCCGCGGCCCTGCCCGAGCCGCATCCGGTCGAGCCGGACGACGCCGACGTGTCGGCGCTGGTCGAGATGCTGGATCGCGCTGCGCGGCCGGTGTTCATCGCCGGGCGCGGCGCGCTCGGGCCGGGCTGCCGCACGGCGTTGGAGGCGCTCGCCGAGGGGTACGGCGCGCTGCTGGCGACGTCGGCCGTCGCCCGCGGGCTGTTCCACGGCAGCCCGTGGTCGCTCGACGTGTCGGGAGGTTTCGCCTCCCCACTTGCCGCGTCGCTGATCGAGGGCGCCGACCTCGTCGTCGGCTGGGGTTGCGCGCTGAATATGTGGACGACGCGCCATGGCCGGCTGATCGGGCCGTCGGCGACGGTCGTGCAGGTCGACGACGACCCGTCCGCGCTGGGCGTGCATCGTCGGGTGCAGCTCGCCGTGACCGGTGATGTGGCGGTGACGGCTCGGCGGGTGCTCGACGGCGGCGGGTCGCCCCGCCCCGGATACCGAAGCGGGCAGATCGCCGCCGACATCGCCGCGCGCGTGCGCTGGCGGGACGTGCCGTACGAGGACACGAGCAGCGCCGACCGGATCGACCCGCGGATGCTCTCCATCGCCCTCGACGACATCCTGCCCGCCGAGCGGGTGATCGGCGTCGACTCCGGCAACTTCATGGGCTACCCGAGCATGTACCTGTCCGTCCCGGACGAGCACGGATTCTGTTTCACCCAGGCGTTCCAGTCGATCGGGCTGGGACTGGCGACCGCGATCGGCGCCGCGCTGGCACAACCCGACCGGCTGCCGGTGGCCGCGCTCGGCGACGGCGGCGCGTTGATGAGCGCAGCCGAACTCGACACCGTGCGCCGACTCGGTCTGCCGATGGTCGTGATCGTCTACAACGACGACGCCTACGGCGCGGAGGTGCACCACTTCGCCCCGGACGGTCACCCACTCGACACGGTGCGCTTCCCGCCCACCGACGTCGCCGCAGTAGCGCGGGGCTACGGCTTTGCGGCGGTGACCGTTCGTCAGCGCGCGGATCTCGAGGCGGTCGAGCAGTGGCTCGCCGGCCCGCGGACGGCTCCGTTGCTCATCGACGCGAAGGTCGTCAACGACCGCGGCTCGTGGTGGCTGGAGGAGGCGTTCCGCGGCCACTGACGGCTCGTCCGCACGGCCGACGGTCCAGACTGCGGAGGGGCGGATGAGCGGACGCATGCGACGCTCATTTGACCTGATCGGGCAGCAATTCGAGCGCGCGCCGTAGCGGTACCGGCGAACCGTCAGCGCTCTGGCACATTACGGAGGCGGGTCCACGCCCCGGGTGTGCATAGTGTTGCGGATCGGTCGTTGATCGGGGTCGATGTGTGGGGGCGGGATCCATTCGGGCAGGCCGTCGGTGATGCGCACGTGCCAGCCGCGGCGGGCGAAGTTGCGGTGGTGGTGTCCGCAGAGCAGGGTGAGGTTGTCGGTCTCGGTGAGCCCGTCGTCGAGCCAGTCGATGACGTGGTGGGCCTGGCACCAGGCGGGTGGGTAGTCACATCCTGGGAAGGAGCAGCCGCCGTCGCGGACGCCCAGCGCGATCCGCTGCCCGGCCGATGCGGTGCGCCGGGCGCGGCCGTAGTGCAGGATGCCGCCGGTGGTGTCGCGCAGGACGGTGTAGATGCTGGCTTGGTCGGCTAGGCGCAGCGCGTCGCGGACCGGGACCAGCCCGCCGTGCCCGGTCGTGGCGTAGCCGTGCCCGGTGTGGGCCTGTTCGGGGGTCAGGGTGAACAGCACGGTGGCCGGGGTGCCGCCGCAGTCTGGCAGCGTGCCCGAGCGCAGCAGCCGCTGCGCGCAGTCGGTGAGCGCGTCGTGCAGCCGCTGCCCGGCGGTTCTGGTGTCCGGGCCGTCGGCGTCACTTGGGCGGGGCGCGGCGAGCGGGTCGAGCACCGCCTGCCACATCGCGAGCGATTCCGGGGTGAGGTGCGCCCGGAGTTCGCCGGTGCCGTCCCGGTTCGGGCACAGCGACGCGTGCCGGGTCCGCTGCCGGTCCTCATCGTCGGTCAGGGTGCCGTCCGGGTCCAGGCGCGCGGTGATCAGCGCGGCCAGCTTGGCCAGCAGGTCGGGGTCGAACTGTGCGGCGTCGCCGACCAGGCGGCCCTGCACCGCTGGGCCGTGCTCGAGCTCGACCGCGGCGGGCAGCCGCTGCACGCAGCGAGTAATCACCCGCGCCTGCTCCGGGCTGATCGCGCCGTCGGCTTGCGCCGCGGCCACGGTCGGGAAGATCGGGGGCAGCGGCTCGCCGCTGACCGCGCGGCGCGGCCCGAGGTCCACCGCCGCGGCGTAGCGGGCCGTCGCCTCCCGGGCCGAGAGCCGCAGCGTCTCGCGGAGCAGGGTCTTGGTGTCCCGGCAGCCGCGCTCGCCGGCCACCCCGCGGGCGTCCAGTTCGGCGATCAGCCGGTGGTCGTGTACCGGCAGCCGCCGCCGCTGGGTCTCCACTCCGCGCAGCAGCGCCAACAGATCATCCGGGGTCAGCGCGGTCAGGTTCAACTCGGCCAGCCCATCCACCGCGTCGGCGAAACGGCCGAGCGCCTCCTCGACCGGGTCGCCGACGTCGACTGACATGCCTCAAGTGTATCGAACCTATGTTCGAAGAACAAGAGATTTGCCCGACCGGATAAGGCGAATCTCTGCCGAGAATGAGCCCAACGGTACCGCAGCACGAGCGCGTCGCGAGAAAGCAGCGGCGCCCGCGCACAAGACCAACTCCTCGTCGCTGCCGCTTTTTAACCCGAGCGAACACCGCAGCGGCGGCTAACGACCGATCAACCGTAGGCGGGGCGGGTGCGTGGCATGCCGCTCACGCCCCCGGGCCGGCGCTTCACGGCGAGCACCTGGTTCACCCCGATCCGCCCGGCCTCGAACGAGAGCGCGGACCCGCCCATGTACAGCCGCCACACTCGGGCCCGGCCCGCGCTCACCAGCGCCAGCGCCGAGTCCCAGCTCCGCTCGAGGTTCGCCACCCACGCGCGGAGCGTCAGCGCGTAATGCTCGCGCAGCGACTCCACATCGCGCACCTCGAAGCCGGCGTCCTCGATCAGGCCGACCATGCCGCCGAGCGGTACCAGCTCCCCATCAGGAAACACGTAGCGATCGATGAACGACGTGCGGCGGAAGTGCGCCCGGGGACCCGGCCGGCGCGCGATCGCGTGGTTGAGCAACCGCCCACCGGGCCGCAGCAGCGCGAATAGTTCCGCCGCGTAGGTCGGCAGCATGTCCAGCCCGACGTGCTCGGCCATCCCGATGCTGGCGATCGCGTCGTACGGGCCGTCGCGCACGTCGCGGTAGTCCTGCACCCGGATCTCGACCCGGTCTGATAGGCCGTCCTCGGCGACCCGCTTGCGGGCGAGATCCGCCTGCGCCTGCGACAGCGTGATGCCGATCGCGCTGACGCCGTACTTGCTCGCCGCATGCCGAACGAACGTCCCCCAGCCACAACCCACGTCGAGCAACCGCATGCCCGGCTGCAGATCCAGCTTGCGCGCGATGAGGTCGCACTTGGCCAGCTGCGCCTCGTCGAGCGTGAACGACGGACCCGGCTCCTGCGCCCAGTACGCGCACGAGTAGGTCATCGTCGAGCCGAGCACCAGCGCGTAGAACTCGTTGCCGACGTCGTAGTGGTGAGCAATCGCCCGGGCGTCGCGATTCTTCGAGTGACGATGGCCTCCCAGGCGGATCTCTTCGGCCGGCGGCCGCGGCGGCGGTCCGATGATTCCCAGCCGCAGCGCGGCCTTCAACGCAGCAGGACCGGTGGAGGCGTCGACGTGCACGCCCGCGCCGCGGGCCGGGTCGCCCGCGCGCTCCAGCTCGGCAAGCGTCGCGATCAGGTCGCCGTCGATGTCGACATCCCCGGACACGTACGCGCGGGCGAGGCCCAGCTCGTTCGGCGACCAGAGCAGCCGGCGCAGCGCGCGCCGGCGGTTGATCGTCAGCTTGACCGGCGCCGCGTCCGGACCCGCCACGCTCCCGTCCCAGCACCGCAGCCGGATCGGCAGCGCATCCGAGACGATGGTCCGCGCAAGCGGGTGCAGCACGTCGGCAGCGCTCATGTGATCGTTCTACACCGTCACCACAGCGCCTGGCCGACCCACCAGCCGAGCGCCGCAGCGGCGATCCCGGCGACCAGGCCACGCCGCCGGCAGCCACGGTGAGCACCACGTCCCAGTGACGCGGGCGAGCAGCGGGACGGGCGCCCGGGCCGTGGTCCAAGCGAGTGACGGTTGGCTCAGGCAGACGCCCGCTGGGTGAAGACGGCGCCCAGGTGGTGCAAGAACGCCGCCAAGCGCACCCGGTCGAGTTCGTCGAAGCCCGCCAACGCCTCGCCGACCACGGTGTCGAGCTGCTCGTACACCCACTGGGTCGCGTGCTGCCCGGACGGCGCGGCACGCACCACCTGGCGACGCCGGTCGTCGGGGTGCTGCTGGCGGCTGACGAACCCGGCGTGCACCAGCCGGTCGATCAGCGCCGTGACGCTGCCCGAGGTGAGGTGCAGCCGGTCGGCGATCTCACGCGGCGTGAGCGGGCCGTCGAAGTGCAGGTAACCGAGCGCGATGATCTCGGACGTGCCGATGCCGAGCTGGCCGGCGAGCCCCTGGCGGTAGTGCTCGGCGCCGAGGACGAGGACGCGGATCGCCTCGGAGATCCGCGCTACCGAGCCTTCGCCATCGCTCATCGTAACCGGGTACCTCCACCAGGTAGCCACTCGTTTGAACATCAAACTACTTGGACCGGTATAGCGCGTCAACTACCTTCCGTGCTGCATGCTATCGGCCGACGCGAAGTTCCTTTATTTTCAGGGCGATCTCGCTGAGTAACGTGTGCATCCATGATCAGCCAGCGACCGGCTGAATTCTCTGCGCTTCGGTCGCTTGAGCTTCTAGATACTTCTGTGTTAGCGTTCCGGGCGGAGGCGGTGCTATCGGGGGCGCACCGCCTCCAGTGCTGTCCGGGGATGTCATCAGATCGCCGGGGCGATGCCGCTGGCGGAGGATGCGGGATTTGAACCCGCGAGGGGTCTCCCCCAACACGATTTCCAATCGTGCGCCCTAGGCCACTAGGCGAATCCTCCGCCGGACAGGATACGGGACGGTCGAGCCGGCGCCGTCACGTAGACTCGGCGGCCGACCCCTCGTGCGGCGCTCACCCTGTGAACCTCCCCAGGGCCGGAAGGCAGCAAGGATAAGCAGGCTCTGGCGGGTGCGCGAGGGGTCCCTCCTACCCGCTGTTGATGTTGGACTCGTGGTCGAATATCAGCCACGAGTCCAACATCAACAGCCGGCGTGCGGGGGAGGGCGGCCGGAGCGGGCTCAGCTCAGCAGGGCGCGGGCGTACCAGTCCGACCGGTCGCGGACACCGGGCAGGGTGAAGAAGTATCCGCCGCCGACCGGCGAGATGTAGTCGACCAGCGGCTCGTCGATGAGCCGGGTCTGCGTCACCTCGAACTGCCGCTTCACGTCCTGCTGGAAGCAGTTGAACACCAGGCCCATGTCGAGGTTGCCGTTGAGGTCGATGCCGCGGTCGTAGTTGTACCCGCGGCGGAAGATCCGGTGCTGCTCGCTGCTGGACGTGCGCGGGTTGGCCAGCCGGATGTGCGCGTCCAGCGGAATCACCTTGCCGGCCGGGTCGCCCTGGTACTGCGGGGTATCCGACTCGGTGCTACCCGAGAGCGGCGCCCCGCTGTCCCGCCGCCGGCCGATCATCAACTCCTGCTCGTTGAGCGAGACGCGGTCCCAGAACTCGACGAACATCCGGATGATCCGCATGACGTGATACGTGCCACCAGCCGCCCAGGCCGGCTCGTCCGGGCCGGCCCAGAGCAGCCGGCGCGCCACATCGGATTCGGTGACGGACGGATTCGCGATCCCGTCCTTGAAGCCGAGCAGGTTGCGTGGCGTGCCGGTCGGCGCGGGCGGCGAGGCGAACCCGTCGATCCGGTAGCGCAACTGCATGGCGCCCCGGGTGTGCTTGGCGATCAGCCGCAGCGCGCGCAGCACCGTGTCGCTATGGCCGGCGCAGATTTGTAGGACCAAGTCGCCGTGCGTCTGCGCCGGGTCGAGGTTGTCGTTGGCGAACGTCCGCATCGGCACCAGCCGCTTCGGCTTGCGCGACACCAGCCCGAACCGCTCGTCGAAGAGCGACGCGCCGACGCCCACGGTGACCGTCAGCCCGTCGGCCGGCGCGTCCGGGCCGAGCACCGAGTTGTCCGTGGGTGGCGCGCCGATGCCCGGATCGGGGAGCGCTCCGCCGGCGGTGGCCCGCCGGGCGATATCGGTGATCGACTTCAGCGTGTCGACCAACCCGGCGCGGTTGGGAGCGGTGACGTCGAAGGCGGCGAACGTCGCAGCGGGCGGTGCCGGGTCCAGGATCCCCGCCTGATGCACGCCGTGGAACGGCACCGCGGGCAGCCTGCCGTCCGCCGACGTGGTGGCGGCTGACGCGGGCGCGCCGCTCGCAGCCAGCGGCACACCGGCGGCGACGGCGCTGCCGACGACGCCGGCGCCCACTCCTTTGAGAAAAGAACGGCGGTCCACGGTGCTCCTAGTTCGCCCGGATCTCGAGCAGGTCTGGGACGGCGGCGAGGTCTTCGAGCAGCTGGCCGGTGGCCGCGTCCACCCGCTGCCGCAGCGTGAGCGGCGCCTTGCCAACGCCGACCGGCCCGGCGGCGACGAGCGCGGCATGCAACCGGTCCATGTCCGGGTAGACCGCCTTGGTGAGCCCCGGGCTGCGCTGCTCGAGCAACGGGGCAAGGAGCCGGACGAGCTCGCGATCGCCGTCAAGATCAGCCTGCGCGGTTGCGTACCCCGAGTCGCTGCCGTAGTCGTCCTGGCCGGTGAGCGTGAAGCGCAGGGTGTCCTCGAGGATCTCGTGCGCGCGGATGGTCACGTCGTTGGCGTCGAAGGTGAACTCGGCCAGCTTGGCCTCGAGGTTGTGGACGGCCTTGCCCAGCGCGGCAACCTCGGGGACGATCGCGGGCAACGCCCGTCCCGACCACAGATCCAGCTCGATCTTGTGGAAGCCGACGAAACCGTCGTCGGACGTGCCGCGCGGCAGGCCTTGCGCCAGCCCGTCCACGTCGTCGCCGGCCGCCCCGAACGCGTCGTACGCCGCGCCGATGCGGTGGTAGGTGAGGTGGGCGGTGAGCCAGTCGCGCTGCGCGGCGGCCCGGTCGCCGCCGGCCAGGGTGGTCTGCAGCGTCGCGACCCGCGTCTCGAGCAGCGCGAGCTGCTGGCCGACGAACGCCCGGTACTTCACCAGCACCGGCGCCAGGTCAGCCTCCGTGGTCCGGGCGAGGGCGGTGGTCGTATCGGGCGCATCGCTCGCACCCTGCACCGCGAGGCTGGCCGACGACCGCGCCGGCGCGCCGTCGTAGATGCACTGCCAGCCGACCTCGCCCGCGCCCAGGCTCACCGGTAGCGGACGGGTGGTGCCTGGCCCGAGCACCTCGATCTCGGCGATCACCGCCTTGGACGCGCTCTGCACCAGTTCGACGTCGACGGCGTGCCCCGACGAGTTGGTGATCTGGTAGGTGATGTGACCGGCCTTCGGGGCGGTCCAGCCGGCGGCGCACTCCTCGGCGGTGACGGTGAGCGCGATGCCGCCCGCGGTCTTGTCCTGCCGGTCGGCGGCCACCCACACCGCGGCGATTGCGACCGGCAGGGTGATCACCACCGTCGCGGCCACCAAGCGTGTCCGGCTGGTCGTGGCACGCGGCTGCGGCGTGGGCGTGGCGCCCGGTGCCGGCGCGGGCTGGGCGGCCGGCGCGGGCTGGGCGGGCCGATCGCGCCGCAAGAAGAGCGGCAGCGTCACCGCGAGGTAGCCGGCGTACGCGACGACCTGCAGCCACGTCATCCGGGTGTCCAGGTTGCTGATGCCGCGAATCGCTTCTGACCACCAGCTGCCGTTCGGCACGTGGGCGCTGACGTCGAAAGCGGCGTTGGTGCGGCCGGGCAGCAGGCCGGCGTCCTGCACGTCGCCGATGCCGTAGGCGAGGACGCCGGCGACGATGAACAGCAGAATGCCGCCCGTCCAGGTGAAGAAGCGGCCCAGGTTGATCCGCAGCACCCGCCGGTAGAGGCCGGCGCAGATCAGCGCGGCGAGCAGCAGGCCGATCAGCGCGCCGATCAGCGGCGCCCGGGTGGCGCCTGCGGCCTGGGCGTTCGTCCAGACGAACAGCGCCGTCTCCAGCCCCTCCCGGGCGACGGCCACGAATGCGGTGATGGCCAGCGCCGGGCCGCCGGCGGCCAGTGCCCGGCCCACCTTGCCGCGCAGCTCGCCGGCGACGCCACGGGCCGCACGGCGCATCCAGAAGATCATGGACGTGACCAGGACGACGGCGAGCAGGCTGGTGACGCCGCCGAAGATCTCCTGCGCGCGCGGTGTGAGCTCGGCGCGGGTGAAGGTAAGCACGGCGCCGAACGAGAGGCTGATCGCGATCGCGGA
Source organism: uncultured Actinomycetota bacterium (assembly GCA_963756525.1). Lineage (GTDB taxonomy): Bacteria > Actinomycetota > Actinomycetes > Mycobacteriales > Jatrophihabitantaceae > CAVWNR01. Next base: position 170,621 of record CAVWNR010000002.1, on the reverse strand, counting down.
CGCCACACCGACCCACACGCCGGTGAGCGAGCGCTCCGGGGCCAACTTGCGAACAGCGCCGATGAGGATGGTGACAACCAGCCCCGCCTCGAGGCCCTCACGCAGCCCGATGAGCAGGTTCGCAGCGATCAAGGACCAGGACACTCGACTTAGGTTAGGCGAGCCTAACTAGCACGTCTAGAGCGGGTGGAACGCGGAGCAGCCCGCGTCGGTGGTCTGGCCTAGGTTGTACGGGTGGCTGGCAACCTGGCGCTGTATCGCAAGTACCGGTCGGCGAGCTTCGCCGAGGTGATCGGCCAGGACCACGTCACCGCCCCGCTGACTGCCGCACTGGCAGCCGGGCGGATCAACCACGCCTACCTGTTCAGCGGGCCGCGCGGCTGCGGCAAGACCTCCAGCGCACGTATCCTGGCCCGCTCGCTGAACTGTGTGAAAGGGCCGACTCCGACGCCGTGCGGGCAGTGCGCGTCTTGCCTCGAGCTGGCCCCGAACGGCCCCGGCTCCATCGACGTCATCGAGATCGACGCCGCGAGTCACGGCGGGGTCGACGACGCCCGCGACCTGCGCGAGCGGGCGTTCTACGCGCCGGTGCGCGACCGGTACAAGGTCTACATCATCGACGAGGCGCACATGGTCACCACGCAGGGCTTCAACGCCCTGCTCAAGCTGATCGAGGAGCCGCCCGACTTCCTGGTCTTCGTCTTCGCCACCACCGAGCCGGACAAGGTGCTGCAGACGATCCGCTCGCGCACCCACCACTACCCGTTCCGGCTCATCCCGCCCGGTGTCATGCGTCAGCACCTGGAGCGGATCTGCGCCGCGGAACAGATCGACGTCGAGCCCGCGGTGCTGCCGCTGGTCGTGCGGGCGGGCGGCGGCAGCGCCCGCGACGCGCTGTCGTTGCTCGACCAGCTGATCGCCGGCGCGGGCGCCGCCGGGGTGACCTACGAGCGGGCGGTCGGGCTGCTGGGCGTCACCGACTCGGCGCTGCTCGATGACATGGTCGACGCGCTGGCCGCCGGCGACGCCGCGAGCGTCTACGGCACGGTCGACCGCGTGGTCGAGGCCGGGCACGACCCGCGGCGGTTCGCGGCCGACCTGCTCGACCGCTTCCGCGACCTGATCCTCCTCGACGCGGTGCCCGACGCGGGAACGCGCGGGCTGATCGACGCCCCCGCCGACCAGCTCACGCTGATGGCCGACCAGGCGTCCCGGCTCGGCGTCGCCACCCTGACCCGCTTCGCGGAGATCGTGCACGCTGCCTTGATCGAGATGCGTGGCACGACGTCGTCCCGGCTGGTGCTGGAACTGCTCTGTGCCCGGATGCAGCTTCCCGACGCCAGCGCGGACTCCGCAGCGTTGCTGCAGCGCATCGAACGACTCGAGCGCCGCCAGTCGATCGCCCAGGACGCGGCCGGGACGCCGGATGCGCGATCCGAGCCGACGCCACGCAAGGCGCCGAAGCCGAAGGCTGCCGTGGCCACGGCGTCCGATCCTTCGGCCGAGCCGCCACCCGCGGCACCGACGAACGAGCCGCGTCCGTCCGGTGCCATGGACGCCACCGCGCTGCGCCGCCTCTGGCCCGAGGTGCTGGACATCGTGAAAGGCTCCAGCAAGACGACCTGGGCGATGCTCGACGGCTCGCAGATCGTCGACGTGGCAGCAGACGAGGTCACCATCGCGGTCTCGCCGAGCCTGGCCAGACGCATCGCCGAGGATCGCAACGTTTCGCTGATCGGTGATGCGTTCAGCAAGGTCGTCGGCGGCTCGTGGCGCGTCGTTATCGCCCCGGCGAACGGTGGCGCGCCCCGCTCCGGGCAGCAGCGCCCGGCCGCACCTGACGCCGCAGCGCAGCCCGATCCGCGCGACGACAGTGACGATGCAGGCACCGCCGCACGCTCCGGCGCGGACCCCGAGGCGGAGGCCCTTCGTCTGCTGGAAACGACGCTCGGCGCGCGTCCCGTCGACGACACCTGATCGCGATCGCCAGGTGGTCAGGCGACGAACGCGAGGATTCCCGCGGCGATCGAGTCGGCGATCTGCTGCCGCCCGCCCGGCGACGACTGCAGCGCGGCATCGCCGGGGTTGCGCATGTTGCCCAGCTCGATGAACGTGGCCGGCCCACGAGCCAGGTTCAGCCCGGCGAAGTCGGTGCGCGGGTCGTAGCCGTCGTTGCCCAGGTACGTCGACGGGACCAGCCCGGACGAGGGGACGAGTGCGTCGTGGACGTCCACGGTGAGCCGGTGCGACTGCGCGGCGACGGCCGGCCCGGCCGGCTGCAGCGCGTCCTCGCAGATGTGGAATCCGTGCCCCGACTCCGGCGCACCGTCGGCGTGGATGGAGACGAACGCCGCCGCCACCTGCGGGTAGTTGCCGATCGCCGAGCGGGCGTCGATGCACGGCCCGACTCCGGTGTCGTTCTGCCTCGTCAGCAGCACGCGTACGCCATGCGCGGAGAGGATCGCGCGCACGCGGAGGGCGACGTCCCAGTTGAAGGCGTGCTCGGGGTAGCCCGCGTCTGTCTCGGTACCGGTCGTGTCGCACGCGCGGGTCTGGCCGAAGCCCGAGGGCACGGGCCGCGCGATCTCGCTCGCTGCCGCGGCGTTCCCGCCGTTGTGCCCCGGGTTGAGGACGACGAGTGGCTGTCCGGTCACTGTCACCGGCGGCGGCAGGTACGTGCGCGTGGGCGTCCGGCCGGGTGTCGGGATTCGGGTGTGGGGTGGCGTCGTTGCTTGGGTCGGGGTGGCCGCGCGTGCCGTCGTCGGGGCGCGCGGATGCGTGGGCGGCTGGGTGACCGTCCTCGCGGCGGTCGCTGACGACGAGACGGTCGAGGCGGCGGGCGGCGTGTCCGCCGGGCTGGGTGCCGCCGAGGCGCCTACCCGGTGTGCGCTGCCGCAGCCGGCGAGCGTGATCGCACCGACGGCGAGCACGGCAGCGGCGAGGCGGCCCCGGTTCACCGGCATACTCTCGCACGGCGAGCTGCTCGACCCGGCCAGCCACGACGGGCGGCATCGCAAGGTGCAATCGGCACAGCACCGCCGGTTACGCTGAGCGCCGACGAGAGGGGCGCGGAGTTGACATCGCATGGCGGAGGGTTCGGCGGCCAGCAGAACATGCAGCAATTGATGAAGCAGGCGCAGAAGATGCAGCAGCAGCTGGCCGTCGCGCAGGCCGAACTGGCCGAGGCGGAGGTCACCGGCAGCGCCGGCGGCGGCCTGGTCACGGCGACGGTCGCGGGCTCGGGTGAGCTCAAAGCGGTGACGATCTCGCCGGAGGCGATCGATCCGGATGACATCGAGACGCTGCAGGACCTCGTCGTCGCCGCCGTCCGTGACGCGACCCGGGCGGCGGGGGAGTTGGCCGCGGAGAAGATGGGCCCGGTCACCGGCGGCCTCGGCGGCGCACTGGGCGGGCTGGGCCTTCCGGGGCTGTAGCGCCACATGTACGAGGGGGCGGTGCAGGACCTGATCGACGAGCTCGGCCGGCTGCCGGGCGTGGGCCCGAAGAGTGCCCAGCGCATCGCGTTCCACCTGCTCGCCACCGAGCCCGCCGACGTCGAACGGCTGGCCGCCACCCTGATCCGGGTCAAGAACGAGGTGCGGTTCTGTCGCACCTGCGGCAACGTCGCCGAGGCCGACGAGTGCCGGGTTTGCCGCGACGCCAGGCGAGACCCGTCCGTCATCTGCGTGGTCGAGGAGCCGAAGGACGTCGTCGCCATCGAGCGGACGCGGGAGTTCCGAGGCCGCTACCACGTGCTCGGCGGCGCGATCAGCCCGATCGACGGCATCGGCCCGGACGACCTGCGGGTGCGGGAGCTGATGGTGCGGCTGCAGGATGGCGCCGTCAGCGAACTGATCCTCGCCACCGACCCGAACCTCGAGGGGGAGGCCACCGCGACCTACCTCGCCCGGCTGGTGAAGCCGATGGGGCTCACCGTCACCCGACTGGCGAGCGGGCTCCCCGTCGGCGGCGACCTCGAGTACGCCGACGAGGTGACGCTCGGACGCGCGTTCTCCGGACGGCGCCGGGTGGAGTAGATGACCGAACCGCCGGACGTGCCGCCGCCGGGACCGCCCCAACCTCCGCCGGGACCGCCCCGGGCCTCCTCTGGGACGCCGCAGCCCGCGCCTGGCATCTCGCTGCCCCCGCCGGGCATGCCGCAACCGCCGCCGCGCCGCCATCGCGGGCTGTTCTGGACCGCCGTGCTGCTCGCGGCCGCGGCGCTCGTCGTCGGCTCGGTGGTGGCGGTGAGCTCGTTCCTCGGCTCGTCCGGGCCGGAGGACATGGTCGCGTCCTACCTGAAAGCGGTGGCCGCGGGGGACGCGCCGGGCGCGCTGGCCTACGGCGACCTGCCCGACGGGCCGCACGCGTGGCTGAGCAGCGACGTGCTCCAGGACCAGCACCGGGCGGCCCCGATGTCCGACGTGTCGGTGATCGCCTCGCAGATCAGCGGAAACATTGGGCGCGTCAACGTGCAGTACACGCTGGCCTTCGCGTCCGGGTCCCGCTCCGTCGAAGACACCATCCCGGTGACCCACGAGGGCGGGCGGTGGCGGCTCGCCCGGGTGGCGGTGCCGGTCTCCGTCGACGTCGCGACCGCCGCCGACCACGTCCGCTTCGCCGGCGTCGCCGTGCCGTCCGGGCCGATGCTGCTCTTCCCCGGCGCGCTGCCGGTGAGCTTCGACGTCCCCGCGCTGACCGCGGACCCGAACGGCGAGGTGGTGCGCTTTGCCGGTCGTTCGCAGCTCACCGTGCGGGCAGAGGTGAGCGCACAGGCACGCCAGACGATCTCCGAGGCCGTCGCCGCCGCGCTGAGCGCCTGCCTCGCCGGGACCAGCAACGTGCAGGCGCTCTGCCCGACTCCGTCGGACGGCCGCGCGGTGCCCGGCTCGCTGCGCGGCTCCGCGGTCGGGAACGTCTCGTCCGGCGTCGAGGTCACCGTCGCCGAAGGCGCGTCCGGCCTGATCGACGTCTCCGGATCTGTCCAGGTCAGCGGCCGCTACCAGCAGCTGGATTTCGACAACCTGGCGACGACCAAGACCGGTACCCAGAAAGTGACGTTCGCTGGGTACTGTCAACCGGGCACTCCGGACAAGATCGTGTGGAGCGTCGGATGAAGCTGCGGGTCTGCCTCGCCGGCGCGCTGGCCGCGGTGCTGGCCGCGCTGCCGGCGACGCCCGCGAACGCGGCCCCCGGCCCGGCCGACGCCCCCGAGTGGTGGTTCGACACCTGGCACGTGCAGTCGCTCTGGGACCAGCAGGGCGCTCGGGGTCAGGGCATCACCATCGCCGAGATCGACACCGGGCTGAACGCCTCGCTTCCGGAGCTGTCGGCCAGCATCGTGCCCGGCACCGACTTCGGCGTTCCCGGAGGCAACGGCGAGGTCGACCACGAGGTCGACCCGTTCGGCCACGGCACCGCCATGGCGTCGATCATGGTCGCCAAGCCGGGCCTGCTCGGCATCACCGGGCTCGCCCCGGACGCGAAGGTGCTGCCGGTCGCCGTGCCGATCAACGGCACCAACGACGCCACCGCCGGCGCCAGTGACCAGCTGCCCGCCGCCATCCGGTGGGCAGCCGACCACGGCGCCAAGATCATCAGTATGTCGCTGGGCGGCAAGCGGATCCAGGCGCAGGACGCATCGCCCTGTCCGGGCGCCGAGCAGTCGGCGATCACCTATGCGATCAGCAAGGGCGCGGTCCTGGTGGCCGCGTCGGGGAACTCGGGCCTCACCGGCAGCCCGGTGGAGGATCCGGGGGTATGCCTCGGCGTCGTCTCCGTCGGCGCAGTCGACAGTCACGACAACGTCGCCGACTTCTCCTCCCGCCACCCCTACCTGACGGTGACCGCGCCCGGTGTGAACATCCCGTCGCTCGGGCGCGAGCCGGACACCGCGTTCTCCGGCAACGGCACCAGCCAGGCCACCGCGATCACCTCCGCCGCGCTGGCGCTGATCTGGTCCAAGTACCCCACCGAGACAGCCCGCCAGGTCGTCGCGCGCCTGCTCGGCACGCTCGACCATGCCAGTGCAACCCGCGATCCCGCCTACGGGTTCGGGATTGTCGACCCGTATCGGGCGATCACCGCCGCGGTGCCCGCGGACGCACCGGACCCGGTGTACGACGCGGTCGCGCCGTTCGTTGCGCTGGAGAAGGCGCAGCAGGCGGCATCGGCGGCCGCCGCCCCGGCGCCGCCGCACCTGCCGAGCACGCCGCCCGGTCGCTTCGCAGTCGGCAGCATGCCCGAGGGTGTCAGCGTGCTCGGGGCGGTCGCCGCCGCGGTCGCCGGGCTCGGCCTGATCGCCGTGGTCGCGCTCGTGATCGGGGCCCTGGCCGGACGGCGGCGCGCCGCCGAGTATGCGCAGCGGCAGCGGCAGGCCGCGGCCGCGTGGGCATACCCGCAGGGCGCGCCGCCCGGAACGGGCGCGATCACCTGGCAGGAGGTGACCGGTCCGATCTGGCCGTGGGATCGCCAGCCGCCGAACCCGCCGCCTGCCCCGTAGCACGCCCGGCTAGCCGGGCTGCAGCACGCCCTCCGGGTCGTAGAGCACGATCGTCCCGGCGATGTGGTCGTGGATGGCCTTGTGGTCGTCGCTGACGATCATCATGATCGCGGACACGACGAACACCAAGCCGCCGAAGAGCCCCTCGACGATGCCGCCGACGACCTGGCGTAGCGCCATCCAGCCCCAGTGGGCCACCCGGCCTTCGCTCGGCCGGTAGCAGCGCATGTCGAGGATCTGCTTCGCGGGTGTCTGACCGCGCGCCCAGACGATGAGGCTCCAGACGAACCACCCGATCCACAGCGTGACGATGAGCAGCAGCAGATCCAGCAGCCAGCCCCCGATTCGACGCCCGGGTGTCGCGAGCTGCGTCCCGGGGAGCACGGGCACCCCGGGCGGCTGCGCGTAGTCGCCGGTCGGCGGTGGCGCGTAGGCGTAGCCGCCCGGCGGCTGATACGCCTCGGCAGCGGCAGGTGGCTGCTGGCCGTAGCTGCCTGCGTCGTAGCCGGGTAACGGAGCCGTCGGCGCCGGCTCGTCCCACGCCGTCCGCCCGGCCGGCGGCGCCTGCTCCTCCACCGGCATTTGCTCTGCGCCCGGCGCCGCGGGCTCGATCGGGCGCCCGGGATCGTTCTGCTCGCGCGGTTCGCCGCTGCTCGGGTCATACGGCGGCTGAGTCATGGGACTGCCTTCCGGGTCGGACGTGGCCTGATCAGGCCAAGCCCGCACGATACCTCACGCAGCGTGCCCGGACCCGGCACGGCACGTGCTCAGCTCAGCCGGCAGCACGGTTGAGCGCGCTCAGCACGCCGCGCAGCGATGCCTGCACGATCGACTCGCTGATGCCGACGCCCCACAGCACCCGATCGCCGACCTCGATCTCGAGGTAGGCGGCCGCCTCGGCGTCGCGTCCGGAGGTCAGCGCGTGCTCGGCGTAGTCGAGCACCCGGACCGGCACGCCGCCGAGCCCCATGTCGACCGGCGACAGCGCCGAGCAGAACGCCGCGACCGGGCCGTTTCCCACTCCGGAAAGCTCGTAGTCCTTGCCGAGCGCCCGGACGGTGGCGGTGACCCGCTCGACGCCCTCGTGGCTGGTCGAGCTGAACCTCACCAGGTCGAACGCGTCGGTGGCGAGGTATTCGTCGGAGAAGATGCGCCACATGTCGGCGGCGCTCACCTCGCCGCCCTCACCGTCGGTGTGCCGCTGGATGACGTGGCTGAACTCGATCTGCAGCCGGCGTGGCAGGTCCAGCCGGTGCTCGCTCTTCATGATGTAGGCGACGCCGCCCTTGCCGGACTGCGAGTTCACCCGGATCACGGCTTCGTAGGACCGTCCCACGTCCTTGGGATCGATCGGCAGGTACGGGACGTACCAGTCCAGCGCGTCGACCGAGACACCCTGCTCCGCGGCGTCCTTCTCCCGGGCGTCGAAGGCCTTCTTGATCGCGTCCTGGTGCGAGCCGGAGAACGAGGTGTAGACCAGATCACCGGCGTACGGGTGCCGCTCGTGCACCCCGATGCGGTTGCAGTACTCGACGGTTCGGCGGATCTCGTCGATGTCGCTGAAGTCGATCATCGGGTCGATGCCGTGGCTGTACAGGTTCAGCCCGAGCGTCACCAGGTCGACGTTGCCGGTGCGCTCGCCGTTGCCGAACAGGCAGCCCTCGACGCGGTCCGCACCGGCCAGCACGGCCAGCTCGGCGTCGGCGACCGCCGTGCCGCGGTCGTTGTGCGTGTGCACCGACAGCGCAATGTAAGGACGGCGCGAGCCGCTGAAGCTTTTCGACATCCACTCGATCTGGTCGGCGAACACGTTCGGCGTCGACCGCTCCACGGTGCAGGGCAGGTTGATGACGATCTCGCGCTCGGCGTCGGGCTGCCAGACGTCCATGACGCCCTCGCAGATCTCCAGCGAGAAGTCCAGCTCGGTGTCCATGAAGATCTCGGGGGAGTACTCCAGCCCGAAGTCGGTGCCGTCGAGGTAGTAGTCGGCGAACTTCATGATGTGCTGGATGCCCTCGACGGCCACGGCCTTGCACTCGGCCCGGCCGTCGCCGGCGAAGCCGAAGACGACCTTGCGGAACACCGGCGCCGCCGCGTTGTACATATGCACGGTCGCCCGGGGCGCGCCGATGAGTGACTGGACGGTGCGCTCGATCAGCTCTTCACGGGCCTGGGTGAGCACGGAGATTCGCACGTCGTCGGGCACCTTGCCGGACTCGATGAGTTCGCGGATGAAGTCGGAGTCGGTCTGGCTCGCGGCCGGGAAGCCGACCTCGATCTCCTTGTAGCCCAGCCGTACCAGCAGGTCGAACATCGCGTGCTTGCGGACGGAGTTCATCGGGTCGATCAGGGCCTGGTTGCCGTCGCGCAGGTCGGTGGCCAGCCACCGGGGCGCTCGGGTGATGCGGCGGGTCGGCCACTGCCGGTCCGGCAGGTCGACGGGCCGCGATGCCGCGGCGACGTAGCGGTGGCACGGCATGCCGGACGGGCGCTGCTTGGTGAAGCTCACTGCTGCTCCTTCGGGGAAAACGACCGGAGATCCGGTCGGCGCAGCAGAACGGCCCGCGACGAGGGGGCCGACCGGGTTACCGGCCCTCGTCGCGGCCGCGAAGAAGCAGCACGCGCGACATGGTGCGTGCAGCATAGCGGACTCGGCGAGCGCGTGGCGCTCGGTCGTCACTCTGCAGTACATCCGAAGCAGTGGAATCACTCGCCGACAGGGCACCAGTCGACGGAATCCGTTGTTGAGTTGGGCTGTATCCACGGGTAGCGTGCGTGTATGACGTCCACCAAGCAGACCATCCAGAACTTCGTCAACGGTGAGCCGGTCGATTCGCTAGACGGCCGGCGGGCCGATCTCGTCGACCCGTCCACCGGCGAGGTCTTCGGATCCGCGCCGGTGAGCGCGCCCGAAGATGTCGATCGCGCGTATCGGGCGGCGGCGGCGGCGTTCGAGTCCTGGCGCGATACCACGCCGAGCGAGCGCCAGCGGGCGCTGTTGAAGTTCGCCGACGCGCTCGAGGCGCGTGCCGACGAGCTGATCGCGGCCGAGTCGCAGAACACCGGCAAGCCGATCGAGCTGACCCGCACCGAGGAGATCCCGCCGATGGTCGACCAGGTGCGCTTCTTCGCCGGGGCGGCCCGGCTGCTCGAGGGACGCAGCGCCGGTGAGTACATGGCCGGGCACACGTCCTATATCCGGCGCGAGCCGGTGGGCGTTGTCGGTCAGGTCGCGCCGTGGAACTACCCGATGATGATGGCGATCTGGAAGTTCGCGCCCGCGATCGCCGCGGGGAACACGGTCGTACTCAAGCCGAGCGACACCACACCCGTCTCCAGCGTGCTGATGGCCCAGATCGGTGCCGAGTTCTTCCCACCGGGCGTGCTCAACGTGATCTGCGGCGACCGCGACACCGGCCGCGCCGTGGTCGGTCACAAGATTCCCGCCATGGTGTCGATCACCGGCTCGACCCGGGCCGGCTACGAGGTCGCCGAGGCGGCCGCTCGCGACCTCAAGCGCGTGCACCTTGAGCTCGGCGGCAAGGCGCCGGTGATCGTCTTCGACGACGCCGACATCGCCAGCGCCGCGGAGAACATCGCCATCGCGGGATACTTCAACGCCGGCCAGGACTGCACGGCCGCCACCCGGGTGCTGGTCGGGCCACGGATCAAGGACGACTTCGCCGACGCGCTGGCCGAGCAGGCGCGCGGCACCCGCACCGGACCGCCCACTGACGCGGACGTCCTCTACGGTCCGCTGAACAACGCCAACCAGCTCGACCGGGTGGGCGGCATGGTGGGCCGGCTTCCCGACCACGCCCGCGTCCTGGCCGGCGGATCACGGGTCGGCGAGCGAGGCTACTTCTGGGAGCCCACCGTGGTCGCCGACCTGCACCAGGACGACGAGGCGATCCAGAACGAGATCTTCGGACCGGTCATCACGATGCAGACGTTCAGCGACGAGGACGAAGCGGTGCGCTGGGCCAACGACGTCGACTTCGGCCTGGCCTCCAGCGTGTGGACCCGCGACCACGGCCGCGCCATGCGGGTCTCCAAACGGCTGGACTTCGGCTGCGTCTGGGTGAATACGCACATCCCGCTGGTGGCCGAGATGCCGCACGGCGGGTTCAAGCACTCCGGCTACGGCAAGGACCTCTCGGTCTACGGCCTGGAGGACTACACCCGTATCAAGCACGTGATGCACAACATCGACTTCTAAATCATGCATCGTGATGTTATGATGCATTGATGCGAACGACCATCGATCTGCCGGACGACCTCCTGGAGACTGCCAAATCCATTGCTCGTGGCAGGCGGCAGACCCTCGGCCAAGCAGTCGCCGATCTCATGCGTCGCGCCTTGGCCGAACCTGCGCCGAGGGAGATCCGAATCAGCCCAGTGACTGGGCTCCCGGTCATCCACCTCGGTCGTCCGACGACGCTCGAAGACGTCCAATCTCTGGACGACGACGAGTGATGCCGGTTCTGATCGACAGCAACCTGCTCATCGGCGTGGCGGTCGACGACCACGAGCATCACGGGGTCGCGGCCCGCTGGTTTGCCGAACAGACCGGGCCGATCGCCACGTGCCCGATCACCGAAGGCGCGCTCGTGCGCCACATCGTCCGCAACGGTCGGAGCATGGCGTCGGCGCTCGCATTCCTGACCGCGCTCGTCGAGCGCGAAGACCACGAGTTCTGGCCGGACGACCTGCGCTATGCGGACGTGCCGACCACGGGTGTAATCGGGCACCGGCAAGTTACCGACGCTTACCTCGCCCAGCTGACCCGGCAGCACCAGGGTCGGGTGGCCACGCTGGACAAGGGCTTCGCAGCCGTGCACCCCGACGTGGCCGAGTTGGTTCCGGTTGGATAGGGCGGTGCGCGCAACCACGCATACCGTCGCGGCGGAACTGGTCGGCAACGTCCAGCACGTCATCGCCGCGGTGGGTGACGCCGTCACTGCGACCGACACCCTGGTCATCATGGAGTCGATGAAGATGGAGATCCCGGTGCTCGCCGAGGTCTCCGGCACGGTGACCGAACTCGCCGTCGCGGCGGGCGACGTGATCAGCGAAGGCGACGTGATCGCCGTGATCGATATGAGGAGCAGACCATGATCGAGCAGAAGCGGGTGCTGCAGACTGCCATACCTGGTCCGCGGTCGGCGCAGTTGCACGCCCGCAAGACGGCGGCGGTGGCGAACGGCGTGGGGACCAGCCTGCCGATCTACGTGACCCGGGCCGGCGGGGGGATCGTCGTCGACGTCGACGGCAACCAGCTGATCGACTTCGGGGCCGGGATTGCCGTAACCAGCGTGGGCAACGCGGCGCCGCGAGTCGTCGACGCGGTGCGCGAGCAGGTCGGCGAGTTCACGCACACCTGCTTCATGATCACCCCGTACGAGGGGTACGTGGCGGTGGCCGAGCGGCTCAACGAGCTGACGCCGGGCGAGCACGAGAAGCGGTCCGCGCTGTTCAACTCCGGCGCGGAGGCGGTCGAGAACGCGGTGAAGATTGCCCGGCATCACACCGGGCGGGCCGCCGTCGTGGTGTTCGACCACGCGTATCACGGCCGGACGAACCTCACCATGGCGCTCACCGCGAAGAACATGCCGTACAAGCACCGGTTCGGTCCCTTCGCCGGCGAGGTGTACCGGGTGCCGATGGCCTACCCGTACCGGTGGCCCACCGGGCCGGAACGGTGCGCCGACGAAGCGTTCGCCGCGTTCGCCGATCTGGTGCACGGGCAGGTGGGCGAGGCGAACACCGCGGCGGTGCTGATCGAGCCGATCCAGGGCGAGGGCGGGTTCGTGGTCCCCCCGCCGGGATTCCTGGCCCGAGTGGCGGACTGGTGCCGCGAGAACGGCATCGTCTTCATCGCCGACGAGATCCAGACCGGGTTCTGCCGCACCGGTGACTGGTTCGCCTGCGAGCACGAGCCGGTGGTGCCGGATCTGATCACCACCGCGAAGGGCATTGCGGGCGGGCTGCCGCTGGCCGGCGTCACCGGCCGGGCGGAGATCATGGACGCGGTACACGCCGGCGGGCTCGGCGGCACCTACGGCGGCAACCCGGTGGCCTGCGCGGCGGCGCTCGGTGCGATCGAGACGATGCGCGCCGAGGACCTCGCCGGCGCGGCTCGGCGGATCGAGGCGGTCATGCGCCCGCGGCTGGAGGCGCTGGCCGCGAAGTTCGAGACGGTCGGGGACGTACGCGGCCGCGGCGCAATGCTCGCCGTCGAACTGGTGGAACCGGGCGGCGCAAAAACGCCCAACCCGGCGCTGACCGCGGCGGTGTCTGCCGCCTGCCACCGCGAGGGGCTGATCACGCTGACCGCCGGCACGTACGGCAACGTGCTGCGCTTCTTGCCGCCGCTCGTGATCGGCGAGGACCTGCTCGCCGAGGGGCTCGACATCCTCGACGCCGCCTTCGCCGCGACAAGCTGACCGTGGCGTCATCCCGTCGACCAGCGAAGGGTTGTTGATGCGCGACCTGTCCGCAGTCGGCTGTCTCGGCGTGCTGACCGTGGCGACTCGCGGCGTGCAGGGCGCGGGCGAGGTGCTCGTTTCCGTGCGCGGCGGCTCGGAGTCCTACCTCGCGTGGTCCGACGACCCGCTGCCGAAGGGCACCCAGGTCATCGTGGTAGACGTGATCGCGTCGCGCACCGTGCACGTCGTGCGCTCCGATAGCGCGGGATTGGCCTAGGAGGCTGCCATGTTCGGTTACCACGTGCCCGCCCCTGACGAGGCGATGCTGGTCTCGGGCGGGAAGAACCGCGGCGACACCCCGTTCCGGGTGGTGACCGGACACGGCGCATTCGTCATCCCGTTCTTCCGCAAGGCACGGTTTTTGACGCTGTCGATGATGGAGGCCGAGGTCGCGGAGCGCTGCGTGACCAAGCAGGGCATCACGCTCAACGTCCGTGCCGTGATCGCGTTCAAGGTCGGCAACGACGAGGAGAGCATCGTCAATGCGGGCCAGCGATTCCTCTCCGACCAGAACCAGATGTCCGTACTCACGGGGCGGATCTTCGCCGGGCACCTGCGGTCGATCATCGGCTCGATGACCGTCGAAGAGATCGTCACCGAGCGGCAGCGGCTCGCCACGGAAGTGCTCGACGGGTCGAAGGAAGAGATGGCCAAGATCGGCCTCGCGGTGGATGCGCTGCAGATCCAATCCATCGACGACGGCGACCTCGGCTACATCCTCGCGATGTCCGCGCCGCACAACGCGGCGATCCAGCGACAGGCGCAGATTGCGCAGTCGCAAGCGCGGATGGCATCTGCCGAGGCGGAACAGGAGTCGCTGCGCAAGCAGGCCGAGTACGCCCGGCAGACCGCGATCGTGCAAGCGCAGTACAAGGCCGAGGTCGACAAGGCCCAGGCCCAGGCCGGGCAGGCGGGCCCGCTCGCCGGTGCGCAGGCGCAGCGTGAGGTGATCGCCGCGCAGACCGAGCTGGCCCAGCGTGAGGCCCTGCTGCGCCAACAACAACTCGTCGCCGAGGTGGTGAAGCCGGCCGAGGCGGAGGCCGAGAAGGTGCGGGTGCTGGCCAAGGCCGACGCGGAGCGGATGCGCATCCAGGCCGAGGCGGCTGCTTCGCACAACCGGGTGGCGCTGGACCGGATGCTGATCGACCAGCTGCCGCTGATCGTCCGCGAGGCGTCGGCCGGCTTGAACGGCGCGAACGTGAACATCCTCAACGGGGCCGACGGCTTGGGCGAGCTGGCGGCGAGCCTGGTGGGGCAGGGCCTGACGATCTTCGACTCCATCCGTAGCAACCTCGGCCATTCCGAGCCCGAGGAGTCCTTCGACGGGCGCCCGCAGCTGGGCAGCGGAGAGGACGGTCAGCCGCGCCGCTGACCGCCTGCGTCTCCGAGTGGCGAAACCGCTGGGCGGCGGCCGGTATTCTCCTAAGCGTTTGCCGAACGCTTCGAGAGGACTGCCGTGGGGCTCGTCGTACAGAAGTACGGCGGCTCGTCGGTCGCCGATGCCGAGCGGATCAAGCGCGTCGCCGAGCGGATCGTCGCGACCCGCCGCGACGGTAATGACGTCGTTGCGGTTGTTTCAGCGATGGGTGACACCACCGACGAGCTGATCGACCTGGCAGAGCAGATCGTGCCCGTCCCGTCCGGGCGCGAGTTCGACATGCTGCTCACCGCGGGCGAGCGGATCTCGATGGCGCTGCTCGCGATGGCCATCCAGTCGCTGGGCTACCCGGCCGAGTCGTTCACCGGCTCCCAGGCGGGCGTGCTCACCACGTCCTCGCACGGCAAGGCGCGCATCGTCAACATCACGCCGGGACGGGTGGAGAACTCCGTCGCGACAGGGAATGTGGCGATCGTCGCGGGTTTCCAGGGCGTCTCGCCCGATACGAAGGACATCACCACGCTCGGCCGCGGCGGCTCGGACACCACGGCCGTGGCGCTCGCTGCCGCGCTGCACGCCAACGTGTGCGAGATCTACACCGACGTCGACGGCGTCTTCAGTGCCGACCCGCGCATCGTGCCCAACGCCCGCCGGCTCGACACGGTGACCTACGAGGAGATGCTCGAGCTCGCCGCATGTGGCGCGAAGATCCTGCACCTGCGCTCGGTCGAGTACGGCCGCCGCTACGGCGTACCGATTCACGTCCGTTCGTCGTTCTCGACCAAGCCCGGCACCACTGTCGCCGGCTCGATGGAGGAGCTACCCGTGGAACAGGCCATCATCTCCGGCGTCGCGCACGACCGAAGCGAAGCGAAGGTCACCGTGGTCGGCGTCCCGGACAAGCCCGGCGAGGCCGCGGCGATCTTTCGGGAGCTCGCCGACGCGGAGATCAATATCGACATGATCGTCCAGAACGTCTCGACCCGGGGGCAGCGGGCGCACCGACGTGTCCTTCACCCTGCCGGCCTCCGACGGAGCGACGGCCCTCTCCGCACTGAAGAAGGCGCAGGAGGCGGTGGGCTTCGAGGACCTGCTCTACGACGACCACATCGGCAAGCTGTCGCTGGTCGGCGCGGGGATGCGTTCGCATCCTGGCGTGTCGGCGACGTTCTTCGCCGCGCTCGCCGACGCCGGCGTGAACGTGGAGATGATTTCGACCTCGGAGATCCGGATCTCGGTGGTGCTCCGCGACACTGACCTGGACGCCGCGGTGCGCGCCGTCCACGACGCATTCGAGCTCGGCGCGCCCGAGGAACAGGCCGTCGTCTACGGAGGCACAGGGCGATGAGGGTCGGCATCGTCGGGGCCACCGGCCAGGTCGGCGGGGTGATGCGGCGGGTGTTGGCCGAGCGTTCGTTCCCGGTGGACGAGATCCGCTTCTTCGCGTCGTCCCGTTCGGCCGGATCGCGGCTGCCCTGGGGCGACGGCGAGGTGGTGGTCGAGGACGTCGCCGTGGCGGACCCGTCCGGGCTCGACGTCGCCCTGTTCTCGGCGGGCAAGGCGGCGTCCAGGCAGTACGCGCCACGGTTCGTCGCCGCCGGCGTCACCGTGATCGACAACTCGTCGGCGTGGCGGATGGACCCCGACGTGCCGCTGGTCGTCAGCGAGGTGAATCCGGACGACGCGCGCCGCGCTCCCAAAGGCATCATCGCCAACCCGAACTGCACCACGATGGCCGCGATGCCGGTGCTCGCGCCGCTGCACCGGGAGGCCGGGCTGCTCCGGCTGATCGCTTCGACCTACCAGGCGGTGTCCGGCAGCGGGCTGGGCGGGGTCGAGGAGCTCGACGGCCAGGTGCAGAAGGCCGGCTCGTCCGCGGCGGCGCTGACCCACGACGGAACGGCCGTCGACCTCGGCGCGCCGGCGAAGTATGCCCGCCCGATCGCGTTCAACGTGCTGCCGCTGGCCGGGGCAATCGTCGACGACGGCAGCTTCGAAACCGACGAGGAGCAGAAGCTGCGCAACGAGTCCCGCAAGATCCTCGGCATCCCCGACCTGCTCGTGTCGGGCACCTGCGTGCGGGTGCCGGTGTTCACCGGCCATTCGCTGTCGATCAACGCCGAGTTCGCGCGGGCGCTGCCGCAAGAGCGGGCGAGCGAACTGTTGGCAGGTGCGCCCGGCGTCGAGCTATCCGACATCCCGACCCCGTTGCAGGCGGCCGGCCGCGATCCGTGCTACGTCGGGCGGCTGCGGGTCGACCCCGGCGTGCCGGACGGGCGCGGGCTGGCCCTGTTCGTCAGCAACGACAACCTGCGCAAGGGCGCCGCGCTCAACGCCGTCCAGATCGCCGAGCTACTCCTCAGCTAGTACGACAGCCGTAGTTCGTGATCTCCGCTGCCAGTGAGGCTGGTTTCGGCGTTTCTGCCGGGGAGGGCGCGGCCACCGGGCGAGCATGCGTTGCTTGTGTGGAACAACGAGAACGCCGCGGTGGCCGCGGCACACAGCGTAGATGTTCGCCGGTGGACGGTCGCGTTTGGTGCAGTGATCGATCGGATCGTGCCGCGCTTCACCCGGTATGAGCCGGTGCGGCATGCCGCGGATCTGATGCTGGGCATGGTGTCCGGGTTGGACCGGAAGAACTGCTGGACGATCGCCGAACAGCGCGGCGATCCGACCCCGGACGGGCTGCAGCATCTGCTGGCCCGCGCGAAGTGGGACGCCGACGCCGTCCGCGACGACGTGCGCAGCTATGTGATCGACGCGTTCGGCGAGCCGGACGCGATCTTGGTGGTCGACGAGACCGGAGACGTCAAGAAGGGCGAGCACACCGTCGGGGTGCAGCGGCAATACACCGGCACCGCCGGGCGAATCGAGAATGCCCAGGTCGCGGTATTGCTGACCTACGCCGCCCGCCGCGGGCACGCGCTGATCGACCGGGCCCTGTACTTGCCGAAGTCCTGGGCCGAGGACGAGCAGCGCTGCCAGCGCGCCGGTGTCCCAGTCGAGGTCGAGTTCGCGACCAAGCCAGCGCTGGCCGCGCAGATGATCAGCCGTGCGGTGCAGGCGGGCGTGCCGGCCGCCTGGGTGGCTGGTGATGAGGTCTACGGCGCCGATCCCCACCTGCGCCGGGCGATCCGCGGCCACGGCCTGGGCTACGTGCTGCAAGTCGCCGCCAACCGGCGGGTGCCCACCCACGCCGGGCCGATCCGCGTCGATGCGCTGCCCGCCATGCTGCCCAACCGGTCCTGGCAGAAGTACTCGTCCGGGGCCGGCAGCAAGGGCGAGCGCTACTACTCCTGGGCCTGGATCGCACTACTACCCGAAGACGCCCACGACACCGGCAGTCATCACCTGCTCATCCGCCGCAACGACCGCACCGGCGAACTAGCATACCTGCGCTGCTACAGCCCACGCCCGATCTCGCTCGCCACCCTCGTCCGCGTCGCCGGGCAACGCTGGCGCATCGAAGAAAACATCCAAGCCGCCAAAGGCCTGACCGGCCTCGATCAACACCAGGTGCGGCGCTGGACCTCCTGGCACCGCTGGACCACCCTCGCCATGCTCGCCCACGCCTTCCTCGCCGTCGCCACCGCCATCGAACGCGACCACAGACCGGCACCAGCCGAGCTCATCGAACTGACCGTCAACGAGTTCCGCCACTTGTTCGACGCGCTCCTACTTGCCGGCAAACGCAGCATCGACACGCTGATCGCCTGGTCACGCTGGCGACGACGACACCAAGCCCGCGCCCGCGACTGCCACTACCGACGACACGAACAACAACACCAATGATCACGAACTACGGCTGTCGTACTAGCCCTGCTTTTGGCAGATCGGGACCGTATGCGGTCCCAAACTGCCAAAACCGTGGCTGTGGACGAGCGGCGACGCCAGGTGGTCCAGGTGCGGCACACTCCGCTGCCATGCAGTGGGCCGAGATAGCCCGGCGCCAGGCAGGCGTGGTCTCACGGCGGCAGTTGCTCGCCGCCGGGTATAGCGCTGCCCGGATCGCAGCCCTGCGCCGTGGCCGTCGGCTGGAGACGACTCGCTGGCCGGGCGTCTACTGGGTGGTCGGGGCTGCGATGACGCCGGAGGTCACGCAATGGGCTGCCGTTCTGGACGCGAACGCAGTGCTGAGCTATCTGTCGGCCGCGACGTGGTGGGAGGTGCCAGTCCCTCCGGATGGCCGCATCCACGTCACAGCGCCGAGGCGTCGCCGCACGAACATGCCGGCTGGCCTGCGCGTACATCGTGTCGCGCTCGACGAGGCGGCGGTGACTGAGTGCTTCGGCATGCCGATCACAACGCGGGTCGAGACGCTGCTCGACTGCCTCGGCTGGCTTCCCCTGCGGGAGGCGAGCACGCTCGCCGACCGAGCGTTCCAGCAGCGCTGGCTCCTCCCGGCTGATGCCGAACGCAGACTGAGCGAGCAACCCGGCCGATGGGGCAACCGCCAGCTCGCGCGCCTGCTCGGCCAGGCGGCGCCAGGGGCGCATGCCGAGTCGGAGCGCCGGCTCATCCGGATGCTGCGCCGGTCCGGCGTGCGCGGCTGGGTCCCCAATTACCCGATCTCCCTGGGCGGGCGTCGGTATTCGCTCGACATCGCTTTTCCTGAACGACGGCTTGCGATCGAGGTGGACGGCTGGGCTTTCCACTCCACGGTCGACCGATTCCGCGCTGACCGCGCCAAGCAGAACGCGCTAATCGGTGCCGGCTGGCGCGTGCTGCGGTTCACCTGGTGGGACCTGATGGAGCGTCCCGGCCCGGTGATCGCCACTATCACCGCGCTTTTGGCAGCCTGAGACCGTATACGGTCCCAATCTGCCAAAACCGGGTCGGCGGGAGTCAGGCCGTGGCGTTCCACTCGAAGGGTTCCATCTCGCGCAGGATGCGCCGCCGGCGGTTCCTCGGCAGATGGTCGATGTAGAGGATGCCCTGCAGGTGCTCGGTCTCGTGGATCAGGCAGCGGGCGAAGAAGCCGGTGCCGGCGACCTCGCGCGGCGCGCCGGTTTGGTCGACCCCCTGCACCGTCACCGCGGACGGCCGGCGCAGGTCGTGGAAAGGGCCGGGCACCGAGAGGCAACCCTCCTCACCGTCGTCGATTGGACCGGACGTCGAGACGATCCGCGGATTCACCAGGTGGCCGACCTGGTGCACGCCCGACTCGTCCGGGCAGTCGTAGACGAACACCGCGAGGTCGACGCCGATCTGCGGCGCGGCGAGCCCGACGCCCTCGGCCACCTGCATCGAGACGAACATGTCGTCGATCAGCGCGGCGAGCGACTCGTCGAAGACTGTCACGCGGCGGCTCACCCGGTGCAGCACCGGGTCGCCAGCCATGACGATCTTGCGAAAGACGCCTGGCATGGCCGATCAGCCTAATCCGGCAGGGCGCGGGCTAGGTCGCGAGGTGCGCCGAGACAACCAGGTTGTTCAGGTAACTGTGCGCGGTCCAGTCGAAGTCCCCGGTGCAGGTGACCAGGCGCAGCACCGGCAGTGCGGTCGGGCCGTACACCGCCTCGGTCGGGAAGTGCGCCTTCGGGTAGGACGCGACCGTGTCCACGATGAAGGTCAGCTGGTGCCCGTTGCGTTCGTCGACGACGGCGCGGTCGCCGGGTCGCAGTTGCCGCAGCCGGAAGAACACCGCGGGTCCGGCGATCGAGTCGACGTGACCGGCGATGACTGCTGGGCCCGGGTCGCCGGGCCACGGCCCGCCGGCGTACCAGCCGGCCACATGCCATCCGCTGGGCGGTTGCAACGTCCCGTCCGGGAGCAGGCCGAGCGGTTGCAGCGCGGTGTCGACGCCGATCGCCGGGATGCGCAACTGAGCCGGCGGGCTGGTGACGGTGTGCGGCGGTGCGGTGATCGGGCGCAGCCGGACGGTCACCCGCACCGGCTCGCCGAAGCGCCAGACGTAGCCCGCTCCGGCGAGCGTCCCGGCGAGCAGGCCAGTCAGCAGCAGCGCGAGGAAGGCGGTCCCCGCAGCGATGCGCCTCATCGCTCGGGCGCGCCCGCTGCGGGCTCGGCCGCGGCACCGGTCGTTCGGACGTTGCGCCGACGGCGCCGCACGGCCTGGGCGATCGCGTGCAGCAGGCCCCAGGCGACGACGACGCCGAGCACCTCGAGTACGCCGATCAGCATCCCGGACGGCCCGTGGACGTGACCGGTGAGCGCCGCCGCCATCCCGCCGCCGCCGGCGGGCACCGGGCCCGCGGGCGCTTCGGCGGCGCCGGCCGCGTCGCGCACCGCCCGTAGCGCCGGGGCGCCGCTCGCCGTGTCGTAGAGCACGATCGTGGTGTCGCTGCCGGGCGCGACCTGCAGCGTCGAGCCGACGAGGCCACCGTGCGCTGCGGTAGAGCGCGCCGACACGCGCAGCGCGCCGGCCCGCACGGTCTGGTACCCGCCCACGGTGGCGAAGCCGGCGCCGTGAGCCAGGACCGTGCCGTCCGCAAGTGTCACGTCGGCGTTGCCCATGTGCACGTCCGCGTCGACGAGCCGTACCCGGGCGTCGCCGGCGCCCGCCGCGCTGAGGTTGTCGTGGAGCACGACGGCCTGCAACAGGCCGGATCCGCTGAGCATCGCGACGGTGTACGCGTCGCCCGGCTGGACGTTCAGCGTCAGCGCGGCCGGCAGCGCCTTCCCGTCCGGCCGCAGTGTCACCGCGTAGGGACCTGGCCGCAACGGCTGGTAACTGCCGGCGATCGGTCCCTTGGTGGTGGGCAGCACCGCCTGCGTGCTTCCCCCGGCGAAAGCGGTGAACCGGGCGGTCAGGCCGGGAACATCAGCGCCGAACCAGGCCAGCCGTATCGCAGCCTGCGGCGGCGTGGCCGCAGTCGAAACACCGGTTAACCAGGCGAGGACGCCGGCCACCAACGCGACAGTCGCCGTCACGCTCCGCCAGACCCGACCCGTCACCGTCATCCCATCCCGGCTGGGGGACTGTCGCCCGTCCGGCGATGAACGCCTCCCGAACCGTGCTTACCGATTGGTCCAACGAGCCAGCCGGCACGGGGATACGGTCGATCAGCTCACCGACTGGATCGGCGCCGTGGACAGGTCCCACTGGAGCAGCTGCGACCCGTCCGGCAGCGTTTGCACACCGCGCGGACGGTAGAGGTCCGGGACGCCGGCGAGCGTGGCGGCCAGCCGCGACGGTGGGCTGAGCTGGATCTGCACCGTTCGGATCGGCTGGTCGGCCGGTTGCGCCGGGTCGGGGACGATCCGGGCGACCCGGACGTCGCCGCTGCCGGCGAGCAGGGCGAGCACGGTGGCGGCACGCAGGTCGAGCGCGCCCGTGGCGAGCCGGCCCCGGGTCGCGGGATCGGCCTGGATGAGCGGGTTGGCGGACAGCGCCACGCCGGCCGTCTCGCGGGCGACTCCGTCGGCGGCCCACTGCTCGAGCAGGGTCGCCTGACCGTCCGGACCCACCCGGCAGACCTGCACCATCGTTGGGCCGCTGCCGAACGCCGCGATCGGAACGCCCCCGACGAGCGCAGCGGAAGCGATGGGATTGCCGGCAGCCTCTTTCCGCGCCGCCGGCGTGGACACGACAAAGGCGTCGTTGCCCAACCCGGAAGCCCCCAGGTCGGTCACGTTCAACTGGCTGCCAGCCGGGCTCTGCAAGGTCAGGTCGACGGCGACCTTCGCGTCGGTTCCGACCGCGGCGCCCGGCGGGATGTTCGCCAGCACCCACTGCTCCGCTGAGCGGATCTGGTCGGTGCCGGCCGCCCGGGCGACCGTGTCGCCGCCTGCGCGCGGCGGTGCCTGGGGGTGTCGCTGCTGCACGACGAGAACGCCCGCCACCACGGCCGCCGCACCGACCGCCGTCGCCGCGATCGCTGCCAGGACGCGCCGGCGCAGGCGCCTTGACCGGTCGGACCGGCGGATCGCTTCCTGCTCGGCGACGTCCTCGGCGTGCGCCAGCACAGCTGATTGCGGCCAGGTGGCGCCGCCTCGGGCGACGGGGTGCACGGCGGTGAAGTACGGCCACGCGCTCGCCCCGGCGAGGCGCACCCAGATGCTCGGTGCGTCCCAGCCCGAGTGCGGGCGCCGCCAGTGACCCGCTCGCACCCGCATGCGGCGCCGCCCGGCGAGCCTGCCCCGGTAGGCCGGCCCGGTCGAGTTCACCGCGCGCAGTTCGGCCTGGACGTCCGCGACCACCGAGTGCAGTGGGACGCGCGCAGCGCGCCGCGGACGGCGGGGCACGAGCCGTGCTCGACCTCGCTCCACCAGCGACGAACCGTTCGCCATCGACGCGTCCCCCCGCAGTACGCGGTGCAAGGTGCCCGCTCGCCTCGGCGGCGGCGCGGGCACGATCCCCTATTCCAGCAGACTCGACGGAACCGGCCGTGTCAAGCGGGCCCCTCCGCTGTTGATGTTGGAGTAGTGGTCGAATACCAGCCACAAGTCCAACATCAACACTATGGGTCGGGGGGGAGCGGGAAGGGGCGTGTCGTGGTTTAGCGGGGACGGGGATGGGGAATCGACCCGGCCGGAACTGCGTCGGCGCGCAGATCGGAGAGCGATGCGAATCCTGATCACTGGTGCCTCCGGGAACCTCGGGACGGCGCTGCTTCGCCGGCTCGGTGGTGAGCACGAGGTCGTGGCGGTGAGCCGACGCCGGCCACCGGCCGTAGCGCCGTACAGCGCCGCCAGCTGGGAGTCGATCGATCTCGCCGGTTCGTCAGCCGTGGAAGCCCTGACCGCCGCGATGCGCGGCTGCGACGCGGTCGTGCACCTGGCCTGGGCGATCCAGCCGAGCCGCGACCGCGAGCGGCTGCGCCGGGTGAACCAGGGTGGCGCTGCGGCGGTACTCGAGGCGATGCGCGGTGCCGACGTGGCGCACCTGGTCTGTGTCTCGTCGGTCGGCGCCTACTCGCCGGGGGCCGGCCGGTGGGTGGGCGAGTCGTGGCCGACCGGCGGGATGCCCGCCCCGAGCTACAGCGTCGACAAGGCGGCGGTGGAGCGGCTGCTCGACGCGGCGCAGAGCGAACGGACGATCACCCGGGTGCGCCCGGCAGTCGTGCTGCACGAGGCCGCGGCGAGCGAGGTGATGCGCTACTTCATCGGCCGGCTCGCTCCCGTGAGCCTGCTCCGGCCGAGCATGCTCAGGCTCGCGCCCTGGCCGAGCGAGCTGGGTGTGCAGTTCGTGCACGCCGACGACGTGGCAGAGGCGCTCGCGCTTTTCCTGCGGGAACGCCCGGGCGGCGCATTCAACCTCGCAGCCGAGCCGGTGATCGACCGCGACTCGCTGCGGGCGGAGTTCGGCGGGGTCGGCCCGCCGATGCCGCCGGCTGTCGTGCATGCCGGGATGGCGCTGGCCTGGCGGCTGCGGCTGCAGCCCACCGAAGCGCCGTGGTTCGACATGGCGATGGCGCTGCCATGGATGCGGACCGATCGCGCCCGCGAGCTCGGCTGGACGCCGCGGCACCGGGCGACCGACGCGCTGCGCAGCTTCGTGGGTGCGCTCTCCGCCGGACAGGGCACTGCCGGACCGCTGCTCTACCCGCGCCGTGACGCCGGTGATACTCCGAGAGCCGATGGGTAGACCGAACCGCATGAAGGCAGTCACCTGGCAGGGCCGGCGCGACGTCCGCGTCGAAAACGTCCCGGACCCGAAGTTGCAGCAGCCGACCGATGCGATCGTGAAGGTCACCAGCACGAACATCTGCGGTTCGGACTTGCATCTCTACGAGACACTCGGCGCATTCATGTCGCCGGGCGACATCCTCGGGCACGAGGCGATGGGCATCGTCGAGGAGGTCGGCTCCCAGGTCACCGAGGTGCAGCCCGGCGATCGGGTCGTCATCCCGTTCCAGATCTCGTGCGGGCACTGCTTCATGTGCCGGGAGGGTCTCTACTCGCAGTGCGAGACCACCCAGGTGCATGAATACGGCATGGGCGCGGCGCTGTTCGGCTACTCGAAGCTCTACGGCGAGGTGCCCGGTGGCCAGGCGGAATACCTGCGCGTGCCGCATGCCAACCACACGCACATCAAGGTGCCGTCGGACGCGCCGGACGAGCGGTTCGTCTACCTCTCCGACGTCCTCCCCACGGCCTGGCAGGCGGTTGAGTACGCCGCCGTGCCGAAGGACGGGACGCTCGTCGTGCTCGGCTTGGGACCGATCGGCGACATGTGCTGCCGCATCGCCGCACAGCACGGTATGCGTGTGATCGGCGTCGATCTGGTACCCGAACGCCTGGAGCGGGTCCGGGCGCGTGGGGCGGAGGTCATCGACCTGCGCGGGCACGAGAACGACATCGGCGACATGATCCGCGACCGAACCGACGGCCGCGGCCCGGACTCGGTGGTCGACGCGGTCGGCATGGAGGCGCACGGTTCGCCGGTGTCGAAGCTCGCGCATCAGGTGGTAGGGACGCTGCCGAACTGGATCGCCGCGCCGATGATGCAGCGGGCGGGCGTCGACCGGCTCGCGGCGCTCTACACCGCCATCGACATCGTGCGTCGCGGCGGGACGGTCTCGCTGAGCGGCGTCTACGGCGGCGCTACCGACCCGATCCCGATGATGCGGCTGTTCGACAAGCAGATTCAGCTGCGCATGGGCCAGGCCAACGTCAAGCGCTGGATCGACGACATCATGCCACTGCTCGCCGACTCGGATCCTCTTGGCGTCGAGACATTCGCCACGCATCGGGTGCCGCTGGCGCAGGCGCCGACCGCCTTCGAGAACTTCCAGAAGAAGCAGGACGGCACCGTCAAGGTCGTGATGCACCCCTGACACCGCCGCGCAGGCGGACGACGCGGAATCCGAGCAGCCGACGATCGGGACGACGTCCCTCCGATGGTGTCGTGCTACGCGAGTATCCGGGCTTTCTGCGCCGCGAACTCCTCGTCGGTGATCACTCCCTGCTGACGCAAGGCGGCCAGCTTGGTGAGCTGGTCGGCCGCGGAGGCGCCGTTCGGTGTGGCGACGGTCTGCACGTACTGGCGAAACGCCTGATCGTTCGCTTGCGCCGCGTGCACCTCGCGTCGGTGCATCGTCGAGCCGCGGGCGATGACGTAGACCAGAACCCCGAGGAACGGCAGCACGATCAAGAATATGGTCCACCCTGCTTTTCCCCAGCCACTGAGGTCGGGGCTGCGGAAGATATCGGTGATAATGCGAATAACAAGGAAAATCCAGAGGATCCACAGGAATAGCCACAGCATGGTCCAGAACACGTCGAGCAGCGGATAGTTCACGTAGGTCCCTTCTCACGATGGCGTCCGCCGCGCCCTAACGATGATCGCGCCTGGCCGGACGGGGCTTCATAGTCGCAGCACGAACGTGCGACAGCAGTCAGGCGCGCCGCCAGCCATGGCTGGGTAGGGTCTGTCGAGTGAGTCACGCGGCCATCACATTTCTGGTGCTCGCGGTCGAGTTGGTCGCGATCGGTGCCGCGCTCGTGCTGTGCGCAACGGCGTGATCGGCCTCAACGACCTCGTGCCGGTCTTCTTCAGGTTCTGAACACTCGCCTCATGCTCTGGTGATGAGGACAGGCGTAAACGAGCGTGAAACGCTGCACGCTGGCACTCTCGTTCGGGTGCGACCACGTCCGCTTTGGGGGCGATCATGCCGAATGCCGGCGACCCGTTCGATCCCGTTCCGACGCTGCGCCGCCATGTTGCGGTCACCACCGCGCTCGCGCCCGACGGTGTCGGGGACGTGGACGCGGTCGGCTTCGCGGTCGGCACGGACGGTGAAGTGCCGGCCGAACTCGGCGCGGACCGCGAGGCACTGCGCCGCGCCGGATTCCACGGTCGGGTCGGCCAGGCGGTGTGCGTGCCACGTAGCGGGGGCGCGGCCACCGTCGTCGTCGGCGTCGGGGAAGCGGCGAAGCTGGACGCCACCGCGCTGCGCAATGCGGCCGCGGCCTTCGCCCGCGCGGTCCCCGAGGACGCCCGGCTCGGCTTCACCGTGCCGCCGCTCGCCGCCGGCTCGCCGGCCGACGCGGCCCAGGCGATCGTGGAAGGCGTGCTGCTGGCCCGATATGCGTTTCGCATCCGGGGCGTGTCGGACGCGCCGATCGAGGTGAGCGAGCTCCGGCTCGTTGCCGATGACGCGTCGCGCGCGGCCGTCGACTCCGGCGTCCAGCGTGGCAAGGTCATCGCCGATGCGGCGCTGCTGGGCCGCGACCTCGCCAACTCTCCGGGGAACGTGCTCACCGCGACCCGGATGGCGGAGGTCGCCGTCGAGGTGGGTGCCCGGCATGGCTTGCAGGTCGAGGTGTCCGACCGTGACGCGCTGGTCAAGCTCGGCTGCGGCGGCTTGCTCGGTGTCAACCGGGGCAGTGTCGATCCACCACGGATGATCAAGCTGACGTACCGGCCGGACGGCGAGCCGTCCGCGCGGCTGGCCTTCGTCGGCAAGGGCATCATGTACGACTCGGGTGGCATCGCGCTCAAGCCCGCCGACGCCGTGCACGCGACGATGAAGAACGACATGACCGGTGCGGCGGTCGTGCTGGCGGCGATGACGACGCTGCGCGAGCTGGGGTGTACGGCCGAGGTCACCGGCTATCTGATGTGCACCGACAACATGCCCTCCGGCTCGGCGATGAAGCTCGGCGATGTGATCACCATCCACGGCGGGCGAACGGTCGAGGTGCTCAACACCGACGCCGAAGGACGGCTGGTGATGGCCGACGCGCTGGTGATGGCCGTCGAGCAGGGCGTCGACGCGATCGTCGACATCGCCACGCTCACCGGGGCGTGCCTGCGCACGTTCGGCACTGAGATTGCCGGCGTGCTGGGGAACGACCAGACGCTCGTCGATCGGGTCAAGGCCGCGGCCGAGCGCACCGACGAGCCGGTATGGCAGCTGCCGCTCGCCCGCCGGTATCGCAACCAGCTCGACTCGGACGTCGCAGACATCTCCAACATGGGCGGGGCGAACGCCGGCAGCATCACCGCCGCGCTGTTCCTTGCCGAGTTCGTCGGCGACACTCGGTGGGCACATATCGACATCGCGGGTACCGCGCAGGCCGACGCGCCGCGCGGCTGGGTGAACAAGGGCGCCACCGGCTACGGCACCCGGCTGCTGGTCGAGCTCGCGCTCGACTTCGGCAAGGCCGCCGGCTGACCGGTCACGATTCATCGAGGGAAGCCGATGGCGATCACCGACACTAGCGACGCGGAAGCAGTCGAAGAGCCCGGCTCAGGCGGCATGCTCGGCTGGATCGAGCGGGTGGGCAACAAGGTGCCCAACCCGTCGATCATGTTCGCCTACCTCATCGGCCTCGTTGCCGTGCTCTCGGCGATCCTGTCCTGGGCCGGCATCAAGGTCACCGAGGACGTGGCGGTCCCGAATCCACTTCGTGTGTTGTCCGAGTCCATCGACCAACTCGGCGGGTCGATCGTGCTGCACGACACCGAGACCAACACCCCGGTCAATCTGGTCAACCAGCCCCCGTACACGATCCACCACGAGACGGTCCACATCCAGAACCTGCTCAACGGTGCCGGAATCGCCCACATGTTCAGCTCGTTCGTCGACAACTTCGCCAACTTCGGCCCGGTCTCGGTTGTCCTGATTGCCATGGCGGGCGTCGGTGTGGCCGAGCACGCCGGCATGATGGCGGCCCTGATTCACAAGATGGTTAAGATCGCGCCAACGACGTTCCTGACGTTCATCGTGATCTTCGTCGGTGTGCTCTCCAGCGTCGCGACCGACGCCGGCTACCTGATCCTGGTGCCCCTTGCCGCCTCCGCGTTCGCAAGCGTCGGCCGCCATCCGCTAGCCGGCATGTCCGCGGCGTTCGCCGGCGTAGGCGCGATCTTCACGTTCAATGTGATCATCACGCCCTCCGACAGCATGCTCACCGAGATCACCAACGAGGCGATAGGGACTGCCGGCAAGCACGTCGAGGTGACTGCCAACTACTTCTTCATGATCGCAGGCTCATTCATCCTCGCCGCGGTGGCCGCCTTGGTGAGCGCGAGGCTCATCGAGCGCCGCCTCGGAAAGTGGACCCCCGCTCCTGGTCAGGAGGTGCCGGACGCGCTGTCGGAGGACTTCGACCACGAGGCCCAATCACGTGGTCTGCGCTGGGCCTTGTACGGCCTGATCGTCAGTGTCGTGGTCGTGTGTGGGTTGACGTTCCCACCGGGTGCCCCGCTGCGCGACCCGGTAACCGGCGCGATCATCGGTCCGACGCCGTTCATGTCGAGTCTGATCTTCATCATCTCGGCGATCTTCCTGGTGTGTGGTGCCTGCTACGGCTTCGGCGCCAAGACGTTCAAGAACAAGGACGACATCATCACCGGTATCACAAAATCGTTCAGTGGCCTAGGCGGACTGTTGGTGATGTTCCTGATGATCGCGCAGTTCATCGCGTACTTCAATTACACGAGGATGCCGCAGATTCTCGCTGGAGCGATGGCGAATGTGCTCAAGACCGCAAACTTTCCGGCGTTGCTGCTGCTGTTCATCTTAATCTTGGTGTTCGTGCTTCTCGACTTCATCATGCCGGGACTGGTACCCAAGTGGGCGATCTTCGCACCGATCTTCATCCCGCTCTTCTTGCACCTGAATATCGCTCCGCAGACGGTGCAAGCCGCGTACCGTGTCGGGGACGCGCCCGTGAACGTGCTCACGCCGCTCATGGTCTACCTACCATTCATCGTGACTATCGTCCACCGGTACCAGAAGAAGGCTGGCATAGGCACGGTGATCGCGTTGATGCTGCCCTATGCGGCGATCTTGTTGGCAGCGTCGACCATCATGTTCGTCGTCTGGTACGTCATCGGCATTCCTTGGGGCCCAGGCGCGCCCGTTCACCTGTAGGGCGCGTCAGC
Organism: uncultured Actinomycetota bacterium; assembly: GCA_963756525.1. Lineage (GTDB taxonomy): Bacteria > Actinomycetota > Actinomycetes > Mycobacteriales > Jatrophihabitantaceae > CAVWNR01. Next base: position 141,456 of record CAVWNR010000002.1, on the reverse strand, counting down.
GGAACACGGTCAATGCAGCAGGAGCTTGAGCAGCAGGATGCCGAGTCCGATCAACGCGGCGATGGCACCTTCACCGACCGCTTGGGCCCACGTGACGCCGCTGCGGCGCGCCGCCAAGCAGCCATAGCCGCCGAGCAACGCGATCAGGACGATCAGCGCGATGGTGGCGCTGCGGTCGCGGTCGAGTCCGACGATGCGTTCGAGCACGAAGGCCCCGAGGATCGGCAGCCCGCCGAACAGGATGGCAAGATCATGGCGGCAGCAGTGGTTCAGCCGTTGCGGCCAGCGAACCTCCGGGCGGTCGTAGCGCTGCCCGATCGTGTCTGCGTACACGTGCGCCGCATAGAAGGCCACGAGTTCGACCAGCACCGCGATCGCGATGGCCACCGTGCTGAGCGTCGTGTCGACCCCGATCGCCAGCGCCAGCCCGGCGGCAATGGCGCCGTACACGGCAAGGCCCATCGACCCCGGACCGAACAGCCGACTCACCGGTCATCCCGCTCGCTCGGCGTGGTCGCGGCCGGCGCAGAGGCGAAGACGTCCAGGCCGAGGCGGCGCGCCAGGTGGGCAGCCACCAGGCAGCCCTTGACACTGTTGCCGGCCGGGTCCAGTGACGGTGCGAAAGTGCCCAGACCGCCCTTGCCCGGTGAGACCGTGACGATCCCGCCGCCGATGCCGCTCTTGCCCGGCAGTCCCACGTCGAGCAGCCAGTCGCCGGAGGTCTCGTACAGCCCGGCTACCGCCATGACGGCCAGCGTCGCCCGAGCCACCGACGCGTCGACCACCTGCTCGCCGGTGACCGGATTGACGCCGCCGTCGGCGAGCGTCGCACCCATCGTCGCCAGGTCGATCGCGTGCACCCGCAGGCAGCTCTGCCGGGTGTACAGGTCGGTCACCTCCGCCGGATCCGCGGCCAGCGCGCCGGTGGCATCGAGCAGCAGCGCGAGCGCGCGGTTGCGCTGATTGGTCGCCGACGCGGACTCATACACCTCGTCGTCCATGGTCAGCCGCCGCCCCGCGAACCGGGACAGGCCATCGAGCAGCGTCGACCAGCGCTCCGTCGGCGACTCGCCGGTTCCCGCCAGCCCGGTTGTCACAAGCGCGCCGGAGTTGACCATCGGGTTGGTACGCCCGCGGTCTGCCCGCTCCACCGCCGTCACCGAGTTGAACGCGAGCCCGGTCGCATTGACCCCCACCCGCCGCCGGACCTCCTGGACGCCCAGCGCCTGGCAGGCCAATGCGAACACGAACGGCTTGGCGCAGCTCATCAGCGTGAACTCGACGTCGGCGTCACCTGCCGTGGCGACCTGCCCGGTGACGCCGACGACGGCGATCCCGAGCAGCTCGGGCCTGACGCGGGCGAGTGCCGGATACACCGACGACACCTGCCCGTCCGCGACCGCGCGGAAGCGCTCGTACGCCTCGCCCACCAGGGCCCGGACCCGTGCCGGAGCCGGTAACGCGCCGGTCGAGACGAGCGTCTCGTCGGACGTCGGGCTCGTCATCGCGTCCGGTGGCCGGTCATGACCTGCTGCCGAGCGTGACGGTGGTGCTCGCCGTCTTGCCGTCGCGGACGTACTCGACGCTCACCTTGTCGCCGGGGTGCTTGGTGAGGATCACCCGGTAGACGCCGTCCGGGCCGCCGACGTCCTGGCCGTCGACGTGGGTGATCACGTCGCCGGGGGCGAGGCCCGCGCTCGCCGCCGGGCCGCCGCTGGTCACCGCCTGGACGTAGAGCCCGCTGGAGACGCCGAAGCGGGCAGCCAAAGCGGGTGGGATGGGCAGCGTTGTTGCGCCGAAGTACGGCGGGGTGAACCGGCCGGTGGAGATGAGCTGGTCGGCGACGATCGTGGCGAGGTCGACCGGGATCGCGAACCCGATGCCGACGCTGCCGCCGCCGGACTGGCCAGCCGCGTTGGGCACCGTGGCGATCGCGGTGTTCACGCCCACCAGGCGGCCGTTGCAGTCGACCAGCGGGCCGCCGGAGTTCCCCGGGTTGATCGCCGCGTCGGTCTGGATGGCACCGGGCAGCAGCGCCGTGGTGCCGCCCTCGGCCGGCACCGGCACGTCCCGGCCCAGGGCGGAGACGATCCCCGCGGTCACCGTTCCGGAGAGCCCGAGCGGCGCTCCCAGGGCGACCACCGGCTGGCCGACCTGCAGGGCTTGCGAGCTGCCGGTGGTGATCGTCGACAGCTTGGACTCGCCGGACACCTTCACCACGGCAAGGTCCAGCTGCGGCACCCGCCCGGTGATGGTCGCCGGCGCGCTCCGCCCGTCGCTGAAGATCGCCTCGACGCCGCCGCCGCTCGCCGCCGAGGAGATCACGTGGTCGTTGGTCAGGATGTAGCCGTCCGAGCGGAGCACCTCGCCCGACCCGCTGCTCGTGCCCGACGAACCCTTGACCGACAGGGTCACCACCGACGGGAGCACCCGGTTCGCCACGGTCGTGGTGGTGCACCCGACCGCCGCGACGTGGCTCGAGCTGACCCCGCCGGATGTCTGGGCGCCGATCACCCCGCCGATGACGCCTGCGACCAGCAGCGCGGCCGCGCCGCCGGCCACCCACCACCACAGCCGCCGGCTCGAGCTCCGGGGTCCGGGCGGGACCGGCCCGGTACCGGTGGCACCGACCGCTTCCGGACCGCCGGCGCCCGCGGCCGCACCCGAATCCTGCGTCTCAGCCATGGCACGCTCCTCAGCGACGGTTGACGTGCGTACTCTCCCGCGTACCTGCACTTGGCCGCACCGCCCGCGGAGCATGACCCGATCAATCGGGGTGCATCCCACCGGTCGTGCCGCGGTAGTCCCTGCGGGGTGGCGGGCAGACTGGACCCGCCATGATGAGCCACCGTCCGCAGACACTCGATCGTTCACAGCAGGCGGCGGCCCCGCGGCGCGCGGCCCCACTCGCCGTCGCGGCGACGGCGCTCGTAGCCGCAGCCGCTGTCGTCGGCCTGTTCCTCGGCTATCTGGCGATCGCGCGGTCGGTGGGTACGAACGCCGACGGCGCGAGCAACACGCTGCAGGCGTGGGACATGCTGCACGGCAATCTGCTGCTGCACGGTTGGACGACCACCGACGTCTCGTTCTACGGCACCGAATTGGTGGAGCAGGCGTTCCTCGAGTCGATCATCGGGCTTCGGCCGGACGTGCTTCCCGTCGGTGCCGCGCTGACCTACACGTTGATCGTGGTGCTGGTCGCGTTGCTCGCCAAGGGCCGCGTGACCGGTGTGCCGGCGGCGGCCCGGGTGGCGCTCGCGGTGGCGATCGTGCTGGTGCCCGCGCCTGGGCTCGGGGTGGGCACCCTGCTCAGCGACCCCGACCACACCGGCACCGCGGTGCCGGTGCTGCTGACCTGGCTGGTACTCGACCGGGCCACCACCGACCGGGCGGGGAGGCCGTGCGAGCCCGGCCGCGCGCTGCCATTCGTCATCGCGGCCCTGCTGGCCTGGGGGATCATCGCCGACCCGCTGGTGATCCTGCTCGGCGCCGTGCCGCTTGCCGTGGTGGGGATGGCCCGGCTCGGCGTCGCCGGCCGCTGGCGGCCAGGGTCCTGGCGCGGCCTGGACGCCAGGCTTGTCGTGGCCGCGTCGGCGTCCGTGCTCGCCGCCCGAGGTGTGCAGTGGCTGATCCGGCTGGCCGGAGGCTTCGCGACGCAGCCGATGAACGGCAGCCTTGCCGCACCGGACCAGTTGGGCCGCCACCTGACGATCGCCGGCGAGTCGATCGCGGTCCTCTTCGGCGGGTACTTCCCGACGCTGCACGGACCGTTTGAGCGTACGGTCGGCGGGCTGCATCTCCTCGGCGTTGCCCTGGCCGCTGGCGCGGTCGTGCTCACTGTGGCGCGGGCCCTGTGCGGGCGGGCCGAGCGGTCGGCGGAGCTGCTGGCGGCCGGGATCGTCGTGAACCTTGTCGCGTTCGTCGTATCGGCGCTTTCCTTCGACGTGCGATCCGCGCGTGAAGTCGCGCCCGTGCTGCCGCTCGCCGCCGTGCTGACAGCCCGGGTCTGGATCCGTGATCACCGCGAACGGGTGCGTCCGAGAGCGCGCGCTGCCCGCGCGTTCGCCGGGGCCGGCTGCATCGCCGTCGCGGCGTTGCTCGCAGTCGCGTTCGTTCGCCAGGCCGTCCAGCCGGCGCAGCCGCCTGCCGGGCAGCGGGTAGCGCAGTGGCTGTCCACGCGCCAGCTGAACTACGGAATCGGCGGTTACTGGACGGCCAGCACGATCACTCTGGACACCGGCGGCGCCATCCGCGTCGCACCGGTCACTGCCGGGTCGCGGATCATGGCCTACCGCTCTGAGGCCCGGACGGACTGGTACGACCCGCGACGGCACGACGCGCGATTCGTCGTGATCGACCTGCACGCCCCGGGATTCGGCACCGTGGCCGAAGCGGTCACCCAGTTCGGGCCGCCGGTCGAGCGGGCGGCCCTGCCGAGCGGCCCGGGCCGCTCAGCGGTCGTGCTCGTCTACGACCGCAACCTGCTGGCCCAGCTGCCCGCGTGGTGCTCGCGGACGCAGACCGCGGCCAGCATGGCGGCCTGCGACTGAGCGTGCGCGCGGCACAGGGCACTAGGATCGGTGCGATGCCGAGCGAAGGAGCCGCCGAATGTCCGAACTGATCGTCATCGGTTACGACGACACCGCGAGCGCCAGACGCGCGTATGACGAGGTCCTCAGACTCCAGCAGGACTTCGTCGTCGATCTGCGTGGCCTCGCGATCGTCAACGTCGACGCCGACGGCAAGACCCATGTCGACACACCGCAACGGATCGTCGGGGCCTCGGCCGCCGCCGGCGCGTTGTGGGGGTTGCTGCTCGGGCTGCTGTTCTTCGTGCCCGGGATGGCGATCCTCGGCGGGGCGATAGGTGCGCTGTTCGGCTCGCTGAACAAGTCCGGCGTCAACGCGCAGTTCCGGGCCCAGGTGCACGACCTGCTCAGCCCCGGGCATTCCGCTGTGGTGATCATGGCTTCCAAGATCACCGAAGACAAGTTCGCCAGCGCGATGCAGCCGTTCGGCGGGACGATCCTCAAGACGTCGCTCTCCGACCAGGACGAGAAGGAGCTGGCCGCGGAGCTCGGCAGCAACTGAGCGTCAGCAGCCGTCGCTGCCACGCCCACGTCCACACGTCGTGATCATGTTCTTTGTGCAGGAATCCTGCACAAAGAACATGATCACGACGAAGATGGCCGCGAGCGGCGGCGCCGCTCGCCCGAGCCGCGCACGACCAGCGCGGTCGGCAGCAGTACACGACGGGCCGGTCCCTCGTCGCCCGCGAGCCGGCCCAGGATCAGCTCGGCGCCCAGCTCACCCATCCGCTCTGGGTCGTGCGCGACCACGGTGACGCCGAGCACGTCCGCGAGGTCGAAGTCGTCGAAGCCGACCAGCGCCGGCGGCTCGGCGACGTCGCGAAGGGCGCGCAGGGCGCCGGTCGTGATGCGGTTGTTCGTCGTGAGCAGGGCGGTCGGGGCGGGTCGCAGGGCAATGAGCTCGCGCACCGCCCGCTCGGCGGCGTCGACGTCATGGGAATCCGAACGGACGTAGCGGCGCCAGTTGTCGATGCCGGCCGCGGTCATCGCGGACTCGAACGCGGCGACCCGCTCGCGATGGGTGGAGAGCCGGCTCAGGTCGCCGACCAGCCCGATTCGGCGATGGCGCTGCCGCAGCAAGTGCTCGACGGCCTGACGGACACCGCCGGCGTTGTCGAGCACGATGGTGTCGGCGACGACGTCCTGCGGCGGCCGGTCGAGGAAGGCGATCGGCGTGCCGAGCCGGCGCTCGCCGTCGAGGTAAGCGTGCTCCGCGGCACTGGTGACCACCAGCAGTGCGCTGACCCGCCGTTCGAGCATGTCGGTGACCAGCGTCTGCTCGAGCGAGGGATCCTCGTCGGTGCTGGCGGTGATCAGCCGCAAGCCTTCCGGACGAAGCCGCCGCTCGGCGCCGCGCGCGATCCGCGAGTAGAAGGGGTTGGCCAGGTCCCCGATGATCAGCCCCACCGACGGCGAACGGGCGCCGGCGCGCAGGTCGCGCGCGATAGCGTTCAGCCGAAAGCCCAGTTGCGTGGCGGCCGCCTGCACCTTCGCGGCGGTCGCCGTCGACACGTACGGCTCCCCGTTGAGGACGCGCGACGCCGTCTTCAGGCTCACCCCGGAGAGTGCGGCCACCTGCCGCAGCGTCGGGCGGCTGGGTCGCCCGCGTTCACGCTTCATCTGACACCGTTATCCCCCGTACTGCCCGGCTGTCCGTCAGCGCTCTTGATCGCAAAGGATAGGCCACGCCGGCCCGACCAGACAGCGATGTCAGGCAATGCGGCAGACTCGGCGGGCATGGAACCACTCCGCATCGGCATCCTGGGCGCCGCCCGGATCGCCGACCGATCCATGGTCGCGCCCGCCCGGGAGCGCGGGCACCTGCTGGTCGCGGTGGCCGCGCGCGACCGCGCCCGGGCCGAGTCGTTCGCCGCGGCGCACGGCATCGCCGGGGTGCACGACTCCTACGCCGACCTCATCGCCGACCCGGAGATCGACGTCGTCTACAACCCGCTCGCAAATGCGCTGCACGCACCGTGGAACATTGCCGCGATCGAGGCGGGAAAGCACGTGCTCACCGAGAAGCCGTCGGCGAGCAATGCCGACGAGGCCGCCGAGGTCCGCGACGCCACGCTCGCCCGGCCGCGGCTGGCGGTCCTCGAGGGATTCCACTACCTGTTCCACCCGCTGTTTCAACGAGTCTGCGAGCTCCTCGAATCCGGCGAACTCGGCGACCTGCAGCGGGTCGAGGCATCGTTCACGAGCCCCCCGCCGCGCCAGGGCGACCCGCGCTGGTCGCTGCGGCTGGCCGGCGGCGCGTTGATGGACCTCGGCTGTTACAACCTGCACGCGCACCGGATGCTGGCGCCGTGGGGCGGCGGGGTGCCACGGCTGCTCGGCGCTCGGGGAGGCGAGCGCGCCGGGCTGCCAGGAGTCGACGAGTGGCTGGACGCCGAGCTCGAGTTCCCCAACGGGGCGACAGGTTCGGCGCGCTGCAACATGGCCGGAGCCGGCGAGCAAGCGACGCTGCGCATCGTGGGCAGCCGCGGCGAACTGACCGCACCGAGCTACGTCAAGCCCCAGCGCGACGATCGGCTGGTGGTCAACCTGCCGTCCGGTGAACGCGTCGAACGTCTCGGCACCAGGACGTCCTACGCCTACCAGCTCGACGCGTTCGCCGCCGCGGTGCGCGACGGCACGCCGCTGCCGATCGGGCCTGACGACGCGGTCGCCACCATGCGGCTGATCGACGACTGTTACCGTGCGGCAGGCTTCGCGCCCCGCCCGCGCTACCAGATTGGATGACCGCATGCCCCTCGACGGTGAATACGAGCCCAGCCCGGCCCAGTGGGTCCGCGATCAGGTCGACCGCTACGAGAGATCGGGCGGCACGGAGGGCACGGCAATGCAGGGCAAGCCGGTCGTGCTGCTGACCACCAAGGGGGCGCATAGCGGCAAGCTGCGCAAGTCCCCGCTGATGCGTGTCGAGCACGAGGGCAGCTACGCCATCGTGGCCTCGCTCGGCGGCGCGCCGACGCATCCACAGTGGTACCACAACGTGCTCGCCCATCCGCACGTCGAGTTGCAGGACGGCCCGGTGAAGCGGGACATGGTCGCGCGCGAGGTCATCGGCGCGGAGAAGGACGTCTGGTGGCAGCGGGCCGTCGCCGCCTGGCCCGACTACGCCGAGTACCAGAAGAAGACCGAGCGGCAGATCCCCGTCATCGTCCTCGAGCCGGAGCGCTGAGAACAGGCCCTCGGTCTTGCCGTCGTCGGCCGCACTCGCAACGATGGGTCGTGAGGCAGCACGTTTCGTCGACGACCTGACGGGAGCGGCCGGATGACCGAGGCACAAGCTCCGAGCATGGGCGAAGTCCTGCGCGACGCTGCGACGAACTGGGACCGATGGGGGCCCGACGACGAGGTCGGCGCGCTGAACTACCTGACGCCGGAGGAGGTCCTGCGCGGCGTCGCCGCGGTGCGCACCGGCATCGTGTTCACGCTGCAGCGGATGATCGGCGATCCGCGAGGGGACCCGGTGTGGCCGGGTCGCGCGCCCGCTACTCGCACCATGCTGCTGGACGAGGCGAGCTGGGACGGCACGGACGCACCGGTGTTCCCCGGCGGCCTGCACTACGCCGACGACAAGATCGAGGCGTTTCTGCAAGGCTCGACGCAGTACGACGCGCTCGGTCACGTCTGGTACGACGGCAAGATCTGGAACGGGTACGACGCGCGCACCACGGTCGGCGGCCTGGACAAGGCCAGCGTCGCGCCGATCGCCGAACGCGGCGTCGTGGGCCGCGGTGTGCTGCTGGACATGGCGCGCTTCCGCGGGAAGGAGAGCCTCGACAAGGCCGAGACGTTCACCCACGAGGACCTCGAGGCGTGCGCCGCGGCCCAGGCAGTGACCATCGAGCAGCGCGACATCCTCGTTATCCGCACGAACTTCCTCAAGCTCTTCTTCGAGCAGGGGCAGGCGTTCTACGAGGGCTTCTGCGAACCAGGGCTCACGTACTCGCCGGAGCTCGTGCAGTGGTTCCAGGACAACGAGATCCCGAACCTGGTCACCGACACCATCGCCAACGAAGTGACCGTCGACCCGGTCAGCGGAGTGGCGCTGCCGCTGCACTGCGCTTTGATGCGCAACCTCGGGGTGACGCTCACCGAGATCTGCGACCTGGAGAAGCTCGCGGCGAGCTGTGCCGAGGACGGGCAATACACCTTCCTCTACGCCGCCGCGCCGTTGAAGGTGCACCGCGCGAGCGGCTCACCCGTCAACCCGATCGCGGTCAAATGAGCGGCTACCGCGAGCGGCCGTGGCTCGGCCGGTACAACGAGGGCTTGCCGGCCGACATCACGCCAGAGTACGAGTCGATGCTGGACCTGTTCGCCGCGTCGGTGAAGCGGGCGCCCGATGCTGCGGCCATCCGCTACTTCGACGGCACGATGACGCTGGCCGAGCTGGACGAGCGCTCGGACGCCCTCGCCGCCGGGCTGCTCGCGCACGGCTTCGCAGCCGGTGACCGGCTGGCGATCTACGTGCAGAACAACCCGGCGTTCGTCGTCGGGCTGCTCGCCGCGTGGAAGGCGGGCGGCATCGCCGTCGCGATCAACCCGATGAACAAGGCACGTGAGCTGGCGTACCTGCTCTCGGATTCGGGGGCGAGCGCGCTGCTCTGCCTGGACGACCTCTACGGCGCCGTGGCCCGCGACGTGATCGCCGACGGCGGCACGGCGGTGTCGATCGTGGTCACCTGCTCGGCGCTGGACGGGCAGACGCGCGACGACGCCCGGCTGTTCGCCGATACCAAGCCGGTGCGCCACGAGGGCACCCTCGAGCTCGACGAGCTGGTCGGCGAGCACGCCGGGCAGGCGCCGCCGCCGGTGACCCGGCGCGGCGACGACGTCGCGATCCTCACCTACACGTCCGGCACTACCGGCGTGCCGAAGGGCGCGATGAACACCCACGCCAACCTGGTGTTCAACGCGCAGACCTACCGCGACTGGATGCGGCTCACTCCCCACGACAGCGTGCTGGGCGTGGCACCGCTGTTCCACATCACCGGCCTGGTCGGGCACATCGCGGTCGCGCTGCTGGTGCCGTGCCCGCTGGTGATCGCGCACCGGTTCCATCCCGAGGTGGTGCTCGACGCGATCCGCGAGCACCGGCCCACGTTCACCGTCGGCTCGATCACGGTGTTCATCGCGCTCTCCGGAGTCGTCGGCGTGACCCGCGAGGACTTCTCCTCGCTGCGCGTCGTCTACTCCGGCGGCGCGCCGATCGCCCCGGCGGTGGCCGACCAGTTCGAGGCGCAGACCGGCGTCTACATCCACAACATCTACGGCCTGACCGAGACGAACTCGCCGTCGCACGCCGTGCCGCTGGGCACGAAGGCGCCGGTCGACTCCAGCTCGGGCGCGCTGTCGGTCGGCGTGCCGGTGTTCAACACCGTGGTGCGCATCCTCGACGACGACGGCCAGGAGGTGCCGGCCGGCGAGATTGGCGAGATCGCCACGTCCGGGCCGGAGGTCGTGCCCGGCTACTGGAACAAGCCGGAGGCCACGGCGGCGTCACTGCCGGGCGGCGAGCTGCGGACCGGCGACGTCGGCTTCATGGACGCCGACGGCTGGTTCTACCTGGTCGACCGGAAGAAGGACATGATCAACGCGGCGGGCTACAAGGTTTGGCCGCGCGAGGTCGAGGACGTGCTCTACGGCCATCCCGCCGTGCGCGAGGCGGCCGTCGTCGGGGTGCCGGATCCGTACCGCGGCGAGACGGTGAAGGCCTACGTCTCGCTCAAGGCCGGGTCATCAGCCACGCCGGACGAGCTGATCGCCTACTGCAAGCAGTCGATGGCCGCCTACAAGTACCCGCGCACGATCGAGATCATCGGCGAGCTGCCCAAGACGACCACCGGGAAGATCCTGCGCCGGGAACTGCGCGACCGCGAGGTGCCTTAGTCGGCGAGCGCGTGCAGGCGGTAGCGCTGCAGCTTGCCGGTGTTCGTGCGCGGCAGCTCGGTGACGAACCTGACCGCGCGCGGGTACTTGTACGGCGCGATCTGCGCCTTGGCGAAGTCCTGCAGCTCCTTCACCTTGACGTCGTCGCCGACCACGCCGTCGGTGAGCACCACGAACGCGGTGACCAGCTGGCCGCGAGCGGCGTCCGGCGCGCCGATCACGCCGCACTCGAGCACGTCGGGGTGACGCAGCAGCGCCTCCTCGACTTCCGGGCCGGCGATGTTGTACCCCGAGGAGACGATCATGTCGTCGGTGCGGGCGTGGTACCAGAAGTACCCGTCGACACCGCGGGTGAACGTGTCGCCGGTGATGTTCCAGCCGTTCTGTACATATGAGCGCTGCCGCGGGTCGGCAACGTAGCGGCAGCCGGTCGGACCCTTGACCGCCAGCCGGCCGACGACCCCGTCGGCGACCGGTTCGCCGTGCTCGTCGAGCACCGCGGCCTGGTAACCGGGGACGACCTGGCCGGTCGAGCCGGGCCGGATGGCGTCGTCGGCGGAGGAGATGAAGATGTGCAGCATCTCCGTCGAGCCGATGCCGTCGATGATCTTTACGCCAGTGGCGTCGTAGAAGTCCTGCCACGTCTTGGCGGAGAGGTGTTCGCCGGCCGACACGCAGCGCCGCAGGGTGCGCAGCTGCCCGGCGCGGCCCGAGGCCAGCAGCGCGCGAAACGCGGTGGGCGCGGTGAAGCAGACGGTGACGCCGTGCGTGGCGATGTGGTCGGCGAGCTCGGCGGGGGTCGCGCGCTCGATCATCAGGGTGGACGCGCCGGCGCGCATCGGGAAGATCACGTGGCCGCCCAGGCCGAACGTGAACGCCAGCGGCGGCGTGCCGACGAACACGTCGTCCGGACGTGGCTGCAGCACGTACTTGGAGAACGTGTCGGCGGTCGCCAGTACGTCGCGGTGGAAGTGCATCGTGGCCTTGGGCCGACCGGTGGTGCCGGAGGTGAACGCCAGCATCGCCACGTCGTCGGCGGCGGTCGGCACGGCGTTGTGGTTGGGCGGTTTGGACTGGCAGCGCTGCAGGAGGTCGCCGTCGTCCGCGCCGCCGTAGCGGACGATCCGCATCCCGGGCACCTCGGCGGCGGCCAGGTCGTCGACGAACCGGTGATCGCACAGCGCGAGGTCGATCTGCGCGATCTCGCAGACGGTGGCGATCTCGCGGGGCCGGAGCACCGGCACGCTCGCGACCGCGACGCCGCCCGCCTTGATCACGCCCAGCCAGCAGGCCACCAGCCATGGAGCGTTCGGTCCGCGCAGCAGCACCCGGTTGCCGGGTAGCAGGTGCAGATCCTGCTGCAGCACGTGAGCCACCTGGTTGGCGTGGCGGAGCAGGTCGCCGTAGGTCCACTGTTCGTCCGGCGAGAGGACGGCCAGCCGGTCGGCGCCGAGCGCGGCCACGGTGGTGTCGAGCAGCGCCTCGGCGCAGTTGAGCCGGTCGGGGTAGTGCAGCTCGGGCAGCTCATAGCGCAACTGCGGCCAGTCCTCGTCCGGCGGCAGGCTGTCGCGGCAGAACGTGTCGACGTGCGCGGACGGCGAGAGGTGCACCTGCTCAGTATTGCGTGCTCGTGACGACAGTCAAGTGATCGCGATATCGTCTCGGGCATGTCACAGCCGTCGGGCGTTCAGCCGCGCGCGTTGGTCGTCACCATCTACGGTCTGTACGCGCGGCGTGCCGGCGGGTGGTTGAGCGTCGCGGCGCTGATCCGGCTGATGAGCGAGTTCGGCGTGGACGCGCCGGCCACCCGCTCGCTGATCTCTCGACTGAAGCAGCGGGGCATCCTGCAGGCCCGCCGGGCCGGCGAGGTGGCCGGCTACGCGTTGTCGCAGAGCGCATGGCACATGCTGGACGAGGGTGATCGGCGCATCTTCGACCGGGCGCGTGGCCGGCTCGCCGACGGCTGGCTGCTGGCGGTGTTCAGCGTCCCGGAGGCAGAGCGGCAGAAGCGGCACACGCTGCGGTCGCGGCTGACCTGGCTCGGGTTCGGCACCGTGTCCTCGGGCGTGTGGATCGCGCCCGAGCATCTCTACGACGAGACGCGCGACGTGCTCGAGCACTACGGCCTGACCGACTACGTCGAGCTGTTCCGGTCCGGGCGGCTCGCCGGGGACGACCCGGCTGGACGGGTGCGCACCTGGTGGGATCTGGACGGGCTGCAGGCGCTCTACGAAGAGTTCCTCGACAGCTACCGGCCGGTGAGCGCGCGCTGGCGCCCGCGCCGCACGGCCGACGACGGCGAAGCCTTCGCCGACTACGTCCGCGCCGTGACCGCGTGGCGTCGGTTGCCCTACCTCGACCCGGGCCTGCCGCCCGAGGTGCTGCCGGCGGACTGGAGTGGGTTGCGTGCCGCCGAGCTGTTCGCCACGCTGCGCGCGCAGCTGGACGAGCCGGCCCGCCGCCACGTGCTGACGGTAACCGGCGCTGGGTGACTCCTGCCCCCTCTCAGAGTTGATGTTGGACTTGTGGCTGATATTCGACCACAAGTCCAATATCAACGCCGGCAGAGACGGCGCAGCCGGCAGAGCCGGCAGAGCCGGCAGAGACGGCTACGGCAGGACGGCGAAGCCGTGGACCTCGACGAGCGCGTCGGCGTCCCAGAGACGGTTGACGCCGATGCCGGCCATCGCGGGGTACGCCGTGCCGACCAGCCGGCGCCACACGGCACCGATATCGCGGGAGTGGGCGCGGTAGTCGTCCATGTCGACGATGTAGACGGTGAGGCTCGCCAGGTCGTCGGGCGTGCCGCCGGCCGCTCGGAGGGCCTCGAGCAGGTTGGCCAGCGCCCGCTCGAACTGCTCGACGATCGTCTCGCCGACGATGCGCCCGTCCGCGTCCATCGCGGTCTGCCCGGCCAGGAAGACCACGCGTCCGGTGCCGATCACGGCGTGCGAGAAGCCGGAAGGTTTCGCCAGCGAGGGCGGGTTGACGCGTGCCAGGCTCATGACTGGATCGCCCCGCCGTCGACGTTGATGCCCTGGCCGGTGATCGCGCCGTTGACGACGCAGAGCCAGACGGCGTCGGCGACCTCGTCCGGCGTGACGAGCCGGCCGATCGGCTGCTTCTCCTGCAGGATCCGGCGCGCTTCCTCGACGTCCCGGCCGGTCGTCGCCGCGATCGACGCGACGGTGCCGTCGGTCATCGGGGTGTCGACGTAGGCCGGGCAGACCGCATTGGCGGTGACGCCGGTGCGGGCCAACTCGGCGGCCACGACGCGGATCAGGCCGAGCACGCCGTGCTTGCTCGCCGTGTAGGCGGCGAGGTACGGCTCGCCGTGCTTGGCGGCGGTGGAGGCGACGGCGACGATCCGCCCGTATCCGGCGGCCTTCATCGCAGGGACGGCGCGGCGGATGCAGCGGAACGGCGCGGTGAGGTTGAGGTCGAGCATCCGCTGCCAGTCCTCGTCGGTGACCCGCTGGACGGGTGCCGACGTGCCCGCCCCGGCGTTGGCGACGAGCACCTCGACCGGCCCCCATACCTGCTCCACCACGGTGAAGATGCCGTCGACGGCGGCGGGGTCGGTGATATCCGCCGGCACGACGTGCGTCTCGCCGGGGCACTGCGCGGCGGTCACCTCTAGTTCGTCCTTGCTGCGCGCGGTGAGCGCCACCCGCATGCCTTCGCGCGACAGCCGCGTCGCGACGCCCCGCCCGATGCCCCGCCCCGCGCCGGTGACCAGCGCGACCCGCCCGCTCACCGCGCGGTGCCCTTCTGCCTGCCCGTCGCCCTGCGGGCCCCGTCCCCTCGGTGTTGATGTTGGAGTAGTGGTCGAATAGAGCCTGTCGCAAAATCCCCTGGCACCTTCCCGCGATCACAAGATCTCGCGCCCGCGACGCGAGCCGATCCCAGATGTTGTGGCCCAAACGATCTTTCGCTGCATTTTGCGACAGCCTCAATATCAGCCACAAGTCCAACATCAACAGCGAGTTGGGCGGGGACGGTGGTCATCGGCCTGCCCACTTCGGGGGGCGCTTGGCGTTGAACGCGGCGTGGAATTCCGCGTAGTCGGCGGTATTCATCAGCAGCGCCTGTGTCGTCGCCTCCAACTCCAGGGCCGCGGAGAGGCTCATGTCCAGCTCCCGGGTCACGAGCATCTTCGTCTGCGAGTACGCCAGCGCGGGCCCGTCGGCGATCCGCCGGGCCAACGCACTGGCCGTCGCGTCGACGGCTCCGTCGGCGACCAGTTCGGCCGCGAGCCCGTACCGGTCGGCGGTGGCCGCGTCGATCGTGTCGCCCAGCATCAGCAGCTGCATTGCCCGCGACGCGCCGATGAGCCGGGGCAAGAGGTACGCCGACCCCATGTCGGCGCCGGCCAACCCCACCTTGGTGAACAAGAAGGCGAACTTCGCCGACTCGCCCAGCACCCGGAAGTCCGAGGCGAGCGCGAGGACGCTCCCGGCACCGGCCGCGATGCCGCGAATGGCCGCCACGATCGGGATGGGCGACTCGCGCATCGCCTTCACCACGTCGCCGGTCATCCGGGTGAAGGTCAGCATCTGATCGGGGCGCATCTTCAGCAGCTCGCCGATGATCTCGTTGACGTCGCCGCCGGAGCAGAACGCGCGCCCTTCGCCGCGTAGCACGATCGCGCGGGTCTCGCCGCTGCGGGCGAGCTCGGGCAGCAGGTCGCGCAGGTCGGCATATGCCTCGAACGTGAGCGCGTTCAGCTTCTCCGGCCGATCAAGCGTGATCGTCGTGACGCCGGCGTCCTGCGCGACCCGGAAGTGCGCCCACTCCGCGGTGCTGGCGGCCGAGCCGTGAAAGCTCATTGCGGAAGCTCCCTGGCGCGCGCGAACAGGTCCCTGGCGATGATCGAGCGTTGCACCTCGGATGCGCCCTCGTAGATGCGGGTGGCCCGGACATCCCGATACAGCCGTTCCAGCAGGTGGCCGCGGCGCAGCGCGACCGCGCCGTGCACCTGGATCGCGGCGTCGATCGCGGCCTGCGCGGTCTCGGTCGCGAACAGCTTGGCCATCGCGGCGGCGGCGGTGACCTTCTCGCCGCGGTCGTACGCGGATGCCGCGGCGTAGACGAGTAGCCGCGCCGCCTCGACGCGGGTGTGGACCTCGGCGAGCGAGTGGCCGACCGCCTGCAGGTCGGCCAGCGTGCCGCCGAACGCCTTGCGCCGCACGGCGTGCGCCGCCGCCGCGTCCAGCGCCGCCTGCGCCATGCCCACCGCGTACGCGCCGACGCTCGGCCGGAACAAGTCGAGTGTGCGCATCGCCACGGCGAAGCCCTTGCCCGGCGAGCCCAGCAGGTCGTCCCGCCCCACCCGCACCCCGTCGAAGACCAGCCGGCCGATCGGATGCGGCGCGACCATCTCCAGCGGCTCGCCGGTCAGCCCGGGACGCTCGGCCGGCACCACAAATGCAGTGACGCCCCGCGCGCCGGCCTGCGGGCCGGTGCGGGCGAACACCGCGTACACGTCGGCGTCAGGCGCGTTGGAGATCCATACCTTTTCACCGGTGAGCCGCCAGCCGTCGCCGTCCGCAGCCGCATCCAAAGAAAGCGCTGCAGCGTCCGACCCGGCGCCCGGCTCGGTGAGCGCGAACGCGGCGATCGCCTCCCCCGACGCGATCGCCGGCAGCCACCGGTCGATCTGCGCCGGCGTGCCGGACTGCAGGATCGGGTACCCGCCGAGGCCTTGCAGCGCCAGCGCGGTCTCGGCCTCGGGAGAGACAACGGCGATGTTCTCGCGCAACAGGCACAGATCGAGAGCGGCAGCCTGCCCGCTGTCCGGGAAGAGCCGCGCCAGCAGGCCGGCTGCGCCCATCGCCTTGACCAGCGGGCGGTTGACCCGTCCGGACGGGCCGGCGTCGGCGAGCGGCTCCAGTTCGGCCTGCGCGATATCCCTTACTCGGGCGGCGAATGCGCGTTGCGCATCGGTCAGTGCGAACGTCATACGTGCTGCTCCCGGCGGCGGGCCGTCCGCCCGGACAGGTACTGCACCGGCCATGGATGCCCGCGGTATCCCTGGTCGATGGCGGCGTTCAACGTCCAATACGGGTCGACCAGGTGCGGGCGGGCGAGCAGGCAGAGATCGGCACGCCCGGACATGATGATCGTGTTCG
Source organism: uncultured Actinomycetota bacterium (assembly GCA_963756525.1). Classification (GTDB taxonomy): domain Bacteria; phylum Actinomycetota; class Actinomycetes; order Mycobacteriales; family Jatrophihabitantaceae; genus CAVWNR01. The sequence continues at coordinate 124,832 of CAVWNR010000002.1, read as the reverse complement.
CATCGTCCACCGACGCCACGGCGCCGACAGTCATCGTCGGGATGCCGACCTCCTGCTTGATCCGGTCGGCGAACGGCGTCTGGTAAAGCCGCCCGTACGCCGGCTTGGCGTCGATGCTGGTCTGCCCGGTGGAGACGTCGACAATGTCGCAGCCATGCTCTTTCAATAGCCGGGCGAACGCGACCGCGTCGTCGCCGGTGAACCCGCCGGGAACCCAGTCCGTGGCGCTGATCCGGACGCTGATCGGCTTGTTTTCAGGCCAGGCCGCGCGCACCGCGTCGAACACCTCGAGCGGAAAGCGGGCCCGGTTCGCCAACGACCCGCCGTACTCGTCGGCACGCTGGTTGGACAGCGGCGAGAGGAAGCTCGACATCAGGTACCCGTGCGCGTAGTGCAATTCCAGGATGTCGAAGCCGCACTCGGCGCCGTAGCGGGCGGCGCTCACATGCTCGGCCAGCACCCGCTCGAAGTCGGCCGGGCCCATCTCACGCGGCGTCTGGCTGTCCGGCCGGTAGGGAATCGCCGACGGCGCGAGCAGCGCCCAGTTGCCGTCGGGCAGCGGGTCGTCCACGCCCTCCCACATGAGCTTCGTCGAACCCTTCCGTCCGGCGTGGCCGATCTGCAGGCCGATCTTCGCCGTCGTGTCCGCGTGCACGAACGACACGATGCGCCGCCAGGCGTCGGCCTGCTCGTCGTTCCACAACCCGGTGCAGCCGGGCGTGATCCGCGCATCGGGCGCCACGCAGGTCATCTCGGTGAACACCAGTCCAGCGCCGCCGACCGCCCGCGAACCCAGGTGTACCAGATGCCAGTCGCTGGGCATCCCGTCCACCGCGCTGTACTGCGCCATCGGTGAGACGACGATCCGGTTCGTCAGCTCCAGCGAGCGCAGCCGGAACGGGTAGAACATCGGCGGCGTGCCGTCCTCGACGCGCAGCCCCGACGCCCGCGCCCGCCGGGCGAGCCAGCGGTCCAGGCCCGCGACGAATCCCGGATCGCGCAGCTTCAGGTTGTCGTAGGTGATGCGCTGGCTGCGGGTGAGCAGCTGGAAGCAGAACTGCTCCGGCGGCAGGCCGGTGTACCGGTCGACGCCCTCGAACCACTCCAGGCTGGTCTGCGCGGCACGTTGCAGGGATGCCACCAGCGGGCGGCGCTCGGCCTCGTACTGTTTGAACGCGGTGGGGACGTCGGACTCGTGCTGCAGCGCATTCGCCAGCGCGATCGCGTCCTCCAGCGCGAGCTTGGTGCCCGAGCCGACGGAGAAGTGCGCGGTGTGCGCGGCGTCTCCGGCTAGTACGACGTTGCCGTGGTTGTGCTCTGTGTACCAACGCTCATTGCGCACCACGGGGAAGTCCAGCCAGCGCGAGTTGTTGCCCAGCAGCGGGTAGCCGTCGAGGTGCTCGGCGAAGAGCTCCTCGCAGAACCGCAGGCTCGCCTCGTCGTTCTCGCCCGGCGCGCGCTGCACGGCGGCGTAGCGGTCCAGCCCGGCGCGGCGCCAGGTCTGCGGGTCGGTCTCGACGATGAACGTCGAGGTCTTGTCGTCGAACGGGTACACGTGCGCCCAGAACAGCCCGTACGGCGAGTCGACGAACAGGAACGTGAACACGTCGAACGGGCGGGTGGTGCCGAACCAGGCGTACTTGGCGAACCGGCGGTCGACGCTCGGTCGCAGCCGGTCGGCGAACGTGCCGCGCACCCGGCTGTTCGCCCCGTCGGCGGCCACCACCACGGCGTAGTCGGCGACGAGCTGGTCGATGCTCTCGACCTCGTGCCGAAAGTGCAAGCCGACCCCCAGCTCGGCCGCCCGCGCGGTGAGGATGCCGAGCAGCTCCTTGCGGGCCACCGCGGCGAACGCGTGCCCGTCCGAGCGGGTCCGGTAGCCGCGGAAGTCGATGTCGATCGCCGACCAGTGCCGGAACCGGGCGGCGATCCGCGCGAACGACTCCGGGTCCGCCGCCTCGACGTTCTCCAGTGTCTCCTGGCTGAACACGACACCGAACCCGAACGTGTCGTCGGGCGCGTTGCGCTCGTAGACGTCAACGACGGTGGACGGGTCGGCGCGGCGCAGCAGGATCGCGGTGAACAGACCCGCCGGGCCTCCGCCGACGCAGGCAACTCGCATGGCATCTAATATAATGAGTTTTTGACGCTCGTCAAGCATCCGTGACACGGTATCTTTCTCGACCGTGACCGATCACTACCGCAGGCCGGGATGGCTGACCCGCAACGTCTTCAACAAGGCCGTAGCGGGACTCACCGCGCTCGGCATCAGCGTCATGGGCAGCCGGGTGCTGGAGGTGCGCGGACGCAGGAGCGGCGAGCCACGGCGGGTGCCGGTGAACCTGCTCAGCCTCGACGGGAAGCAGTACCTCGTCTCGGCGCGGGGGCACGGGGAGTGGGTGCGCAACCTGCGCGCGGCCGACGGGCAGCTCGTCCTCATCCTGGGCAGGCGGCGCGACCGGCGCCATGCCGTCGAGCTGCCGGACTCGGAGAAGGTGCCGGTGCTGCGCGCCTATCTGCGCCGCTGGAAGGCCGAGGTCGGCACGTTCTTCGAGGGCGTCGGCCCGGATTCGACGGATGAGCAGATCGCAGCGATCGCGCCCAGGCACCCGGTGTTCCTGCTCGACTGAGCGTTACAGCCGGTCCTCCTCGACGACCAGCTTGAACCGCCGGGCGTACGCGCGCAGCGCGGCTGGCGCCATGTCGGAGAACCACTGCGGCGCCCACTCCAGCGCCATCACCACGCGCGTGCGTCCCTCGCCGAGCGGCTCGAAGCTGACGTGCGCCGAGTGCCGGCCGTCGCCGTTGCCCACGCTGCGCCAGGCCAGGCGCCGGTCCGTCTCGCGCTGCACCACTTCGACGTCGAACTCCTGGTGCCGGCCGTTGAACGACGCGACCCAGTGGTAGCGATCTTCGCCGGTTCGGGTCACCGAACGGACGTCGGACATGAAGCGCGGGAACGAGCTGAAGTCGTTCCAGGCCTGGTAGGCCACGTGCACCGGCACGTCGACGTCGATGCTGGTCTGCGCGCTGCCCACGGTCCCTCCGATGACCCGCTATGGCCAAGGTATCGCGACGAGCCGGTCGAGGAACGCTCGCTGGGCCGCGACGATCCGCTCGGCCGCGTCGCCGACGGCGAACCAGGCGACCCGGTCGACCTCCGGGAACGCCTGCAGCGTGCCCGAGCGGGGCGGCCACTCCAGCTCGAACGTTCCCGGGACGACGGCGCGCACGTCCAGGTCGCCCTCGACCGCCCACACCGTCACCGTCTTGCCGCCGGACTGCCGCACGCTGCCGAGGTCGATCGGCATGCCGGACGGCGCCGGCAGGCCGAGCTCCTCGGCGAACTCGCGCCGCGCTGCCTGCAACGGTTCCTCGTCCGCGTCGTACTCGCCCTTCGGGATCGTCCACGCTCCGGCGTCACGCCGCTCCCAGAACGGGCCGCCCATGTGGCCGAGCAGCACCTCGAGCTCGTCGCCGTTGCGCCGGTAGAGCAGCAACCCGGCGCTGCGCCGGGCCATCAGCCGCTGACCGGCGGCGCCCAGCCGGGACGCCGGATCAGGCAGAACGGGTGCCCGGCCGGATCGGCGAAAACATGATCGCCGACGGGCAGGGCTCGAGCGCCGAGTGCGGAGACCGCGGCCGACGCGGCATCGAGGTCGTCGACCATCACGTCGAGGTGGAACTGCTGCGGGTACGCCGGGTCCGGCCAGCGCGGCGGCCGGTGGTCCGGCGCAAGCTGGAACGCCAGCCCGGACGACGTGTCGTTGCGGGCGACCACCACCCAGTCGTCGCTGCGGTAGGTGATCGGCAAGCCGAGCAGTTCGGAGTAGAACCCGGCCAACGCTGCGGGGTCAGGGCAGTCGATGACGACATGATGCATCCGGCCGATCACGGGACCACCCTGCCACGCCAGCTGACGCGGACGTCCGGCGACCGATTCCGGAACCCGCGCCGAGCCGATCAGTCCCAGCGCCCGGCAACCGTCGCTATGCGCGCGGGGCAATGGTGATGATCGGGCGCAGATGAATCTGTCAGTCGCGAGGTGCTGGGGGTGCTGGTGCGTGAGTGCGAGCATGGCGGGGTGGAGTACGACCCGACCCAGTACCTGGGGGCAGCTTCGTACTATCTGCGTGGGCGGCCGGCCTATTCGGCCGATCTGCCGAGCGTTCTCGCTGACGAGCTGGGTCTGGACGGGACCGGCCACCTGGTGGACGTCGGCAGTGGGCCCGGGACAGTGGGCGTGCAACTGGCCCGGTTGTTCGACCACATCACGCTGCTCGAGCCCGACGCGCACATGCTCGCCGAAGCCCGCTCGCACGCGGCAGCCGCCGGAGTCAACTCGGTCGACTTTGTCGGTGCAACCGCGGAGGACCTGCCCCGGCTCGGGTTGACCCCGGCGCGGGTCGTCACCTTCGGGCAGTCGTTTCACCGCACGAACCGGCTCGTCGTGGCCGAGACCGTGTATCAGCTACTCGAGCCGGGCGGGTCGCTGGTTCTGATCAGCCATGACCCGACCCGGCCGGCACCGCCAGCGCCTGCGGGGACGTCACCGATCCCGCACGAGCAGATCCGCGAGCTGATCACGACCTTCCTGAACTCGGAATTGCGCTCGGGTAACCGGCTCGTCGCCGACTACAGCGTCGAGCGATTCGAGCAAACACTGGAGCGCACCTCATTCGGCACCCCGCGCGCCGTGTTCGCCCCGGGCCGACCGGACATCATCCGCGATGCCGAAGGCGTCATCGCCGGCTGCCTGTCTATGTCGTACGCCGCCCCGCACCTGTTCGGTCCCCGCCTGGATGAGTTCATCGCCGCACTACGCGAGCTACTCGAGCGCCACTCGCCGACCGGGCGGTTCTGGGACTGGCCAGGCGACACGGAGATTCTCATCGCCGCCCGCCGCTGACCACTCGCACCGGGCGACCATTATCGTCTGCGCGGCTTCTCCAGAGCCGTCGCTCTGCTCGGCTAGACCAGAAGGCCGAACGCTATCGAGCCCGCGCAGATCGGGTCGTCTGTGCTCGGCGCGCGGGAATCGCCGTCGTGCTACTCAATGCCGGCTAGTTCTGGGCCGGCGCTGCGGGCCTCTGCCTCAGCAAGTATGGCGTTGATCAAGGCGTGGGCGGTCCAGGTCGTGACTCGCCGCTCTGTGTTGCGCCGCAGACCGCGGGTGTCCCGTAGGACGATCATCGCTTCCCAACCGATTACGACGGCCAGGCCGGAGACGAGCCGTTCGAACTGCTCCTTGGACAGTCTGCGGCGCAGCGGCTGGGCAGCCAGTTCAATCCATTCAACGCGCCGGTAGCCGCGGCGGGGGCTGGGACCGGCCGGCTCGATCGGCGTGTCGACGGTTAGGCGCAGCAGCCGCCGGCCGAGCGGCAGCGCCTCGTCCGACATGTCGAGCAGGGTGGTGATCAGCACGTCCACGCGGGCGTGGACGTCGTCGCCATAGCGGTCGAACTCGAGCTGAGTTCCGTAGCCGGCGCTGGCCATCTCCCCAAGCGTGGCGTCGATGATCAACTGGTCTAGGCGAGGGAAGTACATGTAAACCGTCCGGCGCGACATATCGGCCTCCGCGGCGATCTCGGCCACCGAGGGTTCGCTGGTTTCGCGCAGCAGCCGCGCCGCCGCCTCCACGATCGCCTTGCGGGTGCGCCGGCGCTGCGCAACCCGTCCGCCGTCCGGCTCGTTCACTGTCCATGCTCCGATCGCCGTTGACAACCTGCAGTGTGCTGGACTATACAAGCATGCATTCCTTGCACAATGATGCAATAAGGCGATGAGAGGTGCTCATGTCCGCGGTGCGGCTGATCAACTGCTTCGAGGTGCCGGAGGGCCGCGACGAGGAGTTCCTGGCCGCGTTCCGCGGGGTGAACGCGTACATGGTGAGCAAGCCCGGCTATCTCGGGCACGAGCTACACCGATCACTGACGCCCCAGGCGCGCTACCGGTTCGTCAACTACGTGACGTGGCAATCCACCGAACACCTTTCCGCGGCCCGCGACGAGCGCTATGCCGAGCTCGCCGGCGCGGTGTTGGCGGCTGGTTTCACCTCAACCCATGCCCTCTACGAGGTCGTGCACGGATCACCGGCCGCCGGCTAGCCATCAACAGGCTCGGTGACCACCCGCCCACTCGCTACCGCTTGTCGATCTTCCCCGGAGCACACCATGGTCGCTGACGTGACAGCGCCGCCCGCAGTTCACGCTCGCCGCAGCGCCACCGCCACCGACGCCTCGCCGGCGCCGGTGGCATCGTCTTCGTGGCCGTGTTGCTGATCCAGAACGTCGTCCGCGCCTCTGGCCCATCATTCAACGCCGGGCCAGCTGCCGTGACGTCATACCTCGCCGGGCATCGCGCCGCGGCACTCGTCCCGCTCGGCCGTTCCCGCTCGGCATGGTCGCGATCCTGTCCTTCGCTGCCGGCATCCGAGCCCCGGTTAGCGAGAACAACGGGCGCTGGTGGGCCGACCTCGGCGGCCTAGGCGTCGTCGTGCTGGCCGGCCTTTTCAGCATCGTGAGTCCTCATCGCCGCCAGGGGAACCGACCTAGCGGCCGTATCCGGACTGGTTCTAACCCTGTGGGCCGTCCACTCCGCCGCTTTCGGACTCAACCTCGCCGCGATCGCGATCGCTCTTACCGGGCTGTCCCGCGCCGCGCGACTCTCGCGCCTGATCCCCGGATGGCTCGTCATGCACGCCGTCCCCGGAGCGGCCTGCCTGTTCGCCGCCGCGAGCGGCACCGTGGCCATCGCCGAGGGCCGGCACTGGTTCTACCTCGGATACCTCGGATTCGCCATCTGGGCAATCTTTCTCACGGCGGCCGGTACAGCGCTGCTGCTAACGCCGCGACGTGCGCGCTCAGCCGTCGATCTGCGCGCCGCACCCGATGCGGCCTCACCCCGCAGGTGGATTGATATCCGGAACCACGCCGTCTCCAAGCACAGTGAGGTGCGCCCGATCGGACATTGGGACGGTCTCGGCGTCCGCCGGGACGTACTGAACCAGCGGGCTCGTGAACAGGCCCCATCTGAAGGCCCACGACGCGAGCGCACGTCACGGGAATAGAGCCTCCCAACTAGCTTGCGATTGCGTCGCGACTCGTCCACCACGATAGATGTGAATCAGGTCGAGCTCTCGCTCCGCCCACGGCTTCAGGAGCCGGATAGCCCAATCGTCGAGTTTCGCCAGGCCATCACGCTCGACGTAGAGCCTCTGGGTGCTCAGCCGTGATTGAAAAAGGTATGCCAATGGGGCAAGCCGTCCGAGATCGACAAAAGCGGTTTGGTCATCGCTATGATCAGTCAGCGCCCACTGCTCGAGTTCGGCACAAGCCGCGAGGAGCACGCAAGCCGCCGAGGCTGCCCTGAGCGCGCGCGTGGATTGCGACGGTAGATGTAGCGAGCCCGCTGCCTCCTCCTCGTGGCGATATTGGGCGTGGACGTCTTTGTTGTACTCGAGCATCGGCTTCACTAGTAACGATTCGAGCGACGGTCGCGGGCTGTCAGGTAACAGGATCGGCTCACGCATCTCGCAAAGCTCGTCAGCAGCCGCCACGAGCGCTGCGGTCACACCTTGACTTAGCGTCGGGGCATGCAGATATTCGAGCAGCAGCCGCTGTACCAAACTAAATCCGTCGCCGAAGATCGGACGATAAATCGGTTGCTCGCTGATAAATAGGGAAGCGACGCCTGCCTGGCCGACTAGTTCCTCGACCGAATACTGGTTGATACGCGCTAGCTCAAGAGCCAGCCAATTGTCTAGGCGGCCAATTCTACGACGGCCGGGCTACCATCGGGAACCGCCGCCATAGCTGACACCAAAAAATCCCGTTGACATTCGATCCTAAACTCGAAGCTCGATAGCGGCGCCGAATTTTGCCGTATCTGATCACATGCGATCAGCCCGCATATCGTCGCGCGCTCGCGCCGTTCAACGTTGCCTGTCGATGCCAGTTGAACAAGCTCATTCCAAGCTTCGTCGCGCAGAATTCCCGAGAACACTGGAGCGGTCTCCAACAATTGGTACAGTGGCGATCTCAGTATCTCCGTTAGAACAAGCCCTTCGTCGTTCTCAGGGCCACCGCTATTAATTTCGGCTTCCTCTGCGGACGCCTCATAATCCGCCTGCGCCAAGTCGAAATAGCTAAATGATGTGCCAGGCTCCCATCGAGAAACCGATTCGATGAACAGGTCCGTCGCGGCGCATGCTATCGCCCGGCATGATGAAGGCTCTGGTTGCAGGGTGTGAAGGTTTCGCGCAGCAAAACTCAAATAGTTGGCCTGGACTCGGAGCGATGAGCTCGTCCTGCTGGCCTCCACCAGCTTCTTGAGGATGGTGGCCTTGGCTGAGTTGTTGGCATCGTCCATGACCTGTATGGATATCTGGCAGACGACGTCCCACTCGCCTCTGGCGAGACGTGGGCCGATTTGCATCCACAATTGGCGAGGTGTGGAATTACGCCTCACCAGCTCACGGGCAGCGAAGTATTCCAGGAACGTTTGATGAGTAAATTTGTATTTTCGCTCGCCAGCTCCCGTAGTCCCGGCGTCCGAGAGCACCCACGCGCGACCACGCCAAAGCTCCAGGAGTTCATCCGCGGCCCGCTCGGCGTCCAGTCGGTTCTCGTAACGTACCCGCCGCCAATAGGATACCAACTTTCCACGCAACTTCCGTTCCGTGACGCCGTCTGACGCAACGCCATCAAGGTATAGCCACAGCGCGATCTCCTGGAGCGCGCGGCGGGCGTCATTTCTCAGTACGCCACCAATCTGGATTCCACGGCTTGCGTCCCATTTGTCAAACAACAAACGGGCACACGACTCGTATAGCTCGGCACGGTTCTCAGGTACATATCGATCGCCCTTGTAGACGTTACAGAGCAGGCCCAGCATGAGTGCGTTACTTCGCAGGTCCTTGGCACTTTCCGACTGCTCAAGAAACGCCTTCGCGATGGACACCCTCTCAGCGTCCGAAAGAAGGCGTTCGAGCGAGAACCATTTCCGTACGTAATGTTCGACATCCGCGTCCGACAGTCGGCCGATTGCCCACGTTGTAAATCGGGAACGCGGCAAAGGAGCCTCGCGGTATCCTACTCTCCGGGAGGTCACTAGCAGTGATGCCAGCGGATATGCCCGAGCAAAGTTCTGAACGATAGACGTCATTTCTAGCCGTCGGGAGGTATCGAGCAGTTCGTCTAAACCATCGAGTATTACGACCGCGCGCCCAGTCGCGCAGAGATACCTTATAACCTGTGGATGGACTTCGCAGTGGTAAAAGGCTGAGATGTGTTTGGCAATAAACTGAACAAGGGACTGCGTTTCCTGGACATGCGCCTGCTCGTACTTGCGCAGCGCTATCACGAAAGGGACAGCAGCAGGATTTCGCCCGCTTACCAGCGGGGCCGTGATGTCGTGGGCGATCTTTTGTGCGAGCGTTGACTTGCCTGCGCCTGGGTCGCCGAGGACGACGAGGCGCGGTGTGCGGATTACCACCGTACCAAGCTGGCTAGCGGCAAATGAACCTGTACCCGCATCGAGCTCTTCGTCGAGATCCTGGGTGAACCGGGGATTGATGTAGAACTCGTCGATCGGCACGTCACGCTGAGAGTCGACGTAGGCTGGAATAAGTATGCCTGTTTCCTCATGAAGCACCGGAACGTATGCGGCGAGAAAGTCCGTGATTTCCGTCGCGGTGACGTCCCTTATCCCCGGCAAATGTCGCGTTAGGACGCGAGCTTGACTGGTCATTCCGACATTTCGCTCGGTGACGGCTCGATCTGTAATAGACCCGAACGCCGAGGCATCAGTGGCTCTTAGAACCTGGCGTGCCTGCGAAGTTTGGCCGGCAAGCACTCCGAGGAGCACGGGAGCTATAGAGACCGCTCTGGGCGGTGGAAGATTTGCGACCAACTGCAGGAGGGCAGCAAGCTCGGCTTCTATGGATTGGCGATCGCCCTCGCGGAGCTCGCCGTCTGTCGCAAGGATGGCTATTGCAATCTGCCGTGCTAGCGCGTCGGCTTCAGGTGTTCTGAGGAAAATGCCGACCGCTGTCAATTCGCTTTCGGAGCATTTGTCAGATAAGGTCGCCAGCGCGCTAATCGTGTAGCTCCCGATGCGCAGCATTGCACTTCTGATTGTGGTGTCCACCTTTGGCTGTCGGCGGCGCGCAAGCAACGTCCGGCCGAGGGGCCCCGCGCTACCCATGAGCGCGCGTCCAACGACGCCTGCAATGACGCTCGGATCCATTCAGCCAGGCTAGCCTCAGTGTGCGCCTGGCCGACGTCGACTTGCCGTTGCCCCTGGGGTCCAGCGAGGGATGGCATCCCCCCGCGACCATAGTCCCACGATCCGCGCGCTTCCGACAGCGTCGCCGCGGACGCACATAACCTCGACGGCCGCTGCGTTGCGCAAGCGCATAGTCGGCGATCTCTCTGCGCTCACTCTGACGACGGTGCCCGGCCGTGGTGGCCGCGAGCAGCGAAGCCGTACGCGGCGTTGCGCGCGTTGACCAATGCTAGCGTTGCTGTCAGACCTGCGGAGGTGAATGGTGGCGACGCTGACGATTCGCGGAGTCGATGAGCAGACGCGGGCTCAGCTTCGGGTGCTGGCGGCGCGGCACGGCCGGTCCATGGAGGCCGAGGTCCGGGCGCTGCTACAGGATGCGGTGTCGGTGCCGGAGACGCCCGTCGGGCTGGGTAGTCGCATCCACGCTCGATTCGCTGGGGAACGGGTCGGGATCGCGCCACCGCCGCGGACCGACCTACCGCGGGCGGCGGATGTGGGCGAGTGATCATCCTCGACACCAACGTGCTGTCCGAGTTGACTCGTCCGGCGCCGGAGCCGGCGGTGCTGGCGTGGGTGGACGGGCGGCCGACGCAAGAGCTGGCCACGACCGCAGTGACCGCGGCGGAGTTGCGATACGGGGTGGCGCGGCTGCCGCGAGGGCGGCGTCGGTCCCGGCTAGAGAGTGCCGTGCGAGACATGCTGGAGATCGACTTCCGGGACCGGGTGCAGCCGTTCGACGCCGCCGCAGCCGAGGAGTACCCGGCGGTGGTGACGGCGCGGGACCGGCTAGGGCGCCCGATCACGCTCGCTGACGCGCAGATCACCGCGATCTGCCGCGCTCACGACGTCGCGTTGGCGACCCGCAACACCCGTGCGCCTGTTGCGCGCAGCGCCGCGACCGCCGCGGTCATCGTCAAGCCGCCGCGTCCAGTCGCGAAGAAGAAGCCGCCGTTGTGCCGGTAAGTGCCGTCACCGAACGGGTGGACCTCGCTGAGCAGAAACGGTCCAGCGGCCCAGAAGCGCTCGTCTCGGGCAAGTTGCGGTGGAAAGGAGGAGACGATATCTGCGCGGGGCGACGGGTTAACCCCACGAGCCAGGTCGACGGCAATCTCGCATGTCTCCCACAGCGCGCTGTCGCGCCCAGTCCAGACCGCGGGCTTGGCCGACGACTGCGTCATGCGCGCCCTCAGATCCCGATGCCAGCCATGATTCTCGGCGATGAGCTCCGGTCCTGGCTAGCTTGGCCTCCCGTGAACGCGCCCGGGTGACCGCGGGCTGGTTGACTTGACGTCGTGCCGGTGCCGGACCGGGCGCGACTGCGGGCCGACTGCGCGCGCTGCTTCGCGCTCTGCTGCGTCGCGCCGGGTTTCGCCTCCGCCGAGTTCGCGATCGACAAGCCAGCTGGCACGCCCTGCCCGCACCTGCGCGACGACTTCCGCTGCGGCATCCATGACGATCTCCGCCCGCGCGGCTTCGCCGGCTGCGCCGCCTACGACTGCTTCGGTGCGGGGCAGCAGGTCGCCCAGGTGACCTTCCGCGGACGGGACTGGCGCGACGCGCCGGAGATCGCGCCGCAGATGTTCGCGGTGTTCGCGAGGATGCGTCAGCTGCACGAGCTGCTGTGGTACCTGGCCGAGGCGCTGCAACTGCCCGCAGCCGAGCCAGTGTACGCCGAACTCGCCACGGCGTACGAGCGGATCGATCGCCTGACCGCCGGCTCGGCGGAGGCGCTCGCGGCGTTGGACGTGACGACCTGCCGTCGCGAGATCAGCGTGTTGCTGCAGCGGGCGAGCGAGCTGGCCCGCGCCGACATCGACGACGCGCAGGACCACCATCGCGCCGACCTGATCGGCGCGAAGCTGCGCGGCGCCAAGCTGCGCGGCGCGAACCTGCGCGGGGCGGTGCTGGTCGGTGCCGACCTGCGCGGCGCGGATCTGAGCCGCGCGGACCTCCTCGCCACGGACCTGCGCGGCGCGGACCTGGCCGGCGCCGACCTCACCGGCGGGCTCTTCCTCATCCAGTCCCAGCTGGACGCGGCGCGCGGGGACGGGCGCACCAGACTCCCGGCAGCAATGACCCGCCCCGGGCACTGGACGGAGTCCGGCCGATTCGCCGCCCGCTCGGCGCGGCGCGTTGCCCGAGACGCTCGACCACGGTAGGAAGCGCGCATGACGCCGCCGGAGAAAGCCGCGAACGGTGCTGCGCGCCGGGCCGTGATCTCGTGACCGGCCCGGACGCGGCGGCGCGACAGCGCGCACACGCAGCCGTCGCGCGCGACCCGCTGGAGATGCTCACCCGGATCGGCCGTTCGTGGGGCTGGTTCGCGTTCTTCGGCGCGGTCAGCGTGGTGGTGGGGATCATCGCGCTGGTCTGGCCCGGTCAGACGCTTGTCGTGCTGGCTGTCGTGTTCGGCATCCAGCTGATCGTGAGCGGCGTGTTCCGCCTGATCGGCGCCCTTGTCCTGGACGACGCCAGCGGCGGCGCCCGGGTGCTGATGGCGATCCTCGGCCTGCTCGGGCTGCTGGTCGGCCTCTACGCGCTTCGCCATGCGGTGATCACGCTGATCGCGCTGGCCCTGGTCCTCGGCATCTACTGGATCATCGACGGCGTCACCGAATTGTTTGCCGCGATCGCCCATCCCGGCCTGCCCGGCCGCGGTTGGACAGCAGCAGCGGGCGTGCTCGGCATCATTGCCGGCATCATCGTCCTCGCCTGGCCAGGCATCTCGCTGCTGGCGCTGGCGATCGTGCTCGGCATCTGGCTGATCATCTTCGGCATCGGCCAGCTGATGACCGCGTTCGTGATTCGCCGGATAGGCCATGAGGCCGCGCGCATCGACGCGGCAACGCGCACCGCCTGAGCGACTACCGCGGCGGCGCAATGTTGCGCACTTCGCGGACCTCCACCGAGCTGTCGCGCGCCGCCGGAATGGTCGCCGCCCACTTCACCGCCTCGTCCACGCTGGCGCACTCGATCAGCGCGTAACCGCCGACCTGTTCCTTGGCCTCGGCGGCCGGCGCGTCGGTGACCAGCGTGTCGGCGCCGCGGACCCGGACGGTGCGCGCGGCCGACGCCGGCTCTAGCGGTGCGCACTCGAGGAGCACGCCGGCGGCATCCATGGCATCCAGCGCCGCCCGGTACGCGCTGAACATCTCGACATACTCGGGGCTGGACGGATCGGCCGGGCGGGCATCGTCCGTGGAGTGCAGTAACAGCAGGTACTTCATGGTTCTCCTCCGTTTCTGACGTCGTCACCAAATCGTCGTACGGGCCGGGTCGGAATCGACAGCGTGCCAAGATGCAGCGTGCGCGGTGACGAGCCGATTCAAGTGGCGGCAAGTGCGGCGCCCGGCACTGAGCGGCCGCTGCCGGTGCGGCTGATCCTCGTCCTCGGCGCGCTGTCGGCCTTCGGCCCGCTGTCGGTGGATATGTACTTGCCGGCGTTGCCGGGCATCCAGGCCAGCCTCTCGACGTCCACCTCGGCCGTCCAGCTGACGCTCACCGCGTGCACGATCGGGCTCGGCGCGGGGCAGTTGGTGGCCGGGCCGATGTCAGACGCGTTCGGCCGGCGCCGCCCGCTGCTGGCCGGAGTGGCGTGCTTCGCCGTATTCTCTGTCGCCTGCGCGCTCGCGCCCTCGCTGCCGCTTCTGGTTCTCTTCCGCTTCCTGCAGGCGCTGGGCGGCTCGGCCGGGCTGGTGATCTCGCGGGCGGTCGCGCGCGACCTGCGCTCGGGCCGGGCGCTCACCGGGTTGTTCGCGCTGCTCATGGCAATCAACGGCGCGGCGCCGATCCTGGCACCGGCGATCGGCGGACAGCTGGTGCGGGTGACGTCGTGGCGCGGCGTGTTCGTGGTGCTCGCCGTGATCGGAGCCCTGCTTCTCGGCTCCGCGGCGGTGATCCTGCACGAGACGCTCCCCATCGCGCGGCGCCGGCCGAGCAGCGTCGGCGCGGCGTTTCGCACGTATCGCTGGTTGCTGACCGACCGGATCTTCGTGCTGCATGTGCTCACCGGTGCCCTGGCATTCGGCGCCATGTTCGCCTACATCTCCGGTTCCCCGTTCGTCCTGGAGACCATCTACCGGCTCTCCCCGCAGCTGTTCAGCGCCGTGTTCGCCGTGAACGCGATGGCGATCATCGCCGGGAACCTGCTGGCCCGCCGGATCACTCGGCGACCTGGCCAGGCGGTGCTCGGCGGCGTGCTGGTGATCCTCTGCGGCGCGGCGGCGGTGCTCGCGTCCGCGCTCGGCGTCGCGGGCCTGCCGCTGCTGCTGCCCGGCTTCCTGCTGGTCACCGGTGGGTACGGCGTGCTCGCCCCGAACGTGACCGCGCTGGCGCTGGCGGATCATCCCGACGCGGCCGGATCGGCGAGCGCGGTGTACGGCGCGATGCAGTTCCTGCTGGGCGGCGCGCTGAGCCCGCTCGTCGGTGTGGGCGGCCCGCACACCGCGCTGCCGCTGGCGATCATCCTGGCCGGCCTGGCCAGCTGTGCGCTGCTCGCGAACACCGCCGCCCGCCGGCGGCGATAGCCTCGCAGCATGTCTGACGTAGCCGAGCAGGTGCTGCGCTGGCACCAGTCCGGGCGCCCGGTGACGGTTGCCCGCCTGGTCGACGTGCGCGGCATCAGCTCCCACGACCGAAGCCACCTCCTCGCGGCCACCCCCGGCGAGCCGCCCGCCGGGCGGCTGCTCGCCGGCGCGGCCGACGACCAGCTCGCCGCCGAGCTGGCCGCTCCTGCGCCGGACGCACGGCTGGTCGAGGTCCGGGTGGACGACGCCGCGGCGGCACGTTCCGGCTTCTCCTGCGGCGGGGTGGCCCGGCTGATCGTCTCGCCGTCCACCGACATCCCGGCCGTGGCCTGGCAGGCGATTGCCACCCGTGAGCCGGTCTGCCTGGTGACCGCGCTCGACGGGGAGTCGCCGGGTGGCACCGAGGTGTTCACCCGCGCGACGGCGGACGGGATCGACCCGCGCGCCGCGCGGCTGTTCGCCCGCGGCACCAGCGAGAGCACGGTCGTCGACGAGCTGGCGATCACCACGGTCTGGCCGACCCCGACCCTGGTCGTCGTCGGAGACGGGCTGATCGCCGACGCGCTCGGCGCGCAGGCGGCGCTGCTCGGCTGGTCGACCAGCGTGGTCAACGACGCCGACTCCGCGCGCGACGCCGTCGCCGGCCTCTCGTCCGCCGACGGCGCCGTCGTGCTCAGCCACAGCCGGGACGTCGACGGGCCGGCGCTCACCGCCGCGCTCGCCGGGCGGGTCGGCTACATCGGCGCGCTCGGCGCGCGGCACACCCAGGCGGCGCGCACGGCGTGGTTGGCCGAGCGCGGCGTCACCGACCTGCGCCGCGTGCACGGGCCGGCCGGCCTGGACGTCGGTGCCTACACCCCGGCCGAGATCGCCGTGGCGATCGTCGCCGAGATGCTCGCGGCGCGTTCCGGGCGCACGCCGGGATCGCTGCGGGACCGTTCGGGCCCGGTGCACGCCGACGCACTGCACGCCCCGCCGCCGCGGTACTCGGTCTGAGCCTCAGGGCACCACCGTCACCGGCCAGCGGGCGTCGCGGACGAGCCGCATGACCAGCGAGCCGATCAGCCGCCGGCCGCCCTGGGTGGACGCGCCGACCACCACGGCGTCCACCCGCAGCTCGTCCGCGACCCGGACGATCTCGGTGTACGGGTTGCCGGTGTGCTCGATGAACGTCACGTTCAACCCCAGCCGCGGCGCGTTCTCCTCGATCTGGGTACGCAGGTCGGCGACGATGCTGGCGTGCATCTGGATGGCCGCGCCGGCGGCGGCCGGCACGGAGCTGACCAGCCCGCTGATCTGGCGCACGTAGAGGACGATGAGCCGCGCGCCCTGCCGGCGGGCCATCCCGGCCGCGTACGCGGCGGCGCGCAGTGAGGTGTCCGAGCCGTCGACGCCGACGAGGATGCGCGACGGCCCGTCCGTCCCGAGCTCGAACATCGCCTGCCACCACACCACACCGGGCCGGCGCTGTCGATGACGCCCCGGCCCGGTCGGTGGCCGCTCGGGTCAGATGAGCTTCTTCTGCCACGCGGTGGCGCGCCCGACCGGCTGGAAGCCGAGCAGCCGGTTGACTCGCAGCATCGGCGCGTTCTCGGCCGCGTTCCAGGTGACGATCCGGGCGAGGTCCGGCAGCCGCGCGCGCAGCGTTCGCAGGTTGGCGAGCTTGACGAGCAGCCCGAGCCGGTGGCCGCGGTGTTCGCCGAGCACCAGCGTTTCGTCCTGGTAGCCGAGGGTCGGGGTATGCGCCGGCAGCACGATCTGGCTGAACGCGACGAGCCGGCCGCTCGCGTCCTGGCGGGCGAACGACTCCACGATCCGCCGCCGCTGGGCGCGGAGGAGCTCGTAGCTGCGGATCACTCGCGCGGCATCCCAGTGTTCTTCGTGGTACTCCAAGCCGCCGAGCGGGGCGTCGGTGCTCATCCGCCGCGAGAGCTCTGCCCGGTCGGCGAGCCATTCGTCGGGAATACCATCCCAGGACGTGAGCACGGTGTAGCCGGCACTGTACGCCGCCACCTCGGCGTCCGCGGTGGCCAGCGCGCGTTCGTCGGCCGGCAGCAGCAAGTCGCTTCGGATTTCGGTCTGCTCGGCCGTGTACCCGTGCTCCGCCGCGAAGCCCTCGGCCGGGTCCTCGCGTCCCTCGGCGACCTCGGAGTCGGCGCCGAGGATGGTACGTCCGTTGTCGGCGGCGATTCGCTCCACGTGGCGCAGCAGCATGCTTCCGATGCCCCGGCGTCGGTATTCCGGCAGCACGGCCAGAGTGATCTCGGCGCGGGCGGTGTTGTCGGTCAGCGGCAGCTTCACCTCGCAGGCGCCGACCACCGCGTCGTCGAGGATGGCGGCGGCCACCACGCGCCGCGCCTGGTCGGCCAGCACCCGGTGGTTGGCCCGATCCTCCTCGACCGACCACGGCGTGTGCAGCTCGCCGTACACCTCGCGGCCGGCCGCGTCGTGCACGCCAATGCAGCCGCGAAACAGCTCGTCGTGGGCCGGGTCGAGCGGGTCGACGCGGACGATGTGCGCATCGCTCACGGCGCTGACGGTCCCAGCCGCGGGCACCGGCAGCAACACGATTTCCCCCGACCCCCCGACCCCCCGACCCGCCGATCAGCCGCTCAGCCGGCCTCCCCGGTCGGCGGCAGCGCGGGGGCGGAGGTAAGGGTGGTCAGCAGCGCGCTGCTGGGCACGCCCAGCCCGGTGCAGGCGTCCCAGCCGGGACCGGCCTGGTAGGCGCCGTTGTTTCCCTCGGTGATGTCGCGGAGCCCGGCTGAGGTCTTCCCCGGCGCCACCCCGGCGTAGAGCCGGGTGGCCAGCAGGCCCAGGCGCGTGTCGAGCGCCTGCGCTAGCCGGCACACCAGGCCGGCCCAGAGCGGGGCCACCGCGCTCGTGCCGCCGAAGACCTGCGCGCTGCCGTCGACGTAGACCTGGTAGCCGGTGGCCGGGTCGGCGTTGGCCGCGATGTCGGGCACGCCGCGGCCGGTGCCACCGCCGACCCGGGCCGGGACGCCGGCGTCGGCCTGCCACGAGGGCAACGGGAACGTGTCGCTGACCCCGCCCCCGGTGGCCCCGCCGGTGGGCTCGCCGTTCCAGACCGTTTCGCTGCTGACCACGCCGGTGGACGGGTCGGCCTGAAGCGTCGTGCCGCCACAGCCGAGGACGTGCGGGCTGGACGCCGGGAAGTCGACGTGCACCCCGCCCGACGGGTCGCGGTCGGTGCTGCCGTCGTCGCCCGCGGCCACCGTCACCGTGACGCCGAGGGCGGCGGCGTCGGCGAGGGCGTTGTCCATCGCCGTGCGCGACTGCGCCGTCCATTGGTCCTCGTCCTGGCCCCAGCTGATGCTCATGGCGGTGGGCGTCGGCTGCGCCTGCGCCGCGGTGCTGATGGCGTCGATGAACCCCGCGTCGGTGTTCGGGGCGAAGTACACGACCTGCGCGGCCTTGGGCGCGATCCCGCCGGTGACCTCGATGTCCAGCAGCACCTCACCGTCGGCACCGGTCGGATCCTGGCCCGGCTGGTTGGTGGCGCCGTCGACCCCGACCGCCCGCACGGACGGGACCGGGATGCCGAGGCCGCCGAAGTAGGTGTCCAGGTCGCTCTGCGCGAAGCCGCCGCCCAGCTCGATGATCGCCACCGTCTGCCCGGAGCCGTCGTAACCGGACGGCATGCCGTAGATCGTCGCGAGCTGCGGCGGCGTGTAGCTGGTCGACACCTGGCCGGGCGCGGCGACCCGGGTCCGGCTGCGCGCCTGCGGCCGGTTGTCGAGCCCGAGCACGGCGGCGACCGGGCCGTACAGGGAGTCGGGCAGCCGCACCGGGCCGTCGGTGGTGCGGTGCTCGATGGGGGCGCCGCTGACCCGATCGGTGACGCGGACCCGCTGCAGTGTCACCCCGAACGCCGCGCCGACCACCTCCGCCCGGCCGCGCGCCCGAATGCGTCGCGACGGCGGATCGATCTCGATCGGGTCGAGGCCGTGCTCGGTGAGCCAGTCCCGTGTCTGATCGACCTCGGCGGGGTCGGCGCCGTAGCTGTCGGCCAGCTCGTCCCTGCTGATCGGCGGCCCGGCGAGCACCTCCGGCGGCAACGGCGCCCGCCGGCGCAGCACCAGCGTGATCTCGATGGGTTCGTCCGCGGGCACCGGCCCGAGTGACACCGCGCCCGGCCGGGACCGCGGCGCGCTGCCGGGAATCTCGTTCAGCTCCATGGCTCTATCCTGCCGCTCGCACCGACAATTTCATCGATCGACGAGCTCGCGGGGCACGGCGATCACGTCGACGAGCGCGCCGTTGCGCCAGACGGTGATCTCCAGCCTGCGCCCGATCGCATCCTCGACCATCCGCCGCTGCACGGCCGTGCTGGACGCGATCGGCTCGCCGTCGACGGCCAACAGCACGTCGCCGACCCGAAGACCGGCCTGCGCGGCCGGGCTCCCGTCGATGACTTGGGCCACCCGAAGCCCGGTGCGCCGCCCGGTCTTCGCGACGAGCGGGGGCGGCAGCGACGCCTGCGCCCCAGCGATGCCGAGCCACGCGCGGCGCACTCGGCCGTGCGTCATGAGCGTGGAGATGATCTGCCGGGTGGTGTCGTTGATCGGCACGGCGAGGCCCACGCCGATGCCGGCGACCGCGGTGTTCACGCCGACCACCCGCCCGGAGCTGTCGGCCAGCGCCCCGCCGCTGTTGCCCGGGTTGAGCGCCGCATCGGTCTGGATCACCTCGTCCACGACCCGCCCGGACCGGGTCGGCAGCGATCGGCCCAGCGCCGAGACGATGCCCGCCGTGACGCTGCCGGCCAGGCCCAGCGGGTTGCCCAGGGCCACGACGAGCTGCCCGACGCGCAGCTTGGCGGCGTCGCCGAGCGTGATCGGCGCGGGCACCGGGCCGCGGGCGCGCAGCACGGCGAGGTCCGACAGGGGGTCGCGGCCGATCACGTCGGCGGGCACCTCGCTGCCGTCGCTGAACGCGGCCGTGGCCCGCTCGGCTCCCTCGACGACGTGCGCGCTGGTGAGCAGGAACCCGTCGGCGGTCAGCGCGCTCGCGCTTCCGGCGCCGTGCCCGCGCCGGGTTCGCACCGAGAGGCTCGCCACGCTGGGCAGCACCGTCTCGGCGACGTGTACGACCGCTGCGGAGTAGGCGTCCAGAGCATCGTCGGCCATGCCCGGTCAAACCCGCGATGGCTGTCGATCGTGCCGTGCGTTCGCCCAGGGCAGAGAACCAGTCAGCGGTCCGGGCGCGGGCGACGCGCGACGAGGACGAGCCCGGTGCCGACGAGTATGGCGAGCCCCGCAAAGCCCAACAGTCCCGGGACGGGCGCGCTCGGACCGGTTGCCGGAAGGATCGGCGTGATCGGCGTGATCGGCGTGATCGGAACGACGGCGGTGAACGTGTCGGTGATGTGCGCGCTCACCGTAGCCGCGGCCGGCACGGTGACGCGCTGCCCGTTGCCGGCGGTGGCGACCGTCACCGCGTCGTTGTGGCCGTTCACGACTTCCAGGGCCGCACACGTCGAGCCGGCCGGGATGCCGTTGAACACTCGCGTAACGTCACCCGCCGCCGTACCCGCGGGGATCAGGAACGCGTAGATGTGCACCGGCCCGCCGCAGAGCACGAGGATGCCAATGCGACCCTGCTTGCCCGCCCCGGCGCCGGCGAGCGTCTTCGTGACGCGGAACGAACCCGGAGTGTCGGTGTACGTGTCGGTGATGGTCGCGCTGACGACGCCGCCCGCCGGCACGGTGACCTGCTGCGTCGCGCCCTCGACGGTGACCATGACGGTCGCCGTACCACCGTCGGACGTCTCGTCGACCGTGCACGCCGAGCCCGCCGGGATGCCGTCGAACGCGTGCGAGACGGTGCCGGCCTTGGTGCCTGCCGGGATGACGAAGCTGGGCAGGGCGCTGCCGCCGCAGCTCACGGCAATCGTGACGGGGCCCTGCTGTCCGGCGGTCGGGCCGGTGATCGTCTTGCGCACCAGCAGGGAGCCGGGCGTCGGGCTGTACGTGTCGGTGATGCCAGCGGTCGCCGTCCCACCTGCAGGGATCGTGACGTCCTGCGGGCTGCCGGTCGTGGTGACCGAGACGGTGCTCGTGCTGCCGTTGGCCGTTTCCGTGACAGTGCATGCGGTATTGGCCGGGATTCCGGTGTAGGTGTGCGACTGCGGGCCTGTCGCACCCGCCGGGATCGTGAAGTCGGGAGTTGCCACCTGCTCGCCGCAGTCGACCTGAATGGTCACCGGCCCCTGGCTACCCGCCGACGCCCCGCTGATCGTCTTGTTCACGGTGAGCGAGCCAGGAACGAAGGTATATGTGTCGGTGACGGTGGCGGTTGCGCTGTCGTTGCCGGTGATCGTGACGGTTTGCGGGCTGCCGCTGGTCTGCACGGTGACGGTGCTGCTGCTGCCATCGACCGTCTCGGTGACGGTGCAAGTGGTACCGGCGAGTGCGACCCCCGGGTAGGACCGCGACGCCGTGCCGGCGGGCGTCCCGGCGGGAATCACGAAGTCGGGAAGCGCCGTCGTGCCACAGACGGTGTGGATGGTGACCGCGCCCTGGTGGCCGGCGGCGTCGCCGTCGATGGTCTTGTTGACGATCAGGTCGCCGGTGCTGTACGTGTCGGTCAGGGCGGCCGTCACGGAGCCGCCTGGCGGAACGACGACCTCGATACCGCTGCCTTTCTCACTCACCCCGACCGTGCCGTTGATGCTGCCGTCGTCGGTCACCACAATGGTGCAGACGGAGTTGCCGGCGATGCCGGTGTAGGTGTGTGACGGAGTGCCCGTCGCACCTGCCGGAATGTTGAATGGTGAAAGCGTGGTCGTGACGCCGTCCGCGACACAGGTGACGTTGATGGTGATCGGGCCTTGTAGGCCCGCGCCGCTGCCCGCAATCGTCTTGTCGACGACGAGCGAGCCGGGATTCAGCGCATAAGTATCCGTCAGGTCGGCGTCGACGACGTCGCCGGCCGGTACGGTGACCTGCTGGCCGTTGCCGGTGACCGTCACGGTGACCGCGCTGTTCTGGCCGTTGCTGGTCTCGTTGATTGTGCAGACGCTGCCGGCGGCGATGTTGTCGTATGTCTTCGACCGCTCTCCGGCCGGCGCGCCGGCGGGGATGGTGAACGCCGGCAACGCGGTGCCGCTGCACGTCGGCCGAATGACGACCTCGCCTTGCAGCCCGGTGCCCGGCCCGGCGATCGACTTGTTCACGACCAGCTGGCCGGGGACGTAGTCGTAGGTGTCGGTGATCTTCGCAGTGACGCTGCTGCCGGAGGGAATCGTGACCTGCTGCCCGTCACCCGTGACCGTCACCGTGACGGCGCTGGTATGGCCGTCGTGGGTCTCGTCGACCGTGCAGGTCGAGCCGGCGGGGATGTTCGAGTAGGTGTGCGAGCTGGTGCCTGCCGGAGCGCCGGCATCGATGGAGAACGCCGGTGAGAGAACGATGCCGCCGCACTCCACGACGATCGTCACGGGGCCCTGGTGACCGGCAGCCGGTCCGGCAACGGTCTTCTCGACGACGAGCGAACCAGTGGGCAGGAACTCCGCGGCGGCCTTGACCGTCGTGGTCAATTCGGCCGGCTGGGAAAGGATGAGCTTCTGCGCGTCATCGACACCCGGCGTGTTGCCGTCGTACAGGTAGACGTTTCCCGACGGCACGGTGGCATGCGCCGTCGCCTGAAGAACGGCGACTTGTGGGCCGGTGGATCTCAGCCAGATCTGTTGACCGGACGGAACAGTTGCGCCGTTCGCAATAGGGGTGGTGCCGGCAGCGTCGGAGAACATCTGGCCGCCGGTCGCGGTCACGGCGGCGGTACCCGTCGTACTCGACGTAACGGTGAACGGTCCGACCACCGAGCCCTCCGGTCCGCTCGCGGCTGTCGGCGTGATGGTGACGCTCGGCGGAGGTGGCTGGGTAATCGGGCCAGCGGCGAGGGCCGCGGCCACAATAGCGGCGGTCGTACTGTGCAGGGAATCGCCGGTGTTCAGGACGTACCGGTCGCTGAAGAACCAGATGGCCGCCTGAACGGCGGCCGCCTTCTGCGACTCACTCAGTCCGGCCGGCTGACCGGGCACCGCGGGGTAGTAGCTGTTCAGAATCCGCGCCACGTACCCCACATTCGGCACTTCGGCCGAACTCCAGGTGCCCAGCTGGTAGCCGATCCCGCCCCAGGTGTCCGTCGAGATGTCGATGCAATACAGCGTGAGCGCCGGGCTGCCGTCGGTCGGGCTGCCGTAGATGACCCCCGCGAAACCTTCATCCTTCGGGGTGAATCCCGTCGTCGGATTACTTGTCGGATAGCCGTTGATTGGGTCGAAGGGGTTGTCTGGGTTCGCGATGAACCCGGTGACTCCCTGACCAGGCCCCGTGCCGGACATCACCATCTCGGTGTTGGAGCCACTTCGCGCACCGACTCGTGGCGGAGTCACAACGGCGCCTGCAGGTGGCGCAACCAGTCCTACGATGGCCGCGCATGCGACCATCAGGACAAGAATGCGCGAAAGCAACCGCGACACGATTGCCGACCATAGCGAATCAGTCGGCAAACGGATAGCCCCCAATCGCCCCGGATCGTGCAAGTCCCTTCCGAGTCACGCGGGAAGCAGTTGCACGATCCGGGGACGACCGGGGTTTAGCGGCCCAATGCGCGTGCCGCGGCGAGTAGCAGGTAGGCCTCGAATATCAGCGCGCGTGCCTGCCGTTCGTCCACCGGCCGGCCGTGGAATGCGGCATCCAGCAGCTGTCCGCCGATCTGGTCCGCGACCCGGTTACGCCAGGTGTCCAGCGCGTTGAGCAGCGCTTCGATCCGGTTGTACGTCGCGTCGTTGGACGAGCTGCCACTGGCGAGCGCACGGGTCGACGCCTCCAGCGTGTCCATGGCGAACGGGCCGGTCGTGGCCAGGATCTGCTTGTACACCAGACCCAATGCGCGCACCGTCCCGGCGTGCTCGCGCAACGCGCGGGGCAGCGCCCACGGCGAGGTGATCTCGACCAGCACGCGCCCGTCCACCGGATAGTCGTCGTGCAGCCCGGTCAGCGCGAGCACCGTCGGTCGCATGTCGACCTGGTCGGTGAATGTCGTCCTGTCGACGCCGCGCGAGCGGATTCCCGGCCCGGCATAGGCCGCCCAGATGTCCTGCATGTCGGGCCAGAGACCCCCGTGGTTCCACGCGAAGCTCGGGGACTTCGTGGAGACGGAGACGCACGGGCTGTTGCAATTCGGCGGCCCGCCCGTCACGTACTCGTCCTCGCCGGAGAAGAAGGTGAGCGTCGGCGTGCGCGCGGCGTCGGAACTGACGAAATGCAGGATCTTCTCCTCGACCGGGTCGGCCATCTGATAGGCGACCTTGTCGGTCGCGCCGGTGAGCGGGTTGGTTATCCGCAGCGAGGAGATGTCGCGCTCGAGCCGGCGCACCGACGGATCGTTGCGCGCCGGATTCCCGGTCACCCAGAGCGCCGGCGCCGGGTCGTTGTGAATGGCGAAGCTCGTCGTGTCGTGCTTCTGCGTGGCGAGCAGACCGGGGAGATTGACGCTGACTTCGGACTTCACCGAATACGTGCAGTAGTTGCCGGGCATTCCGGTGCAGCCCGCTGGCGTCGGCGCGCTGCCGGAGAAGTGGTCACCCTCGTCTGTCGTCACGTCGAACAGCGTGTTGGCCGGGGTGATCCCGTCGGCGGCGAGCCGGGTGAAGAACTGCTGGAAGCCGGTGTCGTATGCGTGCAGTTGCTGCTCGTACGCCTGCTCGCCCGGGCCGAAGTCGCCAGTGTTTGCCGCGGAGTGGTCGCTGTGCGCGTCGGACACGTAGATGTTCGCAACCTGCACGCCGTGCTCCAGCATCTGCGCGGCGTACCCGAGTGAGTTGTTGGGCGTCAGCGAGTCGAATCCGGGGAAGCCCACATTTCCCTTACCGTCAGTGATCACTGTGCCGTTCAGCGCCTTCACCGGCCCGGACGGGCTGATCGCCGGCTGCACCTCGGCGTTGCCGAACAGTGCCTTGTAGCCGGTGTAGCCGCCCGGCTCGTCGGGCAGGGAGTCCGGCTGCCCGGTCGCGCACATCGCCGACGTCTTCGCGCAGTGCACGGCGAAGCCGACGAAGTCAGCCGCGGCCTTGGTCGGGTTGGCCTTCGCCTCGGCGGCCTGCGCTGAGTTCGGCCCGAAGACCGTGGGGATGTCGATGTTCGTGTTCTCCAGCACGGTGTTGGCCATGCCCACCTGGCCGACGTTGCAGCCGGCGCGGGTGTACGGCACCCAGGGTGCCGGCACGTTGACGTTCGTGTTGTTCGGGACGTTGTTGCGGTCGGCCGTGTAGCGCATGTTGTAGCCGGTGTCGGTCGACGGGCCGGACGGGTCGTAGACGGGCGCGGTCCAGTACGCGAACGACACGTCGGTGTGCGTGTTCCCGGCGGGGTCGTAATAGGAGCCGCTGTTCGACTGGGTGATCGCGGTGCGGTCCGGATACAGCCCGGTGATGTTGCTGACGAAGTTCGTCGCCGTGTGCACCAGCACGTTGTGCGTGTTGGCCATCATCACGCCGTTGCGCTCGAGGAAGTTCAGCAGGTGGGGCATCTGCTCGAGGTCGCTGGCGACGTTGGGGTTGTCGCGGGTCAGGTGCACGTTGTCGAACATGATCTGGACGACGTGCTTGATGCCGTTGGCCAGCTGGCACCCGCTCGGGGTGTTGGGTTGCGGCGGCGCTGCTCCGGCCGGAGCGGTCGCCGCGGTGGCTACTCCGATGCCGGTGACCGCTGCTGCCACGAACGCCGTTGAGCGTCGCAAGTGTGTGTGCATCCTGCCTCCCGCCGTGTGCCACGACGGCGGCGCGGCCGCGTCGCCGCCGGAGTTCTTCGAACGCGGTTGCCAGCGTATGGACCGCCCCGTCAACTCCACGTTTGGTCGCCGCCCATCCGCCACTGTTGATCTTGGACTAGTGGTCGATATTCGACCACTAGTCCAAGATCAACAAGGACGGGTGGGGGGCGCGGGCAGCTCGTCGTCGACGTAACACCGCTGTCCGGCACGCCAGCCGGATACCAGCGCCAGCGCGAGCACCGCGTAGAGCAGCACGAACGGGCCGGTCCAGCTGTGCGTCGCGCCGAGCAGCACGCCGACGAGCAGCGGACCGGCGCCGGCGATCAGGTAACCGATGCACTGCGTGAACGCCGAGAGGGCGGCCGTCGTCTCCGGCACTCTCGTGCGGAGCCCGATCATGGTCAGCGCCAGCGGGAACATGCCACTGGCCACGCCGGAGAGCAGCATCCACGCCCAGACGCCGCCGACCGGCGCGAGGATCATCCCCGCGTACGCCACGACGTAGAGCGCGGTGAGCACGGCGAGCAGCCGGCGCTGACCGCGCACCGCCAGCACCGGCATCACCATCGAGACCGGGATGGTCAGCGCGGCGTAGAACGCGACCAGCCAGCCGGCTTCGGCGGCGCTGATTCCGTGGTCGCGCAGGAACTTGTCGAACCAGCCGAACGCGACGTACGCCTGGAACGACTGCGCGCCGAAGAAGAGCGCGAGCGCCCACGCGGTGCGGCTGCGCACCAGCCGCACCGGCGACAGTGCCCGCGGCGAGCCCGGTTCGGGGCGGTCGCCGTGCAGGGTGGGAAGCCAGGGCAGCACGGCGAGCGCGCTGAGCACGGCCCACGAGCCCAGGCCGAGCCGCCAGCTGTCCCCGCTCGGCGCCAGCCGGCCGATCGGCACGGTAAGCCCGGCGGCGATGGTCGTGCCGACGGCCAGCGCCGTCGTGTACGTCGCGGTCATGATGCCGATGCGGTCCGGGAAGTGCCGCTTCACCAGGCTCGGCATGACGACGTTGCTGATCGCCCCGCCGGTGAGCGCCAGCACGCTGAGCAGCAGGAAGACCCAGACCGAGCCGGCGATCGCGCGCAGCACCAGCCCGAGCGTCATCAGCAGCAGCGAGGCCACCAGCAACAGGTGCTCGCCGATGTGGTGGGCCAGCCGCGGCGCGGCCGCACCGATCGCCGCGAAGCAGACGACCGGCAGCGTGGTGATCACACCGGCCAGCCCGCTCGAGACGTGCAGGCCTGCCTGCATCTCGTCGAGCACCGCGCCGACGCTCGTGACCGCGGTGCGCATGGTGAGGCCGGTGAGCACCATCGCCACGACGATGAGCCAGCTGCCGCCCGGACGGGCGGCTTCGGCGGGTTCGGTCAGGAGGTCGCGCTCGTGCGCCACAGGTCGATTCCGCCCTCGACCGCGTGCTCGTCGATCTCGGCCAACTCGTCGTCGGTGAACGCCAGGTTGTCCAGCGCGCCGAGGTTGTCCTCGAGCTGCGCGACGCTGGACGCGCCCACCAGCACCGAGGTGACTCGCGGATCGCGCAGGCACCAGGCCAGCGCCATCTGCGCCAGCGACTGGCCACGCCGCTGCGCGACGGTGTTCAGCGCACGGATGTGGTCGAGGTTATGCTGGTTGAGCATCTCGCGTGACAGCGACGAGTTCTCCGCCATCCGTGAGTCGGCCGGCACGCCGTCGAGGTACTTCGACGTCAACATCCCCTGCGCGAGCGGGGAGAACGCTATGCAGCCGGCGCCTTCGGCGGCCAGCGTGTCGAGCAGGCCGGCTTCGATCCAGCGGTTGAGCAGCGAGTACGACGGCTGGTGGATCAGCAGCGGCGTGCCCAGCTCGCGCAGGATCCGGGCCGCGTCCCGCGTCCGCTCCGCCGAGTACGACGAGATGCCGGCGTAGAGCGCGCGGCCGGAGCGCACCGCGGTGTCCAGCGCGCCCATCGTCTCCTCCAGCGGGGTGTCCGGGTCGAAACGGTGGGAGTAGAAGACGTCGACGTAGTCGAGCCCCAGTCGGCGCAGCGACTGGTCGAGCGATGCCAGCAAGTACTTGCGCGAGCCGAATTCGCCGTACGGGCCGGGCCACATGTCCCAGCCCGCCTTGGTGGAGATGAACAGCTCGTCGCGGTACGGCCTGAAGTCGGTGGCCAGCACGTGACCGAAGTTCGTCTCGGCGCTGCCGTAGGGCGGCCCGTAGTTGTTCGCCAGGTCGAAGTGGGTCACGCCGCGGTCGAACGCCCGGCGCAGGATCGCGCGCTGCCGATCGAGGGGCCGCTCGTCGCCGAAGTTGTGCCACAGGCCCAGCGAGATGGCCGGCAACTTGACCCCACTGCGCCCGCAGCGGCGGTAGGTCATCCTGTCGTAGCGGTCGTCCGCGGCGCGGTAGGTCACCGCAAGAGCCTATGACGCGGCCGCCGGCCGCTGGCCGCCGGAGCGCGGCCGGGTCCGCGGGTGTTCGCCCCGTTCAGGCCGTCGGCAGCTGGTAGTCGGCGAACCGGTCGCGCAGCGTCTTCTTGGAGAACTTGCCGACGCTGGTCTTGGGGATCTCGTCGATGAACACGACGTCGTCGGGCAGCTGCCAGGACGTGAACCGCTCGGCCAGGAAGTCCAGCGCCTCGTCCTTGGTCATCGTCTCGCCCGGTTTCACCACGACGCAGGCGAGCGGGCGCTCCATCCACTTCGGGTGGGGCACCGCGATCACCGCCGCCTCGGCCACCTTCGGGTGTCCCATCAGGTGCCCCTCCAGCTCGACCGAGCTGATCCACTCCCCGCCGGACTTGACCAGGTCCTTGGTGCGGTCGACCAGGCGCAGGTAGCCGTCCGGCGAGATCGCGCCGACGTCCCCGGTGCGCAGCCAGCCGTCGGCGCTGAACTGCTCGCCCGGCTCGTCGCTGCGGTAGTACTGGCGGGCGACCCATGGCCCGCGCACCTGCACCTCGCCGCTGGCGCCGTCGTCCCACGGCAGGATCTCGCCGGTCTCGGTGTCGACGATGCGCATCTCCAGCCCGGGCAGCGCCATCCCCGCAGTCGCCCGCACGTCGGCCTTCGCGTGGTCGTCTGCGTCGACCAGCTCGGCGCGCAGCGTCGTCATCGACGCGACCGGCGAGGTCTCGGTCATCCCCCAGCCCTGGGTGATCGGCACGCCGCCCGCCGCCCGCCACCCTTCCGACAGCGACCTGGGCACGGCCGACCCGCCGCACATGACCCGGTCGAGCGCCGAGACGTCACGCCCGGCGAGCAGCGGCAACATGCCCATCCAGATCGTCGGCACGCCCGCGGCGTAGGTGACCCGCTCGGACTCCATCAGCTCGACAAGCGCCGCCGGTGAGAGGTCCGGGCCGGGCAGCGTGATGTTCGCGCCCGCCATGAACGCGGTGTAGGGGATCCCCCATGCCATCGCGTGGAACATCGGCACGACCGGCATGACGTTGTCGCGATCGGTGACCCGGGCCGCGCAGGCGGTCAGCCCGGCGTTGGCGTGCAACCAGGTCGAGCGGTGCGAGTAGAGCACGCCCTTCGGGTTGCCTGTCGTCCCGGTGGTGTAGCAGAGGGCCGCGGCTTGCTGCTCGTCGGTGATCCGCTCGCTGAAGTCGAGCTCGTCCGCGGTGGCGACGAGCTCCTCGTAGCGCAGCACGCGCGGGTCGTCGGGGAGCTCGGCGCTCCCCCCGTCGTCCATCACCACGACGTGCCGAACGGTGCCCATCTTCGGCAGCAGCTCGCCGAACAGCGGCAGCAGCGAACGGTCGACGAAGATCGCTTCATCCTCGGCGTGGTCGACTGTGTAGAGGATCTGCTCCGGGAAGTAGCGGATGTTCAGGGTATGCAGCACCCGGCCGGTGCCCGGCACCGCGAAGTACAGCTGCAGGTGCCGCGCCGTGTTCCAGGCGAACGAGCCGACCCGGGCGTCGCCGCCGATGCCCAGCGCGTCCAGCGCGGCCGCCGTGCGCCGGGTGTCGCGGATGACCTCGGCGTAGGTCGCGTGTTCGACACCGCTGACGGTCCGGGTGGCGACGACGCGGGAGGGCCAGTACTGCTCCGCCCGTCGGAAGATCATGTTGATGGTGAGCGGCGTCTGCTGCATGAGTCCCTGCATGGCGCGATCGTGCCGCGTCGGCGGCGACCGGGCAACGGTTGTCATCGGTAGGCCCGCGTCACCTGGTAGGTCACGGTGCGGACGCGGCTCGCGCCGAGGAATCCGCCCAGCCCGGCAAGGTAGGCGCGCACGGACGCGTCGGCGCTGGCGTCGACGTCGCCGGCACCGGGCAGGTAGCTGCCGTGCAGGTCGTGGCTGGCCAGGATCGCGCTCTTGCCCCGGCGGACTCCCACGGTGACGACGTTGGCCCGGTCGGGGTTCTCCGCGTCGTCGAGGTGCGCGACGACGTCGCTCTCGTTCTCCATCGCCAGCACCTGCACGCTGGACGGCACCCGCCCGACGATTCCGCCGATCGGCGCGCCCGCCGTGACGACATGGGTCACGTGGAAGCCGGGGTTGCGCGCGAGGTGCGCCGCAGTGTCGACCGCGACCAGCCCGCCCTCGCTGTGCCCGACCAGCAGCACGTCGTCGTCAGGCCGGACGCCGGCCAGCCGCATCGCCTCGAGCACGCCCCGCTCGTAGGAGGTGGTCTCACCGCCGAGCGCGCGCAGGTTGGTGGCGAGGCTGGTGATGTCGTCGTTGTGACGGGCGAGCGACCAGTCCTTCGTGCCGGGGATGTCGACGATGACGTGCCGCCGACCGCCGCGGGGCCGGTCGAGCAGCCGCACGTCGATCTCGCCGTCGCCGCCGCGGTTGCGCCGGTCGAGCCCGGCGACGACGTCGGCAAGCGAGCGGGGCGGCCCGCTGTCGTCCGCGACCGGATCCGGGCCGAGCGGGCTGACGACGGGGATGCCGTCGGCGAACAGCCCGCCCATCGCGGAGGAGCCGAGCGGCACCTGCCCGGCGAAGAGACCGGCCACGCCGCCGACAGCCAGATCGGCGAGCTGCGGGTCGCCGGTCAGCAAGCCCTGCCCGGCACCGCTGAGGTCGCCGTGCAGCAGCCGACCGCCGGACCGGTCGACCGTGTGCGGCAGGTTGGCGAGCAGGTCCAGGTCAGGTGCGAACCGCTCGTCGAGCCGGTCGGCGCCGAGGTAGGCGGCGGCGGCCGCGCGCAGGCCGGCGTCCAGTCCGGCGCAGCGCACCGCGAGCAGGCTGACGCCGTGCGGCCCGTCGAGCGCGTCGGCCAGCGCGGCCTCGAAGCACGCGACCCCGGCGGGGTCGAGGGCGGCGCTCGCGGCCACTACGGGGTGGAGCAGGTAGCCGTGCAGGGCGAACGCCTGCCCGCCCGTGTCTGACGCGGCGTTCCCGAAGAGCCGGGCGGCCGCCACCATGTCGTCGCAGCGCGCCTCGACGCCGCCGACTCCGCCGCGCACCGAGATCGCGTTCATGCCGACCTCCTAGAGCCCGACCAGGTGCAGTGCGTCGCCGGCGAGGTGCTCGAGTCCGTGCGCGCCCGCGTCGGCGGCGCGCTCGGCGGCGGCCAGGAGGTCCTGCACCCGCCGGACGGTCGCGGCGTGCCGGCGAAGGGCATGCGCGGCGTCGTCCACCCGGTCGGCGGCGCGCCGGAAGGCCGCGGCGACCCCTCCGACCTCGGCGCGAAACGCCCCGGCGGCCACCGAGTGCCAGCCCACCGCGTCGGCCGCCGCGACGAGCCGGCTGGCCCGTTCGCGCAGCTGGTCGGCGTGCCGTTCGATGCGCGCGGCGACCACGTCGAGCTCATCGGGGTCGGCGAGCGAGGCCATGGCTGAAGCCTCGCCGGGCGAACCGGCTCGGCACTACCGCCTAGCAAGATCTGTGGATACCGATCCGGTTATCCACAGCGTGCCGATGCCAGCCTGGACCGGCGCTGCGTGGTTCACTGGCCAGAGAATGACAAGCGTGGGATTCGCTACGGTTGGAGCACGGTGGCCGTCCGTCGCGGATCGCACCGGCCCGATACGTTGCACAGGGAGCCACCATGGAGTTCGCCCCGGCCGGCGACCCCGCGGTGCAGGCGGATGCACCGGCGGACGCGCAGGCGACGGATGACGGCGGCCTCGCCCGCCGCGACCGCGAAATCCTCACCTTCGAGCGGCAATGGTGGAAGTACGCCGGTGCGAAGGAGCAGGCGATCCGCGAGCTGTTCGACATGTCGGCCACCCGCTACTACCAGGTGCTCAACACCCTGATCGACACGCCGGCGGCGCTGGCCGCTGACCCGCTGCTCGTCAAGCGACTGCGGCGGCTGCGCGCCAGCCGGCAGCGGCAACGCAGCGCCCGCCGGCTCGGCATCGACGTCTGAGCCCCCTGGGGCGCCGGCCGCCGTCGCGGCTGATCCGCGACGTCTACCCTTGCGGCCGTGTCGCACGCCGCGCCCGACCCTCCGTCGCGAAGGCGTGTCGACCTCGTCGTGGGCGCTGTGCTCGTGGCGATCGGGATCGCCGCGGCCGTCGTAGCGGTGGTCGCGCTGCAGAACCCGAAAGGCCGCCAGGCGAGCAAAGCGATCGCCACGGCCGAGTCGCCCGCACCCAGCACATCCACGGTGCCCCGCAGCGCGGTGCCGAGCCGCAGCAGCGCGCCGGCAACGACGGCGGCATCCGGCGCGCTCACCGGCGCCCACCCGGTGCCGCTCGTGGTGCTCGACAACACCGCGACGCCCGGGCTGGCCGACACCGCCCGCACCCGCTTCCAGCAGGGCGGCTGGACGGTGACCTCGGTCGGCGAGGTCCACGAC
This sequence comes from uncultured Actinomycetota bacterium, assembly GCA_963756525.1. Classification (GTDB taxonomy): domain Bacteria; phylum Actinomycetota; class Actinomycetes; order Mycobacteriales; family Jatrophihabitantaceae; genus CAVWNR01. The sequence goes on along the minus strand of CAVWNR010000002.1, from coordinate 92,474 downwards.
GACATCGTGTCGACGTGCGCCTACTACGACCCGACCGACCCGGCGGCGCAGCCGGCCGCGGTGCAGCTGCAGCGGCAGTTCCCCTCGATCAAACGGGTGAAGGCGAAGTTCGACGGCCTGCCCGCCGGCCCGATCGTCGTCGTGCTCAGCACCGACTACAGCTGACCTCGGCCTGTGAGACACTGACCCGCACAACTGAACAAACCCTTATCCAGAGGGGCTGAGGGATACGGCCCGACGAAGCCCCGGCAACCACATGTGATCGCGCTGCAAGGCCCGCCGCATGCAGGTGCCAACTCCGTCCCCGGCGCGGTAACGCGACCGGGGGAAGATGAGGAGAAAGGCCTCGCACCCATGACTGCTGTCGTCACGTCCCCCGCCTCCGACCTGGTGTGCCGCAATTGTGGCGCCCGCTACCCGCTCGGCGCGCAGCACGCCTGTTACGAGTGTTTCGGACCGCTCGAGATCGGCTACGACACCGACCTGCTCGCCGGGGTGACCCACGCCGACATCGAAGCCGGACCGCACTCGATCTGGCGCTATGCGGGCCTGCTGCCGGTCGGGCACGATTCCGCCACCCGGGTCGACTCAGGTACGGGGATGACGCCGCTGATCCGTGCCGACCGGCTCGCCGACGAGCTGGGCTTCACCGCCCCGCTGTGGGTCAAGGACGACTCGGCCAACCCGACGCATTCGTTCAAGGACCGTGTTGTCTCCGTGGCGATCACCGCGGCACGGGAACTCGGCTTCGACCGGATCGCTTGCGCGTCCACCGGGAACCTGGGGAACTCGGTGGCTGCGCACGCGGCTCGTATCGGGATGCGGTCGATCGTGTTCATCCCGGCCGACCTGGAGCCGGCCAAGATCGTCCAGTCGGCCGTCTACGGCGGGACGCTGGTGGGGGTCGACGGCTCCTATGACGACGTCAACCGGCTCTGCAGCGAGCTGGCCGAGACCGACGAGTTCGAGTCGACCGGCTTCGTCAACGTCAACGTCCGTCCCTACTACGCGGAGGGATCCAAGACGCTCGGCTTCGAGGTCGCCGAGCAGCTCGGCTGGCGGCTGCCGGCGCAGTATGTGGCCCCGATGGCGTCCGGGTCGATGCTGACCAAGATCAACAAGGCATTTCGCGAGCTGGTCGCCGCCGGGCTCGTGCCGCCGTCGACCTGGCGGGTGTTCGGCGCGCAGTCGGCGGGCTGCGCGCCGATCGCGACCGCGTTCGAGAAGGGGCTCGACGTGGTGACGCCGGTCCGGCCGACCGGCATCGCCAAGTCGCTCGGCATCGGCAACCCGGCCGACGGGCCGTACGCGCTGGACGCCGTGCGAGGGTCGGGCGGGGCGATCGCGGCAGTGAGCGACGACGAGATCCGCGACGGCATCCGGCTGCTGGCCCGCACCACCGGCGTGTTCGCCGAAACCGCCGGCGGGGTCACCGTCGCGGTGCTCGCCAAGCTGGTGGCATCGGGCGCGCTGGACCCGTCGCGGGAGGCGGTGATCTACAACACCGGGGACGGGCTGAAGACCCTGGACGCGATCGCCGACGGCGCCGTGCCCACCGCGGTCATCCCACCGACACTGAAGGGGATGCGCGCCGCCGGCCTGCTGTGAGCGCGTCCCGCGTCGGCGGCCGCGGCAAGTGCATCACGTTTTCCCCGCGGATGACCGGTTCAGCGGACCCGAACCGACCACTGGCGGGGAAAACCTGATCGATCGCGCTGGCGCCCCCGGTCGAATGCCCGGCTCACCCGGTCCCGAAGCTGCCCGGGCCGGTGCGCGACATCCGGCCATCCTCACCGGACGACGACCAGACCGGTGTCCTCGAGCGCCTCTTGGCGCCGCTTCTCGCGGATCCGCTCCTCCCGGTCGTCGTACTTGACGGCGCCGTCCGCCTCGCCGAGTACGCCGAACTCGTCCCAGTAGAAGTCGCCACGGCCGAGGAACACGCCGTACGGGTCGTGCAGCGCGACCTGCAGCTGCGGCGCAGGCAGGCGCAGCCAGCCGCGCACAAATCGGCTCACCGACTCCAGCGGCGACTCGGCACGCGCGTCGACCAAGGCGAGGGAACGGCTCGCCCGGCGAATGCCCGGCCAGGTCCAGCAGTCGAGCAGGACCGCCTCGATGCCCGGCAGGTCGGTGAGGCCCGTGCGCAGCGCGGCGTCGGCGGTGACCACCGCGGCGGCCGTCGGCAGGGAGCGGGCGATGTCGACGACGGTCCGGTCAGGCGCTGTGACCCGTACCCCGTCGACGACCCGAATATGGCGATCGGGCAGTGCGGCCCGGTGTAGGTGGGCGGCCGCGACGTCGCCCGTGCCGCTGGGAGCGACGGTCAGCTCGGGACGGGTCGGCGGGTGCAGGACGGGCAGCCCGAGCAGCAGGGCGGCCGAGCGATGGCTCAGCACGGAGCCACGGCAGGCGCGCGTGGCGGCGACGACCTCGGCCAGCGGGTCGTCCTGGCACGCCGTGAGCAGGCCACGGCGCACCCGCTGCAGCCGCCCTGCCCGAACGGCGCGGCTCAGGGCCGAGTCCGACCATCCGCAGTCTCGCGCCTGCTCGCGGTCGAACACCACTGCGGCGGGAAGTGAGCGCATACCGTCCAGCCGACGCGATTCGGCCCTTCTGCGGAACCGCCGTCGGCGATCTGTGGACGACGACGTTGTGCCTGTGGACGACGAAGTCGATCACGTTTTCCCCGCCAGTGCCCGTATCGGGCCCAGCATTCCGGTCAGCCCCCGGGAAAAGGTGATCAGACGCCGGGGACGTCACGAGCAGGCATCGGTTGATCGGCCGTGTCTGGCGCAGCCGCGCCCGGCCGTGTACCGTCCGGGCCGGTCGTAGTGACGAGCGTTTCGACTAGCGAAGTACCACGCGGGCACCCGTGCGCGCGTGCACTGCAGTGAAGCGGGACCGAGGAACGAAGACCCCGGCCTCACGAAGTGTGAAGCCGGAATAGGGCCCGCAGGGCACAGAGCAAGGAGTGCACGTGGCACAGGGCACCGTCAAGTGGTTCAACAACGAGAAGGGCTACGGCTTCATCGCCGTAGACGGCGGGCAGGACGTCTTCGTCCACTACTCGGCCATCCAGTCCGACGGCTACCGTTCGCTGGACGAAGGCCAGCGGGTGGAGTTCGAGGTCGCCCAGGGTCCCAAGGGCCCGCAGGCTGACGGCGTCCGAATCGTCAGCTGAACCACTCGAACTACCGACCGGCCCGGTTCGCTTCGGCGAGCCGGGCCGGTTCGTGTGCCGGGTCTCAACCGAACAGCGGCAGGCGGTCCGCGTCAGCGCCCAGCCACGCCCGCTCCGCCTCGGTCAGCTCCGCCCGCCCGGTGCCGACCAGCGCGTACCGGTCCGAGTCCCACTCGGCCGGTGCCGCGCGGCCAAGCAGGCCCTCCAGCACCCGCCGTACCTCGGCGAGTCCGGACGCCGACGCGACGCCAAGACCGAGATCAAGCTGGTGCACCGTCGCCTCGACGGCCAGCGTGCTCGCCAGGTCGTCGACGGTGAGCACGTGTCCTTGCGTCGCCACCAGCGAGTCACCAGGCAGCCGCCGCATCCCGACCAGCACCGCCCGGGCCGTCTCGGCGTAGAGGTCGGCGATCGAGCGCACGCTGGTCCAGTTGCTCGCCATGATCCGGGTGGCCCGCTGCGACTTGGCCGCACCTTCGGTGCCGGGCTGCCAGGGCGCCCAGTACGTCACGGCGTCGACATCGGCCGGTCCCTCGGCCGGGGTGCCGAGCGCGACCAGTGCCCGCTGGGTATCGGAGAGCAGGTGGAACAGCAGGTCGCGCACCGTCCAGCCGGCGCAGCCTGTCGGCCGCCAGCCGACGTCGTCCGAGATCGCGGGCAGCTGGTCCAGCACCGCGCCATAGGCATCGTCGAGAACGGTCACGGCGCGCAGTATCTCCCGCTTGCACTCTCCGGGGGTGAGTGCTAAAAGTGAGTTGGCACTCGGCTAGGCTGAGTGCCAGCGTCGCCGACCCGGTGAGGCGCCGAGGAGCGCCGTCCGTCGCGGGCATCGAGGCTCGGGGCGTCGTACAAGTCCCCTACAGATAAGGACGACACGTATGGCCAAGTTAATCGCGTTCGACGAGGACGCCCGCCGCGGTCTGGAGCGCGGCATGAACGTTCTCGCCGACGCCGTGCGAGTGACGCTCGGGCCGAAGGGCCGCAACGTCGTGCTGGAAAAGAAGTGGGGCGCGCCCACGATCACCAACGACGGCGTGAGCATCGCCAAGGAGATCGAGCTCGAGGACCCGTGGGAGAAGATCGGGGCCGAGCTGGTCAAGGAGGTAGCGAAGAAGACTGACGACGTCGCCGGTGACGGCACGACGACGGCCACCGTGCTGGCCCAGGCGCTGGTCAAGGAGGGCCTGCGCAACGTGGCCGCCGGCGCCAACCCGATGGCGCTCAAGCGCGGCATCGAGAAGGCCGTCGAGTCGGTCTCCGAGGTGCTGGGCAACCAGGCCAAAGACGTCGAGACCAAGGAGCAGATCGCGGCGACCGCGTCGATCTCGGCCGCTGACAACTCGGTCGGCGAGCTGATCGCCGAGGCGATGGACAAGGTCGGCAAGGAAGGCGTCATCACCGTCGAGGAGAGCAACACCTTCGGTCTGGAGCTCGAGCTCACCGAGGGCATGCGCTTCGATAAGGGCTACATCAGCCCGTACTTCGTCACCGACGCCGAGCGGATGGAAGCCGACCTCGACGACCCGTACGTGCTCATCGTCGAGTCGAAGATCAGCTCGGTGAAGGACCTGCTGCCGCTGCTGGAGAAGGTCATGCAGACCGGCAAGCCGCTGGCGATCATCGCCGAGGACGTCGAGGGCGAGGCGCTGGCCACCCTGGTGGTCAACAAGATCCGCGGCACGTTCAAGTCTGTCGCGGTCAAGGCGCCGGGCTTCGGCGACCGCCGCAAGGCCATGTTGCAGGACATCGCGGTCCTCACCGGCGGCACGGTGATCAGCGAGACGGTCGGGCTGAAGCTGGAGAATGCCACGCTCGACGACCTGGGCCGGGCCCGCAAGTTCACCACCACCAAGGACGAGACCACCATCGTCGAGGGTGCCGGTGACGCGGAGCAGATCCAGGGCCGGGTCAACCAGATCCGCGCCGAGATCGAGAAGAGCGACTCCGACTATGACCGGGAGAAGCTGCAGGAGCGGCTGGCCAAGCTGGCCGGCGGCGTTGCGGTGATCAAGGTCGGGGCGGCCACCGAGGTGGAGCTCAAGGAGCGCAAGCACCGCATCGAGGACGCCGTGCGCAACGCGAAGGCGGCCGTCGAGGAGGGTCTGCTGCCCGGTGGCGGTGTGGCGCTGCTGGATGCCGCCAAGACCGCGTTCGACAAGCTCGACCTGCCCATTGGTGACGAGGCCACCGGAGCGAACATCGTGCGCATCGCGCTGGAGGCGCCGCTGAAGCAGATCGCGATCAACGCCGGCCTCGAGGGCGGCGTCGTCGCGGAGAAGGTCCGCTCGCTGCCGGCCAACCACGGCCTGGACGCGCAGACCGGTGAGTACGTCGACATGTTCAAGGAGGGCATCGTCGAGCCGTGCAAGGTCACCCGCTCGGCGCTGCAGAACGCCGCGTCGATCGCCGCGCTGTTCCTGACCACTGAAGTAGTGGTCGCGGACAAGCCGGAGAAGGCTGCCGCGCCTGCGGGCGGCGGCATGCCCGGCGGCGGTGACATGGACTTCTGAGTAGTCCACACGCGGGGGGCGGGTCCGGAAACGGGCCCGCCCCTTCGCCGTCTTCGCGACTTTGCCCCGCTGTGACACGCTGTGGAGATCACCGAGCGTGTCAGGGCGGGGCAAAGTCGGGTCAGCCGACCTGCTCGTCGACGTAGCACCAGCGCCATGCCTCGCCCGGCTCCACGCTGCGCATCACCGGATGGCCCAGCTCGTGGAAGTGCCCGGTGGCGTGCTTGCCCACCGACGAGTCGCAGCAGCCGACATGCCCGCAGTGCAGGCACAGCCGCAGGTGCACCCAGGTGGTGCCGTCGCGCAGGCACTCCTCGCACGCGCCGGGCGTGCGGGCGGGCAGGACACGCGGGGAAGTGCGCAGGTGGTCGCAGTCGGCCGGGCGCAGCCGCGGCGCGGTGAGCTCCTCGTCCACGCGCGCCTCGGCATCCTCGATCCGGTCGAGCATCGACTCCTCGACGTCGATGGCGGCGAGCGAGCTGCGCAGCACCTCGTCGGCCACCAGCCCGGAGTCGCGCGCTTCGAGGATCGAGGACCGCTCGCCGGCGAGCATCTGCATCCGCAGCCGCCGGTAGGCCACCGACGGTGGCTCGATCTCGGCCTGCGATCGGCCGAGCCGCTCCCACGCCATGTTCGCCCGCCGGTCGGCCCGGTCGCGCAGCTGGTCGATCACCTCCGGCGGGTCGTCGGGGGTGCGGATCTCGTCCAGCACGGCCAGCCCGGCGTGGGTCGCCTCGGTGACGATCGTGGCGGCCTGCAGTGCGTCCTCGGCGGGGTCCGGTCTGGGCAGCCGCAGCGTGCGCACCAGCCACGGCAGGCTCAGCCCCTGCAGCAGCAGGGTTCCCACCACGACGACGAACGCGATCAGCCGCAGCAGGTCCTTCGACGGCGTCTCGTCGGGGAGCAGAAAGACCGCGGCCAGGGTGACCACCCCGCGCATCCCGGCCCAGGAGACCACGGTGGAGGCCTGCCAGCTCCACGCCCGTTCCCGCAGCCGGCGCGGCCCCAACCGGTAGGCGCCGGCAGCGCCGAACACCCACACCGCCCGAGCGACGATCACCGCGGCCAGTACGACGGCGCAGCTCGCCACGGTCTCGCCGAACCGCTCGTGCGCCGAGCGGACCCCGTCGAGAATCCCGCGGATCTGCAGACCGATCAGCAGGAAGACGACGTTCTCCAGCAGGAACTGCACCGTCGACCAGTTGATGTTCTCCGCGATCCGGGAGGCGGCGGTCTGCACGATCGGTGCCTTGTGCCCGAGCAGCAGTCCGGCGACCACGACGGCGAGGACACCGGAGGAGTGCGCCGCCTCCGCCGGGAGGAACGCGAGGTACGGGGCGGCGAAGGAGAGCGTGGTGTCGACCACCGGATCGGTGATGTGCCGGCGGATCCTGATGAGCACGAACGCCACGGCCAGGCCGATGGCCACCCCGCCGCCGGCGGCGAGGGCCAGGTCGCCCGCGACGTAGAGCACCGTGACATGGCTGGTGATCGCGGCGATCGCGGTGTTCAGCGCGACCAGCGCGGTCGCGTCGTTGACGAGGCTCTCCCCCTCGAGGATGGTGACCAGCCGCCGCGGCATCCCGATTCTGCGGGCGATCGCGGTGGTGGCCACGGCGTCCGGGGGGGCGACGACGGCGCCGAGCGCGAAGGCGGCGGCGAGCGTCGCGGCCGGCACGATCCACCAGGCGGCCAGGCCCACCGCCACCGTGCTGAACGCGACGCAGCCCACCGAGAGCAGCACGATCGCGTCCCGGTTGGCGCGGAAGTCGACGAGCGAGGTGCGGATCGCCGCGGCGTAGAGCAGCGGAGGCAGCAGGCCGATCAGCACGATGTGCGGATTCAGCTCGAAGCGCGGCACGCCGGGGACGAACGACCCGGCGACGCCGACGATCACCAGCAGCAGCGGGGCGGACCAGCCGTAGCGTCGGGCCAGCCCGGACACGATCGCCACTGTGATGCCCAGCGCGACGATCTCCAGTGCGGGGTTCACCCGGCGAGGATCGCATGCCGGCTCGGCGGCCCGACCGGGGTAGGTTGCGCTGTGGAGGCGGTGTGATGGCCGACCGTGACGAAGCGCGGACGATCCGTGAGCTGATCATGCCCGCCCTGCACGCTGCCGGTTGGCCCGCCGACCGGATCACCGAGCAGTATACGATCACCGCGTCCGAGCGGCAGGTCGTCGGCGGCCGGGTACACCGCGCCCGCCGGCTCGCCGCCGACATCGTGCTGACACACCCCGCCGGCCATCCGATAGCGGTGGTCGAGGCGAAGAAGACGATCCGCAGCGAATACGACGGGGTGCAGCAGGCCAAGGACTACGGGACGCGCCTCGGGCTGCCGCTCGTGTACGCGACCAACGGGCGCAAGATCATCGAGATCGACCTGTACGCGGGCACTCAGCGGGAGGCCGTGCGCTACCGGAGCTTCGACGAGCTGTGGGCCTACTACCGGACGTCGGCGAACCTCGATGTGCTGGGCGTGCGCTTCTTCGAGGTGCCGTACAGCCGTGAGCTCACCGTGCCGGGTTCGGGGCAGATCAAGCAGATGCGCTACTACCAGCACCTGGCAGCCCAGAACGTGCTCCGGGCGATCGCCCGCGACCAGCGACGCATCCTCGTCGTCCTGGCAACCGGCACCGGCAAGTCGATGCTCGCCGCGCAGCTCGTCCATGTGCTGTGGCAGGCGCACTGGCCTCGGGGCGTAGCCGCGCCGGATCCGCGCCCGCGTGTGCTCTACGTCGCCGATCGGGATGTGCTGGTGAAAGACCCTCTCCTTCAGTACTTCTCGCCGATGTTCGGCAGCGACGAGGTGCATCGGATCCAGGGGGAACCCCAGTCGCACAAGCGCATCTACTTCGCGCTGTACCAGGCGCTTTCCATCGGGGAACTCTTCACCGGCTACGACCGCGACTTCTTCGATCTGGTGATCGTCGACGAGTGCCACCGCGGCAGCGCGCGGGAAGATGCGGAGTGGCGCAGGATTCTCGATCACTTCGACAGCGCGGTGCACCTCGGCCTGACCGCAACCCCGCGCTCGGACGACGGCGCCGACAACCTCGCCTACTTCGGCGATCCCGTCTACACGTACTCACTGCGACAGGGCATTCGGGACGGCTTCCTCGCGCCATTCCAGGTGATCCGCGCGCCGCTGTCCATCGACGTCGACGGCCTGTACGTGCCGGAGGGGACGCTGGACGCCGACGGCAACGAGGTGCCACTCGGTGAATACGGGATGAGCAGCTTCGAACGAACCGTGATCCCGATCGAGCGCACCCGCGCCGCCGCCGCGTTCGCCTCCGATTACCTGCGCCGCACCGACCGGATGACGAAGATGATCGTGTTCTGCGTCAATCAGGATCACGCGGCACGCTTCGCCGAGGCGATCGGAAACCTGAACTCCGACCTGGTGGCAGCACACCCCACCTGGGCGGTCCGGATCACCTCGAACGAGGGCGAGCGGGGCAAGCGGCTGCTCGAGCAGTTCCAGGACGGCGACGAGCCCGTGCCCGTGGTCGTGACGAGCTCCGACCTGCTCACCACAGGGGTGGACGTGCCCAGTGTCCGCACCATCGTGTTCTTCGCCCCGGTGCAGTCGATGGCCCGGTTCAAGCAGATGCTGGGACGGGGCACCCGGCTGGACGAGGAGCGGGGCAAGGAGTACTTCACCGTCATCGACTTCACCGGCGTCACGGCCAAGTTCGCGGATCCCCGGTTCGACGGACCGGTCGTGCGCGAGGTGGATGCCGACGTCGACGGCCCGGCGCCGGACCTCGACGCTCCGGTGGTGGACGACGACGGCGAACCGCCTGAGGTCAACGAGCCGGAGGCGGGGTTCGAGGTCGAGCCGGGCGGGCGTCTCGAGCCGGCCGACGGTGATGTGATCGAGGAGTCCGAAGCTGTCGATGACGTGATGCGTCGCGCGCAACGGTTCGTGTTGAACGGGCAGGAGGTTCACGTCATCGGTTCGGTGCTGTACGTCGTCGAAGCCGAGGAGCGGTTCCGGTTGCGGGTGATCCGGATCGAGCACTGGGTGCGGGATCGCGTCCTCGACCTCGGCTACGACGCCGAATCGATCCGTCGCCAGTGGGCGAACGCGGTCTCGCGCCGGGCGCTCGTCGACGCGCTCGATGCCGTGCTGGTGACGAGCCTGGACGAGCTGGCCGCCGAGCTCGGGCATCCCGAGGCCGAACCGCTGGACCTGCTGCTGCATCTCGCCTATGACGCGCCGTTGCTCTCGCGCGCCGAGCGTGCGGCGCGGTTCACCGTGCGGCAGCGTAGGTTTCTCGACGGCCTGGGGGAGTCGGCGCGCGAGGTCGTCGACGAGATCGTGCGCAAGTACGTCGAGCACGGCCCGCAGGACCTCGAGCCGGGCGTGCTGCAGGTGCCGCCACTCGCCGAGCTGGGGAGTGTCACGGAGATCGCGGATCGGTTCGGCGGCGCGGATCAGCTGCTGGCGACCTTCGACGAGCTGAACGCCCGGCTGTACGAGGCCGGCTGACCTTTAGTAACAGCAGATCATGGAAACACGGAACTAAAAGTCTCATTGAGTTTACTGTCGTGGTAACCTGAGACGTGCCCATCGACCGTCAGCAGCTGCGGCGCGCGCTGCTGCGGCTGGCCGGGTCACAGCATGGCTATTTCACGGCTGCTCAGGCCCTGTCCGTCGGCTACTCGTATCAGGCGCAGAAGTTCCACGCCGATCGGGGCAACTGGCAGCGGGTCGACCGTGGGCTCTTCCGGCTGCCGGATTGGCCGGTGAGCGATCAAGACCACCTCGTCCGCTGGTCGCTGTGGGCGGCCGGGGCCGCGGTGGTGAGCCACGAGAGCGCGCTGGCGCAGCACAGCCTGGGCGACGTCAACCCGGCGCGCCTGCACCTGACCGTGCCGCCGGGCTTCCGGCGTCAAGATCCGGCGGTCGTCCTGCATCGCGCAGCGCTTCGTCCGGCCGAGATCGAGGACCGCGACGGGTTCCGGGTAACCACGCCGGTCCGCGCGCTGGCCGAATGCTCCGGTGCCGGGATGGCGCAGGAAGGGCTCGCTTCGGCGGTAGCGGATGCGCTGGTGATGGGTGTGACTCCGCGGGCCTTGCGCGACGCCGCCGCCGGGCTGGGCGCGCGCGCGGAACTCGGCATCGAACGCGCGCTCAACTCTGTCTCGGCGCGCTCGTGACCGCGGGGTACGGCTGCGCTGCCGCGTATCGGCAGGCACTCGAGGACCGGCTGCGGATGGCCGCCGAGGCGGGTGGACGCGACCTGAACTGGCTGCGCCGCCGGCACGCGTTCCTCCGCATGCTGCACCGCCTTGCCGCGGACGCGTCGGACCGGTGGGTGCTCAAAGGCGGCCTCGCGGTCGAATTGCGCCGGCCCGGTATGGCGCGAGCGACGAAGGACATCGACCTTGCCATGCGCTCGGGGGAGTTCGTCGGTGCGGGCGACGCCGAGGCCATCGCGGCGCTGCTACGCGCTGCCCTCGATCAGGACGTCGATGGCGACCTGTTCGTCTTCGACGTCGAGCCCCCGACGCGAATGGCCGAGGACGCGCACGGGCGCCCGGCATGGCGGTTCCGGGTCAGCGCGATGCTCGCCGGCCGTCGATTCAGCGATGCGCGGGTTGACGTCATCGTCCGTCCCGAGGAGCTGGCCGGGCTGACGACCCTGACGATCGACCCTGGAACGGCCGCCCCGCCCGGCGCGCCGGTCCGCACGATTGCCGTTACCGACATTCGCCAGCAGTTCGCCGAGAAGCTGCACGCGCTCAGCCGCAGCTACTCGACCGGCGAGTCCAGCCGGGTGAAAGATCTGCTCGACGTCGTCCTGCTCATCGAGGACGGCCTCACCGCCGATGCCGAACTGGTGCGGGTCGTGCGGCGGGTCTTCGCCGTGCGCGCCACCCACCCGGTGCCTACCGAGCTGGACGACCCGCCCGCGGCGTGGCGTGAGCCGTACCGGAACCTGGCCACGGAGCTCGGCGTCGAACCCGCCGACGTCCTCGCGGCGCACCGGCTGGTCGCAGGACTGTGGGAATCCGCGCTAGGAGAGGACACCTGATGGCCCGCAGCAAGGCCGAGCCGCCCGAGCAGACCACCCAGCAGCGACTGGCCGCCGTCATCAAACGGTCACGCGACATCATGCGCACCGACGCCGGCCTGAACGGTGACCTGGAACGGATCCCGCAGCTGGCGATGCTGCTGTTCCTCAAGGCCTTGGACGACCTCGAAGACAAGCGCGCCATCGTCGAACGGGGCTACCGGCCGCTGCTCCCCGAAGAGCTGCGCTGGCGCACCTGGGCGAACAACGAGCGGCTCACCGGTCCGGAGCTCATCGGTTTCGTCGACGACCGGCTGCTGCCCGCGCTGCGTGAGCTGCGCGGGCAGGACGGCAAGCGTGGCCTGGCCGACGAGGTGCGCGCCGTCTTCTCCGGGCTGGACAACCGGATGCGCTCGGGTGCCCAGCTGCGGCTGCTCGTCAACGAGCTCAACAAGATCTCGTTCGGCTCGTCCGACGACATCCACACGATGGCGTTCCTGTACGAGTCGATGCTGCGCGAGGTGCGCGACGCGGCCGGTGACTCGGGCGAGTTCTACACGCCGCGGACGGTGATCCGGTTCATGGTGGAGCAGGTCGGGCCCAAGCTGGACGAGAAGGTGCTCGACCCGGCTGCCGGCACCGGGGGATTCCTGGTCGAGACGATCACCCGCCTGGAGCCGCAGGCCACCTCGTCGGCCAAGCGGCGCGCGCTGCACCAGAACGTGCACGGCGTGGAGAAGAAGTCGCTACCGTACCTGCTCGCAACGATGAACCTCGTGCTGCACGGGGTCGACCTGCCGCAGCTCACCCTCGCAAACGCGTTGATCTACCTGCGGGATCGGTCGGCGCGTTCCCGGGTCGACGTGATCCTCACCAACCCGCCGTTCGGCGGTGCCGAGAGCCGCGACGTCATCGCGTCGTTCCCGAAGGGGCAGCAGAGCTCCGAGACGGCGTGGCTGTTCCTCGTGACCGTGCTGGACAAGCTCAAACCCGGCGGACGGTGCGGCATCGTCGTCCCGAACAGCGTGCTCTTCGACACCGGTGCCATCGCAGCCGCGATCAAGCAGCGGCTGCTCGCCGAGTGTTCGCTGCACACCGTTGTCCGGCTGCCCGAGGGCGTGTTCGCGCCGTACACGCCGATCCCGTCCAACCTGCTGTTCTTCGACAAGACCGGGCCGACCGACCGGACGTGGTTCTACGAAATCACTCCGCCGGACGGGCGCAAGCGATACTCGAAGACGCGACCGATGCTGTACGAGGAGTTCGCCGACTGCCAGGCCTGGTGGGGTGGAACGTCACGGTCGGGCCGGGTCGAGAACGAGCATGCGTGGGTCGCGGCGGCGGACTCGGTGATCGAGTCGGGTTTCAACCTCGACCTGCGCAATCCCCATGCTGGGAACGATCTGGCTCACCGTCCGCCCGCCGAGCTGGTCGCCGAGATGATCGACAACGAGAAACGGGTCCTGGTCCTGCTGGACGAGCTGGGCGCCATCGTCGGAGCCGAAGCGTGAGCCGCTGGCCCGAGGTCCCAGCTGGCGAGGTACTTGAGCTTGACCGCCAGCCGGTCGACGTCGACCCGATGGGCACCTACACGCAGGTAGGTATCCGTTCCTTCGGCAAAGGGCTCTTTACCTATCCGCCCTGTCCACCATCGGGCCTTAGCAAGCTCCGCTACTTCTCCTTCCCGCCGAACGCTCTGGCGATCAGCAACATCAAGGCATGGGAGGGTGCCGTCGCCATCTCGCCATCGAACTGGCGCGAGCTAGTCGCCTCGAATCGATTTCTGTTCTACGTCCCGCGACGAGCCCACGAGATCGATGTCGACTTCATTCGTGCCTTCCTGCTGAGCGATGAGGGAATCCGCCGACTCGGCAGTGAGTCGCCGGGGTCGGCCGACCGCAACCGCACGCTGTCACAGGCTGGCTTCGAACGCCTGAAGATCCCGCTGCCGCCGCTGGACGAACAGCGCCGCATCGCCGCTCGGCTTGCGGCAGCGACCGATCGTCTACAGTCCGCCGACGCACTGGCGGACTCCGTTCGCAATCGCGTTGATCGTCTCCGCGCGGTTCTTGTGTCGACGGTTTGCGAAAGCGCGCCGCTGCACCCGATCGGCGAGTTGTTTGCCCTTCGGCGGGAGCCGGCTGAAGTCGTCAGCACTGAGCAGTACCGGCAGATCGGAGTTCGGTCCTTCGGCCGCGGCCTCATCCGTTACCCCTCCGTTGTCGGAAGTGACCTCGGCAGGCTTCGCTACTTTACGTTCCCGCCCGGGGCGTTGATCGTCAGCAATATCAAGGCATGGGAGGGCGCAGTCGCGCTCAGCGCGGCGGCCGATGGCGCCCGGATCGCTTCGAACCGGTTCTTGCCGTACGTGCCACGAGACAAGTCCCAGATCGATCTCCACTTCGCCTTGGAGTACCTCCTCAGCGACCGGGGTCGCGCGCTTCTCGGCGGGGCCTCGCCGGGATCGGCCGACCGCAACCGAACTCTGGCGATCGATCGGTTCGAGGCACTTCCCATCCCTGTCCCTCCGCCGGACGATCAGCGTCGGTTCGCCCAAGCGGCACAGCAACTCGCCGGGCTGAGGGATCTCGAACAGAGTCGCGCAGAGCTCCGAGACGCGATCGTGCCGGCCATGCTGAACGAGGTGTTCAGCGGGTCGCGGTAACCGACCGCCACTGGGTCCCGGCAAGGATCACGTGATCGAGCAGGCGCACGCCGATCGTTGCCGCCGCATCGGTCAGCGCGTGAGTGCAGCGAACGTCGGCCGCGCTGGGCGTCGGGTCGCCTGCCGGGTGGTTGTGCGCCACGGCGAACGCCGTCCCGTCCCGGCGCAGGACGGCTGCGAGCGTCTCGCGCATCGGCAGCGGCGCCGAATCCGCCGCGCCTTCGCTCACCACGTCGACACCGAGCAGGCGCAGCCTCTTGTCGCACGACAGCACGACGACGCGTTCACGTGAACGTGCATCCAGCCACGGTCGTGCGGCGGCGGCAATGTCCGACGACGATCCGAGGACGGGCCGGTCGACGCGTGCGTTGACCCGCCGAGCGAGCTCGAAGGCAGCGCGCAGGGCGGCAGCCTTGGCCGCTCCCACGCCGCGAACCCGGCAGAGATCGGCGACCTCGACTCGAGCGAGTGTGGACATTCCGCCGAACTCGGCCAGCAACCGCTCCGCGAGTGCGTGGGCGCTCGCGCCGGCCGACCCTCCCGTACCGACCAGGACCGCGACGAGGTCCCGGTCGGATAGCGCCTCGGCGCCCAGCCGAGCCAGCCTCTCCCGAGGCCGGTCGTCGAGAGGCACGTCCCGTACCAGCATCGCGCGAAGGTAGCCGATCCTGCCGACCGAACGACTTCGGCTGTCCACAGCGTCGGGGCGGCCATCGCCGCTATCCGTTGCGCCGCCCTGCGTCGGACCGGTCGCCCGGACTAGATCGGGCGGAGCAGGTCGTCGGCGTCGACGATCGTGTAGGCGTAGCCCTGCTCGGCGAGGAACCGCTGCCGGTGCGCCGCGTACTCCGAGTCGAGGGTGTCGCGGGCGACCACGGTGTAGAAGTGCGCCTGCCGGCCGTCGTGCTTGGGCCGCAGCACGCGGCCGAGCCGCTGCGCCTCCTCCTGCCGCGACCCGAACGTGCCGGACACCTGCACCGCGACCGCCGCCTCGGGCAGGTCGATGGAGAAGTTCGCGACCTTGCTCACCACCAGCACCCGCTGCTCGCCCGCCCGGAACGCGTCGTAGAGCCGCTCCCGCTCGCGGTTGGTCGTCGAACCCTGGATGATCGGCGCGCCGTCGAGCTCGGCGGCGACGTCGTCGAGCTGGTCGAGGTAGGCGCCGATGACCAGCACCTGGTCATCCGGGTGCTGGTCGACGATCGTCTTGATCACCGGTAGCTTCGTCCGGGCGACGGCCGCGACGTGGTAGCGGTCCTCCGGTTCGGACGTGGCGTAGCTCATCCGCTCGGCGTCGGTGAGCGTCACCCGCACCTCGGTGCAGACCGCCGGTGCGATCCAGCCCTGGTTCTCGATGTCCTTCCACGGCGCGTCGTAGCGCTTGGGCCCGATCAGGCTGAACACGTCGCCCTCCCGGCCGTCCTCACGGATGAGTGTCGCGGTCAGGCCCAGCCGGCGCCGGGACTGCAGGTCGGCGGTGAGCCGGAAGATCGGTGCCGGCAGCAGGTGCACCTCGTCGTAGATGATCAAGCCCCAGTCGCGGGAGTCGAAGAGCTCCAGGTGCCGGTACTCGCCCTTACGCCGAGTCGTCATGATCTGGTACGTCGCGATGGTGACCGGACGGATCTGCTTGCGCTCTCCGGAGTACTCGCCGATCTCCTCCTCGGTCAGTGACGTTCGCGCCAACAGTTCTCGCTTCCATTGCCGCCCGGCGACGGTGTTGGTCACCAGGATGAGGGTGGTCGCCTTGGCCTGCGCCATGGCGGCCGCGCCCACCAGCGTCTTGCCGGCGCCGCAGGGAAGCACCACCACGCCGGAGCCGCCGGCCCAGAACGACTCGACGGCCTGGTGCTGGTAGTCGCGAAGCTGCCAGCTGTCCTCGCGCAGCTCGACCGCATGCGCCTCGCCGTCGACATACCCGGCGAGGTCCTCGGCCGGCCAGCCCACCTTGAGCAGCGCCTGCTTGAGCCGGCCCCGCTCGGACGCGTGGACGATGACGGTGTCCGCGTCGATGCGCGCGCCCAGCATCGGCGCGATCTTCTTGCTGCGCAGCACCTCTTCCAGGACGGCGCGATCCAACGAGATCAGCACCAGCCCGTGCGCGGGGTGCTTGGCGAGCTGCAGGCGGCCGTAGCGGTCCATCGTGTCGGCGACGTCGACGAGCAGGGCGTGCGGCACCGCGTATCTCGAGTACCGGACAAGCGCGTCGACGACCTGCTCGGCGTCGTGGCCGGCCGCCCGGGCGTTCCACAGCCCGAGCGGGGTGAGCCGGTAGGTGTGCACGTGCTCGGGCGATCGCTCCAGCTCGGCGAACGGCGCGATCGCGGCGCGCGCGTCGGCTGCGCGGGGGTGGTCGACCTCGAGCAGCAGGGTCTTGTCGGACTGGACGATCAGCGGGCCGTCAGAGGGCTGGGACACGGTGCTCCAGGTGGGTCGGGTTCTTGGCGCATTCTCCCAAACGGGTCCGACAGCCGGCGTGTTCCACGCGGGCAAACCTCAACCCGGTCTCCACCCGCGGGTTGATTCGCGCCGGCGCGCGAGACGCCAGCCTTGAGGCATGACATTCACCGATTACCTCACCGACACCGTCCTGGTCCTGCTCGTGCTGCGCCAGATCCGCGAGAGCCGCCTCAGCCGGCGCGCCCTGCTCCTGCCGTTGATCATCGTGGCGGTCGTCGCCCAGAGCTACCTGCACGGCATCCCGACCGCGGGCAACGACCTGATCCTTGTCGCCACGCTGACCGGTGTGGGGGCGGCGATCGGCCTGGCGAGCGGCCTGGTCACCCGGGTCCGCTCGGACGGCGGCCAGTACCCGCTCGTCAAGGCAGGCGCAGCCGCCGCGGCGCTCTGGGTGCTCGGCATGGGCTCGCGGTTCGCGTTCGCGATCTGGGCGAACAACGGCGGCGGGAGCGCCATCGGCCGGTTCAGCGCGGCGCACCACATCACGAGCGGGTATGCGTGGACCGCGGCGTTGGTGCTGATGGCACTGGCCGAGGTGGTCAGCCGGGTCGCGATCCTCTACGTCCGCGGCCAGCGGGCGCAGGCCGAGTACCGGCCGGTTCAGCCGAGGGCGTTCGCCAGCGTCTGACCGTCCCGGGTTTGGCCGCCAGCGCGGCTATCTGAGCGCTGGCGGCCGAATCGTGTCCGGGTCAGCCGGCCAGGCCGTGCCGCCACGCCCAGGCGACCAGGCCCGGCCGGCCATCGACGTCCAGCTTGGAGAGCACGTGGTTGAGATGGGTCTTCACGGTGGCCTCGCTGACGACGAGCCGGCGGGCGATCTGGGTGTTGGAGAGCCCCTCGGCCACTAGCCGGACGACGTCCACCTCGCGGCGGGTGAGCCCCTCCGGGATGTCGGAAGGCTCGGGAGCCGGCTCCGGGGCGGCCGCCGGGCCGTCGCGGACCAACTCGACCAACCGGCGCTGCACGTTCGGATCGAGCACCGTGCGGCCGGCCGCCACGTCGCGGATCGCGTCGGCCAACTGCTCGCCGGTGGCGTCCTTGGTCAGGTATCCGGCGGCACCGGCCCGCAGCGCCGGCAGCACCGCGTCGTCATCGGCGAACGTGGTCAGGATGAGCACGCGCACCTCCGGCGCCTGTCGCGCGAGCTCCGCGGCGATCTGCGCGCCGGTGAGCCCGGGCATGCGCAGGTCGAGCAACGCGACGTCCGGGCGCGTGTCGAGGATCAGCTGCAACGCCTGCCGCCCGTCCGCGGCGGCGCCGGCCACCTCGACGTCCTCGCTCGCGGACAGCAGCAGCACCAGCCCGTCACGGACCACCGCCTGGTCATCGGCCAGCACCACCCGAATCATGTCGGCACCACGACCTCCACCCGCCAACCGCCGTCCGGGCGCGGCCCGGCCCGCAGCGTGCCGCCCACCTGCTCGACCCGCTCCTGCATCCCGGCGAGGCCCAGCCCGCTGCCTTGCCCGGTCAGCGGCGGTCGACCCGGCGACGGGCCGGCGTCGTCGATGCGGGCGCGCAGCTCGCCCGGCCGCCACGCCAACTCGACGTCTACCGGCGAGCCGGGTGAGTACCGGGCGGCGTTGGTGAG
This sequence comes from uncultured Actinomycetota bacterium, assembly GCA_963756525.1. GTDB lineage: Bacteria > Actinomycetota > Actinomycetes > Mycobacteriales > Jatrophihabitantaceae > CAVWNR01. Next base: position 74,036 of record CAVWNR010000002.1, on the reverse strand, counting down.
CGCCTCCTGCACCGCTCGGTAGACCGCGTGGCCGGCCTCCGGTCGGACCGTCGCCGGTTCGCCGCACACGGTGAGCCGGGCCGCACCCGGGTGCCGCTCGACGAGGGCCGGCAGGGCGTCCAGCCCGAGCCCGCCCGGGTCGCGCAGCGCGCTCACCGCGGCGCGCGCCTCGGCCACGCCGTCGCGTGCCAGGTCGGCGGCCTTCTCCAGCGGCTGCATGATCTCGGGGCCGGCGCCGCTGCGGGCAGCGACCGCACGGGTGGCCTGCAGCTGCAAGGAGAGCCCGGCGAGGCTGTGCGCCAGCACGTCGTGCATGTCCCGGGCGATCCGGCCGCGCTCGCGCAGTGCCGCCGCCTGCGCCTCGGCCTCCCGGCCGGCCTGCACCTCGGCGAGCAGCGCCCGGGCACGGTCGCGCTCGACGACCAGCTCGCGCCGCTCGGTGGCCCGCTGCACGAGCACCGGAATCGCCGCACCGGCGAGCACGCCCGCGGCGCTCTTCGAGACCCAGCCGACTGCAGCGGCGAACGCGAGCGTCGCGAGCACGGTAAGCACGGTGAGCGCGCGCCCGGTGAACGCGACCGGCATCCGGGATGCCGCCAGCACCACCGCGATCTCAGCGACCCCGGCCGGCGCCAGCACGGTCGCGACCAGGCCGGCGACCAGCGCGACGACCACTGAGGCCGGCCACAGGCGGGGGCGGCCGCGCAGGCCCAGCCGCAGCGCGGCGAAGGCCACCAGCATGAGCAGGCCGCTCGCGAGCTTCGACCAGACGTACGGCGCCGCTGCGACGGTGACCGCGATGATGCCGGCCCAGGCGATCACCAACCACCAGTCGGGTACCTCGCGCGGCCACCGTTGGGCCGATCGGCCGTCGACAACTCGCGCTGCCGGCGCCTCGCTCACGCCTGCCCCTCGTCGACGGTGCCGACCGCCGTGATGTGATGCAGCGCGAACGCCTCCAGGTGTCCGGTCCGCGAGTCGTGACCCCGCAGCATCCCGCCGGCCATCGAGATCGGTGCGATCGTGCGCTGCGACGGCCGGCCCTGGTTGTCGACGTAGTCCAGCCAGATCGTGTCGCCGGCCCGGATCGCGTCGCGCAGCCGCGCCAGCATCGCCGCCGTGGTGACCCCCGGCACCAGCTGCGCGACCGGCCGGGCGCGGCGCGCGAGCTCCGAGAGCTGATCGCCGGAGCGCATCCGCCGGACCAGCTCCGCGCGGTGCGCCGGCGAGTCGGCGGCCGGCCGGACGCGGGCCAGCCGCGACGCGGGCCGGGACGGGGCGCGCGGGGTGTCGGCGGCGAGGTCGAGCACCGCCCCGCCGGGAGCCTCCGCCGACGGCGCGTACCCCGCCTCGCGCAGCGCGTCCAGGATCCGGGCCACCGGCGCCGGCGAGACGGCCACTGTCGGCGCGATCCGCCGCAGCTGCAACGCGGTCACCGTCCGGTCGGCGAGCACCCGCTGCAGCAGCGCCTCGTCGTCGCAGCGCAGGTAGGCCGCCGTCGCGCCGGCGCGCAGCACGCCGTGCCGGCGCGCCACGTCCTCGATCAGATAGCTCAGTGCCTGCGGCACCGGCGTGCGGGACCGCTCGGCGAACAGCGCCGCGAGGTCGGCGCCGCTGCGCCCGGTGTCCAGCGCGCGCCGCACGGACGACTCGGTGATCCGGTAGACGCTGGCGCCGCCGGACGACTCGAGGTCGGCCGCCGCCGCGAGCGCCGCGCCGAGCTCCGGCGTCGGCGGACCGGGCACGACGACGGTGAGGTCGGGCTGGACTAGCACGTGGTCGACCGGCTCGGGGAGCGCCGCGCGCAGCGCCTCCTCGGCCGCAGACATCGCATCATTCAGCAGCGCCCGTCCGTACCCGGTGAGCCCGCCCGCCGCGGTCACGCCAAGCACGTCGGCTTCGGTGAGCACCGCGTCGGCGAACGGGCGTTGCGCGGTGGCGCGGCGCGGCGCCTGCCAGGCCAGCCGGGCCAGCACGTCGCCGGGGTCGGCCGGTGCGGCGCCCGCAGCGAGGTCGGCGAGCGCGCCCAGCGCGTGCCGGCGCAGCGCCGCAGCGGTGCCCCGCTCGCCGTCCGGGCCGAGCGGGGTGATCATCCGGTCCCGGTCGTCGCGCTGGCCGACAAGGCTGGGCTGGCGGGTCATTGCCAGCCAGGCCGCGGCGAGCGTTCCCCACTGGATGGCCGGCTCGCGTCGGCGCCAGGCGTCGAAGTCCGGGGTCGGCAGCAGGACGGGTTCCGGCCCGTGCGTGGTCGCGAGCAGTCCGGCCGCGGCGGCGGTCTCGATCAACACCGTGGCGACCGGTTCGGCGACGTCGAGCTCGCGAGCGGTTCGGCGCAGCTCGCGCATACCGAGGCCGCCGGTGCGCAGCACGGCCGGCGGATGGGCCGTCCACGCGTCGCCCAACGCGGCGACGAGCCGGAGCAGGTCGAGGACGGCCGTGGCGCCCAGCCGGTCCAGCTCGGCGGGCGTGCGTTCCCGTGTGGCGATCACCGGCGGATCGGGCTCCAGCGGCCCCAGCGGTCGCGTGCCGCGCATCGCCAGGCCGACCTCGCGGGGCAGCTCGACGGTCTGCGAGTCGATCGGGACGAGCAGCCCGTGGGCGATCAGCCGATGGGGCGGGGTCGTGCCGTCCGCGATCGCGTCCGGCACGAGCGCGTCGCGAACCTGGCCGATCGGCGGCCCCGCCGCCAGCCGGTCCAGCACCTCGCGCTCGGCGCGTTCGCGCTCGGCGAGTAGCTCGGGCAGCCGGGTAAGGACGGCGTCCGCGACGGCGGCGCCGGCGTCGGGTTGCCCGGCCGGCGGGAGGTCGAGCGTCTGGAGCACGGGCGCGAGCGCGACTTCCGACACGGCGTGCAGCAGCTGTTCCGCGGGGCGCCCCAGGCCGGCCGGGTACCGGCCCACCGCGTCGGCGACGGGGCTGACGAGGTGCACCCGGTCGTCGTCACCCCAGATCAGGGCGAGCTCACGCAGCTCGTCGATCGACCGGGCGACGGCGTGGTCGGGCGCGCCGGCCAGCAGGCTGCGCGCCGCGGCGAGATCGACAGGCTGCCCGTCGTCTCCGACGAGCGCCAGCGCCTCCAGGACGCGCAGGGTGAACGCGTCGAGGCCGTCGACGGCCCTCGCCACCGACGTGCGCACAGCTGCCCGGCTCGCCAGCGCGGCGAGGTCGGCCGGCGCCGGAAGCCCCAGATCGGGCCTGCGGCGCAGCAGCTCGGCGAGTCCGTGGTCGCTGCGCCGGCGCAGCCACTCCGTCAGCGACGTCGCGGCGGCGCGCGTCGGATGCGGCGTGGGCGACGCCATGGTCGCGGACTGCCGCGGCTCAGGCGCCGGCGAGGTTGGGCCGGTCGGCGGGGCCCGGGTGCTCGTAGTTCAGCAGTTCGTGCGGAACCGGCAGCTCGATGTCGCCCCAGGGCGCCATCGCTCCGGCGTTCATGGTGGCGAGCTCGGAGATGTGGAAGTCGACCTCGGGTTCGGCTCGCCGACGGGCCCGGTACGGCTCCGGCAGGGTACTGGTGCGGGCCATCACGTCAGCCTTTCCGGCGGCGTCTCAGGAATTAGCTGGGTATCCAGTCTGCCATGCGTGACTCGGGCGGGCATGCACGGCTGCGGCGCCCGGCTGACAGACTCGGGTCATGAGCCGCGACGAGCCGACGTGGAGCGCGCCGGTGCGGTACGCGGAGGCGGACCAGCAGGGCGTGGTCTTCAACGCCCACTACCTCACCTACTGCGACGAGGCGGCGGGCGCGCTGTTCGTGCGGCGTGGCCTGCCCGGCTTCGCCGACGACGTCCGGCTCGCGACCACGACGCTGACTTGGAGCGGGCCGGCGCGCTGGCACGACCGCGTCGACGTCTACGCGCGCTGCACCCGGATCGGGCGCACGAGCCTCGTCATCCGGTTCGACCTGCTTGCGTCCGGACGCGAGTGCGCCACCGTCGAGACGGTGTACGTGCACACCGACAAGTCGGGGCGGCCGGTTCCCGTCCCTGAGCATGTTCGCGCGGCACTGGCCTAGACCATTCAGGATTGGCCGAGCTCGTTCACCGCGCGGCGCTGCGCCGCCCGACCCGAGCGGACGGCGCCCCAAACGGCCACCCCGAAGCCGATCGGCGCTGCCAGGCAGGCCAGGTTGAGCCACAGCGGCCGGTTACGGTCCCCGGCGAAGAAGGGCAGCACGTCGGCCAGGATGAACGCCAGCCCGATGGCGAACAGCACCAGTCCGACGCGCACGGCACGAGACGGCGGCGCGGCGGGCATGCCACGAGTATGTCCGGTGCCAAGTTCCGATCCGACCAGTAGCCTGTATACGTGGAGGCACCGCGGTGCGGTGCCTTCTCTACGTTCGACCCGTACGAGCGTCCCGACCTGAGCAAGAGGAGTACCGGTGCCTACCGGCAAGGTGAAGTGGTTCAACGCGGACAAGGGCTTCGGCTTCCTGTCCGACGACGAAGGCGAGGACGTCTTCGTGCACCGCGACGCCCTGCCCGCCGGCGTCACTGAGCTGCGGCCGGGTCAGCGGGTCGAGTACGGCATCGTCCAGGGACGCAAGGGCAGCCAGGCGCTCTCGGTCCGGGTGCTCGAGCCCATGCCGTCGGTGGTGCGAGCCACCCGCAAGCCGGCCGAGGAGATGGCTCCGCTCGTCGAAGATCTGATCAAGATGCTCGACACGGTGTCCAACTCGCTGCGCCGGGGGCGTTATCCCGACCGCGCCGAGTCGCGCAAGGTCGCCACCCTACTGAGAGCCTTCGCGGACAATCTTGACGCTTGACTGAGCCGCCTCCCCGGCCTACACGCCGCCCGCCTCCCCGGCCTTCACGCCGCCCGCCTCCCCGGCCTTCACGCTTGTTGTCGCCTTCCGGCGTCATCCTCGCGTAGCGCTGTTGCCTATTCGTTCCAGCGATGGGTTCCTCGGCGTCAGGCCGGCTTTGTGCGCGCGGGTCAGTAGCGCTTCGACGGCGGCGTAGCCGGCTTCGCCGAGGTCGCGGGTGAACTCGTTGACATAGAGCGCGATGTGCCGGCGCTGCACGTCCGGCGACATCTCGGCGGCATGCTCGCCGATGTAGGCCGCCGACGCGTCCGGATGCGTCCAGGCGTACTCGACGGAGTCCCGGACGGCCTGCGCCAGCGTGGCGACGTCGAGGTCGCGGCGGGCGAGGATCGCACCGAGCGGGACGGGCAGCCCGGTGTCGGACTCCCACCAGGCACCGAGGTCGACCTGCTCGACCAGCCCGTAGTCCGGGTAGGTGAACCGCGCCTCGTGGATCACCAGCCCGGCGTCGTAGCGACCGTCTCGCACCGCCGGCATGATCGCCGCGAACGGCACCACGTCGATGCGCGCCGGCCGCTGCCCCGCCGCCCACAGCCGGAACAGCAGGTAGGCCGTCGAGCGCTCGCTCGGCACGGCGACGGTCCGGCCGGCGAGGTCGGGCAGCGCATCGCGGGTGAGCACGAGCGGTCCGCAGCCCCGGCCCAGCGCCCCGCCGGACGGCAGCAGCGCGTACCGGTCGAGCAGCCACGGCAGCGCGGCGTAGGAGACCTTCACCACGTCGAACGCGCCGCGTTCGGCAGCGGTGTTGGTGACGTCGACGTCGGCGAAGGTGACCTCGACCGGTGGCGCCCCGTCGAGCAACCCGTACGTCCAGGCGTGGAAGACGAACGTGTCGTTCGGGCACGGGGAATGGGCGAGTTTCACGGGACGATCCTCCACGGGCGGGCGGCGACCGCGGCGACCGCCCGGCCGAGAGCGCTCAGCGCGTCGTCGATGCGCCAGGCGTCGCGCTCGCGCGGGCCGACGGCATTGCTGATGGCGCGCAACTCGCCGAACGGCGCGCCGAGCAGGGTGGCCGCGGCGGCGACGCCCGCGCCCTCCATCCCCTCCGCTGCGGCATCGGGGTAGCGGCTACGCAGCCGGGCGGCCGTCGCCGCCGTCCCGGTGACGGTAGCGACGGTGAGGATGGCGCCGACCATGCTGCCGGTTCTCGCGGCCAGTTCGGCGACGAGGGCTGGGTCGGCGTCGTAGCAGTCGGTGCCGAAGCCGAGCGACGAGATTGCCGCGAAGCCGTCGGCGGTCTCCACACCGAGATCGGCGAAGATCACCCGCGAGGCGACGACGACACCGCCCAGCGGCACGGGAAGGAACCCGCCGCCGAGCCCGGCGCTGAGCACGAGGTCGAACTGGCCGGTGCGCAGCGCCGCGCCGGCCGCGGCCCCGGCCGCGGCGGGCCCCACGCCACCCACGACCACCTCCAGCTCCTGGGGAAGGGCGGCGAGGATCGCGTCCCGCTCCGCGTGGACGGCGGTCACCACGAGCAGCCGGGACATGCTCAGCTCGGCGTGACCGTGACGCGGGCGACCCACGCGCCGCGCGAACCCGACTGCGCGCCGGCCCGCACGATCAGGAAGTAGCTCGCCGTGCCGGTCAGCGTCGGCACGACGACCCGGGTGCTGTGCTGGTCGGACAGCGCCGGGGAGCTGGCGCCTGGGGAGTCGACCGCGCTGAACTTGCCGGAGCTGTCCGTCGTGGCGGCCTGCACCTGCCAGCTGCTGCTGGCGACCGTGCGCGGCACGTCGACGAGGATCGCCGAGCCGGAGGCCGCGTGCACCGCGCCGATCGCGTTCGGGTCGATCCGGCAGTCGTTGGGATTGGCGTCGAAGCAGTAGGTCTGCGGCTGGACGACGGTGACCGTGCGGTTGGCGAGCAACGTGATCGATGGCGCTGGCTTGCTGCAGGCCGCGAGCAGGCCGCCCGCGGCGACGATGCCGGCGACGGCAGCGGCTGCGCGGCGGCGCATGCACACGCTCCTTAGACGGGGATGGCCGGGCGTCAGGCTACCCGGCGGCTGCTCCGGCGCGTGGCACGGCGGGCGGCACGCAGCCGCAGCGCGACGACAGCGGTCACCAGTCCGACGACCGCGGCCGCGATCCAGAACGCCGGCGAGCCGTCCTTGGACGGCAGCAGCACGCCCAGCGCGGCGCCGAGCACCCACGACAGCTGCAGGAAGGTCTCCGACCGGGCGAACGCGCCTGCGCGCAGCGTCTCGCGCACGTCGCGCTGGATGACCGCGTCGAGCGCGATCTTCGCCAGCGAGTTCACCGCCGCGCTGATGAACATGCACAAGATCGCGAATCCGACGCTGAACAGGATCGCGGTCAGCAGCGTGACCGCGAATGCGACGGCGCAGCCGATCAGGATCAGCCGCTCGGGGTGGGCGAGCTTGAGCCGGGTGCCGATTCCGTTGCCGAAGAAGTTCCCGACCCCGGCGCCTACCCCGATGCCGCCGAGGGCGAGCGCGGCGGTCATCCCGTGGGAGGTCGCCTCGACGTAGAACGCCAAAAAGATCGTCAGGAAGCCGGCCAGGAACCGCAGCGTCGCCTCCCCCTGCAACGAGGCGATCACCTGCGCGGCGAGGCCGCGGCGCGCCCAGTCGCGCAGCCGGCCGACCCGACCGACGGAGGGAATCGAGGCGATGCTCTCTTGGCGGAGCGGGCGGGGTGGCTCCTCCGGATGGACGGCGGCGGGGTTGGCGGAGTCGACCTGTTTGGGTAGCCGGAACGCGAAGTAGGCGCACGCCGCCGAAGCGATCGCCATCAGCCACAGCCCGGCGCTGTACGAGCCGGTCGCCTTGATCACCACACCGGCGATGGACCCGCCGACGATCGCGGCGGCCAGGCCGAAGATCGACAAGCGGGCGTTCGCCTCGACCAGCGTGAGCCCGCGCGGAACCAGCCGGGGCGCGGCCGACGCGCGGATGACGCTATACGCCTTCGAGAGCACGAGCGAGCCCAGCGCACAGGGGTAGAGCACGTAGAGGTTCGTCGGATGCCCCGCCATGATGATCGCCAGCACCGCCCGGCCGATGCCGGTCGCCGCCATCGCCCAGCGACGCCCGTGCTGGAGGCGGTCGAGGGCCGGCCCGATGACCGGCGCGACCACGGCGAACGGCGCCATGGTGACCAGCAGGTAGAGCAGGACGTTGCCGCGCTTGGCGTCCGCGGATGCGCCGAAGAACACCGTGCCGGCGAGCGCCACCGCGAGCATCGCGTCGGTGCCGTAGGACAGCACCTGGTTCCAGATCAGCGCGGTGAGGCCGGATTCCTTCGCGCCGTCGGCCTGGCTGGCGGTGATGACCTTGTTGGTGACGGAGCGGGCGAACTGGTTGCTGCGCCTGACGATCGCCCGGGTGACGGTGACCTTGCCGCCGGCGGCCGCGGCGCCACCCGTCACGGCGGCAGATCCCGCCGCGGCACCGGCCGCAGCAGCCGGCGCCGACGCCCCCGCGCCGAACGCGTGGTAGCTCGGCGGGTCGTAGCCGGGTTCGGGCTGGTAGCGCGGCGGCTCATAGCCGGGCGGCGACGCCTGCTGGTGGTGGCGAGTGTGCCCGGAGCGACTGAACCGGCCGCCGGGCGGCCGGTCACTTCCGGTGCGGTTCTCGCGAGCCACGTGCTCCATCCTGCCGTACCGCTCGGGCAGAATGGGCCCGGTGAACGCCACCGCCACCACGCGTCTGGACCCCGCCTGCGCCGCTGCCGTCGACCTCGCCCGCGCGGCCGCCGCCGCGGCCGGCCCGGTGGGGCGCCACCTCGGCGTCCGCGCCGAAGCCGAGCGGGTGGTTACCCATGCGTTCGCCGCCGAACTGCCCGGCTACCGCGGCTGGTACTGGGCGGTCACCGTCGCTCGGGCGCCCCGCGCCCGGACGGTCACCGTCGACGAGGTCGTCCTGCTGCCCGGTGAGGGCGCGTTGCTCGCGCCGGACTGGGTGCCGTGGAGTGAGCGGCTGCGTCCCGGCGACCTCGGGCCCGGCGACCTGCTGCCCGCCGTCGAGCAGGATCCGCGGCTGGTGCCGGCGTACGTCGACAGCGGCGACCCGGCCATCGAGGACGTCGCGTTCGAGTTCGGCCTTGGCCGGGTGCACGTCATGTCCCGCGAGGGGCGGTCGGCGGCGGCCGGGCGGTGGCAATCCGGTGATTCCGGCCCGGCCAGCGCGATGGCACGCAACGCTCCGGCGCACTGCGGCACGTGCGGCTTCCTGCTGCCGCTCGCCGGGTCGCTCCGTGCCGGATTCGGCGTCTGCGGCAACGAGTTCGCACCGGCCGACGGTCGTGTGGTCAGCGTGGAGTACGGCTGCGGCGCGCACTCCGAACTCGTCGTCGAGACGCCCGCGCTTTCGGAGCCGACCGGCGAGCTGTTCGACGACGGCGACGAGATCTCTGCGCGTTAGCGGGTGCGTCCCTCGTTGCGGTGTTTGCGCACGAGGACCAGACCGATGAGACCCAGCCCCCAGCCGGCAAGACAGGTCCACAGCCACACTCGGTGGTCGTGGCGCCCGAGCCAGCCGTAGAACGGCAGCAGCACCACGAACGCGACGAACCAGATGGCCGTGCCGATCGCGACGATGCGCCGGGTGTCGATCTGCATCGGCGCCGGCTCCGGCGAGCCCGGGCCGGCTGCCCGTGGCGGCCTACCCGGGGCGGGACCGGGCATGGAGGACTCGCCCATGATCGGCCAGGCTACCGGGGCGCGGAAGCCACCAGCTAATCCCTGGCGTCCAACTCGAACGTTAGGTAAACTAAATACCGTGACTGCAGCGACGCGCTCACCGGTGGCCGAGTTGGCCGCCCAGCTTCGGCCGTCGCTGTTACGGCTCACCCGCCTGATCCGCAACCAGCGCGTCGACATGTCGGTGACGCTCACCCAGCTCTCCGCGATGGGGACGCTGCGCAAGCGTGGTCCGATGAGCGCGGGCGACCTCGCATCGTGCGAGCGGGTCCAGCCGCCGTCGATGACCAAGGTGCTCGCCAACCTGGAGCTGCGCGGCCTGGTGCGGCGGGACGCGCATCCGACCGACAAGCGGCAGGCGATCATCGTGCTCACCGAGCCGGGTGCCGAGCTGCTCGATTCCGAGCGCCGGTCCCGCGACGCCTGGCTCTCCCAGCGGCTGGACGGGCTGTCTCGGCAGGAGCGCGAGCTGCTGCAGCAGGTGATCCGCGTGCTCGACAAGCTGGCTGAGCAGTGACGGCTGCCACCAACGAAACCACCCCTACCCAAGCCACCCCTACCCATACCCCTGCGACGCAGGGCGCGCCGGTGCGCCGGCGCCGTGGGACGTTCCGGTCGCTGCGGGTGCGCAACTACCGGCTCTACGCCTCGGGCCAGCTCGTCTCGCTCACCGGCACCTGGATGCAGCGGGTCGCGCAGGACTGGCTGGTGCTGCAGCTCACCAACTCCGGCACGGCGCTGGGCATCGTCACCGCGCTGCAGTTCGGGCCGTCGCTGCTGCTCGGCATGTGGGGCGGTGTGCTTGCCGACCGCCTCGACAAGCGGCGGCTTCTGCTCGCCACCCAGTCCGGGCTGGCGATCGTGGCCCTGCTGCTCGGGCTGCTCGACGTCGCCGGAGTGGTGCGGTACTGGCACGTGCTCGTGCTGGCCACCGCACTCGGCCTGATCAACGCGATCGACACGCCGGTGCGCCAGTCCTTCGTCGTCGAGATGGTTGGCAAGGACGACCTGCCCAACGCCGTCGCGCTCAACTCGACGACGTTCAACAGCGCCCGCATCCTCGGCCCGGCCATCGCCGGCCTGATGATCTCGGCGACCGGCACCGGCTGGGCGTTCATCGCGAACGCTGCGTCCAGCGTCGCCGTGCTCGCCGGCCTGGCCATGATGCGCTCCAGCGAGCTGTACCCAGCACCACAGTTAGCTCGCCGGCGCGGTCAGCTGCGCGAGGGGCTGCGCTACGTGCGTCGGCGAAGCGACCTGCTGCTGACGATGATCCTGGTGTTCATCGTCGGCACGTTCGGCCTGAACTTCCAGCTCACCACCGCGCTCATCGCCAAGCAGGTCTTCCACCGCACGGCCACCGGCTACGGGCTGCTCTCCACCGCGCTTGCCGTCGGCGCCTGCGCCGGCGCGGTGCTCTCGGCGCGCCGGGTGCGGCGCCCCTCGTCGGCGTTCCTGGTCGGGTCGGCGGTCGTGTTCGGCATGGTCGAGATGCTCGCCGGCAGCATGCCGACCTTCGAGCTCACCGCGTTGCTGCTCGTGCCGGCGGGCCTCGCCATGCTGGCGTTCACCAACGCCGCGAACGCGTCGGTGCAGATGGGGGTCGAGCCGACCATGCGGGGACGGGTGATGGCCCTGTACCTGATCTGCTTCATGGGCGGCACGCCGCTGGGTGCCCCGATCGTCGGCTGGGTAAGCGAGGTTTTCGGGCCCCGGTGGGGCATGGTCGGGGGCGGGCTGATCTCCGCCGCCGCCGCCCTGCTGCTCGCCGTGCTCATCGCGCGGCGGCGCCAGATCGGCTTCGCCGAGCTGACCCAGCGCGTCGGCAGTTTCCGCTCGCGCAGGCGTTGACGCGCGACATAAAGTCGAAGGGTGAGGCTGTTCGGTCGGCACCGCAAGGACATCCGCCTCTGGGAGAACGAGCTGGGCGACACCGCCCGGTCGGTCGGGTGCGGCCGACGACGCCCGCCGATCGAGCAGGTCGCCGCCGACCTGCGGCGATTGCGGGCCCAGCTCGATCACCTGCCGTGCGGCGCCTCGTACGTGCGCTCGACCGGCCTGCGCCGCGCCTACGACGAGGTCCTGACGATCGCCTGCGAGGAGCTCGACGTGCCGACCAGGCTGGCCGACCTGCCCGACGGCGTGGCACGGGACCTCGAGCGGATGCGGGTCGAGTACCTGCTCGGCGAGTCCGGGTTGCAGCTGCAGTAGACACTGCCGTGTGCAGCTGATCGAGGTCACCGATCCGGCCGACCCGCGACTGGCCGACTTCCGCGACCTCGCCGACGCCGACGTCCGAGCGGACCGGCGCGGGACCGTCATCGCCGAGGGGGTGAACGTCGTCGGGCGCCTCGCTGCGTCGCCCTACCCGATGCGCGCGGTGCTCGGCGTGCCCTCGCGCGTCGCGGCGCTCTGCGACGTACTGGCGCCCATCGACGTGCCGGTGTACGTGGCCGACAAGTGGCTGCTCTCTGAGGTCGTGGGTTTCCGGGTGACGCGCGGAGTGCTGGCCTCGGCGGCGCGGCCCGCGCCGCCGAGGCTCTCCGACCTGCTCGGCTCGTCCCGGCGGCTTGCCGTGCTCGAGTCGCTGAACGACTTCGAGAACCTCGGCGCACTCTTCCGCAACGCCGCCGCCTTCGGTGTCGACGCCGTGCTGCTCGACCCGCGTTGCGCCGACCCGCTCTACCGGCGCAGCGTCCGGGTGTCGATGGGGCACGTCCTTCGGGTTCCGTTCGCGGTGCTGCCGGAGCCGTGGCCGGCCTCGCTCGCCGCGGTGCGTGCGGCCGGGTTCACCGTGCTCGCGCTGACCCCGCGGCTGTCCGCGGTGCCGCTTCGCTCGATCGCGCCGCCAGCGCGGTGGGCGATGCTGCTCGGCGCGGAGGGCCCCGGCCTCACCGAGGCAGCGCTCGCCGAGGCGGACGCTCTGGTCCGCATCCCGATGGCCGACGGCGTCGACTCGCTCAACGTGGCGACCGCCGCCGCCGTCGCGTTCGCCCAGCTGCGCTGATCGCGCTGGCTCCTAGGCGGCTTTGCCCCGCTGTGACACGCTGACCGCGCTGTTTGCCCCGCTGTGACACGCTGACAGCCCTCCGCAGCGTGTCACAGCGGGGCAAAGCCGCACGCCGCCGGCTAACCGGCCGCGGCCAGGTCGAACGCGAGCAGGCCGGCGCCGAGGCAGCTGGCGCGGTAGCCGAGCTCGGCCGGGACGATCCGCGGCATCGACTCGAAGGTGAGCCGTCGGGCGAGCGCGGTGCGCAGCGGCGCCAGCAGCTGTTCGCCGGAGCGGGCCAGCCCGCCGCCGACGGCGATCAGGTCCGGGTCGAACAGGGTCACCGCGTCGAGCATCCCGTCGGCCAGGGCCCCGACGGCCTCGGACCAAACGCGCTGCGCGCGCTCCTCGCCGGCCGCGGCGCGCGCGGCGACCTGCTCGGCGCTGACCGCGTCGCCACCGGCGACGGCGTAGCGGCGGGCGATCGCCGCGGCGGAGGCGATCGCCTCGACGCAGCCGCGCCGGCCGCAGGCGCACAGCGGCCCGTCCGGCCGGGCCACGAGATGACCCAGCTCGCCGGCTCGGCCGTGTGCGCCGGACACCACCCGCCCGTCGATCGCGACGGCCGCCGCAATGCCCGTCCCCACCGGCACGAAGAGGAACAGCGGGCAGCCGCGCCCCGCGCCCAGCCGAGCCTCGGCGACGCCGCCGGCGCGCACGTCGTGCCCGACGGCGACCGGGAGCCGCAGCCGGGTGGTGAGCAGGTCGCGCAGCGGCACGTCCCGCCAGCGGAGGTTCGCCGAGTTCACCGCGATCCCCGCGGCCTCGTCGACGACGCCGGGCACCGCGACCCCGGCCGCCACGGCCGGCGCGCCGGCCAGCTCGACCGCCCGCTCGGCGAGCGCCTCCGCGACCTGCAGGATGGTGTCGACGGCGGACTTCGGCCCGGCGCCGGTGGGCATGCTCGTCTCGTGGACCGCCGTGCCGTCGGCCCGCAGCAGCGCTGCCTTGATCGCCGTTCCCCCGACGTCCAGCGCGATCGCGAGCTCGTCCACGCCGGTATTGGTACACGAGCGAACGCCGACTCGAACGGCCGGTCAGACCAGCGAGCTGCGCCACGAGTCGTGCAGCGCCGCGAACTCGCCGCTGCCGGTGTCGACCAGCGCACCGGGCGAACCGTCCTCGATAACCCGACCGTCGTCGAGCACCAGCACCCGGTCCGCGATCTCCACGGTCGAGAGCCGGTGCGCGATGATCAGCGCCGTGCGCCGGCGCAATACGGTGCGCAACGCCCGCTGCACCGCTCGCTCCGTCGGCACGTCCAGCGACGAGGTCGCCTCGTCGAGGATCAGGACCGCCGGGTCGGCAAGGAACGCCCGCGCGAACGCGACGAGCTGACGCTGACCGGCCGACAGCCGGCCGCCCCGCTTGCGCACGTCGGTGTCGTACCCGTCCGGCAGGCCGGCGATGAACTCGTGCGCCCCCACCGCCGTCGCGGCTGCGATCACCTCATCCCGCGACGCGCCGGGCCGGCCGAACGCGATGTTGTCGGCCACCGACCCGGAGAACAGGAACCCGTCCTGGGTGACCATCACGATCGCCTCGCGCAGGTCGCGTTCGGCGATCTCGCGGACGTCCACACCGTCGACGAGGACGGCTCCGGCCGTCGGGTCGTAGAAGCGCGAGATCAGCTTGGCGATCGTCGACTTGCCGGCACCGGTGGCGCCGACCAGCGCGACGGTCTGACCGGCCGGGATGTCGAGGGTCAACCGGTGAAGCACCGGCCGGTCGGGGCGGTAGCCGAACTCGACGGCGGCGAGCTGCACCGATCCGCGGACCGGGCGGGGAAGCGGCAGCGGCGCTGCGGGCTCCGGCACCGAGGGCGGTTCGGCGAGCACGGCGGAGATCTTCTCGAGCGCGGCGGTCGCCGACTGCAGCGAGTTGTAGAAGACGGCGACATCCTCCATCGGGTCGTAGAACTGCCGTAGATACAGCAGGAATGCGGTGAGGACGCCCAGCTCCAGGCTGCCGTTCGCCACGCGGTAGGCGCCGATCACGAGCACCGCCACCGTGGCGAGGTTGCCGATGAACGACGTTCCCGGGATGAACACCGCGTGCAGCTTGAAGGTCCGCGCATTCGCATCGCGGTAGTCCTCGTTCAGCTGGGCGAAGATCCGGTCGTTGCGCCGCTCGCGGCGGAACGCCTGTACGGCGCGGATCCCGTTGAACGTCTCGACGAAGCTGACGATCATTGTCGCGGCCGTCTCGCGGGTACGGCGGAACGCCGGCTGCGCACGCCGCGCGAACCACCGGTACAGCAGCCACAGGGGGATCAGCGAGACCAGTGCGATCGCGGCCAGCCGCACGTCGAGAAAGAGCATCAGCACGGTGATCGCGACGATGCTGAACAGCGCCGTCAGCAGTCCGTCGAGTCCGGCGTCGCGCAGCTCGGTGAGAGTGTCGACGTCCGAGGTCATCCGGGAGATCACCTTGCCGGACGTGTACCGCTCGTGGAAGGCGACCGACAGCGCCTGCACGTGGTCGAACGCCCGGCGGCGCAGGTCGAAGATGATCGCCTGCCCGATCCGTCCGCTGCTGTTGACGAAGACCGCGCGCAGCCAGCCGGAGAGCACGGCGCTGCCGGCCAGCGCGACGGTCACGGCAACGAGCGAGCGGTAGTCGCCGTGCATCGCCCGCGGCAGCGACTGGTCGATCGCGACGCCGATGAGCCACGGCGCCGCCATCGTCGCCACGACCTGCAGCATCGCCGCGGCCAGCACCACCGCGACGGCTCGCCGATGCGGCCGCACCAGCTCGGCCAACAGCCGCCGGGCCGCCCGCTGCCGAGCGGTCCGCTCCGCGAGTTGACCGCGCGTCACGATGCGGTCTCCAGTTCGGATTCCTGCGCGAGCAGGTTGCGGTATTCCGGGACGGCGTCCAGCAGCTCGCGATGGGTGCCGACGGCGGCGATCCGGCCGTCGGCCAGCAGCGCGACCCGGTCGGCGAGCAGCACGGTCGACGGGCGGTGCGCGACGACGAGCGCCGTGGTGTCCGCGAGCACCTGCCGCAGCGCCGACTCGACCTCGGCCTCGGTGTGCACGTCGAGCGCCGACAACGGGTCGTCGAGGACCAGGACTCGCGGACGGCCGACCACTGCCCGGGCGAGCGCGAGCCGCTGCCGCTGCCCTCCGGACAGCGACACGCCCTGCTCCCCGATGCGGGTATCCAGCCCGTCCGGCAGCCGGTAGGCGAAGCCCGCCTGGGCGATCGCGAGAGCCTCGTCGACGTCGGCGTCGGTGAGCCCGGGACGGCCGAGGGTGACGTTGTCACGCACGCTGGTCGAGAACAGCGTCGCGTCCTCGAACGCCACCGCGACGCCGGCGCGCAGCGCATCCAGGGGCAGGTCGCGCACGTCGACGCCGCCGATCCTCACCCGCCCGCCGGTGACGTCGTGCAGGCGGGACACGAGGGAGGTGAGCGTGGTCTTGCCCGATCCGGTGGCGCCGACGAGCGCCATCGTCTCGCCCTCGGCAATCACCAGCTCGATACCGCGCAGGACGTCCTGGGACGAGTCGGGGAAGCGGAAGCGGACCGCCTCGAACCGCAGGCTCGTCCCCGCGGTACGAGCCGTCGGCTCGGCGACGTCGGTGATCGACGGGCGGATGTCGAGCACCTCGAAGATCCGCTGGGCGGCGGAGGCGGCCTCCTGGGCGAGGGCGAGCAGCCAGCCGAGCGAGATGATCGGCCACAGCAGCCGCAGGTACAGCGCGACGAACGCGATCAGCTGGCCGATGCTCATCCCGCCGTGCGCGACCGCGTACACGCCGCCGAACGCGACACCGGCGAGCACCAGTTGCGGCAGGCCCTCGAGCATGGCCCAGAACGTGGCGAGCGTGCCCACCTTGGTGAGTTCGGCGCGGCGCAGCACCGTGGCTCCCTGGACGAACGACGCGAGCATCTGCGGTCGCCGACCGTAGGACTTGATCACCCGGATGCCGAGCGCGGACTCCTCGACCGCGGTGGCAAGATCTCCGGTCAGGTCCTGGGCGCGGCGGGCGTCGCGCCGGTAGCGGTTCTCGAAGCGGTGCGTGAAGACCGCGAGCGGGGCCATCGCGACGACGACGAACAGTCCCAGCACGGGATCCAGGCGCACCAACAGCGCGAGGACGACCAGCGTCGCCGCGGTATTGGCGATCAGGAACACGAAGCCGAAGCCGGCGAAGCGGCGGATCGAGGACAGGTCGGTGGTGGCGCGCGAGAGCAGCTGCCCGGACGGCCAGCGGTCGTGGAACGCGACCGGCAGCCGCTGCAGGTGGGCGTAGAGGTCGCGGCGCAGGTCGGTCTCCAGGCCGAGCGCGGCGCTGGCCATCGCGTAGCGGCGGACGAAGAACAGCACCGCCTCCGCTATGCCGAACAGCAACGCGAGCCCGGCGAGCGGCCAGACGCCGGCGACGTCGTGGTGCCGGATCGGCCCGTCGACGACCGCGCCGGTGATCAGCGGCACGAGCGTCTGGGCCAGCATCGCGAAGCACGCCGCGAAGAGCATGAGGGCGAGCGCCGCGCGGTGCGGTCGCGCCCACGGGCGCAGCCGGAGCAGCATCCGGATCGTGCCGGAATGAGCGGTGCGATCCGGCAGAGTCACGATGACTCAGGCTACGTGCCGAGATCACCCGCCGGCCAACGGTTTTGCGCGGACGGGCTGGCGACCAAGGCCATTCTCAGTCCCGCTTGCGGCGGACGCCAAGCAGGATGTCGTCCCAGCCGGGCACCTGCGGGCGGCCGTTCTTACTCCGCTCTGCCGGCTCCGGATGCGCGGCGGACGCCGCGGGCGGGGCGGCTGCGGCGGTCGGGGCCTGCGGGCCGGTCGGGGTCGGGCTGGAGCGCTGCCGACGCCGACGTGACGGGCCGTCCGGTCTCGCTGGGCCGTCCGGCTTGGCCTCGCTGCGTTGGCTCGGCTCGGCGGGCTCGCTCGGCTGCGCCGGCATCGGGTCGGCGAGCCGCAGCGGGAGCGCCGCAGGCTCCTCGGCGGCGCCCGCGGGAGCGTCCTGGTCGAAGAACTGGTCGTCGACCGCCACCGGCAGCGGCGCGGTCAGCGCATCGGCAGGCGCGGCGGCCACGTCCGGCACCGCCCGTACCACGGGCCGCAGCGGCCGGTCGGAGAGCAGGTCGGCGGCCGTCTCGTCGATCGGGGTGACGGTGCGGGCGGCGAGCGAGAACGCCCAGTCGGCGGTGCGGTCGGATTCGCCGCCGCGCCACGTTGCCGAGACCACCCAGTGGCCATCCGCGCTGCGCCGCGCGTCCCAGCGAACCGCCGCCGGGTCGACGCCGTGGGCCGCGAACCGCGCGTCGACGGTGGCGCCGAACTGGACCAGCTGGCCGTCCGGGCTGCCCCGCCGGGCGCGCGAGCGACGGGCCTCGCCCGCCACGCGGCCGCGCTCCTCGAGAACCTGCTGCGCGAAGAGCATCACCCGTTCGATCGGGATGTCGTGCTCGGCGGCCAGCGCCTCGGGTGCCTCGCCGGCGCGCACCCGGACCTGGATCTCCCGGGGCCGGATCGTTGTCCCACCGCCGTCGAAGACCCCGACGAGCCGGCGCGGCGCGCGCCGAGCCGCCGCCGCGCGCAGCGCATCGTCGAGCGTGAGACGGAACTGCTCGTCGCCGTCGATGGTTGCCACGACGACGTGGTCGCCGTCCTCTCCGGGGCCGACGAGGCGGAGCACGCGCATGAGCTGACGATACGGAGCCGGACAGCCGATGCCCGGCAGCACACGCCGGTCCCGGGACGGAAGAAGCTGCCTGCGCCCTACAGGCGCTCGACGATGTAGTCGATGCACGCCGTCAGGGCCGACACGTCGTCGGGCTCGACGGCCGGGTACATGCCGATGCGCAGCTGGTTGCGATGCAGCGCCCGGTACGGCTCGGTGTCGACGATGCCGTTGGCGCGAAGCGTGGCCGCGACGGCCGCGGCGTCGACGGACTCGTCGAAGTCGATCGTGCCGACGACCGGGCTGCGCGCTGCCGGGTCGCCGACGAACGGGGCGGCGAACGGCGCTGCCTGCGCCCACGCGTAGAGCCGGCCGGAGGACTCGGCGGTGCGCTTGGCCGCCCAGTCCAGGCCGCCTTGCTCGAGCAGCCAGTCGAGCTGGTGGGCGAGCAGGAACAGAGTGGCCACGGCCGGGGTGTTGTACGTCTGCTCCTTGCGGCTGTTCTCGAGCGCGATGGCCAGGTCGAGCGACGGCGGCACCCATCGGCGCGACGTTTTGATCTCGGCGACGCGATCGAGCGCGGCTGGCGAGAACAGCGCGAGCCACAGCCCCGCGTCTGAGCCGAACGACTTCTGCGGCGCGAAGTAATAGACGTCGGTCTCGGCGACGTCGACGGTCATCCCGCCGGCGGCGGAGGTGGCGTCGACGAGCATCAGCGCGTCGCCGCCGCTTACCCGGCGCACCGGCAGCGCGGCGCCGGTGGAAGTCTCGTTGTGCGGCCAGGCGTAGCTGTCGACGTCCGGATCCGGATGCGCCGTCGGCACGCTCCCCGGCTCGGCCCGGGCGATCAGCGGCTCGGCGAGAAAGGGCGCCGACGCGGTGACGGCCGCGAACTTGGCAGAGAACTCCCCGCAGACCAGGTGCTGCGCCCGGGTGCGGATCAGGCCCAGCGCGGCGGCGTCCCAGAACGCGGTGGAACCGCCGTTGCCGAGCACCACTTCGTACCCGTCCGGCAGCGTGAACAGCTCGCGCAGACCCTCCCGCACGCGTGCGACGAGGGCACGCACCGGCGGCTGGCGGTGACTCGTGCCAAGCACACTCGAACCGGAGGCGAGCAGCGCGCGGACCGCGGCCGCCGGCACCTTCGACGGGCCCGAGCCGAAGCGGCCGTCGCCCGGCTTCAACGAGTCGGGAAGCACCGCGCGAGCCGTCACCGGAACATCCTGTCACCCGGCCCGGCTGTGACCGTGCTGTGCGGCGCCATCTTTCGCCGGCGCCGGATCCGCGTCAGGATCGGGGCTTGCCAGCCCACCGGCGAGGAGGCCGACGATGACCGTCCAGCTCAACCCGTACCTCAGCTTCCGGGACAACGCGAAGGAAGCGATGCAGTTCTACCAGTCCGTGTTCGGCGGCGAGCTCAGCAGCAGCACGTTCGCCGAGTCTCACGCCAGCGACGACCCGGCCGAGCAGAACAAGATCATGCATGCCATGCTCACCGCGCCCGGTGGGCTGGTGCTGATGGCCTCCGACACGCCGAACGGGATGGACTACACGCCGGGCACCAACTTCTCGATCTCGCTCAGCGGCGGTCAGCAGGACGATGCGGCGCTGCGCGGCTACTGGGAGAAGCTCTCGGCCGACGGCACGGTCGGCATGCCGCTCGAGCAGGCGCCGTGGGGCGACACGTTCGGCATGTGCACCGACCGGTTCGGCGTCAACTGGCTGGTGAACATCGCCGGCGCGCAGTCGGCGCAGGGCTAGGCCTGTCCGGACAGCTGTACCGGCAACTTGTGTAGACGATTTTCGGCGTTCAAGGTTGTCTTCACATGGATTACAACCCACTTGTGCCAACATGGGTGCATGCACCGCATCGCGGTGCCCACGGCGATGGCCACCCGACCCCCCGCGGGTGGCCGTCGTTTCTCCTCTGGCCGGGCGGCCGTCAGCTGCCGAGGACCTGGCGCAGGTAGTCGTTGCCGAAGACGTGCTGCGGGTCCAGCCGCTCCCGTAACGCGACGAACTGCTCGAAGCACGGGTACGCCGCGCGCAGCCAGGCCGCGTCGCGCCAGTGCAGCTTCCCCCAGTGCGGCCGACCGCCGGCCGCCACCGCGATCGCCTCGACCGCCCGGAAGTAGGCCGCGTGGTCGCGTCGCGCGTACTGGTGCACGGCGAGGTAGCCGGACTCGCGCTGGTAGGCCGTCGAGAGCCACACGTCATCCGCGGCGGCGAAGCGCACCTCGACCGGGAAGCCGACCCGCTCACCGCTGCGGGCGAGCCACGCCTGGATCTCGATGATCACCTCGGGCACGGCGGCGCGGGGGAGCGCGTACTCCATCTCGCGGAAGCGCACCGCGCGGCGTGAGGTGAACACGCGGTGCGCGGCGTCGGTGTACTCGCGGGCGGTCAGGGCGCGCGCGGCGATCTCGTTCACCCGCGGGATGAGGGCCGGCCGGGCGGTGGTGATCCGGTTCGTCCACTCGAAGACCTGGTTTGCGAGTAGTTCGTCGTCAACGAAGTGCCGCACCCGACCCACCGGGCGCAGCGGCGTGCCGCGCGCAACCCGGTTGTTCCGCTTGGTCAGCACCCGCCGGGTGTGCGGGAACCAGTAGAACTCGAAGTGGTCGTTGCCGTCGACCGCGGCATCCAGACCCTCGAGGGTCTCGTCGAGCGACGCGGGCGCCTCGACCGCGTGCAGCGCGAACGCCGGCTCGCACTGCAGGACGACCCGCGCGATCACGCCGAGCGCGCCGAGCCCGATGCGCGCCGCGGCGAAGATCTCGCCGTTGTGGCCGGGGGAGCACTCCAACATGGTTCCGTCGGCCTGCACGATCGACAGCCCGCGGACCTGGCTGGCCAGGCCGCCGAAGCGGGCTCCGGTGCCGTGCGTGCCGGTCGAGATCGCGCCGCTGATGGTCTGCACGTCGATGTCGCCGAGGTTGGTCATCGACAGGCCCAGCCGCCACAGCAGCTCGTTCAGCTCGGCAAGCGTGGTGCCGCCCAGCACCGTCACCAGCCCGGTCTCGACGTCGGCGTGGGTGATGCCGCTCAGTTCGGACAGGTGCAGCAACACGCCGTCGGTAACCGCGATCGGCGGGAAGGAGTGCCCGGCGCCGACCGCCTTCACCCGGTGTCCCTGCTGGCCGGCCCGCCCGACGGCGTCTTGCAGGTCGCCCACCGTGAGCGGCGTCTCGACCCGCACCGGGGCGGAGGTGGCGGTGCCCGCCCAGTTGGTCCAGGTGATTTCGGTCATCGGCGCGGCGGCCGGCAACGGCGGGTCATCCATGGAAAGTTACCAAAACTTGACTTGGACGCTTGACCAGCTCACCCTGGCGGAGTGACCGCGGTTGGCTCGCTGCGCGCGTCGCGGCTGGCCGCCGCGTCGGCGTTCTTCGCGCAGGGCCTGCTCTTCGCGGTGCTGCTCACCCACCTGCCGCAGTTCAAGGACCGCTACCACGTGGGCGACGGCGTGGTCACCCTCGTCATCCTCGGCGTGTCCATCATCGCCGGTGCCGGCAGCCTGCTGGCCGATGCGGGGGCGCGTCGGATCGGTAGCGCCCGCACCCTGCAGGTGGGGCTCGCCGGCAGCGCGCTCGCCGCACTGCTGATCGGCCTCGCGCCGGACCGGGCCCTCTTCTTCACCGGGTTCGCCGTCTACGGGCTGGTGCTCGGCGCGGTGGACGCCGGCACCAACATGCAGGCGGTCGCCATCCAGCATCGCTACGGGCGCAGCGTGCTCACCTCGTTCCACGCGTCGTGGAGCGCCGGCGGCATCGTCGGGGCGCTCTACGTCGCGCTGGGCGAGCGGCTGCACTTGCCGCTGTCCGTTTCGGTGGCCGCGGCCGCCGGCGCGGTGGGCGTGCTCGCCGTCCTTGCCCGCCGACGGTTGCTGACATCGGGCGATCCCAGCCGGGCGGAGCTCGCCGCCCAGGAGGCGGTCGTGCGGACCGTGCCGTGGCGGCCCATCCTGCTGCTCGGAATGGCGATGGTCTGCTTCTACGTCGTCGACAGCGGCACCGCCAGCTGGTCGGCGATCTACCTGCACGACGTGCTCAACGCCGCGAGCAGCACCGCGGCACTGGGTACGCGGCGTATCAGGCGACGGCACTGCTCTCCCGGATCGGCGGCGATCATGCGGTGCGCCGGGTCGGCATCGCGGCGACCGTGCGGACCGGGACGCTGGTCGGCTGTGCCGGCCTGCTCGTCGCGGTGCTGGCGCCCGGCCCGGCGGCTGCGATCGTCGGCTTCGCCGTGGCGGGCATCGGCCTGCCGGTCGTCGCGCCGCTCTGCTTCAGCGCGGCCGGCCGGCTGGCGCCGGGCGCGGCGGACGCGATCGTGGCGCGGGTGAACGTCTTCAACTATGCCGGCTCGATCGTCGGGGGTGTGCTGGTCGGCGCGGTCGGCACGGTGGCGAACCTGCGCTGGGGATTCGCGCTCGCGCTGGTCGTTGCCGCCGGGCTGCTGCTGCTCGGCCGCGCGTTCGACCCGGCGCCGATCGCGGTCCCGGCCCGGGAAGCCGCCGCGTGAGACCGGATTTGGCGGCCCGGCTGGACGCAGCGACCTGCGGGCTGGATGCGCCGTTCGTCGCCGTCGATCTCGCCGCGCTGCAAGCCAATGCGGCCGAGCTGATCCGCCGGGCGGCCGGTAAGCCGGTGCGGGTGGCGAGCAAATCGGTGCGGGTGCGCGACGTGCTCGAGCGTGCACTCGGCACGCCGGGCTTCCGCGGCGTAATGGCGTATTCGCTGCGCGAGGCGATCTGGCTGGCCCGGTGTGGGCTTGCCGACGTGCTGCTGGGCTACCCGTCCGCCGACCGGGGCGCGTTGCGCGAGCTGGCCGACGACCCGCAGCTGCTGGACGCGATCACGCTGATGGTCGACGACCTCGCGCAGCTGGAGCTGATTGCGCCCGGGGCGCCGGCGCGGGTCTGTCTGGACGTCGACGCGTCGCTGCAGCTGGGCCCGCTGCGAGTGGGCGTGCACCGCTCGCCCGTCCGCACCGGGGCGCAGGCTGCCGAGCTCGCTCGCGCCGCGCTCGCGCGCGGGTTGCGTGTCGTCGGGGTGATGCTCTACGAGGCGCAGATCGCCGGCCTGCCGGACACCAGCCCGCTGATCCGGTTGGTGAAGCGGCGTTCCGTGGCGCAGCTTCGCGCCCGCCGGGCCGCCGTCGTCGACGCGGTGCGCCAGGTGGTGGGGGAGCTGTCGATCGTCAACTCCGGCGGCACCGGCAGCCTCGAGGTGAGCTCGGCCGATCCGGCCGTCACCGAGGTGACCGCCGGCTCCGGGCTGTACGGGCCGGCCCTCTTCGACGGCTACCGGGCGTTCACCCCTCGGCCGGCGATGTTCTTCGCGCTGCCGGTCGTCCGCCGGCCGGCTCGCAATCTGGTGACGCTCTTCGGCGGCGGCTACGCGGCGTCCGGCCCGGCCGGGCCGTCCCGGCTGCCCCGGCCGGCCTACCCGGGCGGGCTCTCTCTGCTGCGCGCCGAGGGTGCCGGTGAGGTGCAGACGCCCGTGCGCGGCGCGGCCGGACTGCGGGTCGGCGACCGGGTCTGGCTGCGCCACGCCAAGGCCGGCGAGCTCTGCGAGCGCTTCGACACTGTGCACCTCGTCGACGGTGACCGGCTCGTCGCCTCCGTGCCGACCTACCGCGGCGAGGGCAAGGCGTTCGGCTGACCGGCTCGTGCCGTCGGCGCAGCACCCCTCCCCCCAGCTGTTGATCTCGGGGTAGTGGTCGAATAGCAGCCACAACTCCAACATCAACACCCGGGAAGGCCGGCCGGGCTAGGCGTGCGCGATGTCGTTCCAGCCGGCGACCTCGGACGGCTTACGCGTGGCGGGGCCGATGTAGCGGGCGGACGGGCGCACCAGCCGTCCGGTCTTCTTCTGCTCCAGGATGTGCGCGCACCAGCCGGCGGTCCGCGCGCAGGTGAACAGCGCCGGCATCATGTGCGGCGGAACCTCGGCGAAGTCCAGGATGACCGCGGCCCAGAACTCGACATTGGTCTTGATGGCACGATCGGGGCGGCGCTCACGTAGCTCGGCGAGCGCGGCCTGCTCCAGCGCCGCGGCGACCTCGTAACGCGGCGCGCCGAGCTCCTGGCAGGCCCGGCGCAGCACCCGGGCGCGCGGGTCCTCGGCCCGGTAGACCCGATGGCCGAAGCCCATAAGCCGTTCCTGCCGGTCGAGGACGCCGGCGACGACCTTGCGCTCGTCGCCGGTGCGCTCGGCCTGCTCGATCATGGGCAGCACACGCGCCGGCGCCCCGCCGTGCAGCGGCCCGCTCATCGCGCCGATCGCGCCGGAGATGCAGGCCGCGACGTCGGCACCGGTCGAGGCGATCACCCGGGCGGTGAACGTCGAGGCGTTCATGCCGTGCTCGGCGGCGGAGACGAAGTAGGCGTCGACGGCCTTGACGTGACGCGGATCCGGCTCGCCGCGCCAGCGGGTCATGAACCGCTCGACGATGGTCCGGGAC
Organism: uncultured Actinomycetota bacterium; assembly: GCA_963756525.1. Classification (GTDB taxonomy): domain Bacteria; phylum Actinomycetota; class Actinomycetes; order Mycobacteriales; family Jatrophihabitantaceae; genus CAVWNR01. The sequence goes on along the minus strand of CAVWNR010000002.1, from coordinate 49,381 downwards.
CGGTCGATGCGCGCCTGCGGGACGGCGGGCTGGCCGATGCCGCGGGCGGACTGCGCCACGTAGGACAGCGCCATCACCGCGGCCCGGGCCAGCTGCTCGCGGGCCTCCTCGTCGCCGATGTCGAGCAGCGAGCGGTAGCCCCAGATCGGGGAGACCATCGCCAGCGCCGCCTGCACGTCCACCCGCACGTCGCCGGTGTGCACCGGGATCGGGAACGACTCGGCCGGCGGCAGGCCGGGACCGAACTTGCCGTCGACCAGCAGCGCCCAGACGTTGCCGAAGGTAACATGGCCGACCAGGTCCTCGATGTCGACGCCGCGGTAGCGCAGCGAGCCGCCGTCCTTGTCGGGCTCGGCGATCTCGGTCTCGAACGCGATGACGCCTTCCAGTCCAGGGCTGTAGTCGGCGGCCATCCGGCGCTCCGTTCGACTCGTGATCACGCTCGGCTCCATTCTGCTCACACCCGAACGGTCGAAGACGGCCGAGGTGGCAGGATGTGCGGGTGAACCAGCCGCTGCCGAGCCGCGCGTATCACCGCGGCGAGCTCACCGAGGCGGCGCTGGCGGCGACCTGGCTCGGCCAGCTGCGCGGCTGGTTCCACGACGCGGTCGCCTGCGAGCGGATCGTGGAGCCGAACGCCATCCAGCTCGCGACCACCGGTGTCGACGGGCGCCCGTCGGTGCGCACGGTGCTGGTGAAGACGATGGACGAGCGGGGCATCGTCTTCTACACCAACTACGACTCGGTGAAGGCCCGGGACCTGGCGCATCTGCCCTATGCCGCGGCCGTGTTCGCCTGGCTGCCGCTCGAGCGTCAGGCGCGGCTGTCCGGGCCGGTCGAGAAGGTCGCCCGCGCGGAGACCGAGGCGTACTTCGCGTCCCGCCCGCGCGGCTCGCAGCTCGGTGCCTGGGCGTCGGCGCAGTCGACGCCGGTCGCCTCCCGCGCCGAACTCGAGCGCGAGACGCGGGCCGTCGAGGCGCGCTTCGCCGGCCGGGACGTACCCGCGCCGCCGAACTGGGGTGGCTACCTGCTCCGGCCGGAGGCGGTCGAGTTCTGGCAGGGCCGGCCCGACCGGCTGCACGACCGGCTGCGCTTCCGCCGCGACGCTGAGCGCTGGCTCGTCGAGCGACTGGCGCCGTGAGGCGGTCGGGTGGCTGAGCCGGCCGCCGACGCCGAGTCCCCGATCACCGACGAGGCAGAGCGGGCCCGTGGTCTGCGCGGCTTGCTGCGCCACCACGCGGTCGACACCCGCCCGCTGGCGTTCCCCCCGTTTCGCCGGCTGCTGGTGGGGCAGGGCACCGCTTTCGTCGGCTCGATGCTCACCCAGGTCGCGGTGCCGGTGCAGGTCTACGCGATCTCTCGGTCGTCGCTGCTCGTCGGCCTGGTCGGCCTGGCCGGGCTGGTGCCCATCGTGGTGTTCGGGCTCTACGGCGGAGCGATCGCCGACGCCGTCGACCGCCGCCGGCTGCTGGTGTGGACCTCGCTCGGCGCCTGGGCGGTGACGCTGAGCCTGCTGGCGCAGACCCTGCTGTCCCTGCGCAGCGTGCCGCTGATCCTGTGCCTGGTGTTCGTGCAGTCCGGCTTCTTCGCCGTCTCCTCGTCCACCCGCGGCGCGATCATCCCGCGAATCGTCCCCCTCGAGCTCGTTCCGTCGGCGAACACGCTCAATTTCACGGTCGGCAACGTCGGCCAGGTGGCCGGGCCACTGATCGCCGGAGTGCTGGTCGGGCTGCGGCACGGCTTCGGCTACGCGTACGGCATCGACGCGCTGCTGTTCCTGGCCGGCCTGTACGCCGCGGTGCGGCTGCCGGCCATCCCGCCGGACGGCTCGCTCGCCAAGCCCGGGTTCCGATCCGTGATCGACGGGCTGGCGTTCATCGCCACCCGCCCGGTGCTGATCATGTCGTTCGGCGTCGACATCGTGGCGATGGTGCTGGCCATGCCCCGTGCGCTCTTCCCGGCGGTCGCCGACACCCGCTTCCACGGCACGGTCGGCCCGCTGTATGCGGCGATCGCGATCGGCGCGGTGGTCGCCGGGCTCGGCGGCGGGTGGATCGGCCGGGTCCGGCGGCAGGGCGTCGCGCTCACCGCGGCGATCGCCGGCTGGGGGGCGTGCGTCGCGCTGTCCGGGCTCGCCCACCAGCTCTGGCTGGTGGTGCTGCTGCTCGCGGCGGCCGGAGCGGCCGACCTGATCAGCGCCGTCTACCGGCAGACGATCCTGCAGACCTACGCCCCTGACGAGATGCGCGGGCGCATGCAGGGCGTCTTCACCGCCGTCGTCGCCGGCGGCCCGCGGCTCGGGGACGTGCGCGCCGGGGCGATGGCGGCCGCGACGGGTGTGACCTTCTCCTGGGTGAGCGGCGGGGTGGCCTGCATGGCCGTGGTCGTGATCGCGGGCGTCGCCGTGCGCCCGTTCTGGCGCTACGACGCGCGGGCGCGCACGCCGGCCGCGCCGCCCGCACCGGCCGACGGCGCCGACCGATAACGTCGACGGTCATGGCACTCTCCGGACAGCAGTTCACCATCCGCGCCGGTGATCACGAGGCGACCGTCGTCGAGGTCGGCGCGGGGCTGCGCCGCTACCGGCACGGCGGCGTCGACGTCACCGCGCCCTACGGCGAGGACGAGCTGGCGCCGATGTGCTGCGGCGCGACGCTCGTGCCGTGGCCGAACCGGCTGCGCGGCGGTAAGTACCGCTTCGACGGCACGGACTATCAGCTGGCGATCACCGAGCCGGCGCGCGGCAACGCCATGCACGGGCTGGCCCGGTGGGCGCGCTGGGCCCGGGTGCGCGCGGACACCGCGGCCGTGACGCTCGGCATCGACCTCGTGCCGCAGAACGGCTGGCCGTTCGAGGTCCGGGTCGAGGTGACGTACGCACTCGACGCTGAGCGGGGGCTGACGGTCACCGCCACCGCGCACAACACCGGCACCACCCGGGCGCCGTTCGGGGCGGGTTTCCATCCGTACCTGTCGCTACGTGGGCACCGGCTCGACGAGGCGACGCTGCGCGTCCCGGCGGCGCAGCGGCTGGTCACAGATGACGCGCAGGTGCCGGTCGACACGGCGCCGATCGACGGCACGCCGTACGACCTGCGCGAGATGCGGCCACTGGGCGGCGCGCGGTTCGACGACGCGTTCACCGCGCTGGCGACGGCGGATGGCCGCGGGGCCGTCGAGCTGGGCACCGCTTCCGGCGGTGCGCGGCTGTGGTTCGACGATGTCTTCGGCTACGTGCAGGTCTTCACCGTGGACACGCTCGGCCGGGGCGGAGCGGCGATCGCGGTCGAGCCGATGAGCTGCCCGGCAAATGCGTTCAACAGCGGCGACGGGCTGGTCGTGCTCGATCCCGCCGGCGGGTGGACGGGCAGCTGGGGGATAACGCCGACCTGATCGGCTAGGGACTGCGGGTCTCGGCGGGAGCGAGCAGTGTGCGGTCCAGGCCGGTCAGCTCGAGCAGTCGCCGGGCCGGCCCGGCGACGCCGGTGAGGGCGAGCGTGCCGCCAGCGGCGAGGAAGGCGCGGTATGCGGCGTCAAGCGCGCTGAGCCCGGCGGTGTCGCAGAAGGTCAGTCCGGTCATCTCGATGCGGACATCGCGGCACCCGCCGTCCAGTAGCTCGGCCAGGACGGCGGCGAGGCTCGCTCGGGTGGCGAGGTCGAGCTCGCCGCGCAGCCGCAGCAGCGCCCACGCCGCCGCGGATGCGACGGGCTCGACGAGCAGGGTGCCAGGTACCGCGCCGTCGCGTGCAACGCGGCCGGCGCCGTTGCGGCTCACCTCGCCTGGCTCAACGGCCTGCGCCATCGACTTCCCCCTCGTCCTCGTCACCCCGGACACGGCTTGGCCCACCCGGCCACCGGCTGCCCGGCGACCAGGGCGGGCCAGAGCTTCCCGCTAGTCCTTGAAGGCGTCCTTAACCTTCTCGCCGGCCTGCTTGAGGTTGCCCTTGGTCTCGTCGGACTTGCCCTCGGCACGCATCTCGTCGTCGCCGGTGGCCTCGCCGACCTTCTGCTTGGCCTCGCCCTGGGCTTCCTGGACCTTGTTCTTGGCCTTGTCGACAGCGCTCATGAGCCTTCCTTCCGTCGGCCGCGAAGCACGCGGCGCACGGTCGCTACAGAATGAAACTTACGCCGTATAACTTACGACGTAAACCCAGAAGTCGCCTGTGTCGAAGGGCGTGGCCGCACGGCCCGCGACGCCGCGAGCACGCGGATGCGACCATGGACTCGGTTGCGGATGCGAGCCGTGGATCGGAGGTGACTTCCGCTGCCATCGGACATCCCGGCGCAGGGTGCGCGGCCAGGCCAGCCCGACGGGCGGGCCGAGGGCCGTCGGCTGCGCCTGGACCGGGGCCGGGTGGTGCATGCCGCGATCGAGCTCATCGACGAGGAGGGGGTGCATGCGCTGTCGATGCGCCGCCTCGGGCGCCGCCTCGGGGTGGAGGCGATGTCGCTCTACGCCTACGTCGACAGCCGGGAGAACCTCCTCGACGGGGTGATCGACGCCATCGTCGACGACCTGTTCGAAGATCCCGAGATCCACATGCGGCAGACCGACAGCTGGTCGGACTACCTGGTGCGCGTGGCGGCCGGGGTGCGGCGCAGCGCGCTCGCCCATCCGCAGGTCTTCCCGCTCGTGGCTACCCGGCCGCCGCAGGCGCCCTGGATCCGCCCGCCGCTGCGTTCGGTGCGCTGGGTGGAGTCCTTCCTCGCCAGCCTGCGAGCGCAGGGGTTCAGCGCGGACTCCGCCGTGTACACCTACCGCGCGTTCACCAGCTTCCTGCTCGGCCACCTGCTGCTCGAGGTCGCCGCGTTCGGCGCTGATATCGGGCCGGCCCAGGCCGCCGAGGCCAGCGAGCCGCTCGACCTCGGCAAGTACCCCAACGTCGAGGAGCTCAGCGCCAAACTGGCCGAGAACGAGGCAGCCACCGAGTTCGAGGAATCGTTGGAGAACCTGCTGGGCCGGATCGACGACGTCCGGACCCACGGGGTCCGGTGACGGCCGCCGCCTTTGCTAGACAATGCGGATGAGGTGGCATGGAACCAGGGCGCGGCAGGCCACCGCCGTGACCCTCGACAAGCTGCAGTCGACCGTGGTGCGCCCGGACTTCCGCAAGACGATCGCGTTCGGCGTGATCACGCTGGCCGCGTTGATCGCCGGGCATCAGCTCGGCGGCATCAACGCGCACGACCTGCAGCCGCGGCTGGCGTCCTGGGGCTGCGTGCTGGTGGTGCTCGTCTTCGGCGTGCTGGCCAGCCGCAGCGCCGCCCGCGAGGTCGACCGGATCATCGCAGCGCGCGCCGGTGTCGCGGCGTCGAACCCGATCCGGGTGGTCGTCCTGCTGGTCGGCTACCTGATCACGCTGTTCGCCGCGCTGCAGCTGATGTCGCTGCCGCTCGGCCAGTTCCTGGTCGGCGGCACCGTCGGCGCGCTGATCGTCGGTATCGCCGCCCAGCAGGTCCTTGGGAACCTCTTCGCCGGCCTGGTCATGCTCTTCGCGCGGCCGTACGTGCCGGGCCAGTACATCCGCATCCGATCGGGCGGCCTCGGCGGCCCGCACGAGGGCACGGTCACCTCCGTCGGCCTGCTCTACACCACGCTGGAGACCTCGGAGGGCACGATCAACATCCCGAACAGCGGCCTGCTCTCCGCCGCGGTCGGGCCGGTGCCGGAGCCGGAGGACGACGAGCCCGCGGCGGAACCGGTCGGCGAGGCGGCGCTCGACGAGCGGCGCTGAGCCAGACTGGACGCCATGCCGATCAGCCGGTTTCCCGTTCCTGAGATCGCCGAGCTCCCCGACGACCTGCGTGACCGCATCCTGGACGTGCAGCAGCGCACCGGCTTCGTGCCGAACGTCTTCCTCGCGCTCGCCCATCGGCCCGCCGAGCTGCGCGCGTTCCTTGCCTACCACGACGCGTTGATGGACCGCGAGCACGGGCTCAGCAAGGCCGAGCGCGAGATGATCGTCGTCGCGACCAGCGCCGCCCGTGACTGCCTGTACTGCGTGGTGGCGCACGGCGCGATCTTGCGGATCCGCGCAAAGGATCCGCTCATCGCCGACTACGTCGCCACCAACTACCGCCAGGCGGCGATCACCGAGCGGCAGCGGGTCATGCTCGACTACGCGGTCACTCTCTCGACCACGCCCGAGGTGATCACCGACGCCGACCTGGACGAGCTGCGCAAGGCCGGCTTCGACGACGAGGAGATCTGGGACATCAGCGCGATCACGGCGTTCTTCTCGATGTCGAACCGGCTGGCGCACGCGTTCGCGATCGCGCCGAATCCGGAGTTTCACCTGATGGGCCGGGTTCCGCGGGAGCGCTGAGCGGCGTCACGGATGCCGCGGGGGTGTCCGCCGTCTCGAACCAGGCGGCCGACTCGCTGCGCGCCGCCGCGGCGGCGGCGACCCGGGTGGCGGCGCGGGCGATGCGCCGGTGGCGGCTGGGCAGCGCGCCGCGCACGAGGTCGTTCCAGTACATCCCCCAAGCGCCGGCGACGGCGTCGCGCAGCAGCGGCGCGGTGAGCGCGCGTCCCGCCACCGAGACGGTCCCCGGATGGCCCACCAGCGCCGCCTGGACGGGCGCGTTGATCCGGTGATGACCGGTGATCTCGCGCAGCGCGTCGCGGTAGCGGCGCGCTGCGCCGTCCGCTCCGGCGAGGATCGCGTCCGCCGCGGCCCGGCCGCTCTGCAGGGCTGGGCCGATGCCCTCGCCCTGCAGCGGGTTGACCAGCCCGGCGGCGTCCCCGGCGAGCAGCACCCGTCCGTGTGCGGGCACGGTGCCGAGCTGGCCCATCTTCAGCCAGCCGCCGAGCAGGTCAGACAGCCCGGTGGCGGGCGAGGCGAGGCCGAGCCGGGCAAGGTATGCGACGAATGCCGGGAGCGCCTCGCCGGCCAGCCGGGCGCGGCTCCGGTCGGCGCCCAGCCCGAGGCCCAGCCCGACGTTGGCGCGTCCGTCCGGCGTCGGGAAGATCCACCCATAGCCGGGGAAGAGCCGCCACCGCTGCGGCTCCCACAGCACGATGTAGGGCAGGTCGACCGCCGCGTCCAGGTAACCGCGCACGGCATACCCCCAGAGCACACGGTCCGGGTCGACCAGCCCAGCCGCCTCGGCGACCCGGCTCAGCGCGCCGTCCGCGCCCACCACCACGTCGGCCGCCACCGTCGCGCCGCCCGCCAGCCGCACCCCGGCCGCGTCGTCCAGTAGCCCGGTGACCCGCCCCTGCGTCAGCGTCGCGCCGGCGTCGACCGCGGCCTCGACGAGCGCCCGGTCGAACGCGTACCGGCGACTGGCCAGGCCATGCCCGGGGTAGTCCGCGCCGGCCAGCGCGGGCAGCAGCGCCCGCCGCCGGGACGGGCCCACCAGGATCATGTCGCCTTCCGGCCGGGCGTCCGGCGCGGCGAGACCGAGCTCGTCGAGCACCCGCACCCCGCGGGGTCCGACGAGGTCGCCGCACGCCTTGTCGCGCGGGAACGCGCGCCGCTCGACCAGTGCGACCCGCGCGCCGGCGCACGCCAGGCAGAGCGCGGCCACGCTGCCCGCCGGGCCGCCCCCTACGATGACGGCGTCGAAGCGCGGCACGGCAAACCACCAGGGATGGCGCAGATGCGGGCAGTGGCACGCTCGCGCAGCGAGCCGAACAGCTTCGCGCGCGACCTGTTCACCGGGCTACCGGCGCGGTATGACGTGCTGGCCGAGGTGCTGTCGTTCGGGCAGAACCGCCGCTGGCGCCGGGCCATGGTCGACGCGGTCGCACAGGGTGCCCCGCCGCCGCGACGGGTGCTCGACGTGGCCACCGGCACCGCAGGCGTGGCCCTCATGCTGGTCGAGCGTACCGGCGCGGACGTGGTGGGCCTGGACATCACCGAGCCGATGCTGCGGCGCGGACGCGACCGGATCGCGCACAGCCCGGCGGCAGCTCGGATCGCGCTGGTGGCCGCGCGTGCGGAACAGCTGCCGTTTCCCGACGAGTCGTTCGACGCGCTCACGTTCACCTACCTGATGCGCTATGTCGCCGATCCCGCGGCCACGATCGCTGAGCTGGTCCGCGTCGTCCGGCCGGGTGGGGTGGTGGCCAACCTGGAGTTCGCGGTGCCGGCACAGCCGGTGTTCCGCGCGGGCTGGATCGCCTACACCCGCGCGGTGCTTCCGGTCGCCGGGCTGCTGACCGGCGGGCGGGAGTGGTTCGAGGTCGGCCGGTTCCTCGGGCCGTCCATTACAGAGCACTACCAGCGCTACCCGGTGGACTGGATGCGCGACGCGTGGCGGGCCGCGGGTCTGGACGCGGTGACCGTTCGCCGGATGAGCCTGGGGGGCGGGCTGGTCATGTGGGGACGCAAGACCGGTGGCTGAGCCGCGGACCCGCACCGAGACGGCGTTCTACGCCCGGCGCGGCGGCCGGGCTGCCGACTGGTGGACGCTGCTGCACCCGCCGTACACGCTCTGGCACCTGAGCTACGTGGCGATCGGCGCGGCGCTCGCGCCGCGGCTGTCCTGGTCGATGGTCGGCGCCACGCTGCTGGCGTTCTTCCTCGCGGTTGGCCTCGCCGCGCACGCCCTCGACGAGCTGCACGGCCGGCCGCTGGGCACCCGCATCGGCGCGCCCACCCTGTGGGCGACCGCGGTGCTCGGGCTGGCCGGCGGCGTCGTCGTGGGCGCGTTCTGCGTCCCTTACGCCGGCCCCGCGCTGGTGCCGTGCATCGTGATCGGGATCGTCCTCGTGCTCGGCTACAACCTGGAGCTGTTCGGCGGTCGGCTGCACACCGATCTCGGGTTCGCGCTGGCATGGGGCGGATTCCCGCTCGCGGTCGGCTTCCTCGCCCAGGCGCCGCCGCTGGCGCGTCCGGTCACCGCGGCCGCGGCGATGGCTACCGTCGCCGCAACCGGGTTGTCCTACGCGCAGCGGGTGCTGAGCACGCCCGCGCGCTTGATCCGCCGGCGGCTGACCGACATCAGCGCGGTGGCGACCTTGCCGGATGGCAGCCGGCGACCGCTCGTCCGCGCCGAGCTGTTGGCGCCGCTCGAGGCGGCGCTGAAGGCGCTGGCATACAGCATCACGCTGCTGGCGGTCGCGCTGCTGCTCGCCCGCGTGCGGTGACGGTCAGCTCGGCGCCTATACCGGTCGCCGCACCGCGCGATCATCCACTACCCCAACTCGCGGAAGGAGCGATCATGACTGACCCAAGCGAGGCGCTGCGAACCGCGCTCGACTACCACGAGGCGTGGACTGCCAACGACATCGAGCGGGCGATGACCCACCTCGCCGACGACTTTGTGTGCGAGGCGCCGGCCGGGCCGGTCGCCGGGCTGGACCGCTACCGGCAGTTCCTCGGCGGGTTCGCGCAGACTGTGCGCGGCGTCGAGATGATCGCTGCATTCGGTGACGAGCAGACCGCCCTGCTGATGTACGACTGCCGCACGACACGGGCCGACTCGGTGCCGACCGCCGAGTGCTTCACCGTATCGGCCGGGAAGATCCGGCGCACTCGGCTGATCTTCGACCGGACGCCGTTCGCCGCGCCGCCGCCCTGAGCTATCAGCCCAGCCAGCTACCAGCCCAGCCTCGCGGCCAGGAGCCGCACCGCGTCCGCGGCGGACTCGGCCCTCGGCAGCGGTAGCGGCTCGCCGCCCACGTCGCGGACCGACCAGCCCGCGAGGCAGACGACGGGTATGCCACGGCGCTGCGCCAGCGCGATCTCGCTGAGCGTTCCCCAGCTTCCGCCCACCGCGATCACCCCGTCCGCCGCGCGGACCACCAGCACGTTGCGTCCCTCGCCGAACCCGGTCGGGATAGCCACGCTGAGGTGCTCGTCGGTGGCGCAACGATCGGCACCGGGTAGCAGTCCGACGACCAGCCCGCCCGCGCCCCGCGCGCCTCGAGCGGCCGCCGCCATCACCCCGCCCAGGCCGCCGGTGACGACCACCGCGCCACTGCGGGCGAGCAGGCTGCCCACCTCGTCGGCGAGCGCGCAGAGCTCATCGGTCGCGCCGGCGCCGGGTCCGACGACGGCGACCACCCGGTCCTGGCGCATCGCCCACCTCCGGCTCGGACGGTACCCGGGTGCCCTCCGCCCGCATCGCGACTTTGCCCCGCTGTGACACGCCATGACGCGACTTTGCCCCGCTGTGACACGCTGGCGGACCTGCGCAGCGTGTCACAGCGGGGCAAAGTCGGTGGGGACGGATGATGGTCTACACACCCGTCGACGCCGAGACACGACGGCGTCTCGACACGCTCGCCACGATGATCCTGGAGGGACGATGCGCCTGACCCAGTACGGCCACTCCTGCGTCCGGCTCGACGACGGGCGGGCGCTCGTCATCGATCCGGGTGTCTTCTCCGAGGCCGACGCCGCGCTCGACGGTGCGGACGCCGTCCTGATCACGCACGAGCACCCCGACCATCTCAACGCCGAGGCCGTCCGTGCGGCAGCAGCAACGAACCGGTCACTGCGGATCTGGGCGCCGGCCGCCGTTGCCGACTCGCTCAGCGACCTCGGCGACCAGGTCACCGCGGCATCCCCGGGCGACTCGTTCGAAGCGGCCGGATTCACGGTCGAGGCCTTCGGCGGCCAGCATGCGCTGATCCACCCGTCCGTCCCGATGGTGGCCAACATCGGATACCTGGTCGACGGCGCGCTGTTCCATCCGGGCGACTCGTTCACCGTCCCGAACAAGCCGGTGCGGGTGTTGCTCGTGCCGATCCACGCGCCGTGGTCGAAGGTGGCCGAGGTGATGGACTTCGTCGTCGCCGTGCGCGCAGCGCGGGCCTTCCAGATCCACGACGGGCTGCTCAACGAGTCCGGGCTGCAGTTCTCCGAAGGCCACGTCGGGCGGATCGGGGCGGCGCACGGCACCGAGTTCACGCACCTCGACCGCGGCCAGTCCGTCGAGCTGTGACCCGCCTTCCGGGATCGCTCGACCGGGCCCGCGAGCTGCTTGCCGCTCACCCCATCGTGGACGGCCACAACGACCTGCCGTTCGAGATGCGGCAACGGTTCGACTACGACCTGGACCGCTACGACGTCTCGCAGCGGCAGTCGGCGACGCAGACCGATCTGGTCCGCCTCGCCGAGGGCGGCGTCGGCGCGCAGTTCTGGTCGGTGTACGTCCCGGGCGAGTGGGCCGGCGAGCGGGCCGTCGCCGCCACGCTGGAACAGGTCGACTTCGTGCACCGGATGGTCGCCCGCTACCCGGACCGCCTCTCGCTGGTCCGCAGCGTCGCCGAGGTCGAGCAGGCGCGGGCCGCCGGCCGGATCGGCGCACTGCTCGGCGCGGAAGGTGGGCATTCGATCGCTGAGTCGCTGGCGGTGCTGCGAATGCTGTTCGCGCTGGGCGTGCGCTACCTGACCCTCACTCACAACGTGCACCTCTCGTGGGCCGACTCGGCCGCCGAGCCGGCGCGCATCGGCGGGCTCAGCGACTTCGGCCGAGACGTCGTGGGCGAGATGAACCGGCTCGGCATGCTCGTCGACCTCTCCCACACCGCGGTCGAGACCATGCGCGCCGCGATCGAAGCCACATCCGCGCCGGTGATCTTCAGCCACTCCTCGGCGCGGGCCCTCTGCGACCACCGCCGCAATGTCCCCGACGAAGTTCTGGCCGAGCTCGGCCGCAACGGCGGCGTCTGCATGGTGACGTTCGTGCCGTACTTCGTGTCGGAGGAGTGCCGCGGCTGGTATGCCGACGTGCGCGCGGAGATGGCCGCCCGCGGCGAGGACCCGGGCGACATCGGTCGGTTACCTGCCGCGGCCGCGCGCCACGCGCAGCGCCATCCCGAGCCGAAAGCGACCATCAGCCAGGTGGCCGATCACGTCGAGCACGTGCGCGAGGTGGCCGGCATCGGGCACGTCGGCATCGGCGGCGACTACGACGGCTCCGCGCGCATGCCGTGCGGGCTGGAAGACGTGTCCTGCTACCCCGCGCTGATCGCCGAGCTGATCGACCGCGGCTGGTCGGACGACGACCTGGCGGCGCTGACCTGGGACAACATCATCCGGGTGCTGGCCGACGCCGAGGCGGTCGCCCGCCGCACGGCGGATCAGTACCCGTAGCCGCCGCCGCTGGATGCGCTGCTGCTCTGCGCGGCCAACTTGGTGATCCACTTGCCGTCCGGGGCGAGCACCCACCACAGTCCGCCGGAGAGGTTCTTGCCCTGGCCGGAGGTCGTCCCCGGACCGGGGTCCCCGGCGTAGGTGTAGACGGGCAGCCCGTCGAGGGTCAGCTGGTGCGCGCCGCCGGTTCGGGTGATCTCGCCGATCTTGGCGGAGACGCCGGGGATCGAGCTGGGCAGCGGTGACGGCGCGGTGACGATCGGCCAGTACTGCAGGCACACGCCGTTGCAGTTGGACTTGCCGGGCTTGTCGATGGCGAAGCCGTAGATCGTCTTGCCCCGGCTGTCGACGAGGATCGAGCCGTACGGTGAGGACGCCGTGTGCACGACCGCCGTGCTCGCCGGGGATTGGCTGGCGGCGCTGGAGCCGCCGCCGCCGGAGCTGGCGCTGGCGGTCTTGGTGTTGCTGCTGCACGCCGTGGCGACGAGCGCGAGTGCCGCCGCCGCCGCGGTCATCGCGGCGATTCGGGTTCCGGTCCGGTTCATGCTGGCCTCCAAGTGACCTCTAACCGTCGACACGCAATCGACGACCCAGCGGTTCAGAGCGCCTCATAAGGTGTGGCTATGCGCTTTGGAATGTTCATCCCTCAGGGTTGGCGGCTCGACCTGGCGGGCATCGCCCCACCCGACCACTGGGCCACGATTCGCGCCGTCGCCCAGGCCGCCGACGACAGCGCGTTCGAGTCGATCTGGGTCTACGACCACTTCCACACGGTGCCGGTGCCGACCGATGAGGCCACGTACGAGGCGTGGTCGCTCATGTCGGCGCTCGGCGCGGTCACCGAGCGGGTGCGGCTGGGGCAGATGTGCACGTGCATGGGCTATCGCAATCCGGTCTACCTCGCGAAAGTGGCCGCGACCGCCGACATGGTGTCCGGAGGCCGCATCGAGATGGGCATCGGCGCGGGCTGGTACGAGAACGAGTGGCGCGCCTACGGCTACGGCTTCCCGTCCGCCGGCGAGCGGATCGGCATGCTGGACGAGGGTGTGCAGATCATGCGCCAGGCATGGACGTCTGGCACGGCGACCCTGCACGGCAAGCACTATCAGGTCGACGGCGCGATCTGCCGGCCGCTGCCGCTGCAGGAGGGCGGCATCCCGTTGTGGATTGCCGGCGGCGGTGAGCGCAAGACGCTGCGCATCGCCGCCCAGTACGCCCGCTACACCAACTTCGACGCCACCCCGGACGCATTCGAGCGGAAGTCCCGCGTGCTGGCTGAGCACTGCCGTGAGGGCGGCACCGACTTCGACGCGATCGTCCGCTCGGCCAACTTCAACGTGGTGATCGGCGAGACCGAGCAGGACGTTGCCGAACGGATCGAGTGGATCCGCGCGCAGTATGCGCCGTACGTGTCGGGCGACCGGCTCGAGTCGGCGTTGCGGAACTACACCGGCGGGCTGGTCGGCACGCCGGAGCAGATCGTCGAGCGCCTCGCCGGCCTGCAGCGCATCGGCCTGGCCTACGCGATCTGCTACGTCCCCGAGGCGGCCTACGACCGGTCAGGCATCGAGCTGTTCGCCCGCAAGGTCATCCCGGCCTTGCAGTGACGGTTGTCGATAGGGTCGAAGGATGGCCCTCAAGATCGGATACAAGGCGTCGGCCGAGCAGTTCGCGCCACGCCAGCTCGTCGAGTACGCCGTAGCCGTCGAGCAGCACGGGCTGGACAGCGTCACGGTCAGCGACCATTACCAGGCGTGGCGGCACGAGGGCGGCCACGCTCCGTTCTCGATGGTGTTCCTCGCCGCGGTCGGCGAACGCACCTCCCGTATCCAGCTCGGCACCAGCGTGCTCACCCCGACGTTCCGCTACAACCCGGCGGTGATCGCGCAGGCATTCGCCACGCTGGCTTGCCTCTACCGGGGACGGATCATGCTCGGCGTCGGTACCGGCGAGGCGCTCAACGAGGTGGCCGTGGCGCGCATCCAGTGGCCGGACTTCCGCGAGCGGTTCGCCCGGCTGCGCGAGGCCGTGCGTCTGATGCGCCAGCTCTGGCGCGAAGACCGCGTCACGTTCGACGGCGAGTTCTACCAGACCGTGAACGCGACGATCTACGACCGTCCCGCCGGCGGCGTCCCGATCTACATCGCGGCCGGCGGGCCGACCATGGCCAAATACGCGGGGCGAGTCGGTGAGGGATTCATCTGCACGTCGGGAAAGGGGATGGAGCTCTACACCGACAAGCTGATGCCTGCCGTGCGAGAAGGGCTGGAGGCAGCCGGGCGCGAGCCGGACTCCCTCGACCGGATGATCGAGATCAAGCTCTCCTACGACCGGGACCCGAAGATCGCTCTGGAGAACACCCGGTTCTGGGCGCCACTTTCGCTGACCGCCGAGCAGAAGCAGGGTTTGCACGATCCGACCGAGATGGAGCGGGCGGCGGACGCGCTGCCGATCGAGCAGATCGCCTCCCGCTGGATCGTGGCCTCCGACCCCGACGAAGCGGTTGCCGCGATCCGGCCCTACCTCGACGCGGGACTGAACCACCTGGTGTTCCACGCGCCCGGGCACGACCAGACCCGGTTCCTCGACCAGTTCGCCGAGGACGTGCTGCCGCGGCTGCGTGCGCTCGGCTGACGGGCTTCGTCGAAGCGCGTCGCGTGCGTCAGCGGCTGTCTCGCTTGGCCTGCCGCCGGGCGCCCTCGGCGCTCGTCGAGGCGGCGATCTTCTTGCTCCGTGGTGCGCGGGTCGCGCGGTCACCACGCGGCCGCTCCGTGACGCTGCGCCGGTTCGTGCCGCTCGGCACCGTGTCCGCTCGGCCGTCCGGCTCGATCGCGGCGGCCGCCTGCTTCGCCGCGCGTGCCGCCTCGAGCCGTTCCGTTCTCACCTCGACCGCCGCTTGATGCGCCAGCACCGCGAGGCGGCGGCTCACCCGCGACAGCGCCTCCTCGAACGCCTCCGCTTTCAGCGCGGCCCGCTGGTTCTGCGGACGGGCCATGCCGCGCCCGCCATGCTCGGCGACGCGTGCGCTGGCCCCGCGCCGGTACTGGCCGGTGTACTTGTCGCGCGCTCGCCGGATCCGCGCATGCAGCGAGACGACCTCGTCCTCGTCCAGCCCGTCAAGCGCGGCGCGTTCGGTCTCGGCCACCAGCCGTCGCTCGGGGTCGTTGAGCGCCGACAGCAGGGACTTGTTCATCGCCTCACCTCGTCGTCGTGGCGTGATCGACACACTAACCGCCGCCGCGCGTTCCAACGCCGCCATACGTTACGTGCGAACGCGCTTGATCATCGCGGGTACGGCCGGGGCCCGTGAACATTGAACGTGTCACTTCTGCCAGTTGATCTACCGAGGAGCGAGCCATGACAAGCGAGTACGCGCCCACGACGCCGGGGCCCGCCCGACAGCACCCGGGTGCCCTGCCGCCGATCGGCGTCGCCGACGGCCACCCTGTCGCGCCCGGCGATAGCTGACACCCGATTCTCAACGAAAGCCAACCATCGAAACGGAACTGGTCATGTCTAGGAACACCACCACCACCACCGCGACGCTGCCGTCCCAGACCATCGAGACCCGCCTGGGCCCGGTCGAGTATCTGCGCCTTGGCGCCGGCCGGCCGGTAGTCATCCTGCACGGCAGCCCCGGCGGCATCGATGCGGGCGAGCTGATGGCCCGCTTCCTGCCGCGCGAGGAAATCTCGGCGATCCTGCTGTCCCGCCCGGGCTACCTCGGCACTCTGCTCGGCGAGAACCGCACCATCGACCAGCAGGCCGACCTGGTCATCGCCCTGCTCGACGCCCTCGCCATCCCCTCGGCCGGAGTGCTGTCCTGGTCCGGCGGTGGCCCTTGCGGCTATCGGCTGGCCGTCCGCTACCCCGACCGCATCAACGCCGTCGTCACCTTTGCCGGCGTCAGCCGGGCCATCGTCATCCCGAAGGCCAGTCTCACCGATCGGCTGATGTTCGGCACCGGCGCCGGCCACTGGCTCATGCGGATACTCATCGCGCACCGCCCCGCCGATGTCGTCAGCGGGACCCTGAGTAGGGAAAGCAGTCTCACCGGAACCGCGTTGAAGGACCGCGTCGCGCAGATCATGGGTGATCCGGCCAAGCTGCAGTTCGTCCTCGACCTGGCCCCGACCGCCAGCACCACCAGCGAACGACGCGCCGGTTACGACAACGACCTGGCCGAGTTCGCCGCAATCGAATCGCTGGAGCTCGACCGGATCACCGTCCCGACCCTGATCGTGCAGGGCCGCGCTGACGCCGACCTGCCGCCCGCCGACAGCGACTTCGCTGCCGACACCATCCCCGGCGCCCACCGCATCGATCTCGACGGCGGAAGCCACCTCGCCCTCTACACCCATCCCGACGCGGCCGCGGCCCAGCAGCAGGTCATCGACTTCCTGCTCCACGCAACCCGCTAAGCCGGGCGCCGCTGACCCCACCCACCGGTTCACGGTATAGCTGGGGCTGGGGCGTGAGTGGCTCCCCGGCGAGGGTGGTGTGGTCTCGGACTGCGACGATTCCGTGCAGTTGACCGTCCTAGTCGATCAGATCTGCTAGCCCGGCCAGTGGGGGTGCCCCCGGCTGGATTCGAACCAGCGACGCCCGGCTTAGGAGAGCGAAACCGCCCAACTTCGATGATCTTTGAAGATCGTTGAAATACGCTGGAACCCCTGAATTTGCTGGGCTACAGGCACTTAGGTATGATTGGTCATCATTGATCGACAACGGCCACTTTTGACATTCTTGCAGACTAACTGCGGACTGGAGGAGATCAACACAATCGCAGGGCAAGATCAACTGAAGATCATCTACTCGACCAAGATTCCCCTCCGGACCGTGCCATCGGCCTGACGTAACCACGAGTCGACGCGGGCAAGCTCGCCGCCGCGCACCGGCCGACCCCCTTCCCCACGTCGTTCGACCGTCCGATCAGCGCGATCACGCCGATGTGCGGAAGATCATCTTGCGTGCGACTATGCGCTCGCCCGCATAGTGCTGCGGTCGCGAACGCCCTCGCGTGGCGAATCAGGATCGAGCCTGATGCAGCATCTGCCGGCGCACCGCGCGGCCGGGTTGTCGTGCGCGTTCAGCACGCGGGTAACGGCGTGACCAGAGCCATGCGCTTGGTGGCCCGAGGCGACGGCTCATTGGGTCGATGAGTCAGAACGCTCCAGGTCGAACACCTGGCGGATCTCTATTTCGCCTTCGGCGCCGTACTCGCCGGGGTAGATGCGGGCGAGTGCTTCGAACGGCACCCGCTTGGCCCAGTCGACGGCCTCGTCCATCGAGGTGACTTGGAGGATCCAGTAGCCCGCGATCGCTTCCTTCGCCTCGGTGAACGGCCCGTTGATGACGGTGCGTTCTCCGGCCGAGAACTTGACACGCGTCCCCTCGGCGCTGGAGTGAAGACCGGCGAGATCAAGGAGGACTCCGGCCTTCTTGAGCTCGTCGTTGTACCGGCCCATCGCGGCGAGGAGTGCCTCGCTGGGTGCCGCGCCCGCTTCCGGATCGCCCTTGATCATCAGCATCACGCGCATAGCTTGTTTCCTTCCTCTTCCGACCGGGCTGCCGACGGTCCGCGCGCCGCGTTGACTACCCGGGCGTGATTGTGCCGGTCTGGGCACGGCTGTTCACGGTGTCGGCGAAGTGCAGTACAGCGGGGGTGGTGATCTCGGGTCGTTGGGATTGTGGGTAGTGCCCGGACTCGGGGACCATGACGGCCGTGCCGTGTAACGCTTCGGCGAGCCAGTCTGCTTCGGCGCGTGGGTTGGGGAAGTCCGGGTCCGCGTCGCCCATGATGACGAGTGACGGTGCCGAGACGTCGGCCAGGGCGGCCTCTGCCGGAGCGTGGCTGGTGCGGGCGGTGCGGGAGAAGGCCTTGGCGTGGCCCGGGCGGCGCAGGCTGGCCACGACCTGGTCCCGGTAGGCGTGGAAGTCGGCGGGCCGGCGGCCGGCGTACAGCTTGGGCAGGTACGCCTTCCATGCGGTGGCCGCCCACGGCGGGGCCATCGCTATCCGGAGGATGAGGTGCTGTACCGCGCTGGTTTTGGGGTTGCGGACGAACGGGCCGATGAGCACGAGGCCGGCGATCAGGTCGGCCCTGTCGGCGGCGACGAGTACGGCGCTGCCGGCGGCCATGGAGTTGCCGACCACGATCGCGGGGCCACCGAGCTGCTCGAGCAGGGCGATGAGGTCGGCGGCGGTGTCGGCGTCACCGTAGGAGGTGAAGGTGGTGTCGCTGTCGCCGTGGCCGCGCAGGTCTGTGCAGGCCACCCGGTAACCGGACTCGCGCAGGGCGGGGGCCAGGAAACGGTAGGCGCCGCGCAGGTCGCCCATGCCGGGCACCAGGATGAGCAGCGGGCCGGCGCCGTCGATGTCGTAGCTGATTCGTCCTTCCGGGCGGGCGAGGTAGCTGGTGGTGATGGCCGGGTTCGTCGGATTCGCGGTCATGACGGTTCCTTTGCTGTGAGCGATGGGTGGGGAACTCTGACTGGGTCAGTTCGCCGGGGTGGCCCGTAGCGGTGGCTGCGCTGTTCGTACGTCGTGCAGCGCCGTATCTCCGTTGACGGGTTGCCGGTGTCAGGCGTCGCGGCGGCGGACGAGGACCAGGCTGATTGCGAGCGCGGCGGCGGCGTAGGCGGCGAAGACGACCAGCCCGGCCCAGGGGGGCAGGGTGGAGCTGTCTTTGCCGGTAGTGAAGATGGCTTGTCCGGCGTTGCTGGGCAGGTACTTGACTACGGTGTCTTGCAGCGAGGCGGGCAGGGTCAGCAGCAGTGCGGGCAGCACGAGGAGCAGCCCGACCAGGGCGGCGATGGCGCCGATGCTGCGGCGGATGATGGTGCCCAGGGCGACGGCGAGCACGCCGAGCAGGCCGAGGTAGACGCCGACGCCGATGACCGAGCGCAGCGCGCCGGGCGAGGTGAGGCTGACCCCGTGGGCGCCCATGATGGCCTGACCGATCAGGAACGCGATCAGGCTGGCCACGGTGCCTACAGCGACGGCGAGGGCACCGAAGACGCCGGCTTTGGCGAGGATGACCGAGCGGCGCTGCGGGGCGGCGGCGAAGGTGCACCGGATCATCCCGGTGGAGTACTCGCTGCTGATCACCAGCACGCCGAGGACGCCGATCGCGAGTTGCGCCAGCAGCACCCCGGACAGGCTGGTCGAGATGGGGTTGACGGCGCCGGGGTGGGCGCCGGTGTGCGAGGCGCTGTTGATGGCCCCGTAGCCGATCATGGCGAGGACGGCGAGGCCGAGACTCCAGTAGCTGGAGCGGACGCTGCGCAGCTTGGCCCATTCCGAGTGCAGCAGGTTGGGCAGGACCGGCGGCGGGCGCGTCGGCGCGGCTGGGACGGTGGCGGTGGGTGGTGCGACGGCGAGGGCGGTGTCGGTCATGATCAGGCTGCGCCTTCTTCAGTAGTTGCCGCCGTGTTGGTGCGGTATTCGACGCTGTCGTGGGTGAGTTCCATGAAGGCCTCCTCCAGCGAGGCCCGCTGCAGGGACAGTTCATGGATGGTGATGCCGTTGGCTGCGGCGAGGTCACCGATGTCGTCGGTGGAGACGCCGGTGACGGTCAACTCGCCGGCGGCGGTAACGGTGCTGGGGGTGGCGCCGCGGGCGGTGAGCAGCGCGGCGAGCTGGTCGGCCTGCGGAGAGCGGACGTGGGCGGTGCTCAGCCCGCTGGCGGCCACCACCGCCTCGACGCTGTCGTCGGCGAGCAGCCGCCCCTGGCCGATGACGACCAGATGCTCGGCGGTGAGGGCCATCTCGCTCATCAGGTGCGAGGACACCAGCACCGTGCGGCCTTCGGCGGCCAGCGAGCGCAGCAGGGTGCGGATCCACAAGATGCCGTCCGGGTCGAGCCCGTTGATCGGCTCATCGAGGATGAGGATGTCCGGATCGCCCAACAGCGCGGCGGCGATGCCGAGGCGCTGTCCCATGCCGAGGGAGAACCCGCCGGCCCGCTTGGCGGCCACCGCGGTCAGACCGACCAGGTCGAGGACCTCGTCCACCCGGCGCTGGTCGATCCCGTTGGCCAAGGCTAGGCAGCGCAGGTGATTGCGGGCGCTGCGGCCGGGGTGGAACGCTTTCGGGTCCAGCAGGGCGCCGATCTGGACCAGCGGCTGGTGGTGGTCGGCGAACGGGCGCCCGTTGACCAGCGCCGACCCGGATCCGGGATTGTCCAGGCCGAGGATCATCCGCAGCGTGGTGGATTTGCCGGCACCGTTCGGGCCGAGGAACCCGGTGACCACGCCGGGATGCACCTGGAAGCTCAGGCCGTCTACGGCGATGGTCTTGCCGTAGGCCTTGGTCAGCTCCCGCACCTCGATGCTGGGTGCGCCTGTGGTCATGATCTGTGTTCCTTTCGGGCGGGATGTCGTGCCCGGTTGTCTTTGGCGTGCTCAGGCGACGGGGACGGCGGGGCGGGTCGGGGCGGATGCCGCGTTGAGGGCAGTCAGTGCCGCCGGCTTGAAGCCCTTGACGGTCAGATAGACGCCGAGGGAGAGCTCGAACGCGGCGACCAGGAGCACGGGAGGCCCGTTGAGCGGGGACGTGTTCGTGTAGGCGCCGGCGAAGATCGCGATGTCGGAGGCGAGCAGCAGCGGGGCGCCGACGAAGGCGATGATCGGCAGGATGCGGGGCACCAGGCCGGACCGGTACAGCAGGTAGCCCAGCAGCAGGTCGCAGGCGACGGGCATGAGGCTCTGGGAGAGCAGGAACGTCGAGTTGTAGACGGCGACCAGGGCGTGGCCGGTCGTGACGAGCGCGGCTGGGTCTGCGCCGGCGGTCCCGGCTACGTGGTTTCGGAGGGTGATGATCGAGAGCAGGCTGATCACGCCGACGAAGATGAGGCTGGTTTCGAGCATCCGGGCGGCGACCAGCCCGAGCGCGGCGGTCTTGTTCTGCCGCTTCAGCACCGGGTACAGCACGACGGCGGTGCCGATGCCGGCCAAGCCGACGATGATCTCGGAGGCTGCCCCCCACATCACCCCGGTGCTGCTGCCGGCGCCCAGGATGAACGTGCCGACGTGGTCCTTCACCGGCTTGTACAGCCCGAGGGTGGGGATGGACACGAACGTGATCAGGTACAGCACCCCCGCCAGAAGGGCGGTCCGTCTCATCGGATCCATCCGGGCGCGCTGGCGGCCCACGCTGGTGTCCGGGGCGGTGCGCACGGTGTAGGTGTCGGTGGTCATGTCGTGCTCCATTCGAGGCTAGCTGGGATTGTGCTGGAGGCGGCGGTGGATGGTAGGTGCTTGCCGACGGTGCCGCCGTGGTGATGGCGAGGTGCGCTCCCTGGTGGCCAGGCAGTGGGGGGCGCGGTCACCGGTTGCGTGTCTGGTCGTCGCGGCGTGCGCTCAGGCGTCAACCCGGCGCAGCCGCAAGGCGGCGAAGCCGACCAGAACCGCCGCGAACGCGCACATCACCGCAAATCCGGTCCACGGCGGCAGCGGATGGGCCAGCCCGTAAGTGCCGCCGAGCATCATCGCGCCGGCGTTGGAAGGCAGGTACTGCACGAAATGGCCCGTCCACGAGGCGGGCAGCAGTTGCGTCAGCGGTGGGATGACGAAGAAGACCGCGACGAACGCGGAGATCGCGGCGGCGGTGCTACGGAGCAAGGCACCCAACGCGAGCGCGGTCATGGCGGCCACCGTGAGGTACAACCCGGCGCCCACGATCGAGCGCAGCACGCCCGGGTCGGACAGCGATGCGTTGAGGTGTTTGCTGCTGAGGACCGCTTGACCGACGCCGAACGCGATGAAGCTGCTGGCCAGCATGGTGGCAAATACCGCACCCGCACACACGGCGAGCTTGGCCCACAGCACGGGGAGCCGCGTGGGCACGACGGCCAGCGAGGCCCGGATCATCCCGGTGCTGTACTCACCGCTGATCAGCAGAACACCGAGGACACCGATGGACAGCTGCGCGAAGAAGGTGCCGGTCAGGCTGGTGGAGGTCGCGGTGGCGCCGTGCTCGATGCCGTGGGCGTGGCCGGCGGCGACGGCCGAGAGCAGCGCGCCGAGACCGATCATGAGCGCGACGGCGAGTAGCAGCGTGTAGAGGGTCGAGCGCAGTGAGCGGAACTTGGTCCACTCCGACAGCGCCACCCGCGCCTGCGTCACCCGCAGCGCTGCGTCACGGCTGATCGACGGCGATGCCGGACGGGGTGTGAGTGTCGCGCTCATGCCGCCACCGCCCCGGTGTCGACGCTGTCGGTGGTGCGGAATTCCACCGAGTCGCTGGTCAATGTCATGAACGCGGCTTCCAGCGAGGTGTGTTCGACGGCGAGCTCATAAATCGGCAGGTGGCCCTGCCATGCGATGGTGCCGACCTGTTCGGATGTCAGGCCGTCGACGTGCAGCACATCGGGCGTGCCATTGGTGATGGTGACGTCCGGGGCAAGCATCAGCTCGCGCAGCCGCGGCGCCTCGGGAGTGCGGACGATGACTGTGCTGCTGGAGGCGCGGGCGACGAATTCGTCGACCGTGGTGTCAGCGATGAGCCTTCCCTGGCCGATGACGACCAGCCGGGTCGCGGTCTGCGCCATTTCGCTCATCAGGTGCGATGACACGAACACCGTGCGCCCGGCGGCGGCCAGGCTCTTGAGCATCGTTCGCATCCACAGCACACCTTCCGGGTCCAAGCCGTTGGCCGGCTCATCCAGGACCACGGTCTGCGGGTCGCCCAGCAGCGCTGACGCCACTCCCAACCGCTGACCCATGCCGAGCGAGAATCCACCGGCCCGGGTCCCGGCCACACTGCGCAGACCGACGAGGTCGATCACCACATCGACGCGCTTGCTGCTGATGCCGTTCGTTTGCGCCAGCGCAAGCAGGTGGTTGCGCGCTGACCGGCCGGTGTGTATCGCCTTGGCCTCGAGTAGCACGCCCAGCTCGGCCATCGGAGCAGCGGCGGACCGGTAGCGGCCGCCGTTGACCGCCACCGTGCCGGTGGTCGGTTCGTCCAGGCCGGCGATCAGTCGCATCGTGGTCGATTTTCCGGCGCCATTGGGTCCCAGGAAACCGGTGACGATTCCGGGGTGGACGACGAAGTTCAACCCGTCAACCGCCAACTTGTCACCGTAGCGCTTGCTCAGATTCTCGACTTCGATCATCGTCTCGCCTTCTGTCTCAGTTCGTCGCTGCCAGATCGAGTAGTGATCGAGGCTGGGCTGCTCGGGTTTGCGGTTGTCGGACTACGCGTCGCGGCGGCGGGTCGTAGGTGGTTGCGTGGCTTGGGTCTCGCTGTTCGAGCGGTGGTCGAGCGGGGCGAGGGAGATGACTTCGGCGTTCACCGACGTCAGGTGGGCTAAGACGCCGTGCAGGTGAGAGGGGTCTCGGATGTCGCCGACCAGGCGGGTGACGCCGTCGCCGGAATTATCGATGGTGAAATCGTCGAGCAGCGGCCGGAGGAGCCGGGCGCTGGCTCGACCGCGGATCACGATCTGGTAGGCGCTCGGCTGGGACATGGCTCGATCATCACCACGGGCGGCATGACGCGCCTCACCCTGGCCGCCATCTCACCCGGGTGAGATCCTGGCGGAAGGGTGAATTGACAGTGACCGCGGCGTGGGAGATGGATCTGGCGGCGACCAAGCTGCGCCCACCCGTACCACCCGGTCAGCTTGTCCGCCGGTCCCGACTCGCCGCCATCCTCGACGCCGGCACCGACAGCAAAGCCCGATTGGTGTTGCTGAGCGCTCCGGCCGGCTCGGGCAAGTCCACGCTGCTCGCGTCCTGGTTGGCTGGCCGGACCGACGCCGTCGCCTGGCTGCAGGCCGAGGAGAGCGACTCTGATCCAGCCCGGTTCTGGTCCTACCTGGTGCAATCCATCGGACACGTCCATCCGATCACCGCACGCGACCTGAAGCGGGTCGTGGCTGGGTCGAAGGGCGACGACCTCGTCGTGGTGTCCGCCCTGGTCAACCAGCTCGCCGACGTCGCCGACCCGCTCGTGGTGGTCATCGATGACTACCACCTGATCGACAACGCCAGCGTGCACCGGGGCATGGAACGTCTCATCGATCTGTGCCCGCGCCAGGTCACCATCGTGCTGTCCACCCGGGTCGATCCGCCCTTCCGGCTCGGTCGGCTACGAGTACGCGACCAGATCGCGGAAATCCGGGGCGCCGACCTACGCTTCGATGCCCGCGAGGCCGCCGGGCTGCTCGGTCCAGCCGCGCAATCGCTTGACCGGGCGCTTCTCGACGAGCTCTGTGACCGCACCGAAGGCTGGGCCGCCGGGCTCGTGCTCGCCGGTCGCGCGCTGCACCTGGCCACCGACCCGAGACAGTTCATCGAAGCGTTTCGCGGCGACGACCGGCTGGTCGTCGAGTATCTGCGCGACGAGCTCCTCGCCGGCGTCGACGAAGACCATCGGCAACGGCTGTTGGAGACCTCGATCCTCGATCAGCTCACTGGCCCGCTGGTCGATTCGGTCACCGGCACGACCGGCGGCACGGACTGGTTGACCGACACCGCCGACGTGAACCAGCTCCTGATCCGCCTCGACCGCACCGACACCTGGTTTCGCTACCACCATCTCCTGCGCGATCTGCTGTGCCTCGAAGCGCAGCAAGCCTTCCCGCAGCGGCTACCCGAGCTCCACGCGCGCGCCGCGGCGTGGTTTGAATCCCAACGCGAATACGGTCAAGCGATCGGCCATCGGCTGGCCGGCGGCGACGTCGACGGCGCGGCGAATCTGCTGCGGATCCTGGGACCGCGGCTTCTAATGGATGGCCAGATCGAAACCCTCCGCGGTTTCCTGCAACAACTCGGCGACCTGCCGCAGACGGTGACCTGGTGCGCGCTGCTCTACGGCTGGTGCGAGTACCTCGCCGGTCACTACTCGCAGGCGGAGGCCTGGCTCGACACCATGCGCGATGTCGCGCAGGAGGACTTCGACCACACCGTGGCGACATCACTACGCATCAACATCTCTCTGGCCCGGGGCGATGTCGCCACCGCGCTCGCCGCCGCCCGACGCGTCATCGCCACCGATCAACTGGTGTCACACAACTGCGATCTGGCCACCGCCACGGGAGCGGCCTACGCCTGGGCCGGGCAAACCGACGAAGCCCGGCGCACCCTCCGGTACGCCGCAGACCGAGCCGCCGCCGAACGATTCCCCACCGCACAGGTGTTGGCGCTGGTGTACCAGGCCATCGTCGAACTCGACGACGGCCGCACAGCCAGCGCCGAGACCGCCGCATCCACCGCGGTCGACACCGCCCAAGAATGGGGCCTGGGCGCCTACCACGGAGTCGCACCCGCTTACGCGATCCGAGCGCGCACCGACGGTGACTCCGCCCGAGCCCACACCGGAGCGCTGCACGCGCTCAGCCTGGCCCGACGGGCCTCCACCGACCTCGGCCTCGGTTACGTCCTCACCGCCTGCGCCGACACGCTGATCGACTTGGATGACCCCGCCGGCGAACCACTCCTGGTCGAGGCCCGATCCATCATCGCCCGGTGCCCCGACCCCGGCATCGCCGGCCGATACCTCACCCGCACCGAATCACGCCACCGCATCGCCGAAACCACCCGCAGCCGACCCGCCGCACTAGTCGAGCAACTGACCGAACGGGAACTGGCCGTCCTGCGCTACCTGCCCACCACGATGTCCCAACGCGACATCGCCGCCGAGCTGTACGTGTCGCTCAACACCGTCAAGACCCACTGCCAAGCGATCTACCACAAACTCGGCGTCGGCGACCGCAAAGCCGCCGTCCAAGCCGCACGCGACCTACACCTGCTCTGAACCGGGAAGCTTCGGGCTACCCGGCGGCGCGGGGCTGGACACAACACCGGCCTGCCATCTCACCCGGGTGAGATGGCGGTCAGGGTGAGGACGCGTCATGCCGCCCGTCGTGATGATCGAGCCATGCCCGAGCCGACCGCCTACCAGATCGTGATCCGCGGTCGAGCCACACGACATGACCACCGACACCTCCACCGCGCGCAGCCGCCGTGGCCGCCAGGAGGCACATCCGGCGCGCTCGGCATCAGCGTGGTCCTCGTCGGCCGCCGCGACGCGCAGTCCGACAACCAAGCGAGCCAAATGCCGGCGCTCGTGGTTGCCGAGTTGCTGCGTGGATGCGGCAACTTCCGCGCGCGGCGACCGTCGGCGGCCCGACATCATCACCGGCGCAGTCCTGTTCTTGCTGGAGTCGGTCAACGGCCATGCCTAGGGCAGGGCACGTCCAGCCCGGCATGTCCGGGCAGACGGGGACCGCTCGCCGGCAAGCTAACCGTGCCGCGGAGCCGGGAATGACCGCGACCGGCAGCGTCCCTCCCGCCGCCGCCCGCACGAGCGGCACAGTCAACGGAGAGCCGCCCACGACAGATTCGCCCAGGATGCGGCTGACCGTCGACGATCCTGGGACCCGGCCGCGGGGAGGTGTCCTGGCGCCGTCACGGTACCGGCATCCCGGCGACGTGATCCGCCTGATGGCCGCCGTCTCGGCGCTGGCGGTCGCGGCCGTGATCGCTGCGCTGCTACCTGCCCTGCTCCGGCCCGCTGCGGCCGCGATCACCGGGGTCGGGCCCGCGACTGCGGCCGGGCGGGTGCTGACCGGTCTGGTTCAGCTGACGATCGCGGCGGCGGCGCTGGTGCTGCTGGTGGCCGTCCTGCGGTACCGCCGGTTCCGGGTGCTGGCCACGGTGGCGGGCGGGTTCGCGGCGGCGGCGGCGTTGATGGCAGGCATTTCTTATGTAGCCGGCCCCGGCGGCTCCGCCGCGCTGCCCGAAGCGCTGCATCAGGGTTCGGGGCTGACCGGCGCCGGGTTCCCCGATCCGGCCGTACTTGCGGGACTGGCGGCTGTCGCGGTGGCCGCGGCGCCGTGGCTGAGCCAGCCCTGGCGCCGGGCGGCCTGGGCGGTGCTGGCGCTGATCGCCGCGGCCCGGCTGATCACCGGCGAGCTGCTGCCGATGCAACTGGTGCTTGCGCTGGCCACGGGGGTGACCGTGGGGGCGGCCCTGCTGGTGGCGTTCGGCGTACCGGACCGGCGGATGGGACCGGCCGGGGTGGCAGCAGCGCTGCGCGCGGGTGGCGTGGCGGTCAGCCAGGTGACCGGCCCGCTGGCCACCGCGAAGGGATCGCGGCCGTTCGAGGCGGTGAACGGCGACGGACGTGCCCTGTTCGTCAAGGTTTTCGGCTCGGACCAGCGCGACGCCGACCTGCTGTACCGGGCCTGGCGCGGCATCCGGCTGCGCGGCGTCGGCGACACCAGGCCCGCGGCCTCGCTGGTCAAGGCCGTCGAGCACGAGGCGCTGCTCGGCGTGATGGCCGAGCGGGCCGGCGTCGCGGTGCCGCGCGTCGGCCAGGTCATCCGCGCGACGGACGGGTCCGTCCTACTGACCATGGACCTGGTAGCGGGCCAATGCCTGGACGACATTCCGGCCGATCGCATCACCGATCAGCTGGCCCGAAGTGTGTGGCGCGAGGTCGCCCGGCTGCACCGGGCCAGGATCGCGCACCGGTCCCTGCACGGCACCAACATCATGATCAGCCAGGACGGCCGGCCCCGGCTCACCGACTTCAGCTTCGCCGAACTCGCCGCGACCAGCCGTCAGCGCGGGATCGACGTGGCCGAGCTGCTCACCTCGCTCGCCGGCCGGATCGGCGCGGACCGTGCCGTCGCCTCCGCGGCAGCCGTGATCGGCGCCGGCGGCGTCGCCGCCGCGGTGCCGCTGCTGCAGCCGCTCGCCTTGTCGGCCGGCACCCGGCGCGAGATCAAGGGCCAGGACCGGCTGCTGAAGAACACCCGCGCGGCCGCGATCGCGGCCAGCGGCAGCGAGGGCGACCAGGACCTCACCCGGCTGCAGCGGGTGCGCCCGCGCACCCTGCTGGCGATCGCCGCTCTGGCCGGCGCGTTCTACTTCCTGCTGCCGCAGATCGCCCAGGTGAGCAGCAGCTGGCAGGCGCTGCAGCACGTTAACTGGGCCTGGCTGCCCGCGATCATCGGCCTGTCCGCGCTGACCTACGCGGCCAGCGCGATGGCGCTGATCGGCGCGGTGCCCGGCCATGTCCCGTTCGGCCCAGCCGTGCTGGCGCAGGCCGCGTCGTCGTTCATCAATCGGGTGTCACCGGCCAACGTCGGCGGGATGGCGCTGAACGCCCGGTTCCTGCAAAGGAGCGGAACCAGCACCCCGGCCAGCGTCGCGGCGGTCGGGGTAAATGCCCTCGCGGGCGCCGTCATGCACCTCATGCTGATCGTGGTCTTCTTCGCGCTCGCCGGCCACGACCTGGCCAAGGCGTTCAAGCTGCCCTCCGGCAGCAAAATCCTGCTCATCCTCGCGGTAATCATCGCGGTCATCGGGGCGGTCCTGGCCACCCGCCCCGGCCGCCGCTGGACCAGCAAGCAGCTCATTCCGGGCGCGCGGTCCGCGGCCGCCAGCCTCCGGCAGGCCGCCGCTAGCCCGGTCAAGCTGAGCCTGCTGCTCGGCGGCTCGGCGCTGATCACCCTGGCCTACATCGCCGGCCTGGCCGCCTCGGTGCAGGCGTTCGGCGGGGGCCCCGGCCTACTCGTGCTCGGCGCGGTGTACCTGGCCGCCGCCGCGCTGGCGGCAGCCGCCCCCACCCCGGGCGGGCTCGGCGCGATCGAGGCGGCGCTGGTCGCCGGACTGACCGGCGTCGGCATGCAGCCCGGGCCTGCGGTCTCGGCGGTGCTGCTGTACCGGCTGGCGACCTACTGGCTGCCGGTGCTGCCGGGCTGGCTGTCCTGGCGGTCGCTGCAGCACCGGGGGTATGTGTGACCGCCGGCCCGGCACGGCCGGCCCGGTACGCGCCAGCGCGGGCGGCGGTTTCACCGCCCAGCCTGCCGCCGCGCAGGCGGAGCCACCGTCCGTCTGGACCCGCACGAAACGTGATCAGAGCAGTGCTGGACCGACGGACGGTGGCGTACGTAGCCTGTCTGGCGCTGGCCGCCGCGTGCTGCGGCTGCACGTCCGCCAGCGCCGGCGGGCCCGCTGGCCGGGCAGGCAAGGCCGGGCAACACGGTGGCGTGATCACCGTCGGGTCATTCGATTTCCCGGAGAGCGTGCTCCTCGCCGACCTCTACGCCGACGCGCTCACGGCGCAGCGCTTCCCCGCCCGTGTCCTGCCGGACCTGGGCCCTCGCGAGCTGGTGGACCCGGCGCTGATGAGCGGACTTGTCCAGGTGCTGCCGGAGTACTCCGGATCGGCGCTCGAGTTCGTCAGCGTGGGACGGGTGTCCGCGACCTCCGATGTTGCGGCGACCAGCACGGCCCTGGCCGAGCAGGTGGCGGGTCGGGGGCTGGCGGCGGGTCGCCCGTCTGCCGCCCAGGACGGCAATGTCATCGCGGTCACCGCCGCGACCGCGGCCCGCTATGGCTTGCGCTCGGTCGCCGACCTGGCCCGGGTGGCGACCCGGCTGGCGTTCGGCGGTCCACCCGAATGCGCTGAGCGTGCCGACTGCCTGCGGGGGCTGAGGCAGGTCTACGGTCTCCAGTTCCGGGTTTTCGTCCCGCTCGACGCCGGGGGCCCGCTGACGCTGCAGGCCCTGCAGGCAGGGGACATCGGCGTCGCGCTGCTGTTCAGCACCGATCCGGCCATCACTGCGGACCATCTCGTCGTGTTGACCGACGACCGCGGCCTGCAGCCGGCCGAGAATGTCGTCCCGCTGGTGCGCCGCGATGTCGTCGCCCGCTACGGCCCGCGGCTGCTCGCGGTACTCGACACCCTGTCCGCGCGGCTGACGACCGATTCGCTGCGTGCTCTGGACGCGCGGGTGGAACTACGCGGGCAGGACCCGGACCTGGTGGCCGGGAGCTGGCTGCGGACGCAGGGACTGGCCTCGGTGGGAGGTGCGTCGCATTGAGCGGGAAGACGGAGACGGTGACCACACGGGCCGGCCAGGCGAGCCTGCTGCCGGGTCCCGCCGTGCGGCGGACGCCGCGCCGGCGGCGGCCGACCGGCGCGCCCCCACCGCTGCCGCACCCGGTCTCGGTTACCACCAGGGGCTGGCTGGTGCTGGCGGTTGTCGTCCTGGCCGGCGTGATCGTGATCTCGGTGCTGGGCCGGCCGCTGCGGCTCGATGATCAGGTCAACGCGGCGGTGCTCCGGTTTTTCGCGCGGGCCCGGACGCCGTGGCTGACCGACGTGGCCGGCGGGATCTCCGCGGTCTGCTCCGGCTGGGGGGCCGCGGTGGTCGGGCTGTCGGCGGTCGTACTGACGGTGGCGTTCCGGCGCTGGCGGCACCTGCTGGTGTTCGTGTGCAGCCTGTTCCTCCTCGATCTCGCCATCCAGTTGATCGACAGCGGACTGACACGGCCGCGCCCATACGGCGTGCGGGCCATCGCGGACTGGGCGGGGTACTCGGCGCCGACGATCTCGGTGACGATCCTCGCACTGTTCCTGATGGGCATCGCCTACTGCCTGGTGGTGCCGGGACGGCCCCGCTCTTATGCGAAGGCGGCCATCGCGGTCATCGTGACCGTGTTCTGCGTGGCCCGCCTGTACCTGGCCGTCGATCACGTGGACGACCTGCTCCTAGGTGTGGCACTCGGCGTCGCGATCCCGGTCAGCGCGTTCCGTTTCTTCACCCCGAACGAGGTGTTCCCGGTCGCATACCGGCGCGGCAACACCGCGCACGTGGACGTGACCGGCCAGCGCGGAGACGCGATCCGGCAGGGCGTACGCGACCAGCTCGGTTTGACCGTCACCGGCATCGCGCCGGTCGGGCTGGAGTCCTCAGCCGGGTCCACGCCGCTGCGGCTGCGGACCGAGAGCGGCCCGCAGGAGTACCTGTTCGGCAAGCTCTACACCAAGGGCCACGTCCGCGCCGACCGCTGGTACAAGATATGGCGGACGATCCTGTACGGCTCCCTGGAAGACGAGCACCCCTTCCAGACCGTGCGGCGCCTGGCCGAGTACGAGGACTATGCCCTGCGCCTGCTGCAGGACGCCGGGATCGGCGTGGCCAGGCCCTACGGCATCGTGGAGATCACCCCCGAGCGGGAGTACCTGCTGGTCACCGAGTACTTCGACGGCGCGGTGGAAATCGGGGATGCCGTCATCGACGACGCCGTGATCGACCAGGGGCTGCTGCTGATCCGCACGCTGTGGGACGCGGGGATCGCCCACCGCGACATCAAGCCGGGCAACCTGATGGTCCGCGGCGGGCAGCTGCTGCTGATCGACGTGGCCTTCGTCCAGGTGCGCCCCTCGCCGTGGCGGCAGGCGGTCGACCTGGGCAACATGATGCTGGTCCTGGCGGTCCGCACCGACCCCGCGCGGGTGTACCGGCAGGCGCTGAACTATTTCACCGAGCCGGAACTCGGCGAGGCCTTCGCCGCCACCCGCGGTGTGGCCAGCCCGACGCAGCTGCGCGCTTTCATGAAACGTGATCCCCGGGACCTGCTCGCCGAGTTCCGCACCCTCGCCCCGCAGCGGCGCCCGATCGTGCTGCAGCGCTGGAGCGTCCGGCGGGTCACCCTGGCCGCGGTGATGCTCGCCATCTTCGTCCTGCCCGCCGTCTTGGGCATCGGCCTGTTGCTGCCGGGCAGCAACCCAAGTGTGCACGCACCCGATTGCGGCACGAGCCATACGATGATCCTGGCGGCCCAGGCGGTTCCCTCGGCGGCCTTCCTGCCCTGCATCGCCGCGCTCCCGTCGGGCTGGACCGCGACCCTCGGCCAGATCGCCAACGGGCGGTCCAGCTTCGCGCTGAACTCCGGGCCGCAGCCGGTGACGATCACCCTCACCGCGACCTGCGACCCCTCGGGCGCCCAGCAGATCCCCTCCGAGCAGCCCGGCATGCGCCGCTTCGAGCGCCCGCTGAGCCTGGTCCCGCGGTACTCCGACGTCCGCTACTACACCTTCCCCGGCGGCTGCGCGACCTACCAGTTCGCCTTCTCCCCCGGCGCCTCCCCGGCCCTGGCCACCACCGTCGACACCGCGGTGGCGTTCATGCCCCGAGCGACGCTGGTCAGCTACGTCCGCCGCACCGAAGGCCTGGCCCTGTGCGGGCGAGGTGCGCCATGCCCGGGATGACCCGACCGGCCACCGCCCGGCCGCAGGAGGATCTGCTTCTTGCCAGCCCCCGGCAGGCCGCCCTGCTCACCGCCGGCGTGGTGGCGCTCACGGCCGCGGTGTTCGCCCTGGCCGCCGACCACGACACGCTGGCCCGCATCCAGCGGCTAGACGACGCGTGGCTGCGGCTGATGATCTCCGGGCGGGCACCGCCGCTGACCGCGATCGCCAAGGTCTTCAACATCCTCGGGCTGGTGTACGTCACACTGCCGGTGCGGATCGCCCTGGCCGGCTACCTTGCCCTGCGCCGCCGGTGGTGGCACCTGGCCTCCTTCGCAGCAGCCATCGTGCTATCCGAGGTGCTGATCGGCCCGCTGAAAGGGACCTACGACCGGGCCAGGCCGCCCGGGTCGCTGGTCGCCACCACCAATGCCTCGTTCCCGTCCGGGCACACCATCGCCGCCACGGTCACCGTCCTCGCGGCCGTCATCGCCCTGGTACCGGCGGGGCGGCGCCGCGCCCTATGGGGCGCGGCCGCGGTGGCGTTCTCCATACTGATGGGGCTCTCCCGCGCCTACCTGGGCGCCCACTGGCTCTCCGACGCCACCGCGGGGTTCCTGCTCGGCACCTCCTGCGCCCTGGTCACCGCCCTGGTAGCCGACCAGTTTCAGCGGCGGCGCAACAGGCTGCAGCAGCCCGCCAGGACGCAGTTTCTGGCGGGCGTTCCCCCGGCCTGCCACGCTGAGGACAGCCGATGACCGGCAGGAATCCGGCCGGACGCACGTTGGCTGACGACATCAGGCCCGAGGCCGCCGGGAACGGCCCGGCCAGCTTGCCGCCGGGCCCGGCCGTCCATAAGGACCGTCGTCAGCGCCGCCCGACCGGTGCGCCGCCGCCGCTGCCGCACCCCATCACCATCAGCACAACAGCGTGGCTGATCCTTGGGGCCGTGGCGCTCGCCGGCGCGTTCCTGGCGACCCAGCACACGCCGTGGCTCCGAATTGATGATCGGGCCAGCACGTGGGTGCTGCGTCTCCTGGCCGGAATACGGACGCCGTGGCTGACCGATGTGACCAACGGGATCAACGGAGCGGGCTCCGGCTGGGGGGCCACCGCGCTCGGCCTGTCGGTGGTCGCCCTAACGATGGCGTTCCGCCGCTGGCGGCACTTGCTGGTGTTCCTGGGCGCCGTGTTGCTCCTGGAGCTTGGCGGGACATCGATCTACTTCGGGCTGTCCAGGCCACGCCCGTACGGCGTAACGATCATCGGCAGCTGGGGCGGGTACTCCGGGGTGTCGCCCCCGGCGGCGGTCGTCACGATCTTCTTGATGGGCATCGTCTACTGCCTGGCCGTGCCGGGCCGCCCCCGCACCTACACTAAGGCGGCGGTGGCCGTCGTGGTCGCCGTGTTCTGTCTGGCCCGCCTGTATCTGGCCGTCGATCACGTGGATGACCTGCTCCTAGGCGTGGCACTCGCCGTCGCGATCCCGGTCACCGCATTCCGGTACTTCACCCCGAACGAGGCGTTCCCGGTCGCCTACCGGCGCGGCAACACCGCGCACGTGGATGTGACCGGCCGGCGGGGGCAGGCGATCCGCCAGGCCGTGCGTGACGAGCTCGGGCTCACGGTGACCGAGATCAAGCCGGTCGGCCTGGAGTCCTCCGCCGGCTCCACGCCGCTGCGGCTGCGGGTCGAAGGCAGCCCGGAGGAGTTCGTGTTCGCCAAGCTCTACACCAAGGGCCACGTCCGCGCCGACCGCTGGTACAAGCTGTGGCGGACCATCCTGTATGGCTCCCTGGAGGACGAGCACCCCTTCCAGACCGTGCGGCGCCTGGTCGAGTACGAGGACTATGCCCTGCGCCTGCTGCAGGACATCGGGGTCCGCACGGCCCGGCCGTACGGCATCGTGGAGATCACGCCCGAGCGCGAGTACATGCTGGTCACCGAATTCCATACCGGCGCCGTCGAAATCGGCGAAGCCGCCGTCGACGACACGGTGATCGACCAGGGACTGCAGCTGATCCGCGCGCTGTGGGATGCGGGGATTGCGCACCGCGACATCAAGCCGGGCAACCTGATGGTCCGCTCCGGGGAGCTGCTGCTGATCGACGTGGCCTTCGTCCAGGTGCGCCCGTCACCATGGCGGCAGGCGGTCGACCTGGGCAACATGATGCTCGTCCTGGCCGTGCGCACCGACCCGCAGCGGGTCTACCGGCGGGCGCTGGCGTACTTCACCGAAGCCGAGCTCGCCGAAGCATTCGCCGCCACCCGCGGGGTCGCCAGCCCGACCCAGCTGCGCGCCTTCATGAAACGGCACCCGCGCGACCTGCTCGGCGAATTCCGCGCCCTCGCCCCGCAGCGGCCGCCGATCGCGCTGCAACGCTGGAACATCCGGCGGGTCGCTCTGGCGGCCGCGATGCTCGCCGTCATCACCGCCGCCGTGGCGGAAACGGGGAATGCCTTCTGGCCGGCGGCCCAAAATCTGGGCGCCCACGCCCCCAGCTGCGGCACGAGCCATACGATGATCCTGGCGGCCCAGGCGGTTCCCTCGGCGGCCTTCCTGCCCTGCATCGCCGCGCTCCCGTCGGGCTGGACCGCGGCCGGCGGCCAGATCGCCAACGGGCGGTCCAGCTTCGCGCTGAACTCCGGGCCGCAGCCGGTGACGATCACCCTCACCGCGACCTGCGACACCTCGGGCGCCCAGCAGATCCCCTCCGAGCAGCCCGGCATGCGCCGCTTCGAGCGCCCGCTGAGCCTGGTCCCGCGGTACTCCGACGTCCGCTACTACACCTTCCCCGGCGGCTGCGCGACCTACCAGTTCGCCTTCTCCCCCGGCGCCTCCCCGGCCCTGGCCACCACCGTCGACACCGCGGTGGCGTTCATGCCCCGAGCGACGCTGGTCAGCTACGTCCGCCGCACCGAAGGCCTGGCCCTGTGCGGGCGAGGTGCGCCATGCCCGGGATGACCCGGCCGGCCACCGCCCGGCCGCAGGAGGATCTGCTTCTTGCCAGCCCCCGGCAGGCCGCCCTGCTCACCGCCGGCGTGGTGGCGCTCACGGCCGCGGTGTTCGCCCTGGCCGCCGGCCACGACACGCTGGCCCGCCTCCAGCGGCTAGACGACGCGTGGCTGCGGCTGATGATCTCCGGGCGGGCACCGCCGCTGACCGCGATCGCCAAGGTCTTCAACATCCTCGGGCTGGTGTACGTCACACTGCCGGTGCGGATCGCCCTGGCCGGCTACCTTGCCCTGC
Organism: uncultured Actinomycetota bacterium; assembly: GCA_963756525.1. GTDB lineage: Bacteria > Actinomycetota > Actinomycetes > Mycobacteriales > Jatrophihabitantaceae > CAVWNR01. Next base: position 14,080 of record CAVWNR010000002.1, on the reverse strand, counting down.
GCCGCCGGTGGTGGCACCTGGCCGCCTTCGCCGCCGCCATCGTGCTATCCGAGGTGCTGATCGGCCCGCTGAAAGGGACCTACGACCGGGCCAGGCCGCCCGGGTCGCTGGTCGCCACCACCAATGCCTCGTTCCCGTCCGGGCACACCATCGCCGCCACGGTCACCGTCCTCGCGGCGGTCATCGCCCTGGTACCGGCGGGGCGGCGGCGCGCCTGGTGGGGCGCTGCCGCGGTGGCGTTCTCCATACTGATGGGGGTCTCCCGCGCCTACCTGGGCGCCCACTGGCTCTCCGACGCCACCGCGGGGTTCCTGCTCGGCACGTCCTGCGCCCTGGTCACCGCCCTGGTAGCCGACCAGTTCCAGCGGCGGCGCAACAGGCTGCAGCAGCCCGCCAGGACGCAGTTTCTGGCGGGCGTTCCCCCGGCCCACCACGCTGAGGACAGGCGATGACCGGCAGGTATCCGGCCGGCACCGAGGACTTCCCCTCCCGACTGCCCCGACGCCGCCTACCGACCGCAACGGCTAAACACCATCACCGCGCCTACAAGGACTCCCTGGACCGGATCCGCGGCACCGACGACCTCAGCCTCCACCTCCTGCGAGGACTGCCCGCCCGCCGAAACCCCACCAGCGCGCAGACATCCACCCGCGCCGCACTGGATGATCTGGGTGGTTTCCGCTTCACGGCCGGTCAACGACCGACCCGCCCCGAGTCGACGTTTCTGCGCGGCCCACTGGCCCCCGGCGCGGTCACGGTTGGTGGTGCCGAGTTGGTGGTCGGATCGGCGTTCGTACTCGCGGACCAGTCGTCGGTGGTGTAGTAGCCAGCCGAAGGCGCGTTCTACGACCCAGCGGCGGGGTAGCACGACGAACCCGCTGAGATCGTCGCGGCGTTTGACCACGGTCACGGCCCGCTGCAAGGCGGAGCTGGTCCAGGCGACCAGTCGGCCGGCGTAGCCGCCGTCGGCCCATACCAGCTTGATGGTGGAGAACCGTTCGCGTAGCAGCGCCAGCAGCGGGCCGGCGGCGTCGCGGTCCTGGACACTGGCTGGAATGACGATCACCGCGAGCAGCCGCCAGCGTGTCCAACGCCGCCGCCGAGGGTTGCGGTCCCGACGAGACCCTGAACACCAGTCCGCCCGGCGCGGGTCGGCGACGGCAGCGGTCCCCGCCTGCCACAGCACGCGGCACATCGCACCGGTCGACGTCACGCGCACCGATGCGTGCCGGACCGGACGTCGACGGGGAGCACACCCCGGTCCGCACCCCGACGAGCTGTAGTCAGCGACCGCACGCACGCCGCTGCGGTCGCCAACGCGGCCGCGGTCTGCCGCAGCCGCGCGCCCAATTACCGCATTCCGAGCCGTCCGCGTTGTCCAAGCAGCGGCAAGCTCCGCGACCCGCCCGAACTCGAACCGTGAACGCCGAGCCCGACAGATTTTGGCGCAACATAGTCCTATTCGACGCGGCCCAGTCGCGCAATACCGGTCGCCTGATGGGCCGCGAACTTGGAAACATCTTCGCGCCTTTCATAAGTCTTCGGTGCTGCCGTCAGCGCAACACGACGTCATATTTCGCTCAGCCGACTAGCCACCCTGACCCACAGCGCCTACTGCGCTCCGCGGCCGCGGCCTGGTGACGCGAACAGCAACTGCGCGCCCTCGCCGAACACCGCCGCCGACTCGGCCTCGACCAGCCCGGCCTTCACCACCCGATCGAGCCCGGCTACCAGTACGGCCGTTCGATGGACCGCGGCCCCAGCCTGGGCCGGTGATCATCGCGCGCGGGTTCGCGCGCCGCTCGACACCTGCTGCGTCGGTGGCGCACAATGGTGGCGCTGGCGTGAGGAGCCCCAGAAGTGAGGCCGGGAGCCCGCCCGTCTTGACGGGTCGCCCGGCCTTCGCGCATCTCTACGGCAGATCGTGGACGGTGACCAGACCGGCGATCAGGCGACGTGTCGGCCCGCCGACACCGTAGGCCCAGGTGATCAGATCCGCGGCCCACAGCAGCTCGTCGGCGCCGGCCGGCACCACGTCGTAGCGCACCCGGCCGATCGCACCGGCCGCGGCAAGGCTCCCGCCGATGACCTGCTCGTCCTGTCGATCTTGCGCGCACGACTCCACCACGATGCGTGTCGCGCCGAGATCGAGCACTCCTTCGACCAGGCCGCGAAAGCACTCGTCGCGGACCTCGCGCTCGGGATGACCACGGATCGGCGCGCGCCACAGATGCGCAGCGCTGACCGGCCGGGCGTCCAAGAATCGCGCCAGGATCTGCTGCCGACGCGACGCGCCCTCGCTGCGCATGTGCAGCCGGCGACGGTTCGCCGGCTTGAGCGCCCGCATAGTGCGCCGTGCCGCAACGACATCCGTCGACGGCACGATCGCGCGCACAGCAAATAGCCGCCGCGCTTGCCCTCGTCCACGAACACCTCGACCGGCACCGACGAAGGTTAGCGATCAAGGCTCAGCCGGCGGCCGGCGTCCCCAGGGTTGCACCGGCCGTGATTTCGGTATTTGCCGTCGCGGGTGACGGATTCCTGCGGTCGTTCGCGGCGGTCGCTGTGGTGGGCCGGACCGCCAGCTATGGCTCCGCACCCCGGTGTCACACGAATAGGTAAAGACCAACCGTGTCCAACCGCGGACGCCCGCTCCTACTAGGTAGAAGCCCGCATCGCGCGGACCGGAAGGAGACAACCACCACCATGGACCCGCACGACAAGCTGATCAGCATCGGCGACGCCGCCAAACTCCTCGCGTACCGGTCGCCACCGTGCGCTGGTGGCGCAGCAAGGGACTCGACCCGTACGGATTCAAGGTCGGCCGGCGCGTCAAATACCGGCACAGCGACGTCCTGCACTGGATCGACGAACTCGCCGCAGGCACTCGCCCACACCGCGCCGCAGCGAGCTGATCCACCGGCCAGGTTTCGTCACCGCATCGAAGTAGCCTGCTGCCAGGAGGCGACCTGACATGGCCAACATCCAGAAGCGGCCCGACGGCCGCTGGCGCGCCCGCTACCGCGATCCCACGGCAAAGAGCACGCCCGCCACTTCACCCGCAAGATCGACGCCCAGCGGTGGCTCGACTCGGTTACCACCGCGGTGCAGACCGGCACCTACGTCGACCCTGCGAAGTCGAAGATCACGGTCGGCGCGTGGACGCAGCGCTGGCTTGCCGCGCAAGCACAACTTAAGCCGTCGACCCGCGAGCGGTACGCCGGCATCGTCCGCACGCACATCGATCCGCACTGGGCTGATCTGTCGCTGATCGACGTGTCGCATCCCGACGTGCAGCGCTGGGTCAGCACGCACGCGGTCGCCGTCAACCGCGCGGAAGGCGCACCGCGTGCTGTCGCTGCTGTTGGCGCTTGCCGTGCGCGACGGTCGCCTCGCCCGCAATCCCGCCGGGGAGATCCGTCTGCCTCGCGAAGCCGCAACGGATCGGCACTATCTCACGCATGAGCAGGTGCGTGCGCTCGCCGATGCCTGCAGTACGCCGGCCGATTCCGTGGCCAAATGGAGAGCCGAACGCCAACGACGCCGGTGCGACTATGGCCTCATCGTCCTCTTCCTCGCCTATACCGGAACACGCTTCGGCGAGATGGCCGCGCTGCGCGTCCGCCGGCTCGACCTGCTCGCCCGGCGGGTGGAGATTGCCGAGTCGGTGACCGCGGTCAACGGCGTGCTCGCTTGGGGGGCGCCAAAAACCCATGCGCGGCGGTGGATCGGGATTCCGAGCTTTCCTGGCCGAACTGCTCGGCGCGCACGTCAATGGGCTCGGACCCGACGATCTTGTTTTCACCACGCCGCAAGGAGATGTGCTGCGTGCGAGCAACTTCCGCCGCGACGTCTTCACCCCCGCCGCGCATCAGGTCGGCCTCGACGGACTGGTGCCGCATGCCCTCCGGCACACCGCCGCGTCGCTCGCGATCGCCGCGGGAGCCGACGTGAAGGTCGTCCAGCAGATGCTCGGGCACACGTCCGCGACCATGACGCTCGATCTTTACGGCCATCTCTTCGACGACCGGCTCGATGAGATCGCCAGTGCGCTCGACTCGGCGGCGCCAACCGCGGCTCAAGATCATGCGGACTATTTGCGGACTGGCGGTCAATTGATCACGCTGGAATCGATCAAGCAGACCGCTACAGGCCAGCCAATCCAGGGCCTGTATCGTGTGCCCCCGGTAGGATTCGAACCTACGACGCCCGGCTTAGGAGTCCGGCGCTCTATCCCCTGAGCTACGAGGGCGAACCGTCCGTCGACAGCATCCAACGTTACGTGATGGTCGCCCCGCGCTCGGCGAGGTCACGCAGCGCGCGCTCGCTGCTGTTCGGGGCGACGCCCGCGACGAGGTCGGTAAGCACCCGCACGCGCAGGCCCTCGGCCAGTGCCGACAACGCCGTCTGGTAGACGCAGTAGTCCGTCGCAAGGCCGACCACGTCGACGTCGGTGATGCCGCGGTCGCGCAGGATCGCGGCGAGTTCGGTGCCGTCCTCGGTCCGTCCCTCGAACATCGAATACCCGGGTTGGTCCTGGCCCGTGCGGACGTGCGTGGCGACGAGCCGGGTATCGAACGCAGGGTGGTAGTTCGCACCGGGGGTTCCGGACAGGCAATGCACCGGCCAGGTGCGGACGAAATCCGGCTCGGCACCCGGCGCCGCGAAGTGGCCGCCGTTGGTCGAGCCCGGCGTATGCCAGTCACGGGAGGCGATGATCTCTGCATAGTCGCCGTGATGCGCGGCGAGATGGTCGGTGATCCGCACGGCAACGGCGGCGCCGCCTGACACCGGGAGCGCGCCGCCTTCGGCGAAGTCGTTCTGCACGTCGACGATGAGCAGGGCGCGGTTCGTGGTCACGGAAGCGACCATAGCTCCCGGCGGATAGCCTGATCTCGTGCAGCTGACCCATGTCGACGAGCGCGGCGCGGCACGGATGGTCGACGTGTCGGGCAAGGAGGTCACCGCCCGGGAGGCGGTTGCCGCCGGCCGCTTCGTCACCACGGCCGAGGTGATCAGCCTGCTGCGTCGCGACGGCCTGCCGAAGGGCGACGCGCTGGCGGTGGCGCGCATCGCCGGGATCGCCGGTGCGAAGCGCACACCTGATCTTGTGCCGCTCTGCCATCCGGTCGCCCTGCATGCGGTGGAGGTCGACCTTGAACTCGCCGACGACGCGGTCGCGATCACGGCCACCACGCGCACTGCCGACCGCACCGGCATCGAGATGGAGGCGATGACCGCGGTCGTCGCGGCCGGGCTGGCCCTCTACGACATGGTCAAGGCGGTCGACCGTGCGGCGACGCTCACCGACGTTCGGCTGCTGCGCAAGTCCGGCGGCCGCACCGGCGAGTGGCAGCGATGAGCGCCGCCGTCATTACCTGCTCGAACCGTTCGGCGTCCGGAGAGCGCCCCGACGACTCCGGTGAGCTGCTCGTCGACCTGCTGGCCGGCGTCGGGCACGACGTGGCGTCGCGGGCTGTGGTGCCCGACGAGGTGGCCGCCATCCAGGACGCGGTAAGGGCGGCGATCGCCGCGGGAGCAGACCTGGTCCTCACCACCGGAGGCACGGGTATTACGCCGACCGACGTCACACCCGAGGCGGTCCGGCCGCTGCTGGACCGCGAGATCCCCGGCATAGCCGAGGCGCTGCGGGCCGCGTCGCGTGATCAGGTGCCGACCTCCGTGCTGTCGCGGGGCGTCGCCGGTGCGATCGGGCGGACCCTCGTGGTGACACTGCCCGGTTCGCCCGGGGGAGTGCGCGACGGGATGGCCGTGCTCACCCCCCTGCTCAGCCACGCCCTCGACCAGTTGGCCGGTGGCGACCATCGTCGCGGAGGCGGCATATGAGCACGACGGCACAGCCGTTGAAACTGGTCGCGGTCACCGACCAGCCGCTGGACGTCGCCGCCCACGAGCACGCGGTCATCCGCCCATCGGCCGGGGCGCAGGTGGTGTTCTGTGGCGTGGTCCGCGACGCGGACGACGGCCGGGAGGTCGTCGAGCTGGAGTACGAGTCCTACCCGGCGGCAGACGATGTCCTGCGCGAGGTGGCCGAGCGCTTCGCGGCCGAGCCGGGTGTCATCGCGCTCGCGGTGAGCCATCGGATCGGCAAGCTGGCCATCGGCGACGTCGCCTTGGTGGCCGCAGTGAGCTCGGAGCACCGCGGCGAGGCGTTCGACGTGTGCGCCCGCCTGGTCGACGAGGTCAAGCACCGGCTACCTGTGTGGAAGCGGCAGGTGTTCGCCGACGGCAGCGACGAGTGGGTCAACTGCCCGTAGCGTCGAACAGGCTGAGCTGATCCCACTTGGGGCGTTTCGCCAGCCGCCCGAAGGGGCGCCTCCGCCATCCGCCGTCCGGCGTGGGGTCCGACCAGCTGTACGCGGCCGGAATGGCGTCGGCAGGCTCGGCCCAGGCCATCCGGGCCGGGACCGGGATGTCCTGATGGGCGAGCGCGCGCAGCGCCGTGGCGGTGGTGGACGTCAGCTGATGGGCCTGGTAGGCGGCGCGAACCGCCTCGGCGTCCAGCGGCAGGCGACCCGCGCCGGCGGCCAGGTCCAAGCCGAGCGGCACGTCGTGGCGCATCGCCATCACCTGGCAGTTCAGTTCCCACACGGCACGCGCCGGCGGACTCGCCAGTCGGCGAGCGACCGCGGCACCGACCACCCGCGCCACCCGGCCGCCGCCGGACGCCGCGTCGTCGAACGCCGCCTGCGCCGAACCCAGCTCGACGAGCAGCCGGGCCGCTGTCTTCGGACCGATGCCGCGGACTCCCGGCAGGTTGTCGGACGGATCACCACGCAGCGCGGCGAAGTCGCGGTACTGCTCGGGACGCACGCCGAGCATGCCGGCCAGCCGCGGGGCGGTGAGCAGCGGTGACGCGTCCACGCCCCCGTCGATGATCCGCAGCACGCTGGTGCGCTCATCGATGAGCGCGAACGCGTCCCGGTCCGACGTCACGACCACCGTGCGTGCCCCGACCGTCGGCGCGTACCGGGCGGCGGAGGCCAACACGTCATCGGCCTCCAGGCCGGGCGGGATGACGACAGCCAGCCGGAGCCCGCGCAGCACCTCGGCGGCGATGGCGAGTTGGTCGACGAGGGTGGCGAGCTTGTCGGCCCGGTTGGCCTTGTACTGCGGCCACTGCTGCCGCCGCAGGCTGTCGATGGGATCGTCGAAGCCGACGACCACGGCATCCGGGGCGATCCGCTCGGCGGCCGCCGCCAGCTGGGCCAGCAGGCCGCGTACCGCCCAGATGGGCCGGCCGTCAGGTGAGCGTGCCGCCGCGCCGGCTTGCGCGTGGAATGCGCGGTGCACGAGCGAGTTGCCGTCGACCGCCAAGAGCACCCGCTCGCTCGTCACGTCCCCACTCTGCCTCACCGGTCGGACGGTCCTCACCCAGCGCCGCCGGCGAACGGGGGTAGCACGTCGATCACCGACGCCGAGTCGAGCCTCGTGGCGTCGTCGACCGTCTGCCCGTCGACCAGCAACGTGGCGGCACGGACGAGCGCCGTCAGCTCGTGGCGATCGCGCAGCGCGGCGCGCACCTCGCCCAGCGTCGCAGCCCTGATCGACTCCTCGGCGTGGCCCGCGGCCCGGCGGGCGCCCGCCCAGAACCGGACGGTGACGGTGGGAGCGGCCATGAGATGAATCCAAGCACTCGGCACACTGGGTCGGGTGACGCGCTCACCCGATGCTGGGACGCCCGACGAGCCGGCCATCGCGCAGCCGACGGTGCCAGCGCCGAGCGGGTGCACGCCGGACGACGATGAGCCGGTCCTCCCCGAGGTAGCCGGCGACGAACGCAGCTCCGGTTGGGGCGAGTGGCCGGATGACGCGCGGCGCAGCGCGGAGTGGTACCGCCGGGAGCGCCCGCCGCATCACGAGTGACGCGCCGGCTGCTCGAGCCGGTCGCCGTCAGGCGGTCGTTGTGGTCGGCTGGTCGCTGCCGCAGTACTTGCACTTCGTCGCGGCCGGATTCAGGTCGTCGGACCGGCAGGCCGGGCAGGTCTTCACCGGCGACGGATCACCGAACACGGTGACGCCCTGCCGAGCCCGGATGTGCTTGTACGGCATGACGATCAGGAAGTAGACGACCGCCATGAATATGACGAAGTAGATCACGGCCGAGATGAAGGCGCCGATGTCGAGGAAGGTGGCCTTGTTGCCGGCACTGCCCAGCTGCCAGCCCAGGCCGATCGTATGCCCGCCCTGCGCGGCGGCGATCAGCGGGTTGATCACGTTGGTGGTGAAGGCGCTGATCAGCGTGCTGAAGGCCAGCGCGATGACCAGACCGACCGCGATGATGATCACATCGCCGCGCATGAGGAAATTCTTGAACCCCTTGAACATCGGGACCTCCTAGGGGATGCCGTCGGTGACGGCGTGTCACCGGCGGCGATGCTAGGGCGATTTGCCCACCACAGCGAGCATTGACCGGCCCGCGAGCCCGGCGAGTCGCAGCGCGGTGGCCCGGTCGACGGCGACCACCAGTGCGGGTGCCGACGCATCGCCCGCGCCCATCGAGTTGCTGCCGATCGCATCGCTGCCGGCGAATCCGCCGGCCGAGCCAGCGCCCGCCGGCACACCGATCACGGCCAGAACTCGGACCTGCCCGGCGACCAGACTGGCAATGCTGCTCGCACCGGGCTGGTCGGCCTGGCTCGGCGTCGCCATCAGGTCGACCGACTCGCCCGGTTGCACCAGCGCGGCCGCGGCCGCGCTGGCGAGCGGCACGGTCATGGCGACCATCCCCGGCGGAAGGCCCGAGGTGAGATCCGGCCCGACCAGCCGGGTGGTGGTCACCGCCTCGCCAGCGCGGATCGCCGTACTGAGCCGCCGTCCGACTGCCTCGGCGGGACGCGCGAGGGCGTTCGACGGCGCAGTGTCGCGCGGCCAGCGGGCTAACCCGACGTCCGCTAATGCGAGGGTTCGGCCGGCCGGAAGGTCACGAGCGGCCAGCACGACGTCGCGATCGACCACGTGCGCGGACCGCGCCGGCGAGGACCTGGCCGCGACGGCGCTGCCGGCGGCCAGCAGCAGGCAGCAGAGCGCGAGCACCCGCCGTGGCCAGCCCCGCAGCCGGGCGGCCAGGTCACTGAGTCCAGCCATGGCCGCAACGCTAGGGCGCTCGCGCGGCCCTCGCGGCACGCGCGACGAATCTGTGGACAGCCGGTTGCGGCTGTGGAAAACCTGGTGCGGCGCCGCGTTCACCCGCCAACAGATGCGTCGCTGGCATCGCCGGAGTTCAGGCCGAAGCCGCCACCTTTGCGGGGGTTCCCGAGCCGGACGACGAACTGGAACCGGTCGACTTGCCCGCGCCAGATTCGGACTTGGCCGACCCGGACTCGCTCTTGGCCGACCCGGACTCGGACTTGCCCGCGGCGCCATCGCCGTTCTTCGACGCGCCGGCCGTCGCGGCGGCCCGGCTGTCGGTGCGGTAGAAGCCGGAGCCCTTGAAGACCACCCCGACCGAGCCGTACACCTTGCGGACCGGCTGCCCGCAGACGGGGCACTCGGTCGCCGCAGGGTCGGTGAACGCCTGCACCAACTCGAACCGGTTGTCGCAGTCGGCGCTGGTGCACCTGTACTGGTAGGTGGGCATGGCGGGCGATCCTTCAGCGACGTTCTAGCACTCGATACCTAGGACTGCTAACCATGATGCGCGATGAGCGTGTTCCACGTCCACTCGACGGGCTGACGCCGTCAGATCTGGCGCCACCCGGACGGGGTGACCACTGCGCTCACCGGCACGTCCCACGGATCGGTCGGCAGCGCGTCGACGACCTCGTCGTCGTAGAGCAGCGCGGCTACCGGCACGCCTGACCGCACGCGGCGCAGTGTCCGGTCATAACAGCCCGCGCCTCGTCCCAGCCGCACGCCGGTGACGTCGACGGCCAGCGCGGGAGCCAGTACGACATCGGCGGAAGCGACGGCGTCGACGCCGAGCGGGTCTGTACCAAGCGGCCAGGCGGTCCAGTCGAGATCGCGATCGTCCAACAGCACCGGCACCAGCACGTCGACGCCTCGAGCGGTGAGCGCGTCGAGCAACTCACGCGACCCCGGCTCGCTACGCAACGGGTCGTAGGCCGCGACCCGCCGCCACGGGCGCTCGGCCCGGGCCGCCCGCTCGTACTCGCGCAGCACGTGCGTGCGCACTGCGTTCCGCGCGGTCTCGATCTCTGCCGGCGTGCGTGCCCGCCGCGCGGCGAGCAACCGCGCCCGCAGCGCTTGCTTGCTCTCGATTCCGGCGGTCACCTCGCCAGTCTCTCGCAGCGGGTCATCCCGTCACCCGAAACCGCCCGCGGGCCGAGCACTATCTTCCTGGCATGGCCAACGATCGGGTAGCCAAGGCGGTGATCCCTGCGGCGGGGCGCGGCACCCGCTTCCTGCCGGTGACCAAGGCGGTGCCCAAGGAGCTGCTGCCGATCGTCGCTACGCCCGGGATCGAACTGGTCGTCGACGAGGCGGCCCGGTGCGGCATCGCCGACGTGCTGCTCGTCCTCAATGCGGGCAAGCGATCGGTCGCCGACTACTTCACGCCCGATCCCGAGTTGGAGGCTGCGGTCGCGGGTAAGCCGGCGGCTCTGACGAGCATTCGCCGACCCGCGAGCCTGGCGCGCATCCACCAGGTCGACCAGGCCGAGCCGCGCGGTCTCGGCCACGCGGTGGCTCAGGGCGAGCAGTTCGCCGCCGGCGACCCGGTCGCGGTGCTGCTCCCGGACGACCTGATCGACGACCGGGACGCGCTGCTCTCGACCATGATCGACGTGCAGGCCGACCGTGGCGGCGCCGTGCTGGCGTTGCTCGACGTTCCACGCGAGCAGATCCAGGCCTACGGCAGCATCACCCCGATGCCCGGCGCCGATCTCGGCGCCGACGTGGTCGCCGTGGCGGACCTGGTCGAGAAGCCCCACCCGGCCGAGGCGCCGAGCACGCTCGCGGTGATCGGTCGCTACGTGCTGCCGAACGAGATCTTCGACGCGCTGCGCCGGACCGAACCCGGCGCGCTGGGCGAGATCCAGCTGACCGACGCCATCCGCCGCCTCGCACACGACGGCGTCCCGGTGCACGGGGTGGTGTTCCGCGGCCGCCGTTACGATACGGGCAATCCGCTCGACTACCTCCAGGCCACGGTGCAGATCGCGTCACGACACCCCGAAATCGGCGCCGACTTCACCGCGTGGCTGCGTCAGTACGTCGACCAGGGCTAGCCTGTCCGTTCACCGCATGCTTCGAGGAGGCACCTCCTAGTGGCTGACGACCGCCTGCGCTCGGTCGACGAGCACCTCGCGATCGTGCTCGACGGGATCGGCTCCCTGGACCCCATCCAGTTACTACTACTGGACGCCCAGGGACTGCTGCTCGCCGAGGACATCGTCACCGACGTCGCACTGCCCGGCTACGACAACTCCGCGATGGACGGCTACGCGGTGCGTGCCATCGACACCCGCGCCGCCGGACCGGACAAGCCACTCGTGCTGCCGGTGGTCGGTGATGTCGCAGCGGGGGCGCGCAGCCGCTCGGGTATGGGGCCGGGGCTCGCCATGCGGATCATGACCGGCGCGCCCATCCCGGCCGGTGCCGACGCGGTGATCCCGCTGGAGGACACCGACCGCGGGCTTGCCCGCGTGGCGCTGCTGCGTGCGGTGCGCACCGGCGAGTGCGTACGCCGGGCCGGCGAGGACCTCCCGACAGGTGCGCCGGCGTTGCCCGCAGGCGCCGCCCTGGGTCCGCAGCAGATCGCCCTGCTCGCCGCGATCGGACGCGACCGGGTGGTCGTCCGCCCTAGGCCACGCGTGCAGGTGATCTCCACCGGCAGTGAGCTGGTCGAGGTGGGCCGGCGGCCGGCGTTCGGCGAGGTGGTCGATGCCAACTCCTACCTGATCGCCGCCGCGGCCCGCGACGCGGGTGCGAACGCCTACCGCGTCGGCATCGTCCCGGACGACCACAGCCAGCTGCTCGACGTCCTCGAGACGCAGCTGCTGCGCGCCGACATCCTCGTCACCACCGGCGGGGTGAGCATGGGGGCGTTCGACATCGTCAAGCAGGCGCTCTCCGAGCTCGGCACCGTCGAGTTCACCCGGGTCGCCATGCAGCCCGGTCGGCCGCAGGGATTCGGTCACCTGGGCGACCGTGTGCCGATCTTCTGCCTGCCCGGCAATCCGGTGAGCGCGCTGGTGTCGTTCGAGGTCTTCGTCCGCCCAGCGATCCGCAAGCTGCTCGGCAAGCGGAGCATCCACCGCGCGACGGTTCAGGCGACCGCGCTGGAGCGGGCCGAGAGCCCGGCCGGAGTTCGCCAGTACCGCCGCGGCATCCTGCACCGGGAGGCGAACGGCGGCTACACGGTGTCGTTCGTCGGTGGCCCCGGCTCGCACCTGATCGGGGCCATGGCCTCGGCCAACTGCCTCGTCGTCATCGACGAGGAGGTCACCGAGGTCGTCGCCGGGTCGCGGGTGACCGTCATCCCGTTGCTGCTCTCCTACCGCTGACGTGGCTGTACACCCGGGTTGGCCGGCCGAGCTGTCGGCTGGGCCGGTCACGCTGCGCCCGCCGCGACTGCGTGACGCGCGCGCCTGGAGCGAGACCCGGCTGCGCAACGAAGCCTGGCTCGCCCCCTGGGAGCCCACCTCGTCGCTGCGCTGGGCCGAGCGGCACGCCGTGTCGGCATGGCCGGCGCTCGTCTCCGCCCTGCGCAAGGCCGGGCGGGCGGGGACGATGCTGCCGTTCGTGATCACCTACGGCGGCCGGCTGGTCGGGCAGATCAACATTTCCAACGTCGTCTACGGCGTGCTTCGGTCGTGCACGGCCGGCTACTGGGTCGACGGAGCCGTCGCCGGACGCGGCATCACGCCCACCGCGCTCGCGTTGGCGATCGACCATTGCTTCACGGCGGTGGGACTGCACCGGGTTGAGGTCGACATCCGGCCGGAGAACTCGGCGAGCCTGCGCGTGGTCGAGAAGCTTCGGCTGCGCCGCGAGGGCTACTACGAGCGGTTCCTCGACATCGACGGCGGGTGGCGGGATCACATTGCGTTCGCGATCACTGCAGAGGAGGTCCGCGGGACCGCCGTGCTCGCCCGGCTGCCGTCGCTGCCCCCGGCGCCCGACTGGCGGGCCGGCTCTCGCCGCTGATCCGGGCGGGGCACCGCCCGGGTTGCTGCGCCGACACGCCGGGCCGGGTGCCCGGTGCGCGGCGTTCGACTCGTTACCGTTTGCCCGAGCCTGTTACTGCTGTGACTGGAGGTGCGACGGCGATGCCCCCGATGCTGACCGTCGTCGTGCTGACCGTGCTCTGGATCATCGTCGTCGTTCCGATGATCTTCCCGGGCGCCAGGCGGCGCGCGCGACGTCGGCTCCGGCGCACCGGTCCCTCGGCTGTTCGGGCTGTCAGCGCTGATGATCGCACGCGCGTGATGCCGCGCGTCATAGGCTGGCGCGCCGCGTCCCGCCCGGCGATCGCGGAGTCTCACGAATTCGACATTGCGACGAACCGGCGTCCGGTGCCCGTCGTGCAGGAGGCAGCCATGGAAGATCGCAGCGAGATGTCGGCCGGCCGCCGGGCCATGATGGCGCGCCGTCGCCGAGCGCTCTCCGCGCTCGGTCTGGGAAGCGCGGCCGCCATCGGGATCGCGGTTCTCATGGGCGGCGTGGTGTGGCTGGTCGCCGGGGCGTTCCTGTTCTGCCTCGCCGGTTACCTGCTCTTCCTTCGCCGCCAGGCGCTGCGCGACCGGGATCGGCGCGCCGCTCGCCAGCTTCGCTCGGTGAGCCGGCGTCCTCGGATGCACGACGTCCCGGCGATCGAGCGAATCGTCGCCGAGCCCTCTACCCAGGTGCGCATCGACGACGACGACCCGGAGCTGCAGACCCTGGATACCGTCGATCTCGCCGGCGTCTACGGCGAGGGCGCTGCGGTGGCGCAGGCCCGGCGCCGGGCCGGTTGAGCCATCCTCGATCGCGCCGCCTGCTAACCTTGCCAGCGGTCCGTTCGGGCCGACCAGGTCGTCCTGGGGCTGTGGCGCAGTCCGGTAGCGCACCTCGTTCGCATCGAGGGGGTCAGGGGTTCGAATCCCCTCAGCTCCAC
>CAVWNR010000001.1:0-1543487 GCA_963756525.1 uncultured Actinomycetota bacterium | reverse complement strand
AGGTCGGTCCGGCGCACCACCTGCAGCCGGCCCCACCCGGCGCACGAATGGGATCGACGCTGCTAGGAACATCCGGTACGCGCCCGACACCGGCTCGCCGCTCACACCCAGCCAGTGTTCACCGCGCACCGCGGCCGCCGGCCAGCGCAGCAACACGCGATAGGGGACGTGCGGATCGGAGACGTCGCCGGGACGGCCGGGTCGCTGTGCGCCGGGCTCATCGCGCCTTGCGCGCACTGCGCGCCGTCGCGAGCAAGGTCGCAGCAGCGCGCAACATGCAAGCGATCGCGTCCTTGAGCCTGTCACATAGCCGGCGGCCTGGCCCCGAAGCGGTCGATCCGATCGCGCCGGTAGACCGAAAGCGATCCTTTGCGTTGAACCCGGGGCGCTTGGGCTGTCCGCTGGTTGGGGGACGCACGGTCCTCCGCCGGGTCGGCTGCTCGTGCGACGGCGCCGGCCCGGCGCCGAGCGCAGGGTTAACGGGATCGGACAGAACGTCCGGTGGACGCCCGGATGACCGGAGTCCTCACCCGTTTCAAGGAGTTGATTGTCATTCGTATCGCCACCAAGACCACCGGTGTGCTGCTGGCCGGGGCCGCGCTGTGCGGGCTGGGGTCGCTGAGCTCGCTCGCCTACGCCGACACCCCCAGCAGCGCGCGGCACACCGTCGGGGCCCCGCAGCAGGTGCTGTATTCGCGCGGGTTCCTCGTCTACAACCTGACCTCCACCCCGATGACGTTGAAGAGCGTCACCGGTGACGGCAACTTCGAAGGCAGGCCGGACGTCGGGTCGGTGTTGCAGCCGGGCCAGCACGCCGACTTCGAGGTGCAGTACCGGGCATTCAGCGTGCAGAACGACGACATCACCTACAGCAACGGCTCGTCCGCCCTCGACGCGCGGCTCACCGTCGACGGCCTCAACGACGCCGGCAGGCCGACCTCGACCTGCAGCCGCGTGTCCGGCCCGGACGATTGCGCCAGCGACGGCGGCACGACCATCCGGATCACCGAGCCGGCCGGCACCGTGATCAACATCGACGGGTCGCAGGCCCAGTCCCAGGCCGCCGCCCTTAGGCAGTTCTGCGCGCAGAACTCCGACGCCAGCTGCACCTTCACCCCGACCGGCGAGACGAACGTGGATGGGCCCAAGCACGTGCTGGCCACCGAGACCAACAACGGCACCCGCGACGCCACGTTGAGCGTCACCAAGACCGACGACGTGTCCTCCACGAACAGCGTGGACCTCAGCGCCAGCGTGGGCGGCAACATCGCCGGCCTGGTCGATGTGCAGATCACCGCCGCCTACGGTCACACCTGGTCCCAGGGGCACTCCTTCGCGACCGGCGTCAGCAACATCGTCCCCGCGGGCTACTACGGCCAGATCACCGCGATCGCCCCGATGATCCGCGACACCGGCAACTTCACCATCACCGTCGGCAACACCACGATCAACCTGCTCGGCGTGTACTTCGACAGCCCCAACCGGGACGGCGCCGAGCACTTCGGCTACGACGAGCACCCGCTGTCCCAGGCGCAAAAGGACAGCCTGCCCAAGACCGCCATCGTGAGCACCCGCTGACCCGACACCCGGCACCGCCCACCACACCACACCGCACCACAGCGCACCACCGCCGCCCGGACGGCCCACCCGCCGTCCGGGCAGCCCCCATGCACAGACCCGGACCCCGCTCTCGGCCATGGGCCGTACCACACGAACCCAACCCTGGACCAGGCGTGCGGGCGCACGGCTCGAACAGCCTCTACCGTGTCACGGCGTACCGGAACGCCCAGCTCAAGCCCGATCACGCGTGACCCGCTGAACTAAAGTGGCCCCACGCGCGACAGCGCGCTCATGCGCACGCTCATCGAGGGCAGCGGGCGCCGCTCGGGTGGGTGTGCGTGCGCCCCGTGGTTACGGCTGGCTCTCGATGTCGCGGTGGCGCGGGCGTCGCGTGGGGTGCAGCCGAACTCGGCTCGGAATAGCCGGCTGAACTGGGCTGGGTCGGATAGCCCTACCATCGCGGCGACCCGCGCAACGGGCAATGCCGTGTCGGCGAGCAGCTGGCGCGCCCGAGCGAGCCGCTGCCTGCGGATGAACGCGGCGACTCCGCCGTCTTCTGGGAAGACCGAGCCGTAGAGCGCGCGTCGTGAAAGGCTTAGCGCTGCGGCCACCGCGGCAGGTGAGAGACGCGGGTCGGACAGTCGTTCGCGAATGAACCGCTCGGCCTGTACCCGGCGGGCGGGTGTGACGTCAGTCCCGTCGAGGTCCTGCCCAGCGATCGAGCGGACCAGCATGATGATCAGCGAGGTCCAGACCGTGCCGAGGTCGCTGCCGGCTGACGTGGCCAGCGGTGCAAGGTGGCCGACCATGCCGAGGAGCATCGGGCGGATCAGGGTGGTGAACACCGGATCGGTGCCGAGCAGCCGTCTCTGCTGGATGTGGGCGAGCTCGGCGTCGGTGACCTCCACGGCCCCGCGCGGCACGTCCACCTCGATGCCGTGCATGCCGGCCGGGGCGCGCCACCATCCGTCGTGTGGGCCGGCCAACACGGCGGCGCCGTGGTCGAGGGGCACGGTGCAGTCGTACCAGGACGCGGCCGCGCCGGCGGCCGGTGCGAGTAGCACCAACCTCAGCCGGCCCTGCTGCTCAGCCGCGGCGCGCCGCCATGCCGCGACGGCCGGCCCGCGGCGCATCTCGATCACGCCGACGTCCCCGCTGCGGACGGTCTCGCCGAGGGCCCGGAAGTCCTGCGGCGCGGCTGCGATCGGTTCCAGGCGCAGCGGGATGACGCGCTCGCGCCAGTACTCGAACCGGTCGCGCGCTGCGATGACGGACGTGTCGGCTCGGGCGTAGTGTGCGGCCGCGGTGATGGCCGGTTTCTCGACGTTCGGGTGGGCACGTGCGTCGCGCGGGCTGCATCCGAACTCGGCTCGGAACAGCCGGCTGAAGTGCGCCGGGTCGGGTAGCCCCACGATGGCAGCGACCCGCGCAGCCGGCAGCGTCGGGTCGGCCAGTAGCTCGCGGGCCCGGCCGAGCCGCTGGGCACGGATGTAGGCCGCGGCGCCCGGGAGGTATGCGTAGAGGCTGCGCCGAGAAACCTGGAGCGCGGCCGCGACCGCGCCGGCCGAAAGGCCCGGGTCGGCGAGGTGGGCCCGGATGTAGCGTTGCGCTTGGACGCGGCGGGCCGCGGCAAGATCGACACCCTCGAGGGCCTGGCCGGTCAGCGAGCGCAGCAGCATGGTGAGCAGGGCCGTCCAGGGCTCGCGAAACTGCGCGCCGTCCAGGCCGCGCAACGTGTCGAGGCGCCCGGCCATGCCCTGCAGCAGCGGGCGGATCAGTCCGGCCAGGACCGGATCGGGTTGCAGCCGCTGCTCGTCGTTCATCCGGCCCAGCTCGGTGTCGCACACCTCGAACGCCGCGCGCGCAGGTTCCCCTGCATGCCACGCAGACCGGCCGGTGCGAGCCACCAGCCCGTTGTGCGGCCGGACGGCACCGCGGCGCCGCGGCGCAGCGACACCTCCCGGCCATGCCAGTACCCGACACCGTCCGGCGAGGCGGCGAGCGGGACGAGCCGCAGCCGATCCATGGGTTCGGTGGCCTGCCGGTTCCAGCGGCGGCACGCCGGTCCGCAGCGCAGATCGACGATGTCCAGATCGCCGGCGCTGAGCACGTCCGCCGAGGCAGGGAACGCCGCGGGCAGCGGGCCGGCCGGGTGCAGGCGCATCGGCAGGTCTACCGCCTGCGAGTACCAGGTGCGCCAGAACTCGAAACGTTCGCAGGCGCTGATCCCGTCAGGGGTGTCGAAGCGGGGATGCGTGGTCAGCGAAGTTGACGATTTGGGCAGCCCGCGCCGCCAAACCGGCCGGGGAGTTGACGATCCGTGCTGACTTGCCGCCGGCCCACGCGCCGGCTGCTTAACATTCGCGGCGAGTGCACCCGGGAGGGGGGTGGGATGAGCCGCATCGCGGATGATCGTGACGACCATGCGTTTACCGCCCTCCCGGGCTCCGCAGCGGTACGCCGGCAACGCGCGCCGCCTCGGGTACTGCGCCGTTCAGTATCGGCCCGTCCGCGGCCGCGGGGAAGATGCCCGCACCGTGCTACGAGCCGGCCCGGAAGCCGGCATGACGGCCACGGCCGGGAGTCAGGACGCGACCGGGGCCCGTAGCGGACGCTCGCTACTCGCGCGAGCCTCGACGCCGTCCGCGGATATCGACGTGACGAAGGAGATTCTGTATGGGCGCGAAGTTTCTACTCAGCAATGCCGTTCCAGCAAGTCCGGGGTCGGCGCGCACACTGGTCAAGGATTCCGGCAGCGGCACGCTCTTCGATGCGGCGGCGACGATTCTCATCGACCGGCTTGCGCGGATCCCGGATCGGTCAGCGCTGTTTCTGTACGGCGACTCGAGCGAGCTGCACGAGAGCCTCATTCAGGCCGGGAAGGACGGCGTGTTCGGTGTCTGCAGCGACAGCGGACAGCCGCTGGACAAACACTTCGTCCGGTTCGACTTCGGGCTCAGCCACGCGACGCTGATCGTCGTGGCAGCTCCCGGCTTCTGGGGTGGACAGCCCGCGGCTCCGTGGACGGACGCCGGTGGCGCGATGGCCGACACGTTCTTCACGCGGATGATGAAGATCGACGACATGCCGGCGATGCTCAACGTGATGCTGCCCGACATCGTCGACTACGCGAAGGCGCATCACGACCAGGCCCTGGCCAGCGTGTGGTGACCCGATGACCGACATCGTCGCCGCTTCACAGGACGACCCGCAGCGCGCCGCTGGGGTCGAGAACGCGCAGGCTCTGGCCGAGGTTTTCAACGCCACGCCGATCCCGCTCCGCGTCTCGCTCGGCGAGGACATCCTCGCTCGGCTCGCCCCGCTCGGCCGCGTCCGCCGCGACTGGCCAGCCGATCAACCCCTCGACGTCTCCCCGGACGGGCCCGGCGCGCCACCGGTCGGCGGCCTACGGGTCGTCGCAGAACGCCCGGAGATCACCATTCGGGTGAGCGATCTCTGCAGCCCTCGCTTCGGCGATGCGCCCACAGTGTCGATCACCGTCACTAACGCCACCGCGGTCTACCTCGACGTCTGGCGGCTCAACAACGACGGCACAGCCCACGTGGCCGCCGGCGGCATCGCGCCCGGCGACCGCCGTGAGCTGACCGGCACAGGTTTCTCGCTCTGGCCAGTCCGGGCGACGTTCACCGACGAGCTAGTGGACCTGCTGGCGCTCGACGCCACACCCCGCCAGGAACGGACGATCACCGATGCACATCTCGCGCTGGTCGCCGAGCAGCTGCCGTTGCCGTCCCCCCTGCCCCAGATTCCCACGGTGTCGCTGATCGGCGGCATCCGCGAGCGTCCTCGCCCCGAGTCGCGCGACTACATCCTGATCTCCCAGCAGGACAACCGCGAGCAGCCACGATTCAACACCCGCCACCGTGTCGTCACCCGAAGCGTCCAGGTCGCCGGCGTCAAGCTCGTCTGGGACAGCCTCGACAAGGATTCCGTCGTGATGCCCCTGCAGGGGACCGGCGTTCTCGACGTCGAGGCGTTGGAGATGTACGCCGACACCGTAGTCATCGCCTCCCCGCTGCGCTTTCCGGGCACGCACGTCACTATCCACGCCCGGCACTTGCAGTTCACCGGAGACGGGAGCGTCGACACCAGGCCGATCGAGCATGCGGCGCCGGCCCGGTCCGGCCGGCACGACGACAAGGGCCGACCGGTAGATGGCAAAGGCAAGCCGACCTACCGCGCTGCCGACGGTCTGCCCGGGGAGCCCGGTGGCGACATCCGCCTGCGCGTCTCCAGGGTCTCCGTGCCACCCGGCTCGACGCAGCCGCGGCTGATCGCACGCGGGAGCCGCGGCCAGGGCGCCGAGGCGGGAGGAGTCAAAGACTACGAGCCACGCACGGACAAGCAGCCGCCGGCGAGCAAGGGCAAGAACCTCACGGCGGTGACCGAGAGCGCGATCGCCGACCAGTTCCGATCCGCGTTCGTGATGGCCAAGGAACTCTCGGAGTGGCGGTGGCCCGGGGAGGTGGCAGCGGGGGACGTCAGCCATGAGGGCGCGAAGCTGCTCGGCAGCGGCAGCGTCGTGGACCTGGTCATCGTCGCGCACGACGACACGGCCGGAGACACCAACGTCTTCTTCTTCCCCGGCCAGGCCGACGGCACCATCCGGCGGCACTCCGCGCTGCGCTGGGACAACGCCCGGCTGAGCAACGTCGGTATCGACGTCGGCCGGCCCGTGCTTGCCTGCCCCGGCGACGGGGAGGACGCCTATCCGGGCGGGCAGCCCGGGGACGGCGGCTCGGGCGGTTTCATCTCCACATCGCTGCCCGTGCACGTCATCGAGCCGCTGTGCGACGCCCAAGGCGGCGCGCCGGGGCCGAAGACCGCCGCCGTTCAGGGTGAAGCAGGCGGCACGCCGAGCCCCGCCTGGCACGTGCAGATGGACATCGTCAAGCACGCCTGGTGGGAATCGTCGCGCGGGCCTCAGCTGACCTACGTCACCAACGCCAGCTCCCGGTCCGGAGCTTCGACGCCGGGCCGCCGAGGCACCCCTGGGTCGTCTCACCCGCCCACAACCGAGGACGTTAGTTGGCTGCGGGCCGAGATCGTCGACGCGGTCCTGGCCTGCGCCCGCGACGCCTACCGCAACGGCCACCGCGACCTCGCCCGGTCGCTGCTGGAGCCCTACTACGCCATCATGCGGGAGGGCGACTCCCGTGCGGACCTGCCGGTCGACGTCGAGTCCCGGGCGATAGCGGTGAACTCGCTCGTTGCCAACCTGCGCACCAACCTGGACTACTTCGGCAACCCGCCGGGATGGGTTCCGCGGCTGCGGTTGTCGACGAACTTCGAGGCGTTCGCGACCATGCGCCAGGCGTCACTGAAGCTGCTGTACTACGCGATGACCACTGAGCAGAAGTACGACGACCTCCAGCACAAGGAAGACCTGGCCGACCAGACGGCGAAAGCGCTCGAGTCAGAGCTCTCAGAGACTGTTGCGGTCATGGCCCGGGCGACGGAGGACCTGGCGCGAGCGCGTCGCGACGTGCTCGCGGTCAAGCAGCAGGTTCAGGACAAGCAGAACGAGATCGACCTGCTCAAGCACTACGCGGAACAGGAGTCGCTGCAGGTCATGGAACGCCAGCGGATCTTCCGCGGCGTGACCAAGCTCGTCGGCGGCGTGCTGAAGGCCTGCCCGGTCGGTCAGCCGTACGTCGGGCTGGGAGGCGACCTTGCGTCCGCGGTCGGTGACATCGACTTCAGCGACCCGAAGGCGCTTTCGAAGTCGGTCGGAGACGCCATCGGCAAGGTGGGCGGCGCGACCGACACGTTCCTGACGTCGAATCAGGACCTCATCACCGACGACGCACTCCGCGGCGCCAAGACTCAGGTCAGGGGCGACACCGCCAACGTCGACAGCCTCACCGGTCAGCTCGCCCGCACCAAGGGTGCCACCGCGAACCTGGAGAGGTCAGTCGCCGCGCGGACCAAACCCATCGAGTCGGCCTGGGCCGACGAGCACAAGGCCGAGGTGGACACGCTGAAGGCGTCGATCAAGGACGTCGAGACGACGATCACGAAGTACTCCGCGGAAAAGGACCCACGCGCCGCGGAGCCGCAGCAGTTGCAGGCAGCGAGAGAGGCGCACAACCGCCTGAAGGCCCGGTTGGGCGCGACCGAGACAGCGAGCCTGACTCGGCAACGCACCCAGCTGGCGAACGACCTCGACGCACTGACCGCGCTGATCGCGCAGGAGAAGGAGACGGCCGCCGCCGACGCCGCCGACGCCAACACCGACCGCCTGGAGCAGCTCGAGACGGAGAAAAGCGATCTTCAGCAGGCGAAGAAGCGCGTCGACGATCTGGAGGACGCGCAGCGGGCGGCGAAAGAGCAGGAGAAGGAGCACAAGGACGCGCTCGCGATCCAGGAAAGGGAGATGAAGCAGTCGATCGGCCGGCTCAAGAAGATGGGCGCCGGGATCACAGCTGTCGGCGGAGCGGTGACGACCCTGATGACGCCGGCGACGACGGCCGATGCCGACGTGCAGGCCTTTACCGCGAAACTGTTGACGTCTCAGCACGCCGGTGAGTACCAGAAAGTGATCAAGGAGGCTGAGGTCCTCGGTGGGAGACTCACCGCGACGATGGAGCGCCTCCAGGCGGCTCAGCAGACGATTACCAGCCAGGTCGGGAACGTCGCGGACAACCTGGCGGCGCAGGTCGCGCTGAGCCGTCAGCGCCAAGCCATCGGCAGCGGTCTTGACATCCGCACAAAGCGCTACCTGCATGGCATGCAAGACCGCGCGCGGGACGTCCTGCTCTGGTCGAAGTACCACCTGGTCATGTCCTACCGCTACGAGTTCCTCAAAGACGTGACGGACTCGTTCTACAACCACGAGAAGGTCGTCACGCACCTGCAGGACCTCGAGGCGGCCACAGACCCCGCCGCCCGGGCATCCGGGCGCGCCGCGCTGCTTCCCGAGGCGAAGTGGCGGGAAATCGATGACACCGTGCTGCGCAACGAGTTCCTGGGCGAGGCGCAAGAGCTATTGAAGGAGCGACAATCCCGGGCCGTGGCGGCGAGGGAGAACGTGATCGGTCCGCTGCAGCTGTCCGACCAACAGCTCGAGCGCCTGCGCCGAACGGGACGGGTGACGTTCAACCTGGTGCGCGACATGGACGTCGGCACCATCGATTGGGTCAACGCCCGCATCGTCGGCGTCTCGCTGCAGGACGTCGCCGTCGAGACGGCGAACACGCGACTCAGCCTCCGTCTGACGGTCCGGCACTCAGGCGAGTCGGTCCTGCTCGGCCGGGATGCGCGCACCGGTGCGTGGACGTACTACTACTTCCGTTGCGCACCCGGCGACGATCCTATCGAGTGGGGTTTCAGCTACAACCACGCAGCGACGACCCGGATCAAGGCGGACGAGCGCAAACCGGAGGCCGACGACATGATCCGCAAGGTACTTGAGCAGGCCAGCGGGCAAATGTCGCAGATCCAGTTCCGGGAGTACTCACCGGCGCTGTTCTCCGATCTGACGCTGCATCTCACCGGCGCAGGTCAGACTCCGGCGCAGAGCATTTCCAAGATCACCAACGTGCAGTTCTCGGTGAACTACTCGCTGAGCGGCGAGCGGCTCGACTGACCGGCACGCCCCGACGAATGGAGGAATGACGATGGGCGACCCTGCTTTTCTGATCACCCGCGACCCGGAGGTCCGGACCAGCCCGGCAGCCGCCCGGGAGCGCCTGCGGACCGACGGCTTCGCCACGTTCGCCGAGGCGGTCAAGGCTGCCGGACAAGCGGACGGGCTTATCAAGGTTTCCTTCGGCACTGTGACGATCGCCGACGACGCCGTCTGCATGATGATCGGCAACACGCCCGAGCTGGTGTCGGGATGCGAGAAGGCCTGGAACGCCGGGCACTCGGAGCTTGAGGCGGCCGACCGGAGCCCGCTGTCGGTGTACTACCACCGCTACAAGGTCAGCCCGATACAGACGGACACCATCCTCATGGTCGGGTCACTGTCCGGGTATTGGGCCGGCGTTAACCCGTTCGGCAACGGGTGGTCCCAGCCGAACCCTTTCACCGCCGTTTCCACCCTCTACTTCTTCGACGAAGACTCCGCCGCTCGTACCAACCTGCGGAACATCCCCGAAGCTCTCCGCTGGATCAAGCACCAAGAAGGGTGACCCACGGTAACTTGCGAGCTCTCGCCGCCGTCCGACATGCGACCGATCGCGACCCATGCGGCGAGGCTCCGGGCACGGCACGATCGGTCGGGGCTGCTGCCGCGAAGAGGCCACGGGTCGGGACCCGAACCGGACGCCTACACCCTCTACACCGAACGCCACTACCCCAACCGGTGCCGCCGCAACCGCCGTCAGCGCTCGTCAGGCGGGTGCGGGCCGGCCAACCACCCCGCGCGCTCGCCGCCGAGCTACTCGACCGCGGCGCGGACGCGGTCCATGGCCTGAACGACGCCGGCCGCGGTCGCACCCGGACACGTCAACAGCTCGTGCCCGGCGGCTCGCTCCGATGCTCTCACCTCAGACGAGTCAGCCGTCGCAACATGAACGGCGAAAGGAGAATACGATGAGCGGTGCAGCCTTCCTCATTAGCACAGACGGGGACGCCCGGAAACCCAAGCTCGCGCGGCAGTTGGTACGCGCAAACGCCTTCTCCTCCTTATCCGCGTCGACCAGCTCGGGCTCCGGCGACGTAGCAATAGGCGTGCTCAACATCCCCGAAGACGCCGTTCTTCTGATGATCGGAAACACCGGCGAGCTTCTGACGGCCTGCGAGGCAGCCGTGAATAGCGAAGGCATTACGAGGATCGAGACTAAGCAAGGTCATTACCTGGCCGGCTACTTCGTGCGGATATCGGTCTCGCCTGTGCAGAATGACACCCTTATCGCAGTCGGCTGCGCGGAGGACTACTGGCAGGCGGCCAGTCCAACCGCAAATTCGTGGCGGCCTATGAAACACTCGACTAACACCACTTCGTTCTACCTGCGGCCAAATCCACAACCCGACTGCTACCTCGCCGACATGATCAAGGACTGCAAGGCGCAGTCTCCTGAAGGCTTCATCTGATCAGATCTGACGCTGCCCGGTCACGATTCTGCCCCCGACCCCAGGACGCCCGCGGGCCTTCCCTCCTGCGCCGAGGCGGACGCGGCGTGTCTGTCGACATGCGCATCGCACCAATCCGCGAAGCAGCACCATGACAGCGCGCCCGCCAACACCGCATCCGCCGCCGCGGCGCTGCTCGTGCTGGTCGCCTGTACCGCGCGGGGGCCCGCACCACAGCCAGGACTCGGGACCTCGTTCCTGGCCCGGGCGAATGCGATCTGCGCTGACTTGCTCGCGATCCAGACCGCACACCCCTTCCCGTTCACGCACTTCGACGTCCACCATCCCCACCCGCACAGCTGCCGATCCTCGCCGCCTATTTCGCGACGTACGGCCAGGGTTCGACCCTCGCGCGCCGCCTCGACTCACGCGCCGAACCCGCCGGGCACCGCGCGAGCTGGCACCGGCTGCTCGATCTGGTCCACCAGGTCAACGCCAACGCCAAGCGACAGCTCGATGACGACCACCATCGCGACCTGGCCGCGTTCGAGGCGACCGTCTCGACTAATCAGCACCTGTCCACGCGGATCGACGCCCTAGGCGCGAACTTGAGTTCACTGCCTATAGCGCCGGCGCCCACGAATTCGGCTCAGCGTCGCGGCACCATTGCCGCTGTGCCGGCCGAGGCGGTGTCCCGCAAGCCTGGTTCGGCGACAGGATCGCGGACAGGCACGTCATACGGACGGGCACAGCGGGCAAATCGCGGCGGCGAGCCGCGTCAATCTGAGGCCGGCTCGTCGAATCGGCGGCCACGGACGCAGTGGCGAGCTCGCAAACTTTGTTGGGCGTCGCATCTTCATGCCCTCAGCTCAGCCATCCGTCCGATCGTCGGCCGTGATCGCGCTTATCCGACGATCTTGAACCTACCCGGGGCCGTGCCCGATCTGTCGCTTGTGAAAGTTTGCGGATCCGCCGCGATCCGAGCTGATCCCGCGATCTTGTGCCGTTACGGTGAGTGTTCAGTACGGGGTGGGGCCAGTCGATGGTGCGTCGTGGCCGCGGGCGGCGCGGTCGGGTTTCAGTGGGGGAGCGCGCTGGTTGGCGGTGAGGGTGCGTTGCCGGCTGACGTCGCGGCGCAGCGCGGCGGCCGGCGACAGGCATCGTCGGGCGTGAGAGCCGCGGGCAGGGCGCCGAGGTTGGTGATCAGGCCGGGCGGCGGCCGTGCTGTGCTGTGCGCAGGATGCCGTCACCCAAGCGCAACCGCTGCGCGCCACTGGATCGTGTTCAAGCTCGGGATGCCGTACTCGTCTCGGAGCTCGGCGAAGCTGGGCAGCTTCGCGCCAACCGGGAACTCCCCCGACGTGATGCGAGTTCCACGCGGCGTGCGGTAGCTGCCGGTGGACGGTTGCGATCAAGCCGGCGGTCAGTCGGTGGTGCCACGGGGGACGACCCAGCGCGCGGACAGGTCCGGATAGGCGTCGGTGATGTGGTCGTAGTCGGAGTCATAGTGCAGCACGGCGGCATGGTGGTGGATGGCGGTGGCAGCGATTTGGACGTCGATGACTCCGGCTGCCCGGCCTTTGCCGGCCGCGAAGAGGGCGGTGCGGATGTCGATGATGATCTGGTCGATGGAGGGCGCCAGGGGCAGATAGAGGAACGAGTAGCGCAGCCGCCGGACGGCCTCGGCATGCTCGGCGGGGGAGCGGGCGCTGTAGGCGAACTCGTCCAGAGTGGCGGCGCAGCTGCACAGCTCGTGGTCGGCGTCGAGGATGGCGGATACTGCGGCGCGGATGCGGCTGCTGCGGGGCAGTCGTTGCAGGACGCTGTTGTCGACGAGGTAGCGGGTCACCGGCGAGCGGCGGCGCGGATGTCTGGGTTGCGCAGGTCAGCGGCCGGGTCGGTGGCGATGATCCAGTCGATGGTCGCACGCTGCTCGTGCAGCCGCACCAGCTTGGACAGCGCGATGTTGACGGCGTCCTTCTTGCTGGTGGCCGGCCCGAGGATGGCTCGGGCGCGGGTCAGCAGGTCGTCGTCGATGTCGATGAGGGTCTTGGACATGACGTCTCCCTGCTCCCTGGCCACTCGTATATCTATCAAGTATATACGGCGTCGAGTGGCACGCGGTCGTCACACCGTTTCCGGGTCCGGCTGCAACACTGATCCGGTGGCCGCGGTGCCCAAGACCAAGCTGCGCAGCGCGCTCGCAGAGGCGCTGTGGGAGTATGTGTCGGCCGACCAGCTCGCCGACGTCTGCGGCGACAAGGGCGTCATCATCAGCCTCGCCGGCACTCGGTCAGGGCCCGACACCGCCGCCCAATCGCTCGGCATCGACGTGTGAAAACCCGGCCGAGCTGCGCCACCACCTCGGCGACACCGAACTCGATGACGTCGCCGCGCAGCCGCTACCCAGTGCCGCGCCTGCGCGAAAGATCGACGGGTGGCCGATCGGAAGCTGACCGAGCCGAGCGCAGCGGCTCGCTGAGGCTGCGGGCAACGGCCGGTCCGGCCTGCGCACCCTTGAGACGCTGACCTGGCTCGCGCCGTTATAGGTGCCGGCGCACTGGTCCACCCGACTGTGGCGCAGCCGTGTACGCGCAGACTGCGCCACCACGTCATGTCGAGCGCCGTGGTGAACCTGTACGACGCTCTCGACGGATGGTTCATCGGCCGGGCAGCCTCGCTACCGGTCGAGCTACCGACGGGCAACGTCGTTGTGGTGAAGCCGGTGCGGCGTGAGACGCAGGTTCATGGCGCTTACGAGAGCCGTCGAAGCCTGGCAGAGAGTCAGCTCTGCGGCCGCCGCCATCGCACGGCACGACGTGAACCCGGCCGCGCTCGAGCTACCGGTTCCGGTGTATAGCACCTCGATCGACTACACGCGGCTCGTGCACCCTCCGGTGTGCCGGCCTCTTGCAACGCCCGCAGGACCGCATCGTCGCCGCGCACGGCGACACCGGTGAACTCAACGAACGACTGTCGCAGCTGCTCACGGGCCAACTCGCGCACATCCGCTCCTCGTTCCCGCACTGATACGCAACCGTCTTGGCGAGTAGGGGACCCGGACGATGCTGGCCCTCGACGCGCCGCGCATCCTCGGCGCAGGACCAACGCATGAGATCGCGCGGATGAGCGTCGAGATCAGGGCAGCGTGACCGGTCGGCCAGCGCGGATCGCGGCGGCCAGCTCCGCGAGCGCTGCGGCCGGCAGCCGTACCCGCAGCTCGCGCAGCGCCTGCCCGAGCAGCGATCGCACCCGCACTACCGGCTGCCCCTGCTGAGAGCGGGCGATCCCGCGCAGCACAATCTCCGCCTGCGCCCGACGCTGCCGGCGCACCTGCTCGGCAACACAACCGCGACGTAGCCGACGCGCCGCCGCGTCCGAACCCGTCCCAGTCACCTCGACCCGTCCGTCCATGAGTCAAACATGTGTTCGATACCTTAGCACCTACCTCTCCTCGGCGCCCGGAAGAGTGCGTCCTCGCCGCCGAGCGTGTCGCCCATGGCACGAGTGCGGACTGTCCGTGGCACCGATGCCACGGACTCACCACTAGATCGGCGCGCCGCACCGACCGGAGCCTCGTCCATCCGGACATGGCCCATGGGCGGAAACTTCGGGGTCGAACGATCAACCCGACTCTGCCGATGATGGGAAACATCAACAGCGGCCACGCAGATCAACTTCGGAAGATCGAAATATGCGTCTGCAGACGCCGAGCGTCGCGCACTCAGCGTTTCCGGTCATAACAATTATGTGGGTGATCCTGTCAAGTTGATCTCCTTGAGGGTTGGTGGTGCCCTGGGGAGTGGCTGCGCTGCGTGAGCAGGGGCAGCGGTGGTTCTGGCCTTTCCCGCCGTGGGAGTCTGTCGCCGTCCTCGCCGGTGTCAAGGCCAAGCCCTGCGGGCGGCCTGCGGCCGGCCTTGACCCCGGCTGCGGGCGGCAAGAGGAGGCGGCGGTCGGGAAAGGCCGAAGAACGGTCAGGGCAGGTAGATCTGGTCACCGTTGATCGTGTCTCCTGTCGGGTCGGGGTAGCGGCGGGCGACGGTGCGAGGTGACCGGCCGAGCAGTTGGCCGATCTCAACCCAGGTATGGCCCTGCTCGCGGGCGTCGTGGACCGCGGCGGGGAGCAGCCGCTGAGCTTGGGCGATCAGGCTGGCCAGGGCGTGCAGGTGCACCGCGGACTCGCCGAGCCAGTACGGGGTGCGCAGTTTGGCGATCTCGTCGATGGCCTCGCGGACCACCAGGTCGCTGATCTCGTCCACGCGCGGTGCGGGCAGCTCGTCCGGGTGGGTCAGCCGCAGGGCGTGTCGGGTCATGACGTGCCCCCTTCGGCGTTGGCGAGCAGCCGGGCAAAGATCTGCTGCCGGCCGGTCTGCTGTTTGGCGGCGGCGTCGTCGTGTTGGCGTTGCAGGATCGGCAGGAACTCGATGCCGGTGGCGAAGAAGCTGCAGTTCTCGCAGACCGTCTCGAACGCGCAGTCCAGCTCCGCCGGGCGGGTGCAGTAGCCGTTGCCGAGCAGCCGGAATTGCTCGCGGCGCAGCCGGGCCATCCGTGGGCCGATGGCGTCTGCCGGCAGCGATTGCCCCGTGCCGTAAAGGGCTTCCACCTTCTCGCTGACCGCGAAGTACTCATCCGCGACGGTCCGGTTAGCGATCTTCGCGTAGCGCGTCACCTGACCCAGGCGGTGGTGGCCGAGCATCGCCGCGATCGCCTCGATCGACATGCCTCGATTCACGGCCTGCGTGGCGAGCGTGTGCCTGAGCTGGTGCGGGTGGGTAGGCGGCAGCCCGGCCGCGGTCGCGGCCCGGTTGAGGTGGCGGGTGACCGCGTGCCGGTCCAGCGGGGTGCCGTTCGCCCGGGTGATCAGCCACGGCACGCCCGGCGGCATGAACCGGTCGCGATAGTCGCCGATCAGCGTCACCAGCTCGGGGTGCAGCGGCAGGTAGCGGTCCTCGCGCAGCTTGCCGACCGGCACATGCAGCCAGTACCCCGGCCCGATCGCCACGATCGCGTCGTGCGGCAGGGCGGTGTACTCGCCGACCCGCATCCCGGTCCGCAGCAGCATTTCCACGCTGATCCGCACCAGTGGTTTGCGGTCGGCGCGGGCCGCGGCCAGCAGCTTGGCTGCCGCGGCGTCGTCAAGTGCCTTGGGCAGCGGGTCGTCCAGGCGCGGCAGATCACCGAGCAGGATCGGGATCCGGGCCGGTGCCTCGTCCCAGCCCCACTCTTGGATCCGGATGAAGAACACCCGCAGCGTGCCCAGCCGGTGCACGATCGTCGCCGGCGTGATCCGCGGGACCTTCTGCCCGGGACGGGCGGCCAGCCACGGCTTGTACTCCTCGATGTGCCGGCGCCGCACCGAGGACAGGGTGCTGATCTTCGGGTGCCGTTCGGCCAGGAACGCCGCGAAGCAGCGCAGCGACCCGTCGGTGTTACGCACGCTGCCCGGACGCAGCACGCAGCCGAGCTGCTCGAGGTAGCGGCGCATCGTGCCCGCCACGCCAGGCAGAGCCTCCTCGAGTTCGGCCCAGACCGGAAGCAGCAGCGGCCCGCTCACCGTGACCACCCCACCGCCGGCTCCGGGTGCTCCGCGAAGACCTGCGCATCGATCGCCTCCGCGGCGCGTCGGTACTGCCCGGCCAGCCAGTCATCGGCCAGATGCAGGTAGATCTGCGTCGATACGATGCTGGCGTGCCCGGCCTGCGCCTGCACCGCCTCCAGGGCCATCCCCGCCTCACGCAGTCTTGTCAAACAGGTGTGCCGCAGCTGATGACAAGTGGCGTGCGCGAGCCCGGCACGGCGGCGCGCCCCGTCGAGGACCTCGTCGATGCCATCGGCGGTCAGCGGCTGACCCCGGCGTGGCCCTTTGAGCACCACGAACACCCGATCCGTGCCGGCGTCCTGCGGCCGTTCCAGCTGCAGATAGCTCGCCAGCTCGGTGAAGAACCGTTGTGAGATAGGGACGATCCGCTCTCGGCCGCCCTTCCCGCAGGCGACGAACAGCCTCCGCTGCCCGACCTGCAGGTCTTCCATCCGCAGCCCGAGCACCTCGCAGCGACGTAACCCGCCGAGCACCATCGCCGCGACCATCGCCCGGTCTCGGTGCATGCGCAGCGCCCCGGTCAGCGCGTCCACCTCGACCGGCGACAAGATCCGCGGCAGCCGACGCTCGGCCCGCACCAACGGAACGCCCTGCCGCGGCCGCAGCCGCTCCCGCCGCGTCGGCAACCCCCGCGGCACCGGATTCGCCGCGATCGAACCTCGCGCATGCAAGTACGCGTAGAACCCCGACACCGTCGACAACCGGCGGCGCACCGTCGCCGCAGACACCCCACCCGGCTCGCCGCGATCGACCGGCGCCACCACCCGCCCGGCGCGGGACCGGCCGGTGCGCTGCGCAGTCACAAACGCCAACACATCCGCCGTGGTCACCTTCGTCGGCGCCTTGCCCACCACGGACAGAAAGACCTTCAAGTCATAGGCCGCCGCCAACACCGAATTCGCCCGGGACCGGCAGGCGACAAACTCCAGATACTCATCGACCAAGCGCACCCCGACATGCGCCCGCGCCTGACCAGACCAACCAGACGACCGATCAATCCGGACACGCATCGCTGTACTCATTGCGGGACTTCCTTCCTTCTCCGACCGTCACCAGACAGCGTGGCGGAATGAGCGGAAGATCACCCACATATCATCAAGATCCGCGCGGAGTCATACGCCTGGCTGCAAGATGACTTGCGAGTTTCGGCGGGCCGCTGGTCAACGTCGCCCTCGTCGGCAGTGAAGTCGGTCGCGTGGACTTGCAACATGCGCGGCCCATCGTGGAACGTCGGTTGATGAACGATTTTGTGATCGTGCCCAAAGCGGGCGCGCCGCTGCCCGGCTCGTTCGAGGTCACCGTGCGGGTGCGCTCGGAGCATACGGGTGGCGCCTTGGCCGTGATCGAAGAGACGCTCGTGCCGAAGGCCTTCGTCACGCCGCATATGCACCAGAACGCTGTCTGGGTGTATGTGCTGTCCGGCGAGATCGGCGTCCTCGTCGGAGGACAGGTGGCGGAAGCCGCGGCGGGAGAGTGGGCGCTCAAACCGCGCAACGTCGAGCACGCGATGTGGAATGCGGGGAGTGATCCTGCCTGCGTCGTCGAGGTGCTCACTCCCTGCGGCACGGAGCGGTGGTTCGAGGAGATCGCGGCGCTTGCCGACGACGACGGCGACGGCTTCGACAGCGCCTGCAAGCGATACGGCATCGAGTTCTTCCGCGACAGCCCGTGGATCGCCGAACTCCGCAAGCGGTACGACATCGGCTGATAGCCCCTGATGCCCCGAGGTTCCCGCGCACGGGGGACTCGAATCCCCCACGCGGGGGAGGGCGAGCCTGCGGCTGCCCGGCATCGTCGAGGTCGGTGCCTGACCGACTGCGACGAGGGAGAGCCGATGACGGGTCGATTGCGCGCTGCGTGGGCGGCCGCGCACGCACCGGTGGCGGGAGTGCCGCGCTGGGCACGGCTGGCGGCTCTTGCGGTGCCGTTCACGGTGCTTCCGTCCAGCATGTGGCGGATCGCGGTGTGCACGCTGCACATTCCGATCGCGCCGCCCGGTGTCGAGGGCCTGACGAATAGCTCGTCCGGGATTCCGGGCCTGCCGCTGGCGGTGTATGTCGTGCTGTTGTCGATCGTCTCGGAACTGCTGGCGTTCACGGCGGTCGGCCTGATCGCCCGGTGGGGCGAGGTGCTCCCGCGGTGGGTGCCGGTGCTGCGGGGACGGCCGGTGCCGCTGCTCCCCGTGGTCGTGGCCGCCGCGGCCGGGGCGACGGTGTTGACCGCGCTGTGGACCTGGACGGCCGTCGCGTTCGGGCTGGGCCGGCGGGTGACCGGGAGCCGGATCAACGGACCGACCGTGCTGGAGTTGCATGACTGGCAGGGCTGGCTTGTCCTCGTCGCGTACGGGCCGTTGCTGTTGTGGGGCCCGTTGCTGGCCGCGGTCACGATCGCCTACCGGAAGCGCCGGCGTTCGCATGTCTCGGAAGCGGATCACGCTGGCGCGGAATTGCGTTCACCGGCCACCATGGCCAGGTGACACCGAGGGCAAGAATGCTCGACCCGTGCACCTATCTGCGCGCGGTGTTCGTACTGATCGGCGCGGCGTTGGCCCTGGCGCTGGGCGTCGCCGATTTCACCCTGCTGGCGCTCGCGGTCGGTGCCGGTGTGCCGGTATGGGCGGTGGTGCTGATCGGGATCGTGATCGTCGGCGGGCCGCTGAGCGTCGGCGCGCTGCCGGCCGCGCGGCAGGTCGAGGGAGTCGCGGCGCAGGCGTTGTTGGGCGTGCGGTTCGCCGGCGGCCCGCCCGGTCCGGCGATCGGCTGGCGGCAACGGCGCCGGACGCTTGGCTGGTTCCTGCTGCACATCGGCGCGGGCGCCGTAGCGGTCGCGGCGGTGGTCGGCGACATCGGGCTGGCCGGGAGTTGGTGGACGCTGCCGGCCGCGGCGGCGACCGCCCTGCTGGTCATGGTGCTCGGACGGCTGCTGGCGGCGCTGGCCCCCGCGCTGCTCGGCCCCTCGTACGCGGAACGGCTGGCGACGGTCGCGGCGCGCGCGGGAGAGCGGAACCGCATCGCGCGCGAACTGCACGACAGCATCGGCCACGCGCTCTCGCTGGTTACCGTGCAGGCCTCGGCCGCCCGGAAGGTGATCGGCCGCGACCCGGCATTTGCCGAGCAGGCGTTGGACGCGATCGAGACGACGTCGCGGCGAGCGGCGGCCGACCTCGACCACATGCTCGGGCTGTTGCGGGACGATGCCTCCTCAACGACGCCGCAGGCGGACCTTGGCAGCCTCGACGAACTGATCGACGCGGCCGGCTCGGCCGGGCTGGTGGTCCAGGCGTCGCGATCCGGCGGGTTCGCCGACGTGCCGGTGCTCGTCAGCCAAGAGGCCTATCGCATCGTGCAGGAGGGGCTGACCAATGCGTTGAAGTATTCGACCGAGCGGTCGGTGACCCTGGAACTGTCCGCGACGGGCGATGTGGTTGCCATCGAGCTGGTCAACCGCAGCGCTAACCACCGTTCGCGAAACGCCGGTCGCGGGCTGCGCGGGATATCCGAACGTGCCGCAATCCTCGGCGGAACGGTGCGCGCCGGCGCGCATGACGGGTGCTGGACGCTGTCCGTCACACTGCCCACCGGAGAGGAGCGGGCGTGAGCGGCATCCGGGTACTGATCGTCGACGACGAGCCGCTCGTGCGCAGCGGGCTGCGCGCGATCGTCGCGGCCGAGCCCGACCTCGAGGTCGTCGGCGAGGCGGACGACGGCGCGGCTGCAATATCCGAGGCACGCCGCACCCGTCCGGACGTCGTGCTGATGGACGTGCGCATGCCACGGGTCGACGGAATCGCCGCCACCCGGCAACTCGGCGATTTCGACGGCGGCGGCCCGGCAGTGATCGTCGTGACGACGTTCGAGAACGACGACTACGTCTACGAAGCATTGCGCGTCGGCGCGCGGGGCTTTGTGCTCAAGCGCAGCACCGCCGACGATTTCGTCAACGCAATCCGCACCGTGCACGACGGCGAGTCCCTGCTCTTTCCCGCCGCCATCCGCCGGCTGGTCGCCGGGCGGGCGGCGAACCGCGGCGACCAGCTCGCCGGCGCGAAACTGACCGAGCGCGAGCAAGAAGTGCTGCGGCTGATCGCCCAAGGTCGGTCCAACGCCGAGATCGCCACCGGCCTGTTCCTCGGCGTCGAAACCGTCCGCACCCACGTCCGCAACATCCTGGCCAAACTCCGCGTACGCGACCGAGTCCAAGCCGTCATCGCCGCCTACGACAGCGGCTTCGTCGACTAACCGAAAATTCCGCACCCGGAGATGAGGACGCTCACCGACCTCGCGCTCATGCCGCAAGTCGCGAACATCGGCGGGCGGCGTAGAGGCAAACGAACGGGATGAAGATTCGTACGACTCGGCCAAATCCCGAGGCTCCTGTTGCGCAGGCATCTTCCAAGATCCGCTTCGATTGAAGCTGAGGCACTGCTGCCCGTATGAGGTGTCGTTCGCCGGCGGCGTCATCTGCGCGGTCGACCAGGCGGCGACCGGCGGGAAACCCGCCGACTCCAGTGCGATTCGACGCGGTTCGGGCGAGCTCGAGGCGCGGGCGGGTGCAGGCGCGCTCGGCGGGATGTGTAACCAATCGATACCGGCGGTTCGGCCAAGAGCCCCCAGATTCTGGGCCTCTGTGGCTGCCCCGACTGGACTCGAACCAGTAACCCTCCGATTAGTCTTCTAACGATTTGACCGTTGTTGGCTGTCGATGATTGTCCTGCTTTACAAGGGTGTTCTCGATGGCAGCTGGTGATCAAGTGTGATCGACGTTGACCATATTTCGTTCGTAAGTTGTTCGCTGGGAGACGGATAACTGGTTCCGCAGACCCACACGGACTCCGGAAGGCGAACCAGGCCAATCTTGGTGATCAACGGTGATCGTTTGTAAGCGTAGGACACCCCGGAGTTGCTGTCCCAATAACGCTGTCAGCCTCGTTGATCGTCAACGGCAGTTCTTAAATACTTGCAGACTTCTTGCGGACCAACGGAGATCAACTTCGACCGCACGATTGATCGACATCTCTCTAGCACCCTCGCGGCCCCGCCGAACACAAACGGCCCTCGTCAGGTCGCGCCGGGACTCGATCGTTCTCATCGCGCTAGCGGGCCCAGCCGTCGACGCCGGTATCGGCAGGAGGATCGCCGGTCAACGGCAGGCGGCCCGTCGATGCCTCCGCTCGAACCTTCCGCTCACGGACCTCAGCGCGTCCGCAATCGCCGAGATGAGTGCAGTCGATGTGTCCGCTCAAGGCCTGGTCCGAGCACAGGGCAGAGTCTTCCGCATGAGGCAACCGGCGTCTCGGACTGCACAGACTGGACGCCGCCCCACTCAGATCAGATCAATGCCTCGAGGCTCTCGGGTAGGGTTTGACCTCCATCGACGATCATGGTCTGGCCGGTGATGTACCGGGCTTCCGCGCTGCCTAGGAAGCAGGCTGCGTGGCCGATGTCCTGCGGCTCACCCAAGCTATTTGTGGGGATGCTTGCCGTCATCGTGCGCAGGTAGTCGAAGCCTCTCGCCCTGAGGCCGTCGGTGAGGATGTTGCCGGGTAGGACCGCGTTGATGGTGATTCCGTCTCGGGCACATTCGAGGGCGGCGCTTCGCATGAAACCTAGCTGGCCGGCCTTGCTCGCTCCGTAGTGCGACCACCCGGGGTAGCCCGTGATCGGTCCAGTTATGGAGGCGGTAATCACGATACGACCATATCGCTGTCGGCGCATCACAGGTAAAGCTGCCTGCACCATGAAGAACGTGCCCTTAAGGTTGACATTCAGGACGGCGTCCCATTCGTCCTCCTGCATCGAGTCGACGGTGGCCTGCGGGAAGATGCCTGTGTTCGAGCACAGAATGTCAAGGTGTCCGAATCGATCAGTGACTCTGGCTACCATCTGCCGGCAGGCGTCACGCTGCGTGACGTCTACCACCTCAAAGGCACCTTCGATCTCGTCCGCAGCGTGCATGCCGCGGTCGGCGTCGATGTCGGCTACTACTACCTGGGCCCCGGCCTGGTGGAGGGCATCGGCGATGCCACGACCGATACCTGACGCGGCACCTGTGACAACGGCTACCCGATCCTGGAGAGAGAACATGCATTCCTTCATTTCCACGTAGCAATAGGCAGGCTGGTCTCTATTGGGCAGTGAATCCGCCGTCGACGACGAACTCTGCGCCGGTGATCCATCGGGATTCATCGGAGGCGAGGAAGAGATCGACGTAGGCAATGTCGATCGGTTGGCCGATGAAGCCAATTGGGTGCTTAGCGTTGAGCGCGCCTAGGTATTCGGCAGTACTGAGGCCGTATCCTCTGGCCTCTTCGTCGACCAGAGGCGTGTGGACGTATCCCGGATGCACGGAATTCACCCGGATCTTGTACCCCTTCTGACCACAGCTGAGCGCAGCAGCCTTGGTCAAGATAGTGACTGCGCCCTTGGATGCGCAATAGGCGAACAACCCACCTTCCCCCACCTGCCCATCGATCGAGGAATGATTAATGATCGAGCCGCCCTCACCGCTGTGCTTCATCGCTTCGATCCCAAACTTGGTGCCCAGGAAGGTGCCGGTGGCGTTGACGCCCAGGACTTGGTTCCAGTCCTTCAAGGTGGTCTCTTCGACGTCTCTAGCCAAGGAGATCCCTGCGTTGTTGACGACGACGTGGAGTGCGCCGTAGGTCCGCATGGTCTGTTCCATCGTCGTAGCCCAGTTGGACTCCGCGGTGACATCGAGGCGGATGAACGTCGCTTCCAGTCCTGACTCGCGCAGCGAGGTCTCGACCTGAGCACCGGCCCCCTCGTTAACGTCGGCAATGATCGTGCGAGCACCCTCCCGAGCGAAGAGCTCGACGGTTGCCCTGCCGATTCCCGATGCCGCTCCGGTTACCAGGGCGACCTTACCGCCGACTCTTCCCATTTGAGTACCAGCTTTCGTCTGTCGCGAGCTCGTGGGCTCCCGTTACCTTAGGAGTTCCGAGTCGGTGTAGCAGGTGTCATCCTCGCTTCCGACGCTAAACATCCGTGTCCCGGTGACGATTAGCCGACGAGGCGCACGGCCAGCATGGTCGCCACGCCGGTTGTCAGCGCCGCGACCGCTGGCGCAGAGATCGGGTTACGGATCGGCGGTTTCCGGCCGAACGCGGCCGTGCTGCTGATGTGGGCGGCTTTGCAGAGCACGCCCGCCGCCGCGGCCAGCAGCAGTGGCTCAAGTCGGTGTGGAATTGGGGCGACCTTGGTGATCGTCACACCGAGGACCGGGCTGAGGCACAGCGCGCCCAGCAATAGGGCCGCGCGACGCCGCGCCAGGGAGGTGAGCAGGGTCCCGGCGGCGAGGCCTTCGGCGAGTGCATGCGCGGCGAGCGCTGCGGCCACGATCGCGGAGCCGGTCAGTGCGAGGGAGGCGCCTTCGAGCAGTCGGTGAGCGGCTAGCGCGATCGTGGTCCCGATCCCGCCGGCGGTTTCCCGGTTGCGCTGGCAGGCGCACCCGCGGCGGACGAGCTGACCGGTCAGCACGAATGACGCCGCGGCGAGCAGCGGGATCCATAGGGCTGGGATATCTGCGCCCTGGGCACCCGACCAGGCGTCCGGCAGGAGGTGCATGCAGGCGATGACCAGCAGCGCTCCGGCTGCTGCACCCAAGCACACCTCGGGCCGGCGGGCATGCCGCCGGGCGAGACCCGCACCGGCGAGGGTAGCGATGGTGATCAGGATCAGGCCAGCGACCGTGGATGCGGGCATGGCGGTGCTCCCTTTGTCGCGCCGTGGCCGGCGGGATGACCGGTTATGCCTCGTAGACGGGCACGAGGATGGCGCGGCCGAGGCTGTGGCTGTACAGGTTGAACCCGAGGAAGGCAGGCGTGGCTCCATCGGGCAGATTCAGCGACGCCACGTCGACCGCGTGCACGGCGATGTAGTACTGGTGCACGCCGTGCCCAGCGGGCGGGGCCGCACCCAGGTAGCGGCGCAGCCCGGCGTCGTTGGCGAGTTGCACCGCGCCAGCAGGAAGCTTGGTTCCGCCGTCGGTGCCTGCATCGGTCTGCAGCTCGGTGACCTCAGCCGGGATGCCGGCCACCGCCCAATGCCAAAAGCCGCTGGCGGTGGGGGCGTCCGGGTCGTAGACGGTGACCGCGAAGCTGCGCGTCTGGGCGGGGAAGCCGGACCAGGCCAGATGGGGGGAGACGTCCTCGCCGCCGGCGCCGAAGATGCCGCTGCGCTGGGCGGGCGGCAGGGTCTCATCGTGGCTGACGTCGTCGCTGCGGAGGGTGAACGACGCAACGGCGGGAAGGTCGGCGTAGGGATTGCGGCTCATAGTATGACTCCTCTTAGATCGGTAAATCATGATCGTGCGGCTCGTAGTTGTTGGCGGGGCCCTGCCTGCTCGGGTTGGCCTGCTAGGCGGCTGCGGGAATGAGGATTCCGCGGCCGACGAGCTTGCCGGACTCGAGGTCGTGGATGGCGTCGTGAACGGCATCGAGCGGGTAGGTGCTGGTGTGCAGCTTGACTTTGCCTTCGGCGGTGAGGGTCATCAGTTCAGTGAGGTCGTTGTAGGTGCCCACCAGGTTCCCGACGAGGTTGATCTCGCGGGAGATGAGCTCGAGGGTGGGAATGTCGACAGTGCCGCCGTAGCCGATGGCGTAGTAGCTGCCCCGGTTGCGCAGCGCGGCGACTCCCAGCTCGGGGGTGCCGTGCTCGCCGACGTAGTCGAACAGCACGTGCGCGCCACCGTCGGTGACCTCGTGGATCTGCTCGATGACCTGGGCC
This sequence comes from uncultured Actinomycetota bacterium, assembly GCA_963756525.1. Taxonomy (GTDB): domain Bacteria; phylum Actinomycetota; class Actinomycetes; order Mycobacteriales; family Jatrophihabitantaceae; genus CAVWNR01. The sequence goes on along the minus strand of CAVWNR010000001.1, from coordinate 1,518,545 downwards.
GGCCGCTGGGTCGCGTCGATGGTGTGCTCCGCGCCGATGCTGCGGGCGAGGTCGAGGGCGTCGGCGGAACGGTCGACAACGGTGATGTGCGCGGTGGTCACGGCCGCAAGTACTTGGACGCCGATGTGCCCGAGCCCGCCGGCGCCGATGACCACGGCGTGGCTGCCGGGTGGCAGCAGCGGCTGCGCCTTGCGCACGGCATGGTAGGCCGTCAGGCCGGCGTCGGCGAGGGCGGCGACCGCGGCGGGCTGCAGGTTGGGGTCGAGTTTGACGACCGCGCGGGCGTTCGTCAGCAGGTATTCGGCCATGCCGCCATCCACGTTGAGCCCGGGGAAGCCGGCGTTGGCGCAATGCGAGTCGTCGCCGACCCGGCAGGCTGGGCAGAGTCCGCAGGTGACCAGCGGGTGCAAGATCACCGGGTCGCCGGGGGCGAGCCCGGTGACAGCGCTGCCGATGGCGGCGATCCAGCCGGCGTTCTCGTGGCCGAGGGTGTAGGGCAGCGTCGGGTGTTGGATGCTGTCCCACTGTCCTTCGATGATGTGGAGGTCGGTGCGGCACAGGCCCGCGGCGCCGACGCGGACAAGCACGTCTAGCGGAGAGCTCAGTGTCGGTTCGTCGATGTCGTCGAGGTGCGGGGCCTGGCCGTAGCGGTGGACTCGAACTGCCTTCATCTGCAGCCGCCTTCCAACTGGAATCCTGGGAAGCAACGCCGAGCAAACGAGCCGTGCCGAGGCGGGTCTGCCGGTCGGGCTGCCACGAACGATGCCCCCGGGCGGGTTGGTCGGCAAGCCTGCGCTGTCCGATTTCCGTCCATGCGGAATCGAGCCCATTGCGCGAGCGAGGAACCGCGTTCAAGCTCGTCGCGAGAGCTCGTTTCGCCGCCGACGCGTCACGCCGTCGCGGCGCCGAGCGAGACGGCCGGTCACCCCGCACCGGAAGGGGCGACGCAGCCGCAGCGTCGTAGGTCCGGGCCAGATTCGGAGGTTTCCGCATGGTGTCTGACTCCCCGGCCGCCCCGGCTGCGGCGAGCCCGCAAGGTCAGAGCGGCGAGGTGCAGCGGCTCAAGTCCGGCGCGGTCGGCCTGTTCGGGGTCATCTTCATGGCCGTGGCCACTGCGGCACCGATCGCGGCGATGACCGGCAACGTCCCCCCGTCGGTGGCGTTCGGGACCGGGACGAGCACGCCGGGCGGGTACGTCATCGCCACGATCGTGTTGGGGATCTTCGCTGTCGGCTATGTGTCGATGGCCCGCTACATCACCACCACCGGCGCGTTCTATGGCTACATCTCCCAGGGCCTCGGCCGGATCATCGGGATGTCTTCGGGGATGCTGACGGTGGTCGCCTACATGGTCTTCGAGGCGTCGCTGGTCGGGCTGGTGTCCTCTTTCGCGCAGAGCACCTTCGAGTCCCAAGCACACGTGCACGTGCCGTGGCTGCTGGTCGCCGCGATCGTGATCGTGACCAATTCAACGTTGAGCTACTTCGACATCGACTTCGCGGTGAAGGTGCTCGGCGTGCTGCTGCTCGGCGAGATCCTCGCGCTGGGCAGCATGGCGGTCTCGGTGCTCATCCACGGCGGCGGCCCGAACGGCATCCCGCTCAAGCCGATCAGCCCGTTCGGCGCGCTGCATGGCATCAATCCCGGCTTTGGGCTGTTCTTCGCGTTCTGGTCCTGGGTTGGCTTCGAATCGACGGCCATGTACGGCGAGGAATCACGCAATCCCCGGCGGATCGTGCCGATCGCGACCCTGGTCTCGGTGATCGGGATCGGGCTGTTCTACACCTTCGTCTCCTGGATGGCCATCTCCGGCAACGGGCTGTCCCAGTCGATCTCCATCGCCAAGAACGACCCGTTCGGGCTGATCTTCGACCCGCTGGGCACCTACGTCGGCCCGTGGGCGGTGCACATCGCCGCCTGGTTGATGATCACCGGTTCGTTCGCCTGCGGGCTGGCCTTCCACAACTGCGCCTCCCGCTACCTGTACGCGATTGGCCGGGAGGGCATCCTCAACCGCCGGCTCGGCCGGACCCACCCCAAGCACCGATCCCCGTACATCGCCTCGCTCACCCAAAGCGTGTTCACCGCGATCCTGGTCGGCCTGTTCGCGCTGTTCCACCAGGACCCCTACGGCAGCCTCTACACGTTGTGCGCGATCTTCGGCACCGCGATGATCTTGATCGTGCAGACGATGTGCTCGTTCGCGGTCATCGGCTACTTTCACACCCACCAGCGCCAGGCGCGGCACTGGCTCACCCACTTCCTCGCCCCGCTGGTCGGCGGGCTGGGCATGCTGGGTGTGGTCATCCTGCTGTTCAAGAACATCGACGCCGCAGCCGGACCGGCCGCGAGCACACCGTTCTTCAAGGCGATCCCCTACCTGGTCGCTGCGATCGGGGTCTTCGGTGTGCTGCTGGCGGTGGTGCTGCGCGCGCGCCGGCCGCAGATCTACGCCATCCTCGGCCGGATCGTGCTCACCGACACGGGGGCTGAAGAGGAGAGCAACGCCGACCTACACCTGCACGTAGCCGACTCAGAGCAGCCGTTAGACAATGCCCCTGTTCCAGCACCGCACCCGAGGAGCGCCTGATGACCACCACTGCGACCGCAGGGACCACCGAAACCGCCGCCGTGCGGCACCCGCTCGACCCGCTGACGGTCCGGGAATTGGAGACGGCGGTGGCGCTGATCCAAGGCCAGGGTCGGCTCTCCGACCGGGCCCGATTCGCCGTTGTGGAGCTCGCCGAGCCGGACAAACAGGAGGTGCTCGGCTACACCTCCGGCGACCCGATCCAGCGTCGCGTCGAGGCGGTTGTGATCGACAAGAAGGTCAAGGAGACGTACCGCATCGTCGTCTCGCTGGACACCAACAGCATCGAGAGTTGGACCCAGGAGCCGCCGGGCTCCCAGACGATGGTGCTCAACGAGGAGTGGGAGTTGGCCGAGGCGATCGCCAAGGCCGATGCCGGCTGGCAGGCTGCGGCCCGCGCTCGCGGTGTCACCGACTTCAGCCACGTCTTCCTCGACCCAATGTCGGCTGGGCACTTCGGCTTCGCCAACGAGGAAGGCCGCCGGCTGGTCCGAGGCGTGGCATACTGGCGCCGCGACGAGACTGACAATGGCTACGCCTATCCGCTGGAGCGGCTCATCGCCGTGGTCGACCTAGACGAGGAACGCCTACTGGAACTGTGGGACGAGGACCCGGTTCCCCTTCCTCCCGAGCACGGCCGTTACGACGAGCAGTCTGTCGGCGGATATCGCACCGACCTCCAGCCGCTGGAGATCAGCCAGCCGGAAGGTCCGAGTTTCGTCATCGACGGCCACGAGATCCGCTGGCAGAAGTGGAGCATGCGGGTCAGCCTGCACGCGCGCGAGGGACTCGTGCTACACACGATCGGGTACGACGGCCGGCCGATCATCTACCGTGCGGCGATGTCGGAGATGGTGGTGCCGTACGGCGACCCGTCCATCGGCCACTTCTGGCGCGGCGTGTTCGACACCGGCGAGTACGGCTTGGGCCAGTTCGCCAACTCCCTGGTCCTGGGCTGTGACTGCCTCGGCGAGATCCGCTACCTCGACGGTGTGATCAACACCGAGGGGGGCGAGCCTCGCGTGATCAAAAACGCGATTTGCGTGCACGAAGAGGACAACGGGCTGCTCTGGAAACACTATGACGCGCGCACTGGCGACAACGCGGTACGGCGCAACCGCCGCCTCGTTGTCTCCTACATCGCCACCGTGGGCAACTACGAGTACGCCTTCTACTGGTATTTCCAGCAAGACGGCACCATCCAGCACGAGATCAAGGCGACCGGCATCGTGCTCACCCAGGCACTGCGCGAGGGCGAACAGCCCCGCTACGCCGCTGTCATCGGACCGCGGCTGGCTGCCGCCAACCATCAGCACCTGTTCAACTACCGGCTCGACATGGCCGTAGACGGTGTGCAGAACACCGTCTACGAGATCAATGGCAAGACCCTCCCGATCGGGCCGGACAACCCGTACGGCAACGCGATGATCGCCGAAGCCACCCCGATCGCCACCGAGTCCGAAGCGGCGCGCGACGTCAACCCTGCCACCTCCCGCTACTGGGAGATCATCAACGACAACGTGCGCAACAGCTGGGGAACACCCGTCGGGTACAAACTCATGCCCATAAACACCGCCCTCCCGCTGGCCGACCCCGACGCCCCGATCCGCAAGCGGGCCGCCTTCGCCGACCATCAGCTGTGGGTCACCCGGTTCGACCCAGCCGAGCGGTACGCCGCCGGCGAGTTCCCCAACCAGTCACCCGGTGGGGACGGACTGCCCCGCTGGCAGCAGGCCAACCGCGATCTGATTAACCAAGACGTCGTGGTCTGGTACTCCTTCGGCCTGACCCACTTCCCGCGGCCCGAAGACTGGCCGGTCATGCCGGTCGAACCGATCGGCTTCATGCTCAAACCCGTCGCGTTCTTCGACCGCAGCCCAGCCCTCGACGTCGCGCCTCCCGTGGGCCACGAACACTGCCGCGCCGACTAGACCACCGACGCTCGCCGACCGGCAGCCGGACCAGGCCGCCCATCACCGCCCCGCGCCGCAGCAGCCGAAACAGACATAGCCTGAAGGACTCGAACCAGGACCAGCCATGCCCCACCTCGACCGCGACGACCTCGAAGCATCCAGCAGCGGGCCGAGCTCCGTGCAACGCGCGCTGCGGGTTCTCGAGGTCGTCGCGGCCGCCGACGACGGCATCCAGGCCAAGGCGGTCGCCCGGCGACTCGGCTACAACCTGTCCAGCACCTACCGGCTGCTCAACACCCTCGTCGAGGAGGGCTACCTTGTCCATCTCAATGAACTGCACGGCTACGGCCTGGGCTATAAGATCCCACCCCTGTACCAGCGGCTACGCGAACGCCTCGCCGTCGACGCACGCATCACCGACGTCGTCGACAACGTGCACACCCAAACCGGCGCAGCCGCCTACTACTCGCGCTACCGCGGCCTGGAACCCGTCGTCGCCTACGTCGCCGAATCACCCACGGCGCCGGCGATACGCAGTCTCGACGTCGGCGCGGCCAGCGGCGCGCACGCCACCGCGTTCGGAAAGATGATGCTCGCCGCGCTCCCCATCGGCGACGTGCTCAGCTTCTGCCAAGCCAACGAACTAACCCGGTTCACCGAACACACCATCGAGACAGTCGAGGACCTCATCCCGCAACTCGACCTGATCCGCTCCACCGGGATCGCCGTCGAGATCGAGGAAGTCGCTCCCGGCACCGCCTGCATGGCCGGCGCCGTCACCGCCCCCGGCGGCCGGCTCATCGGTACCATCGCGGTCTCCCTCGATGTCAGACAATTCCATCACAAACACCCAGCCCTGGAACATGCCATACACCACGCGACCCGCCAATGCAGCCAGATCCTTCGAGACTCCGAGGCAAATCATCGACCCAGCCCACCGCCTTAACCGCAGATTGACCGTGTCCCCGAGTTGGTTCCCGGCCGGTGGCCCACCGAGTCTGATATTGACCGGCGGGGCCATCGGCTGGCCCGCAGGTCGGCGGTGACAGGTGGGACGCCCGCACCAGCGCGCCCGGCGTGCATCGAGCCGCCACCGCGACGCCGGCCTGCTAGTCGCGCTCGAGCAAGCGGCGCCCGGCGGCGTGGCCGCACGCGCTTCCGATCGGCTTGGCTTCGCCCACGACGCCTCGCACTACCTGCTCGTCCCACAGGCCGTCGTTGCCCCGCGGGACGCCAGCCAGGTCGCCGCCCTGCTTCGTATCGGCGCCCAGCACCGTGTTCCGCTGACCTTCCGCTCCGCCGGAACGAGCCTGTCCGGGCAAGCCGTCACCGCCGGAGTATTGGTCGACACGCGCCGACACTTCCGCGCGATCGAGATTCTCGACGACGGCGCTCGGGTGCGGGTTCAGCCGGGCGCGACGCTACGCGCAGTCAACACCCGGCTGGCCCGCCACGGGCGCAAGCTCGGCCCGGACCCGGCGAGCGAGTCGGTATGCACGATCGGCGGGGTCATCGCCAACAACTCCAGCGGCATGGCCTGCGGCACTGAACTGAACACCTACCGCACGTTGCAATCAGCCGTCCTCATGCTGGCCAGCGGCACCGTCCTCGACACCGGCGCACCCGACGCCGACGAGCAGCTGCGCACGCTCGAGCCCGAGATTCACCACGGCCTCGCCCGGCTGCGCGATCAAGTCCGCGGCAGCCCGCAGTCGCTCCGCAAGATCGAACAGCTCTACGCGATCAAGAACACGATGGGCTACGGGGTCAACTCATTCGTCGATTACACCCGTCCGATCGACATCCTCGCCCACCTCGTGATCGGCAGTGAGGGCACACTGGCGTTTGTCGCCGAGGCGACCTTCCACACCGTGCCTAACCACCCCCACGCCGCGACAGCGCTGTTGCTGTTCCCCGGCCTTGCGACCGCCGCCGGCTCACTTCCCGCGCTGGTCAAGTCCGGCTTCGCCACGATCGAACTGCTCGACGCCGCGAGCCTGCGGGTCGCCCAAGCAGACCCCGAGGCGACCGCCGAGCTGCGCAGCCTCACCGTGTGCGAGCACGCCGCACTGCTGGTCGAGCACCAGCAGCCGACGAGCGAGGCGCTCGCCGACCGGATCGCGGCATCCGCGCGCCTGATCAACGGTTTGCCGCTCGCCGCAGCGGCCTCCCTCAGCTTCGACGCTGCGACCCGCGCCGCGCTTTGGCATATCCGTAAGGGGATCTACGCCGCGGTCGCCGGCTCCCGCCCACCTGGCACCACTGCCCTGCTCGAGGACATCGCCGTCCCCGTCGACGCGCTGCTGCCGACCTGCTCGAAGCTGACCGCACTGTTCGACGCGCACGGCTACACCGGCAGCGTTATCTTCGGACACGCGAAGGACGGCAACATTCACTTCATGCTCAACGAGGACTTCGCCCGCCAGAAGCAGGTCGGACGTTACCTCTCCTTCACCGACGACATGGTCGACCTGGTCCTCAACCACGGCGGCACACTCAAAGCCGAGCACGGCACCGGGCGGATCATGGCTCCCTTCGTCCGGCGGCAGTACGGCGACGAGTTGTACCAGATCATGCGCGAGGTCAAGAAGCTGCTCGACCCGCGCGGCCTGCTCAACCCCGGCGTCCTGCTCGATGAGGACCCGACCGCACACATCCGGCACCTCAAGGCCACCCCCACCGTCGAGATCGAAGTCGACCGCTGTGTCGAGTGCGGCTATTGCGAGCCGGTCTGCCCGAGTAAAGACCTGACCACCACCCCCCGCCGGCGGATCGTGCTCCGCAGGGAGATCGCCCGCGCCCGCGTCAGCGCGGACACCGATCTGCTCAACCAGCTCGAACAGGAATACCAGTACGACGCGATCGACACCTGCGCCGTCGACGGCATGTGCCAGACCGCCTGCCCGGTAGGCATCGACACCGGCGACCTCACCCGGCGGCTCCGCGCCGAAAGCCGCAGCCGCATCGAGCAGCGGGTCTGGACGACCGCCGCCCGACACTGGGACCACACCACCCGCTCCGCCGCCGCCGCACTCACCGCCGCCCGGGCCGTGCCCACCGTGCTACCCCGCGCCGCGACGGCGATCGGTCGGACCCTGCTCGGCGACGACCTGGTTCCCGCCTGGTCCCCCGAACTGCCCGGCGGCGGCACCCGGCGCACGCCGCATAGCCCCCCGGCGCCGGTAGCCGTCTACTTCCCGGCCTGCATCTCCACCATCTTCGGGCCGGCCGACACCGGGCCCGGCGTCCGAGCTGCCTTCCTCACCCTCTGTCAGCGCGCCGGCGTGACCGTCCGGATCCCCCGCGCGATCGCCGGACTCTGCTGCGGCACCCCGTGGAAATCGAAAGGACTCACCGACGGCCTCGCGGTCATGCGAGACCAGGTCGTGCCCGCTCTACGCCAAGCAACCAACAATGGTGCCCTTCCGGTCGTCGTCGACGCCGCATCCTGCACCGAAGGCCTGCACCGGTTATTGCGCGAGGAGAACATCGACGTCATGGACGCCGTCGCATTCACCGACACCACCCTCATACCCCGGCTACCAGCGCCCCGGCGAGTCCATTCCATCGTCGTCCACCCAACCTGCTCCTCCACCCAACTGGGCATCAACCCAGCGTTGCTCAGAATCGCCGCCATGGCAGCGGAGAACGTCGTGCAGCCCGCCGACTGGAACTGCTGCGCCTTCGCCGGCGACCGTGGCCTCCTGCACCCCGAACTCACCGCCTCAGCGACCACCGCCGAGGCCCGCGCTGTGCGACACGCGTCCGCCACCGCATACGCCTCAGTCAACCGCACCTGCGAACTCGGCATGAGTCGCGCCACCGAACTCCCCTACCGACACATACTCGAAACCCTCGAAGCCGTCACCCGCCCAGCGGCACCCGGCGGCAGCTGACCACTCGCTCGCCGCAATCGGAGCACGCCAAAATGCCTGGAGGCCAAGCGACACCAAGCACGGCGAGATCAGCCAACAACCCCGCGACCCCGACAACCTCGTCCGGCCATCATGACGACCCCACTGCCACAGCGAATACCAAGGGCCGTTCAAGAAACTGGACGGCCTACCTAACCCGTTCAAATGGCACCATTCCATTTCTCACCGACACCCACGTGACTACCACGACCGCGCACGGCCGCGCCATCCGGGAGCCCCGACCAAAAGGAGAGACATGATCGTCATCACCGCGAAGTTCAGCGTCAAGCCACAGCACGCCGACCGCTGGCCGGACATCGCGGCCGCGTTCACCGCCGCCACCCGCGATGAGCCCGGCTGCCTATGGTTCGATTGGTCGCGCAGCATCGAGGACCCGACCGAGTATGTGCTCATCGAGGCCTTCCGCGATGACTACGCGGGTGCGGTCCACGTCCGATCCGATCACTTCAAAGCTGCCCAACAGGACCTGCCGCCCTACCTGGCCGCGACCCCGCGGATCATCAACACCACCGCACCCGGTGACGGATGGGCCCACCTGGGCGAACTCGCCGTCCAGACAACGCCTCCGCCCGGAGATGACTGATAACCATCGACTGCGGCCCCCTCCCCAGACTCCGGGCGGCCAAGCCAAGAAAGCATTCGCCAGAGCTGGGGCGTGCACCAGAACGACGAGCGCCCCCTTGCCGTTATCAGCTGCTGAACGAAGTGTTCCGCTCTCTGAGCGCATTACTGCTCCACGACATGTGTTGGTGCTTGTCGCTCCGATCAGCGCCCGAGACCCGCCGCATCGTGCTACTCCCGCAATGTGCGGACGGACGACAGGTGAACGCACATGCCGCCGAGCGGGCGGATGACGGGCGCCGTCGTCGGCGGTCCGCGACGTACGACGGGCTCAGCGCGGCATGATCAGGTGCATGGTCGCTGTCACCGTTCGGCTCGCCGAGGTCGCCGACGCCGACACCGTTGGCCGACTGCTGCGCGACTTCAACGAGGAGTTCGACACCACGGGCCCAACCGCCCCTGAGTTCGCGGACCGGTTCCGCACACTCCTGGCCCGGGACGACGTTGCCGTCGTCTTGGCCGACGACGGCCACCGAGACGTTGGCTTCGCCTCCCTCACCCTGCGGCCGACGCCCTACTACGACGGATCGCTCGCACAGCTCGAGGAGTTGTATGTCGTGCCTGCGCTCCGCGACCAAGGCATCGGCACGCAGATCCTCAAGATGACGATCGACACCGTCCGCATCAAGGGAGCCGCCGAGATGCAAATCAACGTCGACGAGATCGATGAGGCCACCCGCCGGTTCTACGAGCGCCACGGCTTCACCAACATCGAGGCGGGCAAGGACTACCGAATGCTCTGTTACGTCCGGGAACTCTAGCCAGGCCAGTCTGGACTGAACTGTGCGGGATTCGCCTAGGTCAAGCGCAGTCGCGTCCGGTCGGGCCGGCGGGCCGGATCCGGCGGGGTCGGCGGAGTCCCTGCCGGATCCGGTGCTCGGGTGGGTCAGCTCACTGGGGTGAGTTGCCAGTTCTGCCCGTAGTTGCCGCCGCCGTTGACGGTGTATTGCTGGATGTTGGTGGAGTCGGCGAGGCTGCCGCCGGTGAGGTCGGCGCCGAGGCCGCTGGTCCGGTTGAGGATCTTGTAGTAGCCGTGCCCTGGCCGCGCTCCCCGCCGTGGTCACCGGCCGGCCACGGCTACGCGCCGATTCCGGCTACTTCACCGCCGAACTCGCCCACGCCGCCGACGAACAAGGCTGCGACTAGCGATCGCCGCCAAACGCAACCCGCCCTTTGGCGGGCTTACGCCGGCATCGCCGAACAGGACTGGCGGCCCCCCAAGGACATGGCCGGCGCGCAGGTCGCCGCGATCGACTACACCCCCTAAGGCTGGGCACCCGACGCGGACACCATCGTCCGCCGGGTGCGCGTCGACGCCGCGGACATCTCCCTCGACCCTCGCGCCCGTCGCCGGCGCACCATCCCCGCCGAGCAGCTCGCTCTCGCCCTCGGTGGCGAACTCGATCATGCGTGGGCGGTCAGCTTCATCGTCACCAACGTCCCCATCGGTGACCAGGCAGAAATCGACACCGCGGTCGACGTGGAGGCCTGCTTCCGCGGCCGCACCGACATCGAAGACCGCATCCGGGAAGCGAAGCTCGGCGCCGCGCTGCGGCACCTGCCCTCCGGCGATCACGCCGTCAACACCGTGTGGATGTGGGCGACGCTGCTCGCCTCGACCTGTCCGCGTGGCTGCAGGCCCTCACCGGCCTCGACACGCACGCCCCGCGCCCACAGCGAACGGCTGCGCCGCGAACTGCTCTGCCTGCCCGCCCCGGGTCATCCGCCACGCCGGTCGCCTCGAGCTGCGCCTCCCGCCCGGGCCGCAGATCCTGCCCGAGGTGCTCGCCCGGCTCCGGGCCCTACCCACCGCCCGCTTGACCAACCCCGCTCGACCGAGCCCGGCCCGAGAACTCGGAACCCGCCACCCCGGAGCGATATCCCGGACCACCGCGTGCCCACACATGCCAAAGGCAGCAGCGCAGGTCAACTACGACCCAACCAAGATCAGAACGTCACCTACTCGCGGATCCGGGTCTGACCTGCTAGTCATACACCACCGCCTAGTGCGGGACTAGCTCGAAGCGCACGTGGATAGAATTCCGGTGAGCGCCCTCGCCGTAGCTCCAATGTGTATAGCAACGAAAGCTCTCAGCGGTTGGCCCGACGATGTTGCAATTCGCGCCTGCGATCTCGCTTCCTTCATAGTAGTACGCCTCGTAGTTGACTTTGTTTTCATTGTTGGCGCCGAACGTGTACTCCACCTTCATCGCAACGCCGAACACGTATTCGTACTCGCACCAGTGCTGGTCAGCGCGGGCGCCGAGGCGCTCTGCCGGTTCGTCCCCCCAGGCGTTCGTGATGCCCTTCTCAAGGTAGACGCGTCTCAGGACATAGTCCGTCCGGTTGTCGGTCCGTCCGAAGATTGCGTTGACGTGGTGCGGTTCCGGGTACCCAACACGGATGTTGCAATCCGAGCTGGCGGCGTAAGCCGCGGGACTGGTCGGGAGGAAACTAAGGCCGGCGACGACCATGGCCGCGCTGAGGCCAATAGCCCAGAGCCGGGTAATGACGGAGCGTAGCCCGGACACCGCGGCCCTCTTTCTGCGCGGACCCCGGTCCGCGCCATCGCAACGTCGACCCTGCCAGAGCCGCGAGACCGATGCAAGGCCGTTGAAGGCCACGCGATAGGGGTCGATGCCGCCAGCCGCGCATCGGTGATTCGGTGTGCACCTGCACGCTCGCGCGCCGCGGCCCATGCCGGTGAGCTCACCGCTGGGCAGAACAGGACCAGCGGCGGCGCCAAGGAGGCCGAGGTGAGCGAGCTGACCGTCATCCCGACCGGCTCTCCAGCGGGGCTGACGCCGGTGATCACGGCGACCGGTTGCGGAAGGTCGAGGAACACCTGCCGCAGGTCATCAGCGGCGAGGTCGGGGCCTAGGACCGTTCCGGGGCTCACCATGGCTCCTGCGTCGCAGCCGGCCGCGCCGCTGATCGCCTCGAGAGATTCAGCGATGCGCTCGCCCGGTAGCCCGAAGGGGGCGACGACGGTCAGCGAGTCGGCATGCTGGAGCCATTCCTCGCACAGCGCTGGTGCCTCGTCATAGGTGCCGTAGAGCAGCACGTCACGTGCCAGCCGCTCGGCGGCGGCTGGCAGGCATGCGGCCCGCGGGTGGTGGTTGGCGGCCAGCAGTGCGTCCAGTTCTCGGTCGTAGCCGTGTGAACGGATCATCCGCGGGTACACCGGCCCCATGCGTGTTGCATAGGCGACCAGCCATCGGGCGGCGATGTGATTCGCACCGTCTCGGGTCGCGCCGAGTGCGAGCGGGACGGACGCGGTGATCGTTGTCGCGTCGCGGCGACCGGCTGCGGCGCCAGCCGTGGCCAGCAGGTCGCGTCCGGCGTCCAGGCCAGCAGCGGGAAGCAGAAACGGCAGCCACTGGTCGGCTAACACTCCGGCCAACCGAATGCTGGGCGGCGTGATCGCGGCCAGCGCGATGGGCACCGGCACGCTCGGCGGGCAGCCGAGCCGAAGGGCACGCAGACCGTCGGCTACCTCGGGCAGCCGGCCGCCGTTGAGCAGCGCGCGGACCGCAACAACGGTCTCGTGCAGCTTCGCCCCCGGCCGCTGCCAACGCTGTCCGTGGAAGCCCTCCGTGATCGGTGCCGTCCCAGCGCCCAAGCCGAGGACGAACCGACCACCGGAGGCTCGCTGCAGCTCGCTGGCGGTGAGGGCGAGTGTGGCTGGCGTGCGACCCCACACCGACAGCACGCCGCTGACCAAGCCGATCCGGTCGGTCAGCCCGGCCAGTCGGGTGAGCACGATCGGCGCGTCCAAACTCATCGCCTCAGCGACGCCGACCGAGACGAATCCGCGGCGCTCGGCAAGCAACGCGGTGCGCTCGATCACGTCGACGCGATCCTCGAACGGGGTGAACCCAACTCCTATCGACATTCCGATTTCTCCCGAGCGAGCGTTCCGCAGACCCTCGGCAGTGTCGACGCGGGACGGGGTTCCGGGGTTCATGATCGCTCCGGGAGCGTCGACGCCGGACGTGCGGTCGGGGCGGTGCTCGCAGTGGGCGCGTCAGCGACGTCGTTTTCGCGGACGGTGACGTTCGTGAACGCCGGGTTCGTGAACATGCCGCGGAACAGGTCGGTTTCGCGGGAGCGGTCGGCGTCGCGGCTCGTGGCGAACAGGTACACCCCGCCGAACTCGCCGACGGCGGGGTCGCCCAGCCACCATTTGCCGAGCAAGCCCGGCCACGTTGTGAACGCGGCGGCGATGTGCGCGGCGTGTGCGGTGTAGGCGTCGGCCGGGATGTTCAGGCCGAAGGTGACGATGCGGATGCGCATAGCGGGTCCCTCCTGGGCGGATAGCAACCTCGCCGACGCTAGGGAGCCGGAGCCATGGCGCGCATCGGGCGAAGGCGCCATTTACGAATGGAGCGTCGGATGGAGCGTTCGCCCGATGCGCCGGCCCCGATCGGCCGCTTAGCGTCGCCGCCATGACGACAACAACCACCACCACGACCCGCGCCCTGCCCGAGGAGACCCTGCTCAGGTTCCGGGACCGGGCTGCTCATCACGACGCCGTTGGCCGCTACCCCGCCGAGGACCTTGCTGATCTCCGCGCGGCCGGCTGGTTCACCGCGGCGCTGCCCGAAGATCTCGGCGGCCGCGGGCTGAACCTCGCCCATCTCGGCGGCGAACAGCGGCGGATGGCGCGCTACTCGCCGGCCACGGCCCTGTCGACCAGCATGCACCACTACTGGGCGGGCCTGGCCGCGGACCTGCACCGCATGGAGCTGCCCGAGGCCGACTTGATCACCGGGTACGTCATGGACGGCGACCTCCTCGCCTCCGGGCACGCCGAGGTCGGCAACGACATCCCGGTGGCGCTGTCCACCACGTCCGCGCGCCGCGTCGAGGGCGGCTGGCGGATCACCGGCCGGAAGATGTTCGGTTCGCTCGGGCCGCACTGGACCCGGCTCGGGTTCCACGCGATGGACGCGCACGATCCAACCGCCCCGGTCGTCGTGCACGCCTTCGTGCCGCACGACGCCCCCGGCCTGAGCACCGTCCCGAACTGGGACGCCCAGGGTATGCGGGCCACTGAAAGCCACGACACCGTGCTCGAGGACGTGTTCGTGGCTGACTCGGCGGTGCTGTGCGTCGTTCCGGCCGGGCCGCCGACCCATCCGGCGGTCGCGGTGATGCTGGTCTGGGCGGTGACGCTGATCGCCAACGTCTACGTTGGCACTGCCGAGCGGGCGCTGGAGATCACGCTCGCACACGCCGCACGACGAACCTCCATCGCCATCCCGCGCGGCATCTTCGCTCACCATCCCCTGGTGCAGCACCAGGTCGCGGACATGTACCTGGCCCTGGACGCGGCACGCTGCAGCGTCGACGCGGTCGCCCGGGACTGGGTCGGCGGGGTCGACCACGGACCGATGTGGGGACCGAAGGTGCTGGCCGCCAAATGGCAGGCCACAGTCGCCGCGAACCGCGTCGTGGACCTGGCCTGCGAGGTGGTCGGCGGTTCGTCCTACCGTCGTGGCACCGAGCTGGAGCGGCTGTCCCGAGACGTGCGGGCCGCACGCTTTCACCCCGGCACCGACGCGTTCACCCACGAGACCCTCGGCAAGGCGCTGCTCGGCGTGGACGGGGACGGGCCGCGCTGGTGACGCTCAACCGGCCAGGCCCGCGGCCACCGCGACACGGGCGGCCTGGGTGCGGTTGCGCACGCCCAGTTTGGTGAAGATGTTGCTGACATGCCGGTCGGCCGTGCGCTCGCTGATGAACAGCGCCTCAGCCAGCTGCACGTTCGTCATCCCCTCGGCGAGCAGGGCGAGCACCTCCTGCTCCCGGGCGGTCAGGCTGAACAACGGAGGTCGGTCGGCACCTGCGGGGTCCGATCGGGACGGGTCGGCCGCCGGGACGCCGCCGGGCCCGTCTCGGTCGGCCCGGGCACCTAGGCGGACCGGTTGGGCAGGCAACGGCCCGGCGTGCTCGGCCAGGACATGGCGACCGATCCACGCCTCGACACCGCCGGGGCCGAAATCGAGGCACGCGAGCGTGAACCGTTGGCCACCGACGGCGACCTCGGTCAGCAGGTCGAACCCCATCGTCCGCAGCACCGGCGCTGCGGCCCGCCAGTCGATGACAACCGTGTACACGCGGCGCAGCTTCCCGCGCAGCTGCAGGTAGGTGCGCTTCAGGTCGATGACCAGCGCCGCCACCTCGGGCGTGGGCCGCTCGCCGTGCCGGCGGCCCAATGCCCAGCGGAACACCACCGCAGCCGCGCCCGGCAGCATCGGGTCGGCCCGCAGATGAGCGAGGACCGCTTGCAGCAACGGGTCCTCATGGGCGGATCCGGCCCGCTCATCGACTGTCGCGGTGGTCGAGAACGCCGCTACGTCCCCGTCAGCAGCGCGGACCACGGCGAAGGTGTCCCGACGCGCCTGCCACCACCGTTCGACGAGCCCGGCGGACTCCTCCCCGGCGAACCCCCGAGCGACGGCGAGGATCTGGTCGTGATCCTCGCTGCGGGCCTGTTCTACGGGATGCTGCAGCATCCCCGGCGGCGCATAGGCGTTGCGGATCAGCGGGTTCTGCACCAGGTGCAGCAGGTCGGCGGTGCTCGCCCAATCCGGGCCGTGCGCGAGGGAGGCAAGGATGACTCGGGCTGCACGGGTGCGAAGCGTCCGGACCCGGACCGGGTCGCGCAGCTCCAGGGCCTCGAGCAGGACGGGAGCCGCGAGTCCGGAGAGCTCGACACCAACGGCGGTGGTCAGCGTGAACGGCAGTTCGCGCAGCGTCTGCCACGCCTGTTCGGCGTTCGGCTCGTCGAGGACCGCGGCGAGCAGGGGCAGGGTCACCCGGCGCAAGACCGACGCCGCCTCGGCGACGGCGCGCTCCGGTGGCTCAAGGTCGTCGAGGATCACCGCGAACAAGTCTTCGACGACCTCCGCCGGCGCGCCGGACCCGATCGGCAGGCCGGGCCGGCGGGCCAGGGCCTCGCCGGCGGCGATGATGGCGAGCGGATGCCCGAGCGCGAAGTTCCGGACGCGCACCGCGTCGTCGCCGCGGATCCCGTGGGCGGCGAGGAGCCGGTCGACATCCCCGTCGCTCAGCGGCCCGACCACCAGTTCGCCCAGCAAGGTGCGCCACCCGGGCGCCGTGCGCCAAGCCACGTTCGGGCCGCGGCGTCCGACCAGCAACGTGGTAACCGTGGCCGGCAGGGCGGAGGCTAGCTCGTTGCGGATCCACCCGTCGAGCAGGTTGAGCCGCTCGAAGCTGTCGATCACGAGCACGTCGACGCCCGCGGCGGCGATCCGCTCGGCGGCCGCAGCGGCCGACGGCGGCGGCGGTCCCCCCAATGCCGCTCCAAGCGCCGCGAGCGCTCCCGGCACCGTCGGCTCCACCTGCCGCCCGTCCAGGCCCACGCAGTTCAGCCGCAGCGGTGCCAGCGTTCCGGTAACCAACGTGGTCTTGCCAATCCCGCCCGGTCCGTGCACGAACACCACCGCGGGCCCTTCCGGGGCGAGCAGTGCGGCCAGCACAGCACGTTCCTCGGCGCGGCCGACCAGCGCCGCGGCCGCCGCAGCAGCCAACCGGTCGGAGATGAGACCCCGCGGGCGGGGCTGGCCCATCCCGACATGCTAGTGGCCGGTTCCGATGGTTCGGCGGGTTCGTCCAGGCGGCAGGCAGGACCGTTGACCGTGAGGCCGCAGGTCGTCGCACCCCATCCCACCCCGCCCCAGTGCGCGGGCGACACTGATCACCATGTACCGATCGTGCCGGACGCGTCGCGTGAGCCGATCGGCAGATTTGGCGGGGCCGAGTTGTGTCACAAGCGGCGACAGCGACCGGCACCCGCTGCCCGTAAGGGGACCGTCAATGGGCGCATTCCGGAAGCGAGCGAGGTGACGGTCGCGAGGCCCGGCGGTCTACCCGGCACCGCCCGCACGCAGATCCTCGTCCGGCGCTGAGCGGAGCTGGCTGGTCGGTGATGATACCGTGGTGAGCGAAAACGTGTCCCGGCGGCGACCGACGACTTGGAAGCGGTCGGCGCCTGCGCTGGCGGCGGGTGGCCGAGCAGGACGACCGATTGACCATGCCGCGCGGGGAGCTCGAGCATCTCTTCCTCGGCTGTGCGCACGAGCACGCCGGCACGCACCGCTGCACGGTGCTCGTACGCGAGGGCACGGTGATCGGGATGGCCTGGCTGGCCGTGTTGCCTCGGTGACCAGCCCGCGCGCACCGGAGCAGTACTCCGGTGACGCCCAGTGCGTCTACGTGGTGCCCCGGCACCGAGACGCCGGCCTGGGGCTCAGGCCGCTGGCCGCGGTACTCGAGCACGCGGCGGAACTCGGCCTGGAGCGGGTCACAGTGCACTCCAGCCCGGAGGCGGTCCCTGTGAGGCGGTCCCTGTCTACACCCGCAGGGTTCGCCTCCTCGCCGCGGCTGATACAGATCCACCCGTCGACCGTGGAGGCGCACCAGTGACCCGAGGCCAGCCGTCGGGGTTGGCCGCCGACGGGTACGAGTTCGACGACGACCCGGCCCGCATCGACGTGGAGGCGGTGTGGCGGTTCCTGTCGCCACACGCCTACTGGGGCCGGTGGCGATCGAAGACCGATGTGGCCAAGCAGGTCCGAGGGGCCTGGCGGGCGGTCGGCTGCTACCAGGTCGCCTCGGCGGCAATGGTCGGGTTCGCCCGAGCAGTCTCCGACGGGGTCGGACTGGCCTACCTCGCCGACGTTTACATCGAGCCGGCCCATCGAGGGCTGGGACTGGGCTAACAGCTCGTCGAGACGATGATCGGCGCGGGACCGGGCGCGGACTTCCGCTGGCTGCTGCACACCGCCGACGCCCATGGCCTCTACGCGCAGTTCGGCTTCCGTCCCGCTGACGCGACGCTGCTGGAACTGCCACACGCCTCGACACGGTCGACGCCACCCGCGCCCTCGCAGCCGCCCGCAAGATGATCCATGCGCGGGACGCGCCGGGCGATCCGCTTCCGGGCAGCTGACGATCATCCCCGACCGCACCGGGGGACGCGCCGTACAGCCCGACGTGCATGACGACGACCAGCAGGCCGGACTGCAAATCTATGCATAGCTGGTGCGGCACCAGCTCAACCGGATCCGCCGCGGTCCGACGGATGACGGTGCGCGTCGGCGGTGACGCTGGGTGACGGGTAGGTTCAGCGGGTAGGCCCGGCGGGGGCTCCCGCGGCTTGGGCTCGTCGTGTTGTCGAGGGCGGTCAGCGGGGCGTATTGGGCGGTCGGTGGTCAGAGTCCGAGTGTGGCGCCGTAGACGACCTGGTGGTATTTCGCGCCCGCGGTTGGCGGTTTACTGGATACGCACCACACGGCGTAGAGGCGTCCGCTGGTCATGGCGGTGCCGATGTAGTCGCCGGGGAAGATTCCTTCGGACTGCGCGGCGTAGGCGTAGTTGCTGCGGGGGCCGACGGCGATCGCGATGAATGGGCTGTCGGGTCGGGCGGTGGCGATGTATTGCTGGGCGTAGCGGCCGTGGCTGGTGTCGGCGTTGGTCAGCCCGTAGGAGACCGAGACCGTGCCGGCGTAAGCGGCGACGTCGACGTTGACGCCGTCCTGGGTCGGGCTCGGGTTGCGGTTCACCAGGGTCGCGGGGCTCCAGTGCGCTCCGTCGGTGGAGGTGGACAGTTTCACCTCGGACAGGTCGGTGGAGTTCCAGGCGGTGTAGAGCCGGCCGGTGCGCGGGTCACTGGTGGCCGAGTCCAGGCAGCAGCGGATGCCGGGTGGTCCGGGCCCGAGGTCGCTGGTGACCACGCCGCCGGGGTGGAAGCTTTTGCCGCCGTTGGTGGAGATCGCGGTGCGGATCAGCGGCGGTGGCGGTGCGGCGGCCGCGGGTGCGGCGGCGGGCTGGATGACTGATTCGTGGTGGCGGAAGCCGGTCTCCTCGTTGTGCTGGGCCTGGTTGCCGTAGTCGATGTAGCCGTCGACGATCGTCCCGTCGGGCTGCAGCATGGGCGTGGAGTTCTGCGTGTTCGCGTGCGGCGCGGACACCGCGACCGGCGCGCTCCAGGTCGCGCCGTGGTCGTCGGAGTACACCATGGCCTGCGGCGAGCCGTCCGGGTTGCCGAAGATGTCGGTGAGGAACGGAGTCCAGAACACGTACAGCCGGCCCTCGTGCGGGCTGCTGGGGCTGGTGTCGACGATCATCGTGTCTTTGTCGTCGGACACCGCGCAGGACGCGCTGTAGTGCGCCAGCACGGGCGGTGCGAAGGTGACCCCGCCGTCGGTGCTGCGCGAGACCGCGACCGCGCTCGGGCAGGTGAGCGCGATCAGCAGGGTGGAGATGTACACGTCCCCGTCCGGGCCGAACGCGACGATCGGGTCACTGGCCCGTGCCCACGGCTGCGGGCCGCCGGTGGAGGTCGTCAGCCCGGGCAGCGGCTGGTGGTGCCAGCTGGCGCCGCCGTCGTGGGTCCAGGAGTAGGTGATCCCGACCGCGCCGCCGTCCGGGTAGCGCCCGTCGTGCGCGGCCGCGACCGCGATGCTGCGGTTCAGCGGGGACACCGCGACATCCGGCTCGACGGTGGTGTCCGGCTCGGATCCCGGCTGGGGCGCGACGTCCTGCGAGGCGACCTTGACCACGTGCAGCACCGACGGCGGACCCGCGGCCGGCGCGGCGGCCGCGGCCGGCGCCAGCGCGACCATCGCAGTCACCGCCGCGGCTGCGGTGATCCCCGCGGCGCTGCGCCGACCGGCCCGCCGCCACCTACCAGGGCGCGCGACAGCGCAGATTTCAGACATGTGACGACCTCCAGCCGGTTGATCGACTCGGCGGGCACGCTGTGCGGGCCTGCGGAAAGGTCCCCGTGCAGGCTGGTCTAGCACGCCGCGCCGGCCCCGGCAAGACACCCGGGCGAAATCCGGCAGGCGGCGGCGCTGGCCCTGGCTGAGGCCAGACCCGCGCCGGAAACCTGTTGTGCCCGGCAGTTGATCACCGCTTCACTGCCGGACGACCACCGAGCAGCGGCGCGCCTTCCCGCTCGGTCACGGCCGGAAGCGCGTTAGCGCCGGTGTGGTTAGGGGATCGGGACTGCTGCGGTGTAGATGTCCTGGTCGTTGGCGAACGGCGCGTTCGGCGCGGAACCGGAGCACACGGTCGGCGGGACGCCGGGGCCGGTGCCGGGGCAGATGAACTCGTCGACCGTGCGGGTGTCCGACCAGATCGGGTACGCGGTGCTGTTGGTGGCGTCCACGCCGATGTAGTCGCCCATGAACTGCCCGGAGAACTGGGTGGGCGGTGGGTTCGACGACGAGGTGACCCGCCGGTGCGCGAAGCTGACCCGGTCGTGCGACGCGGACACGGTGATGTCGGAGTAGCCGGTGGTGTTGTCCGAGCCGTACTGGCGGTCGTAGTAGTCCACGACCAGGGTGCCGTTGGCGGTGATCGTGGCGCCCTGCCAGAACTGGTCGGTGCTGGCCTGGCGCGGCGCGTCGGTGACCACCGGCAGCAGCCGCGGATCGATCGTCGTGCCGGAGAACGAGCCGCCGCGGTTGGTGGACACGCTGTAGAGGATGTCGTTGTTGCAGCCGCCGGTCTTCACCCCGTCATACAGGTTCAGCCCGTCCGCGGCGAACCCGGCCGGGGTGCAGCCCCGCTGCTCGTTGGAGTTGCGGTTGATGTAGGAGCCGAAGGTCACCACGACCCGGTTCGGGTCAGTCGGGTCGACCGCCCCGACCGGATAGTTGGTCGCCCGGAACACCGAGTTGTGGCTCGAGCCCTTCTCCGGCACGCAAGCCCGGCCCGGGTCCGCGCCGGGGCCCTGGTAGGTGTCACAGTCGGGCAGGTCGTAGTAGTCGGCGACCTTCACCGGCCGGCTGAAGCTTCGCCCACCGTTGGTGGAGCGGGCGATCAACATCTGGTTGCGGTTGTCCTTGCCGGTGACCACGTTGTTGAAGTTGGCGTAGACGACGTACAGCGTGCCGTCGGGCGCGGTGAACGGCTGGGAGAACTGGTTCTGGTTGCACCGCCCCTGCGGAGTGGGCAGGCCGAAGCTGTTGCCACACAGCGCGGTGTCGCCGCTGACCAGCACCGGGGCGGAGAAGCTTTCGCCGTAGTCGTCGGAGTAGGCCTCATAAATGTAGGCCGTGCCGTCCGCGGCGAACGTCGTCCAGGACACGTAGATCCGGTCGGCGAAGCGGCTGCCCGGGTGGTTGTCGACGGTCATCTCGGCCTTGTCGATCAGCACATTCCCGGCTCCGGCGATGTCGTTGTGCTCGGCGACCGGCCGGCCCGGGAAGTTGAACGACGCCCCGTCGGTGTGCGTGGAACGGAACAGGAAGAACCCGCTGGACTGGTCCGGGTTCGGGGAGGTGCCGCTGCCACGGTTGAACAGCTGGCAGGACAGGTACGCGTTGCCCTTGGTGTCCCAGGCGACCGTGGTGTCCCCGCCGGCCTGCCAGTACTCGCGGGCCGCCCCGACGAAGTCGCCTCGGGTGAACCCGTTCGGCGTGGTGGTATCCGCCCACGTCTTGCCGCCGTTGAGCGAGTACGAGACGCCGCACGTCCCGTCACCGCGGCGATAGTCGTTGTAGCTCGCGATTAAGTGCGCCGGGTTATTGGGATCGACCGCCGCCCAGGTCTCGTTCTGCGCCTGCCCGCGGCCCTGCAAATCCGAGTCGGACTGGTTGAGGCAGTTCTGATTCACCTTCACGTTGCTGCCCCGCCGCGCCGGGCAGCCGTTCGGGCCCGGCATCTGCGGCACCGTCAGCGCCGGAGCAGGGGCCAGCGGCGCCGCGACCCGCGGCTGGGTCTGTGGCCCGAGTTCGGCGGCCAGCAGGCCCGAGACATGCCGTTTTTGGATCGGGTTCAGACTCTGATAGCCGAACGGCTGCGCGCCGGCATTCGGCGCCCCGACCGTGACCAGGGCCGCGACCGTCAGCGCCCCAGCGCCGAGCAGTGCAGTCACACGACGTCGTGTGTTCCTCATGGGGATCCCCCTACGCGTGGGCGAACTGTGTCGCCGGATGCCGCACGCCGGTCTCGCGCCCTCCTTCCCGCCACGGCGGGCCAGCCCGGCCACGTCGCGCGTCTGCGAACCGACAGATGTTGGTGTCGCAGCCGGCAAGCGCGCACGCTAGACCCGCCACCGGGACCGCCACAAGAGCCCGAGCACCCCGCGGCGCCAGCCTGCACCACGCCCTTTACCAGCTCAGCCAACGCTGCGCCGGCCGCCTCGGTCGCCTGCGGCCCGTCTGTCCGGCACCGTCTGCACCGGGAAGTCGTTTGACACCAGGCTGACTGAGGGGTACGCCCGCAAGCATCGAATCGGGTAGGCAGCACCATCGGATCTGCGTACCGCCGTGGAAGACCACCGGGTGCTGTGCAGGGGCTGGAGGCGGGATGAACTCGACGATCACCAGGCAGCCTGGGCGGCGCATCAAGGCGGCGATGCTCGCCGGCGCGGCCGGTGTTCTGGTGCTGGGCCTGATGCCGGGGTCGGCGGCGGCTGGTGCGGCGGCCCCCGCCGGCCCGCTGCTGGGCGGGGTGAGCCCGGTACAGCAAGTCAGTCACTGCCCGGGGCAAAACGCGGAGGTTGAGCAGGCCACCGCGCCGCCGGACTACGTGTACGAGGCGTGGATCGGCTGCGGCGGGGAAGGCTTCGCCCGCTCCACCGACGGCGGCAAAACCTTCGGCCCGTCGCTGATGCTGGCCGACTCCAGCGGCTCGGACGACCCGGCGGTCGCGGTGGCGGGCAACGGCACGGTGTACGTGTCCTACCTGCGCTACCACGACGGCTACGGCTACCCGGTGGTGGCCGCCTCCTTCGACCACGGGGCGAGCTTCCCGCAGGTGTCCTCGCTGATCCCGCCGTTCAAAGGCAACTGGGGCGACCGGGACTTCATCGCCGCCGGCCCCGGCCGCACCGTGTATGTCACCTGGGACTACGGGCCGACCGCCGCCGCCATCAAAATCATCTGCAGCCCGATCGGCAGCTGCTCCTACACCGCCGGCGACGTCAACGCGGTCATCCAGAAATCGACCGACGGCGGCAAAACCTGGAGCCAGATCACCCCGATGGGGCCAGGCTTTCCGCAGAACGGCGGCTACGACGCGTCGGTACTGGTCGAACCGAACGGCCGCATCGACGCGCTGATCTGGGGCCACCAGATCACCAACCCGATCACCTACACGTTGCGACCCGGACACGAGTACTTCACCTCCTCCACCGACGGCGGCATGACCTGGTCGGCGCCGGTGGAGGTCGACCCGCAGGCGGGGTCCATCGCGTTGACCACTTGGTGGATCGACGGCGACCTGAGCCGAGACGCCGCCGGCAACCTCTACGCCACCTGGGACACCCAAACCGCCGCCGGGGACATCGGCTGGCTGGCCTACTCCACCGACCGCGGCCGTAGCTGGTCGCCGCCCCGGCGGGTCACCACCGACCGGGACAACGCCACACACATCGTTGAGGTGGCTGGGGCCGGCGCCGGTGTCGCCGAAGTGGCCTGGCAGGCCGACAACTCCCCGCTGGGCTACGCCACCTTCCTACGGCCGTTCTCGATCCGCCGCGGCTGGCTCGCCCCGACCATCCAGGTCTCCAACCAGTACGGCAACCCGAAGATCTGGCCCGGGGACACCTTCGGCCTGTCCGCGCTACCCACCCCTACGGCGCACGCCCGCACCGCGCCGCAGCGGGTCGCGCTGAGCTGGGGCAGCGCCATCGGCACAAACACGAACTCCGAGATCTACGCCGCCGTGGTGACCCTGCCCCACCGGCTGCCCTAGACCGATGCCGGTCAGCCGCACGCGGCGAAGTTGCCGCCGCGACGCTGTGCAGGGTTGTGGCCGGCGAGGCCGCTGAGGGCCAGTCTTCGTGACACTTTGCCGGCCAGCTGGGACAGGTATTGCGGCAGCCGATGATGATCACAGCGGCGACGGGCAACAGCGCATCAGCGGTGAGCAGCCGCGGCTGATCGCCGACGATGACGATGCGACCTCGCGCATGCCTCGACCGCGACCGGGGCTGGCCCGGTCGAGGCGTTCGGGAGCGGGCGGAGCGGACGCCTGCGCGGGGCCCAAGCGGCTCACCCTGCGGGCCTGCCCCGGCTCCCGACGGTTCAGCCGTGACAGCCACGCCGGCCCAGTCCTGCCGCGTCGGCAGTCGCCGGCTGACCAGGCACAACGTGCACGGCGCCCAGCTGCGTCAGACAATCGGGCAGGTCAGCGCGATGGGCGCCTCGCGGCCCACACACAGCTGCGGGGTCGGGGTCACCAGGCGTGCGCATGCTTGGACAAGCCTGACGGAGGATCGCCGTGCCGGTGCGGTGGGAGTGGCAACACGGAGGGCGCGGGCGCAGGGAAACCCTGGGCGCGTGTGGTCGGGCGGTCGCGGGGATCATCGTACTGGTGATGGTGGGCTGCGCTTCCAGGTCTCGGGCGAGTGAATCGGGCCGAACGGCACCCGCCGCACCATCCCATACCGGCGCAACGTCAGGGCCAACGGTCAGCGGCGGATTGGCGATGACGACGCCGACCCCGAGCGGCACCGCGACCGCGAGCCAGTTCAGCGCTGCGCAGCCGAAGCCGTCGAGCGGCCCGCTCCCTTCGCCGCCGGTGTCGCGCCCATCGGGTGGGCCGGTCACCGTGCAGGCGGGGCCGTCGGACAACGGTCGGCAGCTCATGCTGCAGGTGTCTCAGCGACTGCAGGTGCAACTGCCCGATGGCTGGACCGCGCCACAGGCCGCGGTGGCCGGTGAGGGCGCCGCGCTGATGCCACTGCGGCGCGATGCGGCGCAGGGATATCCGAGGCCTGGCCCGGCGTGGGCCCTGTTTACCGCGCTGCGCAAGGGGACGGCCACGGTGACCGCGCACGCGGACCCCACGTGCGCGCACAGCACACCGCGGTGCGCACCGCCGGATCAGACCTTCAGCCTCACCGTGGTCGCGGTGCCGCCCATCGGACAGCGCGCAGGACCACGGCCCCTACCACCAGGTATCTGAGCACGCTCCCGCCCGACAGAGGCGGGGTGACCGGCCAAGCGTTTCGTCGGTGTGTGATCGGGTCTGGTGCTCCCGTCGCCGGCTGCCTGGGCGAGTGCAGCTGTGCCACAGCGAATCACCCACCCGCCGTGTGCAGTCGGCGTCGTCCTGACCGCTGCCGCCTGCTCACGCCGCGGCACAGGCATCGAGCTTGCCGATATCCTCGGCACGGACAACGTCGGCCCTGTTGACGGACACGAGCGGGCTGGCGACGGCAGCTTGTCCGACCGGACCCGATTCCAGCATGCGCGAACGCGTCGCTGGACTGCGGTGATCGCAATCATCCAAGCCTGCGTGAAGATCACTTGACGGCTGAGCCGTCCGTCGTGCTGACCCGGTCGGGCGCAACCCGTGGCATGTCGTGCACACCGTTGATCTCAACCGCACGGAAGTAGGCTCATTTCGGTGGTGCCGCCGGGGGTCCGACGCGGTCGTGCTGTCGGGCACCGGCAAGCTCGGTGGTCTCCACAGCGTGCATAGCTCCCGCTTGGGAATGCCGGGCCCGTTCCGCCTGCCCGCAAATTGCATCCGCTTTCGCGGGTCGCGCTCTGGCGGTGTGTCGCTCAGTCCGGGTGCCGGATCGCTTTGCTCACCGGTCGGCTCAACGCCGGCGGCCGGCCGAGTTCGGTGGTCTAGGTGTCGCGTCGTTCGAGGACGAGGGCCCCGGCGGCGAGCGCGACGATGCTGTAGGCGGCGGCGACGGCGATGCCGGTCCAGGGTGCGAGCAGTGTCGGGTCGGGGTTGATGGTGGTGATGATCTGGCTGCCGGCGTTGAGGGGGAGGTATTTGCTGACATCGGTGGAGTAGGGCGCCGGGAGCGCGCTGGCGAGCAGCGGGGCGACCAGGACGATTCCGAACAGGGTCGCGATAGCACCGGCGGTGCTACGGATGAGGAAGCCTAAGCCGACCGCAAGCAATCCGATCAGGGTGAGGTAGACCGCGGCGCCAACGATGGCCCGGATCGCGCCGGGTGTGGCCAGGTTGGCTTGAGCGTGCGTGCTGGCCTGCGCTTGCTGCCCGAGCAGAAACCCGCTGAACGTGGCAGCCAGCGAGACGATGAAGCAGACGACGGCGAAGACCGCGGCTTTCGCGATCAGCACCGGCTGCCGGTGTGGCACCGCGGCGATCGAGGAGCGGATCATGCCGGTGGCGTACTCGCCGGTGATCACTAGCACCCCTAGCACGCCGATCGCCAACTGGGCGAGGAACACACCGCGCAGGCTGACCTGGGTGGTGTCCAAACCGATGACTCGCCCGCCGGGCCCGGTGTTCTGCTGCATGCGGTGCGCGTGCAGGGCGGCGAACAGGGTGCCCAGCCCATCGACGATGAGCACGCAGGCCAGCAGGCTGTACCAGGTCGAGCGCAGCGATCTGAGCTTGATCCACTCCGCGCGCAGCACGCCGACCAGATCGACCCGGCCGGGGCCGAGATCGCTGGCCCTGGTGACGCCGGGGTTGGGCACCGTGCTGGATGTGGCCCTCATCGGCCACCGCCCAGCGGGGCGCCGGAGACCTCGACGGGTTCACTGGCACGGCCGTGGAATTCCACCGCGTCGCGGGTGATCTCCATGAATGCCTCTTCCAGGGTGGCGTTCTGCGGTGTGAGTTCGATAAGCGGGATGGCTTCCCGGGCGGCGATCAGGCCAATCGCGGCGCTATCCATCCCGGCAACCTGCAGCGTGTCCGGGCCGAGGCGGGCAACCTCGCGCGCGTCGCCGAGCAGCGCGGCCAGCCGTTGCGCCGCACCGGTGCGGACCCGGACCACACCACCGGCCGCGCCCCGGATCAGATCCTCCACACTGCCCGCGGCGATCAGCCTGCCGCGGCCGACCACGATCAATTCGGACGCGGTGAGCGCCATCTCGCTCATCAGATGCGAGGAGACGAACACCGTGCGGCCTTCCGCGGCCAACCGCTGCAGCAAGGTCCGCACCCACAGGATGCCTTCGGGATCCAGCCCGTTGACCGGCTCGTCGAGCAGCAGCACCCCCGGGTCGCCCAGCAGCGCCGCGGCGATACCCAAGCGCTGACCCATCCCCAACGAGAACCCACCGACCCGGCGCCCCGCGACATCCGCCAAGCCGACCAGGCTGAGCATCTCCTCCACCCGGGCCCGCGGAATGTGGTTCGTCGCCGCCATCGCCAGCAGGTGATTACGCGCCGACCGGCCGGTGTGCACCGCCCGCGCCTCCAGCAACGCACCCACCTCGCGCAGCGGCGCCGGCATCTGCACATACCGTCGGCCATTAATCAGCGACCCGCCCGCGTCCGGCCGGTCCAGACCCAGCAGCAGCCGCATCGTGGTCGACTTGCCCGAACCGTTCGGACCCAGGAACCCGGTCACCACCCCAGAGCGCACCACGAAACTCAGATCGGCCACCGCGGTCTTCGCGCCGTACCGCTTAGTCAGACCCCATCGCCTCGATCACGGCACTCCCTCTTCCCCACCCGGTACGGCGCCCGGCGCCGGTCACGCTAGCCCAACCCGGTTGTGAATCCGCCCAGCAGCGCTGCGACCGAAACCGCAGCACACCGCGGGGCTAGATCGGGGGGCGTGTCCGGGTCGGCCCGGGTGTGCCCGGGGCGCTCGCGGTAGACGATGTGGGTGGTGTCACCCGAACCCGCCAACACCGCCACGCCGATCAGCAGCGGTGCCAGCAACGCTTCGGCGACCTTCTGTGCGCTCCCGGAGCGGGTTACACGCACAGGTTGCCGGCGCCGCGGGCGTCGTTCAGGTACGGCGCACCGGTCAGTTCTGGGGCTGCCGGTCAACCGTGAATAGCGGTACTACGCGGCGCCACTGGGTGAGCGACTGGACCGCGGCTGCGAGGGTCGCGTCGCTGGCGCCAGCAGGGTGACACGCCGGAATTGACCTGCGTCAGCGCCGCTGCGGAGACTGGCTCCGCGAACCGGTGGCAAACGCTTGCCGACCGGAGCAGGATCGGGGTCTGCAGATTCGCCGCAGCGGGTGTCGCACGGAAGGGCGCGCATGTGCGGCGTGAGTTGCCGCCCACAACGGTGCCGCGTCGCTACGTCGAAAACCGTGCCAGGCACAGACAGCCCTCGCCGGTGCGCAGAAAGGTGATGATGCCAACGAGCAGCCACGCATCCAGCCCCAACCGAACCGAAGCCGGGCGCACACCTTAGCCGGGCAGATACTCCAGCCGGCCAGGTAAGGCGTCGACGACCGCAGCACCCAAATCGTCGACAACGACCGGTGGGTCCTACGCGGTGGTCTCGTAGATAATCTCTAACCCATCTCTCTCGTCGCACTGTTGGCCGGCCTCCCACGAACCCGTGCGGCGAAGCCAACCTCATACCCGATCTCTGACCCGCCCCGGAGTGTCCCGAGACTCCGTCTGTTTGGGAGAGTGGGGTCATGGGACGAGCGTCTGCGAACTATCCGCGCGAGCTGCGGGATCGGGCTGTGTCGATGGTGGCCGAGGTCCGGGCGGATTACCTGTCGGAATGGGCAGCTATCGAGGCGGTGGCCAAGAAGCTCGGAATTGGTTCGGCGGAGACACTACGCAAGTGGGTGCGGCAGGCCGAGGTGAATTCGGGTAGCTGGCCAGGCGTGACGAGTCAGGATTCGGCTGATCTGCGTAAGCTGCGCGCGGAGAATCGGGAGCTGCGCCGAGCCAATGAGATTTTGAAGGCAGCGTCTGTTTTCTTCGCGGCGGAGCTCGACCGTCCACAGCGCTGATCGTCAAATTCATCGACCAGCATAAGGACAGGTTCGGGGTCGAGCCGATCCGTGCCCAGCTCAGCGAACTGGGTTGCAAATTCGCCCCGTCCACCTACTACGAGGCGCGTGGCCGTGGCCTGTCTGCGCGGCGGCGCCGTGACGAGAGGCTGAAGCAGTTGATCGTCGCTGGCTACGACGAGAACTACTGCTGTTACGGGGCACGGAAGATGTGGCTGCATCTTCGCCAGGCCGGCCACGAGGTGGCTCGGTGCACCGTGGAGCGGCTGATGCGCGAGCTTGGCCTGGTCGGCGTCCTGCGGGGGAAGGCCAAGCGCACCACCATCCCGGATCCGGCCGCGGCCAGGGCCACCGACCTGGTGCGGCGAAACTTCGCGCCCAGCGCACCGAACCGGTTGTGGGTAGCGGACTTCACCTACGTCTCGACGCTAGCCGGCTGGGTGTACGTCGCGTTCGTCATCGACGCCTATGCCCGGCGCATTCTTGGCTGGAAAGTGTCGACGTCCATGACCACGGACCTCGTTCTCGCTGCGAACGACCAGGCAATCTTCACCCGGAAACGAGAAGGTGTCAAGGACTTGACGGGTTTAATTCATCATAATGACGCGGGCAGCCAGTATACCTCGGTGCGTTTTACCGAGCGGCTGCTCGAAGAGGGTATCGACCCGTCGATCGGGGTCGTCGGTGACGCCCATGACAATTGTCTCGCGGAATCTATCAATGGCCTGTACAAGACCGAACTGATCAAACCGCGGCGGCCATGGCGTAACGCAGCCCACGTGTCTGCCGAGACCGCTACCTACGTCGATTGGTTCAATAACCAGCGACTCTACGAATACTGCGGTGATATGCCGCCTACGAAATTGGAGGCTATCTACTATTGCGGCCGCGGCGGTAATCGAGTAGCGTAATCATCATCAAAGTCCGGTCTCCGGACTTGCCGGGGCGATTCACTCGGCCATACCTGACTCCTCTGGCGCCCCATGATCGCCCGCGAAGCCCACCGTCGCCCCGGCCGCCGGCATCAACCACGGCGCCCGTGAGCCAAGGCGCGGCCACCGGCTTCTCGATCACTTGACGGCGGCGCATTTCCCACAATTCGTGGTACTGATCAGCTACGAACCAGCCCGGGAGATCACCAATTGCAACGAGTTCGCATCCCCTACATTTGCTAGCGGCCAAGGCCGCAAGCACCGCCGCGCCCAGTTGAAACGATGCGGATCCTTCGCGGCGCAAACACTCTTCCGCACCGACGTCAAATCCACGGGACAATTATCAACCGCCGCGAATGCTCCAGGTGTGCATACACGTCATTGCAATTTCGGTGCACATTGAGTCGACGAATCTCGGCCCGGTCGACGGGTCCGGCGGCCGGCGATCGCAGGTGCCCGAGAGCTGCGAGCGGCTATTTTGATCTACCGGATCCGCCGCTCCGCGGATGGGTTCTCAGGCTTTGGACTGGGTACCGTTGCGTAGTCGTGGCGGGATGGGTGGGGGTGGCCGTGGTTGTGTTTAGGGGTATTGGGCGGTGAGGACGGGGCTGGGTCGGGGTGAGAACCGTCGCCCGAGGATCCACTGTGGGTGGCGAGTTGAATGTCGCCCGGTCCCTGGGGGGTGTTCCGCGGATTGGCGGGTGCCGCGGTGGTCGAGGGGCAAGGTTCGCGTTGTCCGTGCCGCGGGTGGCGCTGGTTGTGCTGAACCGGTAGGCGTGCGCACGGCGGGAGGGTGTGATGGCTGAGTTGACCGGCGCGGTGGTGTTGGTGACCGGCGCGACGTCGGGGATTGGGGCCAAGACGGCGGCGTTGTTGGCGGCGGGCGGGGCGCGGGTGATTCTGGGTGGGCGGGATGCGGCGCGGGCGGCGGCGGTTCGCCAGGCGATGGGTGGTGAGCTGGCCGAGCGGGTGCATCCGCTGGTCGCCGACCTGTCCTCGCTGGCGCAGGTGCGTAGGGCGGCCGGGGAGGTCCGCGACCGGTTTGGCCGACTCGATGTGTTGATCAACAATGCGGGGATCGACACCGGGGTGCAGCGCGAGAGTGTGGACGGGTTTGAGATGACCTTCGCGGTGAACTATCTGGCGCCGTTTGTGCTGACCACCTCGGTGGTGGATCTGCTGCGGGCATCGGCGCCGTCGCGGGTGCTCAATGTCGCCTCCGGTGGGCATCGTGCTGGCCGGATCGACTTGGATGATTTGCAGGGCCGGGCGCGGTTTAGCGGGCAGCGGGCGTATAACAATTCGAAGTTGGCGTTGGTGCTGTTCAGCTGTGAGCTGGCCCGGCGGCTGGCCGGATCCGGGGTGACGGTCAATTGCGTCGATCCGGGGTTCGTGCGGGGCACGAACATCGGTCAGGACATGGCGCTGGGCTACCGGCTGCTCGGCGGGTTGATGTGGCCCTTGATGACCAGCCCGGCCAAGGCCGCCGCCGGGATCGCGCAGGCGGCCACCGACCGGGCGCTGGCCGGGGTGAGCGGCGCGTACTTGAAGAACGGCAAGCAGACCGGCTCCAGCCCGGCCGGCCGGGACGTCCAGCTCGCCGCGCAACTCTGGGCGGCCACCGAGCAGCTGCTCGCCGCGACCAGCTGAAACCGCCGCTCGGGCCACGGCACTGACCGCCCCGTGCGCCAGCCGGGCCATGCCCGGCACGCAGGACCCGGGATCGACCAACAGTGCACGGCGGCGATCACCCCGATCAGGGTGTCGGAGTGCTCGGACGTGCGGCTTGGCCGTGGCGTTGCGGCGGGCGGCTTGGGTCGGACCCGGTGGGCCATGCTGGTGTCCGTCGCGTGCGGCGGTGCGCACGGTTGGCGCGCCAGGGAGGGGATGGGTGCCGATAAGCTTGCACACGCCGGCCGGCAGCCAGGGACGGCGCAAGATGCGGGCCGGCTCGGTCGGGCGATGGGTGATGGGCTGACCACCGGTGAGGGTCCGCGGCTTGGGGTCGAGCGGCGTTCGGCCTAGATTTCTGCTGGTGACTGGGCGGACGGACCGCCGCGTGGATGCGTACATCGCGCGGCTGCCGGACTGGCAGCAGGCGATCTGTCGTGCAGTGCGCGAGGTGGCACATGCCGCCGACCCGCAGGTGCAGGAGACGATCAAGCGATCGGTGCGGCCGTACTTCGTGCTGGACGGCAACATCTGCGCGCTGCTGGCCACCCGCGATCACGTCAACGTGTTCATCTATGACCCGACAGTGCCGGACCCGGACCGGATCATCAACCAAGGTCACGGCAACGCGACCGCGAAGGCGATTCAGATCTACCAGGGCGACCCGATCGACCGGCCCGCGTTGCTGGCCATGTTCCAGGCAGTGATCGCGAACAACCGCACCGGCGGTTGGCGGCGCGTCACGCGCTCACCGCGGCAGTGAACCGGCTGCGCGAGCCGGGAGGAGATCGATACCGGCGTCCCTGCCGTGCGCTGACATTGTCTGATCCGGAAGGCCCACATCGAGTCGATCAGCGCGAATCTGCCGAGGTGAGTGCGAATCAGTGGATCTTGGCTGCGACGGATGGGCGCCGGCAGCATCGCCCCCGGCCCCTAATTGTCCCGGTCGGGCTGCTGGTGTTCGTTGAGCTGGGCGAACAGTCCGCCACGGTCGAACATGGTCCAGCGTTCGACGATCTTCTCGGCCGCGATCCGAACGATGTCGAAGACTTCCAGCGTGATCGTCTGCTTGGTGGCGGGAATGCCGCGGAATTCGCCGAGATGGGTGCCCACGGCGACCAGTCGGGCAGCGACCCGGTCACCGTCAGCGAGCAGATCGGCGATAGTCAGCGTTTGGTCGGGGAACCCGGCATGCACCTGGCGGCGGAACGCCTTCAACGCCGCACGCCCGTCGCACAGACCACCGGGCAGATCGTGGGCGACGAACCGGTCGGCCAGCACCTCATCGAGCGCCCGATCCATCGCGTCGGCGTCTTTGATGGTCAGGGCGTGCAGATAGCGTCGATAGAGCTCCTTCTGGCCAGACATCGACGCCTCCCGTCCCGACCGCCTGCCGAGCGCACGGAGCTGTTCGCACCGCGGCTGATTGTCTCTGCCCTTCGGCGTCCATGTCACGCGACGGCTACATTTCCTGATCTTGTCTGATCCGTGTACTTCCAGCCGACACGATCAGCGCGCCCATGCCGATGATCGTGAACATCGTCAGTGCGGTCTTTGTTCACGCTCACAGCAGGATGGACGAGGCCCCGGCCACGGCTCGCGCCGATCTGAGATCACAAGGGCCCTGACGCGCGTGACCGTCGTTATGCGTGGCCACAGCAGCCGCCGAGCGCCAGCACGGCGACAGCGAGCGCCGTCCAGTAAGGCCACTTCGCTCGGCCGCGCAGATGGATCGGTCAGGTATGAACCCGCGGTGCTCAACGAGCTGCACGGTGATGGGATGGTGCTGATGCACGACGGCGGTGGCGACCGTGGCGAGAGCATCGCAGGGGTGCGCGATCTACTCGTGGAAGTTGCTCCCGCTCAGTTTGGCCGCGGCGTCTCGCCGATCCTTGGCATGCAAATTGGTCAGGATTCGTGAGACGTGGTTTTGGACTGTCTTCAATGACACGCCCAGGACGGTAGCGATCTGGCTGTTCGTACGTCCCTTCGTGATGAGATCGAGGATTTCTCGTTCGCGTTGGGTGAGCACTGCACCGGCCGGCGCCGAGGTGCGCAAAGCGCCGAGCACCTGGGTGGCAAGCCCCGGCCCGAACACGGCACCGCCGCCACGTACGGTGCGTATGGCCGCGACCATGTCCTCTGGTGAGGAGTCCTTGAGCATGTAACCGCTGGCCCCAGCGGCGAGGGATGCGTAGACGGTCTCATCCTGATCGAACATGCTGATGATCAGCACACGCGCCGACGGTGCCCGCGCGAGTAGCTGTCGAGTCGCAGCCACACCGGATATCCCGGGCAAGCCGATGTCCATCAGTATGACGTCCGGTTGCGCCCGGTCGAGCACGGCGAGGGCGTCCTCTGCCGAGCTCACCGCCTCGATGACCTCAAGGTCAGTCTCGGTCGCCAGAAGGCCGGCCAGCCCGTCACGGAACACCGGATGATCATCGACGATCAAGACGCGCGTCATCGCAACTCCGCGAGCGTGCCAGCCATGGGCAGACATGCGAGCACCTGGACACCATGATCAGAGCTCACCGCGACGGCGCCGCCTAACTCGGCGGCTCGCTCGCGCATCGTCGCGAGGCCATGACCACCCGGCGAAGGCGCCAGCCCGATTCCGTCGTCACGCACGAGCACACGCATCCGGTCACCGTCGACATCGACCCGAACCAGGCAACTGCGAGCGCGCGCATGGCGAACAACATTCGTGACCGCCTCGAGCGCAATGCGGTAGACGGCGAGCTCGAGCGTGGCCGTCACGGCCGGAAGCTCGGCGAGCTCAACGGTCACGACAACGTCAGCGTCCCTGGTTAGGTCGCCTACCGCGACCCGCAACGCGGCGGCAAGGCCGAGTTCATCCAATACCGACGGCCTCAACCCGTCCACGATCCGGCGTACCTCGGCCATGACATCACGGATACCGCTGCACAGCTGCGCGACGTTCTCGCGGCCCCTGGGTGCGTCGAGTTCGAGGAGTCTTCGAGCCGTCTCGGCCTTCAACGTGAGACCGGCCAGCGCCGGGCCGATACCGTCGTGCAGGTCCCGGCGCAATCGCCGTCGTTCCTCCTCACGCGAGCGAGCGAGCCGACAGCGCGCCACTTGCACCTCGTCGCGCAGCGCGCGCGCATCGACAGCGTTGCCGAGGTGCCGACAAAGATCACCGATCAGTCGCGCGGGCATCCGCGTGCCGAGCCGGAGGTCGACCAGCCCGGTCCGGGCGACTCGCGGGACATCCGGGCTGTCGCATATCGTCCGAGTCTGGTGGTGATCGGTTCGAGCACCGGCCGGCGTCGCGGAGGTGCGGATCTGCGCGATCCTCGGCGCCTGTTCCGATGATCCGCCGCTGCGCCGGGAGGGCCATGCGCCGCGGCGGGTCTGCTGGCGAGAATGCCCTGGGCGGTGGTTGTGCGCGGCGGGGTGATGTCAGGGCGAGCCGGTCTGGGTGCGGGCGACGCGGTAGAGCGCGGGGTGAAAGCGCCAATGGAGGTCGGCGCTGGCTTGCCGGAAGCCGGGGCTGTTGACCGCGTCGGTGAATTCCTCGGCGCTGCGCCAGTGGGCGATGTTGATGAACTGGAAGTCGGCGTGCGGGCCGATTGCCTGGCGCAGGGCGGTGTCGAGGTGGGCGGGGTAGCGGCGCAGGTAGTCCCCCGCCGTCATCCACATCGACCACCCGCAGGCCGGGCCGATCGCACTGAAACTGTTCCAAACCCGCCTGGTCGACCACCCCAACCTGCCGCTGGTCATCCAGGTACCGGTCAGCGACGACGACCGACAAGCCGTCACCGCGCTTACCGACCCCAGACCCGTCGGGCAACATCGACACATGGGCTAAGCGGTGTCACGGCTCACACCATGCACACGCGCTGAGGCCACGATCCCAGGGCGCTCGCCGAAGGGCCGTCCATCCGCCGCAACCTGCTCGTCGCGGACGAGCGTGCACACATCGGGGCAAGCCCGCTGCTCGGCGACATGCGCGCACGATGGTTAGTCCGACGCCGGACGGCGGAGCCGGTGGTTCGGCTTGCGCACCGGATGGGGCGGCAGCGTCGCCCGGTATGCGCGTCCCGTCGGCATGCGGTCGGAGCCGTCTCATGCGGGGCGGTCCTCGAGGCGGTGCTTGAGCGCCCGGTTGACCTGCTCGAACTCGCCGGCCGCGGAGGCGATCGTGCGGCGATGAACGGTACGCCCAGGCCCCGCTAAGTCTCGGTCTGCACCACCCGGGTGCGCTTACCGGCGTTCATCGGAGTCAGGACGAACCGGTGCTCTTCACTGAAAGGCACTGGCAGCCGGCCCAGCAGCCTCAGCTCGGCTTCCGGCCGAATCACGATGACTGCGGGTCGGATCGTGAACGGGGCGTCGCCCGGGCGGTGCCATCCGGAACCGCACCCTTCCTGCCGATCGTGAGCTCTCCGCGGGCCTGCCGAACGTGCGGGTGCCACTACGGGTAACGAGCCAGGTCGGACAGCACGGCCCACACATCGGCCGCAGCGCCATCGATCAACACCTCAGTGGTCACCGTCTTGGCCACCAGCAACTCCTCAACGCCGACCGCGCGACAACAGTCCGCACCTCGACGTCCCCGGGCAGCGGCAGATGCGTCTGACAGGCCTGTGGTCGCCGTATGCCGATCGTCAATCGACGCCAGAGGCCATTACGACGCGAGGGCCGCGCGAGCGAGTTCGCGGAATTCGTCGTCGGAGATGGCGGCGGCGTCCTCGGCGCGCAGCCGGATCGTGCCCGTGCTCGTCTGCAGCGCGGGGTGGCGAGCGGTGAACCCGCCATCTCCGTGCCGCTTCCACCCGTAGATCGACAGTCCGTGCTGCCACGCGCCGAGGTGGAGTCGCCTGGCTCCGCTGGTGTAGGTGGGCATCTTGTAGGACAAGCACACACTCGCCTTTGGGCATGCGTCGAGGATCAGCCGGTGGATGCGCTCGAACAAGACGCGCCGCTTTGGGTCGAGCCCGTCGATGTAGTCCATGACTGCTTGGTCCATCGACGGCTCCCATCGTGTTTGTCCGCCTTGTCTGTTGAGAGTTCGCGGCGGCTCCCGAATCATCGTTCGGCCAGCTGACAACACGCAACGCCCCCCGCTGCGCCCCAGGCGGATCCGCGTCGGGTGTGGGCGGCGTCCAGGAGGTGCCGGACGGCGAGTCCGACGGTGGCGAGGGCTGCTGGGATGTGTAGGGCGAGCAGTGCCCCGCCCGCGTGGCCGGCGGAAATGACCACGATGAGGAGACCCAGCAGTCGGCCTCGGCGGGCCAGCAGCAGCATCGGTTCGGGCTGCCGGCGATGCAGCGTTAGCCCGATGACGAGACTGGGCAGCGGTAGCAGGATCAGGGCGTCGCCGAGGGCTTAGTGCCAGCTTCGCCAGATGTGCCCGCCGGCCAGGAATCCGCCGGCGGACGCGCCTTACCACTACGCCGAGGATGAGGACCGCGGCCAGGACGGCAGTAATTGGCGGCGCGGGCGACGCCTGTCCGGCCGGTTATCAGCCGAGGAGGTGTGGGCTGGGTCATGCGCGACTCAGTCGCGGGTCGACAAGACCGGCGGCTACTGGGCGGTGAGGCGGAACATGCGGGCGCCGGCGGCCCAGGCAAGGTGCAGGTCGTGCGGGTCCGGTTCGCCGGTGTCGTCGATGCGGACCCGGTTGAACCGGGCGAACCCGTGGTTGTCCCGGCAAATGATCGCGTAGCCGCCGACCACGCCGGCCTCATCGGTGATCACCTCCACCACGGCGGCGCGGCGCTTTCCCAGCAGCCGGATCTCGACCGATTCGCCGGTGCGCAGGTTGTGTCCCCACCCGAACTGCGTGCCGAACAGCAGCGCCCTTTCATGTCTGGTGTAGGCGACCGGGATGGCGAAGCGACGGCCGGTCTTGCGGCCGACCAGGTAGACGGTGATCAGCCGACGCCCGAGCAGCCGGCATACCAGCGGCGTGCGGAGCATGCCGCGGATCAGCCGATTGACGGCACTTTGCGCGGTCAGCGTCTGCGCGCGCGGTTGGCTTGTCGTCTGGGTCATGCCCGCTCCTGGTGTCACCTTCATCGGCTGTGCTTCGTCACTGCTATGACGGAGCCGGGCCAAGGAAGGTGACATGACCACTTGCGACGAGCTGGCCCAGCAGTTCCAGGCGCACCGCGGCCGGCTGCGCGCGGTCGGCTACCGCATGCTCGGCTCGCTTGCCGACGCCGAGGACGCAGTGCAGGAAACCTGGTTTCGGCTGGCCCGTGCGGACCGGAGCGAGGTGCACAACCTCGGCAGCTGGCTGACCACCGTGTTGGCGCGGATCTGCCTGGACATGCTGCGCTCGCGCACCGCCCGCCGCGAGGACCCGCTCGACGACGTGCACGTCCCCGACCCGATCGTCGAGTTCGACGCGCCCAGCCCGGAAGACCAAGCGCTGATCGCCGACTCGGTCGGCTTGGCGCTGTTGGTCGTGCTCGACACGCTCACCCCGGCCGAGCGGCTCGCGTTCGTGCTGCACGACGTGTTCGCGGTGCCGTTCGAGCAGATCGCCGCGGTGTTGGACCGCTCACCGGCCGCCGCCACGCAACTCGCCAGCCGGGCCCGGCGCCGGGTGCAGGCCGCTCCCAGCCCCGACCTTGACGCGCGACGGCAACGCCAGCTCGTTGACGCCTTCCTCGCTGCCGCCCGCGCCGGCAACTTCGACGCCCTGCTCGCACTGCTCGACCCCGACGCCGTACTCCGCGCCGACGGCGGAACACACGGCCCCTCCGCGCTCCTACACGGCGCACCCGCGGTCGCCGGGCAAGTGATGCAATACGCCAACCTGGCCCGCTTCGCCCGCCCCGCCGTCGTCAACGGCACGGCCGGTGTGGTCGCAATGCCCGCCGGGCGGCCCGTCGCCGTGCTCGGCATGACCGTCCGCCACGGCCGGATCGCCGAGATCGACATCCTCGCCGACCGTGACCGAGTACGCGCCGTCGTACCGTCCTGACCGCCACCCACCGGACGCCCAAAGCCGGCCGCGTATCCGTCTCAATGGCCGATCCTCTCCGGCACAGCGGTGATTCGAGCCGCTGAGGACCTCATATGCGACGAGCAAGATCGTTTGAGTGCGGTGAGGGCCTGAGCCGTCCGGAGGCATTCTGCCGTGGTTGGACTAGCCGGGCGGGCGTCGGGCAAGGGCGGCGACGAGCAGTGCGGCTGTTGCGGCGATCAGCAGGATCGCGCCGCGGACCGGACGGTGGTCCAGCAGCGTGGTGATGCCCAGGGCGAGGGCGATGACGGCGACGAGTGCTGCGATGGCTGCGCCGAGCGGCCCGCGTCGGAAGGGGGCGTAGGGCATGGCTGGTGTCCTTCGACGTGCTCGGGTATGGCTAACTGATTGCCGCGGCGATGAGGTTGGTTGCGGTGTGGGCGGCCCAACAGGGTCCGATGCTTGCGGTGCGCTGGCGTAGCCAGCCCAGTAGCCAGCCGGCGATCAGCTGCGCGGGCAGCAGCGGCCAGAGCCGGATGCTGATCAGCAGCAGCAGGCCGTGCGGGGCGAGAAAGATCAGCGCCTGCAGCGTGTTCCCGGCGGCGAACCGGTAGCGGCGGATGAGCAGCCCTGCAATCAGGCCGCGGAAGAGCAGTTCCTCGGCCAACGCGGTGATAGCCAGGGCCAGGTAGCCGGCTGCGGTGTGCGCGGTGACGCCCACGGTGACCCCGTGCCGGGCCAGTTGGGAGGCGGGAACGAGCCGCAGCGCGAGGTAGCCGAGCGCGACGCTGACCGCGAGCACCGGGACCGCCAGTGCGTAGCCGCGCGCCGGACCGGTCCGCAGCCCGAGCCGGCCCGAGGCCTCAGCGGCGGGCACCCCTTGACGGCGCAGCGCGGCGCGGTAGCACAGCACCGGGATCGCGAACAGCACCAGCTCGGCCAGGGCGCCGACCATCCCCCACCCGCCTTATCGAGTAACGATATGGTAGGTGTCTTATCGAGAGCGGGCAAGCCTCAGGCCACCAGCCGGCGCCGCGGCCGCGCCGCACGGGGGCCCCGTCCGAGCGTGGGTGGGGCGTAGCTGAGCACATCACCGGGCTGGCAGTCCAGCTCCCGACACAGCGCCTCCAACGTGCTGAACCGCACCGCCCGGGCCTTGTTCGTCTTCAGGATCGACAGGTTGGCCAACGTGATGCCGACCCGCTCGGCGAGCTCGGTCAATGTCACACCCCGCTCGGTCAGCAGCTGGTCGAGGTGCACCACGATCGGCATCATTGGCCCCTTCGCTCGTCGGGTCAGATGGTCAGGTCCTGCTCGTCCTGCATCAGGGCGCCGAGACGAAAGACCTCGGCGAAGATAACCAACAACACGCCGGCCGCCAGCACCTCGACCCGCAGCGGCAATCCGACGTGCAGCCGCACCCCGGCCACCGACCGGTGCCGGGCGGCCCACCACGAACTGGCGCAGATCACCCCGGCCCGCAGCAGCTCACCAACGATCATCACCGCCCCCACGACGGTAACCCGACGGGCCGCGTTCGCACCGAACGGGCGCCCCGCGCGCAGACCCGCGACCAGCGCCCGCAGCTGGCTCAGCACCACCAGCAGCAGCCCAGCGGCGATCACGACCACCACCAGGACGGCAAGCACCACGACCGTCGAAGCGCCGGTCCGCAACTGCCCGGACAACCCCGACAGGCTCGACGGCCGGCGAGCAGCATCGATCTGACCCGAGACCGCAGGAAGCGAAACGAACACCGGCACCGAGATCCGCAACGACACCTGCGCGGCGGCCGCCGAGGCGAACCCCAGCACCGCCAGACTCCCGCCGACCAGCACCAGCCACCACAACCCGGTCAGTACCCCTGCCACCGCTGTCAACCGCAGCGACCCAGCCCGCACCCGCCACCTCCACACGCCCGGCGAATATCGACAAACAATACGGCCGAAGCTGGCGTTGCCAACCCGGCCTGCCACGCGTACCACTGGTTCCTTTGCGGGACCACAACTGGCGTCGCCCTGCCTTGCCTTGGGAGGGAGCGATGTTCCTGGGCAGTGAGAGATGAGTTTGGACGCCTGCCGGCGTCTACTTCTCCTACGGTGGTCAGACCCGTGCTGGTGCACGTCGGAGCGCAGCTGCCAGGTGGGCACCTCCATCCAAAGCCCAGGCAGGGAGGCGAAAATGGCTAGCGATGCCGAACAGGAACTGCGCGACCTCGTCGCTGAGCGGGTCACCGCCGTCCATGCGAAAGATCCCGCACCGCTTGCGGCCCGTCAGGCGTCCGAGATCATCGCGTTCAACGTGCTACCGCCGCTGCAGCTTCACGGCAAGGCGCACGTCGAAGCCCAGACGCAGACGTGGTTCGACAGCTATCCAGGCGGCATCGGGTACGACGTGCACGACCCGCACGTCACCGCGGACGGCGACGTCGGCTTCTGCTCGTTCCTCTACCACGTCACCGGAACAGTCGCCGACGGAAACCAAGTCGACATGTGGGTGCGCGCCACGCTCGGCTGCCGCCGCGTCGACGGAACCTGGCTCATCACACACGACCACGAGTCCGTTCCATTCGACGCCGAGACCGGGCAAGCACTGATCGACCTCCAGCCGTGACCGCGCAACCCAATCGAGGAGTTCACCCACCCGATGTCGAACGCCGACGTCGCGCGCGCGCTGTTCGAGGCCTACCTCGCTTAGGACCGGTCGACGGCTGAGTCACCGGTTGCCGAGGACCTGGTGTTCACCAGTCCGCAAGACGAGCACATCGACCGCGATGCGTACGTAAGCCGCCGCTTCACGCGGCCGGGCGATACCGGCGGATGCGGCGCTCGGCGGGATCGAGAACAGCCCGCTTGCGAAGGTGACCTTCGCGGACGACTGACAGAGCCGCGGCCGATGTGAGTTCGTTTCTGGCTCGGGAGTGCCCAAAACGGAGCGTGTCCGCGGCGCGGGATCTGGTCTGTGCGCTGCGGTCGTTGCTGCGCTACCTGCACCTGGCCGGGCTGATCGTGGCGCCGCTGGGTCTGGGCGGTGCCCTCGGTAGCCGACCTGCGCGACCGCAGCCTGCCGCGTGGTCTGGAACCGGCCGCAGTGCGCCGGCTACTGGTATCGTGTGATCGGCGTCGGCTCGCCGGCCGCCGCGACTTCGCGATCTTGCTGCTGCTCTCGCGGTTGGGATTGCGAGCCGGCGAGGTCGCCGCGATCACCCTGGACGACATCGACTGGCGGGCCGGGCTGCTGCTGGTCCACGGCAAGGGCAACCGTGAGGATGCGCTGCCGTTGCCGACCGATGTCGGCGAGGCGATCGTCTCCTACCTGCGCCGGCGGCCACGCTGCGAGTGTCGGGCGTTGTTTCTGCGGGCGACCGCGCCACGCCAAGGCCTGGA
The DNA here is from genome assembly GCA_963756525.1 of uncultured Actinomycetota bacterium. Classification (GTDB taxonomy): domain Bacteria; phylum Actinomycetota; class Actinomycetes; order Mycobacteriales; family Jatrophihabitantaceae; genus CAVWNR01. The sequence goes on along the minus strand of CAVWNR010000001.1, from coordinate 1,476,861 downwards.
CCGGTGCACGGTCGCGTGGGTGGTGCGCGCGGCGTGTGACCGGGCCGGGCTGCCGCGCGCTGGGGCTCGCCGGCTGCGCCACACGGCCGCGACCGGGATGCTTCGGGCCGGGGCCTCGCTGCCCGAGATCGGCCAGGTGCTTCGTCACCGCGAGCAGAAGACCACCGCGATTTGCGCGAAGGTCGACCACGCCGCGCTGCGTGCGCTGGCACGCCCCTGGCCCGTCGACGCCCACGGCGGTGTGTCGTGAGCGTGCTACGCGCGGCATTGGATGACTACCTGGGCATTCGTCGTCGACACGGCTTCACGATGCCCCAGGACGGACGCACGCTCGAAGGCTTCGTCGCCTTCCTCGACCGAGCTGGTGCACACCGGATCACCACCGAGTTGGCGTTGGCGTGGGCCCGGCTGCCAGTCGACGTCCATCCGTTCACGTGGCGCCAGCGGCTCACGGTCGCGCGAAGATTCGCCCGGTACCTGGCCACGATCGACCCGGCCAGCGAGGTCCCGCCGGTTGACTTGCTGCCAGGGCACCGTCCGCGCATCACCCCCTACGTCTACTCCGAGGCCGAGATCGCGGCATTGATGGGCGCGGCGCGGCAACTGCGCCCGGCGTTGCGTGCGGCGCGCCACGAGACGCTGGTCGGGCTGCTGGCCGTCACCGGCGCTCGACCGGGGGAAGCCCTCGGACTCGACAGGGCCGACGTCGACCTGGACAACGGCGTGGTGCACGTGCGCGCCGGTAAGAAGAACAAGCAGCGGGACGTGCCGGTGCACCAGAGCACGGTCGGCGCGTTGCGCTGCTACGCCGGCCTGAGTGATGCCCGCTTCCCGGCACCACCTTCGCCGGCGTTCTTCTTGTCGGCTCGGGGACGACGGATGGGCCGCGAGGAACTCAACGCGACGTTCCTCAACCTGGTCCGCCAGGTCGGGTTGGAAGGGGCCGGCTCCCGTGCCCGACCGCGCCCCTATGACCTCAGGCATGCCTTCGCCGTGCACACGTTGATCGATTGGTATCGCGCCGGGGAGAACGTCGACAGGCGGATGCCGTTGCTGTCGACATATCTCGGGCACGCCGACCCGGCCAGCACCTATTGGTATTACTCCGATTCGCGGGTTATTCCGATGCCGGCTCCTTCGAGCGTGTGATCGGCCTGCAGGGCTGGGGTAACGAACTCGGGTAGGTGTCGCCTGTCGGAATAATCTGGTGTCACTGCTTGAGTCCGCACCGGCGCTGGATGATGTCCTCGCGGTCGTGCCATAGCGGAGGCGGGAACGGGCTACGAGTTGTTGCGCTGTTTGCCTTTTCCAGAGCGTGGCGCTTCATCTCGGTGTCGGCGTTTGCGTAGATGAGCGTGGTCTCGGGGTCGGCGTGACCGAGCCATTCGGTGAGCAGGGCCAGCGGCATGCCACCCTGGTAGAGGTGCATCGCCCGTGAGTGCCTGAGCATATGTGGGTGGACCCGGGCCGGAACTTCGTGACATCTGGCTTTGGCGGTAGCGGCGTGCTGGCGGATGAACCTGGCGACGTTGTCGTCGGACATCCGTGTCGGACGATGATTTCGCACGCTGTGGAACATCGGGGTCGCCGGTTCCAGGCTGGGGTGGAAAATGGCGGCGTAGCGTCCGAAGTGCTGGGCGGTCTCGCTGGTGATGGGCAGACGTCTTGGTTTGGAGCCTTTGCCGAGCAGGTCCACGGTGAGCCGTCTGGTGTCGATGTCGGCGAGGTTCATGGCGAGCATCTCGGCGTCGCGGGCAGCGAGGTCATACATGAGGATCATGAAGAACTGATCACGCAGCCCGGTCCGGGTGCTCGGGTCCGGGGCGGCGAGCAGCGCCGTGACGGCGGTTGTGCTCATGTATTTCACGGGTGCTGCGGTGGGGCCTTTGAGCCGCGGGATGGCGGCGAGATCGGCCAGGTAGATCGCGAGCGTCGGTTCGGCGGCTGCCGCGTAGGTGAAGAACGAGCGGATGCATGCCAGGCGCTGGTTGTAGGTCGAGGCCGTCCACGACTTGCTGGCCCGCATGTGGTCTAGGAACCCGGTGACGGTGGCCCGGTCGAGGATCGTGAAGGTGACCTTCTCGACTGCGACGCGGTGATGTTCAGCGACATAGCCCAAAAGCAGGTCCAGGTCTGACGGCACGAGGTGATCGTGTTCTGGGCTGCGCCGCGCTGGCGGGGCAGAAACGCGGTGAACCATTCGCGAAGGTGCCGGTAGAAGCCGTCCGCAACGTCTCGGTGAGTCTTCATGACGTCACCGCCGGGATGATGCCGGCCGCGCGGGTTAAGCCGGTCGCCGCGAGCCGCTCGGGCCGCAGATGGACGTACCAGGCCGTCGAGGAGTACTTCTGGTGCCCCATGTAGGCAGCCAGATAGGGCAGCCAGGCCTCAATGTCCTTGCCTTCTTCGACCCACCGCATCAGGGTGCGAGAGGCGTAATTGTGCCGCAGCGAATACGGGGTTGAGCAAGGTGCGATCCCGCCCGCGCGCTCGCAGCAGCGGTGGTAGTTGGCGATGAGCCAGGCCGGGGAATACTGATGGCCGTGCTGGTCCTCAAAGAACCACTCACGGTCCGGGCGCCGTAGATCGGCCAGCCGATCGAAGCGGGCAAGCAGCCCGGCGAGGTCCGCGCTAACGGGAACCCTGCGGTCCTTGTTCCGCTTTGAGCGTTCGATCAGCACCATCGCGTTGTCGGCGTCAACGTTGCGGCGGTGCAGGCGGCGGGCTTCGGGCGGGCGCAGTCCCGCGCTGAGAATCAGCCGGAAGATGACCGGGATCGTGTACTCGCGGAACGGGCTGCAGTACTCGGTGTCGAGGGAGTCGGCCGCCCGGAAGAAGGCAGTCAGCTCGTCATCGGTGAATATGTGCGGCAGGCCGCGGGTCGGCCTGGAAATCCACGCGGAGGGCACGATGAACCCGTCCACGCCGACCAGCTGCAGGTACTTACCGAACTCACGGACCGCGCGGCTCCGGTAGGCGCCCCACGTGCCCGTCGCCGTGTCCCGGCACCACGCGGTCACCAGCTCCCGGGTCAGAACCGTTTCGCCGGGGTAACGCGAGGAGCAGAACCTGTCGAAACCCATCATCGCGTTCCTCATGTCACGCAGGCTGTGCCCCAGAGAGGTTCGCCACTCGAGCATCGCCTCGATGTGGGGCGCGAAATTGCTGGTGAACGTGCTCACCGCAGCCCCTCCTTGACGCAAGCGAACTCTCCCAACGGCAGGCAGCACTCGCGAAGCTGCTCGCTGGCCAAAGCGACGTAGCGGCGGGAGGAATCGATGCGGGCATGGCCCAGGATCTGCGCGGCCAGAGGCAGCCCGGCCCCCGACTCAATGAGCCTTGTCCCCGCGGTGCGCCGCAGGGCATGGAACGACTTGCCGTCGCCGGCCACGTGCTCGATACCGGCCCGGGTCAGGCGGCGGCGCATGAGGGTCGACCCCGTCGATTTCCCCAGCTTCACGAACGGCGCCTGGAGCCGGACGAACACCTCCGGGGCTTCACAATCGGGCCGGCCGCGCAAGAGCCACTCAGCCACAGCGTTGCCTGCCAGCGCTGGCAGCGGCAGCACCAGCGGCTCGAAGGTCTTGGCCTGGACCAACCGGATCTCGTCACGACGCCAGTCGATCGCGTCCAGACGCAGGGCGACAATGTCGCAGCAGCGCAGCCCGGTCGTAACCGCCAGCACAACCATCGCGTAGTCCCTCTTCCCGCAGGCAGTCTCGGTCTCCATCCCCACAAGCAGACGGTCGGTCTCCTCACGGGTGAAGCACGGCAGCGCCCGCACCCGCCGCGGCGCAACACGCGCGAGCAGGCCATCGACGCGGACGTCGCTCAGCCCAGCGACGTTGAGGAAGGCGAAGAACCTCTTCAGCGACCACACCACGTTGCCCATGCCCGCAGGCCGCCTGGGCGCCATCTCGACCAGGAACCCCCGCACGTCGTCCACCGTGACCGCGCCGAGAACGCACCGTCCGATCCGGTCGAGATAGGCCAGGAAATGGCGAATCTCGCCGACCAGCAGCCTCACCGATCCCGGGGCCACGTCCCGGCCAGCCTGGGCGGCGAACTGCTCCAGGACTTCCCGGGACCTGTCGCTCAGGTCAAGGCCCGGGCTCATCACCCGCCAGGCGACCGCGCCGGTTCTCTGGAACTCCAGCATCATGCGAGCCGACCGCACCAGAGCCTTCCGCCTGTTCCGTCCGATCTCACCGCGACGCGCACGCTCGACCTGGCACGCGATGAACTCATCGACCACCCTGACCGACAACACGTCGACGCCTCGCCGGTCGTAGAACTCCACGACCGCCCCGCAGCACTTGCCGTAGCGAGCGACCGTGTAACTCGACAAACCCACGCCCTCCGCTACGCCGAGCACGGCATCAGCCAGGCCCGACACCGTAGACCCCATGGCACTGTCCTTTCATCCGGTGAACCGCCGGCCCAGGACGGACATGGCGGCACCTTCACCATGGGCGCGGAACGTCAGGGAAAGAATTCCCAGGTGGCAAGCGACGCTCTGGCTTATTCCGACAGGCGACAGCTACCCGAGTTCGTTACCCCAGCCCTGCAGGCCGATCACACGCTCGAAGGAGCCGGCATCGGAATAACCCGCGAATCGGAGTAATAGCGGTATTCCGATCTCGGAATAACTGGTACCTGGAAGCCGTTCCAGAGCTGCGGGGATGGTCAGTGAGCGCTTGGAACGGCTTCCCGAGGTGTCATCGTCAGCGCGCTTGCGCCCGTGCTGCAGGCGTTCTTCACCGACCGGCTGATCACGCACCGCAACTCCAGCCCGTGCACGATCGCCGCCTACCGCGACACATTCAAGTTGCTGCTGCGGTTCGCGCATACCCAGACCGGAAAGCAGCCGTTCGAGTTGGACATCGACGACCTCGATGCGCCGTTGATCGGCGCCTTTCTCACCCACCTCGAACGCGTTCGCGGCAACAGTGCGCGCACCCGCAACGCGCGCCTCGGGGCGATCCACTCGTACTACCGATTCGCTGCGCTCGAACATCCCGAGCATGCCTGCATTATCGCGCGAGTGATGGCGATCCCGACCAAGCGCCACGAGCGCAACACCGTCAGCTACCTCGACCTGAACGAGATCGAGGCGCTGCTCCCCCGCGCCCGACCCCAACACCTGGCTGGGCAGCCGCGACCGCGCCTGCTGACGCTAATGATCCAGACCGGCGTGCGCGTTTCCGAGCTCGTCGGCCTGCACGTCGGCGACATCCACCTCGGCACCGGCCGCCACATCCGGGTACTGGGCAAGGGACGCAAGAAGCGGGCAACGCCGCTGACCGAGGAGACCGCCGCGGTCCTGCGTCAATGGCTCACCGAACGCGGCGGCGCGCTCGAGGACCCGCTGTTCCCAACCCGCCAAGGCCGACCGCTCAGCCGCCACACCGTGGGAGTGCTCGTCTCCAAACACGCCGATACGGCTGCCACCCAGTGCCCGTCGCTGAACGCCAAACGCGTCACCCCGCACAGCTCCGCCACACCGCGGCCATGGCCTGGCACGCCAAGGGCGTGGACATCGCCACCATCGCATTGCTGCTCGGTCACGAGAGCCCCCCTGACCACTCACATCTACGAGCACGCCGACCCCGCCCTCAAGGAAAAGGCCATCGCGCGAACCGCGCCTCTCGGCGTCAAGCCCGGCCGATACCGACCCTCCGACACGCTGCTCGCCTTCCTCGACGGCCTCTGATTATGTTCAGCGCTCGTCACCGGACATCGCGTCGCCAACGGAGCATCTGGCCACGCTGGCGGCGTCGCTCAACATAACCAGCGACTGGACATACGACCGCTTATGTGAAGATCAACATAAACGGTTCTGCGAGCGCCGGAGGGTGCGACTCCCTCCGGCGACTCACCAAGCACCCGAGCGTGCAGGCCTGGCTGGCCAAACATCCGCGTTTCCAGCTGCACTTCACCCCGACCTCCTCCTCGTGGCTGAACCTGGCCGAACGCTGGTTCCGCGACCTGACCGACAAGGCGCTGCGCCGCGGCGTGTTCCACTCGGTGCCCGAGCTGATCGCCGCCATCGAGGACTACCTGAAGACCAACAACGACAACCCAAAACCGTTCATCTGGACCGCCACCGCCGAGCAGATCCTCGCCAAGATCGAACGTGGCTGCGTCACCCTCGAACGACTCACCGCCTAAAACCGAGACGGAGCACTAGCTACTCGCCGATCACCCACCGCCGACGCCCCGCATCGCCATCCTCGACGGCGTACCAGCCCGTAAAGCCGTCGCCTTCATCCGGCAGAACCAAGGCCAACGCGGTGCCGGTCCGGCCGCAACCAATGGGCTGCCCGGTGGGTTCGCTGGCCGGACTTTGGGTTGCCGACGAACCGCGGCGACGCCCGCGACGCATTCGATGACGCCTGGCGCCGTGCAGCCACTGAGCGGGTTGAAGTCGCTTGCGCGGGTGCACAAGGCGCCCGGAGGACAGGCGAAGCACTCCGGGCGGGCGCGGGGTACCAGCCTCGAGACACCAGCTCAGAATCCACCGACCCGTGCCCCTCGCACGCCGGTGCTCCGCAGCGGGATCGGCCCGCGGCTCATCAAGTCAGCCAGGAGTGGAAGTGTCAGCGGCGTGATGAGCGACATCCGCGTCGCCGCGACGTGGGCCGACGCCCAGATCGCCGGGGAGCTGCTGCACAGTTTCAACGAGGAGTTCCAAACGCCGTCGCCGGGCGTGGCCGCGTTCGCTGACCGGTTCGCCAGGCTCCTTGAGGTTGGAACGGGTTTCTTGGTCCTGCTGCCGCCCCGCGGGACGCTCCGCTCGGGCTGGCCGTCCTCGCCCTGCGCCCGACGTGCTTCGTCGACGGCCTGGCCGTCATTCTCGAGGAGCTGTACGTCGTACCCGAGCGGCGCGGCGAGGGCATCGGCAGCGCGCTGCTCCAGCGGTCGATCGCGGAGGCGCGGTCGCGCGGCGTCGAGTTCTTCGAGATCGGTGTCGACGAGGGTGACGTCGACGCGCGGCGCTTCCATGAACGTCACGGCTTCACCAAGGAAGCGACGCCGGGTACCGGCGAGTGGATGCTGTACTACGAGCAGGAGTTCCGGTAGGCCAAGCAGGTCGCACACGACGTCATGGTGCCGCTTCTCCGCCCCTCGGAACGTTGTGACCGTAGCCGGATCCGCTTCCGGCGAAGCGCTGGCCGGTCGTCGACGCGAGCGATACCGTCGGCCTCGGCACCGACGCGGCGCCGGCGGAGGCCTTGGTGATCTTGACGAACGACAATCTGCCGCCCGTTGATCGAAACGTCGCCCATGATGCCGTTCGTCAAGATCACGTCGTCCCGTGGACGATCCGCCAGCGGAATCTCCGAGCGCCTGCCGAGGGTGGCTCGTGCGGACGCCGGACGTCGTCGCGCTGTTCAGGACACCCGTTCGGCAAGTCGTTCAGGTGAGTTCGGCTGCTAGGCGTTGGTAGGCCGGGTGCAGGACTGCGAATCGCGCCCGCGCGTCGCGGCGTTCACCGCCGGCGAGGTAGGCGGCGAGATCTTCGAGGTGGATCTGGTCGCCAGCTCCGTAGGCTGCGATGTGTTCGAGCGGCAGACCGCGATCCTCGACGGTCAGGATGGTCTGTTCGCCGTCGTCGGTCAGGCGAGCCTCAATGACGGCGTCGGGTTCCTCGGCCGACTTGGTGTGCAGAAGCAGCCGCCGGGGCGGTTGGCAGGCGTCGACGCGCACTGTGCCTTCCCATCCGCTTGCGAAGTAGCGGGCGCGAAACTCACCACCCGGGCGCAGGTCACCCTCGACGTCGCCGAGCCACCGGACTAGACGCAGCGGATCGGTTAACGCTGACCACAGCTCGTCGATCGTGGCGTCGAAGCGGTTCTCCAATCTCACGAGTGCTGTGCCGTCGACCGAGTGCAGGCTGCCCAGGATGCTGCCGCCCACGGGTGCGTCATTCACCCCGTCCACCGACCTCTCTCCTGCATCTGCACCGCGCCGGGCCACGCGGACCAGCCTTGCTACATAGACCGTGCGCAACACAAAGACTCATCGGCGAACCCGTGGGCGGACACCCTCCCACCACCCAGCCACCGGGGCAGATCGGATCCCGCGCACAACGCTTCGGTGCGCTTCTGCTCAGCCTCAGACGGTCGCTCGGGCGTGCCGATCGGTGATCCGCATGCGGTTCAGGTGGACGGTGCGGGCCCGGTCCAGCAGTCGAAGATCCGCTCGACCGCCGGGGTGAGCCGGCGGGGAGCGCTGCCGACGATGCGCCATACGCACGCCTGGTAGAGCCGGGATGCTCCTGGGCGACCGTCATGACGAACGTCCAGGACCGGCCACGCGCGTGCGCGGCCTCAACGGCTCGCTGCAGCAGGCACCGTCCGACCCCTGCGCCGCGGACCTCCGGTGCGGTGAAAAGCCGGGTCACCTCCGCCAGCTGCTCGACCGCCCACCCGGTGGCGCGCACCCCAGCCACTGTGGCGGCCGGCGAACCTGGGCGAGCAATGCCGACGTTCCCCACAACCTCGTCGTCGAACTCCCCTCGGCGACCCACGCTCCGTACCCCCGCCTGCTGATCAGCCAGGCGTCGACGTCGCCCGGCCACACGGTGGGATAGCCATCGGCCTCGTGCACCCGGCGCAGCAGCACGCTCAACGGCTGCAGATCCGACGACCTGCGCTGCCGCATCCTTTGTGTGCGGTGTCCGACTCATCTTTCGCGATGAGTGATCGCGAGCCTTGCCCGGTACGTCGACTCGCGATGTCGTCGAAACGGTGAACCTCGACCGTCCCGCCGACGGACGGCTGTGGGGATCGTTAGCCGTGCGGGTTTGCGGCCTCGTCATCGCGAGCCCGCATTCGATGGCTCGGACGCGGGCCGGCGAAAGTGGGCTACCCATCGCTGCTGGTTCGGCTCGCTGGCGAGGGGGAGCACGTTGATCGCGACCGTGTCCAGCGTGTCGGTGGCGAAGGACTGGACTTCGTCATGTCGCAGCGGCCAGGGCGGCGGCTGCCTGGTTGCGCCGTTGACAGGAGGGGTCTCCTCGATCGCCAGCAGGGTGCCGCCCACAGTGACGAGGCGGCCGACGTTGACGATGGCGTCGTGGCGGGACGGCTCAGGTAGGGCTTGCACGGTGATGATTTCGACTACCAGATCGAACGCCCGCTACCACTCCGACTACCAGATCGAACGCCCGCTACCACTCCGGGGAAGGCTCGAGCAGGTTGGCTGTCGTGTAGTGGACTTGCGAGTGCGGATGTCGACGGCGGGCGAGGCGGATGGCGGCCGGTGAGATGTCGAAGGCTGTTGTCGTGAACCCGAGCGAGCAGAGTATTCGGCGTCGGCGCCCAACCCCGCAGCCAACCACGACCGCTTTCTGGCCGTGACCGTGCAGGTCGCGCGCACCTGCCCAGTCGAGCAGCAGCGGGTGCGCCTCTGTCCTGGACCACGGGACGGCGATCCGGCCCCGTTCGCCTGCCGCGTAGAGCTGATCAAACCAGCCTGTCGCATCCCCGGCCGCGAGCGCTGCGGCTGCCAGCTGAGCTTCGAGGTCGTCGGTCCGGACTCGAAATCCGTGGCTAGGGTTCGGCTCGCCGGCTGTCTCGCTCATCCGTACGCCGTCGTCGTCAATTGCTCGGGCGCGACCAGGAACACAATCCGCTGCTCGCCGCGCGGGTAGGGCCCGCCGGTATAAGCGGTCGAGACTCGGTCGATAATTTGCCAGCCGTCCTCACCGTCAAGCCGGTCGACGACGCGGCCGCGGATCATCGCCATGTGGAAGGGCTGGTCCCGGTCGGTGGTCGAGATCGCCACCCGCGGATCACCGCCGATGGTGCGCGCCTCACGCGAACCCGGCCCGTTGAAGAAGACCACCCGCTCACCCTCGCCGCCGATCCAGACCGGCACCGAGTGCGGTCCGCCGCCGGGCAACACCGTCGCCACATGCGCCTGGTTCGCTCCCTGACACAGCTCTCGTACTGGCCCGCACACCGACGCTGCCTTCAACGGATCGAGACGAGACGCCTCGTCTAAACGTAACTGCGTACGTAGGTGCTGACAAGACGTACCGTCTCGTCTCGTGCTAGCGTCATCAAGTGTCCGGGTCGACCACGAAGCCGCTCGCCTCCCGGCGAAGCGAGCGCTCGCGCGTTGCCATACTGGACGCCGCACTGTCGCTGTGCCGGGCGAATGGATACGCCAAGGTCAGCGTGGAGGCGATCGCCGCCCGGGCCGGCGTCGGCAAGCAGACCATCTACCGGTGGTGGCCCTCGAAGGCGGCCGTCGTGCTCGACGCCCTCGAAGGGGTCGCCGCCCGAGTGCCCACCGCAGACACCGGCGACGTGCTGGCCGACATGCGAGCCCGCATCGCCCAGGTTGTCGAGCTCTACGCCGATGAGAGCTTCGGACCCCACCTCGGCGCGCTGATCGGCGAAGCCCAGCACGACCCGGCGCTGCGCGCCGACCTGCTCGAGCGATACCTGCGGCCGCGGCGAGCAGACGCCCTCCAGCGCCTCCAGCTCGCGGTCGATGAAGATCAGCTTCCGGTCACTCTGAACCTCGACGACCTCGCGGACGTGATCTTCGGCGCCGTCTACCATCGCCTGCTCCTGCGCAACGGGCCACTCGACGCGGCCTACGCGCAGTTCATAGTCGGCACCGTGCTCGCCGGCTGGGTGACACGACCACGGCGCCGACGGACTCGCCCGGCCCGCGACGTCACGGCATCACCAACCGGCCGGCCCCCGGTGACACAGTGATCCAATCTGCGGCGGGCTGGCGGAGGATGCACTCGGCCGCGGCCGCTGGGTATTCCGCAACGGTCCTCGGCGTGCTGTACGCGGGGATCAGCGCGTACTGGCCTGCTGGCGGCACCGCGCTGCTGAGCACTGTCGGGAGCGCGGTCGCGCCGCACAGCCGCCGTGGTGGCGCGTTGGTGGCGGCCGCGTGGCTCACCGTCGCGGTCAAACTGGCTGTCAGCGCGCTCGGCGTACTCGCCGTCCTGCGCTCACACAGCGCGGACAGGCCGCGACGTCTGCTGCGCGTCCTGGCGTGGGTGGCTGCGATCGTCCTCGGCAGTGTCCTCACCGCGGTCGGCGTGGCCGTCGTGTCCGGCCTCCTGCGGCGCGGCGCACATGCCGACCCAAGTGCGCTGCGCTGGCACGCCGTCCTCTGGGACCCTGATTCCTGCTCTGAGGACTGCTCCTAACAATCGGGCTGCTCCTATCCCACCCACACACCGCTCAAGCCACCACCGGCGGAAACGGCTCACCCCGGCATGACGACACAAGACACGCGCCCGACCGTTCCACCGGCAGAGCCTCAAAGCAGCAATCCCGCGCACGGCGCGACGATCCCGCAGCGCGTCCCGCGCGACGATCGGCGAGCGGGGCGACGGTCGGGCCTGGCGTGCTAATTGCTGAGGCCGAAGTAGTGTCCTCGCTGTGCCCGAGATGCCTTCCGTGTCGCTGCGACCGCGCATCGACGACGACCGTGATCTCCTGTTCGAGATCGCCGCTGACCTAGACACCTGGGAAGAGCGGGGCGCGCAGGCGCCGCGCCCGTTAACGAGGGATCGCTTCGACGCTCGGCTCGCCCGCACCGCCGACAGCGACGCCCCCGGAGACCCCGTGTCTCTTGTGATCGACGTCGATGGCACGGCTGTTGGCGGCGCCTCGCTGTTCGACTTCGACTTCCTCGCCCGCCACGCCGAGGCCGGGATCAATTTGGTATCGACCGCCCGAGGCCGCGGCATCGGGACGGCTGCGATCATCCAACTCGTCGAGTTCGGATTCCTGCGTCATAACCTCCGCCGGATTCACCTACAGGCGATCTCATCGAACGTCGCCGCGATCCGCGCGTACGAGAAGGCGGGCTTCGTGATCGAGGGACGGCAGCGCCAGCACGCGTGGGTCCGAGGTGCGTACGAGGACATCGTGCGCATGGGGATCTTGCGGTCGGAGCAGACCTCTTCGACTTGACCGGCTTTCATCAGCGATTCCGACCATGCCTCTGTCGGCGCGAAGCGTCTTTCTATGCCGTGTTGAGCACGCGTCCGGTGAAAGATCGCCGATTGCGATAGCGACGTGCGCGCATTGGCCTGCGTCGTCGACCGATGCCGCGCACTAGCCCAGTCGCCGAAGCATGCCGGTCAGGACGTGGCGCCGGATCGAGGGCGAACCACGTCCGCGAGCATGGGATAGATCTCGACACCGCCGAGGTGATGGCGGCGGACCGACCGGGTCGTGAGCCCGAATCTGTTCGACGTCGACGCCTGGGCCGGCCTCTACCACTGCGAGACCCCACACCCCGGCCGGGTCACCAGCCGGGCCGAAGGCCATGGCCGTGCCGCGATCGCGAAGCTCGGTCCAGTCGGCGACGTGCTCGGCCGTCACCGCCCTCTCGGCGTCGATCATGTCGGCCGGAAATGTCGGCGGCCGCGGCGGGACCAGTTTTGAACACCCAGTACCGGGTGTCAGAGTCGGGCATCGGGATCCTCCCGACGGGTCATGGTGAACCAACATTCTGCGGGACGGGTTCGGGCACCGGCGATGCTCCCGGGAGTGGATCAAGCATCTTGATCGCTTGTGCGCTCGTCGGTCCCCTGGTCAGTAACAGGCCATGGGTCAGTTCGGTGTTTTGCGGCCGACGGTGATGGCTGGGGCGCCGGGGGGTGTGGGAATGGTCGCGACGTCGATCAGCCCGGCCTCGCGCAGCAGTGTCTGGATTTGTGCGTCGTTGAGGGCGGTGCCGCCGTAGGCGATTGTTTTGAACCGGCTCAGCGCGTTGTCGATGGCGTCGGTCGCGAACTTTCCGTGGCCGGTCATGACCCAGCCGCCTGGCTGCAGGGCGCAGGCAACACGAGGGATGCCTTCGCGAAGCGCCGTTTCGGGCACGAATGGGGCGGGTATCCAGGCCAGCGCGTAAGTGGCGTGCTCGTCGAGGGTGCGCACGTCTTGCTTGCGCAAGATCACGCGGTCCGCGACGCTGCTCGCGGCGACGGTGTCGGCGGCAAGGGCGAGCACACGGGCAAGCACATCAAGTCCTACGACGGTCAGCGCGGGAAACAGTTCGGCGTAGGCGACTGCTAGCGCTGCCACGCCTGTGCCGACGTCGAGCATCCGCGCGCCTGGGCGGCCCAGGGCTTCGGCAAGTCCGGGGAGCATCGGCAGCCCGAATCTAGCGAACGCTGCGGCGCCTTGCGCGCTGGCGCGTCCCTGTGCGAGCAGCGCGTCGTCGCTCTGGGCGGCCCACACTGGAGCGTCGTGACTGAGTAGGGCGGCGGTCTGCAGCAACGGCGCGGCCGCTTGGGCGGCGGCGCCGCGAGGATCGAGTCGAGGCAGGCCTGTCTCGACGTCGAGGCCCAGGGCGCGCAGCACCTCGACGGCGCCGCGGTGCAGCTCGCCGGCACCCCGATCGGTCAGCGCAATGACCAGTGCGGCGCTGGACCAGGCCGCGCGGTCACCGCTGGCGATGATGCTGGAGACCGGTTCGGTCGCGGTGGCCGCCGGCGTCTCAGCGCTGCGGCTAGCGAACTCGTTTCGGTGCGATTCGGGCATGTCGACTCCTCGCGGGTGCGTCATCGGCTCATCTCACGCAGCGTGTGGCAGCGAGGCGGGGGGCTCGGCATGAGGATCGGCGTGAACGTGACTGTGTAGCCGCTGGCCCGGGCACGGCACGGACCGGGCGGATGGATGCTGATCACGGTCAGGTCCGGCGGCGCGAGAAGGGCCGGCGCGCCGGGCGCATTCACCAGCGTGTCCACGTTCACGACTCGCCGCGTGCAGTAGCGGCTCACCCACCCACGCCGGCACAGCGGCCAGCCTGCTGTGACCAACGCCGAAGCGCCGCGCGCGGATGAGTGGTGCAACGTCATCACGGTCTCCGCTGCGGTCAGCGTTAGGCTCGGTGCGTTAGGTCGCGGGCGGTGCGGATGCCGACCGCCCTGCGCGCACGGTCACGGCGTTCCCTGTTGTCTGTCATGCTGTCCTCAGTTTCGTTACGACGTAACGTAACAGCGTTACGATATGCTGTCAAGATGGGCCGACCCAAACACCACGACGCGCGGACCGCCGCCGCGCTGCTGGAGGCCGCCGAGCAGGTCGCGGCCACGCAGGGTCTGGCGGCTGTGTCGGTGCGCGGGATCGCCGATCAGGTCCAGACCACGACCCGGGCGATCTACAGCCTGTTCGGCTCGAAGGAGGGACTGATCGCCGCGCTGGGCGCGCGGACCTGGGACCTGCTCGCGGCGACGGTGCAGGCGTTGCCGGTCACGGAGGACGCCGCTGCGGATCTGGTGGCGGCCGGGGTGCGCGGCTTTCGTGCCCTGACGCTGGAACATCCGGCGTTGTTCCAGCTCGGCGTCCTGCAGCTGAGCGCGACCCCGGACCAGGCACGCCAGATCGGAGCCTCTGCCGCGCGAGCCTGGGTCGTATTGCAGGCCAGAGTGCTGCGCCTGCAGGACCAGGTAGGACTGGGCCGGCATAGCGTCGATGAGGTGGCCACCGGCTTCCACGCGCTGTGCGAGGGCTTGGCGGCACTGGAGACCCGTGAACTGCTTCCCGCGACGCAGGCCGAACCCATCTGGAGCAGCGCACTCACCGCTCTCATCGCCGGCTACTGCAGCGAACAGAGCTGAGCAGCAGCGCCGTCGCACCGGCTTCCCGGTGGGCCGGCCGGCCGGGACGGGCGTGCCCGCAATTCAGGGGCAGCAACACCCACCCGCGGCGGGGCCTCCCGCCTCGCCTGGGCGGGGGGGTCCGGCTGCTGGCCAGCGTTATGACCAGGTCGGCTTGAGCAAGCTGCCGCTGGCGTGCAGCACGTCGAGGCGATGGACGACGGGCTCCTGGGTGGGTCGCTGGCCGCCGAAGGCGGCGTTGACGGCGGGGTGGATGCGTTCCTCGAAGGCCCGGGTGCAGGCTTGTTCGGATTCCCACACGTCGATGTAGCGCAGCTTGCCCTCCGGTTCGCGAACGCACAGATGCAGCAGGCCGCCGGCGAACGGTTCGGGGCCGATCTTGTCGACGATGCGGCGGTAGAGCTCTTCCCCGATTGGGACGTCCTGGATGAAGGCGTAGACCATGACTCCGGCCTCCTGATATATTATCCGAATGAGTTTCGGATGAATAGGGAGACCGTACGGCCGATGGGCGAGGACGTCAAGGCCAAGCGCACCGGCACCCGGAGCTACCACTCGCCTCGGCGCGCGGAGCAGGCCGCTGCCACCCGCGCCGCGGTGCTGTCCGCGGCCCGGGAGTTGTTCATCGCCAACGGGTACACCGCGACCACCATCGCGCAGATCGCCGAGCGCGCGCGGGTCGCGCCGGACACGATCTACACCACGGTCGGACGCAAACCGGCCCTGCTGCGCGAACTCGTCGAGACCGCGATCTCCGGCACCGAGCGACCGGTCCCCGCCGAACAGCGCGACTATGTCCTGCGCATCGGCGCCGCCGACACCGCACCGGCCAAGATCACCATCTACGCCCAGGCGATCACCGCCATCCAGCAGCGGATGGCACCGGTGTTCCTGGCGTTGCGCGACGCCGCCGCCACCGACGCCGACTGCGCGAGCCTGTGGCGCGAGATCGCGACCCGGCGGGCAACGAACATGCGCGCCTTCGCCGCCGACCTGCGCGGCACCGGCGAACTGCGCGACGACCTCACCGACGAGCAGGTCGCCGACATCATCTGGAGCATGAACGCCGCCGAGTACTGGGACCTGCTCGTGCGCGAACGGGGCTGGACCCCCGACCAGTTCCGCGACTGGCTCATCGACGCCTGGACCCGTCTGCTGCTGCGAAGGCCCTGACGGGTGCGAAAACCGTGCTGCGGTACGGATCGCGGTCGCGAAGGCCACGCCGCAGGGCCCGGTCATCGCAGCAGCTCGGTCGCCGACGTGCAGCGCAGGTCCGCGAACCGAGCGCGCGCTGCGCGGTCGTCGAAGCTCATGTCGTCGCGGCCCATGACCAGCGCCGCGCGGGCCTGCCGGTCGAGTTCGGGACGGACGCGGCCGACGGTGGCGGCCATGGCGCGCAGCGCCGCCCGGGGCACGTGTCGAGGGGTGGTGGCAGCACCGAGGTCGGCCGCGACCATGCGCGCCAACTGATCGAGGGTCAGGTTGTCCGGCCCGCCGATCTGCAACGTCTGAGCGCGGGACGTAGGGTCGGTCACCACCCGCTCGACGAGTGCGGCGACATCGCGCACTGAGACGAAGTTGATCGGGTTGCGTCCGCGGCCGAACACCGGTGGCCGGTTCGAGCGTCCGGCGGTTCGGCGCAGCAGGTCGATCCACAGCTCGAGAAACGCTGTGGCCCGCACGATGGTGAACGGGACGCCGCTGGCGGTGAGCGCCGTCTCGGCTGCGTGCTTCATCCGCAATAGCTCGAGCGGGCTGTCTGGCGCGGCACCGACCACCGACATGAGCACCACATCGGCGCCGGCGGCGCGGGCGGCTTCGATCAGGTGGACGTTGCCGTCGCGGTCCACCGACGCGGGCGTGACGCCGCCAGGCCCGGCGAAGCCGTGGACCGCGGAGAACACCACCTCGACACCGGCTGCGGCTACGGCGAGGCTCGCCGGCTCGCGTACATCGCCGAGGACGGTTTCCACGTGCGCACCGGCTACATGATCGGCCCGGCGCAGGTCGCGGGTCAGCACTCGCACGTCCACCTCGCGCGCGGCGAGAGCGGTGACGACCAGCGTGCCGAGCCGCCCGGTGCCCCCGGCAACCAGCACTCGGCCGGTCATGAGGTTCCCGGTCTGACCTGGCGCCGCACGGCGCCGTCGACACTCTCGCCGGACTCGTCGACCGGCTCGAGGAAGAACCGGGCAGTCGCGATCACGCCGTCACGCACGCCGAACACGATCACGCCGCGCATCAGATGCGGCGAGCCGTCCGCACGTGTACCGCGGTGCTGCCACTCGCTCCATACCGTGTCCCCGTCGGCGACAGATGCGACGATCTCGGTCGACACGTCGGGGATCGCGGCCAAGATGTGCGTCCAGTTCCGACGCACCTGCTCGTTCCCGACGAACCCGCGCGCGGGATGCAGCGGCGTCTCGTTGCGGTAATCGGCTGCGAAGCACGCGACGATCCCCTCCAGGTCGTGCGCGTTGCTGGCATCCCGCAGCCGCTCCACGACTGCGATGGGTTCTGGGCTACGCGCGGGCTGGGACATGACTCTCCGATCACTGACGGCGGGCAGACCGACCGCGGTGATTGCGGCTGCCCGGCCGACGATCTATTCTAATCCAGGGAACTGGATTCGTTCTATGACTATGGAGCAAACCTGTGGAGTCTGTCAAGCCCCGCCGCTACGACGCCTCCCGCCGACGCGCACAGGCGCGCCGCACCCAACAGGCGATCATCGACGCCGCACGGCACCGATTTCTGCGCGACGGCTACACCGCCACCACGATCGCGTCGATCGCCGCCGACGCCGACGCATCGCCCGACACGATCTACAAGTCCTTCGGCGGCAAGCCAGGCCTGCTTCGTGCCGTGTGCGCGGACGCGCTCACCGGCGCCGGCCCCATCCCCGCCGAGCAGCGCTCAGACGCGATGCAGACCGCCGAAACCGACCCCACGACGCTGCTCCGCGGCCTCGGCACGCTCACCACCGAAGTCGCACCGCGCATCGCGCCGCTCCTGCTCCTGCTCGCCACCGCCGCCGAGAGCGACCCCGCGCTGGCCGAGCTGCAAGCCGAACTCGAAGGCGCCCGACTGGCCAGGATGACCCAGGTGGCCCGCACGCTGGCCGGCAAGACGGCGTTGCGCGGCGGCCGGACGATCGCCGAGACAGCCGACATCATGTGGACCTACAGCTCACCCGAGCTCTACCGCCTGCTCGTCCTCACCCGCCGCTGGACACCCGAACGCTACGGCGAATTCGTCGGCGAATCGCTCGTCGGCGCACTGCTCGAACACGACACGCCGACCACGGCGAACACTCCCAACCGACGCACGCAGGCACGGCCATGATCCACTGGCGCGTCGTGCCGCGGCGTCCCCGTTGTCGCAGTGAGCGATCGAGGAGCGGGCAT
Source organism: uncultured Actinomycetota bacterium (assembly GCA_963756525.1). Classification (GTDB taxonomy): domain Bacteria; phylum Actinomycetota; class Actinomycetes; order Mycobacteriales; family Jatrophihabitantaceae; genus CAVWNR01. Next base: position 1,458,840 of record CAVWNR010000001.1, on the reverse strand, counting down.
CGCCTCATCGTCCCGCGCTTGGGTCGGGCGCCGGGCATGGTGTGCGTCGAGGGCGCCGGGGCATGGTGATAGGTATGCGCATCGACATCACTCTTGACTGCGTTGACCTTGAGGTCACAGCGGCGTTCTGGCAGGCTGCCCTGTGCTACGAACGCGACCAATGTCATCGCGGGACGGTACGTGTCCCGGTGTCGCAGCTCCCGCAGCTCGAGACTTGAGATTGGACGGAGCGGCGGCGTCACCACCCCACGTGATCCCGAGTCTGCGGTGATCGCCGATTCCGCACGACCGCGTGGTGTCGGTGGCGTTGGAGTCTGGTGCGTTCTGCGCGCTGATCTGTTCAGGTGCGGAGCCATTGGATCGCGATGAGGGCGGTCCAGATCAGCAGCGCGAAGACGGGGATGAATGCGGCGCCGGCGAGCAGCACGATGGAGACGATGACGCCTAGCAGGTGGGTCTTGCGGCCGATGATTGCGGCGGATTTGCCTTGCACGCTCAGGCACACGACGGCGAGGGCGGCGGCGAGCATGCCGGCGACGCCGACGAGGGCGAACCCGAGATCGCTGCTGAGCCGCAACACGTCCGCACTGGGCAGCGGGTATTTGCCGATCAGTTCGCCGCCGGAAACGAAGGCCATGACGACGCCGCCGGAGCCGATGCACGCGGCGGCTGCCGCGGCGGCGACGAGCGGCAACGGGCTGATCGAGGGTGCGAGGTCGCGGATGCGGCGCCACAGCGCGGTGAGGAATGCGGCAAGGCACAGTCCGGCGAGGACGAGCAGGACGCCGGTGGCCAGGTGCCGGATCTGTTGGGTGGTGCCGGTGTAGTTGGCAATCCAGGTCGCGTTCGAAGCGTTGTCGGCGGGCGGGTTGCTGGCCGCGATGCTGGCGATGAACAGGAGCGGGAAGGCGATTCCGGTCCACGCCTCGCGTCGGACTGTGCGGGTCCTGGCGGTCAGCGCGCGGGGCGCGCTACTGGTGGTCGAGGTCATGTCGGGTTCCTTTCGGTGGAACGTGTCGGGGCAAGGCTGGCAGCCGGCTGGTGTCTGCGCGTCGGCCGGCGGATGGGTTGGGCGTGGCCTGAGCGGTGATTCATGGTCGTCCTCGGGATGGAGTCGAGGTCCTGCTCCGGGAGGACGTCGGGCAGGCGCCGCAGGGTTACGCTGCGCGCCATGGGCTCCGCTGGCGGGCTCCTCCTGCGGAGCTGGCAGCTGCTCCACGCGTACCCGGTTGGGGTCGATGTCGCCGCCGCGGCGGCGCTGATGGGCGGCGCACTGTGGGCTGTGACGACGCTGCCGCATGACAAGACGGTGCCGGCGACCGTGGTGGCCGCGCTGGTGTGCACGAGTGCGGTGGGGTGGCGCAGGCTCGCCCCGGCGCTGGCTGCGACGGTCGCGCTGAGCGCGGTCGTTGGTTATCAGATATCGGGGCAGGACACGCAGGGCGTGTTCGTCTCGATCGCGATCGTGCTCAGCTGTTACGCGGTGGGACGGTTGGTGGCCTCGCGCCTGCGTGTGGGCCTGGTTGCCGGGTACGCGCTGGCGGCGGTCACCGGGATCGAGCTCGACGCCGGTTTCTCGCTCGGCACGGACATGCTCAGCTGGCTGCCACTTGCCGTGGCGCCGATCGTGGCCGGGCTGGTTGTCGCACGGCGCGACACGCTGCTACGCGATCTGGGCGAGGCACGCTCGCGGCTTCAGGAGGAGCAGGACCTGGTGCGAGCGGGTGCCGTTGTCGAGGAGCGCGCCCGGGTGGCGCGCGAGCTGCACGACGTGGTCGCGCACTGTGTCAGTGTGATGGTGATCCAGGCAGGCGCCGCGCGCTTGCACGCCGCGTCCGACGTGGCAACGGCTCGTGCCGCGATGCGGGTCGTCGCCGCGTCCGGGCGCGAAACGCTGGCCGATCTGCACAGCGTCGTCGGGTCGCAGCGGCGCGGTGAGGACGCATTCGCGGCCGCGGCCCTCGGGTTCGCGCAGTTGCCGCCGCTGATCGACGGCGCCCGGCGGGCTGGCATGCCCGTTCGGCTGCAGCTCGATGCAAGCGCGAACGTGCCGGCCGATGTGGAGTTGGCCGCGTTCCGGATCGTGCAGGAGGCGTTGACGAACGTGCGCAAGCACGCGCCGTCGGCCACCGCAGACGTGACGATGAACGTGACCGCGGATGCCGTCGAGATCACCGTCGTCGACAGCGGGCCCGCGCGCTCCCCGGCCCCGCCGGGCTCGGGTAACGGTCTGGTGGGTATGCGCGAGCGCGTGGCGCTGCACGGCGGCGAACTGCACGCCAGCCCGACCGCGGCCGGTGGGTTCGCGGTGCACGCGCGACTGCCGCTCGCGCCGACAGCGATGGGGCAACGGCCGAGCATCGGCAGCTCGGCCAGCGCCCGATCGAGTCGGCACCCGAGCCGGTGGCAGGTCGATGCGCTGTTCTCGCTGGCGTGGCTGGTCCCGCTCGAGATTGAAGCAGTAACCAGCACGCATCGATCCGGACCATTGGCGCTGAGCGTCATTCTCGTCGCTGCAATGGCCGTGGCCGGTGTGCTCCGCCGCCGAGTCCCACTCACGTTCCTGATCGCCGTCGGTGGGCTCGCCCTGGCGTTGTCCGGCGGTATCGCATCCCCGCAACGCCCCAGCGTCGTCGCCACGTACGCGCTGTTCGTCGGCGCCTACACCATCGCGGCCTACAGCGGCCGCCCGAGGGCGCTCGCCGGGCTGGGCGCGCTGATCGCCGGCGTGCTCGCCGCCAGCGTCGCCCAGCACACCGCGGCCGGCGTCGCCTTCGGCGGCGCGCTCACGGCCGCCCTCGTGTGGCTGGCCGGAAGGGTCACCCGCAACCAGCGACAGCTCGTCACCGACCTGCGCGCCGCGACCGAACGCCTCGCCGCCGAACACGATCAACACGCCCTCTTCGCACAGCAGCGGGAACGGATGCGCATCGCCGGCGACTTGCACACCATCGTCGCCCGCCTGGTCACCACGATGGTCATCCAGGCCGAAGCGGCCGAGGCTCAACTGACCGCGGACCCGCGCGGTGCCGTCGAGGCCATCGCCGCAATCGAGGCGACCGGACGCCAGGCCCTCGTCCAGCTGCGGCAGATCCTCGGCGTGCTGCGCAACGGAGGCGAGCGCGCACCACGCCAGCCGCGGCTCGACCTCGCCAGCACCCGACCAGCACCCGGCGTCGCCCTGGCGGCGCAGCCGTGACCCGCGTGGTGATCGCCGACGACCAGCACCTGGTGCGCGCCGGGTTCCGGCTGATTCTGGCCACCCAACCCGGGATCGAGGTCGTCGGGGAAGCGGCCACCGGCGAGGAAGCCGTCGACGTGAGCACCGAGACACGCCCGGACGTAGTCCTGATGGACATCCGGATGCCCGGCCTCGACGGCATCCAAGCAACCCGCCGCCTCCTCGCCGACCACCGCACCCGCGACGTGCGGATCCTCATCCTCACCACCTTCGACCTCGACGAGTACGTCTACGACGCACTGCACGCCGGCGCTAGCGGCTTCCTGCTCAAAGACGTCCCACCCGAAGAGCTGGCCCACGCGGTGCGGATGGTCGCGGCCGGCGACGCGCTGCTCGCCCCGTCCATCACCCGCCGGCTCATCGAGGAGTTCGCCACGACGCGCGCCCACGCGCCGGCGCCGCAACTCGACCAGCTCAGCACCCGCGAGGCCGAAGTGTTCCGGCTTCTCGCCCGCGGCCTGTCGAACCGAGAGATCGCCCAGCAGCTGTTCGTCGGCGAGACCACGGTCAAGACCCACATCGGTCGCATCCTCACCAAACTGGAGCTGCGCGACCGTATCCAAGCCGTCGTGCTCGCCTACGAGTCCGGCACCATCACACCCGGCCGCCCATGATCATCACGCAGCACGACACTCGCTGAGCAGCCGAGCGGATAGCTGGTTCATCCAACGGCGGGGGCGCCTTCACCGGCACCAACGTTGCGCTCTCCTGGCCGGTCTGGCCGCCTCCTACTTGGTTGGGTTGCTGACGCTGCTCGGCACGCGTCGGCGACGCCGGAGCATGTCTGATTGAACGGCGGCGTCGAGGCGACCTACAACGGTCCGTCTCCGCGCTACCGGTGCCACCGACGTGCCATTTCGATCATTTCGATAGCGTCGACAGCCAGCGCAGGCGCAGTCAATTGCGACGGACCGGTACAGTTGCGGACATGTGTGCGGGTGCGTCGGTGACTCGTCCCTGCCGTTTTCGCTGACGGCGTTGGGACAGTCTGTAGGTAAGAGTCTCTCGGTTCCGCGCCGCCGGCGTCCTGCCGGGCGCCCATATCCCGTTGCCTGGCCCCTGCCATCCCTCAGGACCGCCCCATGTACGCACACAAGCACCCCGAGCGGACCGATCCGCGCGTCGGATCTGCCATCGTTTACCTGATCGTCGGCCTGCCAGGCGCAGGGAAAACCATTCACGCGAAAGAACTAGAGATCAGTGCGTCGGCTCTGCGGCTAACGCCAGACGAGTGGCAGATCGCGCTGTTTGGCGACCAGAACCCACCAGATAGACGCGACCTCGTTGAGGGCAAGTTGATTCAGCTCGGCATGCGGGCCGCAGAGCTGGGCATCAATGTCGTCTTCGACTTCGGGTTCTGGGGAAAGGACGAGCGATCAGCGCTCCGCTGGATCGCTGGCACAGTCGGTGCGCGTAGCCAAGTCGTCTACCTGCCGATTGAACACGAGGAGCAACGCAGGCGTGTCACAAATCGGTTCGCGACCACGCCCGGTCAAACGTTCCACATGAGCGATGTTGAACTTGCGCAGTGGCGGGCTCAGTTTCAAGCGCCGGACGACGACGAACTGCGAGGTTCTCAGATTCCACCGGTCCCACCGGAGCACGCGACCTGGTCGGAGTGGGCCTCGCAGCGCTGGCCATCCCTGCCCGACCAGTCCGCCCCGACCACTGCCGAGTCGCGCTACTCACACGAATCGTGAGCCATCCGATGCTTCCAGTCACCGTGCGCATTGGCATGATCCGGTTGTTTGGCGCCGCACGATACCGAGGCCCCTTTGTTGTCAAGTGCGGCTGTGGCTTTGTTCGGCGTTCTCCGCGAACGGATTGAAGGTGCGCCGACCGCGCCTCGTTCGGATCGTTCTTGTTGACCGCTTTCCTGTTCAGCAGCCGGATGCGGGCCGCCAGCTTGGGCTGGACGTCAACAACCCGCTCACCAGCCCTGGGCCGCCGCTGCGCCAGCAGATAGCCCAGACCCATGGCGCCCTCGATCGCCGACGACCGATCCGGCCACCGCTTCGCCCAGGACAGCAACTGTTCGGACTGCGTCGCGCAGGCGCGCACCCGGACCTGTCCGAGCACCACCTCGCGACGGTCGAGGGCCACCGCGGTATGCGAGGCCTTGTGCGGATCGATACCGATCATCCCGGCGGACATCAGCGCTCCCATCGCTCGTCTCGGACGATTGATCGCGGTGGGCACATCTGATTCCAGAACAAGAGCTGCGTCCGCGCCCCCCTTTCGAGCCACACCACGACGGAACCCGGGCAAGCCGGCAGCTCGTTCGCAAGCCACGCCGCAAGCGGGCAGATCCATCGCGAGCCAGCTCGCCAGGCCTCTAAACGCTACGGTGAACCGCAACGCCGCACCCATGTTCAATCAGATCCCTATGCGTGTCGCCGCGAATGGTCGAGGTGCGCTATATCGACGGGTACGCACAGCGGCTGCTTCCGGAAGGCTGCCGCGCGCCGTGCTTTGTCCGCTAGCGGTCCGGCCTTTCGTCGGTGAGGAGGTAGGCCAGCTCGGTTCGCCACCGGGATGCGTCGGGCTGGTGCGCGGGGTCGGTCAGTAGTGCTCTACCCGGCCGAGCCAGGTCGGGCCGTCCATGGCCCAGCCGAGGCCCCGTTCGCTCGCCCATTGCTGGAGCGCGGCGTTGGTCTGCACCAGACCGTCGTACGGACCGACGTGCAGCAGCGTGGCGTATCGCCCCGCGGGAGGACGCCGCCACGTACCCGCGCATCGACTGGCGCAGCACCATCCAGCGCTGCGGCTAGCTCCACCGCCAGTTCGCCGTCCATGTCTACCCGCAGGTAGCGGATGAACGGCGCTCCCGAAAGCACCAGCGAATGCTCTGCCGGCCAAGCGAACAGCTCCGGAAAGCCCCGATCGACCGCGGCCGCCAAGTCCTGCATCCGGACGGTGACCGGGATCGCGACGTAGGACTGCGCGGAACGCTGCGTGATCTGTGGCTGCCGCATGTTGCCTCCATTGCCCTAGGAGAGTCACTCCGTCGTAACCGACTCGCGCCAGCGCTGAAAACCATCGCCTCCCGGCGCTCTATCTACCAGGACGGCTGGTACGCGCACAAAGCACTTCGCGCGCGATCGGGTCGACTCTGACGTGCTCGAACCTGTCATAGAAGCGGCCTTGATTCTCCGCAGTGCCGCAAACCGCGATGGTGGAATGCTCAGCCAGAAGAGCGCTCATCCTGGGCTCGTCCCAGTGCGCCTCGGCCAGTTCCCAGCCGTCGTAATCGGTGTCAACGGTTCGAAAGCCGCTGCGGGCGACGGCCGCGAGCAGGGTGCTCTTGCCGGCACCTGACATGCCCGTGATCAGCACGCGCGCCATAGCCGGAGCCTATGACGTCGACCAGCGCTCATCAGCACGACCGCACACTCCGCGGCTATGAGCGGATGGCTGTGCCGTCACCAACGGGAAGAGGATGCCTTCCGCAATCGAGTCGGGTACGTGTCAAAACTTCGCGAGAGTTGGGGGGTGACGCCGGACCAGGAACGCGATGCTCACGCGTAGATCGCAGCTGCCGTCAGGGCCGAACGGAGGACTTGCGTAAGTGTCGCCTGAACGCGCGACGACTTGATGCCTTTCTGGCCGAGGACTCCACGAGTTTGGTCGCTCCGGAGGAGAACTCAGCAAGGTCGGCACCGCGCAACGCGTTGCTGAGTCCACGGCAGCGCGCGAGGAGACAATCACGGTCGAGACCATGCGTGGCGAACCTGGTCGCAAACGACCTCGTCATGGTGAAGTACACCGGCACCTGCGACGGTCGACGTACACACCGCACGTGCTTATGCGCAACGACCCAACTCGGGATGGCAGATGTTTCATCACCAAGGGACCCCCACCCAGTAGGCCGAGGGGGCATGCGCGGTCACGGCGTGCCTCTGCTGAGCTGGACTCACGCCCGTCGGCAGATCCCTGCACTCTGTCCGCGGCTACGAGGGGGCGGTGCGCTGTCGGATCGCGGACTTACCGTGCGTGGAACAGGTGAGCCGCCGAAACGAAGCGGTCCGGGTAGGAGGTATGCGATGCCGCAGTACGTGCTGTTCCTGGATGCCCACGCGATGGACGACGTCCCCGACGAGGACATTCCGGACGTTGATAGGGCCGCGCACGCGGTCAGCCAGGAGGCGATCGACGCTGGCGTGTGGGTGTGCCCGCAGTGGGCTGGAAGACCAGAGGGCAAGCATCGTGGCCGCCGACCGGACGGTCACCGACGGCCCACAGGTGACCGTTGGCGGACTCACGGTGATCGAGGTGTCCTCACGCGACGAGGCGCACCAGTGGGCTGCCAAGTGGGCGACCGCGTGCCGCTGTGACCAGGAAGTCCGGGAGCTCGGTTTCGACCCCAAGATCAACGCGATGCTCCGCGAGGCTGCTCACCGGAGGTCAGGTCCCGACAACGCCTGATGCCGCCTTAGAGCAGGACGCGCCCTTGCGGCGGGATCGACCGTTCATCGGCTACTCCGGTCGTATCTGACAGATCCATATGCGCGCTCCGCCAGTGAACACAAGGCCACCAGATCGAGACCTCTTTGCTGTCAAGCCCGTTATCTGGCCCGCTCCTGCGCGCTCGAGTGTGGGCGGTACTCGCTGGCGTCAAGATCGTTCCTGCCTCCGCCCGCTGCGCGGGCGGGGGCGGGGCTCCATCTTGACCCCGGCTGCGCTCCGGCCGTTTTGGCGCCTGCGAGGAGCTGGCCGAGGTGTCAGGACCGTCTGCATCATGCTCGTGGCCGTAGGCTGAGTTCTGGTCCGGGAGTGGCTTGTCCGAAGATCCGGTGCTGCGGGGTGTGAGCCGGCCACGCTGGAGACAGAGTCGTTCCCCGATTGCCCTCCCGGACGCTTGCCTGCCTTCTGGCATCGGTTTTCGCGTCTTCGACGAGCCGACGGTTGACGGCATCGCTGATCTTGCGTTTCAGTGCGCGCAGCGCCGAGCGGTGCTGCATGCCCGTGGCGATCTTGAGGTCGTAGTAGGCGTGGCCCTCGGTGTGCGGGTAGCGGATCTGTGTCAGTGCGGCCATGTGGATGGCGTGGTTCATCTGCCGGTTCCTGCGCAGGGATAGCCGGTAGACGTGCCGGTTTCCGGATGATGCCTCGATCGGCGCGGTGGCGTTGTAGGCGGCGAAGGCGTCCTTGCTGGCGCAGCAGCCGATGTCGCCGACGTAGCCCAGCACGGTGGCCGCGACGACCGAGCCGACGCCGTAGACGTCGGTAACGGTCGTCTTCGAGGCGACGACCAATGTGCTGAGTCGCTTCTTCACGTCGCGGCGCTGCTCATCGACACGGCTTATCTCACCGAGAAGGTCGCGGGCCAGCTGCATCCTCGCCTCGCCGGCTGCGCCGCAGGGCGTGATGTTGTCCAGTACTGCGCCGGCGAGCCCAGCGGTGATCTCGCCGGCGAACCCCTCCGGGCACGAGATTGCACAACAACGAGTGGAGTTTGCACACCATGCGGTTGCGTCGGCGGCTCAATTCGCGGTGCCGGTGCGCCCACAGCTTGAGCACGACTGCCGCATCGTCGCTGACGACGGGGCGAGCGTCCGGCGAGCGCAGCGCCGCGATCGCCACCGAGCGTGCATCGTTCGGGTCGTTCTTGTTCACCTTGCCGGTGTTTAGCAGCCGCACCCGGGCAGCGAGTTTGGGCTGCACGTCGAAGACCTGTTCACCGACGGCGATCAGCTGCTGAGCGGGCAGATGACCCAGACCGTGACTGCCTTCGATCGCCCAAGTCCGGTTCGGCCAACGGTGCGCCCAGGTCCGCAACTGCGGTACCTGCTCGGCCGTCGCGCGGACTTTCACCTTGCAGAGCACGGCCTCGGTCCCGTCCACGGCAACCGCCGTATGAGAACCCTCATGCGGATCGACACCGATCATGACGCCTGCCACCAGGACCTCCTCCTTCAACACGACGCAACTGACGGGCCGCGGCGGGCATGTCCGATTAGGGATCGACTAGAGCTCGCGCCTCTTTCGAGCCACGCCGCAGTTCCGGGCACGGCGAGTTGGCGCCTCGTTCTCAAGCCAGACGTGAAGTCGGCAGACGGTTCGCGAGCCAACTCGCCGCATCTTTCGGACGCTACGACCAAAGCGCGACGTCCTGCACCAAGTCTCAATCAGACGTTACCTGAAGTCGGTCACCCGGACTGCCGATGTTCCCGAGGCTCCGTCGTCGTAGACATGTCGTCGTCGCCGGCTCCGGGCACGCTGTGGTCACCAGGACGAGCGCAGCAACGGAGGAACGCTGTTGGTGACGTCGGCGACACCGCGCCAGATAACGCGTCTACGACCGATGCGACACGCCGTCGTCAGCGACGTCATAGACACGCGAGATCGGCCTGAAGATAACGACGGCTCGGCCGCGCCTCGGTCCCTCCGTCGATCTTTCAGCTCATAACTGCCCGTCGATCTTCCGGCGCTCGCTCGGATCTTGCCGTGACCGGACACAACGAGTGCGCTCAACTCGGCGTGGTCGCGCTCATCGGACGATCTTGAACGCCACCCCGGTCGCGCCCGATCTGTCGCTTGTCAAATGTTCCCGGATCCGCCGCGATCCGGATTGATCATTTCTGTGATCGCGGACACGGTGCGTAGTCAAATCAGGTAGTGGATCTGTTCGTATCGAGGCCAGCGGTACGCACCCAGGTCGAAAGCGGGCTTGTGTGCGGTGCCCGTACGCGTGGTCCCCGCGGGCTTGAGTCGTTGCGGGCAGGTCCGGTCGATCGGACGGCTTACGGTCGTAGACGTGGATCGTGACGGCGGCGGCGCTGGGTGGAGCTGGCTTGGTCGGGTTGGGCCTGCTCAGGCTTCGCTTCGCGATGCGAGTGGTGCGCTGCGGGCTGAGCTTGACCGGCTGCGGATGGAGAATGCCCGGTTGCTGCGGCTGTTGGAGTTGACGCCTGCGCAGGCTCGGCCACCGGGGGCGGCGCAGACGGCGATGTTTGATGCGCCGTCGGGTGGGGTGGATGACGGTTCGCCGCCGAGCGCGAAGATCGCATTCTTCCAGGTGTTGTTCGCCGCTCGCCGGGATGTGTACGCGGTGCGGTGGGAGAACGCGCGGGATGGCCGGAAAGGTTGGACGCCGGCGGTCGAGGGCGGCTTTCGGAAGAGCGTTCCGGCGTCGGAGCGGCGGTATCTGCCGTTGACCGACGCGGTAATCGAGGCGCCCCTGCCCGGCAAAACGGAGATCGGCTTGTACCCGTTGCTGCCCGGTGACCGGTGCCGGTTTCTGGCGGCGGATTTCGATGGGCCGTACGCGATGCTCGATGCGTTGGGGTATCTGAAGGCGGCCCGGGCAGCGGGGGTGCCGGCGGGGCTGGAGGTGTCTCGGTCGGGGCTGGGAGCGCACGTATGGGTCTTCTTCACCGACGCGGTCCCGGCGGCGAGCGCGCGGGCGTTGGGCAGCGGGCTGGTGCGGGAGGCGATCGGGCTGCGCGGGCGGATGGATCTGCGCAGTTACGACCGGCTGTTTCCCGCGCAGGACGTGCTGCCGGCCGGTGGGTTCGGCAACCTGATCGCCGCGCCGCTGGCCCGCAAGGCACGCGACCGTGGCGCGAGCATGTTCTTGGATCTGGCGACGCTGGAGCCGCACGGCGACCAGTGGGCGTACCTGTCGGCGCTCGGTCGCGTCTCACCGGGGGAGTTGGAGCGAGTCGTGCGCCGACTGGGCCAGTTGACGGTAGGCGCCGCGGTGCAGCGACTGGCCGCGCCCGCGGCGAGCCAAACGATACCGCCGGTCCCGGCGGTGATTCACGCCCGGCTCGGCGCCGGGATCAGCGTGCCGGGACAGGATCTGACGCCGGCGCTGGCGGCGACACTCAAGCATGCGGCGTCGTTGGCGAATCCGGATTTCTACGACCGGCAGCGGCGTCGCCAATCGACGTGGAACGTGCCGCGGTTTCTGCGGTTGTACGACGAAGACCTCGACGGCGGGCTGGTGCTGCCACGCGGCCTGGGCGACACACTGGCCCGGATCGTCGAGCAGGCGGGCAGCCGGCTGCAGGTCACCGACGAGCGGGCGGCGGGGGAGCGGCGCGAGTTCAGGTTCGCCGCAGAGTTAGACGGCGGGCAGCAGTCGGCATATCAGGCGCTGGCCGGGCGCGAGGTGGGCGTGCTGGTTGCCCCGCCCGGCGCGGGTAAGACCGTGATCGCGTGCGCGCTGATCGCCGCGCACGCCACCTCCACGCTGGTCTTGGTGGAGCGCAAGGCGCTGGCAGACCAGTGGCGGACCAGGCTGGGCGACCTGCTCGGCGTCAAGGCGGGACAGCTCGGTGGCGGCCGGACCAAGACCGGTGGCGTGGTGGATGTGGCGATGCTGCAGACACTGGCCCGCCGCGAGGACGTCGCCGCGCTGACCGCCGGCTACGGGCTGGTCGTAGTCGATGAGTGCCATCACGTCCCGGCCGCGGCGTTCGAGCATGCGATCAAGCAGATCCCCGCCGGCCGCTGGCTCGGGTTGACCGCCACCCCGTACCGCCGGGATCGGCTCGATGACCTGATCCCGTTGCACCTCGGCGCGATCCGACACACCATGCCCACCCCGGGCCCGGGAACGCTGCCGCAGCGGGCCGGCCAGCCCACAGCGCCACACCGGGTGCTGCGCCTACACCCCACCGGATACCGCTACACCGGCGACGCTGACCCGTCGGCGCCCGGCGGCATCGCCACCATCTACCGCGACCTCGCTGCCGACCCAGGCCGACTGGCCCAGATCTGCGCTGACCTGCACGGGGCAATCGAGGACGGCCGGCACTGCCTGGTGCTCACCCAGTGGACCGCACACCTGGAGCGGATCGCCGAGTCGCTGCGCGACTACGGTCACGACCCGGTGATCCTGCGCGGCGGGATGGGCGCCAAGGCCAGCGCCGCCGCGCTCGCTCGACTGCACCCAGTCGACGGCGTACCGCTGCTGGTCGTCGCTACCGGGCCGTTCATCGGCGAAGGCTTCGACTGCCCGCCGCTGGGCACCCTGTTCCTCGCCGCCCCAGTGGCGAACAAGCGACTGCTCGTGCAGTACGTCGGGCGGATCCTGCGCCCGCACCCGGGCAAGACCACCGCCGAGGTGCACGACTACCACGACGTACACACCGGCGTGCTCGCCTCCGTACTCGCCCGTCGCGCTCCGGGCTACACGAGCCTCGGCTTTCCGAACCCGCGAACGCTGCGACCGACGCGGTAACTCGCATCGTGTCGCCCTGCCGAGTATCGTATCCAAATGAATACAGTGATGGATGGAGGTGGCGGGCTGTGGAGTCGTCGAGGTTGCTGGAACAGGCCCGGGTCGCGGCAGGGCTGAGCCAACAGGAACTCGCCGACCGGGCCGGCACGTCGCGCACCACCCTGTCGGCCTACGAGCACGGCCGCAAATCACCGACGCTCGCCACCGCGGCCCGGCTGCTCGCTCGCGCCGGCTTCGAACTGGTCGCGCAGCCCGTGCCGCGCCTCCACGAGTACCCCGCCGGGCGGGGCCGTACCGGCTGGGCGGCGGACCGGCTGCCACGCCTGCCGGTCGAGCGGGCGCTGGCCCGAGTTGTATTACCGCTGCACCTGAACTGGAGCGCACCCGGGCGGGTATTCGACCTGCGGTCGCGCCGGGAACGGGCCAGGGCGTACGAGATCGTGCTACGCGAAGGCGGACCCGACGACATCACCGGCTACATCGACGGCGCCCTACTGATCGACATGTGGGACGAACTCGTACTACCCCGGCCGGCACGAGCCGCATGGCAGCCGGCCATCGACGCCGCCCTTTCCGCCGTGGTGGCCGCATAGTGGGCGACACGCCAGGCGACGACTCGCAACCAGCGCCGCACGGGTTGGAACCCTTCCAGCTCGACGTAACCCAACTGTTCTTCAGCCTGCCCGCCAGCCGCGGATTCCTGCTCGCCGGCGGAGCGGCTCTGCTCGCCCAGCAGCTAACCAGCCGGCCAACCCGCGACCTCGACTTCTTCACCGCCCCAAACAGCGGCAACCTCGCCGCCGCGGCAACCGCGTTCGAAGCGGCCGCGCGCGATCGCGGCTGGCACGTCCACACGATCCAACGCAGCGACTCCTTCGTCCGCCTGAACATCGAGCACGACGAGGCACAGTTGCTGGTCGACCTGGCGGTCGATGCGCCACCGGCCCGGCCGGCGTCGATCACCATCGCCGGCCCGAGCTACGACCCCGAGGAACTCGCCGGCCGAAAGATGATCGCACTGTTCGACCGAGCCGAAGCCCGCGACTTCGTCGACGTCTACCTGCTCGCCCAGCACTACCCCAAACACACGCTGCTCGCCGGCGCGGCGGCCGTCGACCCCGGATTCGACCCGAGCATCTTCGCCGACATGCTCAGCACACTGTCCCGCTTCACCGATGCCGACTTGCCCCTACCAACCGAGCATGCCACGGAACTACGGCACTTCTTCAGCCTCTGGAGCGCCGAGCTGACCAGCGACCACCAAAGCGACCACTGACCGGCGCATCGGCCTGCCAGCTTGACGATCTCTTCTCCAGCGGACGCCTTGAGCCGCGCGGTCACCGCCAGATGCGGAAGCTTTCGATCTTCACTGATCTGCCGAGGAACGGAAACATCGCGAGCAGTTGCGGAGATCAACTCCTAAAGATCGTCAGATGCGTCCGCTCGCGCCGACGACCAGGCGCGCATGGTGCAAGCTATCCAACAGGCGTACTGAACGAACAACGTCGCCCGCACCCTCACCAAATCGACTCTTCGAGACCAGGGCCGTACCGAGACGAATCGACCGGTCACACGACACCGCCAGCACACGTTCCTCCCATCGCCGGCACAAGTCGTCGTGCGAATGAGGCGGCTGGTGAACAGCCATGAGTTCCGGGCGGGTCTCGCGACCACGGCCGCGAGTAGCTGATCAGGCTCGGAATTGCAGTCGCGATCGGCGCCTCAGCCGAGTCGCATCAGCCATCCGCGCCGCTTTCCTGTGCGAGAAGCCCCGACACGCGGATCTCGGCTACGTGAAGATCACTGGATGAAGCGCCTGGACACGGGGCGCGGTCGGGCCTTCGTGCTGGCCGAGCCGCGACGGGAAGGGGGTCACCCGGCGGTGACGATCACGGGCGCCGGCCAGCTGGGCTGTGAGTGCGCGGTGGAACTGGGGCTGGTGCACATTGGCGGGAGTTACGGTCTGGCCTATGACGGTAGGCGGCCGCGGTGGCGGTGTTGGGGGCGTGCGGTGATCGAGGCGCATGGGCTGACCAAGCGGTACGGGTCGAAGACGGCGGTGGATGAGCTGAGTTTCGTGGTGCGCCCGGGGGTGGTGACTGGGTTCCTCGGCCCGAACGGGGCGGGGAAGTCGACGACGATGCGGCTGTTGCTTGGGCTGGACCGGCCCAGCGGCGGCGGCTCGCTGATCAATGGGCGGCGCTATGTTGAGTATCCGGCTCCGTTGCGGGAGGTAGGCGCGCTGCTGGAAGCGCGTGCGGTGCACACCGGCCGCTCGGCGCGCAGCCATCTGCTGGCGATGGCGGCCAGCAATGGGATCGCCCGCGCTCGGGTGGATGAGATGATCGGCCTGGTCGGGCTTGAGCAGGTCGCGGGTAAGCGGGTCGGCGGGTTCTCGCTGGGCATGGGGCAGCGGTTGGGGATCGCCTCGGCGTTGCTGGGTGACCCGGGGGTTCTGCTGCTGGACGAGCCGGCTAACGGCCTGGACCCGGAAGGGATCTTGTGGATCCGTAACCTGCTTAAGGCGCTGGCCGCGCAGGGGCGGACCGTGTTCGTGTCCTCGCACCTGATGAGCGAGATGGCGCTGACGGCCACGGAGCTGATCGTGGTCGGGCGCGGCAGGTTGGTCGCGGCGGGCAGTGTGAGTGATGTGGTGCGGGACGCGGCCGGCGGCGCGGTGCTGGTCCGTACCGGGGAGGCCGAGCGGCTGGCGGCACTGTTGAGCGGCCCTGGCGTGCAGATTCTGCGCGGCGGCCCGGACACGCTGCAGGTCAGTGGGCTCGACAGTGCCGCGGTCGGGCTGCTCGCCGCGCGGTCGGGCATCGCGTTGATCGAGCTCACCCCGCGGCAGGCCACCTTGGAAGAGGCGTTCATGGAGATCACCCGCGACACGGTCGAGTTCCACGGCGCGGGCCCGACCGGCTCCGGCGACTCGACCGGGCCGGGCGGCCTGGCCGGGACGGGCGGCGCCGCGGCGCGGGCGGGTCGGTCCGGATGAGTGCAGTCTCGGCGACCCGGCAGGCCGATCTGGGCCCCGGCCGGGTCACCCCGGCCGGGGTGACCCACTCGGAGTGGATCAAGCTGCGGTCGCTGCGGTCCACCTGGTTCAGCCTGCTCGCCGTGGTGGTGATCATCGTCGGGCTGGGCACCGTGTTCAGCGCGCTGCGCGCCCACCGCTTCGCGCAAACCATCGGCGCGAACGGCGGGCACCTTCATTTCGACGCGGCCCAGGTCAGCCTGCGCGGGGTCTTCCTAGCCCAACTGGCGATCGGTGTGCTCGGCGTGCTGGTGATCACCGGTGAGTACAGCACCGGAATGATCCGCTCCTCGCTGGCCGCCGTGCCGCATCGCCACCCGGTGCTGGTTGCCAAAGCGGTCGTGTTCGCCGTGCTGGCCTTCCTCGTCTCCCTGGCCGCCAGCCTGGTCGGGTTTCTCCTCGGCCAGCAGGCACTGGCCAGCACCCACGCCCAGGCCAGCCTGAGCACCCCGCACGCCGAACGAGCCATCCTGGGCGCCGCGCTCTACCTGACCCTGATCGGACTACTCGCGGTCGGGCTCGGGTTCCTGATCCGTAATACTGCCGGCGCGATCGCCACCCTGTTCGGCATCGTGCTCGTGGCCCCCCTGCTCGCCCAGGCGCTGCCCACCCCGTACTCAACCGACGTCAGCAAATACCTACCGCTCAACGCCGGCACCCAAATCATCGCCACCACCAACCCCGACCCGACCATGCTCGGGCCCTGGACCGGTCTGGGCATCACCGCCCTCTACGCCCTGGCCGCCCTGATCACCGGCGCGATCATCCTCAACCACCGCGACGCCTGACCCCACCGGCGCCGCGGAAGGTGAGCACCCAAGGTGGCCAGGTTCGCACAACGGTCGGGTCCCTGCTGCGGTCCCGTGTTTCTGCTCAATAGTCGGAAGGTGACGCGGATGAAGGGTCGCGCGCCGGCAGGCCGGTCGGCTGCGTCGCCTCGTCCAGACCTACTTCTGTCAGCTACGTGGACGTGTTATCGAGTTCTCGGTAGTAGTACAGCGCTGGCTGCTGTTGGCCGGGTTCGGTGTGGGTGTAGCCGTGCCGTTCGTAGAACCGTCGCGCGTCCGTGTCGTCGCCGTCGACGTTGATCTCCAGCAGTTGGCTGCCACGGCTCAGCACCTCCGCTTCGACGGCCGCCAGCAGCGCGGAACCGATTTCATGGCCGCGCCGATTCGGGATCACGTAAAGCTCATCGAGCAGAGCAACCGGCCCGTCGTACCAAACGTTGGGGCGCAAGGTGACCACGCCGACCGCCACCGGGGCCGGCTCACCCACCAGCAGCGCGAACACCTGCCGGCCGCCCAGCAGCCGTTCTAGCCGAGCCGTTAGCGTCGCGCTGCCGGGGGTAGGGGTGCCGAACTCGCGATTGAACGCGTCCAGCAGTGCCGCAACCACAGCCGCCTCCGCCGGACTCGCCAACCGCGGCTGCACAATCGGGAGGTTTGCCATCTACGCAGTGTGCCGCTCGCCGATCGTTGAGCGGCACACCATGAGGGCGCCCCTGCGAGCGCGCCCCTTGATCATTACATCCGGCCGGTCGCGCCGAGATCGGTGCATTCGATGTGCGCGGTTGACCAGATGAGGACATCTCGCACATGCATGGATTTGCCGCGGAGTCGCGAACGTCGTCGACGAGCGAGCTGGCGTCGCCGATGCTGCCTGGGATCCGCGCGCCCTGGACCGGCACTCGCGAGCTGCCAGTGCAGCGCGGGATGCACATGCCGGAGGCTGTACCCCGGTCAGGGCGGCACGCCGGAGCGCACACTGCTCTGATGACCGGGGCGCTGATTCGATCCCGGGGCGAGCTGGTGTGGTTCGGCGTCTGGTTGCTTGTCGGAGCCGGGTATGGCGCCGGGCTGCTGGCGAGCTTGTCGATCGGAGTGCCGATCGTCTTGGGTGCGGTCGTGGGCTCGGCGCTGCCTGTGGCCCGGCGCGTCGGCGGCGGGGCTTCCGCGTTCGGCGTCATCTCCGGTTTCGGTCTGCCGCTGCTGTACATTGCGTTCATCAACCGGGGAGGGCCGGGCACGATCTGCACCATGACGGCGAGCAGCCAGTCGTGCGTCGAGGAGTTCAGCCCGTGGCCCTGACTCATCGTCGGGATCGCCCTGCTCGTCGCCGGCGGCACCGCCTACCGACTTACCTGCGCTGACACGCTCGGGTTCGACTTTGCCCCGCGGTGGCACGCTGGCGGGCGCGGATTACGTGCCACAGCGGGCAAAGTTGGCTCTCAGCGTGCCGTAGGGGGCGAAGTCGCCGGTGCGCGCTGCCCCGATCAGCCACCGGTAGCGGCGAACCAGGAACCGGCTGGCGACGTCACGAACACGATCGGCGCGAGGCACGGCTCGGGCACGCTCACCCGGGCGTTGATCGTCGCGTTGCCGTCCTTGCTCGCCGGGTAGGTACCCGTGTCGACGTTGCTCACGGTCGCCGTGTCGCCGGCGCCAATGCTCCGGCAGCTGACGACGGCGCGGAAGTCGGTCACCGGGTTGGTGCCCCGCAACGCTGGTGGTACCGGCGCGGTATCGGCGAGGACCAGCCCGCGCACCGTCACGTGCAGCCGGCCGTCTCGCTGCAGGGACCCGTGCCCAGACCGCAGAACCCACGGCAGCCCGCCACCCGGCACGCCACGGATAGCGTTCGCCGCGCCGAGGTACGGACCGGTCACCGGGGTCATCGTGCCGAACCGTAGGTCCGTACCGGGGTGGGTTCCCCACGCGTCGGCAACGCCCTGCCCCGCGAGCACGCCCACGACGACCACGCCGCCGAGCACCGCCGCCCGTCGCTTCGTCCCGTTCACCGCGCACCTCCTGCTCCGACGCAGGCGTCGCGAGGGGCAGCCTGCGTCAACCAGACCGTCCTGCTCAGGTATACGCCCGTCATGCCTGGTTCGATACTGCCGCCAACCTCCGTCGCCTGCGTCTGGCTCAGGCGACCACGGGGCGGCGGGCTCCCGGGCCGGGGCGGGTGCTGATCTCGTCGCTGTCGAAGATGTCCTTGTCGAAGGCCGGTGGACGGCCGCCCCGGCTGCCGCGGCGCCGTCGGTGGCCGATCTGGTCGACCGGTTGCGCGATGGTGGCCTTGATGCCGCAGCGGCGCAGCCGGGTGCGGATCGCCCGTGCCGAGTAGGCCTTGTCCGCGAGCACCCGGTGGCCCGGTAGGGGGCCGTCCCCGGCCCGAACGGCGGATGCGCAGCCGGTCCATCACGGTGTCAAAGGCGATGCTGTCGTGACGTTGCCCCGGGGTCACAACGCGCGACAGCGGCCGGCAGCGGGCATCGGCGGCGAGGTGAATTTGGTGCTTAACCCGCCGCGAGAAACGGCCCAAACCCTCGCGTTCGAGCTGGTTTGTCCCTCGGCCAGCGGAGTCTTGTCATTCGATGCAGCCCCCTGTGAGGCTCAGCATCACGTCGACGGGCAGCTCCTGGCACGCGCCCGCGGCGTGATGATGCGCGCGGACCACGTCGAGTCCACACCGACCACCCACTCACCGCCGCCGGCGTCACCGTCGGCGCCGACCCGCAGTTGGCTCAGCACCTTCTCCCAGGTGCCGTCAGCCGACTAGCGCCGGTGCCCGGTTGTACACCGTCTTCCACGGTCCGTAGCACGCTGGCAGGTCACGCCACGGCGACCCGGTCCGGGTCCGCCACATGACACCATCGACAACCTTGCGATGATCACTCCAGGGTCGCCCGCGGCGCGCAGCGGTGGCTCGGCAGCGACGGTTCCAACCGCGCCCACTGCGCATCAGTCAGATCGTGACGATCAAGCATGCGAATGATCTACACGATCCGCGCAGAGATTTCGGGACACGCCCTAGTGGCTACTCGTGGCCAGCGCGGATGTTATGGGCCTCGGGTTCGCACTCGCCGCGGCGGTAGGCGCCGTAACGCACAGCGTGCTGAACGGCATCCTGACCATGATCGCGTACAGCAGAGCCCTCATCTGCATTGGCGATAGTTGGGAATCGCATTGAAGATCGGCGCCTTCGGCACAAAGCCCAACGACCAACTGTGACTCTGGCCGGGAGCGCCGGGAAGAACGGCTGCCACGCGGCGGACGGAGGGTCTGCGCCGATACGTCCTCGGCTCGTACCTCCGCGCGCCGCGGCTGCGGCGAGATCGCCGGCCGGCCCCTCGTTACCGGATTTGCCGCCGCGAGGGAAGCTCATCCCGACTCCGGCAGAGGCCACCACCGGGACGATCCCACCCGAGATGCACAGCCTCGCGGGCATCGGCCCGGACGATCCAATTGCGCAGCAGCCTGCTGCACAATTCGCACCCGACCATGACCGCCGCAGGCCAGCGACACAACGAACCGACCTACTCAGGCCAGATGCGCGCGCTTCTCCGAGTCCGGAGATGCCGCTCTCCGCAGGGTCGTACCTCGCCGGAGAGCGATGACCCGGGCTGTCACCCGCCCGGAGAGCGGCATGATCGCGAACATCGGCGACGTCCTCATCTTGCGGGAATAGGTCGGACTGGCGCGTCTGAAGGGCCGTACGCCGCGCCCGGCCCCACTCGTCGCGACCGAGCGACCCGGGCAGATCGCCGAATCCGTATTCGTGGCCATGGACCCATCGGCCGAGGTCACCTGCTCGAGATGGGGTGTTCTGACGCGGCCGACTGAGCCTGCTTGCCTTGGCCGAGGAAGAGTTCGCCGTCGGTGTAGTCAACGAGCATGGGGCTGTAGTTGATCAGGGTCCCGGACCCGATCACCCCGACCGTGCCGGGCGGAATGAAGTTGCTGCCGACCGTCTGCTCAGGAAGCTGCACCTTTCCGAGCATCGCGGGCCCCATCGTGTAGTGGTTGACGACGACAGGGCAGTCAAGCCCGGCGTAGGCGGCGCCGGGTCGGCCCACCGGCGCCAACCGGAGCACCTTGACGACGCTCGGCCCAAGGTTTGTGGTACCTGCGCCCGTGTCGAGCGTCAGCGTGAACTGGGTTGGCCCGAACGACAGGTCAACGGTGGGCCTTACCTCTGTCAGTTGTAGCTGGTGGGGGCGAAGAGGTTCGCTGACTACCTTGACGGGCATCGGACTGGCGAACGACGTGCCCTCCGCCAATGACGCAGAGACCGACGGGGTCCCCGAGCCACCCACTACGTCTGATCGAAGGGGAGCACTTTGTGGCCCGAGTGTGAGGGTCTGTTGGCGGTAGTCGATTCTGACCGCACCGAAGCTGCTCAACGTGTCCGACCCGAGCACCCCGTCCAGGTTCGGAAGGACCGGGGACTGCACGGTTCCGACTTCTACGGTCTGCGGAAGCAGTGTCATGTTGCCGACCGACCATCGTGAAACCGCTGCGAAGGAGATCTGCCGCTTGCAGCTGAATGACGAGACAGTCCGAGGCCCGTCAACGAGGGCGAGGTGAAGCCGCGCCGCAAGGCTCGAGTCCACCAGAGTTGTAGACGCCCCGGTATCCACCAGAAACGGGAATGGCCCTTCGCCACCGATACAGACGTTGGCGACGATCGCAGCGCGGACGACTCTGATCGGCACAACCGACGGAGGACCGGGCTGCGGCGCGCAGGATTTCTCGAACACGGGCAGTTGCATGCCTGAGACCACAGGCCGCGCCACAGGCGCTCGAGGCTCACCGCTGTTACACCCAGTGATGAGGGCGACGACGGTGACGACAACGAGCGCATGTCGAGCCCTCAGTCCCGCACTCACTGCGCGCTCGCCTCCTCCTTCATGGTCCCATCTTGCTCAACCTCGCCGGAGGCGGCGGGCCCTGTTGCCAGTCCCCCTGCCTCGACGCCGACCGATTCATCTGCGCTTGTCGCCACCGGGTTCTGACTGTCGGCGTTCCGCGCCAGATCAGACGGGTCTTGTGCCCGTCCAAGCCCACGTTGATCTCCGAGTCGTCGGTGCATGGCACGCCGCGGTGTCCGTACGGATCTTGATGATATGTGGGTGATCTTCCGCTCATTCCGCCACGCTGTCTGGTGACGGTCGGAGAAGGAAGGAAGTCCCGCAATGAGTACAGCGATGCGTGTCCGGATTGATCGGTCGTCTGGTTGGTCTGGTCAGGCGCGGGCGCATGTCGGGGTGCGCTTGGTCGATGAGTATCTGGAGTTTGTCGCCTGCCGGTCCCGGGCGAATTCGGTGTTGGCGGCGGCCTATGACTTGAAGGTCTTTCTGTCCGTGGTGGGCAAGGCGCCGACGAAGGTGACCACGGCGGATGTGTTGGCGTTTGTGACTGCGCAGCGCACCGGCCGGTCCCGCGCCGGGCGGGTGGTGGCGCCGGTCGATCGCGGCGAGCCGGGTGGGGTGTCTGCGGCGACGGTGCGCCGCCGGTTGTCGACGGTGTCGGGGTTCTACGCGTACTTGCATGCGCGAGGTTCGATCGCGGCGAATCCGGTGCCGCGGGGGTTGCCGACGCGGCGGGAGCGGCTGCGGCCGCGGCAGGGCGTTCCGTTGGTGCGGGCCGAGCGTCGGCTGCCGCGGATCTTGTCGCCGGTCGAGGTGGACGCGCTGACCGGGGCGCTGCGCATGCACCGAGACCGGGCGATGGTCGCGGCGATGGTGCTCGGCGGGTTACGTCGCTGCGAGGTGCTCGGGCTGCGGATGGAAGACCTGCAGGTCGGGCAGCGGAGGCTGTTCGTCGCCTGCGGGAAGGGCGGCCGAGAGCGGATCGTCCCTATCTCACAACGGTTCTTCACCGAGCTGGCGAGCTATCTGCAGCTGGAACGGCCGCAGGACGCCGGCACGGATCGGGTGTTCGTGGTGCTCAAAGGGCCACGCCGGGGTCAGCCGCTGACCGCCGATGGCATCGACGAGGTCCTCGACGGGGCGCGCCGCCGTGCCGGGCTCGCGCACGCCACTTGTCATCAGCTGCGGCACACCTGTTTGACAAGACTGCGTGAGGCGGGGATGGCCCTGGAGGCGGTGCAGGCGCAGGCCGGGCACGCCAGCATCGTATCGACGCAGATCTACCTGCATCTGGCCGATGACTGGCTGGCCGGGCAGTACCGACGCGCCGCGGAGGCGATCGATGCGCAGGTCTTCGCGGAGCACCCGGAGCCGGCGGTGGGGTGGTCACGGTGAGCGGGCCGCTGCTGCTTCCGGTCTGGGCCGAACTCGAGGAGGCTCTGCCTGGCGTGGCGGGCACGATGCGCCGCTACCTCGAGCAGCTCGGCTGCGTGCTGCGTCCGGGCAGCGTGCGTAACACCGACGGGTCGCTGCGCTGCTTCGCGGCGTTCCTGGCCGAACGGCACCCGAAGATCAGCACCCTGTCCTCGGTGCGGCGCCGGCACATCGAGGAGTACAAGCCGTGGCTGGCCGCCCGTCCCGGGCAGAAGGTCCCGCGGATCACGCCGGCGACGATCGTGCACCGGCTGGGCACGCTGCGGGTGTTCTTCATCCGGATCCAAGAGTGGGGCTGGGACGAGGCACCGGCCCGGATCCCGATCCTGCTCGGTGATCTGCCGCGCCTGGACGACCCGCTGCCCAAGGCACTTGACGACGCCGCGGCAGCCAAGCTGCTGGCCGCGGCCCGCGCCGACCGCAAACCACTGGTGCGGATCAGCGTGGAAATGCTGCTGCGGACCGGGATGCGGGTCGGCGAGTACACCGCCCTGCCGCACGACGCGATCGTGGCGATCGGGCCGGGGTACTGGCTGCATGTGCCGGTCGGCAAGCTGCGCGAGGACCGCTACCTGCCGCTGCACCCCGAGCTGGTGACGCTGATCGGCGACTATCGCGACCGGTTCATGCCGCCGGGCGTGCCGTGGCTGATCACCCGGGCGAACGGCACCCCGCTGGACCGGCACGCGGTCACCCGCCACCTCAACCGGGCCGCGACCGCGGCCGGGCTGCCGCCTACCCACCCGCACCAGCTCAGGCACACGCTCGCCACGCAGGCCGTGAATCGAGGCATGTCGATCGAGGCGATCGCGGCGATGCTCGGCCACCACCGCCTGGGTCAGGTGACGCGCTACGCGAAGATCGCTAACCGGACCGTCGCGGATGAGTACTTCGCGGTCAGCGAGAAGGTGGAAGCCCTTTACGGCACGGGGCAATCGCTGCCGGCAGACGCCATCGGCCCACGGATGGCCCGGCTGCGCCGCGAGCAATTCCGGCTGCTCGGCAACGGCTACTGCACCCGCCCGGCGGAGCTGGACTGCGCGTTCGAGACGGTCTGCGAGAACTGCAGCTTCTTCGCCACCGGCATCGAGTTCCTGCCGATCCTGCAACGCCAACACGACGACGCCGCCGCCAAACAGCAGACCGGCCGGCAGCAGATCTTTGCCCGGCTGCTCGCCAACGCCGAAGGGGGCACGTCATGACCCGACACGCCCTGCGGCTGACCCACCCGGACGAGCTGCCCGCACCGCGCGTGGACGAGATCAGCGACCTGGTGGTCCGCGAGGCCATCGACGAGATCGCCAAACTGCGCACCCCGTACTGGCTCGGCGAGTCCGCGGTGCACCTGCACGCCCTGGCCAGCCTGATCGCCCAAGCTCAGCGGCTGCTCCCCGCCGCGGTCCACGACGCCCGCGAGCAGGGCCATACCTGGGTTGAGATCGGCCAACTGCTCGGCCGGTCACCTCGCACCGTCGCCCGCCGCTACCCCGACCCGACAGGAGACACGATCAACGGTGACCAGATCTACCTGCCCTGACCGTTCTTCGGCCTTTCCCGACCGCCGCCTCCTCTTGCCGCCCGCAGCCGGGGTCAAGGCCGGCCGCAGGCCGCCCGCAGGGCTTGGCCTTGACACCGGCGAGGACGGCGACAGACTCCCACGGCGGGAAAGGCCAGAACCACCGCTGCCCCTGCTCACGCAGCGCAGCCACTCCCCAGGGCACCACCAACCCTCAAGGAGATCAACTTGACAGGATCACCCACATAATTGCCGTGTGCGGACAGATCCAATGCGCTTATCTCGGCGCGGGCGGACGGATCAATGATCGACAGTCTTGCCCGGGCCGCGCCCGGATTGTGAGTTGTTAGAACGTCCGACTTCGCCGCAATCCGAGCTGGTTTCGTGATCTTGTGACGGTTACGGTGGGTGTTCGCGCCCCGGGGTTGCGGTCCGATCGCCGGTGCATCGTCGACGCGGCGAGACGGTCTGGTTCAGTGGGGGATGCGCTGGTTGGTGGTGGCCAGGGTGCGCAGCCGGGTGGCGTCTCGGTGGAACGCGGCCACCAGCGAGGCGGCGTCATCCGGGGTGAGATCGCCGGGCTGCACGCCGCGGTCGGTGATCAAGCTGGCGGTGGTGTCGAGGTAGCGGGCGGCGCGCAGCAGTAGCGCCGGGGGAGTGGGCACCCCAGCTGGTCCCGGGGCCTGCGGCGTATCGCTGGTGTCGGCGGTGAGCAGCCCGAGCGCGGAGATTAGTTGGGCCAGGTCGGTGACGTGGCTCGCCGCAGTGTCGGGGCGCTCGTTGATCAGGTGCAGCTGGATCGCCTCGGCGAGTCCGGCGATGCACCGGCCGAGCGTGGCCGGTAGGACCCGCACGGTGCGGGGGAGGGCGAGCGGGTCGGCGCCGGGTTGCTCGTCGGCGAGCATCTCGGTCACCCGGCGGGCGATCCCGGCGAGCGCCTCGTCCGTGAGGTAGCGGCGGGCAGTGGCTTCGCTGACCCGGATGGTGGCGGTGACCCGGGAGAGCTGGTCGGTGATCAGCGTGCCGGCGGCCTCGCGGGAGACGGACAGCCCCGCCGAGTCGAGTTCGGTGAGCAGGACGTCGATGCGCTGATCCAGCCAGCCACGCCGCGGCATCCCCGCATGATGCCAGCCGCGGGAGACCGTGCCGTGGTCCGCGCCGGGCTCGCTGGCCGGTTGACCGAAGCGGCGCCAGGTTGCAGTTCGGGCACATTGCTTGACGGCGGGCCGTGTCGCGGCTGCTGATGGGGGCATGGGCACCAGGGGTGCGGCACCGCCCCGCTCCGGCGAGTTGATCACGATCACCGACCCGTTGCGGGTGGCGGTGGCCGGGTACTTGGCTCGGTTCAAGGGGCAGACCCGGGTGCACACCGAGTCGGATCTGCGCTGCTACCTGGACTGGTGCGTCGCGCACCGGCTCGACCCGCTGAAAGCCTCGCGGGCGCACATCGAGGTGTTCATCCGCTGGATGCAGGAGAGCCGTGGGTTGAGGCCGTCGACGGTGTCGCGGCGGGTCTCGGTGCTGCCCGGGTTCTATCGCACTGCGGTGATCGACGGCATTCTCATCGACTCGCCGGCCGAGTTCGTCCGCCGCCCCCGCGTCTCGTCGGAATCGCCGACGCTGGGTTTGACCCATCTGCAGTTCGAGGCGCTGCTGGTCGCGGCCCGCGACTCGCGTAACCCGAACGACTTCGCGCTGGTGGCGATGCTCGGCCTGCTCGGGCTGCGGATCTTCGAGGCCTGCGGCGCGGACGTCGACGACCTGGGCGAGGAGCACGGGCACCGGGTGCTGCGGGTGCACGGCAAGGGCGACAAGACCGTGCTGGTCCCGCTCCCGCCTGCGGTGGCCCGGGCGATCGACCGCGCGGTCGCCGGCCGGACCGTGGGGCCGATCCTGCGCACGCGGGCGGGGACGCGGATGGATCGGCACTGCGCCACCCACCGGCTGCGCCGTCTCACCGAGCACTGCGGTGTGCTGATCGGCCCGATTCACCCGCATATGCTCAGGCATACCTACGTGACAACCATGCTGGACTCGGGTGTTGATCTTCGCGACGTGCAGATCGCGGCCCGGCACGCCGACCCGCGCACCACCATGCGCTATGACAGGGCCCGCAAGAATCTCGACCGCCACCCCAACTACGTGCTCGCTGCGTTCATGGCCTCCGGCACCTGACTCGCCTCGCGATCGTCCGGCCAACCCGCTGGAGTGGGCGAGTATGACGCGCTCGTTCTAGAACGCATATGTTATGGTAGCAGCGGTGTGGACGGTGATCCTGCTCGAGCAGGTCGAGTCCTGGCTCATCGACCTCGCCCGGCACGATCCCGACACCGCAGACCAGGTCGAGGCCGCTATTGACCTGCTCGCCGATCAGGGTCCCACCCTGGGCAGGCCTGCGGTCGACCGGGTCAAGGGGTCGCGGCTGCACAACCTGAAAGAACTACGCCCCGGCTCTGCCGCCGGCAGCGAGGTCCGGGTGCTGTTCATCTTCGGTCCCGACCGGCAGGCGATCCTGCTCGCCGCCGGCGACAAGGCCGGCGCCTGGCGGCAGTGGTACCGCCAGGGCCATCCCGCTCGCCGAACAGCGCTACGCCGCCTGGCGGGCCGGACACTACGACACCGAGGAGTGACCATGACCAAGACCACCCCGCGCGCCGGGACGACGACCGGCACCGCGAAAACGACCCCCACGGCGAAGAGGACTCGCGCCGCGAAGACCGGCACCGCAAAGAGCTGGACCCGGGTGCGCGGCGAGCTGGCCCAGGCCGGCCTGCTCGACGAGCAGCGCGTCACCGCCGCTCGCCGCCAGCTCGAGCAGGCCGTACGCGCCCAGAGGCTCGCCGAGGTTCGCAAGGCCCACGGCGAAACCCAGACCGGGCTCGCCGCGCGCATGAAGGTCAGCCAGTCCCGCGTCAGCAAGATCGAACGCGGCGACCTGGCACGCACCGAGATCGCCACCCTGCAGTCCTACATCGAAGCCCTCGGCGGCCGCCTGGAAGTCACCGCCCAGTTCGACGACCAGCGCATCACCGTCCGATAGCCGACAATCGGCCCCGCCATCCCGGCCGCCGGCCCGCAAGCCCCTGTCCGCTCACTGCCAGATACGGTCGTTTCGGCGCAAAGTTGATCAGCTCGTAGCCGATGAGCGCGAGATCGGTTACGGGCTCGGGTAGATCAACTTGCCACGATCAACAGATGCGCACGCCGCCGGGATCCGCAAGTTGCGGTTTCCGCTCAGGACCAGATGCGCGCCTGGTTACTGGAGCCTCCTGGCCACCTTCAACATCAGGTCAGTCTGCCTCGACGTGTGAACCATGGCCCGCAACTGAAGTGCCACCTTTTGGACCCACCTTCACCGACACGGACGCCATCGCGCAGATCACGCAACACCCTGCCAGGCCGTGCCGTTCCCGCTCACCGGAAAAAAACGCAACGGATCGGTGAAGGCGGGCGATGTGGCTGTATCGGGGTCTGTGGCGAGTGACGCGGCTATCGCGCCATATCCGCTTGCCATCTTGAATCCCGCACCGCAGAATCCGGTCGCGAGCACGATCCGCTTCGAACCCGGCGCGAAGCCGAGCAGCGGTGCGCCGTCGGTGGTGTAGAGGTCGGGATAGGTGTCTGCGCGAACTACATATGGGAAGAGACCGGGGAGATAGCTCGCCGCGGTCGCGCGCACCTCCGACATCTCCTCGGGCGTTGGCACTCGCAGGAGATTAGACGGATCGTCGGCTGGCTGGGCTCGCCCGTCCAGGCTGGCCTTAACCGTGCCACCATCGATGGAGGGAGCGCCGTACAGCGAGGTGCCCCGCGAGATTCGGATGAAGATGGGAAAGGCTTCTGGAGCGAATTCGGCCGCGTTGCGGGCCTGGAACCAGGTCAGCAGGATCCGAGTCGGGTAGACGTGCCTCTGGAGGACGTCCGGCAACAGTGAAGTTGCCCATGCGCCAGCGGTGACAACGAGCCGGTCGACCGTCCAGGTTCGGTTGCCGTCGCAGATCCGGACGGAATCGTCGGTCTCCTGGATTAACCGGATCCGGGCGTCGGTGATCAGGCTCGCGCCCTGCTCCTCGGCGCGGATAAGCGCTGAGAGTACGGCCGTATCGGTCTTGAGGAAGCCGGCGTGCTCGTCCCAGATTGCGACCTCATCGGGATCTAAGTCGTGTTGGGGGTAGCGCTCAGCCATTTCAGCGTGATCCAAGACTCGGTAGTCGGCGCCACAGGTCTTGATTGACTCCAGGAGCGCCGGGATGTAGTTGCCTTCTCGGTGCCCGATAGAGAGGCCGCCGCACCGGGTCAGGATCGAACGACCGGTCTCCTCCTCCAGTTCGCGCCAAAGCTGCCGGGACAGAACCAAGATCGGATAGTATGGATCGGTGCCTCGGTATGTCATCCGGAACAGGCGCGAGTCACCCCCGACCGCGCTGCGCGGGTGCGCGGGTGTCTCAGCCTCGAAGCCGACAACCGCAGAGCCGAGCTTGCTCGCCTGCCAGACCGCCATGCTGCCGACGCTACCGAGCCCGATGACCCCGATCTGTGCGTCGGTCACGCTCACAACACTTTACTCAAGAATTGCGTAGTACGGGCTTCCTTCGGATTCGCGAGGACTTCACGCGGGTCACCGCGTTCAACGATGTAACCGTCAGCCATAAACAGCAGGCTGTCGCCGACCTCACGCGCGAAACCCATTTCATGGGTGCACACCATCATCGTCATGCCTCCATCGGCGAGCTGCTTCATCACGTCGAGGACATCGCCGACTAGTTCAGGGTCCAGTGCGCTGGTCGGCTCGTCGAAGAGCATAATTTGCGGATCCATTGCTAAAGACCGCGCGATCGCCACCCGCTGCTGTTGTCCACCGGAAAGTTGCGCCGGGTAGTGGTGTTCCTTGCCCTGCAGACCCACCTGCGTCAGCAGATCGATTCCTCGCTGCCTGGCCCCTGCCTTCGAGATCCTATTGATCAGAACCTGCCCGATCGTGACATTCTCGAGCGCAGTCATGTTCGGGAACAGATTGAACTGCTGGAACACCATACCGATCTGAGTTCGCTGCAACCGCAGCTGCTTGCGCTTAAGCGGCCGGAAGTGGGTCTCCTCTTCGACATAACCGAGGTGATCTCCGTTGACCTTCAAGATACCTGAGTCAATCTGCTCCAGCCCGTCGATGCAGCGCAGCAGCGTCGACTTCCCCGAGCCACTCGGTCCGATGACACAACAGACCTCGCCACGTGCGATATCGAGGTTGATGTCCCTCAGTACGGTGTGCCTGCCAAACGATTTGACAAGTTTACGGACATGCACTGTGCCCACATCGGTTAGATCTCCGAGGCCTGGAGGTTTGTATGGCTCGGTCGATGGAAAGATTGCGTCATCGTTGGTCATGTTGGGGCCACCACCGATACTGGCTCTACTACTTCTTGGTTTTGGGCCTGGATCATACGGCGAGATTTGCTGTAGTACCCCTCGATCTTGGCCTGTGGGTAGCTCAGCAGGAGCGAGACGATCAGATACCAGATGCAGGCGACGAGCAGCATCGGAATCGTCTGATAGGTACGGGCATAGATCAGTTGGACACTCTGCAGCAGATCGGCAACGCCGAGCACGCTGACTAGGGAGGTCTCCTTCAGCATGCTGATCAGCTGGTTCCCGGTTGCCGGAATAATGCTGGGCATCGCCTGCGGCATGATGATCTTGCGGAGTTTCATTGACTCGCTCATGCCGAGCGAGTCTGCTGCCTCGAGTTGCCCTCGTGGGACAGAGTTGAAACCACCGCGGACGATCTCGGCCATGTATGCGGCCTCGTTAAGCGAAAGGCCGATGATCGCCGCGGTGGTCGCGCTGATCAGGGAGTTGACGTTAAGTTGGCCTCCGATGGAGGTGAACGGTATGCCCAGCCGGATGTGCGGATACAGAGCGGCGATGTTGAACCAGAGGATCAGCTGTACCAGGACCGGGGTCCCTCGGAAAACGTTGATGTAGGCGATCGCGAGGCCTCGGACTGGTGGTACTCGCGAGGACCGCATGACTGCGACAAGCATGCCGAGGACGGTGCTAATCAACATCACCAGGAAGGTCAGCCAGATTGTCAGCCACAGGCCCTTGAGCACCGATCCGGCGGTCAGATAATGCCCGATGACATGCCACTCATAACGCGGATTGGTGACGAGGGTGTAGGCGATCCCGGCAGCCACGAGGAGCGAGATCGCCCACATCACGTACTCGGAGCTGCCCCGGCGATGGATGCGGGGTTTGACTGTGGAGTCCATGTCAGATCAATCGGCCGGTGAGGTCGCGATGGAGGCGGTCTTGATTGCACCGCTGCCGAGGCCCCAGTTGTTCAGTGCCTTCATGTAGAGCGGCCCGTCCATGATTGACTGCATCGCGGCCTGCACGGCCTTCGTCAACGGCGAGTTCTTTGCCAGGCCGATCGCGACGAGGTCGGTGCCGAGAGCTGCCGGCTTGTCATACTGCGGCTTGGTGAGAGTGAACGCGCTTCCGTGCTGCTGGGCCGCGTAAGCCAGCGACGAGGTGTCGTAGAAGATCCCGGCGATCCGCCCGGAGGCCAATTGCGTCAACGCGGTGTTAACGTTCGGCAGGACCACCGCCTTGATAGCCGCTTTGCCGTTGTCTGTGCACTTCGTGGACAGCGCCGGCAGGTACGTCTGCTGCTGTGTGGTCCCGGTCATAACCGCGATGGACTTTCCGCAGATCGACGTGTCGTTGATGTTCAGATTCTCCGGGTTGCCGGCCTTGACGCCGAGAGAGGAGCCGGCATTCCAGTAGTTGATCATGTCCAGGACCTTGAGCCGTGCCGGTGTGGCGGACATGTCTGTGGTGGTGAAATCGTAGCGCCCCCCGGTGAGTCCAGGAATGATCGTATCGAACGAGACATTCTCGATGTTCAGCTTCAGGCCGAGTTTCGCTGCGATCAGTCGGGCGATGTCGACATTGAAGCCCTCGGGCTGGTTCGAGGTGGACAGGAATGAGGTGGGTGGGTATGCCAGGTCCATCGCGACGGTGATGGAGCCCTTCTGTTTGGCCGAGGCGGGAAGCAAGTTCACGGCGGCCGTGTCGGGGGCAACGCCGGCGGCAATATTGCCCGTCGCACCGGTTGCTGCGTTGCTCGCGCCGCCCGACTTGCCGCTGGCGCTGCCGCTGCCGGAACTGGAGCAGCCGGCGGCGACACCTAGCGCAAGGCAGGCAACGGCGACGAGCGAGATCGATCGGATTTTCATGATGCTGGCTCCTTGTCGAAGTAGAGGCGCTGTGCCCGGTTGGGGTCTGATCGATCAGCCGGGCGTGACGCCGAGAGTTTGCTGCTTGCCCGGTCGAGGTGCTGGGTGATGACCCGGCGTGTGTGTTCCGGATCCTGGCCATTGAGTGCGTGGATGAGGTCCCGATGATCCTGGATGAGCTCGTCCCCGGAGGGGTGTGCAGCTTCGAGCCAGCTCATGCAGGCCAACGTCTCCGCCGAGAGCACCAGGTACGCGTCGAGCAGCCGTGCGTTGCCGCCGCAGCGGACGAGCTGCTGGTGGAATGCGAGGTCGGCCTCGGCGATCTGCAGACGGTCGCTGGCCTCGACCGCGCGAGGAAAATCGCCGACGGCCCCCTCGAGCCGCTCGCAGGCTTGGCGCACTCTCTGCGGGCCTGCCGAGATGACGGTCACGGCGGCGTGGCTCTCGATCGCGACGCGGGCGTCGTAGATCTGGTTGATGTCGTCATCGGTGAATTCCTTTACCGTCACGGTTTTGTTCCGCTCGCCGACCAGCAGCCGCTCCGCGACGAGACGTTGCAGGGCCTCGCGGACCGGCGATCGGGAGACCCCGAGCTGTTCGGCGACGTGCTTCTCGTTGAGTGCCTGCCCCGGTTCCAGGGCACCTGAGATGATCAGTCGCCGCAGCTCGTCGCATACCCGGTCGGCGGTCGACCTCATCCGCAGCGTGGCCAGTCCGTCTCCGAGGGCCATGGTGTGCTCCTCTCCGACGTGGAGATTGGGAGGAGCGTAGGCACCGCACGCACGATTGTCAACGGTATGGTGGCCGGTTGTAGACAATCCTACGTGGCCGGCGTACCGTTATCGCGTAGGCGGTGAGCCGACTCCCCGGCTGACGCCGCAGCAGCGCCGACACATTGGAGATTTACCGGCGAGGAGCGAGAGCAGTGGTCAACTACCGTCCGAATTACGTGTCCTTCGACTGCTACGGCACTCTGATCTACTTCGAGATCGCTTCGACCACGAAGCAGCTGGTAGGCGATCAGATCAGCGACCAGGACTGGCCAGCCTTCCTCAGATCGTTCAGCAAGTACCGGTACGACCAGATTTTGGGTGACTATTACCCTTATCGGCAGGTTCTGCAGGACGCGTTCGACCGGGCCTGCAAGAAGTGGAGGATCGAGTCGGATCCGAGTGCCGGGGACCGGTTCGGGGACGCGGTGCTGTCCTGGGGGCCGCACGCCGATGTGCCGGCGCCGTTGGCCCGGATGGCGGAGAGGTATCCGTTGGTGATCCTCTCCAATGCCGACACGGCATTTCTGGATGTCTCGGTGCCCAAGCTGGGTGCGCCCGTCCGCGCGGTCTTCACCGCGGAGCAGGCGGGGTTCTACAAGCCGCGGTATCAGGCGTTCGAGTACATGGTCGAGCAGTTGGGTGCGACACCGGACGACTTCTTGCACGTCTCCTCGCACACCCGCTATGACCTGATGCCGGCACACGATCTGGGCTTCCGGAATCTTGTGCTGCTCGACCGCGGCTACGATCCGCCTGCTCACTCATACGAGTACGTCGACGTCGCCTCGCTTGACGAGCTGAACCAGATGCTCGGGATCGACTGAGATGAAGCTGGTCCCCTACTGGCAGGACACAGCCGCGCCGGCGGGTGACTTCCGGCGTACGCCGGTGCCGCAGCAAGCGGATGTCGCGGTCGTCGGCGCTGGCCTCACCGGGTTGTCGGCAGCACTGGAACTGGCATCCAAAGGCGCTAGCGTGGTGGTCCTTGAAGCCCACCAGATCGGCTGGGGTGCCTCGACTCGCAATGGTGGAATGGCGACGACCGGACTGGCGATCGGGCTGCGTCAGGCGATCAGCCGGTACGGGCGGAACGGGGCGGTCCGGTATTACCTGGAATACGACCGCGCTGTGAGCACAGTCGAGGCACTCGTCCAGTCGTACTCGATCGACTGTGACTTCGCCCGGTGCGGCAAGCTCTCGCTGGCCCTCACCCCGCGGGACTTCGCCGGAATGCGCCAGACCGCCGCGCTAATCTCCGAGATCGACGGCCTGTCGGAAATAGAGCTGCTGGGGCCGGGCGAGATCCGTACGGAGATCGGTTCGGACTATTACTGCGCGGGCATGGTCGACCCGCGGGGGGCCGGCGTGCACGTCGGAAAGTTCGTCAGCGGACTGGCCAGCGCCGCGCTCAGCGCCGGGGCGACGCTCTGCGAGGACGCGCCGGTTGTTGCTCTGGCACGTGCCGGAGGCAAGCACTTAGTGCAAAGTTCGCGTGGACTCGTCCACGCTGAGGATGTGCTGATCGCTACCAGCGGATACACCGGTTCGCTCACTCCCTGGCTGCGCCGACGGGTGATCCCGGTCGGCAGCTTCATCATCTGCACCGAGCCGCTGGACAGCGACCTGGCTACCGGGCTGCTGCCACACGGGCGGATGGCCTCAGATGCGAAGGTGCTTACCAACTACTTCCGTCTGACGCCCGACGGCCGGCTGCTGTTCGGCGGTCGCGCACGGTTTGCTTTGTCCAGCCCGGACTCGGACCTAAAGAGTTCGCGGATCCTACGCAGAGCTATGACCAGGGTCTTTCCACAACTCTCCAGGACAAAGATCGAGTACGCCTGGGGTGGTCTGGTGGATCTCACGATGGACCGAATGGTGCACACCGGAGTCCGTGACGGCGTTCACTACAGCCTCGGCTACAACGGCCATGGTGTTCAGATGGCCACCCACTCCGGCCGTGAAACGGCGCGCAAGTTGCTGGGACAACCCGCGGACCTGCGCTTCGGGGCACTGCGCTTCCCCCCGGTGCCGGGGCACTTCGGCCCGCCCTGGTTCCTACCCTTCGTCGGCGTCGGAGCCCACGTGGTGGACCGTTGGAATCTCCTGAAGGGGCACAAGCTATGACAGTCATGCACACACCTCCGGCGCTCGGCAAGGCAGACCTGCCCCCAGGTGGGGCACTGGTCGCCGGACAGTGGCAGGACACGCCCCTGGATATGGCGATCACCGATCCGCAGGACGGCGCGCTCGTAGGTTGGGTACATCAGTGCACGCCCGAAGAGGTGGACCTTGCCGTCGCGGCAGCGGTCGCTTCACTGGAAGAAGAGTGGCCCCTGCACCTACGAATGGAAGCGCTACGCCGGGCCGCCTCCGCGGTGCTCGAGGATGCCGACCGGTTGGCTCGCACGATCGCGGCCGAGGGTGTCAAGACGCTCGGCGAGGCCCGATCGGAGGTTGCGCGGTGTGCCGAAACGCTAAGGGTGGCCTCAGAGTCCGGTAACGCCCTGGGCGGGGAGACGCTCCCGTTGGACGCCAGTGAACGCGGCGCCGGCAGGATCGGATGGTTCGTGCGGGAGCCTCTCGGAGTCATCGCAGCGATCAGCAGTTTCAACGATCCACTCAATCTAGTTGCGCACAAGTTCGCTCCAGCGCTGCTGGCCGGCGCCCCCATCGTGTTGAAACCGTCCGAGCAGACGCCGTTCTCCGCGTTGAACCTGGCGGCGGTATTGCTCCAGGCGGGTGTTCCGGCGGGTCGGCTCTCGGTGGTCTGTGGCGGCGGCGAGGTGGGCAGGGCGCTGGTCGCCCACCCGGACGTCTCCGTGGTCTCGTTCACCGGCGGCACTCGCACTGCCGAATCGATCGCCCGTGCCGCCGGAGTCAAGAAGCTGCTGATGGAGCTGGGAGGAAATAACGCCACCATCGTGTGCGCCGACGCCGATCTCGATCTCTGCGTGGACAGGATCATCTCGGGTGCCTTCGGCGTGGCTGGGCAGAACTGCCTGTCGGTACAACGTGTCTATGCCGAGGCCCCGGTCTTCAACGAGGTCCTCGATCGGGTGGCCGCCGGGGCTCGCTCGCTGGTGGTCGGGGCGAAGCTGGACCCTCGAACAGACATGGGGCCGCTGGTCAGTGTCGCCGCGGCGGACCGCCTGGCCGCGCTGGTCGAGGCCGCGATTGCCGACGGGGCGCGACTGGTGACCGGAGGCCGCCGGGACGGCAGCTTCTACCAGCCCACCGTGCTCACCGGGGTATCGCCGCAGGCCCCGGTGATGCAGGAAGAACTCTTCGGCCCGGTGGTGACAGTCGAGCCGGTAGCCGACGTCGCCGAGGCCGTCAGGCGAGCGAATGACTGCTCGTTCGCCTTGCAGGCAGGCATCTTCACTCGATCCCTGGAAACCGCGACACTGGTAGCTCGCCGGCTGGCAGTCGGGGCGGTCTTGGTGAACGAAACCAGCGACTATCGGCTCGATGCCATGCCCTTCGGCGGCTTCAAGCGGTCTGGGATCGGCCGGGAAGGGATCCGCTCGGCCGTCCTCGAGCTCACTGCGCCGAAATGTGTCTTGTTGCCGGTGCCGATCTGAGACAGACGAGCGGCGCCGTGTGCGGGCGAACGTCGTAGCTGTGGTGAAGTGCCGGTATCCGGGTAATTGAGGAGTGGTATGGGCATCCCGCGGGTCTATCAGATCGATGTGATCGCCGGCGACGGCATCGGCCAGGAAGTGGTCCCAGCCGCGATCCGCTGTGTCGACAACCTCGGGGCGATCTTCGGCTTCCGGGCGGATTGGCGCGCGCACGAGTGGGGTTCGGCGTACTATTTCGCGCATCGGCGGATGATGCCGGTCGACGGGTTGGAGCAGATCTCCGACGGAGATGCCATACTCCTCGGCGCGGTGGGTCATCCCGAGCTGCCCGACTACGAGACGCTCTGGGGTCTGCTGATTCCGATCCGTCGCGAGTTCATGCAGTACATCAATCTGCGACCGGTGCGACTCCTGCCCGGGGTCGTGTCGCCGCTGCGAGGAGTCAACAAGCTTGACATCGTGGTGATCCGGGAGAATGTCGAGGGTGAGTACTCCGCGATCGGAGGTCGCGCGTACCGAGGGTCACCCGAGGAATTCGCGCTGCAGGAGGCCGTCTTCACACGTACCGGCGTAACGCGGGTCGCTCGGTTCGCGGCCCAGTTGGCGACCGGACGCCGGGGAAAGCTCACGTCCGCGACCAAGTCCAACGGGATCATTCACTCGATGCCCTTCTGGGACGAGGTCGTGAACTCGGTACTCGCCGACTACCCCGATGTCGCCACCGACAGTGTGCTGATCGACGCGCTCGCCGCGAAGATCGTGCTCGACCCCGGGGCTTTTGACGTGATCGTCGCGTCGAACCTGTTCGGCGACATTCTCTCGGACTTGGTCGCCGCCGTTGGCGGTTCGATCGGGATCGCGCCGAGCGCGAATATCAATCCGCCCCGTCGGTATCCGTCGATGTTCGAACCAATCCACGGCTCGGCTCCGGACATCGCGGGAAAGGGAGTCGCCAATCCGATCGGACAGATGTGGTCTGCCTCGATGATGCTCGACCACATCGGCGAGTCCGCGGCCGCGACGGCCCTAATGGCGGCAATCGAAAAGACGATGGCGGCCGGGACTCGCACCGCCGACCTGGGCGGCTCGGCGAGCACCGAGCAGTTCACCGTTGAGGTGTTGCACGCGATCGGGGACTCGGCACCGCTTGATCGCGGGGCTCATCGCGTTATCAGACGGCGGCCTTTCTCCGGGGTTGCTGACAATCGATGCTTCGACAAGGAAGAGTCCGATCCATGACATCGCTCAGCCCCCTCCTCAAGCAGGCCACTCCGGTCGTCGTCGAGCACGCCTTCGGAAGCTGGATCCATGGGACCGACGGCAGCGACTACCTCGATTTCACAACCGGCATCGGCGTGACCAGCACCGGTCACTGTCATCCTCGCGTGGTCGAGGCGGCCCGGGAGCAAACAGGCCGCGTCATTCATGCGCAGTACACCACGGTGATGCACAAGCCACTGCTGGAACTCACAGAGAAGCTCGGCGAGGTGCTTCCGGCCGGGCTCGACTCGCTCTTCTACGCCACCTCCGGTTCCGAGGCGGTCGAGGCCGCGATCCGCCTGGCGCGGATGGCAACCGGCCGGCCGAATGTCGTCGTCTTCCAGGGTGGTTTCCACGGCCGGACCGTCGCCGCGGCGAGCCTGACCACTGCCGGCACCAGATTTTCTGCCGGCTTCGCGCCGCTGATGGCGGGTGTCCACATGGCGCCGTTCCCGTACGCCTTCCGTTACGGCTGGGATGAGGACACCGCGGTCGAGTTCGCGCTCCGTGAGCTGGACTATCTCCTGCTCAGCCGCACCGCTGCGAACGACACAGCGGCCTTCCTGATCGAGCCCGTACTCGGCGACGGCGGCTATCTGCCGACTCCGCCGGCGTTTCTGGAGGGCCTGCGGCAACGGGCCGATCGGCACGGCATTGCGCTGATCTTCGATGAGGTACAGAGCGGTTGCGGCCGTACCGGGAGGTTCTGGGGCCACCAGCACTCCGCGGCAGTCCCGGACATCCTGATCACCGCCAAGGGCATCGCCTCCGGCTTCCCGATCAGTGCGATCGCGGCACCGAGCGGGCTGATGTCCAAGGGATGGCCGGGATCCCAGGGCGGCACGTACGGCGGCAACGCGGTGGCCGCCGCCGCCGCCTGCGCCACCCTGGACGTGATCCGCGACGAAGGCCTGGTCGAGAACGCACGGGCCCGCGGAGAGCAGTTGCAGCAGGGTTTGAACCAGCTGCAGGACAAATATGCCGCGATCGGTGACGTTCGCGGGCGCGGCCTGATGCAGGGCATTGAGTTCGTCGCCACCGACGGCTCCGCCGACAGCGGCACCGCCGCCGCAGTGCAACAGGCGACAACCGGCCATGGCCTACTCAGCCTCACCTGCGGGCCCGCAGGCAACGTGGTCCGGCTAATCCCGGCGCTCATGGTGACCGCCGACGAGATCGCCCTCGGCCTGGAACGATTCGCCGCGGCCGTCGCTGACGTCGTTGAGCGCTGAGGCGTTCAACCTAAACCACCAACACGAAGGACCAAGGATGACCACACCCGCCGCTGCCCGAGCCCTGATCGACGCGGTTCCGACCGGCCTGTATATCGACGGCGAATGGATCGACGCCGCCTCCGGAGAGCGGTGCGATGTCGTCAACCCGGCCACCGAGGAGGTGATCGCGTCGATCGCCGACGGCGGACCCGAAGACGCCAGGCGAGCCATCGAGGTCGCCGCCCGGCAGCAGGACGCCTGGGCACAAACCGCCCCACGAGAACGCAGCGAGATCCTGCGCCACGCCTACGAGCTGCTCATGACGCGGCAAGATCGGCTGGCGACCATCATCACCGCCGAGATGGGCAA
Organism: uncultured Actinomycetota bacterium; assembly: GCA_963756525.1. Classification (GTDB taxonomy): domain Bacteria; phylum Actinomycetota; class Actinomycetes; order Mycobacteriales; family Jatrophihabitantaceae; genus CAVWNR01. The sequence goes on along the minus strand of CAVWNR010000001.1, from coordinate 1,420,337 downwards.
GCCCCTCGCCGACGCCGAGGGCGAGGTCGCCTATGCGGCAGAGTTCTTCCGGTGGTTTTCCGAAGAGGCGGTGCGGATCGGTGGCGATGCCACGGTGAGCGGAGACGGTAGGACCCGCATCATCGTGACCAGGCAGCCGGTCGGCCCCTGCGTGCTGGTCACGCCCTGGAACTTCCCGCTCGCCATGGGCACCCGCAAGATCGGCCCGGCGATCGCCGCCGGCTGCACCATGGTCTTCAAACCGGCCCACCTGACCCCGCTCAGCTCCCTCGCGCTGGCGAGCATCCTAGAGGAAGCCGGTCTGCCCAACGGCGTGCTCAATGTCGTCTGCTCCTCCGACCCGGGCTCGGTCGTCGAGCCATGGATGAGCAGCGGGCTGGCCCGCAAGATCTCCTTCACCGGATCCACCGCGGTCGGAGTGAAGCTGCTCGAGCAGGCCAGCGCGCACGTGATGCGTTCCTCCATGGAGCTGGGCGGCAACGCGCCGTTCATCGTCTTCGACGATGCAGACCTGGCTGCAGCGGTCGAGGGTGCGATGATCGCCAAGCTGCGTAACATGGGCGAGGCCTGTACCGCCGCCAACCGGATGTTCGTACAGCGAGGTGTGGTCGACGAGTTCGTGGAAAGGCTCGCGGCTCGGATGAGCGGCCTGGCCGTTGGCGACGGCCTGGCGGAGGGCACCCAGGTCGGGCCGTTGGTTGAGCGCAAGGCGCTCGCCAAGGTCGAAGCACTGGTCGCGGACGCTATCGAGCGTGGGGCACGCCTGGTCTGCGGCGCTTCGGCACCCGGGCGCAAGGGCTATTTCTACCTTCCGACCGTGCTCGCCGACGTCGATCCGGCCGCGGATCTCATGTCCGAGGAGATCTTCGGCCCGGTCGCGCCGGTGATCCCTTTCGACGACGAGGAGCAGGTCGTCGCGTTGGCTAACGACACCGAATGGGGGCTGGTCGGCTATGTCTTCACCAAGGACGTGGACCGCGCCTTCCGGATGCAGGAGGCCATCGAGGTGGGCATGCTCGGTGTCAACACCGGCCTGGTCTCCAATCCGGCGGCGCCCTTCGGTGGGATCAAAGAGTCCGGCCTGGGCCGCGAGGGGGGCCGCGCGGGTATCGAGGAATACCTAGAGCTGCGTTATCTGGCGATGCCACGGCCGGTGGGTGCCCACATCCGACGGCACCAGCCCACACGGCAGCTCGTATACCAGGACTCGATGCGAGGCTCCACAAACAACGAATTTGTTGGTGCTAACTGAGCCGAGAAGGAAGCTAGGTGTACACGGTGGCAGCGAAGGGCACCCGAAACCACGCTATCAAGGCGCTGAGCCTCGAACCCATCCAGCAGGACACGACCCCAACCCTCATCGCCAGGCAATTGCGTGAAGCCATCGCCTCCGGCCAATTCGCCGCGGGGCAGCAGTTGTTGGAGACGTCGCTGGCGCAGAGTCTCGGGGTGAGCCGCGGCCCGCTGCGCGAGGCGATGCAGCGTCTCACGCAGGAAGGCCTGCTGGTCAGTCAGCGTAACCGCGGCCTGTTCGTGAGGGAGCTTGACGACAGCACGGTTCGCGATACCTACCTGGCCCGGGCGGCGGTCGAGCGAGCCGCGCTAGAGCACCTGATCGACACCGGACGCAACACCGAGGCGGTAGCCCTGGTGGAACTCGCAGATCAGATGGAGCACTACCGAGGCGATCCATCCAGCGCCGATTTGTCGCTGCTCGATATGGACTTCCACGAAAAGCTCGTCGAGTTATCCGGTAGCCCGCACCTTCAACGAATGCATCGCACCCTGCTGACTGAGGTGAGGATGTGCCTAACCAATATGCAGGCGACCTATACCACGATCGATGAGCGGGTCACCGAGCACCGGAAACTGGCCGAGGCGATCGTCGCAGGGGAAATCGAGCAAGCCGTCGGCCTGCTGCTGGAGCATATGAACGACGGCATGGAGCGGCTCCTGAGGTTTAGCAGTCGCTCGTCGTCCTCGGAGCCGGAACTCCATGACGCACAAGAGGTGAACGCTAATGACCGGCGATGATGTATCGCACGACACGGCGGTGGCACGCTTGCGAGCACGCGGTTTCGAGTTGCCGGAGGTTCCGCCCCCGAGCGGGCGGTCGTACTCGCCCTATCGGCAGGTCGACAGCGCGTTCTACGTGGCCGGACAGTTGCCCACCGTCAACGGTGCGTTGCTGCGGCAGGGCCTGTTGGGGCGCGACGTGGAGATCGAGGAGGGGCAGCACCTCGCCCGGGCAGCAGCAGTGAACTGCCTCGCTGTCGGCGCCGCAGCGGTAGGCTCCCTCGACCGGCTCCGCCTGGTGCAGATGCTGGTGTTCGTGGCGTGCACGGCTGATTTCGCTGATCAAGCGACGGTCGCTGACGGTGCGACACGACTCCTGCTCGACGTGCTGGGCGACGATGCCGCGCACGCACGGACCGCGATCGGGGTCGCCAGCCTCCCGCGTAACAGCCCGGTCGAGATCCAGATGGTCTGTACCTGGAAGTCGCCGAGGTGAGCTCGCCGCTCCGCACCTCGCCGGGTGCGCACCAATACGAGGAGACTGTGGTGAGCCAGTTCAAGCGGGCGCTAACCGGGCTGGTCCGACGCAGCATCGACACACCGGCGGCCGTCGTGATGGTGGACGTCATGCAGCGGAACATCGACGCTATGCAGGCATTCGCCGCAGCCAACGGCGTGGACCTCCGGCCGCATGTGAAGACCCACAAGTGCGTCGAGATCGGATGCCGGCAACTGGCAGCAGGAGCGGTCGGAATTACTGCCGGCACAGTCGGTGAGGCGGAAGTCTTCGCCGACGCCGGCGTCGACGACATATTCCTTGCATATCCGATCTGGGCAGCTGGAACCAAGCCGGCCAGACTCCGCCGGCTCGCCAGTTCGGTGCGCCTCCGGATCGGGACGGACAGTGCCGCCTCGATCGAACGCCTGGCCGATGCATTGGATGAGGTCGTGGACCGCATCGAGATCGTCATCGAGATCGACTGCGGAGCCCGACGCTCGGGGACGGAGCCGGACTCGGCGGGCAAGCTCGCTGCGATCGCGCGAAACCGGGGTCTGCGCCCGGTCGGTGTCTACACGTATCCCGGCCAGGGCGGCTCGAGCCCAAACGCACGCGAACAGGCCGCACGAGAACAGCGAACCGCTCTCACCGGCGCAGTGCGAAGCCTGGAATCCGTGGGCGTCACAGCGGACGTGGTTAGCGCGGGCTCGACTCCCACGGTGGAATACTCCACCGGTGGACCGATCACTGAGGTCCGCCCCGGCGAATATGTCTTCTACGATCTGGACAACCTGCGGCTGGGGGATTGCACCGCTGACCAAATCGCCCTGTTCGTGGCCGCGACCGTCGTGAGTGACCAGGTGCCGGATCAGGTCATCCTCGACACCGGGACGAAGGCATTGGGCCGCGAAGGCAACGCCGACAAGGGCTACGGCCGCGTCGCGACTACCGACGCGATCTTGCTCGACGGGCCAGACCTCTTCCGACTGAACGAGTACCACGGGTATCTGGTGATGACACCCGGCAGGCGGTTCGAACCGGGAACCGTCCTGCCGGTCATCCCGAATCACGTCTGCCCGGTCGTGAACAACTTCGATGAGCTGCTCGTGACGGCAGCAGCTGACGCCGATTCGCATACCACATGGCCCATCGCGGCGCGTGGGCATCTGATATGAGCCTGCCCAGTCGGCGCTCTCGAATGGGAACTGCCTCGAAGGAGGACGACGAGTGAGGTTGAAAGACGTCAACGTGGTGATGACGGGTGCATCGAGTGGAATCGGGCAAGCCACCGCGCGTCTCTTTCGTCGTGAAGGGGCAAACCTGATTCTGACCGGCCGACGGGCGGAGTTCCCCGAGATGCATTGCTCGGACCTGTACCTCCCAGGAGATCTCAACGACGAGTCCTTCGTCGCTGAACTCGCAGCCACCGCTGCCCGGCGGTTCGGCCACGTCGATGTGGTCGTCCTGTCCCACGGGTTGCAACGGTCCAGCCCGCTAGCGGAGATGACGTACGAGGATGCGCGCGATGTGCTCCACGGCAACCTCCTCAGCGCATTCCTCGCGATGAAGCACCTGATGCCACTCGCACCGGAAACGGGCGCATCGATAGTCTGTGTCAGTTCTCGGCTCGGTCTCATCGGCAAACCGGAGGAGACCATGTACTCAGCGGCGAAGGGCGGTCTGATCGCGTTGGCCCGCGGTGCCGCGATCGAGTGGGCACCGCGCAACATCCGCGTGAACGTGGTCGCGCCAGGGCTGACCATGACACCCGTCGTCGAGGCCTCAATACACCGCCATCCCGACCCAGCCACCTACCAACGCTCACGGGAGAAGACGATCCCGCTCGGCCGGATCGCCACTCCGGAGGAGGTCGCCTACGCCATCCTGTTCCTCAGCTCCAGCGAATCATCACACGTCACCGGTGCGGTGCTCCCCGTCGATGGCGGCTACACCGCGGCATGAATCCAAGGTCGCGGGCAACACTGGCCAACCCTGCCTTCGCACGGAGTGGCTGTCAGTGCGCCAAGGCAGGCAGGGCAGTGGGTGGTGCCGGACGCTCATCAGCGACAGCATGAAGCGCGAGATGCTCTCCCGCTTGGTCCGCGACTGGAGGTCGACACACGCGCGAAGGACGTCACCCCTGACCGTAGCCACGCGCTGGGAGACGACGAGTATCTACTTCACGCAACGCCAGGCGCCGCAGCGCTGCGAGCGACCGGTTGACGACGGCAGCTGTGTCGACAATCGACCACAGTGGCATTCGGCTGCTCCGGCTCTGACATAGGAGGACTCGTGGGCTTTGATCTTAAGCCGAGGTTCGTGACGTTCGATATGAACGGAACGCTGATTCAGTTCCGCATCAACGACGCGATCCGTCAGGTCTTGGGCGACCGGCTGCCGGCGGAGATCGCCGCCGAAGTGCTGCGGGCCTGCAAGGCCTACCGAATCGACGAGTGCATGGGCGAGTACCAGCCGTTCCTCGGCATCGTCGGTCATTCTCTGGAGCGCGCCATGCGCAGGTTCGGCCTGGAGCACCGCGAGGGCGACGCGCGGGCAGTGTACGACCACATCCCCACCTGGGGCCCGTATCCCGGCGTCACTGAGGCCCTGAAACGCCTGGCAGAGGCATACCCGCTGGTGATCGTGACGAACAGCGACGACGCGCATGCGTCGCGCCTGGTCGAAAATCTCCAGGCCGCGTTCCATATGGTGATCACTGCCGAACAGATGGGTGTCTACAAGCCTCGGCTCCGTGCGTTCGAGTACATGCTGGACAAGCTTGGAGCGGCACCCGATGAGATCGTGCACGTCTCTGCGAGTCCGATGTACGACCTCCGCCCTGCGGCGGACATGGGCATCGAGCACAAGGTGTACGTCGACCGAGGCTTCGAGCACGACGAGCCCTGGCTCGGCTACGAGCGGATCACCGACATCACCGACCTGCCCATCCTCCTGGGACTGCCGCGTCCTTGACGAGCAAAGATGCGGCCCGACTCCGCCGGCGGGCGCTTCAGTTTCCCATCGTCCTGCATAGCGGGTTCGAGAGCGAGGTAGCTCAGGCAACCCCCATACGGTCGGCAAACACCAAGAGAGGCGGCGGTGATGGACCTCAAGCTCGGCGGCCCGCAACGAACGACGACAGCGTGGGGCGTATACGGCGTGCTGCGTGCAGCAATTCTCGACAGGGGCCGTCCCTCCCGGTGCACAGCTGCGCGTGAGACATCGCGACCGATCTCGGGGTCAGCCGATCATCTCTCCGCGAGGCACTGACCAGGCTCGAGGAGGAGGCCCTAATCGTCAAGATGCCCCTCCGCGGGGCGTTCGTGGTGTGGGTGAATGTGCAGGACGTCGCTGAGATCACCTGGATCCGGTTGCTCCTCGGGCCGTACGCGGGGGAACTGGCTCCCGAAGCGCTGCGGGATCCCGAAAGGCTCAGGCTGACCCAGACGATTGAGGACGCTTATCGGGCGACCAAGAAGGGAGAAAAACGACATCCCGGCCAGCATCGATGCCCACCTCCATTTCCACAGACTCTTCTACCTCCTTCCGCGACACGGCGTCCTGCGCAGCCTCTGGAACGGTTAAAGAGACCAGGCTGCGTCCGTGCCTCTCGGTCAACCCTCGCTCCTACAGCGCGACCTGCACACCGCTGACGAGCACGAGAGGCTGGCTGAGGTCGCCTTGAAGAGCGACGTGGAGGCGCTCCGACGGGAACTGGCACACCATCCCAATCAGCGTTGAGAGCCCCGGTACCGAGGACTCCGGGCACCGCCGGCGACGCGCTTGATCGCAGGGCGCCGGCCTCTGCACGCCCGATCTCAGCCCGGATCTTGCTATGGGCACTCGCCGGCCCCATTATCGGAGTCACTCCGATCTGCTGATCACGTTTGACCGATGCCACTGCGCCGGACTCGTCGGTTGTGCAAAGTTCCCGGATCCGCCGCGTTGAGGTAACTCCCGGCGCGTTCGATCACAGCGGGAGCGGGCGGCGGGGTGGTGGGGCGTGTGGCAGTGGTTCCTCGCGCCGGAGTGTGGCTGGGCCTTGCCGGTCGACCGTCGTTGAGACGGGCCACCGGCAGGCGCGCGTAACGTCTGCCCGCGTTAGCAGCCGCCGGCAAGCGGACACGGTTGGCGGTTGACCGATCGCAGGGCGCCCGGTCCAGGATGATCTTCACGGGAAGGACGCTGTTCGGCGAGGACCGTGCCCTCTACCGAGGACGGTGCTGTCCAGCGAGTACTGGGCCGTGCCCAGCAACGGCCACTGGGGGATAGCGGCGAAGCTCGGCACCCGGCGGCTCAAGCACTGTCAACGGCGTGCCCGGGTGGCATAGGGCAACCACGGTGAAGCGGTCGCAGACGCCTCACGATCACCGTCTGGAAGGCTAGTCGACCTCGCGCGCGGCTGCCAAGAGTCCCGGCGGTGATCTTGGGCGGTTCACGCCGGCCAGGAAATGCCGGGCCTTCGCCGCAGAGCACGTGGCGTGACGACGACGTTGGCAGCGCCGCATGTTCTCGGTCTGCCCGAGGCGCTAGTGCTTCTGATGACAGTTGTCGGGACGAACCTCTGACTGCGTCGTTCGAGTGATGGTCATAGGGACGTGATCCCTCGGCGGTACGCGGATGAGACGTCCCACGGTCAAGCGGACTGGGACAGTGCGCACTTGGATAGGCTCGCCGTCGTGCACCTCAGATGGGCAGCAGGCCGCAGCGAGCGACGGGCCACGCGCGTCGGTGGCCGAGTGTGATCGTCTCGGCGGCGGCACCGAACTGGGCGGAGCAAATGAGCGCGATCGCCACCGCAGTCTTGGCGCTCGGCGTGTTCGGGGCCGTGGCGGCGGCGGTCCTCGGCGCCCAGCAGGTGCGTGAGGCGCGCCGCGGCCGGGAGGCGCAGATGGCCGCGGAGTTCTTTCGACGCTGGGATGAGGACTCGCTGGTCGAGACGAGGCGACTAGTCGCTCGCTTCGCCACCGCCGAGGAGCTCGCCACCGCCTTCCAGCGCTACGTCACGCTAAATGCACCCGAGGCGTATGTGCTCTACCGCGAGCCCGACTATTTCGAGCAGCTGGCCGCGCTGGAACGCGCCGGCGCCTTTGACTTCGCGCTGATCGAGCTGCTTGTCGGGCACATCCTGGCCACGCGCTGGGAGATGTGGCGGCCTGCCCTCGAAGCTGTGCACGGTGAGAACGTCTACCCGCTCTTTCGCGACCTGGCCGCGCGCATCCGCCGTGCGGGTGGGGGGCAAGCTGAGCTGCGAGACGGCCGACTGCTCGGGCGGTAGGACAAGCCGCTCGCCACGAAGGCCCCAGTGCTCGTCGTCTCGGTCGTGCCGGTACTGCTCGATGCCGGTCGCCTGGCGGGCCTGTGGCGATCTCCAGCCGGCAGGCGAATCGTTGAGCACGTACCGCGAGTCCGGGCTGTCGAGGAACCCGCACCAGGCGTCGAGGATCTTGCCCAGCGCGGCGTTGATCCGCACGTCGCGGAAGACCTCGAACCCGGCCCGAGTGGCCATCGACCAGTCCAGGATCGCGCCGATCGGGGTCATCACCATCGAGTCCTGGCTGAACTCCACGCAGAATCAGCCCGTCCGGACCGGAAGCGTGAACCACGACCAGCCGTCCCGTAGCGGATCCGCTTGCGCGTCAGCAGCCGGGCTGTCGTCCGTCGCGATCAACACGGCCCGCGCTGCGAAGCGATCGCGGCTCAGCGATCCACGTATCGTCGTTCGTTATGGACTTCCTGATCTACAGCCGCGGCACGCCCGCTGTGGCGGTGGCAGATGATGATCCTGAGCTGAACGAGCGGCACTGGACGTACATGGACGGCTTCGCGGCCGGGATAACCGCGCGAGGCCCGACTCTCGGAACTGATCGGCAGACCTGGACCGGTAGCCTTCACATTGTCGATCTGCCCGACGCTGACGCCGCTCGCGAGTTCGTAGCCCGCGAGCCGTACCACCAGGCAGGGCTGTTCGAGGAGCACCTTATCTGGCGATTCGCCAACGTCCTCGACCGGACGATGTGGCAATTCGCAGACGCGGAGGACGAGCCTCGCTTTCTGGTCCTCGCGCGCCCGGCCACAGACGTACCTCATGATCTGAACCCGGTGCCACTCGCCGACCTACCGCCGGAGCTTCGCGAGCGACTGATCGTCTACGGCGAGCTGCGAGACCTCGATTACGACGAGCCGGCCGGAGTGGCGTTGGCGGTGCAGGCTCCGACTCGTAAAGCGCTCGACGCGCTGCTCGAAGGGGCACGGGCAGGGCTCGCCAGCTTTGACGATGTCGAGATCAAAGACTGGGAGTTTGGCGGGCGTCGTTGATCTTCGGCAACGCGTGCCACCTCAATAGCGAGCCTGCCCGGTCAAACCTGTTCCGCAAGCGGAACGTCGACCGGCATAAGTGCCCGCGAGTCGACCCTCCCCGCGTCACGGATCGGCCATCGACTCGCCGCCGCAGGCGCTGATCTCGATGTCCCGTAGGACGCCCGTAACCGGGCGGCGTGCCGCATGGGATCAGCCCGCGGGCACCTCGACGATCTCGACGAGCTGCGTCGGCTTGGGTGAGACGGGCAACTGGTCATCGTGCGTCTTTTTGCTGAGACAGGCAAGCGCTGCAGAACGGGCTTTGACTGCGTCAGGTGCGGTGAGGCGAGATAACTGGCCGAGATGTAGCCATGCCGTCGGGCTGCGCGGTGACGAGTCATGGAGCGTTCACGCCGGTACACGGAGCTACCGTCTGGCTTCGAGCACCATGTTGAACGGGGTCTCCGAAGCCCGGGTCACTCGGCCGAACCCGCCCGCTGTGATGACCTCGGTCAACCGGGCCTGTCCGGCCTGGGTGCCGATGGCCAGGCCGCCGTCCTGGGACAGCGAGCCGGGCGTGCACAGTAGGGTCGAGAAGGCGTAGTAGGCGCGCCCGACCGGGTTCAGGTTGTCCTCGACCCGGTCGCCGGCGATCGGCTCGACCACCATCCACGTGCCGTCGGGGGCGAGCAGGTCGTGCACGTGCCGGGCCGCACCTACCGGGTCGCCCATGTCGTGCAGGCAGTCGAACATGGTGACCAGGTCGTAGCCGCGGCCGGGGACCGTGCGGGCGTCGGCGTGCTCGAAGCTGATCCGCTCGGCGACGCCGGCGGTCGCGGCCCGCTTGCGCGCGGTTTCGACGGAGTCCCGGTGGGCGTCGAAGCCGGCGAAGGTGGACGCAGGAAAGGCCTGGGCCATCAGGATCGTGGAAGCCCCGTGGCCGCAGCCGATGTCGGCCACCTTCGCGCCTCGCCGCAGCTTGTCGACGACGCCGTCGAGGGCGGGCAGCCACACGTCGACCAGGTTGGCGTGATAGCCGGGGCGGAAGAACCGCTCGCACCCGACGTGCACATCCGGGCTGTGCTCGCCCCAGCCGAGCCCGCCGCCAGTACGGGCCTTGTCGATGATCGTCGGTGCGTCGGTGATCGTTCCCTGCACGATTTGGTAGAAGCCTGGCAGGAAGACCGGACTGGTCTCGTCGGTGAGGACGATGGCGTGCTCGGGCGGCAGGGTATAACGGCGGTCGCCGGGTGAGTAGGTGACGTAGCCGCCGGCGGCCTGCGCATTGAGCCACTCCCGGGCGTAGGGCTCGCCGGTGCCGGTCAGCCGCGCGAGCTCGGACGGGAGGGTCGGGCCGTTGCCGGCGAGCGGTGCGGTAATAGCCGAGCCGGTCGCCCATGACGACGAGCGAGACGTTGAGCGCGGCGCCGAGCTCGCCGACCGCGGTGAAGACGAACTTCATCATCGTGTCCTGGTCGACGGCTGGGGCCGGCTGTACGGTGCTGGTCATGCTGATCCTTTCGTCGGGGTGGGAATGGGGTTGTCGGAGTTCTCGCGCTGCCAGAAGCGAGCGGTGGCCTCGGCGTAGAAGCTGCCGCGCTTCGGCAGCCATACCCCGCTGAGATGGGGCTGCGCGCTGCACAGGGCGGCTGGCCGAGGTCACGCCCGCCGACCGGGCGGTGGATCGGGCGGCCACCCAGATGCGCCGGGAAGCGGCCGGGAATCGGTGCCCGCCGACTGGTGACGGTCGGCCAGCTGCTTGCCGGCCGCGGCAGGGGCCACCCGGATGCCCCCATCAGCCGCAGCGTGCACCGGGTGGGCCACACCCAGGCCGGTGTCACCGCAGACAGCGCGGTGATCGTGCGCGTCGCCGGGGGCGCGGCCAGCTCGACTGTCCGCCCGATCTCGGTGCCGACCGTGACGGCGAGCCGCTGCTCGTCCAGCCAGCTCGGGGCGATCGTGGTGGTGCGGGTGTCGTGGACGGCGCGACCCAGGTAGCGGGCGCAGCTGCGCTCGGGCGGTGCGTCGGAGTAGACGGGTCCACTGGCCGGCTACCTCGCGGTGCCACACCGTGACGTAGCCCGGGCCGATGGACGTGATCGGCCAGTGCCGCAGGGCCAGGTAGTCGCCGCTGGCGGAGGGCAACCCCATCACGGCGTAGCCGGCGAACCTGTCGGCGTCCGCTCCGGGCGGCAGGCTCGCGTGCGTGGCCTGCTCGGCCGCTTGCAGCGATGATTTGTCCATGGGACTCCTTCACGAGGTCCCCACCGTGCCCGAGCACACCGGTCGGGAGCATGGGGCAGTTGCCCCATCTTCGGCGCCGGCGTCAGGAGCGTTCGGGCGCGTCGTCCGGGTGACCCATGAGCCCGTGCTGCAGCGCGAACAGGGTGGCGCTGATCCGGTTGGCTACGCCGAGCTTCGCGTAGATGTGCTCGACGTGGTTGCGCACCGTCTTCTCGGCGATGACCAGCTCGGCGGCGATCTGCTTGGTGGACCGGCCGCGGACGAGCAGCCGCAGGATCTCCAGCTCGCGGCCGGTGAGCCCGGCGGGTCCGCGCCGGCGCCGGGGCGTACGGTGGCCGGCGGCGGCGAGCACCGCCTCCACCGCCGAGCCGTCCAAGCGCAGGTCGGCGGCCTGCTGGCGCAGCCGAACAGCAGCTTCCTCGGCCGAGAGCGCCGCCCGGTGCGGGCGTGGCTCCCGCCAGGCCTGGTAGCTGTCGGCGGCCGCGAGGATGCGCTGGGTCTCGCCGAGATCGGCGGCTCCGACCCCGCGCGGGTACCCCGAGCCGTCCAGTCGCTCGTGATGCGCCCCGGCCAGCCGGGCGATGTCGCCGAGCCCGCTCACCCGGTGCAGGACCCGCTCAGTGAGGTAGGGGTGCAGCTGAATCCGCTCGCGATCGGACGTGCTGAGCGGCGCGGCCTTGTCCCAGATCGAGTTGGACACGCCCATCCGGCCCAGGTCGTGCACCAGTCCCGCGCGGCGCAGAGCCCGTCGCGGCGAGCCGTCCAGACCCGCGCACGCGCCGGCCTGCTCAGCCAAGGACGCGACCGCGCGGGAGTGTCCGGCCGTGTAGGGGGACTTCAAGTCGACGAAATCGCCCATCGCGACCAGCATCGCGTCCAGCTCAGCCTCGTCGACGACCCGGTCCGGCGGGGCGAAGGCGAGTGCGACCGACCAGGCGTCTTCCCCCTGCACACCGGCGGTCAGTTGGTCGGCGTGGGTACAGAACACGTCCACGAGGTCGGGATCGAACTGGGTACCGCGGCGGCGCCGGAGCATCCGCTCGGCCGCAACGCGTCCCCCTTCGCGCAGGTACACCTCCGCGGTGTCGACGAGATGGACGATGCGTATCTCCACTGGGATGTCCTGCCCCCGCGACCCGTGCGGCAGCCCGGCGCCGTCCCAGCGCTCGAAGGTGTAACCGAGCAGGCGGCCCACCTCGTCATCGATTCCCACACGGCGGGCCAGCGTCCCGGCGGAAAGGCAGTGCGATCTGATCAACTCGTTCATGACATTGCGGCCGGTGGCCAGGAAGGCAAGGGTGCGGGGAGCCCGGATGAACGCCGGCTCGGCGGCGGCCACCCTCCCGAGGAGGAACGCCATGAGTGGCAGCCCGCGCTTGTCCACCGCGTAGGTGCCGGCGCGGAAGCCGATGTCGTCGCCGAACACCTTGGCCAGCTCATAGGAGTCCGCATGGCAGCCGATCCAGGCAAGCAAGGTCGCGTAGAAGACCCGGTCACGCTGGGCCACGGGCAGACCCATTTCGTCGGAGAGCCGCACACCGAGCACGCACGAGCGCAGCATGTGCTCCATGGGCTGGCCGAGGCCCAGATCGATCGCGAGCGACAAGGCGGCAGGAATTCCGCGCGACGGGGCAGCTGCGAGCCTCCGGTTCGGGTAGCGCCGGCACTCACCCCGTACTCGCCCACGCCGCTCCCCGATCGGTGCGCCTGGCCTCACTGTACGGGCGAACGGCCGATCTACGGAGCCCCCGCTGCCTCGTCTGCGCCGGTGACTCGCACCACGGGCGGCTGCACTCGGCGCGGCCGGACCACGCGGCCGGACCAATCGAGCATCACGCACGCCGACATTCGATGAGCGATCCCCGGGGGGCATATCTCATCTGCAACGATCACCGCATGACCTGATCGGGGGAGGGGCGAGCTACGGCTGGGCCAGCGCGGGGTATCTGGCGCCGATCGTGCTCGTCGTAGCTGCGGGCTTGTGGCTGGTGGCCGGACGGGACAGCGACGCCGGGGCGATCACCCGCCGGCAGGTGGACGAGCGGCAAGCCTGGCAGCGGCTGCAGGTGCAGGCGCTGGTGGGCCGGGTGCTCGCCGTGGCGGTGGCGATCGCCTACCTGGTCGCGGTCGCCGGCAAGGCCACGTTGTGGCCGTTCGGCGCGCTGCTCGGGGTGTGAGCCATCGCGTTCGGCGCCGGCTGGTGGTATTACGGCGAGCACGGTCCGCGCGGCGGGGCGCAGCCGGGTGAGGCGCCGCGCCGCCGGTCGGTGCTGCGGCGGTAACGATGGCCGGGTTGTTGCGCTCGGCGACGGCTGTGTTCCTAGTTGGGTTGCTGCTGGCCGGCTGCACGCATGCCGATACCGGCCGGACCGCCAGCGGCTCGCCGTCATCACCCACGAACTCGCCGCCGTCAGCCACGAGCGCGGTGTCTCGGCTGCCCGACACGCCGGCCGGGCGGCAGCTGCGCTGGGTGATGCAAGCCGTCGCGGCGCCGTCCGGGCCGACCGTCACCGCGGTCGACCAGCACATGTCCGCACAGTTCCTCGCCGCGGTGCCGGCCGACAAGGTGATCGCCCTGTTCGCCCAGCAGCGGGCCACCAGGCCGGTGCAATTGCAGACGTTCATCGCGACGATGCCGAGCGCCGGCCAGGCGTCGGTGACCCAGCCCGGTGGACAGCGACTGCTGATCAGCCGGTCGACCGACGCCGCCGGGCAGATCGACGGCCTGCAGGTCAAGCCGGCCCCGCCGCTGCCCAGCGTCACCTCGCCGGCCGAACTGCAACGCGCGGCCGCCGGGCTGGGTGTCTGGTCCGCGGTGCTGCTGGCCCACGTCGAGGGCGGCACGTGCACCGTCGAACAGGCACTCGACGATCAAGGACCGCATCCGCTGGGCTCGATGTTCAAGCTGTACGTGCTCGGTGCGGTGGCGCGTGCCGTCCAGGCCGGAAAGCTGAGCTGGGACACCCGGCTGACCGTCACCCAGGCCGTCAAATCGCTGCCCACCGGACGGCTGCAAGATGCCCCGGACGGCACCAAGGTCACCGTGCAGCAGGCCGCCACGCTGATGATCTCGATCAGCGACAACACCGCCGCCGACCTGCTCATCGGCGCCGTCGGGTAGCCCGCGCTTCAGGCCGCGGTCCACGCGATGGGCAACACGCAGTCCGCGTTGCTCGACCCGTTCCTCACCACCAAGCAGATGTTCACGCTGGCCCATGACGCGCCGCGACTGCGCGCTGCCTGGGCCGCCGCCAGTCCCGGCGAGGTCGACGCATCGACGGGCGCGGTGCACGACCCGTCGCCGGCAGCGTTAGCCGCGCGCACCGCGATCCTTCGCGAACTGCCGACCGCGACGGCGAACAATCCCCGGCCGGGCTGGCTGGACGGCGTCGAGTGGTACGCCACCCCTGCCGACATCTGCCGGGCGCACGCCGCCCTGCACCAGTTCGCGCAGACGGCGGCCGGCCGGCCCATCAGAGCGATCATGGCCAAGAACCCCGGCGTCGAAGTCGGCGCGGGCTGGAGTTACGTCGGCTACAAGGGCGGCGAGGACACCGGTGTGCTCACCGGCTCGTGGTACCTACAACCCCGCAGCGGACCGGCCACCGTCCTCGTCCTGCAACTGTCCGCGGCCGACCCGGCCACCATCCCCGCGCGATCACCGGGCGAGTGCCGAGACAGGATGGCCACGCGGGACATCGATCGCCGGCGTCGGAGTGCACGCCGTGCAGTCGCCCCGTGACAGGTCAAGGATCAGGTGACGGCGCCACCGAAGAACACCTGGATTTCCACGATCTTATCATCGACGACGGTGATGAGTTCGGTGTTGCGATGAGTGCCACCGGCCTTGAGGTCGTATTCGTACATGACGAAGACGTCGCGGTCGTCGGCTGGGGTGACGTGGAGCAGTTCCTGCCGACTGACCCGCTCGGCGGTGGGGAAGCAGTTCTCCAGGAACGCCTGCCGGTCGATGTGGTCGTCCTGCGGGCTGGTGAATGACAGGTCGTCCGCGAGCAACGCCTCGCATGCTGCTCGATCCTGCCGCAGGTAGGCCGCGAAGTTTTGCCGGACAACGTCTTCAATGGTCATCACGCTCTCCTTGCTCGGAACTGTTCTTTGCTGGACGGATGTTCGTGACCCGCCGTGGCGTCTCGGATCGGCAATGGGTGGATTTGGACGCGGATTTCTAGTGGCGCAGGAAGGCCAGATAGACCACGGCAGCTAGGGCGACGATGCCGACGTTGACGACGAGCCTCGGCCAGAAACGGTCGCGCAGAAATAGGACGTCAACGACGACGATGAGGACAACCATCGTTACGACCAGAAGCGCGATGCCTGCGGACCGGGTCACGGCTCTGGTGTAGCCCTCCGCGCTGGCCGGAGCAACCCGAAGGCCGTCGCACCCGCTCGGTCATCGGCACGAGCGGTAGTTCGGTCGCGGTTACTGCAGGTGGCCGTTAGCCGAACGGCTCAAAGGCCCCTCCTGGCCGCTCGGTGGGCGGGACGGGCCGGTGATCTTCGCCGCCTCGCAGGACGCATGCAACTGAGACGGCTCGCAACCGTCTCACTCCGGATCCGTATGCGACACAAACTTGATCGTCTACGATTCTCGGGGCACGGACGATGTTCGCCGTCCCGATCGGGCTCGGCCAAGCGCTGTCGGTTAGCCGACGGCTGCACGCGGGTTGTCGCTGGTATCGCTGCATCAAGCCGGGCACTGCCGCCGTCGCCAAGGACACCGAACCAATCCAACCTCGTCGCAGCGACGGCTGAGAACAGCGCGTCGTGGGATGCGGCCACGCCCGCGAAGCAACCAGATTCATTTGCGGCGCTGTCGCCACTACTTCGCCGCGGCCGGAAAGCTGCTCGGCGGGAGGTGCACTCCCTCGTTTCAGCATGACGATCAGGTCAGAATGAACGTGTTCCGTACTCGCCGCGAAGCTAGCCTCGATCTTTCACGCTGACGCGAGTTGATCAATTCGCTTGATGTTGTTGATCTTCTGATGGTGTGGTTGTTTCGCGGGCAGGCGCTTGCTGCCGGTCTGCCGGCTTCTCCAAGACCTCGGGTGTGAGGATTCGGGATAATCGGTCAGGCCGGCCAGGATGCTGTGCGGAGCCGGGCGAAGGCGGTGGCCAGGTGGCTGGCCCAGGGCCAGTCACGGTCGAGTTTGAGCCGCCAGCTGCGGCCGGTGCGGGTGAGCCGGGCGGCGACGTGCAGTATCCGGTAGCGCAGTGCGGCGGGTTCGCAGCGGGCCAGCTCGCCGTGCAGGCAGAGGGCTTGGGTCCAGCTGAGCAGGTCGGCGGCGGTGAGGGCGAGTTCGAGCCAGACCTGGTTGGGTTGGTAGTCCTTGCACGGGAAGTTACGCAGCCCGGTCGCTTTGCCGCAGCGGATGCGGTCCTCCACGCGGGCGTGGCTGCGGTGGCGGATTTCGAGGTCGGCGTGCTGGCGGTGCGGGCCGCCGCGCGGTGTGTCGGTGAGGAATGCGGTGAACCGGTGCCCGTCCGGGTCGGTGAAGCGCAGCTGCGCGCCGGGATGCGGGCGTTCCCGGCGCACGATCACCCGCGATCCGGGCGGCCATTTCGCCAGGTCGAGCAGGCCGGTGATCTCGGCGAGCCAGGCGCCCTCGCGCGGCGCGCCGTCCAGGTCATAGGCCGGGCTCCAGGCCTGCTCGGGCAGGGTAAGGATCGCTTGCTGCACCGGCTCGTCGATGGTGAAGCCGAGGGAGTAGCCGCAGCCGTGCTCGCGGCAGGCGGCGGCGAAGCCGTGCGTGGCGCCGGCCGCGTCGGTGCGGACCAGCACCCGCGGCGAGTCCGGATCACCCGGGCGTGGGCGGGCGTGTTCGGGCAGCGCCGCCAAGGCCATCTGCAGGATCTGCACGTGGTCGGCGGTGGTGTTCGACCCCGCGTTCCCGGGCCGCAGAATGCCGGCCAGCCCCTCCCCGCCGGCCACGTCCGGGCGGTCCAGGTAGGCCAGCAGCGAGTGGAACCCGAACGTCTTCTTCTTCTCTGTACTAGACAAATCGGGCATCGGCTGACGGTTCGTCCAGTCAGCTCAGTGTTGTCCGGCCGGTCAGGGTGCGTCCGGCGGTATCGCTGAAAGTAGGTATGCCGAGTGGGACGCTGCGGCGGTGGTTGGTGATCTGGTCGACGTGGTCGAGTTTCTGGCGGGTGGCCTCGAGGCTGATCTGCAGTCCTTCGACTTCGCCGAGCCATCCTTCGCGGCGGGCTTCGGCGGTGCGTGCGATGAGGTTGTCACGGATCTCGACGAGCCGGTCTCGTTCGGCTGGGTCCGGCCGTAGGAGTGGGCATCGCAAGCAACTGTGTTCGTGGATGCATGGCGTGGCGTAGGAGCGGCCGCAGGTGCCGAGCGCGAGTTTGCGCCGTTCGAAGTGGCCGAGGAATTCGTCCCATTCCTCGTCGGTCGGAGTGCGGTATTCCTCGCTCGGGCGCATGCCTCGGCGGCGGGCGATGAATGCGCGGTGCCCGTTGATGACCTCCTCGGGGTAGACGGCTTTGTAGCCCATGGTGGTGTTGATGTCGCGGTGGCCGGCGACGAGTTGCGCGATGTGTGGGGGCATGCCGTGCAGCACGGCGTCGGTGATGAACAGGCGTCGGAAGTCGTGCGGGGTGAACCGCAGAGGCTGCCCGGCGGCGTCGGTGATGCCGGTTCCGTCGAGGGCCCGGTTGAGCCAGTCGCGGATTGTGCCGCCGGGGATGGCGCGTTGCTCGATGCTGAACGGGCGTTGGAACAGCAGCGGCATCGGCGGGTTCCAGGTCCGTTCGTGGGAGTCGTAGGAGGTGACGCAGCCGACGGCGCCCTCGGGCTGCCGGATGCGGGTGATCATGGCGGCCAGGACATCGGCGAGTTCCGGGCTGACGACGAGCAGCCGTTCGGTGTCGGTTTTCGACGGCGCGATCTGCAGCAGCGGGACGAGCTCGCCGGTGCCGGGCAGGGTGTATTGGATCAGGCTGTGGTGGGACAGTTCGGTGAGTTCCTCGATGCGGATGCCGGTGTGTCGCAGTGTTTCCACGGCGGCCCAGGTCCAGAACGCGCGGTCTTCCTCACCGGTCAGGTCGCGGCGCTTGCCGTCGCCGCCGGCGTGCTCGGCCCAGATCCGGGAGGATTCGGCGCCGGTCGTGCTGCGGCGCAGCTCGCCGTCAGCTGCGGTGAACGTCTCGCCGGGAGTGGTGGCGTGGGCGGCCTGCAGGCGGGCGACGGCGTCGACTCGGATGGTGTGCACGTGCCGCACGAGCAGCGGCAAGACGGGCAGCCGTTCGCGGGTGCGCTGATCCATGCGGGATTTGCGGGAGCGTAGTTCCTTCTGTCGGGCCAGATCCTCGGCGCGGATCGGGCACGGCGCGGCCCAGGGTCCCCATCGGCTCGGCTCTTCCATCGCCCACTGCGCGATGTCGAGGTAGAAGGCGCGGACGGCGGCGATGTTGTGCAGGCCGCCGGCGCGTCGTTCCCGGACCTGGCTGACTTGGCCGTCTGGGCCGACGACCCGCCGGGTCTTGATCATCACGCGTTGCTTCCACGCGGCGGCGACGTCGGGGTGCAGGTGCAGCGAGTCGATGCCCGGGTGATGGCGTTCCAGGTCGCGCCAGAACAACCCGCCCAGAGCGGCGGCAAGACTGGCCAGGCTGGTGTGGTCGAGCATCGGCTGCCGTTCCTGCAGGTAGGCCACGAGCAGGTCGCGCACCGGCCGGCATTCGATGCCGTGCCGGTCGATCAGCTGCGCCGGGCTCAGCTGGCCTGTGGTGGCGAACGCGCGCATCCGCGTCGGCGCGTCCGGGCCGAACACGGCCATCGTGTGCAGCAGTTGGTAGAACCCCATCCCCGCGTCGCGGCGCACCTGCCGGCCGTCGACCGCGGCCGACAGTTCCAGGCAGTCCCCGACGGTGATCTCGCGCAGGCTGCCGCCCTTGACGGCGAGGATTGTCGCCGCACGGCGCAGTGCGGCTGTCTTCATCGTCCGCCCGGCTGGAGACGCATCGCATAGGGCCGAGAGTTCGGCGAAGCCGACGGGGTCGCGTAGCTGGGCCATCAAGGTGACCAGATTCTGTGGCACGCGTGGAGTCAGCACCCAGTCCAGGCTGGGGCGGATCACGTCAGCGGAGACGAGTATCTGCGCACAGACCCGAAGGTTGCTCGTCACGGTCACGCCGTCGCCTGCTCGCCGTGGCCGGACCCAGGCGAGCACCGGTGCCCACCATCCGGCGTTGCCCATCGCGTCCGCGCCGCTGGCCAGCCACCGCGCCTGCCACGTGTCGCCGGGCTGGTCGCCGAGCCATCCCAACACCCGTCGCAGGCCTCGTCGGCGGCGTTGCAGTGCTTCGCGGTTGTTCTCGATGTCGGTGGTGAACGGGGCGGTGAGCAGTCGTGCGAGCACCGCGTCGGTGGACAGTTCGGTTGACGGCCATCGCGGCGCGCAGACCCGCGCCGGGTAGGAGCGCCACAGTTCCTGCATATCCGGGCTGACCTCGACCGCAGCGGCAGGCGGTCTCGCAGCGGCCCTGGCGGTTGCGACTATGGCGGTCATCGGGACCGCCCGGCGAACAGCACGTCCAGCGTCTCGCGGCGATAGCCGTCTGGGACCGCGCCCGCCGCCGCGGTGGCAGGATCAACCTGCGCAGCGTCACTGGCCTGCTCGCCGCGACGATGGTGCGCGAGCATGCCGGCGATCACGTCGCCCGGCATCGGAGTGAGGTAGATCTGGGTGGTGGACAACTGTGCGTGTCCGAGGACCCACTGCACGTCGGTCAACGGCACCAGCGGATCGCGCGCCATCCGATAGGCGGCGGTATGGCGCAGGTCGTGCAGGGTCCAGTTCGCGCCCAACGCTGCGCCCGCGCGAGCGAACATGGCCCGCGCCGCAGGGTAGGTCAACGGCCGCCAGGGGCGGCGCAGCGTCAGCCACAACGGATCGTCGCGACCGGCTGGCGCCGCGTCGCGCAGCGTCGCCTGGTAGAGCCGCAGCCAGACGAACGCATCCGGCGAGGCCGGCAGCGGCTGCACCGCGCGGCTTCCCTTGCGGACCACGGTGACCAGCTGCTGGCCCGGATCGACATCCCCGCTCCGGGCACCGAGCAGCTCCGAGGCCCGCGCCCCGGTCGACACCCACAACGCGACCAACGCCCGGTCCCGGTGCGAGCCGAGCTCGGCGAACAACTGGTTGAACAACTCGTCCGGAATGCAGCGCGGGATCCGCTTGGGAACCCGCGGCCGATACAACCCCACCCGCTCGGCCCGGAATGGCTCCATCGGGTTGTGGTGCGCGTTCGGCCGGCCACCCCGGCGCTCCCGCGCCAGCGGGAACGGATTAACGATCGGCCCGCTTCCGGCGTCGCGATGGAACTCGTAGAACACCCGCAGCACCGTCTCCGAATGCGCCCGCGTCGCCGCCGCATACCGATCACCCGGCCCGGGCCGTCCGGTCACCGCGTTCGGCTGACCACGCACCGCGCGTGCGGCGGTTCCTGATGCCCCAGCAGGCTTGTCCCGCAACGACAGCCAGCGGCAGAAATCGCGGGCCTCGACCCGAGTCGCGTGATCCCACTGCACGTCGAGCGCCCAGCCGAACCGGAACCACCGCAGCAAGTCCATCGCATACGACCGCTGCGTCGCCGCGGATCGTCCCGCCGCTTGTAAGTCCTGCAAGAACACACGGACCGCGTCGACCGGCGCGCCGCTCGAATCGAGCAGCCTGACCGGCTCCCACACGTTATCGACCGTGACGACGACCCCCGCCCTCGGCACGACCAACGATGCAAGATCACGCTCTTCACCAAGCACATCGGCCATACCGCGGAACGTAAGTCGGCACCCATCTGCCGCCCGTCAACGCCACGCCCGACCTGCTCATTAGTTCAGTCAACAGGTACACGTCTTGGCCGCGTTCTGTTTCTCCGAATGCGCGATCGTGATCGTCGCGTCGATATCGATGACCAGCCCGTCCGCGACCTCCGGGCCGGCGCCAGCCGCCCAGGCCCGCTCCCGCGCCGCGGCGCGCACCGCGCGCAACCGATCCAGGTGCGCCTCATCGACCCGCTCCACACACCGCCACGCGGTCGCATCCGACGCGACCGCGCCGAACAGCTTGTCCTGATCCCGCAGCGCCGCCAGATGCGCCAGCGCGTCCCCGCCGTCCGCGATGACCACCGCCAGATCGGCGAGCACCCGACCGGGCGTGTGCACCGCCGGCGCCGTCTTGTAGGTATCCAGCAACGCCGCGGTCCAGCCGCCTACCAGGCCGGTGTCCTCGGTCAACTCCCGCAGCAGCGCCACCCCGGCACGCGACACCACACCCTGACCATCAGCGCTGACCTTGACCCGCCTGCGACGCCGGTTACGCTTCACCCACGGAGTGCCTTCCTGTGCAGGGAACTTGATCTCTCGCAAGACCAATTTTCCATTACAGGACAGGCACTTCCGTGCTCATCCCGACCGTGTCACCACGCTCGCGGTGAAAGAGCGAGGCTAGGATGTACCGGATGCCAACGACATTTGGCAGGCTGTCGACGATCGTGCCGACGGCGGATTTCATGCCGAGAAGGTGCTAGCACACCAGGAACCCGACCGCCAGGGCGTTTGCAGATGACGTTGTTGACGATGGCCGATTTCCGTCCCTTAAACATCAGGACGTACAGCACGACGGTGTACAGCACCATGATCAGGTTGCTGACCACGTAGACCACAAGCGACGACAGCGGCACGAACGAGCTCAACCCTGCCAGAGAGGGGCGGGCATCGATGATGAGTGCCCCGATGGTCAGGACCAAGCAATGCAAAGCCTGCATACCTAACCCGATCAGGTAGACGAACAGCCACCCGCGGATCCCCGGGTCGCTGCGCACCGACACCGGCGTATCGCCGGTTGACGAGGGACTCCCCCGGCGGAGACGAGTAACGCGGTCACGCGCGTCTGGCACGACCGACACTCGATGAAGCTGAGATTTGTACAGCCACACCGTCACGCAGACACCGCGAAGAGCGACCCGGTGAGGTACGACTGTCACGAGGGCGGACCTCCCGTGTGGCGACGGAGGTGGGCCTCCGTGGTCAGTTCGGTGAGGAATCGGTCACTTCAAGAAGGTCGAAGGCGGTGAGGGGGCCGACTGGTTGTGGTTCATCTGGATTCGTATTCGTCGTGGCGGCGCCACCAGAAGTTGTTCTCGTTGCGCCCTAGTGGCGCCCGGTCGAGCCAGTGGTAGGCACCCCACAGGGCGTCGAGGCCGCGGGTGTAGGTCGAGTAGGTGTGGTAGACGTTCCCGTTGTCGAGGGCGAAGGAGCTCATGCCTGGCATCTGGCGGTAGTAGGTGGCCAGGTCTGTGCCTACCGGTGAGGCGTTGGGGCCGTCGTCGGCGTTGGGGTCGGGCCGCATGTCCACGGTGCGGTAATTGTACTCGACTGCTCGTGACTGCTGCTGTTCTGCGGTGATGGCCGCGTGGAAGTCGTAGTTGAAGTCGCTTTCGTGCGACGATGCCCACGGGAAGGTCCAACCCATTCGCTGCTTGTAGTCCTGCAGCTTGGCAAGCGGGGCGAGCGATACGGCGTACAGGCTGACGTCGTGGTTGTACAGGTGGGTTACGAAGCCGTTGAAGCCGTCGGCGATGGCCGAACAGGCGGGGCATCCGGCTTGGTACTCGGGCCCGAACATGAAGTGGTATATGAGCAGCTGCGAGCACCCTTTGAAGAGGTCCGGTAGCGATGCTGGGCCGTCGTCGGTGTCGAAGCGGTACTCCTTGTTGATGCTCACCCAGGGCAGCTCCTGGCGCATCTTGGTCAGCTCGTCTCCGCGCCGACTATGGGCCTTCTCGGCCTCAAGCAACTTCAGGCGGGCTGCGAGCCACTCTTCAGCTGTTCCGACCTTGTGTTCATTCATGCTTGTCTCCATTCTCACATCGTTGGGATGTGACCGGTGGTTGCGATGAGGCCTGGGATTGACGAGGGGGCGGCGAGGATCACGATGCCGAGCCCGACCATGGCGAACGCGACTGGAAGGTCGATACTGGTGCTGGCGGGCAGGAGCTTCTGGGTGACCACGACGACGGCGATGATCGCCATCCAGGTGAAGTTCATGACCCCGAGCACGACCAGTACCGCCATCAGCCCGATGCTCGAGCCAACGCAGTTGAGCCCGAACGTCAATCCGGAGCGCCCGCTCTCATGGCACTGCTGGCGAAAGTGTCGCTTGATGGTCGTTAGCTCATAAACGCCAGCTGCGATCACGACGACACCAGCAGCGACAGTTCCATGAGGCCGGTACAGGGCGTACACGGCGATGCCGACTGCCGCCCAGATGGCCATATACGACGCGGCGAACGCCGGCGCGGTGAGCAAGCGCCCGCTAGCTCGGGTGCGCCGCACCACCGCCGGGATCGCGCCCGGAAGCATCATCGCCCCCATCATCGAGATCCACGATGCGACAAAGAAGGCGAACGAGCCGAGCCTGGTCGCGACCCCCATGTCCATACCTCGCATCTGGTCGATTGCGATGATCCAGCACGCAGCGGCGCCCCCAAGGGTCGCTGTCAACGCGGCGGCGGTCGTCGCCGTGCCGGCGCGGGGCACCGCTTCCGAGAGCTGATAGCGCATCCGGGACATTGTCATGATCGTGAACTCCTGCCTGGTTCTGGTTCCACTGTGCCTGTTGTTCTCCGCTCTCAGCCTCGTGCTGCCTCGCGACCCAAGTCTTCAGAACGCCCGGCTTCAAGGTGGGACCAAGGGGC
This sequence comes from uncultured Actinomycetota bacterium, assembly GCA_963756525.1. Classification (GTDB taxonomy): domain Bacteria; phylum Actinomycetota; class Actinomycetes; order Mycobacteriales; family Jatrophihabitantaceae; genus CAVWNR01. The sequence goes on along the minus strand of CAVWNR010000001.1, from coordinate 1,396,549 downwards.
GATGGGGCGTCCGTACTGCCAGGCCGACACCGGTGGCCAGTCCGGCTCGCCACCGTGAGTGCGCCTATCGGAGCAGTCCTGCGGCCAGGAAGGAGGGGAGTCCTCCCATGGCTCTTGGCGTCCGTAGACGGTGATGTCCATGAGCGCGTAGTTGTTGTCCATGGCTTCTTCGCCGCGACGCTTCGTCCAGTAGGTCTCGAAGACCCGGTCACCGTTGCGCGAACGCAGAACGTCTCGGCCGGGTCATCGCGGCAGATGCTGGCGTTCGGCCAATCCACCCGAGTCAGGGTGCGGGAGAAGATGACCGGGCGTTGCCGGGTCGTGCGCTCCGGCCCCTGATCGCGTTGCTGGTCGGGCAGGCCGGCGAGGAATTCGTAGGTGCGCCGTCCCATGATTGTCGTCCGCGGCGCGGCAGTGTTCTTGGAGACCCAGTCCTCGAGATCCGGCCCTAGGTAGCCGAAGTAGCCCGGCAATGAGCCGTCGGATCCGACCCAGCCGTCGACCGACATGACGAAATCAATGGTGAGTCTCGTGCTCATGAAGGGTCTCCCATCGTCGAAGCCTCAGCCTATGTCGGCGCGGGCATCACCGGCGTCGGCGGCGAGGAATTCGCCTGCGTGTTGCAGCGCGTCCACGGCCTCGGGCAGAAACGCCCAGAACAGGTAAAAGTCATTGGTGGGCACCGGCATCGGCTGCGCGCTCCCCGAGTAGTTCGCGACGTGGATCAGCTCATTCAATGCGCGGCAGACGTGCCACTCGGCTGCCCAGCGATCCCGTCACGCCTGCGTGCAACAGTTAGCCGGAGTCGCGCCACGTACCGCCGTGACGACGAGCGAAGCGGCGCTGCGCTCTCGGTGGGTCGGCAAACTCGTCGTACGTTTGCCCAGCGGTCCGCTCGGTGCGACTGAACAACTCGCGTGTTAGAGCCCGAGACATCGCGATGAATGCGCAGATCCCGGCAACGAACACCAAGACAATCAAGACATCGAGCCACCAGATGCGTCCCACCTCCACAAGGTCGTACCGATCCACAGGTCTTAGTGCGATTACTCCAGCAGTGGTTCGCCGAGCTGAGTCGGCTTGTGCCAGCTCGGCGAGCGAAGTGGGCCATCGAGGAATCCAGCCGGCAGATAGCAAACCCGGGCGGTGAGGTCGGCAAGCAGCAGCATAACCAATCCCTCGAGTTGCTGCTTCCACTCGGGCGCGTCGTAGAAAGCCGCCTTGATCGGCTCGCGGTCTCTAGCGGTCGGAAAGGCTCGCAGCCAGACCAGTGTGTCGGGGTCCTCGGCATCCAGCAGCGGCCCGAGGACTGTCATGCCGTAGTCCCGCTGCGCTGGACCGCCCCGGGTCCGGAAGAACTCCACGAACTCGTCCCGCCGCCCGGGGTGTGTGCGGTAGGTCCGCACCTCGACGATCGGCTGAACGAGATCGGGCGGTGAACTATCCTCAGAACCTGGGCGATGGTCGGCCATGGCGGAAGGGTAGGCGCGCATGTCGGTCGGGGAACAGTACGCACCTGCAGGTAACGATCAGGTGCGGCCGAACCAGGTGTCGGGCTGCCCACTGACCGCGGCCTGGGCCGCGCTTGGCGGGAAGTGGAAGCTCATCATCCTCTACTGGCTCGCTGACGCACCGGCCCACTTCGCGGGATTGCGCCGCCAGATGCCCGACATCTCCGCGAAGGTTCTGACCGAGCAGCTGCGCGAGCTGGTCGCCGACGGCATCATCGACCGTCACGCCACGGGCCCGGCGCCCGATCCGGTGATCTACTCGCTCAGCGACTATGGCCGATCTGCGCTGCCGATAATCGAAGCCACCCGCTGTTGGGGCAATGGCCACATGCAGCACCTACGGAGCCAATGAGAATTCCCCGTGGGCCCATCACGGGGTTGAGGAACAACGGAACAGTGGTTAGCGGTGAGAATGATCTCGGGCAGCGCGTCGCCGCTCGTTGAGGCATCGCGAGCAGTGGCAGAGATCAACTTATGGAGAGCGAGAACCCGTCCGTAGACGCCGATGTGCGGATCAATTACTTCGCCTTCTGGGGGCCCTGGCAGGCTGCATGCGTGGAGTTCACATTCCGGCCCGCCACGCTTCGCGACGATGAGTGGCTGTTCATGCTGCACAAGGCTGCCCACCGCGACCTCGTCGAGGCGGCCTACGGACCGTGGGAGGACCTTGAGCAACGTTCCGTCTTGTTCCCACAGCGCATAGCGGCCTTTGATGTCACGATTCTTGAGCGCGACGGTGAGGCTGTCGCTTCCACCTATCTTGGCGTTCAAGACAGCGATTGCTGGCTAGAACTGCTGCAAGTCATGCCTCAGCACAAAGGTCAGGGTGTCGGCACCAGGGCGCTGAGGTGGATCATGAACCAAGCAACCGGGCAAAACCGGGCTACGTTGCTGCAGGTGCATCGAAAGAACGTGCGAGCTCAGGCGTTGTATGAGCGCGAGGGGTTCCGCCTTGTCGGTGAGACGCCGACCCACTACCGCATGAGGCGCAACCTGACGCCGCCCGTGACGGCACTGCCGCGGTGAGCCGAGCACTTCCATAGACACACGCCTTCGGCCGATACCGCTGGCTGGACGGCGTGGGAGTGACCGCTCATGCCGCTGATGGCAAGGTCATCCGACTCCTGTAAGATCAACAATAAGATGATCTCCGATCCGCCCGCCCGCGCAGGTCCGATCGTTCGAGGTATCCGGTCATGGAGCAGATCCGTGCACGTCGGTTGAACCGACCCAGTCGCTGCCGACCAACGGGATTTGTGCGGCATGCGAGCCGAGCTGGGCGAAGGCGGCTTGCCTGGTACGGGTGCCGCGCCGTCGGCGCGGTCGGCCGGAGTGGGCGTGTCCCTACAGCGATGGCTGACTGGTCATCCTCTCGGACGGCTGGCTCGCCCGACCGAGAATGCTGACCGCATCTATTGTCTCGGGTGTGCGGATAGTGCCGACCGTGGCGAAGTCCCGGATCGTGTCGGCGGCCGGGGTGCTTACAGCGGTCATGCTGCTTGGCGGGTCGCTCGCCGGCTGCGGGTCGTCGGCTGCCCGCGGGGCGACGATCACGGTGGTGCCGGCAACGGCGGAGCTCGATACTGCGGTGACGGTCTCACTGGCCGGGCTGCCGGCAGGTTCGCGAGCGGTGGTCGCGGCCAGCGCCACCGACGCGTTCGGCACGCTGTGGCGATCGACGGCCGTGCTGGCCGCGACAAGGTCGGGCACGGCGTCGCTGTCATCGCCGTCGGCGGGAGGCAGTTATGTCGGGGTCGACCCGATGGGGCTATTCGACTTGATGACGCCCACCAGCGCGAGCACGCACACCACGTTCATGTCCCCGCGGCTGGGCTATCCGATCACGCTCACCGTGACGGTGCACGGTCGAACCGTCGCACACGCCACGGCGCACCGGCAGACCGCGTCGGCGCACGGGGTCACCGAGCGAGATCTTCGGCCGGTCGGGAACCGTGGCATCTACGGCGACCTGTTCCTACCGGCGCACCCGACCCCGGCCGGTAAGCCGGCCGTGCTGGTCTTCGGCGGCGCCGAAGGCGGGCTGAGCACCACGTTTCAGGCCGCCAATCTGGCCGCGCACGGCTACCCGTCGTTGGCGTTGGCCTACTTCGCCGAGCCGGGACTGCCCGCCACGCTGCGCGACGTGCCGCTGGAGTACTTCGCCGCCGCGCTGCGGCTACTGGCCGAACAACCCGGCGTGGACCACGGCCACCTGGTGGTCTGGGGATTCTCCCGCGGCAGCGAGGCCGCCCTGCTGCTCGCGGTGCGCTATCCGCAGCTCGTCCACGCGGTGATCGCCACCTCCCCGAACGCGCACGTCGATGGCAGCATCCCGCCAGGCGGGGCGGCATGGACCTTCGCCGGCCGGCCGGTGCCGGCCGCGCCCACCAGCGAGGCCACCGCGGCCGACCCGCCGGACGCGCCCGACTCGGTCATCCCGGTCGAGCAGGTCAACGGCCCGCTGCTGAGCATCTGCGGCGGCGAGGACGAGGTCTGGCCGTCCTGCACATTCAGCCAGGCCATCCATGCCCGGCGGGCCGCGCACCATGTCCGGTTCACCGACGTCAACCTGGACTACCCCGCCGCCGGGCACAACGTCGGCGAGGCAATGTGCTACTACAGCGCGACCTACAGCTCCGGTGGCACCGCGCAGGCCAACGCCCAAGCGCTGGCCCAAGCACACGGCCAGGTGCTCGCCTTCCTCGCCGCCCAATAGCCACCACCCGCCGCGAAATGGCGCCGGCTCAGCTCAGCACTGACTGGTGCCGCCGCCCCCGGGCGCGCGGTCTCATCCGACCGCCCCGACCACGTCGCTCATCCGCGCGGGGTGACCTGCCCACCGGCCGGTACACCTGGGCTCGGAGTCGATGTCCGCACGTATTCGCGATCACCGGACGCCTTCGTGACACGCCGAGCCGAGAAGAGTCGGCGATCTGCCACACACGGACCGGCCCGTCTGCGTCAATTCCTGAAAGAAGTTGCGTCGTAGCGGATCAGTGTCCACCGCCGCAAACATCCGACTCGGGCAGGACCGAGCTGATCATCCTGTCGAGAAGCGTCCGGATCGGGCGATGATCGTGCGGTGCCGCGCTGGCACGAGCAGCTGGTGTATCCGCGCGGCTTGGCGGGTGAGGTGATCGCGCTCCGGCGCGGTGGTGGCGGCACGGGCCGCTGCGACACAGAGCTCCGCGGCCTGCGGCAGGTTGCCGGCGCGCTCGCGCAGGTAGGCCGTCGCGGCGGTGTGCCGGGGCAGGGTTGGGTCAAGCTTGGACAGCTCGGCCAGCCCGGCCCGCGGCCCGTCGGCCTCGCCGAGTGCCACCGCCCGGCTGAGCTGTACTACGGGGCTGGCGGTGAGCCGCAGCAGTTCGTCGTAGCACTGCACGATCTGCGCCCAGTCGGTCTCGGCGGTGGTGCGGGCGTCGGCGTGCAGCGCGGCGATCGCGGCCTGTGCCTGGTACTCGCCGAGCCGGTCACGGGCCAGCGCGGCCTGCAGGATGGTGACCCCCTCGGCGATCAGCGCGGTGTCCCACACCGCACGGTCCTGCTCGGCAGCGGTACCAGCCGCCCGCCGGGCCCGGCCCGGGACGCGCGGCGGGCGTGGTGCAGCAGCATGAGCGCGAGCAGCCCGGACACCTCGGGCTCGTCGGTCAGCGCGGCCAGCTGCCGGGTGAGCCGGACCGCCTCACCGGCCAGGTCCAGCTCACCGCTGTATCCCTCGTTGAAGACCAGGTAGAGCACCCGCAGCACCGTGGCAAGATCACCCAGCCGATCCAGCGGCTGACCGGCGATGCTGCGCTTGGCGCGGCTGATCCGTTGCGCCATGGTCGGCTCCGGGACCAGGTAGGCGGTCGCGATCTGCCGCGTCGTGAGGCCGCCCACCGCGCGCAGCGTCAGCGCGACGGCCGACGCGGGAGACAGCGACGGGTGGGCGCACAGGAAGTACAGCCGCAGCGTGTCATCGCTGTGCCGTACCGGCCCGGCGGCCGGTTGGCGGTCGACGGTGAGCTCGCGCCCGCGCCGGGCCGCCTCCGCGCGTGCCTGGTCGAGGAACTTGCGCCAGGCGGTGGTGACCAGCCACCCCCGCGGGTCGTCGGGCGGGTGGTCCGGCCAGCTCCGCAACGCGCTGGCCAGCGCCTCCTGCACGGCGTCTTCGGCCGACGCGAAATCCGCACCGCGCCGGGCCAGGACGCCGATCATCGCGGGAATCAGCTCTCGCAGCACCGTCTCGTTCACTCGCTGACCGTCGCCGGCGCCTGCAGGAATGGCCGCACCTCCAGCCACTCGTGGATCGGCCGCCCACCGGGCCCGGGAGCGGCCGACAGCTGCCCGGCGAGCTCGACCGCGCGGTCCCACGAGTCCACGTCGATGACCATCCAGCCGGCGATGAGATCCTTCGTCTCCGCGAACGGCCCGTCGACCACCGGCGGGCGGCCCTCGCCGTCATAGCGCACGAACGCACCCTGCGGCGCCAGAGCCTGACCGTCGATGAACTCCCCGCTCTGCTCCAAACGAGCGGCGAAGTCCTGCATGAACGCGATGTGCGCGTCGACCTCCTCGGGCTTCCACTGGTCCATTGGTACGCAGCTGACCGCCGGAGCAGGACCACCCCGGTAATGCTTGAGCAGCAGGTACTTCACCATCTTCTCCCTTACCGTCATGCGGCCCATCGTGGCCGCTCACACCCCAGGAACGAATCCAGAGCGGCGGTCTCGACATCTACCCCCAGCACAACATCCGGAATTAGCTGCCGACTGCTGGCGCCCTCACCGGTGACCGACCCGGAACCGGACGGGCAGCTGGGCGGCGATCAACGACGCCCGCCTGGACCTAGAAGCAGCAGCCCCCCGGTCACTTACCGTGACCAGCACCTTGGCCGTACAGGCCAAGCTATCCGCAGACAACGCCCCGCGACAGGAAACATCATCTTGCTAGTTCCGGGCAGCATGATCCGAGGCGTGGCAAATGGATCGGTACGCCGATGTCCGCGCACCATGCGTCCGCCCAGAGGAGGAGCCGCTCGGCTCCGCAGCTACATGGTGCGCCGGTGGCGGAAGATCGACGTCCGTTGACGTGAACGCAAACCGTTGGGACCACACCGGCTCGGCACGATCGACTCCGTGCGTATGCGCCAACTGGCGGGCAGCTCGCGTCACGACCAGTATATGGAGCATGTCTGTCATAGCGGCCGTCATCGCCGGGATTGTCGCGATCGTCGTCGCTTACCTGGGTTCGAGGTGGGACACGCCGGCGTGAGACGGAGCGGCTTAGACTTGAATTGCAGGCAGAAACAGAGCGGCGTACTCACGAGCTTCAGTTGGAGACTGAGCGTCGTCAACACGCACTCGAACTTCAGGAGCAGCGGCTAAGGACAGAATTGCGCACCGAGTATATGGCTGAAGCAGCGATCAGCCAGTTGCTGTGGAAGGCCGAGCCGCTGCGGTCGTTTGATCGCATTAAGGCGCGCGTCGGTGGTTTCGGAGACGACGAACTGCGGCGCCTACTCGTACGGGCTGGCGCTCTTCGCTATACGAGCACCGACGGCACGAATACTGAGCTCTGGGGTCTGCGAGATCGCAACGATCCTTGACCGAGGTGTCATTCGGAAAGATCGCCTGTCATTCGAGGTCCATTGCGCTCGGAAGTAGGGCGGATCCATGCGCTCGGTCGGCCAATGAGGTTTTCTCACCGGATAGGTCGCTGTAGGTGGAGAAGGACGAGTGCGGCGCGGGTGATGGCGCCGATTCTCCAGGGATCGAGAGTGATGCGTTCGAGTGCTTTCCAGGTCCGTTGAGCAAAGCGTTGGCGCTTTCGCGCAAGCCCGCAGACCGTTGATCAGCTTGTTTCGGGTACGAGCGTGCATGCTTATGATCTTGGGACGAACAGGGACGGAACCCGCGACCGGGCTCTAGCCTGAGGCGGGTGCACGGCTACGTCGACGAGTCCGGCAGGAACGGGCTGATGCTCTGCGTCGCGCTGCTCGCCCCGACCGACGCGGACTCCGTGCGAGCGGCGCTGCGGGCCCTGCTCCGTCCCGGGCAGCGTCGGCTGCACGTAACCAAAGAGTCCGGGCCGCGGCAGCGGCTGATCCTCTCCCGGCTCGTCGAGCAGCCGATCACTGCGGTCATCTACATCTCCCGCTACCGCGTCCAGCGCCACGGCCGCGCGGAACTATGCGTCGGATCGGTCACCGACCTCGACCTGGACCGGCTGATCATCGAATCCGCCGCCGGCCAAGACGACCACGACCAGCGTGCTCTGCAGCAGGCCGTCCACGCCGCCGGGCTACACGAGCGGCTGCACTATGAGCATTAAATTCAGCTGCCAAAACATGAACCGCTGTTGTGGGCGGCCGACGTGATCGTGTTTGCCTACGCCGCCGGTGGCGACCTGCGCCGCCGCTGCCAACCCCTGATCAGCCGGGTGGAGACCGTAGCCCCACAGACATGCGTGAGCCCCGAGCGCCACCGCCGTCCGGCAGGGTCTCGGGGCCCCGACTTCCTCGGGCTACCGCCCTCGGCACGACCCATCATGACACGACCGCCGGTAAACCACCAGCCGTCAAATTGGCCGTGTAGGTAGGTGGCGGTTGAGGACCGTTCCCGCGCTCGGCGACGCTGCCTCCCGCCCCGCGGTTGCCGACGCCGCATCCCGCCCTGCGCCCGCACACCTTGACTTCCGCGGCTGTCGGGGATCGGTCGGCGGGTCGAGTGGCTCGGTGGGTGGTGCCGTGCCGGGCATGCGATTCTCGACCGGTGGCGCGTAGCTGGTTGTCGGTGACGGTGGAGTTGCTCGGCGGGCGGGGTGAGGAGTTGTGGCCGTGGCCCGGGCGGGTCTTCGCGGTCGGCCCGACGCATACGTTCCGGGACTTCGCCGACGCGATCAACGACGCGTTCGCCCGGTGGGACCGCGCGCACCTGTCGATGTTCACGTTGTCCGACGGCCGCGTGGTCACCGACGAGCAGACCGGCGATGAGCTGGCCGGAACGATGAGCGGGCCGCTGCTCGCGCCGATCGATATCGCCTCGGCACGCGTCGCGCGGACCGTGCAACCGGGTGCGGAGTTTCAGTTCACCTTCGACCTGGGCGATGACTGGACGCACCGCTGCGTGGTCGCGGAGCAGAAGGTCGACCCGGTGCAGGTGCTCGGCATCCGCCCGGACGTCCCCCTGCCGTACTGGGGCTGGGGCGGCATTCCGGACCAGTACGGGCGGCGCTGGGCCGACGACGATGGAGAGCACCGTCCGCCCCGCCGGCCGAACCGGCCGCATCCGATGTTGCTGCATCAGTGGCCCGCCCGGGAACAGGTGCCCCCGCTCGATCTGACCGAGCTGCGGCGGCTCATCGCCAGCGAGGACCCGGCCGGCTTCCTCGCCGCGGTGAGCGGGCGCGACATCGACGACGCGCTGCAACAGGTGGGGGCGGGCGTCCCGATGGCCCTGGCCAGCGCAGGCGAGCGGGCGGAGACGGTGGCGGTATCGGTCATCAACCGGCTCACCTGGCGCGCCTGGGCCGGCGATGAGGTGTTGGCCGAAGACCTGCTGGCCTGCCTGCGCGGCCAGCCGCCGGCGGGGCGGGTCGTGCCGGTCGACCTGGAACTGCTCAGCGCCGAGATGGAAGGAGATGCCGACCTCTCCACCGGCGGCTACCTCGACCTGGACACCGGGCAGGTGTACGGCGAGGGCGCCACCGACCCGATGATGGTCGGCGAAGACGCAGCCATCGACATCGAACAAGAACCCGACCGATGGCTGCACATCGGCAGCACCGGATCACGCGACGGCTGGCAGGACATGGCGGCCTTCGCCCAACGGCAGCACGACGCCGCCCTCCGCGAACACCTGGAGCGGGCTATCGAGGGCAAGGGCGCCTTCCGCCGGTTCCGCGACCTCATTCACGACGAAGACCTCGCCGACGCGTGGTACGCCTTCTCCACCGACCGCAAACTCGGCCGCGCCCGCGCCCTGCTCGCCGACCACGGCATCCGCGTGGGCCGACAACCCATCCCGAGACTGGCCGCCATCCCCACCTCACAGACCCCTTAGCGGGGGCACAGCAATCAGGCAAGCACTGTGAGCACGGCGGAAAGCCGCCGAGTCTTGCACCTCACCACCCGGTACGGGAGCAAGACCGGGCCTCTTCACACAGCGTGACCGATGATCACCGAAACGATCAGCGCGGACAGCGGCGGATCCGGGAACATTTGACAAGCGGCGGGTCGGGCACAGCGCTGCCGGGAGGAAGATCGGTAGAGAATCGCGACTTCGCCGAGAGTCGCGTATCGCGTCCGTCCCCACACGGCAAGATCCGTGCGGGCACCGCAGCGTCCGCCGCCCGCCGACAGTTCGGTGCTCGGTGATCCGCGAAGCGACCTGTTCGGCGTTGCCTAACGCGACGAGACCATCCACGAGACGGTCGCTCGCGCCGTCAACCAGATCGTCCTCGATGAATCCAAGTCGTTGCCAGTTGGTGGTGTAATTCCTGATGCCGAGGTAGCGCCGCAACGCACCGCGCGCGAGCTCTCGTCCGCGCGCCTTATCGGCGTCCAGGACGACATGCTGCTCGGGTGCGAGCAATGGGTGGGGCCGAGCAATTCCCGGGCCTGCCGGGTGTGCTCCGGGGTCACCAGATAGGGGTGAGCGCCTGCGGTCCGCTCAGCCGCCAGGCGCAGCACCTTCGGGCCGAGCGCGGCGAGCGCTCGCCTGCTCCCCGGTACGCCGCCGGCATCGAGTTGGTCCAGGTAGCGCACCAGCGCCTCATAGGGTTTGGTGTATCGGCTCGTCGCCTCCGGATGTCCGGCACCGACGCCCAGCAGGAACCGCTCCCGTAGCTGTCGGCCAGCCGATGGTAGGACGCGGCGATCCTCGCCGGCTCGTCGTTCCAGATCTTGACGATCCCGGTCGCCACCGTCAACCGGCTAGTCGCGGCTAGCGTGCGCTCGACGCCCTCCAGGTCACCGCCCGGTGAGCCGCCGATCCAGATCGCGCCGTAGCCCAGTTCCTCCAGTCCCCGAGCCAGCTCAGGGCTCGCCGGCCCGCCGGTCCAGACGCCGATCCGGCCGAGTTCGGGACGCTCGCTCACGCCATCTCCTCGTGCCGTGCCTCGTCGTGGCGCGTGCGACAGCCCCTCTGCGGCCAGGCTGTTCGGGCTCGCGACAGGTCCGACCGGGGCCGGGTACGGCCCGTCACAGTCCAACCCTAAAGCCGCGACGACGAACCGCCCGGCACGCCCACGTCCCGGCAGAAGTCGTTCCGGCTAGCGAATCCAGCCGGCGCGGCGCTCCCGGGCGAACTCTGCCTCGGCCTGGGTCCTCGTGTACGTCGGGCCGATGGAATGCACGCGGCCCGGCGGCTCGGGTCGTCGCTTGCTCGCTCACTTGAACTTGAACTGCCCTTGCTGCTGTCATGTGTCGGTCACCGGTTGCACCGGCCGGCGCAGACGACGGGAACCCGCCCGTCTCCATCGCAGCATGGACGGCGTCCACTGATGCGCAGTGTTCGTCGCCTCGGCCCGGTCAGGGTTCGGCAGCGGCAGGCTCGATGTGGCTGATCAGGGTTGGAAGCGGTAGCCCATTCCGGTGTCGGTGAGTAGGTGGCGGGGGCGGGATGGGTCGGTTTCGAATTTGCGCCGGAGTTGGGCCATGTATTGGCGCAGGTAGTGACTTTCGGTGAGGTAGGTGGGTCCCCAGACGTCTTGCAGCAGTTGTCGTTGGCTGACGAGCTTGCCGGGGTTGGTGATCAGCAGGGTGAGCAGCTTCCACTCGGTCGGTGTGAGGTGCACCGCGGCGTGGGGTGAGTCGGTGGGGTGGGCGATGTGCCTGTCGAGGTCGACGGTGAAGTTCCCGAGTTCGACGATGACGGGCGCGTCCGGTGTGGCGAGGCGGCGGGTGACCGCGCGGATGCGGGCGAGGAGTTCGTCGACGCTGAACGGTTTGGTGACGTAGTCGTCGGCGCCGGCGTCGAGCGCGGCGACCTTCTCCCGGCTGCCGCCGCGCCCGGACAGTACCAGGATCGGTATCGGTGACCAGGTGCGTAGTTTGCGGATGACCTCGACACCGTCCAGGTCGGGCAGGCCGAGGTCGAGAACGATCAGGTCGGGGTGCCCGGACTGGGCCACGTACAGGCCTTGTTCGGCGTCGGCGGCGGTGCTGACGTCGTATTGGCGCGCGGTGAGGTTGATGCGTAGCGCGCGCAGGATCTGCGGCTCGTCGTCGATGATCAGGATTCGGGTCATGGCAGCGCGGGCGTCGGCTGGCTGTGCAGGGTGGGATCGGCGGAGTCGGTCGCGGGCAGGCGCAGGATGATCGTCAGCCCGCCGCCTGGGGTGTCTTCGGGTTCGAGGCCGCCGCCCATCGCCTCGGCCAACCCGCGGGACAACGCGAGCCCGAGACCGACGCCGGTGTTGTTGTCGCGATCACCGAGGCGTTGGAAGGGCAGGAAAACGCGGCCCCGGTCGGTTGTCGGGATGCCCGGGCCGTTGTCGACGATGCGGATCTCGACGTGTCCGCCGTGGGCGCTGGCGGTGACGACGGGCGGCGTCGTGGGCGGGCTGTGCTGCAGCGCGTTGTCCAGGACGTTGACCAGGATGCGTTCCACGAGCGCGGCATCTGCCGTCATCTCGGGCAGGTCGTCGGGAACGTCCAGGCCGACGTTGCGTCCGGCGGATCCGAGCCGGCGCACCGCCTGGGCCACGGTCTCGGCAATGCTCAGTGGCTGGGCCTGCATGCCGAGGGCGCCGGCCTGAAGGCGGCTCATGTCGAGCAGGTTGTCGACCAGGTGGGTGAGGTCGTCGAGAGATTCCTCGACGGTGGCGAGCAGTTCGTCGCGGTCTGATTCGTCGAAGATCACGTCACGGCTGCGTAGCCCGTTGGCCGCGGCCTTGGCGGAGGCGAGCGGACTGCGCAGATCATGTCCTACCGCGGATAGCAGGGCGGTGCGTAGTCGATCGACCTCGGCGAGCGTGCCGACCTCGGAGGCCTGCCGGGCCAGCCGCTCCTGGCGCAGCGCGATGGCGGCCTGAGCGGCAAAGGCTTGCACCACGCGCCGATCGGCCGCGGGCAGCGGATGGCCGCGCAGCGCGAGGGTGAGGCTGTCGTCGATGACCACGTCGACATCTGCCTGTGCCGGTGTTTCGCATGGTTGCGCACCGACGGCGGCGGCGATCTGCCAACTGCTCGGGTCGTGTTGCTGATCCGGTGAGGGCACCGCGTCCGGGCACCGTTCCAGCAGGCTGACGCTGGCCAGGTTAAACGCTTCGCGCAGCTGTTCGAGCAGCGCGGCGAGGGGCCGTTCGCCGCGCAGCACGCCGCCGGCGATGGTGGACAGTGTCTCGGCTTCGGCGCGGGCCTGTGCGGCCTGCCGGCTGCGTCGTGCGGCGACTTCGACGGCCATGCTCACCGCCGCGCCGACGATGATGAACACGATCAGGGCGAGGACGTTCTCCGGTGCCGAGATCGTCCACTCGTGAATGGGTGGGGTGAAGTAGAAGTTCAGCAGCAGGAAGCCTGCGACGGCAGCGACCAGAGCCGGGTAGAGGCCGCCGACCAGGGCGACAGCGACCACGCCGGCGAGGAACAGCATGATGTCGGTAGTAAGCGACACGTCGCCGCGCAGCGCAGCAAGGGCGATGGTCAGCGCGGGTAGCCCGGCGGCGGTGAGCGCGTAGCCGGCCAGCCGCCGCCGCAGCGCCAGGCCGGAACGGTCGGACTTCCTCGGGCGGCCTACGGCGGTTTCCTCGTGGGTGACGAGGTGCACGTCGATGGGGCCGGACAGCGCGGTCGTGGTGACGCCGACGCCGCGGGAGAACAGCTGCGCGATCCGGCCGCGGCGGCTCGCGCCGAGCACGAGCTGGGTGGCGTTCACGCCGCGGGCGAAGTCGAGCAGGGCGGTGGGGATCTCATCGCCGACGACCTGGTGGTAGGTGCCGCCGAGGCTCTCGATAAGCACTCGTTGTCGAGTGAGCTGGGCCGGGTTGGCTCCGACCAGGCCGTCGCTGCGCGCGACATGCACGGCAAGCAGGTCGGCACCCTTGCTGCGGGCGGCGATCCTCGATGCCCGGCGGATCAGCGTCTCGCCTTCCGGTCCGCCGGTCAGCGCCACGACGACACGTTCGCGCGCTTCCCAGGTGCCGCCGATGTGGTGCTGATTCCGGTAGCGGTCGAGCTGATCGTCGACCTTGTCGGCAAGCCAGACCAGGGCCAGTTCGCGCAGCGCGGTCAGGTTGCCGACCCGGAAGTAGTTGGCCAGCGCGGCGTCAACCTTGTCCGGGCCGTAGATGTTGCCGTGTGCCATTCGCCGGCGCAGCGCCTCGGCGGTCATGTCGACCAGTTCGACCTGCTCCGCACCGCGCACGATCTCATCGGGCACGGTCTCGCGCTGCACCACACCGGTGATCTGGGTGATCACGTCATTGAGCGATTCCAGGTGCTGCACGTTGACGGTGGTGATGACATCGATGCCGGCCTCGAGCAGGATCTCGATGTCCTGCCAGCGCTTTTCCCGCTGCGAACCGGGCACATTGGTGTGCGCGAGCTCGTCGACGAGGGCGACCTTCGGCGCACGACGCAGCACGGCGTCGCTGTCCAGCTCGGTGAAGACGCTGTCCCGGTAGCTGATCGGCTTTCTCGCGACGACCTCGAGGCCTTCCAGACGTGCGGCGGTAGTCGCGCGACCATGGGTCTCCACGAACGCGACGACCACGTCGGTGCCGCGCGCGGCCCGGCGATGCCCCTCCTCGAGCATCGCGTAGGTCTTGCCGACCCCGGGTGCGGAGCCGAGATAGACGCGCAGCTGACCTCGCACACTCTCACGCTACTTCCGGTACGGGTAACGCTGGTCGAGGGCGATGTTGACAAGCAGCACATTGACGCGGGGCTCGCCGAGGAACCCGAGCCCCCGCCCGGCGGTGTGCTGGCGCACCAGCGCGTCGACCTGGGAGGTGCTGATGCCGCGCGCGGCGGCGATGCGGGCCTCCTGCAGGCGGGCGTAGGCAGGGCTGATCTGAGGGTCCAGCCCGGAGCCCGAAGCGGTGACCGCGTCGGGCGGCACCGCAGGATGCGCCGGCGCGCTGCCGCGGATCGCGACGATCTGGCCGGCCGTGTAGTCCTGCCCGTAGCGGGCGCACTGCACCGCCACGCCGTGGTAGATCGCGAGGAATGGTCGGGCGGGACAAGCCTGGTTCACGCTGACTGCGCGGGTGACCTCGCCGTGGTAGCCGGGCCCGGACCAGAACACCGCGAGCACCGCCCCGACCCCGTCCGGTGTGCAGAACGGCCGGGCACCGTCGACTCCGTTGAATCTGCCGACCGCCAGGCTGCGGGCGCAGACCTGGGTAAGCAGGCTCTGCCTGCCGGTGTCACCTGGGACGGTCGGGTTCGGCAGCGTGTCGAGGATCGATTCCGGGCCGAGGTTGCTCGCCCCGGTTGCGGTCGGGTCGTAGCCGCCTCCGGCGGCCGACGGTCGGGATTGGAAGTACTGCACCAGCGCGTTGCCGTCCGCGTCGGTGAACGCCTGCCCGAGCAGCCTTGACCCGACGACGCGTCCCCCGACGCTGAGGCTGGATCCGTCCGCGCGGCTGCGCAGCGCGGGGATCTGGGCGATGGCGGTGATCGCAAGCGGGTACGCGATGCCGCAGATCACCGTGAAGACGAGCAGCATTCGCAGCGCGGCCAGGTGATGCCGCAGCGAGGCGAGGACGGGACGCATGTCAGGTCACCGGATTCCGGGCACGAACTGAACCAGCAGGTCGATGAGTTTGATGCCGATGAAGGGCAACAGGATCCCGCCCAGGCCGTAGATGTAGAGGTTGCGGCGCAGCATCGCACTGGCACCGGACGGCGTGTAGCGGACGCCGCGCAGCGCCAGCGGGATGAGCGCAATGATGATCAGCGCGTTGAAGATGACCGCGGACAGGATCGCCGACTGCGGCGAGTGCAGCCGCATGATGTTGAGCGTGTCCAGCCCGGGATACACCGCGGCGAACATGGCCGGGATGATCGCGAAGTACTTCGCGATGTCGTTGGCGATCGAGAACGTGGTCAGCGCGCCGCGGGTGATCAGCAGCTGCTTGCCGATCTCGACGATCTCGATCAGCTTGGTCGGGTCGGAGTCGAGGTCGACCATGTTGCCGGCCTCTTTGGCCGCCGAGGTGCCGGTGTTCATCGCGACGCCGACGTCGGCCTGGGCGAGTGCGGGGGCGTCGTTGGTGCCATCGCCGGTCATCGCGACCAGCTTGCCGCCTTCCTGCTCGCGTTTGATCAGCGCCATCTTGTCCTCGGGCTTGGCTTCGGCCAGGAAGTCGTCCACGCCCGCCTCGTCGGCGATCGCCTTGGCGGTCAGCGGATTGTCGCCGGTGATCATGACGGTGCGGATGCCCATCCGGCGCATTTCGTCGAAGCGGGCGCGCATGCCTTCTTTGACGACGTCTTTGAGGTGAATGACGCCGAGCACCTGCGGCGCGGAGCCGTCGAGGCGTTCGGCGACCACGAGGGGGGTGCCGCCAGTGGCGCTGATCGAGTCGACGAGCTCGCTGGTGCGTGCCGGAACGGTGCCACCGTTGTCGTGCACCCAGGTGATCACGGCGCCGGCTGCTCCTTTGCGGATCCGACGCGCCGGCGCCCCGTCCAGCGCGGTGAGGTCAACGCCGCTCATGCGGGTCTGCGCGCTGAACTCGACGAACGTCGCGTGGCTCAGTTCGCCGGTGGCCCGCTCACGCAAGCCATAGGCCGTCTTGGCCAGCACCACGACGGAGCGCCCTTCGGGGGTCTCGTCGGCCAGGCTGGACAGTTGCGCCGCCAACGCCAGCTCGGCGACGTCGACGTCGGGCACGGGCAGGAACTCGCTGGCCTGCCGGTTGCCCAGCGTGATAGTGCCGGTCTTGTCCAGCAGCAGGGTGTTCACGTCGCCGGCCGCCTCCACCGCCCGCCCGCTCATCGCGAGCACGTTGCGCTGCACGAGCCGGTCCATCCCGGCGATGCCGATCGCGGACAGCAGTGCCCCGATCGTGGTGGGGATCAGGCAGACCAGCAGCGAGGCCAGCACGATGCCGGTGACCCCGTGTTGGTCCAGCGCGGAGGTGTCCGGGATGCCCGGCTGGTGGGCCTTGCTGAAGATCGCCAGCGGCTGCAGGGTGACGGTGGCCAGCAGGAAGATGATCGTCAGCGAGGCGAGCAGGATGTTCAGCGCGATCTCGTTCGGGGTTTTCTGCCGGCTGGCGCCCTCGACGAGTGCGATCATCCGGTCGATGAAGCTCTCCCCTGGCTTCTGGGTGATCTGGATGAGGATCCGATCCGAGAGCACCCGGGTGCCGCCGGTCACCGAGCTGCGGTCACCGCCGCTCTCCCGGATCACCGGGGCGCTCTCGCCGGTGATCGCGGACTCGTCCACGCTGGCGATGCCCTCGATGACGTCACCGTCGCCGGGGATCACGTCGCCGGCCTCGCAGACCACCACGTCGCCCTGCCGCAGCTGCGGGGCCGGCACCGCCTGCTCCACGTCATCGACCACGCGGCGGGCGATGGTGTCGGTCTTGGCGCGGCGCAGCGCGGCGGCTTGGGCCTTGCCGCGCCCTTCGGCGACCGCCTCGGCGAGGTTGGCGAACAGCACGGTCAGCCACAGCCAGGCCACGATCAGCCAGCCGAACACGCTCGGGTTGGCGGCGGCCAGCACGGTGGTGAACGCCGCGCCGAGCTCAACGATGAACATCACCGGGTTCTTGTACAGCGTGGCGGGGTTCAGCTTGCGCGTCGCGTCCGGCGTCGCGTTCCACAGCATCCGCGGGTCGAGCAGCCCGCCCTGCGCGCGAAGCCCGGTTCCAGCAACCCTCGTCCCGCGTCCTCCGCGCCCGGGTGCTTCGGATCGAGTGGTCATTGTCGTGCTCATCCGTGCAGGCCCTCCGCGAGCGGGCCCAGGGCCAGGGCCGGGAAGTAGGTCAGCGCGACCACGATCAGCGTGACGCCGGTGAGCATCCCGACAAACAGTGGCCGGTGGGTGGGCAGCGTGCCCTGCGAGACCGGCACCGGCTGCTGGCGGGCCAACGATCCGGCCAGGCCGAGCACGAACACGATCGGCAGGAACCGGCCCAGCAGCATCGTCACCCCGAGCGCGGTGTCATACCAGGCGGTGTTGACCGTGATGCCGGCGAACGCGCTGCCGTTGTTGTTCGCCGCCGAGGTGAACGCGTAGAGCACCTCGGACAACCCGTGCGCGCCGCCGTTGAGCATTCCGGCCCGCTCCCCGGGCAGCGCCATCGCCGCCGCGGTGCCGGCCAGGACCAGCAGCGGCGTGGTCAACAGATACAGCGACGCGAATTTCAGTTCTCGCCCGCCGAGCTTCTTGCCCAGATATTCCGGTGTGCGCCCGACCATCAACCCGGCCACGAACACGGTGATCACCGCCAGCACCAGCATCCCGTACAGCCCCGAGCCGGTGCCGCCGGGCGCGACCTCGCCCAGCATCATGTTCACCAGCAGCGTCGCCCCGCCCAGACTGGTGTAGGAGTCGTGAGAACTGTCCACCGCCCCGGTCGAGGTCAACGTCGTGCCGGTCGCGAAGATCGCCGAGTCGGGCACGCCGAAGCGGGTCTCGGTGCCTTCGCTCGCCGCCCCGACGGCGGTCGGCACGGTGCCGTGGTGTGCGGTCTGCGCGGCCAGGCTCAGGCTCACCGACACAATCGCCAGCACCGCCATCACCGCGACAATCGCGTGGCCCTGCCGCTTGGTGCCCACCAGCACCCCGAACGTGCGGGGCAGCGAGAACGAGACACACAGCAGCAGGAAAACCTCCAGCCAGTTCGTCCACACCGTGGGGTTCTCGAACGGGTGCGCGGAGTTGGCGTTGGCGAAGCCGCCGCCGTTGGTGCCGATCTCCTTGATCGCTTCCTGGCTGGCGATCGGCCCACCGGTCAGCCTCTGGTGACTGCCGGCCAGCGTGCTGAGGTCCTGGTAGTGGTGCAGGTTCTGGATCACGCCGGCGCCGACGAACACGATCGCGACCAGGAACGACAGCGGCAGCAGCACCCGCAAGCTGATCCGCGTCAGATCCACCCAGAAGTTGCCCAGCCGCTCGGTCTTGCTGCGCGCGAACCCACGCACCAACGCGATCGCCACCGCGATGCCCACCGCCGCGGACACGAAGTTCTGCACCGCCAGGCCAGCCATCTGCACCACGTAGCCCAGCGCATTCTCCCCCGAATACGACTGCCAGTTGGTGTTCGTGACGAAGCTGGCCGCGGTGTTGAACGCCTGATGGGCCGGCATCTGCGGCACCTTGTACGGCGGCCACAGCTTGTGCTGCACCCGTAGGAACCCATAAAGGAACAGCACCGACACGGCGCTGAACGCCAGCACCGAGCGCAGGTAACGGCCCCACGTCTGATCCGCGTCCGGGTCCACCCCGCCGACCCGGTACAGCACTCGCTCGACGCGGGCATGCCCGGTCCCCATCACCACCCGGGCGATGTAGTCACCCAGCGGCTTATGCACCAGCGCCAGCGCCGCGATCAGCGTCAGCAGGAAGACGATCCCGGCTCCGGTCGAACCCATCAGAACTTCTCCGGAAAGACCAGCGCCACGATCAAGAACACCGTCAAGATCACCGCCAGGATCAGCCCGACCACATTAGCGGCACTCACAGCCTCTCCGACCCCTTCGCACACAACGCGAGGACCGCGAACACGACCACCGTCAACACCACAAAGATCAGATCAGCCATTGCGTCGCCCCATCCGTGCGCTGTCCACTCACAAGCCCGTTCACCACGCGATAGAACCGGCCCACCGCCAAACCCACGGCCACCGCCATAACGCCCGCGGCCAGGCGTTGGGTGCCGGCGCTGCCGTGCCAGGCCAAGTCGCCGCTGGAGTTGGTCAAGAAACGGTTAAAAGACCACAGCCCCAGCCGCCAGGAGAAAACCCACCGGGGTACCGCGTCCAGCAGGCTCCACACCGCTGTTACGACCGGGTGACCTCTGCAGCATGGCGTCCCTCGGCATGACCGTCGCGGCCGGTCGACCGCACCACGCACTCAACGCCACATCACCTGCTGTCACACAGGCTCAATACGCGCTCGATACGGTGCAGCCACGGTTCCTGACACGATCAATACGGCATCGGTGACTCCGACCACCGCGGCGGCGAGCTAATCGTGCCGGTCGCCGCCGCCGCTCCGCGGTTCCAGGCAGGTAACGCCGGGCACGTCGAGGTTGCGCCGCAGCAGGCAACTAACCGTCGCCGACGACCGACCGCTGCCGCGATCTCGCGCACCGTCATGTTCTCGCGGCGAAGGTCGGCGACATCGCCGTTGGCACAATTCTGGCTGAGGTCGGCACAATCGGCGATATATATCGCACTCGGGTGCTCCTTCTTAGCTTGAGGCCATGCGCCATCGGGACTCACATAAGGCGTAACCGCGCACATATCGGCCGCCAGCCGAATGGATTTCTCCGGCAACGGGACGAAGTAATCGGCGATCTTCGCGTCGCTCGGTCTCCACGTGTGGGGCTTGCCGCGATCGGGCTGATGACAGCCCGGGTCATCGCTCTCCGGCGAGGTACGACGACCCGGCGGACTCGCGGCATGAGGGTGAACATGTCTGGCGCACTCATCTTGCGTGAGTGGGTCGGTTCTCGCGGTCCAGGGTGGTTGGCGTTTGGCTCAATGATCGACGGCCCGGCCAGGGGCTGACCGGCGGCGAGTGCCTCGTGGCCACGTCGGTGGCGCTGGCCGGTTTGTCGTTAGGGCGTCTCGCGTAGGTAGTAGATGTTGCCATCGACGGTTTCGTCTTGGCTGCCCTGGTTCTCGATGACGAGCAGCAGGCCGGGGCCGAACACTGGGACGGCGAGTGCGATGGTGTTGTTGTCGGCGAAGCTTCCGGAGTGGGTTTGGGCGTAGGCGTTGTTGGTGGTTGGTCCGAAGTGCAGGGTCCATCCCACGGCCGGGTCGGGGCCGGGGATGCTGAACATCAGGTGGACGCTGCGGGCGCCGTTGACGTCGATGACCTGGCTTTCGACCAGTGCGCCGGGTGGCAGCGGGGTGGCGTTGTCCAGCAGGATGTCGTAGACGACGGCGGGCATGATTTCCCCATTTCTGTTCGCGGTTGCGGTCTGCGGGCTGGCGAGCGTCACCAGCGGCGGGCGGTGCGTACGTCGAGGTCGCGGAAGCGGGGCTCGTCGAGGCAGATCGCGCGGAGTTGGTCGGCGAGTTCGCTCGTGGCGGGGTGTGCGGAGTTGGTCGTGGCGTCGGCGTGGCTGCCGAATTCGACGATCTCGACGTAGTGGTCGGGCTGGTTGCGGTCCTGGCCGGTGATCGACCAGCGGGCGGTGCGGGCGACGCCGATGGCCTTGGCCCAGCGGGTCACGGTGGCGTCCCACTCGTCGGGGCGGTCGGTGCGGTAGTCGATGAGTTGCACGAACGCGCCCTGCTGGGTGGGTGCCGGCTCGGGGACGAGGGCGCCGCGCAGTAGTTCGCGCAGTTCGGGTGAGTCGGTGTGCCCGTGGACGGTGACGGCGTGGTGCACGGCGGCGGTGAGGACTTCCTCGGGTTCGCCGCTGATGGTGAGTGTGCAGCCGACGTCGTTGGGGATGGCGCGGCAGTCGATCACGGTGCGGGACATGGTGGTTTCCTTTCGGTGCTGGCGCTGCATGGTGGTGGTTAGGGGCGGGCCTGGAAGACGAGGTTGAACGGGGTTTGCGCGGCGCGGCGGAAGCGGGTGAACCCGGCCTGTTCGACGACCCGGCGGATGGCCGCCTCGCCGGCCTGGGCGCCGAGCGCCTGGCCGCCGGGCTGGGATCGGGCGTTGGGTAGGCACAGGAAGCTGGAGAAGGAGTAGTAGACCCGCCCGAGCGGGTTGAGGTTGTCGGTGACGCTGTCCCCGGCAAAGGGCTCGACGATCAGCCAGCTGCCGTCGGCGTCGAGCGCGTGCCGGATGTGGCGGGCGGCGCCGGCCGGGTCGCCCATGTCGTGTAGGCAGTCGAACGTGGTGACGAGGTCGTAGCCGGTGCCGGGGAAGCTCTGCGCGGTGGCGACTTCGAAGCGGACCCGGTCGGCGAGGCCGGCGTCGGCGGCGCGTTTGCGGGCGACGTCGACCGACGCCTGGTGGTAGTCCGAGCCGAGGATCGTGGTGTCCGGATATGCCTCGGCGAGCAGCACGGTGGACGCGCCGTGCCCGCAGCCGACGTCGGCGACCCGGCCGCCGCCGGCCAGCTTGGCCTCGACCCCGTCCAGCGCCGGGATCCAGCTGGCGGCCAGGTTGGCCAGGTAGCCGGGGCGGAAGAACATCTCGGTGCCGGCGAACACGTCGTCGTGGTGTTCGTGCCAGCCCATCCCGGCGCCGGTGCGGAAGGCGTCGGTGATCTGCGATTCGGCGCGCAGCGCACCGAGGGCGAGCACGAACGCGCCGGGCAGGTACAGCGGCCCGTCCGGGTCGGTGAGCGCGAACGCCTGCTCGTCGGTGAGGGAGTAGTCGTCGCTGGCCGGGTGGTATGTGACGTACCCGCCGGCGGCTTGCCCGCGCAGCCACTCGGCGAGATAGCGCGGGTCGGTGTCGCTGCGCCGGGCGAGCTCTTCGGCGGTGGCCGGTCCGGCGGCGAGCGCGCGGTATAGGCCGAGCCGGTGCCCGACGACCATGTTGCCCGCGGCGATGGTGGCGCCGAGGTCGGTGACGAACCTGCCGAGCAGCTCGGTGAGCCTGTCCTGGTCGACGGTCATTTGGTTGCCTCCTGGTCGTGATGTGGATCGCTTGTCGAAAAGCGTCGTCGGGGAACGTCGTGGTGACCGTCAGGGAATCGTCAACGCGGCCCGCCGCGGGTTACCGTGTGGGCATGCTGCGGATGCGGCTGCTCGGGGGAGCGGCCGTGGAACGCGACGGCGCGCCGCTGACGCTGCCGCCGCCGGCCACGCGGCTGCTCGCCTACCTGGCGCTGCACCCCGGCGCACAC
The DNA here is from genome assembly GCA_963756525.1 of uncultured Actinomycetota bacterium. Lineage (GTDB taxonomy): Bacteria > Actinomycetota > Actinomycetes > Mycobacteriales > Jatrophihabitantaceae > CAVWNR01. The sequence goes on along the minus strand of CAVWNR010000001.1, from coordinate 1,374,111 downwards.
GACCGCGACGCGCTGGCCGGCCGATTCTGGCCGGACGCGGCCGGCCCGGCGGCCCGCGCCAACTTGCGGACCGCGCTGTGGGCGCTGCGCCGGGCGGTCGGCGAGCCGGCACTGCAGGCCTCCCGCGCGACGGTCGGGCTGGACCCGGCCCAGGTGCAACTCGACGTGACCGAACAGACGCTGCTGGCCCAGGCCGGCGATCCGGGCGCGGCCGGACGGTTGTGCGCGGCTGCGCTGCTGGCCGGCTGGGACGCGGACTGGGTCGAGCAGGCCCGCCGCCAGCAGCGGTCCGGGCTGGCCGGCATCCTGCGCTCGCTGGCCGAGACGGCCGAAACGGGCGGCGACCCGGCCGGCGCGGCGCAGTGGACACGGCTGCGCTGCGGGCTGGACCCGTTGGACGAAGCCGCCCACGCCGCGCTGGTCCGGCAACTCGCGGCGGCCGGCGACCGCGCCGGCGCGCTGCTGGCCGGCCGGGCGGTGGCGGATCGGCTGCGCACCGAGTTGAGCGTCGGTCCCGGCCCGGTGCTGCGCGCCGCGCTGGCCGAGGCGCGCGGCGGCACCGCGGCGGCAGTGGCGAACCCGTTCCCGGCGGCGGCCCGGCCCATGTTCGGCCGGGCGGACGAGCTGCGCGCGCTCGGCAGCGCGTGGGCCGCGGCCCGCACCGGCGCTGGTCGGCTGGTGCTGGTCACCGGCGAGGCGGGCATCGGCAAGACCCGCCTCGTCGGCGAGCTCGCCCGCCGGGCGGACAACGCCGGCGCGCGGATCGCGGTCGGCGCCGCCGTCGATGTGGGCGGGCAGACCCCGCTCGCGCTATGGCAGGAGCTGGTCGGGCAGCTGTCCCGCACGATCCCCCCGCCACCACAGGCCGTGGGCTGGCCGGCGGAGCTGGGCCGGCTCGCCCCCGACGTGGCGGCCCGGCTCGGGCGCGGCGCGCCGCCGCCGGTGGCCTCGCCGGAGCTGGAACGGCTGCGGCTGTTCGACGCGGTGCTGCATCTGGTGGAGTGGGCCTCCTCCGGGCGGCCGGTGCTGTTGATCGGCGAGGATGTGCACTGCGCCGACCCGGCCAGCCTGCAGCTGGCCGCCTACCTGGGTCGGCGGCTCGCCGGGCTGCCGGTGCTGCTGGTGCTCACCCGCCGGGATCGGCCGGACCGCGGCGACGCCGACGCGCTGCTCGCCGACCTGGCCGGGCGCGGTGTCGAGGCGGCGGAGATCGAGCTGCCGCCGATGGCGGCGGCCGAGCTGGCGGCGGTGGCGCGCGGCGTCGCGCCGCTGGATGACCAGACGCTCGAGACTGTCATCCAGGCTGCGGATGGCAACCCGCTGCTCGCGGTGGAGGCCGCGCGGGCGGCAGCGGCCGGGCAGCCCGCGCTGGCGGGCGGGCTGCGGGCCACCGTGCGGGCCGCGATCCGTGGCCTGCACGGCCCGGCTCGCGACCTGCTCGAGGCGCTCGCGGTGGCCGGCCGGACACTGTCCGCGGCCGAGCTGACGGTGCTGGCCACGGCCGACCGGGATCTCGCCGAACGCGGCGTGATGGACACCGGGCTGGTGGGCCGGGCCGGCGCCGGGCTGGGATTCCGGCACGCGCTGCTCGGCGAGGCGGTGCGCGCGGACCTCGGCGAACACCCCCGCCGATACGAGCAGGTCGCACTGGCGATCGAGGCGGCGGCGCCGTCGGCAGACCATGTCGCCGCCGAGGTGGCCGCTCACCTGCGCCGCGCCGGCCGCGCCGACCTGGCCGGCCCACGCTGGCAACGTGCCGCCCGACACGCCCGCAGCCTGGGCGCGCTGCTCGACGCGGCCCGGTTCTGGACCGAGGCCGTCCGATGTGCGCCGGACGCGGCCGATGCCCGGCTGGAGTTGGCCGAGGTCTACGGCTGGCTCGGCCAAGCCGACGACTTCGAACGGGAATGGCAGGCCGGGCTCGACCTGCTGCCGCCGCCGCGCCGCTACCTCGCGTGGCTGCGCCGGGGCATGGTGCTGCGCACGGTGGTCTGTCATCCGGCCGGGTCGCTGGCCGCCTACCGGCGAGCGACCGAGCTGCTACCCAGCGACGCACCAGCCAAGGTGCGGACCGACGCGCTGATCGGGACGGCCTGGGGCGACGCCTCGGCCGGCGACCCGGAACACGCCGCGGCCTTGCTCGCCGAACTCGGCCCGCCCGCCGAGGACACGTCCGCCGCGGAGATCGCGAACGTGCGGCTGATGACACTGATCCGGCAGGGCCGCTTCGCCGACTGCGAGCGGGTCGCCGACCCCGGCGGCGCGGCGGCGGTGCGCGCCGGGCGGCCGGACCTCGCCTACCCGATCTGGATCCACGCCGCCTGCGCGCTGGCCTGCGCCGGAAAGCTCGACGCGGCCCTGCGCGCCGCCGAGCAGGCGGTCGCGGCGGTACGCGGCAACGCCGTCATCGAGCTGCCGTGCCTTGCGGCCCGGGCGTTCCTGCTATCCCGGCTCGGACGACACGACGAAGCGCTGACCCAGGCCGACGCGATGTTCGAGCTCGCCGAACGGATCGACTCGCCGGCCTGCCCCGCGCTTGCCCGCCACGACGCCGGGCTGATCGCCGCAGCCGCCGGCCGGCACGCGGAGGCGGCAAAGCTGCTGGCCGCCGCGCTCGAACGCGGGGCCGAGGTGAGCCGCCCGGCCGCGCGGCTTGCCCGCGCCGAGGCGCTGCTGGGCTGCGGACTGCCGGACGAGGCGGCCGCCGAGGTCCGCGCCGCGACCCTCGAACCGGTCTGCGCCGGCGATCAGCCGTGGGCGCTGGTGCCGCGACTGGCCCGCCTGCAGGGTCTCATCGCGCAAGCCCGCGGCGACCACGACCAGGCGCACCGGCGGCTCACCGAGGCGGCCGAGGGCTGGCGTCGCCGGCTCCGCTACGCGCCGGGTGAAGAGTTCATGGCCAACTTCGTCGACCTCGGCCGACCGCCGGTGGCCGGGCTCATCGAGCCGGCGCGCGAACTGGCCCGCGTCGAGTCCGAACTCGCCGCCCTCGATCCTCCGCAGGAGCTCGCTGATGCCTGACTTCGTGCTATCCGCGCGCACCGACGCGCCGGTCGAGGAAGTGTGGAAGCTGCTGTTCGACCCGACCCGCTTTCCGGACTGGTGGGTGGGCACCGAGACCGTCCGCACCGACCCCGACGGCGCGTTCACCAGATGGCCCACCGGCTACCCGGACTACCCGATGCCGCAGCAGCTGCGCGCCGACCGGGCGCAGCGTCGAGTCACCGTCTCCTGCCAGGTCTCCGACATCGACTTCGTCTGGCAGCTGGCCGAGGCCGGCACCGGAACCACCATCACAGCGACCGTCCAGCTCCCCGAGGCCGAGGCCGCCCGCCTCCCGGACCAGCGCCGCGACATCGGCGAGTCACTGCGGCGGCTCACCGCGCTCGCCGAGTCCAGCACACAAACCGCCGACGGATAGCGGCACCGCAGGCGCGGTCGGCCTCGAACCACGCCCATCACCTATCGGCCACCCGGGCTCGCGACGAACCGGGGCATGCCGCGATGTCTTGCGCCGCGCGGGAGCACCGTAACCGACACAAGCCGACCCGCGCCGAACGCTTCATCTGAGCGCGACTCTCGCACGACGCAACCCGCGCGTCTATCGACGGTCTTGTACATGTCCGAGCCCGCGTCGATCTTTCGAACCGTCGGCGCGGCGGGCACGCTGCGGTGTCCGCACGGATCTTGCCGTTGTGGACGGATGCGATGCGCGACTCTCGGCGTCTGCGGACCCGGTGATCAACGGCCGCCGTCGTTGTGGCGCCGAATTGCGAAGTGTGAAAGTTACCGACTTCGCCGCATTGAGGAAACTGGCAAGGCAGCACGCTCATGGCGATGAGCGGATGTCGCCGGCGCGCGCGGCGTCGAGACTCGACGCCCACCGTCGCAAGGCCGAGCGGGCCGCGGCTGCGAGAGCGCGGTGGATAGCCGGTTGATCAGTCGCCTGTTGGCGGCGCGCAGTCCTGAGTGCGCCTGACGGTTGATGGTCACCCGGTCTGTGCTGCGACTCTGGATGACGACCTGGGACCGCCTCCTGCTGGGTCGTGCGGGCCACGGACCGGGTAGCGCCAACTGGAGCCATTCGCAACTGGGGTGGTCGAGATGAGAGCGGGTGAGGAGCGCTTCCTGCAGGATTGGTACAGCGCGCGGGCGGTGTTTAGCGCGGAGTGGGCACCGTCGATCATGTTCGTGCTGCGCGACGGACCATTGCACTACACGGACATCCTCTCGACGGTGCGGTCGCTACCCGCCGCGGACGGGTGGCGGAGCCGCCGGTATGTGCTGCAGGAGAGCATCTTGACGCGCACGTTGAAGCGGATGACGTCCGATGGGGTGCTCACCCGGGTGCAGGATGCGCGGGCGTTTCCGCCGTCGGTGCGGTACTCGCTGACGGAAGCGGCGCGGGAGATGTTGGAGGCGGTGGTGCCGGCCGCGGACTGGGTAGAGCGGCATCCGGAGATCGTGGCGCGGGCGCAGCGGACGCGTCGGGATACCAGGCAATGCAGCACTGGGTATATCGGCGTTGAGCGGCGAGGATCGGCACCCTCCACGCCGCTGATGGCCACGGGTCGGATGGGCTAGCTGTCGCAGCGGGCGCGGTTGCGATCCGCTTGCGTCCATGCGCTCCTTGAAGTCCGTAAGGGCGACGGTGTAGGGCATGCGTATCGGCGTGCGGAGCAGTCCGGTAGTGGCGATCGTGGTTAGCGGCGGCAGGTTGCGGAAGGCCCGAGGTGGTCACCTCGGGGCGCTGGCGGTTGCCGTCGTGGCGCTGGGCCTGTTGGTGGCCTGTACGGGCCGTTCGGGCGGTCGGCCCGATGCGACGTCCGCCGGATCGTCCGCACCGTCGAGCACGACGCCGTCGTCGTTGCCACCGTCGACGCCCACGGCGACCGCGACGTCTCCTGTCGCGGCGGCGAAGGCTGCAGCGATCGCCGCGTATCTGGGCATGTGGCGCGACTTCGCGACGGCCGGCCACACCTCGGATTGGGAATCACCGCTGTTGGCGCATCACGCGACCGGCGACGCGCTGCTGCAGATGTCGCGCGGCCTGTACGCCGATCACCTCAACGGATACGTGACCAAAGGGGAACCGATCGATCACCCGACGGTGAAGTCCGTCGATCCCTCGGTCGGCCCGACGACGGTGCTGATCTCTGACTGTGGCGATTCCAGCAATTGGCGGAAGTACGTAGCCAAGACCGGCAAACTGGCGCCGGGCGCCCCGGGTGGTCGGCAAGCAATCACCGCGGCGGTGAAGAAGCAGCCGGACGGTATATGGAAGGTCGACCGGTTCGCCGTGGAAGGCGTGGGCTCATGCTGACCCGGGCCGTCGCTGCAGGCGCGCTATGCATGGTGATCGTCTTCGCCGGGCCCGGTCACGCGCTAGCCGATGGTGGCCAGGGTGGCAATGGCAACGGCGGCAACAACGGTGGCTGGAGCAGCGTGGAGTGTGATCAGGCGCCGTCTCCTGGGTGCGCGCTCGGTGCTGGTAGTGGTGGTGTCTCGCAGGGTGTCGGTTCGGGCGGGGCCGGCGCGTCGGGCGTTGGCCAAGCGGACCCTGGCCAAGGAGGGGGTGGCCCGGCCGCGTCGGCGCCGGCAGCGCCGTTCAGTTGCCTTTACGACCTGACGCCGTTCGCGCCACCGAGCGGTTCGATGCCGCCGCCGGCGGGGTCGAGCGGCTCGGGTGGCTGGTTCGTGTCGGTGTGTGGTGGGCCTCGGCTGGGCGGCGGCGTGTACTACCCGCCGGTGTGGCCCAGCCCGATCGGTCCAGCCACAGCCACGTCGGCAGATTCACCAGCTGCTCCCCCGCCGGGTTCACCCGAATCGTCGGCGCCGGCAACCGCAACTCGCCATACGCCAGCTGCGCCAACGCCGCCGGGGACCTGCGAGGCGGCCCAGCGGGTCGACCCGGCGCCTGCGGAGCGCTCGGGATCCCGGTGGTGCCGGAGGCCGCAGAGCCGAGCGTGCTTGGGCAGCCGATGGCGGTGAGCCTGCCTGCGGGGGCGCTGCTGACCCGGGCTGAGGTGGGCGCGGCGGCGCTGCCCGCGCCGGGGCAGGCGCTGCTTGCGGTGCTGGTCAAGCCCGGCCAGGCGCCGCCGGATCTGGCCGCCGGGGCGCGGGTGCTGCTGGTGCTGACGCCGCCGGCCGGGGGGAGTGCGCCGGCGCAGTCCGGCCCGATCAGCGACTGGGCTGGGACGGTCACCGCGGTGCAGCAGCTGGACGGTGAGCAGGGCACGGTAGTCGTGGTGCAGTTGCCGCGGGCCCAGGCCATGCAGGTGGCGGCGCTGCCCGCAGGTCAGCTGAGTGTCGTTGCCACGGCGGGTGGTGGGCGCTGATGTTGCTCGCGCTGGGTTCGGTGAAGGGCTCGCCCGGGGTGAGCACGCTTGCGCTGGCGCTGGCCGCGTGCTGGCCGCCGCCGATGACCCGGCTGCTGGTGGAGTGCGACCCGGCCGGCGGGGACCTGGCGGTCCGGTTCCAGCTGCCGCTGTCCCCGGGGCTGATCAGCCTGGCCGCGCAGGCCCGTGGCCCGGCGAACGTGAAACTGCTGGCGGAACATGCACAGCGGTTGCCGGGTGGCCTACGGGTGCTGGGGGCGCCGCCCGGTACCGAGCAGGCCCGCGCCGCGGTGCGCACGCTGGCCAACGCCGGCGGCATCGACGCGACCGACGGGGCGGTCGTGGTGGTGGACTGTGGCCGCCTCGACCCGGACTCGCCCGCGCTGCCGCTGGTGCGGCGGCGGACCGGCTGGTGCTCCTGACCCGCCCGCGCGCCGACGACCTCGCCCGCGCGCCGACGACCTCGCCCACCTCGCCGCCTGGGCCCCCGCTGTCAACGCGCCCTCCGCCAGTGTGGTGCTGGTCGGGCCCGGCTACGACGTGGCAGAGGTCGCGGGCGAGCTGTCGCTGCCGGTGCTAGGCACGCTGCCGTGGGACGAGCGTGGCGCGGCGGCGCTAGCCGGACGGGCCGCCCGGCAGCGGCGTACGCTGCGCTGCGCACTGGGCCGCGCGGCGGCCGGTCTCGCCGTGACTTTCGCCGCCGCGTCTTTGTCCTCCTCTACTTCAGCCGCCGAACCCGATGGCGCGAAGCCGACCGCCGCCGATGCGGCGTTGACCGGGGTCGGGTGGGCACGGTGACGACGCCGCAGGCAGTCGTCGACGGCGCGGTAGCGGGCGGGGTGGCCGCGCGGCTGCGGGAGCGGCTGCGCGCCGAGGTGCGCGCCCAGCTACCCGCCAGCGTCCAGGCCGCCGAGCGGGGCGCTGGTGCCCCCGTGTCGGCAAAACGGCGCCGGGAGATCGCCGCCGACCTTGCCGCCGCGGCCGCGCGGCGGCACGCCGAGGCGGAGTTGATGGCCAACCGGCCGCTGCCCGAGGAGCCGGTCGAGCGGCAGGTGACCGGCGAGGTGCTCGACGAGTTGTTCGGGCTGGCCGGGTTGCAGCCGCTGCTGGACGACCCGCGGATCGAGAACATCAACGTCAACGGCTGCGACCGGGTGTTCGTCCGCTACGCCGACGGCAGCCGCACCCAACTTCCGCCGGTCGCCGCTACGGACGAGGAGATCGTGGAGCTGGTGCGCACCCTGGCCGCCCGTACCGGCGCGGAGGAGCGACGCTTCGACCGGGGCGCCCCGGCGGTGGGCCTGCACCTGCCGGACGGCGCGCGGTTGTTCGCGGTGATGGCGCTGCCCGCGGGCGGCCGGCCGTCGGTGCCCATCCGCCGGCACCGGTTTCGCACCGTCACGCTGGCCGAGCTGCGCCGGCTCGGCATGCTCGACGATGGGCTGACCGGGTTCTTGGCCGCGCTGGTACACGCCCGGAAGAACCTGCTAATCACCGGGGGGACCGCGATCGGGAAGACCACGCTGCTGCGCGGGCTGGCGTCGCAGATCGACCCGGGGGAACGGCTGGTCACGATCGAGGACGCCTTCGAACTCGGCTTGGACCAGGACGTCGAGCGGCACCCGGACGTGGTCGCGTTGCAGGCCCGGGAGGCGAACATCGAGGGCGAGGGCGCGATCTCGCAGGCCGAGCTGGTGCGCTGGGCGCTGCGCATGTCGCCGGACCGGGTGATCGTCGGGGAGATCCGGGGTCCGGAGGTGGTGCCGATGTGCAACGCCATGTCCCAGGGCAATGACGGGTCGATGACCACGCTGCACGCCTCCTCGTCCCGGATCGCGTTCACCCGGCTCGCGGCCTACGCGGCGCAGGGCCCGGAGCACCTGCCGGTGGAGGCGACCAACCTGCTGGTCGCCTCCGCGGTGCATTTCGTCATCCATATCGCCGAGTCCACCGACCGGCTGCGCGTGATCTCGTCGGTGCGCGAGGTGGTCGACGCGGACGAGCGGCAGATCGTCTCGAACGAGGTGTACCGGCCCGGCGCGGATCGGCGCGCGGTGCCCGGCGTGCCGCCGCGCACCGAGACCCTCGACGAGCTGGTCGCGGCGGGGTTCGACCCCGACCTGCTGGCCCGCCCCGGCGGCTGGTGGCAGCGGTGACCGCGCTGGCCGCGCTGCTCGGCACCGGCCTCGGCGCCGGGCTGGCGCTACTCGCGGGCGGCTGGCGGCGCGCCGACCGGCCGGCCCGCCGTCCGCGAGCACCGGGCGACCGCCGGACCGGCGCACGTTTGGCCGGGCCGCGATTGCGGTGGTGGTGGCGGTGCTAGCCGGCGCGCTGACCCGCTGGCCGGTCGGCGCGGTGCTGGCCGGGCTGGCCGCGTGGAGTCTGCCTCGGCTGCTTGGCCCGGACCGGATCACGGCGGCCCGAGTGGCCCGGCTGGAGGCGATCGCCGGCTGGTCGGAGATGCTGCGCGACACGCTGGCCGCGGCCACCGGGCTGGAGCAGGCGATCATCGCCACCGCGCCGATCGCGCCGGCCGCGATCCGAGCCGAGCTGACCGCGGCGGCCGAGCAGCTGCGCGATGGCCGGCGGCTCGCCGCGGTGCTGCGCGACCTGGCCGAGGAGTTGGCCGATCCGACTGCGGACCTGGTGCTCGCCGCGCTGCTGCTGGCCGCCGAGCAGCGCGCCCGACACTTGACCGAGCTGCTCGGCACCCTCGCCGCGGCGGCGCGCGAGCACGCCGCGCTGCGGCTGCGCATCGCCGCCGGCCGCGCACAGGCCCGTACCGCGGTGCGGATCACGGTGGCCACCGCGCTGGTGTTCGCGGCCGGGTTGGCGCTGCTGGACCGCCGCTACCTCGCCGCGTTCGACACGGCGGCTGGGCAGCTGGTGCTGCTGATCGTCGGGGGACTGTTCGTGGCCGGGTTCGCCTGGCTGGCCCGGGTGGCCCGTCTCGACGAGCCGGCCCGGGTGCTCACCGCCGGGGCGGCCGCCAGCCCGGAGGCCACAGCCGGGCCCGTCCTGACTGCCGGGCGGCGGGCGTGATTACCGCGTTGCTGCTCGGGGCCGGCGCCGGGGTCGGGCTGTGGGCGCTGTCCGTGTGGGCGACCCCGGCCCGCCCGCCGCTGCACCGCGCGCTGGGGCGCCTCACCGACATCCACTCCCACGAATCGGACGGGACGGGTTGGCAGGCCCGGCTGGCCCGGCCGCTGCGCGCGCTGGGCCTGCCCACTGCGGCGCTGCGCCGAGACCTCGCGCTGCTCGACCGGAGTGTCGACGCGCACCTGGCCGGCAAAATGATCGGCGCCCTGGCAGGTCTGCTGGCCCCGCCTGTCGGCGCGGCGCTGCTCGCCCTGCTCGGCGCCCACCCCGCCCCGACCGTACCCGCGCTGGTCGCCCTCGCCGGTGCCGGGGTCGGCTTCCTGGCCCCGGACCTACGGGCTCGCGGCGAGGCGACCCGCGGCCGGGCCGGGTTCCGGCATGCGCTGTCGAGCTACCTCGACCTGGTCGTGGTCTCCCTCGCCGGCGGCGCCGGGGTCGACGGCGCGCTCACCGACGCCGCCGCCGTCGGGCACGGCCCGGCGCTGGACCGGCTCCGGCGGACCCTCGCCACCGCCCGGCTCACCCGCACCCCGCCCTGGCAGGCGCTGCGCGACCTCGGCGGGCGGCTAGGCATCCCCGACCTCGCCGAACTGGCCGGCTCGCTCGCCCTGGCCGGCGCCGAGGGCGCCAAGATCCGGGCCAGCCTGGCCGCCAAGGCGGACAGCCTGCGCGCCCACCTGCTCACCGACACCGAAGGCCAAGCCCGCGCGGCCACCGAACGGATGAGCCTGCCCTGGCTGTGCCTGTTCCTCGGCTTCCTGATCTTTGTGGGCTACCCGGCTCTGCACCAGATCCTCACCGGCCTCTAACCAGAGGCCCGCACCCAAAGGGAGGTGCCCGAACGATGCTCACCTATCTGGCCCTGTTGTGGACACAGCTGCGCGGCAACCTGGCCGCGCTGCGCCGCGGCGACGCCGGCTACACCACCGAGACCGTGGTGGTCACCGCGATCCTGGCCGCGCTGGCGCTGCTGGTGGTCGGCGACATCATTTACAACAAGGTCGTCAACAAGGCCAACGGCATCAACCTGTGACCGCCGCACGTCACCGCACGATGCGTGGCGGGCCGGGTCGGCGCCGGGAGCGCGGCGCGGTGGTCGCCCAGGTGGTGATCGCCACCCCGGTGCTGCTGTTCCTGCTGCTGGCCATCGTGCAGTTCGCGATCTGGTCGCTGGCCGCGCACGTCGCCCAAGCCGCCGCCGCGCAGGGCCTGGACGCCGCCCGGCTCCTCGGCGGCACCGCCGCGGCAGGGCAGCAGCGCACCGGGCAGGTCCTCGCCCAGCTCGACACCGGCCCACTGGTCGACGCCCGCGTGAACGTGGTCCGCGGGCCACGCACGGTCACGGTGAGCGTCACCGGGACCGCAGAGCAGATCATCCCCTTCCTCCGGCTGCCGGTGCACGCGCAGGCGGCCGGCGTCACCGAGGTGTTCACCACCCCATGAGCAAAGCACCGAACGCCGCTCGCACCGGCTCGCTCCGGCGCCGGCTGGGCGGGGAGCGCGGATCGGCCGCGGTGGAGATCACCCTGGCCACCCCGCTGCTGGTGCTGCTGCTCGTGTTCGTGGGGGTGTTCACCCACCGCGGCGTGGACGCCCGGCTCCGCATGGAAGATGCCGCCGGGCAGGCCGCCCGCGCGGCCAGCCTGACCCGCTCCCCGGCCGCCGCCGCGTCCGCCGCCACCAGCACCGGCGAGCAGGCGCTGGCCCAGGCCGGGCTCGCCTGCCCGCACCCCGCGATCGCCACCGACACCGCAGACTTCCGCCCGGGCGGCGTCGTCACCGTCACCATCACCTGCCGCGTCGACCTCACCGGCGCCGACCCGCTGCCGGTCGGCGCCGGCCGGGACCTCACCGCCACCGCCGCCTCCCCGATCGACACCTGGCGCGGCACCACCACCATCGGCGGCACCCCATGAGACCCGCAGCGCGCACACGGGGGCTGCTGGGCGGCGAGCGGGGCATGGTGACCGCGTTCCTGATCGGCATGCTGCTCGGCCTGCTCGCCCTGGCCGGGCTCGCCCTCGACGGCGGGGAAGCGCTGGCCGCCAAGGTGCAGGCGATCAACACCGCCGAGCAGGCCGCCCGCGCCGGCGCGCAGCAGATCGACCTGCTCGCCTACCGCAGCACCGGCACGCTGCGGCTGCAACCGGCTGCCGCCCGGGCCGCGGCGGCGAGCTTCCTCGCCGCCGAGCACGCCACCGGCAGCGTCGCCGTGGCCGGGAACACGGTGAGCGTCACGGTCACCGCCGTGCAGCACACCCAGCTGCTCGACCTGATCGGCATCGACACGCTCACTGTCACCGGCACCGCCCACGCAGTTCCCGAACGCGGCATCACCGCACCCCAACCCTGACCCGGCGACCGATCATGCCCAGCCCCGACCCTGCGGTACCCACCAACCGCGCCCGCGGAACGGCCGATACGCTCGCCCGGCTGCTCACCGCCGGGCTCGCGTTCGTCGTGCTCGTCGCCCTGCTGGCCGGGGTGCCGTACGGGCTGTGGCACTGGATCGGCTGGCCGCTACCCCGCCACTGGCCCACCGCCGACTGGCGGGCGACGCTGCGCGGCCCGCTCACCGACCGGACACTGCTCGACACCCTCGCCGTGCTGTGCTGGCTCACCTGGGCGGTCTTCGCCCGCGACGTCGCCGCCGCCGCCCGCACCGCGATCCGCAGCCCGCGACAACCCGCACCCGCCAGCGGAGGTCACGCGCCGCTGCGGCTGCTCGCCGCCGCCCTCGTCAGCGCGCTCGTCACCGGGCTGCTCGCCACCCGACCCACCCCACGTGCGATCGCGCTCCCCACCCCGCCCGGTCCGGCCGCGACCAGCCCACCGGCGGCCGTCGTGCAGCCGAACCCAACCGCTGTCCAGCCAGCCCAGCCGCTGGCGCGGACCGTGACCGTGCGGCCGCCGCACGATGGCATCCATGACAGCCTGTGGCGCATCGCCGCCCGCACCCTCGGCGACGGCGCCCGCTGGCCGGAGATCTATCGACTCAACGCCGGCCGACCGCAACCCGATGACGGCGCGCTGCGCGACCCGAACCTCATCCAGCCCGGCTGGATCCTCGCCCTTCCCGCCCCGCCGATCGCGCCGCCCGCGGCGAGGCACCCATCCCGCTCGCCGGCGCCGGCACCGCCCGGCAGCGCGCCCGCTGTCCCGACACGGCCGTCGGCGACGCCGGCCGGGCCGCCGGCCTCTGAGCCGGTCAGCTCGGCGCCGGTCCCTCTCAGGCCGTCCACTCCGGCGCCGGCCAGCGCAGCGCCCGCAGCGCCCGCGACCAGCCGCGCGAGCGGGCCCGGCGGGATCGACCTCGGCGACGGCGTGCTCGTGACCAGCGGGCTGGCCGCCGCGGTCAGCGCCGCGCTGCTGCTCGCCCGCCGCCGCCGCCGCTGGTACCAGCCCGGCAGCGGTCGACGCGACGACCTGCCGGTGGCCCCGATCGTGCGCAGCCTGCATCTGGCCCACCTGCAGCTCACCGACCAGACGACGCCCGCCACCACCGAGAACCCGCCAGTCCGCGACCCCAAAGGACCGCAGGCGACGGCAGTTGCGGTGGTCGACCTGGCGGCGCTGCACGGGCTCGGCCTGGTCGGACCCGGCGCCGCCGGCGCCGCCCGAGCGCTCCTGCTCGACCGGCTCACCGACCCGTCCGCTGCCACCCAGGCGCGTCCCGGCCGTGTGCTCATTCCCCACACCGACCATCTCGCCCTGTTCGGCGACGCCACCGAAGCCGCGCCGGACTGGCTGCGCGTCCCGGACACCCTGGACGCCGCGCTCGACGAGCTCGACACCGAACTCGTCCGCCGCGCGGCCGCCTCGCCGGCGACAAGGGTGCGACGGGCGACGCGAGCGGCGGCGCCGGCCCACTCACGCTCGTCGCCCGGGCGCCCGAGCAGCCCGCGCGGTTGCAAGCCGTGCTGGACAACGGTGCCGACCTCGGCATCACCGCCGTCCTGCTCGGCCAGTGGCGCGCCGGCGGCAGCGTCTACGTCGACGCCGACGGGACGGTGTCCGCCACCAACCCAGGCCCCGCCGAGACCCTGCGCGGCACCCGGCTGCCGACGCTGCCCGCCGCCGACGCCCGACACCTGCTTTGCCTGCTGCACGACGCCACACCGCGCGAAGGCCCCGAGCGTCCGAAACCGGAACGGCCCCGGCGGAATCCGCCGAGAGTCGCACCCGCCGGCTGCCACGCGAACCGCCAGCCACCACGCTCTGTCCCCGCTGCCGCCACGATCACCCCGAGGCCGTGAACCGGCGCGCGGCGACGACACCCCGGCCGCAGCTCGGCGACATCCCGACGACAGCGCTCCCGACGAGCCGCCCGCCGCGCTGGACCAGCCCGCCGCCGACGCCCCGCTGCGGCTGCGCCTGTTCGGGCCGCTCCGACTGACGTGGATCAACACCGACGGCGCGGACATCGAGGTCACCGGCCGGCTCAGCCCCCGCCAGCGCGACCTGCTCGTCCTGCTCGCGCTGCACCCGGACGGCATCAGCCGCGACCGGCTCGCCGACACCCTCTGGCCGAACACCTCCCCGCAGCGGCCGCACAACACGCTCCACACCGCCCTCGCCCGGCTCCGCCGCGCCCTCGCCACCACCACTGAAGGCACCGCCCTCACCGTCATCGCGAGCTCCGGGGACCGGCACGCGCTCGACCCGGCGGCGATCGACGTGGACTACTGGCACTTGACCCGTGCTGGTCGACGCGCGTCGAGTCGCGGCCACCGACGCCGACCACGCCCGCCTCGACCAGCAGATCGTCGCCGCCTACCACGGCCAGCTCGCCGACGGCCTGTCCGCGGAATGGCTCGAGCTGCCCCGCGAGGCCGCCCGCCGCGACGCGCTCGACGCCGCCACCCGACTCGCCGCCCGCGTCCGCGACACCGACCCAGGGCGCAGCCTGGAACTGCTCGAACTCGCCCGCGGCTTCGACCCCTATAACGAGCCGCTCTACCGGCAGATCATGCTCATCCAGCACCGCCTCGGCCGCACCGACGCGATCGGGCGCACCCTCGCCATGCTCACCACCCGGCTCACCGAACTCGACGAAATCCCCGACCTGCACACCATCGCTCTCGCCGACCGGCTGCGCCGACCCGCCTCGGCGGGTGCATCAAGCCCCGAGGCCGGTCCCGTTCGGCCACCGGAAGGCCTGCGGCGCGCGGCCGGCACCCGCGCCGCGACGCCATGACCTCGCTCGCCCTGATCCTGCTCGCCGCTGGCTGCGGCGCCGCGACCGCGACCGCGCTTCACCGCCTGGTCCGCGCAGGCGGCCGCGAGTCCGGCCGGTGGCTGTCGGTCGCCGTGGCGCTCAGCGGGGCCGGGCTGTGCACGATCCTGACCTGGCGGGTCGGCCCGCATCCGGTGCTGTTCGCCGACTGCTGGCTCGCCGCGATCACGCCGCCACTGGTCGCGGCCGACCTTGGCGAGCTGCGACTGCCCAACCTGCTCACCCTCGGCAGCTACCCCGTCGCGCTCGTCCTGCTCGCCATCGCGGGCGGCATGGACCCCAGCGCGCGTGCCGCTGTCCGCGCCAGCATCGGCCTGCTGGCCCTGCTCGCCTTCTACCTGGCCATCGCGCTGCTCTCCCATGGCGGCCTCGGTCCCGGCGACATCAAGGCGGGCGGCCTACTCGGCCTGATCCTCGGCTACCGCAGCCTGCACACCGTGCTCACCGCCACCGTCCTAGCACTCGCCCTCGCCGGCGTCGCTGGCGCGACGCTAATCGCCACGCGGCGCGCGAATCGGCACACACCCATCCCGTACGGTCCTGCGATGCTGCTCGGCGCGCTCGCCGCGCTGATGATGTGACACCTGACCCCCGCGACTCGACAAGCGCAGCATGGATCAGGAGCGGCCGGTGTCGTACGTCGTCGGGTTCGTAATTGTGCGGTTATCCCCGGCCTGCGCCAGGCACCGTGCTGCGCCGGGACGCCGAGTCATTGGGCGCGTCGGGCGACGCCGATGCTGCAGCTCCTGAACGCGATCCTCGCGAGCTATAGACGATAGTGTGCTTCGAGAATGAGCAATCCGGCCGCGCCGGTTGCCCATGCTTTGCGTGCCCCCGGCAGGACTCGAACCTGCGACCAAGCGCTTAGAAGGCGCCTGCTCTGTCCGCTGAGCTACGGGGGCCGAGGCGACAAGAGTCTACGGGCGGGAGACCGCGAGCCGCGGCACCGAGCCGACCAGCGGCCGTTTACCACGAACCGCCGACGAGAACCGGAAGGGCTGCCCACAGCCGCGCTGAATATCCACAGATCGCAGAACGGCCTCGCCCCGGACGGCCGGTTCCGCTTCAGTGGTGTCACGTCCCCAAAGCGGGGGCACCGGATCTGAAGCCGGATCGAGACAGGAGCAGGTCATGAACGACACGTACATCACCATCGTCGGCAACGTCGTCGACGACCCGAGGTTGCGCAACACCGCGGCGGGTATTCCGGTCGCGAGCTTCCGTATCGCATCGACGTCGCGGCGGGTCGATCGCGAGACGGGCAAGTGGATCGACAACGAGCGGCTTTTCGCTACGGTCACGTGCTGGCGTGCCACCGCGCAGAATGTGGACCAGAGCCTGAAGAAGGGTCAGCCGGTGATCGTGACCGGGCGCTTCTACAGCAGGGAGTACACCGTCGGCGAGGTTGCCCGGGTCAGCTACGAGCTCGATGCGATCGCCGTGGGCCACGATCTGGCCCGTGGTGTCTCGACGTTCACCAAGCTGTCCCGCACGTACGCGCCGACGTCGGTCGATGTCGACGAGTGCGGCATGCCGGCGGACATGACAAGTGAACGGCTGGACGCGCCCAATACCCGCGAACTGGCTGCCGTCGGGTGAGCGATGCGGCGCTGCCAGGAACCCGGCGTCGGTTGATCGGTGTTCACACGCAGGCGCGTTCGAGCGTTCGCCCGACTCGCAGCACGGTCCGTTCGTCGAGGTGCCGGCCCACCACCTGCATGCCGATCGGTAGATCGTCACGGCTCAGGCCGAAGGGCACTGACAACGCCGGCAGCCGCGCCACGTCGAACAGCGAGGTCAGCCGCGTCAGCATCACCTCGACGTGCGATTCGTGGCCGTCTACGTGCACGCGGTCCACGCCGATCGGCGGCGCCGGGGCGCCCGTGGTCGCGCACAGCAGGACATCGACGTCCTCGCGCAGCGCGGACAGCAGGTGGCCGATCTCGATGGCGAGCGTCTCGCGGGCGGCTGCAGCGACCTCGGGTGTGGGCGGTGGGTCGGCGAGCAGCGTGGCCAACTCGGCTCCGTAACCGGACGCGCCGCGGCCGAACCTGGCCCAGTGGTACGGCACTGCCTCGGCGTACACGCCGGTGAACACCTCGCGGGTCGATGCCTGCGAGAGGGCAGGAGTCACGTCACGGACGGCGCAGCCGGCGTCCTGCAAGGCGTCGGCGGCGGCGTCGAGGCTCGCGCGTACCTGCGGATCCAGCACTTCCTCGCACCACCCGCGTAGCCGACCGATGCGCAGGCCGGCCACCGCGGTATCGAGCGTGGCGAGCACGCCGAGCGCGGGCAGGGGCAGGGTGCGCGCGTCGGCTGGATCGAAGCCCGCGACCGCAGCGTAGAGGAGGGCGACGTCGCGCACCGTGCGTGCCAACGGTCCGCCGTGGTCGAGCGACGGAGCGAGCGGCACGACACGGTGCAGGCTGATCCGGCCGTAGGTGGGCTTGAGGCCGACGCAGCCGCAGAGGGCCGCCGGAATGCGGATGCTGCCGCACGTATCGGTTCCGAAGCTGCCGGCCGACGTGCCTGCCATAACCGAGGCAGCGGAGCCGCCCGATGATCCGCCGGGGATCCGGGTGGGGTCGTGCGGGTTGTGGGTGGGTCCGAAGTGGACGTTGTTCGTCGTGCCGCCCCAGGCGAACTCGTGTGTGCTGTGCTTTCCCAGCAGCACGGCACCCGCCGCACGCAGCGACGCTGAACGCCTACGTCACGCTCGCGCCGGACACCGCGCGCGCCGCGGCCCGCCAGGCCGCCGAGGAGATCGGGAGCGGTCACCGACGCGGCCCATTGCACGGCGTCCCGCTCGGCCTCAAGGATCTCTACGACGTCGCGGGCCTGCCCACGACCGCGGGCTCGCCGATGCTGCGCGGCAGCATCGCCCGCGGCGACTCCACCGTCGCGGCGCGGACTCCAGTCGGGCCGCGCGGGCGAGGTAGGCCTCGGTGACCTCGACCGGGTCGAGGTCACGAGCGGTGAACCTGGCCGCCAGCTCCGCGATGGACAGCCGGGTCAGCTCGTCGCCGGCAGTGCGCTCGGCCGCTCGCGGCCCAGGCTGCTCAACGGGCCAGCTCACGACCGCCCTCACGGCCGTCCTCACTACCGGGCCCACGGCCGCCCTCACTACCGGGCCCACGGCCGCCCTCACGGCCGCCATCACTACCGGGCTCACGATCCGCCGCCCGGCGCCCGGGATCGTTACCAGCGGTCGCCGGGTCGACGCGCTCGACGCGGTACCCGATTGGGAACAGTCGCACGCCGAAGCGGTCGGCCAGTCCCCAGAGGCCCTGGCGGATCCACACCGCCATGACGACAGCGACGGAGCCAACGATGATCAGATACCAGCCCCCGTAGGAGGCCAGCGTCTGCTGCAGGACGAAGAAGACGACGGTGCCGATGATCGGGCCCTCCAGGGTGCCGATACCCCCGATCAGAACCACGAAGATCATGTAGGCCGACCACTGCACGCCGTAGACGTTGCCGGCCTCGACGTTCAACTGGCTGATCGCGAGCAGCGCACCCGCCGCGCCCGCACCGAGCGCAGCGGCCAGGTACACGATGCGCTTGGCCCGTGAGACGCGCACGCCGATGCCCCGGGCCGCGGTTTCGTCATCGCGCACGGCGGTCAGGGCGAGCCCGACGCGGCTGCGCAACAGGAGGTAGCAGCCGCCGAGCGCCAGCACGGCGACAGCGAGCGCCGTCCAGTACGTGTAGGCGCCGAGAATGACGGGGGTGAAGTTGCCGAGGCCGGGCACGTTGGTGCCGGTGCCGCCGCCCAGCGAAGCCGAGCGGATCGTGAGCAGCGAGAAAACCTCGGCCACCACCCAGGTGCCGATCGCGAAGTAGCCGCCCCGCAGCCGGAACACCAGCCAGGACACCGGAAAGGCGATGATCGCGCAGAACACCGCGGCGATCGGCAGCGCGATGAACGGTTCGACGCCGTGCTGCGCCAGCCAGAGCACGCCGTACGCGCCGGCGCCGATGTAGGCCTGCTGACCGACTGAGACCAGGCCGGCGTAGCCCGCCAGCATGTTCCACGTGACGCCGAGAGACAGCAGGATGAAGAAGTCGACCATGGTGCTGGTGAGGCTTTGTCCCACCGCGTACGGCGCGTACGCCAGCACCAGCACGACGACCAACGCCGGCAGCATCGCCCATCGTGAGACCCGCGTCGAGCGCCGGATCCGCACCGGTCGCGCAGGGACCGCGGCGACCGCCTGCTGCGCGCTCACGCGACCGCTCTCGCCGGGAACAGCCCGTTGGGCCGCACTGCGAGGATCGCCAGGAACACCAGGTGCCCGACCAGCACGCCGATCGTCGGGTCCACCTGCGCCCCGATCGTCTGCGCCAAGCCGAGGACGCAGCCGCCGGCGAGCGTCCCCCACAGCGAACCGAGACCGCCGATGATCACCGCCTCGAAAGCGAACAGCAGCAGGCTGCTGCCGCTGGTCGGCGCGAATTGCGCGTACATGCCGAACGCCAGGCCGGCAAGGGCCGCGGTGGCGAACGCGACCGCCGTCGCGATGGCCGTGACGTGGCGAGTGTTCACCCCGGCGATCGCGGCCGCCTCGGCGTCGTCGGCCACCGCCCGGATCTGGCGCCCGGTCGAGGTCCGCGACAAGTACAGCTGCACTGCGGCGAGGACGACGACCGCGGCGACGAGGATGCCCAGCCGCAGGTAGCTCACCGAGACCGAGCTGCCCAGGTGCAGCGACCGCACGGTGAGGGCGCCGACGCTCAGCGAGTGGCTGTCCGCCGAGAAGCCCTCCAGCAGCGCGTTCTGGATCACCACGGCCAGCCCGAACGTGACCAGCAGCGTCGTCAGCGGCCCGTTGTCGAGGCTGCGCTGCAGCAACGTCCGCTGACTCACATAGCCGAACGCGGCGAACAGCAACGGCACGAACAGCAGCGCCCACAGCGCGTTCGTGTGCACCGTCGGCAGGAGGGCGATGGCGACGTACGCACCGAGGATGGCGAGGTCGCCGTGCGCCAGGTTGATGATCCCGATGACGCCAAACAGCAGCGACAACCCGCAGGCGAACAGCGCGAACAGGCCACCGAGCAGCAGCCCCTGCACGCCCGCGTTGACCCAGATCATGACGACACCGCCGACGCGAATCCGAAGTAGGCCGCCTCGACCTCGGCCAGGGCGTGGTCGGCCGGCGCTCCCTCCAGCGTCGTGCGGCCCTCGAGCAGGCACTGGAAGCGGGTGGCGACCCGCAGCGCCTGCGCGACGTCCTGCTCCACCAGCAGCACCGCCATCTCGCTCGCCAGCAACGCGGGCAGCGTCTGGTAGATCTGCTGCACCACGATCGGCGCCAGGCCGAGCGAGATCTCGTCCAGCAGCAGCACGCGCGGGTTGGCCACCAGGGCCCGGCCGATGGCGACCACCTGCTGCTCGCCGCCGGAGAGGTGGCCGGTGCGTTCCCGCCGGCGCCCGGGCATCCACGGAAACAGGTCGAAGACCCGGTCCAGGTTCCACTCGCCGCGCCGTCCGTTCGCGGCGCCGACCAGCACGTTCTCCTCGACGGTGAGCGACGGGAAGAGCCTCCTGCCCTCGGGAACCATGACGATGCCGCGGCGCACCCGGTCATGCGGCGAGAGCCGGGTGACATCCAGGCCGTCCAGGCTGATCCGCCCCGTCGTCTCGTGCAGGCCGGCCATGGTGCGCAGCAGCGTCGATTTCCCGGCACCGTTCGCGCCGACGACGGCGAAGACCTCGCCGGGGCGCACGTCGAGGCTGATGTCGTGCAGGGCGACAAGCTGGCCGTGCCGCACGGTGAGCCGCTGCGCGGACAGCAGCTCGGTCATGCAGAGCCCCCAGCTGGGGACGGCGACCCGGCCGCAGCGTCGGCGGCGCGCTCGGGCTCGACGACCGAGGAGTCCGTGCCGAGGAAGAGCTGCTTGACTTGCTGGCGGCCCAGCACTTCCTCCGGGGTGCCGTCCGCGATCAGCTGCCCGACCGCGAGGCAGATCAGCCGGTCTACCGTCGACAGTAGTGCGCGCACCACGTGCTCGATCCACAGCACGGTGACCCCGCTGGAGTTCACGGCGCGCACCATTGCCACCAGCTCGGCCACCTCCGGATCGGTGAGCCCCCCGGCGACCTCGTCGAGCAGCAGCAGTCGGGGCCCGGTCGCCAGCGCGCGGGCGACCTCGAGCCGCTTGCGCGACAGCAGCCCCAGCTGGGCGGCGAGCGTGTTGGCGCGCCGGTCCAAGCCGGTCTGCTCGATCGCATCGAGCGCGCGGGCGGTGGCCGCCGCAGATCGCAGCCCACCGCCCTGGTGCGCGGCGACCAGCACGTTCTCGAAGACGGTCATACCGACGAACGGTCGCGGTACCTGATACGTGCGCCCGATGCCCGCCCGGACCCGCGCGGCCGCATCCAGCCGCAGCACCGAGCGGCCGTCGAAGCGGACGTCGCCCGAGTCGGCCCGCACGCTGCCGGAGATCATGCCGAACAGGCTGGTCTTCCCCGCGCCGTTGGGCCCCACGATGCCGAGCGTCGACCCGGCGTGCACGTCCAGTGTCAGCCGGTCCGCCACGACCACCCGGCCGAACCGCTTGCTGACGCTGTCGAGCTCGAGCAGGGCGGCCATCAGGGGTTGGTCGGCTCCAGGTCGCCGGTGATGGGCGCGTCCTTGTTCGCGGAGTTGTCGACGATCTGCATCTCGTACGGGAACTTGGCGGTGCCCTTCTTCCACTGCACCCCGGCGGGTTTCATGATCGCCACACCCGGGACCGGCCCGTTGGTGAAGTTGAGCGGGCCCGACATCCCGGCGTAGTTCATCGACCGCAGCTTAGCCGCCACCTGCTCCCGGTTATGCGGGTCGTCGACGCTGCTGAACGCGTTGTAGGCGACCTCGAACAGCGAGTACGTGCTGCCGAGAGCCTGCACCCACTGCTTGCCGGTGGCCTGGGTGAACGCGTCGCCGAGCTGCTTCGCGGTCTGGCCGGTGAGCGAGCTCTTGTACGGGAAGTAGGGCGTCCACCAGGCGTCGGTGGCGATGTTGATGACGAGATCGCCCAGCGCCACCACGTCGGCGGGGAACAGCAGCACCTTCGCCACCGTCGCGATCTTCGGCTTGTAACCCTGCTGAGCGGCCTGCTTCCAGAACACGTTGAAGTCCGGCGGCAATGGACCGTTGACGTAGACCTGACAGTTCTCTTGCTTGAACTTCGTGATCATGGATGTGAAGTCGGTGGTGCCGTCGGGGTACGCGCCCCCGTCGACGAGCCGGTAGCCGGCGGCCTTGGTCAGCGGTGGCCACCCGGTGCGGAAGGCGTTCCCGTCGGCGTCGTTGGGGAACATGCCGGCGACGACCTTGTTGTTGGGGACGCGGTTCCACATCGGGATGAAGGTCTCACCGAACTCTTTGAGGCCGAAGAAGAACATCGTCGTGTAGGTGAACGCGGAGCCCGGCTTGGCGCCGCGGCCGAAGTACCACGACTCCCACGGCACGACGGTCGACACGCACGGCACGTGCTGCGACTCGCAGACCGAAGCCACCGGGTTGGTGACCTCGGGCGTCGACGTGACGAGCACGATATCGGCGTTGTTCTGGGTGATCAGCTCCTTGGCGACCTGTGAGGCACGGTTGGTCGACGACTGGCTGTCCTTGACCACGATGTCGACGGCGTAGGTGCTCGACCCGGCCTTGATGCCTTTGCTGAACTGGGACGTCTTGCGGATGGAGTCGACGACGAATGTGTCCGAGCTGCCGAATCCGGCCAGCGGCCCGGTGAGCGGGGAGACGAACCCTATGGTGATCTTCTTGCCGGAGCTAGTCTTGCTGCCCTTCAGGCCGGACGAGCAGGCTTCCAGCAGCGATCCGCCGGCCAGCAGCGCGGCCCCGGCGCCCGCCCCGCGCAGCATCGTGCGGCGGGAGATCAGCCGGCCCATCGGTTCGGTGCCATCGGGACGAGCTGGATCGCTGTCGTTCGCCGAACCAGAGCTCATGACACAACCCCCATCCCATCGGCCCTCGCGAGGCCGATGTTCGTGATGCGAACGGTCGTTCGTATAGCTGACCACACTGTCAACCGTGCCGCCGGGTGTGTCAAGGATCGTGGCGCCGAACGTGCCGCAGCTGTGACCCTGAGCGTGCTGGCGCCGAGCACTCGCCGGACTGGGACACTGTGTGGTGGCACGGCATCGCCCGTGCCGCGACGAGTGCGAAGCGATATCGAACGAGGACGGACAGTGGCTCAATTCATCTACACCATGCGCAAGGTCCGCAAGGCCGTCGGCGACAAGGTGATCCTCGACGACGTCACGCTGTCGTTCCTGCCCGGGGCGAAGATCGGCGTCGTGGGCCCGAACGGCGCGGGCAAGTCGACGGTTCTCAAGATCATGGCCGGGCTCGACCAGGCGTCCAACGGCGATGCCATGCTGACGCCCGGCTACACGGTGGGCCTGCTGCAGCAGGAGCCGCCGCTGGACGAGACGAAGACGGTGCGCGAGAACGTCGAGGACGGGGTGGCCGAGCTGCGTGGCTGGCTCGCCCGCTTCGAGGACGTCTCGGCGGCGATGGGCGAGCCGGACGCCGACTTCGACGCGCTGCTCGCCGAGCAGGGCGAGCTGATGGAGAAGATCGAACACGCCAACGGCTGGGAGCTCGACAGCCGGATCGAGCAGGCGATGGATGCGCTGCGCTGCCCACCGGGCGATGCGCCGGTGACCTACCTGTCCGGCGGCGAGCGGCGCCGAGTCGCGCTGTGCAAGCTGCTGCTGGAGCAGCCCGACCTGCTGCTGCTCGACGAGCCGACCAACCACCTGGACGCGGAGAGCGTGCAGTGGCTCGAGCAGCACCTGGCCAAGTACCCCGGCACGGTGCTGGCCGTCACCCACGACCGCTACTTCCTCGACAACGTCGCGGAGTGGATCCTCGAACTGGACCGCGGCCGTGCCTACCCGTACGAGGGCAACTACTCGACCTACCTGGAGAAGAAGGCCGACCGGCTGGAGGTGCAGGGGCGCAAGGACGCCAAGCTGCAGAAGCGGCTGCGCGACGAACTGGACTGGGTGCGGCAGAACGCCAGGGGCCGGCAGGCGAAGAGCAAGGCCCGGCTGCAGCGCTACGAGGAGATGGCCGCCGAGGCCGACAAGACCCGCAAGCTCGACTTCGAGGAGATCCAGATCCCGCCGGGCCCGCGGCTCGGCACCGTCGTCGTCGAGGCCGGCCACCTCGACAAGGGCTTCGGCGGCGACCTGCTGATCAAGGATCTCTCGTTCTCGCTGCCGCGTGGCGGGATCGTCGGCGTCATCGGCCCGAACGGCGTCGGGAAGACCACGCTGTTCAAGATGATCGTCGGCCAGGAGCAGCCGGACTCCGGCGAGATCAGGGTCGGCGAGACCGTGAAGATCAGCTACGTCGACCAGGCCCGGGGCAACATCGATCCGGCCAAGTCGGTGTGGGAGGTCGTCTCCGACAGGCTCGACCACATCCACGTCGGGCACGTCGAGATGCCGTCACGGGCCTACGTGTCGGCGTTCGGGTTCAAGGGTCCGGACCAGCAGAAGCCGGCCGGCATCCTCTCCGGCGGCGAGCGCAACCGGCTGAACCTGGCGCTCACGTTGAAGGTGGGCGGCAACCTACTGCTGCTCGACGAGCCGACCAACGACCTGGATGTCGAGACGCTGGGCTCGCTGGAGAACGCGCTACTGCAGTTCCCCGGCTGCGCGGTGATCACCAGCCACGACCGTTGGTTCCTCGACCGGACTGCGACGCACATCCTGGCCTGGGAGGGCACCGCCGAGAACCCCGCGCAGTGGTTCTGGTTCGAAGGGAATTTCGAGTCCTACGAGAAGAACAAGGTCGAACGGCTCGGCGCCGACGCAGCGCGCCCGCACGCGGTGACGTATCGAAAACTCACGCGCGACTGATGGCCCGCTTCGTCACCCGGTGCGCGATGCGCTGGTCGGACATGGATGCGTTCGGCCACGTGAACAACACCGCATACCTCGCCTACCTGGAACAGGCCCGGGTGGCGATGTTCTTCGACCGCTACGACGCGTCGTTCTCCGGCGGCACCGTCGTGCGCCATCACGAGATCGACTACCTGCGGCCGGTCGTCTACCACCCCGCGCCGCTGCGGCTCGAGCTCTGGGTGGACCAGATCCGGGCCGCCTCGTTCCGCGTGCTGTACGAGGTCTACGACGGCGACGTGCTCGCCGCGACGGCATCGACCCTGCTCGTGACCTACGACTTCGGCGCCGAGCGGCCGCGCCGGCTGACGCCGGCCGAGCGCGCGATCCTGGCTGACCATCTCTCGTGAGCGAACCCGGACTCCCGCCAGCCTCGGCGGCCCAGCTTGCCGATCTCGCGCCGATGCTGCGTCGCACGGTCGCCCTGGACGCGCGGTGCGTGGCGCGGATCCGGCTCACCACCGCCGCGGCCTCGGGGCTGGTGCGGCTGCCGTTCGGCGTGCTCGTCGGCCGCACGGTCGCCGCGAGCTGGTCAGGAGACCCGCTGGAGGTGACCGTCCGCGGCGCGGCGCTGCTCGAGTGGCTGGACGGGTCGAGCGCAGGACCGCCGCAACCGGACGAGACGTCCTGGCGCAGCGGCGTGCCGCCGGCCAGCGGTTGGCGACGGGTGGAGACCGTCCCCGACGACGTCGTCCGCGGCCTGGTCCGAAGCGGAGCGCTGGCGCTGAAGGAGGCCGCCGAGCGGGAGGGCGTGCCGGGCGCGCAGCCCCGCGCCGAGGTGGCCGACGCCCTGCTCGACTCGATCGTGCTGACCGCCTCCGACGGGCCGCTGCGCGCCGAGGTGAGCCTGCGCCTGCTCAGCGCGCTGACCAGGATGGGCTTCCTGCCGCGGGGCTCGCACGCCGCCGTGGACGTGGCAGGGCGTTGGCTGCGGGTTGCGGCCGAGTACGGCTCGGTGTTCGGCGAGCAGCCACACTCCGGGCTGAACCTCGCGCGCTGAACGGCGACTTTGCCCCGCCGTGACACGCTGGCGGCCCCGCGCAGCGTGTCGTAGCGGGGCAAAGTCGAACGCGGGGTGGGCTCAGTCGCGCAGCCAGACGGCGGTGTCGGTCGGCAGCTCGCCGTCGTCGAGCGGCCCGGACGCCAGCAGCACCTCGCCGATCGGCAGCTGCACCGGATGCGGGCCGAAGTTCGCCGCCACGACCAGCCGCGAACCACGGCGGAAGGTCAACACGTCGTCAGGTCCGGCGATCCAGGCGAACTCGCCGCCGCGCAGCTCGGCGGTCCGCCGGCGCGACGCGAGCGCGGTCCGGTACAGCGAGAGCGTCGAGTGCGGGTCGTCGCGTTGCCGCTCGACGGTGAGCTCGGCCCAGTCGGCCGGCATCGGAAGCCAGGTCGAGGCGGTGGACGAGAAGCCGAACGGCGGGGCGTCGCCCGACCACGGCATCGGCACGCGCTCGCCGTCGCGGCCGCGGTCGGTGTGCCCGCTGCGTTCCCACACCGGGTCCTGCAGCGCCGATTCGGGCAGGTCGTCGACGTTGGGCAAGCCGAGTTCCTCGCCGTTGTAGAGGTACGCGGCGCCCGGCAGGGCGAGCTGCACCAGCGCCGCGGCGCGAGCCCGACGGGTACCGAGCGCGCCGCCGCCGTAGCGGGTGACGTGGCGGGGGATGTCGTGGTTGCAGAGCACCCAGGTGCATGGCGCGCCGACGCCGGCCATCGCCGAGCGGGACAGGTCGATGGCCGCGCGGAACGCCTCGGCCGACCAGTCCGCCTTCGCCAAGTGGAAGTTGAACGTCAGGTGCAGTTCGTCCGGGCGCACGTAGTCGGCGAGCCGCTGGTCGTCGGCCACCCAGGCCTCGCCGACGGCCATCCGGTGGCCGTCGTAGTCGTCGAGGACCTGGCGGAAGCCGCGCAGCACGTCGTGCACGCCGTCCTGGTCCCACCGCGGATCCGCCGGGTCGGGCATCGGCGCGCCCTGAGCGCGGTCCGGTATCAGGGACAGGTCCATGTCCGGCAGGCCATCCGGCTTGGCCATACCGTGCGCGACGTCGATACGGAAGCCGTCCACGCCGCGATCGAGCCAGAACCGCAGGATGCGCGCGAACTCGGCGCGCACCTCCGGGTTGGTCCAGTCCAGATCGGGCTGCTCCGCGGCGAACAGGTGCAGGAACCACTGCCCGTCGGGCACCCGCTGCCAGGCCGGTCCGCCGAATGCGGACGGCCAGTTGTTCGGCGGCGCGTCGCCGTGCTCACCCCGCCCGGCGCGGAAGATGAACCGCGCCCGCTCCCGGCTGCCCGGCGCCGCCGCGAGCGCCTGCTGGAACCACGGGTGCTGGTCGGAGACGTGGTTCGGCACGATGTCGACGGTGACCCGGATGCCGCGCTCGTGCGCCGCGGCCACCAGCGCGTCCAAGTCGGCGAGGGTGCCGAACCTGGGGTCGACGTCGCACGGATCGGCCACGTCGTACCCACCGTCGGCCATGGGGGAGCGATAGAACGGCGAGAGCCACAGCGCGTCGACGCCGAGGTCGGCGAGGTAGTCCAGCCGTTCCCGCAACCCCACGAGGTCGCCGTTGCCGTCGCCGTTGCCGTCGGCGAAGCTGCGCGGATAGACCTGGTAGAAGACGGCGCTGCACCACCACGGTCCGTCCGGGCTTTCGTGCAGAGGCTGCGGCGGGGCGGCGGGGGACGGCTGGGCAGTGTCGGGGCTCGGCACGGCTCTCCTCGGGCTGGCTCGGGTGTAAGCGGTTGCAATTGTGCCCGACGCCGCCGCCCGGACCGCGCGGCGCGCGGCCGCTCAGCCGGCAACGTTGCGCAACGACTCGGCCGCGCTGGTGAGGTAGCGCCAGAACCGCTCGTCGTACTCGGCCGGCAGCTGCAGCGTGTCCAGGGCGGCGCGCATGTGCCGCAGCCACGCGTCACGCTGCGCGACGCCGATCGGGAACGGGGCGTGCCGCATGCGCAGCCGGGGATGGCCGCGCCGCTGCGAGTAGGTCGTGGGGCCGCCCCAGTACTGCATGAGGAACAGCCGCAACCGCTCAGACGCCGGTCCGAGGTCGTCCTCCGGGTAGAGCGCGCGCAGCACCGGGTCGCCGGCCACCGCCGCATAGAAGGTGTCGACGAGCTGGCGGAAGGCGGGTTCGCCGCCGATCGCCTCGTAGAACGACACCGACTCCTCGGGCTGCACCCTGCCATTGTCCCGTAGCGTCAGCGACCATGGCAGAACAGGACTTCGACCTGATCGTGCTGGGCCTCGGACCCGGCGGCGAGGAGGTCGCGGAGCGGATGGCCGAGGCGGGCGCCTCGGTGCTCGGGGTGGAGGCCAACCTCGTCGGCGGCGAGTGCCCGTACTACGGCTGCATCCCGTCCAAGATGATCATTCGGGGCGCGGAGGTGCTCGCCGAGGCGCGCCGGGTCGACGTGCTGGCCGGCCACGCCGACGTGCACCCGGACTTCGCGCCGGTCGCCAAGCGCATCCGCGACGAGGCCACGGACGGGTGGGACGACCGGGCCGCCGTCGAGCGGTTCGAGCGGCTCGGCGGCACGCTCGTGCGGGGCGCCGGGCGGCTGGCCGGACGCGACGGTGACCGGCTGCGGGTCGAGGTGGGCGAGGCCAGCTACAGCGGGCGCCGGGTGGTCGTCGCCGTCGGCACCGACCCCGCCGTCCCGCCGATCCCGGGGCTGGCCGACCTGCCGTGCGCCCCCGACGGTCCGGTGTGGACGAACCGCGAGGCGGTCCAGGCGACGGCCGCGCCGGAGTCGCTGCTGGTGCTCGGCGGAGGCGCGATCGGCGTCGAGCTGGCCCAGGGATTCGCCCGGTTCGGCACCCGGGTGACGATCGTCGAAGCGCTCGACCGGATCCTGTCCGTCGAGGAGCCCGAGGCGTCCGACGTCGTGGCCGGCGTGCTGCGCCGCGAGGGCATCGACGTGCGCACCGGCGCCCGCGCGAACCGGGTCGCGGCTGCGCCGGACGGCGTCGAGCTCACCCTCGACGGCGGCGCGACGCTCGGCGCCGAGAAGCTGCTCGTCGCGGTGGGCCGCCGCTCGAAGCTGGCCGGCGTCGGGCTGGACGCTGTCGGCCTCGATCCGAACGCGCGCACGCTCGAGGTCGACGAGCACATGCGCGTAACCGAGGGCATCTACGCGGTCGGCGACGTGACCGGCCACGGGGCGTTCACCCACGTCGCGGTCTGGCAGGCCCGGGTGCTGATCGCGCACCTGCTCGGCCGGGACGAGCCGTTCGGCGGCTACCAGGGCCTGGCCTGGGTCACGTTCACCGACCCGGAAGTCGGACGGGTCGGGCTCACCGAAGCGCAGGCCCGCGAGCGCGGCATCCGGGTGCACACCGGCAGCGCCGGGATCCCGGAGTCGGCGCGCGGCTGGATCTACGGGCCGGGCAACGACGGCTTCGTGAAGCTGGTGGAAGACGCCGACCGCGGCGTGCTCGCCGGGGCAACCGTGGTCAGCCCACATGGCGGGGAGATCCTCGGCCTGCTCACCCTGGCCGTGCACGCGGGCGTGCCGACCCACACGCTCGCCACGATGCACTACGCCTACCCGACGCTGCACCGCACCGTGCTGGACGCCGCCCGCGCGTTGGCGGAGTAATCGGCTAGGGCGCGATCAGTTCCCGCGCACCTTGGTGATCTCGACCGACACCGCGACCTGGTACCCCTCGCTGAACCGCTCGGGGCTGCCGCTCACCCGGATCATCGGCTGCTCGTACTTCGCGCGGTACGGCGTCCACTCGTGCGCCGGCGGCTGATCGTCGAGCAGTCGGGCCGCGCCGGTGAACACGACGATGTCGCCGCCGCCGTTTCCGTCGAAGTGCAGCGCGACGTGCGGGCGATGGCGGATGTGCGTGAGCCGGTTGGCTTCCGCCCGGTTGTAGATCACGACGGTCGACGGCTCCTGCCAGACGAACCACACCGGGTTGGGCTGCGGCGTGCCGTCCGCGCCGACCGTGGTCAACCAGATGACCTGCTCGTCGCGGAGCCGTCGGCGCACGCGTTCGCCGAACGGGGTCCGCTCGTCGGGAAGCACCGCAGAGGCCATGCCGCCACAGTAGGACGGAATTGCAGAGGTTTGCCCGGCGCATGACACACCCGACCGTGGGATAACCGCCAAACTGCGTGCACACCGGCTTGCGGTCCGGTTGACTGTTGCATTGTGGCCGGGGCGTTGGTCCTCAACGCGACGTACGAGCCGCTGTGCGTCGTGCCGCTGCGCCGCGCCGTCGTCCTCGTGCTGGCCGAGAAGGCCGTGGTGGTCGAGGCCGGCGAGGGTCTGATGCGCTCCGCGCGCACCGCCGTGCCGGTGCCTTCGGTGGTCCGCTTGTCGCGGTACGTGCGGGTGCCCTACCACCGCGAGGTGCCGCTGACCCGCCGCGCTGTTCTCGACCGCGACGGGCATGCCTGCGCGTACTGCGGGATGCGCGCCGACACGATCGACCACGTCCGGCCGCGCTCGAGGGGCGGCCAGCACGTCTGGACGAACGTGGTGGCCGCCTGCGCCCGCTGCAACCACCGCAAGGGCGACCGGCTGCTCCCCGAGCTCGGCTGGCATCTCGCGGCGCCTCCCTCGCAGCCACCGGCGACGGTGGCTGTTGTTCTGGGATGGACCAAGCGCGATCCCGCCTGGCAGCGCTACCTCGCCCTGGACTGGACCAGCGCCGCGGCGGCCACTGCCTGATGGCCGAGCTGCATGACCTGAGCGCGCTCGAAGCTGCGGAGGCGGTGCGCGGTGGTGAGGTCAGCCCGGTCGAGGTGGTCGAGCACGCGCTGGAGCGGATCGCCCGGCTGGACGGTGAACTCGGCGCGTTCGTCATCGTCACCGCCGACGCGGCGCGAGACCAGGCGAAGCGCGCCGAGCAGCTACTCCGCAACGCCGACGATCGGGCCGCACTGCCGCCGTTGCTCGGGGTGCCGACCGCGATCAAGGACCTCAACCTGACCAAGGGCGTGCCGACGAAGCTCGGGTCGCGAGTGTTCGCCGACTTCGTGCCCGACGTCGACGACTACGTGGTCGAGCTGCTTCGCGCGGCCGGCACGATCAGCCTCGGCAAGACGGCCACACCGGAGTTCGGGCTGCCGTGTTACACCGAGACCGACATCGGTCCGCCTGCCCGCACACCGTGGGACACCAGCCGGCTGGCCGGCGGATCCAGTGGGGGAGCCGGCGCGGCGGTGGCGGCCGGCCTGATCCCGTTCGCGCAGGGCAGCGACGGCGGCGGCTCGATCCGCATCCCGGCCAGTGTGTGCGGCCTGGTCGGGCTCAAGCCGTCCCGCGGGCGGGTCTCGAAGGGGCCGCTCGACATCGACTCCTCGCGGCTGTCCGTGCTGGGCCCGCTCGCCCGCACGGTGCGCGACGCGGCCGCGTTCCTGGACGCGGTCGCGGTGCCGATGCCCGGTGACCCGGATCGGCCACCGGACCTTCCGCCCGGCGAGACGTTTCTCGGCTGGTGCGACCGCGACCCCGGCCAGCTGCGGATCGGCCGATTCATCGACTCGCCGATCGAGTCGGAAGTCGACCCGCAGGTGCGCGACGCCTGGCAGCGGACGAGCCGGCTGCTCGAATCGCTCGG
Organism: uncultured Actinomycetota bacterium; assembly: GCA_963756525.1. Classification (GTDB taxonomy): domain Bacteria; phylum Actinomycetota; class Actinomycetes; order Mycobacteriales; family Jatrophihabitantaceae; genus CAVWNR01. The sequence continues at coordinate 1,342,927 of CAVWNR010000001.1, read as the reverse complement.
CCACGAGGTAGTCGACGCCGAGCCACCTCTGCCGCCGGAAGCGATCACCGCGTTCGAGGCGGTGTGGGCGGTGGGCGCGCAGGGCGCCCCGGTCGAGCCCGGGCGGGAGGGGGAGCTGCGCCCGCTCACCCGCCACCTGCGCGAGCGGGGCGCGACCGTCACCGGCCCGCAGTACGCCCAGGCGCTCGGCATGCTCAACCTGCACTCGCGCCGGGGCATCGCCGCCACCGCGCACTTCGACGCCGTGCTCACGCCGACGGTGGCGATGCTGCCCCGGCCGGTCGGCTGGTTCGACGCCGACGGCGACCCGGCCGCGGACTTCGAGCGGCAGAAGCGGTTCACGCCGTTCACCGCGATCTACAACGCGACCGGCCAGCCTGCGGTGTCGCTGCCGCTGTACCAGAGCGACGAGGGTCTGCCGATCGGCATGATGCTGGTCGGCCGGCGCGCCGGCGAGGCGCCGTTGCTGGCGCTCGCCGCGCAGCTCGAGACGGCGCTGCCCTGGCGCGACCGGCATCCGGCGATGTGGAGCAAATGACGGCCGGTGCCGATCGCAGGACGCACACTGGTGTTCGCTACCGTGTTGCCGTGAGCACGGCACCGCGCAGGCGGCGACTGGGGAGTGCGGCATGACGATCGTCCAGACCGTGCTGGTCTTCGTCGCGATCCCGGCCGGGATCATCGCCCTGCTTGCGCTCGGCGTGTATGGCCGTAGCGAGCTGCGCCAGCCCAGCCGGTACCGTCCCGGCCGGCCGTGGCAGTTCGCCCCCGTCTGGTACGTGCCGCATCCGGAGAACATCGCGGCCCACCTGCCGGCCGGCACGCACCCGCAACTCGGTTCGGCGCAACAGGTAGCGGTGGCCAGGGGCGATGAGCCGGTGCCCACCCCGGCCGCGGTCGGAGGAGCCAGCGGTGAGTGGTGAGGTCAAGTCGTCCCACGCTCCCGTGGGCCATGGCCCGTCCGGCGTGGCGAGCCACAACGAGCCGTTCTCCACGCGGCAGCTCTCCCGCATCGACGAGGCGCTGACGCTCTCCAGCCGGGAAACCGGCCTGACGTTCTCCGTCTACGTGGGCGAGTTCGCCAACCCGTCGCGTGCGGCCGCCGAGGCGCTGTTCGAGAAGCTCGCCACCGAGGCCGACGGCGCGGTGCTGGTCGCCGTCTCGCCCGGTCAGCGGGTGCTGCACATCGTCACCGGCGAGACGTCCGCGCGGCGGCTCCCCAACCGCGCATGCGCCCTCGCCGCGCTCGGCATGCGCGCCGCGTTCTCCAATGGCGATCTCACCGGCGGCATCGTCACCGGGCTGCGGATGCTCGCCGACGCCGCCGGCAACCGCTAGTTCAGCAGCGCCAGCGCCCGGATCGCCTTGCTCGCCGCCGGGTCGAGCGTGATCCCCGTGGCGGTCCAGACGAGCTCGACGCTGCTCCTCATTGGATGATCATGCAAAAAGTACAGAAATCCTGCACGAACAACATGATCATCGTGTGGCGGGTCACGACGACGGCGAGCCGCGCCGAGGCCTGCACCGTGGTCACGTTGTGTGCAGGCCGGCTCGGTCACGGCTTCGACGCGTGCGTCGTGGTCGACGCCGGTGACTGGGTGGGCGTTTTGGCCGGTGTCGACCTGGTCGATGTCCGGGCACTGATCGTCCGCGGCGTGGCGACGGTCAGCGCGGGCGCGCACGCGCTGCCGGAGTTACCGGGCTGCGGATGCTCGCCGACGCCGCCGGCAACCGCTAGCCGGGGACCAGTCGCGGCGGCAGCCGCTAGCCGGGGTCCGCGGCGGCAGCCGCTAGCCCGTGGCCTTCAGCTTTAGCCAGGTGAGGGCGGTGCTGATCGCCGTGTTCCCCCCGGCCGACGGCGTGACCGGCTTGCCCGTCGCCGCGTCCAGCACGACGGCCGCCGTGGGCTTGCCGTAGGCGACGAGGCCATCGACGACGACGAACCCCGGCGTGCCTTCGGCGGCCGCGCTCCAGTCGGGCTCACCGGTCGCCGCGTCCCGCGCGGTGATGCCAGCGCCGGTCCGCATGATCTCCACGCCCTCCAAGACAACGGCGATTTGCGTTCCGGCCTTGGCATTGACGCCGTCTCGTAACTGCAGCGTGTGGCCGGTGACGGTGAACACACGCGCGCGATGGCCGGTTGCGACGACGACGTCCCCGGTCGCAGCCTGCACCGTGGTCACTCTTGGCGGAGCCGGGATGGCTGACGGCTTGGGCGTGGTCTTCGTGGTCGGTGCCGGCGCGGGAGTGGTCGTCGCCGGCGTCGTCGGTGCCGTGCTTGTCGGTGTCGGTGTCGGTGTCGGCGTGGGTGTGGGTGTCGTGCTTGTCGGCGTCAGTGCTGGTGCGGACGTCGTGGTCGTCGTGGTCGTCGTGGTCGTCGTGGTCGTCGTGGTCGTCGTGGTCGTCGTGGTCGTCGTGGTCGACTTGGGTGTCGTGCTGGTGGTGGCCGGTGCTGGCGTAGTTGGGCCAGCCGGGTGGGCCGCCGGTTTGCTGGTGTGTGCCGCCGGATGCGTCGTGCTCGGCTTCGGACTCTGCTCCTGCTTCGGCTTGCCGGCGGGGCGTGGCTTCGGCTTGACGATCAGTGCCGGTGGCGGGGCCGGGTTCACCGGCGGCGGCACCGGCGCCGCGGTCGGCACCTGCACCGGCGTGACCACCGCGGTGACGCCCGTGGCGTAGCTGCGCGCCAGCGCGAGCACCTCGGCGACATAGCTGTCGAGGTGGTTGTACGCGAAGACCGCCTGCACCTGGCCGGCGACGGTGCGCAGGTTGCCGCCGGCGGCGCAGAGGTAGCGGCCGGCGGCAAGCGCGGCGTCGAAGATGTTGAACACGTCCGGCTTGGCGTTGCCCCGTGCCGAGACGCCCCACTCCGCCCAAGTGCTGGGGATGAACTGCATCGGGCCGAGCGCGTGCGCGTAGCGGGCATCGCCGTCCAGCGCCATCCCGTCCGGCGGGGCCGGGACGTAGGCCGCCTGCACGCCGTCCAGCGCGATTCCGATGATCCGCGGGGTCGAGGTGCCGTCGGCGTGCAGCACCGCGCCGGCGAACTGGCCGTGGTCGGACTCGACCCGTCCGATCCCGGCGAGCAGTGACCAGTTCAGCCCACACGCCGGCTCGGTGCGGGCCAGCACGGTGGCCGCATTCTGGTAGGCCTCGAGCGCGACGGTCGGGATCCCGTTGGCGGCCAGCGTCCACACCGCGGGCGACACGTCGACCGCCGGCGCGACCGTGGGCGGCGGGGGGCCGTTCCCGGACGGCGGGGTCGGGCCGAGCTGTTGCTGGGTCACGGTCGGGTCGGGCTGTCGAGCGACCACCGGCGGAGCGAAGCCGCCTACGGTCGCGCGCGCCGGATGCATGGCCGGCGCGGCCGGCGCGGCCGCGGCCGGCGACCCGGCGCGGGGCATGCTCGCACCCGGCACGGCCGCACTCGCGGCGAGCAATAGTGCGGCACCGACGACCAGCGCGCCGTTCCGCGCCCGGACCATCCCCGTTGCGGCCACCATCCGGCCGATGACCCTGCGTGGGGCGGCGACCCCAGCCGGCCGGCGCCAGGCATTCCTGTGCACCGTCATCTCGAACGACCCTCCCGATCGATCGAGGTTCCGACTCTGCCACCGCACCCCGGACCGTGTCGACCCCCCTGGCGAGGAAGGTCGATTACGTCGATTACCCGGTGGCTGCCCCGTCGGCGGCGCGTGCCCGCAGCGCCCGGACGACGTCCGAACGTCCCTCGCTCACCAGCCGGCGCAGCTGCGGCGGAAGCTCGGGTCGGGCGAGGAACGCGTCCGCCGCCGAGAGTGTCTCTTCGCTGATCGTCGACGCCCAGGTCGGGAAGAGCCCGACGACGACGTTCTGCGCGAGCTCGCTCGAGCGCCGCCGCCATACGTCCGGGACGTCAGCGAAGTAGCGATCGACATACCCAACGAGCAGCTCGCCTTGCGCCGGGTGGGCGAAGCCGCGGATCAGCGCCTCCTGCATGGCGTTGGGCAGGCTGTCGTCCTGCACGGCCTGCGACCACGCCTCGGCCTTGGCCTCTGCGGTGGGGAAGAGCGCCCGAGCGGTGGCCGCATGCCGGTGCCCCGCGGCGGACGGGTCGCGCGCCAGCTCGGCTTCGATATCGGCATCCGTCGCGGCGCCCCGGGCGGCGAGCGCCTGCAGGATTGCCCAGCGCAGCTCGTCGTCCATCGCCAGCCCGTCGACGACGTGCGCGCCGGAGCGCAGGCCGCGGATGACGTCGAGATGCTCGTCGCTGCGGGCCGCGCCCAGGAAGGCGTGCGCCCAGGCCAGCTGGTGATCCGAGCCCGGCTGCGCGTCGTGCAGCGCGGCCAGCGCCTTGTCGGCGAACGCCTGGTATCCCTCGGGCGCCCAGGCCGGGTCGGCGTAGATCTCCAGCGCGCGCAGCGCCTGCCGGTGCAGCGACTGCAGCAGCCCGATGTCGGTCTCGGACTCGACGCCGGAGAGCACCAGGGCCACGTAGTCACGGGTCGGCAATTCGCCGTCGCGGGTCATGTCCCAGGCGGCGCTCCACGCCAGCGCCCGCGGCAGGGAGTCGGCCAGCCGGGCGATTCCTCCAGCCCCGCCACTACCGCGCAGCACCTTCAGCGAACGCTCGTCGAGGCGCAGCTTGCAGTAGGTGAGGTCGTCGTCGTTGACGATCAGCACCTCGGGCTGCGGCATGCCGACGAGCTGATCGACCGGCGTGCGGTCGCCCAGCACGTCCAGCTCGACACGGTTCGTGCGGACCAGGCGAGTGCCGTCGTCGCGGTAGAGCCCGATCGCCAGCCGGTGCGGGCGCAACACGTTCGACGCCGCGGCCTCCGTCGGCGCCGACTGCACCACCTCGAAGCTGGCGAAACGGCCGGCGTCGTCCAAGCTGAAGTCAGGCTTGATCGTGTTGATGCCCGCGGTCTCAAGCCACAGCTTCGACCAGGTGCCGAGGTCGCGCCCGGACGCCTTCTCCAGCGCCGACAGCAGGTCGGCGAGCGTCGTGTTGCCGAACGCGTGCTCGGCGAAGTAGTCCCGCACGCCGGCCAGGAACCGGTCCGTGCCCACGTAGGCGACGAGCTGCTTGAGCACGCTCGCGCCCTTGGCGTACGTGATCCCGTCGAAGTTCACCTCGGCGGTCTGCACATCCGGCGCATCGGTCGCGATCGGGTGCGTGGTCGGTTGCTGGTCCTGGCGGTAGGCCCAGGTCTTCTCGACGTTCGCGAACGTCGTCCAGGCATGCGTCCAGCGCGTCGCCTCGGCCTGGGCGAGCGGCGCGGCGAAGTTGGCGAACGACTCGTTGAGCCACAGGTCGTCCCACCAGCGCATCGTGACGAGATCGCCGAACCACATGTGCGCCATCTCGTGCAGGATCGTGTCGCAGCGCCGCTCGTAGCGGGCGTCGGTGACCTTGCTGCGGAAGATGTAGTCCTCGCGGAACGTCACGCAGCCGGCGTTCTCCATCGCGCCGGCGTTGAACTCGGGGACGAACAGCTGGTCGTACTTGTCGAACGGGTAGCGCATCCCGAAATTCGCGTGGTACCAGTCGAAGCCCTGCTTGGTGACGGCGAGGATCTCCTCGGCGTCGAGGTGCTCGGCCAGGCTGCGCCGGCAGTAGACGCCCAGGTCGATGCCGTCGTGCTGGTCGCGGTGGAGGTGGTACGGGCCCGCCACGATCGCCGTGACGTACGGGCTGATCCGCGGCGTCGCCCCGAAATGCACCGTCTTACCGGCCGCGAGCTCCTCGACGCGCTCTACTCGCGCGTTGGACACGGCCTCCCAGTGCTGCGGGACGGTGACGTGGAAGGTGAACACGCCCTTCAGGTCGGGCTGGTCGAAGCAGGCGTAGACCCGCTTGGCGTCGGCCGTCTCGAATTGCGAGTAGACGTACACCTCGCCGTCGATCGGGTCGACGAACCGGTGCAGGCCCTCGCCGGTGTTGGTGTAGAGCATGTCGGCCTCGACGACGACCGTGTTGTCGTGCGCCAGGTCGGCGAGCGCGATGCCCTTCTCCGGGTCGTAGCCGGAGATGTCGACCGGGCGGCCGTTCAGTGTCACGGCGCGCACGGTGTCGGCGACGATGTCGACGAAGGTCGAGGCTCCCGGCCGGCTGGCCGAGAAGCGGATCGTCGTGGTCGACGGGAACGTGCGCTCGGACGGGTTCCCGCTGCCGTCGGTGAGGCCGAGCACCACGTCGTAGGACTCGATGTTGAGCAACTCGGCCCGCGCCTGGGCGTCGTCGCGGGTCAGGTTGGGGACGGACACTGAGCCTCCTGCGGTCTGCGGCTTCGAGCGACAGCGGTTCCGGTGGAGTCTCGCACGGTTTACCGTGGCGGCATGCGCCCCGGTGATCAGGCCCCGGACTTCGAGTTGTCCGACCAGGACGGCACCTTGCGTCGCCTCTCCGAGCTGCTCGCCGACGGGCCGGTCGTGCTGTTCTTCTACCCGGCGGCGTCGAGCCCGGGATGCACGCGGGAGAGTTGCCACTTCCGCGACCTGGCCGCCGAGTTCGCAGCGGCCGGCGCGCGCCCGGTGGGCATCAGTGTCGACGCGGTCGGCAAGCAGAAGCGCTTCGCCGACCAGTACGCGCTCGGGTTCCCGCTGCTCGCCGATGCCGACGGCGCGGTGGCGGAGGGGTTCGGCGTCAAGCGGCGCTTCGGCCTGCTGCCGGTCAAGCGGGTCACGTTCGTCATCGACCCCGACCGCCGCGTCCGTGACGTCATCGCCAGCGAGTTCAACATGAACACCCACGCCGACCGCGCACTGGCGGCACTGCGGCCAACGACACGGTAGAGAGTTCAACTAGGCGGGTAGGTTGGACGCATGACGTCCCCCGACACCCCCACGGTCGACTTCTGGTTCGACCCTGCCTGCCCGTTCGCCTGGGTCACCTCGCGCTGGATCCTAGAAGTCGACAAGCTGCGGCCGATGCATCTCGCGTTCCACGTCATGTCGCTCTCGCTGCTCAACGAGAACCGCGACGACATCTCCGAGGACTACCGCGCGCGAATTCCCGGATGGCTGGGCCCGGTGCGGGTCTGCATGGCGGCGGAGGAGCAGCACGGCAGCGGTGTGCTTCGCGACCTCTACACCGCGCTCGGCACTCGCCGGCACAACGAGGGACGTCAGTTGGATCGCGCCACGATCGTCGAGGCGCTGGAGTCGGTCGGGCTGCCGGCGTCGCTGGCCGACGCCGCCGAGTCGAGCGACTACGACGAGGCGCTGCGCAAGTCCCATTGCGCCGGGATGGACCCGGTGGGCTACGAGGTCGGTACGCCCACCATCCACGTCGACGGCGCCGCGTTCTTCGGGCCGGTGCTCAGCCGGATCCCGCGCGGCGAGGAGGCGCTGCGGATCTGGGACGGCACCCGGCTGCTCGCCGGCTATCCGTACTTCTTCGAGCTCAAGCGCACCCGCACCGAGTCACCGCAGTTCACCTGAGCCGGCTCCCTTCGCCGTGATCATGTTGTTCGTGCAGGAATTCTGCACGAACAACATGATCATGAGCAGGGCTACGGGGCGGCGGCGCGGCCCGCGTCAGCCGCCGCGGCGGCGCATCCGCTCCCGCATCGCCTCGTCGGTGAGCCACCACGGAGCATCCGCCTGCGCGTCGGCGTCCCCCTCGACCGCGCCGCGGGCGATGCGCTCGGCGTCGAGCACTGTGTCGATCTGCGCCGCCTCGCGCTCGTCCGCGACCAGCCACTGCCGGAACACCAGGATCAGGAACGGCAGGTCCAGCGCCTCGGCGGCTCCCCAGAGGATCCCGCCGCCCCACTGCTGGTCGTGCACCGGCGTCGGCGCCCACCCGTTCGCGGCGCGGTAGTCGAAGAAGGTGGACGACAGGTGGGTGTTCAGCCGCAGCACAATGCCGGGGACGGCGTCCAGCAGCAGCTCCAGGAACCCGACCGCCACGGCGAGTCCGACCGCCAGCGAGGCACGGTCCTCTACCGAGCTCACCAGCGGCAGGACGATCATCGAGCCGAGCAGCCCCAGGAGGAGTTCGAGGACCCAGCCGACCGGCGCGATACCGATCGCCCAGCCGGGTAGCGGACCGAAGAACAGCACCGCCGAGACGATCGGGATGATCGCCGGGCCGACCAGCGGGCTGCCCAGTGCCCGGCCGATCCCGGAGTTCAGGAACCGCCACCCCAGCGCACGGCTGCCCCGAAGGCGGTGCTCCAGCTCCACGGGCTGCCCGGCCATCAGCACTGCCGGGATCACCAGGAGCAGGGCCAGCATCTGCGATACCCACGTGGCGAAAAGGGCCCGTGCGTACACCTGCGGGAAGCCGCAGGTCGTCCACATGACCAGCGCCAGCCCGAGCCCGAACATGCTGCTGCGGGCGGCAGACCAGCGCTCGCGGCGGCGGCGCAAGACCGCGACGCCCCGCCAGTACCAGACGCCGGCGAGGACGACGGCGGCCACCGCGAGGGGCTGCAGCGTCCACGCGGTCACGGTCGCCGCCGCCGTCAGCGGGCCCACGGTCGAGGTCACTGCTCGCTCCGCAAGCGTCGCTCGGTGCTCACTGCTCGCTCCGCAAGCGTCGCTCGGTGCTCACTGCTCGCTCCGCAAGCGTCGCTCGGTGCTCACTGCTCGCTCCGCAAGCGTCGCTCGGTGCTCACTGCTCGCTCCGCAAGCGTCGCTCGGTGCTCACTGCTCGCTCCGCAAGCGTCGCTCGGTGCTCACTGCTCGCTCCGCAAGCGTCGCTCGGTGCTCACTGCTCGCTCCGCAAGCGTCGCTCGGTCCTCACCATCCCATCGTCCCCCAGCCTGCGGCCATGCGTCGCTGCCCAGGCTGGGATGATGCGCGCCATGCGGGTATTCCTGGGCAGCGACCACGCCGGCTTCGAGCTGAAGGCTCGCCTGGTCGATCACCTGACCGAGCTGGGGCATGAGCCGGTCGACTGCGGAGCGCACAGCTACAACCCCGGCGACGACTACCCGCCGCCGTGCATCGCCGCGGCGCTGCGCGTCGTCGCCGAGCCCGGCAGCCTCGGCGTCGTGATCGGCGGGTCGGGCAACGGCGAGCAGATCGCCGCCAACAAGGTACGGGGCATCCGTGCGGCTCTGGCGTGGAACGAGGAGACGGCGCGCCTCGCCCGGGAACACAACGACGCCAACGTGGTCAGTATCGGTGCGCGGGACCATCGGGAGGAAGACGCGCTCCGCTTCGTCGAGATCTTCCTCGCGACGCCGTTCTCCTGCGAGTCCCGCCACGTGCGCCGGATCGGCATGCTGAGCGAGTACGAGGCGACCGGCAGGCCGCCGGAGCCAACGCCCTAGAAGTCGTTGCCGCTCGGCTTCCAATGCCGGCGCACGACGACGACCTCCTGTTCGGCGGCGGCGAGGTCCTCGGCGCTGGGGCGGTTGACGTCGCGACCGCGCAGCGCCCGGCTGACACCCAGCTGCGACGGCCCGGCGCCGACCAGATCGCGCAGCCCGCGTTCTACCGGGTCGGTGCGCTGCCGACGCGGGGTGCGGTGCGTCTCTTCGGTCGGCCGCGGCGCAGCGGTGGGCGGCTCGGGAATCGGCGACGGCTCGGGAATCGGCGGCGGCTCGGCGACCGGTGCGGGGGAGGCCTGAGCCGAGCTCGCGCGGCGGCGACGCCGGCGTGCGGTGCCACCCGACAATTCGCTCACCGGCCCATCGTGCCCGAACCGAGCGGGTGACGGGAATCGAACCCGCACCGCCTGCTTGGAAGGCAGGGGCTCTGCCATTGAGCTACACCCGCGCTGCGTCCGGATCAGGGTAGCGCGGGCCGCCCGTACACTTGGCCCGTCAGCGCCCGGGGTGTGGCGCAGCTTGGTAGCGCACTCGCTTTGGGAGCGAGGGGCCGTGGGTTCGAATCCCGCCACCCCGACCGACGCCGGACGCCCGTTTCCCCATCCGCGCAAGGAGCACCGTGAAGAGCACCGTCGAGAACGTCGGCCCGACCCGCGTCAAGCTGGCCGTCGAGCTGCCGTTCGACGAGCTGAAGCCGAGCCTGGAGGCCGCCTACAAGAAGATCGCGTCCCAGGTGCGCGTGCCGGGCTTTCGTCCCGGCAAGGTGCCGGCCCGGATCATCGACCAGCGCATCGGCCGGGCGGCGGTGCTGGAGGAGGCCGTCAACTCCGCGCTCCCCAAGGCCTACGGCGACGCCGTGCGCGAGGCCGGGGTTCAGGCGCTCGGCCAGCCGGAGATCGAGGTGACCAAACTCGACGACGGTGAGCTGCTCAGTTTCACCGCCGAGGTGGACGTGCGCCCGCAGATAAGCCTGCCGGCCCTCGAGGGGATCGAGGTCTCCGTCGACGACGCCGAGGTCACCGAGGCCGATGTCGACGAGCAGCTCGACGCTCTGCGCGACCGCTTCGCGACACTCACCGCCGTCGACCGGGCTGTGCAGGCCGGCGACTACGTCACGATCGACCTGGTCACCCGGGTCGGCGGGGCGGAGGTCGAGGGCGGCTCGGCGACGAACCTCTCCTACAGCGTCGGCTCCGGCGACCTGGTGGAGGGCCTCGACGACGCGCTGAGCGGCATGGCCGCCGGTGAGTCCAAGACCTTCGAGACCGAGCTGCGCGAGGAAGACCACGCCGGCGAGCAGGCCGAGGTCACCGTCACCGTCAACTCGGTGAAGGAGAAGGAGCTGCCGGCCGCCGACGACGAGTTCGCCCAGCTCGCCAGCGAGTTCGACACCGTCGCCGAGCTGCGCGACGACCTGCGCACCCGCCTCGGCCGGGTGCGGCTGCTCGAACAGGGCAGCCAGGCCCGCGACCGGGTTCTCGAGAAGCTGCTCGACAGTGTCGACTTCCCGCTGCCCGAGTCGGCCGTGACCGCCGAGGTGGGCTACCGCGAGCACGACGTCGTGCACTCGCTCGGCCACGACGACACGCTCTTCGACGAGTTCCTGGCCCGGCAGGGACAGACGCGCGACGACTTCACCAGTGAGCTGCGGGATTCGGCGCAGAAGTCGGTGAAGGCGCAATTCCTCCTCGACGCGGTCGCGGACGCCGAGCAGCTGAGCGTCGGCGACGCCGAGCTGACCGAGTATCTCGTCCGGCAGGCAGCCCGCTACAACGTCGCCCCGCAGGAGTTTGCCAACCAGATCGTGCAGGGCGGGAACCTGCCCGCACTGATGGCCGACGTCCGGCGCAACAAGGCCCTCGCCACCTTGCTCGAGTCCGCCAAGATCACCGACGCGTCGGGCAACGCGGTCGACCTCGCCGCGCTCAGCCCGGCCCGGTTCGCCGAGGACGGTGAGCCGGAGGAGGACGCCGACGTCGACGTCGACGTCGATGCCGACGAGCAGTGAGCGTCACGCCCACAGCGAAACGGGCCAGATCTGGGGACTCCCGGGACCGGAGCGCCGGTTAGGGTCGATGACATGCAACCGTCCGGGAAGGTAGGACCTGTGAGCCGCTTGGATCCGCAGCCGCCGCTCGCGCCGCACGTCGGGGTGCAGCTGCGCAGCCCCGGCGCCGGCATGAACCTCAACGACTCCGTCTACGACCGGCTGCTCCGCGAGCGGATCATCTTCCTCGGCCAACCGGTGGACGACGCCATCGCCAACCAGATCTGCGCGCAGTTGCTCCTGCTCGCCGCCGAGGACGCCAAGCGCGACGTCAACCTGTACATCAACTCGCCGGGCGGCTCGGTCACCGCCGGCATGGCGATCTTCGACACCATGGAGCTCATCGACTGCGATGTCGCGACCTGGGCGATGGGGCTTGCCGCGTCGATGGGTCAGTTCCTGCTCTCGGCCGGCACCAAGGGCAAGCGCTACGCCCTGCCGCACGCCCGGATCCTCATGCACCAAGGCTCGGCCGGCCTCGGCGGCACCGCCTCGGACATCAAGATCCAGGCCGAGCAGTGGAACCTCACCAAGCAGGAGATGGCCGAGATCACCGCCCAGCACACCGGTCAGTCGGTTGAGAAGATCATGGCCGACGGCGACCGCGACCGGTGGTTCACCGCGGAGCAGGCGTTGGGGTACGGGTTCGTCGACCACATCGTCCGTCGGGCCAGCGAGGTTCCCGGCGGGGTCAGCCCGGCGGAGTGAGGGAGAGTCCGAAATGAGCCTGTTCGTTCCGGGGCAGGGCCCGTCTGCCCGCTACGTGCTGCCGTCGTTCGTCGAGCGCACCAATTACGGGATCAAGGAGTCGAATCCGTACAACAAGCTCTTCGAGGAGCGGATCATCTTCCTCGGGGCGCCGATCGACGACGTCGTAGCCAACGACGTCATGGCCCAGCTGATCGTGCTGGAGTCCACCGACCCCGACCGCGACATCCAGATCTACATCAACTCGCCGGGCGGTTCGTTCACCGCGCTCACCGCGATCTACGACACCATGCAGTACATCCGGCCCGAGATCCAGACCTACTGCATGGGCCAGGCCGCGTCCGCCGCCGCGGTGATCCTCGCCGCCGGCACCCAGGGGAAGCGATACGCACTGCCGCAGTCGCGCATCCTCATCCACCAGCCGTCCGGTGGCACCGAGGGCGCCATGCAGATCTCCGACCTGGAGATCCAGGCCAACGAGATTCTGCGGATGCGCGACCTGATGGAGCAGATCCTCTCCCGGCACACCGGGCAGACCGTCGAGCAGGTGCGCGCCGACGTCGAGCGGGACAAGATCTTCACCGCCGAGCAGGCCAAGGCGTACGGCATCGTGGACGACGTCATCAACACCCGCAAGCTGGTCTCCTGAGCCGGCACGTAACACGCCCGGGATCGTGATTGCAGGGGACTTCCCACGGGTTTCCGGGTACCGTTCGAATCCCGGGCGGTGAGCGCTCGGTCCATCCGCGGGCGTAAGCAGGACGGCACAGAGGGGACCGATTCACTCGTGGCACGTGTGGGCGAGACGGGCGACCTGCTCAAGTGCTCCTTCTGCGGCAAGAGCCAGAAGCAGGTCAAGAAGCTGATCGCGGGGCCGGGTGTCTACATCTGCGACGAGTGCATCGACCTGTGTAACGAGATCATCGAAGAGGAGCTGGCCGAGACCAGCGAGTTCAGCTTCGACGAGCTGCCCAAGCCGAGCGAGATCTACGACTTCCTCAACGGCTACGTCGTCGGCCAGGACCAGGCCAAGAAGACGCTCGCGGTGGCGGTCTACAACCACTACAAGCGGGTACAGGCCGGCGGCGACGCGAAGCCGCGCAACCCGGACGCGGTCGTCGAACTCGCCAAGTCCAACATCCTGCTGCTCGGCCCCACCGGGTCCGGCAAGACGCTGCTGGCCCAGACGCTCGCCCGGATGCTCAACGTCCCGTTCGCCATCGCCGACGCCACCGCGCTCACCGAGGCCGGTTACGTCGGCGAGGACGTCGAGAACATCCTGCTCAAGCTCATCCAGGCCGCCGACTACGACGTCAAGCGCGCCGAGACCGGGATCATCTACATCGACGAGGTCGACAAGATCGCGCGCAAGGCCGAGAACCCGTCGATCACCCGCGACGTCTCCGGCGAGGGCGTGCAGCAGGCGCTGCTGAAGATCCTTGAGGGGACGACCGCCTCCGTGCCGCCGCAGGGCGGCCGCAAGCACCCGCACCAGGAGTTCATCCAGATCGACACGACGAACGTGCTGTTCATCGTCGGCGGCGCGTTCGCCGGCCTGGATGCGATCATCGAGAGCCGCATCGGGAAGAAGGGGCTGGGCTTCGGCGCGGAGCTGCGCACGAAGTTCGAGCGTGACCAGACCGACGTCTTCGCCGATGTCATGCCCGAGGACCTGATGAAGTTCGGGCTGATCCCCGAGTTCATCGGCCGGTTGCCGGTCATCACCTCGGTGCGCCCCCTGGACCGCGACGCGCTGGTGCAGATCCTCACCGAGCCGCGCAACGCACTCGTCAGGCAGTACGCCAAGCTCTTCGAACTGGACAACGTCGACCTCGAGTTCTCCGACGACGCGCTCGAGGCGATCGCCGACCAGGCGGTGCTACGCGGCACCGGGGCCCGCGGTCTGCGCGCGATCATGGAGGAAGTGCTGCTGTCGGTGATGTACGAGGTGCCGTCCCGTGAGGACGTCGCCCGGGTCGTCATCACCCGCGAGACTGTGCTCGACCACGTCTACCCGACGCTCGTGCCACGCGAGGTGGCCCCCAAGCGCGAGCGGCGCGAGAAGTCGGCCTAGCCCCCGGGCGCCAGATCACGACCCGCTTGACCGTCACGCACGGCGGCTGACGGGGTCCTGATCACGATTCGGGGTTCGGCGGAACCGGAGTTGGGTGCGGTCCTCGACCGGGTGGTAGCCGAGGCGCTGGTAGATCTCGTTGGACGTCGGGTTGGCCAGGTCGGTGAACAGCACCGGGATCGCGCCGTCGTCGAGGATGTGCCGTGTCGCCGCCGCGGTCACCGCCGAGCCGTAGCCCCGCCCGCGCAGCCGGGGTGGCGTGTAGACCGGCCCGACCCGGGCGCTGCCCGCTACCACCGGACGGCGGGTGGCGAGCGACACAGCTTCGCCGTCGACGCACCACAGCCAGCAGCCGCCGTGCGCCAGCGCCTCGTCAACGTACTGGTCGACGCCGGTGAAGTCCGCATGCGCCTCAGCGCCGAACGCCCAGTACCAGTCGACGACGAGCGGACGGTCGTCGTCGGTAGCCCGGCGCGGGCGCCCGTCGACGCCAACCAAGTCGATGAGCATGTCGAGCCGGTACAGCCGGGAGGCCATCCGGTGCGCCGCCGGCGGCAGCCCAGCCGCCACCGCATCGACGGCACTCTTCGCGCCGGAGAGCCCGGCCAGGTCGGGGAGGTCCGCGAGTACACGCGCCAACTCCCGTCGCGGCTCATCGGCCCAGCAGCCCTCCAGAACGACCGGATAGCTCGGATGAGAGCGGACGGCGACGGCCGAACCGTCGGGCGCGGCCGCGCACCATCCTCGGGCGTCCGGCCAGCCCAGCGCGAGCCGGATCGTGCCGAGCACGGTGCCGCGCACCGGGTCGGCGGCGAGCCGGATGTCTAGCAGGTCCCGGATCTCAACGGGATCGCTGGTCACGCGCAGGGTCACGCTCCGATCATCGCGCGCGTCGCCAACCGAAATCGGCACGGCGCTCCTTCCTACAATCCGGGCATGGCCGCCGAACCGAACCCGCGCCCCGATCTGCCGCCCCAGTACACGCCGGCAGAGGTAGAGGGGCCGCTCTACGAGCGGTGGGTCGAGCGCGGCTACTTCAGCGCGGATCCGGAGAGTGGCAAGCCGCCGTTCTCCATCGTCATTCCGCCGCCCAACGTGACCGACCGCCTGCACATCGGCCACGCGCTCGAGCATTCGGAGATGGACACCCTGACCCGGCGCGCCCGCATGCGCGGGTACGACGCACTCTGGCTCCCCGGCATGGACCACGCGTCCATCGCGGTGCAGAACCTGGTCGAGCGCAACCTGGCCGAGACCGAGGGCAAGGGCCGCTTCGACTACACGCGAGAGGAGTTCATCGGCAAGGCGTGGCAGTGGAAGGAGCG
The DNA here is from genome assembly GCA_963756525.1 of uncultured Actinomycetota bacterium. GTDB lineage: Bacteria > Actinomycetota > Actinomycetes > Mycobacteriales > Jatrophihabitantaceae > CAVWNR01. Next base: position 1,327,510 of record CAVWNR010000001.1, on the reverse strand, counting down.
CTACGGCGGGCAGATACTCGGCCAGATGCGCCGGCTCGGCGACAGCGTCGACTGGACCCGGGAACGATTCACGATGGACGACGGCCTGAGCCGCGCCGTCCAGACGATCTTCAAACGGCTCTACGACGATGACCTGATCTACCGCGCCGAACGGATCATCAACTGGTGCCCGCGCGACCTCACCGCGCTTTCCGACATCGAGGTCGACCACGAGGACGAGGACGGCGAACTCGTCTCGATCCGCTACGGCGACAGCGACGCTTCGATCGTGGTGGCGACGACCCGCCCGGAAACGATGCTCGGTGACACCGCGGTCGCCGTGCATCCCGACGACGAGCGGTACCGGCATCTCGTCGGCAGAGAGGTCGCCCTGCCGCTGACGAATCGCCGCATCCCGGTGATCGTCGATGAGCACGTCGATCCGAGCTTCGGCACCGGCGCGGTGAAGGTGACACCGGCGCACGACCCGAACGACTTCGAGATCGGCCGCCGGCACGACCTGCCAGCGCTGACGATCATGGACGAGCGGGCGGTGATCACCGCGCCCGGGCCGTTCAAGGGTCTTGACCGCCTCGAGGCGCGATTTGCGATCGTCGCCGCACTGCGCGAGGACGGCCGGATCGTCGACGTGAAGCGCCCGTACCGGCACTCGGTGGGGCACTGCTCGCGCTGCGACACGGTGGTCGAACCGCGCCTCTCGCTGCAGTGGTTCGTGCGAGTGGAGACGCTCGCCAAGGCCGCTGGCGACGCGGTGCGCGACGGCCGCGTGGTCATCGAGCCGGCGTCGATGGCGGCGCGCTACTTCTCCTGGGTCGACTCGTTGCGTGACTGGTGCATCAGCCGCCAGCTGTGGTGGGGCCATCGCATCCCGGTGTGGTACTCACCCGACGGCGACGACGCCTGCTTCGGCCCGGACGAGAAGCCGCCGTCTGGCTGGGTCCAGGACGAGGACGTGCTCGACACGTGGTTCTCCTCGGCACTGTGGCCGTTCTCGACGCTGGGCTGGCCGGACGACACCGACGACTTGCGCCGCTATTACCCGACCACCGTGCTGGTCACCGGTTACGACATCCTCTTCTTCTGGGTCGTGCGGATGATGCTGTTCGGGCTGTACGCGATGCACGACCGCGGCCCCGAGGATTCGGTGCCCTTCAGGACGGTGTTGCTGCACGGGCTGGTCCGTGACGCGCACGGCAAGAAGATGTCCAAGTCACGCGGCAACGTGGTCGACCCGCTGATGTGGATCGACGCGCACGGCGCCGACGCGGTGCGGCTCTCGCTGCTGCAGGGGGCGAACCCCGGCGCCGACCAGGCCATCAACGAGGAATGGGTCGTCGGCGCGCGGAACTTCTGCAACAAGCTGTGGAACGCGACCCGGTTCGCGCTGCTCAACGGTGCCACCTTGGCAGGTGAGCTGCCGCACCAGCTGACCGGCCCCGACGCCTGGATCGTCTCGCGGCTGAACCGGGTGATCGCCGAGGTGGATGCGCTCTATGAGCGCTACGAGTTCGCCAAGATCGCCGACGTGCTCTACCACTTCGCCTGGGACGAGGTCTGCGACTGGTACGTCGAGCTGGCGAAGGTGCGGCTCGCGTCCGGGGAGACCGCCGCTGTCACCCGGCGGGTGCTCGGTGAGGTGCTCGACGTGCTGCTGCGCCTGCTGCACCCGATGGTCCCGTTCGTCACCGAGGCGCTGTGGACCGCGCTGACCGGCGGCGAGTCGGTGGTGGTCACGCCGTGGCCGGCCGCCGACCCGGCGCGCGTCGACGCCGAGGCGGAGGCGTCGCTGGCCCGGCTGCAGGCGGTGGTGACCGAGGTGCGGCGGTTCCGGTCCGACCAGGGCGTCAGGCCGTCGCAGCGGGTGCCCGCGCGCATCGCCGGTCCGGTCGGCGACGAGCGGGCGGTGCGCGCACTGCTCCGCCTCGACGAGCCCGCCGACGGCTTCGCCGCCACCGCGTCGGTCACGACGGCGGGCGGGGTGACCGTCCAGGTCGATCTCTCCGGTGCCGTCGACGTCCGGGCGGAGCGGGCGCGGCTGACGAAGGACCTCGCGGCTGCGCAGAAGGATCGCGACCGCAACGCCGGCAAGCTCGCCAACGAGGCGTTCACCGGCAACGCACCGCCCGCAGTGGTCGAGCAGGTGCGCGCGCGGCTCGCCGCGGCGGAGGCCGACATCACGCGTCTACAGGCCGCGACGGACGCGCTGCCGCCGGCATGAGCGTCACCGTCCGGGCCGCCACCGAGGCGGACGCGGACGCCGTGCGCGAGGTCGGCCTGCAGACCTGGCCCGCGACGTACGGTCCGATCGCGGGCGCGGCATATGTCGAGCAGGGGCTGGCGAGGTGGTGGTCGCGCGACGCGGTGCTGGATTCCATCCGCCGGGGCGGGGTGTTCGTCGCGGAACAGGACGGCGCGGTGGTCGGCATGGCCTCGCTGGGCGAGCACGACGGCGTGCCGATGCTGTGGAAGCTCTACGTCGTGCCGTCCGCGCAGGGCGCCGGCGTTGGCGCGGCACTGCTCGCGGCGGCGATCGACTCGTTGCCCTCGTCGGCCGACCGGCTGCGGCTGGACCACACCGAGGGCAACGAGCAGGCCGCGGCCTTCTACCGCCGCAAGGGTTTTCGCGAGGTGGGCAGGTACCCGGGCGCTATCCAGGGCCCGGACGAGATCCTGATGGAGTTGCTGTTGCGTTAGACGTCGGGATCAACACGGTAGGGCCCCCGAGCCGGCCGTCCGTAGACTGGTCGGTCGTGGCGGTCACCGAGGCGCAGAAGTACGGGGCGCTGCTGCGGCAGGTCGAGTCGGAGATCTTCAGCCGCCGCGGCGAGGGCCACGTTCACCCGACCAACGAGCGGATGTGGGCGCTGGTCAACCTGCTCGGCGACCCGCAACGGGCCTTCCGATCGGTGCACATCACCGGCACCAACGGCAAGACCAGCTCCGCCCGTATGATCGACGAGCTGGCTCGCGCTTTCGGCGTGCGCACCGGCCGCTACACCAGCCCCCACCTGGCCAGCGTCACCGAACGGATCGTCGTGGATGGCGAACCGGTGAACGAACGCACATTCGTCGACGGCTACCGCGAGTTGGTGCCCTACATCGAGCTGGTCGACGGCCAGTTCGACGTGCCGCTCTCCTTCTTCGAGATCGTCACCGCGCTGGCCTTCTCGATCTTCGCCGACGCACCGGTGGATCTCGCCGTCGTGGAAGTCGGCATGGGCGGTACCTGGGACAACACCAACGTGATCGACGCCGAGGTGGCCGTCGTCGCACCGATCGGGCTCGACCACACCCGCTACCTGGGCAACACGGTCGCGAGCATCGCCCGCGAGAAGGCCGGCATCATCAAGCCCGGCGCCAGCGCCGTCCTCGCCGCGCAGCCCGCGGACGCGGCCGCCGAGCTGTTGCGCCGGGCAGCCGAGGTGCAGGCCACGGTCGCCCGCGAGGGGCTCGAGTTCGGCGTCTTGGACCGGCAGGTCGCCGTCGGCGGGCAGCTGCTGCGGCTGCAGGGCCTCGGTGGGGTGTACGACGAAGTGTTCCTGCCCCTGCACGGCCCGTTCCAGGCCCAGAACGCGGTGCTCGCGCTGGCCGCCGTCGAGGCGTTCTTCGGCGCCGGCGCCGCGAGCGGTCCGCTCGACGTCGACATCGTGCGCTCGGCGTTCGCCGGCGTGCGCTCGCCAGGGCGCCTGGAACCGGTGCGTGCCGCGCCGACCATCCTCGTGGACGCCGCGCACAACGCGCATGGCATGGCCGCGACGGTAGCCGCGATCGAGGATGCGTTCGACTTCCGTCGCCTGGTGGGCGTGGTCGCCGTGCTCGCGGACAAGGACGCTCGCGCGATGCTCGAACGGCTCGAACCGGTGCTGGACGAGTTGGTGGTGACGCAGAACTCTGCGGATCGCACGCTGGCGGCCGACGAGCTGGCGGCGGTCGCCGTCGACGTGTTCGGGCCGGAGCGGGTGACGGTCGAGCCGCGGCTGGACGACGCCATCGAAACCGCGGTCCGGCTCGCCGAGCAGAGCCCCGACGACCTGCTGACCGGCGCCGGCGTGCTGATCACCGGATCGGTGATCACGGCGGGGGAGGCGCGCACGCTCTTGGCCAGGCCCGACCCGTGACGCCCGACCCGCGGGAGCCTGTCGAGACGCCCGACCCGCCTGAACCAGAGCAGCTTTCCGAAGACGAGCTGGCCGCCCGGCGGATGCGGGCGAACAAGGCAACGCGTGGCGCGCTGGCCGCCGTGCTCTGTCTCGAGGCGTTCTGCGTCCTGCTCGTGCCGCGCGCGATCGCCCAGACACCGGTCGGCCTGGGGCCGACCAAGACCGGCCTGTTGATCGGCTTCGCGGCCGTGCTGGTGGCGGTCGCGTTCCTGCTGCGACGGCCGTGGGGGATCGGAGTGGGCACGCTGCTGCAGTTGCCGTTCCTGGCTGTCGGGCTCTGGGTGCACGCCTTCTTCGTCGTAGGCGCGCTCTTTATCGGCGTGTGGCTCTACGTCCTCAACCTGCGCCATGAGCTGGTCGGGACGCCGGGCGGTATCCGCATGCTGGTGTCCTGATCGATACGCTGCCGACCGTGACCGAACGCACCCTGGTCCTCGTCAAGCCTGATGGCGTGCGCCGGGGCCTGGTGGGGGAGATCCTGCGCCGGGTCGAGGCGAAGGGCTACAGCCTGGTGGCCGTCGACATTCGAGTGCCGTCCGAAGAGTTGCTCGCCGCCCACTACGCCGAGCACGTCGGCAAGCCGTTCTACGCGCCGCTGGTCGATTTCATGTCGTCCGGTCCGGTGTTCGCCCTCGTCGCGGAGGGCCACCGGGTGGTCGAGGGCTTCCGGGCGCTTGCCGGCGCCACCGACCCTATGGTTGCGCTGCCGGGCACCATCCGCGGCGACCTGGGCCGCGATTGGGGCCTGCCGGTGCAGCAGAACCTGGTGCACGGCTCCGACTCGACAGAGTCCGCCGCCCGGGAGATCGGGCTCTGGTTCCCGCACCCTGCCTGACCGCAGCTGAACGAGTCAGCGGTGGCCCGGGCCGCACGTAGCATGAGGCCCGTGCAGTCCCTGTTCGAGCGGCTCGAGCCGCTGCTGCCGTTGGTCACCAAGCCGATCCAGTACGTCGGCGGCGAGCTGAACGCGCGTGTCAAGGACTGGGACTCGGTCGACGTCCGCTGGGCGCTGATGTACCCCGACGCGTACGAGGTCGGCCTGCCCAACCAGGGCGTGCAGATCCTGTACGAGCTCATCAACGAGCGGCCGGACGCGCTGGCCGAGCGTACCTACGCCGTCTGGCCGGACCTCGAGGCGCTGCTGCGTGAGCACGGCGTGCCGCAGTTCACGGTCGACGCGCACCGTCCGGTCGGGGCGTTCGACATCCTCGGCGTGAGCTTCGCCACCGAGCTCGGCTACACCAACCTGCTCACCGCGCTGGATCTCGCCGGTATCCCGCTGCACGCGGCCGACCGTGACGAGACGCACCCGATCGTGATCGCCGGCGGCCACGCGTCCTTCAACCCCGAGCCGATCGCCGATTTCGTCGATGCCGCAGTGCTCGGCGACGGCGAGCAGATCGTCGCGACGATCACCGAGATCGTCCGCGACGCGAAGCGCGACGGCGTGAGCCGCGACGCGCTGCTGCTCCGGCTGGCGCGCACCGGGGGCGTGTACGTGCCACGGTTCTACGACGTGGCCTATCTGGCGGACGGGCGGATCGCGGCGGTCACCCCGAACCGTCCGGGCGTGCCCGACCGCGTGCGCAAGCACACCGTCATGGATCTCGACAACTGGCCGTACCCGAAGAAACCCCTTGTGCCGCTGGCTGAATCGGTGCACGAGCGGATGAGCGTGGAGATCTTTCGCGGCTGCACCCGGGGCTGCCGGTTCTGCCAGGCGGGCATGATCACCCGTCCGGTCCGTGAGCGATCCCTGCAAGGGATCGGTCAGATGGTGGAGAGCGGCCTTGCCGCGACGGGTTTCGAGGAAGTCGGGCTGCTCTCGCTGTCGAGTGCCGACCACTCTGAGATCGGCGACATCGCCAAGCAGCTCGCCGACCGCTACGAAGACGACCGGGTCAGCCTCTCGCTGCCGTCCACCCGAGTCGACGCGTTCAACATCGACCTGGCCAACGAGTTCTCCCGCAACGGCAGGCGATCCGGGCTCACGTTCGCTCCGGAGGGCGGCTCCGAGCGGCTCCGTCGAGTGATCAACAAGATGGTGAGCAAGGACGACCTGATCCGCACCGTCGCCACGGCGTACGGGCACGGCTGGCGGCAGGTGAAGCTCTACTTCATGTGCGGCCTGCCGACTGAGACCGACGAGGACGTTCTCGAGATCGCCGACATGGCCCACGACGTCATCCGCGCCGGGCGGGAGGCGGCGGGCAGCAAGGACATCCGGTGCACCGTGTCGATCGGCGGGTTCGTGCCCAAGCCGCACACCCCGTTCCAGTGGGCCGCGCAAGCCTCCCCCGAGGTGATCGACGCACGGCTGCGCAAGCTCCGCGCGGCGATCAACGCCAACCGCTCGCTGGGCCGCAACGTCGGCATGCGCTACCACGACGGCGAGCCGTCGCTGATCGAGGGCCTGCTCTCCCGTGGCGACCGGCGCGTCGGCGCGGTGATCGAGCGGGTCTGGCGCGATGGCGGGCGCTTCGACGGCTGGAGTGAGCACTTCTGCTTCGAGCGCTGGACCCGTGCCGCGGCTGAGGAGCTTGCCGGCGTCGATCTCGAGTGGTTCACCACCCGGGAACGCGTTGGTGACGAGGTGCTGCCCTGGGATCACCTCGACTCCGGGCTGGACAAGCAGTGGCTGTGGGACGACTGGCAGGACGCGCTCGCCGAGTTCGAGCAGGACGACTGCCGGTGGACGCCGTGCTTCGACTGCGGGGTCTGCGACGCGATGGGCACCGACATCCAGATCGGCCCCACCGGCAGGTCGCTGCTGCCGCTGCTCACTCGCTGAGCGCACAGCATGCCACGACGTGCGCCGGAAGGGCCGCCACCGCCGCCGGTGGCGCAGCGTGTTCGGCTGCGCTACGCGAAGCGGGGGCGGCTGCGCTTCTGCTCGCATCGCGACTTCGCCCGTGCCTTCGAGCGGGCGTTGCGCCGAGCCGACGTCCCGATGGCGTACTCGGGGGGATTCACCCCGCATCCGAAGGTCTCCTACGTCGGGGCCGCACCGACCGGGGTCGCGAGCGAAGCGGAGTACGTCGAGATCGGGCTGGCGCGGCCGGTGGACGTCGACCGGCTCCGCGACGCGCTGGACGCTGCCCTTCCGGCGGGCCTGGACATCGTGGACGCGGTCGAGGCGAGCGCCGAGACCCTGGCCGAGCGGATCGAGGCAGCGCACTGGCAGGTCGAGCTGGACGGGGTGGGCCCGGACGAACTCGTCGCCTACGTCGCGACATTCCTCGCGGCGGACACCGTGCCGGTGGAGCGGCTCACCAAGGACGGCCGGCGCACGGTCGACGCCCGGGCAGCGGTGCTCACCGCGCGAGTCGTGGCCGGCGACGCCGGGTCGGCCCCGCGGCGTGCGATACTTGACGTGGTGGTACGGCAGGCGACCCCCGCCGTACGACCCGACGACGTTCTTGCCGCGTTGCGTGCCGTCGCCGGTCTCGCCCTCGACGTGCCGCGCTGGAGTTCCCGCGCGGTACGGCTGGCGCAGGGACCGCTCGACGGCACCGGCGCAGTCGGCGACCCGCTCGCCGCTGACCGGACCTCTCGGCCGGACCCGTCGTAGTTCCAGACCGGGACGGCGCCCTCGCCGCCCCGATGCAGACTTCGCAGGCGCGCCCACGGGTGCGCCCGCCACAACCGCCTTCGTGCGGTCGCGGCTCGCCGACCCGGCGCGCCGCGCCCGAAGGCCGAACGGAGCGAACCGAGCCGATGCTCGAATCCGACGATCCACGCACACCATCCCAGAGCCCCCCGCCGAGCACTGACGGAGGGAGCACCGAGCAAGCCGCGGTAGCTGCGCAGCCGCCGCGCAAGGCCGCCCGCCCACGCAAGACCGCGGCGAAGAAGGTCGCGACCGACGGCGGTGAACCGGCAGCGGCTGTCACCGGCGCAGCCGCGCCGGCCGAGGCCGCAGCGCCGGCGCCTAGGCGGCGAGCCGCGAAGAAGGCCGCGCCGGAGCCGGTGCCCGCCGGCGAGGCGGCCCCATCCGCGACGGCAGCGGCGGACACCGCCGCGGAGGCGCCGCGCCGCCGCCGGCCCAGCCGGGCCAAAGCCGCGACGCCGCCGACCGCGGAGGCGGACGCACTTTCGTCGGCGGAGCCAGCCACGTCGGCCGAGCCGGCGGAGCCGGCCGCGCCGGCCGCGCCCGCGGCGCCCGGAGTCGTCTTTGTCGCGCCCGCGCCGACCGCCGCCCCCACGCGCCGGCGCCGGGTGGCCACCGCGCCGGCCGGTCCGCCGTCGGCACACGATGCTGACGTCGAGCCGGCCATCAGCCCGCCGGTCGCCCCAGCCGGGGACGAGCAGGAAGCCCAGGACGAGGTGGCCGCCGAGGCGGTCGAGGAGCCCGAGGAGGTCCGCGAGGTCGCCGCCGAGGAAGCGACCGGGGCGCGCCGCCGCCGGCGCCGCCGCCGGGGCCGCGGTGGGCGAGCCCGCGAGGACGGCGACGAGGCGTCCGCCGAGGCATCTGACGAGGGGGAAGCAGCCGACGCGGAGGACGAGGAGCACGACGAGGAGGCGGCTGAGGAAGAGCACACCGCGGGACCGTCGCGCCGCCGCCGGCGGCGACGCCGCCGGTCCGGCGAAGCGGCCGACGACGTCACCGAACCCGTCGAGGCCGCCGACGAGGTCCCCACCGTGGTGCACGTGCGGGAGTCGCGCCCCAAGGACGAGGGCGACGACGGGGTCCGGGGCGTCAAGGGCTCGACCCGGCTCGAGGCCAAGCGGCAGCGGCGCCGGGACGGGCGCGACTCGGGCCGGCGCCGGCCGCCGATCCTCACCGAGGCGGAGTTCCTGGCCAGGCGGGAGTCGGTCGAACGGGTGATGGCGGTGCGCGAGCTCGGCGATCGGACCCAGATCGCCGTGCTCGAGGACGGCATGCTGGTCGAGCACTACGTCACCCGAGCGAGCACCGCGTCCTACGTCGGCAACGTCTACCTCGGTCGGGTGCAGAACGTGCTGCCCAGCATGGAGGCGGCGTTTGTCGACATCGGCAAGGGCCGCAACGGCGTGCTGTACGCGGGCGAGGTCAACTGGGACGCCGCCGGGCTGGAGGGTAAGTCGCGGGCGATCGAGAGCGCGCTCAACTCCGGTGACACGGTGCTGGTGCAGGTCACCAAGGACCCGATCGCCCACAAGGGCGCCCGGCTCACCAGCCAGATCTCGCTGCCCGGACGCTTCCTCGTGTACGTGCCGGGCGGCGCCATGACGGGGATCAGCCGCAAGCTCCCCGACACCGAACGGCACCGGCTCAAGGCGATCCTGAAGAAGATCGTCCCCGAGGACGCCGGCGTCATCGTCCGCACCGCCGCTGAGGGCGCGAGCGAGCAGGAGCTGACCCACGACGTCGAGCGACTCAAGGCGCAGTGGCAGAAGATCGAGGCGAGCGCCAAGCAGACCAAGAACCCACCCACGCTGGTCCACGGCGAGCCGGATCTGGCCATCCGCGTCGTACGAGACGTCTTCAACGAAGACTTCAAGCAACTCCTCGTGCAGGGTGCCGACGCGTGGCAGACCGTCTCCGGCTACCTGAACGACGTGGCGCCCGACCTCGCCGACCGGATCAGCAGGCACAGCGGCGAATCGGACCTCTTCCACGACCTGCGCATCGACGAGCAGCTCGCGAAGGCGCTCGACCGCAAGGTGTACCTGCCATCCGGCGGGTCACTGGTCATCGACCGCACCGAGGCGATGACCGTGATCGACGTCAACACCGGCAAGTTCGTCGGCGCGGGCGGGAATCTCGAGCAGACGGTCACCCGCAACAACATCGAGGCGGCCGAGGAGGTCGTCCGTCAGCTGCGGCTGCGCGACGTCGGCGGGATCATCGTCATCGACTTCATCGACATGGTGCTGGAGTCGAACCGGGAGCTGGTGCTGCGGCGGCTCACCGAATGCCTCGGCCGGGACCGCACCAAGCATCAGGTCGCGGAGGTGACCTCGCTGGGGCTGGTGCAGATGACCCGTAAGCGGGTCGGGGAGGGCTTGCTGGAGGCGTTCAGCGAGCCGTGCCCGACCTGCAGCGGACGGGGCCTGATCGTGCACTGCGAGCCGGTCGACAAGCGCCGCGACGAGGCCGTCGGCGCCGAGAAGGCGCCCGCACGCAAGGCGAAGCGCGGCAGGAAGGCCGCCGAAACCGAAGAGCCCGCGCTGAACGAGGAGCAGCGCAAGGCGGCTGCCGATGCGATGGCGGTGATCGCCGGCGTGCTGCATCACGACGCCGACGCCGACGCCGACGACGCCGACGCCCTTGCCGACGGCGGGCCGCCCGGCGTCGAGATCACATCCGTACCGGACCTGGGCGAGGCGGTGTCGGGGCTCGCCGCCGGCGCCACGGCGGCGACGAGCGGTGCGGACGGAGCGACAGGTGTCACCGAGCCCGCTCCGGACGGCGTCGGGGAGCTGTCGCCAGACGCGGACCAAACCGGTGCCCCGCCGCACGCGCCGACCCCACGCCGGGGCCGGCGCCGGGCCGCGAGCCGCCCCGCCGGGCCACCGGCGACCGCCGACACCTGAGCTGTCGAAATCGCCACCCCGACATGAACTAGTGCTGCGCCACCGCGCCTATCGGCGGCGCGACCGGCACCGACGAGCCGTCCTTTTGAAAGCGAGCCACCGCCAGGTCGCCGGCGGCCGCAGACGCCGCTCGGCGTGGCGATCGCCGCGGCGGCTTTGCCTGCCTCGCCGGGCGTGCCGTAGTCTGTAGGACGGCCCATCGCGCGGTGGGCCGTTGCTGCGTGTGCCCCGAAGCGGCGCCGCGCCCTTCGTGTTCGGCAGGCAGGAGTGAAGTCCGCGATGTACGCCATCGTCAAGACCGGCGGCAAGCAGTACCGGGTCGCCGTCGGCGACGTCGTCTCGGTCGAGCGGCTGACCGGCGCGCCGGGCGACAGCGTGACCCTTCCTGCCGTCCTGCTCGTCGACGGTGAGACGGTCACCCACGACGCCGCGCAGTTGGCCGACGTGGCTGTCACCGCCGAGGTGCTCGCGCAGACCAAGGGACCCAAGATCGTCATCCACAAGTTCAAGAACAAGACCGGCTACCACAAGCGGATGGGTCACCGGCAGAAGCTGACCCAGCTGAAGGTCACCCACATCGCGGCAGGGACGAAGTAATGGCACACAAGAAGGGCGCGTCCAGCTCGCGCAACGGCCGAGACTCCAACGCGCAGCGGCTCGGCGTGAAACGCTTCGGCGGCCAGACCGTGAACGCCGGTGAGATCCTCGTCCGCCAGCGCGGCACCAAGTTCCACCCCGGTTCGGGGGTCGGCCGCGGCGGCGACGACACGCTGTTCGCCCTTGTCGAAGGCAGCGTCTTCTTCGGTGAGTCGCGCGGCCGCAAGACGGTCAGCGTCGTCCCGGGGGCCTGAGCGGCCGCCGATCAGGCGACGGATCCGGCGTGACGCCGGAGGGTGAGGTGCCAGCGTGGCGAGCTTCGTCGACCGCGTTGTGCTGCACGTTGCCGCCGGCGACGGCGGCCACGGCGTGGCCTCCATCCACCGGGAGAAGTTCAAGCCGCTCGGCGGACCGGACGGCGGCAACGGCGGCAGCGGCGGCGACGTGGTCCTGGTCGTCGACCCGAACGTGCACACGTTGCTCGACTTCCACTTCCACCCGCACCAGCGCGCCGGCAACGGCAAGCAGGGCGCGGGCAGCAACCGCAACGGCGCCGACGGCGCCGACCTGGAACTGCGGGTGCCCGACGGCACGGTCGTCCTCGACGGCCACGGCGAAGTTCTCGGCGACCTGACCGGTGCGGGCACAAAGTTCGTGGCGGCGCGGGGCGGGCGCGGCGGTCTCGGCAACGCCGCGCTGGCGTCCCCTCGACGCAAGGCTCCCGGGTTCGCGCTGCTCGGCGAGCCCGGCGAAGCCCGCGACGTCGTCCTCGAGTTGAAAAGTGTCGCCGACGTCGGGCTGGTCGGATTCCCCAGTGCCGGCAAGTCGTCGCTGATCGCCGCGATGTCAGCCGCCCGTCCCAAGATCGCCGACTATCCGTTCACCACGCTCGCCCCCAACCTCGGTGTGGTGAGCGCGGGGGACACGACCTTTACCGTCGCCGACGTGCCGGGACTGATCCCCGGTGCGGCGCAGGGCAGGGGCCTCGGCCTGGACTTCCTGCGCCACGTCGAGCGGTGCGCCGTGCTGCTGCACGTCATCGACTGCGCCACCCTCGAACCGGGCCGCGACCCGATCAGCGACCTCGACGCGATCGAGTCCGAACTGGCCCAGTACCGGGGAACGTTCGGCGATCTGCTCGTCCGGCCGCGGCTGGTCGCGCTCAACAAGGTGGACATTCCCGAGGCGGCCGAGCTCGCCGTGCTCGTGCGGCCGGACCTGGAGGCGCGCGGGCTGCGTGTGTTCGAGGTCTCCGCTGCCAGCCACGCCGGGCTGCGTGAGCTGACGTACGCGCTGGCCGCCGCTGTGCAGGCCGATCGTGCCACCCGCCCGGCTCCCGAACCGGCTCGCATCGTGCTGCACCCGACGCCCGTCGACGATGCCGGCTTCACGGTCGCGGCCGAAGGCGACGGGTTCGTCGTGCACGGTGCCAAGCCGGAGCGGTGGGTGCGCCAGACGAACTTCGACAACGACGAGGCCGTGGGTTATCTCGCCGACCGGCTGGCCCGACTCGGCGTCGAGGACGAGCTGGCGCGCCAGGGGGCAGCGCCCGGTGCGGCGGTGAGCATCGGCGGGGTCACGTTCGACTTCCAGCCCGCCGGCGCCGAGTACCTGCCGACCCGCCGCGGCGCGGACGAGCGGCTCGAGGAGCCGACCCGCGTGGGCGCCGCCGCGCGGCTGGCCGCGAAGAAAGCCCGCCGCGTCCCAGCGGCGAGCGACGACGCGGACGACGGATGACCGTCCCGGATGCACGAGCCGCGGTCGCCGGCGCGCGGCGGACGGTTGTCAAGGTCGGCTCGTCGTCGCTCACCTCGCACGGCCGGCTGGACCCGCATCGGCTGGACGGGCTGGTGGACGCGCTCGCCGCCCGGCGCGCGCAGGGCCGCGAGCTGGTGCTCGTCTCGTCCGGCGCGATCGCCGCGGGCATCGGGCCGCTCGGCCTGCACGCCCGGCCCCGCGACCTGGCCAACCAGCAGGCGGCGGCGAGCGTCGGGCAGCTGCTGCTCGCCGAGCGTTATGCCGCGTCGTTCGCCCGGTACGGCCTGCGGGTGGGGCAGGTGCTGCTCACCGCCGACGACCTGCACCGCCGCGGCCACTACCGCAATGCCAACCGGACGCTGGAGCGGCTGCTCGCGCTCGGCGTCATCCCCATCGTCAACGAGAACGACACCGTCGCCACGCACGAGATCCGCTTCGGTGACAACGACCGGCTCGCCGCGCTGGTCGCGCATCTCGTCCGCGCCGACGCGCTGGTGCTGCTGTCCGATGTCGACGGCCTCTACTCCGGCCGGCCCGGCCGGCCCGGCTCGCAGCTGATCGCCGAGGTGCGCTCGTTCGCCGAGTTGGACGGGGTGCGGATCAGCCGCACCGGGAGCCACGTCGGCTCGGGCGGGATGGTGACCAAGGTCGACGCCGCGGCGATCGCGACGAGCGAGGGGATCCCGGTGCTGCTGGGCTCCGCCGCGTCGGTCGGCCAGGCGCTCGCCGGTAACGCCGGAACGCTGTTCCATCCGTCCGGGGACCGCAGCGCGTCGCGGCTGTTCTGGCTGCGCCACGCGACCACGCCGCGCGGCCGGCTGGTGCTCGACGCCGGCGCCGTCGCGGCGGTGGTCCAACGGCGGATGTCGCTGCTGCCCGCCGGGGTGACCGCCGTCAGCGGTGACTTCTACTCCGGCGACCCGGTCGAGCTGGCCGACCCGGACGGCACGCCCGTCGGGCGCGGCCTGGTCGGATATGACGCGGCCGACCTGCCAGCGTTGCTGGGGCGCAAGACCGCTGACCTGCCGGCAGAGTTCCGTCGCGAGGTCGTCCACCGCGACGACCTGGTACTGCTGTAACCGGCAACCGGCCGTCGTAGCCTGGCGCAATGACGAGCTCCGACACGACGACGACCGAAGCCGACGTCCGCGCGGTGGCCGCCCGGGCGCGCGAAGCCGCCGCCGAGCTAGCGGTCGCGACCCGCCTGCAGAAGGACGCCGCCCTGCACGAGATGGCCGACGCCCTCGTCGCGGGCACCGACTCGGTGCTCGCGGCCAACGCCGAGGACGTCGAGGCGGAGCGGTCGGCGGGCACCGCTGGCTCCCTGCTCGACCGGCTGACGCTGACCGCCGAGCGCGTCGCGGCGATGGCCGACGGGCTGCGCGACGTCGCCGCGCTCCCCGACCCGGTCGGCGAGGTGGTGCGCGGCTACACCCGGCCCAACGGGCTGGAGATCCGGCAGCTGCGGGTGCCGTTCGGCGTGGTGGCGATCGTCTACGAGGCGCGGCCGAACGTCACTGTCGACGCGGCCGGGCTGGCGCTCAAGAGCGGCAACGCCGCGCTGCTGCGGGGTTCGGCGTCGGCCTACCGCTCCAACTCGGTGCTCGTCGACGTGCTCGCCGCGGCGGCCGAAAAGGCCGGCCTGCCCAGGGATGCCGTGGCACTGGTGCCCGGCACCGAACGAGCCAGCGTCGGCTACCTGCTGCGCGCCCGCGGCCTGGTCGACCTGGTGGTGCCGCGCGGCGGTGCCGGGCTGATCGGCTACGTCGTCGAGAACTCGACCGTGCCGGTGATCGAGACGGGCGTCGGCAACGTCCACGTGTATGTCGACTCCGCCGCGGACCTGGACATGGCCGAACGGATCGTCCTCAACGCGAAGGTGTCCCGGCCGAGCGTCTGCAACGCCGCCGAGACGCTGCTCGTGCACCGGGCGGTCGCGGGGCAGTTCGTACCCCGGATCGCCGCTGCGCTCACCGCCCAGGGCGTCACCCTGCACGGCGACGACACCTTCGTGGCCGCCGGAGCCGAGCCCGCGACCGACGAAGACTGGGCGCGGGAGTATCTGTCACTCGACCTGGCCGCGCGGGTCGTCGACGACGTGGACGAGGCCATCGCGCACATCCGCCGCTGGTCGTCCGGGCATACCGAGGCGATCGTCACCCGGGATCTGCCTGTCGCGCACCGGTTCGCCGCCCGCGTCGACTCCGCGGCGGTGATGGTGAACGCCTCCACCCGATTCACCGACGGCGGGGAGTTCGGGTTCGGCGCGGAGATCGGTATTTCGACGCAGAAGCTGCACGCCCGCGGCCCGATGGGCCTGGCCGAGCTGACGTCGACCAAGTGGGTGGTTACCGGCGAGGGTCAGGTCCGTTAGGCGGGGCGCTCACCAGCGGTAGCCGTTGCGGCGCCCCCGGATGAGCACGAACCAGACCAGGGGGAAGACGAAGAACGGCGGTACCCGAGTGAGCTGAACCCAGACCGCGCACGCCGCGATCAGGGCCACGATCAACACGACCCGAAGCGCCCTGCTGGCGTCGCGCGGTCGGGCCGGCAGCTGGGCAGGCGCCGGCGGGGCAAGCGGCGGCAGGTCGGCGAAGAGCGCGTCAAGGTCGGCGTGGTAGCGGGCGGCATAGGCGCGCCCGACCCGTTCGGTGTACTCGTCGGTCTCCAGCCGGCCGGCCGAGTAGTGCTCGGCGAGTGCGGCTACCGCCTGCTCGCGCTCGGCATTGCCGATCCGGAGTGCTACCTGTCCCATACCTGGTCACCACCCGTTTGGACGCGCACTATGTAACACCGTAATCACCGTAGTGCGCGTTCCGCACATGAGACCGGTCAGCGTCGTCTCAGGATCGGATCGGTCCGAGTGCCGCAGTACGGCGAGTACACCGTCTATTCTCCGCCTCCGACGGCGGCAGGTCGAGTTCGGCGAAAGTGCTTGTCGCCACGCCGCCCGACGCCGCCAGGCGCCGGCCGCGGGTCGGTCCTCGGTTCGGGTGTCCGTAAGATCACCGGGTATGACGCCACCGCGCCGGGTCGGCATCATGGGCGGAACCTTCGATCCCATCCATCACGGGCACCTGGTCGCCGCGAGCGAGGTCGCTGAGCAGTTCGGCCTCGACGAGGTGATCTTCGTGCCCACCGGCGCGCCGTGGCAGAAGGCCGCCGACGAGGTGAGCACCGCCGAGCACCGCTACCTGATGACGGTGATCGCGACGGCGTCGAACCCGCGGTTCTGGGTGAGCCGGGTGGACATCGACCGGCCCGGCGCGACCTACACGATCGACACGATCCGCGACATCGCGGCGCTGTGCCCGGGCTGCGAGCTGTACTTCATCACCGGCGCCGATGCGCTGGCGCAGATCCTGTCGTGGAAGGACGCCGAGGACGCGCTTCGGATGGCGCGGTTCATCGGCGTGACCCGCCCGGGGTACCTGCTCTCCGACGCGCACCTTCCGGCAGACGCGGTGACGCTCGTCGACGTGCCGGCGATGGCCATCTCCTCCAGCGCGTGCCGGGAGCGGGTCGCCGCGGGCCACCCGATCTGGTATCTGGTCCCGGACGGCGTGGTGCAGTACATCGCCAAGCACCGGCTCTACCGCGACGATGCCGACGCCCGCATCGTCGGCTGACCCCTTTTAGCGGTGGCGCTGGAGAAGTTCGGCATTTGCGAGCCGCGAAAATCGCTTTGAATTGGCTCGCAAATCGCACCGAGCAACTCGCCCGGTGTGCTATTTCCGTTCGATGCATGCGCGGCGGCGCCTATCGTCGGGTCGGGCTAGGCTGCAGCGTCGTGAGCGCAACCGAGACCGCCCGGGAACTCGCCGTCGTGGCGGCGAGCGCCGCGGCGGACAAGCTCGCCACCGACATCGTGCTCATCGACGTCAGCGAACGCCTCGCGCTCACCGACGTGTTCGTGATCGTGACGGGCAACAACGAGCGCCAGGTCGAGGCGATCGTCGACGAGGTCGAGGAGAAGCTGCGCCATGCCGGCGTCAAGCCGCTGCGCCGCGAGGGGCGCCGCGAGGGCCGGTGGGTGCTGCTCGACTATGCCGACATCGTCGTGCACGTCCAGCATCCCGAAGAGCGCACCTTCTATGCGCTCGAGCGGTTGTGGCGGGACTGCCCGACCATCCCGTTCGTCTCGGACGGCGCGCCGGCATGAGCTCGGCGCCGAACCGCCGGCGCGTCTTGCTGCTGCGCCACGGCCGCACCGAGTGGAACGCGCAGCGCCGCTACCAGGGCCAGGCCGACCCGCCTCTGGACGACGTCGGCCGTGCGCAGGCCTACGAGGTCGCCGCGCTGATCGCCGCGCTGCGGCCCGCGGTGATCGTCTCCTCGGATGCGCGCCGGGCGATGCAGACGGCGGCGCCGCTGTCGGAGCTGACCGGGTTGCCGGTGACGGCCGAGCCCCGGCTGCGGGAACGCTCGCTCGGCCATTGGGAGGGGCTCACCCGTGACGAGGTCGCGCGCCGCTACCCCGACGAGTATGCCGACTGGCTGGCCGGACGTGACGTCAGTCGGCGGGGTGGTGAGACGCGCGAGCAGGTGGCGGCGCGGGCGGTAGCGGTCTTCGACGACCTCGCCGAACTTGATCTGGCCGTGCTGGTCACGCACAGTGCGACAGCGATGGCGCTCTGCTCAGCGCTGCTAGGCCTGCCACAGGAGCCGCACGTGCTCGGCCCGCTGGCGAATTGCCACTGGTCGGAGCTCCGGCATGAGGTGCGCTGGCAGCTGCGGGCGCACAACGCCGGGCCGCCCGGACCGGTCATCCCCCGGCTCGAGGAGGACACGCCGGACTCGCAGGCGTGATGTGATGTCGCGCACCCTCGGCGCGCCGGTCTTTGATTGGTCAGCTGACCAGTTCTACTGTGGCAGCAGGTGCCCCCGCGCCCGGTGGCGACGGACAGCGGGCGCGGGGCGCGCACCCGATACGGCTATCATGACGGCGTGAACCCCGCCCGCCGTCTGCTCCTTACCTGGCCGCGCTGACACTCCACAAGCTCAGCGCGGCCGAGCCTCTGCCCGTTTCGGGTCAGAGGCTCTTCGTTTGTCCGGCACCCGAGCAGGAGATGCAGATGACCAGCACCGAGGACGTGCCGCCGTTTCGTTACACCGCGGCGCTGGCCGACGAGATCGAGCGACGCTGGCAGGACCGCTGGGAGGCCGAAGGGACGTTCGACGTGCCCAACCCGACCGGCCCGCTCAGTGCCGGGTTCGAGTCCGTCGCCGACCGCGAGCACGTCTTCGTCATGGACATGTTCCCGTACCCGTCCGGCGCCGGTCTGCACGTCGGTCATCCGCTCGGCTTCATCGGCACCGACGTGTTCGCCCGCTACCTGCGGATGAGCGGCAAGAACGTCCTGCACACCATGGGATTCGACGCATTCGGCCTACCCGCCGAACAGCACGCGGTCGAGACCGGCGCGCACCCGGCGTCGACGACGTACGCCAATATCGAGGTGTTCCGGCGGCAGCTGCGCCGGATGGGGCTCGGCCATGACCGGCGCCGTTCCTTCGCGACCACCGACCCGTCGTACTACCGCTGGACGCAGTGGATCTTCCTGCAGATCTTCAACTCCTGGTACGACGTGGCGGCCGGCCGGGCCCGCCCGATCGAGGAGCTGATCGCCGAGTTCGAGGCGGGCGCGCGCGACTCCGACCGGCCGTGGGGAGAACTAACCGACGTCGAGCGGCGGAAGGTCATCGACGACTACCGGCTGGCCTACCGTGCCGAGTCGACGGTCAACTGGTGTCCCGGCCTGGGCACCGTGCTGGCGAACGAGGAGGTCACCAGCGAGGGGCGCAGCGAGCGCGGCAACTTCCCGGTGTTCAAGAAGCCGTTGGCGCAGTGGATGATGCGCATCACCGCGTACGCCGACCGGCTCGTCGACGACCTGGATCTGATCGACTGGCCGGAGAAAGTGCGCACCATGCAGCGCAACTGGATCGGCCGATCGACCGGGGCGCACATCGAATTTCCTTGCCCGCAAGGATCGATCGAGGTCTTCACGACCCGGCCGGACACCGTCTTCGGCGCGACCTACATGGTGCTGGCGCCCGAGCACCCGCTGGTCGACAGGCTGACGGCCGAGTCGTGGCCGGAAGGCACCAAGCCGGATTGGACGGGTGGTCGCGCGACGCCGGCCGAGGCCGTGCGTGCCTACCGCGCCCAGGCGGCGGTCAAGCTCGAGGTCGACCGGGAGAAGGACAAGACCGGCGTGTTCACCGGGTCGTTCGCGACGAACCCGGCGAACGGCGCGCAGCTGCCGATCTTCATCGCCGACTACGTGCTGATGGGGTACGGCACGGGAGCGATCATGGCCGTACCTGGCCAGGACGAGCGGGACTGGGAGTTCGCCGAGGTCTACGGTTTGCCGATCGTGCGCACCGTGGCTCCGCCGGAGGGCTTTGCCGGTAAGGCGTTCACCGGCGAGGGGCCCGCGATCAATTCCGGGCTCCTGGACGGGATGGGCGTCGACGAGGCGAAGGCGCGGATCATCGCCTGGCTCGAGGAGCACGGTGCAGGGCGTGGCGCCACGACGTATCGCCTGCGCGACTGGCTGTTCTCCCGGCAGCGCTACTGGGGCGAGCCGTTCCCGATCGTCTACG
Organism: uncultured Actinomycetota bacterium; assembly: GCA_963756525.1. GTDB lineage: Bacteria > Actinomycetota > Actinomycetes > Mycobacteriales > Jatrophihabitantaceae > CAVWNR01. The sequence continues at coordinate 1,307,867 of CAVWNR010000001.1, read as the reverse complement.
ACGAGACCGGCTTGCCGATCCCGCTGCCGGACTCGATGCTGCCGCTGGAGCTGCCCGACACGCACGAGTTCGCCCCGAAGTCGTTCCCGCCGGAGGACGCCGACTCCGAGCCCGAGCCGCCGCTGGGTCGGCTCACCGACTGGGTGAACGTCACGCTGGATCTCGGCGACGGGCCGCGGCCGTACCGGCGGGAGACCGACACAATGCCCAACTGGGCCGGTTCCTGCTGGTACGAGCTGCGCTACCTGGACCCGACCAACGAGTCGCAGCTGGTGGACCCGGAGATCGAGCGGTACTGGATGGGCCCGCGCGCGGGCCGGCCGATGGGTGGCGTCGACCTGTACGTGGGCGGTGTCGAGCATGCCGTGCTGCACCTGCTCTACGCGCGGTTCTGGCACAAGGTGCTCTACGACCTGGGTTACATCTGCAGCCAGGAGCCGTTCCACCGGCTGGTCAACCAGGGCTACGTGCAGGCGTACGCCTACACCGACGCGCGCGGCGCGTACGCCCCGGCGGCTGAGGTGGAGGAGACGCCGGACGGGTATGTCTGGCGCGGCGAGCCGGTCACCCGCGAGTACGGGAAGATGGGCAAGTCGCTGAAGAACGTGACGACGCCGGACGAGATGTACGCCACCTATGGGGCGGATACCCTGCGGCTGTTCGAGATGTTCACCGGGCCGCTGGAGCAGGACCGGCCGTGGGACACCAAGGCGGTCGTCGGCTCCTACCGGCTGCTGCAGCGCGTGTGGCGCACCGTGGTCGACGAGCAGACCGGCGTGGCGCACGTCGTCGACGGCTCCGTGCCCGACGAGCTGAATCGCCTGCTGCACAAGACGATTCACGCCGTCCGTGAGGGTTTCGAGTCACTGCGGTTCAACACGTCGATCGCCCGGATCACCGAGCTGAACAATGCGCTGACCCAGGCGTATCCGGCCGGCGGAGTGCCGCGGGCCCTGGCCGAGCCGCTGGTGCTGATGCTGGCTCCCCTGGCGCCGCACGCCGCCGAAGAGCTATGGGCCCGGCTGGGCCACGAAAAGTCCCTTGCCTGGCAGGTGTTTCCGGTGGCCGATCCGGCCCTGCTGGTCGACGACATGATCGACGTCCCGGTGCAGGTGAACGGCAAGCTGCGTGCCGTGCTCTCGGTACCCGCCGGCTCGGAGGCTGCCGCGCTCGAGGCCGCCGCGCGCGCGGACGACCGGGTGATCGCGGCGCTGGACGGTCGGGAGACCAAGCGCGTCGTCACGGTGCCCGGCAGGCTGGTCAACCTCGTGGTGTGACCGGCGCCTTTCTCTCTTTGTTGATGTTGGACTTGTGGTCGAATACCAGCCACAAGTCCAACATCAACTGCTGGAATCGGGCGGGCTGGGCGCCCGGCTAGAGTTCGCGCCATGCCTGCTCCGGTCGCGATCGTGACGGACTCGACCGCGTTCCTGCCGCCCCGGCTGGCGGAGGAGTTCGACGTCCGGATCGTCCCGCTGCGGGTGGCGATCGGTGACCGTCTGGGCGTCGACGGCGTGGACGTCACCGCCGAGGACGTGACCAAAGCCCTGCGGAGCAAGGAGTCGGTCAGTACCTCGCGGCCGTCACCGGTCGAGTTCGCCGCCGCGTACCGCGCCGCGCTGGATGCCGGTGCGGAGCATGTCGTCTCTGTCCACCTCTCCGCGGCGCTGTCGGGAACGTGGGAATCGGCCGCGCTCGCGGCTCAGGACTTCGGCTACGGCGTCGTGCGGATCGTCGACTCGCGATCGACCGCGATGGCGCTCGGTTTCGCGGTGCTCGCCGCGGCGCGTGCGGCCCGAGACGGCGGAACGGCGGCCGCCGTGCAGCACGCCGCGGTGTCGACGATCGACAGCACGCGCACCTACTTCTACGTGGACACGCTGGAATACCTGCGCCGTGGCGGGCGGATTGGCACCGCGGCCGCGCGGCTTGCTACGTCGCTTTCGGTGAAGCCACTGCTGCACATGCTGGACGGCCACATCACGCCGCTGGAGAAGGTGCGCACGTCGAGCAAGGCCATCGCCCGCCTGGTGCAGCTCACGGTCGCTGCGGCAGGCGGCGGCCCGGCGGATGTCGCGGTGCATCATCTGTCCGCACCGGAGCGCGCCGAGTCGGTGGCCGAGCAGCTGCGCGCCGGTATCGCCCAGCTCGGCGAGCTGTATACGTCCGAGCTGGGCGCCGTGCTGGGGGCACACCTCGGGCCCGGGGCGCTCGGGACCGTGGTCGTCCGGCGCTGAGCCCCGCTCTGCGTCCGGTCACTGCCGGCCCGGAGGCCAGCGACTACTCCCTCGGCGCTCATCTGCTGTCGGCGCGCTAGAGGTCGTCCGCGCCGGCAGCACCGTACCGGCCCGGGCGACATTTTCGATCTCGCTGTCCACAGCGCGGCGCGTTGTCCACATCTTGCGTAATGCGGCCCGGACTGTGGCTCCGGCTGCCTACCGTCGGCCCGGTGCGTGATGGTGACGGCGCTGAATCGGGCGGCCAGCGAGCGCAAGCGGCGCGGCGGGTTCGCGAGCTGCTCGCCGCCGCCGACCCGGCCGATCCGGCCGGGTCGGCGTGGCCGGGCGCGACCGACCTGCCCGACCCGGCTGGTGACCCGCCGGTCGGCGTTCCCCGATCGCAGCGCATGGCTGCGATCGAGTCGCCGACCGCAGCTGCAGGGTGGCTCGGCCGGCTGGAACGACGAGGCGTGCGCCTGGACCCCGGCCGGCGCAGCGCCGTTGCGGTCGGCGTTGCGGCGGCGATCGCGGCCGTCGTGGCCGGATGGTGGCTGCTTGTGGGCCGGCCACACACGTCGACGATCACACCGAGCTCGGATGTCTCACCGGCCGCGACGCAGACTCAACCGGGGCGCGCGCAGCCGCCGAGCTCGTCGATGCCGGCGATCGTCGTCGATGTCGTCGGCAAGGTCCGGCATCCGGGCGTCTACCGGCTGAGCGGCGCCGCGCGGGTCGACGATGCGCTGCGCGCTGCCGGCGGCGCACTTGCGGGCGTCGATCTGAGCGGCGTCAATCTCGCCCGCCGCCTTACCGATGGTGAGCAGGTCGCGGTCGGTGTTCCCGGCGTCTCGCCGACTCCGGCCGTCGCGGGCACCTCCACGATGCCGGCATCGAGCACTGGGGCAGGCGGTGCGGTCGACCTGAACACCGCAACGCTGGAACAACTCGACGCTCTCCCGGGCGTCGGGCCGGTGCTCGCGCAGCACATCCTCGACTGGCGGGCAGCCCACGGCCGCTTCGACTCGATCGACCAGCTCCAGGAGGTTTCCGGCATCGGCCCGAGCAAGTTCGCCGCCCTCCGATCGCGGGTGACGACGTGAGCGGGCTGCGGGCTGACGAGCGCGTCGCCGGTCAGGTCGACGTGCGGCTCGCTGTCGGTGCCGTTGCGGCATGGCTCGGCGTGAGCGTCGGGCTCGGCTGGCCGGCGGGTCGTGTGCTGGCGCTGGGTCTGGGCGCCGGCGGCCTGGGATGTGCGACGCTCGCGACCGGCCGGCATCTGGGTCGGATGGCGTCGGTTCTCGCACTGGGCGGGTTCTGCGTGGCGCTCGCCCTAGTGCCTCTCGCGGCCAGACTGTACCGCGCGCACGACTCGCCGTTGTCCGTGCTCGCTCGGCAGCGGGTCGCGACGACTGCCGAGCTCACGGTCACCGCGGATCCGCGGCAGCTGCGCGCGCACGGGCCGGCGGGCGCGCCCCGAGTTGCCGTCGACGCCCGGGTTACCTCGCTGCGCGTGGGCGCGCGGATGATCCGGGCCAGCGGCAACGTGGTCATCCTGGCCCCGGCGGCGCCGTGGAGCGAGATCCTTCCCGGCCAACGGGTTCGCGTGGACGCTGCGCTGCAGCCGCCCCTCGGAGGCGGCCTGCTGACCGCGACGCTTTCCGCCCAATCCGGTCCGGCACTGATCGGGAAGCCGCCATGGTGGCAACGCGCCGCGGGCTCGATCCGCAATTCGCTGCGGCGCGCGGCGGCGGGACTCCCGGGCGAGCCCCGTGGGCTACTGCCGGGGCTGATCGACGGCGACACGTCCCAGCTCGACCCGGTGCTCGCCGAGCGGTTCCGCATCGCTGGCCTCACGCACCTGGTCGCGGTCAGTGGCACGAACTGTTCGATCGTCACCGGTACGGTGCTTCTCGCGTTGCGTCGGGCGCGCGCCGGTCCGCTGGTCTGCGCGGGCGCCGGTGCCCTGACTCTGGCCGGCTTCGTGGTCGTGGGCCGGCCCTCGCCCAGCGTGCTGCGGGCGGCGCTGATGGCGGCAATCGCCCTGCTTTGTCTCGGTGCCGGCCGGCAGCGGGCGGCGCTGCCCATGCTCTCCGCCGCGGTCCTCGGGTTGCTGCTCTGGCGACCCGAGCTGGCCACGGATGCGGGATTCACGATGTCGGTGCTGGCCACCGGCGCCCTGCTGCTGCTCGCGCCCCGGTGGGCTGCGGCGCTGCGCCGGCGTCGAGTGCCTCCCGTGGTCGCCGAGTCGCTCGCCGTCGCGGCTGCCGCGCATCTGGTGACCGCGCCCGTGGTTGCGGCGATCTCGGCGCGGGTGAGCATCGTGGCGGTCCCGGCGAACGTGCTCGCCGAGCCCGTAGTGGCGGCGACGACGCTGCTTGGCTTCTGCGCGGCGTTGCTCGCGCCGCTTTGGCTCGGTGGCGGTGCACTGATCGCGCAGCTCGCCGGATGGCCGTGCCGCTGGCTGGTCTGGGATGCCAACCTCTTCGGCGGGTTGCACGGCGCGACGCTGCCCTGGCCGGGCGGGCTGGCTGGTGGGTTGTCGCTGCTCACGGCCACCGCAGTGGTGGCGTGGCTGGCGAGAAGGTCCAGCGCGCGGCGGATGCTCGCCGCGGGTGCCGTGGCGGTGGTGCTGGTGCAGATCCCGCTTCGGTCGGTCGTGCCCGGCTGGCCGGCAACCGGCTGGGTATTCGTCGCATGCGACGTGGGACAAGGCGACGCCCTGGTGTTACCGGCTGGTGTGCACAGCGCCATCGTCGTGGACGCTGGCCCGGATCCGGTCGCCGTCGACCGGTGCCTGCGTGGTCTCGGTGTCACGGACGTCGCGCTGCTCGTCCTGTCGCACTATCACCTCGACCACGTCGGCGGCTTGGGCGGCGTCTTCCACGGCCGGCACGTGTCAGCGGTGATCACCGGCCCATTGGCCGAGCCCGAGTCGGGCGTCGAGATCGTCCAGCAGGTGCTGGCCGTGCATGGCATGGCGGTCGGCCAGGCGCGGGTGGGCCAGACCTTCAGCGTCGGCGGCACCCGGCTGGACGTGCTGGCGCCGGCGGCCGCGTTCCGCGGCACCCGCTCGGATCCCAACAACTCCTCGCTGGTCGTGCGCGCGACGGTGGCAGGCGTGCGCATCCTGCTCCCCGGCGATGCCGAAGTCGAGGCGCAGCAGGCCATGCTGTCGTCGGGCGCAGACGTGCAGGCGGACGTGCTGAAAGTTCCGCATCACGGCAGCGCGTACTCCGATCCGCGCTTCCTCGCCGCCGTGCACGCTCAAGTGGGAGTGGTCTCGGTCGGCGCGCACAACGACTACGGGCATCCGTCGCCCGTCCTGCTCGGGGAACTGGGCCGGCTGGGCGTGCCTGTCCGGCGCACCGACCGGGACGGAGACGTGGCGATCGTGTCGCGGGCCGGCCGGTTGTCAGCGGTCACGCGCGGTCGAACGTCGAGCGTGGTCGGGGCCGCGGGCGCAGACGCCCGGGCGGTGACGGCCTGCCATGCCACGATGGGTCCGTGCCTGCCTCTTCCCGTTCGAGCGCTGCGCCCGCCCGGCTCAGCGATGGCGATCTCCCTGCCATCGTCGCGGTCGTCGGTGATGAGGAGCTGCTCGTCGCCCGTGCCGTCGAGCAGGTCGCCGCCCGCGCCCGCCAGCTCGATCCGGACTGCGACGTGCGGCAACGAGCCGGCGCCGAGCTCGACCCGGCTGAGCTGTACGACCTACTGAGCCCATCCCTCTTCGGCGGGCGCCGGGTGCTGGTCGTTCGCGCCGCCGAGGACATCAAGAGCGTGGCCTTGCAGGCGCTGACGCCGTTCCTTGCGTCGCCCGCGGGCGAGGTGACGGTCGTTCTGCAGCATGCCGGCGGTGCCAAAGGGAAGGCGGTGCTGGAGGTTGCCCGTAAGGCAGGCGTCCAAGAGATCACGTGTGAACGGCTGACCCGAGCGGAGGACCGGCTGGAGTTCGTGCGCGCAGAGGTGCGCCGCGCCGGCGGCACGATCACACCCGACGCCGCGGCGATGCTGCTCGACTCCGTTGGCAGCGATCTGCGTGAGCTGGCGACGGTCTGCGAGCAGCTGGTCAGCGACTCGGGCGGCCGGGTGGAAGCGGAGATCGTCGGCGCGTTCTACCGCGGCCGGGCGGAGGTCACCGGATTCGCCGTGTCCGACCGCGCCGTGGCCGGCGATGCGGCGGGGGCGCTGGAGACCCTGCGCTGGGCGCTGTCGATCGGAGTGCCGCACGTCGTCATCGCCGATGCGCTCGCCGACGGCGTGCGGTCAGTCGCCCGAGTCGCCGGCGCCGGTCGGGGCAATCCGTACCAGCTGGCGCAACAGCTCGGGATGCCGCCATGGAAGGTCAGGCGAGCGCAGGGCCAAGCAAGGGGCTGGACGGAGAGCGGTCTGCGCGGGGCGCTCACTGTCGTCGCGCAACTCAACGCCGACGTGAAGGGTGCCGCTGCGGAACCGGGCTTCGCGCTCGAGCTTGCCATCACGCGGCTGGCCGCGGCGCGGGGCAGTCGCTAAGCGATCGGACGGCCGCGCCCGGCACGGTCAAAGCGCCGGCGTCGGGCAGCGTCTCGCAAGTGGGGGTCGGGCGGAGGTCCTGGCACGGCAGGCCCGGCAGTGCTGGGGTTACGACCTCGACGGGCCGGTCGGCGTGGCGCGGCTTACGACGCCGCGTACTCAGAGGGCGTTGGCCCGCCGGCTCATCGCCGACTTCTTGTTGGCCGCCTGGTTGGCGTGGATGGTGCCCTTGCTCGCGGCCTTGTCGAGCTGCCGCGAGGCGCTCTGCATCGCGACCAGCGCCGCATCGCGGTCCCCGGCATCGGCAGCCTCACGGAAGCGGCGAACGGCCGTCTTCAGCGAGGACTTGACGGCCTTGTTGCGCAGCCGGGCCTGCTCGTTGGTGCCGATGCGCTTGATCTGGGACTTGATGTTCGCCACGAAGCAGCCTCAGGTGTCGCAGTAGTCGGGGTGGGTCGCAATCTCGCCTGTCGGCCATCGCGCGGCGCGCACGCCGGCCGGTAGACAACCCCGCCAGGCTACCAGCGGTCCAGGTTCGTCCCAAATCGCGCGGCCAACGCTCGCTGCTGCCACGACCGCGGGGTCAGCGGCCGCGGACGGTGACCAGCTCGAACTTCGTGTACAGGTAGGTTCGGACGCCGTCCTCGGCGCTGATCACGTCACTGACCGGGTGGTCGTCGGCGTCGTCGGCAGCGACCGCCATCGCGGTGCCGTCCTGGAAGTAGACCGCGGCGTCGACCGGCGCGATATCGGTCAGCTCCACCACGACGTAGCGGCCGCCGAGGGACTTCACGAGCGTGCGCACGTCCGCGGTCGCCGTGGCGAGCTGCCCGGTCGACGCGTACACGGCGAGCACCTGCTGCCAGTCATCGTCGGCGCCCGGGGAGGTGTTGACCAGGTCACCCGGCTTCAGCTCGGCGGCGGGGATGCGGAACTCGGCGACGGCGCGTGTGTCAGTCATGCGGTCATCCTTGCCGATGCCGCACCGGCGGAACGCCGGCCCCGCGTACCTCGGGCGGCAGCCGGACGCGTGGCAGCATGGAGCGGTCCATTCGATCGACGAGAGCCCGACGGACGAGAGCAGCTGGTGAGCGCACCGCAGTCCGGCCGAACCGATCCGGCCCGCATCCGCAACTTCTGCATCATCGCGCACATCGACCACGGCAAGTCGACGCTGGCCGACCGGATGCTGCAGCTGACCGGCGTCGTCGACGCCCGGCAGATGCGGGCGCAGTACCTCGACCGGATGGACATCGAACGCGAGCGGGGCATCACCATCAAGGCACAGAACGTGCGGATGCCTTGGCGCGACCACGTCGTGAACATGATCGACACGCCGGGGCACGTGGACTTCACCTACGAGGTGTCGCGGTCACTCGCCGCGTGCGAGGGTGCCGTCCTGCTGGTCGACGCGGCGCAGGGCATCGAGGCGCAGACGCTGGCGAACCTCTACCTTGCGCTCGAGAACGACCTGCACATCATCCCGGTGCTCAACAAGATCGACTTGCCGGCCGCGCAGCCCGACGTCTACGCCGCCGAGCTTGCGCACATCATCGGCTGCGACGCCGACGACGTGCTGCGGGTGAGCGCCAAGACCGGGGAGGGCGTTGCGCAACTGCTCGACGTCATCTGCCGTGACGTCCCGGCTCCGCTCGGCGAACCCGACGTTCCCGCGCGGGCGCTGATCTTCGACTCGGTCTACGACATCTACCGGGGCGTGATCACCTACATCCGCGTCGTGGACGGCGCCATCGTGCGGCGGGAGCGGATCAAGATGATGTCGACGGGAGCCACGCACGAACTCCTCGAGGTGGGGGTGATCTCGCCGGAACCGAAGCCGACCGACGGCTTGAGCGTCGGCGAGGTCGGCTACCTGATCACCGGCGTCAAGGACGTCCGCCAGTCCCGGGTGGGCGACACGGTCACCGACGCGAGCAAGCCGGCGCGCACGCCGCTCGGCAGATACCACGACCCCAAGCCGATGGTCTACTCCGGGCTCTACCCGATCGACGGGTCGGAGTACCCGCTGCTGCGCGACGCGCTGGACCGGCTGCGCCTCAACGACGCGGCGCTGGTGTACGAGCCGGAGTCGAGCGCCGCGCTGGGCTTCGGATTCCGCTGCGGCTTCCTGGGCCTGCTGCATATGGAGATCGTCCGCGAGCGGCTGCAGCGAGAGGCCGACCTGGACCTGATCTCCACCGCGCCGAACGTCGTCTACCGGGTGCTGCTCGAGGACGGCACGCAACAGTCGGGGAACTCGCGACCCGACCGTGAGCTCCGTGTCACCAACCCCGCGGACTGGCCGGTCGGCCAGAAGATCGCTGAGGTGTACGAGCCGGTGGTGAGCTCGATGATCATCGCACCGAGCGAGTACATCGGGGCGATCATGGAGCTTTGCCAGTCCCGCCGCGGATCGCTCGGCGGGATGGACTATCTCTCCGAAACCCGCGTCGAGCTGCGCTACACGCTGCCACTGGCCGAGATCATCTTCGACTTCTTCGACCAGCTCAAGTCCCGTACCCGTGGCTACGCCAGCCTGGACTACGAGGCCGCGGGCGAGCAGGCCGCCGACCTGGTCAAGGTCGACATCCTGTTGCAGGGAGAGCCGGTCGACGCGTTGAGCGCGATCGTCCACAAGGACAAGGCGTATTCGTACGGGACCGCGATGGCCGCAAAGCTGCGCCAGCTGATCCCACGCCAGCAGTTCGAGGTGCCGATTCAGGCCGCCATCGGCACGCGGGTGATCGCACGGGAGAACATCCGCGCCGTGCGCAAGGACGTGCTCGCCAAGTGCTACGGCGGCGACATCACCCGAAAACGCAAACTGCTGGAGAAGCAGAAAGAGGGCAAGAAACGCATGAAGATGGTCGGCCGGGTCGAGGTGCCCCAGGAGGCGTTCATCGCGGCGCTGTCGACCGGCGACGCGGCGGGGAAGTGAACTGGCCGCCGCGGTGGGCTCAACCAGCGGCGTCGCGCAGCGGCGCGTAGCCGACATCACCACGGCCGCCAACCAGGATGGTCGCCAGCCCAGCCACGTGTCCGCGGATCGGCTGGTACTGCTCGCGCAGGCCGGCCTGCACGTCTCGCAGCTGCGGTTTGGGCACCCGGGTCGCCAGTGTGCAGTGCGGCACCCACAGCCGCGGTGAGCTGCGCTCGCCGAACGCGGGGGGCCAGCCGACCGACTTCATTGCCTTGTACACGGCACGTTGCAACGTGGCGAGCTCGCGGGTCGGCGCGGGACCGAGCCAGACCACGCCGGCCCGCCCGAAGCGTCCGACCTCGGTGAGGATCAGCGGGATCGGCTCGTGCTCGCCGGCGACCCGGCCGGCGACCTCGAGCACGCGGTCGAGCTCGCCGCGCTCGACCCGGGCTGCCGAGAGGCTGAAGTGCGGTCGGTGCGGCGGGCTCGGCGGCAGCGAGACTCCCAGCGACCGCACCGTGTCGCGGTAGCGCAAGATCGCATCGTCGGTAACCGTGTCGAACGCGGCGCAGACGACCGCGGTGACGGTCATCGGGGCGGCACCGGCCTGCGCGGTGTCGTCACACCTCGAGAACGATCTTGCCGACGAGGTCGCCGGCGTCCATCGCGGCCAGCGCTTCGCGCGCCGAGTCGAGCCGGACCACCCGGTCGATGCGCGGCCGAAGGCCGGTGTCACACAGGAACGCGATCAGGTCGCCCAGCTCCGCTTGGGTGCCCATCGTCGAGCCGACGACCTGCAGCTGCAGGAAGAAGATCCGGTTCAGCTCTGCCGGCGGAGTAGCCCCGGACGTCGCCCCGGAAATGACCACGCGGCCACCCGGACGCAGCGCCTTCAGCGAGTGCGACCAGGTGGCCGCCCCGACAGTCTCCATCACGGCGTCGACGCGTTCGGGCAGCCGCGCCCCGGACGGGAACGAGGCGTGCGCGCCGAGTTCGAGCGCTGCCTGCTGCTTCTCCTCCGTGCGGGCGGTGGCCCATACCCGCAGCCCCGCGGCGCGCCCCATCGCGATGCACGCGCTCGCCACGCCGCCCGAGGCGCCCTGCACGAGGACCGTCTGGCCGGGATGCAGCCCGGACCGGAGGAACAGCATCCGGTACGCCGTGAGCCATGCCGTCGGCAGGCAGGCCGCCTCGGGGAAAGAGAGCTCCGCCGGTTTGGCCACCACGTTGCGGGACGGCACGATTACTTGATCGGCGAACGTGCCCTGGTGCTTCTCGGAGAGCAGCGACCGTCCCGGGTCGAGGGTCTCATCGCCGGTCCACCCGTCGCTCGCGATGACCGAGTGGAGCACGACCTCGGCGCCCGTGGCGGAGTCCACGCCGGCGGCGTCGCAGCCGAGGATCATCGGGAACCGGTCGCTGCTGATGCCGACGCCGCGCAGCGTCCACAGATCGTGGTGATTCAGGCTCGCGGCCTTCACTTGCACGGTGGTCCACCCGTCCGGGGCAACCGGTTCGGGTCGCTCGCCGATCACCAGCCCGGCCAGCGGGTCGTCGGGGTTCGGCGCGGAGGCGTACACGGCACGCATGGCTGCGACCCTAGTAGGACCCTAGTAGGACCCAGTGGTCAGCTCGCCGGCCCGGATGCGAGCGCGAGCTGGATCGCGTCGACGAGCCGCCGTGCCGACTGGGCGGAGAGCTCGACCGCGACCCGTGCGGCCGGCCCCTGCGACGGCGCCAGGAAGTCGATGTTCACAGTGTGGTCGTCGAGCGCGTGCACCGGATGGTCGAAGTAGACCGTCGCGTCGGTCAGTCGGAACCAGCCGGCCGCGCCCTTTCCGCTGCCGGTGACCGTCACGTGCTCGGTGGCGTAGGTGCACACGTCGGCGTCACCCGGCCAGTTGCTTGCCGAAGAAGGCGGCGATCCGGTCCCACCCGTCGACAGCGGCCGCCACCCGGTAGGACGGGCGATCGACGGCGAAGAACGCGTGCCCGGCGTCGTCGTAGCGGTGGAACTCGAAGTCCTTGCCCTGCACGGTGAGGATCTCCTCGAGCTCGTCGACGTGCTGCGGGGACGGCGCCTGGTCCTCGTTGCCGAACAGGCCCAGCAGCGGGCAGCCGAGGTCGGGGAGCATGTCGACCAGGTTGGTCACCTTCAGCGGGAAGCCTTCCGGCGGCGTGCCGGTCACGAAGGCGCCGTAGCAGTCCACCGCGGCGTCGAACGGCGCGCGGCATGCGGCGAGCACCGCCTGCCGGCCGCCCGAGCAGTGCCCGATTACGCCGACCTTGCCGTTGCTCGCGTCGAGCGCGCGCAGGTAGGCAGCCGCCGCCGCGACGTCACCGACCAGCCGGTCGTCGGGCACACCGCCCTGCGCCCGGGCGGTCGCCGCCGCGTCGTCGGGCGCCGCGCCCGGCGCCTCGCGGAAGTACAGGTTCGGGCAGAGCGCGTCGTAGCCCATCGCGGCGAAGCGCCGGGTCATCTCTTTCGTGCCCCGGTCATAGCCCGGCAGGTGGTGGATGACCACGACACCGCCACGGCGGCTGTCGTCGAGCGACTCGGCGAGGTAGGCCTCGATCGGGTCGCCGCCGAGCCCGGAGATGGTGATGGTCCGTGCGGTCAAAGAGTCGCTCATGCCAGCCGACATTAGCCTCGATCACCGGCCCGGATCGGCGGCGTTCTCGTCGACTTTGCCCCGCCCTGACACGCTCCACGCGCCCCGTGGTGTGTCACAGCGGGGCAAAGTCGCAGCCGGGCGTGTCACAGCGGGGCAAAGTCGTGCCGGCCTGACCCCGGCGGGTCGTGCGCGCACCGGCGCGGCCGGCCAGGAACACTGGGCCGGTGCCCTCCGCACTGCCCCAGGGCGAGCCTGCCCCGGCCGACGGCCGGCTGCCGGCGACCGCGCTGCGCGACGCCCGCGACACGGCGTTCGGCGTGTACGTGCACGTCCCGTTCTGCCGGACGCGCTGCGGGTATTGCGACTTCAACACCTACACCCAGCAAGAACTCGGTCCTGGCGTCAGCCGCGGGAGCTTCGCCGACACCGTGCTGCTGGAGCTGCGCCTTGCCCGGTCGGTGCTACGGGGCATGGTGCCGCCGGCCAGCAGCGTGTTCTTCGGCGGCGGCACGCCTACCCTGCTGCCGGCCGAGCATCTCGGCCTGATCGTGCGCGAGATCGGTGAGCTGTTCGGGCTCGCCGACGACGCGGAGATCACCACCGAGGCCAACCCGGAGTCGGTGACGCCGGCCTACTTCGGCAAGTTGCGTGAGGCGGGGTTCACCCGGATCTCGCTGGGCATGCAGTCGGCCATCCCGCACGTGCTGGAGGTCCTCGACCGCAAGCATCGGCCCGATCGCCCGCAGCAGGCCGTCGCGGAGGCTCGGGCGGCCGGGTTCGAGCACGTCAACCTGGACCTGATCTACGGCGCGCCGCACGAGACCGACGCCGACTGGCAGGCGTCGCTGGACGCGGCGATCGCCGCCGGGCCCGACCACATCAGCGCGTATGCGCTCGTCGTGGAGGAGGGCACCGCGCTCGCGCGCCAGGTCGCGCAGGGCGTCGTGCCGCCGCCGGACGACGATGTCCTCGCCGACCGCTACGTGCAGGCCGACCAGACGCTGGGCCGGTCCGGGTTCGGCTGGTACGAGGTGTCGAACTGGGCGCGCGGCGAGGACGCGCGGTGCCGGCACAACCTGCTCTACTGGCGGGAGGCGAACTGGTGGGGCGCCGGCCCCGGCGCGCACAGCCACGTCGGTGGGGTGCGCTGGTGGAACGTCAAGCATCCGGTGCGTTACACCGCGCTGCTCGAGTCCGGCCGCAGCCCGGCGGCGGGCCGCGAGGTGCTCGATCAGCAGGCGCGGCTGGTCGAGCAGATCATGCTGGGCGTGCGGCTGCGCGAGGGCCTGGCGGTGCCCGACGTGCCGGGCGCCGCGCAGCCCCGGCTGCCCCAGCTGATCGGTTGGGGGCTGGTCGACGCGCCGGCGTTCCGGGACGGCAGGGTCGTGCTCACCCAGCGGGGACGGCTACTTGCCGACGCCGTCGTGCGCGACCTGCTCGGATAGTCACGACCGGCCCGGCTCGGCCAGCGTGTCCAGGTCGAGCACGCGCACGTGCAGCGCGCTGCGTTGCTGCAGCGCGGCCCGGACCGCCCGATGCAGCCCGTCCTCCAAGTAGATCTCGCCGCCCCACTGCACCGCGTGCGGGAACAGGTCTCCGAAGAACGTCGAATCCTCGTCCAGCAGCCGGTCCAGTGCGAGCTCGCGCTTGGTGGTGACGAGCTCGTCGAGGCGGATGGCCCGGGGCGGCACGTTCGCCCAGTCCCGGGCCGACAGGCCGTGGTCGGGGTACGGCCGCCCGTCGCGTACCGCCTTGAAGATCAACCAGGCCTCCGTGCCGCGACAAATCGGACCTTGTCCTGCAGCGTACCGGGCTGGCCGGTCCCTAAACTGTAAGGAGAAATCTCGCGGGTGAGAGGCGCGCACGGGTGAACGTCGAGGATCGCAAGCTCGAAGTGCTGCGCGCGATCGTCGAGGACTTCATCGCCACCAGCGAACCGGTCGGCAGCAAGGCGCTTTCCGAGCGGCACAGCCTCGGGGTCTCGCCCGCGACCATCCGCAACGACATGGCTGCCCTCGAGGAGGACGGCCTGATCGCCCAGCCGCACACCAGCGCCGGACGCGTGCCCACCGACGCCGGATACCGCCTCTTCGTCGACCGGCTCACCTCCGTCAAGCCGCTCTCCGGCGCCGAACGGCGCGCGATCGAGACGTTCCTCACCGGCGCCGTCGACCTCGACGACGTGCTGCACCGGGCGGTGCGCGCGCTGGCCCAGCTGACCCGCAACGTCGCCGTCGTGCAGTACCCCTCGCTGTCGCGCAGCCGGGTGCGCCACGTCGAGATCGTGAAGGTCAGCGCGTCCCGGCTGATGCTCGTGCTGATCACCGACACCGGCCGGGTGGAGCAGCGGGTGGTCGAGCTCCCTGCCGCGGTGTCCGACGACGCGGTCGGCGAGTTGCGCACGACCCTTAACCACCGGCTGCACGACCGCCTGCTCGCCGAGACTCCGGAGATCATCAGCGATCTGCCCAACACGGTCGGCGGTGAGCTGCGCGGGCTGGTGGCCATGCTCACCTCGGTGCTGCTCGAGACGCTGGTCGAGCAGCACAGCGACCGTTTGGTGCTCGGCGGCACCGCGCACCTCACCGAGCACGCGGTCGACTTCCCGGCGATCCGGCCGGTGCTCGAGGCCCTCGAGGAGCAGGTGGTGCTGCTGCGCCTGCTCGACCAGTCGCGCACGGAAAGCCGCATCCTGGTCCGGATCGGAAACGAAAACCGGCACGAAGGCCTGCAGTCGACGTCGGTCGTGACCACCGGCTACGGCACCGGCCGCGGCGCGGCGCTCGGCGCGGTCGGCGTGCTGGGTCCGCGCCGGATGGACTACGGGCACACCATGGCGCGCGTGGCTGCCGTCGCCCGCTACGTGGGCGACCTGTTGGCAGATCGGTGAGCCTAGCCCTCCGTAGACTGGCTTGGCACTTGGCGCTGGCGAGTGCCAGCCGGGTGAGAACGACGAGAGGGAACGGAAGCACCGGTGGCTGAGTCCGCGCGCGACTACTACGCGATGCTCGGCGTCCGCAGGGACGCGACGAACGAGGAGATCAAGCGCGCCTACCGCAGGCTCGCTCGCGAGCTGCATCCCGACGTCAACCCCGACGCGCACGCCCAGGAGCGGTTCAAGGACGTCACGACCGCCTACGAGGTGCTCTCCGACCCGGAGAAACGGCGCATCGTCGACCTCGGCGGCGACCCGCTGTCTGCCGCTGGCGGCCAGGGCACGGCGAGCAACCCGTTCGCCGGATTCGGCGGATTCGGCGACGTCTTCGAGGCCTTCTTCGGCGGCGGCGGCAGCCGCGGGCCGCGCAGCCGGGTCCGGCCCGGTGCGGACGCCCTGCTGCGCATCGAGCTGACACTCGCCGAGGCCGCGTTCGGTATCCGCCGCGACATCAGCGTCGAGACGGCGGTGCTCTGCGAGACCTGCCACGGCAACGGCAGCGCGCCCGGGACGTCACCGCGCACCTGCCCGGTCTGCGGGGGCGCGGGCGAGATCCAGTCCGTGCAGCGCTCCTTCCTCGGCCAGGTGATGACGACTCGACCCTGCCACGCGTGCGCCGGCAGCGGGCAGCAGATCACCTCCCCGTGCCCGACCTGCGCCGCCGACGGGCGGGTACGCACCCGGCGCACGATCACCGTGGACGTGCCCGCGGGCATCGAGGACGGCATGCGCATCCGGCTCTCCGGGCAGGGCGAGGTGGGCCCGGGCGGCGGGCCGGCGGGCGACCTGTATGTCGAGGTTGCCGAACGGCCCGACGACGTGTTCAGCCGCGAGGGCGCGGACCTGCACTGCACGGTCGCGCTGCCGATGACCGCCGCGGCGCTCGGCACCGACCTCGTGCTCTCGACGCTGGACGGCGAGGAGAAGCTCGAGATCCGCGCCGGCACGCAGAACGGCACGGTGCTCACCCTGCGCGGTAAGGGCGTTCCGCGGCTGCGCAGCAGCTCGCGCGGTGACCTGCACGTGCACGTCGAGGTACGCACGCCGACCCGGATCGACGAGGCGCAGGACCGGTTGCTGCGCGAACTGGCGGCGCTGCGCAACGAGGACGTCTCGGTCGGCAGCGCCCGGCCCGGCCTGTTCAGCAAGGTGCGCGACGCGTTCGGACGCTGAGCGCGTTCCCGGGAAGCCGCTGATGACGCCGCCGCTGTTCCTCGTCGATCAGCTGCCCGCCGCGGACGAGGTGGTGCTGGACGGGGACGAGGGGCGGCACGCGGCACGGGTGAAACGGTTGCGTCCCGGTGAACCGGCGCTGGTCGGTGACGGGCGCGGCACGGTCGTCGGGTGCCGGGTCGACACGGTCGAGACGGTCGGCGCGGACCGGGTGGCGCTCACCGTGCTGTCGCGACGGGTCGAGCCCGAGCCGGATCCGCGGCTGGTGGTGATTCAGGCTCTGCCGAAGGGCGAACGTGGTGAGTTGGCGGTCGAGTTGATGACCGAGCTCGGCGTGGACGAGATCGTGCCGTGGGCGGCGGCCCGGTCGGTGGTGCAGTGGCGCGGCGAGCGGGCGGCCAGGGCGGTGGACCGGTGGCGGCGGACCGCCCGCGAGGCGGCCAAGCAGAGCCGGCGCGCCCGAGTGCCGATCGTCGGGAATCTCGCCTCGACCGCGGACGCGGCCACCCGGCTCTGCTCGGCCGCAGTGTCGTTCGTGCTGCACGAGTCGGCGACGGCGCCGCTGTCCGGCGCGCAGCTCGCCCGGCGCGGGGAGATCGTGCTGGTCGTCGGCCCCGAAGGCGGCATCGGTGACGACGAGCTCGCGCAGTTCGACGCCGCGACTCCGGTGCGCCTCGGCGGCGCCGTGCTGCGCAGCTCGAGCGCCGGCGGCGCCGCCGTGGCCGTCCTGTCCGTCCGCCTGGGCCGATGGAGCTGAACGTCCGATTCGGGTAATTCTCGCCGTCAGCTGGGTAACTCGCCGGTACAGTTAGTCCCTGACGCGAACCGACCCAAGCAAAGGCAGGAACGAAGCCGGATTGAGCGATCCCACCTCACGATCTGATCGAGTCTCCACGACGGTCGTCGTACCCGGCGACCAGGCGATGGTCGCCCTGCTCGGTTCGCGCGACGAGCTGCTGCGGGTGATCGAGAAGAGCCTCGACAGCGATATCCACGTCCGCGGCAACGAGATCACGATCACCGGCGATCCGGCCGACAACGCGATCGCGGTGCGGCTGTTCAGCGAGCTGCTCGAGTTGATCACGGCCGGCCAGCACCTCACGCCCGACTCGGTGTGGCACGCGCTCGGCATCCTCACTGCCGACACCGGCGAGCGGCCCGCCGAGGTATTGAACCTGTCCATCCTGTCGCGGCGTGGCAAGAACATCCGACCCAAGACGCTGAACCAGAAGCGCTACGTCGACGCCATCGACAAGCACACGGTCGTGTTCGGCATCGGCCCGGCCGGCACCGGCAAGACCTACCTCGCCGTCGCGAAGGCGGTGCAGGCGCTGCAGGCCAAGCAGGTCACCCGGATCATCCTGACCCGCCCGGCCGTCGAGGCGGGGGAACGGCTCGGCTTCCTGCCCGGCACGCTCTACGACAAGATCGATCCCTATCTGCGGCCGCTGCTCGACGCGCTGCACGACATGGTCGATCCGGAGTCGATCCCGCGGCTGACCCAGGCCGGCACCATCGAGATCGCGCCCCTTGGCTACATGCGGGGACGGACCTTGAATGACGCGTTCATCATCTTGGACGAGGCGCAGAACACCACGCCGGAGCAGATGAAGATGTTCCTGACCCGGCTGGGCTTCGGCTCGAAGATCGTCGTAACCGGTGACATAACCCAGATCGACTTACCCGCCGAGACCCGCAGCGGGCTGAAGGTGGTCCGCGAGATCCTCAATGACATCGACGACGTCGAGTTCTCCTACCTGACGAGCACCGACGTCGTGCGGCACCGGCTGGTCGGCGAGATCGTCGACGCCTACGCCCGCTGGGACGAGCAGGTCGGGTCCACGCAGCGAAACGCGCCGCCCGCCCCGCACGCGCGCCGGGCCAAACCCCGCCGCTGAGGCCGCTGCGTGACCGTCGAGATCAACAACGAGTCGGGCGTCGCGGTCGACGAGGCGACGCTGGCCCAACTCTGCCGGTACGTGCTCGACCGCATGCGGATCCATCCGCTCGCCGAGCTCTCGGTAGTGATGCTCGACACCGCCGCGATGGCCGCGCTGCACGAGCAGTGGATGGACGTTCCCGGACCTACCGACGTCATGGCCTTCCCGATGGACGGTGGCGAGCCCAGCCTGGAGGCCAGCGCGTCCGAGCCGACCGGGCCGCAGGGCCACGGCGAAGAGGCGGGCGAGGCGCTGCTCGGCGACGTGGTGCTCTGTCCCGAGGTCGCCCGGCAGCAGGCCGCGCAGACCGGGCACTCCGCCGAGGCCGAGCTGCACCTGCTCTGCACGCACGGGATCTTGCACCTGCTCGGCTACGACCACGGTGAGCCGGACGACGAGCGTGCGATGTTCGACCTGCAGGCCGAGCTGGTGCACGGGTGGGCCGCGGCGTCCGGCCGCGGGCCGATCCGCGCGCCGGCACCAGGTGCGGGCGGTGAGGGTCGTGGCTGACCCGGCGCATACCGTGTCGACCGGCCGGTTTCGGCGACGCCAGCTGCCCGACCTCGTTCCAGGAGCGTGGCGGCCGTGAGCGGCGCCGACATCGTCATGCTGGTCGTGGCGATCTGCCTGGTGCCGCTGGGCGGCGCGCTGGCCTGCGTCGACGCTGCGCTGGGCCGGGTCTCGGCCGCGCGGGTCGACGAACTGGTGCGCGAAGGGCGCCGTGCGGCTCGATCGCTGCGCTCCGTCGTCGCCGACCGGGCCCGGTACACGAACCTGCTCATGCTGCTGCAAGTGGTGTGCGAGCTGACCGCGACCGTGCTGGTCACGATCGTGGCTCGTGCGCTGTTCGGCGGCCAGTGGCCGGTTCCGGTGCTCACCGTGGTGGTCATGGTTGTGGTGTCGTACGTGCTGGTCGGCGTCGGGCCGCGGACGATCGGGCGGCTGCACCCGTACGGCGTCGCGCTGCACACCGCCGCGGCGGTGCGGGTGCTGGGTCGCGTGTTCGGTCCGCTGGCGTCGCTGCTGATCCTGCTCGGCAACGCACTCACTCCCGGGCGCGGTTTCCGCGAGGGGCCGTTCTCGTCCGAGGTGGAGATCCGAGAACTCGTCGACATGGCCGAGAAGCGGGGAGTGGTCGAGCACGGCGAGCGGGAGATGATCCAGTCGGTGTTCGAGCTCGGCGACACCATCGCCCGCGAGGCGATGGTGCCGCGCACCGAGGTCGTGTGGATCGAGTCTGCGAAGAGCGTCCCGCAGGCGCTGGCTCTGGCGCTGCGTAGCGGCTTCTCGCGTATCCCGGTGATCGGCGAGAACATCGACGACGTCGTCGGGGTGGTGTACCTGAAAGATCTCGCCCGGCGCGGTCAGGACGCCGATCGGGCACGCGCGACCCGGGTCGACGAGGTGATGCGCCCGGCGGTGTTCGTACCGGAGTCGAAGCCGGTCGACGAGCTGCTGCGCGAGATGCAGGCGCATCGCACGCACCTCGCGATCGTCATCGACGAGTACGGCGGGACCGCGGGTTTGATCACGATCGAGGACATCGTCGAGGAGATCGTCGGCGAGATTACCGACGAGTACGACGACGAGCAGCCGCCCGTCGAGCGGCTCGACGACGACACCGCCCGAGTCACCGCGCGCCTGGCCGTCGAGGACCTGGCCGACCTGTTCGACGTGGATCTCCCCGACCGCGACGACGTCGAGACCGTCGGCGGCCTGCTCGCCGAGCGGCTCGGACGGGTGCCGATCCCTGGTGCGACGGCGCGCATCGACGGCTTGGAGCTCGTCGCCGAGAGCGCAGGTGGCCGGCGCAACCGCGTCGACACCGTCCTGGTCCGCCGGGTCGGCGAGGAGCCGGCGCCCGAGCAGGTCCGCGAGCCCGAATCGGAGTCAGCATGACGGAGCCGGGTGACGAGGACCAGAAGCTGCTGACCCTGGCCCGTTCGGCGCGCGGCCGGACCGGGGCCGCGCAGGCCGCCGCGGTGCGCGACACGGACGGGCGGACCTATGTCGCGGCGCCGGTCGAGCTGGCGTCGCTGCACCTGTCGGCGCTGCAGGTTGCGGTGGCGATGGCGGTCTCGTCCGGGGCGCCGGGGCTGGAGGCCGCGCTGGTGCTGGGCGAGGATCCCGGCGACCCGGTGGGCACGATGGCCGTGCGCGAGCTCGCTCCGGGCGCGGTGATTCACCAGGTCCCCGCCTGACGCCGAGGCCAGCCCCCGCCGCGCGCGGCTGCGAGGATGGGGGCGTGTCAGGCGCCGAGGCGAGCTTCCGGTCCGGGTTCTGCTGCTTCGTCGGCCGGCCGAACGCGGGCAAGTCGACGCTGATGAACGCGCTGGTGGGCACGAAGGTCGCCATCACCAGCGAGCAGCCACAGACCACACGCCGCGCCGTGCGCGGCATCGTGAACCGGCGCGGCGCGCAGCTCGTTATCGTCGACACCCCGGGCCTGCACCGCCCGCGGACCCTTCTCGGCGAGCGGCTCAACGACGTCGTGCGCTCGACGCTGGCCGACGTGGACGTGGTGGGGTTCTGCGTCCCGGCCGACGCGAGGGTCGGCCCGGGGGACCGGTTCATCGCCGCGGAGCTGGCGCGTCTGCGGACGCCGGTGATCGCGGCGGTCACCAAGACCGACGCGGCATCGCGTGAGCAGGTCGCCGCCCAGCTGGTCGCGGTGAGCGAGCTGGGGGAGTTCGCCGAGGTGGTGCCGGTGTCGGCGCTCGTCGGCGATCAGGTCGGGCTGCTGGCGGATCTGCTGGTGGCTGCGCTGCCCGACGGTCCGGCGCTCTACCCGGCCGACGTCGCGACCGACGAGGACACCGAGACGCGTATTGCGGAGCTGATCCGGGAGGCCGCGCTGGACGGGGTCCGCGACGAGCTGCCGCACTCGATCGCGGTGACGGTCGAGGAGATGCGCACCCGCGAATCCGGCCTGCTCGAGATCCTCGCGACGGTGCATTTGGAACGTCCGAGCCAGAAAGGCATCGTCATCGGCGCCGGCGGCGCGCGACTCAAACGCATCGGGACGGCGGCGCGCGCCGGCATCGAGGCGCTGCTGGGCCGGCGCGTCCACCTCGACCTGCATGTGTCGGTGCTGGCGGAGTGGCAGCGCGACGCCAAGAAGCTTGACCGGTTGGGATTCTGAGCTTTGTTCGGTACCTACCGCGCGGTGTTCCGCGAACCCGGCACCGCCGCGTTCTGCGCGGCGGCGTTCGTCATGCGGTTTCCCATCGCGATCTACCCCATCGGGCTGGTGCTGCTCATCTCGACCCGCACCGGCCATTACACGTTCGCCGGTCTGCTCAGCGGCGCCTACGTCATCTCCAACGGCGTCGGCAACCCGGTGCTCGCCCGACTCGTCGACCGGTACGGGCAGCACCGGCTGCTGCTGCCGGCGTCCGCCGTGCACATCGCTGCGCTCGCCGCGATCGTGGCGCTGGCCGAAGCCCGGGGCGCACCGGAATGGACGCTGCTCTTGCCGGCGCTCGTCTGCGGGTTCAGCTACCTCGCGGTCGGTTCCCTGGTCCGCGCCCGCTGGTCCTACGTGCTGGGCGGCCGCCGCGAGCTGGTCACCGCGTACTCGCTGGAGTCCACCCTGGACGAGGTGATCTTCACCGCCGGGCCGCTCGTCGCCACGGTGATCGCCACCCAACTGGACCCGGTGCTCGTCTTCGTCGTCGGCGGCGTGCTCGTCGCGTGCGGCGCGGTCCTGCTGCGCCGGCAACGGGCCACCGAACCGCCCGCCCAAGTGCCGGGATCGGCGCCGCACCGGTCGGCCTTGCGCTGTCGGGGGATGCTGCTGCTCACCCTGGCCGCGGTGGGAACCGGCGGCGTGTTCGCGAGCGCGGAAGTCACGATCGTGGCGTTCTGCGGCCAGCACGGTGAGACGTCGGCCGCCGGGGCGGTGCTGGCCTGCCTTGCGTTCGGCAGCGGCGTCGCCGGATTCACCTACGGGGCGCGGCACCGCAGCGCGCACGTGCTGCGCCGGTTCCGGCGGCAGGCGCTGGTGTTCGCAGTGCTGCCACTGCTGTTCCTGGCGGCGGTGAACGTGCCGGTGCTGGCCGGGCTGTCGTTCGCGGTCGGCATCGGCATCGCGCCGCTGCTCATCACCTCGTTCGGGCTGATCGAGCAGCTCGTGCCCGCGGGAGCGCTGACCGAGGGGATGGCCTGGCTGACCACGGGGATCTCGATCGGCTTCGGGATCGCGGCCGCGTCGGTGGGCCGGATCGCCGACGCGCACGGTGCGCGGTTCGCGTTCAGCGTGACGATCGGCTCGGGCGTGCTGGTCGGCGTTCTCGCACTGGCGCTGTACGCGATGCTGCGCCCCGCCCGTGCCGAGTCGCAGCCGGCGGCTGTCACCTCCCAGTGACACTATGGGCGCGTGCCGCTCTACCGGGACGAGGCGGTCGTGCTGCGGGTGCACAAGCTCGGTGAGGCCGACCGGATCGTCAGCCTGCTCACCCGCCGATACGGGCGGGTACGCGCGGTCGGCAAGGGCGTGCGCCGCACGACGTCGCGCTTCGGCGCCCGGCTCGAACCGGGCAGCCACATCGACGTCCAGTTCCATAGCAACACGATCGGGTCGCAAGCTCCCCTCGGTGGCAGAACGCTCGACATCGTCACGCAGACCGAATCGCTCGGTGCGTACGGGGCAAGCCTTGCCGGTGACTACGCCCGGTGGACTGCAGCCTCGGCGATCTGCGAGACGGCCGAACGGATGACGGAGGAGGGCGAGCCGGCGCTGCGGCTCTACCTGCTCGTCCTCGGCGCGCTGCGGGCGCTCGTCTCCGGTGAGCACGACGCGGGCCTGGTCCTCGACGCGTTCCTCATCCGCGCGATGTCATACGCCGGCTGGCAGCCGGCGCTGCGCGAGTGCGCCACGTGCTCGGCGCCCGGCCCGCACTCCGCGTTCAACGTGGCGGCCGGCGGCGCGGTCTGCGAGAACTGCCGGCCGCCGGGCTCGGCCCGTCCGCAGGCGTCGACGGTCGAGTTGATGGCGGCGTTGCTCGTCGGCGACTGGGCATGCGCCGACGCGAGTGACTCCCCGGCCCGGCGGGAGGGGAGCGGGCTGATCGCCGCGCACCTGCAGTGGCATCTCGAGCGTGGGCTGCGCTCGCTGCCGCTCGTCGAACGTGCAGCAGGGGCTCCGACATGACCTCGCCGTCGACGACCGTGCGTGGCCGGCGCACCTGGCCCGACCCGCCGGCGCATCCGTCCGGCGCTCGCCCACCACAGATCCCGGCACGTTTCGTGCCGCGGCACGTCGCGCTCGTCATGGACGGCAACGGACGGTGGGCCCACGCCCGAGGACTGCCGCGGACGGAGGGGCATCGAGCCGGCGAGGCCGCCCTAATGGATGTGCTGCACGGCGCGATGCAGCTCGGCGTGTCGACCGTGTCGGCGTACGCGTTCTCGACCGAGAACTGGCGTCGCTCGCCGGAAGAGGTTCGCTTCCTCATGGGCTTCAACAAGGAGGTCATCCGTCGACGGCGCGACGAGCTGGCGGCGCTGGGTGTGCGCATCCGCTGGGCCGGGCGACGCCCGCGGCTGTGGCGGTCGGTGATCGACCAGCTCATGGACGCCGAGGAGTTCACCCGCGACAACGACCGGCTTACCTTGCAGTTCTGCGTGAACTACGGCGGTCGCGCCGAAATCGTCGACGCGGTCAAGGCCATCGCGCGAGACGTGCAGAGCGGCCAGGTGAGCCCCGCGAAGATCGACGAGCGGATCATCGGCTCGTACCTGTACCACCCGGAGCTCCCCGACGTGGATCTGTTCATCCGAGTGTCGGGGGAGCAGCGAACCTCCAATTTCCTGCTGTGGCAGTCGGCGTATGCGGAATTCGTGTTCACCGACACGCTCTGGCCGGACTTCGATCGGCGGCACCTGTGGGAAGCCTGCCTGGCATACGCCTCACGCGATCGCCGCTTCGGCGCGGCGGGTCCGGTTGACGCCCCGTCGTGAGTCAGGCGAGGACGGCCTGGACGCGCTGGCGCGGGGCGCGCGTGCGCTGCCGGTCGAGCAGCGGCCCCATCAGCGCGTCCATCCGGCTGGACGGGGCGACGCCGAGCTCGGCCATCAACCGCGCCCGGAACGCCTGATACCCCTGCAGCGCGTCGTGATAGTTGCCGGCGCGCAACTGGGTCCGGATGAGCGCGCGTTGAGCACTTTCGCGCAGCGGCTCGATGGCCACTGCCGCCGTCGCGGCGACCAGCGCCGCGGACTGCTCCCCGCCGGCAGCGAGCAGATCGGCCAGCGACTCCAGGCCCTGGAACCGGAACTGCTGCAGTCGGCTGCGCTCGTAACTGACCCAGTCGTCGTACCACCCGGGCAGCAGCTCGCCGCGCAGCAGCACGCTCATGGCGGTCAGGCAGTCGGCGCCGTCAAGCTGGGTACCCTGCCGGTCCCAGCCGCAGACCTCTCCGGCCCACCGCACCTGCTCACTTACGTCGACGTGCACGTCGGCGTGCAGGCCCAGTCCCGCGCGATCATGCATCAGCAGTCCCGCAGCGGCGCGGTCGACCTGCCACACCGCCGCGCGAAGGTTGCCGGCGGCGTGCGCCTCGGTGCTCTCCGGCCAGAGAATGCCGGCGAGATAGCTGCGCGGCCGGTTGCCCTGCACCGCAAGCAGCGCGATCAGCCGCTGCTCGCGCCGGCGCATCACGATCTCGGCTCCGCCCTGGAACAGCCGCCACGAGTCGAGCAGCTGCAGGCGCCACCCACCGCCGGTGGCATCAGACATTTCAGCTGCGCCAAATCGCAGATTTGCGTGTGATCGCACGATCGCACCCCCCGCTCGCCAGCCGTTTCGGCACGGCTGCGGGCTCGCCGCGACGCTCGCCCTGCACTAACCGTTCTAGGGTGACTGCGCGCTGTCAAGGATCAATCGGGCAGCTTCTCCTCAGGCACCGGTCAAGAAAGCTGTTCACGTAACCATTTCCGTACCGCGTCGAGCACTTCGTCCGGATTGCCGGTGGCATCGCTGGCTAGCAGCTCCCGCTCGGCGTCGCCGTAGACAATCCTTGCCCGAAAGGGCCGTTGCGCGCCGGGTTCGTGCCAGACCCGAATCACGAGCACGCCGAAGTCGTCGTGCGCAGCCTCCCGAATCATCATGCGACTTCCTGCCGTCCGTTTGGTGCGGCGAGTGTGCGCCGGCCGGAGCCTCCCCGCCAATCGAGCCATTCGCCGGTGACGCGGCGATGACAGTCCAGTAACGCGCCGCGTGGCGTACTCACCGGCATCCATCGACGGATCGAGTGTGGAAAGGGGGTGAACCACATGCGTAAAGAGCTGAGCCTGTACGAGCTCGAGGACCAGCGCGTCGAATTGCTGCCGGCGCGCGAGACTCTGTTCCTCAACTACAACTGGGCGAACGTCATCGCCTCGAACTCGTCCCTGGCGCTCAACGCGGCGAGTCTGTTCTCGTCCGCGAAGAGTGCGGCCGTGCAGACCATCGTGGTCGGGCAGGGCTGACCGGAGTCGGCGCGTACCGGTCCACCACCGGCTGACTCAGAAGGACTGGTGGGCCGGTACGCAACTCACATGGAGGGAGTACCGACATGGATCGGTATCCGGTCCTGCGCGCCGACGAACTCGATGCGCAGACGCTGGAGCTCCTGCCCTCTCGGGAGACGCTCTGGTCCGTCAACGTCGCCAACGTGATCGGAGTCAACATCTCGCTGGCGATCAACGCGGCGAGCATCGGCGCATCGGCGTCGTCGCTCGCCGGACAGCAACTCTTCACCTGGCAGGGGTAAGAGATGGCGCGGTGGGTGGGCACTGTCAAAGGTGCCCGCCCACTGTCCGACACGACGGGGTAGGTATGACGATCGACGCGGCGCAGTCCGCGCCGGCCGAGCAGCGCTGGTGCCGCACGCCGGGGACGCGAGAGCTGGGCCAGGCACAAGGCTCCGGCCTGCGCCAGCCGAGCTACCTGCTCCGGCGCGGTGACGGGCAGGTGCTGCAGGTTTCCGAACTGCTGCGCCTGGTCGTGCGCGAGGTGTCCGCCGAGCGCGACGCCGAGCAGGTCGCCGCCGCGGTGAGCGACGCATTCGGGCGCGAGCTCACCACCGCCGGACTGCAGCACCTCGTCACCTCCAAGCTGGAGCCGATGGGTCTGGTGCAGCATCGCGACCGACCGGCCGCGACGACCAAGGCGCCGCGGGCCGATCCGCTGCTCTCCCTGCGGCTGCGCGGGGTTCTGTTACCGGCGAAGACGGTGCGCTCCTGCGCCCGCATGATGGCCGGGATGTTCCGTGCGCCGGTGGTGGTCTTCGCCCTGCTTGCGCTCGGTGCCGTCGACTTCGCGCTGGTACGCCGCGGCAACCTGCTCGCCGCAGTCGACCAGGTGCTGGCCACGCCGGTCTTCCTGCTCGCCCTGGTCGGCCTGCTCACCGTAGGCGCGCTGCTGCACGAACTCGGGCATGCGGCCGCCTGCGCGTACGGCGGCGCCCGTCCCGGCGTGATCGGGTTCGGCGTCTACCTGATGTTCCCGGCCTTCTTCACCAACGTCACCGACTCCTACCGCCTCGACCGGACCGGCCGGATCCGCACCGATCTCGGCGGCCTGTACCTCAACGTCTGGTGCCTGCTGGCACTGGGCAGCGCCTATCTGATCACCGGCCAGGGACTGTTCCTGCTGGCCGCGTTGCTCATGCAGGTCGAGATGGTGCAGCAGCTCATCCCCACGGTGCGTTTCGACGGATACTTCGTGCTCGCCGACATCGCCGGCGTTCCCGACCTGTTCGCCCGGGTACGTCCCGTGCTGCGCAGCCTGCTGCCCGGCCGGCCCACCGACCCCCGGGTGAGCGAACTGCGCCCGGCCGCCCGGCGCATCGTTCTCGCCTGGGTGCTGGTCGTGGTGCCGCTGCTGGCCGGCGCGTTCGGCTGGCTGATCTACAAGCTGCCCTACCTGGTCGGTCGGACCGCCCAGGCGGTCGGCCACCAGGCGGCAGTGGTCACCGCCGCCTGGGACGCTCGGGACCCGGCGTCCTTCCTGCTCGCGCTCATGTCGATCGCGCTGCTGTCGGTGCCGCTGCTGGGCATCGGGCTGCTGTTCGAGCAGATGCTGGTGCGCGGCGTACGACGAATCCACCGACGAATCCACCCTCGGGCCGCCACGCCGGCCGAGCCGCCGCACTCCGAGGAGGAGGCACCGATGACCGACAACGACCCGCCCAGCTGTGACGCGCTGACCGCCGCCGGGCTCACCGACGATGCGATCCTCGGCCCGCCCGGCGGACCGGCGCCGCAGACCGGTTGGCGGCGCGCCGTCTACCGAGCGACCTCCGGGGCGATCAACCCCGGCCCGACGTCGGCGGAGCGGCGCCGCGCGGCCACCCTGGCCCGCGTCACCGCGCCTATCGGCGGCTCGCGCCGGGTCGTCGTGATGAGCCGCAAGGGGGGGGTGGGCAAGACGACTGTGACGCTCGGTTTGGGTAGCACGTACGCGATGCTGCGCGGCGACCGGGTCGTCGCCGTCGACGCCAACCCGGACGCCGGCAACCTGGCTCACCGGGTGTCGCGACCCTGCTCGCGCAATATCACCGATCTGCTCGGTGAGATCGGCCTGATCACCAGCTACTCCGATCTGCGCGGCTACACCTCGCAGGCTCCGGAGTCCCGGCTCGAGGTACTCGCCTCCGACGACGACCCGCGGATCGGACTGGCCCTCGACCAGGAGGCGTACCACCGGGTGATCGACCTGCTCGACCATTACTACAACCTGATGCTGCTCGACACCGGCACGGGAATCCTCGACAGCGCCAACCAGGGCCTGCTGGCCGAGGCGGACCAGCTCGTCCTGGTGCTCCGGCCCGCCGTCGACGGGGCGCGCGCCGCCGCGCTGACCCTGGACTGGCTCGGCGAGCATGGCTACGGCGAGCTGGTGGCCAGGGCCGTGGTCGTGATCAACGCGGCGCGGCGCCGGGTCGGCGTCCCGCTCGAGCGCATCGAGGAACATTTCAGCCAGCGCTGCTCGACCGTCGTTACGGTTCCGTGGGACCGTGCGCTCGAGGCCGGAGGGCCGACCGCGCTCTCCGCCCTGCAGCCGGCGACCCGCGACGCGCTGACCGAGTTGGCCGCAGCCGTCGCCGACCACTTCACCACCCAGCACTGCCCGCGCAGCCCCTTCCAACAGTTGGAGATGACCACGTGAAGCGCTCTGTCCGTATCGCCGCCGTGCTCGGGCTGGCGGTTGCCGTCGGCTTCGGTGTCAGCGCGGCCGCGTCAGCCGACCAAGCCGACCCGCACCACTTCGCCGCGACGGCGGTGGCGATACCGGCCACGCCGGGCGCCCAGGCCCAGGCGGACACCACTCGCTTCGATCGGGCCGAGACGCGCACCGGCAAGGTCGACGGCGTCGCCACCACGTCGCTGACCTGCGACGGCTGCACCGGAAAGGCGCAGACCCTGCAGGTCGTCTACCTGACCCGCAACGGCACGTTCACCGCCGACAACGTCGCCGCGGCGTGGGCGTCCGGCTGCACCGGCTGTGCCGGCTGGTCACTATCGCTTCAGGTGGTGCTCGCCCGGGCGACGCACCAGGTCACCGCGGCGAACCGCGCGCTGGCGCTCAACGCCTCGTGCGTCAACTGCTCGACGGCGGCCGCCGCGATCCAGATCGTCGTCGTCGCGCCGTCCGGGCGCCGACTGTCCCCGAAGGCGATCGCCAGCGTCTACGCCCTGCGCCAGCAACTCGTCGCCGAGCTCAGCGCATCACCGGCACCCGCGCAGGCCCAGGCGCAGGCTCCCGGACAGGCCCGCGCCCAGGCCACGCCGGCTGCGCCGTCGACGACGGCGCGGGTGACCGCGACGACCAACCAGATCCAGTCGGTGCTCAGCGCCGACCTGCAGGCGACCTCGGCCAGCCACGACGTGAAAGTGACGCGGTAGCGGCTCGCGATCGCCGGTGAAACCGGCTGGCCGGCGCCCCATACCCTTGAGGGACCAACCCGACCGCCAGCCGGATGGAGAACCCGTGCCCGCCGACCGCAACGACACCATCATCAACCTCGCCAAGCGGCGCGGCTTCGTCTTCCCGTCCAGCGAGATCTACGGCGGAAGCCGCTCGGCCTGGGACTACGGACCGCTCGGCGTGGAACTGAAGGAGAACGTCCGTCGCCAGTGGTGGAAGGCGATGGTGACCAGTCGCGAGGACATCGTCGGCCTCGACTCCGCGGTGATCCTCAACCGTGACGTGTGGGTCGCATCGGGACACGTCGAGGCCTTCGTCGACCCGCTCACCGAGTGCAAGTCCTGCCACAACCGATTCCGGGAAGACCAGCTCCTCGAGGCTTACCAGGCAAAACACGGACACCCCGCGGCGTACGGCCTGGCCGACGTCAACTGTCCGAGCTGCGGAACCAAAGGCCAGTTCACCGAACCACGGATGTTCAACGGCCTGCTCAAGACGTTCCTCGGCCCGGTGGAAGACGACGAGGCGCTGCACTACCTGCGCCCGGAAACCGCGCAGGGCATCTTCGTCAATTTCCTCAACGTGATGACCACGGCGCGCAAGAAGCCGCCGTTCGGTATTGCGCAGACCGGCAAGAGCTTCCGCAACGAGATCACGCCGGGCAACTTCATTTTCCGGACCCGCGAGTTCGAGCAGATGGAGATGGAGTACTTCGTCGAGCCAGGAACCGACGAGAAGTGGTTCGAGTACTGGCTCGAGCAGCGCTGGAACTGGTACGTCGACCTCGGGATCAGTGCCGAGAACCTGCGCTACTTCGAGCACCCCGCCGAGAAGCGGTCCCATTACTCGACGCGAACCGTCGACATCGAGTACCGCTTCCGCTTCGGCGGAACGGAATTCGCCGAGCTCGAGGGCATCGCCGACCGCACGAATTTCGATCTCACGACGCACGCCAAGCACTCCGGCGTCGATCTCACCTACTTCGACCAGGACAAGGGCGAGCGCTGGACGCCATATGTGATCGAGCCGGCTGCGGGGCTGACCCGCGCGGTGCTCGCCTTCCTGCTCGATGCGTACGGCGAAGACGAAGCGCCCAACGCCCAGGGCGTCCCGGAGAAGCGCACCGTGCTCCGGCTCGACACGCGGCTCGCTCCGGTCAAGGTGGCGGTCCTGCCCTTGTCGCGCAACGCCGAGCTGTCGCCGAAGGCCCGCGAACTCGCGACGCGCCTGCGCAGGCACTGGAACGTCGAATTCGACGACGCCCAGGCTATCGGCCGCCGGTACCGGCGCCAGGACGAGATCGGCACCCCGTTCTGCATCACCGTCGACTTCGACACGCTGACCGACGACGCGGTCACGGTGCGGGAGCGGGACTCGATGAAGCAGGACCGGATCGGCATCGACGCGGTCGAGGGGTACCTCGCCGGGCACCTGGTCGGATGCTGAGGGCGTCGTCCGGCTCGCCGTTCGAGGCCAGCATCGGGTTCAGCCGTGCCGTGCGGGTCGGCGACCGAGTGCTCGTCTCCGGGACGGCGCCGGTGTGGCCGTCGGGCGAGGTCGATCCCGAGCCCGCGGCGCAGGCTCGGCGCTGCCTCGAGATCATCCTTGCCGCGCTGGGGGAGTTGGGCGCGTCTGCCGCGCAGGTGGTGCGCACCCGCATGTACCTCACCGATGCCGCGTACGCCGACGCAGTGGGCGCCGTGCACGGCGAGATCTTCGGCGACGCATCGGATGGATCGCGAACCCCTGTCCGTGGACGAGGCGCTCGCGTTGGAATGCACCGGATGGGGGGACGGACTGGACCTCGAGGATGTCCGCCCCGGTTACCAGCCCTGGGCCGAGTAGTGCCATTGATCGACACTTCGGCATGGATCGAGTTTGTTCGCCGAACTGGGACAGGTGCGAGTTCATGGAACAGGAGCCCCGCGACGACGCCGAGGCGGCAGCGAGCCGCTATCGACGCTGTAGAGCTGCCGGCGAGACGCCGCGTGCGGTGAACGACTGTCTGGTCGCTGCAGTCGCGATTCGCAACGACGTTGCTGTGGTGCATCGCGATCGTGACTTCGATGTGCTCGCGAGACACACCGCGCTCCGGGTGGTTGCGCCGTGACAGCGCTCGCTGTCGCGCCGCTGCGGCTGTCCGCTGCCATCACCGTTGATCCGCCGGTGGTGCTGGCGCCGATGGCGGGCATCACGAACGTCGCGTTCCGCCGGCTGTGCCGCGAACACGGCGCCGGCCTCTACGTCAGTGAGATGATCACGACGCGGGCGCTGGTCGAGCGCAACGAGAAGACCATGCGGATGATCCGGTTCGCCGGCGACGAGCGGCCGCGCAGCGTGCAGCTCTACGGCGTCGATCCGGCGCTCGTCGGCGCGGCCGTGCGGATGATCGTCGACGAGGACCTCGCCGATCACATCGACCTCAACTTCGGCTGTCCCGTGCCCAAGGTCACCCGCAAGGGCGGGGGCGCCGCGCTGCCGTGGCGCACCGAGCTGTTCAGCGACATCGTTCGTGCGGCGGTGCGCGCCGCCGACGGTGCCGTGCCGGTGACGGTGAAGATGCGGGTGGGGATCGACCGCGCGCACCAGACTTTCCGCGAGGCTGGCCTGCGCGCCCAGGACGCGGGCGCGGCGTGGGTCGCGCTGCACGGTCGGACCGCGGCAGACTTCTACAGCGGCGCCGCCGACTGGGCCCCGATCGCGGAGCTGGCGGAGCTGCTGGACATTCCCGTGTTGGGCAACGGCGACATCTGGGAGGCCGACGACGCGCTCGCCATGATGCGCACGACCGGCTGCGCGGCGGTCGTAGTGGGCCGAGGCTGCCTGGGCCGACCGTGGCTGTTCGCCGACCTCGCCGCCGCGTTCACCGGGAACCGCCAGCGGATGCGCCCGGCGCTCGGCGAGGTTGCGGCCGCCATGCGCCGGCACGCGGAGCTGCTGGCCGACTCGCTGGGCGAGCCGCGTGGCTTGGCGGATTTCCGCAAGCACGTGGCGTGGTACCTCAAGGGGTTCGCGGTCGGCAGCGAGGTGCGCTCGGCGCTCGGCCAGGTGTCGTCGCCGCCGGAGCTGGACGACCTGCTGGGCAGGCTCGATCCGGCGCAGCCGTTCCCGGACGAGGTGCTCGGCAAGCCGCGCGGACGGACCACCAGCCCGCGCCCGGTGCGCCTGCCAGACGGCTGGCTGGACTCGCGCGGCGCCCGCACCGTCCCGCACGGCGCTGAGCTCGCCGACTCCGGCGGCTGAGGGTCGCCGATAGCCGCGCCGGCGGCCCCGTCACGGACGGGTGTGGCCGCAACGCCCTACGCTTCGCCTCATAGGGACGCGTCGGCAGCCCGGCCGGCGCGCCGGATGCGGGAGACGGTGCCGTCATGCCGAAGTTCGTCTACGACTTGTCCGAAGGAAACAAGGACCTCAAGGACCTGCTCGGTGGCAAGGGCGCCAACCTCGCGGAGATGACGAATCTGGGCCTGCCGGTGCCGCCCGGGTTCACCATCACGACCGAGGCGTGCCAGGCGTTCCTGAACTCCGGGAACGAGCCGGAGGGCTTGGGTCAGGAGGTGAGCGAGCATCTGGCCGCCCTCGAGCGCGCGATGGGCAAGAAGCTCGGCCAGTCCGACGACCCGCTGCTCGTGTCGGTGCGGTCCGGGGCGAAGTTCTCCATGCCCGGGATGATGGAGACCGTCTTGAACGTCGGGCTCAACGACCAGTCCGTGCGCGGCCTGGCGGCGCAGTCCGGCAACGAGCGGTTCGCGTTCGACTCCTACCGGCGGCTGATCCAGATGTTCGGCAAGACGGTGCTGTGCGTCGAGGGTGAGCACTTCGACGACGCGCTCGAGGCGGCCAAGACGGCGAAGGGGACGGAGTCCGACCTGGACCTCGACGCCGATGATCTGCGCCAACTGGTCGAGACGTACAAGGACGTCGTGGTCAAGCATGCGGGGCGCGAGTTCCCGCAGGATCCGCGCGAGCAGATGGACCTCGCGGTGCGGGCGGTCTTCGAGTCCTGGAACACGCCGCGTGCGGTGATCTACCGGCGGCAGGAGCGCATCCCCTCCGACCTGGGAACCGCGGTGAACATCGTGGCCATGGTGTTCGGCAACCTGGACATGGAATCGGGCACCGGGGTCGCGTTCACCCGCGATCCGGCCAGCGGCGCGCAGGGCATCTACGGCGACTACCTGCAGAACGCCCAGGGTGAGGACGTGGTCGCCGGCATCCGCAACACCGTTCCGCTGGGCGACCTGGAGAAGATCGACAAGAAGTCGTACGACGAGCTGCTGTCGATCATGAAGACGCTCGAGGAGCACTACCGCGACCTGTGCGACATCGAGTTCACCATCGAGCGCGGCAGGCTGTGGATGCTGCAGACCCGGGTGGGGAAGCGGACCGCGGCGGCCGCGTTCCGGATCGCGACCCAGCTGGTCGATCAGGGCCTCATCGACATGGACGAGGCGTTGCTGCGGGTCACCGGCGCGCAGCTCGCCCAGCTGATGTTCCCGCGCTTCGACACCGCCGGCGAAATCCACAAGATCGCCCAGGGCATGAACGCCTCGCCCGGCGCGGCGGTGGGGAAAGTCGTCTTCGACTCCTACACCGCGGTGAAGTGGAGCCGCAGCGGCGAGCGGGTGATCCTGGTGCGCCGGGAGACCAATCCCGACGACCTGGACGGGATGATCGCCGCCCAGGGCATCCTCACCTCCCGCGGCGGCAAGACGAGCCACGCGGCCGTGGTGGCCCGCGGTATGGGGAAGACCTGCGTCTGCGGCGCCGAGGCCCTGGACGTCTCGACCAAGAACCGATGCTTCACCGCGCCCGGCGGGCTGGAGGTCGAGGAAGGCGACGTGATCTCCATCGACGGCAGTA
Organism: uncultured Actinomycetota bacterium; assembly: GCA_963756525.1. GTDB lineage: Bacteria > Actinomycetota > Actinomycetes > Mycobacteriales > Jatrophihabitantaceae > CAVWNR01. Next base: position 1,273,781 of record CAVWNR010000001.1, on the reverse strand, counting down.
GCGGCGAGGTGTTCCTGGGCGAGGTGCCCGTGGTCGACTCGCCGGTGGTGCGCTACTTCGAAGGCGAGATCGGCGCCGACTCCGCCGAGGCCGACGACTTGGTGCAGGCGGTGGATCGGCTTATCCGGCACGCCGACGGAGTGCGGCGGATGACCGTGCGGGCCAACGCCGACAACGCCGGCGACGCCGAGCGAGCCCGCCGCTTCGGCGCGCAGGGCATCGGGCTGTGCCGCACCGAGCACATGTTCCTCGGCGAGCGGCGTGCGCTGGTCGAGCGGCTCATCCTCGCCGACACCGCAGACGAGCGCGAGACGGCGCTCGGCGAGCTGCTGCCGCTGCAGCGCGCCGACTTCGTGCAGATCCTGGAGGCGATGGACGGGTTGCCGGTGACCATCCGGCTGCTCGACCCGCCGCTGCACGAGTTCCTGCCCGACATCACCGAGCTCTCGGTACGTGTGGCGGTGGCCGAGGCCCGCGGCGAGGAGAACGAGGGCGACCTGCGGCTGCTGCAGGCGGTGCACCGTTTGCACGAGCAGAACCCGATGCTCGGCCTGCGCGGCGTCCGGCTCGGCGTGGTGATCCCGGGCCTGTTCGCAATGCAGGCCCGCGCCATTCTCGAGGCCGGCGCCGAGCGGATCCGCGCCGGCGCGGTTCCCCGCGTCGAGATCATGGTGCCGCTGGTCGGCGCGGTGCAGGAGCTGGAGACCGTCAAGCAGGACATCATCCAGGTGGCCCGCGACGTCCGCGCCGAACGCGGCGTGCAGCTGGACTTCCTGGTCGGCACCATGATCGAGCTGCCGCGGGCCGCGTTGACCGCGAACCACATCGCCGAGGCCGCCGAGTTCTTCTCCTTCGGCACCAATGACCTCACCCAGACGGTGTGGGGCTTCTCCCGCGACGACGTCGAAGCGTCGTTCTTCACCGCCTATCTCGAGAACGGCATCTTCGGCATCAGCCCGTTCGAGAGCCTCGACCAGGAAGGCGTCGGCGAGCTGGTGCGGATCGGGGTCGAACGCGGCCGCTCGACCCGTCCCACGCTGAAGGTGGGCGTCTGCGGCGAGCACGGCGGCGACCCCGACTCGGTGCACTTCTTCCACCAGGTCGGGCTGGACTACGTCTCCTGCTCGCCGTTCCGGGTGCCCGTCGCCCGGCTGGAAGCGGGCCGCGCCACGCTGGGCTGATGCGGATCCCCGCCGACGTCCTGGCCGGCATCGTCGACGGGCGGGTGACGCGAGCCGGCATGGCCCGTGGACGCGCGACGTGCTCGAGCTGATCGCTGCGCACCCGGCGCGGCGAGCGCCCGACCTGGCAGCGATCCGCGGCATGGCGACCCAACCGTTCAAGGCCGACGTCCGCAAGCTGAAGGAGTTGAGCCTCACCGAGAGCCTCGAGGTGGGCTACCGCATCTCACCGCGCGGGCAGGCCTACCTCGACCGTGGCCTCAGGGAGCGGCCGAAGCAGGCCGTGCTGGGCGGCGCCGCTCGGTAGGCTCGCAAGGGTGTTCCGCCGCCGTCCCCGCTCCCAGCCCGACGAGTTGATGGCATCCCGGTCGCAAGAACGCCGCGGCAGCACGATGATCATCCCGACGACGCCGGTGCTGCAGCAGATCCTCGACGAGTACGGGCTGAAGCACTCGATCGACGAGGACGGCGACCTCACCGTCCGGTGGGAGAAGTGCAGCCTCTACTTCTTCCACTACGGCGACAAGCGTGAGGTGTTGCAGGCGCGGATGTACCTCAACCGCAGGTTCACCGTCGAGATGCGCGCGCCGGTCGCGCTGATGCTCGACGACTGGAACCGCACCAAGCTCTTCCCGAAGGCCTACACGGTGCTGCCCGATGACGGCATGGTGGGGATCTGCGCCGAGCAGGTGTTCGACTTCGAGGTGGGCGCCACCCGAGAGCAGCTCAAGTACACGATCGGCGTGTGGATCGACACCCTGCTGCGCTTCACCGAGTGGGTCGACGATCAGATATGAACCGCCCAACCTCAGCGTGACCGGGTACGACGCCGCCGCGGGCGAACGGCGGGTGGCCGAGCCGCCCAAGCGTGCCCAGCTGCGCCCGCAGAGCCGCACGGAGTTCGCGCGCGACCGGGCCCGCGTGCTGCACTCCTACGCATTGCGCCGGCTGGCCGACAAGACCCAGGTCGTCGTCCCCGGCGAGGACGACTTTCCGCGAACCCGGCTCACCCACTCCCTCGAGGTCGCGCAGCTCGCCCGTGAGATGGGCGCGGCGCTCGGCTGTGATCCGGACGTCGTCGAGACCGCCGGGCTGGCGCACGACCTGGGCCACCCGCCGTTCGGCCACAACGGCGAGGAGGCGCTGGACCGGATCGCCGGTGAGTGCGGCGGGTTCGAAGGCAACGCGCAGACGCTGCGGATCCTCACCCGGCTCGAACCGAAGGTCGAGGGCGCCGGGCTGAACCTCACCCGGGCCAGCCTGGACGCGGCCTGCAAGTACCCCTGGCCGCGCCGCGAAGGCACCCGCAAGTTCGGCGTGTACACCGAGGATGCCGCGGCGTTCGGCTGGCTGCGGGCCGGCGCCCCGGACGGGCGGCCCTGTCTGGAGGCCCAGGTCATGGACTGGGCCGACGACGTCGCGTACTCGGTGCACGACGTCGAGGACGGCGTGCATGCCGGGCACATCCGGTTGGCCGTGCTCGACGAGGTGGCCCGCGAGCAGGTGTGCCGGGTGGCGGCGCAGCTGTGCTCCCCGCTGACGGCGGACCGGCTTGCGCCGGTGCTCGACGAGCTTCTGGCGCTGCCCACGCTGCGCGACCTCGCCGGCTATGACCGCTCGTTCGCCGCGCAGGTGGCGGCGAAGCGGGCGACGAGCGAGCTCACCGGGCGGTTCGTGGGGGCCGCGGTGGCCGCCACATGCGACGTCCACGGCGCGGGACCGCTGACCCGGTACGCGGCGTCGCTGGTCGTGCCGGACTGGGCGGCGGCCGAGTGCGCGTTGCTCAAGGCGGTCGCCGCACAGTACGTGATGCGCCGTCCGCACATCTTCGAGCAGCTAGCCGCGCAGCGCCGGCTGCTGACCGAGCTGGTCGAGATGCTGCTGCAACGTGGCGGGGAGGTGGAGCTGCGGCCCGTGATCGACCGGGTGGCCTCGTTGACCGACACCGCCGCTCGCCGATGGCACGCCGAACTCGTCGGCGCTCGTGCCTAGACTCTCGTCCGTGGCAGGGCGGATCCGGGACGAGGACATCGCCGCCGTCCGCGACAAGTCACCCATCGCCGAGATCATCGGCGAGCACGTCCAACTGCGCAGCGCCGGCGGCGGAAACCTCAAGGGAATCTGCCCGTTCCACGAGGAGAAGTCCCCGTCGCTGTCGGTGTCCCCGGCCAACGGGTTGTTCCACTGCTTCGGATGCGGCGCAGGCGGGGACGTGATCCGGTTCGTCGAGCGGATCGAGCACCTCGGGTTCGGCGAGGCCGTCGAGCGGCTCGCCGCCCGCGCCGGCATCCCGCTGCGCTACCTCGACTCGGGTGCGCCCGGCCCGCGGCGGGCGAACCAGACCGCCCGGCTGATCGAAGCGAACGCCGCCGCCGCGAAGTTCTACGCCGAGCAGCTCGCCACACCCGAGGCCGCACCGGCCCGGGACTTCCTGACCGAACGCGGCTTCGACGACGCGGCCGCCGCGACCTACGGGTGCGGGTACGCGCCGTCCGGGTGGGACGTACTCACCAAACACCTGCTCGCACGCAAGTTCACGCCCGAGGAGTTGCAACTCGCCGGTCTCGCGCGCACGTCCGAGCGCGGCGGACTGATCGACCGGTTCCACCGCCGGCTGCTCTGGCCGATCCGCGACGTCAGCGGCGACGTGGTCGGCTTCGGCGCGCGGCGGCTCTTCGACGACGACCGGATCGACGCCAAGTACCTCAACACGCCCGAGACGCCGATCTACAAGAAGAGCCGCCTGCTGTACGGGATGGACCTCGCCAAGCGCGAGATCGCCAAGCAGCGCCGGGCGGTGATCGTCGAGGGCTACACCGACGTGATGGCCTGCCACCTGGCCGGCGTGCCGACGGCCGTAGCTACCTGCGGCACCGCGTTCGGCGACGAGCACATCGCCGTCCTGCGGCGGCTGCTGATGGACTCCGAGCAGTCCCGCGGCCATGTGATCTTCACCTTCGACGGCGACGCCGCCGGCATCAAGGCCGCCGAGCGGGCGTTCGCGGAGGATCAGAAGTTTTTGTCTCACACCTGGGTGGCGGTCGAGCCAAATGGGCTGGATCCCTGCGAGCTTCGGCAGAAGTCCGGCGACGCAGCCGTACGGCAGCTTGTGGACAGCGGGGTGCTGCTCGTCGAGTTCATGCTGCGCACGACGAACGCGCGCTACGACCTGGACACGCCCGAGGGACGCAACGAGGCCCTTCGGCGCGGTGTGCCCATCGTCGCACGGATCAAGGATCTGGGGCTGCGCGACCAGTACGCCGGGCGACTGGCGGGTCTGGTCGGCGAGCTCGACCCCAACGAGGTGGTAACCCGGGTGCGCCGATCTGCCCGCTCCGGTGGCAAGTCGGAGGACTCGACGCGGCGGCCCGCTGCTAGCCCCGTCATCGACGAGACGACCGCGTCGGTGGAGCGGGAGGCCCTGAAGATCGCGTTGCAGTTGCCGAGCGTTGCCGGTCCGGAGTTCGACGCCCTGCCCGAGGAGGCCTTCCTCGTAGGCGCGCACCGTGAGCTTCGCCGCGCGATCCTGGCCAGCGGCGGGGTAGCCCGCGCATCAGGTGGTGCGTCGTGGGTGGCGGCGCTAGCCGAGCACCTTCCCGACGGAGACGCCCGCACCCTGATCAACGCCCTCGCCGTCGAGCCGCTACGCACCAACCTGCCGGCCGAGCAGTACGCTGACGCCGTCCTTGCCCGGGTGCAGGAACTCGTCGTCGGCCGCGAGGTGCGCGAGCTCAAAGCGCGGGTGCAGCGGATGAACCCGCTTGACGAGCCGGAGAAGCATGCGCGGCTGTTTGCGGAGATGATCGCGCTGGAGGGGCAACAGCGTTCGTTGCGCGAGCGGGCGCTGGGCTCGGCGTAGTGGCGTTTCTGCGACGGCGCGACCAGCCACCGGCAGACCTGCTCGAGCGACTCGATCGCGACGAGCGCGTCGTGTCGTGGGCGAGCGTCTCGGGCGGCGGTGCCGTCGTCGCCACGCCACGGGGATTGTGGTGGCCTTTCCGGGACGGCCCCCGCCGCATCGGCTGGGAGTTCATCGACAAGGCTGTGTGGCGTGACGACGTGCTCGCGGTGACCGAGGCGGTCGTCGACGGAGTGATGCTCCTCGACCGGCCAACCGTGCTCGTCCGGCTTACCGTGCCGCGCGACCTGCCGCCGACCGTTCGTAAGCGGGTGGAGGCGAGTGTCGTCCGCTCGGAAGTGCGCCCGGTGCCCGGAGGGGCTGCGCGGTTCGTCGCGCGGCGCGTGCCCGGCCGGGACGGCGTCAGCTGGTGGGCGCGACTCGAACCGGGAACGCCGGACTCGCCCGCGTTACGCGAGGCCGTCGAGGCACGGCTGGCCGCGCTGCGGGCGTCGTGGCAGGGTGCGCCCTGAGTCGGCTCGCGCGACGGTCAGCTGCCTACTGCTTGTGGCCGTTCGAGTGCGCCGGCATCGTGGCGTGGATCTTGTCGCTCACCGCTTCACGCGCCCGCTGCTTGAGGTCGTCGACCTGGGCCTGCAGCACGCCGGCGGTCGACTGCACGGTCTGGCTGCCAGCGACCTTTCGCCCCGTCGCGACGATCGCCTCATAGCGTTCACGACCGGCTCGCGCGCCCAGCAGGTAGCCGACGGCCGCGCCGAGCAGGAACGACAGTCTCATCGCAAGATCGCCTCCAGCCGCCGGATCAGCTTCGCTGCCACCCTAGCCTGGGGAAGGCGGTGACGCCGGATGAGCTATCCTTGCTCGGCGTCGCAAGGACCAGCCGCTGCGATCCCCCGTAGCTCAATTGGCAGAGCATCCGACTGTTAATCGGAGGGTTACTGGTTCGAGTCCAGTCGGGGGAGCTGCAAGCCTTGGAATCTCGGGTCTTGCTTCGAGCTTTGTGTTTGTGTCGGCGTGTGGTGCATCCTTTATTCATCCAAAATGGATGAGGAGTGCGCGACATGGTCGGACGGCCGCCGCTACCCGTGGGCACCTTTGGCAAGATCCTGTTCACCGCCCAGGCCTCGGGCAACCTGCAGGCCCGGGTGAAGTTCCGCGACTACGACGGCCGGGTGCGACTGGTCTCCAAAGTCGGGCCGTCCAGAGCGGCCGCCGAACGCGCGCTGAAGACGGAACTGAACAAGCGCCAGGCACCGGGAGCCGGCGCTGGTGTCACGCCGAGCACCCGGCTGCGCGATCTGGCGAATGCCTGGCTCGACTCGGGCGAAAGCTGGTCAACTGGCACCGAACGGACGTACCGCTCGATCGTCAAGACACAGATCAAGCCCGCGCTCGGGGAGCTGCGGCTCCGTGAGGTAACCCCCGGGGTGATTAACCGCGCGCTCACGGCCATCACAGCCCGCAGCGGCCACGGAGCGGCCAAGTCGACGCGAAGCGCGCTGTCGGGCATGTTCCGCCTCGCCGTGCGCGACGGCGCCGTCCCGACCAACCCGGTCCGCGACTCGGGCAGCCGGCTGAAGGTCCGCACGAGCAAGTCGCCGCGGGCACTGACCGTTGAGGAGAGGTCGCGCCTCACGTCATGGCTGCGATCGAACCCACGCGCCGTCACGCTAGACCTGGCAGATCTCGTCGACTGGATGCTAGCCACGGGATGTCGGATCGGAGAAGCGCTGGCCGCCCGAGTGGAGGTCAATCGTGACGGTCGCGCGCTTCTTGATCTCGACGTTGGGACGTGGGAAGTCAGCGGAACCGTCGTGCGGGTGCCAGGTAAGGGCCTAGTGGTTCAGGCCCGGCCCAAGACCGCGGCCCGTTGGCGGGTGATCGCGGTACCGACTTTTGCGATCGCGATGCTCCGCGCCCGGGGTGTATCCGCCGGGCTGGTGTTCACCGCACCCGTCGCCGGGGGCTTGCGCGACCCGAACAACGTGTCCGGCGACCTGCGCCAGCTCCTCGACTCGTTCGACTGCGAGGTGTGTAACCGGACCGGATACCAGGTGAACGCCGATGGCTCGTTTCTCCTCGGGCCGCGCGGCCAGCGGCTGCGATGCGATCGGGGGCCCTGGTCGTGGGTCACGTCACACACGTTCCGGAAGACGGTCGCCACCCGCCTCGACGAGGCCGGCTTCACCGCACGCCAGGTCGCTGATCAACTCGGGCACGCCAACCCGTCGATGACCCTCGACGTCTACTTCGGTCGCCAGGTCGTCAGCGCAGCGGCGGCGGCAGTCCTCGACCGCCAGAGCGTCGAGCGTCATTGTGCAGGGTGACGGGCACCGCCGCTTCCCGTGTGCCCGGCCGCAAAAGAACGCTTACGGGGAGAGTCGCTGACGGCAATCACGTCGCACCGCTCTGGATCCAGGCGGAGCGGGGGGCGCTTCCGCCACTCGTTGACAATGGCCTTCAGGGCGTCGGTATTCGCATCCGTCGCATACAAGCCAGCGATGACCTGCTCCAATGACCGTTCGAGCCTCAGCGCGGCGTTGACTTCTGCGGCGCTCTGAAGGCTAGCGGAGCGATCGGCCCGCAATTGGGCCAACTCAGTTCGCAGGAGTGCGCCCAGTTCGGCTTGGTTGACGAACGGACACAGCAGCCTACGCTGAAGCAACCTCACTCGGTCGGTCTTCTCTCTGTGATTTGACGTATCGGAGGCCTGCAAAGAGCGGTGGCCCATCCGCCGCACTCCTCAGGGTTGCCGCAGCCAAGGCTGAGAGGCCCGAGCAGCATGTGTGGCTCACGGGCGGCGCATGAGCTTGTCGTGATGGCCTGCTGCTGGATGTGATCCGGTCGGCGGGCGGTGTCGCTTGATGAGATTCGGAGCGCTTCCCTGTTCGCGCTGATGGCGCTCATGCACGGCTGCTCGCCTGCACCCTGCCGGTGCGGTAGTCATGCCACAGCGAGTTCGCGAGCGCAGCGCCCACGATCAGCTGGCCGAAGATCAGCAACCAGCCTAGAGCAACACCGGCGGCGCCGAGCGCGCCGTAGAGCTTCGACGAGCTCTCGAACCGCTTAGGCAGGTAGACGCGGCTGAGCACATGCAGGGCAGCGAGGCCGACGCCGACGATGACGCAACCGGGGAGCAGATCGGTCCAGCTAGTCCGCCTGTCCGGCAGGCGCGTGCTCACGGCGAACCAGAAGGTACCGGCAGCGGTGGTCTCGAGAACGCCCGCAATGATCACGCCGAGCGGCATGTGCCGATCCAGCCACGCAGCGGCGGTCATGACGAGGATGAGCGTGATGAACATGCCGGCAAAGGCCAATGTCGTCAGCAGCAGCGCTTTCTGCGGCGTCTTACGCGCCGTTGCCTCCCAGGCGTGGGCGTTGGCGATGACCAGGCTCCGCATCAGCGTGCGGCTTCCCCAGAGGAAGCCACACCCGCCGACGGACACGGCAATCCACCAGGACTTGTGACCCTGCTCGAGCGCGATGACGATCTGCTGGCTGGCCGCCCCGGTGATGCCGGTGACTTTGCGCGCCGACTCGAGGTTGCTTCCGGAGTTGTTGGAGACGCCGGCGAGGATGCCGGCGCCGAGGAGTGCCAGCGGCATGAGCCACAAGAACAGCCGAAACGCCACTGCACTCGCCATCATCAGCCCTTGGCGCGCGGGATACAGGGCGGCGAAGGTCAACGGCAGCCCGAGCAGTGGACGACGCTGCGCGAGCTCCTGGTAGCGGTCCGCAGTCTGCTGCGCACGCGTGCGCAGCCGAGCGACCCGCCCCGGCGCGGCGCCATTCTGATCTTGGGCGTTGAGATCGACCGACACCGTTCAGGCTTCGCTTGACCGCGCGAGCGGGTATCACCCCAGCTGTATGACTTCAGCCGCGCAGAGAAGAGCGGAGACATAGCCAGAGCGGGGACGTGCGGTGCTTTGCTCCGCCGGCGGTCGCGCCGCGCGGCGCGACCGCATCTTGTCCGGCGTGCGTGAGGATCCGCGGCGGCATCGAGTTCAGGATCGGCTCATCACGGCCTATTGCTTGAGGGAGATGCTCGTCCCGGCAAAGGCCTTGCGTCGAAAAGTAGTGTGATGAGCCGAGGTGTCTCTCGCCTCATCAGCCGCGGTCTATGTAATGGCCCGTGGCGATCTCGAGCAAAGCAGCCGTTTGTTCGCCACTGGCTAGACGCCGGTTTGCACGGCGATGAGGCCGGTTTCGGCGGCGGCGGCTAAGGCCGAGTGGTCGAGTTCGTTCTGATCGGCATACAGTTCGGCGAACTCGGTGATGGCTTGTGGAAACTGACTGTCGTCACCTAGGTAGCCAGCGATCGCGATACGGTCGCCGGACCGGGCGTGGGCATGTGCAAGGGTGGACGCGCAGAGCGCGCCGTACATGCGCAGCCCTTTGGACGGCATGGCTTCCACCACCGCCGATTCCTTCCAGTCGCGCAGTTGCCGGACGTAGAAGTCACGGCGTTGGCCGTCGGCCCCGGCCGCGGTCTCCGAGCCGAGGAAGATGTCGCTTGCGGACTGCATGAGTCGTTGGCCCGCGACGACCCGCTGGCCTTCACTGCGGTAGGTACGCGGCGTGGTGTTTTGAGCGAGGTGGTCGGCGAGTACCGATCGCTGCGCCTCCTTGACCTGGAGGAACAACGGGTCGCCGTCGTCACGTCCGCGTAGCAGAACAATCCAGCAACGAGTCCCGACGCTGCCCACACCGACGACCTTCCGGGCCATGTCGACGACCTCGAACCGGTCCAGGAGGATTCGATGGTTGCTGGAAAGAGTGCGGCGATAGCGCTTGAGCAGGTCACGCATCTCAGTTTCGAACTGCATGCGGTCGAGGGAGGGCAGCAGGTCGAAGACCGGTTCGATGAGTTGTGGCACGCCGATGATGCGGGGACCACCGTCGACCACGTGAGCGAGTTTGCTGAATGCCTGAAGACTGTCCCGGGTGCGCGCCTTGGCGATCGCTTTGGAAAGGTTCTTGCGCTGCGTCTTGTCGAGTGTTCCGACCAGCCCGTCCAACGGCTTGAACTTCTGCTGCAGGCTCGTGTCCAGATCCACCCGTGCATACCAGACGGCGAGATCACCCATGCCGGCCAACTGCGCCATCGTCCGCCGATATTGCTCGACCATGGCAAGGACGGTCTTTCGGCGGTCCTTCGTCGCAAACCCGTTCTCCCGTCCGGCGATGATGAGGCTGGCGGCAAGCCGCTTGACGTCCCACTCCCATGGACCGGGGTAGGTCTCGTCGAAGTCATTGACGTCAAATAGGAGGTGCCGCTCGGGCGAGGCATACCCGCCGAAGTTGAGGACGTGCGCGTCACCGCAGGCTTGGACCGACAATCCCGACGTGGGTGCGCGAGCTAGGTCGGCAGCCATGATCACCGCGGCGCCGCGGTAGAAGGTGAACGGTGAGACGAGCATTCGGCCATGGCGCACGGGAACTAATTCCGGCAGCCGGGTCGCTGCTTGCTGCTCCAACAGCGCGAGCGGGTCGGCACGACCGCTCGAGGTGTACTCGGCCTGAGTCGCGGGCGGCACCCTGAGTCGCGCGGACTGACCCAGCGCAAACCGCTCGCTCGGCGTCAGACACGCGGGCCTAGCCCCAGGGCGCGAGGGAGCGGTTGGGCGGGTCGGACCCGCGGATGAGCGCTTTCGCGGCCGCGTCGCTTCCATCACATCACATCATCGACCGCGTGCAGTGGACTGAATGAGCACGTCACTAGCCTCCGCGCCTGGGATGCGGTTGTCATCATCCGTGGCGGAGGAGGCCGGGGTCGCTGGTGGCTTGCTCACCAGCCTTCCCTCTACTCGCGGGACGATACCGGCCTGCGAAGCCAGCGGATTGGTCAGCAGACTGGCGGCGCGCGTGGGCTCATCCGCTGCGGAGGAGGCGGCGAGCCGCGGTCGGGTTGCATCGTGGTGACGTGCGGGTCGCCTCGTCCGCCACCTGATCGGGAGGCGGGTATGTCTCCTCGTCGCCCTCGGCGGTCGCACGCCTCGCCGGCCCGTGACGCCGATGCTGCCCGGCCGGCGCGCTACCTCGCCCTCATCTCCCTGCTGAGGTCGCTAGCCGCGGCGGTGATCATGGTGGTGTTGTACTTCCTGATGCCGCTGCACCCACGGCGTATCGATGACGCCGTCGGCGCGCAGCTCGTGCTCGGGCTGGCGCTGGTCGGCGCCCTGCTCGCCTGGCAGGTCAATGCGATCACCCGAGCTCGGTACCCGAGGCTTCGGGCGATGCAGACCGCGGCGACCTCGGTGCCCTTCTTCTTGTTGCTGTTCGCGACCATCGCCTACTTGGTCGGGCACGTTCATCCTGGCAGCTACTCGCAGCCGATGACCCGCCTGGATGCGCTCTACTTCGTGGTGACCGTCTTTACGACCGTGGGCTTCGGTGACATCACGCCAGTGTCACAGGTCGCACGCAGTGTGACCATCGTCGAAATGCTCGGCAACCTCATACTGCTCGGCCTGATCGCACGCGTCGTGGTCGGCGCGGTGCAGGTCGGTCTGGCGCGCAAGGAAGAGCACGCAGACAAGACGTCTGACCTTGCGCGGACTCAGGGGGTACCCGACGAGACCCCTGGCCGGGTGGTCGGCGAGCCGTAGTCGGCGTGTCGGCGCTCACTCAAGGCGCGTCAGCTGCTACTCGCTGGCTCTGCCGGTGCGGTGACGGGCGTCAAGGACTCTGCCTCACGGGGGTAGTTGCGAAGCGCGCGGCGAGAACGTGCGCCACTACGACGGCGACGATGACCAGCGGCATGACGGCGAGCCCGTCGGATTGCAGCAGCAGGGTGGCGAGCAGGACCGAAGTGAGAGGCAGTCGGAGGATGACGACGCACATCGCCCCGATACCCATCGCAGCGCCAGCAACCATCGGTAGTCCCGGTAGATGGGCGAGCAGAATGCCGCCGGTCGCGCCGATGTACATGGCCGGGAAGACCGGTCCGCCACGGAATCCACTGAGCGACAAGCTGTACGCGAGACTCTTGCAGATCAGCAGCACGACTAGTGAGGCCACCGAGTACCGCGCGGTGTTGGCCAGAAGTGGTCCCAATGCGGCCTGGCCGGAGAAGAGCACATCGGACGGGCTCTTGTTCGTGATCTGCGCATAGCCGATGGCGAATGCGGCGACGGCGAGGCCGATCACCGTGCGTGGCCAGCAGCAGTCGACCTTCGATGTAAGGCTTGAGGATCAAGGCGAGGGACGAACCGCCGCCCCGATCGCAACTCCCCCTTTTGGCGTGCCACGCTTCACCCCGTTCGGATGCGGTGCATCACGCCCGATGGATGACTGCTGTACGCCAGGCACGCCCGCCTCGGGGGCGGCCTGCGCTGAGCCGGCTATGCTACTTGAGTGGTTTGCTTCCAGCCAACGTGTACCTGAACCGAGTCTCCGGACAGTTCATCGCGTAAGGCCGTCGAACGTCGTCCGTGGTGGGTGATGCGCCGGCACCGAGCCAGGGGAAGTGTGCAGACAGACCGGGTAGTCCGGCGAACGGATATCACGAGGCCCAGGAGGGAGTTCCAGCCGTGAGTACGACTGCCGAGGACGAGCTAGGCCCGATCGACTACTTGGTCGTCGAGTACCCGAATGACCGGATGAGCGGGGAGGGGCTTCCGCTGCTCGTGGATCTGGTCGATCGTGGCCTTATCCGGATTCTCGATCTAGTCTTTCTCCGAAAGGAATCGAACGGTGCGCTGCGGTCCGCGGCTGCGACCGACTTCGATGGCCAAGGCGGCGTCAACCTCGCAATATTCGACGGAGCGTCGTCTGGGTTGCTGGGCGACGACGACCTCAGCGAGGCCGGCGCCGCGCTCGAGCCAGGAACGACCGCGGCGATCATGGTTTACGAGAATCGGTGGGCGGCTCCGTTCGTTGCGGCGCTTCGCCGGGGTGGTGCGCAACTGGTCGCGAGTGGCCGCATTCCCCTGGCCACGCTTATAGACGCTCTCGAGATGTCCGAGTGAACTCAAATCAGCTACTTGACGCATTGGAAGGAGCAGAGCGATGCCCGGTCTGATTCGCGGGGTTGCCCGTACTGCCGTCATAGCAGGCACTGCAACCTCGGTGTCGAATCGTGTCTCGCGTCGACAGGCGGGACGGTGGGCTCAACAAGCCCAGGCACAGCAACAGCCGCCTGAAACCACGCCGACGCAGCCACCAGATGAGGACGTGGGGAACAAGGTTGCCTTGCTCAAGGAACTGGCTCAGCTCAAGGAGCAAGGAGCGCTCAGTGAGGCAGAGTTCGAGCTCGAGAAGAGCAAGGTGCTTGGCCGCTGATCTCGCGTCGTCGCCGCACAGCGCCGCCGATTGATCCGGCGCAACCATGACCATCCTTCGGGTCCGTGCGACTTGTAAGCGCAGGCATCGGAGCCACCTGAAGACGCCGGGGGCACTGGACCTGATCCGCCGACGACCGGTCATTTCCTAGCGAATCATCCACCTTGGAGAAGGGAGTCCTCGCCTCCCGGGCGCAAATTGAACTGTAGAAGACATGAGGAATAGAAGACACGGCGGCCTACCACCGAAGGCGAGACAAGATGTCGCTCAATGAATACGAGCCAGGTACGGCGTTCCCGGGCGTGATCGGTCGGACGACGGATGAGTCGAGCTCGGCGTGGCCGCGGCCGCTGCGGGCGCAGCCTGGGTCGCCTAACGTTGTGTTCATCGTGTTCGATGACGTCGGATACGGGCAGTTCGGCTGTTATGGCAGCCCGATCGCCACGCCGAACCTCGACAGGCTGGCCGCCGGAGGGCTGCTGTACAACAACATGCACACCACCGCACTGTGCTCACCGTCCCGGTCGTGCATCATCACAGGGCGCAACCACCACGCGAACGCCACCGCGGCGATCAACGAGCTCGCGACCGGCTACCCAGGCTACAACGGCAGCATCCCGTTCGAGAACGGGTTCCTGTCCGAGATGCTGCTCGCGCACGGGTACAGCACGTACATGGTCGGCAAGTACCATCTGCTGCCCTCGGAGTTCGAGTCCGGAGCAGGGCCGTTCGACCGGTGGCCGCTGGGGCGGGGGTTCGAGCGGTTCTACGGGTTCCTCGGCGGTGACACTAGCCAGTGGTATCCGGACCTGACCTACGACAACCACCAGGTCGAGCCGCCGCGCACCCCGGAGCAGGGCTACCACCTGACCGCGGATTTGACCGACAAGGCGCTCCAGTTCATCACCGACGCCAAGCAGGTTGCGCCGCACAAGCCGTTCTTCCTGAACCTCTGCTTCGGAGCGGCGCACGCTCCGCACCACGTGCCCAAGGAGTGGGCCGACCGCTACGCCGGCCAGTTCGACGACGGCTGGGACGCCTACCGCGAACGCGTGCTGCCCCGGCAGAAGGAACTGGGCGTCATGCCCGCGGACGCGGAGCTGTCGCGGCACGACCCGGACGTGCCGGACTGGAACTCGCTGCCCCCGGAGGCCCGGCGACTGGCGGCTCGAATGATGGAGGTCTACGCGGGGTTCCTGTCGCACACCGACCACCACATCGGCCGGATGCTCGACTTCCTGGAGGAGATCGGTGAGCTGGACAACACGCTGATCATGGTGGTGTCCGACAACGGCGCCAGCTCGGAGGGCGGCCCTACCGGCACCACGAATGAGCTGCAGTTCTTCAACAACGCGCAGGAGTCGCTTGAGGAGAGCCTGGCCAAGATCGACGAGCTGGGCGGACCCACCACCTTCGGGCACTATCCTTGGGGCTGGACCTGGGCGGGCAACACCCCGTTCCGTCGGTGGAAGCGGGAAACCTACCGGGGCGGCACCACTGACCCATTCCTGGTGCACTGGCCCGCCGGCATCGGGGCGCGCGGGGAGATCCGCACGCAGTACGCACACATCATCGACATGGTGCCCACGGTCCTCGACGCGCTGCACCTCGAGCCGCCTGCCACGGTTCGGGGCGTGACCCAGTCGCCGATCCACGGCGTCAGCTTCGCCCACACCTTCGACGACCCGGCCGCCCCGACCCGGCACCGCACGCAGTACTTCGAGATGTTCGGCCACCGCGCCGTCGACCACGACGGATGGCGGGCTGTGTGCCCGTGGCCCGGCCCGTCGTTCACCGAGGCCGGCAAGCCGTTCGGCGCGGCGATAACCGCCGAGACACTGGGCGACCTGGATGCGCACCACTGGGAGCTGTACCACATCGCGAAGGACCCCGCCGAGAACCACGACGTGGCGGAGACGCACCGGGGCAAACTCATCGAGCTGATCGCGACGTGGTACACCGAGGCCGGCAAGTACAACGTGTTCCCGCTCGACGGCAGCGCCGTGGAGCGGATGATGGTCGAGCGCCCGCAAATCGCCGAGCCGCGCGCCGAATACATCTACCGGCCCGGCACCCAGACACTGCCGTTGTGGGTAGGCCCACGCGTGTGCAACCGGCCGCACAGCATCACCGCCGACGCCGAAATCCCGCAGGGCGGCGCCGAAGGGGTGCTGCTGTGCCAGGGCAGCAACGCCGGTGGTTGGTCGTTCTACGTGAAGGACAGCAGGCTGTGCTACGCCCACAACTACGTCGCCCGCGCCACTTACCAGGTGCGCGCGCCGGAGGCGCTGCCCGCGGGCCGGCATCAGCTGCGGTTCGAGTTCGAGCCCACCGACAAACCCGACCTCACCGCGGGCAAGGGTTCTCCCGGGCGAGCGCAGCTGTACGTCGACGGTCAGCTCATCGCTCAAGAGGAGTTCCCGGTCACCACCCCGGTCGCGTTCAACCCCGGTGGGCTGAGCTGCGGCCACAACCCCGGCTCCGCAGTCACCACCGACTACCAGCCGCCGTTCCCCTTCACTGGCGCCTTGCACACCGTCACCGTCGACCTGTCTGGCGATCTCATCACCGACACCGAGGCAGAGATGCGCATGGCCATGGCCCGGCAATAGGTTGGCTGACACCCGACTGGTAGGAGCAAGCCAAGCTCGCGGCGTTGCATGTCAAGGGTCATCACCGGCCCCGACCGTGATGCGGAGAAGGCTTGTCTGCGCGTAACACGACAACATCGCGGAGGTGGGTGCTGGGACGCGCGACTGTGGGAGCACTCCTCCGTGGAAGCCGCGACGCCCTACCCCATCCAGCCGGTGCAAGGCGACGCCGGCAATGGCTGGTTGTTGCAACTGCTCATAGCGGCGGTGATGTCGTTGCCGCTCGAGCCGCGCTGACGATTTGCGCGCGTCGCGCTACCGGACGGTGTCGGTAGCTCGTCCTGCGCGGGGGATATCGCGGACCCGATTCAGTGCTCAAATAACACCCGACAGCTACGAACTCGACCGAGGAGATCCGATGGCCACCCTGAGCGTATGGAAGTTCGACACCGCCGAAGGCGCCGATGACGCACTCGACACGCTGGAGCGCTTGCAGACCGAACAGGCCATCCGGTTGCTCGACGGCGCCGTCGTGACCTGGCCAGCGGACAAGCGCAAGCCGAAGACGCACCAGATGCACAGCATGGCAGCCGGCGGCGCGCTGGGGGGCAGCTTCTGGGGCCTTTTGTTCGGGCTGATCTTTTTCGTGCCGTTCCTCGGCGCGGCGATCGGCGCCGGGATGGGCGCGCTGATGGGCTCGATGACCGACGTGGGAATCGATGACGAGTTCATCCGTCAGGCGCGCGAGCAGATCACACCCGGCACCTCGGCGCTGTTCCTCATGAGCGAGGGCGCGGTCGCGGACAAGGTTCGCGACGCGTTCAAGGGTACGCACCCCGAGCTCGTCCGCACCAACCTCAGCAATGAGCAAGAGGCGAAGCTGCGCGAGGCGTTCGCCGACGGCTGACGGCGTGCAACGGAGGGCGAGCGGCCGTACGCGGCTGAGGGTGCCCGGCTTAGCGCTGGCCGGGGCGTCCTATGGTGTCTACCCGATCGTGCTCGTGGTGGTAATGGGATGCCTTGCGGCGGCCTGGCCGCTGCTGCTGTTACCTTGCTTTTCCCGGGCGGCAGCGCGTTCATCTCGCTCGCAGAGTTCATTGCGGTGGCTCTCGCGATGCGGCTGGCAGGGATCACCCGGCCTGTACCGGGGGACCGTTTGCAGCGCCTTGGTCGAGGTCCGACTGAAGCAGCGGTGCGGCTCCTAACCGGTAGCTCCTTGTAGCGCTCCCGGCCGCGTCGGGCGATGCGCGAACCTTCGGCGGGTCTTATGGAGATCACGCCGCTATGGGCCGTCCTGGCCGGAGTCGTCGCCGACCTACCGGGCGTCTGGTATCTCGACCGCAGGGGAAGTCGAAGCGCTGGGACGAGCTTCGCAGGAGGGGGCGACTACTTACCCGCCGCCGGTGCTCCCGGCAAAGCTGGTGGCGGGGGGGCTGGCCGCGGTGCCGTTGCCGCGGTTGTTATCGGTCTGATCGAGTCGAGCGTTCAGGGCGATCGCTGGGTCGATCAGCGCGAGGTGGGTGAATGCCTGCGGGAAGTTGCCCAGCTGTTCGCCTGTATTGCCGATCTCCTCCGAGTACAGCCCGAGGTGCCGCATACATCGCCCGCGGCCACGCGGTCATCGCAATGCGCAAGGGCAGCCTCGACGGGTTGGCCGGGTGGTTGTGTTGGTTGTTCATCCACATCGCGTTCCTCACCGGATACCGCAATCGGATCGGCGCCATCCTCACCTGGGCGCTCGCGTTCACCCGCGAGACCCGACGCGAACGTGCCTTCACGACCGCGGCGATCGATACGGCCCGCGACGTGTATTCGGCTGAACGCACGGGTCTGGCGGCCGAACAGGCGCACACACAGGCAGCGAGGGTCGTGCGGTAGCCGAAAACCCGCCGCGTGAGCGGCCAGCTGTCAGCATCCCAGGGATTGCCCTTTCTGGGGTATCGGCGCGCGCGGACTCGCCTATGATGGGGGGGTGCGGAGGCCAGAAGAGCGCCAATCTGGTGGCCAGCACGTTGGCGGATCGCCTGGTCGCGAGCTGCCGGTGGAACTTGTCGAGTCGAAATTTTTCGGCGCCGCCGCCAGAGACGGCTTGATCGAGCGGCCGGGTCTGGTCCAGACCCTGCGGAGCAGCTGGGCGGTGCCGCTCGTCCTCATCCAGGCTCCGCCCGGATACGGCAAGACCACCCTGCTCGGGCAGTGGGCAGAAGGTGATGCCCGAGCGTCCGCCTGGCTGACGTTGGATACCCATGACAACGATCCTGTGGTACTGCTGACGCATCTGGCCGTCGCCGTGGACCGAGTCGTACCACTGGCGCAGCAGGTGTTCGACGCGCTTGCAACGCCCGGAGCGTCGATCCCGGGAATGGTCGTCCCGCGGTTAGGAGGGGCGCTGGCACAGATCGCCGCCCCGGTGCTCCTGGTGCTTGACGACGCGCATGTCCTCGAAGAAGGCGAGTCGCTCGACGCGTTGGTTTCGTTGATTCCGTATCTCGCCAACGGCTGCCAGTTCGCGATGGCCGCTCGGTTCTTTTCCGCATTCCCGCTTGGGCGCCTGCGAGCCGACGGCAGGGTTATGGAGTTGGGCCGCGCGGACTTGGCCTTCGATGTCGCAAGCAGCGGCCGCCTGGTGGCGGCTGCGGGCCTGAGTCTGCCTCGCGCAGATGTCGTGCGCCTTCACGAGCGCACTGAGGGCTGGGCAGTCGGTCTCTACCTTGCCGCGCTGTCCGCCAGACACGGCAGCAGATCCGGCACTGCGCCGGCGCCGATCACTGATAATTTCGATCTCGTCGCTGACTATGTCCGCACCGAACTCTTGTCGCGCCTATCCGCCGCAGACGTCAACTTCCTCACCGGTATCTCCGTGCTGGAGCGTTTTTGCGGACCGCTCTGCGATGCCGTGCTGTCCGAACATGGTTCGGCGGTCCGCCTCGAGAGGTTTGCTCGGTCGAATCTGCTCCTTGTCCCGCTGGACGGCACCAACGGTTGGTACCGCTACCACGGCCTGTTTCGGGACGTCCTTCGCGCCCAACTCGACCGCAGCGACCTTAACTTGCACCGGGCGCTCCTGCAGCGGGCGGCACAGTGGTGCGAGGAATATGGAATGGGCGAGGCGGCCGTCGAATACGCAATCGCGGCAAATGACGTGGGCAGAATCGTGCGGCTGGTTGGGATGATTGGATCCCGGACACTAGCGGTCGGCCGGGCCAGCACGCTGTCGCGCTGGTTCGACTGGCTGGAGCGTGTCGGAGCCCTCGCAGAGCATCCAGAATCCGCCGCGCAGGCTGCGATCACCTATGCGCTCACCGGCCATCCGGCCGCTGCTGACTACTGGCGGATGATGGCCGAACGGGCTACATCGCGATCTGTGCTGTCCTCCCTGTGGTTGTCTGGCGCGCGCGCCTACATGTGCCCCGATGGCCCAGACGCCATGTTGCTCGACGCGCGGGACTACGGGCAGCGGGTACGCCAGCTCAATCGAGTCGTGAATCGGGAATACGTCCAGGCGATATACCTGGAGGGAGCCGCGAAGCTGCTGCTCGGCGACCCCGATGCGGCACTTGCCTGCTTCGAGGACGTCAACGAACTCGGACACCGCGTCGCCGCCTTCGGATCGGTCATCAATGCCAACGCCAACCGGGCAATACTTGCAATGGAGAACGATGACTGGACCGCTGCCGGCCGCCTAATCGACGCCGAGGTCGAACGCGTCCGCGCGCTGCGGCTCGGTGCCTTGATGACCAGCGCTGTGGTCTTCGCCACCGCGGCTCGGCATGAGGCTCATACCGGCGACGAGAGGCGGGCGCGCGCGGCCATCGTCAACAGTCAACGGCTTCGGCCGTTGCTGTCATATGCCGTGCCGTGGTACGCCGTGATGGTGCTGCTGGAACTGGCGAACGCTTCACTGGCTTTGGAAGATCAAGCAGCGGCGACCACCATGCTTCGGGAGATGGACGCGGTTTTGAGTCGGCGCCCGCGGGTGGGCATACTCACCAGCCGCGTCGAAAGGCTGCGGATGTGCCTCGATGGCCAACCACCGGTCGTCAGCGGCGGAGTGACGTCTTTGACCGCCGCCGAGCTACGGGCCCTGCCGCTCCTCTCAACTCACCTGACCATGGGTCAGATGGCGACACGCCTGTCCGTGTCGCGCAGCACGATCAAGACTCATGTGACGTCGCTCTATCAAAAGCTGGACGCCCACTCCCGGGCGGAAGCGGTTGCCCGCGCACAGCAAATCGGCCTTCTTGCGTCATGACCCAGGATTACACCATAGGCCACATATGGCTCAATCCGGATCAGCCCTTTTGGGGGAGGCGGTGGCGTCGGCCGCGGCCTTAGTGTCTTCCCTGACGGCAGGCCGGCATGCTTAGGGGCAAACAGATGTCCGCGACTGAACTGTACTCGGTAACTAGTGCCCACCGCGTGGGGGACGTGCCGGGTCCCGATGAACCGCTCCTCGACTCCATCTTCGCGCCTGGCCGGATGCCGGTCACACGGATCGTCCGGACGCGCCTGGTAAATCACCTGAACCGCAGTGTGCGCAACAAGCCGCTTACGCTAATTTGCGCTCCCGCCGGCGCGGGGAAGTCGATGTTGGCGGCGTCGTGGGTCGACGCTAAGACCGTGCCATGGCCCATCGCTTGGCTGACGGTTGACGACGCGTGCGACAGAGCAGAGTTGTTTTGGCCCTGCCTTATAGAGGCTCTTGAACGGGCTGGGGTCAGCCTTCCGCAGGTGCGGCGGCTGTCGTTGGGCGATGCTACCTCGACGTCATTCTTCGCGCGGCTCGCCGCCGACATCTTGAGACTGCCTCAGCCCGTCGTCCTCGTCCTGGACGGCGCGGATTGCTCGTTGGACTCGGAGACCACCGCGGGACTGGACTTCTTGATCCGACATGCCCATCCGGGCTTGCGGTTGATGATTTGCGGTCGTGCCGATCCTCAGCTTCCGCTGCACAGGTACCGCCTCACCGAGTCGATGACCGAGTTGCGACTGGACGCGCTTGCGTTCACGCCTGCCGAAACACAGACACTCCTGACCAGCTTGGGACTGACCGTCTCGAACCAGATAGCCACATCCCTGACGGAATTGACCGAGGGTTGGGCAGCTGGGCTTCGCCTGGCCGCGGCGTCGCTTCAGCAAGGAACCGACCCGGACGAGTTGGTCGACTCCCTGGCCTGCGAGGACGG
This sequence comes from uncultured Actinomycetota bacterium, assembly GCA_963756525.1. Taxonomy (GTDB): domain Bacteria; phylum Actinomycetota; class Actinomycetes; order Mycobacteriales; family Jatrophihabitantaceae; genus CAVWNR01. The sequence continues at coordinate 1,252,681 of CAVWNR010000001.1, read as the reverse complement.
AAATGTTGCCGAGTACCTGTTCGCCGAGGTGCTGCAGGCCCAGCGGCCGCAAATTCGTGAGTTCCTGCTTCGCACGAGTGTGATCGAACAGCTCTGGCCGGATCTCGTGGATCGCCTCACGGACCGCGCCGACGGACGACGAACGCTCGCTGCTCTCGTCCATGCCAACGTCTTCGTCGGCCGTTCGGCGCATCCGGCCGGGACTTACCGGGTCCATCCGCTATTCCGTGCACTGTTGTCAGCCCAGCTTCAATTCGAGTCGCCAGACGACGTTTCCGAATTGCACCTCCGGTGCGCAAGATGGTTCGCCGAAGCAGGACACTGCGTCTCGGCCGTCGAGCACGCGATCTCCGGCGGCGACTGGGAATACGCCGCGTCGCAACTCGTCGAGACGTTCGCAGTCGGCTCCCTGATTGCTCAGGATCGCAGTCCGTACGCCGCAGTCACCCGGTCACTGGCTGATCACCTCAGCGGAGGGTCGGCGTCGCTACTGCGCGCTGCATGGGACCTTAGCTGCGGAGTCCAGGTCTCTGAGCCTGACGCTGACGAGGTAGCTCGACTGGCCGCCGACGAAGATGGTCCAATCACGCTGCAAGTGTCGGCGGCAGTCGTGCATGTGGCAATTGCGGCCGGCCGCAAAACGGACTGCGCTGAGGCGCTGGAGGCCGCTGACCACGCCGAGGCATTGCTTTCGCAGATGTGGAGAAGTCAACAAGTACGAGCGGCAGAGCTGTCCGCAATCCTGCGAGTGTCGCGTGCGACGACGCTGATGATGAATGCCGGTGACCGCGACGCCTCGGCAGACGCCTTGCGGGCGGCCTTGACCGCCTGTGACGTCGCCCGCTCGCGTCGGTTGAAGGGTGCCGCTATGGGCGCGCTCGCCCTGCTGGAAGCCTCACACGGTAACTTGCGGCGCGCCGAGGAGCTGGCCCGGGCTGCCGAGGGCCTCGCTAACGACTGCGGTCTCGCCGGCGACCGCCGCTCAGCCGCCGCGGCCCTCGCGATGGCGTGGGTCAACTGCGAACAGTTCCACCACGTGGAAGCGCGACGCTGGGTGTCGCGGGTCCATGAACGTCCGAGGGGCGCCGACGACAGGTTGGTGCAGCCCTTGCTTGCGGTTGTGCAGGCACGTCTGCTCCGGTCTCGGCACGACTTGAATGCCGCCGAACGAGTGCTGGAGCCGTTCGTCAATGAAGGAGAATCTCCCCGCTGGGCGCTTGAGCGAGTGCTGCTGGAACAGGCCGAAATCCAGCTGGTGCGGGGCCGACCGGAGCGGGCGACCGCCATTGTCGATGCACTCGTCGACCCGCACGTGTCTCGCGCCGAGCCCGTTCGCGATCGGGCAACCTCGCTCGGTGCTCGATCGTCGTGTTCTCCACGCGATGTCGCCGACGACGCCGAACTGCCGGTGGATGTTCTCGTCGCGGCCCGGATCGCGCGGGCATGTCGATATGTCGATAAGGATGAGGTCTCGCGTGCGGTGTCCGATGCGCGGCGGGCCCTGGAGTCAGCCGAACCAGAAGCGATGCGACGACCGTTCATTGATTCCACCTTGGTGCTGCGCCGGCTGCTGCGGCTTGATCTATCGCTGGGCGCCGCCGCCGCCTGGCTGAACCCGTCGTTATCGACAGTGGCCAAGCCCGCACGGGCGGCCGTCCGCCAGGCTTCTTCGGGCAGCGCGTCGGCGCCACGCCTCGCGGAGATCGAGCCGCTCACCGACCGCGAAATCGAGGTGTTGCGCCTCCTCTCCGAGCTGCTGTCCACCGAGGAGATCGCAGCAGCGATCTTCGTATCGGTGAACACTGTGCGTACCCACATTCGCAGCATCCTGCGAAAGCTGGCCGTCAGCAGGCGAACCGAAGCCGTACGCCGAGCCCGAGAGCTTTCAGTTCTCTGAGCGATCCCTCGGAACTCATCTGCAGTGGGGGAGGCGTGCGCCGCCGTCGACAGCGGACCGTTGAGCATGAGTCCCTTGCGTGAGGGAGGACGCATGCGCGCACAGACTTGGGAAGTACACGTCATGGGCTCGGTCCCAACACACCTTCTGACCGAACTCGGTGCAGTGAGCTCGATCGGAGAGCCAGCGCAGACCGTGTTGAGAACCGAGCCACTCGACCAGGCTGGGCTACACGGCATCCTGGACCGTCTCCGAAGACTCGGCCTGGACCTACTGGAGATCCGGATATCGTCGCGGCCAGGACAGACGGAGCAAGACGCAGACTGACGGACACGACCCGAGACGCTTTATCCGCCAGGGATGACGCGGTGCAGCATCTGGGATGCCCATCTTTGAGGTCGGACACGCACACCGCGTCAACCGCAGATCGGTACGATGAAAAGAGCTAACATGAGCTGCGCAGACCGAACTTCGCCGATCTTGGTAGCGCCGCAAGGGGCGGTCTGCGTGCACGGAACCGAAGCGCGACGAGCAGCGGGCTGGTGACCAGCCGTGGTGCGGCCACACTGGGACGGAGAGAAGGACCAGCCGTTGCGGCAGCACTTCGACATTCGAGTGCGGACGATTGTCGGACCGGTGCTACGCGGATTCATCGCAGCCCACGGTGAATGGTCGACCGATCGACAAAGCACGAGGTTTTGGCTCCGCGCCACGAGTGAATGCGACATTGTCGAGGTCTATGACGCGCTGCTCGCAAAGCACTTTGACGTAATCTCCATCCGTCTCACCGACTGACGAGCCAGGCACCTCCGCGCCTCTTCGATCCGCGCGCCTGAAGGTTCGGGCGCCCGGCGTGCACGGACTCCACAACGCCGCGATGTAGGGGCTCCGACTGGGACGGGCACGATTTCCATCGATCCACACCGAAACTCAGTTTGCTACGGACGATTTCGGTCTTGTCCCTGAGGGCATGCGGCCGCAAGGCACGCGTCAGCGATAGGTTCATCGGCTTAGGCGTCACCGTCATGCTGGCGGTAAAGTGTCATATTATCGGGTCTCGTCCTTCGCCTGCGCGCCATTCTTCTGCTGCTGCCAGTAGGTTTCGCGGCGGACCCTCGCCGAACCATTTTCACCACTTGTCGGACCGGCTGTGGCAATCAGCCAACACACCGGCGAGAAGCAGTTTGAGCGCGCCGCGGCAGAGCAGCAGTCGATCAAGCCGCGCTTTGGAGCCGCCGTGACGAAGTGCGCCAACGCGCTCATCGCGGCGTGCCTGCCCTGGCTGGCCGATTCAGCGCCGACCGAATCTTTTAGTAGCTCGCGGCGTCGCCGAGCTGCGCGGTCGCGATTTATGAACCCGTCCGCGCTCGGCGCAGCGGTTGCTGGGCCCTCCAACCAGCACGTTGAGCTCGACGGTGAGGACGGTGCCAAATGCGGCTCAACCTGGATGCACCGCGCGAATTGACGTGATCGCCCTTCATAGGTCTATCGATCTTCGCGTACTGGTGGGGGGTGGCCTGCCGGTCTGCCGGGCCTTTCCACGGTCGCTGATGGTTGGGCCCTCGCGGGCGGGCGGGGACGCGAGCCGGGACTCTATTGAGGCTCGGTCAGTGACGAGGCACCGCTACATCGCTGCCGCCTTCGGCGGTGAGACGTGCGCCCATCCGGATGATCGCGGGTGTGGCGGCCAAGGTTCCAGCGACGAGAGCCTCGCCTTGTGCGAAGAATTGCGATGCCATCAGCATGGACTCGGGCACAAAGCCGAAAACGCGGGACAGCTCGGCCAGGTCTCCACGGGAGTTCATCCGCATCAGGACGAGGTTATCGCACTGGGTGAGCACCTGTGGGTGGATCTTCGACGGCCGTTGGGTCGACAGCAAGAGCCAGAGCCCGTACTTGCGGCCCTCGGCGGCAATCTGGATCAACCGCTCGGTGACGGCTGTATGCAACGGCCCCGACGGTTCTGCGGTGCACAGGTTGTGCGCCTCATCGATGACCAGGAGCGTCGGGGTGTGACTGCCGCGGCGCAGCCACAGCGATTCGAGAACATCCAGACTGACGGCGAGCGGTTCCAGGGGATCATGGAAGCCTCCCAGGTCCATGACCGTGACGCGCGCTCCGGTGTCGATAATCTCAGCGGCGGATGGCCGTTCGGCCGCCCATACCTCCCAGTCGGTCAGACCGAGGTTCTCGGCCCGCTGCCCTAATGCACGTTCATCCGAGCCGCCGGCAAGCAGTGCTGTCACGAGCTCGTGCACGTCGCGGGCGTCGGAGTCGCCCATCACGTGCAGGAACGTGTTGTACTCGGCGCGATCGGCGATCGGGTCGAGCTGCAGCACCGCTGCCTGTGCCCGGCGCGACGTTGTCGTGAACCGGAACCGTAGCCTCTCGCCGTCGGACCCGGCCGAGGACGCGGAGCGCAGCACATGCAGCTTCGCCTCGGCCAGTCGCCGCGCGGCCGTCGCGGGCGCGTCCGCACGAGTCGAGCCGAGGCCGACGAAGTCGGCGTTCGGGTCGAAGATGACCATCCGCAGGTCGGTGCTGACCAGGAGCTGCTCGAGGATGACGCCAAGCGAGTAGGTCTTTCCGGATCCGCTTTGTCCACACAAGAAGGTGTGCCGATTGAAAGCAGCTGAGCGCAGGCGCGCTGGGGCAGCGACGGTACCCGATCGTTGAGTGCCGATCAGCAGATCCGCGCCGGAAGCGTGCTGAACCGCCGCTAGGTGATCGGCCGAGGCTTGTTCGACCGTCGCGGATGCGAAGGAGTGCCGCTCGCCACGCAACGGGCTGCCATCCGGGCCAAGGAACGCCAGGACCGCACCAGCACCGGTCGCGGAGCAAACACCTGGCTCAGACGGAGGACCCACGCTGTACTCAAACACCTGCCCCAGAAAAGCGCTCCCGTCGCTGCTGCGCATAAGCACGAGCTCACCGGGCGTGAAAGGCTGCTCCGCACTGGTCCAGTAGGAGAAGGTGCGTCCGTCGATCGACCACGCGGAAGCCCTTGTTGCGTCGACTGTTGCCGTGATGTCACCGCCCTGCTCTGGGAGCTTCGCCGTTCCCGTACGCGCCCGTCCCTCGGACCGTTGACCTGCCTTGGTACGGTGCCAGTGCTCGCCGAAGGAACGGTTGTACGGATTGTGCATGCTCATGCCAACCGTCCCTCCTCCGCGGTGGATGAATTTCGCCCGCGCCAAGCTCAGCGAGATTGGCATACCAGATGCGTGCGGCGTTCCTGATCGGCACACCTCAGCACGACCAACGGCGAACGTTCGTGCGGCACCGGCGCACCGCACGGCCTGGGCGGTTACGACGGGGTCACCTCGAATCCACCTGCTGGGGGCGAGCGGCACGTGGGATGGATATCGGCTCGGTGCCGTGTCTAACTTGCGAGGCGGCCTTTGAGCAGACGGTCGTGCGAGCGCTTCGCGCTCAGCGGCTGATGCTGGCGTCGTGATGGTGTGTCGGGATGTAGCTGGGTGGCTGATGGTACGGAGCAGCGGGCTGAGGGCTGCGGCGCAGCTGGGCGGCGCGTTCGGCGAGCGCGGCGGCTTGCTTCGCGGCGTCCCGGTCTTGCCGCCAGGCGTGTTGTGCGCGGGTGAGCAGGCCGACGGGGTCGGGGTGGGCGGTGAGCGCGGGCTCGGCGGCGAGTGTGGTGAGTTGCCGCTCGGCGGTGGCGCGTTGGATCTGGGCGTGGGTGACTAGGTCGCGCAGTGTGCTGATCCGGTCCGGGTCGGCGTCGGCCTCAAGCACGTAGGCGCGCTCGGCGAGCGGGGCCCACGCGCGGTGCGCGGCGCGATGGAGCGCCTCGGCTTCGGTGAGCGCGTGCTCCTTGGCGGGGTGGTCGGGGTGTGCGGCGGCGGCATGGCTGGCCGCCTCCGTGTGGATGGCCTCGGCGATGCGGTCGCCGTGCCAGCCGGCCGCGAGGGCGTCGGGGTTGGCCAGCGGGGCGGGGATTCGGGCGAGCAGGGGACGCCAGCGCCCGGCCCACGCGTCCAGCGTTTCCCGGGCGGCGTGGACGTCGCGGCGGCCGCGGCGAACCGACCGGCCCCGGCGCGGATGCGATCGGCGGCGGCCTGGGCGGCGGGCCGCTCGGCGTCCCAGGCGGCGCGCAGCTGGTCGGCGGTGTGGTCGGCGTCGGCGCGCATGGCCTGTTCGGTGGCGGCCAGCCGCTGCTCGGCCTGCTGCAGCGCGTTCCAGGCCGCGTCGCGGGCGGCTTCGGCCTGACTCAATTCGGGTTGGAGGGTGGCGAGCTGGGCGACGGCGGCCTCGGCCCGCTGCAGCCGCGGCTCCAGCCGGGTCAACAGGTCGCCGGCGTCGGCGCGCCTGGTCCACGCGGTGTGCAGCTCGGCGAGCACCGCGGGCAGCGGCCGGGCCGGGGCGTAGCGGGCCGCGTCGCCGGCGGCCTGGTCGCGGGCGGCGGCCGGCCCGAGGTCGGCCCGGTCCCGGCCGAAGGCCAGGGTCCACTGCTCCCGTGCCTCGACCTCGTTCCCGGCGACCAGGTGCGCCGTGTTCGCGTAACGGCCGCGGGTGAGCCCGACATACGCCGCGGCGGCGCTGGTGTGCTCGTCCAAGATCAGGTGCGCGGCATCGACGGTGAGCCCTTGCGCGCCGTGCGCGGTGCTCGCGTAGGCCAGCTCCACCTCGCCGGCGACGTAGCTCGCGGGCAGGACGCGCTCGCCGGCCGGACCACGCACGTCGAGTCCGCCGTCGGGGGTGGCAGCGGTGACGCTCCAGGTCTCGCGGTTGACCACGTCCAGCTCACGGTCGTTGCGCCGGGTGGCCACCAGGTCCCCGGCACCGATCCGCTCCCCGGCCCGGGTGGTGACTGCGGTGCGGTCGTCGACCAGGCCGGCTTCGACCATCGCCTCGCGGATGACCGCGTTAGCGTCGGCCACCTGTTCCCGGGTTGCCGCGACTACGACCGTGCGGCGCCCGGCGCGCCGGTCGGCCAGCACTGCGGCGGCGATCGCCTCATGCGCGCTGGCAGGGTCCGGGTGCAGGCAGATCTGCCCGCGATTGTGCAGCGTGGTGTAGACCGCCTCCGGGTTCTCGCCGGTGCGCATCGCCCGAGACAGCTGCGCATACTCGGCGTCGGGCACCGTGCCCCGCCCGGTGGACGTGTCGACGGCGGCGAGGAAGCGGTGCACCACGTCGAGCGTGACCGGTTCGGTCCAGCGGGCGGCGTGGTCGAGCAGCCCGCCGCGGCCCACTGCGGGCAGCTGGTGCCGGTCGCCGACCAGCGCCACCCGAGCGCCGGCCTCGTCAGCGAAGGAGAGCAGCGCCGCGGCGGTGTCCTGATCCAGCATGCCCGCCTCATCCACTATCAATAAATCTCCACGGCGCAGCCACGCACGCTCGGACGGGCCACTGTAGGTGCGGCCGGTGGCCGGGTCGGCGGCTGCGGGCTGCAGCCGGGTCCAGACCCGGTTGTCGTCCCAGCGCCAGCCGTGCTCGTAGGCCAGCTTCGCGGCCGAACTGGCCGGCGCACCCACCTCTGCTGCGACGACCTGGGCGGCGTGCAGGGTGGGCGTCACCACCACCATCCGCCGTCCATCGCTGGCGAGCAGGTCGCGGGCGGCGGCCAACGTCGCGGTCTTGCCCGCCCCGGCGGCGCCCTCGATCACCACCAGCGCCCGGCCGCCGGCAAGGACACGCACCGCCGCGGCCTGCCCGGCATCCAGCCGCCCCGCCCCGGTCTGGACGACCGCCGCGTCGAGGTCGTGGCCGGGTTCGGCGGCGCGGCCGGCGAGCCGGCCCACCAGCTCGGTCTCCACCTCGAGCACCCGCGGCGAGGTGAGCGCCCGGATATGCGCCGGGATGCCGGGGCGGTCCAGCAGCGGCACGCACCGCTCGACCGCGCGAGCGGTGAGGTCTTCGGCCAACTCCGCGCGGGCGGCCGGCTCGGCGAGCAGACCCGACTCGGCCAGGCGCTGTTCCACCGAGCCGCGCACGTCGGCCGCGTTCCACGCCGAGCGGGCGGCGCCGAGCCGGGCCAGCACCGCCGCCACCAGCCGGTCCCGATCGACCGCGGCGACCGGCACGCCGCACAGCCGCACCGGCCGGTCGGCATCGCGGTAGCCCAGATCGGCCAGTGCACCGAGCCAGCGGACGTGCAGCGTCTCCCCCGGCTCGGGGGTTCCCTTGTCCGGGCGGGCGTCGGCCCAGGCGCGGGTGTCCCAGCCGCGGCGCAGCGCCGGACCAGGTTCTTCGTGCGGATGCTCAGCGCGCCAGGCGGCCTCGTACCGGTCCAGGTTGCCCCCGATCTGCGCGGCGCGGCGGGAGAACGCCCCCACGAACGGCGCCAGCTGCACGATCTCACCGTCGCCGGTGAGAATGTAGCCGTGCTCGGCTAGGGCGCGGCGGAAATGCGGGTCGCAGGCGATCGCGGCGTGCCCGATGCCGTTCACCGCGGCCAGCGAATCGCGCACCGTGACGGTGTCAAGCCCGCGCCATTTCCCGGCCGCGAACACCCGCGCATTCACCTGCAGGTGCAAATGCCGGTGCGGGTCCCCCGCGCGGGAGGTGTAATGCCGCACCACCGCCGCGTCGAGATACTCCACCGGCACCGCGACTTGCCCGCCGCGCGGCCCGACCCGGGTGGTGACATGACCGGCGAGCCAGCTTATGATTTCTTCCGCGGCCCGGTCCTGCGCGGCCTCGTACGCCGCCGTGATCTGCGGATGCAACTCCGCGGCCAGCGACCAGGACTTCGGTCCGTTCACCACCACCTCGACGAACCTCACCGCGTTCGCGTCCTGCCGCAGCCGCCCGCGCGACGCACCGGTCGCCGGGTCGAGCCCGGCCACCCAGGCCTCGTACCCGTCCCCATCCAGCGGCTCCACCTCCACCACCGGATGCTCCATGCCTGCGGCGTAGCGGCGAGCGATCTCGGCATCACGGGACAGGTAGTAGTCATCCGCCCGGCACCGACCGGCCTCCAGATAATTGCGAGCGCCGGCCGGCGCACCCCGGTAGACCTTCATCCCGCCGTGCATTTCTCAATAGCTCCCAACGATAGTCAACAGCATTCAACAATTCGCCCGTATTCCCTTCCGATATTCGTAGCATACGTGCCGTGGGTTAACAATGAGTGGGGAATTGCTGGCTGTTGTTGGGGGTATTGGTTGGGTGATTTTTGGCGTTCGGGGCGGCTATTCGGTGCGCGGGGCTTGGAGTCGTGCTGATGGCGTAACGGTGGGTCGGAAAGGACGGGGTGATCGTGCGAGCGCGGGTGGAGACGGTCGGCGTCGCATTTTGCGCAGGGTGGAGTGGTGGCATGGCGCACCCCGGTGTCGCACGTACTGCGTGGCGATCAACGCTGCTCCGCCCCGATCAGCGGCGGCCAGCGAGCCGGTTGCACCCAGCCGTGAACAAGGGACGGGAGGCCACCGTGACCACAGCCGCCAGGACCTGGCAGGAACACTTGCAATGCCCGCCCGGTGAGAAGACACCGGATGGCCGAGGCGAACCCGAATCACAAATCGATAACGAATAGCGCGGTGTGCGCGCGAAGGGCGGTCGCCCGGGACCTATAGGTACAGAACCAATCTTCGCCATCCCCGCGTAGGACACAACACCACTCAGGAGGAGAAGATGAACCGGCAGTCCCGAGCCAACGAGAACGACGGACCCGACGAACTGTTCACGCTCGCTGAGCTCGCCCGATACCTGCGCGTCCCGGACGCCACGCTGAGGTACTGGCGCCATCGGGGTACCGGTCCGCGCAGCTTCCGCATCGGCCGGCACGTCCGCTACCACCGCGCTGATGTCGACAACTGGCTCCGCGACCAGCGCGACCCCGGCGATCCCGGCGGTGCTTGAGACGCCCACTATCATGTCGGACAACATTGAGGGCCGCCTGTCCGGCGGATGCAAAGGGGTGCGCGAAAGCACACATCGGCACGGCGTCGGCCCGGCACGTGATGAGAAGCGTCGAGCCGACGCGAACCGTACGAACCAATACGATCGGCGGCGCCCGCCGACGCCTGGCTCTGCATTTGTCAACGGCTCCGATGACCGCGGACAGGAGTTGTAGATCATTGCAGTCGACATGACACCAGCGCCGACAGCCACTCGTCGACCATGTCGGCCTCCTCGAACTGAGGAGCGATCCGACGAGCGTGCATCCCGTCAGCTGCCCAAGTTCGTCCTATCAGCATGACTGCGCCCATCGATCCTTCCACCAGGTCGAGCTGTACTGAACATTAGTGGACTATCCTTCACTATGGAGGTGGACGTGTGGCACGGTACGAGCGGCGCTGGTGGCCGGCCGACCCGGGCGGGCTCACTGCCCGGGAGCGGCGCGGTGGCCGGTACCGGGTCTACCTGCCCGACCCGTTGGCCGGGCGGCCGTTCACGCTGGGCGGCGAGCTGGCCGCGGCGTTGGACGAGGCGACCGGCGAGCTGGCCCGCCTGGATGTCACCGCCCGCGGGTTAGCCGACACCGAGGCGCTGGCCCGGCTGCTGCTGCGCGCCGAGGCGGTCGCCTCCTCGCGGATCGAGGGGCTGGTCATCGCGCCGCGCCGGTTGCTGCGCGCCGAGGTGGCCCGCGCGCACGGCGCGCTGCGCGACGCGACCGCGGCCGAGGTGCTCGGCAACATCGACGCGATGGCGTACACCATCGCCGCCATCACCCCGGGAACCGAGCTGCGGCTCGAGCATCTGCTCGATGCGCACCGGGCGCTGCTCGCCTCCACCGCGCTGGCCGGCCACTCCGGGCGGATCCGCACCAGGCAAAACTGGATCGGCGGGGAGACCCCGGCGCACGCCGCCTACGTGCCCCCGCCGGCCGAGCTCATCCCCAGCCTGCTCGCTGACCTGATCGACTTCTGCAACGAGCAGACCCTGCCGCCGCTGCCCCAGGCCGCGATCGCGCACGCCCAGTTCGAGACCATCCACCCGTTCGCCGACGGCAACGGCCGCACCGGCCGGGCACTGATCCACATGGTGCTACGGGCCCGCGGCGCGATCACCGGCATCACCCCGCCGATCTCGTTGGCGCTGGCCACTAACGCCGGCGAGTACATCGCCGCGCTGACCGCGTTCCGCCACGAAGGCGACCCCGCCGGCCACGCCATGGCGGCCACCGGCCGGTGGCTTGCCGTGTTCGCCGACGCGGTCCGCGCCACCGCCGCCCAGGTGCTCGCCTTCGAAGCCGACATCGTCGCCATGCAAGACGCCTGGCGCGCCCGGCTCGGCCGCATCCGCGCCGACTCGGCCGCCCTCGTCCTGCTCGACCGGCTGCCCTCCGCGCCGGTGCTCACCGCCGCCGCGGCCGCCGCGCTCACCGGGCGCAGCGTGCGCGGCATCGCCCCGGCGCTGGACCGGCTGCGCTCGGCCGGGGTGCTGCGGCAGACCACCGCCGGGCGCCGCAACCGGGTCTTCGAAGCCCCAGAACTCATCGAGGCATTCGCCCTGCTCGAACGCCGCCTCGCCTCCCCAGCCGGCGACACCCGCATCGCCCGCGCGGCCCGGCCAGTACCCGCCCCACCCACCCCGAAACACGCCGAACTCGGCCAGTAGGACCGCGGGGACTGGCGAGTGTTGGCGGCTTCGTAATCTGCATAAGGTCGGGACCCGCTGCTCGACGACGGCTTCGCAAACCTCGTAGCAATGCCGATGTTGGTCACGTTTCTTGGCCTACGCCGGCCGCCCTTCGGCGAGGCCGCCGTGCTGCCCGCCGGCAGGCTCGACCTGCTCAGCCGACGCGTCGAGGTTCGCCGAATCCGTCACCTCCGTCAACGGCAAGCTGGTCTGGGGCACCCCAAAGGGCACTCACGCGGCGGATGAGCGTGGCCGAGCTGCGCGAGGCATGGATGGCCCGCGAGCGGCTGGCACGGTTCTGCCCGGCGCTGCTGATCGCCGAAGCCATGGCCCGCGCCGCCCACCTAGAACCCGCCGCCCAACGAGATGCCAGCCGGGGCGGACATCACCGCACGCAGCCATATTGATCGACTTTGATTGATGAGACGCCCTTATTCGGTCGGATGCCTCCATAACGATCAAACCGTGATCGACTACTCCAGATCAACTCGGATGGGTTACTGGTTCGAGTCCAGTCGGGGCAGCCACAGAGGCCCAGAATCTGGGGGCATCTTGGCTCTTGGCCGAACCGTCGGTATCGATTGGTTACACATCCCGCCGAGCGCGCCTGCACCCGCCCGCGCCTCGGGCTCGCCCGAACCGCGTCGAATCGCACTGGAGTCGGCGGTTTCCCGCCGGTCGCCGCCTGGTCGACCGCGCAGATGACGCCGCCGGCGAACGACACCTCATACGGGCAGCAGTGCCTCAGCTTCAATCGAAGCGGATCTTGGAAGATGCGTGCGCAACAGGAGCCTCGGGATTTGGCCGAGTCGTACGAATCTTCATCCCGTTCGTTTGCCTCTACGCCGCCCGCCGATGTTCGCGACTTGCGCTGATGGTCGTGAACGTCGGTTGGTCAAGATTGATGTATGAGTATGCGGTCCTGATCCCGCTCGGCGGGACCGGCCAGCTCGGTATGGACGCCCCTGGCCGTGCGGCAGCCTCCTTGGTCGCTGAGCTTCCCGACCACCGCACGTGGTGGACGATCGGGGCCGGGTGACCACCGTATGGCCTGGGCGATCATCGGGAGGCAGATAACCCGCCGGGGGTCGGGTTACTGCAAAGCGGTCTTCAGGGCGTCGATCGCAAGGTGGCGGGCGACGTTGGCAGCCTTCGTGTCGCGGAGGCTGTCCAGGAGCAGGAAGTCGTGGACCATGCCGGCGACGCGGACGGCGGTGACGTCGACGCCGGCCTCGCGCAGCTTGTTGGCGTACTGTTCGCCCTCGTCGCGCAGCACGTCGGCCTCGTCGGTGATGACGAGGGTGGTGGGAAGGCCCTTGAGCTCGTCAAGGGAGGCCTGCAGGGGTGCGGCGTATTCTCGGCGCGCTGGGCGGGGTCGGTGGTGTAGGCGTCCCAGAACCATTTCATGCCCTCGCGGGTGAGGTAGTAGCCCTCGGCGAACTGCAGGTAGGACGGGGTGTCGAAGTTGGCGTTGGTAACCGGGTAGAGCAGCACCTGGGCCTTCAGGTCGATGCCGCCGCGGTCTTTGTTCATCAGCGCAAAGACGGTCGCCATGCAGCCGCCGACCGACTCGCCGGTGACGGCGATGCGGGAGGTGTCCAGGCCGTGCTCGGCGGCGTGGGCGAGCACCCACTGGCCGACGGCGTAGTTCTGCTCGACCTGGGTGGGGTAGCCCTTCTCCGGGGCGCGGTCATAGACCGGGAAGACCCCGGCGGCGCCGGCGCCGACGGCCAGTTCGCGGAAGAGCCGGTCGTGGGTCTTGTCGTCGCCGAACACCCAGCCGGCGCCGTGGATGTAGAACACCACGGGCAGCGGCCCGGTGGAGCCCTTCGGTTTGATGATGCGGGTGCGCACGGTGCCCCACTGGCCGGCGTCGACGTCGACCCACTCCTCATCGACGTCGGGGCGCTCGACGCCCTCTCCGCTTTGCAGGTCGAGCAGGATCTTGCGGCCCTGCTCCGGCGGCACCTCGTAGATGCGCGGGTGCGGATCGGTCGCGTCGCACAGTTCCTTCGCGGCTGGCTCGAGGTACGGGGTGATGGGAGGCGGCAGCTGGGTCATTTCTTCTCTCCGAATCGCGCTGGTCGGGTATGGTCGGTCGTTCGCTAACGAGGTCCTGGTCGCTACTCCTTTCCGGTGACGTCGGCGATGATGCCGCGGGCGAGCGCGGCCGAGGAGCCGGGGTTCTGGCCGGTGTAGAGGTTGCGGGTCGACGACGACGTGGGACTTCAGCGGCAGCCCGGCGGTGTAGTCCGCGCCGGCCTGTTTGAGCCGGTCCTCGAGCAGCCACTTGGCCTTCCAGGCGAAGGGGTTGAGCCGCTCTTCAGCGTTGGACAGCCCGGTCATCCGGTAGCCGGCGAACGGCCAGCTGCCGTCTGGGTTTTTCGCCGGCAGCGCGGCGGCGGGTGCGTGGCACAGCAGCGCGAGGGGCCGGCCGGAGGCCAGCCACTTGGTCAGCAGCGCACCGGACACGGGGTCGACGGCGAGGTCCTCCATCGGGGCGTGGCCGCCGGAGTAGAACACGACGTCGAAGTCGTCCGGGTTCATCTCGGCGAGGTTCGCGGGGTGCTCCAGCACCGGGGCGAGCCGGTCGAGTTCGGCGCGCAGCTTCTTCGCCGCTCGGGGCAGCACGCCGCCTTTGACGCCGAGGCTGAGCCGGTCGACGACGGGTTGCTTGCCGCCGGGGGTGGCGAGCGTGACATCCCAGCCGGCCTCGGTGAACAGCGTGTAGGGGACGACGAACTCCTCGGCCCAGAACCCGGTCGGGTGCTCGGTGCCGTCCTTGAGCGTCCAGACCCGCGCGGCCGACAGGACCTGCAGAACCTTGGTCATCGCACCTGCTCCGCTACGCCTTGTTCGGGACGGAGAACGGGACCGGCATGTGCAGCGCGAGCTGGCCTTCGGTGATGACATCGAGCCGGATGGTGCGAATCGGCTTGAGTGAGCGCAGGTCGTCGCTCATCCGACCCTTCCCGAGCTGCAGCTCGACGCCACGCGGGAAAAGCGCGCTGCCGGACGCCAACGCGTTGGTCTGGCTCAGCGTCGAATGCCAGGCGCGGTTGATCGAGGTGTAGGAGGTGAGGGTCGAGACGCGCTCGCCGCTGGCGTGCCTGCGTTGCTCCGGGGTGGCCGCCGACAGGGCCAGGTCGGTCGCGTCGTCGTCATTGGCGACGCGCGCGGTGGTCCGGTCAGCGGTGATGTCAACGTCGACCTCGGTGACCCACTTCGGGAAGCCGTAGCCGTCGTGCCCGCGGACTTGGGCGATGTCGGTGTTGACCGGCAGGGCCAGCACGTAAGAGTCCAGGTGGTCGTTCTTCAACGCCGCGACCAGATCCACAAATCCGAGGCGGCCGTGCCGGGCCGGTTGCACCGCGACCCCGACCGCAGCCTCTGTGTAGAAGTCGATGTCACACACGTCGTAGCGGAAGAAGATCACCGACACCAGCCCGATCCCGGGAGCGACCTCCAGCGGCGCGAACTGTTTCGGCAGGCGGGAACGAATCGCGCGGGAACGGGCCAGCATGGTCAGCCGGGCCGAGGACATCCGGTAGTAGAAGTTCGGCGTCAGCGTCGGCCCGATCAGCGAGTCCACCTTGGTCTTGGGCAGCCGGCGGAAGAAACGACACTGCTGACCCGCGGGTCGCGGGCAACTTCGTCGAGGTCGGTGTCCATCCGGTACCGGTCATACAGGCCGCCCTTGGGCACCGTGACCGTGCGTCCGCCGAGGTCTATCTCGACCGTCTCCGTGGGGGCTGAGGTGAGCGGTGTCGGCGTGGGCACTCCGGCGGGTCGGTGGCATGGTGTGGCTCCTCGGTCTGGGCTATTGCGCGGCTGGTAGCAGCCGGACTTCGCTCAGGGTGGCGGCCGTGAGCTGGGCGAGTGGGCCCACGACAGCCGCATGGCTGGGTTGGTAGTGCATCGGCTGGTCCAACAGGTTCACCGATCCGAGCACCTGGCCGTGGTTGCGGACCGGGATGTTGAGCGCTGATCCGCAGCCGAGGCCGATGATCGTTTGGTGGTCGGGGAATACTCGTGCGAGTTCGTCGGGGGTGTGGGCGATGAAGGCGCGGCCGTCGGTGAATGCGGTGTCGCCCAATTCGCTGCCGCGAAACGGTTTGCTGCCGCCGACCGGATATGCGTCGGGGTCGCTGGTGTAGGCGCGTCGGGCCAGGCCTTGGCGGTGATCGATGGCGAGCACGGTGAATAGCCGCCAGCCGACCAGGTCGGCGCAGGCCTGGGCGAGTGTGGTGAACAAGGTGTCGGGATCACTTACGGCTGCGGCGCGGGCGACCCGGCCGGCGGCTTGCGCCCAGGCCGGGTCGGTCGGCTGTGGTAGGTCCCACCAGGGCAGGAAAGTGAGTGGTTTGGTCGTCATCACTGGCCTCGTTCGACGACCACCGCGCCGCCCTTGATGACGAAGCGGTGGCGGTGCTGGTGGTCGACGAGCACGTTCAGGTCCTCCAGCGGGTTGCCGTCGACGACGAGGAGGTCGGCGTGCGCGCTGGGCGCGACGACGCCGATCTGACCCTCTCTGCGGAGCAGCCTGGCCGCATCTGTGGTGGCTGCGCGGATGACGTCGGCTGCCGGCTGGACCTGACCGCGAACCCGGAACTCGTGTAGCTGGTATTCGTCCATGCCGCCGAGCAGGTCGGTGCCGTAGGCGATGTTGACGCCGGCCCGGGCGGCCTTGTCCAGCGCCCCGAGGCCGGCGTGGAGCACCTCGTACACCTTCTTGTGCGAGCCGGCAGGCAACCCGTACTTGGGGCCGTCCGCGGCCAGCCGGTCGTAGGTAATCAGGGTGGGTACCAGCCACGCGTCGTGGGCGAGGAACAGCTCGATGCTGGAGTCATCGAGCAGGTTGCCGTGCTCGATGCAGTGCACCCCGTTGGCGAGCCCGCGGTTGATCGCGCGGGCGTGGTAGGCGTGACCGGTGACGTAGCGGTTGGCGTTGTTGACTTCTTCGACGAAGGCGCGGATCTCCTCCTCGGAGTACTGCACCGCGTCGACCTCGTCGTTGGGTGACGCGACCCCGCCGGAGAGCATGATCTTGATGTGGCTGGCGCCCTTGCGCAGCTCGTTGCGGGTCGCCTGCCGCACCGCCGGGACACCGTCGGCGATCGGGGTGCCGCCGTGGCGCCGCTGGCAGCAGGAGATCTCGTCCTCGTCGCGGGTGCGGAAGTCGCCGTGCCCGCCGGTCTGGCTGATCGCATTGCCGCCGTAGACCAGCCGCGGGCCGGTGAGGTAGCCCTCCTCGACCGCCCGAGCTAGGCCGTGGTCGGCACCGCCGGTGTCGCGCACCGTGGTGAATCCCTTGTGCAGCATGGCCTTGAGGGCTGCACCCGCTCGTGCGGTGGCGTAGGACGGGGTCCAACTTGCCACCGCGTGGGCGTCGGCCGAAGTCAGCATGACGTGCACGTGGGCGTCGATCAGGCCGGGTAGCACGGTAGCGCCGCCCAGGCTGATCAGCTGGACGTCGTCGGCCACCGACGGCGCCCGCCCGGTGTTCACCTCCTTGATCGTGCCGTCGGCGATCTCGATCCACGCGGTGTCGCTCAGCGCTCCGGCATCGGGGTCGAGGACGTGGGCTTCGGTGATCAGCAATCTGGTCATGCGGCGGTCCTCCCTAGCTGTGCGATTTGCGGTTGGGCGGCCTCGTTGAGCTCCTCGAGTGTCTGCCCGGACGTGGAGATGCCGAACACCGCGACCGCCACGGCGCCGAGGAACAGCACGGCGCCGACCATAGTGAACACGCCGCTGAAGCCGTGGTTGGTCAGCACCCACGGAATGACGTTCGGGGCGATGATGCCGCCGACGCGGCCGAACGCGGCAGACAGCGACATGCCGGTCGTCCGGATCCGGGTCGGGTAGATCTCCGGCGTGAAGGTGTACAGCGAGGCGTACACGCCGGTCAGGCAGAACGAGAGGACCATACCGGAGGCGATCACCGTGCCGGTGCTCGCGGCGCTGGCCATGAAGATGGTGGCGAGCACGCCACCGCACAGGTAGCCGGCACTGGTCCACTTGCGGTCGGCCCGGTCGTTCAGCAGCGCCGCGCTGAGGTAGCCCGGGACCTGCGCGATGTAGAACAGCAGCACGGCATCGAACGCGTGCGTAGTATTCCATCCCTTGCCGACGAGCAGCGTGAAGATCCAAATGTTGAATCCGTAGAAGGCGAATGTCGCCACGAACCACAGCGCGCACACGATGATGGTGCGACGCGCCATTCCCCGCGCGAACAGCGCCAGGATGCTGGCGACGACGCCGATCTTCTTGGTCGCCTCGTGTTCCAGCGCCACCGTCTCGCTGGCGGGCACCGTCATGGGCGGCAGTTCGTGGCCGGACCGCTTCTCGTACTCGGCCTCGAACTTCGTCACGACGGCGTCGGCTTCGGCGTGCCGGCCGCGCGCGAGCAAGAAGCGGGGCGACTCGGGCAGCACCCGCCGCCAGACGAGCAGCAGCAGCACCGGAAGGGCGGTGATGATCTGGATCAGCTGCCATCCGTCCAACCCCAGGAAGTCGTGGATCGGCACGACCTTCCGGGAGACCAGCGCCGCCGCGATGAATCCGAACGCGAAGAACACGGTGAGCGTGCCGATGTACTTGCCGCGGTACCTGGAGGGCACGAACTCGGACAGGAACGGTGCGATGACCGCGCTCTCCGCACCGAGACCGACGCCGGCGATCACCCGGCACCAGAAGAACACGCCCCAACTGCCGGCGAACGCCGCCACCACAGTGAACACCGCGTAGAACAGCATCGCGTACATCATCACGTTCTTGCGGCCGATCCGGTCGGCAAGCTGGCCGGCGATGATGGCCCCTGCCGCGAATCCCCACAGGCCGGACGAGGCGAGCAGCCCGGTCTGCCCCGGCGACAGGTGCCACATCGCGGTCACCACCGGAAGCAGGAAGGCGATGACGGCGCCGTCGGCCGCATCGAACAGATAGCCCAGGCCGCCCTGGAACAGCAAGCGGCGGTGCGGTCGGCCGAGCGGGATCCGCTCCAGCCGGGCAAGGGTCGCGTCCATGCGCGCCTCCGATTGTGATGTGGCGGCCGAGCCGCCGGAAGAAACGGTTCTGCAAAGAATGAGTGCAGAGATGGAAGTATGCAATGTGAGTTGCGCAACAGCTCTTGCGGTACGATCTGATTGCAACCGTTGTAGTGCTAGGAGACGTGGTGAGTGTCGAGGCGTGGATCGAGGAACGCGCAAGCCGGACGTCGATCGGCGCGCAGGCATCCCGCGTGCTCGGCGTGTTGGCTTCTCAATCGCGGTTCGCGTCCTACGCCACCGCCCGGCAGGTCGCCGACCAGGCCGGCGTCAACATCTCCACGGTGACCCGCACCGCCCAAGGCCTGGGCTTCACCGGTTGGCCCGACCTACAACTCGAACTCCGCCACCGCTACCTCGGCGGGCTGACCGCCAACGAGATCCTCACCGACCACACCGAGCCGGCCACCGACCCGATCATGGCGGCGTTCCGCAGCGACGCCGCCAACCTCGCCGTCGCCGCCAGCACCCTCGACCTGGACACCGCCCGCGCCGTTGCGGCCGCCATCCGAACGGCCCGGCGAACCCTGGTCATCGCCTCCGGCAGCTACCTCACGCCCGCGATCATGCTCACCCACATCGCCGGTCTCATGGGCCTAGACATCGACTACGACCCGGCCGGCGGCACCGCCCGGGCCAGCCGCATCACCCGGATGGGCCGAGGTGACTGTCTCATCGCCATCAACGTCTGGCGCCTACCACGGGAGATCCTGCAAGCCACCCGGCTCGCCCACGACCGCGGCATCACCACCTGCGTCATCACCGACCGACGCGCCACCCCCCTAACCGACGCCGGCGACCACGTGCTGATCATCCCCAGCGAGGGCGCCTCCCTCTTCCCGTCCCTCACCGCGGCCGTGGCCCTCGTCCACGGCATCCTGAACCAGATCGTCGCCACCGACACCGAGCGAGTCCGCGCCGCCGTGGCCGACAGCGACGAGGCCTGGCGCCGGCTCGACCTCATGGAAGACCAACCCACCCGCACCTGACCCTGTGCGCGCGGAGTGCATCTCGAAAGCGGAACCCGCCACGGGCACGATCACTGCCCCTGCCCGCGGCAGCCCCGACCGGGCGCGTGGTGTCCCAGATTGGTACCTCAGACGGGACGGCACACAGCGGGCAAATCGCCTGACGCCAGCGATGCCGATCGAAACCGTTCTCGTCCCCAGGACCGCGGAACGCGCATGCACGCGATGACGAGCCTGGAAATTATGCGGTCTCTCGCATCTTGATGCGACCAGCGATCCGTCCGATCATCGGCGTCTCCAATAAGATCATTCGAGGACTGGCGGGCACCACTGCCGGCAAGTTGATGTTTTTTCACGAAGCGTCGATGCGCGACGGGGAGATCATTCATTCAGGTGTACCGAGTCACCGCCTGCTCGGCTGATCGTGCGGTGACGGTGTTCTTCGGGCGATCAGCATCAGTTCGTGGGCGAGGTTGGTGGGCCGGCGGCCGGGCCAAATGGCGCGCAGCGGGCGGCGCAGGTCGAGTCCCGGGACGGGCACGGCGATGAGGTGACCGGCGGTGAGCTCGCTCGCTGCGGCGTGTTCGCTGAGCACGCCGACGCCGCCGCCGGCGCGGGCTGTGGCGAGGATGGTTGTGGTGGAGCCGAGTTCGGTGGCGTGCGGCAGTGCGGGTGGGCCGGTGCCTAGCGCTTGGGTGAGCGCGTGCAGGAAGGTGTCGCGAGTGCCCGAGCCGGGCTCACGAAGCAGCAAGGGCAGGTCGGGAAGTTCTGCGCAGCGCAGCCCGGTGCGTGCGCGGGCGGCCAGCGGATAGCTGGGCGCGACGACGAGCACGAGCCGGTCGGTGCCGATCTGCTGGCTGCTGAGCCCGGGTGGGACGGTGGGTGCTTCGATGAAGCCGATGTCGACCTGTCCTTCGACGACGCGGTGACAGACGTCGTGGCTGTTGGCGACGCTGGCGGCGATGTCCAGCCCGGGATGGGAGCGGCGCAGCGTAAGCAGCCAAGCGGGCATGAGGTATTCGGCGACGGTGAGGCTCGCGGCCAGACGCAGCCGGGCGTGCTGGTCGCTGCGCAGAGTTTGCACGCCGTCGGTGAGCGTCCGCGCGGCTTCGGTGACCGGGCGGGCCCAGGCGGCGACGGCCTCGCCGGCGGGAGTGAGTGCGCTGCCGCGTGTGCCGCGTACCAGCAGCGGCACGCCGAGCTGCCGCTCGAGGCGGCTGAGCCGGCTGCTGGCGCTGGGCTGGCTGATGCCGTGGGCGGTGGCGGCGCGCCCGAGGCTACCCAGCTCGGCGACGCTGAGCAGCAGGTCCAGAGCGGCGAGGTCGGGCGTTCCTGGCGGCAGTGGCGGCACGTTGGTCGATTCTGCCGGGCGGTGTCGCGCCGCCTCTTACAGCGCCTGCAGCCCGAGGCTGGTCGCCGTCACGGCGATCCACAGCAGCAGGCCGAGCAGCAGCGGGCGGGCACCGGCGCGACGCAGCGCGCCTACGTCGGTGGACAGCCCGATCGCGGTGAGCGCCATGGTGATCAGCGCGAGCGAGATCTGCTGTAGGCCGGGGCGGACAGTGTCCGGCAGCAGGCCGGCCGAGTTCGCCGCGGCGACGAGCAGGAACCCGACCAGAAACCACGGCAGCAGCTGCGCTAGCCGCACAACTCTTGGCCGCGCGTCCGGCGTGGCGCTGGCCGGACTGGCCGCGCGCGCCTCTCGACGGCGGATGAACGCGGTGAGCCCGAGGCAGATCGGGATGATCATCAGCGTCCGGGTGAGCTTCACGACGACCGCGTAGTTGCCTGCTGCGCTGCCATAGGTGGTTGCCGCCGCTACGACCGAGGACGTGTCGTTCACCGCCGTCCCGGCGAATAGGCCGAAGGCGTGCTGACTCATCCCCAGCAGGTGGCCCAGCGGGGGGAAGGCGAGCACCGCCGCGATGTTGAACAGGAAGATCGTGGAGATGGCGTAGGCAACGTCGTGACCGCGGGCGCGGATCACCGGGCTCACCGCCGCGATCGCCGACGCGCCGCAGATCCCGGTGCCGACGCCGATCAGCGTGCGGGCGTCGCGGGGGACGCCGAGGCAACGGCCGGCCAGCTGCGCAAGCAGCAGGCAGACGGTGAGCGTGCCGAGCATGACCGGCAGCGAACCCGCACCCACCCGCAGCACCTGCCCGAGCGAGAGCTGCGAGCCGAGCACGACCACGGCCAACTGCAGCACGAACGACGCGGCGAAGGCGATACCCGGCCGCAGCCGAGCCCGACCGCCGAGCACGCCTGATAACGCCGCGCCGAAAAGGATGCCGGTGACCGGCGCGCCCACGATCGGCACGGTGCGCCCAACCAGCCAGGCGACACCGGCAACGCCGATGGTCACCGCCAGCCCGGGCAACCGCGCCGGCCGCGGTGCTCCCGACGCGGGGTCCTGCGCGGTGACAACGGCGGCCATGGCGTCAACGGTGGCGCCCGCGCGACGGCCCCGGTAGTGACCGATCGCCTGGCACGCCCATAGGGCGCGCCTATGACCGCAGATGCGCATCACGCGGCGCGGACATTCGTCGAATCAGACGGTCAGGCGCTATGCCCTGCCCGGATGATGATCCTGTACCGCACGGTGGCCGGGCAGAATTGACATCGTGATCCAGCCCCGCGAGAGCTACACCCACGGCCACCACCGCAGCGTTTTGCGCTCTCACGGCAGGCGAACCGCACGGAACTCAGCGGCTTACCTGCTGCCGAAGCTGCGCGCGGGACTGAGCCTGCTCGACGTGGGGTGCGGGCCGGGCACGATCACCCGCGATCTCGCCGAGTTTGTTGCGCCTGGTCAGGTCGTCGGCATCGAGAATGTCCCGGAGCCGCTGGAGTCTGCACGCGCTGCGGGTGATTCGATCGACAACCTCCGGTTTGAGCTCGGCGACGTGTACGCCCTCGAATTCGCCGACGATGCCTTCGACGTCGTTCACGCCCATCAGGTGCTGCAGCATCTGCGCGAGCCGGTCACTGCCCTGCGGCAGATGCGCCGGGTCTGCAAGCCGGGCGGGATCGTCGCAGCTCGCGACGCCGACTACGCCGCGATGAGCTGGTATCCCTCCATCGTCGGGCTGGACCGCTGGCTGGAGATCTACCGCGCCGTCGCGCACTGCAACGGCGCTGAGCCAGACGCCGGACGGCGCCTGCTCTCGTGGGCGCAGCAGGCAGGGTTGGAGCAGATCACCTCGTCGGCGTCAGTGTGGTGCTATGCCGATGAGCCGTCGCGGATCGAGTGGGGCGGCACGTGGGCTGAGCGGATCACCGCATCCTCGGTGGCCACGCAAGCCGTCGAGCTGGGCATCGCGACGCCCGGCGAACTCGCCGAGATCGCGGTGGCCTGGCATGACTGGGCCGCGGCGCCCGATGGGTGGTTCGTCATCCTGCACGGCGAGATCCTCGGCGTGGCCTGACCGCACCGGTCGCCCGCGCGGCACCGATCATCGACCCGCGGCTGTCGGCCCTACGCCGTGACGTCGACACGCTGTCGGATCTGCACGACCCCGCCGGAGCGGGGGAGTGGGGGGAGACCCGCGCCTTCCCAAGCCTGCTGTCGCTGGCTGGGACGGCCGATCCGCGGATGCTGGGTGGGCTGCATTCCCTTTTTCCTTCATCTCGCCGCGGCGGCGAGTGGGGCGGTGACCGGCAGTGGCGTTCGCGGAGCGCTTACCAGCGCGGACACAGACGTGATGTGCAGGGCGAACAGCAGTGGCACGGCGGCTGTCGGGATCAGCACGAGCGGGAGTTCGCTGATCGGCGCACCGGACGGGGTGACGTGGATCAGCTGGAACCCGGTGAGGGCGCCGAGGGCGAGGGCGACGACCAGATCGGTCATGCCGAACGCGTTGAACCACAGGGCCGCGCGCCGGCCCCCGCCCTGCGCGAGCTTGCGTGCGACCAGCGGCGCAGCGAGACCGGCAGCGACGTCGCCCAGGCCTGCGGGCAGGGCGAACAGCGCGGGCAGATGGCCGAGGGCCATGGTGGCCAGGAAGGCCGTCCCCCCGACCGCCCGGAACGAGTGCGGGAGCTCCAGGCGGTTCACCATGCCGGGTGCGGCCAGGGCGCGGGCCACCCCCGGGATCCGGCGCAGCGCCAGCAGCAAGCCAAAGAAACCGGCCACCGCGACCGGCATCCACGGCACCCCGTGGCCGAGCCGCGCTTGGTACCAGCCGTGACCGGCGATCACCGCGCTGGCGGTGAACCAGCCGCCGAGCACGACAGCAGCGCCGCCGGCGAGCAGCGCCGCACGCGTCCGGCCCAGCCCGCCGCGCACCGCGCCGCCGTACAGCACGACGCAGGTCGCGGCCGGGATCGCGATGATTCCGGCGATGGTGATCGCCCATAGATAGCCAGGCAGGTCGTACATGACATCCTCCTCCAGTCGGGTCGAGTATCTACAAGGTAGTATGTTTTAGATAGTATCTGTCAACTAGTAATATGGAGCACATGATCAGGAACGTCCGCACCTACGACCACTTCTGCCTGGTCGCCCGCGCCCTGGAACGCGTCGGCGACCGGTGGAGCCTGCTGGTCATTCGTGACCTGCTCACCGGCGCCAAGAGGTTCACCGACCTGATGGACCGCCTCGGTGGGATCACCCCGAAGACGCTCAGCCAGCGGCTGCGCGAGCTCGAAGACACCGGGATCGTCACCGCCGACCGCAAACCGGGCCGGCGGGAAGTCTGGTACCGCCTGACCCCGGCCGGAGCCGACCTCGGGCCCGTCATCGACACGCTCAGCTGGTGGGGGCTACGGCACGCCTGGCGCCGGCCCCAGGCCGGTGAACCGCTGCACGCCGAGCATCTGCTCCGCTCCGCCATCCGGGCCATCGACCTGGCCACCGACGACCACGAACCAGCCCGCTGGCACTTCCGCCTCGACGGTGCGGATTACCTAGCCGAAAGCAACGGACACGAGTGGTCCCTCGCCGCGAAAGCCCCGCTGGCACCGGCTGACGTCACGATCACCGCGACCACCCAGGCGCTAACCGCCCTGATCTTCGCCGGGTCGGAGAACGGCATCGACATCACCGGGGAAACCGGCGCAGTCCAAAGATTCCAGCAGCTGATCAGCACCATGGCTACCGTCGTAACGTCGGGTTAGCCCATGGGTTGAGCCACCACGAAACAGCGGTACAGGCGCGTCATACCTGAACGACAACATCGCAAGTCAGACCGCACTTCGGCTGGCGGCCTGGACTCGCCGTCCGCACCTCGCGCCACCGCCGGCGGGCGGCTCGGGGCCGGTATCAGGGTCGGTGAGCGTCTCGGGCCGGCTGGTATTGCTCGGCGAGGCGGCGGTAGCGGGCGGCTTTGTTGCCTCGTCCGGGTATGGCGTAGGGGGCCCGTCGTCGTATCTCGGCCATCGCCCGCCTGGTGAGCTCGATCGGGTCGTCGGCCGAGCTGGACAGATTGGGGGTGAAGAACTCGACGCGGATGCGGGGCCGGTGCGGGAAGCGGGCGATGTCGAGCGCGCCGCTGACCGCGACGCAGACCAGCTTGGTCTGCGGGACCGCGTGCAGCAGCCGCCCGGCGCCGCTGCGGACCGGCAGCGGGCGGCCACGGGACACGGTGCCTTCCGGGAAGACACCCACCCAGGCGCCGTTGCGCAGGGCGGCGGCGGCCGCGGCCAGCGCCGCGGTGTCGCCGGTGCCGCGCCGGATGGGCATCTGTCCCATCCGGTCGAGCAGCCAGCCCAGCGGCGCCGGGTGCCACAGCGACGCCCTGACCAGGGCCCGCACCTGCCCCGTCCGTACGGCGACGGCGACGATCAGTGGATCCCAGGCGCTGTCGTGGTTGGCGATCAGCAAGGTGGCCCCGCCGCCGGACAGCACCGAACCGCCCTCGATCACCAGCCGCCCCCACCAGCGCACGACCGGGATGACCGCGGTCCGCACCAGCCGGTAGCTGCACGACATCCGCTCCGCCCCGGCAGACCCCCGCCGGCGCGGCCGGCAGCGGCCCCCCGCGCCGGTCACAGCAGAAAGCAGGCGATGGCCACGTACTGGCAGGCGGCGGCCACGCAGACCAGCAGGTGGAACACCTCGTGGTAGCCGAACACCGCCGGGCGCGGGTCCGGGCGGCGGCAGTGATAGCCCAGCGCCCCGGCGGTGTAGAGCAGCCCACCGGCGAGCAGCAGCGCCGCCGGGGCGACCCCGGCGGCCAGCCACACCGCCGGCAGTGCGGCTCCCGCGGCACAGCCCAACCCGATGAACACCCCGCCGGCCAGCCACTCCGGCGCGCGCATCCGCACCAGCCGCACCGCCGCGGCGGCCAGCGTCAACGCCCACAGCGCCACCAGCGCGGGTAACGCCCACCGGGCCGGCAGGCACGTCGCCAACGGCGGCGTCGCGGTCCCCGCGATCACCAGGAAGATCATCAAATGGTCCAGCCGCTGCAGCCAGGCCGCCGCTACTGGCCCCCAATTGCCGCGGTGATACAGGCTGCTCGCCCCGAACATGCCGGCCACCGACCCCGCATACACCGCGGCGACAGCGGTCTGCGCCGCGCCCTGCGCGGTCGCGATCAGCACCGTGCCCAGCACCAGCGACGCCTCAAAGCACACCAGATGCGCCCAACCCCGAAAACGCGGCTTCACATACAGCACGCCACGCCGCGCGTCATACAACCGCGCGGCACCCGCCGCCGGCGCGTCGACCGCAGTCATCAATGACCACCCGCCCCTAACCCGGCGCCACCCACCTGCGACGCAAGACGATCAGAACAACCTAGCCGGCTAACCTGTGCAGGGCCGGCGCACCGGCGGTCACCGCCGCCCGCGCCATCGAGGTGGTCACGCGGGTGTGATGTCACCGAGTTTCCAGGTGCGGTCGAAATACGGTTCGAGCGGCCCGTAGAAGCGCATGTAGGAAAACCAGTGACGGCCGGGAATCGTCTGCACCCAGTTGCTCTGCTTGCCCTCGGGCGCAGCGGGGCCGAAATACAGGTCCACGGAACCGTCATCGTTACTCACCAGGTCGGCGTCACGGGAACCGCGGTCGCCACGTTGCTGTTGGTTGTCAATCAAACAGCGAGTGCTGACGTCATAGACGGTGACTGACCAGAACAGCTTCGCCGGCGGGTCCGCCGGCACCCGCAGCGTGTAGCTCTTGGAGCCGTCGAGCCATTCACCGGCGGCGTCGGTGTAGGCACCGAGGTAGGCCTGCCCGGCGCCGCGGGTCTGGCTTTTCATCGCCTCGGAGAAACTGACCGCCTCGTAGAACCAGGAAGCCCGTTCGAGCAGTTGGTCGTAGTAGGGGCCGCGCTGGTCGGAATGGTCGAGCTGGACGACTAGCTCCCACTGCCGGTCCGGCCAGTACCGCGCGTCCGGGAAACGTTTGGCGAACGAGTTCGCCTGTGCCATCAGCTCGCCCGCTGCGCTGGCCTCGGTGAGGATGCGGGTCAGCCGCTCATCGGGCTCGAACGGCTTGCCTTTCTCGATGCCGAGCTGCTTGAGCATGGCCAGGTAGAAACGGTCGCGCTCGTCTACGATCTCGCGCTGATAGATGTCATGCAGCCGGACCCAGTAGTCCAGCCCACGTGGTTGGTCGCCGTCCCATTCGCGTCCGTCCGGGGACACGATGCGGGTGACTGGCGCAGGCCGGCCGTCGAACGGAGTGATGCGGATGCCGTCGACCAGGGCCTGTGAACGCGCCGGGTCGGGGTCGAGCGTGCGGAACCCGAACATGACATTCATGCCGCTGGCCTGATGGACGTAGTAGTCCTCGCCGACCGCGGGCGCGTCCTGACCGGGCGGCAGGATCAGATGCTTACCGCCGCGTCCCTGGTCGGGCCCCATCTCACCGAGAATCCCGCACTCACGCTGCCAGAAGTCCGACAGCCCGCCGGCGGTGGGGCCCGGGGGCAGTTCGACCACCAGCGGACCGGTCTGGCCCAGATCGATGAAGTTCAGGATGTAGGGCGTTGTGGCGTTCGCGGTGATCAGCCCGAGGCGATCGCGGTAGGAGACGTAGTGGACGAGGTCGTAATCGGTGGCACCGAACACGTCTCGATGCTGCGTCTGCCACTGCGCGTAGGACACCAGCGGCAACGACCAAAGGTAGGCCTGGCACGCCAGCTGATAATCCAACTCGTCGAACACGATCGGCACGTCGTCGCGACGAGGCAGGTCACCGTCCATCCGCACGTCGCCCAGCCGGCCGGACAAGGAACGGTTCACCTCAGCCACAATCGCATCCTGCCACCAGCACCAACCCCATCGCGACCGCCAGCACCAGCCGCTGAATGCGGCCACCGGACACCGGAGCCACCCGCAGGTCACCGGGCGCTGCGTCGAGCGCCGGCCCTGGAACAGCCGGCGCGACGATCTGCAGACCTGGATGGATGCGCAAGCGGACTGACAGTCGATGGTGCCCGGTACGAGCGGGTCCGGACAGCGCTATCTCGGCGATGAGGGCGATGCCGGCGTATCGGGCTCGACCGCGGCGGCGCGCGTTCGGGTCAGCGTGTCTTGCTGTGACCGGCAGGTATTCCCAGCGCACGCCATGTTTCGTTGCGAGCGTTGCTGCGCGTAGCGGTGTCGCTGGTGCCAGTATTGACCGGCGGGGTCGACGCACGAAGGCGAGTGGTCATGCACATCGTCGTCACCGGCGGTGCCGGCTTTCTCGGAACCCGGCTATGTCGGGCGCTGCTGGCGGGTGGCTCGGCCTCCGCCGCCGGCGCGCCGGCGCGGATCGATCGGCTGACCGTGCTGGATCGGACCGCGCCAGCCGCGGACGTTGCCGCTGACTCGCGGGTCGCGGCCAGCACGGTCGATCTGCTTGACGTCGGCTGCGCCGACACGCATCCGGTCGATGACGCCGACGTGGTGTTCCACCTCGCTGCCGCGGTTAGCGGGGAGTGCGAACGTGACTTCGACCTCGGCATGCGCACCAACCTGGACGGCACGCTTGCGCTGCTGCGCCGAGGCCGGGCAAGCGAGCGTACCCCGGTCGTGGTGTTCGCCAGTTCCCTTGCGGTGTTCGGCTCGACGGTCGGCTACCCGATGCCCGCGGTGGTGACCGACCAGACACTACCGGTGCCGCAGACCAGCTACGGCACGCAGAAGTTCGTCTGCGAGCAACTGCTCGCCGACTACACCCGCAAGGGGTTCGTGCGCGGCCGATCGGTGCGCCTGCCCACCGTGAGCGTGCGGCCGGGCCGGCCGAACACTGCCGCCTCCAGCTACCTGTCCGGCATCATCCGGGAACCGCTCAGCGGCCAACGGGCGCAGTGCCCGGTCGATCCGAACCTCCCGGCCGCCATCTGCTCACCCGACCGCGCGATCCGCGGGCTGCTACGTGCGGCGAGCGCCGGACCGGAGGAGTGGGGCGCGCCAATCGCGGTCAACCTGCCCGCGATCACCGTGACAGCGGCGCAGATCGTGTCCGTACTCGCGCACGTCGCGGGCGCCGACGTGGCTGCGCTCGTCGACTGGCGCCCGGACCCGACCATCGGCTCCATCGTCGCGGGCTGGCCGAGCCAGTTGCGCACCGACCGCGCCACACGCCTTGGCCTACAGCCGGACCAGAGCCTCGAGGCGATCGTGCGCGCCCACATCCGCGAGACCCAGCCGGCTCGGTAACGAGCCGGCGCCGGTCGCGGCTTATGGTGCGGAACTCGACACCACCCAGCAGGTGCCATTGATCGAGCCCGGTGCGGGGTCAGGCGGTTGGTTCGAGGGTGACGTTGTATCCGAGAGCTTCGAGCTGTGCGACGTCGTTGCGCATCTGCCGGCTGGCGCTGATTCGCTTGTCCTAGAAGTGCGCTTGCGCACGCGGCGGGCTGGCCCAGGGCGCGAGCCAGGTAGCGGTTCCGCGCCCTTCTCGGAGCAATGACGCGGTAGTGGCCAGCGCGGCCGGAACAGCGTTCAGGACGGTTGATGAGGAGAGCCTTCGAGTGTCGACCCTGGCTCAAATTTAGAAGACGAACGGCACGAGCATCTTGGTCGAACGCTTGTAGGCCGGATAGGCATCCGGAAACCGCTCGGTCATGTAGCGCTCCTCGATGATCGCGCTGTAGATGAAGTAGATCCCCGCTAGAACCACGGCGGCCAGCCATATCCAGCTCAGCGCCACCGCGGTGCCAATGCCCGCAAGCAGGATGCCGGAGTAGATCGGGTGGCGGACCAGGCGGTAGGGGCCGCTGGCTACCAGTTCTGGCTCGTCCTTCTGCGTCATCGGAGTGCCCCAGTTGCGTCCGATGTGCACCCGGGCCCAGATGGCGAACACCAACCCGACAGTGAGCAGCGCAAGTCCCAGGCCGGCCCGCCAGGGATCGGTGTTGGGGCTCCG
The DNA here is from genome assembly GCA_963756525.1 of uncultured Actinomycetota bacterium. Taxonomy (GTDB): domain Bacteria; phylum Actinomycetota; class Actinomycetes; order Mycobacteriales; family Jatrophihabitantaceae; genus CAVWNR01. The sequence continues at coordinate 1,222,915 of CAVWNR010000001.1, read as the reverse complement.
GTCCCGAAAGGCTCCTAAACGAATCAACAAGATCACGGTGATAACGATCACCGCGCGGATGCCCAGCTCCCGAGACCAGGGGACACGCCCCTTCTTCATCGAGAAGGCGGCCAGCAGCCAGTACAGCCAGAAGGCGGCCCAGACGACCGCGAAGACGAGCTCGACTACTCTCACCGCGACTCAGCGTGCCACAGTGCCAGCAGCCTCACGATGGGCAGCTCAAGCTGTCGTCAAGGGTTGGTCAGCCGGGCGCTGGCCGAACTTCACGCACCGTGGCGTATCGCCTCGTCCGTCAGTTGCCGGAACCAGCGTTACACGAGGTTCAACCACAACGACGAGGACGGGGCTGAGGCGCACGTCGAAGCGGGGTGCTTGGCCAGCCAGGACGCGGTGCCGCCCAACGCTGCCGGTGGCACAGCGGTCGCGTTGGTTAACGCAGAGTGCTCACCTTAACGGTGCGGATCTCAACACCGTCGACTGCTCGGCCCCCGGCAGTCTTGGCTGCGGACTGGCAGAAGCGCACCCACATGTTGAGCTGGATCTCCTTCGCGAGCCGAACCTTGCTGTACAGCAGGTGCACCGCACGCGAGCTAGCGCACGCCCACGACTCGATCTCGAATACCAGCTGGCCGTCTTGCGCACAGGCACGGAACTCGATCTGCCCGGCCTCCAGGTGGCCATTGAGGGTCGCGAACCTGAGCCGTGTGCTGTCCGCCGCGACCACGACTACAGGACCGTTCCATGGTCCGGGCATGTCCACCACGAGCTCGTCGCCGACCGTCGCGGGCCCTCGATTGCCGTCGGTGTGCACCCGGACGACCTCTCGGGGCACGAAGCCGCCGAAGTCACGTCTGACCGCCTCGATGAGCTCGGCGGCGCCCAGCCGCGGCCGGTCGATGCGGATGCGATACAACCGGTGGAATAGCGGCCCGTGACCGCGCTGGGCCGGCCGAACCTCAGCGTGAGAGACGTTCGACGGCAAGGACGGCGGCTCATGCCCGACCGGCGATTGCGCGTGATCCTCGGTGCGGTGCAACGGGGTAGTCGCCCAAAGATACCGCCAAGACACCAGCGCCATCCCGACCATCCAGCGGGAGAACAACGCCGGCCACCCAATCCGCGATCGATTCGTTAGCACCAACCGATCCCTTCCGAGAGTCCCACGACAGGCTTTAGGCCCCGGATGGGTAGTACCCCTGGGACAGCTGTACGACACCGGCACGGAGGAGACATGATCGCGAGGTTCCTGCACGGACTCGGAGTCCGCAGTGCTCACCTACACCTGATGTCGATGGGTGGTGTCGCGCTCTGCCTAGGCCTGTGGATCCGGGCAAAGACCGTCGACCAGAGCGAACGAGGCAACGCGGAGCGCCGTGCGCTGTTCGTCGGGCTGTGGCCGCCCACGCTGTGGTTGGTCGGCGACTCGCTGGACCGCCTCGAGTGAACGCGCCGAGGCTGTTGGACCGGATCGACGCCGCCGAAGCCCTCGCGCAGCTTGCGGACAAGCACATCAACTTCGCCGACGAAGAAGTGAATTCCGTCGGCTGGCACCACGACGACGCGTGCGGTGAGCTACCGGGGGAACACCCGGGGCCGCCCGAGGCGGCCGGGACATGGTCGACAGCCTGCCAACTCCTGGCAGCCTACGAGTTCTCCGACCCCGCGCGAATCCGAGCCGTGTACCGTGCCGATTCCGACCTCAGCGGCCGGGACATGCTGCTCGAGGGACGCTTCCTCATCCTGCGGTTCTACATTGGAGTACGCATCACCGAGGTCATCGACGAGCAGCGCCCCTGCGAGCGCGTCGGGCGCCGCTGCATCCACGGTGATCGGGCATGGGGATGGGCGTACGAGACGCTCGAGGGCCATCTCGAACGCGGCCGAATGTCGTATCAGGTGATCAAGCACCAGGACACTGGAGAGGTGGAACTCGCCATCCGTGCCTTCTCCCAAGGCACCCCGAGCATGGGACCGTTCACCCGCCTTGGCTGGACTCTGTTCGGACGCCGGACGCAACTACGCTTCTATCGAACGTGCGGCGAACGCCTCAACAATGCTGTCCAGGCGCGACACGGGATGGCCCACGTCGTCCCCACGCGCCAGCACCACGGCGGAGTCGTCCTGGCACCGTCAGACGCCCGCCGCCGATGGTTTGACCGGCTTTCGATCCGCCGCCATCAGCCCGGCTCAAGCGTCGGTGCCACGCCGACGAATCCCGTCCGGCCGACACGGTGACGCTGCGCATTCGACGGCGGAAGTGTCCGACAGGTCCGCTCTTCGAGGAAATTGGAGTAGCTGATGGCAGCAACAAGCGTGACTGCAGACGGGCGGGCGCGGGTGCTCGCCGACGGCAACGAGATCCCGCTGCTCGGTCTGGGCGTGTGGCAGGTGCGCGACGGGCACGAGTGTGAGGGCGCGGTGCAGTGGGCGCTGCAGGCCGGCTACCGGCACGTCGATACCGCGCAGGCCTACGGCAACGAGCACAGCGTCGGCCGTGCGGTGCGGGGCAGCGGCCTGCCGCGCGAGGAGGTGTTCATTACGACGAAGTTCGACCCGGGGCGCCGTGACCCGGAGGCGGAGGTGCAGCGCAGCCTGGAGCACCTCGGCGTCGAGTTCGTCGACCTGTACATCATCCATTGGCCCCAAGGCGGCCCAACCTGGGCGTGGGACGGGATGCAGCGCGCCCGCGAACGCGGTTACGCACGCTCGATCGGCGTGTCGAATTTCAGCGCCTCCGAGTTGGACGCCGTGCAGCAGGTCGCCGACGTGCCGCCGGTGATCAACCAGGTGCAGTTCAGCCCGTTCGAGTTTCGCCGCGCGCTGCTGCAGGCGTGCCAGCGTCGGGGCGTGGTGATGGAGGCTTACAGCCCGCTGGGCACCGGCCGGCATCTCGGCGATCGGCGGGTGGGCGGTATCGCGGAGCGGCTGGGACGTACGCCGGCGCAGGTGCTGATCCGCTGGGCGCTGCAGCGTGATCTCGTCGTGTTGCCGAAGTCGACACATCGTGAGCGCATCGAGCAGAACGCGCGGGTCTTCGACTTCGCACTGTCCGAGCAAGACATGGCCGCGCTGGACCGACTCGACCGCACCGGCGGCACCGACCGCGCAGTCGAGCGGCCCTGGTGGTGACCGCGTAGAGCGCGGCAAGCGTCAGCGCCGCGCGCCAGCCAGGTTGCTAGTCACGCCTCGTGCTCGGCCCTCGCGTGCCCGAGATCACCCGCGAGGGATGATCGGCGCGTCGTCGACACTACGCACCGCCGCCGGAACCGAGGCCGGAGACGAGGTTGATCGTCGTCGCGAGTATGACGGCGCCGAACAGGTAGGACAGCAGCGCGTGACGCAGGGCAGTGGCGCGGATCGGCGGCGTTTGCAGGTCGGTGTCGGAGACTTGGAACGTCATCCCGATGGTGAAGGCGAGGTAGGCGAAGTCGACGTAACGGGGCGGCGGCGTCTGGTTGAAATTCACACCGCCACCCGAGCCCGAGTAATACAGCAGGGCGTAGCGCAACGTAAAGACAGTGTGGACGGTGAACCAGGACAGCGCCACGCTGAGGACTCCCACACCCGCCAGCAGACTCTGCTCGGCCCCTTTGGCCGACGTCGCCTTGATCAGGATGAGTCCAACGGCGGCCAGACTGGCGACAGCCGCGCTGAGCACGATCACGTCAGTGACCGCCCGGTTTGGGTCCTCGCGCGCAGCGTGGGTCCTTGTCTGTGCCGCCGTCATCGGTCCGATGACCGAGGACCACAGCGAGCCGATGAAAGTAGCTGCCGCGACATCCCATCCGGCTATCGGCGCGTAGGGCCACGCACCGAGCGCGCCGGTCACCACGGCCCCCGTCGTGCCGGCGGTGAGCATCGCGACCAGGCGTGCACGCGAGGACGCGGAACGCAGCCGATGGAGGTGTCGCGGTTCGACGCGGGGGGTCACGCCGGTGCTCCTTTCCCGTCGACGTGTCGGACGGTAGCACCGGAATATTCGACCATTGGGTAACCGGGCGGTGCCGTGGTCGGCAGACGTCACGTACGCGTCACTTGGGGTTCGGCGGTGGAGGCGCCGGGCGAAGGGTGGGGACGCCACCACGTCCGTGCGCCTCGGGCTGTGTTCCGTCAGCGAAAACCGGGTAAAGCTGCCTAGCATGTGGGTGTTCTTCTCGCGCAGAGTCCGGCAGTGGCTGCTGCTTGCCATCGCCTTCCCGGTGGCGCACTATCTCGTGCACCGGCTGGCCCTCTCCGCCCGTCGACGCAATCCGGAAGCGACCACGACTCGGCTGCTCGGTACTGCCGATTCCACGCTAAGGACAGTGTCGCGGCGGGTCAATCGCCATTGAGTTAGGTGGGACGAACACGGCTCTGCGTATCTATTTGAAGCCCGCGGCTTCGTTGGCTCACTGGTTGAAGAGCCGAAATAGACGACAACTTGAAAGTATGTGCGCTCAGCGCACCGTCCAAAAAACCGACCGGTGCTGCGAGATGGAGCCTCGCATACACTTCCGAGGACGCCGCCGCTGGTGGCATCCAAGTCGTGATGTTGGTGCGCTTACGCTGCGTGATCGGCTGCGGTGGACCAGCGCCGTTGATGATAGGGTGACCGTTGGTTGTCAGCATTTCCTTCTTCGGCTAGATGCGCGACGCAGGATTGTTGCAGTTGCGTCTGTCGCCTCGTCGGTTTCGGTCGAGCCGCCACCCGCAAGACCACGTCGGGTACACGGTGTGCGCGGCGGATGTATGGCTCACGAAGGAGCGCGGCAGCATGGCACGAGGCAGTGTGAAGTGGTTCAACAGCGAGAAGGGGTTCGGCTTCATCGCCCCCGAGGACGGCGGCAAGGACGTGTTCGTCCACTTTTCCGCGATCACCGGCAGCGGGTACAAGAGCCTGGATGAGGGCCAGCGGGTGGAGTTCGAGACCACGCAGGGTCCGAAGGGCCCGCAGGCGGAGAACGTGCGGGCGATCTAGCGCCGCGCTGGGTCGGTCCCGGCGCGGACCGTGGGCTCACGCCCTGGCGGCACTGGGCGTACCGGGCACGGCGGCACCCGGCGACACGCCCGGCTCCGCACGCGGCTCCGCACGCGGCTTCGCCTCGCTGCTCGGCGATCTGGTGCAGCCGGTGACCTCCTGCTGCTGGTGCTGTGCTGAGCCGACGACCGGTCGGGCGTCTTCCTCGGCCATCCTCGGTTAGCCGGGATCAGCTCAGCTGCCGGGTGAACGCCGCCAGCGGGTCTGCGGCCTCGCGCAGCACCGGGCCGTGGCCGGGGCACAGGATGGCCGGTCGCAGCGCGGCGAGGCGGCGGATGGCAGCCCGGTTGGCGGGCGGGTCGGCGGTGAAGATGCGCGGTGGTTCGTGCAGGCCGGGGGACCGGGTGAGCGGATGCATGCTGGCCAGCAGGTCGCCGCAGATCGCCATCCGGTCGCGTTCCCGCCACAGCATCATCTGCCCGGGGGTGTGACCGGTCGCGGCTAGTACAACGAACCCGGCCTCGAGCTCGTCGCCGTCCTGCAGCCGGCGGGTCACCGGTACCGGGGTGAACCGGTCCGCGCGCGCCCAATGCAGCAGTCGGGCGGCCGGTCCGCTGCCCGGCGGCTGGCGGCCGGCCTCGGCGGCGGCCGCGTCGCGGTCACCGATCGCGATCCCGGCCAGTCCGCACCGTGCCAGCAGCTGCGGCGAGCCGCCGAGGTGATCGCCGTGGGCGTGGGTCACCACGTGTGTGGCGACCGTGCGCCCATCGAGCAGGTCGATCAGGCGAGCGGCGCGCGAGGCGGTGCCGGCATCGACGAGCATCTGCCCGCACAGGTAGGCGTTCACCGCGGCCGGCCCGCCGAGCGGAAGCTGGTAGACGTCCTCGCTCACCGTAGTCATCGCCATGGCTGCAGTCTCCTCCCCGCGACGCGCATGCCGGCGATCGCCAGGTGCAGCGCGCGCCGCTCGCGCAGCGGTGGTGGCCCGGGTTGCAGCGGCAGGACACCGCCGCGGACGCGTCAGGTGGGCGATACCGCGCCGCTGCGGGATATCCAGTTGCGGGGTTGGATCACCGCGGAAAGGAGGCGATAGCTGAGGGTGCCGTCGGTGAGCCCAATCCGGACGAGGTCATCGAACACGGGCTGGCTTCGAGCCGCACCGCGAAGGATCGCGTCCATCAACGCTGGCCTGCCGCTCAGCCGCGCCAGCACCGTGGCGTGACGAAGGTAGCGACCCAACCGCGCGGTGAGGGCATGCCGATACAGTCTGCCTGCCTGATCGGCGTGCGCTGCGGCGGTTCCGGCCAGCATGCCGGACAGCATCGCGTAGTAGATGCCTTCGCCGGTGAGCGGATTGACCAGCGATTGCGCGTCCCCGGCGAGGAGCACTCGACCGGTGTCGACGCTCGGGCGGTGCGTGGACATCGGAAGCCGGTGCGCCCGCAGCGTGCGTGGATCCGGCTCCGCGCCCGGGAGCAGTCGATGCAGCGACGCCAGTAGGTGGCCCCGGCTCGTTGGTCCGGTACTAAGCAGCTGCCCGTAGCCCAGATTGGCCCGACCGTTGCCCAGCGGAAAGCTCCACGCGTAGGCGGGCCAGTGCCGGCGGGCCATCGTGATCAATTGGGCGCCGTTTTGCCCGGGCAGCTCCGGGCCGTAGCCGCGCAACGCGATCGCCGTCGAGGACGGCGAGTTGGGCCGCACGCCCAGGCTGCGGCGCACCGTCGATTCGGCACCGTCCGCGCCGATGACCACCTCCGCGGTCAACTCGTCGTCCAGCACGACGGCGTCGTCGCGTTCGCTGACCTGCCGAACCCGGTGTTGCGCAAATTCCGCGCCGCGGTCCAGGACCGCCTCGAGCAACCGTTGGTCGAACGTCAGCCGCGGAATCACGTACACCGACTCCGCCATCACACGAGCGACGCGCTGACCGCCGGGGGCACGCACCTGGAAATCGTTCAGCGGCTCCGCCTCGACCAGGACACGCCGTGCGTCAATGGCCAGTTGCTCTAGTACCCCAATTACGGCACCGGGCATTGCATCGCCGCACACCTTGTCGCGCGGGAACTCGGACCGGTCGACGATCAAAACCCGCGCACCCGGCCGGTCCCGCAAGACCGCGGCAGCCGCGGCGCATCCAGCCGGACCGGCACCCACCACGATCACATCCCAGTGCCGCCCCATGCCACCCCGCTCGCGTGCTCCACGCACCCGCAGATGCGCCACCACCGCGGCCCCCAGCAGGACCGGCAACCCAAGCTAACTCATTTTGCGGTCCAGCGAGCGGCCGAGCCTCGTCGCCCGCGGGCCAGGTTGGCCGCGCGCTTCGATAGAACGATCTTCTCGCTCCTCGGCAGCAGCTGAGTTGCAGGCCGGCGACGGGCTCCCCACCGCGCGGTTACCCAGCGCATGCAAGGATGCGCTCCACCCGTGAAGACGAGCCCCGCAACTACGGCACCGACATCAGTCGGCCCTCAGTGCGTAGTGACACCGCCCGCCGTCAGCTGAGGCAGCTGGTGCCGCACGTGCTGTTAGACCACCTTGTACCGCGTCGGCACAAACCGCTGGGTCTCCTTCGGCGGGCGCTGATAGTCGCGGTGTTGCAGCGGCGGCAATTCGATGGAGGTCAGCTGCGGCTGCTGGTAGGGCAGCAATGACAAAAGGTGTGCCATGACGTTGAGCCGCGAGGAGCGCTTGTCGTCGGCGTCGATCACCCACCACGGACTCTGCGGCGTGTCGCTGAAGGCGAACATGGCGTCCTTCGCCTCGGCGTAGTCCACCCATCTGGCCTGTGCCTCGAGATCCATCGGGCTGAGCTTCCACCGCTTGCTCGGGTCATCGATGCGCGCCTGAAACCGGCGCCGCTGTTCTTCGTCGGACAAGCTCAGCCAGTACTTGATCAGGACGATGCCGTCGTCGATGAGCATCCGTTCGAGCTGCGGAACCTGCTGGGTGAACCGCTCGTACTGCTGCGGCGTGCAAAAGCCCATGACCCGCTCGACGCCGGCCCGGTTGTACCACGACCGGTCGAAGATCACGATCTCACCGGCTGTGGGCAGGTGGGCGAGGTATCGCTGGAAGTACCACTGGCCGCGCTCACGCTCGGTTGGTGCCGGTAGTGCCACCACCCGCACCGTCCGCGGATTGGTCAGCGCGGTGATCCGCTTGATCGTCCCGCCCTTACCCGCGGTGTCCCGCCCTTCGAAGAGGATCACCAACCGGCGACCGGTCGTGCGGATCCACTCGGCGAAGGCAACCAGCTCGTCCTGCAGCCGCGCCTGCTCCTTGGCGTACTGCTTCTTGGCCAAGACGATCGGTTCCATCGCCTGAGCGTACGAGTCGGGGCTGCCGAGCGAACGCCGGCCGTGTTGACCCGCCTCTGCGCCCGGGCAGCCCGGCGACGAACCATCGTCGAGTCGAAGGTGGGCTGCGGCGCTGGGTGGCCGCAGTTAGGGTGCGCTGATGAGCAAACCGACGCGGTGGGTGAGCGAGCACGGCCCGAGCCACTCGCAGTGGTACATTCAGCGGTTTCAGCGGATGGCCGCCCAAGGCGTTGACCTGGCCGGGGAGGCACGGCTGATCGACGCGCTGCTGTCACGCGGTGCCAGGGTGCTCGACGCCGGTTGCGGGCCGGGCCGGTTCGCTGGGGAACTGGCCGCCCGCGGTCATCGGGTGGTGGGTGTCGACGCCGACGCGGCGCTCATCGAGGCGGCCCGCGCGGATCATCCGGGTCCACACTGGATCGTCGCCGACCTGGCCGTGCTCGATCTTGGCGAGTTCGGCGAGTCAGACCCGTTCGACGCCGCGGTGCTCGTCGGTAACGTGCTGCCGTTCCTCGCACCGGGCACCGAGCCCGAAGTACTGCGCCGCGTCGCCGCCCACGTTCGCTCCGACGGCGTGCTGGTCAGTGGATTCGGCACTCGGCGCGGTTACCCGCTCGACGACTTCGACGCCCACTGCGCCCGAGCCGGACTCCTGCGCGAGCACCGCTTCGCCACCTGGGACCTGCGGCCGTGGACTGCCGTGGCTGACTTCGCGGTCACCATCCACCGCAAGCCCTGATCCTTCTCGACCGGGCACCTGGCTGCCGCCATCCGAGCAGCGCCGACACAAGCCAGCGCATCGTACGGGACGGTCGCCTGCACCTGCTCGGCCAACGCTGCAGGGGCCTGACGACCCAGGACGATTGGCAGCGATTCTTGTTCGGGCCGGAGCAGGTAGCAGATCTGCTACCATCGCTGTCGTGGCAACCATTCCGCAGAAGGAACTGCGCAACCAGGTCGGTGCGGTGCTGCGCCGGGTCGAGGCAGGCGAGACGCTGACCGTTACGGTCGCCGGCCGCGAAGTTGCCGAGCTGAGCCCGGTGCGGCGACACCGCTGGGTAAGCGGACCCTCGCTGGCACGGGTCTGGCACGGCCCAACGCCGCACGGACTCGACGACGACCTGGCAGGTCTCACGGCCGAGGTCATCGACCCCTACCGCGGGTGAAGGCAATCCTCGACACCTCGGTGCTGATCGCCGAGGCAGCGCCGGACGACGTGGAAGCCGCGATCAGCGTCGTGTCGGTCACGGAACTGCATTTCGGTGTGCTGGTCGCTGCCGACGCCGACGAACGCGCCCGCCGGACGGATCGGCTGGGCGCCGTCGAAGCGACCTTCGACCCGTTGCCGGTCAGCGGCGAAGTCGCCCGGGCATGGGGGCGGCTCGCGGCCGCCGTCGCCCAGCGCGGCGGCAAACCCCGCCGTCGGCAGCTCGATCTGGCGATCGCCGCGACGGCGACGGTCGAACAGGTGCCGCTGCTGACCTACAACACCGCTCACTTCCAGATCATCCACGACCTTGTCGACGTCCGGCATCCCGAGACCGGCCGGTAGAACACGCCCAGCCGTGCCCACGTCGCCACCGCCACCGTCACCGTGCGCTGAGCCACCGGGGCGACCGACGCACGCAAGATCAGGGCGTCTCACATCCCCGGATTTGCCGCAAGCCGTGTGAACCTCGTGAGCAGAGCGGAAGCGTCCGTCGGCAGTAGCGGCCACCGCTGATTAATCTGGCGATGACAGGCAAGCGACGCTGCTCATCGGCGGCGCGCACGAACCGAGTTCGGCAGCGCGGGGTTAGTTCGCTCCGACGGCAGCGTTCGGAGCAGCGTGCAAAATCAGGGCTAGCGTGGGTCGGTGAGGTTGCCGTAGACGGTTTGGCGGAATTCTTTCCCGCTGGTGGTGAGCGCGAGCACGACGTCGATCTGCCAAATCCCGGGCACCGGACGGATTGTGTAGAGGCTGGCGGTGGCGACGGACGTGCCGTTGATGGTCTTGGGTGTGCTGTCGGTGGCCACCACGGCGCCGCTCGGGTTGACCAGGTAGAAGGTGAACCGGTTGTCCGGGCTGGCGTCCGCGGTGTGGAATGTGACGTTGATGTATCTGCGGCCGGTCGGAACGTTGATCTCGTAGGTGCTGATCTGGCCGACCGAACGTCCCACGCTGCTGGTGATCAGGGTGTTGAACCGCCCGCCGTGGGAGGGAATCAGGGTTCGCCGGGCCACCGGGAGGGAGGTCGCCGCGCCGTCGCCGGCTGAGAGCTGGAGAGACTCGGGATGGTCACCTGGGGTGCGGGGCATGGTGATCCGAAGCGGGATTGAAGCGCTGGAGTGTTGCGGGATAAGCACCGGGTAGAAGGCTCGGGAGCTTTGGTAGTTCTGACCCGAGACGCGGAACTGCATGGGGCCGCGGTAGGTGCCGGGCGTTTCGGGTCCCTGCGCCGGGTCCACGTCCAGGCCGGACCAGAGGATCTTCGCGGTCCAGGTTCCGGGCATCGGGTCGGAGACGATCACGTGCTGGATGTTCGGGACGTCGTGGGTGGGGACGTTATTGGTGTGGCCGCCGCCGGGGTCGTCGTAGGACTCCTGGGTGAGCGCGCCGTCGGGGTTGAAGAGCTGGACCTGCAGGATGTTGGCGTTGGTCGGGTCGGGCCAGATCATGTCCGCGTTCAGCACGTCGAGGCCCGGCGGGACCGTGAAGCTGATCGGTTCGGCGGCGGTGGCGCCTTCGGGAGGGATCGGCGTGCCCGGTGGCGGGGCGGTGATCTGCTCGGTCACAACCCTGCCGATCTGGTGCTCGGGGCCCAGCCACCGGTAGGCCCCGGAGACGGTGGTGGCGGTATCGCTGCTGTTGTACACGCTCACCGACTGGTCGCTCACCGAGCCGCCCGCGCCGGTCAGATCCAGCTGAAGCGGCGACACGACCAGGCCGGGGGCGTCGCCGGGGCCTTGCAGGTCGGTGGATGCGGGCATCTGCTGCGCCGCCTTCACCGCCGCGTAGACGTTGAGCAGGCCGTCGCCTTGCTGGTCGGCCGGGGAGTCCAGGTCCGTGGCGGTGCTGGTGAGGATGTCCTTGACCACTTCCGGGGTCGGGCTGGCGCCGTGGTGGGTGTCCCGGTAGGCCTGGATCACGTCGGCGGCCGCCCCGGCGATGAGCGGTGCCGCCTCGCTGGTCCCCCGCATCGCCTCGGTCGGGTAGGAGGGCAGGCAGCCGCCGGCGATCGCACCGGGTGTGCTGCCGCAGGCGGCCTCACCGCCGTACCAGCCGGGGGCCACCAGGTTCACCACCTTGCCGGTCGGGGCGGTGCCACCCGAGGAAAGGGCCGCGATCTGGTTGCTCGCGTAGCTGGGGTAGCCGTCATTCATCGCCACCAGGCGGAAGTTGTCCACCGCCCCGGCGGCGAGCACCGCGGGGTCGTCGGCGGCGGTGATGACCGTGCCGGAGGCACCGCTGTCCCCGGAGGATTCGACGACGGTCACGCCGGCGTTGACCGCCGCGTCGTCGGCCTGGGTCAGCAGCTGCCCGAACGAGCTTCCCGGCAGCGAGCTGGCGCCGAACGACTCGGAGATCACGTCGGCGTGCACCGTGGCCACCGCGTTGTCGATGCCGGCCAACACCTGCGACATCGGCAGGATCGGGGTGTCCACCTCGGTGAGGTCGACCAGCGAGGCGCCCGGGGCGTCACCTTCGATGTAGAAGCTGCAGCCGGGTGGCACCGACGAGTACGGCAGCGCCTTGGAGTACTGGTAGATGACCGTGCCCTGGGCGGCGATCGACGAGGCATCACCGTAGTCCTCGTCGTTGCTGGCATCGGCGGTGTAGTCCGGGGCGTCGATCACCACGTGGGTCCCGTCCGGACGGGTGAAGTTCGGGTTCCCGGCAAGCTTGTTCACTCCGTCGTTGGCCACGATCACGCCCTTGCCGGTGGCGATCGCATTGGCCTCGTCCGGGGCGTTCGGATTGCCGTTGGAGGCGTGGATCTCCATGTCCGCCTCCGGCTCCTGCAGCGGCTTGGCCGGCCCGGCGGGATTGAACGGACACGTGGTGGGCTGGGCCGGGGCCGCCTTGCCGGCGACCGCTCTCCCGGCAAGCGGTAGCGCTGCTCCGCCGGGGGGCTGCATCTGAACCAGCGAGTCGGGCAGGATCTGTGCCACCGCCGGGTCGTGGCGCAGCCGGGCCACCTCGCCGGCCGAGACCCGGGCCGTGACCGCGTTCGGTGCCACCAGCCGGGTGACCCCGGTGCCGCCGCTCGCCTGGATACTCGAAACGATCGGGGCCTGGTCGGCCTCGGCGGCCGCGGCCCGTCGGGCCGCCTCGCTGCGCAGGTTCAGGTTGGCGTGCTGGTCCTTCAGCACCACGATCACCGAACCGCCGGATGCCGCCGCACCGGCGACCGGCGCAACCGGGGCCGCACCGCCGGGGCTTGCCGCGGCCGAAGGCAGCGAGGCCACCCCGACCACCGACATGCCAAAACCGGCTGTCAGCGCCGCACCAATCCTCGTCAGACGACCCGGGCCCATGACCGCCTCCGATCAGGCAGAAAGAGGAGTAGAACCGGCCAAAGCCGGTTCTACTCCTCGCCGAGCGTGATCGGAAGGGTACGCAGCGGTAGATCGTGACGTAGAGCGGATGGTGGCCTGAGGGCGGAGTAGCCGAAGGTGGCCGCTGCAGGTGCGGGAATGGGCCACCGCTCACGGTGGCGGCAGCCCCGTTGGGCTTCGTCTTCTCGCAGATGGCTTGCGGAGCAACTGTGGCCGGGTCGGGGTCGGCTTGCACGTTGCGCGCGAACTCGCTCAGCTGCCGAGCGATACCGGGATCGGCGGCCCGCCCGCCGCTGGTGTGCGCCTGACCGGCCGGCCGCCGCGGTAAGCACGAGCGGCCGCGTGCGGCAGGCCCGTAGCTGAGGCGCGTGGGCACTGTCCGCGCGGGGTACACCTGCCACGGTGCCGGGCGGCCGCGGACGGGTCGGCAGATCGACAGTCCGCGACGGCGGCACATCGTCGCCGGCCGTCCCGCGGCCAGTCACGAGCGGTCCCACGCGGGGTACGAGTCGGAACAGATTGAGGGGTGGGCCGGATGGCGGCCGGCGAAACGCCCAGGGTGAGACGCGGCGCGGGCTTGTCCGTCGATCGCATCGTGGACACGACGCTGGCGTTGATCGATGAGCAGGGCATCGGCGCAGCGTCGATGCGCACGGTGGCCACCCGTCTCGGGGTCCGGGCGATGTCGCTGTACAAGCATGTCGACGGCCGGGACGAACTGTTCGACGCGGTGGTGGCCCGGATCGTCAACGAGCTTGGCGACGATCCCCGGATGCAGGGCCGACCAGCGGAGGGCTGGCGGGCGTATCTGCAGGCGATGGCGCATGGCGTGCGGCGGTACGCGCGCCGGCACCCGCACGCGTTTCCCCTGGTGGCCACCCGCCCGCCGAGCGCGCCGTGGATCAATCCACCGCTGCGGTCGGTGCGGTGGGTGGAAGCGATGCTCAGCAGCTTGGCCGCGGAGGGCTTCACGGACGAGCAGGTGCTGTTCATCTACCGCGCGTTCAACAGTTTCCTGCTCGGATACCTGCTGCTGGAGACCAGCGCGATGACGTTGCGCGACCCGAAGCCCGGGGACGGGTCGTTCATGACCGGGTCGGTGCAACCGGACAGTGACGCGGCCGAGGCCAGCAACCCGGTGCCGGGTGGGCTCAGCCCCACCCGCACGCCCGCGGACCGTGAAGCGATCGAGGATGCGGACACACCGCGCGACCTGCTCGATCCGGCCGGCGACGTCGACCCGGAGACCTTCCCCACCGTGCACCGGCTGGCGGGTGGGCTGGCGCAGGACCTGTGGGAGGCGGAGTTCGAGACCGCCTTGCAAGCAATGTTGGACCGGGTTGAGATATTCGTCGCTCCCGCGGGTAAGAGTCCTCCCGACCAAGCCTGACACCGTAAGCCAACGGCGGGCAGCAGCTCACCGAGTGGGCTCCGTGACGGCGAACACCGTACCGGGCCAGCCCATGCCGGGGGCGGGGGGAGGTGTACACGTCGAGGACTGATCAGCGAGACGGCGGCCTCGGCAAGTCTCCGACTAGCACTGTGCCTCGGCCGGCCGCTGTCGTCACCGACTAGCAGACGGTGGACGAGTCACGCGCGCGAGGAGCACATCGAGGTCGAGGGCGACGAGGGCGGTAGCGGCACGACCCGCCGCCGATAGGTGACGAGGGAACGCTCACCCCACCAGACGGAGGTATCGATGAGCGAACAACGCAGCTACGCCGGCTACGGGTCCCCACCGGCGCAGGACCGGCCGACGCGAACGAGGACGGGTCGGTGACAGACAAGGCGACCGACTCGGCGCAGGTCGGCAAGCAGGCCGCCACCGACGTCGCGCAGACCGCGGCCGAGCACGCCAACCAGGTTGCGACCGAGGCGCAACGCCAGGCCCGTAACCTGCTCGGCGAGGCGCGCGATCAGCTGCGCGGGCAGGTTGGTGACCAGCAGCGCAACGCGGTAACGCGTCTGCGGTCGTGGGGCGATGAGCTGCGCTCGATGGCCAACGGCAGCCAGCACGACGGTCTCGCCAACGACCTGGTGGGCCAGGCGGGCGACCGCGCGCACGCGGTCGCGGACTGGCTAAACGGCCGTCGGCCGGAGGACCTGCTCGAGGACCTTCGGCGCTTCGCCCGCCGCCGCCCGGGCGCCTTCGTGTTCGGCGCGCTGGCCGGTGGCCTGGTCGCGGGCCGGCTGACCCGTGGCGTGGTCGCCGCGCACAGCGACGACACCGGCGCCGCCGCGCTCCCGCCGGCCACGCCCGCGGTCGGCGCAGACGCCGCTAGCGGGACAGGCGGCAGCTACGGTGGCGCGCCCGGCGGGGGAGTCGGCGGCGATAGCACGCAACCTCTGCGGGGCTCCTCCGGCGTCGAGTACGGCAGCGGTCCAGCCGTCATCTTCGGCGACGCCGCGGCCGGGGGCGTGGGATGACCGCGCCGCGCCCCAGGTGAGGCGCCGCCCACGACACCACCGAGCAGGCCACGTCGGCCGCGCGAGACATCAAAACACCGCTGCAGCAGTAACCCCCGAGGACCGGCACACGCCGATCCCCGGTTCAGCCAGCAAGGGACGACATCTACCTGACGACCGTCCCGGACAGGACTAGTCGGCCATCTAGGAGAGATCTATGACAGCGTCAAGTGCGGTTTCCCAACCCATCGAAAGTCTGGTCCCGGCGCGACTGGACCGGTTGCCATGGTCGCGCTTCCACTGGCGGGTCGTCATAGCCCTGGGCATCACCTGGGTGCTGGACGGCATCGAAATCACAGTGGCGGGGGCGATCGGTGAGCGTCTTACGGAAAGGGGGACGCTGCATTTCACGGCCGGGCAGGTCGGGGGGGCGGCCTCGATTTACCTGCTCGGTGAGGTGGTTGGTGCGCTGTACTTCGGCCGGCTGGCGGACAAGCTGGGCCGGCGGAAACTGTTCATCATCACCCTCGGCATCTACCTGTTGGGCAACCTGCTCACCGCGTTCTCCTTCAACCTCGCGTTCTTCATCGCCACGCGATTCGTTGCCGGCCTGGGCATCGGAGGGGAGTACGCGGCGATCAACTCGGCGATCGACGAGCTCATTCCGGCCGACTATCGCGGCCGGGTCGACCTGACGATCAACGGCACGTACTGGCTCGGCGCCATGATCGGCGCCGCGGCGAACATCGCGTTCCTTAACCCGCACATCTTCGCGCTCAACTTCGGCTGGCGGCTGGGGCTCCTCGTCGGCCCGGCCATCGGCGTGGCCGTCTGGGGACTGCGCCGCCACATCCCGGAAAGCCCACGGTGGCTGCTAACACACGGCCACCCGCAGGAGGCCGAGCAGGTCGTGGACGGCATCGAGCACGACATCCAAGCGCGCGGGACCCGGCTAGAGCCCGTCGACCCGGCGCGCGCGCTGGTCATCGAACCGCGCTCCGAGCCGGGCTACGGCGAATTGGTCCGGGTGATCGCGGGAAAGTACCCGAGCCGGGCGTTCCTCGGCTTCATGCTCATGGTGACGCAGTCGTTCCTCTACAACGCCATCTTCTTCACCTTTGCACTGATCCTCGGCAAGTTCTACGGCATCAGCGGCGGTGCGGTCGGCTACTTCATCTTCCCGTTCGCGGTCGGCAATCTCCTCGGCCCGGTACTGCTGGGCAAGCTGTTCGACACCGTCGGGCGCCGGGTCATGATCGGCACCACGTACTGCTCGTCTGCGATCCTGCTGTTCATTACCGGCCTGTTGTTCAAGAACGGTGCACTGAACGCCACCACCCAGACCGTGCTGTGGTGCGTCATCTTCTTCATCGCCTCCGCCGCCGCCTCGTCGGCGTACCTGACCGTTAGTGAGATCTTTCCACTCGAGATCCGCGCCAAGGCCATCTCGCTGTTCTTCGCGGTGTCCCAGTTTTTCGGCGGGGTTATAGCGCCGTTCCTGTTCGGCAAGCTCGTCGGCGCCGCCGGCTCCGGCCCGGTGCCCGACCGCACGCCGCTCTTCTGGGGATACACGATCGGGTCCGTGCTGATGTTCCTCGGCGGCGTCACCGCCTTCGTCTACGGCGTCAACGCCGAACGGCAGTCTCTGGAGTCGGTGGCACGGCCGTTGTCGGCAACCCAGACCGCGATGGCCTCCGGCGGCGCCAGCCGACTCACCGGTGGGCTCGGCTCTGGCGTGCGCCGAGACAGCGGCGCCGGTTTGCTCCGCAGCCCTAGCTGACCGGCACCCACGCTGCAGGCGTATTCGGCGGTCGAATCTGATGCCCGCGCGGTTGCGACGAGCCGGCCTGCTGCTGCTCTACGGCTGGATGCCCGCCGGCATCACCTGGCAACTGCTCCACGCCGACCGGCTCGACGCTTACAGCCTGCTCGGTTGGTTCGCCTGGCCTGCCATTCCACTCATCTACCTCGCGGCAGCCTCCTGCCACCGCCCACGACGCCCGCCACCTCGGCAGCCAGGACCGCACGGTCAATGAGACGGATATCATCACCAGTGCGATCCCGGCCATTGCGGGACGGATTCCGACGCGGAGGTTCCCCAGCATTACGACGGGGGTTGCGCTTGTTTGGCTGTGTCAAGGTGGGTTGACCCGAATGATGATGCTCTGAGTTGGCCGTCGACGCGCTCACCGACCGCGGCACGGTGCTGCTCGGCGGGCCGGTGGGAGACGATGTTGACAGCGGAGACGCGCTGCTGGTCGTCTCCGTTATTCGACTCTGAGGCCTAGCATGAGACGCATTCGGCGGCAGATACGGCCGTCGTCGTAACTCTGTTGAGCTCACACGACTCGTGCTGGTTGAGTGCCGACATGGATTGTCGCACTACTGCGCGGTTGAGCTTGCACGCGATCGACGAGTTGGAGGCACGCCGCATTCACGATCGTGCACCTCGGTCAGGCGACGCTTGGGCGGCCGATTACCCATTCGAGGGGGACCTGGCAGCCATTGGCAGCTTTCTGCGTGCTACCGAGCGTTACGGCGATCAGCGTCCGTTCGGCTACTACCAGATCAGGCGTCAGTCCGACGGTCTGGCGGTCGGGGGCGTCGGCTTCAAGGGACCGCCGGATGGCGGAGTCGTTGAGATCGGCTATGGCCTGGTGCCCTCCGCGCGAGGACAGGGCTACGCGACCGAAGCACTGGCAGGCCTAGTGCAGGTCGCCGTCAGTCTCGGCGTGACGACGATCCGCGCTGACACCGATCTTGACAATGTTGCGTCCCAGCGGACGCTTGAACGCGCAGGTTTTCGCAAGGTCGGAGCCGACTCCGAGCTGTGTCACTACGAGAGCCGTATCCGCCCGGTGCAGACGCTGCAGCGGTAACACCCGCCTTTCGGCACGAGGGTGCGATCCAGCAAGGCGATCGTGTGCGAGACCGCTGAGGCTGCGCGCGACGGGGCGGCATACGGGACGGTGAAGATCGTCGGGCGCCCAGTGCGCCTGATCAGCCAGGGCGGCAGCGACGGGATGTCGCTGATCTCGCTAGTTGACGGCCGCAGCGAGGCGGGATGCTTCGCGTGGCGCGCGACGATTGGCCTGCAGCTCGCGCGAGCCTGCGAGCTTGGCGCGGATGTGCTCGGCGACGGTGATTGGCTCGTAGCTGGACCGGCCTTGCTTGTCCATGCAGCCGGGCAGAGTGCAGATCAGCGCGTCGGCATTTCCGTCGTGGAAGTAGGCGGCCGAGCGCCGCAGCAGGGGCGTCCCGTCGGCGGCGATCGGGGCCAGCACCCGGTGCATGGTCGACAGCCAGCGGTCGTTGGTCCAGCGCGCGAGTAGGTCGCCGAGGTTGATCAACAGCGCACCCGGCGCGGGCGCGACGTCATGCCAGCGGCCGTCGGAGTCGAGGATCTGTAGGCCGGGCAGGACGTCGTCGGCCCACAGCACCGTGACGATCCCGTAGTCGGTGTGCGGGCCCATGCCCAGTTGTCCCGGCTCGAGACGCACGTCGCCGTCGGGCAGCGAGTAACGATTCATGCGCAGGATGTCGATGGAATGGTCGGTGTAGCTTTTGAAGTAGTCGACCGGAAGGTCCAAGGCGACGGCAAAAATCTCGGTCAGCCTGCGGGCGAGCGCGCCGGCTGAGCGCATCCATTCCTCGATGTTGCGCTCGAAGCTCGCCGGCCGGTCCGGCCACATGTTGGCCGGGTAGTGCTCTTCGGCCAGGTTGAGTCCGGGAAAGTCCGCGGCTTGGGCGCCCACGTTGTAGGCCTCGAACAGATCGGCGGGGGACTCGACGCCGACGCTGTAGCTGAGCCGCTCGGTACGCGGCCCGGTGTAGCCCCGGTTGACCGATGGTGCCGGGGGGCGCAGCGCGTTCTTCTGCTCGAACGGCAATGCGAAAAAGCCGTCCATCGCCTCGGTTAGACCGCTCGCGGCCTGCTCGGGTATTCCGTGGCCCACGATCTGCATGAACCCCACGTCGCGCGCGGCGCGGTCGACGGCCGCCGCGATGTCCACGGTGCGCTGCGTAGCTTCGCCGAATCCGCTGACGTCGATGACTGGGACGTCGAGGCGGTCGGCGGTCGTCTTGGCGGTGCCCATCCCAGCCTCCTAGTGCGCGGACGGTGTGCCAGACCGATGATAAGCATTACTTATCAGCTCGGTCAACGGGCGGACCGCTGCCGCGCTCGTTGACGACGAGCAGTCGCAGCGGCTCCGTTCCGTATCGGGCCCAGCGGCGCGGCACCGCGCCCGGCTGGAAAAGCAGGTCGCCCGCCGTGAGCTGCCAGTGCCCCTCACCGCTCACCTCGACGTCCAGCTCGCCGGAGATGACGTAGACGGCGACGGTTCCGGACGTCTGGAACCAGGCGCCGAGTGTCTGGTCGTCGGTGACGCAGTACTCGGTGAGCGTGAGCTCGCCGTCCGCACTGGACGCCAGCCGCCCGATGGCGGCACTCCGATCGTCCGAGACGGCGAGGCGCCGGCCTTCGCCCGCGCGCACCACCGTCACCGTCGCGTGCCGTTCCGGCGGCAGCAACGCGGCTACCGGCAGGTCCAGCGCGCCGGCGAGCCGGTACAGCGTTGCGATCGAGGCCGTGGTGCGTCCGCGTTCCAGCAGGCTCCAAAACGGCTGGCTCACCCCGCAGCGCGCTGCCGCTTCCCTCATCGACCAGCCGCGCTCCAGGCGCCGGGCCCGCACCGCCGCCCCGATCGACCGGCTAAGCCACCCGACGTCGGCGGAGCCGGCCAACTCCTCGGCCATCAGGCGACTCCGACGTGGACGGCAGCGGGGCGGGTCTTAGTCGAATCCTACGGTGGCAGCTGTGCTGACGCCGCGGACGCCAGCAGCGCCTCCCCGCGATCTAGCTGAGCACCGGCAGCCGAGACCCGATCACACCTGCGCCCGCGGCTAGCGCCTCGATCGTCGCGCGGGCGATGGCCAGCCGGCTGCTCGGCGGCCAATCATGCACGATGCTCCCGGTAAATGCCGGCCGGTCAGCGATGGACGAGTCATGATGCTGTGCTGGTCTCGCCGATGTCCTCACTCCACAGGTCTGGCTTCTCGGCCAGGAGACGCTCCATCAGATTGCGGCACTCCGCCAGGTCGAGGACGTCGACCACGACGCCGTGCGCGCGAAGCAAGTCTTCGCCCTGCCGGAACGTGCGGTTCTCGCCGACAACAATGCGCGGGATGCGGTAGAGCAGGGCCGCGCCGGCGCACATGAAGCAGGGCGAGAGCGTGGTGTAGAGGACGCAGCGCCGGTAGTCGGCGGCAGTGAGTCGGCCGGCGTTCTCCAGGCAGTCGGTTTCGCCGTGCCGGATTGCACTGCCCAGTTGTACCCGGCGGTTACGCCCCACCGCGGCGAGGTTGTCACCGCATACGAGCGCCGCGCCGATGGGAATGCCACCCTCGGACCAGCCGGTGCGGGCCTGCTCGATGGCCAGCCCCATCCAGTGACGGTCGTCGATGATGTGCTGGCTCAACCGACCCCTCCCGACACGCGGAGACCACCCCTCGCGGCAGAGTCTGACCGGGACACCGCGACGCGGGCAAGCCGCGCCGCAGTGGCGTACGGTCAGGCCGGCAGAATGTTGTGCTCGGGCCCGAACGGGAACTTGGTGATGTTCTCCGCGCCGCTTTCCCCGACGACGAGAATGTCGTGCTCGCGGTATCCGCCGGCGCCGGGCTGACCCTCCGGGACCATGATCATCGGCTCATCGAGACGACCATGCCGGGAGCCAGCAGGGTGTCGATGTCCTCGCGCAGCTCGAGCCCGGCCTCGCGTCCGTAGTAGTGGCACAGCACGCCGAAGGAGTGTCCGTACCCGAAGGTGCGGTTGGCCAGCAGGCCCTCGGCTTCATAGACCTCGTTGAGCTCGGCGGCGATGTCTTTGCAGACCCCACCCGGCTTGATCAGCTCGAGGCCGCGCCGGTGCACCTTGACGTTGACCTCCCACAGCCGCACGTGCTCGTCGGTCGGCCGGCCGTAGAACAGGGTGCGCTCCAAGGCCGTGTAATAGCCGGCGATCATCGGGAAGCAGTTCAGGAACAGGATGTCGCCGCGCTGGACGCGCCGGCTGGTGGCCCAGTTGTGCGCGCCGTCGGTGTTGATGCCGGACTGGAACCAGACCCAGGTATCACGCAGCTCCGCATGCGGGAACGTCGCGGCGATCTCGCGGATCATCGCGTTCCAGCCGGCGATCGCGACCTCGTACTCCGGCACCCCTTCGTGGACGGCCTCGACGACCGCCGCGCCGCCCAGGTCGGCGATCCGTGCGCCGTGCCGGATCAGCTCGATCTCCTCCGGTGACTTGATCATTCGTTCGCGCATCACCGCCTGGGAGATGTCGACGAGCGTGAAGTTGGCAGTGCCGCGGCGATCTGGGCGCGCAGCAGCGGCGGGATGTGGTCGTCCTCGACGCCCAGCCGGCCGGCGGTGACTCGGTGCTTCTCGAGCACCGCGGCGATGGCGTGCACGTAGTTGTCCCGGCGCCAGTCGGTGTAGACGACGTTGTCGCCGTAGCTGCGCCGCCACGGCTGGCCGGCGTCGATGTTGGCCGAGATCGTGGTGTGCGAGTCCTGCGTCACCACGAGCGCGTAGTTGCGGCCGAACGCGGTGTACAGGAAGTCGCTGTAGTAGTTGATGTTGTGGTAACTGGTGAAGACCACGGCGCGCCCCGTCGCTTGCGAGGCCAGCAGCGGACGCCGGCGTCTTTGCCCCGCGGTGACACGCTGGACGGCGACTTTGCCCCGCCTCGACACGCTAGACGGCCCGCGCAGCGTGTCACGGCGGGGCAAAGTCGGGATGGTGGCGGCGTGACCGGGACCCGCTAGTCGAAGACCACGGTGCGGCGGTGGTGTAGCAGGACGCGCGTGCGGCCACCTGGCACTGCCAGCACCGGTGGGCTGCTCGCCGGTCAGTCCCAGCACCACCGCCTTCACGCTGCCATGCCCGTGTCCGGTGGCGCCCAGCGAGCCGAACAGCTCGGCGCGCACGCCCGCCACGTCGTAGAGCAGCCCGTCCTCCTTCAGCGCGTGGGCGAACATATCCGCCGCTCGCATCGGGCCGACCGTATGCGACGAAGACGGCCCGATCCCGACGGTGAACAGGTCGAAGACGCTGATACTCATGCGTCCAGCTCGGTGCAGGCGTCCTCGAGCCAGGCCGCGAGGTACTCGGCGAAGGAGGCGCGAACCAGCACCAAGAACTGCTCCGCTGCCGCGGCGCGGACCAGGATGATGACACCGGTCTGCGCGAGCAGGGTCTGCACGCAGGTGCCGGTCGGAGCCACGCTCGGGTCCAGGTCGATCGCGCAACCCCGAGCCAGCACGCCCCGGCCGGTCAACGCGATCGCTGTGCGCTGCGCGGAGACGTCGGTGACCGCGGCCGGCGCGTCGCCGATGGCCTGACGCAGCCGGTCGGTGAGCGGCTCTTCCTGGCCGGGCGGGGCGAGCAGCAGCCACTCGTCGGGCCCGAGCCAGAGCAGATCCAGCTCGCCGTAGCGTGCCGACGTGCACGGCACCGTCGGGAGCGCGACACCCAGCGCCTCGCCGATCGGGGCGGCGGCCGGTCCATCCGCGTCGACCCGCAGGTTGAGCTGGGTGAGGAACGGCAGTTCGCGTGCGCTGATCGGCAGCGCGGCCAACGCGGCGGCCTGCTCGGCGAGAGGGCTGTGCCGGGTGTCGAGCTCAGCCGTCACGGCGGGCTCCTTCCTTGTCGTAGAGCACGGATTCGGTCACCGTGACCGGCACGACCTCGCCGTCTTGCCAGGCGTAGAGGGTCTCGCCGATCCGCTCACGCCCGCCGCGGACCAGGGCTAGCGCGAAGGTCCGGTCCAGCGCGGCGCTGCGGTAGCTGGAGGTGACGTGCCCCAGCATCGGCACCGGCGGTTGCAGCCGGCCGGCGTCGGCGATGACCTGGGCACCCTCCGCGAGCAGCCGGCCCGGGTCGACCGGCACCAGGCCGACGAGCTGCTTGCGGTCGGGCCGCTGGTTCTCCGGCCGGGCGTGCGAACGCTTGCCGATGTAGTCCGGCTTCTTCTTCGACACCACCCACGACATGCCGAGATCCTGCGGGGTCACCGTCCCGTCGGTGTCCTGCCCGATGATCGGGAAACCCTTCTCGGCACGCAGCACGTGCATGGTCTCCGTGCCGTAGGGCGTGATGCCGTACGGACGGCCCACTGCGATCAGGGCTTCCCAGAGCGCGAGGCCGTACCACGCCTTGACGTTGATCTCGTAGGCCAGCTCGCCGGAGAAGCTGATCCGGCTCACCCAGGCCGGCAGCCCGGCGACCGTGGCGTGCCGCCAGGTCATGAAACCGAACGCCTCGTTGGTGACGTCCAGCTCCGGCGCGACCGCCGCGAGCACCTGACGCGACTGCGGGCCGACCAACGGGACGGTAACCCACTGCTCGGTGACCGAGGTCATGCTGACCCGCAGCTGCGGCCACTCCGTCTGAGCGAGTTCTTCCAGCCAGTCCAAGATCATCGCGGCGTTGCCGGTCGTGGTGGTGAGCAGGAATTCCGTGTCGGAGAACCGGGCCACCGTGCCGTCATCGATGATCATGCCGTCCATGCCGCACATCACGCCGTAGCGGGCGAAGCCCGGCTTGAGCGTGCTCATCAGGTTCGTATAGACGCGGTCGAGGAATTCGCCGGCGTCCGCACCCTGCACATTGATCTTGCCGAGGGTGGAGCCGTCCATGAGAGCGACGCCCTGGCGGGCGGCGCGGCATTCGCGCAGCACCGCCGTGGGCATGTCCTCCCCGTCGAGGGGGTAGAACCAGGGCCGCTTCCACTGCCCGACGTTCTCGAACTGCGCCCCGTGCGCGACGTGCCACGGGTGGATCGCGGTCACCCGCACCGGGTCGAACATCTCGCCGCGGTCGCGGCCGGCCAGCGCGGCGAAGCACACGGACGTGTAGGGCGGACGGAACGTGGTGACCCCGACCTCCGCCAAGTCGAGCCCCAGCGCATCGGCGACGATCCCGGACGCGATCAGCCCCGAGGTCTTGCCCTGGTCGTGCGCGGTGCCGATAGTGGTGTACCGCTTCACGTGCTCGATCGAGGTCAGCCCGGCGCCGGTGGCGCGCAGGATGTCGGCGACGGTGGCGTCGCGCTGCACGTCGACGAACCGGGTGCACGGCGCGCCGTCTTCGCCCGGGTCGGGGACGGCCCAGAGCATCAGCGGAGCCAGCCCGACCGGTGCCTCGGCGCTGCCCGGCACGGTATCCGCGCTGACCTGGCGCGGCTGCACCGCTGCCCGCGCCGCGGCGAGCCCGTCGGCCAGGCAGCCGGCCAGGGTGTAGCTGCCCTTCGCCGCCCCCGCGACCTGCACGCCGGCCACCTCGCCGTCGGGCACCGGTGCGGCCAGTCCGCGGTCGTAGCGCAGCGCCCCCCCGGCCTGGCTGTACAGGTGCACGGTCGGGTTCCAGCCGCCGGAGATCAGCAGCAGGTCGCAGCCGATGCCCTCGCGGGTGCCGAACGCCCCGTCGGCGAACGACGCCACGTGCGCGGCGGTGACGCGACCGTTGCCGCTGGTGCCGGTGACCACCGCGCCGGTGCGCACGGTGATGCCACGGCGGGCGCACTCGTCCGCCCAGTGGCGCGGTGCCTCGGCACGGGCGTCGACCATCGTGACCTCGGCGCCGTCGTCGGCAAGTTCGGTGGCGGCGGCGTAGGCGCTGTCGTTGGTCGTGAAGACGACCACCTTCCGGCCGGCCAGCACCGCGTATCGATTGAGGTAGGTCCGCGCGGCGGAGGCGAGCATGATCCCCGGCCGGTCGTTGTCGGCGAACACCACCGGCCGTTCCAGCGCTCCGGTCGCGAGGATCACCTGGCGCGCTCGAATACGCCACACGCGTTGCCGGGTCGCGCCGGTGGGCGCGGCCGCGCCGAGGTGGTCGGTGCGCTTTTCCAGCGCGAGCACCAGGCCGTCGTCGTAGTACCCGAAGGCGGTGGTCCGCTGCAGCAGCCGCACGCCGGGCAGTGCGGAGAGTTCCTGCACCGTGGCGGCCACCCAATCCAGTGCCGCCTTGCCATCGATCTGATCAGTGGTACCGAGCAGCGCGCCGCCGGCTTCGCTTTGATCGTCGACGATCGCCACCCGCACGCCGGTGCGGGCGGCGGCGAGCGCCGCGGTCAGCCCGGCTGGCCCGGCGCCGACGACGAGGACGTCGCAGTGCAGGTGCACCGAGTCGTAGCGGGCGGGGTCCGGCTCGGTGGCGAGCCGGCCCTGACCGGAGAGCCCGCGGGCGACCAGCCCGTCGTAGAGCTCGACGGTCGTGGCGGTCAGCATCGGCTCGGGGAACGGTGCTTCGATCTGGACCAACGCGGCCGGTTCTTCCACGCCGGCGCCGACGATGCCGCGGGGGCGGCCGTATTTGATGCTGCCGGCCACCTGCCGGACTCCGGCGGCCAGCAGCGCCGAGGCCAGCGTGTCGCCGGGGTGGCCGACGTGGTCGCGGCCGTCGAAGGTGAAGCGCAACTCGGTGCCGCGGTCGATGCGGCCGCCGGTGGGCAGGCGGGTCATGAGGCCACCTCCGGGCGCGGGTCGCCGACGCGGTAGACGGCCAGCAGCTTGTGGGTCGCTGTGTCGCGGACGACGTTGAACCAGCGCCGGCAGCCGGCAGAGTGCATCCACCGCTCGGCGAACGGGCCCTTCGGGTTGTCGCGGAAGAACAGGTACTGCGCCCACTGCTCGTCGCTGCACTCGGCGGGCGCGTGCGGGTAGGCGACGTGCGCCTGCCCGCCGTAGTGGTACTCGGCCTCCTCGCGGGGACCGCACCAGGGGCAGGGGATCAACTGCATGTCGTGCTCCGAAGTCAGTGGGCCACCGCGGCCGCGCCGTGTTCGTCGACGAGCGCGCCGGTGGTGAACCGGTCGAGGGTGAACGGACGGGTGAACGGGTGCGGCTCGCCGTGCGCGATGGTGTGCGCGAAGCACCAGCCCACGCCCGGCGTGGCCTTGAACCCGCCGGTGCCCCATCCGCAGTTGAGGTACAGCTCGTCGACCGGAGTGAGGCCGACGATCGGCGACGCGTCGGGGGTGACGTCCACGATCCCCGCCCAGGTCCGCAGCAGGTGTGCCCGCGCGAAGATCGGGAACAGCTCGAGGGCGGCGGCCATCTGCCGCTCGATGATGTGGAACGCGCCGCGCTGACCGTACCCGTTGTAGGCGTCGACGCCGGCGCCCATCACCAGCTCGCCCTTGTGCGCCTGCGAGACGTAGACGTGCACCGCGTTGGACATCACCACCGTCGGGTGCACCGGCTCGAGCAGCTCGGAGACCAGCGCCTGCAGCGGATGCGACTGCACCGGCAGGCGCAACCCGACCATGCCGCCAAGCACCGAGGAGTGCCCGGCGGCGGCCAGCGCGACCTTCCCCGCCGCGATCGGTCCGCGGGTGGTCTGCACTCCGCGGACCCGTCCGTCGACCACGTCAATGCCGGTGACCGCACAGTTCTGGATCAGGTCGATGCCGTAGTCGCTCGCCCGGCGGGCGAATCCCCAGGCCACGTAGTCGTGTTTGGCGATGCCGGCCCTGGGTTGGAAGGTCGCCCCGAACACCGGGTAGCGAACGTGCGGCGAGATGTTGACGATCGGGCAGATCTTGGCCACCTCGTCCGGCTCGAGCCATTCCGCGTCGACGCCGTTGAGCTGGTTGGCGTTCACCCGGCGCACCGAGTCGCGGACGTCCTGCAGGCTGTGCGCCAGGTTGAGCACGCCGCGCTGCGAGAACAGGATCGGGTACCCGAGATCGTCTTCCAGCCCCTCCCAGAGGTTGAGGGAGTGTTCGTAGATCCCGGAGCTCTCGTCCCACAGGTAGTTGGAGCGGATGATCGTGGTGTTGCGGGCCATGTTGCCGCCGGCCAGCCAGCCCTTCTCCAGCACCGCGACGTTGGTGATGCCGTGGTTCTTCGCCAGGTAATAGGCGGTGGCCAGGCCATGTCCGCCGCCGCCAACGATCACCACGTCGTAGGACGGCTTCGGGTCGGCGTTGCGCCAGAGGAAACTCGGGTGCTCGGGCAGGTCGGCGCCCGGCGCCGGCAGGCGGTGGGTGGTCACTCGGTCACCTCGGACAAGGTCGGGTACAGGGGGTGGCGGGCGGTGAGGGCAGCGACCCGGCTTCGCAACGCTGTGACGAGCCGCTCGGGCAGCGGGCCGGCGGACGCGGTCGAACGGCACCGCGTTGCGGTTCACAGTGATCCCGATCGAGTGCAGCCGGTCCTCAACGGCCTTACCGTCTAGCTGCGACGCGCGCAGGTCGACCACCACCAGGTGCACGTCGGTGCCGCCGGTGAGCACGGTTATCCCGGCGGCGGCCACCTCGGGACCGCAGAGGCGCTCGGCGAGGATGGCCGCGCCGGCCAGGGTGCGGTGCATCCGCTCGGCGAACATGGTGTCGCCCGGTTGCAGCAGCGCGGCCATCGCGGCCGCGTTGGCCTGCGCGCCGGAATGCGGCTGCACGTTGGCGAACCGGGCACCGAACAGGCCGGTGATCCGCTCGATGGCCAGCCGCTCGATCACGTCGACGTGCTCCCACCCGCCGTAATACCGTCTGCCGGGATAGCCCTCGGCGTACTTGTTCGTCAGCACCGAGCCCTGCGCGCTCATCGCGGCGACCGGCGCGAAGTTCTCGCTGGCGATCATCTCCAGCGTCGACTGCTGCCGGTGCAGTTCGGCCGCGATTTCCCGAGCGACCTCCGGATCCACCGCCGACAGCGGTCGGGAAGCACATCCGGCAGAGTGGCGGTTCTCATCAGCACCTTGTAGAGAGTGTCAGACTTTTGATATATCAGTTGAGTAGCTACACTAATGTCAGAAGCGGGGCAGCGTCAAGCGCGAGATCCAGTGGGGCGGTGTGATGAGCGATTCAGCCAGCAACGGCACGGTGTCCTTGGCTGAACGGGCCTACCTCGAGATCCGAGACCGGCTGGTCACACTGGACGTCCGCCCCGGCGCCCCACTGGACGACCAGGAACTGGCGTCGGGCCTCGGCGTCGGCCGGACGCCCGTGCGCGAAGCGCTCAAGAGGCTGGAGTCCGAACGCCTCGTCGCCGTGTACCCGCGTCGCGGCACGTTCGCGACTGAGGTCAATTTGACCGACCTCGGGCATATCTCCGAGGTCCGCCAGCAGCTCGAACCGCTCGCCGCGACCACCGCCACCCGCCGCTGCACGCCCGACGACCGCGCCGCGCTGCGCGCCCTGCTCGACGAGCTGGACGCGCAGTCCCCGCGCGACGGCGCAGCCCGGAACGCGACGCAGTTGATGCACCTGGATATGCGGGTACATCGGACCCTCTACGCCGCCACCCACAACCCGTTCCTGGAAGACACCCTGGCCCACTACGACAATCTCGCCACCCGGATCTGGTGTCTGGTCGCCGATCGGCTCTCCGACCTCGCCGGCCATGTCGACGAGCACCGCCCACTGCTGCAGGCGGTGCTCGACGGCGACACCGCCAAAGCCGGCGAGCTGGCCGCGGACCACGTCGCCCGCTTCGAACAGGCCGTCCGCGCGGTCCTGTAGCCGCCATTCGGTCTGGGCGCCGTTCCGCGCGGCCCTGGGCGCTGATCACTGCACGGACTGGACGGATATCTGCGTTCCGCTCGCCGGGAAGCCGAATATCTCCGCGGCGCTGCCGCCGCGGGCGAACAGTTCATACCAGCACCGCACCGATCCGTCCGGCAGAACCCAGCCCGAACTGCCGGGGGCGAACGACAGTTCGCCGGCGGGCACGTCGAAGGTCCCGTCACTCACCACCGCGCTGGCGTGTGCTTCGCCGATGCGCAGCGCCACTCGGCTGCCGACGTCGGCAGGCGGCTCAGCCCAGGTGGTCTTGAGGTTTCCGTAGCCGTCGGTGTAGGCGACCGCGCGCTGCGGCACCGGCGGCACCGCGTCGGCCGGCAGCCGTCCCACCAGCACCGCCCGGTCGCGAGCCACCAGCCGCGGCACCAGCGGCGGAAAGGCGTCCCGCGAACGAAACTGCGAGCCGGTCTCGGGCACGAGCACTTCGAACAGCTCCCAGTCGTCGACGGACTCGCGCAGGTACGAAAACGTGTAGCCGGCGCAAACGCCGACGACCAGCACGCCGTTCGGCAGGTACGCAGCGGCCAAGCGCTCGCCCTCGTTGCCCAGCCGCGGGTTGTCGTCGTCGGCCCTGGGCGCCACGTTGTGGTAGACAATCCGAGCCGCTGGCCCGTCGGTCAACGCCAGCTGGGCCAGGCAGAAACCCGCGCCGATGGTGTCGAATGGCGCCACCGGCAGGTAGATGATCTGCGCTCCAGGCAGGTGCAGCGCAAGCTGCTGGTGCACCTCTGCGGCCGCGAGGTCGCCGGGACCGTAGTCCGCCACGAGATGGACGAGCACACGGCTCATCTTCCCCCCTCCCGGGGATGCTGCACTTCGCCACCGACCCTGAACGTGACCCGGTCGTCCGGTTTACGCGGCGCTGTTTCGCGGTACACCCACGCCACCTATCCGCCCGTACCGTGCAGGAGGACGCTATGGCTACCGGGGAGACCGGCTTCGACGACGTCACCTACGACCTGATCTCGGTGCAGTACCACTCGCTGAAGGCCGGGCACGACTACGGACAGTATGTGCGCGACGCCCGCAACGCCGGCGAAGACGACATTGCCAGCTTCTTCGAGGAGGTGATGGCCGAGGACTCTCGCCGCGCGCACCGCTGTCACCAATTCCTCGTTCGCCTCGGTGGCACTGACAACACGACGCCCCGGGAGCAGAGCTGAGCCAATGCTGATCCGCTCGCCTGGATCCCGCAGTGTGGGCCGCTGCCCGCGGCCAGAAACACGGCAGCGGCGATCCGCTGCGCGGCGTCGGAACTCGCTCGCTTACCGACGAGGCGCGCACGCCCGCGGGGGCGGCAGTTCAGGTGGCGCTGCGGCGATCAGCCAGCTCCGCGCCGGGGGCGTCCTGTTTCGGGAGTCGAGGTGACCGAGCTGATCGATGTGGTGGTGGAAACTCCGCGGGGCAGCCGCAACAAGTACGAGCACGACCCACAGCGCGGAGTTATGCGCCTAAACCGGCGGCTGCCAGGCTCGTTCGCCTTCCCGGCCGACTACGGGTATGTCCCGGACGCGGTGGGCTCGGACGGCGAGCGGCTGGATGCGCTGCTGCTGACGGTAGAACCCACCTACCCGGGGACCTGGGTGTCGGCGCGACCGGTCGGCGTGTTCTGGATCCGTGCCGGCGGCCGGCGGGAGGCCAAGCTGGTGTGCGTTCCCGACGGCGAACCGGCCTATGCCGCGGTCACCGATCTCCCGGAGCTACCCGAGCACCAACGACGCGAGATCGCGAACTTCTTCGACATCTACCGCAGCCTGGACCCCGACAGCGACGCGCGCAGCGACGGGCAGGAGGGCGCGCAGCAAGCCATGGCGGTGCTGGCCGCAGCGCGTCGGCGGTCGGCTGGCTGAGCCAGGGCTCGCCAGGCCCTCACATCCCGCCGCCCGGGGCGAATCCCAGACGATGATCGCGCCGACTCACCGACGGTTGATCGACGCGCCGTCCGTTCAGGATCAGCGCGGTAGCGGGGCGTGCCGTGCGGCGTCCTCCTCCTGGACCCACAGCAACTCGAGGTCCCCGTTGCGCCAGACCAGCCGGCGGTTCCGCGTTCCTTGACCGGAATTTGGACGACCCCGCGTCAAGGTGCCAGCCCGCCGCCTCGAGCTCGGCGACCTCCTCCTCGTCTGGCGGGCGGCGCGACGTGCTCAGGCGGAACCGAGCCGGGCGGTCATCTCGATCTCGACGGCGATGTTCATCGGCAGCTCGGCGAGTCCAACCGCGCAGCGAGTGTGCCGACCGGCGTCGCCGAAGACGTCGACCAGCAGGTCGGAGCAACCGTCCATCACGGTTGGCGTCCGGGTGAACCCGGGTGCCACGTTGACCATGCCGAATACCCGCAGGATTCGGCCGATCCGGTCGAGGGAGCCGAGCTCCGCGCGCAGCGTCGCCAACGCCGACAGCGCGGCGAGCCGAGCCGCGGCACGGCCCTCGTCCAGGCTGAGGTCGGCCCCGACCTTGCCGCAGATCATGCGCTGACCGTCGACCGGGCCGTGCCCGCCGACGTGCACAACCTCACCGTCGATGACGCAAGGCAGGTAGTTGCCCGCTGGCGGGAAGACCGCCGGTAACTGGATGCCGAGTTCGGCCAGCCGCTCGTCGATCATGACTCTTCCCCTTTCGGCAGGCTGCGGGACGATGCCTGAGCCGCATGCTGCCCGATCCGGTGCGTCTGCGCACCCTCGGGTAGCCCCCTGGGTCGGCACTCGAGTCGAACGGTCGCAAGAAACGGATGCTCAGCCGGCGTTACCGTCGCGGCGAGTCCCTCGGCATCGACCGGGCAGCCGACCACGATCAGCCAGACTGGGCGGTGCCCGCAGTTCGCGGTGCGATTGCCGAGCCGCAAACTGTCCGACAAGTCGAGTTGAATCCAGTTATTGCGTCACCGACCTCGGCGCTCCGTCGATGCGTCGCATCGGTTATCCGCGAAGATCAGATTCGCGGTGGTGCGCTATCGATTGGTGAAGCCGGCCGCCGCCCTGCTGTTCTTCGCGTTGATCGGTTTCGACACCGCGCTGTACGTCGCAGTGGCCCTCGTCGTGACCGGCATGGTGAAGTACAACCAGATGAAGATCGACGCCCCGCTCGCTGAGGCATTCAACTCGGTCAGCAAACACGGCTGCGCGGTGCTGTTCTCGATCGGAGCGCTGGCCGACCTCACCACCGTCGGCATCATTCTGTTGCTCGGGCAGCGAGCGACGGCTGGTTGCGCCGGGGCCGAGGTGCGCCCCGAATGCGGTGTCAGTCCGACGTCGGGGCATCCAGCGACTTGGTGTTGCGCCGCCAGGCGTCGGCCGCTGCTGCTCCGGCAACTTTCGCCTGCTGCAGTCGCCGGCGCACGATCTCGTTGGGTGGTGTCTCCTGCTGGTTGACCCATTGCCGGGTAGCGGAGATGAGTGCGTAGGTTCCCAGCAGCATGCCGGCCGCGCCGCATAGACCGCCGATCCCGAGGAGGACGGCGCCCGACACGAGCAGCCGCCTGTCGATCTGAATGGCTTGGCGTTGCACTTCGAGTGTCGTCATCTGCCCGCCCCTTCCGATAGGGGGATCGCGTCGGTGGCGCCGTCTAGCGGCGACGCCCACCCTAGACCGACCCTAGACCACGGTGGCTGTCCACGCACCGGGCGACCAGCTGAAAGCATCGACCACCGACGCGGTTTGCGTGCACCCAGCACCACTGACGTGTGGCCCTGGCAGGTTTGCCGGGCCGCGGGCGGCGTCCGAGCCGAGCCCATCGCCACCCTCTAGCCCGCGCAACCTCCGGCGGCACCAACCGCCTGCGCGGTACGTGTTCGGGGTCAGCGTTGGTGGACTAGTTCGGCGAACAGCGCGGGATCGAGGTTGCCGCCGGAGATCACGGCCACGGTGCGTCCGGCGGGGAGCTGGTCGGCGTGGAACTGGTAGGCGGCGACGCTGGTTGCTCCCGACGGCTCGGCGACCAGGTTGGCGGCGCGGGCGAGCAGGCCGACCGCGGCGCGGATCTCGTGCTCGGTGACGGTGAGGATGCCGTCCAGGTTGGCCCGCAGGTGGGCAAGGGTCAGCTCGGACAGCGGGGTGCGCATCCCGTCGGCGATGGTGGCGTAGCGCTGCCGGTCGGGGTAGGGCACCAGCCGGCCGGCGGCCAGCGAGTCGCGGGCGTCGGGTGCGAGGTCGGGCTCGACCCCGTAGACGGCGGTCTGCGGCCGCAGCGCCTTGACCGCGACGCTGACCCCGGAGGCCAGCCCGCCCCCGCCCACCGGCACCAGCAGCACCTCCACGGTGGGCAGGTCGGCCACGATCTCCAACCCGATCGTGCCTTGGCCGGCGATCACGTCCGGGTGGTCGTAGGGCGGGATGAGCGTCAGGTCGCGCTCGCCGGCCAGCTTCTTGGCCGCTTCCAGCCGCTCGCCGGGCTCGACCAGCACCACCTCGGCGCCGAGCCGGCGCACTGCGTGGACCTTGATCACCGGCGCACCGCGGGGCATGACGACCACGGCCAGGATGCCGAAACGGGCTGCCGCGTAAGCCACCGCCCGGCCATGGTTGCCGCTCGAGTGGGTGATCACCCCGCGGATGCGCGCCTCCTCGGGGAGGGCCGCGATCGCGTGGTAGGCACCGCGGATCTTGAACGCACCGACGGGTTGCAGGCTCTCCGGCTTCACCCATAGCGGCCGGCCCACATCGGCCCACGGCTGCGGCAGCAGCGGGGTGCGTACCGCCACGCCGGCCAGATTGGTTGCCGCCCGCCGGATCTGCTCGATGCCCACCAGCTCCACAACACCCCATCCTGACGCACCGACGGCATCGGCCACGGAGGAGGCGGCCCGTTCGCGCGATGAGTGCACTTTGGGTCTTGGCCGATGGGAGTATCGGTGTCAGTCCAAACTGGACCGGCGAGGCGGGAGGCGGCGGACGTGGACTGGTTCACCGGCAAGCTCGCGGTGGTGACCGGCGGCGGGTCGGGTATGGGCTGTGAGCTGGTCGGCCAGCTCGCCGCGCTGGGTTGCTCGGTGGCGGCCTGCGACTGGCAGACGGACACGGTCGCGCAGAGCGCCGCGACCGGGCAGGCCGGTGCCCCGGCCGGGGTGCGGGTCACCGGCCACGTCTGCGACGTGTCCGACGAGGCGCAGCTGCGGCGGTTCCGCGACGAGCTACTCGCCGAGCACGAAAGCGATCATGTCGACCTGGTGTTCGCCAACGCCGGCATCGGCGGCGGCGCCAGTTTCGTCAACGACAGCCGGGAAGAGTGGGAACGCGTCTTCGCCGTCGACTGGTGGGGCGTCTACCACTGCGCCCGGGTGTTCCTGCCGCTGCTCATCGCCAGCGGCGACGGCGTGCTGGTCAACACCAGCAGCGTGAACGGATTCTGGGCGGCGCTGGGCCCGGGCCTGCCCAACACCGCCTACGCGACCGCCAAATTCGCGGTCAAGGGGTTCACCGAGGCGCTGGTCGAGGACCTGCGTACCAACGCGCCGCAGGTCCGGGTGGTGCTGGTGCTGCCCGGGCACGTGGGCACCGACATCGCCGCCAACAGCCTGCGCGCCCGCGGCCTGCCCGAGCCGGCAAGGATGACCGACGAGCAGATCCGTGATGTGATCCCGCCCGGCGCACGAGCCGGTCTGATCCGCGCCGGGTTGCTCGCCGAGAACCCGTCGCCCGACGACCTACGCGCCACGCTCGCCCGGATGCAGGCCGACTTCCGTGACAAGGCACCGCTCCCCGCGGCCGATGCGGCCGCGATCATCCTCGACGGGGTGCGCTCCGGCGGGTGGCGGATCCTGGTCGGCGACGACGCGAAGCTGATCGACGTGAAGGTGCGCGCCAAGCCCGAGGCCGCTTACGACTACGCCGAACTGTTCGATTCACTAAGTTAGCGGTCATCGGGTTCACGAAACTCGTCTGTGACGTTGTGACGGGCCGGCCGTCTGACCTGTGGTGAAGGCGTTCCCGGTGCGCCTGTGGTGTGGGTATTCAGTCGGCGGGCCCGGGGTGGCTGGGTTGGCGCGGTTTCGGCTTGGCTGGATCGGGGTGTCCGCTGCCCCGCTGGGTGTTCACTGGGTGTGCCGGGGCCGCTGCGGCGCGGCTGGTCGTTTGCGGTCAGCCGGGCGGGTGGTTCAGGCGGGGGTGGCGAGGTCGTCGACGGTTCACACGACCCCGCCCGGGCAGCCGGGCACCGGGCAGTGCGCCGTGGCGGTTTGGTGTGGCGGATCGTCGGCGTTGGCATAGGTTGCGGCGGCGGGGTGAGTGTGGCTCAGCGGGGCAGTTGGAACGGCGCCGCTAGCTGCCAGGCCACATCTGTGATGGTTGTGGTGCCGTCGACGTGCACGACATTCATGCCGGAGCGGGCGCATTCACCGGCGACATCGTCGGTGAAGATCCGTTCGCGCTCGAGCAGGTTGGCCAGGGCCCGGTCGGGTTCGCTGGTACGCAGCCAGAACGCGTCGGCCCCACCGCGCCGCGCAAAGGCGGCCTGGCGGAACCCGGGCGTGGGCAGTAACCACACCGCGTGGCGGAGATCGGACAGGTGCGGCCGGACGAGGCGCGGAAGCAGTCGGAAGCCCTCGGCAAGGATCAGACGGTCGTTCGGAAGCTGCCGCAGGTCATCGAGCACCAGGTTGAAACCCTCTCCGTGGAACCAGGGGAAGGTCCGGTACATCGTCACGGGATCGCGCCGCACCCACCGCTCGTCCATGCTCATGCGCTGAAAGCACTCGAGCAACGGTGCCTCCGCCGGCGCAACCCGGTTGCTATGGGTACGGATCGTCTCGTCCGTGCTGTACAGGCGAGCACCGACGCGCTGCGCCAGTAGCGAGGCCACGGTCGTCTTACCGGCGCTACTCCCACCGCCCACCCACCGGACATGGTGCAGTGAGCCCACTGCATCAGTATCCCGGCCGGACCCGGCAGCCGGCACCCGGCCCAACCGCAAGGGGATCGCTAGCGGGCTCGCACGCGCAGCCGAAAGGACGTGTTTTCGCTAGGTCGGCACGTGGCTGACTCAGGCCTCGTAGCGACAGAGCTCGGACTCGGCTTCGACCTAGGAAAATGCCGAGTGTTCGAGGGTCCGCTGTGATGCAACATTGTCAGGATCGGCATCAGCGCGGATCGTGACGCCGAGACGAGCGGCAATATCCACGAGTGTTCCTAGTGCTTCGGTGGCTTAGCCGTGTCCTCGCGCGGATGGCACGAGGCTCTAGCCTGTTCTCAACGACTCGCCCATCGGGCGGCCCGTCGAAGTCGTGGATGCCAGCGGTGATCGACCCCGCGGTTCCTGCGCTGACCCGGCCCGTGCCGGATCGGGCGCAACCGATCTGCTCAACGGCTTCGGCACGCTCACGGCCAGGTGGTGGGCCAACCGTTGACACACCAGGGCCGTTTCGTCGTAGGGGTGGTGCGCTCACGAATTCGGGAAATCGACGATGGTCAGGGCGAGCGGTAGCTCATCGGAGCGGGGCTCCCCGTTCGGCAACTTGCCCTGGAAGTAGGTCCCGCTCTCGTAGGCGTCGGAGGCCTCCCAGGCGGCATAGGAAACCTGGCCCTGGTAGGTGAAGCCGGCAATCACGTAAGGGACAGCGTCGGCCTGCAGCAGCGACGGGTCGTCCATGAGTTGGAAGTGCAGGTGCGGAGCGCTGGAGTTCCCGGTATTGCCCAGCTCGGCGATTTTCTGGCCCTTCTTTACCTTGTCCCCCGGCTGGACCAGCAGGCTGCCTCGGATCAGATGCGCATACATCGCCCAGATCCCGCCGCCGAGATCCTCGATGATGTGGTTGCCGTCGACGTTGTCGATGGTGAGCTTCGGGCCGAGCACGGGATCGTCGGCGGGCAGGACGCCGGGAGTGCCCGCGTCGACCGTGTCGAGGGTCGAGCTGACGGTGCCATCGGCGACCGCATAGACCGCTTGGCCGTAGTCGGCGTAGCTCTCGTTCTTCGTCTTGTCGCCGCTGTAGAACTCGCCTGCGTCGTTGAGCTTCATCCAGTCGATGGCGAAACGCTGGGAGTTGGCCAGCTTGCCGTTCAACGAGTTCAGCGCGGGGCGGTGCGCTCCGCCGGAGCCGTAGCAGCCATTGATCGCGACCCAGTTGGTTCCCTTGAGTGGGGGTGCGATGGACCGCGGCTCGCCCGAGGAGATGTCGAACGGCGCGGCGAGGTAGCTGATCGGGGTCGGCTGGGTGGCCGGGGGTGCGGCCTGCCCGGTAAGGAACAGGCGATGCCCGACCGTGGCGGGCGCCTGCCTCAGCGAGTCGAAGGCGAGGTCCACCAGCAGGGCCCGGGACTGGCCCGGGGGCAGGACGGTGTCGGTTGCCTTCGAGGAGGGCAGCATCCGCAGCCGGTTGCAGTCCCCGTACGCGCAGCCCGGATCGACCAGCTGGGGGCCGGAGATCGAGGCGAGGACCGTGTCGGGGTCCTTGGCGTCTACCACCTGCACCGTGCTGAGCGTGGCCGGTAATCGCGAGGCGTTGGTCAACTGTAGGTCATAGCAGACGTGATACTTCTGGTCGGTGCCGAGCCAGGGGAACGTCGAGTTGCTGACCGGCGTCACGACCACCGGGCTGAAGCTGTCGGGCACGGTCACCATGGTGGCCTCCTTGGGTTGTCGACGATCAAGTAATCCCCCAGGACTGCGATCACGTTCTTCCCCAGCGTCGGCCCCATGCTGATGTTCTACTCGCAGGTAGCGTGCGTGGCAGTGAGGGGGCAAATCGTCGCGAACTCCGGCAAGTACCCGCCGGCAGGTCGACCCGGCGGGTCATGCCTGAACCCGTCCGGCGGCGCTGGCTCGGTCAGGACACCTTGCCCGATCGTGCGCCCGCTCTCGCCGCACCTTACCCGCAAGCCCCCGGGCCGTTGCAGGCTGCTGGCCGGCGCCGCCCGGTCTCGTGCCCACGGCCGCTGGATCCAAGCTCCCAGAGATTCGTGAACGACCCGTTCCGCGACTAGCAGCAGGCCCGAATCCCATCAAGACCCGATTCAACTGGTGAAATCCCACGACACACACTCGAACGCTTTCAGCGCGGCGGTGTCTTGCAGCAGATTCACGCCCTGTTCCAACACGGCAGGCACACTAGAGAACCGGTCGGCCGCCGGTGACTGCGATGCGCGCCCCAGAGATGAAACTGCCGTCGTCGCTTGCCAGGAGCACGTACACCGGCGCGAGTTCGGCCGGCTGGCCGGGGCGCCCGAGGGGCACATTCTCGCCGAACTTCTCGACTTTCTCGGGCGGCATCGTGGACGGAATCAGCGGTGTCCAGATCGGCCCCGGGGCTACGCTGTTCACCCGGATGCCCTTCTCGCCGAGCAGCTGCGCCAGGCTGGCGCAGAAGTTTGCGATCGCCGCCTTCGTCGCTGCGTAGGGTGCGAGCGTGGGGGAGGGCATGTCGGAGTTCACCGAGGAGCTGCCGATGATCGACGATCCCGCCGGCATGTGCGGCACGGCAGCCTTCGCCAGGTGGAAGAACGCCGAGAGGTTTGTGGCGATGGTGTGGTCCCACTCCTCATCGGGGATCTCCTCCAGCGAGGAATGGGTCATCTGGAACGCCGCGTTGCTGACCAGGATGTCGACCCGCCCGAACGCGTCGACGGCCTGGCTGATGATGTCGCGGCAGTGCTGCGGTGCGGAGACGTCACCTTTGACCAGCACGGCCGTGCGACCGGCATCCTCGACATACCTGGCGGTGTCACGCGCGTCGTCATCTTCGGCGAGATAGGAGATCAGCACGTCGGCGCCTTCCCGCGCGTACGCGATCGCCACCGCACGGCCGATCCCGCTGTCGCCGCCGGTGATCACGGCGGCCTTTCCGGTGAGCTTGCCCGAACCTCGGTAGGACTGCTCACCGCAGTCCGGTCGCGGGGTCATCTCGGCCTGGACGCCGGGGGGTTGCTGTTGCTGCGCGGGCTGATTCACGGTGTTCGTCCTCGACGGTTGCCGGCGCGGTGGTTGGACGCCGGGGCTGGCTGGATCCGACCATCGACATACCCGGGGAGGCAGGCCGAATCACACCTGCACGTGCGCATGGACTCGCCGGTCCGCTGGGTACACCGATGCGGTGCGCCAGTCAGGGTTGTGGCAGTGCGGTAACGACGATGTTGTCGAGGTAGCTGCCCGTGTCGGTGTCGAAGGGTCCGCCGCAGGTGATGAGAACGAGCCGCGGCGAGCCGCTTTGGGCCAGGTCGGCGGCGGGGAGCCCGACCGCCTTGTGACTGATCTGCAACGCGGCGACGCGGTAGCGCACTGACCGGCCGTCCGCGGTGGTGACGACGATGGACGCGGCCGGGGTGACGCGGTCGAGGTGGTAGAAGCTGCCCGGCCCTTGGGCCGCCGAGTCGACGTGGCCGACCAGGACGGTGCTCCCGGTCGATGATCCTGGCGGTGCGCTGCCGACCCACCAGCCGATCGTGCTGACCTCGTCGGGGATCGCGAGATCGCCGCCGCTGTCACCGATGGGCCGCACCGGCGCGCTGATCTGCATTGAGGCGATGCTCAGCCGGACCGGGGGTTGCCCGCCGCGAAGCGGATTCGCCGCCGGGCGGAACGGCGCATTCGGTTTCGGCGTCGGGCTGACCGTCGGCTCCGGCACCGGGCCGCGGCGCGCCGGCGCAAGCGGTGCCGAGGCAACGGCTGTCGCGGGCGCCGAAATCGGCACGGAGAACGGGTGGGGCAGAGTCCGCGGTGCGGCGCTGGTAGCCAGCTCGACCGTGCTGGCGAACGCCAGTGCCAGTCCGGCGGCGGCAATGAAGCTGCCGGCCCTGCCGGGTGACGGCAGCCTCACTGCCGTGGCGCGCCGCCGCCCGCCGCAGCCGCGCGCCGTCGGGCGTGCACTGTCATCAGCAATCCGGCCACTGCCAGACCGAGACCGGCGGCCAGGCCGGCTTGCCAGGCAATCGTGGATGCGGCGTTGGTGGCCGCGCCGCCGCCTGATCCGGCCGGCACCCCGGGCGTTGCGCCGGTGAGCGCGGCCAGCTCGGCCTGGGCCATCTGCAGGTGCATCTGGGCGACCGGCAGGTAGCCGCTGGCGAACTGCTTGACCTGGGCGTTGCTGCCCGTGGCGAGTTCCTGCTGGGTGGCGGCGATGGACTGCTCATGGCCGGTGACCTGGATCTGCGCGTAGAGCTGGTCGAAGGCGTCGGCCGAGGCTGCCTGCAGTTGCGCGGCCTGCGCCTGCTGCGCGGCGTTGGGTGCGGTGGGCAGCGTGACGTGCAGCTGCTCGGCCAGCGTGCTGAGCTGCTGCTTAGCCTTGGTGTGATCGGTGATCGTCTTGGTCGCCATGGCCAGCGACTGCTGATTGTGGCTACGTTGCTGCACCAGCTGCCCGAGGCTCAGCTCGGCCAGGTTCGTCTGTTCGGTGGCGGCCATGTACTGCTGATCGCCGGCCGACGGCGGGGCCGCGGCTAGCGCCGGGCTGGCGGCGAGTCCGGTCAGTACCACGGTGCTCGCCGCGCCGATGGCGGCGATCAGCAGGCGGCGTCCGACGGTACGTGGAGGCATCGCGATCTCCGCGTCAGAGGCAAGGGTTCGGTCGGGTTGGCCGAAGACGCCGCTGAGTATGCCCAATGTGCCACCATCCAAACGGCGCGCGCCGTGCCTGCCGCGCCGTACCACGCAACAGCCGAGGCGCTGCAACAGCGCGTGCACCGCGCCGGCGCCGGTCGATGAGGCCATCACCCCGACCGCCGGACCGCGCACCGGCTAGCGACGATCGCCCGCGTCCGGGCCCCAGCTGGGCGTGTGAAAGCCGGGAACGCGAACCGCCCTCGCGGGGGGACGATGACGGGGCGCGCCCCGACTCTCCAGGGGTATCTACCCACACCCGCGACGGGTTACCCGGTCAGCGAGTTCGCCAGGGAGGTGACCGGCCTGCTCGGACACACGGCCCGGTACCCCGAGCACTCTTGCGCAGCCGGCTGTTCTGGTAGATGTTGGTCGCGGCGGTCCCCTTCTCAGCCGAGCGTGCGCACAGGCAGATGGGGTTAGGTGATGGGTTCGACGGCGTCCGAGGTTCCGGCCGGCGTTTCCGAGGCGGGTAGCGCGGCGGTCGTGCACCGGGCCGGTGCGGCGGCGTTGATGATGGCCGCGCTGGGGATCGTGTTCGGCGATATCGGCACGAGCCCGCTGTATGCGCTACAGACGGTGTTCTCGATCGACAACCACGCGGTTCGCGCGACGCAGAGCGACGTGTACGGCGTGATCTCGATGATGTTCTGGTCGGCCACCCTGATCGTGTCGGTGAAATATGTCGGCGTGCTGATGCGGGCGGACAACAACGGTGAGGGCGGGGTGATGGCACTGACCGCGCTGGTGCGCCGGTTGTATTCCGCCCGCGCCCGCAACGTCGGCGTGCTGGTCGTGGTCGGCATCCTGGGCGTGTCACTGTTCTACGGCGACTCGCTGATCACGCCGGCCATCAGCGTGCTGTCCGCGGTCGAGGGGGTGCGGGTCGCCGCCCCCGCCTTGGCGCAGGTCGTCGTTCCCGTCGCCGCGGTCATCCTGACCGTGCTGTTCGCCGTCCAGCGTTTCGGCACCGGGCGGGTCGGCGCGCTGTTCGGGCCGGTCATGCTGCTGTGGTTCAGCGTGCTGGCCGTCGCGGGCCTCGCCAGAGTGGTCGAGTACCCGGGTGTGCTGCGCGGGCTGTCGCCCAGCTACGGGCTGCTGTTTGTCCTGGACCACCCGTGGATCTCGTTTGTCGCGATGGGCGCGGTGGTGCTGGTCATCACCGGCGCGGAAGCGCTTTACGCCGACATGGGTCACTTCGGGCGGCAGCCGATTTTGCGCGCCTGGTTCCTCGTCGTGTTCCCGGCGCTCACCCTGAACTACCTCGGCCAGGGCGCGTTGATCCTGCACACGCCCGGTGCGGTGAGCAACCCGTTCTTCCTGCTGCTGCCACACTGGGCGCAGGTGCCGATGGTCGTGCTGGCCACCGCGGCGACCGTGATCGCGAGCCAGGCGGTGATCTCGGGTGCCTTCTCGCTGTCCCGGCAGGCGATGCAGTTGGGTCTGCTGCCCCCGGTCACCGTCCGGCAGACCTCCGAGCATGCGGGCGGGCAGATCTACCTGCCGGGCGTCAACGCCCTGCTGTTCGTCGGGGTCCTGATCGTCATGCTCAGCTTCCGCTCCTCGCAGCGGTTGGCCACCGCATACGGCGTCTCGGTCACCGGTGCGCTGATTGTCGACACGACGCTGTTGCTGCTCGTCGCGAGGGCCATGTGGCATTGGCGAGCGTGGCAGCTGGCGGCGGCGGCGGTCGCGTTCGGCGGTGTCGAGCTCACCTTCCTGTCCGCGAACCTGTCCAAAATCGCGCACGGCGGCTGGCTGCCCCTGCTGATCGCGATTCTGGTCTTCACCGTGATGACCACCTGGCGACGCGGTCGAGAGACTGTTGCGGCGAACCGTCATGCGCAGGAGGGACCGCTGGAGGAATTCGTCGGCGAGATACACAAGGTCCCGCTGCACCGGGTACCCGGGCTGGCAGTCTTCCCGCACCCAGACAAGGACACCACACCCCTGGCCCTGCGGGCCAACGTCCGGCACAACGAGATCCTGCACCGAGGCGTGCTGATCGTGTCGGCCAGCGCCGCCAACGTGCCGCATGTCCCGATTCCCGAGCGGTTCAGCACCGATAATCTCGGCGAGCCCGACGACGGCATCCAGTACCTTTCGATCCGCTTCGGTTTCTCTGATCAACCGGACCTGCCCCGCGCGCTGCTCCAGGCCAGAAACGCCGGGCTGCTCGAGCCGGTAATGACCGACGTCGAGCACGCGCGGTACTTTCTCTCCCGGGGGTCAATCCGACGCACCTCCTCGCCCGGCATGACACCCTGGCGCAAGATGCTGTTCCTGTTCCTGGCACACAACGCCGCCGACCCGGCGGCCTACTTCGGGCTGCCGCCAGACTGCACCGTCACCATGGGCAGCTCGGTGGACCTCTAGCGCGCTTCGGCCGGCGAGGCTCATCGTCGGACCAGCTCCGCGTCCCCGCGGCGGCCAATCCGGTGGTGATCGTCGGTCGGCGGCGCCCAGGCCACCCCGGTGGGGCGTAGATCACGGCGCCGGCCGCACTGGGCGCTACCCATCGGTAGCAGCATTCTCGGGGCCATGCCCCAGGCGCCTGTTCCGTCGGAGTGAGAGCGGCAAGGGAGCGCCGCTCGACCGACGTCTTGACTGATTTCGGATCGCGGCGCACGATAGGCGAACGTTCGCCTAAGAGGAAACCTCTCGATCAGACGGACCGTAGGCACCGGAGCTGGGGTGTACGTCTCGCTCAAGGACGTCGCCGCGCGTGCTGGCGTGAGCTTTCAGACCGCCAGCAAGGTGCTCAACGGTCACCAAGAAGTCGCGTCGGCCGCGACGGCCGAGCGG
Source organism: uncultured Actinomycetota bacterium (assembly GCA_963756525.1). Classification (GTDB taxonomy): domain Bacteria; phylum Actinomycetota; class Actinomycetes; order Mycobacteriales; family Jatrophihabitantaceae; genus CAVWNR01. The sequence continues at coordinate 1,179,779 of CAVWNR010000001.1, read as the reverse complement.
ATCCTGAACGCCGCTCGAGAGCTCGGGTACGTTCCCAATCTGCTCGCCCGTGGCCTAGTGCGGCGCGCGTCCATCACGGTCGGGATCCTGGCCGACGATCTCGCCGACACGGCGCTCTCTCGCTTCGTGGCCGGAGCCCAGGAAGCGCTGGCTGCTCGTGGCCACGCGACGGTGCTGGTCGCAGTGCGACCGGAGATCGACGCCGGTCAATCGCTCGATAAGCTCCTCGCACACCGGGTCCAGGGCGTGCTTGTCATCGCACCGAGCCTCGAGGCCGACTCGAAGTTCAGCGCCGCGATCCGCGGCGGCCTTCCGCTCGTGAGCATCAATCATCTGCCGGGCACTCCGGCTGTGCTTCTCGGCTCCGATCACCGGATGACGGGCATGATCGCGGGGAAGCACTTGGCCGGTCTCGGCCACCGGGCGATCGCGACGGTGACCGGCCCGCCGAGCCGGGAGGTCGTGCGCACCCGCCTCGAGGGCTTCCGGCAGTCGCTCGAAGCAGCCGGTCTTTCGCTTCCGGAACGACGCATCGGCGCGGCGGGCTGGACCGCCGACGACGGCTATACGACCGCCGCACAACTACTCGACCGCGATCCAACGATCACCGCATGGTTCGCACAGAACGACACCATGGCGATGGGCGTGCTGCGTCTGCTGGCTGACCGCAAGATCGAAATACCCGAGGATGCATCGGTGATCGGCTGCGACGACCTGCCGATGTCGCGTTTCCTGATCCCTTCCCTCACCACCGTCCATGTCCCGTTGGTCGAGACGGGAGCTCGGGCGGCAGCCGTCCTGCTCGATCGGATCGCCGGCCGGGACGTGCATTCCCGTGAGCTGCTGCCGGTGCATCTGGTCGAACGTGCCTCTACCGGGCCGCCGGCGCGGCCCCGGGCGCGCGACCCCGCCCGGGTTACCGGCCGGAAGGCCGCGCCGTCCGCACGGCGCCGGCGCACTTCGAAGGAAGCGCCCTCGCGCGCAGAGCAGTCATCTCCCCCCGGCGTGAAGGACTGATCGCGATGAATGATCCGACATCCGCACAGCGAACCGACCTCAGTCGACGAGCCTTCCTCGGCCGCGCACTGGCGGTCGGTCTCGGCGTCGGTGCGCTGAGCGCGTGCTCGTCACCCGTGGTGAGCGGGCTCGCCGGCTCCAAGTTGAACCCGGGCACCGTCCAGTACTGGAATCTGTTCGGCGGCGGTGACGGAACGCGTATGCAGGCCATGGAGACCGGCTTCGAGAAGACACATCCGAACATCGGACTGTCGTCGGTGACCTTGGCCTGGGGCAACCCCTACTACACAAAGCTGTCGCTGGCCACCCTTGGCGGCCAACCGCCGGACGTCGCCGTCTCCCATCTCACGCGGATGAAGACACTGCAGGCGGCTGACCTCCTCGATGAGCTGAACCCCAACGACCTCGCCCGCTACGGGATGACCGCCGACAAGTTCAACAAGAAGGCGTGGACGACGGCACTGGTGGACGGCAAGATCTATGCCGTCCCACTGGACACGCACCCATTCGTGTGCTTCTACAACACTGAGGTGTGCAAGAAGGCTGGACTGCTCGACAGCTCGGGCAGGCTCAAGCCGATCGACGGTGAACAGGCCCTCACCGAAGCGCTGGCCAAGGCCAAGCAGGCGACCGGCCAGTACGGGGCGACCATCGCCGTGGTCAACGAGACCGCGACACCATGGCGGCTCTTCCAGACCCTCTACAGCCAACTCGGCGGCGAGATGCTCGCCGATCGCGGGACCCGCATCGTCATCGATGACGACAAGGCCATCAAGGTGTTGACGTTCCTGAGCACCCTGAACAGCAAGCAGCTCATGCCCGGCTCCCTGGACTATCAGGGCGCGATCGCGCTGTTCAGCGCCGGCCGTGCGGGCTTCTACTTCCAGGGCGAGTGGGAGATCACCACGTTCCAGACGGCGAAGACGCCGTTCAGCATGGCCAAGTTCCCCAACGTGTACGGCGGCGACCACTACGCCGTACAGGCGGACTCGCACACCCTGGTGCTACCGAAGCACCCCGGACGATCCCGCGACGAGCTGGACCGGTCACTGATGTTCATTCGATCCCTGCTCGACCAGAGCGCCACCTGGGCGGCCGGCGGGCACATTCCCGCATGGCTGCCTTACCGCGACAGCCCCGCATACGCCAAGCTCACGCCACAGTCGTACTACGCCTCGGCCGCGGACGCCGCCGTCTACGACCCCGATGCCTGGTATTCGGGGTCGGGATCCGACTTCGAGATCATTACCGGCGGCACGATCGGTGCGGTGATGGCGGGGCTCGCGTCGCCCAGTGCCGGATTGGCCCAGATGAAGAGCAAGCTGCAGGTGCTGGCCAACACCCAGCCGCCGATTTGAGCAGCCACAGCCGTCTCTCCCACTGACAGAGGAGACTCCCTTGACAGCCACGGCCTATGTTCCTCGCCCGGCCGCGGCGGCGAGCGCGGACACGAAACGCGGACGTCGCCCCCGGCGCGACGACAGGAAACCGGCAATCGGCTTTCTAGCCCCGTTCCTCATCCTCTACATCTTGTTCGTCATCGGGCCGGCGATCTACGGCCTGATCATGAGCTTCTTCGACACCAGCCTCGTGAAACCAGGACTTGGGAAGTTTGCCGGCTTCCAGAACTACGCCGAGGCGTTCACGAGTTCGGACTTCTGGTCGTCGATGTGGCACACGGTGTGGTTCACCATTCTGACGACGCCGCCCTTGGTAGTGCTTTCATTCATCTTCGCAGTGCTCGCCGAGCGCGCCGTACACGGCAGGTGGTTCTTCCGGCTCGCGTTCTTCGCGCCCTACATCCTGCCGTCCGCGGTGATGGCGCTGATCTGGATCTGGCTCTACACACCTGGCCTGGGTCTCGCCTCCGCAGCCGTCCAGAAGGTGGGCCTAAGTGCACCGCAGTGGCTCGGCGATCCGCATTGGGCAATGATCTCGATCGCGATCGCCACCGTATGGTGGACGCTCGGCTTCAATTTCGTGCTCTATCTTGCAGGACTGCAGGACGTTCCGCGAGAGCTGTACGAATCCTCGGCACTTGACGGCGCGTCACCGTGGCAGCAGATGTTCCGAATTACGATACCGCTGCTGAGCCGCACGACGACGCTTGTCGTCGTCCTTCAGATCATCGCGTCGCTCAAGGTGTTCGACCAGATGTACATCATGACCTCGGGCGGGCCGAACTTCAGTACCCGTCCTTCCCTCGAGTACATCTACGACGTCGGTTTCACCGACTACCGGGTCGGCTACGGTGCCGCCGCGTCGACGCTCTACTTCATCGTGCTGCTGGTGGTGTCTGCGGTGTGGTTCCTCCAGACCCGCCGTACCGAAGGGAGGGTGTGACATGGCGACTGTCACAGCAGAAAAGCAATTCACCATCGGCCGAGCCGGCACCAAGTCGGCCGTGGTGTCCGGTTCGAAACTGTTCAACCGAGTGTGCATCGGCGTCATGATTGCTTTTTCGATCATCTGGTTGATCCCGCTGTTGTGGGCGATCGACACCGCGTTCAAACCGAACGGAGAGACTGCCGACCTGCCGGTGACGTGGTGGATCAAGCACCCGACGGTTGCGTCGTTCTCGTCCATTCTGGGGCAGGGAGACATCTGGCACTGGTACGCATCGAGCTTCATCACGTCAGCGGTGACCGTGGTGCTCACCGTGATCACGGCGAGTATGGCGGCGTTTGCGCTGTCGCGGTTGAACTTCCGCTTCCGGGGTGCGATTCTCGGTTTCATCCTGGTCGGGCTGCTCATCCCCATCCAGGTCTTGATCGTTCCGCTGTTCCGTGAGGTAGGGGGTCTCGGCCTGCTCAATACCTACTGGGCGGTCATCCTTCCCCAAGTGCCCACCGCCATCGCGGTGTTCGTCTTCAAGCAGTTCTTCGACGGTTTGCCGAAAGAGCTGGAGGAGGCCGCGCGGGTCGATGGCGCGAGCATCTGGTGGATCTACCGAGGCATGGCGATGCCCCTGACCCGCCCGGCCATCGCGGCCGTATCGATCTTCACGTTCATCTGGTCGTGGAACAATTTGCTGTGGCCGCTGCTCGTGTTGAGCAATCCCAAGCTGATGACGATCCCGGTCGGTCTGGCCACTGTCCAGGGCAACTTCGGCATCCGCTACGCAGACACCATGGCGGCCGCGTTGCTCGGCGCACTTCCGTTGATCGCGCTGTTCCTCTTCTTCCAGCGCCAGATCGTCGAGGGTGTCGCCGGCACCGGCTTGAAGGGCTGACGGTCGACGTCTCCGCAGACCGAAGGGAGAACTGTGCATCACTGTTCGGTGGTCATCGACCCGGCGTTGCCGGTGGCCGAGGTCGATCCTCGGCTGTTCGGCTCCTTCGTCGAGCACATGGGGCGCTGCGTCTATACCGGAATCTACGAGCCCGGTCATCCGGCCGCGGACGAGGCCGGCTTCCGCCGCGACGTCACCGAGCTGGTCTCCGAACTGGGCGTTCCGATCATCCGGTACCCGGGCGGCAACTTCGTCTCCGGCTACAACTGGGAGGACGGGATCGGCCCGCGCACGGAGCGACCGGTACGGCTGGACCTGGCGTGGAAGTCGATAGAGACGAACCAGGTCGGCGTGCACGAGTTCGCGGGGTGGGCCGAGAGCGTCGGCAGCGAGGTCATGATGGCGGTGAACCTGGGTTCGCGCGGGGTCGACGCCGCACGCCGGCTCGTCGAGTACTGCAACTATCCCGGTGGGACGCAGCTGTCGGACCTGCGTCGCAAGAACGGAGCCCACGATCCGTTCGGCTTCAAGGTCTGGTGCTTGGGCAACGAGTTAGATGGACCGTGGCAGATCGGCCAGAAGACCGCCTACGAGTACGGGCGACTGGCCCGCGAGGTCGGCAAGGTGATGCGTTGGGTCGACCCGTCCATCGAACTGGTAGCGGTCGGCAGCTCACACCGCCGGATGCCGACCTTCGCATCCTGGGAGGCGACGGTTCTCGAACAGTGCTACGAGGTCGTCGACCACCTGTCGCTGCACAGCTACTACGAGGAGCGCAACGGCGACCGTGACAGCTTCCTCGCCGCCGCTGTGGAACTGGACCGCTTCATCGAGGAAGCTGTGGCGACGTGCGACTTCGTACGCGCGAAAGGCAAGCACCGTAAGCGGATCACGCTGTCGGTGGACGAGTGGAACGTCTGGTACCAAACCCGGTTCGCGAACTATCGGGAGGAACTCGACTGGTCTGAGGCACCACGTCTGATCGAGGACACGTACTCGGTCGTCGACGCCGTCGTCGTCGGTAACCTGATGATCGCGCTGCTGAAGCACGCGGACCGAGTGAAGATCGGTTGCCTCGCACAGCTCGTCAACGTGATCGCGCCGATCCGCTCTGAGCCGGGCGGACCCGCGTGGCGGCAGAGCACCTTTCACCCGTTCGCGTTGACTTCGGCGCACGGCCGCGGGACGGTGCTGTACACGTCCCCGACGGGTTCGACACACGAGACCAAGTGGATGGGTGAGGTGCCATTGGTGGATCTCGTCGCTGTGCATCATCCCGAAGACGGCGCCGTCTCGGTGTTCGCGGTGAACCGGTCACAGACCGAGCCGGCAACCGTGGACCTCGACGTGCGTCCTATGGGCGGATCGGTGCATGCCGAGCACGTGGCACTGTTCGACGAAGAGCCGGACGCGGTGAACTCGGCCGGGCAGCCCGATCGGGTCACGCCCCGTCCGTTGGACGGCGTGGCAGCCGACGCGGGCAGGCTCACCGCCGTGCTGCCGCCGCTGTCGTGGAACATGCTGACGCTGCGGGCGTCATGAGTGCGGCGGGCACCGCTTCGGGCAGGGCTGTAGGAGATAGGGATGTCGTCATCGGCATCGACTTCGGCACGTTGTCCGGCCGGGCGGTGGTGGTGCGGGTGACCGACGGCGCGGAGCTGGGTAGCGCGGTGGTCGAGTACCCACATGCGGTGATGGACCGCACGCTGGATTCGACGGGTGCTGCGTTGCCACCGGATTGGGCACTGCAGGACCCGTCGGACTACGTGCAGGTGCTGCGCGAGGCGGTGCCGGCGGCCGTTCGTGCGGCCGGTGTGGACGCGGAGGATGTCATCGGCGTGGGCACCGATTTCACCGCGTGCACGGTTGTGCCGACCACCGACGACGGCACGCCGCTGTGCCAGCTGCCGGAGCTCGCCGGTCGGCCGCACGCGTACGTGAAGCTGTGGAAGCATCACGCGGCGCAGCCGCAGGCCGACCGGATCACCGAGCTGGCGCGACGGCGTGGTGAGCCGTGGCTGGCCCGTTACGGCGGTGTCATCTCCTCGGAGTGGGAGTTCGCCAAGGGCTTGCAGCTGTTGGAGGAAGATCCCGAGGTGTACGCCGCGATGCGGCACTTCGTGGAGGCGGCCGACTGGATCATCTGGCAGCTCACCGGTCGCTACGTCCGCAACGCCTGCTCGGCCGGTTACAAGGGAATCCTGCAGGACGGCCGCTATCCCGGCCGCGACTTCCTGGAGGCGCTCAACCCCGACTTCGCCGGCTTCGTGTCGGAGAAGCTGGAGCATCCGGTGGGGCAGCTGGGTGACGCGGCGGGCCGGTTGTGGGAGCGGGCGGCGGAGTGGACCGGGCTGCCCGCGGGTATCGCGGTGGCCGTGGGCAATGTCGATGCGCACGTCGCGGCCGCGGCGGCCCAAGCGGTGGAGCCGGGCCAGATGGTGGCGATCATGGGCACCTCGACCTGCCATGTGATGAACGGCGACACGTTGCGCGAGGTGCCAGGCATGTGCGGCGTCGTCGACGGCGGCATCGTGGCCGGGCTGTGGGGTTACGAAGCGGGCCAGAGCGGCGTCGGTGACATCTTCGGGTGGTTCGTCGAGCAGTGTGTCCCGCCCGGGTACGCGGAGGATGCGCGCCGGCAAGGCATCTCGCTACATACCCTGTTGAGCCGGCTAGCGGAGGCCCAACCGGTTGGTGCGCACGGGCTGGTCGCGCTGGACTGGCACTCCGGCAACCGGTCTGTGCTCGTCGACCACGAGCTGTCGGGGACGGTCGTCGGGCTGACGCTCGCCACCCGCGCCGAGGAGATATATCGCGCGCTGGTGGAGGCCACCGCGTTCGGCACCAGGTTGATCATCGAGACGTTCCAGCAGGCCGGCGTGCCGGTGACGGAACTGATCGTCACCGGTGGCCTGACCAAGAACCCGTTCGTCATGCAGCTCTACGCCGACGTCACCAGGTTCCCCTTGTCGCTGCTGGATTCCGATCAGGGGCCGGCGCTCGGGTCGGCCATCCACGCCGCGGTGGCCGCGGGCGCCTACCCGGACGTACATGCGGCTGCCGCGGCGATGGGGCGGCGCAAACCCGGCGTCTGGCAGCCGGACCTGGTCAAGGCCGAACGCTACGACGGGCTGTATGCCGAGTACCGGGCGTTGACCGACTACTTCGGGCGCGGCGGCAACGAGATCATGCATCGGCTCAGGGCACTTCGTCGACAGGCGCTCACGCCGGGGGCCGGCTCATGAGCGTGTCCCTGGACGCGGCTCAGCGGCGCGCTGCGGCGGACGTGCGGGCTGCCGTCGCCGCGCTGCATACGTTCCTGCCGCGTAACAACCTGGTGGCCTGGACGGCGGGAAACGTATCGGAACGGGTGAGAGGCGAGGACCTGTTCGTCATCAAGCCGTCCGGCGTGTCCTACGACGAGCTCTCCGCCGAGGCGATGGTTGTCTGTGACCTCGATGGCAACCTCGTCGACGGAGACCGCTCGCCGTCATCGGACACCGCTGCGCATGCCTACGTCTACCGGAACATGCCCGACGTCGGCGGCGTTGTGCATACTCATTCGACGTACGCGACGGCATGGGCGGCGCGGGGCGAGCCGATCCCATGCGTGCTGACCATGATTGCTGACGAGTTCGGCGGACCGATCCCGGTAGGCCCGTTCGCGCTGATCGGTGACGATTCGATCGGGCAAGGCATTGTCGAGACGTTACGCCGGTCCCGGTCGCCGGCCGTGCTCATGCGAAACCACGGCGTCTTCACCGTCGGCACCACCGGACGCGACGCCGTGAAGGCCGCGGTGATGTGCGAGGACGTCGCCCGCACCGTGCACATCGCGCGCCAGCTCGGCGAGCTCGTCCCGATCGACCCGGGCGCCGTCGACTCCCTCTATGACCGGTACCAAAACGTCTACGGCCGCTGACGCGGCGCCGAAAGGAACTGTGTCCGTGCTATCCCCGTTCGCCAATCGCCGCGTCTGGTTCCTCACCGGCAGCCAGGATCTCTACGGTCAGCAGACGCTGGACCAGGTCGAGTCCCAATCCCGGGCTATCGCGGCGCGGTTACACGGCGCAGCGGATATACCGGTGGACATCGAGTGGCGATCGGTGCTCACCACGCGCGACGCGATCCGCCGGGCGTTGCTCGACGCGAGCGCCGACGACGGGTGCGTCGGGGTCATCGCGTGGATGCACACCTTCTCGCCCGCGAAGATGTGGATCAGCGGGCTGGATGTGTTGGGCAAGCCGCTGCTGCACCTGCACACCCAGGCGAACCGGTCGTTGCCGTGGGCGACGATCGACATGGACTTCATGAACCTGAACCAGGCCGCGCACGGCGATCGGGAGTTCGGGTACGCGCAGACCCGGCTGTCCGTCCCGCGCACCACGGTGTCCGGACACGTCGAGGACGCAACCGTGCAAGCGCGCATCGGGTCGTGGGCGCGGGCCGCGGTCGGGCTGGCGAGCATGCGCTCGCTGCTGCTCGCCCGCTTCGGCGACAACATGCGCGACGTCGCGGTCACCGAAGGCGACAAGGTCGAGGCAGAGCACCACTTCGGGGTCGCGGTGCGCGCGTACGGCGTCAACGATCTCGTCGAGGTGGTCGACGCAATCTCCGACGCGCAGGTCGATGAGCTGATCGCCGACTACGACGACGGCTACACCGTCGCGGCCGAGTTGCGCGCCGGCGGCGAGCGGCATCAGTCGCTGCGCGACGCCGCGCGCATCGAGTCCGGGCTGCGGGCGTTCCTCACCGACGGCGGCTTCGGTGCGTTCACCACCAACTTCCAGGATCTCGGCGGGCTCAAGCAGTTGCCCGGGCTGGGCGTGCAGCGGCTCATGGCAGACGGCTACGGCTTCGGCGGCGAAGGGGACTGGAAGACCTCGATGCTGCTGCACACGGTCAAAGCGATGGCCTACGGCCTGCCCGGCGGCACGTCGTTCATGGAGGACTACACCTACCACCTCGGGCCTGGAAGCCAGCGCATCCTCGGCGCGCACATGCTCGAGGTCTGCCCGACGATCGCCGCCGACCGACCCTCCGTCGAGATCCATCCGCTGTCGATCGGCAACCGCGCCGACCCGGTCCGGCTGCGGTTTACCGCCGCACCGGGCCCGGGCGTGGTGGTCGGCATCTGTGATCTCGGCGATCGATTCCGCCTGGTCGAGAACGAGATCGACCTGGTGGCCCCGGACGAACAGCTGCCCCGGCTGCCCGTCGCATGCGCAGTCTGGGAACCGCGTCCGAACCTGACGACCTCCACCGAGTGCTGGCTCACCGCCGGCGGGCCGCACCACACCGTCCTCTCAACGGCCGTGGGCACCGCCGAACTCGACGCGTTCGCCGAGATGACCCGTACCGAACTGGCGGTGATCGACGCCGACACCAGCCCACGGAGGTTTCGGCAGGAGCTGCGCTGGAACCAGGCCTACTACCGGTTGGCGGCGGGGTTTTGAGAGCCGCCCGGCTGTACGGCATCGGCGATCTGCGGGTCGCCGACGAACACGAACCGGAGCCGCCCGGCCCCGGCAGCAGCCTGGTGCAGGTGACCTCCGTGGGCCTCTGCGGGTCGGACCTGCACTGGTTCGCCGAGGGCGGTATCGGTGATGCACGGCTGCGATCTCCCGTCGTGCCAGGTCACGAGTTCGCCGGCATCGCGCTGAGCGGTCCGTATACCGGACGGCGCGTCGCCGTCGATCCGGCGATCCCTTGCGAGAAGTGCGAGAACTGCCGCCGCGGCTACCGCAACCTCTGCCCGACGGTGCGCTTCGCCGGACACGGTCGGCTCGACGGCGCGCTCCGTGAGCGGATGACCTGGCCGGACGCGCAGCTGGTCGCGATCCCTGACGAGATCAGCGATGACGCCGGCGCCATCCTCGAACCGCTGGGGGTGGCCATCCACGCAATCGACCTCGCGCACCTGCGATTGGGTGCGGACGTCCTCGTCGTCGGTGCCGGACCGATCGGCCTGCTCCTCACCCGGCTGGCTCGGCTGTGCGGGGCCAACCGAGTGTTCGTCACCGAGCCGCTGCCGCACCGTCGCGCAGCCGCGGCGGCCGACGCCGACGCCGCCTGGCATCCGGACGAACTGGCCGACGGCATCGCCGAGATGACCGCTGGTCGCGGTATGGATACCGTGATCGAAATGGCCGGCAACGACCACGCGATCGCCGCCGCGGTCGCGGCCGCACGGCCCGGCGCGCGCGTCGTGCTCGGCGGCATCCCGTCAGACGACCGGTCCTCCTTCATCGCCTCGACCGCACGACGCAAAGGCTTGACTTTCGCGATGGTGCGCAGGATGAACGACGTCTATCCGCGCGCGGTCGCACTCGCTCGTACCAAGAGCATCGACCTCGATGCGCTGGTCACCGCGCGCTACGCCCTCGACAACGCCGCCGCCGGCTTCCGCCACGCCGCCGGACGCAGCGGCCTCAAGACCGTCATCCACGCGTCACAATGACGCGGAACGGAGTTAGACGCGCACCTGCCCGTCATCGATGAGCCAGTCAAGTGCTTCACGGACAGCCGCGAAGCTGGTGTGCGCTGGTGAATAGCCCAGCAGCGCGCGGGCTTTCTCGATGCTCATCACGTGACTGCGCCGCAGGTGATCCCGACTGACGGCGGCGTGCTGCGGACTGGTCTGCGCGGTGAACTCCGCCCACGACATCGGTCGCAGGTCGGCCTCACGCCCGAACCACGACGCTGCCGCTTCGGCCAGCCCACGGGTGGACACCGCCTGCTCGGACACCACATGCAAGGCCTGGCCCACCGCAGCCTCGCTCGTCAGGGCCAGCTCGAACGCCTGCGCGACGTCATACGCGTGGACGTGGTGCAGCATGCCGACGCCGTCACCGGGGACCGCGACCGGTTCACCGCGGGCGACCGCCTGCCACACCGACGGATCGAGGTTGCCGACCGGATTGATCACCGGCCAGCCCGCTCCGCTGATGTGGCCGGGATGCAGCACGACAGATGGGATGTCTCCGGCCAACACGAGTCGTTCGATCTCTGCCTTCTTGATCCCGTATTCGCCGTAGGGGGCACGCGGGTCGGACTCGCGGGTCGGCGCGAGCCGGGTCGGCCCGTGCACCCAGATCGTCCCGCACATGAGCAGCCGACCCGCCCGCCCGGCTAGGCCGCCGAGCAGGGTCTGCGCCGACGACGGCTCGAAGCAGACCATGTCGATCACCGCGTCCGGCCGCGTCGCAAGCACGGCGTCGACGAATGTGCCGTCGGCTTCCTGCGCCGCACGGTCAGCGCTGACCCGCTCGACCTCCGTCCAAGCTGGGTCGGGGTGGTACGGCTCGCGAGTGCCGCGGCTCATCGCCACCACGTCGTGTCCGGCGCGGACCAGGGCGGGCACGAGATACGTCCCCACGTGACCGGTCGCGCCGATCATCAGCACCCGCATCACGCGCCTCCGGGTTAGCCGCACTATGACTGAGTCGGTGACGACCCGACAGCACCGTGCTATTCAAGCAGCTCAGCCAGGCGGGCACCCAGCGACTCGTCGACCGCCTCGTCGAGCGCGGACTCGGCGCCGATCCCGGTTGCCGCCGATCAATCCGATGGTGCTGGCATGGCTCATGACGCAGTCGCCGGGGTGGAGCCGGTCGATTCGCGCACCACGAGCCGCGGCACGATCAAGTGCATTCCCTGCGCGGGTGCGCCATCGATCGCGGCGAGCAGGCGTTCTGCGGCGACGCGGCCGACGGTGGGTAGGTCGGGGTCGATCGAGGTAAGCATTGGCCGGCGGCCGGTGACCATGACGTCCCAGTTGTCGAAGCCGACGACGGCGACGTCGTCGGGTACCCGGCGGCCCGCCTCGCGCAGTCCGGTGATCACGCCACGAGCCACCTGGTCACTGCCGCAGAAGACGCCGTCCAGGTCGCGCACCTCGGCGGCCAGGACGACTGCGGCCTGACGTCCCCACTCCTCGGACCATGCGCCGAAGGCGAGGTCTGGCCGGACTGGCGAGAGGCCAGCGTCGGCGAGTGCTGCCTGCCAGCCAGCAAGGCGAGCGGACGCCGAGTGGTGGTGGCGCGGACCGGTGACGTACGCAATACGGCGTCTGCCGACCGCGATGAGGTGCTCGACCGCCAGTCGTCCTCCGCCTTCATCGTCGTAGGTCACGCAGGCGTCGGCTGGGTCGGCGGAGCGGATCATCGCGTAGACCACGGGGACGTGCGCGGGAACCTTGAGAGGCGGCCGGATGTCGGTGCCCCGACCGGTGACGATGATGCCGTCGACGCGCCGACCAATGAGCAAGGACACGAAATGCCGCTCGCGGATCGGATCATCACGGGTGTCGCAGAAGAACACCAGCATCTGCCCGGCTCCCAGGGCGTCCTCCGCGCCGAGCATGACCGGGATGCTGAAGCGGCCGAAGCCGTCGTCGGTGACAAGACCAACCGTGTAGGTGCGGCCCTGCACCAGGCCTCGCGCATAGGGATTCGGCTGGAAACCCAGAGCGGTGGCCGTCTCATGGATGCGCTGACGGGTCTGCGGGCGCAGCTGCCCCCGGCCGTTGAGGGCTTTCGACGCGGTGCCGATCGACACTCCGGCTAGGCGGGCGACTTCCGCCAACGTGGGAGCCGGCGAGGGTGTTGCTCCGTTCTCGCGGGCTCGGCGTGCCGTGTCTGCCACCGGAGGCCTCCGCAGCAAGAGTTCTGGAAAAGTTTCCGAATGAAATTCAGTCACTTTCTTCCACAAGTGATACAGCAGCTATTGCCGCAGGACAAGGGGACGATTAACATTTCGGCAAGCGGGCAAACGGTTTCAGCCAGCCTAACAGAGTGCTGCTGCACCGCCGCGGGTCGAGGTACCGGGCTCGTCGCTCGCTCGCCTGTGCCGCTGGGAGGGGTCGTGGCCTCAGCAACGTCTCCGCAGAAGCGCACCGCGGACGCGTACGCGTATGGGTTCGTTCCGGCGGGTCCTGTCGCTCCGACAGAGGGCGCGGTATGCCGGCTGCGGCCGGTGCCGCTCGGGGCGGTCTCGATCACCGGCGGACCGTGGGCGGCGCGCCGACGGGTCAATGGGGAGGTGGCCGTGCCGCGGGGGCGCGAACGCCTGGAGGCCGCCGGGAACCTGGACAACCTGCGGATCGCCGCCGGGACGATGGCCGGAACGGTCCGCGGGCCGGTCTTCATGGACTCCGACGTGTACAAGTGGCTCGAGGCGGCCGCCTGGGAGTACGCCCGCCGACCGGCGCCTGAGCTGCTCAAGGCGCAGTTGGAAGTTACCGCGATCGTCGCCGAGGCACAGCAGCCAGACGGGTACTTGGACTCCGTAGTGCAGCTTCGCGACGAAGGTGAGCGGTACCGGGACCTGCCTTGGAGTCACGAGCACTACTGCGCTGGCCACTTGTTTCAGGCGGCGGTCGCGCAGCTGCGATGCACGGGCGAGCGCGGTCTGCTCGACGTCGCCATCCGCTTGGCCGACCACCTTGTCCGGACGTTCGGCGAGGGTCGTCGGCACGACGTGGACGGCCATCCCGAGGTGGAGATGGGTTTGGTCGAGCTGTATCGGGAGACCGGCAACCGCGACTACTTGGAGCTCGCTCGGTACTTCGTCGACGCCCGGGGCCATGGCCTTCTGGGCCGCTACGGCGTGGAGCCGACGTACTTCTCCGACCGGATACCAGTGCGCGAGCAGACGACGGTTGAGGGCCACGCCGTCCGCGCGGTCTACCTGGGTGCGGGGGCCGCCGACGTCGCGATCGAATTGGGCGACGCGGAGCTCTTACGGGTCCTGCAGCGGCAGTACGCGGCGATGCAGGCGACGAAGACCTACCTCACCGGCGGTCTTGGATCGCGCTGGGATCGGGAGGCGTTCGGCGACCCGTACGAGTTGCCGGCGGATCGGGCGTACGCAGAGACCTGCGCAGCGATCGGCGGGATCTACTGGGCATGGCGGATGCTCCTGGCCACCGGTGATGCGGTGTACGCGGACGCGATCGAGCGAAAACTCTTCAACGGGTTTGCGAGCGGCGTCTCACTGGCCGGCACGGAGTTCTTCTACGTCAACCCGCTACAGCTGCGCGTCGAAGCGCACCCCGACGAGAGCCGCAGCCCCGCGCACGGCCGGCGCCCCTGGTTCACCGTTGCCTGCTGCCCACCGAACATCATGCGTACGCTGGCGAGCCTGCCCGGCTACCTGGCCACGACAGACGCCGACGGGCTGCAGCTGCACCAGTACGCCCCCAGCAGCGTCACCCTCGCCGACGGGGATTCGCGGATCTCGGTCGAGACCGACTATCCATGGTCCGGCCTCGTCCGGGTCCGCATCGAGCAGGCGCCCGCTGCTGCCTGGACCCTGTCGATGCGCATCCCGGCCTGGGCGGAGGGGGCGAGCCTGCGCGTGAACGGTGAGCAGAGGCCGACCTCCGCCGGTTCGTACGCGTCGGTGCGGCGCTCCTGGCGGGCCGGAGACGTCGTTGAACTGTCGCTGCCGATGACCGTGCGATTCGTCGAGGCCGACGAGCGCATCGACGACGTCCGCGGCTGCGTCGCCATCGAACGCGGACCCCTCGTATTCGCGGTGGAACAGCCGGATCAGGCGGAGGGCGTTGTCGTGGATGACCTTTCCGTGGACCCTACCGGCGCCACGGGCGCCAAGCATGATCCGGACCTGCTGGGCGGTGTCACCGTCATCACGGCTCGCGGCCGGGCGCGAACGCACGACCCGCGCACCGGGCCCTATCGGCCGGCAGGCCGGGCGATCGCTAGAGAGGCGCGGGATGTCCAGGTCACCGCGATCCCGTACTTCGCCTGGGCCAACCGCGGCATTGGACCGATGCGGGTGTGGCTGCCCCGGACCTAACCCAGATGACCCCCCGTGGAGGGGCGAGTAATGCTGACCCGACGTAACTTCCTCCAGATCTCCGCTCTTGCAGGACTGGCCGCCGCCCTGCCCGCCTGCAGCACGGGCATCCTGCCGGAGCCCAACGTGAGCAAGCCGGGATTCGGTGAGGACGCCAGCGGCACCGTCACGATGTGGGCCCGCGGCGCGACGGCCTCCGGTGTGCAGGTGGTCGTCGACCGCTTCCACGCCACCCAGCATCGGCTGCGGATCGATCTGACCCCTGTGCCGGACGGCCAGTACACAACGAAGCTGGCGACCGCGATCCGCAGCGGGAGCGTGCCCGACATCGTCGACATCGACGACATCAACTCGATGCTGTTCATCTTCCGCGGCGTCTTCACCGATCTGACGGCGTTGGTGAACGCACTGCCGTTCAAGCAGCACTTGAGCCCAGGCCACTTGAATCTGGCCACCCGCAACGGTCGCTACTACGGCGTGCCCTATCTCGCCGACAACTCCGTGCTCTGGTACAACACGGACCTCCTCGACCGGGCCGGCGTGGACCCGACCACGGCGGTGAAGAATTTCGATGGATTGCTCGACGCGGCACGTCGCGTCCACGCCCTCGGACCCGACGTTTACGGGTGGTCGATCGCTGGGGACTCGCCGGGAGTGCTCGGCTTCGTCGTCCAGCCCCACATCTGGGCGACCGGCGCTCGCAACATCAGCGGCCCCGTCGGCTCGCAGCGCGGCCATATCGAGGGCAACGAGCCGCTGCGACGGACGCTGGAGTTCTACCGGACGCTGTGGCAGGAGAAGCTGCTCCCGCCGGCGAACTACGCCGACGCGGCCACGGCCTGGGGCAGCGACTTTCGCGCCGGGAAGATCGGCTTCTTTCCCGGCAACTACGCCGCGGCGGTTATGCCGGCTGACCCCGCGGTGCGCCGACGGACCGGAGTGGCGATGCTGTGCGGTCCCGATGGAGGCACCAGCTTCTTCGACGGGGGTGACAACCTGTGCATCCCGCGGGGTGCGCGCAACGCGTCCGGCGCCTGGGAGTTCGCCAAGTTCGCCCTCGATATTCCGCAGCAGCAGCTGCTGCCCGAGGGCGGATACACCCCCGTCCGCAGTGATGCGGCCACGTCCGCCTTCAAGAAGCAATATCCGTTGGATCAGGTGACGCTGGAGCACCTGAACCGCGGCTATGCACCGCTCACTTTGGGCTACAACCTCTTGTACAACCAGCCGGACAGCCCCTTCATTGCGATGTTCCGCAAGGCGGTTTTCAGCGGGGACGTGGACGGCGCGCTGCGGGCGGGACAGAAGAGTTCTGACCAAATCCTTCAGCAGGCGCAGTTGTGAGACGCCGGCTGCACATCCGAGCACATCGCTGGGCACGACGATGCGGGGAGAAAACATGACGATCTCCGATACCGGTTCGCGGCTACCAGCGCGCGACGGCGCGGCTAGCCAAGTGAGGGCGCCGGTCAGCCGGCGGCGCAACCTGCTCGGCCCCAAATCACTGGTCAATCCACCGGTTGCCGGGCTGGCCCTGGTTGTGCCTGCCATTGTCTTCGTCGGCGTCTTCGTGCTGGCCCCGCTCGTCTTCGCCGTCTACATTTCGCTGACCAACTGGCCGCTGATCGGCTCGTACAAGTTCATCGGCCTGGACAACTACGCGAACGTCCTGCGCGACGGAGCGTTCTGGTACTCAGTCCTGTACACGCTCACTTACACGGCAATCGTCACGCTACCCATCCTCGTCGTGGGCTACTTCATGGCGGTCGTGGTAAGGGCTAACCGACGGGGATCCACGGCGCTGCGCACCATCTTCTTCCTGCCCTACGTGATCGGGCTGAGCACGCTGAGCTTCTTCGTCGTGCTCGAAGCACAGCCCGGCAGCGGAGCAGTGAACTTCGTTCTCAAGGCACTGCACATCACCGACGGCCAGACCGCCTGGCTGGTGAATGGACGGCTTGCCACCGGCCTCATCTGCGTGCTGGTGATCTGGGCCGTATCCGGGTTGACCATGGTGCTGTTGATTTCCGGAATGCAGAACATCCCGCGAGAGCTTTACGAGTCCGCCGAGATAGACGGCGCCGGTTGGTGGAGACGGGAGTACCACGTCACGATCCCACTGCTGCGCCGCCCCATCGGCATGAGCCTGATTCTGTCCGTGATCGGTTCCTTCCTGGCATTCAGCCAGTTTTACATCCTCACCCAGGGCGGTCCCGGACGGGCGACGACGCCGATCGTGCTCTACATCTACCAGCGCGCCTTCGTGCAATTGCAGGTCGGCGCGGCAACGGCAGCATCGATCGTCCTGGTCATCGTTATTGCGCTAATCAGCGCCGGCCAGTTCTGGCTGCTGCGCGAGCGAGACTGATGCCAAACCGGGTCGGGCGCTCGAGACCACCGGACAGACAGGAGAGCCAAGCATGGCGACCACCTTGGAGCGCTCCGCCACTCCCAGTAGGCGACAACCGTCGGCCGCTGGTGGGCGCGAGGAGAAGGCCAATATCAAGCTGATCCTGTACCTCGCCGCCGCCATCTTGTCCGTGGTGGTCTTCATCGTTCCGCTGCTGTGGGCGGTGATCCGGGCCTTCCAACCGAGCGCAGTTATCACCGCGCCCCCTGGCTCGTCGTCGCTTTCGAAGCTGAGCGGGGAGAACTTTCAGGGCCTCACCAGCGAGGGACACATCCTCCGCGCGGTCGGGAACAGCCTGATAGTCGCGGGCAGCACCGCCATCCTGACGACGGCCCTCGCGACCGCGGCCGGCTACGGCCTCGGCCGTTTCCGCTTCCGCGGCTCCGGCCTCGCCTTCGGCGTGATCCTCATTTCCCTCATGATTCCGTTTCAGGCGATCCTTACGCCCCTGTTCCTCGAACTGAACGCGATGAGGCTGACCGACAGTCTGCTCGGCCTGCTCCTGTTCTACTCGACCGTCAACTTGCCCTTCGGCGTATTCGTCATGCGCACGTCATTCGCCTCGATACCCGGGGCGCTGGAAGAGGCGGCCCGGGTCGACGGAGCCGGCACTTACAGCACCTTCTGGCACGTATTGCAGCCGCTCGTGGTGCCCGGCATGGCGACGACCGCGTTGTACGCGTTTCTCGCCGCGTGGACGGAGTTCCTCGGAGCACTGACCTTCCTCACCAGCCAGAACCTCTACACCCTCCCGGTGTCGCTGGTGAACCTGGAGCTGGGAGCCTACGGCCAGGTCAACTACGGCTTCCTCGCCGCCGGCGCCGTGATCGCGATGATCCCGTGCGTCGTCCTCTTCGTCGCGCTGCAGCGCTACTACGTCGAGGGCATGACAGCCGGCGGGATCAAGGGATGACCTGCAGGGACCGACGGGCGCCGCGCTACCTTGCGACTGGCACTGATCGACAGTGGAGATGCTCATGACCGACCCGACCGGCGGCCCACGGATCACCCTCAACGGTGGTGTGGCCATGCCGATGCTCGGCCTGGGCACCTGGCAAGCCGAAGGCCAGCAGTGCTACGACGCGGTCAGCTACGCGCTGCAGGTCGGCTATCGGCACATCGACACGGCAACCGGCTACGGCAACGAACGAGAAGTGGGCAGGGCCTTTGCCGACAGCAGGATCTCCCGCGACGAGGTATTCATCACCACCAAGATGCCGCCAGAGAAAGCCGGCCGGGAGGAGCAGACGCTGCGGGAGAGTCTCGACAAGCTCGGCACCGACTACGTCGACCTCTGGCTCGTCCACTGGCCACCGAGCGGGCGAGCCCGGCCGGACACCTGGCAGCGATTCCGCGAGCTGCGCGATCAGGGGTTAGCCAGGGCGATCGGCGTCAGCAACTACAGCACCGCGCAGCTGGACGAGCTGATCGGCGCGACGGGGGAGGCGCCCGCGGTGAATCAGATCAAGTGGGGGCCCAGCCTGCACGACCCGGCACGGCTGCGTCAGCACGAACAGCGATCGATCGCGGTCGAGGGATACAGCCCGCTAAACGTCACCAATTTGGAAGACCGCACCCTGCAGGAAGTCGCGACGACGCACGGTGTGACACCCGCCCAGGTCGTTCTCCGCTGGCATCTCGAGCACAAGATCACCGTCATTCCGAAGTCGGTGACCCGGCAACGCATCGAGAAGAACTACGACCTGTTCAGCTTCATTCTCAGCGACCGTGAAGTGGCCGCGCTCGATGCACTCAGCGCACTGCCTGGTCGGCCACCTTTGCGCTCAGGCTGAACAGCGAAACGCCGGGGCCGGCAGTGGATGCTGCCGACCCCGGCGTCCGCGGTAGGTACTTGGGGCAGATGCCTTACTTGGTGTCCGCCTCGACCAGCCGCTCGATGAGGTCGTCGACGTTGCCGGTCTTGGGCAACTGCCGCTCGGCCAACAGATCGCTGAGCTCGGCCTTGGTGAGGCCTTCGTAACGCTCGCGGGCCTGCTCGTGCTCCTGCTTGGCCTGCTCACGCTCGAGCTTGCGGGTCTGCCGCGCCTGCTCCTTCTCGGCCTCTTCGATCGCGTCGGCCTGCGCACGAGCCGCCTGCTCAGCCGTGTCGGCCTGCTCACGGACGAGGTCACCGACAGCCTGGCTCTGCTCGCGGACGACCTTGCCCGTCGCCTCTGCCTGCTCCCGCGCTACCGCGAAGAGTGAGCTTGTTGCCTGCGCCCACGTGGCGGCGAGGTCGTGGTTGACGTCGACCACCCGCTGGACGAACTGGAAGTAGCGTTCCACCGCGTCGCCCAGATCAAGCTGCGGGAGCCGAGGCAACAAATGATTCTGGTCGCTGAGCATCCGCACGCCCTGCGTCCAGATGTCAGTGGACCTCTGCACTGCGGCACGCGGCAGGGTCGCCGCCGCACTGTATTGCTTGGTGCTGCTGGTCATATGCACTCCTCCATTTTGGGGTCGACCTGACCTGCTCAGTTTACCAAGCGCATGATGACTATGCTAAGCGGTGACCGTGACACCGGTCACGCGAGCTTATGGCGACGTGTCCTCGGTAGGAGGCGATGTCGACCCGCGATCGTCTCCGTCGGTCTCACCGGCCGGTTTGTGAACGGCGGTGTAGTCCTGCTCGGGTTCGCCTTCGACTACGTCGGCGGGGTCGACGGGCAAGCTGCCCGGATCTGGCGGGGTGGTGGTCACGGGCGGTCCGGCCTTTGGACTGGCTGATGCGACGGCGTAGGTCGGTGGTGGTTGTACCGCGCAGGGCACGGATCGAAACGTCGCATGTCGGGTCACCCCAAGCGGGGTTCACAGGGAGTGACTCGCGAGCTGCGAAACACCGAGAACCGCTCGAGATCAGCTCTCGGTGTCTGCCTTGACAACCTCATACCAGGTGGTCACCCCGGGCTCTGCCTCAAGATCGGCTAGCCGTCCACGGGTCTGCCGGAACGCCTCGTCATCGTGCCAGCGCGCCCAGTCCTCTCGGGACTGCCACGTGCCGACGATGGCGCGCGATAGCGGCTGTTCGGTGCCTCGCAGCAACTGAACGGCGACCCAGCCAGGCATATTTGCCGCCGCGTCGACGCGCGCCCTCATCACCCCGTCCCACACGCCCTCCTGACCAGCCTTCAAGGAGACCGTCGTCACCACGGTCAGCATGTGTCCTCCTCGCTACCCGACCATCCGCGGTTCCAGCCTGCCACCATGAAGCCATGGCGTCGCGGCGGATAGCGGCGACCGCCGGTGCTCGCCCAGGTAATGCTCGGCTGCCCGCCCGAGTCTGCGACGCACGCCCAGGCCGTGCGCTGCGCCGGCACCGTTATCACCGGCACCGCGACGGGTACGCCACCCGGCATGACCGACGTGCACCGCCGCCCTGATCCGGCCGGCGCGCGGCTGGGGTCCGCGCTGGAGGGCACCGCGCAGCGGCTGGAGCGGGCGCGCGCGTTGGACCGCCCGGCCAACATGCTCGCCGCGGCCGGCGAGCGGCTGATCCCCGCCGGCGGTATTCGCGACCTGCTAGCCGGGGTGCCGATCGGCCATCCGCTGCACCCCGTGCTGGTCGCCGGCCCGATCGGCTCTTGGGCGGCGGCTAGCTGGCTGGACCTCACCGGCCGTCCCCGCGCCGCGCGCCGGCTGGTCGCCCTCGGCGTGTGCACCGCAGCGCCCACCGCGTTGAGCGGCTTGACTGACTGGCTGAGCACCGACCGTGCCGAGCGGCGCGTCGGACTCGTCCACGCGGTGCTGAACACGACTGCCGTGCTCGTCTACACCGCGTCCTGGCAGGCCCGCCGCCGCGGCCGGCACGTTCGCGGCGCGGTCCTGTCCGTGGTCGGGCTCGGCGTCACCGCCACGGCCGGCTGGCTCGGCGGACACCTCACCTACGCCTGCGGCGTCGGCGTGGACACCACCGCCTTCCAGGCGTACCCGGCCGACTGGACAGACGTCGCAGACCTCGACGACGTCCCGCAGTGCGGCGCGCTCGGCGCCGACGCCGGCGGTGTCCCGGTCCTACTCGCCCGGCAGAACGGAACCGTCGTGGCGCTCGCCGGCCGCTGCACACACCGCGGCGGCCCGCTTGCCGACGGCTCGGTCGACGACGGCTGCATCAGCTGCCCCTGGCACGGCAGTAGCTTCGACCTCGCCACTGGAGCGGTACGCCATGGACCGGCCACCCGGCCACAACCCGTGCTCTCCGCCCGCGTCCACGACGGGCGCATCCAGGTCCGCCGCGAGGACGAACCCCGCGCCCTGCGCAGCAACCCGATCGGCCCTTGATCACCGCCGTCCGCGCCCGGCAGCCCCGTCGGGTCGGTCGCGTCGGGCCGCCCTCGCCGGGGCTCGCCCACGAGGGGACGAGCCCCGGCGGGGGCGCAGGACCAATGAGGCAGTGTGCTCAGCGGTCTTCGCGGGTGCCGGAGGTGCCGGTGGTCCGCTCGTCGCCTTCGACCTCGATCTGCTCCTTGCGGACCGACTCGTCCACGGTCTGCTCGTCGGTTACCGTCTCGGTGCCCATCCGGACCCGCTCGACCGGCACCGTCTCCTTCTCGACCACCGGCCGTTCGGCGTGCAGGGTGACCTCGTGTTCTGCCTCGGAGATCTCCGGGCCAGCGGTGGCCGCGTCGACGTTGGCGTCGGTGATCGGCTCGCGTTCGACCCGCACCTCCTCGTGGGAGACCGGCACCGTCTGGGTCACGTTCTCGGTGACGACGTACTTGCGCAGCCGGGCGCGCCCGGTCTCCACCGGCTCGGTGCCGACCTGCAGCCGTTCCTCCGAGCGGGTCATCGCGTCGTCGCTGCGCTGCGCGGAGGTGTCCCGGGCTGTGTCGGTGTCCAGGGCTGCGTCCGCGTCGACGTCGGTCTGCTGGCGGCCGGCGGTTTGCTGGCGCTGCTCACCGGTCTGCCAGCTCTGCCAGCCGGTGTCGGAGCCGAACAGGCCGGCGTAGTGGTCGTACAGCGTCCGCTGCTCCTGCTCGTCCATCCGCCCGTCATCGTCGATGTTCGGCGCGTCCTTCACCTGGTCCTTGGTGACCCGCAGCACCAGGTCGTCCCCAGTGCGGCTGGCCCCATAGAGAGGAGCGAAGCTTTGCCGGGCACCGAATAGGCCGGTGCTCACCGTCACCCAGACGGGCTGGCCGCTCTGCTCGTCGAGGTAGACCTGGCCTACCTTTCCGATCTTGTTGCCGTCCGGGCCGACGGCCGTCGTGCCGATCAAACTGTCTGGTTGTAGCGCGGTCATGGATCCTCCTTCGATCCGGTGTGCTTGGCGCCGGCGTTGGCGCACCAGCATGTGTTTAGGGGGCGTGCTGTGTTTCCTGCGTTCGTCGCGGATCGTTGAGCTACGCGTGGCTGCGCTGCATCCGCATCTCCCCGTTCCCCGCCTCGCTGCGGCGGCTACCACGAACCGGCGTCTGTTTCGCCATGCCCGGAGGTGCCCCTGGCGCTTGTCCCGGCGTCGTTCCAGACCGGCGCCTAACAGCGTCAGCCTCCGTTGGGGGACTGCTTACCCGTCGAGGCGAGGGATAACTCAATCCGGTCCAACATTCCTTCCAGCGAGGTCTCGAACTCCTCGTTCCACAGGTCCTCGGCCAGGCCGGCCGCCAGCCGGTGCACGGTCGGGAACCGAGCTGGATCGACGTCACCGGCCGGATCGAGCAGCGCTCGCGGGGTCTCGGCCTCGGCGATGCTCTGCCGGACGGCCGGCGTGCGGGTCGGGCTCAACCCGCCCGGGACCGGGTCGGTGGACTCCGCGGCGTCGCTGTCCGGCTGCACGGACCCGGTGCTGAACGACCCGTCGCCCGGCTTCGGGTCGCGCAGCGTCATCGCGCTGGTCTCTAGCAGCAGATAGCCCAGCAGGAAGCTGTTGAAGGCTCGGTAGGTGAACAGCACCTGTTCGTCGGTGAAGCCTTCCCCGGCCAGACTGCGCAGCATCGCCTCCACCCAGCGCACCGAGCGAAGCGGCGGATTGATCCATGGCGCGCTCGGTGGCCGCGTCGCCACCAGCGGGAACGCGTGTGGGTGCCGGCGGGCGTAGCGGCGCACGCCGTGCGCCATCGCGTGCAGGTATGGCCGCCAGCCCTGCACCGGCTCACCCTGCACCTCAGGATCGTCACCAAGCTCGTTGACGATCCGCTCCACCACCGCGTCGAACAAGCCGTCGCGGCTGTCGATGTACGGATACAGCGACGTGGCCCGAACCCCAAGCCGGCCGGCCACCGCCCGCATCGACGCGGCGCCGATTCCTTGCTCATCGATCAACCCGAGCGTGACCGCGACAATGCGATCCAAGGACAACCCCGGCCGCCGAGCACCAGGACCGCTTGCCTCGCCTGTCAAGCGCCCGCCGCCCTCCCGCCTCGCTATCTGTCTCCCAAAGTCTTTCTTACCCAGCACTACGGGCCAGGCACGGTCCGTGCCGGGCAGCACGAACAGGGGGCCGCTGCGCGATCACGTGATTGACGGGTCACACGGCAGCGAGCGGATCACCCCCGGCGGGATGGAGATCTCGACGTGCGCTGTCTTACCGACGGGGTTGTCCTGGATGGTCCAGGCCCGGGCGAGCTTGTCGATCAGGCGCAGGCCGCGGCCGGACGGGGCGGACGGCGTGGGTGCGGCTAGCCGAGGGCGCGCGCGAGCGTCGTCCCGCACCCGGACGACGAGGTGGTTGTGGTGAATCATCAGCTGCAGGTCGATCGACTGGCCGCCGGCGGCGACGGCATTGCTGACCAGTTCGCTGACCACAAGTGTCACGTCCTGGACGACTGCCTCACCCCGGGGGCCGGCGAGAACCACGCTCGCCAACTCCGCGCGGACGGCCCGCCGGGCCGCGGCCGGCGAAGCCGCCTCCGGGGGCAGCGACCACGCGGCACGGCGGCACATGAACCCTTCGTTCCTCGACCGGCTAACTCCATGGGCTACCCGGCAGCGCGGCACGCTCAAACCTCCCGGCTGACCGACGCTCCCTGGCCGCCGCCGGGCGGCGGCCGTGCCGGCGCCGCCGTACGGGCGATCCTGGTGTAGCTGCTACGCGGCGGACGGTGCGATATCAGCTCGACCGGGTGTTGGCCGGGCCTGCTGGGTGAGACGATGGGTGGACGGCAGTCCTGGGCGTCTCCGAGAGGAGTCGAGCCAGCCCACTCGTGGTTTGCCCGCGTCCCGGTCATTCGCCGCTGGAGGTCCCGCGATGGGCATATCGTCCGAGCAGGGGCAGAGGACCCGCCGAATGACCACCGCCGACCCCATGGTCGTAATCGAGCGGCTGACCGACCGGCCCGGCCTGCGGATCGCCGGCGAAATCGACCAGAGCAACTGCGCCGTGCTCCACCGGATGCTGGCCAGCTGCCGCACCGAGAACGACATTCACCTCGACCTGGCCGGGCTGCAGTTCATCGACGTCGCCGGGGTTGCCCTGCTCGCCCTGTTCGCGCACCGCGCAGTCACCGGCGCACCACCGCGACGGCTGGTCCTGCACGCGCCGCCGTACCCGCTACGGCGCATCGCCGAGCTGCTCTGGCCCGATCCGGATTGGGAGATCGACCAGCCATGACCACCCGCTCGGGACGCGAGCACGATCTGGACGAGACGATCAGCGCTGAAGATGCCGAGGCGCGGCACGACCAGGATCGCGACGCCTCCCGGATACACCGTGAACTCGCCGAAGCCGGCCGACTTGCCGCCGTCATCGAGGACCTGCTACGTGAGGACGATGCTGCTCTCGATTAGCCACGTGGATGGTCAATCGACCGGGAAAGAGTCGGCGTGGCGGAGCCAGCAGGGGATAGCGCGGGTGTACGGTCTGCGCGCGCCGACCAGCACCGTGCGGCGGCAGCATCCGCGACCGGCGTACGGAAGGAGACCCGCCCGCATGCTTGCCCTGCTCGGCTTGCTGCTGCTGATCTGGATCGTGTGCATCGTTGTCGGCGTCGCAGTCAAGGGCTTGTTCTGGCTGCTCATCATCGGCGTGATTCTGTTCGTGATCACCGCCATCGTCGGGTTCGTCAAGCGGGAGACGCTCGGCCGCCGGTAGCCTGCTCAGACCCGCCGGCTGGCCGGGATGCGCTGCTGAGCTGCTCGTCGAGCCAGTCGAACATGCGTTGGTGGGTGACCAGGCGGGCCATCGGCTGGCAGTTGTAGTTGGCGCCTTCGGCGGCGGTGAACGGGACCAGTGTGTTGTTCGGGGATGCTATCCGCCGATCAGCGACCCCACTCCCGACCAGGGCCTCAGCCGCGACCAGGGCCCGAGCTGCCAGGGGTCGGCAGGTCCTCGGGTCAGGCGGGACGCTTGCGATCCTCGCCGGTGGAAACCTCCTCGGCCTTGAGCGCGTTGGCCAGACCGAAGAAGGTCGGCGCCCACAGCCCGACGAAGATCCCCCACCGCTCCGCCTTCGCCGCCGAGGCGTCCTCGGCCGTGCGCGACGCCGCCCATGCCGCAATGCTCGCGCCGATCGAAGCCAGCGCCGCGACGTGGGCGATGTCGCTGTTGAATCCGGCGCGGCGCAGCAAGCTCACCAACACGACGTATCTCCTCAACTGTTGATCCGGCGGGTCATCGCTAACCTGTTCCCACCAACCACCCAGACTAAACACGCTGTCGAACTTTTCTGCAACTAGCTGTTTAGCTATATGCCACAGCCAGGAGGCGCGCCATGGCCGACCACCTGACCATCAGCGAACTGGCCGAGCGCACCGGGCTGCGGCCAGCGACGATCCGCATGTGGGAGACCCGCTACGACTTCCCCCGGCCAGCTCGCGCCGCGTCCGGGCAGCGGCGCTACCCCGCGGCGACCGCAGAGCTGATCGCCGCGGTCCTGACCGACCGGAGCGCGGGGCTTTCGCTATCAGCAGCCATCGACCGCGCCCGCGCCGCAGGCGCCGGTCCGCCCCGCCAGTCGCTGTACGCCGTACTGCGCCACGCGCGCGCACCCGCAGCCGCCCACCGACTCCCCGCAACCGCCATGCTTGCCCTCAGCCACGCCATCGAAGACGAGTACCGTGCCCGCGGCGGCCAGGACGCCATTCTGATCGGCGCGTTTCAACGCGAACGCCACTACCGGGCCGCCGCCGACCGGTGGGTCGAGCTGGCCCGCACCGCCACCGCCGCCGTCGTCTTCGCCGACTTCCCACGCGCCCGCTCCCGCGCCGGCAGACCGGCGGAAATTCCGGTCGACCGCAGCGACCCGCTGCATCGCGAATGGGCCGTAGCCGCCTACGGCAGCCACTACGCCGCCGCCCTAGTCGGTTGGGAAATCCCCGGCGAGGGCCAGGCCAATCGCATCCGCGTGTTCGAAGCCGTCTGGACGACCGACCGGCGCGACGTGGCACAACTAGTCGGCACCGGCTGCCAGCTCGCCGCCCGCACGATCACCCGGCTGACGCCGCTCCTCGCCGCCGTCGAGGCCATCCCGTCCGCTAGCCCCGACGAAGCACAGCTCACCCGGGACATCGCCGCCCGAATGATCGCCTACCTCACCGGCACACCACGGCCGCGCCCGACCGGACCGACTCCGGCACCAACCTGACCTGAGGACTTCGACCCCCGCTGGGAGCTTCGCGACGAGGAGTGAATTCGCGCTTGCTGGGTAGAACCAGGCGCATGCGACGCTTCGGGTTTGCGTTCGCGCCGGCGTATCGGCCCTTTGCCGTGCTGTTCGGCGTGGTTCCGGCGACTGCGTGGGTGACGGTGGATGCGGACATGCTCACCGCGCGGTTCGGCCCATGGGTGGTCCACACTATGCGCACGAATGTGCGTGACGCACGGCTGGTGGGCGGGTTCGCGTTGGCGAAGACACTGGGGCCGGCCCACCTGTCCTTCGCCGACCGGGGGTTGACAATGGCGACCAACCGCGATCATGGGGTGTGCATCCAATTTGCCGAGCCGGTGCCGGGCCTGGAGCCCACGCGTCGGCTGCGGCATCCCGGACTCACCGTGACGGTCGACGACTGCGCCGGGTTGCTCGCTGCGCTGCAGCAAAGCGCCCGACTGGACGCCGACGAGCGACGGGAATAGGAGGCGGTAGCGCTGGCATACCGAAGCCGGCTGATACATCCCCCGCTAGCCATTGCGACAGCGGCGCCGAAACGCGCATGCTGGGTGGCCGGTGGCCGCACCCCGCCCGATGACCGGATAGGCGGTTGAGATGACCGGCGCGGTGCGGACCGGTGCCGCGGCGCAGCGCACGCCGCCGGGCATAGACCGGCCACGCCGTTGGCGCCCCCATCTGGTGTGGGAGTTGCTCGCATGCGCCCTGCAGGGCCACGAGCTGCTCGCCACCGACGTAGCCCGGCTGCACGTCGACGACGCGGTAGTCGCCCGCGACTACGACGGGCTGCGCTGGCATCGATGCCTGCGATGCGACAGCTGGCTCGCACTGCCGCCGCCGGTCGACCCGGTCCGTGACCAGCTTCCCCCGCGCGAGCAGATTGCGGTGCCGCTGCGCGGGCGCCCCCTGCGCGACCGGTTCGTACTGCGCCTGATCGCCGTCGACCGGTTCGTGCACTTCCTTGTGATCGCGGCGTTGGCGGCCGGTGTGCTCATCTTCGCCCACGACCGAGCTCAACTGCGGGCTGGCTGGGACCGAATCCTCAACCGGCTGCAAAGCGGAGTCGGCGGCCCGCTCAGCGACACCCGCCACGGCTGGCTGCATGACATCGACCAGCTGTTCACCGTGGCGACCAGCACATTGATCGTCTACGGCTTGGCGATCGCCGCGTACGCGCTGATCAACCTGGCCGAGGCCATCGGGCTGTGGATCGGCCGCCGCTGGGCGGAGTACCTCGCGGTCATCGAGGTGCTGGCGTTCGTGCCGATCGAGGTGCACGAACTGATCCTGCGGGTCAGCCCGCTCAAGATACTCGCCCTGGTCATCAATTTGGCTATCGCGGCCTACCTGCTCGTCGCACATCGTCTGTTCGGTATCCGCGGCGGCGGCCGCGCCTACCGCGCCGAATACGCCCGCGACACCGGCTGGCCGGCCCTCGACCGCACCGCGCCCGTCGGCGCATCCATCCCTCCCGCCGGCTCACCGTCCAGCTCGACCAAGCCCCGGGCAGAGTGACCGCTGCGTTGCGCACTGGCGGTCAGGGCTGGTCGTGGGCGGCGAAGTCCTTCGAGCGGATGAGCAGGAAGGCCAATACCGCGGAGGCGAAGCTGATAATCGCCGCCACCAGGAGGACCTCGTTGAGTGCTGCGGTGAAGCTGCCGCGCACGACCTCGGTGAGTTGACCGCGCTGCTGC
Source organism: uncultured Actinomycetota bacterium (assembly GCA_963756525.1). Lineage (GTDB taxonomy): Bacteria > Actinomycetota > Actinomycetes > Mycobacteriales > Jatrophihabitantaceae > CAVWNR01. Next base: position 1,151,066 of record CAVWNR010000001.1, on the reverse strand, counting down.
GGCGCGGCGGTGGCGAACAGCCGACCCGCAGCACCGTTGCGAAGGGCAGTGCTGATGTCGGCGCTGCGTGGCGCGAGCGGAGTGCGCGCCACCCGGTCAGCCACGGCGGAGGTCAGCTGGTTGGCGAACAGCGTGCCGAGCAGTGCGATGCCGGTGGCGATGCCGACCTGGCGGAAGGTCGAGTTGATGCCGGAGGCCATCCCGGCGCGCCGCGGCTGCACCACACCGACCGCGGTGGAGGCCAGCGGCGGGTTGATGAACCCGACGCCGATGCCGGCCACGAGCAGACCGGGGATCAGGTGAGTCCACCCGGTGCTCGCGGTCAGGCCGCGCATCAGCAACAGCCCGATGCCGGCCAGCAGCAGCCCGGGGCCGATCAGGACGCGGACCGGTACCTTCGAGCTGAGCCGGCCGGCCACGCCGCTGACCAGCAGGATGCCGCCGGAGAGGATGAGCAGCCGCAGGCCGGTCTGCAGCGCGCTGTAGCCGAGCACGTCTTGCAGGTAGAGGACCAAGTAGAGCAGCACTGAGAAGATTCCGGCGGAGACCCCGAACGCGGCGATGTTGCCGCCGACGAAGGTGGGTAGCCGGAACAGCCGCAGATCGAACATCGGGTGCGCGCCGCGGGCCTCTACGACGAGGAACGCGACGAGCAGGACGGCGGCGGCCGCGAAACAGCCGACCACCGACGCGGCGGTGAACCCGCGACGACCGGATTCGATCAGCGCGTAGATCAGACAGGCCAGGGCCGCCGAGAACAGCGCGAAGCCCGCCCAGTCCGGGCGGCGGGCGTGCTCGTCACGCGACTCGATGACCTTGACCGCGGTGAGGGCCAATGCGAACGCGCCGATGGGCAGGTTGACGAAGAAAATCCACCGCCAGGACAGCCCGGAGACCAATCCGCCGCCGACGATCGGCCCGACGGCCACCGCAACCCCGGTGATCGCGCCCCACACGCCGAAGGCCACCCCGCGCTCCGGGCCATGGAAGGCGCTGGCCAGCAACGCCAGGGAAACCGAGAACATGGTCGCTCCGCCGATGCCCTGCAGCCCGCGGGAAAGTTCGAGCATCAGCGGTGACTGCGCGGCGCCGCACAGTGCCGACGCGCCGGTGAACAGCACCAGGCCGGCCAGATACAGCCGGCGACGTCCGAACAGGTCGGCCAGCGACCCGGTGGTCAGCAGGAACGCGGCCAGCGTCAGGGCGTAGGCGTCGATGACCCACTGCAAATCGGAGAACGTTGCCCCCAGGCTGGTCTGGATGTCCGGCAGCGCGACATTCACGATCGTGATGTCAAGCAGCAGCATGAACGTGCCAAGGCAGACCGCGACCAGCGTCCACCACTTCGGGTCGGTCCCCGACGGTCGAGCCGCGCGCCCAGCAGGCTTGGCCCGGTGCTTGGCGGTCGCCCCGGCCTGCGTGCGCGAAGGGGGCGAAGACGTCACGCTACGGCATGCTACCGAGGTGTGCAGCCGGACACGCTCATTTCGTGCCGGATCCGCGGGTGCATCGGCGCCCCGACCTGACCCGGACCCGGCGGCACCCCTCGTTAGGGGACCTCCGGAGTCGGCGTGAAGGAAGCGGCAGTGTTCTCCTCACATCCGGACGTGGACTGGGCAGGGCCGTCCGGCTTGCGGACCAACCTCCAGACGATGAAGACACCGGCCACCGCGAGGATCGTGGTTGCCAGGAACGCCGCGGTGAACCCCCAGTTCGACGCATCCAGCGCGCTCTTGAGGTAGGCAACGAATCGAGGATCGAAAGTCGACTTGCGCAGTCCGGTTTGCTCGGCGCTGATGATGTCGGCTTTCAGCCGCAGGTACTGCGTGGCAGTCAAGTCCTTCAGTGGGCTCGCATCAATGTTGGTGCGCAGCCGCGCGACATAGGTGGCATGGAATAACAGGTAGAGAACGGAGATGCCGATCGCGCCGCCGAACTGCTCCGCGGTAGCGGAGACTCCTGACGCTTGACCGTGCGACTGCTCGGGGAGCGTATCGAGGCACACCGGGTCGTTAATGGTGAGGACCAACGCCAGACCGATCCCGTAAATCACCAGGCCGGGTAGCAGGATCCAGTAGTTGTTGCCGTGGACACCCGCCCCCAGCACGAGACCCGCGAGCGCCAGGGTCGCGAACCCGGCCGCGAGCGGCAGCCGGCCACCAACGCAGTCATACCAGCGACCTGCCAACGGCGCGATAAAAACCATCGGCAGGGTCGTGGGGATCAACGCCAACCCCGCCAGTCCCGGAGCCATCCCCAAGTTCAAGATCAATAGTAATGGAAAGAGCAGCCCGAGCCCCATCTCAGCCATGCCGCCGATGGCCTGGCTCACGGTCGACGCGAGGTAATTCGGGTATCGGCGGAGAAGTCGGAACTCCAGCAGCGGGTTGGAACTTCGCCGCTCAACCGTCACGAAGGCGGCGGCAGCCACCACACTGATCGCGAGCCCGGCGATGACCGCGGCGGACGCCCAGCCCCAAGCCTGTGACTGCGAGAGCCCGAAGACGAAGCCAACGATAGCGACCGCCAGCAGCGCACTACCGATCACATCGACGCGCTGGGTGTCCGCGCGGGCTCGGTCCACCGGCACCGATCGCACGGTGGCCAGCACAGCCAGCACCGCCAGCGGCGCATTGATCAGCAGGACCGCGCGCCAGCCGAAAATTGCAGTCAGGGCACCGCCGACCACCGGGCCGCACGCACCTGCAACCGCGGCAGCACCGCCCATCGTCCCCAACGCCCGACCTCGCTCCTGACCGGGATAGGCGGCGCTCACGATCGCGATCGTCGTCGGCAGGATGAGCGCACCGCCCACACCCTGCACGGCCCGGAACACCAGCAGCACGGGAAAGGTCGGAGCAAGGCCGGCACATAATGATGCACCGGCGAACAGGGTGCAGCCGAGCACGAAGGTCCGTCGGCGGCCGATCACGTCACCGAGCCGTCCCCCGAAGACCAACAGGGCCGCCAAGGGCAGCAGGCTCGCGTTGAGCACCCACTGGACCTGCTGCGAGCCAACGCTGAAACGCTGAATGACGCTGGGCAAAATTAGCGGTACTGCGGTCTGGTCAACCAGCACCATCGCGTTCGCGACGGTCATTGCCAGCAGCGCTAACCCGCGCCGATCATGTGAGTGCTCCGCCATGCCGACGACCTCCAGATCTCTGCATGAGCCTAGCCACGGCACTTCCAGTGCCCAGACGCTGCTGTTGGATGAATTCGATCCAGCCGCCACCTCCACGGCCGGCACCATTTCGCCGGTGGAGCCGCAGTGGCGCTCGCGGTGCAGGTTCCGACGCGAGACACGCTCGACGCGGCGCTCGAGCACGGTTTGGCAGAGCTCGCCGACTGTGGCGATGTCCGGATTCACGACTGCGAGTTCGGCGGCCGTCGTTGACCTTGCGCACCGGGCGTCGCCGCCAGCGCCCGCAGTTCGGCGAACAGTGTTGTTGCGGTCTGCTCCCAGCTGGGTAGCGAACGCGCTCGGTCGCGGACACCTCTGGCCAACCTCTGCCGCTCGGTCGGGTTGCTGCTGAGGTTGTGCAGTGCGGCGGCAAGGCTGGCGATGTCACCGGGAGAGAAGATGAGCCCTTCGAGGTTGTGCCGAGCGAGGTTCGGAAGGTTTCCGGTGCGCCAACCAAGAACCGGTAGCCCGGCGGCCATCGCCTCGGCGTAGGCGGTGCCGTACGGCTCGACGTAGCTCGGCAGGGCGAACGCGTCGGCGGAGGCGTAGAGCGAAGCGATGCGTTGGCGGGTCACGGGGCCGTGCACGACGACGCGGTCGCTCAGGTCGGGCTGCCGAAGCCGACGCTGGATACGGCGGCGGTAGGCGGGGTCCACGTCCGTGTCCCCGACTAGATGCAGGGTCACGGCATGCTGTGGCAGCGAAGCGACCGCGGCCAGCAGGTCCGCCAACCCCTTGCGGGGCAGCCAGTTGCCGACGCTGAGCAAGGCCATCGTCCGGCCGGCTCGCAGGTCCTCGTGTTGCGCGGTAAGCGCGGCGGGTGGTTGTGTGCCGGGCGGCACCACTCGAACGGCGGTGCTGGGGATGCCACGGCTGAGCAAATCATCGGCGATGCTTTGGCTCGCCGCCAGGAATCGGGAGACGCCGGTGTACCCGCGCAGGTCGAGTCTGGCCTGCACTCGACGGCGAAACGGTCCGTGGTCGATGCCCCCTGGCGGCTGATGCAACATCGCCGCCACCGGCGCACGCAGGGCAAGCGGGCGCGGCGCAGTGTATGCGGCCGCGATGCTGTCCAGCAGGACGACGTCATAACCGCGTACCGCCGTGCTGATCCGGCCGCAGTGCAGCAGGGGACTGGGAAAAGGCCAGTTAGGGAAGGACAGGAACTCGACGCGCGCGTCATTCGCGCCGGCCAGTTCCGCCACTCGTTGGTGATACAGGTAGCCGCCGGTCAGCGTGCTGGGATCGCCGAGGGTCACCAATGCCACACTGAGCATGTGCGTATCGTGCACGTCGCGCCCACGGCGTTCGGCGCCGCGGGGTTATTCGGTGGCGGCGAACGATACCCGATCGAGCTGGCCCGGGCATGCGCGCCGTATGCCGAGGTTCATCTGGTGACCTTCGGCGACAGTGCCGCGACCTGGACTGAAGCGTCCGGCCTGCACGTCCACGTGCTTCGGCGCCTGATGCGCGTACGGGGGCATCCCGCGCATCCGCTGGCATTCGGCCTGCCTCGACTGCTGCGCGGAGCGGACGTCGTGCACACCCATCACACCCGCTCGGCCCCGAGCCGCCTCGCTGCAGTGGCGTGCCGTACTCGGGGCCGGACCTGGTTGGTGACCACTGACCACGGCCTGGGCGGCGGTGGGTGGGGTGGTGCGCTGCCGATGCTGTTCGACCGGTTCCTGACCGTGTCGCGGTTCGCGGCGAAGGTGCTGCGGGTACCGCCCGCACGCACCAAGGTGATCTACGGGGGCGCCGATCCTGACCGGTTTTGTCCGGACGGCGAGCTAGCCCGCGACGGCGTGCTGTACGTGGGCCGGCTGACGCCGCACAAGGGCGTGGACCGGCTGATCGCGGCTCTGCCGCGCGGCGCCGAACTGACGGTGATCGGCACGACCGGACATGATCGGCACGCGCCGGAACGGGACTACCCGCAATTGCTTCAACGCCTGGCGGTCGGACGCGACGTACGCTTCGCCGGGCCAGCCAGCGAGGACGACCTACCGCGGCGGTTGCGGCGTGCGCGCGTGCTCGTACTTCCATCGGTCGAACAGACGTGCTACGGCCATCGCGTGGCGATCTCTGAGCTGCTGGGCCTGACGGTACTGGAGGCGATGGCCAGCGGTACCGCGGTGATCGCCAGCCGACTGGGTGGCCTCACTGAGATCATCGATGACGGGCGCACCGGTTTCCTCGTGCCGCCCGGTGATGTTGCGGCCCTCGGCGACCGGCTGACCGTCCTGCTCCGCGACCGCGCGCTGTGTGCGCAGATGGGCCGCGCAGCTCGCGATTCGGTGCTCGATCGGTTCACGTGGGACGCGTGCGCACGACGGTGCCTGGACGCCTATGAGGTGCGTGGCAGTGCCGCGGCGTAGCCGCCGAAGGCGTCTGCGGACTCCCACACGCGCACCTGGAGCTGCAAACCGGGATGGTCGACCGCCAGCGGGGCGCTCAGCGCCTGGTGGACCCACTCGGCGAAACGCTCGACGGTGACCGCGCCCGCATGCTCCGGGTACAGCACATCCAGGTCTGCATCCTGGACGAGATCGGTCAGCTGATCTAGTGCCCCGGTCAACTGATCGAGGTCTACAACCATGCCGCGGTCGTCAAGGCTCTCCCGTCCGACGACCACTTGGACACGATAGTCATGGTGGTGGCGCTCTCCCTCAGGAGCCGGCTGGCCCGACATGACGTGCCAGGCCCGTACCGCCGCAGCTGTCCCGGTTTCGTACACGTGCTTATTCATACCGCAGCCGGGCATGCAGGTGGTCGCCATCGCCGGAGTCGAGCCGGGCATACGCCTCGGAGGCACGCTCGAACGGCAGCTCGAGCACGGGCAGCTCGGCTAACGGAAGCTCGGCTAGCAGCGCCACCGCAGCTCGCCGGCGACGCGCGATGTCCCACCGCGCCGTCAGCGCACTGCCGATCGTGGATACCTGAGTACTGCGGATCGTCAACCGGCGCCGGTGAAAGGCACCGCCCAACGGCAGCGGCACATCCCGTGTGCCGTACCACGACGCAACCACCACCGTCCCCTCGTGGGCCATCAGGTCCAGCGACGCGGCGAGTGCATCCGGCGCACCGGATGCCTCGACAAGCAGCGCCGCGCCGCCTCCGTTACCGAGCTCAGCCACGAGCGAGCCGGCATCCGCTGGGGATCCCACCCGCAAACCCTGCGCGCGCGCCAACTCCCGTCGCTCCGGCCGAGCCTCGACGCCGAGCACCACCGCACCGGCGCGCTGCAGGAGCAGCGCCACCAAGGTGCCCAGCTCGCCCAAGCCGACAACCACGACGAGATCGTCGAGTATCGCGCCGCAGTCGAGAACCACCTGCAGCGCCGTTTCCACCAGCGGAAACCAGGTCGCTCGTCGAGCGTCCGCCGAAGCGTCCAGGAGGATCGCGTCGTTTCTGTCGACCACGAACCGGTCCTGGTGCGGATGGAAGGCGAAGATCAGCGCACCCGGGCGGACGTCTGTGAGGGAGCGCTCCACCTCACCGACGCAGCTGTAGCCGTAGGCGAACGGGTATCGGAACGTACCGCCGAGCGCACCGAGCGCTTCGTCACGCGCCATTTCGGGGTCCAGCTGGCCACGATAGGCGAGCAGCTCGGTGCCGGCACTGATTCCGGAGAACATCGTCCGCACGAGCAGCTCGTCCGCGCTGGGCACGCTAAGCTGCACGGGCCGGAGCTCGACCCGGCCCGGACCAACGAAGAACAAGCCTTGCGCGTCCATGACCGCCATCCCGTGTCAGCAGCTGTTTGGGTGATGAGTAGATGGGAACACTGCCGCCATGCACGGCATGCCTCTGGCCGATGGAGTTTCGATGCTGGTCAGTGAAGTCCGCTCGGTGCCACTACCGACAATCTACGGGTCCTTCACCGCGCACGCGTTCAGTTTTGCGTCCGGCAACACACATGTCGCGCTCGTGCTGGATGCGGACCATCGGGAACCGGCACCACTGACCCGGCTACACTCCGAGTGCTTGACCGGTGACGTGTTCGGCTCGCTGCGCTGCGACTGCGGGATCCAACTGCATGCCGCCTTACGCGACATCTGGCTCAACGGCCAGGGCATCCTGTTGTACCTCACCGGCCACGAGGGCCGTGGAATCGGGTTGATCGGCAAACTGCGCGCCTATCTGGAGCAGGACAACGGCGCCGACACGGTCGACGCGAACCTCCGGCTCGGTTACCCGGTTGACGGCCGCAATTATTCGGAGGCGGCCGCAGTGTTGCAGCGGCTCGGCGTGTCACGGATCCGCCTAATGACCAACAACCCAGCTAAATTGGAGGGTTTGTCCGCGCACGGCATTCTCGTCGACGAGGTCGTGCCGCACGCTACGGCCGGGCATCTGCGCAACCACCAGTACCTGTCCACGAAACAGGCCAAGCTGGGCCATCGAGCGCCTGCCGGGATCCCCGTGCCTGCAGCCCAGCTGCCGCCGGTCGACGTTACGGCCCTGATCGGCCCTACCCGTGGACATGCCGGCCGGCCACACGTCGTCGTCAAATACGCGCAGACGCTTGACGGACGTATAGCTACTGCCTCCGGTGACTCGAAATGGATCAGCGGTGAACCGGAGCGCCGGGTCGCCCACGCGCTGCGTGCCGCATGTGACGGTGTGCTTGTCGGCGTCGGCACCGCATGCACCGACGACCCGCAGCTCACCGTGCGAATGGTCGCCGGCGCGTCGCCGACCCGGGTCGTGCTCGACTCCGACTTGCGCACTCCAGTCACCTCCAAGCTCTTCGACGACCAAGCACCCACCGTGGTCATCGGCCGAATCGGAGCGGACCCGGCCCGGGTGGAGCAGCTCGCTCGGCACGGAGCCGTCGTGAGAACTGTTCCCGCCGGCCCCCACGGGGTGAACCTCACTGCCGCCCTGCGTGAACTGCACAGCATCGGCATTCGTAACCTCCTCGTCGAAGGCGGCGCCCGAGTCATCACCAGCCTGCTGCGTCACCGCGTCGTCGACCGACTCATCGTCTCGGTCTCGCCGCGGGTGGTCGGGTCCGGCGTGAGCGCTGTCGGGGACCTCGGCACCAACCTGATCCGGGATGGCATAGCGCTCACTCGCCAGCAGATCTTCAGCGTCGGCGACGACGTGCTCTTCGCCGCCGACCTGTCCGACGGGCGCCAGGAGCCAGAATCGATCGACTGACGGTATCGCGCGGAAGGGCTCAGCTGTCGGCCGTTCCGAGCAGTTGATCGACGAATTCGTGGACCGAGCGCACATGCGCGTGGCCGTCGACATCGCATTCCGCGTACGGCGTCACGTGTACCGCCCGGATACCGGCCGCTTCGGCGCCGCCGACGTCGAAGTACTCGGAATCGCCGAGATAGACGCATCTCTCGGCCGGCAGCCGAAGCGCCTCCAGCGCCATCGCGAAGATCGCTGGGTCCGGCTTCTCCACGCCGACGACGTGCGAGTCGATGACGACGTCGACCGAGGCGCAATCCACCGCATCGACCGCACAGATGCGGTGCCGCGCCAGGTCATCCGCGACTGTGCCGGTCGCGTTGGACACGATCGCCAGGCGCGTTCCGGCCTCGTGCAGTCGGCGCAGTGGCTCCCCGACGCCGGTGATAGGGACGAACGGGTCGTCCATGTAGACCGAATGGATCGCGTGCGCCGCCGCCGCGACCTCGGCCGGATCCACGCCGAGGGCAGCTGCGATCACCCGGTCAGCATGCGCATAGTCGGCGCGCCGCAGCCGGTCGATCTCGGCCGTGCCCAGATAGTGGGCACGCCGGCAACTTTCGTCGTCGGGCGCCACGCCGAACGCAGCCAACCGCGCTCGGAAGGCGCCCGGATCCGGCAACATGAGGACGCCCCCGGCATCCAGCAGTACGGCGTCGATGTCAGTTGGCACGGCCTTGGTCACGACCGCTGACAATACGGTGCCGAGCGACCACCTCGATGAGTGATCGTTTCGGAACTGGGCGGCTGCGCGCTACTTGACGGTGGTAACGGCGACGGTGACGTTGTTGTACAGGTTGGGGTCGATTGTTAGTGAGCCGGTGAGCGCGCCGAGGATCGACCGACCGGCCGTACTACCGGCGTGGACGGTGAGCGTGAAGGTGGTCTTTGCGCCCGCCGCAACGGTGGGCGTGGTGAATACCGTCAATCCCCAATACGTGGTTCCGCCGCCGGCGTTGGTGACCGTGAGGCTGGGCGGGATGTAGACCGCTGCGGCGACGTCGCTGGCCGCAGAGGGTCCGTTGTTGGTGACTGTGACGGTGACGATCGCGGTGGCTCCGCGGTTCAGCGTGGCTGGCACGGAAAGTGAGATCGCCAGGTCGGCGCGCGACGAACTCGAAGGGGCCACCAGCTCGATGAACGTGGTGCCGACGGTGGAGCCGTCAGCGTTCGTGGTCGTGGCGGTCACCGTCACCAACCCGGCCGTCGCTCCAGCGGTCAGTGTTGGCGAGGTGGCAATGCCACTGCTATTCGTGGTGGCCGTTGCAGTAGGCGCCGTGCACGACGGCGGGGTCAGCGACGGAAATGTCGCCGCACCGGAGGTGACGGTGAAGGTGACCGTGCGGCCGACCACCGGGTGCCCGGAGGCGTCCGTGACGGTCACCGACAGGGGCTGAGTGAACGCCGTCCCGGGTGCCGCTGTCTGCAGGTTGCCGCCTGAGACCCTAACGGCGGCGGCCGTGGCAGGCGCGATCGTGATGTACACCTGACTGCCGTACGTGGTGCCTTCCGTGTTGGTCGCCTCGGGCGTGAAGGTGTACTGGCCCGCCGTGGTCGGGGTTCCGGAAAGCACCCCGGCGGACGAGAGGGTCAGCCCGGGCGGCAGCCCAAGGCTCGGTCCGCGAGAGCCCGCAAATCCGCAGGGGCCGAGGTACCCGCCGCCGCTCGCGACCGCCTGCCCGTTGGGATCGACCGTTGGCGTCGGGTCGCCTGTCACCGTGAAGGCGTAGCTGTAGGGGGTACCGACCGTCCCCGACGGGGGCGAGCCGCTGATCGACGGGGCGGGGTCATCGAGCAAGGCGCCACGCGAAGTCGAGGACGCGGCCGCCGGGACGGCCCCGGCCACAATGACCACCGCGCACAGACCCAATGCCGAGAGCACGGTCAGGATCCGGGTCCACGCCGACCGCTGCCGCGCAGCATGCACATTGCCGAACATGGAGAAAGCGCCTCCCGGAAGAAGGACGCCCCCATGAGGCCAGCTGGCCCCGTCTGCCGCAAGAGTGCGCGCCAACAAGCCCACCGTCAAGGGTTGCTACGGCGACGATCGGCGAGTGCGGCGCATCTCGGGTCTCGGTGAGCGGGCATACCGGTAAGTTGCGGGCATGGGTGTTGCCGCTATCGACCGCGGTGCCGCTCGGGTGGTCGCGGCCGGCATGGCCGAGGCGGCGGCCGCCTGGCTGGAGATGCTCGATGCCGGGCAGCGGGCGGTCGCGTCCGGTGCCGTCCCGGCCGATGAGGGCAGCGACGCCGAGCGGCGGCGCTGGTTCTACACCCCGACCGACCACGGCGGGCTGACGTTGCACCAGCAGCGTCCCGCGCAGCAGCGTGCGGCCATGCGGCTGGTGGGCACGGGGCTGTCCAGCCCGGGCTACGTCACCGTTGCGACGATCATCGGCCTGGAGAACGTGCTGGACCAGGTCGAGGGGTTCACCGCACGGTTCGACCGCGAGCGCGGGCGCGACCCCGGCCTGTACTACTTGCGGGTGTTCGGGCAGCCGGGCGGGCCGCGACCGTGGGGCTGGCGGTTCGGCGGTCACCACGTCTCGCTGAACAACCTCATCGTCGACCGCGAAGTTGTGGCCACCACGCCGTGCTTCCTGGGCGCCGACCCGGCGGTGTCCCCGCTGCTCGGTGGCGCACGCAACCGGCCGCTGGGCCGGGTCGAGGACCTGGCGCGCGACATCGTCCGGTCGCTACCGGCGGAGCTGGCGGCCCGCGCCGTCCTGCTCCCGCATGCACCGTCGGACGTGGTCACCGCCAACCGCACCCGCGTCGCCGAAGGTGACCGGCTAATTCCGCTAACCGGCATCTGGCGCGACGAGCGATTCAGCGACCCGGTCCAGCAAGCCAAGCTGCAGGCGTCGAGCGACGCCATCGACGCCGCCGCCGGCTGCAGCGACGCCGACCATGCCGCGCTCGCGTACACCCCTGCCCCGAAGGGCGTGCCGGCTTCACAGCTGGACGCCGAGCAGCGGCACATGCTGCGCGCGCTGCTGGGCACCTACCTCGACCGGGTTCCGCACAGGGTGTCACCGCTGCCGCGGTATGCCGACGACGCCGAACTTGACGCTGTCCACCTCGCTTGGGCCGGCCCCATCGAGCCCGGCGCACCGCACTACTACCGGGTGCAGGGCCCGCGGCTGCTCATCGAGTGGGACAACACCCAGCGCGACGCGAACCACGCGCATTCGGTCTGGCGAGATCCGACCGCCGACTTCGGCCTGGACGCGCTTGCCCGCCACCGCGCCGTGCACCACTGATCAGGCCAGCACGCCGAAGCCCGCTCATTTGTCGTGGCGAGACCGCAAGCGACCGTCAGCGTGCGGTGTAGCCGCCGTCGACGGGCAGCGCGCCCCGCGCGGTGTTTCATGCTGGCCCAGATGCCACGCAGGTTGATCGCATTTACCCGGTCGAAAACCTCGGCGGGCTCGTCGGCGGCGTCGACCATTGGCGACTGGATGCCGGCGTTGTTGTAGGCCAGGTCCAGACTGCCGAAGGCCTGCACGGTCGCGGCGACCTGCGTCTCGTCGGCGACGTCGCACGGCACGGCCAGCACTTGGTGCCCGGCGTCGCGAAGGTCGGTCTCGGCCGCGCGTAGCGGGTCGGTGTTGACGTCGGTGAGGGTGACCGCGGCGCCGGCTTGGGCGAAGGCGCGGGGGGTCGCCAGGCCCATCCCGGAGCTGGCGCCGGTGACGAACGCGACTTGGCCAGTGAAGTCGTACGTCGGGTTCATGGCAGGGTCCTTTCGATGTTTGGCCGCCCGGATCAGCGATCGGGTTCGGGCGTCAGTCGCCGTCGGCGGTGATGGTCAGTTGGACAATCCCCGGCGATGAAATCTGAAAACGTCCCGGTGATAAGTACATGGCCAGGTCGTGGCTTCATTTTTTCCACGCCGTTTACATCGTTTAGTGGCATTACCCTGCGCGCTGCGGCAAGGAACCATTGACAGACCATTGCGCGGCTGCGACCGGACGTGCGGCTGTGTGCTCCTTTGTCGGACTGCCCAGGCCTGCCGCCAGGCGTGCTGGGTTCAAATGGTGAGCAGTGCCTTGATGGCGTGGCGCTGGTCCATGGCCTGGTAGCCCGTGGCAGCGTCCTCGAGCGGCAGGGTGAGGTCGAAGACCTTCCCCGGGTCGATCTCACGCCGCCAGATGCGCTCGATCAGCTCGGGCAGGAACCGGCGTACCGGCGCCGGGCCGCCGTGCAGGTGCACGGCGGCGAAGAACAGCTCGTCGCCGGGCAGCGCCACGTCGTGGGAGACGCCCACGTAACCGATGTGCCCGCCGGGGCGGGTGGCGCGGATGGCCTGCATCATCGACTCCTGGGTGCCGACCGCTTCGATGACCGAGTGCGCGCCGAGGCCGCCGGTGAGGTCCTTGATCTTGGCCACACCCGCGTCGCCACGTTCGGCGACGATGTCGGTGGCGCCGAACTCGCGGGCCAGCGCCTGCCGGTCGGCGTGCCGGCTCATGGCGATGATCCGCTGCGCGCCCAACTCCCGGGCGGCGAGCACGCCGAGCAGCCCAACCGCGCCGTCGCCGACCACCGCAACCGTCTTGCCCGGGCCGGCCTCGGCGGCAACCGCGGCGAACCAGCCGGTGCCCAGCACGTCCGAGGCGGCCAGCAGCGACGGGATCAGCTCCGGCCCGGGCAGTTCCGGGGTGGCGACGAGGGTGCCATCGGCCAGCGGGACGCGCGCGTACTGTGCCTGGGTGCCGATCGCGCCCATCAGTTCGGCGTGCACGCAGCGGGACTGGTAGCCGGCTTGGCAGATCTCGCAGGTGTTGTCGGAGGCGAAGAACGAGCCGACCACGAACTGACCAGGCTCGATCGTCGCGACCTCGCTGCCGACCTCCTCCACGATGCCAACGTATTCATGGCCCATCGGGGCCGGTCCGGTCACCGCTTCGATCCCGCGGTAGGGCCACAGATCCGACCCGCAGATGCAGGCCGCCGCGACGCGGATGACCGCATCGGTCGGTTCGACGATCTTGGGGTCGTCCCGGTCTTGGACTCGGACGTCGCCAGGGGCATGCAGTACTACGCCACGCATCTGTGTCTCCTTCGTGGGTCGGGAACTGGTCGGTCGGTTACGGCTGGTCGACGCGGGTGATACGCAGCTGGACGCTGTCGCCGGCGGTGGTGATCGGATTCAGACCGCTGTCGATCCGTCCGATGTCGATGGTGCCGTCGTAGTAGGGCTGGTCGCCGTAGTAGACGACGAAGTTGTTCCACGGCGTGAAGTAGGCGATCTCGCCGACTGTCGGATCCGACCCGAGGGGCGCGCCTGCGGTCGAGAGCGCGGTGGGCAGCTTCCCGACGTTCTCGGCGGTTTCGAAGTCGCTCATCGTGCGGCGGTCACCGCCGTCACGGCCGTCAACGGTGTCCGGCGCAGCAGCGAAGAGCGGAGGTGGCGGATCCAGTTCACTTCGAGTGCTCCAAGTCTCGGTCGGGTCGGGCAATCGGTCGGCGGGACCGTTCTCCCGGGCTGCCGTCCGTACTACCCATGCAACGCCTCTTCTCCTCCGCCGGGGAGGGCGGAGCTATCGGGGGGGCAACGTGGCGCCGAACTGCTGATCCGGCGGAACAGCTTCCTGATCACGTCTTCCCCGCCAATGACCGGTTGGGCCGCCGCAGGGCGAGCACAACCGGGGAAGACGTGATCAACTCAGCCCGCCTGTCGGCCACGGATCGCGGCGGTTGCGAGCGACTTGGAACTCGCGATCGCGTCGCCCGGTGAGTGGTGGTGCTCGTCCTCGGCGATCAAGCGATAGGTGAGCTCAGCAGGAGCACCGACCGCGCCCTCCTGTGCGACGGTGATCTTACGGTTGAGCACCACGGTTGTGCGGCGTTTAACCGAACGGCTGATCGGGGTATGGGCCCGGGGTCAACCGCACGCGAGGAGAGGGTTCGTGGAACAGGAGAACGTCCGCCCCGCTGGGGAGGGGCTAAGCGATGAGCAGATGGTGCGGGAGGTCGCGAGCCAGACGGACAGCGATTTGAAGTGGCAGGACGTTTTCGCGCGCGACGAAGACGGGACGACCACAGAGACCGAAGCTGCAAAGGCGGACGCGGACGAGGTGACCGGCGAAACGACCGCTACCGACGACGGCCGGTAGCGCGCGAGCTGGTCGTCCCGGCGGTCGATGGGCGGCAAGATCCAAATCATCGCAGCGCGGTTGCGGCCACCGCGTGGTTCACGGCCGGAAGCCGTGCGAACGTAGCTGCGTGCGAACGCGGATGGCGGGCCTATGCCTGGTGCCGGCAGCAGCGGGAGGATCGTCGAGAATCCGCTCGCCCAGCTGTGAAGGAGCCGGTCATGATCGAGCCCTACCAAGCCGTCGGCCTCGTTCAGACGACGCGGGGCATACGCCGTCGCGAGGAAATCCGGTGGAATCTCGAACACATCACGCATCTATGCCGGGCGGCTTCCTGGCTCTCGGGCATGGATCTGCCGGTGCGGCTGATCTGTATTCCGGAAGGTGGTCTGCAAGGGTTCACCGACGAGGTGTTCGACTGGGATCACGAGGAGTACGCACGTGAGTGCGCCATCGACATCCCGGGCCCAGAGACGGATTACCTCGGGGGATTGGCCCGCGAATTCCATGCGTTCGTAGTAGCTCAGGCCAAGGCGCGTCATCCAGAGTTCCCCGGCTACTTCTTCAACGTGGGCTTCGTCATCGAACCGGGGGATGGCGCCGTCATTCTCAAGCACCACAAGTTGGTGCCCCTGTTGCCGGTCGAGCATTCGGTCACGCCGCACAACGTATGGGACCGATGGATCGAGTTGTACGGACGGGATCTGAACGCATTTTATCCGGTCGCCGACACGGAGATCGGCCGGATCGGAATCATGATGGCGAACGAGGCGTCGTATCCGGAGAACGCCCGAGGACTGGCAATGAACGGCTGTGAGATCGCCTACCGCGGCCCGTACCCAGCGCCGGGCGTCATGAGCGGCATGTTCTCGGTGCAGAACCGGGCACGCGCCCTGGACAACAATATGTACGTCATCGGCATGAACCTGGGCACCTACTACCTCGACGCCGAGGAAACCGTGCCGATCGATACCTTCTCCGGCGGATCGCAGATCATCGACTACCGCGGCCAGGTCGTCACCGAGGTACCGTACGGCGCTGGCTCCACCTGGATCGCGGGCGTCATCGATGTCGAGGGCCTACGCCACTTCCGACAGTCCGCCCAGTGGGATAACTGGATGAAGGACTTGACCACCGAGCAGTACCAACTCATCTACGAGCAACCGATCTACCCCAAGGGCATCTATCTCGACCGTCCGCCGTACCGGCACGCCGAGTATCGCGAGCACGTCACGCGCAAGCAGATCGAGCTTCTCCAAGAAAGGGGAATCTGGGCCAAGCCCGATCGCCGCGATCCGTGACCGCGGGAAAGTGGGCCGCTGCGGCGCGGGCCTGCGCGATCGGTGGCGAACCCACGTTCGTGCGACTTCTACAACGGATCTGGCTCGTTCGCTCGCTGGCCCGGCTGGCGGACTCCCATAGGTCTGCCCGGGCCTGCATGCACAGCGAGATACGCCTCCGGGCGCGGGGCTGAGTCGAGCTCAGCCGTGGCAGGCATCCGGCAGCGCACGGTCGTGCCCACGCCGGGCCGGCCGATCAGGTCAAGAGCGGCGCCTGCGGCCACGGCGCGTTCACGCATCGTGCGCATACCGTAACGGTCCGGGTCGGCCCGGGTGGGGTCGAACCCGACGCCGTCATCGGTGACCGTCAGCTCCACCGCGTCTCCGAGGTGGGTGATGTGAATGCTCAGGGTGGACGCGTCGGCGTGTTTGACGGCGTTGTGCACGGCTTCCAGCGCGATGCGGTACAAGTGTTCCTCGGCGGCTGGGTCGAGCGGCAGCCGCGGTTCGGGTCCGGTGACCGTGATGGTCAGTCCGGTTCGGGCCTCGGCCGCGGCGGCCTGGCGGCGCACGGCGGCGACGAGCCCTTCTTGGACGAGGGCGTCGGGCCGCAGCTCGAAGATGAGCGCGCGCATCTCGGCTAGCGCGGTGGCGGTCAGCTCGCGTAGCGCCGTAAGGTCGCCGTCCAGCTTCGGGGCGTCCAGGCCGCTGCGGGCGAGCTGCTTCTGGGCGGAGCGGGCGTGCAGCGCGCTGGCGAACAGGGCCTGGGAGACGTTGTCATGCAGTTCGCGCGCCAGTCGGGCGCGTTCGGCGGCGCGGGCGTTGCGCAGGGCCTGTCGGGCTTCGCGTTCGGCAAGCTCGCTGACCAGGCGCGCCTGCTCGGCCCGGTACGCGCGCGCGACCTCGGCGGCGCAGACCAGCGCGGCGAGCGCAGCGACGGCGAGAAAGAGCTGCAGCAGCCACAGCGCCGAGCGCAGCTGGTCCGGTGTCGGGGCGGCGAACTGGCCCCGGCCGGTGACGGTGGCCCATTCGGCGACAACGGTGACGATCAGGGCGGCAGCGGTGGCGCCGGTCGCTTCCTAAGGCCCCGCAGTGGCAGTAATTGCTCCCGCGTGCAGCGGGCCCGGTCCGCGCAGGGTCCCGAGTGAGCGGCTGGCTATTTTGTGGCGGATGTGCCTACCGGCACGGGCAGCAGGCCACGCAGCGTCGGCACGCCGCGAACATCGACCATCGTCGGCATCGCGAGTCCGCCGTCAACCAGCCTGTGCGCCGCCGGAAGGATGACGGTCGGGCTGAGGCCGAACCGGCGCGCGAGGTCGCCGATGGTCACCGTCCGTGCGCCGGCCTTCGGCGCAGCGAGCACCTGCAGGATGTGCTGATCAAGGTTCATGCTGGGGTAGCCTCCTGGACCGGCCGTCTACGGCTGCGAGACGGTCGACGTGCGCCGAGGCTGACCCGACATCAGCGACGAGGAGCCCGGCGGTGCCGCCGACTCTACTCGTCAAAGGCACACCGCGGAGTGTCAGCGCGCCGCGCCGCGATCTGCCCGATCGCCGGATGCCCGGGCGGACCGCTCTCGGCCGGGTGTGGGCTCGCGAAGCGTCGTTGGTGCGAACGGCGTCGACGCGTCATGCTCGGTAGGGATCCGGCGAGCAACCAGCGTGTCGGCATCGACCGAAAGCCGACCTCCGCATGACCGTGGTTTTGGACCAGCACAGTGACGTCGACCGTGCTCGGCAGGGTGGCAGCGACTTTGCCGCGTTGCGCCGTCAGATCGCCGACGCACGACTCTTGGATCGCCGCTACGGCAGCTACCTGCTGCGCAGCGCCGCCACGATGACGGCCTACGTCGGCGCTTGGGTCGCGTTCGGGTGGCTGGGTGATACGTGGCTACAGCTGATCGTGGCTGGCGCGCTCGGCGTGCTGTTCACCCAAGTCGGGTTTCTCGGCCACGACGGCGGGCATCAGCAGATCGTCCGCGCGAAGCTCGGCAACGACCTGATCAGCGTGGTCGCCGCGGACCTGCTGGTGGGATTGAGCTTCGGCTGGTGGGTGGACAAGCACAACCGGCACCACTCGCACCCCAACCAGGAGGGGCACGACCCGGACATCGGCGACGGCGTCCTCGCGTTCACGACCGGCCAGGTGCTCGCCCGTCACAACGGCCTGGGTAGGTTCGTCGCCCGCAACCAGGCGGTGCTGGTGGGCCCCTTGCTGCTGCTGGAAGGTCTCAACCTGCACGTGGCGAGCGTCCGCTACCTGATCGCCGCGCCGAACCGACGCGCTGGCCGGTACCGAGCGCTGGAGCTGGGGTTGTTCGCTGTGCACGCGGTGGCGTATCTCGGCGCGCTGGTGGTGGTGCTCGATCCGCTCAAGGCGCTGGTGTTCTTCGCGGTCCATCAGGCCGTCTTCGGGTTGTACATGGGCTGCTCGTTCGCGCCCAACCACAAGGGCATGCCCATCGTCGGCCCCGATCAGAAGGTTGACTACCTGCGCCGGCAGGTGCTGACGTCGCGCAATGTGCGCGGTGGCTGGCTCACTGACCTGGTGCTCGGCGGCCTGAACTACCAGGTCGAGCACCACCTATTTCCCAGCATGCCCCGGCCCAACCTCCGCGCGGCACAGGCGTTCGTTCGCGCGCACTGCGCCGCCCATGCCATTCCGTACACCGAGACCTCGCTGTTCGGGTCGTACCGGATCGTGCTGCGGCATCTGCGCGCCCTCGGCGCTCCGCTCCGTGCTACCGTGGTGGACGGTTAGGCATATTTCCTTCACGTCACGGCGCGCGGGATTTCTGCAGCGCGCGACGTAGTTTCTCCCCCTTTCGGGCTCGGGTTCGGCGTCACACGTGACGACCCTGGTCCACGCACAGGGCGTGGCCCGGACCAATTCCCCGAAAGGACAGCCATTATGGCGCAGGGAACTGTGAAGTGGTTCAACAGCGAGAAGGGCTTCGGCTTTATCGCGCCCGACGACGGAGGCAAGGACGTGTTCGTCCATTTCTCCAGCGTTGCCGGCGATGGCTACAAGAGCCTCGATGACAACCAGCGCGTCGAGTTCGACGCGGTCGCCGGTCAGAAGGGTCCGCAGGCCGAAAACGTGCGCACCATCTGAGTCGCACAGCCGAGTCGTCCTGGCCGCGGCCGACAGCACCGGCCAGGATCGACCGAACCAGCGGTACGAACTCGCCGTGTGCCCGCTGGGTGCGTCGATCGTTTCTCGTTCGGCGGTGACGCTGGGTGGCGAGCGGCTATGCGGAAGTCCGCCTGCGCGACGCGCGGTTTAGCAACCCTCGACGAGCGCCGCGAGGTTCGCCAGCGCTATCCGGGTGCCGATCTCATTGTCGGCTACCGGGATGGCGTCGGGGACGCCGTCGTGGACCATCGGCATGTCGGTGCCGTCGTCCGCGTCGGTGAGCGTGGTGGTCATGATCATCGGCCCGCGAAGCGCCGGATCGTCGGTCTCCAACTCGACGACCTCGACCACGATGCGGCATGTCAGTCCCTTATGGCTCGTGACCGGGCCGCTCGGTAGTGGTGAGAATGTGGGCGTCGCCCGGTGACGTCGCAGGAGATGATCGCGACCCCGTCACCGGTCGCCGGCGGCGGGTGAGCGGGTAATGATCAGCCGGGCGACTGGTTACCAGCCGCGCTGGGCGAGCCGGTGCGGCTGCGGCACGTCCTCGACGTTGTTTACGCCAAACTCATCGCCTCGGGCGGCGCCATATGCCGTTCAGCGGTGAGGGGGCAGTTCCAGCCAGGCCTGCCAGCTCAGTTCCCGGCCGACGTAGCGGGTTCGTCGAAACGGCCACTCCTGAGCGATCCATTCCGGCACCTGCCGGTCGAGCACCTGCTCGACATCCGTGCCCACCAGTCGGTCGACCGTCCACCAGGAGATCTCCGCGTCGGCTCCCGCTCGCTCTGGCGGATCGATGTAGACGCAGCCGAGCAGTGCGGTCTCGGGTGCGTCGAACAGCGCGTAGTTGAACGACTGGTGCGCCGCGATCTCGGCCTCGTGATGGGCTAGATCCTCCCGGTCCTGCTCGTAGGTCATGTCGGCCGGCGGCCATCCCCACGCGACGCCGTAGATGCGCCACAGCCGATCGCGGCAGCCCGTCACGGCGGGGAAGTCGAGGTCGACATCTGTGGCCCTGATCGGGCGTAGGTGATGACCGGTCGGCAGCTCCAACCGGTCTGGGTGGACGAACTCGGCGGGTAGCCAGGACATCCACCGAACGGTAGCCAGCGGATCACCTGCCGCGTGACCACTAATGTCGCCGGCACACCACCGGATCGGCGCGACGACCGCGGCAGGACAGGAGACCCTGATGGCTCTGGCCGACTTTGCCCGCTACCCACTGCTGTTCGGGCCGAGCCCGGTGCACCGGCTGGACCGGCTCACCGAGCACCTCGGCGGCGCCGCGATCTGGGCCAAGCGGGAGGACTGCAACTCGGGGCTGGCCTTCGGCGGGAACAAGACCCGCAAGCTGGAGTACCTGGTGCCCGACGCGCTGGCCGCCGGTGCCACGCATCTGGTCTCCATCGGCGGCGTGCAGTCCAACCACACCCGCCAGGTGGCCGCGGTCGCCGCGAAGGTGGGACTGAGGGCGCGGCTGGTGCAGGAGAGCTGGGTCGACTGGCCGGACGTCGTCTACGACCGGGTGGGCAACATCCTTCTCTCGCGGGTGATGGGCGCCGATGTCGAGCTCGTCCAGGCCGGTTTCGGCATCGGTGCCAAGGACAGCTGGCAGGTCGCGCTCGAGGACGTGCGTGCCCACGGCGGGGTGCCGTACCCGATCCCCGCCGGCGCGTCGGACCATCGCCTCGGCGGTCTCGGTTTCGCCAGCTGGGCCGACGAGGTCGCACGACAGGAACACGAGCTCGGCGTCTTCTTCGACACCGTCGTCGTCTGCAGCGTCACCGGCTCGACGCAGGCGGGCATGGTCGCGGGGTTCGCGGCGCAGGATCGCCATCGGCGGGTGATCGGCATCGACGCATCGGCCAAATCTGGCGAGACCCGTGCGCAGATCGCGAAGATCGCCGACGGAACGGCAGAACTGATCGGGCTGGGGCGGGCGTTACGCGAGGACGAGATCACCCTGCTCGACGGCTGGGCGGGCGACTTCTACGGCATCCCCGTGCAGTCGACCCTCGACGCGATCCGCCTCACCGGCAGCCTGGAGGGCATGATCCTCGACCCGGTTTACGAGGGGAAGTCCATGGCCGGGCTTGTCGAACTGGTCCGCACCGGCGACATCGAGAAGCAATCCACCGTCCTCTATGCCCATCTGGGCGGGCAGCCTGCCCTCAACGCCTACAGCGCCCTGTTCCGCGACTGAGCTGCCCGCAACGGTGATCACGGCGCTTCGGGCCGTTGCGACGCGGTGACCGGTTTGCTCGCCCGGATGATCGCCGCATGCATTTCCGGCGCGGCGTGGTGGCTGAAGGCGACCGAGGCGTCGGTGAACCCCGCGGCGGTGAGTCCGTCGAGGTATTCCTGCCGGGACAACGCACCGGCGATGCAGCCGGCGTAGCAGCCGCGTGCGGCCCGGTCGGTCGGGGTCAGCTGGTCTTCGGCGACGACGTCGGAGATCCCGATCCGCCCACCGGGGACCAGAACGCGGAACATCTCGCTGAGCACGGCGGGTTTGTCGACCGACAGATTGATCACGCAGTTGGAGATCACCACGTCGACCGCGGCGTCAGGGAGCGGGATGTCTTCGATGGCGCCCTTTCGGAACTCGACGTTGCGGGCGCCGGCTTTGGCTTTGTTCGCTTCGGCGAGGGCCAGCATCTCGTCGGTCATGTCGACGCCGTAGACGAACCCCGTCGGCCCTACCCGGCGGGCGGACAACAGCACGTCGATGCCGCCGCCCGAGCCGAGATCCAGGACCCGCTCGCCGGGATGCAAGTCGGCGACGGCGAGTGGGTTGCCGCAACCCAGGCTCGCCGCGAGCGCCTCGGCGGGCAGCAGGCGCTGCTGGTCGGCGCTGTAGCGGGCGGCGCCAAAGGTGTCGTCGATGTCCGTCGGTCCGCCGGCGCAACACGAGGTGCGGGACACGCGGCCGTCCGCCACCGCGGTGGCGGCCGCGGCGTAGCGGGCGCGGACCCGCTCGCGCAGCTCGAAGTCGGTGGCGTCACTCATCGCATGCCCGCTCTCTCATCGACGTACGTCAATGCGACCAACGATGGATCAAACATCGACGGCTGTCAATGCATGTGCCATGCTGCACAAATGCGCGCTGCTGTCGTCTCCAGGGCCGCCCGGCGGGTCATGCCGCCTCGTGCGGTGCTGGTGGCCGACGTGGCGGCGTGCTGCGGCCCCATCACCGGCGGGGTGTTGGATGCCGCGGCAGCCGAGCGGCTGGCCGGGGTGCTCAAAGCGCTGGCCGAGCCGACCCGGCTGCGGCTGGTCTCGTTGATCGCGGCGCACCAGGGCGCTGAGGCATGCGTATGCGAGCTGACCGAGCCGACCGGGCTGTCCCAGCCCACCGTGTCCCACCACCTCAAGGTGCTCGTCGACGTCGGGCTGCTGACCCGGGAACAGCGCGGCAAGTGGGCGTACTACCGAGTTGTGCCGGACGCGCTGGCTGCGCTGGCGGACATACTGGCTCGCGGTCACCGTCCAGGCGGCGAGAAGGCTTGTGATGACCAGCAGCGCTGACGGACTGCCTCGCCGTGTCGCGGTGGTCGTCATCGGCGGTGGTGTGATCGGGGTGAGCATCGCGTTCCACCTCGCCGAGTCAGGGGTCGAGGACGTGGTGTTGGTCGAGGCCGGCTCCCTCGGATCGGGTTCGACTTGCAAGGCCGCCGGCGGCGTACGCGCCCAGTTCTCCGACCGGGTCAACATCGAGCTCGGGCGGCGCAGCCTGGAAGCATTCCGCGACTTTGCCCGCCGACCCGGCGGCGAGATCGACCTGTGCGAGGTCGGCTACCTCTTCCTCCTCGACGATCGGGCGACCGTCGCCGAATTCAGTGCAAGCGTCGCGCTGCAGAACGAGCTCGGCGTTCCGAGCCGGATGATCGGACCGGAGGAGGCGGTCGCCCTCTGCCCGCTCGTCGACCCGTCAGGGCTGCTGGCCGCGGCCTTTTCGCCGTCCGACGGGCACTGCACGCCCGAGTCGGTGGTTCTCGGCTACGCCACCGGCGCGCGACGCAACGGCGCGCGGCTGTTCCCGCACTGTCCGGTCACCGGGATCACCGTCGAGGACGGCCACGCGTTGAGCGTCGCTACGCCGGCCGGCGAGCTCGTCGCCGACACCGTCGTCTGCGCCGCCGGCGCGTGGTCCCGGCAGGTCGGCGAATGGGTCGGCGTCGACCTGCCCGTGACGCCGCTGCGCCGGCAGCTCCTGATCACCGAGCCCATCGCGGACCTTCCCGCGCAGATCCCGATGACCATCGACTTCGCCAGCACGTTCTACTTCCACCGGGAAGGGCGCGCAATCCTGCTGGGGATGTCCGACCCGCAGGAGACGCCGGGCTTCGAGCTGACCCGCTCCGACGCCTGGCTGCCGCGGCTGGTGGAGGCCATGGCCCGCCGGGCGCCGCGGCTGATGACCGCCGGCATTGCAAGCGGCTGGGCCGGGCTCTACGAGATGACACCGGACCACAACGGGCTCATCGGAGAGGCCGACGTGGGTGGCCGCTTCCTATATGCGACCGGGTTCTCCGGCCACGGGTTCCTGATGGGCCCCGCCGTCGGCGAGGTCGTCCGGGATCTCTACCTTCAGCGGCCGCCGGTGGTCGACGTGTGCGCGCTGGACGCAGGCCGGTTCGCGGCCCGGGCGCTCCGCCCGGAGATCAACGTGGTCTGAGCCCGCGGCCCGTGTCGGGCGACGGGCGCCATGCGGCGGGTACGGAGGCGAGCGCGTTCCTCAACGTGGCGGCGGTGGCAGGAATGGCGTCGATGGCGCGCGTCGGCTGCCCGGCTTGCCGGCTCGGGTCGGGTCGGCACCGGCTTCGCGCACCGAGCGATCGAGATAGGTTCAGCGCCGTAGCGCGAGGGCTAGCACGACCAGCGCCGCAAAACCGACCGCGGCAGCGAAGGCGAGGGTGCTGAAAAGCAGCCAGAGGGTCGCGCGATTGGTTCGACACGTCTGCGCGATCCAGTGCGCGACGGACGGTCGGGTGGCCGGATCGCGGGTCGCCATGCCGCCGATTTCATCACGGCGGCGCACCAGCCAGGTGGACTTAGCGTGACTGATCGATCACAATATGGTCACATCGCGGTGTCTCGTCGCCGGCCGAAGGCGAAGTAGCACAGCGGCGCGCCGCCGAGCGAGTTCACGAGCACGACCACCACAGCCCAGAGCAACTTCGGCCCGCGGACCTGGCTCGCCGGCCGCCGCGCCAGGTCGATCAAGGCGGCCGCCTTGAGCGCGCCTTCGGCAACCGCCCCGGTGACGATCAGCCGGCGAGTGCGCGGGCTGAGATCGCTCCACAGCCGTCCTGCTCGAGCAGCCATGGTCTTCGCTCCGTACATCGTCGCGGCCCGTGTCGACCGCTGGCAGCTTACGCGCTGGCCCATGCGGGTCCCGCGAGCGCCGCATCGCCCGCCGACGTGTAGGGCGCCCGGCCGTCGAGAGCAGGACCGTTGCAAGTGTCGGACAATGGGTTCGTGGCAGTGCAGGCCGACGACCTGGACCGGATCGGTGCGGCCTACCTCGAGCACCTGACCGAGGCCGACCTGCGCGCGCTGGTCGGTGCCGACCGGACGAGGCCGCACGAGGCCGCCGGCCGGGTGGCGGCCCTGCGTCGCGAGCCCGCGCTGGTGCTCGATGTCCTCGACCGGCCGGCCACCTCGACCGCGCTGCTCAATCTGGCCGCCGGGCGCAACCTCGGCGAGTTCAGCTTCGTCTCGCCGTTTCTCGTGTTCGCCGCCGCGGTGCACCGCACCGCCGCCGATTTGGCCGGCTCGAGCTACGCCCCCGAACGTGCCGCGCCGCGTCTTCGGGTGCCGGTGTTCGACGCCGGACAGCTGGCCCGCTATCTCGCAGAACCGTGGCATCGGCTCTTCCTCGCCGACCTGCTTGCCTCGTTTGCCCGCACGTCGAGCGGCGTCATCGTTACTCGCACGCCGCACGGAGTGCGCCGGCGCCGGTGGGACGACGTGGACCTGGGCCGGCTCGCCGGGTTACTCGAGGCCGTTACGCCGCCGCAGCGGCCCGGCGTGTGGCGGCGGCTGGGCGATCTCGCGCTCTTCCTCGCCGGGGTGTTTCCCGACGCAGGGGTGCGTACGGTGCCCGGCCCGGTGCAGGCGATCCAGCTGGCCCGGCGCACCGGGCTGCCCGAAGTGCCGGACGTGCGCATGGCCGGCGCCGACCTGTTGGAGTGGTTCGGCGCGGGCTGGTACCGGCTGGCTGCCGACCGCGCCATCGCGCCGACGGACGTGATCGCCTTACTGCGCGACACCGCCGAGCAGTTCCATCGCGCGCGCCGGGTGCTGAACGCGGCCACCGATCGCTACCTGTTTCCCGTCACCAACGACTGGTTCTCCGCGCCGCACTGACTGGAGCTAGCCGCCGCCGGTAGCGGTAGCGTCGGGGGGATCACCCGGGACGGCGGCGTGGGGAGCGGCGATGCGGTTCATCGCGGTCTCGGCACTGAGCCATGACGGCCTGGTGCGCGAGCACAACGAGGACAGCCTTGTCGTCGGCGCCTGGACGCTCTGCTCGGTGCCGACGCTGGTGCCGGCGACGTTCTATTTCCCGGCCAGCGCTCCGGTCGTGGTGGCGGTGGCGGACGGTCTCGGCGGGCACCCTGCGGGCGAGGTAGCGAGCTCGCTGGTCGTGCGGATGCTGGCTGCACTGGCGCCGTCGCTGACGGACGACAAAACGGTGCGGGCCGCGTTGGCCTCGTGCAACGACAGGCTGTATGCCGAGGCGGCGCTCAACCCCCCGCACGTCGCTATGGGCACCACGGTCGCCGGGCTGGTGGTGACCGAGTCGGAGGTCGTCGTCTTCAACGTCGGCGACAGCCGGGTGTACCTGATCGACGAGGGCCTCAATCAGTTGAGCACCGACGACAACGAGCCGGCACCGGCCGGTCTCCCGCGCAGCCCAGTGGTCACCCAGACGCTGGGCGGCTCGCTCGACTCGTCACCTGTCGACCCGCACGTTCTCACCCGTCCGCTCGACGACGGCAGGTACCTGATCTGCAGCGACGGTCTCACCGACGCGGTCGCCGAGCAGGCCATCACGCAGATCGTGACCGAGAACGACGACGGTCGCGCTGTCTTCGAGCTGTGGAAGGCGACGATCGACGCCGGCGCGCCAGACAACGTCACCATCGCGCTCGTCGAGATCAACAGCGCGGACCCGCCGTAGTTGCCGACGGGGCGAGCACCCGGACCGACGGGCAGCACCACATGAGCAGGCGCAGATCAAGGCTTCGCTGCTAAGCGAGGGCGGCGGGGCAGCAGCAGCGGCCCGAGATCGGCACGGTCGCCGGCGACGTACGGCGTGAGGTCGGGCACCGCGCCGACCATCAACTGGCCGACAGGCCATCCGTGCGCGAGAAGTTCAAGATCGAAGACCTGCTCCGGTAGCGGGACGTACGCAGCCCACTCCTCTCCGACCCGCAGCAGGCTGCCCGGGCGCGCGGCGCCGTCGACGAACACCTGCACCGGCTGGCGGGCAGTTCGGCCCGGGCTTGCCGCTGCAACTCGGATAGCTCGTCGGGGGTTCGCGCTGCCCACCGCGACCCGGCGTCGATATCCACCACACCGCCGGGGAACCGCATCAGCCGCCATGCCAGGCGAGCCAGCGGATCGTCACCGGACCGGCTGGAGTCGCGCCGCTGCACGGTGACCGTCAACCAGGCTCCGTCCGAGCGACTGTGGCGCAGACCGAGGCTTGCGGCGTGAAACTGCGCTCGATCGGTCTGGCTCATACCGGCCATGCCGGCCAGGCGCCGCTCGACGGTCAGCTCGCCCGGCAGCCCGTACGCGGGTAGGTCGGCATGCCGGATCCACCGTTCCCGCTCGGCCAAGTGATGCCGAGCAGCGAGGTTGGGAAACGCCCATCCGAGCAACCACCATCCCTGCTGGCGCACCACCAATCGCAGCATCGGGATGCGCGAGCTGCGGGGCCAGTCCGGGCAGCGCCGGCGCGTGCTAGCCACGGTCGACGGCGTCACGTAGGGCGGTGTAGGACGCCATCAGGCTTTGGCGCTCCTCGGCCAGCAGTGGATCGGCCGGGTCGCGCCCGGCCGCCAGCCACTGGTCCGACAGCCGCATCGCGGTGACGCGGTACGCCGCGGCATCGCGGACCGTTTCCCGGTCGATGCTGTAAGCGTAGGCGTAGAGGTCGGCCAGCGCGTCGGTGAGGTTCGCCTCCGACACGCCGGCTTCCCGCTGGTAGACGCGGTGCGAGTTTGTCGTGGGCCGGCGCCGACGGGATACTCCGCGGTGTGAGCGCGGCACCCGATCGCCGCCCGCCGGTCGGCCCGGCCGCGATCGACGAGGTGGCCGCACGGATGCAGGATCGCCTCGACGCGCTGCCGCCCGAGCGCCGCCAGCGACGGATCTTCCTCGACACGTATCGGCGCACCACGCTCGCTGTGGGCCAAGCCGTGAACGACGCGCGATTCGAGGATCCGCAGTGGGTGCGCGCGTGGGATGTGGCCTTCGCCGAGCTCTACCTGGACGCGCACGACGCCGACCTCGCCGCCCGGCGGGTGCCTCGGCCGTGGCGGCTCGCGTTCGACGCCGCGCCCGAGCTGCCGCCGCTGCGGCACGTGCTGCTCGGCATCAACGCGCACATCAACTACGACCTGCCGCAGGCGCTGTTGGCGGTGATCGATGACGACGAGTTCGCCGATGCGGTCCTGATGGCGCGCCGGCGGCGCGATCACGAATGCATCGACGCGGTGCTGGCAGCGCGCGTGTCCGCGGAGGATGACGAGCTGGCACGCGGCGGCGGTAAGACACTTCGCGACCAGGTGCTCACGCCCCTGGACCGGCTCAGTTCTCGCCGGTTTCTCCGCGAGGCCCGGCGAAAGGTCTGGCACAACACGATCGAGCTGCAGCACGCCCGCCTCGCCGGCGCGGACGCATACCGCACCCGGCTGGCCGAGCTGGAACTTCTGGTGGCCGCCCGCATCGACGACCTGCTCGC
Organism: uncultured Actinomycetota bacterium; assembly: GCA_963756525.1. GTDB lineage: Bacteria > Actinomycetota > Actinomycetes > Mycobacteriales > Jatrophihabitantaceae > CAVWNR01. The sequence goes on along the minus strand of CAVWNR010000001.1, from coordinate 1,123,181 downwards.
GCCGGGGCAGGTGCTGCTGCGCCTCGCGATCGCCGGTTTCGGTGTGGTGCTGCCGCCTGCCGCCGAGTCGGGGTAGCGCGGGGCGGCGTGGCAGGTCGTCAGCTTCGCGCGTGCCAGCTCATCACGAAGCGGGTATGCGTCGGCCGGAACTCCAGTCCCGCGTCGGCAGCCTCCGCGGCGGAGAGCAGACCGCGGTTCTCGCCGGCCAGCATCGCCTCGTCGACGTCGATCGAGTCCGGCTCGTCGTCGTAGCCCTGCTCTGCGGCAGCGACCCGGCCGGCGTGCAGCTCGGACTCCAGCACCGACAGGTCGTTCGTCAACTCGATCGACCCGGAATAGGTCCAACCGGCCCGCTGCGGCATCGTCTCGACCTCCTGCTCGACCATCGCTACCGAGATCATCACATGAGCTTTCCGGCACCCGGCCGGTGGCTGCACCGGCCGGGCACGGCACGGGTGGCGCGCCGGCGCATCCGGAGCGATGCTGGACTTATGACGCGAGAAACGGTTGGCGCCCGGCTCGGCGCCGACGAACAGGTGGCCTCGGTTGCGGCAGCCGGTGAGGTTGTGCGCGGGCGGCGGGCCGGCTGGTGGCGCCGCTGGCGGGAGCGCATGGCAGCCCGCTGGCAGCACGAGCGGCTGGCCCACCTGGAGCGGGTGCTCGGCGTGCTGGAGGCGGCCCGCGCTCAGCTCGCGGCGGGGTGGGTGCAGGGCGGTTGGTGGTCGGTTCCGGTCGACGGCGCCGAAACGCTGCGTACCGGGCTGGCAGCCGCCACCGAGCCGGTGCCCGAGGAGGTGTCGGGTGTCTGCCTGGTCGGTGCGCTGATCCGGGCGGACGCGCAGACCCGCCCCGGCGCCGCCGATTCGGTGGCCGGCGCGGCGATCGACGGAGCGTACGAGGCGATGTGGGAGGTGCGCGGTCAGGCGACGAACGGCCCGAGCCTGGCAACAGCGCCCCAGGTGCGCCTGGCTCGAGTGCAGGCGCTGACCCGCTGGAACGACCAGCCAGGCCGGACCCAGGACGAAGTGCTGGCCGTGCTCGACCGCGCGATCACAGCAACGATCATGCGGCTGATGTCGCTACCTCGTCCGGCGGAGCAGGGCGAGGAGCTGGCGGTCACTCGTACCGGCTGAGCGTTCGCCGCCCGGCCCGGGTTACTGGCGCGGGGCAGTGGGCGCGGGGTCGTGGCGCTGCGCCCACGGCATGTTCAGCTCGACCGACCTGCGCGAGGCATAGTTGCAGTCCGCGGCGATCTCGGTGATGCGGCGGGTGATGCGCTCGCTGATGCGGCGAGACGGGTGGCGGGTCATGGCGGGTTCCTTTCGTGATATCTGCGTTCGGCGCTGGGATCGGCGCTGGACGCTGCCGGAGGTTCCGACAGCTCCAAGCCTGCCGGTGGTTGGGCCGCGTGCCTGTCGTCCGGTCGGGCCGCCTGCCGGCTGACCAACCCGTCCCCCGATCGAGGGACGCGACAGTGTCATCGGCGGCGCTCGCGAGCGGACCCTGAAAACCGCCGCCTCAGCGGGCGGCGGCAGCCAGGAGCGCCGGCTGGTGGCCCAGCAGCCAGTCGTGCGCGCGGCGGTAGGTAGCTGCCTCGCGCTGCCAGACGGCGCGGCGGCCACGGCGAGTTCCCAGGCTGCGGTGCCCGGCGCCGCAAGGTCGAAGTCGATCAGCGCGACCGCCCGGCGGGCTCGGAAGATTACGTTTGCGGGATGGGTGTCGTTGTGCGTGATCAGCTCCCCGGCCCAGGGTGTCGGGACGGGTCGTTGCCAGCGCAGTCCGGGATCTGGGAACGATCCGGCGTTGGCGGCCGCGAGGTGGCGCAGCAGCGCATGTACCGCCGGGCTGTACGGGCCGCACGGCCGGTGCACGGTCACCCCGACGCGCAGCACCCGGCCCCGGTTGGCGGTGCCACCGGGCAGCCGCTCCGGCTCACCGAGCGGGGGCATCGGCGGCAACCGTGAAGTCGTCCTGGGCGGGCGTGGTCGTGGCATGGGCCAGCAGCAGCCGGGCCATGCTGGCGTGGGTGATCAGCCCGGTCACGAGACCACCGCGCAGCGCGGCGCTCACCGCGTCGGCCTTCGGGTCGCCGTAGGCGACGGCGAGAACGGTGCCGAAGCCGGCCAGCTGCTGGCCGCTCATGCCGATGATCCGTCGGCTCAGCGGGGTGGCCACGGCTCTCCCGTCGCGTCCGATGAACACCCCGGATATCTCGCCGATGACGCCCAGCCGGGCGGCGCGGTCCCGGGCGGCCGGCTCGAACGCGTCGTAGATCGTGGAGAGCCCGCTGCGCCACTGGCCCACGCCCACCACGGCGATCGTCACCCGGTCCATCAACGCAAGCGCGCGACCCAGGTCGGGCTGCCGGCGCAGCGTGCGGGCGGTGGCGGCGTCATGTACGACAAGCGGCGCGTAGTAGACGTGTGCCTGACCACCGCCGGCACGGGCGACCCGGCGCACCAGGTCGAGCACGTCGCTGCCGTCGGGGCGGGGTAGCGCGCCGGTCAGTTGCACCACCGTGCAGGGCGCGAGCCGGGTCAGCGCCGCGCCGATGCCGGCGAGGGAGCGAGCCCACGCCAGGCCCAGCACGTCCTGCGCGGTGACGACCTCGGCCAGCACGTCGGCGGCGGCCTCGCCGAGGCGAGTCCGGAGCACTGCCTGGTCGTCGTCAGGGATGTCGAGCACGACCGCGTGGGACAGTCCGTACGCGGACTGCAGCCGGCCGGAGAGGTCGGTGTCGAGCGAGCCGGGGCAGGCGATCTCGATGCGCACCAGGCCGCTGGCGCGCGCCGCCTCCAGCAGCCGCGCCACGCGGAACCGGCTGATGCCCAGCTCGTCCGCGATCTCGCTCTTGGAACGGTTGTCGAGGTAATAGCGGCGGGCGACGCGCGCGGTCAGCACCAGCTGGGTCGGTCGCTGCGGCACGGCCTACTCCTTCGACATCCGCTCATTTGAGCGGTGCAGGCATCATTCTGGCACGAGGTCTTGACAGCGCGCCATCAGCAAAGGGATGTTGTTCGATAGCGAAACGAGCGGCGTAGTGCTCATTTGAGCACTGCCTGGAGACCCCCGAAGGAGCCGCCGTGCGACGCTACAGCGCCGGCCGGACCCGGCAGTTCATCGCTGCCCTCGCCGCACCCCTGCTGGCTTGCGGGCTCACCGCCTGCGGTGCGATCGGCTGGGCCGGCGGGGGTGGGCAGGACACGCTGCGCGTATTGATGGTGAACAACCCGCAGATGGTGGATCTGCAGAGCCTGGCCGGCACGTTCACCGCGCAGACCGGGATCAAGGTGAAGTTCACGGTGCTCCCCGAGGACGACCTGCGCGACAAGGCGAGCCAGGAGTTCTCCAGCCAGGCGCACCAGTACGACGTGGCGACGCTGTCGAACTTCGAGATCCCGTTCTACTCGAAGAACGGGTGGCTCACGCCGCTGAACTCCTACCTGGCGAAGGATCCGGCCTTCGACCAGGCGGACATCCTCAAGCCGATCGCGGCGAGCCTCACCGGCTCCGACGGCAAGGTCTACGGCGAACCGTTCTACGGCGAGTCGTCGTTCCTGATGTACCGCAAGGATATCTTCGCCGCGAAGGGGCTCACCGTGCCCGCGCACCCGACCTGGCAGCAGGTGGCCGCCCTGGCCGCGAAGGTCGACGGCGCACGGCCGGGCATGAAAGGCATCTGCCTGCGCGGCCAGCCCGGTTGGGGACAGGTGCTCGCGCCGCTGACGACGGTCGTCAACACCTTCGGCGGCACCTGGTTCGACAAGGACTGGAACGCGCACGTGGACGGGCCGGGGTTCACCAAGGCGACCGACTTCTACGTCAACCTGGTGCAGGCGCACGGCGAGATCGGGGCGGCCCAGTCCGGATTCACCGAGTGCCTCACCGACCTCGAGCAGGGCAAGGTCGCGATGTGGTATGACGCCACGTCGGCCGCCGGCTCGCTGGAGGCACAGGGGTCCCCGGTCGCCGGCAAGATCGGTTACGTCCAGGCGCCGGTGAACCTGACGAAGACGTCGGGTTGGCTCTACGCCTGGTCGTGGGCCATCGAGAAGGCGAGCAGCCACCACGACAATGCCTGGAAGTTCGTCTCGTGGGCGTCCAGCAAGCAGTACGAGGATCTGGTCGGGCAGAAGCTGGGCTGGGCGCGGGTGCCGGCCGGCAAGCGCGCCTCGACTTACGCGAACCCGGACTACCTGAAGGTCGCGAGCGCCTTCGCCAAGCCGACGCTGGAGGCGATCCAGAGCGCCAACCCCACCTCGCCGGGCGTGCAGCCCCGGCCCACTATCGGCATCCAGTTCGTCGACATCCCGGAGTTCACCGACTTCGGCACCAAGGTCTCGCAGGACATCAGCTCCGCGATCGCCGGCCAGCAGTCCGTAGCCAGCGCACTGAAACAGGGACAGCAGCTCGCCAGTGCCGTCGGCAAGGAGTACCGGAAGTGAGGCGCGCCGCATGGTGACCCAGCTGACCACCAAGGACCGGGCGGGGACGAAGCGTGCGCGGCGCGGGCCGGCGGCACCGCCGCACCTGCTGGCGACCACCGCGCGCGAGCGATGGGTGCGGCGCGCGCCGCTGCTCCCCGGCCTGATCTTCCTGATCATCGTTACCCAGCTGCCGTTCGTCGCGACGCTGATCATTTCGTTCGCTCACTGGAACGCGCTCTCCCCGCAGACCAAGGGCTGGGCGGGTTTCGGCAACTACGAGAAGGTCTTCACCGACCCCGCGCTCCGCTCGTCGGTGATCTTCACGATCGTGCTGACCGTTGTTGTTGTGCTGGTGAGCCTGGCGATCGGCCTCGGTGTCGCGCTGCTGCTCGACCGCGCGTTCTTCGGTCGCGGCGTGGTTCGCACGCTGATGATCACACCGTTCCTGATCGTGCCGGTCGCGGCCGCGCTGCTGTTCAAGCACGGCATCTACAACCCCAGCTACGGTTTGCTCAACGGCACGCTCACCGCGATCTGGAACCTTTTCGGCGGCCACGCGCCGCAGCCGGATTGGATCACCGCGCATCCCAAGATCATGGTCGAGGCGCAGCTGGTCTGGCAGTGGACGCCGTTCATGATGCTGATCCTGCTCGCCGGCCTGCAGTCACGTGACGCGGAGGCCATCGAGGCGGCCCGGGTGGACGGCGCCGGCCCGTGGCAGATGTTCGTTCACCTGACGCTGCCGCACATGCGCCAGTACATGGAGCTCGGCGCGCTGCTCGGCGGCATCTACATCGTGCAGAACTTCGACTCGGTTTTCGTCCTCACCTCCGGAGGCCTTGGCACCGCCAACCTCCCGTACACGATCTATCAAACGTTCTACAGCGCACATGACTACGGACTGGCCTCCGCGCAGGGCGTGGTGGTCGTCGCCGGGTCGCTGATCATCGCGACGTTCGCACTGCGCGTCGTCTCCTCGCTGTTCCGTCAGGGGGTTTCGTGATGACTGCCGTCGCAGCACGGATGCCGCGCCCCGCGCCGCCCGGGCGGAGCCGCCGTGGCCGCGGTGGCCGCGTAGCGCTCGGGCTGCTGGCCTGGATCATCGGCATCATCTTCGTCATCCCGGTGCTGTGGATGATCCTCACCTCGTTCCACAGCGAAGCCGACGCGAGCACGAACCCACCGAGCATCGGCGCGCGGCTCACCGTCGACGGCTACCGCGACTTCTTCGGGGCCGGCACCGGGGTGAGCCCGTGGCCGTACCTGGCCAACTCGGCGACCGCCAGCATCGTCTCGACCCTGCTTGTCCTGGTGCTCGCGATCCCCGCCGCATACGCGCTCTCCATCCGCCCGGTGCGCAAGTGGACCGATGTGATGTTCTTCTTCCTGTCCACCAAGATGATGCCCGTCGTCGCGGGCCTGCTGCCGATCTACCTGTTCGCGCAGAAGGTCAACATGCTCGACAACATCATCTTGCTGATCATCCTCTACACGTCGATGAATTTGCCGATCGCCGTATGGATGATGCGCTCGTTCCTCGCCGAAGTGCCGCCGGCGATTCTCGAGGCCGCGTCCATCGACGGCGCCGGGCTGCTCTACCAGCTGCGGAAGATCATCGTCCCGATCGCGATGCCCGGTATCGCCGCGACGTCGCTGATCTGTTTCATCTTCAGCTGGAACGAGTTGCTCTTCGCCCGCGTCCTCACCGGCGTCGCCGCGCAGACCGCGCCGGTGTTCCTGACCAGCTTCGTCACCAGCCAGGGACTGTTCCTGGCCAAGGTGTGCGCGGCCGCGACCGCCGTCTCGGTGCCCGTGCTCGTGGCAGGGTTCGCCGCCCAGGACAAGCTGGTGCAGGGGCTCTCGCTCGGGGCGGTCAAGTGAAGGCCGCGATCGTCAAGTCGGTCGGCGGGGTCGCTGTCGAGACCGTCGACGACCCGACGCCCGGCGCCGGTGAAGTCGTCGTGCAGGTCGCCGCCTGCGGCCTATGCGGTACCGACCTGCACATCGCCGAGGGGGAGTTTGCGCCGTCCCTGCCGGTCATTCCCGGGCACGAGTTCGCCGGCACGGTCGTCGCCTGCGGCTCCGGCGTGCTGGGCGTCCGGGAAGGCGACCGGGTCGCGGTCGACCCGTCGCTGTACTGCCACGAGTGCCACTACTGCCGCATCGGGCACAACAACCTCTGCCTGCGGTGGCGTGCGATCGGCGTCACCACCGCCGGCGGCGCCGCGGAGTACGTCGCTGCACCCGCGGCCAACTGCGTGCGGCTGCCGGACCACGTCGAGGTCGCCGACGCGACGCTCATCGAGCCGCTGTCCTGCGCGGTACGTGGGTACGACGTGTTGCGCAGCCAACTGGGTTCGCACGTGCTGATCTACGGTGCCGGCACGATGGGGCTGATGATGCTCGAGCTGGCCAAGCGCACCGGAGCGGTCAGCGTGGACGTCATCGACGTGAACGCCGATCGCCTCACGGTGGCGCGCCGGCTCGGCTGCAGCAGCGCGGTCACCTCCGCCGACGAGATCGACCGGCCCTACGGCTGGGAGCTGGTGGTGGACGCCACCGGCAACGAGCGCGCCATCCAGGACGGGCTCGACCGGGTCGGCCCGGCGGGCACGTTCCTGCAGTTCGGGGTCGCGAACTACGCCGCACGCGCCACGATCGATCCCTACCGGATCTACAACAAGGAAATCACGATCACCGGGTCGATGGCCGTGCTGCACAGCTACGAGCGGGCCGCCGAGCTGTTCGCCGCCGGCGTGCTGGACCCGCGGACCTTCATCACCGCACGCATTCCCCTCGACCGGTACGCCGAAGCACTCGATTCCTTCCGGGCGGGCACCGGCCTGAAGACCCAGGTGCTGCCCTGAGCTGAGCCGCTCCGGTTTCTGGCCGGAGCTCGACTTTGCCCCGCTGTGACACGCCAGGCAGGCCCGCCAGCGTGTCACAGCGGGGCAAAGTCGGAGGGCGGCGGACGCTGTCCGCGACGCTCAGCGGTCCCCGCGCCGGCCGGTTGTGCGCCGGCGTCCGGCGACGGCGAGGCCCGCGCCGAGCAGGAGCAGCAGCAGTGCCAGCTGCAGGGCGAACGCGGCGGACGTGCCGGTGAAGGCGATCGGCGGCACGGTCACCGGCGGCTGGGTCGTCGGCGGGCGGGTGTTCACGGCCACGGGCACGACGGCCGGGTGGTGCGCCGGCGGGGTGACCGGGTGGATGGGTGGCGCGGGCGGCTTCGGTGGGACCGGCGGTTTCGGCGTGATGATGCTGAGCAAGGCCGGGATGCTGATTGCGCTGCCGAACATGTTGGTGAACACCGCGCGCAAGCGCAGGCCGTTGTCGGCGCCGCTGGCGAGCAGGGCGAGTAGCGCCCATCCCGGCGATTCGGGGGTCACGTCGAACCAGGTTCGCCCGCCGTCGCGCGACACCTGCCAGTGGTGGGTCGGGTCGGGGAATGCCTCGCCGATGGAGAGGAACACGACGTGCGTTCCGACCCGAACGATCTGGCTCACGGGATGCACGATGACCCGCGGCGGCGTCCCGGCGAGCAGCGCGAACGACGCCGGCGGCGTGGGTTCGTCGACGCCCTGCAGCTCGGCGAGCACGGTGAAGTAGCCGACGGTGCCGCCGGCGGTGAATTGCGACGCGGTGGCGTGGCCGAACTGGTCGGTGATGACGGCGAAGGTCCGCAGCAGGCCGGGGAAAGTGCCGCTGGCTCCGTGGTCCGGGGCCACGAAAAGCACCAGCGCGCCGGGGACCGGGTTGCCGTAGATGTCATACACGGTGGCCTGCAGCGGGATCCGGAACGGCGTGCCGATCACGGTCCCCTGCGGGGTGCCGCCGGTCGCGCGGATGTAGGCGGGCACCGATGGCAGGTTGGTGAGCACGAAGAACACCGGCCCGAGCGTGCCGTTGCCGACTGCACTCACGTCGTACGTGCCGGCTCGGGTGTTGGCGGTGAACACGGTGGCGATGGCGATGCCGTTCAGGTCGGTGATCTCCTCATCGCTCGCCGTGCCGTTGGCGAACGTGCCGCTGGCGCCGTGCCCGGGCGCGGTGAAGACGACGAGGACACCGGGCACCGCGTTGCCGAACGCGTCGGTGACGATCACCGCCAGGTTGACGGCGAACGCGGTGGTGACGAGTGTGGTCTGCGGCGTGCCGGCGAGTACGGCGATGTGCGCGGGCGCCGCGCCGCTCAACTCGTTGGGGAGCATGACCGGTGCGCGCGACGGCGTCACCCCGCAGGTGACGCCCGGAGCCGGCTGCCCGCTCCCGATCCGCAGACAGAACAGTGCGTCGACCGCCGGGTTGCCCGACCGCTGGCCGGCGGCCACGATCACCGGCTTCCCGGCCAGGTTCGCAAAGGTGATCGTCAGCCCCTCGCCGGTGATCGTGGTCGGCGTGATTGTGAAGTCGCTTGCCTTGCCGACTGCGACGACGTAGAGCGCGCTCTGCCCGGTGCCGCCGTCGACGGTGACCGGCGCGTTGGTGTAGTACTGCGGGTCGCCGAGTGTCGTCGCCCTAACGGCGAACAGGTCGTTGCCGCTGCCGGCGTTGAGCTGCAGCGGCGCCTGGTTGCTGTACACGAGGAACGTGTCGTTGCCGGCGCCCCCGTCGATGGTGGTCGGGAAGCTGTTGCCGCGGCTGAGGTAGCCCTCTGCGGTGAGCGTGGTGGCGAACTCGTCCTGCGGGAGGACGTTCGGTGGTAGGCGCGGCGCGAAGTAGGTCTGCCCGACGAGGAACAGGTCGTTCCCGTCGCCGCCGACGATCGTGGTGGCTGCGCTGTTGTCGTCCATCGCGAAGACGTCGTCGCCGCCGGTGCCGTCGACGGTAAGCCCGCCGCCGAGGTGCGCGTCGTAGTAGATCCGCTCGACGTCCTTGCGGACGCGGGCGAGGGTGTCCAGGTAGCTGCCGTGCAGCAGCGCGACAAAGGCGGGGTCGCTAGCCTGCGGCTGGTCGGGGATGAAGTTGGCGGCGCGGAGCAGGAACACGTCCGGTCCCGAGGAGCCGTTCACGGTGAGGGTGTTCTGCTCCGACGCCGGGCCGCTGTCGAGGACGTCGATCAGGTAGTCGTGGAAGTCGGGGCTGTCGCTGCCCCAGGTGGTCACGGCGTAGGTGTCGTTGCCCTGCTGCCCGTCGAGGAGCAGCGAGTCGCGCACCTGCTGTCCGTTGTACGCGTCGCCGGACTGGTCGAGGTGGGTGCCGGTCATCGTCTGCAGCTGGTCGACTGCGAAGGAGTCGTCGCCCGCGCCGCCGTAGACGTTGGTCTGCCCGCCGAGGTAGGTCTGGATGAAGGAGAAGCTGTCCGTGCCGGCACCGCCATAGATGTCGGTGGGATGGCCGGTTAGCGTGCCGCGGAAGGTCATGACCGACCCGACCGGAGGCGCGCCCGCCGGCTGGCCGTATTCACCCCGGATGGTCACGGTGGCGCCGCCGATCACGCTGCTGGCGGCGGTGTCGACATTGTCGCCGACCAGCAGCGTGACCGTCCCCGCGGCCGTGATAAGCCCTTGCGTCATGACCGTCGTGCCGTCGAGTGTCTTGCCGCCGCCGAGCAGGGTCAGGTCGGCGTCGGTGCGTCCGGCCGTGAACGGCACCGCTAGCCGCACGTCGCCGAGCACGGACTGCGCGCCGAGCACGCTCAGCGGCCCGGCGAGCTGCGTCACGTACACGCCGCCGGCCGGCGGGGTGCCGTCGGCGTAGGCGTAGAGCCGCCCGCTCGCCTGGATGCGCAGGTCGCCGGAGCGGTCCGCCGTGAACGTGCCGATGCCGCCGCCGTGGGCGATCAGGTCGATGCCCCGACCGACCACCACGGCACCCGCGCCGGCGACGCCGAGGATCGACCCGGCAAGTGTGGTGAGTGCGACGTCCGAGGTGACCGACTGGGCGAGCGAGACGGTGAGGTCGCCCTGGGTCTGCACGACGTAGATCCCGGTGGCCGCCTTGGCGTACAGCGTCCCCGGCGCGGCGTTGCCGGCGTGGATCTCGAGGAAGTTCACGCTCGGCGTGACGAAGCCGATGCTGCCGCTCGGCGCGCGCAGGGTGATGTTGTTGCCGATCACCCGGGCGACACCGTCGTCCGCCACGCCGACGTCGAAGATCGATGTTCCCGTCGCGGCTGCGGTCAGCGTGACGTCGCTTGCCGTCGAGGCGATCGTACCGACCCGCAGGTCGCCGAGGGTTTCGGTGTCGACAACGAACCCATTGGTGGAGGTGTCGATCTCGCCGACACCGTCGCTGGCCGACAAGGGCAGGGTCGGATCGTCGAGCCCGAAGAGGGTGGCGTCGACGTAGGTGTTCTCGGTGATGGTGACGGTAGTCGCGGTCGAGGGGTGCTGGACGTTGATGTTGTTCCCCGCCGCCAGGTCGGTGAAGACGTAATCGCTGTCGAACGGGGTGAGCGACGTGCCGAAGGCGGTCAGCACCGGGTCGGTGTAGCTGAACGCCGAGTCGGGGTGGAAGTACACCCGGTAGAAGCCGCTGTTCGGCTGCAGCGTGGTGTAGTCCGGGGGGTTGTACAGCTTGACCTGCACACCGTCGGCGGAGAACGGCGGGAGGTCGTTGCCCCACTCGCTGTCGTCGATGAGCAGGTCGATATTGCCGCCGGCGTGGATCGGGCCGAGCGTCGGTGTGAACGACGCCTTCGCGCCGCGGAGCACGGACGTGATGTCGAGTACGACGTCCTGCTTGGCGTCGGCGGACAGCGAGATCAATCGTGTCGGGTCGACGTTGTCGGTCACGTAGTCGCTCTGGACCAGCATGATCGGGATCGGCACCCGTGTCGGCCTGAGCAGGCCGATCGTCCCCGCCTCGGCGCGCAGCACCAGCACGTTCGTGACGATCAGCGGTGAGTCCGGCCCCGCGAGAATGCTGCCGCCCTTGGCACGGACCGTGGTGCTGCCGATCGGGTTGTCGATCACGCCGTCGATGGTGATGTCGGGTGCGGCGAAGTTTTCGATGTCGACGGCGGTTGGGATGAAGATCGGCGGTCCGACGTGGAAGAAGAACCCTGACGTGTCGTTGACCTGCACGGTGATCGTTGCTGCGGTGCCGGTCAGGTTGGCGACGCCGATGCTGTGGACGGTCAGCGGCAGGCTCGAGTAGTTGTAGATGAACACGTGGTCGAACGTGTTCTGGGTGATGAACGACCCTTGGTTGCCGCTGATCACGCTCGGCGGTGCCGTGGACCCGTCCTCGGTCTGCGAGACGCTGGCGTTGAACAGCACGGTCGCGCCGCCGGTGTTGCCGATCGTGCCGACCTCGATGGTGCTGCCGGCCGGGATGGTGGCGCCGAGTCCGTAGCTGTTGCCGTTCTGGTCGGTGACGGTGATGCCGTACAGCTTGGTGATCTTCCCGGTGGCATCGACGACGAGTTCGACGTCGGGGGCATGCAGGTAGACGGTGGCGTTCCAGACGATGGTGCGTCGCGCGTTGTTGCTGCTGCCGCCGTGGTCGCCGCCGAAGTCGATGAGGGCGCCGTCGCGCGAGCCGTGCCGGTTCCATCCGGTGACGGCCTGGTTCGCCTCGACGTCGAGGTGGCTCGTGCGCACGATCGCACCGGTCTGGCCGGTGACGTTGGACAGCCCGGCGTAGCCGATGTTGGTGGTGTCGTTGGTGCTGCCGCCGAAGCAACTGCAGTTCGCGTCGGCGGTGGCGGCGAGGTTGATGCCGTTGGTGTCGGCGGCGAGGGTGACGCTCTGGTAGCCGACGATCTTGGCTCCGGTCTCGAAGAGCACCTCGTCGGTGGAGCTGAGGTTGGTGTCGGCCTCGGCGTCGGAGTCGGCACCGGCAGCGGAGGCGTGCGTGTGTGCGTTGTTGCTGGCGTTGATGCCGTCGACGACGGCGTTCACCGCGACGGTGTCGGCGGTGAGCAGGGCGCCCGGCAGCAGGTCGACCCGCGTCGTCGCGGAGATGTTCAGGTTGCAGTTCGGGTTGCCGCAGTCGCCGGCGTGCGCGCTGACGCCAAGCCCACCACCCTCCGCGCTGGTCGACACGCTGCCGCTGGCGCCGGAGTGCGCCTCGGCGGTGAGCGCCGCGCCGGCGGTGATGGTGCCGGCGATCCGGGTGATCGTGCTGACCGTGATCGTGGAGTTGGCCTGCGACCCGACGCCGGAGCCGAGGCCGGCCCCGTTGGACGACGAAGCCGAGTTCGCTGCGACGTCGTTCACCGGTGAGATCGTCACGTTGCCACCGGCGATGAGGGTGGAGCCCTTGTCGACCGACACCGTGGTGTTGCCGGTCGCGCTTGCGTGGGCGGCGGCGCTACCCACCGCGACGAAGCCCGCGCCGCCGTTGGCCGAGTTCGCGGCGACGCCGGCGAGGGATGCGGTGGTGATCGACAGTGACCCGCCCGCGGTGATCGTCGCCTTGGCGCCGACCTCGACGTTGACCGTGGCGGTCTCGGTGGCGCTGGTGTTCGCGCTGCCGGAGCTGATGAACCCGCCGCCGGAGCCGGAGACGGTCGCGGTCCCCAGCACGCCGCCGCCCGGCGTAGTACCGCCGATGCCGATGGCGACCAACTGCTGCTGTCCGGTGCCAGTGGCGGTGAGGTCCTCGACGAGCTGCTGCTCACCGCTGCCGCCGGGCCCGACCGCTACGGGCGCGGTCTGCACGCTGCTCGTGCCGGTGCGGTCGGTGCCGTCGAGGGTGAGCGCCGGACCGCCCGGCGTAGCGGCGAGCTGGAACGAGCCGGTCGTCGCGTTGATCACGTAGTAGCGGCCGCCGTCGACCAGGCCGCCGACCGGCTGGTTGCCCGGCAGGTACAGCCCGTGGACGACGGCTCCGCCGGCGGTGGACTTGTCCGGCGTGAGGACGATCGCCTGCCGCGGGATCGGGATGTCGTTGCTGTCCCTGCAGATTCCGGTCGCGTGGCAGAAGCTGTCGGCCAGCTGGATCTGGTTGGCGTTGACGGCGATGACGTAGTACATGACGCCGTTCTGCAGGCCGCCGATCGGGTCGCTGCCGCCCTCGTAGACGAACGGGTCACCGGTGGCAAGACCGTGGTTGGGGATGTAGATGCGGTTGTCGTTGGTGTTGGTCAGCGGGTTGGTCGGCTTTCCGTTGGCGTCGGTGGCGATGTTGACGGCGAGACTGGAGAACGTCCCGGCCGCCGGCGGGGCGTGGTAGGTGACCGGGTCGCCGTTCGTGTAGGTGTTGGCGGCGCTGATCGTGTCACCCAACACGTCGGCGCCGGTGAAGTTGACCGGGGACTGCGGCGCCGCAGGGTCGATGAGCTGGATATGCGAAGCGTCGACGACGTGCACCCGGTACCGCTTGCCGGGCACCAAGCCCGGGACGGCGGTGCTGCCGGCCGGCATCAGGTAGAACACATAGTCGCCTTCGTGCAGGTTGTCGTTGAGCGGCACGAAGGTGCCGTTGACCTCGACGCCGAACGCGATCGTGTTCGTCGCCGCGTCGGCCTGCGCGGCGTCGAACGTCGCACCGAGCTTGACGGTGCTGGGGTTGACGACGATGACGTTGTACTGGTCGCCGTCGACCAGGCCGCCGACCGGCGTGCCGCCGTTGGCGTGGTAGGTGACCGTGGCGCCGGTGGTGAGGTTGTGCGGCGCGGTAAAGGTGATCGTGTCATTGGCGACGTTGACGCCGGTGACCGCGTCGAAGATGCCCTGGTTGGTCGGCGGCGGCGCGGTGACGTTCTGCTTGGCGGTGACGGTGACGTTGCCGCCGGCGTAGATGTGCGCGCCCGCGCCGACGTTGACGGTGACCGTCGGGCTCTCGCTGACCGTGGCGGTGTTGCTGCCGATGTCGAGCAGGATGCCGAAGCCCGAGCTCTGTGATGCAGACGTGGCATTCGGCGACTCCGTCGCGCCGAGCGCGATGTCCGCGACGGCGGTGATCACAGAGGTGGCGCCGCCGAGGTCGGCCTCGACGCTCGACCCGGTCGCGGCGCTGGCGCCGGCGTTGCTGATCGCTACCCCGGCGCCGCTGGTGTCGCTGATCAGCGCGGTGCTGGTGTCGGCGGCGGTGGCCTGCACGGTGAGCGACTTGGCGCCGGGGAGCGCGGCGGTGGCGCCGTGCGCGCTGCCCAGCATGCTCGCCAACGTGCGGGCGTCGTCGGTCGCGCTGGGGTTGCTGACCGACACGGTGCCGAGGCCGCCGTCGGTGGAACCGCCTGCGGCGTAGGCGGTGTTGGTGGCGGTGGCGGTGACGGCGACAGCGGCACTCGGTGCGTTCAGCAGCGCATCCTGACCGATCGTCGCGTCGGTGGCAGCGCCGGAGGTCACCGACGCGGTGGGTGAGGAGGCGCTGACACCGACGAGGCCGACACCCCGCGCGCCGGCGATCGACGAGGCGCTGTTGGTGGCGGTGGCCGAGACGATCAGTCCGGTCGCGCCGGTGAGCGGGTCGTCGAAGCTGGCGGTGGTGGCCGCCGCGACCTGGGCGGTGGGCACCGAGACGTTGCCCGTGATAACCCCGCCGCCGACCGCGTCTGTGTTGGCGCTCGCCGTATTGGTGGCGGTGGCGGCGACGGTGACCAAGCCGGTCGACGCGATCGTGCCGGGGTCGATGGTGGCGGCGACCGCGGCCTGTCCGGTGACCTCGGCGTCGACGGCAGCGCCGGCCAGCGAGACGGCGCCGATGTTGGCGGCATTCGTCGTCGCGGTGGCGGTGTTCCGGCCCGTCGCGGTGACGCTCACCGCGGTGGAGGCGAGCACGCTGCCGTCGATAATCGCGGTGACCGGTCCCGCATCGATCGCCTTGGCGAAGATGACGCCACCGTTGATCAATCCAGCCGTGACGATCGCCGACGAGGCGGTGGCGGCCTCGGTGCCCGTGGCGGTTACGGAGACGCTCTGGCTGCTGACCAGGTCACTGAGCCGGGCTAGGGCGCCGGCGGCGATCGTCGCAGTCGGGACGGTGACTGACCCGGCGACCAGCCCGATGCTGACCGCGTCGGTCGTCGCGCTCGCGGTGTCGTTCGCGGTGGCGCTGATCGTCACCGGGCCGGTCGAGGTGATGCTGCCGCCCTGCGCGGTCGCGCTCACGCCGGCTGTGTCGGCGACTTCGGCGTCGAGGCCGGCGCCGCTGACCGCGAATCCGCCGAGCCCCGCTGTGCGCGTCTGCCCGTCCGCGGTGTTCGTGCCGGCCGCGGAAACCCGCACGCTCGCCGAGCTCGACACCGTCCCGCCCAGCTGCGCGGCGGTCGGCGCGGCGACGATCGCCTTGGCGACGAACACGCCGGCGGTGATCACGCCGCCGCTGCCGCTGGTGATGTGCGCGCGGGCATAGTCACCGTGTCCGTCCGCGTCCGGAGTCAGCGTGGCAGCCACCACGACCGGCCCGGTCGACGCGATCGTGACCCGCGGCGCGACCGTGGCCTGGACGTCGGCGCTCGGGGTGACCTCGGCGTCGGCGAAGACACCCTGCAGGCCGCCGATGGAGACGCTGAGCACGGTGACGTCGGCCGTAGCCTGATTCTGCCCGCTCGCACCGACCGTCACGCCGGCGGACGAGCTGATCGACGCGTTCAGGTGTGCCTCGGTAGCGCCGGTGACCGTCGCGGTCGGCAACAGCGCGCCCAGCGTGATGCCTCCTACCGCGCCGCCGGGCGTCGTCGCGCTGGCATGGTTCTGCGACGTCGCGGTGATCGTCACGGTGCCGCCTGCGGCGAGCGGGCCGGTGACGACCGCCATGGTGGTGCGGCTGACGGTCGCGGTGGCGAGCGTCAGCCCGGCGGTGTACACACCGCCCAGCACGTTGAGGACGAAGGTGCTGGCGGTGTTCGTGCCGCTGGCGGTGACCGCGACGGCACGGGCGACGGTGGCGTGCGCGGCCGAGGAGGCGGTGGTGGTGCCGTCGATGGTGCTGGTGGCCACGCCCGCGCCGATGCCGACCGCGCCGATGCCGATCGAGTAGGCGATGGCCGGGGCGGTGATCGTCGAGCCGGCGGCGACGGTGAGCGCGCCGACCGGGGCGGTGGTGCCGATGGCGGCATTGCCGATCGTCGCGGTGGTGTCGCCGGTGATATCGGCGATGGCGATGGCGGCGCCGGCGGCGATAATGCCGATCTGCCCACCCACCGCGCTCGGGCTGACGCTGCGGTTGCCGATGGCGGTGACGCTGACCGTGCCACCTGCCTGCGGGATCGCGGCGCCGTCGTCGATGTGCGCGCGCTGGCTGCCGGAGTCGTTGATCACGACGACCTGGCCGCTGACCGCCAGGCCGCCGGCGGCGCCGCCGAACGCCATTCCGGACGAGTTTTCGTCGAGCCGGGCGAGCACCGCGACGTCGCCGCCGCTGGACACCGTCGCGCCGGACGCGATGGACGCGTCGGTGTTCTCGGCGATGTTGGCGATCATGACCGAGACGCCGATGCCGGCGAGCCCGATCGCAGCGCTGCCGGCCAGACCGGCGAAGGCGAGGCTCTCGTCGGCGCGGACGTGCACGCTGCCGCCGGCCGCGACGGTCGCCCCCTTATCGACCGTCGCGACCGTGCCCTGCGGCAGCCCGGGGTTGGTGACCCCGGTGCTGATCAGACCTGGGGCGGGAGCGTTGCCCTGGATCGAGCCGCTGGCTCCCGCGGCGTTGCTCGCGATGAGGGTGTTCGCGCGGCTGGTGGAGCTGCCCGAGATGTGGCCGAGGATGCCCTGGTAGCCGCCGGCGCCGGTGGCCTGGGTGTCCGCCTCGTCCTGCGGGTCGCCGTTCGAGCCCAGCGCGTTCGTCGACGGTCCCGAGCCGTTGACGTAATTGGGGTCGGGTTCCGCGCCGATCGTCCAGATCGACACCGCGCCGGCGACGCCGACGACACCGCCCGCGACACTCACCGCGTAGCTGCTGATGTTTTTGATCGACAGCGCGTTCACGTCGACGTCGCGGCGCGCGCGGACGACCGCTCCGACGCCCAGGTAGGCCTGGGTCGTGGTGTCGACGACACCGACGTCGACACCGCCGGAGACGCCGACCGCGCCGGCGCCGAGCGCGCCGGCGATGGTGAGCGTCGTGGTCGAGTCGGCGGCGCTGACGTTGACCGACTGCGCGCCGCCCGCCCCGGCCATCGCGTTCAGGCTCGTCGGCGCCTGGGCGCTGCTGTCGACGAACGCCCGCGTGGTGACGTGCAGCAGCGTGACGCCGACGCCGCCGGCCACGCCGACGAATCCGCCGGCCAGGCCGAGCGTCAGCCCGAAGACGTTCTCGCTCGAGCCGGCCTGCACGGCGATGCCGGAGAGCGTGCCGGTACCGAAACCGCTGGCCGAGACCGTTCCGTCGTAGACGCCGGCGAGCGTGTCGCTGGGCTGCTGGGCCAGCGCGTCGATGGTGCTGCCGGCGCCGATGAACGCCTCGGTGTCCTTGGTCGCCAGGCTCACGCCGACGCCCGCGCCGACGCCGACCAGCCCGCCGGCCAGCCCGCCCGCGGTCACCAGCAGCGTCGTGTTGTCGTGCGCCGCGACCAGCACGTTGTTGCCCGCGACGATGGTGTCGCCCGCACCGGTGTCGGCATAGGTGTGCGTCTTGAGGACGATCACCGAGACCGCGCCCGCGATGCCCGCGATGCCGCCGCCACCGGCCAGCGCGACCGAGACGACGCTGTCGGTGCCGTTCGCGCTGACCAGGACGTCGCGAGCGGCGTTCACCGTGGACTGGGCGCCGATGTAGGCGTCGGTGTTCAGCGTGACCAGGCCGACCGTGGCGCTCGGCGCGACGCCGGCGTACAGGCCGACGGCGAGCACGCCCGCCACCATCAGCTGGTGGTAGTCGTTGCCCGCGGCGACGGCAACCGACTGGCCCGGCGACGCGCCGGCATTGGCGGCGTTGATCTGCGCGAACCTGCCGATGAACGCGGCGGTGTCGGCGGTCACCACGTTGACGCTGCCGCCGACGCTGACCGACGCGCCGCCGGAGATCGAGCCGCTGATCCCGACGCCGGAGATGTCGTCACTGTTGACAGCGGTGACGGCGACTCCGCGGAACCCGGTGGTGGTGCCGGCGGTGACGGTGTGAATGCCGCTGACCTGCCCGGCGTTCGCCGAGGGCGTGCCGCCAGAAGGCACGATGCTGTCGGACCGTCCGGTCGCCACGGTCTTGTCGAGGGTGATCGGCTGCCGCGCAATGCCGGCGCAGGTGCCGGTGGCCTGGCACTTCGTGGCGGCCAGCTGGATCGAATGCGGGCCGGTGACGATCGCGTAGTACGTCTTGCCGTCGACCAGCCCGCCGATCGGCGCGCCGCCGCCGGCGCCGTAGACGACGGCGTCGCCGGTGCTGACGCTCATGTCGTACGGCAGGTTGATCGTGTTGCCGACGACGTCGGTGGCCGGGTTGAAGTACGGCGAGCTGTTCTGCGGCGTGATCGCCGAGTTGGTGGGCACCAGGCGCTGCGACTCGCCGCCGCGCGCGGGCACGGTCAGCCGGATCGGCGAGCCGCCCGGCGTGGCCGACAATTGCACCTCGGTCGGCGAGATCACGTGGACGTAGTACGGCTTGCCGCCGGTGAGGCCGCCGATGTTCTGGCCGCCGCCGTTGTCGTAGATGACCTGCTCGCCGTCGGTGAAGCCGTCGACGTAGCCGAGGTTCAGCGTCAGGCCGTCGGCCTCGATGGCCTGCGACGGGGTGAACCTGATGTCGGTGTACTGCTCCTGGTGGGTGCCGGTGTCGACGGTCAGCGCGGCGTCGTTGGTGCCGAGCGCGGTCACCACTGAGTCGTCGCCGATGAACGCCGTCGTCGTCTTCTTCACGATCGGCACCGCGCCGGCCGCGCCGACGGCCACCGTGCCGGAGATCGACAGGTTGCCCGCGACGACCTGCAACGTCAGCTGCTCGTTCGCCGCCACACGAGCGCTGCCGCGCGTGGTGATCACCGCGCGGCTGCCGGCGCACGCGGCGGCGGTCGAGCCCGTGCACTGCGCGCCGACGTAGGCCTTGGTGGTGATGGTGAAGACCGACACGCCGGCGTTGACGCTGACCGCGACCGTCCCGGAGAGGCTGGCGCTGGCCGACACCGAGGTGACCTTCTCGCTGGACGTGGCGTCGACGGTGACATTGCCGTTGGCGTTGGCGACGACGCCGGGGGAGACCCAGGCCTGGGTGTCCTTGGTGAGCACCTCGACGTCGACGCCGGCGCCGATGCCGGCTGAGCCGCCGGCGGCGAGTGCGCCGGCGATGCCCAGGATGGTCGTGTCGTCGGTGGCGGCCAGCGCGATGCCGTTCGTCGGCGAGGCGCCGCTGTTGTCGGCGTTGACCGTGACGTCGCCGTCGAGGTGAGCGTGCGTGGTGTCGTTGAGGACGTCCACCGTCGCCGAGCCGGCCACCCCGGCGTCGCCGCCGACCGACCCGCCGACGGCCAGGTTGGTGATGTTCTCCCTCTGCTGTGCGGTAACGGCGAGCCCGGCCGGTCCCTTCGCGGTGATGCTGTCGCCGGCGGCGACGTACGCGTCGACGACGCCGGTGCGGAGCAGGATGCCCGACGAGACGCCGACTCCGGCGCTGCCGCCGACGGTGACGTTGCCGGCGTAGAGGCCGATGCTGCTGGCCGTGTCGGATGCGGCGAGGGTGAGGTTGCCACCGGCCTGGACGGAGCTGGCGCTGTCGATGTAGGCACGGGTGCCGGGCGCGGAGCTGCCCTGGTTGAGGACCACCACGATGATCGAGCCGGTGACTGCGGCCTGGGTGGAGGCGGCGGCGTCGACCGCGATGTCGGTGAGCTGCTCGGTGGCCGTGGCGCTGAGCGTGACGTTGCCGCCGACGGTGACTCTGGCGTTCTTGCCGATGTAGGCGCGGACGTCCTTGTTGATGACGTCGACGACCAGGCCGAGGCCGACCCCGACGTCACCGCCAGAGAGCGCCAGCGCGCCGGCGAGGTTGACCAGGGTGGTGTCGTCGCGGGCGGTGATCGACAGGGACTGGCTCGGCGCTGCCGGGATGTCCTGGTTCACCAGCGTGCCGTCGGCCAGGTATGCCTGCGTCGTCAGCGTGAAGACGTCCACGATCACCGAGCCGCCGATGGCCACACCGCTCGTGCCGGCGGCACCGGCGATCGCGGCGGAGCTGATGTCCGGCGCGGTGAACTCGGGGATATTCGGCGGCAGCGGACTCAGCGAACTCGTCGCGCTGATGGAGATGGCGCCGCCGGCGTCGATGCGGGTCGGCGTGGCCGGCGTCGGGTCGACGAACGCAAGTGTGCTGATGTTGAGCACGTTCACCGCGATCGCGGCACCGACGCCGGGGCCACTGCCGACGCTGAGTGCGCCGGCGGCGGCGATGTTCTGCAGCCCGATCGGCGCGGATGCCTCGAGCGCGAGCGTCCCGGCGGCGACGATCGTCGAGCCGGCGCCGATCGACGCGGTGCTGTCGAATGTGACGACCTGAACGCCGACCGACCCGGCAACGTTGGCCTGGCCGTCGCCGCCTGCGGCCGCAACTCCCCAGACGGTGAAGTTGTTCTGCGCTTGTGGGGGAGTGATCGCGGCGACCGCGACGGTGCCGCCGCGGACGGTGGTGCCGGCACCGATCGTTCCCGAGTTGGTGACCGTCGCGACGTTAAGGCCGACCGCCGCGCCGATGTTGGTGCTGCCCTGCTTGAGCGCGGTGCCCATCGCCTTGCCGCCGGCGCTGGCCTGGTTGGTCGCGATCACGCCGACCGCTCCGGTCGCGGTGATCGTCACGCCGTCCGCGATGGAGGCGGTGTTGGTGTCGGTGACCCAGTTGACGCTGACCGCCGCGCCGACGCCGACGCCCTTGCCGGACTGGCCGGACTGCCCGCTGGCCTGGCTGTTGGCGTTGTTCGCGTTTTGGCTGGCGGACGGCAGGGTGCCGGTCTGCCCGCTCGTGCTCGGCGTGTTGTTGACCTGGTTGCTGGCCTGGCTGTCGGAGTTGCCCGGCGTACTGGGTTGGGTGCCCTGGGCGCTGGCGGTGACGTCGGCCTCGCCGGCCGTCGTCGTGGTGGCGGCGATCAGGACCGATGTGCCGGACAGGTTTCGCGCCACGGCGGCCGTCGTGGTGTCGGTGACGACGTTGACGGCGATAATCGCACCGACCGCGACGCCGTTGCCGGCCGCCTTCGCGTCGCCGGTGACGCTGCTCGAGCCGGTGTGCGTGGCGGCGATGCGGATCGCCCCGGTCGCGGCGAGCGTGCCGGCGCCGGGTGTGCCGAGGCGGGCGGCCGTCACGTCGGTGACGATGTTGATGCCGACGGCCGGGCTGACCGCCACGGTGTTGCCGGCCGAGCCGGCGGTGACCTGCGCCGTGACCGGCTCGGCCGAGGTGGCGGTGATCGTCACGTTGCGGCCGCCGGTGAGGCTCACGCCGTCCTCCACCTCGGCCCGGGTGATGTTCGTGGTGAGCACGTTGATCGCGACGGACGCGCCGACGCCGACCTTGCCGCCCTTCGCGTCGGCCTTGGCCTTGGCGCTGTCCTGCCGCAGGTTCTGCGCGGTGAGCGTGATGTCGCCGGTGCCGGCGGCGACGGTGGCGCCGGTGACAAACGCCTCGGTGCGGTCGGTGACGAGGTTGAGGGCCAGCGCGCCGGCGACGCCGACCTTCTGCGATCCGGCGCCCGCGTCGGCCTCGACGTCGAAGGTGTGTGTTGCGCCGCCGGTCATGGTGGCCGCGAGCGTGAAACCGTTCGCCGTGACGCTGGTGCGCGCGCCGATCGACGCCTGGTTGGTGATGGTGACCAGGTTGATCGCGACCGCGGCGCCGATGCCGACGTTGGCTGCCTGCACCGCGGTGCCGTCGGCCTTCACCGTGCCGTCGACGTGCTGCGAGCTGGTCAGGCTGACCGCACCGCCGGCGTGCAGCGCGAGGCCGGTCGGCAGGATCGCGGTGGCGGTGACGTTGGCGATGTTCAGCGCGATCGCGGCCGCGACGGCGACCTTGCCGTCGGAGGTTGAGGCCGACGTGGTGCTGCTATTGCCACTACCGTCGCCGCCGTTGGCGGTGTCGGTGGTCTCGGCGTTGCTGCGTTCGCCGGCCACCTGGCTGTCGACGCCGCCGGCCGGGGCGCCCTGGTCGCCGGTTCCGGGCGCGCCGCTCGCGGAGGCGCTCGCGGTTGCTCCGTCGGCGGATGTGCCGGTCGCGGCGAGCGTGATCGCGCCTCCGGCGGTGATGCTTCGGCCGGTCGTGGCGGTGACGGTGTGAGTGACCAGGTTGAGCGCGAGCCCGACGCCGATCGCTGCGGTGCTGGCGCCGGTGGCGACCGCGCCGGCGCTGGTGGTCGCGCCCGCCGTCTCGGTAGCGGTGGCGGCGAACGCGCCGGTGAGCGTGATCGTGCCGGCCGTGCCGATGCTCGCGGTGGTGGTGATGTTCGAGATCGTGACCGCGATGGCCGGCGTGACGTCGACCTTGCCGCCTGCGGCGCCCATCTTGGCGTCGGTGGTGGCGGTGTCGGTGTCGGTGGCGGTGAGGGTGAGGTTGTGCGCGCCGGTCAGCGTAATGCCGTCGTCGATGATGGCGGTTGTGGTGTCGGTGATCAGGTTGAGCGCCACCGACGCGCCGACGCCGACGTTGGTGGCGGTGACTCCTCCCTTGGTCGGCTCGGCGGTGACCGTGGAGGTGGAGTTCGCCGTCGCGGTGATCGTTGCGTCGCCGCCGGTGAGCTGTACCGGGGAGGCGAGCTCGGCGTCGGTGTGCTGGTTGACGATGTTCAGCGCGAGCGACCCGGCTAGCGAGACCTTTCCGCCGCCCGCGCCCGAGACCGCCGCCGCACCGTAGGTGGGCGGGTCGCCGGTCACCGTTGCGCTGACGTCGAGCGCGTGTGCGGTGACCGCGTTGCCGGCCGGGAGCACAGCGTCGTCGGTGACGTTGGCGAGGGTGATGGCCACGCCTGCGCCGATGGTGGCCGTCGTGCCGCCGCTGGCCGAGCCGTCCGCGCTGGAGGTGGCGCTGGTGTTCGCCGCGCTGTGCAGGCTGAAGTCACCGCCGGCCGTCAGGGTGATCCCGGTGCCGAGGATGGTTGCGGTGCTGCTGGTGGTGGCGAGGTCGATGCCGATCGCGGCGGCGACCGACACCTTCCCGCCGGAGGTGGATGCGGATGGGGTCTTCGCGGTGCCGGAGCCGGCGCCGCCGTTGGCGGTGTCGGTGGCGTCGGCGTTGCTGCGTTCGGCGGCGACCTGGCCGTCGACGTCGCTGGCCGGCGCGTTCGGCGAGTCGCTGCCCGGGGCGCCGGCCGCCGACGCGCTGCCCGATGCGGAGTCGGTGCTGCTGCCGGTGGCGGTGAGTCCGATCGTGCCGCCGGCGGTGATGCTGCGCGCGACGGTGGCGGCGACGGTGTGGTTCGCGACGGTGAGGCCGAGCCCGACGCCGACCGCCGCGGTGGACGCCCCGGTCGCTTGCGCGGCGGCGGTCGCGCTGGCTGCGGCGGTCTGGCTGGCGGTGCCGGTGAACGCCCCGCCCAGCGACACTGTGCCGCCGGTGCCCAGCGTCGCCGCGGTGCTGACGGTGGACAGCGTGATCGCGACCGCGGGGGTGATGGCCACCTTGCCGCCCGCGGCGCCCATCTTCGCCGTGCTGCTCGCCGAATCGCTCGACGTCGCGGACAGCGTGACGTTGCCGGCGCCGCTCAGCGTCACGCCGTCGGCGATGGCGGCGCTGGTGCTGTCGGTGACCAGGGCGAGGGCGACCGACGCGCCGACGCCGAGGCTGCCGGTGCTGGTGGTGCCGGCGCCGACCGGCAACGCGGACACCGTGGTCTGCGCCGCCGAGGTCGCGGTGACGGTGACATCGCCCGGCTTCTTCAAGTTCACTGTGCCGTTCACCGTGGCGGTGGTGGTCTGGTTCACGATCGCCAGGCCGAGCGCCCCGGCCAGCGAGACCTTCCCGCCGCCGGCGCCGGCCGCGGCGGCCGCGCCGAACGCGTGCCCGGCGTTCGGGGTGGTGGTCGCGGACACGGTCAGCCCGGTCCCGGTGATCGTGTCACCGGTCGGCAGCGCGGCGGTGTTGGTGACATTGGCCAGGGTGATCGCGACGCCGGCGCCGATGGTCGCCGACGAGCCGCCGGACGCGGAGCCGTCCGCGGCCGAGGTCGCGCCGGACCCGATCGAGGAGGCCAGGGTCACGGTGCCGCCGGCGGCCAGGGTGATGCCGGAGCCGAGCACGGTGGCGGTGGCCGAGCTGGTGTCCACGTCGATGCCGATCGCGGCGGCGACCGACACCTTCCCGCCGGAGGTGGATGCGGACGGGGTCTTCGCGGTGCCGGAGCCGGCGCCGCCGTTGGCGGTGTCGGTGGCGTCGGCGTTGCTGCGTTCGGCGGCGACCTGGCCGTCCACGTCGCTGGCCGGCGCGTTCGGCGAGTCGCTGCCCGGGGCGCCGCCCGCCGACGCCGACCCCGACGCGCTGTCGGTGCTCGAGCCGGTGGCGGTGAGTCCGATCGCGCCGCCGGCGGTGATGCTGCGCGCGACGGTGGCGGCGACGGTGTGGTTCGCGACCGTCAAGCCGAGCCCGACGCCGACCGCCGCGGTGGACGCGCCGGTCGCCTGCGCGCCCGCGGTCGCCGACGCTGCGGCGGTCTGGCTGGCGGTGCCGGTGAACGCGCCGGTCAGGGTGACCGGGCCGCCGGTGCCCAGGGTGGCGGCGGTGCTGACGGTGGACAGCGTGATCGCGACCGCGGGGGTGATGGCGACCTTGCCGCCCGCGGCGCCCATCTTCGCGGTGCTGCTCGCGGTGTCCGTCGAGGCGGCGGACAGGGCCACCGCGCCGGCGCCGGTGACCGCCACGCCGTCGGCGATGGCGGCGCTGGTGCTGTCGGTGACCAGGGCCAGCGCGACCGACGCGCCGACGCCGAGGCTGCCGGTGCTGGTGGTGCCGGCGCCGACCGGCAACGCGGACACCGTGGTCTGCGCCGCCGAGGTCGCGGTGACGGTGACATCGCCCGGCTTCTTCAAGTTCACTGTGCCGTTCACCGTGGCGGTGGTGGTCTGGTTCACGATCGCCAGGCCGAGCGCCCCGGCCAGCGAGACCTTCCCGCCGCCGGCCCCGGCCGCGGCGGCCGCGCCGAACGCATGCCCCGCCCCGGCCGTGGTGGTGGCGGACACGGTCAGCCCGGTCCCGGTGATCGTGTCACCGGTCGGCAGCGCGGCGGTGTTGGTGACATTGGCCAGGGTGATCGCGACGCCGGCGCCGATGGTCGCCGACGAGCCGCCGGACGCGGAGCCGTCCGCGGCCGAGGTCGCGCCGGACCCGATCGAGGAGGCCAGGGTGACCGTGCCGCCGGAGCTGAGCGTGATACCGGAGCCGACGATGCTCGCGGTCGCCGAAGAGGTGTCCACGTCGATGCCGATCGCCGCGGCGACCGACACCTTCCCGCCCGACGTGGACGCCGAGGGGGTCTTCGCGGTGCCGGAGCCGGCGCCGCCGTTGGCGGTGTCGGTGGCGTCGGCGTTGCTGCGCTCCGCGGCGACCTGACCGTCCACGTCGCCGGCCGGCGCGTCCGGCGAGTCCGCCCCGGGTGCCCCGCCCGCCGACGCCGACCCCGACGCGCTGTCGGTGCTGCTGCCGGTGGCGGTCAATCCGATCGCGCCGCCCGCGGTGATGCTGCGCGCGACGGTCGCGGCGACGGTGTGCGTGGCGACCGTCAAGCCGAGCCCGACGCCGACCGCCGCGGTGGACGCCCCGGTCGCCTGCGCGCCCGCGGTCGCGCTGGCTGCGGCGGTCTGGGACGCGGTCGCAGCGAATGCGCCGGTCAGCGACACGGTGCCGCCGGTGCCCAGGGTGGCGGCGGTGCTGACGGTGGACAGCGTGATCGCGACCGCGGGGGTGATGGCCACCTTGCCGCCCGCGGCGCCCATCTTCGCGGTGCTGCTCGCCGAATCGCTCGACGTCGCGGACAGCGTGACGTTCCCGGCGCCGGTGACCGCCACGCCGTCGGCGATGGCGGCGCTGGTCAGGTCGGTGACCAGCGCCAGCGCGACCGACGCGCCGACCCCGAGGCTGCCGGTGCTGGTGGTGCCCGCGCCGACCGGCAACGCGCTAACGGTGGTGTCGGCTGCCGAGGTCGCGGTCACCGTCACGTCGCCCGGCTTGCGCAGGGTGACCGTGCCGTTCACCGTGGCGGTGGTGGTCTGGTTCACGATCGCCAGGCCGAGCGCCCCGGCCAGCGAGACCTTCCCGCCGCCGGCCCCGGCCGCGGCGGCCGCGCCGAACGCATGCCCCGCCCCGGCCGTGGTGGTGGCGGACACGGTCAGCCCGGTCCCGGTGATCGTGTCACCGGTCGGCAGCGCGGCGGTGTTGGTGACATTGGCCAGGGTGATCGCGACGCCGGCGCCGATGGTCGCCGACGAGCCGCCGGACGCGGAGCCGTCCGCGGCCGAGGTCGCGCCGGACCCGATCGAGGACCGCAGCGACACCACACCACCCGCAGCCAGGGTGATGCCAGTGCCGAGCACGGTGGCGGTGGCCGAGCTGGTGTCCACGTCGATGCCGATCGCCGCCGCGACGCTGACCTTCCCGCCGGAGGTGGACGCGGACGGGGTCTTCGCGGTCCCGGACCCGGCGCCGCCGTTCGCGGTGTCGGTCGCGTCGGCGTTGCTGCGCTCCGCGGCGACCTGACCGTCCACCCCGCCGGCCGGCGCGTCCGGCGAGTCCGCCCCGGGTGCCCCGCCCGCCGACGCCGACCCCGACGCGGAGTCGGTGCTGGTGCCGGTGGCGGTCAATCCGATCGCGCCGCCCGCGGTGACCGACCGGGCGACGGTCGCGGCGACGGTGTGGTTCGCGACGGTGAGGCCGAGCCCGACCCCGACCGCCGCGGTGGACGCCCCGGTCGCCTGCGCGCCCGCGGTCGCGGACGCCGCGGCGGTCTGGGACGCGGTCGCAGCGAATGCGCCGGTCAGCGACACTGTGCCGCCGGTGCCCAGGGTGGCGGCGGTGCTGACGGTGGACAGCGTGATCGCGACCGCGGGGGTGATGGCCACCTTGCCGCCCGCGGCGCCCATCTTCGCGGTGCTGCTCGCCGAATCGCTCGACGTCGCGGACAGCGTGACGTTCCCGGCGCCGGTGACCGCCACGCCGTCGGCGATGGCGGCGCTGGTCAGGTCGGTGACCAGCGCCAGCGCGACCGACGCGCCGACCCCGAGGCTGCCGGTGCTGGTGGTGCCCGCGCCGACCGGCAACGCGCTAACGGTGGTGTCGGCTGCCGAGGTCGCGGTCACCGTCACGTCGCCCGGCTTGCGCAGGGTGACCGTGCCGTTCACCGTGGCGGTGGTGGTCTGGTTCACGATCGCCAGGCCGAGCGCCCCGGCCAGCGAGACCTTCCCGCCGCCGGCCCCGGCCGCGGCGGCCGCGCCGAACGCATGCCCCGCCCCGGCCGTGGTGGTGGCGGACACGGTCAGCCCGGTCCCGGTGATCGTGTCACCGGTCGGCAGCGCGGCGGTGTTGGTGACATTGGCCAGGGTGATCGCGACGCCGGCGCCGATGGTCGCCGACGAGCCGCCGGACGCGGACCCGTCCGCGCTGCTGGTGGCCGACGAGCCGATCGAGGAGCGCAGCGACACCACACCGCCGGAGCTCAGCGTGATTCCGGAGCCGACGATGCTCGCGGTCGCCGAAGAGGTGTCCACGTCGATGCCGATCGCCGCGGCGACGCTGACCTTGCCGCCCGAGGTGGACGCCGAGGGGGTCTTCGCGGTGCCGGAGCCGGCGCCGCCGTTGGCGGTGTCGGTGGCGTCGGCGTTGCTGCGTTCCGCGGCGACCTGACCGTCCACCCCGCCGGCCGGGGCGCCGGACTGCCCATCACCCGGGGCGCCCGCCGCCGACGCGCTGCCCGACGCGCTGTCAGTGCTGGTACCGGTGGCGGTCAGCCCGATCGCCCCACCCGCGCTCACCGACCGAGCCACGCTCGCCGCAACCACATGGGTCGCGACCGTGAGCCCGAGGCTCACGCCGGCTGCCGCGGTGGACGCCCCGGTGGCTTGCGCTCCGGCAGTCGCCGATGCCGCGGCGGTCTGGGACGCGGTCGCAGCGAATGCGCCGGTCAGCGACACGGTGCCGCCGGTGCCCAGCGTCGCCGCGGTGCTGACGGTGGACAGGGTGATCGCAACGGCGGGGGTGATGGCCACCTTGCCGCCCGCAGCGCCCATCTTCGCCGTCGAGGTCGCGGTGTCCGTCGAGGTGGCGGACAGGGCCACCGCGCCGGCGCCGGTCAGCGCCACCCCGTTCGCGATCGCGGCGCTGGTGCTGTCGGTGACCAGCGCCAGCGCGACCGACGCCCCGACGCCGAGGCTGCCGGTCGTGCTGGTGCCGGCGCCGACCGGCAGCGCGGACACCGTCGTGTCCGCCGCCGAGGCCGCGCTCACCGTCACGTCGCCCGGCTTGCGCAGCGCGACGGTGCCGTGCACCGAGGCGGCGGTGTGCTGGTTCACGATCGCCAGCCCCAACGCGCCGGCCACCGACACCCCGCCCGAGCCGGCGCCGGCTGCGGCGGCCGCGCCGAACGCATGCCCCGCCCCTGGCGTGGTGGTGGCGGACACGGTCAGCCCGGTGCCGGAGATGCTGTCCCCGGCCGGCACGGTGGCGGTGTTGGTCACATTGGCGAGGGTGACCGCGACGCCGGCGCCGATCCCGAAGCTCGACCCGCCGGACGCGGACCCGTCCGCGCTGCTGGTGGCCGACGAGCCGATCGAGGAGCGCAGCGACACCACACCGCCGGAGCTCAGCGTGATACCGGAGCCGACGATGCTCGCGGTCGCCGAGCTGGTGTCCACGTCGATGCCGATCGCCGCCGCGACCGACACCTTCCCGCCCGACGTGGACGCCGACGGGGTCTTCGCGGTCCCGGAGCCGGCGCCGCCGTTGGCGGTGTCGGTGGCGTCGGCGTTGCTGCGCTCCGCGGCGACCTGACCGTCCACCCCGCCGGCCGGGGCACCGGACTGCCCATCACCCGGGGCCCCCGCCGCCGACGCCGACCCCGACGCGCTGTCAGTCGACGATCCGGTGGCGGTCAGCCCGATCGCCCCACCCGCGCTCACCGACCGCGCCACGCTCGCCGCCACCGTGTGCGTCGCGACCGTGAGCCCGAGGCTCACGCCGACCGCCGCGGTGGACGCGCCACTGGCTTGCGCGCCGGCAGTCGCGGACGCCGCGGCGGTCTGGGACGCGGTCGCAGCGAATGCGCCGGTCAGGGTCACGGTGCCGCCGGTGCCCAGGGTGGCGGCGGTGCTGACGTTCGACAGCGTGATCGCGACCGCGGGGGTGATGGCCACCTTGCCGCCCGCAGCGCCCATCTTCGCGGTGCTGCTCGCCGAATCGCTCGACGTCGCGGACAGCGTGACGTTGCCCGCGCCGGTCAGCGCCACCCCGTTCGCGATCGCGGCGCTGGTGCTGTCGGTGACCAGGGCCAGCGCGACCGACGCCCCGACGCCGAGGCTGCCGGTCGTGCTGGTGCCCGCGCCGACCGGCAACGCGGACACCGTCGTGTCCGCCGCCGAGGCCGCGCTCACCGTCACGTCGCCCGGCTTGCGCAGCGCGACGGTGCCGTGCACCGAGGCGGCGGTGTGCTGGTTCACGATCGCCAGCCCCAACGCGCCGGCCACCGACACCCCGCCCGAGCCGGCGCCGGCTGCGGCGGCCGCGCCGAACGCATGCCCCGCCCCTGGCGTGGTGGTGGCGGACACGGTCAGCCCGGTGCCGGAGATGCTGTCCCCGGCCGGCACGGTGGCGGTGTTGGTCACATTGGCGAGGGTGACCGCGACGCCGGCGCCGATCCCGGCGCTCGACCCGCCGGACGCGGACCCGTCCGCGCTGCTGGTGGCCGACGAGCCGATCGAGGAGCGCAGCGACACCACACCGCCGGAGCTCAGCGTGATACCGGAGCCGACGATGCTCGCGGTCGCCGAGCTGGTGTCCACGTCGATGCCGATCGCCGCCGCGACCGACACCTTCCCGCCCGACGTGGACGCCGACGGGGTCTTCGCGGTCCCGGAGCCGGCGCCGCCGTTGGCGGTGTCGGTGGCGTCGGCGTTGCTGCGCTCCGCGGCGACCTGACCGTCCACCCCGCCGGCCGGGGCACCGGACTGCCCATCACCCGGGGCCCCCGCCGCCGACGCCGACCCCGACGCGCTGTCAGTCGACGATCCGGTGGCGGTCAGCCCGATCGCCCCACCCGCCGTCACCGACCGCGCCACGCTCGCCGACACCGTGTGCGTCGCGACCGTGAGCCCGAGGCTCACGCCGGCTGCCGCATTGGCCTGTACCGCACCGGTCGCCGTCGAGGTGGCCGACGCGGTCTGCGACGCGACGGCCGTGAACGCGCCGCCGAGCGCAAGCAGCGGCCCGGTGCCGACCGAGGCGGTGGTCGTGACGTTGGAGATCGTGACGGCGCCGACCGGCGCTAGCGCGACGCCGGACGCGGCGGCGCCGTTGGTCGCGGCGGCGGTGGCGCTGTCGGAGGTGTGCGCGGAGAGCGCCGCCGAGCGCGCGCCGTGGACGGAAACGCCGGCCCCGACCGCCGCGGTCGTCGTGTCGTCGACGAGGTCGAGTGCGAGGGAGGCGCCGATACCAACCTTGACGCCCGCGGACCCGGCCGCGTCCGCGTGAGCCGTGCTGACGGCGGTGGACGACGCGACGAGGGAGAGGTCCGGCGTGGTGCCGAGGAGGGTGATGGCCGTCGAGCCGCTCGTGCTGCCGAGCAGCGAGGCCGAGGTGGTCAGGGAGAGGGACTGGATGGCGACGGATCCGGCAACGCCGATCTTGCCGCCACCGCCGGCGCCTGACGTCGCCGTGGTGGTGAAGCTCTGTGGTGCGGTGTCCGTGGCGGTCGTGGCCGAGAGGCTTAACCCGGTCGCGACGATCTTAGTGGCGGGTCCTACGTCTGCGCGGACTGCGGCGTGGACCACGTTGATGGCGACTGCAGCTGCGATGGTGGCCACGCCGTTCGGGGGCGCGCGCGCTGACGCCGCGCCGCTGGCGCTCGAGACCGCGCCGCCGCCCAACCTCCCAGTGAGGCTCAGCTTGCCGCCAGCGGTGACGCTGACTCCCGCGAGCGACGCATCGACCGTCGAGTTGTGCACGTTGACGGAGACCGCGGCGGCCACCGTGACCGTGCCGTCCGGGGTGGTGGGCGGGGGAGGCGTCTTGCTGGGGCCGGAGCCGCCCGTGCCGTCACCCGACGCACCGGAAGCAGGAGCCTCGCTGTCGCCGAGGTTGCGCGCTGCGACAACCTGATCGATCGGCGTGGGCTGGGTGCCGTCGTCGCCCGGGGCGCCGTTCGCGCTGGACGCCGCCGACGTCGCCGTCGTGGCCGACGAGCTGGCGGAGAACGTGACGTTGCCGGCCGCCGTGACGTTGCGCAGCGTGGTCGCCTGGTCGAAGTGGTTGGCGAACGTCAGGGCGAGCGCGACGCCGACTGCGGCACCCGCACCGTTGACGTCACCGGTCGCCGTCGTGGTGACCGAGACGGTCTGCGTGGCGGTCGCGGCCAGGTTGCCGGTCAGCTGCAACGGCGCTCCGCTGCCGACATCGGCGGTGGTGCGGACGTTCGAGTAGGTGATCGCGATCACCGGGGCGACGGCCACACCGGAGGACATTGCGCCGCCCTGGGCGATGGTGGTCGTCGGGTCGTCGGAGGTGGCCGTCAGGGTCAGGTTGTGCGCGCCGGTCAGCGTCGAATTGTCCCCGAGACCGGCTGCGGTCGTGTCGTTGACGATGTTGAGGGCGAGCGTCGTGCCGATGCCGACCTTGCTGCCGGAGACCGTCGCCGGCTGCGCCAGGACGTCGTCGCTCGACGCCGACGACGCGGTCATCCCCACGTCGCCGCGCGCGATGGTTAGCGTCGCAGACGCCGGCAGCGTCGCCGACGTGTTCAGCGTCGCCACGTTCACCGCCAGCGACCCGCCGAAGCCGACCAGCGCAGAGCCCCCGGCGCCGGACGTCGCCGTCGCGGCGAACGCGTTCCGCCCGCTGGCCGGCTTGCTGCTCGCCGTCAACTGGATGCCGCCGGACTTCACCGTGACGTGGTCGACGTATGCGCGGGTGGTGACGGTCGCGAGGTTGACAGCGACCGCGTTGCCGACACCCGCGGAGCTGCCGCCGACCGCGCTGCCGTCGGCGGTCGCCGATGCGTTGCTGGCCGACGTGGCGCGGACCTGGATCGGCGCGGCCCCGCGCTCGGTCAGGGAGATGGCAGTGGTCGGGGCGATGTAGGCGATCGTGGTCGACGTCAGGTTGGTGAACGCCAGCGCGCCCGCGATCCCGACCGCGCCCGCCGGCACGTTGGCGTGGCCGTCGGTCAGCGTGTCCGGCGCGGTCTGGTTCCCGGTGGATCCGCCCGGGCTTGCCTTGGCGGTGGTCACCACGGTGTTCTTGCCATCGGCGGCGACCGTCAGTCCGGTGGCCGAGATGCCACCCGTGCCGTCGATGTAGGCGGCGGTACTGGCCTTGACGGTCGCGATAGCGATGCCCGCGCCCACCGTGGCGCCGCTGGCGTCGGCATTCACCGTGACGGACGTGACATTGCTGGCCAGAACGGACAGCGTCCCACCGGCGGCGATCGAGCTGGTTCCGGAGACGTGGGTGAGCGCGCTGCTCGTCACGTCCGCGGCGTTGAACACGGCGTCGGTCGTGTCGAGCTGCGGCGTGCCGGTGGTCGTCACATTCGCGGAGCTCGCAAGCGTCACGCTGCCGCTAGCCGTGATCGAGGACGCGCCGAGAACGGCGACGACGGCGGAGGCCGTGGACCCGGTGCCGGACGCGGTAGCGGTCACCTCGACGGCGCCGGCCTTGATCGTCGCGTTCGTGATGGTGACCGACGCGGTGGCCTTCTGGGTGTCCGCTGCCGTGAAGGTCACGGCGCCGTCGTGGCCGGCATTGGAGGTGTCGATCGTGACGCCCGGGTCGATGGTGATGGTCTGGCTCTGCAGGGTGAGCGCGACGCCGGGCAGCCGCACACTGCCGATCACCTCGACCGTGTCGCCGCCGACAGTCGCCGCCACGGTTAGCGAGCTGGTCGGCGCGGCGAACGAGACGCTCTCCATCGAGCCGGTCGTGCTGACCACCCGGTAGTGCCCGGAGATCGCCGGGTCGACTCCGAGCTGCAGCGTGTCGTTGGCGGCGGTGCCGGTGACGACCAGGTCGCTGGTGCCGCTGACGTCGATCGGCGTCATGCCCAGGTAGCTGATCGGGCGGCCTTCGAACGTGATGGTTCCGGAGTGTGGCCCGGACGGCCTCGACTCGACGCTGCCGCCGACACCGTCCAGCACGAGCGTGCCCTCGCCACCGCCGTCGACGGTGCCGCTGATGCTTCCGCCGTGCTCGAAGACGAACGTGTTGCTGTGGTCCGCCTCGCCGGTCAGGTTGGCGAAGCCGCGGAACGCCTGCCCGGCCACTGAGCCCGCATCGGGCGCGTTCACCGTCCAGGTGGTGTCCTGCGCGGGGCCGCGCAGGGTGCCGCTGCCGCCGACGATCGCCGAGACGTCGCGATAGGTGACGGTGGCGAGCCCGCTGCCGGTGACCGCGCCGCCGCGGTCGGCCGTGATGGTCCAGACGAGTCCGCCGGCCTGGATGGTCAGCGACCCGGTCGCCGCGCCGCCGTCGAACATGACCGGGACGAGCAGGCCGCTGGCCGGGTCGACGGCGAGCAGCACCGTGTTGCCGTCACCCGCGAGGATCTGCACCTCGCTGACCTCGGTGAGCAGCCGCTGCACGGTCACGCCGTCGTCGACGAGGACGAGGTCCCCGGCGGACGTGCTCAGCGTCACCTGGTGCTGCGACCCGCCGCTCGTGCGGTAGGTCCAGGGAGTTGGCGAGATCTGCGCCGAGGTGACCGCGGTGGTCTGCGGCGGCACGCGACCGGAGTCGGTCGTCTGTGCGGAGGTAGTGCTCGACACCGCGATGCTCGACACCGTGGTGCTCGATGCGTCGTTCGCGGTGTTGGTCGTGCCGCCGGCGGCGGGTGGCGCCGCAGCGGCCTGGTTCGCCGGGGGCAGCGTCGCCGAGACGTCCGACCCACCGGATGACGCCGTCGTCGAGGTGGAGGAGGCCGTCGTCGGCGTCGAGGAGGCGGCGGACGATGCCGAGGAGTCCGTCGAGGCTGCCGGCGCGCTCGCCGAGGATGGGTCGGAACCGGCAGCCGACGCGTCAGACGTGGCCCCCGTCGCGGATGTGGCCGGCTCAGCGGCGCCGGTCGACGTGCTGCCGGTCGAGCCTGTGGAGGCATCCGGGGTTGCGTCCGTGGCAGTGGTCGGGTCCGCCGTCGAACCGGTCGACGCGGCGCTCGTGCCGGCCGCCGAGCTCGTGCCGGCCGCCGAGCCAGTGTCAGTCGCCGAGGTTGCGCCCCCGCCGGTGAGCGGGTGCGCCCCGGCGCTGTCGGCGCTGTGGTCACTGCCATCCGTCGCTGCGCCCGACGTCGTCGAGGCGGAGGAATCCGCGGCCTGCTGCCCGCTCGCCGTGCTCGCCGACCCGCTCGAGGAGGACGAGCCGGTCGTCGCGGCGGCCGCTGAGCCGCTCGTCGACCCGTCCGAGCTGCTCGATGGGCTGGTCGATCCGGTCGATGGGGAGGTGCTGGGCGAGCCCGCCGCCGAGTTGGACGAGTTGCCGGCGGGTGCGCCGCTGCTGCCCGAGGAGCTGCCCGAGGAGCTGCCGGACGAGTCGCTTCCGCTCGGCGGCGTGCTGCTGTTCGAGCCGGTCCCGGACGATCCGCTAGTCGAGCCCGAAGTGCCGGAACCCGACGTACCGCTGCCGCCCGTGCCGCTGCCCGACGTCTGTGACGTCCCCGACGAACCGTTCGACGCGGCCCCCGGGCCGCAGGTGAGGGTCGTGCTCGACGTGCTCGTGCTCGACGAGCTGCTCGACGACGAGCTACCGGACGCCTCGGGCGTGCTGCCCGTGGTAGTGGTCACGCACGGTGAGCTCGACGAGCCGGTCTGCTGGCTACTGGCGGTCGCTGGAGCCGAGGACGATGTGTTCGGGCGGGCAGCTGGCGCGGCGGCTGGCACGAAGTGAAGGACGGCCGGCGCGCTGGCGCTGCCGGTGCCCGCGCCGGCGCGAACCTGGCCGGGCGCGGCGACGCGAGCCACCACTGTGGTGAGCCGCTGCGACGAGGCGGGAGCTCCGACAGCGGCCGGCCCGGGCGCCGCCGGCAGGTAGGTCATATCCGTCGTCGGGCCGGGCTGAAGCACGCGGTAGGTGATGCGCACCCGGCGCGTGCCGGGCCGCGCAACAGCGGCGCCCGACCGCTGCGTGACGGCCCGGGAGCCGACCGGATGAGCCGCCGCAGCGGGTCGCGCGCCAGCCTGGGCCGCGACCGGGAATGCCGCCGACGCGGGTAGAGCCGGAACGGCAACCGCGGCCACCATCCCGGCTGAAGTAGCGGTCACGAGGATGCGACGACCGAGGCAGCGGGGTCGGCGGGGCGCAGACGGGGGCACCGTCTCGAGCTCGCGCCGGTTCGCCACGTCGAGGCCCCTACCCGCACAGCAAGTGTTCAGGGACGGCGCCAATCCCGGCGGCTGGCTCTCGGTGCCCTGGCCGTTACGGAACGTAGACCTGATCATGGCGACTTGGCAATAGGCATTCGGCGGGTTGGCCCGCACAGGTTTGCCGGTGCGTCGGCGACGGCGGCATCGCGACCGTCGTGGGACTACCGTCGACGAGGTCGACCGGTTGCGACGAGCCGGCTGGACGATCGCCGACCGAGGAGGCGTCAATGGCCGAATATCATCCCCAGCCCGACGACGTTCTCGGCGGGTCGAGAGACCGCCGGGAGCACGGTGGCGCGTCACCGCACGTCGACGACGACGCCCTCGCCGAACGCACCGAACGGGAGCGCGTCGAGGCCGGCCTCGAAGCCTACGACCCAGCCGACGTACCGCCCGCGACCGACGCGCCGTCCGCCGTGGACCCAACCGACACCGACGAGTACCGCGAGGAGATGGCGGAGGTCCGGCGCCAGATCGACGAGGGCGAGCTGTACCCGCTCACCGAGAAGCATCCGTTCCCGCCGACCCGCTACGACCGGTCCTGACCCTTCCCGCACCCATAGGATTGCCTGGTGACGGCGACGGACCTGCTCGGCCGGCAACTGCGTGATCTGCGCCTGTCGGTCACGGATCGGTGCAACTTCCGCTGCAGGTACTGCATGCCGCGTGAACTCTTCGGTGCCGACCACGCGTTCGTCCCGCGTTCGCAGCTGCTGAGCTACGAGGAGCTGGCCAGGCTGGTGCGGGTGTTCGCTCGAATCGGGGTCACAAAGATCCGCATCACCGGCGGCGAACCGCTCCTGCGCCGTGACCTCAACGTTCTGGTGCGGGATATCGCCGGCACTCCCGGCATCACCGACATAGCACTCACCACGAACGGATCGCTGCTGGGAGCGCAGGCCGATGGGCTGCGCCGGGCGGGGCTGCGCCGCCTCACCGTCAGCCTGGACAGCCTCGACCCGGCGGTGTTCCGGGCGATGTCCGACACCGTGATCCCGCTCAGCCAGGTGCTGTCCGGCATCGAGGCGGCCCGGCAGGCCGGTTTCTCGCCGATCAAGCTCAACACGGTGCTCAAGCGCGGCGTCAACGACAACGGCGTGCTCGAACTGGTCGACTACGCCCGCGAGCACGGCGACGTCATCCGGTTCATCGAGTACATGGACGTCGGCGCGACCAACGGCTGGCAGGGCGACGAGGTCGTGCCAGCCGCCGAGGTGCTGGACCGGGTGGCGGCCGTCTACCCGGTCGAGCCGGTCGGCCCGACCTACCCCGGCGAGGTGGCCGAGCGGTATCGCTTCCGGGACGGCCGCGGCGAGCTGGGGCTGATCGGCTCGGTCACCCGCCCGTTCTGCCGGACGTGCACCCGGGCCCGCGTAACGGCGGTCGGCGAACTGTTCACCTGCCTGTTCGCCGCGCACGGCCGGGACTTGCGGACGCTGCTGCGCTCGGGCATCAGCGACGCCGACCTGGAGGCGCGCCTGCGCGAGGTCTGGGCCGTCCGCGACGACCGGTACTCCGAGCTGCGCGGCACCGGCCTCGCGGCCGGCGAGCCCCGCGCCGAGATGTCCTACCTCGGCGGCTGAGCGGTGCCGGCCGGGGGCGATCCGCGGACCGGCACCGGGCAGGCGGAGCGGCCGTTGGTGCCGGCATATGGGCGGCGATCGCGAAGCGATGTGCTCCCGTCACTACTGGCCGCGCTCGCACGCCTTCTTGTGCACCGGCAAGTCTAGCTAGGCTATAGACAAACTAGTCAAGGGACTGGCACGATCGAGGCATGTTCTCCATCGGGCATCGCGCGCCGCTTGTCGGCGGCAGACGCTCAGTGGCATGGGTGGGTCTCCGCGCTAGGGCATTCGACGAGTGCTGTCAGGACCGGGTTGCTGTCTGACTCAGTCGCCTCATTCTGACAGGAGACATTGGGATGGTGCGCGCGTCGCGCCGCCGTGCGTGGGGCCATGCGCTCGACCCGGTGCAGCTGATCGATTTCACCCGGTTGTACGCCGCCGACGCGGCACGGGGCAGTTACCCGTTCGTGTCGTTCGACATGAGCGAACGCTGGCATCGGCGGATCTATCGAGATCCTCGGGTCGACGTCTGGCTGATCAGTTGGCTCCCGACGCAGGGAACCCAGTTACACGATCACGGCGGGTCGGCTGGGGCGTTCACGGTGGTGCGCGGCGAGCTGACCGAGTCGGTCGTGCGACGGGGCGCGCTCAGCGATGTCCGCTCCGTCGCCGGCCGCAGTGTCGGGTTCGGGCCGCGGCACGTCCACGACGTCCGCAACCTCGGGCCGGTGCCCGCGGTGAGCGTCCACGCCTACTCACCGCCGCTGACGTCGATGACGTTCTACGAACTCGACAGCGGCGGCTTGCGTAGGGTCCGGTCACTGGTTACCGACGACCCGGAGTCGGGTGCGCCGAGGCTGGCGTCGTGATCCGGTTCGGGTCCGTCGAGGAGTTGCTGGCGGACGCCCGCTCGCGGTTGCGCCGGGCGACGCCGGCGCAGGCGTTGCGGCTGCTGCGATGCGGCTGGCTGCTGGTCGACATCCGCCCAGGCTGGCAGCGGGCGGCTGAAGGGGAGGTGCCCGGTGCGCTCGTCGTCGAGCGGAACCATCTCGAATGGCGTCTCACGCCGTCCTCCTTGTCGCGTTTGCCCGAAGCGCGCGCAGGACAGCGCTGGATCGTCCTCTGCTCGCACGGCTACACATCGTCGCTCGCTGCGGACGCACTCAACTCCCTCGGCGTTGTCGCGACCGATGTGATCGGCGGCTTCCACGCCTGGCAGGCGGCCGGTCTGGCGACCGTCTCGAGTCTCACGCCGAGTGACACCGTCGTTGCCGCCGGACGCCCGCCCGCACTGCCCGCCGCTGACCGTCCGCCTCGCGCGGATTGCGTCGCGTCGACGGGTAAGACACCGTCATGAGCGACCAGATCCCGCAGCGCGACACGCCCGGCGGGCGTGGCAGTCGAGAGACGCGGCGGGCACACTATGCGCGAGGTTTGCCCGACTACCATGACCCGACCGCCGGCTTCGGCGGCGCGCCCCCGGCGCAGAGCGCGCTCACGCTGCGGCTGGTGCTGGCGATCTTCGGCGTGGTGGTCTGTGGCGGAGGCGCGGCGGCGCTGGCTGTGGCCGACGCGCCGGTTGGCTTCGTCGTCGCCGCCTGCGTGGTGGGCCTGCTCGCGGTCGTGAACATCGCGGTGGTCGGCGTCCGCAAGGCCCGCGGCGAACCCGGATAACAACCGCGATCAGCGCAGGTTTTGCGGCTCCACGCTGCGGGTAGCCCAACACGCATTGCCATGTTCTGGAAGGAGAGGTCCGATGCCATCCGAACTGTCCGGAAAGACTATTGCGTCCTTGTAGCCAACGAAGGTATCGAGCAGGCCGAGTTGACCCGGCCGTGGCAGGCCGTCGAGCAAGCCGGCGGGCGCGCGGTGCTCGCTGCCCCGAAGTCCGGCAAGGCCCAGGCGTTCAACCACCTGGACAAGGCCGACACGTTCGACGTGGATGTCACCACCGAGCAACTCGAGGTCGGCGAGTACGACGCAATCGTGCTCCCGGGCGGGGTGGCCAACCCCGATCAACTGCGCACGGACGAGAGTGCGGTGCGGTTCGTCCGAGCGTTCTTCGAGGCCGGCAAGCCCGCGGCGGTCATTTGCCACGGACCATGGACGCTGGTCGAGGCCGACGTGGTCCGCGGCCGCCGGCTAACTTCGTGGCCGAGCTTGCAGACCGACATCCGCAACGCCGGCGGCGAGTGGGTCGACGAAGAGGTGGTCGTCTGCGCCGGCGGCCGGAACACGCTGGTCACCAGCCGCAAGCCCGACGACCTGGACGCGTTCTGCGCCAAGCTCGTCGAGGTCTTCGCGGGCACACCTGTCGGCGCAGCGAGCTGAGTCACTTCGTCTCGGCGCGCAGCGCGGGCAGGAGTTCGGTCTCGGCCCAACGCAGAAACTCCGGCTGGGTGTCGCCGCCGATCTGCACGATCGCGACGTCGGTGAACCCGGCGTCGACGAACTCGCGAACGGCGGCGACGTGGGCGTCGACGTCCGGCCCGCACGGGATCGCGTCGGCGACGTCATCGGGCCGGACGAACTGGGTCGCGCTGGCGAAGGCCGCGGTGCCGGGAAGCTCGGAGTTGACCTTCCAGCCGCCGCCGAACCAGCGGAACTGCTCGTGCGCGCGGGCTGCGGCCTTGTCCGGCGAGCGGTCCCAGCTGATCGGCACCTGGCCGACCCGGGGCTTGCCGGCGCCTCCGGCAGCGGCGAAGTCCTCGCCCAGCTGCGCATCGGGCTCGACCGCGATCATCAGGTCGGCGAGCTCGCCGGACAGTCGCGCCGAGCGCTGGCCCGAGACGGCGATGCCGATGCGCGGCGCGGCGCCGAGATCCCAGAGCTTGGCCGAGTCGACGGCGAGGTGCCGGCCCCGGTAGCTGACGTACCCGCCGCCGAACAGCGCCCGGATGATCTGCACCGCGTCCTCGAGCATCTCGTGGCGGACGTTCACCGGCGGCCAGCCCGCCCCGATCACGTGCTCGTTGAGGTTCTCGCCGGCGCCGAGCCCCAACGTGAACCGGTCGCCGCAGAGCAGCCCGACCGTCGCCGCCTGCTGCGCGACGATGGCCGGGTGGTACCGCATGGTCGGGCAGGTCACGTAGGTCATCAGGTCCACCCGGGAGGTCGCCTGGGCGATCGCGCCGAGCGCCACCCAGGCGTTGGGGGCGTGACCCTGGGCGTCCAGCCACGGGAAGTAGTGGTCGCTGATCACCTCGAAGTCGAAGCCCGCCTGCTCGGCGGCTACAGCGTCGCGGACCAGCCCGGCCGGCGCCCGCTGCTCGCACATCAACGTGTACCCGATGCGTGTCACGCGGTGGTCCTACCCAGCCGCAGGCGCCGATTCACGAACCGCCCGCGTGCCGCTGACCGCCGCGCCGGCGATCCAGACGAGCAGTAGCGGAAGGCTCAGGTAGAGCGCGGCGTACAGCGCGCTGCTGCGCAACGGGAACGCCGCGCCGGAGAGCGGCAGCAGCGGGCCGAGAACCGCACCGAGCCAGCACAGCCAGCGGGGGAGCCATCCGGCGGTCCAGGCGGAGAGCGTCACGGTGGCGACCAGGACGCCGAGCAACGCAAGCTTGACGCTGTCGGCGGTGTTGATGGCGTCGAACCATCGCGCCGTGCCACTGGCGGTGCCTCCGCCGACGACGTGCGCGTGCAGCGCCTGCATGAACGCGACCTGCGAGAGTGAGACGGCGCTCGCGGCGAGTCCGGCACCGGCAGCGACCAGGCGTGGCGTGCCGATCAGCCGGTGGGCCAGGGCCAGGGTCACGACCGCCAGTGCGAGGCCTGCCAGACCGTGGATCAGCCAGGACTGGGCGAGCGCAGCCGTGCCGTGCGCGGTGAAGTACCGCTGCACCTGCGCGGGGGTGGCCGTCGCCGAGGGCGCGGACGGCGCCGCGAAGAGTCCGATGATCCATACCGCGGCGTACCCGATGCCCGCCAGTGCGGCGAGCCGGGTACGGCGCGTTGACCGCCGAGCAGCGGCTCGCGCTCTACCGGGCCGCTCAGGAGGGGCTGTCGAACGTGCGCAAGCACGCCCCGGGCGCGTGTGCCCGGATCACGTTGAGCTGGCGGCCGGCGACGGTCGTCCTCGCCGTCGTCAACACCGCGGACCGACCGGGCATCGCCCGGACCGACCCGGGTTTCGGCTTGGCCGGGCTGGCTGAGCGCGCGCGCCTGCTCGGCGGCACGCTCACCGCCGGGCTGACCGAAGGCGGCTTCCGGCTCGAGGTCCGCCTGCCTGTCGACGGGCGCAGCGGTGAGCGTCACCGTGCTCCTGGCCGACGACCAGCGGGTGGTGCGCGACGGGCTCTCGCTCGTGCTGCGCATGCTCCCGGATGTCGAACTGGTCGGCGCGGCCGAGGACGGTGCGCAGGCGCTGGAACTGGTCGGCCGGCTCGTCCCGGACGTCGTGCTGATGGACCTGCGGATGCCGGTGCTGGACGGCATCGAGGCGACCCGGCGCATCCGCGACGAGCACCCGAGCGTCCGGGTGGTGGTGCTAACGACGTACGCCGACGACGCCTCGGTGTTCGCGGCGCTGAAGGCCGGCGCGCGCGGCTACCTGACCAAGGACGCCGACCCGGACGAGATCGCCCGGGCGATCGCGACGGTGGCCCGCGGCGAGGCGCTGCTCGACCCCGGGGTGCAGTCCCGGCTGCTGGACGCCCTGGGATCGGTGCAGATCGTCCCGCCGCCGCCGCGTGACGGTGACCTGCCGGACGGGCTGACCCGGCGGGAGGCCGAGGTGCTCGGGTTGATCGCGGGCGGGCTGTCCAACGCCGACATCGCCGCGACGCTGCACGTGTCCGAGACGACGGTGAAGACGCACGTGAACCACATCTTCCCCCGAGCTTGGCGAGCCCGATGCGATCTAGGTGCGCTTCCGTCGCTATCCAGACGGATCCGCACCTAGATCACGTTAGGCGGGCATGCACGGCGGCGAGCGGCACCAGCACCATGACGATCAGCCCAACCAGCAGGTTGATCGCGCTGAATGCGATCTGCGAGCTCAACGCGACCGTGCTGGTGAACGGCAGGAGCACGGCGAGCAGCGTCAGCATGCCGATCAGCCAGCTGTAGTAGGTGCTCGGCCGCGGCGCCAGTCGCAGCATCCCGGCGTAGAGCGCAGCGGCGGCGAGCGCGCAGGCCGCGGCGAGCAGGCCGTAGACGGTCGCGTGCACCGGCGTGAGGGTCGTGCCCCGCGCTAGCAGCACCGGCACATGGGCGATGCCGTGGGCGGCGACCAGGCCGGCCACGCCGGCCAGTCCGGCGATGAGCGCGCTGAGCGCGGCGCCGGTCCAGTAGCGCGCCTGGTCCACGCGCTCGGCCGGCCGAACTGCCGGTGCCCAGTCACCCTGGACCGGGCTGATGGGGGTGCTAGTGGTCATCTTTCTGGTTCCTTCTCGACCCGGCGCACGGCCGGCTGAGATCAGTCTGAAAGCGTTACCGGCTCCGTCGGGTCGGCCAGCCGGCGGATCGCTCGGCTGATCCTGCCGTCCGCCGATCGGTCGACCCAGCGGCGAACATCAGCAACCGGGCGGAGACCGCTCAGCGACTCCGCCGCTGACCTCGTATCACTGCCTGATCAGGCAGGACGATCCGAGCCGGCCGCGTCGGTTTGCCGTTTCGCGTGTCCGCGGCGTGGGGAAGCAGGAGGTGCCGCCATCAGCCGCAGTCGGCTACCGCATCGCAGTGGGGAGTGTCGTCATGGCTCGGATTGCGCGTTCGTCCCGTCATCTATCAGTCGTCGCCGCAGCCGTCGTCGCCCTCTGCGCCGCGCTGCTGGTCGCGGCAGCACCGTCCGGGGCTGCGCCGACTCCGGCTGTCTCCGCACCGGTAGCGCCACCGTATCCGTGCTCGCCCAACGGCCCGGCAGGCAACCAGACCGTCTACGGCACGTTCGGCGACGCGAGCGTGATCGGTTGGGCGGGCAACAGCCAGGGCGTGGTCGCCTGCCTCGGCGGCAGCTTCTTCGTCGTCACCGGCAATCCGCCGGGAAGTGGCAGCACCGGGGCGGTCACCGGGCAGCTCTACGGCTACGGCATCTACGACGACAGCCGGACCACGTGGAGCAACGCCGAGGGCTACCTGCCGGCGCTGGTGACCCGCTTCTCGCGCGACGGCGCCGACATCGCCATCACCAACTTCGGTGACAAGGTCACGATCGGCGGCCACGCCTACGTCGTCATCTACAGCAGGGTGCAGGTGCACAACCCGACCAGCCACGCCGTGCGGATCGACCCGCAGCCGTCGTCGGGCCTCATCCCGCTCGACTCAGCGCCGCTGAGCGTGGGTCCCGGCGGCACGGTCGACCATGACTACGTCGTCGCCGCGGACCGCTTCGGCGGCAGCTATCCGTGGCCGTCGTCGAGCGCGCTCGTCGCCGCCGGCGGCTTCGACCGGCACTACGCGCACATGCGGGCCTTCTGGAACGGCCAGCTGGACGGGATCGCGCAGATCGTCCAACTGCCCGACCAGCAGCTGATCGACGCCTACCGGACCGGGTTCATCTACACACAGATCATCCGCTCCGGAAGCGAGCTGAAGACCGGCGCCAACGGCTACGACAAGGAGTTCAGCCACGACGTCATCGGCATCCTCGCCAACCTCTTCAACCAGGGCTACTTCACGAACGCCCATGCCCTGCTCGACCGTGCGCGCTACGTCGTCGGCACCCAGACCCAGTACGACGACGGCGTGTGGACCTACCCGTGGCCGTGGGCGATCTACCTGCTCAAGACCGGCGACCGGGCGTTCGTCAAGGCCAACTTCGCGACGGAAGGGCCGGCCGGCAAGAGCGAGCCGAGCATCAAGGACACCGCGCACCTGATCGCCGCCGACCGCACCGGTCCCGGCGGGATCATGCAGATGACCAACGACATCGACGCCAACGGCTTCTGGACGATCGACAACTATGAGGCGCTGACGGGCCTTGC
This sequence comes from uncultured Actinomycetota bacterium, assembly GCA_963756525.1. GTDB lineage: Bacteria > Actinomycetota > Actinomycetes > Mycobacteriales > Jatrophihabitantaceae > CAVWNR01. Next base: position 1,078,914 of record CAVWNR010000001.1, on the reverse strand, counting down.
CACCTACCAGTGGATCGCGCAGCAGATCGGCGAGACCGGCGAGGCGCGCTGGGCGGCCGCGCAGTACCGCAGCCTGCTCGCCGCCACGAACCGCACGCTGGACGCGACGATCTCGACCTACCACCTGAACTACCTGCCGTGCTCGATGGTCGAGCCGAACACGGACAACCGCTGCGTCAACCCGGAGGACGCCAACTGGGCCGCGCCGTTCCTGTTCGGCCGCTGGGCGTGGGACGGCTACCTGTTCGGCGCTGCGCGCAGCGGGCCGGGCCTGAACCTCATCGACGCCACCTATCGCTACGGGTTCGGCCGGCTGGTCGGCAAGCTGCCGCCGAACACGTTCGGCGGTTATCCGACCCAGTACTTCAGCACCGCCTACAACGCCGGCTACGGCGAGTGGGGGCTGGCCAGCACGCAGTACCGCGATCAGGGCATCAAGAGTTACCAGTTCATGATCGCGAACGGGCAGAGCGGCCCGTACTCGTGGTGGGAGAGCCAGCAGTTCCCGAACCCCGGCTCACCGTGGGTCGGCACCCACCCGGAGAGCGGCAACGGCTCGTCCCCGCACGCCTGGGGAATGGCCAACGCCAACCTGGTGCTCCTCGATTCGCTCGTCGCGCAGCGGGCTGACGGCGCACTGATCGTCGGGCGTGGCGTTCCGGACGCGTGGGTGCGCACCGGCGCGGTGATCCGGCTGGCCAACGTACCGACGGTGAACGGCAAGCGCATCGGGCTGACCGTCAGCACGCGTGGCGTCGCGGTGACCCTGGCGTTGAGCGGCCAGCGGCCGGCCGGACCGGTGCTCTTCCAACTGCCCGGGTTCGTCGAGAACATCGCTCGGGCCAGCACCGGCGTCGTCGACCAGCGCTCCGGGACGGTCACCGTGCCGGCCAGCGTTCGCAGCGTCACCGTCTGGTTGCGCCACACCGTGTAGCCCACCGGCATCATGGGGTCGTGGCCGCGCTGGAGGAGTACCGCCGCAAGCGCCATCCGGCCCGCACGCCCGAGCCGATGCCGGCCGGCCAGGCCGTGGCCGGCTCGGGGAGTTCCTTCGTCATCCAGGAGCATCACGCGCGCTCGCTGCACTGGGACTTCCGGCTGGAACGTGACGGCGTGCTGGTGTCGTGGGCGGTGCCGAAGGGGATCCCGCCCGACCCGAAGGTCAACCATCTCGCCGTCCACGTCGAGGATCACCCGCTGGGATACGCGACGTTCGAGGGACACATCGCGCAGGGGGAATACGGCGGCGGCGAGGTCACCATCTGGGACCGCGGCACGTACCGCGCCGAGAAGTGGACCGACCGCGAGGTGAAGGTCGTGCTCGACGGCGAGCGGGTGCATGGCCGGTTCGTGCTGTTCCAGACCGGCGGCAAGAACTGGATGATGCACCGCATGGACGCCCCGGCCCGCCCCGATTGGCAGCCGCTGCCCGAGCACATCACACCGATGTTGGCCACGCTCGGCGAGCTGCCGAGTGACGAAGCCCAGTGGGCGTTCGAGATGAAGTGGGACGGCGTGCGCGCCCTGGTCGCTGTCGAGGGCGGCCGGATCACCATCTCGTCCCGCAACGACCGCGACGTCACCGTCAGCTACCCGGAGCTGCGCGCGCTCGGCGAGCAGCTCGGCAGCACCCAGGCCCTCCTCGACGGTGAGATCGTGAGCTTCGACGACGACGGCCGGCCGAGCTTCGGCAGGCTGCAGCGCCGCATGCACGTGGCCTCCGCCGCCCAGGCGCGGCGCCTCGCAGACAGCGCCCCCGTCGCTTATCTGATCTTCGACCTGCTGCACCTGGACGGACGTTCGCTGCTCGACCTTCCCTACCCGCAGCGCCGCGAGTTCCTCGAAGACCTCGACCTGAACGGCATCTGCTGGCAGACCCCGCCCGCCTTCGAGGGCGACGGCGCCGGTGCCGTCGACGCCAGCCGGCAGCAAGGCCTCGAGGGGGTCGTCGCCAAGCGGCTGACGTCGCGCTACCGCCCCGGACGCCGCTCGCCGGACTGGGTGAAGGTGAAAAACATCCGCACCCAGGAGGTCATCGTCGGCGGCTGGTCGCCGGGCAAGGGCCGCCGGTCCGGCACGGTCGGCGCGCTGCTGCTGGGCATCCCCGGTGAGAGTGGTCTCGGCTACGTCGGCCAGGTCGGCACCGGCTTCACCGACGCGATGCTCGACGACTTGGCGGCGCGGTTCGCTCGCCTGGCCCGCAAGACGTCCCCGTTCGACCCGCCGGTGCCGCGTGCCGATGCCCGCGATGCCCGATGGGTGACGCCTCGGCTGGTCGGCGAAGTGGCGTTCACCGAGTGGACGGGCGACGGTCGGCTGCGGCATCCGTCGTGGCGCGGACTGCGGCCGGACAAGTCGCCGAATGACGTCGTCCGCGAAAGCTGAGGGCTATCCGGCTTCCCGGGCGCTGCGCAGCAGTTCGGCTGCTGCGTGCAGCTGGCGATCTCCATCTGCAGGTGCAGTTCCCAGATCGCCTTGATCTTCGGGTCGACCTCCTGCTCGAAGAACGAGTAGTACAGGTAGCACTCGCTGTACTCGTGCAGCATCTGCTGCTCGACCGCGGTGATCGTCAGCTGGCGCAGCTTGGAGATCGGTGCGGCAGTCTTCTTGTCGTAGCTGTCGCGGACGTTGTCGAAGGGGTGGCGGTGACGCGCCCGGGTCGGCCGGCCGGCCGGGCATCACCTCAGTGAGCTCGTCGACCAGTCCTCGTCGACCAGTCACTGTCTACGGTTGGTCGGCCCGGCGGGCCGGGCCCAGCGGCTGATCCGGTGCCGGCTCCGCCGAACGAGGATCGTCCATTGCCGCCCTGTCCTGTGCGACCGCGCTGGTACCCACCGCGCCGGGGTCTGCCGCATAACCGGTAGGGGCGCTTGCGCTCGGCGACGCGCCGTCAGGGCTAACACCGGCAGGGCCAGCCCCGTCGGGACCGATGCCGGCAACGGCCTGACCCGTACCGGCACCAGCGCCGACGCCGGTCTCGCCGGCGTCTGGGCGGAGCAGCTCGTCGAACAGCGACCGGTAACGAAGGAACGCGTCGCGTAGCTCCTCCGTGGTCGCGCGCTGTGCGAGGTTGCGCTCGTTCACGCCATGCGCGTACCGGTAGTTCTCCACCAGCCCCGGATGGTCCACCGAAATGAGGTCCGACCGCTTGTCGAAGTCGGCGACCGGGTAGCCGCGTTGCTCCATCACCCGGGTGACCAGTGTGTCCGCTGCGGACACGGCCTGTGCCGGCTGATCGACGAAGCGTGTCTGGATCTCGCGCCACTCCTCGGCGAAACGGAGCCGGCTCGCCTCGGGCAACGACCGGATGCTGAGACCGGAGCGTTCCTGCTCCCTCGACCGCAGCTGCGCCTCACCGGATCGCCGGCCCGGTGCGGCGCCCACCGTGCGCTCGTATTCGTCGCCGAACCGATCCCGCAATGCAGCGGTGCGGCGTTGCCGGGCAATGATCGCCGCGACGATCACCACGAGTACGACCAGTATCGCGATCCCGATCGGGATCCACCCCCATGTAGGCATCGTCTTCTCCCACCTCGACTGATCCCTCCGCCGAATCAGAGGTGTACCCATCGCGACCGTGGTCGCTAACCACACCGGTCATCAGGGCAGGTACGGCTGCGCCAGCGTGGCCAGCGCGTCACTGGGCGCGACCCCGACCCCCGCGGTCAGCAGCGTATGTGTTGATCTTTGACTAGTGGTCGAATATCCGCCACTAGTCCAAGATCAACATCTCCTTTGCTGTGGACTGTGCTGAGATTGAGCGACGGAAGGGAGGGGTGTCGATGCCTCGTGCGCGTACTGCCGTCGCGATCGCTACAGCCGTGCTGCTGGTGGCCGGCTGCTCGTCGTCGTCCGGTGGCGGAGGTTCACCGCAGAGCAGCTCGTCGTCCAGCACCAGCACAAGCACCAGCACCGGCACGGCGACGGTCTGCTCCGACTACCAGGCGCTGAAGGACTCGGTAAGCCGCCTTCTGCAGACCAATCCGCTGTCTGCGGGAATCGGCGGGCTGCAGGCGGCGGTCGACGACGTGACGAGCAAGGCCAGCGCGTTGGCGGGGGCCTCCGGTAACCACCTCGCACCTCAGGTGGACGCGCTCAAGAATGCGCTCGGTCAGCTGGCCGACACGCTCAAGACCGTGCCGAGCGGCGGGCTTGCCTCAGTGCTGTCGACGGTGCGCGTGCGGCTCACCGCAGTCGGCGAGGCGGCCCAGGCACTCGGCCGCGCCGTCACGGGCGACTGCCCGACGGCGAGCAGCTCTTGACGCGGATCGGGCTGCTGGGCGGCGACGGCCTAGCGTGAACGGGCATGGGGTATGACGTCGAGGCGATACGGGCGCACTTCCCGGCGCTGCGCGGAGGCGCGGCGCACTTCGACGGGCCCGGCGGCTCCCAGGTCCCCGACGTGGTGGCGGACGCGGTCCGCGCCACGCTGGTCTCGGCGATCGCCAACCGGGGATGGGTCACCCGCGCCGAGCGGGCGGCCGAGCAGACGGTGGAGGCGGCCCGAGCGGCGATAGCCGACCTGCTCGGCGCCGACGAGCACGGCGTCGTGTTCGGGCGCAGCATGACCCAGCTGACCTTCGATTTCGCCCGCACGCTGGCCGGGACCTGGCGGGAAGGCGACGAGGTTGTCGTCACCCGACTCGACCACGACGCCAACATCCGCCCGTGGGCGTTCGCCGCGCAGGCCGCCGGCGCCACGCTGCGCTGGGCCGACTTCGACCCGGCCACCGGCGAGCTGACCGCTGACGATGTCGGCAGCGTGCTCGCCGAGCGGACCCGACTGGTCGCCGTAACCGGCGCGTCGAACCTGATCGGAACCCGACCGCCGCTCGCACAGATCGCGGCGCTCGTCCACGACGTCGACGCGCTGTTCTACGTCGACGGCGTCCACCTCGCCGCGCACGCAGCAGTCGACGTGGCGAGGATCGGCGCCGACTTCTTCGCCTGCTCGCCGTACAAGTTCCTCGGCCCGCACTGCGGCGTGCTCGCGGCGCGCGCGGATCTGCTCGAGACGTTGCATCCGCAGAAGCTGCTGCCCTCGACGGACGACGTCCCGGAGCGGTTCGAGCTCGGCACGCTGCCCTACGAGCTGATGGCCGGCACCACCGCCGCGGTCGACTTCATCGCCGGTCTCGCGCCGCAGGCCGGCGAGGACCGGAGGGGACGCGTGCTCTCGGCGATGGCGGCGATCGCCGAGCACGAGGACCGGCTGCGGGTAGGCGTCGAGGATGGGCTGCGCGAGTTGCCCGGCGTGCGGGTTCACTCCCGCGCGGCCACCCGCACGCCGACGCTGCTGCTGAGCTTCGCCGACCACGACACGGACGAGGCCTACCGATTCCTCGCCGAGCGCGGGGTGAACGCGCCGGCCGGGTCGTTCTACGCCCTAGAGGCGTCGCGCCGGCTGGGGCTCGGCGACCGGGGCGGGCTGCGCGTCGGCCTCGCGCCCTACACCGACGACCGGGACGTCGCGCGGTTGCTCGACGGTCTGGCCGAATTCCTGATCGCAGGCTGACCGCGCGGGGCGTGAACGGCAGCGGCCGAGTGCAATCCGGCTCGTCGCTAGCACGGGTTTCGGCCACCCGTCACCGGATGAGCGTGGCCGGGCTCCAGCCCTGCCACACCGCGACGACCTGCAGCGTCACGCAGGCCGCGAAGACGAGCACGACGACCGCCCGGTTGCCGCGTCCGTAGCGCAGGCCGATCAGTGCGATGGCCGCGCCGGCGAGGCCCGCGACGGTGGACGGGCTCGTCGAGATCGTCGCAGGGATGCGGTCGAGGAGCAGGTCGCGCACCGCGCCGCCGCCGACACCGGAGACCGCACCCAGCACGATCGCGGTAATCAGGCGCCTGCCGCGGTCGAGCGACTTGCTCGCCCCGGCGATTACGAACAGGCCGAGCGCCGCGGCGTCGAGGGCTACGACCAATGGTGTCGGGACGCTGTGCAAGTCGAAGCCGCCGGCGACGAGCAGACCACCGGCGAGGGCCGTCAGCGGGTAGCGCAGCGTGCGCAGGGTGGCCGGCGGCTCGCCGAGCACCAGGTCGCGGATGATGCCGCCACCGATGGCGGTGAGGAACGCCATGAGCGGGATGCCGACGATGCCCGCACCGGCGACGGCGCCGATGTAGCCGCCCTCGACCGCGAAGACGAACGTCGCGCCGAGGTCCGCGCCGGCGAGCAGCCAGCCGCCGCGGCTGGCCGAACGCTCGGCCACCGCCCGGTGGGCGCGTGCCGCGAGCCGGGTCGCCGCGGCGCCTCCCGCCGGCCGGGTCGGCACGGTGCGCGGCATCACGTCCCCGTACATGGCTGCCATCTCCGGTGGGTGATCGATCGCGGTCAGATCGCGCACATGCGCGTCAGCAGGTCGAGCTCGCGCTCGACCGCGGCGAGATCGGGGTAGGCGGGCCGGCTGCCGCGCCCCTGTGCGACAGGGTGACGGTCACGGTGCGGCCCGGCGGTGGTCGGCGCTGCGGTCATGGGCTGGACGGTCGGCATGGGGACTCCTTCGTTGTGGCTGGGCACAACGATCGCGCCGTTCGGTCCGGCGCTGTGCCGGCCGACCGGTGGGCGATGCCGATGACCGCGACCGCGGCGGTCGGTGGACGGCCGCGTCAGCCGATCGGAGGACGCCGCCCTGCGGGTGAGCTCCGCTTTGCTTAGCGGCGTGCCCGTTCGGACATGGCGAGGGCTCGCAGCGCGGCCACCTGCCCGGCGTCGCCGATGACGACGAGCACGTCCCCGGCGGCGATCTCCGCCGTCGGCGGGGGATTGGTGCGGAACGTGCTGCCGGGATGGCGCATGGCGAGGACCAGGGTGCCGGTGCGGTCGTGCACGCGGGCACTGCGCAGGGTCTGACCGGCCAGCTCCGAGTCCGGGTCGACCTCCACCTCCGCGAGGCGGAACTCCAGGCTTCCCTCGTGCATCACGACGTCGAGAAACTCGGCGACATGTGGCTGGACGGCCAGCGCCGCCATCCGGACGCCGCCGAGATCCTGCGGGTTCACGACCCGATCGGCACCGGCCTGCAAGAGTTTCGGCACGGCCTGCTCGGTGGCGGCGCGGGCGACGATCAGCAGGTCCGGCCGCATTGACCGGGCCGTCAGCGTGACGTACAGGTTGTCGGCGTCGGCGTTGAGCGCCGTGACGAGCACCCGGGCCCGGGCGATGCCGGCGGAGCGCAGGACCTGCTCGTCGGAGGCGTCGCCGTGCACGTACGGCCCGTCGACGGTGGCGACCCGTTCGGCCGCCGCGTCGATGACGACGACCTCGGCCGCCGCGGCGCGCAGGTAGCGGCCGATCGAACGCCCGACCCGGCCCCAGCCACAGATGATCACGTGACCGTGCATGCCATGGATGCGCTGCTCCATCCGCCGCCTCCCGAAGATGTCGCCCAGATAGCCTTCGACTAGGCTCTCGATCAGCACGCTGAACGTGTAGCCGGCGGTCCCCACCCCGGCGAGGATGAGCACGATGGTGAAGATCTTGGCACCCGCGTTGAACTGACGCACCTCGCCGAATCCCACCGTCGTGACGGTGATCATCGTCTGGAACAGCGCGTCGAGGACGCCGTATCCGTAGAGCATGTAGCCGACCGTGCCGCCGATGACGACGAGCACCATCGCGACCAGGCCGGCGCGCAGTCGCTTCGTCGTGCGGCGGCGGGCCTCGGGCGTGCTGCTGTACGGCGTGCCGACCGACATGCTCCTCGCCCGCCTCCGCGCTGGTCGCGCTGCTCGCTCACCCGACCTTGTGCAGATCGCGCGGATATTGCAACACGATCTGCACGAGATCGCGACGCTGGTCAGCGGCGCAGGCGCAAGCCGTCGAATGCGATCGCGCAGACCGCGTCGGCCAGGCGGGTGCCGTTGCGCCGCCGGTTCGGCCGGTACCACTCGACAATCGAGTTGACCATCCCGAACAGCAGCCGCGCCGTGATCGCCGGGTCGACGTCCGGGCGGACGTCGCCGTCGGCCTCGGCCTGCTTGACCAGTCCGGCGACCAGTCGGTCGAACTGCCGCCGGCGGGCCAGCGCGGACCGCTCCACCGCGGTGTTGCCCCGCACCCGCAGCAGCAAGGTGACATACGGGAGCCGCTCCTGGAGCACCGCGACGCTACCCCGGACGAGGTGTTCCAGCCGGTCGATCGCCGGGCCGTCCAGCGCGCGGGTCTCGTCGGCGACCGCGGAGAGGCCGTCGAGCGCGCGGTCGAGCGCCAGCTCGAGCAGCTCCTCCTTGCTCGCGACGTGGTGGTAGATGCCCGACTTGGCGATGCCCAGCCGCCGGGAGAGGTCGTCCATGCTCGTGCCGTCATAGCCGCGCTCGTTGAACACCTCCACGGCGACGGCAAGCAGCGACTCGACGTCGTAGCCCGGCCGCCCCCGCCGCCCGGCGACCGTCGTCATTGCGTGTCCCGAGTGGTCTGGCTGCGGCCGCGGAACTCGGCGATCACCCGCTCACCGCACCGGACCGTCACGTCGTAGATGCCGCTGCGGCCGAACGCGGTACGCAGCACGGCCTCGGCCACCAGCTCGTCCCCGAGGCGGGCCGGCGCGACGAAGACGATCTCGGCCGCGGCGGCGACGGTGACCGGGCCGAAGCTGTTGCAGGCACAGGCAAAGGCGGTGTCGGCCAGGCTGAACACCAGCCCGCCGTGCGCGATGTCGTGCCCATTGACCATGTCGCGGCGCACCCGCATCCGCGCCGTGGCCCGCCCCGCGCCGTAGTCAAGAAGCTCGATACCGAGAGCACGGGAGGCCGCATCTGCGGCCATCATCACCGCGACCGGGTCATCGACGGTCTGGTCAGCGGGCATGCCGGCACGATAACCTACCGAACGACCGGTCGGGAAGTCGGACGCGCGAGGAGTCGACGATGCTGCGCAGCTACGTGAACGGGTCTTGGACGACGCCGAGCGGCGAAGGGCAGCCGGTGTTCGATGCGGTGACCGGCGAGGAGGTCGACCGCGTGTCGTCCGAGGGCATCGACATGCGCGCCGCGTTGGAGTACGGGCGCTCGGTCGGCGCTCCGGCGCTTCGCCAGCTGACGTTCCACGAGCGAGCCGCGCAGCTGAAGTCGCTAGGCCTTCACCTGCGCGAGCACCGCGGCGAGCTCTACGCGCTCTCCGCGCGCACCGGGGCGACGCTCGGCGATGCGAAGTTCGACGTCGACGGCGGCATCGGCGTGCTGCTGAGCTACGCGAGCAAAGCCAGGCGCGAGCTGCCCAACGACACCGTGTACGTCGAAGGGGCGGTCGAGCTGCTCGGCAAGGGCGGCCAGTTCGTCGGCCAGCACATCCTCACGTCACTGCACGGCGTCGCGGTGCAGATCAATGCATTCAACTTCCCGGTGTGGGGTCCGCTGGAGAAGCTGGCGCCCGCGTTCCTGGCCGGGGTGCCGTCGCTGGTCAAGCCGGCCAGCCAGACCGCTTACCTCACCGCCCGGCTGGCCGAGCTGATCGTGGAGTCGGGCCTGCTGCCGGACGGCTCAGTGCAGGTGGTCTGCGGCAGCGCCGGTGACCTGCTCGATCACCTCGGCGAACAGGACCTCGTCGCCTTCACCGGCTCGGCGTCCACGGCGCGCAAGCTGCGCGCTCACCCGAGCGTCGTGGGCCGGTCGGTGCGGTTCAACGCGGAGGCGGACTCGCTGAACTGCTCGGTCCTCGGCCCGGACGCCGTGCCGGGCACGCCGGAGTTCGACCTGTACGTGAAGCAGCTCGTCACCGAGATGACGGTCAAGGCGGGGCAGAAGTGCACCGCGATCCGGCGCGCGCTCGTCCCGGCCGAGCTCGCGGATCAGGTCACTGACGCCGTGCGCGAGCGGCTGGCCCGCGTGGTCGTCGGCAACCCTGCGGAGGAGTCGGTGCGGATGGGCGCCCTGGCCAGCCTGGAACAGCGGGAGGAGGTACGCCGCTCGCTCAAGGCGCTGCTGTCGGCAGGGCGGCTCGTCTTCGGCGACCCGGAGCGGGTCGAGGTGGTCGGCGCCGACGCCGAGCGGGGCGCGTTCATCTCGCCGCTGCTTGTTCGCTGCGACGACCCCGGTCGGGCCGAGCCGCACGAGGTCGAGGCGTTCGGCCCGGTCAGCACGATCATGAGTTACCGCGACACCGCTGACGTGATCGAGCTCGCGGCTCGCGGCCTGGGCAGCCTTGCCGGCTCGGTCGTCACCGCCGACGCCGACTTCGCGAGAGACGTCGTGATCGGCCTCGCCCCTTGGCACGGCCGGCTGCTCGTGCTCGACCGCGACGACGCGGCGGAGTCGACGGGGCACGGCTCGCCGCTGCCGATGCTGCTGCATGGCGGTCCAGGGCGAGCCGGCGGCGGCGAGGAGATGGGCGGCATCCGCGGTGTGCTGCACCACATGCAGCGCACGGCCGTGCAGGCCAGCCCGCGCATGCTCGGGGCGGTCACCGGTCGCTGGGTCGCCGGCGCGCCACGCACCGAGGGCGTGCACCCGTTCCGCAAGTCGCTGGCCGAGCTACGCGTGGGCGACACTGTCGTCGCGGGGCCGCGCCGGGTCACGATCGAGGACATCGAGCACTTCGCCGAGTTCACCGGGGACACCTTCTACGCCCACATGGACGAGGAGGCCGCGCGGGCCAACCCGTTCTTCGACGGGCGCGTCGCCCACGGCTACCTGATCGTCTCCTTCGCCGCCGGCCTGTTCGTCGACCCCGAACCCGGCCCGGTGCTGGCCAACTACGGCGTCGACAACCTCCGCTTCCTGACACCGGTCTACCCGGGCGACGAGCTGACCGTGACGCTGACCTGCGAGCAGATCAGCCCACGCGCGGGTGAGGACGGCGAGGTCCGCTGGGATGCGCAGGTCACCAACCAGGACGGCGCCACCGTCGCCGTCTACGACGTGTTGACGATGGTTGCCAAGCAGTGGCCGCTTGTCGCAGAATCGAATTAACTGACCAAGCGGTCGGTAAAGGAGACGTGTAGATGACCGATGTGCTGCCCGACGCGGACGAGCTCGCGCGCCACTTCGACGAGACGATCGAGCACGACCGCCGCATCGAGCCGCGTGACTGGATGCCCGACGGTTACCGCAAGACGATGATCCGCCAGATCGCCCAGCACGCGCACTCGGAGATCATCGGCATGCAGCCCGAGGGGAACTGGGTCACCCGGGCGCCGTCGCTGCGGCGCAAGGCGATTCTGCTCGCGAAGGTGCAGGACGAGGCGGGGCACGGCATGTACCTCTACTCGGCGGCCGAGACGCTCGGCGCCGACCGCGCCGATCTCACCAGCCGGCTGATCGACCGCACCCAGAAGTACTCGTCGATCTTCAACTACCCGACGCTGAGCTTCGCCGACGTCGGCGTCATCGGCTGGCTGGTCGACGGGGCGGCGATCTGCAACCAGGTGCCGCTGTGCCGCTCGTCGTACGGCCCGTATGCCCGGGCGATGATCCGGATTTGCAAGGAGGAGTCGTTCCATCAGCGGCAGGGCTACGAGCTGTTGCTGACGATGATGCGCGGAACCGGGGCGCAGCGGGCGATGGTGCAGGACGCGACGAACCGGTGGTGGTGGCCGTCGCTGATGATGTTCGGGCCGCCGGACACCGGAGACGCAGCCTCGCCCCATGGACATACCGCGCAGTCGATGGCCTGGGGGATCAAGCGGCACACCAATGACGAGCTGCGGCAGCGCTTCGTCGACATGACCGTGCCGCAGGCCGAGGCGCTCGGCGTCACGCTGCCCGACCCGGAGCTGCACTGGCACGCCGAACGCGGGCATTACGACTTCGGCGCGATCGATTGGGCGGAGTTCAAGCAGATCCTCGCCGGCAACGGGCCGTGCAACGCCCAGCGCATCGCGAACCGCCGCAGGGCCCACGAGGACGGCGCCTGGGTCCGCGAAGCCGCCATGGCCCATGCAGCCAAGCATGCGGGGCGAACGTGAATACTGAGTTCACCGCCGAGGGCGGGCACGGGGCGGTGCCGACGGGCGACGTGCCAGTAGAGCCGACGCCGATTGAGGTCAAGGCTGATCTGCCGCTCTACGAGGTCTTCTTGCGCGGCAAGCGCGGGCTCAACCACGTGCACGTCGGATCGCTACACGCCGCCGACGCGCAGATGGCGTTGCGGCACGCCCGCGACCTCTACACCCGACGCAACGAGGGTGTGAGCATCTGGGTGGTCCGTACCGCCGACATCACCGCGTCCAGCCCGGACGAGAAGGACCCGTTCTTCGCGCCGAGCGGCGACAAGGTGTACCGGCACCCGACCTTCTACGCGATCCCCGACTCCGTCCCGCACATCTGAGGCCGTCATGGGATTCGACACCGCATACGAATCGATCACCGAGGACATCGACGACCACCGCTGGGCCTTCGGCACCGGCTTCGACGACCCGCTCGCCGGCGTCGACACCGCGATCCCCGATGGCGTGGACGGGGCCGACCTCGCCGCGTACTGCGCGATGCTCGCCGACGACGCGCTGATCATGTCGCACCGGCTGCAGCAGTGGCTGGCCGCCGCGCCCGAGCTGGAGGAGGAAACGGCGCTGGCCAACATCGGCCTCGACCTGCTCGGCCAGGCCCGGATGCTCTACACCCGAGCGGGCCGGGCCGACGGCAGCGACCGCGACGAAGACACGTTCGCGTTCGCCCGCGACGAGCAGGAGTTCCGCAACGTGCGGCTGGTCGAGGTTACCGACGCCGACTTCGGCGCACTGGTCACGCGCCTGCTCGTCTTCAGCACCTGGCGGCTGGCGCTGCTCGCGCAGCTGGCCGACTCGCGCGATCCGGTGCTCGCCGCGATCGCGGCCAAGGGCGTCAAGGAGGTCACCTACCATCGCGACAACGCGGCCCAGTGGGTGATCCGGCTCGGCGACGGCACCGCGTACTCCCGCGAGCGGGTCGCCGCCGGCCTGGCCGCCGTCGCGCCGCTGACGCCCGAGCTGTTCCGCAACACCGACGTCGAGGGGCGACTCGCCGAGAGCGGCGTCGCGATCGAGCCGTCGACGTCGCGGGCGGAATTCGACGACGTGCTCGCCACCGTGCTGGCGGCGGCGACACTGCAGTGGCCGGATGTGCCCGAACTGGCCGGGGTCTCCGGCAAGCTGGGCCGCGACGGGGTGCACACCGAGGCGATGGGTTACCTGCTGGCCGAACTGCAGAGCGTCGCACGCGCCCACCCGGGGGCGACGTGGTAGCCACCCTTACCAGCGCCCGCGAGGTCGCCGAGTCGGTGCCCGACCCGGAGCTGCCGATGCTCACCCTGGCCGACCTCGGCATCCTGCGCGATGTCAGCGTGGACGACGGGCGCATCGTCGTCTCGATCACGCCGACCTACAGCGGATGCCCGGCGCTGCGCGAGATGCGCCACGACCTCACTCGCCGGCTCGGCGCGGCCGGCTTCGACGGCGTCCAGGTGCGCACCGTCCTCAGCCCGCCCTGGTCGAGCGACTGGATCAGCGAGGAGGGCCGGCGCAAGCTCGCAGCCGCCGGCGTCGCCCCGCCCCACCCGGCGCCGCGGCGTACCGGCCCGGTGCCGCTGACGCTCGGCGCGCTCCGCCCGGCCGTCGAGTGCCCGCACTGCGGATCCCGGGACACCACGCAGACCTCGGCGTTCGGCGCGACGGCGTGCAAGGCGCTCTTCCGCTGCCGGTCCTGCGCGGAGCCGTTCGAGTACGTCAAGGAGATCTAGTGCTGGAGCGCTGTCGATCACGTTCTCCCCGCTCCGGGCCGGTTGCCGGCCGCGGAAGCGGCCATATCCGGGGAAAAGCTGATCCAGATGCGCAAGGGCTCGTCCCATGACGGCGACGCTCGCCCGGACGGCATTCCACGAGCTCACCGTGGCTCGTGTCGACCGGCTCTGCGACGACGCCGTGGCGATCACGTTCGACGTCCCCGACGAGCTCGCCGACGTGTTCCGCTTCCGGCCGGGTCAGTCGCTCACCGTCCGCCGGGCCGCGGACGGCCGTGACGAGCGACGCTCCTACTCGATCTGCGCGCCCGCCGGCGCGGCACCCCGGATCGGCGTGCGCGAGGTGAGCGGTGGCACGGTGTCGGGCTGGCTGGTGCACGAGGTGCGGCCGGGCGATCGGATCGAGGTGCAGCCGCCCACTGGCACGTTCACGCCCGACCTGCAGGCACCCGCCCGGCACGTGCTGATCGCCGCCGGATCCGGGATCACGCCGGTGCTCTCGATCACCGCGTCGGTGCTGGCCCGTCCGGGCGCGAGCACGACACTGCTCTACGGCAACCGGCGCACCGACTCGGTCATGTTCGCCGACGAGGTCGCCGACCTCAAGGACGCCCACCCCGACCGCGTCCAGCTCGTGCACGTGCTCTCCCGCGAGTCGCAGGAGGTCGAGCTGTTCACCGGGCGGATGGACGCCGCGAAGCTGCGGGAGCTGCTGCCCGCGGTGTGCGACGTCTGCGCGGTCGACCACTGGTGGCTATGCGGCCCGTTCGGCATGGTGACCGACGCCATCGAGGTGCTCAGCGAATTCGGCGTGCCGCGCGAGCGCATCCACCGCGAGCTGTTCTACGTCGAGGAGACCCCGCCAGAGCAGGCGCATCACGACGAGCCGGTGGTCGAGGGTGGCAGCGAGGTGACGGTCGTCCTCGACGGACGCGCGACCACCACGACCATCCCGCGCAACACACCGGTACTCGACGGCGCGCAGCGAGTCCGTCCCGACCTGCCGTTCGCCTGTAAGGGCGGCGTCTGCGGAACCTGCCGGGCCAAGCTGGTCGCCGGCGAAGTGCGGATGCGCCGCAACTTCGCGCTGGAGCAGGAGGAACTCGACGCCGGATTCGTGCTCACCTGCCAGTCACTGCCCGTCTCCGACGAGCTCACCGTCGACTACGACGCCTGACCGCACGAGGATGTAGCCCATGCAGGACCGCACCCCCCGTCCGGAAGATCTCGAGCCGATCGAGCGAGCGTCGGTCGACGAGCTGCAGGCGCTGCAGCTCGACCGGCTGCGCTGGTCGCTGCGGCATGCCTACGACAACGTCGCCCACTACCGCAAGGCGTTCGACGCCGCGGGCGTGCACCCCGACGACTGCAAGGACCTGGCCGACCTGGCAAGGTTCCCGTTCACCACCAAGCAGGACCTGCGCGACAACTACCCGTTCGGCATGTTCGCCGTGCCGCAGCAGCAGATCAGCCGCTTGCACGCCTCGTCCGGCACGACCGGGCGGCCGACCGTCGTCGGCTACACCGCCGACGACATCCGCACCTGGTCGGCGGTGATGGCCCGCTCGATCCGGGCGAGCGGGGGGCGCCCGGGCGACAAGGTGCATGTCGCCTACGGCTACGGCCTGTTCACCGGCGGGCTCGGCGCGCACTACGGCGCCGAGGCGCTGGGCTGCACGGTGATCCCGGTGTCCGGCGGGATGACCGAGCGGCAGGTCATGCTGATCCGCGACTTCGACCCGGACATCATCATGGTCACCCCGTCCTACATGCTCGCGATCGTCGACGAGATGCGCCGGCAGGGCGTCGACCCGCGGTCGACGTCGCTCACCATCGGGATCTTCGGTGCCGAGCCCTGGACGAACGATATGCGCGCCGAGATGGAGCAGACCCTCGACATGCACGCGGTCGACATCTACGGCCTGTCCGAGGTGATGGGCCCCGGTGTCGCCAACGAGTGCGTCGAGACCAAGGACGGCCTGCACGTCTGGGAGGACCACTTCTACCCCGAGGTGATCGACCCGATCACCGGGGAGGTGCTCCCCGACGGTGAGCAGGGCGAGCTGGTCTTCACGTCGCTGACCAAGCAGGCGATGCCGGTCGTCCGCTACCGCACCCGTGATCTCACCCGGCTGCTGCCCGGAACGGCGCGCACCATGCGGCGGATGGAAAAGATCACCGGGCGCTCCGACGACATGATCATCCTGCGCGGCGTGAACCTCTTCCCCACGCAGATCGAGGAGTTGCTGCTGCGGACGCCGGAGCTCTCACCACACTTCCAATGCGTGCTGAGCCGCGGGAACCGGCTCGACGAGCTCACCGTTCGGGTCGAGCACCGAACCTCCGTGCCGGCGCCCGCGGCGCAGGAGGCCGGCGCGACGGTCGCGAAGCTGATCAAGAACAACATCGGGGTGAGCGTCAGGGTCGAGGTCGTCCCGCCCGACAGCATCGAACGTTCGCTGGGCAAGATGCGCCGGGTGGTCGACAACCGTCAAGTGCGCTAACGCTTGCGCGGCCGGACGTCGATGACGAGGCTGACCGCGAATGCCAGCATCAAAAGCGCGCCACCGAGCACGGTCAGTGCGTGCTCGCCGAGCCCGGCGGCGAGGGCGGCGCCGACCAGAGCGAGCGCGACGACCACTCCCGCCGCGATCTTCGGGTCGTCGCCGATGACGAAGTCGTACCAGAATCGGCCGAACGCCGTGATGAGCTTCACCGGACGACCGGCTCGGCCGCCGGCGTCGGCGTCGGCGTGCGCAGCGCGGCGACGAACGCCCGGCTGAGCACGAACCAGGCCGCCAGCAGGACGAGAATCGCGGCATCGCCGCCCGGCCAGGCTAGGCTGTGCCGCCCGGCATGGAATATGCCCATCCCCTCGACGGCCCAGAACGTGCCGAATGCGCTCAGCATCAACCCCACGCCGTACTTCAGCAGGTTCTCTGGGACCATCGACAGCGGCTTGCGCACCGCGACGGCGACGGAGAGGACGACGACCACCGCGGCGGCGGCCCCGACTGCGGCAAGCGGCACGTTGCGCGCGTTGAGGCCGAAGGTGATCACGATGAACACGACCTCCATCCCTTCGAGGAAGACACCCTTGAACGACACGAGGAAGGAGAACATGTCGAACGCGCCGGCGGATTCGCCAGCCGTCAGACCGGCGGCGGCCTCTCGTTCGAAAATTGCGGCCTCGTCGTGAATCGCCTTGCGGCCGGACGCGCGCAGGATCGCCTTGCGCAGCCACTGCAGACCGAAGATCAGCAATAGCGTGCCGATCACCAACTGCAGCGAGGCCTCGGGCAGCCAGGTGGTGATCGCGTAGCCGAACGCGGCGGTAACCGCGGCGAGTGCGAGCAGCGCCGCGCCGGTGCCCGCCAGCGACGACCGCCAGCCGCGGGTGAAGCCCATCGCCATGACTATGGTGGTCGCCTCGACCATCTCTACGCAGCAGGCTAGAAACGTTGCGACGAGCAGACCCCACGAGGCGGCGTTCACAACCGCGCTCCCGTCCATGTAGCAGGTGTTTCATGCAACGATAGTTACGACATGCCTGCGCCGTCAAGCCGGGATACCGTCGGCACGTGCCGCCCCGAGATCGCCGTACCCGGCGACGTCCGGCGCAGTCCGCCGGAGAATCCACAGCGCCCGAGCAGTGGCTGATGCTCATCTACCGCGTCCCGAGCGAGTCGTCCAGGGCTCGGGTCGCGGTGTGGCGCGACCTGAAGCGGCTCGGCGGGCTCTACGTGCAGCAGGCGGTCTGCGTGCTCCCGGACCGCGACGACTTGCGGGACAGCCTCGCCCGGGTCCGCGCTCGGATCGACGAGCTCGACGGATCGAGCATCTTCCTCACCCTGCGCGACGTCGAAGACGAGGCGCGGCAGCGGTTCGTGGATGGCTTCCGGGCCAATTCGGCGAAGGAGTACGCGGAGATCGTGGAGGAGTGCGACACGAAGTTCGTCAAGGAGATCGAATTCGAACGCTTCCGGCAGAACTACACCTTCGAAGAGGCGGAGGAGATCCGCCAGGACCTTGAGAAGCTGCGCCGGTGGCTCACCAAGGTCGAGTCGCGCGACTGGCTCGGCGCCGAAGGGCGCGACGAGGCCCGCGCCAAGGTCGCCGACTGCGAGGCGCTGCTGGAACAGTTCGAGGCCGAGGTCTACGACCGGCGCAGCGCCGACGGCGAGGTCGGATGAGCGCGTCGCCGCGGCGCTTTGCGAGGATGTCCCGGTGAACCTGCCGAGGAGGTCGCTGACCTACCGTGCCGTGATGGCGCTCGCCTCGCCCATCGTGCGTATCTGGGGGCGGCTGACGGTGCGCGGCGCGGACCATCTGCTTCGTCCGGGCGCGATGCTGCTGGTGGCCAATCACGACAGCCACTGGGATCCGATCGTGCTCGGCGTCGCGGCCGGTCGCCGGCAGTTGCACGCGCTGGCGAAGGCGTCGCTGTGGAAGAACCCGGTTCTTGCCCGAATCCTCGACGGGATGGGGCAGATCCCGATCGAGCGGGGCCGCGCCGACTTCGAGGCGCTCACCGCGGCGATCACCGCACTGCGCGGCGGCGCCTGCGTCGGGCTCTTTCCGGAGGGGACGATCT
This sequence comes from uncultured Actinomycetota bacterium, assembly GCA_963756525.1. Lineage (GTDB taxonomy): Bacteria > Actinomycetota > Actinomycetes > Mycobacteriales > Jatrophihabitantaceae > CAVWNR01. The sequence goes on along the minus strand of CAVWNR010000001.1, from coordinate 1,060,666 downwards.
CCCGCGGCGCGCCGACCCGCGTACACAGCGGGGCAGGGCGGCTCGCGCTCTCCGACCCCGCCCCGCGGGTCGTGTGTGCGCGGGCGACCGGGGTGGTCGATATCGTGCGCTTCCCGAAACGGCCGCGTCTCTGCGTCGAGTTCTTCGAACCGGCCGGTGGGCAGCCTGCGCCCGGCGAGTCGGCGATCAGCTTCACCAAGCGGATCATGGCCGAGATCCGCGACGGCGCGCCGTATGCGGTTCCGCGCAGGCGGCCGACAGCCGCGGCGTACCGTCGGCTCGCCGCTGACAGCTCGCGGACCGAGAGCTGACCTCGATCCTGCGGCGCCGCTGTGGTTTTGAAAAGCTTGCAGCGACGAGGAGTTGGTCTTCGGGCCGGCCGCCGTCGCTGCCTTAAGAGATTTGCCTTATTTCGCTAGGCAAATCTCTTGCCATACGAACATGTGTTCGATACACTTGAGGCATGTCAGTCGACGTCGCCGACCCGGTCGAGGAGATCCTCGGCCGGCTGGCGGAGGTGGTCGACGACCTCGCCACGCTGAACCTCACCGCGCTGTCCGCCGACGATCTGTTGGCGCTGCTGCGCGGGGTCGAGGTGCAGCGGCGGCGGCTGCCGGTGCACGACCATCGGCTGATCGCCGAACTCGACAGCCGCGGGATGGCCGGCGAGCGCGGCTGCCGGGACACCAAGACCCTGCTCCGCGAGACGCTGCGGCTCTCGCCCCGGGAGGCGACCGCTCGCTACGCCGCCGCGGTTGACCTCGGCCCGCGCCGCGCGGTGACCGGCGAACCGCTGCCCCCGATCTTCCCGGCCGTGGCCGCGGCGCAAGCCGACGGCGCGATCAGCCCGGAGCAGGCGCGGGTGATCACCCGCTGCGTGGCACGGCTGCCCGCCGCGGTGCAACTCGAACACGGGCCCGCCGTCGAGCAGCGGCTGGTCGGCGACGCCGCACAGTTCGACCCCGACCTGCTGGCCAAGCTGGCCGCGCTGATCACCGCGCGCCTGGACCCGGACGGCACCCTCACCGAGCACGCCGACCACGAGCGGACCCGGCACGCGGCGCTGACCCCGAACCGGGACGGCACCGGCGAACTCCGGGCTCACCTGACCCCGGAATCCCTCGCCGCGTGGCAGGCGGTGCTCGACCCGCTCGCCGCGCCCCGCCCGACCGGCCCGGACGGGCCGGATACCCGCACCGCCGGGCAGCGGCTGCACGACGCGCTCACCGACTGCGCGCAGCGGCTGCTGCACTCCGGCACGCTGCCCGACCGCGGCGGCACCCCGGCGACCGTGCTGTTCACCCTGACCCCCGAACAGGCCCACACCGGCCACGGCTACGCGACGACCGGGCACGGCGGTCTGGTCCCGGTCCGCGACGCGCTGCGCCTAGCCGACCAAGCCAGCATCTACACCGTCCTGCGCGACACCACCGGCGGCATCCTGGACTACGGCCGCGCCCGGCGCACCGCGTCGGCCGGGCAGCGGATCGCGCTCGCCGCCCGCGACGGCGGCTGCTCCTTCCCCGGATGTGACTACCCGCCCGCCTGGTGCCAGGCCCATCACGTCATCGACTGGCTCGACGACGGGCTCACCGAGACCGACAACCTCACCCTGCTGTGCGGACACCACCACCGCAACTTCGAACGCCGCGGCTGGCACGTGCGCATGACCGACGGCCTGCCCGAATGGATCCCCCCACCACACGTCGACCCCGATCAAAAGCCGATCCGCAACAGCATGCACGATCCCAGCACTCCCGCTCCGCCGTAGTCCAGTACAAGGGCGACGACGCGCCGCGCTGGTCAGGTCGCGTCGAGGAAGGCGGCTGCGGTGGCCCGCGGAGCCTTACCCAGCCAGGCCTCGGTGAGCAGTTGGCGGAGCACGACAAGGCCGATGCGGTCCAGCTCGACGACGACGCAAGCCAGGCGTGAACCCCAGTAGAACTCGGCACACGCCTCCGGGTGCTCGGCCACGGCGGCATGTATCTCGTCTTCGCCGACCATGATCCGGATGTGGTCATCGTCCGGCACCGTCGCGAAGATCTTGCCGCGCACCCGAAAGGAGATCATGCCGTGGTGGTCCTGCTCGGTCGTCTCGGGCAGCGAGAGGGCAAGCGAAGTCGCCTGATCCAACCGGCTCATCGGTCCACAATCGCACGAAACTCATAGTTTCAGCCGCGAGCGGGAAGGAGCCGAGCATGACGATTCCGCACACGGTGGTCGGGCGCGGCCCGGTGAGGGTGATCGTGGACCAGCATGACGGAGCGCTCGGCGAGCAGACGATGAAAGGCAGCTGGCTGCGGCACCTGCCGTCCGGCGAGCTGGAACTGCTTGCCAACGCTGGTCATTACTCGATGTTCGAGACGCCGGTCGCGCTCGTTACCAGCGTCGAGAAGACCCTCTCCGCAATCCCGGCATGACCGCCGTCGACGCGAGCGCGCTGCACGACCCGCGCAGCTACGTGACGGGCGTGCCGTTCGACCTGATCGAAGCGCTGCGCGCGCAGGGCCCGGTGGCGTGGATGGACGAGCCGGAGCTGCCGGGCCTGCCGGCCGGCCCGGGCTACCACCTGGTGCTCGACCACGCACTGGTCACCGGCGTCCTTAGGGACCCGGCGACTTTCTCCTCGGCCGCCGGCGCGACGCAGATTCGCGACCCGAAGTCCGACGAGGATCTGCGCTACGTGCAGCGAATGATGCTCAACATGGACCCGCCGGAGCACGCCCGGCTGCGACGGCTGGTCGGCAAGTCGTTCACGCCGCGCGCGGTGGCCAAGCTGGAGGAGCGCATCGCGCAGCACGCGCGCAACATCGTCGATCGCATGCTCGCCGGCCCGCACGAATGCGACTTCGCCAAGGAGGTCGCCGCCGACCTGCCGCTGCTCACGCTCGCCGACGTGCTCGGCGTGCCCGCCGAGGACCGGTGGCTGATGTTCGACTGGTCCAACCGGGTGATCGGCTTCCTCGACCCGGACTACGCAAGCTCATCGGCGTTCGACGCCGACGCCGGCACCGCGCTGGCTCGCGAGGCATTGGCGCTTCGTCCGCGGCCCGACAACGACGGACTGCTGCCCGACCCCCGCAGCCGCGACGGCATGCCGGACCTCTACCGCTACGCGCACCTGCTCGCCGAGGCTAAGCGTGCAAGGCCCGGGGACGACGTCATGTCGATCCTGCTCGCACAGCTCGACGAGGAAGGCGGCCGGATCACGATCGAGGAGTTCGAGAACATGTTCTGGCTCTTCACGGTCGCCGGCAACGAGACGCTGCGCAACGGCCTTCCCGGCGGCATGCAGGCTCTGCTGGTCCACCCGCAGGCGCAGCGCGAGCTGCGCGCGAACCTGCAGCTGATGCCCGGCGCGGTCGAGGAGATGCTGCGCTGGTGGACGCCTGTAATGGTGTTCCGGCGCACCGCCGTCCGCGACGCGCACATCGGCGAGACACCTGTCCGAGAAGGCGAGAAAGTCGTGGTGTCGTTCATCGCCGCCAACCGCGACCCGTCGGTGTTCGAGCGGGCCGCCGACTTCCACCTGACGCGCGCGCCGAACAACCACCTGGTCTTCGGGCACGGCCCGCACTTCTGCCTCGGTGCGCATCTGGCACGGATGCAGATGCGTTCGCTGTTCCACGAGCTGCTCAGCCGGACCCGCTGGCTCGAGCCCACCGACGAGCCGAGCCTGCTGCGGTCGAACTTCCAGCGCGGCGTCAAGCGCCTACCGATCCGATGGAGCTGACTGCGCTCAGCGCGCCCGGCCGCCCGGCTTGAGTCGCCCCGGCGGCAGCGGTGGCGCAGCGAGGCGCTCGCCGTCGTACCCGTTGACCACGCCGAACGAGTCGCCCGCCATCCACTCCTGCCGGGCCCCGGCGATCTCCTCGGCGGTGGGCGCGACGAAGTTCCACCACATGACGATCTGCTCGGCGAACGGTTCGCCGCCGAGCAACATCGCCCGCGCCGACGACGCCGCGGCGAGCCGCACGTCCCGGCGTCCACAGCCCAGATACAGCAGCGAGCCGGGAGCGAGCCCGACCCGGTCGACCTCGAGCGCGCCGGACATGACGAGCACCGCGTGCTCGAAGTCGGGCTCCAGCGGCAGCAGCGTGTCGGCGCCGGCGGCCAGCACCAGGTCGACGCCGACGAGCGGCGAATGGGCACGCCCCGGCGAGGACGCACCGGCAAGCGAGCCCATGAGCAGCGTCGCGGCGAGCTTCGCCTCCGACATCACCGGCAGGTCGGCGTGGAAGTCCCATGACGGGGCGACGCCGCGGGCCGCACGAGGAAGCGCCACCCACAGCTGCACGCCGTGCAGCAGGGCCGGGTGACGGACCGGCGACTGCTCGGCGTGCGCGATCCCGCGCCCGGCCGTCATCAGCCCGAGCTGCCCCGGGGCGATCACCTGGTCGCTGCCCAGGCTGTCGCGATGGTGTACGACGCCGTCGATCAGCCAGCTCACCGTCTGCAGGCCGATGTGCGGATGCGGCGGCACCTGCATCCCCGGCCCGGCAGCGATGTCGTCGGGACCGTAGTGGTCGACGAAGCACCACGGCCCGACCAACCGGCGGCCCAGGTTGGGCAGCAGGCGGCGCACCTGGGTGCTCTCGCCGAGCAGCACCTCGCGGCCGGCGAAGACCTCGTGCACCGGACGTGTCGCGACGTCGACCCGCCCGCCGCACCGGGAGAGGTCCGGCGTGCGGTCGAGGTTGCTCATGGCTGGTCGGTGAGCGGCAGCACAAGTGTGGGCGTCGCGATGTGGTGGTCGGGGCGGATCGGTCGCACCGCGGTGCCGATTGCGAAGAACTCGGTGGTGTGCCCGCCCCACCGGTGCGGCAGTGAGAGCAGCTGGACGCCGACGATCCCTTCGGCGTGCAACTCCTCCGCCTCGGCCTGCATGCGGCTCATCGCCAGCTCCCGGGCCTCGTAGAGCGCCTGGGTGAACTGCGGAATCTCAACGTTCTGGCCGATGTTGCCCAGCATCCGGCTGAACTTCTGGTGCGCGATGTGGTAGACGCATGAGCCCATCGTCATCCCGAGCGGGGCGTAGCCGGCCTGCAGCAGAGTCCAGAAGTCCTGCCCGGAGAGGTCGGAGGTGAACGGCTGGCGCTTGTTGTTGCGCCAGCTGAACCCGTCCGGCGTGTCGCGGTGCGCCTCGTCGGCGTGCACCGCCGTGCCGACGGCAATGAATTCGGCCAGGTCGTTGCCGAACTCCTTGAACTCGATGTCCAGCCGCACCCCGACGATGCCGTCGGCGCCGAGCGCGGCCGCCTCGGCCTCCATCCGGGTCATCGCCAGTTCCCGGGCGTGGTACATCGCCTGCGAGAGGGTGTCGAGCTCCATGTTCTTGCCCCACCGGCCGACCTGCAGCCCGACGTGGTAGACGCTCGAGCCCAGCACCAGGCCGAGCGGGCGAAACCCTGCCTCGCGCACGAGCAGGAACTCGTTGACGGTGAGGTCGGAGGTGAACAGGCTGGTGGCCTGCCCGGGCCGCATCTCGGCGAGCCGGGCCATCGCGTCTTCGGGGATGCCGACGGTCGCGGCGTCTGTGGTCACAGGGTCGGTGGTCATGGGTTCGCACCCCGGTTTCGCAGCGGCAGCATGGTCAAGGTGGAGCTCGCCGGCCGGGCCGACCGGCGGAAGCGGGCGATCGCGGTGCCGGTGATCGACGCCTCGGCGACATGGTCGATGTGCCCTTCGCCGGGCTCGATCTCCCAGATCCGCAGCCGCATGTCGGAGACGACCACGCCGTCGGCGCCGAGCTTGCGGATGTGCTGCAGCAGCCGGTCGCGCGCGAACCCCCGGCTGTGCTGGACGAGTTCGGTGTAGCCGGTGACCTCGACGTTGGCGGTGTTGAACAGCCGCGACCCGGCCTGCATCCGGGTCTGGTAGTCGTCATGGCGGATGGCGACCTCCAGCCCGATCCGCATCGCCACGGGCGTCCAGCCGGCGAGCATCAGCTTCGCCACGTCGGTGCCGGGAAGCTCGGTGGTGAACGGCGTGGGCGGGTGGCGCCGCGAGTTCGCGCGCACCGCCGTCCCCAGCGCGACGAACTCCTGCGTCTGGTTCTGCAGCCGATCGACGGTGAGCCGCACACCGACCACGCCGTCGGCGCCAAGCGCCTTCGCCTCGCCGACCATCCGCCCGAGCGCGGTGTCGTAGCCGCGGGTCAGGGCGTCGACGTACGGGCCGTAGCCGCCGAACCGGCTCGACCGGGACGCCACGGTGGTCGACGGCCCGTACATGCCGCCCCAGCCGGGTCCCATCCACATGCCGCAGCCGCCGTAGCCCTGCCAGCCCATCTGCTGCACGATGCAGCCCATCACCTCGCCGACCGGCTCGAATCCCACCACGCCGATGCTCAGCGCCGGGGCCACGCCGAGCAGCGACGTGTGCACCTGCGACGCCTGGAACCGCTGCAGCCGCGCATCCTGGGCCGGCGCGCCCGCGGGATCAGACATCGCGTGCGCCTCCTCTCGACAGATCGACCGTCGGCGGTGTGATCCGTCCAGCCTGCCACGTGGGGCTGGGTGCCCGCCGCTACGCGGGTGAGCCGATCGGCAGCTGCGCCACGTGGTAGAGCACGATCATCAGCTGGTCCAGGTTCAGCCGCGGGTCGCAGACGGTGGTGTAGCGCCGCTGCAGGTCCGTCGGCGGCCTGCCCTCCGTACAGTCGATGCACTCCGTCACGTGGTCGCTGGTCGCCTCCAGATGCACCCCGCCCGGCCAGCAGCCGACCTCGCGCATCACCTCGAAGAACCCCCGCAGCTCCGCGAGTACGTCGTCCATTCGCCTGGTCTTGCGGCCGCCGACGGTAAGCGTGTTGCCGTGCATCGGGTCGCACATCCACACGACCGGATGACCGAGGCGGCGCACCTCACGGGCCAGCGGCGGCAACATCGCTCGCACTGCCTCGGCACCCATGCGCGAGATCAGCACCAGCCGCCCCGGCTCGCGCGCCGGGTCGAGCCGCGCACAGAGCTCGGCCAACTCGTCCGGTGTGGTCTGCGGTCCCACCTTGCAGCCGACCGGGTTGGCGAGCCCCGACATGAACTCGATGTGCGCTTCACCGGGGTCGCTGGTGCGCACGCCGATCCACGGCAGGTGCGTCGTGGTCAGCACCCACGCCCCGGTGCGCGGATCGCGGCGCGTGAACTGCTCCTCGTAATCCAGCACGAGCGCCTCGTGGCTCGTCCACACCGCGGTCCGGCGCGGGTAGCCGGGAGCTGCCGGGCCGGCCAGCTCACGCAGCAGCGCGTACGTCTGCCGGGAGTGCTCATAGGCCTGCAACAGCCGTCCCGGGTCGGCAGTGCGCCCGTCGACGGTGTGCTCGGGCGAGTTGACGTTGAAGCCGCGAAACGCCGGCAGCTCGGCGCCGTTCACCCGCTCGATCGAGGACGAGCGGGGCTTGGCGTACTGGCCCGCGATCCGCCCGACGGGCACCGTCGGCAGCCCGAACGCGTCGCTGAGCAGCCGGGCTCCGGCGTCGAGCATCCGGACGCGGGCGGCGACATCGTCGGCCGACGGCGGATCGAACGTCTCGGCGCAGTCTCCGGCCTGCAGCACCAGCGCCCGACCGGTCGCGGCCTGCGCCATCGCCGCGCGCAGCCGGTACACCTCGCCCGGGTCGACGAGTCCCGGGCGGTTCGCCAGCTCGGCGGTCACGCCGGACAGCCGCCGGAGGTCCGGCCACTGCGGTTGCTGGCGCGCGGGGGAGTCCCGCCACGAGCCGGGTTGCCACCCGCGGCCGCTCGGCAGCGCGCTCATGCCCGCTCCCGGATCAGGTCGGGTGCGATGGCGCGGAAGGCGAGGGTGACGTTGTGCCCACCGAACCCGAACGAGTTGCTGACTGCGATCACCGGCCGGCCGTCGACCTCGTCGGGGAGTGGGTGTGGCTTCCCCGTAGCGATGTGCAGGTCGACGTCCGCGTCGTCGAGGTTCACGGTCGGCGGCGCGACCCGCTCGTGGACGGTGAGCACGGTGGCGATCGCCTCCATCGCGCCGCTTGCGCCGAGCAGGTGCCCGGTCATCGACTTCGGCGCGGTGACCAGGACGTCGCCGCCGAGCACCGCGCGGATGGCCCGCGCCTCGGCCGCGTCGCCGACCGGGGTGGAGGTAGCGTGCGCGTTCACGTGCACGACGTCGGCTGGATCGGCGGCCGCGTCGGTCAGCGCGAGGCGCATCGCCGCCTCGGGGCCCGCGGCGCTCGGGTCGGACCGGGTGATGTGGTAGGCGTCGTTGGAGACGCCGATGCCCGCCAGCTCGGCGTATGCGCTCGCGCCCCGGCCTCGGGCGTGCGCCGCCGACTCCAGCACGAGAGCGCCGGCGCCCTCGCCCAGCACGAAACCGTCCCGGTTCACATCGAACGGGCGCGACGCCTGCTGCGGGGCGTCGTTGCGCCGGGAGAGCGCTCGCATGGCGGCGAAGCCGGCGATCGTGAACGGGTCGATCGCCGCCTCCGTGCCGCCGGCTACGGCCACATCCGTCCGTCCGAGGCGGATCAGGTCGACAGCCAGCGCGATCGCCTCCGCGCCGGTGGCGCACGCGCTGGTCGGGGCGTGCGAACCCGCGCGGGCGACCAGCTCGAGGCCGACCGCGGCCGCGGCCGCGTTGGGCATGGTCATGGTGACCGTGTAGGGGCTGACTGCCTGCCAGCCACGGGTGCGAAAGACGTCGTACTGCTCGAGGATGGTGCCGATACCGCCGATGCCGCTGCCGACGACGGCGGCAACCCGGCTGGGATCCAGGCCCGCCTCCGGCGCCGGGCCGGTGAACCCGGCGTCGGCCCAGGCTTCGCGGGCCGCGACCAGGGCGAGCAGCTGACTGCGGTCCCAGCGGCGCGCCGCCACCCGTCCCAGCACACGAGCCGGATCGGCCGTGGCTCGAGCCGCGATGCGTACCGGAAGGCCGGCATAGACCCGGTCGCGGAGCACGTCCACGCCGGAGCAGCCGTCGAGCATCGCCGCCCACGAGGACGCCACGTCGCCGCCGAGAGGGGTGGTCATGCCGAGGCCGGTCACCAGCACCGCGGGGCCGACCACTGGGATGTCTCTCCCTCCTGCTGGAGCGCTTCGTGCGCGTGCTGGTGTTGTACTGCCCGGTCGGGCGGCCCCCTCAACCTGACGCCGACACTGCGCAGCATACGGAGCCGGCCGGAAACCTCAGGTGTACCGACCTTGACGGACCGCTGCGACATCCGGCTAGCCTCGCTGACCACTAGGGTGCGAACCGGGGCCGGAGGCGAAGGAGCGAGCGCGTGCGTCTGCTGGTGAAGGAGGCTGTCGACACCCTCTCCGGCGAGCTGGTGATCCCGAGCTCGAAGTACCACGCCCACCGGGCGCTGATCCTCGCCTCGCTCGCGGCGGGCACCAGCCGGATCGACGGCCTCTCCGACGCCGGTCACGTCCGGCACACCATCAGCGCGCTGCGCCGGCTCGGCACCCGCATCGACGTCGACGGTGACACGTTCGTTGTCGAGGGTGGCCAGTACCGGCCGTCGGCGCCAACTGCAAGTCCAGGCGCCGCAGGCCCGGCCTCCTCGGATGCCGGCCGCACGGGGCCGGCGCCGACTGAAAGTCCAGGCGCCGCAGGCCGGGCCTCCTCGGAGGCCGGCCGCATGGGATCCGCGCCGGAGGTATCCGTCGGCAGCTCCGGCTCGACGCTCTACTTCCTCACCGGGCTGGCATCGCTGGCCGCCGAACCGGTGACGATCGTCGGGCAGCGGTACTTCCAGCGCCGCCCGATCCGCCCACTGCTGCAGGCGCTGACCGCTATGGGCGTCGAGCTCACCTCGGCCGACGGGTGCCCACCGATCGTGGTGTCGCCGCGACGGCCGACCGGCGGCCGGGTCGAGATTGCCGGCACCCTGTCGCAGTGGATCTCCGGCCTGCTACTGCTGGCGCCGTTCGCGTCCGGTCCGACGGTGATCAACATCGTAGGCGAGTTCAACGAGCGCTCCTACATCGAGCTGACCATTCGCATGATGCGCCAGTTCGGCCTCGACGTGGACGTCGCCGACGACGGGCGCCGCTTCCAGATCGAGCCGGATCAGCAGGTCAAGCCGGCCACCGTGGCGCTCCCGCCGGACATCGGCGCGGCCGCGTTCGGCCTCGCCGCGTGCGCCCTGCATCCGTGCGATGTGCTCTTTCGCGGGCTGTCCGCCCGTTCCGCGAACGAGACCGACCACCCCGAGGCCGACCTGCTCGACATCGTCCGCGACGCCGGAGTGCCGATGGAGCTGGACCCGGGCACCGGCGCGGTCCGGGTGCGCCACGACGGGGTGGCGCTGCGGCCGGTGGAGGTCGACTGCCGGCGGGTACCGGACATGCTGCCGGTCCTGTCTGTGCTCGCCACCTTCGCCGACGGGACGAGTGTGCTGCGCAACGTCGCCCACGTCCGGCTCAAGGAGTCCGACCGGGTCTCGGCGATGCTCCAGCTCAACCGGATGGGCGGCCGGCTGGAGGTCAGCGACGACCGGCTCACCTGCCACGGCGTAACCGCACTCACCGGCGCGGACCTGTCTTCGTTCAATGACCACCGGGTGCTGATGTCGCTGGCGCTGGCCGGCACGCGGGCGCAGGGGGAGACCCGGCTTACCTACCCCAACGCCTACCGCATTTCCTATCCGCGCTTCCTGCAGGAGATGACCGGCGTCGGGCTGACCATGTCGGTCGAGAAGACCGCGACCCGGACGGCGGCCCAGGTCCCGTCGCGGCGCCGGCCGATCGCGCCGGAGCGGCTGGCCGCCATACCGGTCGCCGATCACGTGCGCCGGTGGGCGCGCGAGCGGGCCGCCGAGACGGCGGTCGTCGAAGCCGCCGGCGACGGGCGCGGCGAACGGACCTGGACCTGGGCCGAGCTGGACGCCCAGGCCGACGCGGCGGCGTCCCTGCTGCTCGAGCTGGGCGTGCAGTCGGGCGAGGCGGTGGCGTGCCAGCTGCCCAACTGGGGCGAGTTCGTCGTGCTGTCGCTTGCGAGCTTGCGCATCGGGGCGGTCTGCTGCCCGCTCATGCCGATCTACCGTGAGCGCGAGGTCGCGTTCATGCTGCGCCGCTCGCGCGCGCGCGTGGTGGTCGTGCCGGAGCGCTTCCGCGGCCGCGAGCACGCGGCCGAGATCGCCGAGTTGCTCGCGGTGGACGGCGGGGAGCCGTTGCCGGTCGAGCACGTCCTGGTGGTCGGCGGCGGCGACCGGCTGCCGCCCGGCTGGGAGCGCTTCGATGCGGCGCTGGACCGGCAGCGTCCCGATCGGGCCGCCCTCGCCGCGCGCCGCCCGGAGCACAACGCCCGCGCGCAGCTGATGTTCACCTCCGGGACGTCCGGCGAGCCGAAGGGTGTGCTGCACCGGATGGACGTGCTCACCCGGGCCGCCGCGATGCAGGCTCGCCACCTGGCGCTCACCGGCGACGACCGGGTTTACATCCCGTCACCCCTGGCGCACCAGACCGGCTTCCTCTACGGCATGTGGGTCGCCTGGCTGCTCGGCATGCCGCAGATCGTGCAGCCTGTCTGGGACGGCGCCGAGGCGCTGGACGTGCTGCGGCGGTGGCGGGGCACGTTCGTGCAGGCGGCGACGCCGTTCCTGGCCGACGCGGTGCAGGCCGTCGAGCGGGGCGGTCCCCGACCGGACTCGCTGCGGATCTTCGTGGCCACCGGCGCGGCGGTACCGCGCGCGCTGGCCGAGCGGGCGACGCGCACGCTCGGCGCCGCCGTGTGCGGCGCATGGGGGTCGACGGAGAGCTGCCTCGGCTCGATGTCCGCGCCCGGCGACGACCCGGCGATGTGCTGGGGCACCGACGGCCGGGCGCTGCACGGGGTCTTGCTACGCGTCACCGACGACGACGGGAAGGTGCTCGCGGCCGGCCAGGAGGGCAACTTCGAGGTGAAGAGCCGCTGCCTGTTCGACGGCTACCTCGACCGCCCCGACCTCACCGCGGCGGCGATGACATCCGACGGGTGGTACCGCAGCGGCGACCTCGCGGTGATCGACGAGTCCGGCTACGTGCGGATCAGCGGCCGGGTCAAGGACGTGATCAACCGGGGCGGCGAGAAGGTTCCGGTCGCCGAGATCGAGCAGCTGCTGCACACCCATCCGGCCGTCACGGACGTCGCGATCGTCGCCATGCCCGATGCCCGGCTCGGCGAGCGGGCCTGCGCGTTCGTCGTCGGGGAGCCGGACTTCGACTTCGCCGAGATGCAGCGCTTCCTCGACGGATGCCAGGTCGCCAAGCACTACTGGCCGGAGCGTCTCGAGCGGGTGACGAGCCTGCCGCACAACCCGACCGGCAAGGTCCAGAAGTTCCTGCTGCGCGAGCGGATCCGGCAGCTGATCGAAAGCGAGGCGTGACCAGTGAGTATCGACGAGGACGCGCTGGCCGCGCTGACCGAGGAGGTCAGCGCGTTCGTGCGCGGCCCGGGGGAGGCGTATGCCTCGGAAATCGAGCAGTCGCACGCCGTCCCGCAACGGCTGTGGGACGACCTGCGCTCGCGCGGGTACCTGCGGCTGGCCGCGCCCGAGGAGTACGGCGGGCAGGGGATCCCGTTCTCGCGCTACCTCGCGCTGCTCGAGCTGTTCTCCATGTCTCACGCGTCGCTGCGCATGATCGTGCACGTCTGCAACGGCGTCTGGCGGGCCATCGACCAGTTCGCCAGCTCCGAGCAGCGCAAGCAGTTCGTGCTGCCGCAGGTCAGCGGCGACATCCGGGTCGCGTTCACGCTCACCGAGCCGACCGCCGGTACCGGGGCGGACCTGCGCAGCAGCGTCGAGCGGGACGGCGACACCTACTACCTCAGCGGCGAGAAGCACCTGATCACGTTCGGGGTCAGCTGCGACTACTGGCTGCTCTTCGCGCGCGCGGCTGGGACCACCGGCAAGGACGGGACGGTCGCGTTGATGGTCGACCGGCACGCGCCCGGCGTCACCGTCGAGCCGATGGCCGACACGATGGGTGTGCGCGGCACCGACCACGCGCACCTGCGCTTCGACCGCAGCCCGGTGCCGGTCGCGAACCGGCTGGGCGATGAGGGCCAGGGGCTCGACGTGGCGCTCGGCGGGTTCCTCACCCCGAGCCGGATCGCGGTGGCGATGACCTGCGTCGGGCTGGGCCGCCGCGCGCAGGAGCTGGCCGTGGAACGGGCGCGGGTACGCGAGACGTTCGGCAAGCCGTTGGCCGCGCGGCAGGCGATCTCCTTCTCACTGGCCGAGAACGCCACCGACATCCAGGCCGCCCGGCAGCTGACGCTGCACGCGGCGCGGCAGTGGGAATCCGGAGCGGCCGATGCTGCCACGCTGTCGTCGATGGCGAAGCTGAACGCGGTCGACATGCTTACCCGGGTCACCGACAAGGCGCTGCAGGTCCACGGCGGCATCGGCTACTGGGAGCCCAACCCGATCGAGCGCGTGTACCGCGACGCTCGGGCGCAACGCTTCGAAGAGGGCACCAACGAGATCCAGAAGACCGTGATCGCCCGCGAGGTGCTAAGGGGCGCGCGATGAGTGCCGGCGCGCCGGAGGCGCGGGGTGGCCCGAGCGAACGCGACGACAGCGCGATGAGCGCTCGCGCGAAGAGCCCGCTTCGCGGCGCGCCGGAGGCGCCGGGTGGCCCGAGCGAATGCGAGGGCCACGGCGAAGCAAGCAAGAAGATTGCGCTGATCACCGGGGCATCGCGTGGCATCGGCCGGGCCCTGGCGCTCATCCTGGCCCGGGACGGCGCTTCGCTCGTCATCAACTACAAGAAGACCGCCGACCTTGCCGACAAGGTCCGCGCCGAGGTCGAGCAGCTCGGCGGTCAGGCGATCACGGTCTGCGCCGACGTCGAGAACCCCGACGACATCGAGTTGCTGTTCGACACCGCCCGGGAGCAGTACGGCCGTCTGGACTATTTCGTCTGCAACGCGGCGGCCAGCTCGTTCAAGAACATCATGGATCTCAAGCAACACCACCTCGACCGGTCGTACGCGATGAACGTGCGCGCCTTCGTCCTGGGCGCGCAGCGCGCGGTCGAGCTGATGACCGGAGCCGGCCGGATCGTCGCGCTGACCAGCTACGGCGCGTCGAACGCCTACCCCACCTACGCCAACCTGGGCTCGGCGAAGGCCGCGGTGGAGAGCTGGGTGCGCTACATGGCGCTGGAGTTCGCTGACCGGGGCATCAACGTCAATGCCGTCAACGGCGGGCTGATCGAGTCCGACTCGCTCGACTACTTCTACAACGTGCCGGGCATGGCGCCGATCGACTCAGTGCTCGCCAAGATCCCGAAGCGGCGCCCCGGCACAGTGCGGGAGGTCGCCGACACCGTCGCGTTCCTGCTCTCGCCGGCGTCGGAATACATCACCGGGCAGACCATCGTCGTCGACGGTGGCCTGTCGATCGTCGCTCCGCCGTTCCGGCACGAGCTCACCGCGCCGCTGGCGCCGGATGCTTGACCTGGTATTCCGGCCCGCGACGATCGGGTCGCTGCGCCTGCCGCACCGCATCATCATGGGCGCGATGCACCTCGGTCTGGAGGCGCGCGACGACGGCGGTGCGGCGCTCGCGGCGTTCTACGCCGAACGTGCGCGCGGCGGCGCGGGGCTGATCGTCACCGGCGGCGCCGCGGTGAACCGGGTCGGTGCCGGCGGCCCGAACTATGGAGTGCTCGCCGATGCCAGGCACCGCGCGGCATTCGCTCGGGCGGCCGATGCGGTGCACGACGCCGGCGGGCTGATCGGGCTGCAGCTCTTCCACGCCGGGCGGTACGCGCTGCGCGACGCGTTCGGTCTCGATCCGGTCGCACCGTCCGCCGTCTTCAGCCGCTACTCCGGCTGCGAGCCGGTGCCGCTGACCGAGGCGCAGATCCTCGCCACGATCGACGACTTCGCGCGGGGCGCCGCGCACGCGAGTGAACTCGGGTTCGACGCCATCGAGATCATGGCGTCGGAGGGATACCTGATCGACCAGTTCCTCTCGCCGGTGACCAACCTGCGCGACGACGCGTGGGGCGGCGATTCGGCCCGGCGGATGCGCTTCGGCGTCGAGGTCCTGGCCCGGGTGCGGGAGGCGGCAGGCGATGGTTTCCCGGTCATCGTGCGGATATCCGGCGCGGACCTGGTGCCCGGCGGCACCACCCGCGAGGAGGTGCTGGACTTCGCGCGAGCCCTGCGCGGCACCGGCGCCGACGCGCTGAACATCGGCGTCGGCTGGCACGAGTCGCCGGTGCCCACGGTGCAGGCCCTGGTGCCGACCGGGGCGTGGGTGCCGGTTGCCGTCGCGGTGAAGGAGGCGGTCGGCGAGCTGCCGGTCATCGCGAGCAACCGGGTGAACCGGCTCGAGCATGCCGAACGGATCCTCGCCGGCACGCCGCTGGATTACGTCTCGATGGCGCGCCCGTTCCTCGCCGACCCCGCCCTGATGGAGAAGGCGCGCCGCGCAGCGCCGGTCAATGTCTGCATCGCGTGCAACCAGGCATGCATCGACCGGTCGTTGCGCGACCGGCCGGTGTCGTGCATGGTGAATCCCCGCGCCGGACGAGAGCTCGAGTTTCCCCTTATCGCACCGGACGGTTCGATCACGGTGGCCGTGGTCGGCGGCGGTCCGGCCGGGCTGCAGGCCGCGCTGCGGCTCGCCGACGGCGGCCACCGGGTCGAGCTCTTCGAGGCCGCGGACGAGCTCGGCGGCCAGTTCCGGCTCGCCCGTCACGTACCGGGCAAGGCGGATTTCGCCGACACCGTCGGGTTCTTCGCGGCCGAGCTGCGCCGGCACGGCGTGCCGGTCCACCTGGGCCGGTCGATCGACGCCGGAGACGTGGACCTGCTGCGGGAGTACGACGCGGTGATCGTCGCCACCGGCGTCCGCCCACGGCCGGTCAAGCTGGCCGGCGCCGACCTCCCGCAGGTGCTCAGCTACCCGGATGCGTTCGCCGACGGAGCGCTCCGCGGCCGGGTCGCGATCATCGGCGGCGGCGGGATCGGCGTCGACGTGGCGCACCTCGCCAGCCGCGGCGGGTCCGCGCTGGACCCGGTCGAACGCTTCCGGCGGGAGAACGGGCTCGCGCCCGGACCGGTCGACGCGCACGGTGCGCACGACGTGACGATTCTGCAGCGCGGCACCCGGCTGGGGGCGATGATCGGCGTCTCGAGCCGCTGGGCGGTGCTCGCCGAGCTACGGCGGCAGGGAGTCGAGGTCGTCAGCGGCGTGACGTACCAGCGCATCGACTCCGACGGCGTGCAGGTGCTCGACGCCGAGGGTTGCCCGCGTCTCGTCCGCGCCGACACCGTCGTCATCGCGGCCGGCCAGCAGCCGGAGACCGGCGTCGCCGCCCTCGCGCGCCAGGCGGGCGTCCGGCACCTCGTCGTCGGCGGCGCGCGCGACGTGGCCGGTCTGGACGCGGTCCGCGCGTTCGCCGAGGGGCTCGCCGCCGCCGACGATCTGACGCGGGAGCTCGCCGGAAGGGTTCCCTCCTAGCACAGGCCATGCTCCGCGAGCGGCCCGAGCGGCCAGCCCGCCGACCGGCATACCCCGACGATGCCGGGCAGCGCCGCGAGGCTCGCTCGCCAGGCGAAGGGCGCGCTGGTGACGTCGGAGTCGTGCAGCAGGATGACCCCGCCGGGGCGAAGCGTCGAGCGGACGCGTTCGGTCACCGACGCCGCGGTGGCGCCGGCCTGCCAGTCGCGGCCGTCTGACGTCCACAGCACCGGGCGCAGCACGAGACGTCGGGCCGCGCGCAGGCCGGCGGCGGTGGGGATGCCGTAGGGCGGACGCCAGAACTGCGGCACCGAGCCGGCCTGTTCGCTGACCGCGTCCCGCGCTCGGCGCAGGTCCGCGGCGACGTCGCGGGGCCGACGGAGCAGGTGCGCGCGGTGCGTCCAGCCATGGACGGCGACCTCGTGCCCAGCTTGCACGATGCGCCGCCCCAGCTGCGGGCGCGTGATGAGCTGCGAGCCGAGCAGGAAGAACGTCGCGTGGACCTCGAGGCGGCCCAGCTCGTCGAGGAAGGCCGGCGTCGATGCCGGGTCCGGGCCGTCGTCGAAGGTCAGCGCGACGTGCGGCCCGGGGGCGACGCCGCACACGCCCGGCAGCAACCGCCGGCGGAGCGAGCCGATCGCCAGCACGCTCGGTCCCGCCTGGTACAGCACGGCCGACCCGGCCAGCGCCACCGACGCGGCTAGCGCCCTACGCACGCACGCCCCGGGCGACGGCCAGGATCTGCGCGACGGCGTCGCCGCCGCTGAACGGCGAGCGCACCGGAGGCTCGGGCGGCGCGGCGGCAAGCTCACGGACCGCCGGCACGAGCTCGGCGGGGGTACGCACCCAACGGGCCAAATGCGCCTGCTCCAGCGCCCCGGCGTTGACCTTGCCGTGGCCGGGCAGCGGACGGAAGATCACCACCGGAGTCCCGCACGCCAGCGACTCCCAACAGGTCAGCCCGCCGGCATTGTCGATCACGACGTCGGCGGCGGCAAGATGCGGCGCGATCTGCGAGGTCCACGGCACGGCGCGCACTCCGGGCCGGCGCTGCACCCTCTGCCGCAGCCTCTCGTCGCGGCCGCAGAGCACCACCGGCATCAGGTCGGCACCGCCGCGGACGACGTCAAGGGTGCGCTCGACCCGGCCCACGGCCCACGAGCCCGCGTTCAGCAGGACGATCCGCGCATCCCCCGGCCAGCCGAGCCGGGTGCGCGCCTCCAGCCGCGACGGCGGCGCGGTGAACTCCGGCCGCAGCACGGGGGAGGCGACGACGACGTGCGCCGCGCCGTACCGGGTGAGAACCGCAGCGGTGGCCGACGTCGTCGCCAGATGCAGGTCGACGTGGTGACTGACCCAGTAAGGATGGGCACCCGGGTCGACGACGAACGTGACCACCGGCGCGCCGACCTGGCCGCGCGCCACCATCCGCCCGAGGCTCTGGCTGGAGAGGTTGAACGTCGAGACGATCACGTCGGGACGGAACTCGGCGACGACGCCGGCCAGCGCACGCTCGAAGGGTCCGGCGCCGGCGGCGGTGACGGCCTGCAGCGGCCCCGGGCAGTGTTGCCAGAACCGCATCGCCGCGTCGTAGACCCATGGCGCGCGGGCGAGCAGGAAGCGGTAGGTGTTGCGCAGCCGGGCGCCGGGCCGCCCGGTGAGGCCCAGCAGCTCGACGACGCGCGGGTAGGCGCCCTTGGCGTCCAGCCGCCGGGCGAGCTCAGCGGCGACCTCGGTGTGGCCGGCGCCCATCGCGGCCGTCACGATCAGCACGCGCGGCTCGCCGGCGCCGCTGCCGCCCGGTTGAGTCACTCGCCCACACCGTCGCCGGAGGCGACAACACCGGCACCGGTGTGCAGCCGGCGGGAGCGGCCGAACACCGCGATCCCTTGCCGGCTTGCGGCCTCACGTAGCCCGGCCTGCTCGGCACGACGCACGATCCCGCCGCTGACGACCTGGTGGTGGTGGATGTCGGCGTTGCCGAGATACACCGACAGCCGGCACTCCCGCCGCAGCGTCGTCACCGCACACCGACCTCCTCTCACCGACGTTCCTACCGGCTCGCCGCGGGCGGCGCCAGCATCGATCGCGGTCAGTGACACGGCGCACGGCCGGGTCGGTGCTCGGCTTGCGCTCACGCGCCGGGCCGCGCCTCGCTGTGCTGGTATTTTCGACGTCGGCCGATTACCTCGCGCGGGAGAGACTGCCCGGCAACGGGCAGCGCCGAAGGGGCAACCTCCCCGGAACCTCTCAGGCACCCGGACCGCGCAGGCAGGTCGCTCTGGAGGGCCGGCGACGGCACCGACAGACGGGGACCGTGCGCCAGCCCGGCGCAGGGGTCGGATCTCCTCGCGTGGAGTGATCGCCGTGTCAGACCAGCCCACCCTCTTCGAACTCGAGCAGTGCGACCGGTTCGCCGCCCGGCACATCGGCGTCGCGCCGGCGGCCGAGCAGCAGCGGATGCTGGCCGAACTGGGCTACGCCACGCTCGAGTCACTTCTCACCGAAGCGATCCCGCAGACCATCCGCGACACGGTCCCGCTCGCCCTGCCGCTCGCGGCGTCCGAGGCCGAGGTGGCCGCCGAGCTGCGCGAGATCGCGGGGCGCAACCGCGTCCTCACCTCGATGATCGGGTTGGGCTACTACGACACGATCACCCCGGCCGTCATCCGCCGCAACGTCCTGGAGAACCCGGCCTGGTATACGGCGTACACGCCGTACCAGCCCGAGATCAGCCAGGGCCGGCTCGAGGCACTGCTCAACTTCCAGACGGTGGTCGAGGACCTCACCGGCCTCCCCGTCGCCGGCGCCTCCCTGCTCGACGAGGCGACGGCCGCTGCCGAAGCGATGGCGCTGGCGCATCGGGCCGTGCGCAAGGGTGACACGTTCCTGGTCGACGCGGACGTGCTACCGCAGACGCTGGAGGTGCTGCGCACCCGGGCCGTGCCGCTGGGCCTGGACGTGGTGGTGCACGACCTCGACGAGCCGCTGCCGGACGGCGACGTGTTCGGCGTCCTCGTGCAGTACCCCGGGGCGTCGGGCGCGGTGCGCGACCTGGCGCCGATCGTGGCTGCGGCGCACGAGCGCGGCGCGCTGGTCGCCGTAGCCGCCGACCTGCTGGCGTCGACCCTGCTGACCCCGCCGGGCGAGGCCGGCGCCGACATCGCGGTCGGCTCGACGCAGCGGTTCGGCGTCCCGCTCGGCTTCGGCGGCCCGCACGCCGGCTACATGTCGCTGCGCAGCGGCCTCGAGCGGCAGATGCCCGGGCGGCTGGTCGGGGTCTCCGTCGACGCCGACGGCACGCCCGCCTATCGGCTGGCGCTGCAGACGCGCGAGCAGCACATCCGCCGGGAGAGGGCGACGAGCAACATCTGCACCGCCCAGGTGCTGCTTGCGGTGATGGCCGGCATGTACGCCGTCTACCACGGCCCGGAGGGGCTGCGCGCGATCGCGGCTCGGGTGCACCGGCTGGCGACCATCCTCGCCGCGGGCCTGCGCGAGCGTGGCCTGGCGCCGGCGCACACGGCGTTCTTCGACACCCTGACGGTGCCGATGGCCGGCCGGGCCGACGAGGTCGTCGCCGCGGCGCTGGCCCAGGGGATCAACCTGCGTCGCGTCGACGCCGATACGGTCGGGATCGCCTGCGACGAGACGACCCGCCGCGGGCACCTGGTTGGTGTCTGGCGCGCGTTCGGCTTGGACCTGGGCTTCGGCGACGTCGAGCGGCTGGACGCGACGGTGGTCGATGAGCTGCCGGCGCCCGTGACCCGCACGTCGCCCTACCTCACCCACCCGGTCTTCTCGCGGCATCGCTCGGAGACCGCGATGCTGCGCTACCTGCGCCGCCTCGCCGACCGGGACTACGCACTGGACCGGGGGATGATCCCCCTCGGCTCGTGCACGATGAAGCTGAACGCGACCACGGAACTCGAGCCGATCAGCCTGCCCGGCTTCGCCAACCTGCACCCGTTCGCACCGGCCGGCCAGTACGACGGATACGCCCAGCTCTTCGACGACCTGCAGCGCTGGCTGGCCGAGATCACCGGCTACGACGCCGTGTCGCTGCAGCCGAACGCGGGCGCGCAGGGCGAGTTCGCGGGGCTGCTCGCCATCCGCGGCTACCACCGCGCCCACGGTCAGGGACACCGTACGGTCTGCCTCATCCCGCAAAGCGCTCACGGCACCAACGCGGCCAGCGCGGTCATGGCCGGCATGCGCGTGGTCGTGGTGAAGACCGGCGGCGCCGAGGGCGAGATCGACCTGGCCGACCTGCGCGCGAAGGTCGCCGAGCACGGCGACTCGCTGGCCGCGATCATGCTCACCTACCCGTCGACCCACGGGGTGTTCGAGGACCACATCGCCGAGGTCTGCGCGCTGGTGCACGACGCGGGCGGGCAGGTCTACATCGACGGCGCGAACCTCAACGCGATGCTCGGCGTGGCCCGCCCGGGGCGCTTCGGCGGCGACGTGTCGCACCTGAACCTGCACAAGACGTTCTGCATCCCGCACGGCGGCGGTGGTCCGGGCGTCGGGCCGATCGGCGTGCGCGCGCACCTCGCCCCGTTCCTACCCAGCCACCCGTTGCAGCCCGCGGCCGGCCCGCAGGACGGCGGCGGACCGGTCGCGGCTGCGCCGTGGGGCTCGGCCTCGATCCTGCCCATCACCTGGGCCTACCTGCGGCTGATGGGTGCCGAGGGGCTGACCCGGGCGACCGGCGCGGCCATCCTCTCGGCGAACTACCTCGCCGCCCGGCTCGGCCCGCATTACCCGGTGCTGTACAGCGGCGAGCACGGGCTGGTGGCCCACGAGTGCATCCTCGACCTGCGCCCGATCACCCGGGAGACCGGTGTCACCGTCGACGACGTCGCCAAGCGGCTGATCGACTACGGGTTTCACGCGCCGACCATGTCGTTCCCGGTAGCCGGGACGCTGATGGTCGAGCCGACCGAATCCGAGGACCTGGCCGAGCTGGACCGGTTCGTCGACGCCATGATCGCGATCAGAGCCGAGATCGACCGGGTCGGGCGTGGCGACTGGCCGGCCGACGACAACCCGCTGCGCAACGCGCCGCACACCGCGGCCGGCCTGGCGGGGGAGTGGGCCCACCCCTACAGCCGGGAAGAGGCCGTGTACCCGGCCGGCGTGGACCCGTCCGCGAAGTACTGGGCGCCGGTGAGCCGCATCGACGGCGCGTACGGCGATCGGCACCTGATCTGTGCCTGCCCGCCGGTGTCCGAGTACGCCTGAGCCGAAATCGCGGGCCGGATCCGCTCACCGGCTGCCGAGGTAGACCCGCACGCGAGGATCGGCCCGGACATTGCGGTACCACTGGCCGCGGCGCCCGGACGATCCATCGCAGGCGCAGCAGCGTCGCGGCGCAACGGCTCAGCGTTGACACGTCATCGCCGGCCATCCGGCCAGCCTGCCAGCGCTTGCGGAGTCAGCCGGCCTTGCGGTGCGCCGCGGCGGTCAGCAGCTCGCGCCGGCGTGCCGCGATGCTCTGCCCGTCAGGTAACAGCTCGCCGGTGTCCTCGAACAGCACGACACCGTTGCAGAGCAGGCTCCAGCCCTGCTCCGGGTGCGACACGATCACATGCGCGGCGTCCCGGTCGGCCGCTTCGGGCGCGGGGCAATGCGGAGTGTGTCGGCAGACATGCGCCCCGGGCGACGGGGGTGCTTCGGTGATCATCGATGCTGTCCTGTAATCGCTTGCAGAAGCTGTACCAACACAAGTGTGCCCTGTCCCGCCAGGATGTCCAGCAGGTACCGCCTAAAGAAACCGCCCGTTTCTATGACAGGCCTGGCGAAACGCACAGAGAAATTGTTGCCAGAGCCTACTTATCCGACGATCGATGCCCAGATCGACCTTTCCCAGGCACGCGAGCCGGTGCCGCCGGGGTGCGAGAAGCCGCTGCTGGCGCGCGAGGACCCTCACCTCAGGTGCGGCCCAGGTGGTCCTGAGCATTGCGCAGAGCGGGCGCGCGCGGCACCCAGTCGGCGAGCACGGCCGGGTGGCCCGCGGCCACTGCGGCCTCGACGACCTCGGCGTCGTCGTCGACGAACGCCGCGATCCGGCGCGGGGCCAACCGCCGCAGCACCCCGAGCTTGTACAGCCGTGCCGGGCGATGATCGGCGCTGGCGCGCATGTGCAGCTCGCGCGCGGGCAACTGATGGCCGGTCAGCCAGTCGCGGGTCAGCGGACGCAGCCACTCCGGTCGGCCGGTCAGCCACACCACGTCGTGCTGCTTGGCCAGGTCGGCGGTGAGCGCCAGCCCTTCGGCCAGCGGGGTGTCGTCGGCAGCCGCGCGGAAGAACGCCGACCAGTCCTTCGGCCGCCGTTCCAGGTGGTGCAGCCGGTGCCGCACGTCGGCCACCACGCCGTCGATGTCGAGGACGGCCACGCTCAATTTTCAACCTGGCTCTTCGCGCAAGCGCTCATCGCGGCGGTCGCTCCGCTCCTCGCTCGCTGGCGCTCGCTGCGATGCTCACTCACCGGGCACAGCATACGGAGCGGCCCGTACCATGACCGTTCCGTGCGCTTCGTTGACTCCGCCCCGCCGTTCGAGCTGACCTACGACGACGTCTTCATGCTCCCGGCCCGGTCGCAGGTGGGGTCCCGGTTCGACGTCGACCTGGCCACCGCCGACGGAAGCGGCACGACGATCCCGGTGGTGGTGGCCAACATGACCGCCGTCGCCGGGCGGCGCATGGCAGAGACGGTGGCGCGTCGCGGCGGGCTGGTGGTGCTCCCGCAGGACATCCCCGGCGAGGTGGTCGCCGACGTCGTCAGTTGGGTCAAGTCGCGCCACCTGGTGGTCGACACAGCGCTCACCCTCGCTTCGACCAGCCTGGTCGGCGACGCCCTGGCGCTGTTGGCCAAGCGCGCGCACGGTGCGGTGATCGTTGTCGACGGTCAACGCCCGGTCGGCGTGGTCACCGAGGCCGACTGCCTGGGCGCCGACCGGTTCGCGCAGCTGCATCGGGTGATGTCCACTCCGGTGCTGACCGTGCCCGACGCGGTCGATCCGAAGCACGCGTTCGAGCTGCTCGACGGCGCGCACCGCAAGCTCGCGGCAGTGGTCGACGACGGCGGCCGCCTGGTCGGCATCCTGACCAGGACCGCCGCCCTTCGGGCCACGCTCTACCAGCCGGCCGTCGACGCGGCGGGCCGGTTGCGGGTTGCCGCGGCGATCGGCGTGAACGGAGACGTTGCCGGCAAGGCTGGCCAGCTGCTCGCCTCCGGCGTCGACCTGCTGGTGATCGACACCGCGCACGGGCATCAGCAGCGGATGTTCGACGCGCTGGCCGCCGTGCGGTCACTCTCGCCCGGCGTGCCGGTGGTCGCAGGCAATGTCGTCTCCGCCGACGGCGTCCGCGACCTGCTCGCCGCCGGCGCGGACATCGTCAAGGTGGGCGTCGGCCCGGGCGCGATGTGCACGACTCGGATGATGACCGGCGTCGGCCGCCCGCAGTTCTCCGCCGTGCTCGAGTGCGCGGCTGCGGCCCGCGAGTCGGGGGCGCACGTCTGGGCGGACGGCGGAGTGCGCCATCCCCGTGACGTCGCGCTCGCCCTGGCGGCCGGCGCCTCCGCGGTGATGATCGGCTCGTGGTTCGCGGGCACCTTCGAGTCGCCCGGCGACCTGCACCGTGACCCGGACGGCCGGCTCTACAAGGAGAGCTTCGGCATGGCGTCGGCCCGCGCGGTCGCCAACCGGACCACCGGCGAAGGCGCGTTCGACCGCGCGCGCAAGGCGCTTTTCGAGGAAGGCATCTCCAGCGGGCGGATGTACCTGGATCCGCTCCGCCCCGGGGTCGAGGACCTGATCGACGCCATCGTCGCCGGTGTCCGCTCGGCCTGCACCTACGCCGGCGCGTCGAATCTCGCCGAGTTCGCCGACCGGGCGCTGATCGGCGTGCAGAGCGCATCCGGGTACGCGGAGGGCCGTCCCCTGTATCAGAGCTGGTGACTGCGAGCCGCCGGGCAGCGCGACTGCCGGCGCGCGACCGAAACCGTCGAGCCGGACGACCGGGACAGCCGCCCCGGATACATGGACCTCGGCGCCGTCGCGCTGGCTGGCAACGCGCAGGTGTTCACCTGCGGGCCGTTGCCGTTCATGCGCCACATCCGGGCCCGTCGCCCTGAACCGACGCTTATCGGATTGTGCGCGCCGTTATCCTGTCCACATGACGTTGCGCGGGCTGTGGTGGCCGTCCTCGTAGGACGGCTCACTTCCGCGACCACATTCCAACCCAGGGCCGTCCGCACCGGGCGGCCCTTCGTCGTGCCCTGCTCCGCGTGTGGATGCCCGCTATCGAAAGGCATCCCGATGACCGCACCATCGACCCTCGCCGCCGACGTCCTGCGCGCCGGCGTACCCATCCGTGCCCCGGGTCGCGTCCTCAGCGGCGACCGGCCCACCGGGGCGCTGCATCTCGGTCACTACTTCGGCACCCTGGCCAACCGCGTTCGGCTGCAGCGCAGCGGCCACGACGTCATCGTGGTGATCGCCGATTACCAGGCGATCACCGACCGGGACCATCCGGGCGAGCTGGCCAGCATGGTCGACGAGCTCATGCTGGACTACCTCGCCTGCGGCCTCGACCCGGCGGCGGCCACGGTGTTCGCGCACAGCGCCGTGCCGGCGCTGCACCAGCTGATGCTGCCGTTCCTGTCCATGGTGAGCACGGCTGAGCTCTCCCGGAATCCCACCGTGAAGAGCGAGATCCGCCTCGCCGGCCGGGCCACCGTGAGCGCGCTTATGCTCACCTATCCGGTGCACCAGGCGGCCGACATCCTGTCCTGCCGCGCCGACCTGGTGCCGGTCGGACGGGACCAGCTGCCGCACCTGGAGCTGACCCGCGCGATCGCGCGGCGCTTCAACGAGCGGTACGGCCCGGTGTTCCGGCTGCCGGATGCGCTGGTCGGGGAGGCGCCGGTGTTGATCGGCCTGGACGGCCGCAAGATGGGCAAGAGCCTGGGCAACGCGATCACGCTGCGCGACACACCCGACGCCGTGGCCGCCAAGATCCGCCTCGCGCGGACCGACTCGGAGCGGTCGATCGTCTTCGAGCCGCGGACGCGTCCGGAGGTGGCGAACCTACTGCGGATCGCCGGCCTCTGCTCCGGCCGGGCGCCCGAGACGATCGCCGCGGAGATCGGCGGCGCGGGTGCCGCTCGGCTCAAGGCGGTGGTGACCGAGGCGGTCGTCGAGTTCCTGCGGCCGATCCGGGAACGGCGCTCGCATTTCGACGCCGCGGACGCGCGCCGGATGCTTCGACGGGGCGCCGAGCGGGCGAACGCCGTGGCGGAGGAGACCCTGGCCGCGGTCCGCGCGGCGATGGGGATGCACTATGCGTGCTGAGCGTCCGGCTTGACCTCCTTGCTCCTCGCCTGCAATAGTGAACATGTGAGCAGCCGTTCAGATGTTGTCAGCCACTCGCCGACGCGCGGTGTTACGGCCGTCGTGCTGCCCGCGCCTGCGGATGTCGACGACGCCGCCGACGTCTTCGCACTGCTCGCCGATCCCGGCCGGCTGCGGCTGCTCGCGGCGCTTCGGGTGGGGGAGGCGAGCGTCGGGGTGCTGGCTCGGACCGCCGGGCTGAGCGAGTCGGCGACCTCGCATGCGCTACGGCTGCTGCGGGCGCACCGCATTGTGCAGGTCCGCCGGCAGGGGCGGATGGCGTTCTACCGCCTGGCCGACGCGCACGTGCAAGTGTTGCTCGACACCGCCTTCGCGCATGCGGGGCACAGTGCGCTCGTGCATCCGGAACGCACGAGACGCGCTGATCCAGAGCACCCGACAGGGGCCGCGCAGACCGAACGCGCGGCAGGCGCAGGCCGGTGAGCGCCGGTCACGCGCACGCGCATCCGACACCGCGCGGTCACGCCGATCGGCGCTACCTGTTGGGGGCGCTTTCGCTCATCGCCGCGTTCATGGTCGGCGAGGTGGTGGCCGGCATGCTGGCCGGCTCACTCGCGCTGATCGCCGACGCGGGTCACCTGCTGACCGACGTCGCGGCGCTCGTCGTGGCGATCATCGCCTCGCGCATCGCAGAACGGCCGGCCCGGGGCGCCTACACCTACGGGTTCGCCCGGGTGGATGCGCTGTCCGGCCAGGCGAACGGGATCACCTTGCTGCTGCTCGCCGTCTGGTTCACCGTCGAGGCGGTCCGGCGACTGATCAACCCGCCGCACACGGCCGGCAGCGTGCTCGCCGTGGTCGCGCTCGTCGGTGTCGGCGTGAACGTGGCCGCGACCGCGCTCGCCTCCCGCGCCGACCGGCGCAGCCTCAACATCCGCGGCGCGGTGGCGCATCTGGTGAACGACCTCTGGGCCTTCGTCGCGACGTTCGTCGCGGGCGTCGTCATCGTCACGACCGGCTGGATGCGGGCGGACGCCGTCGCCTCGCTGATCGTCGCCGCGCTGATGACCTACGCCGGAGTCGGCCTGGTGCGCGCCGCCGGGCGGGTGTTCCTCGAGGCAGCACCGAGCGGCGTCGACCCGGTCGGCGTGGGCAGCGAGCTCGCCGCGGTCGACGGGGTCGCCGAGGTGCACGACCTGCACGTGTGGGAAATCGGGTCGGGGGAGGCGGCGGTCTCCGCGCACGTACTGGTCCGGCGGCCGCGCGACTGCCACGCGGTCGGCGGCGCGCTGCGCGGCGTGCTGGCCGACCGGTACGGGATCGGCCACGTCACGCTGCAGGTCGATCACGCGCCCGGCGGCGGTGAGGCACCCGAGCACTGCGCCGACGCGCACGGCCCGGTGCACACAGCCGACGGGCCGGTCTGAGCGTCAGAGCAGCGCGCGGCAGAGTGCGCCAAGGGACGCCGGCACGATACGGTGCGTTGCGGCGCCCGCCGGGTAGGACGGTGATCAGCATGGCCTCGGACCCCGCCGCCGTCGACACTGTCCCGCCGCAACCCGGCGCCGGCGTCGCCGTCGAGGTCGACCAGCGCAAGATCTGGTTCATCTTCAGCGGGTTGATGCTCGCCCTGCTGCTCGCCGCGCTGGATCAGACGATCGTCTCCACCGCGCTGCCGACGATCGTCCGTGACCTCGGCGGTGCGGCGCACCTGTCCTGGGTGGTCACCGCGTACATGCTGGCGTCCACGGTGACCACGCCGATGTGGGGCAAGCTCGGCGACCTGTTCGGCCGCAAGGTGCTCTTCATCGGCACCATCGTGATCTTCCTGATCGGTTCGGCGCTCTGCGGCACCGCGCAGGACATGGTGCAGCTGATCGCCTATCGGGCCCTGCAGGGGATCGGCGGGGGAGGACTGATGGTGCTCTCCCAGGCGCTCATCGGCGACGTCGTCGCGCCGCGCGACCGGGGGAAGTACCAGGGCGCGTTCGGCGCGGTGTTCGGCGTCGCGAGCGTAGCGGGCCCGCTGCTGGGCGGGTTCTTCGTCGACAGCCTGTCCTGGCGCTGGGTGTTCTACATCAACCTGCCGGTCGGGGCGCTCGCGCTGGTTGTGGTCGCGACCGTGTTGCCGAGCACCCGGGCAGCGCAGCGGCCTTCGATCGACTACGCCGGCATCGTCGTGCTCGCCGGTGCTGCCAGCTGCATCGTGCTGGTCAGCAGCTTCGCCGGCTCGGTGTGGGCGTGGGGCTCGCCGCAGGTGATCGGCCTGGCCGTCGGCTTCGTGATGCTCGTCGTGGCGTTCGTGCTGATCGAGCAGCGGGTCGTCGAACCGGTGATCCCGCTGCGGCTGTTCCGCAACCGGGTGTTTTCCACGGCCGCGGTGATCGGGTTCGTGGTCGGGTTCGCAATGTTCGGCGCGCTCACCTACCTGCCGCTGTACTTGCAGCAGGTAGGTGGTGCCACGCCGACCGAGTCCGGGCTGCGACTGCTGCCGATGATGCTCGGGCTACTGCTGACGTCGATGGGCAGCGGGCAGATCATCAGCCGTACCGGCCGCTACAAGCTCTTCCCGATCCTGGGCTGCGGGATCTTCACGGTGGGGCTGTTCCTGCTGTCGCGGATGGACGAGCACACCGGCACGTTCGAGTCCAGTGCGTACATGTTCGTGCTCGGCTTCGGGCTGGGCCTGGTGATGCAGGTGCTCGTGCTCGCCGTGCAGAACGCGGTCGACTACCGCGACCTCGGCACGGCGACGAGCGGCGCGACGTTCTTCCGCTCGATCGGCAGCTCGATCGGCGTGGCCGTGTTCGGCACCGTGTTCACCGCTCAGCTCACCGATCACCTGGCGACTGGTGCACCGGCGTCGGCGGCCGGCCCGTGCTCGCCGGCGGCGTTGAGCCGGGCGTTCGGCGCGCTCGCGCACTGCCCCGCGGCCGTGCAGGAGTGGTACCTGCACAGTTACGCCGCCGCGATCCAGGTGGTGTTCCTCGCCGCGGTGCCGGTGGGGCTGCTGGCGTTCGTGCTGTCGTTCCTCCTGCCCGAGGTTCGGCTGCGCACCGCGACCCGTACCGCCGACCTCGGCGAGACGTTCGCCATGCCCGACGCGCGCACGTCGCTGCAGGAGCTGGAGATGGCGCTGTCGCGGGTGATCAGCCGCGAGGACCGGTTGCGTGCCTTCGCGGTGCTGGCCGAGCGGGCGCAGCTGGATCTCTCACCGGGCGAGTGCTGGATGATCAGCCGGGTCGCGCGTGAGGGCTCGCGGCAGATACCCGACATGGCGCAGGTGTCGAAGACGCCGCCGGAGGTGGTGCGGCAGGTCGCCGCCGCGCTCGCCGGGCGCGGTTGCGTGACGGTCGCGGGCGACACAGTGACGGTGACCGAGACGGGCAGAAACGTGGCCGCGTCGCTGACAGCCGCCCAGCACGCCGCGCTGGTGGAGCTGCTCGACGGATGGCAGCCGGAGCAGCATCCGGACGTGCAGGCGCTGCTGGAGGAAATCTCGGCGCGACTGTCCGCCGAGGAACGCTCGGGCCGGGTCCTCACGACCTCTGTGCCGCGCTGACGTCGCGTGGCTGAGCCCATCCGCGCCCATCCGCTCAGCTCATCGGCGGGAGCGTCGCGATGAGCTGGTCGAACACCGCGCCGAGGTGCCATCCGGGGCGCAACCAACCGGCCAGGGACGGCGGCGCCTCCACGTCGACTTGCAGGAGTGCCGGACGCGCCCGGCCCGACATGCGGATCGTCGTCTGCCGCACCTGCCCGTCCGGCCAGCGCTGAGCCAACCGGATGCGGGCCTTCAGCGGTATCGCGGGGCCCGCGACCTTGGCCTCAGCGCGGACCGCCCAGCCGTCTCCGGCCGATGCCATGCCCGTGCGGGGGTCGCCGTCGAAGGCCGCCGGCGTCTTGGGCAGCGCCCAGTTCGCCCGGCCGCCGGCGATGCTGGCGGGGGAGTCGACCGCGATGAACGGCACGGTGGCCAACAAGCTCCGATCGTCGAGCAGGCCGACTGCCGCCACCATTTCGTCGTATCCGCCCACCGGCGTGTCGTGGTAGCGGAGCAGGCCTGCGACAACGGCGACAGGTGTGCGCCGCCCGGTGAGCTGCTGGCCGGCGGCGAGCCGCGCCGCGCGGCTGGGCCGGGCCAGCCAGCACACGCACTGCGCGCGGACCGTCCACGGAGCGGCGGGGAAATGGCCGTCACGGACGGTCGGGAACGCGTCCGCGACGGGTGGCTCGTTCATCGACCCGACGATAGGCCGGCACCGTGCTGGTGTCGGCGATCCGCCCTACTGTGGCGGCCGAAAACGATCTCGAGCGCCTATGACGGCCTTGCCGGATCGGCCGAACACCGCGCTGCTGGTCATCGACGTCCCGCGGGCGAACGGATCGACGCCGCGGTGGGCTTCAGCGATGCAACGTCGACGACCGTAACTGTCCGTTGCGCATCATCGATCCGGTAGATGACACGGTAGGTACCGCGACGCGCGCTGTGGCGGTCGTCGAGCGGCGGATGTAGTCGCTTACCCACTCGGTGCGGATTGTCCAGTAGAGCACCGACGATGAACTCATGCGCAGCGAAGGCCGCCGCCTCAGGCACGTGCTGAGCGAGCTGACGTCGGGCAGTGGGAGTGATAACGAGCGTGTAGCGGCCTGGTGCGTCCGTCACGCACTGCGCCTGCGGCGCTCGGCCATCGCCTCGGCAAGCTGCGTTTCGGCCTCGCCGTCACCTCGTGACAGTTCCGCGTCGGACGCGGCGCATCGTGTCGGGATCGGACAAGATCGCGATCGTCTCCTCGAGCGACTCCAAGTCCTCGGTAGCGACCAGCACTACGGAAGGCTTGCCGTGCACGGTGACCGTGACGCGTTCGTGCTGAGCGTTCACCCGCACCCGGCGATGGCGGCCTGCTCGGCAGCGAGCTCGACCCCCGCGGCAAGGGCATCGGGCAGCGGCGCACACCAGTACCGCTGATCGGGCAGGTCGGCGAAGCGGGTTGAGAACCGGTAGCCGAGCATCGCGAACTGACGTCCCGGGATCTGGAGCGGTTCTTCTACCTTGATGACGTCGACCGTGACCCCGGTGAGCTTGCCGTACGCCGCGACCTGCTCGTCGCTGAGGAACTCAACCGGCACGACTCAGGACCGTAGCCGTCCGAACGACCCGACCAAAGAGGACAACCCTCTAGCAAGATCATTCGCAGCGCTAACGGCTGTTCCATTGTTCCTCAACCCCGGTGTCGAGCGCTCCTGATCGTGCGCGGGCACAGTCGTAGTTGCGACGGGTCAATATTCGATCGACGACTGATTCGTCAGGCGGTGGCGCACCGTCCAACGGCGGAAAGTGAGAGTTCCGATGCGATTGCCGGCCTGGCGAATCGGTTCCGCCAAGGTCGACTGCCGACCTCAGCTCGCCGCGATGTTGTGAAGGCGGACCTGGCCACGGGCCACGAGCTTGCCATTGTTCTGATTGCGGATCTCGACCTGCCAGAGCTGCTGGGTACGGCCCTGATTGATCGCGACCGCCTCGACGTCGAGGCGCCCGACCTTGTGTGGCCGCAGGAAGTCGGTGGCGTTGGCCACCCCGACGGCGAGTTGACCGCTGTCCTTGACTGCCTCGTATGCCCCGGTGGTCGCGAACGTCTCGACCACGGTCGTGTGCAGTCCGCCGTGGACCAGGCCCCACGGTTGGTGGTGTCGCTCGTCGGCGGCGACCGAGCCGACCACCCGGGTCGGGGTGATCTCGTCGAACTGGATGCCGAGTAGCTCCATGAACGGTGATGCGGTGATCAGGTCGGGCACGGCGAACCTCCAGGGGGAGTTTTAAGCCTAGGGCGATTGCGGTGGTCGATGCTCATCCTCACATCGGGTCACACTCGCGGTCCCCAGTATTCAGACTGACATAATGTCGATTATCGGCGCTTGCACGAGAGGGTCGACCTGCGGACCGGCCATCGAGGGTCGCGTTGTTACGCGACACAAAAATGAGAGTTGGAAACGACAGATAATTGAGAGTGCGCGACACGTAAATGAGAGTCGCGATTTCGAGGCCCTTGATGCGGTCGGCATCGGGGCCTTTCGATTGTGGCTTGAGCCCGTCAGGGGGCTGCGCGCCATGGCCGCCACCGTCGGCCGCGTCCGTCCCGAACTCGACCGGCAGGCCCGCGCGGCGCTGGTCATGGGCCGCGACGACATGAGCTTCGACGACCGCGCAGCGCGCGCTCGGTTCGCGGACCTGCGCTGCACGTCGGCGACCGAGCTGCTGCGATGACCGGGCCCTGCGGCGTGGCCTTCGCGACCGCGATCCGTACCGCAGCACGGTTTTCGCACCCGTCAGGGCCTTCGCAGCAGCAGACGGGTCCAGGCGTCGATGAGCCAGTCGCGGAACTGGTCGGGGGTCCAGCCCCGTTCGCGCACGAGCAGGTCCCAGTACTCGGCGGCGTTCATGCTCCAGATGACGTCGGCGACCTGCTCGTCGGTGAGGTCGTCGCGCAGTTCGCCGGTGCCGCGCAGGTCGGCGGCGAAGGCGCGCATGTTCGTTGCCCGCCGGGTCGCGATCTCGCGCCACAGGCTCGCGCAGTCGGCGTCGGTGGCGGCGGCGTCGCGCAACGCCAGGAACACCGGTGCCATGCGCTGCTGGATGGCGGTGATCGCCTGGGCGTAGATGGTGATCTTGGCCGGTGCGGTGTCGGCGGCGCCGATGCGCAGGACATAGTCGCGCTGTTCGGCGGGGACCGGTCGCTCGGTGCCGGAGATCGCGGTCTCGACGAGTTCGCGCAGCAGCGCCGGTTTGCGTCCGACCGTGGTGTAGATCGTGTCCGGCGCGACCCGCGCGCGCTCGGCGATCTGCGCGATGGTGGTCGCGGTGTACCCGTTGGCGATGAACAACTCTCGGGCCGCGGACAGCACCGCGGCGCGGGTGGCAGCGGCCTGCTCCGCGCGCCGAGGCGAGTGGTAGCTCCGGGTGCCGGTGCGCTTGGCCTTGACGTCCTCGCCCATCGGCCGTACGGTCTCCCTATTCATCCGAAACTCATTCGGATAATATATCAGGAGGCCGGAGTCATGGTCTACGCCTTCATCCAGGACGTCCCAATCGGGGAAGAGCTCTACCGCCGCATCGTCGACAAGATCGGCCCCGAACCGTTCGCCGGCGGCCTGCTGCATCTGTGCGTTCGCGAACCGGAGGGCAAGCTGCGCTACATCGACGTGTGGGAATCCGAAGAAGCCTGCACCCGGCCTTCGAGGAACGCATCCACCCCGCCGTCAACGCCGCCTTCGGCGGCCAG
Source organism: uncultured Actinomycetota bacterium (assembly GCA_963756525.1). GTDB lineage: Bacteria > Actinomycetota > Actinomycetes > Mycobacteriales > Jatrophihabitantaceae > CAVWNR01. The sequence continues at coordinate 1,027,598 of CAVWNR010000001.1, read as the reverse complement.
CGACCCACCCAGGAGCCCGTCGTCCATCGCCTCGACGTGCTGCACGCCAGCGGCAGCTTGCTCGAGCCGACCTGGTCATAACGCTGGCCAGCAGCCGGACCCCGCCGCCCAGGCGAGGCGGGAGGCCCCGCCGCGGGTGGGTGTTGCTGTCCGTGGATTGCGGGCACTCCCGTCCCGGCCGGCCGGCCCGCCGGGAAGCCGGTGCGACGTCGCTGCTGCTCAGCTCTGTTCGCTGCAGTAGCCGGCGATGAGGGCGGTGAGTGCGCTGCTCCAGATGTGTTCGGCCTGCGCCGCGGGAAGCAGATCGCGGGTCTCCAGTGCCGCCAAGCCCTCGCACCGAGGTGCTGCCTTTTGGGGGGTCGTGAAACGTTCAGGAGTGCCGGGCCGCTTTGGCGGATGCAGGCAGAAGGAGTGCGGACCGTGATTCTGCCGAAGGTCCGGGATCCTCGCTTGGTGACGATCCGCCGCGGTGGGACGCTCACTGATTCGGATCACCATCTGCTCGCTCTTTGGGCGGCATCGTGCGCGCAGCACGCCCTTGACCTGTTCGAGTCGGCCCAGCCTGAGGACGCACGGCCGCGCCGGGCGATCGAGCATGCCCGAGCCTGGGTCCGTGGCGAGGTCAAGATGAGCCAGGCGCGGGCGGCGGGCGGGCATGCAATGGGCGCGGCAAGGGACCTGGCTGGGGCAGCACGGTTTGCCGCGTACGCCGCTGGCCAGGCCGGGGCCGTCGCCCACGTCGCCGCGCACGAGCTCGGCGCGGCCGCCTACGCGATCAAGGCCGCACGCGCTGCCGCGCCGGAAGGCGCGGGCGAGGCCGCAGGGCGACGTGAGTGTCAGTGGCAGCGTGACCAGCTCCCGGAGGCGATTCGCGCGCTCGTACTTGACGACCAGCGGTTGCGCAACGACATCTGCTGGTCGGTGTTTCACTGAGCCGTCATTGCCGGTGCTCAGGTGCCGACGTAGGCCGCGAGGTGCTCGCCGGTGAGGGTGCTGCGGGCAGCGACGAGGTCGGCGGGGGTGCCCTCGAAGACGATCTGGCCGCCGTCGTGGCCGGCGCCCGGGCCGAGGTCGATGATCCAGTCGGCGTGCGCCATGACCGCCTGGTGGTGCTCGATGACGATGACCGACAGGCCTGAGTCGACGAGCCGGTCGAGCAGGGCGAGTAGCTGCTCTACGTCGGCGAGGTGCAGGCCGGCGGTGGGCTCGTCGAGGAGATAGACGTCGCCCTTGTCGGCCATGCGGGTGGCGAGCTTGAGTCGCTGCCGCTCACCACCGGACAGCGTGGTGAGCGGCTGGCCGAGGGTGAGGTAGCCGAGCCCGACGTCGGCGAGTCGGCACAGGATCTGGTGGGCCGCCGGCGTGCGCGCCTCGCTCGCGCCGAAGAACTCCCCCGCCTCGGTCACCGACATCGCGAGCACCTCGCTGATGTTCTTGCCGGTGTGGCTGCCGCCGAGGCGATATTTCAAGACCGATGCCTTGAACCGCTTCCCCTCGCACTCCTCGCAGACGGTGGTGACACCGGCCATCATCGCCAGGTCGGTGTAGATGACTCCGGCGCCGTTGCAGTTCGGGCAGGCGCCCTCGGAGTTGGCGCTGAACAGCGCCGGCTTCACGCCGCTGGCCGCAGCGAACGCCTTGCGGATCGGATCGAGCAATCCGGTGTAGGTCGCCGGGTTGCTCCGTCGCGAGCCACGGATCGGGGTCTGGTCGACCGCCACCACCCCGTCCCGCCCGGACACCGAACCCTGGATCAGTGAGCTCTTTCCCGAGCCGGCAACACCCGTGATCACGCACAGCACGCCGAGCGGGATGTCGACGTCGACGTCGCGCAGGTTGTGCGTGCTGGCGCCGCGCACCGCCAGCACACCCGACCGGCTGCGCACCGTCTCCTTCAGGCCGGTCCGGTCGTCGAAATGGCGCCCGGTGATAGTGCCGCTGGCCCGTAGCGCGCGGACTGTGCCTTCGAAGCAGACGCTGCCGCCCGCCATCCCGGCGCCGGGGCCGAGGTCGACGACGTGGTCGGCGATCGCGATGGTCTCCGGCTCGTGCTCCACGACCAGCACGGTGTTGCCCTTGTCGCGCAGCCGCAGCAGCAGCTCGTTCATCCGCTGGATGTCGTGCGGGTGCAGTCCGATCGTCGGTTCGTCGAAGACGTAGGTGACATCGGTGAGCGACGACCCGAGGTGGCGGATCATCTTGGTGCGCTGCGCCTCGCCGCCCGAAAGAGTTCCTGACGGGCGGTCGAGGCTGAGGTAACCGAGGCCGATCTCTACGAAGGAGTCGAGCGTCTCCCCCAGCGCCGCCAGCAGCGGCGTCACCGACGGGTGCTCCAGGCCGCGCACCCAGTCGGCGAGGTCGCTGATCTGCATCGCGCAGGCCTCGGCGATGTTCATCCGGTTGATCTTCGACGACCGAGCCGCCTCGCTGAGCCGGGTGCCGTCGCACTCGGGACAGGTGCTGAACGTCACCGCGCGCTCCACGAAGGCGCGCACGTGCGGCTGCAGCGAGTCGACGTCCTTTGACAGCATCGACTTCTGGATCCTCGGGATCAGACCCTCGTAGGTCAGGTTGATGCCCTCGACCTTGATCTTGGTCGGCTCCTTGTCGAGCAGATCGTGCAGCTCCTTCTTGGTGAACTTGCGGATCGGCTTGTCCGGGTCGAAGAAGCCGCTGCCTCGAAAGATCCGGCCGTACCAGCCGTCCATGGAATAGCCGGGGATCGTCAGCGCGCCTTCGTTGAGCGACTTGCCGTCGTCGTACAGCGCGGACAGGTCGAAGTCGGTGACCGAGCCCCGGCCCTCGCAGCGCGGGCACATGCCACCGGTAATGCTGAAGCTACGGCGCTCTTTCACGGTGCGTCCGGCGCGCTCCAGCGTGACCGCGCCCGCTCCACTGATCGACGCGACGTTGAAGGAGAACGCCTGTGCCGAGCCGATGTGCGGTTGGCCGAGCCGGCTGAACAGGATGCGCAGCATCGCGTTGGCGTCGGTGGCGGTGCCGACCGTAGAGCGGGCGTCGGCGCCCATCCGCTCCTGGTCGACGAGGATCGCGGTCGTCAGCCCTTCGAGCACATCGACCTCGGGCCGCGCCAGTGTCGGCATGAAGCCCTGCACGAACGCGCTGTAGGTCTCGTTGATCAACCGTTGCGACTCAGCGGCGATCGTGCCGAACACCAGCGAGCTCTTGCCCGAGCCCGAGACGCCGGTGAAGACGGTCAGCCGGCGCTTCGGGATCTCCAGGCTGACGTCCTTGAGGTTGTTCACGCGCGCGCCGTGCACGCGGATCAAGTCGTGGCTGTCCGCAACGTGCAGCGCAGACGACTTCCGGTCCGGTGTACCTGCCTTGTTCACCGTGTCTCGATCTCTCGGCCGAACCGCCGGCGGCTACTTTCCGCGCAGGCCAATCGGGTTGCCGTCGGCGTCGGCGAGCACACACACCCGCGCCTCGGGCGCGACTTTACGAGGGGCGTCACGGTCGGTGGCACCGGCTGCGAGCAGGGTCTGCCGGGTCGCGTCGAGATCCTCGACGTCGGCGTACGCGACCGGTCCGCCGCCTTCACCGGCCGGGTTGAGCCCGACCTCGAAGCCGTTGACGTTGTACCCGACGTAGTAGGACTCGTCGGTGTGTGGCGCGCCGAGCAGCGCGGTGTAAACGGCCTTCGCGGCGTCCAGGTCGGACACCGGGATCACCAGGCTTTGGATCGTGGGGCTCATCGTTTGTCTCCTCGAGGGTTTCGACGGGAGCTGCTGGTTGCTCGACGGGTGATCGTCGCAGCGTTCAGCGCACCTCGTTGATGCGGATCAGGGTGCCCGCGGGATCGCGGAAGGCGCAGTCGCGCACGCCGTAGGGCTGCTCGGTCGGCTCCTGGACGACCTCGGCGGCGCTGGCCTGCAGCCGCTCGAAGACGTTGTCGAGGTCCTTGGTGGCCAGGTTGATGCTGGCGAACGTGCCCTTCGCCATCATCTCGGCGATGGTGCGCCGCTCGTCCTCGGTAATGCCCGGGGTGGCGGCCGGCGGATAGAGGACGATCGAGGTGCCGGGCTGGTCCGGCGGACCTACCGTGATCCAGTGCATCCCGCGGTACTCGACATCGTTGCGGACCTCGAAACCGAGGGCGTCGCGGTAGAACGCCACGGAGGCGTTCGGGTCGTCGTGCGGAAGCATCGCCGAGTGAATGGTTATCTCCATGGCGATCACGCTAGTTGCGGCTCGGCGGCCAATGCTTCTCGATTCCTGATCGGTCTGGTCACCTGTTTGGCCACGCACGCCGGCATCCCCGCCGTGGCGCGCGCCGCCTCCCGTCGATAGGCGCTGGGTGGCACCCCGACCAGTTCGGTGAAGCGCGTGCTGAACGTGCCCAGCGACGAGCAGCCGACCGAAAAACAGACTTCGGTGACGCTCATATCGCCACGACGCAGCAGCGCCATCGCGCGCTCGATGCGCCGCGTCATCAGATAGGCGTACGGCGACTCACCGTAGGCGAGCTTGAACTCGCGGCTGAGGTGCCCGGCCGACATGTGCGCGCCGCGGGCGAGCGCCTCGACGTCCAGGGGCTGCGCGTACTCGCGGTCGATCCGGTCGCGGACGCGGCGCAGCAGCGCGAGGTCGCGCAGGCGCTGTGCCTCGGCGGGTCCGCTGGTCACCTGCGCGATCGTGCCACATCGCGCGGACAAGCGGTCGAGCGTTTCGCCGGTCCTCAGCGGTCGCGGCGGAAGACCAGCTCCATGCCGCGTTCGGGATGCCGACGCCGTCCGGCCTGATAAAAGCCGAGCTTGCGAAGAAGACCGATCGAGGGGCTGTTGAGCGGATCGACGAACGCCACGACCCTGGAGATGCCGTGCTGCTGCGCGGCCCAGCCCAGCAGACCGGTCACCGCTTCGGCTGCGAAGCCCCGTCGGCGGTATGCGGTCACCACCATGTAGCCGATCTCGACCTGGCCGTCACCGTCAGGCGGGCCGTGAAAGCCCGCCTCCCCCACCACCGCGGAGCCGACGTCGGGCGCGGCGAGGAGAAGCAGACGCGGACCCCACCCGATCTCATTGGGGCATCGCTCCGCCTGCGGGATGTAGCCCGTTAGCCACTCCCAGCCGATGTGGCCCCACTCCGCAGGCATCGGCGCCCCGAGCAGGCGATGCGCGCTCGCCCACTGCCCCGCCAGCACGGCCTGCATCAGCTCAGCCCACATCGGCACAAGGCGCAGACGCGGCGTGTGGATCACATCGACGGCCGCATGCTGCCCGCCACCGGATCGCGGATGGTCAGCCACCGTAACCCGCCCAGTCGTCGCCTGTTCGCCGGACAGGCTAGTACTGCAGCAATCACACGCGGACCGCGACCGCCGGCGCTTCGACGTCGGACGGCGTGGTCCAGTCCGTCGGCGAGGACCGCAGCCGCAAGCCCGACGCCGAGCTGCTTCGTCTCCACCAGCGCGTGCTCGCCGTGCTCGCCTACCTCAACGGCTAGGGTGCCCGCCGTGACAAGCTCGCTGGTGTTCGCCAACCTGGCCGACCGGATCCTCGTCTCCCACCTCGCTCGCGACCCGGTGTCCGCCACCTACCTCGGCGACCACCGCCACGACGGCGAGCTGCCGGACCCGTCCCTGGCGGCCGCCGAGTCGCGGGCCGCTGAACTGCGGGCGCAGCTTGCCGAACTCGACGCGATCGAGCTCTCCTCGCCGGCCGACGAGGTCGACGCCGCCATCTTGCGCACAGCGCTGTGCGCCGAGCAGTTCACCCTCGAGGAGTCACGCGAGGCCGAGTGGAACCCGATGGTGCACAACCCCGGCAACGCGCTGCACGCCCTGCTCTCGCGGGACTTCGCGCCGCTGCCGCAACGGCTCACCGCGCTCGCCGCCCGCCTGTCCGCCGTGCCGGACTACCTCGCCGCGGCGCGCACTCGCCTCGCTGACAGCGAGCTGTCGCGGATCCACCTCGACACTGCGGTCAGCCAGCTCGCCGGCACGCTCGGCTTGCTCGACGACTCGGTGCCGGCCGCGCTGGCCGAGCAGCCCGCGCTGCGCGCTACCGTCGAGCCGCCGGCGTCGGCCGCCCGAGACGCGGTGGCGCAGTTCCGGGACTGGCTGGCCGGCCGGGCCGACTCCGCGCGGCGCGATCCCCGCCGCGGCGGCGCGCAGTTCGCCGCCCAGCTCGCGCTCGCCCTCGACACCGCGTTCGAGCCCGGACGGCTCCTCGAGCGCGCCGAGCAGGACCTGGCCGAGATCGCCGACCGGATCACCGCCGAGGCCGGGCGGCTCGCCGGCGCCGCCCAGCCGGACGCCGGCACGGTGCGCGCCGTCCTCGACCGGCTCGCCGCTGACGCGCCGACCGACGCCACGATTCTTCCGCTCTGCCGCGACGCGCTCAGCGCCACCACGGCGTTCGTCCGCGCGCAGGACCTGGTCACGGTGTACGACGATGTGATCTCCGTCGTCGAGATGCCCGAGATCGACCGCGGCGTCGCCGTCGCCTACTGCCGCCCGCCGGGCCCGCTGGAGGCCACTCCCCCGCCGACCGAGTTCGCGGTCTCCCCCACGCCCAAGGAGTGGACGACCGAGCAGGTCGGCTCGTTCTACCGCGAGTACAACGCGCACATGATCCACAATCTGGCCGTGCACGAGGCCATGCCGGGGCATGCGCTGCAGCTGGCGCACTCCAACCGCTACCGCGCCGCGACGCCGGTGCGCGCGGTCTGGTGGAGCGGCTCGTTCGTCGAAGGCTGGGCGGTCTACGCCGAGGCGCTGATGGCCGACCGCGGGTACCGCGCCGACGTGTCGGACCAGGCGGCCGCCGCGCTGCGGATGCAGCAGCTGAAGATGCAGCTGCGCACGATCCTCAATACGATCATGGACGTGCGCTTCCACCACGGCGACCTCGACGAGGCGGAAGCGATGGCGCTGATGCGCGGGCGCGGCTTCCAGGAGCAGGGCGAGGCGCTGGGCAAGTGGCGGCGGGTGCAGCTCACCGCCACCCAGCTCTCGACGTACTACGTCGGCTACTGCGAAGTCCGCGACCTGGTCGCCGAGCTGCGCGCCACCCACCCGCGGTGGAGCGACCGGAGGCTGCACGACACCGTCCTGGGCGTCGGCTCACCGCCGGTGCGTCACCTGCGCACGCTGCTCGGCGCCGGCTGAACGATGCCGATGGCCACCGTGGCGTCGTACTCCGCGGACCGGGCTATCCGCGTCCGCATGCCGTGGTCAGTGATGATCGCTGCCGTCCGCGACGCCTGCCCGACACTGGTCTCGATCAGCAGGTGCCCCCCCGGCGCGAGCCAGCCCGCCGCGTCGGCCGCGACGCGGCGGTGCACGGCCAGGCCGTCCGAACCCCCGTCCAGCGCACACCGGTGCTCATGGTCGCGGGCCTCGGCCGGCATCAGCGCGATCTCGTCGCTCGGCACGTACGGCGCGTTCGCGACGATGACGTCGACGCGGCCGTGCAGGCCCCTGGGCAGCGGCTCGTACAGATCGCCCTGGTAGACCGCCGCGCCCGGTCCGACGTTGCGGCTGGCGCACCGCACCGCGGCCGGGTCGACGTCGACCGCGTGCAGCTCGCAGCTGCCCAACTGCGCGGCCAGCGCGGCACCGACCGCGCCGGAGCCGCAGCACAGGTCGACGACGACCGCGCCGCGCCGAACGAGTGCCGCAGCCTGCCGGACCAGGAACTGCGTGCGCCGACGGGGCACGAAGACTCCCGGGTCGACGGCGATCCGCAGCCCGCAGAACTCGGCCCAGCCGAGTAGGTGCTCCAGCGGCATGCCGCTCGCGCGGCGCGCGATCAGCGCGTCGAGCTCGGCGGGCGTGCCGGCCGCGGCGACGAGCAGCCGCGCCTCGTCCTCGGCGAAGACGCAGCCGGCCGCCCGCAGCCGGGCCACCACCTCGGCCGGAGGGCCGTCGCTCAACGGCCGCGCCGGACCGCACCCCACAGCGCAACCAGCCCGGCGATGGCGCCGGCGGCCGCCACCGCCGCACCCAGGCTGCCGCGCAGCCGATCCACCCGGCGGGCGCGGACCGCGGCCACCATCGCAACCGCGTCGACGGTGTCGCTCGCCACTCCGGCGACGAGCCACGGCGCGTACCCGGGCCCCGTCACGGGCGAGAGTCGCCAGGCACGTCCGGCTGCCAGCGTGCCGGCGCCGAGTGCGCCGTCCCGAGCGCCGAGCATCCGACTCAGCCAGGCGACCCGCGCGGCGGTGGCTGTGTCGAGCCCCACCGACCGGACCGCCGCGACGGGGAACGTCGCGGCAACCAGCCCGATCCCCAGCCGCCCCAGGCCGAGCAGCCGCCCGACATCGGCGAGTCGCGCAACATCCCGACGGCTTCCCGCGTCTACTGATAAATCAGCGAGTCCACGGCTGCGTCGCAGCGGCACGGTCGCCTCCTCGAGTCGGCCGCGCCGTGGTTGACCGCGCGCGGTCGCGGGCATGTGTGTAAGTGAGGTTCGGGAATCCGAACCGCTGGTCATTCGTTGCCGAACTAGACATAACGAGGAACACCCAGGAGGTGCCCACTATGGCAGATCGCACGCTGCGGGGCAGTCGGCTGGGCGCGGTGAGCTACGAGACCGAATACGGCGCCGAGCCGGCGCCGCGCAGCTTGGCCGAGTACCGGTGCCCGCGAGGCCACGAGTTCACTATCCCGTTCGCCGAGGAGGCCGAGATCCCGCCGACCTGGGAATGCCGTCTCGACGGCAGCGCGGCCACCCTGCTGAACGGCCCCGAGCCGGAGGCCAAGAAGGCGAAGCCGCCGCGCACGCACTGGGACATGCTGATGGAGCGGCGCACCGTCGCCGACCTGGAGGAAGTGCTCGCCGAGCGGCTGGACGTGCTTCGCGCGCGCCGCGGCGCCAAGAGCGCGTAACGCCAGAGCCGGGCAGGCAAACGGCCTGCCAGCGATGCTCAGCTGCGGGGCCGGTGAAGCCGGCCCCGCAGCGCGTTACCTAGCTGCTCGACCCGGTGCTTGGCCCCCCATTCCGCCACCCGCAGGAACGCCTCGCCCACCACGGAGCTATCCATCTTGCTCTCGCCGCGTTCCCGCTCGACGAACGTGATGGGCACCTCGACGACGCGGAAGCCCGCCCGCACCGCGCGCCAGGCCATTTCGATCTGGAAGCAGTAGCCCCGGGAGGTCACCTCGGCGTAGTCGATCCGTTCGAGCACCTGCCGGCGGTAGGCGCGGTAGCCGCCGGTCGCGTCGTGCAGGCCGACGCCGAGCGCGACGCGGGCGTAGACGTTCGCCCCGCGGGAGAGCACCTCCCGCGACTTGGGCCAGTTGATCACCCGCCCGCCGGGGATCCAGCGCGAGCCCAGCACCAGGTCCGCGCGGGTCAGCGTGCCGAGCAGCCGCGGCAGCTGCTCGGGCGCATGCGAGCCGTCGGCGTCCATCTCCACCAGCACGTCGTAGCCGCGGGCCAGGCCCCACGCGAATCCGGCGCGGTATGCCGCGCCAAGGCCGGCCTTCTCGCTGCGGTGCAGCGTCGAGACCCGCGTGTCGTCGGCGGCCAGCGCGTCCGCGATCTTGCCGGTGCCGTCCGGGCTCCCGTCGTCGACGACGAGCACGTCGACCGCCGGGGTGGCTACGAACACCCGCTCGATGATCAGCTCGATGTTGTCGCGCTCGTTGTACGTCGGGATGATCACCAGCACGCGTCCGATCGGGATGCTCGCGGTGCTCTGCTCGGTCACGTGCTGACCATCTCCTTCGACTCCGTGGGCTCAGGTCGACCGGCCGCCCTGCGGCGCGCGGCGCGAGCGCCGGCGATAGCGACGACGATGCCCACCAGAGCAAGGCCGCTCAGCACGTATTCGGGCACCGCGCCGAGCCGGGTAGCCAGGGTGGTCGACGTACGCAGCGGCACCGTCCGCACCAGCCGGGCCGGGCTGAACAGCGCGCCGGACTCGGCGAGAATGCGCCCGTCCGGCCCGATGATCGCCGACACGCCGGTGGTCGACACCTGGACGGTGGTCCGGCCGTGCTCGACGGCCCGCAGTTGGCCCATCGCCAGCTGCTGGTAGGTCTCGGCACTGTGCCCGAACGTCGAGTCGTTGGTCTGCACGACGAGCAGTTGTGCCCCGGCGGCGACCGACGAGCGGACCAGGCTGTCGTAGGCGACCTCGAAGCAGATCACGTCCCCTATCGGGTACGGCCCGCCGGTGACCAGCCCGTTGCCGTGGCCGGCGACCATGTCCTGGGTCACCAGGTTGACGTCGGAGCTGACCAGCTTGGCGACGCCGCGCAGCGGGATGTACTCGCCGAACGGCACGGGGTGGCGCTTCACGTACTCGTCGCCGGGCCCGGTGGTCGGCGACCACAGGATCCCGACGTTGCGGCGGTGGTTCGGTCCTGGCCCGGGCAGGATCGCGCCGACGAGCAGCGGCACGCCGAGCGCCCGCACCGTCGAGGTGATCTCGGCCTGCGCGGCCGGGTCGGTGAGCGGGTCGACGTCGGAGGAGTTCTCCGGCCAGACCACCAGGCTCGGCTGGGCCACCCGGCCGGCCTTGACGTCGGCGACGAGCTGCATGGTCTGTGCCACGTGGTCGTCGAGCACCTGCCGGGCGCGGGACTCGAACTGCAGGCCGAGGTCGGGCAGGCTGCCCTGGATGAGCGCGACCGTGGTCGTATGCGTGTCCGATGGGCGCAACGGCACGGCGAGCGCGGCACCCACGACCGGCACCGCGACCAGTATCGCGGCCGCGGCCGCGGCCGCGCGCCAGCGGTGCTTGTGCGCGTGGAGCAGCGCCAGTGCCAGCGCCGACCCGCCGGCGGCGACGACGAACGTCACCAGCGGGGCGCCGCCGAGCGCCGCGAACCAGCGCACCGGCGACGCGGCCTGGCTGAAGGCGAGCCGTCCCCAGGGGAAGCCGCCGAACGGCCAGCGGTCGCGTACCGCTTCCTGCAGCACCCAGGTGGCCCCGACCCACAGCGGAGCGCCCGGCAGCCGCTGCACGAGCGGCAGCAGCGCGCCCATGACCGCGAAGTACCCCGCCTCCGCCAGGGCGAGGATCAACCACGGCGCGGCGCCGACGTAGACGCCGGTCCAGTGCAGCAGCGGCACGAAGAACGCCGCGCCGTAGAGGAAGCCGAGCCAGGCGCCGGTGCGGCTTCGCCGGCCGTGCACGGCCACGCTGAGCGAGCCGGCGCTGACGAATGCCAGCGGCCAGATGCCGAAGCGCGGGAAGGCGAGCAGTCCCGCCAGACCGGCGCCGACGGCGATCAGGGCCGCGTACCGCGCCCGCACCGGCGGGCCGGCGTCGACGCGGCGCGGCAGCATCCGCCCAGTATCCCCGGCATCGCTGTGCACGATATGTCGATCTTGATAGGTGGGATGACGCATGCGCTCGCCGCGTTATCAAGATCGGGTCAAGCTTCGAAGATCGTCCGTCCGCGGACGACCGTGCGCAGGCACTGCGGCAGCTGCGTGCCCGGCCGCAGGTCCGGCAGCCCGGGCACGGCCGCCCGCGGGTCGGTGCTCCACCGGGCGACCCGGTCGTCCGGGGCGTCGACGGTGAGCTCGCCGGCGCGCCACACCGCGAACGTCGCCGGCGCGCCCGGCGCGAGAACGCCCGAGCCGTCGCCGTCCGCGCGGGCAGCGCGCCATCCGCCGCGGGTGTGCGCGGTGAAGGCGGACCGCGGGCTGATCGCCGCCGACGGATCGGACGGGTAGGCAGCCGCCCGCACCGCCGCCCACGGGGCGAGCGGGGTGACCGGCGAATCCGAGCCCAACGCGAGGAGCACGCCGGCGCCGGCCAGGGCGCAGAACCGGTTCATGGTGACCGCGCGGTCGGCGCCCAGCCGCTGCGCGTACATGCCGTTCGCACCGCCCCAGGTCGCGTCGAACGCCGGCTGCATGGACGCGGTGAGCCCGGCCGCGGCGAACCGCGCCGGGTCGCGGACCAGCTCGGCGTGCTCGACCCGGTGACCGGCTCCAGCCCCGGGCCCCAGCCGATCGAGGGCATCGAGGATCGCGTCGACCGCGGCGTCGCCGATCGCGTGGAACCCCGCCTGCAGCCCGGCCTCGGCGCAGCGGCGGACGTGCTCGGCGATCTGCTCGCAGGTCAGGCGCAGCGTGCCGCGGCTGGCCGGCTCGTCGCGGTACGGCTCGTGCAGCGCCGCGGTACGCGAGCCGAGCGAGCCGTCGCAGCACAGGTCACCGCCCGCACCGGCGGCGCCGAGCTCGCGGGCGGTCTGGATGCCGAACAGCTCACCCCAGTAGCCGATGACCTCCGGTCCCGGCTCGTCGCGGGCCAGCCCGAGCAGCCCGGCCAGGTCGTCGGCGCTGGACGTGTGCGGGCTCGCCATCTCGTGCAGGCAGGCGATGCCCAGCGATGCCGCGCGCGCTCGGGCCGCCCGATGTGCGTCGCGCACCTGTCCGGCGGTGAGCGCGCTGAACGCGGTGGCCCGCACGGCGTCGTGCGCGGCGCCGGTGAGCCACCCGTCGGGACGGAAGCCGGCGAGTCCGGCGGCGGCCGGCACCGCGGCGAGCAGCGCTGACGAGACGGCGGCCGAGTGCTTGTCGACGCGGGCCAGGTACACCGACCCGCCGTACGCTGCGCGGTCCAGCTCCGCCGCGGTGGGCGGGCGACGCTCCGCCCAGCGGGTGTCGTCCCAGCCGGTGCCGAGCAACGGGCGACCCCGCGCGACGCGGGCGTGGCGCTCGACGAGGTTCAGCGCCTCGGCCAGCGTCGCCGCCCCGGACAGGTCCAGCCCGGTGAGCGCGAGGCCGGTCGAGGTCGCGTGCACATGCGCGTCGACGAAGGCCGGGGTGACCAGGGCGCCGTCCAGGTCGACGACGGCGTCCACGCCCAGAAACCCGAACGAGTCCGCCGCATCCAGGTGGCCCACCCAGGCGACCTGCGGGCCGTCGACCAGCAGCGCCGTGGCATCGCGGACCGTCGGGGCATAGACCGACGCGTTGCGCAGCAGGGTTCGCACGAGTCCAGAGTCTGCCGCGACGCTGGCGGGCGCCTGAGTGCTGGTCACCCGGCTGACGCGTGCGGGCCTTAAAGTGAGCGGCGGACCGCAGCGCGCCCCCGATCGCCGGTCCGCCGCGATCGCCGACTCGGAGGTGTCATGTCCGTCGCGCTGGGCCCGCAGGCGTCCTCAGGTGGCGCCGGTATCGACGGCAGCTGGTACGTCGACGTCACCGACTTCGCCGAGCACACCCACTGGCTCAACTCGACCGCCTCGGCGTGGACCGCCTACGGGCTGATCGTGTTCGCGCTGTTGGGGCTGGCGGCCTGGTGGCGGGCCCGCTTCGTCGGACCGGCCGCCATGGCGGCCGTCGTCGGCGCCGGGATCTCGACCGTGGCCGCGGCCGTGATCAATGAGGTGGTGAAGTCGTTCGTCGCCGAGGAGCGCCCCTGCCGGGCCATCCCGCACGTCTTCACCGTGCAGGCCTGCCCGGGCGCCACCGACTACTCCTTCCCGAGCAATCACGCGGTCATCGCGGCGGCGGCGACGGTCGGGTTGCTGCTTGCCGGCCGGTACCTGCGCCGCCTGTGGATTCCCGTCGTCGCTGTCGTCGCGACCCTGCTGATGGCGTTCTCGCGAATCTACGTGGGTGCGCACTACCCGCACGACGTGATCGCCGGGCTGATCCTCGGCGCCCTGGTGGCCCTGATCGGCTACCTGGTGCTGCTGCGCGTGCTGACCGCGGCGGTGGTCTGGCTGTGCGGCACGCCGCTTCGCCCACTGCTCGCCGCGAGTCCAGGCGTCCACGACCCGGCCCCGAGCTCGCATCGCGCGCCGACCTGAGCCGCGTTCACAGCGGGCTGAACCCGGATGGGTTAGCGTTTCCTGACGCCACGACACCCCGGGACCGCTCATGACTGCCAGCATCGAGGACGTCGCCCGGCGCGCCGGGGTGTCCATCGCCACGGTGTCGCGGTCACTGCGCGGCCTGCCGGATGTCGCCCCGGCGACGCGCGATCGGGTGCTCGAAGCAGCGCGCGAGCTGAACTACGTCGCCTCGCCGTTCGCCGCGCGGCTGGCCAGCGGCCGGACCGCCACCGTCGGCGTCGTCGTGCCGTTCGTGCACCGCTGGTACTTCGCCGAGGTCCTCGGCGCCGCCGAGGCAGTGCTCGGTCACGCCGGCTTCGACCTGCTGCTCTACAACCTGGGCGACGAGCAGGGCCGGCAGCAGTTCTTCCAGGTCATGCCGGTGCGCAAGCGGGTCGATGCGCTGCTGATCGTCAGCCTGGTGCTCAGCGCGGACGAGGTCGAGATGCTGCAAGCGCTCGACTGCCCGATCGGCATGCTAGGCGTCGACTGCGCCGGCCTGCACTCGACCCGCATCGACGACAAGGCGGGCGCCCGATCGGCGGTGCGGCACCTCGTTGAGCTCGGCCACCGGCGCATCGGGCTGATCGGCGGCGACACCGACGACCCGATGCGGGTCACTCCGCCGCACCACCGCCGGGTCGGCTACCTGGAGGCACTGCGCGAGGCCGGCATCGACTACGACCCCGGCCTGGAGGAGCTCGGCTACTTCACCACCGACGGCGGCGAGGCCGCGACCCGGACGCTGCTCGACCGACCGCAGCGCCCGAGCGCACTGTTCGCCGAGTCCGACGAGATGGCCTACGGCGCCATCCGGGCGATCCGCAGGGCGGGGCTGCGCGTGCCGCAGGACATCGCGGTTATCGGGTTCGACGACCACGCCAGCGCGTCGCTGCTGGACCTGTCGACGATCCGCCAGCCCATCCAGGACCAGGCCGCCGACCTCACCAACCGGCTGCTCAAGGCGATCAGCGACCCGGACCTCGAGCCATGCGTGCAGATCATGCCCACCGAGCTGGTCGTGCGCGGCTCCACCGACCCATCGCAGAGCGTCTACTGAGCCCCCCACCGCCGGTCGAACTCGGCGCGGGTCGGCGGGTCGGCCCCGGCCCGCTCGCAGGTCAACGCCGCGACGAGGACGGCCTGCTCGACGATGTCACCCAGCCGCCGCTCGTCGAGCCCGGCGATCTCCGTGGCGCCGACCCCGTCGTCGGCCAGGGCGCCGAGCAGCCCGGCGGTGAACGCGTCACCGGCGCCGACGGTGTCGGCCAGGCTGATGCGGGGCGCGGGCCGATGCACCGGCGGGCGCTCGACCCGGTAGGCGGTGGCGCCCTCCCCGCCGTGGGTGATCACCACGACGCGGGCGCCGAGCGCGAGCCACCCCGTCGCGGTCGCCTCCAGCGCGCGGTCAGGGTAGAGCCAGCGCACGTCCTCGTCGCTCGCCTTGACGACGTGGGCGGCGGCCACGCCGCGCTCGACCAGCGGACGTGCCTGCTCCGGCGTGCCGAGCAGGCTGGGGCGCACGTTGGGGTCGTAGCTGACGACGACCTCCCCGTTGTCCCGCGCCCGCCGGGCGCGCTCGGCGATCAGCGCGTCGCCGGGTGAGAGCCAACTGGCCAGCGAGCCGGTGTGCAGCACGGTCGTGTCCCGCGGCAGCTCGGCGAGCTCGCGGGCCGTCCACTGCCAGTCCGCGGTGCCGCCCCGGTAGAAGTCGTAGCTCGCCCGCCCGTCGGAGTCGAGTGACACGACCGCGATCGTGCTCGGCTCGCGTGCTCGCACGGCCGCGCCGAGATCGACGCCGTTGCCGGCCGCATGCTCGCGCAGCAGCCGGCCGAACGCGTCGGACGCGAGGCGGGCGAGCAGGCAAGTCGGGTGCCCCAATCGGGCCAGGCCGACGGCGACGTTGAGCGGGCTGCCGCCGGGGTGCGCGGTGTACGTGCGGTGGTCGCCGGAGTCGACCAGGTCGACCAGCGCCTCGCCGATAACGGTCAGCACCGGGCGCACGTTACCGTCCTGCTGATGACTCTGATGCTGGTCGACGCGGCGAGCCTGTACTTCCGCGCGTTCCACGGCGTGCCCGAGTCGGTCACCGCGCCGGACGGCATGCCGGTCAACGCGGTACGCGGGTTCCTGGACATGACCGCCCGGTTGATCGAACGCCGTCGGCCGTCTCGTTGGGTGGCCTGCCTGGACCTGGACTGGCGGCCGGCTTTCCGGGTGGCGCTGATCCCGTCGTACAAGGCGCACCGGGTGGCACCGGGCGGCGGCGAGACGATACCCGACGCGCTGGCGCCACAGGTGCCGGTGCTGCTCGACGTGCTCGCCGCGCTCGGCTTCACGACCGCGGGGGCCGAGGGGTTCGAGGCCGACGACGTCATCGCCACCCTCGCCGCCCGTGACGAAGAGCCGTGCGAGGTGGTCAGCGGCGACCGGGACCTGTTCGCACTGGTCACCGACCGGGTTCGCGTGCTCTACACCGGCAAGGGCGTGGCGAAGCTGCAGGAGATCGACCCGGGCGAGGTGCTCGCGCGCTACGGCGTGCCCGCCGCGAACTACGCCGACTTCGCCGCCCTGCGTGGCGACCCGAGCGACGGCCTGCCAGGTGTCGCGGGCATCGGGGAGAAGACGGCCGCCGCGCTGGTCGCGCGGTTCGGTGCCGTGGAGGAGATTCTCGCCGCGGCACGCGACGGCGCGGATGGCATGCCGGCGGGCGCCGCGGCGAAGATCCGGGCATCCGGCGACTACCTGACCGCCGCGGCGGCGACGGTCCGCGGCCGGCTCGACGTGCCGCTGCCCGAGCTGGACGACGCGCTGCCGGCCGAGCCCGCCGACCCGGGCGGGCTGGTCGAGCTGGCCGACCGCTTCAACCTGGACGGGCCGATCAACCGGGTGCTGGTCGCGGTCAAGAACGCTCGCAGTTGACGCCGGCGCGGGTCAGCTCACCGGCTGCCAGGTGTAGTGACCGGACGTGCTGTCGATGCGAACGCTGATCTGCTGGCCGCCGTCGGCGATACAGGTGAACGTTTTGCCGACGGTGAGGTCGATGTCGTGCCCGCCGTTGCAGCTCACCCCGGTGTAGTCGCCCTGGCCGCGGGACTGCTGCTCGATCGTGCGCTCGACCGCGGAGTGGCTGAGCTTCTTGGGCGCCAGGACGCCGGGGACGACGAACAGCACGATCGCGGCGACGACGAGCACCGCCACCGCGGCCGCCACGCTGATCCACAGCGGCACGGTGCGCCGGCGCCGGGGTGTGGCCTGGTACTGCCCGGGCGGAGCCCCGTACGGGTAGTACGGCGGTGGTGGGTAGCCGGTCTGCTGACCGGAATACGGCTGCCCGGGGTACGGCTGAGTCGGGTAGGTCTGCTCGCCCGGCGGCCAGCCGGGGTACGGCTGAGTCGGATACGGCTGGCCCGGATACGGGCCGCCCGGGTACGGCTCGGTCGGGTGCTGACCGCCGGCGTACGGCCGGTCGGCATATGGCTGCTCGGAGTAGGGCTGCTCAGAATAAGGCTGGGTCCAGTACGGCTGGCCCGGATACCGCTGGGCCGGGTCGGGCTCGGTGGCGCGGAACTCGCCGGTTTCGGGCTCGTCGTGACGCTCGCCGGAGCCATCGGGTGCAGGCTGCTGTCCGGGCCCGGAATCCATGTCGCCCACCTCGCCGCGCCGATGGCACGCCCCTGGGAGCGCGCTGAACCGCCACTACGCTACTGCCGCGGCGAGCCGACCGGCCGCTCGACGCGAGCGCTCACGGCAGCATGCTCTGCGCGACGACGCCGCGCCGCACCGCCCGCGCCGCGGCGCGAGCCTCGACGGCCACTGGCGGCACGACACCGCTCGGCGAGGGTGCCGCAGCGATGTGTTCGAGCAGGTCGAGCAACTGCTTGCACCAGCGGACGAAGTCGCCGGCCGAGAGCTCAGCGCCCGCCTCGACCGCGGCCCCCAACGCCCGGTCGAGGGACTCGTGCCGCGCCCACCGGTAGGCCGCCCAGACGAAGCCGGGCTCCGGCTCGCGGCTCTGCGGCAGGCCCACGGCCGCCTCGTCTTCGGCGATGGCCGTCCAGATCCGCGCGGTCGTCGCCAGCGCCTCGGCGACGGCCGGGGTGGGCATCCGGGTCGCAGGCTGCTCGTCGCGACGTGCCTCGTAGACCAGCGCGGAGACGACGGCCGCGAGTTCGGCGGCGTCCAGGCCGTCCCAGGCGCCGGCCCGCAGGCACTCGGCCACGACGAGATCGGATTCCGACCAGATCCGGGCCAACTGACGCCCGGCCGGCGTCGTCTCGTCGGCAGCGAGGAAGCCGCGGCCGTCCAGCAGTTGGCAGATCCGGTCGAACATCCGGCCGAGCGAACCGGTCTTGCCTTCGATCCGCCGTCGCAGGCCGGCGTTCTCCCGTTCCAGCCGGGTATGTCGCTCGGCCCACCGGGCGTGCTGCTCGCGGTCCGGGCAGGCGTGGCAGGGGTGCTCGCGCAGCGCTGCCCGCAGCCGCAGCACCTCCTCGTCCGGACCGGCAGGCGAGCCTCGGGACGGCCGGCGGGCCGGCGGCACGTCGAGCGTGCGCAAGCTAGCGGCGAGGTCGCGGCGCTCCTGCGGCGAGCGGTGGTTGAACTGCTTGGGTATCCGCACGTGCCCGAGCACGTCCACCGACGTCGGGAAGTCGATCGGGGAGAGCCGCCCGGCCCAGCGCCGCTCGGTGAGCACCTGCGGACGGGGATCGTCGCGCGGCTGCACGCCCGGGTCGAGGACGATCGCCAGCCCCGCCCGCCGGCCGCTCGGCACGCGGATCACGTCGCCAGGGCGCAGCGCCTCGAGCGAAGCGATGACTGCGCCGCGCCGGGCCCGGGCGCCCTCGCGCGCGATCGCGGCCTCCCGCTCGGTGAGCAGCCGCCGCAGCGCCGCGTACCCTGCGAAGTCGCCGCGCTCGCAGCGCGTCCGTTCGGCATAGTCGGCGAGCGTGGCGTCGTTGCGGCGGATCTGCCGCAGCAGGCCCGCGACCGACCGATCCGCCTGGAACTGCGCGAAGGACGCCTCGAGCAACTCGCGGGCGGCCGACCGGCCCATCTGGTCGACCAGGTTCACGGCCATGTTGTAGGACGGCCGGAACGACGAACGCAGCGGGTAGGTGCGCGTCGAGGCCAGGCCCGCGACCCGCACCGGGTCGGTGTCGGGCCCCCACAACACCACCGCGTGTCCCTCGATATCGATGCCGCGCCGGCCGGCGCGCCCAGTGAGCTGGGTGTACTCCCCCGGCGTGATGTCGGCGTGCGTGTCGCCGTTGAACTTGGTGAGCCGTTCCAGGACCACCGTTCGGGCGGGCATGTTGATGCCCAGGGCAAGCGTCTCGGTGGCGAACACCGCGCGGACCAGACCGCGGACGAACAGTTCCTCGACGGTCTCCTTGAATGCCGGGATCAGCCCGGCGTGGTGGGCGGCGACGCCCCGGCGCAGCCCGTCCAGCCACTCCCAGTACCCGAGGACCTCCAGGTCCTCACCGGGGATCGCTGCGGTGCGCTCCTCCACCAGCGAGGTGATCTCCTCGCGTTCGTCGGCGTCGGTGAGCCACAGCCCGGCCTGGACACACTGCCGGACCGCGGCGTCGCAACCGGCCCGGCTGAACACGAACGTGATGGCGGGCAGCAGCCCGTCGCGGTCCAGCCGGGTGATCACGTCCGGGCGGTGCGGCGGCCGCCAGCCGCGCGCCGGACGGCCCCGCCGGGCCGGGTCGAGGTAGCGTGCACGGTCGTCGACGTATCGGCGCAGCTGCGGGTCGACGGTCGCGGCGTCCGCCTCGAACAGGTCGAACATCCGGTTGCCGACCAGCATGTGCTGCCACAGCGGGACCGGGCGTTGCTCGTGCACGACCACCTGCGTGTGGCCGCGCACCGAGACCAGCCACTCGCCGAACTCCTCCGCGTTCGACACCGTCGCCGAGAGCGAGACCAGGCGCACCGACGCCGGCAGGTGGATGATCACCTCTTCCCACACCGCGCCGCGGAAGCGGTCGCCGAGGTAGTGCACCTCGTCCATCACCACGTAACCGAGACCGGATGTAGCCGCGCTGCCGACGTAGAGCATGTTGCGCAGCACCTCGGTCGTCATGACCACGATCGGCGCGTCGCCGTTGATCGAGTTGTCGCCGGTCAACAGCCCGACCGCGCCGGCGCCGTGCCGCTCGACGAGGTCGTTGTACTTCTGGTTCGACAGCGCCTTGATCGGCGTCGTGTAGAAGCACTTCTGCCCGGTCGCGAGGGCCAGGTGCACCGCGAACTCGCCGACGACCGTCTTCCCCGCGCCGGTCGGGGCGCAGACGAGCACGCCATAGCCGTCCTCGAGCGCCGTGCACGCCTCGAGCTGGAACGGGTCGAGCTCGAACGGGTAATCGCCGCGGAACGCGGTGAGCGCCGGGTAGCGGGTGCGCCGCTCGGCGGCGGCGAAGCGCTCCGCCGGCGTGGCCATGGCGCCCAGCCTACGGTGGGCAGATGCTCGAGCTCGGCGTGCAAACAGTGCTCTTCGACCTCGACGGGACGTTGGTCGACTCGTCGGCCAGCGTGCAGCGGGCCTGGCGCGCCGTGGCCGAAGAGCTCGCGGTGCCGATCGAGCGGTTCGTGCCGCTGATGCACGGCATCCCGGCGAACGAGGTTCTCGCGCGGGTCGTGCCGCAGCTGCCGCCGGCGCGGGCAGCACAGATCAGCGAGCGGATGCTCGCCGCGCAGGCGGACGACACCGACGACGTCCGGCCGACAGCCGGAGCGCTGGCTCTGCTGGAGGCTCTGCCCGTGCAGCGCTGGGCCGTCGTGACGAGCGGCGACCGGCGCTTGGCGACCGCCCGGATCCGCGCGGCCGGGCTGCCGATGCCGCTGCTGCTCGTCACCGCCGAGGACGTCGCCGCCGGCAAGCCGGATCCGGCCTGCTACCTGCATGCCGCCGAGGCGTCCGGCGTCCCGGCCAGTCGGTGCCTCGTCGTGGAGGACGCGCCCGCTGGGGTATCGGCCGGTCGCGCGGCCGACATGCCCGTGCTGGGCGTGCTTACCACGCACGACCGGCTCGATCAGGCGACGTGGACCATCGCCGATCTCGCTCGGGTCCGGATGCGGGCCGACCAAGGTGGCGTCCAGGTCACGGGGCTCCCGCTGTGGTGAGGGCGGCCGTTTCGCCGGATAAGCGCTTCGTCCCAGCGCGGTGCGCTTGGCCGTGCGCGACAATTTGGGTAATCAGCGTTCGGAGGTGGCTCCGATGTGGTGGCTCTACATCGTGATCGCGGCTTTTCTCTTGTTCGGCGTCTATGCCTTCATGAGAATGGCGGGCTTCGAGACTCGTTGGCTGAGCCGCCGGACCGACCGCCGGGCCGAGGACATGTACGACGAGTACGCCGATCGCGGCAAACGCCGCCGAAATCAGTGACGGCGCTCGGCGGGTCTGCGTGATCGGCGGGTCGAATACCCTTACCGTGCGCGGTTGTGGATCGGCGCTGCTTTCTGCTGTCGCTGGCCGCTGCCACGCTGGCCGGGCTGACCGGCTGCGGGCAGTCCTCGGCCAAGCATCCACCGTCGCACCGTGAGCCCTCCCTGCCGCCGTTGCTGACGGGGGCGCCGCTGCTGACCAAGGTCGCGCCTGCGCCGGTGATCGAGGGCCTGCCCGGCGCGGGCCGGGAGCTGGCCTGGACGGTCGATGACGGCGCGGACAGCGCGGTGCTCGGCGCGTATCTCGACTTCCTCAACAGCACCGGGCTGCGGCTCACCTTCTTCGTCACAGGCAGCTACTCGTCCTGGACCGAGCACGCCGGCGCGCTGCGTCCGCTGGTCGAGTCCGGACAGGTCCAGCTGGGCAACCACACCTGGACCCATCCGGATCTGAGCACCCTGCCGGACAGCCAGATCAGCGTGGAGCTAGCCCGCACTGACCGTTTCATCCGCGACACGTTCGGGGTGAGCGCGCGCCCGTTCCTGCGCCCGCCCTACGGCAGCCACGACGCCCGTACCGACCGCATCGCCGCCGACCACGGCTATGACGTGATCACCATGTGGTACGGATCGCTGGGCGACTCTGCCGTGCTCACTCCGGCTCAGGTGCTGGCCAACGGCCGGCAATGGATGACCGCTCAGCGGATCGTCATCGGTCACGCCAACCATCCCGCCGTCACCCACGTCTACGGCCAGCTGGTCGACCTGATCCGCGCCCGCCGGCTGCACGCGGTCACCCTCAACGACGTGTTCGCCGCCCGGCCAGCGACCTGACCCGACACCGGTCACGGGCTGCCGCAGCCCTGATCCTGCTCGCCCTGATGCCCCAGATGCGCGACGCGGCAGCCAGATCGTGCTGGCCACCCACTCGCCGATCCTCGCCAGCCTGCCCGGCGCGCACCTGCTCGAGCTGAGCGAGCACGGCATCGCCGCGATCGACTACGACAGCAGCGACCTGGTCACCTCGTGGCGCTCGTTCCTGGCCAGGCCGGACCGCTACCTGCGCTACCTCGCCACGTCCGACTGAACAAGCTCAGCGAGGCGAGCCGTACAACCGCGTCACGTACACCCGGGCCACCAGTCTCTGGTCGCGCACCATGGCGGCGCGGTAGTCGTCCCAGTCGGGGTGCTCGCCGCGGATCGCGCGGTAGACGTCGATGAGCTCCTCGACGGTGGCGTCGTGCAGGTCGGCGGCCACCGCCGCGAGCTCTGCGGTGCCCTCGGCGACCGCCCATGACCAGAAGTCGTCGCTCGTGACGTAGTAGCTGGCTCGGGGGTCCCGGGCGAGATTGCGCGCCTTGACGCGATCGGCGGTGATCGAGATGCGGATCAGCCGACGGGCCGGGTCATAGGTGTGGTTCACGTTGGACAGCTGCGGCCGGCCGTCGCGCTTGAGCGTCACCAGCACGCCGTGATCGCGGTCGGCGAGCAGCCTCTGCAAAGCGTCCATGGCTCAGGTGGTCTCCGACCAGGGCTCGTCGAGCCGGCGCGGGATCGGGTCGATGCGCGAGGGCACCGTGTCGTCGAGATCCTCGGTGCGGGCCTCTGCCAGCGCTTTGCGCCGCGCCTTGCGCCGGTCGTGCACGATCGCGAACGCGACTGCCCCCTCGAAGAGCAGCACCATCGGCACCGCCATCGCGCACATGGTGAACGGGTCGGTGCTGGGCGTGGCGACCGCGGCGAACAGAAAGATCAGGAAGATGGCGACGCGCTGCGACTTGCGCAGCCACCTCGACGGCAGCACGCCGGCGAGGTTGGCCATCACCACCAGCAGCGGCAGCTCGAACGCCGCGCCGAACACCACGAGCATCAGCACGACGAACGACAGGTAGGCGTTCACCGTCAGCAACGCCTGGGTGCCCGTGCCGGCCGCGGCCAGCAGCACCCGCAGCCCCTTGGCGAGCACGACGTAGGCCAGGGTGACGCCGGCGGCGAACAGCAGCGTCGAGGCGGCCACGAACGCGCGGGTGTACTTGCGCTCGTTGGGGCGCAGGCCCGGCGTGACGAACGCCCAGATCTGGTACAGCCACAGCGGCGCGGTGAGCACCGCACCGGCGATGAACGAGACCTTCAGCCGGGCGGTGAACCCGTCCAGCACGCCGGTGTAGATCAGGTCGCAGCTGTTCCCCGGTCCGCCGCTGTGGAAGCGGTGCTCCGGCGGCACCGAGCAGTACGGGTGCATCAGGAAGCGCAGGATCGGGTCGTAGAAGATCCAGCCGATCACCGCGCCCGCCGCGATGATGATCAGCATCCAGACGATTCGGCGGCGCAGCTCGCGCAGGTGATCCATGACCGACATGCGGCCTTCCGGATCGCGGTAGCGCCGGCGGAGGCGGAGTCTGAAGCGGGCCATCGGATCAGGATTCGACGCCGGCCACCGAACCGGATGCGACCGCCGCGCGCCGGGCCCGTAGCGCGTGTAACGCCGCCTGGAGCCTGTCGAGCTCGTCCTGCAGGACGGCCAGCCGCTCGAGGGCGCCGCGCAGCCGAGCCGCCCGCCAGCTGACCTGGTAGCTGCACAAGCCGATGACGACCGCGCCGATCACCAGGGCGGCGGCCCAGCTGACGGTCACGACCCAGAGCACGTGCGCACTCTACTTCCCGGCGGTAGGAGGACGCCGTCTGCGCTAAGGGGCGGCATAGCCGGCGAGGGCCGCGCCGGCGTCGGCGCGGATCGCCTCGGCGAGCCATTCCGGGAACAGCACCTCGACCTGGCCGGCCGAGCCGAGGACGAGCGCGCGCACCCACGCCGGGTCGGCCACCCGCAGGCTCACCCGCCGCTGACCGGCCTCGTCGACGGTGTCCTCCTCGACGGAGTAGTAATCGGCGACCCAGGCGTAGGCCGGGGCCACGCGTAACACGGCGACCAGGTGCTCAGGTGCCGGGGTGTAAACGCCGTCGGAGAGGTCACGCAGCCGCGCGCCCGCGGGCGGGTTGGCCGGCTCGTCGAGCGGGTCGGCCTGGTCGATGCGGTCGAGCCGGAACACCCGCATCCCCTCGGCGTGTCGGCACCACGCCTCGAGGTAGCTGCGTCCGTCCAGCTCGAAGACCCGCATCGGGTCGACCACCCGGTCGGTGGTCTCGTCCCGGCTGGCCGTGTAATAGCGCAGCCGCAGCGCCCGCCGCTCGTCTACGGCACGCTGCAGCACCGGCACGAGCCTGGACGTCGGGTCCAGCTCGACGCTGACCGTGTCGGCGTTCACTGACCCGCCGGCGGCCGCCTCGACCTTGGCCAGGGCGCGTTCCACGGCGTCGCGGTCGGTCAGCCCCGGCGTCTCGGCGAGCGTGCGCAGCGCGACGACGAGCGCCAACGCCTCCTCGGCGGTCAGCCGCAGCGGCCGGGAGATGCCCGCATCGAAGATCACCGAGACGGTGTCGCCCTCGAACGAAAGGTCGATCAGGTCCCCCGGGCCGTGACCGGGGAGCCCGCACATCCACAGCAGCTGCAGATCGCGGCGCAGCTGCTCCTCGCTGATCCCGAAGTCGGCGGCGGCCTCGCGGATCACGATCCCCTGTCGCGCCTGCAAGTACGGCACCAGCGCCAGCAGCCGCGGCAACCGCTCCCGCTCGCCCGCCATCACCGCACCCCTGCGGCGAGGCGCAGCCGGGCCACGACCGCGTCGACCAGCTCGGGCGGATCGAGCACCTGCGCGCTGCTGCCGGCGCTGGCCACGATCCGGGCGAGCCACTGCACGTCCAGGTAGTTGACGGTGAGCACGCCGCCCTGCTCGTGCTGGGCGAGACGGCGCAGCTGGCCGGCGCCGGAGCCGTTCACCCGGATGTGCGCGTCCCGGCCGTCGTCCGGGTTCCGCCCGGCCACCATCTTGATCAGGTCGACGTCGGGTGGACGCTCGAACCCGCCGGGCTTGCCGAAGACCGCCACGTCACCGACGACCCGCGACAGCCGAAAGCAGCGCGGTTCGCCGCGGTCGCGGTCGAGACCGGCGACGTACCACCGGCGCCGCCACGAGAGCACCCCCCACGGCTCGAGCGTGCGTCGCTCGGGCACGCCCGAGCCGGACTTGAGGTAGCCGAAACGCACCGGACGGGCGTCACGCGCGGCGTCGAGCAGCGCGGGCAGGGACGGGTCGCTGGCGTCGACGTGCGGCGCCGCGCCAGGGGTTGCCGCCGCGTCGACGTCGGTGCCCCCGGCGCGCAGCTTGATCAGCGCGCTGCGGGCCGGCGCACCGAGAGTCGCCGACTGCCACAGCCGGGCCGCGAGACCGACCGCGGCCGCCTCGCCGGGGTCGAACTCGACCGGCGGCAGCTCGTACTTGCCGCGACTGATGCGGTAGCCGTCCTCGGCGTCGAAGATGCTGTTGCGGCCGGTCTCCAGCGGGATGCCGAGATCGCGCAGCTCGGCCTTGTCCCGCTCGAACATGCGCTTGAACGCCTCGTCCGCCCTCTGGTCGCCGTCGGCCGCCTCGTATCCGGGCACGGCATCGCGGATGCGCTCCGCGGACAGGAACTGGCGAGTCGAGAGCAGGCAGATGACCAGGTTCACCAGCCGCTCGGCCCGTCGTGCCGCCATGTCCTCGAAACTAATGTGCGGACGCGGCCGGCGCGTGGCGGCGCGCGTGGAAGGCATGCTCCGATCATCGCCGATCAGGGCGGCCGCGCGCATCGCGGTTTGCTCGCCTTGTCGATCACGTTTTCCCCGCATAGGACCGCTTCACCGCCCTGCAACCGAACCGGCGCGGGGAAAAGGTGATCAACTACATGGAGCTGATCAGTTTCTCCACTCGGTCGTCGACGCTGCGGTAGGGGTCCTTGCAGAGCACAGTGCGCTGCGCCTGGTCGTTGAGCTTCAGGTGCACCCAGTCGACGGTGAAGTCGCGACGCTTCTCCTGCGCGCGGCGGATGAAGTCGCCACGCAGCTTCGCGCGGGTGGTTTGCGGCGGCACGTTCTTGGCCTCGAAGATGGCCAGGTCGCCGACGATCCGGTCGACGGCGCCGCGCCGCTGCAGCAGGTAGTACAGGCCGCGGCCACGCTGGATGTCGTGGTAGGCGAGATCGAGCTGGGCGACCCGCGGCGAGGAGAGCGCCAGGTCGTGCTTGGCCCGGTAGCGCTCGATGAGCTGGTGCTTGGTGGCCCAGTCGATCTCCCGGTCGATCCGGGACAGGTCGCCGGCCTCGATCGCATCGAGGGTCCGCCCCCAGAGCTCGAGCACCCGCTTCGCCGGCTCGTCGCTGCCCGTCCGCTCGACGAAGTCGACGGCGCGGCCGTAGTACTCGCGCTGGATCTCCAGCCCCGACGCCGTCCGGCCGGCGGCGAGGCGCACCGGCCGCGCGCCGGTGAGGTCGTGGCTGATCTCGCGGATCGCGCGGATCGGGTTCTCCAGGGTGAGGTCGCGGAACGTGACGCCGTGCTCGACCATCCGCAGCACCAGGTCGGCCGAGCCCACCTTCAGCATGGTCGTGGTCTCGCTCATGTTCGAGTCGCCCACGATCACGTGCAGTCGCCGGTAACGCTCGGCGTCGGCGTGCGGCTCGTCGCGCGTGTTGATGATCGGACGGCTGCGCGTGGTCGCCGACGAGACGCCCTCCCAGATGTGCTCCGCGCGCTGGCTGATGCAGAACACGGCACCGCGCGGGGTCTGCAGCACCTTGCCCGCTCCGCAGATGAGCTGCCGGGTGACCAGGAACGGGATCAGCACGTCGGCGAGGCGGCTGAACTCACCGTGCCGGCCGACCAGGTAGTTCTCGTGGCAGCCGTAGGAGTTTCCGGCCGAGTCGGTGTTGTTCTTGAACAGGTAGATGTCGCCGGCGATCCCCTCGTCGTGCAGGCGCCGCTCCGCATCGACCACCAGCCCTTCGAGGATCCGTTCGCCGGCCTTGTCGTGCGCGACGAGCGAGCTGAGCGAGTCGCATTCGGGGGTGGCGTACTCCGGGTGGCTTCCCACATCCAGATACAGCCGAGCGCCATTGCGCAAGAAGACGTTCGACGAACGCCCCCACGAGACGACCCGCCGGAAGAGGTAGCGCGCCACCTCGTCCGGTGAGAGCCGTCGCTGGCCGTGGAACGTGCACGTGACGCCGTACTCGTTCTCGATGCCGAAGATGCGCTTGTGCACCGCTCCACCCTATGTCCCGCCGGCGGGCTCAGGTGGTCATCCGCAGCAAGGTCTTCCCGGAAGCGCTGACGATTTCCACGCTCGCGATGTCCGCCCGGGACCAGGTCGTCGGCGCGCGCAGCACGATCGTCCGCCCGGGCACGCCGGGCCAGGTGGCGAGATGCTGCGTGCTCCCGTCGCGGGCCTGCACCACCAGCCAGTAGTCGCCGAGCGAGTACCCCGACGCGTCGTAGGTGCACCAGACGTCCACCTGCGAACCGGTCCCGACGGTGACGATGTCGGCCGTCGCGTGCAGTGGCGCGGGCACGACGGCGGCCATCGCGACGGCGTTGTTCGACGCCGGGCCGGACGCGCTTCCACGGTCGTAGGCCACCAACCCGGTGACCGCGATGACGACTGCGGCGGCCGCGGCGGCGAGCGAGCCGAGGACCCATCGCCGCCGGGTGCGCCGGCGGCGCACTTCGCGCAGCACACGCGCAAGCAGCGTGTCGGGTGGTGCCTCGTCGACTCCCGGCGCGATCGCATCTGGCGAGGCGGCGAGCGCCTCGGCAAGTTCGTCGCGCGGCACCGCTGCGAGCAGCGCCGGCATCCCTTGCAGCGACGCGACCGATGCGGCGCAGGACGAGCAGGTGGCCAGGTGCGCCTCGAACGCCCGGCGTTCGTCGTCGTCGAGGGCGCCGAGCACATAGGCGGCATCATCGTGGGAGAAGGGATCGGTGGTCATGCGACGCCTCCCGACTCCTCGATCGCCAGACGCAGCGCATTCAGCGCATAGTGCGTCCGCGACTTCACCGTGCCCGGCGGAATGTGCAACCGGGCGGCCGCCTCGGCGACGGACGCGCCGCGGAAGTAACACTCCAGCAGCACCTCGCGGTGCTCGAGCGAGAGACGACGCAGCGCCGCGGTGACGACGGCACGGTCGGCGACCCGCTCGTTGGCGTCGGCGACGGGGCGGTCCGGCGGGTCGGCGGTGACCAGCTCGGTCCGTGACCGCCCGGCCCGCCACTCGTCGATGACGATGCGCTTGGCCACCGTGAACAGCCACCCCCGCGCCGAGCCGTGCGACTGATCGAGCACGGAAGGGTTGCGCCACGCGCGGAGCATGGTCTCCTGGACGACGTCCTCCGCACGGGCCCGATCGCCGCCGGTGAGGTTCACGACATAGGACCACAGGGCCCCGGCATGCTCGGCGTGCAGGGCCCGGAGCAGATCGGCATCGCTGGTCGCCAAACGACGTCCCCCGGTCGCCGGGGAGCCCGGCCGCGCCCGGTTCACGGCCGAGTGTGACTCGCGCAACGCCGTCGGCACTAGGGCCCGCGCCTTCCCGCTCTGCGCTCGCGCCAGTACAGCCACAGGGCCAGCGCGCCGAAGACGATGGCCGCGATCTCGGCACCCTCTGCGAGGAGCTCCGGCTCGCCGGTCGCTATCTCCTTCAGCCCGAAGAGTCCTACCGTCACCGACACCCAGAAGGCACTCAGCGTCGCCGCGCCGAAGCCCACCGCCGCCAGGGGCGGCAGCCAGTGCCGCCAGCAGACGAGGGCGACTCCGACCACGAGGCCGCCGATCGAGTTGAGCAGGAAGAGCGGGCCGATGGTGCTGAGCTCGCGGAACCCGCCCGCATACCACAGATCGAAGTGCACGTCGGCCGACAGCAGCACCCCGGCCGCGGTCAGACCGCGCGCGACGTCGAACGGCCAGCGCGCGCGCCGCCGTGCGGCGTGCGTCTCGCGTAGCGTGAGGCGGTGCGGGGCGTGGACGCTCATCGTTTGGCTCCTCTGGCGCCGGCGGCTGGCGCCGCCCGTGCCCGGACGGCGGATCTCTCTACCCGCCTATACGCGCCCGGCGCCGATTCGGTTCGATGAGCGCGCCGCCGATGAACGCGCCGCCTAGCGCGGCGTTGCGCCGTCCCCGCTGTTCGAACCGCCGCCGTCCTCGCCGTGCGGCGGCATGTCCGCCGGGGCGGGCGGCGCCTGCCTGCCGCCATGGGCCGCCGGCAGCAGCGCGGTGAGCGCCGATCCGGTGATCCGCTTGAACTTGCGGCCGGCCCGGGTGCGGTCGAGCACGGCCACCTCGAGCTGGCTTGCCGGCAGCTCCCGGGGCGTCCCGTTGCCGCCGACGGAGCCAAGGGCCTCGACGGCGGCGCGCAGCGCCTCGTCGAGCGGCTGCCGAGCGACGTAGCGGGATCGCAGCGAGGTGATGATCGCCTCGGTCTGACCACCCATGACGAGAAACTGCGGCTCGTCGACGATCGTGCCGTCGTAGGAGAGCCGGTACATCTGGTCGCCGCCAGGCGTCTCACCGACCTCCGCGACGCAGAGCTCGACCTCGTACGGCTTCTGCTGCTCGGTGAAGATCGAGCCGAGTGTCTGCGCGTACGCGTTGGCCAGCGCTCGCGCGGTCACATCACGCCGGTTGTAGGAGTAACCGCGCAGGTCGGCGAGCCGGATGCCGGCGACGCGCAGGTTCTCGAACTCGTTGTAGCGCCCGGTCGCCGCGAAACCGATCCGGTCGTAGATCTCGCTGAGCTTGTGCAGCGCCGGGCTCGCGTTCTCGGCGACGAAGAGCACCCCGTCCGCATAGGTCAGCACAGCCACGCTGCGGCCGCGGGCCACGCCCTTGCGCGCGTACTCCGAGCGGTCGCGCATCACCTGCTCGGCCGAGGCGTAGAACGGCATCGTCATGGCGGGTCGCTCTCTAGTGTCGTGCGGTCACGAACCGGGCCGGCTGGCCCGCTCGGCGATGATCACGCGGACCACGCCGTCGAGCTGATCGTCGCTGACCCGGGATGTCCCCTCGGCGGTTGCCAGTCGCACGATCGGGAAGATTCGCCGCGTCAGGTCCGGGCCACCGGTGGCTGAGTCGTCATCGGCCGCGTCGTAGAGCGCCTCGACGACGACCCGGATCACGCCGTCCCGATCGAGACCGGGACGCCACAGCTTCTTCAGCGAGCCCTTCGCGAACAGCGATCCGGACCCGATCGAGTCGTAGTACTGCTCCGGGTAGAGCCCGCCGGCGACGTCGAAGCCGTAGATCCGCCCCGCGCCGGACTCGCCGTCGGCGTCGGAGGCATCGGTGTCGAAGCCGGCGAAGAGCGGCACGACCGCCAACCCCTGCATCGCCGCGCCGAGGTTGCCGCGGATCATCGTCGCAAGTCGGTTCGCCTTGCCGTCGAGGGTGAGCTGGGTGCCTTCGATCTTCTCGTAGTGCTCGAGCTCCACCTGGTAGAGGCGGACGATCTCCCCGGCGAACCCGGCGCTGCCCGCGATGCCGATCAGCGAGTAGTCGTCGGACGCGAACACCTTCTCGATGTCGCGCTGCGCGATGAGGTTGCCCGCAGTGGCCCGGCGGTCGCCGGCCATCGCCACCCCTTCGTCGTAAACGGCGGCGACGATCGTTGTGCCGTGCGGGATCGGTTCGACGTGTCCGGCCGCGCCGTGCGGCAGCAGGTCCGGCGCGGCGGCCGCGAGGAACTCGGTGAACGAGGAGGAGCCGGGAGAGATCGCGTAACGGAGCACGCCGTGCACGGGTCCGCCGCCGGTGGCTCGCTCGATGGTCACATCGCTCCCTGCAGCTCTGCGGTCTTGACGACGACCCTACCCAGCCCGGGGAGCCGGGTGCTGCCGGTCAACCGCGCCCGAAGCGGTGCGGGTGCTACTGACCGCCCTTCTGGACGAAGCTGCGGACGAAGTCCTCGGCGTTGGTCTCCAGCACGTCGTCGATCTCGTCGAGGATGGCGTCGACGTCCTCGCTCAGCTTCTCGTGACGCTCGGCGATGTCAGCGGCGGCGTCGACGTCGACCTGGTCGACCTCGTCCGGCTGGCGCTGCGGACGGTTCTGGCCGCTCTCGTGGGTAGGCATGTGACGGCTCCCTCGCTGGTCCGACGTCCAACCCTAGCCGGGCACGATGCCGGTCACCTGCTGGCTCACCGCGGGCCGGTCACGCGGTTCGCAGCCGCGCCGCGGCGGCCACTCGAACGGTGTTTCGCCCGAGCTCCTTCGCCGTGTAGAGCGCTGCGTCGGCAGTGTGCAGCAGTGTGTCGAGGCCGGCGCCGTCGGCCCGCTCACTCGCCGCGCCGATGGACGCCGTGACCCGGACGGTGGTCTCCGTCCGGCCGTGGCCGCTTACCGGGACGTGCAGCTGCTCGATCCGCCGACGGATCCGTTCGGAGATGTCACCCGCTGACGCCTCCCCGACGCCGGGGAGGAGCGCCACGAACTCCTCGCCGCCGAAGCGGCCCAGCGCGTCGTAGCCGCGCAGCTCGTCGGAGAGCACCTCACCGACGGCCTTGAGGACCTCGTCGCCGGTCAGGTGGCCGAACGTGTCGTTGATCAGCTTGAAGTGATCCATGTCGATGACGAGGAGTGCGGCGCTGCTGCCCTCGCGGGCGGACCGGGCGAGGTGGCGCTCGGCCACCAGGCGCCAGCTCGCGGCGTTGAGCAGCTCAGTCTTGGTGTCGCGCGTCGCCGCCTCGACGAGCTGTCGCAACAGCGCGTGATGCTGCAGCAGCAGCGCCGCCGGGAGGACGAGCACGCAGAACCACGGCTCGTGCACCACAGTTGCCGCGGTGATCGCACCGAACACGAGGCTGGCCAGGTCCAGCAGGTTCTCCGACCGGCTGCCCAGCAGCATGTCTCGCTCGATGCGGGCGCTGCTGGCGATGATCGCCGCAGACACCAGTGTGGTGTTCACCACTCTGTAGACCGGGATTGCCACGGCGAAGACAAGCAGCGCCCGGGGGCCGCTCACCACCGCCGACCCGGGCCAGCCGGCATGGACTACGGCCGCCACAGCTAGGCAGCAGAGCACCTGAGTGGCCGCACTGAACGCGACCCGGTAGATCCGGGTGTGCTCGGCCGTCCGCCAGGATCGCGCCCACAGGTGGGCGTACGTCACGACCGGAACGGTGACCGCAAGCGCTGGCGGCAAAACCAGTGCGGCGGCAAGCGTCCACATCGAGCTCATGTTCACGATCGCCGGTGTGGCCGCCGCGAACACATGCCTACGTTGCTCGACTTGCCGGGACAGCTCGCCGTAACCGAGGCACAGCGCGAGCAGCACGCCCCACCGCAGGAGGTCGTCGGCGGTGACGGAAGGCCGCACCATCGCGGATATGCTGAGTGTTGCGGCGAGGGCACCGGTGGCCGCCACGACGGCGACCGCTGCCGGGCGCTCACGCCACAGAGGCAAGCGGGCGATCGCGGTCGAGGCAAGTCGGCGATGACCCACTACGCTGCTCCGCTCGTCCCCCGAAAGCTCGGACTCGTGAGACCCTATCCCATGCGCCCGGCGAGCGCCACCACGGCACACGCTCGGATGTGCACAGGACGTAATCGTAACTTCACTTGCGGCGCAAACCGATGCCGGTCACGGCGATGAGGAGGTGACGGATATGCAGGCCTGGGACTGGAACTGAGATGTCGCGACGGAGGTTCAGCGCGGGCCGACCAGCGCTTCGATGAGTGAGGCCGCCGTGGGGCAGCGGTCGAGCAGTTCACCGACATGCGCCCTGGTCCCGCGCTGCGGCTCGAGTGTCGGCACCCGGACGAGCGACTCGCGGCCGACGTCGAAGATGACCGAATCCCAGGACGCGGCCGCGACCGAGGCGCCGTAGCGGCGCAGGCACTCGCCGCGGAAGAACGCGCGCGTGTCGTCGGGCGGCATCGACATCGCGGTCTGCGCCGCCTCAGGCTGCAGCAGCGTCCGCATGGCGCCGCGGGCGACGAGGCGGTGGTACAGACCCTTCTCCGGGCGGACGTCGGCGTACTGCAGGTCGATCAGCTGCAGCCGCGACGAGTCCCACTCCAGCCCGTCGCGGTCGCGGTAGCCGTTGAGCACCCGCAACTTGGCGACCCAGTCCAACTCGCCCGCCAGCCGGAACGGGTCGGCGGCGAGCCGGCTCAGCACCGACTCCCACCGGGCGAGCACGTCCACGGTCTGCTCGTCCGCGTCGTCGCCGAACCGGTCGTCGACGAACTTGCGCGCCCGGTCGAGGTACTCGCTCTGCAGCTGCAGCGCGGTAAGCCGGCGACCGTCGGCCAGCCGGATCTCGTGCCGCAGTGTCGGATCGTGCGACACCTCGTGCAGCTCACGGACCGCCTGGGCGACGGCCAGGTCGTCGGGCAGGAAGCTCTCCTCGACCATCGCAAGCACCAGTGCCGTGGTACCGACCTTGAGATAGGTCGCGATCTCGGACAGGTTCGCGTCGCCGATGATGACGTGTAGCCTGCGGTACCGGTCGGCGTCGGCGTGCGGCTCGTCGCGCGTGTTGATGATCGGCCGTTTCAACGTCGTCTCGAGGCCCACCTCGACCTCGAAGAAGTCGGCGCGCTGCGAGATCTGAAAGCCCGCCACGCGGCCGTCCTGGCCGATGCCCACCCGGCCGGCGCCGCAGATGACCTGACGCGAGACGAAGAACGGCACCAAATGCCGCACGATCGCCGCGAACGGCGTGGCCCGGCTCATCAGGTAGTTCTCGTGCGCGCCGTAGGAGGCGCCCTTGTTGTCGGTGTTGTTCTTGTAGAGGTTGATCGACGCGTTCACGCCGGGCATCGCGGCCACCCGGCGGGCCGCCTCGGCCATGACCAGCTCGCCGGCCTTGTCCCAGCGCACGACGTCCATGGGCGAGGTGACCTCGGGCGTCGAGTACTCCGGGTGCGCGTGGTCGACGTAGAGTCGCGCGCCGTTGGGCAGGATGACGTTGGCCATCCCGGCGTCTTCCTCGGCCTCGACAAACTCCTGGGCGACGCCGGTGCCACCGCCGAGCTCGAAGCCACGCGCGTCCCGAAGCGGCGACTCCTCTTCGAAGTCCCACGCCGCCCGCCGCGCGCGACCCGCGGGGAGCGTGCTCGCGTAGGCGTTGACCACCTGGGCGGAGAGCAGCATCGCGTTTGCCGACGGCTGACCGGGCAGGCTCACGCCGTACTCGACCTCGGTGCCCATCACCCTGCGAACGCTCACGCGTCAAGGCTACGGCTCGTTCGTACACTTCCGGCGGGGCACGTACGCTCTCGGACGGCCCGACTCGATCACGTTTTCCCTGGCTGTGCTCGGTCTGCGGGCTCACGAGCGGTCACAGGCGGGGAAAAGCTGATCAACGAGCGGGATCGGCCGAGGACTCCAGCTCCAGCAGCGCCAGCTTCACGTCCGGGCCGGCGAGGTAGCCGCCGGCCGTGCCGTCCGAGCGGACTACGCGATGGCAGGGAATCACGATCGGCAACGGGTTGGTCGCGCACGCCGTGCCGACCGCACGGACCGCGGCGGGGCTTCCGGCAGCGGCGGCCACGGCCGCGTAACTCTTGGTGCGACCGTAGTCGATCTGGCGCAGCTCGGTCAGCACGGCGCGGCGGAAGCCGTGCGCGAGCTGCAGATCCAGCGGCAGGTCGAATACCCGCCGGCGCCGCGCGAAGTACTCCTCGACTTCACGCGCGGCGGCGTCGAGCCGGGCGGGCGCGCGGAGCACTCGCGGGCTCACCTGCGCGGCGAGCCGGACGAGCACCGCGTCATGGCCCTCGCGCTCGTAGGCGACCCGGATCAGACCGGCCGGGGTCGCCGCGAGCAGCAGGTCACCCACCGGCGAGTCGACGGTGCGGTAGGCGACGTCGAGCAGATCCCGGCCGGCGGCGCGCTCGGCGAGGGTTGCCTGCAGGCGCGCCACGTCGTCGTCCACCCCGGGGAGTGCGGCGGTCAGGTCGATAGTCATGACAGGTTCTCCTTGTTCGGTAGGTAGGTCTTACGCAGGGCGGCGATCCCGTCCGCCGCGCTGCGCCGGGCGGCTGCCTCGCTGCTGCCGAGCAACCCTGCGATCTCCCGATAGGAGAGATCGGCGAGGTAGCGGTAGGCCACAGCGGCGCGCTGCCTGTCCGGCAGTGCGCGCAGCGCATCTTCCAGCCCGGTATCGCGTTCGACGTGGCGCACCGGCGTCGTCGACGCTGCGGGAAGCGAGTCGCTCGGCACCGGCGCGCGCCGGCGGGCACGGTAGCCGTCGATCGCCTTGCGGTGGGCGATCGTCACCAGCCAGGCCCGCAGGTTGCTATCGGGTCGGACGCTCGGATAGGCCGACAGCGCGGCCAGGAACGTCTCCGACCAGGCGTCGTCGGCATCGTCGCGGCCGAGAATCGCACGGCAGACCCGCAGGATCGCTGGGCCGTGCTCGGCGACCACGGTCTCGAACGGCGGCAGGCTCACACTGGATGAACGGTTCGCGCGCCGGTTCTGTGAGGTCTCGCTACAGGTATTGGCCGGTGTTGCCGATGGTGTCGATGGAGCGGCCCGCGTCGGTACCCTTCGCCCCGGAGACGAGGGTGCGGATGTAGACGATCCGCTCGCCCTTCTTTCCGGAGATCCTGGCCCAGTCATCGGGGTTGGTGGTGTTGGGCAGGTCTTCGTTCTCGCGGAACTCGTCGACGCATGCGGCGAGCAGGTGCTGCATGCGCAGCCCGCGCTGGCCGGTGATCAAGAAGTCTTTGATCGCCATCTTCTTGCCCCGGTCGACGATGTTCTGGATCATCGCGCCGGAGTTGAAGTCCTTGAAGTACAAGGTTTCCTTGTCGCCGTTGGCATAGGTGACCTCGAGGAAGCGGTTCTCCTCCGACTCGGAGTACATCCGCTCGACCGTGTGCTGGATCATCGCCGCCACGGTCGCCTCGGCGTTGCCGCCATGCTCGGTGAGGTCGTCGGGGTGGATCGGCAGCGACGTCCGAATGTATTTGGTGAAGATGTCGCGGGCCGCCTCCGCGTCCGGCCGCTCAATTTTGATCTTCACGTCCAGCCGGCCAGGGCGCAGGATCGCCGGGTCGATCATGTCCTCCCGGTTAGACGCGCCGATCACGATCACATTCTCCAGGCCCTCGACGCCGTCGATCTCGCTGAGCAGCTGCGGCACTATGGTGTTCTCGACATCGGAGGACACGCCGGAGCCACGGGTCCGGAAGATCGAGTCCATCTCGTCGAAGAACACGATGACCGGGGTGCCCTCGCTGGCCTTCTCCCGGGCGCGCTGGAACACCAGGCGGATGTGCCGTTCGGTCTCGCCGACGTACTTGTTCAGCAGCTCGGGGCCCTTGATGTTGAGGAAGTAAGACTTGGCGCCCGCGCTGCCGCGGACCCGCTCCACCTGCTTGGCCAGCGAGTTGGCGACCGCCTTGGCGATCAGCGTCTTGCCGCAACCCGGCGGGCCGTAGAGCAGGATGCCCTTCGGCGGGCGGAGCTCGTGCTCGCGGAACAGGTCGGCGTGCAGGAACGGCAGCTCGACGGCGTCGCGGATCGCCTCGATCTGACGCGACAGTCCGCCGATGTCGCCATAGTCGATGTCAGGGACCTCTTCGAGGATGAGCTCCTCGACCTCGCTCTTCGGCACGCGCTCGTACGCGTACGCCGACCGGGGTTCGAGCAGCAGCGAATCGCCCACCCGCAGCGGCTGACCGCGCAGGACGTCGGCGACGTAGACGACGCGCTCCTCGTCGGTGTGCCCGATGACGAGCGCGCGGTCGCCGCCCTCCAACAGCTCCTTGAGCATGACGACCTCGCCGGCCCGCTCGTGCCCGCGCGCGGCCACGACGTTCATCGCCTCGTTGAGCATGACCTCCTGGCCGTGTTGCAGCTGCGGCACGTCGACCTCGGGCGAGACGGCCACCCGCAGCTTGCGGCCACTGGTGAAAATGTCGACGGTGCCGTCCTCGTACGCCTCGAGGAAGACGCCGTACCCGCTGGGCGGCTGGGCGAGCCGGTCGATCTCCTCCTTGAGGGCGACCATCTGCTCGCGGGCCTCGCGCAGCGTCGCGGCGAGGCGCTCGTTGCGTTCCCCCAGGCTCGCCACTCGTGCCTGTGCCTCGGCGAGACGGTCCTCGAGCACGCGCATGTGGCGCGGCGACTCGGCGACTTTGGCCCGCAGCAGCTCAACTTCCTGCTCCAGGAAGGCGGTACGGCGCCGGAACTCCCGGGTCGACTCGTCGCGTGAGCGTGGGTCGTACTGTGGCTCGTCGGAATCGTGCTGCATGCGCCCACCTCCTGCTGTGGCTCGCGGGAAATAACCCTACACACGGGACGCGCCACCGGCAGGGATCTTTGCGGGCACCACGAATCATTCCGGGCGCACCCACCCGCCCCGGCGGACGGTACCGGCGGGCAGTATGGAGGCGTGAGCGACTCGCTGCGCGTCTGGATTGACCAGGAGCTGTGCACGGGCGACGGCCTGTGCGTGCAGTACGCGCCGGAGGTTTTCGAGTTCGACGTCGACGGCCTGGCCTACGTCAAGGACGGCGAGGGCGAGTTGCTCACCGCGTCCGAGTCGCGCACCGACGTACCCGACCGGCTTCGGCTGGACGTCATCGCCTCCGCGAAGGAGTGCCCGGGCGCATGCATCCACGTGCAGCGCGCCGACGACGGCGTCGAAGTCGCCGGCCCGGACGCCTGACCGCCGGACTGCCCCGGCTCCAAACCACATTCTTGTAACTCGTTTCGGCGTGTCGCGGTGCTGTTTGCTCTGCGTCAGGCGATACTGGAGAGTTTGCTGTTGCCCTTGTGAAAGATGTGGCCCGGGCCTACGGTGAGTGCGCTGCCGCGTCAGCGGCTGCGCCCGCGCCGGTCGACGCCCGGTCCACCCTCGACCGCCGCGGTCCATGTCCGTCGAGCTGGTCGGGTGGCGCGCCGCGGGCGCGCCGGGCGCAGAGAGGATCGACGGTGGCGCGAGTCGGCGAGAACGGACTGTCCTTCTTCCACCGGTCGGACGAGGACGCGGCCGGGGACACCGACCCATCGCGCAGCGGGCGGTTCGCCCGCCGGCTCGCCGCCGTGATCGGGGCCGCGGGGGTTGCCGCCGCCGCCGTCACCATGCTGCCGGCGTCCAGCGCCTCTGCGGACCCGTCCGCGAACGACTGGTTCCGGCTGCGGATGTGCGAGTCGAGCAGCAACTACTCGATCAACACCGGCAACGGCTATTACGGCGCGTACCAGTTCGACCTGCCCACCTGGCGAAGCGTGGGGGGCACGGGCTACCCGAACCAGGCGTCCCCGGGCGAGCAGGACGCCCGGGCGCTCATGCTGTACCGGATGCGTGGCTGGCAGCCGTGGACCTGCGCGACCATCCTCGGCTTCCGCGACGACGCCGACGCAGGCTCGGGCCGGATCAGCGACATCCACGTCCCCGGCTCGGGCGGCGGCGCTTCGAGCAGCAGCCCCCGCCAGCAAGGCGGAGCACCTGCGATGCCCGGCGGTGACCAGTGGTTCAGCTACGGCGACGTCAGCCCGGTCATCAGGCAGTGGCAGGACCAGATGCACGCCCGCGGGTTCTTCCCGGTCGGCACCGGCGACTTCGGCCCGCACACCCTGGCGGTCGTGAAGCGCATCCAGGCGCTCAACGGCCTGTCGCAAACCGGCATCCTCGGCCCGTTCACCTGGAAGCTCGCCTGGACCGGCCGGTACTCCAACCCGCCGTCGACACCGGCGCCAACGAGCAGCAGCTCCCGCACGGCCCCGCCGATGCCCGGCGGCAACCACTGGTACAGCTACGGCGACCACAACTCGACGATCAAGCGCTGGCAGGACCAGATGCACGCGCGCGGGCTCTTCCCCGTCGGCACCGGCGACTTCGGCGCGAACACGCTGGCCGCCGTGAAGCACATCCAGGCCGCCAACGGGCTGCCGCAGACCGGCATCCTGGGCCCGGTGACCTGGAAACTGGCCTGGACCGGACGGTACTGAAAGCTCAGCGCCGGTCTGTCGAGAACGCCTCGGCGAGCTCGGTCGCCTTGGCCGGGCGGCGCTGCCTCGCCGGCGCGGTGACGCCCGGCGCGAGACGGCGCGCGCTGACCAGGAACGCGGTGTGACCGATCATCCGATGCTCGGGGCGGACCGCCAGGCCGACGACGTGCCAGCCGCGCAGCATGCACTCCCACGCCGCCGGCTCGGTGTAGCCGCCTTGCTCGCGCAGCGCCTCGACCAGGCGGGAGAGCTGCGTGGTCGTGGCCACATAACCGACCAGCACGCCGCCGGGACGCAGCGCGGTCGAGACCGCGGGCAGCACAACCCAGGGCGCGAGCATGTCGAGGATGATCCGGTCGGCCGTCTCGCCGGCCGGGTGCGACGCCAGATCGCAGACCCGCAACTGCCAGTTCGGCGGCCGCTCGCCGAAGAACGTCTCGACGTTGGCGGCGGCGAATGCCGCGTGTTCGTCGCGAGTTTCGTAGGAGATCACCCGGCCCTGCGGCCCGACCGCCCGCAGCAGCGAGCAGGTCAGCGCACCGGAACCCGCACCGGCCTCGACCACCGTCGCGCCGGGGTAGATGTCACCGAACGCGACGATCTGCGCGGCGTCCTTCGGGTAGACGATGGCGGCACCGCGTGGCATCGACAGCACGAAGTCGGCGAGCAGCGGACGCAGCGCGAGATAGCTGGTGCCCGAGGTCGAGACCACGATGCTCCCCTCGGGGCGGCCGATCAGGTCGTCGTGCGCGAGCGCGCCGCGGTGGGTGTGGAACTGCTTGCCGGAGCTCAGCGTGACAGTGTGCAGCCGCCCTTTCGGGTCGGAGAGCTGGACCCGCTCACCGGCCGCGAACGGTCCGCTCACAGCCGTGGCTCGCTGAGCGCAGCCGCGAAGTCGGCGGTAGCGAGGACGCCCGCGGCGCTCCCGTCCTCGCGCAACACGAGGTATTCCGGCGCGGGCGTCTTGCGGATCGCCGCGATCAGGTCGTCGCCGGTCATGCCGAGCGGGAGCACCAGCCCTGGCTCGAGCGGCCGCGAGACATCGGCCACCGGAACCCACGGCCGCCGTTCGAAGGGCACGGCGCCGATCTGCCGCTCGTCCACGATGGCGCGGGGCCGGTCGGCGGAGTCGACGACGACGAGCCCGCGTGCCCGGTTCTCCCAGGTGCGCCGCAGCGCCTCGGCCACCGACACGTCCGCATGCACCATCAGACCGGGCCGCAGCAAGTTCGCCACGTTCAGCGCCGGCAGGCGCGCGGCGAGCTCGGCGGCCCGCAACGACTGGGTGGCGCCGATCCAGATGAACACGCCCAGCGCCACACCGAATAGGGCGGTGGCCAGGCTCCAGCTGGAGCTGCGCAGCAGCAGGCTGGGCACCGCCACCAGGATCGCGACGCCGCGCCCGATCCAGGCCGCCGCCCGGGTGCCGGTCAGCTGTGACCGCGAGACCTGCCACACGGCCGCCCTGAGGACGCGGCCGCCGTCGAGGGGTAAGCCGGGGAGCAGATTGAACACCGCGACGATCAGGTTGCTCCACAGCAACAGCACGAGCAGCACTGACAGCACCGTGCCCTGGCTGGTGAACGCGTGCCCGAGCGCCGCCAGCCCCGCGACGGCCAGCGAGACGAGTGGGCCGGCCAGGGCGACGAGGAACTCGTCACGGGGCCGGTCGATGTCGCGCTCGATCTCCGACACCCCGCCGAGTAGGAAGATCACGACCCGGCGCACGGGTCGGCCGAGGGCGAGGCTCACCGCAACGTGGCCGAGCTCGTGGGCGAGCACGCAGAGCGCCAGCGCGACGGCGAACGCCAGCGCGACGGCGTAGGAGACACCGCGGCTGATCCCGTTGACCGCGTCGTAGATGATGCCGTTGTAGGTGACGGTGATCAGCGTGGCGATGAGCACCCAGGACGGCGCGAAGTACAGCGGCACCCCGAAGAACCTGCCGACCGGCAGCAGGCGGGCCCGCGGTACCGGGGTCCGGTCGCGCGCGTTCGGGTTGCTCACTATGGCGATGCTACGGGGCGTTGCTCAGAGTCCCGGGCCGCAAACTTGGGCGCTCATATGCTCTCGGCGAACCCTCGGCTGGAACGACGTTGATGCCGGACGCGAGTCGCCACGGAATTTGTCGGTGCCTGGACTTAGGGTTCGCCCATGAGCAACGTGGTGAGCGTCCAGCCGATGGTGGCCGAGGCGGCGGGTGCCCAGCCGGCGGGCGAGCCGGTCGTCGCATCGCTCTCGCCGTCGCGAGCGGCGGACTTCAAGACCTGCCCGTTGCTCTACCGGTTGCGCACCATCGATCGACTGCCCGAGACGCCGTCCCGGGGTGCCACACGCGGCACCGTCGTACATGCCGTGCTCGAGCAGCTCTACGACCTGCCCGCCGCCGAGCGCACGCTGCCGGCGGCGCAGGCGTTGGTGGTTCCGGCATGGCACCAACTGCTCGATGACGAGCCGGAGCTCACGGCGCTGTTCGCCGACGACATGGACGGTTCCGAGCTCGCCGACTGGCTGCACTCGGCCCGCGAGCTCGTGGCGAGTTACTTCGCGCTGGAAGATCCGTCCCGGCTCGAGCCGGCGGCCCGCGAGCAGCTCGTCGAGACGGTCGTCGACGGCTTGCGGCTGCGCGGATACGTCGACCGGCTCGACGTGTCTGCCGGCGGAGAGCTGCGCGTCGTCGACTACAAGACCGGCAGCATTCCACGCGAGGCATTCGAGGCCAAGGCGCTGTTCCAGATGAAGTTCTACGCACTTGTGCTCTGGCGCACGCGTGGTGTTGTCCCGCGTCAGCTGAAGCTGATCTACCTGGCTGACTGCGACACGCTCAGCTACGCGCCGGACGCGCTCGAGCTGGAACGCTTCGAGCGCACGCTGCACGCCATCTGGGCGGCGATCGCCCGGGCCACGGAACTCGGCGAGTTCCGCCCGAGCCCGAGCCGGCTGTGCGAATGGTGCGACCACCGGGCCCGCTGCCCCGCGTTCGGCGGGACGCCGCCCCCGTTCCCGCGCGAGGCGGCACTGGTCGCCGAGACCGACCGGCGCGCGGAACCGCCGCCACGCATCGAGCCCGAGCCGTAGCGACCACCGGCGAACATCGTGCCGAGCGCTGCCTCATCGCGCACGCACGGCTGAGCGCTCTTGACCAGCCAGACGGGTCCTGCGTAGCGTCCCGGTCGCGGTGAGTGGCCGGTCCGGGCGTCCGCCATGCCGTTCGACTGCGGATTTCGCGGGGGGCCGCGGATGTCATACGACCAGGGCGCTGCGCCAACGGTCACCGATCCGACCGTCCCGGGCGCGGCTGCCCCGCAGCGCAGGCGAGCACTCGGCGTCGTTGGCATCGTGCTGGTCGTTGCCGGGGTGATCGCCGTCCTCGCGTTCGCGCCGCTCGCTCACCTCACCGCGAACCACCTCCCCGACTCGCCACCGAGCGTCGTGCCGCTCGTCGCCGATCCGACGGCGACTCGGTCGTCAGCGGTGCGCGAGGTTCCCGTCGGGTTGCCGCCCGCCGCGCACATCCACACGGTCAGCGATGTGTTGCCGTACGCGGTGGCTGCGCTGGGCGAATCCGGAGCCCGGGCGCTGATGGCCGTACTCGAGTCGTCGAGCTTCCTGGCCAGCTCCCCGGTCGGCTACGTCACCGGCCATCTCGGCTATCCGTACCGGTACCCCGCTCTGGATGCGGTGCTCGACCGCGCGCCGGGCGCGCAGTTCGCCTCCGGGGCAACGCCGCTCGCAGCCGCGCTGATCGTGCTCGCCGGGCAACCGCAGGGCGACACGTTCGGGCCCGCAGCCGACGCCGTTCAGAATGCGAGCGCGGCCGCCTACGGCGTGCTGGACCGGGCGCGGGCGTCGGGCGCCTGCGCGCCGCAGCTAGACCTGTTGCTCTTGGTGACGGCTGACCAGTTGACGACGTCGGACATCATCGCCAGCGAGGAGCACCGCGCCGAGGCGGCGTGCCCGCACGAGCCGACGCCGGCGTGGCTCGTCGGTCAGGGGCAGCTGCGGCGTGTCGGGGTGTCGCTGAGTAAGCAGGTCGGGCCGTATCCGATCGCACCGCTGCAGAAAGCGGTGGCCGTCTTCGAGGCCCTCCAGGCGAGTTACCCCGCGGACGTAGGCATGCTCACCGGGCTGGGCGATGCATTTCTGCGGGAAGGAACGCATCTGCGATACAGCGAGCCCTTCGCCGCTCGACAGGACTTCGACTCGGCGATCGGCGAGTACGACCGGGCCGCGCAGCTGGGCGACGGACGCGACGCGGTATCCGGCCTGGCCCGCGCGCTCGTCGGGCTCGGCGAGCCGGCCGAAGCCGCCGGGCTCGTGCGCCGTGCGCTGACCGCCAGCACGTTCCCCGGACCACTCCTGGAAGATCTCGTCGCGGCAGAGGAGGCGGCCCACGACTTCGCCGCGGCCGAAGCGGCCGCCCGACGACTCGACCGGCTGGGCGCCTCCGCCTATCCGAATGCCACCGCGGTGTTCCCCGACCCGGATGAGCACTCGATCGACTCGCTGGACGATGCCACCCTCCCTTTCTCCTTCGGCGCCGATCGGCTGATGTCCCTGAATGCGGTGCTGGTCGCGCCCGGCGGCGCGGGCGGTTCGGTGCAGGATCTCTCGTTCATTCCGCAGTACCGCGACGACCTCGGGATCACCGGAAGCCAGCCGCAGTGCGCGTCGTGGAGCTGGCGGCGAGACGCGGTGCTCGACGGGCATGCTGGCGACGCGCTGCAGGACTGGCCGACCAGTTTCACCGACGCTCGCCCGGATCACGGCGCATGTGTCTCATCCGACGAGCTGAAGTCGATTGCCGAGCTCTCGGCAGGTCAGAAACCTGAGCAGAGCGTCTTCAACGGTGTCGACGTCGTCGACGCCCGGCAGAACCTGCTCCGCTGGGCCGGCAACCTCCCGGCCGCGCAACGGGTCGCCCAGCAGTGGGAGGCGGCCACCGGCGACAAGAGCGCGCTGCCCGCTACCCGGCTCGGCGAGATCGACTTCCTGATGCACCGATACGACGACGCGGCCGCCGAATTCGGCGTGGCCGCGCGCCGGGCGATCCTGCTCGACTCGGGCAGCGAGAACCTGGACGCGGTGCAGGCAGAGCTGGACCGCGGTGCCGCGCTGATGGCGGCGGGGCGCACGGGCGAGGGCAGTGCGCTGCTTCGTCCGCTGAGTCAGTCGGCGACGCAGTACTACGCCTACCAGAACTCGCATGGTGACCCTGACGACGCGATTCAAGACGCAACCGTCTCCTACTACGCGGACGAGCAGCTCGCCGACTATGAGCGCGAGGCGGGCGACCTGCACGCGGCCGTCGAGGACTACAGCACCGCGCTGAGCTGGACGCCGCAGGTCCAGGAAGGGTCGGGCGTCCGGCTGGAGGCGCTCGAGAACAACGCGGCGCTCGCCGATCTAGCTCTCGACCAGACGAGCACCGCAGCGGGTTTGGAGAACAAGGCACTGGCAGCGGACCCGATGGATCCGGCGTTCTTGATGACCGCCGGGTTCATCGCCGATCGGGCGGGCGACACTGCTGCCGCAGTGCGGTACGACCGCGGGGCATTGGCCAGCGACCCGGGCGCGTTCCCGGCTGCGAACGATCTGGGCGTCGAGCTCACCCGACAGCACCAGGACGGTGCTGCCGTGACCGCCCTGCGCCGGGCGGTCGGAGCTGACCCGAGCTACGCGCTGGGCTGGTTCAACCTCGGCGTCGCCGAGTCGAGGCTGGGGCCTGTCCGTCTGCTGGTCTCGCAGG
Organism: uncultured Actinomycetota bacterium; assembly: GCA_963756525.1. Lineage (GTDB taxonomy): Bacteria > Actinomycetota > Actinomycetes > Mycobacteriales > Jatrophihabitantaceae > CAVWNR01. Next base: position 982,848 of record CAVWNR010000001.1, on the reverse strand, counting down.
GCGCCTTCGCGAAGGCCTACTCCCTCGACCCGGCGCTGAAGGATCGGCGTCAGGACATGACCATCGACGCTGCCGTGTACCGCACGGCGCTCGACCTGTCCAAGCCGCTGCCGCCGCGATGGAGCTTCGCCGAGCTGCAACGACCCGAACCCGTCGCCGCGGTGGGGCTGCTGGCGGTGATCGGGCTCGGCGTCGGCCTGGCCAGGACGTCCGGCCGCGGCGGGGTGCCGTTCGCTCAGCAGTGGCTCGACCCGGTGTCCGAGCGGCTCGGCTCCCGACCCCTGCTGGGCCGCCCGCGCCATCCCGGGTGGGCGCTAGCGGCGACCGGTGTCACGTTCCTTCTCGCCGACCTGCACCGGCCGGGCAGCATCACCCAGGTGGTGGCCTACCTGCTCGGCGTGCTGGTACTCGGCTGCGCCGCGGTGGGCGCCCGCTGCGCGCTGGCCGGGACATGGCGAGTCGCGGCGACCCAGCGCTCATGGCTGCCCGGCATCGCGTTCGGCATTGTGACCGGCGCGATCGGGCTGCCCTGGGCGCCGCTTCCGGTCATGGCGGCCGACGCCGACGACCGCAGGGTGTACGCAGCCGCACCGCTCACTCTGGCCGCGCTGAGCCTGCTGCTGTTCGTCGAATCGGCGTGGCTGCACACGCCGATCAGCCAGTCCTGGGCCATCGCCGCATTGATCATGTCTGCGTCGACGCTGCTGCCGGTCGGGCCGCTCGACGGCGCCCATCTCGGCAAGGCCGGCGCGGTAGCCGGCGTCGGCGTGGTGGGTGGTGCGCTCCTCGTCGGGCTAGGCCTCGTCTGAGCCTGCGGGTCAGGCCGGCCGCGCGATCTCGTCTCGGGCAAGCAGTCCGGTGAGGTCGGCGACGGTGATCCCGGCCAGGCTGGGCAGCACCGTGCGCGTCGGGGCGCGCTCGATCGGCACTTCGCTGGGCACCGCGACCACCGCGCAGCCGGCCGCCTCGGCCGAGGCGATGCCGAGCGGCGAGTCCTCGATCGCGACGCACGCCCGCGGGTCGGCGCCCAGCAGCGCGGCTGCGATCCGGTACGGGTCCGGCGCGGGTTTCGGGCGAGGAACCTCGTCGCCGCAGACGGTGGCGGCGAAGTACTCGCGGCCGAGCGTGTCGAGCGCGATCTCGGTGAGCCGCCGGTGGGTCGAGGTCACCAGCGCCGCCGGGATGCCGGCGTCATGGACCGCGACGAGCAGCTCGCGCGCGCCTGTCTTCCACACCAGCTCGGTTCGGAACAGCTCAGCGGTCCGCTCGGTGACGTAGGCGCCGCTGCACTCGGGGTCGGCGTCGAGTCCCAGGTCGTCGTGCACGATCGCCATCGACCGGCCGAGGCTCGAGCCGACCATCCGCTGCCTCGCCCGCGCGGAGAGCTCGCCGCCGAGGCAGTGCGCGAGATCCTCGAGCGCGACGTCCCAGATCTTCTCCGAGTCGAGCAACGTGCCGTCCATGTCGAACAACACGCCCTGCAGCAACGGATGCTCACTCGTCATCGGCGCGGTAGCCGAGGTTCGGCGAGAGCCAACGCTCCGCCTCGGCCGTGGTCCAGCCCTTGCGTTTGGCGTACTCCTCGACTTGGTCGCGGCCGATCTGCCCGAGCACGAAGTACTGAGACTGCGGGTGCGAGAAGTACAGCCCGCTCACCGACGCGCCCGGCCACATCGCCATGCTGTCGGTGAGCTCGATGCCGACCCGCGAGGCGACGTCGAGCAGGTCCCAGATATTGCGCTTCTCCGTGTGCTCCGGGCAGGCTGGGTAGCCGGGGGCCGGCCGGATGCCGAGGTAGCGCTCCTTGATCAGGCTCTCGTTGTCGAGCTTCTCGTCCGGCGCGTAGGCCCAGAACTCCGTGCGCACCCGCTCGTGCAGCCGCTCGGCGAACGCCTCGGCGAGCCGGTCGGCGAGCGACTCGAGCAGGATCGCGCTGTAGTCGTCCAGGGCCTCCTTGAACTGCATGATCTTCTCGGTTGCGCCGAGGCCCGCGGTAACCGCGAAGGCACCCACGTAATCGTGCAGCCCGGTCTCCTTCGGCGCGACGTAGTCGGCGAGCGAACGGTGCGGAACTCCCGGGCGGTGCTCGGTCTGCTGGCGCAGCGCGTGCAGGGTCAGCCGCACCTCGGCGCGGGCCTCGTCGGTGTAGACCTCGATGTCGTCGTCGGCGACCGCGTTGGCGGGGAAGAGCCCGAACACGCCGGACGCGGTGAGCCATTTCTCGGCGATGGCGCGGTCGAGCAGCTGCTGCGCGTCGTCCCAGAGCTTGCGGGCGGCCTCCCCCGACGCCGGGCTGTTGAGGATGTCGGGGAACTTGCCCTTCATCTCCCACGCGTTGAAGAACGGCTGCCAGTCGATGTACTCGCGCAACTCGTCGAGCGGATAGTCGTGAAACGTCCGCACGAACTGGGCGGCCGATGTCCGCGGCGTGCCGTCGGTGTGCAGGTCCGGGGCCTGCTGCGCGAGCATCCGCGGCCGGGGCGGGTGGTAGCCGGTCCAGTCGATCGGCGTGCGGTCGGCCCGGGCGTCGGCGATGGGGACGATCACCTTCGCGTCGTTGCGGGCCGCGTGCCGCTCACGCAGCGAGTCGTAGTCGGCGGCAACGTCGGCGAGCAGCGCGGGGCGCTGCTCGTCCGACAGCAGCGCCGCGACGACCGGGACCGAGCGCGAGGCGTCCTTCACCCAGACGACCGGACCGTGGTATTTCGGGTCGACCTTCACCGCGGTGTGCGCGCGCGAGGTGGTCGCGCCGCCGATCAGCAGCGGGATCTCCAGGCCCTGCCGCTCCATCTCGGCGGCGAAGTTCACCATCTCGTCCAGCGACGGCGTGATGAGTCCGGACAGGCCGACCACGTCGGCGTCGTGCTCCTTCGCGGCGTCGAGGATCTTCTGCCCGGGCACCATCACGCCGAGGTCGATCACGTCGTAGTTGTTGCACTGCAGCACCACGCCCACGATGTTCTTGCCGATGTCGTGCACGTCGCCCTTGACGGTCGCCATCACCACGGTGCCATTGGTGCGCCCGGCGTCGTCCGGGGACTTGCCCGCCTCGATGAAGGGGATCAGGTAGGCGACCGCCTTCTTCATCACGCGCGCGGACTTGACCACCTGCGGCAGGAACATCTTGCCCGCGCCGAACAGATCCCCGACGACGTTCATGCCCGCCATCAGAGGCCCTTCGATCACCTCGATCGGCTGCCCGCCGCGCGACTCGATCAGCCTGCGCAGCTCCTCGGTGTCGGTCTCGGCGTAGTCGTCGATGCCTTTGACCAGCGCGTGCGTGATGCGCTCGTCCACCGGCAACTGGCGCCACGCCTCGTCGACCGCGTCGGCCGTCGACCCGTCACCGGCGAACTCGCCGGCGATCTCGAGCAGCCGTTCCGTCGCATCCGGGCGCCGGTTGAGGATGACGTCCTCGATCCGTTCGCGCAGCCGCTCGTCCACCTGGTCGTAGACGGCGAGCGCTCCGGCGTTGACGATGCCCATGTCGATGCCGGCGGCGATCGCGTGGTACAGGAAGACCGCGTGGATGGCCTCGCGGACCGCGTTGTTCCCGCGGAAGGAGAAGGACACGTTGGAGACGCCGCCGGAGACGAGGGCCCCGGGCAGCTTCTGCTTGATCCATCGGGTCGCCTCGATGAAGTCGACGCCGTAGTTGGCGTGCTCCTCGATGCCGGTCGCCACCGCGAAGATGTTCGGATCGAAGATGATGTCCTCGGCGGGAAAGCCAACCTCGTCCACCAGGATCCGGTACGCCCGCGCGCAGATCGCCTTGCGCCGCTCGAAATTGTCGGCCTGGCCGTCCTCGTCGAAGGCCATCACCACGACCGCCGCGCCGTACTTGCGGCAGAGCCGGGCCTGCGCGCGGAACCTCTCCTCGCCCTCCTTCATCGAGATCGAGTTGACGATCGGCTTGCCCTGCACGCAGCGCAGGCCGGCCTCGATGACCTCGAACTTCGACGAGTCGATCATGACCGGGACCCGGCTGATGTCCGGCTCGCTGGCGACGAGCTTGACGAAGCGGTCCATCGCGGCAACACCGTCGATCATGCCCTCGTCCATGTTGATATCGATGACCTGCGCACCGTTCTCGACCTGCTGGCGGCCCACGGACAGCGCGGTGTTGTAGTCGCCGTCGCGGATCAGCTTGCGGAACCGGGCCGACCCGGTGATGTTGGTGCGCTCGCCGACGTTGACGAACAGCGAGTCCGGCGTGATGGTCAGCGGTTCGAGCCCGGACAGCCGGCACGCCGGCGGCACGGCCGGAGGCACCCGCGGCGGGCAGTCCGCCACGGACGCGGCGATCGCGGCGATGTGCGCCGGCGTGGTGCCGCAGCAGCCGCCGAGCAGGTTTATCAGCCCGCTGCCGGCGAATTCCCGCAGGACGTCGGCGGTGTGGTCGGGCACCTCGTCGTACTCGCCGAACGCGTTGGGCAGCCCGGCGTTGGGGTAGCAGGACACGAAGCAGTCCGCGACTCGGGCGATTTCCGCGAGGTAGGGGCGCATCTCGGCCGCGCCGAGCGCGCAGTTGAGCCCGACGACCAGCGGCTGGGCGTGCCGGACCGAGTACCAGAACGCCTCGGTCACCTGACCGGACAGGGTTCGCCCGGAGGCGTCGGTGATCGTCCCGGAGATCATAACCGGCCACCGCCGGCCGCGCTGCTCGAACAGCGTCTCGACCGCGAAGATCGCCGCCTTGGCGTTGAGCGTGTCGAAGATTGTCTCGATCAGCAGGACGTCGGCCCCCCCGTCGACCAGGCCGTTTGCCTGCTCGAGGTACGCCTCGACCAGGTCCAGGTAGCTGACGTTGCGCGCCCCGGGGTCGTTGACGTCCGGCGATATCGAGGCGGTGCGGTTGGTGGGGCCGAGCGAGCCGACGACGAACCGCGGTCGACTGCGGTCGGCCGCGGCGGCGGCATCGCAGGCGGCGCGGGCCAGTCGGGCCGACTCGAGGTTGAGCTCGTAGGCGAGTTCCTGCATGCCGTAGTCGGCGAGCGAGACCCGCTGCGCGTTGAACGTGTTGGTCTCGACCAGATCGGCGCCGGCGTCGAGGTAGGCCCGGTGGATGGCGCTGATCGCGTTGGGCTGGGTGAGGGTAAGCAGGTCGTTGTTGCCCTTGAGGTCGCCGGGCCAGTCGGCGAAGCGCGCGCCCCGGTACTCGGCCTCGCTGAACGCGTGGCGCTGGATCATGGTGCCCATCGCGCCGTCGAGGATCAGGATCCGGGAGCGGAGCAGCTCGGTGAGCGCGGCGGTCGCGTCAGGTCGCAGGTCGGCAGGTTGGGGCACGGCACAATCCTCGAGGTTCGACGGCAGGGCAGCTCGAAAATCCAGCATGCGGCGGGCTCGCCTGTGCCTCGGGAGATCCCGAGCGGTCAGAACAGTCTCTCACCATCGCGCGAACTTCGCAGCAGCGAAACGCCGGCCGCCATGCCCTGCCAGGCTACCGGGCGCCCGCCACCGTCCCCACTGCTCCCCGCGGCTGCGCCGCGCCGCCGTAGGCTGAGCTGATGACCGACGACGCCTCGGGCTGGCCGATGCTGCGCAACCCCGTGCTCGTCGCGGCCTTCGAAGGCTGGAACGACGCGGGCGACGCCGCGACCGGAGCGATCGAGCACCTGGAGCTGGTCTGGGATGCGCAGCCGCTGACCGCGCTCGACCCGGACGACTACTACGACTTCCAGGTGAACCGACCGACCGTGTCGCTGGTCGACGGCGTCACCCGGCGGGTTACCTGGCCGACGACGCGCATGTCGCTGTGCCGGCCGCCGGGCGCCGACTTCGATCTCGTCGTCGTGCGCGGCATCGAGCCCAACATGCGCTGGCGCGCCTTCTGCGGCGAGATCCTCGGCGTGGTGCAGGAGCTGGACGTGCATATGGTGGTCACGCTGGGCGCGCTGTTGTCGGACACACCGCATACCCGGCCCACCCAGGTCACCGGCACGTCGTACGACCCGGCGTCCGCGACCAAGTACGGCCTGGAGAAGTCCCGCTACGAGGGGCCCACCGGCATCGTCGGCGTGCTCCAGGACGCCTGCGTCGGAATGGGTATCCCGGCGATCTCGTTCTGGGCCGGCGTGCCGCACTACGTCTCCCAGCCGCCGAACCCGAAGGCGACGGTCGCGTTGCTGCACCGGGTGGAAGAGGTCCTCGACCTCGCCGTCCCGCTCGCCGAGCTGCCGCAGCAGGCCGACGAGTGGCAGAAGCTGGTCGACGAGATGGCGGCGGAGGACGACGAGGTCACCGAATACATCCGCAACCTCGAGGAGCGCGACGACCAGGGCGGGCTGCGCGAGACGTCCGGCGACGCCATCGCCCGCGAGTTCGAGCGTTACCTTCGCCGGCGCGACCACGGCGGCGGCTTCGGCCCCGGTCACGGCGCCCCGTCCGGTGGCTAACGAACCGCCTGCCCTCCCCACCTCTCGCTGTTGATGTTGGACTCGTGGCTGATATTCGACCACGAGTCCAACATCAACAACCCGGGTTTGGGTAGTTATCCACAGACGGGTATCGGCGGCGGGCGCGACGCGCTGCGAATCGTCGAGACTGCCCGGATGCGGCCGTCCGATCTGCCCCGAGTCCTCGATGCCGCGGTTGCCCAGCAACTTGGTATCAGCCGCGCCCGGATGCGCACCGAGGTGGACCGCGGCAGGTGGCGGCCACTGGCCCGCGGGATCGTGCTGACCCGACCGGACGAGCCGACCCGCGCGGACTGGGCGGCCGTGGGTTTCTCGCTGGCGGGCGGACACGGCGTGCTCAGCGGTTGGGACGCGGTGCGCCGCTACGGGATCGGTTCGACGGTCGCGTCGCATCCGCGCGTTCTGGTACTTACCGACCGCGGTGGCGGACGTAGCGTGGGCGCAGCGCAGATCCGCCGCGTGTCCGGGCCGCTGCCGGCGCGGACCGCCAGCATCGACGACGCCGAGCTCCCGCTCGTCCAGCTCGCCGAGCCGGCCCGGGCGGTTGCCGACACCGCGCTCGCCAGTCGGGCCCGGAGCTCTGTTCGGGGCCTAGTCACAGCGGCGGTGCAACGGCAGCTGTGCACGGTGGAGGAGTTGCACGCCGCGGTGCGCGTGGTCTCGCGCCGGCACAGCCTTCCGCTGCGCAACGCGGTGACCGACGCGCTCGACGGTGCCCGCTCCGCTGCCGAGGCTGCTGCGCTGGCCCAGTTGCGGCTGGCCCCGGTGCCGCCGTTCGAGCTGAACGTCCCGATTACCGACAGCGCGGGCCAGGTGATCGCCGTCGTCGACGTGCTCTGGCGGGAGCTTCGCGCGGTACTCGAGATCGACAGCCGGGAGTATCACTTCACTGAGGCCGACTGGAAGCGCACTGGCGCGCGTCACAACCGGCTCACCGCAGCCGGGCTGTCCCTGGTCCACTACCCGCCATCGCGGATCACCGCGAGCGGTGGCTGGCTGGCGGAGATCATCAGCTGGCTGCGGGCCCGCGCCACCGAGCTCGGCGTGCCGTATGTCGGCGAGCCGGCCGTGATACGCGACGGCCCACCGCTCCCCCTCCGCTGTTGATGTTGGACTTGTGGTCGATAATTCGACCACAAGTCCAACATCAACAATTCGAAGAGGCGGGGTGACGACGGGGTCGGCGTCAGAGCGCGACGCCGAGCAGGGCGTCGACGAGGTCCCGAATGAGAGCCGGCGCGGTCGGATCACCGGCCGAGAGGCTGCCCGAGTCGCTGCCCGAGTTGTCGGCCGACGCCCAGCGGTCGATGGCGGCGATCGCGCCGGTCGTGTCGAGGTCGTCGGCCAGCCGCTCGCGCACCTCGGCCAGCACCGGCGCCGCGTCGGGGCCGGTCGGCCGCGAGACCGCCGCGCGCCAGCGACCGAGGCGCGCCTCAGCCGCGGGGAGGCGACCGCCGGTCCACTCCCGGTCGGCGCGGTAGTGCCCGTCCAGCAGGGCCAGCCGGATCGCCATCGGGTCGACGCCGGCGCCGCGCAGCTTGGAGACGAAGACCAGGTTTCCGCGGGACTTGCTCATCTTCTCGCCGTCCAGCCCGATGAGCCCGGCGTGCACGTAGTGGCGCGCGAACGGATGCCCGCCGGTCAGCGCCTCGGCGTGCGCGGCCGAGTGCTCGTGGTGCGGGAAGATCAGATCGGATGCGCCGCCCTGCACGTCGAAGCCCATGCCGAGACGGTTCAACGCGATCACCGCGCACTCGATGTGCCAACCCGGGCGCCCCTTGCCGAGCGGGGTGTCCCAGTACGGCTCGCCGTCGCGGTGGCCCCGCCACAACAGCGAGTCGAGCGGGTCGCGCTTGCCGGGGTGGTCAGGATCGCCGCCACGCTCGGCGAACAGCGCCAGCATCGTCGCCGCGTCGTAGCGGGATTCGTAGCCGAAGTCCGAGGCGGCGTCGACGCGGAAGTAGACGTCCTCGCCGAGCCGGTACGCCAGCCCGGAGTCCAGGAGCAGCCCGATCGCCTCGCTGATCTCGTCCACCGACTCGACGGCGCCGACGTACTCGTCCGGCGGCAGCACGCGCAGCGCCGTCATGTCCTGGCGGAACAGCTCGATCTCCCGCTCGGCGAGCTCTACCCAGTTCTCGCCGGTGTGCGCGGCGCGCTCGAGCAGCGGGTCGTCGACGTCGGTGACGTTCTGCACGTAGTAGACGCTGTGCCCGCCGTCGCGCCACATCCGCTGGACCAGGTCGAACGCGATGTAGGTGGCCGCATGCCCGAGATGGGTCGCGTCGTACGGCGTGATGCCGCAGATGTACATCCGTGCCGTCGCAGCGGGCTGGACGGGGCGCACCGCTCCGGCTGCCGTGTCGAAGAGCCGAAGCTGCGGCGCGCGCCCCGGCAGTGCGGGCACGGCCGGCGCGGGCCAGGAGTCCATGGCGACAACCTATCCGGCTGCGGCGCGCGGCTGGCCCGGCGAGCCGGCTGGGTCAGATCGGCGGCCAGGGAATCGCCGGGCGCGCGTCGGACGGCAGCGGGTAGCTGCGCGCGGTGAGCAGGTGGTCGACCCGCCGGATCGTGCGGCGCACCTCGCGTGGCGTCAACAGCTGGTGCAACCGCTCGCCGAGCGGCCCCTCGAGCTGCGCCCGCAGCTCGCTCAGCGCGTCCACCGCCTCGTCGTCGAGCGGCTCGCCCGCCCAGTGCCACAGCAGGGTGCGCAGCTTCGGATCACTGTGGAAGGTGACGCCGTGGTCGACGCCGTAGACGTGCCCTTCGCAGGTCGGCAGCAGGTGACCGCCCTTGCGGTCGGCGTTGTTGACGACCGCGTCGAAGACCGCGATCCGGCGCAGCTGCTCGTGCGCGGCGCGCCGCACGAGCGTGACCACGTCGACGCTGTCGTCGATGCCGATCCACAGCTGCACCATGCCCGGGCCGAGCGGTCCGTCCCGGTACACCGTCGGGGGGACGATCAGCCACGGCGTCGCGGCGGAGACCGTGTATGCGGCGACCTCGCGGGCGGCGAGCGTGCCGTCAGGGAAGTCCCATAGCGGCCGCTCCCCCGCGACGGGTTTGTACACGCATGCGGCGTCGAGCCCGTCACAGCTGACCGAGCAGTACAGGGTCGCGTTCGACGCGTCGATAAGTCGGCCTTCGATCTCCAGGAGGCCGTCTCGCAACAGGGCCAGCGCCGCATCGACCGGCAGCGCCCGTGGTGGCGTCAGCTCGTCCGGCCGGCTGATCGGTCGGCCCTTGGCGCGGGCGCTCATGGCACCGCAGGGCCGCGGTGGTAGCCGTCGTGCCGGGGGCAGATGTGCCCGGCCGGGTCCAGCGGCAATCCGCACAACGGGCACGGCGGTCGGCCGGCCGCGATGACCCGGCGGGCGCGGGCCACGAACGCTCGGGCGCGGCCGGGCTCCAGGCGCACCCGCAGCGCGTCCGGACCGTCCTCGACGTCTTCGAGCAGCGTCGCCTGCGCGATCTCGGTGTCTTCCACCGGTGCCTGCGCCTCGATGATCACCATGCCGGTGTCACCGTCCCAGGCCAGGCCCATCGCTCCGACGCGGAACTCCTCGTCCACCGGCTGCTCGAGCGCGTCGGTGTCGGGGTCGCCGGAGGCGGGCAGCGCCGTGCCGGTGCGGGCCACCACCTCGTCGAGCAGCTGTTCGATGCGCTCGGCCAGCACGGCGACCTGCTGCTTCTCCAGCGCGACGGAGACCACCCGCGAACCGTCCGTGGCCTGCAGGTAGAACGTGCGCTCGCCGGGCGTGCCGACGGTCCCGGCGACGAACCGGCGGGGACGATCGAACAGATAGAACTGGCGCGCCATGGTGCATTCGAGCCTATCCGCTCAGACACTGCCGCCCGTACCGCCGCCGACGGTGGCATCGTCGCTGGCGCGGCGGCGACGCTTGCGCTTCGGCGGCGCGAAGCCGGTCAGGTCGCCGCCCACGTCGTTGGCGCGCAGCACATACGGCCGGGTCGGCGTGTAGCGCACCACCGACACCGAGCAGGGGTCGACCGCGATGCGCTGGAACTGGTCCAGGTGCAGGCCCAGCGCGTCGGCGAGGATCGCCTTGATCACGTCACCGTGGCTGCAGGCCACCCACACCGCGTCGGCGCCGAGGCGGGCATCCCAGTCGCGGACGGCCTCCACGGCCCGGGCCGAGACCTCGGCCAGTGACTCGCCGGACGGGAACCGCGCCGCCGACGGCTGGCCCTGCACCAGCCGCCACATCGGCTCCTTGGCCAGCTCCTTGAGCGCGCGGCCGGTCCACTCGCCGTACCCGCACTCGATCAGCCGCGGATCGACGTGCCACGCCGGGTCGCCGTGCTGAGCCTTGCGGATCAGCTCGGCGGTGTCGACGCAGCGCTCCAGCGGGCTGGTCACCACAGCGGCGAGCGGCAGCGGCGCGATGCGCGTGGCCACCGCGTCCGCCTGGGCGCGGCCCCGGTCGTCCAGATGGACGCCGGGCGTGCGACCGGCCAGCACCGGGCCGGTCATCGCGGTCAGCCCGTGCCGGATCAGCAGGACGGTGGACACCCGAGGTCACTCGCCGGCGCCGGACTCGCGCAGCGCCTCGCGTGCCGTGCGCAGCGCCGCCAGACGCTCGGTGAGCGTCGGCGCGTACGGCGTGACCGCGAGCGTGGTGACGCCGGCCGCCGCGAACTGCGCCATCCGCTCGGCGAGCCGGCCGGGCGGGCCGAGCAGCGCCGTCGAGTCGACGAACTCGGCTGGCACCGCGGCCGCGGCCGCCTCGTAGTCGCGGGACAGGTAGCGGTTCTGCACCTCGGCGGCCGCGTCGGCGTACCCCATCCGCACCGCCAGGTCGTTGTAGAAGTTCTGCTCCCGGCTGCCCATCCCGCCGATGTAGAGCGCCGCGTGCGCACGCACGGGCGCGGCGCAGGCCGCGAGGTCTTCGCCGATCACCAGCGGAGCGGAGGCGACCACGTCGAAGCCGTCGAGCGACCGACCGGCTTTCGCCCGCCCGGCCGCCACCCGCTCGAGCAGCTCGCCGGCGAACCTCGGGGCCAGGAAGATCGCCAGCCAACCGTCGGCGATCTCACCGGCAAGCTCGAGGTTTTTCGGCCCGATCGCCGCCAGGTAGATCGGGATCTGCTCGCGGACGGGATGGACGGTGAGCTGCACGGCCTTGCCCGGGCCGTCGGGCAACGGCAGCTGGTAGGTCTCGCCGTCGTAGCGGACCCGCTTGCGGGCCAGCGCCATCCGGACGATGTCGACGTACTCGCGGGTGCGCGCCAGCGGCCTGGCGAAGCGGACCCCGTGCCAGCCTTCGGACACCTGCGGCCCGGACACGCCCAGCCCGAGCCGGAACCGCCCGCCGGAGAGCGTGTCCAGTGTCGCCGCGGTCATCGCGGTCGCGGCCGGGGTCCGCGCCGGGATCTGCATGACCGCGCTGCCCACGTCGATGCGGCTGGTCTGCGCGGCGACCCACGCCAGCACGGTCGGCGAGTCCGACCCGTACGCCTCGGCGGCCCAGGCCACCGAATAGCCGAGCCGGTCGGCCTCGCGAGCCAGCGCCAGGTTGTCGGCGTCGTTGCCCATCCCCCAGTAGCCGAGGTTGAGTCCTAGCTGCACCGGGCCACCCTACCGGGGTGGTAACGCATGCTACGGACCGGCGATGCCCTAAGCTAAGTTCTCAGTCCGTGGAGCAGCGCAGCGTCGGCCGCAGCGGGCTGAAGGTGTCGCACCTGGGGCTGGGCACCTGGCGGTGGGGACGCGACACCGACCCGGACGAGGCGGCCGCGATCCTGCTCGCGTTCCGCGATGCCGGGGGAACGCTCGTCGACACCGCCGTCGGCTACGGCAACGGGCAAGCCGAGGAGATCCTGGGCCGGCTGATCGCCGAGGTGGTCTCCCGCGACGAGCTGGTGATCGCGACCAAGGCCGGACACCGCTGGGTGGACGGCAGCGCATGCGTCGACAACTCCCGTGGCCGGCTGCTGCACGATCTGGACCTGTCGCTGCGCCGGCTCGGCGTCGATCACGTCGACCTGTGGCAGGTGCACGTCCCGGACGTGAACGTGTCGATCGAGGAGACGCTCGCCGCGCTGGACGCCGCGGTGAGCGCGGGCAAGGTGCGCTATGTCGGCGTGTCGAACTTCAGCGGATGGCGCACCGCGCAGGCGGCGACCCTGCAGGCGGCCCACCCCGGCCGGGCGCCGGTCGTCTCCGACCAGGTGCGGTACTCGCTGCTCGACCGCGGGATCGAGCGGGAGGTGCTTCCCGCGTGCGCCGAGCTCGGTCTGGGCGTGCTGGCCTACTCCCCGCTCGGCGGCGGCGTGCTGACCGGCAAGTACCGCAGCGGCGTGCCGGCCGACTCCCGTGCCGCCGCGGGCATCCGGCACCTGGCCGGGATCGACGACCCGGTGACGATCGGCGTGGTCGAGGCGGTCGCCACGGCGGCGGAGGGGCTGGCGACCTCGCCGGTCGCGGTCGCGCTGGCCTGGGTACGCGATCGGCCGGGCGTGGCCGCGCCGATCGTCGGCGCGCGAACCGTCGGCCAGCTCACCGCCGCGCTCGCCTGCGAGACGCTGGACCTGCCCGTCGAGATCCGCCGCGCGCTCGACGACGTCTCGGCGCCGCCGGTCGGCTACCCGGAGACCGTGCCCTGAACGATCCCGTCTTCGCCGCGTTCTGCGCCGCGGGCCTGTGGCCCGGGCTGGGCCGCACGCTGGCCTCCGCGCTCCCCGACGCGGGCATCACCGGGCCGGCGGATGTCACGGCTGCCCGGCTGGCGGAGCTGCCCCGGGTGGGCGCGACCCGGGCCGGGCGGTTGCTGTCGTCGTTCCTCGCCGCGGCGCCGGTGTACGAGGTGGTCGAGCTCCTCGTCCCGGCCGGAGTGGACGCCCGGCTGGCCGGCCGGGTCGGCGACGCGCTCGGCCCGCCGGCGTCCCGGCTGATCCGCGACGACCCGTGGCTGCTGCTCTCCGTGCCCGGGGTGACGGTGGCCGCCGCCGACCGGGTCGCGGTGCATGCGGTGCCGGGCATCCGCCGCGACGACCCGCGCCGCGCGCGGGCCCTGGTCGGGTACGTGCTGGCGCGGGAGTGCCGCGACGGGCATACGGTCGCGCCGCGCGGGCTGGTGGTGGACGCGCTGGCCGAGTTCGGCGTCGGTGACGCGGCCGCGGCCGTCGCGGCGGCGCTGGAGTCGGGCATCGTCATGGAATTCGACGAGTCGATCGCGCTGGCCCATTACGCCGAGGCCGAGGACGCGATCGGGCAGGGCGTGGCGCGGCTGCTGGCCACCGCCGAGCCGATCAAGGCGGAGCTGACCAGCCGGGCGGCGCGCGACCTGGACGATGCGCAGCGCACGGCCGTGCGGCACGCGCTGACGTCCGGGGTGAGCGTGCTCACCGGTGGCCCGGGCACCGGCAAGAGCCGCACCGTGTCCGCCGTCGTCGCGCTCGCGGAACGCGCCGGGTTCGGCGTGGCGCTCTCGGCGCCGACCGGGCGGGCCGCGAAACGGCTGGAGGAGCTCTGCGACGCGCCGGCGTCCACCCTGCACCGGCTGCTCGGCGCGCAGCCGCGGCAAAGCGGCGGTGAGCTGACGTTCTCCGGCGGCTTCACGCGCAACGCCGAGGCGCCCTTGGATGAGCGGGTCGTCGTGGTCGACGAGACCTCAATGCTCGACGTGGAGCTTGCCGAGGCGCTGCTGGACGCGTGCGCGGACGGCACGCACCTGATGTTCGTCGGGGACGCGGCGCAGCTGCCCTCGATCGGGCCGGGCCGGGTACTCGGCGACCTGATCGACGCCGCCGTCGTCCCGGTAACCGAGCTGACCACGCTCTACCGGCAGGCCGAAGGAGGCTCGATCGCACGGCTGGCGACCAGCGTGCGCGGCGGAGTGCTGCCGCCGGTGGACGACCCGACCCGCGAGGTCGTCGTCGTCCCGGCCCGCGGCTCGGCCGACGCGGCGCATCGCACGGTGCAGCTGGTAACCGACTCCATCCCCCGGGCGCTCGGCATCCCGGCCGAGCAGGTGCAGGTCGTGACGCCGGTGCACGGGGGGGAGGCCGGGACGCTCGCCCTCAACGTCGCGCTCAAGGCGCGGCTGAACCCGGGCGACGGGCGGCGCCGCTTCGACGCCGGCGACCGCGTCGTCGCCACCGCCAACCACCTCGAGGCCGAGCCGTCCGGATACGCCAACGGGGAGGTCGGCGTGGTGAGCGCGGCCGGCACGGACGGCGCGGTCACCGTCGAGTTCGCCTCCGGACCCGCCGAGGTGAAGGGCAAGGCGCTCGCCGACCTGCTGCACGGCTGGGCGATCACCGTGCACCGGGCGCAGGGCTGGGAGTTTCCGGCGGTGGTGGTCGTGCTGCCGCCCGAGGCGTCGCGCATGCTCTCCCGGCCGCTGGTCTACACCGCGCTGACCCGCGCGCAGCGGCATCTGTCGATCGTGCACGCGGCGGGCCCGTTGTTGGCGCGGGCGGTGCGGCACGTCGGCGCCCGGCCGCGGCGGACCCGGCTGCACGACACGCTGACCGAGTACATCGCATCCGGGCCGGTGGTTGGCGATCCGCGCGGCGGAGCGTTGAATGGCCGGGTATGAACGCTGCTGCTGCCGCTGAAGCAGGTGCCGATCCGGACTGGGAGTACGCACCGCTGCGGATCCCGGCCGACGTGAGCCGGGGCACCGCGGCGGTGCGTCTTTCGTTGCATGCGGAGTTCGGCGGCTGGGAACTGGCCCGCGTCCTGCGCTACGCCGACGGCACGCGTCGGGTGTGGCTGCGCCGGCGTCGCCGACCCGGCGAGCTGCCGCTCCCGGACCTGATCCACTGACCGCCCGTGGCGTCGTTGCCCCTCTCTATTCTCGATCTCGCGCCGGTGCGGCATGGCGAGACCGCCGGCGACAGCTTCCCGGTCAGCGTGTCGCTCGCCCAGCTCGCCGAGGACGCCGGCTACCACCGCGTCTGGTACGCCGAGCACCACAACATACCGACGATCGCCTCGGCAGCCACCAGTGTGCTCATCGCGCACGTCGCCGCGCACACCGCTCGGATCCGCCTCGGGGCGGGTGGGGTGATGCTGCCCAACCACGCCCCGCTGCTCATCGCCGAGCAGTTCGGCACGCTCGCCGCGCTGTATCCCGGACGCATCGATCTGGGACTCGGCCGCGCGCCGGGCTCGGACCGCAACACCATGTTTGCGCTGCGCCGCGATGAGCTCTCCGCCGAGCGCTTTCCCGACGACGTGCTCGAACTGCAGGGCTACCTCGCCGACGAATCCCTCGTGCCGGGCGTGCACGCCTACCCCGGCCGCGGCTCGCGAGTACCGCTCTACATCTTGGGATCGTCGCTGTTCGGCGCGTCGCTCGCGGCGGCGCTCGGGCTGCCGTACGCCTTTGCCTCGCATTTCGCGCCAGCCGCGCTGCACGATGCGGTGGCGCTGTACCGCAGCCGGTTCCGCCCCTCCGAGCAGCTTGACCGGCCCTACGTCATCGCCGGGGTGAACGTGATCGCCGCCGACACCGCCGCCGACGCCGAGGCGCAGTTCCGGCATGCGCGGCGAGCCCGGGTCAGGGCGCTCGCGAGGCCTGCTCGGCGGCTCACCGACGACGAGGCCGACGCGGTGCTCGCTTCGCCCGAGGGCGCGCACATCGCGCAGATGATGCGCTACACCGCGGTCGGGGAGCCCGGCGACGTCCGGGAATACGTCGAGCAGTTCGCCAAGCAAGCCGACGCCGACGAGCTGATCGTCACCCTGCCCTCGCCGGCGCCCGACGCGCGGCTGCGCTGCGCTGAACTGCTCGCGGCGCAGATGCTTCAGTAGCGGCGCTCAGCTGCGCCGGGCCGGCAGACCGGCGAGGCGGCGCTCGGCGCGGTGGCGGCCCGTCGGAGCGGATCCTTTCGCTCGTCCGGCACTCGCCCTGAGCATGCGAAGCGCACACCGACCAGCTAGCCGAGCACGTCGCGGGGGGCGCCGGTGCCCTCGGCGCGGGTGAGCACGGTGAGGATGTCGCCGGCCTGCAGGGTGGTCGAGCCGGTGACCGGCACGACCGTGTCGCCGCGTTGCAGGGAGACGACGATCGTGCCGTCGGGAAGAGCGGCCTGGGCGATGGTCCGGCCGGCGGCGGTCGAGTCGTTGCCGACCCGGATCTCGGCCACTCCGGTGTCGGTGGCGAGGCGCGTCAACCGGCGCGCGTCGGCGCTGACCGCGTGCCGGTAGGCGCGCACGATGTCGCTGACGGCGACGACGCCCACGACGCGGCGGCCGGCGTCCAGGACGGTGAGCCAGCGCTCCCCCGCGGGCAGCGCGTCGAACGTCTCTGCGAGGCTGGCGTCGTCGGCCACGGACGGGGCGGCGGCGTCGACGTGGCGCGCGACGGGCTGGTCCGGGTGGGCCGCAGCGGCCAGCCGGTCACGGCCCACCGCGCCGAGGAAGAGTCCCTGCGCGTCGACGACCGGCGCGCCGGGGACACCCGCGTCGGCCAGCCGGGCGGCTGCCTCGCGCACGGTGTCGGCATCGCGCAGCACCAGGCGCGGCGGGGCCGCCATCGCGTCGGCGAGGGGAACGCGGGCCAGTAGCGGCAAGCCGACCATCAGCCGGCCGAACTGCGCCTGCTCGCGGTTGCGAAGCTGGCTGCGGTAGATCGTCTGGCCGGCATGGCGCACGATCAGGTACGCCAGCCCGACCGCTACCATCGCCGGCGCCAGGATGGTCAGGCTGCCGGTCATCTCGGCGACCATGAGCATCACCGCCAGCGGCGCCCGCGCGATGCTGCCGAAACACGCCATCATGCCGACGATGACGAACGGGGCCGGGCTGTGCGGAACGCCCGGCGCCACCGGCTCGAGCAGCCGCCATACCGCCGCGCCGGTGAACGCGCCGATCACCAGACCCGGGCCGAAAATCCCGCCGGAACCGCCCGAGCCGATCGACAGTGATGTGGCCAGGATCTTCGCCAGTGGCAGCAGCAGCACCGCCCAGAGCGGGATCGCCAGCAGCTCGGTGCGGTCCAGTGCCTCCTGGACCCAGCCGTACCCGGTGCCCAGCACCTCCGGCAGGACGAGGCTCAGCAGCCCGACGAGCAACCCCCCGGCCGCCGGCTTGAGCCAGCGGGGACCGGGCGCGCGGCCGGTGAGCGCAACGACGCCGTAGAAGCTCTGGCTGTAGACCAGCCCGATCAGCCCGGCCAGCACGCCGATGATCGCGAACCACGCCAGCTGGATCGGCTCGTGGAACTGATAGCCCGCTGCGGCGTATCCGAACAGCGGGGAGAAGCCCTCGATCAGGCCGAACACGGTGTAGCTGATGATCGAGGTGACCAGCCCGGGAATGAGCGCCTCGACCTCGAAATCGTCGCGGTAGACGATGTCGGCGGCCAACACCGCCCCGCCGAGCGGCGCGCCGAAGATCGCGCCGATGCCCGCGCCGATGCCGACCGACACCGCGATGCGCCCATCCTCGGGCGAGAGGTCGAGCAGCCGCGCCAGTAGCGAGCCGAAGCCAGCCGAGATCTGCGCGGTGGGGCCTTCTCGTCCGCCGGAACCGCCCGAACCGATGGTGATCGCGGACGACACCAACTTGACCACCACGGCGCGGGTACGGATCATCCGCGGGTTGGTGTGCACGGCGTCGATCGCCGCGTCGGTGCCGTGGCCCTCCGCCTCCGGCGCCAGCCAGAACACCAACGCGCCGGACAGCAGCCCGCCCAGGCACACCACCAGCGGGATCGCCCACGCCCGGGTGAAATGCCCCGTGCCGCGGCCGCCGCCCTCGCCGGCCGGCGTCGGTGGGACATAGCCAGCGATGACACCGAGAAACAGTTCCGTCGCCCCGCGCAGCGCCAGGTAGAACACCACCGCGCCGAGCCCGGCGATGATCCCGATCGCGGCTCCGAGCACCACCCACTTCTGCAGATAGCTGCTGCGCCGCGCCCAGCCGCCGGCACGCGCGCCGGCCGAACGTGCGCCCTGCCGCACCGGCGTCATCGGCGCGCGGTCGCCGGATAGGCGCGGGTGTGCCGGTTCGCCCCACCGATGGCCCTGCGGATCAGCCGCTGCGCCACGAACTGCTCCCGCACCCGGCTTATCGTTCCGTGAGTCCGGAGCGGTGACGCGCCCGGGGCCTTGCCCCTAACTCGCCGGTGACGCGCTGACGTGAGGGAAGCCTCCTCCGCGCGCTTGTCGCCGCGTTGGCGCAGCACCCGCGCGGCCTGCCGGAGGAGCATCTTCGTCGGCATTCCGGTTGACACTCTGGCACCGCGGCACCCCGTACAGGACCACAACGCGCATGTAACCGTCGATAGGTGCGGCGATCATTGGTACGTCGCCTGCTCCACATGGATCTGATCGAGTGCCGGCCACATAGACGCTCACAAGTAGCCGATGAGCGCGTGTTCGATGTTCGCACACTGCAAGATCCGCATGCGGTCTTGCGCTTGGTGACCGGCAGGGCCGAGATCACGAAGAGTTCCGGCCAGACTGACGTGCGGACCCGAGCCTCTCGGCGGTGGTACTGACCCACATTGCCTCGACGCGGCGGCTTGACCTTGACCTTGGGGGAAGCCGCAGACTTGTCCGGCGATGAGGAGCGAGCACGTGGATCGGATGAGCATCGGTGAGTTCGCCAGCCGCTCGCGGCTGTCGGCTAAGGCGTTGCGGCTCTATGACGAGCGGGGTCTGCTGCCGCCGACGCGGGTGGATGAGGACTCTGGCTACCGCTTCTACGAGGCCGGCCAGCTCGTGCAGGCACGTCTGATCGCGGCGCTGCGTCAGCTGCAGATCCCGCTGGCGGAGATCAAGGCGATCCTGCGGCTTGAGCCGGTCCAGGCGGCGGAGCGTGTCCGCGAGGTCTGGGCGGCATCCGAGGCCGCGCACGAGTCCCGCCGCGCGCTTGCTACCTACTTGATCGACGAGCTGAGCGGAAAGAGGTCCGTCATGTATGAGGTCGGCACGAGGGAGATTCCCGAGCGCAGCCTGCTGTGCGTGAAGCGAAATGTCGCCGGCGAGAAGGCGGCCTGGGCGTTCGGCAAGGAGTTCATCGCCCTGCTCCGCCACTACCAGCTGCCGCAGATACCGGGACGCGCCGGCGCGTTCTTCTGCATCTTCTGGGGTGAGGTCAGCGAGGACAGCGACGGCCCGATGGAGTGGTGCCGTCCCGTCCCAGCAGACGAGGCGGAAGCGCTCGCCGCCCGTTGCCCGGAACTGACCCTGCGGGCCGAGCCCGCGCACCGAGAGGCGTTCGTGAACATCGGCGATGGGCAGATCGACGGCGCCGAGCGGCAGTTGGTCTCACGATCGCTGGAGGCGTGGAGCGAGCAGCAACCAGACCTACGCCCGGCCGACCTGGGCGTGCGGATCACCTATCTCCCCAGCGAAGTGGGACAGGACAGCTACCAAGACTTCGCGGTCCCGTTCACCGGTCGGCCACGCGGATGACGGCGGTCGTCCAAGCCGAGTCGTTGACCAAGCGCTTCGGTGAGGTCCCGGCGGTCACGGATCTGTCCTTCGTGTTGGCGGCTGGGACGATCACGGGCTTTCTCGGACCGAATGGTGCGGGCCGCGATCACCTGCGGATGCTCGGGCGGGCGGTCAATGTTCCCGACTCACGCGCCGACGAGGTGTTGCGCCTGGTGGAGCTCGGTGACGCAGCCCGGCGGCGGATGAAGGGATATTCGCTGGGGATGCGTCAGCGACTCGGGCTCGCGGCGGCGCTGCTGGGCGACCCGGAGCTGCTGATTCTCGATGAGCCGGCCAACGGCCTCGACCCGGAGGGCGTTCGCTGGCTGCGCGACTTCCTGCGCAGGCTGGCCGCAGAGGGCCGCACGGTACTCATCTCGAGCCATGTCCTCGCCGAGGTCGCGCAGACGGTCGACCGAGTGCTGATCATCAGCCGCGGGCAGCTCGTACTCTCCTCCCCGCTGGCCGAGCTGACCGTTCGCGCCGGCGGCGCGGTCCGCGTCCGCAGCGGCGACCGGCAGCGGCTCAGCACGGCGCTGCGCGATCAGGCGCTGCGGGTGACGACCGGGACCGACCATGCGCTGCTCGTCCAGGGAGCATCGAGCGAGCGGATCGGTGAGATCGCCTTCGCCGCCGGCGTCCCGGTTCATGAGCTGGTCAACGACCAAGGCGTGCTGGAGGACATCTTTCTCGAACTGACCTCGAAGGCACCGGCATGATCGCGCAGATCAGGGCAGAGCTTTTGAAGATTCGCTCGACCCGGACCACGATCGGGCTGATCCTCGCGATGATCGCGCTGATCCTGCTCACCACGCTGCTCACCGGGCTGCTCACCCACCCGAGCGGGCTTGCCAGCAAAGAGGACCAGCGTCAGCTGCTGAGCCTGAGCAGTCTCGCCGGCGTGTTCTCCGCACTCGCCGGGGTGTTGCTGGTGACCGGCGAGTACCGCTTCGGCACGATCTGCCCGACGATCCTGTTCAACCCCGCGCGCTCACCCGTCCTGGCCGCCAAGGCCGTCGCCGGCGCACTGGCCGGAATCGCACTCGGGGTCCTCGCCGAGGCAATCGGCTGGGCCATCGGATACCCGATCCTCGACGGGCGTGGCATCACCGTCGTGCTCAGCAGCGGCGACATTCTGCTGCTCACGCTCGGCGGGCTCGCCGGCGCCGCCTTATGGGGCGCGATTGGCGCCGGCCTCGGAGCGATCATCCACAACCAAGTCCGCGGCATCATCTCGCTGCTCGCCTGGGGCCTCGTCGTCGACAACCTCCTGTTCGGCCTTGTCCCCTCGGTGGGGCGGTTCATGCCAACCCGTGCCTCCGACGCACTCATGGGCCTGCGAGTCCATTACCTGGTCTCGCCAGGCGCCGGCGCGATCACCTTGATCGCCTGGGCCGCCGCGCTGGGGGTTCTCGGTATCGCTCTCTCCGTTCGGCAGGACATCAACTGACTCCCTGGGTGACCGGCGTGGAATCGGGCTACGAATCCGGCAAGATGCGTGCCAGAGCGGACGTCCGCTCTTGCCGCTGTGCGCGTAGCCGTCGATAGGCGAGGCGCGCACACCAGACGTCGTCCGCGCTCAGATGAATCTCTCGAGCGCGGTCCAAACGCGCTGTCCTGCATGCCGAGATGCGTGCACGCTGCTGCCCTTCGGTGAAGGTGCATGCCCTGGGTGATTCGGCCTCAACGCGCGGTCCAGCCGCCGTCGATCGGGATGGTCGTGCCGGTGATTAGCGATGCGGCTGGCGAGGCGAGGAACACCACGGCGCCGGTTACGTCGGCGGGTGTGCCGATCCGGTGCAGGGCCGCGATGCGCTGCACCACGTCCGCGCGGAAGTCCGGGTCGCTCAACGCCTTCTCGGTGCCCGGCGTCTCGACGAATGTGGGCGCGACGCAGTTGACGGTGATCCCGTGCTCGCCCCACTCGACGGCCAGGCAGCGGGTCAGGTGCGTAATCGCCGCCTTCGTCATGCAGTAGACCGACTCGCCGGGCAGTGCGACCAGCCCCGCCTGAGACCCGATGTTGAGGATGCGGCCGAAGCCCCTCTGCCGCATGAACGCCGCCGCAGCCTGGCTGGCGAAGAACGTGCCGGCGAGATTGACCCGCAGCGTCGCGTCGAAGTCCTCGACGGTCACCGAGTCCGCCATGCTCACCCGACCAATGCCCGCGTTGTTGACCAGGATGTCTACCCCACCCAGCGCGTTGTCGGCCTCGGCCACCGCGGCGCGGACCTCGGCCAGCCGGCTCATGTCCATCTGCAGCCGGACGGCGCGCCGCCCGGTCGCCTCGATCGCCTCGACCACGTCCGCTGCCGTGTTCGCGTCGCGCAAGCCGAGGGCCACATCGGCGCCCGCCTGTGCCAACGCGATAGCGATTGCCCGGCCCAGGCCGCGAGCGCTGCCCGTCACCAGCGCACGCCTGTCGTCGAGCGCGAAGTCCGCAGCCACGTCCACAACCGCCCAGCCTGCCACGCCGACTCAGATGCCAGCGCTGCAACGACGCTTGCCCTGGCAGTGACTGGCCATCAAGAGGCACACCATCCTCCGTCCATGTCGTGCAACACCAGATCGTCAACGAGACCGCGGGGACGTCTACCGGATGATCGCCACCATCCCGACCGAGGGCAAGCGCTCAGCCCTGGACCTGGCCGCGCCTGGTATTCGCCGCGTTCTACTTCGGTTCCCCGGTGCCGCGGTAGGCGATCCAGTTCGCGTCGAACTCGAACGGGCGCACCTCGGGCCGGGGAGCTACGTCTGCGCCACGGGGCTGATGACCAGCTCGTCGATGCGGACGTGCCGCGGGGAGTCCAGCACGAACAGCACCGCCCGGGCCACGTCCTCCGGCGAGAGCATGACCGACCGCGCCTCGGCCCCGGGCACCTGGGGCCGGAGCAGCAGGAAGTCGCTGTCGACGTCGCCCGGACAGAGGTGGCAGGCGCGCACGCCGTGCCGGGCCTCCTGGGCATTGAGCGTCTGGCAGAGCGCGGCGAGCGCGGTCTTGCTGGCGCTGTAGGCGACCCCGGCGTAGGGCGTGAACCGCCACGCCGAGTACGACGACACCACGACGACATGCCCACCGCCTCGAACGCGCAGGTCCGGCAGCGCGGTATCAACGACCAGTGCCACGGCGGTGAGGTTGGTCGAAATCACGCTCTCGAACTCGCTCATCGACTGGTCGCTCCACACCCGGCGGGGGGTGTTCAAGCCAGCGGCCAGGACCAGGTCGTCGACCCCGCCCCAGGCCGACCGGATCCGCTCGTGGGCGGCGGCCACGGCCTGCGGATCACGGGCGTCCAGGGGCAGCGCCAGAGCCTGACCCCCGGCGTCCTCGACCAGGGCCGCGGTCTCCTCCAGCGGTCCGGGGCGCCGTCCACTGAGCGCGACCTGGACGCCGTGAGCCGCCGCGGCCACGGCGGCCGCCCGGCCCATGCCGCTGCCCGCACCGGTGACCCACAGCACCCGGTCGGCGTCCATCAGCGCAGACCGGCGAGCTCGTACGCCCGCTGCGGGAACTGGGTGGCGAGCTTCCCGCCGCTGACGTCGACCATGGTCCCGGTGATGTAGCGGGCGGCGTCGCTCGCCAGGAAGCAGACCAGGTCGGCCACCTCCTCGGGCTCACCCCACCGCCGCAGCGTCAGGGTGTCCAGCAGTCGGCCCTGCTCGGCCGGGTTGAGCTGGGCGAAGGTATTGATTGCGCTGGGGATCATCCCCGGCGCGTACGCGTTGACCGTCACGTTCCACGGACCGAGCTCACCGGCCAACGTCCGAGTCAGCTGAACCACGGCCGCCTTGGACGCCGCGTAGGCAGCGCTGCCGATGCTCGGCACCACGGCGGCGAACGACGCGGCGTTGATGATCCGGCCGCTGTGCTGTGCCTTCATGACCGGCACGGCCGCCCGGCACATCCGGAACACCCCGCCGACGTTCACGTCGAAGCAGCGGTCCCAGATCTCGTCGTTCAGATTCTCGACCAGGCCCTCACCCATCACGCCAGCGTTGTTGACCAGGACATCGAGCCGGCCGAACCGTCCGGTCACCTCGCCGACCAGGGCGTTCACCGCGGCGGCGTCACGCACGTCGCAGGCGTAAGCGGCACCGTCGGTGCCCGCCGCCGTCAGCGCCGTCCCAAGCCAGTCGACACCGGCCACGTCGATCCCGACCACCGCCGACCGCTCGCGGACGAACGCCTCGGTGATCACCCTCCCGATGCCGCGTGCCGCGCCAGTCACCAGCACTACCTTGTCGCGCAAATCCAGGAGCATGCTCCGAGTCTCTCGCCTGCAAGCGGCAGCGCTCACAGAGGGCTGCACGAGGTCGCTCTCGGATCAGCGGTCGTAGCCGAGGAGTTGTTCGTAGTCGCGGCCGCCGTAGTAGATGCCGAGGACGGTCACGGCTATGCGCGATCGCCGGCTAACTGGTCCACACGAGTCTCAGTTGGCATGGAAGGCCCGCACCGCATCGATCGTGTCCGCTTCCTCCGGGCGCTTGTCGTCCCGGTAGCGCACCACCCGTGCGAACCTGAGCGCCAGCCCGCCCGGATACCGCGACGAGCGCTGGACCCCGTCGAACGCGATCTCGACGACCTGCTCGGGCCGCAGCCGCACCACCCAGCCGTCGGTCGGTCCGTCGGCAAGCTCGAGGAATCGCGCGGTCTGCCAGGCGAGCATCTCGTCGGTCATTCCCTTGAACGTCTTGCCGAGCATGACGAAACCGCCGGTGTCGGGGTCGCGTGCGCTGAGGTGGATGTTGGACAGCCAGCCGCGCCGACGGCCCGAGCCCCACTCGACGGCAAGCACGACGAGGTCGAGGGTGTGGACGGGCTTTACCTTCAGCCATCCCGCGCCACGGCGTCCGGCCTCGTAGGGAGCGTCGAGCGATTTGGCCAGCACGCCCTCGTGGCCGCGGTCCAGCGTGCCGGCAAGAAACGCCGCTGCAGCAGCGGAGTCGGCGGTGATCAGCCGCTGCACCCGATGCGCGGACGGCACCAGCTCATCGAGGATTGCGAAGCGTCGGCGCGCCGGCTCGTCCAGCAGGTCGGCACCGTCGGCGTGCAGCACGTCGAAGAAGAACGGCGTGATCGGCACCGTCTCCCACATCGCGTCGCCGCGGCTGCCGACGCGCGAAGCGGTCACCTGGAAGGGGTGCGGGCGCCCGTCCGGGCGGAGCGCGATCGCCTCGCCGTCGAGCACCAGCGAGCCGCCCGGCAGCCCGCGCACCGCGTCGACCACCTCGGGCAGCCGCGCGGTGACGTCGTCGAGGGTGCGGGTGAACACGCCGATCTCCGACCCGCTGCGGTGAACCTGGATGCGGGTGCCGTCGAGCTTCCACTCCAGCGCCGCCTCGCCGCCCAGCCGGGCCAGCGCATCCTCGGTATCCGCAGCGGTCTGTGCGAGCATCGGCCCGACCGGCCTGCCCACCTGCAGCCGGAACTCGGCCAGCGCCGCCGCTCCTCCGCCCAGCGCCGCAGCCGCGACCGCCGGCAGGTCACCACGCAGCATGGCGGCCCGGCGGACGTCCGCGGCTGGCACGCCGGCCGCGCGGGCCACCGCCTCGGTCATCACACCGACCAGCGCGCCTTGACGCAGGTCACCGGCCAGCAGCCGGCGCAGGAACTCCTGCTCGCGCGCGGTGGCCGCCGCGAAGAGCCGGTGCAGCAACTCCCGGCGCCGCGCCTGCGAGCCCGTGCCCGCGGTGGCACCGATCTCGCAGAACGCCGCCTCGACCCCCAGCACGGAAAGGCTCGGCGTGTCGGCGGGCGGCGGTAGGTCGCGCAGCGCCGCCCAGCCGACACCGATCTGCCGCTGGGTCAGCTCGCCGGACAGCCAGGAGACGGCCACCGCTGCCTCGTCGGGCGTGAGCTCGTGCAGCAGTTCGGCCAGCCGTCGCACCTTCCCGAGACGGGCGGAGGTCGCCGCCACGTCGGCGGATGCCGCGGCGACGGCGTCGAGGAGCACGTCAGCAGCCGGAAAGGAACCGGTCGAGCACCCGCACGCCGAAGCGCAGCCCCTCGATGGGCACCCGCTCGTCGATGCCGTGGAAGAGCGCGCTGAAGTCGAGATCCGGCGGCAGCCGCAGCGGCGAGAAGCCGAAGCAGCGGATCCCCAGCCTCGAAAGCGATTTGGCGTCCGTGCCGCCGCTCATCAGGTACGGCACGGGGTGCCCGTCCGGGTCCTCGGCGCGCAGGGCGGCGGACATCGCGCCGACCAGCGGACCGTCGAACGGTGTCT
This sequence comes from uncultured Actinomycetota bacterium, assembly GCA_963756525.1. Taxonomy (GTDB): domain Bacteria; phylum Actinomycetota; class Actinomycetes; order Mycobacteriales; family Jatrophihabitantaceae; genus CAVWNR01. The sequence goes on along the minus strand of CAVWNR010000001.1, from coordinate 956,789 downwards.
CGAGGGCGATGTCGCGGTTGACGAACTCGCGGGTGACGCCCTCGCCGATCAGCTCGTCGATCGTCGCGAGCAGCGCGTCCTCCTGCCCAGGCAGGAACCGCGTGTCGATCGTCGCCTCGGCCGTCGACGGGATGACGTTGGTCTTGTAGCCGGCCTGCAGCATGGTCGGATTGGCGATATTGCGCAGCGAGGCGCCGATCATGCGGGCCATGCCGCCCAGTTTCGGCAGCGCGGGTTCGGGGTCGTCCGGGTCGATGTCCAGGCCGGTGATCTCGGCGAGGTCGGTGAGGAACCGGCGCATGGTGTCGGTCAGCTGGACCGGGAACTCGTGCGCGCCGATCCGCGACACCGCCGCCGCGAGCCGGGTCACCGCGTTGTCGTCATGGACCATCGAGCCGTGCCCGGGTCGCCCCTGGGCGTGCAGCCGCAGCCAGCCCATCCCCTTCTCGGCGGCCTGGATGAGATAGAGGCGAAGATCGCCGCGGGGAGCTTGCGACCCGAGCATGTCACGGTGGACTGTGACGCTGAAGCCGCCGACCTCGCTGATCGCCTCGCTGCAGTCGGCGAAGAGCTCAGGACGGTGGTCGACCAGCCAGTGGCCGCCCTGCCGGCCGCCTGCCTCCTCATCGGCGAGGAAGGCGAGCACGATGTCGCGCGGCGGCCGACGCCCGGTGCGCGCCCACTCGCGCACCAGCGCCAGCGTCATCGCGTCCATGTCCTTCATGTCGACCGCGCCCCGGCCCCACACATAGCCATCGCGGATCTCACCGGCGAACGGGTCGACCGACCATTCGGTCGGGTCTGCGGGAACGACGTCGAGGTGGCCATGGATCAGTAGCGGCGCGCGGCTGCGGTCGGCGCCCTCGATGCGCGCGATCGTCGACGCCCGCCCCGGCGCCGACTCGATGATCTGCGAGTCGATGCCGACCTCGCCGAGCCGCTCGGCGACCCACTCGGCGGCCGGCCGCTCCGGATGGGTCGGATTGGAGGTGTTGATCCGGATCAGGCCGGTCAGCAGGTCGACGACCTCGTCCTGGGCGGTCGGCGGCGTGGGCGGCGTCATGCGATCTTCCTACCAGCCGGCGCGGCTCAGATGCGGCTGCGGCGGTGGCTTCCGGCGAGGACGAGCGCGGCGACGACAACCGCGAACCCTCCGGCAATCCCGAGGAGCATCAGCTGGCCGCCCCGGCTGATCGGCCGGCTGCTTACCGCCGCTTCGTCGGCGAGGATGGGTCGCGTCGGCACCGCTCCGGTCGACGAACCACCCGCCTGCCCCGGTGCGCCGGCGGGGTCTTGCTGTGCGGACACGGTCGGCAGCGGGTTCGCGGTTGGCGCTGGGGCCGGCCGGGCTGGTGGGACGCCGGCCGGCTGGGTCGCGCGGACCGCGGCCGGGATGCCCTGCGTGGCCGGGACGCGCCGCGTGGCCGGGACGCGCCGCGTGGCCGTCGCCGATGCGGCGGCAGGCTGGGTTGCCCGCGCTGTGCTCGGATGTGCTGGTGTCGAGCCACGCTGTCGGCTTGAACTCGGCGCACCGGGCGGCATCGCCGGTCCGGACGCCCGCGCCGGCTTCGCCGCTGCCGGCGTGCTGGCCGGAGCTCGCTGCTGGTTGCTTCGCTCGTGCGAGTCGGTCGCGGTACGGCCGCCGTGGCCCGGTTGGCTGGCCGCGACCGGCGGCGCGCTGCGCACCGGCGGCAAGCTGCTCACCGGCGGAATTTCGGTCACCGCTGCGACGATCCCCGTGCGGTTGCGGCCACGGGCCGCGCCGGCCGGTTCCGGCGGCCGGTGCCGCTGAGGCTCGGGCCGGTGCGACGGGCCGCAGGCATGTGCGGGCGTGGCGACAGCACGCTGATGCGGCTCGTGCCGGTACGCGACGGCGCCGGCGACGGGCATCCCCGCGGCGGCGAGCAGCGCGCCGGTGGTGCCGAGCGCGGCGGCGTAGCAAATGCCGCGTGCGAGACTCCCGCGTGCGAGACTCCCGCGTCTCACGCTCCCCGCGCCCCATCGATGATCATGTCATGCCGAGTCTAGCCAGATCAGGATCGATTGCCGAGGCGCGACATCGCCGATCTGCGCCACCGGCCGTCGCGCTCGCGGCCTGGTGCAGCCGGCGGATGGGCTAGACTTCCATGTCGCTCGTCCGGGTGGCGGAATGGCAGACGCGCTAGCTTGAGGTGCTAGTGCCCTTCAACGGGCGTGGGGGTTCAAGTCCCCCCTCGGACACCACTACAGGCCCCGATCTCCACGGCTTCCGCTCTTGGATTCAGGCATTTCGTCGCTCGAGACCTCGCCGCCTTCGCTGACGGCGGGTCGGCCGTGTCCGCGAGGTTCGCGGCGATCAGGCCGTCGCGCGCCGCGGTCTTGAGGCCGACATGGATGATCGTCGACATGTAGCACACCGTGCGCGCCGATCGACGCGGGAGTTGGCACAATGAAGTCGTGACCATCCGGGAACGGCTACACCTGCTCGTCGACGGCATGGACGAGGAGCAAGTGGAGCGTGCGCTGCGTGCAGTCGAGCCGATCGCGCAATCCCGCTCCACGGGTGCCGAACCCGGCCGCCGAGCCCTGCCTGACTTCGTCGGGAGCTTCGATAGCGGACGCCACAACCTGTCACAGCGGGTGGACGAGCTGCTCGCGGACGGCTTCGGCCGCTGACCGGTCGCCGTGATTTTGGTAGACACCAATGTCATTTTGGTAGACACCAATGTCATTGTGGCGTTGGCGGATCGATCCGACACGGCATATGAACTCTGCCGCCGCTGGCTAGAGGAACAGACCGACGAGCTCACTGTTGCGATCACCGTTCTGCCCGAGGCCTGCTATCTCATCGACCGGTTTGGCGGACCGGCCGCCGAGGCCCAGTTTCTCGACTCGGTGGGCAGCGAGCCCCACACGGCGCTTCCGCCCGGTGGATCTCACTGATGCTGACCTGCGACGCATGTCCGAACTCGTCAGGCAGTACGCCGATCGGCGCATGGGCGGCACCGACGCGTCGCTGGTGGCGGTCGCCGAGCGTCTTGGCGTCACCACGATTGCCACCATGAACCGCAGAGACTTCGACAACGTACGGCCGCACCACGTGCCCGCGTTCACGATCGTCCCCGCCTGACGAGTTGCGCCGTCCGCTCGAACTGTTCACGTCGAACGCCCACGGATGTCATGTGCTTGGAAGCTGGCAAGCGGCTACCCGGCGGCGGTACGGCGGTGGCGGCGCCGGGCCAGCTCGTCGTCGCTGAGCATGCCGGCTGATGCGGCGGCGTCGGTGCGCTCCCCCGGCAGCTCGGCCAGCGAGCCGACCAGCTCGCGCAGCGCGCCGCTGACCGCGATGCCGAACACGCCCTGGCCCCCACGCAGCAGGTCGACGACCTCCTCCGACGAGGTGCACTCGTAGACCGTCGTGCCGTCGGAGAGCAGGGTGATGCGGGCCAGGTCGTCGACGCCGCGGGCGCGCAGATGATCGACCGCGCAGCGGATGTTCTGCAGCGAGACGCCGGTGTCGAGCAGCCGCTTGACGACCTTCAGGACCAGGATGTCCTTGAAGGAGTACAGGCGCTGGCTCCCCGATCCGGTGGCCGAGCGGACCGAAGGCACGACCAGCCCGGTGCGTGCCCAGTAGTCCAGCTGCCGGTAGGTGATGCTGGCCGCCGAACAGGCAGTCGGGCCGCGGTAACCGATCCGCTCGTCGGGCGCGGGCGCCGGGTTCGGGAAGAGCGCTCCCTGAGCGGGGCGCTGCATGCCGGCGTTGGCCGGTTCGACCTCGTCAGTCATCGCAGCGCCTCCTGCTCCGCGCACGGCGACCGGAATTGCACCGCCGTGATTTCGTCGTCCCACGACGGTAGGTCCGGCACCCGAGTCCGGTCAACGCGACGCGCGGGCGCTGTGCCAAAGTCATCAAGCTCAACTGCAGGTTGAGGTTGAGGGTTTGGAGTCACCCGCCGGATGCGAAATCCTCCGGTGAGACGTTGTCGAGAAACTCGCGGAACCGCTCGACCTCGTCCTCCTGCTCGTCCGGGATCTCGATGCCTGCCGCGTCGAGCACGGCATCCGAGCCGAGGATCTCCACCTCGCAGCGCAGCGCGAGCGCGATCGCATCTGACGGTCGGGCGCTCACCGACACGCCGCCGGAGAAGCGCAGCTCTGCGTAGAACACGTCGTCGCGCAGTTCGGTGATGTGCACCGCTTCCAGCCGCACGCCGAGAGCCTTGATCACGTCACGCATCAGGTCGTGGGTCAACGGCCGCACGGTCTGCACGCCCTGCTGCTGGAACGCGATCGCCGACGCCTCGACCGCGCCGATCCAGATGGGCAGGTACCGGATGCCGTCTTCCTCGCGCAGCAGCACGACCGGCTGGTTGGCCGGCAGTTCCACGCGAACGCCGACGACGCGCAACGGATGCACGAGCGACCCTCTCGACTTTCAGCGGCGGCGACACATGGATTGCGCCGCAGCCGGACGGTCCTGCGTCATTCGACGCTACACGCAGTTGCCGGTAGGGGCGCGGGATCGCTCCCCCGCCGTCGGCGATGAAAGTTCGCTCAGCTGGTGACGTCTCGCAGGCCGATCTGCACCAGCGCCGCGTGCAACCGCACGGAGAGCGCGGCCAGCTCGCGGACCGTCTCCTCGGCGCGCGCCTTGGCCTGCGCGCTGCGCTGCTTGACCAGCGGGCCGACCACCTGCGCGAACAGGCTCACCTCCCGTTCGGCGGCCGTGCGGAACGCCCGCAGATGACGCGCCTCCAGCCCGTAGCGCGCCATCTCGGCGACGACCTGCCCGATCGCTAGCGCATCGTCGTCGTAGCGACCGCCGGCCCGGGACCGGACCAGACCGAACTGCTCGAGCTCGCGCAGCTGCTCGGCGGTGAGGCCGGTGGCGTTGAGCAGCTCGTCGCGCGACATGCGCAGGCTGGCCGCGGTCGCACGGAAGTGCTCGGCGGTGGGCGCGTTGTCGGCGATGGCGAGATGCGCGACGGGTGGCAGCCCGCTCGGGCCCGACGGGACCAGGCCGCGGTCCATCGCGTCGAGCTGGTCCTTGATCACTCGAAGGGGTAGGTAGTGGTCGCGCTGCTGGGCCAGCACGTATTTCAGCCGGGCCACGTCGGACCCGCTGAACTTGCGGTAGCCGGACGGTGTGCGGTCGGGATGGATGAGCCCCTCGGTTTCCAGGAAGCGGATCTTGCTGATCGTGACGTCGGGGAACTCGCCCCGCAGTGCAGCGAGCACCTCACCGATGGAGAGGGTGCCCCGCGGTGACGGGGCGGTGCTCGTCGAGCTCACGCAGGCTCCGCTCCCGCGCCGGCGCGGACCGCCGCGGTCAGGTACACCAGCCGGAACTTGCCGATCTGCACTTCGTCGCCGCCGCTGAGCGGGACCGCCTCGATGCGCTCGCGGTTGACGTAGGTGCCGTTCAGCGACCCGACGTCGTGCACGGTGTAGCCGCTGCCTTCGCGGCGGAACTCGGCGTGGCGGCGCGACACAGTCACATCGTCGAGGAAGATGTCGCTGTCTGGGTGGCGACCCGCCGTCGTGACGTCCTGGTCGAGCAGGAATCGGCTGCCGGCGTTCGGGCCGCGCTTGACCACCAGCAGGGCCGAGCCGGGCGCGAGCGCGTCGACGGCACCCTGGTGCGCGTCCGCCGAGAAGTCGCCGTCGATGTCGGGCAGGCCACCCGCGGCGGACAGCACGCTCGTGGTCTCGGGGCCGCCGGGGTAGGCGGCCTCGGGCAGGGCCGAGCCGCAGTTGGTGCAGAAACGACTACCGGGCGGGTTCTCGGTGCCGCAGGCGGTGCAGAACACTCGCGGTTGCCCTTCTGTGCGAAGCGGTTCGAACGGGTTGTCCCAGCAGCCACGCTAGACGAGCCTTCGAAGCGAGCCGGGCGGGCCCGGTTCGATCAAGCTGACCGGCGCACCGTTCGGTTTGGCGAGCCTAGAGCCGCGCCGTCGCAAGGGTCAATCGAAGGTGGAGCTAGAGCGTGTCGTTCACAGCGGGTGCGCATACTCGCGGCTGCGAACTCAGCCCCGGCCGGCGGCCGGGATCGTCAGCTGCTCAGCGAGTTGTACGCGGACGCGTCGAGCAGCCCGTCGATCTGGGCGGGGTCGGCGCCGTCGATCTCGACCAGCCAACCCTCCCCGTACGGATCGGAGTTGATCAGCTCGGGCTGGCCGTCGAGCGCGTCGTTGCGTGCGGTGACGGTGCCGCCGACCGGAGCGTAGAGATCGGAGACGCTCTTGGTGGACTCCACTTCGCCCATGGACTCTCCCTGGGTCACCGCGGTGCCTGTCTCGGGCAAGGAGACGTAGACGACGTCGCCGAGCGACTGCTGGGCGAAGTCGGTGATGCCGATGCGGACGGTGGAGCCCGACACGTGTACCCACTCGTGCTCGGCGGTGTACTTCAGCTCGTCTGGAACCTGCGCCATCTCTCGGCCTTTCCGACTCGAAGGGGGTGCGGCGAGGCGACCCTATCGCCCGGCTCGCACGCCGGGTCACCGCCGTCGCGCCGCGCTCCTGGTCAGCCGCCGGACCTGCAGGACGTACAAGCCGCCGGCCCACAGATACAGCGCCGTGCCCCAGATGGTGAAGGCCCAGGCGATCGGGCGGGCGACGTCGGCGAGGGTGCCGGTGCGCGCTCCGAGCAGCAGCAGCGGGAACGCGTAGAGCAGGCAGAACGTCGCCGCCTTGCCCAGATAGTGCACCGGCGGCGGCCCGTATCCGTGCCGGCGCAGCACCAGCAGGGGGATGAGCAGCAGCACGTCCCGCCCGACCAGGATCACCGCCAGCCACCACGGGATGATGTGCCGCAGCGACAGCCCGACCAGCGTGGCGAGGATGTAGAGCCGGTCAACGGTCGGGTCGAGCAGCGCGCCGAGGCGGCTGGTCTGGTTGAGCTTGCGCGCGAGCACGCCGTCGGCCCAGTCGGTGAACCCGGAGACCATGAGGACGGCCAGCGCGACGAGGTCGGCGTGCGGGCCGAGCAGCAGCCACAGGAACAGCGGCACGCCCAGCAGGCGCAGGGCGCTGAGCCCATTGGGAATGGTGAGAAGCCGGTCGGTGCTCGCACCGTCGGACACGTCCGCGACCACGCCACCTCCCGCTATCGGCCGCGCACCGGCGGACCCCACTCGGTGCTCTCCCGAAGCTCACGCTTGAGCAGCTTGCCGCCGGGGTTGCGCGGCAGCGGTCCGGGGTGCACCGCGAAGTACTGCGGAATCTTGAAGTCGGCCAGCCGATCGCCGAGGTAGGTGATCACCGCCTGCGGGTCGAACTCGGCGCCGGGCGTCGACACCACCACCGCGCCGACCTTCTCGCCCATGACCGGGTCGGGCACCGCGACCACTGCGGCGTCGGCCACCCCAGGCGCCCCGGCGAGCGCGTTCTCCACCTCGACGGAGTACACGTTCTCACCGCCGCGGTTGATCATGTCCTTGGCGCGGTCGACGATGTACACCAGACCCTCGTCGTCGATGCGGGCCAGGTCGCCGCTGTGCAGCCAGCCGTCGACGAACGTGCTGGCGGTGGCCTCCGGCTTGTTCCAGTAGCCGGGCACCACATTCGCTCCACGGATCAGCAGCTCGCCCACCCCGCTGGCCGGGTCCGCTCCGTCGAGCGCGAGATCGACCACCGGGGCGGCGAAGCCGACCGAGTCGGCGTGCTCGGCGGCCCACTCGTGCGGCAGGAACGTGGCGATGGACGACGTCTCGGTGAGCCCGAAACCGTTGCCCACTCGCGCCTGCGGGAAATGCTGCTTGATGCGTTGCACCAACGTCGGCGCGATCGGCGCGCCGCCGTAGGCGACGCGGCTGACGGTGCGGACGTCGAAGTCGGCGAGGTTGGGTTGCATCAGCGCCAGCGCGTAGATCGCCGGGACGCTGGTCAAGAGGTTGACCCGCTCCTCGGCGATCGTCCGGAGGAACGCCTGCACGTCGAAGGCCGGCAGCACCACCGTCGTGCCGCCGAGCGCCAACTGCAGCAGCAGTTGGCTGTTGCAGCCGGTGACGTGAAACAGCGGCACGGACACCAGGTTGCGAAGCGTCGGCCCGTCGGCGCGGTCGATCTCGATCACCCGGATCGCAGTCTCGACATTCGACAGGAAGTTCTCGTGGGTGGTCATGGCGCCTTTGGGGAACCCAGTGGTGCCGCTGGTGTAGAAGATCGCCGCCAGATCGTCCTTGCGAAGATCCTCCGTCGCCACGGGTGCCGCCTCTGGCAGCGGCTCACCGGGCCGGAAGGTGTAGCGGGCGCCGGAGTCCTCCAGCACGTAGTCGATCTCCGGGCCGGCGAACCGGGTGTTCACCGGCACCGCGACGGCTCCCGCGAGCTGGCTGGCCAGGAACGCCGCCACCCAGTCCGCGCCGGCCGGCAGCAGGTTGCCGACCCGGTCGCCGCGTTGGACGCCCGCCGCCCGAAGGCCCCCGGCCACCCGCGCGGCGCGATCCCACAGCTGCCGGTAGGTCAGCCGCGGGCCGCCCACTTCCACTACCGCCTCGGTGTCGCCCTGGGCGTCGACGCTGGCCCGCAGCATCGCGACCAGCGAGTCCGGCAGGTCTTGGTAGTGCGCGATGCCGCTGCCGTCGCGGATCACACCGGAGGTGTCGAACGGGGCAGCGCCGCGCGCGTGCGGCCGGACCGGCGATGTTGCCATGATCATCCACCCCTAACCTTGATGATCTCGGGCCAATCGGCCAGATCCCGCAGATCCGCCCGAGATCATGACGGAAGGGGGACGGTTGTCCGACGCTGATCGCGCGGCGGCGCCCGACCGGTACCCGCGTGTCGGGACGGCGGGATTTGAACCCACGACCCCCTGACCCCCAGTCAGGTGCGCTACCAAACTGCGCCACGTCCCGGTCGGTGGGCCAGCCTATCGCAGCGCGGCGGTCAACTCCGCCGCCGTTTCTGCCGGACCCGCACCGAGATCTCGATCGGCGTCCCGGTGAAGTCGAAATCCTCGCGCAGGCGCCGCTCGACGAAGCGGCGGTAACCCGCCTCGAGGAAGCCGGTGGTGAACAGCACGAACCGCGGCGGCCGGGTGGCCGCCTGCGTGCCGAAGAGCAGGCGCGGGGCCCGGCCACCGCGCGCGGGCGGCGGGGTGGCCGCGACCAGCTCGGAGAGCCACGCGTACAGCCGCCCGGTCGAGATGCGCCGGTCCCAGGACGCCAGGCTGGTGCGCAGCGCCGGGGCGAGCCGCTCGACCGCCCGCCCGGTGCGCGCCGAGACGTTCACCCGCGGCGCCCAGGCGACCCGCGCGAGATCGCGGCCGACCTCGCGCTCGAGGCGTTCGCGCCGGTCGTCGTCGAGCAGGTCCCACTTGTTGAACGCCAGCACGAGCGCCCGGCCGGCATCGACGACCATGGAGATCACCCGCTGGTCCTGCTCGCTGAGCGGTTCAGAGGCGTCCAGCAGCACCACCGCCACCTCCGCCGCCGCGATCGCGCCGGCGGTGCGCAGGCTGGCGTAGTACTCCATCCCCGCGGCCTGGTGCACCTTGCGACGCAGCCCGGCCGTGTCGACGAACCGCCACGTTTCGGCCCCGAGCACGACCAGGCTGTCGACCGGGTCGATCGTCGTACCCGCCGCCTCGTCGACCACCGCCCGCTCCTCGCCGGTGATCTTGTTGAGCAGGCTGGACTTTCCGACGTTCGGCCGGCCGACGAGCGCGACCCGGCGCGGGCCGGTGTCGTCGGCCAAGTCGGCGGGGGCTGCTGGCAGCGCGTCGAGCACCGCGTCGAGCAGGTCGCCGCTTCCCCGGCCGTGCAGCCCGCTGACCGGGTACGGCTGGCCGAGGCCCAGCGACCACAGCTCGGCCGCGTCCGGCTCGCCCCGCTCGTCGTCGACCTTGGTCACCGCGAGGATGACCGGACGGCGCGAGCGGCGCAGCGTGCGGGCCACCGCGACGTCGGTGTCGGTGGCACCGGTGCGCCCGTCGACGACGTAGACGACGAGGTCGGCCGCCGCGACCGCGCGTTCGGCCTGCGTCGACACCAGCGCCTGCAGGCCTTTCGCATCCGGCTCCCAACCCCCGGTGTCGACCAGGGTGAACCGGCGCCCGCCCCAGACCGCGTCGTAGGCGATCCGATCCCGCGTGACGCCCGGCACGTCCTGGACGACAGCCTCCCGCCGTCCGAGCAGCCGGTTCACCAGCGTCGACTTGCCCACGTTCGGCCGGCCGACGACGGCCACGACCGGGGGCGCCTCGGCAGCGGCTTGCTCGCCGTCCGGCTCAGCCATCGCAGGCCACGCTGTCGCGCACGATGTCGACCAGCCGCTGGACCACCTGGTCGACGTCGAGTGCCGTGCTGTCGAGTTCGACGGCGTCCTCGGCGCGGCTGAGCGGGCTGATCGCGCGGGAGCTGTCCATCGCGTCGCGGCGCTGCAGCTGCCGCGAGACGACCCGGACATCGGCGCCGTCGCCGAGCTCCGCAGCCCGCCGCCGCGCCCGCGCGTCCGCGCTGGCGGTCAGGTACACCTTGGGCTGCGCCTGCGGCCAGACGACGGATCCGATGTCGCGCCCCTCGACGACGATGCCGCCGGCGCCGATCAGGGCACGCTGTTGGCCGACCATCCGCGCCCGCACCTCGGGGATCGCCGACACGGCGCTGACCGCCGCGGTGACCTCGCCGCTGCGAATGGCCGCGCTCACGTCCTGGCCGTCCAGCCGCACGCCGGCGCCGGACGGGTCGGTCGCGATCTCCAGCCGCACGCGGTCGACGACCTCAGCGACCGCGGCCGCATCGGCCGGGTCGGCGCCGGCCCGGAGCACGGCTAGCGTGGCGGCGCGGTACATCGCGCCGGTGTCGAGGTAGCGGGCACCGATCCGCCCGGCGAGCCGGCGGGCCACGGTGGACTTGCCCGTGCCGGACGGCCCGTCCAGCGCTACCACGCCGCGAAACGGCGCAGCCGAGGCGTTGGCCACGGTTTCGGCGCGAGCCTGCGACGTCACGATGCGGTATCCCTCGAGTCAGGCGCGCCGGGCGGGCGACGGCGCTTGAGCGGCCTGTGCGGCCGCATCGAGGATACGGAACCGGTCGCGTCGGCGAGCCGGTACAGCTCGGCGATCTCGGTCCGGGTCAGCTCGCGCAGTGTCCCCGGGCGCTGCTCGCCCAGCCGGACCGGACCGACCGCGGTCCGGACCAGCCGCCGCACCGGGTGGCCGACTTCGGCCAGCATCCGCCGGACGACGTGCTTGCGCCCCTCGTGCAGCGCGACCTCGACCAGCGCCCGCCCGCCGCTGGCCTGCAGCACGCGCAACGAGTCGACCCGCACCACCCCGTCCGCCAGGACGACCCCGGCACGCAGCCGGCGGCCGAGGTCGCGGCTCACCGGCGCGGGCACATCGGCGAGGTAGGTCTTCACCACGCCGAAGCCCGGATGCATCAGCCGGTGCGCCAGCTCCCCGTCGTTGGTGAGCAGCAGCAACCCCTCGCTGTCAGCGTCGAGCCGGCCGACGTGGAACAGCCGCTCGCGCCGCCCTGCGACCAGGTCGCCGACCGTCGGACGGCCGCGGTTGTCCGACATGGCGCTGAGCACGCCGCGGGGCTTGTTCAGCGCGAGGTAGACCAGGTCATCACGGACGTTGACGCGCGCGCCGTCCACCCGCACCGCCGCGGTGCGCGGGTCGACCCGCAAACCCATCAGCGTGACCGTCTCGCCGTCGACCGTCACCCGGCCGGCGGCGATGAGTTCCTCGCACGCCCGGCGCGAGCCGACTCCTGCGGCGGCCAACACCTTCTGCAGCCGGACGCCTTCAGAGCTCATCCGGCTCCAGGCCGTCGAGCTCGGGCAGCAGCGGGGCGAGGGACGGCAGCTCGTCGAGCGACTGCAGCCCCATCCGTTCCAGGAACAGGTCAGTGGTGCGGTAGAGGCCGCCGCCGGTGTGCGGGTCGGACCCGCTCTCGGCGATCAGGCCGCGCAGCGTGAGGGTGCGCACGACGCCGTCCACGTTGACTCCGCGGATCGCGGCGATCCGCGACCGGGTCACCGGCTGGCGGTAGGCGATCACCGCCAACGTTTCGAGGGCCGCCTGGGAGAGCCTGCTGCGCTGGCCCTCCAGCAGGAACGACTCGACCCAGCCGGAGAGCTCCGGTCGGGTGTAGAGGCGCACCCCGCCGGCCACCCGGCGCAGCTGCAGGCCGCTGCCCCGCTCGTCCAGCTCGGCCGACAAGCCGGCCAAGGCGTGCTCGACCTCCGCCACGGGCCGCTGCAGCGCCGTGCCGAGCTGGGCCGCGGTCACCGGCGTGTCGACGACGAACAGCACCGCCTCGACGGCGGCCCGCAGCTGCCCGGCGCCATCGAGCGCTTCGGTCTCGGGCGTCGGTTCGCTGCTCACCCGTACTCCTCGTCGATCGCCGCGTCGTGCGGCTGTCCGCTCGATCCGCTCCACCGGACCCGCAGCTCGGCGAGCGCGGCGGCCTGGTCGAACGCGACCGCGCCCTCGCGGTAGAGCTCGAGCAGGCCGAGGAACCGGGCGACGATCTCCAGCGTGCTGGAGCAGTCGGCGACCAGCGAGCGGAACGTCGCGCTGCCGTGCCGCCGCAGCCGCTCGCGCATGATCACCATGTGTTCGCTCACGCTCACCCGCGCGACGTGCACGTGATCCGTCGCGATCACCGGCGCCGGCTTGGGAGTCAGCGCCGCCGCCGCGAGCGCGGCGAACCGGTGCGGGCTGACGTCGATCACCAGCTCGGGCAGGAGTCCGGTGAACTGCGCCTCGAGCTGCACCGAGCGTGCGTGCCGGCGCCCCTGTGCGCGGGCCAGCTCGCCGAGGTAGGCCGCGGCCAGCTTGTACGCCCGGTACTGCAGCAGCCGGGCGAAGAGCAGGTCACGCGCCTCGAGCAGGGCGATGTCCTCCTCGTCCTCCACCTCCGCGGACGGCAGCAGCCGGGCTGCCTTGAGGTCGAGCAGGGTCGAGGCCACGACGAGGAACTCGGTGGCCTGGCCGAGATCCCACTCGTCGGCCGCCGTGAGGTAGGAGATGAAATCGTCGGTGACCTGGGACAGCGACACCTCGGTGACGTCGAGCTGCCGCCGGCCGATCAGGCTGAGCAGCAGGTCGAACGGCCCTTCGAAGTTCGACAGCCGGACCTGGAAGCCGTGCTGCGGATCGGCGGCCGACGCCCCCGCGCTGGGCTCGACGGAGAGCGCGTCGATGTCGATGGCATCCGCGGTGGTGTCTTCGATGGGGACGCTCATCTGCGCGGCAGCGTCACCGGCTGAGCACTTCGCGAGCCAGGTTGCGGTACGCGACCGCGCCGGCCGAGTTGGGCGCCCAGGACGTGATCGGCTCGCCGGCGACCGTCGTCTCGGGGAACCGGACCGTGCGCGAGATCACGGTGTCGAAGACTGCGTCGCCGAACGCCTCGACCACCCGCGAGTAGACCTCCCGGCCGTGCAGCGTGCGCCCGTCGTACATCGTCGCGAGGATGCCCTCGAGCTTGAGGTGCGGGTTGAGCCGCTCGCGGACCTTGTCGATCGTGTCGATGAGCAGGGCCACGCCGCGCAGGCTGAAGAACTCGCACTCGAGCGGCACGATCACCCCGTGCGCGGCGGTAAGTGCGTTCACCGTCAGCAGGCCCAGCGAGGGCTGGCAGTCGATAAGAATGAAGTCGTAGTTGTCGACGATCGGGGCCAGCGTCCGGGCAAGCGTCTGCTCCCGCGCGACCTCGCCGACGAGCTGTACTTCGGCGGCGGAGAGGTCGATGTTGCTCGGCAGCAGATCCATGCCGGGAACGCTTGTCTTGAGGAGCACGTCGTCGATGTTGACGCCGCGCTCCATCAGCAGGTTGTAGGCGGTCCGGTCGAGCTGGTGCGGCTGGATGCCCAGCCCCACCGACAGCGCGCCCTGCGGGTCGAAGTCGACCAGCAGCACCCGCCGACCGAACTCGGTCAGCGCGGCGCCGAGGTTGATCGTCGAGGTGGTCTTGCCGACCCCGCCCTTCTGGTTGCACAGCGCGATGATCCGAGCCGGGCCGTGCCGCTCCAGCCGCGGCGGGTCGATCAGCGCACGCTTGGGGCGAGCGATCGCCGGGTCGGCGGACGCCGCAGGCTCCGCCGCGTCGGTCGGCTCGGCGGGGGGCGGCGGGACCGACTCGGCGCCGGCACCCTGACCTGTCGGCATAACCATGAAGTGGTGGAACCCCCTGCGCGCTGGTTGCCACTGCCGTTCGCGAGGCTACCCCACCAGCAGACCGCCATCCGAGCGCCGCGCAGGCGTCAGCCGCGGGCGCGGGGATGCGCCGCGGCGTACACCTCGCGCAGCTGATCGACGGTGACCAGCGTATAGATCTGGGTCGTCGTCACCGAGGCATGGCCGAGCAGCTCCTGGACCACCCGGACGTCCGCGCCGCCCTCCATCAAGTGGGTCGCGAACGAGTGCCGCAGCGTATGTGGTGAGATTCCTGCGGCGAGGCCTGCCTTCTCGGCAGCGCTGCGCAGCACCGTCCACGCCGACTGCCGCGACAAGGGGCCGCCGCGTGCGTTGAGGAACAGCGCCGGTGTGCCGCGGCCGTTGGCGGCCAGCGCCGGGCGGACCCGCACCAGGTACGCCGCGACGGCGGCAGCGGCGTAGGAGCCGAGGGGCACGCGGCGTTGCTTGCCGCCCTTGCCGGAGAGCAGGACGGTCCGCTCGGCGAGATCCAGGTCGTCGACGGCGAGGCCGACCGCCTCCGAGATGCGCGCGCCGCTGCCGTAGAGCAGCTCGAGCAGCGCCCGGTCGCGGATGGCCAGCGGCGTGCCGTCGACGCCGGCCGCGTCCAGCAGCCGCTCGACCTCCTCGACGCTGATCGCCTTGGGCAGCCGGCGCGGCGGTGCCGGCGGGCGCACGGTGCGGGCGACGTCGTCGACGACGAGCCCCTCGCGCAGCGCGAACCGATGCAGCCCGCGGACGGCGACGACCGTGCGGGCGGCGGAGCTCGCCGAAAGCGGCGGATGGTCGGCGTCGCCTTCGCGCAGGTGGGCGAGGAAGCCGCCGACCGTCGGCGCGCCGACGCTGTCCAGACCGTCGATGCCCTGCTGCGCGAGGTAGTTGCGGTAGCGGTCCAGGTCGCGCCGGTACGCGGCCAGCGTGTTCACCGCGACGCCGCGCTCGACGGCAAGGTGATCGAGATAGGACTGCACCACCGCGGCGGGGGCGCGCCGGCGCGCTGCAGTGCGCGGGTCGGCCGGCGAGCGTCTTGTGGTCGCAGCGGTCACGGACGACCCGGCCACGGCGCATCGGCCGGACGCAGGCCCGCCCAGTCGGCGGCCCGTGCCGCCGCCGCGGCGCATACGCCGGCTACCGCCGCCGCGTTGGTGAGCTCACCGCACAGCGCCCGACACACCGCCTCGTCGAGCGGAACCCTCGACACGGTAAGGGTGATCTCCTCGTGCTCGGGGGCGAAGCGCTCGTCGTCGGAGACCTCGGTCAAGCCGCGGGCCAGATAGACCCGGATCGCCTCGTCGGTCATCCCGGGCGAAGTGTGCAGGTCGACGAGGACGTGCCAGTCCGATGCCCGCAGCGCTGCCTCTTCGAAGAGCTCGCGCTGCGCCGCGGTCAGCGCCGACTCGCCGTCGACGTCGAGCAGCCCCGCGGGCAACTCGTCCAGGTAGCGGCCGACCGGGTGCCGATACTGGTTGACCAGCACCACCCGGTCGGAACTGTCGAGCGCGACGACGCCGACCGCGCCCGGGTGTCCGACGATCTCGCGGGTGGCGACCGAGCCGTCGCTCATCCGCAGCTCGTCGGTGCGCACGGAGATCACCTTGCCGCGGAAGACCGGCGTAGACGAGACGACGGTGTACTGATCGATGCTCATTGCGCGATTCCCGCAACATCGTCAGCGACGCGAGCGGTTAGGCGGGATGTGCTCACCGAACGCGCACCGGGGCGGCGCCGTTGCTCGCCGCGTCGAGCGGCTCCAGCAGCGGCGGCTCGTCCGGGATCTGCAGATCCAGCCGGCCCGCGGCGTTGTAGGCCAGCGCGGCGGCGATCAGCCCACGGAAGAGCGGATGCGCCCGGGTCGGCCGCGACTTCAACTCGGGGTGCGCCTGCGTCGCGGCGTAGAACGGATGCACCTCGCGGGGCAGCTCGACGAATTCCACCAGCCGGCCGTCCGGGGAGGTGCCGGAGATCACCAGCCCCGCGGCCTCGAGTCGGTCGCGGTAGACGTTGCTGACCTCGTAGCGATGCCGATGCCGTTCGGAGACCTCCGCCGTGCCGTAGGCCTCCTCGACCACGCTGCCGGGCCGCAACCTCGCCGGGTAGGCGCCGAGGCGCATCGTGCCGCCGAGGTCGGCGTTGCCGGCGACGATGTCGACCTGGTCGGGCATGGTGCAGATCACCGGGTGCGGGGTGTCCGGGTCGAACTCGGCGGAGTTCGCGTCCGCCAGCCCGGCCATGTGCCGCGCAGCCTCGATCACCATGCACTGCAGGCCGAGGCAGAGCCCGAGGATCGGGATGCCGTGCTCGCGCGCGTAGCGGGCGGCGCCGACCTTCCCCTCGATGCCGCGCACGCCGAACCCGCCGGGGATCACCACACCGTCGACGCCGGCGAGCTGCGCCGACGCACCGGCCGGCGTCTCGCAGCTGTCCGACGCCACCCACTTGATGTTGACCTTGGCGCGGCGGGCGAACGCTCCGGCGCGCAGCGCCTCGACGACGGACAGGTACGCGTCGGGGAGGTCGACGTACTTGCCCACCAGGGCGATCGTGACCTCGGTGCGCGGATGGTGCACCCGGTCGAGCAGGTCGCCCCAGACCGTCCAGTCGACGTCGCGGAACGGCAGGTCCAACCGGCGCACGACGTAGGCGTCGAGGCCTTCGCTGTGCAGCACCTTCGGGATCTCGTAGATGCTCGGCGCGTCCGAGGCCGAGACGACCGCCTCGGCGTCGACGTCACACATCAGCGAGATCTTCCGCTTGACGTTCTCGGGCACGTCGCGGTCGCTGCGGCAGACGATCGCGTCGGGGGTGATGCCGATACTGCGCAGCGCGGCCACCGAGTGCTGGGTCGGCTTGGTCTTCAGCTCCCCGGACGGCGCGAGGTAGGGCACCAGCGAGACGTGCAGGAAGAAGCAGTTCTCCCGCCCGATCTCGTGCCGGATCTGCCGTGCGGCCTCCAGGAACGGCAGCGACTCGATGTCGCCGACGGTGCCGCCGATCTCGGTGATCACGACGTGTGGGGCGAGCCCGTCCGCGGCGGACTCTGCCATCGACCGCACCCGGCGCTTTATCTCGTTCGTGATGTGCGGGATCACCTGGACGGTGTCGCCGAGGTACTCCCCGCGACGCTCCTTTGCGATCACCGTCGAGTACACCTGCCCGGTGGTCACGTTGGCCGACCCCACCAGGTCGGTGTCGAGGAAACGCTCGTAGTGGCCGATGTCCAGGTCGGTCTCGGCGCCGTCCTCGGTGACGAACACCTCGCCGTGCTGGAACGGGTTCATGGTGCCGGGGTCGACGTTCAGGTATGGGTCGAGCTTCTGCATGGTGATCCGTAGTCCGCGCGCCTTCAGCAGGCTGCCGAGGCTGCTGGCGGTGAGGCCCTTGCCGAGCGAGGAGGCGACGCCCCCGGTGACGAAGAGGTGCTTGGTGGGCTGCTGCTTGCCGGGTGCCAGCGTCCGATCCACGGAAGTCCACGCTAACACGGCGACCCGCGCGGGCCGGTCGCTCGCGGCCGTGTCCAGCGGTGCGCTACTTGTTGTTGGTGTCGCTGCTGGCGACCGGCGCCGGGAACAGCGCCTTGGCCCCGGAGCCGGTGCCGTAGTGGCCCACCTGCGACTTCACCACGCCGGCCAGGGCGAGCACGGTCGAGACCTGCCCGACGGCGGTGTCGGCGTTGTCGACGGTCGAGACGGTGCCCTTGGCCGAGTCGTCGGACCGGACGAGGGCCACCGCGCCGCCGCCGGTCGCGGAGGCACTGTCGCCGGCGACGACCACGTGCCCGCCGGTCTGCTGCAGCTGGTCGATCAGCGCGAGTTCCATCTTGGCGCCGCTGTCGCCGCTGGGCAGCGTCCCGTGTGCGACGACGACGATCAGCCGCGCGGGGCTGGGATCCTGCTCGACCCGCAGGAAGGTGCTGGCCGAGAAACCCGCCATCACCTGCTTGATGTCGGTCTCCTTGCCGTCGCCGAGCAGCACCCACGACAGCAGCGAGCCGGCCACCACGCCGGCGTCGCTGGACGTCGGCAGGGTGAGCCCGAGCGGGTGCAGGCTCGCGACCAGAGAGGTCATGTCGCCGGCCCGCCGCGGGTCGATGTAGTCGTTGGTGAGCTGCACCTGCCCGACCACCTTGCCGCCGGCGGCGGCGATGTCGTCGGCGATGCCGCTCTCGACGCTTCCGTCCGCGCCGGGAAGGCCGATCACCAGCACCTTCTGGGCGGTGAGCGCCCCGCGCACGATCTGGCTGCCGAACGTCGTGGCGAACTTCTGTGCCTGGTCGACCTGGGTCTGCAAAGTGTTCGTCTTCTGCGCCAGCGCGGACTGGTTCTTCTCCAGCCCGCGGACCTGGCTGCGCAGGTCGCTCGTGATCGGGCCGTTCAGCGCGGTGGTGCCCACCACGATGCCGAGCGCCAGCGCGAGGAAGACCGCTATCAGGGAGACGATGTGGTACCGGAACGAGATCACGAGAACAGGCCCTGTAGCCAGCCGACGAAGTGGTCCCACCGGGTCTGCGCGACGTCGAGGTAGGTGTGCCCGGCCTGCGAGACCGCCAGCGCGGCCGCGATCGCGATGAGCGCCGCGAGCACGAGCAGCAGCAGCGCACCCGGCGAGATCCGGGTGCGGTAGAGGCGGCGCACCGTCGTGGCGTCGACCAGCTTCCCGCCCAGCCGCAGCCGGACGAGGAACGTCGAGGCCATCCCGCCGCGGCTCTTGTCGAGGAACTCGGTCATCGTCGCGTGCGTGCCGACGGCGACGATCAGCGCGGCGCCCTTCTCGTCGGCGAGCAGCAGGGCGATGTCCTCGCTGGTGCCGGTCGCGGGGAACCGCACCGCCTCGACGCCGAGGTCCTCGACGCGGGCGAGGCCGGGTACCCGGCCCTCCGGGCTGGCGTGGGCGACCACCTCGGCGCCGCAGGTGAGCACGTCGTCGGATACCGCGTCCATGTCGCCGATGATCATGTCGGGCCGGTATCCGGCCTCGTGCAGGGCATCCGCTCCCCCGTCGACACCGATCAGCACCGGCTGGTACTCGCGGATGTAGTGCTTGAGCGCGGCTAGGTCGGCCTTGTAGTCGTACCCGCGCACGACGACGACCACGTGCCGACCGGCAAGGTTGGTGCGAACCTCCGGCACGCCGACGCCGTCGAGCAGCAGGGCCCGCTCGCGCTTCATGTACTCGATCGTGTTGGCCGCGAACGCCTCCAACTGGGTGGAGAGCCCGGTCTTCGCCTCGGCCATCGAGGCCGCGACGGTCTCGGTGTCCTGCGCGATGCCCTTGGCGACGGGCTGGTCGCCGAGGAACAGCGTGTCACCGTCGAGGCGGACCCGGGTGCCCTCCTTGACCGCGGCGAACACCTCGCCGCCGACGTTGTCGAGCAGCGGGATGCCGGCGGCCACGAGAAGGTCCGGGCCGAGGTTCGGGTAACGGCCGGAGATGCTCGGCTGGGCGTTGACCACCCCGGCCACCTTCGCCGTGACGAGCGCCTCGGCCGCGACGCGGTCCAGGTCGACGTGGTCGATGATCGCGATGTCGCCCGG
This sequence comes from uncultured Actinomycetota bacterium, assembly GCA_963756525.1. Classification (GTDB taxonomy): domain Bacteria; phylum Actinomycetota; class Actinomycetes; order Mycobacteriales; family Jatrophihabitantaceae; genus CAVWNR01. Next base: position 937,122 of record CAVWNR010000001.1, on the reverse strand, counting down.
GTTGAGGCGGGCGACCAGCCGAGTCGTGCGGCGGTCGAGGCGCGCGACGCCACTGACACCGCTCGGCGCTTCGGCGCGTGGGCGGCGCAAGGTTGCGAGCTTCATGGATGGCTATCGTGCCACCCGTTGCTGTGACGGGCCCGCCACGCCACGCGGATCACGACGTGCTTTCGGCCCGCTTCCGGCGCGTCTTCGGCGTCGCGGCGCGGTGTGCCCGGTCGTTGGCGGCGGCCGCGAGCAGCTCGGCGGCGTGCTCTCGAGCCGCCGCCGAGTCGTGTCCGGCGAGCATCCGGGTGAGCTCCAGCACGCGCTGCTCGCCGTGCACCAGGCGGACATCGCTTCGGATCACCCCTTCACGGGCGGCGCTGTCGGCATTGTCGACCACGACGTGGCGGTCGGCGTACGCGGCGACCTGGGGCAGGTGTGTGACGACGAGCACCTGGTGGTCGCGGGCCAGCCGGGCCAGGCGCCGGCCCACCTCGACCGCGGCGCGGCCGCCGACGCCGGCATCGACCTCGTCGAACACCATGGTCGGCACCGGGTCGGAGCCGGCCAGGCACACCTCCAGCGCCAGCATCACCCGCGACAGCTCACCGCCGGACGCGCCGCGCTGCAGGGGCAATTCGGGCCCGTCGCGGTGCGGCCGGAGCAGCAGTTCCACCTCGTCGACGCCGTCCGGGCCGCCGGCGGCGTCGGCGCCGTCGACGCGCAGCACCGGCGACCCGGCGGTTGCCGGCCGTGGGCGGACCTCGACACGTACCCCGGCGTCGGGCATGGCCAGCTCCGCGAGCTCGGCGGTGACCGCGCAGCCAAGACGCCCGGCGGCCTCCGCACGGCTGGCGGACAGCTCGCCGGCCAGCCGCGCGGCCTGTTGGGCGGCGGTATCGCGCTCGGCTGCGAGCGCGGCGAGGGCCTCGTCGCTGACATCGAGCTCGGCGAGCCGGCGGGCGCCCTGCTCGGCCCAGGCGAGCACCGCCGGCACCCCGCCGGCGCCCAGGCCGTCGTCGGCGTACTTGCGGACGAGCGTGGCCAGCGCGGCCCGCCGCTGCTCGATCTCGGCGAGCCGCTGCGGATCGGCGGCCAGCTGCTCGCCGTAGCCGGCGAGCTCGGCGCCGATGTCGGCGATCTGCGCACCCGCGTCAGCCAGCCGAGCCGCCAGCGCCTGCAGTGCCGGGTCGGCGCCAGCCTGCTGGGCGAGCGCGCGCTGGGCCACCCCGACCAGGGTCACGGCATCCGCAACGTCGCCGGCCGGGTCGTCCGGGTCGCCGAGCAGCGCGTCGTGCGCCGTTCGGGCGGCAAGGCGCAGCGCGTCGGCGTGGGCCAGCCGGCTCGCTGCGGCCGCCAGCTCCTCGTCCTCGCCGGGTTGCGGGTCGACCGCCTCGATCTCGGCCAGGCCGTAGCTGAGCAGGTCGGCCTGGCGGCGCAGCTCGCCGGCCCGTCGGGTGCGCTCGGCGAGCCGGTCAACGGCGGTGCGCCAACCCTCGTACGCGGCCCGGTAGGGGCCGACGTCCAGGCCGGCGTAGGCGTCCAGGGCGGCGCGCTGCTCGGCCGGCCGGGCGAGACGCAGCTGGTCGGACTGGCCGTGGACCGCCACCAGCCGTTCGGCGAGCTCGCCCAGCACGCCGACCGGCGCGGGCGCACCGCCGACGTACGCCCGGGAGCGTCCGGCGGCGCTGACCACCCGCCGGAGCAGCAGGCTGCCGTCGGCGTCCAGCTCGCCGCCGGCGTCGACGACCCGGTCGGCCACCGGCGAGCCGGCGGGCAGCTGCACCCGGCCGTCGACGCTGGCCTGCTCGCGGCCGGAACGGATCCGTGCCGCGTCCGCACGCCCGCCGAAGAGCAGCAGCAGCCCGGTGACCACCATCGTCTTGCCCGCGCCGGTCTCGCCGGTGACGACGGTGAGTCCCGGTCCGAGCGGCAGCACCGCCTCGTCGATGACGCCGAGCCCGCGGATGGAGAGCTCCTCCAGCACGCCGGGAAGGCTAGTCGGGCGCGGACTCAGGTCCCGGCCGCCTCGCCGCCGGCGGGGCCGCCGAGATCGCGGCCGATCCAATTTCCGCTGTCGCGGCCGACCCAATTTCCGCTGTCGCGGCCGATCCAATTTCCGCTGTCGCGGAAGCCGCGCACCGGCAGCTGGAACTTGGTGACCAGCCGCTCGGCGAAGCTCCACTCGGGCAACCGCAGGATGTGCACCGGGAGCTCGCCGCGGCGCACGGTGACCCGCCCGCCGCGCGGAATGTCGACCGAACGCCGCCCGTCACAGCCGAGCACACCGGGATGCTCAGAGCTGAGCAGCTGCAGATCGACCACCGAGCTCGGCGCGACCACGATCGGGCGGGCGAACAGCGCATGCGCCGCGTTGGGCACGACGAGCATCGCGTCCACGTTCGGCCAGACGATCGGGCCGCCGGCGGAGAACGCGTACGCCGTCGAGCCGGTGGGCGTGGCGCACAATACGCCGTCGCAGCCGAAGCGCAGCAGCGGCTGGCCGTCTACCGCCACGGCGATCTCGAGCATCCGCTCCCGGGTGCTCTTCTCCACCGTTGCCTCGTTGAGCGCCCAGCTGCGGGCGGTGACCGCCCCGTCGACCGTCACCGCGACGTCGATCGTCGTTCGCTGCTCGACGTCGTAGCGGCGCTCGACCAGCGCGGCGACCGTCTCGTCGAGCGTCTCCGGTTCAGCGTCGGCGAGGAAGCCGACGTGGCCGAAGTTCACGCCCAGCAGCGGCGCGCCGGCCGGGCGGGCGAACTCGGCGGCGCGCAGGAACGTGCCGTCGCCGCCGAAGGCCAGCACCGCCTCGGTGCCTTGGGCGGCCGCGCGCGGATCGGCGGGCAGGACGTCGCAGGTCGCGCATTCGGCCGCCTCGTCGGCGAGCATGCGCACCTCGAACCCCGCGGTGCGTAGCTGCCCGACCGCGGCACTGGCCATCCGCCGGATCTGCGGACGCGCGGTATGCGCCACGACCAGCACCGCTCTACTCACCGCTCGCTCCGCAAGCGTCGCTCGGTACTCACCGCTCGCTCCGCAAGCGTCGCTCGGTACTCACCGCTCGCTCCGCAAGCGTCGCTCGGTACTCACCGCTCGCTCCGGCAAGCGTCGCTCGGTACTCACCGCTCGCTCCAACCTGAACTGCTCGGGCGATCGCGTCCCCATCGACCGCGCCGCCGTCCTGCCACGCCGTCCGGCGCAGCCACAGGAAGAATTCCACGTTGCCGGACGGGCCCGGCAGCGGGCTGCGCACGACGCCCGCGACGCCCCACCCGAGCGTCGCCGCGCACTCCGCCACCGCGAGCACCGCGGCGGTGCGCAACCCGGCATCGCGGACCACGCCGCCGCCGCCGAGCCGCTCGCGTCCCACCTCGAACTGCGGCTTGACCATCGGCAGCAGGTCGCCGTGGTCGGCGGTGCAGGCGACCAGCGCGGGGAGCACCAGCCGCAGCGAGATGAACGACAGGTCCGCGACGGTCAGCTCGGCGCGTCCGCCGACCTGCTCGGGGGTCAGCGCACGAACGTTCGTCCGGTCGAGGACGGTGACTCGTGGGTCCGTGCGTAGCGACCAGGCCAGCTGGCCGTACCCCACGTCGACGGCCACCACCTGCGCCGCGCCCTGTCGCAGCAGCACGTCGGTGAAACCGCCGGTGGAGGCGCCGGCGTCCAGGCAGCGGCGACCGGCCACCCTGATGGCCGGGAAGGCGGCCAGCGCGCCGGCCAGCTTGTGCCCGCCGCGCGAGGCGTACCCAGGGTCGGTGTCGTCACGCAGCACCCGCAGCGGTGTGCCCGCCTCCACACCGGTGGCCGGCTTGGCCGCCACCACGCCGCGGACCTCGACCCGGCCCGCGGCCACCAGCTCGCCGGCCTGCTCGCGGGAGCGGGCCAGACCGCGCCGCACCAGCTCGGCGTCCAGACGCCGCACCCGACTGGGCACGGTCAGCCCGGCGTCTCGCCGTCGATGTCGGCGAGCGCGGCCTGCAGACGCTCGTGCACTTCGCCGTAGCGTTCGGCGTGCTCGGACAGCGGCATCGCCTCGATGCCGTCCAGGGACGCCAGCGCCGCGCCGATCCGCTCGTCGGGCGCACGCCCCGGATCCGCCGCGTGTTCGGTCAACAATCCGCTCCGTTCCGCTCGGTGCGTTCCGTGCACCGGTGCGCATGTGACGGTACCGTCGCGCCGTCCGTATTCGACGGCATTCGACGGAAACCGGGAGCAAGCATGGCCACGGTCGAGGAATGCGAGCAGGCGTTCCAAAAACTTGCCGACAAGCTCGCTGCCGTTGACCCGGCCGCGCGCGAGAAGGCGAACTTCGAGCGGTCGATCAGCTGCCGGCTGCGCGATCTGGACGTCACGTTCCTCGGCCAGCTGCGCGACGGCGGCCTGCACGACATCCGACAGGTCGACCGGCCCGACGCGCAGGTGCGCCTCGCCATGACCAGCGACGACCTATTGGCGCTTACCGACGGGCAGCTCAACTTCGCCTCGGCCTGGGCGACGGGGCGGCTGCGGGTGGACGCCAACGTCTTCGACCTGCTCAAGCTGCGATCCATGTTCTAACCCGCTCCCCGCTGACCGTTGATGTTGGACTTGTGGCTGATATTCAGCCACAAGTCCAACATCAACAGCATGGGGGCCAGCTCATCGATGCGTGGCGGGTCACTACGTGACGCCCAGCACGACCCAACGGTCGCCCCGAGCCCGCCACACCATGCCGGCGAAGCGCACCACGATGAACGCGGTGAGCCCGGCCCACACGCCGCCGATGCCCCAGTGCCAGTGCAGCGCGGCGACGTTCAGCGGGGCGAACGCGAACACCGCCGCGACGATGGTGATCGTGCGCAGGAAGCCGACGTCGCCGGCGCCGATGAGCACGCCGTCCAGCGCGAACACCACGCCCGCCACCGGCAGCATGCCGACGAACCACGGCCACAGCAGGTGCACCTGCGCGAGCACCGCGTCCGACGAGGTGAACGCCCGCGGCACGACGAACCAGCCGGCGGCGTAGACCGCCGCGAACGCCACGCCCGCGTACAAGCCCCACCGCGACACCTGCCAGGCCATCCGCCGAGCCGCGCCGGCGTCCGAGCCGCCCAGTGCGGCGCCGACCAGCGACTGCGCGGCGATTGCGAACGAGTCCAGCAGCAGCGCGGTGAACTCCCACAGCTGCAAGCCGATCTGGTGCGCGGCGATCTGCGCGGTGCCCATCCGCGACGCCACCCCGGCCGCGCTGAGGAACGCCACCTGGAACGCCGCCGCGCGCAGGATCAGGTCGCGGCCGACGACGACCTGGGCGCGCATGATCGAGCGGTCCGGCCGCAGCCCACCCGCCGCACGGTGCAGCGCGCGGAGGAAGAGCGCGCTGCCGACGGCCTGCGCGCAGACGTTGGCGATCGCCGAGCCCTCGAGCCCGAGCCCGGCGGGGTAGACCAGCAGCGGTGACGCCACGGCCGAGAGCGCGTTCGCGGCGAGCACGATCCGCACCGGCTCGCGGGTGCGCTGCACGCCGCGCATCCAGCCGTTGCCGGCGAGCACCAGCAGCACCCCCGGCATGCCGATCACCGCGATCCGGAACCACGACTCGGCAGCGTGCTGGGTCGGTCCGGTGCCGCCGGCCAGCAGCGCGGTCATCGGCCCGGCCAGCACCTCGCCGAGCGCCACGACCACGACCCCGATGCCGAGCGCCAGCCACGACGCCTGCACGCCCTCGTTCACCGCGGCGTCGGCGCGGCCCGCGCCGAACCAGCGCGCCGATCGCCCGGTGGTGCCGTACTCGACGAACGTGCCGACGATGGTGAGCAGCGACATCAGCGCGGCGCCCACGCCGAGCCCGGCCAGCGGCGTCGCGCCCAGGTGGCCCACGACCGCGGTGTCGACCAGCAGGTACAGCGGCTCGGCGGCAAGCACGACGAAGGCCGACACCGCGAGCGCCAGCAGGCGTCGGGTCGGCGCGTCCGTCGTGCTCATGGTCATAGCTTGCGGTACATGATCAGCAGGTCGACGAGCCCCTGTTGCGGGTGGCGGAACCCGCCCGGGACGGTGCCGATCGTGCCGAACCCCAGGTCCTCGTACAGCTTGATCGCGTAGACATTGGTGGCCGCAACGGCGTTGAACTGCAGGCCGAGGTAGCTGGCCTCGGCGGCTCGGCGGATGCTGTGCTCGACCATCGCGCGACCGACGCCGCGCCCGCGCGCGACCGCCCACACCATGTACGAGGCGTTGGCGATGTGCGATCCGGGGCCGCCCTGGTTCGGCGCGAGGTGGTAGGTGCCGAGCAGTTCGTCGCCGTCGAGCGCCACCCAGCACTCGTCCGGCTCGGCAGCCAGCCAGCCGGACCGCGCTCGCTCTGACGTGGTCGCGGGGTCGTAGGGGTACGTGTCTCCCGCCGCGACGATCTCGTGCCACATCGGCCAGATCGCCGGCCAGTCCTCGCCGGTGGCCCGCCGCAGCGTCAGCACCCGGTCACTCCTCGTCGGCGTCACGAGGCTCACGGTATGGGTTGGCCTCGCCGGCGGGCACGGCGGTTTGCCGAACCCGCTGCACCGCCGCGTCAGACTCCCGGGCGACCTCGAGTAGGTCGTCGATGTGCCGCGCGGTGTCCGGCACGGAGTCGAGCACAAAGCTCAGCGTGGGGGTGAATCGCACGCCGGTCTGCCGGCCGACCTCGCTGCGAAGCACCCCCTTCGCCGACTCCAGCGCCTCGGCCGAAGCGGCCCGCTCGTCGGCGGAGCCGAGGACGGTGTAGAAGACGGTCGCGTCGTGCAGGTCGCCGGTCAGCCGGACGTCGGTGACCGTGACCATGCCCAGCCGCGGGTCCTTGACCTGCATCTCGATGCCGGAGGCCACGATCTGCTTGATCCGCCGGGCGAGCCTGCGAGCGCGTGCTCCGTCGACCATCAGTTCTCTCCTCGTCGGTTTTAGCTCACGTCGTCGTCGTCCAGCACCCGCCGCCGGGCCGAGAGCAGCTCGATCTCCGGGCGCGCGGCGACGAGCCGCTCGCAGCCGTCGAGGACCTCGACCGCGTGCGCGTGCGTCGACGACACCACCGCGACGGCGATCTCGGCCCGCCGATGCAGCTCGACGGCGCCGGTCTCGGCCGCCGCGACCTCGAACCGCCGCCGCAGCTCAGACACGACCGGCCGCACCACCGACCGCTTCTCCTTCAGCGAATGCACGTCCCCCAACAGCACGTCCAGCGCCAAAGTGCCCACCACCATCAGCCTCAGCCCTCCAAAGCCGGGGCGGGAGACGACATCAAGGCGGAGCAAGGGTGTGCCCTTCGGAGGGATCAAGCCTGACCCCCCGGAGAAGGGCACACCCTTGCGGAGCACTCAGGCCCGCGGCTTCTCCCGCATCTCGAACGTCTCGACCACGTCGTCCACCTTGATGTCGTTGAACGAGCCGAGCCCGATCCCGCACTCGTATCCCTCGCGGACCTCGGTCGCGTCATCCTTGAACCGCTTCAGCGAGTTGACGGTGAGGTTCTCGGCGACCACGACGCCGTCGCGGATGAGTCGGGCCTTGCTGTTGCGGCGGATCGAGCCGGAGCGCACCAGCGAACCGGCGACGTTGCCGACACGCGGGACACGGAACACCTCACGCACCTCCGCGGTGCCGAGCTGTACCTCCTCGAACTCGGGCTTGAGCATCCCCTTCAGCGCGGCCTCGATCTCGTCGATCGCCTGGTAGATCACCGTGTAGTAGCGAATGTCGACGCCCTCGCGGTCGGCCGCCTCCCGCGCCTTGCCCTCGGGCCGGACGTTGTAGCCGATGACGACGGCGTCCGACGCGATGGCGAGGTTGATGTCGTTCTCGGTGATCGCGCCGACCCCGCGGCCGATCACCCGCAGCGACACCTCGTCGGCGTCCGGGCCCACATCGATCTTGAGCAGGGCATCCTCGAGCGCCTCGACCGAACCGGACACGTCGCCCTTGATGACGAGGTTCAGCTGCTGCACCTCGCCTGCGGCGAGGGCCTTGTCCAGGTCGTCGAGCGAGATTCGCCGCCGCGACGCTGCCAGCTGCGCGTTGCGCTCGCGCGCCTGCCGCCGGTCGGCGATCTGGCGGGCGATGCGGTCCTCCTCGACGACGAGGAACGAGTCGCCGGCGCCCGGCACGGAGGTGAGGCCGAGCACCTGCACCGGACGGGAGGGGCTGGCCTCGTCGACCGGGTCGCCATTCTCGTCCAGCATCGCCCGGACGCGCCCGAACGCGTCGCCGGCGACCACCGAGTCGCCCACCCGCAGCGTGCCGCGCTGCACGAGCAGCGAGGCGACCGGGCCGCGGCCGCGGTCGAGCCGGGCCTCGATGACGATGCCCTGCGCGTCCTGGTCGGGGTTGGCCCGCAGGTCGAGGGCGGCGTCGGCGGTGAGCAGCACCGCCTCGAGCAGCCCGTCGAGGTTGATGTTCGAGCGGGCGGAGACGTCGATGAACATCGTGTCGCCGCCGTACTCCTCGGCGACCAGGCCGTACTCGGTGAGCTGCTGGCGCACCTTCGCCGGGTTGGCATCCTCCTTGTCGATCTTGTTCACCGCGACGACGATCGGGACGTCCGCGGCCTGGGCGTGGTTGAGCGCCTCGATGGTCTGCGGCATCACGCCGTCGTCGGCGGCGACGACCAGCACGACGATGTCGGTGGTCGCGGCGCCGCGGGCACGCATGGCGGTGAACGCCTCGTGGCCCGGGGTGTCGATGAACGTGATCGCCCGGTCGACACCCTCGTGCTCGACGCGCACCTGGTAGGCGCCGATGTGCTGGGTGATCCCGCCGGCCTCTTCCTTCACCACGGTGGTGTGCCGGATGGCGTCCAGCAACCGGGTCTTGCCGTGGTCGACGTGACCCATGACGGTGACCACCGGCGGGCGCGCCTCCAGGTTCTCCTCGCCGCCTTCGTCAGCACCGAAGCTGAGGTCGAACGACTCGAGCAGCTCGCGGTCCTCGTCCTCGGGGCTGACCACCTGCACCTGGTAGTTGAGCTCGGCGCCGAGCAGTTGCAGGGTCTCCTCGTTCACCGACTGGGTGGCGGTCACCATCTCGCCGAGGTGGAAGAGCACCGTGACCAGGGCCGCCGGGTTGGCGTTGATCTTCTCGGCGAAATCGGACAGGGACGCGCCGCGCGGCAGCCGCAGCACATCGCCGTTGCCGCGGGGCACCTGGGCGCCACCGAGCGACGGCGCGGAGAGGTTGTCGAACTCCTGGCGGCGCTGCTTCTTGCTCTTGCGCCCGCGCGCCGGGCGACCGCCCGGACGCCCGAACGCGCCGGCCGTCCCGGCGCCGCGTCCGCCGCGGCCGCCACCCGGGCGACCGCCGCCCGGACCGCTGCGGTAGCCGCCTGGCGCGCCGGTCGGCGAGCCGCCGCCGGGACCGCCACGGTAGCCGCCACCCGCCCGGCCGCCCGGCGCTCCCGTAACGCCCGGCCGTCCGGGACCGCCCGCTCGCTGGCCGGGGCCTGTCCGCCCGGGCATCATGCCCGGGCTCGGCCGAGGCGGCATCATGCCGGGATTGGGGCGCGGGCCGCCCGGTCCGGCCGGACCTGCCGACCGCGGCACGCCGGGCCGCGGCGGCATGGCGCCAGGTGTCGGCCCGCCGGGCCGCGGCGCCGCTGGCCGGGTGCTCGGCGAGCTACCGGCGACGCCGAACGGGTTGTTGCCGAGCCGCGGCCCAGGACGCGGCGCGGGCCGCGGCGGAAGCGACGTCGGTGACGGCGAGGCCGCGGGGGGTGCCGGGGCCTCAGGAGTGCTCGGGGCGGGCGGCGCGGCAGGCGGAGCGGCCGCGGCGGCGGCCGGTGGCGCCGTGTCAGCGACCGGCGGGGCGGCCGGCTCAACCGGCTCGATGAGCGGCGGGGCGGCGGGCGCCGCCGCCTCGGCGACCGACGGTGCGGCCGCTACCGGTGCCGCGGCGGCCTTCCGGGCGGGTGCCTTCTTCGCGGGCGCGGACGGCGCCGCACCGTCGGCGGCCGCACCGTCGGCGGCCGCACCGTCGGCGGCGGGGGGTGCGGATGCGGCCGGTGCTGCGGGCGCCGCGGGGAACGCCTCTCGCAAGCGCCGGGCGACCGGCGGCTCGACGGTCGAGGACGCGGTCTTGACGTACTCGCCGATCTCGCCGAGCTTGGCGAGGGCTTCCTTGCTGCTGATTCCGAGCTCTTTCGCGAGCGTGGAAACGCGGACCTTGCCTGGCACGTGACTCCTTCGGGGGGACCAGGCGGCGGGTCCGCTCGGTCCGGCTAGATGGTGGACGTTCTCATCGCTGGCGCTTCATCGAGTGCCCATAGCTGTTCTGCTCACCTTCGTGAGGCCTGCGGGAGTGTCCCGCCGGCGTTCGGTGCGACCGAGATGCGGGCCACGTACTCGAGCACCGGCGCCGGGTCGACCGCGCCGGGCACCCGAAGGGCCCGGGCGAACGCCCGGCGTCGCTGCGCGAGCGCCGCGCATCCGGGATCGGGGTGCAGCCAGGCACCGCGGCCGGGTGCGCGGCGGCGCGGATCCGGCACGACAAGCACGGCTGCGGACCCGCTGGCCGGAGGCGCGGGCACCGGATCGGGATGATCTGCCGTGCCTGCCGAGGTCGGCGCCGCGACGACGCGGAGCAACTCGGCGGCCGCCGCCCGGCTACGGCAGCCGATGCACGTGCGGACCGGGCCCGCGGGTGCGGGGACCTGCCGCAGGGCAGCATCAGATGCCGTCGTCGATCGAACGACCACGCAGTAGTCTACCCCTCGCGGCCGGGCGTGTCGCGCTCGCCGTCTCGACGCGCCGGCGACGTGCCGCTGGCGCCGCCGCGTGCCGCGTCGCTGTGGATGTCGATGCGCCAGCCGGTCAGTCGTGCGGCGAGCCGGGCGTTCTGTCCCTCGCGTCCGATCGCGAGGGAGAGCTGGAAGTCCGGGACGACGACCCGCACCGACTGGGTCGCCGGGTCGACGACCTCCGCCGAGATCGCGTGCGCCGGCGAAAGGGCGTTGCCGACGTAGGTGGCCGGGTCGTCCGCGTAGTCGATGATGTCGATCTTCTCGCCGTGCAGCTCGGCCACCACGTTGCGGACCCGCTGGCCCATCGGCCCGATGCAGGCGCCCTTCGCGTTCAGGCCGGCAACCGTGCTCCGCACCGCGATCTTGCCCCGGTGCCCCGCCTCCCGCGCCACGCCGACGATCTCGACGCTGCCCTGCGCGATCTCGGGTACCTCCAGCGCGAACAGCTTCTTCACCAGGTTCGGATGGGTGCGGCTGACCGTCACCTGCGGGCCGCGCAGGCCTCGCTCGACCCGCACCACGTAGCACTTGATCCGCGAGCCGTGCCGGTACTCCTCGCCGGGCACCTGCTCGGAGTGCGGCAGCAGCGCCTCGACCTTGCCGATGTCGATGAGCACCAGTCCCCGCTGGGCGGCGTGCGCATCGGCCTGCACCACCCCGGTCACAATGTCGCCCTCGCGCCCCGAGTACTCGCCGAACGTCTGGTCGTGCTCGGCGTCGCGCAGCCGCTGCAGGATCACCTGGCGCGCGGTCATTGCGGCCACCCGGCCGAAGTCGGTGGGTGTGTCGTCGTACTCCTCGATCAGCTCGCCGTCGGCGTCGTAGTCCTGCGCCCACACGACGACCTCACCGGTCTTGCGGTCGATCGCCACCCGGGCGTGCGGCATCGAGTGCGGGGTGTGCTTGTAGGCGGTGAGCAGCGCGGTCTCGAGCGCGTCCAGCAGCATGTCGAACGAGATCTCCTTCTCCCGCTCGATGCTGCGCAGCGCGGCGATGTCGACGTGAACCATCGCTACTCGCCCGCCTCTCCAATGCCGACCGGACCGGGCCGGTTCATTTCTCGCTCCGCAAGCGTCGCTCGGTTGAACTCGACCTGCACCCGGCCCGCACCCAGCGCGGCCCAGTCGACGCGCCGCTCGCCGCCGTCGGTGCCGATCGTGACCCCGGCGTCGTCGGCGTCGACGACCCGGCCGGTCAGCTCGGTCCCCTCGACGCTCACCCGCACCAGCCGGCCGCGGGCACGCCACCAGTGCCGCGGTTCGGTGAGCGGGCGGTCGACACCCGGCGAAGTGACCTCCAGGACGTACGGGCCGGCGAACGCCGCGCCGCCGGGCGTCTGCTCGTCGAGGGCGGCCGACACGGCCCGGCTGATATCGGCCACCGCGTCCAGGTTCACGCCGTCATCGGCATCCACCACGACGCGGACGACGCTGCGGCGACCGACCGCCTGCACAGTGACGTCCTCCAGGTCGAACCCGGCGCTGTCGACCACGGGCTCGATCACCGCGCGCAGGCGCCCGTGCGCCGGCTCGGGGGCTCGGCCGGCGCGTCCGGGATCGGCGGGCATCGGGACGACCTCCTCGGTGTGCAGTTGTGGCGGCATCGCGCCCACCTGGTCGTGCGCGATACGAGAGTATCGATTCCGAGGCGTTCCTCGCTCGCTCAGCGCCAGGCGTCGAGGACGGCCGGCAGGTCCGCGAGGCGTTCGATGACGGCGTCCGGCTCGCCCTCGGCGCTGCCGCGCTGCCATTCCGGGATGCTGCTGTGTGGCACCAGGACGGCCCGCATCCCGGCGCTCTTGGCGCCGTGGATGTCGTCGAAGAGCCGGTCGCCGACGAAAACCGCACGCGACGGGTCGTCGATGCCGACCGCGGCCAACGCGGCGCGGAACGCGTCCGGGTGCGGCTTGGTCCACGGGATCTCGCAGGTGTAGACCGCGCCGTCGATGAGGGAGAGAACCTCGTCCCGCTCGAAGATCGACTCGTGCCGGTCGCGGGGCCATATCGTGTTGGACAGCACGCCGATGCGCATCCGCCACGCGCGCAGCTGGGCGAACAGGGCCGGCACGTCGGGGTCGATGAGCGTGTGCGGCTCCCACCAGGCGTGGTAGCCGGCGAGCATTGCGTCGTTGGGATCGACGCCGGCCGCGGCCAGCACCTCCGCCAGCCGCGCGCTCTCATGCTGGTCGCGCGAGCGCAACCAGGCCGCGTCCTCGGCCTCGACTATGCGACGGGCGAGCTCCGCGTCGCCGGTCGCCGCGAGCCAGGCATCCGTGGGCTCGATGGTGTGCCACGGGGTCAGCGTGCCGCCCCAGTCGAAGATCACTGCTTGGATGCCGGTCATCAGAACAGCACCGTCGCCAGCGTCGCGACCTGCCGCATGCCGAGCCGGGCGTAGAGCCGGCGCGCGGGCAGGTTGAAGTCGTTGACGTAGAGGCTCACCGCCGGTGCGAGCCGCAGCCCGTGCGCGACCACAGCGCACATCGCCGCCGTGCCGATGCCCCGTCCGCGCAGGTCGGGTCGCACCCAGACGCCCTGCACCTGGCAGGTCGCGGAGGAGACAACGGCGATCTCGGCCTTGAACTCCACCACGCCGTCGCCGTCGACCCGGACCAGGCACCGGCCGGCCTCGAGCAGCCCGGCGACCCGCGCGCGGTAGTCCGCCCACGCCGCCACGCCGAGCGGTGTGCCGACCTCTTCGGCGAACATGGCGATCGCGGCCGGCAGGTACCGGTCCAGGTCGTCGGGTCGGGCAGCGCGTACCTGTGGATCCGGCGCGCACCGCTGCGACCAGGTCGCGAGTAGCGGCTGCCTGCGGCGCACCTCGCGCGCCGGTCCCCATGCCGCAGCGAGCGCCGGCCAGAGGACGTCGAGCGCGTCGGCGGCGCCGACGATCGCGGTGCACGCCCGGCGCTGGCCGCCGAGGTAGCCGGCGAGCTCGTGCCACGCCCCTGGGTCGCCGCCGACGGGTCGCACGTTTCCGCCGAGGAAGCATGCGGCGCGCAGGGCGCCGGGCAGCCCGACACCCACGACCTTCCCGCCGAGGACGCCGGGCCGCAGCGCGCCGGCGCCGTCCAACCGCGCCGCGAAGGCGGCGTTCACCAGCGGGTCGGCTGCGATCAGCGCCCGCAGTGCAGGCAGGTCGCGGTCATGCAGCGGCCGGACGGCCATGCGCTGCGCCGCTCGCAGGGCAACCACTGACGCGCTCCGCGCGGGTCAGACCACCGAGACGCTCGGCTGGCCCGACGACGTGCCGTCGGCGGTCATCTGGTCGGCGAGGCGCATCGCCTCCTCGATGAGCGTCTCGACGATCTGCGACTCGGGCACCGTCTTGACGACCTCTCCCTTGACGAAGATCTGCCCCTTGCCGTTGCCGGACGCGACGCCCAGGTCGGCCTCGCGGGCCTCGCCGGGACCGTTGACGACGCAGCCCATGACCGCGACGCGCAGCGGCACCTCGAGCCCGTCCAAACCGGCCGTGACCTTGTCGGCGAGGGTGTAGACGTCGACCTGGGCGCGCCCGCAGGACGGGCACGAGACGATCTCCAGGCGGCGCGGACGCAGGTTGAGCGACTCGAGGATCGCGATGCCGACCTTGACCTCCTCGACCGGAGGCGCCGAGAGCGACACCCGGATCGTGTCGCCGATGCCCTTGGACAGCAGCGCGCCGAACGCGACGGCCGACTTGATCGTGCCCTGGAACGCCGGCCCGGCCTCGGTGACCCCGAGGTGCAGCGGGTAGTCGCAGGCCTCGGCGAGTAGCTCGTACGCGCGGACCATCACGACCGGGTCGTTGTGCTTGACCGATATCTTGAAGTCGCGAAAGCCATGCTCCTCGAACAGCGCCGCCTCGTTGAGCGCCGACTCGACGAGCGCCTCGGGCGTCGCCTTGCCGTATTTGGTGAGCAGCCGCTTGTCCAGCGAGCCGGCGTTGACGCCGATCCGCAGCGAGACGCCGGCGTCCGCGGCAGCCTTCGCGATCTCGCCCACCCGGTCGTCGAACGCCTTGATGTTGCCGGGGTTGACCCGCACGCCGGCGCATCCCGCGTCGATGGCGGCGAAGACGTACTTCGGCTGGAAGTGGATGTCGGCGATGACCGGGATCTGCGACTTCTTGGCGATCTGCGGCAGCGCGTCGGCGTCGTCCTGGCTCGGTACCGCGACCCTGACGATGTCGCAGCCGGTGGCGGTGAGCTCGGCGATCTGCTGCAGCGTGGCGTTGACGTCGGCGGTCAGCGTGGTCGTCATCGACTGCACCGAGATCGGCGCGCCGCCGCCCACCGCCACCGAGCCGACCTTGATCTGGCGCGACTTGCGGCGCGGTGCGAGGACAGGAGGCGGCACCGGCGGGCCGGCAGCGGGCATTCCCAGGGAAACGGTCACCGGCCCATTATCCGCCAGAGATGCCGATGGGCTTGACGATATCGGCGTAGACCACCAGCAAAGTGACGACGATCAGGACGGACGCGACTCCGTACATGATCGGCAGCATCTGCGCGGTGTCGACGAAGATCGGTGTGCGGGCCCTGGCCGGGCGCCCGTCCGGGCCGGTCGTGCGCCGCTCACGCAGCCTCGCCCAGCCGCGCTTCGCGGACTCGACGATGGCGCCGGCCACGTGCCCGCCGTCCAGCGGCAGCAGAGGCAGCAGGTTGAAGAAGAACAGCAGCAGGTTGATGCTGGCCAGCAGCGAGACGAGCAGGAAGACCTTGTCCTGCAGGTCGAACTGGTGGCTCTGCGCGATGTCGCCGCCGAGCCGGCCGATGCCGACGACACCGATCGCGCCGTTCGGGTCGCGCGGCTTGCCGTCGAACACGGTGCCCCACAGGCTTTCGATCTTCTGCGGGTAGTTGCCGATCGCCGACAGGCCCTGCCCGATCTGGCTGCCGATCTTGCCCGGCACCTGGGTCAGCGGCACCGGCGTGAAGTAGGAGTGCACCGCCGACTCGACGCCGAGGTAGCCGGCGGTGATGGTCTTGGTGCCGGTGTCGTCGGCGTACTTGACGTTCTCGACCGGGGTGAGCGACACGATCGTCGGCGTGCCGTCGCGGAGGACGCCGATCTGCAGCTTCTTGCCCGCCGAGTTCTGGATGACCGCGACGGCCTGGTCCCACGTGGCGATGTGCGTCCCGTTGATCGACTCGATCGTGTCGCCGGGTTTGAGCACGCCGTACGCCGGTGCCGGCTTCGCGCCGGCCGGGCAGGTGGTGCTGTTGGCGTCCGGCGAGTTCGCCGGCACCACGCACTGGACGACCGAGGAGATCTTGGTGGTCGCATCGCTGTGCGGCATGCCCAAGCCGGCGAGGAGGGCCACCATCAGGACCAGGTAAATGACGAAGTTCATGCTCGGGCCGCCGAGCATGACGATCATCTTCTTGCCGGGCGTGAGCCGGTAGAACTCGCGCTCCTCGTCGCCCGGGCCCACCTCGGCGCGGCTGACTTGCCGGAAGTCCTCGACCGCGGTGGCGAGCCGGCGCGGCCACCGCGAACGCGTGCCGTCAGCGCGCGGCGGCACCATGCCGATCATCCGGATGTACCCGCCGAGCGGGATCGCCTTCAGCCCGTACTCGGTGTCGCCGCCCCTGCGCGACCAGACGGTCGGCCCGAAACCGACCATGTACTGGGTGACCTTCACGCCGAACTTCTTCGCCGGCACCATGTGCCCGACCTCGTGCAGCGCGATGGAGAGCAGCAGCCCGAAGGCGAAGATGAGGACGCCCAGCAGGTACAGCACTGCGCCCTCCTACGGATGCCTGTCGATAGCCGCCCTGGCCCGTGCGCGTGCCCAGGCCTGCGCCTGTTCGACGTTTTCGACGGTACCCGGGTTCCCGGCGGCATCATGCTCGGTTCTCAGCCATTCGTCGAGTACCGCGCCGAGGGTGTCGACGATGGCCAGGAAGCCGACCGCGCCGGCGTGGAAGGCGGCGACCAGCTCCTCGTTGACGGCGTTGTAGACCGCCGGGGCGCAGCCGCCGGCTCGGCCTGCCGTCCGGGCCAGTTCGATCGCGGGGAACGCCGCGTTGTCGACCGGCTCCCACGTCCAGCTCTGCGCCTTCGTCCAGTCGACCGCTCGCGCGGCGCCGCGCACCCGGTCCGGCCAGCCCAGCGCGAGCGAGATGGGCAGCCGCATGTCCGGCGGAGACGCCTGGGCCAGCGTCGAGCCGTCCACGAACTCGACCATGGAGTGCACGATCGACTGCGGGTGGACGACGACCTGGATGCGCTCGTACGGCACGCCGAAGAGCAGGTGCGCCTCGATCAGCTCCAGGCCTTTGTTGACCAGCGTTGCCGAGTTCGTGGTGACCAGCTGGCCCATCTGCCAGGTCGGGTGGGCCAGCGCCTGCGCCGGTGTGACGTCGGCCATCTCGGCGCGGTTGCGGCCGCGGAACGGCCCACCGCTAGCGGTGATCACCAGTCGGCGCACCTCCTCCGCGGTGCCGCCGCGCAGGCACTGCGCGATCGCCGAGTGCTCGGAGTCGACGGGCACGATCTGGTCCGGCTTGGCCCGGCTGGTCACCAGCGGGCCGCCCGCGATCAGCGACTCCTTGTTGGCCAGCGCCACCGTCCGACCCGCGTCCAGAGCGGCCAGGGTGGCGCGCAGCCCCTGTGCCCCGTCGACGGCGTTGAGGACCACGTCGGCGGGCAGGGCGGCCAGCTCGGTCAGCGCGTCGGGGCCCGCCGCGATCCGCGGCGCCTCGCTGTCGGCGGGCCAGCCCGCGTCGAGGCGCGCCCGCAGCTCTGCGGCGCTGTCTTCGTTCGCGACGCCGACGGCGCGCACCCCCAGCCCGATCGCCTGCTCGGCGAGCAGCGCGACGTTGCCGCCGCCGGCGCAGATCGCGCCGACGTGGAACCGGTCCGGTGCGGCGCGGACCACGTCGATCGTCTGGGTGCCGATCGATCCGGTCGAGCCGAGCAGGACTACCTCGCGGGGACCCGTCATCGGGCCATTCTCGCCGACCCGCCGGTCAGTGCCAGAATGAGGCCGGTAGCAGCGCGAGACAGGAGCGAGCCGTGGCCCTCGAACCCGGCAGCGCCCCCGAGTTGGAGGGCGAGCCCGAGGAGTACGCCGAGCACCACCCCACCGAGCACCCGTCGCAGTGGGGCTGGCACGCCGAGTGGGGCCGCCCGGCGCGCGTCGCCGGCTGGATCGTCATCTTCGTGCTGCTCGTGATGGTCACCACGACCCACTACAACGCGCAGGGCACGATGTGGCTGTCGATCTTCGCCGCCATCCTGTTCGTGATGCTGCTGTGGGACGTGCACCGCCGCCGCACCTCCTGGCGCAAGTAGCCGTAGCCGTAGCCGCGCGGTCGCCGCCGCCCTTCCGCCGTTGCGCCCTTGCGCTGGTCCGCTGTTGATGTTGGACTCGTGGTCGAATAACCGCCACTACTCCAACATCAACAGCGGGGAGTTGGGGTCGCGACGTGCGGCTATCGGTCAGCGGCCGTCGAGCAGGGGGCGGCGCCGGTCCCAGGTCGTGCCGTCCGCGGCGTCCTTGCGGCGGCGGGCGATGCCGGAGAGCGCCTCCAGCACCACCCGATTCGCCAGGAACGACGTGATCTCGGCGTGGTCGTAGGGCGGGGATACCTCGACCACGTCGATGCCGACGACGGGGAGCTCGTAGCCGATGCGGCGCACCGCGTCGAGCAGCTGACGCGCGGAGAGCCCACCCGGCTCGGGGGTCCCGGTGCCCGGCGCGTGGCCCGGGTCGCACACGTCGATGTCGACGGAGAGGAAGACGCCGTCGCAGTCGTCGGTCGCGATCGCGAACGCCTCGCTGAGACACTCGTCGAGCCCGCGGGCGCCGATCTCGGTCATCTCGTAGGAGCGCATCCGCTGAGCGGCCATCCAGTCCAGCGTCTCCGGCGGCGGCCAGTAACCGCGTAGGCCGATCTGCAGGAACCGGTCGCCGCGCACCGCGCCGGACTCGATCAGCCGCCGCATCGGCTGGCCGTGGCCGATCAGCGAGCCGAACTCGATGTTGCCGGTGTCCGCGTGCGCGTCGAAGTGGATCATGCTGACTCGCCCGGCGCCGAGGTGCTGCGCCACGCCCGCGGCGTCCGGCCAGGCGATCGTGTGGTCGCCGCCGAGGGTCAGCGGGATCGCGCCGGTGCGCGCCACCGCGTACACCGCGGCCTGCAGGTCGCGGACGGAGCGCGCCGCGTCGCCGGAGAACATCTCGACGTCGCCGGCGTCGAAGACCCGCAGGTCGGCGAGGCCGTCCACGCGCAAGGCCAGCGACGGACGCGACCCGTCGTGCGGCAGGTAGCAGGTCTGGCGGATGTACTGGGGACCGAACCGGGTGCCGGCCCGATGCGAGGTGCCGCCGTCGAACGGCGCGCCGAGGATCACCACGTCGGCGTCGGGATAGGTCGAGGGATCCGTCCAGTCGCAGCGGTCAACGCCGAGGAAGGTGATGTCGGGCCCGAACTGCGCGCCGTACCTGGCCATGCCGCCAATCCCTTACGAGTCGAAGCCCATTCCCAGCCGGTCGAGCGTACGCAGCCACGGCCCGCGGCGGCCGCCGCGTTCGTCGGCGCGGGCCAACGCCCGGCGGGTGATCGCGATGCCCGCCGAGCGCGCCGGCTCGGGCGGGAACGGCACCGGCCGCGACCGCACGGCCCGCAGCCTGGTCGCCTCGGTCGAGCGGCCGGCCAGCAGGTCCAGCATCACCTGCGCGCCGAACCGGGTCGCGGCGACGCCGAGGCCGGTGTAACCGAGGCTGTAGCCGACCCGCCCGCGCAGAGCGGTGCCCTGGAAGGCGAAGAACCGGCTGCAGGTGTCGATGGCCCCGCCCCACGCGTGCGCGAAGCGCAGCCCGGCCAGCTGCGGGAACGTGCCGAAGAAGTGCCGGGCCAGCTGCTCGAACGTCACCGGGCGGCGGTCGAACGAGTCGCGCAGCCCGTTGCGCCAGTGGTAGATCGCGTCGTAGCCGCCCCAGAGGACGCGGTTGTCGCTGGTCAGCCGGTAGTAGTGGAACTGGTTGCCCATGTCGCCGACGCCCTGCCGGTTGCGCCAGCCGATCGCGGCGAGCTGCGCCGGGCTCAGCGGCTGGCTGACCAGCGCGTAGTCGTACACCGGCACGGTGAAGGGGCGCAGGCGGCGCAGCAGCGACGGGAAGGCGTTGGTGCCGAGTGCGGCCTGCCGGGCGCGTACGTTGCCGGCGGGAGTGCCCAGCCGGATGCCCGCGCCGTCGGCGCGCAGCCGCGACACGGGCGTCCCCTCCGCGATCCGCACGCCGAGCCGTTCGCACGCGTTCGCCAGCCCCCAGGCCAGCCGCGCCGGGTGCAGCAGCGCGACGCTGTCGCGAAGCCACGCCCCGCCGAGGTAGGTCGGCGAGTCGAGCTCCGCGCGCACGGCGTCGCGGTCGAGCAGCACGGCCTCGTGACCGAACCGGCTCGCCGCCTCGACCTCTTCCGTCAGCCACGGCACCTCGTGCGGCCGGGTGGCGACGTCGAGCTCGCCGGTGCGCTCGAAGTCGCAGTCGATGTCGTAGCGGGCGAGCGTCTTCTCGATCCCGTCGAGGTTCTCCCGGCCCAGCCGCTCCAGCACTGGCATCTCGTCCGGGAGGCGGCTCTCGCCGTTGCCGATGCCGTGGGTCAGGCTGGCGGCGCAGAATCCGCCGTTGCGTCCGGACGCCGCCGCGCCGATCCGGCGTGCTTCCAGCAAGAGCACGTCGCGTGCCGGGTCGTCCTGCTTGGCCAGCAACGCCGTCCACAACCCGGTGTAGCCGCCGCCGACCACCGCGAGGTCGCACTCGGCGTCGCCGTCGAGCGGCGGCCGCGGCGCCGGCGCGTCCGGCGAGTCCAGCCAGTACGGCGTGTAGGCCACGTCGCGCAGCGCCGCCCGTGCGGCGTCGGAGCTCACGCGCGCTTGCGCCGGGCGGCCAGCACGTTCGTCACGGCGAGCAGCACGCCGAACAGGAAGATCAGCGTGCCCATCACGTTGACCTGCGGCGGGATGCCCAACCTGGACGCGCCGTAGACCCACAGCGGGAAGGTGTTCGTCGAGCCGTTGTTGAAGCTGGTCGTCACGAAGTCGTCGATGGACAGCGCGAACGCCAGGAGCGCGCCGGCCAGCAACCCGGGCATGATCATCGGAAGGGTGACCTTGTAGAACGTCACCCGCGGGGTGGCGCCCAGGTCGAGCGCCGCCTCCTCCAGCGAGCGGTTCAGCCCGGCCACCCGGGCCTGCACGGTGACCGCGACGAACGGGATGCAGAACATCACGTGCGCGATGAGGATCGTCCAGTAGCCGCGGGAGATTCCCAGCGTCAGGAACAGCGACAGCAGCGAGGTGCCGAGCACCAGTTCCGGTGTGGCGATCTGCGCGAAGAGCACCAGCCCGGTCGACCCCTTGCCCCGGAATCGGTACCGGCCCAGGGCGAGGCCGAGGCAGCCGCCGAGCAGGCAGGAGATGATCGTGGCGAGGATCGCGATGGTGATCGAGTTGACGAGCGCCTTGGTGAGGCCGCTGATCGCGAACAGCTCCCGATACCAGCGCAGGGTGAAGCCCTGGAACTGCGTGTTGTACTTGCCCTTCGTGTCGTTGAAGCCGAAGAGGATCATCACGAAGATCGGCAGGCACAGGTAGAAGATGACCAGCCCGGTGTAGGTCGGCAGGATGTAGTGCGTCCAGCGGCGGCGCGGCCGGCGCGCCGGAGCACCCGATGCGGGCGTGCGGGTCGCGGTGATCGTTGTGCTCATATCGCGGCCGCCTCCATCACGTCCTTCGTGCCGAGCGCCCGGGCGTAGGCGAAGACGCCGATCAGCAGCGCCGCCATCAGCGTGAACGACAGCGCCGACGCGCCCGGGTAGTCGTTGTTGGTCAGGTACAGCGTCTGGATGACGTTGCCGATCATGGTGGTGCGCGCACCGCCGAGCAGCTGGGCGTTGACGAAGTCCGAGGCCACCGGGACGAACGTCATCAGCACGCCCGCGAACACGCCGGGGATCGAGAGTGGGAAGACGATCCGGGCCAGCGCCTGCGCGCGGTTGGCGTAGAGGTCGTTCGCGGCCTCGAGCAGCCGCTTGTCGATCCGCTCCAGCGAGACGTACAGCGGCAGCACCATGAACGGCAGGTAGTTGTAGGTCAGGCCGCACACCACCGCGACCGGGGTGGCCAGCACGTGGAAGTCGTGCGAGACGAGATGCAGGTGCCGCAGCGCGGTGAGCACGAACCCGTTGTCAGCGAGGATGAACTGCCAGGAGAGCGTACGGATCACGAACGAGACGAAGAACGGCAGCAGGATGAGCAGCAGGAACGTCGACTTGTGCCGCCCGCCGCGGAACGCGATCCAGTAGGCCATCGGGTAGGCCAGCACGATCGTGAGCGCGGTGACGATCACCGCATACACGATCGAGCGGAGGAACTGCTCGTGGTAGAGCGAGATGACCCGGCTGTAGTTGGCGAAGTGCAACGTTTGGTGGAAGCCCTTGATGAAGTCGCCGGTCATCAACGACAGCGACAGCATGAAGACCATCGGCACGACGAAGAAGATCGCCAGCCAGAGGCCGCCCGGCAGGATCAGCCAGTACGCGGTCTGCCGGCCGAGCGCGCGACGCAGCCGGCCCTGCTCGAACTCGTGGTGCGCGCTCGCAGGCGGCGCGAGGACCTCAGCGGTCACCGCCGCACACCGCCAGTCGCCTCCGATGACCTCGGGCGGATCTGCGAGATCTCGCACATTCGCCCGAGATCATGACGGGGAAGGGGCGCGATCATGACTGGTACACCGGTTCGAAGATCTGGTTCCACACTTCCAGCTCCTGGGGCGAGAGCGTCCGATAGCGATGTAGCCGCGACAGCATCTGCGGGCTCGGGAAGATCAACGGGCTGTCGGCGAGAGTCGTCAGCAGCTCCTTGTCGTCCTTGTCCGTCGCCGCTGCGGCGTCCTGCTGGATGTACTTACGGGCGCCCGGCACCGGGGTGAAGTAGTTGACGCCCTCGGCGACCATGGCCGCGACCTGCGGCTGATACATGAAGTTGATCATCGCCATGGCGTCGACGGGGTGGCGGGCGTAGCGCGGGATGCACAGGTTGTCGGTCCAGACGACGGCGCCCTCGTCCGGCACGACGAACTGCAGGTCCAGGCCCGGGGTGGACTGGTTGGCCTGGAAGATGTCGCCGGACCAGGCCATCGAGATCCAGAGGTCACCCTTGGACAGCGGCGCGATGTACTCCTGCTGGTAGTAGGCCCGAACCAGGCCCGCGTCGCGCTGCTTGATGAGCACCTTGGCCGCGCGCCGCCAGTCGGCCTCGGTAGACGTCTCGGGGTTGACGCCGATGCCGGACAGGGCGAGGTTCGGCAGGTCCTGGTTGTCGCCGAACATCCCGACCTTGCCGATGAACGCGGGATCCAGCAGGTCGTTGAAGCTGGTGATCTTCCGCTTGACGTACTTGGGGTTGTAGGCGATCCCGGTGATGCCCGATTGCCAGGCCGCCGTGTACTTGTTGCCGGGGTCGAAGCTGGGATTCTTCACCGTCGCGCCGGCGTTGGCGAAGAAGTTCGGCATCAACTTGTGGTCGAGCGGGATCAGGAAGTTCAGCTCGATCAGCTGGGTCAGGTAGATGCCGTTGGTGATGACCATCAGATCGAAGCCGGTGCTCTGGCCGGCGGCGAGCACGGGCCGGATCACCCCGAAGTAGGACTCGACGTCCTGGATGACCTCCTGGTAGTTGACCGTGATGCCGGTCTGTTTGGTGAACAGCTCGAGCGACGGGTAGGTCGTCTTGCCGTTGACCGTGTCGGTGTCGATGTAGAGCGGCCACTGCGCCCAGTCGAGGTGGCCGGCCTTCTTCTGTCCGGACCAGAAGTCGGACGCAAGGGGCGGGGCCTGGCTGCCGGCGACGCTGCAGGAGCCGAGCACTGCGGCCGTGGCGAGCGCGCCGGCACCGAGGCCCATCGCGCGCAGCATGTCGCGACGCGACACCCGCCGCGACGTCAACCCGCGCAGCCAGGCGGCGTCGGGCATGGGAGTGGGAGACATCCGGGCGTCCTAGGAGCGAAGTGCCGACACGGCCGGCTCGCGGGACTCGGCCGGGGCCGCCCCGTCGAGGCGCAGGCTGTGCTCGGGCAGCCAGGTGAGCCAGACCGACTCGCCGCGCTCGGCGGTCGCCGCGGGCGAGGACGCGTTCTGCTGGAAGACGATCACCTCGTCGCCGGCCGAGGTGCGGACGGTGTAGTTCGTGGACGTCCCGAGGTAGATCACCTCGCCGACCGTGCCCTGGACCGCGCAGCGTCCCGCGGAGGGAACCGCCCCGGGCTCGAGGATCTCGACCTTCTCCGGCCGCACCGCCACCGCGACCCGGTTGCCGGCGGCGACCCCGTCCGCGGGCAGGAGCACTCGCCCGTGCGCGCCGTAGTCGAGTACGGCGCGCGTCCCGTCGACCCGGTCGACGGTGCCCTCGATGATGTTGGACGTGCCGATGAAGCCGGCCACGAACCGGGTGGCGGGCCGCTCGTAGAGCTCGCGCGGTGTGCCGGCCTGCTCGATCAGCCCGTTGTTCATGACGACCAGCCGGTCGGAGAGGGTCAGCGCCTCGCCCTGATCGTGAGTGACGAAGACGAAGGTGATCCCGACCTCGCGCTGGATGCGCTTGAGCTCGATCTGCATGGACTGGCGCAGCTTGAGGTCGAGCGCGGCCAGCGGCTCGTCGAGCAACAGGGCGCGCGGCTGGTTCACCAGGGCCCGGGCGAGCGCCACCCGCTGCTGCTGCCCGCCGGACAGGTCGGACGGGCGGCGCTTGCCGCGCTCACCGAGGCCGACGATCTCGAGCATCTCATCGACCCGGCGGGTGATCTCGGCCTTGGCGACGCCCTTGCGGTGCAGGCCGAACGCGACGTTGTCGGCCACCGTCATGTGCGGAAACAGGGCGTAGCTCTGGAAGACCATGTTGACGTCGCGCCGGTAGGGCGGCACGCCGACCATGTTCTTGCCGTGCAGCAGGATCTCCCCGCGAGTGGGCTCCTCGAAGCCCGCGATCATGCGCAACGTCGTCGTCTTGCCGCACCCGGACGGGCCGAGCAGCGAGAAGAACTCACCCTCCTCGATGCGCAGGTCGACCTGCTCGACGGCCTGGAACGTCTCGGCCTTCGACGAGAAGACCTTGGCAACGCCGATCAGCTCGATCGCGGCGAGCGCGTCACCGCCTCGCGCACGGCTGCGCTGATGGTCGCTGTACTCGTCGTTCACGTATCGACCTCCGTCCGGGAAACCGGATCTGCCCCGCGCGCCGCGAAGCGCATTGCCGGGGAATACTGACACGCCGGGAGCGGATAGGCAAGGACCTGTAGCATGGGAACCGTTGCAAACTTGGGCTGAGCCGAGGGATTCGGTAGCTTTCAACCATCGATTCGACGGATTCACTTGCCAAACTGGTGCGAATGAGGCAGGCTCAGGGGGTGGCCCGACCGACTGCGCGCAGCGAGCCCGATGACGTCAGCAAAGCGATCATCCAGCAGCTGCAGGAGGACGGCCGCCGCCCGTACGCCACGATCGGCAAGGCGGTGGGCCTGTCCGAGGCGGCCGTCCGCCAGCGGGTGCAGAAGCTGCTCGACAGCGGCGTCATGCAGATCGTCGCGGTCACCGATCCGATGCAGATCGGCTTCGCCCGGCAAGTCATGATCGGCATCAACGTCGACGGCGACGTCGAGGAAGTTGCCTGCAAGCTGGGCACACTGCCGGAGGTCGACTACATCGTCGTCACGGCGGGGTCGTTCGACATCCTGGCCGAGGCGGTGGTCACCGACGACGACCACCTGCTGCGGCTGATCGGCGGCGACATCCGCGGCATCGACGGTGTGTCGCGTACCGAGACGTTCCTGTACCTGAAACTGACCAAGCAGACCTACAACTGGGGTGCGAGATGACAACCACACCGATCCGTCCGACCAGCGAGCACAGCCTCGACGCCGACGCTCTCAACGCCAAGGCACGCGAGCACCTGTGGATGCACTTCACCCGCCAGTCGTCCTATGCCAACGCGCCGGTGCCGACGATCGTGCGCGGCGAGGGCGCGTACGTCTGGGACGTGAACGGCAAGCGGTACCTGGACGGGCTGGCCGGCCTGTTCGTCGTGCAAGCCGGCCACGGCCGGGTCGAACTGGCCGAGGCGGCCTACCGGCAGGCGTCCCAGCTCGGCTTCTTCCCGATCTGGTCCTACGCCCACCCGC
This sequence comes from uncultured Actinomycetota bacterium, assembly GCA_963756525.1. Lineage (GTDB taxonomy): Bacteria > Actinomycetota > Actinomycetes > Mycobacteriales > Jatrophihabitantaceae > CAVWNR01. Next base: position 911,222 of record CAVWNR010000001.1, on the reverse strand, counting down.
CGGCGATCGAGCTCGCCGACCGGCTGGCCGACTACGCGCCGGGTGACCTGAACAAGGTGTTCTTCACCACCGGCGGCGGCGAGGCGGTCGAGACCGCGTGGAAGCTCGCCAAGCAGTACTTCAAGCTGCTCGGCAAGCCCTTGAAGTACAAGGTGATCAGCCGCAACATCGCCTACCACGGCACCCCGCAGGGCGCGCTGTCGATCACCGGCATCCCGGACGCGAAGAAGTACTTCGAGCCATTGGTGCCCGGCGCGCACAAGGTGCCCAACACGAACTTCTACCGTGCGCCCGAGCACGGCGACGACCTCGAGGCGTTCGGCCGCTGGGCCGCGGACCAGATCGAGCAGGCCATCGAGTTCGAGGGCCCGGACACCGTCGCCTGCGTGTTCCTCGAGCCGGTGCAGAACTCCGGCGGCTGCTTCCCGCCGCCGCCCGGGTACTTCCAGCGGGTACGCGAGATCTGCGACCGGCACGACGTGCTGCTCGTCTCCGACGAGGTGATCTGCGCCTTCGGCCGGCTCGGCACGATGTTCGGCTGCGACAAGTTCGGCTACGTGCCGGACATGATCACCTGCGCGAAGGGGCTCACCAGCGGCTACTCCCCCATCGGCGCGACGATCGTCAGCGACCGGATCGCCGAGCCGTTCTGGACCGGCAGCGACTACTTCCCGCATGGTTACACCTTCGGCGGTCACCCGGTGTCGGCCGCGGTGGCGATGGCCAACCTCGACATCTTCGAGCGGGAGGGCCTCAACCAGCACGTCCTCGACAACCAGGACGCCTTCCGCGCCACCCTGGAGAAGCTCTCCGACCTGCCGATCGTGGGCGACGTGCGCGGCGACGGGTACTTCTACGGCATCGAGATGGTGAAGGACAAGGACACCAAGGAGACCTTCGACGAGGACGAGTCCGAGCGGCTGCTGCGCGGCTTCCTCTCCAAGGCGCTGTTCGAAGCCGGCCTCTACTGCCGCGCCGACGACCGCGGTGACCCGGTCGTCCAACTCTCCCCGCCGCTGATCGTCGGCCAGCCGGAGTTCGACGAGATCGAGCAGATCCTCCGCGACGTGCTCACCGAGGCATGGAAGAGGCTATAGCGGCTCTGACCCACCATCGCCTAACTGACCGGTCCGCAAACTCCCCAACGTCCGTGGAGGCAAGTCATGAAGGTCGGCATTCCCAGCGAGGTCAAGAACAACGAGTACCGGGTGGCGATCACGCCCGCCGGTGTGCACGAGCTAGTCCGTAACGGGCACGAAGTGTTCGTCGAGCGGGACGCCGGGGTCGGCTCGTCGATCCCCAACGACGACTTCGTGGGGGCCGGCGCGCGGATCCTCGACACCGCGGACGACGTGTGGGCCACCGGCGAGATGGTGCTCAAGGTGAAGGAGCCGATCGCCGAGGAGTACCACCGCATGCGCAAGGACCAGGTGCTGTTCACCTACCTGCACCTGGCAGCCGACAAGGCCTGCACCGACGCGCTGCTGTCGGCCGGCACCACCGGCATCGCCTACGAGACCGTCCAGCTCGACGACAGGTCGCTGCCGCTGCTGGCCCCGATGTCCGAGGTGGCCGGCCGGCTCGCGCCGCAGGTCGGGTCGTACCACCTGATGAGCCAGGGCGGCGGCCGTGGCGTGCTCATGGGCGGCGTGCCCGGCGTATATGCGGCCAAGGTCGTGGTGATCGGCGCCGGGGTGTCCGGGCAGAACGCGGCGGCGATCGCGCTGGGCATGCAGGCCGAAGTGCTGCTGCTGGACAAGAACGTCGCCCGGCTGCGGCAGATGGACGCCATCTACCAGGGCCACTGCCAGACCGTCGCCTCCAACGCCTACGAGATCGAGAAGGCCGTCATCGACGCGGACCTGGTGATCGGCGCGGTGCTCATCCCCGGCGCCAAGGCGCCGACGCTGATCAGCAACGAGCTGGTGTCGCGGATGAAGCCCGGCTCGGTGCTCGTCGACATCTCGATCGACCAGGGCGGCTGCTTCGAGGACTCCCACCCGACGACGCACGCCGAGCCGACCTACCGCGTGCACGACTCGGTGTTCTACTGCGTGGCCAACATGCCCGGCGCGGTGCCGCACACCTCGACGTACGCGCTCACCAACGTCACGCTGCCCTACGCGGTGGAGCTGGCCAACCGCGGCTGGCAGGACGCGCTGCGCGCCGACCCCGCGCTGGCGCTCGGGCTGAACACCCACGACGGTGTGCTCACCAACGCCCCGGTCGCCGAGGCGCACGGCTACGAGTCGGTGGAGTTCGCCGAGGTCATCGGCTGACCGGGTGACGGACTACCGCGGGCTGTCGCTGTGGCATGACACGGTCCCCGGACCGCTGCACCGCCGCCCGGCGCTACGCGGCGACGTGCGCGCCGACGTCGCCATCGTCGGCGCCGGCTTCACCGGGCTGTGGACCGCGTACTACCTGCTGGCGGCTGACCCGTCGCTGCGGGTGAGCCTGGTCGAGGCGGAGATCGCCGGCTTCGGCGCCTCCGGCCGCAACGGCGGCTGGTGCTCGGCGCTGTACCCGGTGAGCGTCTCGACGCTGGCCCGCGAGCACGGCCGCGACGCGGCGGTGGCGCAGTACTGCGCGATGCAGTCCTCGGTGGGCGAAGTGGCACGGGTGGCCGACGCCGAACGGATCGACGCCGACATCGCGGTGGGCGGGACGATCTCGCTGGCCCGGTCCGCGCCGCAGCTCGCCCGGGCGCGCGCCGAGGCGGACGAGGCCGCGCAGTTCGGCCTCGACCTGGAGCTGCTCGACGCCGACGCCGCGCAGAAGCGGCTCGACGCGACGTCCGTGCTCGGCGGCACCTACACCCAGCACTGCGCGGCGATCCACCCGGGCAAACTGGTGCGCGGCCTTGCGTCGGTGGTCGAGCAGCGGGGCGCGACGATCTTCGAGGGCACCCGGGCCACCGCGCTCGAGCCCGGCCTGGTACAGACCGGCCGGGGCACGGTGTACGCCGACGTGGTCGTGCGGGCCACCGAGGGGTACAGCTGCGGCCTCGCCGGGCAGCGCCGGGTGGTGGCGCCGGTGTACTCGCTGATCATCGCGACCGCGCCGCTACCCGCCTCCGTGTGGGACGCGATCGGGCTGGCGCAGCGGGAGACGTGGAGCGACCACCGCAACCTGATCGTCTACGGCCAGCGCACGGCGGACGACCGGATGGTCTTCGGCGGGCGGGGCGCCCCGTACCACTTCGGCTCGCGGATCCGTGCGTCCTACGACCGGGTGCCGCGCGTCTTCGAGGCCCTGCGCCGCACGCTCGGCGAGCTCTTCCCGGTGCTGCGCGACGCGCCGATCAGCCATCGCTGGGGCGGCCCGCTCGGCATCGCCCGTGACTGGCACGCCTCGGTCGGGCTGGACCGCACGACGGGCCTGGCCTGGGCCGGCGGGTACGTCGGCGACGGCGTGTCGACGACGAACCTGGCCGGCCGCACACTCGCCGACCTGATCCTGCGCCGGGACACCGCGCTCACCGCGCTGCCGTGGGTCGGGCACCGCTCGCCGCCGTGGGAGCCCGAGCCGCTGCGCTGGCTGGGCGCCAACGCCGGGCTGCGCGCCATGGTCTGGGCCGACGCCGCCGAGCGGCGCGGCTCGCGGCCGTCGCGGCTGGCCGGCGCCGTCAACCGGGCGCTGGGCCGATGAGCGCGCCGGGCGTCCCTGCGACTTTGCCCCGCTGCGACACGCTGCGGGGCCGTCGCAACGTGTCACAGCGGGGCAAAGTCGGGTGAAGACCGAGATCACCCGGCTGCCGGAGAGGGGATCCACCGACCGCGCGGCGCTGGACAGGTTGCTCGACAGCGTCCACGTCGGGCACTTCGCCCTCGTCGCCGACGGGCAGCCGGTGGTGATTCCCACCGCGGTGGTCCGCGACGGCGACCGCATCCTGGCGCACGGGTCCACCGGCTCTGGATGGATGCGCCGCCTCGCCGACGGCGCGCCCACCGCGCTCGCCGTCACCGCCTTCGACGGCCTGGTCGTGGCCCGCTCCGCGTTTGAGTCGTCGATGCACTACCGCAGCGCGGTGATCTTCGGGTGCTGCCGACCGGTCAGCGACAAGCGGCGTGCCGTCGACGTCATCACCGACGCGCTGATCCCCGGGCGGTTGGCCGAGCTGCGCGAGCCGACGACCAAGGAGCTCGCCGCGACGCTCGTGCTGGAACTGCCCATCCGCGAGTGGTCGCTAAAGGTCTCCGCGGACTGGCCCGAGGACGCCGAGGAGGACGTCGCCGGACCGGCATGGGCCGGAGTGGTTCCGGCGGCCATCCGCTACAGCGCACCGCGGCCGGCTCCCGATCTGCGGGAGGGGATCGACGTGCCGACCTCCGTGCGCCGCCTCAGCTAGGGCGACCTGGCGCGGCGCGCAGCCCGTCGAGGATGACGCGCAGCAGCCGCTGGGTGTCCTCCGCACTCGCCGGCGGGCCCATGGTCAGCCCGCGCACCAGCGTGAGCAGGTCGGCGGCGTCCACGTCGGGCCGCGCCAGCCCCGCCTCTTGCGCGGGGGCGAGCACCGTCGCGGCGGAGCGACGCAGGACCTCGCGGCAGTGCAGCATCAGCTCGGAGTCCTTGCTGACGGTGTCGTGCAACTGGCTGAGCAGCACCTTCTTCGTGGTGATGTAGCCGAGCAGCCGCTGCAGCCAGTCGACGAGGTCCTGCCACGGGTCGCCCGAGGCGTCGGTGGCCGCCGGCTCGAGCGCTTCGACGTCCTCGACGTACACCGCCTCGACCAGCGCGGAGCGGGTCGGGAAGTTGCGGTACAGAGTGCCGATGCCGACGCCTGCCCGGCGCGCGATCTCCTCGAGCGACGCGTCGGTCTCCCGCTCGCGGAAGACCTGGCGGGCTACCGCGACGAGCCGGTCGTAGTTGCGGCAGGCGTCTGCGCGGGTCGGCCGCCTGGGCAGCGTGCCCGGTGCGTTCGCCATCTCGCGCACATCCTCTCGGCGAATTCGATTGCTAACCGGAGGCATCCTCCGTATCGTAACCGGAGGGCCCATCCACTTCCGATCGTACTAGCCGAGGAGCCGTTTCGTGTCCGTCCTCTCCCCACCCCGCACCGCGCGCCCGGCCGGGCGCCGCGCCGGGAACCCGACACTCATCCTGTCGATCATCCTCACCTGCCAGCTGATGGTGATCCTCGACGCCACGGTGGTGACGATCGCGCTGCCGCAGATCCATGCCGCGCTCGGTTTCTCCCCCACCGGGCTGTCCTGGGTGCAGAACGCCTACACGCTGACCTTCGGCGGCCTGCTGCTGCTCGGCGCCCGAGCCGGCGACATCCTCGGCCGGCGCCGGGTCTTCCTGGCCGGTATCGCGCTGTTCACCGCCGCCTCGCTCGCCGGCGGGTTGGCTCAGTCTGCCGAATGGTTGCTGGTGGCTCGCGCGGTGCAGGGCGTCGGCGCGGCGGTTGCCGCCCCGTCGGCGCTCGCCCTGTTGACCACAAGCTTCGCCGAGGGATCGCAGCGGCTGCGTGCCCTCGGCCTCTACGCGGCGGTGTCGTCGGGCGGCGGCAGCGTCGGGCTGGTCGTCGGCGGCATGCTCACCGACTGGATCTCGTGGCGGTGGGGCCTGTTCGTCAACGTGCCGATCGGCATCGCGCTCGTCGCGCTGGCGCCGCGCCACCTGCCCGAGACGCCGCGCCGGCCGGGACGCTTCGACCTCCCCGGCGCCGCCACGTCGACGCTCGGCATCGGCGCGCTGGTCTACGGCTTCGTCCGGGCCGCGTCGGACGGGTGGACGGACCCAACGACGCTGGTCGCGTTCGTCGCGGCGGCGGCGCTGCTCGCCACCTTCGTCCGGGTCGAACTGCGCGCCGAGCAGCCGATCACCCCGCTGCGGTTGTTCGCCAGCCGGGAACGCAGCGCCTCGTTCCTCGCCCGGTTGCTGCTCGTCGGCGGGATGTTCGGCATGTTCTTCTTCCTCACCCAGTTCCTGCAGGGCGTGCGCGACTACAGCGCGCTCAAGGCCGGCTTCGCGTTCCTGCCCATGACGGTCACCATGTTCGCCAGCGTGCGGATCGTGCCGCGGCTGATTCCCCGGGTCGGCGGCCGGCGGCTCATGCTCGGGGGGACGGCGCTGGCGCTGGGCGCGATGCTCTGGCTGACCCGGCTCACCGCCGGCAGCGGCTACCTGCCGGACCTGCTCGTGCCCATGCTCCTGCTCGGCCTCGGGATCGGCATCGCCTTCGTCCCGTTGACCAACGCATCGCTGGCCGGCGTGGCGCCCGCGGAGGCCGGCGCGGCGTCCGGGCTGATCAACGTCACGCAGCAGGTCGGCGGCTCGGTGGGGCTGGCCATCCTGGTCACCGTCTTCGGCACCGCGAGCCGGCACGCGGCGCACCACCCGCTGGCGCACGCGTCGAGTGTGGTTGCCCAGCAGCACGCGCTGGCCCATGCGATCGCCGCGTCGTTCACCGCCTCCGCGGTGTTCCTCGGGCTGACATTCGCGGTGCTGCTGCTCGGTGTGCGGGTCACGGGCTCGGGCGGGCGGCGAGCTGACGGTGAAGCTCGCTGACCAGGGTGTCCAGGCTGTTCGCGATGCGGTCGCTGGCCTCGACCAGCGCGCCGGACGTCTCGGCACTGCCGGCGCGCTGCGGCTCGGCGATGAGCGCGTCGGCGAGGCGCTGCTGGGCGGGGCGCAGCTTCGGCACACCGCGCGGCGGTGCGGTTGCCCGCACGGCATGTTCCGCCCGGTCCAGCGCGCGGCCGGCCAGCTCCAGGAACTCGACCACCTCGGGCAGGTTGCGGGCGCTCGTCCGCAGCGCGTCGAGGATCAGCATCGCGTGGATGAACCGGTGGGTGTGCGCGAGCACGGCCTCACCGAGCTCGACGGTGCGTTGCCCGGCGACCGGCTCGGACCGCGCCCGGTCCACCGACGCCTGGGCATTGGTGCGGGCCAATCGGGCCGCGGCGCGGGCCCGCTGCAGCTGCGATCCCTCACCGTCGGGGTCGGCAATCGCGTCGAGGTAGCGCTGGTAGTCGGCCAGCAGGTCGGCGAGCCGCGCCGGGACGCGCTCGCGCTCCCAGACCGGCCAGAGCAGCGTGGCAGCCAGCGCCAGCGCGCCACCGATCACCGTGTCGACGGCCCGGTCGACCACCGTGGTGTGCGACGGGATGCCGGCCAAGGAGAGCAGCACCACGACCAGCCCGCCGATGGACATGGCGGAAAGGGCCAGGTTGCCGGGACCGGCCAGGCGCATTCCGAAGAAGAAGGCGGCGACGAGCGCGACGCTCCACCACGGCCCGCCGGGCACCCAGTGCAGGAGGGCGGTCGCCAGCAGCAGCCCGACGATCGTGCCGAGCACCCGCATCACCGAACGCTGGAACGTCGAGCCGAAGTCGGGCCGGAGCACGACCAGGACGGTCAGCGGCACCCAGTAGCCCCGGTTGATGCCGGCGAGGCGCACGACCAGGTCCGAGCCCGCGACGAGCGCCGCCAGCCGCATCGCGTGCCGCAGCACCGCCGAGTCGGGGGCGAGGTTGGCCCGCAGGATTGCCATCGGGTCACGCAGCCGGGACACCCCGGACACCGCGTCGTCGGCGTAAGGATCCCGCGCGCCCTCGCTCGCGCCGGCACGTGCGGTTTCGACCGCGGCGCGCAGCTGGCCGAGCAGGCTGGGCAGCCGGGCGACCGCCGCCCGGCGGGTCACCTCGCCGCCCGGCACCTCGGCACGCTGGAGCACCTTGCGGGCATCCTCGACCTGGCCGCGTACCACGGCGACGACGGACGGGTCCAGCGCCCGGGCCTCGTCCAACGCGCCGGCAATCTCGTCGAGCACGTCGCCGGCCCCCGAGAGCACCGAGCGCAGCGCGTCGGCTGCGGAGTCCGCGCCGCCTCGAGAGAGCCGCTCGGCCTGCGCGGAGAGCACGAGCACCTCGCGACGGATCCGTTCGGCTTCGTCGAGCAGCACGCGGTACGCCTCGACGCTCGGGCCGTGGTCGTGACCCAGCCCGTAGAGCGTGGCCCGCACGCTGGTCAGCGGGTCGACCAGCGGCGGCGCGACGTGCGTGCCGGGCGGCTGGCGGCCCATGCCGGCGAGTGCGCGATACAGCCCGGCCAGGGCGCGGCGCTCGGGCAGGTGCCGCCGCAGTGGCCAGGCGGCGATCGCCAGCACGACCTGCACCGCCCCGCCGAGCAGTACCAGCAGCCCGACGTGCACCGCCACGGACGCAGGCTGCGGCGTGTGCCCCAGCACGATCGCCGCGGCGGTGCCGGCCACGCCCATCTGCGCGCCGCTCGGGCCGGCGGTGAGCAGCAGGCCGGCGCAGAAGCCGAGCACGAGCAGCAGCACCACCGAGGCGGCGTCACTGCGCGAGAACGCGACGGCCAGCCCGCTGGTGAGCGCGGCGATCAGCGCGCAGGTGGACATCCGCAGCATCCGCAGCCGGTACGGGCCGGGCCGGTCGGCGAAAGCGACCTGCAGCGCGCCGATCGTGGACGCGAGCCCGAGCGCCACGTTGCCGGCCAGCGTGCCGACGATCAGCGGCAGGGCCACCCCGAGCGCGTTGCGGGCCGCGACGACCGGGTCGGACTGGGTGCGGTCCAGTCGCGCGGCCTGGCGGATCAGCTCGGCGAAGGCAGCGGCTCGCGACGCTGGTACCGGCGCGGCGGCGCTCGCATCGGGCACGGGCCTGAGCGTAGGGGCAGCCGCGCGATGCCTCAGCCGGTGGCGGCGAGTTGCCCGCAGGCGCCGTCGATCTCGCGTCCGCGGGTGTCGCGCACGGTGGCCGCAACGCCGGCGGCGCGTAGCCGGCGGACGAACTCGCGCTCGACGGGCTTCGGCGAGGCGTCCCAAACCGAGCCGGGCGTCGGGTTGAGCGGGATGAGGTTGACGTGTGCCGAGCGACGGCTTGCGGAGCGAGTGTGTGCCGAGCGACGGCTTGCGGAGCGAGTGTGTGCCGCGCGCGGCGCGAGCAGTTCGCCGAGCAGGTCGGCGCGCCACGGCTGGTCGTTGACGTCGCGGATCAGCGCGTACTCGATCGAGTATCGACGGCCGGTGCGCGCCGCGTATGCGTCGGCCGCGGCGAGCACCTCGGCCACCTTCCATCGGGTGTTGACCGGGACCAGAGTGTCGCGCAGCTCGTCGTCCGGGGCATGCAGGGACACCGCCAGCGTGACCGCGAGCCCCGCGTCGGCGAGCTTGCCGATGGCGGGTACCAGCCCGACCGTCGATACGGTGACCGACCGCTGCGAGAGGCCGAGCCCGGCCGGCGCCGGGTCGACGAGCCGGCGCAGCGCGGGGACCAGCCGGGCGAGATTCGCCAGCGGTTCTCCCATGCCCATGAAGACCACGTTCGACAGCCGGCCGGGACCGCCGGGGAGCTCGCCGCGGGCGGCGGTGCGTGCGGCCGCCACGACCTGCTCGACGATCTCGGCGGTGGACAGGTTGCGAGTGAGCCCGCCCTGCCCGGTGGCGCAGAACGGGCAGGCCATGCCGCATCCGGCCTGGCTGGAGACGCATACCGTGATCCGATCCGGATAGCGCATCAGCACGCTCTCGATCAGCGTGCCGTCGGCGAGGCGCCACAGCGACTTACGGGTCGCGCCGGCGTCCGCCCTCAGCTGGCGGACCTCGGTGAGCAGCGCAGGCAGCAGGGCGTCGCGCAGGCCGGCCCGCTCGCCGGCCGGGAGGTCGGTCATCGCCGCCGGGTCGCTCTCCAGCCGGGCGAAGTAGTGCCGGGAGAGCTGGTCGGCGCGAAACGGCGGCAGGCCGAGCTCGGCCATCATCGCCCGCCGTTCGGCCATCGTGAGATCGGCCAGGTGCCGGGGTGGCCCGGCACGGCGGAGGGCCCGGGAGACGAGCGGGAGCTGGGTCATCGCGGTGCAGATTCTCCCATCGCCGCTACCCGGCCAACGTCGCCAGCCGGCCGATCGCCTCGCGAAGCACGGTCCGCGAGGTGGCGACATTGATCCGGGCCGATCCGCGGTAGCGGGAACCGAAGCGCTCGCCCGGCACCAGCGCCACCTTCGCCCGCTCGAGCAGCAGGTTGCCCGGTGACTCGGCACCGCGCAGCGCGGCGACATGACGCAGGTCGACCCAGGCCAGGTAGGTCGCCTCCGCTGGGGTCACCCGGGCGCCGGGCAGCGCGCGCGGCAGCTCGTCGCGGACGAGCCGGTGGTTGCCCGCGATGTAGCCGACGGTGTCGTCCAGCCAGGACGCGCCCTCGTCGAAGGCGGCGATCCCGGCCGCCACCCCGGCGATCCCCGCGCTCTCGCAGAGATGGTCGAGTTCCGGCGAGGCCAGCCGCGCCGCGATGCCGGGCGAGCCGGCGATCAGTAGCGCCGCCTTGAGCCCCGGCAGGTTCCATCCCTTCGACGCCGAGTGGACGCAGACACTGTCCGCGTCGACCGCGGGGAACGGGATGTGGCCGCCGGACGCCGGATCCAGCACGAGCGGGGCGTGGATCTCGTCGCTCACGACGGGCACGCCGTGCCGGTCGGCGAGCTCGGCGACCGCCACGAGTTCCGCGCGGGTGAGGCACCGCCCGGTCGGGTTGTGCGGGTTGCAGAGCAGAATGGCGGCCGCGCCGTCGGCGAGTGCCGCCCGCAGCGCGTCGAGGTCGGGCGCCACCGCGCCGTCGGCAGAGATCGCGAGCGGCACCTGCACCACTCGGCGGCCGATCCAGTCGACCGAGCCGAAGAACGGCGGATACGCCGGGGTGAAGAACGCGACGGCGTCGCCGGGCCGGGTCAGCGCGCGAAGGGCGTACTCGACGCCGGACATGGCGTCGGGGCAAGCCCACGCCAGCGCCGGGTCGACGTCCCAGCGGTAGCGCACGGCGGCGAAGCGGGCGAACGCCTCGGCCAGCGGGCGGCCCACCGCGTAACCGGTGTCGCCGCGGTCGACCAGCTCGTGCAGCACCCGGCGGATCGGGTCGGCGAGTGGGAAGTCCATCTCGGCGACCCAGAGCGGCAGCACGTCCGGGCCGTAGGTGCTCCATTTCGCGCTCGTGCGCTTTCGCAGATCGGCGACGCTCATCTCGTCGTAGCGATGGCTCATGCTGCGGGAGTGAACTCGAAGCCGACCAGCCAGCCGGGGTCGATCGCCACGTAGGCGATGTTGGGTCCCATCTCGTCCGGCGACTGGCCGTAGGTGCGCACCAAGTGCTCGTGCAGCTCGTCGAACTCGGGCGTGCCACGGTCGAGCTCGCGGGCGGTGCCGTGGCAGAAGACGCCGACCCCGTCGGCGGGGGTGTACGCCGCGCTCACGGCCGGGCGAGCCCGCAGCTGGCGCGCCTTCGGCGAGTTCCCGCCCGTGGTGAAATACCAGCGCCCGTGCAGGAAGTGCCCGTCCAGCGCGCTGATCCGCGGCTCGCCGCGGGCGGTCACGGTGGCGACGTTCAGCACCGCGATGCCGGTGAGCAGCTCGACCACCCGCTGCGCCGTCATCCGCCGTTCCCGCGTCATGATCGACGTCAGGTGCGTCGAGGCGCGGGCGAAGCTTGCGTCGAGCAGCCGTTGTAGCTCGTCGATCTCGGCTTGCGTCTCGTACATGGCCGCTACCTTGCCATGCGGGTGCGACGCCGTTCAGTGGTCGAGGAACGCGGTGAGCACCAGGTATGCCACCGCGGCGCAGGGCAGCAGCGAGTCGAGGCGGTCCATGATGCCGCCGTGGCCGGGCAACAGCCGGCCCATGTCCTTCAGCCTGAGATCACGTTTGATCATCGACTCACCGAGGTCACCCAGCGTGGCGGTGACGACGAGTGCCAGCCCGAACAGCGCCCCCTTCCACCACTCGTGGTGAAAGGTCAGCCACATGACCAGGCTGCCGCACAGGCAGCAGGCCAGCACCGACCCGGCGAAGCCCTCCCAGGTCTTGCCCTTCGAGACCACCGGCGCGAGCGGGTGCTTGCCGAAGAGCACCCCGGTGGCGTACCCGCCGGTGTCGCTGCACACGACCGTGCCGATGAACAGCAGCACCCGGGCGGCGCCGTCGGACGGGTGGGTGAGCAGGACCGCGAAACCGGCGAGCAGGGGGACGTAGAACAGCACGAAGACCGAGGCCGCCACATCGCGCGGGTATCCGGCGGCGCCGTCCGCGAGCCGCCAGACCACCACGCCGCACACGGTGATCAGCAACGCGACGACCAGGCCGTCCGGGCCGCGGAACCAGGCCGCGGCCTGCATCGCGAGCCCGCCGACCAGCACCGGCACCAGCGGCGGACGGATGCCGGAGGTCCGGATCGCGCCGGCCAGCTCGACCACCCCGACGGCTACGGCCGCGCCGACGATGTAGACGAAGCTGGGCCGGTACAGCAACAGGCTTGCGATGATGGCGCCGCCGAGCGCCAGGCCCACCCCGATCGCGGCCGGCAGGTTGCGGCCCGCGCGTGACCGCTCGGCCGGTGCAGCGGGCGCGGGTGGCTCGCCGAGCCCGGCGGGGCTCTCGCCGCGCGGCTCACCGACGTGGTGCCGCCCGGTCGCGGCGCGGTCGACGTCGGCGTCGGCGTCGACGGGGTCCGGCTCGTCGTCGGGCTCCGGCCGGCGGTGACGGCCGGCCGGTGCGCCGCGGACGCGCGGGATGCGAGCCGTGTCGGGGTCTGTCATGGCACCTGGAAAGCGGCCGGCGTCGGATCAGACTTCGAGCAGCTCTGCTTCCTTCGCCTTCACCAGCTCGTCGACCTGAGAGGTGTACTTGCCGGTCGTTTTGTCCAGCTCGCCCTCGGCGCGGCGTACCTGGTCCTCGCCGACCTCACCGTCGCGCGCGAGCCGGTCCAGCGCGTCCTTCGCGTGCCGCCGGACCGAGCGGATCGACACCTTCGCGTCCTCGCCCTTGTGCTTGGCGACCTTGACCAGCTCGCGGCGGCGCTCCTCGGTGAGTTGCGGGAAGACCACCCGGATCAGCGTGCCGTCGTCGGTCGGGTTGACGCCGAGGTCGGAGTCGCGGATCGACCGTTCGATCTTGCTCAGCTGCGAGACGTCGTAGGGTTTGATGATCGCCATGCGGGCCTCGGGGACGGTCACCGACGCGAGCTGCGGGATCGGCGTCGGCGCGCCGTAGTAGTCGACGACGAGCCGGGCGAACGCGCTCGGGGTCGCCCGCCCGGTGCGCAGGCCGCCGAGCTCCTCGCGGGCGACGTGCACGGCTTTCTCCATCTTCTCCTCGGCTTCGAAGAGCGTCTCGTCGATCACGGTGTTCGTCCTCTCAGCCCGTGCTCGTCACCAGCGTGCCGATCTTCTCACCTCGGACGACCCGGGCGATGTTCCCGTCGGCGAGGCTGAACACGATGATCGGCATCCCGTTGTCGCGGCACATGCTGAACGCCGCCGCGTCGGCCACCCGCAGCCCCCGGCTCAGTGCCTCGTCGTAGCTGATGCTGTCGAACTTGACGGCGTCCGGGTGGGTGCGCGGGTCGGCGTCGTAGATGCCGTCGACGCCGTTCTTGCCGAGCAGCAGAACCTGGCACCCGATCTCGAGCGCACGCTGTGCGGCGACGGTGTCGGTGGAGAAGAACGGCAGGCCCGCGCCGGCGCCGAAGATGACCACCCGTCCCTTGTCGAGGTGCCGTTCGGCCCGCCGCGGGATGTAGGGCTCGGCGACCTGGCCCATCGCGATTGCGCTCTGCACCCGGGTGGGGATGCCCGCCTTCTCGAGGAAGTCCTGCAGCGCCAGGCAGTTCATCACCGTGCCGAGCATGCCCATGTAGTCGGCGCGGTCGCGGTCCATGCCGCGCTGGGAGAGCTCGGCGCCGCGGAAGAAGTTGCCGCCGCCGACGACGACCGCCACCTGCGTGCCACCGCGGACCACCTCGGCGATCTGCCGCGCGATGCTGTGCACGACATCCGGATCGACGCCGACCTGGCCGCCGCCGAACACCTCACCGGAAAGCTTGAGCAGCACCCGCCGGTAGACCGGCGCGGTGACGGCAGCCGGACGCGCGGCTGCACCGGCACTGCTCATCTGCGGCCCCTTTCGCAGGCGGACGTCGACCTCGATCCTGCCCTACAGGCGGCGATGCCCGTAGGCGATCAGGCGGCGCCGACCTCGAAGTGCCGGAACGCGGTGACCGTCACGCCCGCCTCGTCGAGCAGCGCCTTGACCGTCTTCTTGCTGTCCTGCACCGCGGCCTGCTCCAGGAGCACGTTCTCCTTGAAGAACCCGTTGAGCCGCCCCTCGACGATCTTCGGGAGGGCCCCCTCGGGCTTGCCCTCCTCGCGGGCGGTGGCCTCGGCGATGCGTCGCTCAGTCTCGACCAGGTCAGCCGGGACGTCATCGCGGCGCAGGTACTTCGCGCGCAGCGCGGCGACCTGCATCGCGGCGCCCCGGGCGGCCTGCAGGTCGTCGCCGGTGAACTGCACCAGCACACCCACCTGCGGCGGCAGGTCGGAGGCCTTCCTGTGCAGGTAAGTGGCCACCGACTTCCCAGCACCGCTCGAAAGCTTGGTGGCCCGGCGCAGCTCGAGCTTCTCGCCGATCACGGCGGCGAGCGCGTCGATGTTCTCGGCGACGGTGCGACCGTCCTTGAGCGTCTCGGCGAGCAGCGCCCCGGTGTCGGTGGCGCTCGAGTTCGCGAAGTGCGCGACGATGTCGCCGGCCAGCGTCTGAAACTGCTCGTTCTTCGCGACGAAGTCGGTCTCCGACGCCAGCTCGATCATCGCGCCTTCGGCGGCGGCGACCAGACCGTTGGACGCAGTCCGCTCACCGCGCTTGGCGGCCTTGGCGCCGCCCTTGATGCGCAAGATCTCGACGGCCTTGTCGAAGTCGCCGTCGGCCTCCTCGAGTGCCTTCTTGCTGTCGAGCATGCCCGCGCCGGTGGCGTCGCGGAGCCTTTTCACCTCGGTGGCAGAAACGTTCGCCATGTTGTCTTGTGTCCTCGAATAGGTCAGTGGTGCTTGATTGGGATCAGGCTTGCGGCTCGGCGGTCGCCGCGGTGCTGGCCGGGTCGGCCGCGTCCGGGGCTGCCGCCGGTGCCTCAGCAGTCGCGGTAGGAGCCTGAATCGGCTCGCTCGCGGCCGGCTGCTCGGCCTGCGGTACGTCGGCCTGCGGTACGTCGGCCTGCGGTACGTCGGCCTGCGGTACGTCGGCCTGCGGTACGTCGGCCTGCGGTACGTCGGCCTGCGGTACGTCGGCCTGCGGTATGTCGGCAGGCGGCGTGGCAACCGGCTCGGCGTCCGCGGGCTCGGCGTCCGTGGGCTCGGCGTCCGTGGGCTCTGCGCCCGTGGGCTCTGCGCCCGTGGACTCTGCACCGGCGCGCTGGTAGAGGTCACGCTCCCACTCGGCCAGCGGCTCGTCCGCGGCGACCCGGCCCGGCTCAGGCTTCTCGTCGCGGCCGGCGTTCGCCGCGGCGGCGGCACGAGCCATCAGCCCCTCGGCCACCGCGTCGGCGACCACCCGGGTCAGTAACGCGGCACTGCGGATCGCGTCGTCGTTGCCCGGGATCTTGTAGTCGACCTCGTCCGGATCGCAGTTGGTGTCGAGAATCGCGATCACCGGGATACCGAGCTTGCGAGCCTCGCCGACGGCGATGTGCTCCTTCTTGGTGTCGACCACCCAGATCGCGCTCGGCACCCGGCTCATCTCCCGAATGCCGCCGAGCGTGCGCTCGAGCTTGTCCTTCTCCCGGGAGAGGATCAGCTGCTCCTTCTTCGTGGTGACACCCTCCCAGCCGCCCTGCTCCATCGCCTCGAGCTCCTTGAGGCGCTGCAGCCGCTTGTACACGGTCTGGAAGTTGGTGAGCATGCCGCCCAGCCAGCGCTGGTTCACGAAGGGCATGCCGACGCGAGTGGCCTGCTCGGCGATCGCCTCCTGCGCTTGCTTCTTGGTGCCGACGAAGAGCACGGAGCCGCCGTGGGCGACCGTCTCCTTGACGAACTCGTACGCCCGGTCGATATAGGCGAGCGTCTGCTGCAGGTCAATGATGTAGATGCCGTTGCGCTCGGTGAAGATGAACCGCTTCATCTTCGGGTTCCAGCGGCGGGTCTGATGCCCGAAGTGCACGCCGGAGTCGAGCATCTCCTTCATCGTGACGACGGCCATGCCGGTCGTCCTCCTCGTGGTTCGTGCGGGCCGCACCTGTTCAGAGCCACGGCCGCGCTCCTCGGTTGTCGCGGACGGGCCGGGTTGGCCCGCCGCCCTGGTGCCCGGTGTCGCGGCCATGGCCGTCCGGGCCTGCCGGGACCGGCAGTGCGGAGCGGACCGAGGATGGCCGCCTACCCGGCGAGCTGCGCCGGGCGGGCACGCGAAGTCACCCCGCTCACGCGGGATGCGCGGCCAGTCTAGCGTGCCGCTGTCAGCGGCGACGAATCCGGCCCGGCCGGGAGAGCCGGCGGCCGGCATGCGGGGATCAGCTGGTGACCAGGCCGTCGCGGCGCGCGACCGCCGCCGCCTCGGTCCGGCTGTGCACGCCGAGCTTGGCGAGGATGTTGGACACGTGCACGCTCACCGTCTTCTCGCTGATGTAGAGCTGGCGGGCCACCTGCCGGTTGGTGCGCCCCTCGACGAGCAGGGCGAGCACGTCGTTCTCGCGGTCGGTGAGTGCACCGGACGCCGCGGCCGCGCCGCCGCGGTCGGGGGCCCGGGACGTACCCAGCGTGCGCAGCTCGGCGAGCAGCGGCTCTGCGCCGAGCTGGCGAGCGACTTGACGTGCGAGAGCCGCCTGCTCACCCGCCTCGGCGGGCTGCCCGGCGGCGCGGAGCACGGCCGCCAGCCGGGCCCGCGAGCGGGCCTGTTCGTAGACGAAGCCGTAGTCGAACGCCTCGACCGCCCGCCGCCAGAGGGCGACGTGCTCGGCCATGTCCGGCGGATCGACGTCCGCGAGCCAGCGCAGCCTTGCCCACTCGGCCTCGAGGCGGGCGAGCCAGGCGCGGCCCTCGACACCCATCGCGCGCCCCTCGGGCATGCCGTGCTCGGCGGCGTCGCGTCCGCCCTCGAGCAGCGCCCGACCCCGGGCCGTCCACTGCTCGCGCCGGGCTGCCGGTTGAGTGGCGACGCTGCCGGCCAATGCACCTACGCCCAGCGCGTCGAGGCGGATCTGGGCCAAGAACCGCGGGTTCTGCCACAGCTCGCCGACCAGGCTGGTGACCTCGTCGAGTATGGCGAGTGCGGCATCGTGGCGCCCCTGCTCGGCGAGCAGCTCAACCGCCGGCCCGGCAGTGAGAATCGCCAGCATGCCGTCGCGTTGCCACCACGGCCGAAGCAGCGGCACCAGGTTCAGCGCCGACGTCTCCCCGCGGCCGGCTCGCACGGCCAGCTCGACCGCGGCTAAAGCGGCCTCGGACAGCGGGGGCGGGGCCTGCCCGTCAACGCTCGCGGTGCGCAGGCTGGCGTCCCAGTCGCCGCGCACGAAGTGCACCAGCACCACGAGCAGTCGGGCGTCGACTCCGTATGCCATCCACGGACGCCCGGCCTGCCGGGCCCGATCGGCCGCGGTCTGGAACTCGCCCAGGGCGCGGTCGAGCTGGCCCAGCTCGTAGTAAAGATTGGCCAGGCGGTAGCGACTGCGCAGTTCCGTGGCGATCGCGCCCGACGCCCGCGAGTCACGCACGGTCGCTTCCAGTATCCGGGCGGCGGCGTCGGGGTTGCCGGCGCGCTCCTTGAGCAGCGCGAGGGTGGTCTGTGCGTCGGCGGCGGCGTCCGGCTGGCCGACCCGGTTCGCGGTGTCGATCGCCTCCCGCGCCCACCGCTCGGCGTCCACATCGCGGCCGAGGGCCACGCAGGATCGCGCGTGCAGCGACGCGACTCTGGCGCGCAGCTCGGTGGGCGGGTCGGCCGGGACGAGCCGCAGCGCCTCCGAGGTCGCCGCGAACGCGTCGGCGTCGGTGTCGACGGTCAGTGCGGCCGTCGCCAAGGCGTGCAGCAGCTCGGCCCTCGACAACGGCGAGGCGTCGGGCGGCAGCTCGTCGAGCGTCTCATGCGCGAGCCGCAACGCCCGGTACGGATGGCCGGCGGCCGCCGCGGCGTCGGCGGCTGAGCGGGCCAGTGCCACCCGATCGACGGCAACGTCGCCGGCCGCCTTCGGCAGCAGCTCTAGCGCCGCCTCGTAGTGCGACATCGCTTCCTGCGGCGCGGCAACCCGCATGGCCTCGTCGCCGGCGCGGACGCTGGCGGCGAACGCGACGGTAAGGTCGTGCGACTCGCGGGCATGGCGGGCGAGCTCGGCAGCCGTGCCGCGGATGCCCTCCTTCTGCAACGCCCGAACGTACGCCGAATGCAGCCGCACCCGCTCGCCGGGCAGCAGGTCGTCGTAGACGGCCTCGGCCAGCAGCGCATGCCGGAAGCCGTAACCGGACTCCCCGTACGGCTCGAGGATGTGCGCGTCGACCGCGTCGCGCAGCACGGCGTCGAGCAGGCCGTCGGGTAGATCGGCGACCATGGCGAGGACCGAGTGGGGCACTCGTCGCCCGGCGACGGCGGCCACCTGCACGACATGGCGCGCCTCGTCGGAGAGGCGGTCCAGGCGCACCAGCAGCAGGTCGGCCAGCTCGGCCGGGACGCCCTCGCAATCGGCGCACTCGTCCGTGGCCTCGATCAGCTCCTCGGCGAAGAACGCATTCCCCTCGGACCGGGAGACGATGCGCTGCACCTGCTCCTCGGTCAGCGGGTGGTGCTTCAGCGTGCGGATGAGCGCGCGGACCTCGTCCGCGGTCATCGGCGGAAGGTGCATCCGCTGCACGCGAGGCAGCCGCGACCACTCCGCCACGACCCGGCGCAGCGGATGCCGCCGGTGCAGGTCGTCGCTGCGGTACGAGGCGATGATCGCGATGCGCTCGCTGCGGATGCGCGCGAACAGAAAGCCGATCAGATCGCGGCTGGACTGGTCGGCCCAGTGCGCGTCCTCGAGCACCACCAGCACCGGCTGTTGTGCGGCCAGCGAGCTGAGCGCGCCGAGCACGGCCTCGAAGAGCGCACCGCGCTCGATGCGGTCGTCAGCGGAGCTGGCTGCCGCGCCGATCAGCCGTTGGTTCGGCAGGAGCCGGGCAATCGGCGGGCATCCGGCCTGCAGCTTCTCGGCGACCTCCGGGTGCTCGGCGGCGAGCCTGCCGAACGCCTCGCTGAACGGCAGGTAGGGCAGTCCCGCGTCGCCGAAGTCGATGCAGTGGCCGATCAGGGTAAGGAAGCCGCGCTCGTCCGCCGCCGCGGTGACCTCGGCGAGCAGCCGGGTCTTTCCGACTCCGGCGTCGCCGGAGAGCACCATGCCGGTGGCGTCGGCACGCGCTGCGTCGTCGAGGACGCGCATGAGCCCGGCGAGCTCGTTCGTCCGGCCGACGAGCGGGGTGGCGGGGCGCGGCATACCCGCCATTCTCCCTGCCGCCACCGACAACGGCGCAGTGACCGCGCCGACCGGCCGTCCGTCGAGTACTGGCCGGGCGTCCGGCGCAGCGGTTGCGCCGGACGCGGGATCGGCGGCCCTGGCCGCCCTGTGGACCAGCTGCCTCACGCGGCGTCGTGCCAGCGCGGGTGCCAGCGGTAAGCACGGCTGCGCGGGTCGCGATGGTCGCGCCGCGGGGCGCGACGGGCACTGCGGAAGTCGGCGGTGATGCGCTCACGGCGGTAGTCGGCCTCGGCGCGTGCGATGGTGGGGAAGAGCTCGGACATCGGTGCTGCCTCCTTCGGGCACTCGGTCGTTCGTACGTGCTCGACACTGCGCGGCTGAGGTGGGGCGTCGCATCCGCACAACTCCCTAATCAGCGACCAGGGGTTGGTCCCGGGGGTCCCTAGGGCGCCTCATGCGTTCACGCATGCTCTGGCTGCACCCGGGCCGGCGCCGCCGGCTGGTGCGCGCACCGCCGTTGCGGCACCTTCCGCGCGCTCGGCTGTGGATAACGCAACCGCTATCCACAGATTCGGTTTCGCGGTGGCGTGGCTCATTGCCCTGGCCTGAGGCTGCTGCCGTGGCCTCGGTTCTGCTCTGCTTGCTCCGCGTGGGATGGGTGTTGGCGCTCGGCTGCGGCTGCCTGGTGTGCGACGCTGCGACCGGCGCCGCGATTCCCGCACGCGCGGCCATCACGTCGGATCGGATCGGCACCGCGCCGCAGCCGGTGAGCGCTTCGGCCCCGCGGCCCGTCAGCGCGTCGACACCGCCGGGCGGGACCGGTCCGATTCGCCCGCGCAGCCAGGCGGGCACATACCGCCCACCGGTCGCGGGCGCAATGCGCGTGCTCCGGGCGTTCGCTGCGCCACCGACTCCGTACGCGGCCGGGCATCGCGGCGTCGACCTCGCGGCCGAACCAGGCCAGCCGGTGCTCGCGGCGGGTTACGGCCGGGTCAGCTTCGCCGGCATGGTTGCCGGCCGCGGCGTCGTTGTGCTCGCCCATCCCGACGGTGTTCGCACCGAGTACGAGCCGGTGGTCCCGGCCGTCACGGCGGGCCAGCTGGTCATAGCCGGCGCGACGATCGGCCGACTTCGCGGCGCGCACGCGGCATGCGCTCCGCAGAACTGCCTGCACTGGGGTGCTCGCCGCGGCGGGGCCTACTTCGACCCGCTGCTGCTACTGCGCCGGTTGGGGCCGGTGCGGCTGCTGCCGTGGAGCACCGAGTCAGGCGCGCGGGTGGGCCTGGGTATACGCGCGCCGGAGCCGCTCGACCGAGACATGGGTGTAGATCTGAGTCGTGGCGAGGCTCGCGTGGCCGAGCAGTTCCTGCACGGCCCGCAGGTCGGCGCCACCGTCGAGCAGATGCGTCGCGGCGGTGTGCCGCAAGCCGTGCGGTCCGACGTCCGGGGCGCCCGGGACCCCGCGCAATCTCTGGTGGACGATGCGTCGCACGCTGCGCTGGTCGATCCGGCCGCCGCGCGCGCCAAGGATCAGCGCCGCGCCGCTCTGCTGCGTGGCGAGCTGCGGCCGGCCACGCGTCAGCCAGTCCGTCAGCGCGCGTTCGGCCGCCACGCCGTACGGCACGGTCCGCTGCTTGCTTCCCTTGCCGAGCACCCGCACGACCCGCCGGGACCGGTCCACGTCGTCCACATCCAGCCCGACCAGTTCGCCGACTCGGATTCCGGTCGCATAGAGCAGTTCGACGATCAGCCGGTCGCGGCGGGCAACCGCATCAGGCTCGGCACCCTGCTGCGCGTCCATCAGCCGGGCAGCGTCGTCCTCGGTGAGCACGGGTGGCAGTGCGCGGTGCGCGCGTGGACTGGCGAGCATCTGCCCAGGGTCTGATTCCAGCAACCCGGCCTCGCGAGCCCAGGCGGTGAACGTGCGCGCCGCGGCCGCCCGGCGGGCGACCGTGCCACGTGCGGCTCCGTCCTTGCGCAGCTTGGCCAGCCAGCCGCGCAGGGCGCCGAGGTCCAGATCGCCGACCGCAACCCCGCCGAGCCGGTGCAGGTGCGTAAGGAGACTGACGACGTCGCCACGGTAAGCGCGCACCGTGTGCGCCGAGCGGTTGCGTTCGAGCGTCAGGTGACGCTCGAAGGATTCGACGGCCGCCGCCATCGGCTCCGGCAGGTGCGTGGCGTCCGTGGCGGATTCCGCGCCGGGCTCCCCTTTGCTAGCCGGCCGGATGCTCGCCGGCCGCCGAGTCGCCGGCCGGCCGGGGCCCCGCTCGTCGCCCGCCGTACGCACGGCTCGACGGTCCGGCAGCGTCGGGCAGCGGTCAAGCCGCCACGCAGACCAGCCATCACGGGCGACTGCCGCGGCGGGCCACGCCTTCGGCGTCAGCGAGCTGGCAGCACGCTCGGCGGTGGCCTGGACCGGCGCCCGGCGCGCCTGAGCTCGGGGATGATCCGGAAGCCGTCGTCGCTGCCCTCGACCAGGCCGGCCAACCGCAGCGCGGGCAGCGCGCGGATCACCTCGACCGGGCTCACGCCGCTGCGCAGTGCGAGCTCGTCCTCTCGGACCGGCCGGCCCGCCGACAGCCCGTCGAACACCCGGCGGGCGATCGGATCCAGCCGGTCGAGCACACCGCGAAGCTCGCCGCCCGTCCCGTCGCCGACTCCGCCCTGCACCGTCGAGGCGTGATGCATCGCTTCTGCCTCACCTACCGAGCCGACGATCACCAGCACGTCGTCGACGGAGGTCACCAGCAATGCCGGACTGATTTCGGCGCGGAGCAGGTCATGGCAGCCGACCGACATGGTGGAGGTGACCGGCCCGGGAACGGCCATCACCGGCCGGCCGATTGTCCGGGCGTGCCGAGCGGTGTTGAGCGCTCCAGAGCGGGCCGCCGCCTCGACCACCACGGTTCCGGTCGACAACGCCGCGATCAGGCGATTCCTGGACAGGAAGCGGTGGCGTTGCGGCGCCGAGCCGGGCGGGCTCTCCGACAGGACCAACCCGGTGGCCGCCGCCTGCTCGTAGAGCCGGGCGTTGCCAGCGGGGTACGGCCGGTCGAGGCCACCGGCGGAGACCAGCACGGTCACGCCGTCGGCCGCGAGCGCCGCCCGATGCGCCGCCGCATCGATGCCGTATGCGCCCCCGGAGACCACCATGACGCCGCGACGGGCCAGACCGTAGGACAGCTGCGCCGTCACGTGCTCGCCGTACCCGCTGGCTGCCCGCGCCCCGACCAGCGCCACGGACCGCACGGCGGCCGAGGTCAGGTCCGCGTCGCCCTGGGCCCACAAGGCAAGCGGCGGGACCGGGTCGCCGCCCTCCTGCTGCGTCCGGTTTCCCTCGTCGTAGCTGCGTAGCCGCGCCCGGCCGGTAGCCTCAAGCGCGGCGAACGCAAAGTGTGGCCACTCGTCGGATTCCGGGACGACGAGCCGCACGCCGTGGCGCGCGGCGGCCTCGAGGTCGGCGTGCGGGTCGGCACTGAGCCGGCGTGCCTCGGTCGCTGCGGCGATATCGGCCTGGACCTCACCGGCGCGGATCGCCGTCGCGGCCTCGACGGCGCCACGCTCGCGCACCAGCCTGCACACCGGCAGGCATGCGGGCTCGGCCACCCGGCTCAGGTACGCCCTGGCGAGCAGCACCTCGTCGTCGTCGGCGGTCATCTCATGCCGCCCACGAGTGCGCGCGACCGGTGCGGAAGAAGACCGCCTCGGCGACGTCGCCGGCGTCGGGACGGTCCCGGCCGCCAAGGTCGGCGATCGTCCAGGCCAGGCGAAGCACGCGGTCGAAGCCCCGGGCGGAGAGCTGACCGCGCTCGAGATGCTCCTCCGCCGGAGCCAGGGCGGCACGAGGAAGCAGCCATGGTCGGCGGCGGAGCAGCGCGCCGGGTGCTGCGGCGTTCGTCTGCCACCCGCACGGGTGCCACCGCTCGGCTGCGGCCTGGCGCGCCGCGGCCACGCGGGCGGCAACCACCGAGCTGGGCTCCCGGGCGACCGGCTCGGTGAGCAGTTCGGCATGCGGCACGGGGTCGACGTGGACTCGCAGGTCGATCCGGTCGAGCAACGGCCCGGAGAGCCGCTGCTGGTAGCGCCGGCGTGCCTGCGGCGGACAGGAACACTCCGTGGCGCGGTTGCCGCACGGGCAGGGATTGGCCGCGGCCACGAGCAGGAACCGGGCCGGGTAGGTCACGGCGCCGCCGCTCCGGTGCAGCACGACATAGCCGCTCTCCAGCGGCTGGCGTAGCCCGTCGAGCGCCGACACCTGGAACTCGGGCGCCTCGTCCAAGAACAGGACGCCGTGATGCGCCAGCGAGATCGCGCCCGGTCCGGCGATGCCCGACCCGCCGCCGACCAGCGCGGCGACCGACGAGGTGTGGTGCGGGGCCAGGAACGGTGCCCGGCGGACGAGCCGTGCCTGTACCGGGAGCGCTCCGGCGACCGAGTGCACGGCGGTGACCTCCAGCGCAGCGGAGTCGTCGAGCGGCGGCAGGATGCCCGGCAAGCGCTCGGCCAACATGGTCTTTCCGGCGCCCGGCGCGCCGATCAGGTAGATGTGGTGCCGCCCCGCGGCCGCGATCTCGAGCGCCCGCTTGGCCGTCGCCTGACCCGCCACGTCGGCAAGGTCGAGCGCCGCGGGGTCAGCCGACGATGACGGGCTGGGCTCGGCAACCGCCGGTGCCGGGCCCGCGCCCTGCAGCCAGGCGAGGACCTGGCCGAGGTCGCGGGCCGCCCGGACGTCGACGCCGTCGACCAGGGCTGCTTCGGCGGCGTTCGCCTCGGCGACGACGACGCGGCGTACCCCCTCGCGGCGCGCGGCTACGATCGAGGGGAGCACGCCACGCACCGGGCGCAGCCGTCCGTCCAGGCCGAGCTCGGCGATCCACACCGCGTCGGCGATCGCCTGCGCGCGGATCGTCTCGTCGGCGCCAAGCACGGCCAGCGCCATCGCGAGGTCGAAGCGTGAGCCGACCTTGCGCACGTCGGCGGGCAGGAGCGCGAGCGTGATCCGACGGTTGGGCCATGGCGCTGCCGAGTTCAACACGGCCGCGCGAATGCGATCACGGGCCTCGACGACCGAGGTGTCGGCCCGTCCGGTGAGGGTGAGCCCCGGCAGACCGGCCGAGAGATCGGCCTCGACCTCGACGAGCTGACCGGTGACCCCGACGAGCGCGACGGCCAGCGTGCGGGCGATCGCCATCTAAAAGGCCCCCCGCACATGGCGTACCTCGGCCGCGCCGCACGGCGGCCGGAGCACGCTCACCACGTCGAACCGCATCTCCGGCCAGAACGAGGTGTTGCCGCGAGCAGCTCGCTGCTCGGCCAGCCAGCGCAGCGCGAGACGTCGCAGCCGAGCCGCCTTCCGTCCGACCACCGCCTCGGCGGGATCGCCGTACGACGTCGAGGTACGGGTCTTGACCTCGCAGAAGACCAGTACCCCGCCGTCGCGCGCGACGATGTCGAGTTCGCCGTCCGGACAGCGCCAGTTGCGAGCGAGGATCTGCAGGCCTGCGGCGGCCAGGTGCCGCGTGGCGACCTGCTCGCCGTACTGGCCCAGCGCGTCCTTGGCTCGCATACCGCGAGACTTCCGGACGCCGTCGGTCGGCGCAGCCCCGATCGACGGTCTGTGGACCAATCACCCGGCTGTGGACGGCCGACTTGACGGCGCCAGGGCGAGCGACTAGCGGCCGAAGCCGCCGCCCTTGGCGTCGGGGAGCTCCAACTCGGGCTTGTCCAGCTCCTCGATGTTCACGTCCTTGAACGTCAAGACCCGAACCGTCTTGACGAACCGAGCCGGCCGGTACATGTCCCACACCCACGCGTCATGCATGGTCAGCTCGAAGTACACCTCGCCGTCGGCGCTGCGCGGCTGCAGGTCGACGTCGTTGGTCAGGTAGAAGCGGCGCTCGGTTTCGACCACGTAGCTGAACTGGGAGACGATGTCCTTGTACTCGCGATAGAGCTGCAGCTCCATCTCGGTCTCGTAGTTCTCGAGGTCCTCGGTGCTCACGCGGTTCTCTCCTGCTCGGGTGCGGTCAGCTCATTCTCCCGCACCGGCAGCGGGCCGTGTAACGCCGCAGCTCGGCGCACGTTGATGTAGGACGCCCGGTGCTGCGCGCACGGCCCATGCACGGCCAACGCCGCCGTGTGTTCGGGCGTGACGTAGCCCTTGTGGCGGGCGAAGTCGTACTGCGGGTAGTGCTCGGAAAGCTCGACCATCATCCGGTCCCGCGTGACCTTGGCGAGGATGGACGCCGCGGCGATACACGCCACCACCGCGTCGCCCTTCCACACCGCGGTCGCCGGCACACCCAGCCCGGGAACCGGGAAGCCGTCGGTCAGCGCGTACGTCGCAGCCGGCTGCAGCGCGGCAAGCGCCCGCCGCATGCCGGCGACGTTGGCGACGTGCAGCCCGTAGGCGTCGATCTCGGCGGCCGGCACCACGACGACGGCGTGCGCGACGGCCACCCGCAGGATCTGGTCGTAGAGCCGCTCCCTGACCGCCGGTGCGAGCAGCTTCGAGTCGGCCAGGTCGTCGATGCGGCCGCGGCGCCCCGGCGCCAGGATGCACGCAGCCACCACCAGAGGGCCCGCGCAGGCGCCGCGCCCGGCCTCGTCGGTGCCCGCCACTGGCGCGAACCCCGCACGCATCAGCGCCGTCTCGTATGCGCACAGGCCGCTGTCACGCCGCACGACTACCCGGGGCCGCGGTAGGGCTGGCGGCGGCAGGCTGGGGCGAACTGCCATGACGCTCACACGTTACCCGCGCGACCCGGCCCGACCGAGGGCGTCCAGCAGGTCGGCGATCCCCGGTGGCTCGAACCGTTCGCTGCTCGCGCGCAGTTCGGCCACGGACCACCAGCGATGCCCGAGCAACGCGGCACGCTCGGCGGGGGTGGGATGGGTCGGCGCGGTCGCGATGCCGCCGGCGACCTGGGCGGTGAAGTAGTGGTCGACCTGGTCGTAGTGACGGCCGTCCCACGACCATGCTCGGCGCGCACGAAACACCTCGGGAGCGGTATCCGGCAGCGCGGCCCGGATACCGGTCTCCTCGTAGGTCTCCCGCACCGCGGCCATCAGCGGGGTCTCCCCCGGTTCCAGCCCGCCGCCCGGAGTGAGCCAGTGGGTGTCCCGGCTGTCGACGTCGAGCCGCTCGTGGATCAGCAGCACCCGACCGTTCGGGTCGAGCAGCAGCAGCCGACCGCCCGTACGAGCGATCGGCTCGCTCATCGGGAGCGACGGCGGCGGCGCAGCGCGAACACCGGCAGCACGATCGCGACCGCGCCGAGCACCGGCATCGCGCCGGCCGCAGCGTGAGTGAACGTCGCGGGCGTGCCGAGCGTCCGCCACCTCGACGGCGGCCACGCGATCACGATGGCCTTGCCGATGACGTCGCTGATGGGCACCGTGCTGGCCACCGCGTCGCCCTTGTAGTCGTACTCGAAGTGGTAGCGGGAGTCGGCGGAGTCCGGACGGTTGTCGCCCATCACCCACAGCCGCCCCTTCGGCACGGTCACCGGGCCGAAGATCGCGTCCTGGCCGCTCAGCGGCGCGGAGATGTACGGCTCAGACAGCGTGCGCCAGGGGCCGGCTGCCCCGTCGTCGCTGACCTGGATCTGCCCGTTCGCCAGGCCCTGGACGGTCTGCCCGCCGACGGCGATCACGCGTTTGACGAGGTCGTGTTCGTCCGGCGGGACCACGCCGATGAACTGGCCGACCCAGCGCACACCGCGAACGATCGGGTTGCTCGGCGACGCGGGGGTGGGCTCGTTGTCGAACCAGACGTCGCTCGGCGCCCGGAAGACGATGATGTCGCCGGGGTGCGGATCGCGTAGGTCGTAGATCGGCTTGTAGACCAGGATCCGGTCGCCGGAGCAGGTGGGGCAACCGTGCAGCGTGGGCTCCATCGACTGCGACGGGATGTAGAACGGCTGGATCAGGAAGGTCTTGATCAGCACGGCGACGGCGACGGCGACCGCGATCAGCAGCGGGAGCTCCCACCAGGGCGCCTTTGCCCGTTTGCGCTTCTTCTCGCGTTTGGCGCGGCGACCGGTTGGCGACCCGTCGGGCCCCCCACCCGACGCGGGCGACGACGCGTCGGGTGGTTGCACCCGAGACGGATCCGCCGGGCGCGGTGCTGGGCCCGCGGCTTCGTCCGGGTCGGCGACGCCGTCGATCCCTAGGTTCTCGGCCAGCTCGCTGTCGGCGGCGGACGCGTCGGACTCACCGGCGCCCGGGCGGTTCGGCGCCGGCGAAGGGTGGGGCGTGGCCTCGTGTGCCACGACGTCGTCGTCGCCGGCCATCTGCTCGCGCGGTCGCCGCAAGATCAGCGCGCGACGGTCGCGCGCTTCTCCTTGATCTTCGCGGCCTTGCCGCGCCGGTCACGCAGGTAGTACAGCTTGGCCCGCCGGACGTCGCCACGGGTGACGACCTCGATCCGGTCGATGATGGGCGTGTGTACCGGGAAGGTCCGCTCGACGCCCACACCGAAGCTGACCTTGCGGACGGTGAACGTCTCGCGCAGCCCACCGCCCTGGCGGCGGATGACGACGCCTTGGAAGACCTGGATCCGCGAGCGCGTGCCCTCGACGACGCGCACGTGCACCTTGAGCGTGTCACCGGGACGGAAGTCGGGCACGTCATCGCGCAGCGACTCGGCGTCGAGGGTGTCGAGGGTGTTCATCGCGGCTTCGCTTCCTTCGGGCATTGTGCGGTGTCGGTGTCTCAGAGCCGAGCGCGCGCGGCAATTCGGCGAGACACTGGGGTGGCCGCCCACGCACGGGCAACGCCATGATGGTGCCATATCGAGCTGTGCGACGCGAAACCGCGTCAGCTGAGCAGATCGGGCCGCCGCGCGGCCGTGCGAAGTCGGGACTGCTCGGCCCGCCAGCGGGCGATCTCGCCGTGATGGCCGGAGAGGAGCACCGGCGGCACATCGATGCCGCGCCAGCTCGCCGGTTTGGTGTACGCCGGCGCTTCGAGCAGGCCGTCGCTGAACGAGTCCTGCGCGGCGGAGTCCGCGTTGCCGAGGACCCCCGGCAGCAGACGGCAGACCGCTTCGCCGATGACCAGCACCGCCGCCTCCCCGCCGGCCAGCACGTAGTCGCCGAGGCTCACCTCGTCGACGCGCATGCGTCGGCCGGCGTACTCGGCCACCCGCGCGTCGATGCCCTCATAACGGCCGCATGCGAAGAGCAACCAGGTCTCGCGGGCCAGCTCCGCCGCCCGTGCCTGGACGAACGGCCGACCCGCGGGTGTGGGAATGATCAGCCGCGGTTGGGCCGGCTGGTCCGGTGGGGCGATGGCGTCCAGCGCCAGCCCCCACGGCTCGGGGAGCATCACCATGCCCGGCCCGCCGCCGTAGGGCGTGTCGTCGACGGTGCGGTGGACATCGCCGGTCCACTGCCGCAGGTCGTGCACGCGTAGGTCGATCTCGCCTCGCTCGATCGCCTGACCGACGAGGGAGAGCCGCAGTGCGGCGAGGTAGTCAGGGAAGATCGTGACGACGTCCAGCCTGATGGTCATCGGATGGCCGTCACAGCTCGAGCAGGCCCTCGGGCGGGTCGACCGTCACGGTGCCTTCGGCGAGGTTGACTTCGGGCACGATCGCCGCCACGAAGGGCACCAGGCGCGCCCTGCCGTCGACGTCGATGACGAGGTAGTCGCCACCCGTGGCATGCACGACCTCGCGGACCGGACCGAGCGGACGGCCGTCCGGCAAGTGCGCGGCGAGTCCGACGAGATCGGTGTCGTAGAAGTCGTCCGGGTCGTCGAGCGGCGGCCGGGCCGAGGCGCAGATGAGCAGCTCGATGCCGCGCAGCGCCTCGGCGGCCGCACGGTTGTCGACGCCGGTGAATCGCACAACCAGGCGCCCACCGTGCAGCCGCGACGACTCGACGGTGAGGGTGGCGCCGCCGCTCGTGCGCAGCTGCGCACCGGACCGGAACCGCTCGTCGGGCTGGTCGGTCCACGGCGCGACGAAGACCTCGCCGCGCATACCGTGCGCCGGCCCCACGCGCCCGACGGCCACATCGTCCGACCCGGCCGCTGGCCCGGCGTCCTCGGAGGCCGGGCTGCCGGTCGGCTCGATGCGGGGCGCGCTCACCGCTCGTTGCGCCGCCGGCTCAGGGACGGTCGACGTCGACCACGTCGACCCGGATGCCCTTGCCACCGACGCCGTTGACGACCTGCCGCAGCGCGCGCGCCGTTCGCCCGTTGCGACCGATCACCCGGCCCAGGTCGTCGGGGTGGACCCGGACCTCGAGCCGCTGCCCGCGCCGGTTGCTGATCATGTCGACGCGCACGTCGTCGGGATGGTCGACGATGCCGCGCACGAGGTGCTCGAGGGCCTCCTCGAGCACTACACCCACCGCTCTTCGCGCAGGCGCACATGCACCCACGGAATCGCTGGCACGAGTTCGCGGGGACCCCGCAATCGCAGCGATTCACTGCGCGTCTCGGCCCCGCAAGCGCCCCTGCGATGCTCGATCATCCGCCGCCTGCCTGCTCACCGCCGGTGTCGGCACCGTTGCCGGCGGAGTCATCGCTGTCGCCTGTGGCCGGCCCGGCCTCGGCCGTCGATTCGACGGGCCGCTCGGCCTGCTTGGCGGGCCTCTTGCGCGGCGTGGTCGCCTCGGCCTGGGGTTCGCCCGAGGTCTCGGCGAGCGCGGCGTTGAACCTGGCCTGCTTGTCCGGTTTCGGCGCCGGGACCTTCAGCGGCTCCGGCGCGGGGAGCCCCTTGAACTTCTGCCAGTCGCCGGTGGCCTTGAGGATGGCCGTGACGGCCTCGGTCGGCTGGGCGCCGGCGCCGAGCCAGTAAGCGGCGCGCTCGGGGTCGACCTTGATGATCGACGGATCGCTCTTCGGGTGGTACTCGCCGATCGTCTCGATCGACCGGCCGTCACGCTTGACGCGGGCGTCGGCGACGACGATGCGGTAATGCGGCTCGCGCATCTTGCCCAGACGCATGAGCCTGATCTTGGTTGCCACGGGTGTACGTGCTCCAGGGTTGCCGGGGTGGACACGCGCGTCCCGGAGGTGGGGTGCTCGGGGCGGCGTCCGAGTGGACTGGTCGGGCACGGGGAGAGGGGCCCGTTACCGGCCGGTTCTGCGCGGTCATCGGTTCTGCGCGGTCGTCGGTTCTGCGCGGTCATCGGTTCTGCGCGGTCATCGGTTCTGCGCGGTCATCGGTTCTTCGCGGTCATCGGTTCTTCGCGGTCATTGTGCCACGAGCCGGCGCCGGTGCCGAAACCACCGCCGCGGCCATGGTGCACCGCCGTGGTAGCAGCGGCGGGGACGGGTACACGCGGGCAGCCATTGTCGCGACGTCAACTTCACCTTCAGGCACCCGGCGGGCTCTACACTCCGGCGCAACAACAGCGCGATCGCACGGGAGGCGGGATGGCGTACCGAGCCTCGCTCCCGGACTCGCGCACGCCGCCGACGCTGGAGGAGGTCGCGGCGCGCGCCGGAGTGTCCCGCGCCACCGCCAGCCGGGTGCTGCGCGGTGCGAGCAACGTCAGCCCTGCCTCGCGCGACGGCGTGCTCGCCGCCGCCGCAGAGATCGCGTACACGCCCAACCGGGCGGCCCGGGCGCTGGTGACCCGCCGCACCGACTCGGTCGCCTTCGTCGTCGCCGAGAGCGAGGATCGCGTCTTCACCGACCCGTTCTTCCTCGGCATGCTGCGCGGAGCGCAAGGCGAGATCGCCGCCGCCGGCCTGCAGATGATCCTGGTAATCGCCTGCTCGCA
Organism: uncultured Actinomycetota bacterium; assembly: GCA_963756525.1. Lineage (GTDB taxonomy): Bacteria > Actinomycetota > Actinomycetes > Mycobacteriales > Jatrophihabitantaceae > CAVWNR01. Next base: position 880,267 of record CAVWNR010000001.1, on the reverse strand, counting down.
GGCCGAGGCACGCCAGTTCGAGCACTATGCCGGTGGCGGTCACGTCGACGGCGTGCTGCTGCTGTCGCTGCACGGCGACGACGATCTGCCGCGCCACCTCACCGCGATGCGGGTGCCGACGGTGCTCTCCGGACGGCCGTTCGGCGACCCCGCGCGGATCCACTACGTCGACGCGGACAACGTCGGCGGAGGGCTGATCGGAACCCGCGCGCTGGTCGAGCGGGGCGCACGCTGCGTCGCGACGATCACCGGCCCGCTGGACATGACGGCGGCCCAGGACAGGCTCGCCGGATACCGCACCGCGCTGACCGAGGCGGGCTTGCGGCCGCTGGAGCGGCTGACTGAACACGCCGACTTCACCGTCGAGTCCGGCGCGGCAGCGATGCAGCGCCTGCTGCGCGCCAGTCCCGACATCGACGGCGTGTTCGCCGCCTCCGACCGCATCGCCATCGGCGCGATCCGCGCCATCGTCGAGTCCGGGCGCAGGGTCCCCGACGACGTCGCGGTGGTCGGTTTCGACGACAGCCGCGAGGGACAACTCGCAGTTCCCCCGCTGACCACCGTGCACCAATCCCTGGACCAGATGGGCGCAGCGATGGCCCGGATGCTGCTGCACCGCATCAACGGCCAACCCGACGAGATGCGGCACATCGTGCCGGTCGCGCTGGTCCGGCGTGACAGCGCCTGACTCGGCGAGGCGGCGCTTCGATAACGATCCGGTCGACTACCGGATGAAATCCCGGCAAACCCTTGACATTGGTTGTGTGCGTGAACAAATCTGGTCCCGACCTTCGTGAGAGCGCTCTCACACAACGCGGTTCCAGATCCGGGAGCACAGCGGGCACGCCCAAATTCCGGCATCCAGCACGACCGGCGTCCACACTCACCAGGAGGTTCAATGCGCACGCGCTTCACCCGATCTGCGCAGGCCACGGTCGGCCTAGCGGCCGCCGCCGCGCTCGCCATAAGCGCCTGTTCGTCGGGCAAGAGCTCGTCGTCGAGCGGCGGCAGCAGCGGCAGCGGTGGTTCGATCTCGGGCCAGACGATCACCTACTGGGCGAGCAACCAGGCGCCCACCGTCCAGGGCGACTACACCGCGCTGCAGCCCGAGCTGGACAAGTTCAAGGCGCAGACCGGCGTGACGGTGAAGCTGCAGGTCATCGACTGGGCGCACCTGCAGACCAAGATCCTCGCCGCGACGACCAGCGGTCAGGGTCCCGACGTGCTCAACATCGGCAACACCTGGGCCCCGTCGCTGCAGGCAACGGGCGCGTTCATGCCGTTCGACTCCGCGGCGTTCAGCGCGATCGGCGGCAAGAACAAGTTCGTCCCCGCCTCTCTGGCGACGTCCGGCGCGCCGGGCCAGGACCCGACCTCCGTGCCGCTCTACGGGCTCGCCTACGGGCTGTACTACAACAAGGCGATGTTCCAGGCGAAGGGCCTTCAGCCGCCGACGACCTGGCAGCAGCTGGTCTCCGACGCCAAGGCGCTGACCGACCCGTCCAAGAGCGTCTACGGCATGGCGATGGAGGGCGGCAGCTACACCGAGAACGTTCACTTCGCGTTCATCTTCGGCAAGCAGAACGGCGGCGACCTGTTCAACGGCGACAAGCCGACCTTCACCTCCCCCGGCGTCGTCGCGGGCATCAAGCAGTACGTCGACCTGATGGGCACCGACAAGGTCGTCAACCCGGGTGACGCCCAGTACAGCAAGGGTCCCGAGGCGGTCACCGACTTCGCCAAGGGCAAGGCCGCGATGGTCATGAACCAGAACAACGCCGACTCGACCATCGAGCAGGCCGGAATGAGCCCGAGCGCTTACGGCGTGGTGGCGATCCCGGCGCCGAGCCCGTTGCCCTCGGGCGGTAAGGACATCGCGAGCTTCCCGGCCGGCATCAACCTGTCCATCTTCAAGAACTCCAAGCACATCGCGGCCGACGAGGCGTTCGTGAAGTTCATGACAGACCCGGACGCGCAGGAGACCCTCGACAAGCAGTTCACCGCGCTGCCGATCAACGTCAACGGCAAGGCAACGTGGACCAACGACCCGACCGAGGCGAAGGTCTTCGCCGACGTGCTCGCCAAGAAGGCCGAACCACTGCCGCTCACCAAGTACGAGGCCGACATGGAGACCGCGGTCGGCCAGGCGATGACGCCGCTGATCGGGAAAGCCGCGACCGGAGGCAACGTCACGACCAGTGACATCCAGGCGGCGATGCAGCAGGCTCAGGGAAAGATGCCGTCGAGCTGACCCGGCGGCAGGGGTAAGAGAAGTCGCACGGTTCCCTGGGCGAGGTGGGCGCGCCCAGGGAACCCGCTCGGAAGGGGACGACCGGTGGCAGTCGGCACCACGACCGCGCGTAAGGACGTCGGCGTCGCAGGTGCTCCGCCGCGGCGACGGCGCCGGCGGCTCAGCTGGAAGACGGCCACACCCTACCTGCTGCTGATCCCGGCCATCGTGCTGGAGCTGCTGATCCACATCGTGCCGATGGCCATCGGCATCTGGATCAGCTTCATCAAGCTCACCCAGGAATACATCCAGAACTGGTCGCAGGCGCCGAGCGCGGGCCTGTCGAACTACCGCATCGCGCTGGACTTCTCCGGCCCGGTCGGCAAGTCGCTGCTGCACTCCTTCGAGATCACCTGCCTGTACACCGTCGTCGTGGTGACGTTCTCCTGGGGCATCGGCCTGGTCGCGGCGTGGGTGCTTCAGCGCCCGTTCCTCGGCCGCGGCCCGATCCGGACGCTGTTCCTGCTGCCCTACGCGCTGCCCATCTTCGCCGGCATCATCATCTGGAACTTCATGCTGCAGCGGGACAACGGCATGATCAACCAACTGCTCGTCCACGACCTGCACCTGGTCAGCCACAAGCCGTTCTGGCTGATCGGGAACAACGCCTTCTTCTCCACCGCGGTGGTCGCCATCTGGCGGCAGTGGCCGTTCGCCTTCCTGATGATCATGGCTGGAATGCAGAGCCTGCCGAACGAGGTCTACGAGGCGTCCGCCATCGACGGCGCCGGTCCGTGGTCGCAGTTCTTCCGGGTGACGCTGCCGATGCTGCGCCCAGTGAACACCGTGCTGCTGCTGATGCTCTTCCTCTGGACGTTCAACGACTTCAACACGCCGTTCGTGCTCTTCAGCAATTCGGTACCGCCGTCAGCGGACCTGATGTCGATCCACATCTACGAGAACTCGTTCCAGGTCTGGAACTTCGGCTACGGCTCGGCGATGAGCGTGATGATGCTGCTCTTCCTGTTGCTCGTCACCGCCGTCTACCTGCCGATCGCGAACCGGAGGCGTCGCAGTGTCTCATGAGTCCACCGCGTTCCGGGTATTCCGGTGGGCGGTCATCGCCCTCGTCGCGCTCTTCACGCTCCTTCCGCTGTACACGATGCTCATCTCGTCGGTGAAGCCGCTCGGCGACGTGGCCAGCGACGCCAGCTTCAAGTGGTGGCCGTCGCACTTCACGGTCCGGCCCTACTTCGACATGTGGCACACCATCCCGCTCGCGACCTACTTCCTGAACAGCATCATCGTGTGCACGGTGGCCACCGTCTTCTCGGTGATCATCGCGGTGTTCGCGTCGTACGCGGTTTCCCGATACAGCTTCGCGGGCAGGCGGGTCTTCACCACGACGGTGCTGTCGACGCAGATGTTCCCGGGCATCCTGTTCCTGCTGCCGCTGTTCCTGATCTTCGTGTCGATCCACAACAGCATCGGCCTGCAGCTTTACGAGACGCGCACCGGGCTGATCATCACCTACCTGACGTTCGTGCTGCCGTTCTCGATCTGGATGCTGGCCGGCTATCTCGAGGGGATTCCGAAGGAGCTCGACGAGGCGGCCCGGGTCGACGGCGCGACGGCGTTGGGCGCGCTGTTCCGCGTCGTGCTCCCAGCCGCACGTCCCGGCGTGGTGGCGGTGGCGGTCTACGCGTTCATGACGTCGTGGGGCGAGATCCTCTTCGCATCGGTGATGACCAACGGCAACGGACAGACGCTGGCCATCGGCCTGCAGGGGTACTCGACGCAGACCGGCGTGTACTGGAACCAGGTCATGGCCGCCTCGTTCGTGGTCAGCATCCCCATCGTCATCGCGTTCCTGCTACTGCAGCGCTACCTGATCGCCGGCCTCACCAGCGGCGCCGTGAAGTGATGCACCGCAACTTCGCCAAGCTGCCCGCCCGGTGGCTCGGCGCGAACTTCTGGTCGCGCGCCGGCGGGCCGCTGATGTGGCGCAACTTCGACCGCGACGTCGTGCGCCAGGAACTCGCCGTGCTGGCGGCCCATGGGCTCGGCGTCACCCGCTCGTTCTTCTACTGGCCGGACTTCATGCCGACGCCGGACGCGGTCGACGACAAGCTGGCCGCCCGCTTCGGCGAGTTCCTCGACCTGCACGCAGAGGCCGGGATGGCGACGATCCCGACGTTCGTCGTGGGCCACATGTCCGGGCAGAACTGGGACCCGCCGTGGCGCGCCGGGCGCGACCTCTACCGCGACGTGTGGCTCGTGGCACGGCAGGCCTGGTTCATCGAGGAGATGACCCGACGCTTCACCGCGCACCCGGCGATCACCGGCTGGCTCATCAGTAACGAGATGCCGATCTATGGCGGCGCCGCACCGGCGGAGACGGTGAGCGCCTGGGCGCGGCTCATGGTGCAGGCGGTGCGCGCCGGAGGCGGCAGCCAGCCGGTGTCGATCGGCGACGGCGCGTGGGGTGTCGAGGTCACCGGGGAGGACAACGGCTTCTCGGTACGAGAGCTGGCCACCTTCACCGACTTCGTCGGCCCGCACGTGTACCGGATGGAGACCGACGTCGTGCGCCAGTACCTGAAGGCAGGGTTTGCCTGCGAGCTGGCGGCGGTCGGCGCCCGCCCCGTCGTGCTGGAGGAGTTCGGCCTGTCCAGCGACTTCGCATCGGCCGAGCACGGCGCGCACTACTACCGGCAGACGCTGCACCACTCCCTGCTCGGCGGCGCCACCGGCTGGCTGGCATGGAACAACACCGACTTCGACGACCTGGTCGGTCAGGATCCGTACCGGCACCATCCCTTCGAGCTGCACTTCGGCCTCACGACCAGCGACGGCACGCCCAAGCCGACACTGCACGAGCTGCGCGAGTTCGCCGCGGTGCTCGACGCCGTCGACTATCAGCAGTGCGAACGCTGGCCGGCCTCGGCCGCGCTGGTCGTCGGCGAGCATGTCGAGTCGGCGCACATCCCGACCGAAGACCGCACGTTCGCCGTCGCCGGGCTGGAACAGGCGCACGTCGCGGCCCGCGAGGCCGACCTGCCTGTCGCGTTCGTGCGTGAGCGCGACGGCATTCCTTCCGGTGCGGCGCTCTACCTTCTGCCGTCCACCAAGCAGCTGACCGCGCCGGGCTGGCTGCGCCTGCGCGAGCTGGCGCAGGGCGGTGCGACGGTCTACGCCTCGTACGCGGCCGGTTCGAGCTCGTTCCAGCGCGGGCCGTGGTGGAGCGCGACGGAGGAGCTCTTCGGCGTCGAGCACCGGCTCGTCTACGGCCTCAACGACCCGGTCGATGACTATGCCGTCGAGATCACGTTCACCGAGGATTTCGGATCCCTGCGACGTGGCGACACGGTGACGGTGCGCGCGGCCGGCAACGCGAACGCCCGGGCGTATCTGCCGGTGACGGAAACCACCGGGCGGGTGGTCGCCCGCGACATGCAGGGGCGTCCGGCCCTCGTCCGCAAGGACCACGGTGCGGGAACCGCGGTCCTTGCCACCTATCCGATCGAGTACTTCGCCGCGGCGCAGGGCCGGGTGAACCCGGAGCAGACCTGGCGGCTCTACGACGCGCTCGCCGTGCACGCCGGGGTGGAACGCCCGGTTCGGGTGCCCGATCCGCGCGTCAGCACCGACGGGCTGGTGCACGCCGACGGCCGCCGCTTCGTGTGGTTCGCCAGCCTGCACCACCGGCCGTTGACCGTCCGTCCGTTGTCGAACGGCGCGCTGCGTGACCTGCATACCGATGCGCTCGTCACCGACCTCACCCTGCCGCCGTACGGCGTGCGAATCTGCCGACTGACCGACGACCATGGAGCAGCGCAGTGACCGACTTTCCCCAAGACTTCCTCTTCGGCGCCGCGACCGCCGCGTACCAGATCGAGGGCGCTGCCAAGGAGGACGGCCGCACGGAGTCGATCTGGGACACGTTCAGCCACACGCCGGGCAAGATCCAGCGTGGTGACACCGGCGACATCGCCTGCGACCACTACCATCGCTGGGCCGAAGATCTCGACATCATGCGCGACATCGGCGTGGGCGCGTATCGCTTCTCGATCGCCTGGCCGCGGATCGTGCCGTCGGCGTCCGGCGGCGTCAACCGGGATGGGCTGGACTTCTACGAGCGTCTCGTCGACGGCCTACTGGAACGGGGCATCGAGCCGGTGGTGACGCTCTACCACTGGGACCTGCCGCAGTGGCTGCAGGACGGCGGCGGCTGGGCGAACCGCGAAACGTGCGCGCGGTTCACGGACTACGCGACGGCGGTCGCGGGCGCGCTGGGCGACCGGGTAGGCAAGTTCACGACGCTGAACGAGCCGTGGTGCGCGGCCTTCCTCGGCCACGCGTCCGGCGTGCACGCCCCCGGGCTCACCGACCCGCGCATCGCCCTCGTCGCGGCGCACCACCTGATGCTGGCGCACGGACAGGCCACCGCGGCCCTGCGTGCGCTGCTGCCGCCCGCCGGTCAGGTGTCGGTCACGCTGAACCTCGCCGTCGTGCGGGGTGCGTCCGGCAGCTCCGCGGACCAGGACGCGGTACGACACGTGGACGGGATGGCGAACCGGATCTTCCTCGAGCCGATCCTGCGCGGGCGCTATCCGCGGGACCTGATCGCCGACCTGGAGCACATCACCGACTGGAGCTTCGTGCGCGACGGCGACCTTGCCACGATCGCCGCGCCGCTTGACACGCTGGGCATCAACTACTACTCGCCCTCGCTTGTCGCCGCGGCGACGCCGGAGCTCGCCGCCCAGTCCAACGGCCGCTGGGTGAACGACCCGCAGGGCGCGGTCGGCCCGACACCGTGGCCGGGCAGCCACCTGGCGTACTCGTTGCCGCAACCCGGCCCGTACACGGCGATGCATTGGCGGATCGAGCCGGGCAGCCTCACCGAGCTGCTGCTACGGGTGCACCGCGACTATCCGGGCATGCCGCTGCTGATCACCGAGAACGGCGCTGCCTTCGACGACGCCGTCGACGAGTCAGGCGCGGTCCACGACGCGGATCGGATCGCCTACCTGCACGGCCATCTGGCGGCGGTCGGCGCGGCGCTTCGGGCCGGCGTCGACGTGCGGGGCTACTTCACCTGGTCGCTGCTCGACAACTTCGAGTGGGCGTGGGGATTCGCCAAACGGTTCGGGTTGGTCCATGTCGACTTCCAGACCGAGCAACGCCGGTTGAAGGACTCCGCGTACTGGTACCGGGACGTGATCGCGTCGCGGTCGCTACCTACGTGACGCGACCCGGTCCCACGGGCGCCGCACGACTGGCACCGGCACGCGCTCGCCTCGCTGTTGAGCACGCAGCTGACCGGACCCCACCCACTCATAGCTGTTGATGTTGGACTAGTGGCTGATATTCGACCACTAGTCCAACATCAACAGCGGGAGGTGCGCTCAGTAGGAGCGGGCGACGTAGGCGACCAGGTCGGCCTCGTCGTCGCTGTCCGGCACCGACCCGTCAGGGCGTTGCAGGCAGCGGACGGTGACGCCCGACCGGGCGAGCTCGGCCTCGCCGGCCGGGCCGAGCGCCGCCCAGCTGATCCGCGCCCATCCTCGCGCACCGGTCGCGGCGGCGCCGGCCACGCTGTCGACGTCGGCGATCCGCGCGTCTCGCTCGGCGAGCGCGGCGCGGAAGATGGCGCGCTGCTCGGCGGCAAGCAGCTCGCGGATCGCGGGGGGCAAGCCGTCCAGCGGCATCGGTTCCTTGGCGCCGAATAGCCGCCGCACCACCACCGCAGTGCCGGCGGCGACATCCCGGGGGCCGAGCTCGATCCGCAGCGGCACGCCCTTGAGCTCCCACCCAACGGCGCGGCGGCCGAACGGTGTGTCGACCCGGTCGTCGACGCTCGCCCTGACGCCTGATGCCCGCAGCTCGTCACCGAGCCGGTGCGCGGCATCGCACACCTCGGCCTTCACCGCGAGCACCACGACCTGGATCGGCGCCAGCGCGGGCGGCAGGCGCAACCCGTCGTCGTCCCCGTGCACCATGATCACGCCGCCGACCATGCGGGTGGACGCCCCCCACGACGTGGTCCAGGCGAGCTCCCGGCTGCCGTCCGCCGCGGAGTAGGCGATCTCGAACGCGCGGGCGAAGTTCTGCCCCAGCTCGTGGGAGGTGCCCATCTGCAGCGCCTTGCCGTCGCGGGTCATCGCCTCGCAGGTGAGCGTGTTCACCGCGCCGGCGAAGCGCTCCTGCGCGGTCTTGCGCCCGACGACGACGGGGATGGCGAGCACGTCGACCATCAGCGCCTGGTACGCCTCGTGCAGGATCCGACGGGCGTACGCGCGCGCGTCGGCCTCGGTCGCGTGCGCCGTGTGCCCCTCCTGCCAGAGGAACTCGCTGGTGCGCAGGAAGATCCGGGGCCGCAGCTCCCACCGCACGACGTTGGCCCACTGGTTGAGCAGCAGCGGGAGATCGCGGTAGCTGTTCACCCACTTGGCCAAATACTCGCCGATCACCGTCTCCGACGTGGGGCGAACCAGCACCGGTTCGTCGAGCGCCTTGCCGCCCGCGTGCGTGACGACCGCGAGCTCCGGGCTGAACCCTTCGACGTGCTCGGCCTCCCGGCGCAGGTACGACTCGGGGATGAACAGCGGGAAGTAGGCGTTCTGCGCGCCGAGCGCCTTGATCCGGGCGTCCAGCTCGGCCTGGATGCGCTCCCAGATCGCGTACCCGTACGGACGGATCACCATGGTGCCGCGAACCGGACCGTTGTCGGCAAGCTCCGCCTTCGCGATGACGTCCTGGTACCAGCGGGGGAAGTCCTCGGCCTGCGCGGTGAGCACCCGTGCCATGACCGGGATGCTACGGCCGCGCGGCGACGAGCTGCCGGGCCAAGTCCACCAGGTCGTCGCGCCGCATGCCGGGCCAACCGTGCAGCAGGTCCTGCTCCTCGACCGCGAGCTGGGTCAGGCCCCATCCGGCACCGGCCAGTGCGCCGGCGATCGCGCCGACCGTGTCGGTGTCGCCGCCGGCGTAGATCGCGTCGTGCACCATCCGCTCGAAGCTGCTGACGCCGCGGCCACGTGACCACCGGATGCCCGCCCAGGCTGCCTGCAGCGCGGTGACGGTGAACCCGTTGTCGGGGAAGGTGCTCGGACGCGCGCCGTCTGCCGCGGCGATCCAGTTGGCCCAGTCGGTTCGGCGCTCGGCTGGCAGCGCGCCGACGTGCTCGGCGACGCCGATGGGGGCGCCCGAAAGCGCGGTGTCGATTGCCAGGCACCACAGCACGCAGGAGTCGCCGGCCAGCAGGTCGGCATGGGTCAGCTCCGCGACCGCGCGCGCTGTCGCGCTGATCGCGTCGGCATTCCCGTGCAGGGCAAGGGTGATCGGCGCTGTGCGCATCAGCGCCCCGTTGCCGGCCGTGACGCCGGTCTGCTCGTGCAGCCGGGCGGCGGCCTGGCGCAGGCGCTGCGCCGGGCGGCCGCGCAGCGACTCGGCGTCGCGCAGCACGCGGGAGGTCTGCACGCCGATGTTGGGTGGATGGCTCGCGAACCACTCCTGGAAGCGGGCCGCCACGGCGTCCAGGCCGTCCTCGCTGGCCAGATCGGCGTCCAGGGCGGCTCGGGCGATGCAGATGGCCATCTGCGTGTCGTCGCTCCACTGCCCCGGCTCGAAGTTGCCCAGCCCGCCGCCGAGCATGCGCGGGCGCCCGTCATCCGGCAGCGGGCGGGAACCGTACTCGTACGGCGCGCCGAGGGCATCCCCGTAGGCCAGCCCGACCAGGCAGCCGGCGGCGCGGTCGGCGATCAACGGATGATCCGGCCGCGGAGCACGGTCCGCAGCGGTCGGTCGAACGCGGTCAGCTCGGCGCGCGGGTCGGCGTCCGCGACGATCAGGTCGGCCGGCGCCCCCTCGACCAGACCCGGCAGCGCAAGCCACTCGCGGGCCCGCCAGGACGCCTGCGCGATCACCTCCGGCTGCGGGATGCCCGCCTCGACCAACGCGCGGACCTCGTCGCGGATGAGCCCGTGTTCCATCGACCCGCCCGCGTCCGTACCGGCGAACAGCGGGATGCCCGCCTCCCACGCGGCACGTGCCCGCGCCCGCGAGGTGGCGTGCAGAGCGCGCATGTGCGCGGCGTAGGCCGGGAACTTCGACTCGCCCTGCGCGGCGATCGACGGGAAGTTGTCGATGTTGATCAGCGTGGGGACGACGGCGATCCCGCGTGCCGCGACCTCGCCCAGCAGGTCGGCGGTGAGCCCGGTGCCGTGCTCGATCGAGTCGATGCCCGCCGCGATCAGCCCAGGCAGCGCGTCCTCGCCGAAGACGTGCGCTGCGACCCGAACGCCCAGTTCGTGCGCACGTCCGATCGCGGCGGCCAGCAGGTCGTCCGGCCACAGCGGGGCCAGATCCCCCACGTCTCGGTCGATCCAGTCGCCGACGATTTTCACCCAGCCGTCGCCACGCCCGGCCTGCGTCTCCACCTCGGCGACCAGCCGGTCCGGCTCGACCTCGACGCCGAGCTCGCGCAGGTAGCGGCGCGGGCGGGCGATGTGCCGCCCGGCGCGGATCAGCCTGGGCAGCTCGTCGCGGCGCTGGACCACCCGGTTGTCGACCGGCGATCCGGCATCGCGCAGCAGGAGGGCGCCGGCGTCCCGGTTCGTGAGCGCCTGCTTGGCCATCCCGTCCGGGTCGTCGACGATGCCCTGCGGCGACAGGCCCACGTGGCAGTGCGCGTCGACCAGCCCGGGCAGGATCCAGCCGGTGGCGGCGATTGTCTCCGCTGCACCGCGGTAGCGCTCGAACGTAAGCGCGCCGTCGACGATCCATGCATCGCGTTCGACCTCGTCCGGCAGGAACACGCCGCGCAGATGCAGCACGGTCATGAGCCGGCTCCCGGCGCTCTCCGCCCGCCGCGGTTCTCCGTCGTGATCATGTTCTTTGTGCAGGATTCCTGCAGAAACAACATGATCACGCCCGAGAGCACACAACTGGAGCGGAGCGACGGAAGCCGGCGGGCTAGCACGGTCATCTCGCCGGCCAGGCGTCGGCAAGCAGGCGCCGGGTCTCGCCGAGCAGCTGCGGCAGCACCCGGGTGTGCGCGACCACCGGGACGAAGTTGGTGTCGCCGCCCCAGCGCGGCACGACGTGCTGGTGCAGGTGGGCGGCGATGCCCGCTCCGGCGACGACGCCCTGGTTCATGCCGATGTTGAACCCATGCGGGCCGGAGACCGCGCGCATCGTCCGCATCGCGGTCTGCGTGAACGACCCGATCTCGCCGACCTCGTCGCCGGCAAGGTCGGGGTAGTCGGCGACGTGCCGGTACGGCACCACCATGAGATGACCGCTGTTGTATGGGTAGAGGTTCAGCACGGCGTAAACGAGCTCGCCGCGGGCGACGATCAGCCCATCGTCGTCGGCGAGTTTCGGCACCCGGCAGAATGGGCACTCCTCCCCTGCCTCCTCGTGCGCCGGCTTGCCCTCGCCCTGGATGTAGGCCATCCGATGCGGCGTCCAGAGCCGGCTGAACGCATCCGGCTCGCCGGCGAACTCCGCAGCCGGGCGTACTTGCGGATCGGTCATGCGAAGTGGGCCGGCGTCGGGGACTCGTTCACCCGCCGAGCGACGAAGTCGGCGATCTCGTCGATCGCCTGCTCGACCGGGATGCCGTTGCGCTGCGAGCCGTCGCGATAGCGGAAGGACACCGCGCCGGCGTCGGCGTCGGTGGCGCCGGCGATCAGCATGAACGCCACCTTGGACTTCTGCGCGGTGCGGATCTTCTTCTGCATGCGGTCGTCGGAGTCGTCGACCTGGATGCGGATGCCGCGAGCGCGCAGGCGGTCCCGGACGTCCAGCAGGTACGGGACCTGCTCGTCGGTGACCGGGATCGCGATCACCTGCACCGGCGAGAGCCACGCCGGGAACGCGCCCGCGTAGTGCTCGACCAGGATGGCGAGGAAGCGCTCGATCGACCCGAACAGCGCCCGATGGATCATCCAGGGACGGGCGCGCGCGCCGTCGGCCGCGGTGTACTCCAGCCCGAACCGCGCCGGCTCCTGCAGGTCGACCTGCAGGGTCGACAGCTGCCAGCGCCGCCCGATCGCATCGCGCACGTGCACGTCGATCTTGGGTGCGTAGAACGCGCCCTCGCCCTCGGCGATCGTGTACGGGACGCCGGCGCGCTGCAGCGCCTGCTCGAGCGCCGCCTCGGCGGTGGACCACTCCTCCGGTTCGCCGACGAACTTCTCCGGACGGGTCGAGAGTTCAGCGGTGAACTCGGACAGGCCGTAGTCGCGCAGCAGGCCAAGCACGAACTCCAGCAGGCTCGCCAGCTCGTCCGGCAGCTGCTCGGGAGTGCAGAAGATGTGCGCGTCGTCCTGGGTGAAGCCGCGAGCGCGGGTGAGCCCGTGCACTACGCCGGACTTCTCGTAGCGGTAGACGGTGCCGAACTCGAACAGCCGCAGCGGCAGCTCACGATACGACCGCCCCCGCGAGGCGTAGATCGCGATGTGCATCGGGCAGTTCATCGGCTTGAGGTAGTAGTCCTGGCCCTGCCGGGTCACCGCGCCGGACGCGTCGCGTTCCTCGTCCAGGTGCATAGGCGGGTACATCCCGTCGGCGTACCAGTCCAGATGCCCGGAGGTTTCGAACAGCCGTCCCTTGGTGATGTGCGGCGTGGACACGAACTCGTAGCCGGCCGCCTCGTGCCGCTGGCGCGAGTAGTCCTCCAGCGCCGTGCGCAGCCGGCCGCCCTTGGGATGGAACACCGCCAGGCCCGGCCCGATCTCGTCCGGGAAGCTGAACAGGTCCAGCTCGGCGCCGAGCTTGCGATGGTCACGCTTGGCGGCCTCGTCGAGCTGGACGAGGTGCGCCTTGAGGTCGTCGCGCGACGCCCAGGCCGTGCCGTAGATGCGCTGCAGCTGTGGGTTCTGCTCGCTGCCGCGCCAGTACGCCGCGGCCGTGCGCATCAGCTTGAACGCCGGGATGCGCCGGGTGCTCGGCAGGTGCGGGCCGCGGCACAGGTCGGTCCAGAGCCGCTCCCCGGTCTTGGCGTCGAGGTTGTCGTACATGGTGAGCCCGCCCGCCCCGACCTCCACGGACGCCTCGTCGCCGGCTGCGCCCACAGCGGCCTTCACGTCCACGAGTTCCAGCTTGAACCGCTCGTTCGCCAGCTCGGCGCGGGCGTCGTCGTCGCTGACCGGACGGCGGTGGAAGCGCTGCCCGGCCTTGACGATCTCGTTCATCCGCTTCTCGATCGCGGTGAGGTCATCAGGAGTGAACGGGCGCGCCGGCAGGAAGTCGTAGTAGAAGCCGTTCTCGATCGGCGGCCCGATGCCGAGCAGCGTCCCGGGGAAGAGGTCCTGCACCGCCTGCGCCATGACGTGCGCGGTCGAGTGCCGCAACACGGCCAGCCCGTCCGGCGAATCCGCCGGCACCGGCTCGACCTCGGCGTTGGCGTCGGGCGCCCAGTCGAGGTCGTGTAACACGCGGGTAGTGACCTCGCGTACCACCACGGCGGCGTCTGCGGGAAGGCCGGCCGCGCGCAGCGCGTCGAGCGCCGCCGTGCCGGCCGCGACCCGGACGGTCGGCGCGGCTTCGGCGGCGGGCGGGCTGGCGGGCACGGCCACTCCTCGAGAGTCGGGTGGTGTACCCGAAATGCTAACGGCGGGTGGGAAACGCGATCACAGCAGCGAACCCGGGTCGGACGGCACATCAACCGCGAATTCGCGCAGCGCCTCGATCGGCACGATCTCCAGGGCGCGCTCGTTCGTCGCGGCCAGCACGACCGGCGCGGCCACGCCGTCGTGGTAGGCCTGCAGCCACCGGGCGGCGACCACGCACCAGCGATCGCCGGGGCGCAGGCCGGGGAACCGGTACTCCGGCCGCGGCGTCACCAGGTCGTTGCCCACCGCCCGCTGGTGGGCGAGGAACTCGGCGGTGACCACCGCGCAGACGGTGTGGCTGCCGATGTCCTCCGGCCCGCTGTTGCAGCACCCGTCGCGGTAGAAGCCGGTGAGCGGATCTGCGCCGCAGGTTTCCAACTCGCCGCCGAGGACGTTGCGTTCTTCCGCCACGCCCACCAGTGTGGCAGCCGTGCGCGCGCTCTGGATTGCAGTCATCGTGCTCCTCCTCGCTGCCTGCGGCGGCGGGCACGCGACGCGCCGCGGGACGCCGGCGGCGCCTGCGACCACGCCGCGCCCGGTGCACGCCGCCCCGGCGACCACCCGCCCGGCGAGCAGCGCGCACCGGGAGGCGACGCCGGCGGCCGGCCCGGTCTCCGGGCAGTTCAGCTTCGCCTTCGCCGGCGACGTGCACTTCATGGACCGCACCGCCGTCCGGCTGGCCGACGACCCGGCGACCGCGTTCGGCCAGGCCGCGCCGGTGCTGCGTGCCGCCGACCTCACCATGGTCAACCTGGAGACCGCCATTACCACCGGCGGTACGCCGGAGCAGAAGTCGTTCACGTTCCGGGCTCCGCCGAGCGCATTCACCGCGCTGCGCGACGCGGGAGTCGATCTCGCGACCATGGCGAACAACCACGGCGCCGACTACGGGCCGGTGGGCCTGCACGACACGCTCGCCGCGATCGCGTCCACGCGCTTCCCGGTCGTCGGCATCGGCGCCGACGCCGCCCAGGCCTACGCGCCCTACCTGGCCACCGTCCACGGGGTGCGGATCGCGGTCCTCGCGGCGAGCCAGGTCGAGGACGAGACGCTCGCCAACTTCACCGCCGGCCCCACCACTGCGGGCATCGCCAGCGCCTGGTCCGACCGGCTGCTCGACGCGGTCCGGGCGGCGAAGGCGACCGGGGCGACGGTGATCGTGTACGTGCACTGGGGCACCGAGTACACCACCTGCCCGAACGGCGACCAGCGGGCGCTGGCCGACCGGCTCGCCGCCGCCGGAGCCACCGCGATCATCGGCACGCACGCGCACGAGCTGCAGGGCGCCGGCTGGCGCGCCGACGGCGCGTTCGTCGCCTACGGGCTCGGCAACTACCTGTGGTGGCGCTCGTTCGGCAACCTGCAGGACGACAACGGCGTGCTGACCTTGACCATCCGCCCCGGCCGGGTGGTGGCGGCCCGCTTCTCCCCGGCGCACCTGGACGACCGCGGCGTCCCCGTGCCCGCCTCCGGCGCGCAGGCCGCCCGTATCGACGCGGAGTGGGACCAGGACCGCGGCTGCGCCGGACTGCTCGCTACGGCGCCCCGCTGAGCCGCGTCAGCCCGGCGGGGTGCGCCCGAGCAGCGCAACGGACTCTTCGCGCATCTGGACCTTGCGCACCTTGCCGGTGACGGTCATCGGGAACTCGTCGACGATGTGCACATAGCGCGGGATCTTGTAGTGCGCGAGCCGGCCGGCGCAGAACTCGCGCAGCGCGTCGGCGGTGAGCGGCTGCGCGCCCGGGCGCAGCCGCACCCAGGCCATGGTCTCCTCGCCGTACTTCTCGTCCGGCACGCCGATCACCTGCGCGTCGACGATGTCCGGATGGGTGTAGAGGAACTCCTCGATCTCGCGTGGGTAGACGTTCTCGCCGCCGCGGATCACCATGTCCTTGCTCCGCCCGGTGATGGCGACGTAGCCGTCGGCGTCCATGGTGGCGAGATCGCCGGTGTGCATCCAGCGCGCGGCGTCGATCGCCTCGGCAGTCTTCTCCGGCTCCTGCCAGTATCCGAGCATCACCGAGTAGCCGCGCGTGCAGAGCTCGCCCTGCGCGCCGCGCGGCACGGTGAGCCCCGTCCACGGGTCGACGATCTTCACCTCGAGGTGCGGGTGGACCCGGCCGACGGTGGCGGTCCGCTGGTCGAGCGTGTCGTCGACGCGGGTCTGCGTCGACACCGGCGAGGTCTCAGTCATCCCGTAGGCGATCTCGACCTCGGCCATCCCCATGCGGTCGATGACCTGCTTCATCACCTCGACCGGGCACGGTGATCCGGCCATGACGCCGGTGCGCAGACTGGACAGGTCGAACGACGCGAAGTCGGGGTCGTTGAGCTCGGCGATAAACATCGTCGGCACGCCGTAGAGCGCGGTGCACCGCTCGTCGTGGACGGCCCGCAGCGTGGCTTTCGGCTCGAACGACGGCGCCGGGATCACCATGCAGGACCCGTGCGTGGTCGCGCCGAGGTTCGCCATGACCATCCCAAAACAGTGGTAGAAGGGCACCGGGATACAGACCCGATCCTGGTGCGTCCAGTGCTGCAGTTCCGCGACGAAATACCCGTTGTTGAGGATGTTGTGGTGGCTGAGCGTCGCTCCTTTGGGGAAGCCGGTGGTGCCCGACGTGTACTGGATGTTGATCGGGTCGTCCGACGACAGCGTGCGCGCGGCGGTGGCGAGCGGCGCCCGGTCGGCGGAACGCCCGGCGTCGACGAGCGAGGTCCACTCGGGCTGGCCGATCAGCAGCACGTCGCGCAGCGCCGGGCACTTCGGCCGCACCTCGGCGATCATCGCTGCATAGTCGGACGTCTTGTGCGACGCGACTGCGATCAGCGTGCGGATTCCCGCCTGGTTGAGCACGTAGTCGAGCTCGTGCACCCGGTACGCCGGGTTGATCGTTACTAGGATGGCACCGATCTTCGCCGTGGCGTACTGGGTGATCGTCCACTCCGCCACGTTCGGCGCCCAGATGCCGACCCGGTCCCCCTTGCCGATCCCCAGGCCGAGCAGCCCGAGCGCAACCGCGTCGACGTCCGCGGCGAACTCCCGATAGCTCCAGCGGCGGCCGGTGGCGCACTCGACCAGCGCGTCGCTTTCGGCCTGCGCGGCGACGGTCCGGTCGAGGTTGGCGCCGATGGTGTCGCCCAACAGCGGCAGGTCGGAGATGCCGCTCGCGTAGCTCAGCTCGTCCATGCTCAGACCATAAAGCCGCACCGTTGTGGTCGCCAGCCAGTCGACTAGCCGTCAGCTGCTGACCTCGGCGAGCCGGCGGTCGAGGAAGTCGCGCTCGGCGGCGTTGTCGGCCAGCTCGACTGCCGCCCGGTAGGCCGCGGCCGCCTCCTCGCGGCGCCCCAGCCGGCGGAGCAGGTCTGCCCGGGTGGCCGGCAGGTACCGATACCCGGCCAGCCGGCCGTCGGCCGCGAGCCGGTCGATGTCGGCCAGGGCCGCGGCGGCCCCGTGCACCATCGCCACCGCGACGGCGCGGTTGAGCGCCACCACCGGCGAGTCCCACACCAGCAGCAGCTCGTCGTAGAGCGCGAGCAGCTGCGGCCAGTCGGTATCAGCGGCGTGGCGCGCGTCGGCATGCACCGCGGCGATCGTGGCCTGCAGCGTGAACCGCCCCGGCCGACCGCCGCGGAGCGCGTCCACGGCGAGCGCGGTCCCTTCCGCGATCAGCGCGGCGTCCCACCGGTTGCGGTCCTGCTCGTCCAGCAGCAGCAGCCGGCCATCGGCGTCGACCCGGGTCGCGCGGCGGGCATCGGTGAGCAGCAGCATGGCGAGCAGGCCCCGGACCTCCCGCTCGTCCGGCATCAGCGCGTTCAGCATGCGCGCCAGCTCGACCGCCCGCTCGACCAGGTCGGCACGCACGAGGTCCGCTCCGGCCGGCGCGGTGTGCCCGGTGGTGTAGAGCAGGTGGACGACGGTGAGCACGGCGTCGAGCCGGTCGGGGAGCTCGGCCGCATCCGGCACCCGGTACGGGATCCGTGCGGCGGCGATCTTCTTCTTCGCCCGGGTTACCCGGGCCGCCATCGTCGGCTCCGAGACGAGGAACGCCTGCGCGATCTCGGCGGTGGTGAGGCCGCAGATCAGCCGCAGCGTCAGGGCCACCTGCGCCTCGCGGGCCAGCGCGGGATGGCAGCAGGTGAACACCAGCCGCAGCCGGTCGTCGGCAATCACATCGTCGTCCTCGCTCTCGACCGGCTCGGCGTCCGGCTCGACGAGCAGCGGCAGCTTCTCCCGCAGGGTGCGGCTGCGCCGGTGCGCGTCCAGCGCCCGGCGCCGGGCAGCGGTCGTCAGCCACGCGCCGGGGTTGCGCGGCACCCCGTCGCGCCGCCAGGCATTCAGCGCCGAGACGTAGGCGTCCTGGACGCACTCCTCGGCCAGGTCGATGTCCCCGGCCACCCGTACCGTCGCGGCGAGCACGAGGCCCCACTCGCGCCGGTGCGCCTCGGCGACCGCGCGGGCGATCTCGTCGGACGGCCCGCTCACCCGCCGGATGTGTCCAGGATCGGGCGAACCTCGACCCCGCCGTACGCGGCGGGGCAGAGCTTCGCCACGGCGAGCGCCTGGTCGAGGTCGGCGGCCTCGATCAGGTAGTAGCCGCCGAGTGATTCCTTCGTCTCCGCGAACGGGCCGTCGGTGACGATGTCGTCCCGCACGCTGGTCGCCGTCGCGGTGGGCTGCAGCGCGTTGCCGCCGACGATCCGCGCGCCTAGGCTCGGCACCTGCTCCGCGAAGCGGCGGTGCGCCTCCCGGACGCCCATCCGCACGTCGGGATCCAGGTACGCGGACTCGTTCTCGTAGATCAGGATCAGGTACTGGGGCATGAGGTCTCCTCGAAGCGGATCGCCTGGTCGGACATCCAATCGACGCGCGAGGGTGCGGGGATTCGACATCCACCGAGAAGATTCTCACCCGGCGGGCTACCACCCGCCCTGAGCGGGTCCTGCGCTGGATCAGGCCGGCGACGCCGGCGCGTCGCGGACCACCTGATCGCCGAGCGCGTTCGCAGCGCCGTCCAGGTCGTCCGCGCAGATCACCGCGTAGAACTGGTCGTCGAAGATGCGGATGGGCAGGAACACGTCGATGTTGACGCCGGCCTCGGCCAGCTTGCCGAGCGTGGTGGCGCCGGCCCCCGAGACGTTCTGCATCCGCACGGTCAGGGCCGGCCGCTCGACGTAGTCGATTTCGGCGGTTTGCAGCGCGTCGCGGGTCGCGCCCTCGTCGTCGGCGACGAGGGCGACGGTGCCGCCATTGGCGTGCGCCAGCCCGCAGACGACGAGATTGACTCCGCGGTCGCCGAGAATCTCGCACAGCCGGGCCAGCTGACCGGGGCTGTCGGTCATCTCGACGGTGAACGCACTCATCAGGCACCTCCAGAGGCATCGGCCGCGCCGTTGGCACGGGCGCTCAGCGCATCCCGCGAAGACGTCGCCAGCGCGTCGGGCGGCTGGCTGCTCGCGGGCTGACCCGTCTGCGCGTTTTCGAGGAAGCGCAGCAGCTCCACCGGAAACGGCAACACGAGCGTCGAGTTCTTCTCCGCGGCAACCTCGACCACGGTCTCCAGCAAGCGCAACTGCAGCGCGGCCGGGGTTGCGGCCATGGTGGCTGCCGCCTCGGAGAGCTTCTGCGACGCCTGCAGCTCACCCTCTGCCGAGATCACCCTCGCTCGGCGTTCCCGCTCCGCCTCGGCCTGGCGCGACATCGAGCGCTTCATCGACTCGGGCAGCGCGACGTCCTTGATCTCCACCCGGTCGATGTGGATGCCCCACCCCAGCGCCGGGTTGTCGATCATCAGCTCGAGACCTTCGTTGAGCCGTTCCCGGTTGGAGAGCAGGTCGTCGAGGTCGCTCTTGCCGATGATCGACCGCAGCGAGGTCTGCGCGATCTGGCCCACCGCGAACAGGTAGTCCTGCACGTCGACGATCGCCCGCACCGGGTCGACGACCTTGAAGTACACGACCGCGTCGACCTTCACCGTGACGTTGTCGCGGGTGAT
Source organism: uncultured Actinomycetota bacterium (assembly GCA_963756525.1). Classification (GTDB taxonomy): domain Bacteria; phylum Actinomycetota; class Actinomycetes; order Mycobacteriales; family Jatrophihabitantaceae; genus CAVWNR01. The sequence continues at coordinate 860,417 of CAVWNR010000001.1, read as the reverse complement.
GCCCTCCTGCGCGGGCACCGGGAGCGTGACGATCTGGGTGCTGACCTTTCGCAGCCGATCCATGCCCGGCACGATCAGGGTGAGGCCGGGCTCCCGGGTATGGCCGAGCACCCGGCCGAACCGGAACACCAGTCCCCGCTCGTACTGCTTGACGATCCGGGCGCTGAGCGCAAGCCAGACCACGCCTGCGCTGGCCACTGCGATCAGCGCGTCGACAACGACCATCTCAACCTCCCGCCCGTCGCCGGGGGTCCGGTCACGGTCGATGCTAGCGCCGTTCGGGCTCCGTCGCGCGGTCTCAGACGGCGCGCTGGCCCGCAGCGCTCCCGGCCAGGGAGAGCTCGTCGGCGACCGCCTGGGCGCAATTGGTCAGAATGGGCACCGCCCGGGCGATGAGCTTGTCCGTCATCCGCGGCACCGGGCCAGAGATCGACAGTGCGGCGCGGCTCGGCTCGCCGGGCAACGCCACCGCGACGCAGCGCACGCCGATCTCCTGCTCCTCCTCGTCGACCGCGTAGCCCTGCTCTCGGATCTTCTGCAGTTCGGTCTGCAGGGCCTTCTGCGTCGTGATCGTGTGGGGCGTCTGGGCGGGCATGCCGGACGGTTGCACGATCTCGCGGACCCGGTCCGCCGGCAGGGTCGCGAGCATCGCCTTGCCGACGGCCGTGCAGTGCGCCCAGGCCCGGCGACCGACCTCGGTGAACATCCGCATCGAGTGCGAGCCGAGCACCTGCGCGGTGTAGACGACCTGGTCGCCTTCCAGCATGGCGATGTTCGCGCTCTCGCCGGTGGCGTCGACGAGCGTCTGCAGGTGCGGTCGCGCCCATGTGCCCAGCAGCCGGCTTGCGCTGTCGCCGAGGCGGATCAGCCGCGGCCCGAGCGCGTACTCGCGGGACTGTTCCTGGCGGACGTAGCCGAGATCGACGAGCGTGCGCACCAGCCGGTGAATCGTCGGCAGCGGCAGGCCCGACCGGGTCGCGAGCTGCGACAGGCCGGCCACGCCGCCGAGGTCGGCCATCAGCTCCAGCAGATCGAACGTCCGCGCGATGGACTGCACGCCGCCCGCGGCCCGGCCCCCGCTCGGCTCTAGTCGGGCTGGCATGCCGACCCCCTACCCAGACGTGCGATTCTCGTCAGTAGGGTACCAGTTGACATCCGTATAGCGGAAGGGTATCTCCATATCGCAAAACCTTTGGAGGCGCCATGCCAACGACCAGCCCCGGCTACTCGATCACGCTACGAGTCGAGATCGCTCCGTCGGCGTCCACCGGCGCGCTCGCCGCCACCGTGACCAAGGCCGGCGGATCGCTCACCGCCCTCGACGTCGTCGAGTCCCGACCGGCCGCGCTGGTCGTCGACGTGACGTGTGACGCCGTCGACGTCGCGCATTCGGACGCGATCGTCGAGGCGGTGAACGAACTGGACGGCGTGACGGTCCGCAAGGCCAGCGACCGCACGTTCCTCATCCACCTCGGCGGCAAGCTCGAGGTGAACCCGACCGTGTCGCTGAAACACCGCGACGACCTTTCCCGCGCATACACGCCCGGCGTGGCGCGGGTGTGCCAAGCCATCGCCGTGAATCCGGCGGATGCTCGGCGGCTGACGATCAAGCGGAACACGGTGGCGATCGTCACCGACGGCTCGGCGGTGCTCGGCCTGGGCAACATCGGCCCGGCGGCGGCGCTGCCGGTGATGGAGGGCAAGGCCGCGCTGTTCAAACGCTTCGCCGGTGTGGACGCCTGGCCGGTCTGCCTGGATACCCAGGACCCCGACGAGATCGTCGAGATCGTCCGGGCGATCGCGACCCCGTACGGGGGCATCAACCTGGAGGACATCGCCGCGCCGCGCTGCTTCGACATCGAGCGGCGGCTGCGGGAACTGCTCGACATCCCGGTGTTCCACGACGACCAGCACGGCACGGCGATCGTGGTGCTCGCCGCGATGACGAACGCGCTTCGCGTCGTCGGCAAGCGCCTCGCGGACGCCCGGATCGTGGTCAGCGGCGTCGGCGCGGCCGGGCACGCGATCATCCGGCTGCTGACCGCCCAGGGTGCGCGACACATCGTCGGCTGCGACCGGCAGGGCGCGGTGCACACCGACCGCGAGTACCGCGACGAGTTCCGCCGATGGATCGCCGAGAACACCAACCCGGACGGTGCGACCGGTTCACTGCAGGAGGCGCTGCGCGGCGCGGACGTGTTCATCGGGGTATCCGCGCCGAACCTGCTCGGCGGCAACGACATCGCGAGCATGGCGAGCGACGCGATCGTGTTCGCGCTCGCCAACCCGATCCCGGAGGTCGACCCGGCGCAGGCCGCCGAGTACGCCGCGGTCGTCGCGACCGGCCGCTCGGACTACCCGAACCAGATCAACAACGTGCTGGCGTTCCCCGGATTCTTCCGCGGCATGCTCGACGCCGGCGCGCACGAGATCACCGACACCAGCCTGCTCGCGGCCGCGCACGCCATCGCCGACGCGGTCGCCCCCGGTGAGCTCAACGCCAGCTACATCGTGCCGAGCGTCTTCGACCCGCAGGTCGTGCCGGCCGTGGCCCGTGCCGTGCGCGAGACCGCAGAGACCGGCCGCGAGGCGGTGAGCGACCGATGACCGAGCGACGCTTGCGGAGCGAGCAATGAGCACCGAGCGACGCTTGCGGAGCGAGCAATGAGCACTGAGCGACGCTTGCGGAGCGAGCAATGAGCACCGAGCGACGCTTGCGGAGCGAGCAATTGAACAACGCGCGGGCCGCGTTCGACGGGGACTTCTACGACGCACTCGACCGCCGCCTCGGACCGGTCGACGAAACGCTCCTTCGCCGCTATCCCGGCGATGACGGCACCCGGCAGCCGGTGCACACCGTCTACGTCCCGGCCGACCGGTTCCACGCCGAACTGACCCGCGACTGGGGCGCACAGGCGCTCGCGCTGCTCGACGAGCACCTTCCCGACGCCGCGGCGCTGGCCGACGTGATCGCTATCCCGGGCGAGCTTGCGGTGCAGGTGCACCCGCGCGTGCGCGCCAAGCTGGAGGCCGAACCGATCGAGGATCTGCGCATCGACTTCGAGGACGGGTACGGCGCGCACCCGGACGCGGAGGAGGATGCCGCGGCGGTGGGCGCCGCGGAGGCGCTGGCCGCGGCCGCCACCGGCGGGGTCGCCCCGCCGTACGCGGGGATCCGGGTCAAGAGCCTCGAGGCGGCCACCCGCCGGCGCGGCGTGCGCACGCTCGACTTGTTCCTGAGCCGGCTCGCTGCGGCCGGGCGGCTGCCCGCCGGGCTGGTGATCACCCTGCCCAAGGTCACCGACACCGCCCAGGTGAGCGCCTTCGCCGACGTCTGCGCCGCCTGGGAGCGAGCCGGGAACCAGCCCGAGGGGCGGCTCCGGTTCGAGATCCAGGTCGAGACCCCGCAGGCCATCCTCGACGCCGACGGCGCCGCGTCGGTCGCCCGGATGATCCACGCCGCGCCGGGGCGGGTGAGCGCCCTGCACTACGGCACCTACGACTACAGCGCGGCCTGCGGGGTGGCGGCGGCCCAGCAGAGCCTGGAGCATCCGGTCGCCGACCACGCGAAGGCGGTGATGCAGGTCGCTGCGGCGGGCACCGGCGTCCGTCTCAGCGACGGCTCGACCAACGTCCTGCCGGTCGGGGACCGGCAGGACGTGCACGCGGCCTGGGCGTTGCACGCCCGGCTGGTGCGCCGCTCGATGGAGCGCGCGTACTACCAGGGATGGGACCTGCATCCGGGTCACCTGGTCAGCCGGTACGCGGCGATGTTCGCGTTCTATCGCGCGGGCTTCCCCGCCGCGGCGGACCGCTTGCGCGCGTACCTCGGCAAGGCAGAGTCCGGCGTGCTGGACGAGCCGGCTACCGCCCAGGCGATGGCAGCACTGCTCGTGCGCGGGCTGCACAGCGGCGCGCTGGACGAGCGCGAGGTCACCGGCCGCACGGGCGTCGAGGTCGCCGAGCTGGACCGCCTCTACCGGCGGCGTGTCGGGTGACCTGACCGCCTATCGCGATGATCTTAGTTTTGTGCTCGCTGAGCCACCGTAAGGCTGAGATCATCACGTTTCCGTCCGGGCCGAGCGGCTTGACCGGGGCCCCCGCCATCCCCTAACCTATCCGCAACGCAATATTTAGCTTCCGCGATGTGAAACGGAGAGCCGATGGCGGCAGATCAGCTCCGGTACCTGGCCAACTGCTCGATGCTGTTCACCGAGCACCCGGTCCTCGAACGGCCGGCCGCGGCGAAGGCGGCGGGATTCGACGCGGTCGAGTTCTGGTGGCCGTTCGCCGAGCCGGTGCCGAAGGACGGCGAGGTCGACGCGTTCGTCCGTGCCGTCGACGAGGCCGGGGTGCAACTGGTCGGGCTGAACTTCTTCGCCGGCGAGCTGACCGGCCCGGACTGCGGCGTGCTGTCGATCCCGGCACGGTCGTCGCAGTTCCGCGACAACATCGACGTCACCGTCGGCATCGGCGGCCGGCTCGGCGTCTCGGCGTTCAACGCGCTCTACGGCAACCGCGTCGACGACGCCACGCCCGGCGAGCAGGACGATCTCGCGACGGAGAACCTGACCCACGCCGCGAAGGCGGCGGCCGGCATCGGCGCCACGGTGCTGGTCGAGCCGGTAAGCGGGCCCAAGCCGTACCCGCTGCGCACCGCCGCCGACGTGGTGGCGGTGCTCGACCGGGTCCGCCGAGCCGGGTCCGACAACGTCGGCTTCCTCTGCGACCTTTACCACCTGGCCAGCAACGGCGACGATCTCGACGCGGTCATCGCTGCGCACGGCGACGACATCGCGCACGTCCAGATCGCCGACGTGCCCGGACGCGGCGAGCCGGGCAGCGGCCAGCTCGACCTGCCGCGCTACCTCGACGCGCTGCACGCAGGCGGCTACCGCGGCTGGGTCGGCCTGGAGTACAAGCCGACCACACCAACCACCGGAGAGAGCCTCGCCTGGCTGCCGCGCGAACGCCGCAGCGCGGGCAGCTGAGTGCGAGTATCGGACGAATCGAAGGAGCAGCCGCATATGACCACCGTCGCCTTCATCGGGCTGGGCATCATGGGTAAGCCGATGGCGATCAACCTCGTCAAAGCCGGCTTCGACGTCGTCGGCTACAACCGCAGCCGCCCCGCGGTCGACGCCCTGGTCGACGCAGGTGGCCGCGGCGCGGACAGTATCGCGCAGGCGGTCGAGAACGCCGACGTGATTGCGACCATGGTCCCCGACTCCCCCGACGTGCAGGAGGTCCTTGCCGGTCCTGACGGGGTGTTCGCCGCCGCGCGCAAGGGAAGCCTGGTGATCGACTTCTCGTCGATCCGCCCGGACGTCGCGGCGGAGCTCGCCGCCGAGGGCCACGAGCGCGGGCTGCGCATGCTGGACGCGCCGGTGTCCGGCGGCGAGCAGGGGGCCATCGACGGGTCGCTGTCGATCATGGTGGGCGGCGCGGCCGACGACTTCGCCGAAGCGCAGCCGGTGTTCGACGCGGTGGGTGCAACCATCGTGCACGTCGGGCCCGCCGGCTCGGGGCAGACGGTGAAGGCGGCCAACCAGCTCATCGTCGCCGGCACCATCGAGCTCGTCGCCGAGGCGATCGTGTTCCTCGAGGCGTACGGCGTCGACACCGAGGCGGCGGTGCGTGTGCTCGCCGGTGGGCTCGCGGGCAACGCGATCCTGCAACGCAAGGCGTCGGCGATGCTGGCCCGCGACTTCAAGCCCGGGTTCCGCATCGAGCTGCACGACAAGGACATGGGCATCGTCACCGCGGCGGCGCGCCAGGCCGGGGTCGCCATCCCGCTCGGCGCGGTGGTGGCGCAGCTCGTCGCCTCGCTGAAGGCGCAGGGCGACGGCGGCCTGGACCATTCCGCGCTGCTCAAGCTCGTCCAGCAACTTTCCGGCCGCTGAAAGGGAGGTTCCGTCATGGCTCGGATGAAGGCAATCGAGGCCGCGGTCGCGATCCTGCAGAAGGAGGGCGTCACCAACGTCTTCGGCCTGCCGGGCGCGGCGATCAACCCGTTCTACGCGGCGATGCGAGCCAACGGCTCGATCTCGCACACGCTGGCCCGGCATGTCGAGGCGGCCTCGCACATGGCCGAGGGGTACACCCGCGCGAAGGCCGGCAACATCGGTGTCTGCGTCGGCACCTCCGGCCCGGCGGGCACGGACATGATCACCGGGCTGTACTCGGCCACCGCCGACTCGATCCCGATCCTGGCGATCACCGGGCAGGCGCCGGTCGCCAAGCTGCACAAGGAGGACTTCCAGGCAGTCGACATCTCGGCGATCGCCGCGCCGGTGACGAAGATGGCGATGACCGTGCTCGAGCCGGCGCAGGTGCCGGGGGCGTTCCAGCAGGCGTTTCACCTGATGCGCTCCGGGCGTCCGGGGCCGGTGCTGATCGACCTGCCGTTCGACGTGCAGCTGGCCGAGATCGACTTCGACATCGACACCTACGAGCCGCTGCCGCCGTACAAGCCGGCCGCCACCCGCGCGCAGGTCGAGCGGGCGCTGGACCTGCTCGCCTCCGCCGAGCGACCGCTGATCGTCGCCGGAGGCGGGGTGATCAACGCTGACGCCGCCGACCTGCTGGTGGAGTTCGCCGAGCTCACCGGGGTGCCGGTGGTGCCGACGTTGATGGCGTGGGGCGTGATCCCCGACGACCACCCGCTGATGGTGGGGATGGTCGGGCTGCAGACCGCGCACCGCTACGGCAACGCGACGATGATGAGCTCCGACTTCGTCCTCGGCATCGGCAACCGTTGGGCCAACCGGCACACCGGCGGGCTGGACGTCTACCGCAGCGGGCGGCGCTTCGTGCACGTCGACATCGAGCCGACCCAGATCGGGCGCGTCTTCGCCCCGGACTACAGCATCGTCTCCGACGCCAAGGCGGCGCTCGAGTTGTTCGTCGAGGTGGCCCGCGAGCGGTCGCTGCCCGATCGCACCGCCTGGGCGGCGGAGTGCGCGCAGCGCAAGCGGACCATGCTGCGCAAGACGCACTTCGGCAACGTGCCGATCAAGCCGCAGCGGGTGTACGAGGAGATGAACCGCGCGTTCGGCCCGGACACCCGCTACGTCAGCACGATCGGGCTCTCCCAGATCCAGGCGGCGCAGCTGCTGCACGTGCACCGGCCGCGGCACTGGATCAACGCCGGGCAGGCCGGACCGCTGGGCTGGACGCTGCCCGCCGCGCTGGGCGTCTGCGTGGCCGACCCCGAGGCCACCGTGGTCGCGTTGTCAGGTGACTACGACTTCCAGTTCCTCATCGAGGAGCTCGCGGTCGGCGCGCAGTTCAACCTGCCCTACATCCACGTGCTGGTGAACAACGCCTACCTCGGGCTGATCCGACAGTCCCAGCGCGGATTCGAGATGGACTACTGCGTGCAGCTCTCCTTCGACAACGTCAACGCCCCCGAGCTGAACGGCTACGGCGTCGACCACGTCAAGGTCGCCGAGGGGCTCGGCTGCAAGGCGCTGCGCGTCTTCGAGCCCGACCAGATCCTGCCCGCGCTGGAAGATGCGAAGAAGCTGATCGCCGAGTACCGCGTCCCGGTCGTCGTCGAGATCGTCCTGGAACGGGTCACCAACGTGTCGATGGGCACCGAGATCGACAACGTGGTCGAGTTCGAAGACCTCGCCATCGACCCCGACGACGCGCCCACCGCGATCGCCCTGCTTGACTGACGCCGTGCGCGTCCTCGTCGCCCCGGACAAGTTCAAGGGCTCGCTGACCGCCGTGCAGGTCGCCGACCGGGTGACCGCCGGGCTGCGCGCTGCAAACCTGGACGCGGAGCCGCTGCCGGTCGCCGACGGCGGCGACGGCACGGTGGACGCCGCGGTGGCCGCCGGGTTCGAACGGGTTCCGATGAGGGCCAGCGGGCCGACCGGCACCCAGGTCGCGACGAGCTATGCCCGCCGGAGCGACGTCGCGGTCATCGAGCTGGCCGACTGCTGCGGGCTGGTGCGGTTGCCCGGCGGCCGGCCCGACCCGCTCGGCGCGAGCAGCCTGGGTCTCGGCGAGGTGATCGCCTCGGCGCTGCGCACGGGCTGCCGGCAGGTGGTGATCGGGATCGGCGGCAGCGCGAGCACCGACGGCGGTGCGGGGCTGCTGATGGGTCTCGGTGCGCGCATCCTCGATGAGCAGGGCGAGCCGATCGGGCTGGGCGGGGCGGCGCTGGCGCGGGCGGCGACGCTGGATCTTTCCGGCTTGCCGCCCGAGCTGCGCGGCGCGCAGCTGACCGTCGCCTCCGACGTCGACAACCCGCTGTGTGGGCGGGACGGCGCGGCCGCGGTGTACGGGCCGCAGAAGGGCGCGACGGAGCAGGACGTGCACACGCTGGACACGGCGCTGCGCCACTGGGCGGAGGTGGTCGGCGCCGCCACCGGTGCCGACCACGCCGGTGACAAGGGTGCCGGTGCCGCGGGCGGGGTCGGATTCGCGGCGGTGGCGGTGCTCGGTGCGGCGCTTCGTCCGGGCATCGACCTGGTGCTCGACCTGGTGGGTTTTCGCGACCGTCTCGCCGGCTGCCGGCTCGTGGTCACCGGCGAGGGGAAGCTGGACGAGCAGACCCTCTCCGGCAAGGCACCCGCCGGCGTGGCCGCCGCCGCGCGAGAGGCGGGAATCACGACGGTGGCCGTCGCCGGCCAGAGCACGCTGCGCGACGACCAGCTGCGCGGCTCGGGGATCGCGGCGGTGTACCCGCTCACCGACCTGGAGCCTGAGCCCGAGCGGTGCATCCGCGACGCCGGCCCGCTGCTCGAGCGGCTCGCGGCCCGCATCGCCGACGACTGGAGGGACGCGTGACCCGGCCGCCGTGCGACTTTGCCCCGCTGCGACACGCTGGCGAGCCCCCCCAGCGTGTCAGCGCGGGGCAAAGTGCGGAGGAAGCGTGAACCTCGACCTGCTAGTCCACGCCCCGCGCGCCGTCACCCCGGACGGCGAGGGCGCGCGCACGATCGGCGTCAGCGACGGGCGCATCGTCGCCGTCGACGCACTCGACGCCGACCTGTCCGCCGAACGCGTCGTCGACCTGGGTGACGACGAGGTGCTCCTGCCCGGACTGGTCGACACCCACGTGCACGTCAACGAGCCGGGGCGCACCGAGTGGGAGGGCTTCGCCACCGCCACCCGCGCGGCCGCGGCGGGCGGCGTCACCACGATCATCGACATGCCGCTCAACAGCATCCCGCCGACATGCGACGTCGATGCCCTGCAGGTCAAGCGGAAGACCGCGGAAGGGCAGGCGTACGTCGACATCGGCTTCTGGGGCGGAGCTGTGCCGAGCAGCCTGGGCCGGCTGCGACCCCTGCACGATGCCGGGGTGTTCGGGTTCAAGTGCTTCCTGCTGCCGTCAGGAGTCGACGAGTTCCCGCCGCTCGACCCGGACGAGCTGGCACGGGCGCTGCGCGAGGCCGCCTCCTTCGACGGGCTGGTGATCGTGCACGCCGAGGACCGGCACGCCGTCGAGACGGCGCCACACCCGCACGGGGTCTCCTACGCCGACTTCGTCGCGTCCCGCCCGCGCGCGGCGGAGGACGTGGCGATCGCCCGGCTGATCGCGCTCGCCCGCGAGACCGGCTGCCGGGTGCATGTGCTGCACCTGTCCAGCGCCGACGCGTTGCCGATGATCCGCGCGGCGCGGCAGGACGGTGTCCGGCTCACCGCGGAGACCTGCCCGCACTACCTCGGCTTCGCGGCGGAGGAGATCCCCGACGGCGCGACGGAGTTCAAGTGCTGCCCGCCGATCCGCGAAGCCGAGAACCGCGAGCAGCTCTGGCAGGGCCTGCGCGAGGGCGTGATCGACTGCGTCGTCTCCGACCACTCGCCATGCACAGCCGACCTCAAGCGCCTCGACACCGGCGACTTCGGTGACGCATGGGGTGGCATCGCGTCCCTGCAACTCGGCCTGTCGGCGGTGTGGAGCCAGGCGCGCCGCCGCGGGCACACCCTCGGTGACGTCACGAACTGGATGGCCACCCACCCGGCCGCGCTCGTCGGCCTGCGCGGCAAAGGGCGGATCACACCCGGCGCGGACGCCGACTTCTGCGTCTTCGCCCCTGAGGAGAGCTTCGTTGTCGACCGTCAATCCTTGCATCACCGCAACCCCGTGACGCCCTACGCCGGCCAGACGCTGGCCGGCGTGGTCCGCTCCGCCTGGCTGCGCGGGCACCAGATCGCCGAGGGCACCGAGATATTCGACACTCCGAGCGGCACCCTGCTCAGCCGAGAAGGAATAGGAACACGATGACAGAGAACGACTTCAGCACGCTCCCCGATCTCGCCGGGCGGGTGCTCGGCGGCAGCGTGGTCGCCGCCAACGACGAGCTCTTCGCCGAACGCGAGAACCTCATCAAGCCCGGCGACGCCGACTTCTCCACGGAGTCCTTCGGGCACAAGGGCAAGATCTACGACGGCTGGGAGACCCGCCGGCGCCGCGAGCCGGGCAACGACTGGGCGATCGTCCGCCTGGGTTCGCCCGGCGTCGTCCGCGGAGTCGTCATCGACACCGCCTGGTTCAAGGGAAACTACCCGCCGGAAGCCTCCGTCGAGGCCGTGTCCGTCGAGGGGTACCCGTCGCCCGCCGAGCTGGCCGACGCGCCGTGGGAGACGATCGTCGAGCGGTCAGCCCTCGCCGGCGACACCAAGAACGCGTTCCCGGTCAGCTCCGCGCACCGCTACACCCATGTTCGGCTCTCGATCTACCCCGACGGCGGGGTGGCGCGGCTACGGGTGCACGGCGAGGCGATCCCGGATCCGCGTGTGTTGCCGGCCAGCATCGACGTCGCGGCGCTGGAGAACGGCGGGCGGGTCGTCGGCTGCTCCGACATGTTCTACTCCTCGCCGGTGAATCTGATCATGCCCGGCCGGGCGCGGATCATGGGCGACGGCTGGGAGAACGCCCGCCGCCGCGACACCGGCAACGACTTCGTCGAGTTCCAGCTGGCCCTGCCGACGGCGATCAGCGTCGCCGAGATCGACACCAGCTACTTCGTCGGCAACGCGCCCGGCTGGATCGCGCTCTCCGGGCGCCGGGACGGTGGCGACTGGGCCGAGCTGTTGCCGCGCACCCGCGTCCAGCCCGACACGCTGCACCGCTTTGCGATCGACAGCGGCGAGGAGATCACGCAGGCGAGGCTGGACGTCTATCCCGACGGCGGGCTCGCCCGGGTGCGGCTGCACGCGACGCTCAGCGCCACGGCGCGCAAAGAACTGGAGCGCCGGTGGCTCGACTCGCTGCCGCCGTACCACGCCGAGTCGCTGAAGCGATCCTGACGGGGATCAGTCGCCGTCGGTGCCGCGCGTGCCGGCGCGTTCGCGACGCGCGAGCGCGCCTGCCATGCCCGCGCTGGCCACCAAAAAGTCACGAAGGCTGTCCGGTGTCATGCCGGCATTCTCGCCAACGGCCGATGATCTTAGGGTTGCTCAGCCAGCGCAACCCTAAGATCGTCGACGGACTTGTCGTCTGGCGTCCCCGTCACTGTGCGGCGCCGGCGATGTGCTCCGGACGGATCGGGACGTGGGTGAGCGCCAACCCGGTGGCCGCGCGGATCGCCGAGAGCACCGCCGGGCCGGAGGAGATGGTCGGCGGCTCCCCCACGCCGCGCACCCCGTAGGGGGCGTTCGGGTCGGCATACTCGAGCACTTCCACCTGCATCGGCGGCATGTCGAGGATGGTCGGGATCAGGTAGTCGGTGAACGAAGGGTTCCGGATCCGGCCGTCCTTGATCACGATCTCTTCCATCAGCGCCAGCCCCATGCCCTGGGCGGTGCCGCCGTGGATCTGGCCGACCACCGCGTCGGGATTGATCGCTTTGCCGACGTCCTGCGCGCAGGCGAGCTCGATCACCTTGACCAGACCCAGGTCACGGTCGACGTCGACCACGGCCCGGTGCGCCGCGAAGGCGTACTGCACATGGGCAAACCCGCGGCCGGTCTCCGGATCGATCGGGCGGGTAGGCCGGTGCCGCCACTCGGCCGTCTCCTCCACCGAGTCGGCGCCGAGCAGGTCGGCGAGCGAGGCGACGACCTCGCCGGTCTCCGCCACCACGTTGCCGTCGACGAGCCGGAGCCCGTCGCGGCCGTGGCCGTCCACGCGGGCCAGGACCCGGTCGCGGACCCGCTCGCAGGCCGCCTTCACCGCGCCGCCGGTGACGTAGGTCTGCCGCGACGCCGACGTCGAACCGCCCGAGCCGACCGTCGTGTCCTTGGGATGGACGACGACCTGCGCGACACCGAGCTCTGTGCGGCAGATCTGCTGCTCGACGGTGACCAGCCCCTGGCCGACCTCCGCCGACGCCGTGTGCACGGTGGCCGTCGGCTGGCCGCCGACGACCTCGAGCCGGACCCGCGCCGTCGCGTAGTCGTCGAAGCCTTCGGAGAACGCGACGTTCTTGTAGGCGACGGCATAGCCCACTCCGCGGACGACGCCCTCACCGTGGCTGGTGTTCGAGGCGCCGCCGGGCAGCTCGCGGACGTCGCGGAGCACGTCGCCCTCCGGCTCGGCGGGCATCGGCATCGCCTGCACCCGGCGGAGCAGCTCGGCCACCGGTGCGGGGCTGTCGATGACCTGCCCGGTGGGCACCTCGGAGCCCTCCTCGAACGCGTTCAGGCACCGCAAGTCGACCGGATCCATGCCCAACTCGGCCGCCAAACGGTCCATCTGCGCCTCGACCGCATACGCCGCCTGCACCGAGCCGAAGCCGCGCATCGCGCCGCACGGCGGATTGTTCGTGTAGACCCCGTAGCAGTCCACGCGCGCGTTGGGCACGACGTACGGGCCGAGGCCCATCGTGCCGGCGTTGCCCACGACGGCCGGGGTGCTCGAGGCGTACGCGCCGCCGTCGAGGTAGATCTCGGCATTGACGTAGACCAGCTTGCCGTCGCGATTGGCGCCGTGCTCGTAGCGCAGGTGGGCCGGATGCCGGTGCACGTGGCCGAAGAACGACTCCTCACGGTTGTAGACCATCTTCACCGGCTTGCCGGTGTGCAGCGCCAGCAGGCAGGCGTGCACGTGCATCGAGAGGTCCTCGCGACCGCCGAACGCGCCGCCGACCCCGGCCAGGGTTAGCCGAACCAACTCCTTCGGCAGACCAAGCGCTGCGCAGATCTGCCTCTGGTCCACGTGCAGCCACTGCGTCGCGACGTAGAGCTCGACGCCGCCGTCCTCGGCCGGAACGGCCAGCCCAGCCTCCGGCCCGAGGAACGCCTGGTCCTGCATGCCGACCTCGTACTCGCCGATGACGACGACGTCAGCCTGCGCGTTGGGTTCGCCGTAGCGGATCTTGAGGTGGCGGACCAGGTTCCCGTTCGGGTGCAGGTTGGCGCTCTCGCGGGACAGCTCGGTGACCAGTGCGTCGGTGTCGTGGATCTGGTTCCAGTTCGGGTGTCCGAGCGCGGCACGCGAGTCGGTAACCGGCTCGTACACCTCGAAGTCGACGCGGATCCGCTTGGCCGCCTGCCGGGCGATCTCCGGATGGTCCGCGGCAACAAGTGCGATCGGCTCGCCCTGGTAGCGCACGACGTCCTGCGCCAGCACCGGCTGGTCGGCGAGCTCGAGGCCGTAGAGGTTCTCCCCCGGCACGTCGTCGGCGGTGAGCACGGCGTACACGCCGGGCATCGCCAGCGCGTCGGTGATGTCGATAGAAATGATCCGCGCGAACGGGTGCGGGCTGCGCAGCGTGGCACCCCAGATCATGTCGTCCATCCACATGTCGCTGCCGTAGGCGAACTCGCCCATCACCTTGGCGGTGCCGTCCGGACGCAGCGGCGAGTCCCCGATCCCGCCGCCCGGCGGGGAGGCCAGATCGCGCGGCGCGCCGGTCGGGGACTTGGTCGGAGTGGTCATGCGGCCTCCTCGGGTGGTCGACGGTCGGATACTTCATCGCGTCCAGCCATTGACGCGGGCGGTGGGACCTGGCTATCTTCTCTGCCAGCGAAATTTAGCTTTCGCGAAGCGAAATAGTCAAGGGATCGACCGCCATCCGTCCGGCAGGAGACACGACATGTCGATGGGACCCCCGAACGCCACGCTCGAACGTCCGCGCCGCTCCGTGCACCCGGTAGACGAGGTGCTCCCCGCGCCGAGGCTGGTCATCCTCGGCCTGCAGCACCTGTTCATCATGTACGCCGGCGCGGTGGCGGTGCCGCTGATCGTCGGTGGCGCGCTGAAGCTGCCGACCTCGACGATTGCCCTGCTCGTCAACGCCGACCTGCTTGTCTCCGGCATCGCCACGGTGATCCAGACTGTCGGCATCCACAAGATCCTCGGCGTCCGGCTGCCGATCGTGGCCGGCGCGACGTTCACCGTGCTCAACCCGATGATCATCATCGCGCAGAAGTACGGCATCCAGGCGGTCTACGGCGCGATGCTGATCTCCGGTGTGTTCGGGCTGATCATCGCCAAGCCGTTCGCCAGCTTCGTCCGGTTCTTCCCGCCGCTGGTCGCCGGGACGGTCATCTGCGTGATCGGCCTGTCGCTGATCGGCGCGGACGTGGGCCTGATCGCCGGGAACGATCCGAACGCGCCGAACTACGGGCAGATCTCACACGTCGCCCTGGCCGGCCTGGTGATCCTGCTCATCGTGGTGATCACCCGCGCGTTCCGCGGGTTCATCGGGCAGATCTCGGTGCTGCTGAGCATCGTCATCGGCACGCTGATCGCCTGGCCGATGGACCTGCTGCACTTCGACTCGGTGAAGGGGGCGAAGTGGGTCGGCATCACCGAGCCGTTCCACTTCGGCCACCCGACGTTCAAGATCGCCGCGATCATCACGATGTGCATCGTGATGCTGGTGACCTACACCGAGTCGACCGCGGACATGCTGGCCGTCGCGGAGATCTGCGGCAAGGAGCTGACCCCGAACGACCTGGCCCGCGGCCTGGCCACCGACGGTCTGTCCGGCCTGCTCGCCGGGTTCATGAACTCGTTCCCGGACACCGCCTTCGCCGAGAACGTGGGGTTGGTCAGCCTGACCCGGGTGCGCAGCCGGTGGGTGGTCACCGTCACCGGCGTGGTGCTGATCATCCTGGGGCTGGTGCCGAAGTTCGGCGAGATCGTGGCCAACGTGCCGGGTCCGGTCATCGGCGGCGCGGCGACGGTGATGTTC
Source organism: uncultured Actinomycetota bacterium (assembly GCA_963756525.1). Classification (GTDB taxonomy): domain Bacteria; phylum Actinomycetota; class Actinomycetes; order Mycobacteriales; family Jatrophihabitantaceae; genus CAVWNR01. The sequence continues at coordinate 845,313 of CAVWNR010000001.1, read as the reverse complement.
GCGATGGTGACCGCCGTCGGCATCCGCACCCTGCACAAGGTCAACTTCGAGGGCAACCACAACCTGCTCATCGTGGCGACCTCTCTCGCGGTCGGTCTGGTTCCCGCCGTCGCGCCGACCATCTACAAGAACTTCCCCTCGGACTTCCAGGTCATCTTCGGTTCGTCCATCACCTCGACGGTGATCGTGGTCTTCGTGCTGAACCTGGTGTTCAACCACTGGGTGCGGCCCTCCGAGCCGGTGTACGGTGGCGCGGTCGAGACCGCGGTCGAGGCCGGCGCCGTCTCCTCGGACGTGGAACTCGAATCCGACGGTGCGCTGCACCCGACCGTGGACGAGGGTGTGCACCCGCCCGGCGCCGGGCGCGCCGTGGGACGCCCGGGCGTCGGCGGTAGCGAGTCACCGGGAGGATGACGGCCATGGACTTCCTCTACGCGCGCAGCTGGCCCGAAGCGCTGCGGATCCGCGCCGAACGGCCCGACGCCGTGCCCATCGCGGGCGGCACCGACCTGCTCGTCGAGCTGAACTTCGACCGGCGCCGGCCGAGTGCCCTGCTCGACCTCAACCCGGTCGCCGAGCTCGCCGAGTGGCGGGCGACCGACAGCGCGGTGCGGATCGGCGCGTCAGTGCCGTATACCCGGATCATCGACGAGATCGGCCACCTCGTGCCGGGGCTGGCGATCGCCTCGCGGACGGTCGGCTCGCCGCAGATCCGCAACCGCGGCACGCTCGGCGGCAATCTGGGCACCTGCTCCCCCGCCGGCGACGGCCTGCCTCCGCTCGCCGCCGCCGACGCCGTCGTCGAGGTCGCATCGGTGCGGGGCGAGCGGGAGATCCCGGTGCGGCAGTTCTTCGCCGGCGTCAAGCGCAACGTCCTAGCTCCCGACGAGCTGATCCGCGCGGTCCGCGTGCCGGTGGCCGACGCGCCGCAGCAGTTCGCCAAGGTGGGCACGCGAAACGCGATGGTCATCGCCGTCTGCTCGTTCGCGCTGTGCCTGCACGGCGGGCGGCGCGAGGTCGGGACGTGCATCGGCTCCGCCGGGCCGACGCCATTGCCGGCCGCCGACGCGGAGCGCTTCCTGCAGCAGCAGCTCACCGAGCGCGAACTGTGGGATTCCCGCGCCGAGCTGGACGCCGACGTCGTGCGGCAGTTCGGCGACCTCGCCGGGCAGCAGGCACGGCCCATCGACGACGTGCGCGGCACCGCACAGTACCGCCGGCACGCCGTCGCCGTGCTGGCGCGACGCACCCTCACCTGGGCCTGGAACGAATATCGGAGTGCGGCATGAGAATCACCTTCGAAGTCAACGGCACCGCCCGAGAGGCGGACGACGTGTGGGAAGGCGAGAGCCTGCTGTACGTCCTGCGTGAACGCCTCGGCCTGCCGGGCACGAAGAACGCGTGCGAGCAGGGGGAATGCGGCTCCTGCTCGGTCTACCTGGACGGCACGTTGGTCTGCGCCTGCCTGGTCGCCGCGGGCCAGGCACAGGGCCGCTCGGTAACGACGGTCGAGGGATTGGCGAGCCGCGAAGCGGCCAGCGACCCGGAGCAGCTGCACCCGGTGCAGCGGGCATTCCTCGACGCCGGCGCCGTGCAGTGCGGCTTCTGCACCCCGGGGCTGATCGTGGCCGCGCATGACCTGCTCGCGCGCAACCCTGACCCGGCCGACGCCGAGATCCGTGAGGCGCTCGCGGGGAACCTGTGCCGGTGCACGGGCTACGAGAACATCATCGCGGCGGTGCACCGCGCCGCCGAGCAGATGACGGCGACCGGATGAGCTCGCCCGCGCCGGGCGAGACACTGGTCATCGAGGGGTGCGCGGTCGCCACCGTCGACGGCGACGACCGTGAGTTCGCCGACGGCTACATCACGGTGCGCGACGGCCGGATCGCCGACGTCGGCGCCGGCCGAGCGCCGGAGATCGACGGCGCGCGGCGCGTCGACGCCTCCGGATGCCTCGCCACGCCTGGGCTGGTGAACACCCACCACCACCTGTACCAGTGGATCACCCGGGGGTACGCGCAGGACGGCACGCTGTTCGAGTGGCTCACCACGCTGTACCCGGTGTGGGGCGAGCTCGACGACAAGCTGGAGCATCACGCGGCCAGCGCCGCGCTCGCCGCCCTGGCACTCTCCGGCTGCACGACGAGCACCGACCACCACTACCTGTTCCCCAGCGGCGGGGGCGACGTCTTTGCCGCCGAGGTCGAGGCAGCGCAGCGGATCGGGCTGCGCTTCCATCCGTGCCGCGGCTCGATGGATCTGGGCTGGTCCCATGGCGGCCTACCGCCCGACCACGTCGTCGAGGACCGCGACGCCATCCTGGCCGCGTCCGAGCAGGCCGTGGCCACCTACCACGACCCGAGTCCGGACTCGATGCTTCGCGTCGCGCTCGCGCCGTGCTCGCCGTTCACGGTCACCGGTGAGCTCATGCGCGAGTCCGCCGAACTGGCCCGCCGGCTCGGCGTCCGGCTGCACACGCACCTCGCCGAGACACTCGACGAGGAAGACTTCTGCGTCGAGAAGTACGGCTGCCGCCCGGTCGACTACGTGGACAGCCTCGGCTGGCTCGGCGACGACGTCTGGCTCGCGCACTGCGTGCACCTGGACGACTCCGACATCGCAAAGTTCGCCGCCACCGGCACCGGAACGGCGCACTGCCCGAGCTCGAACGGCCGCCTCGGCTCGGGGATAGCGCCGGTGCCCGAGCTGCTCGCCGCCGGCGCCCCGGTCGGCCTCGGCGTCGACGGGGTCGCCTCCAACGAGCACGGCGGCCTGGCGCAGGAGCTGCACCAGGCGCTGCTCGTGGCACGCTGCCGGCGCGGCCCGCAGGCGCTCACCGCGCGGCAGGCGCTTCGGGTCGCCACGATGGGCGGCGCCCGCTGCCTTGGTCGCCAGGACGAGATCGGGTCGCTGGAGACAGGAAAGCTCGCCGACATCGCACTGTGGCGGCTCGACGGCCTGGGCCATGCCGACATCGCCGATCCGCTCTGCGCTCTTGTGTTCGGACCGCCCGCTCCGCTGCGGTTGCTGCTCGTCGGCGGCCGGACGCTGATCGAGGACGACGAGCTGCGCACCGCCGACGTCGCCGCGCTCGCCGCCGACGCGCGTTCGGCCGCCCGCGAACTCGCGCGCCGCGCCGGGGTCGCCTGAGTTAGAGCTCTTCAGCCGGAGCTGCCCGTCGACTCCGCGGCCTGACCTCCCGTGGCGGCGCGCTCGTCGGCGGGGTGTTCGACGATCGCCAGCACCCGAGCGCTCATGAACCGGGCGGTGCGCACCGGCGTGCCGCCGCGGGTGAGTTCGGCGACCTCCACCACGCCGCCGCGGGCCTGGCTCACCTCGACGCGGCGACCGGCCCGGGTTGCCGTGATCTCGTAGGTGCGCGCCGTACCGCCCACGTCGATCACGATCTCCACGCTGTCGCCGCGCATCGATCGCCCCCTGCCGTCGCCTCCACCCTATTCGCGCATGTGCCTGCCGCGGTGGGTTCACTCCCAGCCAGACATGCGCCTCGTTCGCGGTGAGCTGGCGTCCTCACTTCTCCCGCCGCTGTTTGGGATTGGGCGCGCCCGCGCGGCACGCAGGCCGATCCGGTCGATACTTCGGCCATGGACTCCACCGCGGTGACCGTGGCCGTCACGGGCATCGTCGTGTCCGGGGTCCTCGGGCCCGTCATCACCAGCTTGGTGAGCCACGTAAGCGACGCGCGGAAGTTCGCGCGCGACACCGCCCGGCGACGCCGCGACGAGCTGCGGGGTGTGCTCGACGAAGCCGCCGTGCTGCTCTCGGCCGGCCCCCGCATGGTGCGCCACCTGACAGCGCCGGGCGCCCCGGGGCATCGCGAGGCGGTCGAGTGGAGCGCCTCCGTCTACCCAATGCGGGAGCGACTCGTCCTCCGCCTTCCCGCGAATCACCCGGTCGTGGCGGCGTACGACCGGGTCCGTGACGCGTTGACCGCGCTCGCCGAGACGGCGCTGGACGAGGAGTCGACGATGAGGGCGTTCGAGGCGGCGCGTGACTCGTTCCTGGCAGAGGCCCGGCAGCTACTGGAGGCGCCCATCCCGGAGCGTTCGACGTGAAGCTCGACCAGCTGTCGCTCGGCGAGTGCATGATCCACGATCTGCCACGGGGCGCGAGCGATGAGAAACCGATTCTTACGGGCGCGCCTGCCCGTCTGGATGCGGCGCTGCGCCGCTACTTCCGCGACAAGCTCACGACCAGCCTCCGCACGCGCGGCGTGGACGTCGTCGCCAACCCGGACGCTGACGCCACGGTCCGATGCGCCGTGACGGCGATCCTGCGTTCGCCGTCCGGTCTCGCCGAGCAGTCGCGCAGCATCGCCACCCATCTCGCGGCCGTCCAGAACTCCCTCAACCCCGCGGGCCTTTTGACGGTGATCGCCACCCGCCTGGCCGACCGGCGAGCCGTCGTCATCATGAAGCTCGAGCGTGAGCAAGGCGTTCGGTTCGACATCGACCGGTCCAGCGGCAACGCAACGGTGAACCTGGAGCTGTTGCGCCAGCTCACCCTGACCAACAAGACGAGGGTGTTCAAGACCGCGCTGCTCACCGTCGCCGACCTCGATGATCCGTTGTCGGTCGCCGGCCGGGTTTCGGACAACCAGCGTTCGTCGACCGAAGGCCGCGGGGTCGCCGACTTCTTCCTGGGCACGTTCCTCGGCTGTGTCCTCGCGCTGAACCCGGCGCACACCACCAAGCAGTTCGTCAACGCGGTCAGCGAGTTCGTCAACAGCGCAGAGCTGAGCGCCGAGACGCGCGGTCGCTACGCCATGGCGCTTCTCACCGAGCTGCACAGCAACACGATCGACGTCGTGCCCCGCGAGTTCGTAGCCGAGCACGTCGCTCCGGAACACCGCGCGTTGCTGCTGGATCGGCTGCGCGCGGCCGGTGTGGACCCGGGCACGGGCTTCCAGAAGGACACCAGCCTGGTGCGCTACGACAAGATCCGCATCGAGTTCGCATCCGGGCTCGTCCTCGTGGGAGCCGGCCAGGACATGCAAAACCACGTCCGGATCCGCGGCGACGACGAGCCACCCGGTGCCGAGATCGACGATGTCGTCCGCACGATCCGCGGACGTTGACGCGAACCCGCACCGTGTGCCCGGGTGGCGTCCTCGAGCGAGTTGGCGATGGAGTGACGGTTGTTCCGTGTACTGGCAGTGCCTCCCGCACGCCGGTACGCCCACCTAGCGTGGGCTGGATGGACAACCGGACCGAGGTGCGCGAGTTTCTCCGCACCCGTCGTGCGCGGATCAGCCCGGAGCAGGCCGGCGTCATCGCCGGCGGTCACCGACGCGTGCCCGGCCTGCGCCGCGAAGAGGTCGCCTTCCTGGCCAGAGTGAGCATCGACTATTACGCCCGGATGGAACGCGGCCAGCTGTCCGGCGTCTCCCCGGAGGTCCTCGACGCCCTCGCCCGCGCGCTGCAGCTGGACGAGGCGGAGACCGAGCACCTGCACGACCTGGCCCGTGCCGCGCAGCGCCAGCCCGTCCGCCGGCGCAAGCGCGCCGCCGACGCGACGGTTCGTGCGAGCCTGCAACGCTTCCTCGACGCGATCACCGGCGCCCCGGCTTGGGTCCGCAACCAGCGGATGGACTTCATCGCCGGGAATCCGCTCGGCCGCACCCTGTATGCGCCCATGCTCGACGACCCGGCCAGCCAGGGCAACAACGCGCGCTTCGTCTTCCTCAGCCCCGCCGCCCGGAACTTCTACCCTGACTGGGCACGCGGCGCCGACGACATCGTCGCCACGCTGCGCAGCTACGCCGGCGGCAACCCTCGCGACCGGGGGCTCACCGATCTCATCGGCGAACTCGTCACCCGCAGCGACGACTTTCGCGCCCGCTGGGCCGCGCACAACGTTCGATTCCACCGCACCGGCATCAAGTGCATTTACCACCCCGACGTCGGCCACCTGGAATTCGCGTATGAGGCGATGGAACTACCCGACAGCCCTGGCTGGACGATGTTCGGCTTCACCGCCGAACCAGGCTCCCCAACCGAAGAACGCGTCGGCCTGCTCGGCAGCCTCGCCGCGACAACCGCCTCGAGGACCGGCCCGACGGCTACCGCGCCATCGCAGACCGGAAAGCGCTGAGCGTGCTCATCCAGCCCTCGTCACAAGGAGATCCGACATGACCGTCGCCGCCCAGAAGTTCATAGCGCTGAACAACAACGTCGAGATGCCCGCCCTCGGGTTGGGCGTCTTCCAGACGCCGCCGGAGCAGACCAGGTCCGCGGTCGAGGCCGCAATAGCGGCCGGCTACCGGCTCATCGACACAGCGGCCGCCTACGGCAACGAACGGCAGGTCGGCGAAGCGGTCCGGAACTCGGGCGTCGGCCGGCCCGACATCTTCCTCGAGACAAAGATCTGGATCAGCGACTACGGCTACGACCAGACCTTGCACGGCTTCGACAAGAGCGCCCGAAAGCTCGGCGTCGACCGGATCGACCTAGTCATCCTGCATCAAGCGCTGCCCTCGGAGTTCGGGAAAACCGTGGAGGCGTACCGCGCGCTGGAAACGCTGCTCGGCGACGGGAAGGTCCGCGCGATCGGCGTCAGCAACTTCATGGTCGAGCATCTCACCGCCCTGCTCGAGCGGGCGAGCATCGTGCCGGCTGTCAACCAGATCGAGGTACATCCGTACTTTCAGCAACGCGAAGTCCAAGCGTTCGGCGCCGAACACGGCATCCTCACCCAAGCGTGGTCACCGATCGGCGGGATCACCCACTACCGCGACAGCAGCCACGGCAACACCCTGCAGGACCCGGTGATCGGCGAGATTGCGCATGCCCACGGCAAGACGCCCGCGCAGGTCATGCTGCGCTGGCACCTGCAGCAGGGCCGGTCAGTGATCCCCAAGTCGACCCGGCCGCAGCGGATCGCGGAAAATATCGACGTCTTCGACTTCCAGCTCACCGACGACCAACTCAGCGCGATCGACGGTCTCGACACCGGGCGGCGCGGCGGCCCGGAACCCAGCGACATCACGCTGGCCAGCTTCGGCAGACCGATCCCAGAGGACTGACACCGGAGCAAGCCGAGCCCGCGGAACGCCCGATGAACAACCTGGACGCTCGGTCAAGGGCCTCAGAAGCACGCGACCGTGCCGCGGGTCGCACACCAGAGCGGGTGCCCTCATGCTGGTGCCCTCATGCTGTCCGATTCAGGCACCGGCGCTGCGCCGGCCCGCGGCGCTGCTATGTGCTACATTGAAGCACATGAACGAGGTGGGTATCCGGGCGCTGAAACAGAACGCTTCCGCTGTGGTGGCCCGAGCGTCAGCGGGCATGACAGTCACGATTACGGACCGCGGGCGCGCGGTCGCACAGCTCACCGCGATCCCGGCATCGCGGCTGCAACAACTGATCATGTCCGGAAAGGGCCGCCCGCCACGACGCGACATCGGCGCCCTTCCCATCCCTGAGACGGGCCCGGATCTGAGTGAGGAGCTCGCCGCGATGAGGGATTCCGAGCGGTACTGACGTGGCGCACTATCTCGACACATCGGCCCTGCTCAAGCTTGTCGTGTCCGAGCCGGAGACTGTGGCCTTGCGCGCGTGGCTGAGCGAATCAGATCGCTCGCCGGTAGCCTCCGACCTGGCGCGCACCGAATTGGTGCGCGCGGTCCCCCGCGCGGCCCCGGATCACGCTCTGCAGGCAAGAGCCGTGCTTGACTCGATCACGCTCACCGAGGTCACGACCGCGCTGTTCGAAGAAGCAGGTCGGCTCGACCCAACGACGTTACGCAGCCTCGACGCTATCCATCTAGCCGCAGCACTCGATTTGGGTGACGACCTCGACGGCCTAGTCACTTACGACGACCGACTGGCCGAAGCCGCCCGTCTCCATGGGATTGTGGTCACGACACCGTCCTGACGGAGTCGCTAAGCCGCACCTGTAAGCAAGATCGCCACGCTTCGGCGGTCATGCCCGTGCTTGATTTCGCCGAACTGGGCGGCGGCGGGCGCCAACTCGAGCAGCTCAGCAGCGAAGTCTTACTCCTCAGGATCTCGACATTGTTGGGCGCAAGCGGAGGACTTGGCTCGTGTCGTGCAAGCACCACGCGTCATCAGGTAGGGCAGTCGGAATTGACGATCTGGGGCCAGTCATCGAAGTAGCGCGGCAGCATGACGCGCAAGGGTTCCTGCTGGTATGCACGACACACCTGGTGGGCCGTACTTACCCTCATGCAAACCAAATCGTGATAGCGGGACCACCGCTTGAGTGCTATGGCAGGTGATCGGGTCTCTCGCACCAACGGCACCTACCGAACCGTAGCGGCTTGACTCAGAGGTGCCAACTCTCGGGCCTATGTCTTGGATAACGTCCGGCAGGGCCACCCGACCCGTTTCGGCCTCAGGATGCTCGGCCGTGAGCAGCTCACTCGGCTGGTGGCCAACAAGCGTGTCCAGACCACCTACACCATCCCGTTCCCGGTGGTCGACTACAACCGCCGCGCCGAGCCTCTGAGTACACGGATCGGCCAGACGTGCCCCCTGAAGTGTCGGTGCAGCGCGAAACAATGTGCCCATGGCTGCGCGTGCGGATGACCTGGCGATGCTCGACCTCTCGGGTTTCGTCGACCCCGAAGAGGCTGTCCAGCGCGCTTCCGCGGGCCTCACCGAGTACACCGACATCGCGCGCGAATCGATGAGTACAACTGGATCGATGCGCCTGGCCCACATGGCGTTCATGGGGTTCGTGGGGCGGGCGCGGGGCTTGCATGAGGCCATCGTGCGGGAGATCAAGAACGAGAACCCGCACGCGGTGTTCATCCTGATACGCGGGATGGCCGAGTTAGCGACGCTGCTGCTCTACACGAACCGGTACCCGGGTTACATCGAGACCGTCGTCGGCGTGGGCCCTAACAAGTTCAAGCGCAAGTCCTACCTGGCCATGTTCGACGCGCTGCGCGAGCGAGCACCGGGGCTCAAGGCGGTCTACGCGGAGTTGTCCGGCTACAGCCACATGGGGCCGGGCGGCATCGCCAATGCGGTCACACCCGTCGACGATGACTCGCGATCAATCGCCTGGACTGACATACCGCACTGGCGGAGCGCCAATGACTTCCGTGTCGCGTGCGCACTTACCGAGGAAGCAGTCGAGATGGTGCTCGAAGGACTCCGCGAGTTCGTTCGCGCACACCTCTCGGAGGCGACGACGGCCGAGATAGGGATCATCGGCGAGCACCGGCCGGTCGCGCCTGCCGACATCGACATGCTGCGCGCCCGGGGGGAAGACGAGCCTGCCTCATAGCCAGCCGTCGAGGTGACGGCCGAGATGGAGAGGCTGCGCGAGCCGACACGCCGCCCTGTTTAGTTCGCGCAGCCTGTCGTCATTTGAGGCCGGCCGAGGCCGGCCATCAGACGAGTCGGTGACTGCCCTGGCACGGGCACTCGATGTCGCGCCCGAGTTCCTGACGGCCGACGATGTCGAGGAGATTCCGGTCGACGCCGTGAGCTTCCGCGCGCTGAGCAAGATGACGGCGCGCCAGCGTGACGGTGCGCTCGGCGCTGGACGGGTCGCTATCATGATCAACGACTGGATTGAGGCACGTTTCGAGTTGCCCAGCCCAGACGTGCCCAGCTTGACGGGCCACGATCCCGAGCGCGCCGCCGAGGAGGTTCGGGCGCGATGGGGACTCGGCGAGCGGCCGATCTCGAACACGCTGCACTTGCTCGAAGCCCACGGCGTACGGGTCTACTCGCTGACGCCGGACAACGCACAGCTCGATGCGCGCTCGCTGTACTGGCATGGTCAGCCGTTCGTCTTCCTGAGCACGCGCAAGTCCGGCGAGCGCGGGCGGTTCGACGCCGCGCACGAACTTGGGCATCTCGTACTGCACGGCGAGCACGAGTCGCCGCACGGGCGCGAAGCCGAACTTGAAGCCAACCGCTTCGCGGCCGCTCTCCTGATGCCGCGCGCGAGCGTGCTGGCAGCCGGCCTTCGTCATGCGACTGTGGACCGCATTCTCCATGCGAAGCGCACCTGGGACGTGGCGGCGATGGCGCTCACGCACCGCCTGATGGAGCTGGATCTTGTGACGGAGTGGGGCTACAACTCGGCGTGCATCCAGCTCTCCCGCATGGGCTACCGGTGGGGCGAGCCGAACGGCATCACCCGAGAGTCATCGCAGCTGCTCGGCAAGGTGTTCAAAGGACTGCGCGAGGACGGCGTGCGCCCGGCAGACATTGCGGCGGACATCGGGATCACGCCGAGCGAGTTACGGGCGCACGTCTTCGGCCTGACGTTGACCAGCGTGTGACGAGACGGCTCTCCTTATGACCCAGCCTGTGCCAGCGACACCGCTCCCGATACCCGCTCGGGCCGCGCTGCGGCCGGTCGAGCATCCGCACATGTCGGGGCTGCTGACGCACTTCTGCCACCGGGCACGACCGCAGAGCATGGTGCCGCCCCAGATCATGAGCTTGACGGTGCAACAGCGGCTAGAGTCGATCTTGTGGGAGGGCCAGCTCCGCGCGTTTGTCACGTCCTCCGGTGGCGACCCGGCAGTGTGCATGACCGAAGCGACCGTTCCCGGTCTGCAGTTCCTGATGAGCCGCAAAGCGTACCAGCCGTGGGGGCTGGTGCTTGACCGACAGAGCGTCTACGACGTAGGCGGCGGGCCGGTCTGGTACGCCCGCCCGAACGAGTACTGGGCCGTACGTGAACTCAGCAACCGTGTGCGCTCCTGGGCGGTGCGGCTGGAAGCAGGCTCGTCCGCTTTCCTCAAGGAGCGCGAGTGGCGCGCGCCGGTCGATCCAACGCCGCCGATCCCGAGCGTGCCGCTGGCTGCCCTGCGGATCGTCGCTCTGCTCGTCGGGGATGCGCAGTGGACGCCGACGCGACTGATCGTGCGGCCATCACCTGCGACGGGGGTGCCGGAATACGGGCCGACCGTGCCCAGCGTCCTACGCGGCGTGCCGCGGTGGTGGTGTAGTCCGGCCGACCAGCAGCTCTACCAGTTGCCGCCGCTCGCCTGAGTGATTCAGCCCGCTCCGCGACGCCAGCGGACGGGATCGGGGCGAGCGGTGGCCGCCGACCAAGGGCGCGTTCGCCGAGCGGTAGAAGCCGTGCACTATGCCACGGGCCAGGTTACGTGTCCTCAGCGCGCTGGCCGGCATCATGGAGGTCATGGCGTTACCGAAATTCGCACGGCTCAGCGAGGCACCCGACTGGGTGCAGAACTACTACCGGCTTCGCCTGGACATCGAGTTTCGCAGTGTCAGCGGCATGGGCTTCCAACGTCTATTCGACAAAGTGATGCGTTCGATCCACGGGCACAATTACCAGGAGACGGCAACGCTCGGTACCCGTGGCGACATGGGCTGCGACGGATACCTGAAGTCACGGCGAATCGTCTTCGCCTGCTACGGCCCCGACCCATATTTCAAGGTCGACGTTGCGGAGTCGAAGATGCGAGCTGATCTTGTGTTGGCACTAAACCGTTGGCATATCCCCGACCAGATGCGGGAGTGGATCTTCGTCATCAATTATCCGGCAAAGCCGCCGGGTCTTCTGCAGACAGTCAACAGTCTCACACAGGAGCACAACGCGCTAACGATTCAAATCTGGAGCCGTCAGGACGTCCTTGAGCAGTTCCTACTGTGGGCAAGGCGATCGACTCTCATCAGTCAGTTCGGCGATGTCTCGGTTCAGGCCCGCGCCACAGGCCGCGCCTACGTAGTGCCTGAAGGGACCGACCTACCACGGCGTCCCGCTAGCCTCATGGCAGACGTGATCCGCGCACGGGTGACCTGCGATCGCCACGCACTTGAGGACAGGAGAAACCGCTGGTTCGAGGTGGTTGCAGAGGAGCCGTGGGACTGCTTCGTCGTGGCGCTGCAATTCCTCGTCGGCGCGATTGCGGCGCCCACCATGGCTGGGTATCTCGATCCGGAGCGAATCCAAGTCTCCAGGCTGCTTCACGAGGCTGAAATGTCGCGTCGGGGATGGCGCGAACACGGAGAGAGGGCGTGGCAGCTTGCGATGTTTGTCATCAACTCGGCCGGTGGCGATGAGGTCGATGGGCCGCCTGCACGACCGGTTAGGGATCCCATCGGGGAGGACTACGACAAGCTTATTGGCACGATCGCCGCGGCTGATCGCTTGGCCCACGGGCTCATTCGCATGTACTCACGGGAGTCCGGTGATCTCGAGACCGCGTGCCTGGACGATGTATGGCACTACGTCATCGAGATCCCCTATCGCGATGACCTCGGAGGTGAGCGCTCGAAACCCTGAACACCGCTGCCCCCTCCCCGAGCCTGAGTTGTCATTCGTGACTGATGAATCCAAGAGTCTGGGATGTGTCGCAGACACGCAGGGCCGCGACTCCGGGGCTTGGAGGGCACTGTCGGGTCACCTGCTTAGCGGGCGTGCTTGTCGGCGTAGTGGCTGGCGTGCTTGTCGGCGTACTTACCGGCCGACCTGCCGATCTTGTCCGGCAGGCGGTCGCGCATCCCAGTGTTGCCCGCGTTATCGCAGAATTCCATCGCCACACTGTCACGCCACGGCGCCGATCGCGGAATCGAGGGGTGTGATGGACTCGCATCGAAACCTTGGCCCTGTGCCGACCCCGGAACTGCCGGCCGTCGAGGTCGCCGAACCGGGCACGGTGCCGATGACTGACGACCAGTACACCGCCGCAGTCAAGGCGCTGGGCGTGTTGATCAGCCAGTGGCGCTCTGATCAGGCCACGAACGGTCCGGCCGACGGCGACCGGCCGTCAGCGGCCTGACCGCGTCCTGTCGCCCAGTCGTTGCTCGGTTGTCGCTGGCTCGTTGCTCTCTGCTGCCGTGGAGCGACTATCCACGAACCCGGAGGACCCGGGGAAGGGCCGCTGATGGCTCGAGATCACAACGCACCAACATGCCGCCGCGATCCACGGGAGAGCCGATGCGGCGGGTCGCGGTCTACACCCGCCGCTCGACCGATGAGGAGCATCAGCCGTACTCGATCGAGGCCCAGATGCTGCGGCTGGATGCCTACATCGCCTCCCAGCCCGGGTGGACGAAGGTCGCGTCGTTCAGTGACAACGCCTCGGCCAAGGACACCCACCGCCCCGGTCTGCGTGCCGCGCTGGCAGCTGCCCGCTCGGGGCGGATCGACGTGCTGCTCGTGCTCAAGGTCGACCGGTTCTCCCGCCGCCAGCGCGACTTGGTGTCGCTGGTCGAGGAACTGACCGGTCTCGGGGTGGCGTTCGTGTCTGCTCCGAAGCATTCGATACTTCCACGCCGGCAGGGCGAGCGATGCTGCAGATGCTGGGCACGTTCGCCGAGTTCGAACGCGAGATGATCATCGACCGTGTCGTGGCCGGGATGGAGCGCCACGCCGCCGCCGGTCGCTGGCCCGGCGGAGTCCGACCCGACGGCTACCGGCTCGATTCCGACACCAAACGCCTTGTCGTCGACGAGGAACGCGCACCGGTCGTGCGGAAGATCTTCGCCCTCTACACCCGCCAACGGCTCGGCACACGCGCCATCGCCACGCTGCTCAACGAGGCGGCTCACGGACCCGGACCGGCGGCCCGCGGTCGGCCCACGCGATCCGCTGGCTGCTGACGAACCCTGCCTACCTCGGCCAGGTCACCTTTCGCGACACCGTCGTTCGTGCCGCGCACCCGGCGATCATCGACCCCGCCACGTTCACGGCAGGGAACGGCTGCTCGCTGCTCGCGGTGAGGCGCGCACCCGTCGCGCAGCGAGTCCTTCGGAGTATCACCTGACCGGCATGATCCGCCGTCCGCACTGTCACAAGGGCTTCATCGGCACCGCCATCCACGGCCGCACCCGGGCCTACCGCTACTACACCTGCTGGACCCGCGCCCGCTACGGCACCACCACGTGCAACGCGGACAGGATCAACGCTGACGCCGCCGACCAGGCGCTGTTTGCCAACCCTCACCGCCTTCTACCGCGGCCAACGGCAGCTGATCGCGGCCGCCGCCAACCAGGCCGACACCGCCCGCCATGCGGCCGCCGACCGCCACCGATCCGTACTCACGGCAGTTGAGAAAGAGATCACCCGCACCGGCACCGCGATCGACCGCTACATGACCGCATTCGAGAACAACACCCTCGACCCGATGCTGCTGCAAGACCGGCTCACCGCGCTCCGCGCCAAGACGACACAGCTGCAAGCACGTCGTGACGAATTCACCGAACTGCTCGACCAGGCGTCCGCCGCGCCGTCCGACGATCAACTTGACCATCTCGCCGAGCACATCGACGCCATCCTCGACCACGGCAGCCCGGCCCAGCGCAAAGCCCTCATCGAACAACTCGTCCACGAGATCCAGATCGTCGGACCCAGCCGCATCCGGCCCATCTACCGCATCCCACGCCGAAGCCAGCACCCCGAGCAAGGGCCCGACGATCAGCGCGCGGTTCGCACAATGGGCAACCTGGTGGGCGATGCTGGGATCGAACCAGCGACCTCTTCGGTGTGAACGAAGCGCTCTCCCGCTGAGCTAATCGCCCGCGCCACCGCCGGCCGGGCCGGTCACCTGCCGTCCGCGACGGAGCCCGGTCAGCTTACACGTCCGCGGTGCCGATCCGGGCGGCTGTCCGCACCGGCACCGTGTCGGCGGCAGAATCGATGTCGTGCGTGCCTGGATCGTCGAGCACCCGGCTCCGATCAACGACGGCCCGCTGCGGCGGGTCGAGCGAGCCGAGCCGCTCGCCGGCCCGGGCCAGGTCCGCGTCCGGGTGAGCTGCTGCGGGGTATGCCGCACGGATCTGCACCTGGCCGAGGGGGATCTGGCCCCGCGCCGTCCGGGCGTCACGCCGGGACACGAGGTGGTGGGCCGCGTGGACGCGCTCGGCAGCGCCGCCCGGCGCTTCGCCGTCGGCGATCGGATCGGTGTGGCTTGGCTCGGCGGCACGGACGGCAGCTGCCGCTTCTGCCGCCGCGGCCAGGAGAACCTGTGCACCGCGCCGACCTTCACCGGATGGGACGTCGACGGCGGGTACGCCGATCTGTGTCTGGTTGACGAGGCGTACGCCTACGAGCTGCCGGAGTCGGTGAGTGACGAGGCGGCGGCGCCGCTGCTGTGTGCCGGCATCATCGGGTACCGGGCGCTGTGCCGCGCGGACGTGCCGCCGGGCGGCCGGCTCGGCATCTACGGCTTCGGCGGGAGCGCGCACCTGACAGCGCAGATCGCGCTGCACCTCGGCCTGCGGGTGCACGTGCTGACCCGCGGCGAGGGCAACCGCCAGTTGGCGGCCCGTCTCGGCGTCGACTCCGTCGGCGACGCCGCGGATGCGCCACCCGAGCCGCTCGACGGCGCGATCCTCTTCGCGCCGGCCGGCGAGCTCGTGCCCGTCGCGCTGCGCGCACTTGACCGCGGGGGCAGGCTCGCCGTCGCCGGCATCTGGCTCTCTGACATTCCGCGCCTGCACTACGACGCGGAGCTCTTCGAGGAGCGGACGCTGTGCAGCGTCACGGCGAACACCCGCCACGACGGTGAGGAGTTCTTGCGGCTCGTGCACCGTTTCGGGGTCCGGGCCACCACGACCGGCTACCCGATGGCCGACGCAGCCCGGGCACTCGCCGACCTGTCGCACGGCCGGTTCAGCGGCGCCGCCGTCCTGCACAACTGAGCGGCGCCGTTGCGCCACAGCGGCCAGCGGGCCGATCCGCGTGGACTTCCCAGTCGACGACCTCGCCGCGCCGCACCGTGAGGCGACCGATGCCCCCGCACGGGCCAGCCCTGCTCGCGCAGACAGAGATTCCCGTTTGTTGCCACGCGATCGTGGATCGACAGACGGTTCAGCTAGTGATAACCTCGCACACATGTTCGATGAGGATGAGCGGGAGCCGCCGCCGCTGACCGACGCTGAGATCCTTGACGCGCCGGACGCTGCGGCGGCCTACATGGCTGCGCTCGCGCCGGGTGGTGACGCGGTAGGCGGTCTGGCCCGGCTGGATGTCGGAGTGCTGTCGCGGGGCGGCCAGGTCGACGTGCTGCTGGCCGTGGAGAAGCAGTTGGCCTGGCTGGCCGGCGTGCAGCAGCGGGTCCTGGCGGGGATGCTGGCCGACCCGCTCGCCCCAGACGACCCGGATGATGCGCTCGGTGCGCTGGAGCGCGGCTGGGTGCGCGAGGAGGTGGCCTGCGCGCTGCGGCTGCCGGCCGGCTCCGCGCAGGCCCGGCTGGTTGTGGCCCATGACCTGGTGCACCGCCTGCCCGCCACCCTGCGGAAGCTCGAGGACGGTGCGATCAGCCTGCGGCACGCGGAGACCCTGGCCGAGGCGGTGGCCGGGCTGGACCAGTCCGCCGCGGCGGCCGTGGAGGCGGCGGTGCTGGACAAGGCAGCCGAGCAGACCCTGCCGGCGTTTCGCCGCGCGGTGGCCCGCGCGGTCGCGACCGCCGACGCGCGCCGGGTCGAGGAACGCCGGGAGCACGGGATGGCGCGGCGGCGGGTGAGCCTGCGCCCGGTCGGCGACGGGATGGCCGAGCTGTGGGCGCTGCTGCCCGCCGAAGGCGCCGCCACGATCATGGCCGCGGTGACCGCGCTGGCCGCCGAGACCGCCCGCGGTGACGAGCGCACCGCCGAGCAGCGCCGCGCCGACGCGCTGGTCGACCTGGGCGTCGCGGCGCTGCACGACCCGCTGCTGCCGAAAGCGCAGGGGCTGCGCCCGTGCATCCAGGTGACGGTGGCGCTGTCCACGCTGCTGGGTTGCGATGAGCAGCCCGGTGAGCTGGCCGGGTACGGCCCGATCCCCGCCGCGCTCGCTCGGCGGATCGCCGCCGACCCGACCGGCACCTGGCGGCGGCTGGTCACCGACCCGCTGTCCGGGGCGCTGCTCGACTACGCCCGCAGCGTCTACCGGCCGCCGGCCGACCTGGCCGACTTCGTCATCGCCCGCGACCAGACCTGCACCTTTCCCGGGTGCACCATGTCGGCGCACCGCTGCGACCTTGACCACCAGGCGCCCTACGACGACGGCGGGCCCACCGCCGAACCGAACCTCGCCGCCATCTGCCGAAGACACCACCGGGCCAAGCACGAAGCCGGCTGGTCGGTGCACCGCGACCCGAACACGCGCGTCTCGCACTGGACCAGCCCCACCGGCCACACCTACCGATCCGAGCCGCCACCGCTGCCGACCAACCGCACAACGGCGACCACGCGACCGTCAGACCCGCCAGACCCGCCAGACCCCTCGGACACGCCCTAGCCGAGCGGCCAGGTGTGCACCGGCTCGTTGCTATGCATGTGCTCGACGTAGCGGCGCAGCATCTCGCGCAGCGAATCCCGGCGGTCCAGCGGCTGGCGCTCGTCGTCCAGGCGGTGGAACGTGCGCGCCTGCCACTCCGCGCCGTTGATCTGGCTCGTGCAGCGGCGTTCGATGATGCCGAGCAGCCGGTCGCTGACCGCGGCATCGACGCCCCAGTCCGCGAGGCCCTGCCGGGCCAGGGGCAGCAGGCGGCGCAGGACGAGCTCCGTCGCCGGCACCTCGCCCAACCCGGGCCAGTAGAGCTGGGCGTTGATGCCGTAGCGCGCGCCGGCGTTGAAGTTGTCCTCGGCCGCGGAGAAGGACATCTGCGACCAGATCGGCCGGTCCTGGTAGGCGAGCGCACGCAGAATCCCGTAATAGAACGCGCCATTGGCGAGCACGTCGACGACCGTCGGTCCTGCGGGGAGCACCCGGTTCTCCACCCGCAGGTGTGGCCGGCCGCGGAACACGTCGTACACCGGGCGGTTCCAGCGGTAGATGGTGCCGTTGTGCATCCGCAGCTCGCCGAGCCGCGGCGTGTCGCCACGAGCCATCACCTCCACCGGGTCCTCGTCCTCGCAGACCGGCAGCAGTGCCGGGAAGTAGCGAACGTTCTCCTCGAACTGGTCGAAGATCGAGGTGATCCAGCGCTCGCCGAACCACACCCTGGGACGGACACCCTGGGCCTTCAGCTCTTCCGGACGGGTGTCGGTCGCTTGCTCGAAGAGCGCCACCCTGGTCTCGCGCCACAGCTCCTTGCCGAAGAGGAACGGCGAGTTGGCGCCGAGCGCGAGTTGCACGCCGGCGACGCACTGCGCGGCGTTCCACATCGCCGCGTAGTCCTGCGGGCTGACCTGCAGGTGGAACTGCACGCTGGTGCAGGCCGCCTCGGGGGCGATCGTGTCGGCGTAGGTGGTCAACCGCTCGACACCGTCGATCGAGATGCGCATGTCCTCGCCGCGCGCGGCGAAGATCTGCTCGTTCATCAGCTCGAACCGGGGATTGGCGCTGATCGATGCTCCGGTGAGATGGTTCGGCGTGAGCGTCGGCAGCATGCCGATCATCACGATGTGCGTGTCACGCGTTCGAGCGCGCTGCTCGGCGTCGTTGAGGCTGGCGCGCAGCTCCGCCTCGAGATCGTTGGCATCGGTGCCGACGAGGCTGCGCGGACGGACGTTGATCTCGATGTTGAACTGGCCGAGCTCGGTCTGGAAGGCGTCGTTAGCGATCGCGGCGAGCACTTCAGCGTTGCGCATCGCCGGGTCCTGCTCGGCGTCCATGAGGTTGAATTCGATCTCCAGTCCGGTCATCGGCCGCTTGAACTCGAACTTGTCCTCGGCCAGCATGCGGGCGAAGACGTCCAGGCAGCGCCGAACCTTGGCGCGGTAGCGTTGCCGGTCCTGCCTCGTGAACCGTTTGACCTGCACCTGTTGGCCCATGCGGCACACCTCCGAGCGTCTCGGGTCTAGCTTGGCAGAGCGCCCACCGGGCCAGCCGCGCGGCTCAGTGGTGCGCGGTGAGCCGATCCGCCTCGTCGTTCAGCGCCGCGGCCAGCCGGCCGAGGTAGTGGTCGCCGGACATGCCGTCTTCGGCCGCCCGGTCGAGCGCTCGCTGCAATCGACGCTGCGAGTAGCCGATCACTCGGCGGCCGGCCGGCGTGAGGTTGACGACGACGCTACGCCGGTCAAGCGGATGTGGGCGTCGTGCGACGAAGCCGTCCGCGGCGAGGCGATCGATGACAGCGGTGAGCGTGCCGGACGTCAGCAGCATTCGGGTCGCAAGTTCCCGCGGAGTGAATCCCGCAGCGTGCTCGGCCAAGTGGCTGAGCAGCACGGTTTCGCGAAGGCTGACCTTGAAATGGTCGGCCACGGCCTGCCGGAAGCGCTGCGCGGCGAGCATGAGTGCGCGCAGTTCCGCTACACCGGTCGACGCGCTCTGTGGTTGCCTGGTCATCACAGGTAATCCTATCGGTCACATCCGTTGTTCGAATCTGAACTTGCTTGCTTTTCGAGCGACTTGGCGCTACCGTTCGGCCACGCATGGGGCATCGCCGGCCTGCGGCGCGTGCCCGGAGGGGCAGGCACACTGGGGGCTGTTGCCGTCGACGAGGCCAGGCCGCGCCGTTCACCAAGGCAACAGAAGCCGAACCCATTCGCCGCGCCACCGCGGGCCGCGCGATGCCCCGGTGTGCGCCGTGCCAACTCGGCGCGAGATCCGCGCGGCGCGACTGCCGCACTCGCCCACTGGGGGGAACCATGAAGAGGCTGCGCCACCTGTCCATGCTCGTCATCGCCGCGCTGGCGATGCTGTTCGCCGTCGCGCCGGCGGCCGGAGCGTGGACCGTCCACGGAAAGACCTGTACCGGCGGGATGATCGCCTCCGGCACGTACCGCACGCTCACCATCGCCGGCTCCTGCACGATCCCGGACGGCGGGAAGGTGACCGTACAGGACGGGCTCGTGCTCAGACCGCGCGCGCAGCTCAACGCGGTCACCGCCTCGACCGTGCGCATCTACGGCGGCATCCGGGTGGGTCCGGGGGCGCTACTCGGTCTCGGCTGCTCGCTCGCCCTGACCCAACCGCCCTTCCCGGGGGCGCCGCCGATCTGCACGGGCGTCTCCCATGACACCGTCTACGGCCGCATACTCGCCGACCACGCGCTGACAATGTATCTCGACGGCCTCACCGTGTACGGCGACATCCTGTCCTTCGGCGGCGGGCAGCGGGTCACCGGGCCGAACCCTGGCGGCTGTGAGGAGCAGCCCGGCGCGCTCAACCTGCCGATCAAGGACAACGTCATCAACGGAAACGTGATCGTTGCCGGATGGCGCGGCTGCTGGCTCGGCTACATCCGCAATCAGCAGCACGGCGACGCGATCATCGTCGCGAACCACACCGCCTCCACCGACTCCGACGAGATCGTCACCAACCGCATCCACGGCAACCTGATCTGCATCGCGAACACGCCGCCGCCGCAGTTCGGTGACTCCGGCGGGTCGCCGAACAGCGTCACCGGGCACAAGATCGGACAGTGCGCCCACCTCTGAGGCCCGGCAGGCCGGGCCAGTGTTCACCGGATGGTGAACTGGCCCTGCAGGCCCCCGGTCGAGCTGTCCCCGACGTAGACGTGCACCACTGCGGGCTCCACCCTGAAGTTCCCCTGGTTGTCGTAGAAGCCGACCTGGCTCGGGCCGAGGGTGAACGTCACCCTCGCCCGCTGGCCGGGCGCCAGGCTGACCCGCTGGAAGCCGTCCAGCCGGCGCACCGGCTGCAGGATCGAGGTGCCGTCCTGGTGGATGTAGAGCTGCGCCACGTCGGCGCCGGACCGTGAACCGGTGTTGGTGAGGACCGCGCTCACCGTCACCGAGCCGTCGGTGCGGATGCTGCCCGCCGACACGCGCAGGTCGGAGAGCCGGAACGCGGTGTAGGAAAGCCCGTAGCCGAACGCGTATTGCGGCGTGTTCGGCACATCCAGATATCGCGACGTGTACTTGTTGTTCGGGTCGTACGGCCGCCCGGTCGGCAGCTCGTCGTAGGAGAGCGGGATCTGCCCGACGTCGCGGGGGAAGCTCATCGGCAGCTTGCCGCCCGGGTTCGCTGCGCCGAAGAGCACGTCGGCAACGGCGTTCCCGCCTTCGGTGCCCGGGTACCACGCCTCGAGCAGCGCCGGCGCGTGGTTGGCCACCCAGCCGAGGGTCAGCGGGCGGCCGTTCATCAGCACGACGACGTACGGCTTGCCGGTGGCGGCGATCGCCTGCACCAGCTGGGTTTGCTTGCCGGGCAGGTCGATGTTGCTGCGCGAGGATGCCTCGCCGCTGTACGCCGCCGGCTCGCCGACCACCACCACGGTCACGTCCGAGGCATTGGCCGCGCCGACGGCGGCGGCGAATCCGGCGTCGGACGTGCAGTAGGCGTCGCAGCCCTGCGCGTACCGAATCGCGGCGTGCGGCACAGCGGACTTGACCCCGTCCAGGACGGGGACGACGGAGGTCAGGTCCGAGGGCGAGTACCCGATGGGCACGTCGGGTCCGAGCTGGTCGGACGGGTCGTCGGCGAGCGGCCCACGACGGCGATCGACGTGGTGTAGCGGCTCAGCGGCAGGGCGTTGTTCGCGTTGTTCAGCAGCACCATCGACTCGTCGGCCATGGTCCGCGCTGCGGCGAGGTGCGCCGGGGTGAGCTCCTCGTGCTGCACCCGGGCCGGGTCGGTGAACGGGTGGTCGAACATGCCGGCCAGGTACTTCAAGGTGAGGACGTGCCGCACGTCGTTGTTCACCTGCGCCAGGCTCACCTGCCCGGACCGCACGAGCTGTGGGCCGTAGGCGGCATAGGTCGCGTACTGGCCGGGCACCTGCACCGCCATCTCGATGTCGACGCCGGCGGTGAGCGCGAGCCGGGCCGCGTCGGCGCCGCTGGTGGCGTAACCGAACGCCTCGAGCTCCTGTACGGCCTGGTAGTCGCTCACCACCGTGCCGCCGAACTGCCACTCCTGCCGCAGGATCGTCTGGAGCAGGTACGGGTTGGCGGTGTCAGGCACGCCGTTCAGCGACGTGAATGCGCTCATCACGCTCGCCGCACCTGCATCGACCGCCGCCTGGTACGGCGGCAGGTAGATGTTGCGCAGCTGCTGCTCGGACATGTCTGTCGTGTTGTACTCGCGGCCGGCCTGCACCGCGCCGTACGCCCCGAAGTGCTTGACGGTCGCTGCCATCTTGTCCGGCACGCTGAAGTCGGTGCCCTGGTACCCGCGCACCTTCGCGGCGGCGATCGCCGAGCCGAGGAACGGGTCCTCGCCGGCGCCTTCGACGACCCGTCCCCACCGCGGGTCACGGCTGACGTCGACCATCGGGTTGAACGTCCATTTGATGCCGTCGGCGGTCGCCTCGTCCGCCGAGACCGACTCGTCTCTCGTCACCGCGGCCGGGTCCCAGCTCGCCGCTTCACCCAGCGGCACGGGGAACATCGTCTTGTAGCCGTGGATGACGTCCAGCGAGAAGATCACCGGGATGTGCAACCGCGACTGCAAGGCTGCCCGCTGCACCTGGTTGATGTTGGCGACGCCGACCAGGTCGAGCACCGAGCCGACCTGGCCGCTACGGACCTGGTTCAGCAGGGTCTGCCCCGGGGTGCCGTTCGGCCCGGTCGGGCCGGACATCTCCAGCTGGCCGAACTTCTCGGCCAAGGTCATCTTCGCGATCAGCGAGTTCACCTTCGCCGAGATCGTCGCCAGTTGCTGCGACACGGCCCGGCCGGCTGCCGGGCCGGCCGGCCGAGCCGACCCGGTGCTCGACACGGACCCGGCTGTGAGCACGGTGGCCGCGGCGGCCGCCGCGGCGACGATCACGATGGTCCTGGGGTGGGGTCGTCCGCGCATGCGACGTGTCATCGGTGCGTCCTTCCGTTTCGGCGGCGCAGCAACAACGCTGATACGAGCCCGCTGGTACGGCTGGCTTTTCAGCGACCGCGGGCGCCACGGCGCTGGGTCACGCGATTCCGTGGCGATCAGGGGCTGCCTTCTCGGCGTACTCCCCCGGGCCCGGGCGTGTCAACGGCCGTGGGCTTGCCGGGCCGCCCTGGGTCGGGGCGCGAGCAGCCGGTCGACGTGCGCTTCCCGAGCCAGGGCGACCGCGCCGAGAAGCTGGGCGCTGTCGCCGAGCTGCCCCGGCAGCACGGTGATCGCTTCGTTGATCATCGGTGGGGTGCGCCGGGCGATCGTTTCCCGGACACCGTCCACGACGGGCTGCGTAGCGCTGCCGAGCGTGGCGTCCACGACGATGGCATCCGGGTTGAGCACTGCGGCGAGGTCGGCCAACGGACGCCCGATCGCACGTCCCATGTCGGTGAGCAGGCGCAGCACGCCCACATCCCCTTCGGTGGTAAGGCTTTGCAGGTCGGCGGCCGTGACCGGATGGCCATAGGCGGCCTCGATCTCGCCGGTGAGCAACGGGCCGTGCTTGTGCATGGTGATCAGGCAGCCGCGGTTGCCGCACACGCAGAGTCGGCCGTTGTCGTGCACGCTGACATGCCCGAGCTCGCCGGCGATGCCGGTAGCGCCGCGGTAGAGAGTGCCGTCGAGGACCAGCCCCGCGCCCACGCCGTCGTGCACGGCCACGTAGATCACGGCCCGGCGGCCACGTCCGG
Source organism: uncultured Actinomycetota bacterium (assembly GCA_963756525.1). Taxonomy (GTDB): domain Bacteria; phylum Actinomycetota; class Actinomycetes; order Mycobacteriales; family Jatrophihabitantaceae; genus CAVWNR01. The sequence continues at coordinate 821,929 of CAVWNR010000001.1, read as the reverse complement.
CGCCGTAGCGCGCTTCGCCGAGCGCGCCCAGGTTCGCGTCGTTCTCGGCGATGGCGGGCACGCCGAGAGAGTCGGCGAGCACCGCGGACGGGTCGCCGAGCAGCCAGGCCGGAAACGGGTGCAGGGTCGGGAAGGTGGACAGCAACTCGCCGGTGAGCGGGCGCGGATGGCGCGTGCCGCGGCCAGGCTGAAAGGGCAGCGGGACGCCGACCACGGCCACCGAAATCGGCCCGGCGTCCGAGGCCTCGGCGAGCTGGTCGAGCCCGGACCGCACCGCGGCCACCACGGCGTCCAGTGACGCGGTGCGGACGATCTCCAGCGCACGGCGGGCGACAACCGTGCCGTCGTAGCGGCACAGGGCCAGGGCGGTGCTGGAGTGCGCGAAGGTGACGACGCCGATCACGCCGTCCGGATGGGCCAGGCTCAGCACGGTGCCCGGCCGGCCGACCGGCCGCGGCCGCTGGTTCGGCTCGGCGTGCTCGAGCAGCAGTCCGCGGCGCAGCAGCGAGGTGACCGTCGAGACGACGGTGGCCCGCGGCAGTCCGGTGATCTCGGCGAGTTCGGCCCGGCTGAGGCGGTGATGCCGGCGCAGCACGGCGATGACGCGCTGTTCGGTCGGGCGCAGCGCCGACATGTGCGATCCCACGGCTGGAAGGCTAAGCACCGCGGGTGGCCCGTCGTGCGGCTCGGCCACCCGCGGGTGGCCTGATCAGCTGTAAATCGTTACGGTTCGCTGCAGGACGACCGCGCTGGCCGAGGTCGCGACGGAGAGGCTGCGCGGCCCGGTCGCCGTCGTCCAGCCGGCGGTGGTCGACCAGTACTGCAGTTGCCGGCGCGGCACGTGCAGCGAGACCGTCTTCGTCTCGCCGGCGGCGAGGTGCACGCGGCTGTAGGCCGCCAGCGCCGTCGGCGCGAATTGCACACCGGTCGGCCTGTTCGCGGGCGCGCCGAGGTAGACCTGCGGCACCGCGTCACCGGCGACCGAGCCGGCGTTGCGGACCCGGAAGCTCACCGTCAGCCCGCCGTCGCGGGCCACCGCCGTCTGCAGACCGGAGTAGCGGAACGACGTGTACGACAGGCCGTACCCGAACGGGTAGAGCGGCGTCTCGCCGGTCGCCTCGAAGAACCGGTACCCGATGTCGACGCCCTCCGAGTAGGTCGTGACACAAGCCGGGCTCGCGAACGGGCCGCCGCCACTGGCTGCGCAGACCTTGCCGGTGTTGTCGACGCCGTTGGAGTTCCGCTCCGGGTGCGCGGCTTGGTGGGCCACCTCCTGGTCGATGGACACCGGCCAGGTGAACGGCAGCTTGCCACCGGGATTCACCTTGCCCAAAAGGACGTTCGCCGTCGAGTACCCGCCGCGGTCGCCGGGGTACCACATCTCGAGGACGCCCTTGACCTGCGCCAGCCACGGCGTCGCGATCGGCTCGCTGGTGTTGAGCACCACGACGACGTTGGGATTGACCTTGGCAATGTCGGCGATGAGCTGGTCCTGGCCCTCCGGCAGCGGCTGGGAAAGGTCGTCCGAGCCGTCGGCCCAGGCGAAGACCACCGCGGTGTGCGCCTTCTTCGCCGCGGCCACGGCGGCGTCGTGATTAGCCGTCTGCTGGGCAGGCGTCACCCAGGAGAGGCGGACCTGCACCGGCGCCTTGGACGCGTCTGCGGTCTCCACCACCGAGAGCGTGTGCGCCCCGGCGGTGAGGGTCAGCTGGGTGCGGCCGTTGGCCAGGCCGTCCGTCGTCGGCAGCGGGCCGTTGCCGTCGGTGGGGTGCACGACGCCGTAGCGCGGCTGCGGGGTGAGGAAGCCGCCCAGGTTGATCAGCGTCTTGCCGTCTACCACGAGGGTCGCGCTCCCGCCGAGCGCCTGGATGTTCAGCCAGTAGCTGCCCGTCGTCGCAACGGTGAGGGTGCCGGTCCAGCTGTCGTTGCTGCCCACGGGCAGCGAGGCGTTGTTCGAGTGGGTGAAGTTCAGCTGCTCGTCGACCTGCGTTGCGCCGGTGTTCCGGTTGGTGCGCAGCAGTCCCGGCTGCCCGTCGTGGGAGAGCGCCGAGGCCGGCACGGGCGTGCCGGTCATGTCGTCGGCGACCGCGTAGGCCAGCGGAGCATGCGCGCCGAGCATTTGCCGCAGCACCTGGTAGGTGCCGATCTGCTGCGAGACGAAGCCTCCGGACTTCTCGCCGCCGCCGTCGGTGGCGATGGTCTGCCCAGCGCCGGGTCCGATGAGCGCGAGCGACGAGTGCCCGGACAGCGGCAGGGTGCCGCGGTCGTTCTTGAGCAGGGTCGCGGCGTCCTCACCGGTCCTCTGCACGACCTGCTCGTCCGCCGACACCGGCACCGGGGTGATGGAATGCTTCGACTTGCCGCTCAGCAGGCCGAACTGGTCGTATTCGTAGAGGATCCGCCCGACCGCCTCGGTCACCCGCGAGACCTGGATGGACCCGTTCTGGATGGCTGCCGTGAGCGCGGTCTTGCTGAAGTACTGCGGCAGCAGGCCGCCGAAGCCGCCGCCTGGCATCTCCATGTCCAGGCCGGCGTTCAGGTAGGTCGTGGCGTGGTTGGCGCCCCAGTCCGAGGTGACGAAGCCCTTGAATCCCAGCTCGTTGCGCAGGATCGCGGTGAGCGTCTGCGCGTTACCGCACGACTGGTAACCGTTGATCACGTTGTACGAGCACATGACCGAGCTGACGCCGGCATTGATCGCGTCGGCGAACGGCTGCAGGTAGATCTCGTGCAGCGTCTGCTCGTCGACGTTGACGTTGTTCGCCCCGTCGTAGGCGATGTAGTGCTTGACCTGCGCCATGGTGCCCTGGCTCTGGATGCCGGTGATCTCGGCGGCGCCGGTCTGCCCGGTCAGCAGCGGATCCTCACCGAAGGTGTTGAAGCCGCGGGCCCAGCTGGTGTCACGATCCATGTTCACGAACGGCTGCAGCGCGACGTCTTGACCGAGCGCCTTCGCGTCGCGGCCGATCACCGCGCCGTTGGCCCGGGCGTCGGCCTGGCTGAACGTGGCGGCCACGCCCATCGTCGCGGTGAGCCCGGTCGCCGTCTGCTTGGTGATCACCCCGGGCGGCCCGTCGGTGAGCTTCAGCGACGGGATGCCGAGCCGCGGGATGCCGGGCAGGTAGCCCGCCTGGTACTGCGGATCGGCCGACGCATCGGCGGTCCCTTCCAGCATGGTGAGCTTCTCGTCGAGCGTCATCCGGGCGAGCAGCCGATCGACCTTCGCGTCGCCGGTGACCGTCGGCACCGGCGACGGCGTCGCGACGGCGGTCAACGTCCCGGACGCGAGCAGCGCGACCACGCCGGCGCCGGTGGCCGCGAGCGCGCCGCGGAGCAGGCGGCGGCGGAGTGTGGGGGTCATGGCATCGTCCTCTGGCTGGGGTGGAATTCGAACAGGACAGAGTCGAAAGCGCGGGCTGCAACGCGCAGGAACCGTAGAGGGGGCGGCCTCACCTCGTCAAGTACCGCCGAGCAGCACCGCGGCATGGTCATTTCGGCTAGCTTCTGGCCTAATCCGCTGATCGGCGCTAGCTTGCTGGGTCGTGGCCGCCCCCGGGCTGCGCGCCGAGGCGCGCGATGGCCTGCGCGCGCGGGTGCTCGCCGTGGTGCGGGACCGGCAGGTCAGCCGGGCGGACCTGACCCGTTGCCTCGGGCTGCCGAAGAGCACGCTCGCGGCCGTGGTCGGCGAGCTGCTCACTGACGGCCTGCTGGTCGAGCGACCGGGGCGCCCCGGCGGGTCGGGCAGCGGCAGTGGCCGGCCCGCGCACGTCCTGGCGCCGGCCGCGCCCGCTGGCGTGGTCACCGGCCTGGACTTCGGGCACCGGCACGTCCGCGTCGCGCTCGCCGATCCGGCCGGTCGGGTGTTGAGCGAGGACGCGGTCGAGGTCGACGTCGACCAGCGTGCCCGCGAGGCTCTCTGCCGGACGGTCGGCCGTGTGCTCGCAAGTCTCTGCACCGCGCTCGACCCCGCCGCGGTCATCCTCGGCGGCGACCTCGGCGCCACCGGTGGGCCGTTCGTCGACGGTGTGCGCGAGTCGATCGACCGCGTCGCCCAGCCGCGCACCGGTCCGGGAGTGCGAGTAGGCCCGGCCAAGCTCGGGCGCCGCGCCGAGCTGGTCGGTGCGCTGACGCTGGCCGCCACGCAGCTCTCCGGTGCCGTGCTGGCTTCTGGAACCAGCCCAGCAGCTGACCGCGACGCGCGCTCGCTGTCCGCGAGGCGAGCCGACCAGCGGCCACCCGGCGGTTAGGCTGGCGGACCAGTGGCCCGCGGGGCCGCCGGAGCGAGGGGACGTGTGTGCGCCGTCGAGGACGCCTGGTAGCGCTGTGCTGCGCGTTGCTTGCCATGCTCGGCGGGCTCGCCGCATGCGCCGGCGGTGCCGCCAAGCCGGGTTCGTCGGCCCATCCGGTGTCGCGCGCTCGATCGTCCGCATCTGCCGGATCGTCGCCGGCGGTCCAACCCTCGACCCGCGCGTCCAGCGTCGCTGCCTCAACCGCCGACCCGCCCGGCCCTGCTACCAGTCCTTCCGCTACAAGTCGCCCCGCCCGGCCGGCCACGACGACGCGGCAGGGGATGTGGTGGGGCGTGGACTCGTCCGGACCGATCACCGCCGCGGCGCTGGAGAACGTCCGCGGCTGGTATCAGGGCGCCACGCCACAGATGTGGGGCCGATACCTCAACGGCAGCTTCGCGCTGCATCCGGGCGAGCTCGCCTTCGCCCGCGCGCACGGCATCTACGTCTACCTGCTCGTGCCTGATCGCAACTGCTCGATCTGTGACGGCGGCAGCGACGTCTGCGGCAACGACCGCACCGCCGGCCAAGCGCAAGCCGACGCCGAGGCGGCGCTGCGGGCGGCGGCCGCGGCCCGCGTCCCGCGTGGAACCGTGCTGTTCAAGGATATCGAGCAGGTCGGTTCCTGCGCGGGCGAGCCCACCGGGGCATACCTGATCAGCTGGTACCGAACCTTGCTCCACTCGGACTACAAGACCGGCTTCTACGGCAACTCCTATCGGCAGAGCTACGACTTCCCCCGCGCCTACTGCGCCGCGCTCGCCGCCGAGCCGCGCTTCGCCACCGACGTCGTCATCGACGGCAACGAGCCCGAACCGCAACTCGGCGCGCCGCAGGGCACCATCGGGCCACGGGCCGCGCCGAGCTTTGCCCCGTTCAAGCCGTGGTGTGCCCCGTCGCACGTCACCAAGATCTGGCAGTACGGCGAGTCCACCGACGCCGCCAACTACACCGACGTCGACCAGGCGGTGCCGTTCACGCACGGCCTGCTGGCGCCGGACGGGACAGTCACCTGACCGCCGGGTTCAGCCGACCTTGAGGATGGCGCACTCGTACTGGCCGGGCGCGCCGCCAGGGCCGGGCACGTAGGCCCAGCCGACGCTGAACGAAGTCATCCCCGGGTCGAGCAGCCACTGCCTTCCGTCGCCGAGGCCGGCGATCGCGCTGATGACCTTCGCTCCGTCGCGGGTCGTCACCGGCTGCCACGCGTAGTGCGGTGCGCAGGTCGGTCCATTACCCTGGCTCAGCGCGCACTGCTGGGCCTGTGCGGTCGCGCCGCCACGCACCGCCGGCAGGCCGTGACTGGTCCGGAACGCATTCAGCGCGGCTCCCGCCCCGCCGTCGTCGCCCGCGACCACGCAGGGCGCCGTGGACGGGCAGGGGTTGGCCGTGCTCGCCGGGGTCGGGTGCGCGGTCGTCGACGGGCGCCGCGTCGGTGCCGCTGTGGTTTTCGCGGAGGTCGCAGGGGTTCGGGTGGGCGTGACGACCGCGCTGGCCGGTGGCTGGCTCTGCGCGCTCAGCGTGCCGCCGCCGGCCGCTGTGCCACCGGAGTGACCGCCGCCGGAGCCGCCGAGAAAGAGCGCCATGAGCCCGAGCAGCAAGCCGGCGATCACCGCGAGGATGAGTAGTCCCCACAGGGCACGCCGGCGAGCCGATGTCTCCGAATCGCGGGACGGTGCGGTCCACAGATCACTCACCGCGACCCCCTGACGACTCACCGGTGCACTCGCCCGTCCGGTCCGACAGTAATCGACGGCGCGGTCAGTGCGGTCACGACCCGATTGCGGCCATTACAAGACGGGACAGATCGCCACGGGGCATTCCCCGGCGGCCCCACTGCGTATGGTCTGTGTTGGCTCTCCTCTGCAAGCGTGACTCGTTCAACGGTGACGGTGCATTGGCCGAGGCGGCAGTGCTCGCACTCCGACATCGCGGACAGCTCGGTCACCGCCGCTGGCAGCGTCCGACACACCTGGACCGACACCGCGCCCCGCCGGTGCTAAGCAGCGAACCGACCACCCCGCCGCCGAACACGTCCCACTGCTGCGGTGTCGGTTGTCAGCCGGCCTCGCGCAGCGCTGCCTCGACCTGCTCGCGCACGATCCGCGCAAGTTCGTCGCGCGAGACGAGCAGCTCCTCACCGGACGTTTCCTGGCGCAGCCGATCCAGGACCCATTCGCGGATGAGCACGCTGGGAAGCTGCCCGCGCGCGTCGGCGAGCCGCCGCAGTGCGGCGAGCGCTTCGGGGGGGATCCGCACGCTGTAGACCTGCGCTCGCTGCCGCGGTGGGCGGGTATGCGGACGGAGTCCCGCCGGGTCATCGGCGACGGCGCGCCGCTCGAACTCCTCCTCGCCGTCAGCTAAGATCTCCCGCTCAGTCCTGCCGTTCATGACTTCGTCCTTCCCAGTACACGGCTCGCAACCGCCGGCCCGCCGCGATCGCACTGCCGCCGTGCCACACGCCGGTCGGCGGATGGACGCTCGTGTAGATCCAGACCAGCAGCACCCGCCGCGCCGTCGGCGAGTAGCCCAGCACCTCCACCGAATCCCGGCCGGTGCCGCGACGCACCAGTCGGTTGGGATCCAGCGCCGCCTCGCTGGCCCACTGCGGTTCGATATTGGTCTCACCCGCGCTCTTGCGTTCCGTGCGGGTGCGGATGTGCTTGGCCCGCTCGTCGGACCAGACCACCTCCTCGATCGGCAGCGCCTCGACGGGGATGCCGTCTAACCGCTCGCCGGCCATGCCCGAGTGTAATACCTAGTACGACACACGAGCGCGCGGACGTCTCACCGAGTCGCGCCATAAGTGACCCAAGCCCGTCCAGGACGGTCCGGAATCGGCAGACTCCCCCGCTGTGTCAACGTCGGCTGAATAGATAGTTGGCCCGTCTGCGACAACCAAAAGGGCAACTGCCGCGCACTGCCGGAACGCGGCCGGCCGTGACACCCCGGCACGGCGTTGTCAGGAAGCGAGGAAGACTTCGTCCAGATGCCACTCGAGGAATTCGCGGTTTGGGCGGTCCACCTTTCGTTGTGGCACCGCGATCGGTTGCTTCAAGGCGGCCCGGGCATAGAACTCGTCACCGTTGCTGAACTCGTCTCGAAGCCGCGGACTGACGCGCAGCCGGTAGGCGGGGTCGACTGCGAGGTATCCCCGGTCAAAGAGCGTGTGAACATCGGATCGCAGCAGCAATCCATTATCCAGTCGGTGTTCACCGCCCTCGGGCAACGGGCGGATGTGCGCCGCCTCGAGCACAGGCCGGATCTTGTCACCAGTGACCGCGCACCGATACCGGTAAGCATCTAGCACAACACCTTGGAACGCTCGCTGGCCAAGGCGCTGCGGGACCAGCCGCGGATCACCGTACACCGGGCCTGCTCTGTGCCATGGGAGCTCGACCGCGACCGACACGCCGAGCATGCGGGCCATCAGTAGGTCGAAGTAGTGCCGCACGACGGGCGCGTCCATGTCGAAACCGGCACCTTGCACGATGGTTCTCGACCAACCGGGCGGGGCAGCCGGCAGTTCGGTATCAAAGAACACCACATCCCGGATGAAGACACATCCGATCATCGGGTCCTCATTCTGTTCCAGCGGAGCAGCGCGGTACCGACCGATGCGTTCGCGCATCTCGATAATGCTCGCAGCACCGTTGGCCGCGCCATAGAACCGCCACGCCTCCGACAACCGCAGTGCGGCAAAGCCGCTGTAAAAGCCACCGCCGACGATGCGGTTCCCATCGCGGTAATGGCTCTTGAAGAAGAACGGCTCTCCGACGGTCAGGGCGCGAAATGCGGTTCCGCCGCCGGGACGCCAAAAATTGACCTCGTCGGCGGCGCAGGCCGCGAGGTAGCGGTACCAGGCTCCGTCCGTCACCCCCACGTAGGCCCGCACACGACGATGATTGCACCGAGCCTCGCCGCGGCGACACTTCCGTGCGACTCTCGCTCGGATGCATCCCACCGCATCGCTCGAGCCCGTCGGCCGGTCTCGGCCACGTCCATTGCACGCAGGGCACCAAGCATGCTGGCGGTATCGGCAGGGCAGAGCGGTCGGCCTGCTTGCGAGTCGATTCACCAATACCAACCAGCATTGTGGCAGCCGCCCGATCCTCGGCTGGGCCGCTGTGGCGGCGAGCCCACATGCTGTCCAGCGCGTTCCCCCGTTGTCCGGTGCGGCAACGCCATCACATCGGCCGTGGCTGGCGCTCCGCTGGCGTGGCGGCAGCCATGCGCACGTCATCCTGCGGCCGCGGGCAGTGATGGTCAGGTCATGCCGACCTGCAGGAGTTCGTCAACGGCCCGCGTCGGCTGAGTAGGCAGCGGGGTTGTCGAGGTAGGCCGCGCGGCATCCCGTGCCGCAGAAGTACACGGTGCCGCCGGGCGTCTCGGTGTGCGGTGAGGCAGCGACGGCGGCCACGATCATGCCGCACACCGGGTCGAGCGCCGTCTCGCTCGCCGCGTGCGCCGGCGGCGGGGGTGTGCCGGTATCCGTCCGCGCGCGGCACGCGACGACCTCGGCGAGGATGGAGAGCGCGACCTCGGGCGGCGTCCGGGCACCGATGTCGAGCCCGGCCGGCGTGTGCACCCGGGCTCGCTGATCGTCGTCGACCGGAAGCGCCGCCACGACGGCGGGACCGCGCCGGCGGCTCGCCACCAGACCGACGTACGGGACACCGGCACGCAGCGCCGCGGTGAGCACCGGGATCTCATCGTTGCCGTGCGAGGCGACGATCACCGCGCACGCGCCGTGCGGCACCGGCTCGTCGGGCGAGCTGAGCGCCCGGACCTGGTGGCCGAGCAGGCGATCGGCGCGCAGCAGCGCGGTGGCGATCGGCGCGTGGCCGTACACCGCGACGAGCGGCAGCGCCACCGACGGTTCGAGGAAGATGTCGAGCGTGCCGCCGGACAGGCACGGGTTGTGCACCGCGACCATCCCGTCACCATCGCCGGCCGCTCCCGGCGACGGCGTGATCCGCAGCAAACGGGCCTCACCGGCGCTGAGCACCTCCAGCGCCTGTGCCCGAACCGTCGACTCCGCGCAATCGCCCCCGACGAAGCCGTCGACCTGCCCGTCAGCCAGGACGATGGCCGAGTCGCCGGCCTTCGCGCTGGTCGGCCGCTCGGCGCGGACCACCGTCGCCCAGACGAACGGCGTCCCGGCGGCGGTGAGCGCCGCCGCGCGCGACGCCAGGTCGAGCCGCGTGGTCATCGGGAGCTGTCAGTCGGTGACCGCGAGATCCGTACGAAGCGGCCGGCCTTGGATGGTCCGCCACACCTGCCCCGGTGTCAGCGGCATGTCGGCGTGCCGGACGCCGTACGGCTTGAGCGCGTCGAGAACGGCGTTGACGACCGCGGCCGGTGAGCCGACCGTCGCCGACTCGCCCACGCCCTTCGCGCCGATCGGGTGGTGCGGCGACGGGGTGACCGTCTCCCCCAGCTCCCACGGCGGGCACTCCAGCGCCGTCGGCAGCTGGTAGTCCATGAATGAGCCGCCCAGGTTGTTGCCGTCTTCGTCGAATGCGATCAGCTCCATCAGCGCCATGCCGATTCCGTCGGCGAGCCCGCCGTGGATCTGACCCTCGACGATCATCGGGTTGATCCGGGTGCCGCAGTCGTCGACGGCGATGAACCGCCGCACCGTCACCGCGCCGGTGCCCGGGTCGACGTCCACGACGCAGATGTACGCGCCGAACGGGTAGGTCAGATCGGGCGGGTTGTAGACGCAGGACGCGTCGAGGTGTCCTTCGACGCCCTCGGGGAGTTCCAGCGGGCCGTGCGCGGCGAGCGCGACCTCCTGGATCGTCTTGCCCACCGTCGGGTCGCCGCGGACGGAGAACCGGCCCTCGGCGAACTCCAGGTCGTCCGGATCGATCTCGAGCATGGCGCCGGCGATCACGCGCGCCTTGTCGACGACGCGCTTCGCCGCTACGGCCACCGCTGCGCCGGACACCGGCGTCGAGCGGCTGCCGTAGGTGCCCAGCCCGAACGGGGTGTTGTCGGTGTCGCCGTGCACCACCTCGACGTCGTCGGAAGGGATGCCGGTCAGCTGCGAGACGATCTGCGCGAACGTGGTCTCGTGGCCCTGCCCCTGCGACTGCACCGACAGCCGCACCACCGCCTTGCCGGTCGGATGCACCCGCACCTCGGCGCCGTCGGCCATCCCCAGCCCGAGGATGTCCATGTGCTTGCGCGGCCCGGCGCCGACCCCCTCGGTGAAGAAGCTGATCCCGATACCCATCAGCTCCCCGCGCTCGCGCTTCTCGGCCTGCTCGCGGCGAAGCTCCTCGTAGCCGGCCATGTCCAGCGCCAGGCGCAGCGCCCGCGGGTAGTCGCCGGAGTCGTACTCCCACCCCGTCGGGGAGCGGTACGGGAACTGCTCCGGGCGCAGCAGGTTCTTCATCCGCAGCTCGGCAGGATCGATCTTCAGCTCGTCGGCCAGGCAGTCGATGATCCGCTCGATCGCGTACACCGCTTCGGTGATCCGGAACGAGCAGGCGTAGGCGACCCCGCCGGGGCACTTGTTCGTGTAGACGCCGGTGACCGTGCAGTGCGCGGCGGGGTAGTCGTAGCTGCCGGTGAAGATGTGGAAGAAGCCGGCCGGGAACTTCGTCGGCTGGGCGGTGTTGTTGAAGGCGCCGTGGTCGGCGAGCACGTGCACCCGCACCGCCTGGATCTTCCCCTCGCGCGTCGACGCGATCTCGACGTGCATGTGGTAGTCGCGGGCGAACGACGTGGACATCAGGTTCTCGGCGCGGTCCTCCATCCACTTGACCGGACGGCCGGTGACGATCGATCCGACGACGGCCAGCACGTAGCCGGGGTAGATGCCGACCTTGTTGCCGAAGCCGCCACCGATGTCGGGGCTGACGATGCGGATCTTCTGCTCCGGCAGCCCGGCCACGATCGCGTACAGCGTGCGGTGCGCGTGCGGCGCCTGGGTGTTGCAGTAGATCGTCAGCTTGCCGGTGACCTTTTCCATGTCGGCGATCGCGCCGCACGTCTCCAGCGGCGCCGGGTGGACGCGCGGGTAGAGGATGTCCTCGGCGACGACGACTTCTGCGTTGGCGAATGCGTCGTCCGTGGCCGCCCTGTCGCCGCTCTCCCAGTCGAAGATGTGGTTGTCGGCCTTGCCTTCGATGTCGTCGCGGATCACCGGCGCATCCGGGTCGAGCGCTCGCTTGGCGTCCACAACCGGAGGCAGCGGCTCGTAGTCGACCTCGATCAGTTCGAGCGCGTCGCGCGCCGAGTAGCGGTCGTCGGCGACGACGAACGCGACCTCCTGGCCGTGAAAGCGCACCTTGTCGGTGGCGAGCACCGCGACCACGTCGTAGGAGAGTGACGGCATCCAGGCGAGCTTCAGCGACTCGAGCGTCGCCCCGGTGATCACCGCCCGGACCTTGGGATGCGCCTCTGCGGCAGCGGTGTCGATGCTGCGGATGCGCGCGTGCGCGTGCGGGCTGCGCAGGATGGCGCCGTGCAGCATTCCCGGCAGCACGATGTCGTCGACGTAGGTGCCCTTGCCGCGCAGGAACCGCGCGTCCTCCTTGCGCAGCCGCCGGCCGAACCCGACGCTCGCCTGCTCCGCGGTCGCGGTCATGACGTGGTCACCTCCGCCGCTTCCCCGACCTGGGCCGTGGCCTGCGCGCGCGGGTGCTCGGCCGCCCAGCGGATCGCGCGCACGATGTTCTCGTAGCCGGTGCAGCGACACAGGTTGCCGGAGATCGCCTCGCGGATCTGCGTGTCGGATGGCTGCGGGTTCCGGTCGAGCAGCCAGCGGGCGGTCAGCATCATGCCCGGCGTGCAGAACCCGCACTGCAGGCCGTGCTCGTTCATGAATCCTTGCTGGATCGGGTCGAGCTCGTCGTCGCGTTCCAGGCCCTCGACGGTGGTCACCTGGTGACCACTCGCCATGGCGGCCAGCACGGTGCAGCTCTTCACCGGCACGCCGTCCAGCTGCACGACGCAGACGCCGCAGTTGGACGTGTCGCACCCCCAGTGCGTGCCGGTGAGGCCCAGTTCGTCGCGCAGGAAGTGCACCAGCAGCATCCGCGGCTCGACGTCGCGGGTGTGCGGGGCGCCGTTGACCGTGACCGTCACCTGCACGTCATGCCTCCTGTCCTCGCGCCCTGTTGATCGCGGTCCGCAGTGCGCGCTTGGTGAGCTCGCCGGCGAGGGCCCGCTTGTAGTCGGACGGCCCACGCTGGTCAGCGACCGGCGCGCACTCCTCGGCAGCGCTCGTCGCCGCCAGGTCCAGCGTGTCGTTGTCGGCGGGGCGTCCGCGGATCGCGTCCTCGGTCGCGGGGGCAACCGACGACGCCGCACCGACCGCCGTCAGCCCGATACCCACGTCGCCGATCGTGTCGCCGTCGAGCCGGACCACGGCACCGGCCGCGGCGATGGCGTAGTCGCCGGCCCGCCGCTCGACCTTGACGTAGGCGCTGCCGGTTCCGGGCCGGATCGGCACCCGGATTTCGGTGAGGATCTCGGCCGGGGCCAGCACCGTCTCGAACGGGCCGGCCTGCAGCTCGCGCACCGGCACGGTCCGTTCCCCGTCGGCACTGCGGACGACCGTCTCCGCGCGCAGTGCGCCGAGCGCGGCGGAAAGGTCCTCGGCCGGGTCGGCGTGACACAGCGACCCACCAACGGTCCCGCGGTTGCGCACCACCGGGTCGGCGATCACCCGTTCCGCGTCGCGCAGGATGGCGAAGCGTTCCCCGACCACCGCGGACTCGAGCAGCTCGGCGTGGCGGACCAGCGCGCCGATGTGCAGCACGTCGCCGTCGACCCAGATCCGGGCCAGGTCGGCGAGGTCGTTGATGTCGATCAGCACCTCCGGCGCGGCCAGCCGCAATTTCATCATCGGCAACAGGCTGTGCCCGCCCGCTATCAGCCGCGCACCGTCGCCGTGCCGTTGCAACAGGGCGATCGCCTCGCCGACGCTGCCCACCCGCTCGTACTCGAACTGCGCCGGTACCTGCATGAATGCCCGCCTCCCCGTCTGGCCGGCCGTGCCTGCCGCGTGCTCAACACCCGCAAAGACGGTGGCGAGGTCGAACACGTCGATGGCACATTCCTGGCGCGCCTCCGTCACGTCGCCGGGAGTGCTCTCACGGTAGAGCGCCGCGGCACGGTACGCCATAGGCGCTGCTGGTCGGGGGCGCCGACCCGCAGGTGGCAGCCGAGCTGCGGGAGGTGGCGGATCGCATTGACAGCCCGCTCCTGCTGGCGGCAGCCGCGCACGCCGGGGCGCTGATCGACGGTGACGGCGCCGGGCTGGGGCGTGCCGCACGTACATTCTCATCCCATGCACATACGTCCGCGAACGGCCGCAACGACCGGGCCCGGCGCACGGCAGGGCGCCGCGGGATCGCGCCGTAACACGCTGGTGCTCGCCGCGATGGTCTTCGCCGTCGCGATGATGTTCATCGACCAGACCATCGTCGCGATCGCGATACCCAACATCGAAAAGGAGCTGTCGCTCTCCGGCGCGGGCGGGCAGTGGGTCGTCAACGGCTACCTGCTGGCGTTGTCAGCGCTGTTCGCATTCGGCGGCAAGCTCGCGGACCTGCTCGGCCGTCGGCTGATCGTGATCGTCGGCGTGGTGGGGTTCGCGGTCACCTCCGCGCTGTGCGGGTTCAGCCCGAGCGGCGCAGCGGCGGAGGCGTGGATCATCGGCTTCCGGGTCGGGCAGGGGATCTTCGGCGCGCTGCTGTTCCCCGCGGCGGTCGGGATCGTCGTCGCCTCCTTCCCGATCGCCGAGCGCGGCCGGGCAATGGCGATCTTCTTCGGGATCACCGGGGCGATGACGGCGATCGGCCCGATCGCCGGCGGCTACCTCACCGCGTGGACCTGGCGGGCGATCTTCTGGATCAACGTGCCGGTCGCGGTGATCGCGCTGATCCTCATCTGGATCTCCAAGCCCGACGAGGAGCGGCACCGGGGCCGGCTGGACTATCCCGGCGCGGTGCTCATCTCGCTCGCCATGGGACTGATCGTGCTGGGACTGCAGCAGTCCAGCGTGTGGGGTTGGCACGCAGCCGCCACCTGGGCATGCCTGGCCGCCGGCGCGGTGACCGCCGCCGCGTTCGTCGCGTGGGAACTGCGGGCGCCCGCCCCGCTGCTGCAACTGCGGATCTTCGCCGACCGCGGGTTCGCCGTCGACACCGTCGTGCTCACGACGATGTCGGTGGTGTTCGTGCCGTTCTTCTGCTTCGCCAGCCTGTACTCGCAGGCGGCGCTGGGTACTAGCGCCTCCGACACCGGCCTGTACCTGATGTGGTTCTTCATCGGGTTCGTGATCGCCGCGCAGATCGGTGGTCGACTGCTGGATCGGCGGGGCGCCAGGCTGCCGGTAGTGGTCGGTGCGGCGATCGGGCCATCGGGTTCTACCTGATCGCCGGCAAGCTCACCGATCTTTCGCTGAGCGCGCAGTGGCTCTACATCGCGATCGCCGGGGCCGGAGTCGGGCTGATGCTGGGACCGGCGAGCACCGATGCGGTCAACCGGGCCCCGCGCAGCGGCTACAGCGAGGTCACCGGGCTCACCCAGACCGGCCGCAACTTCGGCGCCAGCCTCGGCATGGCGGTGCTCGGCACCATCCTGCTGATCCAGAACAAGGCCAACGTCGCCGCCGCGCTGATCCAGCACGGCGTCCGCCGGCCGATGCGCACCAGGCCGCCGGGTCGCTGTCCGCGTCGGGCGGCTCGGCCGGCGCCGGCCGGCACGCACCGGACTTGGTCCACCAGGTGCAGCTCGCCTTCGCGCACTCAACCCAGACCGTGTTCTACGTGATGGCCGCGGTCCTGGCCGCGACCTTCCTCCTCGCAGCCGTCGGACTGCCCAAGGGCGCGGCGCCTGCCGGGCAGATCGCTGGTCAGCCGGCGTCCAGGGAGCCGGCGCGGTAGCCCATGGCTGCCACATCGGTTCACCGCCCGGACGTCGCGCAACGCGGCTAGCTCCGCCGACGCCCGGCCCGCGGTGACGATTACGCCGCTGGGTGGGCCTTACTTCCCCTCATGCGAACCGACCGTTCGTTGTGGCCGGATCGATACTCGACATCGAGTGGTACACGCATAATACACGCTAGGTGTATAATATGTGTATGTCGAAGAGGCGCACCAACATCGAGATCGAAGATGACTACGTCCGCGTGATCATGGACCGCTACGGCGTCCACACCAAGACCGAGGCGGTCGAACTCGCGCTGCGTCATCTGGCTGGTCAGCCGATGACTCGGGAGGAGGCGCTGGCCATGCGGGGTGCACACGCGATCGGCAAGATCTCGGCAGACACCGTTCCTCGCGGCGCCGCGTGACCGCGGCATGATCCTTGCCGATACCTCTGCATGGGTCGAATTTGACCGGGCCACCGGAAGCCCTGTGGACCAGCGGCTCACCGAACTCATCACCACAGACGGCCCGCTCGTGGTTACCGAACCGGTCGTCATGGAGGTGCTGGCCGGCGCCCGCAACGACGCGCGAGAAGACCAGCTACGCCGACTGCTATTGCGAGCCGAGCGGCTCGGTTTCGACGCGACAACCGACTTCGACGCGGCGACGAAGATTTACCGACGGTGCCGGCGCGCGGGAGTCACTCCGCGCGGCATGATCGATTGCATGATCGCGGCGGTTGCCTGGCGACGGCGGGCTGCACTGCTGGCTCAGGACGTTGACCTTGACCGAGTGGCGCAGGTCATCGGCATCGACCTGGACGACGCGTCGCTGCGTGCGTAACGCGCCGTCGTCCAACTCTGCCGCCCGTCACGCACCCGAGGCAAGAGAGCCGCAACGGACCTGTCACACGACCGGTCGAAACCGCACCGCGGCCGCCGCCGCGTGCCTGCCCGCGTCGCACCGCGCCACAGACGGAGCGGGTCTCCTACCCGTACCGGCGGCAGCACGCTGACGTGCGCCGTAAGCCCGCGAAACCGGCGGTGCGCGAATCGAGACCGGCCAGTCTGCGCTGACCCAGTCTCCGGTACTCGGCGCTGATGCGGACGTGGTAGAAGGTTGCAGGGGCCCCGGGTGATTTCTCCGGGCGCCGGATCAGGAGGATGAGCCGGGGTCCGGGGTGGCGTCGGTGGTGGTGGGGTCGCCGGCGACGGCCTCGGTCGGCGGGGTGGCCGGCGGCGTCTGCTCGGACTTGGCCTGTGCGGCTCGTCGGGCGGTGGCCATGGTGAGCGCCGCGGCGCCGATGCCGGTGCCGAACGCGGCCAGCGCCCAGCGCGGCCCGCGCCGCTCGATGTTCAGCGCATGATCGAGTGACAGGTTGCCCGGGCCGCTGTCCGCTAAGGCGGTCACCGCGGCGATGAGCACCGCGTTGTACTCCCAGCCGCCGTTGGCCGCCCACGGCCCGTTGGGCCGGTGCACCTTCGCGATCGCGGTGCTCATCACCCCGGTGATGCCGGCGGCGGCGGCCGGGGTGGCCAGGCCGGCGGCTAGCAGCGCGCCGCTGGCGGTCTCGGTCAGGCCGGCGGCCAGGGCGTGCACCTTGGCCGGGCGCATCTGCAGGGAGTCCATCATGGCTTCGGTGCCGGCGCGGCCTGGGCCACCGAACCAGCCGAATAGCTTTTGCGTGCCGTGCCCGACGAACAGGCCACCGATCACCACCCGCGCCGCCAACCGGCCCACACTCATCCGACCTCCCGAAGGCTGAAATGGGCCCGGGCCGCTCCGGTCGGCGCGGCCGGCAGGTCCCCGCGCCGAGTCTCGCGGTTGCGTGTTCAACAAACAAGTCCTAGCTCGGTGCAGATCGACCCATCCCGATCAGCGAGGATATGTCGACGTCCGCGCTCCGCCAGCAGCACAGCAACGTCGTCCGGTGCGATCGCTAACGCGGCGGCCCGGCGATCGAGCGCCGCCACCGGGCATGCGCCGAGATCGTCCGGGATCCAGCCCAGCCACGGCAGGGCAGGGCACACAGCTGGACCGACACACCGAGGCGGCTTCTCGGCGCGGTTCAAGCCCGCGATCCACGACAGGTCGTTGCCCGACAGCGTGAAGAAGGTGACCGCATCCTCGGCCGCGATCTCGCCCGGCCACGTCGACAGCCGCACCAGCTCCGGGTCGGACAGGTAGCGGACCGCCATCTCGCCTCCGGCCGGCCCGGGCGGGCCGTCACCGCACGCACGCTAGCCAGACGCCGACGGGCCGGGCAAGGACGCCCGTATTGGGATGGGCGGCCGGACGTCGCGGAGGTAGGTTGCGCGAGACTGAGCTGTATGCGTAAGCAGTACCACTTCTGGCCAGCCGAGCGCGGGTTCGACGCGTGGGACGTCGATCGGCTCATCGACCTCAGCCGCGACCTCCCGGTCGAGTGGGTGGCCGTCGACTCGGTTCACGAGATCGACACGTCCTACTGGTTCGACGGATCCGCTGAAGTGCCGACCGTCCGAAAGGTGGTCGAACACTGCAAGCTCATCATCAGTGTCGACGTCGCCTATCCGATCATCCTCGGTCACGACGGCCGTGTCATGGATGGCATGCACCGAATCGCTCGCGCATTGCTTGAGGGCCGGGCTGAGATCGGCGCCGTCCGGTTCACAGCGCCGGTAGAGGCGGACTATCGGTGCTGCTTGCCCCACGAACTGCCTTATGGGCCGTAACTCCACACGTCACCGCAAGTCGAACGACGAGCGGGCAGCACCGGCCGCGGGCGGGCGAGCAGTTCCTTACGGGGACGATGGTGCCCGGATAGGTGTCCCGCGATTAAGCCCGGTGAGGGTGGCTCAACCGGTACGCCCGTCATCGATCGTCGGGACCAGATTGGCTCGGTTACGGGGACCCCAACTGCACTGCGCCTCGCCTAAGCGATCTTCGCCGGGCTCGGGGCGCGTCCCTGGGAACAGCGCTGCCATGAGCTGCTCACGCGGCGCGAGCACAGTGCCCGGGCAATGCCGGTGGTGCACTGAACTGACCGAACGGGAGCGTCAGATCGCGCACCTGGTGGCCAAGGGAATGATGAACGCGGAAATGCCGCCCGTCTCTACGTCAGCGAGAAAACGGTCGAATTCCACCTGACCAACATCTACCTCAAATTCCGGATCTCTTCGCGGCGCACGCTGGCGAGACGGTGGGCGCCGCCGGCGTCCCAGTTGGGTTAGCGCGAGGCCTGACTGTTGCAGGCCTCGCGCTAACCTCGCTCTTTCACCGCGAGCGTGGTGACACGGTCGGGATGAGCACGGAAGTGCCTGTCCTGTAATGGAAAATTGGTCTTGCGAGAGATCAAGTTCCCTGCACAGGAAAAGGCACTCCGTGGGTGAAGCGTAACCGGCGTCGCGGGCGGGTCAAGGTCAGCGCTGATGGTCAGGGTGTGGTGTCGCGTGCCGGGGTGGCGCTGCTGCGGGAGTTGACCGAGGACACCGGCCTGGTAGGCGGCTGGACCGCGGCGTTGCTGGATACCTAGAAGACGGCGCCGGCGGTGCACACGCCCGGTCGGGTGCTCGCCGATCTGGCGGTGGTCATCGCGGACGGCGGGGACGCGCTGGCGCATCTGGCGGCGCTGCGGGATCAGGACAAGCTGTTCGGCGCGGTCGCGTCGGATGCGACCGCGTGGCGGTGTGTGGAGCGGGTCGATGAGGCGCACCTGGATCGGTTGCGCGCGGTGCGCGCCGCGGCGCGGGAGCGGGCCTGGGCGGCTGGCGCCGGCCCGGAGGTCGCGGACGGGCTGGTCATCGATATCGACGCGACGATCACGATCGCGCATTCGGAGAAACAGAACGCGGCCAAGACGTGGAAGAATTCTCTGTACTAGACAAATCGGGCATCGGCTGACGGTTCGTCCAGTCAGCTCAGTGTTGTCCGGCCGGTCAGGGTGCGTCCGGCGGTATCGCTGAAAGTAGGTATGCCGAGTGGGACGCTGCGGCGGTGGTTGGTGATCTGGTCGACGTGGTCGAGTTTCTGGCGGGTGGCCTCGAGGCTGATCTGCAGTCCTTCGACTTCGCCGAGCCATCCTTCGCGGCGGGCTTCGGCGGTGCGTGCGATGAGGTTGTCACGGATCTCGACGAGCCGGTCTCGTTCGGCTGGGTCCGGCCGTAGGAGTGGGCATCGCAAGCAACTGTGTTCGTGGATGCATGGCGTGGCGTAGGAGCGGCCGCAGGTGCCGAGCGCGAGTTTGCGCCGTTCGAAGTGGCCGAGGAATTCGTCCCATTCCTCGTCGGTCGGAGTGCGGTATTCCTCGCTCGGGCGCATGCCTCGGCGGCGGGCGATGAATGCGCGGTGCCCGTTGATGACCTCCTCGGGGTAGACGGCTTTGTAGCCCATGGTGGTGTTGATGTCGCGGTGGCCGGCGACGAGTTGCGCGATGTGTGGGGGCATGCCGTGCAGCACGGCGTCGGTGATGAACAGGCGTCGGAAGTCGTGCGGGGTGAACCGCAGAGGCTGCCCGGCGGCGTCGGTGATGCCGGTTCCGTCGAGGGCCCGGTTGAGCCAGTCGCGGATTGTGCCGCCGGGGATGGCGCGTTGCTCGATGCTGAACGGGCGTTGGAACAGCAGCGGCATCGGCGGGTTCCAGGTCCGTTCGTGGGAGTCGTAGGAGGTGACGCAGCCGACGGCGCCCTCGGGCTGCCGGATGCGGGTGATCATGGCGGCCAGGACATCGGCGAGTTCCGGGCTGACGACGAGCAGCCGTTCGGTGTCGGTTTTCGACGGCGCGATCTGCAGCAGCGGGACGAGCTCGCCGGTGCCGGGCAGGGTGTATTGGATCAGGCTGTGGTGGGACAGTTCGGTGAGTTCCTCGATGCGGATGCCGGTGTGTCGCAGTGTTTCCACGGCGGCCCAGGTCCAGAACGCGCGGTCTTCCTCACCGGTCAGGTCGCGGCGCTTGCCGTCGCCGCCGGCGTGCTCGGCCCAGATCCGGGAGGATTCGGCGCCGGTCGTGCTGCGGCGCAGCTCGCCGTCAGCTGCGGTGAACGTCTCGCCGGGAGTGGTGGCGTGGGCGGCCTGCAGGCGGGCGACGGCGTCGACTCGGATGGTGTGCACGTGCCGCACGAGCAGCGGCAAGACGGGCAGCCGTTCGCGGGTGCGCTGATCCATGCGGGATTTGCGGGAGCGTAGTTCCTTCTGTCGGGCCAGATCCTCGGCGCGGATCGGGCACGGCGCGGCCCAGGGTCCCCATCGGCTCGGCTCTTCCATCGCCCACTGCGCGATGTCGAGGTAGAAGGCGCGGACGGCGGCGATGTTGTGCAGGCCGCCGGCGCGTCGTTCCCGGACCTGGCTGACTTGGCCGTCTGGGCCGACGACCCGCCGGGTCTTGATCATCACGCGTTGCTTCCACGCGGCGGCGACGTCGGGGTGCAGGTGCAGCGAGTCGATGCCCGGGTGATGGCGTTCCAGGTCGCGCCAGAACAACCCGCCCAGAGCGGCGGCAAGACTGGCCAGGCTGGTGTGGTCGAGCATCGGCTGCCGTTCCTGCAGGTAGGCCACGAGCAGGTCGCGCACCGGCCGGCATTCGATGCCGTGCCGGTCGATCAGCTGCGCCGGGCTCAGCTGGCCTGTGGTGGCGAACGCGCGCATCCGCGTCGGCGCGTCCGGGCCGAACACGGCCATCGTGTGCAGCAGTTGGTAGAACCCCATCCCCGCGTCGCGGCGCACCTGCCGGCCGTCGACCGCGGCCGACAGTTCCAGGCAGTCCCCGACGGTGATCTCGCGCAGGCTGCCGCCCTTGACGGCGAGGATTGTCGCCGCACGGCGCAGTGCGGCTGTCTTCATCGTCCGCCCGGCTGGAGACGCATCGCATAGGGCCGAGAGTTCGGCGAAGCCGACGGGGTCGCGTAGCTGGGCCATCAAGGTGACCAGATTCTGTGGCACGCGTGGAGTCAGCACCCAGTCCAGGCTGGGGCGGATCACGTCAGCGGAGACGAGTATCTGCGCACAGACCCGAAGGTTGCTCGTCACGGTCACGCCGTCGCCTGCTCGCCGTGGCCGGACCCAGGCGAGCACCGGTGCCCACCATCCGGCGTTGCCCATCGCGTCCGCGCCGCTGGCCAGCCACCGCGCCTGCCACGTGTCGCCGGGCTGGTCGCCGAGCCATCCCAACACCCGTCGCAGGCCTCGTCGGCGGCGTTGCAGTGCTTCGCGGTTGTTCTCGATGTCGGTGGTGAACGGGGCGGTGAGCAGTCGTGCGAGCACCGCGTCGGTGGACAGTTCGGTTGACGGCCATCGCGGCGCGCAGACCCGCGCCGGGTAGGAGCGCCACAGTTCCTGCATATCCGGGCTGACCTCGACCGCAGCGGCAGGCGGTCTCGCAGCGGCCCTGGCGGTTGCGACTATGGCGGTCATCGGGACCGCCCGGCGAACAGCACGTCCAGCGTCTCGCGGCGATAGCCGTCTGGGACCGCGCCCGCCGCCGCGGTGGCAGGATCAACCTGCGCAGCGTCACTGGCCTGCTCGCCGCGACGATGGTGCGCGAGCATGCCGGCGATCACGTCGCCCGGCATCGGAGTGAGGTAGATCTGGGTGGTGGACAACTGTGCGTGTCCGAGGACCCACTGCACGTCGGTCAACGGCACCAGCGGATCGCGCGCCATCCGATAGGCGGCGGTATGGCGCAGGTCGTGCAGGGTCCAGTTCGCGCCCAACGCTGCGCCCGCGCGAGCGAACATGGCCCGCGCCGCAGGGTAGGTCAACGGCCGCCAGGGGCGGCGCAGCGTCAGCCACAACGGATCGTCGCGACCGGCTGGCGCCGCGTCGCGCAGCGTCGCCTGGTAGAGCCGCAGCCAGACGAACGCATCCGGCGAGGCCGGCAGCGGCTGCACCGCGCGGCTTCCCTTGCGGACCACGGTGACCAGCTGCTGGCCCGGATCGACATCCCCGCTCCGGGCACCGAGCAGCTCCGAGGCCCGCGCCCCGGTCGACACCCACAACGCGACCAACGCCCGGTCCCGGTGCGAGCCGAGCTCGGCGAACAACTGGTTGAACAACTCGTCCGGAATGCAGCGCGGGATCCGCTTGGGAACCCGCGGCCGATACAACCCCACCCGCTCGGCCCGGAATGGCTCCATCGGGTTGTGGTGCGCGTTCGGCCGGCCACCCCGGCGCTCCCGCGCCAGCGGGAACGGATTAACGATCGGCCCGCTTCCGGCGTCGCGATGGAACTCGTAGAACACCCGCAGCACCGTCTCCGAATGCGCCCGCGTCGCCGCCGCATACCGATCACCCGGCCCGGGCCGTCCGGTCACCGCGTTCGGCTGACCACGCACCGCGCGTGCGGCGGTTCCTGATGCCCCAGCAGGCTTGTCCCGCAACGACAGCCAGCGGCAGAAATCGCGGGCCTCGACCCGAGTCGCGTGATCCCACTGCACGTCGAGCGCCCAGCCGAACCGGAACCACCGCAGCAAGTCCATCGCATACGACCGCTGCGTCGCCGCGGATCGTCCCGCCGCTTGTAAGTCCTGCAAGAACACACGGACCGCGTCGACCGGCGCGCCGCTCGAATCGAGCAGCCTGACCGGCTCCCACACGTTATCGACCGTGACGACGACCCCCGCCCTCGGCACGACCAACGATGCAAGATCACGCTCTTCACCAAGCACATCGGCCATACCGCGGAACGTAAGTCGGCACCCATCTGCCGCCCGTCAACGCCACGCCCGACCTGCTCATTAGTTCAGTCAACAGGTAGACGTTCGGGTTCCACTCGCTGCTGGCCTACCTGGACCGCCCGGACGTGGCCGGCGGGGAGGGGCTGGCCGGCATTCTGCGGCCCGGGAACGCGGGGTCGAACACCACCGCCGACCACGTGCAGATCCTGCAGATGGCCTTGGCGGCGCTGCCCGAACACGCCCGCCCACGCCCGGGTGATCCGGACTCGCCGCGGGTGCTGGTCCGCACCGACGCGGCCGGCGCCACGCACGGCTTCGCCGCCGCCTGCCGCGAGCACGGCTGCGGCTACTCCCTCGGCTTCACCATCGACGAGCCGGTGCAGCAAGCGATCCTTACCCTGCCCGAGCAGGCCTGGAGCCCGGCCTATGACCTGGACGGCGCACCGCGCGAGGGCGCCTGGCTCGCCGAGATCACCGGCCTGCTCGACCTGGCGAAATGGCCGCCCGGATCGCGGGTGATCGTGCGCCGGGAACGCCCGCATCCCGGCGCGCAGCTGCGCTTCACCAACCCGGACGGGCACCGGTTCACCGCATTCCTCACCGACACACCGCGCGGCGGCCCGCACCGCCAGCACGCCGACCTCGAAATCCGCCACCGCAGCCACGCCCGCGTGGAGGACCGCATCCGCTGCGGCAAAGCGACCGGGCTGCGTAACTTCCCGTGCAAGGACTACCAACCCAACCAGGTCTGGCTCGAACTCGCCCTCACCGCCGCCGACCTGCTCAGCTGGACCCAAGCCCTCTGCCTGCACGGCGAGCTGGCCCGCTGCGAACCCGCCGCACTGCGCTACCGGATACTGCACGTCGCCGCCCGGCTCACCCGCACCGGCCGCAGCTGGCGGCTCAAACTCGACCGTGACTGGCCCTGGGCCAGCCACCTGGCCACCGCCTTCGCCCGGCTCCGCACAGCATCCTGGCCGGCCTGACCGATTATCCCGAATCCTCACACCCGAGGTCTTGGAGAAGCCGGCAGACCGGCAGCAAGCGCCTGCCCGCGAAACAACCACACCATCAGAAGATCAACAACATCAAGCGAATTGATCAACTCGCGTCAGCGTGAAGGATCGAGGCTAACAGGACCGGATGGGCCTCGGTCAGCGCACGGTCACTCGTGCCGTGGAAATACTGCTGCCGGTGGCGTCGGAGGCGGTGACGATGACCGTCCAGGTGCCGGTCGCCGCGGTTCGGGGCACTTTGTGGGTCAGGTTTTTGGTCACCGTGCTGCCCGCCTTGATCGTCACCGTGCCCAGCGAGGAGGTGGTCGCTGTGCCGTGCGGGTCGGTGAGGGTGTAGCTGAGTGCTACCTGCTGGCTCGCCGCGCCTGCGTTCTTGGCCGAGTAGGCGATCGCCAGCGTGCCGCCGCGCGCCACCGGGTTCGGGCTCACCGTCAGCGTCGTGCTCAGGTCGCTGGTGATCGTCTGCGTCAGGCTCGTCGAGGTGCTGGCGGCGTACCTGTTATCGCCGCTGTAGGCGGCAGTGACGGTGTGGGTGCCGGCCGTCGGGTAGCTCACCGAGCAGCTCGCCGTCCCCGAGGTGGTGATCGCCGCCGCGCCGCAGCCCGAGATCGTGTTGCCGCTATCGGTGAACGCGACCGTTCCGCCGTCCGGTGCCGGGCTGATCGTGGCGGTGTAGATGACCTGCCGCACGGCGATCGCCGGGTTGGCCGACGAGGCAAGGGCGGTGCTGCTGACCTTGGTCACCGTCTGCGTGACGGTGGCAGAGCTGCTGCCCACATAGCCGGGG
Organism: uncultured Actinomycetota bacterium; assembly: GCA_963756525.1. Lineage (GTDB taxonomy): Bacteria > Actinomycetota > Actinomycetes > Mycobacteriales > Jatrophihabitantaceae > CAVWNR01. Next base: position 797,296 of record CAVWNR010000001.1, on the reverse strand, counting down.
TCGCCGCTGTAGACGGCGCTGATGGTGTGTGTGCCGGTGCTGGGGTAGCTGACCTGGCAGGTGGCCCGGCCGGAGGAGTCGAGCGGCTGGCTGCCGCAGCCACCGATCGGGCTGCCGCCGTCCTGGAAGCTCACCGTCCCGCCGTCCGGCGCCGGCGCCACCGTCGCGGTGTATGTCACCTGCTGGCCTACGACCGACGGATTCGCCGACGAGGTCAGTGCCGTGGTGGTGGGCACGGTCGCCGGATCCTGGTACTCGTACGCGCCGATGTCACAGGACGCCTCCCCGTTATCCGGTCGGGGCATGCCGCGCTGGTCGCTCGCCGGGCACAGCCCGCTGGTCGTGGGGATGGCGTCGATCGCCGGGCTGGTGGCCTGCTCGGCGACGGTCTGCGTGGGGCCGCCGTGGTCCTGCAGGCCGTTCGGGTCGAGCTGCGGGTCCTGCCCCACGATGTCATGATTCGCCGCGGAGAACCCGCAGCTGCCTGAGGAGTGGTCCTCCAGGTTGTAGCCCTTATCGATGACGCTGGCCGAGCAGTTGCTGCCGATGTAGTTGTCGCCGTTGTAACTGCCGTTGTCAGCGACGATGGTGCCGCTGATGAGGTAGGGGCTGGCGGAGTCGCCGGCGAGCGCCGGGAGACCGGTAGAGGTGTTCTTCCACACTGTGCTGTTGGCGAGAGTCACCGAGCCGGCGCCCTGAGTGTAGATCGCCGAGCCGGGCCCGTCCGAGCCGTTGTTGACGAACGTGCTGTTGGTGATGTTCACCGTGCCCGCGAAGTTGTACAGCGCCCCGCCGCCGAGGCCTGCCACGGAGTCGTCGCCGTTCTGTGTGAAGGTGCTGCCGGTGATCGTCAGGCTCGCGCCGCCCCCGTTCAGGATCGCGCCGCCGCCGTAGTTGGGCTGGTACCCGTCGACGTTGTTCGAGAAGGTGGAGTCGCTGACGCTGACGGTGCCGTCATTGTCGATCGCGCCGCCGCCACTGACAGCAGCCGAGCCGTTGGACAGGCGCAGACCGGTCAGGTCCAGGCTGGCCACGTCGTTCAGGGAGAACAGCTGCACCCCGGCGGCCCCGGTGGCTGGGTCGTTCCCGCCGTCGAGGGTGACGTCGTCGCCTTGCGCGGTGAGCGCCGCGGCGGCCCCGGTGAGCTCGATCGTGCCAGTAAAGATGATCGGGTTGGGACACTGGCCGGCGGCGTAGTAATAGTCGCCGCCGGCCTGCAGATCGGCCTGCAGCGTGGCAAAAGTACAGTCCGCGACCTGCGTACCCGTACTGGCAAACGCCGGGCCGGCCAGCCCAAATCCGAGCAGGCCGAGCGCGGTCACGGCCGCGAGCAGCAGCCTGGATAGTCTCCTCATCGATTTCTCTCCCGCGGACGCGTAGTGGCCAAAGCCGGTGGTGTCCCGCCGGCGTGATCCGGCTCTGAGTAGGGCCGTTCGCACCGTACGACGCGCACGGGCTGCCTGGCCTAGGGACGACCCCTAGGTTCACAAGATCACGCCACGGCCCGCTGACCCGCAGTGGAGGGATCAAAGTGCTTGACTCGCCGGATTTCGCCGCGAGCCCTTGGGTGCGCGACTACGCGATCCTGGGTCGGCGTCCCCTTTCAATCCTGCCGAACCGCCACGTCGACTGCTACGGCCAGGACGAAGACTGGTCCGCGGGTGCGCCGATTTATCGCGCCGCAGCCCGCACTAATCGAGGGCGTCGCGCCCCAGGGTTGGCGTCGGCTAGCCGCTGGCGTGCCTGCTCGGCGTCGATATGCGCCAGCAGCATCACGGTGGCGACTTTGGCTTGGGCGTCGGCGGCCGAGCCTGGACGGTCGCTTCGTTCCCGGGGCGCGATCGATGCCATGTTCCCGGGCCGGGATCGACACACAGCACCGAGCCACGGTGCACCGCACCCTGTCGTGTTCTCTGCGGCGATCATTGGGGGCTCCAGTCCCGGTCGCGGACGACAGCGATCACCTGCGCTGGATGGAGGTGGTGGACGTAGCGGTCGGTGACGGCGAGGGAGGAGTGTCCGAGCACGGCGCCAGGTTGAGCGGTTGCGGCGCGGCCGCGCGGGTGGGGCGAGCGGGTGACTCTCGGCCCCGGTAGCGGTGCCGGTCGGCGAGCAGGTCGGGCGAGCCGCGGATGACCGGCAACCGCAGCCGGCCCAATTGGGCCAAGGCCCGGCTCGCGCAGGCCGGCGTCGAGCTGCGCCGCGGGCCGGTCCCCCGGGGTGGACCGCGACCGCATCCGCGACCTGCTGCGCCACGGCGAGGGCAGCGTCACCGAGATCGCCGCCCAAGTCCGCTGTTCCATCTGGGCGGTGTACGAGGTCCTGCACGCCGACGGGGCGCCGCGGCCGGCCCGGCGCGGCCGGGTGCTGCCGCCGCTACACGTCGACCAGCTCCGCAGGCTGTACCAACCGGAGCGGCGCACCATCGCCGAGATCGCCGCCCACGTCGGCTGCTCGCCCGACCGGGTCCGCAAAACGATGCTCCAGGCCGGCATCCCCCGCCGGCTGCCCGGCCACCGCGCCGACGACCACCCCGCGCCGATCACCGCCGCCCAGCTCGACGAGCTGTACACCGGCCAGCAGCTCACTGTCACCGAGGTCGCCGACCGGCTCGGCTGCACCCGCAGCCGGGTGATCGCCGCCCTGGACCGGCACCGCATCGAACGCCGGGTCGGCGAACGGCGCACCCCGCCGCCGCTGCACCTCGACGCGCCGACGCTGACCCGCCTGTATGTCACCGAGCGGCTCGACGACGCCGCGATCGCCGCCCGCTACCGGGTGCCCACCTGGCCGGGGTCACCCGCCACCGCCGCGAGCTCGCCGTCACCCGGCCGCCGTCCCCGCCGCCGCACCCCACACCGCCCGCCGCTCCCGACCGGGCCGAGCTGGAACGGCTCTACCTTGAGCAGCGGCTGCCGCTGCTGGTCATCGCCCGGCAGCACCACACCTCTAGCCCCGTCGTGCGCGGCTGGCTGGACGCCGCCGGAATCCCGGTCCGCGAACGCACCGCCCGCCGCCACCGCAGACGCCTGACCCAAAGCTGCTGCGCGAGCTCTACCAGCGCCAGGAATGGTCCGCCGCGGAGATCGCCGCCGAATACGGGCGATGGATCGTGGTGATTCAGCTGCTCAGGTAGGTAACTAGGTCCTCCCGCCGCCGACTTGTGCAGATGGTGGGGCGGCGCGGGCTGTTCGCCCGGTGGTCGGTGACCGCGGCGCGGCCGTGGCGGCGAAGGCGAGGACGAGGATTGCGGCAAGGACGAGCAGGGGTAACGCGGGAGCGATTCCGGCGAGGAAGGCGCCGCCGCTGACCCCGATGACTTCGCCGAGAACGAGCAGCGCGGCGTTGTTGCCGAGCACGGTGCCCTGCCGGTCGGCTGGGGCGGCGGAGGAGAGCACGACCGCGGCGGCCGACAGCGCGATCGCCAGAGCGAGGCAGGCGATCGCTGCGAGTGCGACGGCGATGGCCAGCGAGCCCGGCAGATCGAAGCTGGCAGGCGCGGTGGTGGCTGCTATCGCCAGTGCGCCGGCGCTGAGGCAGCCTAGCGCGAGCGGGCGCATGCCGACCCGGGTCGATAGCCGTGGCGTCAGCACCAGGTTGGCGACGCCGGCGGTCACAGCCAGGACCGCATAGCAGGCGCTGACGGCGCCGACGGGAGGTGCCATTCGTCGACCAAGTAGATCGTGATGACGCGACCGAATCCCATGACCGCGATATAGGCCAGCAAGTTGGCCAGGTACTGGCGCCGCAGCGCCACATCGGTGACGACCTGCGACAAGCCCGATAGTGATCGAAGCAGCGGCGCGCGCTGTCGGCAATTCGGCGGCAGCGTCTCGGCGAACGACAGCTGCAGCCAGGCCAGCACAGCGACCAAACCGGCGAGTACGACCCAGAACGGCACCGCGTAGCCGAAGTACTCGGCCAACACGCCGCCGAGAAGTGGCCCGACGGTGTAGGAAACGCTGGTTACCGCGTAGACCAGAGCGATGTATCTCGGTCGCTCGGCGTCGGTGGTGAGGTCGGCGATCGCGCTCATCGCCAGCGCCGTGTTCGCCTCAACCAGCCCGCACAGCAGCAGAAACGGCGCCAGCAGGAGGAGATTCTGCACGCTCAGCGCGACGGCGATGCCGACGTAACACGCGACTGTGGCAGCGCTGGAGGCCAGGATCACCGGGCGACGGCCGTAGCGGTCGGACAGCGCGCCGAGCACCGAGTTGCCGACGAACTGCCCGAGCGGATACAGGATCAGCAGCAGGCCGAGAACCGTTGTGCGCCGCGTGGCACTGTCGTGCACGGGAAGGTAGCCCGCGGTGCGCGATAGGAGCATCGGCACGAACAGCGTCGCCATCATCGCGTAGCCGAAGTAGCTGGCACCGACGGCCGGGAACAGCGGCGCGGTGCGCCGCGCGACGCTGGCTTCGGGAGCGGTCTGTGCGGTGTCCTCGCTCATGTCCGGCCGGGCGCTCATTGCAGGGTGACCGGCAGCGCGCGCAGCAGCCTGACGTTGAAGTTCGGAACGTACTCAAGCTCGCCCGGGACGCGGCGAACGGTGGGGTATTGCTCGAACAGGGTGCGCAGCGCGATCGAGGTCTGCAGCCGGGCCAGCGGCGCGCCGAGGCAGTGGTGGATGCCCAATCCCATCGCCACGTCGCGTCGATCCGGGCGATCCAGGACGAATTCGTCTGGCTGCTCGAACCGCTCGGGATCGCGGTTCGCCGCCGCGAGCACCAGCACGACCGCGTTTCCGGCTCCGATCACCCGCCCGCCGACCGCGACATCCTCGCGTGCCTGCCGCCGGATGAACTGGTTCGGCGTCACCAGCCGCAGCAGCTCGTCCACGACCGCTGGCCAGCGCGACGGGTCTTCGGCGACGCCGCGCCGGACCTGCGGCAGGTCGAGCAGCAGCGCAGCGCCGTTTCCCAGCAGGCTGGTGAGGTTCTCGTGCCCGGCTACCAGGAGCAGCACGATGTTGGCGAACAGTTCGTCCCGACTGAGCCGATCGTCCTCCTCACCGGCAACCAGGCGACCGACAACGTCGTCCTCCCGCCCGCCGGAGCGGCCCAGCACGCTCGCGACGAAGTCGTGCAGCTCACTACCGGCCACCCGCGCCCGCTCGATCTCCTGCGGGCTCAGCGTCGCGAGATCCCGGCCGAAAGGCAGCAGGAAGTCATCGCAGGCGGCCTTCACGCGGCCGCCGTCCTGCTCGGACAGCGACACCCCGAGCAAGTCACCCAGCACCGACATCGGCAGCGGCTCGGCGAGGTCGGCGATCAGGTCCAAATGCTCGCCGTGCGCAGCCAGCAACCGACGAGTGGTCGCAGCGATGACGTCACTGAGCTGCTCGACGACGCCCGGCACGAACGCCCGGTTGACCAACCGACGCAACCGGGTGTGCGCCGGCGGATCGGAGAACACCAGGCTCGACTGCACGAACGAATAGGTGCGGGCCAGCACGTCCGCCGGCACCGGCCTGCCTGCCGCGTCGTGTAAGGTCTGCTCCGGCGTCGGCAGCACGGAGGAGAACGACAGATTGCGCAACACCGCGCTGACGTCGTCGAATCGGGTCAGGACCCAACTGGCCAGCGGCACATTCCACGACACCGGCTCTCGTGCCCGCAGGCGTGCATAGGCGGCATACGGATCGGCCAGCATCTCCGGCCCGAACAGATCGAGCACGTCTTCGGCCATCCTGGGCACCGGTCCCTCCACGAAGCACGCCCCGCGACGCCCGATCAGTAGATCTCACCTGCCGGCCGAGCGCCACCGGACCGCGGGCCGGGCGGCGAGTCGTTCGGTCGTGCCGCGGCGGCTACTGCCGCTGCTTCATCGCCTGGGCGGGGTACCAGTCGTTGAACTTCAGACCGATGACGATCAGTCCGATCGGGATGTACCAGTTCAGCAGGTCGCTGCTGCCGGCGCCGCTGATCCCGGTTGCGGCGACCAGGCCGAGCACCGCCATGACCAGGAAGATCACGGCCACACCCCGGACATCACAGCATCAGACGCTGGAACAGCGGCGTGTGCCACAGCTCGGGTGGGGTGTCGGCGCGGGCGTACTGCTCGGTGAACGGGTGCCCGACCGCGGTCGAGGCCACGACGATCAGCCCGAGCGCGGCGCTGGAGATCGCCTGGGAGTACGTCTCCAGCCCGATCAGCGTTTGACGGTCGACGAACAGCCCGACGATCACCAGGACCAGGAAGAACCCGGTGGTGCCCAGGTCGAGGATTTTCGGCGCCTGCAGCCGGATCGGCGGCGTTGTCGCCGGGCCCGGCCTGGGCAGGCTGCGCTCGACGGCGCGGCTGAGCACCGGTGCCAGGTCCAGGCTGAGCAGCAGCAGGACCACCGAGGCCAGCAGCGCGCAGCCGGTGGCCAGCTCCCAGTCCCGCGGGCCGGCGACCACCCAGAAGATCACCCAGGGCAGGAAGGTCAGGACCGGGTTGTTCATCAGGCCGACCCGCCGCCGCGGCGGTGAGCTGTCCGCGGCGGCGCCGCCACGAGCCGTGCCGCTCGGTGCGGCAGGGCTCGCTGCGCGCGGGATCGCGGTGGCTGGGCTGGTTGGTGCGCGGTCGTTCGGGGCGGGCGGAGGTGGGGTCCGGATCTCGCTCATGTCGGGGTGCTCCCGGGTGCTCGTCGGTTCAGGCTGAGTCGGGTGGTGTGGTTGCGGTCAGCTGTCGGGGTCGGCGATCCAGCTGCCGTGAAAGCCGTAGGGCACCCGTCGGGGCAGCTGGATGACGGCTTGCGGCGGGCCGGCGATGTTGCTGGCGTCCAGGATGACCAGGTCGCTGCGGCCGCGGGCGCGGTCGTAGACGTAGCTGACCAGCCAGCCTTCATCGTCGGTGCGGCTGTCGGCGGCGGGGACGAACACGCCCCCTCCGGCGATCTTGCCCGGGCCGAGGTCGCTGACCTGGTCCTGGCCCGGTCAGCAGGTCGGTTTTGACAAGCCGCGCCTGGGCCGGGTCGGCGCCGTCGGTGCCGATGTCCTCGACCAGGTATCCGTAGCGGTAGGGCTGGCCGGTGCGGCGCTCGTCGATGCGGGGAAAATCCCAGGCCCGGTCGTTCAGCGCGGTTTCCCGGACCTGTCCGGTGCCCGGGTGGATCGTCCAGCGGTGCAGCTGCGGGCAGGTCCAGGCGTCCGGGCCGCCGCGCCACAGTTCCTGGTAGCGGCAGACGTCGATCGTGACCGCGCCGTCGGGGTCGTCGACGGCGTTCAGGACGTGGAACACGTAGCACGGTTCGACGTCGAACCAGCGGACCGGGCCGCTGCTGTCGCCGCGGGACAGCAGCCCGACCCGGGCGCCGTAGCTGTCGCTCCACTGAAACGGCATCGGATTCCCGGTCATCGCCAACTGCAGGTCGCCGCGGGAGTCGACGCCGCCGACCGGCAGCAGCGGCTCGACCAGCTGCCGCACGACGCCGAAAGAGAAGCCGCCCTCGAGCTCGCCGCCGCGCGCAGCCAGCACCTGCAATCCCGCCCCGCCCGCGCGGCGGCGGGCTGCGGCAAGCAGACTGGACTTCCCCATCCCGGCGGAGGCCTCGACGGCCAGCACTGCGCCGTGACCGCTCTGCGCCCGGCGCACGCTGGCGTCGATCTCAGCCAGTTCGCCCGCCCGGTCATACAGCTCCGCCTGCGGCGGCACCGTCACAGCTGGTTACTGTGACACAATTCGGCGGAAGTCTGCAAAACCGATCAGCACGATCCAGGCGGTGTCCGTCACCGGCTCAAGCGCATCACGGACTGAACAACCGGAAGTGAGCCGGCGTAATCGATCACCGGGCCAGACTTGGCTAGCGCGAGGCCCGGGTACCCAGCGCTGCTGGGCTTCGCGGTGGCCACCGCGGTGAGGGCATACCCCGGCATCAGCACGACCGGGACCGGGACCGCCAGGTATTCATCGCGCTCTGACCAGCGTGGTCACATCGGCGGCCAGCTCGGCAGCGCCAGCCGGACGAGGTCGACGAGGTCGACGTCGACACTGCTGCTGACATCGCCGAGCGTCACGAGGGCTAAACGCGGAGCCGCCGAAGGCACGCTGGCGCAGGACATGGCGGTGCTCGTAATGCGCGAGGCGCCGGCCTCCGATCAGCGAAGACACATTCCTCTGCCGACCCGGCCTGGTCATTGCCGGCCAGGCCCGATTCGCCGTCCTCACCGCGAATTTGGGGGACACGGCGTCGGCGAGGTGCTCGGCGGTCTGGGCTGCCTGCTCGGCTCGCCGGTGCAGGGCGGCGGTGACCGGTAGCGGTGGCTGTGCCGGTTGGGCGTTAGCGCAGCCGCAGATATTCCGCGCCGTGCAGCAGGAACGCGCCGGTGTTGATCGCGTGTCGCAGCGTCGCGTCGTCCAGCGTCGGGTCGAGGCGCTCGGCCTGATACTGCAGGTAGCTCGCCTCGGGGAAGTACCAGGAGAAGTTGGCCAGCCGGTCCGTCGCGGCATGTTGGCTGGCCGTTATCCGCCGACTCGAGCTGTCAGGATCAGCTGCGTGACCGTGATCGGTCGCCCGTTCGGCGGATAACTGCCTCGCCGCCTATGGTGGACCCGCCGGCGCGGAGTCCGAGGAGGCTGCGATGCGTAACTGGCATCCGATGCAGAGCAGACGTGCCGGGCTGTGCGGGTTGGTCCTGGCGGCGGTGGTGCTCGTCGCGGGATCCGCCGCCGCGGGCGGGTCGACGCCGGGCCGGCGTGCCGCGCCCGCGCCGACCTCGTTGCTCGCGGTCACGACTGGGGCGGTGCAGAAGGTGATGTCCCAGCCGCGCTATGCCCACTCCCGCTGGGGTTTGCTGACCCAGGACCTGCGCAGCGGCGCCTACGCCAACCGGATGAACGATCAGCAATTGTTCATTCCCGGCTCGAGCGCGAAGTTGTTCGCCAACTCCGCGGCGTGGCAGGTGCTGGGCCCGGAGCACCGGTTCGTCACACCGATCTACCGGCAGGGGACGGTCACCGGCGGTCGGCTGATCGGCAACCTGGTGCTAGTGGCCTCCGGTGACCTGACCCTGGGCGGGCGCACCAAACCGGACGGCACCGTGGACTTCACCAACAACGACCACAACGACGCCAACGCCCTGCCGGGTCTGGCGACTCTGACACCGGAAGATCCGCTGGCCGGTCTGGACCAGCTCGCCCGGCAGGTCCGCGACTCCGGCATCACCGCTGTCAGCGGAAACGTCGCCGTCGATGACCGGTTGTTCGGCCTGGACCGGGCGCAGAACCCGCAGACGCCGACCACACCGATCATCGTCAACGACAACCTGATCGACACCGTCTCCACCCCGACCACCGTCGGCGCCCCGGCGCAGTTCTCCTACCGCCCGCACACCTCCGCCTACCAGCTCAGCTCCACCGTCACCACCGTCGCGGCCGGCCTACCGATCCAGCTACACACCACCCAGGTTGCGCCGGGCCACGTCCTGCTCAGCGGTCAAGTACCGGCCGGTGCAGCCAATCCAGTCGTGTGGACCTACCAGGTCGACGACCCGGCCGCGTTCGCCCGATCGGCGTTAATCGACGCGCTGGCCCGGGCCGGGGTGCACGTCACCGCGCCGGCCACCGGCACCAACCCCACCAGCATCCTGCCCGCTCCGGGCAGTTACGCCCCGACCGACCGGGTCGCCGCCTACACCTCCCCACCGTTGTCGGAATACGTCAAACTCATCCTCAAAGTCAGCCTGAACCTCGGCGCCAACCTCGAGGTGTGCCTGCTCGCCGTGCACGCCGGCTCCACCAACTGCCTCGACGGTCTGCCGGTGATCCACCACTTCTTGGCCGACCAGGCCAACGTGCCGGTCGACCAACTGGTCCTCAACGACGGCCAAGGCGGGTCACCCAACGACCAGGTCACCCCACAGGCGGTCACCGACCTGCTGCGCTACCTGGCCAGCCGGCCGGACTTCACCCGATTCCGCGCGAGCCTGCCCATCCTCGGCCGAGACGGCTCACTCGCCGACGTCGCCACCACCAGCCCCGCCGCCGGGCACGTCTTCGCCAAAACCGGCACCCTGGCCGCCGGGGACTTACTGAACAACCGGCTCCTGCTGTCCACCAAAGCCCTCGCCGGCTACATCGACACCCGCGACGGCCGCCACCTCGCCTTCGCGCTGTACGTCAACAACGTCCCCGCACCCGGCGGCCTCCCCGACCTGCTTCAAGTCAACCAAGACCTCGGCACCATCGCCGCGCTGCTCTGGCGACGGCCCAGCTAAGCACCAGCAGACGCTCCGACCGCCCGACAGCCACGATCAGTCCTACCCCGACATCCGGCGGATAACCGGATAACCCCGTCCGGCGACCGTGACCTCCCGGCCTGAGCGCAGCGAATCCAGTCATCGGACGCCCCGGGCACGGGTCTAGCTGAACCCAATCCGGCTGGTGGCTGTGTTCCGCTGGCCGGTGCGGTGGCCGCTGCGGAGGCAGTGGCCGCTGGGTGCTGACTGCTGACCTACCGCGTGCGGCACCCGCCGAGAGCCCGGGTGATTTTCCGGCCGGACGGTCCTGTTCTGCGGGCGGCTGTTGGCGTGGCTCGGTGCAGGGACGAGGATGCGGCTACACAGCGAAGGGGAAGGGCAGGCCATGGCCGCTCACCAGGTGGGCGGACCGGTCGGGTTGACCGCCGTTCTGGAGCTGCGCCGCCGCGGCGTCGACGTCCTGGTCGTCGACCGGCTGATCGACCCCCGCAGTACGCCAAGGCGGTCGGCATTCAGCCGCGGACGTTGGAGCTGTGGGACGCCGCCGGGTGGCCCGGCCCGCGCTGGACGCCGCCACCGTCCTACGCGGCCAGCTGCTGTACCGCGACGGCGCTCTGGTCAACCGCCTAGACCTCTCCCTGCCTCCGAACTGTACTACCAGTTCGTAGCACTGCCGCAGTACGAGACCGAACGGATCTTGACCGAGGTGCTCGCCGCGCACGGCACCGTCGTGTCCCGCGGAGTCGAATTCCAGAGCGCCGAACAGGATGCCGACCGGGTGCGGTCCACCCTGCGCGACACCGACGGCCAGACAGTGCAGATCGAGTCGCGGTACCTGGTCGGGTGCGACGGGGCGCACAGCGCCGTGCGCCGATCGGTCGGGATCGAGTTCACCGGCGACGCGTTCGCCGAAAGCTACATGCTCGGCGACGTCGAAGTCGACTGGGACCTCCCGGTCGGGTATGGCGTGCGCGCGACGCAGGCCGGCGATGCTTCGGTGGACGACGTCATGGTCTGTATCCCGCTGCCCGGGCAGCGCCGCTACCGCATCTCCGCGTTGGCCGACCGGGAGCTGCGCGACGGCGCCGGATCGAGCGACGGCGTCGCGCACGGGTTCCTCGCCGGCCGCACGCCCGGCCTGGAGCACATTCAGCGGGTCCTGGACCGGTCGGCTCCGGTGCCGACCACCGCCTCCGCGCTGCGCTGGTCCTCGGTGTTCCGGATCAGTCACCGTCTGGCCGAGCGGTACAGCGCCGGCCGCGTTTTCCTGGCCGGCGACGCGGCCCACATCCACCCGCCGACCGGCGCGCAGGGGATGAACACCGGCGTCCAGGACGCGATCAACCTGGGCTGGAAGCTTGCGCTCGCCCTCTCACGCCGCGCGCCCAACCGACTCCTGGCCAGCTATCACGACGAGCGTCACCCGGTCGGGGCCGAGGTTGTGGGCCGCACCGTCCACCCACGCCCGGACCGGCTTCGCGACCACGGCCGGCGGCCTCGAGGAGATCCTCGTGCGCGAGGCGCAACTCCGGGTCGGCTACCCCGACAGCGCGGTCGTCGACGAGCAGGGCGCCTTCCCCGGCGGCCCCCAACCTCGCGTCCCGGAGGTCGCCGGGCTGCGCCAAGACACCGTGCGCGGACCGCTCCGACTCGCCGAACTGCTCCGGCATCCGGACACGACCGTGCTGCTGTGGTCGACCAGCCAGCCAGCAGCACCGGAAGTCGTGGCCGCCGCAACGGTTCCCGGCGCACGCTGCTACCTCATCGCCCCCCACCCTGACCCGGCCGCCGGGACGGTCCTCGCCGACCCCGACGCAGCGTTCGCCGCCGCCTTCGGGACCACCCACCTCGACCAAGCCGCCTATATCGTCCGGCCCGACGGCTACATCGGCTACCGAACCACCCGGGTCGAGCCTGCCGCTGTCACCGAAGCGCTGGCGGTGACCGGACTGGTCACCAGATCCTCCGGTCGAAGTTCACCGACGCCGACCTCACCGGTAGGCCAGCCCATCGAATAACGGACTCCAGCTGACATCGGATCCGACAGGCGCGCCACCACACCGTCTCGCTGCGCGGCGTCGACGTCGTGGAGCCGGGCCGCGGCTGTGGCTGCAGCCGAAGCAGGTCGCCCAACTGGCCGGGGTGAGCGCGCCGGAGTGGCCCGCTTGCGACGGGCAGGGCTGCTGCCACAGACGCCTGGGGGGCCGCGGGTTCGAGTACCTCCGCGGCGACGCCGAGCGGCCGGCAGGTCCGGCCGCCGCCGAGGTCGGCCAGGCACAGGTAGCTGCGGTGTCCGGCCGCGCCCTTAGCCGGCAGCCGCGGCGGTCGCGGCGGGCGGTCGGCACTGCCGGCGCCCAGACAGGGTGGCCGGCCGTCACTCAATCCGCACGCCGGGCCGTCAAGACGGGTCCACTCCCACAGCAGCTTCACTTTGCGCCGGTCGGTGAGTGCGGCATCTGTCGGAGCGTGCACTTACCGTTCCCATCCCGGCAGCAGGGCAGTCCGTGACCGGGCGCGTGCGCCGCTGGGCGACCGCGGCGAGGTCGTCGCAGCCCGCGCCGTGCGCGACGTACCGGCCGCTCTGCTGGGTGCCGTACGTGGCGCTGATCGGGTTCTGGGCGTGCAACTTCGCCGCCGGCGTCGTGTCCTCTGTGGCGATCTTGCAGTTCCACGCTTCCTCGGCCGCCGGCGAGGAACGTCGTGTCGCCCGGCTTCTGGAGTCGGCGCTCGGCGACCTCGGCGCCGCCGGGATGGTGCTGGTCGCGGCGGTGTACGTGTGCGCCCGCTACGCCGGGGCCGGCCGGCTGGGTCTGCTGCCGGGTCGGGTAGCCGGAGTTCGGCGCGGCGCGGCGGCGACCGCGGCGCTGGCCGCGGTCGTGGCTTTCGGCTTGAGTGTCTTCATCGGCGCGGGCCTGACCCATCTGCTGATGGATGCACTCCCCGTGGCCGGCCGCCTTGCACGGGCAGACGAGTTGGCAGCAGGTCGCCGAGCTCGGCAGCGACATGCAGGCCGGCGTCGTGGAGGAGCTGACGTTCACCGCGGTGCCGGTCGTGCTGGCGACCGCGGCCGGTGTCCGGCTGCTGCCGGTCGCGGTGGCCAGCGTGGCACTGCGGCTCAGCTTCCATCTGTACTACGGCTGGCTGGGTGCGCCGCTGTGGGTGCTGGCGTGGGCGCCGCTGCTGTTGTGGGCCTATCAGCGGTACCGGGTGATCTGGCCCCTGATCGTCGCGCACGCTTCATTCCACGCGCTGGCCACCGTGGCCAACAGCCCAGGCACAGTGGTGAGCGCCGTGATGGCCTTGCTGCTTCTGCTGATCATGGTCGGGGCCGCGGTGTACGGGGTCGTCGACTTCGCCCGGTGGCTGCGCCGACGTCGAGCCGCCGGCCGCTCCCCCGTCCCCGCCGCCGGTGCCCGCGCCGAAACGCGGCGAACTGGAGCGGCTCTACCTCGAGCAGCAGCGGCCGCTGGTGGTCATCGCCCGGCAGTACCACACGTCCGGCCCCGTCGTACGCGGATGGCTGGCCGCCGCCGGGATCCCGGTCCGCGAACGCACCGCCCGCCGCCACCGCAAACGTCTCGACCCAAGGCTGCGGCGCGAGGTCTACCAGCACCAGGAATGGTCCGCCGCGGAGATCGCCGCGGAGCACGACACCACGTTGCAGGTCGTGCTCCGCGCCCTGCAACGACCAAGGCATCCCCGTCCGCACCGCCCGGCCCCGCCGCGGCCGCACCCAGCCCGACGACTACCGGCTGCTCGTCACGCTCTACGCCGACCCCGACATCACCGCCCTGCTGCGCCGACACCGCATCCCGCGCCGCCCCCGGCCCGGTCCCATCGCCGAACGATTCCCCACCCCAGCGTCGATCACCGACCAGCTGCTACGCGACGCCTACCTGGACATCGGGCTGTCCGCCGGGCACACCGCACTACTCACCGGCCAGCCCGCCGGGCAGATCCTCGACCAGCTACACGCCGCCGGCATCCCGGTCCGCACCAGCCACGGGGCCGCTCTCGCCGTGGCTGGCCCGACAGCGCGGGCGGCGCTGACCCGCCCCGACCCGTGGCGATTGCCCGCTCGTACAGCGAGCGGCCCCTCGCAATATGTCGGGCCGATTGCTGGCATGGCCGGTGCGGCCTGTCACTGTTGGGTTCGAGGGTTACCCAGCCCGGAGACCCGCGCGTTCGGGTGGTCCCCCGGCAGCAGCCGGTGTACATACTCCCCGCTGTGATCTTCCGTGGTGAACTCGGGAGAATGGGTCGGGACAACACTGCGGGTGGCGACCGGTACTCGATCGCCACCCGCAGGTGTGCTGCCCGCGCGTGCCGCCCCCCGTACGGCCGCGCGGGCTGGTCTGGGTCAGCCAGCTGGCTCAGTGAGCGAGGTGGGAGAGCTCGGCGCCGCCGAGCAGGTTGCGGACCGGGCCGGGGAGCAGGCCAATGCCGTGCAGCAGGTGCCGCGCGTCGACGCCGGCGGCGTGCCGAGCGAACAGCAGCGCCAGGCACAGCGCGAGGACCACGCCGATCGCGGTCACGGCGAGCGCGCGGCCGGTGGTGGCGCGGCGGGTGATCGTCTGGCTGGTCATCTCGGGCTCCCGGCTGGTGTTGTCGATCCGTTGCCAGAAGCCTCGCCCGCCAGCGGCGTCCGTCCCGCCGTCCGACCAGGCGATCGGTCGGGTGACGCCGGTGTCGACCGGTCGGCGGACACGCCCGACGGTGACAGCGGCCAGCAGATCAGATCCGGCGCCGGTCAAAGCGATCTACACAGCGGCGCGCTGCGAGCGACACTGCGGCGGTCGCGCGACCGGCCGCCGGTCATCAGATCAGCATCGGTAGCCGCGGCCTGGTAATGGCCCGATGCTGGCCGCACAGCTACGGCACCATTCGTCACCTGCCGTCGTGCCGATCCGTTGCACGATGAAGACGCCGATGGGAGTCTCGCGATGGCCGAGCGGCTGTACCGCATTGTGGTGGAGCCGCGACTGCACCCGGCCATCCGCGAGGAGGCCTTTGGTGGTCTTTCCTGCCGCGACGGCTCGGCCGGTACCGAACTGATCGGGTGGATGGATCAGTCCGCGCTGTTCGGTACTTGCACCGCATCGAGTGGCTCGCGCTGGTGCTCGTTGAGGTGCGCCGCCTCGAGGACGCCGCCGCCACAGCCGACGAGGCCACCGCGGCGGCGCCGGGTTGAGCGGCGTCGCGGGAGGACGCGGGGTGGTGGACGGTGTGCACGGCCACGATCGCGGCGGCGTGCCGCAGCGGGTGCTTGTTGCTACAGGGGTCAGCAACAGAACGAGGGCGGCCGATAAGGATGCCGTCATCGCCCGCATACAACGTCTGGTGATCGAGAGGCCTAGCGTAAGAACCGTGGGTGCGCCGGACTATCGATGGTCAGCGCTCGGCTCGAACGCAACGGTCGGTTACGGCCTCTGACGAGGGGATCGGCGCAGGCCGCTTGGGCCGGTGGAGGGTTGCCGGTAGGGGATCGCATGCGGGTATCCGCCCGCTCAGGTACCTCATGTGGCACGAGCGAGATCATGTCCGGACTCGGGGCGGCTCGGCCGCCGGGTGACGGCCGGCCAGGGTTTCCGGTTGCGGGCGCCGCAGGTATGCCGTGGGGCGGGCGGGGCCGCGGCGTGTCAATGAGCAGACCGCGGCTTTGGGGCGTATCCCGTCCCGGATGGCCGGCTCTGGTCCGTGCCGTGGCTGCTCGGTCGGGCATCGACCGGGCGCTGCGGCGGGTGTCGGCTTATTGCCGGCGGCGGCTGGTGATGAGCGCTGCGCTGCCGCCGATCAGCAGTGCAGCTGCCAGCAGGAGAAGGGACAGGGTCGGGATGCCGGTCCAGGCCAATGGCTGGGTGGATGATGCGTTGCCGGTGGAGGGCTGGGTCCTCGGTGTGGGACCGATGCTGGCTGCGGGCGCTGTGCTGCTCGGTGCGGGGGCGGGTGGTGGGCTGGTGGGCACGGGGTTTGCTGCCTGGGTCTGGTAGGCGGGGAGCACGTTGACCTGCATCAGCTGGGTGCTGGTGAAGGTGGTGCCGCCCACGAGGACCTCGTAGATGTCGTGCAGGCCGGGGGTGGCCGGGCGCCAGGTGAAGGTGGCCGTTCCGCCGTTGACCCGGTCGGTTCCGTTGACGGTGGTGGCGGCGATGAGCCGCCCGTCCGATCGCGGCCCGTCATAGATCAGGACGGGCAGGGCCGTGGTGGTGGTGGCGGGTGCGGCGGTGTGGACGGTGCCGGTCAACTGCTGGCCGACCGTGGCGGTCGCGACGGTGGCCGCGCCGGTCTGCAGCAGCGGCTGGGTGCCGAACGTCAGCCCGGCGCCGTGCAGCTCGACCTGCGACGTGCTGGACGGGGGGATCAGCGGCGGCAGGAAGGGGAGGAACCCCTGCTTGATCTTCGGGACCACGGTGAGCGTGCCGTAGCCCTGGTTGTTCTGCCCGCACTGCAGGGTTTCCGGCTTGCCGGTCATCGGGTCGATCATCACGCCGTTGGGGTCGACGGTGCCGGGGGCGGGGTCGGGGTCGTAGGAGTCGGGCGGGCAGACCTTCCCGTCGCCGTGCCAGGGGTGGACCTCGTTGTTGTTGTTCGGGTCGACGATGACAAAGATCCGCCAGTGTTGGGCGTTGCCGCCGGCCGCGGCCGCGGTCCAGGCCGGCGATTTGACGGTGACGACGCCCTGCGGGCCGATCGGCGTCGAGGTGGTCGACCCGATGCGCTGCGGCGGGCCGGTCACTTCCAGGTCGTTCTGGTCCACGGGCACGGCGTAGAAGTCGACCGGCACGGCGGGTGAGGCCATCAGGCTGAAGTTGTGCACTTGGACGGCGAAGCTGACCGAGTCGCCGTTCTGCGGCGCCGTGCTGTAGGGCTGCCCGGAGGTCATCGGCGAGCCCGGGTCGTAGGGCTGCAGCGCCTGGAAGCCGCGGATCAGCTGCCGGGTCGCGCTGGTGCTGAACTTCGGCACGATCAGCTGCCCGACCGCGTCGTAGGTCAGGTAGGAGGCGTCGGGCAGGTTCAGCGCCGGGTCGGGTTTGGTGCCGTAGTTGCGGATCCACCACTCGCGGGCAGCCGGAGCCAACGTCAGGTCGACGCCGTGGATGACCTTCGGGACGCCGCTGGTGTCGATGTAGTAGGCGGTGCCGATCTGGTAGCCCTTGATCGAGTCGATGGTGGGGATCTCGAGTTTGAAGGAGTTGGCGCTGGTGGTGGTGGCTGCGCCGGTGTCGGCGATCCCGCTGGCGCGGGCCGCGTTGTAGCCGACGGAGATGTCGATGCTGCCGGTGCCGCCGCCGAAGCCCCCCTCGGCCTTGAAGCTGACACCGGCGTTCACCTCGACGCCGGCGGCGAGCTTGGTGCCCGCGCTGGAGGAGTTCCCGGTGCCGGTCTGGCCGGTGATCTTCAGCTCGGCGCTGGTCTTGCCGCCGCCGACGCTGTTGGCGATGTTCATCAGCGGCGCGGTGACCTGGACCGTTCCGCCGCCGGCGTCGGTGTAGCTGTATGGCCCCAGGTCGGGGATCTGCACCGCGCCGTCGACCAGCTTCGGGTAGGACAGCGCGTTGCCGTTCTCCCAGCTGGGCTGGTAGAAGGCCAGGCTGCGCCCGGTGCCGCTGGTGTCGATGACCGGGCCCGGGACGCGGACCTGGTAGAAGGGGTAGAGGGGTTTGCCGTCGGGGTCGGTGCCCCCCGGCGCCCCGAGGATCGGGTACCGGTAGATGTGGTCGGTCTGCATCGTCGCGGTCACGAAGTCGTCGTCGGTGGTGACGTGGCTGACCGACTGTGTGATCGTCGTGGAGTATTTGGAGAAGGACCCTTTGCTGCCCAGCCAGTTCATCGCGAACTTCTGTTTCAGACCCAGGTTGATCGAGGCGCTGTTGTCCTTGGGGCCGTAGCGGATGCTGCCCTTGATCGTGAGCGACTCCGTGACCCCATCCGACCAGTTCGCGGTCTCGGTGCGGGTGTGAGTGAAGGACTTGGTGCTGGCCGAGCCCACCGTGACGTTGAAGTCACCCACTCGGGAGACGTTCACCCACGTACCGTTCAGGTAGTCCGCCTCGGTCGGCGGCTGCGCGGCAACCGAGGTGTCGCGGGTCAGGTTGACCATGCTGTAGACCAGCGGGGCGCCCAGCACCAGCGACTTGCCGAGCCGGTCGTAGCCGGTCAGCACGACCTGGGTGTTGAGCCTGTCCACTAGTGACCCAAGTGTCTGCAGCGTCCGCTGCGGGAAGTCCTTGCTGGTCCCGGTGGGCGCCCGGAAAACCACCAGCGTCGGGCCGACTCCGGGCCAGTCCAGGTAGATCACGATGCTCCACAGCGGCGGGCTGTCGCCGGTGCCCACACCGTCGAAGGAGCCGACCGCCATCGCGATCGGATTGTCCGGGTTCTGGTTGTCCGCGTAGAAGAGCGGGTTGGCCATGATGTTCAAGCTCAGACCGCAGCGCTCGTCGCTGCAGCCCACGCCCTGCGCAACGTCGTAGATGGCGACGGCGTGATTATTCGGGTTGTGGCTGGGATCCTCGGTCCAGGCCACCGCCAACTGCCGCCGCTGGAAGCCTTGCGTGCCGGCGGATGCGTCGAACTTGAACAAACCGGCCTGCAGGGCAAGCCCGTGCGGTGTCCAGGTACCGTAGTCGCGGGTCCGGTCCTGCAGCCGCGCGTGGATGCTGAACTGCTTGCTGACCTGGCCGCGGAGCTGCCCGTCGGCGGCGAAGCTGACCACCCCCAGATGGCCGCTGAGCTGATCGGTTCCCGGGTTCGCCGCCGCGTAGGCGATCGCGATGTCGGAACGGCCGTCGCCCTCGAAATCTCCCGCCACGGTCTGCGCGTAGCCGCCCACCAGCGTGTTCGTCGCCTTTTCGCCCTGGAACACGACGGTCCCGTCCGGATCCCCGACCACGGTGAGGCTGCGTTGGCCGTCGGCGCCGGCCGTGTAGGTCAGCAGCGCCACATGAAAGCGCGCGGCCGCGTCCTGCCAGGTGACCGCTATCTCGTTTCGGTCACTGTCACCGGAGAAGTTGCCGACGGCGACCCCGACCGACCCGTAGAAGGTGGTAAATCCGGTGTTGAAGTCTCCGCGAATATCGCCCACCGTCGGATGAAAGTCCGCCGCCATGGTGACCAGCAGATGGCTGGCGTTGGCGTTGTAGTCCACCACCTGCACATGCAACCCTCGCGAGCTGTTCACGGAAGCCACGACTGCCTCGTCGTGGTAGTTCCCATCCGCGCCGACCACCCGGTCAAGATCCCCCGCCGCCAGCGCGTAGCCGAGCTCCTCATACGGCATGTCTGCGTCGAGCGTTGCCGCGGGGATTGGATCCTCGTCCGGCGCGACCGGGTCGGCCGTCAGGCGCAACTGCCCGCTGTTACGCAACGACAAGACGCGGTCGTGCTTCGGGTCACGGAAACGTCCGGCCACCGTCACCGACACCGGGTTGAACAGTCTCGGCGCCGGATCGTCGAGTCCCTGGTCCAGCTTGGCCGGTGCCACCGGAGCTGTGTTCGTTGCCGGCGAGACGTCGGTCCAGTAGTCCCGCACTGACTGGTTTGCGCCGCGCGGATCGGTGATCGCCGTGATGCCGAGCTGGTGTGCATGCACCAGCGTGTCCGCCGACGGCGCACCCAACGCGTCAGCCGGCGGCGGCGGGGGGGCGTCGCCCTCCGGTTTGCCGCCGACCGTGACCGTCGTCTTCTCGGTCGGCAGCTGCGCCGGCGCCCCCGCCTGCGGTACGGTCGCCCGCGCCGTCTGCGGTGCGGTCCTCGCCGGACCCGCCGCCGCGTTGGCCGGCACCAGCCCCGCCGTCCCGACCGCCAACACCGCCGCAAACAGCGGAATCACCCACCCGGCTCGCCGCATCCCACGCCGGGGCCGGCCGGTACCACGCGCACCGTTCATCAATTTCGCCTCTCCGCGCGGCAGGCCTCGCTGCCTCACCTGTCATCGCGACAGGCGCCCGGCCCTGAGGCCCATATACTGGCATACCGATCGATTGGCGTCTAGTAGGCTCTGCCTACCGTGACTGCCACATCAGCCTCCGCCGCGATACCCGCGTTCCGGCTCGCTCCCATGCCCCAGGTGCCGCCGGTCAGCGTGGGAAACACCGTGTACGAGCAAATCCTCGACGCGATCCAGCGCGGGGACCTGCGCGGTGGCGAGCACCTGCACGACCTGGAACTCGCCGCGCAGCTCGGGGTGTCCCGGACCCCGGTCCGCGAGGCGCTGCTGCGGCTGCGCGAGATCGGCGTGGTGGAATTCGCCGCCGCCCGCTACACCCGCGTCGCCGTCATCGACCGCGAGGAGACGATCAACGCGATGACGGCCTGGGTCACCGTCTACCGCGCCCTCGCCGTCGAGGTCGTCACCGCCGGCGTCCCGCAGACCACCATCGACGCGATGCGTCAGGCGCACGGTCGTTTCATGCAGGCCGGCGACCCCTACAACCTGCCCGCGCTCATCCTCGCCGACGCCGAATTCTACGAACAGCTCCCGCGACACAGCACGAACAAGCCGCTGCTGCGCTGCGTCGAGAACACCGTGCACGTCCTGCGCATCGGACTGCTGAACCTGCCCGAACCGATCGAGCCGGTCTCGGTGGGCCAGGCCCAACTGACGCTCATCCGCGCCGCCGAAACCCGCGACCCTGCCGTCGCGCACCAAGCCTTCAGCGACCTGTCCGGGATCCGCCTGTGACTCGAATCGCGCCTCGACGCCCAGCTGCAGAAACCGACCCGCCGAGTCATCGAGTGCCCGCCCGACGATCAGGGACTGTAAGCCGATCCGCAACCGGGGCAGCTCCGGCGCAAGCTCTCACATCTCGGTGGAGTGCTGGTCCGGCTACCTCGCGCTGAGCGCGAGGCGGACGTCCAGACCCGTTAGTACGGTTGCGGTGCGGCCCGCCGATTTGCAGTCAGTCGGCCCACAGGGTGGCCAGCGGCATGAGCCGAGAGTCGGCTCCACGGGCGCCACCGTGCCGCGCCATGCCGCCGCGCGACGCCTCATGCCATCCACTACGCGCCTGTTTCCGCATTGAACACTAGCAACAAATGAGCAACAAATGAGCATTGGCTGCGAATACTGTCACACCGTAGCCCCGGAATCTGGGGACCTTCGTGGTGGGCGCTACTGGGATTGAACCAGTGGCCTCTACCGTGTCAAGGTAGCGCTCTCCCACTGAGCTAAGCGCCCGCTATTCGCACCGCCCGGTCGGCGATGGTTATGGGTCATGTGGAGGCGGCGGCGGGAATCGAACCCGCGTACAGGGCTTTGCAGGCCCTTGCCTAAGCCACTCGGCCACGCCGCCGTGCGTGCCGGAGGACCGGTCGTACTGGCGTAGTCCGAGCGGACGACGGGATTCGAACCCGCGACCCTCACCTTGGCAAGGTGATGCGCTACCAGCTGCGCTACGTCCGCGAGGCACCCGACTCGTCATCGCGTACCGGCCGATGACTCTATCCGATGCCGCAGAGCCGGTTCAAACCGGACCACTCGTGCTGGTCGTTGTGGCCGGTGCGGTCAACCGGTGCCAGAGATCAGCGACCTGGCCCTCGAGATCGGCTCGGCTGCCGTCGTTGGTGACGACGATGTCTGCGACGGCGCGCCGCTGCTCGTCGGTCGCCTGCGCGGCCATGCGGGCCCATGCCTGCTCCTTGGTAAGGCCCCGCTCGGCGAGCCGTCGCAGCCGGGTGTCTGGGCCGGCCTCGACGACCACCACGACGTGGAAGCCGCCGGCGAGATCGTTCTCGACGAGCAGCGGTACGTCGTAGACGAGCACGCTGCCGTCCGCAGCGGCGTTCATGAGTTGCGCGGAACGCGACGCGACGAGCGGGTGGACGATCGCCTCGAGGTCGGCGCGGGCAACCGGGTCGGCGAAGACCAGCTGGCCCAGGCGCGCCCGATCCAGCTCGCCGTCGGGTTGGACGACCTGGTCGCCGAAGCGCGCCACCACGGCGTCGAATCCCGGCGTCCCCCGCCGCACGACCTCGCGGGCAATCGCGTCGGCATCGATGACAACGGCGCCCCGCTCGGCGAGCATGCCCGCCACCGTCGACTTCCCCGCGCCGACCCCGCCGGTCAATCCGATCTTCATGGCTCCACGCTATCGGCTACGACGCAACCAGCAGCGCGATGAGCGCTAGCGGGACGCCCCGCCGCGAGTAGGGACCTGCCCGCGCGGCTCAGCGACCGGCCAGCCGCTCCCGGAGGGCGGCGAGCGCCTCGTCGCTGGCCAGTGTGCCGTTCTCCTCCGCGGGGGTGGAGCTGTAGGACGTGGCCTCGCCGGACTCGACCGCGGCGTCGGCGTCGGCCTTCTGCGCGTCGGCCAGCTGGCGCCGGTGCGCGTCGAACCGCTCGCGCGCGGCGGCGTAGCGCTTCTCCCACGCCTCGCGCTGCTCGTCGTAGCCGGGCAGCCACTCCTGGGTGTCCGGGTCGAAGCCCTCGGGGTAGATGTAGTTCCCCTTGTCGTCGTACTGGGCTTCCATGCCGTACTGCGCCGGGTCGAAGTGCTCCTCGGTGAGCTGCCCCTCGTTGGCCTGCTTGAGCGACAGCGATATCCGGCGCCGCTCCAGGTCGATGTCGATGACCTTGACCAGCAGCTCGTCACCGACCTGGACGACCTGCTCGGGGATCTCGACGTGCCGCTCGGCGAGCTCGGAGATGTGCACCAGGCCCTCGATGCCGTCCTGGACCCGGACGAACGCCCCGAAGGGCACCAGCTTGGTGACCCGGCCGGGAACAACCTGTCCGATCTGATGGGTGCGGGCGAACTGCCGCCACGGGTCTTCCTGCGTCGCCTTAAGCGACAGCGAGACCCGCTCGCGGTCGAGGTCGATGTCGAGGACCTCGACGGTGACGTCCTGGCCGACCTCGACGACCTCGGACGGGTGGTCGATGTGCTTCCAGGAGAGTTCCGAGACGTGCACCAGGCCGTCCACGCCGCCGAGGTCGACGAACGCGCCGAAGTTCACGATCGAGGAGACCACGCCGGTGCGCACCTGGCCCTTGGCCAGCTTGTTGAGGAACTCGCTGCGCACCTCGGACTGGGTCTGCTCCAGCCACGCCCGGCGGGACAGCACGACGTTGTTCCGGTTCTTGTCCAGCTCGATGATCTTGGCCTCGAGCGTCTTGCCGACGTAGGGCTGCAGGTCGCGGACCCGCCGCATCTCGACCAGCGACGCCGGCAGGAAGCCGCGCAGGCCGATGTCGAGGATCAGGCCGCCCTTGACGACCTCGATCACCGTGCCCTCGACGACCTCGTCGTTCTCCTTCTTGGCCTCGATCGTGCCCCACGCCCGCTCGTACTGCGCGCGCTTTTTGGACAGGATCAGCCGGCCTTCCTTGTCCTCTTTCTGAAGGACCAGGGCCTCGACCTCGTCGCCGACGGAGACGACCTCGTTGGGGTCGACGTCGTGTTTGATGGAAAGCTCACGCGAGGGGATGACGCCCTCGGTCTTGTAGCCGATGTCGAGCAGCACCTCGTCCCGATCGACCTTGACGATGGTGCCCTCGACGATGTCGCCGTCGTTGAAGTATTTGATGGTCTGGTCGATCGCGGCGAGGAAGTCGTCGGCCGAGCCGATGTCGTTCACTGCGACGTGTGGCACTGTGGGGGTCTGCGTCGGGGCTTGCACGGTGGACGTCATGTAGTGGTGGATTCCAAAGCTCGTAGCGGCACGCTGCAGAGCCCTTTCGCCGGTGAACGTGCCGAGCCTCCGCCGGCTTTCGGGGCCGGGCGAATGTGCGGGAAACGTGCATGACGAGCGTGGCCTGCACCCTGTTGAGGCACGCAGGCGCTGCGACGCACCCCACAGAATACGGACAACCCCGTCGCAAGGTCAACGCGGGGCCTCGCCGGCCGCCGGTCGCGGCCACCGTATCTCGGACGACCGGCTACGGTGCGCCCATGGACGCCGACGTCATCGTCGTAGGTGCCGGGCTGGCCGGGCTGGTCGCCACCGCGGAGCTGGCTGACGCCGGCCGCCGTGTGATCCTGCTCGATCAGGAGCCCGAGGCGTCGCTCGGCGGCCAGGCGTTCTGGTCGTTCGGTGGTCTGCTGCTGGTCAACTCCCCCGAACAGCGTCGACTGGGCGTCCGCGACTCGGCCGAGCTGGCGCTCGCCGACTGGCTGGGCTCCGCCGCGTTCGACCGGGCCGAGGATCACTGGCCGCGGGCCTGGGCGGAGGCCTACGTGGACTTCGCCGCGGGTGAGAAGCGCTCGTGGCTGCACGCCATGGGGGTGCGATGGTTCCCGATCGTCCAGTGGGCCGAGCGGGGCGGCTACCCGGTCGGCGCGGCGGGCGCGCACGGCAACTCGGTACCGCGGTTCCACGTCGTCTGGGGCACCGGGCCGGGCCTGGTCGAGCCGTTCGAGCGGCGGGTCCGCGACGCGGCGGCGCGCGGTCTGGTGCAGCTGCGGTTCCGGCACCGGGTCACCGGCCTCACCGTCACCGGGGGCGCGGTCACCGGCGTCGAGGGCGAGTTGCTCGCGCCGTCCACGGTGGCACGCGGCGTGCCGAGCTCGCGGCAGGTCACCGGCGGGTTCGCGCTGAGCGCCGAGGCGGTCGTGGTGACCTCCGGCGGCATCGGCGCCAACCACGATCTCGTGCGCCGCAATTGGCCCGCCGACTGGGGCGCTCCCCCGGCGCGGATGCTCTCCGGCGTTCCGGACCACGTCGACGGGCTGATGCTCGAGGCGAGCCGGCGGGCCGGGGCCAGCCTGGTCAACGCCGACCGGATGTGGCACTACCCGGAAGGTGTGATCAACCATTCGCCGGTCTGGACGCGGCACGGCATCCGCATCCTCTCCGGGCCGTCGCCACTGTGGCTCGACGCCCATGGCCGGCGGCTGCCGCCACCGCTGTACCCGGGTTTTGACGCGCTCGGCGCCCTGCGGCAGATCACCTGCTCCGGCTACGCCCACTCGTGGTTCTTGCTCGACCGGCGCACCATAGCCACCGAGTTCGCGCTGTCGGGTTCGGAGCAGAACCCTGACCTCACCGGCCGGGACATCCGGCTGTTGCTGGCTCGAGCGCGCGGCGGCGGCCCGACCGGCCCGGTGCGGGCGTTCCTCGACCGCGGCGAGGACTTTCTGGTGCGCCGCAACCTGCCCGACCTGGTGGCTGCGATGAACCGGCTGGCCGGCGAGGAGCTCATCGACGCCGAGGAGTTGCGGCGCACCGTCGAGGAGCGTGACCTGCAGGTGGACGCGCGCTTCGGCAAGGACCCGCAGATCGTCGCCACGCACGCCGCCCGCCGCTACCTCGGTGACCGGCTCACGCGCGTCGTCAAGCCGCATCGGCTGCTCGACGGCGCCGACGACCTGATCGCTGTGCGGCTGCACGTCCTCACCCGCAAGACGCTCGGCGGACTGGAGACCGATCTGTCGGCCCGGGCGCTGCGCCCGGGCGGACAGCCGCTGCCCGGTCTCTACGCCGCGGGCGAGGTCGCGGGATTCGGTGGCGGCGGGATGCACGGATACCGGGCGCTCGAGGGGACGTTCCTCGGCGGCTGCCTCTTCTCCGGCCGGGTCGCCGGCCGCGCGGCAGCCGCCGCGGTCGGTTGACGCCGGCTCGACGGGCTCGACGGGTGAGTTGATGTTGGACTTGTGGCTGAATATCAGCCACAAGTCCAACATCAACTCGAGGAGGGGTTTCGGTGCCGGAGGAGCCGGCGGACCGGGCGTCGACGGTGCGCGCCAACCGTCGCTGGTGGGACGGCGACGCCGACGACTACCACGCCGAGCACGGCGCGTTCCTCGGCGACGCCGATTTCGTGTGGTGTCCGGAGCGGCTGCGCGAACAGGACGCGCGCCTGCTCGGGGGCGTGCGCGGCAAGCGGGTCCTCGAGGTCGGCTGCGGCGCAGCGATGTGCTCACGCTGGCTCGCGACGCGCGGCGCCCGTCCGGTCGCCTTCGACCTCTCCGCGGGAATGCTGCGCCACGCCCGCGCCGGCGCCGCACGGACCGGCGTCGTTGTGCCGCTCGTGCAGGCCGATGCGCAGTTCCTGCCGTTCGCCGCGCGTTCGTTCGACCTCGCGTTCACGGCGTTCGGCGCGGTGGGGTTCGTCGCCGACTCGGCGCGCGTCATGCGGGAGGTCGCGCGGGTGCTGCGTCCGGGCGGCCGTTGGGTCTTCTCTGCGACGCACCCGATCCGGTGGGCCTTCCCGGACGATCCAGGCCCGGCCGGGCTCACGGCGACCGTGTCGTACTTCGATCGGACGCCCTACGTCGAGGTCGACGAGGACGGCGAGCCGAGCTACGCCGAGCACCACCGCACCCTCGGCGATCGGGTGCGGGAGATCGTCGGTGCGGGGCTCCGGCTGGTCGACCTCATCGAGCCGGAATGGCCGGCGGGGCTCACCGACGAGTGGGGGCAGTGGTCGCCGCTACGCGGAGCGCTGCTCCCCGGCACGGCGATCTACGTCTGCGAGAAGCCGAGCGAGCCGTCAGGGCAGTAGGCCGGCGACCAGCTCGGCCGGCACGACCCGGACCGGGAATGGCAGTTTCGCGTCGAAGCGCTCGCTGCCGCGGATCTGCGCAATCTGGCGATACTCGGCCTCGGCCAGTTCAAACACGGTGAGGGACGGCAGTTCCGGATCCGGATCGACCAGCCAGAACGACGCGACGCCGAGTCGCGCGTAAGCCGCCCGCTTGAGGGTGCTGTCGATCAGTCGACTGCTTGGCGAGATCACCTCGACCGCAAGCAAGGGTGGTCGCGGCAGGTTCTGGATGGTGAGGTCGCTGTATCGAGCGACCACGACGTCCGGCTGAAGCTCGGTGAATACGTCAGGCCGAACAGCGAACGGCGCAACGAGAACCCTCATGTCGCGCGGGCAGCCTGAGTGCAGGAGCACCGTCAACGCCACGACGACCTGCTGGTGCGGCCAGCCCGGCGCGGGGCTCACGAGAAGCTCCCCGTCGATAATTTCGTAGCGCCGACCGTCATCCGGCGCGCCGTCGAGATCGTCCACCGTGAACGGACGGCCGATCTCCGCACGAGTCGTCATGGTCACCATCGTCCCGCCTTTCTGTCATGTGGCCAACCTGCCGGAAGGCACCGACAACTTCCGACCCGGCATGATGGCGGCATGGCCCTGATCCGTGCTGTTGCCCGCCCGATGCTCGCCTCGATGTTCGTGCTCGGCGGGTGGGGCGTCTGGAAGAACCCGGCGTCGCGGGTTCCGCTCGCCGAGAAGGTGGTCGGCAAGCTCACCGACCTGGTGCCGCTGCCGGTGAGCACGGAGCAGATCGTCAAGGTGGACGCCGCGGTCAAGGTAGCCGCCGGAGCGGCGCTGGGGCTCGGGATCATGCCGCGGCTGGCGGCTCTGACGCTCGCCGCCAGCCTCGCCCCGACCACCGTCGCCGGTCACGCGTTCTGGGAAGAGACCGACCCGGCAAAGCGCGTCCAGCAGCGCACCCACTTCTTCAAGAACGTGAGCATGCTCGGCGGGCTGCTGCTCGCCGCGAGCGAGCCCCCACGCTAGAGCCCGCGCCAGGCTCAGTGCGCGGCCTCGTGCCAGTTCGGGCCGACACCGATCGACACGTCAAGCGGCACGTCGAGCGCGTAGGCCGAGCCCATCTCCCGCCGCACCAGGGCCTCGACCGCCTCGCGCTCGCCCGAGCCGATCTCCAGTACCAGTTCGTCGTGCACCTGCAGCAGCAGACGTGATTTCAGTCCGGACTCCGCGAGCGCCCGGTGCACACCGAGCATCGCCACCTTGATGATGTCGGCGGCACTGCCCTGGATGGGAGCGTTGAGGGCCATCCGCTCGGCCATCTCACGGCGCTGCCGGTTGTCGCTGGTCAAGTCGGGAAGGTAGCGGCGCCGCCCCATGATCGTTTCGGTGTAACCGGACTGCCGGGCCTCGTCCACCACGGAGCGCAGGTAGTCGCGCACCCCGCCGAAACGTGCGAAGTAGGCGTCCATCTGCCCCCGCGCCTCATCCGAGCTGATCTTGAGCTGCTGCGCCAGGCCGAACGCCGAGAGCCCGTACGCCAGCCCATAGGACATGGCCTTCACCCGCCGCCGGAGCTCGCCGTCGATCGACTCCGGCGGCAGGTCGAACGCACGGGACGCGACGAACGTGTGCAGGTCCTCGCCCGTGGTGAACGCCTCGATCAGACCGGCGTCGCGGGACAGGTGGGCCATGATCCGCATCTCGATCTGGCTGTAGTCGGCGGTCATCAGCGACTCGTAGCCGGCGCCGACGGTGAACGCCTCGCGGATGCGCCGCCCCTCGGCCGTGCGCACCGGGATGTTCTGCAGGTTCGGGTCGGTCGAGGAGAGCCGGCCGGTGGCCGCGATCGTCTGGTTGAACGTGGTGTGGATCCGTCCGGCGTCGTCGATCAGCGGCAACAGCGAGTCGACGACGGTCTTGAGCCGGGCGACCTCGCGGTGGCGGAGCAGATGCTCGAGCACCGGATGGCCGGTCTTCTGGTACAGGTCGGCCAGCGCGTCGGCGTCGGTGGTGTAACCCGTCTTGATCCGCTTGGTCTTCGGCAGGCCGAACTGGTCGAAGAGGATCTCCTGCAGCTGCTTGGGCGAACCGAGGTTGAACGGGCGGCCCACCACCACCTGCGCGTCCTGCTCGACGCTCTTCACCGCGGCGCCGAGCTCGCTCTGTAGATCGAGCAGCCGGTCGGTGTCGACCGCGATACCCGCGGTCTCCATGTCCGCCAGAACGAACGTCAACGGCAGCTCCATCTCGGTCAGCAACCGGGCGGCGCCGCGGCGCTCGAGGTCGCTGTCGAGCGCGTCGGCGAGGTCACGCACGGCCGACGCCCGCACGGCTTCGGCCTCGGCGAGCGCATCGTCGGACTCCTCCACCCCGCCGTCGAGGGTGAGCTGCACGGACTCGAGGTCGCCGTCCGCTTCGGACGCGCGCAGCTCGCGGTGCAGGTAGCGCAGCGCCAGATCCGCCAGATCGAAGGACCGCTGACCCGGCAGCGCCAGGTACGCCGCGAGCTGAGTGTCGCTGGTGACCTCGGCGAGCTCCCAGCCGTGCTGGCGCAGCGCAAGGACCGGCCCCTTGACGTCGTGGACCGCCTTGGGCACCGACGCGTCGGCGAGCCACGCGGCGAGTGCCTGCTCGTCGCCGACCGCGAGCTGATCGGGCATCAGGTACGCGGCGGCGCCGTCGGTGGCCGCCAGCGCGATTCCGGTCAGCGCCCCGGTGCCCCGTGCCCACTGCCCGCGAAACGCCAGGCCGACCCGGCGGCCGTCGCGCGCATGCTCGCCCAGCCACTTCGCGACGTCGTCGACCCCGAGCCGGGTGGTGACGACGTCGAAGCCCTCCTCGGCCTCCGGCTCGGCCGCGGCGACGGTGGCGAAGAGTCGTTCGCGCAGGACCCGGAACTGCAGGTTGTCGAAGAGGGTGTGCACCCGGTCGCGATCCCATGGCTGGCGGCGCAGCGATTCGATGTCGATGTCGATCGGGACGTCGCGAACCAGCTCGGTCAGCTGCCGGTTGCGGACGACGTTGGCGAGGTTCTCGCGCAGCGCGTCGCCGACCTTGCCCTTGACCGTATCGACGCCGGCGACCAAGGCATCCAGCGAGCCGAAGTCGCGCACCCACTTGGCGGCCGTCTTCTCGCCGACCCCGGCGATGCCGGGAAGATTGTCGCTCGGGTCGCCGCGCAGCGCCGCGAAGTCCGGGTACTGCTGCGGGGTGAGCCCGTACTTGGCCTGCACCTCCTCGGGGGTGAACCGGGTGAGGTCGCTGACGCCCCGCCGCGGGTAGAGCACCGTCACGTCGTCGCGGACGAGCTGCAGTGCGTCCCGGTCGCCGGTGGTGATCAGCACCGGCAGGCCCTCGGCGACCGCCCGCACCGTGATCGTGGCGATGACGTCGTCGGCTTCGTAGCCCTCCACGGCGAGGGTCGGGATGTGCAAGGCGTCGAGGACCTCGCGGATCAGCGAGAGCTGCTCGGAGAAGTCAGGCGGCGTCTCGATCCGGCCGGCCTTGTAGTCGGCGTACGTGTCGCTGCGAAACGTCTTGCGGGAGACGTCGAAAGCCACCGCGATGTGCGTCGGATTCTCGTCGCGCAGCAGGTTGACCAGCATCGAGGTGAACCCGAAGACCCCACTCGTCGGCTGACCGGTGGTCGTTGCCATCTCGACGTCGCGCAGGGCATAGAACGCGCGATAGGCCAGCGAATGACCGTCTAGGAGAAGCAGCCGGGGCGGGGTGCTCGATGCCGTCACAGCGCGAGTCTAGGAGCAGCGTCCGACAGTTCAGGCCCCTCGGCCGAACGGGCCGACGGCCATGCCGGCGCGCGCCGGCGGTCCCTGGCGGCGCGCCGCACGCCCGCCGCGGACCCGGCGCAACGAGGCCAGCCGGTTCGCGGTGCCGACCACTCCGAGCGACCGGCGCAGCACCGACGTGGCGGCAATTCGCCGTACGGTCAGTGGGGCGAACCCCAACCGGGCCAGGTAGCGGTTGACGTCCCGCGAGCCGCTGACCGCGCTGACCACGACGTGCTCGACGCCGCGCTCGTCGGCGACCGCTACGGCGGCGGCGAGAAGGGCTCGGCCGACGCCGCGCCGCCGGTGGGCGGCGGCGACGAGCAGCTAGCTGACGATGAGCACCGGCAGCAGCGTCACCTCGCCGACCTCGTCGACGGCGAGAACGAGCAGGCCCAGGATGTCGCCGCTGCCCACGTCGACGGCCAGCAGCACGGTGCGCTCGTCGCATTGGACGAGTTCAGCGAGCCGCCGCGGCAGCTGGCCGAGCTGCTCGGTGCGTACCTGCCGCGCGCCGAGCGCGGCCAACGGGAGCTCGGCCGATTCGATCAGCGCAGCGAGCGCGGTGACGTCGTCGCTCTCGGCAAGACGGACGCGGACGTGACTGCGTGACACCGCTGATCTCCCCGTCTGGAATCGATAGGTGCACGTGCAACTGCAGCAGCGCCACTTTACTGGTCTAGGCCAATCTCGAGGCAAGGGGCAGGGCACCAGCGTGGCAGGTAGCTGTAGCCCTAGGAGACGGAGATCTCCTCGCCGAGGTATGCCGCGCGGATCCGGTCGTCGGCCAGCAGTTCGGCGCCGGTGCCCTCCAGGACGAGTTCACCGGTTTCCAGGACGTAACCGCGGTCGGCGAGGCTGAGCGCCTGGGCGGCGTTCTGCTCGACGAGCAGGACCGTGACGCCGCCCGCGTTGATCTCTCGGATAATGTCGAAGATCTGCGCCACGATCATCGGGGCCAACCCCATCGACGGCTCGTCGAGCAGCAACAGGCGCGGCTTGCCCATCAGCGCGCGGCCGATCGCCAGCATCTGCTGCTCGCCGCCGGAGAGCGTTCCCGCAGGCTGCTGGTAGCGCTCGCGCAGCAGCGGGAAGAGCGTGAGCACTCGGTCCAGGTCGGCCCGGTCGACCTGCTTGAACCGGAAGGCCCCCATCTCGAGGTTCTCGGCGACCGACATCCGGGGGAACACGTGCCGGCCCTCGGGTACATGGCAGATGCCGAGGCGGATCAGCTCGTGCGCGGGGCGGCCGTCGATGCGCTCCCCGTCGAGCGTGATCGAGCCCGCGGCCGGACGCATCATTCCCGAGACCGTCTTCTGCGTCGTCGTCTTCCCCGCGCCGTTGGCGCCGAGCAGCGCGACGATCTCGCCGTCGTCGACATGGAACGTGATGCCCTTGATCGCGCGGATCGCGCCGTAGCGGACCTCGAGGTCGTCGACACTCAGCAGCGGCCGGGTCATCGGTTCAGCCCGTCCTCGTCGCCGGTGTCGATGAGCTGCACCTCGGCCTGCTGCGCGGCCTGGCGCCTGGCATCCTCTGCCGACGTCCCGAGATAGGCCGCGACGACGACCGGATCGCGCTGGATCTCGTGCGGACTGCCCTCGGCGATCTTCTGCCCGAAGTTGAGGACGACGATCCGGTCGGCGACCGACATCACCAGCTTCATGTCGTGCTCAATCAGCAGCACGCTGATCCCCCGCTGGGCGTTGATGCGGTGGATCAGCTGGGCCAGCTCACGCTTCTCGACCGGGTTGGTCCCCGCCGCGGGCTCGTCGAGCAGCAGCACGCCCGGGTCGGTGCCGAGGGCGCGGGCGATCTCCAGGCGGCGCTGCTCGCCGTAGGCCAGCGACCCGGCAAGCTCGTTCGCGCGTCGGGAAAGGCCGACGTCGCCGAGCACGTCCAGAGCGGCGCGCGTGCTCTGCGTCTCCTCCCGGCGCTGCCACGGCATGCCGAGCATCGCCGCGATCGGTCCGGACCGCTGCCGGCTCTCGAAGCCGATCTTGACGTTCTCCAGCGCGGTGAGGGCGGGGAAGAGCCGGATGTTCTGGAACGTGCGGGCGACGCCGAGGCGGTTGAGCTGGTGAGTCTTCATGCCCAGCACCTCGACGGGCGGGGCGCCGCGCCGCGCGGACAGCGTGATGCGCCCCTGCTGCGGCCGGTACACGCCGGTCAGCGAGTTGAACAGCGACGTCTTGCCGGCGCCGTTCGGGCCGATGATCGCGAGGATCTCGTCACGCCGCATGTACAGCGAGACGTCGTTGAGGCTTACCACGCCACCGAAGCGCAGCGTGACATGCTCGACGTCGAAGACGAGGTCGCCGGTGACCGCGGGGGGGCCGGCCGGCTGGCTCAACGTGCCGGTCATGCCGGGGTCACCACCCCTTCGCCGGCACCCAGGCCCTCGTTGGCTGGCACCGCGACCGGTTCGGCGGTGGCCACCTCGTCCAGGCCGTGCAATTCGACCTGACGGCGCCGTTCGGGGATCAGCCCGCCCGGCCGGAAGATCATCATCAGCAGCAGCAGGGCGCCGATCCACATCTGCCGGTCAGGGGCGGGAACCTGGTCCTTGAGGAACTCGGGCAGCCAAGTGAGCAGCGCCGCGCCTGCCATGACGCCGGGAATGGAGCCCATGCCGCCGAACACCACGTACGCGACGACGAGGATCGAGTTGTTCAACACGAAGTTGTCGGGCGTGAAGAAGCCGATCTGGCTGGCGAAGAACACGCCCGCCAGGCCGGACGTGGACGCGCCGATGGCGAACGCCAGCAGCTTGATCCGGAACGTGTTGATGCCGGTGGCCTGCGCGGCGACCTCGTCCTCGCGGATCGCGGCCCAGGAGCGGCCGATGCGCGAATTCTCCAGCCGGCGGAAGAGGATGACGACGACGATGATGAACACCAGCAGCAGGTACCAGTACTGCAACTGGTTCAGCCCCCAGGTCAGGTGCAGCGAGCCCACGCTGATCCGCGGGTGCGGAACCTGGATGGACGGACCCTGGCTGCCGTTCGTGACGCCGGACGCATTCACCGCGACGATGCGGATGATCTCGCCGAAGCCGAGGGTGACGATCGCGAGGTAGTCACCACGCAGCCGCAGGGTGGGCGCGCCCAGCGCAACACCCGCGATCAGGCAGATCGCGATCGCGAAGGGGATTGCGAGTAGCGGCGTCATGTGCAGCCAGGACGGCGGCTTGATCGGCAGCGAGCCGACCAGGTACGCCGTGGTGTAGGAGCCGATCGCGTAGAAGGCGATGAAGCCGAGGTCCAGCAGCCCCGCCCAGCCCACCACGACGTTGAGGCCGACGGCGAGCAGCACGTAGATGCCGATCTCGCTCACTAGCACCTGCTGCCAGAAGCTGGTCATCGTCGGCGGGAAGAACAGTGCGATCGCGAGCACGACGAGCAGCAGGCTGTTCGCCGAGCCGGGCGCTTGCAGGAACCGGCCGCCCCCGGACGAGCGGACCGCCGCGAGCGAGTCGGCCGGCGCGGCGACGGGCGCCGGGCGGCTGATGGCGGCGACGAGACCGCCGCTCGCGGCGAGGAAGAACGCAATGCAGGCGAGCCACCCGCCGGTGCCGAGGTTCTGCCACGGCCCGGTGGCGCCGTCGAAGTTGTGCTGCGCGCCGAGCTGGCTGATGTCGTAGATCGTCACCAGCGAGATCACCACGCCGACCACCCCGACGGCGGCGCCGACCCAACCGAGCAGCCGTGAGCGCAGGTACGTCGCGCCGAAGCACACGATGACCGACGCGGCGAGCAGGGCGTACCCGAGCCAGCTGAGGTACTGCCAGGCGAGCGAGGCGAGCCCCGTGCCCGCGAAAAGGTTGTGCGTGTCGGCGAAGGTCGCGTTGCGGTTCTGCGGCGAGAACCAGGTCGACGCGCTGAACGCGACGATGCCGACGATGAGCCCGGCTACCACCAGCGGCAGGCCGGGTCGCCAGCCGAGGACTCGGTTGACGAAGGCGCGGCCGTCAGCGACCTGCTTGTGGCTGAGCGCGACGACCAGCGCGGCACCGGCCATCACCAGATACCCGACCGAGGCGGTGGCGGCGCCGAGGGAGTGATCGATCCCGTTGCCGAAGCTGACCGCGTCATGGTGCGCGAAGTAGGTGATGCCGGCAGCGAGGAGGCCCAGCCCGGCGGTGATCCATGCCAGCGGCCGGTGCTCCAGCGCGATCGCCGCGCCACCGAGCACCAGCGTCGCGGCGAGCAGCGTCCAGGCCAGCCACGCGAAGTACGCCGACGTGATCGGCGACAGCCCCGAGGTGGCCGCGACCGCGCCGCTCAGCGCGCTGAACTTGGCGTTGCCGATCGGGTCGTACCAGTGCATGAGCGTGTACGCCGCGATCACCGTCACCGTGCCAGCGAACAGCGGCCATACTCCGGGACGGGTTAGGTAGGGCACGACGAGCGGCCAGAACGTGATCGCGAGAAACAGCAGCACGCCGATCAGCAGGAAGACGACCAACCGCGGCGAGAAGACCGCCTGCCGGAAGGCGTATCCGTAGTCGGTCTGGCTTCCTTCTTGCGGACCCCACATCAGCGCGAGCACCAGCGACCCGGCGAGGCAGCCGGCCAGCCGCTTGACCCACGGCGCGCGCAGCGTCGCGTTCATGCCGCACGCCCCAGACGCTCGCCGAGCAGGCCGGTCGGCCGCAAGAGCAGCACCAGCACGAGCACCACGAACGCCACCACGTCGGTCCACTGGATGCCGATCCAGGGGCTACCGTTCCACGGCGCGGTCGGGACGAGGTTCTCGATCACCCCGAGCAGCAGTCCGCCGATCATCGCCCCGCGGATGTTGCCGATGCCGCCGAGCACCGCGGCGGCGAACGCCTTGACGCCGGGGATGAACCCCATCGTGTTTCCGAAGCTGAAGTTCATACCGAACAGGAACCCGGCCGCTCCGCCGAGCAGGCCGCCGATGATGAACGTCCGCGAGATCGTCTTGTCGATGTCGATGCCCATCAGCGCCGCGGTCGGCGCATCCTCGGACACCGCGCGGATGCTGCGACCCATCTTCGTCGAGGACACCATCCGGTCGAGCAAGAACATCAGCAGCAGCGCGGTGCCGATGATGACGACCTCCATCGTCTTCACCGGCGCGCCGAAGATGTGGAACAGCGTCGAGTTGATGTCGAAGAACGTCGGGAACGGGTTCGACGTCAGCCGGTTGAACAGCTTGCCGGCCAGTTGGGAGAGGAAGAACGACGCCCCGATCGCGCTGATCAGGAAGGCCAACTTGGGCGCCCCGCGCCGCCGCAGCGGCCGGTACGCGACCCGTTCCAGGCACCAGGCCACACCCGCTGCGGTGACCGCTCCGGAGATCACGCCGAGGACCATCACCAGCGGCACCGCCCAGGCGGCGGTCGCCTTGCCGTCGCCGACGACGGCGTGCACCACCAGGTAGCTGCCGAACGCGCCGGACATGAACACCTCGCTGTGCGCGAAGTTGATCAACTGCAGGATGCCGTACACCAGCGTGTAGCCCAGCGCGATCAGCGCGTACATGGAGCCGCGCGTCAGGCCGAGCACCAGGTAGTTCATGAACTCCGTCACGCGGAGCCTCCCGTGATCACAGACCGACCGGTACTCACCCTGCCGGCGATGTCGCCAGCGAGGGGCGGTGCCGGCCCGGGTGACCCGGATCGGCAACGCCCCTCGCCAGGACTACGCCGTTCTCTGTGCAGCCCTCAGGGCTGGTTCGCGATATTACCGACCAGCTCAATCACGCCGTTCTTCTGCTCGTAGAGGTTCACCGTCGCCTGCTCGACCTCACCGTTGGGCTGGAACTTCACCGTGGTGGTGATGCCCTGGTAGTCCAGCTTGTTGATCGCGTTCTCGACGCTCTGCCGGGTCGGCGTACCCGACGAGGCGGCGGTCTTGATCGCCTGGATCACCGCGTTGGCGGCGTCGTAGCCCTCCGGGGAGTACGTCGACGACGGGGTGCCATAGGCCTGCTGGTAGGCGGTGTTGAACGCCTTCGCGGCGGGCGAGGCCGCCGGCGAGGTGGCGTCGAGGCAGCCGCACGAGAAGTAGAAGCCGTTGCCCGCAGCGCCGGAGTCCTTCGTGAAGACCGACGACTTGCCGCCGTTGCCCGACATCCGCAGCCCCTTGAAGCCGGCCGCGGTCAGCGCCTTGGTGAACAGCGCGGCCTGCGCGTCGTAGCCGCCGTAGAACACCGCCTGCGCGCCGGACGAGGTGACGGTCTGGGCGATCGCGCCGTAGTCCTGCGTGCTCTGCGGCACGCCCTGCCGCTCGGTCTTGATGCCCTTGGCCTTCAGCTCACTGTCGACGACGTCGCCTACGCCCTTGCCGTAGGTCGTGGTGTCGTCGACCACGAAGACGTTCTTGAACTTCTTGGCGAGCCAGTCGGCGGCGGCCTTCCCCTCGACGGCGTCGGTCGGCACGATCCGGTGGAACGTGGTGAAGCCGGAACTGGTCAGCGTGGCGTTCGTCGCCGACGGGCTGATCAGGCCGAGGCCCGCCTGCGCGTAGGTCTTGCCGGTAGCCGAAGTGGGGCCGGAGAAGATCGGGCCGACCACGCCGAGCACCGCCGGATCCTGGATCAGCGCCGCCGCCGCGGCCGGCGACTTGGACGGGTCACCCGCGTCGTCGGACTTCAACAGGTCCAGCTTGAACGGGAGGTCGCCCTTGGCGTTGGCCTGGTTGACCGCCAGTTGCACCGAGTTGACGATGTTGATGCCGAGCTGCTGGTTGTCGCCGGAGAGCGCTCCCTGGAAACCGATCTTGTAAGTGGCCTTGTTACCGCCGCCGCCGCTGCCGGACGAGCTCGCGCTACTGCCACCGCCTCCGCCGAGGCCGCTGTTGTTGTTCGACTTGCTGTTTGAGCACGCCGTGATGACCATCGCACCGGCGACCCCGATGGCAGCAATCTTTGCTACCGAAAACCTTCGCACCGCATTCCCCTTATGGCCGGATCCTCGGCCTGCCCGATCGGCACGCCGCGAGGGGACAGTAGTCCACCCGGGACCCGAATGACACAGGCCCAGCGGAACCCGGGCCAGCTTTGTAACCAAATCTCAATCCGGAGCCGCGGTGGTCGTTCGCGGCCTCGTCGGCCGCCGCCGGGGCAGTGTTGATGCGGCTCCGAGGTGAAGTGTGGGACTTTATCCGGGGTTGTCACGCCCGGAGAGCACAAGCTCGGCGACGCTGCGCATCGACGTGCGGTTGTCCATCGCCGCGCGCTGGATCCAGCGGAAGGCCTCCGGCTCGCTCATGCCGTGGCTGGACATGAGCACGCCCTTTGCCCGCTCGATGACCTTGCGCGCCTCGAGCCGCTCCCGCAGCCCGGTGACCTCTGCCTCCAGCGCGCGGATCTCGGCGAAACGCGACGTCGCCATCTCGATCGCGGGCAGCAGGTCGCGCTTCTGGAACGGCTTGACGAGGTAGGCCATCGCACCGGCGTCGCGCGCGCGCTCGATCAGGTCCCGCTGGCTGAACGCGGTGAGGATGACGACGGGTGCGATTCGCTTCCCGGCGATCTGCGCGGCCGCGGCGATACCGTCCATCTTCGGCATCTTGACGTCGCAGATCACCAGGTCGGGGGTCAGCTCGGCCGCCAGCGTCACCGCCTGCTCGCCGTCGGCCGCCTCGCCGACGACGTCGAACCCTTCCTCTTGCAGCATCTCGCGCAGGTCCAGCCGGATCAGCGCCTCGTCCTCGGCGATTAGAACCCGCCTCGGCGGCACGTCGGCACCGATACCCGTTGACGCAGCAGTCACTGATGCGCCCCTTCGAGTCGTCGACGCCACCCGAACATTCAGACTAGCGCCGGTAGCATCAGTCGTTGCCACACGCCCCCGTAGCCCAACCGGGAGAGGCCACGGATTCAAAACCCGTCCAGTGTGGGTTCGAATCCCACCGGGGGCACGCGCACCGCCTACCACCGAATGTGTCGGCCGGGGTTGGTAAGCCTGGCCCGTGTACGCCGAGTCATTGCGCGCGCAGGCCAACGCGCTGCACAACGAGGGTCTGTCCATCGCCGCCATCCATCGACGTCTGGGAGTCTCCCGGGCGGCGATCGCCGAGTGGCTGGCGGCACCCGAGTATGTGCCGATACGGCGGACCTGCTTCGTCTGCGAACCAGCGCGCTGTCCGCATCCTGCAACCTATGCGTACCTCCTTGGCCAGTACCTTGGCGACGGCTACCTCGTGACCACCGTGCGTGTTCCTCGGCTGCGAATCGCGTGTGCCGACGCGTATCCGCAGATCGCCTCGCTTGTCGACGACGCCCTCACCACTCTGAGTGGCAACCGGGTCAGCGTCGTGCACGGCATCGGTTGCAGTGATCATGGCTGCTATTGGATGCACTGGCCGTGCCTGTTCCCGCAGCACGGTCCGGGCCGCAAGCACCTGCGGACGATCGAGTTGACCGCGTGGCAGCAGGCCACCGTCGACGAGGACCCGTGGCCGCTGATTCGCGGTCTCATCCACTCCGACGGCTGCCGCGCGATCAACCGTGTGGTGGTGCGCGGCAAGAGCTACGAATATCCCCGCTACTTCTTCAGCAACGCCTCGCGCGACATCCTGGCCATCATGGGTGCCGCGCTGGACCGGGCCGGGGTCGCCTGGCGGCTGAACCGCCCCAACTCGGTGTCGATCGCCCGGCGCGAGGCGGTTGAGCTGATGGAACGACACGTCGGGCCCAAGACCTGATCTTTGACGGACCCGCGCGGCCATGCGTCGATAGGGCAGCATGCAGACCGTGACCGCGCACATGACACCGGACGAGTTCCGCCGGCAGGGCTACGCCGTGATCGACTGGATCGCCGACTACTACGAGCGGATCGAGTCGTTCCCGGTGCTCGCGCAGGTGAAGCCGGGCGCGATCCGGCAGTCCCTTCCCGCCACGCCGCCGGAGCACGGCGAGCCGTTCGCCGACGTGCTCCGCGACCTGGACGAGCTGATCATGCCCGGCATCACGCATTGGCAGCACCCGTCGTTCTTCGGGTACTTCCCTGCCAACGCCAGCGGGCCGGCGATCCTCGGCGACCTGCTCGCGTCCGGGCTCGGCGTGCAGGGGATGCTGTGGGCCACTTCGCCGGCGGCCACCGAGCTCGAGACGCACGTCCTGGACTGGTTCGCCGATCTGCTCGCCCTGCCCGCAGCGTTCCGATCCGACGGCCGGGGCGGCGGGGTCATCCAGCACAGCGCCTCGGACGCGGCGCTCGTCGCGCTGCTCGCGGCGCTGCACCGCGTCAGCGGTGGGCGCACCGAACGGGCCGGCGTCGGCTCAGCCCGGTTCGCCGTCTACACGTCCGGGCAGACCCACTCGTCGGTGGAGAAGGCCTGTCGCATCGCCGGTCTCGGCGCTGACGCGCTGCGCAAGCTGGACGTCGACGCCGCGACGCAGGCCGCCCGCCCCGAACAGCTGCGTGCTCTCATCGCCGCGGACGTCGCCGAAGGGATCACTCCTGCGCTGGTGGTGGCGTCCGTCGGCACCACGGGTACCGGCGCGATCGACCCGGTCGGCCAACTGGCCGGCATCGTGCGCGAGCACGGCGCGTGGGTCCACGTCGACGCCGCGTGGGCCGGTGTGGCCGCGGTAGCGCCGGAGTTCCGCTGGATCCACGACGGCGTCGAGCACGCCGACTCCTATTGCACGAACCCGCACAAGTGGCTGCTGACCAACTTCGACTGCGACGCGTTCTGGGTGGCTGACCGTTCCGCGCTGGTCAGCGCGCTGTCGATCCTGCCGGAGTACCTGCGCAACACCGCCAGTGAGTCCGGCGCGGTCGTCGACTACCGGGACTGGCACGTTCCGCTGGGACGGCGGTTCCGGGCGCTGAAGCTGTGGGCGGTGATCCGCTGGTACGGCGCGGCGGGGCTGCGCGAGCACGTGCGCGGCCACGTCGCGCTGGCCCAGGAGTTCGCGTCCTGGGTAGCCGCCGACCAGCGGTTCGAGCTCGTCGCCCCGCATCCGCTGGCGCTGGTGACCTTCCGGCTGCGCGCCGGCGACGACCCGACCCGGGAGCTGATGGAGCGGGTCAACGCGTCCGGCGAGCTCTTCCTGACGCACACGACCGTGAACGGCCGGATCGCGTTGCGGCTCGCGATCGGATCACCGCAGACGCAACTGCGGCACGTCGAGGCCGCGTGGGCGGCGCTGTCGGCGTAGGCGTAGTCACGCCTCAGTCACGCGCAGCATTCCCTCCTGCACGACGCTGGCCACGTGCCGCCCGTCCTGGCTGAAGAACCGGCCCCGAGCCAGGCCCCGGCCCCCGGACGCCGTCGGCGATGATGTGACGTAAAGCAGCCACTCGTCGGCGCGGAACGGGCGGTGGAACCACATGGCGTGATCCAAAGACGCCATCTTGATCGGGTCCAGGCGGGGCGCGAGTCCGTGGTGGATGAGCACCGAGTCCAGCAGCGTGATGTCGGAGGCGAAGGTAAGTGCACAGACGTGCAGCAGCGGATCGTCCGGCAGCCGGCCGCGGGCTCGCATCCAGACCCGGTGCGGCGCGAACTCCCGCGGCCCGCGGGCGCGCTGCACCGACGGCGGGTCGTCGAGGAAGCGCAGGTCGAACGGGTGCGCCAGCCGGCGGAGCACGGCCGTCTGTTCCTCTGCCCCGGCGGCGCGCTCGTCGAGGGTCGGCACGTCATCGGGCTGCGGCGCATCCGGCATCGAGCTCTGATGCTCGACGCCGGCCTGGTCGAGCTGGAACGACGCGGAGAGCACGAAGATCGGCTTGCCGTGCTGCACGGCGGTCGCACGCCGAATCGAGAACGACCGGCCGTCGCGCACCACCTCCGTCTCGTACACGATCGGCACGGTGGGGTCGCCGCCGCGGATGAAATACGAGTGCAGGGAGTGCACGTGCCGGGCCGGATCGACGGTGCGGCCGGCGGCGACGAGCGCCTGCCCGGCGACCTGGCCGCCGAACACCCTTTGCAACGAAACCTTGGGGCTCACCCCACGAAAGATGTTCTGCTCGATCGGCTCGAGATCGAGCAGCTGCACCAACTGGTCGACGAGCAGCTGCCCGTCGTCGACGGTCTCCTCAGCGGTCACGCTGCAACACGTCGCCGATGTGGTGGACGCGGACCGTGTTCGTGGCGCCCGGCGTCGCTGGCGGAGTGCCCGCGACCACGACCACCAGGTCGCCCGGGCGGCAGACGCCCCGCTGCACCAGTGCGGAGTCGACCTGGCGCACCATCTCGTCGGTGGTACGGACGGTCCAGACGAGGTGGGCCTCGGTGCCCCACAGCAGGGCCAGCTGCCGCTGCACGCTCTCGACCGGCGTGAACGCGAGGATGCGCTGCGCCGGCTGCAAGCGGGCCAGCCGGCGGGCGGTGTCGCCGGTCTGGGTGAACGCGACCAGCGCCGTCGCGCCCATCGCGTCCGCAATGTCCTTGGCGGCCTTGGAGATCGCGCCACCCGCGGTGCGCGGGTTGTGCCGCAGCGCGGGAACGATCTGGCCGGACGTCTCCGCCGAGCCGATGATGCGGGCCATGGTGGCCACCGTCTGCACCGGGTAGGTGCCGACGCTCGTCTCGCCGGAGAGCATCACCGCGTCGGCGCCGTCGAGGATCGCGTTGGCGACGTCGGACGCCTCCGCCCGGGTCGGCCGGGAGTGAGTGATCATCGACTCGAGCATCTGGGTGGCGACGATGACCGGTTTGGCGTTGTCGCGGCAGATCTGGATCGCCCGCTTCTGCACGATCGGCACCTGCTCGAGGGGCATCTCCACGCCGAGGTCGCCGCGGGCCACCATGACGCCGTCGAAGGCGAGCACGATCTCCTCGAGCCGCTCGACGGCATCCGGCTTCTCGATCTTCGCAATCACCGGCCGGTGCACGCCGACGGCCTGCATGATCTGGTGGACGAGTTTGATGTCCTCGGGGGCGCGCACGAAGGACAGTGCCACGAAGTCGACGCCGAGGCGCAACGCGAACTCCAAGTCGTCCGCGTCCTTCTCCGAGAGTGCCGGAACGCTGACCGCCACCCCCGGCAGCGAGAGTCCTTTGTTGTTGCTGACCTTGCCGCCTTCGGTGACGTCGCACACCACGTCCGTGCCGTCGACCTCCACCGCGACGAGCGCAACATTGCCGTCGTCGACGAGCAACCGGTCACCGGCTCGCACATCGTGCGCCAACTGCTTGTAGGTGGTCGACACCCGGTCGTGATCGCCGACGACGTCGTCGACCGTGATCCGCACCCGCTCGCCGGTGACCCAGATGACCGGACCTGCGGCGAACCGGCCGAGGCGGATCTTCGGGCCCTGCAGATCGGCGAGCGCCGCGACGTTGCGGCCGGCAGCCTCGGCGGCCTGCCGCACCTCGTGGAAACGTCGGCCGTGCTCACCGTGCTCGCCGTGGCTGAAGTTCAGTCGGGCAACGTCCATGCCCGCCTCGACGAGCGCCCGTACCCGCTCCGCGCCGTCGGTCGACGGTCCGAGTGTGCAGACGATCTTGGCTCGTCGGGTCACGATAGACG
This sequence comes from uncultured Actinomycetota bacterium, assembly GCA_963756525.1. Lineage (GTDB taxonomy): Bacteria > Actinomycetota > Actinomycetes > Mycobacteriales > Jatrophihabitantaceae > CAVWNR01. The sequence goes on along the minus strand of CAVWNR010000001.1, from coordinate 754,427 downwards.
ATGGTACGAGGCCGGCCGTGGCGTAGCTGCTGCAGATCCGGGGCGGCCCAGCTCAGGCGCGAACGGCGGACATAACCGCGTCGTCGACGTCCTCACCGTTCTCGCGAGCCTTGCGGGTGACCTCGAGCACGCGGCGGTAGTCGCGCGGGATGATCGCCGAGAACCGTCCGGCGGCGGCGTGCCAGTTGGCGAGCAGCGCGGCCGCGACCGCGGACCCGGTGAATTCCGCGTGCCGGGTCACCACCGCGCGGAGTGTGGCTGCATCGTCGGCGCAGAGCTCTTCGACGTCGACGAGCTCGCCGTTGACCTGCGCCGGGTCGAGATCGAGCACGAACGCGATGCCACCTGACATTCCCGCGCCGAGGTTGCGGCCGGTCGGCCCGAGGATGACCGCGGTGCCGCCGGTCATGTACTCCAGCGCATGGTCACCGGTGCCCTCCGCGACGGCGACCGCGCCGGAGTTGCGGACGCAGAACCGCTCTCCTACCACCCCACGCAGGTAGAGCTCGCCCGCCGTGGCGCCGTACGCGATCACGTTGCCGGCGACGATGTTCTGCTCGGCGGCGAAGCGGGCCCGCTCGTCCGGACGCACCGCGATGATCCCACCGGACAGGCCCTTGCCGACGTAGTCGTTGGCGTCGCCGAACAGCCGCAGGCTTATCCCGCGCGGCAGGAACGCGCCGAAGGACTGGCCGGCAGAACCGCGGAAGGTCAGATCGATCGTGCCGTCGGGCAGGCCTGCCCCGCCGTAGCGCCGGGTCACCAGCGAGCCGAGCATCGTGCCGACGGTGCGGTTGACGTTGCGCACCGGCAGTTCCAGTGACACCGGCGTGCCGTCGAGCAACGCCCCCTCGCACAGCTGGATCAGCGTGTTGTCCAGTGCGGCGTCCAGTCCATGGTCCTGCTCGCGCGTCTTGCGCGGCGCATTGCCGTACGGGTTCGCGGGCGGCGTCAGCACGGGCGTGAGATCGAGCCCGGCGGCCTTCCAGTGAATGATCGCCTCGGCGGTGTCGAGCACCTCGGCGTGGCCGATGGCCTCGTCCAACGACCGGAAGCCGAGCGCGGCGAGGATCTCGCGCACCTGCTCGGCGATGTAGGTGAAGAACGTCTCGACGAACTCGGGCGTCCCGGTGAACCGCCGGCGCAGCTCCGGGTTCTGCGTCGCGACACCGACCGGGCATGTGTCGAGGTGGCAGACGCGCATCATCACGCACCCGGACACGATCAGCGGTGCGGTGGCGAAACCGTACTCTTCGGCGCCGAGCAGCGCGGCCACGACGACGTCGCGCCCGGTCTTCATCGCGCCGTCGACCTGGACGCTGATCCGGTCCCGCAGGCCGTTGAGCAGCAGCGTCTGCTGGGTCTCGGCCAGCCCGATCTCCCACGGCAACCCGGCATGCTTCAGTGAGGTCAGCGGTGCCGCGCCGGTGCCGCCGTCGTGGCCGCTGATCAGCACCACGTCAGCATGCGCCTTCGACACTCCGGCCGCGACCGTCCCTACTCCCGACTCGGCGACGAGCTTCACGTGCACCCGCGCCTCGGGGTTGGCGTTCTTCAGGTCATGGATGAGCTGCTTGAGGTCTTCGATGGAGTAGATGTCGTGGTGTGGCGGCGGTGAGATCAGACCGACGCCGGGCGTCGAGTGGCGAGTGCGCGCGATCCAGGGATACACCTTGTATCCCGGCAGCTGTCCGCCCTCCCCCGGCTTTGCGCCCTGCGCGATCTTGATCTGCAGGTCGTCGGCGTTCACCAGATAGTGCGACGTGACGCCGAACCGGCCCGACGCCACCTGCTTGACCCCGGAGCGGCGCAGATCCGTGAACCGCTCTGCATCCTCACCGCCCTCGCCTGAGTTGGACTTCCCGCCGAGGCGGTTCATCGCGATCGCCAGGGTTTCGTGCGCCTCCGCGGAGATCGAGCCATATGACATCGCGCCGGTCGCGAAACGTCGCACGATCTCGGTCGCGGGCTCGACCTCGTCCAGCGGCAGCGGCGACCGGTCGCTTCGGAACTCGAAGAGGCCGCGCAGGTGGCCGCCCTGCCGCGCCAGTTCGTCGACCTTGGCGGTGTACTCGCCGAAAACCTCGTAGCGCCGCTCGCGGGTCGCGTGCTGTAGCAGGAACACCGTCTCCGGATTGAACAGGTGCAGCTCGCCCTCGCGGCGCCACAGGTACTCGCCACCGACGTCGAGACGCCGGTGCGCCCGCGCCGACGGCACCGGCGGGTATGCGCTCGCGTGGCGCGACTCGACCTCGGCGGCCAGCACGTCCAGGCCGACCCCGCCGAGTCGCGACGGCGTGCCGGTGAAGTATTCGTCGACGAGCTCCTGCGCCAGGCCGAACGCTTCGAAGACCTGCGCGCCGGTGTAGGACGCGATCGTGGAGATGCCCATCTTCGACATCACTTTCAGCACGCCCTTGGAGAGCGCCTTGACGTAGTTTGCGATCGCCCGCTCGCTGGACAGGCCACGGATCGCGCCACGGCCGATGAGATCGTCGATCGTCTCGAAGGCCAGATAGGGGTTCACCGCCGCGGCGCCGCAGCCGATCAGCAGCGCCACATGGTGCACCTCGCGCACGTCGCCGGCCTCGACGACCAGGCCGACCTTGGTGCGCTGCCCGGTGCGGACCAGGTGGTGGTGCACTGCAGACGTGAGCAGCAGTGACGGGATCGGCGCGTGATCGGCGTCGCAGTCACGGTCGGAGAGGACGAGGATGCGGGCGCCGGCGTCGATGGCCCCCGAGCAGTCCCGTCGCACCCGCTCGAGCGCGCCGGCCAGCGCCTCGCCGTCGCCGTGCACGCGGTAACGGCCGTCGATAAGCCGGCACTGAAAGCCGGGCAGGTCGCCGTCTGCGTTGATGTGCCAGATCTTGGCCAGCTCGTCGTTGTCGATGACCGGATGGGGCACGACGATCTGCCGGCAGGACGCCGGGCTGGGTTCGAGCAGGTTCTGCTCCGGCCCGATCGCACCGGCGAGGGAGGTGACGAGCTCCTCGCGGATCGCGTCGAGCGGCGGGTTGGTGACCTGCGCGAAGAGCTGGGTGAAGTAGTCGAAAAGCAGCCGCGGCCGCTGTGACAGCGCGGCCGGCGGAGTGTCGGTACCCATCGAGCCGAGCGGCTCGACGCCGGTGGTCGCCATCGGCGCGATGAGCACCCGCAGCTCCTCCTCGGTGTAGCCGAAGATCTGCTGGCGGCGGGTGACCGACTCGTGCGAGAAGACGACGTGATCACGCCGCGGCAGGTGGTCGAGCTGCATCTGCCCGGCGTGCAGCCAGTCGCCGTAGGGATGCTCGGCGGCCAGCGACGCCTTGACCTCGTCGTCGTGCACGATCTGCCCCCGGGCGGTGTCGACCAGGAACATCCGCCCGGGCTGGAGCCTGCCCTTCCGCACGATCGACGCCGGGTCCAGGTCGAGGACGCCGGACTCGCTGGCGAGAACGACCAACCCGTCCTCGGTCTGCCACCAACGGCCCGGGCGCAGTCCGTTGCGGTCGAGGACCGCGCCGATCAGCGTGCCGTCGGTGAACGTGACGCAGGCCGGCCCGTCCCACGGCTCCATCAGCGCGGCGTGGAAGGCATAGAAATCCCGGCGAGTCGCGCTCATGCCTGCGTGGTTCTCCCACGCCTCCGGAATCATCATCAGCACCGCGTGCGGCAGGCTCCGTCCGCCCAGGTGCAGCAGCTCCAGCACTTCGTCGAATGACGCCGAGTCGCTGAGTTCCGGCGTGCAAATCGGGAACAGCCGCGCCATGTCGCCTGGGATCAGTCTGGATTCGAGCAGCGCCTGGCGGGTGTTCATCCAGTTGCGGTTACCCCGGATCGTGTTGATCTCACCGTTGTGCGCGATGTAACGGTAGGGGTGCGCCAGCGGCCAGGACGGGAACGTGTTGGTGGAGAACCGGCTGTGCACGAGGCCGATCGCGCTGGCGAACCGCTCGTCGGTGACGTCGGGGAAGAACGACGCGAGCTGGCCGGCAGTGAGCATGCCCTTGTAAACCACGGTGCGGGCGGAAAGCGACGGGAAGTACAGCTCCCCGCCGGCCTCGCGCGCCCGCCGCTCGGCGACCTTGCGCAGGCAAAACGCCCGCCGCTCCAACTCCATCCCCGACGCACCGGCCACAAAGACCTGGGCGAACGCCGGCATGACCCGGCGCGCCGTCGGGCCGACGCCGTCGACACAGGTCGGCAGCTCCCGCCAGCCGAGCACGGCGAGGTTCTCCTCGCCGGCCACCTGCTCGACGAGCGCGACCATCGCCGCACGGTGCTGCGAATCGGCCGGCAGGAAGGCGTTGCCGACGGCGTAGCACCCCGGCTCAGGCAACGCGAACCCGACGACCGATCGCAGGAACGCGTCCGGGACCTGGACGGTGATTCCCGCGCCGTCACCGGACGACGGCTCGGCGCCGGCCGCGCCGCGGTGGTCGAGATTGCCGAGCGCGGCGAGCGCGTGCGCGACGATCCGGTGGCTGGGCTCCCCGGCAAGGTCGGCGACGAACGCGACGCCGCAGGAATCGGCCTCGAAGCGCGGATCGTAGAGGCCCTGCGCCGAAGGCACGGCTGAGAACAAGCTGGCCTCCTCGGGGCTGACGGTGCGCTGATCGGAGTCGGTACTGACCGGGACGGCGTCGGCCCGCGAGGCGAGGCCCAGATTACCGGCCGCTTACACCGATGCGGAAGCCGATCCCTGTGACGCAAGCCTCGCATATGTGGGTCAGACTTGAACGAGCCGCGAAGGGAGCAGGCATGCAGCCGATGCTCGACGTGCAGCACACCTGGACGTTCGAGGATCTCGAACGATTGCCCGAGGCCGACCCGCGCAGCTACGAAATCGTCGACGGGGCGCTCGTCGTGAGTCCGGCCCCCGGGGTTGATCATGAGTTTGTCTGCACCTACCTGAGGGATGCGGTGCGCTCAGCGGTGCCTGCCACCTACGCCGTGACCGGGCCACTGAACCTCGACCTGCACCCGAGCTATCGCATACCTGACCTTTGCGTGGTCTCGAGGACCCTCTTCGGGCAGCGGCGCAAGCTGGTGACGTCCGAGGACCTGTTGCTCGTCGTCGAGGTGGTTTCGCCCGGTTCGGTCACGACAGACCGGATCACCAAGCCGGCGCAGTACGCCGCCGCCGGCATCCCGGCCTATTGGCGCGTCGAAACGGAGCCTTCTGTCAGCCTGACCGCATACACCTTGCCGACCGGCGCGAGTGTCTACGCCGAGCTCGGCACCTGGGGGGCCGGGTGACGTTGCCCTCGTAGAGAAGCCGTTCCCCGTACGGATTCCCATCGACTACCTCACCCCCGGCGGCTGACCCGCAGCAGCTGCGCCGCGATGGCCGGTCGATCCTGCTCGGGGATCGCCCCGCCGTCCGACGTGGTCAGGTAGAACGCGTCCACGACCGAGTGGCCGAACGACGACACGCGGGCCGCGCGCACGTCGAGGCCGCAGCGCTCCAGGGTCGCAGTCACCCGGTACAGCAGGCCGATCGCGTCGTCGGCACGCAGCTCGAGCACTGTCGCGTCCGTCGCCTCGCCGTCGAACCAGTGCACGGTCGGCTCCTGGGCGGCGGGCGCCGCGCTCGACGGCGCGTAGGAGCGTTCCTTGGCCAGCAGCCGCTCCGGCAAGTCGAGTGCGCCGTCGACGGCACGGGCCAAGTCGCTCATGAGCAGCGCCGGGTCGGGCACCCGCCCGAACCGCGGCGCCACGACGAACGAGTTCACCGCCATCCCGGAATACGTCCGGATCGATGCCGATCGGACGTCGAGGTGGTGCATGGCGAGCACCCCGGCCGCGCGGGAGAGCACGCCCGGCCGGTCCGGCGCGGCAACCAGAATCTCGTCGCCGTGGATTTCCACCGCGAGCGTGGCCGCCTGGGCGAGTCGCCGACGAGCGCCGTCCAGCGGTTGCGCCGGCGGGCTCGCCCTGCCGCCCATCGCGTCCGACGCGCGACGCACCAGGTCGGCGACCAGGACGGCCTTCCAGTCGCTCCACGCCCCCGGTCCGGTGGCCCGCGCGTCCGCGACGGTCAGCGCGTGAAGCAGCTCCAGCAGTTCGCGCGATCCAGCCACCGCGTCGACGACGATTCGCGCGGTCACCGGGTCGTCGAGGTCGCGGCGGGTCGCCGTGTCGGGCAGCAGCAGGTGGTGACGGACCAGCGCGGCCACGGAGTCGGCGTCGGCAGGGCCGAGGCCGACGCGATGCGCGATCACTGCAGTGGCGGCCGCGCCGGTGACCGAATGGTCGGCCCCGGGCAGTCCCTTGCCGATGTCGTGCAGCAGCGCGCCGATCAGCAGCAGGTCCGGTCGGGCGACATGCCTGGTGAGCTCGGCGGCGCAGGCCGCGGTTTCCAGCAGATGCCGGTCGACGGTGAAACGGTGCACGGGATTGCGTTGGGCCAGGAAGCGCACAGCCGCCCACTCCGGGAGAAGCCGCACCAGCAGGCCGGCCTCGTCCAGCGTCTCGAGCACCGGCACCGCGGCAGGCCCGGCGCCGAGCAGCGCGAGCAGGTCGTCGAGCATCGCCGACGGCCATGGCTGCGGCACCGGACCCGACTCTGCGGCGAGCCGCTGCAGCGCGAACGGCGCGATCGGCAGCTCGTTCTCGACCGCGGCCCGTGCCATGCGCAGCACCAGCCCGGGATCCGTCCATGGGTCGGCGTCGCGGGCCAGCACGACCTCGCCGTCCTGGGCCACGACGTCGCGGGCAAGCGGGGCGCGCGCCGGTGGGCGGGCGGCGATGATGCCGCGCAGGCCGCGCCGCGCCGGCTGCGCCGCCGTGACACGGCGCAGCGCGGTGTCCAGCGAGAGCGCGACGGTGCGGGACGCCTCGTTGACCGCGCGAAGCACCGCATCGGCACCGGTACGGCCGAGCGCATCGGCCAGGTCGGCCTGGTCCTGTTGGCGGAGCACATCGGTGTCGCGCCCGCTGCGGCGGTGCAGCTCGCCGCGGACGTCCAGCAGCAACGTCCGCGCATCGCGGACCGCGGGCGGGTCGTCGACCAGCTGCGCGGTGGCGAGGGCGCGCAGCAGCGCAGCGTCGCGCAGCCCGCCCCGGGAGTCCTTCAGATTCGGCTCGAGGAGGAACGCGGCCTCACCCGCGATCTTCCAGCGTGCCCGGCAGAGGTCGTGCAGGTCCGCCACCCGTTGCGCCGCGGTGGCCCGCCACCGGCCGAGAACGCGCTCCCGCAACGGCGCGAAGACCCCGGCGTCACCAGCGATGTGGCGCAGGTCGAGCAGCCCGAGCACCGCCTTGAGGTCGTCGCGGGCGACATCCAGCGCCTGGTCGGGGGTGCGCACGGAGTGGTCGAGCGCGATGCCGCTGTCCCAGATCGGGTACCAGATCGACTCGGCCACCTCGGCAATCCCGCGCACCCGGCCGGTATGCAGGAGGACCAGGTCGAGATCCGAGTACGGCGCCGGCTCACGGCGGCCGAGGCCGCCCACCGCCGTCAGCGCGGTGCCGGGCGGCAGCCCCGCCGCCAGGCCGCGCAGCCAGCCGTCGTAGGCGTCCGTGAGCGCAGCCCGCAGGTCGGCGCCGCGGAGCGCGCTGCCGATGACGGCGTCAGACGGCGTCCGCGTCGCGCTCACCGGTCCGCACCCGAACCACCGTGTCGACGGGCGTCACCCAGACCTTCCCGTCGCCGATCTTTCCGGTACGGGCCGCCTCGACGATCGCGTCGGTGACCTTGGCGGCGTCCAGGTCGTCGACCAACACCTCGACGCGCACCTTGGGAACCAGGTCGACGGTGTATTCCGCGCCCCGGTAGACCTCGGTGTGGCCACGCTGACGGCCGAAGCCCCGCACCTCGCTGACGGTCAATCCCTGCACGCCCAGCATCTCGAGGGCGGCCTTGACGTCGTCGACCTTGAACGGCTTGACGACTGCCGTGACGAGTCTCATGCCCCCACACCCTCCTTCTGCGCCACGGCCGGAGCGTAGTGGCCGGCCAGCACGCCGCCGACCGGCCCGAAGTCGTACGCGGTCTCGCCGTGGATGGAGATGTCCAGCCCGGCCAGCTCGTGCTCCTCGTCCACCCGGTTCTGGAACACCAGCCCGATCACCTTGGCGAGCGCGAACGAAACGACGAACGAGAACACCGACACCGCCGCCGCGACCATGAACTGGTGCAGCAGCAGGCTGCCGTTGCCGCCGTAGAACAGTCCGTTGTGCGCGGCCGGGTTGGTGCCGGTAGTGCTGAAGAAGCCGATGGCGAGCGTGCCCACCCAACCGCCGACGAAGTGCACGCCGACGACGTCGAGGGCGTCGTCGTAGCCGAGCTTGTTCTTCAGGCCGATCGCAACCGCGCACATCGCGCCGGCGAGCAGGCCGATGACGATCGATCCCATCGGACTGACGAAGCCGGCGCAGGGGGTGATCGCCACCAGGCCGGTGACGGCGCCCGAGGCGGCACCCAGCGCGGTCGACTTGCCGTAGCGCAGCTTTTCCACGACGATCCAGCCGATCAGCGCTGCCGCCGTGGCCGTGTTCGTGTTGACGAACGCGAACGACGCCAGGTCGCCGGCGCTCAGCGCCGAGCCGGCGTTGAAGCCGAACCAGCCGAACCAGAGCAGTCCCGCGCCGAGCATCACGAACGGGATGTTGTGCCCGCGCATGTTCTCCCGCGGCCACCCCTTGCGCTTGCCCAGCACGAGGGCGATCGCAAGCGCCGCGGCGCCGGCGTTGATGTGCACCACCGTCCCGCCGGCGAAGTCCTCCGAGCCGAGTTTGGCGGCCCACCCGTCCGCGTCGAAGACCCAGTGTGCGACCGGCGCGTACACGATCACCGACCACACGGACACGAACGCAACGAATGCGCCGAACTTCCACCGGTCCGCGGCCCCGCCGGTGATCAGCGCCGGCGTGATGATCGCGAATGTCAGCTGGAACGCGACGAACGCCACCGTCGGCACCGTCTGCGCCGAGCCGAGTGCCGGCACGACGTCGCGGATGTGCTGCAGGCCGAGGTAGTGGAAGTCGCCGATCAGCGGTCCGCTCCCGCCAAATGCCCAGGAGAACCCGACCAGAACCCAGGTGATGCTGACGATCGCGATCGCGGCGAAGTTCTGCATCAGCATGGCAAGCACGTGCTTGATCCGGACCATGCCGCCGTAGAAGAACGCCAGCGCCGGTGTCATCAGCAACACCAGCGCCGAGGAGGCCAGCAGCCACGCCGTGTCGCCCGAGTTGAGCGACTTCGGATCGAACCTGACGTACTCGCTGGCCATTACCAGGTGAGCTGACACAGGGCCTCCCCCGCGGATCGGGTCGCGAACGCGCCGCGTGAGCGCTGGCGCAAGCCTCGGTCGCTCCTGTTAACGGCATGGGTTCGGCCGTGTTTCGTGCATGTAACCGCTGCTGGTTGCGCGGCGACGCTGTCGTTGCTGTGGTCCCGGCGCTGGGAAGTGGAGCTCTCCCGTCCGCTGTCGGGCGCCGCGGTGCTGCAGCGGGTGGCCTGAGCAGGATGTCCGCAACCGGATACGAGCTGCGGGTCGGCGGGCGGGTGTGGCTCGACGGGCAAGGGTGGGAGGTGGTCGAACTCGTCGACGGTGCGGTGCGCCTGAGTTCGGCTCGAGGCGTCCGGACGGTCACCCTCTCCTCGTTGCTGGACGGCGTGACCGAGCTTGACGACGAGTCCACCGTGGTAGCCGACGACCGGCTGTGGTCGATACCCGCGGTGATCGTGGCCGGGCTGACCGCCAAGCAGCGCGACGTGCTGGACAAGAAGCTGGCAAGGCTGCGGCGGCTGCTCGAGCCCAGCCCGGATGACGGCCGTAGCCTGGGCCAACGCTACGACGATCTGGCCGCCGAACTGCGGGTGAGCCGCCGCACGCTGCAACGGCAGGTGGCCCGCCTGATCCAGCTTGGCCCGGCCGGGCTGGTCGACACCCGGATGCTGCAGCAGGTTCGCCGCACGGTCGACCCGCGCTGGGACAGCGCCTGTCTGCAGGTCCTCGCTTCCTACACCACCGCCAGCACCCCGACAAAGCAGGCGGTGATCCGCCGCGCCAACGCCGAGTTCGGCCGGGTGGTGCCGGACGGCATGCCGCCCTCCCCCGCGGTCGCCTACCGGCGTCTGGACGAGCTGGCCCGGGGCCGGTATATGTTCGGGCCGGCGAAACAGCGCCGCTCGGTGGCCAACCGGCCCACCGGCGTGCTGGGCCGGTTACGCGCGGACCGTCCGGGCCAGTACGTGCTGCTGGACTCCTATCGGCTCGACGTGTTCGCGATGGAGCCGGTCGCGTTGCGCTGGGTGAACACCGAAGTGACCGTCGGGATGGACCTGTTCGATCGGTGCATCACCGGGCTGCGGCTACGACCGCTCGCGGCCCGCTCCCCCGATGTCGCCTCGGTGCTGTACCAGACCGTCACACCCCAGAGGTGGGCTGGGCCGCCGGGTCACCGGCCGGCCCGTACGCCGGGCTGCCGGACGGGATCGTGCTCGGCGATCCCGGCGCGGTGCTGCCCGACACCATCGTGATTGATCACGGCAAGATCTACCTGTCCGAGCACACCCGCGGCGTGTGCGCGCGGCTGGGCATCTCCATCCAGCCGGCGATCCCGGACAAGCCGACCGACAAGCCTGCGTTGGAACAGTTCTTCCGCACCCTGCGCCAGTCGCTGCTGGAACAGCTGCCCGGCTACAAGGGCCCCGACGTCGCCGCGCGTGGACAGCGGGTCGAGGGCCAGGCGTTCTACTACGTGAGCGAACTGGAGCAGCTCATCCGCGAAACGCTACGACGGGCCCGGTCTGAACGACTACCGCAACACCCGTTCCCCGTATGCCGGCGCGCACCCGGGCAAGTGGCCGTTCCTGGTCGACCGCGACGACGTGCGGGCGGTGTTCTTCCGTGACCCCGCCACCAGCGTCTGGCACCGGCTGGAGTGGGAACATTCCGCCAGCATCGACGCCTCGTTCTCCGCCGACGCCGCCCACTACGTCCGCGCGCTTGGCGCGAGGACGAACCGGCACGTCGACCCGCGGCAGGCCGTCGCCGACCTGCTCGCCGACTGGTCCCACGGCGCGGTCGCCACCCGCCGGGAACGCAACCTGGCGCTGCGGCTGAGCACCCAACGCGCCGCCGACGCCGACAACGCCGCCGCCGACAACACGGACGCGCCGGACGACCGCGGCATCGCGGCGTTGCCGGGCGTGGTCGATCTACTCACCCGACGCAGCCCAGCCGCCGGATCTGAGGGACGACATCGACGACGTGTTCGCCCGTTACTACGCCACCCACCCCGACCACGACGGGTTGGAGATGTTCCCGGAATGAACCGCTGGGCGAGATGGCTCCGCGGGAACGAGCCTGGACGGTTCCAACTCGCGCACAAAATCGGCTGGGACGCGTTCGTCAACGCCGCACCGCGCAGGACGGCGTCCTGCGCTGGCCCGCGACCAGCAACGAACTCCAGCGAGGTCTCGCAGCCCACCGGTAGCGGATCGCTGACAGACGCGGCTATCGGCGCCGACCTCGAGCAGATGGTGATGTCGCTACTGCGCCGGGTGATCGCTCGCTGAGGCCATCGACGTTCCGCCCAGTCTTCGGGGGCGAGGTCGGCGAGTGCTTGTGTAAACGTCCAGTGGTGGCCGGCCACGTCCTCGACTGAATACTGCCGTTCGCCGTACGAGTAGTCGGCGGGAGGGCTCAGGATCCGCGCCCCTCTGCTTGTTCGGGCTGATCAGCGCCAGCACATGTACCTCGAGCGAGTCAGCTCCGTTCGCCGCGACCAACCCGGACAACGCCGACCACTCGCCGCCGGCTTCATAGCCGGCGAGCTCCTCGCCGATCACCGCGAGCAGTCGCATGGCAGTTCAATTGCAGCATCGAAGCGGAATCCTGTCGACCATCGGCGAGTGCGACGGGGTGCCGGGCCTGGAGGAGCGGGCCTCACACGTCGGGTTGTCGCCAGGCGGAGCGTCGCCAGAGTGGTCGTGCGGCTAGGTGCCCGGCGCCGATGACGAAGGCCGCAGCGAATATGAGATCGACCGGAAGCAGGCCAAGCCGGCCGGTAACCGATGCGGTGATGGCGTCGAGAGTCTGGACGAGCGCGGTGAGGATCATCAGGCCGGCCAGGACCCGCCGCGCCCGCAGGGCGAGCATCAGCAGGAGCATCGCCGCCATGGCCAGATTGCGGGTCAGGAAATAGTCGGCGTAGTTCTGCCCGGCCGCGTTGAGGTGCTCGCCGCTGGGATGGATCGCGAGCAGCGCACCGGTGGCGGTGAGCAGCGAGCCAAGCACTACCAGGCAGACCAGCCACCGCGGCCACGATGACCGATCTGCTGCTTCGACGCGTTCGGGTGGCCGGATCATGTCTTTAGAGTCGGCGGTGCGCATGCGCATCGCGTCCCCCAGCGGGCGACACTTGCCGTACCCCGCGGGGAGTACGCCTGCAGAGCGTTGAGCGATAAACTTGCCGCCGCGCCGCATGCCGATTCCTGAGCGAAACCGCGGGACGCGCCGACGGCGTTGCCCACCTCGAGCTGGATCAGTAGGGCAGCTGGTGCGGGAGGCAGCCGCGATAGTCCGGCTCGAGCGGTGCGGTGAACCGGACAGCATCGATCTCCTCTCTGCCCTCCAGCAGCGCGCGGGCGATGCGGTGCATGCCGTCCATGACGCGCCCGTCGTGGCCCAGGATGATCGGGAAGGACACGTCCACCTCGCCGATAAGCTTGCAGTGCTCGACGACCTTGCGCACCGTGGGTAGTTCCGTGCTTCCGTCGAACCAGTAAGCCGTGTCGACCTCGCCGATCGAGGCGACCGCCACCCGCTCGATGGGCAGCTCCCGGCTCAGGGCGATGAGCCGATCGACGTCCCAGGCGTCAAAGCCCCGCTCGGGGGCCCACAAGTGGTACTGCTTACGCACGGTCGCATTGTCGCTCATCGGTTCGCGAGCCCGATCGGCTTGTGGCGAGGTTGATCGTGACGAACGGCGTTATGGCCCAGGGCGTTGCACGAGGTCGAGGACTCACCGTCCGCCGATCGACTGCTGGGGCGGGTCGAGTCAGTGGTGCCTGAGCACGTTGATCACATGACCGTCAGGGTCGCGAATAAAGAAGCGGCGAACACCCCACGGTTCGTCGCTGAGCGGGTGCGCGATCTCGGCGCCCTCCCGCACTGCGGCGGCGTACGCGGTGTCCACATCGTCCACCTGCACCGACGCCTGCGGCACGACAGAGGCGGTCTCATCGCGCGTCGCCAGGCTGATCTGTGCGCTGGGCCGGTTCGGGTCCGTGAGCGTGAGGGTCCAGGCGTGGTCCATCACCGGTTCGAGTCGGAGGACTCGCCTGTAGCAGGCCGTGGCGTCCTCTAGCGATCAGCTGGTGAGGTAGGGAACCCACTCGCTCGACGATCACAGTGGTCAGCCTCGCACGCCCGACCGAGCCCGCTGCCCGCAGGGGATCCGCTTACGGTTGACCGCTAAGTTCGGCGGGTGGTGCTTTGAAGACCAGCCGCCGCTGCTTCCCCCTCACGGTCCCAGATGCCGACTGTTGGGTGGCGTTGCCCGCCGACGCGCCGCGCTACTTTGCGCCGCGCCAGGCGAGCAGGTCGACGTCGACGCCGGCGTCGCTGACGGTGACGCGGAGATCGGCGAGCTGGCCGGTGTCGAGGTCGCTGCCCGGGTCGCGGACATCGGCGAGGCCGGGAAGGGCAGCGCGCAGGTTCGCGCCGTGGGCGACGACGACGGCGATGCCAGTAGGGGTTCTGCCGGCGATCTCGCGCAGTGCGGCGCTGAGGCGGCTGCGCAGCTCGTGCCAGTCTTCTCCGCCGGGGAATCGCCGGTCGTGGTTGCCGATTCTCCAACCGGTGAGCACCGACTCGTAGACCGTCCACGCCTCGGGGTCACTGCGCCCGTCGAGCTCGCCAACATCGAGCTCCCGCAGCTCGTCCAGGACCACCAGGTGGGTGCCCAGCCGGTTGGCGACGACCTGCGCGGTCTGCCGGGCCCTGCGTAGCGGGGAGCTGAACAGGGGTGGCGGCTCGGTGGCCTGGCTGAGCCGGGTGTCGAGGCGGGTGGCCAGCTGTTCGGCCTGCTTCCGCCCGACGGCGGTCAGGTCAAGATCGAGTCGACGGTGGGAGAACTGGCGGCTCAGATTGGCCTCGTTCTGGCCATGCCGAGCCCATAGCACCAGCGCGCCAGACGATGTCATCAACCATGTCTCCGGTCGCTAGCGACCAAGGTCGTGGGTCACCGTACGGCCATCGCTAACTGACACCGTCGAGGTTGTGTCGCATCACCGGGCGGGAGGGGTACGTGCGTCCGATCTCACGGAAGCCCGCCGCAGCGAACATCGACATAGTACCGGTGAACACGGCCGCCGGCGACGGGCGTCGGCTCAGTCGCTCGACGTCGACCGGATGCCCGTCGAGGACGGCAGCGCCGTGTCTGCGGGCGAATCGTGTCGCGTTGCGCAGCAGAGCGACACCGACACCACCGCCGCGATGCGCGCGGCGCACGGCGAAGCAGCTGATCCACCACGCGGGATCGGCATCATCATGGGGGTCGAGCCGATGCAACGCCCGGTTCGCCGCGATCCCAGGTAGCGACGTTCGCACGCCGACCCGACTCCAGCCCGCGGGTTCGTCATTGACGTAAGCGATCAGTCCCACAGGTCGGCCGGCGTGCTCGATCTCGACGTGCAATGCGGTCGGCTTGTCTTTTCCATCCGTCCGGCAAAACCGCTGACACCAGCATGTCGAGCCGCCCCGACCCGCGAAGACCTCAACTACGTCCTCCCAGCGCTCCGCGGTCGCTGGGCGAACCGTGATGCTCATGAGCTCATCCTTGGACGAATGATCGACACTTGCCAAGAAAATCGGCTTGCCGTCCGCGAGGTGTCGCCGGGCGAGACCCCGCCGCTGCTTCACCACCCGTCGTGGCTAGCGACTTGGCAGCGCGCCTGCGGTGCCGCAACATGACCCCGCTACGGCTCGAGGCGGAGCTGGTACCAACGGGTGTCGACCCACCGATCGAACTTTCGGCCCACCTCGCCGAGCGTGCCTACCAGCTCGAAGCCGAGCGACTCGTGCAGCGCGACCGACGCCGAATTGGGCACCGCGACGACGGCAACCGCGCGGTGCATCCGGTCCGCGCGCAACAGCGAGATCAGATGGGTGTACGTGAGTAGGCCCAAACCTCGACCGACCGCGTCCGGCGCCAGGTAGATCGAGGTCTCGCGGGTGCCGGCATACGCCGGCCGCGGACGGAACGCCGTGGAGTATGCAAAGCCGACTACGGTCCCCGCCTCCTCCACCACGAGGACGTGGTCGCCCGGCTCGACACTGGACAGCTTGTCGTGCCAGTAGCCGCGCGGTGGATCTGACACGTCGAACGTCGCAACACTCGAACGTACGGCGTGCCCATAGATCTGCGCGATCGTGCGGACGTCAGTTGAGTCGGCGCAGCGGACCAACGGCGACACTGGGTGACGATAGAACACGCGCGTCGCAGTACGCGCCGTCCTGCCCATCGATCGACTTGCGAGACGGTGCGCGTCTAGCGTGTGGCCAAGCGGTGAGGGCGACAGATCAACGAGCGAGAAGCTTTGTGAGAGCACGCGCCGCGGCTTCGGTCGCCGCCGTCTTGGTCTCGGCTTGGGCCACCGAGTAGCGCCGCGATGCCCGGTCGATGGCCAGCACCGTCCATGGACCCGCGCCTTCTTCCCCGCTCAACTCGACGTAGAGGCGAGCCCGGTCGTGCTCAACGCGTAGTCCGTGCGCCTCGCTGCCATCTTCATGCAGGGTCCGCCGACGATCGGGGTCGGACACGAATGACGTCCGTCTGCTGCCGGGCACGCCGCAAGGTAATCACACCCACGAGCATTGCCTCCGGCCCTGCATCGGCGACGGGGCCGCCCCGGTTGGGGATCGTTGAGCGGACCATAGCCAGCGCCGGTGCGGGCGCTTGTCGATCCTTCCCGCGCGGCGCGATCAGCCGTGATACTCAGTTTCTGCGATCCGCTTGATCCCGGCCAAGGTCGTTGGCATACCGTGGAGCGCCTGGTTGCGCCGCAGCTCGACACGCGCGTCCGCCTGCTTTCCGTACTTCTCCCGGAACATCGCCCGGCCCTCCGGAAGAAACTCCCAGCTCTCGGTGAGCCGCGTGCGGTCATCGCCCGCAGATTCGAGACGGTAGCTCCAGCGTGCGTACTTCCCTCCGACCAGCCAGGCGAACTCGCGGCCCCGATCAGCGACGGCCACCTGAGATTCGGTCTCCCAGACTTGCCCGTCGGCCTCGTTGCGACCAACGAACCATGCGCCTTCGCGGACGCCTCCCTCGTCCTGCCACCAGCAGGAGCGGCAGATCGGGCTCCACTCGCCGGTTCGGCGGATATCGGTCACCAAGTCATACACGAACTCGGCAGGCGCGTCGACGGTGATCGATTCGGCGTAGTTGAACAGCTCCACGGCACGATGGTCGCAGACAAATCCCGGCGGCGCGCGGTAGCACGGCCGAAGCGTGTAGCGCACCGCTAACCTCTACCGGCGTCTACGCCACGGCCACCGCAAGTAGGTGAGCGCTGGCGGCGATCAGCGCCGGGTCCCGCTCGACAATCCGTGCGGCTCGCACTGCCGCGTCCAGCCGTTCGTCGAGGCAGTCCATGCCCAGCGCACGCACGGTCGGTCCAGCGGGTCCTTCGATGCCGTACACCTCGACGCCGTGCAGACCTACATCGGCCAGCTCGGCCGCGAGCTCATCGGGGCGATGCAGATAGGCGGTGGTGAATCCGACGACGCCGCCGCGGAACAGGCCGGTCGCGTGGAGTTGCTGAACGAATGGCTCGACCTCGGCAGTGAGCCGTCCATCGCTGCCGAGGTCCATCAGGGTGGCGTACCGGCTAATGCCGGCAGCGACAACCGGCGCGCCGTTGCGGGCGACTCGGCGCGCCTCTCGCAACGCCTGCAGACGGTCGACGCGGTTCAGGAGGTGGTACAACGGCCCCAGCAGCAGGACGGCGTCTTGGCTGTCATCGGCTTCGGCCAGGACACGGGCATCGCCGACGGCTGCTGTAACCCCGCACAACAGGGCGCCTGCCGCAACGTGCTGCTCGACTGGGTCGATGACATGCACCGTGTACCCACGCTCGGCCAACCATTCCGCATGAACGCCGGTACCGCCGCCGACGTCTAGCACCTCGCCCGGTGGTGCGGGTAGGAACCGCGACAGCAGCTCCTGGGTGCGCACACGCTCAAGCACGCCGTGTGCGCGCAGCCGCAGACGGTCGTCCTCGCGAAAAGCGTCGACGTAGTACGCGTGCACGTCCGGGTCCACCGTCACATTTTGCCGAACGAGCGCGCACCCATCTGCAGGCGACGTACCACAAGCGGACCCGCTTGCGGTGGAGGCGTCTTGTGTCATCTGGGCCCAGTGAGGCGGACGATCACATGGTCGCGCCATGCGATTTCGTCGTCGTGACGGGTAAGCCCGTGGTTGCCTGGCCGGCCGCGGAGCTGCTTGTCGGGCGACGAGAAATGGTCGAAGAGCTCCAGCTGACCATGACGGGGAAAGATCTCGTCGTGCCACTGGACGTGCTGCAGGAGCGGCGCGCGGATGCTCTCGGCTGCGGCGATGATCGTGTCATCCGCTTCCAGACCGCGGGGCAGTCGATTGCTCTGGGCGAGGCCGAACTTGCCGACGACTGCGCACCGCAGCCGAGAGGCGAGGGCCGCGCAGACGGGCAGCCCGTACCGGGCTCCCATCGAGATGCCGAGGAAGGCGACATTTTGTCCGTCGATCCACCCCGACTGGGCGACCGCTGCCAAACTGGCGAGCCAATCCCCGCGCATGCGGTCGTGAATACTTCGGGCGCCCTCGTCGACGATTCGACTCTGATAGTCCAACGGTCCGTCGCCGGCAAACGCGCGGTCCCCGTGAAACGGGCCATCGATGGCCAGCGACGCCATACCGGCGTGTACGGCGAACCATCTCGCTAGCCTCAGGTTGCGCTCGCTTCGCTTGTGCCCACTGCCTCCATGAGCGAGCAGCACGACCGGCGCGGGAGAGCCACTGTCTGGCCGCCACAGCACACCGGGTACGTCCCATCCATCGCGATGCAGCACGAAGCTGAGCTCACCAATCGCCCCGTCGCATGGCTCACCGGTGACCCGAAGTCCATTCACTCGACCATCACACCTCGTGCCGCAAACCGATTCCTGAGCGGTCTGCAGCGCCTATAGCCGATGTGCGCGTTTCGACCGGGCAGGAGTCCGGCCAGTATGTCGTCGATGAGCCCAACTGTGCTCATCTCCCGGGCGATGTTGGCAGCGACGGTGCGGTAGCTGGGTTCGGTCAGGACCGCCGTGACCGCTGCAGTGATCCGAGGGATATCGCGGTCGTCGATGAGCCGGCTGCGCCGCTCGCCAACCTCGGCCTCGGCCTCGACGGTGAGGCCGGCGCCTGCCGCGGCGATGCGCCGTGCGTTGACGCGCTGGTCGGCGAACGCCGGCAGCACGACCAGCGGCCGCCCTGCGCGCAGGGCACCGATCGCGGTCCCGGAGCCGCCGTGGCAGACCACCAGATCAGCGGTGGCCAGCGCGTCGGTCTGCTCCACCCATGCCTCCAGGTGGACGTTGGTGGGAAGCGGGCCGAGCTCGGCCGGGTCGAAGTGCCGGCCGACGGTCAGCAGCACCCGTACCGGCTGGTCGGCGAGGGCCCGCAGCGCCGCCCGGTAGGCGGTCCCGACACCGGACAGGTGGCCGAACACGGTGCCGAACGTCAGGTAGATCAGCGGGCCGCTCGCGCCGACCCACCAGTCCGGCAGCCGGTTCGGTGCACGCTCGTCATCGCGGTACCGGAGCGTGGCGGGGAATGGCGACGGGTCCAGGGATGCGGGGAACCGGCTCAGGTACGGAGTGGAGATGAGTTGTTGGGTCAGTCCCGGTCGCAGCTCTTCCAGCGCGGGCGCGGCCGCCTCGATCGAGGCCAGCTCGCCGTCCGCGAGCGAGATCGCGACCTGCGCGACCCGGCACACCCCGGCTCTCGGCCACCGCCGCCGAGGCGTACTCGCACGGCTCACGGATCAGCAGATCCGGCCGCCACGTGCGAACGGCATCCTGCATCGCGGGCAACATCGCGCGAGCCGCGAGCCGCCCGAACAGCTCCCGGTTCCCCAACACGATCGCCCGGTCCGGCGGCGCCAGCGGCAACTGCTCGCGGATCGGCGCCACCTCATGTTCGGGCGGCTCGCCGCCAGGCCGAAACGGGAAACCAGCGTCCGCGACCTGCCCGCGCATCGACTCCGGCGCAAGCACCAGCACCTCGTGGCCGCGGCGGCGTACGGCCGCCAGCACCGCCAGCAACGGCTGCAGATGACCGGCCCCACCCATCGAGCACGCCCCGAGAACCCGCACGCCGACCATCATCGCGCTCAGGCCACACCCAATACTGCAGGCAGATCGCCACGGTGCGATCTACCAGCACGAAGATCCGCGCGACCTGAGGCAAATGAGTGAAGCTCTTCCAGCGCCTCGCTGCGGCTGGCGATGTTGGTGTTGAGCGCAAGGTCTTGCACCGGTCGCGTCCGATCTGATGCAAGCGACTTGGTCCTGCAGCGGGAAAGCGCGGTCGTTTGCATCCGGGCTGCGGGTGCCAGGATTGCGGGGTGTCCAATCGGGCGTTGAGCTTCGGAGCAGTGGCAGAGGCGTACGAACGGTTTCGGCCGGCGTACCCCATGGCGCTCGTCAATACGGTGCTGACCTATGCGGGTGGGCCGATCCGGACCGCGCTCGAGATCGGCGCGGGGACGGGCAAAGCAACCCGCCTGTTCATGGCCCGCGGCATCACCGTCACCGCGACCGAGCCCGATGCGGCGATGCTGGCCGAGTTGCGTCGGCACGTGCCCGCGAACGTCGCCACCGTGCAGGCCGCGTTCGAGGAGCTGCAGACCACCGAGACCTACGGACTGGTGTACGCGGCGGCGGCGTTGCACTGGACCGACCCGAATTGCCGCTGGTCCCGCGTGGCGGCGCTGCTCGCGCCCGGCGGGGTGTTCGCCTCGTTCGGCGGACAAGTGGAGCTGGCCGACCCGGCCGTGGAGCAGGCAGTGCGCGCGGCCCGGGCACCGTCCATGGATAGCGACAACATCGCCTCTCCCGACGGGACGCCCCCGGGACAGCGCATGCAGTGGCCCGGAACGGAACTCGAACGCTCGGACTGGTTCACCGACGTGCGGCAGTCGACCATCGACCGGCGCTGGACGATGACCGCTCACGACTACGTCGGCCACCTCTCGACCATCTCCGCCTATCTCCAATTGCCGGCCTCGGAACAAGAGCAGCTCTACGGCCGCATCATGCAGGTCCTGCCGGACAACGTCGAGGTCACCGCCGATCTCACCATCCATCTCGCACGCCGACGCGGCGATCAGTAAAGCTGCCCTCAAGATCAGAAAATGTTTCCGGATCTCGGCGTGAGCGGACGGCTCCGGCAGTTGCCAAAGTTGACCTCGTGCAGGCTGGACCGTCGTCCTGACATCGCCAAAACCGGGCCTCTGGAGCCGGCACGAGCGGAAAGCCCGCCGCAGCGCAGATTGGCTGCGGCAGCCTCGATTACCCGCCGACAGGGAGTCCGACAATATTGTGAGAAAGCCACGGGCTCTCGACCATGTCGTTCGTCCCGGAAACCGGCGGGTGGCCCACGACACGTCGCGCGAGAACCTACAGCAGCGACGAGGAGTTGGTCTTCCGGCCGGTGACGTCGGCGTATGCGTTCCGCTCGTGGTCAGGTCGTGCTTGCGCGACCACAGAGATCATCCTTATTTTCTCGGATAGTCTCTTGCTGTGCGAACATATGTTCGATAGAATCAACTCATGTCAGCCGCGGTCGCGACACCGGTCGAGGAGGCGCTCGACCAGCTCAGCTCCGCGGTCACCCGACTCACCGAACTCGACCTCACCGCTCTGCAACCGGACGATCTGCTCACCCTGCTGCGCGGCGTGGAGACCCAGCGGCGGCGGCTGCCGGTACACGACCACCGGCTGATCGCCGAACTCGACGCCCGCGGGGTGGCCGGCGAGCGCTGCTGCCGGGACACCAAGACCCTGCTCCGCGAGACGCTGCGGCTCTCGCCCCGGGAGGCGACCGCACGCTACGCCGCCGCGGTGGACCTCGGCCCGCGCCGGGCGGTGACCGGCGAACCGCTGCCCCCGATCTTCCCGACCGTGGCCGCGGCGCAAGCCGACGGCGCGATCAGCCCGGAGCAGGCGCGGGTGATCACCCGCTGCGTGCAACGGCTGCCCGCCGCGGTGCAGCTCCAACACGGGCCCGCCGTCGAGGCCCGGCTGGTCGCCGACGCCGCACACTTCGACCCCGACCTGCTGGCCAAACTGGCCGCGCTGATCACCGCGCGCCTGGACCCGGACGGCACCCTCACCGAGCAGGAGGACCGGCAGCGGACCCGGCACGCGGCGCTGTCCCCGAACCGGGACGGCACCGGCGAACTGCGCGCGCATCTCACCCCGGAATCGCTCGCGATGTGGCAGGCGGTGCTCGACCCGCTCGCCGCGCCCCGCCCCAGCGACGCCGACGGCCCGGACACCCGCACCGCCGGGCAGCGGCTACACGACGCGCTCACCGACTGCGCGCAGCGGCTACTACGCTGCGGCACGGTGCCCGACTGCGGCGGCACCCCGGCGACCGTGCTGTTCACCCTGACCCCCGAACAGGCCCACACCGGCCACGGCTACGCCACGACCGGGCACGGCGGGCTGGTCCCGGTCCGCGACGCGCTGCGCCTAGCCGACCAAGCCAGCATCTACACCGTCCTCCGCGACACCACCGGCGGCATCCTGCACTACGGCCGCGCCCGGCGCACCGCGTCGACCGGGCAGCGCATCACGCTCGCCGCCCGAGACGGCGGCTGCTCCTTCCCAGGATGCGACTACCCACCCGCGTGGTGCCAGGCCCATCACGTCATCGACTGGCTCGATGACGGGCTCACCGACACCGACAACCTCACCCTGCTCTGCGGACACCACCACCGCAACTTCGCCCGCCGCGGCTGGCACGTAACCATCACCGACGGCCTGCCCGAATGGATCCCCCCACCACACATCGACCCCGAGCAAAGGCCGATCCGCAACACCATGCACCACCCGATCGGCGACGATAGCTAGTGCCGCGCGCGGTATGCGGTGGCCTTGACCCTGCTCTGGCAGGCGGTTGAGCAGAACCGGCGCGTGCCGTTGCGCGAGACGTCGACATAGACGCGATCGCATGCCGGCGCTGCGCACGCGCCGAGCCGAGTCGCGTATTCGCTGCCCAACACCGTAGCCGGCACCATCGCGCAGCTTGCCGCCCAGCGTGGGCTGCCATCGATCCAGCAACGCGTTGAGCGTTCTGGCGGCGCCGTCGAGGTCGCCGTCCTCGACCTGGGCGAAGACCTCGCGGAGCCGACGACCAGTCTCGTCCCTGTCGATAGCGTCGGTTACTAGCAAATAACATGACGACAGTAACGGAGTCACGGTGCCGACGCAGCAACAAGCCCTCGCCTGGCTGGACCGCTGGGACCGTCAGCAACAGTTCTACCTGCCCGACCGCGAGGAGCGCTTCGCCGTCATCGCGGACGTCGTCGAGGACGCCACCCGGCGCCCGGATCCGCTCGTCGTCGACCTCGGGGTCGGGCCGGGCTCGCTGGCGATCCGGCTGCTCGACCGGCTCCCGCAGGCTCGTGTCGTCGGTGTCGATGCCGATCCCCTGCTGCTGGGGCTGGCCAGCGCGGGCTACGGGGACCGGACCGGCCTGCGACTGATCGAGCATGACCTGCGCATGGACGGCTGGGTCGACGCGCTGGATCTCGACCGTGCTCCGGACGCATTCGTCAGCACGACCGCGCTGCACTGGCTCACGCATGGGCAGCTCGCCGCGCTGTACATGACGTGCGCGGAGTCGCTGCGCGCCGGTGGCGTCCTCGTCAACGGTGACCACCTCTTCGACGGAGCAACCCGACCGCACCTCGACGAGATCACCCGAGCCGTGGGACGACAGCGCGCGCATCGCGTCGGCGCACTGGACGACGAGGACTGGGCCGCATGGTGGCGGGCCGTCGAGCGCGCGCCGGAGCTCGCCGAGCTGGACGCCCGGCGCGGGCCGGCCGGCGTCGAGCACCGCGTCGACCAGGCGCCCACCGTGGACGATCACATCCGGGCGCTGCGCAACGCGGGATTCGCTGAAGCCGGGGTGGTATGGCAGCACGGCGACGACCGGGTGCTGGTCGCCGTGCGCTGAGCCGCCGGGCCGGTCCTGTCGTTCGCGGCTGCACTGTCTGCACACGAGGCCGTTCGGCAACGCTCGCTGGCGATGCCGATGGCCGTCCCGCTGTGCAAGGGACGCGATCTTCCGCTGATCTCGGTAACACCCGTCCGGGTTCACCGATGATGGGACGGGTCGGCGAACGCGTGACGATGCGAGGGTCGGCATAGTTTCCAGGCTCGTCGTTCTGGACCACCGGCGCTCACCCTGGCGATTTGCCCGCTGCGTCCGTCCCGTATGACGTGCCCGTGCGCTACGAAGTCTCGTACAAAGCCAGGACTGGTGCCGCGCGCAAGGATGGGCGCCTTCGTACCCCGGCGGACTGAGCGTCTGCGCCGCGGGCCGATTCGGATGCCGCTGTAGCCGTCGTGGGCGGGCCGCGGGCTGGTCCACCGGCAGATCTTCGTCATCGACGTCGCCGGTGGCGACAAGGTGCCCCGCAAGGGCGGCCCGGGTGTTACCTCCGCCGACCTACTGGTGATCAACAAGACCGACCTCGCCGGGCAGGTGCGCGCGGATCTGTCTGTTATGGCCCGCGACGCCAAGGCGCAACGCGGCGACCGGCCAGTCTGCTTCCTCTCCCTCGTCGAGGATCCCGCGGCCGGCGAGGTGACCGCCGGGGTGCGCACCCAGCTCGCCGCGGACGCTTGACCACACCCCGGTGACCCAGGCGCTGGCCCGGTTGGCGACCGAAGCCGACCGGCCGCGACCCGGCGGCCGGCAGCACACCCGCATACGCGAGCTGCGCTCCAGCTGGCCGCTCATGCTGCGGTCCACTCTGCCGCTCGAGCAGAACACCGCCACTGCCTGGGCCGGGCAGGATGCCGTCCCCGCCACCGTCCACCTCAGCGCGGGAGGCGCCGGCCCCGTCGGCGGGACATCCTGCGGCTGGAAGTCACTGTCGGGCCGAGCAGCGCGCTGATCCTCGGCGAGGTCTCCCCGAGGCTGCTGCTGCCCGGCCCGCACGGCGAACCGTCGTGCACCGAAGTCGACATCCGGGTCTGTGCCGGCGCGACCCTGGCCTGGCTCCCGCAGCTGGTGATCGCCGCGCGCGGCTGCCGCCACCGCCTTGACGTCCACGTCACATTAGCTGCCGGCGCCCGTCTCCTGTTGCGCGAAGAAGTGCTGTTCGGTCGGTACGGCGAGCAGCCCGGTTCGCTTCGCCAGCGGCTCCGGACAGTGCTCGGCGACCATCCCCTCTACGACCAGCAGCTCATCGTCGGACCGGCAGCCGTTGGTTGGGACGGCCCGGCCGTCACCGCCGGCCACCGCAGCGCGGACTCTCTGCTGGTCATCGACCCCGGTCGCGACGAGCTGACCCGTCACGACAGCACCGGAAGCGACGCGACCGTCATGGCGCTCCCCGGGCCGGGAATCCTGATCAGCACGCTCGCCGCCGACACGACGACCCTGCGCCGACGGCTGGACGCCACCCTCCGCCGCGTCCTCAACGACGACCAGCCGGGTGGCTGTGGCCAGTGCATCTAGCTGCTCGCTGCGGGAAAGCGCGGTAGACGGGTCGGCGACCTGTTCGGCGTTGCGCGTTCCACGCCCCCTGCATACCCTCCTTCGTTCGCGATCTGATCAGGTCGGCTTCGATTATGTGGACAATCGAGCTGGCGCAAGTGGTTGGTCGAGCGTGTGAGTCACCGCTGCACGAGCCGAAGCGCATCGGCAACTGCTTGCTCGGTGTCGGTCGTATCAATCACGTGACGTTGGCCGTCACGGGTCTCGTCCCAGGCAGCGTAGTCAGCCGCCAGCACGGCATCCCAGGTTGGCACGGCCTGTCCAGCCATGTCCGGCCGTCTTGCTGTCACTCGGCGCTGGTGCTCGCTCTCGTCAGGTATCACGGTTTCCAAGAAGACAAGGCGCGCTCGCGAAGCGAGCGGTTGCCAGCCGGCTCGTGCCTGCGGGACAGGGTTGACCGCGTCCACGACGACCGACCTGCCAAGGGTCAGATTTGCGGCAGCGAGTTCGTGGGCCACAACGTATCCGACTGGTCCGACCGGAGGCTGCGCCAGTTCGCAACGGACGATCGCGGTTTCAATGGCGTCAATGCGTAGGTAGGCAGCGTGTAGCTCGTCGACGAGTCTGCGGGCCAGCGTGGTCTTGCCGGTACCCGGCCGGCCGGCGAGGACTACGAGCACCGGAGCTGGCGTCGGCTTCACTTCACGAACCCGACGAGTATGCGACTGCTGACCATGTCACGCGCTCGGTCCGGGCATCGGCGTTCGAGCAGGCGCCGTGGTCTTGCGCGAGCCATTCCTGCCGGTAGATGTGATCGGCGATCTCGTCGACGCGGGTGTCCGTCAGAACGGCACTTCGGTGGCAAGCAGCCCGGTACCGGGCTCGCGTCCGGACACGGTGCGGCAGAACTCGATCGCGTCGAGTTCCATGCTCGGTCCGCCGTACCCGAACGTCCAGGATCCGCCGGCGGGCCCGGTGAGCTCAAGGTGGCACGGGGCGTGGTGCCGGGCGGCCCATTCGCTGACGATGTCGCCGACGAGAACCCCGTCATGGTCGGCGCTGAGGATAAGCGGGCGGCCGGCGGCGCGGCTGATGTCGATGCGGTGCATCCACGGGTCGCGGGTCATGACGGTGTCGATGAGGTAGCCGAGGCTCCAGGTCTCCTGCCGCCCGCCGACGTTCTGCGGCATGGGCATCTTCCGGCGCCGGATGAAAGCGGGCGTTCGCTGTCGCGCGCGGGCCGCGCGCGGGCCGATGACCTGGAACCGCTCCGTCACCTGCTCCGGTGTCAGCTCGGCTCGCTCCTGCACCTGCAAGGCGGTGAGGGCGTCGATGAACACCCCGCCGCGTTGGGCCGCGGCTTTCTGCTGACGGCGCGCTTCCCGGATCGAGGCGGCCATGTCCGCCATGCCCAGCACGTGTCCGGCCATCGCCCGGACGTCCCACTTCGCGCATTCGGTGGGCCGGGCCCAGTCCTCGGCGTCCAAGCCGGCCAGCAGGGCGCCGAATCGAACGTATTCGGTGGCGGCGAGACGCATGAGGATCGGCCGGTCGAGGGTGGAGGTCCTCGGTGCGGTCGGCGGATCTGCGAGCGAATTGCTCTGGGTCATCTCGAACTCCTTCTGGATCGGGGCAGTCCAACATGATCGGCGAACATGTCCATGGCCTGGTCGAGTAGCCGCGACCACCGGTCCCCGCCGGGGTCGTTGGCCTGCTGGGCGTCGACCAGACCGCCGACCAACGCGGTGTACAGATCGAAGTAGTCCGCCCGATCCACCCCACAGGCGGCGAGATAGGCGCGGCCCCGCTCCAGCACCTCGACTGCGGGCGCGTACGCCTCGGCACTCGGGACGAAACCCGGGATCGTGCGCTGGTTCATCAACTGATGCCGAGCCAGGTCCGCGGCCGCGAAGTCGAAGAACGCCCGCGCCACCGTCTTCAACGCGGCCCGAGGGGACCGCGGCATCGGCCCGAGTTGATCGAAACTGGTCAGGCACTGGCTCCATGCCTGGCCGAACATCGCGTCGTAAATGGCGTTCTTGGAGTCGAAGTAAGAATACAGCGAAGGACCCCGCATCCCGACGCGCGAGCCCACCTCGCGCAACGTCACATCCGATAGCCCCTTCTCCCGCGCGATCGCCCACGCCGCGTCGAGAATCTCCGCCCGCGTCGCCACACGCCGTTCCATCTTCCTATCGCGAGTCGGGCTATCTAACATGATTAGGAATCATGCCCGGCGAATGCGCTGTAGTCAAGGGCCCGGGCCAGCATCGCCGTCGGCGCGAGCTGCCTGTACGCCTACCTGCGCCGACTCCGTCGCACCGGGCCTGCCGAGAGCCGGCGCTGATGCTCGCCGGGCATGGCGACCTGATCGTGGCGGTGATCGCCGTGCTGGTCCTCGCCCTCGGCGGCGAAGCTCGCCCTTGATCATGGAACCGTCGTCAGTAGTGATGCCGCCAACACCTATCGTCGGAGCCGTGCCGAGCCTTACCCGGGTCGAGGCGCAGCGCCGCGCCGACCTCGTCACCGTGTCGTCCTACGATGTGCGCCTGGACCTCGACCGCGGCGCAGAGACGTTCGACTCGTCGACGACGATCCGGTTCGCCGCGGTGCCGGGCACGTCCACCTTCGTCGACGTCAAGCCACGGGAGCTGCGCCGTGCGACGCTCAACGGGCGGCCGGTCCAGGCCAGCGTCGTCGACGGCCGTCTCGCCCTCGACGGGCTCGCTGAACGCAATGAGCTCGTCGTCGAGGCGATCATGGCCTACTCGCACGACGGGGAGGGCCTGCACCGCCACGTCGACCCAGCCGACGGGCAGGCCTACCTGTACGGTATGTCGTTCCTGGATGCGGCGCCGCGCTGGTTCGCCTGCTTCGACCAGCCCGACCTCAAGGCGCCGTTCGCGCTCGACGTGCGGTGCCCGCCCGACTGGACGGTAGTCGGCAATGCCCCGGCACGCCGTATCGCGGCCGGCAGGTGGCACTTGACGACCGCCCATCCCC
This sequence comes from uncultured Actinomycetota bacterium, assembly GCA_963756525.1. Classification (GTDB taxonomy): domain Bacteria; phylum Actinomycetota; class Actinomycetes; order Mycobacteriales; family Jatrophihabitantaceae; genus CAVWNR01. The sequence continues at coordinate 726,713 of CAVWNR010000001.1, read as the reverse complement.
TCGCCACGTACTTCACCACGCTTGTCGCAGGCCCGTACCACACGGTCGCGGCCGAGCACGACGGCATCATCCTCGCCCTGCACGCGCGTGCGTCGCTCGCCGAACACCTCGATCGTGAGGCCGGTGAGATCCTCGCCGTGACCCGGGCAGCGCTGGACGAGTTCCACCGGCTCTTCGGCATCCGCTACCCGTGGGGCGAGTATCACCAGGCGTTCGTGCCGGACTTGAACGCCGGCGCGATGGAGAACCCCGGCTGCGTGACACTGCGCGACTCGTTCGTCTTCCGCTCGCGGGTTACCGACGACGACCGCTGCCAGCGCGCCAGCACGATCGCGCACGAGATGGCGCACATGTGGTTCGGCGATCTCGTCACCATGCGCTGGTGGGACGAACTCTGGCTGAACGAGTCGTTTGCCGAGTATCTCGGCTGCCGAGTCTGCGAGGACGCGGCCGGACGCCCGGCATGGGTGCAGTTCGGTATCGCGCGCAAGTCGTGGGGTTACGCCGCCGACCGTCGGCCGACGACTCACCCCGTCGCCGGCAACGGCGTCCCGGACGCCCGCACCGCGTTGAACGACTTCGACGGCATCTCCTACGCCAAGGGTGCTTCGGTGTTGCGGCAGCTCGCCAACCATCTCGGCGAGAACGTCTTCCTGAACGGCCTGCGCCGCTACGTCGCCGAGCACGCGTACGGCACCGCAGAGTTCGATGATCTGATGTCGGCCTGGACGGCGGCCGGTGCGCGTGATCTGCCGCAGTGGACCGACCGCTGGCTGCACACGTCCGGGTTGGACACGCTTCGCGTGGTCAACGGCAGCGCGGGTTCGCGGGTCGAGTCCGGCGGCGCATCGGCGCGCCGCCCGCACACCGTTGCCGTCGCGGGCTACGGCATGGCCGGTTTGGAACTGAGCCGTGTGGACGTGACGCTGGACGCCGGGTCGGTGCCGGTCAGCCTGGACGGCCATCCCGTCCTCACCCTCCCCGACGCCAGCGACCAGACCTGGGCGAAGATCGCGCTCACCGCGACGGAGTGGGAGGCGATGCCTGACCTGCTTCCCGCCGTGCAAGACGGCGCCGCTCGGGTGGTGATCTGGAACGCGCTGCGCCTGGCCGTCTCTGACGCCGAGATCCATCCCGCGCTGGCGCTGCGCATCGCCGAGTCCGGCCTGTCCACCGAGCGCATCGACGCGGTGATCGCCGAAGTGGCCCGCTGGGCCGTCGACACGCTCGCCGGCGTCTACCTGCCGGACGGCGCGCCGCGTGAAAACGGGTATGCGGGCGTCGCGGCGACCGCCGAGCGAATCGCCGAGGTTGCGCCACCGGCATCGGGGCGTCAGCTGGCGGCGGTTCGCGCGTGGGTCGCCGCGACCTCGGACGTCGCCAGGCTGAGCGACTGGCTTGCCGGGCGTCGTTGCCTGCCGGACGGGTTGCTGCTCGACACGGAGCTGCGCTGGACCGTCGTCCATCGGCTCGCTGCCCTCGGCGCCGTGACGCCGGCCGACGTCGACGCCGAGGCGGCCGCCGACCACAGCGCACAGGGCGTTGTCCACGCGGCTGAGTGCCGCGCCCTGCGGCCGGACCCGGCGGGCAAGGAACGCGTCTGGCAGACGTTGATGACCGACGCGGATCGCTCGAACTACGAGCTGTACGCGCTCGCGCGAGGTTTCTGGCATCCGCAGCAGACAGAGCTCACCGCGCCGTTCGTCCAGCGGTACTTCGCCGAGATCGAGGCGACGGCGACCCTGCGGTCGGGCTGGGTCGTCAAGCGACTCGCGTCCCTCGCGTTTCCGCGGACGGCCGTCGACGCGGCCACGCTGCGGTCCGCGGATTCGCTGCTGGGCCGCGCCGCACTCGACCAACACATCCGACATTCGGTGACCGACGCCGCCGACGATCTACGCCGCGCGCTCGGCGCCCGCGTCAGATTCGGCTCGACGCACACCTAGTGGAACAGCGCCGGCGGCGTCACGACGGGAACGGCACGACGGTCCGCCACGTCTCGGGCGGCGCGTTGGTCTCGTCGGCCAGCTGGGCGAACAGCTCGGCCACCCGATCCGGCTCGACCGGCCCGGCCGGTGCGAGCACACCGTTCACCGAGGCCATGGCGACGTGGATGCCGCGCGGGCGCAGGTCAGCCGCCAGCACCTGGACGAGCGCGCGCAGCGCCGCCTTCTGGACCCCCAGGCTTGCCGCGGCCGGCGACGGCGAATCGGCGGCCGCCGAGCCGGTAGCCAGGATCGTGCCCCGGCCGGCGGCGCTCATCGACGGTGTGACCGCGCGGCTCAGTGCCAGCAGGCTCGCCGCGCCACCCGCCAGGTCGGCCAGCAACTGTTCGGCGGTCAACTCCGCGGCCGTCGCGTCGCGCCAGACCGAGACGTTGTGGTGCGCGACGTCGACCCGCCCGGCGCGACGCACCAGCCCCCGCACGGTCGCGGTCAGCATGCCGGCATCCGCGACGTCGGCGCTGGCCCAGCTCGCATCGACGCCCTCCCCCCGCAGCCGTTCGGCCATGTGCGAGAGCCGTTCGTCGTCACGGGCGACGAGCAGCACTCGGTACCCGTCGCGCCCGAAGCGGCGGGCGATCGCCTCGCCGAGGCGCGGCCCGGCGCCCACCAGGATCGCGACCGGCCCAGTCTCGGTCATCCCGCGACGGCGGCTCGGGCTGCGGCGAACGCGGAGACGCAGGTCTCGACGTCCTGCTCGGAGTGCGCGGCGGAGAGCTGAACCCGGATGCGGGCCTTCCCCTGCGGCACGACAGGGTAGGAGAACGCGATGACGTACACGCCGTGCGCGAGCATCTCGTCCGCGATGCGGGCCGCGAGGGCGGCGTCGCCGAACATGACCGGACAGATCGGGTGCTCCCCGGGGAGCACGTCGAACCCCTCGTCGCCCATCCGCCGCCGAAACAGCGCGGTGTTGCGGCGCAACGCCTCACGCTGCGCCACGCTGCCGGCCACCAGGTCCAATGCTGCGAGCGCGCCGGCCACCATCGCCGGCGCGACGGCGTTGGAGAACAGGTACGGACGCGACCGCTGCCGCAGCAGGTCGACGATCTCCGCGCGCGCCGCGGCGTAGCCTCCGGACGCGCCGCCCAACGCCTTGCCGAGCGTGCCGGTGACGATGTCGACCCGGTCGGCGACGCCGTGCAGTTCAGGCGTGCCGGCGCCGGTGGGGCCCATGAATCCGACCGCGTGCGAGTCGTCGACCATGACCAGGGCGTCGTGCTCGCCGGCCAGCTGGCAGATGTCGCCGAGCGGCGCGAGGTAGCCGTCCATGGAGAACACCCCGTCGGTGACGATCAACCGCCGCCGCGCGTCGGCCGTCGCGACGAGCTGGGCGCGCAGATCGTCCATGTCGCGGTTGCGGTAGCGGAACCGTTGCGCCTTGCACAGCCGGATCCCGTCGATGATCGACGCGTGATTGAGCTCGTCGGAGATCACCGCGTCGTGTTCGTCCAGCAAGACCTCGAACACTCCGCCGTTCGCGTCGAAGCAGGACGAGTAGAGGATCGTCGCGTCCATGTGCAGGAACGCCGCCAGCCGCGACTCCAGCTGTGTGTGCTGGGTCTGCGTGCCGCAGATGAAGCGCACGCTGGCCATCCCGAAGCCCCACTCGTCGAGGGCTTTCTTCGCCGCCTCGACGATCGCCGGGTGGTCGGCCAGGCCGAGATAGTTGTTCGCGCAGAAGTTGATCACATTCTGCCCGCCGGAGCTCACCCGTGCCGACTGCGGGGACGCCAGCTCCCGCTCGCGCTTGTACAGGCCGGCCTCGCGGATCTGATCCAGCGTTACTCGAAGCTCCTCGCGCACCGCGCCATACATGTCAGCCGACCTCCGTCCAGTCCAGCACTACCTTGCCGCCCTTGCCGCTGCGCGCAGTGGCGAACGCTTCGGCCCACTCCGCCGCGGGGAACCGGTCGGTGATCACCGCGCTGATGTCCAGACCCGCCCGAAGCATCGCGCTCATGGCATACCACGTCTCGAACATCTCCCGACCGTAGATGCCCTTGATCGTGATCATATGGGTGACCACCTTGGCCCAGTCGATCTCGATCGGCGCGCTCGGCAGGCCGAGCATGGCGACCCGCCCGCCGTGGTTGAGGTTCGCCAGCACGTCCGGCAGCGCCGACGGGGCGCCGCTCATCTCCAGCGCGACATCGAAGCCCTCGACCATGCCCAGTTGCCGCTGCGCGTCGGCGATCGTCGACGTGGCGACGTTCACCGCGAGGTCGACTCCCATCCGGTGGCCCAGCTCCAGCCGGGCGTCGCTGACGTCGGTGATCACCACGAACCGCGCACCGGCATGCCGCACCACCGCCGCGGCCATCAGCCCGATCGGCCCCGCGCCGGTGATGAGCACGTCCTCGCCGACCAGCGGGAACGACAGCGCGGTGTGCACCGCATTGCCGAACGGATCGAAGATCGCGGCGATGTCGAGCGTGTCCGGCCGGTCCGGCAGGCCGCGGTGCACCCACACGTTCGACTCGGGCAGCAGCACGTACTCGGCGAACGCGCCGTCCCGGTTCACCCCGACCCCGGACGTGCGGATGCACAGGTGGCGCCGGCCCGCCCGGCAGTTGCGGCAGGTGCCGCAGACGATGTGCCCCTCACCGGACACCAGGTCGCCCACTCGCACGTCCCGCACGCCGTCGCCGACTGCCGCCACCTCACCGGCGAACTCGTGACCCGGGATCAGTGGCGCGTTCACCGCGCCGGCCGCCCATTCGTCCCAGGACTCGATGTGCAGGTCGGTGCCGCAGATACCGGTGCGCAGGACGCGGATCTTGACCTCACCCGGCCCCGGCTCCGGCTCGGGGCGGTCCATGAACGCGAATCCCGGGGCGGCTGCCGGCTTGTAGAGCGCCTTCACCAGACCTCACTCCGTACGGTTTTGGCAGAATTGGTGGCGCATACGGCCCCATCCTGCCAAAACCGGGGACGCTCAGCTCACTGGTTCGTCTAGCAAGGCGTCGACGAACTGTTCCACGTCGAACGGCGCGAGGTCGTCGACGCCCTCGCCCAGGCCGACCAACTTCACCGGGACGCCCAGCTCGCGCTGCACGCTGATCACGATGCCGCCCTTGGCGGTGCCGTCCAGCTTGGTGAGCACGATCCCGGTCACGTCGACGACCTCGGTGAAGACCCGGGCCTGCGTCATGCCGTTCTGGCCGGTCGTGGCGTCCAGGACGAGAAGCGTCTCGCCCACCGGACCCTGCTTCTCGACGACCCGCTTGACCTTGCCCAGCTCGTCCATCAGCCCGACCTTGGTGTGCAGCCGTCCCGCGGTGTCGATGACCACGGTGTCGACGGCGCGGTCGGTGCCCTCCTTGACGGCGTCGAAGGCGACGCTGGCCGGGTCGCCGCCCTCGGGGCCGCGCACCGTCTCGGCGCCGACCCGCGACCCCCACGTCTGCAGCTGGTCAGCCGCCGCGGCGCGGAACGTGTCGGCGGCAGCGAGCAGGACGCTGCGCCCGTCGGCGACGAGCACCCGCGCCAGCTTCCCGCAGGTGGTCGTCTTGCCGGTGCCGTTCACGCCGACGACCAGCACCACCGCGGGGCGCCCGTCGTGCGGCAGGGTGCGCAGGCTGCGGTCCATGTCCGGCTGCAGTGCGCCGGCGAGCTCGTCGGCGAGCAGGGCGCGCAGCTCCCCCTGGCTGCGCGTACCGAGCACCTTGGTGCGCGTGCGCAGCCGGTCGACGATCTCGGTGGTGGGGCCCACCCCGACGTCGGCGGTGAGCAGCGCCTCCTCGACCTCCTCCCAGGCCTCATCGTCGAGCTGCTCGCGCGACAGCACCGACAACAGGCCGCGGCCCAGTGCGGACTGCGACCGGGCGAGCCGGCCCCGCAGCCGCCGCAGCCGGCCCGCAGTCGGCTCGGGAACCTCTACCGGCACCGGCGCGGCGAGCTCCGGCTCGATGAGCCCGGGCTCGACGGCCTCGGGTAGTTCGGCGACGGTGCCGACCGTCCCGGTCGGCGTGTCCCGGGGTACCGCGGCGTCCTCGCCAACCATCGGCTCCTGCGGAAGCGGCGGCGCGGGCGGGGGCTTGCGGCTCCGGCGCGGCACCAGGAGCGCAGCCGTCAACAGCAGCGCCACCACGACGATGGCGACGGCGATCCAGACGTAAATCACCGGGTCATCCTCTCAGCCCGGTACGGCCTTAGTGGTTGCGTAGCAGCCCGCCGGCCGACCAGGTCGACCAGGGCAGGTTCCAGTCGCCGTAGCCGTCCCACGACGGGGTGGTGTGCACCTTGCTCGGGTCACCCGGCACGTTGTTGTAGGTGACCGGATCGCCGATCTCCATGATGCCGAACAGCTTCTGCGCGTCCGCCGGGAGCATGTTGGTGCACCCGTTGGAGCTCGGCCGGCCGGCCACGACGTTGGCGATGTTCCAGGCGGCCGCGTGCAGGTACTCGCCGCTGTTGGTGAGCCGCATCGACCACGGCACGATCTCGTCGTAGCCCGATCCGACCATTCGCTCGTTGCGGCCCTTGTACATGATGACCTTGGTGCCGTTCATGGTCGGCGTCTCGGGCGCGCCGAGCGCCACCGGGAAAACTCCGACCGGCGTGCCGTCCTTGACAACGGTCAGCTTGGAGGTCGTGCCGTCGACTGTGCCGACGATGGCCGGGCCGGTCTGCATGGTCAGTGACGTCAGCTGCCCGTCGAAGGAGAGCCCCGGCCCGGCGCTCGTGCCCCCGGGCGGGAAGGTGACGTGGATCGTGGCGTGGCCGGGCCAGAACGACCGCGGCCGGTAGTGCGCCTCGATCTTCGCGCCGGGATGCGCGCTGGTCTGCCAGAACCACGCGCCGCCGGCCGGCTTGCCGTTGACCGTGACCGCGGTGTTCTTGACGAAGTCCACCGACGACGTCGGCGCCACGTTGAACCACAGGATGATCGGCATGCCGATCCCCCACTGCGAGCCGTCGCTCTCCAGCGAGGAGATGTGCACCGGCTTGGTGGGGACCGCCGGCTTGGTGGTCTTCACCGCGCTGGAGGAGGACGGTGCGTCGCTACTGCTCGGCGCCGGGACGGTCTTGGTGACCGTCGGCGCGGCGGCGCCGTTACCGGACGCGCAGGCGCTCACCACGACGGCGACGGCGCAGAGCAGCCCCGCGACGGTTGCAAAACGGCGTGCGGGCAGGGTAAAGCGATTCAGGCGCACCGGGCCAGGGTAGGCGACCAACCCGTGCCGACCGAAATCCAGTGCGGTGTGTCACGTAGTCGGGAGCGCGCCACCGCCGAGCCACTGCGACCACGCAACGTTCCAGTCGCCGTAGCCCTGGCCGAGCTGCATCTGCGGACCGTCGGCGTTCGGGTATTGCACCACATCGCCGATGTTCAGGAAATGGAACAGTCGCAACGCGTCCGCCGGGAGCAGGTTGGTGCAGCCGTTGGACGTGCTCCGCTGGCCGATGTTGCCGACGTTCCACGGCGCCGAGTGCAGGTACTCCCCGCCGTAAGTCAACCGCTGCGTCCACTCCACATGCGCGTCGTAGTAGCCCGGACCGCTCATCGAGATGTCCTTGCCCTGTTCCATGATCACCTTGATGCCCCGGGCGGTCGGGGTGTCCGGCGCGCCCAGCGAGACCGGGAACACGCCGTAGAGCTTCCCGTCGCTCAGCACCGTCATCCGCAGCGTGTTCGCGTCCACCGTCGCGATGTTGGCCGGCCCGGTGGAGATCGAGAGGGTGAGGTTGTCGTCGTAGGCGAGGCCGCGCCCGGCGCTCAAGCCCTTGATCGGAAGTTTCAGGAAGATGTGGGCGTGCGCGGGCCAGTACGTGCGGGGCCGGAAGTGCGCCTCGAGGGCCGCGCCTTGGTGCGCGGTCTGCTCGAAGAACCAGGCGCCGGTGATCGGGGTGCCGTTGACGGTGACCGTGGTGGCCTTGGCGAACGCGCGGGCGTCGGTCGGCGCGACGTCGAACCAGGCGATGATCGGCATGCCGACGCCGTACGTTCCGCCGTCGTTCTCGAGCAGCCGTACGTGCACCGGCCGCGCCGGCGGCGTCGGCCGCGCCGAGCTGGGCGGCACCGCCCTCGCCGAGCTGCTCGGGGTCGGCGAAGCGTGCGCGGCGGAGCCGGCCGTGGCGGGGACGGTGACGGTGACCGGCGCCGCGGTGGGTGCCGCGGACGTGCACGCCGAGGCGACGACGGCGGCGCCGGCTACCGCGGCGAGGACAGCAACTATTCGGCGGATGGGTGAACGCGCAAGCACCCGGACACGATAGCGGACGTCGACCGCCCGGCTAACTCGCCGCGCTCGCCGGCTCACGGTCGGTGTCGTGTAGCCGCTGGCTGATCACCTGGGTGATCCCGTCGCCGCGCATGGTGACCCCGTAGAGCGCGTCGGCGATCTCCATCGCGCGTTTCTGGTGGGTGACGAGCAGGATCTGGCTGCTCGCGCGCAGCTCGTCGATCAGCCCGATCAGCCGGCCGAGGTTGACGTCGTCGAGGGCCGCCTCGACCTCGTCGAGCACGTAGAACGGGCTCGGCCTGGCCCGGAAGATCGCCACGAGCAGCGCCACGGCGGTGAGCGAGCGCTCGCCGCCGGAGAGCAGTGAGAGGCGTTTCACCTTCTTCCCGGGCGGGCGGGCCTCGACCTCGACGCCGGTGGCCAGCATGTCGTCGGGATCGGTGAGCACCAGCCGCCCGGCGCCACCGGGGAAGAGCGTCTCGAACACCGTCTCGAATTCAGCCGCCACGTCCCGGAATGCGCTGCTGAACACCTCGAGGATCCGCTCGTCGACCTCCTTCACGACGGTCAGCAGGTCGCGCCGGGTGGCCTTGAGGTCCTCGAGCTGGGTCGCTAGGAACTGGTGGCGCTCCTCGAGGGCGGCGAACTCCTCGAGCGCGAGCGGATTCACCCTGCCCAGCAGCGCCAGGTCGCGTTCGGCGCGTGCCGCCCGCTTCTCCTGCGTCGGGCGGTGGAACGGGCCGGGCTGCGGCGCGCGCACCTGATCGCCGCGTTCGCCGGCCTGCTCGTACTCGGCCATCTCCAGCGTGCTCGGCGGCGCCGGCTGGTGCGGGCCGTACTCGGCCAGCAGCGCCTCGACCTCGATGCCGAACTCCTCGACCGCCCGGGTTTCCAGCTGCTCGATGCGCATCCGCTGCTCGGCGCGGGCGACCTCGTCGCGGTGCACCTCGTCGGTGAGCTCTGCCAGCTCCTCCTCGAGCTCGCGGCCGCGGGCGCGGACCGCCACCAGCTCCGCCTCCCGCGCCACCCGCTCCTGCTGCGCCTCGTCCCGCTCGGCGGCGGCCCGCTCGACCGAGCGCGCGAGCATCGTCAGCGCGGTCGACGCGGCATCCCGGACGCGTGCGGCGATCAGCGCGCCCCGGGCGCGGGCAGCCCTCGCCTCCGCCTGCCGGCGGCGCGCCGCGCGCTCGAGCTGCGCGGCGTGCAACAGCTGCTCGGCGCGCCCGGCCAGCGCACGGACCCGCTCCTCGCCGGTCCGAACGGCGAGCCGGGCCTCCATCTCGGCCTGCCGCGCGTCGACGACCTCGGCCTGCAGGCCGTCGCGCTCGGCGGTCGACGCGACCTCGTCGGCCGGCTGGGCCTCGGCCAGCCGAAGCCGCTCCTCGAGTTCGGCGAGCCCGGCCAGGTCGCGGTCGCGGGCGTCCGCGGCGTCGGTGCGGGCGCGGTCGAGCCGCTCTGCCTCGGCCGACGCCGACCGCGCCGCCTGCCCCAGCTCGGCGAGCTGCTCGGCCACCGCCGACAGGCGGGCGTCCGACTCGTTGAGCGCGGCCAGCGCGGCGTCGACCTCGGCGCCGGCAGCGGCCGCGCGCTGGCGTGCCTCGGCCAGCTCGCGGTGGACCCGCTCGTGGCGCGCCGCCGCCTCGTCCGCCCGCTGCTGCGCCTCGTCGACGGCGGCCTGCACCTCGAGCGCGCTCGGCGCCGACGCCGACCCGCCAGCCGCCCAGGCGGCGCCCAGCAGGTCCCCGCCGGTGGTCACCGCGCGCACCGTCGGATGCTCGGTGACCAGCCGTCGGGCCGCGGCCAGGTCCGCCACCACGGCGACCCGGTCCAGGGCGTTGGCCACACCGGCCCACAGCGTGTCCGGGGCTCGCACGACGTCGAGCGCCCACGCGGCGCCGGACGGCAGGCCTGGCCAGCCGGAGCGGTCCAACCGCGCCGCCGCGCCGCCGATGACCAGCCCGGCCCGTCCGGCGTCCTCGTCCTTGAGCAGCTGCAGCGCCGCGGCCGCGTCCGAGCCGGCGGCGACGGCGACCGCGTCGGCAACCGGGCCGAGCGCCGCGGCGAGCGCGGCCTCATGGCCCGGCTCGACGCACAGCAGCGCCGCCACCGATCCGAGCACGCCGGGCAGCCGCGATCCGGCCGCGAGCAGCGCCCCGGCCCCGTCCTTGCGGGTGAGCCCGAGCGCCAGTGCGTCACGCCGGGCCGCCCAGGTCGACCGGTCGCGCTCGGCCTCGCGTTCGGCCTGGGTGAGCTCTCGCACGCGGGCCTGCGCCGCCTCGTGCGCCGCGCGGGCGGCCTCGTGCCGCTCGTCCAGGCCGACCTCGCCCTCGTCGAGCAGCCCGACCTCGGCGTGCACCGCCGAGAGCCGCGAGTCGGCGGCGGCCGCCCGCTGGCGGGCCTCCTCCGCGGCCGCGCGGAGCCGGGCGATCTCGTCGCCGCCGGCAGCGGCTCGGGTGCGCAGGGCGTTGACCTGCCCGGCCAGGCGCGCCAGCCCCTCTCGCCGGTCAGCCACCGCCCGCGCGGCCGCCACCAGGGCCCGGTCCGCCTCCGCGAGCGCACGCTCGAGGTCCTGCCGGCGGGCCACCGCGGCCGACAGCACGGCCTGCGACTCCCGTAGCAGCGTCGCGAGCGCAACTTCCCGCTCGCGGACCTCGGCGGCCTCGGCCTCCAACGCCTGCGGATCGCGCCCGACCCGCTCCATGTCCGGCTCGGCGGACAGGTGCCTGGCCCGCTCGGCCGCGAGCGAGATCGTGCCGCGGAAGCGCTCCTCCAGCGCGCACAGCCGGTACCAGGTCTCCTGCGCGCCGCCCAGCCGCGTCGCGTCGGCGGCCATCGCGTCCTGCATGGCCGATTCCCGCGCCCGGGCATCGGCGAGCGCCGCCTCCACCGTGGCGCGCCGAGCCCGGATCGCTTCCTCGTCGGCCACCTCCCGGTCGAGCTGCTCGCGAAGCGTCACCAGGTCGTCGGCCAGCAGCCGCAGCCGGGAGTCGCGCAGCTCCGCCTGCACGCCCGCGGCTCGCCGGGCGATCTCGGCCTGCTTGCCCAACGGCTTGAGCTGACGGCGCAGCTCGCCGGTCAGGTCCGCCAGCCGGGTGAGGTTGGCCTGCATCGCGTCCAGCTTGCGCAGCGCCTTCTCCTTGCGCTTGCGGTGCTTGAGGACGCCGGCGGCCTCCTCGATGAAGCCGCGGCGGTCCTCCGGGCGAGCGGAGAGGATGGAGTCGAGCTGGCCCTGCCCGACGATCACGTGCATCTCCCGGCCTATGCCGGAGTCGGAGAGCAGCTCCTGGATGTCGAGCAGGCGGACGCCCTCGCCGTTGATCTCGTACTCGCTGGCGCCGTCGCGGAACATCCGCCGGGTGATCGACACCTCGGCATACTCGATCGGCAGCCTGCCGTCGCCGTTGTCGATGGCCAGCGTCACCTCGGCGCGGCCCAGCGGCGGGCGGCCGGCGGTCCCGGCGAAAATGACGTCTTCCATCTTCCCGCCGCGAAGCGCCTTCGCGCCCTGCTCACCGAGCACCCAGGCGATCGCGTCGACGACGTTGCTCTTGCCGGACCCGTTGGGACCCACGACTGCCGTGATGCCAGGCTCGAAGCGCAGGGTCGTCGCCGAGGCGAACGACTTGAAACCCTTGAGCGTGAGCGACGTGAGGTGCACGGATCTCCGGCTTCGACAGTGATCGGCAGCGCGGTCAGGGCACCGCCGGATTGGCCAGTGCAGCGGGCGAATCACGACACTAGCGTGCGCGGCACGCGAGGACCGGAAGGCGCGACAGGTTACGCGCCGCAAGAAACATGCAGCGCGCGCCAACAGCCGGGCCGCGGCCGGCGCTGGCCGGGCGGCTTCGGGCAGGGCGTATGTGCCGGCTGCTACGCCAGAGCGGGTGCGGTGCCTTCGGCGAGGCGGTGCAGCTCGAGATCGAGGCTGGGGTCGAGTACCGTCCGGTCGGTCGAGCGGAGATCGGCGAGTTCAGCTTCGAGTTCGGCTACCCGACGGCGCAGGCGTACGACCTCGAACGAAAGAGCTTGCTCCGATCCGCTGCCGACGTAGCCGAGCAGGGCGCGTGCCATGTAGCGACCTTTCACACCACTGTGCCGATGCGTGCCGGCTGCGGGTCGCGCAGACCGGGTCACCGGGGGTTGCCTATGAACGACGCGGCGAGAGGATGCGGGCCACCGGGCCCTGGGGGCCTCGATTCCAGTGCGACCCGCGAACTCCCGTCAGGTCACCCCATGGTCGCACTCAGATAACGGTTGGTCAACGCAGGGCCCTGAGCAGGCGCTAAGACTGCCGGTTTTCCGGCGGCCTGACGCTGCGGGTCCGTGCGGAGACGACCGGTTTCCGGCGGCGCGGCGGCCGCTGACAGCGCGGGCAGAAGTAGCTGGAACGGTTCATGAACGCGACCCGGCGGATCGGCGTCGCGCAGCGCGGGCAGGGCTCACCCGCCCGTCCGTAGACGTTGAGCGTCCGCTCGAAATATCCGCTTTGGCCGGTGACGTCGACGTAGAGGGCGTCGAAGGATGTACCACCGGCGGCGAGCGCCTCGCAGAGCACTGATCGCACGTCGGCGAGCAGCTGCGCGACGGCCGGTCGGGTCAGCGTGGACGTGTCTCGCTCGCCGGAAAGGCGGCCGCGCCAGAGCGCCTCGTCGGCGTAGATGTTCCCGATCCCCGAGATCAGCGTCTGGTCCAACAGCGCCCGTTTGACGGCAGTGTGGCGGCGGCGGATGCGAGCGGCGAAAACGGCCGCGTCGAACGCCGGATCCAGCGGGTCGCGGGCGATGTGCGCCACCCGCGCCGGAACGGTGTCACCGGGCAGGTCGGCGGTGGGAACGAGCGGATCGAGCAAGAGCCCGCCGAACGTCCGCTGGTCGACGAAGCGCAGCTGCGGACCGTCGTCGGTGAAGCGAATGCGGACGTGCAGGTGCGCCTCGTCCGGGGCGTCCGCGGGCCGGACGAGTAGCTGCCCGCTCATGCCCAGATGAGCCGTGAGGCACTCGCCGGGTTCGGCCCCGTCAGCGGACAGCGGTAGCCACAGGAACTTGCCGCGCCGGCGGGCGGCCACGACGCGCGCCCCGCGCAGCCGCTCGGCGAAGTCGCTGCCGCCCGGCAGGTGGCGGCGCACCGCGCGCGGATGGCTGACCTGCACGTCACGTACGACGCGGCCGACGACGAACCGCTCCAGGCCGGCGCGGACCGTCTCGACCTCCGGAAGCTCAGGCACCCGGCTCGGGCGCCCGGCCGCCCTTGCCCGCAGCCGCCGGCTTGCTCACCGGGTCGGTCCCGTTCGGCACGGGGTCGATCGCGCCGGCCGACGCCAGGCGCTGTTGCAGCGCGTGCCAGGCCGTCGCCGCCGCGGCCTGCTCGGCCTCCTTCTTGTTCCGGCCGGTGCACGGCTCGAAGAGCTCGCCGCCGACCGACGCCCGGGCGGTGAACGTCTTGGCGTGATCCGGGCCGACCGAAGTAATCACGTACTCGGGGACGCCGACGGCGAGTTCGGCGGTCAGCTCCTGCAGGCTGGTCTTCCAGTCCAGGCCGGCGCCGTGGTTGGCGACCTCGGCGAGCAGCGGGTCGAACAGCTGATGGACCACCCGTTCGGCACCCGGTAGCCCGTGCTGGAGGAACACCGCGCCGAGCACGGCCTCGAGCGTGTCGGCGAGGATGCTCGCCTTGTCCCGGCCGCCGGTGACCTCTTCGCCGCGGCCCAGCCAGACGTAGGCGCCCAGGCCGCCACCGGGCGTGCCGACACCGCGGGCAACCTCGGCCAACGCGCGCATGTTCACCACGGAGGCCCGCAGCTTTGCCAGCCGTCCCTCGGAGAGCTCGGGATGGGCTCGAAAGAGCGTCTCGGTGACGACGACGCCGAGAACCGAGTCGCCGAGGAACTCCAAACGCTCGTTGTGTGGGACACCGCCGTGCTCGTAGGAGTACGAGCGGTGCGTCAGGGCACGCCTCAGCAGCTCGGTGTCAAGGTCGACCCCGAGCGCGTCGGCGAGGCCGGCCTGGTCGGCCGGTTCGGGGGCGGCGCGCATCCGGGTCAGACGGTGAGAACCTGCTTGCCGTCGTACTGGCCGCAACTCGGACACGCGGTGTGCGGCAACTTCGGCTGGCCACAGGCCCGGTTAGGACAGGCGACCAGCGTGGGTGCGCTGGTCTTCCAATGTGCCCGGCGCGAACGGGTGTTGCTCCGCGAGGTCTTGCGCTTCGGAACGGCCACGGCAGTTACTCCTGACTATCAGTACTATCCAGTATTACGGGGACGTTCGGGCTGTTCCGTGCCCGCGGACGGTTGCGCGCGGTAGGCCGCGAGCGCGGCCCACCGCGGGTCGAACTGTTCGTGCGCGTGTCCTGCCGGCAGGTCGTCGAGCCGCTGCCCGCAGGTCGGGCAGAGGCCGCCGCAGTCCGGCCGGCACAGCGGCGTCCAAGGCATGCCCAAGACCACCGCGTCGCGCACCACCGGTTCGACGTCGAGCAAGTCGTCCACGATCCGGTGGACCTCGTCCTCACCGGTCGTCTCGTCGGTGGCGCTGTGCGGATAGGCGAACAGCTCGCAGACATCGACGACCAGCTCGTCGGAGACCGGCTCGAGGCACCGCCCGCACTCGCCTGCCAACGGTCCGGTCACCGTCCCCGTGACGAGCACGCCTTCGGTGACCGACTCCAGACGCAGGTCGAGCCGGAGCGGGGCGCCTGCCGGCACCCCGATGAGATCGAGTCCGAGACCCGCAGGTGCGGGAGCAGCACGCCGATGGCTGCGCATCGATCCGGGCCTACGGCCGAGGTCCCGGATCTCGAGGACAAACGGGGCACGCGGGTCGAGGTGCATTTTCGGTGTGATGTTCTCGGGCATGCGAATAGCGGGCTCGATCGGAGTTGAGGCCGTGGCAAGCCTAGCTCAGCCGCCGGCTCAGCCCGAAATCGGCGCCTCACCGGCCAGGGGCGCGGCCACCGGCGCGGACGTCGGATCAGCGCGCCGAGTGGCCAGTGCCCGCCGGCCCTGCTCGGCGGTCTCGGCGGCCCGCCGCAGCACGTCGACGAGGTCGGCGAGCGTGCGGTCGGCGAACGCCTCGGCGTCGACCGCACGCCGGCCGCGTACCGCTCGGCCTCGCCGTGCAACTGCGCGGCGTGGCGATCGGCTGCGCCGCGGACCTCGGCCTGGTATGCCTCGGCGTCGGCGCGCAGCTGTGCTGCGGCCTGCTGGGCAGAGCGGTGCACGCTGGTCGCCGAGACCAGCCGGCCGTGCTCGGCCGCGCCATGTTCGCCGAGCTCGTGCGCACGCACCTCTGCCTCGCCGACCAGCTCCCGGGCGCGGTGCTCGGCGTCGGCGATGATCGCGTCGGCCTGGGCGCCGGAGCGCTCCCGCGCTTCTGCCACCACGGATTCCGCCTCGGCGCGGGCCGTGCCGGCGGCCTCGCGCGCCTGCTGGAGCAGCCCGTCCCGCTCCGCGATGACCCGGCGGGCCTCGTCCATCTCGGGCGGCATGACCTCGCGCAGCTCGTCGAGCACGTCCAGCACCTGCTCGCGCGGCAGGACGCACGATCCGGACATCGGCACCGCGCGCGCCGTCTCCACCAGCTCGACGAGTTCGGTCAGCAGCCGGTCCGCATTGCGCAGCGCGTGCTCGGTCATCGTCCGCTCACGCCTGCCGGGCGCGCTCGACCAGCCGCTTGTGTACCAGCGGGGGCACCAGGGACGAGACGTCCCCGCCCCACTTGGCGATCTCCTTGACCAGGCTGGACGCGAGGAAGCTGTACTCCGGATTCGTCGGCATGAACAGCGTGTCGACGTCGGCCAGCCCACGGTTCATCTGCGCCATCTGCAGCTCGTAGTCGAAGTCGCTGACCGCACGAAGGCCCTTGACGATGACGGCGACGTCGTGGGCGCGGCAGTAGTCGACGACCAGCCCCTCGAACGTGTCGATGCGCACGTTGCCGTAGCCCGCCGTCGCTTCCACCAGAAGCTCGCGCCGCTCCTCCACGCTGAACAAGCTGGACTTCGACTGGTTGATGAATACCGCGACGATCAGCTCGTCGTAGAGCTGGGCCGCTCGCCCGATGATGTCCAGATGCCCGTTCGTCACCGGGTCGAACGACCCCGGGCACACCGCCCTACGGATCTGCGTTCTCCCCGTCAAGGTTCGCTCACTTCGTTCGCTCACTTGTCACGGTTCGCTCACTTCGTTCGCTCACTTGTCACGGTTCGCTCACTTCGTTCGCTCACTGCCGGCGACCGTACCAAAGGGCGCCGTCCCCGTAGCGCTTCTCGCCCATCGGCCCGATCACATCCGGCCAAAACGGCCCCCGCCCGCGGGCGCCCCGCTCGACGACGACCACCGCTCCGGGCGCCAGCCAGCCGGGGCGGGCGAGCCGCGCGAGGAGCGCGCCGAGCGAGGCGTCGTCGAGGGCGTACGGCGGGTCCGCGAAGGCCAGCCCGTACGGTCCGCACGGCTGCCCGGCCAGGAACGCCTCCGCGGTCACCCGCCGTAGCTGCGCGCCGGGCAGGCCCACGGCGTCGATGTTGCGCTGCAAGACGGTCGCCGCGCCGCGGTTCGACTCGACGAACGTGGCGCGCACCGCCCCCCGGGACAGCGCCTCCAGTCCCACCGCGCCGGTGCCGGCGAACAGGTCCAGCACAGCGGCGTCGTCAAGTTCGACCAGGCCGGCGAGCGTGCTGAACATCGCCTCGCGGGCGCGGTCGGAGGTCGGGCGGGTGCCGTGCACCGGCACCGCTAGGCGGCGGCCCTTCGCGATGCCGCCGACGATGCGTGGCATCAGCTGCCGATCCTCATGCCTTCTCCAGGTAGTCGGCCCGCTCCGCGTCGACCAGTTCGGCGACCTGCAGCGCCAGCATCGGGTGGTCGAGCAGGTGCGGGTCGCCGGCGACGAGCCGGCCGGCCTCCTCGCGCGCCGCGGCGATCAGGTCCTCGTCGCGCAGCAGCGAGAGCAGCCGCAGCTGCGAACGGCGACCGGACTGCGCGGTGCCCAGCACGTCGCCCTCGCGGCGCTGCTCGACGTCGAGGCGGGCCAGCTCGAACCCGTCGGTAGTGGCGGCGACGGCGTCCAGCCGGTCAAGGGACCCGCTGCCCGCCGGGGTGTCGGTGACGAGCAGGCACACGCCGGCCGCGCTACCGCGCCCGATCCGGCCCCGCAGTTGGTGCAGCTGCGAGACGCCGAACCGCTCCGCGTCCAGGAGCACCATCACCGTGGCGTTGGGCACATCCACGCCGACCTCCACCACCGTGGTCGCCACCAGCACGTCCAGGTCGCCGCCGGTGAAGGCGCCCATCACCCGGTCCTTCTCGTCCGGCGTCAGGCGGCCGTGCAGCGTGCCGAGGCGAAGTCCGCGCAACGGCCCGTCGGCCAGCATGCCGACCGTCTCGAGCACTGACACCGGCGGCCGGCGGGCGAACGTGCCGTCGTCGGCGGGAGCGTCGAACAGGTCGAGGTCCAGGTCGTCGCCCCGCTCGCCGATGCGCGGGCAGACGACGTACGCCTGGCTGCCGGCGGCGACCTCTTCCCGCACGCGCGCCCAGACCCGGTCCAGCCACGCCGGCTTCTCCGCGGTCGGCACCACGGTGGTCGAGATCGGCATCCGGCCGGCCGGCAGCTCGGCGAGCACGGAGGTGTCCAGGTCGCCGAACACTGTCATCGCGACCGTGCGGGGGATCGGCGTGGCGGTCATGACGAGCAGGTGCGGCGGACGCTGGGCCTTGCCGCGCAGGGCATCGCGCTGCTCTACACCGAAGCGGTGCTGCTCGTCGACGACGACGAGGCCGAGATCGGCGAAGCTCACCTGGTCCTGGATGAGGGCGTGCGTCCCGATGACGATGCCCGCGGCGCCGCTGGCGGCGTCGAGCAGCGCCGCCTTGCGTGCCGCCGCGGGTAGCGATCCGGTCAGCAGCGCCACGCGGGTGCCACCGTCGGCGCCGCCGAGTCGACCAGCGTGCGCCAGCTCGCCGAGCAGGCCCTCGATCGTGCGGGCATGCTGCGCGGCGAGCACCTCGGTGGGCGCGAGGAGTGCGGCCTGCCCGCCGGCGTCGACCACCTGCAGCATCGCGCGCAGCGCCACCACCGTCTTGCCCGAGCCGACCTCGCCCTGCAGCAGCCGATGCATCGGCGCGGTGTCCGCGAGCTCGGCGGCGAGCTGCTCGCCGACCGCGCGCTGCCCATCGGTGAGCTCGAACGGCAGCCGCTCGTCGAATGCGTTGCGCAGGCCGTCGCCGCGGGGCGGCCGCGCCGTCGCGGGATGCTCGCGGGCGGCGGCCCGGCGCTGCGCGAGGGCGAGCTGGACGCCGAGCGCCTCGTCCCACTTCAGCCGCCGCCGGGCCGCGCCCCACTGTTCCAAGCTTTCCGGGCGGTGCATCCGGCGCAGCGCGGCGTCCAGGTCGAGCAGCCCGTGCCGCGTCCGGATCTCCGGCGGCAGCGGGTCCTCGACGTCCTCCAGCGCGTCCAACGCGAGGCCGACCGCGCGCGAGACCGTCCAGGATCGGACGGTCTTGGCGGCCGGGTACACGGGGATCAGCGCGCCGGCGTACTCGTCGGCCTCGAACTCGTCGAAGCCGTCGCCGCGCAGCAGCAGGTACTCGGGATGAGCGAGCTGGCGCACGCCGCGGAACGCGCCGACCCGGCCGGAGAAGAGCGCGCGGGTGCCGGGCATGAGCTCACGCTCGCGCCAGGTGTTGCGCGGACCGAAGAAGACCAGCTCGAGCGTGCCGCGGCCGTCGCCCACGACGACTTCGAGCCGGAGCCCCTTGCCGTGCCCTTTCACGCGCGCGCTGCGCACCTCGGCCAGCACGGTGACGTCCTCGTCCACCTGCAGCGACGCCAGGTCGGTGAGCTCGCCGCGCTCGGCCATCCGGCGGGGGTAGTGCCGCAGCAGGTCGCCGACGGTGCGCAGCTCGAACGCCTTGTGCAGCGCGCTCGCGGTGCGCCCGCCGACGACGGTGGCCAGCGGCGTGTCGAGCCGGACGCCCACCGCCTACTCCACTCCGATCAGCAGCGGGTAGCGCGGCTGGCCGCCGTCGAACACCGCCACCTCGACCAGCGGCGCGGTCTCGGCGATGCGGGCCCCGACCGCCTCGACGTCGGACGGGTCGGCGTCCAGACCGACCAGGATGGTGATCAGCTCGCCGCCCACGCCGAGCAGCCGGTCGACGACGGCGAGAGCGACCGCCCGCACCGACGCGCCGATCTCGACCACCTCGCCGTCGATCAGGCCCAGGACGTCGCCGGGCTGGCAGCGCCCGACGGCGGTGAGCGCCTCGGTCTCGGCGACGGTGAGCTCGGCGAAGCGGGTCGCCGCGGCGGCCTCGGCCATCGCCACCACGTCGTCGTCGAAGCGCCGCGCCGGGTCGTGGACCGCGACCGCGGCCAGGCCCTGCACCGGCGAGCGGGTGGGCACCACGCTCACCCCGACGCCCTCGGCCCGGGCCTGCTCGGCCGCCGCCTCGGCCACGCCCGCGACCTGGGAGGCGTTGGGCAGCAAGACCACGCGCCCGGCCCCGGTGGCCCGGACGGCGGCGAGCACGTCGGCACTGGACGGGCTGCCGGCGCCGCCGTCGACGACGTGCACCCCCTCGCCGCCGAAGAGATGGGCGAGCCCCTCGCCGGGCGCGACGGCGACCACGGCCACCCCGCCGCGCCCGGTGGATGCCGCGGCCGCTACCCGCGCCTGGTCGGCGAAGCGGACCACGCTGATCCGGTGCGGTCGGCCGGCGGCGATCCCCGCCTCGATCGCCGCCCCGACGTCGTTGACGTGGACGTGCACGTTCCACAGCCCGTCCCCGGCGCCGGCCACCACGAGCGAGTCCCCCAACCCGGTGAGCTGGCTGCGCAGCGCGGCGGCCGCGTCCTCGCCGGCATGCAGCAGGTACTGCACCTCGTAGCCGAACGCGTCGCTGCCCGACTCCCGGGCGGTCTCGAGCAGCGTGGCCGGCCGGGGCGCGCAACGCGGGGCGGTGAGCGCATTGGGCGCCCCGGTGACGACGCGCGCCAGGGCGTCGAGCAGCAGCAGCAGGCCGCGCCCGCCAGCGTCGACCACCCCGGCGCGGGTGAGCGCCGGCAGCTGCTCGGCGGTCCGGCGGACCGCCGAGTCCGCGCCCGCGACGGTGGCGGTCAGCACCGCGGCAAGGTCGGCGCCGTCGGCCGCCGCCGCGCTGTCGGCGGCCGCGTCGGCCACCGACAGGATCGTCCCCTCGACCGGCTCGGCGACGCAGGCCCGGGCCTCGTCGGCGGCGCGCCGCAACGCGTGCGCCAGGGTGGACGCGTCGCACCGTTCGCCGTCGAGCGCACCGGCGAGCCCGTGCAGAAGCTGCGACATGATCACCCCTGAGTTGCCCCGCGCGCCGAGCACCGCCCCGCGCGCCAGCGCGTCCAGCGCCGCGGCCGCCGTGGCCGCCGGGTCGGCGGCGAGCGCGTCGGCAGCCGCGCGCAGGGTCAGCGCCAGGTTGGTGCCGGTATCGCGGTCGGCGACCGGGTAGACGTTGATGTCATCGAGCTCGGCGCGGTGCGCGGCGAGGGCATCGGCGGCCGCGACGCTCCACCGGCGCACCGCCGGCGCGTCCAGCGTCCTCAGCACGTCCCACCGCCCTGCTCCACGGCCCCGCCGGCACGCTCACCCGGCGCGCGTTACGTTACTGGCCCGCACCGACGCGGCCAGCGCACCGAGGTCGACACGGCCGGTTGGCCGCCGCCGTCTAGCTCAGCTAAACTAGGCGTTGCCCGGCTCGGTGGCCGGGCGATCACATGTCGCGCGTGTGTTGCGTCTCGTCCAGCTCATGAGGAGGCCACGGTGGCCAGCGTCTGCGATGTCTGCGGCAAGGGCCCCGGCTTCGGCATGTCCGTCTCGCACTCCCACCGCCGTACTCACCGCCGGTGGAACCCGAACGTGCAGACCGTGCGGGCGCTGGTCGCGCCGGGCACACGCAAGCGGCTGACCGTCTGCACGTCGTGCCTGAAGGCGGGCAAGGTCACCCGCGGCTGATCTCGTGCCGCTCTGCAACGGCCCGTCCCGGCTCGCCGGCCGGGCCGTTTCCCGCGTCCAGCGCCTTGCCGTAGAACAGCGCCCCCGGCGTGCACGCGTAATGCCCGAAGCCGGGCACCGGCAGGTAGCCGCTCGACTCGTAGAGGGCGATCGCCTCCGGCTGCGCGCGGCCGGTATTGAGCACCATCCGGGCGTGCCCGGCCGCGGCGGCGCGTGACTCCAGTTCGGCGAGGATCGCCCGGGCCAGGCCGCGCCCACGGGCCCGCGGCGCGACGTACATCCGTTTAATCTCGGCGGTCGCGTCGTCGATGTGCCGCCAGGCGCCGGTGGCGACCGGGTCGCCGTCGAGCAGCCCGACGAGGAAGGCCCCGTTCGGCGGCGTGAACTCGCCGGGTTCGACGGCGGCGCGGTCCGGGCCGCCGTAGCGGACGACGTACTCGGCCTGCACCTGCGCCACCAGGCGCCCCACGTCCGGGTCGTCGTAGGGCCGTGCTTCGATCAGGAACACGGTGCGTTCAGCGGAAGTGCTCGTGACCGGCGGTGGACCACCGGCGCCCGTCGACCCGCACGTCATCGCCCTCGGCAACGGCGCCGATCACCGCCCAGTGCTGCGCAAGCTCGGTGCCGCGCGGGAAGGTCGCGGCCAGCGCGTAGTCGTCGCCGCCGGTGAGCACCCACGTCATCGGGTCGGTGCTGAGCGCCGCTCCGACCTCCTTGAGCTTCGCCGGCACCGGCAGCGCATCACCGCGCAGCTCGATCCGCACCCCGCTCGCGTCGGCGATATGGCCGAGATCGGCCAGCAGCCCGTCGCTGACGTCGGTCAGCGCGGTCGCGCCGAGCTCGGCGGCCGCGGGCCCGTCGGCGTAGGGCGGCATGGGGCGCCGGTGTGCATTGACCACCTGCACCGGGGAGCGGAAGCCGCGGCTGAGCACCGCGAAGCCGGCGGCGGCCCAGCCAAGCCGGCCGCTCACCGCCACGATGTCGCCGGGTCGGGCGCCGGCCAGCGTCACGGGTGCGCGCCCCTCCAGGTCGCCGAGGGCGGTGACGGCGAGGGTGACGACGTCGGCCGCCACCACGTCCCCGCCGACGATCCCGGCCCCGACCTCGCCGCACTCCTCGCGCATCCCGGCGATCAGTCCGTCGACCCATGCCAGGTCGAGCTCCGGCGGCGCGGCGAAGCCGACCAGCAGGGCGGTCGGCACGGCGCCCATGGCCACGATGTCGGCGAAGTTACGCGCCGCGGCCTTGTGCCCGACGTCGTTGGCTGTCGACCAGTCACGGCGGAAGTGCCGGTTCTCGACCAGCAGGTCGGTGCAGGCGACGACGCGCCCGTCCGCCGCCCGCACGACGGCGGCATCGTCCCCGGGACCCAGTAGCGTGCTGTCGACCTCGGCGAGTCCCGCGGTGACCCGCGCGATCAGCCCGAACTCCCCCACGTCGGAAACGGTGATGGCGGCATCCTCCGCTCTGCGCTGCTGCCTCTCGCCGCGTTGCCCGGGCGGCGTCCTGCGCTACGTTCTACCCGGGTTCTACCCGGTCGGGCCAACCGGACGACGGAAGGACACGGTGCAGATGGCTGACGGGCAGGCGGTCAACGCCTACATCCTGATCCAGACCGAGGTCGGCAAGGCCGCCGCGGTCGCTGCTGAGATCGCCTCGATCCCGGGCGTCACGACGGCCGAGGACGTCACCGGGCCGTATGACGTGATCGTCCGCGCGGAGGCGAACACGGTTGACGAGCTGGGCAAGCTGGTCGTCGCGCGGGTGCAGATGGTCGACGGGATCACTCGAACGCTGACCTGCCCGGTCGTGCACCTGTAGCGTCGACGCGAGCAGATCGCCTTCTAGGACGCGCACCATCGACCGGGCCCGACGCCGCAACGCGCTCATCGCGAGCGCCGTGGCCATCCCGCTGACCGTCCTGCTGGCGTTGGTCCTCGGGTACGTGTTCGCGCCCGGGACGTCCCCGTCGAAGAGCGGACCGTCCGTGCTGCCTGCCATCACCGTGCCCGCTCCCCCGGCCAGCCCGGCGGCCGAGGCGCCGTGCGCCCAGGTGATCTCTGCGCTGCCGGTGCAGCTCGGCCCGCTCGCGCCACGCGCCGTCCATCCCCAGCCGGACTCGCCGTTCGTCGTCGCCTGGGGCGATCCAGCAGTGGTGCTGCGCTGCGGCGTCGCACGCCCGGCGCGCCTGGTCCCGGACAGCGGCGACCTGGTGATCCTCGTCGGGGGCGTGTACTGGCTGCCCGAACAGCAGAAGGACGCGACGGTGTTCACCACGATCGATCGGGCGGTATACGTGGAGGTCAGCGTGCCGAAGAGTCAGGACTACCAGCCGCTGCCGATCCTCGGCGGGGCCATCGCGGCCAAGCTGCCCGCGGTGTGCGCGGTGCCGCAACAGGGCCAGCCCGCGCCACCCGCGCACGAGCTCTGCACCCGCCGCCCCTGACCTGTTGTTGATGTTGGACTCGTGGCTGATATTCGACCATTAGTCCAACATCAACAAAAGGAGGGAGCCGCCGTAGCGCAGCGTCAGCGCCCGGCCCGGCGAAGCGCGCTCGCGATGAGCCGGTCGACCAGCTGGGAATAGTCGACGCCGCTGGCCGCCCACATCCGCGGGAACATCGACGACGGCGTGAAGCCGGGCATGGTGTTGAGCTCGTTGACGAGCAGGCCGCCGTCGCGGCTGACGAAGAAGTCCACCCGGGCCAGGCCGGCACAGTCCAGCGCGGTGAACGCCCGGCACGCGGTGTCTCGCACTGCGTCGATCGTCGCGGCGGGAAGGTCGGGCGGCAGGTCGAACTCGCACGCCTCGTCGAGGTACTTCGCCTCGAAGTCGTACCAGTCGTGTCCGCGCACGAGGCGGATCTCGGCCGGGACGCTGGCGATCGGGCGACCCGACTCGTCCTCGAGGACGCCACACTCGACCTCCCGCCCGGCGACCGCTGCCTCGACGAGGATCTTGGTGTCGTGCTCGAACGCCGTGGCGACCGCGTCGGGGTAGTCCGCCCACCGCTTCACCTTGCTGATCCCGACGCTGGAGCCGGCTCGCGCCGGCTTGACGAACAGCGGCAGCCCCAGGTGTTCGACGTCATCGCGAAGCACGGGCGCGCCACGGCGCAGCGCGACGAACGGCCCGACGGGCAGGCCTTCGGCGCGCAGCAGCTTCTTGGCGAACTCCTTGTCCATCGCGGCGGCACTGGCGAACACCCCCGCCCCGACGTAGGGCACGCCGGCCATTTCGAGCAGGCCCTGGATCGTGCCGTCCTCGCCGAACGCGCCGTGCAGCACCGGGAAGACGACGTCCACCGTGCCGAGCATTCGCGCGCCCTCGCCCGGTTCCAGGACCACCAGCTCGCCGGCGGTCGGGTCGCCCGGCAGCATCACCGACGTTCCGGTCTCCACCTCGGGCACCGTGCGCCCGGTGATCTGCAGCTTCTCGGGATCGGCCTCGGTCAGCACCCACCCGCCGCGCCGGGTGATGCCGATGGGGACGACGTCGTAGCGGTCCGGATCGAGCGCGGAGAGCACGCTGCCGGCGGACACCACCGAGATCCCGTGTTCGCTGCTGCGCCCGCCGTAGACGACCGCCACTCGGATGCGCTCCCGCGGGCTCATGTGCGCCCACGCTACCGAGCGCGCAGCCGTGCGCCGGTGTGCGCCGCGCGGATGCTGATCGCGCGCTGTCAAAAGCGGCAAACGGGTGGCGCGCGTTTAGTAGCGTGGGCGCGTGCACCAGGCCGTATCTTCCCCGCCGGTCGTGGTCGACGGCTTCTACTCCGACGGCGACGACCGGACCGCGCCGCCAGCGCCGCCAGCGTCGCCACCCGCGCGCCGGCCCAACCTGGCCTGGGCGCGGCAGGCGTGGTGGGTCGAGATCCTCACCATCGGCTTCGGCTACTTCCTCTACGAGCTGGTGCAGGGCGCCGCGCCGTGGCGGCGGGGCACCGCGTTCGCCGACGCCGGCGAGCTGATGCGGTGGGAGCACTGGCTGCATCTGAACCCGGAACTCTCCGTCGACCACGCGGTCAACGCGTGGTCGACGCTGGCGGTCGTCGCCGGCTACTACTACGACAGCCTGCACTACGTCCTCACGCCAGCCGTGCTGCTGTGGCTGTGGCTGTGCCACCCGTCCCGGTATGGACGCTGGCGGTCGGGGCTGATCATCGCCAGCGTGGGGTCGCTGGTCGTCTTCTGGATGTGGCCGCTCGCGCCGCCGCGGCTGGCGCTGCCGGGTATCACCGACACCCTTGCCGTGCACCACATCCTCGGCTCGGTCGAGACGCACAGCGCCAGCTCGCTGGTCAACGACTTCGCGGCGATGCCCAGCCTGCACGTCGGATGGGCGCTGTGGTGCGCCGCGGCCGTCGCCGGAACAGCCGCGACCCGCTGGCGCCACCTGGCCTGGCTCTACCCGCTATGCACGACCCTGGTGGTGCTGGGCACCGGCAACCACTACCTGCTCGATGCGGTGGGCGGGCTGGCCGTGATCGCAGTCGGGCTGGCGCTGACCGCCGACCGCCCGCGCCGCGTCACTCGGATCGACGCCCAGGCGCCGAGCACCAGGACGCCCACCGGGATCTCGGCGAGGTAGACGAACAGCCGGTACAGCAGCACGCCGGCCGCGCTGGCCGCCGGATTGAAGCCGAGCGCGACGAGCAGCCCGGCGCTCGCTGCCTCGGCGATGCCGGTGCCGGCCGGGGTGACGACCGCGAGGGTCACCGCGCGCTCGACGGCGAAGGCCGCGAAGACCGCCCCGACGCCGGCACCGACCCCGGCGGCGTGCAGGCACAGCGCGAACATCGCCCACTGCAGCAGGACGTAACCGGTCATTCCGGTGGTCAGACCCCGCCAGCGCAGCCGGAACACGTCGCGGACCTGGCGCTGCAGGCCGGCCACGTGGCCGCCGTCCGTGATCCGGCCGCGGGAGAGCCGGCGGACGAATCCGTCGACGCGGGCGGCCCACGCGTGTGAGACCAGCGCCCAGACCATGACCGCGACCACGGCGACGCCGAGGGCCGAAGCGGCCCATGCTGACCGGCCGAGCCACGGCGCGACATCCTTCTGCCGGCTCACGACGATGCCGGCGATCACGGGCAGGGTCAGCTTGGTGACCAGGTTCACCACGTTGAGGACGGCGGCGGAGCTGGCGAAGTGGCGCAGCGACAGCCGCCAGGACCGGATCATCGCAACGTTGACGCCGGTGCCGACCACCCCGCCGAACGGCAACAGGTTCGCCGCGCCGCTGCCGGCGAGGTTCAGCGCGAGCGCCCGCTTGTGCGACAAGCCCGGCATGCTCGAGGTCATCGCCACGGTGTAGACGACCAGGCCGGCCAGCCAGAGTCCCGCGAGGGCGAACGCCGTGCCCGCGCCGATACCGGCCAACTGGCCGCGCACGGCCGCCCAGGTCGAGCCGGTGAGCCGCGGCACGGTGGCCACCAGCGCGGCTGCCCCGCCGGTGAGCACGGCGCAGGCCGTGACCTGCAGCGCGCGCCGGCGGCTCATTCGGAGCCGGACCGCGCCGATCATCGGGCAACCATCGCGGGGGCAGCGGCGTGAGGCGCCGGGACGAGCGGGTCGCGCAGCGGCTGCGCGAGGGGGGCCGCGCCGGTCTCGACGAACCACTCGGTGCCGCAGACGAGCCGGAACAACGGGCGGGGCAGGCGCAGCAGCAGGCTTACCGTCCGCGGGCCCCGACCGCCCTCGGTCTGGCTGCGGTGGCAGGCCAGCGCCGCTCGCTTCGCGGCCGCGAACTCGCCGACCGGGACACGGTGGGTGATCTCGTCGCGGGCGGAGTACCAGCTGCTTTGCAGCTGAGTCGCCGTGCCCTCCGGGACGAGGCGGAGCAAGCCGAGCACGCGCAGCGCACGGGCCATGGCGGTGCGGTCGATCGTGGCCTGCAGCACCCGCGGCGTGCCCGCGAGGCGCGCGGCGGCCAGTCCCACTTCGTGTACCCGCACGTGGTCGCGGTGGCCGTAGCCGCCCCGGGCGTCGTAGACGGTGAGCACGTCCGCGTGCTCTTCGGTCAAAACGGCGGCGAGCTGGACCGCGGCCTGCTCGACCGGGATGGCCGCGAAGCTTCCCGCGGGCGCGGGCTGGTCGGCCCGCGAGCCGGAGTCCGGGTAGCCCAGATGCACGACGCGGGCGCAGCCGAGCGCCGCCCCGCTGCGCTCGACCTCGTCGCGGCGCTCGCCCGCCAGCGCGTCGGCCGCGAGGTCGTACCGCGTGAGCCCGGCCCCTCCGGACGTGGCGACGACGAGGATCACGCGGTGGCCCTGTGCGGCGAGCCGGGCGAGCGTTGCGCCGGTATAGAGCGCCTCGTCGTCGGGGTGGGCGTGGAAAGAGACGATGGTCTGCCGGCGGCTCATCCGGGGCCCTGCCCGGTGCCGACGAGCGGCCGAGTGTTGACCGCCCTTCGTGGCGGCCTGCGGACGGGTCCCACGCCCGTCAGAGCCCGCTCGTACAGCTCGGCGACCGCCCGGACGGCAGCGGTCGCGCCGACCCCGGGCTCGTCGCTCACCGCGCACGCCCGCAGCCGGGCCAGCTTGCTCGGCCGGCGGACGAGCTCGGTGAGTGCGCTGGCGAGTTCGTCGTCGCTGTCGACGAGCACGCCGTCGCGGCCGTCGACGATGAAGTCGGCGAGCCCGCTCACCTGGAACCCGACCACCGGAACCCCGGCGGCGCGCGCCTCGAGCGCGGCGATGCCGAACGACTCCCGGTGCGCCGGCGCGACGAAAAGATCCGAGCGATGCAGCAGCGAGCGGATGGCTTCAGGGGGTTGCTGCCCGGCCAGGTGCACCCAATCGGCCATGCCGTACTGCTCGATGCGACGGGCGAGCTCGCCGCGCCGGGGGCCGTCGCCGACGATGGTCACGTCCATCCCGATACGCGCATCGACCTGACGCCGGACGCAGGCCAGAATCTCGAGCAGTGGCCCGATCCGCTTTCGCCCCGCGAGCCGGCCCACCGTCACGATGCGCACGACGCCGGACAGCGCGGCCGGGGCCGAGCCGCGGCGGGGGCGCCACCAGTCGGTGTCGACCAGGTTCGGCACCACCAGCACGCGGTCGCGGGGCAACATTCGGGCGACCTGCTTCGCGGCGACCGTGCTCACCGCCGACCATTCGCCGCGGATCTGCGTGCTCCAGTACGGGAGGTTCGCGGCCCGCGCGACCGCCGGTGACGGCCACATGGAGTGCACCGTGATCGCGATCGGAAAGCGCCTGCGGGTCGCGGACTGGGCGACGCGCACGGCCAGCGGCGAGGCAACCGAGAGGTGCGCGTGCACGATCGCGTCGGCCGGCTCGTCGCCGAGCGCCTGAACGGTCAGCCGCCGAAGCTGCCGCGGCGACAGTGTCACCCACCAGCGCGGCACCGCCGGGCGTACAACGTGCAGACCGTCCACTCCCGGTCCGGGGACTGCCGTGACGACGGTGACATCGTGGCCGGCAGCGCGCTGATGGCTGGCTAGTGACTGAACCTGGCGCTCGATCCCGCCGATCTGGGGGGCGAAGGAATCGGTGAGGTGAATGATCCTCACTCAGTCCCCCGATCGGATTCACACGTCACGGCAAGATGCTCCCATATCGCAGCCTGCCATATCGGTGCCCGGCGCGCCGGAAGATTCGGGCAAACGCTCAGGTCATTCGCTTTTCATCGTGCGCGACATCAACTGGCGGACCATCACCGACGGGCTCAGCCCGGCGAAGCAGACCGCGTCGACCGCCCGGGTGATCGGCACGTCGACACCGTGCCGCTGGGCGAGCTCGAGCACCGACCGGCAGGACTTGACGCCCTCTGCGACCTGGCCGTGAGCGGCCGCCTGGGCGTGCGCGAGCGACTCGCCGCGTCCCAGCCGTTCGCCGAACGTGCGGTTTCGGGACAGCGGCGAGGAGCAGGTGGCGACCAGGTCACCGAGCCCGGCGAGGCCGGCGAAGGTCATCGGGTCGGCGCCCAGCGCGGCGCCGAGCCGGGCGATCTCCGCCAGGCCGCGGGTCATCAGCGACGCCCGGGTGTTGTCGCCGAGACCCATCCCTTGCGTCATCCCGCAGGCGAGCGCGATGACGTTCTTCACCGCGC
The DNA here is from genome assembly GCA_963756525.1 of uncultured Actinomycetota bacterium. Classification (GTDB taxonomy): domain Bacteria; phylum Actinomycetota; class Actinomycetes; order Mycobacteriales; family Jatrophihabitantaceae; genus CAVWNR01. The sequence goes on along the minus strand of CAVWNR010000001.1, from coordinate 697,465 downwards.
CGCCGAGCTCGCAGCCGACGACGTCGGCGTTCGTGTACGGGCGGAAGTACCCGTTCGCGCAGGCACGCTGCACGGCGCTCGCCCGGTCCGGGTCGGTGCACGCGACCACGGTCGCGGTGGGCTGTTCGGCGGCGATTTCCAGGGCCAGATTCGGCCCGGAGATCACCGCGATCCGCTCCGTCGGCGCCCCGGCGACTTCGGCGATGACCTCGCTCATCCGCTCCAGGGTGCCCAGCTCGACGCCCTTCATCAGGCTCACCAGGGTGGCGCTCGTCGGCAGGTGACCCGCCCAGCCGGCGAGGTTCTGCCGCAGCGACTGGGACGGGATGGCGAACGCCACGATGTCCGCGCCGTCGAGCGCCGCGACGTGGTCGTGCGTGGCGCGCAGCGCCGGCGGCAGGGTGATGCCCGGCAGGTACTCGTCGTTTCCCTTCCCCGCGTTGATGCGATCGGCGAGGTCCTGGCGGCGCGCCCAGAGCACGACGTCGCTGCCGGCGTCGACGAGCACCTTCGCGAACGTGGTGCCCCACGACCCCGCCCCCAGCACCGCGGCCCTCGCGCGAGAGCTCATGGTCGCGCCCACTTGTAGAACTCGCCGGTCGGCGCGGGGAGGCCGCGCAGCTCGGCCACCTGGTCGCGGAGCGCACCCATGATCAGGTCGGTCATCGTTCGCAGCGTCTCGGCGGTCGGCTTGGCGCCGCGGAACGCCGAGAGGTCGACCGGCTTGCCGGCCATGATGAAGTGCTCGACGCGGGGCAGCAGCCGCACGTGCTTGCGGTAGAGGTCGATCGAGCGCTGCACACCCCACTGCGCGACAGGTATAACCGGCACGTCCGGGACGAGCAGCGCCAGCCGCGCTGCGCCGGTCTTTGCCGACATGGGCCACCACTCCGGGTCGCGGGTGACCGTCCCTTCCGGGTGCAGGACGATGACGTTGCCGTTGCGCAGCGAGTCGGCGGCCGCGGCCAGGGCCTGTTGCGCGTCGACGGTGCCGCGCTTGACCGGTACGTGACCCATCCGGCGCACGACGTAACCGACCACGCGTACCCGGAAGATGCTCTCCTTGGCGAGAAAGCGCGGAACCCTGCCCGCGTCCACGACGAAGCGTGCGACGAGGAACGGGTCGACGTGTGACACATGGTTGACGACGAGGATCGCGCCGCCGTGCTGCGGCACCGAGTCGATGCAGCGGTAGCGCAGCTTCACCAGCGCACCGACCGGCGCGTACAGCACCAGCCAGGCGAGGCCCCACCAGAACCCGAGCTTCTCCCGGCGCCCGGCGCCGCGGAGCGTCTTCGGCCTCGGCACGGCGGCACCCCTCTCGCTCGACGATCCGGTACGCAGTCTGCCCGATTTTCGGTGGCCGGCGCGCGACCCTCTATCGTCGGACGGTGCGCTGGACGGTGCTGCTGCCGATGAAGTCGCTGCCGGAGGCGAAGTCGCGCCTGCTCGCCGGCGACAGCGCACGGCACGCGCTCCTGGTCCGTGCGATGCGCGCCGACACGGTTGCCGCGGTGCGGGGCGCCCGATGCGTGGCGCGGATGCTCGTCATCACCGACCGCGCCACAAGCGAGTGGGATCCCGTCCTGGTGCAGACGTCGGTGGGCCTGAATCCGGCGTTGGTCGACGGGGCTCGGCACGCCCACGCAGCGTGGCCGGACGACGGGATCGCCGCGCTGGTGGGAGACCTTCCGGCGCTGACGTCCGCCGAGCTCGACGCCGCGCTGCGCGCCGCGGTTGCCTACCCACGGTCGTTCGTCGCGGACGCGGCCGGAACCGGAACTACGCTGCTCGCCGTTGCGCCGGGCAGCGACCTGCGGCCGGCGTTCGGCTACCGGTCCGCGGCACGCCATTCGGCGGACGCGTTCGCCTTGCCGGCCGGGGCCGGCCTGCGCCGCGATGTCGACACGATGGACGACCTCGACACCACCGAGGCGATCGGCGTCGGCGCGCACACCCGCGCGGTGCTCGCGTCGTTGCGAGCGCGGCCGGCCTGAGCGCAGCGCGCCGGCACACTCGCCCGCACCCTCGGCGGGAATCGGTGGATGATGTGCGCATGGCAGAAGAGGCGCAAAGGTGAGCGCCGCGAGGTCCACCCCGTCACCGGCCGGGCGGGCTGCGCAGCCGGACGCGGTGCGGGTGATCGAACTCGACCCGACCGACGCGGTGCCGGGCGGCGACCTGCTGCCCGAGCCGGACGCCGCGCCGGACCTGCCCGCCGATCGGTTCAGCAACCGCGAGCTCTCCTGGCTGGCGTTCAACGCTCGGGTGCTCGCGTTGGCCGAGGACCGCCGCCGGCCCCTGTTCGAGCGGATGAAGTTCCTCGCCATCTTCGCGAGCAACCTGGACGAGTTCTACATGGTGCGCGTGGCCGGCCTGAAGCGGCGCGCCGACATGGGCCTGCAGCTCACCTCGCCCGACGGCCTCTCCCCGCGCGAGACGCTCGCCGAGCTCGCCGAGCGCACCCGCGAGCTCGCCGCCCGGCACGCCGGTTGTTTCCTGCACGACGTCCAACCCGCCTTGGCGGAGCAGGGAATCGCGATCGTCCGCTGGGATTCGCTCGACGACGAGGAGCGACGCCGGCTCGGCGAGTACTTCCGCGCCAAGGTGTTTCCGGTGCTGACGCCGCTGGCGGTCGACCCGGCGCACCCGTTCCCCTACATCTCCGGGCTATCGATCAACCTTGCGGTGCTGGTGCGGGGCCCGGCGAGCGAGGTGGAGCGTTTCGCGCGGGTGAAGGTGCCCAACAACGTGCCGCGGTTCGTCGTGGTCTCTCACTCGCTGGTCGAGGCGGAGTTTCTGCCGCTCGAGGACCTCATCGCGGCGCACCTGCCGATGCTGTTCCCGGGCATGCAGGTCGTCGAACACCACGTCTTCCGGGTGACCCGCAACGCCGACTTCGAGGTCGAGGAGGACCGCGACGAGGACCTCCTGCAGGCGCTCGAGCGGGAGCTGGTGCGCCGCCGGTTCGGTCCGGCCGTGCGGCTGGAGGTCGCCGAGGACATCGACGAGTCGGTGCTCTCCCTGCTGGCCAGCGAGATCGACGTGCAGAAGGACGACGTGGTGCGCGTTCCGGGCCTGTTGGATCTGACCGCACTCTGGCAGGTATACGAGCTCGACCGGCCGGCACTCAAGGACCGCCCGTTTGTGCCGGCCACCCATCCGCGCTTCGCCGAGGGTGAGACGCCGAAGTCGGTGTTCGCCACGCTGCGAGACGGCGACGTGCTCGTGCACCATCCCTACGAGTCGTTCGCCACGAGCGTGCAGCGGTTCGTCGAGCAGGCCGCCGCCGACGCGAACGTCCTTGCCATCAAGCAGACGCTGTACCGGACGTCGGGCGACTCCCCCATCGTCGACGCGCTGATCGACGCGGCCGAGGCCGGCAAGCAGGTAGTCGCGCTGGTGGAGATAAAGGCGCGCTTCGACGAGCAGGCCAACATCAAGTGGGCGCGCGCGCTGGAACGAGCGGGCTGCCACGTCGTCTACGGCGTCGTCGGGCTGAAGACGCACTGCAAGACCGCGCTGGTGGTGCGCCAGGAGGGCGGGACGATCCGTCGGTATGCGCACGTCGGCACCGGCAACTACCACTCCAAGACCGCCCGGCTCTACGAGGACCTCGGCCTGTTCACCGCCGACGAGGACATCTGCGCCGACCTGACCGACCTGTTCAACGTGCTGACCGGGTACTCCCGGCAGATCGAGTACCGCTCCCTGCTGGTGGCGCCGCAGGGCCTGCGCTCCGGGCTGATCGGACGGATCGAGCGCGAGATCGAGCACGCGCGGGCCGGTCGCGCCGCGCATATCCAGTTCAAGACGAACCACCTCGTGGACGAGCAGGCGATCGATGCGCTCTACCGCGCGTCGCGAGCCGGCGTGCGGGTCGACCTCTTGGTGCGCACGTTCTGCACGATTCGCTCCGGCGTCCCGGGCTTGTCGGAGAACATCACCACCCGGTCGATCCTCGGCCGGTTTCTCGAGCATTCCCGGATCTACTACTTCGCCAACGACGGCGACCCCGAGTACTGGATCGGATCGGCCGACCTGATGCACCGCAACCTCGACCGTCGGGTGGAGGTGCTCTGCCGGGTCCGTGACCGCACCGCGACGGGGCACATCCGGTTCTGCCTGGACGCCGCGTTCTCGCCGGAGACGTCCGCCTGGGAGCTGCAGCCCGACGGCAGATGGCTGCGTTCGGGTGGGGCTCGGCGGGTCGACTACCAGGACCTGCTGCTCAAGCAGCTCGGCGGCCGGGACGAGTGAGCGAGTGAGCATCGCTGCGGTCCCACGGCCCGCTGGCTGGCACGGAGCGGAGCGAGCGATGAGCGCTTGCGCGAAGAGCCAGTTTAGTGAGCGAGTGAGCATCGCTGCGGTCCCACGGCCCGCTGGCTGGCACGGAGCGGAGCGAGCGAGCGATGAGCGCTTGCGCGAAGAGCCAGTGTAGTGAGCGAGCGGATCCGGGCCGCCGGCGGAGTGGTGTGGCAGCGCAGCCCCGGGCGCGTCGAGGTCGCGCTGATCCACCGGGAACGTTATGACGACTGGACACTGCCCAAGGGCAAGCTGCAGTGCGGCGAGTCGGAGCTCCAGGCGGCGGTGCGGGAAGTGGGTGAGGAGACGGGGCTGCGCGTCGCGGTGACCAGACGGCTGCCCGGCGCCGCGTACGAACACCGCGGCACACCCAAGACCGTGGCGTTCTGGGCGATGCGTTCGCTCGGCGGAACGTTCGTCCGGTCATCGGAGGTCGACGACTTCGCCTGGCTGCCCGTGCCGGATGCTGGGGCACGGTTGACCTACGCCGGCGACCGCGCCGTGCTGGAGGCGTTCGCGTCGGCGCCGGTACCCGACACGGTGGTCGTCCTGCTGCGACACGCGAAGGCGGGCAGCCGCGCCCGGTGGAACGGCCACGACGACGAGCGGCCGCTGGACGCCGACGGCGTCCGCCAGGCCCGGTGGTTCGCGGACGTCCTGCCGCTGTTCGCGCCGGACCACGTGGTCTCGGCAGGCCTCGCGCGCTGCGTGCAGACGGTCGAGCCGTTCGCCGCGCAGGCCGGCCTGTCGGTCGAGATCGTGGATGAGCTCTCCGATCGGTGCTATCAGGCCGATCCGGACGCCTCACTGGCGGCATTGCGTGCCCTGGCCCGTCCGGGCAGCGTCGTGGTGGCGAGCAGCCAGGGCGAGACGGTGCCTGGGCTGATCGGCACGCTGGCTGCCTCGCGGGACCCGGCCACGCGCAAGGGCGGATTCTGGGTGCTCTGCTTCACCGGCGGCGAGTTGGTGAGCGCGGACCCATACCCCCCGCCATGACGGTGGTGCCGCGCGACCGCGCAAAGGAGGGAGCCTAACGTGACCGGCGTGGACCGCGCAGAGATCGAACGCCGCCGCAAGGCGCTGGACGGGCAGCACGTCGAGTGGCGCCCGGTCAACCTAGCCGACCGCTTCGACGCGCTCGCCGCGCGGTTCGCCGACCGCCCTTACGTGATCGGCGAATCGACGACGATGACCTATCGCGATGTAGCCGACTACTCGCGGCGGCTCGCCGCGGGGCTGCTCGATCTCGGGGTCTCGCCGGGCGACCGGGTCGCCCTAATCCTCGACAACCGGGTCGAGTTCGCCGCGCTCAAACTCGCGGTCGCCCGGGTGGGAGCCGTCGCCGTGCCGTTGAACTACTCCTACCGCGCCGACGAGCTTCGCGCGGCGCTGCACCGCTCCGGCGCGTGCGTGCTCGTCACGATCGACGCCTCGCTCGCCACCAACTTCCTGGAAGTGCTGGATCGGGTCGTCCCCGGCTGGCCCGCCGGCGTGCGGAGCGACGAACTGCCGTTGCTGCGCCAGATAGTTCTCATCGACCGCGGCGCCCGAGATGGCGCGCTCGACCTCGCCGGCCTCGCCGATCGCGGGACGCCGATGGCTGCGGTGCATACCCGGCAGGCGGCGGTCGACCCGGACGCCGTCTGCGACATCGTCTTCACCTCCGGGACCACCGGCCACGCGATGGGCGCAATGCTCACGCACGACATGCTGCTGCGCAGCGCCTACGGCTCGGCGTACCACCGCGCGTTCGACGACGGCTGGCGCGTGCTGTTCGCGCTGCCGATGTACCACGTGTTCGGCTACGTCGAGGGGCTGCTCGCGTCGATGGTGGTCGGGGGCGCTGTCGTACCGCACCGGGTGTTCAACCCGCGCAGCGTCCTGGCCTCGATCGAGCGGGACCGCGTCAACGAGGTGCTGTTCGTGCCGACTATGACCATCACTGTCGTGGAGCAGGCCGAGAAGCAGCGCTACGACCTCGCGAGCCTGCAGTCGGTGATGTCGGCGGCCGCGCCGGCGCCGGTGTGGCTGTGGGAACGGGTGCTCGCCTCGTTGGGCCCGTCGATGCTCTTCACCGGTTACGGCCAAACAGAGGTGTCTGCGGCGACGACGCTGACCCAGCCCGCTGATCCGGTGCAGGTCGTTGCCGAGACGGTCGGCACGCCGAAGCTCGGTGGGGTGGCCGGCGATCCGGCGCTCGACGGGCGGCTGGCGCGCTACCGCACGCTCGACCCGTTCAGCGGCGAGCCGCTGCCCGAGGGCGCGGAAGGCGAGTTGGCCGTGACCGGACCGATCGTGACGCGCGGCTACTTCGACGACGTGGCGGCGACGACGTACGCGCTGCGCGACGGCTGGCTGCGCACCGGCGACCTCGGCCGGATCAGGCCGGACGGCTATCTGGAACTGACCGGCCGCAGCCGCGAACTCTTCAAGGTCGGCGGAGAACTGGTCGCGCCCAAGGAGATCGAGCAGCTGATCAGCGGCCTGCCGGGGGTCGAGCAGGCGTATGTGGCGGGTGTGCCCGACGAGCGGTACGGAGAGGTGGCGTGGGCCTGGGTGACACCGGTGGAAGGCGGCGTCTTGGACGAGCGTGACATCCTTCGGCACTGCCGGGAACGGCTCGCTCCGTTCAAGGTGCCTCGCGGCGTGCAAATGATGCGCGCCGACGAGCTGCCGATGACCGCAACCGGGAAAGTGCAGAAGTACCGCCTCGTCGAGCAGCAGGCACGACGAAACTAATGGGCTGACGGTGCGACGGCACGAGACACGCCGAAGGGGCCCCGACTCGCGCCGGGGCCCCTTCGGCTTCTGCTAACGCGACCTCTTCGCAGGGGTCTTCTTCGCGGTCGACTTCTTCGCCGGTGCCGCGGACTTCTTGGCAGGCGCTTTCGCTGTCGACTTCCTCGCCGGTGCCTTCGCCGCGCCCTTGGTGGCAGCCTTCTTCGCCGGTGCCTTCCCCAGCTTCTTTGCGCCGCTCGTAACCGCCTTGAACTCGGCGCCGGCCCGGAACGCGGGCACCGAGGTCTTCTTCACCTTGACGCTGGCGCCGGTTGCCGGGTTGCGCGCCGTACGCGCGGCGCGGTCGCGCTTCTCGAAGATGCCGAAGCCGGTCAGGGCGACTCGCTCGCCCTTGACGATGTTGACGTAGACGGTCTTGATGACGGCGTCGAGCGCTGCGCCCGCGCGCTTCTTGTCTCCATCGAAGTGCTCGGCGAGCTGATCGATGAACTGGGCCTTGTTGGGCACGGGTCCTCCTGGACGTTCCGTTCGGCCACGGTGACCGATTCGCACGACACGGTAAGCCTTTCTGGCCTCGACAACAACACAATCCGCCGGTGTCGCAGGAGATTTCTCGATGGGGCGGGCGTTGCTGGAAGCCCGCCGACTCAAGCGCATCGGTGCGCACCTCCGAGAACAGGCCCACGCGACAAGGAAAATCTGTGCGAACAGCGCGGCACTCTGGCTTCTGAACGAACTGTTGCGGATGGCCGCCAGCGATGGTCGTCTGGTGCCACGAGGCCGAGCGTCGCTACCCGACTGTGCCGACCCCGAATCTGGTCGGCTGGGGTTGCGCTCGGGGTTAAAGAGCGGCATCTACGAGGAGTTGGTCTTCGGGCCGGGCGCCGCTGCTCTGTTGCGACGCGCTAGCGCTGCTGCCCGCTGGCTCCGTCTTGGCGGAGATTCGCCTTATTCCGCCGGGCAAATCTCTTGCTCTGCGAACACGTGTTCGATACACTTGAGGCATGTCAGTCGACGTCGCCGACCCGGTCGAGGAGATCCTCGGCCGGCTGTCGGAGCTGGTCGACGACCTAGCCGAGCTGAACCTCACCGCGCTGACCCCGGACGGTCTGTTGGCGCTGCTGCGCGGGGTGGAGACCCAGCGGCGGCGGCTGCCGGCACACGACCACCGGCTGATCGCCGAACTGGACGCCCGCGGGGTGGCCGGCGAGCGCTGCTGCCGGGACACCAAGACCCTGCTCCGCGAGACGCTGCGGCTCTCGCCCCGGGAGGCGACCGCACGCTACGCCGCCGCGGTGGACCTCGGCCCGCGCCGGGCGGTGACCGGCGAACCGCTGCCCCCGATCTTCCCGACCGTGGCCGCGGCCCAAGCCGACGGCGCGATCAGCCCGGAGCAGGCGCGGGTGATCACCCGCTGCGTGCAACGGCTGCCCGCCGCGGTGCAGCTCCAACACGGGCCCGCCGTCGAGCAGCGGCTGGTCGGCGACGCCGCACACTTCGACCCCGACCTGCTGGCCAAACTGGCCGCGCTGATCACCGCACGCCTGGACCCGGACGGCACCCTCACCGACCAGCAGGACCGGCAACGCAGCAGGCACGCGGCGCTGACCCCGAACCGGGACGGCACCGGCGAACTCCGGGCGCACCTGACCCCGGAATCCCTGGCGATGTGGCAGGCGGTGCTCGACCCGCTCGCCACGCCCCGCCCGACCGGCCCGGACGGCCCGGACACCAGAACCGCCGGGCAGCGGCTACACGACGCCCTGGCCGACTGCGCGCAGCGGCTCCTGCGCTCGGGCACGCTGCCCGACTGCGGCGGCACCCCGGCCACCGTGCTGTTCACCCTGACCCCCGAACAGGCCCACACCGGCCACGGCTACGCCAGCACCGGGCACGGCGGGCTGGTCCCGGTCCGCGACGCGCTGCACCTAGCCGACCAAGCCAGCATCTACACCGTCCTGCGCGACACCACCGGCGGCATCCTGCACTACGGCCGCGCCCGGCGCACCGCGTCGGCCGGGCAGCGCATCACGCTCGCCGCCCGCGACGGCGGCTGCTCCTTCCCAGGATGCGACTACCCACCCGCCTGGTGCCAGGCCCACCACGTCATCGACTGGCTCGACGACGGGCTCACCGACACCGACAACCTCACCCTGCTCTGCGGACACCACCACCGCAACTTCGCCCGCCGCGGCTGGCACGTAACCATCACCGACGGCCTGCCCGAATGGATCCCGCCCCCACACGTCGACCCCGAGCAAAGGCCGATCCGTAACACTGCGCACGATCCAACAGTGCCGCCGCCGCCCTGAGGCGCTGGCAGTGTGCAACCGATGCCAGGTCAGGGCTGGCATCGCCAGATCGCTTCCCACTTCGACCAGGTTCCGAGGGCGGGAGGGACACGCGGCGTGGTCTGTAGTCGCAGCGGCAGAACCGCATTGAAGCGGTCGCCTGCAAACGCTCGCAACTCCGATCTGCGAAGAAATGATGTCTAGGCCGGCCTTCGGGACGGCGAGGTAGCGGACGGTGAATCCGCCGTCGGGCGATCGCTCGAAACGCTCATGATCATGTTCCACCTCGGTCGAGGAGGCGTTGACGCGCAGACAGAACAGGCCGCCCGGCGCGACGCGGGTGGGCGCAGCCGCGATGTGCCCGTGGGACTGCGACCGTGTGCTGTGCTGGAACAGCTCGATACCAATGACGATGTCGTGGCGAGCAGGCGGCAGCAGCGAGAGACCGCCGACGACGAAGCGATCGGCGACCTTGTCGCCGCCAGCGCAGCTGCGTGAGGGCTTCGGCGGAGACATCCAGTTCGATCAGATCGAGCCCGGCGTCAAGCAGGGGGACGAGGTTGCCACCGTTGCCGCACCCGCTATAGACGCCGCGGGCGCAGGTCGTAGGCGCGCGACGTTCGCTGCGCATCAGCGGGTCAGCGCGGCCGTGATGCGGCGAGCACCGCTCATGAGTACCGGCGCGAGCCGCTGGCCGGGAGCGCGGCCGAGTCGATCGATCGGTCCCGAGATCGAGATGGCGGCCACGACCCCTCCGGAGATATCGCGGACCGGTGCCGACACCGAGGCGACACCTGCCTCGCGCTGGCCGATCGACTGCGCCCAGCCACGCCGACGCACTTCTGCGAGGACCCGCTCGCTGAAGGCGGCACGGGCCAGGACGTCGTCGAGGGCGTGATCGTCGGCCCACGCGCAGAGCACCTGCGCGCCGGACCCGGCCGTCAGCGGAAGCCGCGCCCCCACCGGCACGGTTGTGCGTAGCCCGGTGGCCCGTTCGGCCGCGGCCACGCAGACCCGCACGTTGCCGTCGCGCCGGTACAGCTGCGAGCTCTCGCCGCACTCGTCGCGCACCCAGGCCAGCACCGGCCGCGCGGCCGAGACGAGCGGGTCCGGAAGATCGCTGGCCAGCTCGCCGACCCGGGGGCCGAGGACGAAGCGCCCGTCGGCGTCGCGGGTCAGCAGCCGATGCACCTCCAGCGCGACCGCCAGCCGGTGCGCGGTAGCACGGGGCAGACCGGTCGACCCGACGAGATCGGCGAGCGATTGGGGGGCGGCGCCGACCGCGTCGAGGATGGCGACAGTCTTGTCAACGACACCGATGCCGCTATGCTGTCCCACAACGCGATACTAGAGTCTTGGATAGTGAGACAGCAAGGGGAGGGCGGCATGGGCAAGACGCTGGCCGAGAAACTCTGGCAGACCCACGTTGTTCGCAGCGCGGCCGGCGAGCCGGACCTGCTCTACGTCGATCTGCATCTCGTCCACGAGGTCACCAGCCCGCAGGCGTTCGACGGGCTGCGGGCCGCGGGCCGACCGGTCCACCGGCCCGACCTCACGGTCGCTACCGAAGACCACAACGTGCCGACCGTCGATATCGACAAGCCGATCGCCGACCCGGTCAGCCGCACCCAGGTCGAGACGCTGCGGCGCAACTGCGCCGAGTTCGGCATCGAGCTCTACCCCATGGGCGACGCGAACCAGGGCATCGTGCACGTCATAGGACCCCAGCTCGGGCTCACGCAGCCCGGGATGACCATCGTCTGCGGTGACTCGCATACCTCGACGCACGGCGCGTTCGGCGCGCTCGCATTCGGCATCGGCACCAGTCAGGTAGAGCACGTGCTCGCCACCCAGACGCTGCCGATGGACCGGCCGAAGACGATGGCGGTCACCGTCGATGGCGACCTCCCGCCCGGCGTCACCCCGAAGGACGTCATCCTGGCCGTGATCGCCAAGACCGGCACCGGCGGCGGCCAAGGCTACATGGTCGAGTACCGCGGTTCGACGTTCCAGCGGATGTCCATGGAGGGCCGGATGACGGTCTGCAACATGAGCATCGAATGGGGTGCGCGCGCCGGCATGGTCGCCCCGGACGAGACGACCTTCGCCTACCTGAAAGAGCGGCCGCACGCGCCGAAGGGCGACCAGTGGGACGCCGCCGTAGCGTACTGGCAGAGCCTGCGCACCGACGACGATGCGAACTTCGATGCCGAGGTGATGCTGGACGCCGGCACGCTCACCCCGTTCGTCACGTGGGGCACCAACCCCGGCCAGGGCGCCCCGCTGTCCGAGCAGGTGCCCGACCCGGCCTCGTTCGCGGACGCGTCCGCGCGGGTTGCCGCGGAGAAGGCCCTGGCATACATGGGACTTCAGGCCGGTACGCCGCTGCGCGACATCCGGGTCGACACGGTCTTCGTCGGCTCGTGCACGAACGGCCGGATCGAGGACCTGCGCGCCGCCGCCGAGGTGATCAAGGGTCGACGGGTCGCCGACGGCGTGCGAATGCTGGTCGTCCCCGGGTCGACGCGGGTGCGCATCCAGGCCGAGGCGGAGGGACTCGACGCGATCTTCGCCGCCGCGGGGGCGGAGTGGCGGCAGGCCGGCTGCTCGATGTGCCTGGGCATGAACCCGGATCAGCTCTCCCCCGGTGAACGGTCGGCGAGCACGTCCAACCGCAATTTCGAGGGACGCCAGGGCAAAGGCGGCCGCACCCACCTGGTGAGCCCGCTCGTGGCCGCCGCCACGGCGGTCACCGGCCAGCTCACCAGCCCCGCCGACCTTTAGCCCCCGAAAGGGAGACCAAGGCAATGGAGAAGTTCACCGTGCACACCGGCCGGGCCCTGCCGCTGCGCCGCAGCAACGTCGACACCGACCAGATCATCCCGGCCGTCTACCTGAAACGGGTCACCCGATCCGGGTTCGAGGACGGGCTGTTCAGTGCCTGGCGCGGCAGCGACCCGGACTTCGTGCTGAACCGCCCGGAGTACGCCGGCGCGACGATCCTGCTCGCCGGGCCGGACTTCGGCACCGGATCCTCGCGCGAGCACGCCGTGTGGGCGTTGATGGACTACGGCTTCCGCGTCGTTATCTCGCCCCGGTTCGGGGACATCTTCCGCGGCAACTCGCTCAAGACCGGGCTGCTGAGCGTCGTGCTGCCGGAAGAGACCGTGCAGCGGCTGTGGGCCGACGTCGAAGCGGCACCGGACACCGAGGTCACCGTCGACCTGGTCGAGCGGCAGGTGCGCTGGGGTGACCAGGTGAACGCATTCGCGTTGGACGACTACAGCCGCTGGCGGCTGCTCGAGGGGCTCGACGACATCGGGCTGACACTGCGGCACACCGACGAGATCGCCGCGTACGAGTCCGCGCGAAAGCCATGGCTGCCGCGGGTGTCCTAGCCCAGCTACCAGCTCGTGGCCACGTACGTCGTCTCGAGATACGCCTCGATGCCCTCGTAGCCGCCCTCGCGGCCGATCCCCGACTGCTTCACGCCACCGAACGGCGCGGACGGATCGGAGACCAGGCCGCGGTTGAGCCCGACCATCCCGACCTCGAGCCGCTCGCACACTCGCAGGCCGCGCGCCAGTGAGCCGGAGTAGACGTAGCCGGTGAGCCCCATCTCGGTGTCGTTCGCCAACGCCACCGCCTCGTCGTCGTCGCGCACCGCGATGATCGGCGCCACCGGGCCGAACACCTCCTCGGTGGCCACGGCGGAGTCGCGGGGCACGTCGGTCAGCACGGTCGCCGGGTAGAAGAACCCGTTGCCGTGCATGGGCTTGGCTCCCAGCACGGGCTGCGCACCGGCCGAGACGGACCGGTCGACCTTGTCGGCGATGCCCGCCACCGCCTTCGCGCTGATCATCGGGCCGAGCTGGGTCTGCTCGTCCGTGCCCGGACCCACCCGCAGCGCGCCCATCGCCGCGGCCATCCGGGACGCGAACTCCTCAGCCACCGACTCCGTGACCAGGAACCGGTTGGCCGCCGTGCACGCCTGCCCGCCGTTGCGGGTCTTGGCGACCATCGCGCCCTCGACGGCGGCGTCGAGATCGGCGTCGTCGAGGACGATGAACGGGTCGTTCCCGCCGAGTTCGAGCGAGGTGTTGACGATGCGGTCAGCGGCCTGCTTCAGCAGCAGCCGGCCAACCCCGGTCGAGCCGGTGAACGACAGCTTGCGCACTCGTGGATCGGCCAGCGCCGCCTCGGTCAGCTCGCCGGGCCGGTCGGTGGTGAGCATGTTGACCGTTCCGGCCGGCGCGCCGGCCTCGCTGAGCAGCTGCGCCACGTACAGCGCGGTGAGCGGCGTGTCCTCGGCCGGCTTCACTACCACCGTGCAGCCCGCGGCCAGCGCCGGTGCGATCTTGCGGGTGGCCATCGCCGCCGGGAAGTTCCACGGCGTCAGCAGCAGCGCGACGCCGACCGGCTTGCGGAACGTCAGGATCCGGTTCAGCCCGGACGGCGCCGTGCGCAGCTCGCCGCCGATGCGCACGGCCTCCTCGCTGAACCAGCGGAAGAAGTCGGCCGCGTAGTTGGCCTCTCCCCGCGCGTCCGTGAGCGACTTTCCCATCTCCAGCGACATCAGGAACGCGAGATCCTCGCGATGTTGGATCATCAGCTCGTACGTGCGGCGCAGCACCTCGGCACGCTCGCGGGGCGCGGTCGCCGCCCAGGCAGGTTGCGCCGCGGCCGCGGCGGAGACCGCGCGGTCGAGGTCGTCGAGGCCGGCTCGCGGCACGTCGGTGATCGACTCGCCCGTGGACGGGTTGAGCACCGCGAACGAGCCCTGCGAGCCGGGCTCCCACTTGCCGTCGACGAACAGTTGGGTCGGAGTGCCAGCAGGCATGGTGGCGGTCATATGCCCAGCTTGCCACCGCCGTCGGGCGCGATGGCAAGGCCGCGGCGCCCCGGCTCAGGTCGCCTTGAGCTCGGGGAACTGGTCGTCGCGCCACTCCTGCCCGGACGGGGCCACCGCGCCGTCGGCCACCTCCTGTTCGAAGGCTCGCAGCTCGACCCGGCGGATCTTGCCGGAGACCGTCTTCGGCAGCGCTTGGACGAACTCCAGCCGCCGCACCCGCAGGAACGGCGGAAGGTGCTCCCGGGCGTGTCGCAGCACGGCCAGCGCGGTGTCGCGCTCCGGCGCCCAGCCGGCTGCCAGCGTGACGTACGCCTTGGGCACCGCGAGCCGCACCGGGTCCGGCGCCGGCACCACCGCCGCTTCGGTGACCGCGGGGTGCTCGATCAGCACGCTTTCCAGCTCGAACGGCGACACCTTGTAGTCCGAGGCCTTGAACACGTCGTCGCTGCGTCCGACGTAGGTGATGTAGCCGTCCCCGTCCCGGGTGGCGACATCGCCGGTGTGGTAGTAGCCACCGGCCATCGCGTCGGCGGCGCGTTCAGAATCGCCCTGGTAGCCGGCCATCAGCGACACCGGACGCACCGACAGGTCTAGGCAGATCTCGCCGTCGTCGCCCGGCTTGCCGGTGATGGGATCGACCAGCACGACCGGCACGCCGGGCAGCGGGCGGCCCATCGAGCCGGGCTTCACCGGCTGGCCGGGAGGGTTGCCGATCTGCGCGGTGGTCTCCGTCTGCCCGTACCCGTCGCGGACGGTGAGTCGCCACGCCTCGCGAACCTGCGTGATCACCTCGGGGTTCAGCGGTTCGCCCGCGGCCGCAACTTCGCGCAGCGCGCCGGGGCCGCCGGAGAGATCAGCCTGGATGAGCATCCGCCACACCGTCGGCGGCGCGCAGAAGGTCGTCACGCCCGCCCGGCGCAGCTGCTCCAGCAACGCCGCGGCGTCGAACCGTGCGTAGTTGTAGACGAAGATCGTCGCCTCGGCGATCCACGGCGCGAAGAAGCAGCTCCACGCGTGCTTGGCCCATCCCGGCGAGCTGATGTTGAGGTGCACGTCGCCAGGGCGCAGGCCCAGCCAATACATCGTGGAGAAATGGCCGACCGGATAGGACACCTGGGTGTGCAGCACCAGCTTCGGCCGGGTCGTCGTCCCGGACGTGAAGTAGAGCAGCAGCGGATCGTCCGGCGCGGTGACCGACGGGAACGGTTTGGGATCGGCGATCGAGTACGCCTGCCGGTAGTCGGCCCAGCCGTCGACGGTGGCGTCGACGCAGATGCGTCCGTAGTCGCCCGCGACGTCGACGAACTTGGCCGCGTCGGCGCCGCTCGCGAGCACGAACCGCACAGCGCCGCGCTCGACCCGGTCGGTCAGGTCGGCCGGCCCGAGCGCGGTCGTGGTCGGCAGAATCACCGCGCCCAGCTTCATCACGGCGAGCATCGATTCCCACAGCTGCACCTGGTTACCGAGCATCAGCATCACCGCGTCGCCGCGGCCAGCGCCCATCCCCGCGAGCCAGGTCGCCACCTGGTCTGAGCGGCGCACCAGGTCGTCGAAGGTGTATCTCGCCTCGCTGCTGTCCTCCTCCACCAGCCACAGCGCGACTTGGTCGTTGCCACGCCCGATCGCGTCGAACCAGTCGATTGCCCAGTTGAACGTGTCGAACTCCGGCGCGGTGAACCACTCCGCCGCGGCCGGTGCCTGCTCGCGCAGCTCGATCAAGACATCGCGGGCCGCCCGGTACGCCGTCGTCGCCGCACCGTTTGCATGCGGCTGGGCGCTCATTCCATCTCCTCCGTCGAGAGCAGTCCCGAGACGACGGGTGCGCGCCCTTCCGGCTGCCGAGGCCTCGGCGTGGATGGCCGCACCCGCACGATGGGCCGGGTCACCGTCGCCCCGGCTTGCAGCGTGAACGGCTCGCCACGGTGCCGTAACCGCACCCCGCCGGGCGAGCCGTCGTCGAGGGTGTACGTGACCTCGCTGGGCGTCACCGCGACCCGCACGGTCGCCCCGTGCCAGCGCACCGCGAAGCGGAGCCGGGTGATCGCATCCGGGAGCTGCGGGGCGAAGGAGAGCTCACCGCCGTGGTCGCGCATCCCGCCCAGCCCGGCGACGACCGCGATCCAGGCGCCGGCCAGCGAGGCGATGTGCAGGCCGTCGCGGGTGTTGTGCTCGAAGTCGCGCAGGTCCATCAACGCCGCCTCGGAGAGGTACTCGTGCGCCAGCTCCAGCTGCCCGACCTCAGCGGCGATCACCGCCTGCGTGCACGCCGACAGCGAGGAGTCGCGCACCGTCAACGGTTCGTAGTACGCGAACGCCCGTGCCTTCTCCTCGTGGCTGAACGCGTCCCCGCACCAGTGCATGGCGAGCATCAGGTCGGCCTGCTTGACAACCTGTTTGGCGTACAGCTCCATGTACGGCACATGCAGCAGCAGCGGGTATTCACCGCGCTTGGCGGAGGCGGCGAAATCCCAGACGGCGTGCCGGTGGAAGCCGCGGTCCTGCTCGGGGATCCCGTCGTCGCTGTACGGGACGGCCATCGCGTCCGCGGCGGCGCGCCAGGACGCGACCTCGGCCGGCGTCGCGTCGGTGTCGTCCGGGTAGCGCTCGACCACGTCGGCGGCGGCGCGCAGGTTCGCCCGGGCCATCAGGTTGGTGTAGGTGTTGTCGTCGACGAGCGCGCTGTACTCGTCCGGGCCGGTGATGCCGTCGATGTGGAACGCGCCGTCCGCGCCGTGGTAGCCGACCGAGATCCACAGCCGGGCGGTGTCGACCAGTAGGGGCAGCCCGCACTCTCGCTCGAACGCCTCGTCGCCGGTCCACTGCACGAGGCGCACCGCGGCGGCGGCGATGTCTGCGTTGACGTGCAGCGCGGCGGTGCCGGCCGGCCAGTACGCCGAGCACTCCTGTCCCCGGATCGTGCGCCACGGGAAGGCCGCGCCCGACCAGCGCAGGTCAGCGGCCCGCTGCTGGGCCAGATCGATGGTCGAACGTCGCCAGCGCAGCGCGTCGGCGGCCGCATGCGGCGCGGTGGCGGTGAGCACCGGGAGCACGAACATCTCGGTGTCCCAGAACGCGTGCCCGTCGTAACCGGGGCCGGTGAGCCCCTTGGCGGGGATCGCCCGCTGCTCGGCGCGTGCGCCGGATTGCAGCACGTGGAACAGCGCGAAGCGGACCGCCTGCTGCACCGCCGGGTCGCCGTCGAGCTCGACGTCGGCGCCGTGCCAGAACGCGTCGAGTTCGGCGCGCTGCTCCTCGAGTAGCGCGTCCCACCCGGTGTGCAGGGCGGAGGTGAGCGCGGCGGCGACCTGGTCACGCAGCGCGGGGAGCGACCGCTGACCCGACCAGCCGTACGCCACGAACTTGGTGACCCGCAACGAGTCGCCGGGCTCGAGCCGCGCGCCGACGGTGACCCTTGCCCAATCCTCGTGGACGGCGAGCTCCGTGGACCGCCCCTCGATGAGGTGGTCCATGGCCGCGGCCATTCGCTGCCTGCTCCCGCGGGTGCCGTGGGCGAGCCAGGCGCGCATGCCGGATCCCCCGTGCTCGAGCGGCTCCAGCGGCTGGCGCAGGGCGGCCGCGACCCGCGGGTCGTTCGACAGGGTCGGCATCTCCTCGTTGGCCACCAGCTCGGACTGGATGACTACACGCAGCGGCACGTCGACCGCCTCGACGCGGTAGTCGACCGCCATGATCGCGCGCTGGGTGAGCGAGACCAGCCGGGTCGAGCGGACGCGGACCGGCCGCCCGGACGGCGTAACCCACTCAACCTCGCGGCGCAAGACGCCGGCGCGCAGGTCGAGGGTCCGCTCGTGGCTGCGCAACTGCCCGTACCGCAGGTCGAACGGCTGGTCGTCGACCAGCAGCCGGATCAGCTTGCCGTCGGTGACATTGACGACGGTCTGACCCGACTCGGGGTAGCCGTAGCCGGCTTCGGCGTAGGGCAGCGGACGCGTCTCGTAGAACGAGTTGAGGTAGGTGCCCGGCAGCACGTTCGGGTCGCCCTCGTCGAGGTTGCCGCGTATGCCGAGATGGCCGTTGGAGAGCGCGAAGAGCGACTCGCTCTGCGCCAGCATGTTCAGGTCGAGGCCGACCTCGCGGACCTGCCACGGCTCGATCGGGAACTGGTCTTGGCGGATCACGACGCGTCCAGCAGCTCGGAGAGGTCGTCGACCACGCAGGTCGCGCCGTGCGTGGCGAGATCGCGCGCATGTCCGGCGTCGATCCGGTTCACCCCGACCACGCAGCCGAAGGCGCCGGCCTGCCCGGCCGCCACGCCGGCCAGCGCGTCCTCGAAGACCGCCGCCGACGCCGCCGGCACGCCGAGCAGGTCCGCGCCGGCCAGGAACGAGTCCGGCGCCGGCTTGCCGCGCAGATGCCGTTCGCCCAGGGTGTTCCCGTCGACCACCGCCTCGACCAGCTCGGCCAGCCCGGTGGCGTCCAGCACCTCGTGGGTGTTCGCGCTGGACGAGACGACCGCGCGGCGCAACCCGGCGTCACGGGCGGCCTCCAGGTAGCGGCGGGAGCCCTCGTAGACCTTCACCCCGTCGCGCCGGATCCGCTCCAGCAGCAGGTCGTTCTTGAGGTTGCCCACCGCATGGACGGTGTGCAGGCCCGGCTCGTCGTCGGACCCGCCCTCAGGCAGGTGGATGTCGCGGGAGGCGAGGAAGTCGCGCACGCCGTCGGCACGCGGCTTGCCGTCGACGTAGTCGTCGTAGTCCTCGGGCGTGCGGAACGGCTCGTCTCCGCGCTCGTTCAGCAGCCGGTCGAACGTGTCCTTCCAGGCCGCGCAGTGCACCGAGGCGGTGTCGGTGAGCACGCCGTCCAGATCGAAGAGGCAGGCGGTGATCTCATCGGGCAAGCCCAGCATCGAGACGTCCTTCCGTCCTGGTGGCAGCAGCGCGCGCGTCGATACACAGCCCGACGATCAACAGCTGCGCTGGCAGCCAGTATTGGTTGTAGAAGCTCTGCTTGTTCAACAGTGCCGCGACGAAGAGCACCAGCGCCGCGAGCAGGCAGGCGTTGCCGGTGCGCGGGTTGCGGTAGACGAGCCAGCAGGCGGCAGCCACCACCGCCGCGAGCACGGCGAGCAGCAGGACGCCCGGCGGCGTCCAGCCGTGCTGAAGGGCCAGCGAGTAGAGCTCCGGTGCGTCGGGCCGGGCCGGCGCGTCGGCGTGCAGCCGGTAGACGCCGTCGAGGAACGCCGACGGGTCGGCCGCGAACCACGGCACGCAGATCGCGACAGCGCCCGCGACCGCGAGCGCGGTGCGCTTCAGGCCCAGTCGGCGCCAGACCGCGAAGAGCGGGATCAGCACGATCACATGCTGCTTGGCCGCGAGGGCGAGCGCGAAGCAGGCGGCTGCGAGCGTCGGGCGTCCCCGCTCGACGGCGAGGAAGGCGCCGGCGAGGAAGAGGAGCAGCACGGGCTCGGTCCAGGACTGTTCGACGAGTCCGAGGCTGCCGGGCAGGAAGAGCACGAGCGCCGGCAACGCGCGCGGCGCGGCGTCGCGTCGCCACGGCAGGGCGAGCAGCCCGGCGACCGCCACCATGCAGGCGACCAGGCCGATCCGGACATCGGCGAACAGCCAGCGAAAGGGCGCCAGCAGGAGCGTCGTCACCGGCAGGTACGGGTAGTCCTGCTGCCATCCGGGCGAGCCGACCCAGTGCATGGCGTAGAAGTTCGACAGGTGGGCGAGCCCGTCGGCGGACTGCTGGAGCATCACCCACACGTCGATGCGCGGCGCCGGGTCCAGCGCGGTCACCGCGAGCAGGGCGCCCACGCCGGTGCCTACGCCCAGTAGCCACAGCACGCGCGCCGCGGTTCCTGTGCAGAGCTCGCCGGCGACGACCGTCGCCGCGCCGAGTGCCGTCACCACCGTGAGCCAGCCCAGCTCCCCGGCCGGCAGGTAGCTGTACATGTGCAGGTACATCACGCTGCCGCCGGCGACCAGCAATACCGCGGCGTCGGCGCCGGCGCTCACCGTCAGCGCGCGGCGACCGGCCTGCACGAGCGCGGCGGCCAGCGCGCCGAGCGCGATGAGCAGCCCGGGCACGGTTCGGAGGTTGAGGAAGCCGATGCTGGCGGTGCCGGCGACCCCGACGAGCAGCCACGCGGCCAGGACGAGGACGCCGGCGACCGCCGACGGGTCGCGCCGCACGACACGGGCCACCACCCGCGTCCGCTCCCGCACCAGCGGAGCCCGGCTGTCGGCCACGGCTCATTCTTACCCTCACCGCGCGGATCGGGCAGCCCTGGCGCACTCGTGCCGCCGCTTGTGCAGCGCGACGCAAGGGTTGTAGCGATGCAATGGTTAGCTAGGATGGGATGCCGTGGCGGACCGGACCCTGCGCGATCAGGAACTCGCAGACCAGATCGACGCGGTCCTGCTGGCCTCCCGTGTGCTGGTGGCGCTCAGCGCCCAGTCGATCGCGGCGGTAGAGGATGTCGTCTCGCTCACCCAGCTTCGGGTGCTGGTCATCGTCGCCGCCCGCGGGCCGCTGGACCTCACCGCCCTCGCCGAGGTCATGGGTGTGCACTCGTCGAGCGCCACGCGGGCGTGCGACCGGCTGGTCGGGCACGACCTTCTCGACCGGCGGCACAACCCCGGCGACCGCCGGCAGGTCATGCTCAGCCTGACACCGAAGGGCCGGCGCCTGGTCGAGTCGATCATCCGCCGGCGCCGCGCGGCCATCGAGCAGATCGTGCGGCAGATGCCGACCGCGCAGCGTCGCGCGCTGGCGCCCGCGATGCGTAACTTCGCCCGAGCCGGTGGTGAGCGCGGGCCGGGCGCGGTCGTGGAATTCGGCTGGCCCGACCCGGCCTGACCGGTTACGCCGGGCGCAGCAGCTGGATCTCGCGCGCCCGGCCGACGACGGCGTCCGGGCCGTCGACCGCTATGAGCCGACGAACGCAGTCACGGGTGCTCGTGCACGACCACGCCGCGGACGTTCTTGCCGGAGAGCAGGTCCTCGTAACCCTCGTTGACCTGGTCCAGGGTGTACGTGCGGGTGATGAGCTCGTCGAGCTTGATGTCGCCGCTCTGGTACAGGCCGAGGATGCGCGGGATGTCCGTCGTGGGGTTGCAGTCGCCGAACAGCGTCCCCTTCACCGTCTTCTTGAACAGGGTGAGGATCGTGCCGGGGAGCTGGATGCTCGGCGCGTCCAGCTTGTTCAGGCCGGTGAGCACCATCGTCCCGCCCTTGCCGATCGCGCTGAACGCGTTGCCGACGACCTCGGCGGTCATCAGGTCGACGGTGAGGATCGCCTTCTCGGCGCCGACGCCCCGGGTGAGGTCGGTGACCAGCTGCTGGGCCTCCTCCGCGCTCGCGGCGGCGTGCGTCGCGCCGAGCTCCATCGCCTTTTCCCGCTTGTTCTCCAGCGGGTCGACGGCGATGACGTTCTTCGCCCCGGCGTAGCGAGCGCCCTGCACCGCGTTGATGCCGATGCCGCCGATACCGTAGATCAGCACGGTCTCGCCGGGCCGCACATCGGCCGCGTACACGGCCGAGCCCCAGCCCGTCGGCACGCCGCAGCCGACCAGAACCGCCTTGTCCAACGGCAGGTCGTCGTCGACGCGTACCACAGAGGCCTGGTGCACGGTGCCGTACTGGCTGAACGTGCCGAGCATGCACATCGCGCCGTAGTCGCCCTGCGGGCCGGTCAGCGGGAACCGCTCTCCGGGCAGGTAGCCCTCGAGGATCGTCGCCCCCATGTCGCAGATCGCCTGCTGCCCGGTGGCGCACCAGTGGCAGACGCCGCAGTTCGGGATGAACGAGCATACGACGTGGTCGCCCGGCTTGACCCGGGTGACACCGCGGCCGACCTCCTCGATGATCCCAGCGCCCTCGTGGCCCAGCACCATGGGCAGGCGCGCTTGCAGGTCGCCGTGCGCGATGTGCACGTCGGAGTGGCACAAGCCCGCGTGGGTGTAACGGATGAGCACCTCGCCGTCCTTGGGGCCGTCCAGGTCCAGCTCCTCCATCTCGATCGGCTTGCCGGCCTCGTACACCACCGCTGCCTTGGTCTTCATGCCTGCCTCCTGGCTGCAATCGCCTGCCCCGACCGGTACAGCCTGTCGGCTTTCCCGAGCCGGAACAAGGGGGTGCAGCCGCACTCAGTGGCCGTGCCGGTGGCCGGCCGCACCGCTCATGTCGTCCGGGCCGCCGCCCATCATGGCGAGCATGGACCGCCCGCCGGTGCGGAAGAACCGCCAGACCAGCGCGGCGGCCAGCGCCAGGAAGACGATGTTGAGCCAGCTCGTGTAGTTCCAGCGGATGCTGTCGTCGCCGATGTCCGCGTGGCGCGGCCCGGACGGGACGAGCCCGAGCGGGCCGAAGACAAACTCGATCACATACCCGGCCGCGGCCATCGTGGCGTAGAACGTGACGAACAGCAGCGCCGCCATCCGCCGGCCGTAGTACTTCGCGTAGATCACCAGCAGCGGGATGATGATCAGGTCGGCGAAGATGAACGCGACCACGCCGCCGAAGCTGATCCCGCCGTTCCACAGCACTGCGGCCACCGGCGCGTTGCCGATCGAGCAGACGAACGTGACCACCGCGACGAGCGGGCCGATCAGCGGGCCCCAGAGTTTGGCCGCGAGCGGGTGGCCGGCGAAGAACAGGTGCTGCCAGAACGAGTCAGGGATCCACGCCCCGGCGGCGCCCGCGATAAGCAGGCCCGCCACCAGGTCGCGCAGGATGGCCGCCCACTCCATGACGAACACATGGCTGACCGCGGTGAAGCCGTCCGGCGAGACGAGCCGCCGCCAGAACGACCCGGAGCCACCGACCGCCATGTCCATTGCCGCGTGCCCCTCCATCGCCCCCGGCACCGCCCGGTCGGCCTGCTCGCGCGCGCTGCGGAGCAGGCGCGCGGTCAGGAAGCGGCGGAACAGCAACGCCAGCAGCACGATCATCACGGGGCCGCCGACGAACTCGGCGAGCGTGAACTGCCAGCCGAGCAGCAGCCACAGGATCAGCCCGAGTTCGATCACCAGGTTGGTCGAGGCGAACTGGAAGGCCATCGCGGCGGTGAAGTCGGCGCCCTTGCGGAACAACGACCGGGCCAGCGCCACCGCGGCGTAGGAGCACGACGAGGAGGCCGCGCCCAGACCGGATGCCGTGGCCAGACTGCGTGGCCGGTCGTCGGGCAGCAGCCGGACGACCATCGCCTTGCTCACCAGCGCCTGGACGACCGCGGAGAGGGCGAAGCCGAGAATCAGCGACCAGGTCACCTGCCAGGTCATCGTCCCGGCCAGGCGAAGCGCGTGCAGCACAGCCGACCCCATGCCGACTGAGCTAATACCCCGCGGGGGTATAAATCAAGTCGGTGACGCTCTGCGTCGACGGTAGAAGCCGCCCCGAGCCGGGCATATCGTCATTGCCGGGCGGGCACCGCGGCACCGTCGTGCCGGGCCCGTCCGGCGGCAACTGCGGAGGTGGGCCAGTGACCGTATGGCCGCTGCGCACGTTCCCTCGCTGGCTCGCCCTGCCGCGCGCCGAGGCGCCGAACGCTACGGTGCCGTCCGGCCCCGCCGACATGCCCTTCGTACCGTGGTGGGCCATCGCCTGCACGTCGCTGACCCCGCTGTTGCTGGTCGGCGGATGGCTCGCCGGCGACGCACTGCAGCCCGCCGCCTACAGCCCGGTGCGCCAGTCGATCAGCGTGCTCGCCGGACACGCCGGGACCGACCGTTGGGTGATGACCGGCTGCATGTACGCGATCGGTCTGTGCCATTTCGGCACCGCCGCCGGGCTGCGGGCGCTGCGGCCGGCCGCCCGGGTGCTGCTCCTGCTGATCGGGACAGCGAGCATCGGCGTCGCCGCGTTCGCCCAGCCGAAGGACGGCTCGACCGCCTGGCACATGACGTGCGCGGTGATCGGCGTGCTCGCCCTAGGGCTCTGGCCGGCCTTCGTCGGGTCCAGGCGCTGGGCCGGGCCGTTCCCGATCACCGTCGCCGGGTCGGCCGCCGCGACCGCGGTCTTCCTCGCGCTGCTGACCTGGCTGCTCGCCGCGGCGCAGAGCGCCGCGGCGCTTGGGCTCGCCGAGCGGACCGTCGTGTCGATCGAGGCGCCCTGGCCCCTCGTGGTCGCCCTGACGCTCTGTCACGCCGGCCGCGGCCGTGGGTTCAGTTCACCGGCGGCTGACGGCGCCCTGCTCGGCGTCGCCGTGCGCGCGGACGTAACGGGTCACGAAGTGCTCGGCGACGAAGGACATGGTCGGGATCGTGCCGCACGCGGTCACGACCGCGATCCGGACGAGCGACCAGCGTGCCTTGATCCCCAAATGCAGTGTGGCGAGCACGTAGAGCAGGAACAGGTAGCCGTGCGCCACCCAGAGCAGCCCGGTGCCGGGCTCCATGTGCGCGACGCCGACGACGTCTTTGAGAATGAGCGCGATCGTGCCGCAGATGAGCACCACGCCCGTGGTGAAGGCCATGATCCGGTACCGCAGCAACGCGCCGGCCAGCCTGCGCGGCGTCGCCGCGGCGGTCTGGCTGGTCATCCTGATCCTCTCGTCGTCCGGCTCGCCTACCGGACGCTGCGCACGGTGCGCTCCCCACGGTAGGTGACCGCCGTCGCCGCCGGACGACCGGCCGGTAACGTCGCTCGGGTGACCAGCGCAGACCTGCTGACCGACGCCTTCGACCGCATACGTGAGCAGGTGCACGCCGTCGTCGAGGGGCTCCGCCCCGACCAGCTCACCTACCGGGTGGACGGCGAGGCCAACTCGATCGCCTGGCTGGTCTGGCACCTGACCCGCGTCCAGGACGACCACATCGCCGACGTCGCCGGCGGCGCCCAGGCCTGGATCGGCGACGGCTGGGCGGAGCGGTTCGCGCTCCCGCTCGACGCCGCCGACACCGGCTACGGGCACGGCAGCGACGAGGTGGCGGTGGTCCGCGCCGACGGGGGCCTGCTGACCGCCTATTACGACGCGGTGCACGCCCGCACCGTCGGCTTCGTCGCCTCGCTGAGCGACGACGACCTCACGCGCGTCGTCGACCGCTCCTGGGACCCACCCGTGACGCTCGGCGCGCGGCTGGTGAGCGTCATCGGCGACGACCTGCAGCATGTCGGGCAGGCGGCATTCGTCCGCGGGCTGGTCGAGCGCCGCTGATGCCCGGCGGCCCGTCGGGGCGGGTCAGGCGCCGTCCGCGGCCCGGCGCAGCGCGTCGACATCGAGCTTCTTCATGCCGAGCATCGCCCGCATGGCCCGGTTGGCGCGTTCCGGGTCGGGATCCGCGAGCAGTTCGGGCAGCGCCGACGGCACGATCTGCCAGGACAGTCCGAACCGGTCCTTCAGCCAGCCGCAGGGCCCTTCCTCTCCGCCCTCGGAGAGCTTCTGCCAGAACGAGTCGACCTCCTGCTGGTCCGTGCAGTCGACCTGGAAGGAGATCGCCTCGCTGAACTTGAAGTCCGGGCCGCCGTTGAGGGCGAGGAAACGCCGGCCGTCGAGCTCGAAGAGCACGGTCATCACGGTGCCTTCCGGGCGAGGGCCGGCCGGCCCGTAACGGGCGACCTCGACGATGCGGGAGTTGTCGAACACGGAGGTGTAGAAGTTCGCGGCCGCTTCGCCCTCGGTGTCGAACCACAGACACGGCGTGATCTTGGTCATCCGGTCGTCCTTTCTTGCGCGGGAGTCCTTGGCTGTTTCGACTCGGGAGCACGGCAGAACTCATCGCCGTGACGGTGCCACGCTGGCAGACTTGCCGGATGCAGTCACGCCAGCTCGTCCTCGTCCGCCACGCCAAGGCTGAGACCGGCGACGGGCCGGACATCGAGCGCGCCCTCGCCGCGCGGGGGCTCGGCGACGCCCCGGGCATCGGCGAGCGGTTGGCGCGGGAGGGCTTGGCGCCGGATCGGGTCGTGGTCTCCCCCGCGCGCCGCGCCGCCCAGACCTGGGAGCTCGCCGCCGGGCGCCTCGACTCCCCGGCGCCCGTCGTCGACGAGCGGGTCTACCGCAACACCGTCGCGGACTTGCTGGCTGTCGTCCGGGAGACACCCGCCGACGCCGGCACCGTCGTCCTGGTGGGCCACAACCCGGGGCTGGAACAGTTCGCGGCCGCGCTGGACGACCAGACCGCAGATCCGAAGCTGCGCGGCGAGCTGGCCCGCGGGCTGCGCACGGCCGGGGTCGCCGTCTTCCGGTTGGGCACCGCCTGGGCGCAGGCCGACGCCGGGACCGCCACGCTGGTGGCGGTGAGCTCGCCCGGTAGCGCCTGACGGCTGTCCCGCCGGTAGCGTGCACGGCAGCAGCCGGGCCGGCAGGGGGGTTCATGGAGATCGCGCTCAACAAGGAAGAGCTGGCGTTCGCCGAGCGGATGCGGCACTTTTTCACCACGGAGGTCCCCGCCGAGATCCGGGCCAAGGTGGCCCGCGCCGAGCACCTGACCCGCGACGAGTACGTAACCTCGCAGCAGGTCCTCAACGCGCATGGGCTGGCGGTGCCGCACTGGCCGGCCGAGTGGGGCGGGCAGGACTGGACGCCCATCGAGCGGCACCTGTGGGCCGAGGCGATGGCCCTCGCCCACGTCCCGGCGCCGCTGTCGTTCAACACCGCGATGGTGGGTCCGGTGATCGCGACGTTCGGCAGCGCGGAGCAGAAGCAGCGGTTCCTGCCGCCGACCGCGAACCTGGATATCTGGTGGTGCCAGGGCTTCTCCGAGCCGAACGCCGGTTCCGACCTCGCGTCGCTGAAGACCTCGGCGGTGCGTGACGGCGACGCGTACGTCGTCAACGGACAGAAGACCTGGACGACGCTGGCGCAGTACGCGGACTGGATCTTCTGCCTGGTGCGCACCGATCCCCAGGCGAAAAAGCAGCGCGGCATCTCCTTCCTGCTGATCGAGCTGGGCACCCCGGGCGTCACGGTGCGCCCGATCCGGCTGATCGACGGCGGATCCGAGGTGAACGAGGTCTTCTTCGACGACGTCCGGGTGCCCGCCGAGCAGCTCGTCGGCGAGGAGAACCGCGGCTGGGATTACGCGAAGTTCCTGCTCGGCAACGAGCGCACCGGTGTCGCGGGCATCGGGCTCATCAAGGCGCGCATCCTCCGGCTCAAGCGGGTCGCCGCCGAGACGATGCAGGCCGGCCGGCCCGTCAGCGAGAACCCGCTCTTCCGGGCCCGGCTCACCCGGTTGGAGGTCGAGGCCACCGCGCTGGAGATGTCGGTGCTGCGCGTGCTGGCGGCCGAGGGGAGCAACCCCGGCAAGCCCAACCCCGTCTCGTCGGTGCTGAAACTGCGCGGCTCGGAGCTGCAGCAGGAGGCGAGCGAGCTCCTCGTCGACGTCCTCGGCCCGGCTGCCCTGGCGTATCGCGAGTCGGCCGAGCTCCCCGCCGGCTTCTCGCCGTTGCCGGAAGGCGCCGCCGACGCCATGCCGACCTACTTCAACTGGCGCAAGGCCTCCATCTACAGCGGGTCGAACGAGGTTCAGCGCAGCATCATCGCCAAGGCGATCCTGAACCTCTGAGCCCGGAAGGCATGGCAGTGGATCTCGACCTCACCGACGAGCAGCGCCTGCTCGGCGACACCCTGAACGGGCTGCTCGAGAAGCGATACGACCCGAAGACCCGGCTCGAGCTGCTCGACTCCGAGCTCGGCTGGAGCCGCGACATGTGGCGCCAGTACGCCGAGCTCGGCCTGCTCGGGCTCACGTTCGACGAGAAGTACGGCGGCCACGGCATGGGCCCGACCGAACTCGCCGTCGTCATGGAGTCGTTCGGGCGGGCACTGGTGCTCGAGCCGTTCCTCGCGACCGTCGTCCTGGGCGCCTCGCTCGTCTCAGCGGTCGGCACGGAGCAGCAGCGCGCGTCGATCCTGCCGGGCGTCGCTGCCGGCGAGACGCTGCTCGCGCTCGCGCACACCGAGCCGGCGTCGCGCTGGTCGCTCACCGACCTTTCGACGACCGCGACGCGCGCCGGCGACGCCTGGTCGATCTCCGGCGAGAAGATCGCCGCCGTCGGCGCGGACAGCGCCGACCAGCTGATCGTCTCGGCGCGAACACCCGACGGCGTCGGCCTGTTCCTGGTCGCCGCCTCAGACGTCACCCGTTCGCCGTACCGGATGCAAGACGGCTTGCGCGGGGCCGATGTGCTGTTGTCCGCCACGGCGGCCGCGCCCCTCGGCACCGCGACCGACGCGCCGAACGAGCTGGAATCGGTCGTCGACCTGGCCACCGCGGCGCTGTGCGCAGAAGCGGTCGGCGCCATGGACCGGATGCTCTGGATGACGGTCGACTACCTCAAGACGCGCGTGCAGTTCGGTCACCCGATCGCCGACTTCCAGGCGCTGCAGTTCCGGGCAGCCGACATGTACGTCTCGCTCGAGCAGGCGCGGTCGATGGCGCTGCTCGCCCGGCTGTCGCTGGCCGGCGACGACCCGGCGGAGCGGCGGCGGGTGGTCCGGGCGGCCAAGATCCAGGTCGACCTCGCCAGCCGGCACGTCGGCCAAGAGGCGATCCAGCTGCACGGCGGGATCGGGATGAGCATGGAGTATCCGCTCGGCCACTACGTCAAGCGGACCGCGGTCATCGCCAAGACGTTCGCCGACACCGGCGAACTGCTCACCGAGCTGGGGGCGGCGGGCGGCCTGATCCACGAACCGGCCTGATCGCCGCCGCCCGGTCGTCGGCGGCTCGACGACGCTGACCGCTGCCCGGCTGCGTCCCGCTTGTTGATCAGGTTTTCCCCTGCTCTACCCGGTCAACGGGCTCCGAAGCGGTCATCCGCGGGGAAAACGTGATCGGCAGGGCGGAGGACGTCGACCACGTCGCCGACCACGACGACCGCGGGTGGGCCGACGCCGGCGTCGCACACCGCGGCGGCCAGGGCGCCCAGCGGCGCGCGCACCACCCGCTGGCGGTCGAGCGTCGCGCGCTGGATCGCCGCCGCCGGGGTCGCCGGGTCGCGGCCGTGCGCGATCAACTCGGCGGCGACGATGGAGAGACGCTCCATCGCCATCAACAACACCAACGTGGACGACCCGCGGGCCAGCCCGCGCCAGTCCAGCCCGGCGTCGGGCGGCCGGCCCGGATCGAGGTGGCCGGAGACCACGGTGAAGTCGGTGGCCACGCCACGGTGCGTGAGCGGAATGCCGGCCGCCGCCGGAGCGGCCAGCGCCGAGCTGATGCCCGGTACGACCGTCACCGCGATGCCCTCCGCGGCGCAGGCGAGCAACTCCTCTGCCCCGCGGCCGAAGACGAACGGGTCGCCGCCCTTGAGCCGGACCACCCGCTTGCCCTCGCGCGCGCGCTTGACGAGCACCTCGTTGATCTCGTCCTGGCTGAGGTTGTGCCGATGGGCCGCCTTGCCGCAGTCGATGATCTCGACGTCGGGCGGTAGCTCGTCGAGCAGTGCCCGCGGCGCGAGCCGGTCGACGACGACCACGTCGGCCGACGCGAGCAGGCGCCGCCCGCGCACGGTGATCAGCTCCGGGTCTCCCGGGCCGCCGCCCACCAGCGCGACCGAGCCGTTGACGGGTGGGCGGACCGGCCGGCTGGGCAGCTCGCCGAGGTCGAGCGCGGCGGAGATCGCGTCGCGCAGGATCGCGGCCCGGCGGGGGTCGTCGCCGCCGGAGACTGCCACGGTGAGCCCGTCGCGGCGCAAGACGGCCGGCGTGCGTGCGGTCCCGGCCGCCGCTGCGTCGGCCCGGACGCAGAACACGCCGCGCCGCTCGGCGGCTTCGGCCACTGCGGAGTTGACGTCGGGGTCGTCGGCGCAGGCGAACGCCAGCCACGCGCCGTCCAGGTCGGCGTCGGCGAACGCGCGTCGGCTGATGGTGCAGCCCAGCTCGGCCAGTCCCGGCTCGATACGTGGTGCGACGACGTCGACCCGCGCGCCGGCCTCGACCAGGCTGCGGGCCCGCCGGGTGCCGACCGCGCCGCCGCCGACGACCAGCACTCGCCGCGCGGCGAGGTCGAGCAGCAGCGGGAAGCCGGTCACGGCGAAGCGACCGCCACCATGCCGGCGGCAACCGTGGCGCCGCTGTCCGGGTCGATGAGCTGGAACGCCCCGGTCGACCGGTTGAGCGCGTAGGCGTCGACGGCGATCGGTTCGGCGGTGCGCACGCGCAGCTCACCAATGTCGTTGAGCGCCAGCTCCGACGCCTGGGTCCGGGTGACCTGGGCGACGTCCAGCCGGCTCAGCACCGCGTCGACGACGGCGCGCACCTCGCGGGTGGCATGCCGCAGTAGGTACCTGTCGCCTGCCCGCAGCGGCGGCTCGGCCAGCCAGCAGACCGTCGCGGTCAGCTCCCGCGTGACGGCGGGACGCGGGTCGCGGTCGACGGCGAGCAGGTCGCCGCGCGCGACGTCGAGGTCGTCGGCGAGCCGGACGACGACGGAGCGGCCGGCCGGTGCGACGTCGAGCTCGCCGTCGGGTGTATCGATGCCCGCCACCCGGCTGGTCCGCCCGGACGGGAGCACGACGATCGGGTCACCGGCCCGCAACGGACCGGCCTGCACCCGGCCGGCGTAGCCGCGGTAGTCGGGCCGGTCCGCGGTGCGGGGCCGGACCGCGAGCTGCACGGGCAGCCGGGCGGGCATCTGCGCCACAGCGGCGGGTGCGACGTTCTCGAGGAACTCCAGCAGTGCGGGGCCGTCGTACCACGGCATCCGGGCCGAGCGCTCGACCACGTTGTCGCCACCGAGCGCCGCGATCGGGACCGGCGTGAACGACGCCAGCCCTAGCGCCTCAGCAGCCGCGGCGAACTCGGCGACGATGCCGTCGAAGGCATCCTCGGCGAACTCGACGAGATCCATCTTGTTCACCGCGAGCACGACGTGTTCGACGCGCAGCAGGGCCGCGACCGCGGCGTGCCGTTTGGTCTGCTCGACCACGCCGGTACGCGCGTCGACGAGGATCACCGCGACGTCCGCCGTCGACGCGCCGGTGACCGTGTTGCGGGTGTACTGCACATGCCCGGGCGTGTCGGCGAGGACGAACGTGCGCCGCGCTGTGGCGAAGTAGCGGTAGGCGACGTCGATGGTGATCCCCTGCTCGCGCTCGGCGCGCAGACCGTCCACCAGCAGCGCGAGGTCGGCGCCGTCGTAGCCGCGGCGCTCGCTGGCCGCCTCGACCGCGCAGAGCTGGTCGGCGAGCACCGCCTTCGCGTCGTGCAGCAGCCGGCCGACCAGCGTCGACTTGCCGTCGTCGACCGACCCCGCGGTAACTACCCGCAGCAGCTGCCCCGGCATTAGGGCCTCTCCCTTGGGTATCCAGCCTGCTGCGCGACGCCCAGCCGTGCGCCTGCCTTCGTTGTCGTCGTCGGCAGTAGTTCCACTACTGCTCTCCTCCTCCGCCTCGGCATTCGAACGCCTGGCCGCCGCTCGCGACGGCCAATACCCAAGGGACAGGCCCCTAGAAGTACCCCTGCCGCTTGCGGTCTTCCATCGCCGCCTCGCTGGTCCGGTCGTCGGCGCGGGTGGCGCCACGCTCGGAGACCGTCGCGGCGGCGGTCTCGACCACGACAGCGGCGACGTCGGCTGCGGTCGAGCGGATCGCGCCGGTGCACGTTGCGTCCCCGACGGTGCGGTAGCGCACCCACTCGTCGGTGACCGCCTCGCGGTCGCGCGGCGCGGTCCACGGCGTCACCGCGAGCAGCATGCCGTCGCGGTGGATCACCTTGCGGCGGTGAGCGTAGTAGATGCTCGGCACCTCGATACCCTCACGCTGGATGTAGGCCCAGACGTCCAGCTCCGTCCAGTTGGAGATGGGGAAGATCCGCACGTGCTCGCCCGGGCGGTGCCGGCCGTTGTAGAGGTCCCAGAGCTCCGGACGCTGGTTGCGCGGATCCCACTGGCCGAAGTCGTCGCGGACGCTGAAGATCCGTTCCTTGGCCCGTGCCTTCTCCTCGTCGCGGCGGGCGCCACCGAGCACCGCGTCGAAGCGGTGCTGGTTGATCGCGTCGAGCAGGGTCACCGTCTGCAGCGGGTTGCGCGGCTGCCCCGGCGTCTCGTGCACGCGCCCCTGGTCGATGGACTCTTGCACGCTTGCAACGATCAACTTCACGCCGAGCACGGCCAGGTGCCGGTCGCGGTACTCGATCACTTCGGGGAAGTTGTGCCCGGTGTCGACGTGCATCACCGGGAACGGCACCCGTCCCGGCCAGAACGCCTTGCCGGCCAGGCGCAGCACGACCGCCGAGTCCTTGCCGCCGGAGAACAGCAGCACCGGACGCTCGAACTGTCCGACCACCTCCCGCAGGATGTGGATGGCCTCGTCCTCGAGGTCGGTGAGCCAGCGCCGGTCGAGCGCGCTCACATCGCTGAGGGTCGCTGTCATCGCAGGAGATTCTCCTTGTGCAGCAGGGCGATCAGCTCATCGACGACGTCGTCGACCGAGCGTGCGGTGGTGTCGATGCGAAGTTCCGGCGCGGGTGGCGGTTGGTACTCGCCGTCGCGGTCGCCGGTACCCGTCACTCCGGAGAGCCCGCCGGCCCGCTGGCGGGCGTAGAGACCCTTGACGTCGCGTTCGGCGCAGACCTCGACGGGCGTGGCCACATGTATCTCGAAGAACGGCACGTCCACGCGGCCGTGCAGCTCGCGTACCCCGTCACGTGCCGCTGCGAACGGCGACACGACCGACGCGAGCACCAGCACACCGTTGCGCGCGAGCAGATGAGCGACCCAGCCGATGCGGGCGACGTTCGCGTCCCGGTCGGCACGGGAGTAGCCCAGTTCCGGCGAAAGCACCGCACGGACGGCGTCGCCGTCGAGGATCTCGACCGCGCGGCGGGCCACCCGCAAGCGCCGGGCGAGCGCGGCAGCGATAGTGGTCTTGCCCGCGCTGGGCAGCCCGGTCAACCAGACGGTGGCGCCGGGAACGGCAGAGGGCATGGATGTCCTTCGGGCTGGGCGGGCGCGCAAAACCGCGCCGGCGAAAGCAGCTCGGGAGAGATCAGTCGATCAGGACATCGGACAGGCCGCGCTCAGGACGCGCTGCAGGTCGACGTGCAGTCGCGCGACGAGCAAGACGGCGGACACGCGGTCGATGGTCGCACATCAAACCCCGCTTTGGCCAACCGCCATATCTCACACGCCGTCCGCCACATTTGGTCACAACGCGTTTCGCGATCGGGCCTGTCGTGTGGAACCATTGGCCAATGCGCTCGGCCGATCTGCTGCTGACGTCTCGGCGTCACATCGATCTGCTGCGCGTGGCCGGCGCCGTCTGTTGAGCCGCCGCACGCGCGATAAGCCAGATCTGCAGCAACCGGCCGAAGGGAACGATGCGCCATGGCCGTGTCCACGGCCCAGGGTCAGTGGGCCCTGGGGTACCGCGAGCCGCTGAACCCGACCGAGCGAACGAAACGCGACGACGACGGGCTGAATGCGCGGCAACGGGTCATCGACATCTATCAGCACACGGGTTTCGCCGGCATCGACCCGACCGACCTGCGCGGCCGGTTTCGCTGGCTCGGGCTCTATACCCAGCGCCGGCAAGGAATTCCGGGCGGTCAGACGGCCACCCTCGAGCCGGAGCAGCTCGAGGACGAGTTCTTCATGATGCGCGTCCGTATCGACGGTGGCGTGCTGACCAGCGAGCAGCTGCGGGTCGTCGCGGAGATCTCCACCACATACGGCCGCGACATCGCCGACATCAGTGATCGACAGAACATCCAGCTGCACTGGGTGCGGATCGAGGATGTGCCGGCGATCTGGGCGAAGCTCGATGCGGTCGGGCTCTCGACCACTGAGGCGTGCGGCGACGTGCCCCGCGTCATGCTCGGCTGCCCCCTCGAGGGCGTGACCGAAGACTCGGTAGTCGACGCCAGCGCGCCGCTGCGCGAGCTGGCGCAGCGCTTCGTCGGCGACTCGCGGTTCTCCAACCTGCCCCGCAAGTACAAGACCTCGGCGTCCGGCTGCGCGCAGCACTGCGTCAACCACGAGATCAACGATCTCGCATTCGTCGGGGTGATCGGCCCGGACGGCACACCCGGCTTCGACGTCTGGGTCGGCGGCGGCTTGTCGACCAACCCGATGTTCTCCCGGCGGCTGGGTGTGTTCGTCCGTCCCGACGAGGTCAGCGACGTATGGGTCGGCGTTACCTCGATCTTCCGCGACTACGGCTACCGCCGGTCACGCAACCACGCCCGGCTGAAGTTTCTCATGGCCGACTGGGGCCCCGAGCGGTTCCGCGAGGTTCTCGAGCGGGAGTACCTGCACCGCGCACTGCCCGACGGTCCGCCGCCGGCGGCCTCGCCGGCGCACCGCGACCACACCGGCGTCATCCCCCAGCGCGACGGGCTCGTCGCGGTAGGCGCCAGCACGGCGTCGGGCCGGACGTCCGGGACGGTGCTTCGCGAGGTGGCCGGGCTCGCGGACCGATTCGGCCGCGGCCGGGTGCGCACGACCGCCCAGCAGGGCCTGGTCATCCTCGACGTCGAACCCCGCCACGCCGACGCGCTCGTCGACGAACTGGACCTGCTCGGCCTCTCGGTGCGCCCGTCGGCCTTCCACCGCGGCACGATCGCCTGCACCGGCATCGAGTTCTGCAAGCTCGCCCTGGTCGAGACCAAGGGCCGTGCCGAGACGATCCGCCGCGAGCTGGAGAAACGGCTGCCAGACTTCGACACGCCGATCACCATCAACGTGAACGGTTGCCCGAACGCGTGCGCCCGCTTCCAGGTGGCCGACATCGGCTTCAAGGGCATGGTTACATCGGACGGCGACGGCAATGCCCTCGAAGCGTTTCAGGTACACCTCGGCGGTCAGCTCGGCGCCGAGGCCGCGTTCGGGCGGAAGTTCCGCGGCCTCAAGGTGACCGCCGACGAAGTACCGGACTACGCCGAACGGCTGCTGCGCGGATACCTGCAGCGGCGCACGGGAGGCGAGTCGTTCGCCGCCTACGTCGCCCGCGCCGAGGAATCCTGGCTGCTGTGACAGCACAACCCATCCGGTCGAGCGCGCCGGACCGGCTGCGTCGCCTGGCCGAGCGGGCCGGCGATGAGCTGGAGGGCGCGCCGGCCCTGGACATCCTCGGCTGGGCCGTCGCGCAGTTCGGCACGTCGTGGTGCGTCGCATCCTCGATGGCCGACGCGGTACTGCCACATCTCGCGTCGCGGGTGTTTCCCGGCGTGGACGTGCTCTTCCTGGACACCGGCTACCACTTCGCGGAGACGATCGGCACGCGTGACGCGGTGGCTGCGACGCTGCCGGTGACCGTGCGCACGATCGTCCCCGAGCGCTCGGTCGCCGAGCAGGACGCCGAGTTCGGACCGCGCCTGCACGCGCGCGACCCGGACCGATGCTGCGCGATGCGCAAGGTCGCCCCGCTCGCCCGCGCATTGCAGCCCTACTCTGCATGGGCGTCCGGACTGCGCCGCGACGAGGCCGCGACCCGCGCCGACATCAAGGTCGTCGAGTGGGACGGCAAACGCGGCACGGTGAAGCTCAACCCGATCGCCGCCTGGACACAGGACGACGTCGACGCCTACATCGCCGAGCACGGTGTGCTGGTAAACCCGCTGCTTTCCGACGGGTACGCCTCGATCGGCTGCGAGCCGTGCACCCGCCGCGTCGGCGTCGGGGCGCAGGCGCGCGCCGGGCGGTGGGCGGGCTTCGCCAAGACCGAGTGCGGCTTGCACACCTGACGCCCCGCCGGCTCACCCGACTTTGCCCCGCCCTGACACGCTGCGCAGCCCGTCCAGCGTGTCACCGCGGGGCAAAGTCACCTTCCAGCGTGTCGCGGCGGGGCAAAGTCACCGTCGCTCGAGGTCGCACGCCCGGTAGCGTCCGGGCGGTGAGCGACTTGCACCCCAACTGCGCGGCCGTCGACGCGATCCTCCAAGCGGCGGGCGTACCCGGCCGGGTGAAGCTCCTGGCACACCCGGCGCCGACGGCGACGTCGGCGGCCGAGCAGCTCGGCGTCCAGGTCGGCGCGATCGCCAACTCGCTGGTCTTCGTCGACGCGGACGACGCCGCGGTCCTGATCATGACCAGCGGCGCGCAACGGGTCGACACCGCGAAGGTGGCCACGTTGCTCGGCACGCAGCGGCTCAGCCGGGCCAGCGCCGAACAGGTCCGCGCCGCAACCGGCCAGTCGATCGGCGGAGTGGCGCCGGTCGGCCACCCGCGGCGGCTGCGCACCCTGGTCGACAGCGAGCTCGCGAACTACCCGCAGGTCTGGGCGGCCGGCGGCATCGCGCACGCCGTCTTCCCCACCACGTTCGACGAGCTGGTCGCGTTGACCAGCGGTCAGGTCGCCGACGTGGCTTGACGTTCTCTAGTCGCGCGGGTAGCGGAAGAGCCACCGGTGGGGAGATGCATCGGTCGCGATGCGCACAGCACGATCGGGGCATGCCATGCTCGCGCTCACCACGTTCCATGACGACGAGGTGCTCGTCGGCGTGCTTCGAGCCGGTGCCGCCGGCTTCGTGCAAAGCGGGTGTTGCGGGTGTACCGATCGGCCAGCCATCGGTGTTCGCCTTCGACCACGACCTGGTCAGCCCGGCACCGCGTCGTCCTGGTCGCTCGAACTCGGGCTGACCGGCGCGGCGGCGCCCGCCCTACGCTGTGCGACATGGCCGAGGTCGTCACGGTGCACGTGTGGCGGGTGCCGCCGCGCCGCGTGCCCGCCGCCCTCGCCGCGGTGGCGATCGACCGGCGACGCATCCGGGCGCTCGACGGGGTGCGCTTCGCGAAGCTGCTCGGCACCGGCCGCGGTGAGACGTTCTCCCCGCGCGAGGCCGAACCCACCCGCTGGGCGCTCGTCGCCAGCTGGTCGTCGGCGGAGGCGGCCGGCCGTTTCGAGCGGTCCAAGCCGGCACTGCTCTGGAACCGCCGGTGCGTCGAGTCGTGGCAGGCCTGGCTGCGCCCGCTCGCCAGCCGCGGCGAGTGGTCGCGCCGCCACCCGTTCGGGCAGCCGGTTCGCACGACGTGGCACGGCCCGGTCGCGGCGATCACCCGCGCCCGGCTGGCGCTGCCGCGGGCGGTCGCATTCTGGCGGGCCGTCCCGCCGGTGGCGCGCGACCTGCACGCACGGCCCGGGCTTTGTCTCGCGTTCGGCATCGGCGAGGCACCCGCCGGCGTGCAGGGCACGTTCAGCCTGTGGACCGACGCGGCAGCGCTCGGCCAGTTCGCCTATGGCGGTGAGGCACATCGCCGGGCGATCCGCGAGACCACGCGACGGCGCTGGTACGCCGAAGAGCTCTTCGCCCGCTTCGCCGTGCTGCGCACCGCGGGGACGTTCGACGGGCGCGAGATCCGATGAGGACGTCGGCCCGCCGGGATGTGCGGATCGAGGCGTGGACCGGCCCGCAGCTCGCCGAGCGGATCAACGAGGCGATGAACATCTACGTCCTCGCGATGAACTATCCCAGTTACGCCGGCGCGCAGCGCTCGGTTACCGCCCGGCGGCACACCGCCAACCGGGGCTTCGCCTGCCGGGCCGCGGTGCGCGGCGACGGTGCCCTGATCGGCTTCGGCTACGGGTACACGACGGTGCCCGGGCAGTGGTGGCACGACCTGGTGCGGCGGGCGATCCGGACCGAGCAGGCCGCCGAGTGGCTCGACGACGCGTTCGAGCTCTCCGAGATCCACGTGCTGCCGCAGCAGCAGGGCGCCGGTATCGGCCGGCGGCTGCTCACCGAACTGGCCGCCTGCATCCCGCACCGATCGATCCTGCTGTCGACGCCGGACGCCGACACCCGGGCCTTCCGGCTGTACCGGTCGTTCGGCTTCGTCGACCTGGCCCGCGATCACCTTTTTCCCGGCGATACCAGGCCGTTCGCCGTGCTCGGCGCGCACCTTCCGTTGCGCGATGCTCGTCGAGACTGAGCGGTCGCGGCGTGCCCACGCCGTCCCCGCGCTGGCCGCGGCGACCGTCGCGCTGCAGATCGGCTACCCGCTGGTCGACGGCGCGACGCGCGACGTCGTGACGGTGGCGACGGTGCTGACCTTCGCCGCCGCGTCGGTGACGCACGCCCTGGTGACTCGCGGGCCGCGCATCGCGGCCGCGCTGCTGGTGATCGCGGGAGGTTTGGGCCTCGCCGCCGAATGGTCCGGCCTGCGCACCGGGGTGCCGTTCGGGCACTATGCCTACGCGGCGACGCTCGGCCCGCGGATCGCCGGCGTGCCGGCCGTGGTGGGGCTCGCGTGGGTGATGATGGCCTGGCCGTCCGCGCTCGCCGCCCGGCGGCTGGCCGCCTCATCCGCCGGGCGGGTGGCGGTCGGGGCGTGGGCGCTGGCGTCGTGGGACCTCTTCCTCGACCCGCAGATGGTGGCGGCCGGGCACTGGAGCTGGACAGCGCCGAACCCGCACCTGCCGGGCGTGGCGACAGTGCCGCTGACCAACCTCGCCGGCTGGCTCTTGGTTTCGTTGGTGATTTCCCTGCTGTTGCAAAGGGTTCTCGGCGACCACCCACCCGGCGACGATCTCGTGATGTTGGCGCTGTACCTGTGGACGTACGCGTCCTGCGTGCTGGCCCTCGTGGCGTTCCTCGGCCTCGGTGCCGCCGCACTGTGGGGCGCGGCCGGGATGGGCGTCGTGGCCATTCCGCTGGCCAGCAAGCTGGCCCGACGGCGGGCGCGCCGATGAGAGCGGCGGTGCGCGCCGGCTGCGGGCTGGCCGTGCTCGGCGCCGCACACGCCGCGCTGAACGTCCGGCTGCTGCGCCGGCCGCCCTCGCCGGTCCCGCCGCTGGACACCGAGGTCTCGGTGCTGCTGCCGGCGCGCGACGAGGAGCGGCAGATCGCTCGCTGCCTGCGCGCGCTGCTCGCACAGCAGGGGCGCGAACGCATCGAGGTTCTCGTCCTCAACGACGAATCCTCCGATGCGACAAGGGACATCGCGCTCACTGTCGCACGCGAGCAGCAGCTGGTGCGGGTGCTCGACGGCGAGCCGCCGCCGCCGGGATGGCTCGGCAAGCCGCACGCGTGCTGGCAACTGGCGCAGGCTGCCCGCGCAACCAGTCGGGTACTGGTCTTCGTCGACGCGGACGTGCTCCTCTGCCCGAACGCCGTCGCCGCCGCGGTTGCCATGCTCGACCGCGACGGCCTGGACCTTGTCTCGCCGTACCCACGGCAGCTCACCGCAACGGTCGCGGAGCGGCTCGTCCAGCCGCTGCTGCAGTGGTCGTGGCTGACGTTCCTGCCGCTGCGGCTGGCCGAGACGTCACCGCGCCGATCGCTGTCGGCGGCGAACGGCCAGTTCCTCGCGGTGCGGCGCGACGCCTATCAACGGGCCGGTGGGCATGCCGCCGTGCGTCGCGAGGTGCTCGACGACATCGCGCTGATCCGTGCCGTCAAGGCAGCGGGCGGCACGGGCGGCATCGTGGACGGGACCGCGCTCGCGACGTGCCGCATGTACCGCGGCTGGCGCGAGGTGCGCGACGGCTACGGCAAGTCGCTCGCCTCGGGCTTGGGCTCCGCGCCGCGCGCGGCGGCTGCCGTGGGGCTGCTGGCGCTCGGCTACCTGCTGCCGGCCGCCGCGGCGCTGCGCGGAGCGCGTGCGGGCGTGCTCGGCTACGCGGCCGGCGTCGCCGGGCGGTTGATCACCGCCCGGGCCACCGGCGGGCGGACCTGGCCCGACGCGCTGGCCCATCCCCTGTCGATCATCGCGCTAGCCGTGCTGACCGGTCGGTCGGTTCTCGGCGCGCGGCGGGGCACGCTGGCCTGGAAGGACCGGGCGGTGCGCTGATGGCCCGCGTCGTCGTCGTGGGAGCCGGCATCGGCGGCCTGGCGGCTGCGGCCCGGCTGGCGGCCCGCGGGCACGACGTAACCGTTCTGGAGGCCGCCGAGGCAGTGGGTGGTAAGGCGGGCCGGGTCGAGCAGCGCACCGCCGCGGGGACATTCCGTTTCGACAGCGGCCCGTCCCTGCTGACGATGCCGGAGGTGTTCGCGCAGCTGTTCGCCGACACCGGCGAGCCGATCGACTCGGTGCTGAGCCTGCGCCCGCTCGACCCTGCGATCCGCTATCGGTTCGCCGACGGGACGATGGTGGACTGCACGCGTGACCTGGACGAGCAGGCGGCCCGCTTCGACTACGCGCTCGGAGCGGGCACCGGTGCCGCCTGGTCCGGCCTGGTCGGGCGCGGATCGCGGATCTGGGACGCCGTCGAGGCGCCGGTCTTCGGCCGCGCGCTGAGCCGGACCGCGGTGCTGCGTCGGATGACGCGCCTCGGCGACCTCACCGCGGTCGCGCCCGGCCGCACGCTGCGCCAGATGGGCCACCGCTACCTCGCGGACACACGCCAGCAGATGATCTTCGAGCGCTATGCCACCTACGCCGGCTCTGACCCGCGATGGGCGCCGGCCGCCCTCGCAGTCATCCCGTTCCTGGAGCACGCATTCGGCTCCTGGTACGTCGAGGGCGGCGTCGCCCGGCTCGTCGACGCGCTCGCGGCACGGGCGACCGAGCGCGGCGCCCGCATCCGCACCGGGACGCGTGTCGCAGGCATCCGCGCCGACGGCGGCCGCATCGGCGCCGTGCGGACCGCCGACGGGTCGAGCGTCCCGGCGGACCTGGTGGTCGCCAATGCCGATGCGGCGGCCGTCTACGGCGAGTTGCTCCAGCCGCCCGCACGGCGCGTCCCGATGGCCGACTCGCTGGCCGGCTTCGTCATGTTGCTCGGCGTTCGCGGCCGCACGCCCGGGCTGGCGCACCAGAACGTGCTCTTCGGCGGTGACCGCTACGACGCCGAGTTCGACGCCCTGTTCGGGCGCCCGGGTCGCCTGGTGACCGACCCGGCGATCTTCGTCAGCGCACCCGACGACGACGCGATCCGGCCGCCGGGCCACGAGGCGTGGTTCGTTCTGGTGAACGCTGCCCGGCACGGTGTCGACGGTGTTCGCGGTGAGCTGGACTGGGATTCCCCGGGCCTGGCGGCCGGCTACGCCGACCGCGTGCTTTCGCTGCTCGCCGCTCGCGGCCTGCCCGTGCGCGAGCGCATGGTCTTCATTCGCGTCCTGACGCCGGCTGACCTGCAGCGGCGTGCCGGCGCGCCCGGCGGCGCGATCTACGGCGCGGCGCTGCGCGGGCTGCGCGCCAGCGTTCGGCGTCCGGGCAATGTATCGCGGGTGCGCGGCCTTTATCTGGTCGGCGGTTCCACCCATCCCGGCGGCGGACTGCCCCTGGTGGCGCTCTCGGCCCGGATCGTCGCCGACCTCATCGGCCCGGCCTGAAACCGTCGGTCGCACAGTTTCGGACGATGTCGTAAACTGTGCGCAGGAGGTGTGCAATGACGTCTGCGATGGCCGCCCTGCTCGACGAGTACGGGGTGACGAGCAGCGAATCGGAGTTCGTCTGCGCGCTGCGCACCGCGCTCGCGGCCGAACCTCGGGCCGACGCCGCCACGCTGACCGCCGCGGAGTCTGACTTCCTGGCCGAGCACAGCGGCATCGACGCCGGCGCCGCGGCCAAGGCCGGTGACCCGCAGCGGCTCGCGGTCGAACGCGCGCGCGTCGAGTTCGAGCTGCTGCGCCGCTCGCACACGGTGGCCGAGCTGGCCGACAGGCTGGGCGTCGACGGCTCGCGGGTACGCCACCGGGTGCGCAACGGCGCGCTGTACGGGCTACGCGTCGGGCGGCACCTCCGCCTGCCCGGCTGGCAATTCGACCGCGAGCTGCGCCCGCTGCCGGGCCTGGCCGCCGTGCTCGCCGCGCTGCCCGAAGGGATGCACCCGCGCGACGTCGAGGGGTTCATGACGACCCAGCAGGACGCCCTGCGGCTGCGCGGACGCCCGACCACCCCGCGGGAGTGGCTGCTCTCCGGCGGGAACCCCGCCGCTGTCGCCGAGTTGGCCACCGACCTCGACCGGTGGTGAAGCTGCCCCTCCCGCCCGCGCCCGAGGCGCTCGAGCGGGAGGACGGCGATCTGGTAGCCCTCGCCTCGCACACCGTGCTGTGGCGGGCGCACCGCTGCGCGGGCGAGCATGTCGTGCCCTGGCACCAGCTGCGCTACTGGGGGCCGACCGGCGCCCGGTTCGACCCGCAGCCGCCACCGCCCGGACCGTCCGAGCGTGGGGTCGGCTACACCGCGCTGGATGTTGCGACCTGCCTCGCCGAGGTGTTCCAGCAGACCCGCGTCATCGACACCTCTCGCGGCGCGCCGTACCTCACCGCCTGGCGGCCGACCCGGCCGCTGCACCTGCTGGATCTCACCGGCGGCTGGCCGATCCGCAACGGCGCGTCGCACGTCATGAACACCGGCCCGCACGAGCTGTGCCGCGCGTGGGCCCGCGCCGTCGTCACTCGCTGGCCGGAGCTGGACGGGCTGTGGCACGTCTCGGCGATGACAGGCCGTCCTGAGGTCACCCTGTTCACCGCGGCCGCCGCGACGTTCCCGCACCGGCCGCTGTTCAGCCGCCCGCTGGCCGACCCGGGAACCCGCGGCTGGATCGCCGCCGCGGCGGACCTGATCGGCTACGCGGTGGTCTAGGCGCTAGCTCGCGCGGGTCGCTCGCCGGCGGCCCAGCAGCTGCCCGATTCCCGTCACACCGAGCGCCACCCACACCGCGGCCGCCACCGTCTGCGGCCAGCCGGTGCTGCCCAGCGCCGCGAACAGCGCGCCGACGGCGGCGCAGATCAGCCGGCTCGGCCGCTCGTGGACGGTGATCGTCGAGCGGGCGCTCCCGCCGAGCAGGCGACGTAGCGCCTCCTGTCCGAGCGCGAGCAGGGCTGCGCCGAGCGCCAGCGGCCACGGGCCGCCGCAGCGCCACAGCACCACGGCGAAGGCAGCGTCGGCGACGGCGTCGGCCATCGCGTCGGCCACCGCGCCGACCCGGCTGGCCCGGTCGGCGAGCAGGGCGACGGCACCGTCGAGGCCGTCGCAGAGCACCGCCGCCAACATGAGGACCAGCGCGGCGAGCGGCACGTCGGCCGCGAGCAGCGCCGCGCCGACGGCGCAGAGCACGCCCGCCCCGGTGAGCGCAGCCGCTGGCACGCCCCGCCGGGCGAGCGGCCGGGCCAGCAGCCACATCAGCCGCAGCCAGCCGCGCAGCAGC
Organism: uncultured Actinomycetota bacterium; assembly: GCA_963756525.1. Lineage (GTDB taxonomy): Bacteria > Actinomycetota > Actinomycetes > Mycobacteriales > Jatrophihabitantaceae > CAVWNR01. The sequence goes on along the minus strand of CAVWNR010000001.1, from coordinate 654,337 downwards.
GGGACCGAGGCCGGGTCGATGCCGTGGTGCAGCGCCGACCAGCGGGCCGCGGGATCGCGGCTCAGACCCGCGCCGACAGCGCCAGGTTGGCCCATACCTCACGCGTCGCGGTGGATCGGTTGAACGTGATGAAGTGCACGCCGGGCACACCCTCGTCCAGCAGCCGCTGCGCGAGCAGCGAGGTCTCCTCGATGCCCAGCTTGCGCACCGCCTTCGCATCGTCGGCCACCGCGGCGAACTTCGCGGCGAGCGCGGGCGGGAACGGCGCGCCGGAGAGCTGCTCGGACCGCTCGATGGTGGCGATCGTGGTCACCGGCATCAGCCCGGCGATGATCGGCACGTCGCAGCCCGCGGCGGCGACCCGGTCGCGCAGCCGCAGGTAGTCGTCGCCGTCGAAGAACATCTGGGTGATCGCGTAATCCGCGCCCGCGCGGCACTTCTCGATGAACCGCGCGGTGTCGGCCTCGATGTCCGGCGAGCGGGGGTGCTTGTACGGGAACGCCGCCACGCCGACGCAGAAGTCGCCGTGCGCGCGCAGCAGCTTCACCAGCTCGTGGGCGTAGCTCACGCCCTGCGGGTGCGCGATCCACTCCCCCATCGGGTTGCCGGGCGGGTCGCCGCGGATGGCGAGCATGTTCGGGATGCCCGCGTCGGCGAGCCGGCCGATGATCGCCCGCAGCTCGGCGATCGAGTGGTTGACCGCGGTCAGGTGCGCGACCGGCAGCAGCGTCGTGTCGTGCGCGATCTGCTCGGTGATTTCGATTGTGTGGTCGCGGGTCGAGCCACCCGCGCCGTAGGTCACCGAGACGAACGACGGGTGCAGTGGCTCCAGCTCGCGGATCGTCTGCCACAGTCGGCGGTCGTCCTCGGGCGTCTTGGGCGGGAAGAACTCGAAGGAGAACGTAGGGCGTCCCGAGCCGAGCTGATCGCGTACCGTCCGTGACATGCGTGCCAGCGTAATGTGCCGACCGTGCACATGAGCCGCACGTGAGCACCCACGGCGTTGCTCCGTGAGGAGTGTTCCTGGCCGTACGGACTCGGTGGTGGTGATCGGCGCGGGGCTCGGCGGCCTCGCCGCGGCGCTCCACCTCGCCGGCACAGGTCGCTGCGTCACCGTCCTCGAGGAGGCCGACGAGCCCGGAGGGCTGGCCGGAGTGCTGCGCGAGCGCGGCTACACGTTCGACACCGGACCGACCGTGCTGACCTTGCCGCAAATCGTCGAGGACGTCCTTGCGGCGGTGGGCGAACCGCTCGACGGCTGGCTGACGCTGCGCCGCCTCGACCCCGCGTACCGCGCCCGCTTCGCCGACGGTTCGACGCTGGACGTCCACGCCGACGTCGACGCGATGGCCGACCAGATCGGGGCGACGTGCGGGCCGGGCGACGCCGAGGGCTACCGGCGCTTCGTCGCCTTTCTGCGCGAGCTCTACCGCGTCGAGATGGCGAACTTCATCGACCGCAACCTGGACTCGCCGCTGGCACTGCTCGGCGCGCCGGGGCTGCGGCTGCTCCGCCTCGGGGCGTTCGGCCGGCTCGCCCGGAAGGTCGCCTCGTTCATGGCGGACGAGCGGCTGCGCCGGCTGTTCACATTCCAGTCCCTCTACGTGGGCGTGCCGCCGTCGCGGGCGCTGGCCGTCTACGCGGTGATCGCCTACCTGGACTGCGTCGCGGGCGTGTATGTCCCGGCCGGAGGGATGCGCGCGCTGCCGTGCGCCTTGGCCGCTGCCGCCGAGAAGCACGGCGTCGAGTTCCGCTACGGCACGCGGGCCGCGCGGTTGGAGGTCGTCGGCGGGCGCGCACGGGCGGTGATCACCGCGGGCGGCGAGCGGATACCGGCGGACGTCGTGGTGTCGAGCAGCGGCACGCCGCTCGACGGCCAGCCGCGATCCTGCCGGGCGCCGCGTTACTCGCCGTCCTGTGTGCTGCTGCACGCCGGCTCGACCGCCGCCTACCCCCACCTCGCGCACCACACCATCTCGTTCGGGCGCGCGTGGGAGGCGACGTTCGAGGAGATCGACCGCGGGTCGGTGATGAGCGACCCGTCGTTCCTGCTGACCACGCCCACGTTGAGCGACCCGTCGCTCGCGCCGCCGGGCCGGCACGCCTACTACGCGCTCTTCCCCGCGCCGAACCTGGTGAGCTCGCGCGTCGACTGGCGCGCCGAGCGCGACCGCTACCGCGATCGCATCCTCGCCACCCTCGAGGGGCGCGGCCTCGCCGGGTTCGCCGACGGCCTCGAGGTGTCGCACCTCGTGACGCCGGCGGACTGGCTGGCCCGCGGGCTGCCGGCAGGCACGCCGTTCGGCGCCGCGCACACCTTCTGGCAGACCGGCCCGTTCCGGCCGTCGACGCTGAGTCGGCGGGTCGAGAACCTGCTGTTCTGCGGAGCGAACGTCCAGCCGGGGGTGGGCGTGCCGATGGCGCTGCTGTCCGGCCGGCTCGCCGCGCAACGGGTCACCGGACGCGCTCATCCGGGGTCCCGTGAAATCGTGGAGCGCCAGCGCAGCGATTTGACGGGGTGAGGTGATGCGAGCATGGGGGCCGTGACAGCCCGTTGGGAACTCGACGCGGCGGGCATCACCGATCCGGACCTGCGAGCTGCGTACGCCCGCTGCCGGGGCGTCAACGCGGCACATGGCAAGACGTACTACCTATCCGCGCTGCTGCTTCCCCCGGCCAAGCGTCCCTACGTCCACGCGCTGTACGGCCTGGCCCGCACCGCCGACGACATCGTCGACGACCTGTCCCCGGCGCTTTGCCCGGCGCAGCGCGCCGACCGGTTCGCGGCTTGGAGCGCCGGTTTCCTCGACGATCTGCAGTGCGGCACATCCAGCGACCCGGTTCGCCGCGCCGTGATCGACACCATCGACCGATGGCGGATCCCGGCAGATCACTTCGCCGACTTCCTCGACGCCATGCGTGCCGACCTGACGGTCACCGAGTACGACACCTTCGACGACCTGGCCCGGTACATGTGGGGCTCGGCGGCGGTGATCGGCCTGCAGATGCTGCCGATTCTCGGCCGCGCCGACGCGCGCACGCCGTGGGACGCCCTGGCGCCGCACGCCGCCGACCTCGGCATGGCTTTCCAGCTGACCAACTTCATCCGCGACGTCCGCGAGGACCTCGCCCGGGGCCGGGTGTACCTGCCGCAGGAGACGCTGCGCCGCTTCGGCGTCGACCGCGCCCGCCTGCTCCGCGCCGCCAGCGCAGGCCGCACGGACGCGCCCATCCGCGACGTGCTGGCCCACGAGATCGAGCGGGCGCGTGCGCTCTACCGCCGGGCCGCAGCGGGCGTGGAGTTGGTGCACCCGACGTCGCGGGACTGCCTGCGCACCTCGATCACGCTCTACCGCGAGATCCTCGACCGCATCGAGCGCTGCGGGTACGACGTGTTCGGCCGGCGGGCCACGGTGCCACCGACGCGCCGGACTGCGGTCGCCGCGCGCGGGCTGCTCAGCGCCTGGTCGACGCGCCGCGGCGGTGCTCGTCGCTCGATCGATTCGCCCGGCGGCCCAGCCACACCCAGGTCGACAGTGTCAGGCAGACCAGGGCGAAGCCGAAGGCCAGATCTTCGACCGGTGCCCGAAACACCCGCAGGCCGATGATCGCGGCCCGGTCGTAGCGCACCACCGGCAGACCGGTCAGGATGCCGTTCACGATCAGCTGAAAGAACAGCACGATCGCGTACGCCGTCCAGAATGCCTTGCGGCGCAAGAGATTCGTGCGCAGCAGCAGCTGGTCGACGGCGATCACGGCAGCCACCGCGAGCAGCGCGAGCCCGGTGTAGCTCACGGTTCGACGCGTTCCGGTGCGCGTTCGCGCGGCCGTTGCGGCTCGTCGCCCACGGTCCAGTCCGGCCGGCGCCGGCGTACCGCCTCCAAGGCGAGGATCGAGCAGGTCGGAACGACGACGAAGAAGAGCAGTTCCTCGACCGGCAGGTGGCCTGGCAGCTGGATGCCGGTGATCCACCGCCGGTTGTAGTCCCACTGTCCACGGCTGATCGCATAGACGTCCCAGCCGACGAAGAGCAGCACCGTCGGGCCCAGGGCTGCGAGCAGCCGACGCCACCGCGCGTACACCCGCGTCCGCAGCACGATCTCGAGCGGCGCGGTGGCCGCCAAGCACGCCGCGAGCAAGCCGAGGTACAGCAGGTGTGCCATCAGCTCAGTGCTCTTCGCGCAAGCGGCTCATCGTCAATACCCGGCGACCTGCGCCCGGCGCTTCACCTCGGTGCCCCGGTTCTCGCGCAGCGCCTGGATCGGCGTGCCGGGCAGCGAGTCGTCGGCGCGCAGCAGCCAGTCGACGATCTCGGCGTCGGCGAAGCGGGCGTCACGCAGCAAGGTGATCACCCCGGGAAGGCCTTTGACGATCGCGCCGTCGCGGATGAACAGCGCCGGCACCCGCCGTCCGCCGTCCGGTCCGCGCACCGCCACGAGGTGGCCGTCGCGCAGGTACTGGTGGACCCGAGTGACCGGGATGCCGAGCGTGCCGGCCGCGTCGGACAGGCCGAGCAGTTCCAGGTCGGCCGGCAGGTGGATGTCGACGTCGTGGCCCATGCCGCCCAGCCTGCCACGCCACCTTTGCCTGCGACTTTGGGAGCGCAGTGCCGATCATGCCTCGCCGACGCGCCACGTCTCGTCGGGCGGCGCGGGCGAGCGCATCGGCTCGGCGTCGGTCAGCGGGGCGGCGCCACCGACGAGGTCGGCCACGGCCGCGCCGGAGACGACGCGCAGCGGGAACATCGCGGCCGCGGCCCGGCGGGCGACCTCCTCGACCGGCAGCGGCTGCCGCGACGCGGCCACCTCGATGTTGCCGTAGCGCCGCAAGCGCAGCACTGCGGAGTCGGCCACCACCAGCAGGTGCGGCAACGCCGTTCGCAGCGATGCGAGCACCCGGCGGACGTACGTCAACGGCGGCCCGTCGGCGAGGTTGGCCAGCAGAACGCCGCCGGCTGTCAGCACCCGGGCGGCGTCGGCGGTGAATTCGACGGTCGTCAGATCCGCGGGAACCCGCCCCCCGGCGAACGCGTCGAGGATGATCACATCTGCACTACAGGCGCGCAGGGCGGCCACGCCGGGCCGTCCCGCCGTGCAGCGCACCCGGATCCGCGAGCCGCGCGGCAGCGGCAGCCGGGCGCGGACGAGCGCGGTGAGCTCGGCGTCCGGCTCGAGCACGATCTGCGGCGAGCCGGGACGGGTGGCGGCGACGTAGCGCGGCAGGCTCAGCGCGCCGCCGCCGACGTGGGTCACCGCCAGCGGTCCGGGCGGCAGCGCGTCGAGAACATCGGCCAGCGTGCGCGTGTACTCGAAGTCAAGGTAGGTGGGGTGGTCGAGGTCGACGTAGGACTGCCGGATCCGGTCCAGCAGCAGCAACCAGCCGCCGGGACGGTCCAGGTCGGCCAGCAGCTCGACGCGCCGATCGTCCACGTTCGCCGAATGTACGGGCCGTGTGTCGGCGGCCGCCCAGGTGATCGGACGCAACTAGAATCACGGCGTGCAGACGGCCGCCGCGGACCCGCTGGTCGGCCGCACCCTCGAGGGCCGGTACCGCATCCAGGCCGGTATCGCCCGCGGCGGCATGTCGACGGTGTACCGCGCCGTCGACCAGCGGCTGGACCGCCTCGTCGCCGTGAAGGTCATGACGAGCGCCCTCTCGGCGGATCCCGCGTTCGTCGAGCGGTTCGCGCGCGAGGCGCAGCTGGCGGCCAAGCTGTCGCACGTCAACGCGGTGTCGGTCTTCGACCAGGGCACCGACGCCGGGCACGTCTTCCTGGTCATGGAACTCGTCCGCGGACGTACCCTGCGTGACCTCATCCGCGAGCGGGGGGCGCTCGCCCCGGCCGCCGCGGTGTCGATCATGGAGCAGGCGCTCTCCGCGCTCGCCGCGGCGCACCGCGCGGGGCTCGCCCACCGCGACGTCAAGCCGGAGAACATCCTGCTCTCCGACGACGGCGTGGTGAAGGTCGCCGACTTCGGCCTAGCCCACGCGGTCGAGGCCGACCCGTCGGCAGCCAGCCGCACGGGGGTGATGATGGGCACAGTCGCCTACTGCCCGCCCGAGCAGATCAGCCGCGGCTGCACCGACCAGCGTTCGGACGTCTACTCCGCCGGCGTGGTGCTGTTCGAACTGCTCACCGGTGAGACGCCCTACGTCGGCGAGTCGGCGATGGCGGTGGCCTACCAGCACCTGCACAACCGGGTGCCCGCGCCATCGTCGCGGATCGGGCGCCGGGTGCCCGAGGAGCTGGACGACCTGGTGGTCCGCGCCACCGACCGCGACCCGGCCGGGCGTCCCCTGGACGCCGGAGCGTTCCTCGCCGAGCTGCACGACGTGCGCACCGATCTCGGGCTGCCGGTCGTCCCGGTGCCGCCGCGGCCACGAGTCGGGCCCGACGATGGCGCCGGCGGCGTGGCCCGCGCCGGCGTCACCGAGCGCATCCCGCCTGGCCAGCGGTCGCACGACACCGCGATCGCACAGCCCGTCGCGGGCCGGGGCCAGGCCGGCTGGCGGCCGGGCGACACCGCGGTCGCCGCCGTCGCGGAGGCGCCGCCGCGGCACCCGTCCATCCCGCCGCGGCACCCGTCCATCCCGCCGCCGGCGACGTCCGCGCCGCTGCCGCGACGGCGCAACGGCGCTCGCCGCGCGCTGATCGTCGTGCTCGTGCTCCTCCTGCTCGGCGCGATGGCCGGCTACGGCGCATGGTGGTTCGCCTCCGGCCGCTACAAGCACGTCCCCCAGGTCGGCGGTGAGTCGCGCGGCACCGCGCTCGCCGCGCTCGGCGGCGCAGGCCTGCGTCACGTCGCCGTGCAGGACACCTACAGCGAGAGCGTCGGCAAGGATGCGGTCATCGACACCACTCCCGGCGCCGGCGCCCGGGTGCTGCCGAACAACACGATTACGCTTCGAGTCTCGCTCGGCCCGCAGCGCTGCGCGCTCCCCACGGTTGCCGGCGGCAACGAGGCGCAGGCGCGTGCCACGCTCGCGAGGTGCAACTTCGCGCTGCAGGTGCAGCTCGCCCAGCAGCCCAGTGACACCGCCGGCAAGGGCACAGTGCTCGGCACCGATCCGCCGAAGGGCACCGCGGTGAAGCCGGGGCAGGCGGTCACGATCGTCGTCTCCACCGGGCCGCCGATGCTCGCCGTGCCCGACGTGCGCAACCAGGACCAGGACGACGCGACCAACACCCTGCAGGACGCCGGCTTCAAGGTCGCGGTCAATCAGGCGTTCAGCTCGAGCGTGCCTGAGGGCGACGTTATCAGCCAGTCGCCGTCGGCCAGCGGGCAGGCCGTGAAGTTCTCCACGATCGCACTCACCGTCTCGCAGGGTCCGCCGCTGGTCACGGTGCCGTCGATCGTGGCCGGCACGCCGACCGACGACGCCCAGTCGACGCTCCAGGGGCTCGGCCTGAACGTGAAGATCCGCAAGCAGTTCGGTGCGCCGCTGGGCATCGTCGTGGGGATGGACCCGCAGGCCGGCACGCAGCTGCACCAGGGCGACACCGTCACCCTCTACGTCGACTGACGGTGCCGCACTCCCTGGTCGGGCCAGGGCGGCGTGGGGCTGATCCACGCCAACGACAGCCGCGACCCGGCCGGTTCCCGACGAGGCGGAGCAGGCAGCGGGCGTCGCGGCGCTGAAGGCCCTGCGCGACGGCCGCTGACCGTCGGCGATCTTGCGCAGGTCATCGACGAATACGCTGGCGCGCATGGTCATCGTCATGGCGCCGGACGCGACGCACGGCGACATCGCCGGCATCGTCGCGCACATCGAGGCGCACGGCGGCCAGGCATTCGTCAGCCGCGGCGTGATGCGCACCATCGTCGGCGTGATCGGCTCGGAGGACGTACTGGAGGCGCTGGACGTCGGCGGCCTGCCCGGCGTGGCCGAAACCATGCGGATCACCGCGCCGTACAAGCTGGTCTCGGCCCAGAACCATGCCCGGCGGACGACCGTGCGGGTCGGCGGCGTGCCGATCGGGCCTGAGACGTTCACGCTCATCGCCGGCCCCTGCGCGGTCGAGACCGCCGAGCAGACGAGGCAGGCGGCGCTGCTGGCCAAGCGCGCCGGAGCGACCCTGCTGCGCGGTGGGGCCTACAAGCCGCGCACCTCGCCGTATGCCTTCCAGGGACTCGGCGAGGCCGGGCTGCGGATCCTCGCCGACGTCCGCGACGAGGTGCAACTGCCCGTCGTCACCGAGGTGGTCGACGCGAACGACGTCGACACCGTCGCGACCTACGCGGACATGCTGCAGGTCGGGGCGCGGAACATGCAGAACTTCGGGCTGCTGCAGGCGGTCGGCGCGACCGGCAAGCCGGTGCTGCTCAAGCGCGGCCTCACCGCGACCTACGAAGAGTGGCTGATGGCCGCCGAGTACATCGCCCAGCGCGGCAACCTGGACATCGTGCTCTGCGAGCGCGGCGTGCGCGGATTCGAGCCGGCGATCCGCAACATGCTCGACGTCTCGGCGGTGCCGATGGTGCAGCGGCTCTCCCACCTACCGATCATCGTCGACCCGTCGCACGCCGCCGGCCGCCGCGATCTGGTCGTGCCGCTCGCCCGCGCGGGCATGGCCGCCGGCGCGGACGGGGTGATGGTCGACGTCCATCCGCACCCGGAGTCCGCGTTGTGCGACGGCGCGCAGGCGTTGGTGGGCGAGTCGCTCGCCGAGCTGGCGGAGGCGGTGACGACGATCCCGGCGCTGCTCGGCCGGACGTCGGCCACCCACCTCGCCGGTTAGCCGCAGACCAGCGGCCGCAGCACGTCGATCGCCCGGTCGACGACGTCGTCGTCGACGTCGAGGTGGGTGACCAGCCGCAGCACACGCGGGCCCAGCGCGGAGACGAGCACGCCCCGCTCCCGCGCCGCGGCCGCCACGCGCGGCGCATCGTCCACCTGCAGCACGACGATGTTGGTGGGGAAGAGCGACGGGTCGGCGCCGAGCGCCTTGGCCAAGCGGGCCGCACGGGCGTGGTCGTCGGCCAGCCGGGCGACGTGGTGGGCCAGCGCGTAGCGGCCGGCCGCGGCGAGCACGCCGACCTGCCGCATCCCCGCGCCGTAGCGCTTGCGCCAGACGCGTGCCTCGGCGATCCGATCGCGGGACGAGACGAGCACCGAGCCCACCGGCGCGCCCAGCCCTTTCGACAAGCAGACCGACACGGTGTCGAATCCGGCGGCCAGCTCCGCCATCGACAGCCCGGTGGCCGCGTGCGCGTTCCACAGCCGCGCGCCATCGAGGTGCATGCCGAGCCCGTGCTCGTGTGCCAGGGCGATCACCGAGCGCGCGACGTCGACCGGCTGAACAGTGCCGCCACCGAAGTTGTGCGTGTTCTCCAGCGCGATCGCCGCCGTCGAGACCAGGTGCGGCCCGGCGGAGGGCGCGGCCAGCTCGCGGATGACGGCGAGGTCGGCCAGTCCGCGGGTGGTCCGCCAGGTGCGGAACGTGATGCCGGAGAACACCGCCGCCGCACCGTGCTCGGCACGCGCCACGTGCGCCAGCGAGTCGCACAACAGCTCCTGCCCGGGACGCACCAGCAGCCGCATGCCGAGCTGGTTGCCCAGCGTCCCGGACGGCACGAACAGCCCCGCTTCGAAGCCGAGCAGCGCCGCGACCTCCGCCTCCAGCGCGTTGACCGTCGGATCCTCGCCGTACACGTCGTCGCCGACCTCGGCCGACGCCATCGCCTCGCGCATACCCGGCGTGGGTCGGGTAACGGTGTCCGAACGCAGGTCGATCACGACGCTCGTCTCCGCTCGGTGCTCATTTCTCGCTCCGCAAGCGTCGCTCGGTGCTCATTTCTCGCTCCGCAAGCGTCGCTCGGTGCTCATTTCTCGCTCCGCAAGCGTCGCTCGGTGCTCATTTCTCGCTCCGCAAGCGTCGCTCGGTGACCAGCCGCTCCGCGACCCGGAACGCCAGCTCCAGCGACTGCTCGATGTTCAGCCGTGGATCGCATGCGGTCTCATACCGCCGGCCGAGGTCGGCCGGGGTCAGCTCCGCCGTCCCGCCGATGCACTCGGTGACGTCGTCGCCGGTCAGCTCGACGTGCAGCCCGCCCGGATGCGTGCCCTGCGAGGCGTGCACGTCGAAGAAGCCGTCGACCTCGTCGATGATCCGGTCCAGATGCCGGGTCTTCACGCCGCCTGATTCCCCGGTGGTCTCTTCGGTATTGCCATGCATGGGGTCGCACTGCCACACCACCAGGTGCCCGGTCGACTGGACCTTCTCGATGATCGGCGGGAGCACGTCGCGCACCCGGGCGTTCGACATCCGGCTGATCAGCGTCAGCCGCCCGGGAACGCCGGCCGGGTCGAGCCTCTCGACGAGTTCCGCGGCGAACTCCGGAGTCGTCGACGGACCGAGCTTGACGCCGATCGGATTCGCGATCCGCGACACGAAGGCCAGGTGCGCACCGCCCAACTGCCGGGTGCGCTCCCCCACCCACACGAAGTGGCCGGACAGGTCGTAGGCCCGACCGTCCTCGACGCGGGTCAGCGCACGCTCGTACTCGAGGATCAGCGCCTCGTGCGACGCGTACAGTTCGACCCCCTCGAGCGCGGCGTCGTGCACGCCGCAGGCGCGCATGAACCGCACCGCGCGGTCGATCTCGCTGGCCAGTTGCTCGTAGCGAGCGCCGGTGTCGGTGGTGCGCGCGAACGCCGTGTTCCACGCGTGCACCCGGTCGAGCGAAGCCAGGCCGCCGGCGGCATACGCCCGCAGCAGGTTCAGCGTCGAGGCGGCCGTCGAGTACGCGCGCAGGATGCGCCGCGGGTCCGGCGTGCGATCGCCCACCAGCTCGTTGACCATGTCACCGCGATAGGACGGCAGGCCCCGCGCGTCCAGGGCGGACGAGCGGGGCTTGGCGTACTGGCCGGCGATCCGGCCCAGCTTCACCACCGGCATGGCCGCGCCGTAGGTGAGCACGACCGCCATCTGCAAGAGCACCCGGACCTTGCCCGCGATGTCGGCCTGCGAGCAGGTCAGGAACGTCTCGGCGCAGTCGCCGCCCTGCAGCAGGAAGGCCTCGCCGCGCGCAACCGCGGCCAGCCGCTCGCGCAGCTGGTCCACCTCGCTCGCCACCACGAGCGGCGGTAAGCCGGCCAACGACAGCGCGACCTCGCGGAGCACGCTCTCGTCCGGCCACTCTGGCTGCTGAGCCGCGGGCAACGCGCGCCACCCGTCCAGGTCCAGTTCCGCCACGGGCAAAAGCGTAGCCGTCAGGCGGTTTCGGCCAACGCCTCGGCGAACTGCGCCGAGTACAGCCGCGCGTACGCGCCGCCGGCCGCGAGCAGCTCGTCGTGCGTCCCCTGCTCGACGATCGCCCCGTGCTCCATCACGAGGATGAGATCCGCGTCGCGGATCGTGGAGAGCCGGTGCGCGATGACGAAACTCGTGCGCCCCTGCCGCAGCGAGTTCATCGCCCGCTGGATCAGGACCTCGGTGCGGGTGTCGACCGAGCTGGTCGCCTCGTCGAGGATCAGGATGGCCGGCTCGGCCAGGAACGCGCGCGCGATCGTCAGCAGCTGCTTCTCGCCCGCGCTGACGGTGCCGCCCTCCTCGTCCAGCACGGTGTCGTATCCGTCGGGCAGGGTACGGACGAACCGGTCGACGTGCGTGGCCTGCGCCGCCGCGACGATCTGCTCGCGCGTCGCATCCGGCCGGCCGTAGGCGATGTTCGCCTCGATCGTGTCGCCGAAGAGCCAGGCGTCCTGCAGCACCATGCCGGTCTTGGCACGCAGCTCCTCGCGGGTCATCGTTGCGATGTCGACGCCGTCCAAGGTGATCCGCCCGCCGCTGACCTCGTAGAAGCGCATCAGCAGGTTCACCAGCGTCGTCTTCCCTGCGCCGGTCGGCCCGACGATCGCCACAGTCTGCCCGGGCTCCACCGACAGCGAGAGGTCCTCGATCAGCGGGGTGTCCTCGTCGTAGCGGAAGCGGACGTGCTCGAACTCGACGCGTCCGCGCACCTGTGTCGGCCGGGCCGGCACGGCCGGATCGGGTGACTGCTCCTCGGCGTCGAGCAGGGCGAAGATCCGCTCGGCCGACGCGACGCCGGACTGCAGCAGGTTCGCCATGCTCGCGACCTGGGTCACCGGCTGGCTGAACTGCCGCGAGTACTGGATGAACGCCTGGATGTCGCCGATCGACAGCGCGCCCGACGCCACCCGCAGCGCGCCCACGACGGCGACCAAAACGTAGTTGAGGTTGCCGATGAACATCATCGCCGGCTGGATCAGCCCGGAGATGAACTGCGCCTTGAAGCTCGCCTGGAACAGCGTGTCGTTGTGCTCGCGGAAGGTCTGGACCGCCTCGTCGCGCCGGCCGAAGACCTTCACCAGGGCGTGCCCGGTGTACATCTCCTCGACGTGCCCGTTCAGCCGGCCGGTGGTCGACCATTGCCGGACGAAGTTCGGCTGCGCCCGCTTGCCGATCGTGGCCGCGACGGCGATCGAGACCGGAACGGTGACCACGGCGATCAACGCCAGTAGCGGCGAGATGATCAGCATCATCGTCAGCACGCCGACGATGGTGAACAGCGACGTGAGGATCTGGCTGAGCGTCTGCTGCAGCGACTGACCCAGGTTGTCCATGTCGTTGGTGACCCGGCTGAGCACCTCGCCGTGCGGCTGGCCGTCGAAGTAGCGCAGCGGCAGCCGGGCGAGCTTGGCCTGGGTCTGCTGGCGCAGCCGGAACACCGACCGCTGCACGACGACGGTGACCAGACGTCCTTGGAACAGGGAAAGAATCGACGCGCCGAGGTAGATCAGCGCGACCAGCGCCAACACCCGCCCGAGCTGGTCGAAGTCGATGCTGTGGCCGGGGTGCAGCGTCAGTGACTGGAACAGGTCGGCGAGCTGACCGTGCCCCTGCTCGCGCAGCCGGGCCACCGCCTCGGCCTTGGTGGTGCCGGCCGGCAGCCGCTCACTGATCACACCGGAGAAGATCAGGTCGGTGGCGTGGCCGAGGATCCTCGGGCCGAGCACGCTCAGCGAGACGCTCGCCGCGGCGAGCAGCAGGACCGCGCCGACCAGCGGACGCTCCGGCCGCAGCGTGCGCAGCAGCCGCAGGCCCGACCCGCGGAAGTCGAGCGACTTCTCCGTCGACATGCCGGACATGAACCGGCCGGGGCCGCGTTGTGCGCCCGGCGCCGGTCCGATGCCCCGCTTGGGCGTGGCCCGCTCCCCGACCGTCGAGGCCATCAGGCGGCCTCCTCTTCGGTGAGCTGGGAGAGCACGATCTCGCGGTACGTATCGCTGGTCCGCATCAGCTCCGGGTGCGTGCCACATGCCACGACGCGCCCCTCGTCAAGGACGACGATCCGGTCGGCGTGCCGAATGGTGGCCACGCGCTGCCCGACGATGACGACCGTCGCGTCGGCGGTTTCCCTGGCTAGCGCGGCGCGCAGCGCCGCGTCCGTGGCGTAGTCCAGCGCGGAGAACGAGTCGTCGAACAGGTAGATGTCGGGCCTTCTTACGAGGGCCCGCGCGATCGCGAGCCGCTGGCGCTGCCCGCCGGAGACGTTCGTGCCGCCCTGCGCGATGTCGGCGTCCAGGCCGCCGGGCATCTCGGCGACGAAGTCACGGCCCTGCGCGACGGCGAGCGCGTCCCACAGCTCCTCCTCGGTGGCGTCGGGGTTGCCGTAGCGCAGGTTGGAGGCGACCGTGCCGGAGAACAGGTACGCCTTCTGCGGCACCAGCCCCACCGCGGCGGAGAGCGCCGCGGGGTCGAGCTTACGAACGTCGACGCCGTCGACGAGCACCGATCCGGCGGTGACGTCGACGAGCCGGGCGATGAGGTTGAGCAGTGTCGTCTTCCCGCTCCCCGTGCCTCCGATGATCGCGGTGACCTCGCCCGGCCGTGCCACCAGGTTCACGCCGCGCAGTACCGGCTCCTCGGCGCCCGGATAGCGGAACTCGGCGTCGCGCAGCTCGAGATGACCGCGCAGCCCGCTGAGATGCAGCGGGTTCTTTGCAACCACGACGCTGGACCGGGTGTCGAGCACCTCGCTGATCCGCTCGGCGCAGACCTCGGCACGCGGCACCATCATGAACATGAAGGTCGCCATCATGACTGACATGACGATCTGCATGAGATAGGTGAGGAATGCGGTCAGCGCGCCGATCTGCATGCCGCCGCTCTCGATGCGGTGCCCGCCGAACCACAGCACCGCGACGCTGGACAGGTTGATCACCAGCATGATCGCAGGAAACATCAGCGACATCAGCCGCCCGACGCCCAGCGAGACGTCGAAGAGCTCCTTGCTGGCGACGGTGAAGCGCGCGGTCTCGCCGTTGTCGCGGACGAACGCACGCACGACGCGCACGCCACCGATCTGCTCGCGGAGCACCCGGTTGATCCGGTCGATGCGCACCTGCATGAGCCGGAACAGCGGGCGCATCCGGGAAATGATCAGTCCGACGACGACGGCGAGAACCGGCACGACGACCAGCAGGATCGACGAGAGCGGGACGTCCTGGTGCAGCGCCATGATCACGCCGCCGATGCCCATGATCGGCGCCGAGATCATCAGCGTGAACGTCATCAGCGCCAGCATCTGCACCTGCTGGACGTCGTTGGTGGTTCGCGTGATCAGCGACGGTGTGCCGAACTGGCCCACCTCGCGCGCCGAGAACTCCTGCACGCGGGAGAAGACGGCGAATCGCAGGTCTCGTCCGAGCGCCATCGCGGTGCGGGCGCCGAAGTAGACGGCTCCGATCGAGCAGCAGATCTGCACCAGCGTCACCGCGAGCATGACCCCGCCGGTGCGCATGATGTAGCCGGTGTCGCCCTTGACGATCCCGTTGTCGATGATGTCGGCGTTCAGCGTCGGCAGGTACAGCGCGGCCAGGGTCTGCACCAGCTGCAGCAGTGCGACGAGCGCAAGCGCACCGCGGTAGGGACTCAGGTAGCTGCGCAGCAGCCGGACCAGCACCGCAACTCCTCCTCTCGCCGACATGACGACGCGTACGACGTACCCCTGCGCGTACGTCGTACGCTAACGATACGCTGTACGCATGTCAACTCCCGTCGACCGACGTGGCCCGCGCGGTGCCCGCCGCCCCGAGCACCACCACGGTAGGGCGCGCGAGGACGGGCGGACCAGTTCTTTCTGGAGTGGTTACGACCTGCTCTGGGGGCTCACCCCGCCCCCGGCCCAGCAGCGCCGCGGCGGCGCGCTCGACCGCGCGCGCATCGTCCAGGCAGCCGTCGCTATCGCCGACGACGAGGGGCTCGACGCGGTCACGATGCGGCGGGTCGCGCAGGCACTGCACACCGGCGCGATGTCGCTCTACCGCCACGTGCCGGACAAGGACGCACTGGTCAGCCTGATGATCGACTCGATCCTGGGCGAGCATGACCGCGGCCAGCTACGCGCGGCCGGTCACGCTGCCCGGACCTGGCGCGCCAAGCTGCGCCTGGTCGCCGAGTCCACCTGGCGGCTGTGCCGAGCGCATCGCTGGTATCCCGAGGCGTCCCTGGTCCGTCCGCCGCTCACCCCGAACGCGCTGGCCGGCCTCGAGTGGGCGTTTTCCATCTTCGACGACTACGACCTACCGGCGGCGACCAAGATGCAGTTCGTCGGCACCGTCCACTCCTGCGTGCTGAACGCGGCGCTGAGCACGGCCATCGACGAACGCACCCGGGCCCGGTTCGGCATGACCGAGCACGATGCGATGGCGGCCAGCTGGCCGTTCATGCGGCGCATGATCGACAGTGGCGAGTATCCGCGCGTCGTCGACTACATGCTCAGCGCACCGCACCTCGACGACGAGCAGCAGTTGCTCGCCGGCGTCGAGCTGATCATGGACGGTATCGAATCCCGCCTGGCCGGGGCCCCGCCGAAGCGAGGCCGCAAGGACCGCCGCTAGCGGCGCCTGCGCCCGCCGCCGCCGACCCTTGCCGGCCGCCGCCGGACCTTGCCGGCCGCCGCGACTTTGCCCCGCTGCGACACGCTGGCGGGGCAGCAAAACGTGTCACCGCGGGGCAAAGTCGCGGCTGAACGTGTCACCGCGGGGCGAAGTCGTTACCGATCGGCACCCGTCCGCGGGTCTGGCGCGAACGAGCGGCGCGAGGGACGATCAAGACCCGACTGCCGGAGGTCACGATGCAGCCCCCCGCCTTCGCTCGCGAACCCGGTCTGGACGCGCTGCGGCGCCTGCGCGTCGAGATGTTCGACTCCATGTCCGCGGTGCAGAAGGCGCTCGCGGCGCCCGCGACCGGCCGGGAACGCGAATGGTGCATCAGGGTCGACGCAGCGCTGACCCAGCTGCAAGTCGACCTGCGCGAGCACGTGACGACGACCGAGGCGCCCGGCGGCATGCATCAGGACGTCGTCACGACCGAACCGCGGCTCGCCCACGCCGTCGAACGGCTCGGTCGCGAGCACGTCCAGCTGACCAGGGGGCTGGACGCCCTGCTCGCGGAGTGCACGGGCGACGGCGGGACGGCCTACGTCGAGGCGATCCGCGAGCGGACCACCGCGCTGCTCGCCCAGCTCGCCCGGCACCGCCAGCGCGGCGCCGACCTGATCTATGAGGCCTACTCGGCCGACATCGGCGGCGAGACGTAACCGAACCACCGCACTGCCCGGTGTTGATGTTGGAGTAGTGGCTGAATATCAGCCACTACTCCAACATCAACAACGGAGAAAAGGACCGCTCAGCCGAAGAAGACCTCGGCCTCGTCGTAGAGGGCGGGCGAGACGGTCTTCAGCGTGGTGGTGGCCTCCGACAGCGGCACCCGCACGATCTCCGTGCCGCGCAGGGCGACCATCGTCCCCCAGTCGCCGTCCTCCACGGCGTCGACGGCGTGCAGCCCGAACCGGGTGGCCAGCACCCGGTCGAACGCGGTCGGCGTGCCGCCCCGCTGGATGTGACCGAGCACGGTGGTGCGGGCCTCCTTGCCGGTGCGCTGCTCGATCTGCGCCGCGAGCCATTCGCCGATGCCGCCGAGCCGCACGTGCCCGAACGCGTCCAGCCCCTTGCCCAGGTGGACGTTCTCGCCGCCGTCGGGGGTGGCGCCTTCCGCGACGACGAGGATCGGTGCGTAGTGCGACTGGAAGCGACTCTCGACGTAGGCGCAGACCTTCTCGACGGAGAACGGCACCTCCGGGATGAGGATGACGTTCGCGCCGCCGGCGATGCCCGCATGCAGGGCGATCCAGCCGGCGTGCCGCCCCATCACCTCGACGATGAGCGCGCGGTGGTGGGACTCCGCGGTGGTGTGCAGCCGGTCGATCGCCTCCATGGCGATGTTGAGCGCGGTGTCGAAACCGAAGGTGTAATCGGTGGCGTTGAGGTCGTTGTCGATCGTCTTCGGCACCCCGACCACCTGCACGCCGAGCTCGTAGAGCCTGGTGGCGACGCCGAGGGTGTCCTCGCCGCCGGTGGCCACCAGTGCGTCGACGCCCAGCGACTGAAGGTTCGCGCGGACCTGCTCGACACCGCCGTCGACCTTGAACGGATTGGTGCGCGACGAGCCGAGGATCGTGCCGCCGCGGGGCAGGATGCCGCGCACTTCCGGGATGCCGAGCGGCATGGTGAACCCTTCCAGCGGGCCCTTCCAGCCGTCGCGGAACCCGACGAACTCGTAGCCGTACACGTCGATCCCCTTGCGCACCACCGCGCGGATGACGGCGTTCAGGCCGGGGCAGTCGCCACCGCCGGTGAGCACTCCTACGCGCATCGATCGCGTCCTTTCACGTCGGGGTCGGATGACGGCGCTGTCGTGGCAGCGAGCCTATCGACGTACCCGGCCAGGTCGCGCCAGCGCGCCAGGTTGTGCCGGGCGTCGACCAGGGCGTCGTGCGCGTCGACGGGAGGCTCGGGCATGGGCGGCGAGCCGGCGTCCTCGAAGCGTTGGCGCAGCTCGTGGGTGAATCGCGGGATCTGCCGGGGCAGCGCGCGCATGTCCCCCCACAGCTGCGCCAGCGCGACGTGGTCGTAGCTGGCCATCCAGGCCCACAGCTCGATCGGCTCGCCGGGAGCGGTCAGGAAGGCGAGCAGCTCGTCGCGGATCTGCGCCCGGGTGCGCCACGCCGGGTCGCCCGGCGAAGGCAGCTTGTCCAGAACGTGCCGCCGCACCCAGTCGATCGCGCGCGCCGGATCGAACTCGGTCGAGACGGCGTAGAACTCACGCCCGGACTCGTCCACCACGCCGATCGAGACCAGGTCGATGGTCTGCCCGTCCTCGATGAACTCGCAGTCGTAGAAGAAGCGCACGCCGCCAGACACTAACCGGCCGGTGCACAGCCGGCACGCTGGTACGGCACGAGTTCAGCCGGCGCGCTCGGAGGGGAACCGGTCGCCGGCCTCCCGAAGCTCGCGCGGGCCCTTCCGGTCGGCGTGCCGCGCGCCGAACCCGAGCCGGTGGGCCTGCGCGGCCTTCACCTTGGCCGCGTACACGTCGACGTACTCCTGCCCGGACATCTGCATCAGCGCGTACATGATCTGGTCGGTCACCGACCGCTCGACGAACCGGTCGCCGGCCATCCCCTCGTAGCGGGAGAAGTCCAGCGGCGCGCCGAAGCGCACGCCCGGCCGCGGGCGCAGCTTGGGGAACGGCCGTCCCGGCGGCTGGATCGTCGCGGTGTTCACCATGACGCACGGGATCACCGCGACGCCGGCCTCGAGCGCCATCCGCGCCACCCCGGTCTTGCCGCGGTACAGGCGACCGTCCGGGGAGCGCGTGCCCTCCGGGTAGATACCGAGCAGGTTGCCGCCCCGCAGGATCCGCACCCCGGTGTTCATCGCCGCCCGGGCCGCGTTGGAGTCCGATCGGTCGATCGGCACCTGCCCGACGCCGGCGAAGAACGCCCGCGAGAGCCGGCCCTTCAACCCCGGTGTGGTGAAGTACTCCGCCTTGGCCAGGAACGTGACCTTGCGCGGCACCTGCACCGGCATGAAGAACGAGTCGCAGAACGAGAGGTGGTTGCTCGCGATGATCGCCGGACCGTCGGCCGGGACGTGCTCGAGGCCCTCGGCCCACGGCCGCCACAGCAGGCGCAGGAACGGGCCGATGAGCACGAACTTGGCGAGCCAGTACAACACCCATTCCTCCGGGGGTCCGGACCGGCGGTGATTTTGCTGCCGCGGATCTTCTGGCGGTGACACTAGTGCCGCCGTCCGCCGCGCGTCCATGGTCCGCGACCTGGGCTCGCCGCCGCGGCGCCCGGGCGGGCATGATGAGACGTCGGGCGGCGCGGCACGCGCGTCGCCGTGGCCGCGAAAGCTCCGCTCGCCGGAAGAGAGGTCGCCAGTGCCGTTGATGCCCGGCGCCGAGCCGTTCGCCGCCGACCGCGGGCCGGTCGGCGTGGTGGTCAGCCACGGCTTCACCGGGACGCCGGCGAGCATGCGTTCCTGGGCCGAGCATCTGGCCGCCGCCGGCTATTCCGTGCGGCTGCCGCGCCTGCCCGGGCACGGCACCAGCTGGCAGGAGATGAACCGCACCCGCTGGCCGGACTGGTACGCCGAGGTCGAGCGTGCCTACAACGAGCTGACGGCGCGGTGCGAGCAGGTGTTCGCCTGCGGGTTGTCGATGGGCGCCACCCTCGTCACCAGGCTCGCCGAGCAGTATCCAGGCAGCGTCGCCGGCCTCGTCCTCATCAACCCGTCCTACGGCACCGAGCGGTTCGACGCGCGCTTCGCCCGGGTCGTGGCGCCGTTCGTCCCGTCGCGGTCGGGCATCGGCAGCGACATCAAGAAGCCGAACGTCGAGGAGCTCAGCTACGACCGCACGCCGCTGAAGGCGTTCGTGTCGCTGCAGCAGCTGTGGCGGGTCGTGCTGGCCGACCTGGCGCAGGTCACCGCGCCGATTCTGCTGTTCCGCAGCCGGGTCGACCACGTCGTGGAGCCGCTGTCCGGACGGCTGCTGCACCAGGGCGCGACCTCGACGTCGGTGCAGGAGATCATCCTCGAGGACAGTTACCACGTCGCGACGATCGACAACGACGCGCCGTTGATCTTCGACCGGAGCGTCGAGTTCATCCGCGAGCACAGCACCGCCGCCGAGCCGGCGTGAGCCGCAGATGAGCTTCGACGCCGCGCCGCGCTCCGATCGTCCCCGCCGCCGGGACAACGGGCTGACCGCCGCCGCCTACGTCCCGCTGGCCGATGTCGCGGCCGAGCTCGGCGACGAGCTGCTGACCGCGCTGCGCCGCGCCGGGATTCCCGCCTACCTGCAGGTGCCCGAGAGCGCCGGCCGCGCCCGGCTCTACGTCTCCGCCGACGACCGCTCGGACGCGCGCACGGTCGTCGCCTCGGCCGCGCGGGCGTCGCAGACCACCGGGCCGCCATCCGATCCGCCGCTGACCGACCCGCTCGACGCCCTCGACACCGACGCCGAGTTCGCGGCGATCGTCGCCGACTGGAACGTCGACACGATCGCCGCCCTTCGTGCCGCCGAGCGCGACCTGGCCAGCGAGGACGCCGACTGGCGCGCCCGGTTGGAGATGCAGCCGGCCGCCGAGGACGAGCACTACGTCCCGCCGCCGCCGCCGCCCCTGCCGCGGCTCTCGGCACTCACCGTCTGGGCGCTGGTGATCATCGCGCTATCCATCGCCACGCTCGCCTTCGGTGGCCTGCTGGGGCTGCCCTTCGGCGTCGTGTTCCCGGCCGCCGTGGCGGGCATCCTGATCGGCGCCGGGATGCTGGTGATGCGGCTGCGCGATCGCCCCGACGAGGACGACGGCGACGACGGCGCGGTGGTGTAGCGCTAGAGCCCGACCTCGACGAGAAGCGGGCGGTGGTCGCTCGCGATCAGGACGTCGGCGCCGCCGATCACCTGCGCAGACAGCACCGGCAGGCGTTCGTCGACGAACACCGCGTCGATGCGCCGGCTCGGCTGCACCGCGGTGGATGTGAGACCAGCGCCACTGCCGGCCACCGCCCATGCGTCGCGGCCTCGTGCCCCGAGCGCCTGCCAGACGGGCGTCCCGGGGTCGTCGTTCATGTCGCCGGCCACGATCACCGGCACGTCGGTCGGGACGTAGCTGTCCAGGGCGGTGTGCAGCTCGCGGACATGCCGCAGCCGGGGCGCCTCGGCGAGATCCAAGTGCGTGCCGGCGACCGCGAAACGCCGGCCCGCCAGGTGCAGCACGGCGATCACCGTGGCGCGCAGGTGCAGGCCCTGGTCTTTGGTGAAGCGCACGACGTGGGTGGCCACCACGTCGACGGCGAGCGACGAGAGCAGCAGGTTCCCTGCGGCCGGTCCGCCGCCCCCGGCGACGACTACCAGCCCGCTGCGCCGCGCGATCGCCGCCGTCCTCGCCCGCCAGCGCAGCAAGCGCGGCGCCTCCTGGATGCAGACGACGTGCGGGTCGGCGTCTCGGATCACCCGCGACACCGCGGCGCCGTCGTCGCGCAGCGCGCGGATGTTGTAACTGAGCAGTCGCAGGGTCGGCACGTGCCGGATTCTGCCGAACCCTCCGTGGGTCACACCCGGCGGCGGGCGAGGTCGGCGGCGCCGACCAGTCCGGCCTGCGGCCCCAGCTCGGCGAGCTGCACCTCGGCGAGCGGCCGGAAGCCGCGCCCGGTCAGCGACCGGGCGAACATCTCGCGCGCCGGGCCGACGAGCAAGTCGCCCGCCTGCGAGACTCCCCCGCCGATGACGAAGATCGTCGGGTCGATCACCGCGGCCAGGTTCGCCAGGCCCCGACCCAGCCACTGGCCCATCGCCGTGTAGATCTCCACCGCCGCCGGGTCGCCCTCGCGGGCGGCCGCCGTCACGAGCGGGCCGGTGAGCGCCTCGGGGTCATCGCCGGCCAACTCGAGGAGCCGGTGCGCCGCGACCGGCGAGACGTCGGCGAGCTCGCGGGCGTCGCGGGCCAGCGCGGTGCCCGAGGCGTACATCTCCCAGCAGCCGCGGTTGCCGCAGGCGCAGCGCCGCCCGTCCGGCACGACGGTCATGTGCCCGAACTCGCAGCCCACGCCGTACGCGCCCCGGTACAGCACGCCGCTGACGACCATGCCGCCGCCGATGCCGGTGCCGAGCGTGACGCAGACGACGACCCGCGCGCCTCGGGCAGCCCCGAAGCGGTACTCCGCCCAGGCCGCAGCGTTGGCATCGTTCTCGACGGTCACCGGCGAGCCGATCCGCCCGGCGAGCGCGTCGCGCAGCGGCTCGTCGCGCCAGGCGAGGTGCGGCGAGAACAGGACTGTGGCGCGGTCGTTCGCGATCCAGCCCGCCGCGCCGATACCGACCGCGACGACCTCGTGCCGGGCGGTCAGCTCGGCGACGACCTCGGCGATGATCTGCTCTGTCTCTGCGACGTCGTGGCCCGGCGTGCCGCGCAGCGCCGTGTCGATCACCTTGCCGCCGTCGTCGACGACCCCGGCAGCCACCTTGGTGCCGCCGATGTCCACACCGATCGCGAGGGGCATCCCGGGCGCCTACTCGGGCGGGTCGTCCAGGTCGATGTGCTGCACGCGCTGCTGTTGTGCCGGCGGCGGATTCGTGCCGTCCGGCATCCCGTCCAGCGCCGCGCGCAGCGCCGTCACCACCGCGGAGCCGACGTCCGCCAGCCGCGCCGTCACCTCGGGCCGGTCGCCGCGCAGCACCGCGATCAACTGGCAGACCGGGCAGTAGCTGCACTCCGCTGCGCCGGTGGCGATGTGCGCGGTGGCCGGATCGCCGAGGCTGCGCCGGGCCCACTCGTGTACGGCCTCGACCAGCTTCGCGGCCTCCTCGCCGATGCTGCCGACGCCCCCGGCCCCGCCGATGCCCCCGTTGCCGGCCTCGCTCATGACGTGCCCCGCCCCGGCCAGAGGGCCGGATCCGGCCGGAACCGGACGCGCAGCTCACCGTCCGCGTACTCTCCGCCGACGACCGAGCAGCGTCGCAGCACGCTCGGCAGGGCCAGCACCCGGCGGTGCCCGGCGACGGTGAGCACCAGGTCGTCGCCGGCGCGCGCCGCATCGACGCCCGCTCGCTCGACGAGGGGCAGCGACATCCGCAGCAGGAACTCGTCGCCGTCGGCGTCGACGCGCAGCAGCTCGGCCGGCCGGGCCGTCCCGGCCGGGTCGGCACCGTCGGGGTAGAGCGCGCCGGCCAGCTCGCGCAGCGCAGGGACGCCGACCGGCTCCGCCGGCTGGTAGGCGATCTCGCGGACGGGGAGCCCGGCGAACGACTCCCGCAGCTCGGCGAGCTGCCTGCGCTGCGAGGCGATCCAGCCTCTGCGGAATGCGTCCTGTCCGGGCGGGAAGACGCGGTTCGCGATCACCAGGTCGACCCGGTAGCCATACAGCGTCAGCGCGGTGAACGTCCGCCGCGCCTCCGCGGCCACCACCGACTCGGGGGTCAGCACCAGGCGAACCGTGCACACCTGCGGGTCGCCGAGAAGCGTGCGCACCGACGCCAGCTCGTCGTTGAGCCGCAGCAACGCGTCGAACAGGCCGTCGGGCGGGATGGCGTCGCCGCGTCCCAGTACGGCGGCGAACGGGCGGATGCCGCGAGCGAGCCGCCGATGCGCCGGAAACACCTTGCCCAGGTACCAGGTCAGCGCCTCCGGGAGCGCGAGAAGGCGCAGCGTCTCGGCGGTCGGCGCGCAGTCGACGACCAGCGCGTCCCACTGGCCGCCGACGGCGAAGTCGCGGACCGCGAGCAGTGCGAGCACTTCCTCGACACCGGGAAGCACGGCAAGCTCCTCCGCGGTGATCGGGTCGACGCCGCCACGGCTGAGCAGATCGATCAGGTAGTGCTGGACGTCGCGCCAGGCTGCCTCGAGCCGCCGCTGGGTGTCGACCTGCACCGCCCACAGGCCGTCGGCGACCTCTACCGGTTCGCCGCCCAACTCCGTCGCCAGCGCGTCGCCGAGCGAGTGCGCCGAATCCGTCGACAGCAGCAGCGTCTTGACACCCCGGTCAGCCAGCCGGAGCGCGGTCGCCGACGCCGCCGTCGTCTTGCCGACCCCGCCCTTGCCGGTGAAGAGCACTATCCGCATCGGTCAGCTGCTCACGTGGGACTCGA
Organism: uncultured Actinomycetota bacterium; assembly: GCA_963756525.1. GTDB lineage: Bacteria > Actinomycetota > Actinomycetes > Mycobacteriales > Jatrophihabitantaceae > CAVWNR01. Next base: position 630,375 of record CAVWNR010000001.1, on the reverse strand, counting down.
CGCGCTTCTTCAGCTCCTTCAGCGCGGTATCCATGACCACCCGCTCGGCTTTGCGCTTGAGCATGCCGAGCATCGGGATCGCGAGGTCGACGGCGAGCGAGTACGTCACCTCGGTAGCGTCGTCCGAGGGCCGCAGCGTGTACGAGCCCTGCTGCATCCGCTGCATCTGGCCCTTGACGAGGTGCCACTCCACCTTGCTGTCGCCGGTCCACGCGTATTCGAGGTCGTACTGGTCCTTGACCACGCCTGCGTCGATCGCGAAGTGCACTCGCCTTGCCCGGCCACTGTCACCCGGGTCGATCACGTCGACTTGCTTGATCGAGCCGGCCCACTGCGGGTAGGCGGGAAAGTCGGCGATGACGGCCATGATGTCGCCCGGCGCGGCATTGATCATGATCGACTGGGTGGACTGGTCGGCCATGGCGGTGAGGCTACCGTCCGATGGGCCGGCGCCTCCCGGTGCGGCGCACAGCGCCGGTGCGATCGCGCAGCCGCCGGCGCGATCGCGCAGCCGCTATGCCTGCAGCATCTCCTGCAGCCGGGCGGCGATCACCTCCCAGCGCCACTCCTGCTCCACCCAACGCCGGCCGGCCGCACCCAGCTCGGCGCGCCGGGCGGGGTCGCACAGCAGCCCGGCGACCGTCGCCGCGACGGCCTCGACGTCCCGCCCGTCCACGACGTACCCGCTCTCCCCGTTGCGCACCGCGTCCGGGGCGCCGCCGGAGTTCCCCGCCACCACGGCCAGGCCGATCGCGGACGCCTCCAGGTAGACGATGCCGAGGCCCTCCACGTCCAGCCCGAACCGTCGGGTGCGGCAGGGCATCGCGAACACGTCGCCCGCTGCGAAGTGCGCGGGCAGTTCCTCCTCGGAGACCGCGCCCGCGAACACGACGTGCTCACCGACACCGCGACGTTCGGCCAGCCGCTGCAGCGCTGCCTGGTAGCGCCCGCTGCCGACCAGCAGCAGCGCGCTCTGCGGGACGGCACGGCGGATCGCCGGCAGGGCGCGGATCAGCACATCCTGGCCCTTGCGTGGTACCAGACGCGACACGCACACGACGACCGGCCGACCGCCGAGCCGGTGGCGATCCCGCACCGCGGAGCCCTCGACATCCGTGCGGAACGTGCCGATGTCGACGCCGGGGGTGAGCTGCCGCAGCATCGTACGTTCGCCGAGCGCCCGGGCCAGCCGGCGGCGGGTGTACTCGCCGAGGTAGGTGACGACGTCGCAGCCGGCGGCGATGCGGCGCAGCACCGCACGCGCGCCAGGCAGGATCGCCCAGCCTGCTTCGTGGCCGTGCGTGGTGGCCACGATCCGCTCGACGCCGGCCTCGCGCAGCGCGGGAGCGAGCAGGCCGAGCGGAGCGGCCGCGCCGAACCATGCGGCGGTGGCGCCGAAGTCCCGTGCGGCGGCGACGACGCGGCGCCGGGTGGCCGGGGTCGGCAGCAGCAGCCCGGTGGGATGCCGGACCACCGGAAACGGCTGCGCCGCGTCGAACTCGGCGGCGCCGCGGTGGTCGGACGCATACACCGCGACCGAGCCGGGCGGCAGCCGCAGCGTCACCGCGTGCACGAACGACTGGATACCGCCGCGGCGCGGCGGGAAGTCGTTCGTGACGACCAGCACCCGCCTCATCGCTGGCGCGCCGCCGCGGCGTCGCTCAGCTCAGCCGGGTGGCGCCCGCCCAGTCGCTCATGTCCCGAGCGATGTTGACGATGACGATGCCCTCGGCCTCGTCCGCCGCCGAGACCGCCTGCCCGTTGCCGATGTAGATCTCGACGTGCGAGATCGGCTGGTACAGGAAGATCAGGTCGCCGGGCTGGAGCTGGTCGGCGGTCACGTGCGTGCCGTAGTTGTACTGCGTGGCGGCGAAGTGCGGTAGTGACACGCCCGCCTGCGCCCAGGCCGCCATCGTCAGCCCGGAGCAGTCGAACGCGTCCGGCCCGGAGGCGGCGAACACGTAGGCCTTGCCGACCTGCGCCAGCGCGAAGTTCACCGCCTTCTGCGCAGCCGCGTTGCCCGCGTGAACCTGGGTCGTGGACGCCTGGGCCGGCGATGGTGCCGGCGATGGTGCCGGCGCGGCCTGCGCCTGCGGCTGGGCTTGGGTTTGGGCCTGCGCGACCCGCGCCTGTGCCTGCGCCTGGGTGTTGGCGACCACGTTGCGCATGCGGTAGGCCTGCTGCTGGGCAGCGGTCAGCGTCGCCAGCAGGGCCTTGAACCGGGCGGTGTCGGCCACGATCTGATCGCGCTGCTTGCCGATCGCCGCGAGCGCGGCCTCGGCCTGGGCCAGCTTGGTGGCGGCCGCCTGCTGCGCCGCCTGTGCCTTGGCCTTCGCCGCCTTCAAATCGGCGACCATGTCGGCACGGTGCACGGACAGCAGACCTAGCGACGTCAGCTTGTCCAGATAGCTCTGGCCGCTCTGACTGGTCAGCAGCGCGCCGGCGGTGCTGAACGCCGAGCCTTCGTACTGCTCGGTGAGCGCCCGGTTGAGCAGCACCTGCGCGGCCGCGAGTCCGGCAGCGGCCTGCGCGGCGTCGCGTCGAGCGGCGTCGGCGGCGCGCTGCAGGCTGCCGACGTTGCTCTGCGCGAGGTTGTACTGCTCGGTGAGCGCTTCGTTCTGCCGGGCGAGCCCGTCCAGCTTCGTGGTTACCGACGCGACCGTCGGTTGCGGAGGCTGGCCGGGATCGGCGCCCGCGACGCCGGGCAGCACGGCGAGTGCTGCCACCATGGCGGCGGCTGCGGCGACCGCGAGCAGATGAGGGCGAACACGGGTGGGGGTCCGAGTCGACGCCACGCTGGCGGAACTCCATTCTTCCTAGAGACCGCCTACCGAGTTAGCTGACGGGTTCGGGCCGGAAGTAGCCCTACGGCACGACAACTCGCCCGGCGATGAGCCGGTTCGAGCCAGCGTGCCGATTCACCCCGTGGAACATGGGTCCCCGGTTCGCCGGCGCCGTCGTGCCTAGCTCGGCACGCCGGAACCGAACGCGCGATTCGGCGGTGACCTGCCCAGTGGCGCCCCCATGGGAACCAGCTGACTGGAAGGTCTCGGGAAGATTACGGGATGGTTGCGGCGAGAGGCAATGCGGGTCAGCGTTAGGTCACAACTCCCCTGAGCGGTGGGCCCGTTCCGCCGCGTCACGCGCTGCGCCGACGGCGGCTCGAATCGATGCTGGCCAGCCGTAACGGCGGCACCAATCCACCAGCCGCCAGGACGTGCACGGCCCGCTGCTCGGTCTCGTCCAGGTCGACCGCCTGCCGGTCGTCGAGCAGGACGCTGATGACGCAGTCACCGCAGCGGGTGCCGCGATGGGCGCAGGTATCGCAGTCGATGAGCACTCTCGCCTCCTGGGCTTCGTTGGATGCCGGCCGCGGCGACCGGTCGCCATCGAGCCCGACGCTAAGGAAGGCCTACGACAGTTTTCGGTGCCCGACCCAGCCGGCTCAGCGGCTCACCCGCGCGAGGAGCACATCGGAGGGCACCGCCCACGCGCCGGCCCGCTGGATGTCGCGCTGCACTTGGTGATCGGACGTCACCACGATCGTGGGCCGGCCGGGCGGCTCGGCGGCCACCAGCCGCCGGATCAGGTCGTCGGCGATCTCGTCCGGCGCGCTGAAGAGCACGCGGATGCCCCGAGGCGTCGCGGGTAGTGCCGGCGGTCGCTCCCCGCCGTCGAAGGCGACCGTGATCTCGGCGCCGGACCGTCCGGCGAGCGCGGCCAACGCGCCGAGCAGCCGGGTGCGCTGGTCGGCCAGCGCCAGCTCGCCGTAACCGGTCTTGGTCACGTTGTAGCCATCGACGATCAGGTGCGCGTGCGGCAGCGCCAGCAGCCGGTCCAGCCCGGCCGGATCGCCGACCGACCGGCGTGGCTCGCGAGCCGCGGCAGCGCTCACCGTGTCGGCCGGCCGGACGTCCGGCGCGGTGAGCGAGAGTTCCCGCCGGATTCCCGCTGCCGCCTCGGTGACCGTGTCGACCAGCAGCCACAACCGGGCCTCGTCGACGTCGCGCTCGGCGCGGTTCTCCCGGCGGACCGATTCGATCGTGCGCTCGAGCTCGGCGATGCGGCCGCGGGCGCGCCGCGCCTCGGCGTCGCGAGCCGCGTCGGCCGCAGCCAGCCGGCTCTGCGCGTCGGCCAGCTCGGCCAGCGTGTCGTCGAGGCGGCGCTGCACGGCTTGCAGCTCGGTCGAGCGATTGCGCAGCTGTCGGCGCAGGTCGAAGAGCTCGCTCGCCTGCTCGTCGAGCGCCGCGACCACAGCGTCCTTGATCCGGGCCGGTTCGCCGCGTAGCTGAGCCCGCAGCTCACCGATCTCGGTTCGCAGCCGGGTCAGCTCGGCCCGGGCCACCTCCGCGCCGGTTTCCTGACGCTGCGCCGCCCAGCGCGCGTTCGCGTCCGCGATCGCCTGCCGCCACCCGTCGGCCCGCAGCAGGTAGGCCACCACGGACGTGTCGAGCGGGTCGGACGCTGTCGTCGGCTCGCCCCGGCGCACCGCCTCGGCCAGTTGCGCCGACGATTCGGCGACGACGTCGGCCACCCGCTCGCGGAACTCGTCGTCCGCGTCGAGGGCCGCCGACAGCAGCGCGCCACCGAGCCGCACCCGCTTCGCCGGAGTGAACCGGGCCACCGGCCGCAATGCCGCCGGCACCTGCTCCGGCGGCAGCCGGCCGAGGACGTCAGCGACGATGGTGAGCAGCCGTTGCCGCGCCGGCTCGCTCAACACGACGTTCGGCAGCTCAGATTCGGCGCTGCTCACGACGCGAGGTTAATGCGGTCAGCTGTCCTGCCAGGCGGAAGCTGGTGGCGGCGCCCCGCGTGTCCGACCGGTTTTCGTCGGACCCCGCGCTTAGCGTCGCGATCGTGAGCCGCTCGGCGTTCGTCCAGACGTCCCTCGACGAGCTGGACGAGCCGCTGCGCACCACGACTTTCACGGTGGTCGACCTCGAGACCACCGGTGGTGCCGCCGGGGCGGATGCGATCACCGAGATCGGTGCGGTCCAGGTGCGCGGCGGCGAGGTGCTGGGCGAGTTCCAGACCCTGGTCGACCCCGGCGTCGGCATCGCGCCGTTCGTCAGCCTGCTCACCGGCATCACCGACGCGATGGTCGCCACCGCGCCGCGCATCGGCGCGGCGCTGCCCACGTTCCTCGAGTTCGCTCGCGGCAGCGTGCTGGTCGCGCACAACGCGCCGTTCGACATCGGCTTCCTCCGCGCCGCCTGCGCCGCCGCCGATCTGGCCTGGCCGGCGTTCCCGGTCGTCGACACCGCGCTGCTCGCCCGCCGCGTCCTCACCCGCGACGAGGTCCCGAACTGCAAGCTGGCGACGCTGGCGCTGTTCTTCCGCGCGAGAACGGCCCCGGTGCACCGCGCGCTGGCTGACGCCCGGGCGACCGTCGACGTGCTGCACGGGCTGCTCGGCCGGCTCGGCAGCATGGGCGTGCAGTCCCTGCCCGAGCTGCGCGCGTTCACCGCGCAGGTGTCGCCGGAGCAGCGGCGCAAGCGCCACCTCGCCGACCAGCTGCCCGCCGTCCCCGGTGTCTACCTGTTCCGCGACGCGCAGGGCGTGCCGCTCTACGTCGGCACCAGCCGCAACCTGCGCGCCCGGGTGCGGCAGTACTTCGTGGCCAGCGAGACCCGCAGCCGGATGGGCGAGATGGTGGGCCTGGCCGAGCGGGTCGACCCGATCCCGTGCGCGCATCCGCTCGAGGCACAGGTGCGCGAGCTGCGCCTGATCGCCGCGCACAAGCCGCGTTACAACCGGCGTTCGAAGTTCCCCGAACGAGCGGTGTGGCTGAAATTGACGCGCGAGGCGTTTCCCCGCCTGTCGGTGGTCCGCGAGGTCCGCGACGACGGCGCCGCCTACCTCGGCCCGCTGCGATCCCAGCGCCAGGCCGAAACCGTCCGCGACGCTATCCACGACGCGGTGCCGCTGCGGCAGTGCAGCGACCGGCTGCCGGCGGCGCGAGCCGGCCGGCTGCGCCGCCGGGTACGCAGCGCATGCGCGCTCGCCGGTATCGGCCGCTGCTTGGCACCCTGCGAGGATGCCGCTTCGGCCGAGCGATACGCCGCACTCGCCGAACTGGTGCGCTCGGCCTGGTCGGGCGACGTCCGTCCGCTGATCGAGCCGCTGCGCCGCCGGCTGCCCGAGCTCTCCGCGGCGCAGCGCTTCGAGCGCGCAGGCACCGTGCGCGATCGCATCGCCACGGTCGTACGGGCCTGTGCCCGGATGCAGCACCTGGCGTCCCTCACCGCGATCGCCGAGCTGGTCGCCGCCCACCCCGACGGCGACGGCGGCTGGGAGCTCGCGGTGATCCGCCGTGGACGCCTCGCCGCCGCGGGTGTCGCCGGCCGCGGCGTCCCGCCCTGGCCGGTCATCGAGGCGCTGCTGGCCACGGCCGACGTCGTCGAGCCCGGCCCGGGGCCGGTGCCCACGGCCCTGGCCGAGGAGACCGAGTGCATCCTGCGCTGGCTGGAGGAACCGGGAGCCCGGCTCGTCCACGCGTCGCAGCCCTGGCAGCAGCCGGCATTCGGGGCCGGCGGGCTCCGGGCGTTCCTGGCCACCGACGCCGCCCGGCACGCCGCCGACCCGTTCGCCGACCGCCGGAGGCTGCCGATGGCCAGCCGCCCGGCCAGGGCATCGGCGTGACACGCGCTTACGATGACTCACGTGATCACCGCGATCGTCATGGTCTCCGTCGAGGCCGACAAGATCCCCGAGGTGGCGCAGGAGATCGCCGATCTCGACGGCGTCAGCGAGGTCTACTCGGTCGCGGGCGACGTCGACCTGATCGCCGTGGTCCGCGTCCGCGAGTTCGACCAGATCGCCGAGGTCATCGCCGGACGGCTCTCCAAGGTCGACGGCGTGGTGCACACCGACACCCACATCGCGTTCCGTGCCTATTCGCGCCACGACCTCGACGCCGCCTTCGCGATCGGGTTCGAGTCCAGCGACTGACTCTCGCCACCGTCACCGCAGCGAGCGGCTCGTTTGCACCCACCGCGCGAGCACGTCCGCCGCCGCACCGGAGTCGATCGCCTGGCGGGCGAGCGCCAGGCCGCGCGCCAGCGCAGCGTCGAGATCCCCGGCCTGCAGGCCGTCATAGGCGGCGATCGCCGCCGCGGCGTTGAGCAACACCGCATCCCGAACGCCGCCGCCCCGCCCGGCGAGAACGTCGCGCACCACGCCGGCGTTGTATCTCGGGTCGCCGCCGCGCAGCGCCTCCGGCGGCACCGCGTCGATGCCCAGCCGAGTCGGCTCGACCACCGCTTCGCGCACCTGACCGCCTTCGGCGACCCAGACGCTGGACGTGGTGGTCGTGGTGAGCTCGTCCAGCCCGTCGTCACCGCGGAACACCAGCGCGGTGTCGCCACGGTCGGCGGCGACTTGTGCCATCACCGGCGCCATGGTCCGGTCGGCACAGCCGATTGCCGCCGCGGGCGGACGGGCCGGGTTCGTCAGCGGACCCAGGTAGTTGAACGCTGTCGGGACACCGACCTCGCGCCGCGGCGGGCCGGCGTGTCGCAGCCCGGCATGGAACACCGGCGCGAAGCAGAACCCCACCCCCACCTGCTCGACGGTGGCGGCGACGCCGTCAGCACCGAGGTCGATCGCGACGCCGAGCTCCTCGAGGACGTCGGCGCCGCCGCACTGCGAGGACGCGGCCCGGTTGCCGTGCTTGACGACCCGCCGGCCCGCCCCCGCGACGACGAGCGCGGCCATCGTGGAGATGTTCACCGTGCCCGCCAGGTCGCCGCCCGTGCCGACGACGTCCACACAGCGCCCGGTCACCGACACCGGCACGGCCCGCGCGAGCATCGTCTGCACCAGCCCGGAAAGCTCGGCCGGCGTCTCGCCCTTCGCCCGCAGCAGCACGGCGAACGCGGCCAGCTGCGCGACGGTGGCCTCGCCGGCCATGATCTCGTCCATCGCCCACGCCGTGGCCGACGCGTCGAGCGGCTCGCGCCGCATCAGCGCGCCCAGCACCGCGGGCCAGCTGTGCCCGCCGTCGGCGGCCACGGCGGCTCAGCGCACCACGGGAATGCCCGAGACGCGCCGGCGCAGCTGCTCGGCGACGACAGCGGCCGCCTCGACCGGATCGAGCGGCTGGCTGATCACCGCATCGGCCAGCGACCAGTGGGCGAGCCAGCGGTCGTCGCGCCGGGCGATGAGCACGACGATCGGCGGGCAGTCGGTGATCTCGTACTTGAACTGCCGGGCCAGGCCCATCCCACCGGTCGGCTGGGCCTCGCCGTCGAGGATCGCCAGGTCGATTTCGCCGAGATCCATCTGCTCGATCAGCCGGGCGTTCGTGGCGCACTCGACCCAGTCGATCCGTGGGGCGTCCGGGGCAGGACGGCGTCCGACCGCGATGCGAACCTGGTCGCGGATCTCCGGCCGGTTGCTGTAGACGAGGACGGTCGCTCGCTGCGTGGACGGACGGGTCATGGCGCTGATCGTATCGGCGCTGACCCGCCCGTCCGCGCGAGCTGTGCGGGGCGCCCGCAAGGTTGGTGCCCTCGAGCATTTCGGGCCGCTCGCACCGCGGCTACGCCGCCACGCCGCCACCCCCACCCCGCCGAGCAACCCCCGCGCGGTCAGGACATAATGCTCGGGTGACCTCGGCAGCCACGGCGCCCACCTTCGACTCCAGCAAGGTGCACTCGCTGACGCGACCGAACATGGTCAGCGTGGGCACCATCGTGTGGCTGTCCAGCGAGCTGATGTTCTTCGCCGGGCTGTTCGCGATGTACTTCACGGTCCGCTCGGTGCACGCCAACGACTGGCCGATGCACCTTCCCGACGGCAAGCCCATCGACGTCGACATCTGGTACATGCTGCCGTTCACGATCATCCTGATCGCGTCGAGCTTCACCTGCCAGTGGGGCGTGTTCGCCGCCGAGAAGGGCGACGTGTTCAAGCTGCGCCGATGGTTCACGATCACGTTCGTCATGGGGTTGATCTTCATCCTGGGCACCGCGAACGAGTACCGGATGGACGTCATGGACGGCGACACGATCGCGGCCACCGGTTACGGCTCGGTGTTCTACCTGCTGACCGGCTTTCACAGCCTGCACGTCACGGGCGGGTTGTTCGCCTTCCTCTACTACCTCGTCCGCACGGCGCTGGGCCGGTTCACACCGGCCCAGGCGACCGCGGCCATCGTCGTCTCGTACTACTGGCACTTCGTCGACGTCGTCTGGATCGCCGTATTCGCAACGATCTACATCATCAAGTGACCGGTAGCGGCCGCGTGCCGGTGATCACCGTCCGCGGCCCGCGCCGAACGCAGAAGGGATGTCCGTGAGCGAAGACTTCGACGTCGACGACGAACTCGGCTTCGCCCCCGCCGTCCCGGCTACCGGCAGCGACCCGGCCGAGCATGCGCGTCCGGCGAAGACCGCTCGCCGCCGGCACGGCGTGCGTCGGCGCGTACTGAGCCTTGCCGTGCTGGTGGCCGCGCTGGGCTCGATGGGTGGGGCGTACGCCCTGTTCGCCAGCTCATCGGGGGCCGCCGACCAGGCGACCAGCCAGGCGCAGATCAGTCAGGGCCATCAGCTGTTCGACACCAGTTGCATCACCTGCCACGGCGCGAATCTGCAGGGCGTGCCGGGGCGCGGGGTGTCCCTGCTCGGGGCGGGCGGGGCGGCGGTCTACTTCCAGGTGAGCACCGGGCGGATGCCCGCCACCCAGCAGGGAGCGGAGAATCCCCGCAAGCCGGCGAAGTTCACCGAGGACGAGATCAACGCGCTGGCAGCGTACGTGCAGTCGGTCGGCGGCGGCGCGACCGTGCCGTCCGGCGATCTGAGGCAGAGCACGATCAGCCTGGGCGCCGGCGGTGATCTGTTCCGCCTCAACTGCGCGTCCTGCCATTCAGCGACGGGCAAGGGCGCGCCGCTGTCCGCCGGTGTCAACGCCCCTAGCCTGGTCGACGCCACCGACAAGCAGCTGTACACCGCGATGCTCAGCGGTCCGGAGCAGATGCCGGTGTTCAGCGACAACCAGCTGACGCCGGACCAGAAGAAGGCGATCATCGACTACATCCAGACGATCAAATCCGCGCATGACCCCGGTGGCCTCGGCATCGGCCGGATCGGGCCGGTCTCCGAAGGTCTCGTGGTCTGGATCGTCGGCATCGGCGCCGTCGTCATCACCATCCTGTGGATCGGAGCCAAGTCGTGAGCATCGCAGCGAGCGTGAGCGAGCTGATGCGCACAGCGAGCGGAATACGACTGCGCGATGAGCGCTCGTGCGAGGAGCCGGGAGATCAGTCTTGAGCGAGCCGGAGGAGCCCAGCCCGGAAGAGCTGGAGGCGATGACCGCCGAGGAGGCGATGATCGTCGGCGCCGCGACGCACGGCGTGCACGTCGTCCACCGGCGCAGCCGCTTCCCCGTGCCAGGCACCCACGCCGAGCGGCGCGCCGAGCGGGGGGTGTCGCTGTGCTTCATCCTCGGCGCGCTCGCTGGCGTCGCGTTCATCGTCGTGTTCATCGTCGTGCCGTGGCAGTACCAGCTGCCCGGCGGCGGCAAGAAGGAGAACTACCTCTACACCCCGTTCCTCGGCGTGACGCTCGGCCTGATGCTGCTGTTCCTCGGCGCGGGAGCGGTGCTCTGGGCGAAGTGGCTGATGCCCGAGGAGGAGGTCGTCCAGGAACGCCACGACGACCCGCCCAGCGAATCCGACAAGATCATGACCGCCGCGACGATCAGCGTCGGGCTCGCCGACACCGGGTTGCCGCGCCGCTCGATGCTGCTCCGCTCGCTGGGCCTGGCCGGTGGCGCGCTAGCCGCCGTCCCGCTGGTCGCTCTCGTCGGTGCGCTGATCAAGAGGCCCGGCAGCACGCTCGATCACACCTGGTTCGGCATGGAGCAACAGAACTACCCGAACGGTGTGCCGATCATCTACGCCGACGGCCGGCGGTGCAGCCCCAATGACATGGAGCCGGGCTCGCTGGTCACCGTCTTTCCAGCCGGCCACGTGCGGGAGGCGAGCTCGCCGACGATCATCATCCGACTGCGGCCGGGCGAGGTCGTGAAGGCGCGCAAGGGACAGCAGAACTGGAACTTCGGCGACTTCGTCGCGTTCAGCAAGATCTGCACGCATGCCGGTTGCCCGGCGTCGCTCTACGAGCAGCAGACGACCCGGCTGCTCTGCCCGTGCCATCAGTCGCAGTTCGAGGTGCTCCGCGACGCCGAACCGGTGTTCGGGCCGGCCACCCGCAGCTTGCCGAAGCTGAAGCTCGACGTCGAGGTCGTCGACGGCGTGCAGTACTTCGTCGCCAAGCAGGACTACCAGGAACCGGTCGGCCCCGGCTTCTGGGAGCGGTCCGGGCCCGGTTCGCAGTAAGCAGCTCATGCGCCTGAGCGCCAGCCGAAGGGCGCTCAGCCGAGCGTGCGGCGGCCGCCGACGTAGTACTCGAACACCAGGCCCCCCACCGTGATCACGACGCCGACGAATCCGACGATGGCCAGCCACCACTGGTAGAACGCGAGCCCGATCGCGGTGATCGTGCCGGCCAGCGCGATCCCGGCCGGCCAGTAGCTGCCGGGCGAGAAGAAGCCCAGCTCGCCTGCGCCCTCGGCGATCTCGGCGTCGCCGCGATCCTCCGGGCGGGGGTCGATGCGGCGGGACACGAACCAGAAGAACGAGCCGGCGATCGCCATCAACCCGCCGGAGAGGATCAGCCCGGCGAGCCCGGCCGGCTCGACCCGGCCGTCGGTCTTGTCCGACCACACGCCGTACATGATGGCGATCAACCACAGGAAGCCCGCGATGATGAGGAAGATTCGCGCCTCGATCTTCATGCGGCGCCTCCGCAAAGTAGTTGCGGGGTCCCAGCGAAATCGCGAAGCGATTTCGCAGGGGGCAGACGTGAGCGCAGCGAGCGGCGTTGTGGGCTGCTCATCAGGCCTCCTCGCAACTTGTCGCGTAGCTGGCCGATCGAGTGGTGCGGATGGTGTCGAACGGGTGCGTGGTGGTGGCGCACGGCGGCTGGCCGATCGCCAGCATCGCCTGGGACTGCCGGGTGGGGTCGGTGGGCCCCAGCGTAGTGAGCGCGGCCAGGTAGCGCTGGAAGTCGGAGTCACTGACCACGCGCACCTCGAAGTTCATCTGCGAGTGGTAGGTGCCGCACAACTCGGCACACCGGCCGACGAAGTGCCCCTGCGAGGTCGCCGTGATCTGGAACTCGTTGTCCTGCGACGTGCTGTTGGTGCCGTGCGGGATGACGTCGCGCTTGAAGAGGAACTCCGGCACCCAGAACGAGTGGATCACGTCCTCGGAGTGCTCGATGAAGCGCACCGTCTTGCCGACGGGGATGACCATGATCGGGATCTCGCTGGACGAGCCGACCGTGTTCAGCGGCATCGGCTGACCCTGCGCGTCGGTCTGCCCCGGGTAGGAGTCGGTGACCTGCTGGCCGTTGGGCCCGAGGTGCTCGAGGTACTCGAACTGCCAGTTCCACTTGAAGGCGTTGATCTGGACGGTGACGTCCGGGTTGGCGCTGACCTTGTTGACGTAGTTCTCGACGATGACGGTGCGGTAGAACAGCCCGCCGATGATGAGGAAGGGGATGACCGTGTAGACGACCTCGAGCGGCAGGTTGTACTTGGTCTGGCGCGGCAGCTGCTCGCTGCGTTTGCGGTAGCGCCCGCAACACCAGAAGATGAGCCCCCAGACGATGACGCCGACGCACAGCGCCGCCACCGAGGACCAGGTCCACAGCACCCGCATCCGGGTGGCCTGCTCGGTGACGCCGGTCGGCCAGCCGAAGCGGAGGTCACGCTCCCAGTCCGCGGCCGAACAGCCGCTGAGCAGCAGCATGGACGCACCTGTTAGCACGGCCAGGCCGCAACCGCGAGTCCATCGCTTGCGACGCACTCTTGACCGCCTCTCCAGCCGAATTGCCGATCGATCGGAGCGTACTGGACCCGCCCGCCGCCGGGGGTGCGGGGTGCGGGCTCGCGGCGCGCCGGTGCCCGGTGCGACGGGCGCGGAGCACCCGGCCGGGATACTGGTGCGCGTGTGCGGACTGATCGGGTTCCTCTCGGCCAACCAGGACGCGGCTGCCGTCAAGGCGGGCATCGAGTCTTCCCTGCTCGACATGCGCCATCGCGGCCCGGACGAGGGCGGGGTGTGGGCCGACGACGACGTGGTGATCGGGTTCCGCCGGCTGTCCATCATCGACATCGAGCGCTCGCACCAGCCGTTGCCCTATCTCGGCGGCCGCTACCAGCTGATCTTCAACGGTGAGATCTACAACTACCTGGAGCTGCGCGACCGGCTGGCACGCGACTTCGGCGCGACGTTCCAGACCGACGGCGACGGCGAGGCGATCGTCGCCGGTTACCACCACCTCGGCGAACGGGTCGTGCGGGAGCTGCGCGGCATGTTCGCCTTCCTGATCTGGGACACCCAGGAGCGGGTGCTGTTCGGGGCGCGCGACTGGTTCGGCATCAAGCCGCTCTACAGCTACCTCGACGAGCGGGGCGCGTTCTTCGCCAGCGAGAAGAAGTCGCTGCTCGACGTGGCCGCGACCGGGACGTCGTCCGACGTGGACACCGTCGCGTTGCAGCAGTACCTCACGCTGCAGTACGTGCCCGAGCCGGCGTCGCTGCACTCGCGAATCCGGCGGGTCGAGTCGGGCACCTACTTCACGCTCCGCCCGGGTGAGGCCCCGCAGCCACGCCGCTACTTCCATCCCGACTTCGCGACCCGGCAGGTCGGCGAGCCGGAGAAGCTGTACCGCGAGATCACCGAGGCGCTGGAGGACTCGGTGGCCAAACATATGCGCGCCGACGTGACAGTCGGCTCGTTCCTGTCCGGCGGCATCGACTCCACCGCGATCGCCGCGCTGGCCAAGCGGCACAACCCGAAACTGCTGACGTTCACCACGGGTTTCGCGCGGGCCGGCTACTCCGAGGTCGACGTGGCGGCGGAATCCGCGGCGGCGATCGGTGTCGAGCACATCGTCAAGGTGGTCACCCCCGAGGAGGTCATGCAGTCGCTGCCGCTGATCGTCTGGTACCTGGACGACCCGGTGGCCGACCCCGCGCTGGTGCCGTTGTACTTCATCGCCCGCGAGGCCCGAAAGCACGTCAAGGTGGTGCTCTCCGGTGAGGGCGCGGACGAGCTCTTCGGCGGCTACACGATCTACCGGGAGCCGATCAGCCTGCGGGCCTTCGACCACCTGCCGGCGCCCGCGCGGCGCGCGCTGGGTGGGGTCTCCGCTCGACTGCCGGAGGGGCTGCGCGGGAAGGACCTGCTGCGGCGCGGCTCGATCGGCATCGAGGAGCGCTACTACGGCAACGCCCGGATCTTTCGACCCGACGAGATGACCGGCCTGTACCGCCGCTTCGACCCGTCCGTCTCATACCTGGACGTCACCCGCCCGCTCTACGACGCGACGACCCATCTGGACGGCCCCACCCGGATGCAGTACGTCGACCTGTTCACCTGGCTACGCGGCGACATCCTCGTCAAGGCCGACAAGATGACGATGGCGAACTCGCTGGAGCTGCGGGTGCCGTTCCTCGACGTCGAGGTCTTCCGGGTCGCGTCGTCCATCCCCACCGAGCTGAAGATCACTCGGGAGACGACGAAGTACGCGCTGCGCCGGGCGCTGGCCGACATCGTGCCGCGGCACGTGCTGCACCGCGCGAAGTTGGGCTTTCCGGTGCCGGTCCGGCACTGGCTGCGGGCGGAGATGTACGAGTGGGCGCGCTCGATCATCGCCGAGTCGCAGGCAGATCAGCTCATCGACCGGGAGGCGGCACTGCGCCTGCTCGACGCCCACCGCGCGGGTCCACACGACTACTCGCGCAAGATCTGGACACTGCTCGTCCTGCTGATCTGGCACGGCATCTTCGTCGAGGGGCGGATCCGGCCGGACGTCCCCGAGCCGGCTTACCCGGTGCGGATCTAGTGCCGCGCGAGGCTAGCCGATCTTACTGAGGTATGGGGTCAGGTCGGCGGCGACGTCGTCCCCGTAGGACAGCGCCAGGCGCTCGAGCAGGTCGGCCTTCTTCACCTGGTACTCCTGCGTGCCGACGGTCTCGAGCACCAGCGTGGCGAGCAGGCTGCCCAGCTGGGCGGCCCGTTCGAACGACAGCCCCCAGGAGCGTCCGGTGAGAAAGCCGGCGCGGAAGCCGTCGCCGACGCCGGTCGGGTCGACCTTGGCGTGCTCGCGGGCTACCGGCACGTGCAGCGAATCGAGGCCCCGGCCACTTATCTCGACGCCTCGCTTGCCCAGCGTGGTGACGCGCACCCCCACTCGGGCGAGGACGGCCGCGTCGGTGAGCCCGGTCTTGGACTCGAGCAGGTTCTTCTCGTACGCGTTCGTGAACAGTAGATCGGCGCCGTCGATGAGCGCGAGCAACTCCTCGCCGCTCATCCGGGCGATCTGCTGGGACGGGTCGGCGGCGAACCGGTATCCACGCTCACGGCACTCCGCACTGTGCCGCAGCATCCCCTCGGGGTCGTCCGCGCTGATCAAGATCAGTTCAGCGCCGGTGCGCTCGATCGCGGGCCGCAGCTCGATGTTGCGGGCCTCGCTCATCGCACCGGCGTAGAACGACGCGATCTGGCACATCTCCTCGTCCGTCGTGCAGACGAACCGGGCGGTGTGATGGACCTCGGAGACGTAAACCGAGCCGCAGTCGACGCCGTGCCGCTCGAGCCACGCGCGGTAGTCGTCGAAGTCGGCGCCGACCGCCCCGAGGAGCACCGGTGATTCGCCGAGCTGGGCCATGCCGAACGCGATGTTGGCGGCCACTCCTCCGCGGCGGACCACCAGGTCGTCGACGAGGAACGACAGCGACACCTGGTGCAGCTGGTCGGCCAGCAGCTGGCGGGAGAACTGCCCCGGAAAGTGCATCAGGTGATCGGTGGCGATCGAACCGCTGACGAGAACGGGCACGAGCAGGCACGCTACCGGCTCGCCGGGCGTCAAGCGAAAACCCGGCCGGCCCCGGTGAGTCCGGGACCGGCCGCTATGGCGTGCGGGTCAGCCGCAGAACGAGTTGCCGCAGGCGCAGCCGCCGCTGGCATTGGGATTGTCGATGGTGAAGCCCTGCTGCTCGATCGTGTCGGTGAAGTCGATCGTGGCGCCGCCGAGGTAGGGCACGCTCATCCGGTCGACCACGAGGGGCACGCCGTTCTGCTCGACCTCGATGTCGCCGTCGAGCGCCCGCTCGTCGAAGAAGAGCTGGTATTGCAAGCCGGAGCAGCCGCCGGGCTGCACGGCCACGCGCAGCCGCAGGTCGTCACGGCCCTCCTGGTCGAGCAGCGCGCGGACCTTGACCGCGGCGGACTCGGTGAGGGTCAGCGAGCTGATCGCAGCGTCGGCGGGCGCGGTCGTGAACTCGACGGAGCTGCTGGTATCGGTGGCGGTCATCAGACTCCCCGGACGTAGACGGACAGGGGCGCAACGAGGCGTCGTTGCACCGATATTCCCGATGGTACCCAGTTCGGCGCGCGAATCTCAGCGACGACGGACCTCGGTGCCGTCGGATGTGACGGGTACCGCGGTGAGCCCGCCCGGCGCGGGGCCGGAGAGGCGGTGGCCGGTCGAGTCGAAGTGTGAGCCGTGGCAGGGGCAGACGAACCCCTCGGACGCGGAGACGAACCGGACCGGGCAGCCCTGGTGCGGACAGACGGCGTCGTAGGCGGTGAAGCTGCCGGGCTGCAGCTGCAGCACCCAGGTCGGGTCGCCGCTGACCGGGTCGATCACCTGGGTGCCGCCGTCCACCGGCACGTCGGACACCTTGGCCAGCGGCTGCCCCTCACCCGCAGAGCCTCCGGGCGTGGCGGCGGACGGCAGCGGCGAGCCCGTGGCGGGCAGCGCCCCGGCGCCTGCCGTCCCCGGCGCCCGGCGGAACAGCGACGCGCCCCCGGCTATCACGCCGCCCGCGACCACCAGCGCCCAGCCGAGCAGCGCACGGCGCGTGCGGTCCTCGGCCGCGCCGGGCCGGCGCTGCGCGGCCTGCGCGAGCCACTCGTCGAGCGAGAGCACCCCGCCCGCGCCGACGATGACGAACGGGGTCAGCGCGAACAGGTAGACGACGTCAGCGCTGGTGAACCACGGCTCGGCATGCCAGCTCACCGTCAGCCACAGCGACAGCGACAGCAGCATCCCGCCGGCCGCGGCCACCCGGGCGAACAGGCCGGCGAGCAATCCGAGACCGACGGCGAGCTCGGCCAGGGCCATCAGCAGCCCGAACGCGAAGCTGTGTGACGCGGCCGGCCCGAGCAGCCAGCCGATCGGGCTGCCCGGGCGCACCGCGACCACCGTCGCGTGCATCGACACCGGCGAGCTGGAGTCCAAGAAGCGCCGGTCGGCGATCTTGGAGACTCCCGCGTAGAGGAAGACGAGCGCGAGGAAGGCGCGAAGTGGCAGCAGCACCCAGCCCGGCACGGCCAGGCGGGGTTGGGGCAGCTGCGGCATGCCACGGCCTCCGGATGCCGGCTGGAGCCTCCAGCGCGTTCGGCGAGCACAATTCCAGCACGCGCGGCTGTGAGCGTGCGCAGTCCGGGACCGCCGCCGGCCGCGCCGGCCACTACCCTCGATCGGTGTGAAGCTGCTGCGCCGCCGCACGACCGATCCGGAGCCCGCGGGCGAGGTGGACGTCGAGGATGCGCTGGGCGATGGCGGGACCACCGCGAAGGGCCGGCCCACCCCCAAGCGGCGGGACTCCGCGCCGCGCCGCGGGCCGATCACCGAGCCGCCGCGCACCCGCAAAGAGGCCTACAAGTGGCAGAAGCAGCGCGCGCGGACCTCCGCCCCCACGGGCAAGCCGATGACCGCCGACGAACGTCGCGCGGCGATGCGCCGTGGCGACCCGGCGGTGCTCCCCCGGCGGGATCAGGGCCCGGAGCGCAAGCTCGCCCGCGACTGGGTCGACTCGCGGCGGATGCTGAGCAACTTCTTGCTGATCCTCTTTCCGGTCATGATCCTCGGCATCGTGGTGCCGTACCTCAACGTCGTGGTGATCGCCCTGCTGGTGATCTTCCTCGGCGAGTGGTACATCACCGGCCGGCGGATCCGCGCCCTGGCGCAGGAGCGGATCGGCAAGGTCGGCCAGGGTCCGTGGGCGCTGGGCTTCTACGCCGGCAGCCGGGCCTACATGCCGCGGCGGTGGCGGTTGCCCAAGCCGCAGGTCTCGGTGGGCGACCCGATCTGACCGGTTCACTCTCACCCGGTCAGGTCTCGGTGAGCGGCATCGGGCCGTACTCGACCTCCCCGTCGCGAAGCAGGCTGACCTGACCGACGCCGGATGCGGCCAGCTCCCGCCAGGTCTCGCCGAGCCAGCTCTCCGCATCGGACTGGGTCGCGTGGGCGGGGGAAGGCGGCTCGGCGAGCGCAGTGCCGTCGGCCGTCTCCAGCCGCCAGGTCCAACTCATAGCGGGTCACCCTAGCCGCCCGGCCCGCGGGTGGCCGGGCAAGATGATCGCCGTGAGCCCCTCGCGCCGGCCCGGCCTGGTCGTCCCGTGACCGAACTGGCCGAACTCGCCGCCGACATCGACTGGCCGGACCACGAGGCCGAACAGGCCGCCCGCCAGCGGCAGCTGACGCTCACCAAGCCGCACGGCGCGCTCGGCCGGCTGGAACAGCTCGCGGAATGGGTCAGCGGGGTGCAGGGACTCTGCCCACCGCGTGACTTCGCGCGGGCCCGGCTGGTGATCTTCGCCGGTGATCACGGAATCGCCCGGGCCGGCGTGTCGGCCTACCCGCCCGAGGTGACCGCGCAGATGGTCGCGAACTTCCTCGCCGGCGGCGCCGCGGCCAACGTGCTGGCCGAGCTCGCCGGCGCGACGGTGCGGGTGGCCGATCTCTGCGTCGACGGGGAGACGCCGGACGAGGTGTGCCGGCACAAGATCCGCCGCGGCAGCGGCCGGATCGACCGCGAGGACGCGCTCACCGACGCCGAGGCGCGTGCCGCGGTCGACGCCGGCATCCGCATCGCGGACGAGGAGATCGACGGCGGCGCGGACCTGCTGGTCGCCGGGGACATGGGCATCGGCAACACCACGCCGGCGGCGACCCTGGTCGCCGTGATCACCGGCACCGAGCCGGTCAAGGTCGTGGGTCGCGGGACCGGCATCGACGACGCGGCGTGGATGCGCAAGGCGAGCGCCATCCGGGATGCGCGGCTGCGGGCCTGGCCGGTGCGCTGGAACGCCACCGACCTGCTCCGCGTCGCGGGCGGCGCCGACTTGGCCGCTATGGCCGGCTTCCTGATGCGCGCGGCGGCCCGCCGCACACCGGTGCTGCTCGACGGCGTGGTGGTCACCGCCGCCGCGCTGGTCGTGCACGAGGTGGCCCCGCGGGCGGCGCGCTGGTGGCAGGCGGGCCACCGCTCACCCGAACCAGCGCACGCCCTCGCGCTGGACAGGCTCGGACTGACGCCGATCCTCGACCTGTCGATGCGCCTGGGCGAGGGGTCCGGCGCGCTGGTGGCCCTGCCGGTGCTGCGGGCCGCCATCCGCACGCTCGCCGGCATGGCCACGTTCGACGAGGCGGGCGTCAGCACCGGCCCGCAGTGACACTCGGCTCCGGGCTGCGGCTCGCAGTCAGCACTCTGACGGTGTGGCCCGCTGGCCAGAGCGGCCGGGTCGACCGCTCGTCGGCGGCCTGGGCGATGAGCCTCGCGCCTGCGGTCGGGGCTGCCCTCGGCGGCATCGCCGCCGCGATCACGTTCGGCGTCTGCCGGGCAGGAGCGCCGTCGCTGCTTGCGGCGGTCCTCGCGGTGGTCGGCGTCGTCCTCGCGACGCGGGCGCTGCACCTGGATGGCCTCGCCGACACCGCCGACGCGCTCGGGAGCTACGCGAGCGCCGACCGGGCGCTGGCGATCATGCGCTCGCCGGAGGTCGGGCCGTTCGGCGTAGCCGCGCTCGTCCTGGTCCTCGGGGTCGACGTCGCCGCGATCGCGGCGCTGGGCGGGCGGGGCGAATGGTGGGCGGTGCTCGTCGGCGTCACCGCGGGCCGCGCGGGCATCGCGCTGGCCTGCCGGCGCGGTGTCCCGGCAGCCCGTCCGGACGGGCTAGGCGCGCTGGTGGCCGGAACCGTCGCGCCGGCCGTGGCTGCCGGGTGGGTGGTGCTGCTGGGCGCGGCCGGATATGCGGCAGTGGATGCGCGACGCTGGGAGGGGCCGGTCGCGGTGCTCGTCGGCGCGGCGGTGGCCGTGCTGCTCGCCGCCCACGCCCGGCGCCGGCTCGGCGGCATCACCGGCGACGTGCTCGGCGCAGTCTGCGAGCTGAGTACCGCGGCGACGCTGGTGGTGCTGGCACTCACCTGAGGCGCCGACCTCCCGTCGCTTGCGGAACGGGACTCTCAGCGGACGTGGGATTCCACGAACGGGGGCTTGACCACTCGCATCGGGGTCGGCCGGCCCCGCACGTCGACGCCGACCTCGTCTCCTTCGGCGACGCCGGCAGCGGTCGCGATCAGGGCCAGCCCGAGGCCGAGCTTGCGGGTCGGCGAGAACGTCCCGCTGGTGATCTCGCCGATCGACTCCCCGCTGGATGCGAGGACGCTCATGTGCGGGCGCGGGATGCCCCGGTCGAGCGCCTCGATGCCCCACAGCGTCCGGGCCGGCCCCGCGGCCTTCTCGGCCAGCAGGGCATCCCGTCCCCAGAAGGCCGGCTTCTTCCAGCCCACCGCCCAGCCGGCGCGCGCCTGCACCGGCGAAATGGAAAGCGACAGGTCCTGACCGTGCAACGGGTAGCCCATCTCGGTGCGCAGCGTGTCGCGGGCGCCGAGGCCGGCGGGCATTCCGCCGAGCTCGTGCACCACGTCACGCAGCGCATCCCACAGCGCGGCGGTGTCGTGCCAGGCGATGACCAGCTCGTACCCGTGCTCGCCGGTGTAGCCGGTGCGGCAGATGCGCACCGGGTGCCCGTCGTAGTCGGCGTCGCGGTAGGCCATATACGGCTGGTCGGCGGGCAGGCCGAGCCGGTCGAGCACTTCCGCCGAGCGCGGGCCCTGGACGGCGAGCAGTCCGAAGTTCTCGTGCCGGTCGGCCACGTCGATGCCCGGCGGCGCGGCGGCGGCCAGCCGGCGCACGACCTCGGCCGTGTTGGCTGCGTTCGGCACCAGGAAGACCTCGTCATCACCGACGAGGTAGGCGATGAGGTCGTCGACCACGCCACCCGACTCGTCGCAGCACAGGGTGTACTGCGCCTGTCCTGGACCGATCTTGTCGAGGTCGTTGGCGAGGCAGGCGTTGACGAACGCCCGCGCGCCCGGCCCGGTCACCGACGCCTTGCCCAGGTGGGAGACGTCGAACAGGCCCACCGTGTCGCGTACCGCGGTGTGCTCCCGGAGCACGCCGCCGCCGCTAGCCGAGTACT
Organism: uncultured Actinomycetota bacterium; assembly: GCA_963756525.1. Taxonomy (GTDB): domain Bacteria; phylum Actinomycetota; class Actinomycetes; order Mycobacteriales; family Jatrophihabitantaceae; genus CAVWNR01. Next base: position 609,032 of record CAVWNR010000001.1, on the reverse strand, counting down.
CGATCGGCATCAGCCATCCGCCGAAGTCGGCGAGCTTCGCGCCCAGGTCGACGTGCCGATCATGCACCGGGGAGGTCCGCAGGTCGCTCATGGACGTGCACGCTACCGACGCCGCCCTGCCGCCGCGGCGAATACGATCCGCGGCATGCCCACTGTTTCGTTGGTCCCCTCGGACGGCGCCCTGCGCTGCGACGCGGTCGTCGTCGGCGTGCGGCCCGCACCGGGCGGCCCGGTGCTCGCTCGCGGCGCCGAGCCCGTCGACGACGCGCTCGGCGGCCGGATCGGCGCCGCGCTGCGAGCGCTCGGCGCGACCGGCAAGGCGGACGAGGTACTGAAGATCCCGACTCTCGACCGGGCGCCCTTTCCGTTGCTGGTGGCGACCGGGCTCGGCGCGACCAGCCCGCCCGATCGAGACGACGGTGGAGAGGACCAGCCGGACGATGAGCAGGTGCGCCGCGCGGTCGGCGCAGCGCTGCGTGCCCTCGGCGGCACGGCCAGCGTGCAGCTCGGACTGGGCGACCCGGCGCGGCCGGGTGCCGCGGTCGAGGGTGCACTGCTCGGTAGATACGCCTTCACGGCCTACAAGTCCGAGGCGCGAGCGCCCTCTGCACGGCGGTTACAGGTCCGGGTCGACGAGCCGGCTAACCGTGAGGCTCGGGCCGCCGTGCGGCGCGCCCAGGCCGTGGCCGACGCCGTGCTGCTCACCCGCGACCTGGTCAACGCACCGGCCAACGATCTCTACCCGCAGACGCTCGCGCAGCGGGCGGTCGAGGTCGCCGACGCGGCCGGACTGGACGTCGAGGTGCTGGACGAGGCGGAGCTGCGCCAGGGTGGCTACGGCGGACTGCTCGGCGTCGGGACGGGCTCCGCGCGCCCGCCGCGCCTGGTCCGGCTGCGGTACCGCCCGGCCCGGCCCCGCGCCAGGGTGGCGCTCGTCGGCAAGGGCATCACGTTCGACAGCGGTGGGCTGAACCTCAAGCCGGGCGAGGCGATGGGCTGGATGAAGTCCGACATGGGCGGTGCGGCCGCGGTGCTCGCCGCGATCACTGCGGCCGCCCGCCTGCGGCTGCCGGTCGAGGCCGTTGCGACGCTGCCGCTCGCCGAGAACATGGTCTCCGGCTCGGCATACCGTCCGTCGGACGTGCTGACCCTTCGCGGCGGCCGGACGGTCGAGGTCACCAACACCGACGCCGAGGGCCGGCTCGTCCTCGCCGACGCGATCATGCGGGCTGTCGAAGACGATCCCGACTACCTGCTGGAGACCTCGACCCTGACCGGTGGGCAGGTGATCGCACTCGGCACCCGGGTGATCGGCGCGATGGGCGACACGGCCTTCCGCGACGCGGTGGTTGCCGCGGGCGCCGCGGCCGGCGAGTCGCTCTGGCCGATGCCGATCCCGGACGAGCTGCGCGCCGGCCTGGACTCACCGGTCGCCGACCTGGTGAACCTGCCGGCGGACAAGTGGGCGTCGATGCTGGTCGGAGCGGCGTTCCTGCGCGAGTTCGTCCCGGAAGGGCTGCCGTGGGTGCACCTGGATATCGCCGGCCCGTCGTGGAACGCGGGGGCGCCGTGGGGCTACACGCCGAAGGGCGCCACCGGCGCCGGCACCCGCACGCTCATCGCGACGCTGGAGCGGATTGCCGCCGGCTGAGCCGCGTCACAGCAGGCCCGGCGGGCCGAGATCGCCGGCGGACTTGCGGCGCGCGGTCCAGTCCCGCATCCGCTGCGGATAGCCGACCACGCCGACGTCGTAGAGCGGGATCGCATGGCGGTGGGCGAAGTCGCGGGCCGCGTCGACACCCGGGACGCGGCGGCGCGTCCACTCCCCGGTTGCGGCGACCAGCAAGACCGTCGTCTCGGTGATCACCGTGCGCGGCTCCAGGTAAGCCTCGACCCCGTCTCGGGAAGCGGCGAAGGCCGCGAGGTGCGCAAGGTCCTCCGGCGCCGCGGCACGCCGGGTGCCGGGGCGCGGCCGGCGGCGGAAGAGAGCCACCTCCTGCCCTTTCTGACGGTGCACCGAGCGACTGACGCGCGCAGCCTCCCAGGTGCCAAGATGGGACGGCGAATCCGATCAGCATGCGGGAGTGACCACAGTGGCAGATAAGCGAGCCGACCTTGTCATCCTCGGCGGCGGAAGCGGCGGCTACGCGGCCGCGCTGCGGGCCGCCGAGCTGGAGATGTCCGTCGTGCTGATCGAGAAGGACAAGATCGGCGGCACCTGCCTGCACCGTGGCTGCATCCCGGCCAAGGCGCTCCTGCACGCCGGCGAGATCGCCGACCAGGCCCGCGAAGCGTCCCAGTTCGGCATCAACGCGACATTCGACGGCGTCGACATGGCCGGCGTCCACAAGTACAAGGACGGCGTGATCTCGAAGAACCACAAGGGGCTCGTCGGGCTGATCAAGAGCCGGGGCATCGAGATCGTCGAGGGCGAAGGTCGGCTGACCGCGCCGACGACCGTGGCGGTCGGCGGCGACACCTACACCGGCAGCAACGTCATCCTGGCCACCGGCTCCTACCCTCGGACGCTGCCCGGGCTGGAGATCGACGGCGAGCGGGTGATCACCAGCGAGCACGGCCTGCAACTGGACCACGTGCCGGCCAGCGCGATCATCCTCGGCGGCGGCGTGATCGGCGTCGAGTTCGCCAGCGCCTGGAAGTCGTTCGGCTCCGAGGTGACGATTGTCGAGGCGCTGCCGCACCTGCTGCCCACCGAGGACGAGGCGAGCTCCAAGCTGCTTGAGCGGGCCTTCCGCCGCCGCGGCATCGGGTTCAAGCTCGGCGCCCGGTTCGAGCGGGTCGAGCCGACCGACAACGGCGTCCGGGTGTCTATCGAGGGCGGCGACGCGCTGGAAGCCGAGGTGCTGCTCGTCGCGGTCGGCCGCGGGCCGGTGTCGGCGAACCTCGGCTACGAAGAGGCCGGCGTCGCGATGGAGCGCGGATTCGTCACCGTCGACGAGTACTGCCGCACCAACGTCCCGAACGTCTACGCAGTCGGTGATCTGCGCCCGGGGTTGCAGCTGGCGCATCTCGGCTTCGGCGAGGGGATCCTCGTCGCCGAGCACATCGCGGGCCTGCCGGTGGTGCCGATCGATTACGCCGGCGTCCCGCGGATCACCTACTCCTCGCCCGAGGTCGCCTCGGTCGGCCTTACCGAGGCGCAGGCCGCCGAGAAGTTCGGCGCGCAGCACGTCAAGACGGTGACCTACGACCTGTCCGGCAACGGGCGAAGCGCCATCCTGCAGACCCGCGGCGCGGTGAAGCTCGTCGCGCAGGACGGCGGCCCGGTGCTCGGCGTGCACATCATCGGCGACCGGGTCGGCGAGCTGATCGCCGAGGCGCAGCTGATCTACAACTGGGAGGCGCTGCCCAGCGAGGTCGCCCAGCTCATCCATCCGCACCCCACCCAGTCCGAGGCCATCGGCGAGGCGCACCTGCTGATGGCCGGCAAGCCGCTGCACGTGCACGAGTAGCCCGATGTCCGTCTCGACTCGAGCCGCCTGAGCTAAGGAGCCGTTGCCCCCATGCCGGTGTCAGTGACCATGCCGCGTCTCGGCGAGAGCGTGACCGAGGGAACCGTTACTCGCTGGCTGAAGAACGAGGGCGAGCATGTCGAGGCCGACGAGCCGCTGCTCGAGGTGTCGACGGACAAGGTCGACACCGAGGTGCCCTCCCCCGCCTCCGGGGTACTGACCTCGATCAAGGTGCGCGAGGACGAGACGGTCGAGATCGGCGTCGAACTGGCGGTTATCGGCGACGCCGAGGGGGACGGGGCGGCGCCCGCGCAGCAGCAGGCGCCGGCCGAGGAAGAGCCGGAGGCCGGTGAGGAAGAGCCGGAGGCCGGTGAGAAGGAGCCGGAGGCGGCACCCGAGGAAGCGGAGCCCCGGGAAGAACCTCAGGCCACCGAAGAGGAGGCCCCGGCCGAGCGCGCTGCCGAGGAACAGCAACCTGAATCCGACCGCGCGGAGCGGGAACCGCAGGCCCAGCGGCAACCGCAGGCCCGGCCGGAGCGGCAGGCCCAGCCGCCGTCGCCCGTGCCGGCCCCGGCGCCGGCTGCGGCCGCGCGACCGGCCGCGCCGGCGCCGAGCGGCCAGCGTGCGGCGCCGGCCGCCGAGGAAGAGGACGAGGCCGCCGGCACCTACGTCACGCCGCTCGTACGCAAGCTCGCGAGCGAGCACCGGGTCGATCTCGCCAGCATCCAGGGCACCGGCGTGGGCGGGCGCATCCGCAAGTCCGACGTGCTGGCCGCCGCCGATCGGGCGGCGCAGGCGCAGCGCGCCGCCGAGGCTGAGCGGCCCACCGCGCAGGCACCCGCACCCCCAGCACCCGCCGCCGCAGCGCAGCGCGGCCGGGTCGAGAAGCTCTCTCGCCGCCGGCAGCTGATCGCGGCCCGGATGGTGGAGTCGCTGCAGACATCGGCCCAGCTCACCACCGTCGTCGAGGTCGACGTCACCAAGATCGCGCGGTTGCGAGACCGCGCCAAGGCGGACTTCGAGGCGCGCGAGGGCGTGAAGCTGAGCTTCCTGCCGTTCTTCGCCGCGGCGACCGTCGAGGCGCTCAAGTCGCACCCCGGGCTGAACTGCTCGATCGACACCGAGGCCGGCACGGTGACCTACCACGACGCCGAGCACCTGGGCGTCGCCGTCGACACCGAGGCCGGCCTCACCGTCCCGGTGATCCACAACGCCGGTGACCTCAACCTGGGCGGCTTGGCGCGCAAGATCGCTGACCTGGCCGAGCGCACCCGTACGAACAAGATCAGCCCGGACGAGCTCGGCGGTGGGACCTTTACCCTGACCAACACCGGCAGCCGCGGCGCACTGTTCGACACCCCGATCATCAACCAGCCGCAGGTGGGAATCCTGGGCACGGGCGTCGTCGTCAAACGTCCGGTCGTGATCAGCGACGCGAACCTGGGCGAGACGATCGCGATCCGCTCGATGGTCTTCCTGGCGCTCACCTACGACCACCGCATCGTGGACGGCGCGGACGCCGCGCGGTTCCTCGCCACGATCAAGGAACGCCTGGAGGCCGGGAACTTCGAGCGGGCGCTGGGCCTGTCCCAATAGCCCGATCACTACCTCGGTGTTGATGTTGGACTCGTGGCTGATATTCGACCACAAGTCCAACATCAACAATTGGAGGCGGGGGGGCCGGCTGGTCAGCTCTTTCGCTGGCTGGCGATGCGATAGCCGTCCCCGAGTGGTGCGAGCTCGATGCGCAGCGCGGTCGGACCTGCGCCGGCCGCGCTGGCGGACCTTGTGCCGCCGCAGGTCAACGTCGACGGCGCGAGTACGGCCGTGGCGGTGACCGCGATACGCCCGCCCGTCTCGCGCGTGGCCCGCACTGCCGAGTAGGTCGTGCGCACGCCGACGAGCTGGCAGCCGGTCGGGACGACACGCGCCAGCAACGCCGAGTCCTGAGCGAGCAGCGGGCCCGGCAGATAGACCTGCCCGAGCAGCTCCACCCGACGCTGCGCGAACGCCAACTCGCGCTGATGATCGAGCGCGATCAGCACTTGCGCCGCGTGCGCGGCCTCGCCGTCGGCGGTGTCGTTCGGCGCGCCGGCCGACGGGCGGATAGCGGCGGACCGTGTCGCCCGCCCGGCCGAGGGAGCCGACGGAGCAGGGCTGGCGGTCGAGGCCGGGGACGACGGGGCGGGCGGCTGCGGCGCCTCCGCGGCGGCTCCGCCGTGGCGACCCGACCAGACCAGCCCCGCCACGACGCACGCTGCGAGCAGCGCCGCGGTGATCGCAGCCAGCCGGACCGCACGCGCCGGAAAGCGCGCGCGCAGGCCGCGCCGGGCCGTCGGCAGCGACGGGCGGAGCGCGGCGCGCACACTGTGCGTCAGCTGCCCGATCTGCGCCACGTCGTCCGCAGCCGCCATGCTGCCCGGCCGGTCGAACGCCGGACGCGCGGGATCGGCCGGCTCGTCGCCATCCCGGTCGTCCGCGCGGTGCGCGGCCCGGTACGGCCTGACCGGCGCGGCCGCATCGCCGGTACGACCGGCCGCGAGCTCCACTGGCAGTGGATCGCCGCTGTGTCGCAGGTCCAGCGCGAACTCGGCCGCCGTGCACCGCAGATGCGGCTCGATCGCAAGTCCCCGAGTCACCAGCGCGGCGAGCTCGGGCGGCACGTGCGCCAGCCGCGCCGCGACCTCGCCGATCTCGCCGGCGGCCGCTCGGGCCAGCGCGTCGGCCGGCGTCGCGCCGGGCCAGACCGGCTCGCCGGTCAACGCGTGGAACGCCACCGCGGCGAGCATGAACACGTCACTCGGTGCGCCCGGGGCGCATCCGGCGGCGACGGACGGGTCGATGTAGGCGGCGGTGCTCCGCGCCGGGCCGGCGTCGCCCATGACCCGGGCCACGCCGAGATCGCTGAGCAGCGGCAGCCCGCGGTCGGTGAAGAGCACGTTTCCCGGCGTCACGTCGCCGTGGATCACACCCTCGTTGTGGGCGTACGCCAGCGCCGCGCCGATCGGCGCCAGCGCACCGATCACCTCCCCCGCAGTGAGCCGCCCGCGCTGTGTCAGCAAATCGCCGAGCGACCCGCCGGCAGCCAGATCGAGCACGAGCGCCATCGCGTCGGGCGTCGGGACGAGCTCGTGCAGCCGGACCAGATGCGGATGCTCGAGCGTCGACAGCAGCGCCGCTTCGGCCCGCGCGGCTTGCACCTGCGCCGGGTCGCTGGCCGCAATCCGCTTGATCGCGACCGGGTCGCTGGTGGCGCTCACCCGGGCCCGCCAGACCTCGCCCGACGCGCCGTAGCCGATCAGGTCCTCGACGACGTACCCCGGCAGCTTCCAGCTCACGCCGGCTGACCGTAGGGCAAACGGCCGCGACCGCGTCGCCGGTTATCCACAGGCTCGCACGACACTAGAGTCCGCAACGTGACCGCCGATCAGCCCACCATCCTCGCCACCTCGGGCGGCGTCGTCTCGTCGCGACGCCTGCTGTGGGAGGTCGGCCCGCTGACCGAGTACGCGATCGAGCTCGCCGGCGTCGACGGGCGCGCGCCGAAGGTATGCCTGCTCGCCACCGCGCTTGGTGACCGGCCCAGCATCGGGTACGCCTTCTACGAGGCGGCCCAGCAGCGCGGCCTGCACGCCAGCCACCTCGCCGTCTTCCCCATGCCCAACGTCGACGACATGCGCGCCCACCTGCTGGCGCAGGACGTCATCTGGGTGCTAGGCGGCAGCGTCGCCGGGCTGCTCGCGATGTGGCGGCTGCACGGCCTCGACGAGCTTCTCCGCGAGGCATGGCAGGCGGGTGTCGTGTTGACCGGCGTCTCGGCCGGCTCGATCTGCTGGCACGTCGGGGGCACCACCGACTCGTTCGGCCCTGACCTGCGGCCGGTTGCAAACGGGCTCGCCCTGGTTCCCTACTCGAACGGAGTGCACTACGACAGCGAAGAGCAGCGCCGCCCGCTGTTCCAGTCGCTGGTCGCCGACGGCACGCTGCCCGACGGTTATGCCACCGACGACGGCGTCGGCCTGCTCTACCACGGCACTGAGCTGGTCGAGGCGGTCAGCGAGGTGGACGGCAAGGGCGCCTACCGGGTCGAGCGCGGCCGGGACGGCTCCGCCGTCGAAACCCGGCTGGACACGCGGCTGCTGAAGTAGCGTGAGGGACATGCGGATCATCCGCGCCGGGGTCGTCCCGTACGAAGACGCGTGGCGGATGCAGCGGGAGCTGCACGCCGCGCGCGTCGACGGCGCCGAGCCGGACACCGTGCTGCTGCTCGAGCACGAGCCGGTCTACACGGCCGGCAAGCGCACCTACCCCCGTGAGCGACCCAGCGACGGGACGCCGGTGATCGACGTCGACCGTGGCGGCAAGATCACCTGGCACGGCCCGGGACAGCTCGTCGGCTACCCGATCCTGCGCATCCCGGATCCGGTCGACGTGCTCGGCTACGTCCGCCGCGTGGAGCAGATGCTCATCGACGTCTGCGGCGAGCTCGGCGTCGGCACCGTGCGGGTGCCGGGTCGCACCGGAGTCTGGGTGCCGGCCGATGATCAGCGCCGCGACCGCAAGCTCGCCGCGATCGGGCTGCGAATCGCGAAGAAAGTGAGCCTGCACGGGTTCGCCCTCAACTGCGACCCGGACCTGTCGTGGTTCGACCGGATCATCCCGTGCGGCATCGAGGACGCCGACGTGACGTCGCTCTCGGCCGAGCTGGGCCGCGATGTCACCGTGGCCGAGGTGATGCCGATCGTCGAGCGGCACCTGCCCTCGCTGCTGGCCGGGGCGACGAGCGCGGCGGCGTAGGCTCGTCCGGTGACGATCGCACCGCCCGAGGGTCGTCGGCTGCTGCGGCTCGAGGCGCGCAACGCGGCCACGCCGATCGAGCGCAAGCCGCCCTGGATCAAGACCCGTGCCCGGATGGGGCCGGAGTACACCCAGCTGCACGAGCTGGTCCGGACGGCCGGGCTGCACACGGTCTGCCAGGAGGCCGGCTGCCCCAACATCTACGAATGCTGGGAGCACCGCGAGGCCACGTTCCTTATCGGCGGCGACCAGTGCACCCGCCGCTGCGACTTCTGCCAGATCGACACCGGCAAGCCTGACGCCCTCGACCGCGACGAGCCGCGCCGGGTCGCCGAGAGCGTGCAGACGATGCAGCTGCGCTACGCGACCGTCACCGGCGTCGCCCGCGACGACCTCCCTGACGGCGGGGCTTGGCTCTACGCCGAGACCGTTCGCCAGATCCACGCCGCCAACCCCGGCACCGGCGTCGAGCTGCTGATCCCCGACTTCAACGCCGTCCCGGATCGGCTGGCCGAGGTATTCGGCGCGGCGCCGGAGGTGCTGGCGCACAACGTCGAGACCGTGCCGCGGATCTTCAAGCGGATCCGGCCGGGGTTTCGCTATGACCGGTCACTGGACGTGCTGCGTGCCGCGCGGGCGGCAGGTCTGGTCACCAAGTCGAACCTGATCCTGGGCATGGGCGAGACCCGAGCCGAGGTCACCAACGCCCTGCACGATTTACACGGTGCGGGCTGCGAACTGGTGACGATCACCCAATACCTGCGCCCGTCGCCGCGGCACCATCCGGTCGAGCGGTGGGTGAAGCCAGAGGAGTTCGTCGAACTGCGCGAGCAGGCCGAGCGGATCGGCTTCGCCGGCGTGATGAGCGGACCGCTGGTGCGCTCCTCCTACCGGGCCGGCCGGCTCTACCAGCAGGCGATCGTGGCCCGGGCGGCAATTCACGGTGGCGGCAGCGTTTCGTCGAGCCAGTCGAAGATCACCGCGGCGGAGTAGGCGAGGTTGCCGACCTGGCAGTGGCCGTCCGCGCCCTCCTCGGCCGTGAAGACGCGTGCTGTCACCGGGCCGGCGACCTGGTCACGGAACCGCTCGAACTGGCCGATCGGCTCGGCGCCCTCGCCGGCGCCGACGAGGGCGAGCGCCGGACAGCTGATCGCGGACGGGTCGGTGCGGAACTCACGCAGGTAGCGGAAAGTTTCCAGGAAACTCTGCCGGCCGAATCGGGTGATCAGCGAGCGGGTCATCTCCTTTACCGCGGCGGGCATCTCGGCGTCCGGGATCTGGTCGATCTCGTCGAGCCGAACGTCGTCGGCCGGCTGCAGGACGGCCTCCGGATCGCCGCCGAGTTCGGCAGCGACGAACGCCACCATGTAGCTGCGCAGATCCACTATCGGCGAGTTGGCCACCAGCGCCCGTACCCGTGGCTCGTGCGCGGCGGCCCGGCTGGCGAAGTAACCGCCGAAGCTGATGCCGAGCAGGGCCAGCCGTGCCGGGTCGACCTCCGGGCGGGCAACGGCGAGCTCGAGCCAGGGACTGACCCACCGCTCTGTGTCGGGGACGAAGTCGGTGCGCGCCTCGGTGCGGGTGACGTCCATCTGCCCGGGGCCGCAGATCAGCATGACCCGCCAGCCGCGCTCCAGACCCGCCCGGCCGACCTGCAGATAGGTCTCCTCGAGGGTGCCGTCGAACCCGCTGGTGGCCACCAGCGTCGGACCGGGGCCGGCACCGTCCGGCGGCGTGCACAGATAGCCGGGCAGCCGCTGCTCCTCCCACGGCAGCCACAGCTCTTCGACGTGGCCGGGCAGGTGCGTGGCGGCGGCCAGGAAGGCCGATCGGCTGGCCAGGCCCAGCTCGGCGTGCCGGGGCGAGCCGGCCGGGGCGAAGTACTCAGCCGCGCGGTAGCTGTTGCACGCCTGTAGGTAGCGGTCGCGCGCACTGACGGAATGCCCACCGGCGGCGCGGGTCTCTGCGTCGGCGCGCTGACGCTCGGCGAGGGCGGCGAAGGCGTCGGTCCAGCCGGCTGCGCTGTTGCCGAGCCCGGCGGCTATTGCCAGCGGCTCGCCGATCGAGGCGCCGCCGTAGACCGCCGTTCCGAGCTGGCGCATCAGCTGGAAGTCCAGCTCCGGATCGTCGAATCCGCGCACCCGGGTGCCGCTGCGTTCGGTGGTCTGCTCCACCCGACCCTCCCCTCGCCGGCGTGTTCCACACGATAGGCGCTGCCGGCAGCGAGGACCGTCAGTGCCAGTCGGTGCCGAAGAGAATGTGCGAGTCCCAGATGCCTTCGAGCTTGACGTCCTGGCCGGGCGCCGGCGCAGCGTATTCGGCATTGCCGCCGGCGTAGATCGCCACGTGGTAGGCGTACGCGCTGCCGTCCAGATAGAAGATCAAATCGCCGGGCCGGGCCGTCGCCCGCGGGATGATCCGCACGATCTCACGCTGCGCCTGCGCGTTGTGCGGCAGACTTGCCACACCGGCGTGGCTGTAGACCCACATCGTGTACCCGGAGCAGTCGAAACCGGCCGGTGTCGCGCCATCGGTGACGTACGCAACGCCGAGATAGCGGCGCGCCTCGGCGATGATCCTGCTGCCGGCGCTCCCGTCGACCGGCGCCGGCGGCCCGGCGGACGCGGTCGGGACGGCCGCTCCGGTCGTGGCCGCAGGAGCCGGAGCGGGGCGCGGCGCCGGGGTGGTTGCCTGCTTCGCCGGCAGGACGCGCGCCGGTGCGGCGGGGGCCGGACGCCGCGGAGCCCCCAGGTGCGCCGCCTGTCGTTCCGTCAGATCGATTCGGATCGCAGCCGGACGGATCGGACGGTTGGCCGGCAGGCGGTAACGGGATAGCGCGGCCGGCTGCTGGCGTGGGGACGGAAGCGGCACCGGTGCGCGCGCGGCGCTCGGCGCGGCCGCGGGTGCCGTGGTGCGCTCGGCCGCAGCTGCCGCCGCGGGCGCGATCTCGGTCACGGGGGCCACACGGGCCGGTGCCCTCGACGCGGCCACGCCGATCGCCGTCAGCCCGGCGAGAGCGACGACCGCTGCGGGCCGCGCTATCCGACGCGACGCGTTGCCTGGCATTCGCTGGTTTGCTCCCCCTCGTCGGACGGTGCCCGGCCAGTATCCATAACGGATCGGCAACGCGGAAGTCGCGGATCGGTGACGGGACGCCTACGCGCAGCGCCCGACCGGTCCGGAGAAGGCGAGCCCCGCCCGCCGTATCCTCGTGGCATGGCAAAACCCGCCCGGGCCGGCCGGCCCGCCAAGCCCACGCGCGCCGAGCGGAAGGCCGCCCGGGTCGAGAAGCGCCAGACCCGGCGTGAGACGTGGCGCAACATGCGGCAGGCGTTCACGCTCACCCGCGAGAGAGACCGGCGGCTGATTCCGTACCTGATCATCTTCGGGCTGCTGACCGCGGCGGTCGTGTACGTCGTGGTCATGCTGATCACCCGATCGCTCTGGCTTCCCATCCCGCTCGCGGTCGTCGCCGGGGTGTTGGTCGCGATGGTCGTCTTCAGCCGCCGGGCGCAGACCGCCATGTACTCCCAGGCCGAGGGCACGCCCGGGGCGGCGGCGTGGCTGCTGCAGAACCAGACACGCGGCGACTGGCGGACCACGCCCACCGTCGCGGGCACAACCCAACTCGACGCCGTCCACCGGGTGATCGGCCGCCCCGGTGTCGTCCTGGTCGGCGAGGGCGCGCCGCAGCGGGTGCGCGGGCTGATCGCGCAGGAGAAGAAGCGCGTCGCCCGAGTCGCCGGCGACACACCCATCTACGACATCGTTGTCGGCACCGATGAGGGTTGCGTCCCGTTACGCCGGCTGAACCGGGCGCTAGTCAAGCTGCCGCGCAACCTCACCAAGGAGCAGGTGAGCGCGCTCGACACCCGGTTGCAGGCGCTGGGCGGCGCGCGCCCGCCGCTGCCGCAGGGTCCGATGCCCAGCGGCGCCAAGACGCGCAATCTGCAGCGCACGGTCCGCCGCCGTTCGTGAGCGGTGCCGGGCGGAGCGAGCAATGAGCATCGCCAGCCAGCAGTTTCGGGGGCAGCGGCTCGGCCTGCCCGAGGACGGTCCGGGCTCGATCGCGCCGGGCGGACCGCGAATCGGCGCTTTCGTCGTGGACGCCGTGGCCTCCGCACTCGTCGCCGCCGCGTTCGTCGCTGTCTTCGCACGCGGGCACGACACGGCTTCACGGCTGCCGGGCAGCTGGAGCCTGATTCCGTTCGCGGTCGACTACGTCGTCGGCCTGCTCGTAGCCGGGCGGACGCTCGGCATGTACCTGTTCGGGCTGCGCGTCATCCGCGTCGATCGCCCGGCGGCGGTCAACCCGGTCCAGGCAATGCTGCGCACCGTGCTGTTGATCCTGCTCATCCCGGCGATCATCTGGGACCGCGACGCGCGCGGCCTGCACGACCGGTTCACCAGCACCGCCGTCGTGCGCAGCTGACCAGGACACCGGCCGCGTAACGTCGCGGAAACATTCGGGACACCGCCCAGCAACCGCGGCTGCATACTGTCGCGCCCAACTGACACCGCTACGGAGGATGGATGTTCACCAGCCCAGAGGAAGTCCTCGCCTACCTCAAGGACAACGACGTCGCCTACGTCGATGTGCGCTTCTGCGACCTGCCCGGGATCATGCAACACTTCACCGTTCCGGCGTCGTCGTTCTCCGAGAAGGTGTTCTCCGAAGGGTTGGCCTTCGACGGATCCTCGATCCGCGGCTTCCAGCAGATCCACGAGTCGGACATGCTGCTGCTCCCCGACGCCACCACCGCGGTCGTCGACCCGTTCCGCGCCGCAAAGACGATCAACATCAACTTCTTCATCCACGACCCGCTGACCCGCGAGGCGTACAGCCGCGACCCGCGCAACGTGGCCCGCAAGGCCGAGGAGTACCTGCGCTCGTCCGGCATCGCCGACACGGCTTACTTCGGCGCCGAGGCGGAGTTCTACATCTTCGACTCCGTCCGCTTCGACACCAACGCGCACGAGAGCTACTACCACGTCGACTCTGAGTCCGGCGCGTGGAACAGCGGGCGGGACGAGCCGGGCGGCAACCTCGGCTACAAGGTGCGGCACAAGGGCGGCTACTTCCCGGTCGCGCCGTACGACCACTACGGCGACCTGCGCGACGCGATGGCCAGCGCGCTGAACAGCGTCGGCGTCGACGTCGAGCGGGCCCACCACGAGGTGGGCACCGCCGGCCAGGCCGAGATCAACTACAGGTTCAACACGCTGCTCGCCGCCGCCGACCAGCTCCTGCTGTTCAAATACATCGTGAAGAACGTCGCGTGGCAGCACGGCAAGACGGTGACGTTCATGCCCAAGCCGTTGTTCCAGGACAACGGTTCGGGCATGCACACCCACCAGTCGCTCTGGCTCGGCGGCGAGCCGCTGTTCTACGACGAGGTCGGCTACGCCGGGCTGTCGGACACCGCCCGGTACTACATCGGCGGCCTGCTCACGCACGCGCCGTCACTGCTGGCGTTCACCAACCCGACGACGAACTCATACCACCGCCTCGTCCCCGGTTACGAGGCGCCGATCAACCTGGTGTACTCCCAGCGCAACCGCTCCGCGTGCTGCCGGATCCCGATCACCGGCAACAACCCGAGGGCCAAGCGAATCGAGTTCCGCGTGCCGGACCCGTCGTGCAACCCCTACCTCGCGTTCTCGGCGATGGTGCTCGCCGGCCTGGACGGCATCAAGAACAAGATCGAGCCGCCGATGCCGATCGACAAGGACCTCTACGAGCTGCCCCCGGACGAAGCACGCGCGGTGGCGCACGTCCCCGCGTCGCTCGACGCGGTGCTCGACGCGCTCGAGGCCGACCACGACTACCTGCTCGAGGGCGGCGTGTTCACCGCCGACGTGATCGAGACGTGGCTCGAGTACAAGCGGCTCAACGAGGTCGACGCGATCCGCCTGCGTCCTCACCCGCACGAGTTCGCGCTCTACTACGACATCTGAGCCGTACGAACGCTGGAGGCCCCGGATTCCGGGGCCTCCAGCTGTCTAGGTGGCGTCGCGATCATGGTCTCGTCCGCAAAAAGTCCGCAAGAATCGCGGGAACTCGCGCCATCGGAGCGTCGTCGGCACGAGGCAACGGTCGGGTCGCGGGCAGTGTCCGACGTAGTGGCGTGCCTCGTCGGCCCGCCGTGAGAAGGACCTGGCCCGACTCAGTGAGCGACGAGGTGAGTCCGTGCGGCCGCTTCCAGGTACCGCCCAGGAGCCGCGGGGAGCACGTCCAGGTGCACCCGGCGACCACCCTCCGTGTCGATCATGTCGACGACCCGGGCGAAGACCGGCTCCTCGTCATCGCCGGCAACGACGATCGCGCCGACCGTGATCACCGACGGGTCCCGGGCTTCGTCGAGGAAGGTCCAGACGTAGCCGGTCTCGTCGATCTGTTGCACGTCGCAGGTGATGTCGACCACGGTCAGACCCCCTTCCCGCCCTGATAGTACGGGTTGTCGATGACATCTGCGGTCGCGAGCGCGACGAGCGCCTCGATCGTCGCGCCAGGCGCGCGACCGATCAACAGGGTGTAGTGCGGCGCGGTGAATGTCGGCAACAGCAGGAACCCACCGGCGAGTATGTCCTCGACGTGGATCCGCCCGACTCGGCGGCGAGTCGACAATCTCCGACCGCTCAGGAGGCTTATCACGTCATTCGCGGACCGGGCCAGTTCGACGCTGATCCCGAAACATGGCTGACCCTCGTAGCTCTACGCACGGGCCGTTCGAGCGACGTGCTCGGCGAACTTCTCGGCGGTCAACGGCGAACCCCGCAGCAGGCTGCTCCCAGCGGGTGGCGATTCGCCGGCGCGAAGCCAGCGTCCAATCGGTTCCAGCGCCATTGATCCGCTCTCGACTGGCCCGGTTGATGTCGGCCGTTTACGAGGTGATCTGTGACGGGCGACTGATGGCAGGCGGCCGCGCGGTGATGGCGGCAGCGACCGCGGCTTTCGACGATTCGTCCTTGTCCGGCCAGAGGTGTCCGTAGACGTCGAGTGTCGTCTTGGCACTCGCGTGGCGCAGGCGGGCCTGCACGACCTTCACATCCAGACCGCCAGCGATCAACAGGCTCGCGTAGTAGTGGCGCAGGTCCTGGAAGCGGAACTCGGGCGGCAAGCCCCGAATCCTTGTGCGCGCGGCGCGTAGCGCGCGCTGAATCGCCCATGGCGCGGCGGGGCGGCCGAGGTCGTCGGTCACGACGCTGCCGCCCCGACCGCCTGCGACCGCGGCCGACAGCAGCAGCGCCAGCTCCTGCGGGATGGGCACTGGCGTCCGGCTGGTCTCTGACTTCAGCGGCTGTGCCGGCCATTGGACGACCGGTGACACGACGCCGCGCATGAAGTCGACATCGTCTGGCCGCAGGGCTGCGGCTTCGGCGAGGCGAAGACCGGCGAATGCGCCGAGCAGGACGGCGGGCTGCAATCCTCGTGGCATCGCATCGTGTAATGCCCAGATCTGGTCGGTGGTGGCCACGTAGGGGCGCTGCGAGCCAGCGCGCGGCGATGTGCGCCGGGAGCACGGATTGCGTGCGATCACGCCGTCGTGCACGGCGTCGTTGAACACCTGGGACAGCCGCGCATGGAGCGCATAGATGTAGGACGTTGCCCGACCGTCAGCTTTGAGCTGCCCTGTCCAGGATCGGATATGGGACGGCTTAACAGCCGAGAGCTGCATGGACCCGAATGCGGCGACGATCAGCTTGATGTGCACCTCGGCCTGGCGGACGGTGGATGCGCGCCGCGTCCCGTATCCGGCGAGCCAGGTACGGCACCACTCGTCGACGGTGATTCGTGCCGTCTTCGGGTCGACGTAGTCACCACGGACCTGGGAAGCCGTGACGCCGTTGAGCCATCGTTGGGCGTCGATCTTGCGATCAAAGTGACGGCAGTGCTCTTTCCCGGCGCCGTCGCGGTATCGCGCGCGCCAACGTCCGTCGTCCCGCTTCGCGATGCTCGCCATGCCGGGCCTCCTTGTCACGCGGACCGTACGTCAGAAGTCTGACCTGGAAGACCGGCGCTCCGGATCAGCTGCCAGGACGGTAAGCCAGGGGTTGTGCCAGCGACCGGCCGCCGCAGGCTCAGGCTAGTCACCGGTACCGCCGTCCGTGATCCGGCAGCCCTCACCCGGGGGTGCGTGACTGCGCGGCGGCCTGGCCTGCGCGCCCGGCTGCCGCCTGTTGCTCGATCCAGTCGAGAACCGCGCTGCGTAGGTAGTGCACGTGTCGGCCGACACGGAAGCTGTCCGGGCCGGTGCCGAGGTGACGCCAGTAGCGCAGCGTCGCGACCGGCTTGCGCAGCAGCGCGGCCGCCTCGGTGATGGTGAGCAGGTCGGGCTGGTGCTCGGTCATGGTGGATGCTCCCTTCCGGCGACCTCGGTGGTCGGCCTCTATTACCTAAGGCAGCGACTGGCGCGTTTCGGTCACCTGCGAACCAAGATTTTTTGCGGTCGGGGGTGACTCGTCTTCTACTGCTACGTGTGACACCGGGGTGCGGTGCCGGTGGTGGGGTGACCACCATTGGCCGCGCACAGCTTGCGCGTGTTGGTCGTCGTGGACGGTGGGCTCCTTCGTGCTGGTCCCTGGTTCTGAGGCGGCGCGCGGGGTGCAACCCAGGTCACTGATCGCGCCCTGCCCACGGTCTGGCGAGCGGTGCTCGCCAGGTCCCTACGTGCGACATCGCAGTGCCATGCCCTCGCCCTGTCTGCACCCACTCACCCAACCACCACCCGTCCTTCCCGACCCCGCCCGTCCCCGCCTCGACCCCACCAGACCGTCTCTGCCCTACGCCGAATAACCGCCCCAAATACCGCAGCAATGACCCCAGCCAATACGCCAACAACACCCAGCAATTGCCGACCCATTGCTACCCCACGGCACGTATGCTACGAATATCGGTAGGTATTCGGGCGAATTGCTGAACGTTATTGGCTATCGTTGGGAGTTAGTGAGAAATTGCATGGCGGGATGAAGGTCTACCGGGGTGCGCCGGCCGGCGCGCGTAATTACCTGGAGGCCGGCCGGTGCCGTGCGGATGACTACTACCTGATCGAGGGCAGCGGGGTCGCCCGCCGCTACGCCGCCGGTGTCGAGCACCCGGTGCGGGAACTGACCGGGCTGGACGGGGAGGGGTATGAGGCGTGGGTGGCCGGGCTCGACCCGGCCACCGGCGAGCCCCGGGGCCGGTTGCGGCAGGACGCGAATGCGGTGCGGTTCGTCGAGGTGGTGGTGAACGGGCCGAAGTCCTGGTCGCTGGCCGCCGAGCTGCACCCGGAGATCGCGGCAGCGTATGAGGCGGCGCAGGACCGGGCCGGTGAGGAGATCATCGGCTGGCTGGCCCGGCGCGTCACGACTCGGGTGGGCCCGCGCGGGCAGCAGGTCGCCGTGCCGGTGGAGTACCTCGAGGCGGCGGTGGTGCGGCATTACACCTCCCGTGCGGGCGATCCGCACCGGCATCTGCATGTGCAGATCAACGCCCGGGTATTCGCGGCCGGGAAATGGCGCGGCCTGGACACCGTCACGGTCCGCGACTCTCTGGCCGCGGTCAACGGGATCGGGCACACCGCAATTGCCTGTGACCCGCAATTCCGCGCCGCCCTGGCCCGGCACGGCTACACGCTGAATTCTGATGGCGAATTGGCGCAGCTGGCACCGTGTGTCGGCGCGTTCTCCAAGCGCGCCGCCCAGATCGGCCGGCACCTGGACCGGTACGAGGCTGCCTGGCGCACGGAGCATCCCGGGCAGGAGCCCGGGCCGGCGCTGCGCCGTGGCTGGGACACCCGCGCCTGGGCCACGCAGCGCCCCGACAAGGTCAGCCCAGTATCCGGTGCGAAGCTGCGGCGGCGGTGGCTCGACGAGCTCGCTGCGCTCGGCTACCGCGACCGCGACACCCCCGTGCCGGTGACCGGCGTCCCGGTCGCCGGCGTCGACCGAGACCAGGTCGTCGAGGTGGTGCTGGCCGAGTTGGGCGCGGCCCGCTCCGGGTGGAACGCCGCGGACGTGCGCGGCGCGGTCGAGCAGCAGCTCGCCGCGCTCGGGCTGCTCGCCGAGCCAGCTGCCCGCGCCGAGTTGGCCGAGGACCTCACCGCCCGCGCCGTCGCGCGGTGCGTGCCGCTGCTCGACCGGCCCGGCACCCCCGGTCACATCCGGGCGATGACCAGCGAGCACGTGCTGGACGTGGAGACCGATCTGGTCGGCCGGCTGGCCGCCCGCGCCGCCGAACCCCACCCAGACCCAGCTCAGCCGGCCGTCACCGCCGAGGGACTGGACGTGGGGCAGGCCGCCGCGGTCGCCGCCCTGGCCGGCGACCAGGCGCTGGTCGTCATCGAGGGCGCCGCCGGGGCCGGGAAGACCACCACCCTCGCCGCCGCCCGCGACCAGCTCACCGCACGCGGCCGCGCCATGGTGGTGGTCACCCCGACGCTGCGCGCCGCCCGCGTCGTGGAGGGCGAGACCGGCGCCGCCGCCAGCTCCGCCGCCAAACTCGCCCATGCGCACGGGTGGCGCTGGGACACCCACGGCACCTGGACCCGCCTGCACCCCGGCCAGACCGACCCCGTCACCGGCGCCACCTACACCGGCCCGGCCGAGGACCTGCGCTTGCATGCCGGTGACGTGCTCCTGGTGGACGAAGCCGGGATGCTCGACCAGGACACCGCCCGCGCGCTGCTCACCCTCGCCGACGAAGCGCAGGCCCGGGTCGCGTTCGTCGGCGACCGGCACCAACTGCCCGCGGTCGGCCGCGGCGGGGTGCTCGATCACGCCGCCCGCTGGACCCAGCCAATCACCCTCGACGTCGCGCACCGGTTCGTCACCATCACGACCACCCCGGCCGGGCGGGAGCTCACCGTCCCGGACCGCGCCTACGCCGAACTCGCCGCCGCCATGCGCACCGGGGAGGACCCGGACGCCGTCTACACCGTCCTCAACCGGCGCGGCCAGCTCGCCGTGCATCCCGACCCCGCTACGTTGCACGAGGCGGTGGCGGCGGCGGTGGTCGCCGACCGGCGCGCCGGGCAGTCCAGCTGCGTGGTCGCGGCCATCCGGGAGCGGGCCGGCGAGGCCAACCAGGCCATCCGCGACGCCATGATCAACGCCGGCCTGGTCGACGACACCCACGCCGTGACCACCCGGGCCGGGGAACGCCTCGGCGCCGGCGACCTGGTCGCGACCCGGCGCAACGACCGCGACCTCGCCGTCGCGAACCGCGACACCTGGACCGTCACCGCCACCCGCCCCGACGGCGCGCTCCACGTCCGCGGCCCCGCCGGCCAACGCCTCCTGCCGGCCGACTACGTCACCACTCACGTCGAACTCGCCTACGCCACCACCGGGCACGGCGCCCAAGGGCTCACCGTCGACCACGCCCACCTGCTGCTCGACGAGCACACCACCGCCGCCGGCGGCTACGTCGGGCTCACCCGCGGCCGGCGCACCAATACCGCCCACCTCATCGCCACCACCGACGCCGAGGCCCGCGAACAGTGGACGTTCGCCTTCGGCCGAGACCGCGCCGACCTCGGCCCCGCCCACACCCGCGACAGCGCCGCGCGCGAGGCCGCCCGCTACGCCCCGCCCCGCCCACTGCAGACGGTGCTGGCGGAGCTGCACGAAGCCTGGTTGGCCCGCGAGCAGGCCCGGGAACGGTTGGCCCGGCTGCGGCCCGCGCTGCGCAACGCCGAAGACGCCGCCGGCCGCCTCGCCGACCTGCAACCCGCCCTCCGCGACGCCCGGGCCCGGCTCGACACCGCCCGCGCCGCCTACGACGATGCCCGGCGGCGGCTGGCCGCCACCGACCACGCCATCGCCGCGGAGAAGAACCAGCACGCCGCCCTGCTCCACGCCGCCTGGCAGCACGAGCGGCCCGCCGCCGACGCTGCCGCCCGGCGCATCCGCGCCGGCACCGGCCGGTTCGGCCGCGGCCGCCGCGACCTGACCGCCGCGCAGCAGCGCCTCGACGCCTGGGCCGAGCGCTGGCAGCCCGTCCTCGACCGGCTCCCCGCACCACTGGCCGACCCCGCGGCGCTCGCCACCGGCTGGCACAGCGCCGCCGTTGCCGAGGCCGTCCACGCCCACGCCGCCGACACTGCCAACGCCGGCCACCCCGAGCAAGCCGTCCAGCAAGACGCCGCCGCGCAGGCCGAGGCGGCCTACAGCCAGGCCCGCCGCGAGCACACGCCCCTGGCCGAACAGCAGTACGTCCTCAACCTGGCTCGGCCGGAACGGGCCGGCGAATTCCGCGACCTGATCCCGCGGGTCGAACGCCAGCTCACCACCGCCGACGGCACGATCACCCGCCTGCTCGGCGAGCCCGCCCTCAGCACGCAGCCCAACCCGACCGCGCTGCTCACCGCCGCCACCCGCCTCTGGCAACACGAACGACAAATCCGCCGCGGCATCGACCGCACCCTCGGCGACGGCAAGGAGCCGACCACCCGCCGCCCACCCATGCCCGCGCCCAGCTACACACCCCAGCCCAACCCCGGACCCAGCATCGGACGATGAGGAGCCCGGACAGCCCGTTCGTCTGGGTGGTGAGTCAGCCGGCGCGGCAACCGTCGTACCCGTCACCAGCAAGGTGACCCGCATGTATCCGTTCCCGACCCTCCTGCCCGCAGCGGCCACCGGACTGCGGACGTACGCCAAGGCGCACGCCGAGCAGATCCGGTCTGTGGCCGTCGAACGCATCGGCCCGGCGATCGGCCGCGTCCCGGCGAAACTCGACGACGCCCTGCGGCTGTACCTGCAGCTGCACCTATCGGGTGCAGCGCTACGCGCCTCACAGCAGTGAGCGGAAGGCTCGCGGCGAGTCCAGACTGGATAAGTATGCGGTCCTGGGGGTCGCCAGGCCAAGGCCAGGCCGGCGCCTGCGGTTGTTCGTCACCGAAACGTCGCCCCTCACAAGTTCACGCTTCAACGCTGGCGGACCTTGACCAGTGACTCGCTGAGGCCTGCGGGCTTTTCTCGGCGACCACCACGGTCGAGTTCAGTTCTCAGGCTGCGCCCGTGAACGTTGCTGAGAGCGGCGCAAGCAGAGCAATGCGAGCACGACCCCGATCGCGAGGAGCACGTAACCTGCAGTAGCCAATGCGCCGACTGCGTTACTGGCTATCAGAAGCGCGATGCCGATCAACCCGCCGTCCGCTGCGGCAACGACGGCTAGCCCGAGCCCGTTCGCCGACCTCAGCAGACCCTGCTCTGCCATCTGCGCGGCCCAGTTCAGCTGCGCCACCGACGGCTGCATCACCTGCCGGGTGGGATCCAGCCGCGGCACCGCGCAGGTCGGCGTATGCGGCGAAGCAGTCGCCGGGACCGCCGCTGCCGCGGCGGCGGCACCGGCTAGCTGCCGGGTGCCGGTGACGTGCGGAGCATGCCCGCGCGCCGGGCCGGCGGCGTGGGTGGGGGCGTCGTCGCCGTGCGGCTGGGCCCGGCCGACCGGCTTCACCGTCGGCGCGGGAGTGGCCGCGCCGGGCCGCTCGTACGCAGCCGGCGTCACGGTGACCCGGGCGGTCGGCACGGCGGTCCAGGCGGTGGGCACGGTGCCGGTCGCGACGGCGCCGACAGCACGCCGGCCGTCTTCCCGTTCGGCGGACCGAAGATCGCGTCGCCGTCCAGCGACGGGGCCTGCGCGCCGGCCGGCAGCCCGGTGTCGGCGACCACCCCGGACCGCGGCCGTGACTGCCGAGTAGGTGCCGGTCGCGCCAGCGAGGGTCGCATGCCCGCCGCGGCCGGCGAACACGTGCAGCCGGGTCAACGGACCTGTCCCGAGCGCGGTCAACCGGGCCGCCTTGGCGTGGAACCCGCGTGGTCGCAGGCCCGGGCGTGGCGGCGAGGAAGGACAGGCCGCCGTCGGCCGCCGGATGCAGGTCTTACACGTCGACGGGCGCCGCCGCGACGATCGTCGGCGTGCCCGTCGAGGACACGGTGACCACCGTGACCACTAGGTAGTTGATGCGGGAGTTGGCCCGGCAGTTGCTTGGAAGGCGATAGCTCCGCTTGAGCCGTCCGGTCTCACGAACGTGAGCCGTCCCGCGCCTATCTGCGTAGCTGTAACGCGAACTGCCACGTAATTGCCATCCGTCGCACGGACCGCGTCGGCCAGGTGAAACGTCGTGGCTGGTGCGATGCCGACGTCAGTCCCATGACTGCAATTGTCGGAGAGGCGTACCCACGTCCCGCCAGCAGCTGGCGTCGGGACGACAGGCAGTACCACCGGCTGTGACGGTGGGTGCACTGTGGCATCTATGTACCAGGTCTGCCCTGCCTGAGATGCAGGGGAGGCGATCTCGGTTCCGCATATTACGAGCATTGGGTGACTGCCCTTACCGTGGGCGGTGGAGCCGCAGGCTACACATGCGCTTGCGCACGCTGTCAATGTGAGTAGCTGTCTGATCCCTGGTAGGCGTGTTGGGCCAAACATTAGCACCTACTTGTCAAAGCGGACATCATGCACTAGAGTACCGCACGTAACCCTCCGGGGAGGGACTATGTGGCGAAGCCTCGTGGCGGTTAGCGCCCTGTCAACGATAATTGTGTCTGGCTTATCGACCGCGACGCGCGGCGAGGCGGCCCCCGCAGCGGCGGCCGTGTTCTCTCGAACATCATGCGGCGGCGGTATCGTTGCGATCAATGTCACCGTACCCAAGGAATTCAACGCGGATGCGCTTAGTAATGCCCAGTTGATTTCTTTGGGATATCCGCCGAGGCCCCGCGACCAGCGGACCAGGGCTACGTGGGAGCGATTCGTGCGGCACCCACTGCCGCATACCTCGTGCCAGCTGCGCAACGGGCATCCAGGACATGGCCCGGTGCGGGTGAACCGGCCTGCAGAAGCTCGGCCTAACAACCTGCCGCCACAGCAGGAGATTGCTTACTTCAATTGGTCTGGCAATGTTGCAGACGATCACACCTACAATGACATACAGGCCTATTGGACGGTCCCGCTTGGCAGCGCTAATCCTGGGGATCAGGCTTACTCATCGTCATGGGTCGGATTTGGTCAAGGTGCGAGTGCGTCGCTGCCGCTGATCCAGGCGGGCTCCGAGTCCGACGACGTTCTTGGCAGTCACGCGTATTACCTGTGGTGGGAGGTGACTCCGCCGCTGAATTCTCAGCAAGTCATCACGTCTGATGTAACCGCTGGGGACACTGTCTACACGCAGATCACCGCCGCAACGAACAGCGCCAAGTTCCAAGTATTTGATTTGACGAAGGAAACGGGTGGCACCTACAACATCAACGGTAGCTTCAGTCTCGCTGGTACCGCCGAGTGGATTCTTGAGCGTACGGATGTTGGTTTCTTTCCACATCTGGCGAACTCGACAACGACCTTCACTACCGCCGCTGCGGCCGCGCCGGGTGTCTCACTAACTGGCGTTGGGAACCTGCCACACTATTACGGTGGTATGTACACGTGTGACCTGAAGACTGTGATGGCTATGCCAGGGTCGATTTCCAGTGACGGATATAGCTTCACCGACTACTGGGAGAACTATGGGGACATCATTCAGCACCATCAAAAGTGTCCGCCCTCCTGATGACGGCGGTACATGCACGCCTCTCGCGTAACGTAACACCGCCTCGGCCCAAGCAGCTTACAGAGACGGCGAGGTCCAGCGCGCTCCCGGTGGGCCGCGGTACCCGCTCTGGCTCCCGAAACCACCGGCTGAGTGCCAGCTTCCAGCAGAAATACGTAGCCCGCGTCAGGGCGGGGTAGGCTCCGCACGGTTTTCGTCATTACTGTGTGCCGGAACGCCGAATGCTCGTATCTCTGCGTGGAAGATCATTTATGTCACGGCCCGCCTCGCACCGCCGGACTGGCTCGGCGAGGTTGGGCGCGGATGCTGGCTGATTACCTGCGCGCGGCTGGTCGGGTTGGCCGGTTTCACTGCAGCGCAGGTGGGCCAGCTGACGGCAGGGCTGGACCGGAACTGACCGGGCCGGTAGCCCGAGCGGCTGGGTGAGTACACCTCCGGCAGCTCGCTGCGCGTGGGCGCGCTGCTCGCCGAGCTGCCGGGCGACGCATTGCGCGGCGATGCGGGCGAGTTGTCGGCACCGCGCTCCTTCGCGGCGACCGTGCTGCGCCGCCGGCCCCGGTTGGCGCGCCCAGCGCAGGCGGTGGCGGCCGCGTCGGTGCTCGGTATGCGTGCACCATCGCGCGTGGCGGCTGCCGTGTCCGTGGTGGCGAACCGGCGACCGCTGCGGAGCAGGCCGCCGAGCTCGGGCTGCCACGATGGGACGGCCACCTTCCCCCATCCGCTGGTGTGCGGGCAGGAGGATCAGCCTGAGCAGGCGAAGAATATTGTCGCATTCAAACCTGGTGATAACGACCTGCCCACCTGTCAGATCCGGGTGTACCTCGGGTTCTATCCGGCGCCGATGCGGGACATGCGAGCCGCGTATAAGAGACCGTTCCGAACGGTTCAATCAAGGTGATATTCTTCGGTGCTGCCATGTGCGGTGCTGTCGCCCTTGTTGTTGCGATGACCGCTCCCGCCGCCGGGGCATCCACGATCGATCGTCATGGCGAGACACTCTCCGCCACTCAAGGACATTCTGCCGCTGTTCAGGTCGCCGCGCCGTCCCTCCGGGGCAGATTGACAATGTCCACAAACCCTTCGATGCCAGCTCGTCCCGACTCGGCGACGGGATGCACAGGTGTATATCCATGGGACCAGTACGAGCTGTGCATTTCGATATGGGGCTTTGGCGACTACGTCGAGTATGCCGATGCAAGTGTGCTCTCACGGAGTCTGCACCTATACGGGACATTACTGCTTAGACCACGGAAGGATCATTCTACAGTGACCCAGTCGTAATCAATCCTAACGAAGTCATAGAATTCCAGGAACCATTCTATACGTATGTCCGGCCTGGCGTGTGGTGCGCGGCACTTATCGATGCAACCGATGGTGACGTCAATGAATAGGGCATGTGATACAGTGGGTTAAACGAGCGCCAAACATTGGAACGGCTGAAATTGAATGATGATGCGTGATTCAGTTGCGCAGGGCTACAGGAAACCAGGCTTTGCTGGGCCGCCCGAGTCAGTCGTCGCAGCGGCTTCCAACTTCCCTCCGCTCATTATTCAAGGCACGTCTGCCGCCGTTGGCGTGGCCACCGTACACGCGTGGCCGGGCGGGATGATGACGGTTTTGCTGGCCCGTCTGCATCCCGCAGTCGCTGCTAGCGCGGACACTCTGCGATTTCTGCCATTGTCTGGTCCCCGCTCAACGAGTGCCCTTCAAGATGAGATCGTTATGAGATGGGAGGCTGATGGAGAAGAGATTGCGGTATCACGGAACCCGTTAAAAATGACTCAGCGTCGCGACTTCGCCCGTAAAGAGCCAACCCATACTCCCTCGTTCCCATGGGAGGGCTTCGTACCTCGCGACAGGCTGACAATAGGTGGACACTAACCCCGTTACCTGCTGAATCTGCCCTTACGATAGCTTTCGATTGGCCGGCGCACGACATTAGTGGTGCAGTGACAATCGACCTAAGCTTGATGAGAGCTGCGGCTGCGACCGCCATAAAATTGTGGAACGATCCTCGACCAGAGATTATTCCACCGATAGGTTAAGTCTCGACTTTCGCATTTCTTGGGGGACGGTTCGAGCGAGTTGATCAGGTAGGAGGCGGGCTCCTGTCTGTTGATCAGGGCAGGTTGGTGGGCGGCGCGCCTGCGTGACTGGTGTGGCTGAAGTGGTCAGCGTGACAGCATGTCTGTCCCACGGCGACGCGCCGCGTCGGCTACGTCCACGTCCGCCACGAGCATGTCTGCGCCGACAGGAGAGGGCGCCGGCGCGTGTCTGTCCCACGGTGCGGGCACGCCGGCGCCCCAGCCGGTGACTGTAGCCGTGCCGGCGTCGCTTCGTGGGTTGCTCGAGCAGTTCCGCTGTTGTTTTACCGCGCCGACGTTCGTGACGTTCTGCGCGCTGGCGGTCGGGTTTCTCGCCCAGACCGGGCGGCGCACGGTGTGCGGCATGCTCGTCGGCGCCAGGCTGTCGCGGGCGTGGAGCCATCACCGGGCGCACCGGTTCTTCTCGGCGGCCCGCTGGTCGCCGCTGCAGTTCAACGCGGTGTTGGCGCGGCTGGTCGTCGCCGTGCTGGTGCCCGCCGGGGAGCCGGTCACCGTCGCGGTCGATGACACCTTGTTCCGGCGGCGCGGGCGGCAGGTGCACGCCGCGTCGTGGTTCCACGACGGCTCCGTCGCGGGCGGGCAGGCGAGCGGCTATGGCAACAACTGGGTCATCGCCGCGGTCGTGGTCCGGCTACCGGTGCTGGATCGGCCGCTCGCCTTGCCGGTCGGGTTCGCCCTGGTGCGCAAGGGATACACCGACTCGCGCCTGGAGTTGGGCCGCTGGCTGGTCGAGCAGCTGGCCTTCGCGCTGCCCGACCGCCGGATCGATGTGGTGGCCGACGCCGCCTACGCCGGTAAGGCGCTGCAAGGGCTGCCCGCCACCATCACCTGGACCACCCGGTTGCGGTCCAACGCGTCGCTGCATCAGCCGGCGCCACCACGCACCGGCCGCCGTGGACGCCCCAAAACCAAGGGCGACAAGCTGCCCCCGCTGACCGAGCTGGCCGCCGCCGGCTTCACCGCGACCACCGTGCACCGCTACGGGCAGAGCGTCACCGTGCACACCGCCGTGATCGGCTGCCTGTGGTACGGCGTGTTCGGCATCCAGCAGGTCCAGGTCGTGCTGGTCCGCGAGCGCGTCAGCGCCGCCGGCTACACGATCGCGCTGGTCAGCACCGACCTCACCGCGACCCCCGCGCGGATCATCGAACGTTACGCGGCCCGCTGGTCGATCGAGGTCGCCATCGAAGACGCCAAACAGACCTTCGGCGTCGGGCAGGCCCGCAACCGGGTGCACCGCGCGGTGCAGCGCACCGTTCCGTTCACCCTGGCCATGGGCAGTATCGCGATCTGCTGGTATGCCGTCGCCGGCCACCACCCCGGTGACGTCACGGCCGCCCGTGAACTGGCGCCCTGGTACCGCACCAAGACCCAGCCCTCGGTCGCCGACATGCTCGCCAAACTCCGCCGAGTACTCATCGCTGCGCAATTTCGACCGACAGACCCCGAGCAGCCAACAGCACTGGAAATCAACGCCCTTCGGCTCGCCTGGGCAGACACCGCGGCATAACCGCGAAAGTCGAGTTAAGTTCCCAATGCTCATATTCATGACCAGCGGGTGGTGAGCCGACGATATAAGCCGACGTCCGATCCGGGAGGTGCTCGGGGACAGCATCGGAGATCAGGGTGGCAGGCTGAACCGGTGAGCCAGCTGTCGCCGTCGAGGGGTGCACGCCGATGACGGTTCACGCGAACCGGCCCGACGGGCGCGGCGAGGCAGTACGCGGTTTGCTCGCGCGTAGGCCACTGTGCGGGGCCGCGCCGGCAGTTGCGCTCGACGCACTCGGCTTCGACATCCTCGGCCCGGTGCTCGGCTGCATCGTGCAGCAGCGCGGCTGGCAAGGCTATCGAGGCTGTGGTCTCGGCCCAGGCTTTCGCGGTCCGGCCGGCGGCGCCGGAACCCGAGTGCTCACCTCCGCCGCCGCCGGCTACGGCCCGTACGTCGACGGGCTCAACCGCGGCTACCGCACCGCGCTGAACCGGATGATCGACCAAGCGCAGCACCTCACCGCCGACGGCATCGTCGGCGTGGGGCTGACCCACGCCCCGCGAACCCATCCACAGGCGCCGCGACGCACGGACGAGTTCGTCGCGGTGGGCAGCGCGGTCCGGGCGCGATCACGCCACCATCCGCCGGTCCCGTTCACCACCGCCCTGGCCGGCACCGACGTCGCAAAACTGCTGCTGGCCGGCTGGACCCCGGTCGCGCTGCGGGTCGGGCTCGAGGTAGCGCTCCGCCACGACGACAATCAGACCCGAGCGCAAGCCCGGTCCCGGCTGGTCAACCCGGCCAACGTCGAGGTGTGCGGCTATACCGAACTCCTCCAGCACGCCCGCGCCCTGGCCCGGGACAGGCTGCACCGCCAAATCCGTACGCTGGGCGCTGACGGCGCGGTGATTTCTGACCTGCAGCTGCGGACCTGGGAGATCGAACCCAACGACGGACACATCGACCACGTCGCCGAGGCATCGATTACCGCCACCGCCATCGGCCGCCTCGTCCGGCGCAGATCACCGACCACCACCTTGACCATGCTGCCCCTGCGCTCCGACGGCAAACACTGAAGATCACCTGCACCGCATCATCCGGCGTCTCCGTCCGCACCGCCAGATCCGCCATGTCGTGCGGTGTGCCATCGTGCTGCTTCCGCCCGGCTGATGCGCGGCATGGTCGGGTAGACGCCGAAGCCACCAAATCTCCGGTCAAGGAGTCCGCCGACAGCCGTCATGATGATCTCGCTACACGGGCTTGACGCCACGGCGGCGTTCTCACGCCCCCTGCGAACGCATAGCGTCGTGCGACTATCAATCACCCAAGATGAACCTTTGGGCCGCCGAACGCGACGAGCAAGATCAATTGATGTGTACCGTCATCGGCGCGAGCAGACGCTTCAATGGCATCCGGCCATTCGCGGACAACTACCTGAGTGACACGCTTGACGCAACCGAAACCGCAGCCGAGGTCCTGTGCCCGGCGGTCAACGCCCCGACCAGCCCGTGCACGCTTAGACCCAGATCCCAGGCTCCACGCTGCCAAGGGCTCTGCTGACGATCTTTAGATGATCTTCTCTTGATCTTGTGCCGGATCGATGTTGATCTCCATCGGTCCGCAAAAAGTCCGCAAGAATTCCGAGAGGTACCGTCAACGGCCAACAGCAGCAAACGCTGGAGGCCCCGGAATTGCTGGCCTCCAACGATGACCACCGACTATCAGTAAGCCCTGAATAGTTCGCGCTCTACTACGACATCTGAGCGATCATGGTTCAGTCCGCAAAAAAGTCCGCAAGAACCGCGGGAACTCGAGCCACCGGAGCGTCATCGGCGCGCACGTTGACGAGGCACCGAGTCGGGTCGCGGCCGAAGGCGCCCGACGTGTCAGGCTTCGGCGGGGTACTGGTGGCCTGGTGCGCGCATACTGGGAAGCACTGAGGGCGTTTTCGCGGTCGGGTGAGCTTGCCGCCGTTCTTGGCGATTGCCAAGTAGCTGCGCCCGTCCCGGGGCTGGGCGTAGGAACGGGCTGGCTCGTGTCCGAACCTTCGAATGGTCTTACCCATGCCGCATTGTCGGAATTGGCTGGGTTGTTGCTGGCGACGGAGTCGTTCGAGGAGTTGATGCAGCGCATCGCCGACCTGGCCGCGCGCACCGTGCCGAACGCCGTGACCTGCGGGATCACCCTGTCCCAGGACGGGCACGTGGTCACCGTCGCTTCCGCCGACGCGCTCGCCCGCCTGCTGGATGAGCAGCAGTACGAACTGGATCAGGGTCCGTGTCTGGAGGCGTTGAGCACCGGTGAGTTTGTCTCGAGCGACGATCTGAGCCGGGAGAACCGGTGGGGCAGCTATCCGCCGCGGGCGCTGGCGCACGGGGTGCAAGCGGTCTATTCGGCCCCGCTGCTGGTCAACAGCAAGCCGATCGGCGCGATGAACTTCTACGCCCGGCACGCGCACGCCTTCGACGAGGACGCGCGGGCCGGGGTCGGGCAGCTGAGTGCGCTGGCCGCGGCCACCATCACCGCCGCGATGCGCCACTACGACGAAGCCACCTTGAGCGATCATCTGCGCTCGGCGCTGTCGAGCCGCTCGGTCATCGACCAGGCGATGGGCATTGTCATCGGCATGCAGCACTGCAGCCCCAACGAGGCGTTCCACATGCTGCGCACCGTGTCGCAGAACCGCAACATTCCGGTGCGCGAAGTGGCCGCCGAGCTGGTCGCCCGCACGATCAACGGCGAACCCACCAGCTGAGCCTCGGCAACCGATCCGCTCGGCCAACTGTGACCCCGCCGGGCCTTGTCACCGGTGTTATCGTCGGAGCAGGTTGGAAGTAGTTGCAGCCACCCCGGATCCCGTCCGGGAGCGTGCGCGCCTGCTCTCGCCACCCCACGAAACCGACCGGTCATGACGCGTCGCTCCCTCGCAGTTGGAGGCGCCGCATGTCTGACGCTCACGCGCACGCGCTACCGCCGCTGCGTGGCGCCGACCTGCAGCAGGCCCCTGGCCTGGAGATCGTCACCGAGCGCAGCGACGCCACTCGGGCCACGCTGCGGCTACGCGGCGAGATGGACCTGGCCAACGCCGACCTACTGACCGCGGCGCTGGCCGACCAGCTAAGCTTCGGGCACCGCTTCGTGCGCCTGGACCTGTCCGAGCTCAGCTTTCTGGACTGCGCCGGCCTGCGGGCGCTGGTGCAGGCACACAACGACTTTCTCGCCGCCCGCGGCTCGCTGATCCTGACCGGAATCCAGCCGCTGCTCGCGCGGCTGCTGGCGATCACACGACTCGACGAAGCGCTGCTCATCGCCGACGGGTGCGAACCTCGCCGACCGGCCCGTCGTCAGCAACTGAGCTCGGTGCCCACCGCGTGAGCAGCCCGAACCCCTCCCCGTGGTGCATCGCGTTCACCCGGGAGCTGGCTAGCTGCGCCAGCGTGGCGGACGCGTTGGCGCAGATCTCCGCGACGGCCGCTGCGCGTCTTGACGGTGCCGCCGCGGCCGGGCTGACCATGCTGCACGGTGAGCGGTTCGCCACCGTTGCGGGCACCACCGAGCTCCCGGCGCGGGTCGATGAGTTCCAATACGAGCACGGCGGCCCCTGCCTGGACGCGCTGCTCGACCCGACCCCGGCCCTGCTCGTGGGCGATCTGCGCCGCGAGACCCGCTGGCCCGAGTTCGCCGCCGCGGCGCTGGCCCACACCCCCGTAGTCAGCATGCTGTCCTACGGGCTCTACCTGCACCCGGACGACCCGCTCGGCTCGTTGAACCTCTACGCCACCGAACCGCAGGCCTTCACCGACGACACCGTCCGCGCGGGCCGATCGTTGGCCGCCCACGCCGCGCTCGGGCTCGCCCTGGTCATGGCTCAGGAACAGGCGGCCAACCTGCGGCAGGCACTGCAGAGCAGCCGCGACATCGGCGCAGCCATCGGCATCCTGATGAACCGCCACCTCATCACCCGCGAGGAAGCCTTCGACCGGCTCCGCACCGCCAGCCAGACCCGACACCGCAAGCTACGTGAACTCGCACTTGACGTCGCCGAAACCGGCACGCTCGACGTTCCCGCCAACGGTCAGCGGCCGAGCCGGCACAACCACAAAGCGGGTGCCGAGCCGTCCTAGGCGCGCTCGACACCAAGGCCTCGCCGGCTCAACCCATGTGCCCGCGAGGCCGCCCCAACCACCGCCCTGCGCGACCCATCGCGGGAGCTGGATTCCGGTGCCGACGCGGATCCGCTCCGGTAACCGCATCTTCGGAACTTGAAGCCAGGGCGTCTCCGCGTCTCCGGCCACAAGTGTGGCTGATTGCCGTAGATGAGGATATGGTGCTGCGGATGAGCGCGTTCCGGATCCGGGAGGCCGCGCAGCTGCTCGGGGTCAGTGATGACACGGTCCGTCGGTGGGCGGAGGGCGGTCGACTCGCGACGACCACTGACGCGGCGGGTCGGCAGGTGATCGGCGGCCCGGAGTTGGCGCGGTTCGCCGAAGAGCTGGCCGCCAGCGCGGAACGGCCGAGTCCGCGCCGGGTGGTTGCCGAGTCGGCGCGCAACCGGTTCACCGGCTTGGTGACCAATGTGGTCCGGGACACGGTGATGGCGCAGGTGGAACTTCAGGCGGGGCCGTATCGGATCGTGTCATTGATGAGCCGGGAGGCTGCGGATGAGCTGCGGCTGGAACCGGGGGTGATCGCCGTGGCGTCGGTGAAGGCGACGAACGTCGTCGTCGAGGTCCCCGAGACCGGATCGGCACTCAGGCCGCACACCAGCGAAGGAGCAGGCTGATGCATCGACGGGTGGTAGCCGTGGTGGCCGTGCTCGCCGCCACCGCGCTGGGCGCCGGGTGTTCATCGGGCCACACGTCCTCGCCAGTTTCGTCCGCTACCGCGGGAGCCGGCGGCGGCTCGGCGTCGCGCGCCGCGGTGCACGCAACCGTGGTGGTCTTCGCGGCGGCCTCGTTGCAAGAGGCGTTCAGCACGATCGCCAAGCAGTTCGAGTCGGCGCATCCGGGTGTGACGGTGAAGCTGAACTTCGGGGCGAGTTCGGCGCTGGCCACGCAGATCAACCAGGGCGCACCAGCCGATGTGTTCGCCTCCGCGGCGCCGAAGAACATGCAGCAGGTAGTCAGCGCGGGGAGCGCGTCGGCGTCGACGACGTTCGTCAAGAACGTGATGGAGATCGCGGTGCCGCCGGGCAATCCGGCGCGGGTGAACGGGGTCAACGATCTGGCCAAGAGCAGCGTCAAGGTGGCGCTGTGCCAGCCGCAGGTGCCGTGCGGGGCGGTGGCCGCGCAGGTGTTCACCCACGCACGGATCACGGTGAAGCCGGTGACGCTGGAACCGGATGTGAAGTCAACGCTGGCCAAGGTGGAGCTGAACGAGGTGGACGCCGGGGTGGTGTACGTGACCGATGTGCGCGCAGCCGGGAGCAAAGTGAAAGCGATCGTGATCCCGGCCGACGTCAATGCATCCACCACCTACCCGATCGCCACGCTGAGCAAAGCGCCGAACCCTGCCGGGGCGCGAGCGTTCGTCGGGTGCGTGTTATCGCCGGCCGGGCAGTCGGTGCTGAGCGCGGACGGGTTCGAGAAGCCCTGACCCGCGCCCGACTCAGCCGACCTGCGGGGCGGACCGCGGCGCGTGGATCGGGCCGAGCGGGCGTTCCGGCGCTGCTCGCGGTCCCCGCCACAGTGGGATTCGCGTTCTTGGTCGCGCCGCTGGTCGCGTTGCTGGTGCGCGCCCCGTGGCGTGGCCTTTCTCGCCTGCTGGCCGAGCAGCAGGTGCTCACCGCGCTGCGGCTCTCGCTCGAGTGCGCCAGCGCGGCGACCGCCGCCTCGCTGCTGCTCGGTGTGCCGTTGGCGTGGGTGCTGGCCCGGGTCCGGATGCCCGGCATCGGACTGGCGCGCGCGCTGGTCACGCTGCCGCTGGTGCTGCCGCCGGTGGTCGGCGGGATCGCGCTGCTACTGGCCTTGGGCCGCAACGGCATCCTCGGCCGCTACCTGAACCAATGGTTCGGGATCACCCTTCCGTTCACCACCGCCGGAGCGATCGTGGCCGAAACGTTCGTCGCGATGCCGTTTCTGGTGCTCACCGTGGAAGGCGCGCTGCGCGGCACCGACCGGGATCTGGAAGAGGCCGCGGTCACTCTCGGCGCGAGCCGGCTGATCGTGTTCTGGCGAATCACCCTGCCCTCGGTCAGCCCGTCCCTGCTCGCCGGCGCAATCTTGTGCTGGGCCCGGGCGCTGGGCGAGTTCGGGGCCACCATCACCTTCGCCGGCAACTTCCCGGGCACCACGCAAACCATGCCGCTGGCCATCTACAACGCCTTCGAAAGCGACCCGCAGGCCGCGACCGCGCTCAGCCTGGTGCTCCTCGCGGTCGCCGTACTCGTCCTCGCCGGGCTGCGCGACCGGTGGCTGCGCGGACCGGGCAGCCTATGAGCGCCCCGCCCCCGCGCATCGAGCAAACCGGCGCCTCGACAGCGCAGCAGAATGCGCCGCTGATCATGTCCGGAGTCGTGCAGCGCGGCGAATTCCGGCTCGATGTCGAGCTGTGCGTGCAGCCCGGCGAAGTGCTCGGCGTGCTCGGCCCGAACGGCGCCGGCAAGACCACCCTGCTCCGTGCACTGACCGGGCTGACCGCACTCAGCACCGGCGAGATCACCTTGGCCGGGAGCACCGTCGACCGGGTCGAGCCGGCCGTGTTCGTGCCACCCGAGCGCCGCCCGGTCGGCTACGTTTTCCAGAACTACCGCCTCTTCCCCCGGCTCACCGTCCGCGACAACGTCGCCTTCGCCCCCCGCTGCCGCAAAGCCGGCCGACGCGAATCCCACCGCATCGCCGAGCATTGGCTCGCCCGGCTCGACCTCACCGATCTCGCCGACCGCAAGCCCGGGCAACTGTCCGGCGGACAAGCCCAACGCGTCGCGCTCGCCCGCGCGCTCGCCGCCGACCCGGCCCTGCTGCTGCTCGACGAACCCCTCGCCGCCCTCGACGCGCGCACGAAACTCGAGACCCGCGCCGAACTCCGCCGCCATCTTGCCGACTTCCCCGGGGCCACTCTGTTCGTCACTCACGACCCACTTGAAGCCATGGTGATGGCGGACCGGCTGGTCATCATCGAAAACGGCACGATCGTCCAACACGGCCCCCCGGCCGAGATCGCTCGCCGCCCAGCCACTCACTACATCGCCCGACTGGTCGGACTCAACCTCTACCCGGGCATGCTCGACACCGCCGGGCACATCACCCTCGACAGCGGCGCACGGCTCACCGCGCCACCGCCGACGCCGGCCGCGGACCAAGTCAGCACCGGCCCCGGCCCGGTCCTCGTCGCCATCCGCCCCAGCGCCATCGCCGTCCACACCACCCACCCGGACCACTCCAGCCCGCGCAACGCCTGGCGCGGAACCATCACCGGACTCGAGCTGCTCACCGACCGCATCCGCGCCCAGATCACCGGCCCACTGCCCGCGCTGGTCGACCTCACCCCCGACGCCGTGGCCGAACTCGGCCTCATCGAAGGCCAAAACGTCTGGCTCAGCAGCAAAGCCACCGACCTCGACATCTACCCCGATCCCACACCCCAGCGACAGTGAGGCCCGCTTCCATGCCGAGACACTGGCCGGACTGGACCGGGTCGAGGAGCGCCTTCCGGGCCGAGCTCGCCGTATTCACCGACGTCGTAGCGGGCGCCCCATCGGCTCGCGGCAACCGCTCGCGCCGCGGTCGGCGACTCAGCCGACGACGACCTCCAGCCGCCAGGTCGGCCCCGGAGCGCCGTGCACGGGATCGCCGGACGGCGTGGTCGGGCTGGTCACCACGCCGCGCCCCGCCGCCCGCGCCGAGATCACGACCGTGGTGCCCGCCGCGGTGGAACTCGCGGAGACGGCAAGCACCGACGGTGCGTCCGTGCGCGGCGCTGCCCAGCGTCCAATCGGGTTCGGCGGAAGGTAGGCGATCACCCGCCCGCCGACACGCACGCGCACCGGCGGCTGCGGCGCGCCCAGCCGCACGTTGACGGTGACCTCGGCCGGCACGCCGGAACCGGACGCCCGCGAGCCACCGGTACCGGACTGATCGCCGTCGCGCGAGGGTGGCCGGTTGCTGGCACATCCGGCCAACGCCAGCGCCGCCAGCGCGGCCGCGGCCGCGGCTGCAGCACGGGTCACGTATCCCACCTCCGTCATGTCAACGGTCCGTCGCCGGCGATGCGTTGTCGGTGTGAAGTCGGCACAACTCGGTCTAGACGGGGACCATCCGGCAGTGCCAGACTCCCGATTCGGTTGTGCCGCTTCGTCACAGTACGAGGGATAGGTGTCCGATGACGCATGCCTTGCTTGGCCGTTCTCGTTCCCGCTACGCGGCGCTGGTCGTGCTGACCATCGCCGCGACCGTTGCCGCCGGCGTCACCGCGGCCACCGCCGCTCCGGTGCAGCCCAATCCGCTGCGCGGCGTCGCCAAGACACAAGCTGATCTGCGTGCCCACACGTCGCCGACGACCGGCCGGGCGCAGGCTCAGGCGCAGCCCGCCGACCGCGACGAGGAAGGTAAGGAGGATCCGCTCGAGGTCGCCGACCAGGCTGCCCAGTTCGCGGCCGAACGTAGTGCGCCGGCCGCTTCGGTCTCGGCCGCAGCGTTGATCGCGGCCCGCCAGCAGGCCGCCCGGCTACCGCTCGTGCGAGCCCGCGTCACCGAGGTCACCGACCAGCCGATGAACGCCGAGCCGGCCGGCTACACCGACCCGGTGTGGTCGAACGCGGGTGCGGGCTTCCGTGACGTCTCCGGCCGGGTCACCGCGCTGGCCGTCGACGGGCGCACGTACTACGCCGGCGCGGCCGACGGCGGGGTCTGGAAGTCCACCGACGGCGGCGCGCACTGGCGCTCGATCTGGGACGCCCAGAACACGCTGTCGATCGGCGCCCTGCTCGTCACCCCCGACCACGCGCTCTGGGTCGGCACCGGGGAAGCGAACACGAACAGCGACTCCTACCTCGGCACCGGCACCTACCGATCCACCGATGGCGGGCGCAGCTTCTCTCGCGTCGGCGGCAACGAGCTGCTCGACCACCAGACGTTCCGGCTGCTCGACGACGGTGTCGGCCAGGTCTACGCGGCCACCAGCCAGGGCTTGTACCGGCACTCCGACCGGTCCGGGCGCGGCGCCTGGCAGCTCGTCCTCAAGCCGGACCCGAACCCCACCGGCTCGCCGTACGACACGTCGTTCATCACCGACGTCGCGGTCAAGCCCGGCACTCACGGCCGGACCGTGCTCGCGGTGAACGCCTGGCGCAACGGCACGCCGTACAACGGCTTCTACCTGTCCACGACCGGCGGCGGCCCCGGCTCGTTCCGCGAGATCACGCCGTCCGGCGCGATCAACGCCGGCGATATCGGCCGCACCACGCTCGCCTACGCCGCCGACGGTTCGCGGCTGTACGCGATCGTGCAGTCGCCGAGCATGCTCCTGGCTGGCGAGGACACCAACCTGCAGGGCGTTTATGTCTCGGCCAACGGCGACCCGACCGGCCCATACACCAAGATCGCCGACTCGGCCAAGCTTGACGCTTCCGGCTCGGCGCTGCAGAACCAGCCCGGATATCACGTCGGCATCCAGTCCTGGTACAACCAGGACATCGCCGTCGACCCGGCCAACCCGATGCACGTCTACATCGGGCTGGAAGAGGTATTCCAGACCAACGACGGCGGCGCCACCTGGAGCACCGCCAGCCAGTACTGGAACTACGGGCTCGCCTGCGGCGCGTCCTGCCCGCCGACCACGCACCCCGACCAGCACGCCATGACGCTCACCCCTGACCGGCAGGTGCTGATCGGCAACGACGGCGGCGTATATCGGCGGCCCATAACGGTCACCGGGTACGGCCACTGGGTCGACCTCAACGACACGCTGCACACGCTGCAGTACTACGACGCCGCGGCGGGCCGGTCCGGGCGGGGCTACGCCTACTGGGGCGGCCTGCAGGACAACGGCACCACGGTGCTGTTCCCCAACCGGGCCAAGAACATCGAGCCGGCCGGCGGCGACGGCGGGTTCGTCCTCGTCGACCCGAACAACGCGCAGCGGGCGGTCGGTGAGTACACGAACCTGGCGATGTACTCCACGCAGGACGGGGGGCACACGTTCACCACGATCAGCCCGCTCTGCGCCTACTACACCGGCGCCAACTGCGACCCGTCGGCCAGGTTCACCGCACCGTTCCAGGCCGACATCCACGACCCGAACCACTGGGTCGCCGCCGGCAACGACGTCTGGGACAGCCAGAAGGGCTTCGCCACCCAGTGCGCCACCACCTGCGACTGGGTGCCGGTGCACAGCTTCGGCAAGGACGCGGTCGGCGGTTACAACGTCGGCACCGCGCTCGCGGTGAGCGGCGTGACGACGTACGCGGCGTGGGTCGACAGCAGCGGCAACCCGTCGCCGTCGTTCCAGAGCGGCATCGACACCAACTACGGCGGCAGCTGGCACCGCATCGCTTCGCCAGTGCTGCCCAACCGGTTCATCGCCGGGCTCACCGTCGACCCCGCGAACCCGGCCCACGTCTATGCGATCTACAACGGGTACTCGCGGCGCTGGATCCCCGGCGGCGGCCTCGGCACGGTGTTCGAGTCGACCGACGGCGGGTCCACCTGGCGCAACATCAGCGGCAACCTGCCCGACGCGCCCGGCGACGGCCTGGCGATCGTGGGCCACACCCTGGTGCTGGGCACCGACATCGGGCTGTTCGTCGCCGACAGCCGACACGACACGCGCTGGTCGCGGCTCGGCGTGCTGCCGAACTCGGTGGTCGACAACGTGCGGACGATCCCGGGGGCGCACGCCGTCGTCGTGGCCACGCACGGCCGCGGCATCTGGCGGGTCGACGTGAGCTGAAGCCGCGGCCGGATCACCGGGTACGGTCGGCGGGTGCTGGACGGACGAGCGCTCATCGACGTGCATCTGCATCCGGCCCGGCTGGCAACCCTGAAGCTGTCCTGGGACGTGTGGCTGCAAGGCTTCGACACCCCGCAGCTGCACGCCCTCTACGACGGCGACGGCACGGTGATCCCGGACCGCTTCGACGCCTACCTCGCCGGCGAGGGCGTCGACGTCGCGATGGCGATGAGCGAGTACAGCCCCCGGGTCACCGGCATGCAGGCCGTCGAGGACATGGCGGCGCTCGCCGCGCACAACCCAGAACGGATCAAGTTCGCCGCGAACGTCAACCCGCACCTGCACTACCCGGTCGCGGACGAGGTGGAGCGCCAACTGGCCCTCGGCGCGATCGCGTTGAAGGTTCATCCGGTGCACGGCGGGTTCCCGGCCGACGACCGTCGCCTGTACCCGGCGTACGACATCTGTCAGCAACGCGGCATCCCCGTCGTCGTGCACTTCGGCACGAGCACCTTCCCCGGCGCGCTCAACCAGTTCGCCGAGCCGAGCCTGCTGCACGACGTCCTGGCCGACTTCCCGCGCCTCGACGTGGTCCTCGCCCACGGCGGGCGTGGCTGGTGGTACGACGCCGCCGCGTTCCTGGCGCTGACCGGCGAGCACGTCTGGATCGAGTTGTCCGGGCTGCCGCCGTCGCGGCTGCCCGCCTACTACGCGCGGCACAACTGGGAGCGGCTCACCCGCCGGATGATCTTCGGGACCGACTGGCCCGGCATTCCCGGCATCGCCGCCAACGCGCGGGCCGTGGCGGCCCTCTGCCCGGACGAGCGGACCGCAGCGCTGGTCCTGGCCGGCAACGCAGCCCGCGTCTACAACATCAAGCTGGAGGATCTGGAGTGACGATCTACGCGCTGGGGGACGCCATTCCGCAGATCCATCCGGAAGCGTTCGTGCACCCGGACGCGGTGGTTATCGGCGCGGTGACGATCGGTGCCCAGGCCAGCATCTGGCCGGCGGCGGTGCTGCGTGGCGACCACGGCAGGATCGAGGTCGGCGCACGCACGTCGATCCAGGACGGGACGGTGCTGCACACCACCGAGCGCTGGCCGACCGTTGTCGGGGCGGAGTGCGTCGTAGGCCACAACGCGCACCTCGAGGGCTGCGCCGTTGGTGATCGCTGCCTCGTCGGGTCCGGGTCGATCGTGCTCAATCGGGCCGTCGTCGAGCCGGGCGGGGCCGTCGGGGCGGCCGCGCTGGTGTCGGAGGGGACGACGGTGCCGACCGGGCAAATCGCGCTCGGCGTGCCGGCCCGCTGCCGCCCCGCGCCGAACCGGATGGCCGAGTGGATCGCCGAGGCCGTGGCCACGTACCTGCACAGCGCCGAGCGGCACCGGGGCGAACTTCGCCGGGTCGACGAAGGCTGAGAGGCCGCCTCAAATCGCGCCAAGTTCCGGTACCCCGGTGGGATCATGACTGAGTGACCGTAAGCACCAAGCAGCGTCCGGCCCCGGTCACCCCTCCCCCTCGACGCGGATTCCGCGGGCTGTGGCCACGCCGCCTGCTCGCCCACCGGCCTCCCCGCTTCTGGGAGGAACTGCTGCTCATCGGCATCGGCTACTACCTGTACCGCGAAGCCCGCAACCTTGTGCCCGACCAGCCGAGCATCGCGCTGCGGCACGGGCGCAGCGTCCAGCACATGCAAGAGGCGCTGCACCTGAACTTCGAGCTGTCCTTGAACCACTTGGTCGCCCGGATCGAATGGCTCGCCCAGATCTCGGACTACTACTACGCCACGCTGCACTTCGTAGTCACCATCGGCGTGCTCGTCTGGCTGTTCTTCGCCCGCTCGCAGGTCTACCGGGGGCTGCGCACCGCGCTGTTCGCCACGACGCTGATCGCGCTGGTCGGGTTCTTCCTCTACCCGCTCGCCCCGCCCCGGCTGCTGCCGCAGTTCGGCTATGTCGACACGCTGGCGGTGTACCACACCTGGGGCTCGCTCGCCGATCCTGACGTCGCCCAGCACACCAACCAGTTCGCGGCAATGCCGAGTCTGCACATTGCCTGGGCGGTCTGGGCCGCGGTCGCCATCTTCTACTGCGCGCGGCGCAGCTGGGTCCGCGTCATCGGGGTGCTGTATCCGGTCGGCACCCTGTTCGTCATCGTCGGAACCGCCAACCACTTCGTCATCGACGCGGTGGCCGGGCTGGTCACCGTCGCCGCCGGGTTCGGCGTCCAGTGGCTAATGTCGGGTCGGCCCGCGCACCTGCCCGCGCCGCGGCCCTAGCCGTAGAACACCCGCTCGACCACCCGGCGGGCGCGCCGGGCGGTGCGGCGGTAGTCGTCGACGAGCCGGCCCGGGTCGAAGCCGGGCGGGTAGCCGAGCGCGCGGCCCACGCCGACCAGCGCGCTGCCCTGCGCGGGCAGCTGGTCGTCGGCCCGGTCGCGGACGAGCATGACCGCGTTGCGGGCGTGCGTGGCCAGCCGCCAGGCAGCCTCCAGCGCGGCGGCGTCCGCGCGCGGCAGCAAGTCCGCTTCGGCGGCCGCCCGCAGCGCGTCGAGCGTGCGGGTCGTGCGCAGGCCCGGCACCTGGTCGGCGTGCCCGAGCTGGAGCAGCTGCACCGTCCACTCGATGTCGGTGAGGCCGCCGCGGCCGAGCTTGAGGTGGGTCCACGGGTCGGCGCCGCGTGGCAGCCGCTCGCTGTCGATGCGCCCCTTGATGCGGCGGATCTCGACCAGGTCGGCCGGGCGCAGGCCGCCCGACCGGTAACGCAGCGGGTCGATCAGCGTGGTGAAGCGCTCCCCCAGCGCGGCGTCGCCAGCGGCGACCCGGGCGCGCAGCAGGGCCTGCGCCTCCCACGCCGACGACCACTTCGCGTAGTAGCGGCGGTAGGAGGCCAGCGAGCGGACGAGTGGGCCGTTGCGGCCCTCGGGGCGCAGGTTCGCGTCGACGACGAGCGGCGGGTCGGCGGACGGCGCCGCGAGCAGGCCGCGCAGCCGTTCGGCGACGTCGTGGGCGATCTGCGCCGCCGCCGACTCGGCCAGGGTCTCATCACGAGCCTCGAAGACGAACATCACGTCGGCGTCGGAGCCGTAGCCGACCTCCGCGCCGCCGAGCCGGCCCATCGCGATCACCGCGAAGTCGACCGGGAGGCGCTCGACGCCCAGGTCCCGGGCGACGGCGCGTTGCGCGACCTCGAGCGCGGCCGCCAACGTCGCATCGGTGGTGGCGCTGATCGCCGCGCAGCCGTCGGCCACGTCGAGGCGGCCGAGCAGGTCGGCGAACGCAATCCGCAGCAGCTCGCCTCGACGGCGCCCCCGCGCCACGGCGACCGCCGCGGCGTCGTCGACCTGCCGGGACGCGGCCTCGATCATCGCGGTGCGCAGCTCGTCGGCCCCGATCGGCTGCAGCGCGGCGTCGTCGGCGAGCAGCTGCAGCGCCTCCGGGGCGCGGACGAGCAACCGAACCACGTAGCGGCTGGTGCCGAGCAGGAAGCCCAGCCGGGCCGCGACCGCACCCTCGTCGCGGAGCAGCCGCAGATACCACGGCGTGCTCCCCAGCGCGTCGGAGACCTGCCGGTACGCCCGCAGGCCGGCGTCGGGGTCGGGCGCGTCGGCGAAGTAGCCGAGCATGACCGGCAGCAGTGCCCGCTGCAGCGCCGCCC
Organism: uncultured Actinomycetota bacterium; assembly: GCA_963756525.1. Classification (GTDB taxonomy): domain Bacteria; phylum Actinomycetota; class Actinomycetes; order Mycobacteriales; family Jatrophihabitantaceae; genus CAVWNR01. Next base: position 567,086 of record CAVWNR010000001.1, on the reverse strand, counting down.
GGCGGGAGAGCCCGCTGGTCAGCGCCTCGATGTGGTGCAGCGCGCCGCGCGGGTCGGCGAAGCCGAGCGCAGAGAGCCGGCGGCCCGCCTCGGCGGGGGTGAGCCGCAGATCCTCGGACGGCACGCGGGCAACCGCCTCGAGCAGCGGCCGGTAGAACAGCTTCTCGTGCAGTCGCCGCACCTCGCGGGCGTGCAGCGCCCACTCGGCGTGCCATACGTCGCGGGCGTCGCCGCGCTCGTCCGGGCGCAAGCCCATCGCGCGGGCCAGCCCGAGCAGCGCGGCCGGATCGTCGGGCACCAGGTGGGTGCGGCGCAGCCGCCACAGCTGCAGCCGGTGCTCGGCAGTGCGCAGGAACCGGTACGCGTCGGCGAGGCTGGCTGCGTCGTCGCGCCCGACGTACCCCCCGTCGCGGAGGGCCTCGAGCGCGGGCAGGGTCGCCGCGACGCGCAGTGATTCGTCGCCGCGGCCGTGCACCAGCTGGAGCAGCTGCACGGCGAACTCGACGTCGCGCAGGCCGCCCGGGCCGAGCTTGATCTCGCGCTCGGCGACGTCGGGCGGCAGGCGCTCGACGACCCGCCGGCGCATCGCCTGGGCGTCCGCGACGAAACCGGGACGTTCCGCGGCGGTCCACACGAGCGGGCCGACTGTCTCGACGTAGCGCCGGCCCAGTTCGGCGTCGCCGGCGACCGGCCGTGCCTTGAGCAGCGCCTGGAACTCCCAGGTGCTGGCCCAGCGCCGGTAATAGGCCTCATGGCTGGCCAGCGTGCGGACCAGCGGGCCGTTGCGACCCTCCGGGCGGAGGTTGGCGTCGACCTCCCAGGCGACCGCGGCGCAGATGCGCATCGTCTCCGCGGCGAGCGCGCTGGCTCTCACCAGGTCGCCCTCAGCTACGAAGATCACGTCGACGTCGGAGACGTAGTTGAGCTCGTTGGCACCGGCCTTCCCCATCGCGATGATCGCGAGGCTCGCGGCGTCGCCGCCGGCCGCCATGCAGAGCGCGGCCTGCAGGATGTGCCCGGCGAGGTGGGCGAGCTGTTCGCAGACGTGCTGCACGTCCAGCTCGCCGGCGAGGTCCCGCCCGGCGATCGCGACCAGCTCGCGGCGGTACGCGGCGCGCAGGGCCGGCTCGGTCGGCGCCGTGGCGAGCCGGGCAGCGACCCCCGCGGGGTCGAGGTCGCCGTCCAGGACGCACCAGTGCTCTGGGTGCGCGCCCAGATGTTCCCCCAGGGCGACGGACGCGCCGAGCAGCCCGACGAGCCGGGCCCGCAACCGGGCATCCTGGCGCAGGGCCGCACGCAGCGTCACGCGATCGTCCGCGGCGGCGAGCAGTGCCGCCAGCGCGGCGAGGGCCCGGTCGGGATCGGCCGCCCGGCCGAGCGCGGCGACCACGGCCGCGGCGCCGTCGTCGACGGGACGGTTCGCCTCGACGTCCCACCATGCCAGGGGTTCAGCGGCCAGCAGCCGGCCAGCCGCGGCAGCGTCGGCGAAGCCTACCCGGGCCAGGCGCCGGGCGATCCGCTCGTCGGTCACCGGCGTGCCGCCGCGCCCGTCCACGGCCCGGCCGCCTCAGTGCGCGCAACGGTGCGCCGTCTGCGCCTCCGCGGCCAGCGCGGCCCGGATCGCGGCCGGGTCGGTGATCGGCGCGGCGCTGCGGGGGGCGATCGGCCGCGGCTTCGACACGCTGGTCGGGTCGCGGACCACCGCCGCGAACGCCGCGGCGAACGGCTGCCAGGTCGCCGCGATCTCGTCGTGGACGGCGTCGCTGCGTGCCAGGATCGCCTCGAGGTCGTACCCGGTGAGCCCGTCCGCGCTGCGGGCGGCCCACGCCCGCACCACCGCCGGCGTCGTCTCGATGTGGAACTGAAGGCCCCAGGCGAGCCGGCCGACCCGGAACGCCTCGACGTCGCACGTCGGTGAGGCGGCCAGCAGCACCGCGCCGGGCGGCAGCTGCGTCACCGCGTCGACGTGCGACTGGATCACGTCGGGGGTAATCGGCAGCGGACCGAAAAGCGGATCGGTGGCCGCCGCCGCACGCTTGGCGATCAGCGACGGACCGAAGTCGCGACCCTGCGGGTTGGCGGCGACCCGGCCGCCCGCGGCCACGGCGAGCAGCTGCGCGCCCAGGCAGATGCCCAGGGTCGGCAGCTGCGCCGCCACCGCCTCGGCGACCAGCGCCCGCACCGGGGCCAGCTCGTGGTCGTTCGCCGACGCTGCACCGCCCAACACGATCAGCCCGGCGTACCCGTCGATGCTCGCGGGCGCGGTCTCGCGGACCTCCAGGGCGAGGCCCTCGGCCGCCAGCCACTCCCCCAGCGGGCCGATCGGGTCCGCGGTGTCGTTCTGGACGACCAGGACGCGCTCACCTGCCACCCGTCCACCCTAGCCAGACCCGAGCCAGCCACGCCCCGCCCCCGACGATCTCGGCGGCTCGGACGTCAGAGCGACGGCAGGTAGCGGCGCAGCTCGAACGGGCTCACCTCGGACCGGTACTCCACCCACTCCTCGCGCTTGTTGCGCAGGAAGAAGTCGAAGACGTGCTCGCCGAGCGTCTCGGCCACCAGCTCGGAGCCCTCCATGGCCCGCAGCGCGTCCGCCAGGTTGTGCGGCAGCTCGTCGTAGCCGAGGGCGCGCCGCTCGGTGTCCGACAGCGCCCACACGTCGTCCTCGGCGCCCGGCGGCAGCTCGTAACCCTCCTCGATCCCGCGAAGCCCCGCGGCCAGCAGCACGGCGAAGGCCAGGTACGGGTTGCACGCCGAGTCGGGCGAACGCATCTCGACGCGGGTCGAGTTGGCCTTCCCGGGCTTGTACATCGGCACCCGCACGAGCGCCGAGCGGTTGTTGTGGCCCCAGCAGACGAACGTCGGCGCCTCGATCACCTGGCCGGCCGCGGCGAACCCCCACAACCGCTTGTAGGAGTTCACCCACTGGTCGGTGACCGCGGTGATCTCGCGGGCATGGCGCAGCAGCCCGGCGATGAACGCCCGCGCCGTCTTGGACAGGTACAGCTCGTCGGACGGGTCGTGGAACGCGTTGCGGTCGCCCTCGAACAGCGACAGGTGGGTATGCATCCCGCTGCCCGGCTGGTGACGGAACGGCTTGGGCATGAACGTCGCGTGCACCCCGGACGCGATCGCAACCTCCTTGATCACGTGCCGGAACGTCATGATGTTGTCGGCCATCGACAGCGCATCCGCGTAGCGCAGGTCGATCTCCTGCTGACCGGGGGCGACCTCGTGGTGGCTGAACTCCACCGAGATGCCCAGGCCCTCCAGCGCGCTCACGGCTTCACGGCGGAAGTCGTGGGCGCTGTCGTGGCTGGTCATGTCGAAGTAGCCGCCAGTGTCGATGGGCTGCGGCTCGCTGCCGTCCGACGGGCGGTTCTCCAGCAGGAAGAACTCGATCTCCGGGTGGGTGTAGAACGTGAACCCGCGCTCGGCGGCCCGCGACAGCGCGCGTCGCAGCACATAGCGAGGATCGGCCCAGGACGGCGAGCCGTCGGGCATGGTGATGTCGCAGAACATCCGCGCGGAGTCGGCCGGCCTGCCGTCCGGCTCGGGCAGGATCTGGAAGGTCGCCGGGTCGGGACGGGCGAGCATGTCCGACTCGCTGGCCCGGGCGAACCCCTCGATGGCCGAGCCGTCGAAGCCGATGCCCTCCTCGAACGCCCCGTCGAGCTCGGCCGGCGCGACCGCCACCGACTTCAACGTGCCCAGCACGTCGGTGAACCACAGCCGGACGAAGCGGATCTGGCGCTCCTCCAGGGTGCGCAGCACGAACTCCTGTTGCCGGTCCACTGTCCCGCCTCCCCGGGCTTCACGCTTGTTGGCCCGACCCAGCGAATAGTTACGCGTCGCTGTTGCCGGACGTACCAGCCTAAGGCTAGAGAGCGCTTCCCTTGAGCCAGGTGGACCAGGGGATGCTCCAGTCGCCGCCCTGGTAGAGCTGGATGTTCGGCGCGCCCTGGGTGCCGTGGATGATCACCGGGTCGCCGATCATCGAGTTGTTGTAGAACCACACCGCGTTGTCGTGGTTGAGGTTCAGGCAGCCGTGCGAGACGTCCTCGCCGTTGTCCTGCGCCCACACCGTGTTATCCAGCTCGTGCAGGTAGATGCCGTCCGTGCTGATCTTCGTGGAGTAGTAGATCGGCTCCGGGCCGTAGCCGCCGGGCGCGTTGGCCGGCAGGCCGTAACTGGCCGAGGACATCATCGCCGGGTTGTCGTGCTCGAGCACGGTGTAGGTGCCGTTCATCGTGTAGAACGAGATGTAGTTGCCGTTGACCGTGACGCCGCTGTGCTCGCCCATCGACGTGTTCATGCTGCGAAGCAGCTGGCCGGCCGCGTTGTACACATTGACCTTGTTCACGGCGTTCGGCGCGTTGTCGTAGGCGACGGTGAGCTGCTTGCGGCCGATGGTGAACGACGTGCTGACGTCGGACTGGCCGTACAGGCCCGGCCCGACCTGCACGCCGTACAGGTTGGCGCTCACGGTGACCTTGGTGCCGGACGGCCAGAAGCTCGCCGGCCGGAAGTGGATGTTCTGGTCGTCGGCCCAGTACCAGGCGCCGTTGACATGCGGCGTGGTCGTCACGTGCAGCGCCCGCTCGGCCGCCGCCTTGTCGCTGATCGACTCGTCGAAATGCACGACCGGCACGATCCCCACCCCGTAGGTGGCGCCGTTGGTGAGTCCGTACCCCCCGGTGTAGTCGAGCGACGGCATCGTCAGGGTCTGCGGCGCCAGGGTGCTGAACGTGCTGGTGCGGGTAACCGGCTGGCCGTCGGAGTTGGTCGCCGTCGCGGTCAGCCGGTAGGTCTTGCCGTAGCCCAGCGGCTCGGTGGCCTTCCAGGATTGCTTGTTGGCGCTGAGCGAGCCCGCGACGACGCGCCCCTCGGCGGGGTTGACCAGCTTCACCGAGGTCAGCGTGCCGCCGGTGACCGCCGCGGTGATCGCGCTGATCGGGCTCACCGCCGTCGCGCCGCTCGCCGGGCTCACTCGCAGCGCGGCGGGCGGGACGGCGGGCGTCGTGGGCGTCGTCGCAGTCGGCGCCGGCACCGTGACGGTCGTCGTGGGCGCGCCGCTACCCGCCGCGCCGGACGACGTGGCGTGCTTGTTCGAGCATGCGCCGAGCGCCAGTGCGGCCGTAACCGCCAGCACCACCATGCCCAGTCGCCGCTGCCTCGCTGACGCCACTTGGCCTCCTCACCTCGTTCGGTGCCGCCTGACGCGACACGTCGCGCCGTCGGAACATCCAGTGTGGCGGTGCTCCGTCGACGCGACGGTGAGCGGCACGTCACGATCCGCTCACATTGCTAGACGTGCGCGCGACGGTGCTGGTTGCACCATCGGCGATCAGAGATGAATTTGTTACCCGACGGCGCGCACGCACCGAAGCAGGCCCCCGCCTAGTCACATTCTGCCCTAACACCGGGTGGCTCCGCACGCCGACCCGCCGGGCGGCTGCCCGAGCGCCGTCGACGCAGAGCGCGAAGAATCGGCTCATGCCCCGAATTCGGCTCGCCCTGGCCCAGATCGATGTCACCGTCGGCGACCTGGCGGGCAACGCTGCGCGCATCCTGGCCCGCACTCGCGAGGCGACCGCGGCGGGCGCCCACCTGATCGCGTTCCCGGAGATGGCGCTCACCGGCTACCCGCCCGAGGACCTGGTGTTTCGCGAGTCGTTCCGCGCCGCCTCTCGGACCACGCTGGACGAGCTGGCCGCTCAGCTCGCCGCCGAGGAGCTCGGCGACACGGCCGTCGTCGTCGGCTACCTCGACGAGGACGGCGGCCCGCGGCGGTCGGCCACGCTCTATCTCGACGAGCATGCGGGCCCGCGCAACGCGGCAGCATTCTGCCTGGGCGGGCAGGTCGTGGCCCGGTACTTCAAGTACCACCTGCCCAACTACGGCGTCTTCGACGAGGCCCGCTACTTCGTGCGCGGGGACCGATTCAGCGTCGTCCGGTATCGGGGGGTCGACGTCGGGCTCACCATCTGCGAGGACCTGTGGCAGGACGGCGGACCGTTCACCGTCGCCCGCGCGGCAGGCGTCGGTCTCGTCGTCAACATCAACGGCTCGCCGTTCGAGCGGAATAAGGACGACGTGCGCCTGGGGCTGGTGCGCCGCCGCGCGGCCGAGGCGGGCGCCACGGTCGGCTACGTCAACATGGTCGGCGGGCAGGACGAGCTGGTCTTCGACGGCGACTCGATGGTGGTCGCCGGCGACGGATCCGTGCTTGCCCGCGCTCCGCAGTACGTCGAGGGCCTCTACTACGTCGACCTCGACCTGCCGGCCGCATCCGACTCGGCACCGTCCCCGGACGGCCTCGCGCTGCGCGTCGAGCGGCATGACACCGGCACCGCTCCGGCGCCCGTCGGCGTCGTACAGCCGGCTGTGGTCAGCGAGCGCATCTCCGACGAAGCCGAGGTGTGGGGAGCGCTGGTCAGCGGGACGCGTGACTACGTCCGCAAGAACGGGTTCACATCGGTCGTGCTGGGCGTGTCCGGTGGTATCGACTCGGCCGTGGTCGCGGCGATCGCGGCCGACGCCATCGGCGGCGAGCGGGTGAACGGCGTGTCGATGCCGAGCGAGTACTCCTCGGAACACTCGAAGTCCGACGCCGCCGAGCTGGCCCGCCGCATCGGCGCCCGCTATCGGGTCGTGCCGGTCGCGCCCATGGTGCGGGCCTTCGTCGACGGGCTGCGGCTCACCGGGCTGGCCGAGGAGAACGTGCAGGCTAGGGTGCGCGGCACCGCGTTGATGGGGATCTCCAACAGCGAGGGGCATCTGGTGCTCGCCACCGGCAACAAGAGCGAACTGGCGGTCGGCTACTCGACCATCTACGGCGACGCGGTCGGCGGGTTCGCACCGATCAAGGACGTGCCGAAGTCGTTCGTGTGGAAGCTGGCCCGCTGGCGCAACGCGGACGCCGAGGCGCGGGGCGAGACGCCGCCCATTCCGCAGAGCTCAATTGACAAGCCGCCGTCCGCGGAGCTGCGGCCGGGGCAGCTCGACACCGACTCGCTGCCCGATTACGAGCTGCTCGACGAGATCCTCGCGCGCTACGTCGGCGGCGACGAGAGCTTCGCCGAGATCGTCGCCGCCGGCTACGACACCGAGGTCGTGGCGCGCGTCGTGCGGCTGGTCGATCTCGCCGAGTGGAAGCGGCGCCAGTACCCACCCGGTCCGAAGATCAGCTTCAAGGCGTTCGGCCGGGACCGCCGGCTGCCGATCAGCAATCGCTGGCGCGAGCGTGCTCCGGAGATCGCCGGGAGTTAGCCTTCCCGCTCTCGGCTTGCGCCCCGCCTCGGCTTCGTCGCTGGGATCGGTGGATAGAACTCCCTTATCTTTGTTGCGCAACGGCTCGACTTCTGTGTTTTGGTGCGATAGACTCGCACACATGTTCGAGACCGCTGGCGCAGTCCTCGACCGCGAGCCGCCGCCACTTACCGACGCGGAACTGTTCGACGCGCCCGATCAGGCGGCGGCGTACCTGGCGCGACTGGCACCCGGCCCGGAGGTCGTGGCCGGGCTGGCGCAACTGGCGCCGGCAGCGCTGTCCCGTGCGGGTCAGGTGGATGTGCTGGTCGCGATCGAGAAGCAGCTCGCCTGGCTTTCCGCGATGCAGCAGCGGGTGCTCGCCGCGCTGCCCGGCCCGCTGAACGAGGACCCGCATGACCACCTCGACGCCCTGGAGCGGCACTGGGTCCGAGAGGACGTCGCCTGCGCGCTGCGGCTGCCCGGCGGCTCGGCGCAAGGACGCCTCGTCATGGCGCACCAGCTGACGACCAGGTTGCCCGCGACGCTACGGATGCTCGAGGACGGTCAGATCACGCTGTGGCATGCGCGGGCGCTCGCCGAGGCAGTGTCCGGTCTCGACGACTCGGCCGCCGCCGCGGTGCAGGAGCGCGTCCTGGGCAAAGCACCCGAGCAGACTGTCGCCGCGTTCCGGCGCTCCGTGGCCCGCGCGGTCGCCGCCGTCGACACACGCGCCGCCGAAGACCGCCGCGAGGAAGGCATGGCGCAGCGGCGGGTCTGCAGCAAACCTTCCGCCGACGGGATGGCCGAGCTGTGGGCATTGCTCCCGGCCGAGGGCGCCGCCACGATCATGTCCGCGCTCAACGCCGGCACCGCCAAGCACGACGACGACGACCGCACGGTCGATCGCGCCGCGCCGATGCCCTGGTCGACCTGGCCGCCGCCGCACTGCACGACCCGCAGCTGCCTCGCGCGCAAGGCCAGCGGCCGGGTGTGCAGGTCACCGTTGCGCTGTCGACCCTCCTCCGGCTCGATGAGCAGCCCGGCGAGCTGGCCGGCCACGGCCCGATCCCCGCAGCCGTGGCGCGGCGCATCGCCGCCGATCCCACCGGCACCTGGCGCCGGCTGGTCACCGACCCAGTGTCGGGCAAGCTGCTCGACTACGGGCGCAGCACCTACCGGCCACCTGCCGACCTGGCCGACTTCGTCATCGCCCGAGACCGGCAATGCACTTTCCCCATGTGTACAAGGTTGGCGCGCCATTGCGATCTCGACCACGAGAGCGCGTACGACTCCGACGGAGACACCAGCGAACCGAACCTCGCCGCCATGTGCCGTCGGCATCACCGCGCCAAGCACGAAGCCGGCTGGACCGTCCACCGCGATCCGGACATCGGCATCTCGCATTGGACCAGCGCGACCGGCCACACCTACCGGTCCGAGCCGCCGCCGCTCCCCGCCGACCGGACGACGGCGGCAACCGATGAGCCCGACCCGCCGCCCTTCTGATCTGCTCGTCCCGGTCGAGTGACATTTTCACGCGCGGGGTGAGGTCGCTCACAGAGACATCCGACGACAAACTTCGTTGCAATGGTGGACGATGGGTGGCGTTCACATCCCGATGCCCGGGGACCGGCGTGCCGGCCTCGAGGAGAGAGTGGTGATGACCGTGTCAGAGATCCTCTATGGCGGCGTGCAGGGCCGACGCGTCACGATCCGCGACCTGCAGCGGGCCAAGGACACCCACGAGCGGTGGCCCATGCTCACCGCCTACGACTATTCGACGGCACGTGTCTTCGACGACGCCGGCATACCGGTGCTGCTGGTCGGCGACTCGGCCGCCAACGTCGTCTACGGCTACGACACAACCGTGCCGGTAACGGTTGATGAGCTGGTTCCCTTGGTGCGCGCCGTGGTCCGCGGCAGCAAGCGGGCGCTCGTCGTCGCCGACATGCCGTTCGGCAGCTATCAGGCCTCGCCGGCGCTGGCCCTTGAAACCGCCGCCCGGTTCATGAAGGAGGGCCACGCGCAGGCAGTGAAGCTCGAGGGCGGCCAACGCGTCGTTGCGCAGGTCGAGGCGCTCGTTGCGGCCGGCGTGCCGGTGATGGCGCACATCGGGCTCACCCCGCAGTCGGTTAACGCGTTCGGCGGCTACCGGGTGCAGGGTCGAGGCGAGGAAGCGGCGCACCGGCTGCTGCAGGAGGCGAAGGCGCTGCAACACGCCGGTGCGTTCGCGGTCGTGCTCGAGGTCGTGCCCTCCGAGGTCGCTCGGGAGATCACCGCACAGCTGCACATCCCGACCATCGGGATCGGCGCCGGGCCGGCCTGCGACGCCCAGGTGCTGGTGTGGCAGGACATGGCCGGCCTGTCAGACGGCAAACCGGCCAAGTTCGTCAAACAGTTCGCCAACCTGGCCGGCGCGCTCCACGAAGCGGCAGAGCAGTTTGCCGACGAAGTGCGAGCCGGCACCTACCCGTCCGCCGAGCACGAGTACCACTGAACTATCCGGCTCTTCGCACGAGCGCTCATGCTTAGGCTGGCTCGGCTCTTCGCGCGAGCGCTCGTCCCGCCCGTGCGTCAGCTTGACTTGCGCGCGGAAGCCTTCGCGGCGCTCTTCTTGGCTGGGGCCTTCTTCGCCGCAGACACCCGCTTGGTGGCGACCTTCTTGGCGGGCGTCTTCTTCGCCGTCGCCTTCGTGGCCGTCGCCTTCGTGGCCGTCGCCTTCCTGGCGGGGGCCTTCGTGGCCGTGGTCTTCTTGGCCGCGGTCTTCTTCGCCGCGGGCGCCTTCTTCGCGGCCGACTTCTTGGCGGGCGACTTCGTCGCCGCCGCCTTGGCCGGAGCCTTCTTCGTCGCCGCCTTCTTGGCCGGCGACTTCTTCGCGGCCTTGCGTGGTGCGCTCATGCCGTGCCTCCTCGTAGGCAACGTAGGCATTACGTCGTGATCAGTGGACGATGCCGCGTACCACGTCGTCAATACGCCACGCCGTTTATCGGATACCGGCTCGGATGAGCACAACGGCGGCTATGGCAGAGACACTCGCCTTCCTTCATCACGAATCCTCGGCGGTATAACGCCTTTCTCTGCAAATGCCGTGCCTTTTGCCTCTGCGAATCGGGCAGCGGACGAGCCGGCCTGTAAGCCGGGTTCTGTGCCCGACGCTTGCACGCCGGGCGGCGGCCATCCATCTCGGCCTGCCGTCGCCGGCAGGCTCCAGCGGTCTACCCGCAGGCTCGGGCGGGCAACCCTCGACCGCCTGCGCGAGCGGCCGGTTTCCCGACCGCCCTTCTTGACCTTGCTCCGGGTGGGGTTTGCCGAGCCGCGCCGGTCACCCGGTGCGCTGGTGGGCTCTTGCCCCACCGTTTCACCCTTACCGGTCGCAGCGAAACCGCGGCCGGCGGTCTGCTTTCTGTGGCACTTTCCCGCGGGTCGCCCCGGGTTGCCGTTAGCAACCACCCTGCCCTGTGGAGCCCGGACTTTCCTCGGCGGGGATGGTGTCAGCACCCCCGACGCGGCCGCCCGGTCGGCTCGTCCGCCGCACACTCGATGCTACCCGCCAGATTGCGCGATGCCGCCGATCGAACAACAGTAGGGGAACGCGACGAAGGGAGCGGTCATGCCACAGCCCGAGGGTGCCGAGCTGGAACGGGTGCGGGAGCGTCGCCGGCAGCTGCGCGCGAAGTACCTGCAGGACAAGGACGAACGGCCTGCGACGACGGCGCGCGGCGTGCACCACGTGGCGCTGATCTGCCGCGACGTCGAGGAGACGATCCGGTTCTACCAGGACGTGCTGGGCTTCCCGCTCGTGGAGCTCGTCGAGAACCGCGACTACGCCGGGTCGAGCCACTTCTTCTTCGACATCGGCAACGGCAACCTGCTCGGGTTCTTCGACTTCCCCGGGCACGACCACCCGGCCTTTCAGGAGACGATCGGCAACGTCCAGCACATCGCGATCTCGGTGCCGCAGGAGCAGTTCGCGGCCGCGCGGGCCCGGTTCGACGCGGCCGGCGTTGACTACCTCGGTCCCGACCGCGGCGTCGAGGACAGCCTCTACATCCGTGACCCGAACGGCACCGGCATCGAGCTGTACTGCGAGCAGCTGGGCGTGTTCAACGGCGAACCACTGCTGTAGCGACGCCCGATAGCCTCGGCCGGTGACCGTCGCCGACATCGCCCTGCTCTGCGGCCCGGCCCTGGTCGGCGGGTTCATCAACTCCATCGCGGGCCGCGTCGGCGCCTGGCTCGCCTACCGAGCCGCCAGAACATGACGGGCGCGGCAGCCGAAAGCATCGCGCTAGTCCTGCTCGTCGCCAGCCTTGCCGTGGCAGTGCTGCGCCCCCTCGGCTGGAGCGAGGCGGTGTTTGCGGTGCCGGCCGCCGTCGTGCTCGTGGCACTCGGCATCGTGCCCTGGCACGCCATGACCCGGCGGCTGGCCGCGCTCGGCCCGACCGTGGCCTTCCTGGCGCTGATCCTGCTTTTCGGCCACCTATGCGCGGAAGAGGGCGTCTTCGACTACCTCGGGTCGGTGGCGGCTCGGGCTAGCGGCGGGAGTGCGACGCGGCTGCTCGGGATGGTCGTGGTGCTGGCCGCGGCGATCACCGCGGTGCTGACGCTGGACGCGACGGTGGTGCTGCTGACGCCGGTCGTGCTGCGCACCGCGAGCCAGCTGCGGCTGCGCGGCCGCCCGCACGTGTACGCCTGCCAGCAGCTGGCCAACGCGGGTTCGCTGCTGCTGCCCGTGTCGAACCTGACGAACCTGCTGGCATTCGGTGACTCCGGGCTGTCCTTCGGACGGTTCGCCGCACTGATGGCCTTGCCGTGGCTGGTCGTCTGCGCGCTGCAATGGCTCGCACTGCGAACGTTCTTCCGCGCGGACCTTGCCGACACCGCGCAGCCGCAGCGGACGGTGCTCAGCACGCCGCGCTACGGCCTCGCGGTGCTGGCCGTGACCGTCGCCGGATTCGTCGTGACGTCGTCGGTGCATCTCGCGCCGGCGTGGGCTGCGGCTGGTGGCTGCCTGCTGCTCGCCGTGCCGCGGCTGGCCCGGCGGCAGACCACGCCCGTGCGCCTGCTCGGCGAGGCGAGTCTCGGGTTCTGCCTGTTCGTGCTCGCGCTCGGCGTCGTCGTCGAAGGCGTGACCCAGCACGGGTTAGGCAGCGCACTGCATCACGCCCTCGCGCACGGGACGTCGCTGGCAGCGCTCATCGGCATCGCCGCGCTCGCCGCGGTGCTTGCGAACGTGCTCAACAACATTCCCGCGACGTTGCTGCTCGCACCGCTGGCGGGTTCGCCGGCCGGCGTTCTCGCCGTGCTGCTCGGAGTGAACATCGGGCCCAATCTGACGTACGCGGGATCGCTGGCAACCCTGCTCTGGCGCCGGCTGCTCCCCGCGCGAAACCGGCCGCGCGCCGCCGAGTTCCACCTGCTGGGCGTACTGGCGGTGCCGCCGATCCTGGTCGCCGCCACCGTGGCGCTGTGGTTATCGGCCCGGGTGCTCGGGACGTAGGTGGCTGGTGTCGTTGAGCAGCCGCACCGACGACAGACCGTCCGGGTAGTAGTCGGCCACCGAAACCGACGCGATGTCGAGGTGCATGCGGTGCATGCTCGACGGCGGCGCGTCCAGCGCGAGCCGCACCAGCGTCTTGATCGGGGTCACGTGCGTGACCACCACGATCGTGCCGCCCGGCGCCGACGCGATCAGCCCATCCCGGGCGCGACGCACCCGGCGGGTGACGTCGCTGAAGGACTCGCCGCCAGGTGGCGCGACGTCGGGCGAGGCCAGCCACGCGTCGAGTTCGGCGGGCCAGCGTTGCCGCACCTCGGCGAACGTCGCGCCCTCCCAGGCGCCGAAGTCGGTTTCGGTGAGCTCATCGACGACGCGCACCGCAACGCCGAGCGCGGCGGCCACCCGGCCCGCGGTCTCCCGGGCGCGCAGCAGCGGCGAACTCACCACGGCGGCGACCTGACCGAACGACGGCGCCCGTCGCGCGAGCGCGTCGGCCTGGTGCGCGCCGAGCTCGGTGAGCGGCAGGTCGTTGCGCCCGGAGAAGCGCCGATCGACCGAGTGCCGCGTCGACCCATGCCGAGCCAGCACCAGACGGGTCGGCGTGCCGGTCGGCGGCGTCCAGGACCCCCGCGGCGGGGAATCTGCGGTCGGTCGCGACACCCCGGCGGCCTCGTCCATCGCCTCGTTGGCCAGCCGGTCCGCGTGCTGGTTCTGCTCGCGCGGCACCCATTCGAAGCTGACGTCGGCGAACCGGCCACGCAGCGCCGCCGCCTCAGCGGCGAGCGGGCGCAGGCCGGCGTGCTTCACCTGCCAGCGGCCGCACATCTGCTCGACGACGAGCTTGGAGTCCATCCGCACCGCCACCGACGACGCGCCCAGCTCCGCGGCGGCGCGCAGACCCGCGATCAGGCCGCGATACTCGGCCACGTTGTTCGTCTCGCGGCCGATCGCCGCCTTCCGCTCGGCGAGCACCTCGCCGGTCGCGGCGTCCCGGACGACCGCCCCGTACCCGGCCGGTCCGGGGTTCCCACGAGACCCGCCGTCTGCCTCGATGATGACATCCACCGCGACATTCACAGGCCGGACTCGGCGGTGCGCACCAGGATGCGCCGGCAGTTCTCGCAGCGCAGCACCGCATCCGCGGGCGCAGTGCGCACCGCGGAAAGTTCGTTGCCGGCCAGCTCGATGCGGCATCCCTCACAGCGGCGCTGGCGCAGCATCGCCGCGCCCACCCCGCCGTTGGCGGCACGTACCCGGTCGTAGAGCTCTAGTAGGTCCGGCGCAAGCTCACCGGCGATCGCCGCGCGCTCGTCGGTGCGCCGGCGGACCTCGGCGTCGATCTCGGCGAACGCCTCGTCCCGCCGCCGATCGAGTTCGCCGCGCTCGACCTGCAGGGCCGCCTGGCCGGCGCTAACCGTGCCGAGTTCGGCTTCCAGCGACTCGCGCTGCTCCATCAACTCGAGCAGGTCGTCCTCGAGGCTGGACTGCCGACGGGCCAGCGTCCCGATCTCGTGCTGAAGCCCTTCCAGCTCCTTCGCCGGCAGCCCACCGGCGGCGAGCCGCTGCTCGTCGCGGGAGGCCCGCGCGCGCACCGTGTCGATCTCGTTCTCCAGCCGCTTCTGCTCCCCGTCGAGGTCCTCGAGCCGGGTCTGCACCTCGACGGCCTGGGCGTGCAGCCGCTGCGCGCGCGCCTCCGCGGCGATGATGGCGGCGAGCTCCGGAAGGGTGGCGCGCCGGTGCCCCAGCTGGGCCAGAGCGGTGTCGGCGGCCTGCAGATCGAGTAGCCGGAGTTGGGCAGCAGGGTCGGCGTTCACGGTCGGTCGGCGCTCGCTTCGCTTGACGGGACGTGGATGCTCCACGGATCGGTGACCCGCGTCGACACGGCCACCCTAAGACCGGCGCCGAACCGCTCCCGCAACCGCCGCGCGACGGCGTCCAGCCACGGCGCCTCGGTCGCCCAGTGCCCGGCGTCGAGCAGGCCCATGGCGTCCGGGCCGCGCTCGGTGACCGCCTCGACCGCGCGGTGATGGCGAAGGTCGGCGGTGAGGTACGCGTCGGCTGCAGCGCGCCGGGCCTGCTCGATCAGCGACCCACCAGACCCGCCGCACACCGCGACCGTGCGGACGCGCCGGTGCGGGTCACCCGCCGCCCGCACACCGGACACGGTCGCGGGAAGCACTCGGGCCGCCCGCGCCGCGAGTTCGTGCAGTGTCGTCGGCGAACATTCGCCCAGCCGGCCGCTCCCGCGGGTGCCGCCCACCGGGGCCTGCTCGAAGACGTCGAACGCGACCTCCTCGTACGGATGGGCCGCGCGCAGCGCCGCGACCACCTCGCCGCGCGCCCGTCGGGGCAGCACCATCTCGACCCTGGTCTCGGGCACCTGCTCGATCTCACCGGGCCGTCCGATCGACGGATTGGCCGCGGCGCCGGGCCGGAACGTGCCCGTGCCGTCGGCCAGCCACGCGCAGCGGTCGTAGGCACCGAGCCGTCCAGCGCCCGCCGCGGCGAGCGCGTCGACGACACGCTGCGCGTCGGCCACCGGCACGAACGTGACCAGCTTGTCCAGCGGTTCATTCGGCTTCGGGTCGAGCGGACGCAGATCGGTGAGCGCGAGCCGCTCGGCCAGCGCGTCGGAGACTCCCGGGTCGGCCGCGTCGGCGTTGGTGTGCGCCACGTAGTGCGCGACGCCCGCGCGAATCATTCGATGCACCAGCGCGCCCTTGGGGTCGTCGGCCGGCACGCCGTGGACGCCGGCGAGCAGCAGTGGGTGATGGGTGAGCAACAGTTGCGCGCCGGCGTCGACGGCCTCGCCGACCGTCTCCGGGACGGCGTCGACGGCCAGCAGCACCGCGTCGAGCGGCTCGCCGCGGTCGCCGCAGACCAGGCCGACGGCGTCCCAGGGTTCGGCCAGCGACGGTGGGAACCACTCGTCCAGCGCGTGGAGCACCTCATCCAACCGCAGCACCTGCGAAACGCTACCGGCGACGCTCTGCCCGGTCGGGCGAGCTCGGCGTGCCGAGATGCGCAACGCAGAGATTCGGGGTGACGAACGGATCGAGCCGTAAGGCGTCAAGCGGTGCGCCGACCTCAGCGAGCAGACCTCGCATCAGCCCCAGGTGGACCGAGCAGGTCACCTCCCGACTCTGCTCGGCGGCCTCCCGGAACGGGCAGTTGTGCAACCGGATCTCCCGACGGCGACCGGCCGTCGTCGCTTCCGGCTCGAAGCCGATGTCGTCGAGCACGCCGACCAGTTGGCGGGTCGCCGACTCGGCGGTGACCCGCTGGAACGGCGCCGGCCGCTCGGCGAGGTAGCGGCCCCAGGCTTCGCCGGCGTGCAGGGCCGCCTGATCCGGCCGCGCGACCTCGCCGGCGAGGTAGCTGGTCAGGATCTGCGCAAGCAGCCGGTAGCTGCGATCGCCGCTAGGCGGCGCGTCCTGCCGGGCGGCGTAGAGCATGCGCGGCCGGCCCGGTCGGGTCCGGTCCTCGCTGGCCCGCTCCGCCAGCCCGTCGGCGACCAGCGCGTCGAGGTGAAACCTGGCGGTATTCACGTGCAGGCGCACGTCTGCGGCGACCTCCTCGACCGACATCGGGCCGTCGGCTGCCTGGAGCGCGGCTAGCACCCGCGCCCGGCTCCGCCCCAGCGCTGGGCCGCCGGGCGAATCCGTCCGCGTCGGAGGACGGACGGTCGGCGTATCGCTGGTCACATCCGGCGATTATACACAAGGTTATTCAGGTAAACTCAGCTACGAGGAACCAGACGAAGGAGGCCCCGATGACGGCATTCGCCGATCCCCTGCTGAAGGACGAGGTAGTGCAAGCGATTGCCGAGCATCACGACGTGCTGCTCAGGCAGCTGACCGATCGCGTCGCCGTCCTGCGTGAAACGATCTCTGTGGGCGCCGACTGGGAACCAGCGCTCATCGAGCTCGCCGAGTTCCTCGCCGGACGCGTTCTCTGGCACGCCGAGATGGAGGAGCGCGTCGCCTATCCGCTCGCGTCGGGGGTCGTCGATGACGAGGCGCTGGTGACGGCGCTGCGCGCCGACCATCAGGTGATCGCCGACCTCACCGACACGCTGATCAACGCTCAAGACCCGGGTGAGGCGCTCGCCGCAGCCGACGCCGCCTGCCGCCGACTTGAGCGTCACCTGGCACTGCAGAACCGCGCGCTGCTGCCCACGCTGCGGGTGTTCCCCGCCGTGACCCTCGCCGCCCTGCTGCCGAGCTCGGCCAACTGACCTCGAGAGCGTTGGGCATGAGCGAGCGAGCATCGCACTGCGGCCAGGGGCCGCTGATGACCGGAGCGGAACGAGCGACCGATGAGCGCTCGCGCGAAGAGGCGAAGGCGCTGAGCGAGCGAGCATCGCAGCCGCGCCAGCGGCGAGGAGCGGAACGAGCGACCGATGAGCGCTCGCGCGAAGAGGCGAAGGCACTGAGCGACCAGCCATCGAATACGACATCCGCCGAGCCGACCGCCATCTCGCTTCCCGGCGAGCATGCGGTCCTCAGCCGCGACGTCCGCGATCGCGCCGAGGCCGTGCTGCACGGCGCCGAAGCCGGCCGGTGGCCGGCGCACGAGCTCGCCGCGCTCGTCGACTACCTCCAGCTCGAGGTGCTCCGCCAGATCGTCGACGAGGAGTGGCTGCTCTTTCGCACCGCGCGCGAGAGCGCCGACCAGCTAGATCGGCTCCGCCAGGACCACGTCGACCTGCGGCTGCGCATCGACCAGCTCACCCTTGCCGCGTCCGGGGCGCGGCCGTTCACCCCGGCGCAACTGGCGGGGGTCGTCCGTGACCTGCTCGGCCGGCTCGACGACCACCTGGCGAACGAGGAGCAGCTGCTGGCGAACGACGAGGGCCCCACTCCCAGCACCGCCGCCCTGGGCAGCCAGCCGCACGAGTGGTACGAGCTGACTGAGGGCCCGGTGATCGACCTCGATCGCCTTCCCGGCCCGCACGGCGCCGACGCCGCCGCCGAGCGCCTGCTGCGGCTGCGGCCCGGCGAGCGCGTCGAGTTGCACTCGAGTACCGATCCCGGCCCGGTATGGCGGCACGTGTGGCGCACCGACCCGGCGGCCTTCGGCGTCAGTTACCTCGAGCAGGGGCCCCCGCGGTGGCGGGTCGAGATCACCCGCCGGCCGCCGGAGTCGGCGCTGTCGCCGTCGGCGGGCTGACGCCGGAGCAGCCATGTCCGCCACGGTGCAGGTCGTGCTCGCCGGCCTGCTGGTGCTGTCCGCGTCCATCTGGGTCGGCGGGCTGGTCACGATCGCCGTCGTGGCACGCGCCGCCAGCGGCACGCTGACCGCCGCCGATCGGGTGGCGTTCTTCCGCGCGCTGGGGCGCAGTTACGGCATCGTCGGCGGCTGCGCCCTTGTCGTCGCCCTGGGCACGGGCGCGGGCCTGCTCGCGGGCCGGCAGTGGGACGCCGCCCTGATCGTTGCCGCCGCGGTCGCCGCGGCGCTGGTCGTGGTCACCGCTGTGGGCGTGCTGCAGGCGCGCCGGATGACGCGGCTGCGCCAAACGGCGCTCGACGGCCGCGACCCAGAGCTCGCCCGTCGGGTTTACCGGGGGGCCCGGCGGGCGGCCGTCCTCCGCGGTTGCATAGCGCTGCTCACCCTTGCGCTGGTCGCCGTGGCGGCGATCCTCGTGACGCAGTAGCAACCGATGGTGGACGGCGAGCGGGTCAGCTATCCGGCGACGCCTTGAGCTGAACCAGGGTCGGACGCGGTTCGCTCATGGCGTTCAGCGCGTGGCCGGTGATGCGCCGGCTCATCGAGCCCGCGATCCGGCTCGCTTGCAGCTTGGCGAATTCGGCCTTCGGCCCGGCGTGGCGGTCGTCGACCGTGCCGATCCACAGCTGCAGCCACCGGGCGAAGTGCTCCGGCGTCAGCCCGGCGGCCGCGTGGAGGCGCTGGTGAGGGACGAATGCGTTGCGCCGGTAGTCGCCCGTCCGGAACAGCACGGTCTGCCAGAAGTCGCGGATGGTCGGCAGATGCGCGTCGAGATCCATCCGCGCGACGTCGACGAACACCGGGCCGAGAAGGTCGTCGGTGAAGGCGCGGCCGTAGAAGTCGCGCAGCAGTGCGGGCAGATCGGCAGGACTGATGTCTCGATCGGCGGCAGCGTGACCGGGCGATTTACACGACACACTTCGTTTATACCAGATGACGGCGTCCGGCACGTCCCCGCAGCAGCTGTTGATCTTTGACTTGTGGTCGATATTCGACCACAAGCCCTAGATCAACAACGACGACGTGCGCCGGCCGCGCGGTCATGCCGTACGGCTCCCGCTCGAGGTGGCACGAGCCAAGCCGGGCGCGCATCGGGTGCGCTGGATTCACGGTGACGTCGCTGTACTGCCACCTACGCCGAGCGGCGCAAAGCAGGGCCCAGTGACGGGACGTACTCATCCGTTCTTGGGCAGCCGTTCTCAACTGTGCCACGGAAAATAGTCTGGTTGGTGATGTCGAAAGCGCCGGGCGCGGTTCGGCGTAAGGGCGAGTCGGCCACCGAGTAGCGGTGAGCCCCGATGTTGAGGAGGAAGCAATGCCGCGGTTCATGGGATTCGTGAGGATGGAAGAAGGCATCGGCGCGCCGCCGCAGGCGCTGTTCGATGCGATGGACAAGTACATCGGCGAGCAGGCCGCCGCCGGCCATTTCCTCGACGGTGGAGGTCTGTTCGGCATCAAGGACGCCGTCAACTTGATCGTGCGCGACGGGGAGGTCACGCGGGTCGACGGACCGTACGCCGAGGCGAAGGAGGTCGTCGGCGGATGGGCGATCATGCAGTACGACACGCTCGAGGACGCCGTCGCCGGTCAGCAGGAATTCGCCGAGTTGCATGTCAAGTACTGGCCCGAGGTCACCTGTGTTGCCACGCTGCGCCAGATCCCCGACGAGGCGCCGCCGGCGTCCGGCGGCTGAGTCGCACGTCGGATTCGGCCATGCGGTCGGCCCTAGGCTGGCCGCATGGCCGAGACCACCGCGGAGATCATCACAGCCACATGGCGTGAGGAGTCCGGTCGGCTGGTCGGCGCGCTGACCCGGATGACCCGGGATCTTGACCTCGCCGAGGACTTGGCGCAGGACGCGCTGGTGAGCGCGCTCGAACAGTGGCCGACCCGCGGCATTCCGGACAAGCCTGGTGCCTGGTTGATGACCACGGCCAGACAGCGCGCCATCGACATGTTCCGGCGTGCCGACAACCTGCGCCGCAAGACCGAGGAGCTCGGTCATCGCCTGCGCGAGGAGGAGGAGATGCCCGACCTCATAGCACAGGTGGATTTCATCGAAGACGACGTTCTCCGATTGATGTTCATGGCCTGCCACCGCCAGCTGACCCGAGAGTCACGGGCCGCCCTGACGCTTCGCCTGGTCGGCGGACTGACGACAGCCGAGATTGCCCGAGGCTTCCTGGCCACCGAGGCCGCGATGGGGCAACGAATCTCCCGGGCCAAGAAAGTGCTCAACGAAGTCCACGCAGAATTCGAGCTTCCCGTCGGCGAAGAGCGCGTCGCTCGGCTCGATGATGTGATGGCAGTGATCTATCTGATCTTCAACGAGGGTTACAGCGCGACGGCCGGCAGCGACTGGATGCGCACCGAATTGACGAACGAGGCGATCAGGCTGGCCAGAACGCTCGCCGAGCTGATGCCCGACGAACCCGAGGTGCACGGACTGCAGGCCCTGCTGGAGCTACAGGCCTCGCGCAGCGCCGCCCGCGTTGACGCCGAGGGGCGGCCGGTCCTGCTCGACGACCAGGACCGCAGCGTGTGGGACCAGCTGCTGATTCGCCGCGGGCTGGCCGCCCTGGAGCGCGCCGAGGCACTGAACGCCCGTGGGAAGCCGGTCGGTCGCTACTACCTGCAGGCCGCGATCGCATCCGTGCACGCCCGTGCCGGCACGCCAGAGGAAACGGACTGGCGCGCCATGGCGACCTTGTACGACGTGCTCGCCAAGGCCGCACCCGGCCCGATCGTCGAAGTGAACCGCGCGGTCGCGCACGGGCGGGCGTCCGGTCCGGGCGCCGGCCTGGCGGTGCTCGACAAGCTCCCAGAGGGCGCGCTTGCCGCCTCGCATCTGCTGCCCAGTGTGCGGGCCGATCTACTCGCTCGGGCTGGGCGTCACGCCGAAGCGGCCGCGTCATTCCGCGAAGCGGCGTCACTGACCCACAACGAGAGCGAACAAAGATTGCTGCTCAGGCGCGCCGAGGAGTCCGAAGGAGCGACGTCGAACCCCAGGGACTGACGCGATGGGGCGGCTTATGACATGACCATGATGAGCAGCAATCAGGTGCGGTCGGCTGTTCGCACACCTGCTGGTTTGCTGAGTTGAGTCAACGGTGAACGGCACCGTACTGGGTGGGGGTTAGCAGCGTCGAGAGCAGTTCGCGAACGTCCGCGAGCGGGACGGCGCCGAGCCCGGCCGCGGCCAGCCGCGCGACCTCCGGCGGGTTGAGGGTCGCGAGTTGGGCGAGCAGCGAGGTGAGCTTCTCGGTGTCGGAACGAGACTGGTTGAACGAGACGAGGATGCCCGTCAGTTCCTCGTCGGAACAGGTGTCCCACAGGGCGGGCAGTGCCCCGGCTTCCTCGACGGCGAGATGGCTGAGGTAGGCGGCGGTGAAGGCCGCTAGTGCCCGGTAGAGCGCGTTCGGGTCATCTGGTGTGCCGGCGTAGGTGGCTGCGACGTTGCGCAGGTCGTCGAGGCGGGCGTCGAGTCCGACGTGTTCGGCGTCGAGTTTGTCGGCGATGGCGGGAGCGTGCTTGCGCAGCAGCGGGTGGATGAACCGGTCCTCGTGCTCGGCGTGCGCGAGAAGTTCCGTGATGACCGATTCGGTGGCGGCAGCGAGGGCGGTCCGGACAGCCGTATCGGTCGGGTCGGCCGTGCCGGCTGCGATGGTCAAGGTGAACAGGCGGCCCCGTTGCATCTTGTGGACCGCGGTGTAGACGTCGAGTCGGTTCACGACGTGTCCTTCCTGTAGACTGACAGCGTGTTGTCAGGCTACCGGGATGACAGTGTGTTGTCAATTGTGGGATGTGCGTGGTGAGCCGGTCTCCTGGTCCCGACGCTGAGGTGTTCGCGCTGCTCGTCGCCGAGGTGTTCGACGCGGCGGGCGTGCTGCGCCGCTACGGCGAGCACATCGCGTCCTCGGCCGGTCAGACCCAGGCCCGCTGGCAACTGATGAGTGTCGTCTCCGTCGGGGACTGGACCGTGCCGATGGCCGCCGACCGGCTCGGCACCAGTCGGCAGGCCGTCCAGCGCATCGCCAACGAACTCGTCGCCGAAGGCCTTGCGGTCTTCACCGGGAACCCTCGACACCGGCGCTCACCGTTTCTTCGGCTCAACGCGAGGGGCAGGCGCGTGCTCGACGCCATCACCGAACAGGCCCGCCTTCGCCACCGCACACTGGCGAACGATCTGGCGGGGATCGACCTCACCGACCTTCGTTCCACCCTGCGCCAGGTAACACAGATCGTCCGTTCCCAGAACCAGCCCGGAAACCCGACGCCCACATGAGTCATGCATGCCCAGCACAACCGCGACGTCGCGCACGCCGGATCGCCACGGCGAGCCCGCAAGCGGAATTCACGGCGAGGTGCGGGCCGTCCTCGACCGCAGCCATGACGTTGGGCACCTACGCCGGCCTTTTCGACGACGATCTGGACGCTGCCGCCGAGCGGCTCGACGGCTTGGCGCGGACCGCGGGCGGACTTCTTGCGGATTCAGTGCGGCCTAACAACCAGCAAATTTCGGGTTGTAGCGGTGGGCGCTGCTGGGATCGAACCAGCGACCGCTCGGGTGTAAGCCGGTTTCGGGGGTTTTTGGCTGTCGTTGGTTGATCATCAGCAGGTGCTTGTGACCCTTGAAATCATTGGCCTAGAGGGCTCTGCACGTCGTTGGTCGCCGTTGATCGACAACGGGCGTTTTTGAAATTCTTGCGGACTATCTGCGGACTAACGGAGATCAACTTCGACCCCGGCTTGATCAACAGTGAACTGACCTGCCTCCGCCGCTCACGCGCGGCGACACTCGTCACGCGACCCAAACTTGATCTCTGCGATCGCGATCTGCGACGCCACAACCCGTCACCGCGGCGCGATGCCCTGGCTGAGGACAAGGCAGACCGTCGAACCTTCCACTCACGGTTTCCATGCCGTCCGCAATCGCCGATCACAGGAAGCTTCTCTCAGCTCCGCGGAGATCAAGTTCCGAAGATCGTCTGATGCTTCCGCCCGCGCCGAGATTCGGAAGATCATCTTGTGCATGAGTATGCCGCCGAGCGGATGACCACTCCCCGGCACGGAGGGGATCGAGGTCGCGGACCCGTCCCATGTGCGGCGGGTGAGGGTGCCGCCATCGGATGGCGTTGTCGAGACGACGTGATTCACTCACACCGTGTGCGTCGCCGATCGCCCGCTACTGCTCCTCGATGTCGACGGTGTCCTGCTTCCCGTTCGCGACCACAACGTTCCGGGCGGTTACTACCCGCCGTCTGTCGACTTCCAGGAGGCGTCGCTGGAGCACTGGGACACCCGGGAAACGCATCAGATCTGGATCTCTCCAGCGAACGCGGACCGGTTGCGCCGGCTGGGCGAACTCTTTGAGATCGTGTGGGCCACGGGATGGAATCAGCACGCGAACGAGATCATCGCCCCGCTGCACGGGCTGCCCGACCTCCCCGTGATCGAGTTGGCATGGTCGGAAGATCTCCGCGCACTTGAGACCAGCTGGAAGCTGCCCGTGATCGTTGACTACGTCACCGACCGACCCTGCGTGTGGATCGACGATCACATCCGCGCCGACGTCGAGGAATGGGCGCAAGCACGCGACGAACCAACGCTGGTGCTGCGCGCGGACCATCAAGTCGGGCTCACCGACGACATCGTCGAACGAGCGCTCGCATTCGCCGCCCGCGGGAGCTAAGTGCAGCGCAGCGAGTAGCGCGCGCTGGCCGTGACAGCGACGTTCGGAGCAGGTCCGACTGACATGGGCATGAGTGCGTGGACGCGCGGGTGACGCCATCCGGTCGGTGCCGGTCACGGTTACGGCTGACCGGTACGTTCGCCCGGCGGTGCTGTTCGAGTCCACCGGCTCCTGCTTGGCCCCCCTCACGCTGGCAGATGCCGACTGTCGTGTGGCGTTGCACGCCGACCCACCGCCCTACTTTGCGCCTCGCCAGGCAAGCAAGTCGACGTGGACGCCGGCGTCGCTGACGGTGACGCGGAGATCGGCAAACCGGCCGGTGTCGAGGTCGCTGCCCGGGTCGGTGACATCGGCGAGGCCGGGGAGGGCAGCACGCAGGTTCGCGCCGTGGGCGACGACGACGGCGGTGCCGGTAGGGGTTCTGCCGGCGATCTCGCGCAGTGCCGCACTGAGGCGGGAGCGCAGCTCGTGCCAGTCTTCGCCGTCGGGAAATCGGCGGTCGTGGTTGCCGTTTCTCCAATCTGTGAGCACCGACTCGTAGACCGTCCACGCTTCGGGGTCGTTGCGCCCGTCAAGCTCGCCGACATCGAGCTCCCGCAGCTCGTCCAGGACCACCAGGTGGGTGCCCAGTCGGTTAGCGGCGACGTGCGAGGTCTGCCGGGCCCTTGCGTAGCGGGGAGCTGAACAGGAGTGGCGGTTCGGTGGCCTGGCTGAGTCGGCTGACGAGGTCGGTGGCCAGCTGTTCGGCCTACTCCCACCCGACGGCGGTCAGGTCAAGATCAAGGCGGCGGTGGGAGAACTGGCGGGGCAGGTTGGCCTCGTTCTGGCCATGTCGAGCCATAGCACCAACACGCCAGACGGTGTGGTCAACCAAGGCTCCGGTCGCTAGCGATCAACGTCGTGGGTGACCGTACGGCCATGGTCAACGGGTTCCGCTGCGGGTGGCGGCCAACGGCCCGGTCAGCCAGGCGTCTGCCGCAGCGTGATTCGCGAGGCGGACCACCGGCAGGTCGGGTCGCTGGTCGAGAACGGCCAGAACCCGCGCGGCGGTCGCCGGGTAGGTCCGCCAGGCCCAACGCACGATGTGCTCGCGGTCGGTGAAAAACGTCCACAGCGGCGGCTCGACGTTGCCGTTCCACAACAGCTCTCCGCGCCGGCGCCGCCGGACGGTCCGGCGGGTGACCTGCCACATGACCCGCGGGCGGCTGAGATCGAGCCACACCATGAGGTCCGCCGCGGCGGCGAGCAGCGCCCGGACCTGGTCGTACTGCCACTCTGTGACCCACCCCGGTTGCGCGACAAGCTCGACAACGTCCGTGGCGAAGCTGGGGCGCGGCGTCCAATCCGGCCCGTGGTACAGCGCGTCGATCTCGACGTGCGGGATGCCCAGCACCGCTGCGATCCGTCTGGCGAGCGTCGTCTTTCCCGACCCCGAGCTCCCGGCGACAACAACACGCCGCGGCTCCCACGGCAACCGGTCGGTCGCGGTCATCAGCGGCACGCACGACACCATAGGCACGGGCTACCCGACCGGCGGTGTCCGGCCGCGCGGATCCCTCAGCGGCCGGTGTCGTACGCGAGGCTGCCAGCAGCGGGACGCGGTCAGCTGGTCAGTCGCACGCGATAAACCCGTGGCAATGCCGGTGGTCATCCCGCGATGCTGGCCAACGTGGAGCAGGTAAAGGTCGTCATCGCCCATGACGAGCGCGCGACTGTGCGCGTCGGCGATGTGTTCCTGAAGATCGACGCTGATCAGACCCGCACCGACGTCGAGGTCGAGGCGATGGCTAGGGCGCCGATCCCCACTCCAGAGGTTCTGGGGCGCCAACCGCCCCTGCTCGCGCTCGCCGCCCTGCCGGGCACCGCACTCGGTGCTGCCGCTCGGCGAAGTTCCCCGCTCCTGCTAGATCATCTTCCCCGGCAAGTCCGAGGTTAGCGCAGCTGCGCGCTTCGGAACAGCGCGCGCGTGGCCGGTCAAGCGGTGAGGGTCACGGCGGCGCTCACCTGGGAGGGTGCGGTGTGGCTAGGGGGATTGGTCCAGTGCCGGGGTGTGCCTGGTGATCGGCGGTTGCGCTGGGCTGGTGGCGGTGTGCTGCTCGGTTCGGGTGGCTAGCCAGGTGCCGCTGATCGCCATGGCGGCGAGGACAACGCCGAGCAGGAGGCGGTAGTCGAGTACGGCGACGAGGGCGGCGCCGGTGGCGATGAACAGGGTTTGCGGCCCGGAGACGGCGACTTCTTTGACGGCGTCGACGCGGCCGATCATCTCCGGTGGGGTGCGGCGCTGGATGAGGGTGGCGGAGCCGATCCCGATCCAGGTCATCGCAGCCCCAGCGAGGACGAGCGCGGGCAGGGTGACGGCCAGGCGGGCGGGGATGAGCGCGCCCCAGCCGAGACCGCTGCCGATGAGCCCGGCGGCGGTGAGCCGCGCTTCACCGAGTCGGCGCAGCAGCGCTGGGGCGGCGATCGCGCCGGCGATGGCGCCGGCGCCTTGCAGGCTGACCAGGACCCCGACGAATGTGGGTGGCCGGTGCAGCCCGGCGGCGACCGGGTAAATCAGGGTCTCTACTAGGCCGAGGATTGACCAGCCGGCGCCGCAGGCGATGATCACCTGCCGGACGGTGGGGGCGTGCCGCAGCCAGGCCAACCCGGCACCGACCTGGGCGCGCCAGTGCAGCAGCGAGGGCTGCGGGCGCGGTTCCGGCACGTGCAGCACGGCCAGGCTGGCGGCGGCGATGAGGAAGGTGGCGGCGTCGATGAGGACCACGGCGCGGGCGCCGAGCACCGCGAACAGGCCGGCGCCGGCGAGGGGGGCGATCAGCCGCAGCCCACTGCGGATCATCGACAGGGTGCTGTTCGCCGGGGCGAGCAGCTCGTGAGGCAACATGACGGCCAGCAGCGCGCTCTGCCCGGAGGAGAGCACGAGGTAGCCGGCGCCGTAGACGAGCATCACCGCGTAGATCAGCCAGACCTGCCCGGCGCCGCGCACGGCGAGCAGCGGCAGCACCACCGCGGCCAGGACCAGGTTGGTGACCAGCAGCAGCGGGCGGCGGCGGCGCCGGTCGACCAGCAGCCCACTCAACGGGGCAAGCAGGGACGGGGCGACGAGGAAGAAGAAGGTCAGCCCGGCCTGCGCGCTGCTGCCGGTGAGCGTCTTGACCCAGATGCCCATGGCCAGAAACAGCATGCTGTCGCCGAACAGCGAGAACAGCTGACCGGTCAGATACAGCCGGGCCCGCCGGTCGGCCAGCAGCGCCCTCACCGGCGCCGGCCCCCGCGCTGCGGCCGGCCGGTCGGGGCGGCGGGCACGTCGCTGGGCGGGTCGAGCAGGTGAGTGAACGCCACGACCTCGACCGGCGCCGCGTCCGCCGGCCGGGTGGCCGGGTCGAGCAGGCGGTCGCGGAACCGGAAGAACAGCTCGCGTAGTTCCTTCTCCAGCTGGCTGGCCTCGACGGCGGTGACCCACCAGACGGTCTGCGACATCCCGCCCACCCCCTGCCAGGCGGGCGGGTAGGCCGCCGCGGCCCGCTGCCACTGCCGGTGCCGATCCACATAGCGGCCCAGCGCCACCTCGCTCAGCGCCGCCGCCGCGACCCGCGACTCGGCATCGCCGGTGTCGTCGGTGACCCAGCCGACATGCACCAGCCGCCACCGCCGCTGTCGACCAGGACCAGTCCCCGCCTCCTCCACGAATCCGTACTTGGCCAGCTGCCGCAGGTGAAACGAGCAGGTGGTCGGGCTCTCCCCGATCAGCTCACCCGCACCGGTCGCGGTCAGCTCGCCGTGCGCAGTCAGCGCCTCGATCAGCGCCAACCGGACCGGGTGGGTCACCGCCCGCAGTACCCGCGGGTCGTCCAGCCGCCGCAGCGGCGCCTGCTCGGCGGCAACCTTCTTACGAGTCATCTCTCGATAGTTACCTCTCGATAACTAGACTGTCAAGCGCTTGGCCACTCCTTCGCGAGTTCCCGCCGAGGATTCGCCTTGGGCGCGTGAGTGCGCCTGACTCACCTGCTCACGGCGGGGCAGGCGGAGTCCGTACTTGCGCGGCCTGGCATGGCACGACGATCGCGATCACGGCCACTTCGCGGTGGCAGTGCGGGCAGTGTTGCACGCCGTTCGCGGCGTGCTGGACGTCGCGTGCCGGGCGGCGGCGGGTGTGCCAGGCGGCGGTGCGGCAGCGGGAGGAGCAGTAGCGCCGGTTCGGGTTGCGGCTGGTGACGGTGATCGCCCGGCCGCAGCGGGCGCACGCCTGCTGCGCTGTCATGCCCGGTCCGGGTGCAGCGCGCGGCGTAGTTGTTCGGTGCGCTGTTGGTGGGCGCGCATCCGATACGAGGCCCGTCAATGCCCATGATCACCCCGCGATGCAGCAAACGGTCCAATAAGGCCGCGGCCAGCATCGGATCGCCCAGCCGCTCGGCCCACGAGGCGATGCCGGCATGACTGGTCACGATCGTCGACGAGCGCAGGTAGCGGCGGGAGATGACCTCGAACAGCGCGGTGTTCGCCTCCGGGTCCGGCCGCCCGCGGGCGTAGGCGAACTCGTCGATCACCAGCAGCCGGGGACCGGCGAAGAACCGCATCGCGGTGGCCCACCGGCCTTCCAGGCTGGCTTTGCGGCAGCGTTTGGCCAGGTCCTCGGCGGTGGTGAAGTAGACCCGATGCCCTGCCTCGGCGGCGATCCGGGCGAGGGCTATGGCCAGCATCGACTTCCCGGTGCCCGGCGGGCCGATCAGCAACACGTTGCCGGCGTCGTCGAGGAAGCGCAGCGAGGCCAGCTCGCGGACCAGCTTCTCGTCCACCCCGGGCTGCGCGGTGAAGTCGAACTGGGCCAATTCGTAGGGTGCGGGTAGGCAGGCGAAGCGCAGCCGGGAGGCCAGTCGCCGCGCCTGCACCGCGTCGGCCTCCACGGCGAGCAGCCGTTCCATCGCCGCGATCACCGACAACTCTTCGTCGCGGGCCTGGTCGAGCACCGCGGTGAGCGCCTCGGCCGCGGCGGGCAGCCGCAGCGCGGCCAGATGCGCGCGCAGCCGCTGATAGGTCTCGGCCTCCCCGCTGCTCATCGGCGCGTCCACCGCGACGTCCGTGGCTGGGCGGGTCTGGGCGCGGCTCACGGCTGGCCCGCCTCGGTGTCCAGCGGTCGGGCTTGCGCGGCATAGCGGGCGAAGTCGACCACCACCTCCTGCCCGTCCTCGCCGGCCCGGGTGCGGCGGATCCACCGCGCCTCGGCCAACGCCGCCGAGCTGGGTGGGCGGCGGGTCTTGCGCCGGCACGGTCCCTGATCGGAGAAGTTGCCCAGCACCACCCGCGACGTCGCCGCCGGCTACGGCACCGAGGTTGACCTTGACGTGATCCGCGCGTGGTGGTCCTTGCGAAGCCTCGGGGCGGTCCGCTGGCTGATCGAGCACGGCTTCGACCCATCGCCCGAGGTCGCCGTCCTCAGATCCCGGCTGTGAGGGCGGACGAGCCCGACGGGCACAACTCGCACGGCAACGACGCTGACAGCGCGCTCCGCGCTCATCGGCGCTTATGCCGGTGATCATTCGTCCCGCGGATCCGCTTTCGGGCCAATGTCATGATCACCCCCCGCCCGCGAGCCATGGCGCCGCTCCGCGTCCGACATTCACGACGACCAGGCGGCCGGACTGCAAACTTTATGCATGCCCACGCGGCGCGAACTCATCCGCATCTGCCGCAAGGCGGAATAGCATCTGGCTCGCGAGTCGCCGTCGAATCGCGTGGCGCCCCGATGCCGATAGCGGCGCTAGCTCGTGACGCTGGAACCCGGGCGCCGGTTGATTACCAACGGGTGGCAGCTCGAGTGGCAGTGACTCCAGCTGTCCATTGCGCTAGCGCATCGATACGGCATCTCGTATCATGCGGGGTATGGCCACGATGGGTCCAACCACGCAGCGCAACGTCGAACGAGTGCCCGGCGCGCTGATCAAGCTTGCCCGGCTAAAACGGAACCTCAGCCAGCGCCAGCTTGCCGAGCTCGCCGGTGTCCGGCAGCCCACAATCGCCGAAATCGAGTCCGGTCGGCGGCAGCCGTCCTGGCCGCTGCTGTGCAAGATCCTCGCCGGCGCCGATCTGGAACCGCGGGTGCAGCTCGAGCCGTACGACAACCACGACGACATCCTCGACGCCACCATGGCCCGGCTGACCCCCACGCAACGCCAGGCGCGGCAGCGCGACCTCGACACGTTCCTTGACAAGCTCCGCGCCGGGACGTCTGCCCAGTGAGCGCTCCGCCCGCGCTACACCCGGAAACGATCGCCGAAATACTCGACCGGCACCACGTTGAGTACGTCTTGATCGGCGGCTATGCAGCAAACCTGCATGGTGCCACCCGACCGACCCAGGACATGGACGTCACCCCGCAGACCACCGACGAGAACCTGCGCCAGCTGGCTGCGGCACTGCGTGAGCTCGGGGCTGGTATCCGCGTCGACGAACTACCTGAGGGTCTCCCGTTCGACACGTCGGCCGAAGCGCTGCGCGGCATGAAGATGCTCAACCTCCGCAGCCCACACGGCGACCTCGATCTGACCTTTGAGCCAGCCGGGTTCCCGCACGGCTACGACGACCTGATCACCCGCGCCGAACCACACACCGTCGGCAGCGTCACGATCCAGGTCGCCGCGATCGAGGACGTGATCCTGAGCAAGGAGACCGCCGCCCGCGCCAAGGATCTCGTCGCGCTACCCGAGCTGCACCAGCTCGCGGCCCAGCAAGCCGACGATCGATGACCCGCTCAACGCATGACTGTGAACCACGAACAACGTCCCCATCTGGCCGCACGTCGGATGGTTGGTCGAGCCACGCGTGAACCGAAGCCATGCCAAGGTCGCCGCGCTCGTCTATGATCAGCCGCGGCCGACGAGTGTGCGTTTTGAGCGTTTCCCCGTATGCTTGCCGCATGGCTGGGGCGATAGCACATGACCAGGCGCAACGCCTACGGGCCGCGCTTGACCGGGTGTTTCGCGAGTCGGACGACTCGGTCGACGTGCCGGGTTCAGCACGTGATGCTTTTCTACGCCTCGTGGACGTCTTGGAGTCGAGCGCCGAGGCGGTGGTGCTGCCGTCCGGCACCGTGATCAGCACCCAAAAGGCCGCCGACCTGCTCGGTGTCAGCCGGATGACCGTCGTGCGGCTCATCGACCGTGGCGAGCTGGCGGCCGAGGGCGGCGGCGTCCACCGTCGAATCGCCGTGTCGGAACTGGCGCGCTATCGAGCGGACCGTGCCGCCCGCCGGCGGGCGGCGTTGCGCGGTCTCGCCCAGGAGATCGACGAAGGCACGCCACCTGATCGTGTGATCAACACCCGGTGAGCGGTCGCGTTCCCATCCTCGCCGCGTGTGCGCTCGTCCCGATCAGGCTCGCGACGACGCTGCTCTGGCTCGGCGAGGCCGGCTTGTTCCAGCCGTTGTGGTCCGAGCCGATCCTCGGCGAGGTGCAGCGCACTCTCCCGAAGGTCGGCGTTGCGCCCGAGCAGGCGCGTCGCCGGGTCGGCATGATGCGCGAAGCCTTCGGCACGGAGGCGCTGATCGACGACTTCAACGAGCTGATCGAGCAGATGGGTTGCGATCCCAAGGACCGGCATGTTCTCGCCGCGGCGGTCCGGGGCGGTGC
The DNA here is from genome assembly GCA_963756525.1 of uncultured Actinomycetota bacterium. GTDB lineage: Bacteria > Actinomycetota > Actinomycetes > Mycobacteriales > Jatrophihabitantaceae > CAVWNR01. The sequence goes on along the minus strand of CAVWNR010000001.1, from coordinate 535,786 downwards.
CGACACGGTCGTGACTTTCAACGTGAAGGATTTTCCGGAGGAGGCCGCCGCAGTCCACGGCATCGAGATCGTTCATCCCGACAGCTTCCTGGTGCGGCTGCTCGGCGAAGACGCCGACACCGTCGTCGCCACCCTGATGCGCGAGACCGCTGCCTTCCGCCACCCGCCAGTGACGATCACTCGGTTCTTGGCGGCCCTCAGCACGACCGTCCCAACATTCGCGAACGTTGCGGCCGATGCATTCAGCGTCCAGTCCGGACCTGAACATGATCGCTCGTACGCCGAGAGCTGTTCAACGGCCGATGCTGGGTCCGCGGTCCGGCTGGGGTGTGTAGCCGGGCTCGGGCATGGGTGGGCGGCGGGTGATCGGCTCGGCGCCAACACCGCGGGTGCGGTCGATGCCGCGGCGGATCTGTCGCTCGTGTTGCCATAGGCGCTTGGCGGTGGCGAGCAGCGCGGCCGGGTCGGGTTGGCTGCTGATGGCCGGTTCGCGGAGCAGGCGGGCGATCGTGTGGTCGGCGGTGGTGAGCTGGCGTTCGACGAGCGGGAGGAGGTCGCGTAGTTCGCCGGCCCGCTCCGGCCGGGCCAGGTTGAGGACGTACTGCTGTTCGGCCAGGGACGTGTGTTCGCGGCGGGCCTGGGTGTAGGCCGTCTCGGCCTGCGCGGCGGCGTCTTGCTGGTCGGCTTGCTCGGGGTGGCCGGCGTTGGCGGTGTCGGCGGCGTGGGCGTGGAGGGCGTCAGTCACGGCGGCGGCGTGCCAGCCGGTGGCGAGCGCGGCCGGGTCGGCCAGTGGTGCGGGGAGCCGGTCGAGGATGGGCCGCCAGCGGTCGGCCCAGGCGTCGAGGCGCTGCCGTGCGGCGGTGAGGTCGCGGCGGCCGCGGCCGAACAGGCCGGTGCCGGCCTGGATGCGCCGGGCGGCGGCGTGGGCGGCGGGCCGCTCGTGCTGCCAGGCGGCGTGGAGTGGGGCGGCGTGCTGGTCGGTTTCGGCGGCGATGGCTTGGTCGGTGGCGGCGAGCCGGTGCCGGGCGTCGTCGTAGGCGGCGCGGGCGGTGTCGAGCCGGTCGCGGGCCTGGTCGAGGGCGGGTTGCAGTTCGGCGAGGCGGGCGGCGGCGTCTTCGGCGTTGCGCAGCGCGGGCCGCAGCCGGGCCAGCCGCTCCCGGGCCTGCTCGCGGGCCAGCCACGCCTCCCGCAACTCCGCCAGCACGGCGTTCAGTGGCCGGGGCGGGGTGTAGCGGTCGGCGTCGCGCTGCGCGGTGTGGCGGGCGTGGGCGGGGCCGAGATCGGCCCGGTCCCGGCCGAACGCGAGCGTCCACTGTTCGCGGGCCTCGGCGTCGCTGGCGGCGGCGAGGTGGGCGGTGTTGGTGTGCCGGCCGCGGGTGAGCCCGACGTAGCCGCCGGCGGCGGTGGTGTGCTCGTCCAGGAGCAGGTGGGCGTGGTCGACGGTGAGCCCCTGCGCGCCGTGCCCGGTCGTGGCGTAGGCGAGTTCGACATTCGTCACGACGTAGGCCGCGGGCAGGACACGCTCCCCGGCCGGGCTCCGGACGTGGAGGGCGCCGTCGGGGCGGGTGGCGGTGACGGTCCAGGTGTCCCGGTTCGCGACGGCGAGGTCGCGGTCGTTGCGCCGGGTCGCGACCAGGTCGCCGGCGCCGATCCGCTCCCCGGCCCGAGTCGTCACCGTGACGGTGTCGTCGACGAGACCGGCGGTGACCATGGCGTCGCGGATGGCCTGGTTCGCCTCGCCGGCCCGCTCGCGGGTGGCGGCGATGACGCAGCTGCTGCGGCCGGCGCGCCGGTCGGCGACCACCGCCGCGGCGACGGCCTCGTGCAGGGTGGCGGGGTCGGGGTGCACGGCGAGCCGGCCGCGTTCCTGCAGCCGGGTGTAGACGCCGTTGGGGTCCTCACCGGTGCGCATCTGCTGAGCGAGTTCGGCGTACTCGGCGTCGGGGGCGGTGATCTCCCGCCCGGCCGGGGTGGTCGTGGTCGTGACGAAGCGGTGCGCGACGTCGAGGGTGACCGGTTGGGTCCAGCGGGCGGCGTGGTCGAGGACACCGCCGCGACCGACGGCGGGAAGCTGGTGCCGGTCCCCGACAAGCGCGACCCGGGCGCCGGTCTCGTCGGCGAGGGTGAGCAGGGCGCGGGCGGTGTCCTGGTCGAGCATTGCGGCCTCGTCCACGACCAGGAGATCCCCGGCCCGCAGCGTTGTGTCCGGCGGCGGTCCGGTGTAGGTGGCGCCGGTGGCCGGGTCGGTCTGGCCGGGGTGCAGCCGGGTCCAGGCGCCGTGGGTGTCCCAGCGCCAGCCGTGCGCGTGGGCGAGCTTGGCGGCCGAGCTGGCCGCGGCGCCGGTCTCGCCTTCCACCACCCGGGCGGCGCGCAGCGTCGGGGTCACGACGACCATGCCCCGGCCGCGCGCGGTGAGCCGGTCGCGGGCCGTAGCGAGGGTGGTGGTCTTCCCCGCGCCGGCGGCGCCTTCGATGACGACCAGCGCGCTGTCGCCGGCCAGCGCGGCGACCGCGGCGGCCTGCCCCACGTCCAGCCCCTCGTCCAGCCCCTCGGCGACGACGGCGGGCTGGCCTGGGCCTGGGTGGGGTTCGGCGGCGCGGGCGGCGAGCCGGCCGACCAGGTCGGTCTCCACGTCGAGCACGTGCTGGCTGGTCAGCGCCCGGATGTGCACGGGTGTGCCGGGACGGTCGAGCAGCGGCATGCACCGCGCGAGGGCGCGGGCGGTGAGGTCCTCGGCCAGCTCGGCCCGGGCGGCCGGCTCGGCGAGCACGTGACCGGCGGCCAGGTGTCGTTCGACCGCGCCGCGCACGTCCGCAGCGTTCCACCCGGACCGCGCGGCGCCCAACTCGACCAACACAAGGTCGACGACCCGGTCCCGGTCCACCGCCGCTACAGGCACGCCGGTCACCGGCACGGGGACGTCGCGGTCGCGGTAGCCGAGCGCGGCGAGTTCGTCGAGCCACCGCGCCCGCAGTTCGGCGCCGGACCGTGGCCGGATCTTGTCCGGGCGGGCCTCGGCCCAGGCCCGGGTGTCCCAGCCGCGACGCAGCCCAGGGCCGGGCTCCTGCCCGGGATGCTCGCCCCGCCACGCCGTCTCGTAGCGGTCCAGATGCCGGCCGATCTGCGCGGCCCGTTTCGAGAACGCTCCGACGTAGGGCGCGAGCTGCGCCAACTCCCCGTCCCGATTGAGCGTGTAGCCGTGCGCGGCGAGTACGGCCCGGAATTGCGGGTCACAGGTGATTGCGGCGTGCCCGATGCCATTCACGGCGGCCAGCGATTCCCGCACCGTGACGGTGTCCAGGCCGCGCCACTTCCCGGCCGCGAACACCCGCGCATTCACCTGCAGGTGCAGGTGCCGGTGCGGGTCACCGGCCCGGGAGGTGTAATGCCGCACCACGGCCGCCTCGAGATACTCCACCGGCACCGCGACCTGCTGCCCGCGCGGCCCGACCCGGGTCGTCACATGCCGAGCGAGCCAGCCAATGATCTCCTGCGCGGCGCGGTCCTGCGCCGCCTCATACGCCGCCGCGACCTCGGGGTGCAGCTCGGCGGCCAGCGACCAGGACTTCGGCCCGTTCACCACCACCTCGACGAACCGCACCGCGTTCGCGTCGCTACGCAGCCGGCCCCGGGGTGTGCCGGTGGCCGGGTCGAGCCCGGCCACCCACGCCTCATACCCCTCACCGGTCAGGCCGGCGAGTTCCCGCACCGGGTGTTCGGCGCCGGCGGCGTAGCGCCGGGCGACCCCGCTCCCCTCGATGAGGTAGTAGTCGTCCGCGCGGCACCGGCCGGCCTCCAGGTAATTGCGTGCGCCGGCCGGCGCGCCCCGGTAGACCTTCATTCCGCCGTGCAATTTCTCAACCATTTCCAACGGTAACCAATAATGTTCAGTAATTCGCCCGAATGCCCTTCCGATATTCGTAGCATACGTGCCGTGGATTGGCAATGGGTGGGGTATTGGTGGTTGTTGTTGGGGTATTGGTTGGGGCTGATTGTGGGGTATTCGGGCGGGTATTCGGGGGTGAACGATGGGGTGGTGCTGGGCTGGGGTGGTGCTGGCGCGGGGGGGTGACGGGTGAGGTGGTCGGGCGAATGCGTGGAGGCAGGGTGAGACATGGCACTGCGGCGTCGCACGAGGGACGTGGCGACCACCGCGGCCGGGGCCGGCCGGCGGGCGTGATCAGCCAATTGGTTGCACCCTGCGCGCCGCCTCACAGGTAACGACAAACACGAAGGAGGCCAACAGCAACGGCGGCCGACGTCAGCCGACGCTGCGTCCCACGGATGGCACCGCACCCCGGCGTCGCACGCATAGGTAGAGACCGTCACGGGCCAACCGAGACCGTTCCTGAGAAAGACCAGCTCGGCACGTCCCAAAATGCGCCGGTCGCCACCTTCAAGCGGTGGAAGCAGCACCGGTTACCGGAGAGGAGACAACCGCCATGGATCCACAGGACCGACTGATCAGCATCGCCGACGCGGCGCGATTGCTCGGCGTGCCGCTGGCCACGCTGCGCTGGTGGCGCAGCCGAGGCCTCGACCCGTACGGCTTCCGCGTCGGCCGGCACGTCAAGTACCGGCTCAGCGACGTGCTGCGCTGGATCGACGAACTCGCCGACGGCCTCCGTCCGCGCCGCCCGGCCGCGAGCTGAGCGGTTCGGAGTCCCTCGCCCGTCAGCAGGCCGACGTAGCCTGCACGTCAGGCAGGAGGCGACCCGACATGGCCAACATCCAGAAACGGCCCGATGGCCGCTGGCGCGCCCGCTACCGCGACTCGCATGGCGAGGAGCACGCTCGGCACTTCGCGCGCAAGGTCGACGCCCAGAGCTGGCTCGACTCGATCACCACCGCGGTGCAGACCGGCGCGTACGTCGATCCTGCGCGGGGACGAACGACGGTCGGGGCGGTGGCCGAACGGTGGCTCGCAGGCAAGGTAAACCTCAAGCCGACAACCCATGCGTTGTACGAGACGATCTTGAGCAGGCATGTGCTGCCACGATGGCGCGACGCGCCGCTGTTCAGCGTCGAGCACGGCGACGTCCAAGCCTGGGTGGCTTCGCTCGCCGCCTTGGGCCTGTCGCCAAGCCATGTCCGCGACATCGCCGGCGTGTTGTCCGCCGTCTTCAAACTCGCCGTACGGGATCGCCGCCTCGCAGTGAATCCCGCCGTCGGGCTCGACCTTCCTCGCCGCACCAGACGCCGGCGGAGGTACCTCGCCGCCGAGCAGGTGGAGCGCCTGGCAGACGCGGCTGGCCCCGATGGCCGCCTGGTCGTGCTCGTGCTCGCCTACTGCGGCCTGCGGTGGTGCGAGATGGCCGCGCTCCGCGTGGCGAGTGTCGACTTCCTGCGCCGCCGCCTCGTCGTTGCCGAGGCGATGACGGAGGTGCACGGCCGGCTCGTGTGGGGCGTCCCAAAGACCTACGAAGCACGGTCCGTGCCCATACCTCGGGTGCTCGTCGACGAGCTGGCGGCGCTGGTCAGCGGCAAGGGACCGGCCGATCTTGTATTCACGACCGCATCTGGGGCGCCACTGCGCAACCGCAACGCCCGGCGGGCGTGGTTCGACGCCGCGGCGGCGTCCATCGGCGAACCCGGGCTCACGCCGCACGAACTCCGGCACACGGCCGCCTCGCTGGCGGTCAGCGCGGGCGCCCACGTCAAGGCCGTGCAAGCCATGCTCGGACACGCCTCGGCAGCCATGACACTGGACACCTACGCCGACCTCTTCGACGACGACCTGGACTCCGTCGCCGACCGGCTCGACAGCTTGGCGCGGACCGCGCGCGGACTTCTTGCGGACTATTTGCGGACTAGCGGGGTCATTGTCCACCCGACCACTAGGGAAGAAGACGCTACAGCCCAGCAAATTCAAGGGGTGTAGCGGTGGGCGCTGCTGGGATCGAACCAGCGACCGCTCGGGTGTAAGCCGAGTGCTCTCCCGCTGAGCTAAGCGCCCAGGCCGGCCGATGGCCGGGCCGGCGCCAGGGTACCGGGGCACGCGGGCGGCAAGGAATCACGGTGGCGAAAGCGAGGGCTGAGGCGTTACCCGGCGGATGTCACGGACTTGACCGCTTCGCGCCAGACCTGCGGGTCGCGGCCGACGCCGGGCGGGTTCATCTCGGCGAAGCGCACCACGCCGTGGCGGTCGACCAGGAACGTGCCCCGGTTGGCGATCCCCGCCTGCTCGTTGAAGACTCCGTAGGCTTGCGCTACGCCGCCGTGCGGCCAGAAGTCCGACAGCAGCGGGAACTCGAAGCCTTCCCGCTCGGCGAAGATCTTGTGTGCGTACGGGGAGTCGACGCTGAGCGTGACAACCTGCACGTCGTCGTTCTGGAACGACGCGAGGTCGTCGCGGACGGCGCACAGCTCGCCGGTGCAGATGCCGGTGAACGCGAGCGGGTAGAAGATCACCAGCACCGCCTTGCGGCCGCGGAACGACGAGAGGGTGACCTCTTGGTTGTTCTGGTCGCGCAGCGTGAACTCCGGGGCCTGCTCCCCGACCTGGATCAGCATGGCAGGTCTCCTCCGAACGGGTCAGCGCCGGTCGCCGCGGGACTTGCGGGACACCAGCCGGGCGGCGCCCCAGTCGGGTCCGACGGTGAGCATCGAGGTCTGCGACAGGCCGGCCGTCGGCGCCGCCTCGGCGATGTCGGACGGCTCGACATAACCGGCGCGGTTGCGCTTGGGGCTGAGCAGCCAGATCGAGCCGTCGTCGGCCAGCGGCGCGATCGCATCGACCAGGATGTCGACGAGGTCACCGTCGTCGGCGCGATACCACAGCAACACCACGTCGACGACCTCGTCGGAGTCCTCGTCGACCAGTGGCTCACCGGTGATCACTTCGATCGCCGCGCGCAGGTCGTCGTCGGAGTCGGCGTCCCAGCCGACCTCCTGCACGACCATCCCGGGTTTGAATCCCATCCGCTCGGCGGCTGCGGGCGCGGCATCCCCTGACGCGGGGGTCGTGCTCACCGTGTGATCCTCCTCGGCGGTGGGGGTCTGCCTGGGCAAGCAGCTCAGCACTGACCGTAGCGCCTGCCGCCTCGGACACGGCCACCTACCTCGCCGGAAACCGCTCGGGAAGGGGACACTGGACGAGTGACCCGCGATCGCTTCAGCATCATCACCGACGGCCTGCCGAGCCAGCTCCCCGACACCGATCCGGACGAGACTCGTGAGTGGCTCGAGTCGCTGGACGCCGCCATCGACTCCGACGGCCGGCAGCGAGCCCGTTTCCTGATGCTCAAGCTGCTCGAACGGGCGCGGGAGCGCCAGGTCGGCGTGCCGGCGCTGCGCAGCACCGACTACATCAACAGCATCCCGCCGGAGCGCGAGCCGTGGTTTCCTGGCGACGAACACATCGAGCGCCGCATCCGGGCGTTCATCCGCTGGAACGCCGCGATCATGGTGTCACGTGCGAACAAGACCGTCGGCGTAGGCGGCCACATCGCCACCTACGCCAGCGCCGCTTCGCTCTACGAGGTCGGCTTCAACCACTTCTTCCGCGGCAAGGACTACGCCGATCCGTCGGGCAAGCCGGCGATGGGCGACCAGGTCTACTTCCAGGGGCACGCGGCACCGGGCATCTACGCCCGGGCGTTCCTCGAGGGACGGCTGACCGAGCGGCACCTCGACGGGTTCCGGCAGGAGAAGTCCCGCGCCCCGTTCGGCCTCTCGTCCTACCCGCACCCGCGGCTGATGCCGGACTTCTGGGAGTTCCCGACCGTGTCGATGGGCCTGGGCCCGATCAGCGCGATCTACCAGGCCCGGTTCAACCGGTACCTGCAGGCGCGCGGCATTGCCGACACCTCCCATTCGCACGTGTGGGCGTTCCTCGGCGACGGGGAGATGGACGAGATCGAGTCCCTCGGCGCCATCGGTGTGGCCGCCCGGGAGGAGCTCGACAACCTGACGTTCGTCATCAACTGCAACCTGCAGCGCCTGGACGGCCCGGTCCGGGGCAACGGCAAGATCATCCAGGAGTTGGAGACTTACTTCCGCGGCGCCGGCTGGAACGTCATCAAGGTCATCTGGGGCCGCGACTGGGACCCGCTGCTGGCCAGGGACGGCGACGGCGTGCTCGTCCATCAGATGAACGCAACCCCGGACGGGCAGTTCCAGACCTACAGCGTCGAGTCAGGCGCCTACATCCGCGAGCACTTCTTCGGCACCGACCCGCGGCTGCGCAAGATGGTCGAGCACCTCTCCGACGACGACCTCCGCCACCTCTCCAGGGGCGGGCACGACTACCGCAAGGTCTATGCCGCATTCAAGGCCGCCCGGGAGCACATCGGCCAGCCCACGGTCATCCTCGCGAAGACGATCAAGGGCTGGACGCTGGACAGCTTCGAGGGGCGCAACGCCACCCACCAGATGAAGAAGCTCACCAACGCCGACCTCAAGGCGTTCCGCGACCGGCTGTACCTGCCGATCAGCGACGCCGACCTCGACGCCGACCTGCCGCCCTACTACCACCCGGGCGAGAAGAGCGACGAGTTCCAGTACATGATGGAGCGCCGCGCCGCGCTCGGCGGCTCGCTGCCCAAGCGGGTCGTGCGCGCCAAGCCGCTGTCGCTGCCCGGCGAGGCCGTGTACGGCGAACTGCGCGGGGGGTCCGGCAAGCAGCAGGTGGCGACGACGATGGCGGTCGTCCGCCTGTTCAAGGACCTCATGAAGGACAAGGAGATCGGCAAGCGGTTCGTGCCGATCATCCCGGACGAGGCGCGCACCTTCGGCTTGGACGCGATCTTCCCGACCGCCAAGATCTACTCACCGCACGGGCAGGAGTACGAGGCCGTGGACCGGGAGCTCCTGCTGTCCTACAAGGAGTCCACGACCGGCCAGATCCTGCACGAGGGGATCAGCGAGGCCGGCTCGGTGGCGTCGCTGATCGCCGCGGGCACGTCCTACGCGACGCACGCCCAGCCGATGATCCCGTTCTACATCTTCTACTCGATGTTCGGCTTCCAGCGCACCGGCGATCAGTTCTGGCAGCTCGCCGACCAGCTCGGGCGCGGCTTCGTCCTCGGCGCGACGGCGGGACGCACCACGCTGACCGGCGAGGGGCTGCAGCACGCCGACGGACAGTCCCCACTGCTCGCCTCAGCCAACCCGGCGTGTGTCGCGTACGACCCGGCGTACTCGTTCGAGATCGCGCACATCGTCCGCGACGGGCTGCGCCGCATGTACGGCCCGGACAGCGAGAACGTTTTCTACTACCTGACCGTCTACAACGAGCCGATCAACCAGCCGGCCGAGCCGGAGGGCGTCGACATCGAGGGGATCGTGCGCGGCATGCACCGCTATTCCCCCGCCGTAGGCGATGCATCGAGCGAAGGCCACCGGCCGCGCGCGCAGGTGCTCGCCTCCGGCGTGGCGGTGCCTTGGGCGCTGCACGCGCAGCGGCTGCTCGGCGACGACTGGGGCGTCGACGTTGACGTCTGGTCGGTCACCTCGTGGAACGAGCTGCGTCGCGACGCGGTGGCCTGCGAGGAAGCTAGCCTGCTCGACCCGACCGACTCGCCACAGATTCCCTACGTCACGAGCCGGCTCGCCGACGCCATCGGCCCGGTCGTAGCGGTGTCGGACTACATGCGCGCCGTGCCCGACCAGATCAGCCGCTGGGTGCCGCGTGACTACGTCTCTCTCGGCGCAGACGGCTTCGGCTTCGCCGACACCCGCGGCGCGGCCCGCCGGTTCTTCCACATCGACGCCGAATCGATCGTGCTGGCCGTGCTCGAGCAGCTCGCCCGGCGCGGCGAGGCCAAGCCCGAGGCCCCGCGCGAGGCGATCGAGCGCTACCACTTGCTCGACGTCACCGCCGCAGGCGTCGGCACCATCGGCGGAGACGCCTAATTCGCCTCGTCGTGATCATGTTGTTCGTGTAGGATTTCTGCACGAACAACATGATCATCCGCGGGGCGGGATCAGGGGCGGGATCAATAGCGGGTGCCGACTACTTGGTCGGCTAGCGGGTCGAGGACGGCGAGCTCGTCGGGAGTGAGCGTGACGTCCAGCGCGGCGACGTTCTGCTCGAGCCACTTGACCCGCTTGGTGCCCGGGATCGGCACGACCGGTACGCCGAGCCGGTCCGCCTGTGCGCACACCCAGGCGATCGCGACCTGGGCGGGCGCGACGCCCTTGCCCTCGGCGACCTTGCGCACGGCGTCGGCGATCGCCTGGTTCCCGGCGGCGGCCGCGCCGGTGAAGCGCGGGTTGCGCCCGCGGAAGTCCTTCTGATCCAACGTCGACACGTCGACGGTGCCGGTGAGGAAGCCCCGACCCAGCGGCGAGAACGGCACCAGGCCGACCCGGAGCTCGCGCAGCGCATCCAGCACGGTGGTCTCCGGATCGCGCGTCCACAGCGAGTACTCGCTCTGCACGGCGGTGATCGGGTGCACGGCGTACGCACGGCGCAGCAGGTCGCTGTCGACCTCGGAAAGCCCCAGATAGCGCACCTTTCCCTCGGTGACCAGCTCGGCCATCGCGCCGACGGTCTCCTCGATCTCGGCGGTCTGCGGCGGGCGGTGCAGGTAGTACAGGTCGATGACGTCGACCTCGAGGCGTAGCAGCGAGTTCTCGCAGGCCTGCTTGACGTAGCTGCGCTCGCCGCGGATGACCCGCCGGTCGTCGCCGGCCGAGCGGTCGATGCCGAACTTCGTCGCGAGCTGCACCTGGTGGCGGCGGCCCGCGATCGCCCGGCCGACGAGCACCTCGTTGTGCCCGGCGCCGTAGACGTCCGCGGTGTCGATGAACGTGACGCCGAGGTCGAGCGCGCGGTGGATGGTGGCGATCGACTCGTCCCAGTCGGCGCGGCCGTACGCTTCGCTCATCCCCATGCAGCCGAGGCCTTCCGCCGAGACGGTGAGCTCCCCGAGATCGGTCGTTCGCATCGCGCTCTCCTTCGCGTCAGGCCGGCATGGTCACGATAAGCAGCTCGCCGCGCCCGCGCAGAGTCAATAACTGGTGGCGGGCGCGTGCCGCGTCGCCGGGACGGAGGCTGCCGATGCCGTCGGCGTCCGCCGATCCGCGGGCCACGAACAGGTGCGTGTACGGCGCCGCGCTCACGTCGCGCGAACCGTCCAGCCGCACGACCCGCAGCACTGCCCCGCCGGACACGCGCAGCGCGTACCCGTGTCGGGGCACCGCGACCGACTCGTACCGCGGCGCGCCGACGGGCGCCGCCGAGAGCAGCCAGACCTGGACGAAGCGCAGCGGCCGACGCGGGGACGTGTTCAGCTCGCGATGCGAGATGCCGGTGCCGGCGCGCTGGTACTGCAGCGTCCCGGGCCCGATCCGCTCGACGTGGCCCGCGTCGTCTTCGTGGCTGAGCTCGCCGTCGAGCACCCAGGAGACGATATCGACGCCGCGGTGCGGGTGCCAGTCGAAGCCTGCTCCCGGGTCGAGCAGGTGCTCGTCGAAGGCGATCAGCGAACCGAACGCCACGTTCGCCGGGTCGTAGTGCGCGCCGGACGACAGTGAGTGGCGGGTGAGGATGCCGGGCTGGCGGGTCTCGTACCGGGCGGCCGAGCGGCGCACCTCGATCATGGCCGTGTCGCGTGATCGGCCGTCCAGGCGAGCAGCTGCTCCACCGGCCAGCTGTTGACGACCGACTCGGGCGGCACGCCGCAGCGGGCCGCCCGCTCGCACCCGTACGGCTGCCAGTCGAGCTGCCCGGGCGCGTGCGCGTCGGTGTCGATGGCGACCAGGCACCCCGCCTCGACGGCGAGCCGCAGCAGCCGCTTGGGCGGGTCGAGGCGCTCCGGCCGGGAGTTGACCTCGACCGCGACGCCGAACTGCTCGCAGGCCGCGAAGACGACGTCGGCGTCGAACTCCGACTCCGGCCGGCGACCGCGTCCACCGGTGATCAGCCGTCCGGTGCAGTGGCCCAGCACATCGACATTCGGGTTGCTGGCGGCGGCAACCATCCGCGGGGTCATCTCGACCGACGGCATGCGCAGCTTGGAATGCACGCTCGCCACCACCAGGTCGAGTCGCGCCAGCAGCGACGGGCGCTGGTCGAGCGACCCGTCGTCGAGGATGTCCACCTCGATGCCGGTCAGGACGCGAAACGGCGCCAGCTCCTGGTTCAGCGCCGACACGACCTCGAGCTGGCGCTCCAGCCGTTCGGCGGACAGGCCGTTGGCGACCTTGAGCCGCGGCGAGTGGTCGGTCAGCACGAGGTAGGAATGGCCGAGGTCGCGCGCGGCGAGGGCCATCTCGCGGATCGGCGAGCCGCCGTCGGACCAGTCGGAATGAGTGTGGCAGTCGCCGCGCAACGCGGCGCGCAACTGCGCACCGGCCTCGGCGAGCGGCTGCTGGGCCGTCGCCTCGAGCCGGCGCAGGTAGACCGGGACCTCGCCGGCAAGCGACTCGCTCACGCATCGGGCCGTGACGCCGCCGATGCCGGTCAGCTCGGTCAGGCTGCCGGCGGCGACACGCGTGGCGAGCTCGTCGGCGGGCAGCTCCTCGACGACGCCGGCGGCGGTACGGAACGCCTTCACCCGGAACGTCGGTTCCCGCGAACGCTCGAGCAGGAATGCGATCCGTCGCAGGTCGGCGACCGGGTCCCGTGCGGCCACGTCAGTGCGCCCCGCCGGACAGCTGCAGCCCGATGACGCCGACGACGACCAGCACCACGGAGGCGATCTTCAGCACGGACACCACTTCGTCGAGCCAGATCATCCCCACCAGGACGGTGCCGGCCGCGCCGATGCCCGTCCACACCGCGTAGGCGGGCCCGACATCGAGCCGCTTGAGGGCGAGGGTCAGCAGCCCGAAGCTGCCCAGCGCGAACACCGCGAACAGCAGCGTGGGCACCAGGCGGGTGAACCCGTGGCTCTGTTTGAGGCTCACCGCGAACCCGGTCTCGAGCAGGCCGGCAATGATGACCAGCAGCCATGCCATGGCTACCTCCGATCGTGCAACCCTGAGCGTGGCCAGGATGCCAGGAGTTGCCCGATCGCGGAGCCAGCGCCGTGGCACGCTGAGCGGGTGAAGGCCGGCCACCGCGAGGAGACGATCCGGCGGATCGAGCAGGCCGCCGGCCGGCTCGCCACGCAGAGCGTCGCGCGGATGGACGAAGAGCTGCCGTGGTTCCGGGCGCTCCCCGCCGATCAGCGCTCGTGGGTGACCCTCGTGGCGCAGGCCGGCGTCGCGTCGTTCGTGGAGTGGCTGCGGACCCCCGACGACGTGCTCCGGCTCACCGGGGAGGTGTTCGCGGCAGCGCCGCGGGCGATGGCGCGGTCGGTCTCGCTGCAACAGACGGTCGAGCTGGTCCGGCAGACCATCGCGGTCGCCGAGGAGCAGGTGCCGCCGCTCGCCGAGCCCGCCGAACGCGCGGCGGTTCGCGAGGAGCTGCTGCGGTTCAGCCGCGAGATCGCGTTCGCGGCGGCGCGCGTCTACGCCGGGGCGGCGGAAAGCCGCGGCGCGTGGGACGCGCGGCTCGAGGCGCTGGTCATCGACGCGCTGGTCCGCGGGACGTCCCCGGGCTTCGAGCCGATCAGCCAGATCGCGGCGCTCGGCTGGCGGGGCACCGGGCCGGTCACGACGGTGGTCGGCGCGGCGCCGGGCCGCGGCGCGGAGGAGATCCTCGCTGACGTGCATCGCGCGGCGCGCCGAGCCGGCTACGACGCACTCGCCGGCGTCCACGGCGGCCGGCTGGTCGTGGTGCTGGGCAGCATCGACGAACCGATGGCCGCCGCGCGCCACCTGCTCACCGCGTTCGGAGCCGGCCCGGTGGTCGTGGGCCCGCTTGCGGCCGATGTCGGCGCGGCGAGCCTGGTGACCCGTGCGGCGCTCTCCGGCCTGCGCGCGGCGCCGGCCTGGCCGTCCGCTCCCCGCCCCGTCGGCACGGACGCGCTGCTGCCAGAGCGCGCGCTCGCCGGCGACCTGGACGCCCGCCAGGAGCTGCTCGACCAGATCTACCGGCCGCTGGTGCAGGCCGGCGACGTGCTGCTCGAAACGGTCACCACCTACCTGGCGTCCGGCGGTGCGCTGGAGGCGACAGCGCGCGCGCTGTACGTGCACGCGAACACGGTGCGCTACCGGCTGCGGCGCGTCGGCGAGTTGTGCGGTGAGGCACCGACGGAACCCCGCGGCGGCTACACCATCCAGCTCGCCCTGGCGCTCGGCCGGTTGGACTCGGCGAACGGACACGTCACCGCCAGCTGAAGGCCGGCGGTTTGCGCAACTCCTCCGACATCGCGGCGGCACATCGTGACAACACCCGCGCGGGATCTGTCGGGTTGCTACAACGGCGCGCCGAGGAACACTGTGCGCGTCGTGCTCGCCTTCGGCCCGTGCGACCGGGAATGGTCGAAGAGTGATCGCCGTTCTCGCACCCGGCCAGGGCGCGCAGCGGCCCGGCATGTTGACGCCGTGGCTGGAGTTGCCGGGTGTCGAGCGGCAGCTGGGCGAGTACGGCGAGCTGGCGGGCCTGGATCTGATCCGCCTCGGCACCACCGCGGGTGCCGACGAGATCAAGGACACCGCGGTCACCCAGCCGCTCATCGTGGCCCTCGGCGTCGTGGCGGCCGCCGAACTCGACCTGCTCGATGGCGGATCGGGCGGTCAGGCCGTCGTGGCCGGGCACAGCGTCGGGGAGCTGACCGCCGCCGCGGTCGCCGGCGCGCTCGAACCGGCGCAGGCCGTCGCGCTGGCCGCCCGGCGCGGCGCGGAGATGGCCGCGGCCTGCGCGTTGACGCCCACCGGGATGTCGGCGGTGCTCGGGGGCGACCCGGAGGAGGTGGCGGCCGGGATCGAGGCTGCCGGCCTCACCCCCGCCAACCGCAACGGCGCCGGGCAGATCGTCGCCGCCGGCGCCCTCCACGAGCTGGCCAAGCTGGCCGACGCGCCACCCGCCGGCGCGCGGGTGCGGCCACTCGCCGTCGCCGGCGCGTTCCACACGCACTACATGACGCCCGCCGAGGACGCGCTGCGGGCCTACGCGGCCGGGATAACCGCGGCTGACCCGCACCACCTGCTGCTCTCCGACGCCGACGGCACGGCAGTCAGCGACGGCGCCGAGGTCGTCGACCGGCTCGTCCGGCAGATCACCCGGCCGGTGCGTTGGGACCTGTGCCAGCGGACAGTCGTCGACCTCGGCGTGACCGCGGCGATCGAGCTGCCCCCCGCGGGCACCCTGATCGGGCTGGCCAAGCGCGAGCTGCCCGGCCTGGACCTGCTCGCGGTCAAGACGCCTGACGACCTGGCCGCCGCGCGCCAGCTGATCGCCAGCCGGCGGGAGCACGGCCAGGGCGAGCACACGCCGGACTTGCGCGTGGTGGTCACCCCGGTGAAGGGCGTCTTCACCCGGACCGAGTCCCTCGTCGAGGGCCAGCACGTCGAGCCGGGCACCCGGGTCGGCACCGTGCGCACGAACCGCGACGAGCACGCGATCGTCACGCCGGCCGCGGGCATCCTGGCCGAGTGGCTGCGCCACGACGGCGATATCGTCGCCGCTGGACTTCCCGTCGTCCGCCTCAGCAACGGAATGGAGGCCTGAGACGATGCCCCTGCCCCGACCGCCGGCCCCGCCGGCCACCCGCATCCTCGGCCTGGGCCACTACCAGCCGTCCAATGTAGTCACCAACGATGACCTCGTGGCCCGCGGCGTGGACACCAACGACGAGTGGATCCGGACGAGGGTCGGAATCGCTGAGCGGCGCTACGCCGACCCCGACGAGACCGTCGTCGACATGGCCGAGAACGCGGCGAGCAAGGCGCTCGCCGCGGCCGGGCTGGGCACCGCCGACATCGACCTGGTCATCACCGCCACCTGCACGATGCCCACGCCCGTCCCTGCGGCCTCGCCGCAACTGGCGCACCGGCTCGGCATCCGCGCCCCGGGCGCCTTCGACGTGAACTCGGGCTGCTCCGGGTTCGTCTACGCGCTCAACGCCGCCTCGGCCGCGGTGCAGACCGGTCAGGCGCGCAACGCGTTGGTCGTCGCGTCCGAGCGGTTCTCGGGCTGGATCGACTTCGCCGACCGCTCGACGTGCATCATCCTCGCCGACGGCGCGGGCGCCGCCGTGATCGGCCCGTCGGACGAGGTGCGGCTCGGCCCGATCGTGTGGGGTAGCGATGGCGGACAGTCCACCTCGGTGATCATCGACGTCGACACCCAGTTCTTCCAGCAGGAGGGGCAGGCCGTCTACCGGTGGGCCACCACGCACATGGTGCCGGTCGCCGCCGAGGCGTGCCGGCGAGCCGGCGTCGAGCCGGCCGAGCTCGCGGCCTTCGTGCCGCACCAGGCCAACCTGCGGATCATCGACATGATCGCGCAGAAGCTGGGCGTGCCGGACGCGGTCGTCGCCCGCGACATCCGCGAGTCCGGGAACACTTCCGCGGCGACCATCCCGCTCGCGCTGTCGAAGATGGTCGAGCGCGGGCAGGTGCCCTCCGGAGCGCCGGTGCTGTTGCTGGGCTTCGGCTCCGGCCTGGCCTACGCCGGCCAGGTCGTCCTCGCGCCCTGAAAGCGCCCGTCCGTCCACGGTGGACGGCGGGATCCCCGAGAGAAAGGAATGGCCAGTGGCTGCCACTGCCGACGAGATCCGCTCCGGCCTCGCCGAGATCCTCAACGAGGTCGCCGACGTCGAACCGTCCGAGGTCACCGACGAGAAGTCGTTCACCGACGACCTGGACGTCGACTCGCTGTCGATGGTCGAGGTGGCCATGGCCGCCGAGGAGAAGTTCGGCGTGAAGATCCCCGACGACGAGCTGCCCAAGCTCAAGACCGTCGGCGACGCCGTGGGCTACATCGAGTCGAACGGCTGACCGGCAAGCCCCCGAGCAGAGGAATGTGACATGACTGACCGCGACATCGTCGTCAGCGGGCTCGGCGCGACCACCCCGCTCGGCGGCGACGTGCCGACGTTCTGGGCCGGCCTGCTGAAGGGCCGGTCCGGCGTCGCGCCACTGACCGAAGACTGGGCAGCCGAGCTGAAGGTGCGCATCGCCGCACGGATGGCCGTCGACCCGGCCGGCGAGCTGCCCCGGGTGCAGGCTCGGCGCCTGGACCGTGCGCAGCAGGCCGCGATCATCGCCGGGCGCGAGGCCTGGGCCGACGCCGGGTTCACCGGAAAGGCCGAGGAGAACGGGCTCGAGCCAGAGCGGGTCGCGGTGGTGATCGGCACCGGCATCGGCGGCGTGACCAGCCTGATCGACCAGCACGACATCATGCTCGCCAAGGGTCCCAACCGCGTCTCGCCGCTGCTCATCCCGATGGACATGCCGAACGGGCCCGCCGCCCACGTGGGCCTCGAGGTCGGCGCGCGAGCCGGCGTGCACACCCCGGTGAGCGCCTGCGCGTCCGGCGCCGAGGCCGTCGCCTACGGCCTCGACCTGCTGCACCTCGGTCGTGCCGACGTCGTCGTGGTCGGCGGCACCGAGGCGTGCATCCATGCGCTGACCATCTCGGGATTTGCACAGATGCAAGCGATGAGCACGCGCAACGACGAGCCCGAGCGGGCGTCCCGGCCGTTCGACAAGGGACGGGACGGGTTCGTGCTCGGCGAGGGCGCCGGCGTGCTCGTCCTCGAACGCCGCGCGTCGGCGCAGGCGCGCGGCCGCACGCCGTACGCCGTGCTCGCCGGGGCTGGCACCACCGCGGACTCCCACGACATCGTCGCGCCCGACCCGCAGGGCGCCGGCCAGCGTCGCGCGGCGCGGATCGCCATCGAACGCGCCGGCGTCAGCGCGTCGGACGTCGTGCACGTGAACGCGCACGCCACCTCTACCCCGCTGGGCGACTGCGCGGAGGCGGGCTGGATCGCCCGGCTGCTCGGCGAGCAGACCGTCGTCACGTCGACCAAGTCGATGACCGGCCATCTGCTCGGCGCGGCCGGTGCGATCGAGTCGATCGCCACCGTCCTCGCTATCCGCGACCGGACCGTGCCGCCGACGGTGAACCTCGACGACCAGGACGACGACGTCACCGTCGATGTCCCGCGCGAGGCACGCGAGATGGCGGTCCCCGCCGCGCTGAACAACTCCTTCGGCTTCGGCGGGCACAACGTCTCGCTGCTCTTCCACAGCGCCTGATCGGAGGTTGTATGACGCTCACGGTCGACGCCCTGCCCGAGGCCGACCCGCGCGACCCGGAGGTGCGCCTCGGCAAGCTGCTCGACCCGGGCAGTGTGGTGCCGCTGCAGCCCCGTGACCGCAGCGGCGTCTACGCGGTTCGCGGCACCATCGGCGGTGCGCCGGTGACGGCGTTCTGCACCGACGCGCTGGTCATGGGCGGCGCGATGGGCGCGGTCGGCTGCCGTTGGATCGTCGACGCGATCGACACCGCGGTGCGCGAACGGGTGCCGGTGATCGGGCTGTGGCACTGTGGCGGCGCGCGCCTCGCCGACGGGGTCGAGGCACTCGACGCGGTCGGGCGGGTGTTCGCCGCGATGATCCGCGCGTCGGGCCGCGTGCCGCAGATCTCGGTGGTGCTAGGCCCGGCTGCCGGTGGCGCCGCGTACGGGCCGGCGCTCACCGACCTGGTGATTATGTCCGCCGAGGGTCGGGTGTTCGTCACCGGACCGGACGTCGTGCGCAGTGTCACCGGTGAGAGCGTCGACATGGAGTCGCTCGGTGGCGCCGACACGCACGGTCGGCGCAGCGGCGTCGTGCACATCACCACCGACACCGAGGACGAGGCGATCGAGGCCGCCCGCACCACCACCCGGCTGCTCGCCCGGCAAGGGACGTTCGACCTGTCGACCGTCGGCCCCGGGGCGGACCTGCGGGCACTGCTGCCCGACAGTGCCAAACGCGCCTACGACGTCCATCCGCTGATCGAGGCGATCCTCGACGCGGACACGTTCGTGGAGCTGCACGCCCGCTGGGCGCCCAACGTCGTCACCGGACTGGGCCGGCTGACCGGCCGCACCGTCGGCGTGATCGCCAACAACCCGCTGCGGCTGGGCGGTTGCCTCGACTCCGTCTCCGCTGAGAAGGCGGCCCGTTTCGTTCGGATGTGTGACGCGTTCGGCGTGCCGCTGGTGGTGCTCGTCGACGTCCCCGGTTACCTGCCCGGCGTCGGGCAGGAGTGGGACGGCGTCGTGCGCCGCGGCGCGAAGCTGCTGCACGCGTTCAGCGAGGCGGTGGTGCCCCGGGTCACGCTGGTGACCCGCAAGTCCTACGGCGGCGCCTACATCGCGATGAACGCCCGCGCGCTCGGCGCCAACACCGTCTACGCCTGGCCGGACGCGGAGGTGGCCGTCATGGGCGCCACCGCGGCCGTGGGCATCCTGCACCGCAAGCGGCTCGCCGCGGCGCCGCCCGGCGAGCGCGAGGCGCTGCACGCCCAGCTCGCCGCCGAACACGAGAAGATCGCCGGCGGTGTCGCGCGGGCCATCGAGATCGGCGTCGTGGACGAGGTGGTCGAGCCGAGCCGCACCCGGGCCGCGCTTGCCGAGGCGCTGGCCGCGGCGCCGGCCGGACGCGGCGCCCACGGCAACATACCGTTATAACCGGCCCAGTCGCGCCTGCTCGCGGTCCTTCGGACCGGTCGCAGCCGCGAGCGAACGCCCCTGCGGGGCGCGCGGCCCGGGCTCTTCGCGCGAGCGCTCATCGCGCGGTCAGACGACCTGGTGGAGCAAAGTGATGGGGGCGCCGTCGCCGGCTTGGCGGTAGGGCTCGAGTTCGACGTCCCACGCCGTGCCGAGCAGCTCGGCGAGCCCGTGCGCGTAATCCTCGCCGGTACGCGCCCGGCGCAGCAGGCCGCGCAGCCGTTCCTCGCCGACCATGATGTCGCCGCTCGCGGAGATCATGCTGCGGTGGAAACCGCGGCCCGGCACGTAGGCGAGGCGCTCGCCGTCGGTCGCCGAGCTGGCCTCCTCGGTGATCTCGAAGACCAGCATCGGCCACGCGCGCAGCGACGCGGCCAGGCGCGTCGCCGTCCCGACCGGCCCGGTCCAGTTGGCCTCGGCACGAAGATGCCCGGGCGCGACCGGCTGTGCGGTCCACTGCAAGCGGGCGGGCCGGCCGAGCACGCCGGCCAGCGCCCACTCGACGTGCGGCGCGATCGCCGACGGGCAGCAGTGCACGAACACGACGCCGCGCGTGGCAAGCGCGGGGCAGCCAGTCGTCATCGCAACCTCCACCGGCTCGACGGTCCGCTTCCCCGACGTCCGCCATACAACCAGTGGGGCTGGCGTGTTCATTGTGACCCATGTGATGCCCGATTACCAACCCGTGAACCCGGGCCAGCCGCCAGCTGCCCCGCGACGCGGCGCAGCCGAAGGTTGCGCAGCAGGGATGAGATCCACGACGCGGTGATGAAGGCAAGCCCGACCAGCCCGGTGACGATCTCGGGCACGTCGTGATCGATGGTGACGAAGAGCAAGACGGCGAGGGCGCCGATCGCGTAGTGCGCGCCGTGCTCGAGGTAGACGTACTCGTCCAGCGTTCCCATCCGCACCAGATACACCGTGAGCGAGCGGATGAACATCGCTCCGATGCCGAGGCCGGCGGCGATCACGAAGATCTGCGAGGTAATGGCGAACGAGCCGATCACCCCGTCGAACGAGAACGAGGCGTCGAGGACTTCCAGGTACAGGAAGAGCGCGAAGGCGGCCTTGCCGGTGGCCAGGGCCGCACCGCCACCGCGCGCGACCTCGCCGTCGTCGTCATCACCGGCAGACTCGAAGACCGCGCTGATCGCGTGCACCGCGAGGTAGGTGGCCATGCCGAGGATGCCGGCGCCGAGCACGGTGGCCGAGTGCGTGCTGGCGAGCGACTGCGTGCCGACGAACAGCGCCACCAGCGCGACCGTCGCCGACAGCGCCGGGACGCGCCCGAGCCTGCCGAGCATCCGCTCGACCGGGCCGAGCCAGGTGATCTCCCGCTCTTCCAGCACGAAGTCAAGGAAGATCATGAGCAGGAACATGCCGCCGAACCCGGCGATCGCCGGATGGGCGTCGGTGAGCCGATGCGCGTAATCGGCCGGGTGGTTGAGCGCGAGCTGCAACACCCGAGCCGGGTTCAGCCGGGCGGTGATCCCGACGACCAGCAAAGGGAACACCAGCCGCATCCCGAACACCGCGACGAGCACGCCGACGGTGAGGAAGATGCGTTGCCACCACGGGCTCATCCGCCGCAGCACAGTCGCGTTCACCACGGCGTTGTCGAACGACAGCGATACCTCGAGGACGGCGAGAATCGCTACCAGGGCAAGGGTCTTGCCGCCGCCGATCAGGCCCGACAGCGCCAGGACGACCGCCGTGACGGCCAGCGAGACGCTGAAGGTCCGCAAGACCACGAGGCCGACTCTAACGACCGAGCGCGGGCCTGCTTCGCTCCAAGATCACGAACCGTTCCAGGCCGGACCGGTCAGAGGCAACCCGCGGCGGCAGTAGCCGCGACCGGCCCGCTGTGTGACGATCTATCGGTGGACACGCCGTACAGCCTGGCCAACGTGCGCCGGTCGTGGCTCGAGCGCGTCCTCGACGTCGTCCGGCGGCTCGGCGGATGTGCCGACCTGACCGAGACGCTGGAGCTCATCACCGCTGCCGTCGTCGACGTGCTGGACTTCGGCGCGGCCGCGGTCAACGTCGTCACCGCCGACGGGCGCATGCGCACCGCGGCAGTCGCCGGACCGCCCGACCTTGAGGAACTGGTCGGTCAGATCCGTCCCTTACAGCCGTATGTGGACCTCCTCGAGGCGTCGGAGGAGTGGGGTTCGCTGCGCTATTACAGCCACGATCGGGACCCGACGAAGTTTCAGGACGCCATCCTGTGGACCCCGCCGGGTCAAGCGCCCGACGACCCCGAGGCGTGGCATCCGGAGGACGCGCTGATGGCGCCGCTCTGGGACCGTGACGGCTCGCTGATCGGCGTGCTCGGCGTCGACCAGCCGCGCAGCGGGCGGCGCCCGGACGCCGAGCAGCTGACCATCCTCGAGTTGTTCGCGCACCAGGCGGCCCGGGCGATCGGCGAGTCCGCGGGCCGCCGGCATGCCGAGGCACGCCAGCGCGAGGCGGAGCTGCGCTGGAAGCTGGCGTTCGAGCGGAGCCCGATCGGCGCCGCGATCGTCGGGCGCGACGGGTCACTGGCCCTGGTGAACGATTCGCTGGCGGCGATGCTCGGCTGCTCCCGCGAGCAGCTGGAGCGGATGACGTTCGCCGACATCACCCATCCGGACGACATCGACAGCGACACCGCATTGTTCTCCGAACTCATCGCAGGCCAGCGGGAAAGCTACGAGCTCGAGAAGCGCTACCTGCGCGCGGACGGACGGGTCATGTGGGGCGTGCTCCACGTCGGCGTGATCCGCGACGAGACCGGCGCGGTCGAGAGCGTGGTCGGCCAGGTCAACGACATCACCGCCCGCAAGCATGCCGAAGAGCAGCTCGCCCACCGGCTGACCCACGACCCGCTGACCGACCTACCCAACCGCGCCGCCCTCGAGCAGCAGCTCGCCACGCATCTCGGTGCGGCGCGCCCAGCCGGCGTGCTGGCCTGCGACGTCGACCGGTTCCGCACGATCAACGACAGCCTGGGCCACGACATCGGCGACGAGGTGCTCGTCGCCGTGGCTCGACGGCTTCGAGCGGCGGTGCCGGCACGCGGCACGGTCGGGCGGATCGGCGGCGACCAGTTCGTGGTGCTCGCTCCCGGTGCCGACGACCCGGCGCGGCTGCAGGCGCTCGCGGCACGGATCATGAGCGCGCTCGCCGAGCCGTTGACGGTGCGTGGACGCACCCACGCGATCACGGTGAGCATCGGCGCCACGGTCACCGGCGCGTGGCATGACCACCCCAACCAGGTGCTACGGCAGGCCGATCAGGCGTTGCTGCGGGCGAAGCGGCACGGCCGGGCGCGCGTCGAGATCTACGACCCGACGCGCGATCGGCTCGCCACCGTCGAGGACCTCGAGCTGGAGCAGGCGCTGCGCACCGCGATCGCGAGCGGCGAAGGCCTGACCCCGTACTTGCAGCCGATCGTCAGCATCGCCGACAACCATCCGGTGGGCTACGAGTCGCTGGTGCGCTGGCAGCATCCATCCCGCGGACTGCTCGGGCCCCAGGCGTTCCTGCCGGTCGCGGAGCAGACCGGTCTGATCGTCCCGCTCGGCTGGTGGATGCTCGACGTCGCGTGCCGCGCGGCGGTTCGCCCGTCGGTCGTCGACGGCTGGACGCGGTGGGTGGCCGTCAACGCGTCGGGTAGCCAGCTCGGCCGGGGACAGCTCGTCCCCGCCGTGCGCGCGGCGTTGGCGGCGAGCGGCCTGCCGCCGCAGCGGCTGCACGTGGAGATCACCGAGACGGCGCTCGCCGACGCCTCGCCGGCAGCCGTCAAGGAGGTGCACGAGGTCGCCGATCTCGGCGTGCACATCGCGCTGGACGACTTCGGCACCGGGTACTCGTCGCTGTCGCTGCTACGCGACCTGCCGGTCAGTGCGGTGAAGATCGACCGGAGCTTCGTGACGCCGATCGCCGTCGACCACACCGCGATCGCCATCGTCCGCAGCGTGATCGGGCTGTGTCGCGAGCTGGGCATCACGACTGTGGCCGAGGGCGTCGAGACCGAGGAGCAGCTCACCGCGCTGCGCGCGCTGGGCTGCAGCCAAGCGCAGGGGTACCTCATCGGGCGCCCCGCGCCGGTGCCTCCGGTTACGGCAGACTGAGTCGATGCCGACGCTCTTCTCCAAGATCATCGCTGGCGAGCTGCCCGCCCGATTCGTCTGGCAGGACGCGGACGTGGTCGGGTTCCTCACGATCGCGCCGCTGCGACCGGGTCACACGCTGGTCGTCCCGCGGCACGAGGTCGACCGCTGGACCGACGCCGACGGCACACTGCTGACGCACTGCGTCACGGTCGCGCAGACCATCGGCCGGGCCGCGGAACGCGCCTTCGACGCGCCGCGGGCCGGTCTGATCATCGCCGGGTTCGAGGTGCCGCACCTGCACGTGCACGTCTTCCCCGCCTGGGGCCTCGCCGACTTCGACTTCACCCGGGTCGACCACGATCCCGACCCCGCCGCCATGGACGACGCGGCGGAGCGGCTGCGCGCCGCGCTACGCGACCTCGGCTGCGCCGAGACGGTCCCGGCCGGGTAGGGTGATCTCGTCCCGGGCGGCCGCCCGGGATGGTGCAAGTACAGCGAAGACCGGTGAGAATCCGGCGCTGTCCCGCAACGGTACTGCTGCTCGCGGAGGCCACTCCTGGAGCAGCGAGCCCGGACGCCTGGCTTGCGCCGACGGAACCTGTCCTCGGAGGAAGGGCGGTTCGTTGGACGCCTCCTCAAGGTGTCGCAGCGGGCGCACTTCGTCCTCCGCGAACCGATGGAGGATGATCGATGCTCAATCCCTGCCGCCGCGGATGGGTGCTGCTCGCGGCCGCCGTCGCGTCGCTGTCCTTTGTCACGGCGTGTGTCACGGCGTGCGCCAGCTCGAGTCCGGCGCAGCGATCGACCCCCACGTCCACTGCCCCCGCCGCAGGTAAGCAGTTCCCGGTGACGGTGCACGCCGCGGGCGGCGGCGTGACGATCGCGGCGAGGCCGACCGCGATCGTGTCGCTCTCGCCGACGGCGACCGAGGTGCTCTACGCCATCGGCGCAGGCGGCCAGGTGAAGGCGGTCGACGAGGACTCCGACTACCCGCCCGAGGCGCCACACACCAGCCTGGACGCCTACCACGTCAACATCGAAGCGGTGGCCAAGTACCGTCCCGACCTTGTCGTGGCCTCGAACCTCAGCACGGCGCAGTCCCAGCAGCTGCGCGCGCTCGGCATCACCGTGCTCGCCGAACCCGCCGCCGCTAACCTCGACCAGGCCTACCAGGAGATCGTCCAGATGGGCCAGGCCACCGGGAACGCGGCCGGGGCGAACGCCGTCGTCGCCGGCATGAAGCGACGGGTCGCCCAGATCGTGCAGAGCACGCCGGCCACCCACGCCTCGTACTACTACGAACTGGACCAGACCTACTACTCGCAGACCTCGTCCACCCTCGTCGGGCAGGTCCTCGGCTTGCTCGGTCTGCGCAACATCGCCGACTCGGCCAAGGGGGCCGCGGCGAGCGGGGGCTATCCGCAGCTGTCGGCCGAGTTCATCCTCAAGGCCAACCCGGACTACATCCTGCTGGCCGACACGATTTGCTGCCGGCAGTCGGCGGCTACGGTGGCGGCGCGCCCGGGATGGTCCGCGCTGGCCGCGGTGCGGGGCGGACGGATCGTCGCGCTGAACGACGACATCGCGTCCCGGTGGGGGCCGCGGATCGTGGACCTGCTGGCGACGGTGTCGCAGGCGATCCGCAACCACCCCGCGCCGTCCGGATCGTGAGCCTCCCGACATGACCGCGCGGGAGGCCAGCTCCGACGGTGCCGGCGTGCCGTCGGAGCTGGGTTCTGTCGCGCCGCCCGTGCCGTTGCCCGCTGCGGCGTCGGCGCGGATCCCGGTGCTCATCGCGACGCTGGTGCTCGTCGGCGCGATGGTGCTGGGCGTCGCCGTCGGACCGGTCGGGGTGAGCCCCGGCGACCTCGCCGGCACACTGCTCGCCCACCTGCCGCTCGTCCACTTCCACACCTCGACGCCGCCGGTCGACCAGGCGATCATCTGGCAGTTGCGGCTGCCCCGGGTCGTGCTGGCCGCGCTCGTCGGCGCAATGCTGGCCGCGGGAGGTGCGTCGTACCAGGGCGTGCTGCGCAACTCGCTGGCCGATCCGTACCTGCTCGGCGTCGCCGCGGGCGCCGGCCTGGGCGCGACCGGCGCGATCGTCGCCGGACACGGCGGCACGTTTCTTCTGCCGGCGGCGGCCTTCGTCGGCGCGGTGGCGGCGGTCGCGATGACCTACCTGGTCGCCGCGGCCGGCGGCGGCGGCCGGTCCGGCGGTTACCCGATCATCCTCGCCGGCGTGGCGGTCGCCGCCATGCTGACGGCGGGGCAGACCTACCTGCAGCAGCGGCACACCCAGGAGATCCAGCAGATCTACAACTGGATCCTCGGCAGCTTCTCGGTCGCATCCTGGTCCGACGTCCGGCTCGCGCTGCCCTACGTCGCGGTCAGCGCTGCGGTCCTGCTCGCGCACCGGCGCATCCTCGACGTGCTGCGGGTCGGCGGCGACGAGGCCGCGGCGCTGGGGATCCATCCGGAGCGCACCAGGCTGATCATCGTGGCTGCCGCAACGCTGGGCACAGCCGCCGCCGTCTCGGTGAGCGGCCTGATCGGCTTCGTCGGGATCATCGTTCCGCATGCGGTGCGCCTGGCCGCCAATCCGAGCTACCGGATCGTCCTGCCGGTCTCCATGATCGGCGGCGCGGCATTCCTGGTGCTCGCGGACGTGGTCGCCCGTACCATCCAGGCGCCCACCGAGCTGCCGATCGGCGTGGTCACCGCCTTCGTCGGAGCGCCGTTCTTCCTGGTCGTGCTCCGATCCCGACGCAGCCGGCACGGTGCGCTGTGATCGCCGCGCCGATGGTGACCCTGGACCGGCTCACCGTCCGCTACGCCGCAGATGCTGCCGTGCGCGAGGTGAGCGCCCGGGTGACCGCCGGGGAGTGGGTCGGGCTGATCGGCGCCAACGGCGCGGGCAAGTCCAGCCTGCTGCGCGCGATCGCGCACCTGCAGCGCCACGACGGGACCGTGTGCGTGGCCGGCCACCCGACCGGACGGCTCTCTCACCGCCGCCGCGCGCAGCTGGTGGCCTACGTACCGCAGCAGCCGGAGCTCCCGGCCGGCATGTCCGCGCTCGATTACACGCTGCTCGGCCGGACCCCGCACATCGGCTATTTCGGGGTCGAATCGGAGCAGGATCGGCGCGTCTGCCTCGGCTTACTCGACCGGCTGCACCTGGCACGGCTCGCCGAGCGCCCACTCTCGACCCTGTCCGGCGGTGAGCTGCAGCGGGTCGTGCTGGCCCGCGCGCTCGCCCAGCAGGCGCCGGTGCTGCTGCTGGACGAGCCGACCAGCGCGCTCGACCTCGGCCGCCGCGTCGAGGCCCTCGAGCTGGTCGACGCCCTGCGCCGCGAGCGGGAGCTCACCGTGCTCTCCGCGATGCACGACCTCACCCTGGCCGCCCAGTTCGCCGACCGGCTGGTGCTGCTGCGCGAAGGCTCTGTCGTCGCCGCCGGCCCGCCGGCCGAGGTGCTGGACGAAGGGCTGCTCTCCGCCTGCTTCGGCGGACGGGTGCGTGTCCTGGCCGACGACGACGGCGGGCTGCTCGTCGTCCCACGGCGGACCACGGCCTGAGCCCGCGTCGCCGGTTCTGCGGGTTGGGTGTTGACTGGATCGCGGCATGACATTCACTTGTCCGGCGACGTTGTGAGGGCGTCGCCGCTCGAGGTGGAGGCTGATGTGACATTCATTCCTGCGGACCCGGTGGCCTCCGGTATGCCGTATCCGGTCGCCGAGGTGGCCGATCATGCTCCCGGCAGCTTGGACGACTTCGTCGGACAGACGGCGTTCACCGTCAGGACCGCCAGTGGCGTGGGCCGGATCTGCGGGTTCGGCACCATCGCGGGCGACGGTGTGCGCTTCGCCGAGAAGGATGTCGAGCACAGCACGAAGGACGTCCGGGTCTGGCTGATCCGCCGCGACGCGGACGGGTTCGTCGCCGAGCACGCCGCTGTCTTCTAGCGGTCGCCGGTGAACAGCCAACCACCGGAGTTGCTGGTGCCCGACGCGGCGGCGTGGCGGGCATGGCTGGCTGAGCATCACGGCGATGCCGACGGCGTGCGGCTCGTCCTGGCCAAGAAGGGAACCACCGAGCCCACCCGCCTGGTATACGCGGAGGCGCTCGACGAGGCGCTGTGCTTCGGATGGATCGACGGTCAAGTGGGGCGCCGGGACGAACGGACCTATTACCAGCGCTTCACCCGCCGGCGCCCGCGCAGCGCTTGGTCGCAGAACAACGTCGCGTCGGCCGAGCGGCTGATCGCCGCCGGGCGCATGCAGCCAGCGGGCCAGCTGGAGGTCGATCGGGCCCATGCCAACGGCCGCTGGGACGCCGCCTACGCGGGCTCGAGCAGTATCGAGGTACCGCCCGAGCTGAAGTCCGCCCTCGACGCGGTCCCAGCGGCAGCCGAGATGTTCTCCCGGCTGACCAGGCAGAACCGCTACGCCATCCTCTTCCGGCTGGGAACGGTCAAGCGGGCGGAAACGCGCACCCGCAAGATCGAGCAGTACGTCGCCATGCTGGCCCGCGGCGAGACGATCTACCCACAGAAGCAGTCGAATGGCCTTTCCCGGTAAGGGTCGTCGCAAGTGCCGCTGGAGGCTGGGGCGGTGGGGCGGGTGGGACTCGAACCCACGACCCAGGGATTATGAGTCCCCTGCTCTAACCGGCTGAGCTACCGCCCCTGCTTTGCCGGGTCAGGGTATCGACCCGCGAGACAGGCATGTTTGCCCCGCCGCGACACGCTGCGGGACTGGCTCAGCGTGTCACCGCGGGGCAAAGTCGGGACTGCGCGGCTGAGCGGGCCGCGCGCTGCCGAGCAGCACGCGGGTCATCGCGTTGCGGGTACCGAGCAGCTCCTCGAGCGCGGTGTCCAGGTCGTCGGCGCTCACCGCGAGCCGCGCACGGCGCGGCATGCGCTCGGCCGCGCGCACGGCGGCCCGGCGCAGCAACTCCTTCAAGAAGGCCGCGGTGACCCTGTCGGTGCGGTCGAGCACCGCGTCCAGGCGGCTGGTGTCGACGGCGAGCCGTCCCCGGTATAGCTCGAAGAGGGCGCGCCGTGCCTCGCGGTCCGGCAGCGGCAGCTCGACGGCCTGATCGACCCGGCCGGGGCGCGCGGCGAGCGCCGGTTCGAGGAGGTCGGCCCGGTTGGTGGTGAGCACGAAGACCACGTCGGCGTCCTCGGCGAGGCCGTCCGTTTCGTTGAGCAACTGGAAAAGCAGCGGATGTTGACCCGGATGCATTCCGCGATCCTCCGCGATCAGGTCGACGTCCTCGACCACGAGCATCGCCGGGGCCAGGGCGCGGGCCACCGAGCAGGCCTCGCCGATCAGGTGCAGCGCTTCGCCGCTGAGCTGGATCACCGTCGTGTCGACCAGCGCGCTGATCAGATAGCGGACGGTATGCGTCTTCCCCACACCGGGCGGTCCGTAGAGCAGCAGCCCGCGCTTGAGCTGCTGACCGGCGGCGAGCAGCCGCTGCTTGTGCCGGGCCACGCCGACCACCTGACGCTGCACGTCGGCCAGCGTCTCAGCCGGCAGAACGAGGTCGCGCAGGGTCATCTCGGGACGGCGGTGGAACCGCAGCAGCGTCTGCCGCGGTCCGAATACCTCGCCGCCGAAGGAGATCACCTGGCCGCGGAAGACGTTGTGCTCGCCGGCCAGCTCGCGGATCCGGCGCGCCGTCTCTGACGCGAAGGTCGGATCGGTGCTCGCGATCTCCAGGCTGACGTGCTGGTGCATCGAGTGCTCCTCGGCACCGCGCAGCAGCACGGCGGCGCGCCGCTCGCCGTCGCGCACCAGATACAGCCCGCAGCGCACACACGGACGGACCGCGCCGTCCGGGCCGCACGGCAGGTTGACCCGCGCAACGTTGCCGGGCTCCAGTACGCCCGGACCGTGCGCCATGCCCTCCGCGCCGAGCAGCTCCGGCAGCCCGAACTCGCGGTGGTGGAAGCCCGTGACCCCGACCAGCTGGTGCGAGCGGCCGGGCTCGCCGAGCCAGGCGTCCAGACCCGCCTGCACGTTGACGTGGTCGTAGCGGGGCCAGCTCTCGTCGACCACGCCGAGGTCCTCGGCGCCGGCGCCGAGATGCGCGTGGAGCAGCCGGCCCAGGGTCGGCGCTTCGTCGGCGCGTGCGGCCCGGACGACGCCGCGCAGGGCGCGCCGGGCCAGCCGCCGCACGTCGGCCAGCTCCGGCCGATGACCGTCGACGGCGCTCGGCGCGTCGTTGCTGGAGGAGCTGACGACCGGCCCGTAGCTGACGCCTGGCGTGGCCTGTTTCACGCGCGCGACGCTACCGCGCGTCGGGTTCGTCGCGGGTGAGCAGCAACACGGTGGTCAGTCCAGAGCCGACGGCGAACGCGCCGGGGCCACGTAGGCCAGCGCCTCGCGCGCCAACGCCGCCCAGTCGCGCCCGGATGCCGGATCCAGGGTGAGCCACTCGTTCATCGGCGTGCCCTTGTTGGCGTCGAAGCGAAGGCCGTCCTCCGACCCGACGAGCTCGTCGACCCGCTTCTTCGGCAGCTTCACCACCAGGCGTCCACGCACCAGCATCGCGAAGATCTTGCCGTCGACGCGCAACGCGGAGCGCCCGAAGCCGCTCTTGCCGCCGCTGCCCGGCGGGGTGACGCCGGCGACCGCGACGAGCTCGCCCACCACGGCGTCGAACCGCTGTTCGGGACTCATCCGGTCAACCTGCCAGCCCCGGCAGCACCGCGCCGAGGGGCGCGTCGACGCGGATGGCGGCGTGCGCGTCGCCGCGGGTCGGCCCCTGGTTCACGATCGCCACCGGAATGCCCCGCCGGGCCGCCCGCAGCACGAACCGGTACCCCGACATCACCGTCAACGACGAGCCGAGCACGAGCAGCGCCCGGGCCGCGTCGACCAGCTCGAAGCAGCGCGTCACCCGCTCGGGCGGGACGGCCTCGCCGAAGAACACCACGTCAGGCTTGAGCGGACCGCCATCGCACACCGGGCAGGCGATCATCACGAACCGGTCGAGTTCCGAGTCGGCAATCTCCGCGTCGCCGTCCGGGTGCACCGCGCCGACGCGCACCGGGTAGCCGGGGTTGGCCTCGGCGAGCCGCCGGTCGATCTCGACGCGGGAGGTGCACTCGCCGCAGTCCAGGCAGACGACCCGGTCCAGGCCACCGTGCAGCTCGACGACGTTCACCGCGCCGCCGGCCTGGTGCAGCCCGTCCACGTTCTGCGTGACGATCCCGCGCAGGGCTCCGGCGGCTTGCCATGTGGCCACCGCGCGGTGCCCGGCGTTCGGCCGGGCGCGGGCGATCCGCTGCCAGCCGACGTAGCTGCGCGCCCAGTACCGGCGCCGGGACCCAGGGTCGCCGACGAACTCCTGATAGGTCATCGGCTGGTGCCGTCGCGCGGCGCCGGTCGGCCCGCGGTAGTCGGGGATGCCCGACTCCGTCGACAGACCGGCTCCAGAGAGCACTAGGACGTTCCTGCCCGCGAGCAGCGCGCGCAGCTCAGTCAGCTCGAGCATCGCCCTGCGCAGCTGGATCGGTGGGAGCCGGATCGGTGGTGGTGACGAAGTCGGCGAGTACGTCGGCGAAGCGGTCCGGGTAGCGGCGGTGCGGCTCGTGGCTGGCTCCGGGGAAGAGCTCCAACCGGCTGCCCGGCAGGTGCCGGTGCGTGGCGTAGGCGTGGCTGACCGGGATGACGTGGTCGCGTTCGGTCCAGATGATCAGCGTGGGCGTGAGCTCGGCGAGGTAGCGCGCGTCGAGCATGGAACCGACCTGCCCGGCGGGGGTGATCACCGACCGGAGGGTGACGAAGAACGCGGAGCGGCTGTCCGGGCTGGCCAGCGCCCGTCCGGCGCGGCGCAGGTTCGCGACGGCCGGCTGGGAAAGGCGCAGGGTGCGGTGCAGCCGGGCCGCCCGGTATACGACGGCGGTGCGCCGGTTGACGAGCAGGCGCAACACGCTGTGCGCGCCGGGAAGGGCGGCCGCGCGCAGCACCGGGTGCACGTCCTTGCCTAGCCCGCCGCTGGCGACCAGCACCAGCCGCGCGGTGTGCTCGGGGTAGTGGTAGGCGAAGTACATCGCGATGGCGCCGCCCAGCGAGTGGCCGGCCACGGTCATCGGCGGCAGGTCGAGCGTGCGCACCAGGTCGCGCAGGCCGGCCGCGAAGCGCTCCAGCGAGTAGCTGATCGCCGGCTTGGCCGACTCGCCATGGCCGAGCAGGTCGGGCGCGATCACCCGCAAGCCACGCTCGGCCAGCGGCGTGATCGCCTGGTCCCAGGTTCCGCTGTCGGAGGCGAGCCCGTGCAGGAGGACGACCACCGCGCCGTCTTGCGGACCGGCTTCCCGGTAGTAGGTGAGGTGGCCGTCCTGGCGCACGCAACGCCGGCGCACCGGCGTGCCAGCGACCCCTGTCACGGCCACGACGGTACGGCAACGACTCTCGCGGTGAGCTGTTGTGCGAGAGGTTCAGCCCGATGGTGGAACGCAATTGGGAGTTGGCCTGGCCGCGGACGTGGCTCACACGACGATGGCCAGTGGCTCCTCGAGCAGCCGCCCGTGCCGGACGAGCTTGTCGCCGGCACGGTGGTGCTCATCACGTCCGCCGCTGTGGCGCCGGACTTGGCGAGCAGGTCGTACTCGCTGACCAGACCGAGGCCGCGGTCTACGACCCGGGTATATCGCTTGATCCATTGAACCGTTATGGTCAGTCGCAAACGGACGGGACGTGGTCTAGCGGCGGCCACCGAGCGGATCCGAGGTGCTGGCATGACCCAGTCCACAGCGACGCGCGCGGGCGACCACCGGCGGCCGGAGCTGTCCCCGCTGTTGCCCGCCGGCGAGCCGGTCGAGGCGCTGCTGCGCAAGGCGCAGTTCTTCACGCCCACCGGTACGCCGAGCCGCGACTACCGAGAGCTGCACCGGCGCGGTGGCCGGGGTGCCGAGGAGTTCTACCGGGAGCGGTGGCGGCACGACAAAGAGGTGCGCTCGACGCATGGGGTGAACTGCACCGGGTCGTGCTCCTGGAAGGTGTACGTCAAGGACGGGATCATCACCTGGGAGACCCAGCAGACCGACTATCCCTCGGTCGGCCCGGACTCGCCGGAGTACGAACCGCGCGGCTGCCCGCGCGGGGCGTCCTTCTCGTGGTACACGTACTCGCCGGCCCGGGTGCGCTACCCGTACGTGCGCGGCCCGCTGCTGGAAGTCTGGCGCGAAGCGCGGGCCCGGCTGGGCGACCCGGTCGAGGCATGGGCGGACATCACGTCCGACCCGGAGCGCACCGCGCGGTACAAGGACGCGCGGGGCAAGGGCGGCTTCGTGCGCTCGACGTGGGACGAGGTCGCCGAGATCATCGCAGCTGCGCACGTGCACACGATCAAGGAATACGGCCCGGACCGGGTGGTCGGGTTCTCGCCGATCCCGGCGATGTCGCAGGTGTCCTACGCTGCCGGCGCCCGGTTCCTGTCGATGATTGGCGGGACCATCCTGTCCTTCTACGACTGGTACGCCGATCTGCCGCCGGCGTCGCCGCAGGTGTTCGGGGACCAGACTGACGTGCCGGAGTCCGGCGACTGGTGGAACTCGTCGTATCTGATGATCTGGGGAACGAACCTGCCGATCACCCGCACGCCGGACGCGCATTTCATGACCGAGGCGCGCTACCGCGGGCAGAAGGTCGTGGTCGTCTCGCCGGACTACTCCGACCACACCAAGTTCGCCGACGACTGGCTGGCGTGCGCGCCGGGCACCGACGCCGCGCTGGCGATGGCGATGGGCCACGTCGTCTTGTCGGAGTTCTTCCGGGATCGTCAGGTGCCCTACTTCGAGCAGTACGCCAGGACCTACACCGACCTGCCGTTCCTGGTGAGCTTGCGCGAGCGTGGCGACGGGTACGTGCCGGACCGGTTCCTCACCGCCGCCGACCTCGGCGAAGAGGGCCCGGACGCCCCTCACCAGACGGTGCTGCTCGACGCCGCGACCGGCGATCCGGTGTTCCCGAACGGCACGCTGGCGACGCGCTACTCCGAGCGCGAGGGGCGCTGGAACTTGGAACTCGGCGACATCGACCCGCTGCTCAGTGTCTACGGACGGCAGGAGCAGGCGGTGCCGGTCGACCTTTCCCGCTTCGACGTCGGCGAGACCGAGGGCGGCGGCACCGTCCGCCGCGGGGTCCCGGCGCTTCGGCTGGGCGGCCGGCTGGTGACGACGGTGTTCGACCTGCTGATGGCGCAGTACGCGGTGCCGCGCGAGGGATTGCCGGGCGACTGGCCGACCGGCTACGACGACCCCAGCCAGCCGTACACGCCGGCATGGCAGGAGCAGATCACGTCGGTGCCGGCGGCAGCTGCGGCGCGGGTGGCGCGCGAGTTCGCACGCAACGCCGAGTTGTCGCACGGCCGTTCGATGATCTGCATGGGTGCCGGCACCAATCACTGGTATCACTCAGACCAGATCTACCGCACCTTCCTCACCCTGCTGATGCTGTGCGGCACGCAGGGGGTGAACGGCGGCGGCTGGGCGCACTACGTCGGGCAGGAGAAGGTGCGCCCGCTGACCGGGTTCATGCAGATGGCCTTCGCGCTGGACTGGCAGCGCCCGACCCGGCACATGACCGGCACGTCGTACTTCTACCTGCACACCGACCAGTGGCGCTACGAGCGGTTCCGCGCCGAGGAGATCGCCAGCCCGCTCGGTCGCGGGCTGTTCGCCGGACGGGCGTTCGCCGACTGCCTGGCGCAGGCGTCCCGGCTGGGCTGGCAGCCGTCCTACCCGACCTTCGACCGCAACCCACTGGGCATCGCGGACGCGGCGGCGGCTGCCGGCAAGCCGGTCGGCGACTACGTCGTGGACGAACTGCGCGCGGGCCGGCTGCAGTTCGCCGGCGAAGATCCCGACAACCCGGTGAACTTCCCGCGGGTCATGACCGTGTGGCGAGCAAACCTGCTCGGCTCGTCGGGCAAGGGCATGGAGTACTTCATGCGTCACCTGCTCGGCATCGCCGACGCGGTGCGAGCCGACGAAACACCGGAGGGCCTGCGTCCGGTCGAGGTGGCGTGGCGCGAGCCGGCCCCGCGCGCGAAGCTCGACCTGGTCACCACCATGGACTTCCGGATGACGAGCACCTGCACCTACTCCGACATCGTGCTGCCGGCCGCGACCTGGTACGAGAAGCACGACATCTCCAGCACCGACATGCACCCATTCGTGCACTCGTTCAACCCGGCGATCCCGCCGCCGTGGCAGGCCCGCACCGACTTCGACGCGTTCCACACCATCGCCGCCGTGTTCTCCCGGTTGGCGGCGGACCATCTCGGCACCCGCACCGACGTACTGGCCGCCCCCCTGGCGCACGACACTGCCGAGGAGCTCGCCCAGCCGGGGCCGGTGCGCGACTGGAAGCACGGCGAGTGCGACCCGGTACCCGGCCTGACCATGCCGAAGCTGATCGCGGTCGAACGGGACTACACCGCGGTGGCCGCGAAACTGGCCGCGGTGGGGCCGATCATCGATCGGGCCGGCATGACGACGAAGGGCATCACGAACGTGCCCACCGAGGCCGTCGACTACCTGCGCCGGCGCAACGGCAGGGTCCGCGGCGGTCCGGGGGACGGGCGGCCATCGCTCGCGCGCGACATCGACCTCGCGGAGGCCATCCTCGCGCTGTCCGGTACCACCAACGGTCAGGTGGCGCTGGCCGGGTGGCGCGAGCTGGAAAAGCGGACCGGCGTGCCGCTGGCCGACCTGGCCGAGGAGCGCGCGGGAGACCAGATCACCTTCCAGGACACCCAGGTGCAGCCGCGCGCGGTGATCACGTCGCCGGAGTGGTCGGGTAGCGAGAACGGCGGGCGGCGGTACTCGCCGTTCGTGGTCAACGTCGAGCGGAAGAAGCCGTGGCACACGCTGACCGGGCGGATGCACTTCTTCCTCGACCACGACTGGGTCGCCGAGTGCGGGGAATGGCTGCCCACCTTCCGGCCACCGCTGGACTACGCGCGGCACTTCGGCGAGCAGGGGCTGCATGATCCGAACCGTCCCGAGATCACACTGCGGTATTTGACGCCGCACTCGAAGTGGTCCATCCACTCCGAGTACCAGGACAACCTGCACATGCTGCGGCTGTTCCGCGGCGGGCCGGTCATCTGGATGAGCCCGGTCGACGCCGCCAAGATCGGCGTCACGGACAACGACTGGATCGAGGCCTACAACCGCAATGGCGTCGTGGTCTGCCGGGCGGCGGTGACCCATCGCATGCCGGCCGGGACGGTGTTCATGTACCACGCGAAGGACCGGCACCTCATGACCCCGCGGTCGGAGATCTCCGGCTGGCACGGCGGCGGTGACAACTCGCTGACCCGGCTGGTGGTCAAGCCGACGCACATGATCGGCGGGTATGCGCAGCTCAGCTACGGATTCAACTACTACGGGCCGACCGGCAACCAGCGCGACGAGATCACCGTCATCCGCCGCCGCGCCCAGGAGGTCGAATACTGATGACGCCGTCTGTGCCGATGATGGACGTTCCCGAGGAGCCACCATGCGGGTAATGGCCCAAGTTGCGATGGTGATGAACCTCGACAAGTGCATCGGCTGCCACACCTGCTCGGTCACCTGCAAGCAGGTCTGGACCAACCGACCGGGCACCGAGTACGTCTACTTCAACAACGTGGAGACCAAGCCGGGCATCGGCTATCCCAAGCGCTACGAGGACCAGGAGCAGTGGCACGGCGGCTGGACGCTGGACCGCAAGGGCCGGCTGCAACTCAAGGCCGGCAGCCGGATCAAGCGGCTGCTATCGATCTTCTACAACCCGGACCTGCCGAGCATCGACGACTACGGCGACCCGTGGACCTACGACTATCAGACGGTGATCGACGCGCCGCTGGGCACGCTGAACCCGTCCGCGCATTCCATCAGTGCGTTGACCGGGCGGGACATGACGGTGAAGTGGGGCAGCAACTTCGACGACGACCTCGCCGGCGCGCCGGAGACCGCCATCCGCGACCCGAACCTGAAAGGGCTCGAGGAGCAGGTCCGGATGGACTTCGAGCAGGTGTTCATGTTCTACCTGCCGCGCATCTGCGAACACTGCCTCAACCCGTCGTGCGTCGCCTCGTGCCCGTCCGGGGCGATGTACAAGCGGGCCGAGGACGGCATCGTGCTGGTGGACCAGGACCGGTGCCGCGGCTGGCGGTTCTGCGTCTCGGGCTGCCCGTACAAAAAGGTCTACTTCAACCACCGCACCGGCAAGGCGGAGAAGTGCACGTTCTGCTTCCCGCGCATCGAGGCCGGCCAGCCCACCGTCTGCTCCGAGACCTGCGTCGGCCGGCTGCGCTACCTCGGGCTGTTCCTCTACGACGCCGACAAGGTGCTCGGTGCCGCCGCCACGCCCGAGATTCAGGGGCTCTACGAGGCGCAGCTTTCGGTGTTCCTCGACCCGAACGACCCGGAGGTACAGGCAGCCGCGGCGCGCGACGGTGTGCCGCACGACTGGATCCAGGCCGCGCAGCGCTCGCCGGTCTACGCGTTGGCGGTGCGACACCGCGTCGCACTGCCCCTGCACCCGGAGTACCGGACGCTGCCGATGGTGTGGTACATCCCGCCGCTGTCGCCGGTTGCCGACGTCGTCAACGCAGCGGGTTATGACCAAGACCGCCCCGACCACGTCTTCGCGACCATCGACGCGCTGCGCATACCCATCGACTACCTCGCCAACCTGTTCACTGCCGGCGACGCCACAGTCGTGCGCACCGTGCTGCGCAAACTCGCCGCGGTCCGCGCGATCCAGCGCGCCGGGCAACTCGGAGTCGAGCTGGACGAGGACCTCCCCGCATCGGTCGGCTCGACGGTGAACGATCTCGACGATCTCTACCGGCTGCTGGCCATCGCGAAGTACGACCAGCGCTACGTCATCCCGCTCGCGCACGCCGAGGAGGCGGGCCGGCTGATGGGCCAGCACGAGCAACTGTTCTGCAGCTTGGACACCGACGGCGGGCCGGGGATGGGCGGGCAGGGGCCGCCCGGCCCGCACGGCATCACGCACTGGGAACCCGAGGGACGCACCCAACTTCCGCTCCTCGGCGACCGGCAGCGAAACCAGCAATGAAGACCGAGCGACGCTTGCGGAGCGAGCAATGAACACCGAGCGACGCTTGCGGAGCGAGCAATGAACACCGAGCGACGCTTGCGGAGCGAGTAATGAACACCACGTACAAACTCGCATCGGTGCTGCTGCAATACCCGACCGCGGCGCTGTTCGACGGGCTGGACGCACTCGACGCTGCGGCGGCCGACACCAGGCCGAAGCCGGCCCGCGAGGCGTTCGGTCGGTTCCTCGGCTGGCTGCGCGGCACCGACCCGTCCGAGGTCGCGGCGCACTACGTACGCACCTTCGACCTGCGCCGCCGGTGCGCGCTCTACCTGACGTACTACCGCTACGGCGACACGCGCAAGCGGGGCATGGCGATGGTGGTGGTCAAGACCGCATACCGCGACGCCGGCCTGATCCCGACCGAGGACGAGCTGCCCGACTACCTGCCGATGATGCTCGACTTCGCCGCGCTGCACCCGCGCGGCGAAAGGTTGCTGCACGGGCACCGCGCCGACATCGAACTGCTGCGTCGCGCCCTTGCCGAGGCCGACTCGCCGTACGCCGATGTCGTGGCCGCCGTCGCTGCGCAACTGCCCGGCCTCGGGCGGCGCGAAATCGACCATGTTCGCCGCGCGTGGGAGTCCGGTCCGCCGCGCGAAGAGGTCGGGCTGGAACCGTTCGCACCACCCGAATACCTCGCGCCCGGAGGTGCGCGGTGAGCGACGAGCGACATCTGGTGGAGCGAGCATGAGCACAGCGGACATGTGGTGGTGGGTGATCCTGCCCTACGCGGCGATGGTGGTGTTCGTCGTCGGACACATCTGGCGCTGGCGCTACGACCAATTCGGCTGGACCAGCCGCTCCACCCAGCTGCAGGAACGCCGTCTGCTCAAATGGGGTGCCCCGCTGTTCCACTACGCAACCTTCGCCGCCATCGGCGGGCACGTACTCGGCATCCTCATCCCCAAGAGCTGGACCGAAGCGATCGGCATCCCGGAGAGCGTGTACACCACGTTCTCCGGCGTCGCCGGCTCGATTGCGGCGTTCGGCGTGCTCATCGGCGCCGGGATTCTCGTGTTCCGGCGCACCATGGTGCCGCGGGTGCGGGCTACCACCAGTGCCGTCGACTATCTGGCGCTGATCCTGCTCGGCATCATCGTCATCCTCGGCATCTACCTCACTTTGGGCGTGCAGGAGTTCGGCGGCGGCTACGACTACCGCAACACCGTCTCGATCTGGTTCCGCAGTCTGTTCACCGGCAACCCGGACGTCAGCGCCATCAGCAAAGCACCCATCATGTACCAGGTGCATGCCACCGCCGCCTGGGCGATCTTCGCCGTATGGCCGTTCAGCCGGCTCGTGCACGCCTGGAGCTATCCGCTGTGGTACCTCTGGCGGCCGTATGTCGTGATCCGCAGCCGCGTGGCGGGGCACCCGCACGAGCCGGGCACCGGCGGGCGGAAGTGGCGAAAGATCGGTGTTCCCTACTGACGGCGCCGGCGGGGCGTCGCCCGCGCGCCGGCGGGGTGTGATCCGCGACGGGGCGCGCACCCTGCATCCCGGCTACTTCGCGCTGGTGATGGCCAGCGGCATCGTCTCGATCGCGATGAAGAACCAGCCGGTGTACTGGATATCGGTTCCGTTGCTGTGGATCACAGCCGCCACCTACGCCGTGCTCGTCGTGCTGAGCCTGTGGCGGCTGATCTCCTTCCGTGCCGAACTGGTCTCCGATCTGACCAACCCGAGCCGTGGCTTCGGCTTCTACACGTTCATCGCGGCCACCGACGTGCTCGGTACCCGCCTCGCCGGAGACGGCCACCACACAGTCGCCACGGTGCTGCTCGTGGTCGGCTGGCTGGCCTGGGTGCTGCTCGGCTACCTGATCCCGTGGACGGCCGTGCTGGGTCGGGCGGAGCGGCCGGTGGTCGCCGACGCGAACGGCACGTGGTTCATCTGGGTGGTGGCGAGCCAGTCGGTCGCCGTGCTCTCCGGCACCCTGCAGCCGTCGGCCGGGTCGGGGCGCGACGCGCTCGCCCTCGTCGCGGTCTTCTCGTGGGCGGTCGGGGTGTTCCTCTACGCCGCGGCGGGGATCTTCGTCGCCGCCCGGATGATGCTCTACGAGCTCGGCCCGAAGGATCTCACCCAGCCGTACTGGGTCTCCATGGGCGCCACCGCGATCACCGTGGTCGGCGCCGCCAAGATCGTGCAGATGGCGAACGCACCGATGGCCGACGCGACACGCGGACTGATCGCCGGCGCGGCCGTGGTCATCTGGGCGTTCGGCACCTGGCTGATCCCGGCGCTGGTCGCTGCCGGCTGGTGGCGGCATGTGGTGCACCGCATCCCGGTCCGCTACGACCCGACCTGGTGGAGCGTCGTCTTCCCGCTCGGCATGTACAGCGTGGCGTGTCACTACCTCGGCCAGGTCGATCACCTGCCCTTCCTGGAGGCGGTCGGGGCCGACGAGAGCTGGGTGGCCCTGGCGGCATGGCTGCTCACCTTCGTGGCGATGCTGGTTCACCTCACCGGTCCGCTGCGGTCCCAGCGGGCGGGGACGGCGGCCGGGCCGGCCCCGCCCCGCGCCCGGCACGGCGTCCCCCGCTGAGGGGTTCGCCGCACGCCGCACGGGCGGTCGCCCCGCCAAGTATGGTCGGACTCACCGCCTGTCGAGAGGGGCACACAATGCCGGACGATCTTGCCAGCACCGACCTGCCGGAATCCGTCTCGCTGCGCCGTCCGGGAGCTGACGACCTCGAACTCGAGATGGTCGCGAGCACCGAGGGCGCACCGGGCGTCGACATTTCCCCGCTGCTCGCCAAGGCAGGACTGGTCACCTACGACCCGGGCTTCGCCAACACCGGCTCGTGCACCTCGGCGATCACCTACATCGACGGCGACGCCGGCATCCTGCGCTACCGCGGCTACCCGATCGACGAGCTCGCCGAGCACTCGTCGTTCCTCGAGGTGAGCTACCTGCTGATCAACGGCGAGCTGCCCACCGCCGACCAGCTGGCCGGGTTCACGGCGAAGATCAGCCGGCACACCCTGCTGCACGAGGAGCTCAAGCGGTTCTTCGACGGCTTCCCCCGCGACGCGCACCCGATGCCGGTGCTCTCCTCGGCGGTATCGGCGCTGTCGACGTTCTACCAGGACCAGCTCGACCCGTCCGTCGAGGCCGACGCCGAGCTGTCGACGATCCGGCTGCTGGCCAAGCTGCCGACGATCGCGGCGTACGCGTACAAGAAGTCGGTGGGCCAGCCGTTCCTGTACCCGGACAACTCCCTCGGCCTGGTCGAGAACTTCCTGCGGATGACCTTCGGTTTCCCCGCCGAGCCGTACGAGGTCGACCCGGTGATGGTGCGGGCGCTGGACCTGCTGTTCATCCTGCACGCCGACCACGAGCAGAATTGTTCCGCGTCGACGGTGCGGCTCGTCGGCTCGGCGAGGGCCAACCTGTTCGCGTCGATCTCGGCCGGCATCCATGCGCTCTCCGGCCCGCTACACGGCGGTGCCAACGCCGAGGTGCTCGCGATGCTCGAGCAGGTCCGCGACAACCACGGCGACGTATCGGCGTTCGTGGAGAAGGTGAAGAAGCGCGAGGCCGGGGTCAAGCTGATGGGCTTCGGGCACCGCGTCTACAAGAACTACGACCCCCGGGCGGCGATCATCAAGCGGACCGCGGACGAGGTGCTCTCCGCGCTGGGCAAGCGCGACGATCTGCTCGACATCGCGGTGGAACTGGAGGGCGTCGCGCTCTCGGACGACTACTTCGTCTCGCGCAAGCTCTACCCGAACGTCGACTTCTACACCGGGCTGCTGTACCGGGCGATGGGCTTTCCCACCAAGATGTTCACCGTGCTCTTCGCTATCGGCCGGCTGCCTGGCTGGATCGCCCAGTGGCACGAGATGATCAACGATCCACACACCCGGATCGGGCGGCCCCGCCAGCTCTACACCGGCCCCACCCAGCGGTCGTTCGTCCCGATCGAAAAGCGCTAACCGCTTTTGGCGATGATCTCAGGGTTGTGGTGGCTGAGCGACGGTAACCCTTAGCTCATCGGTTGCGGCGAGCGGCCGAGGCGGTCGGCCTCGTCGCGCGTCCACAGCCCCACCAGGCCGCGGAAGTGCGCGAGGAACTGTTCGTGCTCGTGCGGCGGGTAGGTGGCGACCACGGTGTCGACGAGCAGCCGGTCGAACTCCGGGCCGGTCATCCAGTCGAACACGCGTTCGTCGAACTCCGCGAGGTGGGTGTCGCAGAACTCCCGGTACCGGTCGACGTCGAGGTAGCTGTCGGACAGCCGGCGGTAACCGGCGAGTTTCTGCTCGTAGGAGCTCTCCGCGCGGTCGGCGATGTCGAAGTAGGCGCGGGTGTCGAGGTCCAGGCTGGGCCGCCGCCCGGTCACCAGGCAGAAGATCGTCCACTTGACCAGCGTGCGGATCGCCCACGGGAAGTAGTAGTGCAGCGAGGTGACCGCGACGTCGGGGCAGGCGTTGGCGTAGTCGATCGGGAAGACCTCGCCGTCGCGGACGAGCACCTCGCAGGAGTTGAACTCCCACCGGAAGAACGCGTTGACGGTACGCGAGATCGTCACCACCTCGTCGCCGGCGCGCGCGTCCAGGAAGCCGTGCTCGACGCGGTAGCGCTCGTGCATCGGCAACGACGGGTCGAACCGCATGACCATCGTCTCGGCGCCGATCGAGAGCGCGCGGGCGAAGACGTCGTAGCCCTCGACGCTCGCCTGCAGGTGCATCAGCATCTCGCCGGACTGGTCGTAGGCGCGGTTCAGCTCGTCGGCGTCGCGGATGCGCGACACACCGCGCCACGCTCCCCCGTCGTACGGCTTCATGTAGAGCGGGTAGCCGACGATCTCGGCTAGCTCTTCTAGGTCGAACTGCCGGTTGTACTGCGCGGCGGTGTAGGCGTACTTGGCGTGGTCGAGCGGGTTCTTGTACGGCACGAGCACGGTTTCGGGCACCTTCAGGCCGAGTCGCATCATGGCGCAGTACGCGGCGTGCTTCTCCATGGCCTGGAAGGTGAACGGCGAGTTGAGCAGGTAGACGTCGTCCATGAGCGCGACCTTCTTGAGCCACTCGCGCGGGTGGTAGTACCAGTAGGCGAGGCGATCGATCACCAGCTCGGCACCGGGCTTGGCCCGCAGCGAGAACGGCTCGATGCATAGCCGCGCGGTGTCGAAGTGGTGCCGGTTGCCGCCGTCGGTCACCGGGCCCGCGGCCTGCAGCAGCGCCTCGAAAGCGCGCGGCCAGTCGTCCTCCGTGCCGAGCAGCAGACCGACCAGGTGGCGTACCTCGCTGTCCATGCCATCCCTCTCACTCGGGCTCCGTTGCGGAATTGCACGATCGCGGGGTGGCTCATCGCGTCCACACCGCGACGAGCAGGTCGACCAGGTGCGGGTCGAGCGCGTCGCGCCAGCAGGTGTAGTTGTGCGCGTCCGGCACCTCGGCGAGGACGACCCGGTGCCCCAGCCGGCTGAGCGCGGCGGCCATCTGGCGGTTGTTGGCCAGGTTCTCCTCGGCGAGCCCGGCGGTCATCGCGATGTCCAGCGGGGCGGCAGGCGGCGCCAGGTCGAACGACTCGACGAACGCCGTGACGGCCCCGAATCCGCCGAAGTCGCTCTCTTGCGCGTCGAGGCTGGGACGGAAGAAGCTCCCCGACTGCAGGAACAGCCCGCCGACCGCTCCGGTCTCGGTGGTGGCCGCGTGCAACGCGGCGAGCGCGCCCAGGCTGGCGCCGGCGAGCACGCTCGGCCCCCGGGTCGCGAAGGTGTCGCCGATCATGCGCATCGTGCGGTGCAGCGCGCTCGCGTAGTCGGGGTTGGCGGCGTACCACCGGTTCCGCTCGCCTGGGCCGAGCAGCGCGAGGCGGTGCGGGGGCAGCCGACCGGCCTCGATCATCGCCGCCGCGAACCGGGTGAACGACGCGAGCCGGTCGAACTCCGGCCCGTCGTGCAGCACGAGCAGCGGCAGCCGCTCGCCGCAGCCGGCCCACGGCGGAGACCAGATCGTGACGGGTAGCAGCCCGCCCAGCCCGGCGGCGTCCACCCGGAACTCGGCGCGACGCCCGGGTGGCGGCTCGGCGGTGAGCCAGGCCGGCGGTCGGTAACCGGGAAACTCCAGCACCGAGTGCTCGCCGAACGCCGTCGCCACCCGGTGCGGGTTGGTCGGATCGCAGACCAGCGTTTGCGAGCCGTCGGTCAACCGCAGCAGGAAGAGGTACTGCAGCCGCTGCACCGGCGGGCGGGCGAGCTGGACCGTCCACCCGCCGGGCACCGCGGTCATCGGCGCCGGCTCGAAGCACCGTCCGAGGTCCAGCCACAGCAGCGCCTCGCGCACCTGCCCGTGCGGGTCGGGCAGGTCGAACCGCACCGACGCCACGTCGGCGGGAGCGGACAGCGCAGGCGGCACGCTGCGCAACCTACCGCCCGGTCGACGGGTGCAAGCCGCCGATGCCCCCGCGCCGGCATTCGTGGCCGTTCCGTCCCCCTATCGTTACCCGGGCGGTCGAGGATGGTCCGCGATCGCCGATGACCCGGCCATCCGTGATCAGCCGCCATGGGCCGTCGGCGGTGTCCACCAGGCCCGCTGAAGGAACTATGACCCCGTCCCACCTGGCCGCCCTGTTCAGCGGCCTGTTCACCGACGCGGCGATGTTCCCACCCCTGGACGAGTCGATGAACCAGGCGCTGCACGAGCACACGCTGCACCGCCTCGCCTGGTACGGGGATCTGGTCGGCTCACTGGGCTGCCTGGCCGAACGGCTGGCGGCACTGGACGGACGGGTCGCGCACTG
This sequence comes from uncultured Actinomycetota bacterium, assembly GCA_963756525.1. Lineage (GTDB taxonomy): Bacteria > Actinomycetota > Actinomycetes > Mycobacteriales > Jatrophihabitantaceae > CAVWNR01. Next base: position 491,306 of record CAVWNR010000001.1, on the reverse strand, counting down.
CGGCCTGGAGCCGGTGGACGTGTCCGTGGTCGCGCCCGCGGGCCCCGAGTCGCTGCCGGCGGCGATGACCGGTATCGCGCACAGTCACCACCTGCGGGTGCGCTGCGTGGAGCTGCCGCTCGGCTCGCACACCATGCGGGACGGGATGCGCCGGCTGGCCGGCGTGGCGCAAGTTGGCCTGCGGTTCTTCCTCGAGCTGCCCCGGGGCGCGCTCAGCGAACGGCTCGTCCACGAGATGGCGGCGCGCGGGGTCGGCCTGAAGCTGCGCGCGGGAGGCACCCGGCTGCACCCGTTCCGGCCCGAGCAGGAGGTTGCCGAGGCGCTCGTACTCTGCGCCGCGGAGCGGCTGCCGTTGCGCTGCTCGGGCGGCGTGCCGCACGCGGTGCGCTGCACCGATCGCGGTGTGCGGGAGGACCACCACGGGTTCCTCAACATCGCGTGGGCGGCGCGGGTCGCGGCGGCGACCGGGAGCGTCACGACGACGGCGGCCGCGCTCGGTGAGCGGGACCGGCGCCGGGTCGCGCGCTGGCTCGGCACCGCGTCCGAGGGCGACGTGGTCGCGATCCGGGCGCTGCTGGCCTCGTTCGGCGCCTGCGGGCTGGGCGTGTCGGTCGACGAGCTGGTGGAGCTGGGCCTGCTCGTCGCGCCATAAGCCGGCGGCAGCGCCGCCCGGGCATGGGGAAGGGGCGGCGGCACGGGAGGGATGTGCCGCTCGCCCCTTCGACCGTGCACTCTATTGCATCCGCGGCTGGGGCGTGCAATAACGTGCCCCGGCGTGGAGCGTTTCTTCTTTCGGATCGCGGACGAATCCCCGCAAGCAGGCCACTACCTGGCGACCGCGGCGACCGTCGGCCCGTGGTCGGACCAGCTTCAGCACGGCGGGCCGCCCGGCGCTCTTGCCGTCCGCGCCGCCGAACGCCTGGTCGAGGCCGAGACGGGGCGTAGCGACCTGGTCGCGCTTCGCCTCGCCGCCGAGTTCGCGGGCCCGACGCCGGTGGGCGACGTGCACGCCAGGGCGAGCATCGTGCGGGCCGCCCGCAGCGCCGTGCTCGTCGAGGTGGTGCTCCGCGCCGCCGCCCGCGACTGCCTGCACGCGCGAGTGTGGCTGCTGCGTGCGGTTCCCGGAGGGGACGGCAGCAGCCCCGCGACGGGCGAGCTGGCCGGTCCACGACCCGAGCTGCCGGGGCTTTCCAGCCAGTGGTCGTTCGGATACGCCGACCACATCGAGTGGCGGGTCGAATCGGGCGACGCGGTCGGGCCTGGCCCTGCGGCAGTGTGGGCGCGACCGCGCGTCCCGCTCGTCGCCGGCGAACGGCCGTCGAGCCTGCAGCTCGCGGCCCTGATCGGCGACTCGGCCAGCGGGATCTCCGCCGAGCTCTCCTGGCAGCAGTGGTCTTTCCTCAACGTCGACCTCGACATCCACCTCTCCCGGCCGCTCGGCGGCGAGTGGCTGCGCATGGACGCCGTCACCCAGCTCGGCGGGCAGGGCGCAGCGGTGGCCCGTTCGACGCTCGGCGACGCGCGCGGAGTGGTCGGCGGCGGCCTGCAGACGCTGCTGGTGCAGCGCCTCGCAGGCTGAGCTAGTTGAACTTGCAACAGGCGATCCGCGGGGAGTAACGTCGGCTGCGATGTAGTTGAACTCTCATCTACGTGGAAGGAAGCCATTCCCCATGACCACTGCAACGCTCGAGATCCCCGGCTACGTCACCGGCACCTGGACCATCGACACCGTGCACTCGGACGTCTCGTTCACCGTCCGACACATGATGGTGAGCAAGGTGCGCGGGCAGTTCACCGCCTTCGACGGCACGATCGTCACCGCGGGCGACCCGCTCGACTCGTCGGTGACCGCGACCATCGACCTGAACTCGATCGACACGCGCAGCCAGCAGCGCGACGACCACATCCGCTCGGCCGACTTCTTCGAGGTCGAGAAGTACCCGACCATGACCTACCGCTCGACCGAGATCACCGCGTCGGGCGACCGCTGGCTGGTCGACGGCGAGCTGACCCTGCACGGCGTTACCCGCCCGGTGCAGCTCACCCTGGAGCTCAACGGCTTCACCCCCGACCCGTACGGCGGCCAGCGTGCCGGATTCTCCGCGACCGCCGAGATCAACCGCCGTGACTTCGGCATCGACATCAGCATCCCGATGGACGGTGGCGGCGTGGTCGTCGGCGACAAGATCGCAATCGCGCTGGAGATCGAGGCAGTTCTCGCCCAGAGCTGACCCGCCGTCTCGGTCACCGGGCACACTGGCCCGGTGACCGAGACGCAGACGAGCCAGCAGCCGGCCGTGCGTCCGCGCTACGGGCTCGAGGTGCTCGCCGTCCTCGGCGTGTCACTCGGCATGTCGGGCATCTACGCCCTGCTCTACTACATCCGCGCCCAGATCACCGTCAAAGGCGGGATCGCGGCCACGACCGCCACCGTGGTGTCCGGGCCGCACACCAGCTTCCCGTGGCTGGACCTGCTCGACGGCCTGGCCGACGTGCTCAACGGGCTGATGCCCGCGGCCCTCGCGCTGGTGCTGTTGCGTCGCGACCCCGGCGGGCGGGGCTTCGGCATCGGGCTCGACCTGCGCCGCCCGCGCACCGACCTGCTGCAGGGCATCGGCTTCGCCGCGCTGATCGGCATCCCCGGCCTGGCGCTGGTGTGGGCCGCACACGAGCTGGGGTTCAGCGCGACGCTCAACGTGGTAAGCCTGCCCGACGTCTGGTACCGGGTGCCGCTGCTGGTCCTCGACGCGGTCCAGAACGGGGTGCTGGAGGAGATCGTCGTCGTCGGCTACCTGCTCACCCGGCTGCGGCAGATGGGCTGGTCGGACTCACGGGCGCTGGCTGCGTCGGCGGTGCTACGCGGCAGCTACCACCTCTATCAGGGCTACGGCGGGTTCTTCGGCAACCTGGTGATGGGGCTGATCTTCGGCTGGTGGTTCCAGCGCAGACGACGCGTGCTGCCGATGGTGATCGCGCACTCGGTGATCGACGCCGTGAGCTTCGTCGGCTACGTGTACCTGCACGGCAAGATCAGCTGGATCTGACGGGCGGCTGCCCGCGACTTTGCCCCGCGCTGACACGCTGAGAGGCGCCGCCGGCGTGTCGCAGCGGGGCAAAGTCGACGTGCGCGGTGGCACGGCGGCCCGGTCCTGATCCCGCCCTAATCCGCCTGCGCACGCGGCGCTGACCTGGCAGGCTGGTGAGGATGGGAGACGTCGAGCTGGTGCACCCCATCCCCGTCGAGGAGTGCCCGGCGTGGGCCGCCACGCTGGCCACCACCTTCTTCGGCGACCCGCACGGCGAGCGCTTCCAGCGCAACACCGAGTCCCGGCTGCGCAACTGGCGGCCCGAGCGCCGGTGGGGCGCGCGGGCCGGCGGGCGGTGGGTGGCGACCCTGGCCACGCTGGAAACGCAGGTCACCGTCCCCGGCGGACAGGTGCCCGCCGACGGGCTCACCAGTGTCACGGTGGCCGCGACGCACCGCCGGCGCGGCCTGCTCACCGCCTTGGTGACCGACTCGCTGCAGGCGGCACGCGAGCGCGGCGACGTAGTCAGCATCCTGATCGCCGCGGAGTGGCCGATCTACGGCCGCTACGGGTACGCCCCGGCCGAGGTCGCCGCGCGCTACACGCTCTACCCGCGGCGTGGCGGCGTGCTGCCGCCGGCCGAGCACGGCCAGGTGCGCCAGGTCGAGGCCGGCGAGCTGGGCGAGCTCGCTGCGCCGGTGTTCGACCGGGCGCGGCTGTTGCGGGCCGGCAACATCGAGCGGCGCCAGCCCTGGTGGGACTCGACGCTCGGCTTGCACGGCGTGGCGCCCAGCCGATCCGTCGGGGAGCCGACGCCGACCTACGTGGTCCACGAGGGACCGGACGGCGTCGACGGCTTCGCCTGGTGGTCGCCGAAGCACGACTTCGACCTCGACGGATCCCTCGCGACCGTCACCGTCGGCGACCTGCAGGCCGCCACCGACGACGCCTACCGCGGCCTGTGGGCCTACCTCAGCGGCATCGACGCCGTCGGCGAGCTGAAGCTGGACGAGCGGCCCGTGGACGAGCCGGTGCGCTGGCTGCTCCCCGACGGGCGGGCGCTACGCCAGACCTACGCCGGCGACGGGCTCTGGCTGCGCCTGCTGGACGTGCCGGCGGCGCTGGCCGCACGGCACTACGCGCGCGCCGACCGGCTGGTCCTGGAGGTCGTCGACGACGCGCCGGGCGGCTACGCCGCGGGCCGCTACCTGCTCGGCGCCGGTCCAGACGGTGCGTCCTGCACTCGCGCCGGCGCCCACGGCGCCGACCTGCGCATCGCGCAACCGGCGCTGGCGTCCGCCTATCTGGGCGGGTTCAGCCTGCGCCAGCAGCAGCTGCGCGGCATGGTCGACGAGCTGACGCCCGGCGCGCTGGATCGCCTCGACGCGATGCTCGCGACGCCGCTCGCGCCGTGGTCGGCGACCAGCTTCTGAACGCTCAGCCGTCCGACGGCGGGACGGGCGTCCAGCGCTCCTCGATGCGGCCGTACCGCCAGACAGCCAACGAGACCGCCCAGGTGGCGACGAAGAGCCCCACCAGCAAGTAGCCGGTGTACTGGAAGTCGCCGATCCGGCCGAGCAGCGCCCAAAGCCCGCCGTCGAGGCCGAGCTTCTGCGAGAGCAGGCCGAGCAGCTCGACGCCGCCGATGACCAGCGCGACGAGCACGCTCAACGCGGTGACCGTCATGTTGTAGTAGATCTTGCGGACCGGGTTAGAGAACGCCCATCCGTAGGCGAAGTTCATGAACGAGCCGTCGATCGTGTCGAAGAGACACATCCCCGCCGTGAACAGGATCGGCAGGCACATGATCGCGTACCACGGGAGCGCGAGCGCCGCGCTGGTGCTCGCCAGCACGAGCAGCGAGATCTCGGTCGCGGTGTCGAACCCGAAGCCGAAGAGCACCCCGACCGGGTACATGTGCCACGGCTTACGCACCGCGCGGGTGGCGCGGGCGAGGATCCGGTTGAGCAGGCCGCGGTTGGCGAGCAGCGCCTCGACCTCGCGGTCGTCGAAGTGGTTGCTGCGCATCCCCCGGAACACCTTCACGATCCCGACGAGCACGACCAGGTTCACCACGCCGAGCAGCAGGAGGAAGCTGCCCGAGACGCTCACCCCGACCGTGCCGGTGACGTTGTGCAGCGTCGAGTTGTCGTCGCGGACCTGCCCGACGACCGACCGGATGCCGAGGCTGAGCAGCACACAGAGCCCGAAGACGATCGTCGAGTGGCCCAGCGAGAACCAGAACCCGACCGAGAGCGGGCGGCGGCGCTCCGCCATCAGCTTGCGGGTGGTGTTGTCGATGGCGGCGATGTGGTCGGCGTCGAACGCGTGCCGCATGCCCAGCGTGTAGGCGGTGAGCCCCAGCCCGACGCCGAACGTCTGGCTGCCCAGCGCGAGGTGCTGCGGCGCCACGACGAGCAACAGCAGCCCGAAGCCGGCGGCGTGCAATCCGACGATGGTCGCGGACATGCCCGCGACGCGCCGCCACTCGGCCGCAGTCAGCGAGCGCCGCACCCGTCGCAGCACCGCGGGCGACCGCTCCAGGTCCCCGACCGTGGCCACTCGCGCGTCTCCCCGTGCGTCAAGAACCTTTGTTGCCACCTAGTTGCAACAAAGCGCTGTCGCAACCCTATGGCAACAAGACGCGCGTCCGCCAGGGGTTAAGGCTCAGGCTCCACGACCGGCGGCTGCGGCGCGGCGCTCGGCAGGTACGCCGGCCCTCCCTGCTCGGGCTGCGGTGGCAGGCCGGACCGCGCGGCCAGCGAGTCCGGGTCGTAGTCCGATGCCCTCAGGTTGATCGCCTCCGGCTGCTCGCTCGCCGGCGGCAGGTTGGAGTCGAACCAGCCGGTCGTGTCCAGCTCGGCGCCGGACAGCGCGCCGTTGCCGCTGCTCTGCGCGGCGAGCCAGGACGGTGCCTCCTCGCCCTCGGCACCGGTGAGCTTGGCCAAGCCCTCCAGGGCCTTGCTGAACTCGCTGGGCACGATCCACATCTTGTTGGCGTCGCCCTGCGCGATCTGCGGCAGCGTCTGCAGGTACTGGTAGGCGAGCAGCGCCGGGTCCGGCTTGGCGGCGTGGATGGCGTTGAACGTCGTCTCGATCGCCTTTGCCTGCCCCTGCGCGGCGAGGTAACGGGCCGCCCGCTCCCCCTCGGCGCGCAGGATGCGGGACTGCCGCTCCGCCTCGGCCGCGAGAATCGCCGCCTGCTTCTGGCCCTCCGCGGCAAGGATCTTCGCCGCCTTCTCGCCCTCGGCGGACTTGATCGCCGACTCGCGCTGCCCCTCCGCGGTGAGGATCACGGCGCGCTTGTTCCGGTCGGCGCGCATCTGCGCCTCCATCGCGTCCTGGATGGACGGCGGCGGGTCGATCGCCTTGATCTCGACGCGGGCCACCCGGATCCCCCAGGGGCCGGTGGCCTCGTCCAGCGCGCCGCGCAGCTGGGTGTTGATCGAGTCGCGGCTGGTCAGCGTCTGCTCGAGGTCCATCGACCCGACCACGTTGCGCAAGGTGGTGATCGTCAGCTGCTCGACGGCCTGGATGTAGTTCTGGATCTCGTAGGTGGCCGCGCGCGGGTCGGTGACCTGCAGGTAGATGACCGTGTCAATGGCGACGGTCAGGTTGTCGGAGGTGATCACCGGCTGCGGCGGGAAGCTGACCACCTGCTCGCGCAGGTCGATCAGCGGGCGCATCCGGTCGACGAACGGCACGAGCAGGGTGAGGCCGGGCGTTGCGGTGCGGACATAGCGCCCCAGCCGCTCGACCACCGCGGCTCGGGCCTGTGGCACGATGCGCACGCTGCGCACCAGGATGATGATGATCACGATCGCGATCACGATCGCGGCGATCACGCCAGCGGTCATGTGCTGTCTCCTCGGTAGATGGGGCTCACGGTTCCTCCCAGACGATGGCCGTAGCTCCGGATATCTCCATGACCCGCACGGTCGCCCCCGCGGGCACGACCTGGGTGCGGTCGAACGCGCGCGCCGACCACTCCTGGCCGTTGAGACGGATCCGGCCGCCGTGGGCGTCGACCCGGCTGAGCACCACGGCCTCCATGCCGACCAGCGCCGCCACCCCGGTGACGTGCTGCACGTCCCCGGTCAGCTCACGACGGGCCACCGGGCGCACGAACGCCAGCAGGCCGAGCGAGACGATGATGGCGACCACCACCTGGATCGCGCCGGGCGCGCCGGCTGCGGCAGTGATCGCGGCAGCCGCGGCGCCGCCCGCGCACATCGCGAGGACGAACGCGAGCGACATCGTCTCGGCCGCGGCGAGCGCCGCCGAGATGATCAGCCAGATCAGCCACGCAGGCATACCGCCATCGTGACACGTCTGCGCGCACAGGCGGGTTCATGCTGTTACGAAGTCGATCAGTTCCTCCACGGCCCGAAGCAGCGGCACCTCCACGTCGGCGTAGCTGTCGACCGACGCGAGCACGCGTCGCCACATCTCGCGCGGGTCACTCACGCCGAGGGCGGCACAGACGCCGTCCTTCCACGGCGTGCCCCGTGGCACGTCCGGCCATCGTCGGATTCCCACGGCGCACGGCTTGACAGCTTGCCAGACGTCGACGTACGGATGGCCGGTGACCAGCACGTGCGGATGGCGGATCGCGGCGACCAGGCGGCTCTCCAAGCTGTCGGGCACGAGGTGGTCGACGAGCACGCCGACCCGCCGGCCCCGCGCCGGGGCGAACTGGCCGATCCGGTCGGCCAGTTGGTGCACGCCGTCGATCGGCTCGACCACCACGCCCTCGACGCGAAGATCGTCGCCCCAGATGCGCTCGACCAGCGCCGCGTCGTGCAGACCCTCGACCCAGATCCGGCTGCCCCGCGCTACCCGGGGCGGCGCGCCGTCGACGGCGTAGGAGCCGGATGCCGTCTTCGCCGGCAGGCTCGCCGGCGCGGCTGCCGGGACGGTCCGCACCAGGGTCACCGGCGTGCCGTCGAGCAGGAAGCCCGCCGGCAGCATCGGGAAGACCCGCCGCTTGCCGTGCCGGTCCTCCAGCGTGACGATCGCTCGCCGCTCGCCCGCGTCGACGGCCTGCCCGACCGTGACGACGGCGCCGCAAAACCCGCCGTCGGCGGTCTCGACCACCAGTCCCGGCTCGGCCGGGACCTCCGCCACGGCGGTGCGGCGCGGCGTGGCGGCAAGCACGTCCGCCGGGTACTCGGGCACGATCCGGACCCTACGGTCGCAGGACCTACCCTGTCCGGGTGACACGCCTACGTTCCGGTGCGCTCGCCGCGTGGGCCAGCGCCTGGCTCGCGGGGCGCGCAGCCTTCGACGACGTGCTGCACGTCACCATCGGCGGCGACGGGGCGCACCGGGTCGCCGGCCTGCCGGATGCCGACGGCCTGGTCCCGCTCGGCGCGGTGCTGATCGAGTGGCGGCGAAGCGCGCGAGCGGTCCGTCTCGTGCTGCCGGTCCCCGGCGACGTGCGCGGCGTGCCGGGCCCGTCGGCGTTTCGCGCCGCCGCGCTCGACGCCGGCGAGGCGGTCTTCGGCGGCGCGCTGGGACTCGTGCCGCAAGTCGCAGAGCACAGCATCAGCAGTGCGCCGACGACGGTGACCTGGCACGCCTACCTCGTCGACGCGCCGCCGCCCGACCCGCTGTGCATCCCGGATGCCCAGCATGAACTGGGCGAGGCGATCCGCAGCTGCGCGAGCACACTGGCCGCTGCCGACGTCGCGGCTTGCCGGGAAGACGTGACCGAGGCGCTCGCCGACGCCCGGCGGGCCGGCGAGCGCCTCGACCTGCCGCCGGGCTTCCCGCCGCCGGCCGCATCGCTGCTGGCCCAGGCCGAGCGGCTGCACGCCGTGCTCCGCCTGGCCGCGCTCGACCCCATCGGCGGGGCGGTCGACCGCCGCGGCATCGCCGCGCGGGCCGACGCCCTGCGCCCGCTCGCCACCGCGGTCCGGCGCGCGCGTCTGGCGGGCTACAACGCCGGCTGCTGACGCGGCGGCGGGCAGCAGCCGTCGGGGCAGGCGCGCCCGCAGATGCCCAGGGCGCCCATGCTGGCCCGCGGCGCACCCTGCAGCTCCTCCCGCACCAGCTCACGCACCATCGCGACGAAGGCCGGATGCGTTCCCGCGGTCGCGGCGCGTGCGAACGCCAGGCCGAGCTCGGCGGCGGTCGCTCGCGCCTCGGTGTCCAGGTCCCAGGCCACCTCGAGGTGATCGGAGACGAACCCGGTCGGGCTTAACACCACCGCCTGCACGCCGTCGGCGGCCAGGGCACGCAGGTGATCGTTGACGTCCGGTTCGAGCCACGGCACCTGCGGCGGCCCGGAACGTGACTGCCAGGCCAGGTCGGAGGGCGCGCCCGGCCCGTGTACGGCCTCGGCCACCAGCCGCGCCGTCTCACGCTGTTGCGCCGCGTACAGCCCGCCCGACGGGCCGGAGGTCTCGTTCATCGCGACCGGGACCGAGTGCGCGGTGAACACCAGCCGCGCGCCCTCCCGCCCGTCGGGCGGCACCGTCTCGATCGCCGCGCGCACGCCGTCGGCATTGGCCGTGATGAAGCCGGGATGGTCGAAGTAGTGGCGTAGCTTCACCAGCTCGGGGTCATCGGCGCTGGTGCGCGCCTCAGCCAGGTTCTCCCGATACTGCCGGCAACTCGAGTACGACGACGTGGCGCTGGTGGCGAACACCAGCGCGCGCCGGATCCCGTCCTGGCGCATCTGCCGCACGGTGTCGGCGAGGAACGGGTGCCAGTTGCGGTTCCCCCAGTAGACCGGCAGGTCGAGGCCATGCTCGGCGAAGTCGGCGCGGATCGCGGCGAGCAGGGCACGGTTCTGCGCGTTGATCGGCGAGACGCCGCCGAAGTGCTGGTAGTGCTCGGCCACCGCCGAGAGCCGCTCGTCGGGGACGCCCCGCCCGCGCGTCACGTTGCGCAGGAACGGCAGCACGTCGTCCGGCCCCTCCGGGCCGCCGAACGACAGCAGCAGCAGCGCGTCGTAGCGGTCGGGCACCGGCTACGCGCCCATCGCGTGAAAGCCCCCGTCGACGTGCACGATCTCGCCGGTGGTGGCCGGGAACCAGTCGGAGAGCAGCGCCACGGCGCTGCGCGCGACCGGCTCGGCGTCGGAGTTGTCCCAGCCGAGCGGGGCACGGTCGGCCCAGACGTCCTCGAACTTCGCGAACCCGGGGATGCTCTTGGCGGCCATCGTCCGAAGCGGGCCCGCCGAGATCAGGTTCACCCTGATCCCGCGCGCGCCCAGCTCGCGGGCGAGGTAGCGCGACGTCGACTCCAGGCCGGCCTTGGCCACGCCCATCCAGTCGTAGGCCGGCCAGGCCACGGTGGCGTCGAAGGTCAGCCCGAGGATCGATCCGCCGGCCTGTCCGAACAGCGGAAGAGCTGCCACGGCAAGCGACTTGAGCGAGTACGCGGACACCTGTACGGCGGTGGCCACGTCGTCCCACGGCGCGTCGAGGAAGCCGCCGCCGAGGCAGGACGCCGGCGCGAACCCGATCGAGTGCAGCACACCGTCGAGCCCGTCGACGTGCTCGCGCACCCGGTCGGCCAGGCTCGCCAGCTGCGTCTCGTCGGCCACGTCCAGCTCGACGATCGGCGCCGGTTGCGGCAGCTTCTTGGCCACCCGCTCGACCAGGGAGAGCCGTCCGTAGCCGGTCAGCACCACCTGGGCGCCCTGCTCCTGGGCCAGCCGGGCGATCGCGAACGCGATCGAGGCGTCGGTGATCACTCCTGTGAGCAGCAGCCGCTTGCCATCCAGCAGACGCATTCAGATCCCCATCCCCAGCCCGCCGTCCACCGGCAGCACTGCGCCGGCTATGTACGCGGCCGGCTCCGAGGCGAGGAACACCGCGGTCGCGGCGACCTCGTCGACGGTGCCGTAGCGCTTCAACGGAACCCCGGCGAGGATCTCGGCCCGGCGGGCGTCGGTGAGCTGCGCGGTCATGTCGGTCTCGACGAAGCCGGGCGCGATCACGTTGGCGGTGATGTTGCGGCCGCCGAGCTCGCGGACGATCGATCGCGCGAGCCCGATCAGCCCGGCCTTGCTCGCCGCGTAGTTCACCTGTCCCGGCGAGCCCATCAGCGCCACCACGGACGAGATGAAGATCATCCGCCCGCGGCGGGCCTTCAGCATGCCCTGCGCGGCGCGCTTGGCCACCCGGTAGGCGCCGGTGAGGTTGGCGTCCACGACCCGGGTGAACGACTCCTCGCTCATCCGCAGCAGCAGCGTGTCGTCGGTGATGCCGGCGTTGGCGACGAGCACCTCGACCGGCCCGTGCTCGGCCTCCACGGCGGTGAACGCGGCGTCGACCTCGGCGGCGTCGGTGACATCGCAGCGCACGCCGAACAGACCGTCGGGCGGCCCACTGCCGCGATGGGTCACGGCCACCTTGTCGCCGTCCCCGGCGAACGCGCGCGCGATCGCCAGGCCGATGCCCCGGTTGCCTCCGGTGACCAGTACAGAGCGGCTCACCCGCCGCACGCTAGCGGATGCCGGAGACGGCCGGGCAGCTCGGCGGTACGGTCAGCTCATGCGAGGCATCCGGATCACCGAGTTCGGCGGACCCGACGTCGTGCGCGTCGCCGAGCTGCCCGAGCCGCAGCCCGAACCGGGTCAGCAGGTGCTCGACGTGCTCGCCGCCGGCATCAACTACGCCGACACCCACCAGACCGAGGACAGCTACCTCGCGCCGCAGCGGCTGCCGTTCATCCCGGGCAGCGAGGTGGTCGTGCGCGGCGAGGACGGACGACGCATGCTCGGCCTCGTCCCAGGCGGCGGGTACGCACAGCGGATCGCGGTGACGCCGACGCAGCTGTTCCCGGTGCCGGACGGCGTCAGCGACGCCGCCGCGCTCACCGCGCTGGTGCAGGGCGCCACGGCCTGGCATCTGCTGCGCACGAGCACCCACCTGCAGCCGGGCGAGTGCGTCGTCGTGCACGCCGGTGCCGGCGGGGTGGGCACGATCGCAATCCAGCTGGCCAAGCGCTGGGGCGCCCGGCGGGTGATCGCCACCGCGTCCAGCCCGGCGAAGCGCCAGGTCGCGCTCGACGTCGGTGCCGACGCCGCCGTCGACTCCACGGCCGCGGACCTGACTGCGGTGCTGCGCGAGGCCAACGGCGGCGAGCGCGTGGACGTCGTCCTGGAGATGAGCGGCGGCCGGGTGTTCGACCAGAGCCTCGCGGCGCTCGCACCGCTCGGCCGGCTCGCCGTTTTCGGCATGGCCTCCCGCGCCGCGCCCACCCCGGTCGATCCGGGTGCGCTGCTGGCGCACAGCACCGCGGTGATCGGCTTCTGGCTCGTCCACGTGGTCGCGCGCCCCCGCCTGCTCGCCGCCGCGGTGACCGACCTGCTCGGGATGCTCGCCGCGGGCGAGCTGCGGCCGGTCATCGGGGCGACCTACTCGCTGGACCGTGTCCCGGACGCGCACCGCGCGCTGCTCGACCGGTCGTCGGTCGGCAAGCTGATCCTCGACCCGCAGGGCTGACCCGCCGAATCACACCAGGCGGCCACCCCAGAGCAGCGACATGCCGGCCGCGGCGAGCGTGAAGAGCAGCCCGATGGCGAGGAACCGCCAGCTGATCACCCGGTGCTCGGTCGTGTAGCCGATCTGCGAGCCGATGTCGTGGTAGACGGTGCGCAGCTCGTTCGCCGACGCCGCGGTGTGGAAGCTGCCGCCGGTGCTGACCGCGAGCTCGCGCAGCGTCGGCTTGTCGGCTGGCACCGGGATCTGCTCGCCGTCGAGGGTCACCGTGCCGGTGTCGGTGCCGAAAGCGATCGTCGACACGGGCACCTTCGCCTGCTGTGCCGCGGTGATCGCCGAGGCCACCGACCGGCCCTTGTTGTTCGCGCCGTCGCTCATCAGCACGATCCGGGCCGGGGCGGGCTGGTCGTTCTTCGCGGTCGAGGTCTTGCTGAACGTGCTTATCGCATCCAGGCAGCTGAACACCCCCTCGCCGATGGCCGTCGAGTCTTCGAGCTGCAACCCGTCGATGGCGACCTTCACCGTGTCACGGTCGATCGTCGGCGACACGACGACGTCGGCCGTGCCGCCGAACTTGACCAGCCCGACGTTGATCTGCGGCGGCAGCAGGTCGACGAAGTCCTTGGCCGCTGCCTTCGCCGCCTGGATCCGGCTGGGCAGGACGTCGGTGGCCTGCATCGACAGTGATACGTCCATGGCCACCATCACGGTGGCGCGGTCGCGCGGCACTTTCACCGATGCGGTCGGCTGCGCCGCCCCGATGGTGAGCACCGAGAGCCCCACCAGGAGCAGCGCGAACGTCAGATGACGCCGCCAGCCCGGCCGGCGCGGCGCGACGCTCGCGAGCAGAGCCACGTTGCTGAACCGGGCGACGTACTTCTTGCGGCGCAGCTGCAGCAGCAGGTAGACCCCCAGGGCCGCTGCCACCGGGATGAGCAGCAGCAGCCACGCGGGCGACAGGAAGTGCATCAGCGAACCCCCGGTTGCGCTCCGGCGAGCGTCCGCCGCCGGGTGACGACGAACCGGACGACGTCGGTGAGCCAGTCGCGATCGGTACGAAGAGTCAGGTGCGCGGCGCCCGCGTGCCGCAGCGCGGTGGCGATCCGGGCGCGTTGCGCCGCCGCCGCGGCCGCGTACTGCGCCCGCAGCGTCGCGTCAGAGGTCTGCACCTCCAGCTGCTCGCCGGACTCCGGATCGACGAAGGTCATCAGCCCGGCCGCGGGCAGCTCGAGCTCGCGCGGGTCGACCACCTCGACAGCAAGCAGCTGGTGCTGGCCGGAGAGGCCGCGCAGCGGGCGTTCCCAGGCGAGTTCCGCGGCGTCGCCCGCGCGGTCGCCGGTGAGGAAGTCAGAGATCACCACGACCAGGCCGCGGCGCCGTGGGGGGCGGCGCAACTGCTCGAGTGCCGCGGCGAGGTCCCCCCTGCCTCCGGACGCGGCGCGGGGGGTCTCCGCGATCCGCTTGACGAGGTGCCGGGCGTGCACCGTGCCGGCCAGAGCCGGGACGCGGTAGCTCTGCTCGCCCGTGGTCACCACCGCGCCGATCCGGTTGCCGCCGCGGGCGGTGAGGTAGACGACGGCGGTGATGGCGGCGAGGACCAGCTCGCGCTTTTCGCTGCGCGCCGTGCCGAAATCGACGCTGGGCGACAGATCGACCGCGAGCCAGGTTTCCAGCTCCCGGTCGGCGATGGTCTGCCGCACGTGCGGCACCAGCGTGCGGGCGGTCACCGGCCAGTCCATCCGCCGCACGTCGTCGCCCGGGAAGTACCGCCGCGACTCCCCCGCCTCGCTGCCTGGTCCGGGCACCAGGCCGAGGTAGTTGCCCTGCAGCAGGCCGTCGAGCCGGTTGCGGACCGTCAGCTCCAGGCGCCGCAGCAGCGGCTCCGAGGCGGTGAGGTCAAGGCTGGGCGTTCCGGTGTCGGTCATGGCGGTGGGTCAGTCGTTCATGCCGTGCGTTCCCACGGCGGCTGATCGCCGTGCTGCGGTGGTGCCGGATGCCCGTAACCCGGCCGCACCGTGGCCGGCGGACCGCTCGCGCGCTGCCTGGGCGCCACCTGCGGCAGCGGGATCGTCTGCAGCAGGCGCCGGACGGCGTGCAGCGCCGGCACGCCGTCGGCGATGGCGTCGTAGGAGAGCACGATCCGGTGCGGCAGCACGTCGATGGCGACGTCGAGGACGTCCTGCGGCAGCACGTAGTCGCGTCCGCGCAGCAGCGCGATGGCGCGGCCGGCCGCGATCAGGCCCAGGCTCGCCCGCGGGCTGGCGCCGTAGCTGACCCACTGCGCGACGTCGGGCATGCCGTGCTGGGCGGGATTGCGCGTCGCGACGACCAGCCGCACGACGTAGTCGACGATCGCATGGTGCACGAACACCCGCGCGGCGGTGTGCTGCAGCCGCTCCAGCTCGCCGGTGGTGATGACCGGGTTCGCCACCGGCGGCTCCACGCCCATCCGGTAGACGATCTCGCGCTCCTCGGTCGCCGACGGGTAGTCGACGTTGATCTTCATGAGGAACCGGTCGCGCTGCGCCTCGGGCAGCGGGTAGACGCCCTCGCTCTCGATGGGGTTCTGCGTGGCGAGGACGAGGAAGGGTGACGGCGCCGGGTAGCGGGTGCCGCCGATGGTGACCTGCCGTTCGGCCATCACCTCGAGCAGCGCCGACTGCACCTTCGCCGGCGCCCGGTTGATCTCGTCGGCCAGCACGAAGTTCGCGAACACCGGGCCGAGCTCGGTGTCGAACCGCTCGGCGCCCTGCCGGTAGATCCGGGTGCCGACGATGTCGGACGGCACGAGGTCCGGCGTGAACTGCATCCGCGCGAACGTCCCGCTCACGGTTCGGGCCAGCGTCTCGACGGCGAGGGTCTTGGCCACGCCCGGGACGCCCTCGAGCAGGCAATGGCCCCGGGCCAGCAGCCCCACCATCATCCGCTCGACAAGGCGTTCCTGACCGACGATGACCCGCTTGATCTCGAACATCACCCGCTCGAGCGCGGAGGCGTCCGCAGCCGGGGTGTGCACGGGCGGCGCCGGCGGGTAGGCCTGCGGGCCGCTCGCGCCGGGCTGGCCGGCGGGGTACTCGCTCACGTGGACTCCGGTCTGCTCGTGCGGTCCTGGGCGGTGCTGCGCACGGTCACGGTACGGGACGCACCTGTAGGTTTGCCCGGGATGTTTCCGCCCGCCCCGCCCGACGACGACCAGCCGCGCTGCTCGGCGAAGGGGTGCCGCGCGCCGGCCACCCAGGACCTGTCCTGGCGCAACCCGAGGCTGCACGACGCGGGACGGGTCAAGCACTGGCTTGCCTGCGAGGACCACGCCGACGGCCTGGCCGACTTCCTCGGCCGTCGCGGATTCCTGCTCGCCCGCGCCCCGCTCGACCGCAGCGGACGCCGCCACCCCCGCGACCCACCGTGTTGATCTTGGACTAGTGGTCGAATATCAGCCACGAGTCCAACATCAACAATGATGGGAAAGTGGACCGACCAGGCGGCCCGGGCCGTGCGTCAGGTCAGCGGGCGGGTGGCGCCGAAGTAGCCATCCTCGACCTGGTCCAGCGGCGTGATCTCGATCTGCGCCCCGCTGTAGGGCGCCTGGATGACGTTGCCGTTGCCGATGTAGATGGCGACGTGGCCGATGCCGGAGATCGTCCCGTCGTCGCTCCAGAACACCAGGTCACCAGGCATCAACTGGTCCGTCGAGGGATGCAAGCTGCCGGCCTGGGTGTACTGGGTGGCCGCGAAATGCACCCAGTCGATACCCCAGGCGTACATCGCCAGGCCGGAGCAGTCGAAGCCGTACACGTTGCAGTCGTTGAACGCGCCGTCCGGGCCGCAGACGCCGTAGGTCGGCCCGCTGGCGTTCCCGCCGGCCCACGCGTAGGGCCAGCCGAGGTACTGCATCGCGCGGTTGACCGCGGCCTGCCCGGCGGCCGGCGTCCAGCCCGTCGCCGGCGGCGCCGGGGCGGCGGCAACCGGCTGCAGCACCGTGCCACCATCGCCGCCACCGCCACCACCGCCGCCACCACCGCTGCCACCGCTGCCACCGCTGCCACCGTTGCTACCGCCGCCGCCGCCGCTGCCGCCGCTGCCACTGTTCTGTGCGGCCTGCTCCGCCGCGGCCTGCTCCGCCGCGGCTCGCGCTGCTGCCGCTTGCGCGGCCGCGGCCCGCGCTGCCGCGGCCCGCGCGGCCGCGGCAGCCGCCGCTCGTGCTGCCGCGATCCGTTCCTGCTCGCGTTTCCACGCCAGGTAGGCCATGTACTTCTGCCACGCGACGTATTTGGCGCGCTGCCCGTTCAGGGTGGCCAACTGCTCCTTGGCGGCGTCGAGGGACGTCTGCTTGGACGCGAGCTGGCTCTGCAGCTGGCCGTTCTCGGCCTTGGCCGTGTTCAGCGCGTTCACGGCATCCTGCCGCGCCTTGGCGGCAGCCGCGGTAGCCGCGGCCTTCTTCTGCTCGGCCAGCCGGGCGGCGGCGTCGGCGTTGGACCGCGCGATCGTCGCGCGGCTGAGGTCGCCGATGACATCGATCTTGTTGCTGGCCGCGTACTGCAGCAGATCGCCGCGCTGCAGCAGCGCGTTCGGGTCGGTGGCGGTGAGCAGGCCGCCGGTGAGGCCGTCGACGGTGCCCTGCATGTAGCTGTCACGGGCGAACTGGTCGAACCGGCTCCGGGCCGCAACGACCGCGTTCTGCGCCGCCTGCACCTGCTGCTTCGCCTTCGCCGCAGCGGCCTGCGCCTCTTGCAGCTGCTGCACCGCGAGCGCCAGCCTCTGCTCGGCCAGTTCGGCGTTGCCGTTGAGCATCCTGATCTGGCTCTGCAGCGCGGCGATCTGCCCGGACAGCTGGCCGATCTGGTTGGCGAGATTGTCCTTGGCCTGCTGCGCGTTGTGGATCTGCCCGTCGCTCGGGTTCGGCGGCGGCGCCGGGTCCGCTGCCGTGGTTGCCGGGTTGACGAGCAGCGCGGCGCTGACGGCGAGCCCGCTGACGAGCGCGACGACGCGCACCCAGCGGCGGGCCTGGCGGTTGACGAGCACGGCGTTCGGTTCCCCTCGTGGGCCCATCCGGTCGGCTTCCAGCGTCAGATTGCCACTACTGCCCCGGATACGCCAGAGGTCTCTTTAGAAACAGCAGCAACATCCGCCACACAGACCGCGCAAACCGCTCGAATCGCGCGCGGCGGCGCACCGTGCAAGCAGACCGTACGGGCACGAGTCGACGGTGATATCTTGACGTCGAGACAATTCGAGAAGGAGCCGACGTGCCAGTGCAGATCAAGAACAGCTTCGATTCGCGCGACCACCTCGACGTCGACGGCGCGTCGTATGACTACTTCCGGCTGGACCGGGTCCAGGGCGCCGATCGATTGCCGTTCAGCCTGAAGATCCTGCTCGAGAACCTGCTCCGCAACGAGGACGGCAAGAACGTCACGGCGGACCAGGTCCGTGCGCTCGCGCAATGGAATCCGGACGCCGATCCGGACACCGAGATCCAGTTCACCCCGGCGCGCGTGGTCATGCAGGACTTCACCGGGGTTCCCGCCGTCGTCGACCTCGCGACGATGCGCGAAGCGGTCGTGCAGCTGGGCGGCGACGCGACCCGGATAAACCCCCTCGCACCCGCTGAGCTGGTCATCGACCACTCGGTGATCGCCGACCTGTTCGGCACCCCGGATTCCTTCGCTCGCAACGTCGAGCTCGAGTACGAGCGCAACCGCGAGCGCTACCAGTTCCTGCGCTGGGGGCAGACGGCGTTCGACGAGTTCAAGGTCGTGCCGCCCGGAACCGGCATCGTGCACCAGGTCAACATCGAGTACCTCGCCCGTGTGGTCTTCACCCGCGACCGGATCGTTTACCCCGACACGCTCGTCGGCACCGACTCGCACACGACGATGGTGAACGGCCTGGGCGTGCTGGGCTGGGGCGTCGGCGGCATCGAGGCCGAGGCCGCGATGCTCGGCCAGCCGGTCAGCATGCTCATCCCACGCGTCGTCGGCTTCAAGCTCACCGGCGAACTTCCCGACGGCGCAACGGCCACCGACCTCGTGCTGACGATCACCGAGATGCTGCGCAAGCACGGCGTCGTCGGCAAGTTCGTCGAGTTCTACGGTCCCGGCGTCGGCGCGGTTCCGCTCGCCAACCGGGCGACCATCGGCAACATGAGCCCCGAATACGGCTCGACCTGCGCGATCTTCCCGATCGACGACGAGACGCTGCGCTACCTGAAGTTCACCGGGCGCAAGGCCGACCAGGTCGCGCTCGTCGAGGCGTACGCCAAGACGAACGGGCTCTGGCACGACCCGTCCGCCGAGCCGGCGTTCTCCGAGACGCTCGAGCTGGACCTCTCGACCGTCGAGCCGTCGCTGGCCGGCCCGAAGCGCCCGCAGGACCGCGTGCCGCTGGAGTCGGCCAAGGCGATGTTCCGCGACGCGCTGGTCAACTACGTGGACGGCGACTCGGTGCAGGACGCGCAGGACGAGGCGGAGACCGAGTCGTTCCCCGCGTCGGACGTGCCGAGCTTCAGCCCGTCCGCTTCCGAGGGAAGCTTGCGACCCGAGCGGGTTACGGCGCCGTCGGCGGCGAATGCCGCACACGGACGCAGCTCCAACCCCATGCCCGTAACGTTCGCGGACGGCTCGCAGGCGGTCGTCGACCACGGCGCCGTCGTCATCGCCGCGATCACGTCATGCACCAACACGTCCAACCCGTCGGTGATGATCGGCGCCGCGCTGCTGGCGAAGAAGGCCGTCGAGAAAGGCCTTTCCCGCAAGCCGTGGGTGAAGACCTCGCTCGCGCCGGGATCGAAGGTGGTCACCGACTACTACGACCGGGCCGGGCTCACGCCGTACTTGGAGAAGCTGGGCTTCAACCTGGTCGGCTACGGCTGCACCACCTGCATCGGCAACTCCGGCCCGATCATCGACGAAGTCTCGGCGGCGGTGAACGAGGGTGACCTGGCGGCGGTGGCGGTGCTCTCGGGCAACCGGAACTTCGAGGGGCGGATCAACCCGGACGTGAAGATGAACTACCTGGCCTCGCCGCCGCTGGTCGTCGCGTACGCGCTGGTGGGGTCGATGGACGTCGACCTGCGCAACGACCCGCTGGGCACCGGGACGGACGGCCAGCCGGTCTACCTGCACGACATCTGGCCGACGCCGCAGGAGATCCAGCAGACCATCGACGTCGCCGTCGCCGGCGAGATGTACACGTCTCGCTACGCCGACGTATTCGCCGGCGATGAGCGGTGGACCGGTCTGCCGACTCCGGAAGGCGACACCTTCGCGTGGGACCCGGGCTCCACCTATGTGCGCAAGCCGCCGTACTTCGAGGGCATGGGCCGCGAGCCGGAGCCGGTCACCGACATCACCGGTGCGCGGGTGCTCGCCAAGCTCGGCGACTCGGTGACCACCGACCACATCAGCCCGGCCGGCTCGATCCAGGCCGACTCCCCCGCCGGCAGGTATCTCACCGAGCACGGGGTCGAGCGGCGCGACTTCAATTCCTATGGCTCGCGCCGCGGCAACCACGAGGTGATGATCCGCGGGACGTTCGCCAACATCCGGCTGCGCAACCAACTGGCCCCGGGTACCGAAGGCGGCTTCACCCGCGACTTCACCCGAACCGACGGCACTGACAACACAGTCACCACGATCTACCAGGCCTCGGTGAGCTACCAGGACGCCGGGACGCCGCTGGTGATCCTGGCCGGCAAGGAGTACGGCTCGGGCTCCTCACGCGACTGGGCCGCGAAGGGCACGGCGCTGCTCGGCGTGCGCGCGGTGATCGCCGAGTCCTACGAGCGCATCCACCGCTCGAACCTGATCGGCATGGGCGTGCTGCCGCTGCAGTTCGCCGACGGGCAGAGCGCGCAGTCCCTCGGGCTCACCGGCGAGGAGACGTTCAGCATCACCGGCGTCGAGGCGATGAACTCCGGCGACACCCCGCGCACGGTGCAGGTGGTGGCCGACGGTCTGCAGTTCGAGGCGCGGGTGCGCATCGACACGCCTGGGGAGGCGGACTACTACCGGCACGGTGGCATCATGCAGTTCGTGCTCCGTTCGTTGCTCTAAGCGCGATTCCGGTGCGGTAACACTTCGGTCACGGGCCTGCGCAAGCAGCGGGTGGAGAGATAAGTTCACGGCCACAACATTCGATAAAGCCGGATCCGGCGCCTCCTGTGCCCGCCCGGTCTGACAACCGCGAAAGGCGGTAGAGCCCATGCGCAAAAGCGCACTCGGCCTGGTCGTCGTCGGGGTGGCGGCCACGCTCGTCGTGAGCGCGTGCTCCTCCAGCAAGAAGAGCGGATCCAGCTCGACGACCTCCGGCGGCAGCTCCCCCACGTCCTCGTCAAGCTCCAGCTCGTCGAGCGGGGGCGGCGGCGCCCTCAACGGCAACGGCGCGAAGGTCGGCATCATCCTGCCTGACACCAAGTCGTCCCAGCGGTGGGTCACGTCCGACCCGGACGCGCTGACGGCTGACTGCAAGAAGAACAACCTCAGCTGCACGATCCAGAACGCGCAGGGCAACTCGGCCACGATGAAGACCATCGCCGAGAGCATGGAGAGCGCGGGCGTCAAGGTCCTCATGATCGTCAACCTGGACAACGCGTCGGGCGCGGCGATCGAGAAGGAGGCCGCGAGCAAGGGCATCACGACGATCGACTACGACCGCTACACCGAGGGCGGCAGCGCGGCGCTCTACATCTCCTTCGACGGCGTCGCAGTCGGCGAAGCGCAGGGTAAGGCGCTGACGCAGTGCTCGCAGGTCAAGGGCCTGAGCTCGGTGCAGTACGTCGATGTGAACGGTTCACCCACCGACAGCAACGCGGCGGCGTTCAAGAAGGGCTACGACAGCGTGCTCTCCAAGCAGTCCGGCTGGACCAAGGTCGCTGACCAGTGGGTCGCCAACTGGGACAACCCGACGGCCGGCGTCACCTTCAGCTCCATGCTGACGGCGCACCCGAACATCAAGGCCGTCATGGTCGCCAACGACGGTATGGCCAACGCGGTCATCGCCAAGCTGACCAACCAGCACCTCAACGGCAAGCTCGCGGTGTCCGGCCAGGACGCCACGGCACAAGGCCTGCAGCACATCATGGACGGCGACCAGTGCTTCACGATCTACAAGCCGTCACGCCTCGAGGCGGGCCCGGCGATCGACGCGATCACCCAGATCGTCAACGGCAAGGTGCCCACGACGACCGCTACGGTCACCGACACGACGAATGGCAAGAAGGTGCCGGCAATCCTGGCCCAGCCGATCACCATCACCAAGGCCAACGTGGCCGAGCCGATCAACGACAACTACACCCCCAAGAGCCAGGTGTGCACCGGCTCCTACGCCGCCAAGTGCTCGGCTAACGGAGTCAAGTAGCCACCCAGCCGGTCGCGGCGAGCCAGCAAGAGCACGCCGCGACCGGCCGCTTCTCTAGCGTCCAGCGCCAACAGCTAGGAGCATGGTGACCGTGAGCGACGCACCCATCCTCGAACTTCGCGGTATCAACAAGAGCTTCGGCCCGGTGCAGGTGCTGCACGGGGTCGATCTCGACCTCCACGCCGGGCAGGTGACCGCGCTCGTCGGCGACAACGGCGCCGGCAAGTCGACACTCGTCAAGTGCATCGGCGGAACGTACACGATCGACGCCGGTCAGTACCTGTTCGAGGGAAAGCCGGTGCATCCGCACAGCCCGCGCGACGCGGCCGCGCTCGGGATCGAGATCGTCTACCAGGACCTCGCGCTGTGCGACAACCTCGACATCGTCCAGAACATGTTCCTCGGCCGCGAACGGCTGACCGGGCCGGTGCTCGACGAGATCTCGATGGAGAAGTCCGCGCAGGACACGCTCGCCTCCCTCTCGGTGCGGACCGTCAAGTCCGTCCGGCAGCGGGTGGCGAGTCTCTCCGGCGGCCAGCGGCAAACGGTCGCGATCGCTAAATCGGTCCTCTGGCAGTCGAGGGTAGTGCTGCTCGACGAGCCAACGGCAGCGCTCGGCGTTGCACAGACGGCGCAGGTTCTCGACCTGGTCCGTCGCCTCGCCGACCAGGGCGTCGCCGTCTTGCTCATCTCGCACAACATGCTCGACGTGCTGCAGGTCTCCGATCGAATCGCCACCCTCTATCTCGGCCAGATGGCAGCGATCGTCGACCGTGCCGAGACCAACCAGCAGCAGCTCGTAGAGCTCATCACGACCGGACGCTCCGGCGACCGCGGCCTGCCGCGCGAGACCGTTCCGGCAGGGAGTGCGTCATCATGACCCGCAGCGGTATTCCCACCGAGAAGACCACCGAAGCCGAGGAACTCGAGGAACTGCGGGGTCCCGCGCCGCTAGTCAGCACCGCCCCGGTCGAGGGCGGCCTTCGCCCGCACATCGAGAACTACCTGCAGCGGGTTCGCGGCGGCGACATGGGCACCCTGCCGGCCGTCGCCGGGTTGATCGTCCTTTCGCTCATCTTCTGGGTGCTCCACCCCCCGTTCGGCACCCTCGGTAACTTCGCGAACATCCTCCAGCAGTCCGCGCCGACCATCTTCATCGCCATGGGCCTGGTCTTCGTGCTGCTGCTCGGCGAGATCGATCTGTCCGCCGGCACGGCCGCCGGGGTCTGCGCGGTGCTCATGGCGCGCCTGTCCAGCGGCTACGGCTTCTCCTGGCCGGTCAGCATCGGCGCGGCCATCCTCTGCGGGATCCTCATCGGCGTGCTGGTCGGCTGGATCGTCGCCAAGGTCCGCATCCCGTCCTTCGTCGTCACCCTGGCGCTCTTCCTCGCCTTCCAGGGCGTGGTGCTCTACATCGTCAACAACGGCAAGGGAGTACACGGCAACATCACGATCACGGACAAGTTCATCAACGGGCTCGACAACGGCCAGATGGCCACGTGGGCGGGCTGGCTGATGGTCGCCGTGCTGGTCGCCGGGTACGCGCTCGTCAAGGTCTACGACACCACCCGCCGGATGCGGGCGCACCTGGTCTCCGAGCCGCTGTCCATCGTCGCGATCAAGGTGATCGCCCTGGCGGTCGGCTCGGTGATCGTGGTCTACCTGCTGAACGAGAACCGCGCGGAGCACGCCGGGCAGACGCACCTCGTCAACCAGGGCGGCAAGCTCGTCCAGGTCAGCGTGGCAGCCCTGCAGGGCGTGCCGTGGGTCGTGCCGCTCATCCTCGCCGCGTTGGTGATCCTGACGATGGTGCTCGGGCGACTGCGCTACGGGCGCCACGTCTACGCCGTCGGTGGCAACACCGAGGCCGCTCGCCGAGCGGGTATAGCCGTCGACCGGGTGCGCATCTCGGTGTTCGTCTTCTGCTCGGGCCTGGCGTCGATCGGCGGCATCCTGCTCGCCTCGCAGGTGTCCGGGGTCGACCAGGGCGAGGGCGGCGGCAACGTGCTGCTGCTCGCCGTGGGCGCGGCCGTCATCGGCGGCACCAGCCTGTTCGGGGGCAAGGGACGGGTGATCGACGCGGTCATCGGCGGCCTGGTCGTCCAGGTGATCGCGAACGGCATGTCCGACCTGGTGCAGGGCAACAACAGCGCCGCGGTGCAGTACATCGTCACCGGCGCGGTGCTGATGCTCGCCGCCGCGGTGGACGCTCTGGCTCGTCGGCGAGCGGGCTCACGCGGGCTCGCCTGAACCGACGCCCGCGGCAGGAGCAGACATGGCGCGCGCGCCGGCGGCTCGACCCGACGAGATCCGGCGGCACAATCTCGGACTGCTCCTCGACCAGATCGATCGCGACGGCGAGCTGACCCGCGCGGAACTGACGCAGCGGCTCGGCCTGAACCGCTCCACGATCGGCGCGCTCGTCGCCGACCTCACCGACCTCGGGCTGGTGGCCGAGCACGTCCCGACCGGCAACGAGCGCGCCGGGCGCCCGTCGCACGTCGTCGGCCCCCGCGCCGGCGGACCTTACGCGATCGCCATCGACATCGAGGTCGACCGGGTCACCTGCGCGGCGGTCGGCATCGGCGGGCACGTGCTCGCCCGGCGTGAAGCGCTGATCGACTCCGAGCACAGCACGCCCGAGGACGTCGTCGCCCTGCTGGACAAGGAGATCGCGCCGCTCGCCGACGCGCTGGAGGCGGACGCCTGGCCGATCGGGGTCGGCGTGAGCATCCCGGGCACGGTGCGGCGCACCAACGCGCGCATCGAGCTGGCTCCTAACCTGCACTGGCACGACATCGCCCTGGCCAGCATGCTGGCCGAGCAGTTCGTGCCAGCGCTGCCGGTGCTGGTCGGCAACGACGCCGACCTGGGTGCGTTCGCCGAACACCTGCGCGGCGCCGGCAGGGACCGCGACGACCTGGTGTACCTCAACGGCAAGATCGGCGTCGGCGGCGGCGTCATCACCGGCGGCCGGCCGCTGTCCGGGCACGATGGGCTCGCCGGCGAGATCGGTCACGTCACCCTCGACTCCTCCGGGCCGCCGTGCCGCTGTGGCGGGCGGGGCTGCGTGGAGACCTACATCGGCGAAGCGGCGCTGCTGCGGCTGTGCGGGCGGACGGCGGCGCCGTCCCGGGAGAGCGTCGCCGAGGTGCTCGCCGCGGCCCGGGCCGGCGAGCCGGCGGCGCTCAACGGGGTGCGGGCGGT
This sequence comes from uncultured Actinomycetota bacterium, assembly GCA_963756525.1. GTDB lineage: Bacteria > Actinomycetota > Actinomycetes > Mycobacteriales > Jatrophihabitantaceae > CAVWNR01. The sequence continues at coordinate 466,258 of CAVWNR010000001.1, read as the reverse complement.
CGGGGTGTCGCTGGGCCGGACGGTGGCCAGCCTGGTGAACCTGCTCAACCCGCAGGTCATCATCATGGGCGGCTCGCTGGCGCCCGTCCTGGAGCTGGCCCAGCGCGAGGTCGAAGTGGAGCTCGAGCGGCGGGCGATGTCGGCGTCTCGGCAGGGCGTCGAGCTGCGCACGGCCGGGCTGGGCGAGGACTCCTCCCTGCTGGGGGCGGCCGAGCTGGCGCTGCGGCAGCTGTTCGACGACCCGCTCGCCGCCAGCGTCATGCGGGCGTGCGCCGGCGCCGGCCGCTGACCGCAGCTCAGTGCTGCAGCGCGGCGACCTGCGCCTCGCCCGCGCCGGCCCGCACCTTCCTACGCGGCAGCAGCAGCGCCGGAATGATGCACAACGCCACCAGCGCCAGCGCCACGGCAAAGGTGTGCGCGAACGCGTCGGCGGCCTGGGAGAGCCCGAGCTGGAACAGCGCGGGAGGCAGGTGCACCCCCAGCTGCTCGGCCTGCTTCGGGTCGGTCTGCAGCAGAATCGCCGGCCCGGCCAGCTGGTGGTGCTGGATGCCGTTGGTGAGGATCACCGACATCGTCGCGGTGCCGATCGACGACGACACCTGCTGGACGATGTTCATCAGGGTCGAGCCGCGGGCCACCTGCTGCTGCTTGAGCGTCTGCAACGCCGCGGTCATGATCGGCATCATCGTCGAGCCCATGCCCAGGCCCATGACGAACAGCGCCCCGAGCAGCAGCGGGTAGGAGGTGTGCGCGCCGACCTGGGTGAAGACCGCCATTCCGGCGCAGATGAAGACCATCCCGGGCAGCACGATTCTGCCCGGCCCGATCTTGTCGGTGAGCCAGCCGGCGAGCGGCATGGACAGCATCGCGCCGATGCCGGACGGCGCGCCGAGCAACCCCGTATGCAGCGTGCCTTGGCCGCGCACCTGCAGCCAGTAGCTGGGGAACAGCAGCATGGCGCCGAAGAACGCGATCGCGAAGAGCGCGAGCGTGACGACGGCGATCGACATGTTCCGGTTGGCGAGCAGCCGCAGGTCGATCAGCGGATGCTCCGGGCGCTGCGCGTGCAGGACGAAGGCGGCCACCAGCGCCAGCCCGACGAGGCCGGGGACGAGCACCCGGACCGCGGCCACGGTGTGCGTCTCGGGGATCGACGAGACCCCGAACAGCAGCAGCGCCAGCCCCGGCGAGAGCAGCACCATCCCGAGGAAGTCGAAGGACTCCGACGGGCTCGGCCGGTCCTTCGGCAGGATCAGCGCCGCGGCCAGCACCGCGGCGGCGCCGATCGGCACGTTGATCAGGAAGATCCAGTGCCAGCTGGCGACCTCGATCAGCCAGCCGCCGAGGATGGGCCCGCCGATGGGCCCCAGCAGCATCGGCACGCCGAGCACCGACATCACCCGGCCGACCCGGTCCGGGCCGGCGGCCCGCGTCATGATCGTCATTCCCAGCGGCATGAGCATCCCGCCGCCGAGTCCCTGCAGCACCCGGAAGGCGATCAACATGCCGATGCTGGTCGCGAGGCTGCACAGCGCCGAGCCGATCGTGAACATCACCAGGGCGGCCAGGTAGAGCCGCTTGGTGCCGAAGCGGTCGGCCGCCCAGCCGGTCAGCGGGATCACCGTGGCCAGCGCCAGCGTGTAGCCGGTCATCGTCCAGGCCACGGTCGAGTAGCGCGCGTGGAACACGTCCTGGAACGTCGGCAGCGCGATGCTGACGACCGTGATGTCCAGGATCGACATGATCGCGCCGAGGATCACCACGCCGGAGACCTTGAGCACGGCGGCGTCCAGCTTGGTCGATGCCGGTGCCGGGTTCGTCGTCATGTCCGCTGCCCTTCCGTCGAGATCCCTCGTTGATAGAGGTCGGTGAGCGCCTCGGTCCAGCGGATAATCCCCTGGCGGCCCAGCGGGTCGAAACCGAGCACGGCGGCGATCTGGTCCCGCAACACGATCACGCCGAGGTCGTTCACGAGCAGGAACGCGTTGCGCACCGACGCATCTCCCGCAGCCCGACGGACGATCCCCGAAGCCTCGTAGCTTGCCATGCTCGAAGACGTGAGTTCGTAGAGCCGCCGAAACAGCTCCGCGGCCGGCTCGCCACCGTCGACGAGCAGCCGTCGCAGGTAGCCGAGCAAAGCGGGGTCCGCCTCGAGTCGCTCGGCGAAGCGGCTGGCCACCGAGCTCAGGTCCGGGCTGGTCGCCGGCTGAGCGAACTTCTCGGCCAACTCGGTGATCGTCTGCAGCGCGCGCGCTCGCACGGCGGCGCCCAGGCCGTCCTTGGACTTGTAGTGGTGGATGACCAGCGCCGGCGAGACGCCTGCTGCGGCGGCGATGTCGCGGATCGTCACCGCCGCCGCGCCACGCTCGGCGAACAGCCGCATCGCGGTGTCCCGGATGAGCGCGGCCGCGGTCAGATCCGAGGCTAAACGCACGTTCAGACGGTAGAACGCTGGTTCAATCGCGAGCAAGCCCGGTGCCCACTATGGTCGGACCGGACGGAGGCCGGCCATGCGACCCAGCGAGCTGCGCGAGATGCTGCAGCTGCGGCTGCCTGCCGCCTCGCGCACCGAGCGGGTCCTGCAGCGATGCGTCACCGTCGAGGACCTGCGCCGCGTCGCGGTGCGCCGCTGGCCGCGGGGGGTGCGCGGGTACGTCGAGGGTGGCGCCGACGCCGAGGTGAGCCTCGAGCGCAATGTCGCCGCCTACCGGGCGTACGACCTCGTGCCCGGGACGCTTCGCGATGTCGCCGAGGCGGACACCCGCTGCGACCTGTTCGGGTTCGCCTCCGCGCTGCCGTTCGCGCTGGCGCCCACCGGCTACACCCGGATGGCGCACCCGGACGGCGAGCGCGCGGCCGCCCGCGCGGCGCTTGGCGCCGGCATCCCGTACACGCTCTCGACCATGGCCACCACCCGGCTCGAGGACGTGGCCGCGGACGTCGGCGGCGAGCTGTGGTTCCAGCTCTACGTCTGGCGCGACCGCGGGCTCTCCCGCGACCTGCTGGACCGCGCCGCCGCGGCCGGTTACCGCGTGCTGCTGGTCGCCGTCGACGTCCCGGTCACCGGGATGCGGGCGCGTGACGTCCGGGCCGGCTTCACCCTCCCGCCGCGGCTCACGCCCGGCGTGCTCGCCGAGATGGCGCTGCACCCGTCCTGGTGTGCGGGGCTGCTGCGCGGCGAGCCCATCACCTTCGCGAACTTCGCTCGGGAGGTGAGCAACCGGTCGGAGTCGGTGATGGACTTCGCGGCCCGGCAGTTCGACCCGTCGGTCACCTGGCCGGACATCACCTGGGTGCGCGAGCGGTGGAACGGCCCGCTGCTGATCAAGGGACTCCTCGACCCGGACGATGCCGCGCGCGCCCGGTCGGCCGGCGCCGACGGGGTGGTGCTGTCCAACCACGGCGGCCGGCAACTGGACCAGGCGATGCCGCCCGTCGACATGCTGCCGACGGTGCGCGAACGGGTCGGCGCCGAGTTCCCCGTTCTCGTCGACTCCGGCGTGCGCCGGGGTGTGGACCTCGCGATCGCCCTGGCGCTCGGCGCGAACGGCTGCCTGGTCGGCCGGCCCTACCTGTACGGCCTGGGCGCGGCCGGGCAGGCCGGTGCGTCCGCGGCGATCGAGCTGCTCGCCGGGGAGCTGCGCCGCGCGATGCGCCTGCTCGGCGTCACCAGCGTGGCGCAGCTGCGCGCCGAGGGCTCCCGCCTGGTCCGCCGCCGCAGCTGACCCGCCGCCGCCGCCCACCCTGCCGGTGTTGATGTTGGACTACTGGTCGAACAATATCAGCCACGAGTCCAACATCAACAATGGTCTGGGTCAGGCGACGGCTTCGGACGTGCTCGGGGTGGCCGCGGACTTGCTGAACTGGGTGCGGTACAGCTCGGCGTACAGCCCGTCCGCCGCCAGCAGGTCGGCATGGGTGCCGCTCTCGACGATCCGCCCGTCGTCGACGACGAGGATCTTGTCGGCGCCGAGGATGGTCGATAGGCGATGGGCGATCACCAGAGAGGTGCGGCCGGTCAACGCCTGGGCGAGCGCCGTTTGCACCGCGACCTCGCTCTCGCTGTCCAGGTGCGCGGTCGCCTCGTCGAGGATCACGACCTGCGGCGCCTTGAGCAGCAGCCGGGCGATGGCCAGCCGCTGCTTCTCGCCACCGGAGAGCCGGTAGCCCCGGTCGCCGACCACGGTGTCGAGGCCGTCGGGCAAGGAGGCGACCAACTCGGCGATCTGTGCCGCCTCAACGGCCTGCCAGAGCTCGTCGTCGGTGGCATCGGGCTTGGCGTAGAGCAGGTTTCCGCGGATGGTGTCGTGGAACATGTGCGCGTCCTGGCTGACCACGCCGATCCGGTCACGCAACGACTGCTGGGTCACCGCCCGCACGTCCTGCCCGCCGACGAGCACCTGGCCGGAGCGGACGTCGTAGATCCGCGGCACCAGCTGGCTGATCGTGGTCTTGCCCGCGCCGGAGGGTCCGACCAGGGCCACCAGCTCCCCCGGCTCGGCGGTGAACGACACGCCGCGCAGAACCTCCTGCGACGGCGCGGCGTCGAGGACGGCGACGTCCTCCAGGGAAGCGAGCGACACCTCGCCCGCGGTCGGGTAGGAGAAGCGCACGTCGCGGAACTCGATGCTGCGCGCCCCGGCGGAGAGCTCGACGGCGTGCGGCGCGTCGTCGACCATCGGCGGCAGGTCGAGAACTTCGAAGACCCGGTCGAAGCTCACCAGCGCGCTCATGATGTCGACCCGGGCGTTGGACAGGGCGGTGAGCGGACCGTAGAGCCGCGACAGCAGCAGGGCCAGGGTGACGACCGTGCCCGCCGTGAGCTGGCCGGTCAGCGCGTAGTAGCCGCCCAGGCCGTACACCAGCGCCTGGGCCAGCGCCGCGACCAGCGTCAGCGCGACGAAGAACGCCCGGGCATACATCGCCGACGTCACGCCGATGTCGCGCACCCGAGCCGCCCGCCCGCGGAAGGACTCGGACTCGTCGCCCGGACGCCCGAAGAGCTTCACCAGCAGCGCGCCGGCCACGTTGAACCGCTCGGTCATCGTGGCGTTCATCGACGCGTTGAGGTTGTACGACTCGCGGGTGATCCCCTGCAACCGTGCGCCGATCCGGCGGGCAGGCAGCACGAACAGCGGCAGCATCACCAGCGCGAGCAGGGTGATCTGCCAGGAGAGTGAGAACATCACCGCGGCGGTGAGCACGAGGCTCACCACGTTCGACACCAGCCCGGAGAGCGTCGTCGTGAACGCCTGCTGCGCGCCGAGCACATCGTTGTTGAGCCGGCTGACCAGCGCGCCGGTCTGCGTGCGGGTGAAGAACGCGAGCGGCATGCGCTGGACGTGGTTGAACACCGCCGTGCGCATGTCGAAGATCAGTCCCTCGCCGATGCGGGCCGAATACCACCGCTGCGCGAAGGAGAGCACGGCGTCGATGAGGGCCAGCGCGGCGATCACGATGGCGATCTTGGCCACGACCCGGATCTCGCCGTGCCGGGTGATCTCGTTGACGACCTTGCCGGCCAGCACCGGCGTCGCGACACCGATCAGCGCATCGAGGACGACGACGATGAGGAACACGACCAGATCGGCGCGGAAGCGACGGGCGAAGCGCAGCACGCGCCGCCACGTGCCGGGTGGGATCTTCCGCTCGACGACGGACGAGTCGCGGCGCCCCATCGAGTGCATCGACCGCATCACGTGCATGGTGTTCATCGACATGGCTGCACCTCCGCGGCGGCAACGCTAGTCCGGGGAACCGACGTCCCGCGTTCGCTCTCAGCGCAGCTCTGCCGCCCCCATCCGGCGGCTGGACGCGCCGTCAGTCTTCGCCGACCAGGCCGGCCAGGTCGCGCAACCGCCGGTGCTGCGCCTCGCGCTCGGCCTGCTCCTGCGCCTGCTGGCTGCGCCCGGCGGCCGCCAGCAGCAACGCCTTGGTCTCGATGACGGCGTCGCGGGAGAGCGCGAGGATGGCCGCGGCGGTTCGCTCGACGGCCGCGCCGAGCTCGCCGGCCGGCACGACCGCGGACGCCAGCCCGATCCGGTACGCCTCCTCGGCGCCGACCCGTCGCGCGGTGAAGCAGATGTCCGCGGCGCGGGAGTAGCCCACCAGCTCGACCAGCCGCTTAGTGCCGCCCAGGTCGGGCACCAGCCCATGGGTGGGCTCGGCCATGGTCAGCTGGGCGTCGTCGGACAAGATGCGCAGGTCGCAGGCCAGCGCGAGCTGGAACCCGGCCCCGATCGCGTGGCCTCGGACCGCGGCGATGCTGACGATGTCCGGGCGGGCGAGCCAGCCGAACCCGGCCTGGAAGCTCGCGATCCGCTCGACGGCCTCGGTGGTCGGCAGCGCGGCCAGCTCGGCCAGCGAGCCCGAGCCGCCGTCCGGCTGGAACAGCGCGCGATCCAGCCCGGCGGAGAACGCTCGGCCCTCGCCGCGCACGACCACCACGCGAACCGTGCCGGGCAGGGCGGAGCCCACGCGGGCGAGCCAGAGCCAGGTGTCGGGCGTCTGCGCGTTGAGCCGGTCGGGCCGGCTCAGCGTGATCGTCGCTACGCTGCCAGCACCGCCTAGCTCGCCGAGGCCGACGGTGAACCCCGCTTCCGGCGGGACGTCGACCGGCGCCGGCACCGGCGCTACTTCGCCTTCTTGGCGCGGGTGGCGCCGCCGCGACCGCGCAGCGTCACCCCGGACTCGGTGAGCACGCGGTGTACGAAGCCGTACGAGCGGCCGTTGCTCTCGGCCAGCTCCCGGATGCTCTTGCCCTTGTCGTACTGCTTGCGCAGCGACTCGGCGAGCTTGTCCCGCTCGGCGCCGGTGATGCGCGCGCCCTTCTTGAGCACAGCCATTGTGGTTCCCTCCGGACTCGTCCGCGCGGGCGACCATGCCTGCGGCAGATCTTCCCCCGAAATGTACTGCCGCCGCCTTGATAGCAGTGATCATGCCTTCTCCGCAAGATCGGCGGCAAGTCCGGCCGGTCGAGCCGCCGTCAGGCCAGCGCGATCAGGTCGGCGAGGCCGTCGCTCCAGGTGTCCTCGACGCCGTCCGGCAGCAGGATCACCTTCTCCGGAGCGAGAGCGTCCACGGCGCCCTCGTCATGAGTGACGAGCACGATCGCGCCGGCGTAGGTGCGCAGGGCGGCGAGCACCTGCTCGCGGCTGACCGGGTCGAGGTTGTTCGTCGGCTCGTCCAGCAACAGCAGGTTCGCCGCGCTGGTGACCAGAATGGCGAGCGCGAGCCGCGTCTTCTCCCCGCCGGACAGGACGCCCGCCGGCTTGTCCACGTCGTCGCCGGAGAACAGGAACGCGCCGAGGATCTTGCGCAGCTCTGTGTCGGTGAGCTGCGACATCGACGCCGACGCGGCCGTGCGCATGTTCTCCAGCACGGTGCGGTCGTGGTCGAGCGTCTCGTGCTCCTGGGCGTAGTAGCCGAGACGCAGACCGTGCCCGGGCACGACACTGCCGGTGTCGGGCGGTTCCAGGCCGCTCAGCAGGCGCAGCAGCGTCGTCTTGCCGGCCCCGTTGAGTCCGAGCACGACCACCCGCGCAGCGCGGTCGACGGCAAGGTCGACGTCGGTGAAGACCTCCAGCGAGCCGTAGGACTTGGACAGGCCTTCCGCGCTCAGCGGGGTCCGGCCGCACGGCGCCGGCGTCGGGAAGCGCAGCCGGGCCCTCTTGTCGGCGACTCGCACCTCGGGCAGGCCGGCGGCGAGCGCCGCGGCTCGCCGGTCCATCTGATGTGCGGCGCGTGCCTTGGTGGCCTTGGCGCGCATCTTGTCGGCCTGGCTGCGCAGCGCCTCGATTTTTCGCTCGGCGTTGGCCCGCTCGCGATGGCGGCGCCGCTCGTCGGTCTCGCGCTGCTGCAGGTAGGTCTGCCAACCCACGTTGTAGACGTCGAGGCAGGACCGATTGGCGTCCAGGTACCAGACCTTGTTGACCACGGCGTCGAGCAGCCCGACATCGTGACTGATCACGATCAGCCCGCCGCTGTGCTGGCGGAGGAAGTCGCGCAGCCAGGCGATCGAGTCGGCGTCGAGGTGGTTGGTGGGCTCGTCGAGCAGCAGCGTGGTCGGCTCGCCGGTGTCTCGGAAGAGGATCCGGGCCAGCTCGACGCGACGGCGCTGGCCGCCGGAGAGCGTGCCGAGCGTCTGCCCGAGCACCCGGTCGGCAAGCCCGAGGTTGGCGCAGATCCGCGCCGCCTCGCTCTCTGCCGCATAGCCGCCCAGCGCCGCGAAGCGGTCCTCCAACTGCCCGTAGCGGCGCACCAGCGCGTCGTCGTCGGGTGTCTCGGCCAGCCGCACCTGGACTTTCGCGATGTCGGTGACGAGCCGGTCGAGGCCGCGGGCGGACAGCACGCGGTCGCGCGCGGTGACGTGCAGATCGCCGGTGCGCGGGTCCTGCGGCAGGTAGCCGAGCTGGCCCTTGCGCTCGACTGCGCCGGTGTGCGGCGACAGCTCGCCGGCCAGGACGCGAAGCGCGGTGGTCTTCCCGGCGCCGTTGCGCCCGACCAGGCCGATCCGGTCACCCGGTTGCACGCGCAGCGTGGACGGATGGAGCAGGATGCGGGCGCCGGCGCGCAGCTCCACGTCAGTGGCGGTGATCAAGGAAACTCCTGCGATTTGACCTTCGTTGATGATCTACGGGTTGCGGTGGCTGAGCCGGCACAACCCGTAGATCATCGCGGGGAGGGCCGCTCTTGCAGCACGCCGTCGACGTAGATGTCGAGCTTCTCGTTGTAGAACGCGACGAGCCCGGCGACCTTCTGGCTCTCCGGTAGCGGCGTCGGGTAGGACCAGGCCCAGTCGTCGTAGGAACGGTCACCAACCCGGATGGCCCAGTACCGGGCGCTGCCCTTGTACGGGCAGTGCGTGACGGTCTGGGTCGGCTGCAGCAGGTCCATCCGCACGTGCGTCTTGGGCAGGTAGTACCGGACCGGGAGGCCGGTCTCGAAGAGCAGCCGCGGGCTCGTCGACTCGGCCACGGTCACGCCGTCGACCTCGACCCGGACCTGCCGGGAGCTGAGCAGGATGTCGACGCGGGTGTGCGGGTCGCGCGGATGGACGAACACCTCCTCGTCCTCCTCGAACCACGCGTCCATCGCCTTCCAGTCGAGCCGCACCGGGTCGCGCAGTTCCTCGATGGGCGAGTCCTGGTAGCGCAGCGCGGCGCCGGGTGCCTGCCGGCGGCCGGAGGAGATAGTGAACAGCTGCCCGTCGCCGCGGCTGGGCGAATGCGCCACCTCGTCGTCGGGGACGAGCAGGTCGGCGCGCACGTCGGCGAGCGGGAAGTAGTACGTCGGGTAGTGCGGGCCCTCCCAGACGAGCACCGAACGGGTGGAGTCGACGACGGCGATGCCGCCGAGGTAGGCGCGCACCCGCTTGGCCGACTGCTCGAGCCGGATCCGGCCGCGGGTCGTCGTCGTGGTCATTGCCCCGGCCGGCTCAGACGTTGAAGCCGAGCGCGCGAAGCTGCTCGCGTCCCTCGTCGGTGATCTTGTCCGGGCCCCACGGCGGCATCCACACCCAGTTGATGCGGACCTCGTCGGCGAGCGCCTGCGGGCCGCCGGTCAGCGCCGCGCTGGCCTGGTCCTCGATCACGTCGGTGAGCGGGCAGGCCGCCGAGGTGAGCGTCATGTCCAGCGTCACGATCGCGGACTCGCCCTCGCGGTCGATGCGCGCGTCGTAGACCAGCCCGAGGTCGACGACGTTGATGCCGAGCTCGGGGTCGACGACGTCGCGCATCGCCTCGTCGATCGCGTCGCGGGACGGCAGTGTGCCGGTGCTGTGAGTCATGACTGCTCCCCTGCGTCGGTGCCGTTCGCCTGCGCGACGGCGCTCTTCATCGCCATCCAGCCCAGCAGCGCGCACTTGACGCGCGCCGGGTACTTCGACACGCCCTCGAAGGCGACCGCGTCGTCGAGCGCGTCGGCGTCCTCGTCGCTGAGCTCCGCCTGGCCCTGCGACTGCATCAGCTCGAGGAACTTCTCCTGCAGCTCCAGCGCGCCGTCGACGCCGCGGCCGACCACCAGGTCGCTCATCACCGACGTCGACGCCTGGCTGATCGAACAGCCCTCGCCGTCCCAGCCGAGCTGCGCGATGGTGCCGTCGCGCAGGCTCAGCCGCAGGGTGACCTCGTCGCCGCAAGTGGGGTTGACGTGATGCACCTCCGCGTCGAACACGTCCGGCAGGCCGCGGTGGTGCGGGTGCTTGTAGTGGTCGATGATGATCTCGCGATACATCGAGTCCAGCGACAGCGTCATCCGAACAGTTCCTTCACCTGTTCCACGCCCGCGACAAGGGCGTCGATCTCGTCCGTGGTGGTGTATACCCCGAACGACGCGCGGGTGGTCGCCGGTATTCCGTAGCGCACGCAGACCGGACGGGCGCAGTGGTGGCCGGCGCGCACGGCGATCCCCTGCTCGTCGAGCAGTTGGGCGACGTCGTGCGGGTGCACGCCGGCCAGCACGAACGAGATAGTCGCGCCCCGGTCCAGACCGGTGGCCGGGCCGATGATCCGCACGCCGTCGACCTGGGAGAGCCGGGCGAGCGCGTACTCGACCAGCCCGTGCTCGTACTCCCGCACGTTGTCCAGGCCGATCCCGGTGAGCCAGTCGATCGCGGTGCCCAGGGCGACCGCCTGCGCGATCATCGGCGTGCCTGCCTCGAACCGGTGCGGCGGCGCGGCGTACGTGCTGCCGGTCATGTCGACGGTCTCGATCATCTCGCCGCCGCCGAGGAACGGCGGCAGTTCGGCGAGCAGCTCGTAGCGGCCCCAGAGCACGCCGACTCCGGTCGGCCCGTACACCTTGTGCCCGGTGAAGGCGAGGAAGTCGACGCCGAGCGCCTGCACGTCGAGCGGCAGGTGCGGCGCGGCCTGCGCGGCGTCCACGATGCTCAGCGCCCCTACCTCGCGAGCCCGCGCAGCCAGCCGGGCGACGGGGTTGATCGTGCCCAGTGCGTTGGACTGGTACACGAACGAGACGACCTTGGTCCGCTCGTTGATCACCTCGTCGATCGCGGACTCGACCAGGCGGCCCTCGTCGTCGATCGGGATCCACCGGAACGTCGCCCCGGTGCGCTGGGCGAGCAGCTGCCACGGCACCAGGTTGCTGTGGTGCTCCATCTCGGTGACCACGATCTCGTCGCCGGGGCCCAGCCGAAACCGCTCGGCACCGGGGAACGTCGCGGCGTTGGAGAACGTGTAGGCCAGCAGGTTCAGCGCCTCGGAGATGTTCTTGGTGAAGACGACCTCCTCGCGCCGCGGCGCGTTGAGGAAGGTGGCGACCTTGTCCCGCGCGCCCTCGTAGGCGGTGGTGGCTTCGGAACCGAGGGTGTGCACCGCACGCGCGACGTTGGCGTAGTGCTGCGCGTAGAGCTCGGCCTCGGCGTCGATGACGACCTGGGGCTTCTGGGCGCTGTTCGCGCTGTCGAGGTAGACCAGCGGGCGGCCGTGCACCTCCCGGGCAAGGATCGGGAACTCCTTGCGGATCGTCTGGACGTCCAGCGCAACCGCGGTCATGCGAGCGCCGTCTCGTTCACACCGAAGCGCGCGTAGCCCTCGTTCTCCAGCTGGTCGGCGAGCTCGGCACCGCCCGACTCGACGATCCGGCCGTCGAAGAACACGTGCACGAAGTCCGGCTTGATGTAGCGCAGGATCCGTGTGTAGTGCGTGATGAGCAGGGTGCCCACACCGGTGTCCCGGACCTTGTTGACGCCCTCGCTGACCACCCGCAGCGCGTCGATGTCCAGACCGGAGTCCGTCTCGTCCAGGATGGCGATCTTCGGCTTGAGCAGCGTGAGCTGCAGGATCTCGTGCCGCTTCTTCTCGCCGCCGGAGAAGCCCTCGTTGAGGCTGCGCTCGGCGAAGGCGGAGTCCATGCCGAGCGTTCGCATGGCTTCGTTGACCTCCTTCACCCAGGTGCGCAGCTTCGGCGCCTCGCCGCGCACCGCGGTGACCGCCGTACGGAGGAAGTTCGAGACGGACACGCCCGGCACCTCGACGGGGTACTGCATCGCGAGAAAAAGACCCGCTCGGCTGCGTTCATCTACCTTCATCGCCAGCACGTCTTCGCCGTCGAGCAGGACCTGGCCCTGGGTGACCGTGTACTTCGGGTGGCCGGCGATGGAGTAGGCCAGCGTCGACTTGCCGGATCCGTTCGGGCCCATGATCGCGTGCGTCTCACCGGAGGACACGGTGAGGTCGACCCCCTTCAGGATCGGGGCGGCGTCGTCGCCGGCGTTGACGGACACGTGCAGGTCGCGGATCGCCAAGGTGGTCATGCGTCAGTTCTCCAGCTCGAGGTACACGTCGCCGTCGACGACGGCGACTGGAAAGGTGCGGACCGGTTCGGTGGCCGGCGGCCCCGACGGCTTGCCGGTGCGCAGGTCGAAACGAGAGCCGTGCAGGTCGCACTCGATGGTGCAGCCGTCGATGTCGCCGTCCGAGAGCGGAAAAGCGGCGTGCGAGCAGATGTCCTCGACGGCGAGTACCTCTTGCCCTACCCGGGTGATCGCGACCTCGAGGCCGCTGAACTCGACGCGCAGGGCCGCGCCGCTGGGCACCTCCGCGAGCCGGCACACCTTCGTCCTCACGGGCGGCCCAGCCGGGTCTCGATGGCATCCATCAGCCGGGCCTCGACGGCGGGTACGCCGATCCGCTCGACGATGTCGGCGAAGAAGCCACGCACGACGAGGCGACGCGCCACGTCCTCCGGGATGCCGCGCGCCTGCAGGTAGAACAGCTGCAGGTCGTCGAAGCGACCGGTCGCGCTGGCATGCCCCGCCCCGGCGATCTCACCGGTCTCGATCTCCAGGTTGGGCACCGAATCCGCGCGCGCGCCGTCGGTCAGCAGCAGGTTGCGGTTCATCTCGTAGGTGTTCGTGCCGGTGGCGGCGGGACGAATGCGCACGTCGCCGATCCACACCGTCCGGGCGTCGTCGCCCTGCAGCGCGTTCTTGTAGAGCACGTCGGAGACGCAGTCCGGCGTGCCGTGGTCGATATACAGACGCGACTCGAGGTGCTGCCCCGGCCCGGCGAAGGAGACGCCGTAGAGGTGGGCCGTGCCGCCCGGCCCAGCGAACTGGACGGTCGGGCTGAGCCGTACCAGCGAGCCGCCGAGGCTGACCGACGTGTGCCGCAGCGTGGCGTCGCGGCCCACCCGCGCGGCGTGCGCGGCGACGTGCACCGCGTCGGCCGACCAGTCCTGGATGCTGACGTAGTCGAGCTGCGCGCCGTCACCGACGACAATCTCGACGGTCTCGGCCACCGTCGCGCTGCCGGCGTAGTCGACGACGACCGTCGCCCGGGAATTGGCTCCGGCCTCGATCACCATGTGCTCGTAGGCGAGACCCGGCTCGACGCTGCCGTGGACGAGGACCGGCGCGTCCAGCCCGGCGCCCGCGGGGATTTGCAGCACGAATGCCTGCGGCGCGTGCGCGAGAGCCAGTGCGCTCACCCGGTCGGCCGGGTCAACCACCTGGCCGACCCGCGGGTCGGACGCCGGCACGACCTGCCAGCTAACGCCGTCCGGCGCCTCGACCTCGCCGCTGATCCGGGTGCTCGGCTGGAACGGTTCGAGCAGCTCGCGCATCCGGCGCAGCGGCGTGAACCGCCACTCCTCCTCGCGACCGCGCGGGACCTCGAAGGCTTCCGGGTCGCGGGAGGTGAAGCGTTCCGCCGGCGAGCCGGTCGGGCCGAGCGCAACATCGTGCTCGGTGGTGGTCAAGTCAGCCCACCGCGCCTTCCATCTGCAGCTCGATCAGCCGGTTCAGTTCGAGCGCGTACTCCATCGGCAGCTCGCGGGCGATCGGCTCGACGAAGCCACGGACCACCATGGCCATCGCCTCGTCCTCGGTGAGACCGCGGCTCATCAGGTAGAACAGCTGGTTCTCGCTCACCTTCGACACGGTCGCCTCGTGGCCCATCGACACGTCGTCCTCGCGGACGTCGACGTAGGGGTAGGTGTCGGACCGGCTCACCGTGTCGACGAGCAGCGCGTCGCACTTCACCGTGGACGCGCTGTGATGGGCGCCCTTGTGCACCTCGACCAAGCCGCGGTAGGACGTGCGCCCTCCCCCGCGGGCCACCGACTTCGACACGATCGTCGACGAGGTGTGCGGCGCAAGGTGCAGCATCTTCGCCCCGGCGTCCTGGTGCTGGCCCTCGCCGGCGAAGGCGATGGACAGCACCTCGCCCTTGGCGTGCTCGCCCATCAACCACACGGCCGGGTACTTCATGGTGATCTTGGAGCCGATGTTGCCGTCGATCCACTCCATGGTCGCGCCGGCTTCGGCCTTGGCCCGCTTGGTGACCAGGTTGTAGACGTTGTTCGACCAGTTCTGGATGGTCGTGTACCGGCAGCGGGCGTTCTTCTTCACGATGATCTCGACCACCGCGCTGTGTAGCGAGTCCGAGCTGTAGATCGGCGCGGTGCAGCCCTCGACGTAGTGGACGTACGCGTCCTCGTCGACGATGATCAGCGTCCGCTCGAACTGGCCCATGTTCTCGGTGTTGATGCGGAAGTAGGCCTGCAGCGGGATCTCGACGTGCACGCCCTTCGGCACGTAGATGAACGACCCGCCCGACCAGACGGCGGTGTTCAGCGACGCGAACTTGTTGTCGCCGGCCGGGATGACCGAGCCGAAGTACTGCTCGAACAGCTCCGGGTGCTCCTTGAGGCCGGTGTCGGTGTCGAGGAAGATAACGCCCTGTTCCTCGAGGTCATCGCGGATCTTGTGATAAACGACTTCGCTCTCATACTGAGCGGCGACGCCGGCGATGAGACGCTGCTTCTCCGCCTCGGGGATGCCGAGCTTGTCGTAGGTGTTCTTGATGTCTGCCGGCAGCTCGTCCCAGCTCGCCGCCTGCTTCTCGGTGGAGCGGACGAAGTACTTGATGTTTTCGAAGTCGATGCCGGAGAGGTCGGAACCCCACGTCGGCATCGGCTTCTTCCGGAAGATCGACAGTGCCTTGAGCCGGCGCTGCAGCATCCACTCCGGCTCGTTCTTCTTCGCCGAGATGTCGCGAACGACCTCCTCGTTCAAGCCGCGTCGCGCGCTCGCGCCGGCCACGTCGGCGTCGGCCCAGCCGAAGCTGTACCGGCCGAGGGCCGCGATCTGCTCGTCCTGGGTGAGAACTCGTTCTGGCGCAGTAGTCATCTAGCTGAACCTCTCGGATCGAGCGGGTGGTTGCGGTACGTGGGTGGTGCATACCCCGTCGCCGTGCGCGATCGTCGCCAGGCGCTGGACGTACGTGCCGAGCACGCGGGCGAACGCGCGGGTCTCGGCCTCGCAGAGTTCGGGGAACTCGGCCGCCACGTGGGCGACCGGGCAGTGGTGCTGGCAGATCTGCACGCCGGTGCCGACGCCCTCGGTGCTGGCCGCGTACCCCTGGTCGGTCAGCGCACCGGCGAGGACCCGGGCTCGCTCGGCCGGCGTCCTGGCGGTGCTCACCGCGGGTGCGACGGCATGCTCGAGTACCCCGGCGCGGTGGTCGGCGAAGGCCATGACCGCGTCCTGCCCGCCGGTCTGGTGCAGGTAACGCAGCGCGGTGGTCGCGAGGTCGTCGTAGGCGTGCGGGAAGGCGGCCCGGCCCGCGTCGGTGAGCGCGTAGCTGCGCGCCGGTCGTCCTCGCCCGCGGCGGACAGCTCGCCGCGGCTCGCACTCGACGAGCAGACCGTCGGCCATCAGCGCATCCAGGTGGCGTCGCACCGCCGCGGGCGACAAGCCCAGCCGCTCGGCGAGGGCCGCCGCGGTCTGCGGGCCCTGCTCGAGGACGAGACGCGCCACGAGGTCGCGCGTGCGACCCTCGTGTGCCTCGACCTGCATTTTCACAACACTATTATGACGTATTTCGCCGGGCGCCGCAGGCCGGGCCCGCCGTTTCGCGGAGTCGATCGGGCTTTCCCCCGCAATGACCGGGTTGGGCCGGGCTGAGCGGCCAACCGCGGGCAATAGTTGATCTACAGCGGGCGCGGCCGCGTCCCGGCCCCGCGCGGTAGGTTTCGCCCGTGCTCTACCGGGTGCTGGAGCTCACCGTGTCGCCCACGCTGCGGGTGCTGCACCGGCCGCGGGTGACCGGGCTGGAGCACGTACCGCGCACCGGCCCGGTGATCATCGCCGGCAACCACATCTCGTTCGCCGACGAGATCTTCACCCCGCTGGCCGCCCGCCGGCAGGTGTTCTACCTTGCCAAGTCCGAGTACTTCACCTCGCCAGGGCTCAAGGGGAAGGCGATGGCCGCGTTCTTCGGCGGCATTGGGCAGGTGCCGGTCGACCGCACCGCGACCAGGGCGGCCGCGGCGTCCGTCGAGGTCTGCGTCGGCCTGCTGCGCGAGGGCAAGGCGTTCGGCATCTATCCGGAGGGCACCCGCTCGCCGGACGGGCGGCTGTACCGGTTCCGCACCGGCGTCGCCCGGATCGCGCTACGCACCGGGGTGCCGGTCGTGCCGGTGGGGCTGGTCGGCACCGACAGGGTGCAGCCGCCGGGCACCCGGCGGTGGCGGGTGGCGCCGGTCGGCGTCCACTTCGGCGCCCCACTGGTGTTCGCCGGCCGCGCCGCCGACGAGCGCAGCGCGCGTCAGTTGCGCGCGGTCGCCGACACCATCCGCGAGGCGGTGCAGGAACTCTCCGCCCAGGAGTACGTCGACACCTACGCGAGCACGGCGAAAGCAATCGTGTAGGGCGAAGCCGAATTGGGACGGGAGCCCGCGGCGTTCCTAGACTTGCGGCGTGAGCGCTCCCGCGGTCCAGGTCACCGACCTGGTGAAGTGCTACGGCGCCCGCCGCGCGGTGGACGGGGTGACGCTCACCGTCGAGCGTGGCACGGTGTTCGCGCTCCTCGGCCCGAACGGGGCCGGGAAGACGACGACCATCGAGATCTGCGAGGGCTTCCGACGCCCGGACGGCGGTCAGGTGCGCGTGCTGGGCCTGGATCCGCTGCGCGACGGCGCCCGACTCAAGCCTCGTGTCGGGGTGATGCTGCAGGACGGGGTCGGCGCGTACAGCGGGGCGCGGGCCGACGAGCTGCTGGACCTTTTCGCCGCCTACGCCGCGCGCCCGCAGGACACCTGCGCGCTGCTCGATCGGGTCGGACTGACCGAGGTGGCCCGCACCCCGGTCAAGCGCCTCTCCGGCGGCCAGAAGCAGCGCCTCTCCCTCGCCCTCGCACTCGTCGCGCGGCCCGAGCTGGTGTTCCTCGACGAGCCGACGGCGGGGATGGATCCCCAGGCGCGCCGCGGCGCGTGGGAGCTGATCCGCCAGCTGCGCGCGGACGGGGTGAGCGTCGTGCTCACCACGCACTTCCTGGACGAGGCGGAGCAGCTTGCCGACACCGTCGCCGTCGTGGACTCCGGCCGGGTCGTCGCCATTGGCACGCCGGCCGAGCTCACCCGCTCCGGAGCCGAGGGTCAGATCCGTTTCCGGGCACCCGCCGGGCTCCGGCTCGGCACGCTCGTCGACGCCCTGCACGACGGCGCCGTGGCGGTCGAGGAGTCACCGGGCCGCTACCTGGTCAGCGGCGAGATGAGCCCGCAGCTGCTCGCCACCGTCACCGTGTGGTGCGCGGCGCAGGGGGTGCTCGCCGAGGATCTCGCCGTCGAGCGGCGCAGCCTCGAGGACGTCTTCCTCGACCTCACCGGCCGGGCCATCCGAACATGACGGCGTTGAGCTTCGCTCCGGCGCCGGGTGCCGCACCGGCGACCCGGATGCTGGCCGCGCAGACCCGCATGGAGCTGCGGCTGCTGCTGCGCAACGGCGAGCAGGTCGGCCTGACCCTGATCATCCCGCTGCTGCTCGAGTTCTTTTTCAACTTCCCGCTGCTGTACTCACTCGGCGTACCACGACGCATCGACTACGTCGTGCCGAGCATCCTCGCGCTCGCGGTGATGAGCGCCGCGTTCACCGGGCTCGCGATCGGCACCGGCTTCGAACGCAAGTACGCCGTGCTCAAGCGGCTCGGCGCGACCGCCCTGCCGCGGTGGGGGCTGATCGGCGGGAAGACGCTGGCCGTGCTCATCCTCGAGGCGCTGCAGGTGGTGCTGATCTGCGCGCTCGGCTTCGCGCTCGGCTGGCGCCCGCACGGCGACCCGGCCGAGCTGTCCTCGGCGGTGCTGCTGATCGTGCTCGGCACGGTCGCGTTCGGCGGGCTCGGGCTGCTCGTCGCCGGCACGCTGCGCGCCGAGGTCACGCTCGCCGCGGCCAACCTGATCTGGCTGATCCTGCTCTTCGGCGGCGGCATCGCGATCCCGCTCTCGAAGTACCCCGGCGCGTTCGCCGACGTCGCCCGGTACCTGCCGTCGGCCGCCCTCTCGGACGGCCTGCACACGGTGCTGCGGGGGCAGGGCGTTCCGGTGCGCGCGCTGCTGACCCTGCTCGTCTGGGCGGCCGTCGCGCTGCCGGCCGCGGCCCGGTGGTTCCGATGGGAGTGACCCGCGTGCTCGCCTGGACGCGCGAGCAGCGGACGCTGCGCGGATTCGCGCTGGCGTCGCTGGTCGCCAACGTGGCGCTCGTGGTCAGCGGCGGCGCCGTCCGGCTGACCAATTCCGGCCTCGGCTGCCCCACCTGGCCCTCGTGCACGGACTCCTCGCTGACCCCGACTAAGAAGTACGCCATCCACGGCGTCATCGAGTTCAGCAACCGGCAGCTGACGATCGTGCTGGCCCTCCTGGCCGTCCTCACGCTGCTCGTCGCGATCCTGCAGCGCCGCCAGGTGCTCCTAGCCGCCGTGGCATTCGCGATCATCCCGGCGCAGGCTGTCATCGGCGGGATCGTGGTCTACACCGACCTCAACCCCTGGGTAGTCTCGCTGCACTTTCTCGCGTCGATGCCGATCATCGCGGTGACGCTGCTGCTGTGGTGGCGGCTGCGCGAACGCCCCGCCGGTGACGCCTCCGCTTTTGGCAGGACGGGACCGCATGCGGTCCCGTCCTGCCAAAAGGCGACGCCGGTCGCGGTGCCGGCGCGGCTGCTCGCCTGGCTGGCCGTCCTCGCCACGGCCGCCGTGCTCGTGGCCGGAACGGTCGTCACCGGCAGCGGACCGCACGCGGGCGACCCGGACACCAGCGGGAAGGTCCACCGCACCGGACTGAACGTCGCCTCGATGAGCCAGCTGCACGCCGACCTGGTAATGATCCTGGTCGGCCTGAGCGTCGGGCTGGTCGCCGTGAGCTTCGCCGCGGCCGGCGCGCAGCGGCTGCGCCGCGCCACCTGGGTTCTGTTCGCCGTCGTGCTGGCGCAGGGCGTCATCGGCTACACCCAGTACTTCCTGCACGTTCCACCGCTGCTCGTGGCGCTACACATGCTCGGCGCGTGCCTGGTCTGGATCGCGGCGCTGCGCGTCCTGCTGATCGCCACCAGCCCGCAGCTACAGCAGCTGGGAGACGACGTGGATGATCACGCCCACCAGCGCGCCCACCACCGTGCCGTTCAGCCGGATGAACTGAAGGTCACGTCCGACTTGTAGCTCGAGCCGTCGCCCGGTCTCTTCCGCGTCCCAGCGGGCGACGGTGCCGGAGATGAGCCCCGCGAGGTCGTCGGCGTAGCGGGCGAGCAGATGGGTGGCCAGCCGCTGCAGCGCCTTGTCGACGCGCGCGCCCAGCGCCGCGTCGTCGCGCAGTGCCGTGCCCAGCTGCGCCGTCAGCGAGCCGATCGTGCGGCGCAGCTCGGACGCCGGGTCGGCCGCGCTGGACAGGATCACCGCCTTGATGTGCAGCCACAGCGTCGAAAGCCAGCCCCGCACCTGCGGGTGCTCGAGCAGCTGCAGCTTCGCCGCGTCGACCGCAGCCATCCGGTGCGGATCGGTGCGCAGAGCGTGCGCGTACTCGCGCAGGTACCGGTCGAACTGCCGGCGCAGCTCGTGGTTCTCGTCGCGCGAGACGTCGGCGAGGAAGGACTGCAGCCCGTTGAAGAGCCGGTTGAACACCCGATCGTCGACCCACTCGGGCACCCACTCCGGCGACTCCTCGGCGAGTCGCCGCCGGAACACCGTTCGGTTGTCGTCCAGAAACCGCATCAGCCCCCGCAGTCCCGCGCCGAGCGCCAGCTGGTGCTGACCCGAGTCGCACACCGCGTCGAGCAGCCGGGCCAGCGGGCGGGCGACGTCGACCTCGCGCAACCGCTTGTCCGCGTACGCGGCGACGCTCGCCCGCAACTCGTCGTCGCGCAGCAGCGTGGCGATGCCGCTGATCGCCGCGCCGGCCTCGTCGGCGACGCGTGCCGCATGCGCCGGGTCAGCCAGCCACTCGCCCAGCCGGCGCGGGATCTCCGCGGCGGCGAGGCGCTCGCCCACCACCGAGGAGGTGAGGAAGTTCTGCTGTACGAAGCTGCCCAGCGACTCGCCGATCTGATCCTTCTTGCGCGGGATGATCGCCGTGTGCGGCACCGGAATCCCCAACGGGTGGCGGAACAGCGCGGTGACGGCGAACCAGTCGGCGAGCCCGCCGACCATCGCCGCCTCGGCGGCGGCCTGCAGGTACCCCCAGGCGCCGTGACCGTCCCCCACCGTGACACAGACGACGAACACGGCGGCGGCAAGCACCAGTAGTCCGCCGGCGACGCCCTTCATCCGGCGCAGCGCGGCACGGCGGCCGTCGGTGGGCGCGGGCAGGGACATCAGCGGCTCACCGCCACGAGCCCACGACGAACGTCACCAATCGATCGTACGGAGACGGCATGCCAGAATGCCGACCGAAGAGGCGCTGGCCAGCCCCGAGGCGCGCCGGGGGCGTCACCTCGAGGATCAGGGAGGGGCACGTGGCCGGTCCGGGCTGGTATCCGGATCCGCCGGCCGCGCGGCCGCCGGCGAAGCAGGGGCGCCGGGTGCTTCTCTACGCCGGCCTGGCGGTCATCGTCGTGGCCGGGCTGCTGACCGGCTGGAATTTCGCGTTCCTTCGTGGCAGCCCGGCGAAGTTCACCTACAACGGCAAGGCGATCAGTAACCCGGCCGGCCCCCTCGAGCGGGCCGCCAGCGTCGTCGCGGGGGTGGTCCGGTCGCGCCATGGCATCGAGGCCGCCGATACCCGCTGCTACTACGCGGTGCCCACCGACCCCGCTCCGGGGACGAAGAAGACCGACGTCGACGAGTCGACCTGGTGCGGGCCGGTGCTGTTCGTCGACGGCGACGCCCGCAGGCAGTACCTGCAGTTCACGCTCACCAGCGCGCCGGCCCGGGACGGCCGGCTCGTCCTGACGCCGGCGGCCGCGCCGACGAGCGCCGACCCCGCCGCGCTGCCGACCGGCTTCACCCTCGAGCGCCCGGACCGCGCCGTCCCGCCGCCCGGCCCGGGCGGGTTGCGCGTGCCCGCCCCGCCGCCCGCCGGGAAGGACACGCTGGCCAGCGTCGACCTCGGCTCCCAGACGCTGCCGGCGGCCCCGGCCGGCGCGGTGATCGGGTCCATCCACGGTGGAGTACGGCTGAGCGGCTTGGCCGTGATCCCGCGCTACGGCACCGGTGACAACGCTCGCAGCGCGCCGCCCGGGGAGAAGCTCATCGCGTTCCGCGTGCAGCCGGGGCTGGACGACTCCGGTGCCGCCGCTGATCTCCGCGGATCGGCGAAGGTGTCCATCGGCGGCGGACCGGGCCGGCCGCTGCCCGCCGAGACCTCGGACTGCCTGGTCGTCGCCGTGCCGCAACAGGCCAAGTCGGTCGACCTCGTCCTCGACGACGCCGGATACCGCCAGACGCTCTCGCTGCTCACCGGCAAGCCGGGTCCGAACAACATCACGGTGCTCGCCCGCACCCACCGGGAGATCACCGTGGGCAAGTCCGCTGCCCTGCCGTTGCGGTTCTCGCCGGCCGTGGTCTTCGACGACGGCTCGGTCGGTACGACCGACACGGTCACCGCGGTCGCCGGTGACGCCTTCCTCTACTTCAACCTGTCCGCCAAGCACGTCAAGGCGAGCAAGCCGCGCAACGCCCTGCTCTACGTCGACGTCGGCTACATCGACCCGCATCACGCCTCGACCGCACCGTTCGGCTTGCCTGCCGGCATCCTGACGTTCACACCGGCGGGTGGAGCCCCGGTCGCGGCCCGCAACGTGGCCACCGGCCCGGACAAGCTCTACGACGTGTTCGAGGTGCCCGGCGGGCTCAGCAGCGGAACCCTCACGATCTCGGGCTCGGTCAGCCAGCAGTACAACGACGGCAGCGGCAGCTACACGATGACCGTGGCGACGCCCGTCAGCATTGCGATCGTCTTCCCGGCCGGCTGAGCGCCCGGCCCGGCTCAGCGCAGGAACGTGTCGAGCGCGACGGCGAGGAATACGAACGCCAGGTAGCTATTCGACAGATGGAACAGCTTCATCGGCCGGACCCGCTGACCGGCTTTCGTGCCGGCGAGCAGCCGGTGCGCCCCGACCAGGAGCACCGCACCGGCCGCGGCGGCCAGGACGGCGTACACCCATCCGGTGGCGACCGGCCACAGTGCCAGCGACGTCAGCACGGTGAGCCAGGTGTAGACGACGATTCGCCGGGCGACCTGAATCGGCGTCGCGACGACCGGGAGCATCGGCACGCCCGCGCGCGCGTAGTCGTCGCGGTAGCGGGTGGCGAGCGCCCAGGTGTGCGGCGGGGTCCAGAAGAACACGATCCCGAACAGGATCACCGGCGCCCACGCCAGCCGGCCCTGCACGGCGGCCCAGCCGATGAGCACCGGCATACACCCCGCCGCCCCGCCCCAGACGACGTTCTGCGAGGTGCGCCGCTTGAGCAGCATGGTGTAGACGAAGAGGTAGAACGCGATCGCGGCCAGCGTCAGCCCGGCGGCGAGCCAGTTGGTGACCAGCCCCATCGCAGCCACCGAGACCGCGCCCAGCACCAGCCCGAAGACCAGGGCATGCCGGGGCGGGATGTCGTGCCGGGCCAGCGGCCGATGCCCGGTGCGCCGCATGACCACGTCGATGTCGCGGTCCAGATAGCAGTTCAGCGCGTTGGCGCTTCCGGCGGCGAGCGTGCCGGCGAGCATGGTCACCAGCGCAACGTTCCAGCGCGGCAGGCCGCCGGCGGCAAGCACCATGGACGGCAGGGTGGTGACCAGCAGCAGTTCGATGATGCGCGGCTTGGTCAGCGCGACGTACGCCCGCAGCTTCGCCGCCGCTCGCGCCGAGACGGGCGGCGGAAGGACGATCGGTCGCGGCGACACGGGCGCCGGAGGTGTACCCGCCGTCACGGGCGCGACCGGGGTCTCCGTCACCAGGGCCCCCGCGAAATCGTGCAGCGCCAGCGAAGCGATTTCGTGGGCTGGGTCACCGACTCAGGGTATCCATCGAGCGCCGCAGGACCGAATCGGCACCTGCGCCGCCGCTAGGTCGGCGACTGGCTACGCTTGACGCACGGGCGCGACGGCGTGCACCCCGGCGCGGCATCGCGATGGGAAGGGATCGGTCCAGCAGGTGAGCGATCAGCAGCAAGACAGCGACCGGATCGTCGCCACCCATCCGGACTGGTGGACCGACCTGGACAGCAGGGCTGTCGACACTGCCCGACTGCTTGCCGCCGACGCCGTGCAGAAGACCGGCAACGGCCATCCCGGCACGGCGATGAGCCTGGCTCCGCTGGCCTACCTGCTCTACCAGCGGGTGCTGCGCCACGACCCGACCGACCCTACCTGGATCGGCCGCGATCGGTTCATGCTCTCCAACGGCCACTCGTCGCTCACCCAGTACTGCCAGCTGTACCTGTCCGGCTACGGCCTGGAGCTCGCCGACCTCGAGGCGCTGCGGACCTGGGGCTCGCTCACGCCGGGGCATCCCGAGTACGGCCACACCGCAGGCATCGAGACCACCACCGGGCCGCTCGGCCAGGGCGTCGGCAACGCGGTCGGCATGGCGATGGCATCGCGCCGCGAGCGCGGGCTCTTCGACCCGGACGCCGGCTGGGGCGAGTCGCCGTTCGATCACCACATCTTCGTGATCGCCGGCGACGGCTGCATGGAGGAGGGCGTCTCCAGCGAGGCCTCCTCGCTCGCCGGGCATCAGCAGCTCGGCAACCTCATCCTGATCTACGACGACAACCACATCTCCATCGAGGACGACACCAACGTCGCGTTCAGCGAGGACGTCTGCAAGCGTTACGAGGCCTACGGCTGGCACACCCAGCGGGTCGACTCCGGCGAGGACGTCGTGGCGATCGAGGTGGCCATCGAGGCGGCGAAGGCGGTCACCGACCGGCCGTCGTTCATCGCCATCCGGACGATCATCGGCTGGCCGGCGCCGACCAAGCAGAACACCGGCGCGGCGCACGGTGCGGCGCTCGGCGAGGAGGAGATCCGCCGCACCAAGGAGATCCTCGGCTTCGACCCGGACGCCCACTTCGCCGTCGCCCCGGACGTGCTCGCGCACGCCCGCCAGGTCGTCGACCGCGGGCGCGCCGCGCACGCGCAGTGGCAGGAGCGCTTCGACGCCTGGGCCGCGGCCAACCCCGAGCGGGCCGAGCTGCTGGGCCGGATGAGCCGGCGAGAGCTCCCGACCGGCTGGGCGGAGAAGCTGCCGAGCTTCCCCGCCGAGAAGGACGGCAAGCGCAACTCCGTCTCTACGCGAGCGGCGTCGGGCAAGGTGCTCACCGCGCTGGCCGACGTGCTCCCCGAACTCTGGGGCGGGTCCGCCGACCTGGCCGAGAGCAACAACACCACGATGGAAGGCGAGCCGAGCTTCGTGCCCGCCGACCGCCAGACGAAGACCTGGCCCGGCGGGCCGTACGGGCGCACGCTGCACTTCGGCATCCGCGAGCACGCCATGGGCTCGATCATGAACGGGATCACGCTGCACGGCGGCACCCGCGTCTACGGCGGCACCTTCCTGGTGTTCAGCGACTACATGCGCCCGCCGGTCAGGCTCGCCGCGCTGATGGGCATACCGACGATCTATGTCTGGACCCACGACTCGATCGGACTGGGCGGCGACGGCCCGACCCACCAGCCGATCGAGCACCTCGCCGCCCTGCGCGCCATTCCGGGGCTGGACGTCGTCCGGCCCGCCGACGCCAACGAGACCGCGGCCGCGTGGAAGGCAACGCTGGAGCACACCGATCGGCCCATCGCCCTGGCGCTGTCACGACAGAACTTGCCGGTCATCGACGCCGAGCGGGTCGCCGACGTCAGCAAGGGTGGCTACATCCTCGCCGAGGCATCCTCCGGCCTACCTGACCTGATCATCATCGCAACGGGCTCGGAGGTTGCGCTGGCGGTGTCGGCACGCGACGTCCTCGAGGGCGAGGGGCACGCAACCCGGGTCGTCTCGATGCCGTGTCAGGAGTGGTTCCAGGCGCAGCCGCCGGCCTACCGGCAGCAGATCCTGCCCGGTTCGGTGACCCCGCGCGTCAGCGTCGAGGCCGGCGTCAAGCTGGGCTGGCGCGACTACGTCGGCGACGCCGGCGAGATCGTCAGCATCGACCGCTTCGGGGCCAGCGCCGAGGGTTCGGTGCTGTTCGAACAGTTCGGATTCACGACCGATCACGTGGTGGCAGCGGCGCACTCCGCGCTCGAGCGCGCGGGCCGGATTCGCGGCCCGGCCACCGGCAACTGAAGGGAAGAGCAGATGACCGACCGGCTTGACGAGCTCTGCGCGCAGGGCGTATCGATCTGGCTCGACGACATCAGCCGCGAGCGGCTGAACAGCGGCAACCTGCAGCAGCTCGTCGACGAGAAGCACGTCGTCGGCGTGACGAGCAACCCGACGATCTTCTCCAAGGCGCTGGAGAAGGGCAGCGCGTACGACGAGCAGCTCCGTGACCTGGCCGCGCGGCAGATCAGCATCGACGGCGTGATCCGCTACCTGATGGCCTACGACATCCGCTGGGCCTGCGACGTGCTCCGGCCGATCTACGACGGCACCGACGGCGTCGATGGCCGGGTCTCGATCGAGGTCGACCCGCGCATCGCGCACGACGCCGCGCGCACGACCGCCGAGGCCAAGGGGCTGAACTGGCTGGTCGACCGGCCCAACGTCCTCATCAAGATCCCGGCCACCAAGGAAGGGCTGAAGTCGATCGCCGCCGCCACGGCAGCAGGCGTCAGCGTCAACGTCACGCTGATCTTCGGCCTGGACCGCTACGACAAGGTGATGGACGCATACCTCACCGGCCTGGAGCAGGCCAAGGCCGCCGGGATCGACCTGTCGACGATCCACTCGGTCGCCTCGTTCTTCGTCTCCCGCGTCGACACCGAGATCGACAAGCGGCTCGAAAAGATCGGCAGCGAGGAGGCTGCGCGGCTGCGCGGCAAGGCGGGGATCGCGAACGCCCGGCTCGCCTACGAGCGGTACGAGAAGGTGATCGCCTCGCCGCGCTGGCAGGCGCTCAAGGCCGAGGGCGCCAACGAACAGCGCCCGCTGTGGGCCTCCACCGGCGTCAAGGACCCGGCCTACGACGACACCATGTACGTCGTCGAGCTCGCGGCCCCGAACACGGTGAACACGATGCCCGAGGCCACGCTCGACGCCGTCGCCGACCACGCCGTGATCCACGGAAACACGATCGCGGGCACGTATGCCGACGCGCAGCGGGTGCTCGACGACCTCGACGCGATCGGCATCTCCTACGCCGATGTGATCGAACTGTTGGAGGTGGAGGGCGTGCAGAAGTTCGAGGACTCGTACGCTCAGCTCGAGGAGAGCGTGAAGACGCAGCTCGCGGCGGCCACGAAGGCCTGACCCGCGACTGCGTCGGGCGGAGGTAGGAGCATGACCGAGCCGAGCCGAACACTCGACACCGACGCGCCTCCCCTGCCGGTGGCGACGCCGCCCGCAGCACCGGTGGGCGCGCCGCTGCCGCGCGTCAACCCGCTCCGGGACCCCACCGACCGCCGGCTGCCGCGGGTACCGGAACCGTGCGCGCTGGTGGTCTTCGGTGTCACCGGCGACCTGTCCCGCAAGAAGCTGCTGCCGGCGATCTACGACCTGGCCAACCGTGGGTTACTGCCGGCAGACTTCGTGCTGCTCGGGTTCGCCCGCCGCGACTGGGGTGATGGCGACTTTGCGGCGCTGGCCAAGAAGTCGGCGAAGGACCACGCGCGCACGCCGTGGAACGAGGAGGTCTGGCGCCGGCTCTGCGAGAACATCCAGTTCGTCCCGGGCTCCTTCGACGACGACGAGGCGTTCGACGCCCTCTGCGGCTCGCTCGACCAGTTGCGCGACAGCCACGGCATCCGCGGCAACGCGGCGTTCTACCTTTCCATCCCGCCGAGCATGTTCCCGACCGTGCTGCGGCAGATGGAGCGCACCGGGCTCGCCAGCAACGCGCGCAGCGGCGGCTGGCGGCGGGTGGTGGTCGAGAAGCCGTTCGGCCACGACCTACCGAGCGCCCAGGAACTCAACGGGTTGGTCGACGCGGTGTTCACCGCCCAGGACGTGTTCCGCATCGACCACTATCTGGGCAAGGAGACCGTCCAGAACATCATGGCGTTGCGGTTCGCCAACCAGCTCTTCGAGCCGGTATGGAACTCCAACTTCGTCGACTCGGTGCAGATCACGATGGCCGAAGACGTCGGGATCGGCGGCCGGGCCGGGTTCTACGACGCCACCGGCGCCGCCCGCGACGTGCTGCAGAACCATCTGCTGCAGCTGCTTGCGCTCACCGCGATGGAGGAGCCGGTCGAGTTCGGGCCGGAGGAGATCCGCACCGAGAAGATGAAGGTGCTGCGGGCGATATCGCTGCCCAAGGACCCGGGCGAGTATGCGATCCGTGGCCAGTACGACCAAGGTTGGCTGGCCGGCGAGCGAGCGGTGGCCTACCGCGCCGAGGAGGACATCCCGGCCGACTCGACCACCGAGACGTACGCAGCGGTGCGGCTGGGCATCGAGACCCGGCGCTGGGCGGGCGTGCCGTTCTACCTGCGCACCGGCAAGCGGCTGCCGCGGCGGGTCACCGAGATCGGTGTGCTCTTCAAGAAGGCGCCGCACCTGCCGTTCAGCCGCACCGACACCCAGGAGCTCGGCCACAACCAGCTCGTCATCCGGGTGCAGCCGGACGAAGGCGTGTCGATCAAGTTCGGCTCGAAGGTGCCGGGCAGCGCCATGGAGGTCCGCGACGTCGCGATGGACTTCCTCTACGGCGAGGCGTTCACCGAGTCCTCCCCGGAGGCGTACGAGCGGCTCATCCTGGACGTGCTGATCGGCGACGCGACGCTCTTTCCCCGCAACGACGAGGTCGACGCGTCCTGGCGGGTCATCGACCCGCTCGAGGAGTTCTGGGCCGGCAAGCCGCCGTACCTCTACCGCGCCGGCGAATGGGGGCCGAAGGAGGCCGACGAGATGCTGGCCCGCGACGGGCGAAGCTGGCGGCGGCCGTGACCACATTCTGCGGGGGCCCCGCATGACGACGTTGTGGGATACCACGGGGACCGCTGTGGTGAAAGCGTTGGCGGCCGAGCGGCGGACCGGCGGGGCGGTCACCAGCGGCAACGCGCTCACCCTGAAGATCGTCGTCGATGAGAAGGACGTCGCCGAGGCCGAGGAGGCGGCCACCGTCGCGGCGAGCCGGCACCCGATGCGCATGCTCATGGTCATTCGGCGGCAGATCGACGCGCCCGTGCCGCGGCTGGACGCCGAGGTGCTGATGGGCGGCCGGCTCGGCCCGGGCGAGGCCGTCGTCATGCGGATGTACGGGCGGCTCGCGCTGCATGCCGAGTCGGTCACCCTGCCGCTGCTCGCGCCGGATGCGCCGGTCGTGACGTGGTGGTACGGCGCACCGCCGGACCGCATCTCCTACGACCCGCTCGGCGTCGTCGCCGACCGGCGGATCACCGACGTCAGCCGGGCCACCGACCGGGTCGCCGCGCTGCGCCAGCGGGCCATCGACTTCGCGCCCGGCGACACCGACCTGGCCTGGACGCGGGTCACCGGCTGGCGAGCCGCGCTCGCCTCGGCGTACGACACCGCCGCGGAGGACGCAATATCCGCGTCGGTGGAGGCCGATGACACCGACCCGTCGGCCCTGCTGCTGGCGGGCTGGCTCACCGCGCGGCTGGGCTTCTACGTCCCGGTCGAGAAGGGTGGCGACGGCGACATCAGCCAGGTCACGATCGGATTCGCCGGCGGCTCCACCATCCGTGCGCTGCGCGACGGCGGGCGGCTGGTGCTGCGCCGGGAGGGTCAGCAGGACTCGATAGCACCGTTCCCCGAGCGCTCACTCGGCGAGCTGCTGGCCGAGGAGCTGCGCCGACTCGACGACGACACGATCTTCGCCGAAGCGCTCGGCGCGGCCACCGGCACCAGCGGCCTGCACGAACGGCCGAGTCAGCGGATGCACGTCTGGAACGACCCGGCGCTCGTCGACGGGCCGGCCGGGGACGTGATGTGATGGGTGCGCCACCGGAGATCGTCGTCGCCGCGTCGGCGGCCCAGCTGGCCGACGATGCGGCCGCCCGCCTGGTCGCCACCCTGGTGTCGGCACAGAGCGTGCGCCCGCTGGCCTTCCTCGCGGTGACCGGCGGCGGGATCCTCGAGCAGACGATGCGCGCGCTGCGCGACCTACCGGCCCGCGACTCCGTCGATTGGCGGCGGGTCAGCCTCTGGTGGGGCGACGAGCGGTTCGTCCCGGCCGACTCCGACGAGCGCAATGACAAGGCGGCGTTCGCGGCCCTGTTCGACGCACTGCCGCTGGAGGCGGCGAACGTGCACCGGATGCCCGCGGCTGGCGCCCAGTTCGGCGACGACGTCGAGGCGGCCGCGCAGGCCTATGCGGCGGCGCTCGCGGCGGCCGTGCCGACCGAGCACGAACGCCCGCTCGGCGAGGACGTCCCGCACTTCGACACGGTCCTGCTCGGCATCGGGCCGGACGGGCACTGCGCCTCGCTGTTCCCGGAGCACCCGGGCGTCCACGAGCAGGACGCGTCGGTGATCGCGGTGCACAACTCGCCCAAGCCGCCGCCGACCAGGATCTCGCTGACGTTTCGCGCCCTCGACGCGGCCAACGAGGTGTGGTTCCTCGCGTCCGGCGAGGAGAAGGCGCATGCCGTGGCGATGGCGCTGGACGGCGCCGGTCGCGTGCAGGTGCCCTCGGCCGGCCCGCACGGGCGGCATCGGACGCTGTGGCTGCTCGACCACGACGCGGCAGCGGCGCTGCCGGCGAACCTCTACCGCCCGCCCGTCGGCTAACCCACCCTCCCCCATTGTTGATGTTGGAGTAGTGGCTGATATTCGACCACGAGTCCAACATCAACAGCGAGACGGGACACGGGGTTACTCGCCGCGGCGAGCGCGCAGCCGAGCCAGCGCCTCCTCGAGAATCGCGGCGCCGTCCTCGTCGGTGCGCCGCTCCTTCACGTAGGCCAGATGCGTCTTGTACGGCTCGTTGTGCGGCGCGCCGGGCGGGGTGTTCGATTCCCGGCCGGCCGGGTACCCGCAGCGCGGACAGTCCCAGGTGTCCGGCAGCACGGCGTCGACCGCGAACGCCGGGCGCACCTCGTGCCCGTTCGCGCAGAAGAAGGAGACCCGCTGGCGCGGCGCTGACTCGCCCCGCTCGTTCTCCCCCATCGGTCCGGCGCCAACCCGGCTTCCCCGGATCGCACTGCCACCAGCCACGTCGTACTCCTCGTTGTCGTTTCCGCAGGGACGATCGGACGTGCCAGCTTCCGCTGCGCGTCGACTACGCGTGAACCGTTACCCGCCGTTCTTGTACAGCAATCCGAGGCCGACGATGCAGATCGCCCAGACGATGCCGGCGATGATCGTCAGCCGGTCGAGGTTACGTTCGACGACCGACGACCCCGACAGGCTCGAGTAGAACGAGCCGCCCAGCATCGAGGACAGGCCGCCGCCCTTGCCGCGGTGCAGCAGGATCAACACGATGAGCAACAGGCTCACGATGATGAGCAGCACCGAGAGCGCAATGATCATTCTTCCGGACCGGCCTTCGACGTCGGATGGGTTACGGCTTGCCGGACAAGCCTACCTTCCGGCCCGCCGGGCCAGCTTCGCGTGGGCGACGACAGCGACCGGTCATCGGACGCCGGCCGGCAGCGCGGCCAGGCAGATCTTGGCGAACTCCGCGCCGTCCAGGCTCGCCCCGCCGACCAGCGCGCCGTCGACGTCGGGCTGATCGAGGGTCTCCGCCGCGTTGCTCGCCTTCACCGACCCGCCGTAGAGCACGCGGCTGCCGGCGGCGAGATCGCCCGGGTACAGCTCGCCGAGGCGGCCGCGGATCGCCGCGCACACCTCCTGCGCATCCTCGGGCAGGGCCGTCCGCCCGGTGCCGATCGCCCACACCGGCTCGTAGGCGACGACGACCGACGCCGCCTGCTCGGCGGACACGCCGGCCATCGCCCGGCCCAGCTGGTTGCTGACGCAAGGCAGGCAGTCTCCGGCCTCCCGCACGTCGAGCGTCTCGCCGACGCAGAGGATCGGCGCCAGACCGTACCGCAACGCCGCGGCCAGCTTCGCGTTGACCAGCGCGTCGTCCTCGCCGTGGTACTGCCTGCGTTCGCTGTGCCCGACCACGACGTAGGAGCAGCCGAGCTTGGCCAGCATGGCGCCGCTGATGTCGCCGGTGTACGCGCCGTCGTCGTGCGGTGAGATGTCCTGCGCGCCGTAGCCGATCAGCAGGTCGTCCCCGTCGACGAGCGTCTGCACGCTGCGCAGGTCGGTGAACGGCGGCAGGACCACCACCTCGACGGCGGTGAGCTGGGCATCGCTGAGGCTGAACGCGACCTTCTGGGTGAGCGCGATCGCCTCCAGGTGGTTGAGGTTCATCTTCCAGTTGCCGGCGATCAGCGGTTTCTTCAGAGGGGAGCTTGCGACCCGAGAAGTGTGAGGCGGGCCCCCCACGTCAAGCCTCTTCCAGGACGGCGACGCCGGGCAGCGTCTTACCCTCCAGGTATTCCAGCGACGCGCCGCCGCCGGTCGAGATGTGCCCGAAGGCGTTGGCATCCAGGCCGAGCGCGCGTACCGCGGCGGCTGAGTCGCCACCGCCGACGACCGTGAGCCCCGGCGCGGCGGCGACGGCCTCGGCCACGCCGCGCGTGCCCGCCGCGAACGGGGCGACCTCGAAGACGCCCATCGGCCCGTTCCAGAACACCGTCCGCGCGCCCGCGAGCTCCCCGGCGAACGTCGTCACCGACTGCGGTCCGATGTCGAGGCCCTTCGTGCGGGACGGGATGGCGTCGGCGGCGACGGTGCGCGTCTCGGCGTCGTCGGTGACCTCGTCGGCGACGACCACGTCGGCCGGAAGGACGATCTTCGAGCTGGTCTCGGTGAGGAAACCGCGGCACGCCTCGATCTGGTCGGGCTCGAGCAGCGAGTCGCCGACCTCGTGCCCCTGCGCCGCCAGGAACGTGAAGCACATCCCGCCGCCCACCAGCAGCTTGTCGACCTTGGGCAGCAGCGCGGTGATCACCGCCAGCTTGTCGCTGACCTTGCTGCCGCCGAGGACCACCACGTACGGGCGGTCAGGGTCCCCGGTGAGCCGGCGCAACACGGCCAGTTCGTCGCGCACCAGGTCGCCGCAGTAGCGCGGCAGCTGCAGCGCGACGTCGTACACCGAGGCATGCTTACGGTGCACGGCACCGAACGCGTCGCCGACGTAGGCGCCGCCCTCGTCCTCACCGCCGGTGAGCAGCGCCAGGCAGCGGGCGAACTCGCCGCGCTCCGCGTCGTCCTTGCTGGTCTCGCCCGGGTTGAACCGGACGTTCTGCAACAGCAACAGCTCACCGTCGCGCAGCTCGTCGGCGAGCAGGCGGGCGCTCTCCCCGACCGTGTCGAGCGCGAAGCGCACCGGTCGGCCGAGCAGCTGCGCGAGCCGGTCGGCCACCGGGCCGAGCGAGTACGCCGGGTCGGGCGCGCCCTTCGGCCGGCCGAGGTGCGCCGCAACGATGACGCGCGCGCCGTGGTCGAGCAGCTTGGTGAGCACCGGCAGCGACGCGCGCACCCGGCCGTCGTCGGCTACTGTTTTGCCAGCGCCGTCGTCCTTGAGCGGAACGTTGAGGTCGGAGCGGACCAGAATGCGCCGGCCCTTGACGCCGACCTTGAGCAGGTCGTCCAGAGTCCGCATCAGAGCGAGTTGCCGACCAGCCCGACGATGTCGACGAGCCGGTTGGAGTAGCCCCACTCGTTGTCGTACCAGCCGACCACCTTCACGGTGCTGCCAGCGTCGCCGGTAACCACCTTGGTCAGCTCCGCGTCGAAGATGCACGACGCCGGGTCGGTGACGATGTCGGAGGAGACGATCGGGTCCTCGGTGTAGGTGAGGTAGCCCTTCAGCGGGCCGTCGGCGGCGGCGCGGTAGGCGGCCTTCACCTCGTCCACGGTGGTCTCACTGGCGAGCGTGACGGTGAGGTCGGTGGCCGAGCCGGTGGGCACCGGCACCCGCAGCGCGTAGCCGTCCAGCTTGCCCTTCAGCTCGGGCAGCACCAGGCCGATCGCCTTCGCGGCGCCGGTGCTGGTGGGCACGATGTTCAGTGCCGCGGCGCGGGCCCGCCGCAGGTCACGGTGCGGGCCGTCTTGCAGGTTCTGGTCCTGCGTATACGCGTGGATCGTCGTCATCAGACCCCGCTCGATGCCGAACGCGTCGTGCAGCACCTTCGCGAGGGGGGCGAGGCAGTTCGTCGTGCAGGAGGCGTTGGAGATGATCGCGTGCCGCGCCGGGTCGTAGAGGTTGTCGTTGACGCCCATCACGATCGTGATGTCCTCGTCCTTCGCCGGTGCCGAGATGACCACCTTCTTGGCGCCGCCGTCGATGTGCTTGCGCGCGTCCGCCGCCTTGGTGAACAGGCCGGTGGATTCGATGACCACGTCGACGCCGAGGTCCTTCCAGGGCAGCGCCGCCGGGTCGCGCTCGGCGAGGATCTTGATGGCCTGCGAGCCGACCTTGATGCCGTCGTCCGTCGTCTCGACCGGGCGGTCGAGCCGGCCGAGGATGGTGTCGTACTTGAGCAGATGGGCCATCGTGGCCAGGTCGCCGAGGTCGTTGGCGGCGACCACCTCGAGGTCAGCGCCTGACGCGAGCGCGGCCCGATAGAAGTTGCGGCCGATGCGGCCGAATCCGTTGATGCCCACCCGAACGGTCACGTCGAGGACTCCTTGCAGCGGAAAGCGGTACGACAGGGGCGGGGCCGCAGGGGGCCGCCACACAAACCCTAGCGGGTACCGGTTGCCCGCGCGGCGGGGCTGGCACCGGTCAGGGCCCAAGCAAGTCGGGGCTGACCGCCGTCTCGGTGTCCGGCTGGCCCATCTCGGCGGCCCGCTTGTCGGCCATCGCCAGCAGCCGCCGGATCCGCCCGGCGATCGCGTCCTTGGTCATCGGCGGGTCGGAGAGCGCGCCGAGCTCCTCCAGGGACGCCTGCTTGTGCTCCACCCGCAGCCGACCGGCCTGCAGCAGGTGCTCCGGGGCGTCGTTGCCGAGGATCTGCATCGCCCGCTCGACCCGCGCGCCCGCGGCCACCGCGGCCCGCGCCGAGCGGCGCAGGTTGGCGTCGTCGAAGTTGGCCAGCCGGTTCGCGGTCGCCCGTACCTCGCGGCGCATCCGCCGCTCCTCCCAGGCCAGGACGCTCTCGTGCGCACCGATGCGGGTCAGCAACGCGCCGATCGCGTCGCCGTCGCGGACCACGACCCGATCCGAGCCGCGCACGTCCCGCGCCTTCGACGTCACGCCGAGGCGCCGGCCGACGCCTACCAGGGCCAGCGCGGCCTCCGTCGACGGGCAGGTGATCTCCAGCGCGCAGGCTCTGCCCGGCTCGGTGAGCGAGCCGTGCGCGAGGAACGCGCCGCGCCACGCCGCCTCGGCGTCGGCGATGCCGCCGGCCACCACCTGATGCGGCAGGCCACGCACCGGGCGCCCGCGCAGGTCGACCAGCCCGGACTGGCGGGCCAGCCCTTCGCCGTCCTTGGTCACCCGCACCAGGTACCGGCTCCCTTTGCGCAGGCCGCCGCCGGCGAGGATGTGCACCTCGGAGCCGTGGCCGAACATCTCGGCGATCTCCTTGCGCAACCGGCGCGCCGCCGAGCCGGTGTCGAGTTCCGCCTCCACGACGATGTGCCCGCCGACGAGATGCAGGGCGCCGGCGAAGCGCAGCATCGTCGCGACCTCGCACCGGCGCGCGCTGGCCTTGGCGACGGCGACCCGACTCAGCTCGTCTTTGACCGTGGCGGTCATCGCCATCGGCGTCCCTCCTTCATCCTGCGGCCCGTCATCTGCCATAACGGCAGCGGATCGCCTCCCGGTACGCGGCGGCGAGTCGGACGGGGTCGTGCCGAGCCGCGTCGTCGTCGGCAGCGATCCTCGACACTACGAGAGCGGCGCCGATGTCGCGCGCGTATGCCCGCAGGGCCTGGTGGTCGGATACCGCGTCGCTGTCGGCGACGATCGCGTCGACGAGCAGGCCGCCCTGCTTCTCGGTGTGCTCACCGAGCGCGCGAAGCAGTTCCTCGGGCGAGAAGTCGTCGGTTTCCCCGGCCTGTGGCACGAGGTTGACGGTGACCACGACGGTCGCAGCGGTGGTCACCAGCGCGCGGCCCAACTCGTGCAGCAGCAGGTGTGGGATGACGCTCGTGAACCACGAGCCGGGCCCGAGCACGACCAGGTCGGCCTCGCGGACCGCGTCGACGGCGGCCGCGCACGCCGGCGCCCCGGTGGGTAGCAGGCGCACGCTGCGCACCCGCCCGGGCGTGCTGGCGATCGACGACTGGCCGCGGATGCGCCGGGCGCGCACCGGGTCGTCCGGGTCGAAGCGGTCGACCTCCGCGACGAGGTCCAGCGGCACCGGGCTCATCGGCAGCACCCGCCCGACCGCGCCGACCAGCTGCCCGGCCTCGGCGAGCGCGGCTACCGGGTCGTGCAGCCGTTCGAGGAGTCCGGTGAGGATCAGGTTCCCGACCGGGTGCCCCGCCAGCGCGCCGGAGCCGCCGAAGCGGTGCTGCAGCAGCTCGCCCCACAACAGGTCGGCCGGTCGCTCGCCGGCCAGGGCCGACAGCGCCATCCGCAGGTCGCCGGGGGGTAGCACGCCGAGCTCGCGGCGGATCCGGCCGGACGAGCCGCCGTCGTCGGCGACCGTGACCACTGCGGTGAGGTTGCGGGTGACCAGCCGCAGCGCCGACAGCGATGCGTACAGCCCGTGCCCGCCGCCGAGCGCGACCGCCTTGAGCTGCTCGCTGTGCTCAATGCTCTTCGCACGAGCGCTCATCGCGAGGTTCGCTCGCTGCGATGTTCACTCACGGCCGAGGTCTCGATGCACGACGGTGGCCCGAACACCCATTCCGGTGAGCCGCGCGGCGAGTTCCTGCGCCATCACGACCGAGCGGTGCTTGCCGCCCGTGCACCCGACCGCGAGCGTCAAGTAGTGCTTGCCCTCCCGTGTGTACCCGGCACCGATGATCTCCAACAGCTCCGCGTACCTGTCCACGAACTCGGTCGCCCCCTGCTGCGCGAGCACGTAGTCGCGCACCTCGTCAGTCTCTCCGGTCAGATCGCGCAGCTCGGGAATCCAGTGCGGGTTCGGCAGGAACCTGACGTCGACGACGAGGTCCGCGTCGACCGGTAGCCCGTATTTGAAGCCGAACGACACCACCGTTGCGCGCAGCACCGGCCGGCCGTCCAGGTCGCCGCCGACCGCGAATGCCCGCTCGATCTCCCGGCGCAGCTGGTGCACGGACCGATCGCTGGTGTCGACGACGAGATCCGCCTCACCGCGCAGGCCCTCGAGCAGCCGCCGCTCGGCCGCGATGCCGTCCGTCAACCTCCCCTCCCCCTGCAGCGGATGCGCGCGGCGCACGTTCTCGAACCGGCGCACCAGCACCTCGTCGCGCGCCTCGAGGAACAGCACCCGCGGACGCAGCCCCCGGTTGGCCAGGTCGACGATCGTGGCGCGCAGGTCGGCGGAGAAGGCCCGGCTGCGCACGTCCATGACGACGGCGATGCGGGTGACCGCGCCGTGGGTGCGGCTGCCCAGCTCGACCATGGTGGAGATCAGCTCGGCGGGCAGGTTGTCGACGACGAAGTAGCCGAGGTCCTCCAGGCACTTGGCGGCCGTGCTGCGACCGGCGCCGGACAGGCCGGAGACCACGACGACGTCCAGGCCGCCGCGTTCGGAGGGGTCCGGCTCCTCGTCGACGCGGCGGCGGGGAGCGGGCGCCGGCTGGCGGCGCGCAGCTCGATCGTCAGGCACGCCCTACATCCTCGCCGGTGCCCGAGGACTGGTCGTCGAGCACCTCGCCGGTCGTCACGTTGACGGCCGGTGCGCGCTGACGGTCAGCCTCGGCCAGCGCGGCCACGATCGCCTCCGCGGTGCGGCGGCCGATGCCCGGCACCGAGCTGATCGCTTCGGCATCCGCCTGGCGCAGCCGCTTCAGCGAGCCGAAGCGAGCCAGCAACGCCTTGCGGCGGGTCTCACCCAGCCCGGCGATGCCGTCCAGCGCGGAGGTGGTCATCGCTTTCGAGCGCTTCTGCCGGTGGAACGTGATCGCAAACCGGTGCGCCTCGTCGCGGACGCGCTGCAGCAGGTAGAGCGCCTCGGACGTGCGGGCCAGGATGACCGGGTACGCGTCGCCGGGCAGCCACACCTCCTCCAGCCGCTTGGCGAGCCCGACCAGCGACACGTCGTCGATGCCGAGCTCGTCGAGAACGGCCTGCGCGGCGGCGACCTGCGGGGCCCCGCCGTCGACGACGAGCAGGTTCGGCGGGTACGCGAACTTGCGTGGCCTCATGCCGGTAGCCGAGGGGAGCTCGCGACCCGAGTATGGCATCGGGTCGATGCCCGGCGTGGCCCCGTCCGTCTCGTCGGCCTGCGCTCCCGCCTCGACCTGCTCATCCAGGTAGCGAGCGAACCGGCGGCGCACGGCTTCGGCGATCCAGTCGGTGTCGCCGCCGCTGCCGCGGATGGCGAAGCGGCGGTACTCGCTCTTGCGGGCCAGCCCGTCCTCGAAGACGACCATGCTCGCCACCACGTTGGTGCCCTGCACATGGCTGACGTCGAAGCACTCGATCCGCAACGGCGCGGCGGGCAGGTTCAGCGCGTCCTGCAGCTCGGAGAGCGCCTGCGAGCGGGCGGTGAGGTCGGACGCGCGCTTGAGCTTGTGCTGGGTGAACGCCTGTGCGGCGTTGCGGGCCACGGTCTGCATCAGCGCACGCTTGTCGCCGCGCTGCGGGACGCGCAGGCTCACCCGGCTACCCCGCCGGGTACAGAGCCATTCGGCGAGCACGTCGGCGTCGTCGGGCAGCTCCGGCACGAGGATCTCGCGCGGAATCCCGGCTCCGTCCTCGTCGTCCTCCCCGTTGCCGTAGAACTGGGTCAGGAACTGCCCGACCAGGTCGCCGGTCGTCGGGTCGCCTTCGACGCTGGAGGACTTGTCGATGACCCAGCCACGCTGGCCGCGCACCCGGCCACCGCGCACGTGGAAGATCTGCACGGCGGCTTCCAGATCGTCCTGGGCGAACGCGACGACGTCGGCGTCGGTGCCGTCGCCGAAGACCACCGCCTGCTTCTCCAGCGCCCGGCGCAACGCGTCGACGTCGTCGCGCAGCCGGGCCGCGCGCTCGAACTCCAGCTCGGCGCTGGCCTCGCGCATCTGCCGTTCCAGGCGCTTGATCATGATGTCGGTCCTGCCGGCCATGAAGTCGCAGAAGTCGTTGACAATCTGTCGATGCGTCTCTGCGCTGACCCGCCCGACGCACGGGGCGCTGCACTTGCCGATGTAGCCGAGCAGGCACGGCCGGCCGACCTGCCCGGCCCGCTTGAAGACGCCGTTGGAGCAGGTGCGGGCGGGGAAGACGCGCAGCAGCAGGTCGAGCGTCTCGCGGATCGCCCAGGCATGGCTGTACGGCCCGAAGTAGCGGACCCCCTTGCGCTTCGGGCCGCGCATCACCTGCAGCCGGGGGAACTCCTCGTACAGCGTGACCGCCAGCGACGGGTAGGACTTGTCGTCGCGGTAGCGGACGTTGAACCGCGGGTCGAACTGCTTGATCCAGCTGTACTCGAGCTGCAGCGCCTCCACCTCGGTCTGCACGACCGTCCACTCGACGCTTGCCGCCGTGGTAACCATCTGCCTGGTGCGCGGGTGCAGCAAGGACAGGTCGGCGAAGTAGGAGTTCAGCCGCTGGCGCAGGCTCTTCGCCTTGCCGACGTAGATGACCCGGCGCCGCTCGTCGCGGAACTTGTACACGCCCGGCTCGACCGGGATGGTGCCCGGCGCAGGGCGGTACGTCGACGGGTCGGCCACGTCTTACCAGGTTACGGCCTGCCCGAACGATCTCCGCCTCGGTCTTGATGTTGGACTCGTGGTCGAATATCCGCCACAAGTCCAACATCAACAGTGGCTCGTTGCATGGCTAAACTCTTAGGTGGGCGGCTGTGCTGCGCCGAACACGTACGCGTCGATCTCGTCGAGGAGCGCGCGCTTGCCGCCGTCGTCCAGGAACGACGCGTGGACGCCCGAGCGGGCGAGCCGCGCGACGCCGGCCGCGTCGAGGCCCAACAGCTGCGCGGCCACCGCGTACTCGGCGTTCAGGGTGGTGGAGAACATCGGCGGGTCGTCGGAGTTGACCGTCACCGCAATGCCCGCCGCCACTAGCTCGGGCAACGGGTGCTCGGACAGCGACGGCACCGACCGGGTGCAGACGTTCGACGTCGGGCAGACCTCGAGCGGGATCGCCGCCTCGCGCAGGTAGCCGAGCAGCTCGGGGTCTCGAGCCGCGGCGATGCCGTGCCCGATCCGTTCCGCGCCGAGGTGGCGCAGGGCATCCCAGATCGACTCGGGACCGGCCGACTCGCCGGCGTGCGGCACGCTGTGCAGCCCGGCCGCACGCGCCTTGTCGAAGTACGGCGCGAACTGCGCGCGGGGCACGCCGACCTCCGGCCCGCCCAGCCCGAAGCTCACCAGGCCGGCCGGCTGCTCGGTCAACGCGACGTCCAGGGTGACGTCGGCGGACGGCAGGCCGGCCTCGCCCGGGATGTCGAAACACCAGCGCAGCAGCACGCCGAGCTCGCGCTCGGCGCGCCGCCGCGCGTCCTCGATCGCGGCGCAGAACTCAGCCGCCGGGATGCCCCGGCGGATCGACGAGTACGGCGTGACCGTCAGCTCGGCGTAGCGCACGTTCTGCCCGGCGAGCTCACGCGCCACCTCGTAGGTCAGCGTGTGCACGTCGTCGGCCGTGCGGATCAGGTCGACGACCGTGAGGTAGACCTCGATGAAGTGGGCGAAGTCCGTGAACGTGAAGTAGCCGGCCAGCGCGTCCGGGTCGGCCGGTACCGGGGTGCTGCCGGCGTGCCTCGCAGCGAGCTCGGCGACGATCCGCGGTGAGGCCGAGCCGACGTGGTGCACGTGCAGCTCCGCCTTCGGCAGCCCGGCGATGAAGTCAGGCAGGGCATCGGCCGGCTCCCGCGGCACGTCAGACCCGCTCTACCACCCGTGCGGGCGGCACGGCTGCCGCCTGCCGGGCGCTCGGGCCGCGCCGCGCCAGCGCGGTCATGCCACCGACCGCCAGCGCCAGGCCCAGGAGCGCCGGAAGCACGAAGCCGCCCTGCCAGCCGACCCGGTCGATGGCAATCCCGGCGAGCGGCGCGCCGAGCGCAGAGCCCGCAGTCAGGGCCGACCCGTGCCAGCCCATCGCCTCGCCGCGGACATCTACCGGCACCAGGCGGCTCAGCTGCTCGACCGTGGCGGTGATCGTCGGTGCGCAGAAGAACCCGGCGACGACGAGCAGGACACTGAGCGTGAGCCAGTCGTGGGCGAACCCGACCGGCACGGTGGTCGCGCAGAGCCCGGCGAGCAGGGCGAACACGGGGATGTGCCGGTGCGCCGCGCCGTAGAGCAGGCCGCCGATCGCCGAGCCGAAACCCCACAACGCGAGCGCCCAGCCGATGGCGCGCTGGTGGTCCATGTGCCGCAGCGCGGCGACGGTGGCCACGTCGGTCGCGCTGAGCACCAGGGTGGCGACGGCCCCCGCCGCCAGCACCACCAGCACCATCGGGGTGACCCATGACGCGATGCTGGGCCGGCGTGGGCGATCAGACAGCGGGTCGGCGTCGCTGCTCATCACCGGGTTGACCAGCCAGAGCAGCGCTCCCCCGGCCACGTTGGCCATCGCGAATCCGAACAGCGCCCACCGGGTGTCGAGGTAGGTGGCCGCCAGCACGCCGAGCGCGGGACCGATCATGAACGAGACCTCGACCAGAACCGAGTCCAGCGCCAGCGCCGTCTTGCGGCCCTCCTCGGGCACGGTGTGCAGCAGCACCTGCCGGATGATCGAGAACGTCGGCACGGTGAACAGGCCGGCGACGGCGATGAGCGGCAGCAGCGCGAGATAGCCGACGAACGGAGCGACGCACCAGCAGGCGGCCAGGACGACCAGCGACGGCAGCACGGCCCGGCGCAGGCCGACCCGGTCGAGGCGCCGCCCACGCCATGGTCCGCTGACCGCGAGCGCGACGGTGAGGACGGCAGTGGCGACGCCGGCCGCCGTGTACGACCGGTGCAGATGTGCCACCACGTGCAGGGTGAGCACCACGTCGCCCGCCCACAGCGGGATGCGGACCAGCAGCCCCAGCAGCAAAACCTGCCGCGCATCACGGATGCGCAGCAGGTCGCGATACGGCTGGAGCGTCACGTATGCCAGCTTGCCATCGGGGTACGACAGGTTTTCCAGGCGTCGCAACCGCCACCCCGCCGATGATCTATGGCTTGTGGCGGCCCGACCACCGCAACCCGTAGATCATCCCGAACGGACCCGGCGGCTGCGTAGCTTCGCCGGCTCGGGCAGGTCCAGCATGTGACGCAGGAAGTGGCCGGTGTGCGACGCCGCGACCTGCACGACCTCTTCGGGCGTCCCCTCGGCCACCACGGTGCCGCCACCCGAACCCCCCTCGGGGCCCAGGTCGACGACCCAGTCGGCGGTCTTGATGACGTCCAGGTTGTGCTCGATCACCAGCACGGTGTTGCCCTTGTCGACCAGCGAGTGGAGCACGTCGAGCAGCTTGCGCACATCCTCGAAGTGCAGCCCGGTGGTCGGCTCGTCGAGCACGTAGATCGTCCTGCCGGTGGAGCGCTTCTGCAGCTCGGACGCGAGCTTCACGCGCTGGGCCTCACCGCCGGAGAGGGTCGGTGCGGGCTGGCCCAGCCGGACATAACCCAGGCCGACGTCGACCAGTGTGTCGAGGTGGCGCGCGATCCGGGTGATCGGCTTGAAGAAGTCGGCGGCCTCGTCGATCGGCATCTCGAGCACTTCGCTGATCGTTTTGCCCTTGTAGTGCACCTCGAGCGTCTCGCGGTTGTACCGGGCGCCCTTGCAGACCTCGCACGGCACGTACACGTCCGGCAGGAAGTTCATCTCGATCTTGATGGTGCCGTCGCCGGCGCAGTTCTCGCACCGGCCGCCCTTGACGTTGAACGAGAACCGGCCCTGCTGGTAGCCGCGGATCTTCGCCTCGGTGGTCTCGCTGAACAGCTTGCGGATGTGGTCGAACACGCCGGTGTAAGTCGCCGGGTTGGACCGCGGCGTGCGCCCGATCGGCGACTGGTCGACG
Organism: uncultured Actinomycetota bacterium; assembly: GCA_963756525.1. GTDB lineage: Bacteria > Actinomycetota > Actinomycetes > Mycobacteriales > Jatrophihabitantaceae > CAVWNR01. The sequence continues at coordinate 423,829 of CAVWNR010000001.1, read as the reverse complement.
CCGACGACCTTGTCGAGCTGCTCGACGCCGCGCACCCGCTTGTGCCGGCCCGGCGGCAGCTTGGCACCGTTGATCTTGTTCGCCAGCGAGGTGTAGAGGATGTCGTTGACCAGCGTCGACTTTCCGGAGCCGCTCACCCCGGTGATCGCGACGAAGCAGCCGAGCGGGAACGCGACGTCGATGTTGCGCAGGTTGTGCTCGCGCGCGCCTTCGACGACGACCTCGCGGCCCCGCTGCCGCGGTCGGCGGATGGCCGGCACGTCGATCGCGCGGCGCCCGGACAGATAGGCGCCGGTGATGGACTCCTTCGACGCAAGCAGGTCGGCGACGGTGCCCTCGACGACGATCTCGCCGCCATGTTCGCCGGCCCGCGGACCGATGTCGACGACCCAGTCGGCGGATCGGATGGTGTCTTCGTCGTGCTCGACGACGATGAGCGTGTTGCCGATGTCACGCAGCCGGGCCAGCGTGTCGATCAGCCGGTGGTTGTCGCGCTGATGCAGGCCGATGGAGGGCTCGTCGAGGACGTAGAGCACACCGACGAGCCCCGACCCGATCTGCGTGGCGAGGCGGATCCGCTGTGCCTCGCCGCCCGCCAGCGTCGCGGCCGGCCGGTCGAGCGACAGGTAGTCCAGGCCGACGTCGACGAGGAAGCCGAGCCGGGCGTGCACCTCCTTTAGCACCCGCTCGGCGATGAACCGCTCACGGTCGGTCAGTTCGAGCGCGCGCAGGAACTCCGCCGCCTCGGCGATCGACAGCGCCGAGACCTCGGCGATCGAGTGCCCGCCAACGGTCACGGCCAGGATCTCGGGCTTGAGCCGGGTGCCCTGGCACGCCGGGCAGGGCACCTCGCGCATGAATCCCTCGTACTTCTCGCGCGAGTAGTCGCTCTCCGTCTCGCCGTAGCGCCGCTCGATCCACGGCACGACGCCCTCATAGCCGGCGTAGTACGAGCGGTCACGGCCGTAGCGGTTGCGGTAGCGGACGTGCACCTGCTCGGCCGTGCCGTGCAGCACCGCCTTCTGCGCCCGGGCCGGCAGGTCCTCCCAGGGGGTGTCGAGGTCGAAGCCGACGGCGTCGGCGACGCCCTGCAGCAGGCGGAGGAAGTACTCGCTGGTCTGCCCGCCGGCCCACGGCGCGATCGCGCCCTCGTTCAGCGTCCGCTCCGGGTCGGGAACGACCAGCTCGGGGTCGACCTCCTTGCGGGTGCCGAGGCCGGTGCACACCGGGCAGGCGCCGAACGGCGAGTTGAACGAGAAGGAGCGCGGCTCCAGCTCGTCGATCGCCAAGGGGTGGTCGTTGGGGCAGGCCAGCCGCTCGGAGTAACGCCGCTCGCGATGCGGGTCGCCGTCGGGGAGGTCGACGAAGTCGAGGATCAGCACGCCGCCGGCCAGACCGAGCGCGGTCTCGACCGAGTCGGTGATCCGCTGCTTGCTGGCGGCCTTGGCGGTGAGCCGGTCGACGACCGCCTCGATGGTGTGCTTCTCCTGCTTCTTCAACCTGGGGGCGGCGCTGGAGAAGTCGGTCAGCGAGTGCACCACGCCGTCGACCCGGACCCGGGAGTATCCCTTCGTCGACAGGTCGGTGAACAGGTCGACGTACTCGCCCTTGCGCTCGCGGATGACCGGCGCGAGCACCTGGAACCGGGTGCCCTCGGGCATCTCCAGGATGCGGTCGACGATCTGCTGCGGGGTCTGCTTGGCGATCGGCTCGCCGCACACCGGGCAGTGCGGGCGGCCGATGCGGGCGTACAGCAGGCGCAGGTAGTCGTAGACCTCGGTGATCGTGCCCACGGTCGAGCGCGGGTTGCGCGAAGTGGACTTCTGGTCGATCGAGACCGCCGGCGAGAGGCCCTCGATGAAGTCGACGTCCGGCTTGTCCATCTGGCCCAGGAACTGCCGGGCGTACGCCGACAGCGACTCGACGTAACGCCGCTGGCCCTCGGCGAAGATCGTGTCGAACGCCAGGCTGGACTTGCCCGACCCGGAGAGCCCGGTGAAGACGATCAGCGAGTCGCGCGGCAGCTCGACGTGCACGTCCTTGAGGTTGTGCTCGCGGGCACCACGCACGACGAGACGGTCGGTCACGGCAATCGAGGGTAGTGACCGGGGACGACAACGCGCCGGTCGGCGTACCGTCCCGTCACATGACTCCCGTCCCTGCGCAGCCGGACACACCCGGCCCCACCGTCTTCGTACTCTTCGGTGCCACCGGCGACCTCGCCAAACGGATGGTCCTGCCGGCGTTCTTCACGCTGGCGAAGGAGGGCCTGCTGCCGGCTCAATGGCGGCTGGTCGGCAACGGCCGCGGGGACGTCGCGCACGAGGACTTCCGCGGGCACGTGCACGACGTGCTCACCGAGTTCGGTCCGCACCCGGACGAGGGGCCATGGGACGAGTTCAGCCAGCGGCTGCTCTTCGCCGGCGGCGGGTTCGACAGCGACGACCCCGGCAGTCTCCTCGACGTGACCGCCCATGCCCGGCGCGAACTCGGGGACGACGCCCAGCTCGTGCACTACCTCGCGATACCGCCGGTGGCCTTCGCCGAGACGACGAAGGCGCTCGGCGCACACGACCTGGCGAAGGGAGCCCGGGTCGTGTACGAGAAGCCGTTCGGCACCTCGCCGTCGAACTTCCGCCAACTGGACGACGTCGTGCACTCGGTCCTCGACGAGTCGCAGGTGTACCGGATCGACCACTTCCTGGGCAAGGAGGCCACCCAGGACCTGCACGTGCTCCGCTTCGCCAATGGCCTGTTCTCGGCGGTCTGGAACCGGGAGCACGTCGAAGCGGTGCAGATCGACGTGCCGGAGACGCTCGACGTCGCCGACCGGGCCGTTTTCTACGACGCCACCGGATGCTTCCTCGACATGATCGTCACGCACCTGTTCCAGGTGGCCGCCGAGGTGGCCATGGAACCGCCCGCGAGCCTGTCGGCCGGCGACCTGCAGTCCGCCCGGGAATCGGTGATCTCGTCGTTCCGGCCGCTCGACCCGGCCGAGGTCGTGCTCGGGCAGTACGACGGGTACCGGGATCTGCCCGAGGTGCCGGACGACTCGAAGACGGACACGTTCGTGGCCGCGCGGCTGTGGGTCGACAACGACCGCTGGCGGGACGTTCCGTTCCTGCTGCGGACCGGCAAGCAACTCGCGACCGGTGCCCAGCGGGTGAGCCTCCTCCTGCGCGCACCGCACGGGCCGCTCTCCCACCTGCCGTTGGACGCCAACGCGGTGACGCTGTCGATGTCCGGCAGCGGCGAGTTGGACCTGTCGATGGTGACCAAGCAGCCCGGCACCGGCCTGGATCTCGAGGTGGCCACCGCGGCGGTTCCCCTTGCGTCGCTGCCTCGCGCGAACCCGCTCCCGCCGTACGCGCGGTTGATCCACGACGTGCTCCTCGGCGACCGGTCGCTGTTCACCCGGCCGGACGGGCTGGCCGCGGTGTGGGACGTCGCGCAGCCGCTGCTCGACGCCCGCCCCGACCCGCTGCCGTACGCACCTGGATCATGGGGTCCGGCCGCCGCCGCCGACCTCGCCCGTCCATGGGGCTGGCTACTCGGGCAGTGAGCGCGGACGCACCCATGGCGCGAGCGCGCGGGCAATATCCGGGACGTCCAGGTCACCCTTTGCCACGGCGATCATAAGGTCGTAGGCGGGATCATCGGGCGCGTCGAGCAGCTGGCCGTTGATCCAGTAGAACGCGCCGGTAGCAAGCCAGGCGGTCCGCTTGTTGCCGTCGAGGAACGCGTGGTTGCGCGCGAGCGAGTGCAGCAGCGCCGCCGCCTTGGTGTGCAGATCGGGGTAGGCGTCCTCACCGAATACGGTTGTCTGCGGGCGCATGACCGCCGACGACACCAAGCCGATGTCGCGCGGACGGGGCTCGCCGATCCGTTTGGCCAGCAGCAGCACGTCCTCGACCGCAAGGTAGCGGACGCTCACTGCGCGAGCCGGTCCAGCAGGGCTTCGTAGCGTTCGAGTGCGTAGTCGGCGAATGCCTCGACCTCGGCTGAGACGTGTAGCCGCTCGGCCTGCGCCTCGATTGCGCGCAGCACGGCTTCGTGCTTGCTGATGTGCTGCGCGTCGGCGAGTGTTTGAAGCAGGCGGTCTTGGTCGTCGGTGAGGCGGAGGTTCATGGCCATGCGATCATGGTACCGGCCTGGTACCACTCGTTCGAGGGTCGGGCGCGATCGCGCTACGGTCGAGCGGTGAAGGCATTCGCGTCGTCGGCCGATCTCGAGGAGAAGCAGCAGACCTTCGAGACCCTCGCCGACGGCGTGTACGCGCTGACGGCGCAGGGCGACCCGAACATCGGCGCGATCGAAGGCGAGGACTTCGTCGTCTGCTTGGAAGCGCTCGCCACCCCGGTCGCGGCGCGCGAGTGGCTCGCCCTGCTCCGCGCGCACACCGACAAGCCGGTCCGGTATCTGGTGCTCTCGCACTACCACGCCGTCCGTGTCCTCGGGGCCAGCGCGTTCGACGCCGAGGTGATCGTGGCACACGAGAACACCCGAATGCTGATCGCCGAGCGCGGCCGGCAGGACTGGGAGTCGGAGCTGGCGCGGATGCCGCGGCTGTTCAAGCAGCCCGAGTCGATCCCCGGTCTGACCTGGCCGACGGCGACGTTCAGCGACCGGCTCACGATCGAGCTCGGCGGTGACCGCGGCGAACTCGTGCTGCAGTACTGCGGGCGCGGGCACACCGAGGGCGACATCATCGCCTGGCTGCCCGCCCACGGGGTGCTCTTCGCCGGCGACCTGGTCGAGTCGCAGGCCTCGCTCTACACCGGCGATGCGTTCCATCGCGACTGGGCCGGGTCGACGCTCGGCCGGGTCGCCGGGTTCGGGGCGCAGACGCTCGTCGGCGGCCGAGGCGCAGTGGCGCGCGGCGCGGCGGAGGTCGACGCGGCGATCGCGCAGACCCGCCACTTCCTCGACGTCATGCTCGCCGAAGTGGGTGCCGTGCAGGCGGCCGGCGGCACCCTCAAGGACGCGTTCGAACGCTGCCACACCGCGCTGGTCGACCGCTACGGTGCCTGGCCGATCTTCGAGCACTGCCTGCCGTTCGACGTCTCACGGCTGTGGGACGAGCTCGCGGGCATCGAGCGGCCGCGGGTCTGGACGGCGGCGCGCGACCGCGAGGTGTGGGACCAGCTGCAGGACTGACCGTGACCACCGGACGCGTGCTGGTCGTCGGCAACGGGCCGGTCGGACAGACCGCGGCGCTGCTGCTGGCCCGCTGGGGCGTGCCGGTGCTGGTGGTCGACCAGGCACCCCGGCGCGACACGGTCGGCTCGAAGTCCATCTGCCAGCAGCGCGACGTCCTGGACGTGTGGGCGGCGGTCGGCGCGGGCGAGCGGATCGCGGCGGAGGGGCTCACCTGGACCACGGCGCGCACCTTCTACCGGGACCGTGAGCTGTTCAGCTACCAGGTCGCCGATCCCGGCGCGGCGCGCTTCCCCCCGTTCGTCAACCTGTCGCAGGCACGCACCGAGGAGCTGCTGGACGAGCAGATCGTCGCCAATCCGCTCATCGATGTGCGGTGGGGTCATCGGGTCGATGCGCTGGTCCAGGACTCCGGCGGGGTCCGCGCGAGGTGTGTCACGGCGGCGGGCGACCGCGAGCTGACCGCGGCGTTCGCCGTCCTCTGCGCCGGCTCGCACGCCGACCGGATCCGCGAAGCGCTCGCGGTGAGCTTCGACGGGGTGAGCTTCGACGACCGGTTCCTGATCTGCGACATCCGCACGGAGCTGCCGGGATGGGCGACCGAGCGGCGCTTCTACTTCGACCCGGCGTGGAATCCAGGCCGGCAGGTGCTGATCCATCCCTGCCCGGGCTCGACGTTCCGCATCGACTGGCAGGTGCCGCCCGGCTACGACCTGGCCGCCGACGAGGCAGCCGGCGGCCTCGACCAGCGGGTCCGTGCGATCATCGGGGAACGTCCGTACCAGGTCGTGTGGCGTTCGGTGTACGGCTTCCAGTCGCGGATCGCGTCCAGGATGCGGGTCGGTCGAGTGCTGCTCGCCGGAGATTGCGCCCACCTGGTGGCGCCGTTCGGCGCGCGCGGGCTCAACGCCGGGGTCGCCGACGCGGAGAACGCCGCGTGGAAGCTCGCGTTCGTGCTGCGCGGGTGGGCCCCCGAGTCGCTGCTCGAGAGCTACCACGACGAGCGGCACGCCGCGGCGCGGGAAAACCTCGACGTCACGTCCGCCACGATGGACTTCCTGGTTCCGCACAGCCCCGAGCTGTGGGCGCGCCGCCGGGAGCTGCTCGAACGTGCCGTGCGCGACTCGGCGGCGCGAGCGCGGGTGGACTCCGGGCGGCTGGCCGAGCCGTTCTGGTACACCGAATCGCCCCTCGTCACGCCCGACCCCACCCGACCGGTCGCCACCCGGCCGGCACGCGGCGAGGCGCAGCGCCCAGGGGTCGGGGTGATCGTCCCGGACGTTCGGCTGGACTCGACCCGGCGCAGCCGCGACATCCTGCGGGACGGTGTCGTGCTCTTCGTCCCCGACGGCCGTGCCGAGCGAGCGCTCGCCGGCGCAGCCGCGACACCTGCGCCGGTGCGCAGCTACCGGTTCGATGACGCCGACCCGGACGGGCGGCTGCGCGCCGCGCTCGCGGCCCGCCCGGGCGAGGTGTGGATCGTGCGACCCGACGCGCATGTCGCGGCGGTGCTCGGCGAGCCCGACACCGAGGCGGTGGCGGCGGCCCTGCTCAGCGCGCTGGGCTTCAGACCGTCGCCGGCAGCGACCAGTCGACCGGCGCACCGCCCTGCCGGACGAGCAGCTCGTTCGCCCGGCTGAACGGGCGAGAACCGAAGAAGCCGCGGTCGGCCGACATCGGGCTGGGGTGGGCCGACTCCACGCAGGGGGTGCCGCCCAGCACCGGCCGGAGGGTCTGCGCGTCGCGTCCCCAGAGGATGGCGACGAGCGGCCGATCGCGCGCGACGAGGGCCCGGATGGCCTGGTCGGTCACCGCCTCCCAGCCCTTGCCGCGATGCGACGCCGGCCGTCCGGGGGCGACGGTCAGCACCCGGTTGAGCAGGAGCACGCCGTGCCCCGTCCAGGCGGACAGGTCGCCGTGCACCGGCGCCGGGCACCCCACGTCGGCGCAAAGCTCGCGGTAGATGTTCTGCAGGCTGCGCGGCAGCGGCCGGACGTCCGGCGCGACGGAGAAGCACAGGCCGACCGGATGCCCGGGCGTCGGGTACGGGTCCTGCCCGACGATCAGCACCCGGACGCCCTCGAACGGCTGGGTGAATGCCCGCAGGACGTTCGGCCCGGCCGGAAGGTAGCGGCGCCCGGCGGTGATCTCCGCGCGCAGGAACTCGCCCATCGCGGCGACCCGGTCGCTCACCGGGCGGAGCGCCTCGGCCCAGCCCGGCTCGACCAGCTCGCTGAGCGGACGCGGCGGCATGGTCGCTCAGCCGACAGCGGCGCACAGCTCGTCGGCCGCGGCAGCGAGCGGCACGTCCCGGCGCTCGCCGGAGCGGCGGTCGCGGACCTCGACCGTCCCGGTGGCGAGCCCGCGGCCGAGCACGACGATCGTCGGCATGCCCAGCAGCTCGGCGTCGGCGAACTTCACGCCCGGCGAGACGCCCCGGCGGTCGTCGTAGAGCACCCGTACGCCGCGCGCGTGCAGGTCGGCGGCGAGCTGCTCCGCGGCCTCGAACGGCGTGTCGTCCCGGCCGGTGGCCACCAGGTGGACGTCCGCCGGAGCCACCGTGCGCGGCCAGCAGAGCCCCTTCCCGTCCAGGGTCTGCTCGGCCAGCGCGGCCACCGCCCGCGTGACGCCGACGCCGTAGGAGCCCATCGTCACCGTCACCGGCTTGCCGTCCGGACCGAGCGCGGTGAGCCCGAACGCCTCGGCGTACTTGCGGCCCAGCTGGAAGACGTGACCCAGCTCGATGCCGCGGGCGATCTGCAGCTCGCCGCCGCAGCGGGCACAGCGGTCGCCGTCGCGGATCTCGACCGCGCCGATCTCACCGTCGGGTGTGAAGTCGCGGCCGCGCACGACGTGCGCGGCGTGCCGGCCCGGCTCGTTCGCGCCGGTGACCCACGACGACCCCACGGCCACGAGCGGGTCGACGAGGTAGCGAACATCGCCGCCGAGGATCTGCGGGCCGATGTAGCCCTTCACCAGGGCCGGCTCGGCGGCCAGGTCGTCGGCCTGGGCCGGTGCCACCTCCACCGGCTCGAGCTGCCCGGAGAGGCGTTTCATGTCCACCTCGCGATCGCCCGGGACGCCGATGACGAGCAACTCCCACTTCTCCGCGCCCGGGCGACGGGTCTTGAGCACCACGTTCTTCAGCGTGTCGGCGGCCGTTGTCGGATGGCCGAGCTCGTTCATCCGCGCCACGAGCGTCTCGATGGTGGGCGTGTCGGGGGTGTCGAGCACGACGCTGGCCGGATGCGCCGCGGGGTCCTGTGCGGGCGGGCCGGCGATCTCCACCGCCTCGGTGTTGGCGGCATAGTCGCAGTTCGAGCACTGGACGAACGAGTCCTCGCCGGCCGGTGTCGGCGCCAGGAACTCCTCGGACGCCGAGCCGCCCATCGCGCCGGACATGGCGAACACGATCCGGTAGTCGAAACCGAGCCGGGTGAAGATCCGCTCGTAGGTGTCGCGATGCGCCCGGTAGGCGGCCGCGAGCCCGTCGTCGGTCAGGTCGAACGAGTAGGAATCCTTCATCACGAACTCGCGGCCGCGCAGGATGCCGGCACGCGGACGGGCCTCGTCGCGGTACTTCGTCTGGATCTGGAAGAGGATCAGCGGGTAGTCCTTGTAGGACGAGTACTCGCCCTTGACGAGCAGGGTGAACAGTTCCTCGTGGGTCGGCCCGAGCAGGTAGTCGGCCCGCTTGCGGTCGGCGAGGCGGAACAGCGCGTCGCCGTAGTCGGCCCACCGCCCGCTCGCCTCGAAGATCTCCCGCGGGATGAGCGCCGGAAAGTGCACCTCCTGGCCGCCCATCGCGACCATCTCCTCCCGAATGACCCGTTCGACGTTGCGCAGCACCTCGACGCCGAGCGGCAGCCAGGAGTAGATGCCCGGGCCGACGCGGCGGATGTAGCCGGCGCGGACGAGCAGCCGGTGGCTCGGCACCTCGGCGTCGGCGGGATCGTCGCGAAGCGTGCGGAGGAACAGCGTGGAGAGTCGGAGCACGACGCAGAGAGTAGTTGCCGGAAAATTGCGTTGCGGCGCGACGGCATACTGGTCGGCGAGCGGTGCCAGGCAGGTGCCCACGGACGAAGGGAGGCGAGCCCCGTGTCGATGACCGTTGCCCGGGTGAGCTTCGCCCACCCGTTCGTCCTCGCGCCGAGCCCGCGCTGACACCGCGGCCCTCGGCGCGGGCATCCCGCCGAGGAGACCCGCAGTGCAGCTGCAAGACCACTACGACGAGAACCCGAACTGCTCCACCTGGGACGTCGCCACGCACGGACCCGACCCGATCCCGGGCTGGGTCGTCACCGAGCTCGCCGCCGTCGACACCGACTACGGCGTGCTCAAGACCGGCAAGGAGGCCGACGTCCACCTGCTCCGCCGGGCCGTGCCCGGTAGCGACGGCGCGCTGATGGCAGCCAAGCGCTACCGGCCCGCGGAGCGGCGGCTCTTCCACCGCGACGCCGGCTACACCGAGGGCCGCCGAATCCGCCGCAGCCGGGAGACGCGGGCGATGGCCCGGCGCACCGAGTTCGGCCGCGAACTGCTCGCCGGGCAGTGGGCGGCGGCCGAGTTCGCGGCACTCGGCACGCTGTGGCAGGCCGGAGCGCCGGTGCCCTATCCGGTGCAGCTCGCGGGCACCGAGCTGCTGCTGGAGTTCATCGGCGCCGACGACGGCACCGCGGCGCCCCGCCTGGCCCAGTGCCGGCCCGCAGCTGCCGAGCTGGCCGAGCTGTTCGAGCAGTGCCGCGAGGGGATGCTGCTGCTCGCGCGCGCCGGGTATGCCCACGGCGACCTGTCGGCGTACAACCTGCTCGTGTGGCACGGCCGGCTGGTCATGATCGACCTGCCGCAGGTGGTCGACCTGGCCGCGAACCCCCGAGGGCCGGAGTTCCTGCACCGCGACTGCGTCAACGTGTGCCGGTGGTTCGCGGCCCGCGGGTTGGACAGCGTCGAGTACGACCACCTGTTCGGCGACCTGATGGCCGAGGCAGTCGGCGCCTGGTGACGTAGCGTCGGCGCTGTGGAGCACTACGACCTGGCCATCATCGGTTCGGGCTCGGGGAATTCGCTGCTGACGCCCGAGCTGGACAGTTGGCGGGTCGCGATCGTCGAGGAGGGCACGTTCGGCGGCACCTGCCTCAACGTCGGCTGCATCCCGACGAAGATGTACGTCTTCTCCGCCGACGTCGCCGACGCCGTCCGGCATGCGGGCGGCTATGGGGTGGACGCAACGTTCGACGGCGTGCGCTGGCCGGCGGTGCGGGACCGGATCTTCGGGCGGATCGACCCGATCTCGGCCGGCGGCCGCGACTACCGCGCGCACGGCACCAACACCGTGCTGTACCAGGCGCATGCCGAGTTCACCGGGCCGCACACGCTGCGCCTGTCGACCGGCGAGCAGATCGCCGCCGAGCGGATCGTCGTGGCGACCGGCTCGCGTGCCGTCGTTCCGGACGTGGTGCGCGCGAGCGGCGCTCCGTTCCACACGTCCGACACGATCATGCGCATCGCGCAGCTGCCGCGCCGGCTGGCGATTCTCGGGGGCGGCTTCATCGCGGCCGAGCTCGCGCACGTCTTCTCGTCCTTCGGCTGCGCGGTGACGATCGTCGCGCGCAGCAGCCCGCTGCTGCACCAGCTGGACGCCGACATCGCCACCCGGTTCACCGCACTCGCCGGCGAACGTTGGGACGTCCGGCTCGACGCAAGCCTGGTGGCGCTCGACCGGGCCGGGGAGGGCGTCCGGCTGACGCTCGCCGACGGTTGCGCGCTCGAGGCCGACCTGCTCTTGGTCGCCACCGGCCGGGTGCCGAACTCCGACCGGATCTGTGCCGAGGCCGTCGGCATCGCGCTGCATGCGGACGGCCGGGTGGTCGTCGACTGTCACCAGCGCACCACCGCCGAGGGCGTCTGGGCGTTGGGCGACGTCTGCTCACCGCACCAGCTCAAGCACGTCTCGAACCACGAGGCGCGGGTGGTCGCGCACAACCTGGTGCACCCGGAAGCGCTCGTGGAATCCGACCACCGCTACGTTCCGGCGGCGGTCTTCACCCATCCGCAGATCGCCAGCGTCGGGCTGACCGAAGCGGAGGCGGCGCAGCGCGGGATGCCTTATGTCACGGCGATCCAGGCGTTCGGCGACACGGCCTATGGCTGGGCGATGGAGGACACGACCGGCATCTGCAAGCTGGTCGGCGAGCCGGAGAACGGACGGCTGCTCGGCGCGCACTTGATAGGGCCGCAGGCGTCAACGCTGATCCAGCCGCTCGTCCAGGCCATGACGTTCGAGCAGGACGCCCGCCAGGTCGCGCGCGGCCAGTACTGGATCCATCCCGCGCTGGCCGAGGTGGTCGAGAACGCGCTGCTGAAGCTCTACGGGTAACGGCGCCGCCGCGTCCGCGACCCTGCCGGCTGGGCAACGTGATCGGCAGGAGACCGCCACGCGCCGTCCGTAGGCTGGTCGGCGATATGGGCGACTACACGCTGACGACCTTGGGGGCGGCCACCGAGCTGCTCGACCTGCCGTTCGACCTGCCGCTCGCCGAGTGGGACGACCCGCGGCTGGTCGAGGTGCCGCGGGGCATCTCCCGCCACGTGGTGCGCTTCGTCCGCGTAGACCACCAGATCTTCGCGCTCAAGGAGGCCACCGACCGGTTCGTGCTGCGCGAGCACCAGCTGCTGCGCGACCTCGCCGAACGGTCGGTGCCGGTCGTCGACGCGTTCGGCACGGTCGTCGACCGCTGCGACGCCGACGGCGAGGAGCTCGGCGGCCTGCTGATCACCCGGCACCTCCCGTTCTCGCTGCCGTACCGCTCGCTGTTCACCGGGCGCGGCATGCCCGACCTGCACTCTCGGCTGCTGGACGCGCTGGCTGAGCTGTTCGTGCGCATCCACCTGGCCGGGTTCTACTGGGGCGACTGCTCGCTGTCGAACACGCTGTTCCGCCGAGACGCCGGTGCGCTGGCCGCGTACCTCGTCGACGCCGAGACCGGCGAGCTGCACGACCAGCTCTCCAACGGGCAGCGCGCCGCTGACCTGGCGATCGCCACCGAGAACATCGCCGGTGAGCTGTTCGACCTGCAGGCGTCCGGCAACTTCGCCGACGACGTGGACCCGGTCGAGACGGCGATGGCGCTGGCCCCGCAGTACGAGCTGCTGTGGGCCGAGCTGACCAGCGACGAGACCGTGGCGCGGGACGAGAGCTACCGGATCGACGGGCGGATCAAGCGGTTGAACAAGCTGGGCTTCGACGTCTCGGAGCTGGCCATCAACGCGGTGGACGGCGGACGGCGGCTGCGCTTCAGCACGCACGTCGTCGAGCCCGGACATCACCAGCGCCGGCTGTTCCGGCTCACCGGACTCTCGGTGCAGGAGAACGAGGCACGCGCCCTCCTGCCGGACCTCGCGCGGTTCCGGGCCAAATGGGCCGAGGGCACCGGCGAGGACGTCCCGGAGGATCTCGCCGCCCGGCGCTGGCTGGACGAGAAGTTCTACGCGACGCTTGCGATGGTGCCGGCTGCGTTGCGGCGCAAGTTGCCCGACGCTGAGCTGTTCCACGAGATCAGTGAGCACCGGTGGTTCCTGTCCGAGGCGCAGGGACACGACGTGGGGCGGGCGGCGGCCGTCGACTCCTACGTCAACAACGTGCTGAGCTTCCTGCCCGACGCGAAGGTGGAGGTGCTGACCGAAGCACCGACGGAGGAGCTGCCTGCCGTCACCGGTTGATCGCGCTACGGTGCACGGCATGACTGACTACACCGGCAAGGTGCGCGTCGGCGGCCCGATGGACGTCCGCCGGCTGCCTGGTTTGACGATCGCCAAGCTGGCGGTCGGGCCGATGGACAACAACGCCTACCTGCTGCGCTGCGCCGAGACCGGCGAGGGGCTGCTCATCGACGCGGCCAACGAGCCGGAGCGGCTCGCCGAGCTGGTGCGCTTCGAGGGACCGCCGGTATCGGCGATCCTCACCACCCATCGGCACGCCGACCACTGGCAGGCGCTGGCCGACACGGTCGAGGACGCGGGTGCCGCCGTCTACGCCGGCGACGCGGACGCGGACGAGCTGCCGGTCGCCGTCGACGAGCGGCTCGAGCACGGCGACACACTAACCGTCGGCGACCTGTCCTTGGAGATCATCGGGCTGCGGGGCCACACGCCCGGCTCCATCGCCGTTCTTTACCGCGATCCCCGTGGAACGCCGCACCTGTTCACCGGCGACTCGCTCTTCCCGGGTGGAGTGGGCAAGACCTGGTCGGCGGACGACTTCCGCTCGCTGATCGACGACGTCGCGGCCCGGGTCTTCGACGTGCTACCGGACGAGACGTGGTTCTATCCCGGCCACGGCAACGACTCGACCCTCGGCGCGCAACGCCCGCACGTCGCCGAATGGCGCGAGCGCGGCTGGTAGCCCGTCGCCCGCTCGGCGCGGCGCTGCGCGGGGTCAGGCGACGCCGATGAGGATGCGCGGGTGGGCCGCCGGGCTGAGCCAGCGCATGATCGAGACCAGCTCGGCCTGGGGGATCGCGACGCATCCGGCGGTCGGCGCGCCGTCGGTGACATGCAGGAAGAACGCGCTCCCTGCGCCCTGCACGACAGGCCAACGGTTGTAGTCGATCACTACGGCGTAGTCGTAGTACGGCGTCTCGTAGAACAGGTGCTCGTTCGGCGCGCCCTGGGTGAACGGGCAGCTGCTCGCGCATTGCTGGAACGTGTTGTAGAGCGGGCCCGGCTGGCTGATCCACCAGTCGTTCGGGTTCGTCTGGCGGTACGGCAGCTCGGTGCCCGGATCGGGGTCTGCGCCGAAAGCCTGGGTCAGCGTGAAGGCGCCGATCGGCGTCGCGGACACGCTCTCGCTGGGATGGGCGCTGAGCCCATCCGAGCCGAGATGCGCCGGCAGCTGCGGGCCGTAGCGCATCCAACCGGCTGGGGCCTTGGTCCAGGCCTGCAGCGTGGCGGTGGTGCTGCCGGTCGTGGGGGCGACGACGGTGATCACCTGGGCCGCGTCGCCGGTAGCGAAGCCGAGCGGTAGCGCGCTCCCGACCGGCCGCGCGGGCGGCGGGCCGACCTGCGCGGGCCGGGCCGTGACTCGGGAGGGCGTAGGCGTCGGCCGGCTCGACGTTACGGGCGCGGGGCCGGGTTTGCTCGAGGCCGCGGAAGCTCTGCGCAGGGCGTGAGTCGGGCGGACGGTTCGCGGGCGGGTGATGCTCGATGTGCTGGGTGACGGTGGGCGGGACGAGGTGCGGTGCGGCGGGCTCGTCGTCGTCGCGGGATCGTGGTGGGCGGCCGGATGATCGCCGCCGCACCCGGCCAACGCCAGCACAACGGCGACGGCTGCCAGCGCCGCGCGCAGCGAGCGACGGGCGGCGCCGGGCATCGGCCCAGGCTAGCCGACCGCCCCGATCAGGATCCGCGGGTGCGCGGCGGGTGAGAGCCACCGCATGATCGACACCAAGTCACCCTGCGGGATCGCGACGCAGCCGGCCGTCGGCGACCCGTCGGTGACGTGCAGGAAGAACGCGCTGCCGTCCGGGTAGACGGCCGGCCAGCGGTTGTAGTCGATGACGACGGCGTAGTTGTAGTACGGCGTCTCGTAGAACAGGTGCTCGTTCGGATCGCCCTGGTTGAAACTGCAGTTGCTCCAGCAGCTCTGCATCGTGTTGTAGAGCGGCCCGCTCTGGCTGATCCACCAGTAGGACGGATCGGTGTGCGTGTACGGCAGCGCAGTCCCCGGGTCGGCGTCCGCGCCGAAGGCCTGGCTGAGCGTGAAGCTGCCGATCGGCGTGGCGGAGCGGAACTCGCTGGGCCGGGTGCTCATCCCGTCGGCGCCGACGTGGGCGAGGATCGGCCCGGTCCGGGCGAGCCAGCCTCCGCCCGGCGCCCTGGTCCAGGCCTGCAGGGTCGCCGTCGTGCTGCCGGCCGAGCCCGCGACGACGGTGATCACCTGCGTGGCATCGCCGGTGGCGAAACCGAGCGGGAGCGGCCGTCCCATGATCAGCGCGGGGCGCGGCTTGGCCGGTGTCGGACGAACCACCGGCCGGTGGGTGACCGGCGGCGCTGCCGGCTGCGGCCGCGGCGTCGCGTGCGTCGAGGCAACGGGCGGGCGAGTACTCGGATGCGCGGCCGTGGTCGGATGGTGGCTCGGCGCGGGATGCGTCGCCGGCCTGGTGAGCCGGGCGCGGCTCGTCGCGGGTGCCGCACTGGTCACGGGACCGGCGGAGATCACCATCGCCGGCGGGAGCGTGCCTGGCGTCGAGTAGGCCACGGAGGGCGGCGGCAGTTGCGCGCCGGACGGGTGTGGCTGCGCGCTGGCCATGGCGACGACGACCGCCGCGCAGGCGCCGATCGCGGCCAGCACGGTGCCGGTCGACACCCCCCGCCAACGCGTCACAGCTAACCAGTGTGCCAGAAGTGACTGCTGTGACTAACGCTTTCACCCGTCCGCAGCACCGCTGCGCTTTTGTTGATCTCGGAGTAGTGGCTGATTATCGACCACAAGTCCAACATCAACAGGGAGGGGGCACTGGCGTTACTCGTCGCAGGCGGCCTCGACCAGGTTGCCGT
This sequence comes from uncultured Actinomycetota bacterium, assembly GCA_963756525.1. Lineage (GTDB taxonomy): Bacteria > Actinomycetota > Actinomycetes > Mycobacteriales > Jatrophihabitantaceae > CAVWNR01. The sequence continues at coordinate 408,115 of CAVWNR010000001.1, read as the reverse complement.
CCGGGTCGCCCACCAGCGCGCCGTAGTAGCCCGGACGGTAGATCTCCCAGCGTCGCGGCGCCTGCCGCGCTGTTCCCCCGTGCGCCAGCGCGGCGGCGTAGAACGCGTCGACGGCCTGCCGTGAGCCGGCCGCGAAAGCGACGTGGGCCCGCGCCGTCGGCGGCGAACCCGCGAGCAGCCAGAGCGCGGCGTCGCCGTCGGCGGGGCCGTAGCCGACCGCCTCCAGCGGCACGGACGACGGGTCCTCCTCCTCGTCGGCGAACTCCTGAACCCGGGACAGTCCGAGCTCGGCCAGCGCCGCGTCGTAGAAGGCGGCGCTCGTCGCGACCGAGGCGACGGTGATCGTGACGTGCCGCAGCCCGGTCACGGCGGCCATTGCTCCCGCCGCCAGGCGGCGTCCCAGAACATCCACTCGTAGCGCGCCGTCGCGGCGAAGTGCGCCCCGGCTCGCTCCAGCTCGCATGCGCCCAGGGTCGGCCGGATCCGGTCTGCGAGCGCGAGCACTTCGCCGACGGCAGCGCCGAACTCCTCGCCGGCGTAGGTCTCGATCCAGCGCTGGTAGCGCGGCTGCGGGGACCCCCGCTCGACCAGCGCCTCGCCGACCCGCTGGTAGATCCAGTAGCAGGGAAGCACGGCGGCCAGCCCTTCGGCGAAGCTGCCACCGTAGGCGACGGCCAGCAGGTAGCTCGTGTACGCGGCGGTCGTCGGCCCGACCGGGACGGCATCCAGGTCGTCGGCGGAGAGGCCGAGCGAGGCCAGCAGCGTGGCGTGCAGCGCCAGCTCGACCTCGACGGTGGCGGCGGCGTGCCGGGCGAACATCCCGGCGTCGGCGTGCGTCGGCGCCTTGGCGCCCACCACCATCAGGGCGCGTGCGTAGTCGCGCAGGTAGTGCGCGTCCTGCGCGACGTAGTACGCGAAGGCGTCCTCGGGGAGCGAGCCGTCGGTGAGGCCGCGGATGAACGGGTGCCCCAGGATCGCGGTGTACCGGTCGCGGATCGAGTCCCAGAGCTGGGCGGTCCACCGGTCGTTCACAGCGGCGATCATGGCACGTCCATACTGGACCGCCGTGACCCGCGTGCGGACCGCTCTCACCATCGCCGGCTCCGACTCCGGGGGCGGCGCCGGCGTGCAGGCCGACCTGAAGACGTTCCTGTCCTGCCGGGTGCATGGCATGGCCGCGATCACCGCGGTGACCGTGCAGAACTCCCTCGGCGTCAGCGGGTTCTACGAGCTGCCGCCGAATGCCGTCGCCGAGCAGATCGAATCGGTTGCCACCGACATCGGCGTGGATGCCGCCAAGACCGGGATGCTCGCCTCCGCGCCGATCATCGAGGCGGTGGCCGACACGGTGCGCCGTCTGGCGATCAGGCCGTTCGTCGCCGACCCGGTCTGCGCCTCCCAGCACGGTGACCCACTGCTGCGGCCGGACGCGTTGGCGGCGTTGCGTGATCTGGTCCTGCCGCTCGCCACCGTGGTGACGCCCAACCTCGGCGAGGTCCGGCTCCTCACCGGCCTGGACGTCCGCGACCGGGCCGGGATGGCCGACGCGGCCCGCGCGCTGCACGACCTGGGACCGGCGTGGGTGCTGGTGAAGGGCGGCCACCTTCCCGGCGGCGACGCAGTGGACCTGCTCTACGACGGCTCCAGCCTGGTGGAGCTGACCGCGCCCCGACGCGACACGCCGCACACCCACGGCTCGGGCGACACGCTGGCCGCGGCGATCTGCGCGGCGCTGGCGCAGGGCTTCGACGTCGAGTCGGCCGTGCGGCAGGCGAAGCGGTTCATCACCGGCGCCGTCGAGGGCTCGTTCCCGCTCGGGGCGGGGCTCGGCCCGGTGGGGCACTTCTGGCGGGTCCGCGACTGGCCGGAGGAGCCCTGAGCGCGCACTCGACGCGGCGTGACCTGCCTGGCCAGATCGCGCCAGCTACCTTCGGAGCCGGTCGGCGAAGGCCCGGGCCGCGGCCGCTGGGTCGTCGGCTTCGGTGATCGACCGGACGACGACTACCCGGCGCGCCCCGCGGGCGATCACCTCGTCGAGCCGGGTCAGCGAGATGATGCCGCCGATGGCGAACCAGGGCCGGGAACCGACAGCCGCGGCGTGCTCGAGTAGCTCCGGACCGGCCGCAGGGCGGCCCGGCTTCGTCGGCGTCACCCAGGTCGGCCCGGCGCAGAGGTAGTCGACGCCCGGCTCGACCAGAGCGGCGTCGAACTGGGCCGGCGAGTGCGTGGAGCGGCCGATCACCGGCCCATCGCGGACGATGCGGCGCGCGACCGGGACGGGCAGGTCGTCCTGGCCGAGGTGGAGCACGGGCGCGCGGACGGCAAGCGCTACGTCGGCGCGGTCGTTCACGGCGAAGAGCTTGCCGTGCCGCTCGGCCGCCGCGGCGAACGTCTCGAGCAGCCGCATCTCCTCCCGCGCCTCCAGGCCCTTCTCGCGCAGCTGCACGATGTCGATTCCGGCCGCCAGCACCGCGTCGAGGAACTCGGCCAAATCGCCCTGGCGGGCGCGGGAGTCGGTGCACAGGTACAGGCGGGCGTCGGCGAGCGCCGGACGGGGGTCGAGCACGCGCCGACCGTACCGGGCAAGGCGGAGTACGGTCGAAAGCGCACACGGGAGCCCGGTACGGACCGGGCTGAGAGGGTTGGCTGGGAGCCACCGACCGTCGAACCTGATCCGGGTAATGCCGGCGCAGGGAGTCACCGACAGCGCCCCAGCCGGACGGGAGCGTGGTGGACCTACTGGTGGTTGGCGCCGGGGTGATCGGCCTGGGCGTCGCGTGGCGCTGCGCGCAGCGCGGCCTCGCCGTCACGGTCGTCGACCCGGCGCCCGGCAGCGGCGCCTCCTGGACCGCGGCCGGCATGCTCGCCGCCGACACCGAGCTCTACTACGGCGAGCGGCCGCTGTTCGAGCTCTGCCTGGAGTCCGCCGGCCGCTATCCCGCGTTCGCGGCCGAGCTCACCGACGCCACCGGTGAGGATGTCGGCTACCTGCCGTGCGGCAGCGTGGTGGCCGCCTGGGACGCCGCCGACCTGGCGGCCCTGCGCGACCTGCACGCCTACGCCGCCACACTCGGGCGGAGCGTCGAGCTGGTCGGCAGCCGGGAGCTGCACCGGCTCGTTCCGGCCCTGGCCAGCGGCCTGCCGGGCGGGCTCGTCGCGGCCGACGACCACCAGGTCGACAACCGCCGGCTGCACCGGGCGCTGCTCGCCGCGGTGAAGCGCGCGGGCGTCCGCATCGTAGGAGAGCGCGCTGCCGAGCTGCTCGTCGAACACGACCGGGCCACCGGTCTGCGGCTGGATACAGGCGCGCGGGTCGCCGCCGACACCGTGCTGCTCGCCGCCGGCGCCTGGTCGGGCCGCCTCGCCGGTGTGCCGGACGACGCCCTCCCTCCGGTGCGGCCGGTCAAAGGTCAGACGGTGCGGCTGCACACCGACGAGCCGATGCTCGACCGCTCCGTCCGCGGCCGGGTGAAGGGCGTGCCGGTCTACATCGTTCCGCGAGCCGACCGGGAGGTCGTCGTCGGCGCGTCGAGCGAGGAGGCCGGCTTCGACCTGCGCCCGCGCGCGGGCGTGATCTACGAACTGCTCCGCGACGCCCAGTCGCTGGTGCCGGCGCTCGGTGAGGCCGAGTTCGTCGAGGCGAGCACCAGCGTGCGGCCCGGCTCGCCGGACAACGCGCCGATCCTCGGCCGCACCCCGCTGGACGGCCTGCTCGTCGCCACCGGCCACTACCGCAACGGCATCCTGCTCACGCCGGTGACTGCCGACGCGATGGCCGAGCTGATTGTCGACGACAAGCTCCCGGACGCCATCGCCCCGTTCACCCCTGACCGCTTCGCGAAGGCCAGCACATGAACGTCACGATCAATGGCGAGGCGCGGACCATCGAGCGGGGCACGACACTGGCCCAATTGCTCGACGCGCAGCACGTGCCGGCGCGGGGCACCGCGGCAGCGGTCGACGGCGAAGTCGTCCCGCGCGGCCAGTGGGCCGGCTTCGTCCTCAGCGACGGGCACGCCGTCGAACTGCTCACCGCCGTCCAAGGAGGCTGACCGTGACTGATGACCCGTTCCTGATCGCCGGCGAGGAGCTGGCTTCCCGGCTCATCCTCGGCACCGGCGGCGCGCCCAGCATGCACGTCGTCGACGAGGTGATCGCCGCATCGCAGACCGCGATGTGCACGGTGGCCATGCGCCGCACCGACGCGCACACCCGCGGCTCGATCCTGGACGTCATCGACCGGCGCGGGGTGCGCATCCTGCCGAACACGGCCGGGTGCCGCACGGCGCAGGAGGCGGTGCGCACGGCGCAGCTGGCCCGGGAGGCGCTGGGCACCGACTGGGTGAAACTCGAGGTGGTCGCCGACGAGCGCACCCTGCTGCCCGACCCTGTGGAGCTGCTCGACGCCGCGGAAATCCTCGTCACGCAAGGGTTCACCGTCCTTCCCTACACCAACGACGACCCGGTCCTGGCCCGGCGGCTGCAGCAGGCCGGCTGCGCCGCGGTGATGCCGCTCGGCTCCCCGATCGGAACCGGACTGGGCATCGGGAACCCGCACAACATAGAACTGATCGTCGCCGAGGCGCAGGTGCCGGTGATCCTCGACGCGGGCATCGGCACCGCCTCCGACGCGGCATTCGCCATGGAGCTCGGCTGCGCCGGCGTGCTGCTCGCCTCGGCCGTCACCCGCGCGCAGGACCCGGCGCGGATGGCGAGCGCGATGGCCGCCGCGGTGAACGCCGGGCGGCTCGCCCGGCTGGCCGGGCGGATCCCCCGCCGACACCACGCCCGCGCGTCCTCGCCCACCGAGGGCATGGCCGTGCTGTAAGAGCAAACCCATCCATCCGCGGGAGCTCGGGCCAGAGCCGGGCTGAGAGGGTGGCAGCAGTGCCGCCGACCGCCGAACCCGCCGGGTAATGCCGGCGCAGGGAGCGCACATGGGCACCTACACCGGATCAACGCCGGCCCGCGCGATCGCCGAGGGCGAGGTCGGGGCGACGCTCGCCGATCCCCCGCCGCGCACGCTGGGCTTCTGGGACGTCTTCGCGCTCTGGGGCAACCTCGGGGTGAGCCTGCTCGGCCCCACGGCGGCGCTGTTCGTGCTGGCCCCGACGGGCGTGCACATGTCGCTGCTCGCGGCCGGGGTCGCCGTGCTGGTCGGCAGCGTGATCGGCCTGCTGCCGGTGGGCCTCTGCGCGCTGGCCGGCGCCCGGTCCGGGCAGCCGGCGATGGTGCTGCTGCGCGGGCTGTTCGGGTCGCGGCTGTCCAGGGTGCCGACCGTGCTGAACATCGTGCAGTGCGTCGGCTGGGGCGTCTTCGAGCTCGTCGTGATCGCCAGTGCTGCCGAGCAACTGCTGCACTGGGATGCCCGCTGGATCTACGTGCTGGCCGGCGGTGCGCTCACCACGCTGATGGCGCTGCACCCGCTGCGCGTCGTGCGCACGCTACGCCGCTACGCGATCGTCGCGGTTTCGGTGTCGATGGTGTACTTCCTGGTGCAGTTCGCCCGCGAGCCGCTGCCCGGGTTCACGCACGGCGGCTGGACCGGGTTCTGGATGGCCGCCGACGCCGTGATCGCGGTGTCGATCTCCTGGGTGCCGCTGGCCGCCGACTACACCCGGCACGCCCGTACCCCGCGCGGCGCATTCAGCGCGACCATGCTCGGCTACTCGCTGACCCAGATCGCCTGCTACGTGCTCGGCCTGCTCGCCTACTCAACGGTGGTGCACGACTCGGCCGACTCGACCTTGTTTCGGGCGTTCATCGCGGTGCCGTTCGGCTGGCTGCCGTTTGCGATCTTCGTGCTCCGCGAGCTGGACGAGTCGTTCACCAATGTCTACTCGACCGTGGTCTCCATCCAGAACCTGCGCCCGTTCTGGGACCGTCGTGTTCTCGCCGTGGTGATCGGCACGCTGACTACGCTCGGCGCCCTGGCCCTGCATGTCAGCGACTACCAGAACTTCCTGTACCTGATCGGCTCGGTGTTCGTCCCGCTGTCGGCGGTGTTCATCGTCGACTACTTCGTCATCGGCCGCGCCGGGCGCTGGGACGTCTCCGAGCGGGCGCCGTCCCGGCCCCTGATGGCCCTCGCGTGGGCTCTGGGCTTCTGCATGTACCAGCTGGTCAACCCGGGCTACATCGGCTGGTGGGAGCGCATGTGGGGGCACGTCCAGTCGTGGCTGGACTTCAGGCCGCAGGGCTGGATGAGCGCGTCGCTGCTGTCCTTCCTCGTCGCGGCCGTGGCCACGCTGGTCATCGGGTGGCCGCGGCCACGACCGGGGCGCGCCGTTCGACGCGGAGTCGACGCACCGCCGGAGCGCTCGACGCCGGCAGCGGCTCGTCCGTCGAGTCCGGATAGCTGATGACGCTCAACCGCCCGGTGCCGGGGCGCCGGCTATCGCATCCTCGATCACGGCCTGCACCTTGGCCGGCTGCTCCATGTGCGGCATGTGCCCGGCGCCGGGAATGACGTGCCGGTCGGCGGCCGGCACCGCGTCGGCCTGAGCCGGTGGCAGCACCCGGTCGGCCTCGCCCCAGGCCACGACGACCGGGATCCGCCCGCCCAGGTCGGCCAGCGGTGCGGCGGAGTCGATGCGCTGCTGGTCGCCGTCGAGCAGGGTGCCCAGCAGCGTATGCAGGGCGGCGTCCACGCCGTCGAGCCGCTTGTAGGCGAGCAGGTCGTCGACCACCTGCCGGGTCGCCTGGCGCTCGTCGGCGAAGAGCATCCCCACGTAGGGCTTCAGCTCGCGGCGTGACTGGGCGTCGGCGAAGCCGCGCAGGTACTCGGTGTTGGCCTCCCGGCCGAAGCCGGCCGGCGCGATCAACGTCAGCGACGCCACCCGATCCGGCGCCTTTCCGGCGACCGCCACGATCACCGCACCGCCGAGCGAGTGGCCGACCAGATGCGCCCGCTCGGCGCCGACCGCGTCGAGCACGCCGAGCACCGCGCCGGCGAGCACGTCCAGCGACCCGGCGCCGACGTCCTTGGTCGAGGTGCCGTGGCCGGGCAGGTCCAGTGCGTACACCCGGTGCTTCGCGGCGAGGGGTTCCTGCAGGAACAGCCAGGAGTTCCGGTCGCCGCCGTAGCCGTGCACCAGCAGCACGACGTCACCAGCCTCGCGCGTCTGTTCGCCGACGCCGGCGTAGGCGATGCTGCGCCCGTCCACCTCCACGGTCTCCACCGCCGGCCCGGCGGCGCCTTCCTCGGGGACGCCGGCGTCGATCACCGCGCGGGCCTCGGCGGCGGCCGCGTCCAGGTCGGCGTCGCTCACCTCGGCCGGGGCGAGCAGCGCGATCGTGCCGCTGACCGGGACGTCCTCGCCGACCTGCGCGATGATGCGCCGCACGGTGCCGGCGTCGGCGGCCTCCAGCGTCCCGGCGATCTTGTCGGTATCGATGTCGGCGAGGTCGTCGCCGACGGCCACCTCGTCGCCCTCGGAGACGAACCACTCGGTGATCTTGCCCGACTGCATGGACAGACCCCATTTCGGCATCGTCACCGGCAGGATGCCGCTGTTCACCGGGTCCACTCCGTGACGGTCTTCACCGCGTTGGCGACCCGCTGTGCATCGGGGATGTAGAGATCCTCCAGCGTGGCGGCGAACGGCACCGGGGTGTGCGGGGCGGTGACCATCTCGATCGGCGCTTGCAGCGCGCCGAACGCCTTGTGCGCGACGAGCGCTGCGATGTCGGTGGCCATCGAGCAGCGCGGGTGGGCCTCGTCGACGACGACCAGCCGGCCGGTGTTCTCGACGCTTTCCAGCACGGTGTCCTCGTCCAGCGGGCTGGTGGTGCGCAGGTCGACCACCTCGCACTCGACGCCGTCTTTCGCCAGCTGCTCGGCCGCCTCCAGCGAGGTGTGCACCATCCGGCCCATCGTCACGATCGTGACGTCGCCGCCCTCGCGGACCAGGTTCGCCTCGCCGAACGGGATCGTGTAGCTCTCCTCGGGAACCGGCCCGGACGTGTCGTAGAGCGCCTTGTGCTCGAAGAACAGCACCGGGTCGTCGTCGCGGATCGCCTGGGTCAGCAGGCCCTTCGCGTCGTACGGCGTCGCGGGGAGCACGACCTTCAGCCCCGGGATGTGCGTGAACAGCGGGTACAGGCACTGCGAGTGCTGCGCCGCCGCCCGCAGTCCCGCGCCGTACATGGTGCGGATCACCACCGGGGTGACCGCCTTACCGCCGAACATGTACCGGAACTTGGCCGCCTGGTTGTAGATCTGGTCGAAGCAGACGCCCATGAAGTCGACGAACATCAGCTCGGCCACCGGCCGCATGCCCGCCGTCGCCGCGCCGATCGCCGCGCCCACGAAGGCCGACTCGGAGATCGGGGTGTCCAGCACCCGGCCGGGGTACTTGTGGTAGAGCCCCTTGGTGACGCCGAGCACGCCGCCCCAGGCGTCGTCCTCGCCCGGCGATCCTTCGCCTCCGGCGTTGTCCTCGCCCATCACGATGACCGTCTCGTCGCGGGCCATCTCCTGGGCGAGCGCTTCGTTGATCGCTTCCCGGTAGGTGATGTTGCGTGCCATCTGGACCGGCCTCCTGATCAGTAGCGGACGTAGACGTCGGTGAGCAGGTCCGCGGCGGTGGGCGTGGGCGCGGCCTTCGCCTCGGCGACCGCCCGGTCGATCAGCGCGGCGACCTCGGCGTCGATCGCGTCGAGATCGTCCTGGCCGACCGCGCCGGTTTCGGTGACCCGCTCGCCGAATCGCTTCAGGCAGTCCAGCTCGGTCCGGGCCCGGGCCACCTCGTCGGCCCGGTAGGTCTGCTGGTCGCCCTCGAAGTGCCCGTAGTAGCGGGTGAACTTGGTCTCGATCAGCGTCGGGCCGCCGCCGTCGCGGGCCCGGGCCACCGCCTCGCCGGCCGCCTCGTGCACGGCGAAGAAGTCGAACCCGTCGACGATCACACCCGGCATCCCGAACGCGGCGGCACGGTCGGCGATGTTGTCGCTGGCCACCGACCAGGTGCTCGACGTCGCCTCGGCGTAGCCGTTGTTCTCCGCGACGAAGATCGCCGGCAGGTTCCACACCGTGGCCAGGTTCATCGACTCCATCGTGGTGCCCTGGTTGCTGGCGCCGTCGCCGAAGAACGCCACGCTGACCCCGCCGGTGCCTTTGAGCTTCGCAGCCAGCGCCGTGCCGCAGATCAGCGGCGGACCGCCGCCGACGATGCCGTTCGCGCCGAGCATCCCCTTGGACAGGTCGGCGATGTGCATCGAGCCGCCCTTGCCCTGGCAGGTGCCGCTCCTCCGGCCGTAGATCTCGGCCATCATCGCGGCCACGTCGACGCCCTTGGCGATGCAGTGTCCGTGGCCGCGGTGCGTGCTGGCGATGGTGTCGCGGTCGTCGAGGTGGGCGCACACCCCGACCGCCGAGGCCTCCTCGCCGGCGTAGAGGTGCACGAACCCGGGGATCTCGCCGGTGGCGAACTCGGTGTGCACCCGCTCCTCGAACTCGCGGATCGTGCGCATGCGGCGGTAGGCGTCGAGTAGCCGCTCGGTGCTCAGCGCACCGCGTTGCAGCGTGTCGGTCATCTGTCCTCCTTTGTTGTGGTCCGTTGCAGCAGGCCGCGGCGGGCGCTGGCGGCGAGCACCGCGGGCAGGTCGAGGCAGCGCGGGCCGTCCGTGCGCAGCCGGACGGTCGGTCGGCTGCCGCGCTCGAAGGTGAGCTCGCGCTCGCCGTCCACGGCGATCACGCCGGCCGAGGTGGTGATCTCGCGCACCTCGCCCGGGTGCAGCCGGGCCACGCCGCGCAGCCCGACCGAGAGCACCAGCCCGGGCGCGATCGGCGCGAGCACCCGGGTGCCCGCCTCGTCGTCGATGCGTGCGACGGCGCCGAACGGGTCGTCGCGTCCGACCGGGGCGACCTGGCCGACGATGCTCGACAAGCCGATCGCGTCCGGCTCGGCGAACGCGCAGTACAGCTCGGTCAGCGCGGCCGGGTCCCACAGCGCTCGCGCACCCACGTGCCGCCCGGTGGAGACCGCGACGTCGACCAGGGCGATCTCGGTGCGCTCACCGGCGGTCACCTCGAGCAGCTTGACGCGGCGCACGACGTGGTCGGTCGGCACGGCGCCGGTTGCGACCAGGCCGGCGGCGAGCCCGGCGACGGTGGCCTCCCGCACGGCCGGGAAGGCGTTGTTCGTCCCGGTGGAGAGCGCCAGCATCGGCACATCGCCGACCGCCGCGGCGGTCACCCGGGCCGTGCCGTCCCCGCCCAGGCAGATCACCACCCGCGCGCCGGCGTCGACCATCCGGCGGACCGCGGCCACGGTGTCCGCGGCGGTCTCGGTGAGCGCCAGGTCATCGAGGAACTCGACGTCCGGCCAGCCGTGCTCCCGGCCGCGCCGCCGCTCGATCGAGCGCAGCACCGCCGCCGAGATGCCGCCCAGGTCGGTGTTCAGCATCACCCGGTCTACACCGACCGCGCCGAACGCGGTGAGCATCCGCTCGATCATGTTGGCCTTCTCCGCCGTCGGGAACACCGACGCGCGGGCGACCAGCCGCCGGATGTCGCGCCCGGACAGCGGGTTGGCGACGATGCCGACGATCGAGTCACCCATCCGTGCACCTCCTCGCTTCCCGACGTCGACAGCCTCGCCCGCGGACGGGCGAACCGGAACGGTTGCGGCAGGGTTGCAGCCCCCATCATCCGCGTGCCGACGACGACGGAGAATGCGGGGAGAATAGGCCCGTGCCGATCCATTCGGAAGTTGCCGACGCTCTGGCCGCCGGGCGCCCGGTGGTGGCGCTGGAGAGCACGATCATCAGCCACGGCCTCCCCCGCCCGGACAACCTGCGCATCGCCCGCGAGATCGAGCAGGCGGTGCGCGCCGGCGGCGCGGTCCCGGCCACCGTGGCCATCGTCGGCGGCGAGGCGTGCATCGGGCTCTCCGACGCGGCGCTGCGACGGATCGCCGAGGCGGACACGGTAGTGAAGGCGAGCGTCCGCGAGATTGCCGTGGTCGCGGCCCGGGGCGGCGACGGTGCCACCACGGTGGCCTCGACGGCGCACCTGGCCGCCCGGGCCGGCATCACCGTGTTCGCCACCGGCGGGATCGGCGGCGTGCACCGCCAGGCCCGCGAATCGTGGGACGAGTCGGCCGACCTGGTCACGCTGTCCCGAACGCCGGTGCTGGTGGTGTGCGCCGGCGTCAAGTCGATCCTCGACGTACCGGCCACCCTGGAACGGCTGGAGACGCTCAACGTCGCCGTCCTCGGCTACCGCACCGACGCCTTCCCCGGCTTCTATCTCGCCGACTCCGGTCAGTCGCTGCCGTGGCGGGTCGACTCGCCGGCTGCGGCGGCAGCCGTGCTGCGCGCCCGGCGGGAGCTGGGCACCGACGGGTACGGCGTCGTGCTCGCCAACCCGATCCCGGCCGCCGACGAGCTGGACCGGGAGCTGCACGACCGGGTGTTGGCCGCCGGGCTGGCCGCGGCGGACGCCGCAGGGGTGCGGGGCAAGGACGTCACCCCGTTCCTGCTGGATTTCTTCCACCGCGAGACTCGCGGGGCTTCGCTCACGGCGAACATCGCCCTGGTGCTGAACAACGCGCGGCTGGCGGCGGAGGTCGCTGCCGCGTACGCCTCATGACCACCCGGCGAAGTCCCTCCGCTTCGCTGCACGATTTGCCGGGGACCCCGACGTGAGGGTGGTCTGCCTCGGCGACGTGATGGTGGACGTCGTCGCTCACCTGCCGGGTCCCCTGGCGGTCGGCTCGGACACGCCGGCACCGGTCGGCCTTTTCGGCGGCGGCTCGGCGGCCAACACCGCCTGCTGGCTGGCATCCACCGGGATGCCTGCGACCTTGATCGGCTGTGTCGGCGACGACGCACTGGGCCGGCTGGCGGTGGCCGAACTGCAGGCGGCCGGCGTGTCGGCCGAGCTGACCATCGACCCCGCCCGGCCGACCGGCACGTGCATCGTGCTCGTGTCGCCGGACGGTGAGCGCACGATGGTGCCCGATGCCGGCGCCAACTCGGCGCTGGCATCGCCTCCGAGGGCGCTGCTCGACGGGGCGCACCTGCACGTCTCCGGCTATGCCCTGCTCAACGCCGATGCCCGCCCGGCCGCCCTCGCCGCGCTCGCCGCGGCCCGCGATGCCGGGACGAGCGTCTCGGTCGACGCCGCGTCGGCGGCGCCGCTCGCCGCAGCCGGCGGGGGCGAGTTCCTGTCCTGGGCGTGCCGTTGCCCGAACGTGTTGCTGTTCGCCAACGCCGACGAGGCGCGGGTGCTGAGCGGACTTGCCGAGCCGCGGGCCGCGGGCGCAGCGCTCGCCGCCCGCTGCGGCGAGGCGGTGGTCAAGTGTGGCGCGGACGGGGCGGTGTGGGCCGGCGCCGGCGGGGCGACGCTCGTGCCGGCGCGGCGGGTGGCGGTGGTGGTCGACACGACCGGCGCCGGCGACGCGTTCGCGGCCGGATTCCTGGCCGCCCGCCACTTGCGGCTCGATCCGCTCGCCTGCGTCGCCCGCGGCCACGAACTCGCCGCGCAGGCGGTGGCGCAGCCCGGCGCGCGCCCTGCCATCTTTGCCCCGCCATGACACGCTGCGCGAGCACTTTGCCCCGCCACGACACGCTGGCGAGGCCCCGCAACGTGTCACAGCGGGGCAAAGTCGGGGAACGGGGCGGGCTGGCGGTCAGCCGGCGCGGGTCGCCTGCTCCCACAGCACCGCACCGAGCAGGAGCAGGGTGCACAGGTGCACCGCCGTGCACCACAGGCAGATCGCGTCCACCCGGAACAGCTCGACCCAGACCAGGTACAGCGCGACGAGCACCCCGACCACCGCGCCGACCACCCGCACCACGTCGAGAGACCGCCGCCGCCAGGCGTAGGGCGTGCACAGCGCCACCATCACCACGAAGTACGCCAGGCCCAGCACCGCGACCGGGACGCCGAACACGTGTGACCACTGGCTGGTGGTGACCTTCTGGCAGTTGATGGTGGTGCTCTCGGGACAGGCCAGCGTTGCCGAAGAGCTGAAGTGCTCGACCGTCAGGTACGCCGAAACGGCAAGACCGATCAGCGCGATCACGAGCGACGCGAGGCCGCGCCGGGCCGCCGTCGCCGGCTGCGCGGCGGTCCGGGTGCGCTGCGAGCGGTCAGCCGGCATGCGCCAGTGCGGCCGTCGCCGCCTGCACGCCAGAGGACTGGCAGACCGTGGTGGGCGCGCCCTTCGTCGTCGCGCAGACCGCCGCGGTGATCACGTTGGCGGTGCCGTCGACCGCCTTGGCGATCGGCGAGTTCGGGTCGGCGAGCGCATCGGCGATCTGGGCGTGCGTCTTGCCCTGCAGCACCTGCGGGTCGTACGAGGCACCGGAGACGATGTACTTGCCGCCGATGTCGATGAAGGGAATCGAGCCCTCGCTGGTCTTCGGCACGTACGGCGGTGCGTCGTAGGTCTTGAGGATGTTCTCGTCGGCCGCGCTGAGCTTGTCCAGCGGCGCGTACTGGCCGCCCACCACCTGGTTGCTCTGCGTCTCGACCCCGGTGAACGAGATGGTGTCGCTGGTGAACGACGAGCCGTGGAAGGTGAGCGTCGGCGTGTTCGGGTAGACGTCGCTCGGCGAGGAGGCGGTCTGGCCGAGGTTGTGGAACGTGCCGAAGCGCGACAGCGCCGCCACCACGGCCCAGCGCTCGGTGGCGCAGAACGGGCAGTACTCGGCGCCGATGTAGAGCACGCGCGGCTTGCCGTCGGCGGTGAGCGCCGGCGCGGTGATCGGTTTCGGCATCGTCTTGACCGTCCCGACACCGACGGCGTCGAACGTGCCCGCCGGCACCGAGGTGACTTTGCTGATGACATCGTTCGCCGCCGTGCTGGCGGTCTGCCCCGACTTCGGCCCGGACCCGGTGGCCGCCTTGACCGCCGCCAACACGGCGACGATGACGATCGCGACGCCGATCGGCGCGAGCACGCGGACGAGCCGGCGGCGCCGGTCGGCCTTCGTCCGGGCGGCCGCCTCAGCCGCGCGCCGGTCAGCGATGCGCTGCTGTGCGGCGCTCGACTTACGAGATGGCTTACCTGACGTCACGACGTGTCATTGAACCCGATCCCGCTGTGAGCTCCCAGCCAGCGTTCAGGCGCCGGTCAGATACGGTCACCTCACAGTGTCAGGTCACCAGGCCGAGCCGCACCTCGCAAGGTCGGGTGACCGGCGCCCGGCTGGCCGCCCAGCAACAAGATCAGCCGACGCCGGCCGCATCCATGCCGCGCAGCTCCTTCTTCAGCTCGGCGATCTCGTCGCGCAGCCGGGCGGCCACCTCGAACTGCAGCTCGCGGGCGGCGCCCAGCATCTGCTCGTTGAGCTGCTGGATCAGATCGGCCAGCTCGGCGCGCGGCATGACCGAAACGTCCAGCTTCCCGTCGGCGTGTGCCCCGACGCCGACAACACCCGTCGACCCGCCACGGCCGCCCCGGCCGGGCAGCGACGACTTGCCCCGCGACTGCGAGCGGCCCGAACCGCCGACCGGCACCCCGGCGCCGGTCAGCATCTCGTCGGTGTCGGCGGCCTCCCGGGCCAGCATGTCGGTGATGTCGGCGATCCGCTTGCGCAGCGGCTGCGGGTCCAGGCCGTGCTCGCGGTTGTACTCGACCTGCTTCGCGCGGCGGCGGTTGGTCTCGTCGATCGCGTTCCGCATGGACGGAGTAATCGTGTCGGCGTACATGTGCACCTGACCCGACACGTTGCGGGCGGCTCGGCCGATCGTCTGGATGAGCGAGGTGCCCGAGCGCAGGAACCCCTCCTTGTCGGCGTCGAGGATGGAGACCAGCGACACCTCGGGGAGATCCAGCCCCTCCCGCAGCAGGTTGATGCCGACCAGGACGTCGAACTCGCCGAGGCGCAGCTCGCGCAGCAGCTCCACCCGGCGCAGGGTGTCGACCTCGGAGTGCAGGTACCGCACCCGGACACCGAGCTCGAGCAGGTAGTCGGTGAGGTCCTCGGCCATCTTCTTCGTGAGCGTGGTGACGAGCACCCGCTCGTCGCGCTCGGCGCGCTCGCGGATCTCGCCCACCAGGTCGTCGATCTGCCCCTTGGTCGGCTTGACCACCACCTCGGGGTCGACCAGCCCGGTCGGCCGGATGACCTGCTCGACGAACTCGCCACCGGTCCTGCCCAGCTCATACGGGCCGGGCGTGGCCGAGAGGTACACCGTCTGCCCGATGCGGTCGACGAACTCGTCGAACTTCAGCGGCCGGTTGTCCATCGCCGACGGCAGCCGGAAGCCGTGCTCGACCAGGGTGCGCTTGCGGGACATGTCACCCTCGTACATCCCGCCGGTCTGCGGGACGGTCACGTGCGACTCGTCGATGACCAGCAGGAAGTCCTCGGGGAAATAGTCGAGCAGGCAGTTCGGCGCGCTGCCCCGCTTGCGGCCGTCGATGTGCAGCGAGTAGTTCTCGATGCCCGAGCAGAAGCCGACCTGGCGCATCATCTCGACGTCGTAGGTGGTGCGCATCCGCAGGCGCTGGGACTCGAGCAGTTTGTTCTGCTTCTCCAGCTCAGCCAGCCGCTCGGCGAGTTCGGCCTCGATGCCCCGGATGGCGCGCTCCATCCGTTCCGGGCCGGCCGCGTAGTGCGTCGCGGGGAAGATGAAGACCTCCTCGACCTCGCGCACCACCTCGCCGGTGAGCGGGTGCAGATAGTAGAGCCGCTCGATCTCGTCGCCGAACATCTCCACCCGGACGGCGAGCTCCTCGTACATCGGGAAGATCTCGACCGTGTCACCGCGCACCCGGAAGGTCCCACGGGTGAAGGAGAGGTCGTTGCGGGTGTATTGCACCTCGACCAGCCCACGCAGGATGGAGTCACGTTCGACCTGCTGGCCGAGCCGTAGCCGCACCGAGCGGTCGACGTACTCCTGCGGCGTGCCCAGGCCGTAGATGCACGACACGGTGGCCACCACCACGACGTCGCGGCGGGTGAGCAGCGACATCGTCGCGGAGTGCCGCAGCCGCTCGACCTCGGAGTTGATCGAGGAGTCCTTCTCGATGTAGGTGTCGGTCTGCGGGACGTACGCCTCGGGCTGGTAGTAGTCGTAGTAGCTGACGAAGTACTCGACCGCGTTGTTCGGCAGCATCTCGCGCAGCTCGTTGGCGAGCTGGGCGGCCAGCGTCTTGTTCGGCGCCATGACGAGCGTCGGGCGCTGCAGCCGCTCGATCAGCCATGCGGTCGTCGCCGACTTCCCGGTGCCGGTGGCGCCGAGCAGCACGACGTCCTTCTGCCCGGCGCGGATGCGCTGTTCCAGCTCCTCGATCGCGGCCGGCTGATCACCGGACGGCGCGAAGTCGGAGATGACCTCGAACTTGCCAGTGGTCGGCACGATGTCGCTCAGCACCCGCACGGCTTGCTCCCAAGGCTCTGGCTCGGCGTCATGGCGACCACGGTACGAGCGGGCACCGACACAATTCTTGCGACCAGCATTCCGGCGAACCGATTCCGGCGACCGGTGCCGCTGAGGGACGCCGCGAAGTGCGACCATCAGGTGCGTTGGATCGCGCGTGAGGGGGGAACCGGATGACGACCGTGGACGCCGCGCCGCGACCGGCACCGCCGCCTCGCGCCGCCGGCCCGGCACACCGCGACACGCCACGCGGCTGGCACGACCACTTCGTCAGGTTTGCCGGGCAGGTCGTCACTCTCGCCGCCTTCTGGTCGTTGATCAGCATCCCGATCCGGCACTGGCCGTGGCCCGACCGCGTCGACGACGTGTTCGGGCTGCTCAACGTCCCGGCCGGACCAAGCGTGTTCGTCGCGGTGCTGATGTTCATGCTCGCCAACGCGCTGCGCCGGCGGCTGCGCGCGGCCATGCTGCTGGCGCTGGTCTACCAAGCCCTGGTCACGGTGGTGCAGGCCCTGGTCGTGGCAGTTGCGCTCCCGCATTGGCAGCAGCTTCCGACCGCCGACGTCGACACGACACGTCGCGACGTCGTGTTGCTGGGGATCGGCGCGGTCCTGGGCGGCGTGATCGTGGTCCTGCTCTGGCTCTCGCGCCGCGCGTTCGCCGCCCGGCTCTCCCGCGGGGCGCGCCTGCGTTCGCTGATCGTGCTCGCTGCCGGCCTGGCGACGTCGGTCGTCGTGACGTTCTTGCTGGCCGAGGCTTTCCCCGGACGACTGCACGGCACGGGCGAGCGCGTCCGGTGGACCCTGAATGCCTCACTCGACGTCGGGCTGAACACCGACACCCTGCACGGGCATCACGGCCCGCACTGGGTCACCGTGCTCGCCGGCTTAATGTCGGCGGTCGCGCTGCTCGCGGCCGCGTGGGTGTTCCTGCGTTCCGCGCGGGCCAAGCAGTTCCTGGGAGCGCGCGACGAACTGGCCGTCCGCCGCCTGCTGCTCGAGGGCGGCGAGCAGGACTCGCTGGGCTACTTCGCCACCCGCCGCGACAAGTCGGTGATCTTGGCGCCGGACGGGCGCGCCGCCGTGACCTACCGAGTCGTCGCCTCGGTGAGCCTGGCCAGCGCCGATCCGATCGGCCGGTCCACCTCGTGGCCCGACGCGATCGCCGCCTGGCTTGCCGAGGCGCGCCAGTACGGCTGGTTCCCGGCCGTGCTCTCCGCCAGCGAGCCGGGTGCGAAGGCGTACGTCGCCGCCGGGCTGAAAGCCCTGGCGATCGGGGACGAGGCCGTCATCGACGTCGACGGCTTCAGCTTGGACGGTCGCACGATGCGCCCGGTCCGCCAGGCGGTGACCCGCGTGCGCCGGGCCGGCTACACCATCCGGGCGCGGCGGCACGGTGATATCCCGCCGGACGAGCTCGCCGGGCTGGAGGGGTGCGCGCAGCGGTGGCGAGGTGACGACACCGAGCGGGGCTTCTCCATGGCGCTGAACCGGCTCGGCGATCCGGCCGACGAGCGCTGCGTGATGGTCACCGCGCACGATTGCACCGGCGCCGTTCGCGGCCTGCTCTCGTTCGTGCCGTGGGGCCGCCGCGGCCTCTCGCTCGACCTGATGCGGCGCGACCACGGCGCCGAGAACGGGCTGGTCGAGTTCATGGTCACCGGCCTGGTCGACGCCGCCCCGGAGCTCGGCGTGACGCGCATCTCGTTGAACTTCGCCATGTTCCGCTCGGTGTTCAGTGCCGCGGAGCAGGTCGGCGCGGGGCCGGTGCTGCGCCTCACCGAGGCGGTGCTGTCGCTCGCGTCGAAGTTGTGGCAGCTCGAGACGCTCTACCGGTCCAACGCGAAGTACCTGCCGCGATGGGTGCCCCGTTACCTGTGCTACGACTCGTCGCTCACGCTCACCCGCGCGGCCATCGCGTCCGGGATGGCCGAGGGCTTCCTGCCGTCCGTACACCCGACGCCGCCGCGGAGCGCAGCGGAGCGGATCACGCTCGCCGACGGCGCCGAAGTGGAGTTCGCCGACGCGGTGCGCCAGCAGGAGGAGCAGCTGTTGCGGCTGCCCCGCCCGGCGCAGGCTACCGGCGAGCAGCAGCGGGTGCGCCGCGACAAGATCGCACGCCTCGCCGCGGCCGGCCAGCCCGCATACCCGGTCGCCGTCCCGCGGACCTGCCCGGTGGGCGGCGTGCGCGCCCGGCACCAGGGCCTGCCCGCCGATCACCGCACCGGTGAGCGGGTGTCGGTTACCGGGCGCGTCCGGGCGCTGCGCGACTTCGGCGGCGTCTGTTTCGCCGTGCTGCAAGACGAAGGGCAGGCGCTGCAGGCGATGCTCACCGCCTCCGACACGCCGGCGGAGGCCCGCGACCTCTGGCGGCGAGCCGTCGATCTCGGCGACCAGGTCAGTGTCACCGGTGAGATCGTCACCTCACGGCGCGGCGAGCTATCCGTCCTCGTCGACGACTGGGCGATGGCCGCGAAGTGCCTCCGCCCGCTGCCCGACGCGCACGCGGGCCTCTCCGACCCCGACGCCCGGGTGCGGCAGCGCTACCTCGATCTGCTCGCCAACCCGGACGCCATGCGGGTGCTAAGGGCTCGCAGCGTCGCCGTGCGAGCGCTTCGCGACGCGTTCGCCGCGCGGGGATTCACCGAAGTCGAGACGCCGATGCTGCAGGCGGTGCACGGCGGGGCCACCGCGAGACCGTTTCGCACCCACATCAACGCCTACGACATGGATCTGTACCTGCGGATCGCGCCGGAGCTGTACCTCAAGCGGCTCTGTGTCGCCGGGATGGGCAAGATCTTCGAGCTGAACCGCAACTTCCGCAACGAGGGCGCGGACGCCACGCACAATCCGGAGTTCACGTCCGTCGAGGCCTACCAGGCGCACGCCGACTACGTCGCGATGCGCGAGCTGACCCGGGAGCTGGTCATCGATGTCGCGATGGCCGTCCACGGCGCCCCGGTGGCCATCCGGCCGGACGCCCCGGACGGCGCCCACCGCGTCGACCTGAGCCTGCCCTGGCCGGTGACCCCGGTGCACGAGGCGGTGAGCAAGGCCTGCGACACCGAGGTGACGCCCAGGACGCCTGCGCGCGAGCTGCGCGAGATCTGCGGCCGCTACGGCGTGCACAGCTCCACCCGAGCCGGCCCGGGCGAGCTCGTCCTCGACCTGTACGAGGCGCTGGTCGAGAAGCAGACGTTGTACCCGACGTTCTACACCGATTTCCCGCTCGAGACGTCCCCGCTGACCCGCACGCATCGGCTCGACCCGGCCCTCGCCGAACGCTGGGATCTGGTCGCGTTCGGCGCGGAGATCGGCACCGCGTACTCCGAGCTCGTCGACCCGATCGACCAGCGTGAGCGCCTGACCGAGCAGTCGATGCGGGCTGCCGCCGGCGACCCCGAGGCGATGGAGCTGGACGAGGCGTTCCTGACCGCGTTGGAGTACGCGATGCCGCCCACCGGTGGGCTGGGCATCGGCGTCGACCGGCTGGTGATGATGCTCACCGGGACCAACATCCGGGCGACGCTGGCCTTCCCGTTCGTCCGCCCCCAACGCTGACTGGGTTCGACAACGACGCGACGCTTGTGATGCTCGACACGCGCGCCCTGCGAGCGTATTCAGCCGTCGGGGCCCGGTATGAGCTCATCGGCTGACATCCACCGATCGGTGGATGCCGGCCGAGCCGCAAAGTCGATACCGCTGGAGCCGGCCGCGGGTGATCCTGGACGCATGCCAGTCGTGGATGTCTCCGCCCTGTACAAGCGCTATGGCGACCAGGTCGCGGTGCGCGATGTCTCGTTCGGCGTCGAAGAGGGCGAGATCTTCGGCATCCTCGGCCCGAACGGGGCAGGAAAGACCACCACCGTCGAGTGCATCGCCGGGCTGCGCCACCCGGACGGCGGCACGATCAGCGTGCTCGGCCTCGACCCGCAGCACGACCGGGACCAGCTGCGAGAGGTGCTCGGCGTGCAGCTGCAGGAGAGCGAGCTGCCGGCCAAGTTGCGCGTCGAGGAGGCGCTCGACCTCTACGCGTCCTTCTACCGCGAGCCCGCCGACTGGGCGGCGCTGCTGGAGGTGCTCGGCCTAGCCGACAAGCGCAAGGCGCCCTACGGCAAGCTTTCCGGCGGCCAGAAGCAGCGGCTCTCGATCGCGCTGGCGCTCGTCGGCAATCCGCGGATCGCCATCCTCGACGAGCTCACCACCGGCCTGGATCCGGCCGCGCGGCGCGACACCTGGGAGCTGATCGAGAACGTGCGCTCGCGCGGCGTCACGATCCTGTTGGTCACGCACTTCATGAACGAGGCGGAGCACCTGTGCGACCGCGTTGCCCTGATCGACTCCGGCCGGGTCGTGGCCGTCGACTCACCGGGTGGACTCGTCTCACGGGTCGACACCACCCAGCGCATCCGCTTCCGCCCGTCCCAGCCGATCGACGAGAACCTGCTCAGCGCCCTGCCCGAGGTCACCGGTGTCACCCGCGCGGGTGAGCAGCTGATCGTCACCGGGACGGGCGAGGCGCTTACCGCGGTCGTCTCGCTGCTTGCCCGCCAGCACATCGTCGCCGAACAACTGCGCGTCGAACAGGCCAGCCTCGACGACGCATTCATCGCCCTGACCGGACGCGAACTCGAACCCACGCCAGGAGACGCCCGATGACCGCCACCGCCCCTGCCGTCCGCCGTCCCGGCGCCAGCCGGCTCACCGTCGTCGAGGGGAAACTGTTCCTGCGCGAACGGGTCGGGCCATTCTGGGGGTTCGCGTTCCCGGCCGTGCTGCTCGCAATCCTCGGCACGCTCGGGGGTGACAAGCGCGACGCGAAGCTCGGCGCCACGCTCGCGGCGACGTACGTGCCGATTGTGATCGCCTTCTCGATCGCGATGCTGGCCCTGAACGCGATGCCCCCGGTGCTCGGCACGTATCGGGAGAAGGGGATCCTGCGCCGGCTGTCGACCACGCCGGTGCCGCCGTCGTGGCTGCTCGGTTCGCAAGTCGTGATCAACGCGGCAACCGCGGCCGCAGCGACCGTGCTCGTGCTGCTGGTCGGGTGGCTCGGCTTCGACGTGGCGCTGCCCCGCCAGGCCGGCGGTTTCGTGCTCGCCTGGCTGCTCACCGTGGCCGGACTGCTCGGCATCGGGCTCACCATCGCCGCCGTCGCGTCGACCGGCAAGGCGGCCAACGCGGTGGGCGCGATCTGCTTCTTCCCGCTGATCTTCTTCGCCGGGCTCTGGATTCCCCGAGCGGTGATGCCGGCCGTGCTGCGCGACATCAGCGACTACACCCCGCTCGGTGCTGCCGTCGGCGCGCTGCAGCGCAGCTCGGCCGGCTTCTGGCCGCACCCGCAGCAGCTCGCCGTGCTCGCGGCGTACGCGGTCGTCTTCACCGCGCTGGCGATCCGCTACTTCCGCTGGGAGTGAGATCATCGACGCCGTGACCGCGCCGGCCGAGCTGTGGGAGCGCCGGCTCGACCGGCTCGGCCGGGTGCTGGCACTGCCGCTGCTGGCCGCCTCGACGGCACTGGCCGCGCTGATCGTGGCAGGTGGCTACCGCAGCTGGCACCAGTTCGAGTACGGCTGATCCTCGCCGCGTCGCTACCGACCCGGCCCGCGGAACTGATCAGCTACCTGGGCGTTCGCGACCGGGCATCGGCCGTCGCAGAGGCATACAAACGCACCCTTCTGGGCTGATCTGGCAGGCTCGGAGTCGACCCCTGATCGGCGCGAGTGAGGAGCGGCATGCAGGTCTGGCCCGGAAACGCCTATCCGCTGGGCGCCACCTACGACGGGTCCGGGACGAACTTCGGCCTCTTCAGCGAGATGGCCGAGCGGGTCGAGCTGTGCCTGTTCGACTCGAAGGGCACCGAGACGCGCATCGACCTGCCCGAGGTCGACGGCTTCGTCTGGCACGCTTTCCTGCCCGGCGTCGAGCCGGGCCAGCACTACGGCTACCGGGTGCATGGTCCGTACAACCCGGACCGCGGCCAGCGCTGCGACCCGACCAAGCTGCTGCTCGACCCGTACGCCAAGGCGATCGACGGGCGGATCGAGTGGGACCCGTCGCTGTTCAGCTACCAGCTGGGTGACCCGAGCCGCCGCAACACCGACGACTCGGCGGCGCACATGCCCAAGTCGGTGGTCGTCAACCCGTACTTCGACTGGGGCATCGACCGGCCGCCCCGCCACGCCTACGCCGACAGCGTCATCTACGAGGCGCACGTCAAGGGACTCACCCGGCGCCACCCCGAGGTGCCCAAGCAGCTGCGCGGCACCTACGCCGGCATCGCCCATCCCGTGATCATCGACCACCTCACCGCGCTCGGCGTGACGGCCGTCGAGCTCATGCCGGTGCACCATTTCGTCAACGACTCCGTGCTCGCCGATCGGGGCCTCACCAACTACTGGGGCTACAACACGATCGGCTTCCTGGCGCCGGACACCCGCTATACATCCAGCCGGACACCCGGCGGGGTGGTGCAGGAATTCAGAGCGATGGTCCGCGCGCTGCACGAGGCCGACATCGAGGTGATCCTCGACGTCGTCTACAACCACACCGCCGAGGGGAACCACCTAGGCCCGACGCTCTGCTTCCGCGGCATCGACAACGCCGCCTACTACCGGCTCGTCGACGGCTCCCCCGCCCACTACATGGACTACACGGGCACCGGCAACAGCCTCAACGTGCGGCACCCGCACGCCCTGCAACTGCTGATGGACTCGCTGCGGTACTGGGCGCTCGACATGCACGTCGACGGCTTCCGGTTCGACCTGGCGGCGACACTTGCCCGCGAGTTCTACGACGTCGACCGGCTCTCGTCGTTCTTCGAGCTCGTCCAGCAGGACCCGGTGGTGAGCCAGGTGAAGCTGATCGCCGAGCCCTGGGACGTCGGCCCGGGCGGCTACCAGGTCGGCAACTTCCCGCCGCAGTGGACCGAGTGGAACGGCAAGTACCGCGACACGGTGCGGGACTTCTGGCGCGGGGAGCCGGCCACGATCGGCGAGTTCGCGGCGCGGATCACCGGCTCGGCCGACCTGTACGAGCACTCCGGCCGCCGCCCGGTCGCCAGCATCAACTTCGTCACCGCCCACGACGGGTTCACCCTCACCGACCTGGTCGCCTACAACCACAAGCACAACGAGGCCAACGGCGAGGGGAACCGCGACGGCACCGACGACAACCGGTCGTGGAACTGTGGCGTCGAGGGTCCGACGAAGGACGCCGACGTGCTGGCCCTGCGGGCGCGGCAGCGGCGCAACTTCCTGGCGACGCTGTTCCTCTCGCAGGGCGTGCCGATGATCTGCCACGGTGACGAGCTGGGCCGCACCCAACGCGGGAACAACAACGCCTACTGCCAGGACAACAAGATCACCTGGATTGACTGGGGCGCCGTCGACCACGAGCTGCTCGAGTTCACCCGCGAGCTGTCGCGGGTGCGCCGCGACCACCCGGTCTTCCGCCGGCACCGGTTCTTCGACGGCCGGCCGGTGCGCCGGCGCGGCGCGGACGTGCTGCCGGACATCGCATGGTTCACGCCCGAGGGACGCGAGATGACCGAGGAGAACTGGGGCTCCGGGTTCGGTCGCTCGATCGCGGTGTACCTCAACGGGCAGGGCATCCCGGACCGTGACCGCCGAGGGCAGCGGATCATGGACGACTCGTTCCTGCTGTGCTTCTCCGCCCATGACGAGCCGATCGCGTTCCACGTGCCGTCCGCCGAGTACGGCCAGAGCTGGCAGCTCGTCGTCGACACCGCCCGAGCGGACCTGGACGACAGCACGGTGGTGAAGGCCGGCGACGTGCTCTCGGTCGGACCGCGGGCGCTCGCGGTGCTGCGCAAGGCCGACTGATGCCGCTGCCAGCGTCGACCCACCGGCTGCAGATCCGGCCCTCCTTCGGTCTGGACGCCGCGGCGGGACTGGCCGGTTACCTGGACGCTCTGGGCGCCGGGGGCGTCTACCTGTCGCCGCTGCTGCAGGCGGCCGCCGGCTCCGAGCACGGCTACGACGTCGTGGACTTCAGCCGCATCGACCCGGCCCGTGGCGGCGAGGCGGGCTGGGCGAAGCTGCTCGACGCCGCACGCGCCCACGAGCTGCGAATCCTCGTCGACATCGTCCCCAACCACACCGCTGTGGCCGACGCGGCGGAGAACCCCGCCTGGTGGGACGTCCTGCGGTTGGGCCGGGGGTCGGCGTACGCGACGTGGTTCGACATCGACTGGACGCGCGGGCGCATCCTGCTGCCCGTGCTCGCCGATGAGGCCGATCTCGCCGAGCTGCGGGTCGACGGGGACGTGCTGCGACTCGCCCGGCAGCGTTTCCCGATCGCGCCGGGCACGTCCGGCGGGTCGCCGGCGGAGGTGCATGCCCGTCAGCACTACGAGCTGGCAGGCTTCCGCCGCGCCGACACCGAGCTCAACTACCGGCGATTCTTCGCGGTGAGCACGCTGGCCGGGCTGCGGGTGGAAGACCCGGCGGTGTTCGAGGCGACGCACCGCGAGATCCTGCGCTGGGTGCACGAGGACGGCGTCCACGCGCTACGTGTCGACCACCCCGACGGTCTGGCCGATCCGCGCGGCTACCTGGAGCGGCTGCGTGCTGCGAGACCGGACAACTGGCTGCTCGTCGAGAAGATCCTCGAAGCAGGTGAGGCGCTCCCCGCAGACTGGCCGGTCGACGGCACCACCGGCTACGACGCGCTGGCCGAGGTGACCGCGCTGATCGTCGATCCGGAGGGAGAACCGGCGTTCGACGCGCTCTACCGGGAGCTGACCGGCGACCAGGCGTCGTTCGCCGAGCATGTCGAGCGCGGCAAACGGCAGGTCGCCACCACGATCCTGCAGGCCGAGGTGCGCCGCATGGCCCAGCTCGTGCCCCAACTCATCGGCGCTACCGCGGCGATCACCGAGCTGCTGGTCGCGTTCCCGGTGTACCGCTCCTACCTGCCCGACGGCGCGGAGCATCTCGCCGCCGCCATCGAGACCGCGCGCTCCCGGCGTCCCGACCTTGCCGACGCCATCAGCGCGCTCACCTCGCGGCTGGCCGACCCGGCCGACGAGCTGTGCATGCGGTTCCAGCAGGCGTCGGGCGCGGTGATGGCCAAGGGCGTCGAGGACACCGCGTACTACCGGTACAGCCGGTTCCTGGCGCTCAACGAGGTCGGCGGCGATCCGGCCCAGTTCGGCGGCACGCTCGCCGAGTTCCACGCCGCCCAGGCGCACCGTCAGGCCGTCGCCCCGTACGGTATGACCACGCTCTCGACGCACGACACCAAGCGGGGCGAAGACGTGCGGGCGCGGCTGGCGGTGCTCGCCGAGGTGCCCGAGCAGTGGGCGGCGCTCGCCCGGCGGTTGCAGCACGACCTGCCGCTGCCCGACCCCGTGTTCGGCTACCTGCTCTGGCAGACCTTTGCCGGTGTCGGCTTCATCGAGCCGGGCCGGATGCACGCGTACGCCGAGAAGGCCATGCGCGAGGCGGCGACGCACACCGGCTGGGTCGATCCGGATGTCGCGTTCGAGGAGGCGGTGCATACGGCGGTCGACCTCGCCTACGAGGCGCCCGAGCTGCGCGGCGCGATCGAGGAGTTCCTCGCGGGTATCACGCCGTTGGGCTGGACCAATTCTCTGTCCCAGAAGCTCATACAGCTGACCATGCCCGGCGTTCCCGACGTCTACCAGGGAACCGAGCTGTGGGACGACTCGCTGGTCGACCCGGACAACCGACGGCCGGTCGACTTCGCCGCTCGCGCCCGGCTGCTCGCCAGCCTCGACGCGCCGCCGCCGATCGACGCGACCGGCGCCGCGAAGCTGTGGATCGTCTCGCGGGCGCTGCGCCTACGCCGGGAGCAGCCCGAGCTCTTCAGCGACTACGCGCCGCTCTTCGCGGACGGACCCGCGGCCGACCACGCCGTGGCATTCGACCGCGGCGGCGCGATCACCGTCGCGACCCGGCTGCCGGTCGGGCTGGAACGAGCGGGCGGCTGGCGGGACACCACGCTCGACCTGCCGCGCGCCGTCGACCTGCTCACCGGCCGGGAGGTCGGTGGCGGCGTGACCCGGCTGAGCGAGCTGCTCGGGACCTATCCGGTCGCGCTGCTCACCGCGGCTTGATGGACGAGCTGGCCGACCACCTCGCCGAGCGATACGGCGTCGCTGTTGAGCACCTGGTCATGCTCGACCAGCACGTGTACCGGGTTGACGGCCCGGGGTGGGTCGCGCGGTGGTTGCCTGCCGGCGCCGACGGGTCGGCCGCTGCGACGGCCGAAGTACTGCGCCGTCTGGCGCCGACGAGGTTCCCGGCCGAGCGGCTCGCGCATCCCGACCCGGTGAGCGTCTGCGGTGGTCGACCAGTGCTGGTGACCGAGTTCGTCGAGGGTCGGCAGGCGCCCGGCACTGCGCGAATGTTCGCCGTGCTCGGCGCGTGCCTCGGCGGCCTGCACGCGCGGCCAGGTCATAGCTTGCCGCCCGGCGGCGGGTGGCATCACCTGACCCCACAGGGCAGTCCAGGGGACGAGATCGCCGCCGCGGCCGCCCTACTCAACGCCGCGGACGGTGATCCGTTCGCCCGGGCGACACTGCTGAACGAGCTGCGCGACCTTGACGACGGCGCCGACCTGCCGCACGCGGTCGTGCACCCCGACTTCGTCCCGGCGAACGCTATCCTGCGGCCCGAGCGCGGCATGGTCGTCGTCGACTGGGCTGGGTCCGGACGCGGGCCGCGGCTGTGGTCGCTGGGCTTTCTGCTCTGGGCTGCCGGGGCTCGTGACCTCGCGCTCGTGGACTCGGTGATCAGCGGCTACCGCAAGCATGTGCAGCTCACCAGGGGCGAGCTGGCTCGGCTGCCGGACGCGATCCGCGCTCGCCCGCTCACGATCGACTGCTGGTCGGTTGCTCACGACCGGCTCAGCGGCGCCGACGCTGTTGAGCGCCTCGATCCTCGCACGGAGCATGCCGAGGTGATCGCCGATCGCGTGCGACGCGCGATCGGCTACTGAAGATCTTCCGCGCTCGGCCGACCGGCTTGCATCCAACTGGCGCGCCAGGCCTTGTCGATGGCCGCCAGGGCCGTCCAGTACACCGCGAGCGCCTCGCGGCCCCCCGCTGCCTCATCACTCGGATGACACCGGCACTTGACAGCGTCCCGAATCGACTCCGCATCGGTGACCGGCACGTCGCCATTAGACCTGGTGACGCATGGCCGCGCGGGACAATCCTTCATACCTCATCCCGCTGCCGCGGAAGGACGTGTCGCTGTGCCCAACCCGATCGAGGTCGACGGCGTACCGGAGTTCTTCGTAGTCTTCTTCACGACCCGGTTCGGATCGCTGGCTGACGTCCAACGGGAAGCACCGGAGCTGCTCGCCGAACACGTCAGAACCTCCACGCAGCTGCACCAGCAAGGTCGGCTACTTATGGCAGGGGCGTTCCTAGACCGGCCGGATGAACCGTTGCGCACCATGGGCGTGACCCGCAGCTACGACGACGCGCAGCACTACGCCGAGAACGACCCGTTCCTTCGAGCTGGCTACATCGAGGACTGGCACATCCGGCGGTGGAGCAACATCTTCGGCTAAGCACGCCGGTAACGATCTTCGTTGCCGGTCGGGCATGACCGGGCAGCATTCCGGCGTGGCATCGTGGCCGGGTGACGCTCTTCGAGGTCTGGGCGCCGCTCGCCTCGCGCGTGCGCGCACGCGTCGGCGACGCCGACCATCCGCTGCACAGCCATCCGGACGGCTGGTGGCGCGCCGAGCTCGACGTCCCACCCGGCACCGACTACGCCTACCTGCTCGACGACGGTGACGAGCCGCTGCCCGACCCACGCTCGCGCTGGCAGCCGCAGGGCGTGCACGGGCCGAGCCGTGTCTACGACCCCACGGCGTTCGCCTGGACCGACGGCGGCTGGACGGGGCATGGCCTGCCCGGGGCCGTGATCTACGAGCTGCACGTCGGCACGTTCACGCCCGGGGGGACGTTCGACTCGGCCGTCGAGCGGCTCGACCACGTGGTCCGGCTCGGCGTCACCCACGTCGAGCTGCTGCCGGTCAACGCCGTCAACGGCGTGTGGAACTGGGGCTACGACGGCGTCGACTGGTACGCGGTGCACGAGCCGTACGGCGGACCGGACGGGCTGAAGCGCTTCGTCGATGCCTGCCACGCCCGCGGCCTGGCCGTGGTGCTCGATGCCGTCTACAACCACCTCGGTCCCTCCGGCAACTACCTGCCCCGCTTCGCCCCCTACCTCGAGACCGGCCGAAGCACGTGGGGCGACCTCGTCAACCTGGCCGAACCGGCGGTGCGCCGGCACATCCTCGACAACGCGCTGATGTGGCTGCGCGAGTTCCACGCGGACGCGCTGCGGCTGGACGCGGTGCACGCCCTGGTCGATGACACGACCCCGCACCTGCTCGCCGAGCTGTCCGCCGAGGTCGAGACGCTGGCCGGCGAGGTCGGGCGCCCGCTCGCGCTGATCGCCGAATCCGACCTCAACGACCCCATGATGATCACTGCACGCCCGGACGGCTACGGCATGGACGCGCAGTGGGACGACGACATCCACCATGCCTTGCATGCCGTGCTGACCGGCGAGCGGCAGGGCTATTACTGCGACTTCGGCTCGCTGGCGGCGCTCGGCAAGGTGTGGACGTCGGCGTTCTGGCACGACGGCACGTTCTCGACGTTCCGCGGCCGCCGGCACGGCAGGCCGGTCGACCGGCACCGCACGCCGGGCTGGCGCTTTGTCGGGGCGCTGCAGAACCACGATCAGGTCGGCAACCGCGCGGCCGGCGAGCGGCTGGGCGAGCTCACCTCGCCCGCGTTGCTGCGGGTCGGCGCGGTATTGCTGCTCACGGCACCGTTCACGCCGATGCTCTGGATGGGCGAGGAGT
This sequence comes from uncultured Actinomycetota bacterium, assembly GCA_963756525.1. GTDB lineage: Bacteria > Actinomycetota > Actinomycetes > Mycobacteriales > Jatrophihabitantaceae > CAVWNR01. The sequence continues at coordinate 378,898 of CAVWNR010000001.1, read as the reverse complement.
GGGCCGCCTCGACCCGCTGGCCGTTCTTCACCTCGCACCCCGAGCCGCAACTCGCCGCAGCGACGGGCCAAGGACGAATCGAGGAGTTCGCCAGCTACGGGTGGGACACCGCCGCGATGCCCGACCCGCAGGACCCGGCCACCTACCGGTGCGCGGTGCTGGACTGGTCCGAGCCAGACGCCGCCGAGCACGCTGACGTGCTCGCGCTGTACCGGCGGCTGATCGCGCTTCGGGCCGCCGAGCCAGACCTCGCCGACCCGCGGCTCGACCGGGTCTTCGTGGACTACGACGAGGACGCGGGGTGGCTCGCCGTGCAGCGCGGCTCGTTCGTCGTCCTCGCCAACCTGGCCGCCGACGAGCGGACTCTGCCCGTCGCCACGGGGGAGGTCGTGCTCGCGACCGGCGGCGCCGACCCGGTCGACCGCGGCGTCCGGCTCGCTGCCCAGACGGCCGCGATCGCACGGCGACACGCCACGGTCTGACTGGCACGATTGAGCCTGTCCGTCGGAAGGAGGTCGTCACGTGTACGAGAAGGACGGCGAGAAGTACTTCGTCGTGGACAGCCACATGCACTTCTGGGATGCGAGCCCGGCGAACTGGGTGCAGGGCCAGGAGCAGTTCGCGAAGGGCTGGATCGAGTGCTTCCACGCCTACATGGGATTGGGGCCGCCGGAGACGCACTGGGAGCTCGAGCACTTCCAGAAGTACTCCGAGGACGACGTGATGTCCGACGTCTTCGACAAGGGCCACGTCGACGTCGCGATCTGCCAGTCGACCTACCTGAAACAGTGGTACACGCAGGGCTTCAACACCCTCGAGCGCAACGCCGCGCTTGCCGAGAAGCACCCCGGCAAGTTCATCGTCAACGCCCGCTTCGACCCGCGCGACGGGCAGGGCGGCCTGGACCAGCTCGAGGCCGACGTCGAGCGCTGGCACCCGAAGGGCGTCAAGCTCTACACCGCCGAGTGGAAGGGCGACTCGCGGGGCTGGAAGCTCTCCGACCCGGAGGCCTACCGCTTCCTGGCCAGGGCGCAGGAGCTCGGGATCAGGAACGTGCACGTGCACAAGGGGCCGACGATCTGGCCGCTGGACAAGGACGCCTTCGACGTCGCCGACGTCGACCACGCCGCCACCGACTTCCCCGACCTCAACTTCGTCGTCGAGCACGTCGGCCTGCCGCGCATCGAGGACTTCTGTTTCATGGCGACGCAGGAACCGAACGTCTACGCCGGCCTGGCCGTCGCCATCGGCGCGCTGATGCACGCCCGGCCGCGATTCTTCGCCAAGGTGATGGGCGAGCTGCTGTTCTGGGTCGGCGAAGACAAGATGACCTTCGGCAGCGACTACGCCATCTGGGAGCCCCAGTGGCAGGTCGAGGGCTTCGTCGACTGGCAGATGCCCGACGGCGAGGACTTCGCCGACTACCCGCGTCTCGGCGTCGAGGGGAAGAAGAAGATCCTCGGCCTGAACGCCGCGCGGCTCTACGACATCGACGTCCCGCCGGAGTGCCGGATCCCCGACGAGTCGAAGCCGGCGGCGCGCGACGATGCGGCGCTGGTGACCGGCGACTCGCCGTCAGCATGACGGTCGCTGTCGGGACGGACGTCGAGCGTGTGCTGTGCGCTCTCGACCAGGTCCGCGACCCGGAGTTGGACGAGCCGGTGACCACGCTGGGCTTCGTTGCGTCGTGCGTCGTCGAGCACGGCACGGCGGAGGTGCACCTGCGCCTGCCGACCTACTTCTGCGCGCCGAACTTCGCCTTCCTCATGGCCGCCGACGCGTTCGACGCGGTGAGCGCGGTTCCCGGCGTGGAGCGGGCGGTGATCGTGCTGGACGATCACTTCGCGGCTGAGGCGATCAACGCGGGCGTCGCGGCACGGGCCGGGTTCGTGGGCACGTTCGGCGACGAGGCGAGCGGCGAACTGGATGGCCTGCGGGCCGACTTCCTCCGCAAGGCGGTGCTCGCGGGGACCGACCGCGTCTGCCGTCCGCTGCTGGCCTGCGGCAGGGACGTCCTCGAGTTGACGCTCGGCGACGTAGCTGCGTCGCGTGACCTGGACGCGCTGCGGGCGCGGCGCGCCGAGGTCGGCCTGCCTGCGAACGATGCCTCGCCGCTGCTGATCGACGTGTCCACCGGCGAGCGGCTCGCGCCGCACGAGCTGCGGCTGCACCTGGGCAGAGCGCGGCTGTCCCGGGTGAACATCGAGGCGAACTCCGGCATCTGTCGCGGCATGCTCGCCCACCGCTATGGCATCGACTACGGCGTCGACGAGGAGGAACCGTGAAAGCAGTCCGGCTGCGCCACTACAACGAGCCGGTCGCCATCGACGAGGTGCCCGAGCCGATGATCGACGGGCCGTTCGACGTCGTCGTGAAGATCGGCGGCGCGGGCGTGTGCCGCACCGACCTGCACATCATCCTGGGCCAGTGGGACGAGGCGATGCATCCGACGCTGCCGTACACGCTGGGCCACGAGAACGCGGGCTGGGTGCATGCGGTCGGCGACGCCGTGACGAACGTGGCGGTGGGCGACACGGTGATCCTCCATCCGACGACGACGTGCGGGTTCTGCCGCGCCTGCCGGGCCGGCGACGACATGCACTGCGGCAGCAGCACGTTCCCCGGCCTGGACGGCAGCGACGGCGGCATGGCCGAGTACCTGCGCACCTCGGCGCGAGCCTGCGTGAAGCTGGATCCGGGCACCAAGCCGGAGGCGGTCGCGGCCCTGGCCGACGCCGGCATCACCGCATACCACGCGGTACGCAAGATGGTTCCACAGCTGTACCCGGGCACCACCTGCGTGGTGATCGGCGCCGGCGGGCTGGGCCACATCGGCATCCAGTGCCTCGCCGCGCTGACCGCGACCGACATCGTCGTGATCGACCGCAACCCGGAAGCCCTCGAGCTGGCCGAGTCGCTCGGCGCCAACCACACGGTCGTCGCCGACGGCCGCCACGTCGACGAGGTGCAGGACCTCACCGGCGGCGACGGCGCCGACGTCGTCCTCGACTTCGTCGCCGAGGAGGGCGCCGAGAACGAGGGATTCGCGATGACGCGGCCCGGCGGGTGGTACTCGGTCATCGGCTACGGAGGCGAGCTGCGCGTGCCGACGCTCGACATCATCTCCACCGAACGCAACATCATCGGCAACATCGTCGGCACCTACAACGAGCTGGCCGAACTGATGGTGCTCGCACAGAGCGGGAAGGTCACGCTGCACACCCAGACGTACCCGCTCGACGCCGCCGCGGACGCGCTGAACGAGCTGGACAACGGCCGGGTACGCGGTCGCGCGATTCTGGTGCCCTGACCGCGCGGGCCTCGGGAGAGGAGCCTCATGATCGTCATCACCGCCAAGTTCCGGGTGAAGCCGGAGGACGCCAATCAGTGGCCGTCGATCACGGCGGCCTTCACCCGCGCCACGCGCAACGAGCCAGGGTGCCTCTGGTTCGACTGGTCGCGCAGCATCGACGACCCCACCGAGTACGTCCTCGTGGAGGCCTTCCGCGATGACGACGCCGGGGCGGCGCACGTGCAGTCCGACCACTTCCAGGCGGCCCGCAAAGAGCTGCCGCCGCACCTGGTCGCGACCCCGCGGATCATCAACACGACCGTGCCCGGCGACGACTGGGCCGAGCTCGGCGAGCTGGCCGTCTCCGACTGATCACCGGCCGGCAGGCCGCGGGTGACCGTCGCCCCGGCCGTCGACCCGCGACCCGTCGACGACTGTGCCTTCGACGGTCCTCGGCGGCAGCGTCGTCGGCAGCCGGCCGAACGCGCGGCGTGCGGTGTCGATCGCCGTGCGCGCGAGCACCATGTTCCCCGCCGCGCCGATGCCCGCGCCGATCCCGAGCGGCAGCGCGCGAGCGAACACCAGCGCGCCCTGCCGGGCGCCGAAATGCTTGGCGAAGTGCTTGCCCAGGGTGCGGTTGACCCGGTGGATGGTCTCCTCCGGAACCCGGTGCGCGAGCACCATCCCCCACCGCGAACCTGCGGCCGCGGCGGTCAATTCGGCGGCGCCCGAATCGCCGAGCAGCACCGCGAGCACCAGCGCCCGGCGAAACGCCGGGTCCTCCGCCCGCACGCCGTACACCTCGGCCACGGCCAGCGTGAACAGCGCGGTCGCCTCGGTGAAGGCGGAGATCTCCAGCACGGCCGAGGCGAGCGACGCGCTCGTGCCCACCCCCGGCACCGCGGCCGCGCCGCCGGATGCGGCGCCGATCGCGGCGACGGCGGCAAGGTATCGCCGCTCCAGCAAGCGCACCAGCTGTTCCGGGGTGAGGTCGCGGTGCCGCGCCCGGATCCGGTCGAGGTAGCCGATGACCGCGGACCGTTGCACGTGCAGGGCCCGGTCGAGCGCGGCGTCGAGCGCACCTTCGACCACCGCCGGCACCGGGACCGCCGGGCGCCGCTTAGCCATCGCGGCCCGACCGGGACGGGACGGCCAGCCGGTTCAGGGCGACCAGCCGGCTGATCGGGCGCCGGTACTTCTTGCGGTAGCCCCCGGCGAGCAGCTGCGGCGTCAGGCCGTCGACGAGGGCGAACACCGGCACCACCGGTACCCGATCGACCAGACGGGAGGCCACGACACCCGACCATACGTGCTGAGATAGGCCCCATGCGCGCGTTGCTGCCCCGAGCCGCCGAGGACGTCGACGTCCACGCGTTCTACGCCGCGGGGTGGCTGGACGAGGGGGGCCTGCGCGCGAACTTCATCGCCAGCGCCGACGGCGCGGTGAGCGTCGCGGGATTCTCCCGCGGCCTGCAGACCCGCGCCGACAACCGGATCTTCGCCGCCTTGCGCGACCTCGCCGACGTCGTCCTCGTCGGCGCCGGCACGATCCGCGACGAGGGGTACGGTGCGCTGCAGCTGAGCGCCCGGCGCCGGGGCGTGCGCCGCGAGCACGGGCTGGCCGAGGCGCTGCCGATCGTCGTCGTGAGCCAGTCGCTGCGCCTGGACCCGTCCGGGAAGCTGTTCACCGGCGCCGACGCCGACGCCCGCACGATCGTGCTCACCTGCGCCGCATCCGATACCGAGTCCGGGGCCGCGTTGCACGAGGTGGCGGAGGTGCTGGTCTGCGGTGACGAGGATGTCAACCTCGCCGAGGGGATGGCCGCGCTGGCCGCGCGCGGGCACCGGCGAGTGCTCTGCGAGGGCGGCCCGCTGCTGTTCGGCTGCCTGACCGAGGCTGGACTCGTGGACGAGCTCTGCCTCACCGTCTCGCCGCTGCTGGCCGGCCCGGGCGCCGGCCGGGTGAGCGCGGGCGCCCCGTGGGCGCACCCTCCGCTGGGCATGCGGCTGGCCGGTCTGCTCGAGGAGGACGGCGCGCTGTTCTGCCGCTACGCGCTCCCCGGCTGACGCCGCGCCGGCGCAGGACCTCGGATCGGCTCCACCACTGATCTCTGCCGGGGTGTCCGACGAGCGGTCACCGGACTGAGCTCCAACTGCCCGATAGACGGGCGCGCTCGGATCGGCGACCGCCGGGTCGTAGGACGAACGGGCTAGCGAGTCGGATCTGCGAGCCAGTCGTAGATCGCGGCGAGATCCCGGCTGTCCAGGACGTGGCCGCCGCGCAGTTCGCGGCGTCGAGCGCCGGGCAGGGCCGAAAGCAGGTACTCGTGGTGGTCGCGGGAGGCGAGAACATCGGCGGTGCCGTACCAGACGCTGGTCGGCGCGGTGAGCTCCGACAACTCGAAGCCCCATGGCCGGGTCAAGGCGATGCAGTCGTCGATCCACCCGTCGACTCCGTGCCGGTAGGTGAGGATCATCCGCTCGAGGTAGCCGTCCTCCGCGTGCCGGGCCGCGAGGGCGCGGCGGTCGACCTCGGGTAGCTGGTAATCGCCTGCGACCTGACTGCCGCCCGCCTCGACGCTGGCCAGCGCATCGGCAGCCAGACGCTGCACAAGCGGGCGGTAGACGTGCTCTCCTCGGGCCGCGGCCTGGAACTCCTCGACGTTGCCCGGCGACATCCCGGCGTACCACTGCAGCCCCGGCGCATCATGCGGGGCCAAGCCGACGACGCTCGCGCAGGCCGTCACTCGATCAGGCAGCCGGGCTGCGATCGCCAAGGCATGCGGCGCTCCGCCAGAGCCACCCCACACCGTGAAACGATCCCAGCCCACAGCGTCCAGCACCGTGCGCACATCACCGAGAACGTCCACGATTCGCCGGCCCGGCCGCCGACTGGTGGCCCCGTAGCCAGGACGGTCGATCACCAGCAGTTCGAACCCCGCAGATCCCGCCGCAGCGATCAGCTGAGGCGACAACCATCGGGTGCCGGGGGTGCCGTATTGAAAGAGCGCTCGGCGAGCCGCCCCACGGTTGTACAAGCAGTACCCGACGCGCCGCTCAGCGGCCAGCACCGACTCGTCCACACCGCTCGACACGACCTCAGTGTCACAGCCGGCCGAACGCCTCGCTCGCGGATCCGTTATCGGACAGGATCTTCCTTTGCGTTCGAGGGGACGCCGTGTCGGTGAACGGTGCCGCTCGGGTGCGGGCCGGGAAGGCGGGGTGCCGACCAACCCGGTGGAAGCCGTCGACCGACGCTGTCGGCAAGCGGATCGCCGAGTGCGGCATCGCCGACGTCAGCCCGGGACTTGTCCCAGGCCTGGGACGATGTCGTTCAACTCGAAGGTGACCGGCTGTTCGAGCTGTTCGTAGGTGCAGGACTCGGGGGTGCGGTCGTCGCGCCAGCGGACGAAGTGGGCGAGGTGCCGGAAACGAGTGCCTTCCATGTGCTCGTACTTGACCTCGAGAACGCGCTCCGGGCGCAACGGGATGAACGACAGGTCCTTCTGGGCGTTCCACCGGCTCACCGCGCCGGGCAGCCGCTGGCCCTGGTGCGCCTCAGCGTTCGCCCATTCCGACCAAGGGTGCGCTTCGCCGTCGCGCAGCCGCAGCGGCTCCAGTTCGCCGACGAGCTGCGCGCGGCGCTCGGCGGTGAACGCGCCGACGACGCCGACGTGTTGCAGCTTGTTCTCGTCGTTGTACAGGCCGAGCAGCAGCGAGCCGATCAGCGGGCGCTCCTCGGTCGAGGTCTTGTGCCAGCGGAACCCGGCGAGCACGCAGTCGGCGGTGCGCTCGTGCTTGATCTTGAACATCACCCGTTTGTCCTGCTGGTAGGTGACGTCCAGCGGCTTGGCGATTACGCCGTCCAGGCCGGCGCCTTCGAATTCGGTGAACCACCGTCGCGCCGTCGCCAGCTCGGTCGTGGCCGGGGTGACGTGCACCGAGCTGCCAGCCCTGTCCAATGCCTGCACGAGTGCGGCGCGGCGTTCGGCGAACGGCCGGTCGGTGTAGTCGTCGTCGCGGAGCGCGAGCAGGTCGAAGGCGATGAACGACGCGGGTGTCTTCTCGGCCAGCATCGTCACCCGCGAGTTCGCCGGGTGGATCCGCTGTTGCAGGGCCTCGAAGTCCAGGCCGGCGTCGGTGGCGATCACGATCTCACCGTCGACGACGCAGCGGTCGGGTAGCTCGGCCTTGATCGCCTCGACCAGTTCGGGGAAGTAGCGGGTCATCGGCCGTTCCTTGCGGCTGCCCAGCTCCACCTCGTCGCCGTCACGGAAGACCAGTGACCTGAATCCATCCCATTTCGGTTCGTAGGACGCGCCGGGCGGGATCGTGGTCACGGCCTTCGCGAGCATCGGGGCGATGGGCGGCATGACGGGTAGCTTCATCGGCTCATTCTGGCGGCTCCGCGGCGAGCGCGTTATCGGGCTGTCTTCGAGCGCTCACCGCGCGCCCAGCCCCGCTCGGTACCGTGCATGCCGTGCCCCGACCCGTGCCCCGGCGCTTCGCGCGCCGGGCAGCCGTCGCGGCGCTGGCCGTGCTGGGACTGCTTACCGCCTGCACGGTCAGCGTCAGCGGGCAGGGCACCCGGGCCGCGCCGGGGGCCGCCGGGTCGGCCGCGCCGTCGACCGGCGCGGGCGCGCCGACCGCGGCGCCGCAGCCGAGCGTCGCGTTCAGCGACTGCTCGGACCTGTTCAACCTCTCCGCCGCCGGCATCCCCGCGGCGCGGCTGCAGAAGCTGACGATCGACTGCGGCCGTGTGCCGGTGCCCCTCGACTACGCGCACCCGGACGGGCCGACGATCTCGATCGCGGTGGTGCGCGTGCACTATGCCGACCAGCCGCAGCGCATCGGGTCGCTGCTGGTGAATCCGGGCGGACCGGGGGGCTCGGGCATCTTCCTCGCCATCGGCCTGGCCGGCACCCTCTCCGACGACATCCTGCAGCACTTCGACGTCATCGGGTTCGACCCCCGCGGGGTCGGGCTCTCCGCGCCCATCGACTGCGTCAGCGACGCGCAGAAGGACCGGCTCAACGCGATGTTCCCGGACGTGCGCACGGCCGCCGGTTTCGAGCAGGCGAAGCAGGCTGCGGCCGGCGTCGCCGGGGCGTGCAGCGCGAAATACGGCGCGGCGCTTGCCGACTACAACACCGTTTACACGGCTCGCGACATGGACCGCATCCGGGCCGCCGTCGGCGACGCCAAACTGAGCTATCTGGGTTACTCCTACGGCACCAGGCTCGGCTCCGTCTACGCGCACCTGTTCCCGACCCATATCCGGGTCGCCGTGCTGGACGGCGCTGTCGACCCGGTGGCGAGCGACCTGACGACGTGGAGCAACCAGGTCAAGGGATTCGAGAACGCGTTCGACCAGTTCGCCGCGGACTGTGTGAAGCGCCCGGGGTGCCAGGTGCTCGGCAACCCCCGGCAGGTGGTGTACGACCTCGTCCGGCGCGCGACCGCATCGCCGATCCCGAGCAGCGACCCGACCGAGACCCGCCGGGCCACCGGCGCGATCGTGCTGACCGGAGTGCTCTCCGCGCTGTACGACCAGGGCCAGTGGGACCAGCTCGGCCAGGCACTGATCGCGGCACGGGCCGGCGACGCGAAGGGGCTGTTCACGCTGGCCGACCAGTACAACGAACGTGACTCGAGTGGGCACTACACGAACATCTACGACTCCAACACCGCGATCAGCTGCAACGACGAGCCGCCCGGCCCGAGCGACGCCGTCATCAAGGCGACCGCGGCGCAGTGGGCGAAGCAGTATCCGATGTTCGGGCTGTGGAACGCGGTGTCGCTGTTCTCCTGCCAGGCGTGGCAGCCCGTTCGCCACCTGCTGCCGCCTGTGTCGGCACCGGGTTCGCCGCCGATCCTGGTGGTGGGCACCGTCCACGACCCGGCCACGCCGTACGCCGGCGCGCTGGTGCTCAGCAAGGCGCTCGGCACCGGCGTGCTGCTGACCTGGGACGGCGAGGGGCATACCGCGTACGGAAAGAGCAGCTGCATCGACCAGAAGGTCGACGCCTACCTGGTCGGCGCCGCCCCGCCGCCGCGCGGCACGGCCTGCCCGGCGTGACTCAGATGCGGACCGATCCGTCCGGCGCGAGGTGCCATCCCGGGTTGTGCGCGACCTCCCAGACGTAGCCGTCCGGGTCGGCGAACGCGCCGGTCGTGCCGCCCCAGTCCGCGCGGTCCGCCGGCCGCACGATGGTGCCGCCCGCGCGCTCGGCCTCGGAAAGCACGGCGGTCACCTCTTCGGGCGAGCGGACGTTGTGCGCGAGCTCGATCCCCGGCGCGCCGTGGCCGCCGAGCCGCGTCCACAGCCCGAACACCATGCCGCCGGCCTGGAAGAAGCAGACCTCGTCGTCCGGCTGCTGCGCGCCGCCCCAGCCGAGCGCCTGGTAGAACGCCCGCGCGGTCGCGAGGTCGGCAACCCCGAACGTTACCAAGCTGATCCGTTGTTCCATCCCGGGATCGTCGCAGACGCCACCGTCAACGCGGCCGGGAACCGGCTCGGTCGCGGCGGATAAGGTCGGGTGTGACCGTCGTGCTCTCCGTCCTGGCGGCGATGGCCTACGGCGTCGGAGACTTCCTCGGCGCGTTCGCGTCCCGGCGCAAGGGCGCGGTCACCGTGTTGCTGTACAGCTATCCCGTCGGCGCGGCGCTGATGCTGCTGATGCTGCCGTTCTTCCGCGGGCCGCTCAGCGGGCGCACCGCGCTGTTCGGCGTGCTCGGCGGCATCGCCGGCATGGTCGGCGTAGTGATCATGTACAGCCTGATGGCGGTCGCCCCGATGAACATCATCTCGCCGGTGACCGCAGTGCTGGCCGCCGCGGTGCCGGTCATGTTCGGCGTGCTCGTCGGCGAACGGCCGCAGCCGTCGGCTTGGGCTGGCATCCTGCTGGGCCTGGTCGCGGTGGTGCTGGTCAGCCGCACGCCCGAGGACCACCCGCACGGCCCCGTCGCGATACGCACCCTGGCCCTCGCGTTCCTCGCGGGCGTGGGCTTCGGCCTGTACTTCATCTTCCTGGCGCGGGCCGACCGCGACTCGGGCTTGTGGCCGCTGGTGATCTCGCGGCTCACCTCCGCCGCATTGATCGTGCCGCTGGCCCGGCAGCGCGGCGTGATCGCGCGGATCACCGGCACGACGCTCGCGCTCACGCTTGCTGCCGGGGCGCTGGATGCCTTCGCGAACATGTTCTTCCTGCTCGCGACCCGCCACGGGCTGCTGTCGCTGGCCAGCGTGATCACGTCGCTGTACCCGGCGGCGACGGTGATCCTGGCCATCGCGGTGCTGCACGAGCACACCGGCCGGCTGCAGCGCGTCGGCCTGGGCCTGGCCGGTGCCGCCATCGTGCTGATCACTTGGTGAACCGGTCCGCGGCGGCGGGCGCGGACCGCTGACGAAGTCGGCGCGGGCGCAGGCCGCGCAGGGCCGTGGAGCGCGACAGGGCGACCACGCTCACGATGAGGACCGCGAGGCAGCCGGCCTCCACCACCAGTGCCGGTGGCGTCAGCGACAGCCGGTCACCCACGAGGGGGACGCCGAGCAGCACTCCGATCACCGGCTGGGTGGCCGCGATCGGTGGCAGGGCATAGTCCAGCCGGGCCGCACGGAAGGCGCGCTGGGTGAGGAGCACGGCGGCGGCCGCGGCGGCGAGCAGCGTGTAGGGCCACACGCTGACGACCAGCCGAGCCAGCCCCTCCCGGGTGGTGAGCACCAGACCGGCACGGGTGGCGACGTCTTGCAGCCCGTAGAGGACGCCGGCTGCCAGCGCCGCGCTCACCGAGCTCGCGGCCACGCCCCGGCCCACGCCCGCCGCCAGCAGCGCGATCGCCAACACCGCGACCCCGGCGGCGACCGCTCCGTTGACCGCCGGGCCGGCCAGCCGCGTGCCGCGCGCCACCACGTGCGGGCCGCCGATGACGACGAACGCGGCCACTGCGACGGTGAACCCGGTCGCGCCGAGCAGGTCGCGCCGCGGCGGGCGGTGGTGGATGAGCACGGCGCGGGCCAGGAAGGCGAACAACAGGTTCGTCGCCAGCAGCGGCGCGACCAGCGTGATCGGCCCGGTCTGCAATGCGACGCCGCTGAGCGTCTGACCCGCGCTCAGCGCGGCGATGCCGGACCACCACAACGGCCGGCGCATCAGCTGCGTCAACCCCGGCTGATGCCAGCCGGGCTCGACCCGGTCGCCGTAATCGGCCGGATCGACCACCCGGTGCTGCAACACCCAGCCGATCCCGACCGCGACCGCGGCGAGCAGGCAGAACGCGACGACCACGGGCGCAGTCTTCCCGGCTCTTGCTACGCCAACCCACCCGATGATCGCCCGCGGTGCCCTGGACGACCAGCGTCACGCCTGGTGGCGGGCGCGGCTGGGCTGCACCCGCATCGGCTCTCCCGGCATCTTCGGGAAGTTCGGCGGGTACGGCGCGTCGCCGAGCCCGTGTTCGCGCTCGTCACGATCGGCCCACTCCAGCAGCGGCTCGATCGACCAGACCGCGTCGTCGATTCCGGCGTGCACGTCACCCAGCGCCGCGAACCGCTCCGGCATGGTGGCGATCGTGAAGTCGTCCGTCTCGACGTCGGGGAGTTCCTCCCAGGTCACCGGTGCAGACACCGGCCCCCATGGCTTGCCGCGAACCGAGTAGGCGGAGGCGATCGTGCGGTCGCGGGCGTTCTGGTTGTAATCGACGAAGATGTGCTCGCCGCGCTCCTCCTTCCACCAGGCCGTCGTGACGAGCTGCGGCACCCGCCGCTCGACTTCGCGCGCGAAGGCCAGCGCGGCTCGGCGTACCTCGCGGAACCCGAACGCCGGCTCGATACGCACGTAGACGTGGACCCCACGCGACCCGGACGTCTTGGGCCAGCCGACCGCGCCCAGCTCGTCGAGCACCTCGTGCACGACGACGGCCACCCGCTTCGCATCGGCGAAGCCGGTGCCCGGCTGCGGGTCGAGGTCGATGCGCAGCTCGTCCGGACGCTCGGTGTCCGCCCGCCGGGAGTGCCACGGGTGGAACTCGACGGTAGACATCTGCACCGCCCAGATCACGCTGGCAAGCTCGGTGACGCACAGCTCGTCCGCCGTCCGCCCGGACGGGAACTCGACCTCCACCGACTCGACCCAGTCGGGCGCGCCTTTCGGCAGCCGCTTCTGGTAGATCTTCTCGCCGTCCACGCCGTCCGGGTAGCGATGCAGCATGCACGGCCGCTCGCGCAGCGCCCGCACGATCCCGTCGCCGACCGCGAGGTAGTACTTCACCAGGTCCAGCTTCGTCTCGCCGCGCGTGCTGAAGTAGACACGGTCCGGGTTGCTGATCCGCACCGTGCGCTCACCGACGACGAGGTCGGTGGACGGCGCGGCCATTGCTGAAAACTACCTGCCGCGGCCGCGCTATGTTCGCGCGATGCCGCTCGACCACCTCGCCCTCATCGCCGCCGACTCGGCCGGCCTCGCCGACGCCGCCCGAGGTAACCTCGCCGCGCCGGTCGAGCACTGCCCGGGCTGGACGGTCGCCGACCTGGTCTGGCACATCACCGAGGTGCAGTGGTTCTGGGGCACGATCGTCGAGCGGCGGCTCACCAGCCCGGACGGCCTGGACGAGCCGCCGCGGCCGCCCGACGAGAAGCTGATCGACCGCTTCCGCGACGGCGCCGAGCGCTTCGTCGAGATCCTGCGCGTCGCCGACCCGGCCACGCACGTGTGGACGTGGGCACCGCAGCAGGACGTCGCGTTCGTCACCCGGCACCAGGTGCAGGAAACGGCCGTGCACCGGTGGGACGCCGAGCATGCGGCGGCGCGTCCCTATGCCATCGACCGGGATGCGGCCCTCGACGCGATCCCCGAGGCCCTCACCTTCTCCGTGCCCACCGTTGCCGCGCACCCGGACAAGCCCGGTCCGAGCCTGCCCGCCCCGCTCACCCTTGCCGTCACCGATGGCCCCAGCTGGACGATCCACCCGGACACCCCGCCGGGCACCGTCCGCTTCGAAGTCGACGGCGAGCCCGCCAACACCCGCGTCACCGGCACCGCCTCCGGCCTGCTGCTCTGGTTGTACGAGCGGATCGATCTTCCGGTCGAGGGCGACGCCGCCGTGGTGAGCGCCTTCCGCGCGCTCAACGAGACCGACTGACCGCGCCTACCCTGGAGCGATGCGCACCGACGAGGCGTGGGACGACGACGAGCCGCGCGGCTACGTCGACGGCGCTGATTTCCCGTGGGCCTGCACCGCCAACCCGAACACCGCCGACGGCGAGCTGCAGAACATCGCCGCGTTCAGCGCCGGGTTCGCTCGGCTCACCGGCCCGCGGCGCACCGCGGCGAAGGTCGTTGTGTGGCTGATCCTGCTCGGTTTCCTGATCGTCGTCAGCTACGGCGTGGTGGGCATCGTGCGTATCTGGTGAGCGGCCGTACCGTCTATGGCATGACCGACACGCAACCCGCCCCCAGAGTCGTCAAGTCCGAGGCGCAGTGGCGCGAGGAACTCACGCCGAAGGAGTACGCCGTGCTGCGCCAGGCGGCCACCGAGGCGCCGTTCACCGGCGAGTACACCGACGAGAAGCGCGTCGGCGTCTACCGCTGCCGCGCCTGCGGCGTCGAGCTGTTCCGCAGTGAGACGAAGTTCGAATCCCACTGCGGCTGGCCGAGCTTTTTCAGCCCGCAGGCCGGCGACCGGATCATCGAGCGGCCGGACACCAGCCTCGGCCACGCGCGCACCGAGGTGCTCTGCGCCAACTGCCACAGCCACCTGGGGCACGTCTTCTCCGGCGAGGGGTACCCGACGCCCACCGACCTGCGCTACTGCGTCAACTCCATCTCGATGACGTTCGAGCCTGCATCAACGCCGCATCCGGAGTAGAAACGGTACTTACCGGCGAGTAACCGCCGGCTCAGCCGTCCTCAGGAGGTGCGCCCGATGCCGGAACCCGGGCACGTCGACGAGAAGCAGGCCCGAGCCGTCGCCGAGGCGGCCCGCGAGACGGAGTGGACGAAGCCCTCGTTCTGCAGGGAGCTCTTCCTCGGCCACTACCAGCTCGACCTCATCCATCCGCACCCGCGGGCCGACCCCGCCGACGACGAGCGGGCCGAGGCGTTTCTGGGCCGGCTGCGCGCGTACTGCGAGGGGCTGGACGGCGCGGTGATCGAGCGCGAGGCGCGCATCCCCGACGAGTACGTGAAGGGCCTGGCCGACCTCGGCTGCTTCGGGATCAAGATCCCGGTCGAGTACGGCGGGCTGGCGCTCTCCCAGGTCGCGTACGGGCGGGCCTGCGTGCTGGTCGGCTCGGTGCATCCGAGCCTGGCCGTGCTGCTGTCGGCGCACCAGTCGATCGGCGCACCGGAACCGCTGAAGCTCGCCGGGACGGCCGAGCAGAAGCGGGCATTCCTGCCCCGCTGCTCGCACGGCGCGGTGAGCGCGTTCCTGCTCACCGAGCCGGACGTCGGTTCCGACCCGGCCCGGCTGCGTACGTCCGCCACGCCGACCGAGGACGGCTCCGCCTACCTAATCGACGGCATGAAGCTGTGGACGACCAACGGCGTCGTCGCCGAGCTACTTGTTGTCATGGCCCGCGTCCCGCAGAGTGACGGGCACCATGCCCATAGGGGCGGCATCTCGGCGTTCGTCGTCGAGGCTGACTCCCCCGGCATCACCGTCGAGCACCGGAACTCGTTCATGGGGTTGCGCGGCATCGAGAACGGCGTCACCCACTTCCACCAGGTCCGGGTGCCTGCCGAGAACCTGCTCGGCCGTGAGGGCGACGGACTGCGGATCGCGCTTTCGACACTCAACACCGGCCGGCTCTCGCTTCCGGCCGCCTGCGCGGCGGCGGGCAAGTGGGCGCTCAAGATCGCCCGTGAGTGGTCGAACGAGCGCGTGCAGTGGGGCAAGCCCATCGGGGAGCACGAGGCCGTCCGCGGCAAGATCGCATTCATCGCCGCGACCACGTTCGCGCTCGAGGCGGTGCTGGACCTGTCCGGGCAGCTCGCCGACGAGGCGCGCAAGGACATCCGCATCGAGGCCGCGTTCACCAAGCTGTGGTGCAGCGAGATGGCCTGGCTGGTCGCCGACGAGCTGGTGCAGATCCGCGGCGGACGCGGGTACGAGACCGCCGAGTCGCTGGCCGCCCGCGGCGAACGCGCCGTCGGGGCCGAGCAGCTGCTGCGCGACCTGCGCATCAACCGGATCTTCGAAGGCTCGACCGAGATCATGCATCTGCTCATCGCCCGGGAGGCCGTCGACACCCACCTGCAGGCGGCCGGCGACCTCGCCGACGCCGAGGCCGACCTCGGGCGGAAGGCGCGCGCGGCCGGGCACGCCAGCGGCTTCTACGCCGGCTGGCTGCCCCGGCTGGTCACCGGCCCTGGGCAGTGGCCTGCGTCCTACCGGGAGTTCGGCAAGCTCGCCCGGCACCTGCGCTACGCCGAACGCGCGTCGCGCAAGCTCGCCCGCGCCACGTTCTACGGGATGGCCCGCTGGCAGGCCGGGCTGGAGAAGCGGCAGCGCTTCCTCGGCCGGGTCGTCGACATCGGGGCGGAGCTGTTCGCGATGTCGGCCGCGTGCGTCCGCGCGGAGATGCTCAGCGGCGACGACCCGGAGCAGGGCGCCGCGGCATACGAGCTCGCCGACGCGTTCTGCCGGCAGGCGCGGCTGCGCGTCGAGGCGCACTTCACCGCGCTCTGGTCGAACACCGACGACCACGACACCGCCCTGGCTACCCGCGTGCTGGGCGGGCGTTACACGTGGCTCGAGGACGGCATCCTGGACCCCAGCGAGGGCACCGGGCCGTGGATCGCGGAGTGGCAGTCCGGCCCGTCACGGGAGGAGTCGGTGGCCCGCCGGTTCGTGTCATAAAGCCCGCCAAGGTCGTAGCCGCGCGAGCACGACTTCGCCGGGCATTGGTCGCGCCGGATCACCGACGAGCACAGTGCGAGGGGGGCCGGATCGATCCGCGCGCCGGGGTCGGCTGCGAGTTAACACGACCAGCCACCTCGGCTTCCGCTGCGTCGTTCGGCCGTAGACCGGCTCATCCTCGCGAGGTGATGCATCCACCAGTCCGGCTGACCTAGCGTCACTTGAGCCAGTGGTTGGAGGTTGTGATGCCGGAATTCTCCGGGAAGATCGAGCACGATATTCGGGACGCGACTCCTGATTGGGCGCCGTATCGGGAGCCGCAGGCACGGGCGGGCGCGCCGAACGTGATGTTCGTGGTGTTGGACGACATGGGCTACGGGTCGTGGGATCTGTTCGGCGGGTTGATCGAGATGCCGAACGTGCGGCGCATCGCCGATTCCGGCGTGCGTTTCACTCAGTTCCACACCACGGCGCTGTGTTCGCCGACGCGCGCGTCGCTGCTGACTGGCCGCAACGCCACCACGGTCGGGATGGGCACGATCGGTGAGGTCGCGGATGGCTTCCCCGGGTTGTCCTGCTATGTGCCGCGGGAGGCCGGGTTGGTCTCGGAGGTGCTGCGCGAGCATGGCTACAACACCATGTGCGTGGGCAAGTGGCACCTGTCGCCCAGCGCGGAGATGTCGCTGGGCGCGTCGACACGCACGTGGCCGGTGCAGCGCGGCTTCGACCGCTTCTACGGCTTCCTGGGCGGATTGACCGACCAGTGGTATCCGGATCTGTGGTACGACAACCACCAGGTCGACCCGCCGGCGACCCCGGCACAGGGGTATCACCTGTCCAAAGACTTGGCCGATCATGCGATCGAGTTCATCTCCGATTCGGTGGCCACCGCACCGGGCAAGCCCTGGCTCATGTACTTCGCTCCCGGAGCCTGCCACGCGCCGCACCACACGTTCAAGGAGTGGGCGGACAAGTACCGCGGCGTGTTCGACATGGGCTATGAGCAGTACCGCGAACAGGTGCTGGCTCGGCAGAAGGAACTCGGCCTGGTGCCGCCCGACACCCGACTGCCCGGCATCAACCCGTTGCAGGCCGAGGTCAGCGCTGACGGGGTCGCCTGGCAGCAGTCTGAGGTCGTCCAACCGTGGGACGAGCTGTCGGGCGCGCAGAGGCAGCTGTTCACCCGGCAGGCCGAGGTCTATGCAGGCTTCGCCTCCTACACCGACGCGCAGCTGGGCCGGCTGTTGGATTACCTGGAGCAGACCGGCCAGTTCGAGAACACCATCATCGTCACCCTGTCCGACAACGGCTGCTCGGCCGAAGGTGGGCCGAACGGGTCGGTCAACGAGAACGTCTGGTACAACGGCCTCACCGAGGACATCGCGGCCAGCCTCGAGCAGCTCGACGAGCTCGGCAGCGAGACCACCCACCCGCACTTCAGCAACGGCTGGGCGATGGCGTTCGACACCCCGTTCAAGATGTACAAGATGAACTCGGCCTGGGAGGGCGGCACCGCCGACCCAATGGCGATCTGCTGGCCCGCCGGGCTGCCCGCGCGCGGCGAGATACGCGACACCTACCTGCACGCGATCGACATCGTCCCCACGCTCTACGAGCTGCTCGGCATCGATCCACCCGCCGTACTCAACGGTGCGAGCCAGCTGCCGATCGAGGGCGTCAGCATGGCCTCAGTGTTGCGCGATGCTGCCGCCGAGTCACCCAAGCACACCCAGTTCTATTCAATGCTCGGTACCAGGGCGATCTGGCGCGACGGCTGGCAGGCCAGCACGATCCACTCACCGGCACCCACCGGCTGGGGCCATTTCGATCAGGACCGCTGGTGCCTGTACGACCTGCACAACGACCGCAACCAGATGCACGACCGCGCCGGCGAGCAACCAGAACGGCTCGCCGAACTCCAAGCGCTCTGGGACGAACAGGCCCGGCGCTTCAACGGCTACCCGCTGGACGACCGCACCGCGCTAGAGCTGATGAACCTCGATCGGCCCTCGACCATCCCGCCGGGCGGCGAGATCGTGCTCTACCCAGGAGGAGCCGAAATACCCGAACGTGTGCTGCTGATCATCGGCCGCTCGTTCCGGGTCATCGCGTGGCTGAGCATCGACGCCACGGACTGCGAGGGCGTCGTCTTCGCCGGCGGCGGACGCTTCGGTGGACACTCGCTCTACATCAAGGACGGCCACCTGCACTACGTCTACAACGTGCTCGGCCAACAGGAACAGAAACTCAGCTCACCCGACCGTCTCGGCACCGGGCACATGTCACTGGGCATTGAATTCACCAAGACAGGCCACGACGGCGACTTTCCCACTGGAACCGCGACTCTGCACATCAACGATCAAGAGGTCGCAAGCCAGCAGATCCGGGTCCAGCCCAGCTTCTTCTCTCTATCCGGCGAAGGCAACAACGTCGGACGCGACCGCGGCCAACCGGTATCCAGTGACTACGAATCACCATTCACACTTACCGGCGCCACCATCGACCACGTCATCCTCAAACCAGGTGAGGACACCTACCTCGATCTGGAACGAGAAACCGAAGCAGCCTTCCGCCGCGACTGACCACCGCACAAAAGCCGACCCCACGCATCGGGTAGCATTCGCAGGCCCGATACACATGTTCGACATCTCGCAAGATCGATTCATATGCGCGGGGGCAAGCCGCCCGGCCCGGACTGCGCGATAACGACGGGTCAGGCGTGGTCATGTTTGCCGCGGCTACGCGATGAGTTCGATGGTGCCGCGGGGTCCGCTAGTTCCGGCGAGCTTGGCGTCGCAGGTGAGGAGGGGGCAGTTGAGTTGTTCGGCGAGGGCAACGTGGGCCGCGTCGTACGCGGTGACGTTGCGGCGAAGTTGCCACATGCGCTCGAGGAGCGGCGGCAGCGGCATGCGTCGTAGCGGGAACCCGGACAGGTGTGCCACGGCGCGAGGCGCCGCGCGGCCGACACTTTTGCTGGCCCTGGCCAGCCCGCGCAGGGCCGACAGAACCTCGGCGTCGACGTGCGCCGGCGCGAACAGTGCATCCCCACTGGCCAACTGCGTAGTGACCCGGCTGCGCCGTGTGTCGTCGGAGACATAGAAGAGGGTCAGTATCGAGGCGTCGACGACGGCGAGGCTCACGATGCTTCGCGGACCTCGCGTACCGCTTGGACGGCGTCCTCGAGCGAGACACCGGTGTGTCGTGGCGGGGCATAGGAGTCGACGTAGTCGGCCACGCCGAGGACCTGGACGACCTCCGCGAGCCGGTCGACGACGTAGCCGCTCAGCGACTGGCGGTTGGCCTCGGCAGCCTGTACCAATGCGGCATATACCTCCTCGGGGACGTCTCGGAGGTTCATGCGTCGCATGGTGCCATTTTGGCACCATGCGACGGTGATGCAATGCGCCGACGGCGTCGCGTCGGCGAAGCGCAGACAAATCTCGTCTGCGCGCCCTCGTGGCAATCGACCGGCCGACCAGGAACGACGGCTCCCGGGCGTATCACCGGTGAGAGCGTCTGTTCCGCGGTTGATGTCGAGGCCCGATCAGGGATGTGCGGTGAAGACGTGGGCGACGGCGCCGCCGCTGAATGCGACAGTGCGGATCGGCTCGACGGTGCGGGGTGCGGTGAACAGCCGCTCGCCGGCACCCAGGACGACCGGGTGGACCACGAGCCGATACTCATCGATCAAGCCGGTCTCGACCAGCGACCGGGCAAAACGCGCACCTCCGTGGGCCAGGAGATATCCGCCGGAGCACTCATGCTTCAGTCGCGTAACCGCATCGGTCAGATCGCCGGAGACGATCGTCGTCTCGGCCCAGTCGGCGGACTCCAGGGAGTTCGAGAACACGACCTTCGGGATGTCGTTCATCGCCTTGGCGAACGGCCCGGGGCCGCCAGGCCAGAAGCCGGCCCACCTGAGGTAGGTGGCGGCACCCACCAGATGCAGACCGGCATTGGTCACCGTCTCGTGGACCCAGCTCGTGCTGTCGGGGGAGCGGCCGGCGGCTTCCCAGCCAGTGCTTCCGTCGGCCGGTGCGACGTAGCCGTCGAGCGAGACAGACATCTTGAGGACGAGCGAGGACATGTGCTGCCTTTCTTCCGGGGCAGGGGTGCCGACGGCAGAGCCAGACGAGGACGCCGGGCAGTGCGCCCGGCTCTGCTCACGGTCCGTTCGCAAGATGGGACTCCCCAAATTGGCTGAACTCATCGGTGCGGACTGAGGCGCCAAAACGATCTGTCTGCCCAGCCGTCTACCGATGCAGACGTGCTATCGACGGCTACCGCGCCTCATCGTTTCGGCACATCCGGTCCAGTGATTCCGGTTCACGGAGGCAGACGCTGGACCGGCGACAGGGCGTCCCGGAGCCGCCGGGGGGAACCGTCTGCCCAAGGCCCGGTTGCGGCCTGTAGCGTCCGTCCATGGCGACTCGGCGTGCGCTGCTCCTGATCGCAGACATCGGCGGCTACACGGAGTACATGCAGTTCCACCGCAGCGTTCTGGGGCATGCGGAGGCGGCAACGACTCGCATGCTCGACAAGGTCGTCGACGCCGCGCGGGGCTTCGACCTGGTCGAGATCGAGGGCGACGCGGCGTTCCTCTCGCGCGACGCCGAGGGGCTGGACGGCCCTACGGCGCTGTCGACCGCTGTCGCTGCCGCCGTCGCCTTACACCGTGCCTTCCACGCGGAGCGTCGGTTCGTCGAGCTCAACATGTGTCCGTGCGGTAGCTGCACGCGGACGAGCGCCCTCAAGCTCAAGTTCGTCGCGCATGTCGGAGAGGTCGCCACGCAGACGATCAAGCGTCGGACGAAGCTCGTGGGCGCCGACGTGATCTATGTTCACCGCATGCTCAAGAACCCCGTCACAGTGCCTGAGTACCTCCTGATCTCCGCTGAGGTCTTCGGCAACGGTGGCACCGCCTCCCCTGAGCTGGCGATGCGGGAGATCGAGGTGGATCTCGAGGGCATCGGACGGGAGCGCGCGTATTTCGCGGACGTCGAGGACATGGCGACGCAGCTCGGGCCGCTCCCGGTTCCGTCGTGGCCCCGGCGCATCGGCGGCACATTCGCCATGGTCGGCCGCGGCATCCCCTACGCCATCCGCCGGCGCCGCCCACAGCCGCTCAGTTCAGCTGGCTGAGCTTCCCGCGGTCACGGTCAGCGCGTTGCGCCGTCGTCGTTCGCGGTAGGACGGTAGGCCGCGTCCCGCGCCTGGATCCGGGCGACGACCTCACGGCCCGCGGTCGCGCTCATCGGGTACCCGGTCACGGCAGTGAGAAAGGCCGGGCGTTCGAGGATGGCCACGCGCAGGGGTCCGCTCGCCGAGGCGCGGATGGTGGCCGTTCGAGGCTTGTTGCCGAGCAACGCGACCTCGCCGAATCCCTCGCTCGGATCGAGTGAGTTCACGAGGCGTCCGTGTCGGATCACCTCCGCGTGACCGGACTCGACAACGTAGAACCCGTCGCCGCGATCGCCCTGCTCGAAGACCACCTGTCCAGGCGCGAACTGGGCATGCTCGAGGCGTGCGCCGAGCTGTTCGATGGTCGCGGCCGGCAGAGCGCGGAGCATGGGGATCGCCCGCAGGATCTCGATGTCGGCGTCGCGGACGATCATGTCGCCGTCGAGCCGGCGCAGTGCCGTGCGGCTGACGGCGACGGCGGACGGTGCCACCAGACCCACCGCTACGAGCGCGCCCCGGGGGCCGAGCAGGTGGATGACAAGCGGCGCGACCAGGCCGCCGACGGCGACTCCCAGCGTCAGGACGGCCTCGAAGCCCGTGAACATCCGCGCCAGCACGGCTTCGTCGGTGAGCCGGGCCAATATCGTGAAGCCGCCGACGTCGATCAGCGCGTTGCCGATGCCGACGAGGCCGAGCAGGACGATCGCCGTTGCCTGTTCGGGAGCGGCGCCGATCAACGCCAGCGGTGCCCCGAACAGCGCAACCCCGATCCCGAACCACGTGGCGAGTCCGCCGCGCCGGACCAGCGCGAATGCAACCAGTGAGCCGAGGACGCCGCCGGCCCCGATGGCTGAGTTCAGGACCCCGACGCCCGAAGAGCCCATGTCGAGCAGGTCGATGGCGACGACGACGGTGAACACGGTCACGCATCCGCGGGTGAAGGTCTGCATCACGCCGAGCGTCGTGATCAACGACAGCGTGCGATTGCGCGCGATGGTCGTGAAGCCACCGAGGATGTCGCGGCCGGCGGCTCCGCGCGCGCGATTTTCCCGCGGCGGCGTGTCATACCGGAGCGCGACGACGACCAGCCCGCCCAGCAGTGATATTGCGGAGCACGCTGCAAAGACCGCAGTGGGTCCACTCGCCGCGAGGAGCGCGGCCGCGGCCACCGGTCCGCCGAGCGTGGCGAGCGAATCCAGCATCCCGCGCACCGCGTTCGCTGCCGCCAGATCCCCTGGGGAGTTAGCCAAGGCCGGGAGCAGCGCTGAATGCGCCGGCCGGTACAGCGCGAGGGCGACCGTGGCGACCACGGCCAGACCGTACGTCGCCGCAGGCGGCCCACCGGTACCGGTCACCACCGCGACGCAAGCCAGCACCGCGGCGCGGACCACGCCGATGCCAGTCAGCACCCGTTCGCGGCGAACCCGGTCGGCCAGGGTCGCAACGAACGGCGTCAGGAGGGCCGCGGTCGCCATTCGGATCGCTGTGACAAGGCCGACCGCGGCCACGCCGCCGTCGCGGAACGCCACGACGGCTAGCGAGACCATGAACGCGCTCTCGCCCGCCCACATCGCGGCGAACGAGATATGCGCGCGGCGCAGCGGCCCCCTGAACGCGGTCCCGAGCGCGCTAGTCCAGGAGTGGAGCCTCGACGAGAAGCGAGGTTGCACACCGCGACTATGGCAGGGCGCCCGCGCTGCTGATAGCACTCGACTGCTCGTCAAGGAGGACGAGAAGGACTTTCGCGGGTAGTGACCTGTCGCAGCAGATGCCGCGGCGCTGGAGCGACTTGGTAAATAGCCTCGACGACCTGTCGCGCAATGCCGTCGGCATACGAGGTCTCGAACGGATCTGCTAGGTCCGGCGCGCAGCAACACCTGCGCGGTATCAGTTTAGTCAAGGTCCTGGACTGTCAAAGCACCTGTCTATATGCTCAGCCCCGTGACGGAGCGGTTCCAGGACTTGGTGATGCCGGTGCTGCTGCGGGAAGCGCGCGACGCATACACCAGCGCGATTCGCCGCCGGCTTGACGAGGCCGGACTCGACGACATGCCCCGTGCCGGCGCGCGGGTGATCGGACGAATCGCGAGGGGGGGCCTGACGGTGCAGGAAGTGGGCGGCGCCTACGGTGCCTCCCGGCAGGCGGCCAGCCAACTGGTCGACAGCCTGGTGCTGTCTGGCTACGTCGCCCGCGTCGCCGACCCGACCGATCGTCGGCGGATGAACGTCACACTCACCGAGCGGGGCGCGGCGGCAGCAGAAGAGATCCGGGCTGCGATTGAGGAGGTCGATGCGGCGTTGCAGGACCTGGTCCAGTCGGGCGATCTGCAGTCAGCCCGGCGCGTGTTGGGTGTCCTAGCCGCGATCCGCTACGGAGAGGACCCAGCAGCGGAGCTGGCTTGATCAAGCCACAACCGGCTGCGTTCGTTCGAGCCCGAGCCAAGGTGAGCCAGACCGTGCACGGGCCGAAGGATCCAACTGTGGACGATCAAACGAGCGGCGGTGCAGTCTTGGGCGAGTTCGTGACCGAGACGTTCGAGTACGACGGTGGACGGCAGGTCACGGTGTACGTCCCGGCGCATCCGCCCGAGGCGGTCGTGTTCGCCGGTGACGGACAGTTGATCCCGCGGTGGGGCGAAGTCCTTGAAGCTGCCGACGTCCCGACCACGATGATCGTCGGTGTTCACCGGTTGGCCGATGAGACGCTGCGGCTGCATGAGTACTCGCCAAGCTTTGACCCGCAACGGTTCGCGGCACATGAGAGATTCTTCGTCGGGGACGTCCGCCGCTGGACGGCATCGCGGTTTGGAGTAGCGCTGGCCGCCGGACGCACAGCGGTGTTCGGAGCCTCGGCCGGTGCAGAGCTGGCGCTCGCTCTTGGGCTTCGGCACCCGAACGTCTACGGTGCGGTCTTCTGCGCCTCGCCAGGCGGAGGCTACCGACCGCCAGCAGTAATGCCGAGTTCGCTTCCGCACGCGTACCTCGTCGCCGGCACCCGGGAGCCGTTCTTCCTCGAAAACGCGAAAAAGTGGGCGACCGCGCTGCGCTATGCCGGTGCGGACGTTGTGATGGCCGAGCGACCCGGGTCGCACGGCGGCGCGTTCTGGCGACAAGAGCTCCCGTTGATGGTGAGCTGGGCATTCGGGCGCTGATGCCTCGCGGCCTGCCCTCAGTGATCGTTGACGACCTGCAAGCGTCCGCGCCACTCACCTGACCCAATCGTGATCAATCTGCGCACGCGGCAGGCGGACTCGAGGCACATGCATGACGGCTACCGCCAATACCGCGGACGCCCGATGTTGCAGTATGAGAACGATCCATATGGAATCGCCTCGACCTTTCGAGTGGTGCACCAGAACGACGGTTCAGGCGCGGTCATGTTTGCCGCGGCTAGGCAATGAGTTCGATGGTGCCGCGGGGTCCGCTGGCTCCGGCGAGCTTGGCGTCGCAGGTGACGAGGGGGCAGTTGAGCTGTTCGGCGAGGGCGAGGTAGGCCGCGTCGTACGCGGTGACGTTGCGGCGAAGTTGCCACATGCGCTCGAGGAGCGGCGGCAGCGGCATGCGTCGTAGCGGGAACCCGGACAGGTGTGCCACGGCGCGCGGTCCCGCGCGGCCGACACTTTATGCTGGCCCTGGCCAGCCCGCGCGCAGGGGCCGACAGAACCTCGGCGTCGACGTGCGCCGGCGCGAACAGTGCATCCCCACTGGCCAAGCGCGCATTGACCCGGGTGCGCCGTGTGTCGTCGGAGACATAGAAGAGGGTCAGTATCGAGGCGTCGACGACGGCGAGGCTCACGATGCTTCGCGGACCTCGCGTACCGCTTGGACGGCACCCTCGAGCGAGACACCGGTGCGTCGTGGCGGGGCATAGGAGTCGACGTAGCCGGCCACGCCGAGGACCTGGACGACCTCCGCGAGCCGGTCGACGACGTAGCCGCTCAGCGACTGGCGGTTGGCCTCGGCAGCCTGAATCTTGTGCCCCAGGCCCAGCCCGGCCCGCTCCGCCGTGGCCCGCACCGCGGCGCAGATCCGGATCAGCGCGTCGTCCGGTTGAACGATCACGAATTGGGCCAGGTCACGCTCCAGGCCGCGCCGACGCAGCTCACCCCAGCCGGCCCGCAGCGCGCCGTAGCGCAACTCAGTAATCGTCATGAACGACACCACGATCGGCGCATCCGCGATGACCGCCCGGTATCGGTCCGTCAGCTTCGGGTTCCGCGGCGCGTTCACCAGCGCGGACACCGCCATCGTGTCCGCCACGACCGTTCTCGGCGGGCCGCTAGTCACCGCTCAGCGAGCGCGTTCTCGAAGGCCTGCCACTCGGCCTCGGTGAGACCGTCGATCAGCAGATCCTGCTCCGGCGGCACGGGCTTGGCCCGACGTAGCGCCTCCTCCGGCGGAAGCACCGTCAACGCCACCGGCTCACCCGCGGGATCAATCGCAGACACAGGCTCAGTCTACGTATCCGACCTTCCGCCGCGACCGCCCGCTATGGGACCGCAGCCGGAATGCTTAGTGATCGATCTGGGCTGATAGCGCGCACCCGACACGCCCGCCAAGCCCGCGCGAGATCGGCGGCTCTGGCTCGGTGGGCAGTGGTTGGTGCGGGATCGGCGACGGGAGTGTCGGCTGCGACTGTTAGACAAGGCGGGTGGGCGGGCTGGGTGATCTGACGGAGCTTCGGGCTCGTGCTGAACAGGTGCTGGCTGCGCTTGCCGGCGAGGGTGCCGTCCTGCGGGAGGATCAGTGGACGGCGATCTCGGCTTTGGTGGCCGAGCGGCGGCGGGCGTTGGTCGTGCAGCGAACCGGATGGGGCAAGTCGGCGGTGTATTTCGTGGCCACCGCCCTGCTGCGGGCGCAGGGGAGCGGACCGACCGTGATCGTGTCGCCGCTGCTTGCCCTGATGCGTAATCAGATTGCCGCCGCCCGCCGAGCCGGGATCGGTGCTGTCACGGTCAACTCCACGAACGTCGATGAGTGGCGGGAGGTCTACGCCGACGTGTCGCGCGGGCAGGTCGATGTCCTGCTGGTCTCCCCGGAACGGTTGAACAACCCCGACTTCCGCGACAACGTGCTGCCCCAGCTCGCGACGAGCTGCGGGCTGCTTGTCGTGGACGAGGCGCATTGCATCTC
Source organism: uncultured Actinomycetota bacterium (assembly GCA_963756525.1). GTDB lineage: Bacteria > Actinomycetota > Actinomycetes > Mycobacteriales > Jatrophihabitantaceae > CAVWNR01. The sequence goes on along the minus strand of CAVWNR010000001.1, from coordinate 352,434 downwards.
GGACTGGGGTCACGACTTTCGACCCGACTTCCGTCGGCTGCGCACACTGCTGCCCGCGCTGCCCGACGGCATTCCGGTGCTGGCGACCACCGCTACCGCCAACGCGCGGGTCATCGCCGACGTCGCCGACGTACTGGGTCTCGGCCAGCAGGCGGCGGATGTTGTGGTGCTGCGCGGCAGCCTGGACCGCGAGTCGCTGTACTTGGCTGTCCTCGACCTGGGAACAAGCCCGCAACGGTTAGCGTGGCTTGCCGAGAACCTCGCCTGCCTGCCGGGGTCGGGGATCATCTACACGCTCACCGTGGCGGGCTCGCAAGAGGTTGCCGGCTACCTTCGCGAGCGCGGATTCGCGGTGGCTGCGTACTCCGGCCAGACCGAGCCGACGCAGCGGCTGGCCGCCGAGGAGGATCTGATCCACAACCGGGTGAAGGGGCTTGTCGCGACGTCGGCCCTGGGCATGGGTTTCGACAAACCCGACCTTGGTTTCGTGATCCACTTCGGCGCTCCGGCCTCACCGATCGCGTACTACCAGCAGGTAGGCCGCGCCGGACGCGGCGTTGATCGAGCGCAGGTGATCCTTCTGCCGGGTCCGGAGGATGCGGCCATCTGGGACTACTTCGCCTCGGCCGGATTCCCCGCCGAACAGCACGTCCGCGCGGCGCTGCACGCACTTTCTGCACAAGACGCGCCGATGAGCACCGCCGCGCTCGAGACCCGCGTCGAGCTGTCGCGATCGCGACTGGAAACGATGCTCAAGGTGCTCGACGTCGACGGGGCGGTCGAGCGGGTGCGGGGTGGTTGGATCGCGACCGGAGCCGACTGGCACTACGACGCCGACCGCTACCGCAGGGTCGCCCAGGTGCGTCAGGACGAGCAACGCGCAATGCGCGAATACCAGCGCACCGAGCAGTGCCGGATGCGATTTCTGCGGGCACAACTCGACGATCCGGCCGCTCGCGATTGCGGTCGGTGCGACAACTGCGGCGGGCTCGAACTCTCGCGCGAGGTCGGTGAGCAAGCGGTCTCCGCCGCCAGGCTTGCACTTGGCCGGCCCGGCGTGTCGTTCGATCCAAGGCGGATGTGGCCGGCCGCCATGCCCGGTCTCGGTATCGACATCGGCGGGAAGCTGCCCGCGGCCGAGCAGGCCGAAGTCGGCCGCGTGATCGCCCGCTTCACAGATCTCGGCTTCGGGCCACGGCTGCGGTCATTGCTCGCCGCGCAGGTTGTCGACGCGCCGCTTCCCGAAGACGTGATCAATGCCTGCGTCCAGGTGCTCGCCGCATGGCACTGGGCGCAGCGCCCGGCCGCGGTCGTGCACGTCGGCTCCCGACGCAGGCCGCTGCTCATCGCCGATCTGGCCGGCCGACTCGCCGGCATCGGACGCCTCACCGACCTCGGGGGCGTGCCCCACGGCGGGCACTCGACAAGCGGTCGCTCGAACAGCGCGCTACGACTGCGCGAGGTGTGGAACGGCTACGAAATACCCGCCGCGCTTGCTTCACAGCTGACCGGACAGTCGGTGCTCCTCGTCGACGATCTCCTCGACACCGGCTGGACGTTCACCGTGGTCGCCCGGTTGTTGCGCCAGGCCGGTGCCGGCCGGGTCTACCCATTCGCACCAGCCCGCGCCGCATGAGCGACGAGCTGACAGGTGACCCGACGCTGGCGCCGCCACAACACTGCATCTGACGAATCCATACGCGCGGTGAACACGTCCTCGGGCGATCGCGCGCATAGCGACGGAGATGCGCGCCCCGTCGTAGGGCGCGCTTTGAGTGGGCCTGTGTGGTGTTCGCGTCTCTGCGCTAGTCAAGAATCTTGATCGTGTGGTGGAGCAGTTCGGTTTCGTCTCGTCGAGGTGGTCCGGCGCTGCCGGAGTGCCATTCGATGACGAGGAGTTGGTTGCTGGGTAGCCGGTGCACGCGGACGGCCCGGCTGGGCACGGTCGACCCGTATGGCTCGCCGTCGGCGCCGAGCCGGGCGACGGTCGGCAAGTCGAGCCGTTCGGCCAGGTTGGCCCAGTGCTTCCCGAAGGCGAAAACGTGGCCGGTGGCGATCTCAGAGACCGGCCGCCAGACGAACTCGTCGATGATGACACCGGGAGGCTGCATCGGTGCGGTGACTGCGGTGGAGTGCCACGGATACAGCTCGAAGATCAGCAAATCGTGGAACGTCGCCGCCGGATCACCCAGCCAGGCCGCGGTGAACGCGAGCCGCGAGGTGAAGTAGACATTCGATCCGCCGCGGAAGCTCCACCATGGCTCGCGGTGGTAGGGCTGGCTGGCGGCCCATGCGCTGTAGCTGCCCAGCTGTCGGATTTCCTCAGCGAACACCCCGGTCCGCGACTGCATCGCCGGGAAGTACTGGCCCGGATTCAGCCCGAGGATCACCAGCCGCGGCTCGCCGTGGGTACCCCGCAGGTCGCCGATGTAGGGCTCCACGAAACCCTCGCTGGTCACCGCGCCCCGGCCGGTGCCGGCGAAGCTGCCAAACCATCCCGGCAGCGGCCCGTCCATCGGGTCCGCCCCGGATAGCCAGGCGGCGACGTGCCGGTCCCAGAAGTTCGCCACCCGGCGCCGATGCGTCGGCCACACCCCAGCAGCATCCCCCAAGGTTCGGTCTCCGTCGACCGATCGACCCAAGACGCCCGCTGTGGCAGCGTGCAGGCATGCCCGACGCCAACGAGGAACTCGTCCGCCGCTACCTGGAACTCGACGGCTATTTCCTGCGTAGCCGGGTCAGGTACAAGTACACGACGGCAGGCGGCGGGGTCGGCTGGTCCGATATCGACCTCTGCGGTATCACCGCCGACCGGCGTAAGCCGATCGCGGTCGAAGTCAAGGGCTGGCACACCGAGAAGATCACCGCCAGCCATATCAAGAGCTGGCCCGAGCTGTTCAACTTCGCCGAACGACCCGAGTCCAAACAGGCCCTCGCCAACCTCTTCGACACGCAGGATTACCGCGCGATCCTCGTCGTCGGCGAACTAGGCCCGCATGCCGGACCGCAGGTCATCGACCACGCAAACGCGCTCGGCGTGGAAGTCCTGTCCTTCCCGACCATCCTGCACCGGTTGATCGCCGAGACCGCCGTCGGTCCAGACGCTGCGACAGAGGGCGAGCACATGATCCGGCTGCTCAAACGATACAAGTTCCTGCCCGCCTGAATCCCCGAGAACGAGTCCTTCGCTAGCGGCGGCGGCACAGCCCGAAGACCTCCTCCTCAACGTCGATCCACATCATCGCCTCCGACACCAATAGATGACCAGCTGTCTGGTCACATCGCGAAACCGGGCAGATCGATTCATCTGGGCGACGACGCGCCAAGCATGCGGCAGCGCACAACGACGGCTCGGTGAGCGCCATCTCGGTGCTCATTGTCGATCATCCGAAGTCAGTGGGCCGACTGTCCGCGCGGAGCTTCCCGCGACCGGGCGCATGGGACGGATGGACTCATGTGGACGCGAGCATGCGAAGCGGGACGGTCGCCAATCCGACGCGTCCCCAGGGTCGCAATAGCTGGCCGCGTCACTGGCGCGTCCTCGCTCCGCGGCCGAAGTCGGCGGTCAGACAGCTTGCGCTCACCAAGTCGCGCCGTCGAGCCGCGCGCAGATCGACCCAGCTCGCCGCCGTTTGCCGCGTAGCCGCTTACGGCAGGGCAGCCACGAGTTCGGCGACGCTGCGGCGGGTTCCGGTGTGGAACGGCACTTCGAGCCGGACGTGGCGACGGGTCGCCGAGCCGCGCAGGTGGCGCATGAGATCGACGATGCGGTGCAGCTCGTCGGCCTCGAAGGCCAGGATCCACTCGTAGTCGCCGAGCGCGAACGACGAGACGGTGTTGGCGCGCACGTCCGGGTACTCGCGGGCCATCATGCCGTGCTCGGCGAGCAGCGCCCGCCGCTCTTCGTCGGGCAGCAGGTACCACTCGTAGGAGCGGACGAACGGGTAGACGCAGACGTAACGGCGCGGGGTCTCGTCGGCGAGGAACGCTGGCAGGTGGCTCTTGTTGAACTCGGCCGGGCGGTGCAGGGCCATGTTCGACCAGGTCGGGTCGAGCTGGGCGCCGAGCCGGGTGCGGCGCAGCCGGCTGTACGCGTCCTGCAGCGCCTCGGCGGTTGAGGCGTGCCACCACACCATGAGGTCGGCGTCATGGCGCAGCGCGCTGACGTCGTAGGTACCGCGGACCGTGACGTCCTTGGCGGCGAGCTGCTCGAAGAGTTCGCTCACCTCGTCGGCGAGTCCCTGCCGGTCGGTGTCGCCGAGCGGGCGCGCGGTGCGGAACACCGACCATGCGGTGTAGCGGACGACCTTGTTCAGTTCGCGTGCCTGCTTGCCGTCGACCATGCGTCCCATTCTGCCCGCGCGGTGACGACGGCGGCGGCCTGGCGGGCCGCGGCGATGCACGCCGGGATGCCGACCCCGTCGTACGCGGCGCCGCAGACGGCCAGCCCGGGAACCTCGGCCACCGCCGCGCGGATCCGGGCGACCCGCTCGACGTGCCCGACGCCGTACTGCGGCAGCGCCCCGCCCCAGCGGGTGACCAGCGTGTCGACCGGCGGGGCGTCGACGCCGAGCAGCGCCGCGAGCTCGCGGCGTACCAGCGTCACCAGTTCGGCGTCCTCATGCTGCAGGTCGCGAGTGTCGCCGGCGCGGCCGATCGACGCGCGCAGCACGGCGAGCCCGTCCGGCGTACCCGGCCACTTCTGCGACGACAGGGTGACCGCCTTGACCGCGAAGCCCTCCCGCGTGCCGATCAGCAGCCCGCTGCCGGGCGGCAGCGCGACGCCGCGGAAGGCCAGCGTGACGATCGCCATGCTGGCGGTCTCGATGCCCGCCACCTCTGCGGCCGCGCCGGGCGCAACGTCGCGCAACAGGCCGCGCGCCTTCACCGGAGGGACCGCGACCACCACAGCGTCCGCCTCGACGACTTCAGGGACCGGGACGGGACCGCACTCGACGGCGAAGCCGCGCGCTGTCCGCGTGATCGTCCGCGCGGTGACGCCGGTCCGCACCGTGAACCGCCCGACTGCGGCGAGCGCGGCCGGCAGCCGGCCCAGTCCGCCGCGCAACGACGCAAACACCGGTCCCGCCGAAGGATCGTGCGTGCCGACGTCGGTCACCGCGTGCGCCGCACGCACCAGCGAGCCACCCTGCCGCAGCCGCTCGGCGAGGGCCGGCATCGTCGCGCGCAGCGAGAGCTGGTCGGCCCGACCGGCGTACACGCCGCCGAGCAGCGGCTCGACGAGCCGGTCGACGACCTCGTCGCCCAGCCGCTCGCGAACCAGCGAGCCGACCGCGACGTCGCCGGTGAGCGGTTCGAGCGGCGGGCGCTCGGGCTCGGCGGCGATCCGCGCCAGCGCCGCGTCGCTCAGCACACCGGAGGCACGGGCGGCGTCGAGGTCGGCGGGGATGCCCATCATCGTGCGCGCCGGCAACGGGTGGTCGGCGCCGCCCGCGCGCACGCGTGCGGCCGTCGTGAGCGGATGGATCACGTCGTCCCCGAGCCCGACCGCGCGTACCAGCGAGAGGCCCTCGGGGCGGCGGCCCAGCATCGCTTCGGCCCCGACGTCCACCGCCAGATCGGCCACCGATGCGACCCGCAGCTTGCCGCCGACCGCACGCGCCGCCTCGAGCACGACGACCTCGGCATGCGGTGCCAGGTCCGCGACGTGCCAGGCGGCGGCGAGCCCGGAAATCCCGCCGCCGACGACCACCACCCTCATCCGCGCACCCTCATTCCGGCAGCCCGAGGGAGTGCACCAGCTCCACCACGCGGGTGAGCACGTCCGGATCGGTCTCGGGAAGGACGCCGTGGCCCAGGTTGAAGACGTGCCCGTGAGCGGCGCGGCCCTCCGCGACGATGCGGCGCACCTCGTGTTCGATGACCGGCCAGTCGGCGAGCAGCAGCGCCGGGTCGAGGTTGCCCTGCACGCCCGCGCCGGGCCCGATGCGCCGTGCCGCCTGGTCCAGCGGCATCCGCCAGTCGACGCCGACGGCGTCCGCGCCGGCCGCGCGCATCAGTGCCAGCAGCTCGCCGGTGCCGACGCCGAAGTGGATGCGCGGCACGCCGAGATCGGCCAGCACGGTTCGGCTGTGCGGCAGCACGAACCGCTCGTAGTCCGCGGCCGAGAGCGCGCCGGCCCAGGAGTCGAACAGCTGCACCGTCGCCGCGCCGGCCGCGACCTGCACCCGCAGGAACGCGGCCGAGATCGCCGCGAGCCGGCCGAGCAGCGCGTGCCAGAGTCCCGGATCCCCGTGCATCAGCGCCTTCGTGCGCACGTGCTCGCGCGACGGGCCGCCCTCGACCAGGTAGCTCGCCAGCGTGAACGGTGCCCCGGCGAAGCCGATCAGCGGCGTCGGGCCGAGCTCTGCCACCAGCGCGCGCACCGCCGACGTCACATACGGCACATGGTCGGGGGTCAGCTCGCCCAGCGCGTCCAGGTCGCCGACGCTGCGCACCGGCTTGTCGACGACCGGCCCGACGCCAGGCACGATGTCGATGCCGACGCCGACGGCGACCAGAGGCAGCACGATGTCGGAGAACAGGATGGCGGCATCGACGCCGTGCCGTCGCACCGGCTGCAGGGTGACCTCGGTGATCAGCTCAGACGAGCGGCAGGCGTCGAGCATGCTGTTGCCCGCCCGCACCGCCCGGTATTCGGGCAGCGATCGGCCGGCCTGGCGCATGAACCACACCGGCGGATGCTCCACCGCCCGGCCGTTGATCGCCCGCACGAGCAGCGAGTCGGCGGCCGGGACGGGAGTCATCGCCCTCATCGTCGCACGAGCCGGCGCACCGGCGCGCCTCTTCGAATTCGTCGGTCATGCGTGCGAACGTGGCGGGGAGAGGATGTCGACACGCGCTCCCTCGGAGGTCCGCCTTGCACGCCTTGCTGTACCTGCCCTGCCCGAGCTGCCGCGACGTACGCGCGATCGAGTCGCCGCCCTGCCTCGAGGGCCACGGCGCCGACTGCCCGGACCGGGTGTGCACCGAGTGTGGCACCGGTTTCGTCCTCGACCCGATCCTGCCCCGCCCGGCCGCCCGGCCGGCGCGCCGTGCCGCCCAGCCCCCGCGGGCCGCCTGAGCCGACACCCCGCCGGCTCGAGCCGCCACCCGAGTAGGAGTACGCCGACACCCGTGAGACCCGTGACCCCGCCCCCGCCGCCGGACGACGTCTCCGACACCGACCTGTCGGACGACGCGCCCCGCGGCGCCCGGCGACCCGACGACGACCCGGCGAGCACGCCGGCGGAGTTCCGCCGCGCGGTGGAAAGCCTCGCCGGCGCCCGGGTCCGCCGGGAGGTGCGCGTCGAGCCGATCCGCGCCCCGCAGCGGCTCGCTCCCTGGACGTACGCCGTCTCCGCCGACGTCCGCGACGCAGGTAGCGGCGAGGAGCTCGCCGCCGGCCGGCTGGTCCTGCTCTACGACCCGGACGGCGCGGAGGCCTGGGACGGCGTGCTGCGCCTGGTCGCATTCGCCTCCGCCGAGGTCGAGCCGGACATGGCCGGCGACCCGCTGCTGCCCGAGGTCGGCTGGAGCTGGCTCACCGACGCGCTGGGTGAGCGGGGCGCCGAGCACGTGGCGGCGGGCGGCACGGTCACCCAGACCACGTCCACCCGGTTCGGCGACCTGCAGGGGCCGCGGACCACGGTGACGCTGGAGCTGCGCGGGTCCTGGACGGCCCGCAGCGCCGACCTCGGCTCGCACCTGCTCGCGTTCGTCGACCTGCTCTGCGCCGCCGCCGGACTGCCACCCGAGGGAGTCACGGTCCTCGGCAGTGACCGACGCTGACGGCGCACCCGCACCGGCGTCGATGCCGGTGCTGCGCGAGCCCGCGGACGGCGTGCCCGACGCCCTGACCACCGAAGCCCAGGTGGCCGCGGCCGCCGAGGCGCTCTCCGCCGGCACCGGCCCGGTGGCCGTGGACGCCGAGCGGGCGTCGGGCTACCGCTACAGCCAGCGCGCCTATCTGGTGCAGCTGCGCCGTGCGGGCACCGGGACGGTGCTGATCGACCCGATCGAGCTCACCGACCTCCGCCCGATCGACGACGCCCTCGCCGGCGTGGAATGGATCCTGCACGCCGCGAGCCAGGACCTGCCGTGCCTGACCGACCTCGGGTTACGCCCGCGGCGGCTGTTCGACACCGAGCTCGCCGGCCGGTTGCTCGGTGACGAGCGGGTCGCCCTCGGCACCATGGTCGCCCAGCACCTCGGCGTGCGGCTGGAGAAGGAGCACTCCGCGGCCGACTGGAGCATCCGGCCGCTTCCGCGGGAGTGGCTCGCCTACGCGGCCCTGGACGTGGAGCTGCTGGCCGCGCTGCGCGAGGAGCTCGCCGCCGAGCTCGCCGCCGCCGGCAAGACGGAGTGGGCCGAGCAGGAGTTCGAAGCGGAGCGGACCGCCCCGCCGGTGTCGCCGCGGGAGGACCCGTGGCGGCGAACCTCGGGCATCCACGCCGTGCGCGGACGCCGCCAGCTCGCGGCCGTGCGCGCGCTCTGGTACGCCCGCGACCAGCTCGCCGCCGCCCGCGACATCGCACCCGGTCGGGTGCTTCCCGATTCGGCCATCGTGGCGGCGGCGCGGGCGAACCCGCGCCAGGTCGAGGAGCTCGTCGCGCTGCCGATCTTCGGCGGCCCCCGCCAGCGGCGTCAGGCCAGCCGCTGGCTGGCGGCGCTCGAACAGGCGCGGGCGCTCCCCGAGCAGGAACTTCCCCCCGTCACCGGCGGCGGCGTGGATCCCGTGCCGCCCGCCTCCCGCTGGCGCGATCGTGAGCCGGCGGCCGCCGATCGCCTCGCCCGCTGCCGGGAGGTCATCACCCGGCTGGCGTCAGACCACGCCGTGCTGGCGCAGAACCTGCTCGCGTCCGACACCGTCCGACGGCTGGCCTGGGCGCCGCCGGAGCCGCCGACCGAAGAGGCGGTCCGGGCGGCGCTGGTCGGGTTCGGCGCCCGGCCCTGGCAGGTCGAGCTCACCGCCGGCCAGTTGGCCGCCGCGCTCGGCTCCCGCCAGACCCCGTCATGATCTCGGGCGCATCGGCCGAATCTCGCGGATCCGACCGGCCGATCATCCGGGGGCGGTCTGCCGCGCGTACGGCACGGCGGGGGCGCGCTCGCCGCGAGCCTCCGGTGGGCTCGGCAACTCGACCCGCATGGCCAACCCGCCGAACGGTGGTGCCGCGGCCTGCAGCCGTCCGTGATGCGCCTCGACGATCAGCCGCACGATGGACAGCCCCAGCCCGGCGCCGCGGGTCGCTGTCCGGGCGCGCGAGCCGCGCCCGCGGCGGAACGCCTCGAAGAGCGCCACCACGTCGTCGGGCGGGATCACCGCTCCGCCGTTGGCCACGTGCAGCCATACCCGGTCGCCGGTCTCGCCGCAGGTGACCCGCAGCCACCCGCCGGGGACGTTGTGCCGCACCGCGTTCTCGACCAGGTTCCCGACCAGCCGCTCCAGCAGCCGCGGATCGCCCAGCGTGCGCGCCGGCGCCGTCTCGGACTCGACGGTGATCCCCCGGTCCTGCGCCTCTGCCGCCACCGCGTCCAGCACGGACGGCACGAGCGCGGCGAGGTCGATCGGCTCGTTGATCTCCAGCTCGCCCCGCACGCCGGCCTGCAGCCGGGCCAGGGTGAGCAGCGAGCCGACCAGCCGCTGCGCCCGCTCGGTGGCGGTGAGCACAACCTCGCCCATCCGGCGCAGCTCCTCCGCCGACGCGCCGGGGTCGGAGAGCGTGACGTCGAGCTCGGTGCGCATCACCGACAGGGGGGTGCGCAGCTCGTGGCTGGCGTTGGCGACGAACAGCCGCTGGCTGTCGAAGGCGGCGTCAAGCCGGGCGAGCATCTCATCGAACGTGTCGGCGAGCTCGCGCAGCTCGTCGTCCGGGCCGCCGAGGTTGATGCGCTGGTCCAGCGTCTCGGTGGAGAGCTGCTGTGCGGTACGGGTGACCTGCTGGATCGGGCGCAGCGCCTGCTTGGCGAGCAGGTAGCCGCCGGCCGCGCCGATGACGACGATGATCGCGAAGTAGATCAGCCCGGTGTGCAGGAAGTAGTCCCGCGCGGCCTGCCGGGCCGAGGACTCCAGCGCGGCCGGGTCCAGCGGCTGGCTGCTGTGCCCCGCCTGGTCGGTGATGGTGATGGTGCCACGGCTGTTGAAGATCGGCAGTCGCGCGATCGACCGGTCCAGCAGGAGGATCGAGGTGATGCTCAGCGCAACGCCGACGACCAGGACCAATCCGCCGTAGAGCAACGCCATGCGGATGCGCAGCGTCGGGCGGAACAGCCTCACTGGACGGATCCGGCCTCCTGATCAGCGGCCGCGCCAGCCAGGGTGGCCGGGTCGATGCGGTAGCCCGAGCCGACCACCGTGTCGATGATCGGCGGCTCACCCAGCTTGCGGCGCAGGGTCATCATCGTCACCCGGACCGTGGTGGTGAACGGGTCGGCGTTCTCGTCCCACACCCGGTCCAGCAGCTCCTCGCTGCTCACCACCGCGCCGTGCGCCGACAGCAGCGTCTCGAGGACGCCGAACTCCTTGCGGGTCAGGTCGATCAGCTCGCCGCCGCGCGTGACGGTGCGGCGGGCGGAGTCCAGCTCGATGTCGCCGGCGGTGAGCACCGGCGGCGCGGCCGGCGTGGTGCGCCGGCCGAGCGCGCGTACCCGTGCGACCAGCTCGGCGAACGCGAACGGTTTGGCGAGGTAGTCGTCGGCGCCGAGGGCCAGCCCGGCCACCTTGTCCTCGACGGTGCCACTGGCGGTCAGCATGATCACGCGGGTGAGGACGCCGTCGTCGGCGAGCCGCCGGCAGATGTCGTCGCCGGACATGCCGGGCAGGTCGCGGTCGAGCACCACCACGTCGTAGCGGGTCAACGCGGCCTTGCGGTAGCCGTCGTCCCCGTCGACGGAGACGTCGACGGCCATGCCCTCACGGCGCAGGCCGCGGGCGACCGCCTCGGCCAGCTGTACCTCGTCCTCGACGACGAGTACGCGCATCGAGATTGCCTCCTCCGGTCGGTTTCGTCGGGGGACGAGATCAGTCGCCGGCCGGCTCGGCGGCGCGGTCGGAGTCCGGGACGCCGGCGCGGCCGTCAGCTGCGGTCGCGTCATTGTCCGTCGCGTCGCCGCGCTGCACACGCGCGGCCCATTCGACGATGTTGCGGCCGATGTCCTGGGCGGTGAGCCCACAGGCGGCGCGCACCTCGGCCGGGTGCCCGTGGGCCAGGAACGCGGTGGGCAGGCCGACCTCGCGGCACGGCACGTCCACGCCGGCCGCGCGCATCACCTGGCCGACCCGCGACCCCGCGCCGCCGATGGCCACTCCGTCCTCCACGGTGACGACGAGGCGGGCGTGCCGGGCAAGCTCGACCAGCGCGGGGTCGACCGGCATCACCCAGCGCGGATCGACCACCCGCACGGTGTAGCCCGCGCTCCGCACACCGCCCGCGGCGTCCAGCACCTCGCTCCCGACCGCGCCGATCGCGATCACCAGGACGTCCACGTCGCCCTCGTCCGGCTCGGCGAGCACGTCCACCCCGCCGACCGTGCGCACGGCCGGCACACCTGCGCCGAGCGGCGTCTTCGGGAACCGGACGACGGTCGGGCCGCTCTGGTGCTCGAGCGCCTCGCACAACTCGGCGCGCAGCGTCGCCTCGTCGCGCGGCGCGGCCAGCCGCAGGCCGGGAACCACGCCGAGGATCGCGAGATCCCACATGCCGTGGTGACTCGGGCCGTCCTGGCCGGTGATCCCCGCCCGGTCGAGCACGACGGTGACCGGGAGCCGGTGCAGCGCGACGTCCATCAGCAACTGGTCGAAGGCTCGGTTCAGGAACGTGGCGTACACGGCGACCACCGGGTGCAGCCCGCCGCTCGCCAGCCCCGCGGCCGAGGCCATCGCGTGCTGCTCGGCGATCCCCACGTCGTAGCAGCGGTTCGGGAACGTCTTCTGGAACTCGGAGAGCCCGGTCGGCTCGCACATCGCCGCGGTGATCGCTACGACGTCGTCGCGCTGCTGGGCGATGCCCACGAGCTCCTCGGAGAAGACGCTCGTCCAGGTGCGCCCCACCTTGGGCAGCACCCGCCCGGTCACCGGGTCGATCGGCCCGCGCCACTGGTGCAGCTGGTCGGCCTCGTCGTTCTCGGCTGGCGGATAGCCGTACCCCTTGCGGGTGACGCAGTGAACGATCACCGGGCCGTCGAAGCGCCGGGCGAGCGAGAACGCGTGCTCGAGCGTCGCCACGTCGTGGCCGTTCACCGGCCCGACGTACTTCAGGCCCAGGTCCTCGAACATGCCCTGCGGGGCCAGCAGGTCTTTGACGCCGCGCTTCATGCCGTGCAGGGCGTCGTAGAGCGGTGCGCCGACCACCGGCACCCGGGGCAGGGTGCCCTTCACCGTGCCGAGCACCCGCTCGTACCCCGGGCGGAGCCGCATCTCGGCCAGGTGCTCTGCAAAGCCACCGATCGTCGGCGCGTAGGAGCGGCCGTTGTCGTTGACCACGAGGATCACGGGGCGATCGGCGGCGGCGATGTTGTTCAGCGCCTCCCAGCACATCCCGCCGGTGAGCGCGCCGTCGCCGACCACCGCGACGACCGGCCGCCGCTCGCCGCGCACCTCGAACGCCTTCGCCAGCCCGTCGGCATAGGAGAGCGCGGTGGAGGCGTGCGAGTTCTCGATCCAGTCATGCGGGCTCTCCGACCGGTTCGGGTAGCCGGAGATGCCGCCGCGCTGCCGCAGCGTGTCGATACGGTCGGCCCGCCCGGTGAGGATCTTGTGGACGTACGCCTGGTGGCCGACGTCGAACAGGATCGGCTCGGTGGGCGAGTCGAACACCCGGTGCAGCGCGATGGTGAGCTCGACCGCGCCGAGGTTCGGGCCCAGGTGACCCTGCCCGCTCCGCGAGACCGTCTGCACAAGCAGGTCGCGGATCTCCGCCGACAGCAGCACGATCTCCTCGTGGCTGAGCTCACGCAGATCGGCTGGACAGCTCACTCGGGAAAGGACGCTCACAAATCCGAAGACTACGTGGTCGCCGCCCGGCCTGCCGGCCGCCTCGCGGTCCCAGTCGGCGGGCTGAGCACGGCCAGACACTCGACGTGGTGGGTCATCGGGAACGCGTCGAAGGCTCGCAGCCGGGCGATCGACCAGCCCGCATCCAGCGCCACGCGAACGTCACGAGCCAGCGACGCCGGGTCGCAGCCGACGTAGCCGATCACGCGCGGCCGCAGTGCGACCAGCGCGGCCATGACGTCGCCGCCGGCGCCCGCACGAGGCGGGTCCAGCACGACGACGTCCGGGCGCAGGTCCAGCCCCCGAACCAGCGAGACCTGCACCCGGCCGAGCTCGACCTTCGCCCATGGCGTCCCGGCCAGGTTGGCCGCGGCGTCGGCGACGGCCTGACGGGACGCCTCCACGCCGAGCACCGCGCCGGTCGGGCCGACCGCGTCGGCGAGCAGCGCGGTGAACAGGCCCCCGCCGGCGTAGAGGTCGAGCACCGTCTCGCCGGGCTGCGGCGAGACGCCATCGACGAGCGCCGTGCCGAACGTCGCGGCCGCGTGCGGATGCACCTGCCAGAAACCCGCCGCGTCCACCGCGAAGTCGCGCCCGCCGACCGTGTGGTGCAACCGCGACGGCCCGTCGACGACCCGCACCCGGTCGGGCGGCCGGCGGCCACGCGCCTGCCGGCCGGCGCCCGACCGGTGCTCCAGCAGGGCAACGGCGCCCGCGTCGTCGACCGCGGCCTCGACCCCGTCGACGCCGGGCCAGCGCCGGTGGAGGGCAGGCGTGTCGCCGACGCCCGGCGCGCCGAGCGGGCAGCGCTCCAGCCGCTCGACGTCGTGCGAGCGATGCCGGCGCAGGCCGAGCCGACCTGCGCCGTCGGCGGCGTAAACGGTGCGGGTCCGCCAGCCGAGCAGGCCGCCGGGCAGCTCCTCGGCGTCCACCTCGACGTCGACGCCGGCCAGCCGGGCGAACTGCTCGCGCACGACAGCGGCCTTGATCCGCCGTTGCGCGGCGCCCGTCGCGTGCTGCCAGTCGCATCCGCCGCACCGCCCCGGCCCGGCGTGCGGGCAGGGCGGAGCGACCCGGTCGGGTGACGCCTCGAGCACCTCGATCGCGTCCGCGCGGCAGAACCGGCCGCCGCGGTCCTCGGTCACCCGAGCCCGGACCCGTTCCCCCGGCAGGGCGTGCCGCACGAACACCACCCGGCCGTGCGGCTGGTCGCCGATGCGGGCCAGGCAGTGCCCGCCGTGCGCCGCGGCGCCGGCCCGCAGCTCGAGCACCGTGCCGATCAACTCCCCGACCACGCGGCGCACGATACGTCGGTTCGCGGTTGGCCGGTCCCGGGCGGTACCGTCGCGCCGTGCACGTGGTCATCATGGGGTGTGGACGGGTGGGCTCGACGCTCGCGCATCACCTCGAGCGCCTGGAGCAGACCGTGGCGGTCATCGACCAGGACGAGGGCGCGTTCCGTCGCCTCGGCGACGGGTTCACCGGCCGTCGGGTGACCGGCATGGGCTTCGACCGCGACACGCTGATCGCGGCCGGCATCGAGCAGGCGTCGGCGTTCGCCGCGGTGAGCAGCGGCGACAACTCCAACATCATCGCCGCCCGGGTGGCGCGCGAAACGTTCGGCGTGCAGAAGGTGGTCGCCCGCATCTACGACGCCAAGCGCGCCGAGGTGTACGAACGCCTGGGCATCCCGACGATCGCTACCGTGCCGTGGACGGCGAGCCGGCTGCTCAAGGCGCTGCTCGGCGAGTCGACCTCGGAGGCGTGGCGCGACCCGTCCGGCGCGGTGGTGATGCTGCAAGTGGTCCCGCACGAGGGCTGGGTCGGCCGGCGGATCAGCGAGCTGGAGTCCACCACCGGAGCCCGCACCGCGCTGCTCACCAGGTTCGGCACCGGCGAGCTGCCGACTGCGGCGACCGTTATCCAGGACGGCGACCTGCTGCACATGCTGACCACCGACGAGCGCACCGAGCTGCTGCGGGATGCGACGAGCAGGGCACCGGAAGGGGTACCCGCATGAAGGCCAACCGGTGAAGGTCGCGATCGCGGGGGCAGGCGCGGTCGGGCGTTCCATCGCCCGCGAGCTGATCGACAACGGGCACTCGGTGCTGCTGATCGACAAGGACTCGGCCAAGATCACTCCGAAGCGCATCCCTGGCGCGGAGTGGCTGCAGGGCGACGCCTGCGAGGTCGAGAACCTCGAGAACGCCAAGCTCGAGCAGTACGACGTGGTGGTCGGCGCAACCGGCGACGACAAGGTGAACCTCGTCGTGTCCCTACTAGCCAAGACGGAGTTCTCCGTCGGACGCGTCGTGGCCCGCATCAACCACCCGAACAACGAGTGGCTGTTCACCGAGGCGTGGGGGGTCGACGTCGCCGTCTCGACGCCGCGGGTGCTGGCCGCGCTCGTCGAAGAGGCCGTCGAAGTGGGTGACATCGTGCGCCTGTTCAGCCTGCGCCAGGGGCAGGCCAACCTGGTCGAGGTGACGCTGCCCAAGGGCGCGCCCTGCGCGGGCACGCCGGTGCGCGAGCTGGCGCTGCCGGAGGACGCTGCTCTGGTGGCGATCGTGCGAGGCTCCCAGGTGATCGTCCCGACGCCGGACGAGCCGCTCGAACCGGGCGACGAGCTGCTGTTCGTCGCGCTGCCGGAGTCCGAGCCGGCGATCCGCCGGTCGGTCTGCGCCGCGTAGCGTTTCGCGGCAGATCCGTCCGCAGCAGCGGTGGCCGGGGCGCCACGGCGACGGGTCAGTGCGCGGCGAGGCGGTGCCGGGCCCGGCGGATCACCCAGACGGCGTAACCGAGCGCCGCGATGTAGAGCGGGTAGCCCATCGCCACGCGGGCAAAGGCCAGCCAGCCGGTCGCGTCGTGCCGGAACAGGGTGAGCTGTACGACGCCCCGCGCGGCGAACACCGCGGTCGCGGCGAGCGTCGCCAGCATGTAGGCGCGCAACAGGGTCCGGCGGCGATACCAGCGCACGCCGTCGTCCGCGGGGAACGGGTCGACGAACTCCCACAACAGCCCGATCAGCGGACGCCGAACGGCCAGCGACGCGGCGAACACGGCGGCATAGGCGAAGCTGCTCCAGATGCCGAGCAGGAAGTAGCTGCGGGCCTGGCCGGTGCGTGCCGCGATCAGCGATGCCACCACGACACCGACCAGGCCGCTCAGCACCTGCTGGAGGGGCTGGCGGCGCAGCATCCGGTAGCCGGCAAGTACCGCCGCCGACCCGACCGCTGCGACGATCGCCCAGTGCAGCCCGCGCACGGCGTTGACGATGACGAAGACGACGGTGGGGATGGCGGTGATCAGCGTCCCCGACCATCCGCCGATGCCTTCGATCAGCTGACGCCGGTACTGCTCACGGACTCCGGGCACGTCGCCGGCCGCAGCGTCGGCGTCTGCCGGGTGCTCCCCGAGCCCCGCGTCGCGCCGGGCCGTCGGCTCGCTCACTGGTGCACCCTCCACCCCTGCGGCGGGTCGGCCCGCCCGGTCATCCAGGTCCACCCAAGGGTAAGGGCGTCGCGCGGTTCGCCGGCCGGCCATCGACTACCTCGTACCGTCGGGACGCCGGGCACCGTTGCCGCCGCCGTCAGAGGCGCTGCCGTCGGCGGTGCTCGTGTCGTCGGCCCGCTCGAGCTGCGCAAGCGCCTCCTTGGGCAGTTGCAGCGGCACCGGCTCGCGAACCGGCAGCGGCTCATTCCCCCGGACGATCACGACCTGCCGCAGCACCTGCTCGAACGGCGCGGCGAGAGCGCTCTCGACCGCGACAGGGCCGACCAGCATGGCCCGCAGGAACCACCTCGGACCGTCGACGCCGACGAAGCGCACCGGCATCAACCCGCCCTCGACCGCCAGCTTGCCCACCAGCTCGATGCCGAACGGACCGCCCGGGCGGTCCTTGGCCGAGCCGCCCTGGGCGGCCAGCGACTCGCGGATCTCGGCGCGAACCGCCTCCCAGATGCCTTCGTTGCGGGGCGCGGCGAAGACGCCGAGCTGCATCTGGCCGTGCGGGCTGTTCAGCGTCGCCGAGACCACCTGCTGGGCCTCGTTCATGTCCAGTCGCAGGTCGGCGCCGGGCCACACCGGGATCCGCAGCGCGCCCAGATCGACCCGGCTCAACCCGTCGTCGGGTGCATCGCGCACGTCGAACGGCCCCGCCGTCGGCTCCGGCTCGGCGCGGTGTCGGGTCTCCCACGGCGGGGTCGCGTCGATCTTCGAGCGCTCGGTGCGCTTCTCGCGGCGTCGCAACCGCATTCAGGCCTCCCCCCGCGTCGTCGGCGTCCCGGTCCGCGCGAGCGCCCCCGCCCCGGTCCGCGCGAGCGCCGCCGCCCCGCCCGTCGACCCGTGCCCGCCGTCGCCGCGCTCGGACGGGGGCAGTTCCGGCACGTCCTCGAACCGGGCGCACTCGACGCGCTGGATCACCAGCTGCGCGACCCGGTCACCGCGGTGCAGGACGAGCGGCGTCACCGGGTCGTGGTTTATCACGATCAGCTTGATCTCGCCGCGGTAACCGGCGTCGATCGTGCCCGGGGCGTTCACCAGGGCGAGCCCGGCCCGCGCCGCGAGCCCCGAGCGAGGATGCACGAACGCGGCGTAGCCGGGGGGCAGCGCGATCGCCAGGCCCGTCGGCAGCACCGCCCGCTGGCCCGGCGCCAGCCGCGCGTCGACGGTCGTCACCAGGTCTGCCCCGGCGTCTCCGGGCAGCGAGTAGGAGGGAAGCTGCGCGTCGGGGTGCAGACGGCGGACCAGCACCGTCAGCGAGTGCGCGTCTCGGTCGTGAGCACAGCGAGCGGCTGCATCGGATGAGCCCACGGCGGGCAACGTTACCCTGGCTGCCATGACGGCCGATGCTGCGCGCACGCCCGGGCCGTCACCGTCGGCTGGAGCGACTGCGGTGGAGTATCACGAGCGGCTGCGGGCGCCCTGGTGGTGGTATCCGGTGGGGCTCGGCGTCGCCGCCATCCTCGCCGCGGAGTTCCACATCGGCGGGCTTCCGCTGACCGACTGGATCCCGTGGTGCACGCTCCTGCCGCTGTCGGTGATCATCACCTGGTTCCTCAGCCGCGCCAGCCTGTCCATCAGCGGCGGGGAGCTGCGGGTGCGCGGCGCGCACCTGCCGCTGCGTTACGTCAGCGGCGTCGTCGCGCTCGACGCCCGCACCCTGCGGCGGGTGGTCGGCCGCGAGGGCGACCCGGCCGCGTTCGTCTCGATCCGACCCTGGATCGGGCCCGGCGTACAGCTGTGGCTCGACGACCCCGACGACCCGACGCCGTACTGGGTGGTCAGCAGCCGGCACCCGGACCGCCTCGTCACCCTGCTCCGCGAGCAGATCCCGCCTGCCGCATGACGGCGCGATTCGCCGGCCAGGTGGCCTTGATCACCGGTGCCAGCAGGGGAATCGGCCTGGCCATCGCGCAGCGCCTGGTCGACGAGGGTGGGCGGGTGCTCATCACCGCGCGCAAGCCGGAGGCCCTCGCCGCCGCCGTCGAGACACTGGGCGGTCCGCAGTACGCCGCGGCCGTGCCCGGGCGGGCCGACGATCCCGCGCACCAGGCCGACGCGGTCGCCACCGCCTGCTCGACGTTCGGCCGGCTCGACGTGCTGGTGAACAACGCCGGCGTCAACCCCGCCTACGGCCCGCTCGCCGAGATCGACGACGCCGTCGCGCGCAAGATCATGGATGTGAACGTGCTGGCGGTGCTCTCCTGGGTTCGCCGGGCCCGCGAAGCGGGGCTGGGCGCCGGCGCGTCCGGTGCCGTGGTCAACCTGTCGTCCTTCGCCGGGCTGTTTCCGTCACCTGGCATCGCGTTCTACGGCATCAGCAAGTCGGCGGTGATCGCGCTGACCGCTCAGCTCGCCCTCGAGCTGAGCCCGCAGCTGCGGGTGAACGCGGTGGCGCCGGCGGTGGTGAAGACCCGCTTCGCCGCGGCCCTCTACGAGGGCCGGGAGGAGAAGGTGGCCTCCCGGTACCCGCTCGGCCGGCTCGGCGAGCCCGAGGATGTCGCGTCCGCCGTGGCGTTTCTTGCCTCGGCGGACGCGAGCTGGATCACCGGTCAGACACTCGTGCTGGACGGAGGCCTCAGCCTGCGCGCCGGAGGTTGACCGGTCGGGAGCTGCCTATGCGCAGTCCCGGCAGATGTACTGGCCGTTCTTCTCTCGCGCCAGCCGGCTGCGGTGGTGGACCAGGAAGCAACTCGAGCAGGTGAACTCGTCGCTTTGCTTAGGGAGCACCCGGACGGTGAGCTCCTCGCCGGAGAGGCTGGACAGGTCCGCCCCCGGGAGCTCCTGCGACTCGGCCAGGTCGGCCTCGTCGACGTCGATCAGCCCGGACTGAGCCTCGGCGCGCCGCGCCTTGAGTTCCTCGAGCGAGTCCTCGCTCAGCTCGTCCACTTCGCCACGGCGCGGGGCGTCGTAATCGGTGGCCATCTTCAACTCCTCGATCGGCTCGCCGGTGAATTGTCGTCACGTCCGGCAAGCGGGTTTCGCTGCTCACAGCGTGCCCTCAGCAGCTGCGCCGGGGCGTGTCGTGTGCGCGATGCAACGTACGGGGGACGGGGTTTGTGCCCGGGTCGGCGGACCACTTCTAGCCACCTCCCGGGAAGTTGTGAAGGACGGCCGCGGAACCATACAGCCTTCACCGTGCGCGTGAACCACCGGGCCTGCCTGCGCATTCCCGCGAGGCCTCCGGGTTAGGCTTTCGCTCACAATCTGCCCACAATCGACCAGCCGCGCTCAACGGCTCGCACGCTTCGATGGCTGCGTCGACTCGCCACCGCCAGGAGATCCGAACGTGGTCCGAGCATCCGCGCGCCGGCCGCTGCCCGCGCTGGCGTTCCTGCTCGGCTTGTCGCTGCTCACCGCGCTGGTCTGGTGGCGGGTCATCCATCGGGCGAACGTCGACCAGCATCCGCAGGCCCAGCCCAGCTGCCCGACGACTGCCGCGCCGACCGTGCTTCCGCAGCCCGGTGCGGTCTCCGTCAACATCCTCAACGGCACGGCCACCGCGCCCACTCCGCGCAACGGGCTCGCGAGCAGCGTCAGCGCCGCCCTGCGCGCCGACGGGTTCCAGATCGCGACGGTCGGCAACGACAACTCGGGCACGATCGCCGGCGTCGGCGAGATCCGCTACGTCGGCAGCGGCGCCGCCGCGGCGAAGCTGATCTCGTTCTACCTGCCCGGCGCGACGCTCGTGCCCACGTCACGCACCGACCTCACGTCCTCGCTGGTCGAGGTCTCGGTCGGTCTGAAGTTCGTTCGGGTCGCGACGGCGGCGCAGGTCAAGCAGGAGATGCTGGCCGCGCACGTCGGGCAGACGCCGCCGCGGGCGGGCCGCCTGGCCGCCACGCCGGGCGCGACGGCACGGTCGACGCCGCACCCGTCGCCCACCTGCTGACGGCGCTCACACGTCCGCCGCGCCCAGCTCGTCCAGCAGCCGGAACAACGCCGGTGCCAGCGCGGCTCCGGCCGCGACCGTCAGGCCCGCGTCCGTGCCATCCTGCGCGGGCGGCGCGGCCACGCATCCGGCCTCTTCTGCGACGAGAAGCCCGGCTGCCCAGTCCCATGGGTTGAGCCCGACTTCGAAGTAGGCGTCGAGCCGGCCGGCTGCGACCGCGCAGAGATCCAGGCTCGCCGCGCCGATGCGGCGGATGTCCGCGACCCGGCCCAGCAGCTCTGCCGCCACGCGCGCCTGCCGCACCCGCCGCCCGGCGTCGTAGCCGAAGCCCGTGCCTACGACGGCTCGGTCGAGCGCGACCTCCCGCGGCCCGGTGAGCCGCAGCTCGCCGAGGAACGCCCCGCCGCCGAGCGAGGCGTGGAACACCTCGCCACTTTCCGGGTTGTGCACGCAGCCGGCGACGATCCGCCCGTCCAGCTCGGCCGCGACGGACACCGCGTACTGCGGCAGCCCGAGGACGAAGTTCACCGTGCCGTCGATCGGGTCGAGGAGCCACCGGACGCCTGACGTCCCCGCGCGTCCGCCGCCCTCCTCGCCCAGGATCGCGTCGCCCGGGCGCTGCTCGCCGATGCGGTCGACGAGCCACCGCTCGACCGCACGGTCCACATCGGTGACGACGTCGGTCGGCGTGCTCTTAGCGGTGACGTCGAACCGCTCGCCGCGCCCCGTGCGAGCAACCGCCCCGGCGCCCACCGCCAGCGAGATCGCGAACTCCGCGAGCTCTCGCCGACCGGGCAACTGCTGCGCGTGAGCCATGACGGTCATCGCACCACAAACGAGGTCGTCGCACAGCGGTGGCGATAAGGTACGCCCCACCGATCCCGGCGGTGATCGGGACAGACAGGGCAGGAGCAGGCGGTGGGCGAGAAACCCGATCAGGCATTCGGCGTGGACATCGGCGGGACCGGGATCAAGGGCGCCGTCGTCGACACCGTCACCGGCGAGCTGGTGACCCCGCGGGTGCGCATCGCGACGCCCCACCCGTCCACGCCGGAGGCGGTCGCCAAGGTGGTGGCCCGTCTGGTGCGCGACGCCGACTGGCACGGCATCGTCGGGGCCACCTTCCCGGCAATCATCAAGCACGGCGTGGCCAGGTCGGCGGCCAACGTCGACCCGAGCTGGGTCGGCACCGACGTCGACGCGGCGTTCACCGCGACCACCGGCACGGAGGTGATCGTGCTCAACGACGCCGACGCGGCGGGGATTGCCGAGGCGCGCTTCGGCGCCGCGAAGGGGGTGGCCGGTGTGGTGATCCTGCTGACGTTCGGCACCGGGATCGGCAGCGCCGTCCTGGTCGACGGCCGGCTGGTGCCCAACACCGAGCTCGGGCATCTGGAGCTGGGCGGTCATGACGCGGAGACCCGCGCCGCCGCCTCGGTCAAAGAGAAGCACGAGATGTCCTACAAGAAGTGGGCCGTGCGCGTGCAGGAGTACATGGCGCACGTCGAGAGGCTGTTCACGCCCGACCTGTTCGTCGTCGGCGGCGGGGTCAGCAAGGACTCCGAGAAGTGGGTGCCGTTGCTGGAGCTGAACACGGCGGTGGAACCAGCGCAGTTACTGAACAACGCTGGCATCGTCGGCGCGGCGATGGCGGCCGCGGAGCGGCACGGCGAGTAGCGCGGCTCATGCGCCCGGTAGCCGGCCGAGCGTCCGTCGCCTGGCGGAGCCCAGCGGGCGCAGTACAATGTCGCCCAGGGCACTGCGCACGTACTGGACTCGAATTCTGAGCCGACCAACAGACGGCGAGCTGACCCGCTCTTCCCACCGCATCAGCGGACCAAACTAGAAGTGCGATGGACCGCGGTCCGTCAGCACGACGTGGTGAAAGGGCGTTCGTGGCCGCGAGCAAGTCAATCCCAGCAGAGTTGGACGAGCCGGCCCGCAAGACCGCGGTCGCCGCGGCCACTGCGACCAAGCGGGTCACCGCGACGGCCACGCCCGCGGCAAAGGCGGCCAAGACCGCCGCGAAGCCGGCGGCCAAGGTGCCCGTCAGACCGGCCGCACGGGCCGCCAAACCCGTCCAGAAGGCTGCCAAGACCGCCGAGAAGACCGCCGAGAAGACCGCCGAGAAGACCGCGGTGAAGCCGGCCGGGTCAGTCGAGTCAGTCGAGCCGGCCGACGCCGAGGTGATCTCCGAAGCCATCGCCGACGCCATCGAACCCGACGAGCTCGCCGAGGCCGACGCCACTGTCGAGGACGTCGAGGTGGAGGCGGAGGCCGAGGAGGGCGCGGACTTCACCTGGGAGGACGAGGAGGAGTCCGAGGCGCTGCGCCAGGCGCGCAAGGACGCCGAGATGACCGCCTCGGCCGACTCGGTGCGCGCCTACCTCAAGCAGATCGGCAAGGTTGCGCTGCTAAACGCCGAGGAGGAGGTCGACCTCGCCAAGCGGATCGAGGCCGGGCTCTACAGCGCCGAGCGGCTGCGCCAGGCCGAGGAGGCGGCCGAGAAACTGCCCACCCAGCTGCGGCGCGACCTGCGCTGGATCGTCCGCGACGGCGAGCGGGCCAAGAACCACCTGCTGGAGGCGAACCTGCGGCTGGTGGTGTCGCTGGCCAAGCGCTACACCGGGCGCGGCATGGCTTTCCTGGACCTGATCCAGGAAGGCAACCTGGGCCTGATCCGCGCGGTGGAGAAGTTCGACTACACCAAGGGCTACAAGTTCTCCACCTACGCCACCTGGTGGATCCGCCAGGCGATCACCCGGGCGATGGCCGACCAGGCGCGCACCATCCGCATCCCGGTGCACATGGTCGAGGTCATCAACAAGCTGGGCCGCATCCAGCGCGAACTGCTGCAAGACCTCGGCCGTGAGCCCACGCCGGAGGAGCTCGCCAAGGAGATGGACATCACCCCGGACAAGGTGCTGGAGATCCAGCAGTATGCCCGGGAGCCGATCAGTCTCGACCAGACCATCGGCGACGAGGGCGACAGCCAGCTCGGCGACTTCATCGAGGACTCCGAGGCGGTCGTCGCGGTCGACGCGGTGTCGTTCACCCTGCTGCAGGACCAGCTGCAGTCGGTGCTGCAGACCCTGTCCGAACGGGAGGCCGGGGTGGTGAAGCTGCGCTTCGGGCTCACCGACGGCCAGCCGCGCACCCTGGACGAGATCGGCCAGGTCTACGGCGTCACCCGGGAGCGGATTCGCCAGATCGAGTCGAAGACGATGTCCAAGCTGCGCCACCCGTCGCGGTCACAGGTGCTGCGCGACTACCTCGATTGAAAGCAAGCGATGGCCCCGCCCGGCAAATCGGGCGGGGCCATCGTCGTGTCAGGGGTCAGCGCTCGTCGAGCGCTGCGATGGCCGGCGTGTCGGTCAGCCGCTCCGTCTCGTCGTGAATGCTCGCCGCCACCGCCCGCAAGCCGGGCTCGAACTCGCGAGCGTGGTGGCCGCAGAACAGCAACTCCGACCCGGACGCCAGGATCACCCGCACGTAGGCCTGAGCACCGCACCGGTCGCACCGGTCGGTGGCGGTCAGCGCCGTCGCGGTCAACATGGTGGTCACAGCATCCTCTCCGGTCTCATCTGCCGACTGCTTACCCAACATGGCTGCAACACCTGCACGCCACGATCTCATCCAACCAGCCGGGTCCCGAGCACATGTCCGCTTCGCGCGTGTCACGGTTCGGTTTCGCGGCGGGCGAACACCGCGAGCACCCGCCATTGCGTCGCCGCGGCCGACCGATGGGAGCGTACGTCCGGCAACGGAGAGCCCCTTGCCGCTCGTCGCACCCTCGCAGAGGCGTCACATGGGCAAGCTCACAGCCGCCGGCGTCCTCGCCGCGACGGCGTGGTCGACCTGGTCGCGCAACAACTGGGCGACGTTCGCGAAGGCGCCGTTTGAAACCTGGGCCAACGCCTGGTACAATGCCCCCTGCCTGTACTGGCCCGCGCCGGCGCACACCCCGGTGAAGGTCGACGGGTCGAAGGTGGCGAGCGCGCTGCTCATCGACGAGACGCTCGACGCCGCGACCCCGTATGAGGGCAGCCTCGAGGTTCGCAGGCTCTACCCGCATTCCAGCCTGATCGCCCTGCCCGGCGGCACCTCGCACGCCAACTCGCTGTACGGCGACGCCTGTGAGGACGACCAGATCGCGGCGTATCTCGCCACCGGCACGTTGCCGCCGCGGCGGCCGGGCGACGGCGCAGACACCACCTGCGCACCGCTGCCGCAGCCGGTGCCGTCCGGTGCTGCCGCGACGGCAGGGGCGGCGGCCGGCGCTGACCGGTTGGCGCGCGTGCGGTCATAGCCGCGTGGAGTTGTTGCGGCCGCGACGGCCTGGGGCGCCGCCGGGCCGCAACAACTCACGGCACGGGAGTCGGCTCGGCATGCGCCGGACGCAGCTCGTCGAGGCGCACCAGGGCGACGCCCGCGACGATCAGCACACCGCCTGCGAGCTGCACGCCGGTGGGCAGCTGGCCGAGGAGCAGCCACGCGAACAGGACCGCGAAGAGCACCTCGGTCAGGCCCAGGAAGGAGGCGAGCTTCGCGCCGAGCCGGCGGGCCGCGACGATCCCCGCGGTGTAGGCGATCACCGCAGCCACGAGCGAGAGGCCGACCACGGGCACCCACCAGCTCGTCCGGTGCCCACCGAAGTACACCGGCCGGGTGGAGGCGTGCATCGGCAACCAGCCGGCCGCGGCGAAGCCGGCCAGGCCGAGCGCGCCCACGGTCATGCCGGCGGCGGCCATCGGCACCGGCGGCAGCTCGTTTCCCTCGTGCGCCGAGAGCACGAAGTAGGTGGCCAGCCCGACGGCCGCGCCGAGACCCCAGAGCACGCCCAGCGGGTCGAGGTGTCGGTGCCCGGTGAGGTCGAGGACGAACACCAGCCCGAGCAGCGCGAGCGTCCCGCCTGCGACGGTGAGCCGGCGCGGCCGCTGGCCGTGCCGCAGCCAGACCCAGCCCACCACCAGCACGGTGCCGAGGTACTCGAGCAGTAGCGCCACACCTACCGACAGCCGTTCGACGGCATTGAAGTAGCACAGCTGCGCACCCGCCACGGCTACCAGCCCGTAGCCGCCGACGGTTCCGGTATTGCGCCACAGCAGCCGCCAGCGACCGCGCAGCGCGAGCGCGGCGGGCATCGCCAGGATCAGCGCCGAGATCGAGATGCGTGCGGTCACCGCCGCGCCGGGCGACCACCCGGCGGTGATCAGGGCGGTGGCGAACGAGCCGGACGTGCCGAAGGTGGCGGCGGAGAACAGTGCCAGACCCACGCCCGTCCGGGCGGTGCGCGCCGGGCTCGCCGGAACTCGGGCGTTCATCGGGACCTCCCCGCCGTCATGAGCAAAGAACAGCTATGCTCGTGACCGTACGGGCTCGGCGTGACAGGGGTCAACATGATTTTTGCCCATGACACTGAGGTGGCGCTGCTCGCTGCCGCCGCGCTCGTCAACACCGATGACGCCGACGGCGACCAGCTCACCGACCTCGACGCGCTCGATGCGTTCGTCACGACCTGGGGGTTCACCGGGCAGCGCCGCCGCGACCTGGCCGAGCTGCGCGCGGTGCGCGTGCTGCGGCCACGCCTTCGTCGGCTCTGGCAGGTCGACGAGGACGCGGCAGTGCGCGAGGTGAACGAGATGCTGCGCCGCGGCCGTGCCCTGCCCTATCTGGTCAAGCACGACGAGTGGGACTACCACCTGCACGCCACGTCGTCGCGGGCGCCGCTCGCCACCCGAATGGCGGTGGAGGCGGCGATGGCCTTCGTCGACGTGATCCGGCAGAATGAGCTCTCCCGGCTGCGGATCTGCGGCGACAGCACGTGCGGGAACGTGCTGGTCGACCTGTCGAAGAACCGCTCGCGCCGCTTCTGCGACGCCGGTTGCGGCAACCGCGCGAACGTCGCCGCGTACCGCGCGCGCAAGGCTGCGCGGTAGCACCGCAACGGTGCTCGCCCGGGCGGCGCGCGGACGGCGTGCTGACGGCATGGGCAGACTGTCACGCGTGACCGCCGTGCGCCGCGCCCGTGTCCTGGCCACCCGGACGTTGGGCAAGGCGTGGCACGACCGGGTGCTCGGGCTGTCGGCGGAAGCCGCGTTCTGGCAGCTGCTCAGCCTTCCGTCGCTCTTCCTCGCGCTGGTCGCCACCTTGGGTTACCTCTCGCGGTGGCTCGGTCCGGTCAGCGTCGACCGCACCGAGCGGCAGATCGAGTCCACGTTCGCCCGCGCCTTCAGCCCGGAGGTGGTGGCGCAGATCGTCTCGCCGACCCTGCGCGAGGTGCTGCACGGCGAGCGCATCGACGTGATCAGTATCGGGTTCCTGCTAGCGCTGTGGGCCGGGTCGTCCGCAACCGCCACGTTCGTCAACACGATCACCATCGCGTACGACATGCGAGACGCGCGCGGTGCGGTGCGCAGCCGGCTGCTTGCGCTCTGGCTCTTCCTCGGCTCGGTGGTCGTCGGGATGGTGCTGTTGCCGCTACTCGTGCTGGGTCCCGGGCTGCTCTCCGACCTCTTCCCGGCGGCCATCCGCTCGGCCGCGGCGAGTGTCGTCCACGGCGCCTACTACCCGGTGATCATCGTCTTGGTGCTGCTAGGCCTGACCACGCTCTACCACCTGGCGCCGCCGAGGCGACTTCCCTGGCTGCGCGGCGTGCCCGGGGCGGCACTCGCGTTACTGATCTTCCTCGGTGGTTCCGCGGCGCTGCGCGACTACATCCACTTCATCCTCAGCCACAACCACGCGTACGGCACGCTCGCGACACCGATCGCCGCACTGCTGTTCTTCTACCTGCTCGCGGTCGGTGTGCTGCTCGGCGCGGAGTTCAATGCCGCGATCGAAGAGATGGCGCCGAGCCCCGTTCGTCCGCCTCGCGCGTTGGCGCCCCGCGCCTGGCGGCGGCTGGACGAGGCCGCTCAGTCCGGCGATGCTCTTCAGCCCGACAGCGAATCGTAGATCTCCCTGCACTGCGAGCAGACCGGCGAGCCCGGCTTCGGGGTCCGCGTCACCGGGAAGATCTCGCCGCAGAGCGCCTGCACCATGGTGCCCGTCACCGCGCTCTCTGCGATCTTGGCCTTGCGCACATAGTGGAAGAGCCGATCGCCGGTGTCAGCGTCTGCGGTCTTCGGCGAGTCGAGAGTCTGCGTGCTGGTCACGGTGTGCTCCATGTACTCGTCACGGCGTGTACTCGTCATGGCGTGCTGCTCGTCACGGCGTGCCCCAACTGATGTGACTGCCACTGATGTGACTGCCATTGTGGCACTGCGCTCACGCGGGTCATCCCTCGATGGTCCTGTCGTCCGGCGCCGCGGGCAGTGCGTGGTCCGACGGCGGCACGACCAGCCCGCGTCGACGCCGCCGCTTCGGCGGACGGTCGTTCGCCATGATCACCGCACTCCACGGCAGCACCGCCCCGCCGACCACCAAACCGACCGCGAGCCAGATCGACACGTGGTAGGTGAGGGCGGCCGCCACGACGCAGATCGCACGGGTGGCCATCATGATTGCGTAGCGCTTGCGCCGCCGCTCGTACTCGTCGTCCGGGCTCGCCGGCGCATCGGTGATCAGCGGCGGCTGATCGGCGTGTCGATGGCGCACACGTTCATCGTTGCACCGTCCGGTCCCCCCCGCAGGTGGCATGGGGAAAGATGCCGGTCGTGCACGGCAATCGATCGCGCTGGACCGGGGCGTCATCGCGACAAGCCGGCCCACCGCGCGTGCCGCAGCCCCGATGAGGGCGGTGCTGCAACGCGTCGAGCGGGCGCAGGTGCGCGTCGGCGGCGAGGTCGTCGGGCGAATCGGCCTCGGGCTCGTCGCGTTCGTCGGCGTCACGGTCACCGACGGTCCCGACCAGGCGCGCGTCCTGGCCCGCAAGATCCACGACCTGCGCATCCTGCGCGACGAACGCGGTGTGTGCGACGTCCCGGCTGCGGGCGTGCTGGTGGTGAGTCAGTTCACGCTCTACGGGGATGCGCGCAAGGGCCGCCGGCCGACCTGGATCGCCGCGGCCCCCGGGGCGCTGGCCGAACCCCTTGTCGATCTGGTCGTCGCGGAGCTGCGGCAACGGGGAGCCGCCGTCGAGACGGGCGTGTTCGGCGCGGACATGCGAGTCGAGCTCGTCAACGACGGCCCGGTCACCGTGTTGCTGGAAGTCTGAGCCGTCGGGTCCGGCGGCGGCGCCGCGGCCGACCTGACCGGATTTGTCGCGCTGGGTCGGGGCTCCCACGCGCAGCGTGATCACTCTTCGCCTTCGGCTGCGCGGCACCGACATCCGCTGTGTCAGGGCTGAGAACTCGTTTGTCGCCCGGCAACACCGGGAACATCAGATGCGTCGAAACGTTGAAACAGATGAACCAGAACCAGCTCTCCAGCGACATATCAGGTGAGCGCTTCGATCGACGATCTAGGTGGTCAGCCACTGTGACAACTTCCAACCCGACCCGTGCCCGGACGGCGCGCACGACGTCTAGCGAGCCGCATATCGCGACCCGCGGGCATCGCAGCACGCGCCGCTCGTCGGTCGCCTCGCAGGCGTCCGTCACCGAGCCGGCCACCGAGGCTGCGGCCGTTGTCGCTTCGCCGGTCGACGTCGCAGCGCAGGCCGCCGCCGGACCCGACGATCATGCCGCGCTGAGCGAGCAGGCCCCGCTTACCGCGGCTGACTTGGCCGACGAGCCGGCCATCGTCCCGACCGCTGCGGACTTGGACGAGGCCGCGACCTCCGCCGACCTGGTTCGCGTCTACCTCAACGAGATCGGCAAGGTGGCCCTGCTCACCGCGGCCGACGAGGTCGAGCTGGCCAAGCGGATCGAGGCGGGCCTGTACGCCGAACACCTGCTGACCGCGTCGAACGACTTCACCGCGGCGCGCAAGCGTGAGCTGCGCGCGCTCGTCGTCGACGGCGAGCGGGCCAAGGATCACCTGCTGCGCGCGAACCTGCGGCTCGTGGTCTCGCTCGCGAAGCGCTACACCGGGCACGGGATGCCCTTCCTCGACCTGATCCAGGAAGGAAACCTCGGCCTGATCCGCGCGGTCGAGAAGTTCGACTACACCAAGGGCTTCAAGTTCTCCACCTACGCGACGTGGTGGATCCGCCAGGCGATCAGCCGGGCGATGGCCGACCAGTCGCGCACCATCCGGCTGCCGGTGCACTTGGTCGAGCAGGTGAACAAGCTGCAGCGGATGCGCCGGGAGATGAACCAGCAGCTCGGCCGGGACGCCACGCACGCCGAACTCGCCGCAGAGCTCGACATCAGCGAAGAGCGGATCCGTGAGCTGATTGATCTGTCCCGCGACCTGGTCAGCCTCGACCAGACCGTGGGCGCGGACGACGACGCCTCGCTCGGCGACTTCATCGCCGACGAGAACGCCACCGCCGCGGAGGCGTCGGTCGAGGCCGGGTTGATGCGGGCGCAGCTGCACACGATCCTCGGCACGCTCGAGGCGCGCGAGGCCGCGGTGGTGCGCATGCGCTACGGCCTCGACGACGGGCAGCCCCGCACCCTCGACGAGATCGGCCGCGCGTTCAAGCTCTCCCGCGAACGCATCCGCCAGATCGAGCGGGAGACGATGGCCAAGCTCCGCCACCCGTCGCGTGCACAGGCGCTGCGCGACTACCTCGGCTGAGGCGCGCGAGCGCTGACCCGGCGTCAGCGCTCCGGCCCGCCCCGAAGCGGCCCGTTGGCCCGGTCCCCCCGCTGGGCCAGCGGGCTTCTTGCGCTACTTCGGCCCGACGGCGACCGGCCGGGACGGATCTGCTGCCCACTCGCTCCACGATCCCGGGTAGAGCGCGGCCGGCACGCCGGCCAAGTGCAGCGCGAGCACGGTGCGCGCGGCGGCGACGCCCGATCCGCAGTAGGCGCCGACGCGCCCGATGCGGCCGGCTTGCGGGGTGGCGCCGAGCGCCGAGTACCGGGCCTGCAGCTCCCCCGGCGGGCGCAGCCGGCCGTCGGGAGCGAGATCTTGCGCCGAGGGGGCGTTCCGCGCCCCGGGGATGTGACCGGCGACGGGATCCATCGGCTCGACCTCGCCGCGGAAACGCTCAGCCGCCCGGGCGTCGACCAGCACTCCCTCGGCGGCCAGACGCCCGGCGCCGTCGGCGTCGAGCACCGGCATGCCGCCGGGCCGCACCTCGACGCAGCTAGCTGAGCCCGCCGCCCGCCCGCCTCCAGCCGCGAGCCCGTTATACCCCGGCGGCGCGGGCTGCGGACCGGACACCACCGGCCGGCCGTCACGCAGCCAGGCTTGCCACCCGCCGTCGAGCACCCGCACGTCGGCCAACCCGGCCCACCGGAGCACCCACCAGGCCCGCGCAGCGGCCAGCGCGTCGCTCTCGTCGTAGACAACGACCGCTGAGCCGGGCCGCACATCCCAGCGGCGCAGCGTCGCCTGCAGCCGTGCCGGGTTCGGCAGCGGGTGCCGGCCGTGCCTGCCGGGCTGGTCGGCGAAGTCGGCATCCAGGTCAGCCCATACCGCACCGGGGATGTGCGCCGCCTCGTACTCCGGGCGCGTGCCCGGACCGGCCAGGTGCCAGCGCACGTCGACCAGCACTGTGTGCCGGGTGCCGGCGAGCAGCTCGGCGAGCCCGGCCGGTGCGATCAGCGGGTCCACGTCGTACCTCCTTTGTCGGCGGGCGCGGTCAGGCAACGCCGACGGGCGCCCCGGGGCCCGCCTGCCGGATAGCCGGCTCGTCGCGCGAACAGCTGGCTCGTGCCCGTGCCGTTCTAACATGGCCCCTACCGGCCATCGAGGAGGACCAGCACCGTGAGCCATCACAGCGACCTCATCGACACGACCGAGATGTACCTGCGCACTGTCTATGAGCTGGAAGAAGAGGGTGTCGTTCCGCTGCGCGCGCGGATCGCCGAGCGGCTGGGGCAGAGCGGGCCGACGGTGAGCCAGACGGTCGCCCGGATGGAACGCGACGGCCTGCTGCACGTGGCCGGAGACCGGCAGCTGCAACTCTCCGAGCTTGGCCGGCGCGAGGCGATCGCCGTCATGCGCAAGCACCGCCTCGCCGAGCGGCTCCTTGCCGACGTCATCGGACTGGACTGGGAGCATCTGCACATCGAAGCCTGCCGCTGGGAGCACGTCATGAGCGACGAGGTCGAGCGCCGCATCGTGGCCCTGCTCGACGACCCGCGAGTCTGCCCGCACGGCAACCCCATACCGGGCCTCGAGGGACTCGGCCTGGCACCGGCAGCAGTCACGCCGACCGGCGATCTGGTGACGCTCACCGCGGCAGCCCAGGCCCCGGAGGCGCTGGTGATGGTCGACCGGATCAGCGAGCAGCTGCAGCCGGACGCCGAGCTGATGGGTCGCTTCCACGCCGCGGGGCTGCAGCCCGGACGGACGCTGCACGCAACGACGGCGGGCGACGGCATCGAGATCTGGGGGGGCGGCGAGCGGGGCAGGTTCGATGCCGGCATCGCCGACCATGTCTTCGTGCATGTCGTCTCCGCGCCTGCAGGGCAGCGAGTCGCCTGACGCTGCCGCGGTTGCCGGTTTCGCCCATCCGGCCCCGGGGAACGGTCGGCGCAGCCGAAGTGACAGGCCTCGGCGATCTGCCGTCCCCGGTAGACTGCCCGTACTCGCGAGCCACCGCAGTCTCGACGTAGCGTCCGCACCGACTCCTCGAGAGGGCAGCTGGTGGTCCACGACCCGCAGGGATTCCTCAAGCATGCCCGCGTCGACACCCCGAAGCGCCCGGCTGCCGAGCGGGTTCGCGACTGGCGCCCGATCTACCTGCGCCCGCGCGGCGAGGTCGTCGAGCAGCAGGCCGCCCGGTGCATGGACTGCGGCGTCGCGTTTTGCCACAGCGGATGCCCGCTGGGAAATCTGATCCCCGAGTGGAACGAGCACGTCGCCCGCGGCGACTTCGTCAGCGCGAGCGAGCGGCTGCACGCGACCAACAACTTTCCCGAGTTCACCGGCTGGATCTGCCCAGCGCCCTGCGAGGCAGCCTGCGTGCTGGCGCTCAACACCGATCCGGTCACGATCAAGCAGGTCGAGCTGGCGATCGTCGAACGGGCCTTCGACGACGGCCTGCTCGACCCGCGGCCGCCGTCCGAGCCGACCGGACGCACCGTGGCCGTGGTCGGCTCGGGTCCGGCGGGGCTCGCCGCGGCCCAGCAGCTCACCCGGGCCGGCCACGCGGTCACCGTCTTCGAACGCGACGACCGGCTCGGCGGCCTGCTGCGCTACGGCATCCCCGACTACAAGATGCCCAAGCACATCATCGACCGCCGGCTGGCCCAGATGGCGACCGAGGGGACCGCCTTCCGGATCGGCACGGACATCGGGCCGGCAGACGTGGAAACCCTGCGCGCCCAGTTCGACGCCGTCGTGCTGGCCGTCGGGGCGCTGCGGCAGCGCGAGCTGACCTACCCGGGGCGCAACCTGCGCGGCATTCATCAGGCGATGTCCTATCTGCCGCAGGGCAACCGAGTGCAGGCCGGTGACCTCAGCGCGCCGCTGATCGACGCCGCCGGCAAGCATGTGATCATCATCGGCGGAGGGGACACGGCGGCGGACTGCCTGGGCACGGCGAACCGGCAGGGTGCGGCGTCGGTGACCGTGCTGGACCACAATCCACGACCACAGCCGCGCACCAGCCTGGTGAACCCACGCTGGCCATCGGCGCCGGACAGCCGCGG
This sequence comes from uncultured Actinomycetota bacterium, assembly GCA_963756525.1. Classification (GTDB taxonomy): domain Bacteria; phylum Actinomycetota; class Actinomycetes; order Mycobacteriales; family Jatrophihabitantaceae; genus CAVWNR01. Next base: position 319,394 of record CAVWNR010000001.1, on the reverse strand, counting down.
CGTCTCTCCGGCCCACGACGAAGGCGTGCACGAAGCGTGGGCACGTGAGGTGGTCGAGTTCGTCGGTGACGGGCAGGGCCACGTCCGAGCCGCTGTCGTCGAGCAGGTCGAGATCGTGCGAGTCGGTGGACGGCGGGAGTTCCGCCCGGTCGAGGGATCGCGGACCGAGTTGCCGGCCGACCTCGTCCTGCTCGCGGCGGGGTTCGTCGGAACCGACGTGCCGGAGCTCCTGGACGCGCTCGGCGTGGAGCGTCACCCGGTCCGTGGAACCGCGGTCGTGGACAGCGCCTGGCGCACGGCCGGAGACCGTGTCTACGCCTGCGGCGACGCGACGCGGGGCGCGAGCCTCGTCGTCTGGGCGATCGCCGAGGGGCGAGCGTGCGCGGCCGCCGTGGACGAGGCGCTCTGCGGCGGCTCGCAGCTGCCCCGCCCCGTCCATCCGAACGCCGTCGCGATCTGACACCCGCCTGCCGCCAGAGCCAGGCGGCCTACCCGCAGCGGCGGCGTCGGGTACCGCGCTCACGCGGGCCTCGGCAGTCGCAGCCGCGGAACCTGGTGCGGGTTGACGCCGTTCACGACGGCGCCCATCAGCAGCCCGGCGGCACGGTAGGCCGGATCGCTGGACAGCGCCCGCTCGGCGGCGATGCTCGCCAGGGTGCCGTTTCCTTCCCGCCAGTGCGCCCAGCCGAACAGGAACAGCGCAGCGGCGTCGTAAGGCGCCGGCAGCCGTCGCGCCATCTCCTGCCAGAGCGCTCGCCCGTCCAGGCGGCGCTGGTCGACCGCCACCCACACCGCATCGCGGATGGTGATCTCGCCCAGCGCGATCGCGTACCGGCACAGCTCGTCCTCACGGCAGGCGCGGCTACCGGCGGGGAACAGCGATCGGTCGGCGTCGCGAGCGGCGGCGAAGACGGCGCGCTTGGCGGCGCGCCGATGCCGTGCCATCCGACCCGCCAATACCGCCTGCACCGCGTCGTTCTCGTGTCCGGCGAGCAGCGGCACCAGCGCTTCGCGGCTCTCGTCGGGCTCCGGTGATAACAGGGCCTCGACGTCTGCCCGTTCGGGTAGCGCGACCAGGCCCGCATAGGTCGCCGTCGCCGCGCTGACCGACGCGTCGCCGGGCAGCGGACGCCCCTGCGGTGGGCAGCAAGAGGGGTCGTCGCACGTGTAGGACCACCAGCGCTGACCGTCGACGAGCAGCGCGTCGGCTAGCTCGGCGCCCAAGCCTGCTGCCACCTCGCCGAGCTGGTCGACGAGCGCGCGCCAAGGAAGGGACGCCGCGCCCGGATCGTGCCCGTCGTCGTACACGACGGCGACCGCCTGGGTGGCGCCCCCACGAAGGATCGTCTCGATGGTCGATTCCGCCACCGCGGGCGCGTCGGTGAGGTCGACCCGCGCGGTAACGACGACCCGACTGCCGCAGAGGCCGACGAGCACCAGGCTCTGCCGCGGGTGAAAGCCGAGCAGGTAGGGGATGGTTTCGATGAACTCGCCGGGCTGGCGCACCCGCAGCACCGGGCGGGCGGAGATTGCGTCGGTCATGGGAGCGAGTCTGGCGACGCGGGGATGCCCGACCTAGACGTTTCGGCGATCTGTGGACGCCGGGGTGACCTGTGGATGGGGGGTGCGGCATGTGTCGGTGGGCCGTGGTACCGGGCGGGCGTCAGTGCAGGATGCCGGCCCGCCACGCTCGCGCCGCGGACGCAAGGTCGCGCGCCGCGCGCTCGTTGCGCGCGGCCATCGCCAGCTCGGCGTCTGCCTGGTCGGGCGAGACCTCTCGTCGGCCGGCGGCCACGACCCGGAAGAACGCCGCCGCCCGCTCCAGCGCCACCGCGAAGTCACCCACGTAGGCGCCGGCCAGGATCGCGTCGGCGAGCCCGCGAATCGCGTCGCGGTCGCCGTGCATCCCGACTCCGGCCACGACGGCGTCGGCGGGCGCATACGGCTCACCGCCGCGCCACAGGCGGGTGACCTCGTCGCTCTGCGTCCGGCACCACTGCCGGAGCAGGTACAGCGTCCACAGCGCACCCGGCAGACTGTCCGGCTCGGCGTCGCGCCACAGCGCGGCGAGGGTGTCGATGCCGACGACATCGGCCAGCCCGACGAGCCACTCGGGGGATGGTCCGGCGCCGTCCGCGGTCGATTCCCGGCGCCCCGCGGCGATCACCACCGACGCCGTGGCCGCGGCGATCTCGCCCCGGGTGGGCTGGTGGGTGCCGCCGGCGGCGTCGATGAGCCCGGTGAGGTCGGCATAGCGCACCGGCCGGTGGGCGCGCCGACCTGCGGCGCTCACGCCGATCTCCGAGCCGCGGGTCGGTAACGCACCCGCTCACGATACGGCGGCGCGCTGCTCGCGCCGGACAGCCAGGTACGGTGGAGGCCGGCGTCGGCCCGATCCATGGCCCCCGGTCCCACATTCGCCGCCGCGAGCGGCCTTCCGCCGAGAGGCGACCTGGCGGGCCGACGTCGACCTCCTACCGGCACAGGGGCGCATCCATGGGCGACGGCGACGGATGGGTGCACTGCGCGGCCGGCCACCGGCACTGGGGTCGTTTCGGGGCGGCCGGCCTGCTTATCGCCGACGGGCAGCGTGCGGTGCTGCAGCACCGCGCGCCGTGGACGCACGAGGGCGGCACGTGGGGGCTTCCCGGAGGCGCCCGCGACAGCCGCGAGGACTCGGTGACGACCGCCCTGCGGGAGGCCGCGGAAGAGGCGGAGATCGCCGCCTCGGCGATCACGCCCACCGGCATCTGGGTGGACGACCACGGCGGCTGGTCGTACACGACGGTGCTGGCCAGCCCGCGCGGGCCGGTGAGCCCGCGGGCCGCCAACGCCGAGAGCACCGAGGTCCGCTGGTGGCCGCGCGAGCGGATCGCGCAACTCCCGCTGCACGAGGGCCTCGCCGCGAGCTGGCCGCAACTGTGCGCGGCGCCGCCGCCGCTGTGCCTCGTCGTCGATGCCGCGAACGTGGTCGGCGCGCGCCCGGACGGCTGGTGGCGCGACCGGCTCGGCGCGGCTCGCCGCCTGCGTCGCCAACTGGGCGCCCTGGCACGTGCCGGGGTGCCCGCGGCCGACTTGCCGCGCGGGCTCGACTCCGGCGGCCTGAGCCGCCTACTGCCCCATGTCGTGATGGTGGTGGAGGGCGCCGCAGGACCGGCCGCCGCCGATCCCCCCGATCCTCGCGCGCTGTGGTGGGACGCGGCACTGCGCGTCCACGCCGCTCCGGCCGACGGTGACACCGAGATCGCCCAGCAGGCCGCGGCGGGGCGGCGGGCCGGTGCACAAGTTGTCGTCGTCACCGCCGACCGGGGGCTTCGGGATCGACTCCCGGCCGGCGCGGTAGCGGTCGGCCCGACGTGGCTGTGGACCCTGGTCGGGTCCTGACCCGAAGGGCTTCAGCCGCCGCGCCGGGTTCCGGTGACGCCCACCCCCGTCACGCCGGTCACGCCGGTGACGCCGAGCCGCCTGCCGATACCCGTGGTTGTGCTGCTACTCGGGATGGGCGCGCTGAGCTCGGCGATGACGACCTGCTGACCGGTCGTGAGCCCAGACGTGATCTGGGTGCGGTCCGGTCCGACCGCGCCGACTGTCACCCTGCTCGTCGAGGTCTTGCCGTCGCGCAGCACGATCACGGTGCGCAGCGTGCCGAGCGAGTGGACCGCCGAACTCGGCACGGTCAACACGCCGTTGACCTGGCTGGTCGTGATCGCGACCGTTGCGCCGCTGCCGTCGAAGAGCTTGGCTGCGGACGGTTGCAGGCTGATCGTGACCGGGTAGGTGGTGGACGAGCCGGTGGTGGTGCCGAGGACGCCGATCGAGGTCACGGTGCCGGTGAGCGGCGTGCTGATCCCGTCGACGGCGACGCGTGCAGACTGCCCGACTCTCAGCAGCGCGATGTCGTTCAGCGACACGGTGGTGTCGACCTCGTGGTTACCGGGCCCGACGACGGTGACCGAAGCGCTGCCTGCGCTGCCGCCCGCGGTGAGCCCGACGGAGGCCACGGTGCCGGCGATCGGGCTGACCAGGACGCCCTGCGCCAGGTTCTGCTTGGCCATGGTGAGGTTGGCGTTGGCAGCATCGATCTGCGCCTGGTCCGCGGCGAGCTGCTGCGCGGTAGCGGGCTGGCTCGTCTTGCCGCCGGTCGACTTGGCGCTGCCGGCGGACGTAGCGCTGCCGCCGCTGCTCGCGCTGCGTCCGGCGGACGCCCCGGCGCTAACTCCGGAAGGGGCTGCCGACTTGCCACTCCCCTGCTGAGAGCGTGAGCCGCTGTAGGTGCCCGATGACCCTGAAGGACCAGACGACGATCCGCCCGTTCCCCGTGAGCCGCTGGAGCCCGTTTTCGCGCCGCCAGTGGACTGGCCGCCCGGCGTCGTCGACGTGCTGCCAGCGCTCTGCTGCGCTTTCGCGAGATCGGCGAGAGCGGCTGTCAGGGAACGCTGCGCAGTGGCGAGCTGCTGACCGAGGTCCTGCAGCGATTGCGTCGCATCGGCCGGTTGCTGCGCCTTGCCGATGACGGTGCTGATCGCATCCGCACAGGTACCCGCATCGACGACCTTCGCAGTGATCGTGAAGGTGTATAGACCGGCAGACAGGCCAGTGACAACGAAGCTCCCATCAGGCTTCAGGGTTACTTGTGTGGACTGTGATGATCCGCTTTCCGAATAGCTGACTGTGTCGGCCGGGTTGGCCGTGTCGCCCACATATGCAGAACCGTTGATCGTCCCTGTCGTCTGTCCCGTCGCGATGGAGGGCGCCGCTGTGAATGTTTCCTGTCGCGATGACGTCGGTGCGCAAGCGTCATCGAGCGTCTTAAGATCACCTTGGCCGATCAGCGCTCCGTCCAGTGACTTCTCGATTTTCGTGACATCGGTCTGAGCGGCCTTGACGGCGTTCTGGGCCTGCGTAACAGCGGTCTTCGCTGAGGCGCTGCCGGCGGACGCCTTCGTGCCTGAGGATGCCGCGCCCGCGGCCGTGGGTGAAGGCGTCGGGCGCGCGGCGGTCAGCGGGGTGACGTAGGCGGAGTCGGTGGCGTGGTCCGCCGAGTCGGCCGTCGTCGTGCCCGAAGACGTAGAGGACGTCGATGAGCTCGTGGTGGAACCGGTCTGGCTGGCCTCGTCGGTGGCCAGGGCCTGCTCAGCCTGGGCGAGCGAGGCTGTCGCGGTGTTGACCTGCTGGGTCAGTGACGAGGTGTCGAGACTGGCCAACCGCTGCCCCACGACGACCTGCTGACCTACGGTGACCGCCACCGACGCGACCTTCCCCGAGACGGGGAACGACACGCTGGCCTTGTTGACCGACTCGACGGCGCCCACCGACGTCACCAGCTGGGTCACCGAGCCGTCAGCCGCGGTGGCGAGCCGGAAATGCGGCCCGGAGTCGCCGGTCATCGCCCAGGCCGCGCCGCCACCCGCGCCGGCGACAGCGACCGCGACCCCGGCGCCGATCAGCGCCCGGCGGCGGCTGCGACGGTGTGCGGCGGTTCGCCCGGAACTAGCCATTCGCACCGCCGCGGCGGCCGAAGCCGGCCGTGCAACCATTCGACCCCGGCGTGCTGACACCGATGCGGTTGGCGGTCACCGCGCCGGTGGAGTCGCTCGGCCCGCTCGCCGTGATGCACTCACCGACCTTCAACGCGGCCGACGTGGCGGCGACAGTCTCGGTGTAGCGCGTGCTGGGCGTCACGGTGATCGTGTCGGTCCTGGTGGCCTTGGTCGCCCGGTCGCTGACCTGCAGCACGATCGTCGAACCGGACACCGAGGTGACCTTTCCGGTCGCGAAGTCGCCGAACGCGCCTGGCCGCGCGGCGCCGGACGTTCGTGCGCCGGTCGGGAAGCTGCTCGGCGCGCCGCTCGGACGGGTCCGGCCGGCGCCACCGCCGAATCCGGCGACGCCGGCGCAGCTGCCGTTCACCGGCTTGCTGATCGCCACGGTGGTCGCGGTGAACGACGTGGGTCGGCTGGTCGGCGCAGCCGCCGACGAGCTGCTGCCGGAGGAAGCGGCGGCGGCCGCGGTGACGCACTCGCCGGCCGTGACCGCCGACTCGCTGACGCTCTTCGTCTGGCTGAACTTCGTGCTCGCCGTGTACTTGACGGTCACCTGGCCGGTGCTCGGGTTCTGCACCTCGACGCTGCCGGGCGACACGGCGGCCGCGGTGCCGAACGTGCCCGGCGGCACCGTGCCGCCGACCCGACCGGAACTCCCGGTCGACTGCGCAGCGGCAGGCGAGGGCGAGCTTCCGGCCGCCGGGGACTTGGACGAGCCGCCGCCGCACGCTGCAAGGAGCGTGGTCGCGAGCAGCGCGACGCCTCCGACGACTCCGACGACGAACAGCCGGGGCCGCCGCCACGTCGGCATCTCGTGATCAAGCTTTGCCATCAGGGCTTCCTCACTCACTGCGTAGAGCGTCGATGGGCGCGAGCCGAGCCGCCCGGCTGGCGGGATAGACACCGAACACGACGCCGATCGCGACGGCGACGACGATGGCCAGCACCGTCGCGCTGGGCGAGATCGTGATCGGGTTGGAGATGAAGTGCGGCAGCACGATCGCGCCGACGATGCCGAGCGCCGCGCCGAGCACCCCTCCGGCGAGACCGAGCACCGACGCCTCGACCAGGAACTGCCGGCGGATCGCGGACGGTGTCGCGCCGATTGCCTTGCGCAGCCCGATTTCACGCGTGCGCTCGGTGACCGACACCAACATGATGTTCATGACGCCGATGCCGCCGACCAGCAGGGACAGCGCGGCGATGCTCGCCAGCAGGATGGTCAGCGTCTTGCTCACCGAGGTGGCCGTCGTCAGCAGCGACTGCTGCGTCGTGATCGTGAAGTCCGGCTCGGTCGGGTTCGTGATGGAGTGCAGGTTGAGCAGCTCCGCGGTGGCCTCCTGGTAGGCCGCCGACAGAGTGGACTGCGACTTCGCCTGGATGTAGATGGACGACGCCGCGTTGCGCGTCGCGCCGCCGATCAACCTGGTGGAGGCCGTCGAGAACGGCACGATGGCTTGGTCGTCCAGGTTGCTGGTCGAGTCCGAGCCAGCCGAGTTCAACACGCCGACCACGGTGAACGGGATCCCGTTGATCGTCACGTTCTGCCCGACCGGGTCGAGGAACCCGAACAGCTCACTCGCCGTCGTCGGCGCCAGCACCGTCACCGCCGCGTCGCTCGCCTCGTCGGCGTCGGTGAGGAACCGGCCGGACGTAACCTTGCGGGCGCGCACCGACAGCCACTGCGGGGTCGTGCCGACGACCGTCGTGGTCCAGTTCGTCGACCCGTTGACCAGCTCCTCGGACGCCTGTTTGATGGGTGCGGCCGCGGCGATGTCCGGCGTGCCGTCGGAGCCGGCGAGCGCGGTGGCGTCCTGGAAGGTCAGCGTCGACGCCGAACCGAACCCGCCGCGGATGCCGGTCGTGCTCGTGGTGCTGCCCGGCGAGACGATCAGCAGGTTGCTGCCGAGCGCGTTGATCTGCGCGCTCACCTGCTTCTGCGCGCCCTCGCCGAGCCCCACCGTCAGCACCACGGCGGCGATGCCGATCAGAATCCCGAGCGTGGTGAGCCCCGAGCGCAGGCGGTGGGAGCGGACCGCGTCCCACCCGGTGCGCAGCGTCTCCAGCCAACCCATTAGGCCACGCCCGAGTCGGACTGGACCAGCCCGTCGCGAAGACGCACGACGCGGCGCGCGTGCGCCGCGACCTCGGCCTCGTGGGTGATCAGCACAATGGTGCGGCCCTGCGCATGCAGGTCGCCGAAGAGCTGCAGGGCTTCCTCGGTGGACCCGGAATCCAGGTTGCCGGTCGGCTCGTCGGCGAGGATGAGCGCAGGGTCGCTGACCACCGCGCGGGCCACCGCGACCCGCTGCTGCTGGCCGCCGGACAGCTCGCCCGGCCGGTGATCGAGCCGGTCGGCGAGCCCGACCCGACTCAGCGCGTCGACGGCACGTGCCCTGCGGGCCTCGCGGTGCAGGCCGGCGTACGTGAGCGGCAGCTCGACGTTGCGCCACGCCGAAAGCGACGCCAGCAGGTTGAACTGCTGGAAGACGAAACCCACCCGCCGATTGCGCACCTCGGCGAGCTCGGCCTCGCTCATCTCGCCGACGTCCTCGCCGGCGAGCAGGTAGGCGCCGTGCGTCGGCACGTCCAGGCAGCCGATGATGTGCATCAGCGTCGACTTGCCCGAGCCGGACGGGCCCATGACCGCGACGTACTCGCCCGCGTCGATGCGCAGGGTGATCCCCCGCAGCGCCTCCACCCGCAGCGATCCGCTCTGGTAGGTCTTTCGAACGTCGGCCAGCTCGATGACCGGGTCACCGGTCCCGCCGGCGCGCGGGAGCGGCGCGGTGATCGGCTCGGTGCTCACGCTCAGCCGCCGCCTCTCGTCACCCCGGTGCCCCCGCCACCGCCGAATCCGCCACCGCCGCCGAAACCGCTGCCGCCGAAGCCGCCGCCGGTCCCGCCGAACGTGCCGCGGTTGGTGCGCGTCGAGTTCGCGCCCGAGCCGGGTGCTCGGCTCGCCACCGGCACGACCACCTGCTCGCCGCTGGAGATCCCCGAGGTGATCTGCGTCAGCCCGCCGGATGCGACGCCGACGCCCACGGTGCGCGCGACCTGCTTGCCGCCGTCCATCACGTACACGACCCGCTTGCCGTCCACGGCATGCACGGCCGCGGTCGGAACGGTCAGCACGTTCGAGAGCTGGCGGTAGATCAGGGTGACGGTCGCCGTGTCGCCGGCGTGCATGCCGGACGGGTTCCCGGTGATGTCGATGACGACGGGGAAGGTCGCCACTCCCGAGGAGTTCGAGCCGACGATGCCGACGGACGCGATCGTGCCGTAGACCGTAGTGCCGGTGCTGCCGGGCACGATCTCTGCCTGGTCGCCCGTCGTGAGCAAGCCGACGCCGGTGGAGTCGACGCTCGCGTTCACGATCCAGGAGCCGGTGCCGATCACCTGGATCTGCGCGTCTGACGACGAGCTGGACGCGGCGCTGGCCGCCGAGGAGGCCGACGAAGCCGAGTTGCCACTCCCGGCGCCCGAACCGCCGGAGCCCGAACCGGACCCGCCCGAACCGGACCCACCCGAACCGGACCCGGCCGAGCCGGAGCTGCCGGTGCCCGAGGAGCCCGAGCCGCTGACCTGCTGACCGACGGTGAGGTTGACCGCGGCGACGACGCCGTCGATCGGCGAGGTCATCGTCGCCTCGCTCAACGCGGTCTGCGCCGCGCTGACCTGACCCTGCGCGGCCGTCACCGCGGCGTTGTCCGCGGCGAGCTGGGTGCTGGACGCGCCGGCGTTGGTGTCCGAGGTGACCCGCGCCTGGTCGCTCGCGAGCGTCGCCTGGGCCTGCGCGAGATCGGCCTGCAGCGCCGCCGAGCTCACCGTGGCGAGCACCGTTCCGGCCTTCACGGCCTGCCCGGCGGAGACCCGCACGGTGGTGACCTGCCCGGAGACCGGGAAGTTCAGCGACTCCTGCTGGGCGGGCTCGATCGTGCCGGTGGAGGAGATCGTCTGGCGGACCGTCCCCGTGCTGGCCGCGACGAGCCGGTAGGAGGCTGTCGGGGCTGCCGATCCGCCGTCGCGCGTCAGCCAATATGTCAGGCCGCCGGCCGCCGCCAGAACGACGACCGCGACCGCCACTGGCCAGGGCCGGGTAGCCCAGCGACGAACCCGTGGCCATCTCGTCGCATGTCGGCGAGCCGAGCGCGCGTCCGCGACCGGTCGCAGGTCCTGCTCCAGCACGATGGGGACTGTTGTGCGCCCGGGTGTATGCGGGCTACGAGCAGGCTGGGAGCAAGGTGTGTGATCTTCTCCTGCTGCCGGCCAGCGACCCCGGAGCCAGCCGAGGGCTGCGGTAGGACACGATGAGCGGATGCGACTCGACCATCTCTCCTACGCCGCCGGGCCGGAGGGATTGGCCGCGTGTGTGCAGCGGCTCGGCGCCCGGCTCGGCGCGGCGTTCAGGGACGGCGGGCTGCATCCCATGTTCGGCACCCGCAACTTCGTCCTGGCCCTGGCCGGCGGCTGCTACCTCGAGGTGGTGGGCGTGCTCGATCACCCGGCCGTGGACGAGGCACCGTTCGGGCGCGCGGTGCGAGCCCGTGCCGAGGCGGGCGGCGGCTGGCTGGGCTGGGTGGTGCGTGTCGACGACGTCATGCCGGTCGAGGCGCGGCTGGGCCGGCCGGCGGTGCCCGGGCACCGGCGCCGCCCCGACGGGTTCGACCTGCGCTGGCGGCAGATCGGCGTGCGGGACCTCGCCGTCGACCCGCAGCTGCCGTTCTTCGTGCAGTGGGAGACCGACGCCGCGCAGCACCCGTCGGCGGGTGGATCGACGGTCACCCTGCAGCAGCTCGAGATCGCCGGCGACGAAGCGCGGGTGGACGAATACCTCGGCGTCTCGTCAGCCCAGCCGCTCGACGGGATCGACGTGCGCTGGCAGCACACGTCCGACGACGACACCGGAGTCGTCGCGGCGCTGTTCCTCACGATGCAGGGCGCCGTCCGCATCGACTGACTCCGCCGAGCTGGTCTCGCCGCCGGCAACCAGGTTGGGATGACGGGCAGCCAGCACCGATCCGGCAAGGATCAGCGGGAACCCGACGGCCATCCCCACCGTGAAGTGCTCACCTAGCAGCAGGATGCCCAGCACCACCGCGATGGCCGGGTTCACATAGGTGATCACGGTGGCACGCGCCGGCCCGATCTCGGCGATCAGCGCGAAGAACAGCACGAACGCGAGGGCGGTGCACACCGAGGCAAGCACGAGGACGGACGCGCTGACGTCGAGCGGCAGGTGCCTGGGCGGGTTGAGCACCGCGAACGGCAGGTAGCCCAAAGCGGTCAGCGCGAGCGACGCCACGACGACGCCGATGCCCGGCAGATCGCTGAGAGTGCGCGCGAGGATCACCGGGCCGATCGCGTACGCCAGCACGACGATCGCCATCTCGCCGAGCGCCCAGCCGTGTACCTGCCCTAAGTCCAGGCCGAGCAGCGCTGCCACGCCGCCGACGCCCATCAGCAGGCCGAGGCCGCGCAACGAGTCGACCCGGTCGCCGTCCCGCAGCGCGAGCGCGATCCCGACCCCGATCAGCGGCACCGCGGCCACGAGAAGGCCGGACAGCGAACTGGACAGCTTGCGTTCGGCGTCGGAGAGGAACAGCCACGGGATCGCGATCTCGATGACGGTGTAGGCGAGCAGCGGGCGCCAGTGCCGCAGCACGGGGCGGATCGCGCCGCGGTTCAGCGCAATCGGCACCAGCAGCAACGCCCCGATGGCCGTGCGGGCGAACACCAGCGTGCCGGGCGAGACGTCGCGGACAGCCACCCGGATCAGCAGGTACGGCACGCCCCAGATGACGCACATCGCGGCGAAGAGCAGCCATCCACGTCGTGACATGCCCTCCGCCCTTCGTGCCGCTCTTCCGGTGCAAACCTACGGCCAACGCGCTTCGAACCGCACCGAATTCCGTGCCGTGGTTCCCGCCACACGGGCATAGTGGATCACGTGGTGAACGTGGCCCTGACCTGGCAGCAGGCCACGGCGCTCGCCATCGTGCTCTTCGGGGTCGCCGCCGCGTTCCGGCGCAGCGGGCGGCGCCGGTTGGTGGCGGTCGGCCCGTTCGTCGGCGAGGCAGGGATCCTCGTCCTGCTCTACGCGCTGTGGCAGCTCGCCGGCGCCGCGCCGGTGTTCACCGCGGCCGGCGCCTACGCGCGCGGCGAGTGGATCGTCCGCGTCGAGCGCGCCTGGCACCTGCCCAGCGAGGTCGACCTGCAGCGCCTGATCACGCCGCATCCGCTGCTCGCCCAGGCGTGCAACATCTACTACGCGACGATGCACTTCGCCGGGCTGCTGGCGCTGTTGCTGTGGCTGTTCGCCCGGCACCGGCACCGTTACTCGCACGTCCGCACGACGATCGTGTTGCTGACCGGGTCGTGCCTGCTGATCCAGCTGCTGCCGGTCGCCCCGCCGCGGCTGCTGCCGCAGGACGGCTTCATCGACGTCGCCGCCCGCTACGGCCAGTCGGTCTACGTGGCGGTGCAGGCGGTCGGCCCGGACCAGCTCTCGGCAATGCCGTCAGTGCACGTCGGCTGGGCGGTCTTGGTGGCGGTCGCGGTGCTGACGACGAGCAGGAGCCGCTGGCGTTGGTGGATCTGTGCCCATCCGGCCATCACCGTCTTCGTCGTCGTGGCGACCGGCAACCACTTCTGGCTGGACGGGATCGTGGCGGTCGTGCTGCTCGCGCTGTCGTTGCTGGCGCAGCGCGGCTGGGCAGCGTGGCAGGTCGGGCGCGCCCGTGCGGCACTGCCGGCCGGCACGGCGCAGGCCGGAGAGCTCACGACCTCGGCGGAACCGGCGGTCGACGACGCGGCCGTCAGCAGCTGGTCGCACCGAGCATCTTCGAGACGCTGAACGGGGCGTCGAGCTCGTAGCGTCCGGGCACGCCGATCATGGCAGACACCGACGTGGGATCGATCGAGGTCAGGCAGAGCGACGGCGGGTTCGGCGGCCCGACCGGGACGAGCCGCAGGTAGCGCGAGGGATGCACCTTGAACGTGACCAGTCCGGGCTCGGGCACATCGACGACGAGCGTCGTCTCGGTCGCGCTGACCAGCTCGGCGGGCGGCGACACGATCGGCTGCGCGTCGTCGACCGCGTAGAGCCGCCATTGGGCGTCATGCCAGATCTCGTGCAGGTAGGGCAGCCCGCCGGCCACCAGGTCCGCCTCGCGGACGTTCTGCGGGCTGGGCTGGGCCGGCACGGCGACCCACGCCACGGCGGAGCCGTCGAGCCATTGCCGGTAACTCGCGCCCGTCAGCGGCAGGTTGCTGTAGAAGATCGGGTTGACGGTGGTGTCGCTCTGGTCCTCCCAGCCGCGTGCGAGGTAGACCTCGGGCACCAGCTCGGCGGCAGCCCGGTGGGTCGCGGTGTCGATGACCTCGACGCGGTGGTTGTGCAACCCTGGCAGGCCGACCAGCTCTGTGCGCAGCGCCGTGTAGAAGCTCTGCCGGGCCGCCGGGTGCGCCGCCGCGACCAGGTCGCTCCCCACGTTGTATCCGCTGTAGACCAACGCCGGGATCAGCGCGAGGGCGACCAGCCGAGCCCGGCTGTGCGCCAGGCTCCACACCAGCGCCGGGACGGCGAGGAACGCGTAGCGGGCGATGTTCGCGCCCACTCCGTTCGGGATGAAGAACGCGCCCACGGCGGCGACCGCGACGACACACAGCCCGATGCGCAGGTGCTGCGGCAGGCGTAGGCAGAACACCGCCGCGATGATGCCCAGCGTCCAGCCCAGCGTGCTGGCCGGGAAGATCATCCGACCCGGCATGCCGAACGCAATCGCGGGCGCGGCCAGCCCGACCGCCGAGACCAGCGCGAAGCGCGCCAGTTCCGGCCGCCGGGCCGGCTGGGTGACGGCCACGCCGGAGAGCCCGAGCAGAAGCATCACCGGGGCCAGCGGCGAGAAGATCGCGGCGATCCCGTTCAGTGCACCGCTCAGCCACGGCCGGTGCCGCAGCAGTGCGAGCAGCGCGGCCAGCGAGAACGCGGCCCCGAGCGCGAACGGCACCCGGCCCGACCACAGGTTGGCCATCGCGCAGGCGACGAGCAGGTATGCGCTCGAGCGGGGCCGAATGCTGCCGGCGAGCAGTGGCCGGGCGAGCACCGCGACCGCCACCACGGCGAGCGCGGCGCTCGTCGCCACGCCGAGCCGGGCGGTGAGGGTCGGGGTAAGGATCGAGTAGTCGCCGGGTGCCGTGCCGGCGTACCAGGACAGCCAGTAGCTCAGCCCGACCCCGCGAGCCGCGGCCGCGGCGCGGGCGTCGGCGGCTTGCAGGTCGGCGACTGCCGGGCGGGCGAGCACGAACAGCCCGGCACCGATCACCGCGAGCACGATGTGACCGTGCGCCGACATGGGGCCGGTGAGCGACGACGGCAGGCGCGGCGCCCGCCTGACGCGGTCAGCGGCGACGCCAGCCCGGCGCGCCGGCCGGCGCAGCGCGGACGGGGAAGCGGCGCTCACGCTCTCAGCGGTCATGCCGTCCTTTCCGGCCCGTGCCGTCCGACTGCCTCCGGTCGGGCACGGCCGCGCCCGACACCGCCTCCATTGTTCCGTCCCCGGCCGTGCACTGCCGCCGAAATAGCGTCACCGCGCCGCGGTCTCACAGCCGCCACCCAGCCTCGCGGGCGACGACGGCTTGGGGGGCCGGCCCCCGTCCCTCGCGTAGGCTGGTCGGTGCAGTTGGGTGAAACCGAGGGAGTGGCGTCCTGCGCGTCGTCATGGGCTGGCGCCCGACCGATAGGGCACCGGCATACCTCCCACTCGCGGTGGCCGGCGCGGTGGCGTCATGCGTCATCGTCGTCGCCGGCGGCCGGGTAGGTCCGATCGCGAGCACTGTCCCGCTGTCCAGCTGGCTCGGACTGCTGTCCCGGCATGCCGTCAACGCGCACCACAACGCGGTCCCGGGCAGCGTGCTCGCCGGCGGTGTGCTTGCCCTCATCGGGGTATGGCTGCTCGCCCTGCACCGCAACCAGCGCGCCTCGTGGTCGCGGCGCGAGCTGTGGACGCTCGCCGGTGCGTGGTCGTTGCCGCTGGTGGTCGGCCCGCCGCTGCTGTCCAGCGACGTGTTCAGCTACGCGGCGCAGGGCCTGCTCGTCGCGCACGGGCACTCCCCCTACACCGCGAGCCCGTGGGCGATTTACGGCTCGGGCCCGGCGGCGCTCGCCGTCGACCCCATCTGGCTGTTCGTGCACAGCCCTTACGGCCCGCTCGCAACGATCATCGAGCACGCCAGCGTGCTGGTCGGCGGCGGTTCGGCGCTGGGCGCGGTGATCGTCATGCGAGTGCTCGCGGTGGCGAGCGTGGTGGCGATCGGCGTGCTCATCACCCGGCTAGTCCCGGCGGACCGGCTGCCGGTGGCGCTGCTGCTGACCATCGCCAACCCGCTGGTCCTGCTGCAAGTCGTCTCGGCCGCGCACTTCGAGGGCATCATGTGCGCCCTGATCCTGGCTGCGATCCTGGCGACCGTGCGCGGGCATCCCTACATCGGGCTGGCGCTCGGATGCGCGGCGGGGGCGGTGAAGGCACCGGCACTCATCGTGGTCTTCGCGATCGCGTTCGAGATGTGGCACAGCAACCGGCGGCACAACGTGCGCTCCGCACTGCTGCGCGGCGGTGCCGTCGTCGTCGCGTCCTGGCTGGTGCTCACCGTTCTGGTGCCCGACGGCTGGGGATGGCTGCGCGGGCTGAGCACGCCGGGGCTGGGCTCGACGTCGGCCGCGCCGTCGGCCTGGTTCGCCCATCTCTTCGCGCTGATCATGCCGTCGTCATCCAGCGCCGACCTCAGCTACGCCGGCCGGGTGGCGGCGCTTGGCGCGGCGCTGCTGGTGACCGGGTATCTCCTAGTCACCGCGCAGTCCCGGCCACTCGCCAGCACCGCGGGGCTCAGCATGCTCATCGTCGCGCTGTTCGGGCCGGTGCTCTACCCGTGGTACGCGCTGTGGGGCATCGTGTGCCTGGCCAGCACCCTGCGCGGGCGTTCGCTGTGGTGGCTGATCGGCTTGTCCGCAGTCCTGTCGACGATCGCTCTGCCGGGCCAGACCGAAACCAGCGGCGCCTGCGTTACCTGGGGCACTGTGGTGCTCGTCGCGGTGTTCATATACCGCAGCCGGTCCACCCCGCCGGAGACCCGCCGCACGCTCGCCGAACCGGCCCGGACGGCGCTCACCGGCGCTCATACCGACGGCGCTCGGACACACGCCGCCGGCAGCGCCGGCTTTCGCCGTACCACCCGCCGGGAGAGCCTGGAGAATCGCCCGCCCGCGCGTCTCGACCGGGTCGAGACGCGCTCACGCCAGGACACGGTGGACGGCCCGGCGTCCGCCGCCGAACCGGCCTGACTTCGGCTGGGCGCTGGCCGACGGTCAGTGCAGCGACTGCTCGATCGCGAGCAGGCCGACGCCGGCGGCAAGGATGACGAACAGGAGCACGCTGATCAGCACCACCACGTCGAGGAAGACGTCTTTGTCCGAGAGCGAGCGAGGCTTGGCCGGGTGACGCGGCTTCCCGCCGCGGCCTGCCGTGACGCTGACCACACGCTAGGTCTACTCCCGCCGAGGTCGCCGGCACCACCTCCAGCCGGGCTATTGCAACCCGACCGTGACCGTCGTCTCACCCTCCGTTCGACTGGCAGACCGCCGCCCGGCGGTGGGCGGTGAGGTCAACTGCAGCCGCTGGTGCTGCCGCAGCCCTCGCAGACGAAGCAGCTGCCGGCCGGGCGCATCTTCGTGCCGCAGTTCATGCACAACGGGGCGTCCGCCGAGGTGCCGATGATCGACTCCAGGAGCTCGGTGGAGCTGTGCACCCTGGCAGGTGCCTCGAGCGCCGCCGCCGGCAGTTCGTCGTCAATGGGGTCGTCACCGGGCTGGCGCCGGCTCACCGGCGCGGACTGGGCCAGCGCCACCGTGTCGAGGTCGTCCTCGTCCCCCTCGGCGGGGCCATACGAGCCGGTCTCGAGGTGACGGGTGCGCTCAGCCGCGGTGTAGATACCCAGCGCGGCGCGGGTCTCGAACGGCAGGTAGTCCAGCGTCAGGCGGCGGAAGATGTAGTCCAGCACCGACTGCGCCATACGGATGTCCGGATCGTCGGTGAGGCCTGCCGGCTCGAACCGCATGTTGGTGAACTTCTGCACGTACGTCTCGAGCGGCACGCCGTACTGCAGCGCGATGGAGATCGCGATGGAGAACGCGTCCATCACGCCGGCGAGCGTGGAACCCTGCTTGCCCAGCTTGAGGAACACCTCGCCGAGACCGTCGTCCGGGTACGACCCGGCCGTCATGTACCCCTCGGCGCCGCCCACCGTGAACGAGGTGGTCTTGGAGGGGCGTGACTTGGGCAGCCGCTTGCGGACCGGCCGGTATTCGACAGCGGGCTCGGCCTGCTTGTCGTCACGAGCCTTCGTGCCCGCGGACAGCGGCTGGCCCACCTTGCAGTTGTCGCGGTAGACAGCCAACGCCTTCAGCCCGAGCTTCCAGCCCTGCAGGTAGACGTCCTCGATCTCTTGCACCGTCGCCGACTCGGGCAGATTCACGGTCTTGCTTATGGCCCCGGAGATGAACGGCTGCGCGGCGGCCATCATCCGCACGTGACCCATCGGCTTGATCGCCCGTGCGCCCATGGCGCAGTCGAACACCTCGTAGTGCTCGGGCCGCAGGCCGGGCGCGTCGATGACGTGCCCGTGCTCGGCGATGTATTCCACGACCGCCTCGACCTGCTCCTGCTGGTAGCCCAGCGCCCGCAACGCGCGCGGCACCGTCTGGTTGACGATCTGCATCGACCCGCCGCCGACGAGCTTCTTGAACTTCACCAGCGCAAGATCGGGTTCGATGCCGGTGGTGTCGCAGTCCATCATCAAGCCTGTGGTGCCGGTCGGTGCGAGAACACTGGCTTGCGCGTTGCGCCAACCGTGCTGCTCGCCGAGGTGGTTGCCCTTCGCCCATTCGTCGGTGGCGATCTTGAACAGCCCGCGGTCGGTGTCATGCATCCGACGCGCGGCGTCGTTGGCTGCCGCGTGCTTGCGCATGACCCGCGCGTGCGCGGCGGCGTTGCGAGCGAAGCCCTCGTACGGGCCGACGATGCCGGCCAGCTCCGCCGAGCGACGGTAAGAGACAGCCGTCATCAGCGAGGTGATCGCAGCGGCCAGCGCGCGTCCGCCGTCGGAGTCGTACGCCAGCGCCGACGCCATGAGCAGCGCGCCGAGGTTGGCGAACCCAATGCCCAACTGCCGGTAAGCACGGGTGGTCGTCCCGATCGTCTCGGTCGGGAAGTCGGCGAAGCAAATCGAGATGTCCATCGCGGTAATGACCAGTTCAACGGACTTGACGAACTTCTCCGCATCGAAGCTGTTGTCGTCACGCAGGAACTTGAGCAGGTTCAACGACGCGAGGTTGCAGGACGAGTTGTCCAGGCTGAGGTACTCCGAGCAGTTCGCGACCACGACCCCGCTGACCAGATACGAGTGGTTACGCGGCTCGGTGAGGTTGTAGGTCGTCTCGTACCCATGCGGCTCGCGGGACACCAGCCGCACTGTCTCGTCCACCTCATAGAACCGATGGCGCTCGACGACGACCCGCAGGCGACCTGCCTTGGCTGCGTGGTCGAACCCCACCGTCTCGGCGAAGCGTGCGATGTGCCGCCCGGAGATTCGCAGGTCGAACGACGGGCCGTCGCTGCCGTACGCACGCTCGGTACCGTCCTTGCGGACACAGCGGAAAGAGTCCGTCTTGGTGCCTGTGCGGTAGATGCGAGCCGCGATGCCGAGACTGGCAAGCAGTTCCTGCACCCCAAGCAGCAACTCCTCCGAGCGGCTGCCCAGTCCGACGTAGCGGGTTCCCTTCGCCGCCTGGTCGACAACACAGCCGTCTGCGTCGAAGAGCCCACGCAGGAAGGCAACCACTGCGTGCTCCGGAGCCTCGAATATGGCATCGGGGACGGTCTTCCCGCTTGATCGCTTCGTCCCAATGCCGAGTCCGAGCAGGAAGGCACGCAAACTTGCCTGCATCGCCCGAAGCTGCATCGTGCCGTTTGGCTGCCTGCTGGCGGTACGCTGCCGGCCGGTGATGCGGGTGAGCAGGCCGTCGTGCCGGGGCAAGAGATGGTCTTGCTCCCAGCTGCTCCCGTATATGGTCACCGCCGCGGCATCGGTCAGACAGCCGTCACCGACCAGCCAGCCGAGGTAGTGCGCGAGCTCGTCGTCCCACTTCTCCGGGAGCGCGGCGAGACCGGCGCCACGCGGCCGGCGAGCAGCCGCAATCGCGCGTTCCGGCAATCGCTCGTCGGCGAAGGGACGGCGAGCGTGGTGGAAGGAGCGCACGACTTGGTCGTCGTCGGTGAGCTCGGCCGCGTGAACCCAGCCGCGATTCACGGTCCATATCCGGTGGCGTGGCGTGCATCGCAGCCGTGATCCATCACTGAATCGAAGCTCGATCACCTCGTTGGTCCCGGTAATCATGTACCGAACCGGGGTTGTGGCGACCAGGCGTGCCTGCGGGTCGTTCTCCCTGGTGATGTCGTTGGTGTAGACGTCGAACGTCTCACCCCGCGCCGCACGCGCGACCAGGTCACCGATTCGCACCAGGCCCTTGTCGGTGACGACGCGCTGGTCGGCCGGGAAGCATGGGTTGGACGCGGTGATCCGTCCGGTCTCCGGGTTGGTGTGCCAGTCGTTGATGGTGTCGTCGTACTGGATGCCGGGGTCGGCGCATTCCCACGCGGCCTGCGCGATCTTGCCGAACAAGCCCTTCGCGTCGACGGTCTCGATGACCTCGTGCGTGGTGCGGGCGCGCAGGCCGAACTCACGCCCTTCCTCGACCGCGCGCATGAACTCGTCGGACACCCGAACGGAATTGTTCGCGTTCTGGTACTGCACGCTGGTGATGTCGCGGCCGCCGAGATCCATGTCGAACCCGGCGTCGCGCAGCACGCGTATCTTCTCCTCCTCGCGCGCCTTCGTCTCGACGAACTCCTCGACATCCGGGTGGTCGACGTCGAGGACGACCATCTTGGCCGCGCGGCGCGTGGCGCCGCCGGACTTGATCGTCCCCGCCGAGGCATCCGCCCCGCGCATGAAGCTCACCGGTCCGGAGGCGGTGCCGCCCGACGAGAGCAGCTCCTTGCTGGAGCGGATCCGCGAGAGGTTGAGCCCGGCGCCCGAGCCGCCCTTGAAGATCAGCCCTTCTTCCTTGTACCAGTTGAGGATCGAGTCCATCGTGTCGTCGACCGACAAGATAAAGCAGTTGTGGACGCGCAGGCCGCCCGCGGATAGGTACTCCCCGCTCTCGGTCTGGATGTCATAGACGTCCATCGCGCCGCGTGACTCGATACCCGCGATCTCGAGCCGCTTGACGGGTGCCGCACCGCGGCCCGGCAGGTCGAACGACTCGTCAAGCTTGCGAGCCTTCACCGGGTCGATGAAGCCGATCTCGTCGGCGAAGATCCGCCGGTCGCCGGCGTTTTGGATCCGGACTCCCCACAGATCGCACCGATCGGACCGCTTCTCGGCCTTGCGGCCCACTCGAGCAAAGATGCCGAACCGCGACAGCAGCGCCTGGACGCCCCTGACCAACTGCTCGCTGATCATGTCCAGCCCGAGAAGTGTCGAGCGCTCACGCCGTGACACGTATCCCTCGGCCTGGAACAGGCTCCGAAGGTACGCCGCGACGACTGGGAGCGGTGCCGTGAACAGCTGCTCCGGCACTGTCTGGTCGACACCGCGCGCGCGCAGATCCCAGGCAGTGACGAAGTCACTTAGTACGCGGCCGTAGAGACGGGTGCGGCGGCAGTCCAGGTCGGCCCGTTGTGTCTCGACGCGCCGCTCGTGCCGGTGCACGCTGGGCAAGACAGCATCCAGCGCAGCGCTCACCCAAGCCAGCTCGGCGGGGGTGACCGTCATCGCCTCGACGGTGAGTGACTTGTTCGTGCCCGAGTACTGCCCGACAAAGCCGTCGGCCTGCAGCCAGCCCGCCAGCGCCGCTTCGGCGACGTCGCGGGACAGGATCTCCGTCTCGCCGAACGACGCACGGCGGTGCCACTCCAACCTGTCACCGACCCGCAGTTCGCCGGCAGGGAGGAAACGTCCGGTGCCGTCGCCTGTGCTTCTCCAGACGAGGTGATCGGCCGTCACGTCCAAGCAGTGCCCGGCTTTGGTGGTGATCCGCAGGACCTCCTTGACGCCGTTGTGCTTGGTGGCGAGCACGCTGGTCAGGCCGTGCGCGTCGTAGACCTTGGTACCCGCCGCGTTGTCGTCGACGAGCTTGCCGATCGGGACCAAGCCGGACGGTGTGCTTACCAGCGCGTCGTACGGTTGACAGGCACTGACCTGCTGCGGAGACGTGGTTCCGACGTTGAACCAGACCGGCGAGTTGAAGCTGAATACCTGGTGCAACAGCATCCAGGTCAGCTCCTGCTCGAACACCTCGGCGTCCCCGGGCGAGGCGAAGTAGCGGTGCGCCTCCCCAGCTTCCCGATACCTGCGCACCACGCGGTCGATCAGCTGGCGCAGCGACCATTCGCGGGCGGCCGTGCCGACCGCGCCGCGGAAGTACTTGGTCGTGACGATGTTGGCGGCGTTCACCGACCAGAAGGCGGGGAACTCCACGCCACGCTGCTCGAAGTTGACCGAGCCGTCGCGCCAGTTCGTCATGACGATGTCGCGGCGCTCCCAGCTGACCTCGTCGTAGGGGTGGACCCCGGGCGTCGTGTATGTCCGGTCGACGCGCAGGCCGTTGGCCGGGAAGCGCGGCCGGTCGGTGGCCGACGCGCGCACTCCGGCTGCGGTGCTGTGCCTCGGTTCGGGCGTGCTCAGCTCGGCGGCCTCGGTCATGATGGGCGCTTCCTCTCGTGGTCGGGTTTCTGACGGGATGTCGTGGCTGCCGGGCTGCTCGGCTGGCGGCCCGGTCATGGCTCGCCGTCGGCGGTGGACGTCGCGGTGCGGTGCCGGGCGCGCAGGTCGGTGATCGCCTTCTCGAAGTCGTCGATGGAGCTGAACGCCTGGTACACGCTGGCGAAGCGGAGATAGGCGACCTCGTCGAGCTCGCGCAGCGGCCCGAGGATGGCCAGCCCAACCTCGTCGCTGTTCACCTCGGCGACACCGGTGGCGCGCACCGTCTCCTCCACAGCCTGTGCCAGCTGGGCTAGCGCGTCCTCGTCGACCGGGCGTCCCTGGCAGGCGCGCCGCACGCCGTTGACGACCTTCTGGCGGCTGAACGGCTCGGTCACCCCGCTACGCTTGATCACCGCCAGCGTGGCCTCCTCGATCGTGGTGAACCGCCTGCCACAGCCTTGACAGCTGCGCCGGCGCCGGATGGCCTGGCCTTCCTCCTGCTCACGCGAGTCGACCACCCGCGAGTCGGGATGGCGGCAGTAGGGGCACCTCATCGGCGGGCTGACCTCCGTTCGCCTGTGCGCCATCCTGTGCCGCCAGCTGTGGACGACCGACCGCTGCTGTGGACGGTGTTCCCCAACTTGTGGACGACTTACACCAGTGTAACTACTAGATGTAGGGGTTGACCGTAGAACGCTGCGCCAGATCGCGCAAGCGCGAAACGCCGGCACGTCGCGCCCGATCGCCCGGCTCACCGGGTACGGAGCACCTCGCCGGGTACGACCACCTCGGAGGCAAGCCCATTGACTCGCTCGAGTTGGGCGACCACCAGGCGCGGGTCGCGGTCCGGCGAGAGACGCGTCGCCAGGGACCAGAGAGTGTCACCGGTACGCACCGTGATCGTCGCCGGAGCCGGCGGCTGTGCCGACGGCGGTGGGGCCGACGCGTGCGCGAGCCAGAACAACCCGGCCGCCACGAGCACGATCAGGCAGCCGGCCGCGACGCGGCCGCGCGTCGTGAGATGGACCGCTGCTGCGCACCCGCGCGCGTCGACGACGGCACGAATCGCGGACCGGCTGCCACCGGGTACCAGACATGCCAGCCGCACGCGGCGCTGGCCCGGCTCAGGCGCGACGAACCGTCTCGGGCGTGCAGACGGCGGTCGGCCACGGGCCGGGACCGCTGGCAGCGGCGCGGTGAACGACGATGCCGGCGACAGAATCAGGTCGCCGGTCGAGGTCGCGCAGAGCGGCGGGGGCGGCGGCAACGGCGACATCGGGCGAGAACCGGCCGGGCGCCGCGGCGCCGGGTGCGATCCGGCCGCCCGCTGCCGCGGCGGTGCACCCGGGCGACGGGCACGTCCGGGTGATGCGCCACCCTGAATATGCGGCGAACTGCGGCTGATCAAGGACATCTGAGTCCTCCTCGAGGTAGTGCTGATTGGCCGACGCAGCGGATCGGGTCGAACTCGCGTTCGATCGAACGGCTGTGCGGCTCTGTCTACCACCGGGCTCCGACAGAAAGCGCCTCGACCGGCGTGTCGTTCGAACAAGTGTTTGAGATTTGGCTGTCGGCGCGCTAACGTCCTAGGAGTCGGCCCCCGCGGCCGGCCCCGGCACCCCCGCCACCCGATCCGAGAGCCCCCCAGGAGCGCCCTGTGCCGCGTCAGCCCCAGTCACCATCCCGTTCGACCGCCGCCAAGCCCGCCGCCAAGCCGGCCACCAAGACCACCACCAAGACCGCCGTCAAGCCCGCCGCCAAGCCCGCCGCCAAGCCCGCCTCGAGTCGCTCGACTGCCACGTCGCAGAGCACCGGTCGGCCCGGGCGCACCGCGCGGACGGCTACCACGACGGGCGCGCGGCGCACGGCGAAGTCACCCGCGCCGCAGGGGTCAGCCTGGCGCGCCCGGGAGTCCACCGCACCTGCCCGTCCGACGGCCCGCCGGCCGACGGCGGCGCGCGGCTCGCAGGCCACCCGCGCGGCCGTTACCCAGTTGCCCGAGCGGGAGGGCGGCGATGGTCTGACCGCGCGGCAGCGCGCCGTCCTCGACGTCATCCGCGACTCGGTGGCCCGCAACGGCTACCCACCCAGCATCCGGGAGATCTGCGAGGCCACCGGTCTGGCGTCGACCTCCAGCGTCGCCCATCAGCTCAAGGTGCTCGAGCGCAAGGGATATTTGCGCCGCGATCCGCGACTGCCCCGCGCGGTCGACGTGCGCGCCTCCGACCCGGTGTCGCACGTCGAGCAGTCACTGCCCGGCGTGCAGGCACCAGTGCTGGTCCCCGTCGTCGGCCGGATCGCCGCCGGTGGCCCGATTCTCGCCGAGGAGATGATCGAGGACGTCTTCCCGCTGCCGCGGGCACTGGTCGGGGACGGCACGCTGTTCCTGCTCCGCGTCGCGGGCGACTCCATGATCGACGCCGCCATCTCGGACGGAGACTGGGTCGTCGTGCGCCAACAGCCGACGGCTGAAAACGGCGACCTGGTAGCCGCGATGATCGACGGCGAGGCGACGGTCAAGACCTGGCGGCGACGGGACGGGCATGTCTGGCTGGTGCCGCACAACCCGGCGTACTCCCCCATCGCCGGCGACGACGCAACCGTGCTCGGCCGTGTGGTGGCGGTGCTCCGCCGCGTCTGACACCCGGACGGGCCGCGGTCAGCCGCGTCGGCCGGTCGCCAGGCGATGTGCCGGAGCAGGCGCCGGTACGGGGGGACTCGGGCGTGTCTGCCTAGTCGGCGCGCGGACGGGAGTCAGGCTGCGCCGGGGCGGCGGCCGCGGGTGGCGCCACCGGAGCGGCGGCCCACGGAGCCGGCTGGACGGGCGGCGTCGTCCCTGGGGCCGGCGCGGTGGGCGGGGCGGGGACCGACGCCGGCGGGGTCGCCCCGGGCGCAGCGGGTGGCGCCGGTGGGGTAGGGGCATGCACGGCGCGGGCCTCGTCATCCTCGCTGAGGCCCTTCATCTCGGTCTTGAAGACGCGCAGCGATCGGCCGGCCGAGCGGGCCATGTCCGGCAGTTGCTTCCAGCCGAAGAACAGCACCGCGACGATGATCAGCAACGGGATCAAGTGCCCGGGCGAGAACAGCTCCATCTGCCGGCCTTCCTGCGGTACGCGACTTCGTTACGAGGGTACGCCAACCGGGGTGACGTAGGCAGCGAGAGCCGCGGCGAGGTCGCCGTTGACCCGCGCGCGGAGCAGCGTGCCGTCGGCGGTGTGCGCGCAGGAGAGCACCTCGCCGGCAGCGTGCACCCGAGCCACCAGGTCGCCGCGGGTGTACGGCAGGAGCACGGTCACCGGGACGTCCGGGCGCGGTAGGCGGTCTTCCAGGACGGCTTGCAGCTTGTCGATCCCCGCCCCGGTCCGTGCCGAGACGAACAGCGCATCCGGCGCCAAGCGGCGCAGCCGCAGCAGCTGATCCGGGTCGGCGTTGTCGATCTTGTTGAAGACGATCTGCTCGGCAACGCCGAGCGCGTCGATGTCGGCGAGCACCTCGCGGACCGCGCGAATCTGGGCCTCGGGATCGGCGTCCGACGCGTCCACGACGTGCAGGATCAGGTCGGCCTCGGCGACCTCCTCGAGCGTCGAGCGGAACGCCTCGACCAGCTGGTGCGGCAGGTGGCGCACGAAGCCGACCGTGTCGGCAAGGGTGTAGGGGCGGCCGTCGGAGGCCTGGCAGCGCCGCACGGTCGGGTCGAGGGTTGCGAACAGGGCGTTCTCGACCAGCACGCCGGCTCCGGTGAGCCGGTTCAGCAACGAGGACTTCCCGGCGTTGGTGTAACCGGCGAGCACCACGCTCGGTACCCGGCGCTCGAGCCGCTGAGCGCGCTTGACGTCGCGCGCGGTCTTCATCTCGGCGATCTGTTTGCGCAGCCGGGCCATCCGCGTGTTGATCCGCCGCCGGTCGATCTCGATCTTCGTCTCGCCCGGACCGCGCCCGCCGATGCCGGCGCCGCCTGCGGCTCGGCCGCCGACCTGCCGGGACAGCGACTCACCCCATCCGCGCAGCCGGGGCAGCAGGTACTGCATCTGGGCGAGCTCGACCTGCGCCTTGCCCTCACGGGAGCGCGCGTGCTGGGCGAAGATGTCCAGGATCAGCGCGGTCCGGTCGACCACCTTCACCTTGACCGTGTCCTCCAGCTGCCGCAGCTGGCCCGGCGCCAGCTCGCCGTCGCAGATCACCGTGTCGGCGCCCTCGGCCGTGACGATGTCGCGGAGCTCTTTGGCCTTGCCCGAGCCGATGTAGGTGGCCGGGTCGGGCCGGTCGCGGCGCTGGATCAGCGCGTCGAGGACGACCGACCCGGCCGTCTCGGCCAGCCGCGCCAGCTCGACGAGGGAGTTCTCGGCCTCGGTGAGCGTGCCGCTGGTCCAGACGCCGACGAGGACCACCCGTTCCAGGCGCAGCTGGCGGTACTCGACCTCGGTGATGTCCTGTAGTTCGGTGGAAAGGCCGGCGACCCGCCGCAGGGCCTGCCGGTCTTCGAGCTCGAGAGCCCCGGTGGACTCGTCAGCGTCGACGTCGTCCGGCGAAATGTCGAAGAATTGGGTCATCGTGCGTCCATCGTGACACGGGGGGCGCGACGCGAGCCAACGATTAGCGCTCCGCGCCCAGCCATTCGATCTCCGCGACGAGGACGGCGGGGCCGGTCAGCAGCACGGCGCCGTCGGGTTGCCAGCTCACCCGACACGTTCCGCCCGGCACGTCGACCCGCCATGGCTCGCCGTCCGGCCGTCCGGCGGTGGCCACCACTGCGGCACAGATGCCGGTGCCGCACGAGCGGGTCTCCCCCACGCCGCGCTCGTGCACCCGCAGCGCGATGTGCCGCTCGCCCCGCCGCACGACGAACTCGACGTTCTGCCCGGCGGGCAGGCCCGGTTCGACCAGCGGTGGGCGGGTGAGGTCGAGCGCGCCGAGGCTGGCCATGTCGGGCAGCGCGACGACGACGTGCGGGTTGGGCAGCTCCAGCGCCGTCCCGGCCACTGCCGACGCGCCGCCGGCGCTGACGAGCGGCCGAACGTCGAGCACGTTCGGGCGTCCCATGTCCACGGTGACGCCGCCGTCGGCATCGACCCGGGCCTGCCGCACGCCGCCGCGGGTGGCCACGCCGAAGGCGCCGTCGGCCAGCCCCTCGTGCTGCAGGTAGCGGACGAACACCCGTACGCCGTTGCCGCACATCTCGGCGAGCGAGCCGTCCGCGTTGCGGTAGTCCATGAAGAACGGCGCGTCGCCCGCCATCCCCGCGGCGGCTGGTTCGTTCTCGCTGCGCACGACGCGAAGGACGCCGTCCGCACCGACGCCGGCATGCCGGTCGCAGAGCGCGCGGGCCAGATCGGCGGTCAGCTGGATGCGTCCGTCCAGATCGGGCAGCACGACGAAGTCGTTCTCCGTGCCGTGCCCTTTGAACAGCTTGACCAGCCGCATGGGTCACAGGGTAGGCGGCAGCGTGGCCACGACCTGGTCGAGCAGGTCGGGCGCCGCGGCGTCGAACCAGCGCACCCGCGGATCGCGACGAAACCAGGATCGCTGCCGCCGCACGAACCGCCGGGTGGCCCGGATCGTGATGGCGACCGCGTCGTCCAGGCTGCCGACAATCGCACCGTCATCGTCGAGGACGGCCAGCAGCTGGGCGTAGCCGAGGGCCTTGCCGGCGGTGGGGCTGCCGCGCAGGCCGTGATCGAGCAGGCCGCGGACCTCGTCCAGCAAGCCGGCGCGCATCATCGCGTGCACGCGGGCCTCGACCCGTTCGTCGAGGTCGGCACGGTCCAGGCCGATCTGCACGCAGTCGTACACGGACTCGAACGCCGGCATGGTGGCGACGAACGGACGTCCGGTGAGCTGGATCACCTCGAGAGCGCGGACCACACGCCGGCCGTTGCTCGGCAGGATCGAGCGGGCCGCCGCAGCGTCGAGTGTCGCCAGCCGGGCGTGCAGCGCAGCCGCGCCGCGCTCGGCCAGCTCGGCGTAGAGCCGCTGGCGGATCGGAGGCGACTCACCGGGGAACTCCAGGCGGTCCAGGACGCCGCGCAGGTAGAGCCCGGAGCCGCCGACGAGAAGGGGGATCCGGCCACGGGCGTGGATCTCGGTGATCGCGGCGCGGGCCAGCTGCTGATACTCGGCGACCGCCGCGGACTTGGTGACCGGCCAAATGTCGAGCAGGTGATGTGGCACGCCGCGGCGCTCGTCCGGGGCTAGTTTCGCCGTGCCGACGTCCATGCCCTGGTAGAGCTGCATCGAGTCCGCGTTCACGATCTCGGCGCCCAGCCGGGCGGCCAGCGCGACGGCGAAGTCCGACTTGCCTGTCGCCGTCTGCCCCACCACGGCGACGACGGGCTGCCCGATCACGGACGCAGGCTAACCGTCAGCGGTCCCAACTGACTCGGCTGCGGCTGTCTGGGCGGAGATCGTGTCTAATGCTGTGTCATGGGCACCGAGCGACGCTTGCGGAGCGAGCGGTGAGTGCCGAGCGACGCTTGCGGAGCGAGCGGTGAGTGCCGAGCGACGCTTGCGGAGCGAGCGGTGAGTGCCGAGCGACGCTTGCGGAGCGAGCGGTGAGTGCCGAGCGACGCTTGCGGAGCGAGCGGTGAGTGCCGAGCGACGCTTGCGGAGCGAGCGGTGAGTGCCGAGCGACCCTTGCGGAGCGAGCAGTGAGTTCCGAGTGGGGACGCATCGACGCCGACGGCACGGTGTATGTGCGCACGGCCGACGGCGAGCGTGCGGTCGGCTCGTGGCAGGCGGGTGACGCCGAGGCGGGGCTCGCCTACTACACCCGCCGCTACGACGACCTCGCGGCTGAGCTGATCCTGCTCGAGCAACGGCTGGCGTCCGGGGCGGGTGATCCCGCCGCCACCCGAAGCCGGGCGGTGGCGATGCGCGAGCAGCTGTCCGAGGCAGCGGTCGTCGGCGATCTTGCGGCGCTCGACGCCCGGCTCGGCGCGCTGATCGCGGCTGCCGACGCCAAGCTGGACGAGAACGCGGCGGCCCGCGAGCTCGCGCGCGCTCAGGCCATCGCGGCCAAGCAGGCATTGGTCGCGGAGGCCGAGGAGATCGCCGAGTCGGCGACCTCGTGGAAGGTGTCCGGCGATCGGATGCGCGCCATCGTCGAGGACTGGAAGCAGATCAAGGGCGTCGACCGCAAGACCGACGACGCGTTGTGGAAGCGCTTCGCCGCGGCGCGCGACGCGTTCGGCAAACGGCGCGGCCAGCACTTCGCACAGCTCGACGTCGAGCGTGGCACGGCGCGCGCGGCCAAGGAGAAGCTGGTCGAACGGGCCGAGGAGCTCGCCGACTCGTCGGACTGGAAAGAGACCGCGGCCGCGATGCGCGAGCTGATGGCCGAGTGGAAGTCGGCCGGGCGGGCCAGCCGCGACGCCGAGGACGCGCTGTGGGCTCGGTTCCGCGCCGCCCAGGACCGCTTCTTTGCCCGCCGGTCCGGTGTCTTCGCCGAACGCGACGCCGAGCAGGGCGAGAACCTGCGCAAGAAGGAGGCGGTCATCGCCGAAGTCGAGGCGCTCGACCTGGCCGACGCGAAGGCCGCGCAGTCGGCGTTGCGCGACCTGCAGACGCGATACGACGCGATCGGTCACGTGCCCCGCGACGCGATGCGACGCACCGACGAGCGGATGCGCGCCGCCGAACAGCGCGTGCGGCATGCCGCCGACGCGCAGTGGCGGCAGAGCAGCGCTGAGTCGAACCCGTTCCTCGCGCAGCTGCGGGAGCGGCTCGCCGAGGCGGAGGCGAAGCTGGAGCGGGCGCGCAGATCCGGGGACCCGACGCGGGTCGCCAAGGCCGAGGCCGAGGTCGCGCAACGGCGCGCGCTGCTGCCCGAGTGAGTGATCTCGTTGCAGATCCGTCGCCCATTGAACGGATCCGCAACTAGATCACCGCAGTGGACGCCCCGCCCGGCGCGCGGCCGATGCTCAGCAACGGACCGGCCTGCCGCGTCGCCGCACGACGCCAGGGGTGGTGACCGGTGAAACCGCCGTCCGCCACGAGGTGATGCGGCGCCGCGCCGGTGACCGTCGCCGTCACCACGTCCCCGGGCTCCGCACGGCCGCGCAGGTGCACCAGCCGGCCGTCCCGCGCCCGCCCCGACACCCGGCCGGTCGCGCCGTCCTTGCGCCCCGCACCCGCGCTCACCAGGACCTCGACCTCGGTGCCGACCAGTGCCTTGCCGCCGTCCCAGGAGATCTGCTCCTGGACCGCGATGAGCCGGTCGTAGCGGTCCTGGACGACCGGCTTGGGCACCTGGTTCGGCAGGTCGGCCGCCGGCGTCCCAGGACGCTTGGAGTACTGGAAGGTGAACGCGCCGGCGAAGCGCGCCGCGCGCACGACGTCCAGCGTCTGCTGGAAGTCAGCCTCCGTCTCGCCGGGGAAGCCGACGATGATGTCGGTGGTGACCGCGGCCTGCGGCAGCGCGGCCCGTACCTTGTCGACGATGGCGAGGTAGCGCTCCTGACGGTAGGAGCGGCGCATCGCCTTCAGCATCGCGTCCGACCCGGACTGCAGCGGCATGTGCAGCTGCGGCATCACGTTAGGCGTCTCGGCCATCGCGGCGAGCACGTCGTCGGTGAAGTCGCGCGGGTGGGGGCTGGTGAAGCGCACCCGCTGCAGGCCGTCGACCTCGCCGCAGGCCCGCAGCAGCTTGCCGAACGCGAATCGGTCGCCGAAGCTTCGCCCGTACGAGTTCACGTTCTGCCCGAGCAGGATGATCTCGACAACGCCGTCGGCGACCAGCGCACGAATCTCGGCGAGCACGTCGCCGGCGCGCCGGTCGGTCTCGCGGCCGCGCAGGCTCGGCACGATGCAGAACGTACAGCTGTTGTCGCAGCCCACCGAGATGGAGACCCATGCGCTGTAGAGCGACTGGCGGCGGCTCGGCAGGTCGGACGGGAAGGTCTGGAGCGCGTCGACTATCTCGACCTCGGCGCTCTTGTTGTGCCGGGCGCGTTCGAGCAGCACCGGCAGGGCGGCGAGGTTATGCGTGCCGAAGACGACGTCGACCCAGGGCGCCTTGCGCACGATGGTGGCGCGGTCCTTCTGCGCCAGGCAGCCGCCGACGGCGATCTGCATCCCCGGGCGGCGCCGCTTGACCGGGTACAGATGCCCGAGGTTGCCGTAGAGGCGGTTGTCGGCGTTCTCGCGTACGGCGCAGGTGTTGAACACGACGACATCGGCGCGCTCGGGGTCGGCAGCCTTGACGTAGCCCGCTTCTTCGAGCAGGCCGGCCAGCCGCTCGGAGTCGTGGACATTCATCTGGCACCCGTAAGTGCGGATGTCGTAGCTGCGCGGGGCGGTCATGTCGCCGTCGAGGATACGGGCGCGTGGCCCTTAGCCGATCAGTGGGCGATCTCGGTCGCCCGTGACTCGCGGACGACCGTGACCCGGATCTGGCCCGGGTAGGTGAGCTCATCCTCGATCTGTTTGGCGATCTCGCGCGCGATCACCTGGGCGGCCAGGTCGTCGATCTCTGACGGCTGGACCATCACCCGCACCTCACGCCCGGACTGCATGGCGAACACCTTGTCGACGCCGGCCTTGGCGTTGGCGATCTCCTCGATGCGGGCCAGCCGCTTGACGTAGTTCTCGAGCGACTCGCGACGCGCTCCCGGGCGTGCCGCCGAACAGGTGTCGGCGGCCTGGGTGAGTACCGCCTCGATGGTGCGCGGCTGCACCTCGTTGTGGTGCGCCTCGACCGCGTGCGCGACCGCCTCGCTTTCGCCGTACTTGCGCAGCAGCTCGGCGCCGATGATCGCGTGGCTGCCCTCGACCTCGTGGGTGAGCGCCTTGCCGATGTCGTGTAGGAAAGCGCAGCGCTTGATCAGCGTTGCTTCCAGGCCCAACTCGGCGGCCATCACCCCGGCGATGTGCGCGGTCTCGATGAGGTGGCCGAGCACGTTCTGCCCGTAACTGGTGCGGTACTTCAGCCGTCCCAGGGTGGGCAGCAGCCGGACGTCGATGTCGCCGACGCCCACCTCGGCCAGCGCGTCGCGCGCGGCTCGCAAGCACAGCTCGTCGACCTCGGCCTTGCTCGCCTCGTAGACCTCCTCGATGCGATGCGGGTGGATCCGGCCGTCCGCCACGAGCTTGTCGAGAGTGAGCCGGCCGACCTCGCGGCGCACGGGGTCGAAGCAGGAGAGCAGCACCGCTTCAGGCGTGTCGTCGATGATCACATTCACGCCGGTGACCGACTCGAAGGCACGGATGTTGCGCCCCTCGCGGCCGATGATGCGGCCCTTCATCTCGTCGCCCGGAAGGTGCAAGACGCTGACCACGGTCTCGGTGGTCTGCTCGCTTGCGACGCGCTGCACCGCCTCGACAACGATCAAGCGGGCCCGTTCGGTGGCCTCGGCGCGCGCCTCGTTCTCGACGCTGCGGACCAGCAGCGCCGCGTCACGCCGCGCGCCCGCCTCGACGTTGGCCATCAGCTCGGCCTTGGCCTGCTCGGCACTCAGCCCCGCGACCCGCTCCAACTCCCGCACGTGCTCGGCCGCCCGGCGGTCCAGCTCCGCGGCCCTCGCGTGCAGCTCTGCGGCCCGGTTGGTGACGTCGGCGTCGAGCGCGTCGAGCGCCTGCTGCCGCTCGGTGAGCTGGCGAAGGGCCCGGTCCAGCTCGCCCGCATCGGCCTCCATCCGCGACGACTGTGCGTCGAGCCTCGTCTGGGTGTCTTCCAGCCGGAGCGCCTGGGCGGCGAGCTCACGCTCGGTGGCGCGCAGTTCCTCGGTCAGCCGGGCCATCTCCGCCTCGGCGTCGCGCCGCGCATCGGCAACGATCGAGGCGGCCTCCGTGCGCGCGTCGGCACGAGCGCCGTCCAGGGCGCGCTTGGCGGCGGCTGCGTCGGACTGCGCCGCGCGCCGCACGGCCTCGGCTTCGGCCTGCGCGGACCGCCGCGTGGCATCGGCTTCGTTCTGTGCGAGTTGACGGATCGAGGCCGCCTCCGCCTCGGCGACGCGCCGGGTCGACTCCGCGTAGCCCTCGGCGTCGTCGCCGTCCGTGCCGACCGGCCTGCGGCGCGGGCGCGCACCGCGGCGACGGTAGGAGTCGACGAAGAAGAGCCCGACCACGAGCACGACGCCGACCGCCGCGTACCAGACCCCTTGCATCGCCGCCTCCTCTGTTGCCCGTGTGGCCAGCACCCTGGATCCACAGGAGAACGCGACGACGCCGGTGCGCGAGAGACTCGCGCCGCCAGGGGTAGGCGCCATCGTCGTCGGCATCCGCGTGGGCGGGGCGGCCACCGACCGGTGC
The DNA here is from genome assembly GCA_963756525.1 of uncultured Actinomycetota bacterium. Taxonomy (GTDB): domain Bacteria; phylum Actinomycetota; class Actinomycetes; order Mycobacteriales; family Jatrophihabitantaceae; genus CAVWNR01. Next base: position 286,785 of record CAVWNR010000001.1, on the reverse strand, counting down.
GGTCCGTCCTTTCTATCGTTGGTCGTCGGGATCTATGTGCGGCTGAGCGTCACGGCGGGTCGACGGTGGTCGGCCTCGTCGCGGAGCCCAGGCCCGGGCGTGCTCCTGATCCCTTGAGGCTAGGAACGACGCCCCTGCTGGTCAAGTAAGACAGGCGCTACTGTGCGCGTCCAGCCGGCGGCATCGAGGCTGAACCGGCTAATCCTCCGCACCCCCATCCTCGGCATCCGCCAGCTCGCCCAGGGCGTCGCGCAGCACTTGCGCGGCCAATCCCGCAGAGTATCCGCGCCTGGCGAGTAGCCCGACCAGCCGTCGCCGGCGGACGGTCGGTTCGAGGCTGCGCAGCGAGCGCATCCGCCGCTGCACCAGCGCGGTGGCCGCGCGGCGCTCGCTGTCGCAGTCGATCGCGCCGACCGCCGTCCGGACGGCGTCATCCTGCACTCCGCGCTGACGGAGCTTGGCCGCGATCGCCGGTGCGGCCAGACCGCGCTCGCCGTGCTGGACGCGGACCACCGCCTCGGCGAGGGCCGCGTCGTCGACCAGCCCGAGCTCGGCGAAGCGGACGAGCACGGTTGAGGCAGCCTCGTCGGGAACGCCGCGACGGCGCAGCGCCTGCGCCAGCTCGGCGCGACTGCGCGCCCGGGCGGTGAGCAGCCGCAGGCAGATCGTCCGGGCCACCGCCTCGGGGTCGCCTGGTGGGTCCTGCTCGGGCTCGGGCTGTCGGCTCATCAGGTTCTTCGCGCAAGCGCTCATCGACCCTAGAAGTCGACGGGAGCCGGCAGCGGCTCGACCGGCGCACCGGAATCGTCCAGCCGAGCGCCAATGCCCAGCTTCTCCTTGATCTTCTTCTCGAGCTCTTCGGCCAGGTCGGGGTTGTCGCGCAGGAAGCTGCGCACGTTCTCCTTGCCCTGGCCGAGCTGGTCGTTGCCGTAGGTGTACCAAGCGCCCGACTTCTTCACCAGGCCCTGCTCGACGCCGACGTCGATGAGCGATCCCTCGCGGCTGATGCCCTCGCCGTAGACGATGTCGAACTCGGCCTGCTTGAACGGCGGTGCCACCTTGTTCTTCACCACCTTCACCCGGGTCCGGTTGCCCACCGCGTCCCCGCCGTCCTTGAGCGTCTCGATCCGCCGCACGTCCAGCCGGACCGACGCATAGAACTTCAGCGCCTTGCCACCCGTGGTCGTTTCGGGCGAACCGAACAAAACTCCAATCTTTTCCCGAAGCTGGTTGATGAAGATCGCGGTGGTACCGGAGTTGCTCAGCGCGCCGGTGATCTTGCGGAGTGCCTGGCTCATCAGTCGCGCCTGCAAGCCGACGTGGCTGTCGCCCATCTCGCCCTCGATCTCGGCGCGCGGCACCAGGGCGGCCACCGAGTCGATGACGATGACGTCCAGCGCTCCCGAGCGGACCAGCATGTCGGCGATCTCGAGCGCCTGCTCGCCGGTGTCGGGCTGGCTGACCAACAGCGCATCGGTGTCGACGCCGAGCGCTTTGGCGTAGTCGGGGTCGAGCGCGTGCTCGGCGTCGATGAACGCGGCCACGCCCCCCGCGGCTTGGGCGTTGGCGACCGCGTGCAGGGCGACGGTGGTGTTGTGCGACAGCACGCCGTTCGCCAGGAAGCTGTGCGTCTCGGGGAGCATAAGGTCAAATGTCGGCTGCAGCCCGCCGTCGACAACCTCGACGACCGGCTCGAACGTCAGCTGGGCGTCGGCGAGCACCTTCAGGTGGGCCAGGATCGCGGCCCCGCTCGCGGTCAACCGGGCGGAGCGCTCTTCGGCCCAGCCGATGATGGCACGCAGCCTGGTGCGCGAGCAGACGATGTCGAAGTCGGTGTCGAAGTCGACCCGGAACAGGTCGCCGGCGATCCGGTCGAACTCGCGATCACCGCCCACGTCGTCGCGCAGGTCGCGCACCAGGCCGGCGACATGTGGGAGGTTCTCGACCTGCGGGTCGCGAGGCGAGCGACCGAATGCTGCCTCGACCTGTGCCCGCCGCCGGGCCGACCGGAACCCCACCTCGTCCAGGAACCGGTACGCGTGCGCAGGGTTGATCACGACGGTCCAGTAATTGCGCTGGTATTCCTCGCGCCAGTTCGCCTGGACAGACGACGGGATATGCAAACCCAGCAGCAGCAACTGCACCTGTTCGGCCAGGACGGCGCTCGCCGTGCCCAGCCCCACCGTGGAACTCTTGTCGATCCACCCGTCGCCCTCGAACAGCGCGGACAGGAACGCCCGCTGCGCCTTGTGCCCACCGGTGCGCACGCGAAGCGGCACCGACGTGGCGGCTGCGTCCACGTAGTCCAGGCCGTACTCCTCGGCCATCCGCCGGCGGAAGGCCACGCCGAAGATGTCGTACTCCTGGCCGTTGTAGCAGCGCACCTCGACGCCGAACAGCTGCTCGGCGATCCGCACGTACTCGCCCGTGACTTCGTCATCGATGTTCGTGAAGCGCACCCGCTCGCGGTAGCCGAGCGAGCCCTCGGCGACCAGATAGCCGAGGAACACCGCCTCGTCCTCGGACAGGCCGTCGCCTGCGCAGGCCTCGACCGCGCCGAAGGCAGCGGATACCACGGTGTCGCCGACCGTGACCCCGCCGGCGTTGCGCCACACGACGAAGCCGCGCTCGCTGATCACCCGCACCGGGTGATTGCGCGTCGCCTCGATCGACCGGCCGGAGCCGAGCCGGAGCTTGACGACCGGCTTGCGGTTGTTGTGCGTCAGCGCCGCAATCTGCTCCAGCCGGCCGCGCTCGTTCACCGCGCGCAGGCCCAGCTCGCGGACGTCGGTGATCCGCGACGTGCACGACGCCTTCTGCCCGGCGCGGGCGAACAGCTCGGCGATCGTCTCCAGGCCGCGGTCGGTCCAGACATGCGTGCCGGCGGTCAGGCACTTCCCCGAGCTCTCCGGTCCGTATATCTCGATCACCCGGCCGCGCGGCAGCCCACCGATGCCGAGCGCGACGTCGAGCGCGATCGAGCCGGTCGGGATCACCTCGATCGGGACGCTGGCGCGCTCGCCGAGGCGCATCACCGACCCCTTGCCGAACTGCTTCTCGATCTGCGTCACGGCGATATCGAGCGCCTTGTCGCGGTCGAATCCTGCGGGCATCAGGCCACCTCTTCGTGAGTCGTGTTCGGGTCTGTCCGAGACGCTAGGGCCGGGCACCGACAAATCCAGCGCGCGACGCGAAGTTGTGGACAGTCGGGTCGGCCATCCACAGCCTAGACGAACAGGTGTTCGAGGTGCGGCGACACGCCGGGAGAGTTCAGCGCAGATGTGCCGGCACGTCGAACTCCTGACAGACCGCCCGCCAGATCTGCTTCGCCTCGACGCCGCGCTCGATCGCCTCCTCCACGGTGGCGCCCAGCGCCGGCAGCCGGAAGTCGGCCGCCACGCTGCGCGCGTAGGCGGCCCCGAAGTTGGCCTCCATCCGCGACCAGAAGTCCGTGAACCGCACCCGGTCAGGGTATGCGAGCATCTGCGCCGTGTCCGACCTCTGGTATGCCCTGCCGGTGCTCCAAGGGCGGCTGATCCGCCTCGAGCCGCTGGCCTACGAGCACGCGCCCGGCTACCTCGCCGCGGCCGGGACGGGCCCGGACGCCGCGGAGGTGTTCCGGTGGCTGAGCCCGCCCGGTGGCGCCCTGCGCGAACCGGTGACGCTGGAGGACGCGCGGCGGCACATCCTCGACGCGCTCGCTGCCCGGGCCCGCGGCGACCGGTTCGCCTACGCGCAGCTCGACGCGGCGACCGGCGAGTTCGCCGGGACCACCTCGTACTACGACCTGTCCCCGAGCGCGCGGGCCATCGCGATCGGGCACACCTGGCTCGGCAAACACTGGTGGCGCACCGGCCACAACACCGAGTCGAAGCTGCTCATGCTGACCCACGCCTTCGAGACCCTCGGCGCGGTCCGCGTCGTCTGGCACACCGACATCCACAACACCCGCTCCCAGACGGCCATCGAGCGGTTGGGCGCCACCACGGAGGGCGTGCTGCGCAAGCACCGCATCCGCTGGGACGGCTCCTGGCGCGACACCGTGCAGTATGCGATGACCGACGACGACTGGCCGGCCGCGCGGGACCGACTCACCGCGCGCCTCGCCGTGGGTGAGTCGCCGGCTGAGGCGCGATCTTGATACGCCTGGTGACCTATGCGTCACCGGCGAAAGCAAGATCGACGCTCGGACGGGATTGTCGGACCCTGCAGGCAGACTGAGCGCATGACCCGTTTCGGCCCCGCCACCGAGGCCTGGTTCACCGGTGCGTTCGCCGCGGCCACGCCAGCCCAGGCCGGCGGCTGGGACGCGATCGCGCGCGGTGAGCACACCCTCGTCGTTGCGCCGACCGGGTCAGGGAAGACGCTGGCCGCGTTTCTCTCGGCGCTGGACCGGCTGGCGACGCTGCCGAAGCCGGACGACCCGCTGCGCCGCTGCCGGGTGGTCTACGTCAGCCCGCTCAAGGCGTTGGCCGTGGACGTCGAGCGGAACCTGCGCTCGCCGCTCGCCGGCATCCGGCAGGCGGCCGCCCGGCTGGGCCTGCCCGCGCCGGACGTCACGGTGGCGATGCGCTCCGGTGACACCCCGGCCGACGAGCGGCGGCTGTTCGCCCGCTCGCCGGCCGACATCCTCATCACCACCCCGGAGTCACTGTTCCTACTGCTCACCTCGTCGTCGCGCGAGGCGCTGCGCGGCGTCGACACGGTGATCGTCGACGAGGTGCACTCGGTGTGTGCCGCCAAGCGCGGCGCCCACCTGGCCGTCTCGCTGGAGCGGCTCGACGCGCTGCTGACCGCGCCGGCGCAGCGGATCGGGCTCTCCGCGACGGTGCGACCGGTCGAAGAGGTGGCGACCTTCCTCGCCGGGGGACGCCCGGTGACCGTCGTGCAGCCGCCGGTCGACAAGGCGTTCGACCTGCAGGTGGTCGTCCCGGTCGAAGACATGACCGCGCTGGGCGAGCCGACCGAGGACCTCTCGGGTGCCGCAGCCGGGCCGGAGCGACGGGCGTCGATCTGGCCGCACGTCGAGGAGCGGGTGCTCGACCTGGTCGAGGCGCACCGCTCGACGATCGTGTTCGCCAACTCGCGTCGGCTGGCCGAGCGGCTGACCGCCCGGCTCAACGAACTGGCGAGCGAGCGCAGCGGCGGCCGTGCTGAGCTCGATCGTTATCCGGCCCAGGCCGTAGGGCAGTCGGGAATCGGTTCGCCCGCCGCAGACCTCGGTTCGGCTGCGGCGGATCGGATCGTTGCCCGGGCCCATCACGGGTCGGTGTCGCGGGAGCAGCGTGTGCTGGTCGAGGAGGAGCTGAAGGCGGGCCGGCTCCCGGCCGTGGTGGCGACCTCCTCGCTGGAGCTCGGCATCGACATGGGCGCCGTCGACCTCGTAGTCCAGGTCGAGGCGCCGCCGTCGGTCGCGTCCGGGCTGCAGCGCGTCGGACGTGCCGGCCACCAGGTCGGCGCGGTGTCCCGCGGCGTGATCTTTCCCAAGTACCGCGGCGATCTCGTCGAGTGCGCCGTGGTCGCCGAGCGGATGCGCGCCGGGCTGATCGAGTCGATGCGCTACCCGCGCAACCCGCTCGACGTGCTGGCCCAGCAGGTCGTCGCGATGGTGTCGATGGATGCCTGGACGGTCGACGGGGTCGAGGAGCTGGTACGGCGGGCCGCCCCGTTCGCCGGGCTGCCCCGGTCGGCCCTGGAGGCGACCCTGGACATGCTGGCCGGGCGGTACCCGTCCGACGCGTTCGCCGAGCTACGGCCCAGGCTGGTCTGGGACCGCGTGACGGGCGAGCTGACGGCCCGCCGCGGCGCTCAACGGCTCGCGGTCACCAGCGGCGGGACGATCCCCGACCGGGGGCTGTTCGGCGTCTTCCTCGCCGGCGCCGACGGCACCGGGCGTCGGGTGGGCGAGCTGGACGAGGAGATGGTGTACGAGTCGCGAGTCGGGGACGTCTTCCTGCTCGGATCGTCGTCATGGCGGATCGAGGAGATCACCCACGACCGGGTGCTGGTGACGCCGGCGCCCGGCGAGGTCGGGCGGATGCCGTTCTGGAAGGGCGACGCGCCCGGCCGCCCGGTGGAGCTGGGCCGCGCGCTCGGCGCCTTCCTGCGCGAGGTCGCCGCGGCGCCCCCCGACGTCGCCGTCGCCCGGGCCCGCGCCGCCGGCCTGGACGAGTGGGGTGCGGCGAACCTGGTCGGCTACCTCGCCGAGCAGCGGGAGGCCACCCGGCACCTGCCCGACGACCGCACTGTGCTCGTCGAGCGGTTCCGCGACGAGTTGGGCGACTGGCGGCTGGTGGTCCACTCGCCCTTCGGGGCGCCGGTGAACGCGCCCTGGGCGCTGGCGATCGCCGCGCGGCTGCGTGAGCGGTACGGCATCGATGTGACGTCGATGCATTCCGACGACGGCATCGTGGCGCGCCTCCCGGACACCGACGCCGAGCCGCCGGGCGCCGAGCTCGCCCTGTTCGAGGCCGACGACATCGAGCAGCTGGTCACCGCCGAGGTCGGAGGATCGGCGCTGTTCGCGTCGCGCTTTCGCGAGTGTGCCGCCCGCGCGCTGCTGCTCCCCCGCCGCGACCCGCGGCGCCGCACGCCGCTGTGGCAGCAGCGCCAGCGCGCCAACCAGCTGCTCCAAGTCGCCGGCGAGTACGGCGAGTTCCCGGTCGTCCTCGAGGCGATGCGCGAGTGCCTGCAGGACGTGTTCGACCTGCCCGGCCTGGCTGGGCTCATGCGCGACATCGCGGCGCGGCGGGTGCGCCTGGTCGAGGTGGAGACGCCGGCGCCGTCGCCGTTCGCCCGGTCGCTGCTGTTCGGCTACGTCGGGATGTTCCTCTACGAGGGCGACTCCCCGCTCGCCGAGCGGCGGGCGCAGGCGCTCTCCCTGGACGCCACTCTGCTGCGCGAGCTGCTCGGCAGCACCGAGCTGCGCGAGCTCCTCGACGCCGGCGCGATCATCGCGGTCGAGGGCGAGCTGCAACGGCTGCCGACGGAGCGGCACGCGCGCGGCCTGGACGCAGTACACGACCTGCTGCGCACGCTCGGCGATCTCAGCACCGTCGAGGCGGTCGCTCGCGGCGCGACCGCCGACGAGCTGGCCGAGCTCGAGGCCGCGCGGCGAGCGATCCGGGTCCGCATCGCCGGCGAGGAGCGGTGGCTCGCGATCGAGGACGCCGGGCGGGTGCGCGACGCGCTAGGCGTCGCGCTGCCGGTCGGTGTTCCGGAGGCGTTCACCGAACCGGTCCGCGACCCGCTGGGTGACCTGGTGGGCCGCTATGCGCGCACGCACGGCCCGTTGCGCGCTTCTCGGCTCGCCGTCCGGCTGGGACTGGGCGTCGCGGTGGTCACCGCCACGCTGCAGCGGCTGCGTGCCGCCGGCCGGGTGGTGACCGGCGACTTCCTGCCGTCCGAGATCGCCGCACATGCCGCGGACCACACCGCGGGGCCCGGCGCAACCGAGGCAGAGTGGTGCGACGCCGAGGTGCTGCGACTGATCCGGCGGCGCTCGCTCGCCGCGCTGCGCCGCGAGGTCGAGCCGGCGCCGCCCGCGATCCTGGCGCGGTTCCTGCCGGCCTGGCAGGGCGTCGGTGCGCGGGCGCAGGGCGTCGACGGGGTGCTGCGCGCGGTTGAACAGCTGGCGGGCTCGCCGCTGCCGGCGAGCGCGCTGGAGACGCTGATCCTTCCGGCCCGGGTCGCCGACTACTCCCCCGCCATGCTGGACGAACTGACCCTCGCCGGCGAGATGCTCTGGTGCGGGGCGGGCGCGCTGCCCGGCAACGACGGCTGGCTGGTTCTCGCCCCGGCCGACGGCGCCGAACTGCTCCTGCCGGCGGCCGGCGACACCGACGTCAGCGGTGCGTCCGCGGCCGTGCTTGCGGCGTTGGGTGACGGCCAGGCACTCTTCTTCCGCAGCCTCGCCGAGCGGGTCGAAGTGGCCGACGACGCGGTAGCGGGCGCGGTGTGGGATCTGGTGTGGGCCGGATGGGTCACCAACGACACGCTGGCGCCGGTGCGCGCGCTGCTCACCGGCGGGCGCAGCACACACCCACGCCGGCCCCGCCCGCCCCGCGCGCGGTACGGCCGCTACGCGGGCCTCTCGCCGCCTCGCGGTGCGGCGGGCGCACGAGCCGCCGCCCCGCCCACGATGACCGGGCGCTGGTCGCGGCTGCCCGACCGCGACACCGACCCGACCCGCCGTGCGCTGGTCGCCGCTCATGCGCTGCTCGACCGGTACGGGGTCGTCACCCGCGGCGCGGTCGCCGCCGAACGCCTGCCCGGCGGGTTTGCCGCCGTGTACCCGGTGCTGAAGGCCGCCGAGGAGTCCGGCCGGGCCCGCCGCGGCTACTTCGTCGAGGGCCTGGGCGCCGCGCAGTTCGCCCTGCCCGGCGCGGTCGACCGGTTACGCGCCCAGCCGACCGCCGCCACCCCGGCGGTCGTCCTAGCCGCGACCGACCCGGCCAACCCGTACGGCGCCGCCCTTCCCTGGCCGGTGCCGTCCGGCCGCGCCGGGTCGGAGGACGATGACCGGCAAGACGCTGCAGGCGCGCCGGCCGCTCGCGGGCAGCGGGGTCACCAGCCGGCACGCAAGGCCGGCGCGCTCGTCGTGCTGGTCGACGGCGCGTGCGCGCTGTACGTCGAGCGGGGCGGGCGCAGCTTCCTGTCGTTCGTCGACGAGCCGGCCGTGCTGCAGCCGGCGATCGACGCGCTGGCACTCGCCGTGCGCGACGGCGCGCTCGGCAGGCTCTCCGTGGAGCGGGCCGACGGCGCTCCGGTCGCGACCTCACCGCTCGCCGCCTTCTTGCAGGCCGCCGGCTTCCGACCGACGCCGAGAGGGCTGCGGCTACGTGCCTGAGGGTGACACCGTCTGGCTCACCGCGAAGCGGCTGCACGACGCGCTGGCCGGACGCACGCTCACGGCCGCCGAGCTACGCGTCCCGGCGCTGGCGACGGTCGACCTGCACGGCCAGGTGGTGCGCGAGGTGCTCGCGCGGGGCAAGCACATCCTGGTCCGGCTGCCCGAGCTGACCCTGCACAGCCACCTGCGGATGGACGGCGAGTGGCGGCTCGTTCGCGCCGGGGAGCGTCCGCGCGGTGGCCCGGCGCACGCCATCCGCGCCCTGCTCGGCAACGACGACTGGCTCGCCGCCGGGTACCGCGTCCACGACCTGCGCCTGGTCGGCACCGACCGAGAGGCTGAGCTGGTCGGCCATCTCGGGCCGGACCTGCTGGGCCCGGACTGGGATCCGACGGAGGCGGTGCGCCGGCTGACCCAGCGGCCGCAGCGACCGATCGCCGAAGCGCTGCTCGACCAGCGCAACCTCGCCGGCATCGGCAACCTGTACAAGTCCGAGACGCTGTTCGTCGAGCGAGTCGATCCGTGGACGCCGGTCGGGCAGGTGCCCGACCTGGCGCGCCTGGTCGCCACCGCGCACCGGCTGATGCGGGCCAACCGCGACCATCCCGAGCAGTCCACCACCGGCCTCACCCGGCGCGGCGAGCGGCACTGGGTATACGAGCGCCGCGGCGAGGCCTGCCTGCGCTGCCGCACCCCGATCGAGCGGGCCGAGCAGGGCGCCCCGCCGGATCGGCGCAGCACCTACTGGTGCCCGGCCTGCCAGCGTGCGCACCCGGCCCACACATGATCACGGGCCCAGCCGCCGATCTCGCGGCCGGGCCCGTGATCAACACGTCAGGGCTGCTGTTCGGGCGCCTTCGCGGTGTCGACGTTGGGCACGGCCGCCTGCTCGGCGGGGCTCGCGGGCATCGACTCGAGTGCCGGGGCGGAGCCGCCGTCGATCGCCGCGGTGCCCTGATCACTGGCGAGCGAGGCCCGGATCTCCTCCAACCGCGCCGAGCCCTTCAGGTTGATAGTGGCCTTCTTGACCTCCATCATCCGGCCGGCCACGGAGTTCCCGGCGAGGTCAGCCGAGCCGAGCGCTGTCGCGTAGCGCTGCTCGATCTTGTCGCGGACCTCCTCGAGCGACGGGACGTTGGACGGCGCGGCGAGCTCGCTCATCTGGTTGAGCGAGCGGGAGACCGACTCCTGCATCTTCGCCTGCTCGAGCTGGGTGAGTAGCTTGGTCCGCTCGGCGAGCTTCTCCTGCAGCATCACCGCGTTGTTCTGCACGGCCTCGCGCGCCTGCTGGGCCGCCTGCAGCGACTGGTCGTGCAGGGTCTTCAGGTCCTGAATGGACGTCTCGGCGCTGACCAGCTGGTTGGCGAGCGCCTGCGCGGTCTCCTCGAACTGGGTGGCCTTGTCGGCGTCGCCGTCGGCGCGGGCCTTGTCGGCGAGGACGAGGGCCTGCCGGGCCTGCGACTGCAGGGTTTCGACCTGGTTGAGCTGCCGGTCGAGCTTCATCTCGAGCTGGCGCTGGTTGCCGATGACGTTCGCGGCCTGGCGGGTGAGCGCCTCGTGCTGGCGCTGCGCCTCTTCGATGGCCTGTTGGATCTGGATTTTGGGATCGGCCTTCTCGTCGACCTTGGCGCCGAACCAGGCCGAGAAGTACTTCCACGACCGAACGAACGGGTTGGCCATCCTGATCCGCCCTCCAGCAGTACGTGAACCGGCGCGGGCACACCGCGCTCCTAGTTCATCGTGTCACGAGGTGGCGGGCGACGGCCAAGCCCCCGCCCGACTACCGCGGCCGGTGACTCGCCCGCCTCAGGCGGCGACGGTCGGCCGCGAGCGGACCTGCGGCCCGGCCTCCCCGCCGGGCGCCGCCGCGAGCCGGGCCGCTCCGGCTCCGGCCAGCGAGCCGGCGTGCCCGGCCAGCTTCTCCTCCCGGCGCAGCGTGTCGGTGACCTCGCGAAAGAGCTCGGAGAGCTCGATGTCCAGCGCCGCGCAGATGGCTGCAAGCAGCTCAGAGGACGGCTCCTTCTGCCCCCGCTCGATCTCGGATAGGTAACCGAGGCTCACCCGGGCCGTGGACGAGACTTCGCGCAGCGTCCGGCGCTGGCGCAGGCGCAGCCCGCGGAGGGTCTCGCCGACCACTTGTCGTAGCACTGCCATGGTGCGAAACCCCCTTCGAGTCGCTCACGTTCGCTTCGGCTTGCCGATCCGCGCGGATCAGCGTCGGTCAGTCGGGCCACCTTCGCCGCAGTGACACCGATGACCGCCATCCGGGCGGTCAGTCTTCAACGGTACCTGCCGCGGCGGATGGGCACGGCCGACGCGACCACCCTCCGCTCACAGCGAACGTAACGCTGTAATCGCCGCATCGCATTCCCGTTTCAGCAACTCCACGGCCGTCGCCACGGCGGCGCGCCGGATGGCCGCCCGGTCGCCGGTGAAGCTGCGCTCGGCCAGCGTCTCGTCGTCGGGACCGGCGAGGGCGATGAACACGGTGCCGACCGGCTTCTCGTCCTGCGGGTCCGGGCCGGCGACGCCGGTGACGCCCAGCCCGTATGTCGCGCCGAGCCGCGCGCGGACCCCGCGAGCGAGGGCCAGCGCGATGTCCGGGTCGACCGCGCCGCGCCGCTCCAACAGCGCGGCGTCCACACCGGCGAGCGTCGTCTTCAGATCGGTCGCGTACACCACCAGCCCCCCGCGGACGGTGGCGCTGGCCCCGGGCGTGGCAGTGAGCGCGGCGGTGAGCAGCCCGCCGGTGAGCGACTCGGCGACCGCGACCGTCGCGCGCAGCGCCGTCAGCTCGGCGTGCAACGGCGCGAGTTCTTCGGCGTATGTCACGCCGGGCCGCCGGGAAGCCGGGACGGCAGCGCACCGGCCGGCCTGCGCCGACGCAGCCGGACCGCCCGCGCGACGTAATCCGCGCCGGTCACCAGCGCCAGCGCGACGGCGGCCAGCATCACGACCACGGCGACGGCGTGCAGCCATCCGGTCAGCGGGAGCACGTAGAGGCCGATCGCGAGCGTCTGCAGCAGCGTCTTGACCTTGCCTCCCCGGCTGGCGGCCATGACCCCGTGGCGGATCACCCAGAACCGCAGCAGCGTCACCCCGAGCTCGCGGGCGAGCATTACCACGGTGACCCACCACGACAGGTCGCCGAGCACCGACAGGCCCACCAGGGCAGTGCCCACCAGCGCCTTGTCGGCGAGCGGGTCAGCCAGCTTGCCGAACTCGGTGATCGTGCCACGGCGACGCGCAAGCTCGCCGTCGAACCGGTCGGTGACGGAGGCGACCGCGAATATGACAAAGGCGACCACCCGCCAGCTCGTCGACGTGCCGCCGTCGTGGAACAGGGCGACGGCGAACACCGGCACCATCAGCAGGCGGAGCACGGTGAGCCCGTTCGCGAGGTTCCATGCCGACACCCCGCTGTGCGGGTCGGCGATCGGGTCTGCCGGCAGGGGCCGCGAGGGATTCACCGGCGCAGCACCCGGGCGAGCAGGTCCGCGCCGTCGCTGCCGGCGACCTCTGCGCTGACGATCTGACCCGCAGCCAGCGCTCCACCGATCAGCGTGGTCGTCCCATCGACGTCCGGGCCTTGGTGCGCCGCCCGCCCGAACACGCCGCCAGCCTCGACGGACTCGACCAGCACCTCGACCCGCTCGCCGATGCGCTCCTCCGCACGCTGCGCGGCGAGCTCTTCGGCCAGGTCGGACAGCCGCCGGGCTCGCTCGCCGATCACGTCCTCAGGAAGCTTCTCGGGAAGGGACGCCGCCGCCGTGCCCTCCTCGTCGGAGTAGCCGAATACTCCGATGACGTCAAGCCGGGCGGCGCTCAAGAAGCGCTCCAGCTCCGCGACATCGGCCTCGGTCTCGCCCGGGAAGCCGACGATGACATTGCTCCGGGCGCCGGCGTGCGGGGCGAGCTCACGGATGCGCTCGAGCAGCTGCAGGAAGGCCTCGGCGGACCCGAACCGTCTCATCCGACGCAGGACAGGCGGGCTGGCGTGCTGGAAGGACAGGTCGAAGTAGGGCGCCACGCCGGGCGTCGTCGCGATCGCCTCGAGCAGCGACGGGCGCAGCTCGGCCGGCTGCAGGTAGGACACCCGGACCCGCTCGACGCCGTCGACCCCGGCGAGCTGCGGCAGGAGCTTCTCCAGCGCGCGCAGGTCGCCGAGATCCTTGCCGTAGGAGGTGGAGTTCTCGCTCACCAGCACGAGCTCCCGCGCGCCGGTGCCGGCCAGCCACCGCGCCTCGGCGAGCACTTCCGCGGGCGGCCGGGAGACGAACGAGCCGCGGAAGGACGGGATGGCGCAGAACGTGCAGCGCCGGTCGCAGCCGGAGGCGAGCTTGAGGCAGGCCGTCGGCGAGTCGGAAAGCCGCCGCCGGGCGGCAGGAAGCCAGGCGTGACCGGGCAGGCTCACGTCCGCGGCGGCGGCCGGCCGTTGTGCCGGTGTCACCGGCAGCAGGGTGCGCCGGTCGTGCGGCCGGTGTGCGGCCGGCGCAAGCCCTGCGACCACGTCGTCGAGCAGGGCGGCGATCTGTGGGTAGGAGTCGAAGCCGAGCACCGCGTCTGCCTCGGGAAGCGCCGCGGCCAGCTCATCGCCGTACCGCTCGGCGAGGCAGCCGACGGCCACGACCCTCCGGCCGGTGCCGGCCGCGGCGAGCAGGGTGTCGATGGAGTCCTTCTTGGCCGAGTCGACGAACCCGCAGGTATTGACGAGGATCAGCTCGGCGGCCTGTGCGTCGGCCAGCGTCCAGCCGCCGGCGTCCAGCCGCCCGGCCAGCTCCTCGGAGTCGACCTCGTTGCGCGCGCACCCCAGGGTCAGGAGCGCAACGCTGCGCTGCGCGGGTGGGGGCACCTTGGCAGGGTACCCGCGGTGCGTGCTGCGAATCAGCCGCGCGGGAGGCCCACCGGATACCGTCGCGTGCGTGACGCTGATCGTGCGGCGGGCTCGCACGCCGGACGTGCCGGCGATCAAGACGCTGGTGGACGTCTACGCCGGCTCCGGCCGCAAGCTGCTGGCCAAGGAGCTGGTCAGCCTGTACGAGGACGTGCCGGACTTCCGCGTCGCCGACCTGGACGGCACCGTGGTGGGCTGCGGCGCCCTGCACGTGCTCTGGGCCGATCTCGGCGAGGTCCGCACGCTCGCCGTGCGTCCGGACCATCTACGGCAGGGCGTCGGCGGCACGCTGATGACCGCGCTGATCGCGGCCGCCCGCGAGCTGGGGCTCTCCCGGCTGTTCGCGCTGACCTTCCAGACCGAGTTCTTCGCCCGCTTCGGCTTCACCGAGATCGACGGCACGCCGGTGGATCCCGATACCTACGACGCGCTGCGCCGCTCATATGACCCGGGCGTCGCGGAGTTCCTCGCCCTCGAGTACGTCAAGCCAAACACGCTGGGCAACACCCGCATGCTGCTGCGCCTGTAGCGCGCGAAACGTCGCCCGCGCGCCTCATCGGTCCCAGAGCCCCCAGCGGTTACGGTTTCGACGGCGAAAGGAGGCGACGACGTCATGAGCGACGTCATGAGCGCAGCCGACAGCTCTATCCGTCCGGGCGTGCTGAGCCGGCCGGGCATCCTCGCCGGCCCCGGCGCGGTCGCCGGTCAGCGGATCGGCCGGCACCGCTCGCCGTTGCGCGCAGTGCTGAGCTGGCGCCGGATGTTCTACCGCGCCCGGCACGCCTGGTAACCAGCCGGATCGTCATGGACCCTGCCGTGCGCGGCGGCCCCATGATCGTGTCAGAGCGCCTGCGGCTTGTCCGGGTCGACCAGATCGTCGGCGTCGCCGCCGTTGCGCAGCGCGTACAGCAGTCCGGCCAGCTCGTCCGGCTTGATGAGCACGTCGCGCGCCTTGGAGCCCTCGGACGGCCCGACGATCCCCCGCGACTCCATCAGGTCCATCAGCCGCCCCGCCTTGGCGAAGCCCACCCGCAGCTTGCGCTGCAGCATGGACGTCGACCCGAACTGCGTCGACACCACCAGCTCGACGGCCGAGAGGAACAGGTCGAGGTCGTCGCCGATCTGCTCGTCGATCTCTTTCTTGGCGCCCTGGGGCGCGGTGACGTCGTCGCGGTAGGCCGGCTGCAGTTGGTCCTTGCAGTGCGCGACGATCGTGCGTATCTCCGGGTCGGTGGCGTACGCGCCCTGGATGCGCGCCGGCTTGGAGGCGCCCATCGGCAGGAAGAGCCCGTCGCCCTTGCCGAGCAGCTTCTCCGCTCCGGGCTGGTCGAGGATGACCCGCGAGTCGGCGAGCGAGGAGGTCTTGAACCCGAGCCGGGACGGCACGTTGGCTTTGATCAGCCCGGTGACCACGTCCACGGACGGCCGCTGGGTGGCGATCACCAGGTGGATGCCGGCAGCCCGGGCGAGCTGCGTGATCCGCACGACCGCGTCCTCGACGTCGCGCGGGGAGATCATCATGAGGTCCGCCAGCTCATCGATGATCACGAGCAGGTACGGGTAGGTCGTGTAGACGCGCTCGGAGCCGGGCGGCGCGGCCAGTTCGCCGTCGCGCACGCGACGGTTGAAGTCGTCGATGTGCCGCACGCCGCTGGCCTGCATGTCCTCGTAACGCAGGTCCATCTCGCGCACGACCCAGCCCAGCGCGTCGGCGGCCTTCTTCGGACTGGTGATCACCGGGGTCACCAGGTGCGGAATGCCTTGGTAGGCCGTGAACTCCACCCGCTTCGGATCGATGAGCACCATCCGCACCTGATCCGGCGTGGCCCGCGTCAAGACCGAGAGGATCAGGGCGTTGATACAGCTGGACTTGCCGGCACCGGTCGCGCCGGCCACCAGCAGGTGCGGCATCTTCGTCAGGTTGGCGACGACGAAGCCGCCCTCGACGTCCTTGCCGAGCGCCACCAGCATCGGATGGTGGTCGCGCTGGGCGATGGGCGCGCGCAGCACGTCGCCGAGCATCACCACCTCGGGGTCGGCGTTCGGTATCTCGATGCCCACCGCGCTCTTGCCCGGGATGGGGCTGATGATCCGCACGTCCGGGCTCTTCACGGCGTAGGCGATGTTGCGGGTGAGCTGGGTGATCCGCTCGACCTTGACCGCCGGCCCGAGGGTCACCTCGTAGCGCGTGACGGCCGGACCGCGGCTGAATCCGGTGATCTCGCAGTCGACACCGAACTCGGTGAACACCTGTTGCAGCGCGGCGATGACGTCGTCGTTCGCCTTGGTGTGCGCGGCGTGCGGCGTGCCCGTGCCGAGATCCTTCAGCGACGGCAGGGTGTACAGGCCGGCGCCGCCAGCGAGCTCCAGCTGGACCGGCCGGGTGATCGGCGGGAGATCGTCCCCGGCCGGTTTCGGCTTGACGGGCGCCCGGCGCGGCGCCCGGGTGGACGCCTCGGCCGTCGCCGCGGTGGGCTCGGTCCCCTCGGTTGCCTCGCTCGCCTCGTCCTCGAGCCGCGGGAGCTGCGTCGTCGCGGCGGCCGGGTCGGCGAGTGGCGCGTCGGACGGCGCGGCAGGGCGACGGCGCGGCAGGGTGAACAGCTCACGGAGCTGGCGCGGCAGTTGCCGCACCGGCGTGGCGGTGAGCACGAGCACGCCGAACGCCCCCAGCAGGAACAGCAGCGGGACCGCGATCGTCGGCGAGAGCCCACGCTCGAGCGGCGTGGCGATGCCCGCGCCGACGAGCCCACCGGCGTGCGCACGCCCGTGGGAGCTGGTGGGCGAGTTCGCCCACAGGTGCAGCATCCCGAGCACTGCGACGCTGAGCGCGACGGTGCCGACGAGGACGCGTCCGCGCTGCTCGGGGCGGGGCGCCTGGCGAAGCATGTGCACCCCGACGGCGGCCAGTACCACCGGAAGCGCCACGGCGCCGTTGCCGAGGACGAGGCGCAGCAGCGTTGTCCCGCCGCGCCCGACCGGGCCCGCGGCGTGCAGCCAGACCGCCATCGCACTGATCAGGGCGAGGGCGAGGACGGCTAGCGCGACGCCGTCGCGGCGATGTTGCGGATCGAGGTCGCGGGCCGTAGCGGCGTTGCGACCGATGGCGCGGGCCAAGCCTCCGACCAGCCGCGCGACACCCCGCCACAGCGCGGCGAGCAGTCGCGCCAGCGCGCCCAGCGGCCCTGGCGAAGACGATCTCGGGGAGGCTCCCCGTCGGCGCGTCGAGGCGTTGCGTCCTTTCCGGCCGCCACCGCGTGCTCCGCGGCCGGCCGGTGGACGGGTTCGCGTTCCGGATGCGCCAGCCACCCGGCAACCCTAACCCTGAGCTGGACGCTTACCAGGCAACTCACCCGATTTTGCTCGCTTGCCATCAGGCACGCCGCAACCATTCACAGGCCAGCAGCGGCGAGGTCTTCCTCGAGTCGGGCGATCTCGGATCGGGTCGCGTCGACCAGCGGCGGGCGCACCGGGCCGACCGGGCGTCCGCGCAGCGCGAGCCCGGCCTTGACCAGGATCGTGCCCGAAGTGCGGAAGACGCCGGTGTAGATCGGCAGGAGGCTGCGGTGCAGGCGCAGTGCCTCGTCGACGTCGCCCCGTTCGTACGCTTCGATCATCGCCTTGGTGCCCACGCCGGAGAAGTGCGTCGAGGTGCCCACCACGCCGACCGCGCCGACGGACAGCAGCGGCAAGGTCAGCTTGTCCTCGCCGGAGTAGTAGGCGAGGTCGGTCTCGGCCATGACGCGCGCGCTCGCGCCGAGGTCACCCTTGGCGTCTTTGACCGCGACGATCCGCTCATGTCGGGCGAGGGCCAGCATGGTTTCGGTCTCGACGGGCGTGCCGGTGCGTACCGGGATGTCATAGACCATCAGCGGCAGCTCGGTGGAGTCGGCGACGGTGCGGAAGTGGTGGAGCAGCCCGGCCTGCGGCGGCCTGGAATAGTAGGGCGTCACGACGAGCAGCGCGTGCGCGCCGGCCTTGGCCGCCTGCTCGGCAAGCTGGACGGTGTGTGCCGTGTCGAACGTGCCCACCCCGGCGACGACCGCGGCCCGGTCGCCCACCGCGTCGACCACCGCGCGCAGCAACTCCGACTTCTCGGCGTCGGTCGTCGTCGGCGACTCGCCGGTGGTGCCGCTGATCACCAGGGCGTCGTTGCGCTGCTCGTCGACGAGGTAGGTGGCGAGTTCGCCCGCGCGGTCGAGGTCGACTTCTCCGCCGGCGGTGAACGGGGTGACCATCGCGGTAAGCATCCGCCCGAGCGGGCGGGCGGGGTCCGCACCGGCAAGCGACGACATGGGCCCAAACTACGCCTGCCGTCGCCCCATCCCGGCACAACGCCACGCATGGCGACCGGCGTTCAGGGCGTGACGACCTGGAGGTGGTGCAGTTGTCCAGACGACGCGGGTTGGCCCTGTTCAGCGCCGCGCTGTTGGCCGGCTTGCTGGTGCTGGCCGGCTGTGACGCCGGAGGCCACTCCGGCGACACCTCCGGTGCTATGCGGACCCTGCCTGCATCGAGCGTTCCGGCGAACGCGGCCGGCGGGGGCGCCGGGTCGGCGCCGTCGGCCGTGCCGCAGACCGGCTCGGGCAGCCCGCAGCCGCGCGCGCTGGTTCGTTCGGCGGACCTGACGCTCCAGGTCGGCGACGTTGCCGTCACCGTCGAGCGGGCCGCCCGGATCGCCGCCGCGTCCGGCGGAGCGGTTTTCGACCAGACGCAAACCGGCAGCGGCGCCCAGGCGCGGGCCGACCTCACCCTGCAGGTTCCGACGGGGGCGTTGCCGCGCGTCGTGGGCCAGCTGGGCGGGCTCGGCCGCCAGCTCAACCTGCAGACCGGCACCCAGGACGTGACCACGACCGTCGCCGACGTCGGCTCCCGGGTGACCAGCATGCAGGCGGCGATCGCCCGGCTTCGCACGCTCTACGCCCGGGCGGGGTCGATTCCGCAGCTTCTGGACGTCGCTGCCGTTCGTCCTTGCCGCCGCCGTGCTGGCAGCCGCCGCGGCTTTCGTGGCACGCCGCTGCCGTCCGGGTAGCCGGCCTGCGCCGGACCCGGACGTCGAGTAACGCGGCGGCTCAGCCTTCGCTGACCAACGGGGAGGACGCTACCTCGGTGCCGTCGGGCAGCGTGGCCATTTCGAAGTCGGCAAACGCGTTCGGCGCAACCCGCTGCAGTTCGCGTAGGCAGGCGATGGCGAGCGCCCGGATCTCGACGTCGGCGTGCTCGGAGGCGCGCATCGCGACGAAGTGCCGCCACGCCCGGTAGTTGCCGGTGACGACAATGCGGGTTTCGGTGGCGTTGGGCAGCACTGCGCGGGCAGCCTGCCGGGCCTGCTTCCTGGCCAGCGTCGCCGACGCGCCACCCAGCTGTGCGCCGGCGAACTTCTTTTCTAGACCCTCCAGCAGTTCGGTGTAGGCGCGGACCGCGCTGCCGGTGGCCTCGACGAACTTCGCGTGCAGGTCCGGATCCTCGCCGATCACGTCCGGCTCGACCATCGCCGCGTCGCGCTCGGGCACGTAGCGCTGGGAGAGCTGGGAGTAGCTCAAGTGCCGGTGGCGGATCAGCTCGTGGGTGAGCGACCGGGAGACACCGGTCAGGTAGAACGTCACGCTGCCGTGCTCGAGCACGGAGAGGTGCCCCACCTCGAGGATGTGTCGGAGGTAGCCGGCGTTGCTGGCGGTGGCCGGGTTGGGCTTGTTCCACGACTGGTAGCAGGCCCGGCCGGCGAACTCCGCGAGCGCCTCGCCGCCGTCGGCGTCGGTCTGCCACGGCACGTCGTCCGGCGCCTCGAAATGCGTCCAGGCGATGACCTGGATTCTCGGGCTGACGATCGGACTGGCGTCCGGGCTGTCGATCTCGGCCACGTCTGCGCTCCCACGGTTCGGCTGAGTCGTCAGCGTATCCGCCGGCCCGGACGCCGGACGGCTGCGGCACGCCGCGGCCGCAAGCCTCGGCGCCTCGGCCGCCTGGCGCAACATGACGCCGAAGAGACGTTGCGATGGCATCATCGATGCTGTCATGATGACATCATGCAACTCGATGAGTACGTCGAACAAGTGGCAGAACAATTGCGCGCGTCGGCAGCGCTCGCCGATGAGCACACCCGACAGGTCGCGACCGCGCTGGCCGGCACCGCGCAGGCGGCGGTTCGGCTGGCTCTCATCGCCGCGGTCTCCGCGGCTGCCGACGAGATCAGCTCGGCCCTGCTGGAGGCCGGGGCGCACCGCGCGCCGACCGTCGGCGTCCACCTCGACGGCGACGAGCTGCGGCTGTCCGTCGCGGTGGCCCCGGAGCAGCCCACCGAGCCACCCACCGACGAGGGCGAGGCGACGGCCCGGATCTCCCTGCGGCTGTCGGAGAAGCTCAAGGCTGCCGTCGACGAGGCCGCGGCCCGCGACTCGGTCTCGGTGAACACCTGGCTGGTCCGGGCAGCGAGCGCGGCACTGACCCAGCGACCGGGTGACCGGACCGGCTGGGGCGCCCCCGAGGCGCCGTGGGGCGGCGGGCACGGTCACGGCGCCGGCACGCACCGGGTCACCGGCTGGGTCAGCGGGTGAGCATGCCGATGAGCAACGACGACAGCGCACCGACAACCACCACCCGCCCGAATGTCGACCAATCGATCAGCGACCGCCCACCACACCAGGGAGTGCCCATGAACCGCACCTTTGCGATCGTCGGTTTCGTCAACCTCGACTGCCGGATTGCGTTCGGCTCGGTCACCGTCGAGGCGACCGACGGGGTGACCGAGGCAAGCGTCACGCTCACCCAGCGCGACCCGGAATCCGACGTCGCCGCTCGCACCACGGTCGACCTGCGCGGCCGCACCCTGCTGGTGCACGCGCCCAAGCCGCGCGGCCCGAAGCCACACGGGCTCAAGTTCGACATTCCCGGGCTCATCGGCCGCTGGGCCGACCGAGACGGTCTCGACGTCGAGATCACCGTGCCGTCCGGCAGCCAGCTGAAGATCGTCAACTACGCCGGGGACGTTGTGCTGCACGGCCGCTCGGGCAACGCCGAGGTAACGGGGGGCGCGACCTCGGTCAACCTCGACTTCATCGACGGCGATCTGCGGCTGCGCTACGGCACCGGCCCGGCGCGGGTGGGCCGGGTGAGCGGCGAGGCCGTGCTGAAGTCCGGCTCCGGCGATGCCACCTTCGGCGAGGTCGGCGGCCGGTTGGCCATGACGTGCGGCACCGGCAAGCTCGACGTCGGCGTCGCGCACGATCGGGTGTACGTGCGCAACGGTTCGGGTCGGGCGAACGTCGGCGCGGCCTTCGGGGACGTCAGCCTGGTGAGCGGCTCGGGCGGGCTGTCGATCGGCGTGCCGGCGGGGCGTTCCGCGCGGCTGGACATCGTGACCGGCGGCGGCCAGGTCGAATCCGAGCTGCCGATCGGCGATGCCCGCCCGGACGGCCCGGCCATCACCATCCAGGCCCGCACCGGCAACGGCAACGTGCACCTGTTCCGGGCCAAGCCGCCCGCGGTCAGCGCCGCCGAGAGCGCCACCGCCGAGAGCCGCGCCGAGGAGGACTCCGGTGCCGCCGAGACCCCCGGCGCCGGCGAGGACGCCGCCGAGAGTGCCTAACGCTCGCGCGGGCGCGCTCAGCTGGCCGCGCGGAGCGCGCCCGCCAGATCGCCGCGGTCGGCGACCTCTACGCCGTCGAGCCCCAGCCACTTCGCGGTGATCGCGAGCTCGTCGGCCAGTGGGGTGGCAACGGCCGCCTGGTCCGTGCCCGGCTCGGCGAAGGCTCCCTGGACGCGCAGCACGCCCGCCCCCCGGTCGGACTTCAGGTCGACCCGGGCCACCAGGCGCTCGCCGAGCAGGAACGGCAGCACGTAGTAGCCGTGGGCCCGCTTGTGCTTCGGCGTGTAGATCTCGATCCGGTAGCGGAAGCCGAAGATGCGTTCGGTTCGCTCCCGGAACCAGATCAGCGAGTCGAACGGCGAGAGAAGCGCGCGGGCCCGCACCCACCGCGGCAGCCGGGAGTCCGGCCAGAGATATGCCGGCGCGCGCCAGCCGTCGACGGTGACCGGCAGCAACTCCCCGGCCTCGACCAGCTCGGCGACCCGCAGCTTGGACTCCGGGCGCGGCAGACGGAAGTAGTCGCCGAGATCCGGCTCGGTCGCTACGCCGCAGGCGCGTGCGGCGATCCGCATGAGCTCGCGCTGCGCCTGCTCGACGCTCGGCGTCGGGGCGTGCACGATCTGCGCAGGAAGCACCCGCTCGGTGAGGTCGTAGCGCCGTTCGAAGTTCACCCGCCGGGCAGCGGTGACCCGGCCGGCCCAGAACAGGTATTCCAGCGCGACCTTTCCGTCGTGCCAGTTCCACATCTCGCCGGGAGTGCGAGGTGGCCGCTCGATGCCGGTGTCGGACGCCCGGATCGGCCCGCGGTCGGCGACGAGGGCCAGCACGTCCTCGACGAGCTGCGGGAAGTCGCGGGCGATGCGCACCATCCGCCCCCACGCGTCGCTGCCCGCTCGATCCATCCGCCAGCGCAGATAGGGCTGCAGCCCGACCGGCAACAACGAGGCCTCGTGCGCCCAGTACTCGAACAGCTCCCGCCGGATCGGGCCGGCAGTGTGCGCGGCCATCCGGTCGAGCACCTCGGTGGGATAGGGGCCGAGCCGGGAGAACACCGGCAGGTAGTGCGAGCGGCAGAAGACATTGACCGAGTCGAGCTGCAGCAGGCCGATCCGCTCGAGCACCCGGCGCACCTGCCGCGCGTCCACCCGCCCGGACGGGCGCGGGTCGGCGAACCCCTGCGCGGCGAGCACGATCCGCCTTGCCTGCGCGCCGGTCAGCCGGCGGGTCGAGGTAACCGGACGGCCCGGCACCGTCACGCCGCCTCCTCTGACCGATCAGGCGACGGATCGCCCGCCAACCCCGTACCGGTTGAGGAGTCCCCGCGGTTCGTCGCCGGCGCGCAGCGCGGCGGGCTCGCACGCGACTCGGCGGTCACCACCAACACCACCGACCCGAGGATCACCAGGCCGCCGAGCGCCTCGACGGGCGTGAGCCGCTCGCCTGCGAGCCCCGCCCCCAGCAGCACGGCCACGGCCGGGTTCACGTACGCGTAGGTGGCGACCAGCGAGGTGGGCGCGTTGGCGAAGACCCACACGTACGCGCTGAACGCGACCAGCGAGCCGAAGACGATCAGGTAGCCCAGGCTGAGCCAGGACTTCGCGGAGACCGTGGAGAGGTCGAACCGGGTGAACTCGCCCCTGGCCGCGGCGGCGGCAAGGAGCACCACGCCCCCCGCGAGCATCTCGATGGACGACAGCCGGGCCGGCTCGTCCGGCACGGGCAGCCGCACCGCCAGCAGTGATCCCGCCGACCAGGAGAGCGCCGCTAGGAGCACGACCAGGCAGTACAGCACCTGCACGTGCCCGCCGCGGGAGCCGGGCAGCAGCAGCACGGCCACCCCCGCCAGCCCGACCAGGACGCCGAGCAGGGTGAGCGCGGGCGTCCGGTCGCCGGCCACCCGCCGGAGCACGACCAGCCAGAGCGGGACGGCGGCCACGAGCAGCGCCGCCAGCCCCGACGGCACCCGGGTCTCGGCGAAGACGACCAGCCCGTTCCCGCTGGCGAGCACGAGCACCCCGCATAGCGCGGCGTTGCGCAGCCGCACTCGGTCAGAGGCCGGGCGAGCTTGCGGTCGCCCGCCGCCCGAGCCCGGATGATCCCGCGCGCCGGACCTGCTCGTCCCACCGCGAGCGCGCCGCACGCGCAGATACGCGGCGAGCAGCATTCCGGCCACGACGAAGCGCATACCCGCCGACAGGAACGGCGGCATCGTCTCGACCGTCCACCGGATCGCGAGGTAGGTCGAGCCCCAGACGACGTAGACGATGCCGAGCGCGAACCACACCCGCGCCGACACGCCCGCCATCGCCACGTCTCCCTCGCTCCCGCTCTCGCGCTGTCGCGCCCGAGCCTATGAGCAACCACTGACATGGGCAGCCGCATTTCCGCGGCGGCGCCCGCACCGGGCTGTGAGCGGGCAATGGGACGTGCCGGCCGCAGCCCCGTGGCATGCCAGGATGCAGTGATGTTCGAACATGTCATGCGCGAGATCGGTGACACGGTCGGCGTGTGGCTGTACGTGATCGCCGGTGCACTGGCCTTTGCCGAGGCCTCGTTCTTCGTCGGCTTCGTGCTCCCCGGCGAGACGGCTCTGCTGATAGCCGGCTATTTCTGCCGATTCGGGCAACTGGACCTCACCACCATGATCGTCGTCGCTATCGTCTGCGCGGTCGCCGGCGACTCGGTCGGCTTCGAGTTCGGGCGTGCCTTGGGCCCGCCGCTGCGCCGCTCGCGCCTCGGCCGGTTCGTCGGCGAGTCGCGGTGGGCAACGGTCGACGGGTTCCTCCGCAAGCACGGCGGAAAGGCGATCTTCCTCGCCCGGCTGACCGCGGTGCTGCGCGCGCTCATGCCGTCGATGGCTGGGATGAGCCGCATGCGCTACCGCACGTTCTTCGTCTGGAACGCCGCGGGCGGCATCCTCTGGGGCGCCGGCTGCGTGCTGCTGGGCTACGCGTTCGCCTCCGCCCTCGACCAGGTCGGCCAGTACCTCACCTGGCTACCGCTCGGCATCCTCGCCGCCGTCATCGCCGGCTACGTCCTGCTGCACCTGCGGCGGCGCCGCAAGGAGCGCGCCGAGTCGGACAGCACCTCCGAGACGGCCTCGAGCCGGGAGCAATAGGGTCGCTCTCGTGGCTGAGGTGAGCGTGCGACCTGCACGCGCCGAGGACGTCGCCGAGATCGCCCGCATCCAGATCGACACCTGGCGCGTCGCCTACCCGGGCATCCTCCCGGCCGCCGTGCTCGAGTCCCTGACGCAGGCGGCCGCCGAGCCGCCCTGGACCGCCGCGGTGAGCACTCCGCCCACGCCCCGCCACCACGTCCTGGTGGCCCAGGAGCGGCACTGGCTGGTCGGCTTCACCGCGTTCGGGCCGGCCGACGATCTCGAGCAGGGTGACCCCGAGCCGGACACCACCGTCACCGTCGGCCCGCTGCTCGTCGAGCCGCGGTGGGGCCGGCGCGGGCATGGATCCCGCCTGCTCGCCGCCGCGATGGACCATGCCCGCGGCGACGGGATGACCCGGGCGATCGCCTGGATCCCGAGCAGCGACGCCGCCTCGCTCTCCTTCTTCCGCTCCGCCGGCTGGGCGGCGGACGGCTACGCCCGCGAGCTGGAGACCGGTGCGGGCGAGATCCGCGAGATCCGGTTGCACGTGTCGCTCAGGGAGGTGGAGGACGCCGAATGACCTTCGCTGGCATCCCGGTCGAGGCGCTCGACTTCTATGAAGACCTCGAGGCGGACAACAGCAAGTCGTTCTGGACGGCACACAAGCACGTCTACGAGCAGTCCGTCCGCGCGCCGCTGGAGTCGCTCGCCGCCGAGCTGACCCCGGAGTTCGGCGCGGCGAAGTTCTTCCGCCCGTACCGCGATGTCCGGTTCAGCAAGGACAAGACCCTGTACAAGACCCATCAGGGGGTGTGGTTCGACGAGTCGTCGGTCTACCTGAGCGTGTCCGCCGCGGGGCTGTTCGTCGCCGCCGGCTACTGGGATACCGCACCCGGCCAGGTCGAGCGGCTGCGCCGTGCGGTTGCCGACGACGTCGCGGGCGGCGAGCTCGACCGCGCCCTGGCAAAAATCCGCAAGGCCGGCTTCACCGTCGGCGGCGATCAGCTGACGCGCGTGCCGCACGGCTACCCGAAGGACCATCCACGCGCCGACCTGCTCCGCTACAAGTCGCTCACCGCTCGCCGCGACTTCGGCTGCCCGCCGTGGCTTGCCACCCGGCGCGCGAAGACGGAGGTGAGCAAGGCGTGGCGCGCGCTGGCGCCGTTGACCGGATGGCTGGACACCCACGTCGGCCGGGCGAGTCGGTAGGGCGAGCTATCTCAGGATCGGCCGATCTCAGGATCGGCCGATCTCAGGGTCGGTGCTGTGCCAGCCGCACCAGGGCGGGCACGAACCGCGCGGCGTCGACCGTGCCGAGCCCGGACGCGAGGTCGTAACCGGGGCCCGCGGAGAACCCGGTGACGCCGCCGAACGTGTTGTCGCCCAGCCGCACGTCGATGAGTCCGGACGACCGCTCGCCGGCGAGCCGGTACAACAGCCCGTTGAGCACGCCGAGCCGACGGTCGGCGAGCTGGTCGGCGATCGCCACGATGCCGGCGAACAGCGGCGCCGCCTCGCTGGTGCCGCCGACCACGCTCCATCCGGTGTCCGCGCTGTCGTAGGACGTGTAGACGAGCACGCCGCCGTCGACGCCGGCCGACATCGCGACGTCCGGGGTGCCGCGGTGATCACCGACCACGGACCGCACGCCGCTCTGGAAGGCCGGCCGGGGGAAGACGGCGCTCAGCCCGCCGCCGGCGGCGCCGTACCCGTCGTTCCATACCGAGTCCGCGCCGTCGCGGGTGCCGTCGGCGGCGAGATGCAGGGCGGTGCCGCCGACGCTGGTCACCAGCGGATCGGACGAGGGCCACGAGTCGGTCGGCGTCGGCGAGAGCGTCGACTGGTCGAGTTCGTACGCCGTGGGCCCGGTATCGCCGGCCGCGCTGACCACGGTGACGTCGTGAGCGGCGGCCGCGACGAACGCGCCGCGCAGCGCGAGCAGGCTCTGCTGATCCGGGAAGCTCACCTCGCTCGCGGCGAAGCTTTGCGAGATGACGTCGGCCAGGCCGTGGCGGATGACGTACTGCTCTGCGGCCATGATCTGCGGAAAACCCTGCACGCCTTCGGTTTCACCGACCGGCGTGGCCACGACGAGGATCGCCGCGCCGGGGGCCATGGCGTGGGCGTATTCGACGTCGAGGGTCGTCTCGTAGGCCCAGCCGGTCATCTCGGCGTCGGTCGGGTCGAACGCGGGCAGCGGGCCGGCGGGCGCGATGGTGCGGATCGACGGCGGGTCGGGCAGGCCCATCGCGGCGTCGAACGTGTGCAGGTCGGCGGCGATGCTCGGCGAGCCGAACGAGTCGACGACGGCGATGGTGCGGCCTGCGCCGGTGTGGCCGTTGCGGTACAGCGCCGGCAGGTCGTAGGCCTGCTGCAGCTGCGTCGGCGTGTAGCAGGCGACGCCGAGCGCCCGTCGGCACTGCGCGCTGGTCGGGACGCCGACGAACTCGTGGTGCGCGAGCCGGCTCTGCGCGCTCAGCGGGATAGGCCGCACGGGCGCGGGCGAGCCAGGGTTGTCGCTCGCCGGGCCGGACAACGTCGAGACGATGGTGGCCGCGGCGGCGCAGGCGAGCATCGCCCAGACCTTCATGGGCACTCCCCGTGCGGCCGTATGCGCGTCATCCCATCACACCCGGCGGCTCCCGGCCAGGGCCTGGCTGAGTCAGCGCTGCTCGCCGGCGCGGGCGATGGCCGTGCGCATCGCGGCCCGGGCGCGTCGGCGGTCGCCGGCCAGGTCGTACGCGACGGCCAGTCGGTACCAGCCCTGCCAGTCGTCCGGCGCCGCCTCGACCTCGGTCTTGCGTCGCTCAAAGAACGCGTCGGCGGCGGTGCGGTCGACCCGCCCGCCCGGCGAGCGTGGCAGGTCCGGCAGGTCCTCGTCGTGGAGGTGCTCCGCCAGCCGCTGGGTGGCCTGCCCGAAGCGCAGCTCTGCCACGACGACCCACGCGCCGACCACCGGCAGCACGAGCACCGCGGCGCCGAGCACCTTCAGCGCGACGTCGTGCTCACCGAGCAGGTACACGCCCCGGTAGCCGATGATCGCGAAGTAGGCCCCGAGCGCCACGAGCAGCAGCGCAAGGAGCCCGCGCGTCCTCACGACCGGTCGAGCGTCACAGGTCGAGCAACGGCTCGAGACCGTACGTCAGGCCCGGATGGGACGAGATCCGCCGTACCGCCAGCAGCACGCCCGGCATGAACGAGGTGCGGTGCAGGCTGTCGTGACGGATGGTCAGTGTCTCGCCTTCGGCGCCGAACATCACCTCCTGGTGCGCGACGAGGCCGCGCAGCCGAACGGCGTGCACCCGGACCCCGTCCATGTCAGCGCCCCGCGCGCCGTCGACCTGCTGGGTGGTGGCGTCGGGTATCGGACCGAGCCCGGCGTCGCGGCGAGCCTGGGCGATCAGCTGCGCGGTGCGCGACGCGGTGCCGCTCGGCGCGTCTACCTTCTCCGGGTGGTGCAACTCGACGACCTCGGCGGACTCGTAGTACGGCGCGGCGATCCGCGCGAAGCGGGCGGAGAGCACCGCGCCGATCGCGAAGTTCGGGGCGATCAGCACCCCGACCTCGGGCTTGGCGGAGAGCCACTCCTGTACCTGCGCGAGCCGCTCGTCGGTGAACCCGGTCGTCCCCACGACGGCGTGGATGCCCTCGTCGATCGCGAACCGGATGTTGTCCATGACGACGTCGGGATGGGTGAAGTCGACCAGCACCTGCGCGCCTCCGTCGGCGACGCTGAACAGCCAGTCCCCCGAGTCCACGGCCGCGACCAGGTCCATGTCCTGCGCCGCGACGACCGCCTCACAGGTCTGCTGACCCATCCGCCCACGTGCGCCGAGGACGCCGACCCGGATCGGCTCGGTCATGCGCTGCCCTCCAACCCCGGATGCCTCTGCAAAGCTCAGATGGCGCCGTCGAAGTCGTGCTCGTCGAACGGGCCGACCACCGCCAGGCATCGCGGCTGATGCAGAAGGTACGCGGCCACCTCGTTGACATCGTCGCGGGTGACCGCGTCGACGCGCGCGATCAGCTCGTCGACACTGAGCACATCACCGTAGCTGAGCTCGCTCTTGCCGATGCGGCTCATCCGTGCCGCCGAATCCTCCAGGCCGAGCACGATGCTGCCGCGCATCTGTCCCTTGCCGCGGTCGACCTCGGCCTGGCTGAGCCCGCCGCCCGCCACGTCGGCGAGCTCGGCGGCGATCAGGCCGAGCACCTCGTCGGCCTTGCCCGGCTGGCAGCCGGCATAGACGCCGAACTGTCCGGTGTCGGAGTAGCCGGTGCTGAATGAGTAGACCGAGTAGGCCAGCCCGCGCTGCTCGCGGATGTGCTGGAACAGCCGCGAACTCATCCCGCCGCCGAACGCGCAGGAGAGCACGCCGGCGGCGAAGCGCCGCTCGTCGTGGCGCGACACGCCGCGCCCGCCGACGACGATGTTGGCCTGCTCGGTGTCGTCGCCGATCACGGCCACCGGCTGCTGCGGCACAGCGCCGCGCGCCGCGCTACCGACGCGCGGCGGACGCGCGTGAGCACACCGGTCGAGTGCCTCGTCGAACACCGCCCGCACCCGGCGCACGACCGCGGCATGGTCCAGGTTGCCGGCCGCCGCAACCACCATGTCGGCGGCCCGGTAACGGCGCTGGTAGTAGCCCGCAACCTGCCGCCGGGTCAGGGCGGTGATCGACTCGACGCTGCCCAGGATCGGCCGGCCGAGCGGGGTGTCACCGAACAGCGCGGCGGCGAACTCGTCGTGCACCAGATCCGACGGGTCGTCGTCGCGCATGGCGATCTCTTCCAGAATGACGCTCCGCTCGACGTCGACATCCCGGGCGGTCACCGTCGCGTGCAGCACCACGTCGCTCACGATGTCGATGGCGAGCCGCAGGTCACGGTCGAGCACCGTTGCGTAGAAGCAGGTGTGCTCCTTCTCGGTGAACGCGTTGAACTCGCCGCCGACGGCATCCATCGCGCTCGCGATGTCCAGGGCGGAACGGGTCGAGGTGCCTTTGAACAGCAGGTGCTCGAGGAAGTGGCTGGCGCCGGCCACGACGGGCGTCTCGTCCCGGGAGCCGACCGGCACCCAGATTCCGACGCTGGCGCTGCGCACGCCGGGCATCGCCTCGGTGAGCACCCGCAGGCCGCCTGGCAGCACCGTCTTGGTGATCGTCCCACCCCCGGTGGCCGCAACGGTGTGCGTGCGGGCGTGTCTGCTCACCCGGCGATCGTACGGGCCAGGTCGAGCGTGGCCCGCTGCCAGAGCACCAGCCGAGCCGTCCCGTCCTGGTTCGCGGCCTGCAGCACACCGATGGCCTGGCGCAGCGCGTCGTCGACCGGCCAGCCGTAGATACCCGACGAGATAAGCGCAAACGCCACGGTGTGCGCATTCAGCTCGGCCGCGACGCGCAGCGACTCGCGATAGCAGGAACGCAGAATCTCGCTGCGATCTTCGCTCGCCGTGTACACCGGGCCGACGGTGTGGATCACCCACCGGGCCGGCAGTCGGCCGGCGGTGGTCGCCACCGCCTGCCCCGCCGGCAGGCCGTCGGGCAGCTCACCGGCGCGCAATTGCTCGCACGCCGCGAGGATCTCCGGGCCGCCGCGCCGGTGGATGGCGCCGTCGACGCCGCCGCCGCCGAGCAGCGACGAGTTTGCCGCGTTCACGATCGCGTCCACCGCCTGCTCGGTGATGTCACCGTGCACCAGCTCCAGCTGCACAGGTTCAGTCTGCTCCGCGACCGGCGGCCTCGACCCGTCGCCGGACGGGTCCGGTCTCCGGCGCGGCCGCGACGGCGGCGATCGGCAGCACGGTGATCAGCGCAGCGGCCCCGAACGTCGCTGCGTAACCGTGCGCGTCGGCCAGCCAGCCCGACAGGAGCGGCCCGGCGACCGTGCCGACGTCGCCGGCCATCTGATATGCCGCGACGACGGTCCCGCCGCGGCCGCCGACCACGTCGCCGAGGATCGCGCCGGACGAGACCGAGAGCGCGGCGCCGGCCACCCCGAGCAGCGTCATCGCGAGCAGCAGGCCGGCGAGGCTGGGTAGCAGCGGGAGCACGGCCAGGCCCAGCGCGCCGACCGTCAGGCCGGTGAACGCCACCGGGCGGCGACCCCGGGTGTCGGCCCGCCGGCCGAACGGAAGCAGCAGCAGCCCACTGACCGCGCTCACCACGAAGAACGCCACGTACGTCCACAGCGAGGCCAGGCCGAGCCGGTCGACGACGAACAGCGGGACGATCGCGGAACGGGTGCCGATCACCGCCCAGTCCTCGGCGAGGTTGGTCAGCAGGGCGACGACGTAGGCGCGGTTGCGCAGCGCCGCTCGCAGCCCGAGGGCCCGGTCACCCCGGACCGGGCGAGCGGCGAGTCCGCTGTGCCGCAGCGCGCCGAGCGCGATCGCCGCGGCGACGACGAGGGTTGCGGCGTAGAGGAAGAACGGCGCGCGCAGCGACCAGGCTGCGACCACGCCCAGCGCCGGACCGGCGATCGTGCCGAGCAGGAAGCCGCCCTGGTAGACGCCCTGCGCCCGTCCGCGCTGGTGGTTCGGGGTGACCCGGATCAGCAGGCTCGTCGACCCGACGCTGAACATGATCGAGCCCACACCGCCGACGCCGCGCAGCACCAGCAGTTGCCAGTAGTCACCGGAGAGCCCGGCCAGCAGGCTGGACACGGCGACGATGCCGATCCCGGTCGCCAGCATGATCCGCTCACCGAGGATGTTCACCAGCCGGCCGGCGAACGGCGCGGTGACCAGCCGGGTCGCCGCGAACGCACTGATCACCGCACTTGCCGCCGTCTTGCTTACCCCGAAGTGCGAAGCGAAGAGCGGGATCGCCGGCGCCACCACACCGAAGCCCAGCGCCACCATGAACGCCACCGCGGCCAGCGCGGCCACCTCGCGCGGCAGCCCGACGAAGGCCGCGCGGATCCGAACGCTCATCCGGTCGGTCCCGCCGCATCGTTCCAGCCGCGACTTTGCCCCGCTGTGCCACGTCCCGTTGCGACTTTGCCCCGCTCTGACACGCTGACGGCCCGTCGCAACGTGTCACAGCGGGGCAAAGTCGCCGCAACGGTGGTCCTCATCAGCTTGCGTCAGCGGGGCAGCCAGGCGTCGGGCCGCTCGACCAGCCGGCGGACGTGCGGTGGCAGCTTGCCCGTCAGCGCGTGCTGCAGCGTCGTCTCGTCCAGCACAGTGCGCAGGCTCGCCCGCACGGCGACCCACACCTGCGGGAGATGTCGGGCTACGCCGGCGTAGGCGGTCTCGTGCGGGCGCAGGCCACGTACCTCCGCCAACGGCCCGTCGACGGCGCGAAAGACCTGGCCGAGGGTGATCTCCGTGGCGGGACGGGCCAGCGCGTAGCCGCCCTCGGCGCCGCGCTGTGTACGCACGATGCCGGCCCGGCGCAGCTCGCCGAGGATCGCCTCGACGAACTTCTTCGGCAACTGCTGCTCCTCGACGACGAGATCGACCTTCACCAGGTTCGGTTCGCGCGCCGCGAGCATCAGCAGGGCCCGGATCGCGTACTCCGTCTTCGCCGAGATCTGCACGGGCGCGATCCTGCCAGCCCAGTTGGCATGGATCGGCTGGTCACCCAATTTTGGCCGGTGTGGACGACGACCGGCTGGTCACCCCCGCAAGGTCGGCCGGGAGAGGCAGCACTACGCCGGTCGTGGATCAGCCGGATCGGGGCCGGGTCGAGTCGTGCAACTTCTTCCCGCGTGGTGCGGGAAGAAGTTGCACAATCGCGGGGATCACTCGGCGGCGGGTGCTTCGTCCCTCACCGGCACCAGGCTGATCTTGCCGCGGGAGTCGATGTCGACGATCTCGACCTGCAGCTTGTCGCCCACCTTGACGACGTCCTCGACCTTGCTCACCCGCTTGCCCTGGCCGAGCTTGCTGATGTGCACCAGGCCGTCCTTGCCGGGCAGCAGTGAGACGAACGCGCCGAACGCGGCCGTCTTCACGACCGTGCCGAGGAACCGCTCGCCGACCTTCGGCAGCTGGGGATTCGCGATCGCGTTGATCTTGTCGACCGCGGCCTGCGCGGCCGGACCGTCGGCGGCGCCGACGTAGATCGTGCCGTCGTCCTCGATGGTGATGTCGGCGCCGGTGTCGTCCTGGATCGAGTTGATCATCTGACCCTTCGGGCCGATGACCGCGCCGATCTTGTCGACGGGGATGCGGACCACGGTGACCCGCGGGGCGTACGGGCTCATCTCGTCCGGGCCGTCGATGGCCTCGGCCATGACATCGAGGATGTGCAGCCGTGCCTCGCGCGCCTGCTTCAGCGCGGCGCCGAGCACATCGGACGGGATGCCGTCGAGCTTGGTGTCCAGCTGCAGCGCGGTGACGAACTCCTTCGTGCCGGCGACCTTGAAGTCCATGTCGCCGAACGCGTCCTCGGCGCCGAGGATGTCGGTGAGCGCCACGTAGTCGGTCCGGCCGTCGACCGTGTCGGAAACCAGGCCCATCGCGATACCGGCCACCGGCGCCTTCAACGGCACGCCGGCGTTGAGCAGGGCCAGCGTCGAGGCGCAGACCGAGCCCATCGACGTCGACCCGTTCGAGCTGAGCGCCTCGGACACCTGCCGGATCGCGTACGGGAACTCCTCGCGGCTGGGCAGCACCGGCACGAGCGCCCGCTCGGCGAGCGCGCCGTGGCCGATCTCGCGACGCTTCGGCGACCCGACCCGGCCGGTCTCCCCGGTCGAGTACGGCGGGAAGTTGTAGTTGTGCATGTACCGCTTGGTGCGGTTGGGGCTGAGCGTGTCGAGCTTCTGCTCGAGGCCGAGCATGTTCAGCGTGGTGACGCCGAGGATCTGGGTCTCGCCCCGCTCGAACAGCGCCGAGCCGTGCACCCGCGGCACGACCTCGACCTCGGCGGAGAGCGTGCGGATCTCGGTGACGCCTCGGCCGTCGATGCGCACCTTGTCGCGCAGGATGCGCTGGCGCACCAGCTTCTTGGTCAGCGCCCGGAACGCCGGGCTGATCTCGTGGAACCGGTCGTCGAACCGGTCCCGGAGCATCGACTTCACCTCGTCCTTGATCGCGTCCAGGCGCGCCTCACGCTCCTGCTTGTCGGCGATGGTGAGCGCCCCGGCGAGCTCGGCGGACACCTCGTTCTCGACGGCCTGGAAGACCTCGTCCGAGTAGTCCAGGAAGGTCGGGAACTCGGCGGTGGGCTTGGCCGCAACCTTGGCCAGCTCGGCCTGCGCGCGGCACAGCTCGGCGATGAACGGCTTGGCGGCCTCCAGTCCCTCGGCGACGACCTCCTCGGTCGGCCGGGCGGCGCCGCCGGCGATCAGCTCGACGCTGTGCTCGGTGGCCTCCGCCTCGACCATCATGATCGCGACGTCACCGGACTCGAGAACGCGCCCGGCGACGACCATGTCGAAGGTCGCCTGCTCGAGCTGGGAATGCGTCGGGAACGCGACCCACTGACCCTCGATCAGCGCGACGCGGGTGCCGCCGACCGGGCCGCTGAACGGCAGGCCGGAGAGTTGGGTCGAGGCCGAGGCGGCGTTGATCGCGAGTACGTCGTAGGCGTCGTCGGGATGCAGCGCGAGGACGGTGATGACGACCTGGACCTCGTTGCGCAGCCCCTTGGTGAACGTCGGGCGCAGCGGGCGGTCGATCAACCGGCAGGTGAGGATCGCGTCCTCGCTGGGTCGCCCCTCACGGCGGAAGAACGAGCCGGGGATCCGCCCGGCGGCGTACATCCGCTCCTCGACGTCGACTGTCAGCGGGAAGAAGTCGAAGCCTTCGCGCGGCGACTTGCCGGCCGTGGTGGCTGAGAGCAGCATCGTCTCGTCGTCGAGGTAGGCGACGACCGAGCCGGCGGCTTGCCGGGCGAGGCGCCCGGTCTCGAAGCGGATGGTGCGGGTGCCGAAGCTGCCGTTGTCGATGCTGGCGGCGCTCTCGTGCACTGTGTCGATCGTGTCCGTCATATGGACACTCCTCTCGTACGTGCGGCGGCGGGTTGCCTGCCGCGGCTGCGCCGGTGCGCATGCGACGAACGAGCGGATCATGTCTGGCGGGTGCCGGTCTTCGATCGAAGCGGCTGGTCTACAGCACCTACCGGTCTGTATCCGGCCGCCACTACCGAGGACCGGCGTCGGCCCGGGCAATCGCTTGGACGTTCGCTGGCCGATGGTCGGCCCGCGCCCGGCGATGGGTATTCGGTTGTTACCGGCGCAGGCCGAGCCGCTCGATGATCGAGCGGTAGCGGTTGATGTCGGTCTTGGCCAGGTAGTTCAGCAGCCGGCGGCGCTGACCGACGAGCAGCAACAGGCCGCGGCGGCTGTGGTGGTCGTGCTTGTGCACCTTGAGGTGCTCGGTGAGGTCGCTGATCCGCTTGGAGAGCAGCGCTACCTGCACCTCGGCTGATCCGGTGTCGCCCTCGGCGGCGCCGTACTCGGCGATGATCTGTTTCTTGGCGTCGCTGGCCAGCGCCACGGACGGCTCCCTCTGTGATCGGCGCAGGCACGCCCGCCGGTCTTGGTCACGGCGGGAGATGAACGTGCTCTGCTGTTTTGGGCGCGCGGAAAAAACGCGGACCCCGCCCTAGAAGTCTATCAGTCCGGATGGCGCGGCGACGAATCGGGCGCAGCGGGCATCATCAGCGCCCGGGTCTGCTTGACGTCGTCGCGCATCTGCTCGACGAGGGGCGGCACTGTGTCGTAGCGCTGCATGCCGCGCAGCCGGTGGACGAACTCCAGGCCGAGCCCGTCGCCGTAGAGGTCGGAGTCGAAATCGAGAAGGTAGGCCTCGACCCGCCGCTGGCGCACGTCGAAGGTCGGGTTTGTGCCGACGGAGATCGCGGCCGCGCCGAGCGGATCTCCCGGCAGGGTGTGCCCCCACTCGTCGAGCCGGTAGGCCCATCCCGCGTAGACGCCGTCGGCCGGCACCGCCGCCCACTCGTCGGTGCGCAGGTTGACGGTCGGGAAGCCGAGGTCGCGCCCGCGCTGGTCGCCGCGTTCGACGATGCCGTCGACGCGGTGCGGGCGGCCGAGGGCGTGCGCGGCGGTGATGACGTCGCCGGCCTGCACGCAGGAGCGCACGAAGGTGGCGCTGATCGGCGTGTCGTCGTCGCGCAGCAGCGGGATGCCGTGGACCGAGAAGCCGAAGGTCTGTCCCAGCGTGCTCAGTGTCGCCACGTCACCGGCGGCCCGGTGCCCGAAGCGGAAGTTCTCGCCGATCACCACCTCGGCCGCGTGCAGGTGGGCGACCAGGGCCTCGTGCACGAACTCGGCCGGGGTGAGCCGGGAGAACTCGAGGGTGAACGGCAGCGCGCAGAAGACGTCCACGCCCAGCTGCTCGACCAACTCGGCGCGCCGCACGAGCGTGGTCAACATCGGCGGGTGCGAGCCTGGGCGGACCACCTCGGACGGGTGCGGCACGAACGTGAGCAGCACGCTGGGCACGCCGCGGCCCGCCGCCAGATCGACGGCCCGGCCGATGATCTCCGCATGCCCGCGATGGACGCCGTCGAACACGCCGATGGTGAGCACGCAGCGTCCCCATCCCGGCGGGACCGCGTCCAGACTGCGCCAGCGTTGCACGTCCGCCGAGCCTACTGGCCCGCGAAGCGCTCAGCCCGCTGCGGCGAACACGAGGACCGGCCTCGCCGCGGCAGCGTCCTCGCGCAGCAGCGCCACCACGGTGCCGTCCGATGCCAGCCCCGCGTACGTGGCTGCGATGCCGACCGCGGCGATCGCCCGGCCATGCCCGAGCGCTCGCGCTTGCGCGTCGGTGATCTGCCGGACGGGCATCGCCGCGCGCACCGCATCGGGCAACGGCAGCGTCACCGGGTCCGCGAGGACGGCCAGCGCGTCCAGGGTGCGGGCCTGGTCGATGGTGAACGGGCCGACCCGGGTGCGGCGCAGCGCGGTGAGGTGGCCGCCGACGCCCAACGCGGCGCCGAGGTCGCGGGCCAGCGCCCGCACGTACGTGCCCGACGAGCACTCGACCAGGACGTCGACATCGAGCAGCTCGCCGACCCGGCGGAACGTGACCGCCTCGAGGCGGGCGACCGTCACCGCCCGCGGCGCCAGCTCGACGGCCTGGCCAGCGCGCACCTTCCGGTACGCACGCTCGCCGCCGATCTTGATCGCCGACACCGTGCTGGGCACTTGGGAGATCTCGCCGGTCAACGCGCGCATGGCGGTGCGCACGTCGCCTTCGGTGACCCGCGCCGCCGACGCTGCACACACCAGATCGCCCTCCGCGTCGTCGGTGACCGTGGCCTGGCCGAGCCGGATCGTCGCCGTGTACGCCTTGTCGGCGAGGACGAGGTGGTGCAGCAGCCGGGTCGCCTTGCCCACACCGAGGACGAGCACGCCGGTGGCCATCGGGTCCAGCGTCCCGGCATGCCCGACCCGTCGAGTGCTCGCGAGTCGGCGCAGCCGGGCCACCACGTCGTGCGAGGTGCAACCCGGCGGCTTGTCGATGACCACCAGCCCGTCGGTCATAGCCCCAACGCGGACAGGGCGCGGGCCGCGGCGTCGCCGCGCGGGCGCCAACGCGGCGCTGTGTCCCCGGCCCAGCTCGCGACGCAGAGCGCGCGCAGCGCGTCCAGCTCGTCGCCCTCGCCGCTGAGCACGTCGCCCGATGCCTGCCAGCCCCCGCACCGGCCGCCTTCCGCGCCGATCTCCGGCTCGGGATGCGCGGTGAGCAGCCCTCTCAGGTCGCACCCGAGATAGTCGGGGCGCTGGCCGGGCGGCGCGGCGAGGAGCTCGGCCGGTCCGGTAACGCCGGTGAGGACGAGCAGGCTGGGGCAGCCGACGGCGCAGGCACCCTCGATGTCGGTGTCCAGGCGGTCGCCGACGATCAACGGCCTGCTGGCACGAGAGCGCTCGACCGTCTCGCGGTGCATCGTCGGATCCGGCTTGCCGGTGACGACCGGCTCCCGGCCGGTGGCGTGGCGCAGCGCCGCGACGAGCGACCCGTTGCCCGGCAGCGGCCCGCGAACCGAGGGCAGGGTGGCGTCGGCGTTCGTCGCGACCCACGGCAGGTCGCGTTGGATGGCGAGCGCCCCCTCCGCGAGCATTCGCCAGTCGGTGTCCGGCGAGTAGCCCTGAACGACTGCGGCCGGCTCGTCATCGGCCGAGTGCACCGGGGTGAGGCCGCGCTCGGCGAGCGCCTCGACCAGTCCGGTCGTGCCGACCACGAGCACCCGGGCGCCCGGCGGGAGCCGGTCGGCCAGGTAGTGCGCGGCGGCCTGCGCAGAGGTGACGATCTCGGCTGCAGTGGCCGGGACGCCGAGCCGGTCGAGGCGCTCGGCGACCGAGGCCGGTGTGCGGGCCGCGTTGTTCGTCACGAACTCCAGCCGCATGCCGCGGGCGCGGGCGGTCGTCAGCGACTCGGCGGCATGCTCCACCGGGCGCTCGCCCAGATAGACGACGCCGTCCAGGTCGAGCAGGGCCACGTCGTAGCTCGAGGTCAGCGGCTGCGCCGATCCGCGCAGCGTCATATCGCGATCCGTCCGTTCCGCCGCTTCGCCGTTGCCCGCCGCTGCGGTCGGCGTTGTTCGTCGTCGCCAACCTAGTACGACAGCCGTAGTTCGTGATCATTGGTGTTGTTGTTCGTGTCGTCGGTAGTGGCAGTCGCGGGCGCGGGCTTGGTGTCGTCGTCGCCAGCGTGACCAGGCGATCAGCGTGTCGATGCTGCGTTTGCCGGCAAGTAGGAGCGCGTCGAACAAGTGGCGGAACTCGTTGACGGTCAGTTCGATGAGCTCGGCTGGTGCCGGTCTGTGGTCGCGTTCGATGGCGGTGGCGACGGCGAGGAAGGCGTGGGCGAGCATGGCGAGGGTGGTCCAGCGGTGCCAGGAGGTCCAGCGCCGCACCTGGTGTTGATCGAGGCCGGTCAGGCCTTTGGCGGCTTGGATGTTTTCTTCGATGCGCCAGCGTTGCCCGGCGACGCGGACGAGGGTGGCGAGCGAGATCGGGCGTGGGCTGTAGCAGCGCAGGTATGCTAGTTCGCCGGTGCGGTCGTTGCGGCGGATGAGCAGGTGATGACTGCCGGTGTCGTGGCGTCTTCGGGTAGTAGCGCGATCCAGGCCCAGGAGTAGTAGCGCTCGCCCTTGCTGCCGGCCCCGGACGAGTACTTCTGCCAGGACCGGTTGGGCAGCATGGCGGGCAGCGCATCGACGCGGATCGGCCCGGCGTGGGTGGGCACCCGCCGGTTGGCGGCGACTTGCAGCACGTAGCCCAGGCCGTGGCCGCGGATCGCCCGGCGCAGGTGGGGATCGGCGCCGTAGACCTCATCACCAGCCACCCAGGCGGCCGGCACGCCCGCCTGCACCGCACGGCTGATCATCTGCGCGGCCAGCGCTGGCTTGGTCGCGAACTCGACCTCGACTGGGACACCGGCGCGCTGGCAGCGCTGCTCGTCCTCGGCCCAGGACTTCGGCAAGTACAGGGCCCGGTCGATCAGCGCGTGCCCGCGGCGGGCGGCGTAGGTCAGCAATACCGCGACCTGGGCATTCTCGATTCGCCCGGCGGTGCCGGTGTATTGCCGCTGCACCCCGACGGTGTGCTCGCCCTTCTTGACGTCTCCGGTCTCGTCGACCACCAAGATCGCGTCCGGCTCGCCGAACGCGTCGATCACATAGCTGCGCACGTCGTCGCGGACGGCGTCGGCGTCCCACTTCGCGCGGGCCAGCAGATGCTGCAGCCCGTCCGGGGTCGGATCGCCGCGCTGTTCGGCGATCGTCCAGCAGTTCTTCCGGTCCAACCCGGACACCATGCCCAGCATCAGATCCGCGGCATGCCGCACCGGCTCATACCGGGTGAAGCGCGGCACGATCCGATCGATCACTGCACCAAACGCGACCGTCCACCGGCGAACATCTACGCTGTGTGCCGCGGCCACCGCGGCGTTCTCGTTGTTCCACACAAGCAACGCATGCTCGCCCGGTGGCCGCGCCCTCCCCGGCAGAAACGCCGAAACCAGCCTCACTGGCAGCGGAGATCACGAACTACGGCTGTCGTACTAGCCCCCGCGTAGTAGCCCCCACGTACGATCCGGCCATGACCGTCACCGCCGAAGGACTGTCACTCGCGCCGTTTCGGGCGCTGCGCCCGACCGTGGACGACGACCGGCTGGCGCGGCTGCTCTGCCCGCCCTACGACGTGATCGACGACGAGCAGCGCGCGCGCCTGCTGGCAGCCGACGCGCAGAACTTGGTTGCGGTGGTCCTGCCGCGCGGCGGCGACGACCGATACCGGGCGGCCGCCGAGACTCTCTCTCGACAGGTCCACACCGGCCTGCTCGCCGTCGACCCCGACCCGGCCCTGTACGTGTACGAGATGCGCACTGCCGACGGTGCTGCGACCAGGGGACTGCTCGGCGCGGTGGAGCTTCGCGCTCCCGACGACGGGGTGATCCTGCCGCATGAGAACACGATGGCCGGCCCGGTCGCCGACCGGCTCGCGCTGATGACGGCGACCGAGGCGAACGTCGAACCGATCTATCTGGTCTACGACGGCGGCGGTCCGGCGTCGGAGATGGTCCGATCCGTCGCCGACGACGCGGCGCTGTGCTCGGCGACCACACCGGACGGCACGATGCACCGCCTGTGGGCGCTTGCCAAACCGGACGTGCACGCCGAGGTGACGGCGGACCTGGCCGATCGGCGGGCAGTGATCGCCGACGGGCATCACCGCTACGCCACCTACCTGCAGTTGCAACAGGAGTTCGGCGCCGCGCGCGGCCCGGGGCCCTGGGATCGAGGGCTCACCCTGCTCGTGGACTCCTCGAGCTACGGCCCGCAGGTGCACGCCATCCACCGGGTCATTCGCGGCCTGCGCCTAGGCGATGC
This sequence comes from uncultured Actinomycetota bacterium, assembly GCA_963756525.1. Lineage (GTDB taxonomy): Bacteria > Actinomycetota > Actinomycetes > Mycobacteriales > Jatrophihabitantaceae > CAVWNR01. The sequence goes on along the minus strand of CAVWNR010000001.1, from coordinate 246,540 downwards.
GCTGGCTGCCGTGACGGGCGCCGTGCGGATCACTCCGGCCGACGATCCGATCGCCGCGCTCGCCGAGCTCGACGGCGTCGACGGCTTCGCTGCGGTGCTCACCGACGGCAGCAGCTGCGCCGTGCTGAGCGATCCCGACCCTGCGCTGGTCGAGGCATCGGGCGCGCCCGACGACCCACGTGCCTTGGCAGGGCTGGACGTCAACGTGCTGCACCGGGGCCTGGTCGGGCGGGTGTGGGGCCTGCCGGACACCGAGAACGTCGTCGGGTACGCGCACAGCACCGAGGACGCCATCGCCGCGGCTCGTGCCTCGGGCGGCGTCGCGGTGCTGCTGCGTCCGACACCGGTGCCCGCCGTGGCGGCCGTGGCGGCGGCCGGCGCGCGGATGCCCCGCAAGTCGACGCTTTTCACGCCGAAGCCCGCCTCGGGGCTGGTGATGCGCCGATTCGCGGACCAGACCGAGTGACCGGGTGACCTTCAGTCGGCGGGGGGCGAGCGCTAGCCGCTGCCGGGCCGGCTGGCGCGCCCGGCCGCCCGCCGGCGCGCCTTGCGCACATCCACCTCGTATCGACTCGCCGGCGCACCGGTTGGTCCGCGCCAGAACCGCCGATGCAGCTGGCCGGAGACCTCTAGCGTGTCACCCGGCGCGCACCGCAGAGCCGCGCGACGCACCGCCGGCCGGATCGTTGCGCAGTCGATGCTGTCGACGCGCACCCGCTCACCGGCCGGCCGCGGCACCGTGAGCCGGAACGTGCACAGCTCGTCACCGCTCGGCAGCGTGCGCAGCACCGGCTCAGCGGCCAGCGCGCCCCGCAGGAACACCTGATTGTCGGCATGGTTGTCGGCATGGTTGTCGGCATGGTTGTCGGCCCGATCGGGCCCATCGTCGCTCATGGCCGAGATCGTCCAACGCCCGCCGGCCGGCGCACCAGGCCGCGCGGCAATCTGTGGACGACGAGTCGGCGCCTGTGGAAAACGCCACACTGAGCTTCAGAGCAGCGCTTCAGAGCAGCCTGGCTGCCCGTTCGGCGGCATCGGTCTCGTCGGCTGTGTCCGCCTCCGCGGATGCCGCGAACCATTGCGTGGCCTGGTCCGTTTGCCCGGCCGCTTCCAGCGCGTCGGCGTAGGCGTACCAGAGCCGGGCCGACCCCGGACCCGGTCGGTCCCGATTCAGCCCGCCAAGGGTCAGCACCCCGAGTGCGGCGTCGAGCTGTCCCTGGTCCCGCCGCGCTCCGGCGACGACGATCAGCAACTCGGCCTTGGTCGCCGCATCCAGCCGCGCTACGTCCGGATCGTCGAGCATCCGGATCGCCCGCGCAGGTCGGCGCAGCGCGCGCTCGCAGTCGGCCATCACCGCGAGGTTGCGGGGGTCGCCGGACATCCGCCGAGCGGCCCGCAGCTCGCTAAGTGCCTCCGCCCACTCCTGCGCGTGGTATGCCGCCAGGCCCACGGCCTCGCGCACCGCGCCGACTCGCGCGGCACGCGCGCGTGCGGCGCGAGCATGCTCGAGCGCCACCTTCGGGTCGGCGTCGAGAAGCTGCCCGGCGGCTACCAGATGACCGGCCACGATCTCGGCATTCGGCTTCGACAGCGTGTTCAGCTCGGCGCGGACCTCCGGATGGAGCAGGCGGACGTCCGCACTGTCCGGCAGGCTCGGCCCGGCGGGGGCGGCCCGCTTCGCGCCGACCCCCGGTCGTTCTCGTGCCGCCCGTGCCGGCTCGCCAGCCCGACGAGCGGTACCGGCTTGCGCATCCGACCGGTGGCGCGCCGGCCCGTCGCCTGCTCGCTCACGGGGCGGCCCACCCCGACGCGTGCGCTGCGTGCCAGCCGCCGCTGCGTCGGCTCGGTCGCCGTCTCGGCCGGCATGGCCGTCTCGTCTCTTCCGGTGCGGCTGCTCGCCATCCGACACATCGCGGCGGCGGCCGCGGGCGCCGCCACCGGCTGCCCGGCCACCGCGCCCAGCGTCACCCGCCACTACGCAACCCACCTCTAATACCACGAGGGGCCGTTCGGCGAACCGAACGACCCCTCGATGCAAAGAATGTCCGGCGACGTCCTACTCTCCCACGCAGTGGCCCACGCAGTACCATCGGCGCTGAGAGGCTTAGCTTCCGGGTTCGGGATGGGACCGGGCGTTTCCCTCTCGCTATGGTCGCCGAAACTCTATGGAGATGTGGTCCGAGCTGCTTCATCAGAAGCGCGGACCGTACCTCGGGAGCTGCACAGTGGACGCGTAGCAGCCGGCCGGCTTGCGCCGGCGCAGCGTAAGTATGTGGCAAGTCCTCGGCCTATTAGTACCGGTCAGCTGCATGCGTTGCCGCACTTCCACTTCCGGCCTATCAACCCGGTGGTCTACCGGGGGCCTTACTCCATAACGGATGGGAGATCTAATCTTGAAGCGAGCTTCCCGCTTAGATGCTTTCAGCGGTTATCCCTTCCGAACGTAGCCAACCAGCAGTGCTCCTGGCGGAACAACTGGCACACCAGAGGTTCGTCCGTCCCGGTCCTCTCGTACTAAGGACAGCCCTTCTCAAATCTCCTGCGCGCGCGGCGGATAGGGACCGAACTGTCTCACGACGTTCTAAACCCAGCTCGCGTACCGCTTTAATGGGCGAACAGCCCAACCCTTGGGACCGACTCCAGCCCCAGGATGCGACGAGCCGACATCGAGGTGCCAAACCATCCCGTCGATATGGACTCTTGGGGAAGATCAGCCTGTTATCCCCGGGGTACCTTTTATCCGTTGAGCGACACCGCTTCCACCTGCCGGTGCCGGATCACTAGTCCCAGCTTTCGCTCCTGCTCGACATGTCTGTCTCACAGTCAAGCTCCCTTGTGCACTTGCACTCGACACCTGATTGCCAACCAGGCTGAGGGAACCTTTGGGCGCCTCCGTTACATTTTGGGAGGCGACCGCCCCAGTCAAACTACCCACCAGACACTGTCCCTGATCCGGATTACGGACCGAGGTTAGACACCCAATTCGACCAGAGTGGTATTTCAACGTTGACTCCACGAATACTGGCGTATCCGCTTCACAGTCTCCCACCTATCCTACACAAGCCGAACCGAGCACCAATATCAAGCTGTAGTAAAGGTCCCGGGGTCTTTCCGTCCTGCCGCGCGTAACGAGCATCTTTACTCGTAGTGCAATTTCGCCGAGTCTATGGTTGAGACAGTCGAGAAGTCGTTACGCCATTCGTGCAGGTCGGAACTTACCCGACAAGGAATTTCGCTACCTTAGGATGGTTATAGTTACCACCGCCGTTTACTGGCGCTTAAGTTCTGAGCTTCGCCCCGAAGAGCTAACCCGTCCCCTTAACGTTCCAGCACCGGGCAGGCGTCAGTCCGTATACATCGTCTTGCGACTTCGCACGGACCTGTGTTTTTAGTAAACAGTCGCTTCTCGCTGGTCTCTGCGGCCAACCAGCGCTCAGGGAGCTTGTCCCGTCACGCCAACTGGCCCCCCTTCTCCCGAAGTTACGGGGGCATTTTGCCGAGTTCCTTAACCATAGTTCTCTCGATCGCCTTGGTATTCTCTACCTGACCACCTGTGTCGGTTTGGGGTACGGGCCGCGAAGAGCTCGCTAGAGAGTTTTCTCGGCAGCGTAGGATCACCGAATTCACCCCAATCGGCTATGCGTCGGCTCTCAGGCACATGTGGTGCGGATTTGCCTACACCACGCCCTACAGCCTTGCCCCAGTATTACCACTGACTGGTACGGCTACCTTCCTGCGTCATCCCATCGCTTACCTACTACCGGTTCGGGTCGCGCGATCCACCGATCCACCCGAAGGCTTCACGGCTTCTGGCGCTTAGCATCACCGGGGTCGGTATTGGCGCTCTTTTGCGGGTACGGGAATATCAACCCGTTGTCCATCGACTACGCCTGTCGGCCTCGCCTTAGGTCCCGACTTACCCTGGGCGGATTAGCCTGGCCCAGGAACCCTTGGTCATCCGGCGGAGGAGGTTCTCACTCCTCTTTCGCTACTCATGCCTGCATTCTCACTCGTATGCCGTCCACAGCTGGGTTACCCCGCCGCTTCCTCCGGCATACGACGCTCCCCTACCCATCCACGCGCCTGGCCAACCGCCCGAGGGCGGAGGGCAAGCTCGTGCGTGAATGTCACAGCTTCGGCGGTGTGCTTGAGCCCCGTTACATTGTCGGCGCAGAATCACTTGACCAGTGAGCTATTACGCACTCTTTAAAGGGTGGCTGCTTCTAAGCCAACCTCCTGGTTGTCTGTGCGACTCCACATCCTTTCCCACTTAGCACACGCTTAGGGGCCTTAGCTGGTGATCTGGGTTGTTTCCCTCTCGACCACGAACCTTATCGCCCGCAGTCTCACTGCCGCGCTCTCACTTACCGGCATTCGGAGTTTGGCTGATTTCGGTAAGCTTGTAGGCCCCCTAGACCATCCAGTAGCTCTACCTCCGGCAAGAAACGCGCGACGCTGCACCTATATGCATTTCGGGGAGAACCAGCTATCACGAAGTTTGATTGGCCTTTCACCCCTACCCACAGCTCATCCCCCAGGTTTTCAACCCTGGTGGGTTCGGTCCTCCACGCGGTCTTACCCGCGCTTCAACCTGGCCATGGGTAGATCACTTCGCTTCGGGTCTAGATCACGCGACTAGTTCGCCCTATTCAGACTCGCTTTCGCTACGGCTACCCCTCACGGGTTAACCTCGCCACGCAACGCTAACTCGCAGGCTCATTCTTCAAAAGGCACGCTGTCACGACTGCACACGAGGTGCAGCGACGCTCCAACGGCTTGTAGGCGCGCGGTTTCAGGTACTATTTCACTCCCCTCCCGGGGTACTTTTCACCTTTCCCTCACGGTACTTGTCCGCTATCGGTCACCAGGGAGTATTTAGGCTTAGCGGGTGGTCCCGCCGGATTCACAGCGAATTTCACGGGCTCGCTGCTACTTGGGGTGACGTTCGGGAGGCGTCGTGTTTTCGTCTACGGGGGTATCACCCTCTACGCCGGACCTTCCCAAGTCCTTCGACTAACGACGACGCTTTCTGACTCCCTGCTGGCTCGGCAGAACCAGCCAAACGGCCCCACAACCCCACGTACGCAACGCCTGCCGGCTATTACGCGTACGTGGTTTGGCCTCTTCCGCTTTCGCTCGCCACTACTCACGGAATCGCGGTTGCTTTCTCTTCCTGTGGGTACTGAGATGTTTCACTTCCCCACGTTCCCTCCGCTCACCCTATGTGTTCAGGTGAGGGTGACAGGACATGACTCCTGCCGGGTTTCCCCATTCGGACACCCTCGGATCACAGCTCGGTCGGCAGCTCCCCGAGGCTTATCGCAGCCCCCTACGTCCTTCTTCGGCTCCTGGTGCCAAGGCATCCACCGTGCGCCCTTATCAACTTGGCCACAAAGATGCTCGCGTCCACTGTGCAGTTCTCAAGGTACGGGCGATCACGCTCGACGGATATCCGCGTACGCCGGATCGGGCGCCGTTCGGCGGTCGAGGTGTCGGACCTGCGCGGTCGGCAACAACCCGATACCGGGATGGCATCGGGTTGCGCCGAACACGCCTGAGGAGGGCGTTACCGCTCCCTCAGGACCCAACAGCGTGCCTACGCGCTCCACGCCCGGCGCAGCGGTTTCCATGCTGCCAAGGCAGCTGTACTTCCGAGACGACGCTCGTTTCGCGCGAACTGGTCAGCGTTCCACCCTTGAGCACCGCTGTGTTCTGATGCAGCCAACATGGCATGCACATCCACCAGCAGGCCTGGACAGCCGAACGGCTGCCAGATGCTCCTTAGAAAGGAGGTGATCCAGCCGCACCTTCCGGTACGGCTACCTTGTTACGACTTCGTCCCAATCGCCGATCCCACCTTCGACGGCTCCCTCCACAAAGGGTTGGGCCACCGGCTTCGGGTGTTACCGACTTTCGTGACGTGACGGGCGGTGTGTACAAGGCCCGGGAACGTATTCACCGCAGCGTTGCTGATCTGCGATTACTAGCGACTCCGACTTCATGGGGTCGAGTTGCAGACCCCAATCCGAACTGAGACCGGCTTTGTGAGATTCGCTCCACCTTGCGGTATCGCAGCTCTTTGTACCGGCCATTGTAGCATGTGTGCAGCCCTGGACATAAGGGGCATGATGACTTGACGTCATCCCCACCTTCCTCCGAGTTGACCCCGGCGGTCTCCTATGAGTCCCCGACATTACTCGCTGGCAACATAGGACGAGGGTTGCGCTCGTTGCGGGACTTAACCCAACATCTCACGACACGAGCTGACGACAGCCATGCACCACCTGTGCAAGGCCCTTACGGACCCCATATCTCTATGGGATTTCCCTGCATGTCAAGCCCAGGTAAGGTTCTTCGCGTTGCATCGAATTAAGCCACATGCTCCGCCGCTTGTGCGGGCCCCCGTCAATTCCTTTGAGTTTTAGCCTTGCGGCCGTACTCCCCAGGCGGGGCGCTTAATGCGTTAGCTGCGGCACAGACCACGTGGAATGTGGCCCACACCTAGCGCCCAACGTTTACGGCGTGGACTACCAGGGTATCTAATCCTGTTTGCTCCCCACGCTTTCGCTCCTCAGCGTCAATATCGGCCCAGAGACCCGCCTTCGCCACCGGTGTTCCTCCTGATATCTGCGCATTTCACCGCTACACCAGGAATTCCAGTCTCCCCTACCGAATTCTAGTCTGCCCGTATCGGCTGCAGGCCCGGAGTTGAGCCCCAGGTTTTCACAGCCGACGCGACAGACCGCCTACGAGCTCTTTACGCCCAATAATTCCGGACAACGCTTGCACCCTACGTATTACCGCGGCTGCTGGCACGTAGTTGGCCGGTGCTTCTTCTGCTCCTACCGTCACTTTCGCTTCGTCGGAGCTGAAAGAGGTTTACAACCCGAAGGCCGTCATCCCTCACGCGGCGTCGCTGCATCAGGCTTTCGCCCATTGTGCAATATTCCCCACTGCTGCCTCCCGTAGGAGTCTGGGCCGTGTCTCAGTCCCAGTGTGGCCGGTCGCCCTCTCAGGCCGGCTACCCGTCGTCGCCTTGGTAGGCCGTTACCCCACCAACAAGCTGATAGGCCGCGGGCCCATCCCTAGCCAGAATCCTTTCCACCTCCGGAGGATGCCCTCAGAGGTCGTATCCGGTATTAGCCCCGGTTTCCCGGGGTTATCCCAGTGCTAGGGGCAGGTTGCCCACGTGTTACTCACCCGTTCGCCGCTAGGGCACCTTCCCGAAGGAAGGGCCTCGCTCGACTTGCATGTGTTAAGCACGCCGCCAGCGTTCGTCCTGAGCCAGGATCAAACTCTCCGTGAAGGTTCTATGACTGCTCCGCGCAACACGCGGATCGTCGACACAGAAAGTTACCGTCCTGCGACGGTGTTAATCACTGGTTCATACGAGCTGGGTGTTGTCCTTGCTCGATGTACCAAAGGAATCGCTCACGTGGCCAGCGGCCGCGTGGACGAGGTATTACTTATGGCACTAACTTTCGGCACGCTGTTGAGTTCTCAAGGAGCGGACGCGCACCGTCCCGGCCCTTTCGGACCGCTTCGGGGCAACCTAAGAAACTATACTCGGCCGGCCACGCGCGGTCAAACCGACCGGCACCGCCCGAAACCCGCCGGATCGCGGCGACGCAAGTTCGCGATCGTTGCTGGGACGGCTCGGCCGGCTCCGCAGTGCCCGAGAGGCTAGCTCCCGAGCCCGGATGCGGCTCCGTGCGCCGAGCACTGTGAACTCTAGGCAAGGCCCGTACACCGGTCAACTCGCGGCTGTCAGCGGTCTCACAGCTACTGATTCGCCAGCCGACGGGCGCTCGTGCTTTCGGTTCTACGGCCGATCGCGAGCGGTGGCGGGATCACCCGCGCCGTTGATCAGCCGCACCGCCCGGCGCTTGCCCACGGTGATCGTGCTTCCGCGAAGTTCCGCGGCCGGGATGTCGTACCGGTTCGTCGCGACCGGGACGCCGTCGACCCGCACGCCGCCGGCGTCGATCAGCCGGCGCCCGGCGCTGGAACTCGGGGCGAGACCCGCGGCGTGCAGCAGCGCGGGAAGATGGACCGGGTCGGTGGCCGGCAGCTCGTGGACCGGCGCGTCGGCGGGCAGCTCGCCGTGCTTATGGATGGCGTCGAAGCGTTCCTCGGCGGCGTGGGCCGCCGCCGAGCCGTGGTACAGGGTGACCACCTCACGCGCGACGCGCCGTTTGGCCCGGTTCGCCCCGACCCCACCGCCGGCGGCGGCGCGCTCCAGCTCGTCCACGTCGCGCGGGTGCAGGGCCGTGCAGAGGCGGGCGTAGCTGCCGACGACGCTGTCCGGGATGCTCATCAGCTTGCCGAACTGCTCGTCGGCAGGCTCCTCGATCGCGATGTAGTTGCCGAGCGACTTACCCATCTTCTCGACACCGTCGGTGCCCACCAGAAGTGGGACGGTGAGGACTGCCTGGGGCGCCTGCCCGCGAGAGCGCTGCAGCTCGCGCCCGACCAGGTTGTTGAACGTCTGGTCGGTGCCGCCCAGCTCGATGTCGGCGTGGATCTCGACGGAGTCGATGCCCTGCAGCAGCGGGTAGCAGAACTCGGAGAGGGTGATCGGCTGCTGTGCGGCGAACCGGCGGGAGAAGTCGTCGCGTTCGAGCAGCTGGGCGACGGTGATCTGGCGGGTGTAGCCGAGCAGCTCGGCGAGATCCATCCGGGCGAGCCACTCGGCGTTGTTGACGATCTCGGTGCGCTCGGGCAGCAGGATGCGCATCACCTGGTCGAAGTAGCCCCGCGCGTTGGCGACGACCTGCTCCGCGCTCTGCGCCACCCGGGTGTCGGTGCGGCCGGACGGGTCGCCGACCTGGCCGGTGAACCCGCCGACAACCAGCACGGCGGTGTGCCCGAAATCCTGGAACTGCCGTAGCTTGCGCAGCACGACCGCGTGGCCCAGCGTCAGTTCGGCGCCCGACGGGTCGATGCCGAGCTTGACGCGCAGCGGGCGGCCTTCCCGGTCGGCGGCCCGCAGCCGCTCGGCCAGCCCGTCCTCGGGCAGGATCTGCGCCGCCCCGGAGGCGAGCACCTGGTAGGCGTCGCGCAGGTGCTCGGGCAGGTCCGGCGAGGCGCTCACGAACCGCCAGTCTGCCCGGTCGCTGCGCCGCGCCTGCGCCCGCCCGCGCGGAACGTCGAGACCGACGGGTCGCCGTCCAGCCAGAACCGCCACGGTCGCTCCGCGGCGGCGGTGATCCCGATCCGCGGGCCGGACTGCACCCGGCCGGGCCGAACGTGTGCCAGTGACTCCAGGCGCAGCCGGGACGCGGGGTCGCAGAGATCGACGCCGTTGTGCTCGCGGCCGATGCCGAGGCTGCCCGCCAGCCGCGCCGGACCGCGGGCGAGCTCGCGGTCCGTCCGGGCGGCCGGGCGGCGGGCGCGAGCGGCCTCGAGACCGTCGACGACTTCGCCGGCGCGCAGCAGCACTGCCGACGCCCTGCCGTCCCGGTCGCAGACGATGTTGGCGCACCAGTGCATGCCGTAGGTGAAGTACACGTAGAGGTGGCCGGGCGGCCCGAACATCACGGCGTTGCGGGCCGTCTGTCCGCGGAAGGCGTGCGAGGCCGGGTCGTCCAAACCCTCGTACGCTTCCACCTCGCTGAGCCGGACCGCGACCCGGTCGCCGCCGACGTCGGAGACGAGCAGGGCGCCGAGCAGCCTCGGCGCGAGCCGGAGCGACGTCTCGGCCAGCTCGGCGCGCTCGACCGGCATGCCTTACCCGAGCCGCTGGGCTTGCTCGGACCGGATGGCGCGCACCCGCGCGAGCTGTTCGGCGACCCGCGCCGGCGCGGTGCCGCCGCGGCCGTCGCGGGATGCGAGCGAACCGTCCACCGTCAACACCTGCCGCACGTCGGGCGTGAGCAGCGGCGAGACTGCGGCGAGATCGGCGTCACTGAGCTCGATCAGTTCGATGCCGCGCGCCTCGCACGCTTGCACGCACTCGCCGGCGATCTCATGTGCTTGCCGGAACGGGACCCGCTGGCGGACCAGCCACTCGGCGAGATCCGTGGCCAGCGAGAAGCCTCTCGGGGCGAGGGCTTGCAGCCGGCTCACGTCGAAGACCACCGTGGCGATCATGCCGGTGACCGCGGGCAGCAACAGGTGCAGCGTGTCGACTGCGTCGAACACCGGCTCCTTGTCTTCTTGCAGGTCACGGTTGTACGCGAGCGGCAAGCCCTTCAGCGTCGCCAGCAGACCGGTGAGGTCACCGATCAGCCGGCCGGTCTTGCCGCGCGCCAGCTCGGCCACGTCGGGGTTCTTCTTCTGCGGCATGATCGACGACCCGGTGGCGTACGCGTCATCGAGGGTCAGGAAGCCGAACTCGTCGGTGGCCCAGACGATCACCTCCTCCGCGATGCGGGAGAGGTCGACGCCGATGATCGCGGCGATGAAGGAGAACTCGGCAACGACGTCGCGAGACGCCGTGGCGTCGATGGAGTTCTCGGCGGCCGCGGCGAAGCCGAGCTCGGCGGCGACCAGCTGGGGGTCGAGCCCGAGTGACGTCCCGGCCAGGGCAGCCGAGCCGTAGGGACTGACGGCGGCGCGCGCGTCCCAGTCGGCGAGCCGGTCGATGTCGCGCAGCAGTGCCCAGCAGTGCGCCAGGAGGTGATGCGACAGCAGCACCGGTTGGGCGTGCTGCATGTGGGTTCGCCCGGGCATCGCGACACCGAGGTGGCGTTCGGCCTGGCCCGTCAGCGCGTCGACCAGCGCGCCGAGTTCGCCGGCGAGGGCGCGGGCCTCGTCACGCAGGTACATCCGGATGAGTGTGGCGATCTGGTCGTTGCGCGACCGGCCGGCGCGCAGCCGGCCGCCCAGCTCCGGGCCGAGCAGGTCGACCAGGCCACGTTCGAGCGCGGTGTGCACGTCCTCGTCGCCGGGTGCCGGGGCGAATGCACCCGTCCCGACGTCGGCGTCGAGCGCGGCGAGCCCGGCGAGCATGGCGGCCAGCTCACCGTCGGTGAGCAGCCCGGCCCGACGCAGCGCCCGAGCATGCGCCCGCGACCCGGCCAGGTCATACCGGGCGAGTCGCCAGTCGAACTGCGTCGACTTCGACAGCGCGGCCAGGGCATCCGCCGGGCCACCGGCAAATCTGCCGCCCCATAGGCTCAGCCGCCGCTCACTCATAGGGAGGCCGGGTGACGGACGGCGAGCGCCAACGCGATGAGCGCTCGCGCGAAGAGCCCGCGCCCGCGCGAGCGAAGCGAGCTTGCGTTCGGAGTGCGAGATCCGGCCCAGCGGGCCGGTCGAGCAATCCGAGTGGCGCGCAATAAGTTGGCGCGGAATAAGTCAGTCAACCCCGGACTCCATGGCGGCGCTGTCCAGAGCGGCGTCCTCGGCCGCGGCCTGCGGGTTCGCGGCGATCTGCTCGGCGCCGCCCTCACCCAGACCGGCCGCCTCCAGCTCGCCGAACAGATACGTGCGACCGAGTTCGGACCCGGGGCGGGCGGCGTACTGCTCCAGCTTGGCTCGGGAATCGGCGATATCAAGGTTGCGCATCGTCAGCTGCCCGATTCGGTCCGTCGGGCCGAAGGCGGCGCTCTCGACCCGCTCCATCGACAGCTTGTCCGGATGGTAGGAGAACGCCGGTCCGCGGGTGTCGAGCACCGAGTAGTCCTCGCCCCGGCGCAGCCGCAGCGTCACCTCTCCGGTGACCAGCGACGCCACCCAGCGTTGGATGGACTCGCGCAGCATGAGCGACTGCGGGTCGAGCCAGCGGCCCTCGTAGAGCAGCCGGCCGAGCCGGCGGCCCTCGGCGTGGTAGTTGGCGATCGTGTCCTCATTGTGGATGGCGTTGAGCAGCCGCTCGTAGCCGATCCAGAGCAGGGCCATCCCGGGCGCCTCGTAGATTCCGCGGGACTTGGCCTCGATGATCCGGTTCTCGATCTGGTCGGACATGCCCAGCCCGTGCCGGCCGCCGATGGCGTTCGCCTCGCGCACCAAAGCAACCCCGTCGTCGTACGGTTTGCCGTTGATCGCGACCGGCCGGCCGGCGACGAATTCGAGGGTGACGTCTTCGGCTTCGATCGTTACGGCCGGGTCCCAGAACCGCACGCCCATGATCGGCTCGACGGTCTCGAGTGAGACGCCGAGCTGCTCGAGCGTCTTCGCCTCGTGCGTGGCGCCCCAGATGTTGGCGTCGGTCGAGTACGCCTTCTCCTGGCTGTCGCGGTAGGGCAGGCCGTGCTCGACGAGCCACTGGCTCATCTCCGCGCGGCCGCCCAGCTCGTTCACGAAGTCGGCGTCCAGCCACGGCTTGTAGATGCGCAGACCTGGGTTGGCGAGCAGCCCATAGCGGTAGAACCGCTCGATGTCATTGCCCTTGAACGTCGAGCCGTCGCCCCAGATGTGCACGTCGTCGGCCTGCATCGCGCGCACCAGCATGGTGCCGGTCACGGCGCGACCGAGCGGGGTCGTGTTGAAATAGGCACGTCCCGCCGAGCGGATGTGGAACGCGCCGCAGGCGATTGCCGCGAAGCCCTCTTCGACCAGTTCGCCCCGACAGTCCACCGCACGTGCGATCTGCGCGCCGTACTGCAACGCGCGGGCAGGGACCCCGGCGACGTCGACCTCGTCGTACTGCCCGATGTCGGCGGTGTAGGCACACGGCACCGCGCCCCTGGCGCGCATCCAGGCCACCGCCACCGAGGTGTCGAGCCCGCCGGAGAACGCGATACCGACGCGTTCGCCGACCGGAAGTGAGGTCAGGACCTTGCTCACCTTGGCTATGCCTCCGTCTCTCGGGAGTTAGACGGTGTGCGGGAGGTTCACGAGCTGGTCGGCCAGTTTGCGCCCGCCGTCGGGGTCACGGGCCACGACCAGGATGGTGTCGTCACCGGCGACCGTGCCGAGCACTTCGCGCAGCCCGGCACGGTCGAGCGCGCTGGCCAGGAAGTTCGACGCGCCGGGGGGTGTGCGAAGCACCACCAGATTGCCACTTGCCTCGGCGGAGACGAGCAGCTCGCCGACCAGCCGGGCCAGCCGGTGCGGCGGGTCGTCGGCGCTTGCGCGCGCGGTGAGCGGCGCACCGTCCTCGGGAACGACGTACACCGGCAGACCACCGTCGGGAGTGCGCAGCTTCACCGCGCCGAGCTCGTCGAGATCGCGCGAGAGGGTGGCCTGGGTGACCCGAAGCCCCGCTCTTTGCAGGGCCTTGGCGAGTTCGGCCTGCGAGCGGACGTGCCGCTGCGCAAGGATCTCGATGATGCGAGCGTGCCGCGCGGCCTTCGTGTTGATCTCGTGGACGGTGCCTGTCTTGCGGGGCATCAGCCGCGCTCCAACAGGAACGTGAGCAGCGCCTTCTGCGCGTGCAGCCGGTTCTCCGCTTCGTCCCAGACGGCGCTCTGCGGTCCGTCGATGACCTCGGCGGCGATCTCCTTGCCGCGGTAGGCGGGCAGGCAGTGCAGCACGATCACGTCATCCGCTGCTCTGGTTACCGTTGCGGCCTCGACGGCGTAGGGGCGCAACCGAGCATCCCGCTGCGCGCCCTGGTCCTCTTGGCCCATAGACATCCAGGTGTCGGTGGCCACCACGTCGGCGCCGTCGAACGCCGCCGCCGGTTCGTCGGTGACTAGGACGGAGCCGCCGGTGTCGGCCGCGATGCGCCGCGCGTCGGCCACGATCGCCGGATCGGGCTGGTACTGCGACGGGCCGCCGACGCGTACGTGCAGCCCCGCCGTCGCGCCACCGAGCAGGTAGGAGTGCGCCATGTTGTTCGCGGCGTCGCCGACATAGGCGAGGGTGAGGCCGGAGAGCTTTCCCTTTCGTTCTCGGATGGTCTGCAGGTCAGCGAGCACTTGGCACGGGTGGAACGCGTCGGTGAGCGCGTTGACGACCGGGACGCTGCTATGCGCGGCCATCTCCTCGATCCGGTCCTGACCGTAGGTTCGCCACACGATCGCGGACACCTGACGGCTGAGCACCCGGGTGGTGTCAGCGATGGACTCGCGGACGCCGATGCCGGCGAGCCGGCCGTCGACCAGCATGGGGTAGCCGCCCAGTTCCGCGACTCCGACGGAGAACGACAGCTGCGTGCGCAGCGTCGGCTTGTCGAACAGCAACGCGACGGCACGCGGGCCGGCCAGCGGCCGGCGGACGTGGCGATCGAGCTTCATCTCGTCGGCCAGGTCGAGCACCGCTGCCTGCTCGGCCGGGCTGAGGTCGTCGTCGCGCAGGAAGTGCCTAGGCATCGGCGACCTCCGCGATGGCAGTGGCCAGGCGGGGCAGGGCGTCGTCGACGTCGGCCTCGGTGACGATCAGCGGCGGGGCGAGGCGGACCACGTCGGGTTTCACGGCGTTCACGAGCAATCCGTGAGCCCGCGCCGCCGTCTCGATCGCCGACGCCTGGGCGGCCGTCAGCGTCAGCGCCCGCCACAGTCCGCTACCCCGCGTTGCGCTGACCAACGGGCTGTCGATCCCGGCCAGGCCGTCCGCGAGGTGCTCGCCGACCCGCTTGACCGAGTCGAGCAGGTGCTCGTCGGCGATCGTGGTGAGCACGGCGAGCGCGGCGGCGCAGCAGACCGGATTGCCGCCGAACGTGCTGCCGTGATCGCCGGCCGCGAAGATCTGGCCGATGGCGCCCACGCCGATGCAAGCGCCGATCGGCAGGCCGCCACCGAGCCCCTTGGCGAGCGTGATGATGTCTGGTTGCACTCCTTCAGCGAGGCTGGCGAACCAATGCCCGGTGCGGCCGATGCCGCTCTGCACCTCGTCCACCACCAGCAGCGCGCCGGCCGCGGTGCAGGCTTCCCGGGCCGCGGCGAGGTAGCCGGGCGGAGCGGGCACGACGCCGCCCTCGCCGAGCGTGGGTTCGAGAAATACCGCCGCCGTCCGCTCGGTGACCGCCGCACGCAGTGCGCCGGCGTCGCCGTAGTCCACGAACGTGACCGGGCCGGGCAACGGAGCGAACGGCTCGCGCTTCGCCGGGTTGCCGGTGATCGCCAACGCGCCCATCGTGCGGCCGTGAAAGCTGTTGTTCGCGGCCACGATCTCGACCCGGTCGCCGTGTGTGCGGCCGTGGCGGCGGACGAGCTTGATGGCGCACTCGTTGGCCTCGGCCCCGCTGTTGGCGAAGAACACCCGCCCGTCGACGCCGAGCAGGGCGAGCAGGCGTTCGGCGAGCGCGACGCCTGGCTCGTGAATGGCGAGGTTGGAGGTATGCGCGAGTCGCGCGACCTGCGCCGACACCGCGTCGACCACCGCGGGGTGCGCGTGGCCGAGCGCCGATACCGCGATTCCGGCGACGAAGTCCAGGTACTGCTTGCCGTCGACGTCCCACACGCGCACGCCCTGGCCATGGTCGATCGCGATGGGCGGGGTGCCGTAGTTGGCCATCATTGCCGCGTTCCAGCGGTCGTGGAGTGTCATGTGTCGTCCTTGGCCGGGAGGACCATCGTGCCGATGCCCTCGGTGGTGAACACCTCGAGCAGCAGGGCGTGTGGGACGCGGCCGTCGAGGACATGTGCGCGAGAAACGCCGCCCTCGACGGCGCGCACGCAGGCCTGCATCTTCGGCACCATCCCACTCGCCAGCGTCGGGAGGAGCGCGGCCAGCTCGTCGACGCCTATCGCGCTGACCACCTCGGTGCGCTGCGGCCAATCGGCGTAGAGACCCTCGACGTCGGTGAGCACGATCAGCTTCTCCGCGCCGAGGCCGACCGCGACGGCTGCGGCGGCGGTGTCGGCGTTGACGTTGTAGGACAAGCCGTCCGTGCCGCGGGCGACCGTGGCGATCACCGGGATCCGCCCGCCGTCGAGCAGCGCGTGCACGGTGCTCGGGTCGACCGCCACCACGTCGCCGACCTGGCCGACGTCCACCGGCTGGCCATCGACGATGGCCGGCCGGCGCTCGGCGGTGAGCAACCCGCCGTCCTCGCCGGAGAGGCCGACCGCGAACGCGCCGTGGTCGTTGATGAGGTTGACGACGTCGCCGTTCACCTGGCCGGTGAGCACCATCCGCACCACGCTCATCGCCTCCGGCGGGGTGACCCGAAGCCCGCCGCGGAACTCGCTGTGGATGCCCAACCGGCCGAGGTGCTCGGTGATCTGCGGCCCGCCGCCGTGCACGACGACGGGCTTGAGTCCCGCGTAGCGCAGGAACACGACGTCCTCGGCGAAGGCACGCTGCAGCCGTGGGCTGGTCATCGCGTTGCCGCCGTACTTCACCACGACGATCTTGCCGTGGAAGCGCTCCAGCCACGGCAGCGCGTCGACCAGCGTGGCCGCCTTGGCCAGCGCCTGCTCGCGATCCCGGGTCATGTCGAGTAGGCCGAGTTCTCGTCGACGTAGCCGTGGGACAGGTCGGTGGTCCAGATCGTGGCCGCATGATCGCCTGCGTGCAGGTCGGCGACGATGTGCACGCCCCGGCCGGTCAGATCGACCAGGCGGCGCGGCTCGCCGGCAGCGCCGTCGCGGCAGACCTGGACGCCGTTGATCGCGACGTCGATCCGCTCCGGCTCGAAGGCCGCGCTCGTGGTCCCGATCGCGGCGAGCACACGTCCCCAGTTCGGGTCGTTGCCGAACAGCGCGCACTTGAGCAGGTTGCTGCGGGCAATGGAGCGGCCGACCTCGACGGCGTCGTCCTCGCTGGCCGCGCCGACCACGTCGACGGTGACTTCCTTGGTCACGCCCTCGGCGTCGGCGATCAACTGCGCGGCGAGATCGGCACAAACCGCGTGCGCGGCGTCGGCGAATTCTCGCGCGTCGGGCGTGACGCCGGATGCGCCGCTCGCCATGAGGATCACCGCGTCGTTGGTGGACATGCAGCCGTCGCTGTCGACCCGGTCGAACGTGGTGCGCACCGCGGAGCGCAGCGCCTGGTCGAGCAGGAAGGCGTCGGGCGCGGCGTCGGTTGTCAGCACGCAGAGCATCGTGGCCAGGCCCGGCGCGAGCATGCCGGCGCCCTTGGCCATGCCGCCGACCGTCCAACCCGCCTCCTGCGTCCGGCTCGCCTGCTTGGCGATCGTGTCGGTGGTGCGGATGGCCTCGGCGGCCGCCAGACCGCCCTCGATCGTCAGGGCGCCCGCGGCGGCCTCGACGCCGGCCAGCACGGCCGGCATCGGCAGCCGCTCGCCGATCAGGCCGGTGGAGCAGACGGCGACGTCGCCGGCCCCGATCTCCAGGGACTTGGCGGCCCGCTCGGCGGTGGCGTGCGTGTCGGCGAAACCGCCCGGCCCGGTGCAGGCGTTGGCACCGCCGGAGTTGAGCACGACGGCGCAGAGCCGCCCGTCCGCGCATGCCTGCCGGGACCACAGCACCGGTGCAGCCTGCACGCGGTTGCTGGTGAACACGGCCGCGACGGCGTCGAGCGGACCGTCGTTGACGACGAGCGCGAGGTCGAGGCCGCCGGACGCCTTGATCCCGGCCGCGACACCGGCCGCGCGGAAGCCGCGCGCTGCCGTGACACTCATGGCGCGGTGCCGTCGGTGGAGAGGCCGGCCGTCTCGGCGAGGCCGAGCATCAGGTTGGCGTTCTGCACGGCTTGGCCCGCGGCGCCCTTGCCGAGGTTGTCGAGGGCGCAGGTGACGATCACCCGGCCGGAGTCGGCGTCGACCGCGGCCTGCAGGTGCGCCGAGTTCGACCCGAGCGTCGCGGCGGTGTGCGGTTGCTCGCCGTCGGGCAGGACGTGGACGAACGGTTCGCCGTCGTATGCGGCCGCGAGCGCGTCCCGCGCGTCGGTGGCGGTGACGCCGGGGCGCGCGGGGCGGGCGGTGACCGTCGCGAGGATGCCGCGCGGCATCGGTGCGAGCAATGGCGTGAACGACAGCGACGTGGCCCCGGTGGCCTGCTTGATCTCCGGGACGTGCTGGTGCGCCCCGACCCGGTACGGCGACGCGTCGCCCATCACCTCGCTGCCGAGCAGATGCGGCTTGGGCGTGCGTCCCGCGCCGGATGTGCCACTGGCGGACACGACGACGGCATCGGCACGGTCGACGATCCCGGCCGCGATCAGCGGCGCCAGCGCGAGGATGGTCGCCACCGCGTGGCAGCCGGTGTTGGCCACGTGTTCCGACTGCGCGATCTCGGCGCGCTGACCGGGCAGTTCGGGCAGGCCATAGGTCCACGCGCCGTGGTGTTCGGTGCCGTAGTAGCGCTGGTAGACGTCGACGTCGACGAGCCGGTGGTCACCGCCGAGGTCGACGATCTTGGTGCCGACGGTAACCAGCTCGGCGAATGTCCCCGACGCGCCGTGCGGCAGGGCCAGAAAGACCAGCTCGGCCGCGCCGAGCGCGTCCGGGCGGCTTTCCGCGAACGTGAGATGGGCCAACGATCGGATGTTCGGGTGTACCGCGCCCAGCGGCTGCCCGGCGTTCCCGTGCGCCGCGGCGGCGACCACCTCGAAGTGCGGATGGGCCGCGAGCAGGCGCAGCAGCTCACCACCCGCGTACCCGCTGGCTCCGACGACACCGACCGGACAACCCATGCGCACGATTATGCACGATGACGCAAGTTCATGCGTAGGTAGGGTGTCAGCCGATGTCCGACGCCGATCGGCAGCTGGTCGCCGCAGTGCGCTGCGCGCTGCCGCCGACCCTGCCCGGGCGCCGCAGATGCAGGCGTACATGAAGTCGGGCCCGCGACGGCGACCGGTGGCTGCGCCGCGCGTCGGTCATCTCGGCTGACGTGCCCGGGTTGGTTGCGACTTTGCCCCGCTGTGACACGCTGCAGGGCGCCGCCAGCGTGTCGTAGCGGGGCAAAGTCGCGCTCGAGCGTGTCGTAGCGGGGCAAAGTCGCAGTCCACCGTGTTCAGCTGCTCAGCTGCGCAGCCGAGCGCCGACCCGCTCCGCCGCGGACGCGACCGCGGCATCCCGCGCGGCTGCCGCCTCGTCGACGGTGAGCGTGCGGTCGGGCGCCCGGAAGCGCAGCGAGAACGCGAGCGACTTGACGCCCACGCCGAGCCGGTCGGCGTCGGCGTAGCGGTCGAACAGCCGGATCGACTCGAGCAGCTCCCCGGCGCCGTCGCGCACCGCGGCAAGGACGTCGGCCGCCGGCACGTGGTCGGCCACCACGAGCGCGACGTCGAGCAGCACGGGCGGATACGTCGACAGCTCAGGGGCGGGCGCCGGCGGCGGCGGCGGGAAGGCGTCGAGGTCCAGCTCCATCGCACAGGTGCGCTCGGGCAGACCCAGCGTGGCGATCACCCGCGGGTGCAGCTCGCCGGCGTGCCCGACCACCCCGCCCGACAGCACGAGCTCGGCGCACCGCCCGGGATGCCAGGGCGGATGCTCGCCATGACGGACGGTCAGCTCGGCGCGCGCCGCGCGGGCGACGACGCGTGCCGCCTCGACGGCATCCGCCCACGAGGCGGCGCGGCCCGGCCCCCACCAGCCCGGGCGCGCGACGTGACCGGTCAGCACGACGGCGGCGTGGCGCGGCTGGTCCGGCACAGAAGCGTTCAGCGCCGCGACCTCGGCGTCGCTCGGCCGGTGCTCGACGCCGGGGTGCGGCGGCGGCGGGGCGTCCGGCCGCGGCAGGAAGACCATCCCCATCTCGTACAGGGCTAGGTCACGGCTCCCGCGACCGACATTGCGCTGCAGCGTCGCGAGCAGGCCCGGCAGCAGCGACGTGCGCAGCTCCGGCTCGGCGTCGGAGAGCGGGTTGACCAACCGGGCGGCGCGCCGGCGCGGATCGTCGGCGGCCAGTCCGAACGCGTCGTGCACGGACGGCGCCACGAACGGCGAGCTGAGCACCTCGGTCAAGCCCGCGCCGGCCAGCGCGCGGGAGATGGCGCGCCGCAGCCGCTGTTCGTCGGAGAGCCCGCGCCCCGGCGGCGGGGTGGGCAGCGCCGAGGGGATCTTGTCGTATCCCTCGAGGCGGACGACCTCCTCGACCAGGTCGGCCGGGTCGGTGAGGTCCGGTCGCCAGCTCGGCGGGATGACGTGCAGCTCGGCGTCGCCGTCCACATCGCAGCCGACTTCGGTCAGCCGACGCCGCACCGTCACCGGATCGATCGGCATGCCGGCCAGCGCACCAGGACGCGACGCGGCGATCGTGATCTCGACCGGCGCGGTCCCGGCACCTGCGACGGTGAAGCCCGGCGCGACCGTCGCGCCGCCGTGTGCGACGAGAAGGTCGACGCAGCGCTGCAACGCGACCGCGGCCACCCGCGGGTCGACGCCGCGCTCGAACCGCTTGGCCGCCTCGCTCGGCAGCTTGTGCCGGCGCACCGCGCGGGCGGTCGACGGCGGATCCCAGTGCGCGGCCTCGAGGACGACATCGGTGCTCGCCTCGCCGATCTCGGTGGACGCGCCGCCCATCACGCCGGCGAGCGCGATCGGCCCGGAGTCGTCGGTGACGACGAGGTCGTCCGGGTCGAGCATCCGCTCGACGCCGTCCAGTGTGGTCAACCGCTCGCCGGGCCGGGCGCGCCGCACGCCGATCGGGCCGCGTAGCTTGGCCCGGTCGAAGGCGTGCAGCGGCTGGCCGGTCTCGAGCATTACGTAGTTGGTGACGTCGACGATCAGCGAGATGGACCGCATTCCGCACATCCGCAGCCGCGACCGCATCCACGACGGTGTCGGCGCCGAAACGTCGACTCCGCCGACCACCCGAGCGGAGAACTGGTCGCAGCCACTCGGGTCGTCGACGGTCACCGGATAGGCGACGGCGTCCGCGGGCGGCACGGTGACCGACTCGGCGACGTCACGGAACGGCACACCGAACGCCGCGGCGGCCTCGCGGGCCAGGCCGCGCACCGACAGGCAGTACCCGCGGTCGGGCGTCACCGCGATGTCGAGCACCGGCTCGCGCAGGCCCAGCATGTCCAGCGCGTCGTCGCCGGGCTTCCCGGCGTCGGGGGCGAGCACCAGGATGCCCGCATGATCGTCGCCGATGCCGAGCTCGCGCTCGGAGCAGATCATGCCGTCGGAGATGTGCCCGTACGTCTTGCGCGCGCCGACAGCGAGCCCGCCGGTGAGGACCGACCCGGGCAGGGAGACGACGACCAGGTCGCCGTTGTCGAAATTGAGCGCGCCGCACACGATGCCGCGCGGCTCGCCCTCCCCGACGTCCACCTGGCACCAGCGGATCGTCTTGCCGTTCTTCTGCGGCTCGTCCTGGTAGGAGAGCACTCGGCCGACCACGATCGGGCCGGAGATCGCGTCGGCCGCCGCGTCCACCCGCTCGACTTCCAGGCCGACCCGCACCAGCGCGTCGCCGAGCTGACGAGGCGTCGTCCCGGACGGCAGATCGACATGTTCTGCCAGCCAGCTGACCGGCGCGCGCACGTCATGCCTCCATGCCGAATGCTTGGGTGAAACGCACGTCACCTTCGACCATGTTGCGCATGTCGGCCGCGTTGTTGCGGAACATCATCGTCCGCTCGATCCCCATGCCGAAGGCGAATCCGCTGTAACGGTCCGGGTCGATACCGCAGGCCTGCAGCACGCGCGGGTTGACCATCCCGCAGCCGCCCCACTCGATCCAGCCTTCGCTGTCGCAGGTCCGGCAGGGACGGTCCGGGTTGCCGACCGACTCACCGCGGCAGACGAAGCAGAGCAGGTCCGGCTCGGCGCTCGGCTCGGTGAACGGGAAGTACGACGGGCGCAGCCGGGTGACGATGTCGGGCCCGAACATCGCCTGGGCCATGTGGTCGAGCGTCCCCTTCAGGTGCGCCATGCTGATCCCCTCGTCCACCACGAGCCCTTCGAGCTGGTGGAACACCGGCGAGTGCGTGGCGTCCAGCTCGTCGGTGCGGAACGCCTTGCCCGGACAGACCACGTAGATCGGCGGTTGACGGCGCAGCATGGTGCGCGCCTGCACCGGCGAGGTGTGCGTGCGCAGCACCAATCCGTCAGCGCCGGAGCCATCCGGATCGACGAAGAACGTGTCCATGAGCGATCGCGCCGGGTGGTCGCGCGGCATGTTCAACGCGTCGAAGTTGAACCACTCCGTCTCGATCTCCGGGCCCTCGGCCACTTCGTAACCCATCGCGACGAAGACGTCGCAGATGAGCTCCTGAATGGTGGTGAGCGGGTGTCGGGCGCCTTCCAGGTGGCGGTCCCACGGCAGGGTGACGTCGACGGCCTCCTCGACGAGCACCCGCGCGTCGCGTTCGGCCGCCAACTCGGCCTGCCGGGCGGCGAGGATCTGGTTCACCTCGCCGCGGGCCTGCCCGACCCGCTGGCCCGCCGCGGCCCGCGCCGCCGGCGGCAGGAGTCCGATCTCGCGGTTGGCGAGAGCCAGCGGGGACCGGTCTCCGGCGTGCGCCAGGCGCGCCGCCTTGAGCTCGCTGAGGTCCGACGCCTTGCCGATCACCGCGACCGCGTCGGCGACGTAGCCGCGCAGCGTCGCCGGCTGCAGGGAATGCGGCTCGACCGGGTCGTAGCTCAACGTCGGAGTCCTCACTGGATTCGGCTGGCGGGACGAGTCTATGAGCCGGTAGGCAACGAATAACCGAAGGCCGCCGCGTGATCGTCGCGGCGGCCTTCGTTGCGAGAACGGGGTCTCAGGCCTCGGACCTGACCTCCACGGCCACCTTGCCCTCGGCGGCCAGCTTCGCCTCGCGCTCCGCGCGGCGGCGGGCGACCTCGGCCTGCGCGTCCGCGATCACGTCCTCGGAGAGCGGCGCGCTGTCGATCTTGCTGACACCGTGGTGCTTCTCGAGGTACGCGCCCAGTTCAGGGCCGGACTCCCAGGACGTGATCAGGCAGTAGCGGGGCTGCGGGCCCGGGTGCCACACCGCGTGCCAGAGGCGCTGGGTGTCGATGATCGCCTGCGCGCCGGCCGGCAAGGGGATTCGGGTCTCGGTCGACGGGTCGTCGCGGTCCTCGCGGAGGACCATCACCGACTCGCCATCATCGGTGAGGTTGAAGAAGCCGCGCACGATCCAGCCGGTGCCCTCGGGGTTGAGCCGGTTGTTGTCGTCGCGGTGCAGGTTGTAGAGGCAGTCGGCGTAGCTGTTGGGCTGCAACTCGATCACCCGGCAGCGGCCGATGTTCGCGCCGGGCTCCTCAGCGCGGGCCTTCAACCGTGGCGCCTTGGCGATGTTCTCGGGCACCCAGACGCCGTCCTTGTCGGTCTTGGGCGGCGTGTGGTTCCAGAAGCCGTTGCACTCCATGTCGCCGTACGCGCTGGCCAACGGGGCGAATCGCGTCTCACCGGAGGACTTCCAGTCGACATAGGTGATGTCGAACCACTCCTGCGGATCGCGCGACTGGTCGTAACGGTCGAGGACGACGTAGCCGGTGTCCTCGAAGGCTGGCAGCGTGATGTAGCCCATAACGATGGCAATTCCCTTTCTCGACGCGCGTGCGGAAGACGGTGGATCGCCGAAAACGCTAGCACGCAAGGCATTTCCCTCCTGGATGCCGCGC
Organism: uncultured Actinomycetota bacterium; assembly: GCA_963756525.1. Classification (GTDB taxonomy): domain Bacteria; phylum Actinomycetota; class Actinomycetes; order Mycobacteriales; family Jatrophihabitantaceae; genus CAVWNR01. Next base: position 223,217 of record CAVWNR010000001.1, on the reverse strand, counting down.
TGGCGGCCGGCCGTCAGCCGCGCTGTGCGCGCGCCGAGGCGTAGAGGCAGACAGCCGCGGCGGCGGCGAGGTTCAGGCTCTCCGCCGCGCCGTAGATCGGCACCCGTACCGCGTGATCGGCCGCGGCGATGACGTCGTCCGGCAGCCCGTGCGCCTCGTTGCCGAACAGCCAGAGCGTGCGGCGGTGCAGGTCGACCGAATCAAGCTCGGTGCCGCCCTGGCGGGTGGTCGCCAGGGTGGCCAACCCGGCGTCGCAGCCGCGGTCGATCACCTCGCGCGGATCGCCGCCGAGGACGACGTCGAGGTGGAACAGGCTGCCGGCGCTGGCCCGCACCGCCTTGCCGTTGTAGACGTCTGCGGTCTCGCCGGCCAGCACGACCGCGTCCGCGCCTGCGGCATCGGCCGTACGGATCACGGCACCCACGTTGCCGGGCTCGCTGGCGTCGACCAGGGCGGCGACCAGGCGCGGGCGGCGCCCCAGGGCGTCGGCGAGCGGCACGTCGAGTCGCCGGCAGACGGCGACCAGCCCCTGCGGGGTGACTGTCTCCGACAGCGCCGCCGCGGCCCGGACGCTGACCTCGTCGACCGGGATGTCGAGGGGGCCGAGCAGGTCGCGGTGGCGGTCCAGCGCCGCGGCGGTGGCGAAGACCTCGACGACCGCGCCGGGCCGGCGCAGCGCCTCGCGGACGGCCTGCGCGCCCTCGGCAAGGAACCGCCCGGCCTCGCGGCGGCCGCGCCGGTCGGTGAGCCGGCGGGCCGCCGCGAGCCGGGCGTTGGAGTCGCTCAGCAATCAGGCGGCGGGCGGCTCGGCTGCCGCGCCGCCGGTTCCCTCGGCCGCCACGGCAGCCTTGGCCACCTCGGCGAGCGCCGCGAAGGCCGCCTCGTCGGTGACCGCCAGCTCGGCGAGGACCTTCCGGTCGACCGTGACGCCCGCCAGGCGCAGCCCCTGGACGAACCTGTTGTAGGTGATGCCGTTGGCACGGGCCGCAGCGTTGATCCGGGTGATCCAGAGCTGGCGGAAATCACCCTTGCGCGCCTTGCGGTCGCGGTAGGAGTAGGTAGCCGAGTGCAGCAGCTGCTCCTTGGCCTTGCGGTAGAGGCGGGAGCGCTGGCCCCGATACCCGGAGGCGGCTTCGAGGGTGCTTCGGCGCTTCTTGTGGGCGTTGATCGCCCGCTTGACGCGTGCCACTGTGTTTCCTTGTCTTCATCGGCCACTCCGGCGGGAAGTGGCTGGGTCGGGCTCGGCAGCGCCGAGCTGGTCGGGTTTTGGCTCAGGCGGACCGGTCAGCGGCCGAGCAGCTTCTTCACCCGCGGCGCGTCCACGGCGGCCACTTCGGCGGTGCCGGTGAGGCGCCGGGTGATCCGCGAGGACTTGCGTTCGAGCAGGTGGCGTTTGCCGGCGCGCTCGGTCAGCATTTTGCCGCTGCCGGTCACCTTGACGCGCTTCTTCATCCCGCTGTGGGTCTTGTTCTTGGGCATCTGTCTCTCTCGATCCGGTTTCGCTATCGGTTCTCGCCGCCCGGGGCGGTCTCCCGGGAGGCTCGGGTGGCTCGGTTGCTTCGGTGGGGCGCCACCACCATGATCATGTTCCGGCCGTCCTGCTTGGGCGCCGACTCGACGAAGCCCAGCTCGTCGATGTCGTCGGCGAGGCGCTGCAGCAGCCGGAAGCCGAGCTCTGGCCGGGACTGCTCCCGCCCGCGGAACATGATCGTGACCTTCACCTTGTCGCCCTGCTTGAGGAACCGCTCGACGTGACCCTTCTTGGTCTCGTAGTCGTGCGAGTCGATCTTCGGGCGGAGCTTCATCTCCTTGATGACGGTGAGGGCCTGGTTGCGCCGGGCCTCCCGTGCCTTCTGCGCGCTCTCGTACTTGAACTTGCCGTAGTCCATGAGCTTGCAGACGGGCGGGCGGGCCATGGGTGCGACCTCGACCAGATCGAGATCGGCCTCGGTGGCGAGTTCGAGCGCCTTGCCGATCGGCACGATGCCGACCTGCTCGCCCTCCGGGCCGACGAGGCGGACCTCCGGTACGCGGATCCGGTCGTTGATCCTCGGTTCGGAACTGATGGGACCTCCTTGGTAGGTCTTCGGGTATGGGTGGGTCTTCGGCGGCGCCCCGTCGAAACGACGAGAGCCCCGTCGCGCCTGTGCGCACGGGGCCCGGCAGCCGACCGATCCGCGACGCCGCGGGTATCCGCAGCGGCCGCCCGGCGGGTGCCGCGCGGCGCGGACCGGAACCCGGCGCACCGCGGCTCGCGGCGGCTCGGGTGGGATGCGGGGCTCGCAGTGCGGCGGATGCCGTACTGCGGGCTCGGGCGTCCACTTGCACACCCCCGCGTGGTGCGGAGGCTGGTCGCAATGACAGGGTAGCAGCGTGCCAGACACCGACCCCATCGCAGCCAACGCGCCGGAGTCCGTCAGTATTCCGGGCAGCGCGTCGCGGGCACACCCGAGCGACGCCATCCCGCTGCCCCGCCACGGCTTCGAGACGCTGGACGACCTGCCGGTGCGCGAGCTCGCCGACATCTCCGCCGTCGAGGTGATCTCCCGGGCGGCGGTGCTGCTGATGAGCGCGTCCGCGGAGAAGCTCGGCCTGGCGCCGGACGGCGAGCCGACCGTCGATCTGGACGAGGCGCGCCGGCTGATCACCGCCCTGGCCGGGCTGGTCGCCGCGGCGCAGGACTTCCTCGGCATCCACCGCCAGCCGCTGCGCGACGGGGTGAAGACCCTGCAGCGGGCCTTCCGCGAGGCTTCCTCCTACCCCGACGAGCCCGGCGAGGGCCCCGGCGAGAAGCTGATCAGCTAGCGCCGCGTGGGCGCGATCCGGGTCGGCATCTCCGGCTGGCTCTACCCGGGCTGGCGCGGCGAGTTCTATCCCAAGGGCCTGCCGCACCGGCGCGAGCTGGCCTACGTCGCCGAGCGCCTGCCGACCGTCGAGATCAACGGCTCGTTCTACTCGTTGCAGCGCCCCGCGTCGTATAGGGCCTGGCACGATCAGACGCCGGACGGCTTCGTGTTCGCGGTCAAGGGCGGCCGGTTCATCACGCACATGAAGAAGCTGCGCGGCGTCGAGACGGCGTTGGCGAACTTCTTCGGCTCGGGCGTGCTGGCGCTTCACGGCAAGCTCGGCCCGGTGCTGTGGCAGCTGCCGCCGTCGCTCGGCTTCGACCCGCCGCGGTTGGCGGACTTTTTCGCGCGGCTGCCGCGCAGCACCGGCGAGGCGGCCTGGCTGGCGCGCCATCACGACCACCGGCTCGCCGACCGTGCGCTCACCGCGGCGGCAGACGACCGGCCGTTGCGGCACGCGCTGGAGGTGCGGCACGCGAGCTTCGACACGCCGGCCTTCGCCGGGCTGCTGCGCGAGCACGGCATCGGGTTGGTCGTCGCCGACACGGCCGGCCGCTGGCCGCTGATCCGTCAGGTGACCGCGGACTTCGCCTACGTCCGGCTGCACGGCGACGTGGAGCTGTACACCAGCGGATACAGCGCCGAAGCGCTGGCCCAGTGGGCGGCGCAGCTGCGGACCTGGGCCGCGGCCGGCCACGACGTCTACGCCTACTTCGACAACGACGTGAAGGTGCGCGCCCCGTTCGACGCGATGGCGCTGGCCCGGCTCGTGCGCGACTGACCTTAGGCCGACCCTAGGCCGATCGGGACTGCGCGTAGAGCTGGCGCAGGCCGTGCATGACCGCGACCGAGCGCTCGCGATCCATCCGCTGCACCGCGTACAAGGCGAGCGTCTCGTCGCCGGGGAGCAGGAGCCGGGCGAAACGCAGCTTCTGCGGGAAGTCCACGCCGAGGACGAGGTCCCACGGGATGAACCTCGGCGAGCCCAGATACGCGCGCGTCTGCACCCCGTGGATGTCGGCACGCAGCCGCGGCCGGGTCGGGATTAGCGCCGCGGCGGCGAGGATGAGCCCGAGGACCGCGGTGCCGACCTGGTCCTTGGTGTCGAAGATCACTCCGTCGTTGTCGCGGCGCATCACCAGCGCCACGACGAGGAACACGGCGAACAGCAACACCGCCCCGCCGACCGCGATCCAGCTCGAACGGATCGGCCGGGCGGTGACCACGAGCTCTTGTTTGGTGTCCATTCCCCTACAGCCGGCACGCGTGGATGTCAGTGACAATGATGCCTCGCGCGCCGAGGGCCCACAGCTCGTCCATGATCTGGTTGGTGTGCCGGCGCGGGACCATCGAGCGGACCGCGGACCAGCCCCGCTCGTGCAGCGGCGACACGGTCGGCGACTCGATGCCCGGCGTGATCGAGACGGCCTTCTCGACCAGTTCGTCGCGGATGTCGTAGTCCATCAAGACGTACTGGCGCGCGATGATCACACCCTGCAGGCGCCGGACGAGCTGTTCGACGCGAGGCTGTCGCTGCGCGCCCGAGCGGCGGATGAGCACCGCCTGGCTGCGCAGGATCGGCTCGCCGAAGGTCACCAGGCCCGCGGCGCGCAGCGTGTCGCCGGTCTCGACGACGTCGGCGATCGCGTCGGCGAGGTCGAGCCGGATCGCGGTCTCGACCGCCCCGTCGAGGCGGATCACCTGCGCGTCGACGCCGTGCGCCGCGAGGTAGCCGGTGACGATGCCCGGGTAGGCGGTGGCGATCCGCCGCCCGGCGAGGTCGCCGACCGAGGCGGCTGTCCCGCCAGCGCCGGGCGATGGTCCGGCGAAGCGGAACGTCGAGACGGCGAAGCCGAGCGGCAGGATGCCCTCGGCGGCGGCGCCGGAGTCCGCGAGCAGGTCCTCGCCGGTGATCCCCACGTCGAGCGTGCCGGACCCGACGTAGACGGCGATGTCGCGCGGGCGGAGGAAGAAGAACTCGGTGTCGTTGTCGGAGTCGACCAGGGCGAGCTCGCTGGAGTTGCTGCGCTGCCGGTAGCCCGCTTCGGCGAGCATCTGGCAGGCCGGCTCGGAGAGCGAGCCCTTGTTCGGGACGGCGATTCGAAGCATGCGGGTGAACCTGTCTCTGTCTGTCGGCGGCGGGATCGGGCGCGCCTACAGATGTCGATACACGTCGTCGAGCGTCAGCCCGCTGCCCAGCATGATCACCTGGATCCGGTAGAGCAGTTGGCTGATCTCCTGCGCGGTGCGTTCGGCCGACTCGTGCTCGGCGGCCATCCACACCTCGGCGGCCTCCTCGACGACCTTCTTGCCCTGGGCGTGCAGCCCCTCGTCGAGCGCCTTGACCGTGCCGGAACCGGGCGGGCGGGTGCGTGCCCGCTCGGTGAGCTCGGCGAAAAGCCCGTCGAAGGTCTTCATGGCGCCGCCGAGCCTACCGGCGCCCGTCGCGTCGCCGCTTTTGGCAATACGGGGCCGGATAAGGTCCCGTCCTGCCAAAAGCGCGGGGGTTAGCCGAGATCGACGATGGCCGCGACCGGGCCGCCGCCGTCGGGCCCCTGGTGCGCCGCCGACACCGACACGAACACCGCCGGGTCACCGGTAACCGCCGCCGCCACTCCCCCGACGCACGCCTTGATCTGGCGGTGCCAGTGCACGTCGGAGTCGTCGAGCATGGCGTTGCGGCGGCCGCGCACCTGGCCGTCCTGGCTCACCTCGCATTTGAGGAACACGTTGACGAGCCGGCCCTGCAGGTCGTCCGGGTGAGGTCGTTCGGGCAGGTCGAGGCCCGCGTCCCGGATGGCCGCCCAGATGCCGTCGGCGTCCAGAGCGTCGCGCATCACGCCGTGACCGATGCGGTACCGGCCGCCGACGCCGCGGGCGTTGCCCACCACCACGACCTGGGCCCGGTCCAGCTCCACGCCCGACGAGCACGACGCCACTGACGAGTACAGGTCCCGATTGCGCAGGACGTCCTCGTCGCGCGGCATCTCGATCTCGCCCAGTGCGACGGCGATGCCCAGCGCGGTGCACCCGTTCGACACGTCCATCGAGTGCAGCGTGTCCTCGGTGAACACGTCGTGGCCGCGGCTCTTCGCCTCGCGGATCGTGTCGATGGTCAGCAGCGGGGTCTTCGTCTGCACGTAGTGGACGTCAGCCGGATCGGTGATCCCGGCCCGCTGCATCCCGGTGCGCACCGCGTCGGCGACCTTGCCGATCATGCCGGTGCGGCCGATCTCCTCGGGCAGGATCTGCTCGCTCATCGCGAAGCCGACCGAGAGTCGCGGCTCGTCCGTGCGGGGCGCGCGGTCGACCCGAAGGGTGGCGAAGACCGTCGCATGCGGGCTGATCACGCCGTCCGTGCCCCCGGACCAGACGATCGGGATCTGCCTGACCTCCTCGGCGCTGCGGCTGCCCTTGACCATCAGCACCTCGCGGAACGCACGGTCGGCGATGATCCGGGTGTAGTCGTTGACGCCTCCGTTGCCCTCCGTCTTGCCGATGACGGCGATCACCCGGTCGGCGTCGATCACTGCCTCGTCGATGAGTTTGCCGAGCTCGCTGGCGTCGGAGACGTTGTGCAGCGGCACCTTGCGGACCTCGATCGGCTCCGGCACGGAGTCCTCCTGTCAACTCGTGACGATTGTTGCGGACGAGCGGGCGACCGCGTCGCCGATTCGCGCAAGGGACGTGATCGCGGCGAACCCGTCCGGGATTGTCTCGGCGAATCGGCAGGCGGCCTCGACCTTAGGGGCCATGCTGCCGGCCGCGAACTCGCCGCTGGCGGCATGCTCGCGCAGCTCGGCGGCCGTCACCGAGCCGAGCGGGCGGGCGCCGGCGGTGCCCCAGCCGAGCACGGCGGCGTCGACGTCGGTGGCGAGAACCAGCGCGTCGGCCTGCACCGCGCCGGCGAGCAGAGCGGCGGTGAGGTCCTTGTCGACGACCGCCTCGACGCCGTGGTAGCCGCCCTCGGCGTCGCTGACGACCGGCACTCCCCCGCCGCCGGAGCAGGTGACGACGAACCCGGCGGCCAGCAGGGCGAGCACGGCGTCGACCTCGAGGCACTCCCGCGGTTCGGGCGAGGCGACGACGCGCCGCCACCCGCGCTCGCCGCGGTCCTGCCAGGTCTGTCCGTGGGCGATCATCGCCGCCGCCTGGTCCCGCGGCAGGTAGCGCCCGATCGGCTTGGACGGCCGGGCGAAGCCGGGGTCGTCGGCGTCGACGCGCGTGCGCGAGACGAGCGCCGCGACCCGCGGTAGCCTAGCCCGACGGCGCAGCGCCCGGCCGAGCGCGTTTGAGATCATCACCGCGATCGTGCCCTGCGTCTGCGCGCCGCACCAGTCCAGCGGCACGGGCGGGACGACGGACGCGGCGAGCTCGTTCTTCACCAGCAGGTTGCCGACCTGCGGGCCGTTGCCGTGCGTCAGCACGACCTGGTGGCCCGCCGCCACGATGTCGGCCACCGGGTCCATGGCCCGTTCGATCGCCTGCCGCTGGTCGTCGGGGCGGGCGCTGCCGTCGGGTGCGGTCATCGCGTTACCGCCCAGCGCGATCACGACCCGCACACGCTCACGCTACGCAACGACGCACTTGTTCACGCTCTGCGGGGCCCGGACGCCGCGACGCCGCAACAAGTCCGGATCAGCCGTCCAGCTCGTCCAGCCAGGCCCGGATGGCCGCGTCGTGCTGTCCCAGCAGCGGCGGCGGCTGGTGCTCGGCGCGGCCCCCGTCGTCGTAACGCAGCGGTGGCCCCGGCAGCGTGATCCGCCCGAGCGTCGGGTGCTCGACCTCGATCAGAAGGCCCTGCGAGCGGGTCTGCTCCCAGCCGTACACCTCGTCCAGCGTCCGCACCTGGCCGGCCGGGATGCCCAACCGGTTGAGCTGCACGAGCAGTTCGGCGCGAGTCTGCCCGGCGAACGCCTTGTCGACCGCCGCGATGACGGCGTCACGGTCGGCCACCCGCTGCGCGTTGGTCGCCCACTCCGGCCGGTCGAGCCCGAATGCCGGCGCGAACGCCCGCCACAGCGCCTCGCTCCCCACGGCGATCTGTAGCGCGCCGTCGGAGGCGTGGAACAGCCCGTACGGGCAGATCGACGGGTGGTACGCCCCGGACGAGGTGGGCACCTCGCCGGCCACGGTGTACCTGGTGCCCTCGAACGCGTGGACGCCGACGATGGCCGCCAGCAGCGAGGTGCGCACGACTTTGCCGCGACCGGTGCGCTCGCGTTCGTGCAGCGCGGCGAGCGCCCCGAACGCGCCGTACATGCCGGCGAGCAGGTCCGAGACCGGCAGTCCGGCACGCGTCGGCTCGCCCGGCGGCCCGGTCAGCGACATCAGCCCCGCCTCACCCTGCGCGATCTGGTCGTAGCCGGCGCGGCCGGCCTCCGGGCCGTCGTGGCCGAACCCGCTGATCGACAGGATCACCAGTCGAGGATTGATCTCGTGCAACCGTTGCATGCTGAAACCCAGGCGGTCGAGCACGCCGGTGCGGAAGTTCTCCGCCAGCACGTCCGCGTGGCGGACCAACCGGGTCAGCGTCTCGACCCCGTCGGGGCTCTTGAGGTCGAGCGTGATCGATTCCTTGTTGCGGTTGCACGACAGGAAGTACGTCGACAGGCCGTCGATGAAAGGCGGCCCCCAGCCGCGGCTGTCGTCGCCGTGCCCCGGGACCTCGACCTTGATCACCCGTGCGCCCTGGTCGCCCAGCATCATCGTCGCGTGCGGGCCGGCGAGCGCGCGGGTCAGGTCGACCACCGTGATGCCGTCGAGAGGTCCGCTCATGGTGGTGAGCCTAGGTGTCGCGCCAGTCGCAGTCGGCGCACGTCGACCCGCCGGAGAGCCGCGCGTAGCCGGGTCCACGATCGAAGAAGGGCGTGCGATCCGGACGGCCCGCACGCATCGTCGCTCGCTCGCGCGCCGTGGCCGCCTCGTCGACGGCATCGTCGGCGATGACGACGCCGTAGTCGTCTCGAGCGGCAGCGAGCGAGACCTTCCCCCACCGCACGTCGCGCAGCACCGCCGCCGGGTCGCGGTCGAGCGGGTCGCCCCAACCGCCCCCGCCGGTGGTGCGGATGCGGATCACCTCGCCGGCGCGGACGAACTCGCCGTCGGCCAGGGCGTCCACCTCGCGCTCGTTGCGGCCGCCGGGCTCGACGGTCACCTGGAACGGCCGTCCCGCGCGCCCGCCGCGTACACCCCAGCAGGAGAGGATCGACCGGTCGGCGATGGACATGAAGTGCGCGTCTTTCAGCATCCGGATGTGTTTCTCGTAGCCCAGACCGCCACGGAACTGCCCCGGACCGCCGGAGTCGACGGCGAGCCCGAGCCGCTCGACGATCAGCGGGAACCGCGCCTCGGTGAACTCGGTGGGCAGGTTGCGTGAGTCAGGAACGACGTGGATGGTGTCCTCGCCGTCCGCGTAGTACCGCCCGCCCGAGCCGCCACCGAGCACCTCGCGCATCAGGTAGGGCTGGCCGTCGCGGTCCTCGCCGTAGACGCCGGTGTAGCGGATCGTCTCCTGGTCGGCCGGCATCCGGCCGTCCACCGCCTTGGCTACCGCGCCGGCGAGGACGCCCAGCAGCCGCAGGATCACGAACGTGCGGGCGTTCGTCGGCGCCGGGAAGGCCGGCGTGAGCAGCGTCCCCGGCGGCGGGAAGCGCATCTCGATGAGCGGGACGACCCCCTCGGTGACGTCCAGCTGGGCCATCCGTTGCGGCGTGTCGGCGAGGTTGCGCAGGATGGGGGCGAGCCACTTCTTGAGAAAGTTCCCGTCGGCGTAGTCGCCGCAGTGGTTGATCGGCCCCTTCGCCTGCGGCGCAGTGCCGGCGAAGTCGATGATCAGTTTCGGCTCGTCCGTCCGGGTGAGCGTGATCCGCTGGGTGTGCAGCCGCGGCGGGTCGACGCCGTCGTGTTCGGCATAGTCCTCCCACGTCCAGGTGCCGACCGGGATCTTGGCGAGGACCTCGCGGCGGAACGTCTCAGTCGTGGCATCGACGATCGCGTCGAAGCAGGCCTCGACGGCCTGCCGGCCGTAGCGGTCGAAGAGCTCGGCGAGCCGGCGCGCGCCCATCGAGCAGGCCGCGCACTCGGCGTCCAGGTCGGCGGCCAGCGAGTCCGGCATCCGCGAGTTCCGGGTCATGATCGTCAGCGCGGCGCGGTTCGGGACGCCGGCGTCCCAGAGCTTGATCGGGGGCACCATCAGGCCCTCTTCGAACACGCTCGTGGCATGCGATGGCATCGAGCCGGGCACCGCGCCGCCGATGTCGTCGTGGTGACCGAACGCCTGCACGAACGCGACCACTGCGCTTGCAGTGCCGGCGTCGTGAAAGACCGGCACGGTCACGCAGAGATCCGGCAGGTGGCCGATGCCGCCCTCGGAGCGGTAGACGTCGTTGTGGAAGAACACGTCGCCCGGCCGCATCGTCTCGAGCGGGAAGTCGCGCACCACCGGGTGCACCAGCGCGCTGTACGAGCGGCCGGTGAGCTTGCGCAGCTTGCGGTCGTGGATGCCCGCGCGGAAGTCGTGCGCGTCGCGGATCATCGGCGAGCGAGATGTGCGGGCGATCGCCGTCTCGACCTCCATCTCCACCGAGGCGAGGCTCCCCTGCACGATCTCCAGCACGATCGGATCCGGCCTTGCCGCGGCGGTCACTGCCGGGTCACCACAAGGTTGCCGAGGCGGTCCACGCGGGCGGTGAAGCCGGGGTGCAAAGGGACCGTCGATCCGAACTCCTCGACGACGGCCGGCCCGGTGATCACATCGCCGGCGCGGAGCTCGTCACGCTGGTAGGTCGCCGCGTCGACGTAGCCCTCGCCGTCGAAACAGACCGGCCGGCTGCCGGCCGCCGGCACCGTGGCGCTCTCGCGGGCAGCGAGCTCGCGCACCGCGGGCCGGGTGATCGGGCCGACGCCGGAGACCCGCAGGTTCACCCACTCCACGTACTGGCGGGCGTCGTCGCGAAAGTCGTAGCCGTAGAGCGCCCGGTGCGCGTCGTGGAAGGCCGCGGCGACATCGTCCGCGGCCGACTTGTCGAAGTCGCCGTCGGGCACCGGCACCCGCACCTCGAACGCCTGGCCGAAGTAGCGCAGGTCCGCGCTGCGCACATAGCGATGCTCCGAGCGGGCGAAACCCTCCCGGTCGAGCGTGCCCGCCGCCTGCTCCTGCAGCCCGTCGAAGATCGTGGCGACCCGCGCCGGCTCGAGATCGGCGTGCCTGGCCACCGCGGTCTGCACGTAGTCGTTCTTGACGTCGACGGTCAGCAGGCCGAACGCCGAGACGTTGCCCGGGCTCGGCGGCACGAGAACCGCGGGCAGGCAGAGCACGTCCATCAGCCGGCAGGCCAGCAGCGAACCGGAGCCGCCGAAGGTGGTCAGCGTGAAGTCACGCACGTCCAGGCCGCGTTTCACCGTGATCTGGCGTAGCGCATTGGCCTGGTTCCAGGCGGTGATCTCCAGGACGCCGGCGGCGCACGCCTCGACTGGCATGCCCAGCCGCCCGGCCAGCTCGCCGACGCCGTGCCGGGCCGCGGCCACGTCGAGCGTGATCTCGCCGCCGAGCAGGCGCGGCGGGATCCGGCCCAGCAGCAGGTGCGCGTCGGTGACGGTGACGGAGTCGCCAGCAGCGGCCCGCCGCGGTTTCCCGTAACAGAGCGGACCGGGGTCGGCGCCGGCCGAACGCGGCCCGACCTTCAACGTCCCCTCGGGCGAGATCGAGGCGATCGAGCCGCCACCTGCGCCGACGGTCACTACGTCGATCATCGCAATCTTGGACGGGTAGCCGCCGACCGATCCCTCGGTCGTGAGCGTCGGCTCGCCGTGCAGCACCACCGACACGTCGGTGGAGGTGCCGCCGCCGTCGAGGGTCAGCACCCGGTCGAAGCCGGCACGCCGCGCGACCAGCGCCGCACCGAGCGCACCGGCGGCCGGCCCGGAGAGCACGGTGGTGATCGGCTGGTGCACCACCTCCTCGGCCGAGAGCACCCCCCCGTTGGACTTCATCACGTAGCACGGCAGGCTCCCGGCGAGCTCGTCCAACCGGCGCCGGATCGCGCCGACGTAGCGGGCCACACCGGGCTTGACCGCCGCGTCGACCAGCGTGGTCATCGACCGCTCGTACTCGCGGTACTCGCGCAGCACCTGCGAGGAGATCGACACCACCGCGTCGGGATGCTCGCGGGCGAGGACCTCGCGCATCCGCCGCTCGTGGGCGTCATCGGCGTAGGAATGCAGGAGGCAGACCCCGATCGTGTCGATGCCGCGCTCGTGAAAGAACCGGGCCGCCGCGACGGCCGAGGCCTCGTCGAACGGACGAAGCTCCGCGCCCGTGTAGTCCAGCCGGCCGCCTACCGTGCGCACCAGGTCGGCCGGCACGATGCGCTCCGGTTTGACCCAGAAGTAGCTGTTGCCGTACCCGTCCGGGACGGACTGGCGGGCAATCTCCAGGATGAACTCGTAGCCCTCGGTGGTGACGAAGCCGAGCGGGCCGAGCCGGCCCTCGATGAGCTGGTTGGTGGCGACGGTGGTGCCGTGGCTCACCGTGTCGACGTCGCCGGCGCCGGCGCCGAGAAGGTCGAGCACCTTGACGATGCCGGTCATGAAGCCGTCCGCCGGATTTGCCGGGGTGGACGGTGTCTTGGTGCTGACCAGCTCCCCGGTCGACCCGTCCAGCGCCACCACGTCGGTGAACGTTCCGCCGGTGTCGATACCGATCCGGATGGGCCGACGGCCACCATCCCGGCTGTCGGCGGGCCCACGAGCAGGCATGGCGTCGAGTGAAGTGCGCACTCCCGGCCAGTTCGTCGGCGACTTGTGCCGAATACCGTGCGCGTGCTTCGGTCGATTGACATTCGTAAGGATCGCGTTAACAAATCGTCACTCGATCAGCTAGGCTGTCGTCCGAAGCCGCGGCACCGTCGACACGGCACATCCGGAAGCGAGTCCGGGGGACGGGCCCGCTTGGCGGGCCCTGGTGACTTGGCAAGGAGTTGGACGCGTGAGCAGCTCACGGGCGGGCCGTGCTGGCTTTCGCTCCGAGCCGGGCAGGGCCGCCGCGGTGCCGCTTCGCCGCCCTCAGCAGGTAGCGATGGTGGCTGCGCTCGCACTGGTCGCCACCGCGATCGGTGCTGTCTCCATGCTGGCCCAGCCCAGCCGCGCCAAGACGTTCTCGCTGTTCTACGGCTCGGTCTTCCTCACCGACAAGCGGGCGCCGGTCGCCGTGGATCTCACCGACGGCAAGCCGACGATCCGGCTGGTCGACGCCAATCTGCAGGTCGGCGCCATGAGCGAGAGCGGCGTGAGCGTCGTTCCGCTCGGTGGTCCGACGCTGCTGCTCAACAGCACGTCCGGCGCATTCAACATGGTCGACCGCACCGGCTTCGTCGTGAAGACCGACGGCGGCGGTGTCGCGCTCCCGCCGGCCGCAGGGCCGACCAGCGCGACGGCGGTCGCGAGCGGCGACTCGGCCTACATCATCCAGTCGGCGCGCGCCGGGGCATCGGTGTACCTAGTCGACCAGGCAACCGTCGAGGCTGGGCGAAACGCGCACAGCAAGCGGGCGGCGATCACCCCGCGTGCCTCCGCACACGTCGCGCCGGTCGACACGACCACCCCGGCAACGGCCGTCAGCGCCAACGGCACGCTCTGGTTGCTGAGCGGTTCCGGGGCTACCCGCGGCGTCGAGCAGTTGAGCGTGCCGCAGAACTCGGCAGCCGGGGTCACCCTCGCGGCCACCGGGCACGGATCGGTGCGCGGAGTCGCCGCGCTGGGCGTCGCCACGCGGCGCACCGACGGCAGCGGCGACGACGTCGTCGGCCTGGCCACCCCGACCGAGCTGCGCGTCTACGACCCGAGAACGCCCGCCACGCCGCGCACCCTGCCGGTGCCCGGCCTGTCGGCGGTCGACAGCATCCTCCCGGCCTCGAACGGCACTGGCCGGCTCGCCTTCCTGTATCACTCCGCCGAGGGGTGGAGTGAGGTAAGTGCGGCTCCCGACGGCGTGGCGGTCACCGGACCCCAGCGGCTCACCGCGATCCCGGCGACCATCCGCCTCGCCCCGCCCGCGGTCAGCAACGGCGCGCTCTACACCATGGATCGGACCATGGATCGCAGCACCGTCGGGGGTCTGTGGCGGATCGCCGGCGGCTCCGCCACGCCGATCGCCGGCGCCCCCGCCTACCCAGTCGCGCGCTCCAGCGCCGGCAAGGTGCAGGAGGTCGCCGACTTCACCGACGCACGGGTGTTCGCCCGCGGCGACCGGGTCGTCTTCAACTCACCGGACCACGAGTTCGCACTCACCGTCTTCACCGACGGCAGCCACCGGCCGGTCACCGTCGACAAGAGCGCCGCGGTCGACCTGAGCGCCGCCGGCGGCGCCGCGGCGATCATCGGCAACCCGCACGTCACCGGGGCGCCGGCCCGCTCCACCCAGCCGATCGGCACATTGCCCGAGCCGATCAACAACTCCGTCAACTGCAAGAACACCACCCAGGTGCCGCACATCCCGACGATCATCCAGGCGACTCCGGCGTCGCGGTCGGTGATACTGCGCTGGAGCTATCCGCTGTTGGACAGCCAGGACTGCGTTCCGTCGACCTATGCCGTCGACGTCAAGCTGCTCGGCGGCGGGGCGCCGGCGCCCCCCGGCCGCGTCACCGTGCAGGGCCAGACCGGCGTCGACCTGACCGGGCTCTTCCCGGACAGCCACTACCAGCTGAATGTCACCGCGTACATCAACGGCCAGGGCACGCCGTCCCTGCCGGTCGAGATCACCACCGGGCGCGAGGGCCCGGCCGCGCCGACCGCGGTGCACACCAGCACCGACGCCTCCGGCAACTGGACCGTCACGTGGAACGCCTGCGGCAACCCGTCGGCCGGGTGTGTGCCGGCTGCGAGCTGGACGGTGCTGCCGTCCTTCTGCGACGGTGCGGGCCTGTCCACACCGCTCGCCCCGATCACCGTGAGCGGCGACCCGACGCTGTCGTCCTATCGCGCGACGTTCGCGGGCGGCACCGCGCTGTTGGGCCGCGGACTGAGCTTCGCGGTGCAGGGCGTCGGCCTGCAGGGCGACGTCGGCGCGCCGACCAGCGACAAGCAGTGCAGCTACAGCTGGAGCCCGGCGCAGCCCGGGAAGATCCGGCTCACGGTGAGCACGCCGGCCCAGGTCGCATACGGCTCCTCCACCTCGACGACGTTCACCCTCGACCTCGGGGCCGACCCCGTCGCCGATACCGGGGGCGTGGGCGCCGAGTTCACCTACCAGCTGCGCTCGGCCGGCAGCGTCGTGCAGACCATCGGACCGACCGCGTCGACGAGTGTCACGTTCCAGGGCATCACGGCGGGCCGGTCCTACACCGGCAGCGTCGTCGTGAGCCCGCCGCGGCACCCCGAGGCATCGGTGACCATCGGCCCAGTGCCCACCTCCACCCGCGCGGCCTGGCCGGCGCTGTCGATCAGCACGGCCCAGGTGCTGACGGATGCCGGCGACCCGACGAAGGGAACTTTGCGCGTCGTCCTCGCCGGGCTGACCAGCATGGCCGCCCGCGGCGAGACGTTCGACCTCACCGGCAGCAGCTTCACCTGCGCCAGCACGTCGATGCCGTTGCAGCAGGCGGGCATCGACCCGGCCACCGATGTGATCACTGCGCCGGTCGACCTCACGCAGTACAACGGCGCCTGCTCGGTTGCGATCGCGCTCGTCGAGGACCCGATGACCGCGACGACCCCGCCGTTCTTCGGCGGGACGATCTCCCCGACGGTCGGCGCGGCGGTCAGCGCGCAGGCGCCGCCGGGCCTGCTCGCCTTGCACGGCGCGTGGAGCGGCTCGGACCAGAACTGGCAGGTCAACGTCACGACCTCCGACCCTGCCGACGCCCGCCGGGCGACCGGCTGGACCGAGACGCTGTACCTCGCCGGCGCGCCATGCGGGCAGGCCACGTCGGTGCCGGCTCCGTCCGCCCAGATCCCGGTCTCGGCCGGCTGCCTCGCCAGGGCGCCCGCTGATCCGACCCGGTGGACGGTCGCGGTCAGCTACTGGTATCCCTGGTCGCCGACGATGATCTATCACGTCTCGATCACGACCATCGCCGGCATGGCCCCGCCGACGCCGACACCGACGCCCACGCCCACACCGACGCCGCCCACACCGACACGAACCCCGACCTCGACACCACCCAGCCCTTCGACCAGCGGTTCCTCGACAAGTTGACCAGGAGCACGATGACCACCCCGTACGACGACGTCACGCGCGTCGCCCGCGAGATCGACCGCCTCTGCGCGAACATCGGCCAGGTGGTCCTCGGCAAGCCCGAGGTGATCCGTGATGCGGTGGTCTGCCTGCTGGCCGAAGGGCATCTGCTGCTCGAGGACGTGCCCGGCACCGGAAAGACCTCGCTCGCCCGCGCGCTGGCCACCTCGCTCTCGGTCTCGTGGAACCGGATCCAGTTCACGCCGGACCTGCTGCCGTCCGACGTCACCGGCGTATCCGTCTACAACCAGGCCACCGGCGAGTTCGAGTTCAAGCCCGGCCCGGTATTCGCGAACGTCGTGCTCGCCGACGAGATCAACCGGGCCTCGCCGAAAACCCAGTCGGCGCTGCTCGAGGTGATGGAGGAGGCCACGGTCAGCGTCGACGCCGGGGTGCACCACATGCCGATGCCGTTCATGGTGGTGGCCACCGAGAACCCCATCGACATGGAGGGCACCTACGTCCTGCCCGAGGCCCAGGTGGACCGGTTCCTGATGAAACTCTCGGTCGGCTACCCGTCTGCAGAGGCGGAGGCCGAGGTGCTGCGCACCCAGAAGATGGGCGCGACGATCACCCAGCTCCGGCCGGTGATGTCGGCCGAGCAGGTGCTCGGGCTGATCGACGCGGTGAAGCTGGTGGAAGTGTCGCCGCAGATCGAGGACTACATCGTGGCCCTCTCCGCCGCGACGCGCACCGTGCCGGAACTGCGGCTGGGCGTCTCGCCCCGCGGCAGCCTGGCGCTGCTGCGCGCGGCGCGCGCCCTGGCGGCCGTATCCGGGCGGCCGTACGTGGCGCCCGAGGACGTCAAGGCGATGGCGCCGGTCGTGCTGGCGCACCGGCTGATCCTGCAGCCCGAGGCCGAGGTGCACGGGCGGACCGCGGCCGAGGTCATCGCTCGCACGCTGCAGTCGGTGCCGGTGCCGCGCGCGCTTGCGCTCAGTTGAGCCGCCGGTGACCGTGGATGACTAGGGTCGGCGTCGCCGCTCTCGCCACCGGACTGCTGTCGATCGCGGCGGCTGTCTGGCTGCGCTGGCCGGCGTTCGCGCTGCTCGGAGTGGGGCTCGTCGCGCTGGTTCTCTACGGGCTGGTGAATGTGCTTCGTCCGTCGAGCCTGTCGATCGAGCGGCAGATCCAGCCACCTCGGGTACCCAAGGGCGAGCCGGCGATCGCGTTCCTGCGCTTCGCCAACACCGGCCGGAGCCGGATCGGCCGCACCGTCGCCAGCCAGCCCTTCGGGGCGCTGCGGGTGCGCACCGTCATCCCCCGGCTGCGGCGTGGCCAGCACGGCGTGCGCACCTACCGGCTGCCTACCTCACGCCGCGGGATCTTCGACGTCGGCCCGGTCGAGGTGACCCGCAGCGACCCGTTCGACCTGTTCCGCGCCTCGCGCCGGCACGGGAGGACCGAGCGCATCTGGGTCTACCCGCGCGTGCTGCCGTTGCGCGCCCTGCCTTCGGGGCTCACCCGGCAGCTCGACGGGCCCACGTCCGACACCGCGCCGCAGGGCAGCATCACGTTCCACCGGCTGCGCGAGTACGTCCAGGGCGACGACCTGCGGCTGGTGCACTGGCGCTCCTCGGCGCGCACCGGGACCCTCGTCGTCCGGCACAACGTCGACACCTCGCAGCCCTACACCGTGGTGCTCCTCGACCTGCGCCCGGCCGCCTACACCGAAGAGTCCTTCGAGTCGGCGATCGACGTCGCGGCCTCCGTGCTCGTGTCCGCTTCGGCCGACAAGTCGCCGGTCGAGCTGCGGCTGACCGACGGGACGGTGCTCGGCGGCTCGCGCTTTCCCGACGTGACGCCGCTGATCGACCACCTCACCGGGCAGAGCGCCGACCCGGCGGGCTCGCTGCAGGAGCAGTTACTGCGGCTGCGCCGGGCGCGGGGGGGCACGTCCCTGGTGGTGATCACCGGCCAGTTCGACGGCGCGGCCCTGCCCTACGTGGCGGGGCTGCGCCGCCGGTTCCAGCGGCTGGTCATCGTCTGCCTGAACGACACCCCGGTGCCCGGGTTCCGGGGCGTGCGGATCATCAGTGCGCCGGACGCCGAGGCGGCCTGCCTGGCCTGGAATACGCAGGCCCGCTGATGTTGCGCCGCCTCGTGCCCACCCTGCTGTTGCCACTGGCGATGCTCGCCACGGCGCTCTCGAGCGCGGCCTGGCTGCGCTCGTTCCCGACCGGCACCATCGCCGTGCCGCTGTTCGGGGCGGCCGTGCTCGGCGTGCTCGTGCCGACCGTCGTCGTCCGGTCGGTGACCCGGTCGCTGCCGGTCAGCGCGCTGATCGATGTGGTCGTGGGAGCCGCCTACCTGCTGCTCGTCGTGCTGCACGACGCCACCGCGTTCGGCGCGCTGTGGGACGGCCTCGTGCACGGACCCGCGCAGGTGCTGAGCTTCGCGCTGCCGCTCGTCACCCCGCCGTCGCTGATGGTTGTTCCGGTCGCGCTGTGCTGGCTGGCCGGAGCGTTCGCCGGCGAGTGCCTCGCCCGCTCACCCAGCACGCTGCTCCCCTACGGCGGCTGGGTACTGGCGTTCGCGCTCACCTACGCGGGGACGGCCCGCGCCACGCTGGGCTACGCGACCGGCGTGCGGGCCGACGACGTGCTGCTCGGCGGCGCGCTGCTGTGCACGTTCGGCCTGGTGCGCGTGGCGCAGGCATGGCTGCGCAACGACGCGTCGGGCGACGCCGGCGCCGCGGACGGCGTGCTGCCCGGACGCGGCCTGCTCGTCGGCGCGCTCGCCACCCTGCTCGCCGTCGGAGTGGGCGCGCTGGCCGTGCATGCATCGCCGGTCCGCGGCCGGCCGGCCGCGTTGCAGCGCTCCCCGGCGGTGAACCAGTCGGCGCCGCTCGCACCGCTTGCGTTCGTCTCCGGGCTGCGGCCGGGCCCCGGCAACCCCGGCTCCGCGGTGTTCGACGTGACCCTCGACGGCGCCGCGGAACCGTACTTCGCGGTCGCCAACCTCGACTTCTACGACGGCGACAGCTGGTCGTTCAACCGCACCTTCCGCCCGTCCGGCGGCGTGGTGCCGAATGAGATCGACCCGGCGCTGCACCCCGCCGCACCGACCGTGACCCAGCACTACATGATCACCGGCGGGTCGCTCGGCA
The DNA here is from genome assembly GCA_963756525.1 of uncultured Actinomycetota bacterium. Taxonomy (GTDB): domain Bacteria; phylum Actinomycetota; class Actinomycetes; order Mycobacteriales; family Jatrophihabitantaceae; genus CAVWNR01. Next base: position 204,025 of record CAVWNR010000001.1, on the reverse strand, counting down.
GCGCGCCGTGGATGCCCTACCTGTACCGGCCGGCCCGGGTCTCCGGCACCACGATCAGCGTCGACCAGGGCACCGGCATGATCGTGCCGGACGGACCGCTGCGACCCGGCGCCAGCTACACCGTCACCTCCTCGATCGCCGGGCGGACATTCGACCAGCTGGGCGCGGGCGCCCTGGTGGCCACCTCGGCCCCGCCGATCGACGTCCAGGTGCCGCCGGATGCGCGCACCACCCTCGGCAAGGTCATCACTGCCTTCGCCGCCGAGACCGGCGTGAGCCCCGACTCGCCGACGGCGTTCCTACAGGCGCTCGCCCGCGACCTGCGCAACTACGCGCTCTCCGGCGCGCAGCGCCCGTCGGTGCCCGCGACGCCGCACGCCGCGCCCTCCACGGCCGCGCCGCGTGCCGGAGCCCCCACCGCCACGTCTGCCCCGCCCCAGGCGCGAAGCGGCGGCACCGGCTTCGCCGACGTGCTCGCCTCCGTGGTCGGACCCGACCGCACCGGCACCCCCGAGCAGTTCGCGACGCTGTACGCGCTGGTGGCGCGGTCCCTCGGCGTCCCGGCGAGGGTGGTTACCGGCTTCCACCTCAGCACGCCAGGCGGCGCCAGTACCATCCCGGCCGGGCGGTACCCGGTCACCACGGCGAGCGCCTGGACGTGGGTGGAGATCCCGGTACGCGGCGCCGGCTGGGTCGTCGTCGACCCGTCGCCTAGCCGGTACTCCGCCGCGCAGCGCCAGCAGCGGGTCGGCGCCGCCCCGTCGAACGCTCCGACGGCGATTCCCAGCCAGCAGGCGCTCGTCACCCAGACGAACGGCGGTCACGCCGTGGCGCCGAAGAGCCAGCTGCCGGGCTCGGGGAGCAGCGCGCTGGCGCTATGGCCGATCGCGCTGGTCGTGCTGGCCGTTCTCGCCCTGGCAGTACTGGCGTGGCTGTGGCTGCGCAAGCTGCTTCGCTGCCGCCGCCGGGCGCGCGCCCCGGACCCGCGCACCCGGCTGGTCGGCGCATGGCAGGAGAGCCTCGACGTCCTCGCCGAATCCGGGCTGCCCGGCCTGGACTCGCTCACCGGCGCGGAGGTCGCCGCGGCCACCACGCAGCGCTACGGCGCCGAACCGGCGGCGCGCGCGGCGCGCATCGGGTCGGCGGCCAACGTCGCGCTGTTCAGCTCGACGCTGCCGATCGGCGCCGGAGAGGCCGACGCTGCGTGGCGGGCACACCGAGAGCTGCGCCGGCAGGTGCGGCGCGGGTTGCCGCTACGGGCCCGCGCGCGGGCGACGCTGCGCTACCACGTGCCGCCGCGCCGACACTGACTCCGTCGCCAGCGGAACTAGGGCATGACCCTAAATCGGGGCAACGTGCGGCCATCCCTGCGTGCTCTGGATCTGCGCCAGGTACAACGCGAACATGGCCGAGCTGGGTGGCCGGCGGCCCGGATCCTTCTCCATCCCCCACAGCAGCAGGTCGGAGAGCTGCACCGGCGCGCCCGGCGCGACGAGCGGCGGCACCGGATCACGCAAGATCCGCAGGCTCAGCGACGCGAGTGAATCGCCGTCGTAGACGGGGAACGCGGCGTGCCCGGCGACGAGCTGGTAGACGGTCGAGGCGAGTCCGTACACGTCGGTCGCCGGTGTGGCCGCCGCGCCTTCGAGCAGCTCGGGCGCGGCGTGTGCGCTGACGAAGTCGAACAGCTCCGGGTCGAGCCGTCCCGTGGCCTGCAGGATCGCCTCGCCGAGGTCGCCGAGCACCGCCTCGCCGCGGTCGGTGATGAGCACGTTGTGCGGCGTGACGTGCCGGTGCAGCAAGCCCGCCCGGTGCGCCGCGTCGAGCGCGGCGGCCACTCGGGCGCCGATAGAGACGGCCTGCTCGACCGGCACGCCGCTCGCGTCGTCGGACAGCGTCGATGCCGCGCTCCGGCAGAGGTCCATGGCGAGCGCGGGTCGCCCGTCTGCAGCGGCGAACACGCGCCGCACGGGCACCAGGTACGGCTCGGCGTCGGGCGGGATGAGCCGCGCGACGTCGCGGGCGAACGCCGCGCCGTCGTCGCCCGGATGCCCGGACACGTCGAACACCTTCACCGCCATCGGGCGGTCCGTGCCGACCTCCCTGGCCCGAAAGACCGTCCCGACCCGGCCGGCCCCGATCTCGCTCAGGTCGGTGAACCCGGGCAGCGCCGGTTGCGCGTACTCGCCCTCGGGCACGCCACCCCCAAACGTCTGCGGATCGGAGTATGTCGAGTATCGAGTATTCAGCACCCGCGCGGAGCGCCTCGATCTGTACCGGGCATTGGGCGACTCGCGGCGTTGCCGGCGCGGCGCTGTGCCGGCTCAGTCGTAGTGCCGCAGCTGCGGCCAGAGCGTCGGCCAGGGCGCGGTGGGCCGGCACAGCAGCAGCGCCTGCCCCTGCTCCTGATTGTCCAGCCCGACTCCGTCGTCGACGGTGGCGAGCCGCCGGCAGTCGGAGAAGTACCGGGCGGGGTCCACGCCGACGATGAGCGCGAACGTGTCGGAGTCGCCGGGCTGGCCCCATTCGCTGAACCCGTTGTGACCGCTGTACGCGCGGGGCAGGCCGCGAGAGCGGCCGAGCAGGTCGATCGCGCCGGCCTCCCCGTAGTTGCCGGTGAAGATCACGGTGTGCGCGCGGGTAGCCGGCGGGATGGACTGCCAGGCCTGGGTGACCGTGCCGACGAATCGGGGCCAGCCGACGGTCTCCCCCTGGTCCGGGTTGACCGCCATGACGAAGCTGCCCTGCAGCGATCGGGCCGGGAGCAGCGGCAGCGCGATGAGCGCGCTCACCGCAGCGCTCACCGCGATCGCGGCCACCAGCAGCCGGCCGCGCGCCAGGCTGCGGCTCATCCAGTCGGCGACGGGCAGCGCGCCGATGCCGAGCAGCGGCGGATACATGCTGGCGAGGTAGTACGCCTTGCCGTTCCCGACCAGGTACAGCACCGCGAGCGCGACGTAGGTCAGTGCGACGAAGCGCGCGGCGCGCAGCACCTCGCGCCGGAACGGCGTGACCAGCCCGGCCACCCAGACCGGGACGAGCACCGGGCTCACCAACACCAGCTGGAACGGCACGAATCCGGCCCGGCCGCCCTCGGCCGAGCCGGCGATGTTGCCGGCCACGGTCAGCTGCGGCCAGCCGTGCGTGCTCTGCCAGATGACGTACGGCGCGGCGAGCACCACGGCGGCCGCGAGGCCACCGTAGAGCCACCACGAGCGCAACACCCAGCGTGGGCCGACGACCGCGATCGCCACCAGCATCACCGCGGCCACCAGGGCGACCTGCGGCTTGGCCTCGGTGCCCACGCCGACGACGAGTCCGGCCGCGAGCAGCCAGCGCGGCTCGCGGCGCACGACGGCGCGCAGGGTGAACCAGAGCAGCACCGTGGTGTCGAGCATGTCGAACGTCGTCGTCGTGACGAAGTGGCCCACGGCCAGCGGGAAGCCGGATGCTGCGGTGCATCCCGCGGCGATCAGCTGCGCGCGAGCCGCCCAGCCCAGCTCCCGCGCGATCACTGCGGCGAGCACGGTCGTCGCCGCGGCGGCCAGTGCGGATGGCAGGCGGAGGATCGTCAACGAGCCCGGCGCGATGTCGTTCATCGCCCAGGACAGCAGCGGCACGAGCGGCGGCTGGTCGGGATAGCCGAACGCGGGATGCCCGCCGGCCGCGATGAAGTACATCTCGTCGCGGTGGTAGCCGTAGCGCGTGCTCGTCGCGATCAGAACGGCGAACTGCGCGGCCGCGATGACCCACACCCACCGGCTCAGCCGGGTCATCGACGCGGCGGGACGCGACTCGACGGTCTGGTGCACGCGCACATCCTGGCAGGAACTCGCCGCCGCTCGCGGGGCGTTTCCGGTCACCTCGTTAACACGTCACAACCGCAGTTCCAGTTCGACCTCGTGCCTGACCCCGCACCGCCCCGAGAACGCAGCGCGTCACCGACGCCGGCGACCGACCACGGCACCGACTACCACGCCGGCCAGCGCGATGCCCGCGCCGACGAGCGCACCCTGCATGAACCACCGGCCAGCGGCTGCGGCGGCGGAGGTCCGGCGCGGCGCGACGAAGACGCCGGGCTGGCCCCCCGGTCCGGCTCCCGGGCCCGGCTCGGCTGCCGCCTCGGGGCGGCTCACCCCGTCGGCCAGTCGGGCCAGCTCCGGCGCCCGGCCGGTGAGCACGTCGTCGACGGCGGAGAAGAACTGCGCGGCCATCTTCTTCGCGACGCCGGCGAGCATCCTCTGGCCGACGCCGGCGATCATCCCGCCGACCGCCGCGTCCGCGTCGTAGCTGAGCCGGGTCGTGCCCTCACCGTCGTCCGCCAGACGTACCCGCACCTCGGTGCTCACCGTGCCCGGGCCCCCGGCACCCGAGGCGGACATGAGGAAGGAGTTCGGCGGCTGCTGGTCGTGCAGCGCCACCTTGCCCGCATAGGTGCCTTTGACCGACGCGACACCCGCGGTGACGACCATCTCATAGCAGTCCGCGCCCGTCGCCTCCAGCCGCTCGCAGCCCGGGATGGTGCGCACCAGCACGGCGGGATCGTTCAGCGCCGACCAGACCCGGTCGGCCGGCGCGTGCAGCACCGCCTCGCCACTGACCTTCATCGCTCACCTTCCTGCTTTTGGCAGCTTGGGGCCGTATCGGGTCCCAAGCTGCCAAAAGCGCGTCGCAGTTCGAACAGCTCGCTCGGCGAGATCGGCATCGACCTGATCGCCAGGCCCTCGGCGTCCTCGATCGCCGACGCGAGCAGCGCAGAGCCGGGAATCACGCCGGCTTCGCCCGCGCCCTTGATGCCCAGCGGGTTGAGCGGCGACGGCGTCTCGAGATGGTCGACCTCGATGCGCTCGGGCAGCTCGGTGACGTAGGGCATCAGGAAGTCCATGAACGACGCGTTGAGCAGTTGTCCGTATTCGTCGTAGACCATCCGCTCGTAGAGCGCGCCGCCGATGCCCTGCGCGACGCCGCCGTGGATCTGCCCCTCGACGATCCGCGGGTTGATCAGCTTGCCGCAGTCGTGCACCACGCAGTAGCGCAGGATGCGCACTTCGGCGGTGTCCGGGTCGGTCTCGACGATCGCCGCGTGCATGCCGTTGGCGAACGTCGAGTACATCGGTGAGTAGTAGTCACGCCCCTCGATGCCCGGCTCGTCGTCCTCGCCGATCGGCGGCTTGTCCGGATCGCCGACGACGAACTGGGTGGCCGCCTTGGAGGCCTCGTCGAAGGCGTACCGCAGCGGGTTGGAGAGCACGGCGACGGTGCCGAGCGCGATCTCGGCGCCGGGGGTGCCGCGCACCCGGACGACGCCGTCGACGATCTCCAGGTCGTCCGGGTTGGCCTCCAGCGCCTCGGCGGCGACCTTCAGCGCCTTGGCCCGCGCGGCCCGAGCCGCGAGCGCCACGGCCGACCCGCTCATGACCGCGGCTCGCGAGGCGAACGTGCCGACGGCGTAAGGGAATCTGCGGGTGTCCCCCGTCACGACCTCGACGTCCTCGATGGGCACGCCGAGTTCGTCCGCGACGATCTGCGCGAAGACGGTCTGGTGGCCCTGGCCCTGCGAGGTGAGCCCGGTCGCCACCTTCACCTTGCCGGACGTCTCGATCTGCACGTGGCCGCCCTCGTACGGGCCGACGCCGGTGCCCTCGACGTAGCAGGCCAGCCCGATGCCGACCCGTCGACCCTCGGCCCGAGCCGCGGCCCGGTACTTCTCGAATTCCTCCCAGCCGACGAGCTGTTTCAGCTTCGCCAGGGACGCGGGGTAGTCGCCCGAGTCGTAGCGCAGCGCGCGGCCGTCCTGGAAGATCATGCCGTGGTCGTAAGGCATTTCTTCCGGCTGGATGAAGTTGACCTCGCGAACCGCGGCCCGGTCGCGGCCCAGCGTCGCCGCGATGGCGTCCATGGTGCGTTCCATCGCAAAGACGCCCTGCGGGCGCCCGGCCCCGCGGTACGGGGTGACGATCAGCGTGTTCGTGTAGAGGCTCTGGAACTCGACCCGGTAGGCGCCGGGCTTGTACGGGCCGAGTAGCTGGGTCGAGGTGATGATCGGCACGATCAGCCCGTACGGGATGTAGGCGCCGTTGTCGTGGCAGAACCTGACCGAGAGTCCCAGGATCCGTCCGTCGTCGTCGAAGCCGACCGCCACGTGCTGCAACTGGCCGCGCTCGTGCGCGGCGGCGACGAAGTGCTCGCGGCGGTCCTCGGTGAACTTCACCGGCCGGCCGAGCGCGCGCGCCGCGAAGGGCACCAGCACCTCCTCCGGCCACGGATGCACGATTTTCACCCCGAACCCGCCGCCGACGTCCGGAGTGATCACCTCGACGCTCGCGAGGTCGAGGCCGAGCTTGGCCGCGACCGCGGCACGCACCCCGGTCGAGGTCTGCGTCGACGACCACAGCCGCAGCCGGCGCGAGTCGGCGTCCCAGCGGGCCAGCACGCCACGCCCCTCCAGCGGAGTGCTGGCCGAGCGCTCGATCGACAGGTCCAGCTCGAGCCGGTGCGGGGCGGCGGCGATAGCCGCCTCGGCATCCCCCGTCTGCTGCACCAACGTCGCCGCGACATTGCCCGGCACGTCGCCGTGCACCAGGTGCTCGGCGCGCCGCGCCGCCTGGATGCCGACCACCGCCGGAAGGACGTCGTAGCTGACGGCGATCCGCTCGACGGCGTCCTCGGCCACGTACCGGTCGCGGGCCACCACCATCGCGATCGGCTCGCCGACGTGGTTGACCGTGTCGCGTGCCAGGGCGTACCCGGTGCGGCCGTAGGTGATCGCCGGATGAGGGATCAGCAGCGGCAGCGGCTCGGCCAGCGGGCCGACCAGGTCGTCGTAGGTGTAGATCGCGACCAGCCCGTCGATGTCCAGCGCCGCCGTCACGTCGATGTCGCGGATGCGCGCATGCGCGTGCGGCGAGCGGACGAACGCCGCGGCCAGCGCGTCGTGGCCGAGGTCGTCGAGGTAGGCGCCCTGGCCGCTGACCAGGCGCGGATCTTCCCGGCGCGCCACCGGCTCGCCGAACATCTTCGTCGTCACGGACGCGCCCTCGCCAGCTCGGCGGCGCGCAGCACGGCCGCGACGATGTTCTGGTAGCCGGTGCAACGGCAGAGGTTGCCGGCGATCATCTCGCGGGCGTCCTCCTCGGACGGATCGGGGTTCTCGCGCAGGCCGGCGGTGATCGTCGTCAGGAAACCGGGGGTGCAGAACCCGCACTGCAGGCCATGGCAGTCGACGAACGCCTGCTGCACCGGTGAGAGCGCGCCGTCCTTCCCGGCGAGCCCCTCGACGGTGGTGATCTGCTGGCCGTCGACGCTGATCGCGAGCAGCAGACAGGACCGCACCGGCAGCTCGTCGACGAGCACCGTGCACGCGCCGCAGACCCCGTGCTCGCAGCCGACGTGGGTTCCGGTGAGCCGCAGGTCGTGACGCAGGCAGTCCGAAAGCAGCCGCCGCGCGGGGATCCGGGCGGCGTACGCCGCGCCGTTCACCAGCAGCCGCACGTCATGCAGCGGCTCGCTCGTCATGCCGCCGCTGCCAGGGCGGCCGCGCGCACGGCGCGCACGCTCAGCACACTTGCGAGGTGGCGGCGGTAGTCGGCGCTGGCGTGGATGTCGCCGTCGGGCTCGACCGATGCCGATGCCAGCTCGCCCGCCGGGCCCAGGTCGGCGTCGAACGCCCGGCCGCGCACCGCGTCGGTCAGTTCGACGACGAGCGGGGTCGGCGAGACGGACAGGTAGGCCGCCCGCGCCGAGGCGACGTGCCCGTCGCCGTCCAGGCGCACCAGCGCGGCGACGCCGCACACCGCGTAGTCGCCGTGCCGGCGGGCCACTTCGACGAACGCGGTGCCACAGCTGCGTTCCAGGGCGGGGAAGCGGGCCTCGACGGCAAGCTCGCCCGGTTCGACCGCCGACTCCAGCGGGCCGAGGAAGAAGTCAGCCGCGCCGACCTCACGCTGCGACCCGGCCCGCGCGAGACGCACCGTGCCCCCGAGCAGCGCCAGCACCGCGGTCATCTCGCCGGACGGGTCGCCGTGGACCAGGCTGCCGACGGTCGTGCCCCGGTTGCGGATCGTGGGATGCGCCACCAGCCGCAGCGCCTGGCGCAGCAGCGGCTGCACGCGGGCGGCGTCGTCGGACCGTTCCACCTCGGCGTGGCGGGCCAACGCGCCCACCCGCACCCCGTCGCTGTCGGCGCGGACGTATGCGAGCTCACGCACCCGGTTGATGTCGACGAGATGCCGCGGCGCCGCCAACCGCATCGACAGCAGCGGGATCAGGCTTTGCCCGCCGGCCAGCACCTTGCCGTCACCGCCCAGGTCGGCGAGGACGCGCAACGTCTCGTCCAGCGACTGCGGCCTGCTGTAGTCGAACGGCGGCGGCTTCACTACCTGCGATCATCTCCGGTTTCGGTACGCAGCGGCGAGGCGTCGCCTTCCATGCGGTACGGGGAGACGTCTCCGGCGGGCGTCTCGATGTTGCCTGCGGCGATCATCGTCCCACCTTCGTAGGCACGCCCGGCCACCTGCGGCTCCTCGCGCAGGTGCGGCGGTGCCAGCCAGTGGACGGCATGGTAGGCGACGATAGTGACGATCGTGCCGAGCGCGATCCCGCCGATGGAGAAGTCGTTCGTGAACTTCAGCGTAACCCCGCCGATGCCGGCGATGATGCCGGCGGCGAGCGGGACGAGGTTGACCGGGTTGGCGAAGCTGACTCCGCTCTCGACCCAGATCTTCGCCCCGAGCAGGCCGATCATGCCGTAGAGGATCACCGTGATGCCGCCCAGCACGCCGCCGGGAGTCTGGTCGACGATCGCGCCGAACTTCGGGCAGAACCCCAGCAGGATGGCCACCAGCGCGGCGATGTAGTAGGCGGCGGTCGAGTAGACCCGGGTGGCGGCCATGACCCCGATGTTCTCCGCGTAGGTGGTCGTCGGCGACCCGCCGACGACCGAGGCGACGACCGTGCCGACGCCGTCGCCGATGAACGCCCGGCCCAGGTGCGGGTTGAGGTTCTCGCCGGTCATCTCGCTGACCGCTTTCACGTGCCCGGCGTTCTCGGCGAGCAGCGCTATCACGCTCGGCAGCGCCAGCAGGATAAACGCCGCATGGAAGCTCGGCAGGTGGTAGCCGACGACAAGGTCCTTGCCGCTGGCGGTGAACGTCGACTTCGCCGGGAAGCCGATCCAGTGCGCATCACTGACCGGACCCCAGTTGACCCGGTAATGGTCGGTGGCGTGCCCGACCGCCGGCAGCACCGAGTTGATCTTGCCGAAGATGTGGTCGAAGAGCCACGAGATGAGATATCCGAAGATCAGTCCCAGGAAGATCGCTATCCGGGACCAGAACCCCGGGAAGAGCACGGCGGCGGCGATGACGAACGCCATGGTCAGCAGCGCTACCCACTGGTCCTGCGGCCAGTACGTGGTGGCCACGACCGGCGCGAGGTTGAAGCCGATCAACATGACCACCGCGCCGGTGACCGCCGGCGGCAGCACTGCCTGCACGACGTGGCCGCCGGCGAAGTGCACCACGATGCCGACCACGAACAGCACCGCGCCGGCCACCAGGATCGCGCCGGTGACGTCTTTCGAGTTGCCGCCCTGCGCCCGGATGGCGGCGACGCCGGCGACGAACGAGGCGGACGTTCCCAGGTAGGACGGGATCTTGCCGCGGACGATCAGCAGGAACAGGATCGTCGCGACGCCGGACATCAGCACCGCGAGGTTCGGGTTCAGGCCCATGACGATCGGGAAGACGAACGTGGCGCCGAACATCGCCACCACGTGCTGCGCGCCGAGGCCGGCGGTGCGTCCCCAGGACAGCCGCTCGCCCGGGCGGACGACCTGCCCCGGCGGCGGAGTCTTGCCGCCGTACACGAGCTTCCAGCCGAACGCGGACATGGCGACCTCCTGCTGATCCCCGGCGCTGTTGCGGAGCTTGCGTGCGGACGGTATTGACCAGAAGCGTGCACCTACATGGTGCAGCTTTGACGAAAGCGCGCCGACTCGACTGTGCAGGTCGCGATGTCGGCGGCGCGAGGAAGCGCCGGAGTGCAACGGCCGCTGCCGATCACCTTTTCCCCGGCCGCGTTCGGCTAGCGGCCGGCGAAGCGGTCACCAGCGGGGAAGACGTGATCGACTGGACGGTTGGCGCCCTCAGATGCCGCGCATCTGGATGACCTGCAGGGCGAGAGCGACGTCCAGTCGCAGGTGCGGGTCGGTCGTGAACGGGCCGACCATCCGCTCGAGCTTGCCGATCCGATACCGCAGCGTGTTGTAGTGAAAGTGCAGCACCCGCGCGGTTTCGGCGACGTTCAGGTTCGTGTCGAGCAGCGTCTGCAACGTGTGGCGCAGGTCCGCGGCCTCGGCGGTGTCGCGCGCGAGATCGCCGAGCACCTCCGCGGCGAACCCCCGCAGCTCCGCGGCGTCGGGCACCAGCGAGAGCAGCCGGTGCACGCCGAGCGTGTCGAAATGCGACACGCTGCCCCGCCCGCGCACCCGGCGGCCGACCGCCGCCGCTTTACGGGCCTGCGTGTAGGCCTCGGCGATGCCGGAGGGGTCGGTGACCACCCGGCTCACGCCGGCACAGAACGAGCGCCGGCCGCCGCCGCGGTCGCCGGCCACCGCGGCCACCACGTCTGCCACGGCGCGCTCGGCGGCCGCTTTCTGGTCGCCGCCGCCGGCGTCGACGGGCAGCAGGGTGACGACCTCCTGGCTGAAGCCGACGACCGGCGCCGCCCGGTCTCGCGCGCGGACGACCTGTTGCCAGGCGGCGGTGAGCCGTTCCATGGGCGAGCGCAGCGGCACCGGCGGCACCGCTGCGGCGGTGGCCAGCTCCGGATCCAGCTCGGCGACGATCACGACGAGCGGACGGTCGATGTCCCAGCCGAGTGACGCGCAGTGCTCGACGACGGCGGCCGGCTCGCCGGCGTCGCCGGAGAGCACGTCGCGCAGGTAGTCCGCGCGGAACTTGCTCTCCACGGCAGAGACGGCCAGCTGCTTGGTGATCGCCAGGGCGGCGACGGTCGCGGCACGCTCGAGGGCCTGAACGCCGGGTGCGGGCAGCGGCGCGTGCGGGCGGTAGGCGGCGATCCGGCCGTGGTCGGTGCCGCCCGCGACGATGGAGACCATCGCCAGCTCCCCGCAGCCTGGCGCGTCGGTCGCTGGCTCGCCGGGCGCGTCCTGGCGGTGGCCGACCTGTTCGGTGCGGAAGCGCCCGGTCTGGTCGTAGAGCGGCAGCGCCGCGAAGGCGGCGCGCCGCTCGTCGCTCCCGCCCTCGGCCTGCACCCGCCCGTCGGGGCTGGTGATCAGCACGGCAGCGTCGAGGAGGCGGGCCAGTTCGTCGGCGATCTGCGGGAGGTCGCCTCCCTCGAGGACGATCGCGGCCAGCGCGCGGTGCAGCTCGTCGGTGCGGCTCAGGGCGAACGCCTGCCGGTCGATCAGTCCCATGAAGACTTCGGAGAGCACGTCGTCGAACGCGATGCCGTCCGGGAGGCGCAGCAGCGGGAAGCCCAGCTCGTCGGCGACTTGCACGACGGCCGCCGGTATCTCGTCGAGGTAGCGGCCCAGCTTGATGCCGATCGCTGCGAGTTGCCGGGCGTCCAGGTCGCGGATCAGCTGAACCAGCCGGACCGACCCGGTGCCCCCGGCGTGCCGCAGCGGGAAGCCGGTCGTCAGCAACAGCTCGTGCGGCTTGACCCAGGGCAGGATGTCGGGCACCTCCATGACGTTGAGGCGCCGCACAATGCGCTCGAGCCCGGATCGGCCGGCCAGGACGGTCGTCCCGGCGAGCACCGGCACGGTGAGCACCTCGCGGACGGGGAGCCCGTAGCCGGCTCCGGCGCGCCGATCCGCTGGCAACTCGTGCATGCGCGGCGTCCGATCGTTGGCAACTGTGACCGTCGGCCAGACCGTACCCGCCTCGGTAGCCTCGCGCAGCAAAGCGCGCGTGGCCGGCCCCTCCGGCTCGGCCGGGCGGAGAGGACGGCGGGTGGCGGTAGGTGCGGGCAGGTGACCGCCATCGCTCGTCCCGTCGGCGCCGTCGCGGCGGTGCCGGCCGGCGTGCGGGCGCTACTCGCCGGGCCGGTCAGACCGGCGACGGTCCTCGGCTCGTTCCCGACCGCGCTGTACCTGCGCACGTCGAACGGCGGCGTGCTCGGCGTGTTCACCGCGGACGCGCTGCGCCTGCCGCTCGGGCTCGTGCTGCCGCACACCAGCGCGGAGTTGCCCCTGGACACCCTGGACACCCTGGACGCCCTCGGCGGCCCGGTCGAGGTCGGTGACGGCGCGGTGCGCGCCGGTGCGCTGCGGGTGCGGGCGGGCCGGATGGTGTCGGCGGCTGTTCCGACGCTGTCGCGCCCTTCGAGTGCGGCCTGCGCGCGGGCGCAGCGGGCGTTCGGCGGGTTCGACGAGTGTTCCGACGGCGACCTCGCGGATCTCACGGACCCGACGCGGGCCGGCGCGGCGGCGCGGCAGCTGCTCGGCCGGGGCAGCGGGTTGACCCCGTCCGGCGACGACGTGCTGGCCGGGTTCCTCGCCGCCGCTCGTGCCTACCGGCTGCCCGTCGACCGGCTCCGCGCGGGGGTTGTGAGGCAGGCGCCGGAGCGGACGACCGCCCTGTCGGCCGCGTTGCTGCGCCATGCGGCGGCGGGCGAGAGCGTGCCGCAGCTGACCGCGCTGCTCGTCGCGGTCTCCCGTGCGGACGGCATCGAGGCGGCGCTCGCGGGCCTGGTCCGTATCGGGCAGACGTCGGGCCGCGCCCTGGCCGCGGGTGCGCTCGCAGCGGCCGTCGCGGCCGCGGGGTCCGCGCGATGAGCGAGGGAGCATCGCTGCGGGGCGACGGCCCGCTGGCGAGCAAGGAGCGGACCGAGCGGGCGATGAGCGCTCGCGCGAAGAGCGTGATGGCATGAGCGTCGAGACGGTGTTCGTGCGCGGCGGCGGGTACGCCGACTCGGTCGCGCTGATGCAGGTCAGCCAGCGCGCGGCCCGCACCGACGGGGTGGAGGCGGCGCAGGTGGCGATGGCGACTGCGCTCAACGTCGACCTGCTGGCGACGATGGGCTTCACCGCACCGCCGGACTGCGGGATGAACGACTTGGTCGTGGCCATCCGCGCGCGCGACGACGACGCGCTGCAGGCCGCGATCGCCGACGTCGAGCAGAGCCTCGCCGCGCGACCGGAACCCGGCCGGACCGCGGTTGCCGCGGCGCCGCGGACCGTCGCGTCTGCCGTCCGTGCGGTCGGTCCGGGGCTGGTGCTCATCTCCGTGCCCGGCCCGCACGCGTTCACCGAGGCGATGGACGCGCTGGACGCCGGCTGCGACGTCATGGTCTTCTCGGACAACGTGCCGGTCGAGTTGGAGGTCCGGCTCAAGCGCGTTGCCGCCGAGCGCGGGCTGCTGGTGATGGGCCCGGACTGCGGCACGGCGGTGGTCGGCGGAGTGGGCCTCGGCTTCGCGAACGCGGTCGCGCCCGGCCCGGTGGGGATCGTGGCCGCCTCGGGCACCGGTGCGCAGCAGGTGCTGTGCCTGCTCGACGCCGCCGAGGTGGGCGTCTCGGCGGCGCTGGGCGTCGGTGGGCGGGACCTCTCGGACGCGGTCGGCGGACTGTCGACGCTGGCCGCTCTCGACGCGCTGGACGCCGACCCGGCGACAGAGCTGATCGTGGTGATCTCCAAGCCGCCGGCGCCGGCGGTGGCCGAGGCGGTGCGCGCGCACGCCGCCACGCTGGACACGCCGGTGCAGTTCGCGCTGCTCGGCCCGGGACAGCCCGATCTCAGCGCAGCCGCCGAGGCGGCGGTCCGGGCGGCCGGCGGCACGGTCCCGTCGTGGCCGCACTGGCCCGGCCGTCCGGCCGAGCGGGACGCCGGCGCGCTTCGCGGCCTGTTCGCCGGCGGGACGCTCTGTGACGAGGCGATGGTGATCGCCGCGGAGACGCTCGGCCCGGTCGGCTCGAACATACCGCTGCGGCCGGCGTGGCGGGTCGATCCGTCCGCGCCGCCGGAGGGCCACGTGATGATCGACTTCGGGGATGACGAGCTGACCCGGGGCCGGCCGCATCCGATGATCGACCAGTCGCTGCGCCTCGCCCGGCTCGCCGCCGACGCGGCCGACCCGGCCACCGCGGTGATCCTGCTCGACGTCGTGCTGGGGCACGGCGCGCACCCCGACCCCGCGGCCGAGCTGGCCCCGGCGATCGCCGCCGCGCAGGACGTCGCGGTGGTGGTGTCGCTGGTCGGCGCGCGGGCTGATCCGCAGGACGTCAGCCGGCAGGCGCGCGCGCTGCAGGACGCGGGGGCGCATGTCTTCACCTCGAACGCGCAGGCCGCCCGCTTCGCCCGTGATCTGGCCGGGACGAGCCGCGGGGACTCTGCATGACCGATCTGCTGCGCCGCGACCCGGCGCTCGTCACCGCCGGGGTCAGCCTGTTCGCCGACGCCGTCGAGGCGCAGGCCGCGCGGGTGACCCGCGTCGACTGGCGGCCGCCGATGGACGGCACCGAGCAGGATCTGGCCCGCGTGATGGCCGAGCCGCGGCGGGTCGGCGCCAACGAGGCGGCCGTGCGACGGATGCTCGACTGCCAGGCGCACCTGGTGGACGTGCTCCCCGCCGGCGATGCCCTCGGGCTTGGCGCGTCGGACTTCCTGCACGCCGGGCCGCCGATCGAGTGGGCCCGCGCGTCCGGTCCGCTGCGCGGGGCGCTGCTCGGCGCGGCCGCGTTCGAGGGACTGGTGGACGAGCCGGACGGTGCCGCCGCGGTCTTCGAGCGCGGCAGCGCGACCCTCGACCCCTGCCATCATCACCACGCGGTCGGCCCGATGGCCGGCGTCGTCTCCCGTTCGATGTGGGTCTTCGCCGTGGAGGACCCGGCAACCGGCGCCCGCGCGTACTGCTCGCTGAACGAGGGGCTCGGCAAGGTGCTCCGTTACGGTGCGTACTCCGCCGACGTGCTGGACCGGCTGCGCTGGATGTCGGGGGTGCTGGGCCCGCTGCTGCAGCGCGCGGTGCGCGCACACGGGCCGCTGGACCTCAAGGCCATCCTCGCCCAGATGCTGCAGATGGGCGACGAGGCGCACAACCGCAACCGGGCCGGCACGCTGATGTTCCTGCGCGAGCTGCTGCCGTCGCTGATCGACTGCGACGCGCCGTCGTCCGACGTCGCCGAGGTGCTGCGGTTCGTCGCCGGCAACGACCACTTCTTCCTCAACCTGGCCATGCCGGCCTGCAAGCTCACCCTCGACGCCGCGCGTGACATCCCCGGCTCGACGATGGTGGTGGCGATGGCCCGCAACGGCACGGACTTCGGCATCCAGGTGTCGGGCACCGGCGGCGCCTGGTTCACCGGACCGGCCCAGGTGCCCGACGGGCTCTACCTCGGCTCGTACGGGCCGGACGACGCCAACCCCGACATCGGCGACTCGGCGATCACCGAGACGGCCGGGCTGGGCGGGTTCGCGATGGCCGCGGCGCCGGCGATCGTGCGCTTCGTCGGCGGCGACGTGGCCGCGGCGCTCGCCGCCACCAGGCGGATGTACGAGATCACCCTCGCCGAGCATCCCGCGTACTCGATCCCAGTGCTCGACTTCCGCGGCACGCCCTGTGGCATCGACGTGACGCGCGTCGCGCGGACCGGCATCCTCCCGCAGATCAACACCGGGATGGCCGGCAAGGTCGCCGGCACCGGGCAGGTCGGCGCCGGGCTGGTGACCCCGCCGGCGGAGGTCTTCCCCGCGGCGCTGGCCGCGCTCGCCGCGGCAGCGCGGCCGCTGTTCGCCTGACGCTCTCGGGCCGAGATCATCGGCAAGGTCGCGTACCTTGGCCGGATGGAGGAGAACCGCGCGCGGCGCGTCGTCGACACCCTGCGCGATCGCGGCGTCGACGCCGAGCTGGCAGAGGCCGGCGTGTACCGCTTCGGTGTGCGGGTGCGGATCCCCGACGGCCGGGAAGCGATCTGGGACGCCGACGGCACAGCCGCCTTGGAGGCCGACATCATGCGCGACGGCGTCCTGGTCGGCTTCGTGCCGGTGGTCGAAGGATCGGAGTCGTTCACCGAGGACGAGGTCGTCGAGGCCATCGTCTGCACCGACTACGACCAGCCCATCGCCACCCGCCGCAGCACACCTCCGCCGCCGGCGCCGGCGCTGCCCCGCAAGGGTGGCGTGTTCCGCCGTTTCATGGACGGCTTCCGCTACCGCTGAGCTAGCGCGCCCGCCAGGCGGCGAGGTCCTCGGTGGTGTCGAGGTCTGCTGGGTCGCCCTCGCACGCCACCTCGGCGACCAGCTCAGGGTGCGCGCGCAGGAACGCTCGCGCGCCGGCGTCGCCGCGCGCCAGGTCGGCGACCGCGGGCCAGTGTTCGCGCGCGATCGCGACCGGATGCCCACGGCGTCCGTCGTAGCTCGCGATCGCGACGGGAGCGTCGACGGCGAGCACGGCGCGTACCGCCGACGCGGCGACGCCGGGCGTGTCGACGAGCAGGATCACCGCGCGCTCACCGGATGCCGCGGCCAGCCCGAGGCGCAGCGACGAGCCCATCCCCCGCTCCGGGTCCGGGTTCTCGACGATGACCGCGCCGTCGACGAGCACGCCGGGGCGCACGACGGCAACCACCTCGTCGCACCCGCCGTCGCGGAGCACGGCGACGGCCCGGTCGACCAGCCGCGCCCCGTCGACGACGACCTCGGCCTTCGGGCGGCCGAAGCGCACCCCCGCACCGGCGGCCAGGACGACCCCGCTAACCACGGTCAGAGAGCCGCCAGCGCGACCGCCGTGGCCAGGGCGGCGGCCGCGGCCTGGTACCCCTTGTCCTCCTCGGAGCCGGGCAGTCCGGCGCGGTCGAGTGCCTGCTGGTCGTCGTCGCAGGTGAGCACGCCGAATCCGATCGGCACGCCGGTGCGCTGCGCAACGAGGGTGAGACCGGTGGTTGCCGCCTGGCAGACGTAGTCGAAATGCGGCGTGCCACCGCGGATCACCACGCCGAGCGCCACGATCGCGTCGAATCCGCGCTCGGCCAGCCGTGCCGCCGCCACCGCAAGCTCGAACGTGCCCGGCACCCGGACCTCGGTGACCTCCTGCACCTGCGAAGCGGCCAGCGCGCGCCGGGCGCCGTCGAGCAGGCCGTCCATCACCGTGGTGTGCCACAGCGACGCGACCACGGCTACCCGCAGCCCGGTCGCGCCCTCGACCGCGGTCAGGTCAGGCGCCCCGCTGCCGCTCACGCCGGGTCCTCGCGCAGGTCCAGCTCGTGGCCCATCCGATCCCGCTTGGTCTGCAGGTAGCGCAGGTTCTCCGGGTTGGCCTGGGTGGGCATCGGTACTCGCCCGGTGATCCGCAGCCCGTACCCCTCCAGGCCGGCGCGCTTGGCCGGGTTGTTCGAGAGCAGGCGCATCGAGTGGATGCCGAGGTCGACCAGGATCTGCGCCCCGGTGCCGTAGTCCCGGGCGTCCGCGGGCAGGCCGAGCTGGAGGTTCGCGTCGTACGTGTCGTGGCCGGCGTCTTGCAGCTGGTAGGCCTGCAACTTGTGTAGTAGGCCGATCCCCCGACCCTCGTGCCCGCGGATGTAGAGCACGACGCCGCGTCCCTCGCGGGCGACGGCGGCCAGCGCCGCGTCCAGCTGCGGGCCGCAGTCGCAGCGCAGTGAGCCGAACACGTCGCCGGTGAGGCACTCGGAGTGGACGCGCACCAGCACGTCCTCGCCGTCGCCGACGTCGCCGAAGACGAAGGCCACGTGCTCGCGCGAGTCGTAACTCGACGCGTACCCGACCGCGCTGAACTCGCCGTAACGCAACGGAACCCGGGCGGAGGCGACCCGCTCGACCAGCTTCTCGTACCGGCGCCGGTAGGCGATCAGGTCGGCGATCGAGATGAGCGCCAGGTCGTGCTCGTCGGCGAAGACCCGCAGCTCGTCCGCGCGGGCCATCCCGGCCGGGTCCTTCTCCGAGACCACTTCGCAGAGCACCCCCGCGGGTTGCAGCCCCGCCAGCACCGCGAGGTCGACCGCGGCCTCGGTGTGCCCGGGCCGGCGCAGCACCCCGCCGTCGCGCGCGCGCAGCGGGACGACGTGGCCCGGGCGGGAGAAGTCGGCCGCATTGGCCTTCGGGTTCGCGAGCAGCCGGATCGTGTGCGCACGGTCGGCGGCCGAGATCCCCGTGGTCACGCCCTCCCGCGCGTCGACGGTGACCGTGTACGCGGTGCCGCGGCGGTCCTGGTTGACCCGGAACATCGGCGGCAGGTCGAGCCGGTCGGCCACCGCCTCGGTGATCGGCACGCAGATGTAGCCCGACGTGTAGCGCACCATGAACGCGACCAGCTCGGGCGTGGCCAGCTCGGCTGCGAAGATCAGGTCGCCTTCGTTCTCGCGGTCCTCGTCGTCGATGACGACGATCGGCTTGCCCCGCTTGATCTCGGTGATGGCCTGTTCGATCGAGTCCAATCTGACTGTCATCGCTGAATTCCTTGCTTCGCGGTGTCCCTCGCATGCGCTCGGTCCGTGCGCCGTTCAACGCGGCCAAGCGGGCTTTTCGCGCGAGCGCTCATCGCGTTGCCTCCACCAGCCGAGCCAGGTACTTGGCGAGCACGTCGACCTCGATGTTGACCGGGTCGCCGGGTTGCTTCCTGCCGAGCGTGGTGGCGCACAGCGTCTCGGGGATCAGCCCGACCTCGAACCAGTCACCGCCCACCGCGGTGACGGTCAGGGACACGCCGTCGACGGCGATCGAGCCCTTCTCGGCAACGTAGCGGGCGAGGTCGGCGGGCAGGCCGAAGCGGACCGCCTCCCACTCGTCGCCTGGCGTCCGAGCGAGCACCACGCCGGTGCCGTCAACGTGTCCCTGCACGATGTGCCCGTCCAGTCGCCCGTCCGCCCGTACCGCGCGCTCCAGGTTCACCTCCTCCCCGGCGTGAAGCGACCCGACGACGCTGCGTTTGAGCGTCTCGGCCATCACGTCGAAGCCGAGCGTGCCGTCCTGCGCGCCGACGACCGTCAGGCAGACCCCGTTCACCGCGACCGACGCGCCGTGCGCGACGTCGGCGCCGACCAGCGACGAGCGCACGCGCAGCACGGCCGATTCGCCGCGCGGCTCGAGGCCGACGACCTCGCCGAGCTCCTCGACGATCCCGGTGAACACCCCGCTACTCCCTTTCCGGCCACGCCGGCCTGGCGACGATCTTCACATCCGCACCGATCCGGGTGACGCTCTCCACGTCCAGTGTGACCGCTTCGCCGAGTGTGGAGATCCCCGCGTCGCCCAGCGCGGCAGGCCCGGCGCCGAGCAGCATCGGCGCGAGATAGGTGATCACCTCGTCCACGCAGCGTGCTTCGACGAACGCGCCGGCCAAGGTGGGGCCGCCCTCGAGCAGCACGTGCCGCACGCCGCGGTCGTGCAGCGCCTTCAGCGCGAACCGTGGCACGGCGGTGTCGAGCACCAGCGTCTCGGCAGCGTGGTCGAGCACGCGGGCGCTCTGCGGTACCCGGTGCCGGCGGTCGAGGACGACTCGCAGCGGTTGGTCGGCAGCGAGCCGGTCGTCTGCGTCGCGGACCGTGAGGTGCGGATCGTCGGCCAGCACGGTGCCGCTACCCACCATGATCGCGTCGACGGTGGCGCGGATCGCGTGGGCGTCCGCCCGGGAGGCCGGCGAGGAGATCCAGCGCGCGCCGCGGTCGGCGGCGGCCACCCGTCCGTCGATCGTGCTGGCGAGCTTCCAGGTAACGAACGGCCGGCCGGTGTGCAGCGCATGCAGCCACGGGCGCAGCGCGCCACGGGCGGCGGCAAGCTCCTCGACGCCGGCTACGACCTCGATCCCGGCGTCGCGGAGCTTCTGCGCGCCGCCGGACGCCGGTGGATTGGGATCGTCGACGCCGTAGATCACGCGGACGACGCCGGCCGCGATCAGCGCGTCGACGCACGGAGCGGTACGGCCGACGTGCGCGCACGGCTCGAGGGTCACGACGGCGGTGCCGCCGCGGGCCGCGGCGCCGGCGACGGCGAGCGCGACCACCTCGGCGTGCGGACCGCCGGGCGGTCGGGTCGCGCCCTCGCCGGCGAGCGACCCGTCCGGTGCGAGGACGACCGCGCCGACGGCGGGGTTGGGGCTGGTCTTGCCGCGCACCGTCTCAGCGAGCGCCAGCGCGCGGTGCATGGCCGCCAGCTCCGCGTCGCTGCACTGCACTGCGCACCCCTACCGGTTCATCGCGTCGCGGGCTCTGGCGCGCAGCGCCTCGACGGCCTTGCGCGGATCGTCGGCACCGTACACGGCGGTGCCCGCCACGAACACGTCCGCACCGGCCTCGGCGGCGGCCTCGATGGTGTCCTCGGCAATGCCGCCGTCGACCTCGATGAACAGCCGCAGATGCCCGGCCTTGGCGTGCTCGCGGCCGAGGCGGACCTTCGCCAGCAACTCGGGGATGAACTCCTGGCCGCCGAAGCCGGCCTTGATCGTCATGACGAGCAGGGTGTCGAACTCGGGCAGCAAGTCCAGGTAGGGCTCCAGCGGGGTGTCGCGGTCGACGGCGAGCCCGGCCAGCGAGCCGGCGGAGCGGATCGTGCGGGCCAGCGCTACCGGCTCATCTGCCGCCTCGGCGTGGAAGGTCACGTTCGCCGCGCCCGCTTCGGCATAGCCAGGCGCCCAACGCTTCGGGTCGTCGATCATCAGGTGGCAGTCCAGCGGCAGGTCGGTGGCCCGCCGCAGGCTCTGCACGACGGGCAGCCCGATGGTCAGGTTGGGCACGAAGTGTGCGTCCATCACGTCCACGTGCAGCCAGTCGGCGCCGGCCACCGCCGCGGCCTCGTCCCCGAGCCGGGCGAAGTCGGCCGCCAACAGGCTGGGGGCGACCAGCGGTTCGCGCAGTTCCGGCGGCACGTCGGGAGTCTAGTGGCCCCCGGTTTTGGCAGATCGGGACCGCATGCGGTCCCGATCTGCCAAAACCGGGGTCAACTGCGCAGGATGGCGCAGAACATGGCGTCCGTGCCGTGCCGGTGCGGCCAGAGCTGGACGGCCGGCCCGTCGCCGAGCAGCGCAACACCGGGGAACATCGGGCGGGCGTCGACTACTTCCGCCCGCCTGGCGCGGGAAGAACTTGCACGATCGAGGACGGCGTGGGTTTCGGCGGGATGCGGCGAGCAGACCACGTACGCCACCACGCCGCCCGGACGGGTCAGGCGCAGCGCGGCGTCCAGCAGCTCAGACTGCAGCGCGGCGAGGTCGGCGACATCGCCCGGGCCGCGCCGCCAGCGGGCCTCGGGGCGGCGCCGGAGCGCGCCGAGGCCGCTGCAGGGCGTGTCCAACAGCACCCGGTCGTACTGGCCGGAGAGCGTGCGGCCATCGCCGACGCGGATCTGGACCGGCCACCGCGCGGTCGCCTGGCGGACGAGCTCGGCGCGGTGCGGGTGCAGTTCGTTGGCGGTGACCTGCGCGCCCTGCCGGGCCGCCAGCGCGGCCAGCAGCGCCGTCTTCCCGCCGGGTCCGGCGCAGAGGTCGAGCCACCGCTGGTCGCGGCCGTCGAGCGGGACACCGAGCAGGGCGAGCGCGCAGAGCTGGCTTCCCTCGTCCTGGACGCCGGCCCGCCGTTCCCGCACGGCCGGCAGCGCCCTCGGGTCGCCGCCGGCCAGCCGCACCGCGTACGGCGACCACGGTCCAGGCTCACCGCCGGACTCGGCCGCGAGCGTGTCCCGGTCGGCCATGCCGGGCCAGGCGACGAGGTGCGTCTGCGGCCGCTCGTCGTCGGCCGCAAGCGCCCGCTCGGTCTCGGCCCAGCCGCCGGCACCGCCGTCGCCGAGCGCGTCGGCGAACGCGGCGGCGATCCACTCCGGGTGCGCGGTGCGCAACGCCAGCCGCCGCAGGGGCGACGCGCCGGCCCCGAGCCGGTCGGTCCATGCCGTCCAGCTGGCCTCGGCGACCCGGCGCAGCACCGCGTTGGCGAGGCCGGCGGCGCGCCGATTGCCGGTCACCCGGGCCAGGTCGACGGTCGTGGCGACGGCCGCGTGCGCCGGGATGCGGGTCCGCAACGCCTGGTAGGCGCCCAGCCGAAGCAGGTCGAGCACCGGCGGATCGACGCTGTCGAGCGGCCGGGTCGTGCACGTGGCGAGGATGACGTCGAGCGTGCCGGCCGAGCGTAGGGTGCCGTAGCCCAGCTCGGTGGCCAGCGCCGCGTCCCGGCCGGAGATGCCGCGCTCGGCGATCAGCCGCGGCAGCAGAAGGTTGGCGTACGCGCCGCCGGACGACACCGCGCGCAGCAGCTCGTAGGCGACCAGCCGTGGCGGGTCGGCGGGGGGGTCGTTGGCGGGCCGCGGGCGCCCCGGCGGCCGGTCGGCGCGGGATCGGTCAGCCAAGCCGTTCCCCCGGCTCCGGACGCACGCCGCGTGCCCAGTCGTCGGCCGGCATGGGTCGTCTGCCTGCCGGCTGCACCCAGCCGAGGCGCACGGCGTCCGAACCGGTGCCGACGAGCACGCCGGGCTTGTCGACCCGCAGCTCGCCCGGGGCGAGCCGTTCGTCGGTCACCCGCACCGGGCCGAGCTTGTGGCGCTCGCCACGGAAGGCCGTCCACGCACCGGGGGCCGGCGTGCAGGCGCGTACCAACCGGTCCACCCGCAGGCCCGGCGCGGTCCAGTCGACCCGCGCGTCGGCGACGGTAATCTTCCCGGCGGTCGAGACGCCCTCCGTCGGCTGCGGCCGGGCGACGAGCGTGCCGTCGGCGATGCCGTCCATCGTCGCCGCCAGCAGCGTGGCACCGCAGTGCGCGAGCCGCTCCAGCAGGTCGCCCGCCGTGTCGTCCGGATGGATCGGCTCTGTAACGACCCCGAAGACCGGTCCGGCGTCCAGCCCTTCCTCGATGTGGAACGTCGAGGCTCCGGTCACCTCGTCCCCGGCGAGGATCGCATGCTGGACCGGCGCGGCGCCGCGCCAGGCCGGCAGCAGGGAGAAGTGCAGGTTGACCCAGCCATGTCGCGGCACCGCCAGCGCGGCGGGCGGCAGTAACGCGCCGTATGCCACGACCGCGCAGCAGTCCAGCTCCAGGCTGCGCAGCGTCGCCAGGAACGACTCGTCGCTCGGGCGGGGCGGGGCGAGGATCGCCACGCCGGCCCCGACGGCGAGGGTCTCGACCGGGGACGCGACCTCGCGGCGTCCCCGCCCGGCCCTGGCATGTGGGCGGGTGATCACCGCGACGACGTCGTGGCGCGGCGAGTGGAGCAGGGCGCGCAGCGCCGGGACGGCCGCCGCTGGCGTTCCGGCGAACGCCAGCCTCATCGGCCTACCCGCTCCGGGTCGCCGGCTCCACTATGTGACGGCGAGCGGCCTGGAGCGAGCCGCGGCATCAAAGCGCCAGGCCGCGGGTGGGGTGCGGGCTGACCTTCACGCGAGGGGTGGCGAGACCGGACCACTCGGCCTCGCGGATCGCCTTCATCGCCGCCTTGCGCGTCTCGGCGTCGAGCCGGTCGACGAAGAGCACCCCGTCGAGGTGGTCTGTCTCGTGCTGCAGGCAACGGGCGAGCAGTGCCGTGCCCTCGATCGTCACCGGGTCGCCGTACGTGTTCTGCCCGTGCGCGACGGCGTGCTGCCGGCGGCGGCAGTCGAACGACAGGCCGGGGATCGATAGGCACCCCTCCGGGCCGTCCTGCTCCTCGTCCGACGGCAGGTGCAGCACCGGATTGACGAGATGCCCGGACTGCTCGTCGTCGACGTGGTAGGTGAACACCCGCAGCCCCACTCCGATCTGCGGTGCGGCCAGGCCCGACCCCGGCGCGTCGAGCATCGTCTCGGTCAGGTCGGCGACGAGCGTGCGCAGCTCCTTGTCGAAGTCGCGCACGGGCTCGGCGGGCGTGCGCAGGACCGGATCGCCGAAGAGCCGGATCGCCTGGACGGTCACCCGGCCGAGTCTACGGAGCTGGCCCCTTGGACCGGGCCGACGCCGCCGAGGGCGGGGCCCGCCCGAGGCGCGCGTCAGCCGGCGCGGTCGCGCGGCGCATCGAGCACCCCGTGGACGTCGAAGAGCGCGAGATCGGCAGCGGCTCGACCGGCCCCCCAACCGGCCGCATTGCTGACCGCCACCTGCCGATCGACCAGATGCGGATAGAGCTCGTGCATCGCATCGTCGACGGCGCGGCGGCGGGCGGCGAGGACGGGCAGCAGCCGATCGTCGCCGGCCTGCGCGGCGTCGTTCGCCTCCTGCAGCCGCTCGCCGATCCGGCCGGCGTAGGCCACCAGGAACGACTGGCGGAACGACCGCGTGCGGGACACGCCGCCCCGGCTGGTCTGCGAGCCGTGCGGCACCATCGCCCGGGTGGCCTGCACGAGGAGCGACGTGGCGAGCAGGTCGACGACCCGCTGATCGACCGCGTCGCCGATGACCGTGACGAAGCCGAGGCCTTCGCAGAGCACGGTCTGGCAGCGGTTGGCCCGCGCCACCGCGGTGACCAGCAGCGACTTCGCCCCGACATACGGGGCGTCGAGCCAAATGCGTCGCGGCCTGGCCCGCTGTGCCCGGCCTGCCTCGTGGTCGATCATCGCCCGCCGCAGCGAGTATCGGCTCATCAGCTGCTGCGCCTTGGCCGACAGCGCCTCGGCCTCGTCGGGAAACTCGGTCGACTCGGCCTTGGCGAGCAGCGCGCGCACCCGGGCGAGCACCCTGGCGTCGACGCCGGGCGGGACGCTCGGATCGGCCGCGCTGCCCGGCGCTGGCAGCGTGCTCGCCAGCTCGGGCAGCCGCCCGAGCAGCGCGAGCACGTCGATCACCACGGCCAGCGTCTCGGCTCGGCCACGGGCATGCCGGGCTGACCACTGGCCGAGGTGTGGGTGCTCCCTGCCCCACCACACCGTCGCGTCGACCGCGCTCAGCTCGGCCTGCCAGCGCGGGTCCAGCAGCGCCGCCGGATAACACGCGGCCGCGGCGGCGATCGAGTCGATCAGGTAGCCGACGGCGGGTGCGTCCAGCTGTCGCCGGGCGATCTCGTGCAGGTCCACCGGCGTCCAGCCGGCCTGGAACAGCGAGTCGACGGTGCGCTGCGTGAGATCGTCGGCGGCGCGGTCGAGCCGGCCGGGCACGATCCGGAGCAGCTCATCGACGCAGGTCTTGACCGGCACACCGAGGGTGCTGTGCGACACCGCGTGCATCAGCTGCGCCAGCGCGAGCTGGTGCGGATCGTGCGGCTCGAAGCCCGACCAGCCCTGCCCTGCCGGGTGCGCCTTCCTACGGGCGCGTTGCTTGGCCGCCCGGCGCGCCCGGTTGTTCTGCCCCATGCCGGCATCCTGGCCGAAGGCAGCGACATTTCCGTGCACGCCGCGCCGGGCCGGGACGGCTGTGGCTGCAGTGACGGCTACCCCAGCTCGACGGGGTCGACTTCGACGCGCACGGAATCGGCCGCCTTGCGCGCCGACCGCGCCGCCGCCCCGGCCTTGAGCGCTGACCCGAGCTGCGGGCCCAGTCGGCGTGGCACGCGGATCAGCACCCGAACGGCCTGTTCGCCCACCGGCACCGAGCCGATCGTTTCGGCGTCGGGCGGCAGCCGTGCGGCGTCGATCAGCTCGCCCACGCCCGCCGGTGATCCGGTGAGCGAGGCCATTCGGACCGCCGGGGGGAAGCCGAGGTCGGCACGCTCGGCGAGCTCCCGGGCCGCGAACCCCGCCGGGTCCCAGCGAACCAGTGCCTGCACGGCGGGGACGCCGGCGTCGACCCCGGCGACGACCAGCCGACCGTCACCGCGCACGAGGGCGGCCGCGTTCATCCAGCGGCGCAGCGCCTCTTCGGCCGACCGCAGGTCAGCGCGGGCGAGTAGCGCCCAGCCGTCGAGCAGCAGCGCCGCCCCGTACCCGCCGGCGGCAATCGGCTCGGCCCCCGGGGTGGCGATCACGAGCGCCGGGCGGCCGGGCACGTCGGCCAGCACCGCATCCCCACCCGACATGCGCACGGGCACTCCGGGAAAGGCCCGGCCCAGCTCCTCCCCGGTCCGCCGGGCCCCGACCACCGCGGCGCGCATGCGGTGCTCGCCGCACCGCGGACAGGCCCAGTCCGCGGCCGGCCGCCCGCACCACCGGCAGGTCGGCACGGCGTTGCTGGACCCCGCCGCCAGTGGTCCTGAGCAGGTCGGGCACCGGGCGGGTGTGCGGTCACGAACGCAGGCCAGGGACGGGACGTAGCCGCGGCGCGGCACCTGCACCAGCACCGGGTAGCCGCCAGCGAGCGCGTCTCGTGCGGCGCGCCATGCCACGCTGGGCAGCCGCGCCGTCCGGCCCGCCGGGTCTCGGGCCGCCTCGAGGTCGTCACCTGCGACGGTGACCCGCGGCGACACGGCGCGCACTGCCGAGCGGCTGGCAGTGATCTCGTGCGCCCATCCGGACTCGGCGAGCAGCTGCGCCTCGGCGCTGCGGGCGAAGCCGCCCACGAGCAGCGCCGCGCCGGTCAACGACGAGCGCAGCGCCAGAATGTCGCGGGCGTGCGGGTAGGGCGCGCGCGGCTCGGCGTGCAGGTCGTCGCCGTCGTCCCAGATCACGAGCAAGCCGGGGTCGGCGATCGGGGCGAAGCCGGCCGCGCGAGTGCCGATAGCCGCCCGGACCGTGCCCCGGCGCACCGCCAGCCAGCGCCGGTACCGCTCCGCCGGGCCGAGCTCGGCGGTGAGCGCGACGTGTCGGCCGGGGCCGAGCGCGGTCCGGATCGCGGCGTCCAGCCGGTCCAGGTCACGCGCGTCGGGCACGACGACGACGGCGCCGCGGCCGGCCGCGAGCGCCGCCTGCACCGCCTCGGCCAGCCGCGCCGGCCAGTCCTCGCCCGGCAGCGCCGACCAGACGGCCCGGGCCGGCTTGCCGGATGCCAGGGCCGCGAGGAACGCGGCACCGGCCGAGTACCTGCGCCAGCTCGCCGGATCGGGCGGTCGCGGTGCAGGCTGCGCTTCGCCGGCGGTCTGCTCGCCCTCGGCGCGCCCGTGCCGGGGTGGGACAGCCAGGCGGACCACGTCCGCGAAGCTGCCCGCCCACCGGTCGGCAACGGCGCGCACGAGGCGCGCGGTCTCCGGCGTGAGCACCGGCTCGGTGCCTACCACCCGTTCGATGTAGGCGAGCTGCCCCTCGTGCTCGCTGCCGGGCCGGCGTTCGAGCAGATAGCCGTCGACGAGCCGGCCGGCGAAGCGCACCCGCACCCGGGTGCCCGGTCGAGCGTCGGCGTCCAGGTCGGCGGGCACGAGGTAGTCGAACGGCCGGTCCAGGTGCGGCAGCGGGACATCGACCATGAGCCGAGCCACCGGATCTACCGCCGCCGGCACCCGCCCCCGAACGCGCGAACGGGCGGCGGTCACGGGCTAAGTCCTACCAGCACCCCCCGACGCAATAACCGCTCGGCAAAAGCGATGAGCGCTCGCGCGAAGAGCCCCGGCGCCGCGACGCGGCTCGCGCCGACAGGCGCGAAGCGGCGCAGCGGATCCACCCGAAGCGGTGGAGACGCTGCGCCGCGCTAGCCGGGGACTAGTACAGCACCAGCTTGGCCAGCTGCTCGGCCTTGTCCGTGCGTTCCCAGGTGAAGTCGGGCAGCTCGCGCCCGAAGTGCCCATAGGCAGCGGTCTGCGCGTAGATCGGCCGCTTGAGGTCTAGATCGCGGATGATCGCGGCCGGGCGGAGGTCGAACGTGGACAGGATCGCCTCGGAGATCTTGGCAGGCTCCGCGGTCTCGGTGCCGAACGTCTCGATGAACAGCCCGACTGGCTCGGCCTTGCCGATCGCATAGGCGACCTGCACCTCGCACTTGCTGGCGAGCTTGGCGGCGACGACGTTCTTGGCCACCCAGCGCATGGCGTAGCAGGCGGAGCGGTCGACCTTGGACGGATCCTTGCCGGAGAACGCGCCGCCCCCGTGCCGCGCGTACCCGCCGTAGGTGTCGACGATGATCTTGCGCCCGGTCAGGCCGGCGTCGCCCATCGGGCCGCCGATCTCGAACCGGCCGGTCGGGTTGACCAGCAGCCGGTAGCCGTCGATGTCGATGCCGAGCTCGGCCACGACCGGCTCGATGACATGCTCGGCGACGTCCGGCTTGAGCAGCGTGTCGAGGTCGATGTCGGCGGCGTGCTGGCTGGAGACGACGACGGTGTCCAACCGGTTCGGCCGGCCGTCGACGTACTCGATGGTGACCTGGGTCTTGCCGTCGGGACGCAGGTAGGGCACCGTGCCGTCCTTGCGTACGGCCGAGAGCCGCTGGGCGAGCCGGTGCGCGAGCGCGATGGGCAGCGGCATCAGCTCCGGGGTCTCGTCGCAGGCGAAGCCGAACATCAGTCCCTGGTCGCCGGCGCCCTGCCGCTCGAGTGGATCGTCGGCCCGTTCGCCGGTGCGCGCCTCGTAGGCGTTGTCGACACCCTGGGCGATGTCGGGCGACTGGGCGCCGATCGCCACGTTGACGCCGCACGAGGCCCCGTCGAAGCCCTTGCGCGAGGAGTCGTAACCGATGTCGAGGATCCGCTCGCGCACGATCGTCGGAATGTCGGCGTACGCGTCGGTGGTGACCTCACCCGCGACGTGCACCTGCCCGGTGGTGATCAGGGTCTCGACTGCGACCCGGCTGTTCGGGTCCTGTGCCAGCAGGGCGTCCAGGATCGAGTCGCTGATCTGGTCGGCGATCTTGTCCGGATGCCCCTCGGTGACGGACTCGGACGTGAACAAACGGCGGGTCACAGATTCTCCGGTGGTCGGGTGCGTGATGTCGGCTGAGTTTAACGGGTGTGGGGCTCCTGGCCGGTGCGCCTGGCCGATGCCGCGTCCCACACCGCGGCCGCGAGCAGCGCCTTCGGTCCGAGCGGCACCTGCACCTCAGTGCCGTCCGCCGCGAGGATCACCGCCGCGTTGTCGGGCCGGCCGAAGGCTCGGCCGCTGCCGACCGCGTTGACGACGAGCAGGTCGCAGCCCTTGGCCGCGAGCTTGGCCCGGCCGTGGGCGAGCACGTCCCCCGAATCGTCGCCCGTCTCGGCGGCGAAGCCGACCAGCACTTGACCCGGCCGGCGGCTCGCGACCAGCTCGGCCAGCACGTCGGGGTTGCGTTCCAGCGCGACCGGCTCCGGGGCACGCTCCGACTTCTTGATCTTGCTGGTCGCGGGCGCGGACGGCCGGAAGTCGGCGACAGCGGCGGCCATCACCACGATGTCGGCGTCGGCCGCGGCCTTGTGCACCGCGTCGCGCAGCTCGGCCGTGCTGCCGACCGGCACGACGTCCGTGCCGGCCGGGTCGGGCAGCTCGACGTTGGCGGCCACCAGCGTGGCCCGCGCCCCACGGGCCGCGGCGACCGACGCCAGCGCGTACCCCTGCCGGCCGGAGGAGGCGTTGCCCAGGAACCGCACCGGATCCAGCGGCTCTCGCGTTCCGCCGGCGCTCACGACGACGTGGCGCCCGACCAGGTCGGGTGGCAGGGCATCCGAGCGGAGCAGCAGCAGCTCGGCCAGCCGCGCCAGCTCGTCCGGTTCAGGGAGCCGGCCCTTGCCGCTGTCCGCGCCGGTGAGCCGACCCACGGCGGGCTCGAGTACCGCTGCGCCTCGGTCCCGCAACGTCGCCACGTTCGCTCTCGTAGCCGGGTGCTCCCACATCTCGGTGTGCATGGCGGGCGCGTAGAGCACGGGGCAGCGGGCGGTCAGCAGCGTGTTGGTGAGCAGGTCGTCGGCCAGGCCGTGAGCCGCACGGGCAAGCAGGTCGGCGGTCGCCGGCGCGACGACTACGAGGTCGGCGTCGCGGCCCAGCCGGACGTGCGGCACGTCCGCCACGCCGGTCCACACGTCGGAGACGACCGACCGGTGGGAGAGTGCCGCCCAGGTGGCCTCGCCGACGAAGCGCAGCGCCGCCTCGGTGGGCACCACGATGACCTCGTGCCCCGCCTCGGTCAGCCGCCGCACCAGCTCGGCGACCTTGTACGCGGCAATGCCTCCCGCGACGCCCACAACGATCACTGCGGCCGCCTACCGCGAAGTCGCGATCCGTGCGGAGCGCACTTATTCAGCCGACTTCCATTCGATCAGGTCGGCGTTGACCTCGCGGAGCGCGATCGAGAGCGGCTTCTCCTGCGGGGCGGTCTCGACCAGCGGGCCGACGTACTCGAGCAGGCCCTCCCCGAGCTGGCTGTAATAGGCGTTGATCTGACGCGCCCGCTTCGCGGCGATGATGACGAGCGCGTACTTGGACTGAGTGCGCTCGAGCAGCTCGTCGATCGGCGGGTTGGTGATCCCCTCAGGGGCGGACAGGCTTGCGGACACGGCTCGGCCTTCTGCACTCGACGTCGGTGGCGGACCGTTCCGATCCCCGCGCTAGCGCGGGCAGACGGCCTCGATCAATTCTACCAACTGTGCGGCCGCGTGCCGGACGTCTTCGTTGACGATCACCGCGTCGAACTCGCCCGTCGCCGACATCTCCAGCCGCGCGCGGGCCAGCCGCTGGTCGATGACCGCCCGCGGCTCGGTCGCCCGGTCGGCCAGGCGCCGTTCCAGCTCGTCCCAGGACGGCGGGGCGAGGAAGACGAACTGCGCCTCCGGCATCCGCGCCCGCACCTGCCGGGCGCCCTGCAGCTCGATCTCCAACAAGGTCGGCACGCCGTCGGCGAGGCGGGCCAGCACCGGAGCCCGGGGCGTGCCGTATAGATTCCCGGCGAACTCGGCGTGTTCGAGCAGTTCGCCGGCCTCGACCATCCGGGCGAACTCCGCCCGGTCCACGAAGTGGTACTCGACGCCTTCGGTCTCCCCCGGCCGTGGCGGGCGGGTGGTGCACGACACCGATACCCACACGTGCGGGTACATCTGCCGCACGGCAGCGACGACCGTGCCCTTCCCCACGCCCGACGGCCCGGAGAGGACGGTCAGCCGAGCGGCGGGCATGACGGCGAACCTACCGGCACCGCGCTCTCGGCGGCCCGACCGTGCACGGTGACGCGTGATAGGACTGTGGCCTCGGCCACTGCGCCGCACGGCGAGCCTGACACTAGGGTTCGGCTGATCGAAGGAAGCGAGCGGAGGACGCGACGATGACAGCGCTGCGGGTCGGTGTCGTCCGCGAGACGGCCGACGGCGAGCGTCGCGTCGCCGTGACTCCGGACACGGTCCCCCGGCTCGCGAGCGCGGGGACAGAGGTGCTCGTCGAGTCGGGCGCGGGCGAGGCTGCCTGGTGCGCCGACGAGCAGTACGCGCAGGCCGGCGCGTCCGTGGTCGACACAGCGCAGCTCTACGGCGACGCCGACGTGCTCGTCTCGGTCGGCCTCCCCGACGTCGATCGGCTGCGCAACGGCCAGACGGTGATCGGCCTGCTGGCGCCGTTGCTGCAGCCGCAGTTGATGCGCCGCCTTGCCGACGGCGGGGTCACCGCGGTCAGCTTGGACGCGCTGCCGCGCACGCTCACCCGGGCGCAGGGCATGGATGCTCTCTCCTCGCAGGCGAATGTCGCCGGCTACAAGGCCGTATTGCTGGCCGCCGACCGGTTCGACCGCTTCTTCCCGATGCTGATCACCGCCGCGGGGACGTCCAAGCCGGCGGAGGTGCTGGTGCTCGGCATCGGTGTCGCCGGCTTGCAAGCGATCGGGACGGCCAAACGGCTCGGCGCGATCGTGCGTGCGTACGACGTTCGCCCCAACACCCGCGAGGAGGCGAAGTCGCTGGGCGCGCAGTTCATCGAGCTGAGGTCGGTCACCGACGCCGCCGGGGAGGGCGGATACGCCAGGGCGCTCACCGCGGAGGAGCAGGCGGCGCAGCAGGCCGAGCTCACCGACCACATCGTCAAGCACGACGTCGTCATCACCACCGCGCAGGTGCCGGGGCGGCGCCCGCCGCTCATGGTCACCGCCGAGGCGGTGAAGCGGATGCGCGCCGGCTCGGTCATCGTCGACATGGCGGCGAGCGAGCTCGGCGGCAACGTCGAGGTGTCCCGGCCGGCAGCCACGACGGTCACCGACAACGGCGTCACGGTGATCGGCGCGGGGAATCTCCCGTCGCTGATGGCGACCTCTGCGTCGAACACCTACGCACGCAATATCAGCGCGCTGCTGCTGCACCTGTTGGGCGACGGCAAGCTGCGCATCGACGAGCTGCTCGCCGAAGGCGACGAGATCGCCGCCGGCGTCCTGATCACCCACGGCGGCAAGGTGGTTCAGGCCGCCACCGCCGCCCTGCTCGCCGAGGAGTCTTCGTCATGAGCACCGCACAAAATCGCTCCGCTCACGCTCCGCGATTTCGCGGGGGCCCCGCATGACCGGCTCGTTCGTCGGTGACATCACCATCTTCGTCCTCGCCCTGCTGGTCGGCTTCGAGGTGATCAGCAAGGTGCCCGCGACGCTGCACACCCCGCTGATGTCCGGCGCGAACTCCATCCACGGTGTCGTGCTGGTCGGCGTGATCGTGCTGGCGAGCTATGTGCAGGGCGTCGTGGGGTACGTGCTGATGTTCATTGCGGCGGCGTTCGCGGCCGCCAACGTCGTCGGCGGCTATGTGGTGACCGACCGGATGCTGCAGATGTTCAAGAAGCGCCCGATGCCGGCCCGCAAGGACGAGCGAGGATGAGCGGGTTCGAGCAGGGGGTCCGGTTCTTCTCCCTCGCCGGGGCGGTCTGCTTCGTCCTCGGCCTGCACCTCATGAACTCCCCCGCGACGGCCCGGCGGGGCAACCTGGTCTCCGCGGCCGGCATGATCGTCGCGATCTGCGCGGTGCTGGCCGACGTGGCACACGGTGGGACGATGAACTCGACCCGCTGGGTGGTGCTGATCGTCGGCTCGCTGGTGGGCGCCGCGGCGGGGCTCTTTTCGGCGCGTCGGATCGCGATGACCGCCATGCCGCAGCTGGTCAGCCTGTTCAACGCCGTCGGCGGCGGCGCGGCCGCGCTGATCGCGATCGCGGACTACAACCAGAACCCGCATCAGCCCGCCGGTACCGCCACCGCGACCGTGCTCGACATCGTCATCGGTTGCACGACGTTCTCCGGGTCGCTGCTTGCCGCGGCCAAGCTGCAGGGCTACCTGAGCAGGCCGGTGACCTTCCCGGGCGCCCGTGCCGCGTCCAGCATCGTGATCGCCGCCGCGGCTGCCGGCGGCGGCTGGGTGATCGCCGGCGCACACAACGTCGGCGTGCTCGCGGGCGTCGCGATCGTCTCGCTCGGGTTCGGCATCTTCATGGTGTTGCCCATCGGCGGCGCCGACATGCCCGTCGTGATCTCGCTGCTGAACGCGTTTACCGGCACCGCGGTGGCGATGGCCGGCTTCGTGCTCGGCAACCCGATCCTGACCATTGCCGGCGCCCTCGTCGGCGCATCCGGCAGCATCCTGACCAAGCTGATGGCCGACGCCATGAACCGGTCGATCGTCAACATCATCGCCGGCGGGTTCGGCACCGGCGGCTCGGCCGTGGTCGAGGCCGGCCCGGGCGGCGGAACGGTGCGCTCGATCGCCGTCGACGACGCCGCGCTGCAGCTCGCGTATGCGCAGAAGGTGATCGTCGTGCCGGGGTACGGGCTGGCCGCCGCCCAGGCGCAGCACGAGATCCGCGAGCTGGCGGCACTGCTGGAGGAGCGCGGCATCGAGGTCTCGTACGCGATTCACCCGGTCGCCGGCCGGATGCCCGGGCACATGAACGTGCTGCTCGCCGAGGCGAACGTGCCCTACGACCAGCTCAAGGAGATGGACGAGATCAATCCGGAGTTCGAGCGCGCCGACGTGGCGCTGGTGGTGGGCGCCAACGACGTCACCAACCCGGCGGCGCGCCGGCCGGGGAATGCGGTGTCGGGCATGCCGATCCTCAACGTCGACCACGCCAAGTCGATCATCGTCGTGAAGCGGTCGATGGCTTCGGGCTACGCCGGCATCGACAACGACCTCTACACCGACCCGAAAACGAGCATGTTCTTCAGCGACGCCAAGAAGGGCCTCGCCGAGCTGGTCGGCGCGACGAAGACCCTGGTCGGTTGACACGCCGGGCAGTTGCGCACTGCCATTGTTGATCTAGGGGTTGTGGCTGCTATTCAGCCACAACCCCTAGATCAACAATCGGGCAGGCGCGCGTCGAGGCGGCACCTCGAAGGGCGCCTCCGGTCGTAGGGTGGCCGCCATGGAGTTCCGGCACCTGGGCGACTCCGGGCTGGTGGTGTCCGTCGTCGGGCTGGGCACCAACAACTTCGGGATGAAGCTCGACGCCGGGCAGAGCCGCGCGGTCGTGCACGCCGCGCTCGACGCGGGGATCACGCTGTTCGACACGGCCGACTCCTACGGCGCGTCGGAGGAGCGGCTCGGCGCCGCGCTCGAGGGGCGCCGCGACGACGTGATCATCGCGACGAAGTTCGGCAGCGACGTGCGGCGGCGCGGCAACGACAACGGCGAGGACTGGGGTGCGCGTGGTTCGCGCCGCTACATTCGCCGCGCGGTCGACTCGTCGCTGCGGCGGCTGCGCACGGAGTGGATCGACCTGTACCAGCTGCATCGTCCCGACCCGGGAACGCGGATCGATGAAACGCTCGCGACGTTGGACGACTTGGTGCGCGAGGGCAAGGTGCGCTACCTCGGTTCGTCCAACTTCGCCGGATGGCAGGTCGCTGACGCCGAGTGGACGGCGCGCAGCCGTGGGTTCGAGCGGTTCGTGAGCGCGCAGAACGAGTACAACCTGCTCGAACGGCGCGCGGAGGCCGACCTGCTGCCGGCGCTGGAGCACTACCGGATCGGGCTGCTGCCGTACTACCCGCTGGCGAACGGCCTGCTGACCGGCAAGTACCGGCGCGACGCCCCGCCGCCGCCCGGCAGCCGGCTGGTGGGGCGCGAGTCGCTGCTCACGGACCCGGCGTTCGACGCGCTCGACCGGCTTTTGGCGTTCGCCGCTGACCGCGGCGTCACCCTGCTCGACGTCGCGGTGGGCGGCCTCGCCGCGAAGCCGTGCGTCTCCTCGGTGATCGCCGGCGCGACATCGCCGGAGCAGGTGGCAGCCAACGTCGCCGCCGGTCAGTGGCGCCCTGGTCGCGAGGATCTAGCCGAGCTCGACCGGATCACGAAACCGACGGCGGGCTGAGCAGACCGCCCTGCTTGTAGGCCGCCCAGGACAGGTTCCAGTCGCCGTAGCCGTCCCAGACCGGCACAGTCTGCGAGGTGCCGGTGTTGGTCCAGGTCACCGGGTCGCCGATCTGCGACCAGTTGTAGTACCACTGCGCGTCCGCGGGGGCCATGTTCGTGCAGCCGTGGGACAGGTTCGCCTGCCCCAGTTCGCCGTTCCAATAGGCATCGTGCAGGAACTCGCCGTCATAGGTCACCCGCACCGACCACGGCACCTCCAGGTTGTAGTACGGCTCACCGGGTGCGCTCACCATGTCCTGCGGGTTGGCCTTGCCGATGACGACCGCGGTGCCCGCGTAGGTCGGGGTGTCCGCGGCACCGAGCGAGATGTCGAACGTCCGGATGAGCCGGCCGTTGTCGTACACCCACATCTTGTCGACGCCGGGCTGGCCGTCGATCTTCACGACCTGGGCGTCACCGGTGAGCATGTGCAGGGTGAGGTTGTCGTCGAATACCAGCCCGGGCCCGGCGCTGACGCCGGCCAGTGGCAGGTCGACGTTGATCACCGAGTCTGCCCGCCAGTACGTGGGCAGCCGGTAATGCGCCTCCAGCGGGTAGCCGGGCAGGATGTTGGACCGCTCCCAGTACCAGGCGCCGTGCACCGGGACGCCGTTCACGGTCACCTTGGCCGCGAGGTCGAAGGACGTCGCGTCGGTCACCATCGCCGAGAAGTAGGCGACGATCGGCATCCCGACGCCGAACCTCTGCCCGTCGTTCTCGTACAGCTTCACGTGCACCGGCGCGCCGGAGCCGCGTTTCGGCCCCGGCGTCGTCGGCGACGGCTTGGGCGTCGTATGCGACGCGCTGGCTGACTTCGGCGCCGCCGTCACGGTCGTGACGACGGTCGACGGGCCGGCCCCGGCTTGGCTGCCGGACGTGCATCCGGCGACCAGCGCCAGGCTCGCAAACGCGGCGACGGTGCCGAACAGGGCGGCGGCAAAGCGGTGGGGACGCGGACGCACACTCACCACGCCAGCATGCCCCGGCATCCTGGGAGCCGACGGTAACCAAACGCGACTCTGACCGAATCGTGATCAGGCGCGCAGGAAGGCGAACTCGTCGGCCTGCCGGTGGGCGGCCTCGCGCAAAGCGGCGAAGTCCGGGCCGTGGCGCAGCACCTCGCGCGACGTGCTGGGCAGCACCCTGCGCAACACGCCCGCGAAGATGCGGCGCACGTCCGCTGCCGTGCCGCCCTGCGCGCCGACACCGGGCACCAGGATCGGGCCGTTGAGGCGTTGCAGGTCGACCCTGGCCTCGCCGACGGTGGCGCCGACGACGACGCCCAGCGGCCCGAACGGGGTGCATCTCTCGTTGCGCTCGGCCAGCTCGTCGACCACGACCTGTACGACGGGCCGGCCGTCATCGGTGCGAGCGTTCTGCAGCGGCCGGCCGTCCTTGTTGGACGTGAGCGCGAGCACGAACGCGCCGGCGTCATGCCGGGTGGCGGCGTCGAACGCCGGCTGCAGCGCGCCGACCCCGAGGTACGGGCTCAGCGTGATCGCGTCGACCGCGAGCGGCGAGTCCGGATCGAGGTAGGCGGCGGCGTAGGCGTCCATGGTGGTGCCAATGTCGCCGCGCTTGACGTCGAGCAGGACCAGCGCGCCCGACTCGCGGCAGCCGGCGACGGTCCGCTCGAGCACCGCGACGCCGGCCGCGCCGAAGCGTTCGAAGAACGCCGATTGCGGTTTCACCACGGCCACGTCGCCGCCGAGGGCCGAGGCGCAGGTGAGCGCGAACCGTTCCAGGCCGGTCACGTCGACCGGGAGGCCCCACGCCTGCAGCAGGGCCGGGTGCGGGTCGATGCCGACGCACAGCGGGCCCCGCGCGGAGAGCGCCGCGTCGAGCCGTGCCCCGAACGTCACTGCGCGACCCCGACGGGCACCCGGTGCGCATAGCCCACCGCGTCGGTGAGCGCGGCGAATCCGCGCTCGTCGAGTGCCTGCTCGAGCTCGGCGAGCACTCGGATCGGCGCGGACGGGTCGCCGAACACCGCCGTCCCCACCGACACCGCCGACGCGCCGGCCAGGACGAACTGCAGCGCGTCCAGGCCCGACCGGATGCCGCCCATGCCGAGGATCGGCATCGCCGGCAGCGCCTGGTGCACCTGCCAGACGCAGCGCACCGCCACCGGGCGGATCGCCGGGCCGGACAGGCCGCCGGTGCCGCCGCCGAGCGCCGGGGCCATCGTGTCGACGTCGATGACCATGCCCAGCAGCGTATTGATCAGCGAGAGCCCGTCCGCCCCGGCGTCGGCGCAGGCGCGGGCGATGGCGACGATGTCGGTGACATCCGGGCAGAGCTTGGCGAAGACCGGCGTCGCCGGGTCGGCGGCGCGACGGACGGCGCCGATCACCTGCGCGGACGCGGCGGCGTCGCAGGCGAAGACCTCCCCGCGGCTCTCGACGTTCGGGCAGGAGATGTTCACCTCGATCATCGCGACGGCGGGCTGTCCGCGTAGCCGCCGAGTCAGCTCGACGTACTCGTCGCTACGCCCGCCGGCGATGGACACCACGACCCGCGCACCGCGCTCGGCCAGCCAGGCGAGGTCGTGCGCGATGAACGCGTCGATGCCGGGCCCCTGCAGGCCGATCGAGTTGAGCATGCCGCTGGGCGTCTCGGCCATCCGCGGCGTCGCACGCCCCGACCGCGCCCGCAGCATGATCGACTTGGTGACGACGGCGCCCAGCCGGGCGACGTCGAAGAACTGGTGCAGCTCGCGCCCGGCGGCGGCGCAGCCGGACGCGGTGAGCACCGGGTTCGGCACGGTGAGCGCGCCGAGCCGAGCGGTCATGTCGGCCACGTCAGCGGCCCCGCATGACGTCGGCGCCCACCAGGTCGTCGGGGAGCGTTGCCACGTCGGCCCAGCGGATCCGGTCGGCGTCGAACACCGGCCCGTCGACGCAGGAGCGGACGAAGCGAGACGCGCCGTCGTCGCAGCGCACCGGCAGGACGCAGGTCATGCAGACGCCGATGCCGCAGGCCATCGCCTCCTCGACCGCAACCTGCGCCGGGATGCCGTGTGCCGCGGCGATGTCACCGACGGCGCGCAGCATCGGCATCGGCCCGCAGGCGTAGACGATCTGCGCCCCGGTGCGGTCGATGGCGGCGGGGAGCGCCTCGGTGACCAGGCCTCGTCGGCCGGCCGAGCCGTCCTCGGTGGTGACCGTCACTGCCGCGATGTCGCGCGCCGCGCCTTCGCCGAAGAGCCGCGCTGCCGTGCCCGCGCCTAGGAGGATCTGCACCGGCGAGCCGGCGCAGATCAGCTGGCGGGCGAGGGGGATCAGTGGCGCCGTCCCGTACCCGCCGCCGACCAGCACCGCGGGCTCGGCCCCGGCCGGCAGCGCGAAGGGGGTACCTAGCGGCCCGACGACGTCGAGCATTTCACCGGCGCGGCGGCGCACCAGCCATCGGGTGCCCGGCCCGTGCTCGGCGACGACGAACGAGATCGTGCCGTCGGCGCTCGCGTCGCAGAGCGCGAACGCGCGGCGCAGGATCATCGACGTGTGCGGGCCACCGACCGCGACGGCGACGAACTGCCCCGCCCGGAACCCCGCCGCCACGCCCGGCGCGGCCACAGTGAACTGCAGGTACGCGCCGACGGGAGCCGCATCCAGGATCGTGCCGACCTCCTGCACCGCACCGTTCACGCCTCGCCCCGCCAGGCGGCGAGCTGGGCATGCAGGTCCTGCAGCGAGCGCACTCCCACCTCGCCGCGGACGAGCTCCTCGATGCCCTGCACCGCGGCGGCGGCGGCCTGCACGGTCGTCAGGCACGGGATCCCGGCGGCCACCGCGGCGGTGCGGATCTCGTACCCGTCGACCCGCGGGCCGGAGTTGCCTGGCGAACCCCACGGCGTGTTCATCACCAGGTCGACCTCACCGGCCGCGATCTTCTCCACGACGTTGCCCGGCCCGTCGGAGAACTTGCCGACCACCTCGGCCGCGACGCCGTTGCGGCGCAGCACCTGCGCGGTGCCCGACGTGGCGAGGATGCGAAAACCCAGGTCGAACAGCCGCTTGACCGGGAAGATCGCCGCGCGCTTGTCGCGGTTGGCCACGCTGACGAACACCGTGCCGTGCGTCGGCAGCGACCCGTAGGCCGCCGCCTGGGACTTGGCGAACGCGGTGCCGAAGACCGCGTCGAAGCCCATGACCTCGCCGGTGGACTTCATCTCCGGGCCGAGCAGCGAGTCGACGTGCGCGCCGTCCGGGCTGCGGAAGCGGTGGAACGGCAGCACCGCCTCCTTCACCGCGATCGGCGCGTCGACGGGCAGGTCGCCGCCGTCGCCGGAACGCGGCAGCAGGCCCTCGGCGCGCAGCTGCGCGATCGTCGCGCCCAGCGCGATCCGCGCCGCGGCCTTGGCCAGCGGCACCGCGGTCGCCTTGGAGACGAACGGCACGGTGCGGCTGGCCCGGGGATTCGCCTCCAGCACGTACAGCACGTCGCCGGCCAGCGCGTACTGCACGTTCAGCAGCCCGCGCACCCCGACCCCGGCCGCGATCGCCAGCGTGGACGCGCGCACCGCGGCGATATCGGTCGCGCCCAGCGTGATCGGCGGCAGCGCGCAGGCCGAGTCGCCGGAGTGGATGCCGGCCTCCTCGATGTGCTCCATGACGCCGCCGAGGTAGAGCTCGGCTCCGTCGTAGAGCGCGTCGACGTCGAGTTCGACGGCGTCGTCGAGGAACCGGTCCACCAGCACGGGATGCCGGGGCGTGATCTCGGTGGCCCGCGCGATGTAGCCGGACAGGTGCGCCTCGTCGTACACGATCTCCATGCCGCGCCCGCCCAGGACGTAGGACGGGCGCACCAGCACCGGGTAGCCGATCGCGTCGGCGACGGCCTTCGCCTCCTCGAACGAGGTTGCCGTCCCGTGTTTGGGCGACGGGAGGCCGGCCGCGTCGAGCACCCGCCCGAACGCCCCGCGATGCTCGGCCAGCTCGATCGCCTCGGGCTGGGTGCCCAGCACCGCGACGCCCGCGTCCTTGAGCTGCTGGGCGAGCCCGAGCGGGGTCTGCCCGCCCAGGGTGCAGATCACCCCGGCCAGGTCGCCGGATTCGGCCTCGGCGTGCACCACCTCGAGCACGTCCTCGAGGGTCAGCGGCTCGAAGTAGAGCCGGTCGGCGGTGTCGTAGTCGGTCGACACGGTCTCGGGGTTGCAGTTGACCATCACGGTCTCGTAGCCGGCGCCGTCGTTGTCAGGAGCAGAGCGCAGTGCCATCACCGCGTGCACGCACGAGTAGTCGAACTCGATGCCCTGCCCGATGCGGTTCGGGCCGCTGCCCAGGATGATCACCTTCGGCCGGTCGCGTTGCGGCGCCACCTCGCTCTCTTCGTCGTAGGACGAGTAGTGATATGGCGTCCGGGCGGCGAACTCGGCGGCGCAGGTGTCGACGGTCTTGAACACCGGACGGATGCCGGCCCGCAGCCGCAGCAGCCGCACGCCGTCCTCGCCGGCCAGCTCAGGCCGCAGCGCGGCGAGCTGCCGGTCGGAGACGCCGTGGCGCTTGGCTTTGCCGAGCAGGGCCGGCGTGAGCACTGCCGCGCCGGCAAGCTCTGCACGCAGCTCGCAGATCTGGGCGATTTGATCGAGGAACCAGGGGTCGATGCCGCAGAGCTGCGCCACCTCATCGACCGGGAGCCCGGCGCGCAGCGCCTGCTCCACCCGGTAGATCCGCCCGTCCGTCGGCGTCGCGACCGCCGCGCGCAGCTCGTTTTCGTCGAGCACCGGATCGGCACGGGTCCAGAAGCCGGCGTCCGTGGTCTCCATGGAACGCAGCGCCTTGCCCAGCGCCTCGGTGAAGTTCCGCCCGATGGCCATCGCCTCGCCGACGCTCTTCATGTGCGTGGTGAGCACCGGGTCGGCGCCGGGGAACTTCTCGAACGCGAACCGTGGCACCTTGACGACGACGTAGTCCAGCGCCGGCTCGAAGCACGCCGGCGTCTCGCGGGTCACGTCGTTGGGGATCTCGTCCAAGGTGTAGCCGACCGCCAGCTTGGCGGCGATCTTGGCGATCGGGAAGCCGGTCGCCTTCGACGCGAGGGCGGACGACCGCGACACCCGCGGGTTCATCTCGATGACGATCATCCGGCCGGTCTTCGGGTCGACCGCGAACTGGATGTTGCAGCCGCCGGTGTCGACGCCGACGGCGCGCAGCACGGCGATCCCGACGTCGCGCATGTGCTGGTACTCGCGGTCGGTGAGCGTCATCGCCGGCGCCACGGTGATCGAGTCGCCGGTGTGCACACCCATCGGGTCGAGGTTCTCGATCGAGCAGACGACCACGACGTTGTCGTGCCGGTCGCGCATCAGCTCGAGCTCGAACTCCTTCCAGCCGAGCACGCTCTCCTCGACCAGCACTTCGTGCACCGGGCTCGCCGCGAGGCCGCGGGCGACCATGGTCCGCACCTCGTCGGCACTTGCGGCCAGGCCCGAGCCGAGGCCGCCCATCGTGAACGACGGGCGGATCACGACGCGATTGCCGACCGACGCCGCGAACCCGGCCGCGTCGTCGAGCGTGTCGCAGACTTTCGAGGCCGGGGCGTCCGCCCCCACCGAACGGACGATGTCCTTGAACCGCTGGCGATCCTCGCCCTTGGCGATCGCCTCGATGTCGGCGCCGATCAGCTCGACCCCGTACTTCTCCAGCACGCCGTTCTCGTGCAGCGCGACCGCGAGGTTCAGCGCGGTCTGCCCGCCGAGCGTCGCCAGGAGCGCATCAGGACGCTCGGCGGCGATCACCCGTTCGACGAACTCCGGTGTGAGCGGCTCGACGTAGGTGGCGTCGGCGAACTCGGGGTCGGTCATGATCGTCGCCGGGTTGGAGTTGACCAGGCTGACGCGCAACCCTTCGGCGCGCAGCACCCGGCACGCCTGGGTGCCGGAGTAGTCGAACTCGCAGGCCTGACCGATGACGATCGGCCCCGAGCCGATGACCAGGATGTGCTCGAGGTCGGTGCGCCTAGGCATCCAGCAGCTCCACGCGGTGCGTCATCGTTCGCCTTCCAAGAGGGCGGCGAACCGGTCGAAGAGGTACGCGGCGTCGTGCGGGCCGGCCGCGGCCTCCGGGTGGTACTGCACGCTGAGCGCCTTGACGTCGCGGGCTCGCAGGCCTTCCACGACGCCGTCGTTCAGGCAGACGTGGCTGACCTCGACGTCGCCGAACTCCGTCGAAGTCGCCCGGTCGAGGGGGGCATCGACTGCGAACCCGTGGTTGTGCGCGGTGATCTCCACCTTGCCGGTGGCGCGGTCCTGTACCGGCTGGTTGATCCCGCGGTGGCCGAAGCGCAGCTTGTACGTGCCGAACCCGAACGCCCGGCCGAGCACCTGGTTGCCGAAGCAGATGCCGAAGATCGGCACGCCGGCGCGCAGGAGATCGCGCACCGTGGCGACGGCGGCGTCGGCGGTAGCCGGGTCACCCGGGCCGTTCGCGAGGAACATGGCGTCGGCCCCGGTGGCGCGGACGTCGGCGGCGGTGGCGGTCGACGGCAGGACGTGCGTGGTGATGCCGCGCTCTGCCATCCGGTGCGGGGTCATCGCCTTGATGCCGTAGTCCAGCGCGGCCACCGCGAACCGGCGCGTGCCGATCGCGTCCACGGTGTAGGGCCGCGGCGTCGTCACCTCGGCGGAGAGGTCGGCGCCGGTCATCGGTGGCGCGGCGAGGACGCGGGCCAGCAGCTCGTCCCGTGACGCCGTCGTCGAGATCCCGCAGCGCATCGCGCCCCGCTCGCGCAGGTGCCGGGTGAGCGCGCGGGTGTCGACGCCGCTGATCCCGACGACACCCTGCGCGCAGAGCTCCTCGTCGAGCGAGCGGCTCGCCCGCCAGGAGGACGCGCGGCGCGCCGGGTCGCGCACGACGTAGCCGGCCACCCAGATCCGCCGCGACTCGGCGTCCTCGTCGTTGACGCCGGTGTTGCCGATGTGCGGCGCGGTCTGCACGACGACCTGCCGGTGGTAGGACGGGTCGGTGAGCGTCTCCTGGTAGCCGGTCATGCCGGTGGCGAACACCGCCTCGCCGAACGTCTCGCCGGGCGCGCCGTACGCGTCGCCGGCGAACGTCCGGCCGTCCTCCAGGACCAGGATGGCGGCCTCGCTCATGCGGGGATCCGCTGGTTGATGGCGAGCACCCATTGCGGGTAGGCGCTCTTGTCGTCGGCCCGCACGCCGGTGTCCAGTTCCGCGTCGCCGTGCCGCCAGCGGACCACCAGCAGGCCACCCGCGCCGACGACCTTGCCGGCGAGCGCGGGCGCCAGCCGCGCCTCGACGACCGACCAGGACGGGATGAAGATCGGCGCCTCGACCACCCGGTCGATGAGCAGCCCATCCCCGTACAGGGCGATGGTCGCGTCCGCGCGCACGCCGAGACCGTGTGCGACGATCCGGTCCTGCCAGCTCGCCGCCGAGGTGGTGCCGACGTAGAGGCCGGAGAGCGGGGGCAGGAGCGGCTCGTCCAGGTCGGGCGGCGGCTCCGGCAGCGGCGGGAGGCCGGCCTGCCTCCTGGCCCGGTGCCGCCAGCCCGCCCACATCGCCCAGACGGCGAGCGCCAGCGCCAGCAGGCAGACGAGAACGAGCAGCGTTCGGATCATGCCGTGACTCCGGCGAGGTTGTGCGCGAGCTCGCCGTCGCGCACCGTCGCCCGCCCACGCAGGAAGGTCGTGACCACCCGCCCGGGAAGCGTCCGCCCGGCGAACGGCGTGTTCCGGGACTTGGACGCCAACGCCGACGGCGACACGGTCCACCGGGCGTCGGCATCGACCAGCACCAGGTTGGCTGGCTGACCGACGTCGACCGAGCCACCGTGTCCGGCCAGCCGGCCGATCCGCGCGGGCGCCACGCTCATCCGGTCGGCGACGCCCCGCCAGTCGAGCCGGCCGGGGAGCACCATCGTCTCGATGACCACCGAGAGCGCGGTCTGCAGGCCGAGCATGCCCGGACGCGCCGCACCCCACTCGGTCTCCTTGTCCTCCAGGGCGTGCGGCGCGTGGTCGGTGGCCACGCAGTCGATCGTCGCGTCGGCGAGACCGTCCCGCAGCGCTGCCACGTCGGCGGAGGTGCGCAGCGGCGGGTTCACCTTGAACACCGGGTCGTAGGACTCGGCGAGCGTGTCGGTGAGCACGAGGTGGTGCGGCGTCACCTCGGCGGTCACCGGCATACCGGCTGCCTTGGCCAGCCGGATGATCTCCACGGAACCGGCGGTCGAGACGTGGCACACATGCAGCCGCGAGCCCACGTGCGCGGCCAGCAGGACGTCGCGGGCGACGATCGCCTCCTCGGCCACCGACGGCCAGCCGGCCAGGCCGAGTCGGGCCGACACCTCGCCCTCGTGCATCTGGGCGCCGACCGTGAGCCGGGGCTCCTCGGCGTGCTGGGCGATCACCCCGTCGAACGCCTTGACGTATTCCAGCGCCCGGCGCATCAACGCCGGGTCGGCGACGCACGACCCGTCGTCGCTGAACACCCGCACCCGCGCGGCCGAGTCGGCCATCGCGCCCAGCTCGGCGAGCTGCTCACCGGCCCGGCCAGCGGTCACGGCGCCGATCGGTGCGACGTCGACCAGCCCGACGTCGTGCCCTAGGCGGAGCACCTGCTCCACGACGCCGGCAGTGTCGGCCACCGGCTCGGTGTTCGGCATCGCGAAGACGGCCGTGTAGCCGCCGAGCGCGGCGGCCGCTGATCCCGACTCGACGGTCTCCGCGTCCTCGCGGCCGGGCTCGCGCAGGTGGGTGTGGAGGTCGACCAGCCCGGGAAGCAGCACGAGGCCGTGGCCGTCGACCACCTCGTCGCCGGAGAGCCCGGCACCGATACCGGCGATCACTTCGCCGTCCAGCAGCACGTCTGTGACGTCCTCGCCGTACGGCCGGACGCCCCGCAAAACCAACGTCATTCGCGTCCCCCGAGCAGCAGGTACAGCACTGCCATGCGGACGGACACTCCATTGGTGACCTGCTCGACGATCGTCGAGCGCTTGGGATCGTCGGCGACCTCGGCGGCGATCTC
The DNA here is from genome assembly GCA_963756525.1 of uncultured Actinomycetota bacterium. GTDB lineage: Bacteria > Actinomycetota > Actinomycetes > Mycobacteriales > Jatrophihabitantaceae > CAVWNR01. The sequence goes on along the minus strand of CAVWNR010000001.1, from coordinate 159,033 downwards.
CATGCCGCGATTGATCGGCCCCGGAGCCATGACGATGGCGTCGTCGCCGAGAACCGCCATTCGGCGGGCGTCCAGGCCGTAGCGCCGGGCATACTCCCGCGCACTCGGGAAATACTGACCGCCGAGGTCGCGAGCTCCCTCGGGCAAACCCCCCGCCGTCCGCTCGCGCTGCACCCGCAGCATCATCACCACGTCGCAGGACGGCAGGGCGGCGTCGAGGTCGTAGGACACCTCTGCCGGCCAGGCCTGCACGCCGACCGGCAGCAGCGTCGGCGGCCCGACCAGCGTCACCTGCGCGCCGAGCGTGGCGAGGAGCACGACGTTCGACCGGGCCACCCGCGAGTGCAGCACGTCGCCGACGATGGCCACGCGCAGCCCCGCTAAGTCTCCAGCGCCGCCGCGCAGTCGCCGGCGCATGGTGAACGCGTCGAGCAGCGCCTGGGTGGGGTGCTCGTGGGTGCCGTCGCCGGCGTTGACGACGCTGCCGCGGACCCACTGGGCGAGCCGGTGCGCCGCGCCGGAGTAGGAGTGCCGGATGACCACAGCGTCCGCGCCCATCGCCTCCAGGGTGAGCGCGGTGTCCTTCAGCGACTCGCCCTTGCTCACGCTCGAGCCCTTGGCCGAGAAGTTGACGACGTCGGCGGAGAGCCGTTTCGCCGCCAGCTCGAAGGAGGTACGGGTGCGGGTGGAGTCCTCGTAGAACAGGTTCACCACGGTCCGCCCGCGCAACGGCGGCAGCTTCTTCACCTCGCGCCCGGCGAGCGCGCGGTCCATTTGCTCGGCGGTGTCCAGAATCTGCACCGCGCCGTCGTGGGAGAGGTCCGCGGCGGAGAGCAGGTGCCGGCTCACCCGGCCGGCCCGTCGACGTAGACGGCGTCCTCGCCGTCGATCTCGGTGAGCAGCACCCGCACCTTCTGGTTCAGCGCCGTCGGCAGGTTCTTGCCGACGTAGTCGGCCCGGATCGGTAACTGACGGTGACCGCGGTCGACGAGCACTGCGAGTTGCACGGCGCGTGGCCGGCCGAGGTCGCGGATCGCGTCCAGCGCCGCCCGGATGGTCCGCCCGGAGAAGAGTACGTCGTCGACGAGGACCACCAGCCGGTCGGTGACGCCGCCCTCCGGCTCGACGGTCTCAGCGAGCGGGCGGACGCCACGAAGCCGCAGGTCGTCGCGGTACAGCGTGGTGTCCAGGGCGCCGACCGGCACGGTCGCGTCGCGAAACGTCGCGAGCCGCGCCGCTAACCTGCGCGACAGCGGCACGCCGCGGGTGGGGATGCCGAGCAGCGCCACATCGCCCGCGGCGGCGGTCTTCTCGACGATTTGGTGGGCGATTCGATCGATGACCCGGCTGATGTCGTCCGGGCCCAACACCGGGCTGACCGGCGAGAGCGCGCGGCTGCGCAAACCTGACCTCCTTGTCCGCCTCACGGGACGGGCCTTTAAAGGATGCCTCGACCGCGCACACCATATCAGCGCTGCGGCCACACATATTGTTGACGCGCCGATCACCGGCGGTTACCGTCGCGTACGCCCCCTCACACCGCACCGGAATGAGGACGTACTGACCGTGACCGACCTACTGGAGGACGAGCCGCAAGGCACGCACGAATACGCCAAGGCCCTGGGCGCCCGGCTGCGGGCGATCCGCGCCCAGCAGCACCTGTCGCTGCATGGCGTAGAACGCAAATCCGACGGACGGTGGAAGGCCGTGGTCGTCGGTTCGTACGAGCGGGGCGATCGCGCCGTGTCGGTGCAGCGGCTTTCCGAGCTCGCCGACTTCTACGGCGTCCCGGTGAGCGAGCTGCTGCCCAAGGAGCACGCGCACGTCGGCAGCAGCATGCCGGGGCTGAGCAAGATCGTCATCAACCTGGAGCGCCTGCAGACGGTGCCCGCCGACGACTCCGGCCCGCTGCTGCGCTTCACGTCCGCGATCCAGCGGATGCGCGGCGACTACGGCAACCGGGTGCTCTCCATCCGCGCCGAGGACCTGCGCTCGCTCGCGATCATGTACGACACCTCGGTCGAGGGGCTCACCGAGAAGCTGGTGCGCTGGCAGGTGCTGGCGCCGGACTCGCTCATTCTCGACGGCGAGCCGTAAACCACCCGACTCGCCGGGGTCAGCCGGCGATGACGGTGGGGCGGTCGCGCAGGATGCGGCCGAGCACGCCGTTGACGAAGCGGGGCGACTCGTCCGTGGACAGTGTCTTCGCCAGCTCGACGGCCTCGTCGATCGCAACGGCATCCGGCACGTCGTCGCGCCAGAGCAGCTCGAAGATGCCCAGTCGCAGCACGGCGCGGTCGACGCCGGGCATCCGCTCGACCGTCCACCCCTCGGCGTAGCGGCCGAGCAGCTCGTCGATGCGTTCGCGGTGGGCGGCCACGCCCTCCACGAGCTCGACGGTGTAGGCGTTGACGGGCGGCTGGCCGAGCGCAACCCGGTCGGCCAGCGTGCCCAGCGGGTCACCGCCGCGCAGATCGGCCTCGTAGAGCAGGTCGACGGCTCGCTTGCGTGCCTTGCTGCGTGCGGTCATCGTCGGCGCCCCATCACTTCGTGCGGCGCGTGCGTCGGCAGCTGATCAACTGCTCACGCGGCCGAGGTAGCGCCCGTCCCGGGTGTCGACCTTCACCTTTTCGCCCGTGGTGACGAAGAGCGGCACCTGGATCTCGGCCCCGGTCTCGAGCGTCGCGGGCTTGGTGCCGCCGGTGGCGCGGTCGCCCTGCAGGCCCGGGTCGGTGTGACTGATGACCAGCTCGACGCTGGTGGGCAGCTCGACGTAGAGCGGCGTGCTGTCGTGCACCGCGACGACCGCCTCGGCGTTGTCGAGCAGGTAGTTGGCGTTCTCGCCGACCGTCTCGGCCGGCACGTGGACCTGGTCGTAGGTGTCGGCGTCCATGAACACGAAGTCGCTGCCTTCGCGGTAGAGGTAGCTCATCGACCGCTTGTCGACGGTGGCCGTCTCGACCTTGGTGCCGGCGTTGAACGTGCGGTCGACGACCTTGCCGGAGAGCACGTTCTTCAGCGTGGTGCGGACGAACGCGCCGCCCTTACCGGGCTTGACGTGTTGGAATTCGACGATGGTCCAGAGCTGGCCGTCCAGGTTCAGCACGAGGCCGTTCTTCAAGTCGTTCGTCGTTGCCACGACTGGGCAGTCTAGGCCATCTCGGGCATGGGCCCGGGCGTGCGACGGCGCAGCGCGATCCACAGCGGTGGGATGAGGAAGAGCGACGCGGCCAGCACCGCGCCGGTCTCCGGCGTGCTCATCCCGAACAGTTTCAGCGCCGAGGCGAGAAGGACGAACGCGAGTGCCGGCCGGATGATCCGCCCCGGCAGCCGCGCGGAGAGCTGGGCGCCGATCCACGTCCCGGGCACGGATCCGACCAGCAACGCCGCGGTGATCGCCGGGTGGAAGTCGCCGAACAGGATGTGCCCCAGCGCGGCGGAGGCGACGAGCGGCACGGCTTGCACGAGGTCGGTGCCGACCAGCTCGTGGCTGCGCAACGCCGGGTAGAGCGCCATCAGCGCGACGATGATCAGCGAGCCGGAGCCGACCGACGTCATCCCGACGACGAGTCCACCGACCGCGCCGACCAGCACGGTGGGCAGCGGGCGCACGCGCAGCGCCGGTGTGGCATCGCTCGACTCGCGGCGCCGGAGGTACGCGCGCAGAAACATCCCCACCGCCGCGGCGAGCAGCGCACCGCCGAGCGCGTACTGGATGACCTCCTGCACACCCGACCCGCGCCCGAGCGCCCGGGCCACCAGCACACCGGCGAACGCGGTCGGCACCGATCCGACACACAGCCAGCGCGCGAGGTCGAGGCGAACCGTGCCCCGGCGCAGGTGCACCCACGACCCGACCGGCTTCATCACCGCGCTCGCCACCAGGTCGTTCGACACGGCAGTAAGCGGTGGAATGCCGAAGAAGAGCACGAGGATCGGCGTCATCAGCGCCCCGCCGCCCATGCCGGTCAACCCGACGACGACGCCGACACCCAGTGCTGCGCAGGCGAGCGTCCAGTCCATGTCACGGCCCTCTCGTCCGGTCACCATCTCGGCTAACCCGGTAGACAATACCGGAGAGGTAGAGCCGCGGCACGCTGTCCGCTACCGACACTGTTGATCTTTGACTTGTGGTCGAATATCGACCACAAGTCAAAGATCAACAACTTTGCGCGCGGGCCGCGATCCACGAGAGCGCGAGCACGTACCCCTCGACGCCCAGGCCGACGATCACGCCGGATGCGTGCGCCGAGATATAGCTGCGGTGGCGGTACCGCTCGCGCCGGTAGACGTTGCTGATGTGCACCTCGACCAGCGGCGCGGTGAGCATGGCGCAGGCATCGCCCAGCGCCACCGAGGTATGGGTCAGTGCGCCGGCGTTGAGGACCACCGGCGTCGCCGCGTCGGCGGCCTGGTGCAGCCAGCCGAGCAGCTCGCCCTCGTGATCGCTCTGCCGGACGGTGACGTCGAGGCCCAGCTCGGCGCCGCCCTTGACGCAGAGGGCCTCGAGCTCGGCGTAGCTCGCCGTCCCGTACACGTCCGGCTCGCGCACACCGAGGCGTCCCAGGTTCGGGCCGTTGAGCACCAGGACTGCACGCGTCATGCGGACACCTCCGCGTAGGCCGCGGCCAGCACCGCGGGGTCGGGACCGTCCACGACGGTCGGACGAGCGAGACCATCCAGGACGACGAAGCGCAGCCGGTTGCCGCGCGCCTTCTTGTCCACGCGCATCGTCTCGAGCAGGGCGGGGAAGGCGTCGCGACGGTAGGTGACGGGCAGCCCGAGGGCCGCGAGCAGGCTGCGGTGTCGGTCGGCGGTGGCGTCGTCGAGGCGGCCGAGCAGGCGGCCGAGGGCGGCCGCGTAGACCAGGCCGACCGATACCGCGGCGCCGTGCCGCCATCGGTAGCGCTCGGCCCGCTCGATGGCATGGCCGAGCGTGTGGCCGTAGTTGAGGATCTCGCGCCGGCCTTGCTCGGTGAGGTCCTCGCCGACGACAGCGGCTTTGACCCGCGCGGATCGCTCGACGAGCAGGCGCTCGACCGGGTTGCCGGCCTTGGCGGCCCGGGCCGGGTCGGCCTCGATCAGCTCGAGGATGGTCGGGTCGGCGATGAAGCCGCACTTCACGACCTCGGCCAGCCCGGCGACGTAGTCGTTCGACGGCAGGCTGTCCAGGGTGGCGAGGTCGCACAGCACGCCGGCCGGCGGATGGAACGCGCCGACCAGGTTCTTGCCGCGGTCGGTGTTCACGCCGGTCTTGCCGCCGATCGCGGCGTCCACCATGCCGGCCAGCGTGGTCGGCACCTGCACGACGCGAACACCGCGCAGCCAGCCGGCGGCGACCCATCCCGCGAGGTCGGTGGTCGCTCCCCCGCCCAGCCCGACGATGGCATCCGAGCGGGTGAACCCGACCTGGCCCAGGACGTCCCAGCAGTAGCCCGCGACCGGCAGCGTCTTGGCGTCCTCGCCGTCGGGCACCTCGATCGCGTGGGCCTGCATGCCATGCTCGACCAGGTCGGCACGGACCCCGTCGGCGGTGACCCGCAGCGTCGGTGGATGGATCACGGCGACGCGCAGCGCGGCGCCGAGCAGCGGGGGCAGCTCGCCGAGCAGCTTGTGCCCGACCAGGACGTCGTAGGGCGCCGGGCCGCCGACCGGGATGCGCGTGGCGGATTCCGGCAGCAGCGACGCGATCACCTCGGCCACCCGGGCCGGCCGGCGCCGCTCGGTGTCGACGACGACGGTTGCCACCTCGCGGTAGAGCGGCTCGCGGGCGGCGGCCAGCTCGCCGAGCCGGGTCGCGGTGTCGTCGGCGAGCAGCGGCCGGTCCCGGCCGTCCCCCACCCGGTGGCGCAGGGTGGTGACGGCGGCGCGCAGCAGCACCACCGGCGCGCCGCTGCGGGCCAGCGCCTGCCTGGTGGATGCCGCGAGCACGGCTCCGCCGCCGAGGGCGAGCACGCCGTCGAAGCCCGCCAGCGCCTGACCGATCGCCGCCGCCTCGATCTCGCGGAACGTGCCCTCGCCGTCGTCGGCGAAGATCTGCGCCACGCTGCGCCCGGCGCGTTCGGCCACCAGGTCGTCGGAGTCGGCGAAGGCGACGCCGAGCAGCTCGGCGAGTCGACGCCCGGCGGTCGTCTTACCGCTGCCGGGCAGGCCGACGAGGACGGCCCGCGGGCTGTTCGCGCACGCGCTCATCGCAGGTCTCGTTCGGCGAGGCGGGCCAGGTAGGCCTGGGCGTTGCGGCGGGTCTCGGCGAGCGCGTCCCCGCCGAACTTCTCCAGCGCCGCGTCGGCCAGCACCAGGCCGACCATGGCCTCCGCGACCACGCCGGCGGCCGGCACCGCGCAGACGTCCGAGCGCTGGTTGATCGCGACGGCGGGCTCGCCGGTCGCGGTGTCGACGGTGGCGAGGGCCCGGGGGACGGTCGAGATCGGCTTCATGGCGGCCCGCACCCGCAGCACCTCCCCCGTGCTCATCCCGCCCTCGGTGCCGCCAGAGCGGCCGGAGCGACGGCGGATCGCGCCGTCGGGGCCGCGGCCGATCTCGTCGTGCGCGCGCGAGCCGGGCGTCCGGGCCAGCGCGAACCCGTCCCCCAGCTCGACTCCCTTGATCGCCTGGATGCCCATCAGCGCAGCGGCGAGCCGCGAGTCCAGCCGGCGATCCCACTGCACATGACTGCCCAACCCCGGCGGGACCGCGTGCGCCACCACCTCGACCACCCCGCCGAGCGTGTCGCCGGCCCGCTTCGCCGCGTCGATGTGCGCGATCATTGCCGCGCTCGTCACCCGATCGAGACAGCGCACTTCGGACGCGTCGATGCGCTCGACGTCCGTCGGCTCGGGCACCAGCGCGTCGGAGGCGCAGATCTCGCCGATCGCCACGACATGGCTGAGGATCTGCACCCCGAGCGCCTGGCGCAGGAACGCCCGGGCGACGGTGCCGAGCGCGACCCGGGCGGCCGTCTCGCGGGCGCTGGCCCGCTCGAGGATCGGACGGGCGTCGTCCACGTCGTACTTCTGCATGCCCGCGAGGTCGGCGTGGCCTGGCCGGGGACGGGTGAGCGCGGCGTTGCGGGCCTGCGCGGCGAGCACCTCCTCGTCGACCGGATCGGCGGCCATCACCGTCTGCCACTTGGGCCATTCGGTGTTGCCGACGCGGACCGCCACCGGGCCGCCGAGCGTCCGCCCGTGCCGGACACCGCCGGTGAGCTCCACCTCGTCGGCCTCGAATCTCATCCGCGCGCCGCGCCCGTAGCCGAGCCGCCGACGGCCCAGCTCGTGGGCGATGTCGGCGGTGGTCACCTCGACGCCGGACGGCACGCCGTCGAGCACGGCGACCAGCGCGGGGCCGTGCGACTCCCCGGCCGTCAACCAGCGCAGCACGCGGACAAGTCTGTCAGAGTGCGGGATGCGCGGCGGCCACGAGCAACGCGCCGGCGATCAGCGCCGGGCCGAACGCGAACTGCGCGCGCAGCGACGCCCGGCGCGTGACCAGCAGCGCCATCGCCGCCAACGCGCCGCAGCCGAACCCGGCGACGATCCCGTACAGCACGTATCCCCAGCCAAGCCAGCCGAGGTAGCCGCCGAGCAGGCCGGCCAGCTTGACGTCGCCGAAGCCGAGTGACTGCGGCGAGACCAACGCGAGCAGGAAGAACGCCGCGAAGACGGCGAGCGCCGCCTCGGCGGCCCTCGCCAGCGCGGCGCCGTCACTCGTGGCCAGCGCCGCGGCGCACAGCAGCAGCGTGCCGCTCGCGGCGGCGGCCAAGACGAGCCGGTCGGGCAGCCGGTGGTGGACGATGTCGATCAGGGCCAGCGGCGTGGCTGCCAGCGCCAACCCGGCGAACGCGGGCAGCGCAGCGGTCCAGCCCACTGCCCGCCCGGCCAGTGTGCCGAACACCACCGCCAGCACGGCCGTCCACAGCAGTGCCGGCCGGCTCGGGTGGCGCCCGCGCCACCAGCGGGCCGCCTCGCGATCCGGGACGCTCACGGTGAGCGCGGCGAGGTACGGCGAGGCGGCCAGCCCGACCGCGGCCACGGTCAGCGCGGCGAGCGTCGTCGCGTGCAGCATGGTCGGTGAGCCTATGCATGACGGGCCGGGTGCCCGGTTCCAGCCTGTGGACAATGGGCCGGTGCGCTTCGACGCGGTCGTGATCGCGGGTGGCGGGGCGCGCCGGCTCGGCGGCATCGACAAGCCCGCGCTGCGCCTCGGCGGCCAGCGGCTGCTCGACCGGGTGCTCGACGCGGTGCGCGCCGCGCAGCGGCGGGTCGTCGTGGGGCCGACGCGCGCCGCCGATGCGGCGGTCGTCTGGTGCCGGGAAGATCCGCCCGGCGGCGGCCCGCTCGCCGCACTAGCCGCCGGTCTGACCAGGACTGCCGCGCCCGCGGTGGTGGTGCTGGGAGCCGACCTGCCCTGGATCGCGCCTGCCGTCCCAGCCCTGCTCGTCGCCCTCGAGGTGTCGGCGGACGATGCGGCCGCGCTCGTCGACGTGACCGGACGGGCGAACCTGCTCGCCGCGGCATGGCGCCGCCCCGCGCTGCTGCGCGCGGTCGACGCGCTGCGCCCGGTCCAGGACCGCCCGATCCGGCTGCTGGCCGAGCACGCCCGGATCGGGCAGGTTGCCGACGCCAGCGGCTGGGCCGAGGACTGCGACACCTGGGACGACCTCGCGGCGGCCCGCCGGCGGGTGGCGGAGCAGCTGACGGAAGGATCGGCGCCATGACCAATCCGCTCGACGCCTGGATCCACGAACTGGCCGAGGCGCTCGGCGTCGACCCGGCGTCGGTGGACGTCAGGCTGCTGCTCGACGTCTCGCGCGAGGCCGCGCACCGCGTTGCCCGGCCGGCCGCGCCGCTGACGACCTTCCTGGTCGGCCTGGCGGCCGGGGCGCGTGGCGGCGGCACCCGGGAGGTCGCCGAGGCCGCCGAGGTCGCCGCCCGGCTCGCCGCAGCGCACGAACCGAGGGGCGAGTAGCCGCGGCGTCAGCTGGTGACCAGTTCGTCGCCGGCGTAGACGTTCAGCCGGCCGCCGCGCACCAGCCCGGCCAGCAGGAGGCCGTATCGGCGCGCCAGGTCGACGGCGAGGCTCGACGGCGCGGACACTGCGACGATGCCGGCCACCCCGGCGGCCACCGCCTTCTGCACGATCTCGAACGACACCCGTCCGCTGACCGCGAGCAGGTGGTCGGTCAGCGGCAGCCGGCCGTCGAGCAGCGCCCAGCCGACGACCTTGTCGACGGCGTTGTGCCGGCCGACGTCCTCGCGGACGACGAGCAGCTCGCCGCCGGCGTTCGCCACGGCGGCGGCGTGCAGTGCCCCGGTGCGGGCGAACGCCCGCTGCCGGGGCCGCATAGCGTCCGGCAGCCCCGTCAGCACGTCGTGGGGCACCCGCCATCCGGGTGAGGACGGCGCGCTGCGCTGTAGCGGCGAGAGGTCGAGCTGGTCGGCGCTGCACACGCCGCACGCCGCCGAGGTCAGATAGGCCCGCGGGCGCGGCGGGAGCACGTCAGCACGCAGGGTCACGTGCACCCGGTCGTCGCCATCATCGCGGCACTCGCGCAGGGAGGCGATGTCCTCGGCGCAGCGCACGCCGGACTCGACGTTGAGCCAGCCCGCGGCAAGCTCGATGTCATGGCCCGGCGTGCGCATCAGCAGCGCGAGCACCGTGCCGTCGGAGGCCAGGGTCAGCGGCGACTCGACGGCGAGGTCGTCCGGCGCCGAACTGCGCCCGTCGGCGCGCATCCGGACGATCGCCCGCCGCGTCGTCATGATGGCCATCGCCCACATGGTATGCAGCCCGCTCCGTTCGAGCGGCTTTTGGCAGGATGGGAGCCGATAGGGTCCCAATCTGCCAAAAGCGGGTCAGACGCCGGTGTGTGGGGCGGCCGCCTGCAGGGCGGCGCGCATCTCGGCGACGGGGGCTCGGTGGCCGGTCATCAGCTCCACCTGGCCGGCCGCCTGATGCAGCAGCAGGCAGCCACCGCTGATCACAGTGCCACCCGCCGCGCCCACCGCCTGGGCCAGCGGGGTGGGCCACGGGGCGTACACGGCGTCGAGCAACACCTGCCCGCTCGACCAATGGGCGCTGGCCAGCCCGTCGGCCGCGCCGGCCGGCAGCGTGGAGACCACCAGGTCCGCGGTCAGCTCGGTCGCCGACGCGTCAAGGGCGGCGAGTTCGACGTGCACGCCGACCCGCCGCGCCGCAGCCAGCAACTCGCCGGCGCGTGAGCGCTCGCGGACCAGGACGCTGCAGCGCAGCACCCCCAGCTCGGCCAGCGCGACCACCACAGCCTGCGCCGTCCCGCCCGCGCCGAGCACGGTCACCCACTCCGGCCGTACCCGGCGCTCAGCGAGCGCACCCACGATGCCGACCACGTCGGTGTTGTCGGCGCGCCAGCCGCCGTCCGCCGGGAGCAGCGTGTTGGCTGCGCCGACCGCGCTCGCCCGAGGGGCCGCATCCGCCGCCAGCTCCAGCGCCCGCCGCTTCACCGGCATGGTGCAGGAGAAGCCGGCCCACTCCGGTCCGCTTCCGGCGAGCAGGGGCGCCAGCTCGTCGGCGGCGCAGTCGATCGCGTCGTAGCGCCAGTCCAGGCCCAGCGTCCGGTAGGCGGCTCGGTGCAGGACCGGCGACAGCGAGTGCTCGATCGGACGGCCGAGGACCGCGGCACGCACGCCCTGCAGAGCTCCTCCCAACGCCGGTCGGCGTCAGCTGCAACCCCAGTGATTGACCTGGCAGCGCTTGACGGCTGCCGCCCACTGGTCCTGGTCGGCGAAGAAGGCGAGATGCCCGGCCGCGTCGCCGTTCACGTAGTACAGCCACGGGCCGGCGGCCGGCGCAACCGCTGCCGTCATCGCCGCGGTGCCCGGGCTGTCGATCGGGGTCGGCGGCAGCTTCGAGCTGTGCCGGGTGTTGTACGGCGCCGGCGCATCGAAGTCGATCTTCGCTGGGTTCTGCCCGGCCAGCTCGGCGCCGTAGATGCTGGTCGCGTCGATGCCCAGCGGCATGTTGTGTGCCATCCGGTTGAGGATCACCCGGGCGACCTTGGGCCGGTCCTCGGGGAACTTGGCCTCGGCTTCGATCATCGACGCGACGATCAGCGCCTGGTACGGCGTCAGGCCGACCTGCTTGGCTGTTCCGGCGAAGTTGATCCCGCGGTCCTTGCTGGCGAACTCGGAGATCATCTGCTGCAGCGCGTCGCTCGGGTTGGTGCCCGGGTCGAAGTTGTAGGTGTCCGGGAACAGGAAGCCCTCCGCGCTGGCGGGCGGCGCCCCGGACGGCTGCGCGTACCCGTCCGGCAGACCGAGGGCGGCGACGTTGTTCGCGGCGTTCGCGACCGACGCCACCGGCACGCCCAGCGCCTGGGCGAGCTTGCCCACCACGACCTTCTCGGTCGTGCCCTCCGGAATGGAGACCTTGAGCACCATCCGCGACGACGGGTCGAGCAGCAGGGCGAGCGCCTGCGCGGCGGACATGTGCTGGCGCAACCGGTAGACGCCGGGCTGGATGTCGACCGAATCCGGGTTGGCCCGCGCCGCCGCGGTGAACGCACTCTCGGTGCGCACCACGCCGGCCTGCTTGAGCGTCGCGGCGATCGCCGAGGCGTCGTCGCCCTGCTTCACGGTGACCCGCACCTCGCCGGTGCCGACGCCGGTGTAGTCCTTGGCGGCCAGCTGGCTGTCGACGATCGGCCGGACCGCGAACCAGCCCGCGACGACGACGATCAGCACCACGAGCAGCGCCAGGCCGGCGACGACGTGGCGGTGCTGCCGGCGCCGGCGGTGGTGCGCGTGATCCCGCCGGCTGCGCCGGCCGCCACCGCGCGGCGGCTCCGGTACGTGCGGGTAGTAGTGGTCGAAGTGCTCAGCGTGGTCGTCGTCGTTGCCGAACAGCAGGTGGGGCGCGTCGGGGGCCTCGAGCGAATCTGGCTCGTAGCTCACCACGGGCAACTCCATCGTCGTGGACGCGCGAACGCGCCGACATCTCGTCGTCTTCTCGGCGCTACTGCGCCGGGCGGGAATCCAACCAGTGTTGCAGTAACACGACCGCTGCAGCCTGATCTAGCACCGCGCGTCGCGCCCGCCCGCGGACACCGCGTTCTGCGAGTTTACGCTCTGCCGTCACCGTCGTCAGCCGCTCGTCGCAGAGTTCCACCGGAACCGGGCTAATCAGCTCGGAGAGGGCAGCCGCGTACTCGCGGGCCATAGCCGCCGAAGCGGTCTCCCGCCCGGCCAGCGTCGTCGGCAGGCCGACGACCACGCCGGCCGCCTCGCGTTCCCGGACCAGGTCAGCGAGCTCGGCGAGGTCCCGCCCTCCGGCGGCGTCCCGACGCAGCGTGGTCAGCGGCGTCGCGAGCACGCCGCCGGGGTCGCTAACGGCAACCCCCACCCGTACGGTGCCGACATCTACAGCGAGCCATATCCCGCTCAACGTCAGGCCACTCACGCGACTTTGCCCCGCGGTGACACGCCCGAGAGTCGGCTCAGCGTGTCACAGCGGGGCAACGTCGCAACCGGTGGTCACTCGGCGGCGCTGGCGACGTAGTGGCGGGCGGCGGCGAAGGCGTCGGCCAGCTTCGCGACGTCACCGCCGGCGCCCTGGGCGAGGTCGGCCTTCCCGCCGCCACGGGCGCCGAGCACCGGCGCGAAGGCCCGGACGAGATCACCGGCGCGCAGCCCGGCGGCCTGCCCGGCGTCGTTGACCGCTGCGACGAAGCTTGCCCCGCCGCCGTCGGCGGGCGAGGCGAGCAGCACCACGGCAGCGCCCGGCAGCCGACCCCGGACATCCAGCGTCAGCGCGCGCAGGTCGTTGCCCGACAACCCTCCGGGCGCCTGCGCGGTGACGACCTGCACGGCGCCGACCTGGTCGGCCGCCGCGGCGAGCGTCCCGGCGCTGGCCAGCACCGCCGAGGCCCGCATCCGCTCCAGCTCCTTCTCCGCCGCCTTCAACCGCTCCAGCGTCGCGGCGATCCGGTCCGGCAGCTGCTCCGGTCTGGCGCGGAACTCGCCGGCCAGCTGGCTCACGAGCACGTGCTCGCGGGCCAGGTAGCGGAACGCGTCCAACCCGACGAGCGCCTCGACCCGCCGCACCCCGGCGCCGATCGACGACTCGCCGAGCAGCTTGACCATGCCGATGACTGCGCTGCGTTCGACGTGCGTGCCGCCGCAGAGCTCGCGCGAGTAGTCGCCGATCTCCACGACGCGGACCCGGTCGCCGTACTTCTCGCCGAACATCGCGATCGCGCCGATGCGGCGGGCCTGCTGCTGATCGGTGACGAACCAGCGCACCGCGAGATCGCGCAGCAGCACCTCGTTGATCTCGTCCTCGACGTCGATGAGGACGCTCGGCGACACCGCGGACGGGGTGTTGAAGTCGAACCGCAGCCGCCCCGGCGCGTTCAGCGACCCGGCCTGCGCGGCGGTGTCGCCGAGCGCCCGGCGCAGCGCCGCGTGCAGCAGGTGCGTCGCCGAGTGGCTGCGCGAGACCGACGCCCGCCGCCCGACGTCCACGACCGCGAGAGCCGGATCGCCGGGTCGGACCTCGCCGCTCAGCACCCGCACCCGGTGCGCGATCAGATCCGGCAGCGGGCGCTGCACGTCGAGCACCTCGAGCTCGGCCTCGTGGCCCGCGGCGTTGACCGTGATCCGCCCCCAGTCCGGCTGCTGGCCACCGCCCTCGGCGTAGAACGGCGTGGCGTCGAGCACCAGCTCGACCTCGTCGCCCGCCTCCGCCGCGTCGATCACGCCGTCGGCGCCGACGACCGCCTGCACCGTCGACTCGCGGATCACCTCGCGGTAGCCGGTGAACTCGCTCTCGCCACTGCTCAGCCGGTCGAGCACCGACCGCCACACCGACGTGTCGACCTGCCCGGTCTTCTTGGCCTGCGCGTCGTCCTTGCCGCGCCGGCGCTGCTCGGCCATCAGCCGGCGGAATCCGTCCTCGTCGACCGAGATCCCCTGCTCGGCGGCCATCTCCAGCGTGAGGTCGATCGGGAAACCGTACGTGTCGTGCAGCTGGAACGCCTTGGCCCCTGGCAACGTCGTCGCGTTCCCCTGCCGGAGCGCCGCTACAGCACCCTCGAACATCGTCGTGCCGGAGCGCAGCGTGTGCCGGAACGCCTCCTCCTCCGCGTACGCGTAGGTCGAGATCCGTTCGAAGTCGGTGGCAAGCTCCGGGTAGGACGGCGCCATGCAGTCGCGGGCCACCGGCAGCAGCTCCGGCAGCGCCGGCTCGTCGTAGCCGAGCAACCGCATCGCCCGCACGGCCCGGCGCAGGATGCGGCGAAGCACATAGCCGCGCCCCTCGTTGCCCGGGATCACGCCGTCGCCGATGAGCATCAGCCCGGTGCGGACATGATCTGCGATCACGCGCAACCGAACGTCGTCCGGGTGCGACTGGCTGGCCGCGTGCCCGGAGCGCGCGCCGTAGACCTTGCCGCTGAGCTCGGCCGCCCGGTCGAGGATGGGCCGGGTCTCGTCGATCTCGTAGAGGTTGTCGACACCCTGCATGAGGGTCGCCATCCGCTCCAGGCCCATGCCGGTGTCGATGTTCTTGGCGGGCAGCTCACGGGCGACGTCGAAGTCGGCCTTGCTGCGGACGGCGGAAAGCTCCTCCTGCATGAAGACGAGGTTCCAGTACTCCATGTAGCGGTCCTCGTCGACGGCCGGCCCGCCCTCGGCGCCGTAGTCGGGGCCGCGGTCGTAGTACAGCTCGCTGCACGGGCCGCCCGGACCGGGAACGCCCATATGCCAGTAGTTGTCCTTCGTGCCGCGACGCACGATCCGCTCCATCGGCAAGCCGATCGTGTTGTGCCAGATGTCGATGGCCTCGTCGTCATCGAGGTAGACCGTCGCCCAGATGCGCTCACCGTCCAAGCCGTAGCCGCCGTCGGCGACCGCCTTGGTCGACAGCTCCCAGGCCAGCCGGATCGCGCCGTCCTTGAAGTAGTCGCCGAAGGAGAAGTTGCCGTTCATCTGGAAGAAAGTGCCGTGCCGCGTCGTCTTGCCGACCTCCTCGATGTCGAGGGTCCGCACGCATTTCTGCACGCTGGTCGCCCGGCGCCACGGCGCGGGGAGCTCGCCGGTGAAGTACGGCTTGAACTGCACCATGCCGGCATTGACGAACAACAACGTCGGGTCGTCGAACGGCAGCGGCACGCTGGGCACGACGGTATGGCCGTTCGCCTCGAAGTGGGCGAGGAAGCGGCGCCTTACCTCGGCTGTCTTCATCGCCGTTCGATCTCCCGGTGCGTGCCGACCTTGCCGTTCATACCGCTTGCTTCGCGCAGTTCTGCCTCCCGCTCGCGCATCGCCACACCGACCTCCGCCGCGAACTCGCCGATCGACTCGGAGAGCTCGGCGAGCGCGCCGGAGACGCTGCGGGCGAACCCGCGTGGGGTCATGCGCTCGACCGCGCGGGACGCCTTGCGCACCACCAGCGCGCCGATGGTGACGCCCATGGCCAACCAGAACAGGCGCCTCATGACGGGCCCCTGCGCAATGCCCGGCGTCGGCGGCGAACCGAGCGAACGGCCTCGGCGGCCTGCCGCTCGCGGACGGTCTTGCGCACGCCGTAGCTGAAGGCCGCGATCTTGACGAGCGGACCGCCGACCGTGGCGGACACGATCGAGGTCACCGCCGCGACGTTGGTGGTGATGGAGCTGACGCCCTTGGTGATGTCGTCGACCTGGTTCAGTTGGGCGTTCACACCGTCCAGTGTCAGCTGCGCCTCTCGCAGCAGCGGCTCGGTGCCCTCATGGGTCTTGCGGATCGCGAGCGTCGCCTCGTCGAGGGTGCGGCCGAGCTTGATCAGCGGTATCGCGGCAAGCAGGACGAGCAGCACGAATGCCGCGGCGGCGACCACGGCCGCCCACGTCCCAGCAGACACCGGGCGCCTCCTTAACGTGCATGCGGCTTGACGAATCGTGGCGACCTTACCCGCTCCGCGGGCGATCGTCGGTGCCCCGGATCGCGGCGCGCAGCCGGGGCAGCCGCTCGGCCAGGCCGCGCTCTGCGCCGCGCTGGCTGGGCGTGTAGTAGTCGCGCCCGACGAGCTCGTCGGGCGGGTACTGCTGGGCGACCACGCCCTCGGCGGTGTCGTGCGGGTACTGGTAGCCCTGCGCTGTACCCCCGGCTTCCAGCAGGCGCTTCGCGCCCGGGTAGTGGCCGTCGCGCAGTGCCGGCGGCACCCCGCCGGCCAGCCCGGATCGGACGTCGGCGACCGCGGCATCGATCGCGGTGATCACGGCGTTGGACTTGGGCGCGAGCGCGAGGTGAATGGTCGCCTGCGCCAGGTTGATCCGCGCCTCGGGCAGGCCGATCAGCTGCACCGCCTGCGCGGCCGCGGTGGCGGCGAGCAGCGCGGTGGGATCGGCCAGCCCGACGTCCTCGCTCGCATGCACGACCAGCCGCCGGGCGATGTAGCGGGGATCCTCGCCCGCCTCGATCATCCGGGCCAGGTAGTGCAGCGCCGCGTCGGCGTCCGAGCCGCGAATCGACTTGATGAACGCGCTGATCACGTCGTAGTGCTGGTCGCCGTCGCGGTCGTAGCGGACGGCCGCGGTGTCGACGGCCTGCTCGAGCGTCGCCAGGTCGATGGTGGTGCGCCCGGCCGCCTGCACGCTGCCGGCCGCCGCCTCGATGGCGGTGAGCGCGCGGCGGGCGTCGCCGTCGGAGATCCGCAGCAGATGCGCGCGGGCGTCCTCGTCGAGGGTCACCGCGCCGGCGAGCCCGCGTTCGTCGGCGAGCGCACGGTCGACCAGCGTGTCGATGTCCTGGTCGGTGAGTGGCTGCAGGGTCAGTAGCAGGCTGCGGGAAAGCAGCGGGGAGACCATCGAGAAGAACGGGTTCTCCGTGGTGGCGGCGACCAGGGTGATCGTTCGCGACTCGACCGCGCCGAGCAGGGAGTCCTGCTGGGTCTTGCTGAACCGGTGGATCTCGTCGATGAACAGCACCGTCTGACGGCCGGATGTGTGCAGCTGCCGGCGCGCCTCCTCGATGACCGCCCGCACATCCTTCACGCCCGCGTTGATCGCGGACAGCTGCACGAAGCGGCGGTTGGTCGACGACGACACGATCTGGGCGATGGTCGTCTTGCCGCTGCCCGGCGGCCCGAACAGGATCAGCGACATCGGCGCGTCTCCTTCGACCAGCCGGCGCAGCGGCGAGCCGGGGCCGAGCAGATGCTGCTGGCCGACGACCTCGTCTAGCGAGCGCGGGCGCATCCGGGCGGCCAGCGGGGCCTGCGGATCGACGTCGAAACGGTCCCGCTCCGGCGGGTCGAAGAGCGTCATGCCCACGAGGGTAGGAGCGCCAGGCGATGCCGCCGGGGCGATAATCGGCTGGTGATCTCGGTTCAGCTCGCGCGGCGGCTGCGTGACGGCGGGGTGAAATGGGAGCCGGCGGCCGGCGACCGCTTCGTCGTCGCCGACCGCGACATGGACGACGAGATCTTCACGCTCAGCGAGATGACCGTCGACATCCACCAGGTGGCGCATGGCCGGGTGATCGGCTTCAACGGCACGACCGAGTGGGCGCTGGACTCGGTCGACCAGCGCGAGTCGATCTGGCTGCCCAGCGAGGCCCAGCTGCGCGAGCGGCTGGCCGGCACGTTCCGGCGGCTGGAGCAAGTGGACGGTCGATGGCGGGTGGTGATCGACGTCGAGGGGCGTCAGCTCGCCGTCGAGCACGCCGACGCCGCCGAGGCGTACGGACTGGCGCTGCTGCACCTGGTGACCGGCGAGGACGTCGCCGCCTGAGCGGCACATCGTTGCCTACCTGCGGTCGCCGGCCGTTGGCCGGACCGGGCAACCGAGCCGTCGGACTCGATCCGCCCGATGGACGTGCCTCCCGGTACGACGGATACCGCGACGACTGACTACTGCGCCCCGAGGAACTTCAGCAGCGCCGCGTGCGCGGCGGCCAGCGCGCTCTGGTTAGCGCCAGGTGTCCCGCCCATGCCCGGGAACAGCGCCGCCAGGTCGGTCGTGCTGAAGTACGGCGTCGACAGGGTGCCGACCGCATGACCGGCACCCGGATAACGCAAGACGGTGACTGGATAGCGGAAGCCGTACTCGGCGAGCCGCCCCTGGATCAGGTCCGTGTACTGGCACGAGTCCCATATCGCATCCTCGCCCCCACAGGCGAGCAGGATCGGACCGCGGGTGTTCTCGTCCGGTATGGCGGTCGGGACTGGCTTTCCGTCGAGCGTCCAGGCCGCTCCGCTGTCCTCGGGGTAGGCGACGTTCGCGACCGAACTGGGCGAGCCGGCGATCACCCCGTTGACCAGGTCCGGGAAGTCGGCGCCGAGTAGCTGCGCTGCCTCGCTGCCGCGGGAGTCGCCCTCGACCAGCACGTGGTGCGGATCGACGCCCGGCTGGGTACGCAGGATCTTCAGCGCTTTGACGAAGTACTCCAGCGGAATGTTCGACAGGGTGCTCGGCAGGCCCGGGCCCTTGAAGTAACCGAGCGCGAGCGTGGCGTATCCGTGCTGGGCGAGCATTCCGGCCTGCAGCCAGACCGGCCAGCTGAGCCCGCCTTCGGAGCCACCGAAGACTAGCACCGCCGGGCGCAGCCCGGTGCGCGTGGCGGGCAGGAAGAGCCGCCGTACGGCGCGATGAACACGGTGTCCTTCGTGTTCGACGACGGCGGCTTCATCGTCTCGAACAGGCCCATCGGGTTGACGCCGGAGTAGCTGCCACCTTCCGACGGCAAGCTCAGGGTCGCGTCACCGCTCGACGGGACGTGGAAG
Organism: uncultured Actinomycetota bacterium; assembly: GCA_963756525.1. Lineage (GTDB taxonomy): Bacteria > Actinomycetota > Actinomycetes > Mycobacteriales > Jatrophihabitantaceae > CAVWNR01. The sequence continues at coordinate 140,295 of CAVWNR010000001.1, read as the reverse complement.
CGCGCCGAGCCGGTCCAGGTGACGCCGCTGGTGTCCGCGGCAGTGGCGGTCACGGTCAGCTGCGCGCCGTGCGGCAGGCCGCGCAGCGCCACCGTCACCGGCGTGTCGAGTGGGGCCACAGCCGGGGTCACCGCCATCGACGGAACCGCAGCGGCGTGCGCGTGTCCGCCGCACGCCGACAACCCGGCGGCGCCCAGCGCTAGCACCGCTACCAAGCCGGCCACTGCGCGCACTTCGTCCTCCGGGCCCCACTATGCGCCGAACCGCGGGCGCTCGAGATCGCAGATACCGGGGCAGCCGAGTTCACCGGCCGCAGCCAAGGGCTCGGTGCGCGGTGACCCGGCGAAGCGCCTCGTTGACCGTGTCCTTGATCGTGGCCGTGCCCGGCTCAACGGGGCGGCACGTAAGGCATTGTCATCCAGGTCAACCAGATGCTTTGCCACCCACGGAGGTATCAGGCAGGCACGCCGCATATCTGCAGCCGCCGGTACAGCAGCCGCCCACACCTCGCCGCCGGTACGCGCCGTCGACGTACACGGAGCAGTCCACCGACCACCGGTACGCGGCCCGGTGTTTCGACGCGTAGGCGTAGCCGGCCACTCGCTCGCCGTCGACTGCCGCCAGCCAGGGCAGCAGCGGTGGGGCCTGCATCCGGCAGTCGATCTCGCCCCCATTCGGCGGCGTCTCCTCGAAGGACGCGACGGTGTCACGCACGACCGGCGCGTAGATCGCCGCGATGGCGTCCGCGTCGCCGGCGGTCGCCGCTCGGATCGCGATCACGCTCGCCGCCTGACATGATCAGAACCCGCTACCCGGTCGCGGGCGACCGGTGAGCGGGTCCTGATCACTCACGGAACTCAGTGGCGCGATTGATCGATCAGGGTCCACATCGGCCTGACTTGGCGCGCGTCGGTGGTGTGCCCGAGCCTGCCCAGGCCGAAGCCTTCCTCGATCGTCAGCAGCATCGAGTAGTGGTTGTAGGCCGTCGCGTCGGTCATGTGCCGGCCGTGCGGAGCGACGACGACCATCGGGACCAGCCCGCCGCCGTACACCCCGCCCGGGAAGTCCGGGCTCACCTCGATGTCGGCGGGCGGGAGGACCGGCGAGTCGCAGCACCCGGCGGCGGACAGGTAGTCACCGATGTCGCCGTTGGCAGCGTCGAAGTCGGTCTCGTCGGCGGTCACGAAGATGACGCTGTGCGCGGTCCAGGCCCGGCTGTGCACGATCGTCTCGACGGCGTTGCGCAGGAACGCGTCGGCCTTCGCCTTGAGCGACTCGTCGAGGTTGTCACCGATGGCGTTGCTGTACGGGCAGGGCGTCTCCGGGCGACCGGCGACCGCGGTGTAGACGCCGCCGTGCATGTCGTTGCACTGGTCCGGGCTGATCCAGACGTAGCGCGGCGCGTTGCGGCTGTTCAGGTCGGCGGCCATGTCGGTGTATGGCTTGATCTTGTTGTTCCGGTTCGGGTCGAGCCGCACGTCGGTGTACAGGCTGAACGGGTTGTGCTTGGAGGCGTAGAGCTGGTTGCTGTCGCTCGGCCACGAGGCCGGCAGGTAGCCGGGGCTGGGCATGGCGTCCATGTACGCCGCCCACGGGATGTGCGCCGCCTCCAGCTCGTCGACGATGTTGGTGTGGTCGTACCGGTTGGGCGGCAGCGGGTACGTCTTGGACACGCCGGGACCCCAGGTGACGGTCTTGGTGCTGCCGGCGTCCCAGCCGTTGTCGTTGTTCACGCCCCAGTTGTCGCCGCTCGTCGCGGCGATGTAGTTCGGCTCGCTGGTGTGCGTGACGCCGTAGTAGTTGGTGGCCAGGCCATTCCGGTTGGCCAGCGAGGTGAGGAAGGGCATGTTCGGGTCGCCGATCGTGTGGTCGGCGGCGTGGTTCTCCTCCATGATGATGAAGACGTGGTCGATCTGGTTGCCGTGGCCGCCCCAGTCGTGCCACGCCGGCGTGCCCGCGCCGGCGGGTATCACGACCCCGACGGTCAGCGCCAGCGTGCCGAGCGCCGCCCCCCATGCCAGCCTCTTGCCGATGCCCCATCGCAGTCGCATGCCCGCACTCCCGTCCTCGACTCGGCGGGCCGGTCGGCCCGTCTTCATCGGTTCCTAGAAGGGCGCGCGAGCAGTGTCAATACGAAGACTCGCCAAAATGGGGACGACCCCGTCACCGCGTCACGGGCGCTTAACGCCGCTGCTCCGGCACGGCGTCGATGCCGGCCTCCTTGCGCTGCTCTGCGGTGATCGGCGCTGGGGCGTCGGTGAGCGGGTCGACGCCGCCGCCCGTCTTCGGGAACGCGATCACATCGCGGATCGAGTCGGTGTGTGACAGCAGCGCGCAGATCCGGTCCCAGCCGAACGCGATGCCGCCGTGCGGCGGGGCGCCGTACTTGAACGCGTCGAGCAGGAAGCCGAACTTCTCCTGCGCCTCCGCCTCGTCGAGGCCCATCACCTTGAACACCCGCTCCTGTACGTCCCGGCGGTGGATACGGATCGAGCCGCCGCCGATCTCGTTGCCGTTGCAGACGATGTCGTAGGCGTAGGCCAGCGCCGACGCCGGGTCGGTGTCGAACGTGTCCATCGACTCCGGTTTGGGCGAGGTGAACGCGTGGTGCACCGCCGTCCAGGCCCCGTGCCCCACCGCTATGTCGCCAGCGGCCTCGGCCTCGCTCGCAGCCTCGAACAGCGGCGCGTCGACCACCCAGACGAACGACCAGGCCGACTCGTCGATCAGCCCGCCGCGGCGGCCGATCTCCAGCCGGGCCGCCCCGAGCAGGGCGCGGGAAGAGGTCACCGGACCGGCCGCGAAGAAGACGCAGTCACCGGGGCGCGCGCCCACCGCCTCGGCCAGCCCGGCTCGTTCGGCGTCGGAAAGGTTCTTGGCCACCGGGCCGCCGAGCTCGCCGTCGTCGCCGACGAGCACATAGGCGAGCCCGCGCGCGCCGCGCTGCTTGGCCCAGTCCTGCCAGGCGTCGAGCTGCTTGCGCGGCTGCGACGCCCCGCCCGGCATCACCACCGCGCCGACGTACGCGGCCTGGAAGACGCGAAACGGGGTGTCGGCGAAGTAGTCGGTGAGCTCGGTGAGCTCCAGGTCGAAGCGCAGGTCGGGCTTGTCCGTGCCGAAGCGGCGCATCGCCTCGGCGTAGGTCATCCGCGGGATCGGCGTCGTGATCTCGTGCCCGATCAGCCGCCACAGCGCGACGAGCACGTCCTCCGACAGCGCGAGGACGTCGTCCTCGCTGACGAAGCTCATCTCGATGTCGAGCTGGGTGAACTCGGGCTGTCGGTCGGCGCGGAAGTCCTCGTCGCGGTAGCAGCGCGCGATCTGGAAGTAACGCTCCATGCCGGCGACCATCAGCAGCTGCTTGAACAGCTGCGGCGACTGCGGCAGCGCGTACCAGCTGCCGGGCTGCAGCCGGGCCGGCACCAGGAAGTCCCGCGCTCCTTCAGGAGTCGAGCGGGTCAGCGTCGGGGTCTCGATCTCGACGAAGCCCTGCTGGTAGAGGACCTCGCGCGCGGCGCGGTTGACCCGACTGCGCAGTCTCAGGGCTGCGGAAGGCGCCGGGCGGCGCAGATCCAGGTACCGGTACTTCAGCCGCGCCTCCTCGCCGACGTCGGTGTGCTCGTCGATCTGGAACGGCAGCGCCGCGGCTTCGTTGAGCACCTCGACCCGGGACGCGACGACCTCGACCTCGCCCGTCGGCAGGTGTGGGTTGACCTTTCCCTCGAGCCGTTCGCGCACCTCGCCGGTGACCGCAATACACCACTCGTTGCGCAGGTCGTGCGCGATCTCGTCACCGCGCACGACCACCTGCACGACCCCGGACGCATCGCGCAGGTCGATGAACGCCACCCCGCCGTGGTCGCGGCGGCTGGCCACCCAGCCGGCCAGCATGACGTTCTGTCCGACGTCGGCCGCGCGCAGCGACCCCGCCTCGTGCGTGCGCAGCACTCGCTTGCCTCCAGCTCGATGATCCGACGCCGATTCTCCCACCCGATCTTGATATCGCGGGTGGCTCATGCAGCACCCCGCGTATCAAGATCCGTTCTGGGCGGCTACGACGGTCGGGCGGAGGTCCTCGTCCGGCGGCGCCCACTTCGCCGGGTCGGCCTCGACCTGCTCGCCGCTGCGGATGTCCTTGACCTCGTCAGCGCCGTCGGCGGCACCGGGGAACCACACGAACGGGATGCCGCGCCGCTCCGCGTAGCGGATCTGCCGGCCGTACTTCTGCGCCAAGGCGGCGACCTCGGCGGCGATCCCCCGCGCCCGCAGGGCCTGCGCCACCGCGTCGGAGCGCGGCCGGGAGTCTTCGTCGGGCAGCGCGACGAGCACCGCCGAGGGCACCGATCGGGACGCGGCGAGCTTGCCGCGCGCGAACAGCGGCACCAGCATCCGGGTGACGCCGAGCGAGATGCCGGTGCCCGGGTAGGTGACCCGGCCGTCGCTGGCCAGCGAGTCGTAGCGCCCGCCGCTGCAGATGGAGCCGATCCGCTCGTGCCCGGACATCCGGGTCTCGAACACCGTGCCGGTGTAGTAGTCCAGGCCGCGGGCGATGCGCAGGTCGGCCTCCACCGCAAAGCGGTCGCTGTTCAGCCCGGAGCAGCCATCGACGACCGCGGCCAGCTCGGCGAGGCCCTCGTCGAGCAGGTCGTGGCCGACGCCGAGCGCCCGCACCCGGTCGACGAAGGAGGTGTCGGTGGCGCGGATCTCGGCGAGCGCCAGGCACTGCCCGGCCTGCTGGTCGGTGAGCCCGGCGTCCTCGACGAGCATGGCGCAGACGACCTCCGGCGGCACCTTGTCGAGCCGGTCGACGACGCGCATCACCGCGCCGACGTCCGGCGCACCGACGCCGCGGAAGAAGCCTTCGATGAGCTTGCGGTTGTTCACCTGCAGCCGCAGTGGCGGCAAGAACGCCAGGGACGCGAGCGCCTCGGACATCACGCGGGCGATCTCGACGTCGTGATGGAACGGCAGCACGTCGCGCGCCACCACGTCGATGTCGGCCTGGGTGAACTCCCGGTAGCGCCCCTCCTGCGGCCGCTCTCCCCGCCACACCTTCTGGATCTGGTAGCGGCGGAACGGGAACTCCAGCCGCCCGGCGTTCTCGAGCACGTAGCGCGCGAAGGGCACGGTCAGATCGAAGTGCAACCCGAGAGTGGATGCCGGATCGTCGTCCTCGTCGCCCTCGGCGTGCAGCCGGCGCAGGACGTAGACCTCTTTGTCGATCTCGCCCTTGCGCAACAGTGTCGACAGCGGCTCGGCGGCACGGGTCTCGATCGGCGTGAACCCGTGCAGCTCGAACGTCGCCCGCAACTGGTCGATCACCTGCTGCTCGACGAACCGCTGGCCGGGCAGCAGCTCCGGGAAGCCGCTCATCGACGTCGGCAGCGTCATGTGGATAGTCCCTGCAGGTACGGATTGGTGGCCCGTTCGCGCCCGATCGTGGTGGCCGGTCCGTGTCCTGGCTGCACCACGGTCGCGTCGTCCAGCGGCAGGATCACTCGGCGCAGCGACGCGGTCATCGCCGCCATCGAGCCGCCGGGGAGGTCCACCCGCCCGATCGAGCCGGCGAAGAGCACATCCCCGCTGAACACGGTCTCGTCCAGCCCGAAGACCACCGACCCCGGCGTGTGCCCGGGGGCGTGGCGCACCAGGAAGGTCAGCCCGGCGAGCGGCACCTTCTCGCCGTCCGCGAGCTCGCGCACGTCGTCCGGCTCGGCCCAGGTGAGGCTCGACCGGCCGAAGATCGGCGTGCCGGCCGGCAGGCCCACGCTGGACCAGGGATCGGTGAGCTGCCCGCGGTCGGCCGGGTGGATGTAGGCCGGCACGTCGCGCGCCTGGCAGACCGGCAGCACCGAGAAGGTGTGGTCGAAATGGCCGTGGGTGAGCAGCACAGCGACCGGGTGCAGCCGGTGCTCGGCGACGGTGTCGGCGAGCCAGTCGCCCACCTCGATGCCCGGGTCGACCACCACGCACTGCTCCCCGTCCTCCGGCGCGACGAGGAAGCAGTTGGTGCCGGTGGCGGGCGACGGGTATCCCGCGATCAGCACAGCGAGCGCTCCGTGGTGTGGATCCGGCGTCGGACACCCCAGCCTACCCAGCGCCGTACCGGGGACAGGCTCAGCGCACGCTTGGGCGGCTTCCATACACTGTCGCGGACTCGGGCAAGCCGGGATCGGAAAGGACCGCTTCGTGCCGACGAACAAGCAGCGCCGAGAGGCCGCCCGCCGCCATCTGGAACGCCAGCTGGAGCGCCGCCAGCAGCAGGAGGCGGCGCAGAAACGGCGGATGCTGATCGGCACGATCGCCGGCACGCTCGTCCTCGGGCTGATCGCGGTGATCCTCGTCTTCACCGTGGGCACCGGCGGCAGCAAGAAGCCGGCCGCCGCCTCGCCGACCGCGACGCCCAGCTCGACCGCAGCGGCCCCGACCGGCGCGCCGGTCCTGACAACATCGGGTCCGTGCCGCTATACCCAGGTCAACAGCTCGTCGGCCACCGGACTGAAGAACGTCGGCATGCCCCCGGACCCGACGCCGACGCCGAAGAAGACGCTGCAGGTCACCTTCACCACCAACCGGGGCGTGATCGAGGCCACGCTGGACGGGCAGGCGACGCCCTGCAACGTGCAGGCACTGGCCTACCTCGTCCACAAGGGGTTCTACGACAACACACCGTGCCCGCGGGTCGTCGACTCCGGCATCTACGTCGTGCAGTGCGGCTCGGGCGGCTCGAGCACGGCCGGCGGACCGACGTTCACGCTGCCCGACGAGAACCTCGCCAACGCCAACTACAGCGCCGGCGCCATCGCGATGGCCAACACCGGCTCGGCGAACACGGCGGGGAGCCAGTTCTTCTTCATCACCAAGGACAGCAACTCCGGGCTGCAGAAGCAGTACACGGTCGTAGGCCACGTGACCAAGGGGCTGAACATCCTGCAGCAGGTGGCCGGCGGCGGCAACGACGGCTCGGCCGGGTCGGCCGGCGGTGGCGCGCCGAAGTTGGCGCTGGAGTTCAAGACGGTGCGGGTCACCTCGGTGACGCCGCCCGGTCCCACCCCGGGCGTCGGCCCCACGCCGACGCTGGTCGTCTCGGGCGCGCCGAACGCCAGCGGCTCCCCCGCGTCCAGCTGACCCACCAGCGATGGATGGGGCCGGCCGAGTCAGTTGGCCGAGTGCACCCGGCAGACGTCGTAGACGCCCTCGACGTTGCGGATGGCGCGCAGCAGGTGGCCCAGGTGCTTGGCCTCGGCCATCTCGAAGGTGAACTTGCTGACCGCCACCCGGTCGCGGTTGGTGCTCACCGCGGCCGACAGGATGTTCACCCGCTCGTCGGAGAGCACCCGGCTGACGTCGGAGAGCAGCCGGTGCCGGTCCAGTGCCTCGACCTGGATGGAGACGACGAAGCTGGAGTCCGCGGACGGCGCCCACTCGACGTCGACGAGGCGGTCGTTCTGCGCCAGCAGCCCGTCGGCGTTGGTGCAGCTGCGCCGGTGCACCGACACGCCCCCGCCCCGGGTGACGAAGCCGATGATGTCGTCGCCGGGAACCGGCGTGCAGCAGCGGGCGAGCTTCACCCAGACGTCGCTGACGTCCTTGACGACCACGCCGGCGTCGCCAGAGGCGCGCCGGACGCCGGTGCCCGGCGGCTGGGCGGACGGGCGGGCGGTCTCGGCGATGTCCTCGGTGGCGCCCTCCATGCCGCCGAGCTGCCCGACGAGCTTCTGCACCACGTTCTGTGCCGAGACGTGCCCCTCGCCGATGGCCGCATAGAGCGCAGACACGTCGGCCAGGTGCATGTCGCGGGCGATGGTGACCAGCGCGTCGCCGCCGAGCAGCCGCTGCAGCGGGAGGGCCGCCTTGCGCATCGCCCGGGTGAGCGCGGTCTTGCCGGCATCGATGGCGTCCTCGCGGCGCTCACGGGCGAACCACTGCCGGATCTTGGTCTTGGCCCGCGGCGACTTGACGAAGGTCATCCAGTCGCGCGACGGCCCGGCGTTCTCGGCCTTGGAGGTGAAGACCTCGACCGTGTCGCCGTGCTCCAGCGTGCTCTCCAGGGCGACCAACTTGCCGTTGAGCCGCGCGCCGATGCAGCGGTGGCCGATCTCGGTGTGCACCGCGTAGGCGAAGTCGACCGGCGTCGACCCGGCGGGCAGCGCCACCACGTCGCCCTTCGGGGTGAAGACGTAGACCTCGTTCGCGCGCAGGTCGTAGCGCAGCGAGTCGAGGAACTCCTCGGGCTCCTGCGTCTCGCGCTGCCAGTCGAGCAGCTGCCGCAGCCAGCCCATCTCGTCGGAGACCGCGGCGGGCTCGGCGGCGCTGACGTTCTTCTGCTCCTTGTACTTCCAGTGCGCGGCGATGCCGAACTCGGCAGTGCGGTGCATCGCGTGCGTGCGGATCTGCAGCTCCACCGGCTTGCCGCCAGGGCCGATCACGGTTGTGTGCAGCGACTGGTACATGTTGAACTTCGGCATCGCGATGTAGTCCTTGAACCGGCCCGGCACCGGCTGCCAGTTCGCGTGGATCACACCCAGGGTGGCGTAGCAGTCGCGCTCGGAGTCGACCAGGACCCGGATGCCGACCAGGTCGTAGATGTCGGTGAACTCCCGACCCCGCACGATCATCTTCTGGTAGATCGAATAGTAGTGCTTCGGCCGGCCGGTGATGTCGGCCTTGATGCCGCCCTCCTTGAGGTCGTCGTTGACCCGGTCGATGACCTCGTGCAGGTAGATGTCGCGCGAGGGCGCCCGCTCGGCGACCAGCCGGACGATCTCGTCGTACCGCTTCGGGAACAGGGTGGCGAACGCCAGATCTTCCAGCTCCCACTTCACGGTGTTCATGCCCAGCCGGTGCGCCAGCGGCGCGAGCACCTCGAGCGTCTCGCGCGCCTTGCGCTCCTGCTTGGCCGGCGGGAGGAAGCGCAGCGTCCGCATGTTGTGCAGCCGGTCGGCGAGCTTGATCACCAGCACCCGGGGGTCGCGGGCCATCGCGACGATCATCTTGCGGATGGTCTCGGACTCGGCGGCCGCCCCGTACTTGACCCGGTCCAGCTTGGTGACGCCGTCGACCAGGTGGGCAACCTCCTGACCGAAGTCGGCGGCCAGCTCCTCGATGCTGAGCCCGGTGTCCTCGACGGTGTCGTGCAGCAGCGCGGCGACCAGGGTGGTGGTGTCCATACCCAGCTCGGCGAGGATGGTCGCCACGGCGAGCGGGTGGGTGATGTACGGGTCGCCGCTCTTGCGCAGCTGCCCGCGGTGCCGCTCCTCGGCGACGTCGTAGCCGCGCTGCAGCAGCCGCACGTCGACCTTGGGGTGCGCGCCGCGGTGGATGGCCAGCAGCGGCTCGAGCACCGGCTTGACCGGCGACTGCCGCGCCGGGGCGACGAGCCGGCGGGCGAGCCGGTCGCGGACCCGGCGCCGGTAGGAGCCGCTTTGCTGCGTTCCGGCGACCGCGGGCGCGGCCGCGGCAGACGCGGCGGCCGGCGCGGAAACTGGCGTCGCAGCCTTCTCGGCGGGCGGTGGCGACTGGGGTGGCGCGGCGGCAGCGGGGCTCGACGTGGCCGTGCTCGGCCCGGCGCCCGCCGAATCCGATTCGGTCCGCGCCCTCGTCTCGACCGTGTTCGCGGCCTCAGTCGCCAGCGGAGTCTCCCTTCGACGCAGGCTGTAACGCCAGTCTAGGGCGAGTCGTTCCCCCGGGCCGTTCGCGGGTCAGGACGGCATCAGTACCAGTTCGTCGCCTGGGAGTGGGCCCACGCGGCGCACGGCGTGCCGTAGACGCCGGCGATGTAGTTCAGTCCCCAGGTGATCTGAGTAGCCGCGTTGGTTTGCCAGTCCGCGCCGACGCTGGCCATCTTGTCGCCGGGCAGCGACTGCGGGATGCCGTACGCCCCGCTCGGGTTGTAGGCGTCGGTGCGCCAGCCGCTCTCCTTCGTCCAGAGGCTGTCCAGACAGGAGAACTGATCCGCGCCCCAGCCGCGCGCGGCGAGCATCTGCTGCGCGACCGCTTTGGCCTGGTCCGGCGTGCTCGCGGCGGTGCCGACGTGCACCACGGCGGCGACGGGCCCGGCCAGCTGCCGGGTGCCGAGCGAGCGCTTCTGGGTCAACCGGCCGTCGGTGTAGGTCAGCGCGTACGTCACCTGCAGGCTGCCGGCGCGGCCCGGCTGGACGACCTGGGTCAGTCCGTAGGGCAGCGACGGGTCGGACTGCCGCTGCGTCGCGTACGCCACCGGCTCGGTTTCGACGACCGTGGCGTTGCGAACCCGGGTCAGCACGATCCGCTCGCCCTGGACCGGCGCGCTCTGCGGGCGCACCGAGAGCCAGTCCTGCGCGCCGAGCTTGACCCCGGCCCCGGCGAGCACCTGGCCGACGTTGGCGGCCGTCGTCGTCACCGTGCTGATGGTGCCGTCGTGGCGGATGGTCACCTGCTTCGGGGAGCGCAGCGTGATGGTGGTGGGCGTCAACGGCAGCTCCGCGTTGCGCGGGAGCGACGTGTAGTCCTGACCGGAGTACCCGAGGTCGTCCAGCGCATCGGCGAGCGTCGGCGCGGTCACCCACGCGTCGCGGCGGTGCCCGTCGACGGTCAGCTGCAGCAGCCGTCCGCGGTCCAGCACGATCCGGCTGCCGTTGTGGACGGCGGCGGACGGCTGGGGAGTGACGACATCATGGCCACCGACCTGGTAGCCGGCGCCGGCAAGTACCTGGCGCACGCTGTCGGCGGTGGTGTGCACCCGCTGGGTCTTGCCGTCGACGTCGAGTGTTACCGTCTTGTCGACGGCCGACCAGGCGACCGTCCCACCGACGATCGCGGCCAGCACACCACCGTAAAGACCATATTTGACGCTTCTTCGCACAACACTCTCGAATCCATCGGCTTCAGGGACGCGAGAGGCACGCTAACCAGCTGTTGGACGAGCGTCCAAACTCGGCATCGGTGTAATTCGGGCGCACGGCGGGGTGAAGGCGCCGCCAGGCCCGAGATTGCGGGCCCGCGTGCGGGCCTGTGAGATGCCGCACGCAGCGCCTGCCGTGAGGTCAGATCACCCTCGCGAGCCGATCAGGTTCGAAGCAGCGCACGCACGTCCAGCCCGGCCAGCCGCTCCCGGCCGGCTAGGAACCCGAGCTCGAGCAGCACGCCGATGCCCACGAGCTGACCGCCGGCCTCCGCGATCAGATCCGTGGCGGCGCACAGGGTGCCGCCGGTGGCGAGCACGTCGTCGACGAGGTAGACGCTGCGGCCGGCAAGGAGGCCGACCGGGACCTCGATCGCCGCGCTGCCGTACTCCAGTTGGTACTCACGGCGCAGGACCGGCGGCGGCAGCTTGCCGGCCTTGCGGATCAGGACCAGCCCGCAGTCCAGCTCGCGGGCGAGCGCTGCGGCCACGATGAAGCCGCGGGCCTCGATGCCCGCGACAAGATCGACAGGTCCGGCGGCGCGCGCCAGGTCGGCCAGCGCGCCGACGGCGTCGCGGAACGCGGCGCTGTCGGCGAGCAGCGGTCCGATGTCCTTGAAGACGATGCCAGGCTGTGGGAAGTCCGGCACGTCGCGCAGCGACCCGGCGACGCGCGCCGCGGCCTGCGCGCCGGCGTCGCCCTGCGGTTGGCTCACTTGCGCCGGGGACGCTGCGGACGCGCGCCCGGCCGCGGGGCCGGCGCCGGCGCGCCGCGCCGCTGCGGCATGGTCGCGGCGAGCGCCGGCTCGGTGGTCAGCGCCTGGGCACGGCTCGCGTCGCGTGCCCGCCGGTCGGCCACCCGCTTGGTCAGTGCCTTGTACGCCGGCTGCCGTTCGGTCAGGTCGACGACGATCGGGGTGGCCAGGAACAGCGAGGAATAGGCGCCGGATGCCAGCCCGACGAACAGGATCAGCGCCAGGTCCTTGATGGTGCCGACGCCGAGGATGCCGGCGCCGACGAACAGCAGCCCGGCCACCGGCAGCAGCGCGATCAGCGAGGTGTTGATCGAACGCATCAGGGTCTGGTTCACCGCGAGGTTCGCGGCCTCGGAGAACGTCATCCGCGAGCCGTCGAGCAGCCCACGCGAGTTCTCGGCGACCTTGTCGTAGACCACCACCGTGTCGTAGAGCGAGAAGCCAAGGATGGTCAGCAGGCCGACGACCGTGGACGGGGTGACCTCGAAACCGACCAGTGAGTAGATGCCGGCCGCCAGGAGCAGATCGTGCAGCAGCGCCATCATCGCGCCGACCGCCATCCGCCACTGGAACCGGATCGAGATGTAGATCGAGACGACTATCAGGAAGACGATAAGGCCCTCGATGGCCTTGACGGTGATGTCATGGCCCCAGCTCGAGCTCACCGTCGTCACGCTGGGCGGGCTCGACAGGTGCAGGCTCTTGGTGACCTTCGAGATCACCTGAGCCTGCTGCCCGGCCTGGAGCGAGTCGGTCTTGACGACGATCTGCTTGGTGGCCCCCGAGCCGACCAGCTGCGGCGGCTCGGCGGGTGGCACGCCGGCGTCGGAGAACGCCGTGTTGGCGTCGTCGGTCGTGATCGAGGTGCCGCTGACGGTGATCTGGAACTGCGAGCCGCCTTTGAACTCGACCCCTTCGTTGAAGCCCCGCAAGATGAAGCTCAGGACGCAGATCAGGATGATGATCAGCGATGCCAGATACCAGCGCCGCCGGGTGCCGATGAAGTTGAACGTGGTCTCGCCCCGGTAGAGCCGACGGAAGATCGACATCAGCTCTCACCCTTCTTGCGCGTGGCCTCGGCGCGCATCCGAGCGCGCCGGGCCGCCGCCCGTTCGGCGGCGGTGCCACCGGCGGCTGGAGCGGGCCGGGGCTTCGGCTCCGGCTCCTGGTCCGGTTCCGGCTCCGGTTCGGCCGGCGGCCCGCTGCGGTGCGGCTCGACCGGTGCGACGGCGGTCTCCGGCTCGTTGGGCGAGACGAGTTCTTCGGCGTCGGCATCCTCGTCCAGCAGTATCACCGGGGCGGTCTGGCGCTCCGGCTGCGGTGCCCGCGCTGGCGCGCCGCCCCGCTCGGCGCCGGATGCGCTCCGCCGGGGCGGTGCGACCTCGGCCGGCGGCGCGGCGGGCGTGCTCACCCGCAGCGCGTTCAACCCGGTGAACCGCGGCGAACCGAACGCCGCGCTGCGCGAGAGCAGCGACACCATCGGGTGGGTGAAGAGGAAGACCACGACGAGGTCGAGGATCGTGGACAGGCCCAGCGTGAACGCGAACCCCTTGACGTCACCGGCGGCGAACTCGTAGAGCACGGCGGCGGCGAGGAACGAGACCGTGTCGGCGGACAGGATCGTGCGCCGCGCCCGCACCCACGCGCGCGGCACGGCGGTGCGCACGGACTTGCCGCTGTGGACTTCATCCTTTATTCGTTCGAAGAACACGACGAAGGAGTCGGCCGTGATACCGACGGCGACGATGAAGCCGGCGATCCCGGCCAGGGTCAGCGTGAACCCGATCTCCCGTCCCAGGATCACCAGGCAGGCCCAGGTGAGCGCTCCGGACACGAGCAACGAGGCGATGGTGACCAGGCCCAGCGCCCGGTAGTAGATCAGCGAGTAGAGGACGACGAGGGCGAGGCCGATGCCGCCGGCGAGCAGGCCGGCCTTCAGCTGCGCCGTGCCGAGCGTCGCGGAGACCTCCTGGATGCTCTGGGTGGTGAAGTTCAGCGGCAGCGCGCCGTACTTGAGCTGCTGAGCGAGCAGGGTGGCGCTCTGCTGGGTGAACCCACCGCTGATCTGGGTGGCCTGGCCGTTGATCGCCGCCTCGTTGTGCGGCGCGGAGATCACCGCGCCGTCCAGGGTGAAAGCGACGTACTCGGCGCACGGCGTGCTGGTCGTGGAGCAGCTCGTGACCGCCGGGATGTTGCCGTTGGTGTTGGAGTGGTGAGCGGTGGTGTAGTTGGCCCAGGCCGTCTGACCCTTGGACTTGAGGTTGAGCTGGACCGTCCACTCGATGCTGCCGCCGGTGCCGCTGGTGCTCGGCGGCACGGCGCTGGCGCTGGCGATCTGGGTGCCGGGAACGATGACCGGACCGAGCAAGTAGACGATCGTCGCCTTGGCCGGGTCGGCGCTGTCGCAGGCGAGCACCGACTTGTTGTTGTAGGCGCTTGCCGTATAGGCCTTCGACGCGCAGTCGAAGCTCGACATCGTGGCCTGCAGCTGGCTCTGCTGCGCCGAGGTGAGCTTGGCGTACTCGGTGTCGGTGGTCGGGATGGGGAACTTCAGGCTCGCCAGCGGATCCGGGCTGGTCTTGCCCGATGAGTTCGGCGTCGCCGTTGCTGCCGCGGTAGCGGTCGCCTTCGCGGTGGGCTTCGGGGTGGTCTTCGGCGTCGGGGTCGGTGTCGCGGCGGCCAGCGGGCGCGCGGAGTCTGCCTGCCCGGCGTGCGCCGACCCGGTCGGTGTGCTGGCCGGATGTCCGGCCGAGGTAGTCGGGGCTCGCGTGCCCGAGGTGCCGGTCGGCGTCGGCGCCGAGGTCGGCGTCGGGCTCGTCGTGGCGGCCGCGGACGGCGCCGCCACGGGTGGCATGACGACGGCACGGAAGTTGAGCTGGGCGGCCTGGCCGAGCTGGGCGATGTCGCTGGTCTTCTTGCCCGGGATGGAGACGACGATCTGGTCGCTGCCCTGGATCACCACCGTGGCGTTCGAGACGCCGGTGCCGTTGACCCGGTTCTCCATGATCTGGCGCGCCTCGTCCATGGCCGACTTCGACGGAGTCTTGCCGCCCTCCTGGGTCTGCGCCTTGAAGATGACCTGGGCTCCGCCCTCGAGGTCGAGGCCGAGCTTCGGGGTGTGCCGCTCACCGGGCAGGAACACGAGCGCGTACAGCACCACAAGCAGTGCCACGAGCGCCAGGAAGTAGCGCCCGACGCGAAGCGTGCCGGTGGGTGGTGCTGCCACGGGGTTGGTCTCCTCGACGATATGTGGCCGGCGAGCGCTCGCCGGTGCGGGGTGCCCGGCGCATTATGCACGCGGACGTTCAGGGCAGGCCCAGCCGCGAACCGGCCCGAGGGTTCAGCCCCGCGGGCGGTCCTCGGGCGGCTCGTCAGCCTGCTCTGTGCCTCTGATGTAGGGGCCACCGTTGTAGGGGCCACCGTTGTTGATGCCACCGTTGTTGATGCCACCGTTGTTGATGCCACCGTTGTCGGTGCCACCGTTGTTCGTGGCTCTGCGGTAGCGGTTCGGCACCGCGTTCACGTCGCGCAGCGCGGCCCGCGCCCACTTCACCTCGACGCCCGGCGCGACCGACAGCTGGACGGTGTCGTCCTCGTCGTTCACGCCGGTGACCGTTCCGTATAGCCCGGATGTCGTCATGACCTCGGTACCGAAGCCGATCGTCGCCCTGCGCTGCGCGTCGGCGGTCGCGGCCCGCTGCCGGTTGCGCTGCGACAGCAGAAGCATGCCGATCAGCAGCGCGCCGATGATGATGATGGGCACATAACTCACAAGCGATCCCCGAACGTCGACGGCTGGCGTGCTGCGAGTGTAGGCGCTGCCGCTGTGCCGGATCGGCCCGAGGCGCTCAGCGCCCGCCCAGCTCAGTCGTCGAAAAGGGTCGGGCCGAATGCGGAGTCGCGCGAAGCGACCAGGCCGAGGTGCGCCCACGCCGCCGGTGTCGCGACCCGTCCACGCGGGGTGCGGGCGAGCATCCCGGCCCGGACGAGGAAGGGCTCGGCGACCTCCTCGACCGTCTCCGCCTCCTCCCCCACGGCGACCGCGAGCGTGCCGATCCCCACCGGGCCGCCCCCGAAGCGGCGCACGAGGGCGTCGAGCACTGCGCGGTCGAGGCGGTCCAGGCCCAGCTCGTCGACGTCGTAGACCGCCAGCGCCTCGCGCGCGATCTGCTCGGTGACGATGCCGTCGGCGCGGACCTCGGCGTAGTCGCGCACCCGCCGCAGCAGCCGGTTCGCGATGCGCGGCGTGCCGCGCGAGCGTCCGGCGATCTCGGCGGCGCCGTCGTCGGCGAGCGGCACGCCGAGCAGCGACGCCGACCGTCGCAGGATGAGCTCGAGGTCGGCCGTGTCGTAGAAGTCCAGGTAGCCGGTGAAGCCGAAGCGGTCGCGCAACGGGCCGGTCAGCAGGCCAGCACGGGTGGTGGCCCCGACCAGTGTGAACGCTGCCAGGTCGAGCGGGATCGCGGTCGCGCCGGGCCCTTTGCCCACCACGACGTCGACGCGGTAGTCCTCCATCGCCATGTAGAGCAGCTCTTCGGCAGGGCGGGCGATGCGGTGGATCTCGTCGATGAAGAGCACTTCGCCCTCGCCCAGGCTGGTGAGCAGCGCTGCCAGGTCACCGGCCCGCTCGATCGCCGGGCCGCTGGTGACCCGGATCGCGGCTCCGAGCTCGGTGGCGATGATCATGGCGAGACTGGTCTTGCCGAGCCCGGGCGGTCCGCAGAGCAGGACATGGTCGGGCGGGCGGTTGCGCCGCAGCGCGCTCGCCAGCACCAGCTCGAGCTGTTCGCGCACCTTCGGCTGGCCGGGGAACTCGGCCAGCCGCCTGGGCCGCAAGCTCGCCTCGACCTCGCGTTCCGGCTCGACCGCGAGCGGGGAGACGAGATCCTCCTTGGGGTCGCCCCCTGTGTTGGGTTCGGTCATCCGGTGCGGCCCAGCAGCTGGATGGCCTGGCGGAGCAGGACCGGGATGTCCGGGGTGTCGCCGGCGTCGGCGGCCACCGCGTCGATCGCGTCTCCGGCCTCCTTGCCGGTGAAGCCGAGCCCGGCCAGCGCATGGCGCAGCTGCTCTCGCCATGGGGCGACCGCGGTGATGCCGGCGAGGTCCGGCGCGGCCTGCGATCCGTCGATCGAGCCGATCCGATCGCGCAGCTCCAGCACGATCCGTTCGGCGCTCTTGCGGCCGATGCCGGGCACCCGAGACAGTGCGGCCAGGTCGCCCGTCGCGATCGCTCGGCGCACCTCTCGCGGCGGGAGCACCCCGAGGATCGTCTGCGCCAGCCGGGGGCCGACCCCGTTGGCGGTCTGCAGCAGTTCGAACAGCGACCGCTCGTCGTCGTCGGCGAAGCCGTACAGGGTCAGCGAGTCCTCGCGCACGACCAGGCTGGTGGCCAGCCTGGCCGGCTCGCCGACCCGCAGCCGGGCCAGCGTGCCGGGCGAGCAGGAGACCGCAAGCCCGACGCCGCCCACCTCCACCACCGCGCCGTCGGGGCCTAGCGCGGCCACCACGCCATGCACGCTGGCAATCACGCTCGCTCCACAAGATGTCGCTCGGCAATCACGCTCGCTCCACAACATGTCGCTCGGCAATCATGCTCGCTCCACAAGATGTCGCTCGGCGATCATCTCGTCCTCCCTGCCAGGGCCGTCTGGTATCTCGCGCGGGCCGCGCCGCGCCACAGCTGGCAGATTGCCAGCGCCAGCGCGTCGGCCGCGTCGGCGGGGCGGGGCGGGTCGGTCAGCCGCAGCAACCGGGTGACCATCGCCGCCACCTGCGCCTTGCCGGCCGAGCCCGACCCGGTAACCGACGCCTTCACCTCGCTGGGCGTGTGCAGCGCCACGGGCACGCCGGCGCGCGTGGCCGCGACGATGGCGAGGCCGGACACCTGGGCGGTGCCCATGACGGTGCGGACGTTGTGCTGGCTGAACACCCGCTCGACGGCGACCACGTCCGGCGCGAAGCGAGCGATCGCCGCGGCGAGCGCGTCGTCGACCACCATCAACCGGGCGCCGACGTCGGCGTCGGACGGGGTGCGGACCACCTGCACGTCGACGAGCGCGGGCGGGCGCCCGGGCGCGCCGTCGACCACGCCGATCCCGCACCGGGTCATTCCCGGGTCGACGCCGAGCACGCGCATCCGCCACCCTTCCTCGAACGCCTGTTCGGCAGCCTACGGGTCGGCGCCCGGCCGGCGCATGAGCGACACGCTCGCGCCGGACCGTACTGTCGGGGCCATGTATGCCGCGGCGGGACGCAGCCGGCGCCGCGGCGTCCGGCCCAGCCCGGTGTTCCTCGGCGTCGTGGGGCTGGCGGTGCTCGGCGGCTTTCTGGCGTGGACGGACGCGACCGGCCGCACCGGGCGGGTCGGCGTGTTCCTGCTGGTGGCCGCCGGGTGGGTCGTCTCGCTGTGTCTGCACGAGTTCGGGCACGCCTACGCCGCGCACCGGGCCGGCGACACGAGCGTGGAGGCCGCCGGATACCTCACCTTGAACCCGCTGAAGTACGCACACCCGTTCTTGTCCGTGGTGCTGCCCCTGCTCTTCATCCTGCAAGGCGGCATCGGGCTGCCCGGCGGAGCGGTGTACCTGCACCCGCACACCTTCCGCACCCGCGCGCAGCGCAGCCTCGCGGCCGCGGCCGGGCCGGCGTCCAACGTGCTCTTCGCAGTGATCATCCTCGGCGTGGCCCGCGGTCACGGCGGCGACCATCTGCGATTCTGGGCGGGGCTCGCGTTCCTGGGCTTCCTGCAGGTCAGCGCGGCCGTGCTGAACCTGTTGCCCATCCCCGGACTGGACGGGTACGCGATCATCGAGCCGTACCTGGCCCCGGAGACCGTGCGCTCGCTGGAGCCCATCAAGCCCTGGGGCATGCTCGGCGTCTACGTGCTGCTGCAGATCGGCCGGCTCAACGCGTGGTTCTTCGACCTGGTGCAGCGCCTCTACGACGCGAGCGGCGCGCCGGGCGCACTCTGGGCGGTGGGCTACGACCTGTTCCGGTTCTGGCGCGCGTCGCCGTTCTGATTCGGTCAGCCGACCTCGATCGCTTCCATGACCTGCTCGCTGACGTCGAAGTTGGCGTAGACGTTCTGCACGTCGTCCAGGTCCTCCAGCGCGTCGACCAGCCGGAGCACCTTGCGCGCGGCCTCCTCGTCCAGCGGCACCTGCACGCTCGGGACGAACGACATGTCGGCCGACTCGTAGTCGATCCGGGCGCCCTGCAGCGCGGTGCGGACGGCCACCAGGTCTGCCGACTCGCTGATCACCTCGAACGAGTCGCCCAGGTCGTTGACCTCCTCGGCGCCCGCGTCGAGCACCGCGAGCAGCACGTCGTCCTCGCCGAGGTCGCCCTTCGCGACGATGACGACGCCCTTGCGGTTGAACAGGTACGACACCGACCCGGGATCGGCCATCGACCCGCCGTTGCGGGTCATCGCCGTGCGCACCTCCATCGCGGCCCGGTTGCGGTTGTCGGTGAGGCACTCGATCAGCACCGCGACACCGTTCGGCGCGTACCCCTCGTACATGATCGTCTGCCAGTCGGAGCCGCCGGCCTCGGCGCCCGAGCCGCGCTTGATCGCCCGGTCGATGTTGTCCATCGGCACCGACGTCTTGCGGGCCTTCTGGATCGCGTCATAGAGGGTCGGGTTGCCGTCCGGGTCACCACCGCCGGTACGCGCCGCCACCTCGATGTTCTTGATCAGCTTCGCGAAGAGCTTGCCCCGCTTCGCGTCGACGACCGCCTTCTTGTGCTTCGTCGTGGCCCACTTCGAATGGCCGCTCATGGATTACCTCTCTTCGCGCGAGCATTCATCGGCGTTGCGCACCATGTCGCAGAAGTACGCGTGGATACGCCCGTCACCCGTCAGCTCCGGGTGGAACGACGTGGCCAGCAGGTGCCGCTGGCGAACTACCACGATCTTACCGGCGGCCGGTCCGGTCCTTACCGCGGCGAGGGGCCGGGCGTGCGGCCCGACCGACTCGACCCACGGCGCGCGGACGAACACCGCGTGCATCGGGCCACCGGCAACGCAGTCGACGGCGAGATCCTCCTCGAACGAGTCGACCTGCCGGCCGAAGGCGTTGCGGCGCACTGTCATGTCGATGCCACCGACGGTCTCCTGGTCAGCCGTGCCGTCGAGGAGCCGATCCGCCAGCAGGATCATCCCGGCGCACGAGCCGTACACCGGCAACCCCTCGGCGATCCGCTTGCGCAGTGGGTCGAGCAGCTCGAAGCTGCGTGCCAGCTTGACGATCGTCGTGGACTCCCCGCCCGGAATGACCAGCCCGTCGACCGCGGCGAGCTCCGCCGGGCGCCGCACCGGGGCCGCGTCGGCGCCGGCGGCGCGCAGCGCGCCCAGGTGCTCGCGCACGTCGCCCTGCAGGGCGAGCACGCCGATCGTGGGGTGATTCACCGGGCGCGGGCGTGCGCGGTGTGGTTGGCGAACTCGCGGGCGTGCTTGGACGTCGACGGCCGCAGCACCAGGCTGTCGAGCAGCTCGGCGCTCGCCGCGGTGACCGCCTCGACCGCCTGCTCGAAGGCTGCGGCGTTGGTCGCGGACGGCGCCCGCATCCCGGAGATCTTGCGGACATACTGCAGCGCGGCCGCGCGGATGTCGTCGGGCGTGACGTGCTCGACGAAGGGCGGCCGGAGCGTGTGGATGTTGCGGCACATGGCGTCTCCTCGATGATCGCGACCCGGTCACCGGTCACCGGCGGCGGGTGAGCGGTTAATGATCAGCCGGGCGACTGGTTACCAGCCGCGCTGGGCGAGCCGGTGCGGCTGCGGCACGTCCTCGACGTTGATGCCGACCATCGCCTCGCCCAACCCGCGCGACACCTTGGCGACGACATCCGGGTCGTCGTAGAACGTGGTGGCCTTGACGATCGCCTCGGCGCGCTTCGCCGGGTCGCCGGACTTGAAGATCCCCGAGCCGACGAAGACTCCTTCGGCGCCGAGCTGCATCATCATCGCCGCATCGGCGGGGGTGGCGATGCCGCCGGCGGTGAACAGCACGACGGGCAGCTTGCCGGTGCTGGCCACCTCGGCGACGAGCTCGTAGGGCGCCTGCAGCTCCTTGGCGGCGACGAACAGCTCGTCCTCGGGCAGCGACCCGAGTCGACGGATCTCGGCGCGGATCGTGCGCATGTGGGTGACCGCGTTCGACACGTCGCCGGTGCCCGCCTCGCCTTTGGAGCGGATCATCGCCGCGCCTTCGGTGATCCGCCGCAGCGCCTCGCCGAGGTTGGTGGCGCCGCACACGAACGGGACGGTGAACGCCCACTTGTCGATGTGGTTGGCGTAGTCGGCCGGGGTGAGGACCTCGGACTCGTCGATGTAGTCGACGCCGAGGCTCTGCAACACCTGGGCCTCGACGAAGTGGCCGATGCGCGCCTTGGCCATCACCGGGATCGACACCGCGGCGACGATGCCGTCGATCATGTCGGGGTCGCTCATCCGGGACACGCCGCCCTGCGCGCGGATGTCGGCCGGCACCCGCTCGAGCGCCATCACGGCGACCGCTCCGGCGTCCTCGGCGATCTTGGCCTGCTCGGCGGTGACGACGTCCATGATGACGCCGCCCTTGAGCATCTCGGCCATGCCGCGCTTGACACGCGCCGTGCCGATGAGGTGTTCGGACTGGCGATTCTCG
Source organism: uncultured Actinomycetota bacterium (assembly GCA_963756525.1). Classification (GTDB taxonomy): domain Bacteria; phylum Actinomycetota; class Actinomycetes; order Mycobacteriales; family Jatrophihabitantaceae; genus CAVWNR01. Next base: position 119,009 of record CAVWNR010000001.1, on the reverse strand, counting down.
GGCATGCTGCCGATTCTACGGGCCGACGAGGGGTGCGCCGGCCCGGCCGATCAGCGATCCGTGGCCTGCTCAGTGCGACGTCAAGCCAGCCGTGGTGTTGACCATCGCAATCCAGGCACCGCCGGGCGCGAGCGGGATCACGTGGCCGGCCTTGTCGCGCAAGACCGTCCCGCTGGCCGCCGTCGGGCGGCTCCAGGTGCCGTCGATGCGCTTGCCGTCGCGGAAGATCGCCACCTTGCCGCTGCCGACGGACTCGTTGACGTAGCCGGGGTTCCCCGCCGGGTCGATGTCGGCCGGATCGACATGTCCCCGGCAGAACTGGACGATGACGTTGGGCGTCGCGACCGGGTAGCCGTCGGCCGCATACTGCAGCGCGCCGCCGATGACGCGGATGTAGCGCTTGTGTGCCGCATCCCACTGGAAACCGACCGCAGTGCCGCCGACCGTCGTCGAGAGCGACGAGCCGGGCTGGACCCCGGTGATGCCGGCCAGGCTGGACGACCACGTCCAGCCGATCGACTTCGCCGCCGCGCCGTGGATGGACGCGGCCGCCTGCCGCAGGTTCAGCATCAGGTTGTGCGGGATGGGACGGGAGTCGTCGCGGAAGAAACCGGGGCCGCCGTTCTGCTGCAGGTCGGTCTTGAGGTTGGACCGGGCCAGCACGGCGAGCGGGCCGGGCGCGCCGCCAGAGGCGGCGAAGCCGATCGGCCCGTACTGGGCGAGGACCTCAGGGTTGTCTATCCGGGTGCTGCGCACCGGCCCGACGACGCTCGGCAGATGGGTGTCGAATAACGCGATCAGCCGGGTGAGCCCACCCTCGACCTGCTCGACGTAGACGATGTCGGCCTGGTCGATGCCGACCTGGGGCATCGCCTCGGCAACGTCGTCGATCTTCACCGCGATGACCGGCCCGGTGAGCGGCCGGCCGACGCCGGTGAGCGGGTTCACCGCCGGCGCCGGCCGCGGTTTCGGCTTGGGCTTCGGCGTCGTCGGCGGCGGGGTCGGCGTGGCCGCGGTCGTGGCGGGCGTGGGCGGCGGGGCCGCGGTGTGCTTGGTGGAGCTGCCAGTGACGGCGAGCGCCGTCCCGGTCGCTCCGCCCGCGACGACGACCACCGCAGCGACGCCGGCGATCACCTTCTGCCGGACGCTCAGCGCGGCGATGCGGTCGAGCGGGCTCACGCGGCGACCCCGCGGACACCACCCAGTGGCTGCCGAAAAGCCTGCGGGCTGTTCATGAGCTCGCCTCCTGGGTCGGCACGCGGCCCGTCGCGGACTCGGGCGCTGGGATGGAACGGGGCGGCTCGCGCCCGGGGTCGGCAGCGCTCGGGTCGGGAAAGGTCACCGTGTCGTCGATATCGAAGAACTGTGGCATCTCACGATGCCCTGCCAGGTGCAGGATCCGCGGCATTCGGCCGCCTCGCAGTACCCGCGTGTCGCGCACCGCGTCGTTGTAGAAGCGGCGTGCGATGGCCACCCGGACGCCGGCCTCGTGCAGCTCGGCGGCCTCTGCGCCGTGCACGGTTCGCGCGCTCGCCGCCGTCGCGGCGATCACTGCGCCGACCTCGTTCTCGACGGCTTCCCGACCCGCCGCCGAGGCCTCGAGCGCCCGTGTGGCGACGGTCTGGTAACCGGCCGCCTGCTCCGGGGGCAGCGGCACGGCGCCGGACTCCAGCAGCCGCAGCAGCGCCGCCGCGCGGCGCACCAGCTGCGCGTCCAGCGCGGCCTGCGCGGCGTCGACGCGGGCATGCAGGCGGTCCAGGCGGGTCAGGGTGAAGGTCACCCACACCGAGACCAGCACCGCCACCACGACGGCCGCGACCAGCCAGCCGACGGGCAACATGGCCGCAACACTAATAGCCGAGCGTGCCGGCTCCGGCAATCGCGAGTTCGTACACCCGCAGCACCTGTGCCGCGACCACAGACCAGTCGTACGGCCCGACGGCAGCGTCGCCGGCCGCGACCAGACGCTGCCGTAGCCCCGCGTCGGCGAGCACGGCCGCGAGCGCACCCGCGAGCGCGTCCGGGTCGCCGGCGCGGAACAGCTGCCCCGCCGTGCCACCCCTCAGCACCCGGCGGAACGCCTCCAGGTCGCTCGCCACGATCGGCGTCCGGGCGGCCATGGCCTCGAGCAGGACGATGCCGAAGCTCTCCTGGCCGGTGTTCGGGGCGCAGTACACGTCGACGCTTCGCAGCATGCTGGCCTTGTCCGGCTCGCTCACCTGGCCGAGCAGCTCGACGCGCCGCGCGAACCCGCGCGGCAGCCCGGCCCGGAACTCGTCGGCGTCGCCCCGGCCGGCGACGAGCACGCGTAGTTGCGGGTGCTGGGCGGTGAGCCGCTGCAACGCCGCGATGAGCACGCTCATACCCTTGCGCGACTCGTCGTAACGGCCGATGAAGCCGACCGTTCCGCCGTGGCGTGGGTAGCCGGGCAGCGGCCGGGCGGCGCGGTAGCGGGCCGATGCCACCCCGTTGGGAATCACCACGGCGTCCGCGCCGAGGTGCTCGACGATCACCCGGCGGGCGGCGTCGGACACCGCGATCCGCCCGGAGAGCTTCTCGAGGAACGGCTGCAGCATCGTGTCGAACATGAGCAGGAAACGCGAGCGGGTGGTGGCGATGTGGAAGGTCGCCACCAGCGGCCCGTCGTGGATCATGCAGGCGAGCAGGGACAGGCTGGGCGGGGCCGGCTCATGCACGTGCACGACGTCGAACCCGCCGTCGCGCAACCAACGCCGCACCCGCGCCGCCGACACCAGGCCGAACTGCAGCCGGGCCACCGAGCCGTTGTACGGGATCGGCACCGCCTTGCCGGCGACGACGACGTAGGGCGGCAGGCCCGGAGTGTCGTCGTCGCCGGGCGCGAGCACCGAGACGCTGTGCCCCATGCCCAGCAGCGTCTCGGCGAGATCGCGCACGTGCGCCTGCACCCCGCCGGGGATGTCCCAGGAGTACGGGCAGACCAGGCCGATCCGCATGCCGGTCACGCCGCCGGTCGCAGGCTCTGCGGCGCCGCGAAGTCCGCGAGCCAGAGCCGCTGGAGCATGTGCCAGTCCGCGGGATGGTCACCGATGTGCTCGGCGAACGCGTCGGCGAGCAGCTGCGTGCCGACGCGCACCCGATCGGCGAGCCGGCCGAAGGCGCGGTCCGGCAGGTCGATCGGCGGGTCGATGCGCTGCCCCCATCCGTCCTCGGTGAACCACATGCTCACCGGCAGCAGCGCTGCACCGGTGGTCGCGGCGAGCAGCGCCGGGCCGGGAGGCATCCGCGCCGGCTCGCCGAAGAAGTGCACCTGCACCCCGTTGCGCGACAGGTCACGGTCACCGAGCAGGCAGACCGTGCCGGCCGCCCGCAGCCGCTCGGTGAGGACTTCGCTCACCGGCCGCTGGCCGCCGGTGAGCGCCAGCACCTCGAAGCCGAGGCTCTCCCGGTACGCGACGAACCGGTCGAAGAGCGACTCGGGCTTGAGCCGCTCGGCCACGGTGGTGAACGGGCGCTTGTACCGGTCGATCAGCCACAGCCCGGAGACGTCCCAGTTGCCGATGTGCGGCAGCGCCAGCACCGCGCCCCGGCCGGACTCCACGGCGGCGTCGAGATTCTCGGCGCCGACCGTCTGCGCGCCGGTCCGGCGGATCACCGCACGATGATCCATCTTCGGCAGCCGGAAGGTCTCCAGCCAGTAGCGGGCGTAGGAGCGGGTCGCCGCACGGACGAGCGCGTCGAGGTACAACTCGGACGGCAGCGGTCCGATCACCCGACGCAGGTTGGCGCGCAGTTGCCGCACACCCGGGCCCTGCCGCGCCGCCGCCGCGTCACCGGCCAGCCGGAACCCGCGGGCGGCCAGCGGCCCGGGGACCGCCTTGATCGCCGCCCAGCCGGCCGCGAAGCCGAGGTCGACGGCACGCTCGCGGACCGGCGCGCTCATGAGCCGGCTAGCACGGTCATGCGCTGCGTTCCAGGGCGCGTGACTGCCGCCAGACGGTCGCCAGCCGCTGGCCGACGGTGATCGTCGAGGCCGCGACGAGGACCCACAGCGCGATTGCCTGCACGTAGGGCACCTGCAGGTGTTCGCCGGTGAGCCCGGTGCCGACCAGCACGATGATCAGCCGCTCGGCCCGCTCGGCGATGCCCACCGTGGCGGTGAGCCCGATGCCCTCGGCGCGGGCCCGGATGTAGGAGGTCACCGAGCCGAGCACCAGGCAGACCAGCGCCGCGAGCAGCATCCACCGCTGGTCGTGCCGGGCGAAGTACCAGGCGAGCGAGCCGAAGACCGCCGCGTCGACGATGCGGTCGCAAGACGAGTCCAGCACCGCGCCGAACTTCGTCGTCCGGCCGCCTGCGCGCGCCACCGCGCCGTCGAGGACGTCGAGCATGACGAAGCCCCAGATGAGCATGGTGCCGGTGAACCACCAGCCCTGGGTGAAGAAGATCAGCGCGGAGGCGGTGGCCCCCACCGTGCCGACCAGCGTGACCGCGTCCGGCGTCACCCCGGCCCGCGCCAGCCACGCGCCGAACGGATCGAGGGTCTTCGCGACCCACGCGCGGGCATGGACGTTGAGCACGCGAGCGACGGTCCCTTCTCACCGGTCACGGATACGAGCGTCACGATAGCCGGGAGTTCACGCCGATCTACGCGTTGCGCTTGTCCGAGCCCGGAGCTTGGGTGTCGAATGCGTGGATCAGACGTTGCGCAATTGCGAGAGGCTGCCGGATGTCGACGAAGAAGACCACTACCAAGTCGACCACGACCCTGGAGACCGCAGACCGTCCGGAGAAGATCCGCAACGTCGCCCTGGTCGGCCACTCCGGTGCGGGAAAGACGACGCTCGTCGAGGCGCTGCTGACGTTCACCGGCGTGATCTCACGCGCCGGGACGATCGCCGAGGGCACGACGGTCAGCGACTCCGACCCGGTCGAGGTGGCCCAGCAGCGCTCGGTGGCGCTGTCGGTCTGCCCGCTGCGGCACGACGGCGTGGTGGTAAACCTCCTCGACACGCCCGGCTATCCCGACTTCACCGGGGAGTTGCGCGCCGGACTCCGCGCGGCCGACGCGGCGCTGTTCGTCGTCTCGGCGGCCGAGGACGTCGACCCGATCACCGTGTCGCTGTGGGAGGAGTGCGCGGCCTCGGGCACCCCACGGGCGGTGGTGATCACCCGGCTGGACGCGCCGCGCGCGGCGTTCGCCACCGCGCTCGCGTCCTGCCAGCGGGTGTTCGGCGGCGCGGACGGCCAGGCGGTGCTGCCGCTGTACCTGCCGATCGGCGGTTCCCCCGGCGTCGCGCCCGAGGGCCTGGTCGGGCTGCTGACCCGGACGGTGTTCGACTACTCGGCCGGCTACCCACCCAAGGAGGCGCCGCTCACGCCGGACGTGTCCGCCGGCGACGTCGACGGCGCGCGGGCGGCGCTCATCGAGGCGATCATCAACAACAGTGAGGACGAGACGCTGCTCGAGCGTTACCTCGGCGGCGAGGACATCGGCATCGAGGTGCTCATCGACGACCTGGAGACCGCCGTCGCGCGCGGCACCTTCTACCCGGTGCTGCCGGCCTGCTCGATCACCGGGCTCGGCATCGCCGAACTGCTCGAGCTGCTCTCCGGCGCGTTCCCGTCCCCGGTCGAGCTCGACCCGCCGGTGGCGACCGAGCTGGACGGTTCGTCGGCCGAGCCGGTGCGCTGCGACGCCGACGGCCCGCTGCTCGGCGAGGTGGTGCGCACCAGCGTCGACCCCTATCTCGGTCGGCTCTCGGTACTGCGGCTGTTCAGTGGCACGCTCGTCCCGGAGACCACGGTGCACATCGCCGGTCACGGCGGCGAGTCGCGCGGGCACCCCGACCACGACGCCGACGAGCGGGTCGGGCAGATCTTCTCCCCGCTCGGCTCGACGCTGCGTCCCATCGAGCGGGCGGTCGCCGGCGATATCTGCGCGATCGGGCGGCTCGGCGCGGCCGAGACCGGTGACACGATCTCGGCGAAGTCAGCGCCGCTGCTGATCGAGCCGTGGACGATGCCCGAGCCGCTGCTGCCGGTCGCCGTGCAGGCCGCCACCCGTGCCGACGAGGACGCGCTGGCCAAGGCGCTCGGCCGGCTCACCGCCGGTGACCCGACGGTGCGCGCGGAGCGGCAGCCCGGCACCGGCCAGCTCGTGTTGTGGTGCCTCGGCGAGGCGCATGCCGACGTGGTGCTGGAACGGCTGCGGGCCACCGGCGCCCACGTCGACACAGTCGCGCTGCGGGTTGCGTTGCAGGAGACGTTCACCGCCGAGGCGCGTGGACACGGCCGGCTGGTGAAGCAGTCCGGCGGGCACGGCCAGTACGCCGTGTGCGACGTTGTGGTCTCTCCGCTGCCGCGGGGGTCCGGCGTGCAGTTCCAGGAGAAGGTGGTCGGCGGCGCGGTGCCCTCACAGTTCATCGGCTCGGTCGAGAAGGGCGTGCGCGCCCAGCTCGACCAGGGGCTCGACAACGACCGCGTACCGGTGATCGACGTGCTGGTCACCCTGGTGGACGGCAAGGCGCACAGCGTCGACTCGTCGGACGCGGCGTTCCAGACCGCGGGGCGGCTGGCCGTCAAGGACGCCGCGGTGAACGGCAAGCTGGCCATGCTCGAGCCGCTGGCCACGGTGGACGTCGTGGTTCCGGACACCTACGTCGGCGCGGTGCTCTCCGACCTGTCCGGCCGGCGCGGCCGGGTGACCGGCACCGAACCCGACCCGACGGCGCCATCCGGCATGGAGCGCACCGTCGTGCACGGCGAGGTTCCCGACGCCGAGCTGACGAGATACGCGGTGACGCTGCGCTCGATCACCGCCGGATCAGGCCACTTCCGCCGCCGCTTCGCCCGCCACGAGGTGGTGCCGGCGAACGTCGCTGCCTCGCTGCGCAGCACCTCGACGGACTGACCGCGTCCGGTCCCCCGACACCGCCCGACTCCACGCCCGATGATCTCAGGGGGCCTGACTGTCCGCGTGATCATGTTTTCCGTGCAGGAATTCTGCACCAAAAACATGATCACGACGGCAGGAGGCGGGCGGAAGCGGCGGGAGAACTAGCGGTCGGGCAGGTTGAGCTTGGACAGGTCCGGCAGCTTCGTGCCGGGCGGCAGCTGCGGCGGCACCCCGCCGCCGAAACCGCCCGGGACGCCACCGGGCAGTCCACCGGGGAACCCGGCGGGCATCCGCGGCTGGGTGGGGCCGCGACCGGCCCGGCCCTTCTTGCCCTTCTTGCCCTTCGTCTTGGTGTTCTTGCGCCGCATGCCGGGCAGCCCCATGGCGCCGCCCATCTGCTGCATCATCTTGCGGGCCTCGAAGAACCGGTCGACGAGCTGGTTCACGTCGCTCACCGCGACCCCGGAGCCGCGAGCGATGCGCAGCCGCCGCGACCCGTTAATGATCTTGGGGTTCTCCCGCTCGGCCGGGGTCATGCCGCGGATGATCGCCGCGATGCGGTCGACGTCGCGCTCGTCGAGCTGGTTGAGCGCGTCTTTCATCTGACCCGCGCCGGGGAGCATGCCGAGGATGTTCGACAGCGGGCCCATCCGCCGGACGGCCTGCAGCTGGTCGAGGAAGTCCTCCAGCGTGAACTGGTTGCCGGCGGTCAGCTTGGCCGCCATCGCCTCGGCTTCGGACTCGTCGAACGCGCGCTGGGCCTGCTCGATGAGCGTCAGCACGTCGCCCATGCCGAGGATGCGGGAGGCCATCCGGTCGGGGTGGAAGACGTCGAAGTCCTCGAGCTTCTCGCCGTTGGACGCGAACATGATCGGCCGCCCGGTGACGTACCGGACCGAGAGCGCGGCGCCGCCGCGTGCGTCGCCGTCGAGCTTGGTGAGCACGACCCCGCTGAACCCGACGCCGTCGCGGAACGCCTGTGCGGTGTTGACGGCGTCCTGGCCGACCATGGCGTCGACCACGAAAAGGGTGTCATCCGGCGACACGGCGTCGCGGATGTCGGCGGCCTGCTGCATCATCTCCGCGTCGATGCCCAGCCGGCCGGCCGTGTCGACGATGACCATGTCGTGCTGCGCGCGGCGGGCGAAGTCGATGGAGTCGCGGGCGACGGCCACCGGGTCGCCCGGACCGACCGGCGCAGCGAGCGAGCCGGCGGCGGTGGTCCCCGGGTGCGGCGCGTACACCGCGACGCCGGCACGCTCGCCGACGACCTGCAGCTGGGTCACCGCGTTGGGCCGCTGCAGGTCGGCGGCGACGAGCACCGGCGTGTGCCCCTGCTCGGCCAGCCAGTGGGCCAGCTTGCCGGCGAGGGTCGTCTTGCCGGAGCCCTGCAGACCCGCCAGCATGATCACCGTCGGGGGCTGCTTGGCGAACTGCAGACGGCGGGTCTCGCCGCCGAGGATCGCGACCAGCTCCTCGTTGACGATCTTGATGACCTGCTGCGCGGGGTTCAGCGCGCGCGAGACCTCCTCGCCGCGCGCGCGTTCCTTGATCGCGGCGATGAACTGGCGGACGACCGGCAGCGCGACATCGGCCTCGAGGAGCGCGATGCGGATCTCGCGCGCGGTGGCGTCGATGTCGGCGTCGGAGAGCCGACCTTTGCCGCGCAGGCCGGTGAAGACCTTGGCGAGCCGGTCGGAGAGCGTGTCGAACAAGTAGGACCCCTTCGCTAGGACCCCTTCGCGAGGACGCGGTCCCTGCCAGGGTAACGGCCCGGCGCCGCCCACCCCGGCGTCGCCGGCGGCCGGTCAGAGCAGGCCGCGGCCCCCGTCGAGGTAGACGACCTGCCCGGTCACGTAGCCGGACTCCTCCGCGGCGAAGAACGCGACGACGTTCGCGACGTCCTCGGGCACGCCGCCGCGGCGCACCGGGATCGTGTTCGCGACGTTCTCGCGCATCTGGTCGATCGTGATGCCGATGCGCTCGGCCGTCGCCTTGGTCATCGGGGTCTCGATGAAACCGGGCGCGACCGCGTTGCTGGTGACGCCGAACGGGCCCAGCTCGATCGCGAGCGTCTTGGTCAGACCCTGCAGCCCGGCCTTGGCGGTGGAGTAGTTCGCCTGACCCCGGTTGCCGAGCGCGGAGGTCGACGACAGGAAAACGATCCGCCCGTACTTGGCGTCGACCATGTGCTTCTGCGCGATCTGGCAGGTGAGGAACGCGCCGCGCAGGTGCACGTCCATCACCGTCGTCCAGTCGTCGTCGGTCATCTTGAACAGCAGGTTGTCGCGAACCACGCCGGCGTTGTTGACCAGGATGTGCAGCGCGCCGAACTTGCCGACGGTCTGATCGACGGCCGCCTGCACCTGCTCGCGTTGCGAGACGTCGGCGGCGACGCCGACTGCGTTACCGCCCGCCTGGGTGATGGACTTGGCGGTCGCCTCGGCGGCGTCGCCGTTGAGGTCGACGACGGCGACGTTGGCACCGCCGGCGGCCAGGCGCGCCGCGATGGCCGCGCCGATACCCTGCCCCCCGCCGGTGACGAGCGCGGTTCGGCCCTGAACTCCAGGCATAGCGAAATACCCCTTCTACTCGGCAATCAGCCGCCGCATCCCGGCCAGCCAGCGATCCGGATCGGACGCCTTCTGTGCCCAGAACCTACCCACCTGCGGGTGCGGCAGGATGAGGAAGCGTTCTGCAGTGAGCCCCGCCACAACTGCGTCGGCGACCTGCTCGGCGGTGACGATCTGACCGGACGCCGCCACGGCCCGAGCCGCGGCCTCCCCGGCGGCGAGCGGATCCATCAGCAGCGGGGTGGCAACGCCCATCGGGCAGAGCACGCTCACCCCGATGCCGCGGTCGCCGTAGGTGACGGCGAGCCACTCGGCGAAGGCGACGGCGGCGTGCTTGGTGACGGCGTACGGCGCGTCGCCGGGCTGGGTGAGCAACCCCGCCGCGGAGGCGGTGCTGAGCAGGTAGCCGCTGCCCCGCTCAAGCATGTGCGGCACGGCAGCGCGGGCGGCGTACACGTGCGCCATCACGTTGACCTCGATGGCCCGGTGCCACACGTCGTCCGGGTCGTCCAGCCCGACGCCGGTCGTGATCCCGGCGTTCGAGCAGAACAGGTCGAGCCGGCCGAAGCGGCTCACCGTCCGCTCGACCAGCGCCGCGACCGCGGCGGAGTCGGCAACGTCGACGGCCTGGGCGAGCGCGCCGGAGCCGCCGATCTCGGTGGCAATCGCCTCGGCGGCGTCGGCGTTCAGGTCCGCGACCACCACGGCCTGCGCACCGTCCGCGGCGAACCGGCGGGCGAGGGCCGCGCCGATGCCGCTGCCCGCGCCGGTGACGACGGCGACCTTCCCGGTGATGTTCATGCCGGCCCCAGCCGCCGCACGGTATCGGTCAGCGCCGCGAAGTTCGTCAGCTCGGGGGTGGGAAGCAACGCGACCACCGGCGTGCCCACCCCGGCCTCGGCGTATGCCTGGACCTGCTCGCGGCATTCCTCGGGGGCGCCGTGCAGGACGAGGACGTCGACCAGTTCTTCCGGGACCGCTGCGGCCGCCCCCGCCCGGTCGCCGGCCGCGAGCCGCTCGCGCATCGGTGCGAGCACGTCGGCGCGGCCCAGCCAGTCGTGGAACGCCGAGTACGCCGGCACCGCCAGGTAGGTGCTGATGAGCTTGCGGGCCAGGTCGCGGGCGTAACCGGCGTCGGTGGTCGGGCAGACGAAGATCCGCGCCACCACCTCGGCGGCCGGGTTGCCGATGGCCGCGACGCAGCGCGGCACGTCCGTGGCGGCCAGCCAGTTCAGGATCGCGCCGTCGGCCTGCGTGCCGGCCAGGCGCAGCATCCGCGGGCGAAGCGCGGCGAGCAGCACCGGCGGGGCCGGGTCGGGCGGGGGGTCGAGCTTGAACCGGCGCACGGTGAACGACGCGAACGCCTGGTCGACCCGCTCGCCGGCGAGCGCCTGCTTGAGCACGGCCAGCACGTCGCGGGTGCGCTCGTAGGGCCGGTCGAACGCCAGGCCGTTCCAGTCGTGGACGATCGCCGGGCTGGACGCGCCGATGCCGAGCACGAACCGGCCCGGGGCGGCGCGGGCCATCGTCGCGGCCGACATCGCCAGCACCGCCGGGCCGCGGGTGAACACCGGCACGATCGCGGTGCCGAGCCGCAGCGTCGGCTCCCACACCGCAGCGAGCGCGAGCGGGGTGAACGCGTCGGCGCCGTTCACCTCCGACGACCACACGTCGGTGTAGCCGAAATTCGGCAGGGCGCGGACCAGCTCGGCGTGCGCCGGCAGCGGCAAGCCGGTCAGCGGCACGGTCAGTCCCCACCTCATGGCCGGCGCCCCCGTGGCAGCTCCTGCGTGCGCTCACCGTGTCGCAAGTCCATCCCCACCTCCAACGTCGCCAGCGCCCGCTCCAGCAACGCCGGCACCATCTCCTCGAAGCGCTCGAACCCGGCGCCGACCGTCTTTCCCTGGCGATGCCGCGCGGCGATCCCCTCGGAGATCACCGCGAGCTTGAAGTAGCCGAACGCGACATACCAGCAAAGGCCAGCCGGCTCTCGGGTCGAACCGGCCGCGTACCGCTCGACGAGCTCCTCCGGGGAGAGGAAGCCGGCGTCCAGGCTCATCCTGGGCATCGTCAGCTGCATGTCGAGCGCGAGCGTGTGGTAGACGACGAGCAGCCCGACGTCGGTCAGCGGGTCGCCGAGGGTGGCCATCTCCCAGTCGACGACGGCGGCGATCCCGTCCAGCGCCGGCCGGTAGATCACGTTGGTGAGCCGGTAGTCGCCGTGCACGATCGACGGCGCCGGCGAGGCCGGCCGGCCCGCCCGAAGTCGTTCGACGACCGCGTCGAAGACCGGCAGCGGCCGGGCCTGGGACGCCTCCCACTGCGCGGACCAGCGCCGCAGCTGGCGGTCGAGGAACCCTTCCGGGCGGCCGAAGTCGGCCAGCCCCACCGATGCCGGATCCACCGCGTGCAGCGCCACCAGCACGTCGACCAGCTGCTCGCCCACCCGCCGGGCGGCGGGGCGGTCGAGCGCGTCCACCGCGTCCTGCCGGTCGAGCACCACGCCGTCGACGAACGACATCAGGTAGAACGGCGCGCCGAGCACGGAAACGTCGTCGCAGAACGCCACCGTGCGGGCGACCGGCACCGTGGTCGACGCGAGCCCGGTGACGACGCGGTACTCGCGGGCCATGTCGTGCGCGGTGGGCAGCACGTGCGCCAGCGGTGGCCGGCGCAACGCCCAGGTGGTGACACCGTCGGTGACCCGGTAGGTGAGGTTGGACTTGCCCCCGGCGATGAGCTCGGCACGCAGCTCGCCCGACCGCAGGCCCGGATGCTCGGCGTCCAGCCACCCGCGCAGCGCGGCTAGATCAACGCCGGGGAGGCTCACCCGGGACACCCTAGGGCACGCGGGTGATCAGCCGACGACGGCGCCGAAGAGCTCCCCCACCCCGTAGGTCACCGCCGCGGCGAACGCGCCGAGCAGCAGCTGGCGCGTTCCGGCGAACAGCCAGCTCCGCTCGGTGAACCGCGACGCTAGCGCGCCGGCGCCGAAGAGCGCGAGCAGCGCGAGAATCGCCGAGATCACGACAGAGGTCGCGCCCAACAGGTACGGCAACAACGGGATGATCGCGCCCACGCTGAACGACACCAGCGACGATCCGGCGGCGACCCACGGGCTCGGCAGGTCGCTGGCGTCGACGCCGAGCTCTTCGCGGGAGTGGATCTCCAGCGCCTGGTCCGGATCGCGGGAGAGCTGCTCGGCGACCTTGCGGGCCAACTCGACGTCGACGCCGCGCGCCGCATACATCTGCGCGAGCTCCTCGACTTCCGCCGCGAAGTTGTGCGTGAGCTCGACCCGCTCGACCTCGATCTCGGCCAGCGCCGACTCGTTCTGACTCTGCACCGAGACGTACTCGCCGGTGGCCATCGAGCACGCGCCGGCGAACAGGCCGGCGAGGCCGGCCAACGAGACGGTCTTGGGGCTGGCGTGCCCGCCGCTGAAGCCGACGATCAGCGCGAAGTTCGTGACGAGGCCGTCCATCATCCCGAAGACGGTGGGGCGCAGCCAGCCGCCGGTAACGTCGCGGTGCTCGTGGTGGATCTCCGGCCGGCCGAGTGGCAGAGCTGCGCCGCCGGCGCTCGGCTGGGTCACGACTCGGAGGCCTCCGGCTGCGCCGGTCGCTCGCCGTCGCCCGCTGCCTCGGCGCTGACCGCGGCCGGGCTCGGCTCGCTGCTGGCGGCGGGATCCGGTTCCGACGCGCCGTCGACGGACGCGGCCTTGGCCGCGCGCGGCCCTCGGTACACCGACTCGTCGGGCTTGTCGCGGTGGATCAGGAACCAGGCCAGACCGGCGAGGAAGACCACGATCGAGGTCCAGTCGTTCAGCCGCAGGCCGAGGATGTGGTTGGCGTGGTCGATGCGCAGCGCCTCGATCCAGCCCCGCCCGGCGGTGTAGCCCATGACGTAGAGGGCGAAGGTGTTGCCGCGCCCGAGCGTCCAGCGCCGGGACGCCCAGACCAGCGCGAAGGCCAGGGCGAGATCCCACAGCGACTCGTAGAGGAAGGTCGGCTGGAAGTAGCCGAGGACCGTGCCCCCGTTGGGGCACTCGACGGCATGGCCGGCGGTGAGGTCCCAGCAGTGGATCTGCAGCTTCCACGGGACGCTGGTCGGCCCGCCGTAGAGCTCGTTGTTGAACCAGTTGCCCCAGCGCCCGACGGCCTGCGCGGCGGCGAGCCCGGGCGCGCCGGCGTCAGCGAGCGCGGTGAGCCGGATGCCGTGCCGGCGGCAGCCGATCCACGCGCCGAGCAGGCCCAGCGCGACGGCGCCCCAGATGCCGAGCCCACCGTCCCAGATCTTGAACGCGTCGACCCAGTTACGGCCGCGTTCGAAGTAGAGCTCGGGATCGCTGACCACGTGGTAGAGCCGGCCGCCGATGATGCCGAATGCCACCGTCCAGCCGGCGATGTCCCAGACGTCTTCATCCGTGCCGCCGACGGCGCGCCAGCGGCGCAGGGTGACGAACAGCGCGACGAAGATCCCGAGCACGATGGCCAGTGCATAGGCCCGGATCGGGATCGGCCCGAGATGCCAGACACCCTGCGTCGGGCTGGGGATCGCCGCGAGCGGTTGCACACCGCAACGGTAGACGACGCCCGGGCCGGCGCTGCCCCGAAGTAGGTTGGCCCGATGGCGAGCGAGCAGATCCGGGCATTGGTCGTGACGGCGAGCGGCGGCACCGACGTGCTGGCTGTGCAGGACCGGGAGATCCCGCCGCCCGGGCCGGGCGAGCTGCAGATCCGGGTGGCCGCGTCCGGCGTCAACTTCATCGACGTCTACCAGCGGGAGGGTGTCTACCCCACGCCGACACCGTTCGTGCTCGGCGGGGAGGCGGCCGGCGAGGTGATCGCGGTCGGCGACGGGGTCGACGGGTTCGCGGTCGGTGACCTGGTCGCGTCGGCGGCCGTGCCCGGCGCCCATGCGTCGATGGCGAACCTTCCCGCCGAAGAGGCGGTGCCGGTGCAGGACGGCGTCGCGGCCGACGTCGCCGCCGCAGTGATGTTGCAGGGGATGACGGCGCACTATCTGGTCAACTCCACCTATGCCGTGCAGCCCGGCGACTCTGTGCTGGTCCACGCGGCGGCGGGCGGGGTCGGGCAGTTGCTGGTGCAGCTCGCCAAGGCGCGCGGCGCCACGGTGATCGGCACGGCGTCGACCGACGACAAGGCGGCCAAGGCCGCCGACGCCGGCGCGGACCACGTCATCCGCTACGACCAGCTGCCCGAGCCGCAGGACCTCGCCGCCGAGGTGCGCCGCCGCAACGGCGACCGGGGCGTGAGCGTCGTCTACGACGGTGTAGGCAAGGCGACGTTCGAGGCCTCGCTCGGGTCGCTCGCGCCGCGCGGGATGCTCGCGCTCTTCGGCGGCGCCAGCGGTCAGGTGCCGCCGTTCGACCTGCAGCGGCTGAACCGGGCCGGGTCGCTGTACGTCACCCGGCCGACGCTGGCCCACTACGTCGCCACACGCGACGAACTGTTGTGGCGCGGCGGCGAGGTGCTGGCGGCGGTTGCCGACGGCCGGCTACGGGTCGAGATCGGCGGACGCTACCCGCTCGCCGACGCGGCGCGCGCCTACGACGACCTGGAGAACCGGCGCACGACGGGCAAGTTGCTACTCATCCCGTAGCAGTGGCCGCCCGCGGGCCGCGTGCCGTCCCGCGGGCGAGCTCGGCGGCGAGCTCACCGACCGCGGTCGCCCCGGCGGCATCGGGCGAGTCCAGCAGCCGGCGGACGAATGCCGAGCCGACGATGACGCCGTCGGCGAACTCGGCGACCTCGGCGGCCTGCGCCCGGTTGGACACGCCCAGGCCGACGCAGACCGGCACGCCGGCCGCGACGGTCCGCACTCGGGTGACGAGCTTTCGCGCGGCGCCGCCGACCGCGTCGCGAGTGCCGGTGACCCCCATGGTCGACGCGGCGTAGACGAAGCCGCGACAGGCGGCCGCGGTGGCGGCGATGCGGGCGTCGGTGGACGACGGGGCGACCAGGAAGACCCGGTCGAGGCCGTGCGCGTCGGCGGCGGCGAGCCATGCCGCGGCCTCGTCCGGGATGAGGTCCGGCGTGATCGCGCCGGACCCGCCCGCGGCGGAGAGCTCGGCCGCGAACCGCTCGACGCCGAAGTGCTCCACCGGGTTCCAATACGACATGACCACGGCCGCGGCGCCGGCCTCGGCGACGGCGGCGACCGCTCGCAGCGCGTCACCGATCCCCACGCCGGCGTGCACCGCCCGGTCGGCGGCGGCCTGGATCGTCGGACCGTCCATGACCGGGTCGCTGTAGGGCACCCCGATCTCCACCACGTCGGCGCCGCCCGCGACCATCGCCCGCATCGCGTCGATCGAGAGCTCGACGGACGGGTAGCCGACCGGCAGGTAGCCGACCAGCGCCGCCCGCCCGTCGGCGGCGGCCTTGGCGAGCGCGTCCTGCAGGGCGGTCACTGTCCGAGCCCGAAGTATGCCGCCGCCGTCTCGACGTCCTTGTCACCGCGCCCGGACAGCGACACCAGGATCACCGCCTCCGGCCCGAGTTCACGCCCGAGCTGCAGCGCCCCGGCCAGCGCGTGCGCCGACTCGATCGCCGGGATGATGCCTTCGGTGCGGCACAGCAGCGTGAACGCGTCCATCGCCTGGGCGTCGTCGACGGCCAGGTACTCGGCGCGGCCGGTGTCGTGCAGATAGGAGTGCTCTGGGCCGATCCCGGGGTAGTCGAGCCCCGCGGAGATGGAGTGCGAGTCCACGGTCTGCCCGTTCTCGTCCTGCAGGAGGTAGGACCGTGCCCCGTGCAGCACCCCCGGCGCGCCGCCGGTGATGGTGGCCGCGTGCCGGCCGCTTGCCACGCCGTCCCCGCCGGCCTCGAATCCGACCAGGCGCACGGTCTGGTCGGGGATGAACGCGCTGAAGATGCCGATGGCGTTCGAGCCGCCGCCGACGCATGCCGCGACCGCGTCGGGCAGCCGGCCGGTGCGCTCGAGCACCTGCGCCCGGGCCTCCTCGCCGATCACCCGCTGGAACTCGCGGACCATCACCGGGAACGGATGCGGCCCGGCAACTGTGCCGAGCAGGTAGTGCGTGTCGGCGACGTTGCTGACCCACTCGCGCAGCGCCTCGTTGATGGCGTCCTTGAGGGTGCGCGAGCCGGTCGTAACCGGCACGACCTCGGCGCCGAGCAGCTGCATGCGGGTCACGTTGAGCGCCTGCCGGCGGGTGTCCTCCTCGCCCATGTAGACGACGCATTCCAGGCCGAGCAGCGCGGCGGCGGTCGCCGTCGCGACGCCGTGCTGGCCCGCGCCGGTCTCGGCGATGACCCGCGACTTGCCCATCCGCTGGGTGAGCAGCGCCTGGCCGAGCACGTTGTTGATCTTGTGTGATCCGGTGTGGTTGAGGTCCTCGCGCTTGAGCAGGATGCGCGCGCCGCCGGCGTGCGCACCGAACTTCGGCGCGTCGGTGAGCGGCGACGGGCGGCCGGTGTAGTCACGGAGCAGGCCGCTCAGCTCGTCGCGGAAGGCCGGGTCACGCTGGGCCGTGTCGAAGGCGTCGGTCAGCTCGTCCAGGGCGGCGACGAGCGCCTCGGGCACGAACCGGCCTCCGTACGGTCCGAAATGGCCGGTGCGGTCGGGGACGACGAAGGTCATGGCAGGCGGATCCCTACTGGGACGGGATGGGCGGGCGACGTGGCGTCACCGGCGCCATCGCCGCGCGGGCCCGCGAGCGGCCATGCGGTGCAGCCTACTGGTGCCGCGGCGTCGGCGGTGACGTACCGTTCTCGCGACATCTCTTGCCGAGTCGCGAAGGCCTCTGACCGCGATGACAGAGCCCACCGATCCGAACGCCCGCTGGCCGCAGTCGTCACCGGGCCAGCCGTACGGCGGCCAGGCATATCCCGGTCGGCCGTATCCCACCCAGCCCTATCCGACCGAGCCCTACTCCGGCGATCCTTACCGGCCGTGGCCGCCCATGCAGCCGGTCGCCGGCCAGCCGCCTCTCCGTCGCAAGAAGACGCGAACCACCGTGATCGCCGCGCTGGCGGCCGCGATCGTCGTCGCGGGTGGGATCGTGGCCGCGGTGCTGGCGACTGGCCACTCGAACACGGCCGGCTCGGCTAACGCGGGCAGCTCGACGAGCCGTTCGACGAATTCCGGAATGCTCGTCGCACCCGACACGGTCGGGCCATACCACGTGGCGTCGAACAGCGCCATCAGCCGCATGGAGGGCGCCATGCGCGGCATGGCGCCGGGGATGAGCGGCAGCGCAGCCGACTTCGTCAACCATGCCACGATCACCGTCTACTCCGAGCAGGGCGACAGCCCGTCGTTGATCTTCGTGGGTACGACTCGGGACGAGGCTGCCGCTCTCGGCGGCGCCGGCGTCAGCGACCAGGAGTTAGTCGACGACCTCTTCTCCGGTGCGCTGAGCCACAGCCAGCCTTACGACTCGGGGTCGCGCGGCGGCGCACTCGACTGTGGCGGGGCCGCATTCGGCGCGGCGCAGGAAACGATGTGCGCCTGGTCGGACGTGCACACGATCGGGGTGCTCGTGTCAGTCAATCCGGCGAAGGCTCCTCAGCAGCTCGCCGACACCGCCAACCAGTTCCGCGACAAGCTGAGCTGAACACCGAAGGAGACCGACGCTAGGTTCCGTCGCCGCCAACCGGGTCGTGCATAGTGTTGCGGATCGGTCGTTGATCGGGGTCGATGTGTGGGGGCGGGATCCACTCCGGCAGGCCGTCGGTGATGCGGACGTGCCAGCCGCGGCGGGCGAAGTTGCGGTGGTGGTGACCACACAGCAGGGTGAGGTTGTCGGTCTCGGTGAGCCCGTCATCGAGCCAGTCGATGACGTGGTGGGCCTGGCACCAGGCCGGCGGATAGTCACATCCTGGGAAGGAGCAGCCGCCGTCTCGGGCGGCGAGCGTGATCCGCTGCCCGGCCGACGCGGTGCGCCGGGCGCGGCCGTAGTCGATGACCGCGCCGGTGGTGTCGCGCAGGACGGTGTAGATGCTGGCTTGGTCGGCTAGGCGCAGCGCGTCGCGGACCGGGACCAGGCCGCCGTGCCCGGTGCTGGCGTAGCCGTGGCCGGTGTGGGCCTGTTCGGGGGTCAGGGTGAACAGCACGGTGGCCGGGGTGCCGCCGCGGTCGGGCAGCGTCCCTGCGCGCAGTAGCCGCTGCGCGCAGTCGGTGAGCGCGTCGTGTAGCCGCTGCCCGGCGGTGCGGGTGTCCGGGCCGTCGGCGTCACTGGGGCGGGGCGCGGCGAGCGGGTCGAGCACCGCCTGCCACGCGGCGAGGGATTCCGGGGTGAGGTGCGCGCGCAGTTCGCCGGTGCCGTCCCGGTTCGGGGTCAGCGCCGCGTGCCGGGTGCGCTCGCGGTCGGCGTGGTCGGTGAGGGTGCCGTCCGGGTCCAGCCGCGCGGTGATCAGCGCGGCCAGCTTCGCCAGGGTGTCCGGGTCGAACTGTGCGGCGTCGGCGACCAGCCGGGCCTGCACCGCCTGGCCGTGCTCGAGTTGCACCGCGGCGGGCAGCCGTTGCACGCAGCGGGTGATCACCCGCGCCTGCTCCGGGCTGATCGCGCCGTCGGCTTGCGCCGCGGCCACGGCCGGGAAGATCGGGGGCAGCGGCTCGCCGCTGACCGCGCGGCGCGGGCCGAGGTCCACCGCCGCGGCGTAGCGGGCCGTCGCCTCCCGGGGCGAGAGCCGCAGCGTCTCGCGGAGCAGGGTCTTGGTGTCCCGGCAGCCGCGCTCGCCGGCCACCCCGCGCGCGTCGAGTTCGGCGATCAGCCGGTGGTCGTGTACCGGCAGCCGCCGCCGCTGCGTCTCGACGCCGCGCAGCAGGGTGAGCAGGTCGTCCGGTTGCAGAGCGGTGAGGTCGAGTTCGGTGAGTCGGGTGACCGCGGAGCTGAGCTGGTCGAGCGCCTCCTCGACCGGTGTCGCGACCGCGGCTGACATGAGTTGATTCTATCGAACATATGTTCGCGCGCAAGAGATTTGCCCAAAGAAATAAGGGAATCTGCTTGAGCGCGAACGGCTTCGACCCGAGCGGAACGCAAGCTGCCGACGGCGGCCGAGCAACAGCTGACTCCTCGTCGCCGCCGCGTTTCGCACCCCGAGCGAGTCAGCGAGCGGCATGCGGCGTTGCCGGGTGGGCGCCGGCGGTGACGAGGTCGGCCACCGCCTGCCGCGGGTTGCGGTGCGTCACCAGCCCTTCGCCGACCAGCACTGCGTCCGCGCCGGCGGCCGCGTACTCGATCAGGTCGAGCCTGCCGCGCACGCCCGACTCGGCGACCTTCACGACATCGCCCGGCAGGCCCGGCGCGATCCGCTCGAACGTCGACCGGTCGACCTCCAGCGTGCGCAGGTTGCGCGCGTTCACGCCGATGACGCGGGCGCCCGCATCGAGCGCCCGCGAAGCCTCGTCCTCGCTGTGCACCTCTACGAGCGCGGTCATGCCGAGCGACTCGACGCGCTCACGCAGGCCGATGAGCACGTTCTGGTCGAGCGCCGCCACGACGAGCAGGATGAGGTCGGCGCCGTGGGCGCGCGCCTCATGGACCTGGTAGGAGCCGACGACAAAGTCCTTGCGTAGGACGGGAATCGACACTGCGGCGCGCACGGCATCGAGATCGTCGATCGAGCCGTGGAAGCGACGTTCCTCGGTGAGGACGCTGATGACCCGCGCGCCGCCCGCCTCGTATTCGGCGGCGAGCGCCGCCGGGTCGCCGATAGTCGCGAGCTCTCCCTTGGACGGGCTGCGGCGCTTCACCTCGGCGATCACGCCGACACCGGGCTGCAGCAGCGCGGCGAGCCCGTCCTTGGGCGGGGCCGCCACGGCGGCGAGCGCCTTCACCTTCTCGAGCGGCAGGCGCGCACGGCGAGCGGCAACGTCTTCCCGAACTCCTGCGACGATGTCGTCGAGGACGTTGCCCACCCCGTCACCTCCTCGCGTGGCCCGGTCGCCCGATGCTAACGAGACGGCGGCGGCATGCGGCGTCGGGGTCCTGCGAGCGTCAGCCGCCGACCGGCATGCGAACGGTGAACCGGGCACCCCCCTCAGGCGCGTGCCCGGCCTCGATCGTGCCGCCGGTCCGGGTCACCAGCCCGTGCACGATCGCGAGGCCCAAGCCGGTGCCGACCCGGCGAACCCCCCGGTAGCGCTCGTAGAGCGCGGAACGCTCGAATGCGACGGCAAGATCCTCGTCGGCAAGCCCCGGTCCGCCGTCGCGCACCTCGGCGACCACGCAGCCCGGTTCCGGCCGGGCCGCCAGGACGATCGGCGCTCCGGCCGGCGTCACGCGCAGCGCGTTCTCGAGCAGGCCGTCGAGAACCTGGCGCAACCGCAACGGATCGGTGTAGGCGATCAGCGGCCCCGGTGGGCACTCGAGGCCGAACCGCACACCCTCGGCGGCGCAGCGCGCCGCCCAGACCTCGCCGGCCGACCCGACGACCTCACCGACGTCGATCCACGCCGGGTCGACGCGGAAGTCCTGCGAGCCGAGCCGGGCAAGGTCGAGCAGGTCGGCGACGAGCCGCTCCAACCGCTGGGATTCCGCGAGCATCACCTCGCCCACCCGCTGGGTCGCCTCCGGGGCGACGACGCCGTCGGCGAGCGACTCGGCGTAACCGTTGATCGCGGTCAGCGGTGTGCGCAGGTCGTGCGACACCGACATGAGGAAATCCCGCTGGCGTCCCTCGGAGAGCGCCAAGCCCGCGGCGAGCGTGTTGAGCGCGTCGGCCACCTCGGCCACCTCCGCCGGGCCTTGCGGCGGCACCGCGATGTCGCGCCGTCCGCCGGCAAGCGCGTGCGCGGCGGCCGCCGTTCGCCGCAGCGGCCGGGCCAGCCGCCAGGCCACGAGCAGGCCGAGCAGGATCGCGATTCCCACCGCGATCGCCAAGGCCAGTATCAACCGCCGCACCGCCTGATCGCCGACCGCGAGTGCGTCGGAGTGGTGCTGGACGAGCACCACTCCGCCGGTGCGGGTCGGCCGGGCCGCGATCAGGAGGGGTGCGCCGTCGACAGTGCGCTGCGCGGACACGCTGCCGCCGTGGACCACCTTGCTGATCTCGGTCTGGGTGAGCGCGTCGCGCGCGTAGCGGTTCGCCGAGGTGACCTTCCCGTCCTCGCTGATCGTCGCGGTCGCGATCTTGAGCGCGCGCACCTCGGCCCTCGCCCGCGCGGGCGCTGTCGCGGAGTTCACGTCGGCCTGCACCGCGTCGGCCACCCGGCCGAGCGCCTGGCGGGCCGCGGCGAGATTCGCCTGACGGATCAGGCCGGCCGCGATCACCCCGCCGACGACGGCGGTGATCAGCGCGACCGCCGTTGCCAGTATGGAGATTCGTAGCGCCAACGTGCCGCGCGGGCGCCTCACGTGTGGGGGTCCTCGGCGGCGTAGCCGACGCCCCGCACGGTGCGGATCGGGCTCGCCGCGCCGAGCTTGGCGCGCACCTGGGCGACGTGCACGTCGACCGTGCGGGTGCCGGCCGCCGACGCATAGCCCCAGACCTCGCTGAGCAGCTGCTCGCGGCTGAACACCCGTCCGGGCCGGCGCATCAGGTAGGCGAGCAGGTCGAACTCGGTGGCGGTCAGGCTCACCTCGGCGTCGCCCGCGAACGCCCGCCGCGCGCCCAGGTCGAGGCTCACCTCGCCGACCTGCAGCGGCGCCTGGCTGTCCGGCACGCCCTTGGTGCGGCGCAGCACGCTGCCGACGCGGGCGACCAGCTCGCGCGGCGAGAACGGCTTGGTGACGTAGTCGTCGGCGCCCAGTTCGAGGCCGACGACCCGGTCCACCTCGTCGTCTCGTGCGGTGACGAAGAGCACCGGCGTCCAGTCCTGCTCGGCCCGCAGCCGGCGGCACACCTCGATGCCGTCGATGCCCGGCAATCCGACGTCGAGGATGATCGCGGCCGGGCGCATGCTGCGCACCGCGGCCAGGGCCAGCGCGCCGTCACGCTCGACCTGCACGCCGTAGCCGGCCTTGGCGAGATACATCCGGATCAGGTCGGCGATTGCCGGCTCGTCCTCGACGACGAGGACGAGCCCCCGGGCCTGGCCGGTGGCCGTCTCGCCGGGCGGGCTCGCCTTGGGGGACACACCGGCACTGTACGAGCCACCGGGCCCCGCTCGATCACCGAACGGTCAGGGTTCGGTACGAGCCGGCGGGTCGGACGGCTGCTCGGCCGTCGGCTCGACGGTCGGATCCGCGCCGCGGTCGAGCGCGTTCCACATCCTGGCGTCGCTCTCCGGGCGCGCTGCGCGCGATCCCGTGGTCGGCGCGTCGTACCTGGCGGACAGGCCGGTCCAGCTCTGCCCACGCGCGACGACGAGCAGGCCGGACGCCGCGACCAGCAACCCGCACACCACGACCAGTGACGGCCAGGCCGGATGCACCGTGACCTGCGGGACATGCGCCGGATCCAACCCCACACCGGCGTGCGCGGCCGCCACCAACAACCGGGCACGCGACTCGCTCACCGCGGAGAAGCTCGCCACGGCCGGCCACACGATCCCCGCGCCGGCCACCACCAACACGGCACCGACGACGCGGCGCGCGATGCCCCGGGTGGCGAGGACGGCGACCACGCCGGCCAGGGCCACCAGGCCCAGCGCGAACACCGCGGGCTCGAGGGTGCGCCCGCTGACCGGCACCACCACGTCGGCCAGGGGCCGCGGACGCGGCGCCAGGATGCTCTGCCAGGCACGGGCCGAGATCAGCAGCGCACCCGCCGCCCCGACCAGGTCGGCGACCAGCGCGACCGCGAACTCCGCGCGGGCTCTCATCGCACCGTCCGGAGCGTCTCGGCGGTGGCGATGGCCTGCAGCACGGCACGCGCCTTGTTGCGCGTCTCCTTCTCCTCCAGCGCCGGGACGCTGTCGGCGACGACGCCCGCCGAGGCCTGCACGTAGGCGGCGCCACCCGTCATGACCGCCGTGCGGATCGCGATGGCCATATCCAGATCACCCGCGGCATCGAGATAGCCGACCGCCCCGCCATAGACGCCACGACGCACCGGCTCGAACTCGTCGATGAGCTCCATCGCCCGCACCTTCGGCGCCCCGGTGAGCGTGCCGGCGGGGAAGGTGGCGAGCAGGACGTCGAACGCGTCCCTGCCTTCGGCGATCTGCCCCTGCACGGTCGAGACGATGTGCCACACGTGGCTGTACCGCTCGACCGCGCCGAACTCGACGACCTCCACCGTGCCGGCCGCCGACACCCGGCCGAGGTCGTTGCGCGCCAGGTCGACGAGCATGACGTGCTCGGCCCGCTCCTTGGGGTCGCTGACCAGCTCGGCAGCCAGCGCGGCGTCCCGCTCGGCGGTATCGCCGCGCTTGCGGGTACCTGCGATCGGGTGCAGCACCGCCTTGCCGCCGGTGACCGTGACCAGCGCCTCCGGGCTGCAGCCGACGATGTCCAGGCCGGCGAGGCGCAGGAAGTACATGTACGGCGACGGATTCAGGGTCCGCAGCACGCGGTAGACGTCGAGCGGCTCGGCGTCGGTGTCGACGCAGAAGCGTTGCCCGACCTGGATCTGGAACACCTCGCCGGCGCGCACCGCCTCTAGAGCGTCCTCGACCGCCGCCAGGTAGTCCTCTGGCGAGGTGCGGGAAATGCCCTGTCTGGGCAGGGCGTTCTCGACGGTGCACACGGTCGGCGGCGCGGGTGTGGCGAGCGCGGCCTGCATCGCGTCCAGCCGGGCGGTTGCGTCGGCGTACGCGGCGTCGAGGCCGGCGGCGTTCATCGTCGCGTCCACCAGGGCGTTGGCGATCAGCACGACGGTGCACTCGTGATGGTCGACGGCGGCCAGGTCCGTGACGAGGAGCATCGTCAGCTCCGGCAGTCGCAGGTCATCGACGGCCTTCTCGGGGAGCCGTTCGATGCGGCGCACGACGTCGTAGCCGAGGTAGCCGACGAACCCTCCGGTCAAGGGCGGCAGGCCCGGCAGGCGCGGACCCTTGACCGCCCGCCAGGCGGTGCCCAGCGCCTGCAGCGGGTCGCCGGCCGCCTCGACGCCCGGCGGCGGCGTGCCGCTCCAGCGCGCCTGGCCGTCCCGCGCCGACAGCGCGGCGACGGCGTTCACCCCGACGAACGACCAGCGGGAGAAGCTGCGCCCCGGTTCCGCCGACTCGAGCAGGAACGTGCCGGGCCGGCCGGCCGCGAGCTTGCGATAGACACCCACCGGCGTCTCGGCGTCGGCGAACAGGGTTCGCGTCACCGGCACCAGCCGGTGCGTACGGGCGAGCGCAGTCAGCTCGGCGCGGGTGATCGTCATTCGCTCGTCAGCTCGTTAGCGTCGAAGCAGGTGCGCGCGCCCGTATGGCAGGCCGCGCCCACCTGGTCCACCTTCACCAGCAGCGCGTCCCCGTCGCAGTCCAGCGCCACGGACTTGACGTGCTGCGTGTGCCCGGACGTGTCGCCCTTCATCCAGTACTCCTGCCGCGACCGGGACCAGTACGTGGCGCGTCCGGTGGTGAGCGTGCGGTGCAGCGCCTCGTCGTCCATCCAGCCGACCATGAGCACCTCGCCGGTGTCGTACTGCTGCACCACGGCGACGACCAGGCCGTTCGCGTCCCGCTTGAGGCGCGCAGCCACCGCGGGATCGAGCGCGGACAGGGCGCGTGCGGGCATGCGTCGATTCTGCCTGGGCCGGCGACCCTACGCTGGGCGGCATGGCTGATCTCCGCGAGCAGGCAGCGAACGTCGTCACCACCGTCCGCGACACCGCGGGCAAGGTCGCGGAGTTGCGCGCCCAGCGCAGCGCCCCACTGGTGCTCGAGCTGGACCTGACCGAGCCGCTCGTCGCGGCCCCGCCGGCCGACCCGGTGTCGGCGATGCTCCAGCGTCGTCGCCTGGCGCTGAAGGATGTCGTGGACGGGCTGCGCAAGGCGGCCGCCGACGACCGGGTACGCGCGCTGGTGGCCAAGGTCGGCCTGCCCCGCATGGGACTTGCACGCGCGCAAGAGTTGCGTGACGCAGTGCAAGTGTTCCGCGCGTCCGGCAAGCGGGCGGTCGCGTGGGCCGAGACGTTCGGCGAGTGGGGGCCGGGCACCGTCCCCTACTACCTCGCCTCGGCCTTCGACGAGATCTGGCTGCAACCGATCGGCGACGTCAATCTCAACGGCGTCGCCCTGGGCACGACGTTCCTGCGCGAGGCGCTGGACAAGCTCGACGTCGTGCCGCAGTTCGGCCAGCGCTACGAGTACAAGAACGCCGCGGACATGCTGACCCGCAGCGAGTTCACCGACGCCCACCGCGAGGCCGTCCAAGCGGTGGCCGACTCGGTGTTCGCCCGGATCGTCGCCGACGTCGCAGCCGGGCGCGGCGTGTCCGAGCAGCAGGTGCGCGAGGTGGCCGACCGGGCGCCGGTGAGCGCCGCCGACGCGCTGGCCGCCGGTCTCGTCGACCGCCTCGGCTACCGCGACGAGGTCTACGCGGACGTGCGCGAGCGTGCCGGCGAACAGGCGCGGCTGCAGTTTCTCGGGCGATACCAGCGCCCGGCCGTGCCGCGGCCGACCCGGCGCCACGACCACACGATCGCGCTCATCTGGGGCATCGGCCCGATCGTGCAAGGCAAGGGCGTGCGCCGGCCGGTCGGCGGCCGGAACATGGGCGCCGACACGGTGAGCGCCGCCTTCCGCAGCGCGGTGCGCGATCCACACGTCGACGCGATCGTCTTCCGCGTCGACAGCCCCGGCGGCTCGGCCGTCGCCTCGGACGCGATCTGGCGGGAGGTCGTGCAGGCTCGTGAGGCGGGCAAGCCGGTGGTCGTCTCAATGGGTGATGTGGCCGGCTCCGGCGGCTACTACGTCTCCATGGCCGCGGATGCGATCGTCGCCGAATCCTCGACGATCACCGGCTCGATCGGTGTGTTCGCCGGCAAGCTGGTCGCCGACGGGCTGCTCAACCGGCTCGGGCTCACCTACGACGGTGTGGCCGTCGGCGAGATGGCCCGGCTCTACAGCGGGCGCCATCCCTACACCGACGCGCAGCTCGCGGCGCTGGACCGCTGGCTGGACCGCATCTACGACACGTTTGTCGGCAAGGTCGCCGAGGGCCGCGGGATGAGCCGCGACGACGTCCACGCGGTGGCGAAGGGCCGGATCTGGACCGGGTCGGACGCCCGCGAGCGCGGCCTGGTCGACACGCTCGGCGGGCTGGAGCGGGCCGTGGAAGTGGCGCGCGAGCGGGCCGGCATCCCGGCGACGGCAGACGTCGCGGTGCTGACCTACCCCCGCGTGCCGCCCGTCGCGCGGGTGGTCCCGCCGCAGTCGAGCGAGTCGCCGGGCGCGGCGGAGCTGGCCACGGGCTGGGGCGGGTTCGCCGGCATGGCCGCAGCGCTCGGTCTGCCGGCGGCGGGTCCGCTGGCGATGCCGTGGATGCCCGTCGTCTGAGGGTCAGGCGGGCGCGTGCGCCGGTAGCCGCACCGTCACCGTGCTCCCGGTCTCGACGGTGCTGTCGAAGCGCACCGTGCCGCCGTGCGCCTGCACGATCGAGGCCACGATCGCGAGCCCCAGCCCGGTGCCGCCGCGGGCACGGCTGCGGGCCTTGTCGGCGCGCCAGAACCTCTCGAAGACGTGCGCCGCCTCCTCGGGCGGCAGCCCCGGGCCGGAGTCGTCGACCTGCAGCACGATCTCGTCGCCCACAGCGCGGCCGCTGACCCGGATCGGGCCGCCGGGATCGGTGTGCACGGCGGCGTTCGTGACCAGGTTGCGCACCACGCGCAACAGCTGGTCGTGGTCGCCGCCGACCGTCACGCCGGTCGGCGCGAGCACGTCGATGCGGCGGTCCGGGAACGCCGCCCGCGCGCCGTCGACCGCGTCGTCGATCAGCTCGCCGATGTCGACGGGCTCGCGCTGCGGCTGGGCGCCCTGGTCGCTGCGGGCCAGCATCAGCAGGTCCTCGACCAGGCGGGACATCCGGGTGCCCTCGTGCTCGATGCGGTCGAGGGTGTCGGCCTCCGCGGCGTCGACGCCGTTCGCGCGGCGCATCCGGGACAGTTCCGCGTACCCACGGATCGAGGTCAGCGGCGTGCGCAGCTCGTGCGACGCGTCGGCCAGGAACTGCCGCATCCGCTGCTCACTCTCGACCCGTGCCGCGAACTGGGTTTCCACCGCGCCGAGCAGCGTGTTCACCGACTCCGCCAGCTGCCCGGCCTCGGTGTCGGCCTCCGCGTCGGTCACCGGCACCCGGCGGTCCAGGCCCGCGCCCTCGGGTGAGAGCTCGGCCGTCACGTCGCGGGCCGTGCGGGTCACCCGGTACAGCGGCCGCAGCGACAGCCGCACCCCGTAGGACGTAGCGACGAATGCCAAGATCACGGCCGCCCCACCGATCGCCAACTCCAGCAAGAACAGCTGGTGCACCGTGCGATCGACGTCGCTGGTCGAGAGGCCGATCACGATCACGCCGACGACCACGGTCGGCTGCGACTCGGACACCACGCGCAACGTGTGGCCGTCGGTTGTGGTGACCGTCGAGGGCGTCATGTCTCCCTGCGCGAGTCTCTGCCGATCCGCCGCGCTCAGGCTCATGTGGTGTGCCCCAGGCCCGTCAGGCGGGAGGCTGTCCAAGACCCGCCCGGACTGATCCAGCTGGGTGACCCAGATTGTCTGAGCGCTCACCGCATTCTGATCGTTCACCAGGCGAAGGACCGGCTGCCTCGCTGTCGTGATCAGCTGCTCGTCGAGACGATTGAGCAGGAACGCCTGCACGGCGACATAGGTGACTGCGCTTATCGCGACGACCAAAACGACGACCAGGCCGACGACGCCGACAACCAGTCGGCTGGCGATGGTGCGCGGGAAGAACCGCCGGCGGCGCGGCGGCTGGGCGGGCGGGGGTTCCTGCACCGGCTCGGCTGCGGTCGGCGCCCCGACAGGCGGCTGTTCGCCGAGCGATTCGGCGTGCGGATCCCACGGCCCGTCCTCGATGGTCGGCGGGCCGGTCTCGGTCAGCTCGATTGCCTCAGTGGCCGGTTCACGGTGAGTCATGCACTACCAAGCGTGTCACACGCGGCTATGCCCTGGGAGCCTTGATCACATAGCCGGCTCCGCGGACCGTGTGAATCAGCTTGGGCTCGACGTTGTCGACCTTCTTGCGCAGGTACCCGATATAGAGCTCCACGATGTTGGACTGGCCCTGGAAGTCGTACTTCCACACCCGGTCGAGGATCTGCGCCTTGGAGAGCACGACTCGTTCGTTGCGCATCAGGTAGCGCAGCAGCTCGAACTCGGTGGCGGTGAGGTGCACCTCCTGGCCGGCGCGGGTGACCTCGTGGCTGTTCTCGTCCAGCTCGAGGTCGGCCACCTTCAGCACACCCTCGCGCGCCTCCTCCGGCGCCGAGCGGCGCAGCACGGCGTGCACCCGGGCCAGCAGCTCCTCGACACTGAACGGCTTCACGACGTAGTCGTCGGCGCCGGCCCGCAGCCCGCCGATCCGATCGGTCGCAGCGTCGCGCGCGGTCAGGAAGATCACCGGCACCTGCGAGCCGGCGGCGCGCAGGTTCTGCAGCACGCCCAGCCCGTCCATCCCCGGCATCATCACGTCCAGAACCACCAGGTCCGGGTCGGACTCGGCGACCGCAGCGAGCGCCGACGGGCCGTTGTCGGCTGTCACCGTCTCGAAGCCGTCGAACCGCAAGGCCGAAGAGACGAGGTGTGTCACGTTCTCCTCGTCGTCCACGACGAGGACCCGCCGCTTCGTTGCGACCGTTGCGCTCACTGCTGCTCCTTGGGACGCGATGGGTTCCTGCTGTGCCTAGCCTGAGCGGTGAGCCTGGGGACTCCATGGAGATCCGCTGTGAACAGCCTATGCCCGTCTGCCGCCCTGCGACTGGGCGGTCGCCGTCCCGCCGTTAGCGGCGGACCTCGACGCCTTCCGCGGTCAGCGCGTCCTTCACCGCGCCGACGGTCAGCACGCCGAAGTGAAACACGCTGGCGGCGAGCACCGCGTCGGCACCGGCCGCGACGGCGGGACCGAAGTGCTCGACCGCGCCGGCGCCTCCGCTGGCGATGATGGGCACGTCGACGGCGGAGCGCACCAGGCGGATCAGTTCCAGGTCGAAGCCGTCGCGGGTGCCGTCGGCGTCCATGGAGTTCAGCAGGATCTCCCCGGCGCCGAGCCCGGTCGCGCGTGCGGCCCAGTCGACCGCGTCGATGCCGGTGCCGCGCTGGCCGCCATGGGTGGTCACCTCGAAGCCGCTGCGGGTGCCGGCCGCGCGCCGGGCGTCCACGGAGAGCACCAGCACCTGCCGGCCGAACCGTTCGGCGATCTCGCGCAGCAGCTCCGGGCGGGCGATCGCCGCGGTGTTCACACCCACCTTGTCGGCGCCGGCCCGCAGCAGCGCGTCGACGTCGGAGACGGTGCGCACTCCCCCGCCCACGGTGAGCGGGATGAACACCTGCTCGGCGGTGCGGCGCACGACCTCGTAGGTCGTCTCACGTCCTGCCGATGACGCGGTGATGTCCAGGAACGTCAGCTCGTCGGCGCCCTCGGCGTCGTAGCGGTGCGCCAGCTCGACCGGGTCGCCCGCGTCGCGCAGCCCGGCGAAGTTCACGCCCTTCACCACGCGCCCGGCGTCGACGTCCAGGCAGGGGATCACCCGCACGGCGACGCTCACGAGACCGCCGCCAGCGCCTCGCGCAGCGTGAATGCCCCTGCGTACAAGGCCTTCCCGACGATCGCACCCTCGACCGTGCCGAGCTCGTCGATCGCGCGCAGGTCGTCCAGTGACGACACGCCGCCGCTCGCGACCACGCGCGCCGGCGTGCGCGCGCAGACCTCGCGCAACAGCGCCAGGTTCGGGCCGGTGAGGGTGCCGTCGCGGTGCACGTCGGTGACGACGTAGCGCGCACAGCCGTCCGCATCCAGCCGGGCGAGCGTCGCCCACAGCTCGCCACCCTCGTGCGTCCATCCACGGCCGGCCAGCATGGTGCCCCGCACGTCGATGCCGACCGCGATCCGCTCACCGTGCCCGGCGATCGCCTGGCGCACCCACTCCGGCGACTCCAGTGCGGCCGTGCCCACGTTCACCCGGGCCGCGCCGGTCCCGAGCGCCGCATCCAGCGAGGCGTCGTCGCGGATTCCGCCGGAGAGCTCGACCGCGCAGTCGAGCTTGCGGACCACCTCGGCGAGCAGTTCGCGGTTGTTGCCGCGCCCGAACGCCGCGTCCAGGTCGACGAGGTGGATCCACTGTGCGCCGTCGCGCTGCCAGGCCACTGCCGCCTCGAGCGGATCGCCGTACGACGTCTCGGTGCCGGCCGCGCCCTGGACGAGGCGCACCGCCGCGCCGTCCGCGACGTCGACCGCAGGGAGCAGGGTCAACGTCATAAGGTCGCCAGCCAGTTGGCGAGCAGGATCGCCCCGGCGTCGCCGGACTTCTCCGGGTGGAACTGTGTCGCGCTAACGCAGCCGCGCTCGACCGCGGCGACGAACGTCTCACCGTGCCGCGACGTGGCCACCAGTCCGTCGGTCGAATGCACCGCGTAGGAGTGCACGAAGTAGAACCGGGCAGCCGCCGGCAGACCCGTAAAGAGCACCGAGCCGGGCGGCGCCTCGACGTCGTTCCAGCCCATGTGCGGCAGGACCGGCGCGCGCAGCGGCTCGACCCGGCCGGGCAGGACGCCGAGCCCGGCGGTCTCGACGCCGTGCTCGACCCCCGCGGAGAAGAGCACCTGCATCCCCACGCAGATGCCGAGCACCGGCCGCGCCGCGGCCAGCCGCTCGGCGACGATCTTCGCGCCGTCGACGGCGCAGAGCCCCGCCATGCACGCGGCGAACGCCCCGACGCCGGGGACGACCAGCCCGTCGGCGTCGATCGCCGCCTGTGCGTCGGCGGTCACGGTGACGACGGCGCCGACACGTTCCAGCGCGCGCTGCGCCGAGCGAAGGTTGCCCGACCCGTAGTCGAGCACGACTACCCGTTTCAGAGGACACCCTTCGTCGACGGAATCCCTTGCACCCGCGGATCGATCTCGACGGCGGCGCGCAACGCCCGGGCGAGCGCCTTGTACTGTGCCTCCGTGATGTGGTGCCAGTCGCGTCCGGAGTGGACGATCACGTGCGCCCCTATCGCCGCGTGAAACGCGAACGACTCGAAGACGTGCCGCGTCAGCGTCGTGGCGTACGCCGGGCCGAGCAGCGGCGGCGCACCATCCGGCTCGCGATGCACCAGGTACGGCCGGCCGGAGAGGTCGACGGCGGCCTGCGCGAGCGCCTCGTCCATCGGGATCAGCGCGTCGCCGAAGCGGCGGGTGCCGGCCTTGTCGCCCGCAGCCTGCGCGAACGCCTGGCCGAGCGCGATCGCGGTGTCCTCGACGGTGTGGTGCGCGTCGATGTGCAGGTCGCCCTCGACCGCGACGGTGAGGTCGAACAGTCCGTGCCGGCCGAACGCGGCGAGCATGTGGTCGAAAAAGCCCACGCCCGTCGATATGTCGACGTGACCGCCGGTTCCATCGATGTCGATCTCCACCAGCACCTTGGTCTCGTTGGTCTGCCGTTCGACGCGACCGTTTCTCACCGGACCTCCTCGAGTGCAGTGCGGAATGCGGCCATCTCGTCGGGGTTGCCGATGGAGACCCGCAGCCACCCGTCCGGCCCGGTCTCTCGGATCAGCACGCCTCGGTGCAACAGACCCTGCCAGACCGCATGCCGGTCGGCGAAGACACCGAAGAGCACGAAGTTGGCGTCCGAATCTGCGGCCTGCAGCCCCATCGAGCGCAGCCAGTCGACGGTGGCGTCGCGCTCGGCGCGCAGTTCGGCGACGCGGGCCAAAAGCTCGTCGGCATGCGCCAGCGCGACCCGCGCCACCGCCTGCGAGATCGCCGACAGGTGGTACGGCAGCCGGACGATCCGCAGGGCGTCGACCAGCGCCGGCGCCGCGGCAAGGTAGCCGAGCCGGCCGCCGGCCAGCGCGAACGCCTTGCTCATCGTTCGGGTGACGGCGAGGCGCGGATAGCGCGCCAGCAGGGTCAGCGCGCTCGGCGTCCCGGCATGCGCGAACTCGGCGTACGCCTCGTCCACCACGACGACGCCGGGTGCCGCGTCGCAGACCGCCTCGACGGTGCACAGCGGAAGTGCCGTTCCCGTCGGGTTGTTCGGCGAGGCCAGCAGCACGACGGACGGCTGGTGCTCGCCGATCTGCGCCACCGCGTGGGCCGGGTCGATCGTGAAGTCCTCCCTCCTGCGGCCGGTCACCCAGCGGGTGTGGGTGTCGCGCGCGTACTCCGGGTACATCGAGTACGTCGGCGCGAACGACAGCGCGGTACGGCCCGGACCACCGAACGCCGAGAGCACGTGCAGCATGACCTCGTTCGAGCCGTTGGCCGCCCACACCTGATCGGCGGTGAGGCCATGGCCGAGGTAGGCCGACAGGTCGGCGCGCAGCGCCCGCGCCTCCCGGTCGGGATAGCGGTTCAGCCCCCGAGCGACGTCGGCCACGGCCGCCGCCATCTGCGCGACGACCCGCTCCGACGGCGGGTAGGGGTTCTCGTTGACGTTGAGCCGTACCGGCACGTCGAGCTGCGGTGCGCCGTAGGGTCGCTCGCCGCGCAACTCGTCCCGCAGCGGCAGCTCGTCCAGTGTGGTCACGGCATACGTACCGTGATCGCCGCGCCGTGGGCCGGGAGGTCCTCGGCCTCGGCCAGGGCAAGAATGTGCGGCGCGGCCTCGGCCAGCGCGTCGTAGCTGTACTCGACGAGATGAACGCCCTTGAGGAACGACTGCACCGAGAGCCCCGACGCGTGCCGGGCGGTGCAGCCGGTCGGCAGCACGTGGTTCGAGCCCGCGCAGTAGTCGCCCAGCGACACCGGCGCGTATGGCCCGATGAAGATGCAGCCGGCGTTGCGTACCCGCTCGGCCCACCGCCGCGCGTCGACAGTGATCACCTCGAGGTGCTCGGCCGCGTAGCCGTCGACGACCACCACGCCCTGCTCCAGATCGCGCACGAGAACGAGCGCCGACTGCTGGCCGGTCAGCGCGGCGGTGACCCGCTCGACGTGCTTGGTCAGCGCCACCTGACGCGCCATCTCGGCGTCGACCGCGTCGGCCAGTTGGACCGAGTCGGTGACGAGCACGGATGCGGCGAGCACGTCGTGCTCGGCCTGGCTGATCAGGTCGGCGGCGACGTGCACCGGATCGGCGCTCCGGTCGGCCAGGATCGCGATCTCGGTGGGGCCGGCCTCGGCGTCGATACCGACCACGCCGCGCACCAGCCGCTTGGCGGCCGCGACGTACACGTTGCCCGGCCCGGTGACGATGTCGACCGGCTCGATGCCAAGCGACGAATCCCCATATGCGGCAAGGGCGATCGCCTGCGCGCCGCCGACCGCGTACACCTCGTCGACACCCAGCAGCGCGCACGCGGCAAGGATCGTCGGATGCGGTCGGCCGGCCAGAACTCCTGCCGACGAGCGCTCGCGCGAGGAGCAATGCCCCTGCGGCGGGGTGAACACCGCGATCGAGCCGACGCCCGCCACCTGCGCCGGCACGACGTTCATCACGACGCTGGACGGATACACCGCCAGCCCGCCCGGCACGTACAAGCCGACTCGGCGCACCGGCAACCACCGTTCGGTGACCGTGCCGCCGGGCACCACCTGCACATCCACCGACGAACGCCGCTGCGCCTCGTGCACGATCCGGGCACGCCGGATCGACTCGGCGAGCCCCGCCCGCACGGCGGGATCGAGCGCGTCGAGCGCGCCGGCCAGCGCCGACGCGGACACCCGCGGATCGGCGACGTCGACACCATCGAAGCGTTGCGTGGCATCGCGCGCGGCGGCGTACCCGCGGCCGGCCACATCCGACACCACCGGCTCGACCGCCGCGACCGCGGCGCGCACGTCGACCTTGGCGCGCGGCAACACACGGCTCAGGTCGACCTGGTCGCGAGTCAGGTCGAGGCGGCGCAACACGCGCACAGTTTACGGTTCGGGTGTGCCGGCAACGATCCCGATCTTCCCGCTGGGCGCGGTGCTGCTGCCTGGACTGCCGCTGCCGTTGCACATCTTCGAGACGCGTTACCGCCAACTGCTCGCCGACCTCGCGGCGCGCCAGGACCGGGGCGGTTTCGGCATCGTCGCCCTCTCCCGCGGTACGGAGACCTCGACCGACGTGGAGTTCGCCGAGGTCGGGACGCTGGCCGAGATCGTCCAGCGGCGGCCGTACCCGGACGGCAGCTGTGACCTACTCACCGTGGGCAGTCGCCGGTTTCGCATCCGATCCCTCGACGCCGAAGGCCGGCCCTACCTGCAGGCCGGGGTGGACTGGCTCGACGAACGGGATGGGCCGCTGAGCGAGGAGCTGCTGGCGTCGACCCGGCTCGCCTACGAGGATTACCTGGCGCTGCTGGAACGGTTGGCCGGCATGCTGCAGCACGAGCCGCTCAGCGCCGACCCGGTGCGGACGTCCTACGAGATCGCCGGGCGGTTGCCGCTGGCGGTGCGCGAGCGGCAGGCGCTGCTCGCCGCCCAGACCGTCGCGCACCGGTTGGCGGCCGAACGGGCACTGCTGCGTCGCGAGAGCGTCCTGCTCCGCCAGACCGGCACCGCGCCGGTCGACCTCAAGGCGCTGCGGCTCATCCCGGGCAACTCCTAGTAGGCCTGCTGCCAGAACGGCGCATCCGGTGCCGGCGGCGCGTCCGGCAGCCGGGCGGCGCCTGTCCGGCCGAGATCGTCGCGCCTGGTGAACAGCGCGCCGAGCAGGTAGACCAGCAGCGCGAGCAGCGCCTCGATGAGCAGGAACGGCGCAGCGTGCACCCGCAGCGGCAGGTGCTTGATCAGCGTCTCGGCCGGCGCGCTGGCGCTGCCCCCGCCGGTGGCCCAGCCGACCAGGTCCGCGACCACCGCCCCGGCCAGCCCGCCCAGCGCCAGCGCCGCAGCGGTGATCGCGCCGCGCCGCGAGACGACCAGCCATGCCCCGCCGCCGGCGAGCAGCCCGACGATCGCGGTCAGCAGCACGAACCGGCCGTCTGCCGCGATCATCGCTTCGGACTCCTCGAATGCAAACACCGGGCCGCCGGCGTACCGGAAGCCGGCCGGGCGGCCTGGGCTGATCAGTTGCCAGATCAGGCCGACCGGCACGCCGACCACGGCCAGGCCGACAACGACCGACCCGCCGAACACGACGTCCGCCCGGGTGATCCACCGCTCGACCGGGCGCGGCGGCGGGGGCGGCGCGTCCTGCGGCACCGGCAGCTGGTCGGTCACCTGCACAGTCTCTCAGTTGACGACGAGCCGGCCGTCGGCCAGGACGGCGGCCGGCGTACGCCAGACCCCCGGCTCGGCCAGCGGATCGCCGGGCAGGAGCACCAGTGCGGCCGGCTCGCCGCGCCGGATACGTCCGGTGCGCCGCCGGATGCCCGGCGCGGCCGCTGCTGCCTCGGTCGCGGCGCGCAGCGCCCCCAGCCGGCCGA
Source organism: uncultured Actinomycetota bacterium (assembly GCA_963756525.1). Classification (GTDB taxonomy): domain Bacteria; phylum Actinomycetota; class Actinomycetes; order Mycobacteriales; family Jatrophihabitantaceae; genus CAVWNR01. Next base: position 83,175 of record CAVWNR010000001.1, on the reverse strand, counting down.
GCCCGGCGTCGGCGAGGCGGTCCAGCTCACGCGGGTCCACACCCGGCCGGGTGCCGGTGTTGCCCAGGTCGGTGCCGTACCGGAGCACCACGCCGGCGTCGTGCAGCGCCGCCGCGTTCGCCGCGGCCGTGCGGCCGAGTCCGTCGGAGAAGAACGTCTGCAGGGTCGAGACGACCGCGATGCGGGCATCGGCGATCGCCTCGACGAGCGGGGCAGGGAGCGGCTCGGTCGGGGTGTGCGCGAGCTCGTCCACCCCGGCCTCGACGGCGCGCCGCACCATGTCGACGGTCAGCGCGTGCGCGACGACCGCGAGGCCACTCGCATGCGCCGCGTCGACGATCGCACGAACCACCTGCGGCTTTGGCACCGGCCAACCGGCTGCGCCCGGCTCGAGCGCGACCTTCACCACGTCCGCGCCGTCCGCCGCCACGCGTTGCACCACCTGGCGGGCCTGCCCGGCCGAGGCCACGAACGCGGCGAACCCGTTGCCCCCCCAGCTGCGGCTCGGGTAGCCGCCCGGCGCGGTGAGGATGGGCCCGGCGACTGCAACGAACGGGCGACCCGATGCGGGCGGGCGATGCCCGGTGCGCCATCGGCGGGCCAGAGCGGCCGGCGCGCCGAGGTCCCGTACGGCCACCAGCCCGGCTGGCAGGCACTCGTCGACCGACCCGAATGCCAGGTGGACGTGGGCGTCGACGATGCCCGGACCGACCCAGTAGCCGGGTCCGCCGAGCACCGGCAGGCGTTCGGGCAGTTCGTGGGCCGCAGGCGGCCCGAGGTACCCGATCACCCCCCGCCGGTCGGCGACCACGACGCCCTCGAACGGCTCTTCGGCGCCGCCCGGCCAGACCGTACCGAGCAGGACGACGCCGTCGCCGAGACTGGTCGACTGCGCGGCGCCGCGCCCGGAGCGGCGAGCCAGGCCGTCCGCGGCGCGCTCGACGAGGCCGCGGCCGGCGCCGGCCAGCCACGCGCGCCAGACCTGGGCACGGCCGACCGGCATGCTCACCCGAGACATCCTCGCGCAACCGCGGGCTACCGTGACGGCTCAGGCAGTGCCAGGTGGTTGCACCGAGCGCACCAGCAGGTGCAGCTCGTCCAGCCGCGACTGCGGCACGACGTGATCGATGCGAAAGCCGCGCAGCCGCTCGACCGTGCGAGCCCGCCTTCGGCCCAGCAGCCGGCCGGCCAGCAGCGGTGCGGTGAGCACATGGCTCGGCAAGCCGATGCGGCGAAGCTCGCGCTGCACGTCGTGGCGGGTGTCGGCGACCAGGGCGCGCAGCTGCGGCTCGATCGGGTGGAACACGGCGCCGCCGGTTAGGCCGCGCAGCACGGCGGCGAGCAGCGCACGCACCGCGAGCAGGCTCACCGCGACCAGGGCGACCAGCACGGTGACCCAGGTCGGCGTGAACCAGTGAGAGCCGACGGCCAGCGCGACGAACGCCAGAGCGAGGAGGAACAGCGCGCGGGCGATGTGCGCGCCGACGGCCCGGCCGACCAGGTAGCGCGAGAGCGCCCATTGGCTAGCGGCCGTGCCCTGCCGGAAGTCGCCAACGTCGGCCAAGTCGGGGCGGTCCCCGGGCGGCAGCGGCAGCGGCATGGTCACCGGGCCGACGCTACCCGCGCGAGGTAAGAGTTTGACACCGAGTGCCCACGTCTGGATACTCGCATTCGAGTATTTGAGGAGGAGCAGTATGACGCGACGGCGGGTCTCGAATCCCCTGGCGCTCGCGGTGCTCGGCAGCCTGGCCGAGCGGCCGATGCACCCTTACGAGATCTCCTCGACGCTGCGCGAGCGCGGCAAGGACCACAGCATCAAGATCAATTATGGCTCGCTGTACTCGGTCGTCGAGGCGCTGCAGAAACACAAGCTGATCGAAGCGCAGCAGACGACGCGGGAAGGACGGCGCCCCGAGCGCACCGTCTATGCGATCACCGAGGCCGGGCAGGCCGAGTTCGAGGACTGGCTCGCCGAACTGCTCTCGACGCCCACCAAGGAGTTCACATCGCTGGAAGCTGGGCTGTCGTTCATGCCCGGGCTCCCGCCGGCCGAGGTGGCCCACCTGCTCCAACAGCGCAGCGACCGGCTGCGCGTCGAGATCGCGTCACTGGACAGCATGCACGAACTCGCGCACGAGCAGGGGCTGCCCGATCTTTTCCTGGTCGAGAGCCTCTATCGGCGCACCATGATCATGGCGGAGATGGACTTCGTCGCCGCGCTCGCCCGCGACATCCGCGACGGCGCCTACCCGGGTGTGAAGACCTGGCAGCGCCTGCACGAACTGCGCGACCAAGGCGTGCCGCTCGCCGAGATCTTCGCCGACCCGGTCCGCTACCTAGGAGAGGAGGCACGCCCCCTGCAGCCAGCCGACGAGCAGAAGTAACCACCCTGACCGGGTGCGGCAACACCCGGCCAGGGCCCGATCCTCGAGCCGGTCCGCAAGACGCAGATCACCCCGAGGCGCACTCATCACGATAGGCGTCGCGGCACCGGCTCCCCCATCCATCGGTCCATGAAAGGGAGTCAGTCATGTCGACATCCACGGCGGCGTTGGAGGCCGCCGACCTGGTCAAGACCTACCCCGCCGGCCGCGGCAAACCGCCGGTCCAGGCGCTGTGCGGGCTGTCGTTGCGGGTCGCGGCCGGGACCGTGTTCGGGCTGCTGGGCCCGAACGGCGCCGGCAAGTCCACCACCGTCAAGATCCTCACCACCCTGTCGCGGGCCGACTCCGGCTCGGCGCGCGTCGCCGGCCTGGACGTGCGCACCGCGGCACACCGCGTGCGGCACGCCATCGGCCTGGTCGGGCAGCTGCCGAGCAGCGACCCGATCGCCACCGGCCGGGAGAACCTCGTGCTGGCCGCCCGGATCCAGGGGCTCCCCCGGCGTGCGGCGTTCCGCCGCGCCGGCGAGCTGCTCGACCGGTTCGGGCTGGCCGACGCCGCCGACCGGCAGGTGCGCACCTACTCCGGGGGCATGTCGCGCAAGCTCGACGTCGCGATCGGGCTGGTGCACCGCCCGCAGGTGCTCTTCCTGGACGAGCCGACCACTGGCCTGGACCCGGAGGCCCGGGCCGAGATGTGGGCGGAGATCGCCCGGATGGCCGCGGCCGACGAGATGACCGTGCTGCTCACCACCCACTACCTGGACGAGGCCGACCGCCTCGCCGGCCAGCTGGCCATCGTCGACCACGGTCGGATCGTCGCCGAGGGGACGCCGGAGCAGCTCAAGAGCGAGCTGCATGGCGACACCGTCGAGCTTGAGCTCTGCGATGCGGCCGCCGCCGGCGTTGCGCGGCACTCGATCGAGCGGGTGCCCGGCCTGCGCGAGGTCGCCGTCGCCGGAGCCACCCTGCGCGCCCGGGCCGACCACGGCGCGCGCGCGGTTCCCCGCCTGCTCACCGCGCTGGACGACGCAGGGCTCACGGCCGTGTCGGTGAGCGTCGCCCGCCCGTCCCTGGACGACGTCTACCTGCGCCACGCCGGCCGCAAGTTCGAGGAGGCAGCATGACCGCGACCACCCCCACGTCATCCACGATCGCACAACTTCCTCCGGCGTCGGACGGGGAACGGTTGCGCACTGGCGGGGCGTTGCTGACGCATTCGGCGTACCTCACCATGCGCGGGGTGCGCGCTCTGCTGCGCCAGCCGGGCTACGTCGCGATCACCCTGGTGCAGCCGGCGATCTGGCTGCTGCTCTTCGGGCAGCTGTTCAAGTCGGTGATCCACATCCCGGGCTTCACACCCGGCGCGGGCTCCTACCTCGAGTTCATCACGCCCGGCGTCATCGTGATGACGGTGCTCTTCTCCAGCGCGTGGGCGGGCACCGTCTACATCGAGGACATGAAACGCGGCGTGATGGACCGGCTGCTCGCCTCGCCGGTGAGCCGGGGCGCGATAATGGTCGGCACGCTGGCCTACCAGTCGATCACCACGGTGATCCAGACGCTGATCGTGTTCGGGATCGCGTACGCGACCGGCGCGCGCTTCCCGGGCGCCGCGGTGGGCATCCCGCTGACCCTGCTCGCCGCCGTGCTGCTGACCGTGGTGTTCGCGGCGCTCTCCAACGCGGTGGCCCTGCTGGTGCGCCAGCAGGAGGCGCTGATCGGCATCAGCCAGTTCATCGCGCTGCCGATCACCTTCCTCTGCTCGGCGATCATGGACGTGGCCCTTGCGCCGGCCTGGGTACGGCACGTCGCCCGGTACAACCCGGTCGACTGGGCGGTGGTCGTGAGCCGGCAGGCGCTTTCTGCCGACCCGGACTGGGGAGCCGTCCTGCCCCGCCTCGGCCTGCTCGCGGCGCTCGCGGTCGTCATGGCCTGGCTGGCGACCCGGGCGTTTCGCGCCTACCAGCGCTCGGTCTGAGCGGCGGCTCGGGCCGCCTGCGCCCGCCCGCGCCGGCCCTGCACTGGCGCGTGCAGGCCGACGCGGGCATGCTGGACTCCACCTAGATGACGACTCGCACGCGTTCATCGGAGGTCTGCAGATGCACGCCAAGCCAGGCGATGTGCTCATCGTCGAGGGGAGCAACACCGAACGGCACGCCCGCCGGGCCACCATCCTCGAGGTCAGGTCGGACGACGGCTCCCCGCCGTACTACGTGCGTTGGGAAGACAGCGGCCAGGAGGGGCTCACCTACCCGGGCCCGGACGCGCACGTCGCGCCGGCTCAGAGCTGAGTCAGCTCGACACGCACTGCGGGCCGAGCAGCGCCTTCAGGTCGCCCATCAGCGCGGCCGACGGGGTGACCCGGTAACCCTCGCCGAGCTTGAGCCGGTGCGCCCGCTCGCCGTTGCGTAACTGCAGGTGCACCTCCGTTGTGCCCGGGTGCGCGCCGAGCACCTCCCGCAGCCGGTCGACCATCGGCTGGGTGCAGCGGGCCGGCGGCATCGAGACGACCACCGGGCCGCGCGGAGCCGCGCTCACGTCGGGCACGGTGAGGTCGCTGGCGATGAGCTTCACCGTGTCGTCGCGGGCGTCGGCGCGGCCCCGGATCACCACGACGGCGTCCTCGGCGACGTTGATGCCGACCTGGGCGTAGGTCGCCGGGAAGAACAGCACCTCGATCGAGCCCTCGAGATCCTCCAGCACCGCCTGCGCCCAGGGCTGGCCGGCCTTGGTAATGCGCCGGTTCACCCCCGACAGGATGCCCGCCACCGTGACCGTCTGGCCGTCGGCGCCCCCTTCGGCGACCAGCGTCGCGATGGAGGTGTCCGCGGCCGCCGCCAGCACGTGCTCGATACCGAGCAGCGGATGGTCGGAGACGTAGAGGCCGAGCATCTCCCGTTCGAAACTCAGCAACCTGTCTTTTGGCCACTCATCAACGTGCGCTATCGGGTCGAGCCAAGTTGACTCTGAAGTCGTGTGGGTATCGCCAAACAGCGAGTCCTGACCCTGGGCCTGACCACGCTTCTCGCTCATTTCGAAGTCGACGTCGCGCTCCAACGCGAGCATCAACGACCTGCGGTTGAGCGGGAGGGTGTCAAACGCGCCGGCCTTGATCAGCGCCTCGATCACTCGCTTGTTGCAGACCACCGCGTCAACCTTGCGCAAGAAGTCGCGGAAGTCGGTGAACTCGCCCTTGGCCCGCCGGCTCGCCACGATCGAGGCGACCACGTTGGCGCCGACGTTGCGCACCGCGCCCAGCCCGAAGCGGATGTCGGTGCCGGTCGGGGTGAAGTCGGCGTCGGATGCGTTGACGTCCGGCGGGAGCACCTTGATCCCCATCCGCCGGCACTCGGCCAGGTAGACCGCGGACTTGTCCTTGTCGTCGCGGGTCGAGGTGAGCAGCGCCGCCATGTACTCGGCCGGGTAGTTGGCCTTGAGGTAGGCCGTCCAGTAGGAGATCAGGCCGTACGCGGCGGAGTGCGCCTTGTTGAACGCGTAGTCGGAGAACGGGACGAGGATGTCCCACAGCGTCTTGACCGCGTGGGCGGAGTAGCCGCGTTCGCGCATGCCGGCGCTAAACGCCTCGTACTGCGCGTCCAGCTCGGCCTTCTTCTTCTTCCCCATCGCCCGGCGCAGCAGGTCCGCCGCGCCGAGGGAGTAGCCGGCGACCCGCTGCGCGATGGCGATGACCTGCTCCTGGTAGACGATCAGCCCGTACGTCTCGTCCAGGATGTCGGCGAGCGGCTCGGCCAGCTCGGGGTGGATGGGCACCACCGGCTTGCGGTCGTTCTTGCGGTCGGCGTACTCGTTGTGCGAGTTGGCGCCCATCGGGCCCGGCCGGTACAGCGCGATGACGGCCGAGATGTCGCCGAAGTTGTCCGGGCGCATCGAGCGCAGCAGCGCGCGCAGCGGGCCGCCGTCCAGCTGGAAGACACCGAGCGTGTCGCCTCGGCCGAGCAGTTCGTAGGCGGCCCGGTTGTCCAGCGGCAGATCCTCCAGGACGATCGTCTCGTCGCGGTTGGCCGCGATGTTGCGCACCGCGTCGTCGAGGATGGTCAGGTTGCGCAGCCCGAGGAAGTCCATCTTGATCAGGCCGAGCTTCTCGCAGGTCGGGTAGTCGAACTGGGTGATGATCGCGCCGTCCTGTTCCCGCTTCATGATCGGGACGAGGTCGAGCAGCGGCTCGCAGGACATGATCACGCCGGCGGCGTGCACCCCCCACTGCCGCTTGAGCCCCTCGAGGCCCTTGGCGGTGTCCACGACGCGGCGCACCTCGGAGTCGGCCTCGTAGAGCGCCCGGAACTCGCCGCCCTCGCCGTAGCGGGGATGCTCCCTGTCGAAGATCTTCGCCAGCGCGACATCCTTGCCCATCACCGGCGGTGGCATGACCTTGGTGATCCGCTCGCCCATCGCGAACGGGTAGCCGAGCACCCGTGCGGCGTCCTTGACAGCCTGCTTGGCCTTGATGGTGCCGTAGGTGACGATCTGCGCGACCCGGTCGTCGCCGTACTTGTCGGTGACGTAGCGGATCACGTCGCCGCGGCCGCGCTCGTCGAAGTCGACGTCGAAGTCGGGCATGGAGACGCGGTCCGGGTTGAGGAACCGCTCGAAGATCAGGCCGTGGACGAGCGGGTCGAGGTCGGTGATCCGCATCGCGTACGCGGCCATCGACCCGGCGCCGGAGCCCCGACCGGGCCCGACCCGCACGCCGTGCGACTTGGCCCAGTTGATGAAGTCGGCGACGACGAGGAAGTAGCCGGCGAAGCCCATCGCGGCGATGACCCCGACCTCGTAGTCGGCGCGCTTGCGCACCTCGTCGGGGACGCCGGCGGGGTAGCGCTCGCGCAGGCCGTTCTCGACCTGCTTGACGAACCAGGACTGCTCGGTCTCGCCGGGCGGCACGGGGAAGCGCGGCATGTAGCTGTTGCCGTCGGCGAAGGACACCTCGCAGCGCTCGGCGATCAGCAGCGTGTTGTCGCAGGCGTCGGCGAGGTCGTGCTTGTCCGCCCATAGCGAGCGCATCTCGGCCGGCGACTTGAGGTAGAAGTCGCGGCCGTCGAGCTTGAACCGCTTCGGGTCGGCCATCGTCTTGCCGGACTGCACGCAGAGCAGCACCTCGTGCGCGTCGGCGTCGCCGGCGTGGGTGTAGTGCAGGTCGTTGGTGGCGATCACCGGCAGGCTGAGGTCGCGGCGCAGTCGCAGCAGGCCTTCGCGCACACGTGCCTCGATGTCCAGGCCGTGGTCCATCAGCTCCAGGTAGAAGTTGTCCTTGCCGAAGATGTCTCTGAAGTCAGCAGCTGAGGCCACCGCTTGGTCGTAGTCGCCGATGCGCAGCCAGGTCTGGATCTCGCCGGACGGGCAGCCGGTCGTGCCGATCAGCCCGCCGGCGTACTGGGCGAGCAGCTCCCGGTCGGCCCGCGGCTTGTAGAAGAAGCCTTCGATGCTGCTGCGCGACGCTAGCCGGAACAGGTTGTGCATCCCCGCGGTGGACTCGGCGAGCAGCGTCATGTGGGTGAACGCGCCGCCGCCGGAGACGTCGTTCTCGCCGCCCTCGGCCCAGCGCACCCGGGTGCGCTCGTAGCGCGACGTTCCGGGGGTGAGGTAGGCCTCCATCCCGATGATCGCCTTGACGCCCGCCGCCTTGGCCTTGCTGTAGAAGTCGTAAGCGCCGAACACGTTGCCGTGGTCGGTCATAGCCAGCGCGGGCATGCCCATCCGGGCGGTCTCGGCGAACAGTTCGTCGAGCCGGGCGGCGCCATCGAGCATGGAGTACTCGGTGTGCGCGTGCAGGTGCACGAACGAGTCGGCGTCGCTGTCCTTGCCCACTGTGGTGACCGGCCCCTCTCTGCGCTGCCCGGAGGCGATTGTGCCGCTACCCGCTGACGACGTGTCGGACCGACCCACCTTCTCGCGGTGATCATGTTGTTCGTGCAGAAAACTTGCCGAAAGAACATGATCACGACGATAGGGACGGGGGTGGGCTGGCAGGATGGCCGGGTGGGTGCCGGGTCGGTGGACGCCGCGAGCGTCATCGACGCGCTGCGCGCCGAGCTGTCCTGCGCGCTGATCGCGCTGGACTTCGACGGGACGCTCGCGCCGATCGTGCCCGACCCCGCCGACTCGCGGCCCGCGCCCGGCGCCCTGGACGCGCTGCGACGCCTGGGCCGGCGCGGCGCGCGGCTCGCCGTGATCACCGGGCGGGACGCCCGCACCGTTGTCGAGCTCGGCGGGCTGGCGGCCGTCCGCGGGCTGATCGTCGAAGGCCTGTACGGCGCCGAACAGTGGCGCGGCGGCGAGCTGCGCACGCCCGACACGCCCGAGCCGATGGCCCGGCTGCGTGACGAACTGCCGCCGCTGGTCCGGCAGCACGCGGGCGACCCGGCGGTGTGGATCGAGGACAAGCGGCTCTCCCTGGTCGTGCACGGCCGGCTGGCCGGCGACCCGGAGGCGGCGCTGGACCCGCTGCGCGGCCCGGTGGCCGAGCTCGGCGAGGGGCTGGGGCTGGAGGTGCACCCGGGCCGCGGCGTCATCGAGCTGCGCCTGCCCGGCTACGACAAGGGGGCGGCGCTGCGCCGGCTGGTCGAACGGGCCGACCCGTCCGCGGTTCTCTTCGTCGGCGACGACCTCGGAGACCTGCCCGCGTTCGAGGCGGTCGCGGCACTGCGCGGCGCGGGCCGCACCGCGTGGAGCGTCGCCGCCGCGTCGGCCGAGGCCCCCGAGGTCGCCGCGGCCGCCGATCTGGCGGTGGACGGGCCGGCCGGCGTCGTGGAGCTGCTGGCGGCTATCGCCGCCTGACCGCAGCCAGCTGTCCACGGTTTTGGCAGGACGGGACCGCATGCGGTCCCGTCCTGCCAAAACCGAGCAAACGCTATCTCCGGCGGACGGCGTCGAGCTGTGCCTCGAACCAGGGCACCGGCGGCAGCGCCACGGCTTTCGTCCGCAGCCGCTCCAGCCGGGCCAGGCGCTCGGCCTCCGGCATCGCCAGCGCCTCGTGCAGCGCCGCTGCCGTCTGCGACACGTCGAACGGGTTCACCAGCAGCGCGTCGTCGCCCAGCACGTGCGCCGCGCCGGCCTCGCGGGAGAGCACGACCGCCGGGTCACGTTCGGAGAGCATGATCCCCTCCAGGACGACCAGGTTCATCCCGTCGCGGACCGAGTTGACGAACACCACGTCGGACGCGCGCAGCGCGGCCAGCGAGCCCGGGTAGTTGTCGCTGATGTCGAGCAGCACCGGCATCCAGTCCTCCGTGCTGAACTCGTCGTCGATGTCCTGGGCGAGCCGCTCGACGGCGGCGGTGTACTCGCGGTATGCGGGCAGATCCTCGCGGGACGGGTAGTTGTCGACCAGGTGCACCACCCGGTCGCGCCACTCCGGGCGGGTGCGCAGCAGCTCGCGGTAGGCGAGCAGGCCCCGGAAGACGTTCTTGGACAGCTCGGTGCGGTCGACCCGGCCGATCACCTTGCGGTCGCCGATGACCTCGCGCAGGTGCCACAGCGAGCTGGTCACGTCGCGGCGCGACGCCCGCGCGCGCAGGTCGTCGGCGTCGGTCGACAGCGGGAAGTCGGCCAGCTTGTCGGTGACGTCCTGACCGAGGATCTGCTTGCAGCAGGCCGCGAACTGCTCCGACCAGCGCGGGGTGTGAAAGCCCAGCAGGTCGGCGCCGAGCAGTCCGTCGAGCAGGTCGTGCGCGACGTCGTCGGGCAGCATGCGGAAGTACTCGGGCGGCACCCACGGCGTGTGCGTGAAGTGCCCGATCTTGACGTCGGGCCGCAACTCGCGCAGCAGCCGGGGCGCCAGGAACAGGTGGTAGTCCTGGACCATGACGGTCGCGCCGGGCGCGGCCTCGGCGGCGATCGCCTCGGCGAAGCTGCGGTTGTAGCGCTGGTATGCCGCCCAGGTGCGCCGCCAGGCCTGGTCGAAGATCGGTGCGCGGGCCGGCTCGTAGAGCATGTGCAGCACGAACCAGAGCGTCGAGTTGGAGATGCCGTTGTAGGCGAGCCGGAACGTCAGCGCGTCGATGGGCAGCATCCGCACCTCGAACTCGCCGGCCAGGGCGTCGGCGACCTCGGGCACCTCCGACAGCCGCCCCGAGCCGGTGCGCCGGGACAGCGCACGCTCCCGGTCGTTGAGCGCGGCGCAGATCCAGACGGCGTCGGCCTCGGCGGCGAGCGCCGCCTGCATGCCGCTCACCAGCCCGCCGCCGCCGCGGCGGATCTCGTCCTCGCCGTCCTCGATGGCGACGACCGAGATCGGTCCTCGATTGGACGCGACGACGAGCGGGGCGCGGCCTGCCATGCCCTCTTCCTACCCGGGCGCGCACGATTTGAGCCGCGGCCGTGCGAAGAGCCAGCCCGGCGGCGAGCTCAGGATTGCGCGCGCAGGACGTCCAGGGCGTGCTCGAGGTCGGCCGGGTAGGGCGAGACGACCTGCAGCCACTCGCCGGTCGTCGGGTGCGTGAACCCCAGCGAGCGCGCGTGCAGCCACTGCCGGGACAACCCCAGCCGCCGGGCGAGCACCGGGTCCGCGCCATAGCCGAGATCTCCTACACACGGATGGCGGATCGCCGCCATGTGCACCCGGATCTGGTGGGTACGCCCGGTCTCGAGGCGGACGTCGAGCAGTGTCGCCGCCCGGAACGCCTCCACCGTCTCGTAGTGCGTAACGCTCGCCCGCCCGCCGGCGACCACGGCGAACTTCCAGTCGGCGGTGGGGTGCCGGTCGATCGGGGCGTCGACGGTGCCGCTGGTCGGGTCGGGGTGGCCCTGGACGAGCGCGGCGTAGCGCTTGTCGACCGAGCGCTCGCGAAACGCCCGCTTGAGCGACGAGTACGCCCGTTCGCTCTTCGCGACGACCATCACGCCGGTCGTTCCGGCGTCGAGGCGGTGCACGATGCCCTGCCGCTCCGCCGCGCCGGATGTGGCGATCCGGTAGCCCATCGCGGTGAGCCCCTGCAGCACGGTCGGCCCGGTCCAGCCCGGGCTCGGGTGCGCGGCGACGCCGACCGGCTTGTCCACCACCACGAGATCGTCGTCGTCGTAGAGCACGCGCAGGCCGTCGACCGGCTGGGGCGGCGCGGGCGGTCCGGCGGCCGGTTCGGGCAGGGTGACCTCCAGCCAGGCCCCGCCGCGCACCCGCGCCGAGCGTGGCGGCGCACTGCCGTCGACGAGCACGTCGCCGCCGTCCACCAGCGCCGCCGCCGCCGTCCGGGACAGCCCGAACATGCGCGCGAGCGCGACATCCAGGCGCAGGCCGTCCAGTCCGTCGGGGACGGGCACGAGCCGTGCGGTCATGGATGCGACGACGGGGACTTCCTGCCGTCCAGCGAGATGCCGAGCAGGGCCAGGATCGCGGCCAGGATCGCGCCGCAGACGATCGCGGAGTCGGCCAGGTTGAAGATCGGCCAGTGCGCGCCCTCAGGGCCGAACACGCTGATCCAGTCCACGACGTGGCCCCGGCCGATGCCGGGCGCGCGGAAGATCCGGTCGGCCAGGTTGCCGAGCGCGCCGCCGAGGATCAGCCCGAGCGCGATCGCCCAGCCGACCGATCGCATCCGCCCGGCGAAGCGGAGGATCACCAGCACCACGGCGAGCGCGACGACGGTGAGGACGATCGTGAACCCGGTGCCCACGGAGAACGCCGCGCCGGAGTTGCGCGTTTCGTCCAGGTAGATCAGGCCGCCGAGGATTCGGACGGGAGCGTGGTCGTCGCCCAGCCTGGCCACGACGAGCGCCTTGCTGACCGCGTCGGCGGCGAGCGCGACGGCGGCGACGACGGCGAACAGGAGCACCCGCCGACGGGCCGGGCGCGCCCCACCAGCGGCGCTCACCGGGTCGGGGGCACCGGCCGAATCGTGCCCGACCGGGTGCTGGCCCACCGAACCCTCGCTCACCGAACCATTGTCGCCCAGCGGCGGTGATCCGGTGGACGCGGTCAGCGGCGCTCCTCGCGCTGCTTGCAGGCGACATCCAGGGTCGCCATCGGGAACGCCTTGAGCCGCGCTTTGGGGATCGGCTGGCCGCAGCTCTCGCAGAAGCCGTAGGTGCCGGCGTCGATCCGCTCGACCGCCCGCTGGATCTGGGTCAGCAGGTCGAGCCGGTTCGCCGCGATAGAGAGCTCCTGCTCGCGCTCGAACGTCTTGCTGCCGGCGTCGGCCTGGTCGTCGCCCGCGCCGTCGGCGCTCGCCAGCTGCAGCTCGTTGAGGTCGTGGATGGAGCGGTCGTACTCGGACTGCATCGCAGCCAGCTCCCCGACCAGTTCGCTGCGCACCTCGGCGAGCTCGGCGGCCGTCCACTCGGTGCCCTTCGGCACCGAGATCTGCGCGGCGCTCTGCTCGGCGCGCGCCGCCTTGGCCGCGGCCTTCTTCGCCGAGTCGCCGGCCTTCGGAGCGGCCTTCTTCGCCGATGGCGCGGCCTTCTTGGCCGGCGCGGCCGTCCTGGCAGCCGGCGCGGTCTTGGCCGGCGCGGCCGTCCTGGCAGCCGGCGCCGTCTTCCCGGCCGGCGCGGTCTTCTTTCCGGCTGCGGCCTTGCCCGCCGGCGCCTTCGTGGCTGCCGAGGCAGCCTTCTTCGCCGGCGTGGCGGCCTTGGCGGGCACAGTGGGCTTTGCGGGCTCTCGAGGGGGGGCCTTCTTCGCCGTGGCCGGCTTGCTCGCCGTACTCGACTTGTTGGCGGGGCCGGCCTTCTTCGACGGTGCCGCGCCGGTCGCCTTGCCGGTCGGCGCCGCCGCTCTCGCTCTGGCGGGCATCGCAACCCCTCTCGTCGGCTGGACCAAGCCTGCTCCTGCGGCCGCGGAAGTGCCTACGTCTGCGCGGGGCCGCAAAGGCGGCCCAGGATACGAGGCTGGTCAACCTCGCGCCACTGGGCGCGCCGCTGGCGCGAAAACCCGGGGCGACCGGCCGCCGCGCACGGCTACCATAGGCGCGAAGATTCACAGTCACATTGCGACGACGAGGACGAGTAGCGGCGGAGCCCAGCCCGCGAGCGACCCGGGGACGGTGTGAGCCCGGGAGGCATGGCCACCGGCGAAATCACCTCCGAGCACCGGAAGAACGGCGCCCTGCAGTTCGGGTGCCCAGTAGAACCGGACCCGAAACGAAGTGGGCGCCGCCCCGCCGGCGTCAACGAGGGTGGTACCGCGGCACGCCGGGCGCATCCGGCGGGTCGTCCCTCGGTGAGCACGACGACCGAGGAGCACACCCGCAGCATGGCCAGCTACCTTCCCCTCCCGCCGCACGTCGACCTGCCGGCCCTCGACCGTGCGGTCATCGACCGCTGGCGGGCCAGCAAGGTGTTCCAGCGCAGCCTCGAGCAGACCGCCGACGGCCCGGCCTGGACGTTCTACGAGGGGCCGCCGACCGCCAACGGCATGCCGGGCACCCACCACGTCGAGGCCCGGGTCTTCAAGGACGTCTTCCCCCGGTTCAAGACGATGAAGGGCTTCCACGTCCCCAGGATGGCCGGCTGGGACTGCCACGGCCTGCCCGTCGAGCTCGCCGTGGAGAAGGAGCTGGGCTTCACCGGCAAGCCGGACATCGAGGCCTACGGCATCGCCGAGTTCAACGCGAAGTGCCGCGAGTCGGTGCAGCGCCACGTCGACGCGTTCGAGGCCATGAGCGAGCGGATGGGCTACTGGGCCGACTACGACAACGCCTACTGGACGATGAACCCCGACTACGTCGAGTCGGTGTGGTGGGCACTAGGGCAGATCTACGACAAGGGCCTGCTGGTCGACGACTTCCGCGTCACCCCGTACTGCACCCGCTGCGGCACCGGGCTTTCCGACCACGAGCTCGCCCAGGGCTACGAGAACGTGGTCGACCCGTCGGTGTTCGTGCGGCTGCCGCTGCGCTCCGGCCCGTACGCCGGCAAGGCGGCCATGGTGATCTGGACGACCACGCCGTGGACGCTGCCCAGCAACGCGCTGGTCGCCGCCCGGGCCGACGTGGTGTACGCGGCCGCCACCGACGGTGAGCAAACCCTCGTCGTGGCCCGCGACCTGGTCGGCAGCGCACTCGGGGACGGCTGGCGGGTCGTCGACACGTTCACCGGCGCGGACATGCTCGGCTGGACCTACCAGCGCCCGTTCGACGTCGTCCCCTGGCCCGGCCGCGGGCACTTCGTCGTCAACGAGGACTACGTCACCACTGAGGACGGCACCGGCCTGGTGCACCAGGCGACCGTGTTCGGCGCGGACGACTTCGAGTCGGTGCGCCGCAACGGAGTCGAGCTGGTGAACCCGATCGACACCCGAGGCAGGTTCACCGAGGGCCTGCCGCTGGTCGGCGGCATGTTCTTCAAGGACGCCGACGACGTGATCATCGCCGACCTGCAGCGGCGCGGCCTGCTGCTGCGCCACGAGCCGTACGAGCACAGCTACCCGCACTGCTGGCGGTGTCACACGCCGCTGATGTACTACGCCCTGCCTGCCTGGTACATCCGCACCACGGCGATCAAGGACAAGCTGCTCGCGGAGAACGAGAAGACCACCTGGTATCCGCAGACGATCAAGCACGGCCGGTACGGCGACTGGCTGGCCAACAACATCGACTGGTCGCTGTCCCGGGACCGGTACTGGGGCACGCCGCTGCCGATCTGGCGCAACGATCTCGACCCCTCGCGCATGGTGTGCGTCGGCTCGTTGACCGAACTGGCCGAGCTGTCCGGCGTGCGGCTGGACGACCCGCACCGGCCGTTCGTCGACGAGGTCACCTTCACCCGGCCGGGCGAGCCGGGCACCTACCGGCGCGTGCCGCAGGTGATCGACGCCTGGTTCGACTCGGGCTCTATGCCCTTCGCCCAGTTCGGCGCGCCCTACCGCAACGCCGAGCTGGCGGAGGCGTCCTACCCGGCCGACTACATCTGCGAGGCGATCGACCAGACTCGCGGCTGGTTCTACTCCCTAATGGCGGTGGGCACGCTGGTCTTCGACCGGTCGTCGTACCGCACCGTGCTCTGCCTCGGGCACATCCTCGCCGAGGACGGCCGCAAGATGAGCAAGCACCTGGGCAACATCCTCGAGCCGATCCCGCTGATGGATCAGCACGGGGCGGACGCGGTGCGCTGGTTCATGCTGGCCAGCGGCTCGCCGTGGTCGGCCCGCCGGATCGGGCACAAGGTGCTCGACGAGATCGCGTCCAAGGTCATCCGCACGTACTGGTCCGTCGCGTCGTTCCAGTCGCTCTACGCGCGAGCCAACGAGTGGACGCCCAGCGAGGCGGAAGCCGAGCCGACGCTGCTGGACAAGTGGGCGCTCGCCGAACTGCGCCGAGTCACCGCCGAGGTCGACGACGCGCTGGAGAACTTCGACACCGCCCGGGCCGGCAAGGCGCTCGCCGGCTACGTCGACGACCTCTCCAACTGGTACGTGCGCCGGTCTCGGCGACGGTTCTGGGACGGCGAGCCCGCGGCGCTGGGCACGCTGCACCGTGTCCTGGACGTGCTCACCCGGCTGCTGGCGCCGTTCGTCCCGTTCGTCACCGAGCGGGTCTGGGATGCGCTGTTCGCCGCGCAGCCGGGCAATCCCGACTCGGTTCACCTCGCAGCGTGGCCAGGCGTCGAGCCGGTGTCCGGCGACGACCGTGCCCTGGTGCGGCAGGTGGCGCTCGTCCGCCGGCTGGTCGAGCTGGGGCGCGCCGCCCGGGCGGACGCGAAGGTGAAGACCCGCCAGCCGCTCTGCACCGCCTACGTTTCGGCGCCGGGATGGGACGCACTGCCGGGCGACCTGCGCGCCGAGGTGGCCGACGAGTTGAACGTCGTGTCACTGGCCCGGCTCGCCGACGCCGGCGAGCTGATCGACGTGACGGTCAAGCCCAACTTCCGGGCGCTGGGCAAGCGGTTCGGCAGTCGGACGAAGGCGGTGGCCGGCGCCATTGCGGCGGCCGATCCGCACGCGCTCACCCGGGCGCTGCGCGACGGCGGCGAGTTCGAGCTGCGCGTCGACGGCGAGTCGGTGCCGGTAACCGGCGAGGAGGTCGTGGTCGCCGAGACGCCGCGCTCGGGCTGGGCGGTGGCCTCGGCCGGCGCGGAGACCGTTGCGCTGGACCTGGAGCTGACCCACGAGCTGCGGCTGGCCGGGCTGCTGCGCGACGTGGTCCGGGTCGTGCAGGATGCCCGCAAGAATGCCGGGCTGCAGGTTACCGACCGCATCGAGCTGTGGTGGCGGGTCGGCGGCTCGCCCGAGCCGGCCGAGGCGATCCGCACCCACGCCGCCCAGCTGGCCGACGAGGTGCTCGCGGTGGCCGTCCAGGAGGGCGCGCCGGACGTCGGCGGGCTCTTCGAGACCGACGACGACGACCTGGGGCTGCGCGTCTGGCTCCGCCCGGCCGCCCGCCCCACCACCAGCCGATGATCTACGGGTAGATCATCACGGGGTGGGGGGTGGGGGCGGGTGGTCACGGGCAACCGTGTCCGGTTCGCACAGCGAGCAGGCGATGAAGCCGTCCCGCACGGCTCGGGCCCGGGGCATCGGCTCGCTCTGCTGGCCGGCCAGGATCTCGCACCCGGATCGGTGGTAACGGGGTCGGCCGTCGATCACCCAGACCTCGGCCGGTTGGTCCGGCGCCGCGACGACGGCCTCGGTGTGCCGGCCCCGGCCGCGTCGCCGCGGCGGCTGCTCGCCGCGCTTGGCCGCCCCCGCTGCGCGCAGCACGCCACGCGACCGGTAGAGGAACGCGCCCGCGAGGACGCTCGCCGCGAGGGAGAGCACCAGCCATACCGTGCCGGTCGTCAGCAGCCCGAGCGCGAGGAACACCAGGGCGGCGAGCAGCAACGCCACGATGACCATGGCGAGTCCGCGTCAGCACGCTCCTATGCGCTGCTAGCAGTCGCGTCCTGCGTCGCAGGCTCGGCGCGGCCGCTCGCGTCGAGGTCGCGCAGCTGCGACTCCAGGTAGTTCTTCAGCCGGACCCGGTACTCGCGCTCGAACGTGCGCAGCTGCTCCAGACGCCGCTCGAGGGCGTCCTTGCGCTGCTCGAGCTGCTCGGTGATCGTCGCGGCACGCTGCTCGGCGTCGCGAACAGTCCGGGTCGCGCGGGTGGTGCTCTCCTCGTCGAGCTGGGTGGCCCGAGCCTGCGCTTCGCCGACGTGCTTCTCGGCCTGCGCCTGCGCCTCGCTCACCGTGCTGCGCGCGTTGGCGTTGGCCTCGGCGAGCAGCCGCTCGGCCTCGGCCTTCGACTGCGCGAGGTGGTTGTCGGCCGTCTGCTGAGCCAGCGCCAGCATCTGCACCGCCTGGGCGACGTGGTCCTCCGAGGAGAGCGCCGCCTGGCCATCCGGTCGCTGTTGCACCTGCTGCAGCTGCTGGCGGGTTTCGGACAGCTCGCGCTGGGTCTGGTCGAGCTGCTGCTGCACCGCGACGAGCTGCTGGGACGCGCCGTCGCTGCCCTGGGTGAGCGCCTTCTCGAGCTCGGCGATGCGGGTCCTGAGCTGTTCGTTCTCCTCCCGCGCGGCGGAGAGCTCGGCCGGGTCCGCGCCCTGTGTCACGCCCTGGTGGCCGCTGTCCGCCGAACCGCCGCCCTGCGTGCGCAGGTCGTTGTTCTCCTCGATCAGCCGGGAGAGCTCAACCTCGATGACGTCGAGGAAGGCGTCGACCTCCTCCTCGTCGTAGCCGCGCTTGCCGATCGGCGGCTTCTTGAAGGCCACGTTGTGGACTTCGGCTGGTGTCAGCGGCATGCGGTCACCTCGTGATGGTCAGCGGAAACCGTTGGCCTCCGGCGGCAGGTATGTCAAGCAGATGCTGCCCTGGTCGCGCGCGTCACGCCAGCGACAGCGCGACCTGGTGGAGCACCAGGATAGCGATCAGCAAAACCGTGATGCTCAGGTCGAGGCTCACGGCCCCCAGCCGGATCGGCGGGATGAGCCTGCGCAGCAGTTTCACCGGCGGGTCGGTGCTGGTATAGACGACCTCCAGCCCGACGGCGGTGAGCCCGGCCGGACGCCACGACCGCGCGAACTGGCGCGTGATGTCGACGACGATGCGGGCCAGCACCAGCAGCAGGTAGATGTAGAGCGCGAACGCGACGACACTCCAGAACAGCGTCATCGACTTGCACTCTCCTTCGCAGGACACCCGCTCCGGGGGCGCGCTGCGCCGCCCGTGAAATCTATGGTGCCAGCTTACGAAGGTGCCCCGCGGCGCGAGCAGGACACCCGCGCGATGCGGTCAGGACTGGTTGAAGAAGCCCCCTTCGGCGATGCGGGCCTTGTCCTGCGCGGTGACCGTGACGTTGTGCGGGCTGAGCAGGAACACTTTCGCGGTGACCCGCTCGATGCGCCCGTGCAGGCCGAACGTGAGCCCGGCGGCGAAGTCGACGAGCCGCTTGGCGTCGGCGTCGTCCATCTCGGAGAGGTTCATGATCACGGGCGTGCCGCCGCGGAAGTGCTCGCCGATGGTCCGCGCCTCGTTGTAGGTACGCGGATGCAGCGTGGTGATCCGGTAGGGCGGGTACTCGTACTCGCCGTACTCGGCGGAGTAGCCGTTCTCGCCGTCAGGCCACTCCCGCTGCACGACCTGCGCCGAGTCGCCGCGCGGGTAGCGCGTGTCGGCGCTGTAGTCGCCGTGACCGTCCCGGCCGGCGCCGCGCTCGTAGGAGTCCGCGCCATCGCTGGGGTCGTCGTCCTCGACCAGGCCGAGGTAGACACCCATCTTCTTCATGGCTCCGGGCATGTCGTCCTCCTGTAGTTGCTTTCCGGCACGCCCATACAGGCGCAGACCGAGCGGCCGGCCGCCGTGCTCACGGCGACGCTATCCGACATAGTGGTTCCGGGGTCCGAGCAACGCCGATCCGACACGCAGGTGTGTCGCACCGTGGCGGATCGCGGCCTCGAGGTCCGCGCTCATCCCCGCCGAGATCGCCGTCGCCGCCGGATGATCCGCCTGTAGTGTCGCGGCGACCTCGCGTAGCCGGGCGAACGCGGCGTCGGGATCGGCGCCGAGCGGCGCGACCGCCATCACCCCGGTCAGGGTCAGCGAGGGCTGCGCTGCGATCGCGTCGGCCAGTGCCGGGACGGCCTCGACCAGCGCTCCGCCACGGGTCGGGTCGCCGTCCAGGCTCACCTGGAGGAACGCGGCGAGCTGCCGGCCGGCGTTCGCGGCGGCTGCGCCGAGTGCCGCGGCGAGCGCTGGCCGGTCGACAGAGTGCACCGCGCCGGCGTATCGGGCCACCGAGCGGCACTTGTTCGTCTGCAGCCGGCCGACGAAGTGCCACCGCGGCTCGGGCACGCCCCACTCCAGTCCGTAGCGGCGCAGCGCCGCGACCTTGGGACGCGCCTCCTGGTCGCGGTTCTCGCCGATCTGACTGACCCCGATCGTCGTCAGGATCGCCACGTCGCTGGCCGGGAAACCCTTCGTCACCGCGACCAGGACGAGTTCGCGGGGGTCACGCGCCGCCGCCGCGCAGGCCTCGGCCAGCCGGGTGCGCAGCGCGGCAAGCGCCGCGACCAGCTCCGCCCGCCGCGCCGGGTCGAGCGGGGCACTCACCTCACGACTTGAGGAAGTCGGGCACGTCGAGGTCGTCATCAAGCGCCACCTGCTCGCGGGAGATGCCCGAGGCCGGAAGCGGCCAGCCCGGCGTGTTCACCGAGCCGCGTCCGTGGCCGCTGTTGGAGCCGCTGTTGGAGCCACTGTTGGAGCCGCTGTTGGAACCACTGTCGAAGCCACCGTTCGAGCCACCGTTGGACGCGCTGTCGGCGCCGTTGGCCCCGGCCTCGCGGCGCAGCTCGACCTTCTTGTACGGCAGCTGGCCGCTGTCGAAGCCCGCAGCGATCACGGTGACCTTCACCTCGTCTCCGAGCGTGTCGTCGATGACCGCGCCGAAGATGATGTTGGCGTCGGGATGGGCCGCCTCAGCCACCAGCGACGCCGCCTCGTTGATCTCGAACAGGCCGAGGTCGGAACCGCCGTAGATCGACAGCAGCACGCCGTGCGCGCCTTCCATGCTCGCCTCGAGCAGCGGGCTGGCGATGGCGATCTCGGCGGCGTTGCGGGCGCGGTTTTCGCCGCGCGCCGAGCCGATGCCCATCAGCGCCGAGCCGGCGCCGCTCATCACGCTCTTGACGTCGGCGAAGTCGAGGTTGATCAGGCCGGGCGTCGTGATCAAGTCGGTGATCCCCTGCACGCCGGAGAGCAGCACCTGATCCGCGCTGCGGAAGGCGTCCATCACGCTGACCGTCTTGTCGGAGATCTGCAGCAGTCGGTCGTTCGGGATGACGATCAGCGTGTCGCACTCGGCGCGCAGCGTCTCGATCCCGTCCTCGGCCTGCGAGGCGCGCTTCTTGCCCTCGAACGAGAACGGCCGGGTGACCACGCCGATGGTGAGCGCGCCCAGCTTGCGCGCGATGCTCGCGATCACCGGTGCGCCGCCGGTGCCGGTGCCGCCGCCCTCGCCGGCCGTGACGAACACCATGTCGGCGCCCTTGAGCACCTCCTCGATCTCGTCGCGGTGGTCCTCGGCGGCCTTGCGGCCGACCTCCGGCTGCGCGCCGGCGCCGAGGCCGCGGGTGAGTTCTCGGCCGACGTCGAGCTTGACGTCGGCGTCGCTCATCAACAGTGCCTGGGCGTCGGTGTTCACGGCGATGAACTCGACGCCCTTCAGGCCGACCTCGATCATCCGGTTGACGGCGTTGACCCCGCCGCCGCCGACGCCGACGACCTTGATCACTGCGAGGTAGTTGTGCGGCGCGCTCATAGGTCCCTGCTTCCCTCTGGTCGGCCGGTTGTCTGGACTCTCACCCTCAAGTAGACCCTTAACGTTATGTCAACCTGGGATGTGACTGCGACGGTACGGAGCTGACCGCGGCTTTCAAGCAGGCGCGCCGGGCGACACGCCGATCGGACCGATCCCGGCGGTTGTTAGCCTGCGGTAGACGCCGGCGCTCAGTGCGTGTAGACCTGCTCCGGGTCGCTGACGTTGTAGAACGTGCCGGGCTGTTGCAGCAGGGTCGGCAGGATGCGCGCCTTCTCGGCGCTGCCGTCAGCGCTCCCCCACAGCACGGTGCGCCCGTCGCGCAGCGTCAGCGTGACCGAGGACCGGTTGACCGCGCGGATCACCGCGAGTTGCGGGAGCACCGCCGGCGGCAGCGCCCCTGCCACTGTGGCGACCGCCTCGCCGGCTGCCTGCGCGGCCGCCCCGGCCGGCACGTCGAAGCGCGGCAGACCGGCCGGCGGCGCCGGCACGGTGCGGAACTGGCGGCCGGTGCGGTCGACGAGCACGGTGCTGCCGTCCGCCGTGATGTAGCCGACCGCGACGCGCTCGGTCACCGTGATCAGCACGGTGTTCGGGTAGGACACCGTGACGGCTGCGCGCGCGACCGCGGGCAGCTGCTCGACCCGGTGCGAGACGGCGGCGGTGTCCAGGCGTACCAGCGGCGTGCCGTGCGCGACCCGCGCCGCGTCGCGCACCTCCTCCGCGCTGATCGTGCGGGTTCCGCGCACGGTGATACGGGACGCGCCAAGCACCGGGCTGAACGCGACCAGCCAGCCGACCAGCACAACCAGGGCAACCGCGGACCCGCAGAGCAACCAACGCCGCAGCCTGCGCCGGGCGCGTGGAGCGGCCGGCGCCCGTACCAGCTCACGGGTCTCAGTCACCGGGCGCGCTCCGCGAGCGCAGCCAGGATCTGCGGGCAGAGCAGGTACACGTCGCCGATCCCCATGGTCATCACCAGGTCGCCGGGTCGGGCGAGCCCCGCGATACGTGCTGGTACCTCCGGGTAGCTCGGCTCGTAGACGACGTCGTCGGGCGGCAGCGCGACGACGTCGGCGATCAGCGCTCCGGTGACACCCGGGATGGGCTCCTCGCGGGCCGGATAGATATCCATCACCACCGCGACGTCGGCCAGCGACATCGCCTCGCCGAACTCTCGTGCGAACGTCTGGGTGCGGCTGTACGTACCGGGCTGGAACACTCCGATCACCCGGCCGTCCCCGGCCGCCGCGCGCGCCGCCCTGATCTGCGCCGCCACCTCGGTCGGGTGGTGCGCGTAGTCGTCGTACACGCGCACGCCGTCGGCGACGCCGCGCAGCTCGAAGCGCCGGCGCACCCCGCGGAACCCGCGCCAGGCGGCGAGGACAGCGTCGACGTCGAAGCCGAGATGCGCGGCGAGGGCCAGCGCCGCCGCCGCGTTGAGCGCCATGTGCCGCCCCACCAGCGAGCCGACCGACACCCGCGCGACGCCGATGCCGCCGCCCGCCGCCGTGAACGTCACCCCGTCGGAGCCGGCGGCGATGTCGCCGACCCGCACGTCGGCCCCCGGCGCCTCGCCGTAGGTCAGCACTCGCCGGCCCGTCGCGCGGGCGTAGCGAGCGACCTGCCGCGCACCGGCATCGTCGGCGCAGCAGAGCAGCAGACCGCCCGGGTCGACCCGGTCGACGAACAGCTCGAACGCCCGGAAGATTCCGGCGAGGTCGCCGTGGTTCTCCAGATGATCGGCCTCGACGTTGGTCACGATCGCGGCAGACGGCTGGCTGAGCAGGAACGAGCCGTCGCTCTCGTCGGCCTCGACGATCGCCAGCTCGCCGCTGCCGAAGTATGCGTTGCAGTCGTCGGCGGTGAGCGTCGCGCCGATCGCGAACGACGGGTCGAGGCCACAGGCTTGCGCTGCGACGGTGAGCAGGGAGGTCGTCGTGGTCTTCCCGTGCGTGCCCGTGACGGCCACCGTGCGGCGGCCCTCGAGCGCCGCCGCCAGCGCCGCCGCCCGGCGCAGGAACGGCTTGCCGCTCGCCCGTGCCGCGACGAACTCCGGGTGCCGTGGACTGATCGCCGTGCTGTAGACGACCGTGTCGGCTGCGGCGACATGGCCCGCGGAGTTTCCGATGGTGACGACGGCGCCGGCCGATCGCAGGGCTTCGGTGGTGGCCGACTCGCGCAGCTCGCACCCGCTGACCGGCACGCCACGTGCGAGCAGGATGCGGGCAAGGCCGCTCATCCCGGATCCCGCGATGCCGATGATGTGCACCCGGGCCAGGCTCGCCAGCGGCGGCACGGAGTCGGTCGGCGCGCTGCGGACCAGTGCGGCGCCGGGCGCCGCCCAGTCGGCGGGGCGCCCCGCCGCGGCGTCGCGCGTCGGAGCGCTCATGATCTCCTCCTGCTTCGCCGTGGCCGCCGCGTGCGCTCGGGCCGGACGCGCTCCCGCGCGACGGTCAGCACGGCGTGCGCCAGGACGGTGTCGGCGTCACGCGACCCAGCATGCCCTGCGGCCGCGGACATCGCGGCGAGCCGGTCCGGATCAGTGACCACCGGCACGACCTGGTCGATGATCCACTGCGCGGAGAGCTCGGCGTCGTCGACCACCAGCGCACCGCCCGCGGCGACGATCGGCTCGGCGTTGTGCCGCTGCTCGCCGCCGCGCAGCGGTAGCGGCACGTACGCGGCGGGAAGCCCGACTGCCGCCAGCTCCGCGCAGGTCATCGCCCCGGACCGGCACAGCGCGAAGTCGGCCGCCGCATAGGCCAGCCGCATGTCCTCGACGTAGGGCACGATCACGTACGGCGGCTCGCCGGGGGCGACCTGGGCGACCTGGGCGACCTGGGCGACCTGGGCGACCTGGGCGACCTGGGCGACCTGGGCGACCTTGTCCGGACCGGCGATGTGCAGCACCTGCACGCCGGCCGCGCGCAGCCCGCCGGCCGCGGCCGTCGCCGCGCGGTTGAGCGCCGCCGCGCCTTGCGAGCCGCCGGTGACCAGCAGCGTGGGCGCGTCGGCGTCCAGGTCGAACCCTTCGCGGGCTTGTTTGCGCAGGGCGGCGCGGTCCAACCCGGAGATCGCCGGGCGCATCGGCATGCCGACCACGCGGGCATGCGGCAGCCGCGAGCCGGGCAGTGCGGCGAACACGTGCCGGGTCAGCAGGGCGCCGACGCGGTTGGCCACGCCGGGTCGGGCGTTCGCCTCGTGGATGACCAGTGGGACGCGGCGCCGGCGGGCGGCGAGGTAGAGCGGCAGCGCCACGTAGCCGCCGAAGCCGACGGCCGCGTCGGCGTGCACCCGGTCCAGCACCGATGCGGCCGCGGCGACGGCCGCCGCCTCCCGACCCGGCGTACGCACCAGTTCCCGGCCCGGCCGGCGCGGCAGCGGTACCGGCGGGATGATCTCGAGCGGGTAGCCGCGAGCCGGGATCAGCGTGGTGTCCAGGCCGCGCTCGGTGCCGACCGCGGTGATCGCCGCGGCCGGGTCTAGGCGGCGGATCGCGTCGGCCACCGCCATCGCCGGCTCGATGTGCCCGGCGGAGTGGCCGCCGGCGATCACAATGCTCACCGGCCGGTCGGCGGTCCCGCTCACGCCAGCCGCCGGCCGTTCGCTCGATCACGTCTTCCCCGCTGGTGACCGGCCGCGGCAGCCGAATCCGGCCATTGGCGGGGAAAAGCTGATCGCCCGGCCGCCTTCCCCGCCGCCGGCCGTTGCCGGGGAAGAGGGGCGGACGGGCGTGCGGGCCGCTCCGCCGGGCGGCGGCTGCGGCGCTTGGGTGCGACGTAGGCCTTCGGCACCGGGACGTGTCCCCACCGCTCGAGCCGGCTGCGGGCGCCGCTGGCCGCGGCGCGCTGCGCGGCGGCGACCGCCGCCGGCTCGTGCCGGGCGAAGGAGACAAGCATCCCGAAGACGAGGAACGTCGCGAGCAGCGACGTCCCGCCGGCCGAGATGAACGGCAGCGGGATGCCGGTGACCGGCAGCAGCGCCGTGACGTAGCCGATGTTGATCAATGCCTGGCCGCAGAGCCACACCGTCGCCGCGCCGGAGGCGAGCTTGACGAACGGGTCGACGCTGCGTCGCGAGATGCGCAGTCCGGTGTAGGCGAGCAGCGCGAACAGCGCCAACACGCTGACGCAGCCCAGCAGGCCGAGTTCCTCGCCGATGACGGAGAACACGTAGTCGGTGTTGGCGTTGGGCACCCAGCTGTACTTGGACGTGCCGTTGCCCAGGCCGACCCCGAACAGGCCGCCGGACGCCAGCGCGTAGAGCCCCTCCACGGTCTGGTAGCCCGAGCCCTTGTGCTCCTGAAACGGGTGCACGAACGTCATCAGCCGCTGCAGCCGGTACGGCTCGGTGACCGCCAGCGCCGTGACCACGACCCCGGCGATCGTGAGCACGCCCACGAAGTAGCGCAGCGGCAGGCCGAGCATCCACAGCAACCCGAGCAGGATCAGCAGGAAGCACATCGTGGTGCCGAGGTCGGGCTCGAGCATCACCAGGACGCAGACCAGCACGAATATCGGCACCAGCGGCACGAAGACGTGCCGCGCGCGAGTCAACGTGCCGAGGTGCTGCTTGCGGGCGAACAGGTCGGCGCCCCAGATCAGGATGGCGAGCTTGGCCACCTCCGACGGCTGGAACGGCAGTGGGCCCAGGTTGATCCAGCGCCGGGCGCCGTACACGCCGACACCCAGCCCCGGCACCAGAACGGCGAGCAGGCCCACCAGCGCGACCAGCAGCGTCGGGTAGGCGAGGCGGCGGAAGCCCTGCGGTGACATCCGCATCGCCAACCAGAAGATCGGCACGCCGAGGACGACGAAGAGCACCTCCTTGATCAGCTGGGTCCAGATGGTGCCCCCGTCGATGCTCGACGCAGAGATCGTGGTGGACGCGGCCATCAGCACGCCGAAGCCGAGCAGGCAGACGCCAGCGACCATCACCAGCTGCACCGAGGTGTACGGGCGATCGAGGTAGCGGTGCCCCGCGGCGACCGACGCCCGCCAGCGCCGCCAGCGCCGGCGCACGGCGACGGCCGTCATGAGCCGGCCGCCGGCGTGAGCACACGACCGGAGCGGAGCGACGGCGGCCGGCGGGCTGGCACCGTCATGGCGCCTTCAGCGCGGCCACCGCGGCGGCGAAGGCCGCACCGCGCGCCGCATAGCCGCTGAACATGTCGTAGGAGGCGGCGGCGGGGGCGAGCAGCACAGTGTCGCCCGGACGCGCGAGCCCGGCCGCGGCGGCCACCACCTCGGTCATGGCCTCATCGTCGTGCCTCGCGACGTCGATCACCGGCACATCGGGCGCGTGTCGTGCCAGGGCGGCACCGATCTGCCCGCGGTCGGCCCCGAGGAGCACGACGCCGGCCAGTTTCCCGGCGAACGCGGCTACCAGCTCGTCCACCGGCGCGCCCTTGAGCTGCCCGCCGGCGATCCACACGACCCGCCCGTACGCGCCGAGCGACGCCGCCGCGGCGTGCGGGTTAGTGGCCTTGCTGTCGTCGACGTAGCGCACTCCCGCCCGGGTGGCGACCAGCTGGTTGCGGTGCGGGTCGGGGACGAACGCGCGCAGCCCGGCAGCGACCGCTCCGGCCGGGACGCCGTGCGCCCGGGCGAGCGCCGCCGCGGCCAGGGCGTTGGCGAGGTTGTGTGCGCCGGGCGGGCGCACGTCGGCGGCCGCGGCGAGCGGCGCCGGATGCTCGGCGAACGCGTGGTCGACGAGCATCTCGTCGGCCACGCCGAGCTGGCCCGGCTCGGGCTCGCGCAGCGTGATCCCGACGCGGCGGCCCTGAGCGCGTGACGCCGGCCCGTCGAGCAGCTCGGCCACCGCGCGATCGTCGAGGTTGCCGATCGCCACCGGCGCGTCCCAGACCTTCGTCTTGGTCATCGCGTACGCCGCCATCGAGCCGTGCCAGTCCAGGTGGTCGGGCGCCAGGTTCAGCAGCGCGCCGGCCTCGGGGACGACCGACGACGACCAGTGCAGCTGGAAGCTCGACAGCTCCACGGCGAGCACGTCGTAGGGGGGTGTCGCGCTCACCGCGTCCACGATCGAGACGCCGACATTGCCGACGGCCCGGGTATGCAGGCCGGCTGCGGTCAGGATCGACGCGAGCATCCCGACGGTGGTCGTCTTGCCGTTCGTGCCGGTGACCGCGAGCCACGGCGCCGCGCCCGGCGGGCGGAGCCGCCAGGCCAGCTCGACCTCGCCGATCACCTCGATGCCGGCGGCCTGCGCGGCGACGGGCAGCGGATGCGCCGGCGGCACGCCCGGCGTCACCCACAGCAGGTCGACGCCGGCGGGCAGCGTGTCGAGGTCGCCGAGAAACACCGCGCCGGCGGCCTCCAGCGCTGCCACCTCGGCGGTGCGCTGGCGGTCGGCCAGCAGCACCCGGGCCCGTCGAGCGAGCAGCGCACGCGCGGCCGCAGCGCCGGCGAACCGCACGCCGAGCACGAGGACGGTCCGGCCACCGAACTCAGGCACTGACGAACTCGGCGTAGAACAGGCCCACCCCGAACGCCACGCCCATGCCGGCGATCACCCAGAACCGGACGATGATCGTGATCTCTTCCCACCCCGACATCTCGAAGTGGTGGTGGATCGGCGACATCTTGAACGCGCGCCGTCCGGTGCCGGTGCGCCATCGGGTGTATTTGAACCAGCCGGCCTGGATGATCCCGGAGAGGGTGACCGTGGCGAACAGGCCGCCCAGCACGACCAGCAGCAGTTCGGTGCGCGACAGGATGGCAAGCCCGGCCATCAGCCCACCCAGCGCCATCGAGCCGGTGTCGCCCATGAAGATCTGCGCCGGCGAGGCGTTCCACCACAGGAAGCCGAAGCAGGCGCTCATCGCCGCCGCGGCGAGGATCGCCAGGTCGCGCGGGTCGCGCACCTGGTAGCAGCCCACCGGTCCGCCGCTCGCACCGCACGGATGGCGGGCTTGCAGGAAGGTGATCAGCGCGTATGCCCCGAAGACCATCGCGGACGCGCCGGCGACCAGGCCGTCCAGGCCATCGGTGAGGTTCACCGCGTGCGACGTGGCCGACACGATCACGTAGGCGAGCACGACGAAGCCGACCGCGCCCAGCCCGAGAGCGCCGATGTCGCGCACGAACGACAGGTAGGTCGACGCCGGGCTCAGCCCGAGCTTGTTGCGGAACTGCAGTGCCAGGATGGCGAACACCACGGCGACGACGAGCTGGCCGCCGAACTTGGCGCGGGCGCGCAGGCCGAGGCTGCGCTGGTGGCGCAGCTTGATGAAGTCGTCGAGAAACCCGACCACGCCGAGCCCGACCATCAGGAACAGCGCGAGCAGGCCGGACGCGGTCGGGCCCTGCCCGTTCTGCACGGCGGCGACGACGTGTGCCGCGGCGTAGCCGACCACCGTGGAGCCGATGATCACGACGCCGCCCATCGTCGGGGTGCCGCGCTTGACCATGTGCTGCGGTGGGCCGTCGTTGCGGATCTCCTGGCCGAAGCCGCGCCGGCGGAAGAACCGGACGACCAGCGGGGTGACCAGGATGGAGCAGAGCAGGGCAGCGAGCGCGCCGGCGAGGGCGGTCCTCACTGTCTGCCCTCCGCGCAGTTCTCGATGAGTGCGAGCGCGACCCGTTCCAGGCCGGCAGCCCGCGACGCCTTCACCAGCACGACGTCACCAGGACGCAGCTCGTCGCGCAGCAGCGCCAGCGCGGCGTCGACGTCCGGCACCCAGCTCGACTCGCCGTTCCAGGAGCCTTCCAGAGCTGCTCCGTGCGCGAGCGGGCGGGCGGACTCCCCCACCGCGAGCAGGCGTGCTATGTCCAGGCGGACCGCAAGGCGGCCCACCCCGTCGTGCTCGGCTGCGGTTTCGGCGCCGAGTTCGGCCATCTCGCCGAGCACGGCGATCGTGCGGGCGCCACGGCGCCGGCCCAGGTAGGCCAGGGCCTTCAGGGCCGCCCGCATGGACTCGGGGTTCGCGTTGTACGTGTCGTTGACGATCACCACGCCGTCCGGGCGCTCGGTGACCTCCATCCGCCAGTGCGAGCGGGCGGTCGCCCGCGACAGGGCGTCGGCGACCCGGTCGAGCGGCATGCCGCACTCGAGCGCGACGGCGGCCGCGGCCAGCGCGTTGCCGACGTGGTGCTCCCCCACCGTCCGCAGCTGCACCCGGGCGCTCGTGCCTCCGGCGCGCAGTGTGAAGCCGGCCCGGCCGAGGTCGTCCAGGCCGACCGCGTCCGCCCGGACGTCCGCCTTCGCGCCCTCGCCGAACGTCACCACCCGTGCCGCCGTGCGCGCGGCCATGCCCGCGACCAGCACGTCGTCGGCGTTGAGCACCGCGACGCCGTCGGCGGGCAGCGCCTCGACCAGTTCGCCCTTTGCCTGCGCGATCGCCTCCCGGGAGCCGAACTCGCCGAGGTGCGCGCTGCCGACGTTGAGCACCGCCCCGATGCGCGGCGGGGCGATCGCGGTGAGGTAGCGGATGTGGCCGATGCCGCGGGCGCTCGTCTCGAGCACCAGGTAACCCGTCTGGGCGCCGGCGAGCAGCACCGTGTACGGGTGGCCGAGCTCGTTGTTGAACGACTCGGGCGGGGCCACGGTCGGGCCGAGCTCGGCGAGCACCTGGGCAAGCAGGTCCTTCGTCGAGGTCTTGCCGGACGAGCCGGTGATCCCGATGATCACCGTGCTCGCCAGCCGCGCGGCAACCGCCGTGGCGAGCGCGGCCAGCGCGCAGCGCCCGTCGGGGACGAGGACGTGCGGCTCGTCGACCGGACGGGTGACGAGCGCGGCCACCGCGCCTGCCGCCGCGGCCGCGGCGGTGTAGTCGTGGCCGTCGACGCGCTCGCCCGGCAGCGCGAGGAAGAGCCCGCCTGGGGCGACTCTGCGGGAGTCGAACTCCACCGGCCCGCTCACCACCGCCGACGGGTCGGCGCCGCCGCCGAGCGCGCCGTCGGTGATCGTGGCGATCTCGGCCAGCGTCAGCTCGATCACCGGCCACGCTCCACGATGGCGGCGCGCAGCGCGTCCCGGTCGTCGAACGGGTGGACGTGCCCGGCGATCTCCTGCCCGGTCTCGTGGCCCTTGCCGGCGACGAGCACGGTGTCGCCCGGTCCGGCAGCGGCGACGGCGGCGGCGATCGCCGCGGCCCGTCCCCCGACCTCCACGATCTCGCCGCGCTCGCCGGGCGGCACCGCTCGGGCGCCGTCGAGCATGGCCCGCCGGATCGACGCCGGGTCTTCGGAGCGGGGGTTGTCGTCGGTGACGACGAGCAGCTGCGCGCCGCGTGCCGCGGCCGCGCCCATCAGCGGCCGCTTGGCGCGGTCGCGGTCGCCGCCGCAGCCGAGCACGACGATGAGCCGCCCGCGGGTGAGCGCCCGCAGCGCGCGCAGCGCGCTGTCGACGGCGGCGGGCTTGTGGCTGTAGTCGACGACGGCAAGATAGGGCTGGCCGGCGGCAATGCGCTCCATCCGTCCGGGGACGGAGGCGCTCGCCACCGCGGGGGCGGCGACGTCGAGGTCGACGCCGACCGTGTGCAGGATCGCCAGCGCCAATAGGGCGTTCCCGACGTTGTACGCGCCGGGGACCGCGCAGCCGGCGTCGATCGCGATTCCCGGCCCGGCCACGCGGAACGCCGTGCTGCCGTCGGCGGTCACCCGCACGTCGGTCGCCAGCCAGTCCGCAGCGTGGTCCCCGGTGGTGCTCACGGTCACCGCCGACGGGCCGACCATGCGCGCGAGCCGGCGCCCCCAGTCGTCGTCGATGACGATCAGCGACGTGCGCGAGCGCCCGTCGAACAGGCGCGCCTTCGCCGCGAAGTAGTCGTCCATGTCGGCGTGGAAGTCGAGGTGGTCCTGGGACAGGTTGGTGAAGGCCCCGACGGCGAACCCGATGCCGTCCGCGCGCCGCATCGCCAGCGCGTGGCTGGAGACCTCCATCGCCACCGTCTGCACATTGCGTTCGCGCATCACCGCTAGCAGCGCCTGGATCTGCGGCGCTTCCGGCGTGGTGAAGCCGGTCTTCACGGCGTCCTCGCCGATCAGCGTGGCAACGGTGCCCATCAACCCGGACGCGACGCCTGCCGCCGCGAGCCCGGCACGCACCAGGAACGTCGTGGTCGTCTTGCCGCTGGTGCCGGTGACCCCGATGACGCTCAGCGTGTCGGCGGGGCGACCGTACACGTCGGCGGCGACCGGGCCGAGCACCGCCCGCACGTCCGCGACCACCAGCGTCGGGACGCCGGCCGGCACGAGCGGGGCACCGGCCTCATCGGTGAGCACCGCGACGGCGCCGGCGGCGACGGCTTCGGCGGCGAACCCGGCGCCGTGTCCGCAGTGCCCGGGCACGGCCGCGAACAGGTCGCCGGGCGCCACGTGTCGGCTGTCGGCCGTGACGCCGGTGACCGCTATGTCGACGGTGTCGACGGTGTCGACGGTGTCGGCGGTGTCGGCGGTGTCGGCTATCCGGGCGCTCGCGACGGCAGCCACGCAGCGCAGCGCGGTCGGGATCACCCGCGACGGGCGGGGCAGCTCCGCGACCGGGGGACTGAAAGCGACCGGCACGTCAGCACACGGTACTGCCGTACGTGGCGATCACCGGCGGGCTGCAGACCATCAGCGGCACATGCCTGCTCGCCGAGCCGCTCGGCGGGATCTGCGCGTGCTCCAGCTCGTAGGAGGCAATCTCCTTGTACAGCGGCGCGGCCACGTCGCCGCCCTGCAGGCCGTGGGCCGGGTTGTCGATCATGATCGCGACGACGAACTGCGGGTTGTCGGCGGGCGCGATGCCGGCGAAGGTGTCCCAGTTCATCCAGCTCGAGTAGGCGCCGCCGTGCGCCGGGTCGGGCTGCTGGGCGGTGCCGGTCTTGCCCGCGATGCGGTAGCCGGGGATCGCGGCCTTGACGCCGGTGCCGCCGGGCAGGGTCACTGACTCGAGCATGGTGCGCACAGTCTGTGCGGTTTTCGCGCTGACGACCGGGACGCCCGGCGCCGCTTGTGTGTTCACGGTCGAGCCGTCCGGGTTGGTGATCGAGTCGACGATGCGCGGCGGCACGCGCACCCCGTTGTTGGCGACCGTCTGGTACATGCCGGCGAGCTGCAGGATCGTCATCGCCTCGCCCTGCCCGATCGGCAGGTTCGCGAACGACGAGTCCGACCACTCGCTCATCGGCGGCATGATGCCGGCGCTTTCGCCGGGGAGCCCGATCCCGGTCTGGGTGCCGATGCCGAAGCGACGCTCGTAGTAGTCCCAGGCCGGCGCCCCGAGCTTCTGCGCGATCTCCAACGTGCCGACGTTGGACGACTGCGTGATGATGCCGGTGGCGGTGTACATCACCGGTGCGTGCGACCAGTCGTCGTGGACGGTCACGCCGCCGATCGAGATGTCGCCGGGCACCATGATGTGCGACTGCGGATTGATCAGCCCCTTCTCGATCGCGGCCGAGAAGGTCACCACCTTGTTCACCGACCCGGGCTCGAACACCGTCTGCACGGGCGGGTCGAGCGAGACGTTCGGCGTGATGGTCGACGGATCGGCGGGGTCGAAGCTTTGCGAGGACGCGAGCGCCAGGACCTGGCTGGTGTGCGCGTCGAGAATCGCGACCTCGCCGTCGCGGGCGCCCGACTCGGCGACGGCCTGGTCGAGGTAGTTCTGCACGGTGTACTGCAGGTCCTGGTCGATGGTCAGCCGGACCGTGCCGCCGTCGATCGGATTCTTGCGGATGTTCGGGCCGCTTGGGTTGATGTTCCCGGTGCCGTCGACGGCGTAGGTGAGGCTGCCGTCCATGCCGGCCAGGACGTCGTTGAACTGGTACTCGATGCCGGCGGCGCCGCTGCCGTCGGAGTGGACGAGACCGATCACGTTCGAGGCTGTGGTCTGTGCCGGGTACTGCCGCTGGGTGGTCGCCTGGGTGTAGATGCCCGGCAGGTTCAGCTTCATCACCTGCTGCGCCGCCTGCGGCGGCACCGCGGTGGCGACCAGCGCGTACTGGCCCGGCTTGGCCAGCTGGGCCAGCAGGTCGAGCTCCTGCTCGTCGACGAGCGGCGCGAGCAGCGCGGCGTAGCGCAGCCGGTCGCTGGCCGCGATCTGCTGCGGATCCGCGGTGATGTCCTGCGCGTCGGCGGTGTAGGCGAGCACGTGACCGTAGCGGTCGACGATCTGCCCGCGCAGCGCATGCAGCGGGATGGTGTCGACCCGCTGCGCGGCGGCCGCGCCGGCGTAATCGGCGTGGTCGATGCCCTGCAGTTGGACCAGCCTGCCGCCGATGACGATCAGCAGCGTGCACACGGCGGCGAACCCGGCGGTGAGCCGGTTGTTCATCCGCCCGAGGGCGAGCGGACGGCGCCGGCGGGTGCGGGCGACGCGGCGCGGCCGGGCCGGCTTGGGCGGCTGCTGCCGGGCCGGCTTGGCTGGCTGTCGCCGAGGCGGCGCCTGCCCTGATGGCGGCATCCCACGGCGTGACGTCGCGCCGGGCTGTTGGGGCGGCAGGTTTCGCGGTGGAACGGCCGGCGGTGAACCGGCCCGTGGCGGCATGCTCCGCGGCGGCTCGGGTCGGGGCGGCACCCGGCGCGCAGGCGTGCCGCGCGGGGGCGTGCCGCGCGGCGGGATGTTGCCGCGAGGCGCCGACCCCGGCCGGCCCGCCGGCGCCCGGTCTCCTCGCGAGCCGCGGCGCGGTCCGCCCGGGGGCGGGTCGACCGGTCGCTTCATCGCGGACCTCCAGGCAACGGTGTGGCCGTCGGCTTCGGCGTCGCGGCCGGCTGGGCGCTCGGCGTCGGCGACGGCTTGTGCGTCGGGCTCGGCTGGCGGGTCGGGCTCGGCTTGTGGGTCGGGCTCGGTTTGGCGGTCGGCGTGGGCTTGGTCGTCGGCGGCGCCACCGGGGCGGCGGCGGACGACGGGCTCGGCGGTGGTGGCGCGCCGGTGGCGGCCACCGGCGAGCCGAGGACGGCCACGCTGCCGTTGGGGCGAAGCTCTAGGAATGCCGGATTGCGGTCGGGGACCATGCCGAGCCGCGCCGCAGCGCTCGCCAGGTAGCCGGGGGCCTGCTGCGCCGCGACCTGGGTACGCAGCTGTTCGACTTCGGCGGCGAGCCCCGCGTTGGCGGCCTGCAGGTCGTTGCGCCGCAGCTCCGCGGCGGCGGACGCGGTGTTGAGCGCGAGGAGCGCGCAGAGACCGCCGACGAGCAACCCGGCCACCAGCAACGCGAACGGGATCTTCGGTGCTCCGGTGCGGCGGATCAGCCGCGACGTGCGCCGGTGCGGGCGGGCGCCGGTGGTGTTCAGGGTCGGCTTGGTCCACCGGCCGGACACCGGGCGCGGGCGGCTCATCGGGGTGCCCTCGAGCGTGCGGTCACGACGCCTCCCGGATCCGCTCGGCCGCGCGCAGCCGGACCGATGCTGCGCGCGGGTTGGCGGCCACCTCGGCGGCATCCGGCCCCTCGCCGCGGGCGAGCAGCCGCAGCTGCGGCCGGCTCTCGGCCAACGCAACCGGCAGTCCCGGTGGCGTGGTGTCGGTGGCGAGTGCGGCGAGGGCCCGTTTGACCACTCGGTCCTCCAGGGAGTGGTAGGAGAGCACGACGATGCGACCGCGCATGCCCAGGGCGGCGAGCGACGCCGGAACGGCCGTGCGAAGGGCCGCCAACTCGCCGTTGACCTCGATGCGCAGCGCCTGGAAGGTGCGCTTGGCCGGATGCCCGCCGGTGCGCCGGCTGGCCGCCGGGATCGACGCGCGAACGAGGTCGGCCAGCTGGGCGGTAGACACCAGTGGCGCGAGCCGGCGGGCGCGCTCGATCGTCTGCGCGATGCGCAGGGCGAAGCGCTCCTCGCCGTACTCGCGCAGCACCCGGGCCAGCTCGCCGACCGGGTAGGTGTTGACGACGTCGGCCGCCGTCAACGGCGTGGCCGGGTCCATCCGCATGTCCAGCGGCGCGTCCTGGGCGTAGGCGAACCCGCGCTCGGCCAGGTCCAGCTGCATGGACGACACGCCGAGGTCGAAGAGGATCCCGTCGACGTGCGACAGGCCGAGCGACGCGAGCACCTCGGGCATCCGGTCGTAGACGGCGTGCACGACATGCAGCCGCGCCCGGTAGGGCGCCAACCGGGCCCGGCTGCGCTCGAGCGCCGCCGGATCACGGTCCAGCCCGACCAGCGTCAACTGCGGATGTGCCGCGAGCAGCGCCTCGGCGTGCCCGCCGAGCCCTAGCGTGGCATCGACGGCCACCGCCGGCTTATCGGCGAGCGCCGGCGCGAGCAGGGCGAGTACGCGGTCGAGGAGCACCGGCACGTGCGCGGCGGTCTGCGCGGACGCCGCGCGGCCCGGCGCGGACTCGGCGTCGCGGGCATCCATCGGCGGTCTGGTCCTCCGTGCGCTCGGGTGGCGGCTCGGGTGGCGGAACTGCTCGGGCGGTGGAACTGCTCGGGTGGGAGAACTGGTGGGCAAGCGTGGGGTCCGTCCGGTCAGGTCCCCGCCCGCCGTGGCCTGCCGAGCGCCTGGCACCGGGGAAGGTGCGCCAGGAGGGTCGGCAGCGGCGGGAGGAGGCCTGAGCGGACGGTCGATACGGCTCAGTCGGTGCGGATCACAGCAGCCCGGGCAGCACCTCCTCCTCCTCGTCGGCAAACGACTGCTCGGTGGTGTCGAGGTACTCCTGCCAGGCCGCGGCGTCCCAGACCTCCACGCGGGTGTTCGCGCCGATCACCACGCAGTCCTTGGCGAGACCGGCGTACTGCCGCAGCTGCTGCGGGACCGTGATCCGGCCCTGCCCGTCCGGGATCTCGTGCGACGCACTGGCGAAGAAGATCCGGCTGTACGTGCGTATCCGGCGGTCGGTGACCGGCGCGGTGCGCAGCAACTCGGTGAGCCGGTTGAACTCCGCGATCGGGAAGACGAACAGGCACCGCTCCTGGCCCTTGGTGATCACCAGCCCGCCCTCCATGTCGGAGCGGAACTTGGCCGGCAGCGCGAGCCTGCCCTTGTCGTCCAACCGGGGGGTATGTGTGCCGAGAAACACCTCGCACCACCTCCGCCGGCCGGTCCGTTGCGGTCACCCTCCCCACAGTTCCCCACCGTACCCCACTGCTCGCCACCGTCAATGCCAACACCCGTTGCCGAGGCGGCGGAATCCGCCGGATTCGGGGCAAGACGGCGGTGGGGAAGCATCGGCCGACGAACCGTGCGGCTTGCCCGGACGTAGGACGCCGCAGCGGCGGGTAGTTTTCTCCGCAATACTCGACGTGATACGGCGCACAAGCCGCTATCGGCCAGCGCTCGGCAGTCGACAGATAGGTGACTCGCGTGGTGAACCTCGAGCGGGACGACGACCCCTCGGCGCCGTGGCACCGCGTCGGGCAGGCCCCACAGCGCCAGCATGCCGACCCGATCGCGCCGCGCCCCGGATTCGCGTCCTCCGGGGCGCTTTCCCAGCCGAGCGCCCTGCACCCGGTCGGTGCGCACGCTGCCCGCGAGCGGACCGTGGTGTCCCAGGACGACATCAGCGCCGTGCAGAGCGCGGGCCGGCGCATCGTCGCCAACATCGAGCGCGTGATCGAGGGGAAGTCCGACACGATCCGTCTCGGTCTGGCTGTGCTGCTCGCCGAAGGGCATCTGCTGATCGAAGACGTGCCCGGTGTCGGGAAGACGAAGTTCGCCAAGGCGCTGGCGCGCTCGATCGACTGCTCGGTACGCCGGGTGCAGTTCACGCCCGACCTGCTGCCGAGTGACATCACCGGCGTGAGCATCTTCAACACCGAGGCGCGTGACTTCGAGTTCAAGCCCGGGCCGGTGTTCGCCAACATCGTCGTCGGCGACGAGATCAACCGGGCCTCGCCCAAGACGCAGGCGGCGCTGCTCGAGTGCATGGAGGAACGCCAGGTCACCGTCGACGGGGTGACCTACCCGCTCGAGGCGCCGTTCCTGGTGCTCGCCACCCAGAACCCGATCGACATGGAGGGCACCTACCCGCTGCCCGAGGCGCAACGGGACCGCTTCACCGCCCGGGTGTCGATGGGCTACCCCGACCACCGAGCCGAGATCGCAATGCTCGGCGAGCATGCTGCGGTCGACCCGCTCGACACCCTGCCGCCGGTATCGGACGCGGCCGAGGTCCGATCACTGATCGCCGCGGTGCGGGCCGTCCACGTCGCCGAGCCGATCAAGGCCTACGCCGTCGACCTGGCCGAGGCGACGCGCCGCTCGCCCGACGTCCGGCTGGGTGCCTCTCCCCGTGCGACGCTGCAACTGCTGCGCGCGGCGAAGGCCTGGGCGGCGCTGGGCGGGCGCAACTTCGTCATCCCCGATGACCTGCAAGGCCTGGCCATCCCGGTGATCGCGCACCGACTGCTGCTCACGGCCGAGACGCACATCAGCGGCCGCACCGCCGAGGATGCCCTGGGCAAGATCATCGGCTCGGTGCCCATCCCCACGGCGAATTAGGGCCTGGCCATGCGCTGGTTGCGGCCGGGCTTCACGACGCGGGCGCGCTGCCTACTGGCGGGTGGGCTGACGGCCGCGCTGTTCGGGGTGCTCTTCGGCGAGGTCGACCTGGTGCGGGCGGGCTGCCTGGTCGTGGCCGTCCCGATCGTCGCGGCGATCGTGGTGAACCGTTCGCAGGTCACGATCGCGAGCCGGCGCAGCGCCGAGCCGGCCCGCGTGCCGGTCGGGTCGAATCTCGGCGTGCAGCTGACCGTCACGAACCGGTCGGTGCTCCCCAGCGGGTCGCTGATGCTCGAAGACCGGCTGCCCGCCGAGCTCGCCGGCCGGGCCAGGTTCGGCCTGGACGGGCTCGCCGGGCGTGAGTCGCGCACGGTCGCGTACCGGATTCCCGCGCTGCACCGGGGGCGGTACGCGGCCGGCCCGTTGCGGGTGCGGCTCACCGACCCGTTCGGGATGATCGACGCCACCCGCTCGTTCACCGCCACGTCGCGCCTCGTCGTCACGCCTGCCGTCGACCTCCTCCCGGACGCGCACACGCCGTACTCCGTCGACGTCGGCGACAACGCCGGCAGCCACTCCATCGGCAGTTACGGCGCCGACGACGCGTCCACCCGCGAGTACCGCCACGGCGACGACCTGCGCAAGATCCACTGGCGGTCGACCGCACGCACCGGCGCGCTCATGGTGCGTCACGAGGAGCGGCCGTGGCAGGGGCACACGACCGTGCTGCTCGACCTGCGAGCCGGCGCGCACGAGGCCGCACTGCCCACCGGGGCGCTCGCCGGTGCGCCGGCCGAAAACGATCCGCGGCAGGCCAGCAGCCTGGAATGGGCGATCAGCGCTGTCGCGAGCATCGGCAACCAGCTCTTCCTCAGCGGCCGGGACGTCAGCCTGCTCGCCGACTCGTCGGATGGCCGGCCCGTGCGCTTCGCCGAGTCGACGACCTTCGTGGATCACCTCGCCGACCTCGGGCCGACCGGCGGGTACGACCTGAGCCGGCTTGTCGCGCCGCTGCGCGCTGCGGCGCGCGACTCCACGGTGGTGAGTGTGTTCGGCGCGCTCAGCGAGCCGGACGCGACCGCGGTCGCGGCGACCCGGGCGCGCGGATCGGCGGTGCCCGCGTTCGCGATCCTGCTCGACTCGGCCAGTTGGCGCTTCGTGGATACCGGATCGCCGCAGGCCGCCGACTTGGCCGCGTACGGCAGCGCGCGGGCGGTCGCGGCGGCCGAGATCCTGCGTGCCGCCGGCTGGTGGGCGATCGTGGCGCGCTGCGGCGACTCGATCGGCGGCATCTGGTCGCGGCTGCTCAGCCAGCGCGCGTACGCCACCGGCGGCTCCATCCGAGTCGGGGCGACGCGTTGACCGATCCGCTGCGCTACGCCGCCGCCCGCCGCACGCTCGTCGGGCTGGTTGCCTCGTGCCTGGCGATCTTGCCGCTGCGGCAGATATTCACGGACTGGCAGTGGCTGCTCGACGCGTGGATCGCGATGGCGATCACCATCCTGCCCGCGGCCGTGCTGCGGATGCGCTGGCAGCCGCGCCTGATCCAGCTACTGCCCGGCGTGGTGCTCGTCGTCGCGTTCCTGACCGCACGCTTCGTGCCGGCGCACGCGGTTGCCGGCGTGCTGCCGTTGCACGGCGCGTGGAAGGACGTGTCGGCGCTGTCGACGCAGTTCGCCGACACGCTGCGTGACGAGACCGCCCCGCTCGCCTCGACCCCACCGGTGCGGATGGTGCTCACGGCACAGCTGACGCTGATGGCGGTCGCAGTCGACCTGCTCGCGGTCGTGGCCCGGCGCCCGGCGCTGGCCGGCGTGCCGTTCCTGCTCATCTACACCCTGTCCGGAGCGGTCCCCCGCCATGCCGTCGGCTGGGTGTGGTTCGTCGCCGCGGGCATCGCGTATCTGATGTTGCTGGCGTCGGACTCTCGCGACGAGCTCAGCCGATGGGGGCGGGTGATGCCCCGCGTCGGGGGTGGGCGAGCGATCACCGCGCAGGCGCTCTCCGGTCGCAGGATCGGGGTCATCGCGCTCGCCCTCGCCGTCTGCGTGCCGCTGATGGTGCCGGTGCGCGCCGGCAACCTGCTCTCGGACGCGTTGCACGACAACGGCTCGGCGAGCTTCCCGCTCGGCGGCAGCGGTCGCGCCGTCCGGCTGGACCCGTTCGTCTCGCTCAAGGGCAGCCTGACACTCGGTAAACCGGTCGGACTGCTCTCCGTCGACGCACGCAACACCGATGGTCGCGACCCGTTCTATCTGCGCGCGAACGTCCTGGACAGCTACAACGGCAAGGGCTGGACGACCTCGGACGTTCCTGACTCGACGCTCGAGGATCTCGGCACCACCGCCTTCGACACCAGCCCGCCCGCGCAGCGGCCGGACAGCACCTACAGCTATGCCGTCACCGTCACCGTGCTGCACACGCTGGGTGGCAACGTGCCGATCTTCGCCGACCCGACGTCGCTGAGCGGCAGCATCGACAGCCGCGGCTGGAGCCCGACGAACCAGCTGGTCGTCGCCAACACGCTGAAGAAGGGCGCCAGCTACACCGAGGTGGTTAGCGAGCAGAACCCCGGCACGACCGTGCTGCAGGACATTTCCGAGCCGCTCGACCAGGCCGCGCTCGCGCGCTGGCTGCAGTTGCCCGCGAGCACACCGGTGCTAGCCCGCCAGCTGGTCGCCCAGCTGACCGGCAACATCTCCTCGCCGTACCGCAAGGCAGTCGCCATCTCGAACTACTTCACCAACCCGGCCAACGGCTTCGTCTACAGCCTGCAGACGAAGGCCGGGGACTCGACCGACGATCTCACCAACTTCCTGAAGAACAAGGCCGGTTTCTGCCAGCAGTACGCGGCGGCGATGGGCGTCATGCTCCGGCTCGCCGGGGTGCCTGCGCGGGTGGTCATCGGTTACACGCATGACGCGCCCGGCGCCAACGGGCAGTTCGTCGTCACCACCAGCGACGCGCACGCCTGGGTCGAGGCCTACATCCCGTCGGTGGGTTGGCTGCCCTTCGATCCGACGCCGCTGAGCGGCGCCGACGCCGACCGTGCGGTGGCGCTGCCGTGGGCTCCGCACGCGGCCAACAGCGGCGCGGGCGCGGCGGTGAACGCCACCTCGGAAGCTCCGAACAAAAAGGACCTGGGCAGCAGCGTTGCCAGTTCCTCGGCGGCGGCCGGCGGCGTGCAGCGCGGCGCCGCGGCAGGCCCCGCCGGCCCGGGCTGGCAGGCGGTGCTGATCGTCTGCCTGGTGCTGGCGGTGATCCTGATCCTCTTGGTCCCCGCGCTCATCCGACTCGCGCGCCGACGTGCCCGGTTGCGGGCGAGCGCTGACGGGCCGGACCCCCTCTGGCAGGAGCTCGCCGACACCGCAGCCGATCTCGGCTACGTCTGGTCCCCGGTCCGCAGCCCGCGCCAGGTCGTCAACTGGCTGGACCGTCAGGGGCTGCCCGGCGACGCGTCCCGGTCGCTCGGCAATCTGGCCACGGTCGTCGAGCGGCACCGGTATGCGCCGCCGGATGCGACCACAGCTCTGCCCGCGGACGCTGTGGCCGACGACCTGGTCGCGGATCTGCGCCGGGTCGAGTCGTCACTGCGCGGCCGACGGACCCGCTGGGTGCGGATGCGGGCGAGGCTGTTGCCCGAGTCGCTCGGCTGGCTGAGCTGGGGACACCGCGGCGCCCGGCATTGAGCTAAGCGGCCCGCTGGAAGCCGCTGGCAACAGCGCAACCGCCAGCCAGCGGCGTCACGCGACGACAGGAGTGAAGCGCGGGGAGGCGGGACGAGTGAAGCGCGGGGAGGCGCGACGAGTAAAGCGCGGGGAGGAGGGCTAGCTCAACTCTCGTCGAAGCGACGGCGCAGCCGCTCTTCCATCCGGGACCGGACACCGGGCCGGCGGTTCTTCCCCTGGCCGCCGGAGCCGGACTCGGGCCCGGGAGTGGCGTTACGCCGCCCGATCGAGGTCGCCGCGTAGGCGCAGGCGCCGACGATCAGCACGAACCCCAGAACTCCCAGGAAAATCAGCTTCGCGGCGAGGCCGACCAGCACGATAGCGAGCCCGGCGGCCACACCGACGACCGATATCAAGATCCATCGACGAGCGCGGAAGTGCGAGCCGGCGGAGCGGACGGCCGAGGCGAACTTCGGATCCTCGGCGTACAGCGCCTGCTCGATCTGCTCGAGCAACCTCTGCTCGTGTTCGGAGAGCGCCACCATGCCCTCCTTCAAGTCCGTGCCGGCCAGCCGAGTCCCTGGCCCGGCAGAGCCTGCTGTTGCTTCTCTGCGGCGGCTCTCCGGACGGAGGGCCGTTACCACCGAGCATACGAGCCCGAACCGGCGTGCGAAAGTTCGCGGCGTATCGAGATGGCGACGGGGCGGCCATCTCCCGCAGCACGCAGCGATCGTCCGGCGCCTGGCCGTGCGCCGGAGGGCGGCTGACGGGGCTCAGGCTCCCCGCGTCGGGCTGGATGTGCCGCCACCACGGCTGACCAGCGTCCCCGGTCGGATCGCCGCGGCACCGAAGCGCTCGCGTGCCGCGTCGACGGCGTGGTCCACTCTGGCGGCGGTGCCGACCGACTGACGGGCGCCTTCGGCGGCGCCGTCGAGCGTGAGCTGTTCCGGCGTCTGCCCGACGGGCCGCAGGTTCTCACACTTGACGCCGACCAGCCGGATGCGCGGCCGGTCGAGCTGCAGCGCATCGATGAGATCGGCCGCGGCAGCATAGATCGCGGCGTCGGAGTCGACCCAGCCCGGCAGGGTGCGGACCCGCGTCACAGTCCGGAAGTCGGCGAAGCGGATCTTGATGCCGACGGTGCGGGCCACCCAGCCGCGGGTCCGAAGGCGCGCGCCGACGTCGCCCGACAGGCGCAGCAGCTCGCGACGCACGTCGCCGCCGTCGGTAAGGTCGGCGGCGGTGGTGTGGTCGGAGCTGATCGACTTCTCGACCTCGCGTTCCTGCACCGCGCGCGGATCCCGGCCCCACGCGAGCTCGTGCAGGTGGTCGGCCACGGACGTCCCGATGGCGCGGCGCAGTGCGTCCAGCGGTGTCTCGGCAAGGTCACCGACGGTTCGGATGCCGAGGCGACGCAGCGGCGCGGCAGTGCGCTCGCCCACCCCCCAGAGCACCGTGACCGGTAGCGGCTGCAGGAAACGCAGGGTGTCCGCGCCAGGGACGACGAGCAGGCCGTCCGGCTTGCAGCGGGCCGAGGCCAGCTTGGCGACGAACTTGGTCGCCGCCACCCCGAC
This sequence comes from uncultured Actinomycetota bacterium, assembly GCA_963756525.1. GTDB lineage: Bacteria > Actinomycetota > Actinomycetes > Mycobacteriales > Jatrophihabitantaceae > CAVWNR01. The sequence continues at coordinate 40,486 of CAVWNR010000001.1, read as the reverse complement.
CGAGCAGGTCAGACCCAGCTCGTCGGCCACCCGCCGGCGGATCGTCGCGGCGATGACCGCCGGTCGCCCGAGCCGTCGCTCGGCGGCATGGACGTCGAGGAACGCCTCGTCCAGCGACAGCGGCTCGACCAGCGGCGTGACCTCGCGCAGGATTGCCATCACCTGTGCCGACGCGGCCGAGTAGGCCTGCCGGTCCGGAGGGAGCACGACGGCGTGCGGGCACAGCCGCAGCGCCTGCCCGGCCGGCATGGCGCTGCGCACGCCGTACCGGCGCGCCTCGTACGACGCCGCGGCCACAACTCCTCGGGCGCGGCCGCCGACGATGACCGGCCGGCCCCGCAGCTCCGGCCGGCGGCGGATCTCGACGCTGGCGAAGAACGCGTCCATGTCGACGTGCAGCACGTGGCAACCGGCGTCGTCGCCGTCGGTCTGCCCGGCGACGCGCGGCACGTCGGCGCTACGACCCACCGTGCCGCCCGTGCGGGGTGTCGGCGCGGCGGGCCAGCACATGCAGTCGGCTGGCGATGTCGCGAAACGGTTCCCTACCCGCGGCCAGCTCCTCGAGTTCGTCGAGGGCGGCCAGGCCGCCGGGCCGTCCTTCCAGCTCGGCACCGGGCACCAGCTCGGTGAACACTCCGACGCCGTGGACCTGCTCGACGACCAGCCCGACCCGCGCGCACAAGGTCGTAACGGCCGAGCTGTCGAGCCGGCCCGCCACCGTAGCGCCGCCGACCGTCGCCGAGCCGGGCCCAGCGGATGGGCTACCGGAAGCCGCCGACAGGCCGCCGATCGGGGCCGGCTCGGCCAGCGCGCGCAGCTCGTCGAGCGCCGATGTCACGTCGCCGGCCAGCGCCCTCGACAGCACACCCGCCGCCGGGTTGGCGAGCAGGATGCTGACCAGGCCGCCGGCACGCACCGCCGCGGCGATCTCGGCCAGCGCGGCCGCCGGATTGTCCACGTCGCCCAGCAGCTCGTGCGCGAGCGCCAGGTCGAATGTTGCGGCGGGCACGACCTCACGCAGCGCCTCGACATCGCCTTGCACCGGATGCACCCGGTCTGCGACGCCGGCCTCGGCCGCGCGCCGGTGCAGCGTGGCCAGTGCGTCGACGCTGACATCGACCAGCGTCACCCGCGCGCCGGCTTCGGCCAGGGGGACCGCGAAGCTGCCGCTCCCGCCACCACAATCCAGCACCAGCGGCTGGGCGTCCGGGCGCGTGACCTCGACCAGCGCGTCGGCCAGGACGCGCCAGACCAGCCGCCGGCGACCAGGGCCGCTGCGCGGGCCGTGCGCCGGCGGCGCGGCACCCGTCGCGCCGGCCGCGCTGGTTGTCACGTGTGCAGACACTAGCCCGAGGATCCGACGTCGAGCGGCTGTACGGGTCCATCAGGCTCAGCCGGCCAATCTCGGCTGGCCAAGGCCGAGCGACTGCTCAACCAGCGTCAGGAACTCGCGCGCCGCGCGCAGTTGGTCGTCCGCGTCGCGATCGGTGACCGCGCTCGCCGCGCCCGCCTCGACCGCTGCACGCTTCGCCGCTCCGGCCGCGAAATACGCCGCCCACTCGCTGAACTCGGCGGCGACGGAGTCCATCAGCACCCAGGCGCTGAGGGGGCGGCGCGGGCCGGCCGCGGGTCGCCTCCGCTCGGCGAAGATCGCCGCGGCGGTGCGCAGCGCCGCCAGATGCGCCAGCCGGAACCGTTCCGCGCTACAGCCTGCAAGCTCGGCCTCGCGCAGCACGACGCGCGCTTGCGCCAGAAGGGCAGATCCGTCCCGAACTCGAGGGGGACCGCTCGGCCGCACCATCGCTACCTGAACCACCCCGAACCTCCGCTCCCGATTGAGTCGAACTGATGTTCGAGGGTAACACAGTCCAGCCGGTGGCCGCCAGCATTTCCGCTCAGTGCGACAGCGTCAGGCGAAGACGTCCGAGACGTAGCGCCCGGACTCGCGCTCGACGCGGTCGACCCATTCATGCGCGGCTTCGGTCGTGGCACCCATCGCGTCCTGGTAGATGCGTACGAACGTGTCGCGAACGGCGGGGGCCATGTGGCGCCCATCGCCGCAGACGTACACGTGCGCGCCCTGGCGGAACAGTTCGGCCACGTCGGCGCGGTCCTGCCACACGCGGTGTTGCACGAATCTGACCTCGCCTTCCGGCGCTTTGAAGAACGCCGGGCGCACACTGACCACCCCGGCGGCCTCCCACTCGGCCAGTTCGTCGCGGTACAGGAAATCGACGTCCGGGTGGTCGCAGCCGAAGAACAGCAGCGAGCGCGCGACCGTGCGGCCGTTGCGCGCCTGCACCACACGCTCCTGCAGGAATCCCCGGAACGGCGCCAGACCGGTGCCCGCGCACACCATCACCATCGGCACGTCGAGTGATGCCGTCGGGTGGAACAGGTCGTTGGACGACCGCACGGCGACGGTCACCCTCGTACCAGGTGCGCAGTTGGCGAGGTAGCTCGAGGCCATGCCCTGGAACCGCCCGTTGCCGGACAGCGCCGGCGCGTCGACGACAGCAACGGTGAGCGTGCAGTGTTCGTCGTTCCACAGCGGCGAGGACGATATCGAGTACTGGCGGGCCCGCGCAGCAGGGAGCATCTCCAGGAATGCGGCGAAATTGAGCTCGCAGGCCGGGTAGCGCTCCAGCAGGTCCAGGAGGCTGACTCGCTTGTCGAGGACGTCACGCTGATACGCCGGCTCCTCGGCGAGCGCGGCGAGCTCCGCGTGCTGGGGGCCATCGGTCGCCGCGGCAAGCGCCGCGACCTGACCGCGCGTGGCCGGCTGGCCGAGTTCGACGTAGTGGAACAGCACTTCACTAGCGTTGACCGGGTGGTCGACCGGCAGGGACGTACGGCTGCTCGCGGATTTGCGGATGATGATCTGGCTGTCCGAGGCCATATCGAACCGGGTCAGCGCCCGCATCACAACGCCGATCGGGTTGTGCGCAAGCACGGCGAGGTAGTCGCCGGCTCGATAGCTCATCGCATCAGGCAAGGCGATCTCGATGTGTCGCTTCGACCGGCCGAGCGGCGAGGACATGTCGACCAGTTCGCGGTTGTCGACCACTTCGCCGTACTGCAGGTCGCCGAGCCGGAGGATGGACGCGCGGCCCTCCTTGACGATCTCAACCTGCAGTTGGCTGGCCGACGGCGCGGCTTGCTGTCGCTTGCCGAGCGCGTCGCCGAGGTCGTTCCACAGGCCGGCGTACCACTCGTCGAACGCGCCGAAGAAGTCGCCGCCGGCGTCGGTTTCGCCCCGTGGCCGCAGCCTCGTCGCGCCGGCGGCCGCGAGCGCTTCGTCGAGTCGCGTGGGAACGGCTTGGTAGGTGCGCGCCCACTGGCGGTCACCGCAGCCGAACACCGCGTACCGCACGCCGTCGAGCGCACCCGAGGTGAGCGTGTCGACCCAGGCGGCGAACTGACGGGCGTTGTCGGTCGGCCGGCCTTCGTAGGATGCCGCCACGATGACCACCGCGCCGTCGGCCGGCAAATTCCCGGTGTAGTCATCCAAGGGTGCCAGCTGCGCCGCGTACCCCCGGCCACCGGCGTCACTGGCGATCCGCTCGGCGAAGCTCTCGGCCGATCCGGCATTGGAGCCGTACAGCACCAGCAGCGGCGTCGCATCTTCCGGCGCGATCGTCGCGGCGACGGCGGGCTCCGGCGCGCTCTGCCGCGGCACCAGTGCGCTCCGCGAAGCGAACGACGTCCGACCGCGGCTCTTGACCCGAATACGGAAACCCTTCGGCTTCAGCGTCAGTGTCTCGGAGATCTTGAGCTGGTAGGACGGATCGTCCTCGATCAGGTCGAACCGCTGCAGGATCAGCGCGATCAGCAACATCGCCTCCTGCATCGCGAACGGGCGACCGATGCAGGCCCGCTGCCCGTTGCCGAACGGTTTCCAGGAGTTCGGCGGCAGCTTTTCCACTGCCTCGGGCGTGAATCGCTCCGGTCGGAAGGTCTCGACGTCGTCGCCCCACACGCTGGTGTCGCGGTGCAGGGCCGGTCCGAGCACCATGACCGTGTCGCGGCGAGTGATCGCGTACTTGCCGCCGCCGATCACCGTGTCCTGGTACGGCTTGAGCGAGAACGCGGGCGCGGTGGGCCATAGCCGCAGCGCCTCCTTCAGCAGCTGCTCGATGTACTTCAGCTGGCCGATGTGCTCCACCCGCGGCAGCTCCGTGCCGAGCACGGCGTCGACCTCGGCACGTGCCTTCTCCAGCACCCGGGGATTCTTCAGCAGGAAGTAGGTCGTGAACGACAGCATTCCGCTGGTCGTCTCGTGCCCGGCGATGAGGAACGTGATCAGCTGGTAACGGATGTTCTCATCGGATAGGCCCGCACCGGTGACCGGATCGCGGCCCTGCAGCATGATGGCGAGCAGGTCCTTCTTGTGCACCGCCTCGGGGTCGCGCTTGCGCTCGGCGATCACGTCGTCGGCGACCTGACGCATCAGCTCCAGGTCGTCCTCGTATCGGCGGCGAGTGCGCAGCAGCAACTTGCTCGCCACGTCCGGGCGACGGGACCGGGCACCGGCTTCGGCCAGCGCATCGACCATGGCGCCGACGAACGGATGCAACTCGCGCTGGTAGAAACTGTTGAAGCGGTAGTCGAACGCGCACAACCCGATCGTGTCGAGCGTCATTCGCGTCATATCGTCGGCAACGTCGATGATATTGCTGGGCCCGAAGCGCTCCCACCGCAGCAGCATCTGGTCGGCGATCTCCAGCATGTGATCGAACATGCCGCGGATGCCGAGCGGACCGAAGGCCGGCATCAGTAGGCGGTGCGCGATCGCCCAGTTCGGTTCCTCGGTCTTCGCGGTGAACAGCCCGTCGCCGGCGAAGTCGCGGATGTTCTTCAGCGGTCCCGACACCCGCTTGTCGAACCGGGACTCGTCGCACACTTCGTTGACCAGCTCCTGCGAGCTGACCACGATCAGCCGTGGGCCTCCGATATCCAACTTGAAGATCGGCCCGTACATTTGAGCCAGGCGCATCAGGCTCTGTACCGGTGCGGCGTCGTCCAGCGTCCGGAGATTCCCGATGAACGGGTCGGTCTTCGGCTGCGGGATGGTCTCGATGTCTGGCATGCGCCCTCCTCGACTGGGAAGTGCGAGCCGAGCCTAGCCACCGCTACGACATATGGATGACCTGGCCGGTGACCCGCCGGGCCTGGTCTGAGGCCAGGTAGACGATGACCTGCGCGACGTCGTCAGCCTGCGCGACGTCGCCCACCGGACTCGTCGCAGCCGCCTCGGCGGCAACCGCCGGCGTGATCCATCCCGTGTCCGTGATCGGCGGATGCACCATGTTGGCGGTGATGCCGTAGCGGCCGAGTTCCCCTGCCGCCGAGAGGGTGTAGCTCTCCTGGGCCGCTTTGGCCGCGCCATAGGAGACCTCCTCGGGAAAGCCGTGGGCGCCGCCGGACGTCAGCCCGATGATCCGTCCCCAGGTGGCCGCCCGCGCGATGTGCCGCCGGGCGAATTCCGCGATGAGCAGCGCGGGCGCCCGAGCGTCGACCGCGAACTGCCGATCGTGGCTCACGCTGTCGACCGTGCCGATCCGGCGCCCGAACCGGTCAACGTGATCCCCCCGGAACGTGTTGGCCAGCCAGCCACTCGCATTGTTGATCAGGATCTGCACCGGTCCGAAGGCACCCTCCGCGCGGTCGAACAGGACCGGCGCCGCCGCGGGATCCGCGAGATCTGCTTCGGTCGACTCGGCCCGCCCGCCCATCGCCCGGATGCGGTCGACGACGTCCGAGGCGCTCGACGCGCGCTGCGTGCGGTACTCGACCGGGACGGCAGGATCATCTCCCTGCTCGGCGGCGCCCAGCCTGAGGTAGGTCAGGTACACGGCGACGCCCTGGGCGGCGAGGGCGTAGGCCGTCGCGGCGCCGATGCCGTGGTTGGCGCCGGTGATCAGCGCGGTCCGCCCGGCGAGCGCTATGTCGATCATCAACAGGATTGTTCCACGCTGCGGCGCTTGACCGGGTCAGCTGGATCGAGCTCCGCCGGTGGCGACGACCTACTTGTAGCCCCGACCGGATTCAAACCGGCTACCGCCTTGAGAGCGCCGGTCGGCCACTTTTCGTTCCTGGACTTTGCGTGCCACTGGGACGATAATCCCTTATGAAACAAGGCTTTGCGATGTCATCGGATGAGCGGGCCGCGCTCACCGCCGCCGAGACCACCTACCGCGACGCGACCAGCAGCACGCGGGCGCGCACCGCCGACCTGGCCTACCTCGAATCCCGCGGCGACCCGCAACGGCTCACTATGCTGCGCGGCCGGCTCGGCACCGCCGAACGCGAGCACGCCGACGCCGACCGCCGGCCGACGGAGCTGGCCGCCGATCCGGCCATCACCACCCACCCCGACCCCCAGCAGTTGCTCGCCACCGCCGCCGGCTGGCAGCGCGAACGCCAACTGAAAACTATCGCCGCCCACCGTCGACGCCTCGGCCTCGACCATCCGACCCTCCGGCACCCGATCGAACGCGGCTACCAGTACGGCCACCCCGTCGACCGTCAGGCGACCCGGCGGCGTGCGAGACTTGTATCGCAGGAGGTGGTTTGTCGTGGCGATCTCGATCAGACTCGCGCCCGAGGACGAGGCCAGGCTTGAGGCGTTGGCGCGCCGCACCGGCCGCTCAAAGACGTTTTACGTTCGAGAGGCGATCCACGAGCACCTCGACGATCTGGAGGAGCGGTTCTGGGCCGACTCGGTCGTGCGTGAGTGGGAAGAGTCCGGCAAGGAGAGTCGACCGGCTCAGGACCTGTGGGATGAGCTAGGCGTGTGAGCCGATGGCGCCTGCGCACCGCCCTGCAGTTCGATAAGGCCGCCCGTCGCCTTGACCGCACGGTGCTACAGCGGATCAAGGCGTATCTCGATGAAGTCTGCGAACTTGAAGATCCCCGCCAGAGGGGTCGGGGCCTGACCGCAAACCGCGCTGGGTACTGGCGTTATCGGGTCGGCGATTGGCGGGTGGTCGTCGAGATTCGCGACCAGGAATTAGTGATCATTGCAATCGGGCTGGGAGATCGTTCCGAGATCTACCGAGAACGATAGGTAGCGATCGCAGCGGGTCATTTCTTCCCCGGGTGGCCGGCAAGGAGCACCGCTACCTCACACACGACCAGGTCGATGCGCTGGCCGACGCGTGCGCCGCTCCCCCGCCGGTCCGCAGCAAGCACGGCGCGAAGATCGAGAATTCGAATGGCGAGTACCGCCTGGTCGTGCTCTTCCTGGCCTACACCGGCTGCCGCTGGGGCGAGATGGCGGCACTCCGAGTCGGCAGCATCGACTTCCTACGCCGCGGGGCCAAGATCGCGGAGTCGGTGGTTCGAGGAGGGTCGTGGCCGGTTGGAGGCGTACATGGCCGCCAAGCGCGTGCGCGCCATCGAAGCCGGCGGATGACCCAGCATCGGGGCGCAGCCGCCCGCGCGCCGAAGCCGACGTCGCCGTGGTTGATGCCGTCCATCGCAACCCACCACGACGCTGGTCAACCCGCATCACGATCGGGACGGAGGCGTGGCAGATGATCTACATCGATCTCGACGCGGACCTCAACATGGAAGACGACGACGGCCGCAACTTCGCGCGCGTTATTCCCCCGCTGCCCCTTCCCGTAGTCGGCGATGTCCTCGTTGCCGGCCGCCCGACTTCTGGTCATGGTCGTCATCGACGATGTCGACGGGGAGATCGCCTACTTCCACCAGGTGAGCGCTCGGCACGCCGCAAGCTCGCCACGTTGACCAGAGAGAGATGCCGCGCGCCGTCTGAGACCGCTTGAGATCGACTATGTGCGGCGGCCAGACAGTGGACATCGCGATGGTCGGCGTTAGGTGCGAGCGGCTCGCCCAGCAGCGAGCACTCGTCGCCTCGCTCGTCCAGCTCACCGTGCGGCGCGGGACCGGCCGGGGACCGCCTAGTCGTTGAACCGCTGTGCCGGCCAAGGCACGCGTCCTCCAGTCCACAGGCTGTCCACGTCGGATCGGAACAATTGCAGGGCCTCTCCAGGGAAGACGAATTCTCGTTATCGGCGCACTCACGTCATGATCGATCAGAAGTGGTGGTCGAGTACGCGCCTTGTCAGTTCTTCAGGCTATCCATAGACTGACATCCTACAGTTCGTTAGGAGAGCGCATGACCGAAGAAGCCGCGATGCCGACCGAGCCCCGACGGCGCAGCGTCGGGTTCCCGCAGCTGCCGCTGCGCGAGTCCGTCGACGCCATCATTACCATTGGCCAGCACGGAGCGAATCACACCCACGATGCGGCCGCTGCCTACCTCGGCCACTCGACCGCGAACAGTGGGGCATTCCGCTCGAAGCTCGCCGCGCTCCGGGACTGGGGACTGCTCGCCAGGGGCGACAAGGACCGAGTGCAGCTGAGCGAACTTGCTCAGCAGCTGGTCCTGGAGGCTCCGCAGCACGAGAGCGCGCGCCAACTCCTCCTGGCCGCGTTCGAGTCCTGCCGCGTGTTCGGCGTCCTCTACAACGACAGCGCGAAGGACACGCCGCTCGACGTGCAGCGTGTCCGGACGACTGTCGTCATGCGACACGGGGTCGCGTCCGAGCAGGCCGACAAATTCGTGGACAGCTTCATCGAGAGCGTCGTGTATGCCCGCCTGGGGAAGTTCGACGGTGCCAAGGTGACGCTTTTCCCGCGCGAGGCGGTGTTCCGCGAGGTCAAGGGCGACGACGCCGACGACGGCACGTACACGCCGATGCCCGAGGAGGACGCGGTGCGTGCCGCGTCCGACTCGGCGCGCGCCGCCCTTGGGCTCCGCAATCCGAGTGCCGCTCCCGTTGCTGAGCCGGCCATCCCGATCGCTTTGCGGCAGGCGTGGCCTATCGACCGAGGTGAGATCGAGTTCATCATCCGCACCGACGAGGCGCTGCCGCCGAGCATCTACGTGTTGGTGGCGAAGATGGCCGAAGTTGCCGAGGAGATGAAAAGGAAGCTCACCGGTCCCTACGTCGAGATCACCACCGACAATCCACCCGCCGCTTACCGCACTCACCCGGCTCCCCAGCCGGCGAACGACTAGTACTGGTACGACCCGGTGGAGGCCGCGATGTACTTCGGGGTGGCGATCGTCGCCGTGGCGATCATCGCCGCGTTGTGCTTCGTGGCCTACTTGGGGTTGTGCCGGTTCGTGGTCAACAAGACCGGCACCACCGACGGCTTGAAGGACGTGGCGACGGTAATGCGCGCGTATAAGGTGTCTCTGCCGAGCCGGAAGAAGCCGTCAAAGTAGGCGGTGCTGTTGCCCGTCCAAATCCATTGCGGGAACAAGGAGGACCGATCCGCGCTGCGCTGGCAGTGGTCAGCTTGCGCAGTCGACCGCGACCGCAAGGGCGTCGCAGACCTGGCGCATCCGAGCATCGCTCAAACGGCCGAGACGGTCCAACAAAACCGCCAGCGAGACGCTCTCGACCGAGTCCAGGTTGATCGCCGACCGGCGGGGTACCGGGTCGTCGCTGGGTTCGAGGACGACCTCGCTGACCAGGCCCCGGATCGTCGTCGTACACGGCGCGATCAATGCTCGACGATGTCGGGGTATCACGGCATCGCGCGAGAGCACCACGACGGGCCGCCGACCGATCTCGGCCATCTCGCACCACCAGACCTCACCGCGCGCGGGCAGCGCGGTCACGACGCAGCTGTGGCACGCCGGAACGAGGCCAGGTCGCCCCACTCGTCCGGTTCGTCGAGCGGGTGTTCGTCGTAGGCGGCATAGCTGGCGTCCACTTCCGCGGCGCGGTGGCGGGCAAGCAGCGCAGCTAGTGCTTCGTCGACCAACACAGCGTCCGACGCTCCCGCGCGTGCGGTGCGCGCATCGTCGAGGAGGGTCGAGTCGACCGTCGTACTCAATCGTGTGCGAGCCATGCCACAACTATGCCACACCTGACCCACCCGACGCGACCCGCCCCCAAGGCCCGAGTTCGCGCCATGTCCCCGCCGCCGGAACCGTCCCCTGAACCAGACGCTCGACGAGCGTCGACGCCGGCGTGGGTGACGCCTGTTTCGTGCCACCCCGTGGTGCCGTTGCTCACCTCGTGCCGGGCCGTGCTGTGGTCAAAGTGTGGTCAAGATCAACATTTCGCGATCTTGAAAATGACGAACCCCCGGGCTCCGGAGGGCTCGTGCTTGTAGCCCCGAGCGGATTCGAACCGCCGCTACCGCCTTGAGAGTGCAGTAGCGTCCTGCAGCAGCACTGGACACACGAGGTCCCCTATTGCAGAATCACCTTATCGCATAAGGTGGTTCTGTGTTGTCTGCTATCGGGCGGTGCCGTTCCGTATCAGCTGATTTCCCATCGTGGTGTGGGAATCTGGTGGGAAGTGGATCTCCGCGTGCTGGCAACAACCCGACAGGAGCGTGATGGCGAGCCTGCGACGCAAGGGCAACGGGTGGGAGCTGCGCTACCGTCAGCGCGACGGGCACCAGCGCAGCGAGTACTTCGTTGGCGGATCTGCTAAACGACCTCCTCCGGAGGCGACCGACCGCAAGGCCGAGGTCGATGTCCACCTCCGACGGGGGACGCTCGTGCGCCGCGACGATATGGAAGCTCCGTTCAAGATCTACTTCGACCGTTGGTGGGCCACGCGACGCGTTAGCGCGACACGCCACTTCACCGATGAGCAGCGCGCCAAGAAGCACGTTCTTCCCTATTGGGGCGAGTGGCCGATATGTACAATCCGCCCGTCGGACATCGATGACTGGGTCTCGCAGCTAACCCGCACGCTCGGCCCCTACTCGGTCCGGGCTTGTTTTGGCCTGGTGCGGGGCCCGTTGCGCCGCGCCGCTCGAGACCGGATCATCTCTGACCCGTGCGTTGACATCAACTTGCCCAAACTTCCCGACATCACGAAGACGTTCGATGATGTGCTAACGGCAACTGAGGTTGATCGACTTGTCACGGCGCTCGCAGATCCGAACCCAACCTACGCGAGGCTTCGCACGAACGATCGATACCAGGCCCTGGTCTTCATGGGCGCCTGGCTCGGGCCCCGCTGGAACGAGGCAATCGGACTACGGCTCTGCGACGTCAATCCATTGCGACGCGAGTTCACGTTTGGGCGCCAAGTTGTCAACCAGAACGGCAGCACAACCTTCATCGAGACAGGATCGAAGACCGACGACTGGCGAACGGTGCCGCTGCCACAAACAGTGATGGACGTCTTGGCGCTACACGTGCAGCGATATCACCCGAACGCTCATCGCGAAGAGCTCGTGTTCACCAATGCGCGCGGCGGGCACATCCTCCGCGGCAACTTTGCTCGCGACGTCATCCGTCCAGCGATACGCCGCGCAGGGCTCGACGGGCGCCACGTCACCTGGCTGACGCTACGTCACACCGCCGCGTCCCTCATGTTCGACGCGGGCCTCACGCTCTTCGAAGTCCAGCAGCGGCTCGGGCACAAGAGTCCAAACTTAACCGCCAAGGTGTACACACACCTCATGCGCGAGCGATTCGAAGAAGGCCGGGCGCGACTCGAGGCCTACATGGAGGCGCAACGGACCAACCCAGAGCGATCTGCGCCGATGCCCGAACTCACGAGCCTCGCCGAGTCGCACGACGCACTGCCGGCGCCGGATCACATGCGGTCTACGCCAGCACCGGCTGATATCGGGTAACAAGGCTCGCACCTCACGAGCGCTCCGAACTGCTCGCCTTGTTCGTCCGCTTCTTGATGATATGTGGGTGATCTTCCGCTCATTCCGCCACGCTGTCTGGTGACGGTCGGAGAAGGAAGGAAGTCCCGCAATGAGTACAGCGATGCGTGTCCGGATTGATCGGTCGTCTGGTTGGTCTGGTCAGGCGCGGGCGCATGTCGGGGTGCGCTTGGTCGATGAGTATCTGGAGTTTGTCGCCTGCCGGTCCCGGGCGAATTCGGTGTTGGCGGCGGCCTATGACTTGAAGGTCTTTCTGTCCGTGGTGGGCAAGGCGCCGACGAAGGTGACCACGGCGGATGTGTTGGCGTTTGTGACTGCGCAGCGCACCGGCCGGTCCCGCGCCGGGCGGGTGGTGGCGCCGGTCGATCGCGGCGAGCCGGGTGGGGTGTCTGCGGCGACGGTGCGCCGCCGGTTGTCGACGGTGTCGGGGTTCTACGCGTACTTGCATGCGCGAGGTTCGATCGCGGCGAATCCGGTGCCGCGGGGGTTGCCGACGCGGCGGGAGCGGCTGCGGCCGCGGCAGGGCGTTCCGTTGGTGCGGGCCGAGCGTCGGCTGCCGCGGATCTTGTCGCCGGTCGAGGTGGACGCGCTGACCGGGGCGCTGCGCATGCACCGAGACCGGGCGATGGTCGCGGCGATGGTGCTCGGCGGGTTACGTCGCTGCGAGGTGCTCGGGCTGCGGATGGAAGACCTGCAGGTCGGGCAGCGGAGGCTGTTCGTCGCCTGCGGGAAGGGCGGCCGAGAGCGGATCGTCCCTATCTCACAACGGTTCTTCACCGAGCTGGCGAGCTATCTGCAGCTGGAACGGCCGCAGGACGCCGGCACGGATCGGGTGTTCGTGGTGCTCAAAGGGCCACGCCGGGGTCAGCCGCTGACCGCCGATGGCATCGACGAGGTCCTCGACGGGGCGCGCCGCCGTGCCGGGCTCGCGCACGCCACTTGTCATCAGCTGCGGCACACCTGTTTGACAAGACTGCGTGAGGCGGGGATGGCCCTGGAGGCGGTGCAGGCGCAGGCCGGGCACGCCAGCATCGTATCGACGCAGATCTACCTGCATCTGGCCGATGACTGGCTGGCCGGGCAGTACCGACGCGCCGCGGAGGCGATCGATGCGCAGGTCTTCGCGGAGCACCCGGAGCCGGCGGTGGGGTGGTCACGGTGAGCGGGCCGCTGCTGCTTCCGGTCTGGGCCGAACTCGAGGAGGCTCTGCCTGGCGTGGCGGGCACGATGCGCCGCTACCTCGAGCAGCTCGGCTGCGTGCTGCGTCCGGGCAGCGTGCGTAACACCGACGGGTCGCTGCGCTGCTTCGCGGCGTTCCTGGCCGAACGGCACCCGAAGATCAGCACCCTGTCCTCGGTGCGGCGCCGGCACATCGAGGAGTACAAGCCGTGGCTGGCCGCCCGTCCCGGGCAGAAGGTCCCGCGGATCACGCCGGCGACGATCGTGCACCGGCTGGGCACGCTGCGGGTGTTCTTCATCCGGATCCAAGAGTGGGGCTGGGACGAGGCACCGGCCCGGATCCCGATCCTGCTCGGTGATCTGCCGCGCCTGGACGACCCGCTGCCCAAGGCACTTGACGACGCCGCGGCAGCCAAGCTGCTGGCCGCGGCCCGCGCCGACCGCAAACCACTGGTGCGGATCAGCGTGGAAATGCTGCTGCGGACCGGGATGCGGGTCGGCGAGTACACCGCCCTGCCGCACGACGCGATCGTGGCGATCGGGCCGGGGTACTGGCTGCATGTGCCGGTCGGCAAGCTGCGCGAGGACCGCTACCTGCCGCTGCACCCCGAGCTGGTGACGCTGATCGGCGACTATCGCGACCGGTTCATGCCGCCGGGCGTGCCGTGGCTGATCACCCGGGCGAACGGCACCCCGCTGGACCGGCACGCGGTCACCCGCCACCTCAACCGGGCCGCGACCGCGGCCGGGCTGCCGCCTACCCACCCGCACCAGCTCAGGCACACGCTCGCCACGCAGGCCGTGAATCGAGGCATGTCGATCGAGGCGATCGCGGCGATGCTCGGCCACCACCGCCTGGGTCAGGTGACGCGCTACGCGAAGATCGCTAACCGGACCGTCGCGGATGAGTACTTCGCGGTCAGCGAGAAGGTGGAAGCCCTTTACGGCACGGGGCAATCGCTGCCGGCAGACGCCATCGGCCCACGGATGGCCCGGCTGCGCCGCGAGCAATTCCGGCTGCTCGGCAACGGCTACTGCACCCGCCCGGCGGAGCTGGACTGCGCGTTCGAGACGGTCTGCGAGAACTGCAGCTTCTTCGCCACCGGCATCGAGTTCCTGCCGATCCTGCAACGCCAACACGACGACGCCGCCGCCAAACAGCAGACCGGCCGGCAGCAGATCTTTGCCCAGCTGCTCGCCAACGCCGAAGGGGGCACGTCATGACCCGACACGCCCTGCGGCTGACCCACCCGGACGAGCTGCCCGCACCGCGCGTGGACGAGATCAGCGACCTGGTGGTCCGCGAGGCCATCGACGAGATCGCCAAACTGCGCACCCCGTACTGGCTCGGCGAGTCCGCGGTGCACCTGCACGCCCTGGCCAGCCTGATCGCCCAAGCTCAGCGGCTGCTCCCCGCCGCGGTCCACGACGCCCGCGAGCAGGGCCATACCTGGGTTGAGATCGGCCAACTGCTCGGCCGGTCACCTCGCACCGTCGCCCGCCGCTACCCCGACCCGACAGGAGACACGATCAACGGTGACCAGATCTACCTGCCCTGACCGTTCTTCGGCCTTTCCCGACCGCCGCCTCCTCTTGCCGCCCGCAGCCGGGGTCAAGGCCGGCCGCAGGCCGCCCGCAGGGCTTGGCCTTGACACCGGCGAGGACGGCGACAGACTCCCACGGCGGGAAAGGCCAGAACCACCGCTGCCCCTGCTCACGCAGCGCAGCCACTCCCCAGGGCACCACCAACCCTCAAGGAGATCAACTTGACAGGATCACCCACATAATTGCTATGTGCGGATGATCCCTAATGTGCACTATCAGCGGCTACTTAGCGGAACATCGGGGACGCGGGCTGACCGCATGTCTTCTCTGCAGGTTCGAGCGGTCAGCGCGCCGAGCGGGTGGTCTTGGCAGTCGCCGCCCTCGCCGCGTCCCGTCGGTGGCGGCGGCATTTGCCGCAAGCGGATGCCTTGCGACGACCGAGTGTAAACGCGGCCCTCAGTTCACGTGGTTTGGCGAGGCTTCTGCTCGAAGGCGGCTGCAAGGCGTGACTGGCTCCGCGAGCCTGCAGCTCGATGGTCTGGCCCCCGTCGAGGGTGATGGACAGCTGTTGCCACTTGCGTCCCGGCGTGACGTGCATTGCAGAGATCCGCTCCAGCGGCACATGCCCCAAATGGTCATGCACCTGATTGAGCATCGGATCGGCGCTCCAGACGTGCAATGCAGTGTCGGACAGGCCGAGAACCACCGCCGCGTCCAACGGCACATCGGTGGCGTCGGTCAGCTTCTTCGCAGCCGACCGAGCCGCCGGACGCGCGATGAAGTAGTTGCCCAACGGGGTGAGCATGCGGGTGAACCCGACCCCGGTGTCTACCCGCGCGTACACCGCTTCGGTGAGCGTCTCCCCCTCGAGTTGATCGCTCAAGCTCGCCGCGAGCGTCTCGTCGGTGACGTGCATGTCGACCTCCTGAGCTTGGCCCCGCGTGGTAAGCCAGTCTCGCCCCGCCCGGCGATCCAATCAACCATCGTCCAGCGGGCAGCTATGCGGTTTCGCTGATGGAAGAGGCGTTGCCGTCGGGATCGCGGAACGTGAACATCGCCGGCACGCCCGGCCACCGCAGAATCTCGTCGGTGTCGACGCCCGCAGCGGCGAGCGCGGTATGTACTCCTTCGGCGTCGCCGGTCGTGAAGCGAATGCCGATCGCGCCGCGAGTGACTTTCGCGGTCGCCTGCTCAAGGTGACGACGGGGTCATCGGGTCTGGCCGGGGGCCAAGTTCGATCCACCGGCCGCCGTCAGGGGTTGGGTTGTCGCGCAGGACGGAGAAGTCGAGCTTGTCGACGTAGAAGTGTAGGGCGGCTTGCTGGTCGTCGACTGGGATGCTGATGGCGCGGACGCCGGTGATCGAGCTGGTCATGTGTTGCTCCTTCGCGGGATGGCAGGGATGCGCTCCTCGAGGTGGACGGTGACGCTGTCACCGGCCTGCTTGCCGATCCGTGCGCGCAGGTCTGCCGGTAGGGCGAGCTTGTGTGTGCCGTCGCCGAGGGCCATGAACGAGCCGCGGAACGGCTCGCCGTCGACCTGGCCGCGGATCTTCACCAGGCCGCGGGTACCGAAGTACTCGGCGGAGTCCGGCATCACGACGTAGGTCCAGCCGCCGTTGCTCGGGCTCTGCTGAAGCGTCGCGGTGAACGTTCGGTTGAGCGTGGTCATGCTGAGCGTCCGTACATCAGCGAACCTGGTGTGGTCAGTTCCTCACCGGTCTCGAGCCACGTCTTCAGGCCGGACAGCATCATCGGCCAGCCGCCGTACAGGTGCGCGTCAGCATCGGCGGCCAGCTCGTCATGAGTCACGGTGAGCCGGCAGGTGCTGCCCACTGCTTCGATCTCCCACGTCACACGGCTCGTGCCCGCGGCGGCAATGTCGTCGTCCCAAAGCGCGTGGTAGGTCTGCACCAACCGGCGTGGCGGATCCACCTCCAGGTTCTCGCCCTCGATGACCGCGCCGGCAACGCCGTCGTGCTGCACCTGGTAGGTCGAGCCGGGCGTCCACGTCGAGTCGACGCGCGCGCCGAACTGGTACCGGGCGCGCACGTCCGGATCGACGATCGCCTGCCATAGACGCTCGGGCGTCGTGCGGATGTAGATCTCGAACACTTTTTCCACGCCGGCCTCCAGGTCGCGTTTGAGATCGACGAGACCTGCAGCCCAGGCCTCGGTGTACTTGCTCACCCACCGGTCGTGGACGAGCCGGATCGGGACGGGGTTCAGGAAGTGCAACTTCTCCCGGCCGCGCCGCCGGCTGACGACCAGTCCCGCGGCCTCGAGGAGATTGAGGTGCTTGGCCACCGCCACCCGGGTCATGTCGAACCGGCTCGCCAGCCCGACGAGCGTCTGCCCGTCGTGCTGGAACAACTCATCGAGCAGCGCCCGACGAGTGGTGTCGGCGAGCGCTTTGAACACCGGTTCCATGAGGCAACAATAGGAAACCATACGGTTTCCTGTCAAGAGGGCGCCGCGTTCCTCGCTCACCGATCGGCGAACGGGCGTGCGTCCCGTAAGCGGGATCGGCTTGCGACACACGCCGGCGGTCGTCGTGATCGCGCCGTTGGGGTCCCAAGGCCGAGCTTTATTCGGGGACGCGGCGGTAACGCTCGTAGATCACCCGCTCCCGCGCGGCCGAGGAGCTTGGTTGGCTCCGGTCAGCGAGGCGGTGACCTCCAGGATTGCGAGTGTGGGTTCTGCGCCCACTCCGGAACACGCGGGGTGCGGCGGGCGGCTCGGCGCTGGCACGCATCGCATCCACTTGCTCGCGGGTCACGCCACAGCGTGTGGATACGCCCCTGTCCGTCCGGGCCGCGCAGCAACTCGGTGCGAAGCAGGCCGTCGGCAACGGGCCGGCCCGCAGCCTTTCGAAGCCTGCTTGCAGATCCGTCAGCGCGACGCTGGTCGCCATCTGACAGGGCGGGACAGGCTTCGGAGGCGTGGCGGTTATCTGGGCAATGCCGCGTCGCGTGACGAATTTTGGACGGAATACTGACGGGCAGGCGTATCCTTGAGCTATGTCCACCGCGTTCGCCGAAGAGGCCGCCCGGATTCACCGCGCAGCACGACTGTCCGACCGCGTGATCGGTGAGGCGGTCGGCGCGCAGCCGAGCACGGTGCGCGACTGGCTCCACGGCCGCACCTCACCGACCGGTCTGCGGGCACGTCGACTCGCCGAACTGGCCGAGATCACCGACCGGCTGGCCAGGATCATGGACGCTGGCTACATCCCGGTCTGGCTGGTCAAACCGGTCGAAGCCCTTGACGATCGCACCCCGTTGGAATTGATTGCGGCCGGCAAGGCCCGCGCCGTGGCGCGGCTCATCAGCGCCCTTGAGTCACCCGGCGCCGCCTGATCGGTGGTGGCGCTCGACGTCGCCGCGACCAGTGTGGCCGGCTCGTGGTATCGACATGTGCCGGCCGGGATCGACCCCGCGCAACGCCCGCAGCCTGTTGGCGACAACCGCTGGCAACGCGGCCGGATTGTCGATGCGATCTACCTGGCCGACAGCGCTGCCTGCGCCTGGGCCGAGTGGTATCGCCACCTGGCCGAGGCCGGTGTGCCGCCCAACGTCGCGATGCCACGCGACCTCTGGCGCTACGAGGTCGCGCCGCTGCAGGTAGCCGACCTATCCAGCGCAGATCGGCTCGCTCGCGTTGGCCTCCCGCTGCCGCGTCCAGGCCGGCGGGGTTGGGGCGCCTTCCACGAGGTGGGCGAGCAGCTGCACCGCGAGGGCTGGCTCGGTCTCCTCACCCCGAGCGCGGCACGTCCGGCCAGCCAGGTCGTCGCCATCTTTCTGCGCGACGCCATTGCCCCGCCTGAGCTGACAGCCGTTGAGCAGACACACGTGACGCAACCGCCCGCCCCACCGACTGGGATGCGAACGTGAGGCACGGCCACCTTCGTTCCCAGTCGACGATCGCTTGTGACACTCGAGCCGATCTTTGCGGTTCGCTTGACGACGGCTGCCGACCTGCGTCGCAAGCCGTTCTGCTTACGGAACCGCTTCGCATAGCAAATGAGCACCGCCAACTGACACAGCGACTGGACATCCTGCGCTGTTCGTCAGTTCGTCGCACCCCCGGGGACGGCATCGGTCCAGGGCATGCGGCCCACGATGTTGGCCGCGATGACGGTCGGCCCGTCCGGATCCCAGGCCAGCACGGTGTCCGCGGTTGCAAGGCCAACCATGGCGGACACCGCTGCCGGGCGAGACCTGCACTCCGGAGACCCGTTCGCAGTCGGTCGGGGCATTCGGATCAGGGGTTGCGTCCTGAATGGTCTGCTGCCAGTGTCCGGTTTCAGGCGACGGCACCGACGTCACGGTCGGATGCCGCCATCGGGGGCGGCAGGACGGAGCGGGAGTGCACGGTGAAGTACATGATTCTTTTGCGCGGGTCGCAGCGGGACTATGACGCGATGACGGGCAAGCCGGACGCGGGCGGGCCGGTGTGGACGGGCGCCGATTTCGCTGCGCTCGGCACGTTCATGCAGTCGTTCAACCGGGAGCTGGCCGAGTCCGGGGAACTGGTGGAGACCCGGGGGCTGACCGAGCCGGCCCAGGCGCGGCGAATCCGCATCCAGCAGGGGACGCCGGTGGTGACCGACGGCCCGTACGCGGAAAGCGAGGAGGTGCTGGCCGGCTATTGGATCGTGGAGTGCGACAGTGTGGACCGGGCGATCGAGATCGCGACCCGGTTGACCGAGGCGCCCGGTCCACAGGTGCGCGAGCGCGGCTACGTGGATCTGCGGCCTATCGCCGAATCCCGCGACGAGCTGGAACGCTGACCCGACGCGCATGGGCGAGCCTGCACTGGAGGACCTGCTGCGCCAACTGACCCCGCAGGTCCTCGGTGCGGTGGTGCGCCGCTACGGGCATTTCGACATCGCCGAGGACGCGGTGCAAGAAGCGCTGCTCGCGGCGGCTACCCGGTGGCCGGCACAGGGCCTGCCGGCCGACCCGCGGGCCTGGCTGATCACCGTCGCTGCCCGCCGGCTGACCGACATGATGCGCGTCGACCAGGCCCGGCGACGCCGCGAGGACGCCGCGGCCTGGCTGATCCGGCCCGGGCAGTGCCGGGCGACCGCCCCGGACAGCGCGGCCACCGGGCGCGATGACACGCTGATCCTGCTGTTCTTGTGCTGTCACCCGGCGCTGTCGCCGGCCTCGCAGATCGCGCTCACCCTGCGCGCGGTCGGCGGGCTGACCACCGGCGAGATCGCCCGCGCATTCCTGGTTCCAGAGGCCACTATGACCCGGCGGCTCACCCGGGCCAAGAAGGCAATCGCCGACAGCGGCGTGCCGTTCGCGGCCCCGTCCCCGGCGGAGCGGGCAGATCGCGTGGCGGCTGTCCAACATGTCCTGTATTTGATCTTCACTGAGGGGTACGCGGCCACCAGCGGGCCGGCGCTGCTGCGGACCGACCTGTGCGCCGAGGCGATCCGGCTCACCCGGCTGCTGCGGCGGCTGCTGCCCGGCGGCTCCGAGTCCGCCGGGCTGCTGGCGCTGATGTTGCTCACCGACGCCCGCCGACCGGCCCGGACCGGACCGGGTGGGGAGTTGATCCCGCTGGCCGAGCAGGACCGTGCCCGGTGGGACGCCGCGGCCATCGCCGAAGGCGTCGCGCTGATTACCGCCACGCTGCGCCGGCTACGCCCTGGGCCGTACCAGCTGCAGGCCGCGATCGCCGCGGTGCACGACGAGGCCCCCAGCGCTGAGGCGACCGACTGGCCGCAGATCCTCGCCCTGTACGAGCTGCTGCGCCAGGCGTCGGACAATCCGGTCGTCGCGCTCAACCACGCGGTGGCCGCCGCGATGGTGCACGGACCGCAGACCGGCCTGCGGCTGCTCGATGAGCTGGCCGCCGATGCCCGGCTGGCCGCCGGGCATCGCTTCCATGCCGTGCGCGCCAACCTGCTGGAGATGGCCGGCGACCCGGCGACAGCTCGCGCGGCTTACCTGCAGGCCGCCCGGCAGACCAGCAGCCTGCCGCATCAGCGCTACCTGCACCGGCGCGCAGCCCAGCTGTCCGGCGGCGGTTGAGCTATCAAACGCCGTGACACGCGCGCACCGCACAAAGCGAGGCGGCCACGCCCCGATCCATCCCGACCGGCGCGCTGACCGGCACGATGCCCGGTCGCGGCAGCCCGCGTCGACGTTCCGGGTGAGAACGGCCGGGCAGGCCGCCCGGCATGTGCCGAAGGAGGGATCGCTCAGCGGGATGTAGTGATCGTTGCACTGGGTCAGCGTTCGAGCTTGAGCGCCTCGGCCTACGATCTCGATACGCGGCCAGCGTGGAGATGAACGGGAGGCGCTCGTGCGGATCGGTGTGTTGGGAACGGGCGGTGTCGCGCAGACGTTGGCGGGCGCGTGGTCGAAAGCAGCGCACGAGGTGTATCTCGGCTCACGTGACCCGGGGTCGAAGTCGCTTGACCTGCCGGTGGGTTCACTTGACGACGTCGTCGCAGGCGCCGAGGTCGTCGTGAACGCCACTCCCGGCGCCGTCTCGCTGGACACGTTGAACACCGCTGCGATGACGGTGCTGACCGACCCGGCGTCACTCGGTCCGAGCAGCGTGTTCTTGTCCGGCAATGACTCAGACGCTAAGGCGACTGTCGGGGGCCTGCTCGCCGACCTCGGCTGGGCTGGCGACGAAATCATCGACCTCGGCGACATTACGACTGCGCGCGGCGTCGAACACTACTTCCTGCTGTTCGTCGCGCTGATGCAGCTCGGCGGTCCGAAGTTCAACATCCGCGTCGTCCGTTGATCCAGGAACGGAGCGCGCGATGAGCATGCTCTACTTGGCCCAGCCCGAGCAGCAGCAACAACTCGAGTGGCTTGACGGCGGGACGCTGGCCATGCTGCTCGATGGCGCGGCCACCAATGGGCAACTGATGATGGGCCGCTTCGACGTCGGCGAGGGAGAGGCGCCGCCGTACCACAAGCACCTGTACGAGGACGAGATCTTCATGCTGATCAAGGGAACCGCGCTGGTCTGGTGCGACGACCGAGAACACGAACTCGCCGAGGGCGGGGTCGTGTTCTTGCCCAGGCAGGTGCCACACGGCTACCGCATCACCTCGAAGCGGGCTGACCTCCTGATGATCAACACGCCAGCCGGCATCGAAGGGATGTTCCGCGCGACGGGACGGGACAAGTCAACGCCGCGACCGCCCGGCTTCCAGGTGCGGCCCGATCCGGCGGCGGCCGAGCAATACGGCAACGTCGTGCTCGGGCCACCGCGCTGACGAGTCGCGTATAGAGCACCCGCCCGGCCAGGCGTCGAGGTGTGTCACATGGGCATCCGGCTAACGGGACTGCTGGACGATGCGGAGCGAGCCGTTGTCGGCGCGCGGGCGATAGTGGAGCCGTGACCGACCAACTGCCGCTTGCCAACCTGATCACGCTCGGCGCCCGCGGCTTCGGTGCTTCGCGACTTCTATCGGCGGGTGGGCTGGCCGCAGGTGATGGACGACGGCGAGTTCGCGGTCTTCGAACTGCGCGGCATCGTGCTGGCCCTGTTCCCTATCGGCAAGCTCGCCCGCGACGGAAACACCGAACCGGCGGCGAGCGCCGGGAGGCATCCGGCTCACCATCGGCGTGCAGGTCGACAGCGCCGAGGAGGTGGACCGGCTGACCAAGCACATGCGTGACGCCGGCGCGCGTGACGAAGGAACCCGTCGACGCGGAGTTCTTCATCGGACGGTCGGCCTATCTGTGCGATCCCGAGGGCAACTACTTCCAGATCGTTTTGGGCCGATATGCCGAATAACCCTGTCGTCCTTGCAAGCCCCGGGCGGCAGGGCTGTAACCGCAAGCGGATTCCTGTGCGAGACAGGGACGCGCGGACCTGAGGGGGCGGCCTGACACGGGCGTCGGCGGCCATCCGAACGATCACCGCCGTCCACTAACGCGGTTTCCGAGCGGGGGCTCCGACAGCTCTTCCTGCGGGGGCCGGGGGATGGGGCCGCCTGCGCGTGCGGCTGGTCAGGAGGTGGCGATGAGCGGCGGCAGGACTGGGCCGGTGAAGGCGGACAGCAGTGGCTCGGCCGGCATCGCCGGCGAGGTCGTCGACGGCGACGCGGGCGCCCTGTTTCCGCAGTGACGGCCAGGGTCGTCAGCCCTGCCGCAGCCGTGCGGCCTGCCGGGCCAGGTGGTCGCGCTCGACGGTGCTGGTGGCCGAGGCTGATGCCGCTGCGTAGAGCGTCGCCGCCGTGGCGGCCTCGCCCGCCTTCTCGTGCAGGTGCGCCCGGACGGCGGTGAGCCGGTGGTTCGCGCCCAGGGCTTCCTCCAGTCCCGTCAGTGCCGCTAGTCCGGCCCGCGGCCCGTCAACCTCGCCGACGGCGACCGCGCGGTTCAGCGCGACGACCGGGTCGTGCGGACGCAGCTCGCGCAACGTGTCGTACCACTCGAGGATCTGGGGCCAGTCGGTCTGGTCGGCCGTCGGGGCGTCGTCGTGCAGCGCCGCGATCGCCGCCTGTACCTGGTAGGGGCCGAGCCGGTCAGCCGTCAGAGCACCCTGCACGAGCGCGACGCCCTCGGCGATCAGCGCGGTGTCCCACCGGCGCCGGTCCTGCCGGTCGAGCGTGACGAGGCCACCGTCGGCGTCGGCCCGCGCCGCGCGGCGCGCGTGGTGCAGCAGCATCAACGCCAGCAGGCCCGTCACCTCCGGGTCGGGCGCGGCGTGCTGCAGCGCCCGTGTGAGCCGGATGGCTTCTGCGGCGAGGTCGACGCGACCGCCGTGGCCTGCGTTGTACACCAGGTAGAGCACCTGCAGGACCGCGCCGAGTTCGCCCGGTCGGTCCAGCCGCTGGCCGCTCACGGTCTTCTTGGCGCGGCTGATGCGCTGGGCCATGGTCGCCTCGGGCACGAGGAACGCCTCGGCGATCTCCCGGGTCGTCAACCCGCCGACCGCCCGCAAGGTCAGCGCGACGGCCGACGCCCGTGTCAGCGACGGGTGGCAGCAGAGGAACAGCAGTTGCAGGGTGTCGTCGGACTGCTCGGTGGGGCCGGGCTCGGGCGCGACGAGCGCGGCCTGCTCCCGGCGGTGCCGGGCGGTGTCGGAGCGCCACGCGTCAAAGAACTTGCGGTGCGCGACCGTCACCAGCCAGCCCAGCGGGTCGGCCGGAGTGCCCGCGCCCGGCCAGCGCAAGTGCGCCTCGATGAGGGCCTCCTGCACCGCGTCCTCGGCCTTCGCGAAGTCCAGACCGCGACGGACGAGGACGCCGAGCGCGCGCGAAGAGAGGTCCCGCAGCAAATCCTCGACCACGAGCTACAGCTGCGAGAACAGCTCGTCGGCGGTATCCGGCGCCTCGGTAAGGAACGGCCGCACCTCGATCCACTCGTAGATCGGCTGCCCGCCGGCGCCGGGCGCGGACGAGGCGTACGCCGCGATCTCGTGCGCCCGCTGCTCGGTCTCGACGTCGATGATCCACCAGCCGGCCACGAGGTCCTTGCTCTCGGCGAACGGGCCGTCGGTGACGGGTGCGGCGTCTGGACCGCCGTAGCGGACGAAGGTGCCGGTCGGCGCGAGCCCCTGGGCGTCGACGAACTCGCCGGACTCCTGCAGCATCACGTTGATTTCGCCCATGAAGGCGATGTGCGCGCGGTACTCATCAGGCGTGGCGCCCTGCAGGCCCGCGGCGCCTGCGACCGGCGCCGGGCCGCCCCGGTAGTGCTTGAGGAGCAGGTACTTGGCCATCGTGTAACTCCTGTCGTGTCCGGGACGGCCACCCTGCCGTCCTCCAACCACGGGACGGAACGACCCGCAGGTTCTCGACACGGCCGGACGACCGATACCCCTACGAGCCACCCACCTACCTCCGTGGCGCGGTGACCGCTGCCCACCGCTGGGTGTCGGTGCCGGCGGTGGTGGCACCCATAGCGCTGGTCGGCGGGTGGACGAGGGCCGCGGGCCGGCAACCCGGGGCTGCAGCGCGCTATCTCACACCACCAGCGCTCGCGCGCGCCGCGCAGATGCCGGAACTCGAGCGCTTACGAGGCGGGATCGACGCGACCAGGCACGAGGCTCATCCGTCGCTGGCGCAAGATCGGCGCGTATAGCAGCCATGACCCATTGGCAGTCCTGCCCCTTCATCAGCACGACACGAGAAACGAGACCTCTAAATCGCACGCGCCAGGGCTTGACAGTTCCCCGGGTAGGAGCGAGCCACCTGCCTGGCACGCACGAAACGAGATCGGGATGCACCGCGTTGCGTTCTCGGTGGTCAACATCGACGGGGCCCTCGAGATTGCTGCGAGACACGGCTGCCGCCCGCTGCGCGGCGTAGCCACCTACGGCGACGTCTACAAGCTCACCTACGTCCGCGGACCCAGCGGCATCCTCGTGATGCTCGCCGAAGAGCCAAAGAAGAGCTGACCGCGCGCCCCGCCGACGATCCTTCCCCTCGTGCGCGTCCCGCGCGACGATCCCCGCGCGGGCCGGGCGTGGCGGCAAACGGAATACGAGCTCAGTCTTTGTGGCGGAGCGTTTGTCGCCGAAGCGGCGACGGGTGTCCTCCGCGTCGATGTCAGTCATAGTGCTTCATCTGCGGCCATAGCGTTTTCCAGGTCCCGGCCGGGTCGGTGCAGACGCCGATTGCCAGGTCATTCCAGTCGTTCTTTACCTGGTCAGGGGGGTTGTAGGTGGCTAGTCGGCGGCAGCTGCCGAAGTAGGGCTTGAGCTGCCCGGCCGCGTCGACGTACAACACGGTCGTGTCGGAGGCGCGTCCCGGCCCCCATAGCCAGAACGTGTTGTGTCCTGAGATCACTACCGGCAAGTGGTACCGGCCGCCATAGGCGTCCAGTGCGCCGGCCTCGGCGTAGGCCCCCGTGAAGATGGATGTCGGCGCCCGACCCGCCCGGGTGAGCGCCGCATCCTGGGCCGCGACTTCGGCGCTCAGCTGCGGCCAGCCGATCCCGTCAGCGATGCTTGTCGCCCCGCTCACCGTGTGCAGGCTGGCGATCGGCAAGACGGGAAGGGTGCTCGGCAGGATGGCCACAGTGCCGAGCAGCGCTAGCGCGCCGATCACCACACGCCGCAGGCGCGGCCGCCTGGCCTGTGCGATCCAACGCTCGGCCGTTACCGCCCCGGCGGCCAGTATCGCCGGTAGGATTCCATCGACGTAATACACCTTCCCCGGGATCCAGACCAGGACATAGATCAGGACAAGTGTGGCGGTGACCCCGAGGAACCGCAGCCGCGCAGCGCGCCAGAGCGTGATGAGCCCCGCGATGGCCAGGGGAATCCCCAGCAGCCCCGCGTAGACGAGCTGCGCGGGCAGCCCGCCGATGTAGTCGACCGCGGAGGTGTTCTGCTGGTGCAGCGCGGACGCCATCGTCAGTTGCGGCCATCCGTTGGCGAACTGCCAGAATAGATTCGGCGCCCAGATCACGAGCGCGATGATGCCGCCCAGCCACGGCCACCGCGTCTTCATGGCGCCCCGGTGCGCGGACGTGACGAGGATGCCGATGACTAGGGCGGCGAGCAAGGTCAGGATCAGGTACTCGTCCTCGATGCCGATCCCGGCCGTGACCCCCGCACACAGCCACCACCGCGGCCGGCCCCGCAGTAGCGCCGTGGCCACGCAGACCGTGACGAGTGTCCAGCCAAGCAGGTCATACGGCGTGGTGTTCCCGACGTGTACGGCACCCAGCAAGACCGGCGCGATTGCGACGGTGAGCGCCGCGAGCACCCGTGCCGTGCGGCCCCCGTCGAAGAGCGCGGCGAGCCGAGCGGCGAGCACCACGATCGCGGCGCCGGCCAACGCCGGCAGAATCCGAATCGCGGTCGGGGTTGCACCGAACAGGTCAGTGGTGCGCGCGAGCAGCACTGCAAGCGGAGGCTGGTCCACATACCCGAACGCCAGGTGATGGCTGGCCACAAGAAAATACAACTCGTCCTGTTGAAAGCCGTACCGGCCGCTGACCACCAACTCAACCACGACAAACACAGCAGCGATCAGCCACGCGGCCAACGGCACACGATCATCGACACGAATCGCCGGAGCCGCCCCGGCCCCGTCCGCCGCCGCCCCGCGGATGGCTGACACGACTCAACAACTACCACACCACGAAAGGGAACGTGGCCAGAGTTGACGACGCGTCTCGCACGAAAACCGCTGTCAGCACGACGCAAGTCGGCGCAACAGGCGTCCGGATCAATGATCCCCACGGTCCTGCTTGACGCCCCATCATTGGACGCCGGCCCGCACAGCGATCCGTGAACGAAATGGGTTCAGGTCGCGGCTGCGGTCCGTTCGCTGTGTGGCAGCGAGGCGGCGTTAGTACGCAGCCGGAGGTAGGTGAGTGCTGCAGCGCCGCTGGTGGCCGCAGCGATCGCCCAGGCGATCGTCGGGGCCGGGGTGTGCGGTGCGGGCACGCCGCTGGTGGCCGCCGCGGCGAGCAGCAGGACGGCGATGCCGAGGGCGGTGCCGAGTTGGGCGGCGCTGTTGATGATCCCGGATGCGGTCGCCCGGTCGGTGACGGCGACAGTCGTGCCCAGGCCGGTGGCGGCCACCGAGGACAGGCCGATGCCCGCGCCGGCAACGGCGACGGCCATCGGCACTGCCCAGGTGCTGGCGAGCGGGATGAGGGCGGCGTCGCCGGCGGCAATCAATGCCAGGCCGCTCGCGATCACCTGCTGTGGGCGCAACTGGCGCAGCAGGCCGGCGGCCAGCGCCGCACCGAGGATCACTGCGAGGCTGAACGGCAGCAGCATCCCCGCGGCGGCCAGCGGACTGTGCCCGCGGGTGTTCTGCAGGTAGAGGGTGGCAAGCGTCATCGCCGAGCTCGTGGTGAAGGTGTTCAGCAGGGCGCCGCCCGTGCCCTGACGTAGCGGCGGTTGCCGCAGCAGCGCCGCCGGCATCAGCGGGGCCGACGACCGGCGGTCCACGGCGAGGAACATCCCGGTGAGTGCGACGGCGGCGAGTAGCAGCCCGACACCGATCCCGGCTCGCCCATGCTCAGTAAGCAGCGTGGTGCCGACGATGAGCCCCATGACTGCGGCGGTGAAGCTGGCCGAGCCGAGCACGTCGACCCTGATCGACCGGTTCACCGCGCGGTCGGCCGGTACGGCCCGGGCGATGGCCACGCCCAGGGAGGCGGCGATCGGCAGGTAGGCCCAGAACACCGCCCGCCAGCTCAGTAGGTCGGTGACCAGCCCGCCGACGACGAACCCGCCGGCTCCGGCCGCGGCGCCGGTCGCGCTCCAGGCCGCGATCGCCCTATCCCGCTGCTGCCCTTCTGCGGTCAGGGTGGTCAGTAGCCGCAACGCTGCCGGCACTGACACCGCCGCCGCCGCGCCTTGCACGCACCGGGCCGCGGTCAGCATCGCCACGGAGCTCGCCATGCCGGCCAGCACCGCGGCCACCGCGAGCAGGCCAAGCCCGTAAAGGATGACCCGGCGGTGACCGAACCGATCGCCCAGCCGGGCGCCGAGCATCAGCAGCCCGCCGAAGCACGCCGCGTACCCGGCAGCGATGAGGCTGCCGGCCTGGGCAGAGGCATGCACGCCGCGCAGCATCGCCGGCAGCGCGGTGACCACCACCGTCACGCCCAGCACGTCGACGAACTGCACCAGGCACAGCGCCGCCACCGCCGTGCCGACCCGTCGTTGCGTCACTGTCCTGTCCGGGCGGTCGCAGACCTGCTGGCGGCACAGGGCTTCTCCGCGCAGGTGAGCTGCTACGGGCTGGAGACGGCGCTGCGCGCCGAGACCGGCGAGCAGCGCAGCGGGCCGCGGATCGGCGTGTTCGCCGAGTACGACGCGCTGTCGGGCATCGGGCACGGCTGCGGGCACAACGTCATCTGCGCCGCCGGCGTCGGGGCGTTCCTCGGGCTGGCCTCGGCGGTGCCGCTCACCGGCGGCTCGGTGGTGCTCTTCGGCACACCCGCCGAGGAGAACGGCTCCGGCAAGGAACTGATGGCCCGCGCCGGAGCGTTCGCCGACCTGGACGTCGCGCTGATGCTGCACCCCACGGGCGGCCCGAGCACCGCCGCCGCGACGTCGGTCGGGCTGCGCTCGGTCGAGGTCAGCTACCACGGCCGCGCCGCGCACGCCTCGTCCGCTCCGCACGCCGGGCGCAACGCGCTCGACGCGATGGTCTTCGCCTACCAGGGCGTCGCCGCGCTGCGCCAGCACATCCGCGACGCCGAGCGGATCCACGGAATCATCCAGGAGGGCGGGCAGGCGGCGAACGTGGTGCCGGAATTGGCCCGCGGCCGGTTCCTGCTGCGCTCCGCCGACGTCGCCGGCCTGGTCGAGCTGACCCAGCGGGTGCAGAAGGTCCTGGAAGGCGCGGCGCTGCTCACCGAGACCCGCCTGGACGCGCAGTGGGACCGCATCGCCCCCAACCTGCCGATCCGCCCGAACCTGCCGCTGGCCAACCGGTTCGCCGAGCACCTGGCCGCCCGCGGGCAGGAGGTGGGCGGGAGCGAGCGGCCGCACGGCTCGACCGACCTCGGCAACGTCAGCCTGCGGCTGCCGGCGATCCACCCCTACATCGGGATCGCGCCGGCCTCGGTTGCCGCGCACACCGCCGGATTCGCCGAGTGTGCCGGCTCCGCGACGGGTGACCGGGCCTGCGTCGACGGCGCGGCGGCGCTGGCCCTCGCCGGCGTCGACTACCTCACCGACGAGCAGTTGCGGGCCGCGGTGGCGGCGGACTTCGCCGCGGCCGGCGGCGCGGTGGACGTCGAGGCGTTGATGCGCCCGCCTGTCTGACGCTCAGCAGTGCTGCCCGGTGCGGTCCGGCTCGTGCGCCAGCCGGTAGCGGCCGCCGGGCAGCGACTGGACGATGCGCGAGTCGGCCAGCACGATGCCGAGCCGCTCGACGGTCGCGCTCACGTCGGCCACGGGCAACTCGTCGGCCGTCAGCAGGCGGGCGACAGCGGTACTGACCAGGCCAAACAACAGCACGGCAAGGGCGAACAAGGTCACGGGTACTCCCCATGACGCGCGGGCTGACCGATCCGCAGCCAGAGCGTCGTGCTCATAGGCCAGCCACCGAGCGCGGCTGTTGCCCGCCGCCCGATGCCACGGCATGCCCGCCGCCGCGAGTGCCCGGCATGCCCCAGCGCGGGCAGTGGGGTTGCGCTCGGATCATCGAATATGCCCTGCAACGGCCAGAGGCTGAACGCGGGGTCGCGGAAGTCGGCGCTCCGGCCAGTGAGGCCACATCACCGCACCGAGCAGGATCACCGTCAGCACGGCAGCGACGATCATCAGGCGTCCCGGTCGCAATGGTGGTGGTGCTGCTGCTCGGACTCGGCGAAGACACCGACCCAACGTCGCCGCAGTAATAATTCGCACCACGTGACCTCACCACCCGCGAGATGACCCAACAGCCCGGCTCGTCCTACCGAGGCAACGCCGGCACCGAGCACGATCTCCCGAACATCGGCGCGCCGGCAATATTCGTCGAAATAGAACTCAAGCAGTAGCGAGATCAACAGAGCCGCCCCCCGAGCGCTGACACCCCGATGATGGTCTCGCCGGTGTGCACAAGAGGAACCGCCAGCGGCCACCGACGCACGGGAGCGGAGGCTCAATCCCCTGTGGGCGGGCCGTCAAGCCCGTATACGTGGCCCGAGAAAGTGCCCGGTGAGCGTCGGCTATACGGACGGCGGCGCTCGCCTGATCATGATCCGCCGACGAGGATCTTCGTGATCTCGGGCCCCGCCGCGGGTCGCAGAGCGCGAGGCCGCGCGAATCTGACAGTGAGCGGGGCATATCGAACGTACGACTCTCGGCACGACCGGACTGGTCACGAGCTGCCGATGTCTGCGGAACAGGCCATGTCCGGACGCGCCTGTCGGTAGGGAGTATGAGGATGGCGACACGCCGTTGAGGACGGCCGGAGCCTCACGCTCGCTGAATACGGCCCGGGCTACCCTGTCGAACAGGCGTTTGACTGACGAGGAGTTCGGGATGGCAGTGGCGTGTTCGGCTACACCGGCAGTGCGGCCGCCGCATCGCTCGGTTGCGGATCAGCTCCGTCGGCAGCGTCGGGCGCAGGCAGAAGCGGTGCTGCGCGGGATCGCCCGCAGCCAGGCCGGAGCGCCGACCGCGCGGATACGGCGGCTGCTCGCCGACGCCCTGGGCGGGCTGCGGGTCCGGCTGCCGGCGGGCGTGCTCAACGAGTTGGCGGTGGCGATCAGCGCCGGCCGCCCGGTAAGCTTGCCCTGACCCGGCCGATCGCCCGCCGCCGGCTCGCGCCGCAGCTCCGGCGGGGTGCTCAGCGCGGTAGGGTTTAGGCCCGGGCCGGGTTAGGCTGCACCTGCTGCGCACCGGTACCCCTTCACACCGTCTGGCCCCGTCCACGCCTCCCCCGATCCGCGCCATGATCGCAGCCGGCCATGTCGTGATCTAGCGTGCCCGCGCACGGCCGATCGTGCTGCCCGGTCAGCTCGCCTGCGCCGCGCTTCAAACCGGCGTGGGCCTACTCGCCACCAGCTCGGCCAGCTCGACCGCGGTGAAGCCGAGCACGTCCAGCAGCAGCGCCGCATCGGCGGGGTCGACGGCGTTAGCAGCGACGACCCGCACGGCTCGCGCCCGCACCACATCCGGCAGCCGCGCCTCGGCGCCGACGCGGACCGCGCTCGCCATGTCCTCCCAGCTCATCCGGCTCTCCCGGCCGTCCCGGCGGACCACTCCACCAGGCACCCCCTTCTCCTCGCCGCTGCAATTCTCCCGCACCGGCCCACCGCATCCGCGGTTCCTATGCTGGTGTTGGCACGTGGACCCCGCCCCGGCCGGTCGGGGATGGTGTTCGGCGCGGAGGTGGCCAGCGGTGAGCGACGATCCTCGCCCGCGCCAGGTCACGATGCGCGCGGTCGCGCCGCGGCCGGTGTCGGGATGGCGGTGAGCCGCCCGTACCCGGACCGGCCACCCGAGCTGGACGTCGGTGACCGGGTCGTGGCCGTGCAGCCGCTGGGTGGCTTCCTGCGCGCCACGGTGCGCCGCGGCACCCGCGGCGTGGTGATCGCCCGCCCGCAGCCCGACGTGCTGCGGGTGCGCTTCGCCACCGGCCGCACCCTCGACGTGCACCCGTCCGATGTGAGCCTGCCCGACCCCACCGGCGACGATCTCGACCCCGGCTGACCGGCCCAAGCAGCAACTGGCTGAGATCGGAAACGACCCGCTCGCTGCGCCGCACTCGGCGTCGAGGTACGCCTTCCCGACAACCAGCCCCGTCACTGAACATCGACGCGGCCGGCAGCGAACCGACCCGAGGGACGCGAGAGACCTTCCGCCATGACAAAACCAACACGGCGACATTTCTCGCCCTGCGAGTCACACGGCGAAACGCCGAAGACCCGAAATCGGTCACGCTGCGTCACGACAACAAGATCACGAAATGCTTCCGGAGCGCGGCGGATCCGCGAACATTGGTACTGGAGTTCCGGCAGGTTGTCGAGGCGGCCGGGCGGTGGCTGGCGGCCGGTCGATCGGCGGCAGTTTGCCGAGTTGAGAACCGTCGCGCACACCTGCTGGGCTCTGCTGCATGGGCACGCGACGTCATGTCGTGCCGGTGCGCGCTGGTGACTGACCAGGACGGCGAGTGCGAGGCTGTCGGCGGTGAGCAGCAGGTAAAACGCGCTGCCTCCGCTGAGGCATGCCGTCGATCGATGCCAGGTTCGCTGCCTGTTGACCGCCGGGCAGAGTTGTGACCGGGGCAGCTCAGGTCAGATGAAGGCCCCCGGGGACTGCGCCTTGCAGTCGTTGATCATGTCGATGAGATAGCAGTCCGGCTGCGGATTCGGCCGCAAATAGAACGCGGTGGTGCTGGTCGAGTGTTTCACTGACCGCCAGGAATGGGTGCTGGGAGTGAATTGCTGCCAGTAGTGCTGCGCGCAGCCGATCCCGAGCAGGGTATCCACCTGGCCGAGTAGCGGTACCGGCACCGGGGAGACCGAGATCCGTACGAAGTAGCCGGCCAGGTAGTGTCCCTGGCCGGTCTCGATCCTGTTGATGCCGTCGCTGTTGAGAGCGGCCGCGCAGGCGGCCAGCAGTTCGTCGGTGTTTCCGATCATCAGCAGGACGGCGTCTTCAGGGACATTGAGCACGCCGTCGGTGACATCGCCCGCGCCCGAGCTGGTCGACTTAGACAGGGAGCGGAAGTTGTTTGCGCGCACCAGCTTCCGCGCGAGCTTGGGGTCGCGCGCGTCCTGGTCGGCGGTAATCAGGAAGGCTGCACCGCTCATCGGATGCTCCTTTTCGCCGTCGGCTACTTGTGCCGCGGAGACCGGTCGACTGGTCCGTGCGCGGTATTGGCATCCCTCGGGGGCCATCTCTCATCGGCAGAGCAGATTGCAGCTCGCCGAGATTGGGCGGCGGGATGACGGCAGCGGGTGACGGCGGGTGACCTCACCGTGGACCTCGCAGCGCCGCATCGGCGTCGCCGCGCCGGCAACCCAACCGGGCGGGCAGCCGCGGCGGCGGCGCGCTGACCCACCACAGACTGCCGACCCGCCGCAGCGACCACACCTCGAACCCCCCTGCAGCGACGCGCACTAGCAGGAACTAGCGCATCGCGCCGCCGCCGTCTCCTCGGCTCTATGCTGCCACGCCTGCCTGCCGGACTACAAACGCTGAGTGTTTGCGTCGGTACGCTGCATGGTCATAGGCTCGGGTCGCCTTTGCACCGGCCTTGCTCAGTGCCCGGGGGTTGCGTGTCGCGCACCGTGTTCGCCACCCGACGGATCGCCATGCAAGGCACGGTGCACCGGGCGGGCATGCCTGCCGGCCGGCACGACGAGGTGGGTGCCCGCGGTGGGCCGGTAACCCGCTGCTGGCGGGGTGCATGGATGATCACACCGGTCGTGGTGGCTGGCGCGAGATTGGTGCTGCCGGCGGCCCGGTGCCGCTCGGTCTACCGGTTGTCGGCGACGCGCGTGGCCGCGCCGCGGGTTGCCTGCCCGGCGGGCGATGTCTGGTTACCGCGCGGGCAGCAGATCCCGGCATCGGGGATGTTGTGCTCAGCGCGCCGGCCGCCGGACCGAAGTTGACATGGCTGCAGCCGGCGTTTGTGGTCAGCACGGACATCGACGTTCCGGGCCAGGGGTGGCGGGTGAGCTGGCCGCTGGTCCGAGGCGCTGATGGTAGGACGATCCACGCCACGGCGTGGGCAGCGAGGCTGGAATCCGGACCGGAGGCGCTCGTTCGCCTCGCTCGGTGCTCCGCCCTGGTCAGGGCTGACGTTCTCGTGATCCTGGTTGGCAGCACTGACCCGCTGCCCACGCAGTGCGGCGCAGCCCGTACGACGCTCAACGAGATGCACGGCGCCGCTCACCCGGGCGCCCGGCGCGGTAGTTCTCTATTGCGACAGACTTACCCGGGGCGTGGGATTGTCTGTGTGATACGGACCGAAACCCTGCTCGAGATCGTCAGCAACTATTCGAGAATTAGGGCGCCTCCGTCTGCTTGGTCTTGGCTAACTGTCGCGGCGGTATTTTGCGACAAAAGAGTTGACGCAGGAACCTAATGCACCGGCAACTGATTGACCTCAAGAAGGGCGGATCCGCGGTGAGCGATAATCATGAGATGGTCGGAATGTCGCCGGCCGATCGGAACAGGAGGGATGCGGTAACGGCGCTCTCGGCGCAGCTGGACAAGATCGAGGCACAGCTCGATACGGTGGGGAAGCTGCAGGGCAGCAGCAAGCTCAATCGCGATGAGAAGAGCCTGGCGCAACAGGTGGCCGGTGGGGTGAGCGGAGTGCTCAGCGAGTTGCGCAAAGACTGCACCGCGACCGGATACGCCAATATGGTGCGCGTCGTGGAAAGCTGGCGGCAGCGCTCGGCTCAGGAACTCGGCCAGGTGAAAGACCTTGTGAACAGGCAGGGGCGGCTGGACGTCAGCCAGGTCGCCGTGCTCATCGGCGACGTTGAAGAGGTCATCACAGTCGCGCAGCGCTACTGAACTCGCCACCCGGCGACAGGGGACCGGTTGCCGGCCGGTTGACCGGACCGGCGGGTGCGGTCGCGATGCGGCGCGGCAACCAGATGGTCATGCGCTCTCGGGTGAACGAATCCGCCGCCGGGACAGTCACCCGGTCTGCTAGCCGGCTCCGGTCTCGGCACCCGGTGGCAGCAACCTCCCGCGGCCCGGTCACACCTGATGCCTGAGTAGCCATATCAGCCACTCCATCGCATGACTACACACTGTTGACGATCGCTTGTTCGACTGATCAGAGCGACGCCGAGCAGCCAGACCTGCCGGCGTGCGTTCAGGCGGTGTCCGCGGTCGGCTGGGCGGTTCTACGCTGGCCATGGCGGGTCCGGGAAGTGGCCTTTCCGAAGCGCCGGCGTCGGGGCGTCGGGTCGGCCACGCTGGAGTCAACAGTCGTCCCCATCTGCCCTGGCGGGCCCGTCGTGTCGCCGTGGCGGCGCGGGCGTCGAGGACCATCTGCTGCTACACGAGGTCGGACAGGCGGCGTTTGAGGCCGCGCATCGCTTCGTCGTGGCCTTGCCGTCAGCGACTCTGCGGCCGTAGTAGGCGCGGCCCGCGGTGGGTTGCCCAACTGCACGATGGCCATGATGTGCAGCACCCGGTCGATCTTGCGGCTGCCGGCCCGGGAGAGCCGGGTGGTTGGTGGACTGCTCGTGGCCGAGGGCGGGTCCGGGTCTGTGCATGTGAGCTGCCCGGACGGCGGGTGGGCCGTCCGGGCGGCGGTGGTGCGCTGTGGTGCGGTGTGGTGTGGTGGGCGGTGCCGGGTGTCGGGTCAGCGGGTGCTCACGATGGCGGTCTTGGGCAGGCTGTCCTTTTGCGCCTGGGACAGCGGGTGCTCGTCGTAGCCGAAGTGCTCGGCGCCGTCCCGGTTGGGGCTGTCGAAGTACACGCCGAGCAGGTTGATCGTGGTGTTGCCGACGGTGATGGTGAAGTTGCCGGTGTCGCGGATCATCGGGGCGATCGCGGTGATCTGGCCGTAGTAGCCCGCGGGGACGATGTTGCTGACGCCGGTCGCGAAGGAGTGCCCCTGGGACCAGGTGTGACCGTAGGCGGCGGTGATCTGCACATCGACCAGGCCGGCGATGTTGCCGCCCACGCTGGCGCTGAGGTCCACGCTGTTCGTGGAGGACACGTCGTCGGTCTTGGTGACGCTCAACGTGGCGTCGCGGGTGCCGTTGTTGGTCTCGGTGGCCAGCACGTGCTTGGGCCTGTCCACGTTCGTCTCGCCGGTCGGGGTGAAGGTGCAGCTGGCGTCGGAGTTCTGCGCGCAGAACTGCTTGAGGGCGGCGGCCTGGGACTGGGCCTGCGACCCGTCGATGTTGATCACGGTGCCGGCCGGCTCGGTGATCCGGATGGTCGTGCCGCCGTCGCTGGCGCAATCGTCCGGGCCGGACACGCGGCTGCAGGTCGAGGTCGGCCTGCCGGCGTCGTTGAGGCCGTCGACGGTGAGCCGCGCGTCGAGGGCGGACGAGCCGTTGCTGTAGGTGATGTCGTCGTTCTGCACGCTGAATGCCCGGTACTGCACCTCGAAGTCGGCGTGCTGGCCCGGCTGCAACACCGACCCGACGTCCGGCCTGCCTTCGAAGTTGCCGTCACCGGTGACGCTCTTCAACGTCATCGGGGTGGAGGTCAGGTTGTAGACGAGGAACCCGCGCGAATACAGCACCTGCTGCGGGGCCCCGACGGTGTGCCGCGCGCTGCTGGGGGTGTCGGCGTAGGCGAGCGAGCTCAGCGACCCCAGCCCGCACAGCGCGGCCCCGGCCAGCAGCACACCGGTGGTCTTGGTGGTGATACGAATGATAATCAACTCCTTGAAACGGGTGAGGACTCCGGTCATCCGGGCGTCCACCGGACGTTCTGTCCGATCCCGTTAACCCTGCGCTCGGCGCCGGGCCGGCGCCGTCGCACGAGCAGCCGACCCGGCGGAGGACCGTGCGTCCCCCAACCAGCGGACAGCCCAAGCGCCCCGGGTTCAACGCAAAGGATCGCTTTCGGTCTACCGGCGCGATCGGATCGACCGCTTCCGGGGTGTCCGTGGCCATGAGAAAGTCCCCAGTGGTGGCCAGGTTTAGGTCCCCGGTTTTGGCCAGGTAGAAGTCCCCGTTTCTCGCGTGTCCTGTCCACGGTGTGGGCCGCTGCGCGGTGAGGGTGTCGGTGCCAACCAGATCATCGATCACCGGGCAGGGGACACCAATGATGAACGCGAGGGAACGGATGGATGTGATCGCGGCCTACCGGGAGGTGGGTAGCTACCGGGGTGCGGCGGAGGTATGCGGCACCACACATAAGACGGTGAAGCGGATCGTCGAGCGGCACAACGCCGGCGGTGCAGCGCCGGCGCGCAAGGACCGGGGGCATAACTACGACGAGGTGGAGAAGCTGGTCGGGGAGCGGGTGAGGAAGACGAGCGGACGGATCTCGGCGAAGCGGCTGCTGCCCGCGGCACGTGCGGGCGGGTATGAGGGGTCGGCGCGGAACTTCCGCCGGCTGGTGGCGACGGTGAAACGGCAGTGGCGGCAGGGTCATCATCGTGGCCGCCGTCCGGCGGTGTGGACGCCCGGGGACACGTTGGTCATCGACTGGGGGGTGGAGAACGGGCTGCACGTGTTCTGCGCGGTGCTGGCGTGGTCGAGGTTCCGGTTCGTGCGCTTCGCCGCCGATGAGAAAGCGGCCACCACGATGGCGTTGCTCGCCGAGTGCTTCGAGGTGCTGGGCGGGGTTCCGCGCATGGTGCTCGCTGACCGGATGGGCTGCCTGAAGGCCGGTGTGGTGGCCAACGTCGTCGTGCCGACGGCGAACTACGTACGCTTCGCGACCCATTACGGTTTCCGGCCTGACTTTTGTGAGGCCCACGATCCTGAGTCGAAGGGGATCGTCGAGGCGCTTGTCGGGTACGCGAAACGCGACCTGATGGTGCCGCAGGAACCCGCCGTGACCGACCTGGCCGCCGCGAACGGCATGGCGGTGCGGTGGTGCGCCGAGGTCAACGCGGTGGTGCAGTCGCAGATCTGCGCGGTCCCCGCGCAGCGGCTGGACGCCGAGCGGAAGCTGCTCGGGGGGTTGCCGTCGCTGCGCTGCGAGATCGGCGCCAGGCCGATCAGCCGCAAGGTCGACAAGCTGTCGTGTGTGCGGTTCGGCTCGGCTCGCTACTCGGTGCCGAACCGGCTCATCGGCGCGAGTGTGCTGATCAGCGTGCTCGCCGAGCGGGTACAGGTGCTCGAGGTGTTCACCGGCGAACTCGTCGCCGAGCACGCCCTGGTCGCGCCGGGTGAGACCAGCATCCTCGACGAGCACTATGGCAGCAGCCGGCCGGACAAGCCGCGGCGCGCGCCGCGGGCCAAGACCGCGCAGGAGAAGCGGTTCCTGTCCCTTGGTGAGGTCGCCGCGTCCTTCCTGACCGGCGCCGCCGCAGCCGGGGTGGCGAACCTGGCCAGGGAGATCGGCGAGATCCTCACCCTGCAGGCCGCGCACGGCGACACGGCGCTGCTCGCCGCGCTAGAGCGTGCGGTCCAGTTCCGCCGCTGGCGCGCCGATGACGTGCGCTCGATCCTGGCCGCCGCCGGTGCCGCACCCAGCCCACGGCAGGCGGGGCAGGCGCTGGTACTGACCCTGCCCAGCGTGCCGACCCGCCCGCTGAGCGACTACAAGATCGGCGGCGACCCGTCATGAGCACCACCACCCCGCCGCCGCTGC
The DNA here is from genome assembly GCA_963756525.1 of uncultured Actinomycetota bacterium. Lineage (GTDB taxonomy): Bacteria > Actinomycetota > Actinomycetes > Mycobacteriales > Jatrophihabitantaceae > CAVWNR01. The sequence goes on along the minus strand of CAVWNR010000001.1, from coordinate 2,427 downwards.
CGGGCGATCTCAACGACGGGCTGAGACGGTTGAAGATGGCCGCGATGCGCCGCCTCGCCCCCGAACTGCTGATCACCGCGAAGACGCAGCGGTGGACCCCGAGGAGTTCCTGCGCACCCTCGTCGAGGCCGAGATCACCGCCCGCGACGACTCCAACGCCCGCACCCGCATGCGCCTCGCGGCGTTCCCCGTGGTGAAGACCCTCGACCAGTTCGACGTCGCCGCGTCCTCGATCCACAAGGCGACCTTCGACTACCTCGCCAGCCTGGAATGGATCCGGGCCGCGGAGAACACTTGCCTGATCGGGCCGGCCGGCACCGGCAAAAGCCACGTCCTGGTGGCCATGGGTGTCGCCGCGGTCCAGGCCGGGCACCGGGTGCGGTACTTCACCGCCGCCGAGCTCGTCGAAACCCTCTACCGCGCCCTGGCCGACAACTCGGTCGGGCGGGTCATCGAAACCCTGCTGCGCAACGACCTCATCCTCTGCGACGAACTCGGCTTCGCACCGCTGGACGACACCGGCGCGCAACTGCTGTTCCGGTTCGTCGCCGCCGCCTACGAACGCCGCGCGCTGGGCATTGGCTCACACTGGCCGTTCGAATCCTGGGGACGGTTCCTGCCCGAACACACCACCGCGGTCAGCCTGCTCGACCGGCTGCTACACCACTGCCACGTCGTCATCACCGACGGCGACAGCTACCGGATGAAACAGGCCCGCGCCCGCACCGCCATCGAAGCCACGCCGGTCCGATGACCCAACAGCGCGAATATCGTTACAGCCCGGCGACCCGGGCCTGGCCCTGCCCAGACCACCCGCACTGCCTACTCCGCCGCTGCGACCGGTGGCTCTGCAACCGCACCTTCCACTGCCCAACCAACCAACGCGGACAACCCCGCCGCTACTGCACACCAGCCTGCCGAGTCGCCGAACACCGCCGACTCCAGACCTGAACCGAACATCGAAAACACCCAAGGAGCGGGGACTTTCAGTTGGCCACCAGCGGGGACCACAACTTGGCCGTTGACACGGGGCCAGGCCGCCGGCTGTGTGACAGGCTCAAGGACGCGATCGCTTGCATGTTGCGCGCTGCTGCGACCTTGCTCGCGACGGCGCGCAGTGCGCGCAAGGCGCGATGAGCCCGGCGCACAGCGACCCGGCCGTCCCGGCGACGTCTCCGATCCGCACGTCCCCTATCGCGTGTTGCTGCGCTGGCCGGCGGCCGCGGTGCGCGGTGAACACTGGCTGGGTGTGAGCGGCGAGCCGGTGTCGGGCGCGTACCGGATGTTCCTAGCAGCGTCGATCCCATTCGTGCGCTGGTGGGGCCGGCTGCGGGTGGTGCGCCGGACCGACCTGCCGGGCACCGGCGCCACGGTGCTGCTGGCAACCACGACAGCGCGTGGGATCCGCTGCTGGTCGCGGTCGCCGTGCGGCGGCAGGTGCACGCGCTGGCCAGATCGTCGCTGTGGCGGTGGCGGCCGCTGGGTTGGCTGCCGGACGCGATGGGGCAGATCCCGATCGAGCGGGGCACCGGGGTCGGGCGGCGTTGGCGGCGGCGGTACGCGAGCTGCACTACGGGCGTTGTGTGGGGGTCTTCGCGGAGCGGACGGTATCTCGCGGGCGGCCGCTGCGGGCGCGCAGCGGCGTCGGGTGGCTGATCCTGGCCGTGCCGGAGGCCCGGGTGGTGTGCGCCGCGGTCAGCGGGGCGGTGGACATGGCCTGCTTCCCGCGCCGTCCGCGGCTGCGGGTCGAGTTGTTCGCGCCCGCCGGGGGGACCGCCAACGCCGGGGAGACCGCGGCCGAGTTCCGCACCGGGACCGGTTTCGCCCGCAGCGGCCGACCCGCCGCGCACCCCAGGAGGGCAGCGAGCGCAGCGCTGATCAGGATCCGCTGCCACAGCGCAGGAATGGCAGCAGCGCGTTGTCGACTTCCAGCCACCGGCTCCGCCGCCGCCAACCCGAATGCCGCACCATGCACCGCCGCGCCGCGGGGCCGCTCACCCCGGTGTCCGCTCCGGGCCGCACCGGCGTTGACAGCACCGATGCACGCCGGCGAACAGCATCGACGCCCGTCGCTCGGCGGTCCGGCATCGTTCACCTGTAACCGGGAACGTACCGGCCTTGAGACGGATCTCCGCTCCCACCAAGCGTGCCGGCCAACTCCTCAGTCGGCACATGCCAAGATCTCCGCGCGGCTGGTGTAGGCCGGGGGACGCTGTGCATGAACATTCGACCGGTGCGGGCGATCGAGGCTGGAGCCACGCATCTTTGATGACTGGGTTGATCGTGTTGTTTGATCTGGATCCAGCGCTGCGTGCCGCCGCGCGCCCAGCGATTCGCTGCAGGATGTCAGCGCGGCGGGCCGGATTGGCCAATGCCGTGTCGGCGTGTGCCGCCCGGCCCGGCACCGGAGGTGGGTGGACTCATGGT